>NZ_CP027731.1:0-5225000 GCF_003852335.1 Pseudomonas sp. R2-60-08W
GTGTCAGTGGAACTTTGGCAGCAATGCGTGGAGCTTTTGCGCGATGAGCTGCCTGCCCAGCAATTCAACACCTGGATCCGTCCGCTACAGGTCGAAGCCGAAGGCGACGAGTTGCGTGTCTACGCGCCCAATCGTTTTGTTCTCGACTGGGTCAACGAGAAGTACCTGAGCCGCGTTCTCGAATTGCTCGACGAACATGGCAACGGTATCGCGCCCGTGCTCTCCTTATTAATAGGCAGCAAACGCAGCTCCGCACCTCGCGCTGCTCCGAATGCGCCATTGGCAGCGGCTGCTTCCCAGTCCCAGGCTGCCCCGGTTGCCGCTGCCCCTGCGCCGACGCCTTCCAAGTCTTCCGCGCATAAAAATGCACTGGAGAACGAAGAGCCGTCCCGTGACAGCTTCGACCCCATGGCAGGCGCCAGTTCTCAGCAAGCTCCCGTGCGTGCCGAGCAGCGCACTGTGCAGGTTGAAGGCGCGCTCAAGCACACCAGCTACTTGAACCGCACCTTTACCTTCGAGAATTTTGTCGAGGGTAAATCCAACCAGCTGGCCCGTGCGGCCGCCTGGCAAGTGGCCGACAACCCCAAGCACGGTTACAACCCGCTCTTCCTTTATGGCGGGGTTGGCTTGGGTAAAACCCACTTGATGCACGCTGTGGGTAACCACCTGTTAAAGAAGAACCCGAATGCCAAGGTGGTCTACCTGCACTCGGAGCGCTTCGTGGCCGACATGGTCAAGGCCCTGCAACTCAACGCGATCAACGAGTTCAAGCGTTTCTATCGCTCCGTTGATGCGTTGCTGATCGATGACATTCAATTCTTCGCGCGCAAGGAACGCTCCCAGGAAGAGTTTTTCCACACGTTCAACGCGCTGCTCGAAGGCGGACAGCAGGTCATCCTCACCAGTGACCGTTACCCCAAAGAGATCGAAGGCCTGGAAGAGCGCTTGAAATCGCGATTCGGCTGGGGGTTGACCGTCGCTGTAGAGCCACCCGAGCTGGAAACCCGCGTCGCGATCCTGATGAAAAAGGCCGACCAGGCCAAAGTCGATCTGCCCCACGATGCCGCGTTCTTTATCGCCCAGCGTATTCGTTCCAACGTGCGTGAGCTGGAAGGCGCGCTCAAGCGGGTCATCGCGCACTCGCACTTCATGGGCCGTGACATCACCATCGAGCTGATTCGCGAATCCCTGAAAGACTTGCTGGCACTGCAGGACAAACTGGTAAGTGTGGATAACATCCAGCGTACCGTTGCCGAGTACTACAAGATCAAGATTTCCGACCTGCTATCCAAGCGCCGTTCGCGTTCGGTAGCGCGTCCGCGCCAGGTGGCCATGGCCCTCTCCAAGGAGTTGACCAACCACAGCCTGCCGGAAATCGGTGATGTGTTTGGCGGTCGCGACCACACCACGGTTTTGCACGCGTGCCGCAAGATCAACGAACTTAAGGAATCCGACGCGGATATTCGCGAGGACTACAAGAACCTGCTGCGTACACTGACTACGTGATGACACCAGCGCAGCTTATTAAGGCAAGGGACTAGACCATGCATTTCACCATTCAACGCGAAGCCCTGTTGAAACCCCTGCAACTGGTCGCAGGCGTCGTCGAGCGCCGACAGACCTTGCCGGTGCTGTCCAACGTACTGCTGGTGGTCGAAGGCCAGCAGCTGTCCTTGACCGGTACCGACCTGGAAGTCGAACTGGTTGGCCGCGTGCAGCTCGAAGAGCCCGCCGAACCCGGCGAAATCACCGTGCCGGCGCGCAAGCTGATGGATATCTGCAAAAGCCTGCCGAACGACGCGCTGATCGACATCAAGCTCGACGAGCAGAAGTTGGTGGTCAAGGCAGGTCGCAGTCGTTTCACCCTGTCGACTTTGCCGGCCAATGACTTCCCGACGGTTGAAGAAGGCCCGGGTTCGCTGACCTGCAGCCTGGAGCAAAGCAAGCTGCGTCGCTTGATCGAGCGCACCAGTTTCGCCATGGCCCAGCAGGACGTGCGTTACTACCTTAACGGCATGCTGCTGGAAGTGTCCGAAGGTATCATCCGTGCTGTGGCAACTGACGGCCACCGCTTGGCGATGTGTTCGATGCGCGCCGATATCGGCCAACCGGATCGTCACCAGGTCATCGTGCCGCGTAAAGGTATCCTCGAGTTGGCACGCTTGCTCACCGAGCCGGATGGCAACGTCAGCATCGTCCTGGGGCAACACCACATCCGCGCGACCACCGGCGAATTCACCTTCACCTCCAAGCTGGTTGACGGCAAATTCCCGGATTACGAGCGCGTACTGCCTAAAGGCGGTGACAAGCTGGTGCTCGGCGATCGCCAGGCCCTGCGTGAGGCATTCAGCCGTACGGCCATTCTCTCGAACGAGAAGTACCGGGGTATTCGTCTGCAATTGGCCAACGGTCAGTTGAAGATCCAGGCCAACAACCCGGAGCAGGAAGAAGCCGAAGAAGAAGTAGGCGTTGACTACAACGGTGGTTCGCTGGAAATCGGCTTCAACGTGAGCTACCTGCTGGACGTGCTGGGTGTGATGACCACCGAACAGGTTCGCCTGATTCTGTCGGACTCCAATAGCAGCGCACTGGTACAAGAATCCGATAACGACGACTCGGCTTACGTTGTTATGCCGATGCGCCTGTAATCATGCTCAGCAGAAGCTAGATGTCCCTCAGTCGCGTCTCGGTCACCGCGGTGCGCAATCTGCACCCGGTGACCTTCTCCCCTTCCCCTCGCATCAATATTCTCCATGGCGCCAATGGCAGTGGCAAAACCAGCGTGCTGGAAGCCATCCACCTGCTGGGCCTCGCCCGTTCCTTCCGCAGCGCCCGCTTGTTACCAGTGATTCAATACGAGCAGCTGGCGTGCACGGTATTTGGCCAAGTTGAACTGGCCGAGGGTGGACACAGCGCTCTGGGGATATCCCGCGATCGCGGCGGAGAGTTTCAGATTCGCATCGATGGGCAGAATGCGCGCAGTGCCGCGCAACTGGCAGAAATCCTGCCGTTGCAGTTGATCAACCCCGACAGCTTCCGCCTGTTGGAAGGCGCACCGAAGATCCGCAGACAATTCCTCGATTGGGGAGTGTTCCACGTGGAACCGCGTTTCATGGCCACTTGGCAGCGCCTGCAGAAGGTCCTGCGGCAGCGGAACTCGTGGCTGCGGCATGGTACACTTGACGCCGCTTCACAAGCGGCCTGGGACCGGGAACTGTGCCTGGCCAGCGACGAAATAGATGAATACCGCCGTGCCTATATCAAAGCCTTGAAACCAGTCTTTGAGCAGACCTTGAGCGAGCTGTTGGACCTCGAGGGGCTGACGCTGAGTTATTACCGCGGTTGGGACAAAGAACGTGAGCTGAGCGCAGTGCTTGCGACGTCCCTGCAGCGTGATCAGCAAATTGGCCACACCCAGGCCGGGCCCCAACGCGCTGATTTGCGCCTTAGATTAGGCGCTCACAATGCTGCGGATATCCTTTCCCGCGGCCAGCAGAAGTTGGTGGTGTGTGCATTGCGTATCGCGCAGGGGCATCTGGTTAGCCAGTCCCGACGCGGCCAATGTATTTATCTGGTGGATGACTTGCCGTCCGAGCTCGACGAGCAACACCGCCGCGCGCTATGCCGCTTATTGGAAGACTTACGCTGCCAAGTGTTTATCACCTGTGTAGACCACGAATTATTGAGGGAAGGCTGGCAGACGGAAACGCCAGTCGCTTTGTTCCACGTGGAACAAGGCCGTATCACCCAGACCCACGACCATCGGGAGTGAAGGCATGAGCGAAGAACACACGTACGACTCGACCAGCATTAAAGTGCTGAAAGGTTTGGATGCCGTACGCAAACGTCCCGGTATGTACATTGGCGACACCGATGATGGTAGCGGTTTGCACCACATGGTGTTCGAGGTGGTCGATAACTCCATCGACGAAGCTCTGGCCGGTCACTGCGACGACATCAGCATCATCATCCACCCGGATGAATCCATTACCGTACGCGACAACGGTCGCGGTATTCCGGTAGACGTGCACAAAGAAGAAGGCGTCTCGGCGGCAGAGGTCATCATGACCGTGCTCCACGCCGGCGGTAAGTTCGACGACAACTCCTATAAAGTGTCTGGCGGCTTGCACGGCGTAGGTGTCTCGGTAGTGAACGCTCTGTCCGAAGAGCTGGTCCTCACCGTACGCCGCAGCGGCAAAATCTGGGAACAAACTTACGTCCACGGTGTGCCACAGGAACCGATGAAAATCGTCGGTGACAGTGAAACCACGGGCACCCAGATTCACTTCAAGCCCTCGGCTGAAACCTTCAAGAACATCCACTTCAGCTGGGACATCCTGGCCAAGCGGATTCGCGAACTGTCATTCCTCAACTCCGGTGTTGGCATCGTCCTCAAGGACGAGCGCAGCGCCAAGGAAGAGCTGTTCAAGTATGAAGGCGGCCTGCGTGCGTTCGTTGAATATCTGAACACCAACAAGACTGCGGTCAACCAGGTGTTCCACTTCAACATTCAGCGTGAAGACGGCATCGGCGTGGAAATCGCCCTGCAGTGGAACGACAGCTTCAACGAGAACCTGTTGTGCTTTACCAACAACATTCCCCAGCGCGATGGCGGTACTCACCTGGTGGGTTTCCGTTCCGCGCTGACGCGCAACCTGAATACCTACATCGAAGCGGAGGGTTTGGCGAAGAAGCACAAAGTCGCCACCACCGGTGATGATGCCCGTGAAGGTCTGACCGCGATTATTTCGGTCAAGGTTCCGGACCCCAAGTTCAGTTCCCAAACCAAAGACAAGCTGGTGTCTTCCGAAGTGAAGACCGCCGTGGAACAGGAGATGGGCAAGTACTTCTCCGACTTCCTGCTGGAGAACCCGAACGAAGCCAAATTGGTCGTCGGTAAGATGATCGATGCCGCGCGTGCGCGTGAAGCGGCGCGTAAAGCCCGTGAGATGACGCGTCGTAAAGGCGCACTGGACATCGCTGGCCTGCCAGGCAAATTGGCCGACTGCCAGGAGAAGGACCCTGCCCTCTCCGAGCTGTACCTGGTGGAAGGTGACTCTGCTGGCGGTTCCGCCAAGCAGGGTCGCAACCGCCGTACCCAGGCTATCCTGCCGTTGAAGGGTAAGATCCTCAACGTCGAGAAAGCACGCTTCGACAAGATGATTTCTTCCCAGGAAGTCGGCACCTTGATCACCGCATTGGGCTGCGGTATTGGCCGTGATGAATACAACATCGACAAGCTGCGTTATCACAACATCATCATCATGACCGATGCTGACGTCGACGGTTCGCACATTCGTACCCTGCTACTGACCTTCTTCTTCCGTCAGTTGCCTGAATTGATCGAGCGCGGCTACATCTACATCGCCCAGCCGCCGTTGTACAAAGTGAAAAAGGGCAAGCAAGAGCAATACATCAAAGACGACGACGCCATGGAAGAGTACATGACGCAGTCGGCCCTGGAAGATGCCAGCCTGCACTTGAACGACGAAGCCCCAGGCATCTCTGGAGAGGCGCTGGAGCGCTTGGTCAACGACTTCCGCATGGTGATGAAGACGCTCAAGCGCCTGTCGCGCCTGTATCCGCAGGAGCTGACCGAGCACTTCATCTACTTGCCGGCCGTGAGCCTGGAACAGCTGGGCGACCATGCTGCCATGCAGGATTGGCTGGCCCAGTACGAAGTGCGTCTGCGCACGGTAGAAAAATCTGGCCTGGTGTACAAAGCCAGCCTGCGCGAAGACCGTGAACGCAACGTATGGCTCCCCGAGGTGGAACTGATCTCGCACGGCCTGTCGAACTACGTCACCTTCAACCGCGACTTCTTCGGTAGCAACGACTATAAGACGGTGGTCACCCTGGGCGCGCAATTGAGCACGCTGCTGGATGACGGCGCTTATATTCAGCGTGGCGAACGCAAGAAGCAGGTCAAGGAGTTCAAGGAAGCTTTGGACTGGTTGATGACCGAAAGTACCAAGCGTCACACCATCCAGCGGTACAAAGGTCTGGGCGAAATGAACCCGGATCAGCTGTGGGAAACCACCATGGACCCGGCTCAGCGTCGCATGCTGCGAGTGACCATCGAAGACGCCATTGGCGCAGACCAGATCTTCAACACCCTGATGGGTGATGCGGTCGAGCCTCGTCGTGACTTCATCGAGAGCAATGCCTTGGCGGTGTCTAACCTGGATTTCTGATCCGGTACCGGTAAAAAAAAAGGCCAACGCTAGCGTTGGCCTTTTTTTATGGATGTGTCCCGTCCTGAATAAGGTTTACACCTTCTGACCCATTTTCAGGAGGGAGTAATGAGCACGGGAAAAAGGCGTAGTCAGCGTGACTATTCGCTGACCTTTAAATTGTCCGTTGTCGATCAGGTCGAAAAAGGCGAGTTGAGTTATAAAGAGGCTCAAGAGCGCTATGGCATTCAGGGCAAATCGACCGTCTTAAACTGGTTACGCAGGCATGGTCGACAGAACTGGAGTCAAGGCGCATCAATTCGCACCAAGAGATCCCGTTCCATGGATGAGCCCGATAAGCCGCTGACGCCCGAGCAGCGAATCAAAGAGCTTGAAGAAGCACTCGCCCAGGCAAATCAAAAAGCTCAGTTTTTTGAAGCCGTCGTCGATGTTCTAAAGAACGACTTCGGTGTCTCTGTCGTAAAAAAGCGATCCGGCAAGTCCTCTCCCAAGGAAAAGTCAAAGACCTGAGTATTAGTCGGGCTTGCCAATTCATAGGAATTTCCCGCCAGGCTTATTACAAGCGCAATCGAGCCTGTGATGCCAGGGCCCGTCAGGCCCAGGATGTCATGGTGTTTGTTCGGGAAAAGCGACTCAGGCAACCTCGCCTAGGTACTCGAAAACTGCACAACCTCATGCACTGTGAGCCTGAAGTATCGGTAAAGGTAGGTCGAGACTGCCTTTTTGACATTTTGCGAGACCGGCGCGAATTGGTTCCTCGCAAGCGCGCTTATCACAAAACGACAGACAGCCATCACCGGTTCCGCCGACACCCCAACCTGCTTAAAGAAGGGCCTGCGCAAGTAGTCGCCACTGCTCCTGAGCAAGTATGGGTGGCTGATATCACCTACTTGCCTACTCAGGCAGGCGTGGCTTACTTGAGCCTGGTCACAGATGTCTATTCTCGAAAAATCGTGGGCCATCATGTGCACGAAAGCTTGCATACAGAATCTGTGATTCAGGCATTCAGCAAAGCCCTCAAGCAGCGAACAACTGAGCATCACCTAGTTCATCACTCGGATCGTGGCGTCCAGTATTGCTCAGAGCTTTACCAACGACTGCACGCTAAGCACCGTGTCAGGTGTTCAATGACCGATGGTTACGACTGTTATCAAAACGCATTGGCCGAGCGAGTGAACGGGATTTTGAAAAACGAGCTTCTCTTGCATCGACCTAAAGACGCTGCCGAGGCCCAGCGAATGGTGGACGAATCGGTGCAAATCTATAACAGCGAGAGACCTCATCTAGCACTGAAATACAAAACGCCCGATGCGGTGCATCAGGCGTTTTGAGGCTGAAATGGGTGTAAACCTATTTCAGGACTAGACAATGTTTGTTGAGCATTATCAAAATGCTCCACGTGGAACATCATCCTTCGGCGGGCGCCGCCACACTCTCCAACCGATACCCGTACCCATAGATCGTCAGCAACTGCCATCCTCGGTCCGCCGTCAATCCGAGCTTGTTGCGCAAGCGGTAGATGTGCGTATCCAGAGGGCGAGACGAGACCATTTCCTCATGGGTCCAAAATCGCTCATACAGGTATTCGCGGGACAGTGGCCGCGCCAGGTTGGCGAACAGGCAGCTGGCCAAGCGGTACTCCCGTTCGGTGAGGTTGATCGGTGTGCCAGCGCGCGTGACCGTCAACTCGGCATCATCGAACGTCAGGTCATTGAAGCTTTGGAGTTCATTGCTGGCGGACTTTTGCAGCCCGTGCCGGCGCAGGACGGCGCTGACGCGAGCCTTGAGTTCATTAGGACGAAAGGGTTTGCTGACGTAGTCGTCCGCTCCACTGTTGAGGGCCGCGACGATATCGCTCTCCGCATCGCGGCTGGTGAGCATGATCACGGCCGGTGGTGACTCCATGTGCTCGCGGGTCCAGCGTAACAACGCAATGCCGCTGATATCGGGAAGTTGCCAGTCGAGTATCAACAGGTCGAAAGTTTCACGGCGCAGTTGGCGCAGCAGGTCCTCGCCGCGCTCAAAACAATGCACGGACCAAGGCTGTTCCGAAGTGCTGGGAATCTGTCGCAGTGTCTGTTCTACCCGTCTCAACTCGGCGGGCTCGTCATCCAGTATTGCGACACGCATGAGTGGATCCTTCCTGCAAAAATACGACAGCTTAATCAGGGGCGCCTTGTGCACATACACAGACCCGCCGCTGAATCTGAATAATTATGGGCGGATACAACGAACTCCGAAACTCTGGGTACGCTGATATCAAAGGACCGTAACCAGCGAAAATCCTCGGCCCTCAAGGGGAAGATACCGGCTCCTGGCTATGAGGAAAAGGATCGATATACGCTATGGTGACTACCGGGTCCTCCAGTAAGACCGAAATAAGCTTCGCTGGTTTCAGCACCTCTAATGCGTCCCATCGTAACCACCTGGAGGGAGACCGGGCTTATGACACGTTCATGCGATGATCATCGATGTCTCGGCGGGCCTGTGGCGGTGGCCCTGTGAAACTATGGGGTAAGGCTGAAAAACGCCAACCCACCCGGGCACAGCTGCTGTTCCACGGGTTGGTGCGGGAATGGTTGCTGATTGGCTTGGTACTGTTGCCCTTCACCGTATACCTATCCTTGAGTCCGGGCCTGGCCCTCAATAACCCGCTCTATGACAGCTTGCGCCAGTTGGCACCGTTGCCTGTGGACCCGCGCATCGTATTGGTGACCATTGACGCGCCTAGCCTGGAAGAACTTGGCCCATGGCCCTGGCCGCGCAGTGTGCATGCAGACTTGATCGAACGCCTCAATGCTGCCCAGCCGGCAGGAATCTTATTCGATGTGATCTTCAGTGAGCCGGGCGAAGGCGCGGGTGATCAACGATTGGCCGATGCCGTGTGCAACGCAGGCAATGTATTGCTGCCGATTGTGACGGATAGCCGGGCACGGTCCAGGCAGACCGGGGAGCCATTATCGCCCTTGCTCAAGTGCGCCAGGGGCATCGGGCACATCAACGTCGAATCGGATAATGATGGTGTCGTGCGCAGCCTGTATCTACGCGAAGGTCCACCGGGAAGCACGCTGCCACAGCTGGCCTGGCTGGCATACACGTTGAACGGGCAAACATCGACGATGCCTGGCATGCCGCGTGAGCCCCGCAGTCAGCAATGGCATCAGGAGCATGAGATTCGCGTTCCGTTTACCTCTGCCCATGAGCGCTTTCCAAGTGTTTCCTACGTCAGCGTACTGCGTGGCGAGGTGGCTCCAGACGCGCTGCGCGGTCGACTGATTCTGGTCGGCGCCACGGCCTATGGAATGGGCGAAAGTTTCGTTACCCCGCTCTCCGCGACCGGCTCGACAGCGGGCGTGGAGATCCAGGCCAATGTGCTTAACGGTTTACTGCAGGGGCGCAGCATTGTCGATCTGCCGGGTTGGCTGGCGGCCTTGATGGCTACGTCCGGGGTGGCATTGTTGTTGGGCCTGCTGCTGTATCGCCCGCGTTATGCGCTATGGATGAACCTGGGCTGCATGGCCGCGTCGGTACTGATGTCGTGGGCGTTACTGAGCCTGGGCCATTGGTGGTCGCCTGCGGCCTGCCTGATTGGGTTGTTGCTCAGCTATCTGATCTGGAACTGGCGACGCCTGAGCGTGATCCTCGCCTATTTCGGCTGGGAACTGGCGCGCCTGGATAACGAACCGAAAGTCTTGCCAGAGCGGCGTCGTGCACCGGCCAGCAAGGGCGATGTGCTACAGGGGCGCATCTTCGCCCTCGAGCAGGCGGTCAGTCGCACCCGGGATACACGGCGCTTTATGGCGGATGGACTGGAATGCCTGCCAGTCGCAACACTGATCACCGATCCCCAGGGCAGCATCCTGTTGGCCAATCGCGTTGCCCGTGACGTATTCGGCAGCGACCTGGTACGCGAAAACCTCCTCGAACAGCTCGCCGACCTGGGTTACCCACCGCTGCATAACGGCGTGCGTCCTGCCCTGTCTGCACTGGAGCTGGTCGAGTTTCGTGATATCCACCAACGCAGTTTGCGCATGGAGCTCGCGCCCTTGCTTCCGGCCGAGGGTGATGTCGCCCTTGGCTGGCTGCTAAGCCTCACGGATTTAAGCAAGGAACGCGAAGCCCAACAGCACCGCGAAACCATGCTGCGCTTTCTGTCCCATGACTTGCGTGCACCGCATTCGGCAATCCTCGCGCTGTTGGATGTACACGACAGTGAATCACCCATCTTTGGCCAGATCGAACAACAGGTCCGACGCGCGCTGAGCCTCACCGAGTCGTTCGTACAATTGGCGAAAGCCGAGGCTGACGGTTATCAATTCCAACCTACGTTATTCGCCATGCTGGTGATGGATGCTTTCGATCAGGTGGCGGTCATCGCCCAACTCAAGGGCATTCATCTGGTTCACGATCTGGATGAAGCAGACGAAGGCATGGTGCGCGCCGATCAATCGCTGCTCACCCGTGCGCTATTCAATGTGCTGGAAAATGCGATCAAGTATTCGCCATCCGGCACCACCGTCCGGTTGAGTCATGGCTGTGTGGAGGGTTGGTTGGAATGCCGCATCAGCGATCAGGGGCCCGGAATTGCGCCAGAAGATTTGCCAGAGCTGTTCAACCAATACCGGCGCTTCAATTCGGCCCAAGGCAGTGACGGCCTAGGGTTGGGCCTGACCATGGTGAAGGCCGTCGTAGAACGCCACGGTGGGCATGTCAGCTGTGAAAGCGAGCTGGGTAAGGGCTCGACGTTCATCCTGCAATTGCCACCTTTGGAGGACTGAAAACGATCTTTTCTGCTGTGCATAAAAAACCGGTCACAAGGACCGGTTTTTTTATGAAGAAAAAACTTATGCACGTTTTTACAGATTTTATGCGCTTCAGAAATATGCCTGTAAATCAGTACGTTACTGATCAAAAATGCACATTTGCCAACAATCCGTGCACAGCTTATCCACAGATGCTCAAATCTCCGGCGTCTCTACCACTACAGGCACCGGCGGCAATGAACCCATGGCCCGTTGCTGCGCTTCATTCCAGGCAGCGGCGCGGTCATTCAATGCAGCAATGGCACGCGGGCCTTCGCCTTCTGCATACATGGGCTCGCCGATTACCACGGTAATGGTACCTGGGCGTTTAGCCCAGCCAGTCTTGGGCCAGAACTTGCCGGCGTTATGGGCAATCGGCAACACCGGCAGATTGGCGTTGACCGCCAGCGCAGTGCCACCTCGGGAGAATTTGCCGACAGTGCCATAAGGCACACGCGTACCTTCCGGGAAGATCAGCACCCAAACGCCATCCTTGAGCAGCTCGTCGCCCTTCTTGGCGACATGCTTGAGCGCCGCCTTGGGATTGTCACGGTCGATCGCAATCGGGCGCAGCATTGCCATGGCCCAACCAAAGAACGGCACGTACAGCAGCTCACGCTTGAGCACCTGGCTCAAGGGCGAAAAGTATGCCGAGAGAAAGAACGTTTCCCAGGTGCTCTGATGGTTAGACAGGATTACACAGGGCTGGTCCGGGACGTTTTCGGCGCCTTTGACCTCGAAACGGATATTCAGGAATACCTTGGACAGCCACAACGCGCAGCGGCACCAATACACATTGATGAAGCGATAGCGCGCCTTGAACGGCAGGAACGGTGCAATAAAAAAGCTCAGGGTGCACCAGAGAAACGAACTGGTGCCCAGCAGCAGGTAAAAGAAAAAGGTTCTGATGGCCTGCAAGATCGACATGGCGGCATTTACCGTTGCGGGACACGGCCCGCCTGTTAAAAGCGCACTCCCGAACAATCCTTGGTCAGGAAGTCGAGGGCGGCTAGTTGTTGATAAGTTCTGCGGCAACCGCCGCCAGATCGTCAAAAATCAAAGTGCCTACCGGCAGGTTTTTCGCCTGGGTCTTTTCGCCTTTCCCGGTCTTTACCAAAACTGGCTGAGAGTCGACGGCTTTGGCCGCCTCCAGGTCACCGAGACTGTCCCCGACGAACCATATCCCAGCCAAGGGCACCTTGTAATGTTCTGCAATGGTTTTCAACATGCCAGGCTTGGGCTTGCGGCAAGCGCAGCCCTCATCCGGCCCGTGGGGGCAGTACACCACCAGCCCCACCTCACCGCCCTGCTCCGCCACCAATGTGCGCAAGCGCGCATGCATGGCGTCCAGGGTGGCGATGTCGTAATAACCGCGGGCGATGCCGGACTGGTTAGTGGCAATGGCCACCGTCCAGCCGGCTTTGCTCAACTGCGCGATGGCTTCGATCGAACCGGGCAATGGAATCCATTCCGCCACCGACTTGATGTAAGCGTCGGAGTCGTAATTGATCACCCCGTCCCGATCGAGAATCAGCAGTTTCAACATGATCAGCCCAGTACGGAAATGTCAGCGATGTTGATGAACAACCCACGCAGACGCGCCAGCATGGCGTAGCGGTTTTTTCGCACGCCGGCATCTTCGGCGTTGATCATCACCGCTTCGAAGAACGCATCCACCGGCTCACGCAGCGACGCCAGGCGCGCCAACGCTTCGGCGTAGTTACGCTCGGCGATCAGCGGCTTCACGGCGTTTTCGGCCTTGGCGATCGCCGAGTTCAGCGAGAACTCCTTGGCATCGGCAAACAGACCGGGGTCGACTTCGGCAGTGCCGAGGTTGTCGGCTTTGCTCAGCAGGTTCGATACACGTTTGTTCACGGCGGCCAGGGCATCGGCTTCCGGCAGCTTGCGGAACGCCTGTACGGCTTGTACGCGCTGGTCGAAGTCCAGCGCAGAACCCGGTTGCAGGGCACGTACCGACAGGTATACGGAAACGTCCACGCCCTCGTCCTCGTAACGCGCACGCAGGCGGTCGAACACGAACTCCAGCACTTGCTCGGCGAGGCCCGCTTGCTTGACCTTGGTACCGAACTGGCCGACGGCAAACACCACGGCCTGGGTCAGGTCGAGGTCCAGCTTCTTGTCGATCAGGATACGCAGCACGCCCAGGGCTGCACGGCGCAGGGCATACGGGTCTTTGCTGCCGGTAGGCAACATGCCGATACCGAAGATGCCGACCAGCGTGTCCAGCTTGTCAGCGATGGCCACGGCCGCGCCGGTCAGGGTGCTTGGCAGCTCGGCACCGGCACCACGCGGCATGTACTGCTCGTTCAGCGCCAGGGCCACGTCGTTCGGCTCGCCGTCGTTGAGGGCGTAGTAGTAACCGGCTACGCCTTGCATCTCAGGGAATTCGCCGACCATCTCGGTAGCCAGGTCGCACTTGGAAAGCAGGCCTGCGCGTGCGGCCCAGGCGGCGTCGCCACCAATGCGCGGCGCGATGTAGGCCGCCAGCTTGGAAACGCGCACGGCCTTGTCGTAGACGCTGCCGAGTTTTTCCTGGAACACCACGTTTTGCAGGCGCAGGTTGAAGTCTTCGAGCTTCTGCTTCTTGTCTTGCTTGAAGAAGAACTCGGCGTCAGTCAGGCGCGGACGCACGACTTTCTCGTTACCGGCGATGATCTGCTGTGGGTCCTTGCTCTCGATGTTGGCCACGGTGATAAAGCGCGGCAGCAACTTGCCATCCACATCCAGCAGGCAGAAGTACTTCTGGTTGTCCTGCATGGTGGTGATCAGTGCTTCCTGCGGCACATCGAGGAAGCGTTCTTCGAACGAGCAGACCAGCGGCACGGGCCACTCAACCAGGGCGGTCACTTCGTCGAGCAGGCTTGGCGGCACGATGGCGGTGCCTTCCTGCAGGCGAGCCAGCTCTTCGGTGCGCTTGCTGATCAGCTCGCGACGCTCACTGGCATCGGCCAGCACGTAGGCGGTGCGCAGGTCATCGAGGTAGCTGGCCGGCGAGGTGATGCGCACGCTCTGCGGATGGTGGAAGCGGTGGCCACGGGAATCGCGGCCGGCCTTTTGGGCGAGGATGGTGCACTCGATGACCTGGTCACCGAGCAGCATCACCAGCCATTGGGTTGGGCGTACGAACTCTTCCTTGCGAGCACCCCAGCGCATGCGCTTGGGGATCGGCAGGTCGTTGAGGGAGTCTTCGACGATGGTCGGCAACAGGCTGGCCGTCGGCTTGCCGGCGATGACCTGGCTGAAACGCAGTTTCGGGCCGCTCTGGTCAATTTCGCTCAGCTCGACGCCGCACTTCTTGGCAAAGCCCAGTGCTGCCTGAGTCGGGTTGCCTTCGGCGTCGAACGCGGCCTGACGCGGCGGGCCATCCAGGTTGATATTGCGGTCCGGCTGCTGGGTTTCCAGCGCGGTGAGCAATACCGCCAGGCGGCGTGGCGCGGCGTAGACCTTTTTCGCGGCGAACTTCAGGCCGGCGCTGTGCAGGCCTTTTTCGATACCGGCCAGGAACGCATCGGCCAGGGTGCTCAATGCCTTGGGTGGCAGCTCTTCGGTGCCCAGTTCAACCAGGAAATCTTGAGCACTCATTGTGCAGCCTCCAGCTTAGCCAACACTTCATCACGCAAATCCGGGGTTGCCATCGGGAAGCCCAGCTTGGCGCGAGCCAGCAGGTAGGCTTGGGCGACGGAACGCGCCAGGGTGCGTACACGCAGGATGTATTGCTGGCGCGCGGTTACCGAGATGGCACGGCGCGCGTCCAGCAGGTTGAAGGTATGGGACGCCTTCAACACCATTTCATAGCTTGGCAACGGCAGCGGCTGGTCGAGCTCGATCAGGCGCTTGGCTTCGCTTTCATAGAAGTCGAACAGTTCGAACAGCTTGTCGACGTTGGCGTGTTCAAAGTTGTAAGTGGACTGCTCCACTTCGTTCTGGTGGAACACGTCGCCGTAGGTGACCTTGCCGAACGGGCCGTCAGCCCACACCAGGTCGTAGACCGAATCCACGCCTTGCAGGTACATGGCCAGGCGCTCGAGGCCGTAGGTGATTTCGCCGGTTACCGGGTAGCACTCGATGCCGCCCGCTTGCTGGAAGTACGTGAATTGCGTCACTTCCATGCCGTTGAGCCACACTTCCCAGCCCAGGCCCCAAGCGCCAAGGGTCGGTGATTCCCAGTTGTCTTCGACAAACCGGATGTCGTGGACCAGTGGGTCCAGGCCGACATGTTTCAGCGAGCCCAGGTACAGTTCCTGGAAGTTGTCCGGGTTGGGCTTCAATACCACCTGGAACTGGTAGTAGTGCTGCAGGCGGTTCGGATTCTCGCCGTAGCGGCCGTCAGTCGGGCGACGACTGGGCTGCACATAAGCGGCGTTCCAGGTTTCCGGGCCGATGGCCCGCAGGAATGTAGCGGTGTGGAAAGTGCCGGCGCCTACTTCCATATCGTAGGGCTGAAGTACCACACAACCTTGCTCGGCCCAGTATTGCTGGAGGGCGAGGATCAAGTCTTGGAAGGTACGCACGGCTGGCGTAGGCTGGCTCACGAAATTCACCTGTTACTTGGGCTGCGATTTAAAGAGCGGGAGTATACCCGATTCGGCCCTGCCACCACTCCCTGGAGCCTTATGCCACGCTGCTTTTGGTGTTCTGAAGATCCGCTGTACATGGCTTATCACGATCAGGAGTGGGGAACGCCGCTGCGCGATGCGCAGGGTTTGTTCGAGTTGCTTTTGCTCGAAGGGTTCCAGGCGGGCCTGTCCTGGATCACGGTTTTACGCAAACGCGAGCATTACCGGAAGGTCTTGTTCGGCTTTGATGCGCAGCGCCTGGCCAAGCTGACCGACGCTGAAATCGAAGCGCTGATGCAAGACCCGGGCATTGTGCGCAACCGTCTGAAGCTCAACGCCACACGCCGCAATGCCGCAGCCTGGCTGGCGCTGGAAGACCCTGTGGGTTTGCTCTGGTCGTTCGTCGGCGGCGTGCCCAAGGTCAATCACTTCAAGGATCGCAGCGAAGTCCCGGCGATTACGCCCGAGGCGCAAGCGATGAGCAAAGCCTTGAAAAAGGCCGGCTTCACTTTTGTCGGGCCGACTATTTGCTACGCGTTCATGCAGGCCTCGGGCATGGTCATGGACCACACTCAGGACTGCGACCGTTACGCGGACCTGGCCAACGCCGGTTAGAATGCGCGCTTTGCGTACTACACACGATCAGGAGTGACCTGTGGAAAAGTTTAAAGGCGCCTTGCTGGTAGGCGCTCTTCGGTTGTTTGCCCTGCTGCCCTGGCGCGCCGTACAGGCCGTGGGCACGGGCATCGGCTGGATCATGTGGAAAACCCCCAACCGCTCCCGCGACACGGTGCGGATCAACCTGTCCAAATGCTTCCCGGACATGGATCCGGCCGAGCGCGAGCGCCTGGTGGGACGCAGCCTGATGGACATCGGCAAGTCATTGACCGAAAGCGCCTGCGCCTGGATCTGGCCGGCCCAGCGTTCCATTGACCTGGTGCGCGAAGTTGAAGGCCTGGAGGTGCTGCACGAGGCCTTGGCATCGGGTAAAGGCGTGGTGGGGATCACCAGCCACCTGGGCAACTGGGAAGTGCTGAATCATTTTTATTGCAGCCAGTGCAAGCCGATCATTTTCTATCGCCCGCCCAAGCTCAAGGCTGTTGACGACTTGTTGCGCAAGCAACGCGTGCAACTGGGCAACCGCGTGGCGGCGTCCACCAAGGAAGGCATTCTCAGCGTGATCAAGGAAGTGCGCAAAGGCGGTCAGGTGGGAATCCCTGCCGACCCGGAGCCGGCTGAATCCGCCGGGATCTTCGTGCCGTTCTTCGCGACCCAGGCACTGACCAGCAAGTTCGTACCGAACATGCTCGCGGGCCACAAGGCGGTCGGCGTGTTCCTGCACGCCCTGCGCCTGCCAGATGGCTCGGGCTACAAGGTGATCCTGGAAGCGGCCCCGGAAGACATGTACAGCACCGATACCGCCACGTCCTGCGCGGCGATGAGCAAGGTAGTGGAACGATATGTCGGCGCCTACCCAAGCCAGTACATGTGGAGCATGAAGCGCTTCAAGAAACGCCCGCCGGGCGAGGCGCGGTGGTACTGATTCACACCTGACTCAAGACCACCAAAAAACCAATGTGGGAGGGGGCTTGCTCCCGATGGCGGTGGTTCAGTCAACTATGCATTGGCTGACACACTGCTATCGGGGGCAAGCCCCCTCCCACATTTTGATCTGCGTTCAGGCTTGGCGGTCGAGTTTCTTCAGGAATACCGTCATCTCTTTTTCGGCATGTTTGTCGCCATGGGCCTGGGCCGCCTGTATGCCTCTTTCCCACGCGTCTCGTGCGGCAGCGTTATCACCCTGCCCCAACTGCGCCTTGCCCAACAACTTCCAGGCCGCCGAATACTTAGGGTCGAACTCGACACATTTCTGTAGGTGCTTCGCCGCCTTGGCGTGGTCCTTCAGATCCAGATAACCCTTGCCTAAGCCAAACCTTAGCAGCGAATTATCCGCGCCCTTGGCGAGCATTTTCTCCAGGGATTCGAGCATGTCGGTCACTCCGTTTGATCAGAAAAAGCTCAACCCCACGTGGAACAGCTTCTCCACATCACGGATATGTTTCTTGTCCACCAGGAACAGGATCACATGGTCACCGGTGGCGATCACCGTATCGTCGTGGGCGATGATCACTTCTTCATCGCGAATGATTGCGCCGATGGTGGTGCCAGGTGGCAAGCCGATATCACGGATCGCCCTGCCGATGACCTTGCTCGACTTCGAGTCGCCATGGGCAATCGCCTCGATCGCCTCCGCCGCGCCACGGCGCAGGGAGTGCACGCTGACGATGTCGCCACGGCGCACATGCGCGAGCAACGTGCCGATGGTCGCCAATTGCGGGCTGATGGCGATGTCGATATCGCCGCCCTGGATCAGGTCGACATACGCCGGGTTATTGATGATGGTCATCACCTTCTTCGCTCCCAGCCGCTTGGCCAGCAGCGAGGACATGATGTTAGCCTCGTCATCGTTGGTCAGCGCCAGGAAGATATCGGCGTCGGCGATGTTTTCTTCCATCAGCAGGTCGCGATCCGAGGCGCTGCCTTGCAGTACGACGGTGCTGTCGAGGGTGTCGGACAAATGCCGACAGCGCGCCGGGCTCATCTCGATGATTTTCACCTGGTAACGGCTTTCGATGGCCTCGGCCAGGCGCTCGCCGATCTGCCCGCCGCCTGCGATGACGATGCGTTTATAGGTCTCGTCGAGCCGGCGCATTTCGCTCATCACTGCACGAATATTGGCCTTGGCCGCGATGAAAAACACTTCGTCATCGGCTTCGATCACGGTGTCGCCCTGGGGCAGGATCGGCCGGTCACGGCGGAAAATCGCCGCCACGCGGGTTTCCACATTTGGCATGTGTTCGCGCAGTTGGCGCAGTTGCTGGCCCACCAGCGGCCCGCCGTAGTAGGCCTTTACCGCGACCAGCTGCGCCTTGCCTCCGGCGAAGTCGATCACCTGCAAGGCGCCCGGAATTTCGATCAGGCGCTTGATGTAGTGAGTGACCACCTGTTCCGGGCTGATCAGCACGTCCACCGGAATGGCGTCGTTGTCGAACAGGCCGGCGCGGGTCAGGTAGGCCGCTTCGCGGACACGGGCGATCTTGGTCGGGGTGTGGAACAGCGTGTGGGCGACCTGGCAGGCGACCATATTGGTTTCGTCGCTGTTGGTGACCGCGACGAGCATGTCGGCATCGTCGGCGCCGGCTTGACGCAGCACGGTCGGGAACGACGCACGGCCTTGTACCGTGCGGATGTCCAGGCGGTCGCCCAGATTGCGCAGGCGCTCGGCATCGGTGTCGACCACGGTGATGTCGTTGGCTTCACTGGCCAAATGTTCAGCCAGCGTGCCACCGACCTGCCCTGCCCCAAGGATGATGATTTTCATCCGGTCACTCCCTTAAACCCATTCAGCCGCGCGCGGCGGCGATCTTGATCAGTTTGGCGTAGTAGAAGCCATCATGCCCGCCTTCCTGCGCGAGCAGTTGCCGGCCGTGCAGTTGCTTGACGCCGGCCGTGGTCGCAACGTCCAGCTCCCGCGCGCCGCTGGTGCGGGCAAGGAAGGCTTGGATAACCTCGGTATTCTCGGTGGGCAAGGTGGAGCAGGTGGCGTACAGCAGGATGCCGCCGACTTCCAGGGTCGGCCATAGCGCGTCGAGCAGTTCGCCTTGCAGCACGGCCAGGGCGGCGATGTCGTCGGGCTGGCGGGTCAGCTTGATGTCCGGATGACGACGGATCACGCCGGTGGCCGAACACGGCGCGTCCAGCAGGATGCGCTGGAACGGTTTGCCATCCCACCAGGTGGCGGTGCCGCGGCCGTCGGCGGCGATCAGCTCGGCGCTGAGGCCCAGGCGTGCGAGGTTCTCGCGTACGCGCACCAGGCGTTTGGCTTCCAGGTCGACGGCAACTACACCGCCAAGGTCTTTTTCGACTTCCAGGATGTGACAGGTCTTACCGCCAGGCGCGCAGCAGGCGTCCAGTACGCGCTGGCCGGGCGCCAGGTCGAGCAGGTCGGCGGCCAATTGCGCGGCCTCGTCCTGCACGCTGATCCAGCCTTCGGCAAAGCCCGGCAGGCTGCGCACGTCGGCGGCGGCCTCAAGCACGATGCCATCGATGCTGTACACACATGGCGCGGCGTTGATGCCGGCCTCGCTGAGCAATTGCAGATAGGCGTCGCGGCTATGATGGCGCCGGTTGACCCGCAGGATCATCGGCGGGTGTGCATTGTTGGCAGCGCAGATGGCTTCCCATTGTTCGGGCCAGAAGGCCTTCAGGGATTTTTGCAGCCAGCGTGGATGCGCGGTACGCACCACCGGGTCATGTTCCAGCTCGGCCAGCAGCGCTTCGCTTTCGCGCTGGGCGCGGCGCAACACGGCATTGAGCAGGGCCTTGGCCCAGGGCTTTTTCAGCTTGTCGGCGCAACCAACCGTTTCACCAATGGCGGCGTGGGCCGGCACGCGGGTGTAGAGCAACTGGTAGAGACCCACCAGCAACAGCGCCTCGACGTCAGCGTCCGCCGCCTTGAACGGCTTTTGCAGCAGCTTGGCTGCCAGCGCCGACAAGCGTGGTTGCCAACGGGCGGTGCCGAACGCCAAGTCCTGGGTGAAACCTCGATCGCGGTCTTCGACCTTATCCATCTGCGTGGGCAGCGAACTGTTCAGCGACGCTTTGCCGTTGAGCACGGCGGCGAGGGCCTTGGCGGCGGCCAGACGCGGGTTCATTGGGCGACCACGCCGAGAACGGTGCCCAGGGCAAACTTCTCACGACGGCTGTTGAACAAATCGCTGAAGTTCAGCGCCTTGCCGCCGGGCAATTGCAGGCGCGTCAGACACAGCGCCTGTTCACCGCAAGCCACCAACAGGCCGTCCTTGCTGGCGCCGATGATTTCACCCGGAGCGCCTGTACCCTCGGTCAGGGTCGCGGCCAGCACTTTCAAGGCTTCGCCGTTGAGCGTGCTGTGGCAGACAGGCCATGGGTTGAACGCACGCACCAGGCGCTCAAGCTCCACGGCCGGGCGGCTCCAGTCAATGCGGGCTTCGTCTTTGTTCAGTTTGTGGGCGTAGGTGGCGAGGCTGTCGTCCTGCACCTCGCCTTCCAGGGTGCCGGCAGCAAGACCGGCGATGGCCTGGATGACGGCCGGCGGGCCCATTTCAGCCAGGCGATCGTGCAGGCTGCCGCCGGTGTCTTGGGCAGTGATCGGCGTGGTGACTTTGAGCAGCATCGGGCCGGTGTCGAGCCCTGCTTCCATGCGCATGACGGTCACGCCGCTTTCGCTGTCGCCGGCTTGCACCGCGCGCTGGATCGGCGCCGCGCCGCGCCAGCGTGGCAGCAACGAAGCGTGGCTGTTGATGCAACCCAGGCGCGGGATATCGAGTACGGCTTGGGGCAGGATCAAACCGTAGGCGACGACCACCAGCAGGTCCGGCTTGAGCGCGGCCAGTTCGGCCTGGGCGTCGGCATTGCGCAGGGTCGGTGGTTGCAGCACGGCGATGTTGTGCTCGAGCGCCAGCTGCTTGACCGGGCTGGGCATCAGTTTTTGCCCGCGCCCGGCCGGGCGATCCGGCTGGGTGTACACCGCGACGATTTCATAAGGGCTGGCAAGCAGCGCCTTGAGGTGTTCGGCGGCAAATTCGGGTGTACCGGCAAAAACAATGCGCAGTGGCTCGGTCATCGGAGTTCTCGGTTAAAAGCAGTCACAAAAGAAAAAGGCTTGCCGCAGCAAGCCTCTGGAAGGAGGGCATCAAGCTTGCTGGCGATGCTTTTTTTCCAGCTTCTTCTTGATCCGGTCACGTTTGAGCGTGGACAGGTAATCGACAAACAGCTTGCCGTTGAGGTGGTCGCACTCGTGCTGGATGCACACCGCCAACAGGCCTTCGGCAATCAGCTCGAACGGCTTGCCGTCGCGGTCCAGGGCCTTGATCTTAACGCGCAATGGGCGTTCGACGTTCTCGTAGAACTCCGGCACCGACAGGCAACCTTCCTGGTATTCGCCCATCTCGTCGGTCAGCGGTTCGAACTCGGGGTTGATGTACACCCGCGGTTCGCTGCGATCTTCGGAGAGGTCCATGACCACGACGCGCAGGTGCACGTTGACCTGGGTCGCGGCGAGGCCGATGCCCGGGGCTTCATACATTGTTTCAAACATGTCATCGACCAACTGACGAACCTTGTCGTCCACTACGGCCACCGGCTTGGCGATCGTGCGCAGGCGCGAGTCGGGAAATTCGAGGATGTTCAAAATAGCCATAAGCGTAATTGCTGCACATGTGAGGTAGAGGCAAATCGGCGGTGGGATGGACCCAGGCAGCCGGTGTGAAACGTTCGAAAGCCGCGAAGGCTATGGCGTTTCACGCGAACGCACATAATAAAGGAGATTGACCCCATGAGGAAATCGCTACTCGTCTTGCTGCTGTGGGCCCCGTTCGCCATGGCGCTGATTCCCCAGCCCGGCCAGCGCCTGGATTCTTCCACGCAAAAGGCTATCCAGGGCTTCTTGCTGCACAACCGCATACTCGACTCGCCCCAGGAACTGGACAACGCGCCCTATATCGTTGCCGCCGATGCCGGGCGCGTGCTGGGCGCCACGGGTGAACGCATCTATGCCAGAGGCAGCCTGGACCCGGCCCAGCCGAGCTATGGGATCTTCCGCCGAGGCAGGGTCTACACCGACCCCAACACTCGGGAATTGCTTGGGGTCAACGCTGACGACATCGGCACCGCGCGCTTTTTGCTGGCCGATGACCTGACCACCCTGGCCGTGCAAAGGGTGACCCAGGAAGTGCGCCCAGGCGACCGTTTGCTGCGCGTCGAACCCGGCGTCGGCCTGGCGGATCTTAAAACCCCTGCAACTGCACCCTTCGTTGAAGGGCACATTATCGACATCCCCAAGGGGATCACGCAGATCGGCGTGCTGGATACGGTGACCCTGAACAAGGGACGCCGCGATGGCTTGGTCGAAGGCCAATTGCTTACGGTGATTCGGGCTGGCGCCTCGGTGCGCGATGCGCTTACCGGTAGCCCGACGAGACTCCCGGAGGTTCGTGCTGGCACGCTGCTGGTGTTTCGCACCTATGAAAAGCTCAGCTATGCCCTGGTGCTCAGTGCGTCCCGCTCCCTGGCGGTAATGGACCGTTTCGAGAGCGCCGATCAAACGCAATAAATAGCCTGCTAAATAAGTTACCAACAGAGTTATCCACAGCTTGTTCCGGTCAAGGATGATCATATGTTTCCGATAAACAGCAACGAAATTTCCCCGGCAGAGCTGGAAGCCCGGCTACGCTTGCACAGGCTGCCGGAACTGGGTCCCCAGCGTTTTCGCGTGTTGATCGAGGCGTTCGGCTCTGCTTCCAAAGCCATCAGTGCACCGGCCAGTGCCTGGCGCGCGCTCGGGTTGCGGGCGGTGAGTGCCGATGCCCGGCGCAGTGCCGATGTTCGCGATGGGGCCAGTGCGGCGCTGGCATGGCTGGCCCGCCCGGCCCAGCATTTACTGATGTGGGACCAACCTGACTACCCTGCACTGCTCGGCCAGATCGACGATGCACCGCCGCTGTTATTCGTTGCCGGCGACCCGACGTTGCTGGAAAAACCGCAGCTGGCCGTGGTCGGCAGCCGTCGCGCTTCCCGCCCGGGCCTGGACACTGCTGCTGCCTTTTCCCGCAGCCTGGCCAGTGCTGGTTTTGTCATCACCAGCGGCCTCGCGCTGGGTATCGATGGTGCGGCTCACCAAGCCGCACTGGACGTGGGCGGTCATACCATCGGCGTGCTCGGCACCGGCCTGGAAAATTTTTATCCACAGCGCCATAAGACGCTCGCCGCCGCCATGATTGCTCAGGGCAGCGCCGTGGTTTCCGAGTTTCCCCTGGACGCTCCACCCCAGGCCGGTAACTTTCCACGGCGCAACCGCATCATCAGTGGTTTATCCCTGGGTGTCCTGGTAGTGGAAGCCGGCATGGCCAGTGGTTCGCTGATCACCGCACGCCTGGCGGCGGAACAAGGGCGTGAGGTCTATGCCATTCCTGGTTCCATCCATCATCCCGGCGCCAAGGGCTGTCACCAGTTGATTCGCGATGGCGCGGTGCTGGTGGAAACCATCGAACACATTCTGGAAGGCTTGCGCGGTTGGCAGGCGTTGTCACGGCCGGCGCCGGTGCCGGTGGTGCATCCGCTGGTGGCCCTGCTGCACGCGGCTCCCCATACCAGCGAAGCCTTGGCGATTGCCAGTGGCCGGCCGCTGTCCCAGGTGCTGGCGACCCTGACCGAGCTGGAACTCGAGGGCCAGGTGGTCTGCGAAAGCGGGCGCTGGCTGGCGCGCTGCGCGCGTTTGTAGCGGCTTTTGTAGCTGGGTTTTGTAACGAAGATCGGTAAACTGCCCACAGCTTTAGTTCGGAGGGTAAACAATGGTCAACAGGTGGCGTGTGCTGGAAGCCGCGCGAGAAATTCGCGCAGGTGCGGTGATTGCCTATCCGACCGAAGCGGTCTGGGGCCTGGGCTGCGACCCGTGGAATGAAGAAGCGGTGGACCGTCTGCTGGCGATCAAGAATCGCTCAGTGGATAAGGGCCTGATCCTGGTGGCGGACAACATTCGCCAGTTCGACTTCCTGTTCGAAGACTTCCCCGACACCTGGATCGAGCGCATGGCCAGCACCTGGCCTGGGCCGAATACCTGGCTGGTGCCCCATCAGGACCTGCTGCCGGAATGGGTCACCGGTGTGCATGACACCGTGGCGCTGCGGGTCAGTGACCATCCGTTGGTACGGGATTTGTGTGCTCAGGTCGGGCCGCTGATTTCCACCTCGGCCAACCCCCAGGGCCGCCCGGCCGCGCGTACGCGGATTCGGGTGGAGCAGTATTTCCGTGGGCAAGTAGACCTCGTGCTGGGCGGCGCCCTGGGTGGGCGCAAGAACCCGAGCCTGATCCGCGATCTGGTGACAGGGGATGTAGTGCGACCGTCCTGAGACCGAGTCGCGCCCATCGGGGGCAAGCCCCCTCCCACATTTGATCGGTGTTCGTCATGACAACTCGGTCAAGGGTGGGAGGGGGCTTGCTCCCGATGACTTGTTTAAGGCAGCAGAATGGTTGAGCCCGTCGTGCGCCGCGCGGACAATTCGGTCTGCGCTTTGGCCGCATCCGCCAGCGCATAACGCTGGTTGATGTCGATGCGCACCTTGCCGCTCTTGATCATCGAGAACAGATCATCGGCCATTGCCTGCAAGTCCTTTGGATTGCTCGCATAGGTCGCCAGCGTTGGGCGGGTGACATACAGCGAACCCTTTGCCGCCAGAATTCCCAGGTTCACCCCGTCCACCGCACCCGACGCATTCCCAAAACTCACCACCAAGCCACGCGGTGCCACGCTGTCCAGCGAGGTCAGCCAGGTGTCTTTGCCGACGCCGTCATACACCACCGGCACCTTTTTGCCGTCAGTCAATTCCAGCACGCGCTGTGCGACATCTTCCTGGCTGTAATCGATGGTTTCCCAGGCGCCCAGGGACTTGGCCAGGGCGGCCTTCTCCGGTGAGCTCACCGTACCAATCAACTTGACGCCCAGCGCCTTGGCCCATTGGCAGGCCAGGGAGCCCACGCCGCCAGCAGCGGCGTGGAACAGAATGGTTTCGCCGCCCTTCAACTCATACGTCTGGCGCAACAGGTACTGCACGGTCAGGCCCTTGAGCATGGCGCCGGCGGCCTGTTCGAAGCTGATCTCGTCTGGCAGATGCACCAGGTTGGCAGCGGGCAAGACATGCAACTGGCTGTAGGCGCCCAGCGGGCCGCTGCCGTAGGCCACGCGGTCGCCGACCTTGAACTGGCTGACGTCACTGCCCACGGCATCGACCACGCCCGCCCCCTCTGCGCCCAGCCCCGATGGCAAGCTCGGTGGCGCGTAAAGGCCGCTGCGAAAGTAGGTGTCGATGAAGTTCAGGCCAATGGCTTCGTTACGTACCCGAACCTGCTGTGGGCCAGGCTCCGCTGGTGTGTAGTCCACATACTCGAGCACGTCGGGGCCGCCATGGGCGCTGAACTGGATACGTTTGGCCATTTACCTTCTCCTTGGGTCGAATAATACAAAGGCCCCTATCGGACTCCTAAGCTTGATCTTCGTCAACTGCGACGGCACGGGGTGCGGTGGTATCCTGTGCGCCCATTTGCCGCCGACGCCCAATGGCCTCGCGTAGCTTTGCCCGATTCAAGGTGATGCCATGACTACCCGCACCGAGGCTGTTAAAGCCTACCTGCTTGACCTGCAAGACCGCATTTGCAGCGCCCTGGAAACCTTCGAGACGGACACACGCTTTATCGAAGACGCCTGGACCCGGCCTGCTGGTGGCGGCGGTCGCACCCGTGTGATTGAAAACGGTTCGGTGATCGAAAAAGGCGGCGTTAACTTTTCCCACGTGTTTGGCAGCGGCTTGCCACCGTCCGCCAGTGCACACCGCCCGGAACTGGCCGGTCGCGGCTTCGAGGCGCTGGGGGTGTCGCTGGTGATCCATCCCCATAACCCCCATGTGCCGACGTCCCACGCCAATGTGCGCTTTTTCACCGCAGAAAAAGAAGGCGAAGAGCCGGTGTGGTGGTTTGGCGGCGGCTTTGACCTCACGCCGTACTACGGCAATGAAGAGGATTGCGTGCACTGGCATCGCGTGGCTGAGCAGGCCTGTGCGCCGTTCGGCGCGGACGTCTACCCGCGTTATAAAGCCTGGTGCGACACCTATTTTCATATCAAGCACCGCAACGAGCCGCGGGGCATCGGCGGCCTGTTTTTCGATGATTTGAACGAATGGGGCTTCGACACCTGCTTCGCCTTCATCCGCGCCATCGGTGATGCCTATATCGACGCCTACCTGCCGATCGTGCAACGCCGGCAAGCGATGGCCTATACCGAACAGCAGCGCCAGTTCCAGGAGTTTCGCCGGGGGCGTTACGTCGAGTTCAACCTCGTCTATGACCGTGGCACCCTGTTCGGCCTGCAATCGGGCGGGCGTACCGAGTCGATCCTGATGTCGCTGCCGCCCCAGGTACGCTGGAGCTACGACTGGAAAGCCGAAGCCGGCAGCGATGAAGCGCGCCTCACCGACTACTTCCTGCAGGACCGCGACTGGCTCGGCCTGGCTGCGCCCAAGGCGGTGGAGTGATGGATCACTATGTCGTCTTCGGCAATCCCATCGGCCACAGCAAATCGCCGTTGATTCACCGCATGTTCGCCGAACAGACCGGTGAGCAACTGGACTACAGCACACTGCTCGCGCCGCTGGAGGATTTCACCGGCTGCGCCCGTGAGTTCTTTCAACACGGGCGTGGCGCGAACGTCACCGTGCCGTTCAAGGAAGACGCTTTCCGGCTGGCCGACACCCTCACCGAGCGCGCCCAACGCGCCGGCGCGGTGAATACCCTGAGCAAGTTGGCCGATGGCACATTGCTGGGGGATAACACCGATGGGGCCGGCCTGGTGCGCGACCTGACGGTAAACGCCGGGCTCAACCTGCAAGGCAAGCGCATCCTGCTGCTGGGCGCCGGTGGCGCGGTGCGCGGCGTGTTGGAACCGCTGCTGGCCGAGAGCCCTGCCTCGCTGATTATCGCTAACCGCACCGTGGAAAAAGCGGAAGTGCTGGCCGAGCTGTTCGACGACCTGGGGCCGGTGTCGGCCAGTGGGTTCGATTGGCTGCGTGAGCCGGTGGACGTAATCATCAACGCCACTTCCGCCAGCCTGACGGGCGATGTACCGCCGATTGCGGGCAGTTTGATCGAACCGGGCAAGACGTTCTGCTACGACATGATGTACGCCAAGGAGCCCACCGCGTTTTGTCGCTGGGCTGAGGAACACGGTGCTGCGGTGGCAATGGACGGCCTGGGCATGCTAGTGGAACAAGCGGCGCAAGCCTTCTTCCTGTGGCGCGGTGTGCGCCCGGAGACGGCGCCGGTACTAGCCGAACTGCGCCGCCAGTTGGCCTGACACCAATCAAACTGTGGGAGGGGGCTTGCCCCCGATAGCGGTGTTTCAGTCAACATATAAGTAGCTGACAGACCGCCATCGGGAGCAAGCCCCCTCCCACAGTTTGATCGCGTTCAGTCTTCGAAATGGATGGGGCACTTGTCTGGCCCTTCCAGTTTCTTCAACTCTTCAACGACTTGTGGCCTGGCGCCACGCAACGTCAGGCGACGTCCGTGCCGCTTCAACCGCCGCGCCTCCTGATGCAGCATCTCCACCCCGGAATAGTCGATAAAGTTGATCTGCTGCGATTCGATCACCACCCGCTCGCCCTGCAGACTCTGCAGGCGCACTTGCAGGTAGTGACTGGCGCCAAAAAAGATCGAGCCACCCACTCGCAATACATCCTCGTCACCGTCGCGCCACTGCTGAATGCGCGGTTGCGAGGTGCGTTTGAGGTAGAAAAACAGTGACGCGAGCACTCCCGCATAAATCGCCGTTTGCAGTTCCAGCAGCAAGGTGGCGACACACGTCAGGCCCATCACCACAAATTCGGCGCGGCTCACACGGAACAACGCACGGATGCCTCGGTGGTCCACCAGCCCCCAGCAGATCAGCAGGATGCTCGCCGCCATGCTTGGGATCGGAATGTGTGCGATCAGCCCCGCGCCAAACAGCGCGAACAGTGCGACCCAGAGCGCGGAAAACACGCCGGCCAATGGCGAGCAGGCACCCGCCTCATAGCTGAGGCCGGACCGGGTGAAGGAGCCCGCCGACACGTACCCGGAGAAAAATCCGCCGATGATATTGGATAAACCCTGGGCTCGGACTTCCTGATTCGCGTCGAGCAATTGCTGGGAACGGGCCGACAGTGAGCGGGCAATCGACAGGCTGGTCACCAGCCCCAGCATGCCCACGGCCACCGCACTCGGTAGCAGACGCAAGATCGTATCCAGATCCATTGGCAATGAACGCATGGGCGGCAGCTGGCCGATAAACGCACTGACCAGCGCCACATGCCCGAACAGCGCCGGCCACAGCCACGCGGCCAGGCTGCCCAGGACCAGGGCGATCAATAGCGTCGGCCAGCGCGGCATCAGGTATTTGAGCAGCGCGCCCACCAGCAAGGTGCCCAAGCCCAGGGCGAGCGAGGCGCGGTCCCACTCGCCGCCATGCTCGAGCAGCGCCAGCAGGCTGTTGATGGCGGTGGCCTGGCTCGCAAGCTCCAGCCCCAGCAGGTTGGGCAACTGGCCTAGGGCAATCACGACGGCGGCGCCGAGGGTGAAACCGAGTACCACGGAATGGGAGACGAAATTCACCAGCGCGCCGAAGCGCAGCATGCCCAAGAGCCACTGGAAAATGCCGGCGAGGAAGGTCAGCAGCAGGATCAAGGTGACGTAATCCTGGGAACCCGGCACCGCCAGTGGGCTGATACTGGCGTAGAGCACGATGGAGATCGCCGCTGTAGGACCGCAGATCAGGTGCCAGGACGAACCCCACAGGCAAGCGATCAATACCGGGATGATTGCGGCGTACAGGCCGTATTCGGGTGGGAGACCAGCGATGAGCGCGTAAGCAATCGACTGCGGCAAGGCGAGCACGGCACCGCTGAGGCCAACCATCGCGTCCCGGCCGACGCTGGCGTGGGTTTGGCGCGGGAGCCAACTCAGAAAAGGGAAGAGTGTGTGACGGTTGGGCCGGGGCATCGCGAGCTCGGATAAAAAGGTTTGAGCCAGGGTATCAGGCTGCCACTGATCGTTCCCCCGCTCTGCGTGGGAATGCCTCTTGTGACGCTCCGCGTCACGGTTTTAAAGCGGACGCAGAGCGTCCAGGAATGCATTCCCACGCGGAGCGTGGGAACGATCGCATGTGTCTTTAAAGTTTGGCTTTTACCGCCGGCAACGCATCCTGGCCATCCAGCGTCTTCACACCTTCCAGCCACTTGTCCAACACCGCCGGATTGGCCTTGATCCAAGCCTTCGCGGCGTCCGCATTGCTGACCTTATTGTTCACCACGTCGGCCATGATGCTGTTCTCCATGGCCTGAGTGAAACTCAGGTTGGTCAGCAGTTTCCCCACATTCGGGCAGGCTTGCGCATAACCCTTACGGGTCAACGTGTAGACGCTGCCGGTGTCACCAAAATACTTCTCGCCGCCCTTGAGGTAGCGCATTTTCAACTGCACGTTCATCGGGTGCGGCGTCCAGCCGAGGAAGGTGACGAATTTCTGCTTTTTCACCGCCCGTGACACTTCCGCCAGCATCGCCTGCTCACTCGACTCGATCAGCTTCCACTGGCCAAGCTCGAAGTCATTTTTCTTGATGATCTCCTGCAGCGAGATATTCGCCGGTGCGCCGGAGCCGATGCCGTAGATCTTCTTGTCGAACTTGTCGGCAAATTTATTCAGATCGGCAAAATCATGCACGCCGGCTTCCCACACGTAGTCCGGTACGGCGAGGGTGAACTCGGTGCCGTCGAGGTTCTTCGCCAGTTGCACCACCTCGCCGTTCGCCACGAACTTGTCATAGAAACCTTGCTGCGCCGGCATCCAGTTGCCCATGAACACGTCGACCTTGCCGTCCCTGAGCCCGCCGAAGGTAATCGGCACTGCCAGGGCGTCGACCTTGGCCTTGTAGCCCATGCCGCTCAGCAGAAAACCGGTGATGGCGTTGGTCGCCGCGATGTCGCTCCAGCCGGGGTCGGCCATTTTCACCGTTTCACAACTGGCGTCCGCGTAGGCATTGGCGCTGCTCAACGCCAGAATGCCCAGCACAACCGTTAATTTTTGCATGGCCTTCCCTCTGAATTTATTGGTTTTGGCAGGGTTGTGGATAACGTGCCTTGCGCTCCAGGTCGTCGAGGTCGATATGGTTGCGCATGTACTGCTGACTGGCGTCTACCAGAGGCTGGTGATCCCAGCTCTTCAGCTTTCCTTGGGTCAGTGCCTCGAATACCAGGCGACGGCGGCGTTGGCTGGCGAGCACTCGTTGGTGGATCGCCGGGATGTCCCATTTGGCCCGCGCTTCGTTCAAAAACGCCTCAAACAGTGGCCGGTGTTCCGGTGACTGGCTGAGGTTTTCCCGCTCGTGCGGGTCGTTGTGCACATCGAACAGCAGACAAGGGTCGTCTTCGCTGTAGATGAATTTGTAGGCGCCTCGGCGAATCATCATCAGCGGGCTGATGGTGCCTTCGGCCATGTATTCGCCAAACACTTCGTCATGCCCGCCCTCGCCTTTGAGGTGCGGCAGCAGCGAGCGGCCATCCAGTGGCAGGCGTGGGTCCAGCTCGCCGCCGGCCAGTTCCACCAGGGTCGGCAACAGGTCGGCGGTCGACACGGCGTGGGTCACACGGCGCGCCGCGAATTGCCCCGGCGCACTGACCAGCAGCGGCACCCGGGCGGCCATCTCGAACCAGTGCATTTTGTACCAGAGGCCACGTTCGCCCAACATGTCGCCGTGGTCGCCGGAGAAGATGATGATGGTGTTATCGGCCAGGCCGGTGTCTTCCAAGGTTTGTAGCAGCTTGCCGACGTTGCTGTCGATGTAGCTGCACGCGCCGAAATAGGCACGGCGCGCATCGCGGATTTTATCCACCGGCAGCGGCTTGTCCCATAGGTCGTAGACCTTGAGCAAACGCTGGGAGTGCGGGTCAAGATCATCCTGCGCTGGCGTTGCAGGCAAGGGGATGTCGGCGTCGTCGTACAGGTCCCAGAACGGCTTGGGAATGGTGTACGGGTCGTGGGGATGGGTCATCGACACGGTCAGGCAGAACGGTTGCTCGCCGTCCTCGCGGATATGATCGAACAGGTATTGCTGGGCCTTGAACACCACCTCCTCGTCGAAATCCAGCTGGTTGGTACGCACGCATGGCCCGGCTTGCAGCACCGAGGACATGTTGTGGTACCAGGTGGGGCGTACATCCGGTTCATCCCAGTTCACTGCCCACCCGTAGTCCGCCGGGTAGATGTCGCTGGTCAGGCGCTCTTCATAACCGTGCAACTGGTCGGGACCGCAGAAATGCATCTTGCCCGACAGCGCGGTGCGGTAACCGAGGCGCCGCAGGTAGTGGGCGTAAGTGGGTACATCGGCCGGGAAGTCTGCCGCGTTGTCATAGGCGCCGATCTTGCTTGGCAGCTGGCCGCTGACCAAGGTAAAGCGCGAGGGTGCGCACAGCGGGCTGTTGCAGTAGGCAGCGTCGAAGACCACGCCGTGTTCGGCGAGGCGGCTCAGGTTGGGCAACTTGATCGGGGAAGATCCGTAGAAGGGCAGCATCGGTGCGGCCATTTGATCGGCCATGATGAAAAGAATGTTCTTGCGCTTCATGGGTTCTCGGCATTCCATAGGCAGTGTTTATGCGAATGAGCATGCAGCCCGCTTAAAGCGTGGTAAAGCCCATGAAGAACAATGTCTAGGATAAGCACAGCTTATGTATGAAGCGCTCGGTGACCTCTCCCTTGATCTGCTGCGCGCGTTCGAAGCGGCGGCGCGTCAGCGCAGTTTCACTGCCGCCGCGATGGAGCTGGGCACCACTCAGCCGGCCATCAGCCAGCAGATCAAACGCCTCGAAGAGCAGTTGGCGATCCGCTTGTTCGACCGCATCTACCGTGGCATCGAGTTGACCGAAGCGGGCGCCCTGCTGTTCGAACACGTCCAAGCCGGCCTGCACGCCATTAACCTGGGCTTGAGCACCGTCACCGAGCAAGACCAGCATGAAGTGCTGCAAGTGGCCACCGACTTCGCCTTCGCCGCCTACTGGCTGATGCCGCGCCTGCATCGTTTCCACCAGGCCAACCCGCAGGTGGATGTGAGCCTGGTGACCAGCGAGCGCAACCACGCCAGCCTGCGCAGTGACATCGACGTGGCGGTGCTGTTTGGTGACGGACGCTTCAAGCAAGGCGACAGCCTATGGCTGTTCAACGAGGAAGTGTTCCCGGTGTGCAGCCCGCAGTGGCTCAAGCAGCAGGCCACCGCGCTGACGGTGCAGACCCTGCCGGACTACCCGTTGCTGCACTTGCGCCAGGAAAACAACCGCCACTGGTTCGACTGGGCCGGCGTGTTTCGCGAGCTGGGAATCAGCGCCGCGCCCACCCCTGGGCAATTGCGTTTCGACAATTACACGCTGTTGATCCAGGCGGCCATTGCCGGCCAGGGCGTTGCGATCGGCTGGCGCCATCTGGTGGATGACCTGCTGGAGCAGAACTGGTTGTGCCGACCGATCAGCGACACGGTGATCTCGCGTTTCGGCTATTACGTGGTGCAGCCCCAGCGCAAGCGTCGTCGGCAGTTGGTCGAACGGTTTGTCGATTGGCTGGTGGCGGAGCAGGCCAGCAGCGCGCAGTCATTGACCGGGCTGGCCCTGCCGTCGATTGCGGTCTAGGATCGCTGCACAGTGGAACCGGAGTCCGGCATGCAACGTATCAAGGGCTATCACGCCCATATCTACTTCGACGCCAGCACGATCGACCAGGCGCGCACCTTGTGTGAAGACGCGGCAGCGCTCTTTCCGCTACGCATGGGGCGCGTGCATGAGCGTCCGGTAGGCCCGCACCCGGACTGGAGTTGCCAGCTGGCGTTCGAGCCGGAATACATCGGCGTGGTGCTGCCCTGGCTGGCGCTGCATCGCAATGGCTTGGTGGTGTTCCTGCACCCTGACACCGGCGATGACCTGAAGGACCACACTGATTACGCGGTCTGGATGGGTGCGATGCGCGAGCTGGATTTGTCTATTTTTTAACCGTTATGTGCTGACGCAATTCGCATCTTCCTAAGGATGTGTAAGATTTTACGCGCCTATCTCCCAATATATGGGACTGTTATTTATATATTGAGATGTTGCCAGGCATAGGTTTATATTCGCTCATCTGCTTTTTTCAGCACCCACTCATTTCAGGTGAAGCGATGCAGGCGCAATTGATCGCGCTCGATTGGGGAACCAGCTCCCTTCGTGCTTACAAACTAGGCCCCGCCGGCGTGGTGCTTGAACAACGCTCACTGCCCTGGGGCATCATGCATTTGCCCAGCGAACCGCGTGACATCGCGGGTGTTCGCTGCAGCAATGGCTTTGAGTTGGCATTCGATAGCGCCTGCGGGGATTGGCTCGACGCCCAGCCCGAACTGCCGGTGATCGCCTGCGGCATGGTGGGTAGCGCACAGGGTTGGAGCGAAGCGGCTTATCGCAACACCCCGGTGGATGTTGCCAGCCTGGGCCAGGCGCTGCACAAGGTGCGCAGCGTGCGTGGCGTCGATGTGCATATCGTGCCGGGCGTGATCGAACAAGTCGGCCTGCCCAATGTGATGCGCGGCGAAGAAACCCAGGTACTCGGTGTGCTGCACGGGCTCGCTACCGACGTATTGATCGGCCTGCCGGGCAGCCATTCCAAATGGGTCGAGGTGGTCGAGGGCTGTATCACGCACTTCGACACGTTCATGACCGGCGAGCTGTTCGCCATATTGAGCAAGCACAGCATCCTGGGACGCACCCAGCAATCATCGGAACATTTCCACACCGAGGCGTTTGACCGAGGCGTGGCTGTCGCGCTGTCGGCGGACGGCCAGCGCGGCGTGCTCTCGACCCTGTTCAGTGCCCGCACCCTAGGGCTGACCGCCGAACTTACGCCTGAGCAGCAGCCCGACTACCTGTCCGGCCTGCTGATCGGCCATGAACTCGCCGGGTTACCCGACAGCGCCAAACGCAAGCCGATCATCCTGGTCGGCGCCGCCCCCCTCTGCGCCCGCTATCAACGCGCTCTCGCCCAGTGCGGCTTCGCCCGCGTCAGCCTGGCGCAGGAAGCCAGCGAGCGCGGCTTGTGGCAACTGGCCGAGGCGGCCGGGCTCACTCAACCTGTAACGGAGGCCTGACATGCTCAAGAAAGCACTCGCACAAAACGGTTTGATCGCGATCCTGCGCGGTGTGCGTCCGGACGAAGCCCAAGCTGTCGGCCAGGTGCTGTACCAAGCCGGTTTTCGCGTGATCGAGGTGCCGCTGAACTCGCCGGACCCCTACACCAGCATCCGGACCCTGCGCGACAGCCTGCCTGCCGATTGCCTGATCGGTGCCGGTACGGTGTTGACGCCCGAGCAGGTCGAGCAGGTCAAAGCCGCCGGCGGTCAAGTGATCGTCATGCCGCACAGCGATGCCAAGGTATTGCGTGCGGCGAAAGCGGCGGGCCTGTACCTGTCACCGGGCGTGGCCACGCCGACCGAGGCCTTTGCCGCACTGGCCGAAGGCGCCGACGTGCTGAAGCTGTTTCCGGCCGAGCAAATGGGCCCGGCGGTGATCAAGGCGTGGCTCGCAGTATTGCCGGCGGGCACGTTGCTGCTGCCGGTAGGCGGTATCACCCCGGACAACATGCAGGTATTCACCGACGCCGGTGCCAAAGGCTTCGGGCTGGGCTCGGGCTTGTTCAAGCCGGGCATGTCCGTGGAGCAGGTCGCGAGCCGCGCCCAGGCGTACGTCGCGGCCTGGAAAGCCCTGAGCTGATTTCAAGTTCCGCGCCTGCTGGCGCCGCATCTACAAGAGAGATAACAGATGAAAATCACCAAACTGACGACCTTCATCGTCCCGCCGCGCTGGTGCTTCCTCAAAGTCGAAACCGACCAGGGTGTCACCGGCTGGGGTGAGCCCGTGGTTGAAGGCCGCGCCCACACCGTGGCCGCTGCCGTCGAAGAATTGTCCGACTACCTGATCGGTAAAGACCCACGCAATATCGAAGACATCTGGACCGTGCTCTACCGTGGCGGTTTCTACCGGGGCGGCGCGGTGCACATGAGCGCCCTGGCCGGTATCGACCAGGCGTTGTGGGACATCAAGGGCAAGGCCCTGGGCGTTTCCGTCAGCGACCTGCTGGGTGGCCAGGTGCGTGACAAGATCCGCGTGTATTCGTGGATCGGTGGCGACCGCCCGGCAGACACTGCCCGCGCCGCCAAAGAGGCCGTGGCCCGTGGTTTCACTGCGGTGAAAATGAACGGCACCGAAGAGCTGCAGTTCGTCGACAGCTTCGAAAAAGTCGACCTGGCCCTGGCCAACGTCGCGGCGGTACGCGATGCGGTCGGCCCCAACGTGGGCATCGGCGTCGACTTCCATGGCCGTGTGCACAAGCCGATGGCCAAGGTGCTGATGAAGGAGCTAGACCCGTACAAGCTGATGTTCATCGAAGAGCCGGTGCTCAGCGAAAACTACGAGGCCCTCAAGGAACTGGCACCGCTGACCAGCACCCCGATTGCTTTGGGCGAGCGCCTGTTCTCGCGCTGGGACTTCAAGCGTGTGCTCAGCGAAGGCTACGTCGACATTATTCAGCCGGATGCGTCCCACGCCGGCGGCATCACCGAAACCCGCAAGATCGCCAACATGGCCGAAGCCTACGACGTGGCCCTGGCCCTGCACTGCCCGCTGGGCCCGATCGCCCTGGCGGCCTGCCTGCAACTGGATGCGGTTTGCTACAACGCCTTTATCCAGGAGCAAAGCCTGGGCATTCACTACAACGAGAGCAACGACCTGCTCGACTATGTGCGCGACCCCGGCGTGTTCGATTATGACCAGGGCTTCGTGAAGATCCCCAATGGCCCGGGCCTGGGCATTGAGATCAACGAGGAATATGTGATCGAGCGGGCGGCCATTGGTCATCGCTGGCGCAACCCGATCTGGCGCCATGCCGATGGCAGTTTCGCCGAGTGGTGATTTCCAACTGAAAGAACAGGGTCAAAAAATGTGGGAGGGGGCTTGCTCCCGATAGCGGAGTGTCAGACGACACTTTGGCGGCAGGTTCACCGCTATCGGGGGCAAGCCCCCTCCCACATTTGATCCGGGTTCTTCAGTCAGCCCTGTTTTCAGACCTCAATAAACATAAAAAGAGGCATTTCCCCATGCACCCTGAACCCCTCACCGGACAGGCTTCCTTAGTCACGCCTAGCCGAAAGCGCTTCTTCATCATGGTGCTGCTGTTCATCACCGTGGTGATCAACTACCTCGACCGCAGCAACCTGTCGATTGCCGCCCCTGCGCTGACCAGCGAGCTGGGCATCGACCCGGTCCATGTCGGGCTGATTTTCTCGGCGTTCGGCTGGACCTACGCCGCCATGCAGATTCCTGGTGGCTGGCTGGTAGACCGTGTGCCCCCGCGCATTCTCTACACTGCGGCCCTGCTGCTGTGGTCGATCGCCACCGTCATGCTCGGCTTTGCCGCCAGCTTCATCGCCTTGTTCGTGTTGCGCATGGCCGTCGGCGCCCTGGAAGCCCCGGCCTACCCGATCAACAGCCGGGTCGTGACCACCTGGTTTCCCGAGCGCGAGCGCGCCACGGCGATTGGCGTCTACACCTCCGGGCAGTTCGTCGGGCTGGCGTTTCTCACCCCCGTGCTGGCCTGGCTGCAGCATGCGTTCGGCTGGCACATGGTGTTCGTCGCCACCGGTGGTGTCGGCATCCTATGGGCGGTGATCTGGTATGCGGTGTATCGCGAGCCCAAGGATTTCAAAGGCGCCAACGCGGCGGAAATCCAGCTGATCCGCGACGGCGGCGGCCTGGTGGATATGCAGGCGCAAGCGACCAAGGCGCCGTTCAGTTGGGTCGACCTCGGTATTGTGCTGAGCAAGCGCAAGTTGTGGGGCATCTACCTGGGGCAGTTTTGCCTGAACTCGACCCTGTGGTTTTTCCTGACCTGGTTCCCGACCTACCTGGTGAAGTATCGCGGGATGGACTTCATCAAGTCCGGCCTGCTGGCCTCGCTACCGTTTCTGGCGGCGTTCGTCGGTGTGCTGTGCTCGGGGATTTTTTCCGATTGGCTGATTCGCCGGGGCGCCTCGGTGGGCTTTGCGCGCAAGTTGCCGATCATTGGCGGGCTGCTGATTTCCACCGCGATCATCGGCGCCAACTACGTGGACTCCACAGCCTGGGTGATTGCTTTCCTGGCGCTGGCGTTTTTCGGCAATGGCCTGGCGTCGATTACCTGGTCGCTGGTGTCCACGCTTGCCCCCGCACGTCTGTTGGGCCTGACCGGTGGCGTGTTCAACTTCATCGGCAACCTGTCGGCCATTGCCACGCCGATCGTGATTGGTTTTCTCGCCAGCGGTGATTCGTTTGCGCCAGCGATTACCTACATTGCGGTGCTGGCGCTGCTTGGGGCACTGTCCTATGTGTTACTGGTGGGCAAGGTCGAGCGCATCGAGCTTTCCTAGCGCAAGAGCCAACACAGGCGCGCTTACCGACGAGCGTTACGCACGCCTTGCGACAGCGCCGCGCAATGGCTCAATACGCCATCGATCGCTTGCTGGTCGCTGCTGGCGTTGGCGATGTGATCGATCAGCGCAGAACCCACCACCACACCGTCCGCCAGGCGCGCGATGGCCGCCGCTTGCTCCGGTGTACGGATACCGAAGCCGATGCTGATCGGCAGGTCAGTGTGACGACGCAGGCGGGCGACGGCCTCCTCGACGTGTTCCAGGGTCGCGGCGCCGGCACCGGTCACGCCGGCGACCGACACGTAGTACACAAAGCCGGAGCTGCCATTGAGTACGGTCGGCAGGCGCACATCGTCAGTGGTCGGGGTGGTCAGGCGGATAAAATCGATGCCAGCGGCCTGGGCCGGATCGCAGAGCTCGCCGTTATGCTCGGGCGGCATGTCGACCACGATCAGGCCATCGACCCCGGCCTCCTTGGCGTCGGTAATGAACTGCGGCACGCCGTATTTGTGGATCGGGTTGAAGTAACCCATCAGCACCAGTGGCGTGTCGTTGTTGTCCTTGCGGAACTCGCGGACCATCTGCAGGGTTTTCGCCAGGTTCTGCCTGGCTTCCAGCGCACGGATGTTGGCCAACTGGATCGCCGGGCCATCAGCCATCGGGTCGGTGAAGGGCATGCCCAGCTCGATCACGTCGGCGCCAGCGGCTGGCAAGCCTTTGAGGATGGCCAGCGAGGTGTCATAACCCGGGTCGCCGGCGGTGACGAAGGTCACCAGGGCGGCACGGTTTTGTTCTTTCAGCTGTGCAAAGCGGGTGTGCAGGCGGCTCATCAGTGTTTCTCCTGCTGGGAGGTTTGCATATGGTGCATCACCGTCTGCATGTCTTTGTCGCCACGCCCGGACAGGTTGACCACCATCAGGTGATCGGCAGGCAAGGTCGGGGCGCGCTTGAACACTTCAGCCAGGGCGTGTGCGCTTTCCAGCGCGGGAATAATCCCTTCCAGGCGGCAGCATTTGTGGAAGGCGTCGAGGGCTTCATCGTCAGTCACCGAGGTGTACTGGACTCGGCCGATGTCGTGCAACCAGGCATGTTCAGGGCCGATGCCTGGGTAGTCCAGGCCTGCGGAAATCGAGTGGGCGTCGATGATCTGGCCATCATCGTCCTGCAGCAGGAAGGTGCGGTTGCCGTGCAGTACACCGGGTACCCCGCCGTTGAGGCTGGCGGCGTGCTTGCCGGTTTCGATGCCGTGGCCGGCCGCTTCAACGCCGATGATTTCGACGCTGGTGTCATCCAGGAACGGGTGGAACAGGCCCATGGCGTTGGAGCCGCCACCGATGCACGCCACCAGGCTGTCCGGCAGGCGGCCTTCCTGGGCTTGCAGCTGGTCGCGGGTTTCCTTGCCGATGACGGCCTGGAAGTCGCGCACCATGGCCGGGTACGGGTGCGGGCCAGCCACAGTACCGATCAGGTAGAAGGTGCTGTCGACGTTGGTTACCCAGTCACGCAGGGCTTCGTTCATGGCGTCTTTCAGGGTACCGGTGCCGGCGACCACCGGGATCACCTCGGCGCCCAGCAGCTTCATGCGGAACACGTTGGCCTGTTGGCGCTCGATGTCGGTGGTGCCCATGTAGATCACGCATTGCAGGCCGAAACGCGCGGCCACGGTGGCGGTCGCCACGCCGTGCATGCCGGCGCCGGTCTCGGCGATGATGCGTTTCTTGCCCATGCGCCGCGCCAGCAGGATCTGGCCGATGCAATTGTTGATCTTGTGCGCGCCGGTATGGTTCAGCTCTTCACGCTTGAGGTAGATCTTGGCGCCGCCGCAGAACTCCGTCAGGCGTTCAGCGAAGTACAGCGGGCTTGGGCGCCCGACATAATCGCGCTGGAAGTAGGCCAATTCTTCGTTGAACGCTGGATCGATCTTGGCGGCTTCGTATTCACGGGCCAGCTCAAGGATCAACGGCATCAGCGTTTCAGCGACGTAGCGGCCGCCAAACGCGCCAAACAGGCCGTTGGCGTCAGGGCCGTTGCGCAGATCGGTCTGGGACTGGGTCATGGGGCGCTCCAGGAAAGAATGGGTGTAGAGAACAATGAGGGCCACTCTACCCCTGCCGCTCCCGGCTGAAAACCGATAAGATCGCCGCAACCTGTCAGGAAAACTCACAGATGAGTCGAGACCTTCCGCCGCTCAACGCGCTACGCGCGTTTGAAGCCACCGCCCGCCTCAGCAGCGTCAGCCAGGCGGCCGAGCAATTGCACGTCACCCATGGCGCAGTCAGTCGCCAATTGAAAGTGCTGGAAGAACACTTGGGCGTCAGCTTGTTCGTCAAGGATGGGCGCGGCCTTAAACTCACAGATGCCGGGGCCAGGCTGCGCGATGTCAGTGCCGAGGCGTTTGAACGTCTGCGGGATGTTTGCGCCGAACTCAGCCAAAACAGCGCTGATGCGCCGTTTGTGCTTGGTTGTTCAGGCAGTTTGCTGGCGCGTTGGTTTATTCCACGCTTGGGGCGCTTGAATGCGGACCTGCCGGACTTGCGTTTACACCTGTCGGCGGGCGAAGGCGATCTGGACCCGCGACGCCCAGGGCTGGACGCCCTGCTGGTATTTGCCGAGCCACCGTGGCCGGCGGATATGCAGGTGTATGAGTTGGCAAGCGAGCGTATTGGCCCGGTGATGAGCCCACGATTTGCAGGCTACGCAAACCTGCTTCACGCGCCCGCTGCAGCCTTGTGTGGCGAAGCGCTGCTGCATACCACGTCACGTCCGCAGGCCTGGCCGAGTTGGGCGCAGCAACACGCAATCGATCCCGGCGCGCTGAAGCTCGGCCAGGGTTTTGAGCATTTGTATTATTTGCTGGAAGCGGCGGTTGCAGGGCTGGGTGTGGCAATCGCGCCGGAGCCGCTGGTGGCAGAGGACCTGCGAGCGGGTCGCCTGGTAGCGCCATGGGGCTTCAGTGAAACCCCGGCGCACTTGGCGTTGTGGCTACCCAAGCGCGCCGCAGACGGGCGCGCCGGGCAATTGGCGCAGTGGCTCAAGGCTGAGCTGGGGCGCCAACCGGTTTAGTCGCCGCGTTTGCACAGCAGGTAAGCCGCCAGCAGGCCCAGGGCACCTACAGCGACGCCGGCTGTGGTCCACGGGTGCTCTTGGGCGTAGTCCCGAGTAGCAACACCGGTTTCGCGAATTTTGACTTTGCTTTCTTCATAGGCATCGCTGATCAGGTGGCGAGAGTGCTTGAGGGCATTCTCGGCATTGCTTTTCAGGGCCTTCAGCGTTTTGCGCGACTCATCGGATGCATCATCCTTGAGGCTCTCAAGGGATTTGAGCAGGCTCGAAATCTCGGCTTCCATGCTTTCCAGCGACGCTTTGCGTAAAGAAGTGTTGGCCATGTGGACATCTCCTGAAGTGATTGAGTGGCATGTGTAGATACCGACTGCGGCGGTTTCGGAAAGTGCATTAAATCTGAACTTTCGTAGCCGAGCGGTCGCCTCAAGCAGTACGAATATTCACTGCTAGTCTTGATTGACGACCTACAGGAGAAACACCATGAGCGAACATCACACCTACAAGAAAGTCGAATTGGTGGGCTCATCCACCACCACCATCGAAGATGCAATCCAGAATGCCCTGGCCGAAGCCAGCAAAAGCCTCAAGCATCTGGAATGGTTTGAAGTGACTGAAACCCGTGGGCATATCGAGAATGGCAAGGTTGCACACTATCAGGTCACCCTGAAGGTAGGATTCCGAATTGCCAGTAGTTGATCGGGCGCGTGGAACTTTGATCGCTGGCCGATTGCCATAACCTGCGCTACATACAATGGGTGCCGACGTCATAGGCGTCGGCACGCTCTTTTCGACCAGCGCAAGGAAAGTATCGGATGAAGAAGTTTCTGTTAGCGGTAGGTTTGTTGAGCATCGCCGGCACGGCCCTGGCGGCGGGCAAGCCTTGTGAAGAGCTGAAAAGCGAATTGGCTGCGAAGCTCGATGCTAAAGGCGTTCAGGACTATTCGCTGGATGTTGTCGACAAAGGTGCAGCAGCCGATGCCAAGGTGATTGGCAGCTGTGAAGGCGGCACCAAGGAAATCGTCTACAAGCGCGGTTAAGCCCGTGTTGCAGACCTAAAAACCGACGCACTTGTGGCGAGGGAGCTTGCTCCCGCTGGAGTGCGTAGCGCTCCCTTTTTTTGGGGCCGCTTCGCAGCCCAGCGGGAGCAAGCTCCCTCGCCACAGACGCGTCGGTTTTTTTTGCCCGGAATTTAGCCCTTCATCAACTGCGCCAGCAGTTCGTAGGAATGAATCCGGTCGGCATGCTCGTACAGGTCGCAGGTAAAGATCAGTTCATCAGCGCCGGTCTGCTCGATCAGCACCTCCAGTTTGGCGCGGATCTTCGCCGGGCTGCCTACCATCGCCAAGCCGAGGAAACTGCCGACCGCGTCTTTTTCGTGGGGCAGCCACAGGCCGTCCATGGTTTTGACCGGTGGCCGCTGCACCAGGCTCTGCCCACGCATCAGTGCGAGAATGCGCTGGTACACCGAGGTGGCAAGGTAGTCAGCTTGTTCATCGGTGTCAGCGGCCACCAGCGGAATGCCAAGCATGACGTAGGGCTTTTCCAGCACGGCCGAAGGCTTGAAGTGATTGCGGTACACGCGAATCGCCTCATGCATCAGGCGCGGTGCGAAATGTGAGGCGAACGCGTAAGGCAAGCCACGTTCACCGGCCAATTGCGCGCTGAACAGGCTCGAGCCCAACAGCCATACCGGCACGTTGGTGCCGGTGCCCGGTACCGCAATCACCCGTTGGTCGGGCGTGCGTGGGCCGAGGTAGGCCATCAGTTCGGCCACGTCTTCAGGGAAGTCGTCGGCACTGCCGGAGCGTTCACGGCGCAGGGCGCGGGCGGTCATCTGGTCGGAACCGGGCGCACGGCCCAGGCCCAAGTCGATACGGCCGGGGTACAAGCTTTCCAGGGTGCCGAACTGCTCGGCAATCACCAGCGGCGCATGGTTGGGCAGCATCACCCCACCGGAGCCGACACGGATAGTCGAGGTGCCCCCGGCCAGGTAGCCGAGCAACACCGACGTGGCCGAGCTGGCGATACCGTCCATATTGTGGTGTTCAGCCACCCAGAAACGGTTGTAGCCGAGTTTTTCCACGTGCCGGGCAAGGTCCAGGGAATTGCGCAGCGATTGCGCCGCACTGCCGTTGGCGCGAACGGGCACCAGGTCGAGGGTCGAGTACTTAACGTCGGACAGCGATTTCATAGCCTGCTTCTCCAATGGGGGCGCAGGCTTCTCAGACGAACCAAAACCTGCCGCTTCATGTGCATGTTCTATGCAATGAGGGCATATACCCGAGATTCAATAGCAGGCATGAAATTTCCTACCTGAATGGTAGGTTTTTCCGACAAGGTGAACTTTGCCACGGTGTCTATCCTCAGAACCTTACTGACGCAAAACTACCGTTCGAGGAGAAAGCTATGAGTATCGTTAAAAAGGCATCCGCGCATTGGGAAGGCGATCTGAAGACTGGCCTGGGTTCCATTTCCACGGAAACTGGCGTGCTGCGCGAGGCGCCCTACGGCTTCAAGGCCCGTTTCGAAGGCGGCAAGGGCACCAACCCTGAAGAGCTGATCGGCGCGGCCCACGCCGGCTGTTTCTCCATGGCCTTTTCCATGATTCTCGGCGACGCGGGCCTGAAGGCTGACAGCATCGACACCCAGGCCGAAGTGAGCCTCGACCAGGTCGAGGGTGGTTTTGCGATTACCGCCGTGCATCTGGTTCTCAAGGCCAAGATCCCAGGCGCCAGCCAGGCGCAGTTCGACGAACTGAGCAAAAAGGCCAAGGAAGGGTGCCCGGTGTCCAAAGTGCTGAACGCAACCATCACCCTGGATGCCACACTGGTTAACTGACACACCCTCCATGTGGCAGGGGGCTTGCCCCCTGCCACATTTAGTTTTGCGTTAAATCAGAACTCGTATTTCATAGATGTGGTCCTATAGCCTATGCAGCCTAGGCGCACACTCGTGCGCATGCATTCAGGGAGCTTCACACATGAAACGTTTTGCCTTGGCAATCATCTGCGGTGTATTGGCCACTTCGGCCGTGGCCGCGCCAAAAGATTGTGAAGAGCTCAGGAAGGAAATCGAAGTGAATATCCAGGCCAAGGCGATCCCGTCCTACACCCTGGAAATCATCACTGCCGAAGAAGCCAAGAACCACGACAGCGCCATGATTGTTGGTTCGTGCGAAAACGGCACCAAGCGCATCCTCTACCAGAAAAACAACGACTGATCAGATGCAGTTCACACTGCGCTCCTCGGCCAGCAACTGACGCGCCGAGTCATACAGGCGGATGTTGGGGGTGAAGGCCAGTGAGCGACCTTCCAGTACGTAGCGTTGGCCAGCCTGGAAATGGTCGTACTGCAAGGTCATGAAGCAGGTTCGATACATCATCTGGCTGAGCCCCCCCAAACCACCGCCGGCGGGCACTTCGAAATCGAAGCGCACCATCAGTTCGTGGGGGCCGGGCGGCATTTGGAAAAAGCGCCCGTCGTCGAGGTTTTTCCCGTCCAGCCGCTGAGCCATGACCAATTTGGAGCCCGGTGTCGGCGTGGTGAAGTCTACCCAGGCCTGCCGAGGGTCGACTGGCGGGACGGGCGTCAATGCGCAAGCGCTGAGGAACAGGGCGGCGATGGGATACAGAAGCTGGCGCATGGCAGGTACTCAACGCGAGAAGATAGTTTGAGTATAAACACGCCATCGTGTGGAACATCACTTCAAACGTATCAGTCTGGCGCACACATCACCCAGGAGCAGTCGCGGCATGATCAGGCGTTTTCTTCCGGGGTTGCTCGCGATGCTGCTCAGCGGCTGCTCCAGCGTCAGTTACTACAGCCAGTTGGCGAGTGGTCAGTGGCAGCTGCTGCGGGCGCGGGAACCGGTGGCCGAGGTCATCGCCGATCCAACCCGTCCTCAAGGGTTGCGCGAGCATCTGGTGCAATCCCAGAAAGCTCGTACTTTCGCCAGCGAACACCTGCACTTGCCCGACAATCAAAGTTACCGGCTCTACGCCGATATTGGCCGACCCTATGTGGTCTGGAATGTCTTCGCCACGCAGGAATTTTCTCTATCGCCTGAAAACCATTGTTTTCCCATCGCCGGTTGCGTCGCCTACCGCGGCTATTACAGCCAGGGCGCGGCACGCGGCGAAGCGGCATTGCTGCGCCAACAAGGTATGGACGTGTCGATTGGCGGCGTCGAGGCGTATTCCACCTTGGGTTGGTTCAACGACCCGATCATCAGTTCGATGCTGCACTGGGGCGATGAGCGCCTGGCCACGTTGATCTTCCATGAGCTGGCGCATCAGCGCTTCTATGTGAAGGACGACACCGAATTCAATGAGTCATTCGCCAGCTTCGTCGAGCAGGAAGGTACCCGCCAGTGGCGAGCCGCCCGTGGACTGGCGCCGCTGAGCGATGGGACGCTGCAGCAGCGTGATCAGTTCATTCGCCTGATTCTCGATACCCGCAAACGCCTGGAAACCCTCTACGCACAGCCCTTGGCGCGCGAAGCCATGCGCCAGGCCAAGGCGGCGGAGTTCGAACGCCTGCGCCTTGAGTACCGACAGATGCGCGACAGCCAATGGGGCGGTGACAAGCGCTATGACGCGTGGATCAACCAGCCGATGAACAACGCACGGCTGTTGCCTTTCGGCCTGTATGACCAATGGGTGCCGGCGTTTGCAGCATTGTTTCGGCAGGAAGGCGGGGATTGGGTCAGGTTTTATCAGGCGGTGCGCGCATTGGGCGGTTTGGCTTCGCAAGAGCGCAAGATTCGTTTGAGGCAATTGATGAACGAATATCAGGGGATGAATGCGCAGAGCACGTTTGACGCGAGCAGATACAAGTAATATCTACATATCCCACCGCTCTGAGACGCGCTCATTAGAGTTTCCTGACCTTTACAGCGTCAGGGTTTCCTCATGTCTCTACCCTTGCATCAAAACACACCAACGTTAACGGCGATCGATCCACGCGGGTTGGCTGTGCGCACGGTCGCTTATTACCGGCCGACTGCCCAAGTCGAGCTTGAGGCGCGTATTACCCGTCAAGCGTTCAATGCCTCGGGTTTCGTCGTGCAGCAGTACGGGTCACGTCAGTGGATGGCAAGTGACGCCAAAGGGGTGAAAAAAGCCTGTCACGTGACGGTCTACAGCCTTGGCGGTCAGCCGATCTACAGCAATAGCACGGATGCGGGCTGGCGCCTGACGTTACTGGGGGGCGCGGGTCAATGGGTGCACAGGTGGGATGGTCGCGGCGCTCACCGTAAGTGCAACTATGACGCTTCGCTGCGGCCCGTGGCAGTGTTTGAACAAGCGGCCGATGATTCATCTGAGCGATGTGTAGAAAGGTTGGAATATGCAGGTAATTCAACGTCTGAGGCTGTGAATAATCGCTGTGGCCGGCTGGTGTTGCATGACGGCGAATGCGTCAGAACGCGCTTTGAGGAGTATGGCCTGCAGGGGCATGTATCAAGGCAGGCGCAGCGTTTTCTTCGAGAGATTGCGACGGTCAACTGGCCCTTGCAACCCACACAGCGAGAAGCTTTATTGCAGGATGAAGACTTCGTGACGTCATGGCGCTTCAGTGCATTGGGGGAAGCGCTTGAGCAGGTAGATGCAAAAAACAATGTAAAGGACAGTCGTTATGGACGCACCGGTGAGCTACTGGAAGTTGGCATCACCCTGGCGGGCGGTACTCGTCAGGTCATCGCGGATGGGGCCGGCTACAACGCCCATGGTCAGATGCTAACGCAACGTGCTGGAAACGGCGTAGTGAGCGAGTGGACCTACGACCCACGCAGCCAGCGTCTGGAGCGATTATTGACCTATCGCAGCAGGGCAAAGAAAGAGCGGTTGCAGGATTTGGCATACACCTATGACCACGTCGGCAATGTGATCAAAATCGTCGACGCAGCCCAACCCATCCAATGGTCAAGCAACGCCCAGGTCATGGCTGTCAGCCATTATCAATATGACACTTTGTATCAGCTGGTCCAGGCCAGTGGTCGAGAGAATGCGCACAATAGCGCTGGATCGGGGCTGCCAAGGCGGGCAACTTTCGGCGCCGCAAATGATAGCCAATGGCGCAACTACACCCGAACCTATACCTATGACGCCGATGGCAATCTGCAAAAGCTGCAGCATATGCCTAGCAACGGCAGCGGCTATACGCGAACAATGAAGGTAGCGACGCTCGGAAACCAAAGTCTGCCGACTACAGGCCCATTGATCGAGTCGCCCGCATTGGGCAAGGGCTTCGACCTCAATGGCAACCAGCAGCAACTCGAGCGGGGGCAGACCATGAACTGGGATGTGTCCAACCGACTGATCAGTGTCGCCTTGGTGACCCGTGAGGACGCGGCCAACGATGAAGAGCTGTACGGCTATGATGCGTTCGGCCAGCGCGTGATAAAAAATAGTTTGGTCCGGGCGGGCTCACTCACTCATCGTGCGCAGGTGTGCTATCTGCCGGGGCTGGAAGTACGGCGCGACAGTGCCAGCGGCGAATGGCTGAATGTCTTGAATATTGAAGTCGGTCGCTACAGCGTGCGGATACTTCAATGGGAAAAAGGTCGCCCTTCCGAGCTTGCGAACAATTCCATTCGTTGCAACTTGGCGGATCATTTGGGCAGCAGCACCCTGGAGCTGGATGAAAAGGCCCTGCTGATCAGTCAGGAAAGTTATTACCCATTTGGCAGCACTGCGTGGTGGGCGGCGAGAGGCGCCATCGAGGCACGCTATAAAAGTTGCCGCTACAGTGGCAAGGAGCGCGATGCTACTGGGCTGTATTACTACGGGATGCGTTACTACGCACCCTGGTTGCAGCGTTGGATCAGCCCGGACCCGGCAGGGACACTTGACGGACTGAATCGATACAGGATGGTGCATAACAACCCGATGAACAGGGTTGATCGTCAAGGGATGATTACATCCTTGCCCACCGACTGGAGTTCGGCAGGTCAAGGCAGGCTGCCAAGCTTTGGGCATCAAGTGTCCCTGGGCGCTGCACAGGGCGTGGTACTGGGCGGGGTTGCTGCGCTAGGGGCCAAGCTGACGGGCATTGTGGGGCCCTCAGTGGCGTTCGGCGCGTTCGTTGCGGGAGGCGTAGGTTTTGCCGCAGTACGCAACGTTTCGGATGAAATCCGTCATTCATTGTGGGTAGGGTCACCCAGTTATAAAAAGCTCGTGGCGGGTGCGCAGGCAGCTTCTGTCCTGTTGAATGCAGCGTATGCGGCGATCAATGATCCTGCTAACGCAACTGAATTGAATCAGCTGGATGCAGTGTTCTTCGAGGCGGCGCAGGGCTCGAGCAATCTGCAGGAAACGATGTCTGCGGTGAGTTATTACCATGACAACTTACACAGAATAAGCGTCATGGAGCACCATGAAGGCAGGACGACGGTAGAGGCTATTTCAGCCAGAGGCACATTGGCGTCCGGCAGGCTGACGATGCCAGGCGTAAAACGACTGATGTATTTTCAGCGGGACTTTCTAGAACGGTCTTCTGCAGAGGAAATTGCTCACACCTTCATTCATGAAGTCACTCACAGCGCACTCGCGACCCACGATGAAGGCGGCAGTTCGGCCACCGAGGACACGTTATCGTCCTATTTGAGTCGATTGCGCAGTCAGAGGATTTCACCTGCCACCAGTGCAGAAGCCAATGCTCATTATTTTTCTTTGTTGGCCGCCTTGCACCTCAATAAAGCCGACTATCTGCGCAGAAAAAACCGGTTAGCCAGTGGAATATCCGCTCACCCTGCAAGCTCACCGGCCGCACATGCTCCAGTGCGCAGACGGAGGCCTTGAAAACTCGCGTGGCGTGTTAACGATGGTCCATAAACGCCTGGTGCAGCTCGGCCAATGTTTCAAAATGCCAGGTCGGCGCTTCGGCATTCAGCTCTGCAAAGCTGCCAAACCCATACCCCACCGCCGCCGAGTCGAGCCCATTGCTGCGTGCGCCGATCAAGTCATGCTTGCGGTCACCGATCATCAAGGTGGTGGTCGGGTCCAGCCCTTCTTCACGCACCAGGTGGGCGATCAGCTCGACCTTGTTGGTGCGCGTGCCATCCAGCTCGCTGCCGTAAATCACCTTGAAGTGTTTGGCGAAGTCGAAATGCCGTGCGATCTCACGGGCAAACTCCCACGGTTTGGATGTGGCCACATACAGCTGGCGGCCTTGGCTGTTCAGTTCTTCGAGCAAGGGCATCACGCCATCGAACACATGGTTTTCATAGAGCCCTGTGACCCTGAAACGCTCACGATAAAAATTCACCGCTTGCCACGCCTTGGCCTCGTCGAAGCCGTAGAACTGCATGAACGCTTGCAGCAACGGCGGGCCGATGAAGTGTTCGAGGCGGGACAGGTCTGGCTCGTCGATGCCCAGCTTGCCCAGGGCGTACTGGATCGAGCGGGTGATGCCCTCGCGTGGGTCGGTAAGGGTGCCATCGAGGTCGAACAGCACGGTTGGGTGGTGCAGGGTCATCGGTCGAATCCTTCAGCCAGGTGCAGGTCTTTGAGCTTCACGTAGTTCGCTGCGCTGTAGGTGAAAAAGGCACGCTCCTTGTCAGTCAACGGGCGTACCTGTTTAACCGGGCTGCCGACGTACAAAAAGCCGCTGTCGAGTTTCTTGCCCGGCGGCACCAGGCTGCCGGCCCCGATGATCACGTCATCCTCCACCACTGCGCCGTCCATCACGATGCTGCCCATGCCGATCAGGATGCGGCTCCCCACGGTGCAGCCATGCAGCATGACTTTGTGGGCGATGGTCACGTCGTCACCGATCAACAGCGGGAAACCGTCCGGGTTGAACGGGCCGGCGTGGGTGATGTGCAGCACGCAGCCATCCTGCACGCTGGTGCGCGCGCCGATACGGATGCGATGCATGTCGCCGCGAATCACCGTCAAGGGCCAGACTGAGCTGTCGGCGCCGATTTCGACATCGCCGATCACCACCGCCGAAACATCGACAAAAGCCCCGGTGCCCAGGGTTGGCGTGTGGTTCTGATAGGTGCGAAGGGTCACGATAGCCTCTCTCTGTTGTACTGATAGCTGCGGTGGGTGTTGATTGTAATTAAGATGCCCCCATCTTTGTCTTATCTGTTTTTTCAGCCAAGGTGCCAACCGTGAGCGCGAACAACCCTCTTCTGCAGCCCTACGACCTGCCGCCGTTCTCGGCGATCCGTGCCGAGCATGTCCAGCCGGCCATCGAACAGATCCTTGCCGATAACCGGGCAGCTATCGCAGAAATCCTGCAAAGCCAGGGAAAAAATCCGACATGGGCGGGCCTGGTCCTGGCCATGGACGAGCTTAATGATCGCCTGGGCGCGGCGTGGAGCCCTGTCAGCCACCTCAACGCCGTGTGTAACAGCGCCGAACTGCGCGAAGCCTATGAGGCCTGCCTGCCGGCATTGAGCGCCTACTCCACCGAGATGGGGCAGAACCGTGAGCTGTTCCAGGCCTTCGAAGCCTTGGCCAGCAGCCCCGAGGCCGCCGGTTTCGATGTGGCGCAAAAAACCGTGCTGGAACACGCCCTGCGCGACTTCCGCCTGTCGGGTATCGATTTGCCGCTGGAGCAGCAAAAGCGTTACGCCGAAGTGCAGAGCAAGCTGTCGGAGCTGGGCAGCAAATTCTCCAACCAGTTGCTGGATGCCACCCAGGCCTGGACTAAGCACGTCACCGACGAAGCCACCCTCGCCGGCCTGACCGATTCGGCCAAGGCGCAAATGGCCGCCGCCGCCCAGGCCAAAGGTCTCGATGGCTGGCTGATCACCCTGGAATTTCCGAGCTATTACGCGGTAATGACCTACGCCCAGGACCGCGCCCTGCGTGAAGAAGTCTACGCGGCCTACTGCACCCGCGCGTCGGACCAAGGCCCGAATGCCGGTCAGAACGATAACGGCCCGGTGATGGAACAGATCCTCGACCTGCGCCAGGAACTGGCCCAGCTGCTGGGCTACGCCTCCTTCGCCGAACTGAGCCTCGCTACCAAAATGGCCGAGTCCAGCGACCAGGTGCTGAGCTTCCTGCGCGACCTGGCCCAGCGCAGCAAACCGTTCGCGACCCAGGACCTGCAGCAGCTCAAGGCTTACGCCGCCGAACAAGGTTGCGCCGACCTGCAAAGCTGGGACAGCGGTTTCTACGGCGAAAAATTGCGCGAGCAGCGCTACAGCGTGTCCCAGGAAGCCCTGCGCGCTTACTTCCCGATCGACAAAGTGCTGGGCGGCCTGTTTGCCATTGTGCAGCGCCTGTACGGCATCGAGATCGCCGAGCAGAAAGGTTTCGACGCCTGGCACCCGGACGTGCGCCTGTTCGAGATCAAGGAAAACGGTCAGCATGTCGGCCGCTTCTTCTTCGACCTGTATGCCCGCGCCAACAAGCGTGGCGGTGCCTGGATGGACGGTGCCCGCGACCGCCGCCGCACCCTGGAGGGTGTGCTGCAAAGCCCGGTGGCCAACCTGGTGTGCAACTTCACCCCGGCCGACAGTGGCAAGCCCGCCCTGCTGACCCACGATGAAGTGACCACCCTGTTCCACGAGTTCGGCCATGGCTTGCACCATCTGCTGACCCGCGTTGAACATGCCGGCGTATCCGGTATCAACGGCGTGGCCTGGGATGCGGTGGAGTTGCCGAGCCAGTTCATGGAGAACTGGTGCTGGGAGCCTGAAGGCCTGGCGCTGATTTCGGGCCATTACGAAACCGGTGAGCCGTTACCCCAGGACCTGCTGGAAAAAATGCTCGCGGCGAAAAATTTCCAGTCCGGCCTGATGATGGTGCGCCAGCTGGAGTTCTCGCTGTTCGACTTCGAATTGCACGCCACCCACGGCGATGGTCGCAGTGTGGCGCAGGTGCTCGAAGGCGTGCGCGATGAAGTCTCGGTAATGCGCCCACCGGCCTACAACCGCTTCCCCAACAGCTTCGCGCACATTTTCGCCGGCGGTTATGCCGCCGGTTATTACAGCTACAAGTGGGCCGAAGTGCTGTCGGCGGACGCCTTCTCCAAGTTCGAAGAAGACGGCGTGCTCAATGCCCAGACCGGTCGCGCCTTCCGTGAAGCGATCCTTGCACGGGGCGGTTCACAAGCGCCGATGGTGTTGTTCGTCGACTTCCGCGGACGTGCGCCGTCGATTGACGCACTCTTGCGCCACAGCGGCCTGAGTGAGGACGCGGCAGCATGAGTGAAGGGCCTGTGATCACCAAAAAGCAATTTATCGCCGGGGCGGTCTGCCCGGCGTGCAGCGAGCCGGACAAGCTCAAGATGTGGACCGAAGACAGCGTGCCACACCGCGAGTGTGTGGCCTGTGGGTATACCGATACGCTCAATGACCAGGGGCTGTCAGTGCCCAAGGAATTGGGTACGCGGGTCAATACGTCGGCATTGAAAGCGCCGGCGGACCCGAAGGTGCAGGCGGTGCAGTTCTTCCCCAACCCGAAGCTGAAAAAAGACTAGCAGTCCGTACGCGGACCAAAATGTGGGAGGGGGCTTGCCCCCGATAGCGGCTTGTCAGTCAACCTACACATGACTGACTCACCGCCATCGGAAGCAAGCCTCCTCCCATTTTTTTGCCCGCATGTATGCGACTTAGGTCGCTGAATTCTTTCTCTACATGCTTAGCCTGCTATCATTTGTAACCATTGATTGCTGCTCGCAGCAAAAAAAAGACAAGCCACTCCCCAGAAGCGGCTGCCAAACCCGTGACCACATGATGAGGTGCACCCATGTCTGATCAAGATCAAGACAACCCCCGGCGTGAGTTTTTGCGCAAATCCTTGACCTTGATCCCGGTGGTCACGGTTGCCAGCACTGGCCTGGGCGGATCGATGCTGATGACCACACCGGCACCTGCCGAGGCAGCGCCAGCCAAGCCTGCGGCCAGTGACAAGGCGTATGAACCGACCTACTTTACCGCCGAAGAATGGGCGTTCCTCAACGCCGCCGTCGAGCGCTTGATCCCTGCCGATGCCCAAGGCCCGGGTGCCTTGGAAGTCGGCGCTGCGGAATATATCGACCGTCAGATGAATACGCCGTACGCCAGTGGCGCGCTGTGGTTCATGCAAGGCCCCTTCAACGCCGATGCCGCGCCGGAGATGGGCTGGCAGAGCAAGCTGGTGCCCAAGGAAATCTATCGCCTGGGTATCGCGGCGACGGATGCCTGGTCGAAGGCGTTCAACGGTAAGGCTTTTGCTGCGCAAGACAGCGCTACCCGAGACGACATGCTGCACCGCCTGGAGGCGGGTGCCACTGAGCTGAGCGCTCATTTCGAGGCTGTGCCGTCAAAGATGTTTTTCAACCTGCTGCTGCAGAACACCAAGGAAGGCTTCTTCTGCGACCCCATCCACGGCGGCAATAAAGGCATGGTCGGCTGGACCATGATCGGTTTCCCCGGCGCCCGCGCCGATTTCATGGACTGGGTCGAGCGCAACGAGCAGTACCCCTTCCCGGCTGTTTCCATTCGCGGCGAGAGGGCTTAACTCGTGGCGACCATCATGAAGAAAGTGGACGCGGTGATCGTGGGCTTCGGCTGGACCGGCGCGATCATGGCCAAGGAGCTGACCGAAGCGGGCCTCAACGTGGTAGCGCTGGAGCGCGGCCCGATGCAGGACACCTACCCGGACGGCAACTATCCCCAGGTCATCGACGAATTGACCTACAGCGTGCGTAAAAAACTCTTCCAGGACATTTCTAAGGAGACAGTGACCATTCGCCATAGCGTGAATGACGTCGCCCTGCCCAACCGTCAGCTTGGCGCTTTTTTGCCGGGTAATGGCGTCGGCGGTGCAGGCCTGCACTGGTCGGGCGTGCATTTTCGCGTCGATCCCATCGAGCTGCGCATGCGCAGCCACTACGAAGAACGCTATGGGAAAAACTTCATTCCCAAGGACATGACCATTCAGGACTTCGGCGTCAGCTACGAAGAGCTGGAACCGTTTTTCGACTATGCGGAAAAAGTCTTTGGCACCTCGGGCCAGGCCTGGACCGTCAAGGGGCAATTGGTGGGTGAAGGCCGCGGCGGCAACCCCTATGCACCGGACCGCTCGAACCCGTTCCCGCTGGAGTCGCAGAAAAACACGGTCTCCGCGCAGCTGTTTCAGAAAGCGGCTGCTGATGTGGGTTACAAACCCTACAACCTGCCGTCGGCCAACACCTCCGGGCCTTACACCAACCCTTACGGCGCGCAGATGGGGCCGTGCAACTTCTGCGGCTTTTGCAGCGGTTACGTGTGCTACATGTACTCCAAGGCGTCGCCGAACGTAAACATCCTGCCGGCGTTGCGCCAGGTGCCGAATTTCGAACTGCGGCCCAATTCCCACGTGCTCAAGGTCAATCTCGACAGCACCCGGAAGAAAGCCACCGGCGTGACCTATGTCGATGGCCAGGGCCGGGAGTGCGAGCAACCGGCAGACCTGGTGATCCTCGGCGCGTTCCAGTTCCATAACGTGCGCCTGATGCTGCTGTCGGGCATCGGCAAGCCGTACGACCCGATTACCAATGAAGGCGTGGTGGGCCGCAACTTTGCCTACCAGAACATGGGCACCATCAAGGCGTTCTTCGACAAGGACACCCACACCAACAACTTTATCGGCGCGGGCGGCAATGGCGTGGCCATCGACGACTTCAACGCCGACAACTTTGATCACGGCCCGCACGGCTTCGTGGGCGGCTCGCCGATGTGGGTCAACCAGGCGGGCAGTCGGCCGATTGCCGGCACCTCCAATCCACCGGGCACCCCGGCCTGGGGCAGCGCGTGGAAGCGCGCCACCGCCGATTACTACACCCATCAGGTATCGATGGACTCCCACGGTGCCCATCAGTCCTACCGGAGCAATTACCTGGATCTGGACCCGGTTTACCGCGATGCCTACGGCCTGCCGCTGTTGCGTATGACCTTCGACTGGCAGGAAAACGACATCAAGATGAACCGCTTCATGATGGACAAAATGAGCAAGGTCGCCCAAGCCATGAATCCCAAGGCGATCGCCGTGTTGGGCAAGAAAGTCGGTGAGCATTTCAATACGGCGGCGTACCAGACCACGCACCTCAACGGCGGCGCGATCATGGGCACCGACCCGAAAACCAGTGCGTTGAACCGCTACTTGCAGAGCTGGGATGTACACAATGTGTTTGTCCCGGGGGCGTCGGCTTTCCCACAAGGCCTGGGCTATAACCCTACCGGCCTGGTAGCAGCGCTGACCTACTGGTCGGCTCGGGCGATCCGCGAACAGTACTTGAAAAATCCCGGCCCGCTGGTCCAGGCATAAGGAGCGATGACCATGAAAGCACTCGTTATCGCCTCCTTGGCGCTGTTCAGCAGTTGCTCGGTCAGCGCGGCTGAGGCCGAGCTGATCAAGCAAGGTGAATACCTGGCTCGCGCCGGTGACTGTGTGGCCTGCCACACCGCCAAGGGCGGCAAGCCATTCGCCGGCGGCCTGCCAATGGAAACCCCTATCGGTGTGATTTATTCCACCAACATCACGCCGGACAAGACCGGCCTGGGCGACTACAGCTTCGAAGACTTCGACAAGGCCGTGCGCCATGGCGTCGCCAAGAACGGTAGTACGCTTTACCCGGCGATGCCCTACCCGTCTTACGCGCGTGTCAGCGACAGCGACATGCAGGCCTTGTATGCCTACTTCATGAAAGGCGTTGAGCCGGTCGCCCAACAGAACAAGGACAGCGATATTCCCTGGCCGTTGAGCATGCGTTGGCCCCTGGCGGCGTGGCGCTGGATGTTCGCGCCGGCAGTCGAGGAGCATCAGGTACAGGCCGCCGCCGATCCTGTGGTCAGCCGTGGCGCTTACCTGGTCGAAGGCCTCGGCCATTGCGGTGCGTGCCACACGCCCCGCGCCCTGACCATGCAGGAAAAGGCCCTGAGCGCCGCTGACGGCAATGCGTTCCTGTCCGGCAGCGCGCCGCTGGAAGGCTGGATTGCGAAAAGCCTGCGCGGCGACCACAAGGACGGCCTCGGCAGTTGGAGCGAAGAGCAATTGGTGCAATTTCTCAAGACCGGGCGCAGTGATCGTAGTGCGGTGTTTGGCGGCATGAGCGATGTTGTGGTCCACAGCATGCAATACATGTCGGAAGACGACCTGACCGCTATCGCCCGTTACCTCAAGAGCCTGCCGGCGGTGGATCCCAAGAACCCGCCGCAGCAGTACGACAAGCAAGTGGCCCAGGCGCTCTGGAAGGGTGATGACAGCCAGCCGGGCGCCTCGGTGTACATCGACAACTGCGCGGCTTGTCACCGTACCGACGGGCATGGCTACACGCGGGTGTTCCCGGCGCTGGCGGGCAACCCGGTGCTGCAGACGGCGGATGCCACGTCGTTGATCAACATCGTGTTGAACGGCGGCACCTTGCCCGCCACCCACGCCGCGCCGTCAACCTTCACCATGCCGGCATTTGCCTGGCGCCTGTCGGACCAGGAAGTGGCGGACGTGGTCAGTTTCATCCGTGGCAGTTGGGGCAATCAAGGCACGCCAGTGAGCGCCAGTGACGTGGCCGACCTGCGCAAGAACGATATGCGCACCACCTCGGGGGATGATTTGGGGCAGGTCACGCAAAAGCACTGACCGCCAAACGGCACTGGTCAGAACCCTCACGCCTCGATACTGTATATAAAAACAGTATAGAGGCGTTTTCATGACGACTGCACTGCCACCCCGTGGCCGGGGCACGGCCACCAACCTGCACAACCGTTTCGCGCCCACCGTCAGCGTGGCCGAGGACGACGGCTGGTTCCAGGAAGTGCCGCCCACCCAGGGCACCGAAGTGCGTATCGAAACGGCCAAGACCATCATCACCCGCAATAACTCGCCGGACTTGCCGTTCGATCGCTCGATCAACCCTTATCGTGGCTGCGAGCACGGCTGCATCTACTGCTATGCGCGGCCCAGCCACGCGTATTGGGACATGTCGCCGGGGTTGGATTTCGAAACCAGGCTGATTGCCAAGAGCAACGCCGCCGACGTGCTGGAGCAGCAGTTGTCGAAGCCGGGATACGTGTGCGCGCCGATCAACCTGGGCTCCAATACCGACCCTTACCAGCCGATCGAGCGCGAATACAGGATTACCCGGCAAACCCTTGAAGTGCTGCTGCGCTATCGGCACCCGGTGACCATCATCACCAAAGGCTCCCTGATCCTGCGCGATCTGGACCTGCTCGCCGAACTGGCCCGGCAACGACTGGTGGCCGTGATGATCAGCCTTACCAGCCTGGACGATGAACTCAAGCGCATACTGGAGCCGCGCACGGCGGCGCCCAAGGCGCGGTTACGGGCGATACGGGTGATGCGCGCGGCGGGCATTCCGGTCGGTGTGCTGTGTTCGCCGATGATTCCGATGATCAACGACAGCGAGTTGGAAAGCCTGCTCACCGAAGCCCATGCCGCCGGTGCGCAAAGTGCCGCGTACATGATGTTGCGCCTGCCGCTCGAGGTGGCGCCGCTGTTCGAAGAGTGGCTGGCGGCGCATTACCCGCAGCGCGCGGCGCACGTGATGAGCCTGGTGCGTCAGGTGCGCGGTGGCGCGGTGTACGACAGCCGTTTCGGCGTGCGCATGCGCGGCGAAGGGCCGTTTGCCGATTTGCTGGCGCAGCGTTTCAGCAAGGCGATCAAACGTCTGGGGCTCAATCGCCGTGGAGGCTTCGATCTGGATTGCACGGCGTTTTGCCCACCGGGCCGGCAAATGGCATTGTTGTAGATTGAAGAGGATAAGTGCGAAACATCTGTAGGGTTAATCGCGTTTTGATATCACTGAAACCCGCGACCTAGAGCGGTTGATTCAGTTTGAGTTAAGTTTCGATGGGTACCTTGTTCGACGAGTGACTGATAAGTCGGCGCCCTGGCCTATGGAGGTTTCCCAACTTTTTCACTGCCCGGACGTCGAACTGGCCTGGAACACTTACCCTGCATTGATCAAGAGGATGAATTATGAGTGATAAGGATAAACAGCCGTTGGCTGCGTCGGCTTCAGCCTCTCAGGCGGAAACCGCCGATGCAGCGCTGCAGCACATTGTTGACGGCTTTTTGCATTTCCATCACGACGTCTTCCCCCAGCAGGAAGAACTCTTCAAGAAACTTGCCACGGCTCAAAGTCCCCGTGCGATGTTCATCACCTGCGCCGATTCGCGCATCGTGCCGGAGCTGATCACCCAAAGCTCCCCTGGCGATCTGTTCGTCACCCGTAACGTGGGTAACGTAGTGCCGCCTTATGGTCAGATGAACGGCGGCGTGTCCACGGCCATCGAGTACGCGGTACTGGCGCTGGGCGTGCAACACATCATCGTGTGCGGGCATTCCGACTGCGGCGCCATGCGTGCGGTGCTCAATCCCGACAGCCTCGAGAAGATGCCAACGGTCAAGGCCTGGTTGCGGCATGCCGAGGTGGCCAAGACCATGGTCCACGACAACTGCGACTGCGCCAATGAAGGCGAGAGCATGAAGGTGCTGACCGAAGAAAACGTCATCGCCCAGTTGCAGCACTTGCGCACCCACCCTTCCGTGGCTTCGCGCATGGCCAATGGCCAATTGTTTATTCACGGCTGGATCTACAACATCGAAACCAGCGAGATCCGGGCCTACGACGCGGACCAGTCGACGTTCCGACCGTTGGGCGGTGAAGGTCCGATCCCATCCGCGACGCCTAAAGCGCGCTTCTAATACACTTCCCTGCCGGGTAATGCGGTGGCTGCCATGGATGCAGCCAAGCTTTACCGCGCCCGGCGAATGCCTCGGGAGAGTCATCATGCGTGCTGCTCAATTGAAAGCTGTTTTGCCGCGGGAGCTGCTCGCCTCCGTGGTGGTGTTTCTGGTCGCCCTGCCTTTGTGCATGGGCATCGCGATCGCATCCGGCATGCCGCCGGCCAAGGGCTTGATCACCGGGATCATCGGTGGTCTGGTGGTGGGCTGGTTGGCGGGTTCTCCGTTGCAAGTCAGTGGCCCGGCAGCGGGGTTGGCGGTGTTGGTGTTCGAGCTGGTACGCCAGCACGGCATGCTGATGCTGGGGCCAATCCTGTTGCTGGCGGGCTTCCTGCAATTGGTGGCCGGGCGTCTGCGCCTGGGCTGCTGGTTCCGCGTGACGGCGCCGGCGGTGGTGTACGGCATGCTGGCGGGGATCGGCGTACTGATTGTGCTATCGCAGGTCCATGTGATGCTCGACAGTGCGCCCAAACCTTCCGGGCTGGATAACCTGGCAGGCTTCCCGGCGGCATTGATCGAAGCGATACCCACCCTCGGCGGCGGGCTCGGCTGGCAGGCGGGCTTGCTCGGTGTATCGACGATGCTGGTGATGTACCTGTGGGACAAATTCCGTCCACAACAACTACGCTTCGTGCCAGGGGCTCTGCTGGGCGTAGGCCTGGCAACGGTGACGAGCCTGGTGCTGGCCTTGCAGGTCAAACGTGTGGAAGTGCCGGAAAACCTGGCCGACGCCATCGATTGGCTGCGCCCCAGCGACCTGCTCAACCTGGCTGACCCGCAGCTGCTGATCGCCGCATTTGCCGTCGCCTTTATCGCCAGTGCCGAAACGCTGCTGTCCGCCGCAGCGGTCGACCGCATGCACAGCGGCCAGCGTTCGGATTTCGATAAGGAATTGTCCGCTCAAGGCGTAGGCAACATGCTGTGCGGATTGGTCGGCGCCCTGCCGATGACCGGCGTGATTGTCCGCAGTTCGGCCAACGTCCAGGCGGGTGCCACCACGCGCTTGTCAGCGATGTTCCACGGCCTGTGGCTGCTGGGCTTCGTGTTGTTGCTGTCGAGTGTGCTGCAGAGCATCCCGGTGGCGAGCCTGGCGGGCGTGCTGGTGTATACCGGGATCAAGCTGGTGGACGTGAAGGCGTTCAAGGCATTGGGGCGTTATGGCCGCATGCCGATGTTCACCTACGCGGCTACGGCGCTGGCGATCATCTTTACCGACCTGCTGACCGGTGTACTGGTGGGCTTCGGGCTGACGCTGGTCAAGCTGGCCTTCAAGGCCTCACGGCTGAAAATCAGCCTGATCGACTTGCCTCAGGACGGCGAGATGGAGTTGCGACTGATCGGTGCCGCGACGTTCCTGAAAGTGCCGGCGTTGACTCAGGTGCTGTCGACGGTGCCGATGGGAACCACCGTGCATGTGCCGCTCAATAACCTGAGTTATATCGACCATTCCTGCCTGGAGCTGCTGGAGGAATGGGGCCGGGCCAATGCGGCCAAGGGCTCGAAACTGGTGATCGAGGCGCGCGGGTTGAAGCGCCGGTTGGAAGGTCGGATAAGGACCACCACGAGGATAGGCTCCGCGCCCTCAACCACCTGACCAAACCGGATCAAAATGTGGGAGGGGGCTTGCTCCCGATTGGGGTGTATCAGCCAAATAGATTTTGACTGGTCCACCGCTATCGGGAGCAAGCCCCCTCCCACATTTCGTTCTGTGTCTGATTCAGGATTTAGGTCGGCTGATCCAGCGCCAACTCCACGCCAAGCTGGCGCGACAGGCACGGCCAGCGCTTCCACGCCGCTTCCGTGTCCGGGCTTTTCAACTGTTCGCGGTATGTCTCGACCGACTCCAGCGCAAAGCTCTCTTCGTTAAGCATCTCATCCACAGCCATGTGCACCGCTTCATCCAGCTGGTTGGCGAAGTCTTCACCGATCAATTGGTGGGCGATCAGGTTGGCGACCGTAGTGTCCGCCGGGATCAGCGGCTGGCCGAAATGCTTGATATACAGGTCGTTGACCTCCTCTACCAGGCGATGGGCCAGGTAGGCTTCGTCCAGCAAACCGTCCAGGCCTTCGTGGCCCGCCAGAATTGCCGGCGGCTGAAGGAAGAAGTGCTCGGCAATCTTCAGCACAGGCTTGATCTGGCTTTCGATTCCGGCTTCGCGCGCTACGTCGTTGGCGGCTTCGAGCAAATCCGGGACGAGGTCGATGTACGCGGTGACAAAGCGGGTCATGACAATGTTGCGATCACCGTCAACCAGGGAAATGGCCGAATGCAGGTGCGGCAATTGCTTTTCCAATTGCAGGGCAAGCTGGCCCGTGGTTGCTTCGTGTTGATGGGCACGGGAAATCTGCTCGCGCAATGCGGCGGTGTTCATGAAGGCTCCGGTCAGGCGTAGGAAAAGAGAGAGGATAAGGTAGCTCGGTTATACGAGCACCTAAGACGCATTTGTCATAATTATTTCATGGTTATACGCACACGTTATATCGAATTGCCATCGCTCGTCGGATAAACGATTCCGCCGCCCGTTTTATTGGGCCCGTCTGTCTGTTTTCACTCATTTGCCCCTACACATTGCGGGGTCGCTGCGGCTGTCTATACTCGGATTTGTAGGCAATTGGCTGATGACGCCCGACTGCATGACGCAGCAAGGCTTGGCGGTGGTAAGCAGTTTGGAAGCCGCTCCCTTCGCCGCAGGTGCAAACCGGCGGGATAACAAGAAACATAAAAGGGGAACCCGCAATGACGCGACATCCACACGTTTGGATGGGCTTAGTGTTGTCGTCGGTATTCGGCCAGGCCCACGCCGCCTGGACAACGAATATGGCGCCAGGTGCTACTGAAGTCAGTCACGCTGTGTTTGACCTGCACATGACCATTTTCTGGATTTGTGTAGTGATCGGCATCGTCGTGTTTGGCGCGATGTTCTGGTCGATGATCCTGCACCGCAGGTCCACCGGCCAGGTAGCGGCCAAGTTCCACGAAAGCACCACGGTGGAAATTCTCTGGACCGTGGTGCCGTTGCTGATCCTGGTGGCCATGGCCATTCCCGCGACCAAGACGTTGATCAACATCTACGACAGCAGTGAGTCGGATATCGATATCCAGGTCACCGGCTATCAGTGGAAGTGGCATTACAAATACCTGGGCCAGGACGTGGAGTTCTTCAGCAACCTGGCCACACCCGCCGAGCAAATCCATAACCAGGCCACCAAGGGCGAGCACTACCTTCTCGAAGTCGACCAGCCGCTGGTGTTGCCGGTGGGGGCGAAAGTGCGCTTTCTGGTCACCGCCGCCGACGTGATCCACTCCTGGTGGGTGCCGGCCTTTGCGGTCAAGCGTGACGCCATTCCAGGCTTCGTCAATGAAGCCTGGACCCGAGTCGAGAAACCCGGCATCTATCGCGGCCAGTGCGCCGAGCTATGCGGCAAGGACCACGGGTTCATGCCCATCGTGGTCGAGGTCAAGTCCAGGGCCGACTACGACACCTGGCTCGGCGAACGCAAGCAAGAGGCGGCCAAGCTCAAGGAACTGACCTCCAAGGAATGGACACTCGACGAACTGGTGGCCCGCGGCGACAAGGTCTACCACACCACCTGCGTGGCCTGTCACCAGGCTGAAGGCCAGGGCCTGCCGCCCATGTTCCCGGCGCTCAAGGGCTCGAAAATCGCCACCGGGCCTGCCGCCGATCACCTGAACCTGGTGTTTCACGGCAAGCCAGGTACCGCGATGGCCGCGTTCGGCAAACAACTCTCGGAAGTCGATATCGCTGCGGTCGTGACCTACGAACGCAATGCCTGGGGCAATAACAAAGGCGACATGGTCACGCCAAAAGACGTGCTGGCCATCAAACAGGCGCAAAGTAAATGACAGCCTCCCTTGCCACCGTCCAGACCCGCCCCGCCCACTCGCTTGCAGGAGAACGGTCATGAGCACTGTGATCGATGACCATGGTCACGCCGACCACGCCCACGGCCCCGCGAAGGGGTTGATGCGCTGGGTGTTGACCACCAACCATAAAGACATCGGCACGATGTACCTGTGGTTTGCCTTCACCATGTTCCTGCTGGGCGGTTCATTCGCCATGGTGATTCGCGCCGAACTGTTCCAGCCCGGCCTGCAGATCGTGCAGCCGGCGTTCTTCAACCAGATGACCACCATGCATGGCCTCATCATGGTGTTCGGCGCGGTGATGCCGGCCTTTGTCGGCCTGGCCAACTGGATGATCCCGTTGATGATCGGCGCACCGGACATGGCCCTGCCGCGCATGAACAACTTCAGTTTCTGGCTGCTGCCGGCGGCGTTCCTGTTGCTGGTCTCGACCCTGTTCAGCCCCGGCGGCGGGCCGAATTTCGGCTGGACGTTCTATGCCCCGCTCTCCACCACCTATGCGCCGGAAAGCGTGACCTTCTTCATCTTTGCCATCCACCTGATGGGCATCAGTTCGATCATGGGCGCGATCAACGTGGTGGCGACCATCCTCAACTTGCGCGCGCCGGGCATGACCCTGATGAAAATGCCGCTGTTCGTGTGGACCTGGCTGATCACCGCGTTCCTGCTGATTGCGGTAATGCCGGTGCTGGCCGGTTGCGTGACCATGATGCTGATGGATATCCACTTCGGCACCAGCTTTTTCAGCGCGTCGGGCGGTGGTGATCCGGTGCTGTTCCAGCATGTGTTCTGGTTCTTTGGCCATCCTGAGGTGTACATCATGATCCTGCCGGCGTTCGGGGCCGTCAGCTCGATCATCCCGACCTTTTCGCGCAAACCGTTGTTTGGCTACACCTCGATGGTCTACGCCACGGCCAGCATTGCGTTCCTGTCGTTCATCGTGTGGGCGCACCATATGTTCGTGGTCGGTATACCGCTGGTGGGCGAACTGTTCTTCATGTACGCCACCCTGCTGATTGCGGTGCCCACCGGGGTCAAGGTGTTCAACTGGGTCAGCACCATGTGGCAAGGTTCGCTGACCTTCGAGACGCCGATGCTGTTCGCGGTGGCCTTCGTGATCCTGTTTACCATCGGCGGTTTTTCCGGGCTGATGCTGGCGATCGCGCCGGCGGACTTCCAGTACCACGACACCTACTTCGTGGTGGCGCATTTCCATTACGTGCTGGTACCCGGTGCGATCTTCGGCATCTTTGCTTCGGCCTACTACTGGCTGCCGAAGTGGACCGGCCACATGTACGACGAAACCCTGGGCAAGCTGCACTTCTGGCTGTCCTTCGTCGGCATGAACATGGCGTTCTTCCCGATGCACTTCGTGGGCCTGGCCGGCATGCCGCGCCGGGTGCCGGACTACAACCTGCAGTTCGCCGACTTCAACATGGTGTCGTCGATTGGCGCGTTCATGTTCGGCGCCACGCAGATTTTCTTCCTGTTTATCGTGATCAAGTGCATCCGCGGCGGCCCGCCCGCGCCGGCCAAACCGTGGGATGGCGCCGAAGGCCTGGAGTGGAGCGTGCCCTCGCCCGCGCCGTACCACACCTTCACCACGCCGCCGGAGGTGAAATGAATAAGTCACCCTCGATTCCTTGTGGGAGGGGGCTTGCCCCCGATTGCTATCTCACAGCCAAAGGTAGTGTCGACTGGTACACCGCCATCGGGGGCAAGCCCCCTCCCACATTGATTGTGTCCGCTTGGGGTGGGCGTTATGGCTGACTCCATACCGATCAAACGCCTGGTTACGCGCCTGCTGATCCTGGTGCTGGCGATGTTCGCCTTCGGCTTCGCCCTGGTGCCGATCTATGACGTGATGTGCAAGGCATTCGGCATCAACGGCAAGACCGGCGGGCAGTACGAGGGCGAGCAGGTCGTCGACCCGTCGCGCCAGGTGCGGGTGCAGTTCCTGTCCACCAACGCCATCGATATGGTTTGGGATTTTTATGCCAAGGCCGACGAGGTGGTGGTCAACCCGGGCGCTGTGACCGAGATGCTGTTCGTCGCGTACAACCCGACTGACAAACCGATGACCGCCCAGGCGGTGCCGAGCATTTCCCCGGCCGAAGCGGCGATGTACTTCCACAAGACCGAGTGTTTTTGCTTCACCCAGCAAGTGTTGCAGCCAGGCGAACGTATCGAGATGCCAGTGCGCTTCATCGTCGATCGCGCCATGCCTAAGGATGTGAAGCATTTGACCTTGGCCTACACGCTGTTCGATATCACTGCGCGCCAGCCGCCCGTGGCGGCCCACAGCGGCGGCTAGCTACTGTTTGCCCGCTCAATCAGGAGAGCGAATACATGTCGACTCATGATACGTACTACGTACCAGCGCAAAGCAAATGGCCGATCATTGCCACGATTGGCCTGTTGGTCACCGTGTATGGGCTGGCCGTGTGGTTCAACGATCTCAAGGCGTTGCGCCCGGAATCCCACGGCCCGTGGATCTTCTTCGTCGGTGGCCTGTTGCTGGCCTACATGCTGTTCGGCTGGTTCGGTGCGGTGATCAAGGAAAGCCGCGCCGGCTTGTACAGTGCGCAGATGGACCGTTCGTTTCGCTGGGGCATGACCTGGTTCATCTTTTCCGAAGTGATGTTTTTCATCGCGTTCTTCGGCGCGCTGTTCTATGTGCGTACCTGGGCGGGGCCATGGCTGGCGGGTGAGGGACCCAAGGGCGTTGCGCATATGCTGTGGCCGAATTTCGAATTCGCCTGGCCCTTGCTGAACAACCCGGACCCCAAGCTGTATCCGGCGCCCAAGGGCACGATCAGCCCGTGGGGCCTGCCGTTGGTAAACACCATCCTGCTGGTGAGCTCCAGCGTGACCATCACCATCGCTCACCATGCCTTGCGCAAAGGGCACCGCGGCGCGCTGAAGATCTGGCTGGCGCTCACCGTGCTACTGGGCCTGGCGTTTCTCGGGTTCCAGGCCGAGGAGTACATCCACGCCTATAAAGAGCTGGGCCTGACGCTGGGCTCGGGTGTATACGGCGCGACGTTCTTCATGCTCACCGGGTTTCACGGCGCCCACGTGACCATCGGCACGATCATTCTGTTTGTGATGCTGATGCGCATCCTGAAGGGGCATTTCAATGCCGAACACCAGTTCGGTTTCGAGGCGGCCAGTTGGTATTGGCACTTCGTGGATGTGGTGTGGATCGGGCTGTTTTTCTTTGTGTATGTGCTGTGAACCGTTCTACCACGGCGCATGCGAGACCAACTGGCCACTGAAAAAGCCCCAGGCGATCAGCCCGACGGTGATGGCGGCCAACACCACACGCACAGTCAGGGCAGTGACGAGGCGGTTGGAACGGCCTTCGTCCTTGACCAGGAAGAACAAGCCACTGAACAGGCTCGCGACGGTCGCGATCAGCATCAGGGCAATGGCGGCTTTGAGCATGGTCTGGCTCCGGGCTTCAGGGGGAGGGGGCAATGAGATTCAGTATAGCCAGTGCCAGGCAGCGCCTGCGGCCCGGCATCGCGCCGACGTTGGTGGTGCTGTTGTTGCTGCCGTTGATGGTCGGCCTGGGGTTCTGGCAACTGTCGCGCGGTCAGGAAAAACAGCGCTTGGTCGACACTTACGCAGAGCGGCGTGCGGCCGCGCCCATGGGCAGCGAGCAGCTTGAAGCCAGTGCCGACCCAGCCTTTCGCCGGGTTCATCTGCGCGGCAACTTCGATGCCGAACACAGTGTGCTGCTCGACAACCGTATGCGCGACGGCAGGGCCGGCGTTGAGCTGTTACAACCCTTCCATGATCAGGCCAGCGGCGTGTGGTTGTTGCTCAATCGCGGTTGGCTGCCCTGGCCGGACCGGCGCACGTCACCGGTGTTCACCACCCCGGATCAACCGGTGAGTCTCGTTGCCTGGGTGTACGTCGCCCCCGGCGAAACCTTCCAATTGCGCGTCGACCCCACAACCGCGCAGTGGCCGCGCCTGTTGACCGCGTTGCATCCCGTCGCGCTGTGGGCTGAATTGCGCCGCAGCGGGTTCGCCTACGAGCTGCGCGCCGAAGCCGGCCCCGGTACCTACGACACCACCTGGCCGGTGGTCGCCATGGGCCCGGAAAAACACCTGGGGTATGCCGTGCAGTGGTTTGCCATGTCATTGGCGCTGCTGGCGCTTTACCTCTACCTCGGATGGCACAACGCAAAGGAGAAGCACCATGGGAGCCGCCATGAATCCACTCAACATGTCTGAGGCGCCGGACCGGCGTAAAGGCCGCTTTCAGCTGATCCTGATCCTGCTGATGGTGGTGGGCCCGATGGTGCTGGCAACCTTTATGTACAAGCTGCAATTCTGGGTGCCGGACAATCGCAGTTATCACGGTGAAATGATCGGTAACGGCCAGACCCGCGCCGACATCGGCGTGCAGGCCGATGAGGAGCGCTGGCAACTGTTGGTCACCGCGCCTGCCGCCTGCGCCGCCGAGTGCCAGCAACTGGTGTATCTGGCGCGCCAACTGCAGATCGGCCTAGGTCGCGATGCGTCCCGCGCCAGCCACGCGCTGGCCAGTGCGCAGCCGGTCGCTACCGACTACGACGCCAAGCTCAAGGCCGAGTACCCGCAATTGCAACGCTACTCACTGGACCTGTCGATCTTCAACCGCAATGCCGCCGCGCCGGGGGATGCGCACCTGTGGATCGTCGACCCCCACGGTAATCTGGTGCTGCGCTACGACGCCAAGGTCAACGGCAAGGATTTGCTCAACGACCTGCGCCTGCTGTTGAAACTGTCGAACATCGGATAAGGGCATCATCATGGCCAAGCCTGGATTTCGCCTCGCGTTGTTTGCCACCTTGCTGGCGCTGATCGTCGTGTTGCTGGGCGCCTATACCCGCCTGACCCATGCCGGCCTTGGGTGCCCGGACTGGCCGGGTTGCTACGGCTTTATCAGCGTGCCGCAAAGTGCAGCCCAGTTGGCCCATGCCGAGCTGCATTATCCGGATACGCCGGTGGAGGCCGACAAAGGCTGGGCCGAGATGACTCACCGCTACTTTGCCGGCACCCTCGCCCTGCTGATCGCGCTGCTGGCGGCGCGTGCGTGGAGCCACCGCCGCGACCCCGGCCAGCCGGTGAAATTGCCGCTGTTCGTGTTGATGGTGGTGATCGCCCAGGCGGCGTTCGGCATGTGGACGGTGACGCTCAAGCTGTGGCCGCAAGTCGTGACGGGGCACCTGTTGGGCGGTTTTGCCACCTTGAGCCTGCTGTTCCTGTTGACCCTGCGCTTGTCCGGTGTGTTGCCCGCATTGATCGTGCCCAGGCGCCTGCAATATTGGGCAACGGCGGGGTTGGTGCTGGTGATCGGGCAGATTGCGTTGGGTGGTTGGGTCAGCTCCAACTATGCGGCGGTGGCCTGTGTGGACTTGCCGACGTGTCACGGGCAATGGTGGCCGGCAGCGGACTTTGCCAACGGCTTTCACCTGACCCAGCATATCGGCCCTAACTACCTCGGTGGTCAGCTGGACAGCGATGCGCGCACGGCCATTCACCTCACCCATCGCGTCGGGGCGGTGCTGGTCACGCTGGTGCTGCTGGGCCTGGCCTGGCAACTGCGCGCGGTGGGCATGACGCGCCTGGCGGGCTTGCTGTTGATCGCCCTGGCGGCGCAAATCAGCCTGGGCCTGAGCAATGTGGCGTTCGGCTTGCCGCTGCCGGTGGCGGTGGCTCACAACGCCGGGGGCGCAGCGCTATTGCTGAGCCTGGTACTGGTCAATTATCACGCGCGTACCAGCCTGGTCCGGGTGCGCGTTCCACGTCCGATTGCCTGGCGGTTTATTCCGCGCAAACAGGTATCGGGCCTGATAACCCTTAAAGGAGAGATGCCATGGCGTCCTTGATCGGCGCGGGTCACGGCCAGGCTATCTGGCGCGACTATCTGGAGCTGACCAAGCCGAAGGTGGTGGTGCTGATGCTGATCACCTCGCTGGTGGGCATGTTCCTCGCCACCCGCGCTGGAGTGCCGTGGACGGTGCTGGTTTTCGGCAACCTGGGCATCGCCTTGTGTGCGGGCGCGGCGGCTGCGGTCAACCATGTGGTGGACCGGCGTATTGATGCACTGATGGCGCGTACGCACAAACGACCATTGGCCGAGGGGCGCGTCTCGCCGGCTGCGGCACTGGCCTTTGCGTTGTTGCTGGCGGTGGCGGGCCTGGCGCTGTTGCTGGCCTTTACCAACCCACTGGCGGCATGGCTGACGTTGGCTTCGTTGCTGGGCTATGCGGTGATCTACACTGGCTTTCTCAAGCGTGCGACGCCGCAGAACATCGTCATCGGTGGCCTGGCCGGCGCCGCGCCGCCGCTGTTGGGCTGGGTCGCGGTAACCGGGCATATCAGTGCCGAACCCCTGCTGCTGGTGCTGATCATCTTTGCCTGGACGCCGCCGCACTTCTGGGCGCTGGCCATTCACCGCAAGGAGGAGTACGCCAAGGCTGACATCCCGATGCTGCCGGTCACCCACGGCGAGCATTACACCAAGGTGCATATCCTGCTCTACACCTTTGCCCTGCTGGCGGTGAGCCTGATGCCCTATGTGATCCATATGAGCGGGTTGCTGTACCTGGCCTGTGCGCTGGTATTGGGCGGGCGCTTTCTGCAATGGGCCTGGGTGCTGTACCGTGGCAGCCAGCCGCACGCGGCGATCAACACCTTCAAGTACTCCATCTGGTACCTGCTGCTACTGTTTATCGCCCTGCTCGTCGACCACTACCTACTGTTGAACCTATGACTCGAACTCAGAAAACTGTCTTCATTCTCGTGGCCCTGGTGGCGTTGATCATGGGCCTGACCGTCAATAAGGTGCTATCGGGCAAAGGCCAGGGCGATCCCACCGCGCTGATCGACGCCGGCATTATCCTGCTGCCGCAAAGTCGCCAGCTGCCTGCGGTGAGCATGACCAACCAGGACGGCCAGCCGGTGCTGGTCGATGAGCTGAAAGGCAAGTGGAGCCTGCTGTTCTTCGGCTACACCTTCTGCCCGGATATCTGCCCGACCACCCTCGCCCAACTGCGCCAGATCAAGAGCGAACTGCCCAAGGACGCGGTGGATAAGTTGCAAGTGATCCTGGTCAGCGTCGACCCGAACCGCGACACCCCAGCCCAGCTCAAGCAGTACCTGGGCTATTTCGATCCGCAGTTCCAGGGGCTGACCGGTGCGAATGTGCAGGAGGTGCAGACGGTCTCGAATGCGGTGAGCATTCCGTTCATCCCGGCGGACACCAGCAAGCCCAACTACACCGTCGATCACAGCGGCAACCTGGCGCTGATCGGGCCGGACGGTACCCAGCGTGGGTTCATTCGCGCGCCGTTGAATAACCAGAAGCTGGTGGCGCAGTTGCCGGGGCTGTTGCAGCGTAAATAGCTCACGACACAAAACAAATGTGGGAGGGGGCTTGCCCCCGATAGCAGGGTGTCAGTCGATGAAGATATTGACTGACCTGGCGCTATCGGGGGCAAGCCCCCTCCCACATTTTTGATCTCCAGTGTGCTGGATCAGAACGCTGGCTTGATCGCGCCTTTGTACTTCTCTTCGATAAATTGCTTCACTTCAGGTGTGTGCAGGGCGGCTACCAGCTTCTTCACCGCGTCCGAATCCTTGTTGTCTTCACGGGTCACCAGGATGTTCACGTAAGGCGAGTCGCTGCCTTCGATCACCAGGGCGTCCTTGGACGGGTCCAGCTTGGCTTCCAGCGCGTAGTTGGTATTGATCAGCGCCAGGTCGACCTGGGTCAGTACGCGCGGCAGGGTGGCGGCTTCCAGCTCACGGAACTTGAGGTTTTTCGGGTTGGCGGTGATGTCCTTGATGGTCGACAGGATGTTGGTCGGGTCCTTCAGGGTAATCAGGCCGTTGTTGGCCAGCAGCAACAGGGCGCGGCCACCGTTGGTGGCGTCGTTCGGGATCACCACATTGGCGCCGTCCGGCAGCTCGTCCAGCTTCTTGTATTTGCTCGAGTACGCGCCCAGCGGTTCCAGGTGCACGCCGCCGACGCTCACCAGGTGAGTGCCCTTGGCCTTGTTGAATTCATCCAGGTACGGCTGGTGCTGGAAGAAGTTGGCGTCCAGGCGCTTTTCAGCCACCTGTACGTTCGGCTGCACATAGTCGGTGAAGACTTTGATCTGCAGGTCCACGCCTTCTTTGGCCAGCGCAGGTTTCACGAATTCCAGAATTTGCGCATGCGGCACTGGCGAGGCAGCGACCTTGAGGGTCTCGGCGTGGGCGGAAAACGCGGCAACGGCGGCGAAGGCAACCAGTAGTTTTTTCATCCAGCAAGCTCCATGTTCGGGCATCTGCCGGCACCAGGCCGGCCATGGCCGTTATTTTCGAGAAAAGTGCACCACCAGCTTGTCGCCGACGGTTTGCAGAATTTGCACCAGGATCACCAGCATCACCACGGTGACCACCATCACATTGTCCTGGAAACGCTGGTAACCGAAACGGATCGCCAGGTCGCCCAGGCCACCGGCACCGACCACGCCGGCCATCGCCGTGTAGGACACCAGTGTAATCGCCGTTACGGTAATTGCCGCGAAAATGCCGGGGCGTGCTTCGGGCAGTAAGGCGTTGGTGATGATCTGGCGCGTGCTGGCACCCATCGACTGCGTGGCCTCGATGATGCCGCGGTCCACTTCACGCAGGGCGGTTTCCACCAGGCGTGCAAAGAACGGTGTGGCGCCGATAACCAGCGGCGGAATCGCGCCCGCGACGCCCAGCGAGGTGGGCTCGTCCATATAGATGCCAGTGATCAGCTTGGTTAATGGAATCATCACGATCAGCAGGATGATGAACGGCAGCGAACGCAGGATGTTCACGATCAGCGACATAAAGGCGTACAAGCCTTTCTGCTCGAACAGCTGACGTGGGCTGGTCAAGAACAGCAGCACACCCACGGGCAGGCCCAGTACGACCGTGAAGAACAGCGAACCGAACAGCATGGTCATGGTATCGCCGGTGGCGAGCCAGATTTCGGACCAGTCGATGTCGGCGAAGAAATTCAGGAACAGATCCATTAGCGCAGCACCTCCATATGAACGTCAGCGGCGGTGAAGCGCGCAAACGCGGCTTCCATGTCACCGCCAGTGACGGCGAGGGTCAATTGCCCGTAGGGGATGTCTTTGATGCGGTCGATACGACCGGCCAGGATGCTGTAGTCCACCCCCGTTTCACGGGCGACGGTACCCAGCAATGGCGCGTAGGTCGCGTCCCCTTGGAACGTCAGGCGCACGATACGGCCCGGTACGTGGGCGAAGTCATCGTGCTGTTCGCCTTCATCGACCTGTTCGGCTTCCTGGACGAAGCGCTTGGTGGTCGGATGCTTGGGATGCAGGAACACATCAGCCACCGAGCCTTGCTCGACGATCACGCCAGCGTCCATCACGGCCACCTGGTCGCACACGCGGCGAATCACATCCATTTCATGGGTGATCAACACGATGGTCAGCTTCAGCTCACGGTTGATTTCAGCCAGTAATTGCAGGACCGACGCGGTGGTTTGCGGGTCGAGGGCGCTGGTGGCTTCATCGCACAGCAGAATCTTGGGTTTGGTCGCCAGGGCGCGAGCGATGCCGACGCGCTGTTTCTGGCCGCCGGACAATTGCGCCGGGTACTTGCGGGCGTGGTCCGACAGGCCAACGCGGGCGAGCAGCTCGGCCACGCGCAGCTCGATTTCCTTGCGCGACAATTCGCCGGCCAGTGTCAGCGGCAGCGCCACGTTGTCTGCAACGGTCTTGGACGCCAGCAGGTTGAAGTGCTGGAAGATCATGCCGACCTGCTGGCGGAAACGGCGCAGGCCGTTGGCGTCCAGTGCGGTGACTTCTTCGCCGTCGACACTGATCTGCCCGCCACTGGGCTCTTCAAGGCGATTGATCAGGCGCAGCAGGGTACTTTTTCCCGCACCCGAGTGGCCAATCAGGCCAAACACCTGGCCGTTTTCGACGCGCAGGCTGGTGGGGTGCAGGGCGGGAATATCCTTACCGGCGACGCGGTAGGTTTTATGGACGTTTTGAAACTCGATCACGTAGCGAACCTTGTGGGGCGCATGGAAAAGGGATCAGCGGTTAGCCGGGCGCGCATTTTAGCCTGTCCATCCAGTGATTCTTAGCATTTATTTCGTATCCATCCTGCGATTTGGCAATAACGAGACCGAAGGTCATAAAAAGGGAACGGCTCATAACGCTGTCAGTCACTACTTAAGCAATGCGATGTTCCGGGTGCCGTGCCCGGGGCTTCATTCAAACGAGCCGGGGACCGCTCTGGCCACTTTGACTAAGGAGTTTTTACTGATGAGTACCAAGAAGCCAGGCACCCCGCCGAAGAGTGAACTCGCGGGTACCGATACCCTGGACCGAGGCAATACCAACACCAAATTGCAGGCGTTGGAAGAATTCCGTTCCGATGCGACCGGCCAGGCCCTGCGCACTAACCAGGGCGTGAAGATCTCCGACAACCAGAACACCTTGAAGGTCGGTGCCCGTGGCCCTTCGCTGCTGGAAGACTTCATCATGCGTGAAAAAATCACGCACTTTGACCATGAACGCATCCCGGAGCGCATCGTGCATGCCCGCGGTACCGGCGCCCATGGTTATTTCCAGAGCTACGGCGACCATTCGGCGCTGACCAAGGCTGGTTTCCTACGTACTCCGGAGCATAAAACGCCGGTGTTCGCGCGTTTTTCCACGGTGCAAGGGCCACGCGGTTCCGGTGACACCGTACGTGACGTGCGCGGTTTTGCCGTGAAGTTTTTCACCGACGAAGGCAACTTCGACCTGGTGGGCAACAACATGCCGGTGTTCTTCATTCAGGATGCGATCAAGTTTCCTGATTTCGTGCACGCCGTTAAGCCTGAACCGCACAACGAGATTCCTACAGGCGGCTCGGCCCACGATACGTTCTGGGACTTTGTCTCGCTGGTACCGGAGTCGGCGCATATGGTGGTGTGGGCGATGTCTGACCGCGCCATTCCGAAAAGCCTGCGTGCAATGCAGGGTTTCGGCGTGCATACCTTCCGTTTGATCAACACCGAAGGCAAATCGAGCTTTGTGAAGTTTCACTGGCGGCCAAAGGTCGGTACCTGCTCGCTTGTGTGGGACGAAGCGCAAAAGCTGGCCGGTAAAGATACCGATTACCACCGTCGCGACCTATGGGAATCGATTGAAAGCGGCGACTACCCCGAGTGGGAACTGGGCGTTCAGATCGTTGCAGAAGAAGACGAGCATAAGTTCGACTTCGACCTGCTCGACCCGACCAAGATCATCCCAGAGGAACTGGTACCGATCACCCCGCTGGGCAAGATGGTGCTTAACCGCAACCCGGACAATTTCTTTGCCGAGGTCGAGCAGGTTGCGTTCTGCCCAGGCCATATCGTGCCGGGCATCGATTTCACCAACGACCCGCTGTTGCAAGGTCGTCTGTTTTCCTACACAGACACCCAGATCAGCCGTCTTGGCGGGCCGAACTTCCATGAGATCCCGATCAATCGCCCGGTCGCACCGAACCACAACAACCAGCGCGATGCGCTGCATCGCAGCGTGATCGATAAGGGCCGCGCAGCCTATGAGCCGAACTCCATCGACAGCGGCTGGCCGAAGGAAACGCCGGCGGGTCCGACCGACGGCGGTTTTGAGACCTACTACGAGCGCATCGATGCGAACAAGGTCCGCGAGCGCAGTGAGTCGTTTGGCGACCATTTCTCCCAGGCCACGCTGTTTTTCAACAGCATGAGCCACCACGAGAAAGAGCACATCATCGCCGCCTACAGCTTCGAGTTGGGCAAGGTCGAGCGCGAACACATTCGTGCCCGCCAGGTGAATGAAATCCTGGCCAACATCGACCTGGAACTGGCCAAGCGCGTGGCGCAGAACCTGGGCCTGCCAGCGCCGACCAAAGGCACGGTGCCTGTACGTGAAACATCGTTGAAGCAATCGCCGGCATTGAGCCAGGTGAATTTGCTGTCCGGCGACATCAAGACGCGCAAAGTGGCGATTCTGGCGGCTAACGGCGTGGACGGTGCAGCGATTGATGCACTCAAAGCCGCACTTGAGGCTGAAGGTGCGCACGCCAAGTTGCTGGGGCCGACTTCGGCGCCTGTGACCACTGCCAATGGCAAGTCACTGCCGGTGGATGCGTCGATGGAAGGCATGCCGTCCATTGCGTTTGACGCAGTGTTTATCCCTGGCGGTAAAGAGTCGGTCAAAGCGCTGAGCGGCGACGGTGTGGCGCTGCACTACGTGCTGGAAGCGTACAAGCACTTGAAGGCTATCGCGGTGGCCAGTGACGTGAAGCCTTTGTTGGATCTGCTGAAGCTGGAGGCGGATGCGGGGTTGATCGTGGGTGCGGATGCCAAGGCGTTCAAGGCGTTCTTTGCCGCGATTGCCCAGCATCGGGTCTGGGATCGGGAGCCTATGGCCAAGGCGATTCCGGCTTAATTATTGGGCTGTTTGTTAAATCGTCATCGGGGGCAAGCCCCCTCCCACACTTGAACGTATTCACAGTTCAAAATGTGGGAGGGGCTTGCCCCCGATGCTTTTGTCAGTCTGCCTTACGCGGTATCAACACAACCTGCGCCGGAATGTGTTTCAAAATTTGCCGGTGAATCTTCAGCTCATACCCTGCCTCAATGCGCTTCACCCGTTTGGTCAGCAACGTGGCCAACCACGGGTAATCTTCGGTACGTGGCACCTGAATGCTGACGTCGCACTGGTAATTCACCACGTCGGTGGCGATGGCATCCAACTGATGGCGCATGGCTTCGACATCCGCCAGGTTCAACGCCACGGTGGTGCTCGGCGCCGCCGGGTCGATGACCTTGGCGGCGGGCTTGGCTTCGGCGGCTTTTAAGGCGGCCTCGGCCTGATCCAGCTCGGCTTTGCGCGCATGGCTGATGGCGCTGTTGACGCCACCGGTCAGGGCCGGGGCCTTGGGCATCAGCGCGCGGGCACGGCTCAGGGCTGTGGCGGCGGCGTTGACGTCGCCCTTTTGCAGCACGATCTGGCTGCGCTGCAGGTAGGCTTCGGCCAATTGCCGCTGGTAAGCCTCCAGCGCCGGATCGTTGGGCGATTGGGCCTGCAACGTGGCGAGCTGGTCTTCGGCGGTGGCCAATTCGCTGCTGGCCAGGTTTTGCTCCAGTTGCGCGATGGCCGCAGCACGCGGATCCAGCGCTTCGGGGGCGGCGGGCGGTGTGCTTTGACAGGCGCCCAGCAGCAGGGAAAATGCGGCAAGGAGCAGATAACGGAAGGTGAACGGCTTCATTCCTGCGACTCTCTATTTGCGCAAAAAGCGAGCAAGTCTACACCCCTCGACGGGGCAGGACAAAACTCAGCAGAAACAGGGCGGCCGCCGATACTACGATCGACGGCCCGGCCGGTGTGTCCTTGAACCATGACAACGCCAGGCCTCCACACACTGCCAACATGCCCAAAAGGCTTGCGCCGATTGCCATTTGCTCCGGCGAACGAGCATGGCGCTGAGCGGCGGCTGCGGGAATGATCAACAGCGAGGTGATCAACAATACGCCGACAATCTTCATCGCGACAGCGATCACCACCGCGATCAATAACATCAGCGCCAGGCGCAGGGCCGGCACGGGCAAACCTTCCACCGTGGCGAGTTCCTCGTGCACGGTGATCGCCAGCAGCGGGCGCCACAGGCTCACCAGCAGCACCAGCACGGCCGCGCTGCCGCCTAGGATCCACATAAGATCGACAGGGCTGATCGCCAGCAGATCGCCAAACAGGTAGGCCATCAGGTCAATGCGCACTTCATGCATGAAGCTCAGCACCACCAGGCCCAGGGACAAGGTACTTGGCGCCAGGATGCCCAGCAGCGTATCGGAGGCCAGGGGTTGGCGCTGTTGCAGCGTTACCAACAACACCGCCAGCAGCAGGCAGCCGACCGTTACGGCGATGGTCGGGCTCACATCCAGCAGGAAGCCCATGGCCACGCCGAGCAGCGCGGCATGGGACAGCGTGTCGCCAAAGTACGCCATGCGCCGCCAGACCACGAACGAGCCCAACGGGCCCGCCACCAGCGCCAAAGCCAAGCCTGCCAGCAGGGCGTAGAGCAGAAAATCAGCCATGCTTGCAGCTATCTCCATGAACATGAGGGTGGGGTGCGGCGGGGTCGTCAACCACGGCGCCGTGCAGATCATGGGCGTGGTCATGGTGGTGATGGTAGATCGCCAGGCTTTGCGCGTTCTTACCGAACAGCTCGACGAACGCCGGATCGCCGCTGACCTGCTCCGGGTGGCCGGAACAGCACACGTGACGGTTGAGGCAGACCACCTGGTCGGTGGTGCTCATCACCAGGTGCAAATCGTGAGACACCATCAGCACACCGCAGCCGTGACGGTCGCGCAAGCGGGTGATCAGGCTGTATAGCTCGGCTTGCCCGGCGACGTCGACGCCTTGCACGGGCTCATCGAGCACCAGCAGCTCTGGCTCGCGCAACAGCGCGCGGGCCAGCAGCACGCGCTGCATTTCACCGCCGGAGATGCTCTGCACCGGGCTGTCGATCACCTGTTCGGCGCCGACTTCCTTGAGCGCCGCCTGCGCGCGGGCACGGTCGACCGCCGGTACCAGGCGCAGGAAGCGCAGTACGGAAAGCGGGAGTGTCGGGTCTACGTGCAGCTTCTGCGGCATATAGCCCACGCGCAGTTTGGGCCTGCGCCATACGCTGCCACGGTCGGGCTTGAGCAGGCCCAGCACGGCGCGCACCAGGGTGGTCTTGCCGGCGCCATTGGGGCCGATCAGGGTAACGATCTGCCCCGGCTCCACACTCAATGCGATGTCATCCAGCACGTTTTGCCCGGCGAACGTGACCCCAACCTGCTCCAGGCGGATTAACGCGTTGCTCATCAAGCCCCCTGACAGCCCGAGCACAGGCCGACCACTTCGACCGTTTGCCCTTCGACGCTGAAGCCGACTTCGGCGGCGCTTTTGATGATGGCGTCACTGATGCTTTTTTGTTCAAGCTCGATGGCGGCGTGGCACTGGCGGCAAATCAGGAATTGGCCCTGATGCGCGTGTTCCGGGTGGTTGCAGCCGACAAAGGCATTGAGCGAGGCGATGCGGTGCACCAGGCCGTTTTCCAGCAGGAAATCCAGCGCGCGGTAAACCGTGGGCGGCGCAGCGCGGCGGCCGTCCTGCTCGCTGAGTACGCCGAGGATGTCGTACGCGCCGAGCGGCTTGTGGCTTTGCCACACCAGCTCCAGCACGCGTCGACGCAGCGCGGTCAGGCGCAAACCCTTCTGCGCGCACAGGGTGTCGGCCTCCGACAGCGCGGTGTGAACGCAGTGAGAGTGGTCGTGGGGACGGCTGGCAAGCGGTGTTATAGGCATGAGCGGCGACAGATATTTGATAGAGACGTTATTATGTTACCCGTTCCTACGCCATTGAGTGGTCATCGTGTCCCGACTTTTTCCCGTTTTTGTCGTATTTGTCACCAGTTTGTTCATGGCTGGCGCCGCTCAGGCCGAGGTCAAGGTACTGACCAGCATCAAGCCGCTGCAGCTGATTGCCGCTGCTGTGCAGGACGGTGTAGCGGTTCCGGAGGTGTTGCTGCCACCGGGCGCATCGCCGCATAACTTCGCGTTGCGCCCATCCGACGTACGGCGCGTGCAGTCGGTAGACCTGCTTTATTGGATCGGTCCGGACATGGAAACATTTTTGCCGCGCGTGCTGAAAGGCCGTACGGCGACAACGGTGGCCGTGCAGGACCTGCCGGATATGAAACTGCGCCGGTTCGGCGAAGATAGCCACTCCCACGCCGATGAAGCCGACGAACATGATCACGATCATCGCCCCGGCAGCGTGGATGCACATCTGTGGCTGTCGACGGTGAATGCGCGGGTGATCGCGGCGCGTATGGCGGCTGACCTCAGTGCCGCCGACCCGGCCAACGCCGCGCGTTACCAGAGCAACGCAAAGGCCTTCGAGGATCGCCTGGATGCGCTGGATGTGCGCCTGAAGCAGCGTTTGGCCGGCGTTGAGGGCAAACCTTACTTTGTGTTTCACGAAGCCTTTGATTACTTCGAAGACGCCTACGGCTTGAAGCACGCCGGCGCGTTTGCCGTTGCAGCCGAAGTGCAGCCAGGCGCCCAGCATGTGGCGGCGATGCGCACGCGGTTACAGGAAGTGGGCAAGACCTGTGTGTTCAGCGAGCCACCGTTGCGACCAAGGTTGGCGGAGACGCTGGTGGCGGGTTTGCCGGTGAAGCTCGCGGAATTGGACGCGCTGGGTGGCTACACCCCGGCCACGGCCCAGGGTTACGAGCAGGTGCTGGAAAAACTGGGCAATGATCTGGCCGGGTGCCTGGAATCGCTCTGAGTGCCACTGCAGATCAAATGTGGGAGGGGGCTTGCTCCCGATAGCGGTGGGTCAGCCAGCAAATGTATCAGCTGACCCAAAGCCATCGGGGGCAAGCCCCCTCCCACATTTTTGACCGAGCAGGTCTTTAGAGCGCAAACGGCAGGTGGACGCTGACTTGCTGGCGTTGCGCCAAGCGCTGCTCGAACTCCGCCGGGTCATGAATCAACACATCCTGCCCCGCAAACGACTCGGCTGCGATCAGCCGCGACAGCCAGAACCGCACGCACGCCACGCGCAGCATGGTCGGCCACAGCTCGGCTTCCTTCGCAGTAAACGGCCGCAGCCCCGCGTAAGCCCCAAGCAATGCACGGGCGCGCTGCCCATCGATCACGCCGTCGGCATCCGAACACCAGTCATTCAAGGCGATGGCGACGTCGTACAGCATCGGCCCCGAGCAGGCGTTGTAGAAGTCGATCAGGCCGGTCAGGTGCGTGCCTTCGAACATCGCGTTGTCGCGAAACAGGTCGGCGTGAACGTTGGCGCGCGGCAGGGCAAGGATATGCGCCTTGTGGGCCTGGATCTCGCCCAAGGCGTCCTGCAGAAGCCGCTGTTGCGCGTCGTTCAGGTGCGAAATCAACTGCGCGCCTTCAGTGAGCATCCAATCCAGCCCGCGATCGGTCTTGCGTTCCAGCACTTTGTCGCCCTGGGTCGCCAGATGCAGGTGACCGAGCAAGTCGCCGACCTGGGCGCAATGCTGGGCGTTGGCGTCCTTGATGTGTTTGCCGGCCAGGCGCGGTTGCAACAGCGCCGGCTTGCCGGCCAGCGTGCGCAGGGCGACGCCGTCGGTGGTGCGCAGGGCGTAAGGCACGGGCAGGTCGGCGTCGTGGAGCACGTCGAGCAGCTCGATGAAGAATGGCATTTCCGCAACGGGGCCACGTTCAACCAGGGTCAGGACGTACTCGCCCTGTTCCAGGCGGATAAAGAAATTGGTGTTTTCACTACCGGCGGCAATCCCCTGGAAATCAAGCAGGCGGCCGAGCCCGTAAGGGGCAAGAAAGGTTTCCAGCTCGGGCCGAGCCAGGGGGGTGAACACAGACATGGTTAAAACTGCCGTTACGGGCGCCGCTCAGGGCGGCGCCGGTTGAAGTTAGGGAATCATTTCCATTCGAAGATCTTCCATGACGGGATCAGCATATCCGGCTGGTCAGAACGGATGAAGTTCGCGTCGGTTCCGTCAGCGCGTACCAGAAAATATGGTGGAGCACCTTTTGGCGTGACCTTGATGGCGTACAGGAAGCCGTTTTGGCGGTATTCCTGGATAGTCTTGTCGCCTTCCGTGCGAATGGTCACTTCCGGATCGCCCGACGGGGCGTCATCTGCCGCCATGGCAGCCATCGGAGCGAGTGCAATCAAGCCAGTGAACAGCAGGCGATTGAATGTACGCATGATAACCTTGTCCCTTTGTTTTCATTGGTCCGGCTATTCTAGCGCCTGACCCGCCGAAAAGGTTGATCCTGCTCATGAGCCAAGCGCCCCTCGTCCTGGTGGACGGTTCTTCTTATCTGTACCGCGCCTTCCACGCGCTACCACCACTGACCACCTCCAAAGGCCTGCCCACCGGCGCGGTCAAGGGCGTATTGAACATGCTCAAGAGCCTGCGCAGGCAATACCCGAACAGCCCGTTCGCCGTGGTGTTCGACGCCAAGGGCGGGACCTTTCGCGATGAAATGTTCGCCGAATACAAGGCCAATCGCCCGAGCATGCCCGATGACATGCGCCTGCAGATCGAGCCCCTGCACCAGAGCGTGATCGCCCTGGGCTTCCCGTTGCTGTGCGTCGAAGGCGTCGAGGCCGACGACGTGATCGGCACCCTGGCCCGCAGCAGCGCGGCCGCTGACCGTCCCGTGGTGATCTCCACCGGCGACAAGGACATGGCGCAACTGGTGGACGGGCACATTACCTTGGTCAACACCATGACCGGTAGTTCGATGGACATCGAGGGCGTAAAGGAGAAATTCGGCGTCGCTCCCGAGCAGATCATCGATTACCTGGCGTTGATGGGCGATTCGTCCGACAACATCCCTGGCGTTCCCGGAATTGGCCCGAAGACCGCCTCCGGTTTGCTGGTGGGTGTGAATGGCGGCCTGAAAGAGCTGTATGAACAGCTGGATATTGTGCCAACCCTGCCGATTCGTGGCGCCAAGACGCTGCCGGCGAAGTTGGAAGAGCATAAGGAGATGGCGTTCCTGTCCTATCAGTTGGCGACGATCAAGATCGACGTGCCCCTGGATATCGGCCTGGACGACCTGCACCTGATCGAGCCGGATCGCGAAAAGCTGCTTGAGTTGTACACGCTGCTTGAATTCAAGAGCTGGTACGAAGAGATCCAGCGCGATACCAAGCGTGTCGAGCTCAAGACGGCAAACGAGGTCGCGTCCGTCGCTGAAGCGTCGGTTGAGGCGGTGATAGCGGTGCCGGTGGAGTCGGTTTACACCACCATCCTGGACCAGGCCACATTCGATCTGTGGCTGAAGAAGCTCAACGACGCGCCATTGTTTGCCTTCGATACCGAAACCACCGGGATCGACGCCCAGCAGGCCCAGTTGGTTGGGCTTTCGTTCGCGGTGCAGCCCCATGAAGCAGCCTATATTCCGCTGACGCATTCCTATACCGGCGCGCCGGATCAATTGGACCGTGACACTGTGCTGCTGGCCTTGAAGCCGTTGCTGGAAGATCCGACCAAGCTCAAGGTCGGCCAGCACGCCAAGTTCGACATGAATATCCTGGCCAACTGCGCTATCGGCGGTGACCCTGCGCAGGGCATCACCGTGCGGGGCATCGCCTTCGATACCATGCTCGAATCCTACGTACTGAACTCCACTGCGACCCGCCATGACATGGACAGCCTGGCGAAAAAATACCTGGACCACGACACCGTCAGCTTCCAGGACATCGCCGGCAGGGGCGCCAAGCAGCTGACATTCGACCAGATCGCCCTCGAGCAAGCTGGCCCGTATGCGGCCGAAGATGCCGATGTGACGTTGCGCCTGCACCAGAAGCTGCACGCGCAGCTGGCAGCGATCCCGAGCCTGGCCAGTGTGCTGACGGATATCGAGATGCCGTTGGTGCCGGTGCTGGCGCGTATCGAGCGCCAGGGCGCCCTGGTGGACAAGGCACTGCTGGGCATCCAGAGCATCGAGCTGGGCAACAAGATGGTCGAGCTGGAGCGCCAGGCATTCGAGATCGCCGGCGAGGCGTTCAACCTGGGTTCGCCCAAGCAGCTCGGGGCGATCCTCTACGAGAAACTCGGAATGCCGGTGTTGAAAAAGACCGGCAAGGGCCAGGCATCCACGGCTGAAGAAGTGCTGGCCAAGCTGGCCGAGGATGATTTTCCGCTGCCCAAGGTGCTCATGCAGTACCGCAGCATGAGCAAGCTGAAAAGCACCTATACCGACCGCCTGCCGGAACAGATCAACCCGCGTACCGGGCGTATTCATACGTCTTACCATCAGGCGGTGGCGGCGACCGGGCGTTTGTCCTCCAGCGATCCGAACCTGCAGAACATCCCGGTGCGCACCGCCGAAGGGCGGCGCATTCGCCAGGCGTTTATCGCACCCAAAGGCTACAAGCTGCTGGCAGCGGACTATTCGCAGATCGAGCTGCGGATCATGGCGCACCTGTCGAAGGACGAAGGGTTGATGAACGCCTTTCGCAACGACCTTGACGTGCACACCGCCACGGCCGCCGAGGTATTCAAGGTTGAATTGAGCGAGGTTACCTCCAACCAGCGCCGCAGTGCCAAGGCGATCAACTTCGGCCTGATCTACGGCATGGGCGCCCAGAAGCTCGGCAAGGACATTGGCGTCGATACCAAGACCGCCAAGGCTTATATCGATGTGTACTTCGCCCGCTATCCCGGCGTGCGCGAATACATGGAGCGCACCCGCGCCCAGGCGGCGGACCAGGGTTTTGTGGAAACCTTCTTCGGGCGGCGCCTGTACGTGCCGGATATCAACTCCAACAAGCCTCAGGAGCGCGCGGCGGCAGAGCGCACCGCGATCAACGCGCCCATGCAGGGCACGGCGGCAGACATCATCAAGAAAGCCATGGTGAAGGTGGACAACTGGCTGACCGAGTCGGGCCTGGACGCCAAGGTCATCCTCCAGGTGCATGACGAACTGGTACTGGAGGTGCGTGAGGACCTGATCCCGGAGGTCAGCCAGAGAATCCGCGAACACATGAGCGCTGCCGTGCAGTTGGACGTGCCCCTGGTGGTGGACGTGGGCGTTGGCGATAACTGGGACGAGGCCCATTGATTCTGCGGCTGCGCCATCACCGCGCGTGATGGCACGGCGCTTTAGTTCGGAAACTGCCGTCAGTTATTTCCAAGAGTTTTTTGAACTCGCCGGAACTTAACCTGTGAACCGTCACTCAGAGTTACTGAATGGGTGGTGAAGCCCTTCAATGCTCCTATGTTGTGTTAAGTGTTGGCAGATATCTGGACCCCGCCCTAGCGGTCCGGAACTTGGACCCCGAACTTCCCTCCCCATACGAAGTCCGGGGTTTTTTTTGCCCGCGCAAAAGTTACTCGGCGATCTCAGCGCCTTTGTCCGCCAATTCCATCCAGCCGGCCAGTACCGTGTAGGCGTCTTCCAGGCCCATGCGCTTTGGCGCGGAGAACAGTTGGATGCTGATTGCGTCGCCCCAACCCTTACGGATCTCGGTCTGCACTTTGAGCAGGGTGTTCTTGGCTGCGCCGTAGGTCAGCTTGTCGGCCTTGGTCAGCAGGATATGCATCGGCATGCCGCTAGCGACCGCCCAATCGAGCATCAAAAGGTCGAAATCGGTCATTGGATGACGGATATCCATCATCAGGATCAACCCCTTCAAACTCTCCCGGCCACCCAGGTAAGCCTCCAGGTGACGCTGCCAGTGCAGCTTCAATGGGATAGGGACTTTTGCATAACCGTAGCCCGGCAGGTCGACCAGACGCCGATCATCGTCTAGCTTGAAGAAGTTGAGCAGCTGCGTGCGACCTGGGGTTTTCGAGGTGCGTGCCAGGCTGGCGTGGGTCAGGGTGTTCAGTGCGCTGGACTTACCGGCGTTGGAGCGGCCGGCGAAGGCGACTTCAAAGCCTTCGTCATCGGGGCATTGGTCCACTTTGGCGGCGCTGAGCATGAAGGTGGACTGTTGGCACAGGCCGAGGATGGGATTCTTGAGTTGCATGAGATTTCCGATGTGGGCGGTGCCGAAAAAGGGTGCGGCAAGCGGTGTCGTTTCCGTTTCAGTAGCGCCAGTATATAATGCCGCAGATTTTGTGTGTGCTTTGTCCCAGCGAAGGACGAAGTTCACGGGAGCGAAAGACCTTCATTGCGCATTAGAACGCAAAACGCTCTCAAACCCTGAACAGGTCGATGTATGACCTGATGGTGACTCGCTTCGGTGTCCTGATCGCACGTTAAAGCGCCCAGGCTACACAGGAACCGCAAGCGCTGTACAACCGAGTTTGCGTGGTCATGCCAGTGCAGCGCGTGACCCGGGGTTTCAAGGCAATGCCGCCGCGTGGTTTGTGCAAGGACTGCAGTACTGAGGATTACCAGGCCATCATTGAGTTGATGGTGAGTAAACCCGGTAGATAACTCTTAAACCCTTAGCCGTAGTTGGATTAGCTGATGAACAAACTGATCGTGAGTCTGCTGTTGACCTTGGGCATCACCGGTGCTGCCCATGCTGCAGGCGACGCTGCCGCGGGGCAGGCGAAAGCCGCCGTGTGTGGTGCTTGCCATGGACCGGACGGTAACAGCCCGGCACCGAACTTCCCCAAACTCGCCGGCCAGGGTGAACGTTACCTGACCAAGCAGATGCACGACATCAAGGATGGCAAGCGCGTGGTGCTGGAAATGACCGGCTTGCTGGCCAACTCCAGCGATCAGGACATGGCTGACATCGCGGCGTATTTTGCCAGTCAGAAAGGCAGTGTGGGAGCTGCCGATCCGAAACTGGTCGCCCGTGGCGAGAAGCTGTTTCGTGGCGGCGACCTCGACAAGGGCCTGCCCGCCTGTACCGGCTGCCATTCGCCCAATGGCGCAGGCAATGCCGCCGCAGGCTTCCCGCACCTGAGTGGTCAGCACGCCACTTACATCGCCAAGCAGTTGACCGACTTCCGCAAAGAAGAAGCCGGCCGCGCCAACGATGGCGACGCAATGACCATGCGCACCATCGCCCGTAAACTGAGTGACGAAGACATTGCGGCAATCTCCAGTTACATCCAAGGCTTGCACTGACAGCCTGCAACGTTAACGCTCGATTAATCCATCGATGCAAGCATAAAAAGGGTGGCTACGGCCGCCCTTTTTTGTGGCGGCTGCCGTTACACTAACGAACTCATGTCCGCGTAGACCTGTCACACCTAAAGGTCGCGTGAGGCGACCGTATTTGTCCAGGAGTAAAGCATGCGTAATCTGATCCTCAGCGCCGCCCTCGTCACTGCCAGTCTCTTCGGCATGACCGCACAAGCTGCCGACGTGCCGCTTGAAGCCGGTAAAACCTACGTTGAATTGGCTAACCCGGTGCCGGTTTCGGTACCCGGCAAGATCGAAGTGGTGGAGCTGTTCTGGTACGGTTGCCCGCATTGCTACGCCTTTGAGCCGACCATAAATCCTTGGGCCGAAAAGCTGCCCAAGGACGTGAACTTCAAGCGCATTCCGGCCATGTTCGGTGGCCCATGGGATGCCCACGGCCAACTGTTCCTGACCCTGGAAGCCATGGGTGTGGAGCATAAGGTCCATAACGCGGTATTCAACGCGATCCAGAAAGAAGGCAAGCGCCTGACCAAGCCAGACGAAATGGCTGACTTCGTTGCCACCCAAGGCGTTGATAAAGACAAGTTCCTGGCCACCTTCAACTCCTTTGCCATCCAAGGCCAGATCAAACAGGCCAAGGAACTCGCGCAGAAGTATGGCGTGCAAGGCGTACCGACCCTGATCGTCAACGGCAAGTACCGCTTTGACCTGGGCAGTACCGGTGGCCCTGAACAGACGCTCAATGTCGCTGACCAGCTGATCGCCAAAGAGCGCGCAGCCAAGTAAGGGGCTCGCCATGCGCCGCTGGGGTACCGAACGCGTTGTAGGCCTGCATGATCCGCGGGTCAACGAACATCATCTGGAATCCACAGGCCTGCCGGCAGACAGCCGCCTGCGCCTGCTCAGTTTCAATATCCAGGTGGGTAACAGTACCGAGAAATATCGGCACTACCTCACGCGTGGCTGGCAGCACTTGCTGCCGCACAAAGGGCGCACCGGCAATCTGCAAAAAATCGGCGACCTGCTCAGCGACTTCGACCTGGTCGCTCTACAGGAAGCCGACGGCGGGAGCCTGCGCTCCGGCTACATCAACCAGGTGGAACACCTCGCCCAGCTCGGCGCCTTCCCCTACTGGTACCAGCAACTCAATCGCAACCTCGGGCGCCTGGCGCAGCACAGCAATGGCGTGCTCAGCCGCTTGAAGCCGACCGTCATCGAGGATCACCCGTTGCCGGGCCCCAAAGGGCGAGGCGCGATCCTTGTGCGTTTTGGCGAAGGTCCGGAAGCGTTGGTGGTGGTGATGATGCATCTGGCCCTCGGCGGGCGTACGCGCAATCTTCAGTTGGCCTACGTGCGCGACTTGATCGGCAACTACAAGCACCAAGTGCTGATGGGTGACATGAATACCCATGCCAACGACCTGCTGCAGAATTCCCCGCTGCGCGACCTCGGCCTGCTGGCGCCGCAAGTCGAGGCCACGTTTCCCAGCTGGCGTCCGCAGCGCTGTCTGGACCATATCCTGCTCAGCCCGAGCCTCACACTGGAAAGTGTGCAGGTGCTGGCGCAGCCCATTTCCGATCACCTGCCGGTCGCGGTAGAGATTCGTCTGCCGGGTTCGCTTACGGCTGATGCATTACCCGCGTTGAGCCCAGGCCCTCGCGGACCTCTTGCATGAGCGACGACGCCCAGCGCTGGAAAGAAAAATACCTTAAAAGCATCGAGCAACAAGACAAGCTCGAACGCCGCTGGGCCGCCCGCCTCGACCTGCTACGCCGAGGGCTGGTGCGCAGCACGCTGGCGGCCGAAGGCACTGACCGCGCTGTCGATCAATGCATGAAGGAAATGCGCGATGTGGTGCGCACCGACGACATGGACGCTGCCCTCGCCGCCCTATTGCCGCGTCTGGAAAAGGCCGTGCTGGATTCCGAGCAGCGCCGCGAAACGCGGGTTGACCAGATCAGTTCCGCCCTCACCGCCCTGGTCGCGCAGTTGCAGAAACTGCCGCTGCCCCGTGAGGTGGCGCGCCCGCTGAAGACCTTCGCCAAACAGCTCGAAGCTCGGGTGGGGCAGGCGCGGGAAATTCCGCTGCTGCTCAGCGAGTTGAGCAACCTGCAAGAGCAGGCGCTGCAAAACCTGGAGCCAGAGGGTGAAACCTCACGCTCCGGGCCCGGTTTGTTGCAACGCTTGTTTGGTGCCAAAGAGGTCTCCAACGACACCTCTGCGCCTGAGCCCGAGGTGCTCCCTGCGGCAAAATCCGTTGCGCCCAAACCTGCCCCAGAGCCTGCGGAACCGGCCCAGTCCGAAGAACTGACACAAGCCTTGCGCGCGTTTGCACCGTTGGCGCAAACAGTGACGGCCGCCGAGCCTGAGGCCGTTGCACCGGTCAAAGAGACAGGGCCTGCCGGCGCAACGTTTGAGTTCGAGGCGCCTGCTCAAACATCAATTGCGGTCACGCCTGACAAAACCCCTGAACCGGTGGCGCCTGAAGCGCCGGCTGAGGAGGCCGCTCCCGAAAGCGCACTTGCTGCCTTTATCGAAGAGCCCCAAGACTCAGTCGACACGCCTGAAGAAACCCTCATCGGCAGCCTTTCCCTCCCGCCCGTATTGGATACCGCAGAGCCTGATCCCGATGCAATGCAATCGGATAGCCTCTACGCCCTGCCCGATTCGCCCGAGCCTTCCTACAGCTCGGTTGCCCAGCATATTGAAAACACCTTGCTCGGCCTGCTGGAAGACCTCTCCCTGCCCGAGCGCCACCGGCCCCAGGCCGAAGCCATGCGCGAACGCCTTGCCCACGGCTTGAACTGGTACGAACTGCTGCCGATTCTCGATGACCTGGCGGTGCTGATGTTGGCCGTCACCGACAGCGGCCAGCATGAGTTCGAGGCTTACCTTAAACAGCTCAACGAGCGCCTTGAGGCATTCCAGGGCCATCTGCAGGTTGCCAGCGAGGGTCACGCCGACAGCCGCTCTGCTGCGCGCCAGTTGGACACGCAGATTCGCGAGCAAGTGGACGGCCTGCAAAGCAGCGTGCAGGAAGCTGCCGATCTGGACAGCCTCAAGCAACTGCTGGAGAGCCACCTTGAAGGCTTGCTCGGCACCATGGACGAGCACCGCCAGCAGCGCGACCAACGCGAACAGGAAGTGGCCGCGCGCCTCCAGGGCCTGGCGGAGCGGGTGGCGAACATGGAGCAGGAAGCCCAGGGCTATCGTGAGCATTTGGAAATACAGCGCCAGAAGGCGCTGATCGATCCACTCACCGGCCTGCCCAACCGCGCAGCCTGGAGTGAGCGCCTGGATCAGGAGGTCAATGCCTGGCACCAGCGTGGCAACAGCTTGTCACTGGCCATGCTGGACCTGGACCACTTCAAGCGCATCAACGACGGCTACGGCCACTTGGCTGGCGATAGGGTACTGAAGATCATTGCCAATGTGCTGCGCAAGCGCCTGCGGCCGACCGATTTTATCGCGCGCTTCGGCGGCGAAGAATTTGTGTTGTTGATGCCCGACTCAGCATTGGCGGATGCCCTGGCCGTGGGTGAAGGGCTGCGGGCGGCCATTGAGGCTTGCCCGTTCCACTTCAAGGGCGTGCCGGTAACCATCACGGTATCCATGGGGGTTGCGCAGTTTCAACCAGGCGAGCGCAGTGACCTGGCGCTCAAGCGCGCAGATGAGGCGCTTTACAGGGCGAAGGCGGCGGGACGTAACCAAGTGCAGGCGGCGTAAAAATGTTTCCTTTTTGTGATTTGGCCGCCCGGAATCTGGCGTTACGTTACACTGTTGCATTATCGTCCTCTACGTATGCCTTCTCCCATGAAATCTCTTCTTATCGCCTCTGTCGTTCTTCTGCTCGCTGGCTGCTCCAGCGGCCCGCGCCTGAATACCAGCCACCCTTCGGTCAACCACGACAACCGTGTGCAGTTCGTTGTGGTGCATTACACCTCGGCCAACCTTGAACGCTCCCTGGCGTTATTGACCCATGGTCAGGTCAGCAGCCATTACCTGATCGGCGATGACGCTTCAGGCACCCTCTACAAGCTGGTTGATGAAAGCCAGCGTGCCTGGCACGCAGGGGAAAGTGAATGGATGGGGCGAACCTGGCTCAATTCCAGCTCCATCGGCATCGAGATCGTCAACCCAGGCTATAGCGACACCCCGACCGGTCGGGTGTGGTACCCGTACTCCGAAGCGCAGGTGAAATCACTGGTGGTGTTGCTCAAGGACATCAGCAAACGTAACGGGATCGCCCCCAAGAACATCATTGGGCACAGCGACATCGCCCCGCTGCGCAAGTTGGACCCTGGCCCGTTGTTCCCTTGGAAGCGTCTGGCCGATGAAGGCCTGGGGATTTGGCCGGATGCCCAGGCGGTGGCTCGATTCCAGGCGCAGTACGCCACGCAACTGCCAAGCATCAGTTGGTTCCAGCAAGAACTCGCGCGTCTGGGTTACCAGACACCGCAAACCGGCGAGTTGGATGTGGCCACGCGTCACGTGATCGCCGCGTTCCAGATGCATTTCCGTCCATCGCTGTTCGACGGAACGCCGGATGCGGAAAGTGCGGCGATCCTGCATGCCTTGAACCAACGCTGAATGGCTGGCAAGTTTTTGTGGCAAGGCAGCAAGCACCCTCGCCACAAAAGCGCGCGCCTACAGAGGCAAGGCCATATAGAACTGGGTGCCCTGCCCGGGCCGTGAGTACACACCCATGCGGCCGCCGTGCAATTGCACGATCTCCTTGCACAGCGCCAACCCCAGGCCGGCGCCGCCTTTTTTGCGCCCCACCTGCACGAAAGGTTCGAAGATGCGTCCTTGCTGGCCGTACGCAATGCCCTCGCCGTTGTCCTCGACGCTGATGATTACCCGCTCACCATGACGCCGAGCCTGCAAGCGAATCTGCCCTCTCTCGGCCGTGTGTCGCATGGCGTTACCCAGCAGGTTGTCGAGCACGCGCTCCAGTTGTGCCTGGTCGGCATACAGGCGCGGCAGGTCAGATTGCACCTCCACCATCAGTTCAATACCTTGCGCGTTTGCCGGCTCGGCGAATCGCGCGCGGGCATGTTCGAGCAGGTCGGTGACATCGCATGGCCCGAGTGTGAGTTTCTGCAGGCCGTTCTGGTAGCGCGAGAAGTTGAGCAAATCGTTGATCAACTGCATCAACCGCTGCATTTCTTCATTAACCGTATCCAGCAGGTCCGCTTCACGTGACTCCGCCGGGAACTTGGCCCGCTCGCGGAACAGTCCGAAGGCCATGTGCATGCCGGTCACCGGTGTTCGCAGCTCGTGGGAGGCGCGCAACACGAACTCGCTGCGCACCCGTTCAAAAGCCCGCTGCTCGGTGACGTCATGCAGCACCATCACCGCCCCCAGAATGTGCCCCTGTGTATGGCTGACCGGGGTCAGGCTGTACGTCAGCAGGCGCAGCTCGCCTTCGACTTCAACTTCCAGATCCTCCGGCGCCCGTTCCAGGTTGCCGCCGCGCAGCACCAAGTGCAGCTGTTCATCCATTTCCGGACGACCCAGGGCTTCGCCCAGGCCCTGGCCGAGGCGTTCTTCGTCCCAACCCAGTTGGCGTTGCGCCACAGGGTTGAGGTGCTCGAGATGGCCCTGGCGATCAATCATCAGCAAGCCGTCGTCAATGCTGTCGAGTACTGCCTGCAAGCGCTGCTGGCCGGCGAGCAGCTCATCGACATTGGTGGCCTGATGTTGGCGCAACGCCTCGGCCATGATGCCGAAGCGACGGGTTAGCTGGTTCATTTCCGCCGCCGACGATATCGGCAATGTCACTTCGAAATCGCCTTGCCCGATTTTGTCGGCAGCCTTGGCCAGTGCTTCGATTGGCCCGCCGAATCGCCGGGCAATGCCATGCGCGGTCACAAAACCGATGATCAGCACCGCAAGGCCTACCAGCCCCAGTAAGCTGGCAATCAACAGCGCCCGTTCACGGGATCTGTGCTCGCTCGTGCTGATATTTTCCAGCGCCTGTTTGTGGTGAACGATTAGCCCATTGCGCAGAGTATTGAAGGTTTCAGTGAGCTTTTCCTTGCTGCCCGGTACAGGTGGGTTCTGCTGGAATTCGTCAAATGCCTGCAGCAGGTGCTGGTAGTCGTCGCGTGCCTGACTGAAACCGTGGGTCAGTCCGTCACGTTGTTCATGGGCGATGCCCTGGTCCAGCAGGTCGAAGTATTGCTGCTTGGAAGCTTGCAGGGCAGCCGGATCAGGGCGCTTTTCGAGCATCATCATCAGTTGATCGCCCAGGCTCTGGCGCAACTTGAGACCCAGCTCCAGGGTGACGAAGTTGCTGCGAATCAACGATTCCTGGGTCTTGGCCATCTGCATCACGCTGACCAGGCCCAGGACCAGCCCCAGCAGGGCCACGGTGATCAGCGCTGAGATGCTCAGGAATAGCCGAGTACGCAGTTTCATCGCGAGCTTCATGAGGTACAGCTCATAGGTTGTACTGTTTACGTTTGCGATACAGCGTCGACGCATCGATGCCAAGGGTGCGCGCGGCCTGGTCCAGCGTATCGCTGGTGGCGAGGACGGCGCCGATATGGGCTTTCTCCAGCTCGTCCAGGCTCAGTGCCGCACCAATGCGCGGCGCGTTGTTGGTCGGTTGCTCGGCCATGCCAAGGTGGCTGATCTCGACCTTTTCCTGAGGGCAGATGATGCTGGCGCGTTCCACCACGTTGCGCAGTTCCCGGATGTTACCGGGCCAACGGTAGTTGAGCAGCGCTTCGCGTGCCTGATCGCTGAAGCCACGAGCCGGGCGGGCATACTCCTTGACGAAGCGCGCCAGGAACCGGTCGGCCAGGGCGAGGATGTCTTCACTGCGTTCGCGTAGCGGCGGCAGGTGCAGGGTGATGACGTTGAGGCGATACAGCAGGTCTTCACGGAAGCGGCCGTCGCGCACCATGTCTTCCAGGTTCAGGTTGGTGGCGGCGAGGATGCGCACGTCAGCGCGACGGGTAACCGGGTCGCCGACACGCTCGTATTCCTTGTCCTGAATGAAACGCAGCAGTTTTGGCTGCAAGGTGAGCGGAAAATCGCCGATCTCGTCAAGAAACAAGGTGCCGCCGTCCGCCTGGTTAACGCGGCCCAATGTGCTTTCGCTGGCACCGGTAAAGGCGCCGCGGCTGTGGCCGAACAATTCGCTTTCCATCAGTTCTGCGGTCAACGAGGGGCAGTTGATGGTCACGCAGGATTTCTTCGAGCGTTTGCTCCAGCCATGAATGGCCCGCGCCAACTCGCCTTTACCGGTGCCCGACTCGCCGAGAATCAAAATATTGGCATCGGTCCCGGCCACCTGGCGTGCGGTTTCCAATACCACCATCATGGCCGGGCTGTGGGAGTCGAGACCGTCCTTGGATTGGCGTACCGCGCCTTCCAGGGCTTCCAGGCGTGCCGAGAGCTGGCGTACTTCCAGTTGCTTGGCGGTGGCCAGGCGCAACTGGTCCGGGCTGCAGGGTTTGACCAGGTAATCGGCGGCGCCGGCTTGAATGGCGTCTACCGCAGTGTCCACGGCGGAGTGGGCCGTCACGATCACGACACGCATCCATGGCGCCTGGACACGCATCTGGGCCAATACATCCAGGCCATTGTCCTCGCCCAGGCGCAAATCCAGGAAGCACAGATCGAACACTTGGCGTTGCATCAAGGCATCGGCTTGGGCCGCGCTGTTGGCGGTGGCAACGGTGTAGCCTTCATCTTCCAGGCAATAACGAAAGGTACGGAGGATCGCGGACTCGTCATCCACTAAAAGAATGCGGCCTTGAAGTTCCTTGGCTGATTCCATCTGTCCCGCGCTCCTTAACTATGAATGTTGGTGTTTAGTCCCGGAATAATCGGGCAAGTTGCATGGTTTATTCTGATCGATAAAAGGCAACGTCGCGCAGCTATCTGCATACCTTCCTACACGCCCCGCTAAAGCCCCGCGCTAGTGGCGTTTTCATATCTACTCGCCGCTTCGGCAATCCTGCAGCTACTTTCGCTCCGTCGCCCCGACCACTGGCCATCGTGCATTTCGCACGGCCCTAGGGAGGGCATCGTGCAGGATGCTGGGCGGCGTGCTTTTAAATAATCTATATCTTATTGATTTTAAAGAGTTTTATTTTGTAATAAACCTGGCATGCGCTCTGCAATAGGTAATGCATAGAGCATCATGAACGAATAATCAGAATGCGGGAGAAAGCAGTATGACTCGCCAAAGCCTCAGCCAATTGCGTGTATCGCCTCTGCATCTGCAGCAAGGCCTGTTCGCCAGCCTGGCGTTGATGGTCACGCTGATCGCCGGCCAGCAGATGCAGCATTGGCAGCAGAGTCAGCAGCCAACTCCACAGTTCGAGCGTCCCGTCATGACCCAGACCCACTTCCGTTCCGTCGCCAGCACGGCTGTCGATGTAACCGCCCCGCAACTGAGAGTGGCAGACCAGGATTCCACCCTGAGCGAACTGCCGGTCCAGGAACGCTGGGTGTTCTAAGCAACAAAACGTCGCTCATGCCGAGCGGTCGCATGGCATCACTGCTGTTACCTCTATGAAAGCTTAAGGAGAATCACCATGTTGAGTTGGGCAATCACATTTCTGATCATCGCCATTGTGGCTGCAGTCCTGGGCTTCGGTGGTATCGCGGGCACCGCCACGGGTATCGCCAAGATTCTGTTCGTGGTGTTCCTGGTGATGTTCATCGCTTCGTTCTTCTTTGGTCGTCGCGGCCGAGGCTGAATATGACCACTTTGTCCCTCAAAGCCATCGCCGCTGCCGTGCTGTTGAGCGGCAGTGGCTTGGTGATGGCTGCCAATGACGGCCAATCCCGGGCCAACGAATTGCTCAGCACGGATGCGCAGTACCGTGAAACCTGGCAAGGCGTGGTGAAGAAAGAAGAGCGCCTGCCGGAATGGGTGATGAACCTGTCGGGTACGGCTGAGCAGATGAACGCGGTCGAAGAGGATGGCGATAAGTATCTGGTAGGGCCGCTGTGTGAAACGGCAGATACCTGCCTGAACAAGCGCCTGATTGTCGCCTTCAGCCTCGATAAGGAAGATGCCTACGCGATGTTGGTGGAAGTCCCGGCCGGCCTGCCGGCGGACAAGTCCCCAACACGCCACGCCGATTACCGTTTTCTCGGTAAGCCGGACGAAGGCATGAAGAAGCTGCTGATGGAGCAGCTGAAGAAAGATCCGAATTGGTACTAGGTTCCGTCTCACGGAGCCGGCGTCCATAGAAAGAAGCCAGTTCGCTTCTTTCTGTTTGTATCGCTCGGCAAGGGCGATGCATGACCAGGGGGCCGGGTTGCTCTGATCGATCAGGATCGGCGCGACCTACGGGTACAGGGAGTGCCTGCGCAAGGGCCGGGTCAGGCGAAAAGCTGCGACGCAAGTTCACAAGTCCTCAAGCTTGCTGAACTTGCGGCGAGCTTATGCTGTTCATCGCTCGTCCTTCATGCCACCCATAGCTGACATTCATCGTTTTTCCTCCCGCCAATCATTACCTTGTGTGTCGGCGCGACCATCTATCGAGAAAACTTTGCTGACGCTATAGGCTGTTTCTTACGCCAGGCTGCGGATTTTCCAAGCATTTTCAGTAAACCCCTCTAGCCATGCGGTATCTCTGTGCATACCGGAATTGGCAGCTTCACGGCAGGTTCACCCGCTTGAATGGCGCATTCGAACTGACCGTTCAGACAATTATTTTCAATAATGTCCATGCCGATTCGGCATAGGGTAGGCGTTTACGGCATTAGACGTCGCTCCCTTGCATGGGAATAGTTGCGGCTTTTTTCGCCTGCCAGTAAGCCATTTCGGCCACGCTGCGGTGACCTTCCATGGAGGCAGATGCACACACTTTTTCGCTTTCGAGCGGTCCAGCTGGCGCATTTGCCTTAAGTTCACTTGAAGTAAGGGTAATGACATGAAGAAGGCAAAGCTAAGCCTCGCCTGGCAGATCCTCATCGGTTTGGTACTGGGGATCGCGATCGGCGCAGTGCTCAACCATTTCAGTGCTGAAAAGGCCTGGTGGATCAGCAACGTGCTGCAGCCGGCGGGCGATATCTTTATCCGCCTGATCAAGATGATTGTCATCCCAATCGTGATTTCCTCGCTGATCGTGGGCATTGCTGGCGTTGGTGACGCGAAAAAGCTCGGTCGCATCGGCGTCAAAACCATCCTCTACTTTGAAGTCGTCACCACCATCGCCATTGTGGTCGGCCTGTTGCTCGCCAACCTGTTCCATCCGGGCGCGGGCATCGACATGAGTACCCTGGGTACCGTCGACATCTCCAAGTACCAGGCGACCGCCGCCGAGGTGCAGCATGAGCATGCGTTCATCGAGACCATTCTCAACCTGATCCCGTCGAACATCTTCGCTGCCGTTGCGCGCGGCGAGATGCTGCCGATCATTTTCTTCTCCGTGCTGTTCGGCCTGGGCTTGTCGAGCCTCAAGCCGGAACTGCGCGAGCCCTTGGTGACCATGTTCCAAGGCGTGTCCGAGAGCATGTTCAAAGTCACTCACATGATCATGAAGTACGCCCCTATCGGTGTATTTGCCCTGATCGCGGTAACGGTCGCCAACTTCGGCTTCGCCTCGCTGCTGCCGTTGGCCAAGCTGGTCATTCTGGTGTACGTCGCGATTCTGTTCTTCGCGTTTGCGGTGCTGGGCATGATCGCCCGCCTGTTTGGTTTTTCGATCCTCAAGCTGATGCGCATCTTCAAGGATGAGCTGGTGCTGGCCTACTCCACCGCCAGCTCTGAAACCGTGCTGCCGCGCGTGATCGAGAAGATGGAAGCCTACGGCGCGCCGAAGGCGATCTGCAGCTTCGTGGTGCCGACGGGTTACTCGTTCAACCTCGACGGTTCGACCTTGTATCAGAGCATTGCCGCGATCTTCATCGCGCAGCTGTACGGCATCGACCTGTCGATCGGCCAGCAACTGATGTTGGTCCTGACCCTGATGGTCACCTCCAAAGGTATTGCCGGTGTGCCGGGCGTGTCCTTCGTTGTGTTGCTGGCGACCTTGGGCAGTGTGGGCATCCCATTGGAAGGCCTGGCGTTTATCGCGGGTGTCGACCGTGTGATGGACATGGCGCGTACCGCGCTGAACGTGATCGGCAACGCTTTGGCCGTGCTGGTTATCTCGCGCTGGGAAGGCATGTACGACGATGCCAAGGGCGAGCGCTACTGGAATTCGCTGCCGCACTGGCGCAGCAAAGAGGCCCTGCCGGCCGGCGAGATCACGCGCGGCTGATCGCGCGAATGCGCTGACACAAACCCCGGATAATTCCGGGGTTTGTCGTTTCTGCCAGCCCCGCTATCATTCGCCCCAACTTTCGGGGGATTTAACTGATGCTCAATGGCCTGTGGCTTGGCTTCTTTGTCGTGGCAATGGTGTCAGCACTTGCGCAATGGCTGGTGGGCGGTAACGCCGGGATTTTCGCGGCGATGGTGGAAAGTATTTTCGCCATGGCCAAATTGTCGGTAGAGGTCATGGTGCTGCTGTTCGGCACCCTGACGCTGTGGCTGGGCTTTCTGCGTATCGCCGAAAAAGCCGGGATCGTCGATTGGCTGGCCAAGGCCCTGGGCCCGCTGTTTCGCCGCCTGATGCCGGAAGTGCCCGCCGGCCACCCGGCCATCGGCCTGATCACCCTCAACTTCGCCGCCAACGGCCTGGGCCTGGACAACGCCGCCACACCCATCGGCCTGAAAGCCATGAAGGCGCTGCAGGAACTCAACCCTATCCCCAACACGGCAAGCAATGCACAGATCCTGTTTCTGGTGCTCAATGCGTCCTCGCTGACCCTGTTGCCGGTGACCATCTTCATGTACCGCGCCCAGCAAGGCGCTGCCGACCCGACGCTGGTGTTCCTGCCAATCCTGCTGGCCACCAGCGCGTCGACCCTGGTCGGCCTGCTGTCGGTAGCGGTGATGCAGCGCCTGCGCTTGTGGGACCCGGTCGTGCTGGCCTATCTGATTCCCGGCGCGTTGGTCTTGGGTGGCTTCATGGCGCTGCTGGCGACCTTGTCCGCTACCGCACTGGCCGGCTTGTCGTCGATCCTTGGCAACCTCACGCTGTTTGGCTTGATCATGCTGTTCCTGGTGATCGGCGCGTTACGCAAGGTCAAGGTGTATGAGGCCTTCGTCGAAGGCGCCAAGGAAGGCTTCGATGTCGCCAAGAACCTGTTGCCCTATCTGGTGGCGATGCTCTGTGCGGTGGGTGTGTTACGTGCGTCCGGCGCGCTGGACTTCGGCCTGGAAGGGATTCGCCACCTGGTGGCCTGGACCGGCATGGACACCCGCTTTGTCGACGCGCTGCCGACCGCGATGGTCAAGCCGTTCTCCGGCAGCGCGGCGCGGGCGATGCTGATCGAGACCATGCAGACCCAGGGTGTAGACAGCTTCCCGGCGTTGGTGGCCGCGACGATCCAGGGCAGTACTGAGACCACGTTTTATGTGTTGGCGGTGTACTTCGGGTCGGTGGGTATCCAGCGCGCGCGGCATGCCGTTGGCTGTGCGTTGCTGGCAGAATTCGCCGGGGTCGTTGCGGCTATTGCGGTGTGCTACTGGTTCTTTGGTTGACCCTCGAGACCGCTATCGGGGGCAAGCCCCCTCCCACATTTGAAAGTATTCACAGATCAACATGTGGGAGGGGGCTTGCCCCCGATGAGGCCGTCAGTGTTTAGAAACAGCATTGCCTTGTGCGACCACCCAATCCACCACCTGCCTATTCAAACTATCCCCCGCCTGCCCAAACCCAGCCACCACCGCCGGCACCTGGGTATCGCTCACTGGCTGGCGCACTTCAAACCGGCGACTGGCAATGATGCGCTGATCACTGCCGCGCACCAGTCGAGCATCCAGGCGAATCACCACCTCCACGGCCTTGCCGCGATATTCACTCTGAAACGCCTGTAACTGCCCGCCCAGCTCATAGTCCGCCTGCAGGTTGGTCTCGTCGGTACTCAACAGCGTCACCCGGCCGTCACGCTGGAAGCCATCCAGCAGGCGATTACGCAACAGCACCGGCGCCGGATCGCTCCAGCGTGAGTTGGCATAGCTGCTGATCAAATCGCCATTGGGCACCACCGCAATGCGCGGGCTGTCGAGAAATTCGCTGGTTTGTGGCTTGGTCACGCGCAATGACCAGCTTACTGGCGCGCCTTGGCTGACGGGCTGGGCCGAAGCCAGGCGGTACACGTCGGACGGGTCCGGCTTGGGCAGGATCGAGCACGCGCTCATCAGCGCGAAGGCTGCCAGGGTGATCATTCGGTAAGCAGGCTTCATGGCGTGAACTCCTTGTTCTTGTCACTGCCCAGCAGGTAACCGCTGGGGTTGGCTTCGAGGCGGCGCGAGATGGCGCGCAGCGAACCAAGGGTTTCGCGCAGTTCGCGCACGGCCGGTGCCAGCTCATTGAGGCCCTGCAGGCCGCTGTTCACCGAGTCCTTGTTGTTGGCCAGCAACGTGTTGAGGGTGGCAGTGCTTTGCTCAAGAGACTTCATCGCCTGCTCCGCGCTGCCAAAGGCTTGCTTGCCTTGGTCATTGAGCAAGCCGTTGGCGTTGCGCATCAATACGGTGGTCTGCTCCAACGCACCGCCGGCCTGTTTGCTCACTTGCAGCAATTGCTGCATCACCACTTTGATGTCGCCGCGCTGGTCGGCTATGGCGCCGGTGGTTTGCTGCAGGTTATCCAGAGTAGTGCTCAAACGTTCGACGTTTTCCCGGGAGAACAGCTGGTTGGCGTTATGCAGCAGCAGGTTGATGCTGGTCATCAGGTCGTTACTGTTATTGAGCAGGCGTGCGATGGGCGATGGCGACGCGATGATTTCCGGCAGGTTGCCATCCTTGCCCTTGAGTTCCGGGCTTTGCGGGGTGCCGCCGCTGAGCTGGATGATCGAGGTGCCGGTGATGCCGGTCAGGGCCAGCTTGGCCTGGGTGTCTTCCTTGATCGGCGTTTGCCCGGCCAGGCGGATGCGCGCCAGCACGCGGCGTGGGTCCTTGGGGTCCAGGCGCAGGCTGGTGACATCGCCCACCTTGATCCCGCTGTACTGCACCGAACTGCCTTGGGACAGGCCGCTGACCGCTTCGTTGAACACCACCTCGTAATCGCGAAAGGCACTGTCGACGCTGGATTTGGCCAGCCACAGGCCGAACAGCATCGCGCCGACCACCACAATTACGCTGAACAATCCGATCATCACATGATGGGCTCGGGTTTCCATGTCATACCTCGTTGAGCGATTGAGCGGCATCCAATGCCGCGCGGCCTCGGGGGCCGTGGAAATATTCGTGAATCCAGGCGTCGTCGGTTTCCGAGACAACATCGATGGCATCGGCCACCAGCACTTTCTTCTGCGCCAGCACCGCCACGCGGTCGGTGATGGTGTACAGCGTGTCGAGGTCGTGGGTCACCAGGAACACACTCAAGCCCAGCGCATCGCGCAGGGTCAGGATCAGTTGGTCGAATTGCGCCGCGCCAATCGGATCGAGGCCGGCGGTGGGTTCGTCGAGAAACAGGATGTCCGGATCCAGGGCCAGCGCGCGCGCCAGGGCGGCGCGCTTGATCATGCCGCCGGACAGCGACGCCGGGTATTTGTCGGCCGCCGACAACGGCAGCCCGGCCAGGGCCAGCTTGACCGCCGCCAAATGCTCGGCATCCGCACGGCTGAGCCCGGCGTGCTCGATCAACGGCAGGGCGACGTTCTCGGTGACGGTCAGCGAGGAAAACAACGCGCCCTTCTGGAACAGCACGCCGAAGCGCCGTTCCACCAATGAGCGTTCATGCTCGGGCAAGCTCGGCAGGTTCTTGCCGAACACCCGCACTTGCCCCTCGCTGGGCCGGCGCAGGCCGACGATGCTGCGCAGCAACACTGACTTGCCGCTGCCAGAGCCGCCGACCACCGCCAGGATTTCACCCTTGTACAAATCCAGGTCGAGGTTTTCATGCACGCTCTGGCTGCCAAAGCGATTGCACAGGCCGCGTACCTCAATCACCGCCTCAGTGGGCGCTCGATGTAGACGACTCACCAGCCCATCTCCATGAAAAACATGGCAGCGACCGCGTCCAGCACGATCACCACGAAAATCGATTGCACCACGCTGGAGGTGGTATGCGCGCCGACTGACTCGGCACTGCCGCTGACCTTGAACCCTTCCAGGCAACCAATTGCGGCGATCAGGAACGCGAAAATCGGCGCTTTCACCATGCCGACCAGGAAATGCTGCACGCCGATGTCCGATTGCAGCAGCGACAGAAACATCGCTGGCGAAATATCCAGGGCCACCGCACACACCACGCCGCCGCCGATGATCCCTGAAAGCATCGCCAGGAACGTCAGCATCGGCAGCGCCACCAGCAGCGCCAACACCCGTGGCAGCACCAGCAGCTCCATGGGGTCCAGGCCCAGGGTGCGGATCGCGTCGATTTCTTCGTTGGCCTTCATCGAGCCGATTTGTGCGGTAAAGGCACTGGCCGTGCGGCCGGCGATCAGGATGGCGGTGAGCAATACACCGAATTCGCGTAGGAAAGAGAACGCCACCAGGTCCACGGTGAATACCGTCGCGCCAAAGCTCTTGAGCACGGTGGCGCCGAGGAAGGCCACGACGGCGCCGACCAAGAAGGTCAGCAGCGCGACGATCGGCGCGGCGTCGAGACCGGTCTGTTCGATATGCGCCACCATCGGCGTCAGGCGCCAGCGCTTGGGCCGCAAGATGCCGCGCACGAAGGTTTCGAGGATCAGGCCGATGAAGCCCAACAGCTTCATCCCGTCTTGCCACACGGTGTCCACGGCGCGGCCGATGCGCGCCAGCACTTGGATGCCAGTGCTCTCTTCCGGCTCTTTGAGCGGGACGCAAAAATCATTCAGCGAGCGGTAGACGGTCTTGAGCAGTGCGCGGTCGGCGGCGGACAGGCTGCAATCAGTCTGCTCGGCGGAGTGTTCGATGCGGTCGGGGCCCAGCAGCTCCACCAGCAGCGAAGCACCGGCGGTATCCAGGGCGCCGAGGCCGTTAAGGTCGATGCGCGCGCCAGCGTCGTATCGGCCGTCGAGTGTGGCCGACAACTTCTTCAGGTTTGCATAGTGGGCAAGCGTCCAGTCACCGGTAATCCGCAGCAGCGGCGGTGTGCTGGACGTATCGAGTTGGGCCGCGCCGGCTGTCGTGCGAGTGGTCATAAGCTCCGAGCTTGTTTGGCTATCCACAATTCCTACGTAATAGCATGATCGGGCCTACTCTGGGTTGTCCGTTTGTGCTGAGTCGGTGACGTTGAAGCGCAGCACGCCAATGACTTGGCCGTCTTCGGTCAGCACCCGCACCTGCCAGCGGCCTACCGAATCCGGCGGGAAGTTCTGCTTGTGGGTCCAGGCGCGGTAGCCCTCCTTGCGGCCGCCATGGATATCCAGGGCAATGCGGTCGACTTCCTTGCCGTTGAATTTCCACACATGGTAGATCCGCTCATCCAGGCCGCGCGGGGCGTTGATGGCGGTGTAGGCGTACAGCCCGCCGCTGCGCAGTTGGGCGGCGCTGACCTGCTTGAGGTCGTCGCCCGGTGTGCGGTCCTGGAGCTGGGTGCTGATGGCCACTTCGGTCATCCACAGGGTGGCAGGTGGCACCCAGCTTCGCAGCAGCCAGCCGGCGCAGCCGATCGCGGCCGTGACCCCCAGCAGCATCGCCCAGCCCTTGATGCTGCGCAGCGGCAGGCTGACGGCCAGGCTCGGAATCGACAGGGCCATGGCGACGCCCAAGGCCAGCTTGTAACTCTCGGCGGTGGTCAGGTGCAGGATGATCGGCAGTGCGGTCAGCAGTGCGGCGAATAACGTCAGCGTATGCAAGGCGAGGAACAGCGAACGCTTGGGCGCCAGCCACTTGTAGTACAGCGGGTCGATGATCGACACCAGCGCCGCCGCGCCGAGCAGGCCGGTGAACACCGACTGGCCGCTGTTCCAGGCCGTGGTGACGAAAAAGAACGGCAGCACGAAAAACAGACTTTCCTGGTGGATCATCTGGGTGGCATAGCGCAGCAGCGGTTCGGGTATTTCTCGGTTGAACAGCTTGGTGAACAGTTGCGTGAAGCTGTTTTCCAGCATCAGCCACAACCAGCTCACCAGCATGATCACGGCGATCCAGCTGGCCATGCCTTGCTGGCGGTCCACCAGGATGAAGCTGCCCACACCCGATATGAAACCGCCGAGTGCGATCACCCCAGGGTAGCGTTTGATCAGTTCTATAACGCGCTGGATAAGGGGCGGTAAGTTCGGCATGGACGATTCACAATGTGTGTGGGAAAAATCCGAGACAGAATAACGTCTTAGTCCGTTGTTCGGTGCCTCATTACGTGATCCGTTTGCGATAAAACCGTAGCGCCGCCCCAGCCAGGATGATCACTCCCAGCACACCCGCGCTGATCCAGCTCAGGGCGTTATAGCTCAACAGCGGCTTTTCGACGCGCCAGTAGCCCGGCTGCTCCAACACCTGGCGCATGGCCTGATTGGTCTGCGCCAGGGTCACGGCCTTGATGCGTTTGGCCGGGTCGCCGAAGCGGCCATCGGCATATTCGCCGGCCGCGCTCCAATAATAGTCGGCCAACGCGCTGTTGCCCTGCACTGCCCAGGCCTGGCGGGCGATGGCGGCTTGCTGCAGGCGAGCGAACACCGCCGGGTCGAGACCGTCCTTGAGCAGCTGCGCCTTGAGGTCTTGCAATACCTGTTCGGCTTGCTCGAGGTTGTCCCGTTCGAGGTCGGCGTTCAGGCTGAGGAAACCGACGCCGCCGAGCACTTCGCGTTCGGTCCACGGGCCGTAGGACAAGCCGTGCCTGAGCCGCAGCTGGCGGTACAACGCCCAGTCGAGGTAGTCCTTGAGCAGGTCGTAGGTTTCATCATGCTGGTCGTCCAGCACCGGTTCCGGGAACAGCCAGTGCAGCTTGGCGTTGTCGCCGACCCAGCCGTGGATCAGGTCACGCTGGCCGGCAGCGGCGTGCTGGATTTGCGGCAACGGCCGGTGTTCGCTCGGCTCTACCGGATCGAGTTGACCAAAGGTGCGTTCCAGGTAGGCCGGCAGCAGTTTGTCCAGATCGCCGACGACGATCAGGGTCATATTGTTCGGCGCGTACCAATTTTTGCGCAGCGCCTCCAACTGATCGCGCGTGAGGTGGCTGACCTCGGCGCGTTCGGCGCACTTGAGGCCCAGCTCGACGGCTAACTGGTTGCTGGCGTTGTGGCCGAGGTCCTGGCGGTCGAGCAAGCGTTGCAAGTGTGAGTAATGACCGCCGTCCTCGCGCTCGACTACCTGCTTGGCAGCGTTGATATGGGCGTCGGTCAGTTGAGTGCGGGTGATGATTGCCAGCAGCAGGTCCAGCACCTTGCGCTGATTCTGCGCGGGCGCCTCGATGACGAACGTGGTGTCGGCGTTGCTGGTGTAGGCGTTCCATTCGCCGCCCAGGGCTTGCATGCGGTCTTCGAGGTTGCCTTCGCCACCGCCATCGATGCCGCTGAACAACAGGTGTTCGAACAGATGTGGCAGTTCTTTCTGGTCGCAACTGAAATCGTCCAGGCCTACGCCAACCACCAGGCGGATGGCCACATGCCCGCGTTCGGTGCCCGGTTTGAGCAGCAGTTGCAGGCCGTTGGGCAAGGTGTAGCCCTCGACTTGCAGGCGGTCAAAGGCAAAGGTGTGTGCCGAGCCCAGCAGCAGGCAGGCGAGTAACAGGCGACGCATAACAAGCTTCCTGGCGAACGAGGTCCATTGTTAACTGACTTCGCTCGCTGGCGTACGTTCAGGGCGAATGGGTGATGTCGGCAATATCTTCAGCAGAGAGTGCGCCGGTGTCGGACGTTTCCAACACGACATAGGCGCTGCTACAGAACAACGAGTTCAAGCGCTTCATGTCGGCAATCAGCTCCAGGTGCAGGGAACTGGTTTCCAGGCTCTGCACGATTTTACGCTGCAGGCGGCTGACGTGGGCGTGGGCCAGGCGACGTTCCTGGGCGCGAAAGCGGCGTTTCTCACGCAGTAATTGACGGGCGCTTTCCGGATCGCCGCTGAGGAAGACCGACAGGCCCAGGCGCAGGTTGGCGATCAACTGGCTGTGCAGGCCGCTGAGTTCTTCCAGGCCGACCTCGGAAAATTGCCGACGTTGCGAAGTCTTCTGCTGCTGGACTTTGCGCAGCATGCGCTCGATCAAGTCGCCCGCCAGCTTCAGGTTGATGGACAACTCAATGATTTCTGCCCAGCGTCGGTTGTCCTGTTCACTCAGGTCTTCACGGGGCATTTGCGCCAGGTAAAGTTTGATCGCGCTGTAAAGCGCCTCGACGTCATCGCTGAGACGGCGCATTTCCTGGGTGATGGCGGTTTGGTTGCCGCGCAGCACTTCCTGCATCGAGGTGAGCATGTTGTCGATCAGGTCGCCGAGCCGCAGGGTTTCGCGGGCGGCGTTGGCCAGCGCCAGGCTCGGCGTATTCAGTGAGGCCAGGTCCAGATGGCGCGGCTTGGCTTTGCCATCGGTCTCGGGACGCTCCGGCAGCAGCCATTCGCACAGCCGTGCCATCGGGCCGATGGTGGGCAACAGAATCAGGCAGCGGCTGACGTTATAGAGCAGGTGGAACGTGATGACCATGGCCTGAGTGCTGTAGTCCAGGCCGTCCATCCAGCGTACGAGTGGGTCGAGTACCGGAATGATCAACAACAGGCCGATCAACTTGTACAACAGGCTGCCCAGGGCGACTTGCCGCCCGGCGGTGTTCTGCATGCTGGTGCTGAGAAAGGCCAGGATGCCGCTGCCGATGTTGGCGCCGATCACCAGGCCGATGGCCACGTGCAAACCGATCACGCCGGCACCGGCCAGGGTAGCCGTCAGCAGCACGGCGGCGAGGCTGGAGTAGGAAATCATCGCGAACAGCGCACCGACCAAGGCATCGAGCAGGATGTCACCGGTCAGCGAAGCGAAGATGACTTTGACACCTTGGGCATGGGTAATCGGCCCGGCGGCTTCGACGATCAGTTGCAAGGCGAGAATGATCAGCCCGAGGCCGATCCCGACCCGGCCGAGTTGCCCGGCCCGCGTCTGTTTGCGCGACAGGAAAAAAATCACCCCGAGAAAGATCAGCAGCGGCGACAACCAGGACAGATCCAGGGTGAGTACCCGCGCCATCAACGCGGTACCGACGTCGGCGCCGAGCATGGTGGCCAAGGCGGGCGTCAGGCTCATCAAGCCTTGGCCGACAAAGGACGTCACCAGCATCGCCGTGGCATTGCTGCTCTGCACCATGGCCGTCACCAGGATACCGGCGACAAACGCCAGCCAGCGCTTGGACATGTTCTGCCCGATGACTTGGCGCAGGTTGGAGCCGTAGACCCGCAGGATGCCGGTACGGACGATGTGCGTGCCCCAGATAAGCAGGGTCACGGCGGAAAGCAGATTGAGCAGGGTCAGCATGCTCGGCCCCCCGTGTGGGTGCGCTCCAACAGGAGCGAAGGAAAGTTGCCGCGTGCCGTTCTACGTCTTGTACTTAAGCTGTAGTTGGCGAACGGGCTCTGCGCCAGCATCGCATAGCTAAACTCGGGATTGAAACAAAACTGTCATATGTAGGAGCGAGCTTGCTCGCGAAGAACGTCAACGATTACGCGTACTGCCTGGTTTAACGCGTTGTCCTTGGGTTCTTCGCGAGCAAGCTCGCTCCTACAGGTTTATTGACCCGGAACGTCCTTGCGCAGTTTCACCGGGTCCTGCTGTTTCTTCTTTTTCGCGATGGCAGTGCGCATCTTGATGTTCACGGCTTCCACTGCCAGCGAGAACGCCATGGCGAAGTAGACGTAGCCTTTTGGCACGTGCACGTCGAAGGATTCAGCGATCAGCACGGTACCCACTACCAGCAGGAACGACAGCGCCAGCATCTTCAGCGACGGGTGCTTGTCGATGAATTCGCTGATGGTGCCAGCGGCCAGCATCATCACCAGTACGGCAACCACGATAGCGGCAATCATTACCGGCACATGGGAAACCATGCCGACGGCGGTGATGACCGAATCCAGGGAGAACACAATGTCGATGATCGCAATCTGGATGATGGTGTAGATGAATTTGCCGCCGGCGCCTTTAGGCTCGTCGTTGGTTTCATCTTCACCTTCCAGGGCGTGGTACATCTCCTGGGAGCTTTTCCACAACAGGAACAGGCCACCGAAGAACAGGATCAGGTCGCGACCGGAAATGCCCTCGCCGAACACTACGAACAGGTCGGCGGTCAGTTGCATGACCCAGGTGATCGACAGCAGCAACAGGATGCGCGTGACCATCGCCAGGGCGAGGCCGAAGATCCGGGTGCGTGCCTGCATGTGCTTGGGCATGCGGCTGACCAGGATCGAAATCATGATGATGTTATCGATGCCCAGGACGATCTCGAGGGCCGTCAGGGTGAAGAAGGCAATCCAGATTTCCGGATTGGTCAGCCATTCCATGTGTATTCCTTTGAGCAAGTGTTAGACCGCGCAAGCTGTAGCGCCGCGCGGTAGGTGAGTCGGTACGATTATAGAGTGCTGAACAGCGGAAAAATCCCCATCAGCAACGCGGCGAACATTATGCACAGGCATACCAGTACTGCCCACTTGAGGGTGAAGCGCTGGTGATCGCCAAACTCGATACCCGCCAGGGCGACCAGCAGGTAGGTCGAGGGTACCAGTGGGCTCAGCAGATGCACCGGTTGCCCGACGATCGAGGCGCGGGCCATTTCCACGGCGGTGATGCCGTAGTGGCTGGCGGCTTCGGCCAGTACCGGCAGCACGCCATAGTAGAACGCATCGTTGGACATGAAGAAGGTAAACGGCATGCTCACCAGCGCCGTGATCACCGCCAGGTACGGGCCCATGGCTTCAGGGATGACCGCCAGCAGGCTCTTGGACATGGCGTCGACCATGCCAGTGCCCGACAGGATGCCGGTGAAGATGCCGGCGGCGAAGATCAACCCGACCACCGCCAATACGCTGCCGGCGTGGGCCGCGACGCGGTCTTTCTGTTGCTGCAGGCACGGGTAGTTGACGATCATCGCGATACTGAACGCCACCATGAACAGCACCGGCAGCGGCAACAGGCCGGCGATCAGCGTGCACATCAGGGCAAGGGTCAGCGCGCCGTTGAACCAGATCAGCTTCGGACGGCGGGCATCGGGGAATTGCGACACGCTGATGTCGCTGTGGTTGATCTCGTCGCCCTGCAGGTGCAGTTCACCCAGGCGGGCGCGCTCGCGCTTGCCGTACATGTAGGCAATCACCAGGATCGCCACCACGCCGGCGGCCATGGCCGGGATCATCGGCACGAAGATGTCCGAAGGGTCCACATGCAGCGCACTGGCGGCGCGGGCCGTCGGGCCACCCCAGGGGGTCATGTTCATTACGCCACCGGCAAGAATGATCAGGCCGGCCATGATCCGCGGGCTCATGCCGATGCGCTGGTACAGCGGCAACATGGCGGCGACGCAGATCATGTAAGTAGTGGCGCCGTCACCGTCGAGGGACACCACCAGGGCCAGCACGGCGGTGCCGACCGAGACTTTCAACGGGTCGCCCTTGACCATCTTGAGGATCTTGCGCACGGCCGGGTCGAACAGGCCGGAGTCGATCATCAGGGCAAAGTAGAGGATGGCGAACATCAGCATCACGCCGGTCGGCGCGAGCTTGGTGATGCCTTCGAGCATCATCGGGCCGATCTTCGGCGCGAAGCCGCCGAACAGCGCGAACAGGATAGGCACGATGATCAAGGCGATCAGCGCAGACAGGCGCTTGGTCATGATCAGGAACATGAACGTGATGACCATGGCAAAGCCAAGGAAAGTCAGCATAGGAATACTCCAGGCGTAGCGCGGCTAGGGAATGGCGAACCGGGTGGGGTCAGCGCAGAACGAAAGGCACGTGGCGTACGGGGGGAGTTGGGGCAAACAGGCGGGTACGGGCGGACATCGGGAATCACCATTGTTGTTGTTAACAGTCGGTCTGTTGCCGACAGTGGGGGTGATCCTAGACGGGTAAGCTTTCAGCCAGCTTTCGCTGAGAAAACAGGAGATATACGGTCGTGAGGCTTATTCAGATAAAAAGTGTGGGAGGGGGCTTGCTCCCGATTGCGGTGGATCAGCCAGCACATGTATCAGCTGACCCAATGCCATCGGGAGCAAGCCCCCTCCCACAATTGGGTTTTGCGTACCGCTGAATCTTCAGGGCAGTTCGAGGCCACCGGCCGCCTTGTGCAACGCCCGCAGATGTTCGCCCATCTGCTTGAGATTGGCTTCGCAAGCGGCAATCTCGGCAGCACGGGCAGGCTCGAGCAGCGCCCTTACCTCTTTATCCAGTTCGCCGGTCAGCGATTGCAATTGCTTCTGGCGCTCGGCACTTTCCGATTCCAGCCGCTTGGCTTCTGAAGGTTGCGGCAGGCCGTAGCCGCCACTGTCGAGCAGTTCGGCCGGACGGCTGAGGAAGCCGCTGTTGGCGAGAATTTGCTGCAGCGTGTTATTGGCTTTCTCCATGCCGCCGTTTTTCAGCTCCCGGGCATTGAGGTAGCGTTGTTTGACTTCGTCCTGGGCGAGCATCAGTTGTTTGCGATAGCTGGCTTGTTCCAGCAACAGCAACGCGGCGCTGGTGCGCAAGTCGGCCTGGCTGAACCATTGGCGGCGCTCTTGCGCATTCAGCGACAGCCACTCCTCGACTTGGGTCTGCTTGATCGGCAGACGCTTGCGCAGTACATCGAACATCGCCTGGTAGCGCTCGCGGAACGAGTCGAAGTGATAACCCAGGCGCAACGCCTCGCGCTTGTCGTTCAGCACGCTGGTATCGGCCAACCCACGGGCGCTGAGGACTTCCAGCAAACCGTTGGGGGTGATGTTGTCCAGGCCGGTCAATTGCGGGTTGGCGCTGCCGCTGCGCAACAGCTTCAGGCTTTCTACCGCGCAGTTGTTGGAAATAAAGAAGTAGTTGCCGTCGTAGCTCCAGTGCATCTCGGCGGCATGTTCGACCGTGTCGTTGATTTCCTGGCGGTTGAGCTTCAGCGGCACGGATGCCAAGCCGCGCAGCTCGGTCTTGGTGTATTCGTCGATGACTTGGGCCAACGGCAGCACAAACAGGCGCGACGGGTATTTGCCCACCAGGCCGTCCCAGCTCGACAGCTGTACGTCACCGACGAAGGCGCGGTAGGACAACACCAGATGCTGATCCAGGTCCAGCCGGCAATCCGGCCCGCGCGGACGGCCCGGCGCGCAGATCACCAGGCGTAGCATGCTGTGGCCCCAGCGGCTTACCAGATTCTGGTTGGCTTCGGCGAGCAGGTAGTCGATTTCGTACACGCGCTCCGGGTCGATCTGGCCCAGCGGGGTTTTGGCGAAGTCATTGCCGGCGTTCAAAAACGCGTAGGTATTGCCGCAGGCGTCCTGCCCGGGCGGCGCCCAGCCGAAGTGTTCCTTGTAATAGCGCGCCAGCGCGGGACGGCGGCAGGCGTAGCTGGGGTCGAGGAGGAAGTACTCCATGTTGACCGCGACGAATTCCAGCGGGCTGGTGGTTTCGTAGATATCCGGGCTGCGCACCACCTGATTATTGTGCTGTTCGCGTTCGCCGCGACGGCCGACGTATTGCGGCCAACCGGCGAGGTCCAGCAAGCGTGGGTCATCACTGAGCGTGAAGCGCCGGTCATTCTGGCCACGGCATTGATCGGGCAGGCCAATCAAACCGGTGATGCTGTTCTGGCGGCTGCAGCGCTGGATCAGGGCGCGCTCGTCTTTGGACCACAGGCGCGCACGGTCATAGATGTGGGTCAGTTCATGCAGCACGGTGGCGAGCATTTCCTTGCGCACGGTGCCGTGGGGGCGGTTGGTTTTCTGCGTGGCGGCGCTGCCGTCAGTCAGGCTGGCAAGCAGGTTCTGGTTGAGGTCCAGTTCGGACACCAGGGAGGCCTGGCCATAAGCGTTTTCAGGCATCTTATCGGTCCAGCCGACGTCGATACGGCGGTCCAACTGCTCGATGAAACGCGGCGGCAAGGCGCCCATCGCTTCATCGAGCAGCGCCTGGCTGGCCTGCTGTTCCGCCGGGCTCAAGCCATCGGTCTTGAGCCGCAGCTGCAGGCTGGCCTGGGCTGTACCGGCACACAGCAGCACGGCCCCGGCCAGGAGCCAGGCATTGATTCGCCTCACAGAGCGAGAATAGCTTCGGCGAGCGTCTGGTCACTGGCATCACGGGCTTCTGGCACGCGGGTGCGCAAAGTGTCGAAGGCCGCTTCGAGCTGCGCACCACGGATCTCGCCGTTGGTGGCGACGAAACTGGCGGCCTCATCGTGGGCTTCACGCACGATCTTAGAGTCGCGGATGGAGGTGGTGGTGTCCGAGGTGAAATCAATAGTGCGCGCCGAAGCACGGACGATGATGTTACTGGTGGCCTTCAGGGTTTGCGCCTGGGCGACATCGGCCAAAAACAGCAGGCCGAGGGCGGCGATGATCAACGGGCTACGCATGGGGTGACTCCAATACAAAGATGGACATACAAAGATGATTATTGGACGAGAATTGCCTGCGCCAGTTCAAGGTCGCTCGCATGAAGTTTTGGCTGGGTACGGCGCAGGTAATCCAGCGCGGACTCCAAGCGTGCGCCCCGCCATTGGCCGTCAGTGGCAATGAAAGCAGCAGCATCATCCTTGGCAACCCGTACCAACTTGTTGTCGAACGGCGCAGAGGTCACCTTGCTGGTGGCGTACGCGCTGACAACGGTGCTCTGGATGGACACGTCAAAGGCCGAAGCCGGCGGTGCCCAGCAGGCGCAGAACATCACAGGAACAATCAATAGGCGGTATGAAAAAGCCATGGGACTCGACAACTGAAAACGAGCGCCAAGGCTAGCGCAATGACCGGATGAGGGCCAGTGCGACTGGCCCTTCCCCTGGCTTTAGATCGCCAGGATGGCCTGGGCCAATTGAGCGTCGGTGGCGGTGCTCAACTGCGGTGCCTGCTGGCGGATCTGGGCCAGGGCGCTTTCCAGTTTCACACCTCGGATGGCGCCTTCGCTGGCGACAAAACTGGCCGCGTCGTCACGGGCGGCTCGCACCACTTTGTTGTCGCGCAGTGAGGATGTGGCATCAGAGGTGGCGTCGGAGGTGGCTTTCAGTGCGCCAACGATCGAATCGGTGGTGACGATAAAGCTGCTCGCGTTGGCATTGGCAGCAACGGCCAACAGGGCGGCGGTGCACAGCAGGCGAAGACGGGACATGGAGTAACTCCTGTAGATGGCAAATAAAGTGGCACAGAACGGCCACAATGAAACGGACGTTGGCAATTGGGCATCTGACGCCCGCTCTACAAGGTTCGCCACGTAGTGATTGGATATTAGGCCACCGCATGTCCATTCGGAAGTCGTCGTTTAACTGTTATGGTTATATTTTAAAATATAAAAACTGTATTGGTTCGGCAGATCGTCGCTGTATCAATTGCATCGCATCAGAAACAGCAAAGCCCGCCTCCGGTTTCCCGGGGCGGGCTTTGCTTTGACAAATCAGAGTGCTGGCAGTGGACCCGACAGGTCAGGGCCAGCGAGCGCCAATCAGCGCCAGAACGGCTTGCTCAGCTCTTCGTAGCGTTGAGCTTCGCTGATACCTGCATCAGCCAGCAGACGCGAATCCAGGCGAGCCAGTTGGTGGCGGCTGGAGATGCGGCGCTGCCACAACATCAGGTTGGCGAGAACGCGCAGAGGCAGGGAAGCCTGGGTGTTAACAGCTTTTTCTTCGAAGAACAGTTCGGAACTGAGTGTACGTTCCATGATGACATCCTTCCGCTTGTGGCGGGATTAGGTAGTGGTTTAACTGATGCCAATCATCCTCCTCCCGCGCAAGACTCTCTAGATACAGTTCACTTGTATTGTGAGGGGCCAGTTAACTGTTTATAGAGGCTGTACGGTACGAAATGAGGGCAACTGTACCTGCTCGCACTGAAACAGTGCGAAATGGGCATTTTAGAGGAGGGTCGTAGGATATTTCGGTAGGAAATGACCGGTACAGCAGTACAGTTTTTGACGTAACCGCCGCTTAAGCGACCGGGTCGATGAAACTGTCTAGGCATCAACCCGGTTGTGTACTCCTCAAGCCTTGAGCATGTGTCCGGTTTCTTCCAGGTTAATGTGCCAGCTCAGTGCATCACGCAGGATGTGCGGGGTATGCCCGCCAAGCGCGCAGGCGGCCTCGAAGTAACTGTTCAGCGCATCGCGATACGCCGGGTGCACACAGTTGTCGATGATCACTCGGGCCCGCTCCCGTGGCGCCAGGCCACGCAAGTCGGCCAGGCCCACTTCGGTCACCAGGATGTCTACGTCATGTTCGGTGTGGTCCACGTGGCTCACCATCGGTACCACGCTGGAAATCGCGCCGCCTTTGGCAATCGACTTGGTCACGAAGATCGCCAGGTGCGCATTGCGCGCAAAGTCGCCGGAGCCGCCAATGCCGTTCATCATTCGCGTGCCGCAAACGTGGGTGGAATTGACGTTGCCGTAGATATCGAACTCCAACGCGGTGTTGATACCAATAATGCCCAGGCGACGCACCACTTCAGGATGGTTGGAAATTTCCTGCGGGCGCAGCACCAATTTGTCCTTGTAGTGCTCAAGATTGCCGAACACGTCGGCATTGCGCCGCTCTGACAGGGTAATCGAGCTGCCGGAGGCGAAGCTCAGCTTGCCGGCGTCGATCAAGTCGAACGTCGAGTCCTGCAGCACTTCCGAATACATGGTCAAGTCTTCGAACGGCGAGTCAATCAGGCCACACATCACCGCGTTAGCGATATTGCCGATACCGGCCTGCAGCGGGCCGAGCTTGTTGGTCATGCGGCCGGCGTCTACTTCCTGTTTCAGAAAGTTGATCAGGTGATTGGCGATGCCTTGGGTATCACTGTCGGGTGGCGTTACGGTGGACGCCGAATCGGCCTGATTGGTGATCACGATGGCGACGATCTTCTCGGGCGGGATAGGAATCGCCGGGCTGCCAATGCGGTCGTCGACTTTAACCAGCGGAATCGGCGTGCGGGTTGGCCGATAAGAGGGGATGTAAATATCGTGCAGCCCTTCCAGGTTAGGGTTATGCGCCAGGTTGATCTCGACGATCACTTGCTTGGCAAAAATCGCGAAGCTGGCCGAGTTGCCTACCGACGTGGTGGGTACGATATGCCCAAGCTCGGTGATTGCAACGGCTTCGATCACCGCGATGTCCGGCAACTTGAGCTGGTTATTGCGCAACTGCTCGACGGTTTCCGACAGGTGCTGGTCGATAAACATCACCTCGCCCGCGTTGATCGCCTTGCGCAGCGTGCTGTCCACTTGAAAGGGCATGCGTCGTGAGAGTACGCCGGCTTCGGTCAATTGCTTGTCCAGGTCGTTGCCCAGGCTGGCGCCGGTCATCAGGGTGATTTTCAGCGGGGAAGTCTTGGCGCGCTCGGCCAGGGCGTGAGGAACGGCCTTGGCTTCACCGGCGCGGGTGAAGCCGCTCATGCCGACGGTCATGCCGTCCTCGATCAGTGCTGCGGCGTCTGCCGCGCTCATGACCTTGTTCAACAACGAAGGCAAGCGGATACGATCACGGTACATGAATGGTCATCTCAGGCTACGGAAGCAAGGTGGGCAGTGTAGTGATTTCAAAAAGTTTCGGCCCGCTACCATGGTCGAATGCCGAGTAGCGATTTAGAGCCTTTGGTCGGGTTTCATATGAGTGTGCAAAGCGGGGCGTGCAATGTCCCCGGCTGCATTCCCACGCAGAGCATGGGAACGAAAAAACCCCAGCCTACGTGAGGCCAGGGTTTCGAGTGTTGCGCTGGCGCAGTGTTATTCGACGGCCTTGACCATGTCTTCGATGACCTTCTTGGCATCACCGAAGACCATCATGGTCTTGTCCAGGTAGAACAACTCGTTATCCAGGCCCGCGTAGCCGCTGGCCATCGAGCGCTTGTTGACGATGATGGTCTTGGCCTTGAACGCTTCAAGGATCGGCATGCCGGCGATCGGTGAGTTCGGATCGTTCTTGGCGGCCGGGTTGACCACGTCGTTGGCGCCCAGCACCAGTACCACGTCGGCCTGGCCGAACTCGGAGTTGATGTCCTCCATCTCGAACACTTGGTCGTACGGCACTTCTGCCTCGGCGAGCAGTACGTTCATGTGCCCAGGCATACGGCCCGCTACCGGGTGGATCGCATACTTCACTGTTACGCCGCGGTGAGTCAGCTTCTCGGTCAGTTCCTTGAGCGCGTGTTGCGCTCGGGCCACTGCCAGGCCGTAGCCCGGCACGATGATCACGGTGTCGGCGTTGGTCAGCAGGAACGTGGCATCGTCGGCCGAGCCGGATTTCACCGGTCGTGTTTCTTTAGCACCTGTCGCAGCGGCGGCGTCCGGCGTATTGCCGAAACCGCCGAGCAGTACATTAAAGAAGGAACGGTTCATCGCCTTGCACATGATGTACGAAAGGATCGCGCCGCTGGAACCCACCAGGGAGCCGGCGATGATCAGCATCGAATTGTTCAGCGAGAAGCCGATGCCCGCCGCTGCCCAGCCGGAGTAGCTGTTGAGCATCGACACGACAACCGGCATATCGGCGCCGCCGATCGGGATGATGATCAGCACGCCCAGGACAAAGGCCAGGGCCAGCATCACTGCGAAGGCCGTCAGGTTGCCGGTGAACATGAACGCCAGGCCCAGCCCCAGCGTGAGCAGGCCCAGCACCAGGTTGAGCTTGTGCTGGCCGCCGAACTGTACCGGTGCGCCCTGGAACAGGCGGAACTTGTACTTGCCCGACAGCTTGCCGAAGGCGATCACCGAACCGGAGAAGGTGATTGCGCCGATGGCGGCGCCGAGGAACAGCTCCAGGCGGTTGCCTGCGGGAATCGCGTCGCCCAGGTGTTTGACGATGCCCAGCGATTGCGGCTCGACGACAGCTGCGATGGCGATAAACACTGCGGCCAGGCCGATCATGCTGTGCATGAAAGCTACCAGCTCCGGCATCTTGGTCATTTCTACGCGCTTGGCCATGATCGAGCCGGCGGTGCCGCCGATCAGCAGGCCGACGATCACGTAGCCGATACCGGCAGTCGCCAGCTCAGCGCCGAGCTTATAGATGAGGCCGACGGTGGTGATTACCGCCAGCGCCATGCCGAGCATGCCAAACAGGTTGCCGCGCCGCGAAGTGGTCGGGTGCGAGAGGCCTTTGAGGGCTTGGATGAAACAGATCGACGCAATCAGGTAGAGCGTCGTGACGAGGTTCATGCTCATTACTTTGGCGCCTCTTCTTTTACTTTCGGGGCTTTTTTCTTGAACATCTCAAGCATGCGCCGCGTGACCAGAAAGCCACCAAATACGTTGACCGCTGCCAGCGCCACGGCCAGGGTGCCCATTGTTTTGCCCAGCGGCGTCACCGTGAGGGCGGCGGCGAGCATGGCGCCGACGATCACAATGGCCGAAATGGCGTTAGTCACGGCCATCAACGGCGTGTGCAGCGCGGGTGTCACGTTCCAGACCACGTGGTAACCGACATAAATCGCCAGCACAAAGATGATCAGGTTGTAGATACCGGGGGAGATAAGCTCTTCCATCGTCTGAATCCCTGCTTAGGCGTTTTTGCGGATGACTTGGCCGTCGCGGCACATCAGGCACGCGGCGACGATGTCGTCTTCGAGGTTGATTTCAAACTGCCCTTCCTTGGTGAACACCAGCTTCAGGAAGTCCAGCAGGTTGCGTGCATACAAGGCCGACGCATCGGCGGCCACGGCGCCGGCCAGGTTGGTCGGGCCGCAAATGATCACGCCGTTTTCCACCACCACTTGATCTGCGACCGTCAGCGGGCAGTTGCCGCCCTGGGCTGCCGCGAGGTCAATGACGACCGAGCCCGGCTTCATCTGTGCGACGGTTTCGGCGCTGAGCAAGATCGGTGCTTTGCGACCGGGGATCAATGCCGTGGTGATGACGATATCGGCTTGCTTGGCGCGCTCGTGCACAGCCAGGGCCTGGCGCTGCATCCAACTGGTGGGCATCGGGCGTGCGTAACCACCGACGCCGACCGCGCATTCACGTTCCTCATCGGTTTCGTAAGGCACATCGACGAACTTGGCGCCGAGGGATTCGATCTGTTCCTTTACGGCCGGGCGTACATCAGAGGCTTCGATTACTGCACCCAGGCGTTTCGCCGTGGCGATGGCCTGCAAACCGGCGACGCCGGCGCCAAGGATCAGCACGCGGGCCGCTTTCACGGTGCCTGCGGCGGTCATCAACATCGGCATGAAGCGCGGGTAGTGGTGGGCAGCCAGCAATACCGCCTTGTAGCCGGCAATGTTGGCTTGTGAAGACAGCACATCCAGGCTCTGGGCCCGCGAGGTGCGTGGCGCCGCTTCGAGAGCGAAGGCCGTGATGCCGCGTTCTGCGAGCTTGGCGATGGTTTCGTTGCTGAACGGATTGAGCATGCCCACCAATACGGTGCCGCTTTTGATCAGCACCAGTTCGCTGTCGCTGGGGGCAACCACCTTGAGGATCAGTTCGGCGCCAAACGCATCGTTGGCGCTGCCAATGGTTGCGCCTGCCGTTTCATAGGCACTGTCGACGATGCTGGCTTTAATGCCTGCGCCGCTTTGTACAGTGACCTTATGGCCCTGGCCGATCAGCTTCTTGATGGTTTCCGGGGTGGCAGCCACCCGCGTTTCACCGGTCTGGGTTTCGAGAGGAACACCAATGTGCACGTCAAATCTCCTGCATGATCTTTTTGCTTTTGATCTTTTTGTAAAAAGGCCAGTGCGCCGTGAGTGGCGCAGCTGGGGCGGCCGATCAGCACGATCCCGCTGAAATGACAGCGGGGCGCGGCATTTTGCAGGCGAACTTTACGGCCTTCAAGGGATTATGACGGGTGACGAAAAATTAACTACAAGTCACCCTGTGACTGATTGTCGCAACGCATAGAAATAACCTTATTAAATACAGGCTGTTAAGCACTTTTGTAGTGAAATATACAGTTTCCACATGGTCATGGTGAATAGTCGGTTATTGACCCGTGATGGTCGCTATAGGCCATGAAAATCATGGCTTTGAGCCTCATCTGTGTTCGGCAGGTACAGTCTGTTTAAATGCGACATCTACGTATATCTGTAGGGCTATTATTTATCTGACTACAAGGTCAATAAATTGCCGTACGCCTTTAAATATTGGGGTTGTAGCGCTGAGATTGGCCGATAAGCCAGTCTCGGAACGCATGCAATGAAGCAGATTCGACCTTTCGTTCTGGAATCATCAAGTAATAGGCCTTATCGCTGCTCAGGGTCTGGTTAGCGGCGATCATCAACTGTTTCTCCTGTAACTCCCGCTGGATCAAGAAGGGCGGGATCAACGCGATGCCCATGTCATGCATAGCCGCCTGGGACAACATTGAGAATAGCTCGTAACGCGGGCCTGTCATGTCGCGGGGAACGCTCAGTTGCTGGGCGTTGAACCACTGGCGCCAGGCATAAGGGCGGGTTGTCTGCTGCAGCAGAGGCAGTTCGGCGATTTCCCGAGGAGTGAAGTGCGCAAGGTCGCCGAGTAGGCGTGGGCTGCAGACGGGCACAGGGTTTTCACCCATGAGCCGATGGGATTCCGTGCCGGACCAGTCGGCATCGCCGAAGTAGATCGCAGCGTCGAACTCGGTGTCGGCAAAGAGGAAGGGGCGTGTGCGGTTGGTCAGGTTGACCGTCACTTCCGGATGCTGCTGTTGAAAGTCCTTCAGCCGCGGGATCAGCCACTGGGTGCCAAACGTCGGTACCACCGCCAGTTCGATCACGTTCGCGCCTTGCTGGCCCATGACTGAAAGGGTATCGCGCTCCACCGCATCCAGTTGCTTAGCCACTCTGCGGCTATAGGACAGACCCGCCTCGGTCAGCTTCACCCCGCGCCGCGAGCGCCGAAACAGTTCGACACTCAAAAACTCTTCAAGGCTGGCGATCTGTCGGCAGATCGCGCCTTGGGTGATGGAAAGCTCCTGCGCCGCCTTGGTGAAGCTCTCGTGGCGGGCTGCTGCTTCAAAGCTGATGAGCGCGGTAGTGCTGGGGATTTTCCTGCGCATGTACATTGTCCTCACATGTAAGGCGCATTTTTGGCCTTATCGAGCATTACGAAGTGAGAAATTAGCACAAGCTCATGCAGAAACCTCGTTTGCCCTCTGCGCCGTCCCGACCTAGTCTGCATGCACGACGTTTGATTCTTTTCGTGAGGACTTATTCATGGCTGGCAAGGCAAGCTTCAACTGGATCGATCCATTGCTGCTGGATCAACAGCTCACCGAAGAAGAGCGCATGGTGCGTGACAGTGCCGAGCAATTTGCTCAGGACAAGTTGGCGCCTCGAGTGCTTGAAGCTTTCCGTCATGAAAAGACCGACCCTGCGATCTTCCGCGAGATGGGCGAAACCGGCTTGTTGGGAGCGATGATTCCCGAGCAATACGGTGGCAGTGGCTTGAACTACGTCAGCTATGGGTTGATTGCCCGTGAAGTCGAGCGTGTCGATTCCGGTTATCGCTCGATGATGAGTGTGCAGTCCTCACTGGTGATGGTGCCGATCAATGAATTCGGTACCGAGGCGCAAAAGCAGAAGTACCTGCCGAAATTGGCCTCGGGCGAATGGATCGGCTGCTTCGGTCTCACCGAGCCCAATCATGGTTCTGATCCAGGCGCGATGATCACCCGTGCGCGTAAAGTGGAGGGCGGCTACAGCCTGAGCGGCGCGAAGATGTGGATTACCAACAGCCCGATCGCCGACGTGTTTGTGGTGTGGGGCAAGGACGACGCCGGCGACATACGCGGTTTTGTCCTGGAGAAGGGCTGGAAAGGCCTGAGCGCGCCGGCGATTCACGGCAAGGTCGGCCTGCGGGCGTCCATCACCGGCGAAATCGTGATGGATAACGTATTTGTACCGGAAGAGAACATCTTTCCGGATGTGCGTGGCTTGAAGGGGCCTTTTACTTGCCTGAATTCGGCACGATACGGCATCTCCTGGGGCGCGCTGGGCGCTGCGGAGTTCTGCTGGCATACCGCGCGTCAGTACACCCTTGATCGCCACCAGTTTGGCCGGCCATTGGCCGCGACGCAGTTGATCCAGAAGAAGCTGGCCGACATGCAGACCGAGATCACATTGGCGCTGCAAGGCTGCCTGCGCTTGGGTCGGATGAAGGATGAAGGGACGGCGGCGGTCGAGATCACTTCGATCATGAAGCGCAACTCATGCGGCAAGTCCCTGGATATCGCGCGTATGGCCCGGGACATGTTGGGTGGTAACGGTATCTCCGACGAGTTTGGGGTGGCGCGCCATTTGGTCAACCTGGAGGTGGTCAACACCTATGAAGGTACCCATGACGTGCACGCCTTGATCCTGGGGCGCGCGCAAACCGGTCTTCAGGCGTTCTATTAATAGGAGCATGGGCATGGGCGCGCTTTCGCATCTGCGAGTACTGGATTTATCGCGAGTACTGGCGGGCCCTTGGTCCGGGCAGATACTTGCGGACCTCGGGGCCGAGGTGATCAAGGTCGAAAGGCCGGGCAATGGTGACGACACGCGCGCCTGGGGGCCGCCCTTCCTCAAGGATGCTTATGGTGAGAACACCAGTGAGGCGGCGTACTACCTGTCTGCCAACCGTAATAAGGAATCGGTGACCATCGACTTCACCAAGCCTGAGGGGCAGAGGCTGGTGCGTGACCTGGCTGCCAAGTCGGACATCCTGATCGAGAACTTCAAAGTGGGTGGCCTGGCGGCTTATGGTTTGGATTATGAGTCGCTCAAGGAGATAAATCCGGAGCTGATCTATTGCTCGATCACCGGTTTTGGCCAGACCGGGCCTTATGCCACGCGTGCCGGCTATGACTTCATGATTCAAGGGTTGGGTGGGTTGATGAGCCTGACCGGTCGGCCTGAGGGGGATGATGGCGCGGGGCCGGTGAAGGTTGGGGTGGCATTGACCGATATTCTCACGGGGCTTTATTCAACCGTGGCTATCCTGGCAGCCCTCGCTCACCGGGATCACGACGGCGGCGGGCAACATATCGATATGGCGCTGCTGGATGTGCAGGTGGCTTGCCTGGCTAATCAGGCGATGAATTACCTGACGACGGGGGTCTCGCCAAAACGCCTGGGCAACGCGCATCCGAATATCGTGCCTTATCAGGACTTTCCTACGGCCGATGGTGATTTCATTCTGACGGTGGGAAATGACGGTCAGTTTCGCAAGTTCGCCGAGGTGGCTGGGCAGCCACAGTGGGCGGATGATCCGCGGTTCTCTACTAACAAGATGCGGGTTGCCAATCGTGCGGCGCTGATCCCGTTGATTCGTCAGGCGACGGTCTTCAAGACCACGGCAGAGTGGGTATCGCAACTGGAGAAAGTAGGCGTGCCGTGTGGGCCGATCAATGATCTGGCGCAAATGTTCGCTGATCCGCAGGTCAAGGCGCGGGGGTTGGCCATGGAGCTGCCTCATGCTTTGGCGGGGATGGTGCCTCAGGTCGCCAGCCCGATCCGGCTTTCCAAGACGCCTGTGGAGTATCGCAGTGCGCCGCCGCTGCTGGGTGAGCACACGCTTCAAGTGCTGCAGAGTGTACTGGGGCTGACGCCGTTGAATGTGGCTGCTTTAAGAAAGGCTGGCGTCATCTGAGGGCGCTCTCTATATAGAAGAGGTATCTGTCGGTCGTTTTATGATCAATCCTAACTATTTGATAAGAAAACGAAATTAGAAGTTGACGGCAGATTCTGTGCGCCTATAATTCGCCCCACTTCCGGCGCAGTCGAAACGGAAAACTTCTTGGTAAACAATGAGTTAAGTAAGTTTTGACAGTAAGTTGCTTCAGTTCATCGAGGCCAAAAGGAAGTTGAAAAAGAGGTGTTGACAGCAGCGTGTAACGCTGTAGAATTCGCCTCCCGCTTACGAGAGATCGCAAGCGCAAGTGGTTGAAGTTGTTGAAGAAATCTTCGAAAACTTCTGAAAATAACCACTTGACAGCAAATGAGGCTGCTGTAGAATGCGCGCCTCGGTTGAGACGAATAGCTCTTAACCAACCGCTCTTTAACAACTGAATCAAGCAATTCGTGTGGGTGCTTGTGGAGTCAGACTGATAGTCAACAAGATTATCAGCATCACAAGTTACTCCGCGAGAAATCAAAGATGTAACCAACGATTGCTGAGCCAAGTTTAGGGTTTCTTAAAAACCCAAAGATGTTTGAACTGAAGAGTTTGATCATGGCTCAGATTGAACGCTGGCGGCAGGCCTAACACATGCAAGTCGAGCGGTAGAGAGAAGCTTGCTTCTCTTGAGAGCGGCGGACGGGTGAGTAATGCCTAGGAATCTGCCTGGTAGTGGGGGATAACGTTCGGAAACGGACGCTAATACCGCATACGTCCTACGGGAGAAAGCAGGGGACCTTCGGGCCTTGCGCTATCAGATGAGCCTAGGTCGGATTAGCTAGTTGGTGAGGTAATGGCTCACCAAGGCGACGATCCGTAACTGGTCTGAGAGGATGATCAGTCACACTGGAACTGAGACACGGTCCAGACTCCTACGGGAGGCAGCAGTGGGGAATATTGGACAATGGGCGAAAGCCTGATCCAGCCATGCCGCGTGTGTGAAGAAGGTCTTCGGATTGTAAAGCACTTTAAGTTGGGAGGAAGGGCAGTTACCTAATACGTGATTGTTTTGACGTTACCGACAGAATAAGCACCGGCTAACTCTGTGCCAGCAGCCGCGGTAATACAGAGGGTGCAAGCGTTAATCGGAATTACTGGGCGTAAAGCGCGCGTAGGTGGTTTGTTAAGTTGGATGTGAAATCCCCGGGCTCAACCTGGGAACTGCATTCAAAACTGACTGACTAGAGTGTGGTAGAGGGTGGTGGAATTTCCTGTGTAGCGGTGAAATGCGTAGATATAGGAAGGAACACCAGTGGCGAAGGCGACCACCTGGACCAACACTGACACTGAGGTGCGAAAGCGTGGGGAGCAAACAGGATTAGATACCCTGGTAGTCCACGCCGTAAACGATGTCAACTAGCCGTTGGGAGCCTTGAGCTCTTAGTGGCGCAGCTAACGCATTAAGTTGACCGCCTGGGGAGTACGGCCGCAAGGTTAAAACTCAAATGAATTGACGGGGGCCCGCACAAGCGGTGGAGCATGTGGTTTAATTCGAAGCAACGCGAAGAACCTTACCAGGCCTTGACATCCAATGAACTTTCCAGAGATGGATTGGTGCCTTCGGGAACATTGAGACAGGTGCTGCATGGCTGTCGTCAGCTCGTGTCGTGAGATGTTGGGTTAAGTCCCGTAACGAGCGCAACCCTTGTCCTTAGTTACCAGCACGTTATGGTGGGCACTCTAAGGAGACTGCCGGTGACAAACCGGAGGAAGGTGGGGATGACGTCAAGTCATCATGGCCCTTACGGCCTGGGCTACACACGTGCTACAATGGTCGGTACAGAGGGTTGCCAAGCCGCGAGGTGGAGCTAATCCCAGAAAACCGATCGTAGTCCGGATCGCAGTCTGCAACTCGACTGCGTGAAGTCGGAATCGCTAGTAATCGCGAATCAGAATGTCGCGGTGAATACGTTCCCGGGCCTTGTACACACCGCCCGTCACACCATGGGAGTGGGTTGCACCAGAAGTAGCTAGTCTAACCTTCGGGAGGACGGTTACCACGGTGTGATTCATGACTGGGGTGAAGTCGTAACAAGGTAGCCGTAGGGGAACCTGCGGCTGGATCACCTCCTTAATCGACGACATCAGCTGCTTCATGAGCTCCCACACGAATTGCTTGATTCATTGAAGAAGACGATAGAAGCAGCTTTAAGCTCCAAGCTGATAGCTCTTAGCTAATCAGTTGCGCTCGAAATTGGGTCTGTAGCTCAGTTGGTTAGAGCGCACCCCTGATAAGGGTGAGGTCGGCAGTTCGAATCTGCCCAGACCCACCAATTTTGTTATGGGGCCATAGCTCAGCTGGGAGAGCGCCTGCCTTGCACGCAGGAGGTCAACGGTTCGATCCCGTTTGGCTCCACCATTAACTGTTTCTGCTGTTAGAGTTTAGAAATGAGTATTCCGCTGTGAATATTGATTTCTAGTCTTTGATTAGATCGTTCTTTAAAAATTTAGGTATGTGATAGAAAGATAGACTGAACGTTACTTTCACTGGTAACGGCTCAGGCTAAGGTAAAATTTGTGAGTCGCTCTTAATTGAGTATGATCGAATTTTCGGCGAATGTTGTCTTCACAGTATAACCAGATTGCTTGGGGTTATATGGTCAAGTGAAGAAGCGCATACGGTGGATGCCTTGGCAGTCAGAGGCGATGAAAGACGTGGTAGCCTGCGAAAAGCTTCGGGGAGTCGGCAAACAGACTTTGATCCGGAGATGTCTGAATGGGGGAACCCAGCCATCATAAGATGGTTACCTTACACTGAATACATAGGTGTATGGAGCGAACCAGGGGAACTGAAACATCTAAGTACCCTGAGGAAAAGAAATCAACCGAGATTCCCTTAGTAGTGGCGAGCGAACGGGGACTAGCCCTTAAGTGGCTTTGAGATTAGCGGAACGCTCTGGAAAGTGCGGCCATAGTGGGTGATAGCCCTGTACGCGAAAATCTCTTAGTCATGAAATCGAGTAGGACGGAGCACGAGAAACTTTGTCTGAATATGGGGGGACCATCCTCCAAGGCTAAATACTACTGACTGACCGATAGTGAACTAGTACCGTGAGGGAAAGGCGAAAAGAACCCCGGAGAGGGGAGTGAAATAGATCCTGAAACCGTATGCGTACAAGCAGTGGGAGCCTACTTTGTTAGGTGACTGCGTACCTTTTGTATAATGGGTCAGCGACTTATTTTCAGTGGCGAGCTTAACCGAATAGGGGAGGCGTAGCGAAAGCGAGTCTTAATAGGGCGTCTAGTCGCTGGGAATAGACCCGAAACCGGGCGATCTATCCATGGGCAGGTTGAAGGTTGGGTAACACTAACTGGAGGACCGAACCGACTACCGTTGAAAAGTTAGCGGATGACCTGTGGATCGGAGTGAAAGGCTAATCAAGCTCGGAGATAGCTGGTTCTCCTCGAAAGCTATTTAGGTAGCGCCTCATGTATCACTGTAGGGGGTAGAGCACTGTTTCGGCTAGGGGGTCATCCCGACTTACCAAACCGATGCAAACTCCGAATACCTACAAGTGCCGAGCATGGGAGACACACGGCGGGTGCTAACGTCCGTCGTGAAAAGGGAAACAACCCAGACCGTCAGCTAAGGTCCCAAAGTTATGGTTAAGTGGGAAACGATGTGGGAAGGCTTAGACAGCTAGGAGGTTGGCTTAGAAGCAGCCACCCTTTAAAGAAAGCGTAATAGCTCACTAGTCGAGTCGGCCTGCGCGGAAGATGTAACGGGGCTCAAACCATACACCGAAGCTACGGGTATCACGTAAGTGATGCGGTAGAGGAGCGTTCTGTAAGCCTGTGAAGGTGAGTTGAGAAGCTTGCTGGAGGTATCAGAAGTGCGAATGCTGACATGAGTAACGACAATGGGTGTGAAAAACACCCACGCCGAAAGACCAAGGTTTCCTGCGCAACGTTAATCGACGCAGGGTTAGTCGGTCCCTAAGGCGAGGCTGAAAAGCGTAGTCGATGGAAAACAGGTTAATATTCCTGTACTTCTGGTTATTGCGATGGAGGGACGGAGAAGGCTAGGCCAGCTTGGCGTTGGTTGTCCAAGTTTAAGGTGGTAGGCTGGAATCTTAGGTAAATCCGGGATTCTAAGGCCGAGAGCTGATGACGAGTTGTCTTTTAGATGACGAAGTGGTTGATGCCATGCTTCCAAGAAAAGCTTCTAAGCTTCAGGTAACCAGGAACCGTACCCCAAACCGACACAGGTGGTTGGGTAGAGAATACCAAGGCGCTTGAGAGAACTCGGGTGAAGGAACTAGGCAAAATGGCACCGTAACTTCGGGAGAAGGTGCGCCGGTGAGGGTGAAGGACTTGCTCCGTAAGCTCATGCCGGTCGAAGATACCAGGCCGCTGCGACTGTTTATTAAAAACACAGCACTCTGCAAACACGAAAGTGGACGTATAGGGTGTGACGCCTGCCCGGTGCCGGAAGGTTAATTGATGGGGTTAGCTAACGCGAAGCTCTTGATCGAAGCCCCGGTAAACGGCGGCCGTAACTATAACGGTCCTAAGGTAGCGAAATTCCTTGTCGGGTAAGTTCCGACCTGCACGAATGGCGTAACGATGGCGGCGCTGTCTCCACCCGAGACTCAGTGAAATTGAAATCGCTGTGAAGATGCAGTGTATCCGCGGCTAGACGGAAAGACCCCGTGAACCTTTACTATAGCTTTGCACTGGACTTTGAATTTGCTTGTGTAGGATAGGTGGGAGGCTTTGAAGCGTGGACGCCAGTTCGCGTGGAGCCAACCTTGAAATACCACCCTGGCAACTTTGAGGTTCTAACTCAGGTCCGTTATCCGGATCGAGGACAGTGTATGGTGGGTAGTTTGACTGGGGCGGTCTCCTCCTAAAGAGTAACGGAGGAGTACGAAGGTGCGCTCAGACCGGTCGGAAATCGGTCGTAGAGTATAAAGGCAAAAGCGCGCTTGACTGCGAGACAGACACGTCGAGCAGGTACGAAAGTAGGTCTTAGTGATCCGGTGGTTCTGTATGGAAGGGCCATCGCTCAACGGATAAAAGGTACTCCGGGGATAACAGGCTGATACCGCCCAAGAGTTCATATCGACGGCGGTGTTTGGCACCTCGATGTCGGCTCATCACATCCTGGGGCTGAAGCCGGTCCCAAGGGTATGGCTGTTCGCCATTTAAAGTGGTACGCGAGCTGGGTTTAGAACGTCGTGAGACAGTTCGGTCCCTATCTGCCGTGGACGTTTGAGATTTGAGAGGGGCTGCTCCTAGTACGAGAGGACCGGAGTGGACGAACCTCTGGTGTTCCGGTTGTCACGCCAGTGGCATTGCCGGGTAGCTATGTTCGGAATAGATAACCGCTGAAAGCATCTAAGCGGGAAACTAGCCTCAAGATGAGATCTCACTGGGACCTTGAGTCCCCTGAAGGGCCGTCGAAGACTACGACGTTGATAGGTTGGGTGTGTAAGCGCTGTGAGGCGTTGAGCTAACCAATACTAATTGCCCGTGAGGCTTGACCATATAACACCCAAGCAATTTGACTACTCCTGACTTTAAAAAAGCAGAAGCATCAGATTGCGGTGTGTGAAGACGCAATGAACCGAAAGTTCGATACTCACAAAACACCGACTTCTATCCCATACCCAATTTGCTGAAGCGAGGCCATCTGGCCACGACTCAGTACCCGAATTTCTTGACGACCATAGAGCATTGGAACCACCTGATCCCATCCCGAACTCAGTAGTGAAACGATGCATCGCCGATGGTAGTGTGGGGTTTCCCCATGTGAGAGTAGGTCATCGTCAAGATTAAATTCCAGAACCCCTGTTTGCGTACGCAAACAGGGGTTTTGTTTATGTAGAAGTCCATGAATTTCACCGGTACGTAGCTAGCGCAACGATCTGGTACACAGAATTTCTTGACGACCATAGAGCATTGGAACCACCTGATCCCATCCCGAACTCAGCAGTGAAACGATGCATCGCCGATGGTAGTGTGGGGTTTCCCCATGTGAGAGTAGGTCATCGTCAAGATTGAATTCCGAAACCCCTGTCTGCTTACGCAGACAGGGGTTTTGTCGTTTAGGGTTCTAAGTGGCTGATAATCGACTGTGCTCATACCGCCTGTCGTTCTCTTACGCTAAAAGCGGAAGATTCACACAAATCTCTAAGTTTTATCGATTTCTGGCCGAAAGCCTGACGAGCCATGCGTGCACCGAAATAGAGCGGTCGCAGAGTCCGCCTATCGCGATACATGGAATGTTCCACTCGGCACGCTCACCCCCCTTTGGCAAAAGAAGTCGATGAAATGAATCTCAAGTTCAGTCATAAAATTCTGTTGGCTGCGTCAGGCGTCGTGGTTCTGGCCTTCGCGCTATTCACGTTCTACAACGATTACCTGCAGCGCAACACGATCAGGCAGAACCTGGCGTCCTCCATCCAGCAATCCGGAGAGCTTACCGCCAGCAGTGTGCAGAACTGGCTCAGCGGCCGTATCCTGGTTCTCGAGAGCCTGGCACAAAACGTTGCCCATCAAGGCAGCGCCGCCGACCTTCCCGGCTTGGTCGATCAACCGGCGCTCACCTCCAACTTCCAGTTCACCTACGTTGGCCAAATCAATGGAGTGTTCACCCAGCGCCCCGACGCGAAGATGCCCGAAGGCTATGACCCACGTCAGCGCCCTTGGTACAAGCAAGCCGTAGCAGCCGACAAAACCATGCTTACCCCGCCTTATATGGCGGCTGTAGGCGGCCAGATCGTGACGATCGCCATGCCGGTGAAGAAGAACGGAGAGTTGTTGGGCGTGGTGGGTGGCGACTTGAGCCTGCAAACCTTGGTGAAGATCATCAACTCGGTGGATTTTGGCGGTATTGGTCATGCATTCCTGGTCAGTGGTGATGGCCAGGTCATCGTCAGTCCTGACCAGGACCAGGTGATGAAAAACCTCAAGGATATCTACCCGGGCACCCTGGTGCGCATCGAGAAGGTTAACCAGGAGGTTGTCCTCAATGGACAAGACCGAATCCTGTCCTTTACACCAATCAACGGGTTGCCGGGGGCTGACTGGTACATCGGTCTGTCTATCGACAAAGATAAAGCCTATGCCGCACTGGGTAAATTTCGCACTTCAGCGTTGATCGCAATGCTCATCGCCGTGGTGGCGATTGCCGTACTGTTGAGTGTGCTGATTCAGGTGTTGTTGCGTCCGCTGACCACCATGGGCGTTGCCATGCAGGACATTGCTCAAGGCGAAGGTGACCTGACCCGCCGCCTCGACGTGACCAGCAAAGACGAGTTTGGCGAAGTCGGTAGCGCATTCAATCAGTTTGTCGAGCGGATCCACGCCTCGATTTCCGAAGTGTCCTCGGCCACCCGCCAGGTGCATGACCTGTCCCAGCGCGTAATGGCGTCGTCCAACGCGTCGATCATCGGCTCCGATGAACAAAGTGCACGTACCAACAGCGTGGCTGCCGCTATCAACGAGCTGGGTGCCGCTACCCAGGAAATCGCACGTAACGCCGCTGATGCCTCGCAGCATGCCAGCGGTGCCAGTGAGCAAGCTGATGATGGGCGCAAAGTGGTCGAGCAAACCATCCAGGCGATGTCGGAACTGTCGCAGAAAATCAGCCTGTCCTGTACCCAGATCGAAACCCTTAACGCCAGCACCGACAACATCGGACACATTCTCGATGTGATCAAGGGCATCTCCCAGCAGACCAACTTACTTGCGCTTAACGCGGCAATCGAAGCTGCCCGTGCCGGCGAAGCAGGGCGTGGGTTTGCCGTGGTGGCGGATGAAGTGCGTAACCTGGCTCACCGTACCCAGGAATCGGCAGAAGAGATCCACAAAATGATCACTTCGCTGCAAGTGGGTTCGCGTGAAGCCGTGACCACCATGAACGCCAGCCAAGTCTCCAGCGAGGAAAGCGTTGAAGTGGCTAACCAGGCCGGCGAGCGTCTGGTCAGCGTGACACAGCGAATCGTTGAGATCGACGGCATGAACCAATCGGTCGCCGCTGCCACCGAGGAGCAAACGGCGGTGGTTGAAACCCTCAATGTCGACATCAACCAGATCAACCTGCTGAACCAGCAAGGCGTGGCCAATCTCAACGAGACGCTCAAGGACTGCGACGCGCTGTCCCAGCAGGCCAGTCGATTGAAGCAATTGGTCGACAGCTTCAAGATCTGATCCTCGCTGTATCGGAGCGAGGCCTCGCTCCGATACAGCCGAGCAACTTCAATGCGGGCCAAAGCCGCTCAGAGAAAGCCGATGGCTCTGAGGTAGTCACAGCCCTTGCGTAACAGTGCGGGGCTCTTTGGCGGATACTGTGTGCCCATTTGTTCCAGGCCCCACTGCGCGTTGCTGTAATGGATCATCGACGTGTCGCCGATGTCTTCACCCAACCCATCAAGGTAAAAGCCCAGTACGCCGAACAACGCATTGTCGTGGCGCACTGTGCGCAACGCCCGTTGCCAATGTTGAAGGCTTACCCGTTCGAAGGTGTGTCCGGCCTGGCTGAACGCATTAAGGTACTGGTCCCAGCTCAAAGGTTGAGGATTGTGCAGGTTGAAGACGTTTCGCCCAGGGACAAAACGCGCGCTGTGAAACGCGATGAAGCGCGCCAGGAAGTCCACCGGCATCAGGTCGAAATTGCCCTCCATTCGAGGAACCCTGCCCAACTGCAGTGACCCTTTGAGCATCAACATCAACCGATTTTTATGGGGTTGGCAGACACCGTTCCGGCTGTTGAAACTGATATTCCCTGGCCGATGAATATTCACCCATGCCCCTTGCTCGACTGCACGCCCCAACAACCGCTCGGCCACCCACTTCGAGAGGTTGTAGCCGTTTTTTACATAGAGCGGCAACGCGCGGCTTGCGGGTGCTTCGAGCACATACCCATCAGTGTCGAGGCGACTGCAGGCTGACAGCGTTGAAATGAAATTGAAAACTTTCTTACAGTGGGTCTCGCAAAGGCGCAGGCATTCAAACACCGGTTCGACGTTGTCGTTGGCCAGTGCTATGTAGTCCATCACATGGTTGACCTGCGCCGCATTGTGCACCAGCACACCATGATTGCGGGCGAGGTGGTCGTACGCCTCTGCAGACAGACCCAGGCGGGGTTGGCGCAGGTCGGCGGCATACACCTGCACTCGGCTCAGGTCCAGCTGTTCCAGGCGGTATTCGCGCAACGCCTGAGAGAATCGGTCCGCCGCCGACTGGCCTGGGAGCGCCCGGACCAGGCACGCTACCTCCTGCGCCCCACCCGCCAGCAAGGCCTGGACGATGTGCACGCCGACAAAGCTGTTCGCCCCTGTGACAATCGCCTTGCGTGGATCCCCGGCGCGGGCCTCGGGCAGCACCTCAAGCGTCATGGCTCGGGATGCATCTTTTTCCATCTGGCTGAACGATGTATTCGGCAGCGCTGCGCCCTGCATCTGCAAGGCCAGCGTACGAATCGTCGGCGCTTCAAAAAATTGGCTCAAGGAGAGGCTGCGGCCAAACTGCTCGCGCAGGCGCAGCAACAAAGTGGACAGCAGGATCGAATGGCCGCCCAGGTTGAAAAAGCTGTCGTCGATCGACACGTCACCGGCAGGCAACCCTAACAACTCCCCCCACAGGTCTACCAACTGCGCCTGGACTGGCGTGAGCGTGCTGCAACGCGTCATCTCCTGGGCGCGGGTAATTGGCGTCTCCCGCAACGCCTTGCGATCGATCTTGCCGTTGCTCGAAGCGGGGAGGCTCGGCAGCTCGCTCCAGGCGACAGGTTGCATATGTTCAGGCAGCCACTGCCGTGCGTGCTCCTTCAGGCTGGCCAGCGTGGCGCCGGGTTCGGGCTGGGCCGCAAAGCCGATGATTCTGTGCGTCTGATCAATCACCACTGCCACTTGGCGAAACAACCGACTGCTGCGCAGGCAGTGCTCGATCTCCTGAGGTTCGACCCGAAAACCGCGGATCTTGACCTGGTCATCCCGTCGGCCGCCCAACTCGATACCGTCTTGCGTCCATTTCGCCAGATCGCCGCTGCGGTAAGCCTGCAGCCATTGCCCGTCGGGCAACGTCAGCTTGATGAACGGGGAGTCGGCCTGAGGTGGTCCGTTCATATAGCCCAGGCTCACGCCCGGTCCTGCGAGGTACAGATCGCCCATCACCTGCTCGTCCACCGGTTGCAGGTGCTTGTCCAGGATCAAGACCTGGCTGTTGGCGATGGGCAGGCCGATATTGCGATTGCTATCACCGAGCCGAAACTTTCGATGGGTTGCCAGTACCGTGGCTTCGGTGGGGCCATAGAGGTTGTGAAACTGGCATTGGCCGGCCATTCGCTCGATCACGTAGGGTTCGCAAAAGTCGCCGCCGGTGAGCAGGTGTGCGAGGCCCAGCGGCTGGTCCAGCGGCAAGATGCCGAGCAGTGCCGGTGGCAAGAAAGCATGAGTGACGCGTTGCAGGCGAATCAGCTCGACCAATTGCCGGGGATCGTGACGTTGTTCTGCGCTGGGGACAATCAACGCTGCGCCCGCGATCAAGGCGGGGAAAATATCGATCAGTGAGGAGTCAAAGCTCAGCGGCGAAAATTGCAGGACGCGGCTTTTATCGTCCAGCGCCACACAGGTACCGAGCCAGGCCGTGAAATGTGCCAGATTATGTTGGCTGAGCAGCACACCCTTGGGTTGCCCCGTGGTGCCAGAGGTAAAAAGCGCCATACACGGCGCATCGGCCTGGGGACGATGGCGCATCAGCGGCTGTGTGGAGTCGATGCCGTGTGGGGTGAGCGTACTGACATCAAGTGAAACGCACTTATCCCGCAACGGGTGCAGGCCATTTTCCAGTAATACGCCTGCACCTGCGCTTGTCAGCATGCTGTGCTGGCGTTTTACCGGATGGTCCGGAGACAGCGGCAAATACACCGCGCCACAGCCCAGCACCGCCAGAATGCTTGCGTAAAGCTCGGTAGATTTTTCCAGGCATACACCCACCACCGGTGGTGTTTCAATGCCCGCCAACAGGGGCAGCAAGTGTTGCTGAATCGCCACGGCTTTTTCCTGAAGCTGGCGATAAGTCACCCTGCGCCCCGCAATATTCAGCGCTGTACGATCGGCGAAGGCATTCAGGCTGGCCTGTAACCGTTCGATCATGGGCGCCTGTGCCGCCCGCAGCAGTGCCGGATCGGCTGTACGGTTGAATCGATGCATGAACGCCAGTGACTCCAGTCCTCGCAAGCCCTGTTCGGGCAAGGTGCCCGGGTTGGCCGTTGCACAGAAATAACCAGGGTCTCTCGAGAATCCGCTGACCAATGACGCTACCCACTCCACCAGAGCGTGCGCCGCACGACGACGCAGGCGCTGGCCGTTGCCGCTGGGCTCCTCGGCGACGTCGTGCACGGCCAACAGGCGCCGATCACGGTCATAGCAGCGAAACTGAAGTGCGGGTAACCCAGTTTCGGACACGGGGCCGATGCACAGGCGCAGGCTCATCCACGGCGCATCGGTGGATAAGGCTGACGGTGACTGGCTGCCGTCCTCAATCACCAGGTCGACCGACCCCGCCCCCGCGATATGCCCGTATTGTTCCAGAACCTGCTTGAGGGCCCCCAGTGCTTCACTGGCACCGCCCCATTCAATCGTCAAGCGCCTCATGCCAGCCTCCCCGCCGCGGGCAGGTAGTCGTCCAGTGCGCGTGCCACGCTTGGGGTGTGCAGCACGCCGCTGTGGTGCAGGAAGCCCATGATGTTGCCCATCAACGGGTGCTGGCGGGTGATAGGAAAATCCAACGCAATGATTTCATCCTGCAGCGCCAAACGAATATCGGTACTGACATCCAGGTGTTCGATCAACTGCAAGTCGAAGCCTTTCTGTATGTCGTTGGTCAGGTAATGGGCCAGAAAAGTCGGGAGCACGCCGCCAATGCTGTCGCGGTCTTGCGCGCTTGCCGACTGCCAGTAGATACGCACCAACTGTGTCCAGAACTGTGCGTGGCGCCCTTCATCGAACAGGTGATCGGCCATCAGGCCGCGTACGGACGACTTGATACTGTCGTCCTTGGAAAAGGCCGCCACATCATGGGTGACGGTGTTTTCGGCGATGGCCACGACAATCAACTCGACGGCATCGTGCAGGTGCTCCGGTGCCTGCGCCTGCGCGGCCGGCAAGGCGCGGCTCAGTTCGATCTGCCCCGGCAGGTCCAGGGGCTCGATACCGGTCAACGCCACGGCTTGCTGCAGGAAGTCCAGTGCCACCAATGCGTGGTAATCCTCATCCACTACGACGGTCATTGCATCGTAGCGGCAGGCGAGGGGGAGGGGCAGCGAGAAGCGATTCTTGGCAATACGGCGGGCAAGTTTATCGACGATCTCGGTTTCGAAAACCACGATGTCATGGATGAATCGATAAAAGCTTTGCACCAGCACAAAGTCGCGGCATTGCGAGCAGCGCTCGAGAAAGGTCGCACTCAATACAAGGGGTTGGCGGCTCAGGGGATAGATCAGTTTGCCGTCGTTTTCCAACATGCGGCGCGGGCGTGTGCGGATGGTTGCGCGCCGCTCCCAGTCTTCGGCAAAGGAGTGATAGCCGGTGGCGCTCATGGGTGTACCTCATGCATTGAGGCGTGTACGTCGTCCCAGAAGGTCATGCGGCTTTCCAGGGCACCGAAGGCAGCGCTATCGGCTTGTCGCTGGCGAGTCGGGTCTGCGCCGATCAAATGCTGGAGCACCTGCTCCGCCGCCGGGCCGTGCTCCTGGCTATCCAACTCGATATGACGGTTGAGGTAGTGACACAAGATGGGTGCCTGATGAGCAATCAAGGGGCTGCTGCACAGAAGGCGCTCGAACATGGATGCAATGACGCCTTCACGACCATGCAGGAAGGCCGCCGCGACGCAGTGGGTGGGGGCGCTGAGTGCGATCTGCCATGTGCTGTCGACAAAGCGCGGCACGCCGGGGGGCGCACCGATCATTCGCAGCGCTGCGCTGACCTCTACACCCTGGTGTTGCAGGTCAATGAAACGTGCGATGACACGGGTATTGGCGCCCACCTCCGCCATGGCTTCCAGGTACAGCTCAAAGTGACTGCAATGGCCCCGCGTCGGATGTTCGTCCGACTCCTCGCCCAGCACGATTTCATTGATCAGGCGTGCGGCCTGCGGATTGGCTGGCGGGAGCCAGGGTATTTGGGTGCACGTAAGGTCCTGTTGCAGGCGTTTGGTCAGGGTCATGAAGTCCCAAACCGCAAATACATGGCTTTCCATAAAGTGTTGTAATTTGCTAAGAGAAGTTATTTCAGCAAATAACGGGTGACGGTACAGTTTAAGTTTCTTTTGTTCGAGCGAATGATGATGCATGGTTGACGCCTATGAAGTTGTTGCGACTGCTCTAGTTGCAGTGATGGATTTTGTAGTTGTTAGTTGGAAGATTAGCGTTACGGCGCGCCCACGCGAGGAGCGCTGGCTCAGTACGCGGGCAGCGATTGCAAGGTTTTTGGGTGAGTCGCTGATACTAAGCTGATTAAACGTTTGGATGAGCTTATAAATGTATTAAATGTTTTTTCGAACAAAAACTTCCCGGAGAAATAGTTGTTTGAAGTGTGAGAAGTTTCCTTATATAACGCCGATTTGATTAAGGCTTGCCGGTTTGTTCACAGTGTTATCAACGCGGGACGCTTCCTGATAAGGGATGGTACCCCGCGATGCTCAGGCTCAAGAGAGGTACGAGCGCCTTATGACGTGGCTGTTCTATTCGCAGTTTCGAGGCTATTGAGGTATCTATTGATGACCTCCATGCCTCGCATCAAGTGATTACGCAATGTCAGGATGCTTTCATCGATTTTCTTCTGCACCACCAGGTTGAGCAGTTCGCGGTGATCCTCCTGTGACGTCTCGCCCAGTCCCATCGCCTCGAGGTTGAAGCGCAGAAACCGCTCCTCTTCATTCAGCCCATGTTCCACCAATTTGAGCAGGCGATGGTTAGGCGCCTTGCCATACAGGATCATGTGAAACAGGCGATTGAGGCGACCGATCTCGCTGTAGTCTTTCTCGCATTCCAGCGCAGTGATACAGGCCTCTGCCTTGGCGATGTCCGACTCCGTGAGCAATGGGATCGACAAGCGCAAGGCTTCGGACTCCAACAGCATGCGCAGGGCATAGGTCTCAGCCGAATTGTCCTCGATCAAGGGCGCAACCACAGCGCCTTTGTGGGTCACCACATGCAGCAGGGATTGTGCCTCCAACTGGCGCAAAGCTTCGCGCACCGGCATACGGCTGACGCCGAACAGGCTGGCGAGTTCTTGCTGGCGCATAGCAGTGCCACAAGGCAATCGACCATCGAGAATGGCGTTACGCAACGTTTCTTCAATAATGGCGCGGGCAAGATGAGCGGGAATAGGTCCGCTGACCTTGATACTGCTTAAAGGGTTCGGCTTCTGTGTCACGGTTACGCTACCCTCCTTTCTTGAGTAATAAAGTGTGTTTATTGGATCCAATGAACACTAGAGATGGGCCATGCACTTGTCAAACAGCCAGAGTTTCCGTTTGTAAGGGCCCACAGCGTGTATTTTGTACGTCCCACAGGAGGCGGTTATAAACTCGCTCCACCGATGAATGATCGCACTGTGCCATTGTTTTTTGTGAGACGAAGCTTCACCATCCCTTGAAATTCCGTCTCTCTTCATGGACTGAACGCCTTGGCGGTAAGTTTTATTCCCTATCGAGTTTTTTGCTGGCTCTTATCAGCGATCTTATTGGCCGGCCTGATGCTTGGCGGGCTGCATGCCGATTGGGATTTCTCGCAGATCAGCCGCAAGGCCAGCGCCTTGTACGGGCCGTTGGGCGAGGGCCAGCAACGTATTGACGCGTGGCAGCGGCTGCTGAGCACCGAAAAACAGGTCAGCGAGCAAGACCAGCTCAAGGTCGTCAACGTGTTCTTCAACAAACAAATGACCTACGTGGAAGACATCGATCTCTGGCGCGCGGTCGACTATTGGGAGACACCCATCGAAGCACTCTGGAAGGGCGCCGGTGACTGTGAAGACTACGCCATCGCCAAGTATTTCAGTTTGCGTCATCTGGGCGTGTCCAGCGATAAATTGCGCATTACCTACGTCAAGGCCTTGCGTCAGAATCGTGCGCACATGGTCCTGACCTACTATTCGACCCCCGACGCGATCCCGTTGGTGCTCGACAGCCTGATGGACGACATTCTGCCGGCAACCCGCCGTACCGATTTGATCCCGGTGTATTCATTCAACGCCGAGGGGCTGTACCTGCCCGGCGCCAAGGGCAACAAGAAAGTCGGCGATACCAAACGCTTGTCGCGCTGGCAGGATGTGTTGAGAAAAATGCGTGCGGAAGGCTTCCCAGCCGAGCCTGCCAACTAGGAGTAACTGATCGGATGTCTTTGTTCAAACAGCTGTTGATCGCAATCTGTCTGTTCCTGGTGGTCGCCTTCAGCGGCAGCTTCATGGTCAGCCTGGAAAGTTCGCGCACGCAATACGTCAACCAATTGCGCTCCCATGCGCAGGATGCCGCGACGGCACTGGCGTTGTCGCTGACTCCCAATATCGACGATCCGGCCATGGTCGAGTTGCTGGTCAGCTCGATCTTCGACAGCGGTTATTACGCCAGCATCCGTGTGGTGGACCTGGCCACGGACCAAACCATCGTCGAGCGCAGCGGCATACCCGACAACAATGGCGTGCCCCATTGGTTTGTAAAGTTGATCGGCCTGGAGCCGGCCGGTGGTGATGCGCTGGTGAACCGTGGTTGGGAGCAGGCGGCGCGAGTCGAGGTGGTCAGCCATCCGATGTTCGCCCTGGCCAAACTCTGGCAGAGCGCCCTGGGCAGCCTTGGCTGGTTGCTGCTGTGCGGTGCGGTCAGCGTGGTGCTCGGCGGGCTGTTGCTGCGCCGGCAACTGAAGCCGTTGGACTATATGGTCAAGCAGTCCCACGCGATCGCCCGTCGGGAATTCCTCAGCCTGCCTGACCTGCCGCGTACGCCGGAGTTGCGCCGGGTGGTGCAGGCCATGAACCAAATGGTGGAAAAGCTCAAAGCGCTGTTCCAGGAGCAGGCCGAGCGCAGCGAAAAGTTGCGCACTGAATCCTATCAGGACAACCTCACCGGCCTGGCCAACCGCCGCTATTTCGAGATGCAGCTCAACGCCCGCGTCAGCAACCCCGAAGAAACCAACTCCGGCTACTTGCTGGTGTTGCGCGTCAAGGACCTGGCCGGCCTGAACCAGCGCCTGGGCGGCCAGCGTACCGACCAGCTGCTGCAAGCGGTCGGCGAACAACTGCTGCGCCAGTGCGAGCCGTACCCGGAAACCCATAACCTCGTGACCCGTATTCGTGGCGGCGAATTCGCCGTGCTGGCGCCTGGGCTCACGCGTGAAGAAGCGCTGCAATTGGCGCAGAACCTTGAAAGCACGTTGCTCAGCCTGCAGGCCACCGGCGCCAGCGATGTTACGCCCGTGGCCTACATCGGCCTGGCACCGTTCAACCATGGCGATGCGCCGCAGGCGCTGCTGACCCTCGCCGACCAAGCTTTGGCTCAAGCCGAAGGGCAGGGTGACAGCACCTGGGCGTGCCTCGACCACAGTGCCGCCGCCAGCGTCGGTGACGATCACCATGCCTGGCACACACTGTTGGACCAGGCGCTGACCCAACAGCGTTTCGAGTTGTACTTCCAGCCGGTGGTGGCCAGCCAGGACCCGCAATTGGTCTTGCACTACAAAGTGCTGTCGCGCTTGCAGGACTTTGACGGCCATACCCTACCCGCCGGGCGTTTCCTGCCGTGGCTTGAGCGTTTCGGCTGGTCAGCCCGCCTGGACCGCATGATGCTGGAGCAGGTGCTCAAACAGATGAGCGGCCACAGCCACAACCTGGCGCTGAACCTCTCAGCCGCAACCTTGCAGGATCCTCAGGCACTGCAACGCATTTATGACCTGCTGCGCCAGCACAGCAACCTGGGCTCGCGCCTCACCCTGGAGATCGGTGAAGAGCAACTGCCGGAACAGCTTGTGTTGGAACAGATGACCCAGCGCCTGCGCGAGTTGGGCTTTTCCCTGAGCCTTCAGCGTTTCGGTGGGCGATTCAGCATGATCGGCAACCTGGCCCGCCTGGGCCTGGCCTACTTGAAAATCGACGGCAGCTACATCCGCGACATCGACCAGGAAAGCGACAAGCGCCTGTTTATCGAAGCCATCCAGCGCGCGGCCCACAGCATCGATCTGCCGTTGATTGCCGAACGTGTGGAGACCGAAGGTGAGCTGAAGGTGATTCGTGAAATGGGGATTTTTGGCGTGCAGGGCCAGCTGTTCGGCGAGCCCGCGCCCTGGAAATAACGCAGAACCCATGTGGGAGGGGGCTTGCTCCCGATAGCAGTCAATCAGTCAATATCTTCGGTGACTGACACACCACTATCGGGAGCAAGCCCCCTCCCACATTTCGGTGCGGCTTCAGGGCTCAGATAAGCCCTTTCTCATCATCATTGATCAACTGGCTCAACCCACCCAACGCTTCCCGCGCCTGGTTCCGGTCCATCAATTTGGCCTGAGCCGCAGGCGGCAGGTCGGTCACGCTGATGACGCCCTTGCGGGTGAGCACCTGGATCAAGTCGTCCAGTACCCGGATCATTTCCAGGTCACTCTGTTTGAGCTGGGCCAGGCTGGTTTCCACCACTTCGTTGGCGTACCAGGCCTGGATCTCATGGTGATCGGCCGGCAGCGTTTCGGTGGATTCGGCAAAGGCGGCGGCCTCTACGCGACTCAACGCGCCCTGCGCATCACGTTGCACGTAAAACATAAGAACCCCCTCGAAAAAAAGCCACACATCGTCAGCCGCATAGGGCGGTCGTGTGTTGATAAGCGCGAGTATGCGATGCAACCGGCCGCCAGGGCCAGCAACGTATCGCCCAAATAAATCGGCCGCCTCGAGGGCGGCCGATAAACCCAAGCTTAGGCGGTGTGATCGATCTTGATGGTCGGGTCGGCACCGCTGATCAGCGAGTTGATGTTGGTGTGGGACCAATCATTGCCTTCCAGCTTGATGGTCACATCCGCATTGGCCAGGCCACCGGCGGCGTTGAGCTTGCCTTCGCTGCTCACCTGCAGGGTCGACACGCCTTCTACCGTGGTGATCTTGAGGTAGTTATCGATGGTGCTGTCCGTCTCGCCCTTCAACAGATCACGCAGGTCAATTCGGTCACCTTCCGACGCCTTGAAGTCCTTGATCACATCGTTGCCGATGTCACCGGCCTTCCACACGAAGGTGTCGGCACCCGCACCGCCGATCAGGATGTCGTTGCCCTGACCGCCCATCAACGTGTCGTTGCCGGTACCGCCCAGCAAGATGTCATTGCCCTTGCCGCCGTCCAGCACGTCGTTGCCGCCTTGGCCGAACAGAATGTCATCGCCATTGCCGCCGAGCAGCGTGTCGTTGCCGTCCTTGGCGCCGGACACGTCGAAGTCCGCGTAATGCTCGGTGACGTACTGGTGCACGTTCGAGGTGGTAACTGCCGAGACAGCCACACCGGCTTTCTGTGCCACGAAAGCCTGCAGGGCGTTGTAACCCTCGCCGGTCACCCCGCTGAAGCTCACCAGGTCGCCAAAGAGGATGTCATTGCCGTCGCCACCGCTGATGCTGTCCGCACCCGGCAGAGTCGCCTCGGTATGGCCGAGGATGGCGTTGGCCAGGTCTTTCGGATCGATATTGGCCTGTGGTTTGCCATCGCTGTCGTAAGGCTTCAGGTCGCTTAAGCTGATGTCGCTGTTGATCCCGATCGCTTCCACCTGCGACAGCCCGCCCAGCAGCGCAAAGGCGCTCTTGGAATTAGCCAATGTTGCCGCGTCAGTGCTGTTGCCTCGGCCGTCAAGATTGGACAGCTCAAAGGTGCCGTCGCCCTGAGCGCGGACCAGGCCCAGATTGGCGGCCGTCCACCAGAAGCCGTTCCAGGTTTGCAATTGAGCGGCACCCGAGGTGTCGATGCTGAAGTAATGGGTGTTATCCAGGTACTTGCCGACCGAGGTGCCGGGGGTGTAGTTGGCCGTCGTCACCACGTCATCGAACTTGACGTTGCCGTACAGCGTCACGTTGGTCTGCTCGCCGCTCTGGTAGAACGTCGGCTGACCGTCGGTGATGAAGTACGTCAGGTTGGTTGCGCCGGTGTTTTTGCTCGCCAGGTCGCTCTGGAAGAAGTTGGCGGTGGTCTTGAACACGTCTTCGTAGTTGGTGCCGCCTTCCGACACCATCGAGTCCAGCACCACTTTGAGCTGGGCCAGCGCATTGGGGGCATTGAGGTTGATGGCAATCGACTTGTTCACCTGGCTATCGAAGTCGGCCAGGAAGATATTCACCGTGCCCGATGTGTTGGCGCCCAGGCTGTTTTTCAGCGAGTTGAACACCGTGGTCAATGAAGCCTTCGCCGCGTCGATCGATGCGGTGCTCATGCTGCCGGAACTGTCCACCATGAACGCGATGTTGTAGTTCTTGCCCTGCACCACGTTCAGACCGCCGATGTCGGCTACGACGATGTCGTTGCCATCGCTGCCGATAATCGAGTCGCTGCCCGACGTGCCGGTTACCGAGTTATACGCCGCCGGGAAGACCGTCACCGGCAATTGCGCGGTGGTGCTTGCCGAGCCGCCGATGCTTTCGGTCGACGTCGAGGTCACGGTCAGGTTGAACTGGCCGCTGTAATAGGTCGGCGGCTTGATGGTCAGGGTGCCCAGGTCCCAGCCGCTGACGTTGACTTCGCCCACGGTTTTCGTCGCGGTGAAGGTGTGTCCCGAAGCGTCGGTAAGCACCGAGCCTGCCGGAATGCCGCCGATCTTCACCGCCAGGGTTTCCGAACCATCGGTGTCGGTCAGCGCGGTGGTGATCTTGGACAGTTTGACGCTGCCGTTTTCCAGGCCTTCGTTGAGCTTATAACCCACGTAGTAACCGTCACCGTTGCTGCCATGCAGGTCGGACACGGTCACGCCGGCGCTGGTCAAGTCGGTGATGCCGGTGTACAGCGGGACGTTGCTGGTGCTCAAGTTCTGCGTCGCGCCGCCATTGATCGACAGGTTGACGTCAAAGCTGCCGGGGCCCGCCTGGTTGGCCTGATAGATCTCAAGGCTGTAGTAACCGCTGACCGCCGGCGTGAACGTGCCGCTGAACTTGCCGCTGTTAGTGCCCCACAGGCCGCTGGCCACGTCTTTACCGCCGACGTTGATCAGCAGGCTGTCATCGGCGACGCCGCTGAAGGTGTAGTTCTTACCGGCTTCCATATACATCAGGCCGGAGATTTTTCCGCCTGAACCGGGGGTGACGTCGGTGGTGGACTCGACATTGGTCACCACCGCCGTGCTGTTCGGCGTGCCGGCGCCATCGATGGCTTTTTTCAGCACGTCCGGTGCGGCGCCGTTGCCGTTGGTGCCAAGGCCGGGAAGGCTGTTCCAGCTCTGTTTGATCAGGCCGACCGAGTTGACGTTGTTGTCAGCCACACCCAGGGTTGGCGCGTCGGCCACTGGGGTGATATCGACTTTCACCGTGGCGCTGGTGCCCAGGTCCTTGCCGTCGGTGGGCTGGAACTTGAACTGTGCGTAATCGGCCTGCTTGTTACCGATGCCCGTGCCGCCATAACCGTCGGCGCCGGACTCGTTGGCGTTTGGCGTAAAGCGTAACTGGCCGCCATCGATCTGGGCTTTGGTAAAGGTCTGGCCGCTGGTCACGTTGGTCCAAGTGGTGCCGTCGGTTGCCAGGTATTGCAGTTTGCCGGCCACCGGCAGGTCGGTGATTTTCACGCCGAGGCTGGCTGATGGCGAGTCCACGTCGCTCACGCCGAAGTTTGCCCAGGTCAAAGCCAGCGCAGTGTCTTCCGTACCGGTCACGGCCCCGCCCGTTGCCACTGGCGCATCGTTGACCGCCACCACGTTGACTGTGGTGGTGGCGACGTTGGAGTAATTGCCGCCGTCGGTCACCGCCACGGTAATGGTGCGCGGCGTGGTGCTTGGGTCGTGGCTGGTGTTGGTGAACGTGATGTTCTGGATACGCTGCATGTAGTCAGCCAGCGTCGCGCTGCCCGACAACGTCAGAGTGATCGTACCCGTCTGATTGTTGGTGCTGACGCTGATGCCATTCACGCTGTTGCCCAGGTTCAAGGCATCACCGGCTTGTGCGTTGGTCAGGGTGACCGTTGCGCCCGTCAGCAGGGTGCTGTCCGGATCGGTGATCTTGATATCGGTGTCGGCAATCGACACACCCGGCCCGGTGGTGCCTTCGGTGAAGGTGGTCTTGAAGTCGTTGCCACTGGCACCGCTGGAGTTGTTGGCGTCCAGGTCGATAACCGGTGGCGCATCGTTGTCGAGGATGTCAGTGCTGACAGTGCCCTTGTCGATCACCAGGTTCTCGAAGTTACCGCCTGTGGCCTTGTCGATGGTGATGACGATTTTTTCGGTCGGCTCGGTGATTCGGTCATCAAGCGTGCGGATATCAAACGGCACGCTGCTGGCGCCGGCTGGGATCTTCACGGTGTACACACCATTGAAATCCGAACCATCGGTGGCCGTGCCGCTGTACTTGAGGGTGACGGTTACATCGGTTTGCGCCGGGTTGCTCAAGGCCAGGGTGTAGTGCGCCGTACCGCCCTCGGTCACCGAAGCGTCGCCGCTGATGCTGAGGGTGGTGTTGGTGACCACATCCGTGACTTTGGTGACCACGGTGCTGCCGTCGACCATCAAGTGCTCGTATTTGTCGCCGCCACTGACTACGGCACTGATTTTGGCAGTGACATCATTGGCGCCGACATACGCATCGTTCGGCGCGGTGGCGGTGGTGAAGCTGCTGGACTTGCCGTTGCCGATGGTAATGGTCGAGCCGTTATCCAGCTTCACCACCAGGTCGGAACCGACGTTGGCCACTGCCGCACCATTTTTGTCGACCAGCGACGCGGTGTAGACGATCTGCCCGCCCTCGCTGACTGAACCCGTGGCCTTGAGCACCACGGTTACATCGTCGATGGTGTCGTTGATCGTGGTGGTTGCGCCGTTGCCTGCGACTGCCAGTTTTTCGAAGTTGCCGCCAGTTGCGTCGGTGATCTTGACCGTTTGAGTGCTCTTGTCGATGAACACGTCATCGCTTGGCGCGGGCACAGTTACGGTGCCGACGGTCTCGCCAGCCTTGATCGTGATGCTCGAACCGTTGTCCAACTTCAGGGTGACGTCGCTGCCGGCCTTGTTGCTCAAGGTGGCGGTGTAGGTGATCTGGCCACCCTCGTTGACGGCGCTTGGCGCGGTCAGCGTGACGCTGGTGAGGTCGGTACTGCCTGGGGTATCCGTGACGGTCGTGTTAACCGCTGTGGTACCCGGCACCAGGTTTTCAAAGTGCTCGCCACCGGTCACGCCTTTAATGGCGGTGGTGACGGTTTGATCGCCTTTGTAGACATCGTTCGGTGCCACGCTGGTAACCGTACCGCTGGATTGGTTCACGCCGATGGTGATGGTTTTGCCGTTGTCCAGAGTGACGGTTAGCGGATTGGTGGTGTTGTTCACCAGCGCGCCGTTTTTATCCACAAGGGTAGCGGTGTAGACGATATTGCCACCTTCGCCGACGGTAGGAGTGGCGGTCAGAACCACGTCGACCTTGTCTATGGTGTCGTTGATCGTGGTGGTTGCGCCGTTGCCTGCGACTGCCAGTTTTTCGAAGTTGCCGCCAGTTGCGTCGGTGATCTTGACCGTTTGAGTGCTCTTGTCGATGAACACGTCATCGGTCGGAGCAGGCACAGTTACAGTGCCGACGGTATCGCCAGCCTTGATGGTGATGCTCGAGCCGTTATCCAACTTCAGGATGACGTCGCTGCCTGCTTTGTTGGAAAGCGTGGCGGTGTAGGTGATCTGGCCACCTTCGTTGACTGCGGTTGGCGCTGTCAGGGTGACGGTAGTGGTATCAGCAGTGCCCGGAGTATCCGTGACGGTGGTATTCACTGCGGTGGTGCCTGGCACCAGATTTTCGAAATGTTCGCCACCGGTCACGCCTTTGATAGCAGTGGTGACGGTTTGATCGCCTTTATAGACGTCGTTTGGTGCCACGCTGGTAACCGTGCCGCTGGATTGGTTCACACCGATGGTGATGGTTTTGCCGTTATCCAGAGTGACAGTCAGCGGGTTGGTGATGTTGGTCACCGGCGCGCCGTTCTTATCCACAAGGCTGGCGGTGTAGACGATATTGCCGCCCTCGCCAACGGTAGGAGTGGCGGTCAGAACCACATCGACCTTGTCGATGGTGTCGTTGATCGTGGTGGTTGCACCGTTACCTGCGACTGCCAGTTTTTCGAAGTTGCCGCCCGTGGCGTCACTGATCTTGACGGTCTGGGTGCTCTTATCGATAAACACATCATCGGTCGGAGCAGGCACAGTCACGGTGCCGACAGTGTCGCCAGCCTTAACAGTGATCGACGAGCCGTTATCCAACTTCAGGGTGACGTCACTGCCGGCCTTGTTGCTCAAGGTCGCGGTGTAGGTGATCTGCCCACCTTCGTTGACGGCACTTGGCGCGGTCAAAGTGACGGTAGTGGCATCCGCTGTAGCTGGTGTGTCGGTGACAGTGGTGTTAACCGCTGTAGTACCAGGCACCAAGTTTTCGAAATGCTCGCCACCGGTAACGCCTTTGATGGCGGTCGTGACGGTCTGGTCGCCCTTGTAAACGTCATCCGGTGCAACAACCGAAACAGAACCGCTCGACTGGTTCACACCAATGGTGATGCTCTGGCCGTTATCCAGGGTGACGGTCAGCGGATTGGTGATGTTATTCACCGGCGTGCCGTTTTTATCCACAAGGCTGGCGGTGTAGACGATGCTGCCGCCTTCGCCAACGGTAGGAGTCGCGGTCAGAACTACATCGACCTTGTCGATGGTGTCGTTGATGGTGGTGGTTGCGCCGTTGCCTGCGACTTCCAGTTTCTCAAAGTTGCCACCAGTCGCGTCGGTGATCTTGACGGTCTGGGTGCTCTTGTCGATGAACACGTCATCGGTCGGTGCTGGCACAGTCACAGTGCCGACGGTATCGCCGGCTTTGATGGTGATGCTCGAGCCGTTGTCGAGTTTCAAAGTTACGTCACTACCGGCCTTGTTGCTCAGGGTCGCGGTATACGTAATCTGCCCCCCCTCATTGACGGCGCTTGGCGCGGTCAGCGTTACGGTAGTGGCATCTGCTGTACTTGGTGTATCAGTGACGGTGGTATTGACCGCCGTGGTGCCTGGCACCAGGTTTTCGAAGTGCTCGCCACCGGTCACGCCTTTGATGGCGGTGGTGACGGTTTGGTCGCCTTTGTAGACGTCGTTTGGCGCAACGGTGGTGACCGTGCCGCTGGATTGATTTACACCGATGGTGATGTTCTGGCCGTTGTCCAGAGTGACGGTCAGCGGATTTGTGATGTTAGTAACCGCATTACCCGACTTGTCGACGAGCGAAGCGGTGTAGACGATGTTGCCGCCTTCGCCAACGGTGGTGGTCGCGGTCAGAACCACATCGACCTTGTCGATGGTGTCGTTGATCGTGGTGGTTGCACTGTTACCTGCAACTTCCAGTTTTTCGAAGTTGCCGCCGGAAGCGTCGGTGATTTTGACGGTTTGAGTGCTCTTGTCGATGAACACGTCATCAGTCGGTGCTGGCACGGTCACGGTGCCGACGGTGTCGCCAGCCTTAACAGTGATCGACGAGCCGTTATCCAACTTCAGGGTGACGTCACTGCCGGCCTTGTTGCTCAAGGTCGCGGTATACGTAATCTGCCCACCTTCGTTAACCGCACTTGGCGCGGTCAGCGTAACGGTGGTGGTGTTATCGGTGCCAGGGGTATCAGTCACAGTCGTATTGACCGGTGTGGTACCAGGAACCAAATTCTCGAAGTGCTCGCCACCAGTGACAGTTTGAATAGCAGTGGTGACGGTCTGGTCGCCCTTGTACACGTCATCGGGAGCTACAACCGAAACGCTACCGCTCGATTGTTTCACACCGATAGTAATGCTCTGGCCATTATCCAAGGTCACGGTCAGTGGATTGGTGATGTTAGTCACCGGCGCGCCGTTCTTATCCACAAGGCTGGCGGTGTAGACTATATTGCCGCCTTCGCCGACGGTGGTGGTGGCGGTCAGAACAACATCGACCTTGTCGATGGTGTCGTTGATTGAGGTGGTTGCACCGTTACCCGCAACTTCCAGTTTTTCGAAATTGCCGCCAGTGGCGTCGGTGATCTGAACGGTCTGAGTGCTCTTGTCGATAAACACATCATCGGTAGGCGCAGGTACGGTCACGGTGCCGACGGTATCGCCCGCTTTGATCGTGATTGATGAACCGTTATCCAGCTTCAGAGTGACGTCAGTACCGGCCTTGTTGCTCAACGTCGCGGTGTAGGTGATTTGACCACCTTCACTAACGGCGCTTGGTGCAGTCAGCGTAACGGTCGTGGTGTTATCGGTACCCGGCGTATCGGTAACGGTCGTGTTGACCGGAGCAGTACCTGGCACCAAATTCTCGAAGTGCTCGCCTCCGGTCACGCCCTTGATGGCGGTGGTGACGGTTTGATCACCTTTGTAGACGTCATCCGGCGCAACAACCGAAACGCTGCCGCTCGATTGGTTTACACCAATGGTGATGCTCTGGCCGTTATCCAGGGTGACAGTCAGCGGGTTGGTGATGTTAGTCACCGGCGCACCGTTCTTATCCACAAGGCTGGCGGTGTAGACGATATTGCCGCCTTCGCCGACGGTGGTGGTAGCGGTCAGAACAACGTCGACTTTGTCGATAGTGTCGTTGATCGTAGTGGTCGCACCGTTACCCGCAACTTCCAGCTTCTCGAAGTTGCCACCAGTCGCGTCAGTGATCTTGACCGTTTGAGTGCTCTTATCGATGAACACATCATCGGTTGGCGCAGGGACGGTCACGGTGCCGACGGTATCGCCCGCTTTGATCGTGATTGATGAACCGTTATCCAGCTTCAGTGTGACGTCAGTACCGGCCTTGTTGCTCAACGTCGCGGTGTAGGTGATTTGACCACCTTCACTAACGGCGCTTGGTGCAGTCAGCGTAACGGTCGTGGTGTTATCGGTACCCGGCGTATCGGTAACGGTCGTGTTGACCGGAGCAGTACCTGGCACCAAATTCTCGAAGTGCTCGCCTCCGGTTACGCCCTTGATGGCGGTGGTGACGGTTTGATCGCCTTTGTAGACGTCATCCGGCGCAACAACCGAAACGCTACCGCTCGATTGGTTTACATCAATGGTGATGCTCTGGCCGTTATCCAGGGTGACAGTCAGCGGGTTGGTGATGTTAGTCACCGGCGCGCCGTTCTTATCCACAAGGCTGGCGGTGTAGACGATGTTGCCGCCTTCGCCAACGGTAGGAGTGGCGGTCAGAACCACATCGACCTTATCGATGGTGTCGTTGATTGTGGTGGTCGCACCATTACCCGCAACTTCCAGTTTCTCAAAGTTGCCGCCAGAAGCGTCGGTGATTTTGACGGTCTGGGTGCTCTTGTCGACGAACACGTCATCGCTTGGCGCTGGCACAGTCACGGTGCCGACGGTGTCGCCAGCCTTAACAATGATCGAGGAGCCGTTATCCAACTTCAGGGTGACGTCACTGCCCGCTTTATTAGAGAGCGTCGCGGTGTACGTAATTTGGCCACCTTCGTTCGCTTCAGCCGGAGCCGTCAGCGTCACTGTGGTGGCGTTGTCAGTGCCGGGAGTATCAGTAACGGTGGTATTGACCGGCGTGGTGCCCGGCACTAGGTTTTCGAAGTGCTCACCGCCAGTGACAGTCTGAATGGCAGTGGTGACGGTCTGGTCGCCTTTGTAAACATCATCCGGTACCACGGCGGTGACCGTGCCGCTCGATTGGTTTACCCCGATGGTGATGCTCTGGCCATTATCCAAAGTGACGGTCAGCGGGTTGGTGATGTTGGTCACCGGCGTACCGTTCTTATCCACAAGGCTGGCGGTGTAGACGATGTTGCCGCCTTCGCCAACGGTAGGAGTGGCGGTCAGAACTACATCGACCTTGTCGATGGTGTCGTTGATTGTGGTGGTCGCACCATTACCCGCAACTTCCAGTTTCTCGAAGTTGCCGCCAGAAGCGTCGGTGATTTTGACGGTCTGAGTGCTCTTATCGATAAACACGTCATCAGTCGGAGCAGGCACAGTTACAGTGCCGACGGTATCGCCGGCCTTGATGGTGATGCTCGAACCGTTGTCCAACTTCAGCGTAACGTCACTGCCGGCTTTGTTGGAAAGCGTGGCGGTGTAGGTGATTTGACCACCTTCATTGACGGCGCTTGGTGCGGTCAGCGTAACGGTGGTGGTGTTATCGGTACCCGGCGTATCGGTAACGGTCGTGTTGACCGGAGCAGTACCCGGCACCAAGTTCTCGAAATGCTCGCCACCGGTCACGCCATTGATAGCGGCGGTGACGGTTTGATCGCCTTTGTAGACATCATCCGGCGCAACAACCGAAACAGAACCACTCGACTGGTTCACACCAATGGTGATGCTCTGCCCGTTATCCAGGGTGACGGTCAGCGGATTGGTGATGTTGCTCACCGGCGTGCCGTTTTTATCCACAAGGCTGGCGGTGTAGACGATGTTGCCACCTTCGCCGACGGTAGGAGTGGCGGTCAGAACTACGTCGACCTTGTCGATGGTGTCGTTGATCGTGGTGGTTGCGCCGTTGCCCGCAACTTCCAGTTTTTCGAAGTTGCCACCAGTAGTCTCGGTGATCTGAACAGTCTGGGTGCTCTTATCGATAAACACGTCATCGGTCGGAGCAGGAACAGTCACGGTGCCAACGGTATCGCCGGCTTTGATGGTGATCGAAGAGCCGTTGTCCAGCTTCAGAGTGACGTCACTGCCGGCCTTGTTGCTCAAGGTCGCGGTGTAGGTGATCTGTCCACCTTCGTTAGCTGCACTTGGCGCAGTCAGGGTTACGGTGGTGGCGTTATCAGTGCCTGGGGTGTCAGTCACAGTTGTAGTGACTTTGTCGGTGCCCGGCACTAGGTTTTCGAAATGCTCGCCACCGGTCACGCCATTGATAGCGGCGGTGACGGTCTGGTCGCCCTTGTACACATCATCCGGCGCAACAACCGAAACAGAACCGCTCGATTGGTTTACCCCAATGGTGATGCTCTGACCGTTATCCAGGGTGACGGTCAGCGGGTTGGTGATGTTGGTCACCGGCGTACCGTTCTTATCCACAAGGCTGGCGGTGTAGACGATGTTGCCGCCTTCGCCAACGGTAGGAGTGGCGGTCAGAACTACATCGACCTTGTCGATGGTGTCGTTGATTGTGGTGGTCGCACCATTACCCGCAACTTCCAGTTTCTCGAAGTTGCCGCCAGAAGCGTCGGTGATTTTGACGGTCTGAGTGCTCTTATCGATAAACACGTCATCAGTCGGAGCAGGCACGGTCACCGTGCCAACGGTGTCGCCAGCCTTGATGGTGATGCTCGAACCGTTGTCCAACTTCAGGGTGACGTCGCTGCCTGCTTTGTTGGAAAGCGTGGCGGTGTATGTGACCTGGCCACCTTCGTTGACTGCGGTTGGCGCGGTCAGCGTGACGGTAGTGGTGTTGTCGGTACCCGGTGTATCGGTAACAGTGGTGTTAACCGGAGTAGTACCTGGCACCAGGTTTTCGAAATGCTCGCTCCCGGTCACGCCTTTGATAGCAGCGGTGACGGTCTGGTCGCCCTTGTACACATCATCCGGAGCCACAACCGAAACAGAACCACTCGATTGGTTTACACCGATGGTGATGCTCTGGCCGTTATCCAAGGTGACGGTCAGCGGGTTCGTGATGTTGTTCACCGGCGCGCCATTCTTATCCACAAGGCTGGCGGTGTAGACGATGCTGCCGCCTTCGCCAACGGTGGTGGTGGCGGTCAGGACGACGTCAACTTTGTCGATGGTGTCGTTGATCGTGGTGGTCGCACCGTTGCCTGCAACTTCCAGCTTCTCGAAATTACCGCCAGTGGTCTCGGTGATCTGAACGGTCTGGGTGCTCTTGTCGATGAACACGTCATCGGTCGGAGCAGGCACGGTCACCGTGCCAACGGTGTCGCCAGCCTTGATGGTGATGCTCGAACCGTTGTCCAACTTCAGCGTAACGTCGCTGCCTGCTTTGTTGGAAAGCGTGGCGGTGTAGGTGATTTGACCACCTTCACTAACGGCGCTTGGTGCAGTCAACGTAACGGTCGTGGTGTTATCGGTACCCGGCGTATCGGTTACGGTCGTGTTGACCGGAGCAGTACCCGGCACGAGGTTTTCGAAATGCTCGCCACCGGTCACGCCCTTGATAGCGGCCGTGACGGTCTGGTCGCCCTTGTACACGTCATCCGGTGCAACAACCGAAACAGAACCGCTCGACTGATTCACACCAATGGTGATGCTCTGGCCGTTATCCAACGTCACGGTCAGCGGGTTCGTGATGTTGTTCACCGGCGCGCCATTCTTATCCACAAGGCTGGCGGTGTAGACGATATTGCCGCCTTCGCCGACGGTAGGAGTGGCGGTCAGGACGACGTCAACTTTGTCGATGGTGTCGTTGATTGTGGTGGTTGCGCCATTGCCTGCGACTTCTAGTTTTTCGAAGTTACCGCCGGAAGCGTCGGTGATCTGAACGGTCTGAGTGCTCTTGTCGATGAACACGTCATCGGTAGGTGCAGGCACAGTTACAGTGCCGACGGTATCGCCGGCCTTGATGGTGATGCTCGAACCGTTGTCCAGCTTCAGCGTGACGTCACTTCCCGCTTTATTGGAAAGTGTCGCGGTGTATGTAATCTGACCACCTTCGTTAACTGCACTTGGCGCGGTCAGCGTAACGGTGGTGGTGTTATCGGTACCCGGCGTATCGGTTACGGTCGTGTTGACCGGAGCGGTACCCGGCACCAAGTTTTCGAAATGCTCGCCACCGGTCACGTCCTTGATAGCGGCCGTGACGGTTTGGTCGCCCTTATACACGTCGTCTGGAGCTACAACCGAAACAGAACCGCTCGATTGGTTCACACCAATGGTGATGCTCTGCCCGTTATTCAGGGTGACGGTCAGCGGATTGGTGATGTTAGTCACCAGCGCGCCGTTCTTATCCACAAGGCTGGCGGTGTAAACGATGTTGCCGCCTTCGCCAACGGTAGTCGTAGCGGTCAGAACTACATCGACCTTGTCGATGGTGTCGTTGATTGTCGCCGTCGCACCGTTACCCGCAACTTCCAATTTTTCGAAGTTGCCACCAGTAGTCTCGGTGATCTGAACAGTCTGGGTGCTCTTATCGATAAAGACGTCATCGGTAGGTGCAGGCACCGTCACAGTGCCAACGGTATCGCCGGCTTTGATGGTGATGCTCGAACCGTTGTCCAACTTCAGCGTGACGTCGCTGCCCGCTTTATTAGAAAGCGTAGCGGTGTAGGTGATCTGACCACCTTCGTTCGCCTCGGCCGGAGCTGTCAGCGTGACGGTCGTGGTGTCGATGGAGTCGGTAATGGTGGTAACCGCTGGCGTCGTACTAGGCACCAGGTTTTCAAAGTTGCCGCCGGTTGCGCCAGTAATGGTGGTGCTGATGGTGCTGCCGTTGACGTAGACATCGTTGGCCGGGGTATCGACTACAACGGTGCCCACGGACTCGCCGGCCTTGATGGTGATCACCGAGCCATTGCTCAAGGTGACGTTCACCGGCGTCTGCGCCGGGTTGGTCAAGGTCGCGGTGTAAGTAATCTGGCCGCCTTCGGTCACAGCCGTGTCGGCTGTCAGCGTAACGGCGGTGGTATCGACCGAATCAGTGATGGTCGTAACGGCGGGCGTCGTACCCGGCACCAGGTTTTCAAAGTTGCCGCCGGTGGCACCCGTGATGGTGGTGCTGACGGTCGAACCGTTAACGTAGACATCGTTTGCCGGGGTATCGACTACAACGGTGCCCGTCGATTCACCGGCTTTAATGGTAATCACCGAGCCATTGCTCAAGGTGACGTTCACCGGCGTCTGCGCAGGGTTGGTCAGGGTAGCGGTGTAGGTGATCTGACCGCCTTCGGTCACAGTCGAACCGGCCGTCAGCGTGACAGTGGTGCTATCAACCGAGTCAGTAATCGTAGTGACCGCAGGCGTGGTGCTCGGCACCAGGTTTTCAAAGTTGCCGCCGGTTGCACTGGTAATAGTGGTGCTGACAGTCGACCCATTAACGTAGACGTCGTTGGCCGGGGTATCGACTACAACGGTGCCCGTCGACTCGCCGGCTTTGATGGTAATCACCGAGCCATTGCTCAGGGTCACGTTCACCGGCGTCTGCGCAGGGTTGGTCAAGGTCGCGGTGTAAGTGATCTGGCCGCCTTCGGTCACGCTCGTGTTGGCTGTCAGCGTAACGGCGGTGGCGTCGACCGAATCAGTGATGGTCGTAACGGCGGGCGTCGTACTCGGCACCAGGTTTTCAAAGTTGCCGCCGGTCGCGCCCGTAATCGTGGTGCTGACGGTCGACCCATTAACGTAGACATCGTTTGCCGGGGTATCGACTACAACGGTGCCCGTCGATTCACCGGCTTTAATGGTAATCACCGAACCATTGTTCAAGGTGACGTTCACCGGCGTCTCCGCAGGGTTGGTCAGGGTAGCGGTGTAAGTGATCTGGCCACCTTCGGTCACCGTCGAACCCGCCGTCAGCGTGACGGTGGTGGTATCGACCGAATCAGTGATGGTCGTAACGGCAGGCGTTGTGCTCGGCACCAGGTTTTCAAAGTTGCCGCCCGTAGCACCGGTAATCGTGGTGCTGACAGTCGACCCATTAACGTAGACATCGTTGGCCGGGGTATCGACTACAACGGTTCCCACGGACTCGCCGGCCTTGATAGTAATCACCGAGCCATTGCTCAATGTAACGCTTACCGGCGTCTGAGCCGGGTTGGTCAGGGTAGCGGTGTAGGTGATCTGGCCACCTTCGGTCACAGTCGAACCGGCCGTCAGCGTGACAGTGGTGCTATCAACCGAATCGGTAATCGTAGTGACCGCAGGCGTGGTGCTCGGCACCAGGTTTTCAAAGTTGCCGCCGGTTGCGCCGGTAATAGTGGTGCTGACAGTCGACCCATTAACGTAGACATCGTTGGCCGGAGTATCGACCACGACCGTACCCGTCGACTCGCCGGCTTTGATAGTGATCACCGAGCCATTGCTCAAAGTGACAGTCACCGGCGTCTGTGCCGGGTTGGTCAAGGTCGCGGTGTAAGTGATCTGCCCGCCTTCGGTCACGCTAGAACCGGCCGTCAAGGTCACGGTGGTGGTGTCGAGGGTATCGGTAATCTGTGTCACGGCCGGGTTAGGGTCGAGGGTCAGCACCAGGTTGTTACCGCCGGTGGTGCCGGTGACGTTGACGCTGATCTGGCTGGCGTCGATGTACGGGCTGTCATTAGGTGCCAGGGGCACGTTGACGGTGCCGGTCAGTTGGCCGGACGGGATGGTAATCACCGCGCCGTTGGACAGGGTGACAGTCAGGTCGCTGGTGCCGGGCTGGGTCACGGTGGCGGTGTAGGTCAGCACGCCTCCGGCTTCGGTGATGCTAGGCGTGGCGCTCAGGCTCAGGGTCGCAGGCTGCAGCGCCAGGCTGCCGTTGCCGGTAGAAGCCTGGGCACCCGTAAAGGTGTTCAGGGTTGACGTGCCCTGGCCGATAGGGGCGGTGGGAAAACCGATGGTCGGATCGACACGGCCGGCGGTCGCTTCCAGCACCACAAAGCTGTGGCCCCCGCCTGCGGCGCCGTTACCGGCAGCGGTTGCGCCTGCTGCCGTGGCTTCGAGGTCGGTGGTCGGGTCGGCGCCGGCGGCGATGGCTTGTTGCAGTTCGGCTATTGATGGCGCGGCCTGTTCGGTGGCGGCGGCCAAGTCGGCAGTGGAGTCCGGCATGTCGGCGCTCCACTGGGTATCGCGGCCCAGGTCCAGTGTGCGCCCATCAGCCAGTTCCAGGCTCACCGCGCCCGACAGGCCCGTGTCAATCTGGTCGCCCGCGAACAGGCGATCACCCTCAACCAGAACACGGCGCGTTCCTTCCGGAGAAATAACGAACACTTGACCAACAATGCTTTTGACGATGGCAACAACATTGCTCATTAAATATTTCTCCGGCGATCCGTTTCTGATGATTTCCATGTGGCCACTAAAGAGTAGGGCCAAACTGGAGGGGGCGTAGTCTAGATAGTTACTGGCGTCAAATATTTGGCTGGAATTTTTAGTTATCTAGTTTATGCCAAACTATTGACCTTATGGCCGCCATCCTAAACAATCGCCTCCGTAATGTCACATTGATATTTATGCGGCGAACCGTCCTACATGTGTGAAGCAGTTCCGCTTTTTGAACTTTCCGACGTACGGTCATTACGGTAGCCATTATCCGACGCGGCGGCGCCAATCGCTGTGATTTGAGACAAGAAGTCCTGGGGAATTTTTTAATGCGTCTGCACCTGCTTAAGGCAATACCGTTCGTTCTCGCCGCCAGTTTTGTACAAGCCCAAACACTGCCCCAAGCCATGCAACAGGCACTGGATGTGCACCCAGAGATTCAGGCCGGTGTGAATAGCCGTATCGCCGCCGATTACCAGCTGCGTGCGGCGCAGGGTGGGTATCTGCCGCGTGTTGATTTGAATGCCGGCTATGGCCGTGCAGGCACCGATAACGCGTCCACCCGCCTCGCCAATGGCACGGGCGGCAACCACTGGGAAACCCTCAATCGCGGCGAGTCCAGCCTGCGCCTGCAACAAATGATTTTTGACGGTTTCGCTACCTCCAGCGAAGTCGGGCGTCAACAAGCCAACGTCAACGCCCGTGCCTACTCCCTGCTCGGTACATCCGAGCGCACCGCGTTGACCGTTGCCCAGGTTTACCTGGAAGTGTTGACCCGTCGCGAGTTCGTGCGCCTGGCCGAAGACAACCTGCGCAACCACGAACGCATCTACGATCAGATCAAGCTGCGCACCCAGCGCGGCGTCGGTAACGGTGCCGACCAGGACCAGGCCGAAGCGCGTCTGGCCCAGGCCCGCAACAACCTGATCACCGAGCAGACCAACCTGGCGGATGCGCAAACCAACTACCTCAGCGCCGTTGGCCAGATGCCCGACCAGCTCGAGCGCCCGGCACCGTTCATGGCCATGCTCCCGGCCGACCTGAATGAAGCGCGTCGCCAGATGCTCGACAACAGCCCGGTCCTGCGCTCGGCCGAGTCGGACATCTCTGCCGCCGAGAAGCAGTACGCCGCCGCCAAGTCCAGCTTCTACCCGCGCTTTGATGCTGAGCTTGGCACCAATGCCGACAACAACGTCGGCGGCGACGCCAACCACAGCAACGGCTGGGAAGCCATGGTGCGCATGCGCTTCAACCTGTTTGCCGGGGGCAGCAACAAGGCCGACCTGCAATCGAAGTCGTACCAGGCCAACCAGGCCCTGGACATCCGCAACAACGCCCTGCGCCAGCTCAATGAAGAACTGGGCCTGGCCTGGAACGCCCTGAACAACGCCAACGCGCAACTGCCGGTGGCCCAGCAGTATGTGGACCACAGCACGCGCGTGCGCACCTCCTACCAGCAACAGTTCAGCCTGGGCCAACGTACCCTGCTGGACCTGCTCGACAGCGAGAACGAATTGTTCACCGCTTCGCGTCGCCTGGAAGAGATCAAGAACATTCAGTTATTTACTCAGTACCGAATCAAGGCGACCATGGGCCAATTGCTCAAAAGCCAAGGCGTAGTCGCTCCAATGGCCTCCATCGTGCAAAACGATGTGAAGCCCAAAGTCCAGCTGCCTGGGATGAACTGAGTCACCCCATAGCCCCATCTGTTAGTCGAGAGTGCACCGCGTGGAATCCGAAGTCAGTCGAGTTCATCTCAGTCATGATCCACGCACGCTGCACGACGACCCGTTACTCGACGGGTTGTTGGCACTCTGCGCCCTGCACCAGAAACCGGCCAGTGCGGCCATGCTCACCACCGGCCTGCCGCTGCCTTCGCAGCGCCTGAGTGCCGAACTGCTGGCGCGTGCTGCCGCGCGTGCCGGGCTGCAGGGCCGGCTGTTGCAACGCAAGCTCGAACAGATCCCGGCCATCGCGTTGCCAGCGCTGCTGCTGCTCAAGGATGGGCGCAGTACCGTACTGGTCGGTTGGGAAGGCGACGATCAGGCGCGGGTGCTGCTCAGCGAAAGCGACGGCGGGGAAGTGCTGATCAAGCGCGAACTGCTGGCCGCCGACTACATCGGCAAAGTCTTCTTCGCCCAGCCGCAGCACAAATTCGACGTCAACCATGGCACCCTGATCCCGCGGGCGCGATCCTGGTTTCGTGACACCCTCAAGCGCTCGCGCTGGCTGTACACCGACGCCATCGCCGCCAGTTTTTTGATCAATATCATCGCCATGGCCGCGCCGCTGTTCGTGATGAACGTGTACGACCGCGTGGTGCCGAACCAGGCCACCGCCACCCTGTGGGTGCTGGCCGTGGGCATCTGTGGCGCGTACCTGTTCGACCTGGTGCTCAAAAGCCTGCGCAGCCTGTGCCTGGACCTGGCCGGTAAAAAAACCGACCTGATCATCTCCGCCACCTTGTTCGAGCGCATCGTCGGCATGTCGATGAAATACCGCCCGGCGCGGGTCGGCAGCTTTGCGCAGAACATCCATGAGTTTCAGAGCCTGCGCGACTTTCTCGCCTCGCTAACCCTTACCAGCCTGATCGACCTGCCGTTCACGCTGCTGATTTTCCTGGTGATCGCCCTGCTCGGCGGCCATCTGGTATGGATTCCGGTGCTGGCGTTCCCGATTGCCCTGGGTATCGGCTACGCCCTGCAGAAGCCGTTGGTCGCGACCATGGAACGCACCATGGCCCTGGCCGCCGAGCGCCAGTCGAGCCTGATCGAAACCCTCGCCGGGCTGGATGCGGTCAAGGTCAACAACGCCGAGAGCGAACGCCAGTACGGTTGGGAACAGACCATCGGCACCTTGAGCCGGCTCGAACTGCGGGTGAAGTTGCTGTCGGGCCTGTCGATGAACATGACCCTGCTGATCCAGCAACTGGCCGGCGTGATCATGATCGTCTTCGGCGTGTACCAGATTATCGACGGCAACCTGAGCATGGGCGGCCTGATTGCCTGCTACATGCTCAGTGGCCGCGCGTTGAGCCCGCTGGCCTCGCTGTCGGGCCTGCTCACGCGCTACCAGCAAGCCAAGGTCACCATGACCTCGGTGGACCAGATGATGGAGCTGCCCCAGGAGCGCAACTTCGAAGAGCGCCCCATGAGCCGCCGCACCCTGCAAGGCGCCATCGAGTGCCGGGGCCTGAACTTCACGTATCCGAACCAACAGAACGCTGCGCTGAAAAACATCAACCTGGTGATCAAGCCAGGGGAAAAAATCGGCATCATCGGCCGCAGCGGTTCGGGCAAAAGCTCCCTGGCCAAATTGATCGTCGGCCTTTACCAGCCTGACTCCGGCGCGTTGCTGGTGGACGGCGTGGATGTGCGCCAGATCGATGTCAGTGAACTGCGCCACAACATCGGCTACGTCGCCCAGGATATCCAACTGCTGGCCGGCACCCTGCGTGACAACCTGGTCAGCGGCGCACGCTACGTCGAAGACGAAATGGTCCTGCAGGCGGCGGAACTGGCTGGCGTGCACGAATTTGCGCGCCTGCACCCGCAAGGCTACGAACTGCAAGTCGGCGAGCGTGGCCAGAACCTGTCCGGCGGCCAGCGCCAGAACGTCGCCCTGGCCCGTGCGCTGCTGCTCAACCCGCCCATCCTGCTGCTGGACGAACCCACCAGCGCCATGGACAACACCGGTGAAGAACGCTTGAAACAACGCCTGCACGCCGTGGTGCAAAACAAGACCGTGGTGTTGGTGACGCACCGTGCCTCGCTGCTCTCCCTGGTAGACCGCCTGCTGGTGGTCGACCGTGGGCAGATTCTCGCGGACGGCCCGAAAGCCGTGGTCATGGAAGCGTTGAAGAAGGGGCAGATCAGTGTTGCTTAACTCCATAAAAAACGCGGTCGGCCGCTACTTCAAAGGTTCCGACTCGCTGCAGGGCCAGCCGCTGCCCGAGGTCAACAAAGCGTTGATCGAAGATGCGCCGCGAGTCATCCGCCTGACCATCTGGGCCATCATTGCCTTCTTCCTGTTCCTGGTGGTGTGGGCGGGTTTCTCCGAAATCGACGAAGTGACCCGTGGCGACGGCAAGGCGATTCCGTCGTCCAAATTGCAGAAAATCCAGAACCTGGAAGGCGGTATCGTCGCCGAGCTGTACGTCAAGGAAGGCCAGATCGTCGAGGCCGGTGCGCCGCTGATTCGCCTGGATGACACGCGGTTCGTGTCCAACGCCGGCGAAACCGAAGCCCTGCGCCTGGCCATGCAATTGCGCGTCGAACGCCTGAGTGCGCAGGTGGATGATCGCCCACTGAACATTCCCGACGAGGTGCTCAAGGCCGCGCCCAGCCAGGCCGCCAACGAACGCTCGCTGTATGAAAGCCGTCGCCAGCAGTTGAAAGACGAAGTCGGCGGCTTGCAGGAGCAACTGGTGCAGCGCCAGCAGGAATTGCGCGAGTTCACCTCCAAGCAAGGCCAGTACCGCAGCCAGCTGTCCCTGCAACGCCAGGAAATCAACATGTCCGAGCCGCTGGTGGCCCAGGGCGCGGTGTCGCCGGTGGAAGTGCTACGCCTCAAGCGCGCCGAAATGGAGACCCGCGGCCAGCTGGACGCCACCACCCTGGCAATCCCACGCGCCGAATCGGCGATCAAGGAAGTGCAGCGCAAGATCGACGAAACCCGTGGCAAATTCCGCAGCGAAGCCCTGACCCAACTCAACGAGGCCCGCACCGAACTGAACAAGGCCGAATCCACCGGTCGAGCCCTGGAAGACCGCGTCAGCCGTACCCTGGTCACCTCGCCGGTGCGCGGGATCGTCAAGCAGCTGCTGGTCAACACCGTCGGCGGCGTGATCCAGCCGGGCAGTGACATGGTGGAAATCGTGCCGCTGAACGACACCCTGCTGGTGGAAGCCAAGATCCGCCCGCAAGACATCGCGTTTCTGCACCCCGGGCAAGAAGCGGTGGTCAAATTCACCGCTTATGACTACACCATCTACGGTGGCCTGAAGGCCAAGCTCGAACGCATCGGCGCTGACACCATCACCGATGAAGACAAGAAAACCACCTACTACATGATCACCCTGCGCACCGACCGCAGCCACCTGGGCACCGATGAGAAGCCGCTGCTGATCATCCCCGGCATGGTCGCCTCGGTGGACATCATCACCGGCAAGAAAAGCATTCTCAGCTACCTGCTCAAACCGATCATCAAGGCGCGGGCCGAGGCGTTGCACGAGCGGTAATCTCTATCGCCTGCTCCGGCCTCATCGGGGGCAAGTCGAATCGTCGCACCGCCCCTCCCACACTTGATCTGTGAACGCATTCAAATGTGAGAGGGGGCTTGCCCCCGATGAGGCCATCAGCATCACCCAAAGCATATGGATATGCCCTAACAGTATTTAAACTTCCATTCTTAGACCTATAAATTCACTCCCCTGTCTGCCGGAAGTGAATCCAATGTCCACCATCAACCAAACCTTCGACATCCGCCCATTCCCCGGCAGTGTCGGCGCCGAAGTCATCGGCCTGGATCTATCCCAACCCGTCAACGACCAGGACTTCGCCCGCATTCATCGCGCACACCTGGACCACCACGTCATCGTGTTCCGCGACCAACGCATCACCCCCGAACAACAGATCGCCTTCAGCCGCCGCTTCGGTGTGCTGCAAATCCATGTGCTCAAACAGTTCCTGCTGGCCAATCACCCGGAGATCCTGATCGTCTCCAACGTTATCGAAAACGGCCAGTCCATTGGCCTGGGCGATGCAGGCAAATTCTGGCACTCGGACCTGTCGTACAAGGAGCTGCCCAGCCTGGGCTCGATGCTGCACGCCCAGGAACTGCCGTCCGAAGGCGGCGACACGCTGTTTGCTGACATGCACAAAGCCTGGGAGCAACTGCCCGAGCACCTGCGCAACGCCGTCGAAGGGCGCCGCGCCGCGCATTCCTATACCGCGCGTTACAGCGAGAGCAAATTCGAGGGTAACTGGCGTCCCACCTTGACCCCTGAACAGCTCGCCCAAGTGGCCGAAGTGGAGCACCCCATCGTGCGCACTCATCCTGAAAACGGCCGCAAGGCACTGTTCGTCAGCGAAGGCTTCACCACCCGCATCGTCGGCCTGCCAGAGGACGAAAGCCGCGACCTGCTGGCCCAGCTCTACGCCCACAGCGTGCTGCCGGCAAACATCTACCGGCACCAGTGGCAGCCTCACGACCTGGTGTTCTGGGACAACCGCTCGCTGATCCACCTGGCGGCCGGCTGCCCGAGCCATCTGCGCCGCAAGTTGTTCCGCACCACCATCCAGGGCGACGCGCCGTTCTGAACCGCTAAAGCCTGCTAGGATTGCGTCCAGTTCACTCCCGACCGAACACGAGTGCTTGGCATGCAACTACCGGACATGAACCTGCTGGTCGCCCTCGACGCCTTGCTCGATGAAGGCAGCGTGGTGGGCGCCGCGCGACGGATGAACCTGAGCCCGGCGGCCATGAGCCGTACCCTCACGCGTATCCGCGAGGCGGTGGGTGATCCGATCCTGGTGCGTGCCGGCCGCGGCCTGGTGCCGACGCCCAAGGCGCTAGAGCTGCAAGCCCAGGTGCGCAACGTGGTGGAGCAGGCGGCGTTGTTGTTTCGCTCGGCGGACCAGGTCGATTTGAGCACCTTGCGCCGCCGCTTCAGCGTGCGCGCCAATGACTTTTTCATCGGCGTGTATGGCGGTCGGCTGTTCGACACCCTGCAACGCGCGGCGCCGTTCTGCGAACTGCGCTTCGTGCCCGAAGGCGACACCGACGATGAAGCGCTGCGCGAAGGGCGGTTGGACCTGCGGGTGAGCAATACCATGCCGGCTGGTCCCGAAGTGAAGGTGCAGAACCTGTTCTCGACCACGTTTGTCGGCCTGGCCCGGGAAGATCACCCGCTGTTCGACGAAGAGATCACCGCCGCTCGGTTTGCCAGCTATTCCCACATCAGCATCTCGCGACGCGGCATCGCCCGTGGGCCCATCGATACCGCCTTGAATGCCCAGGGCCTGGAGCGCCACGTCGCAATGATCGCCCCCGGCTTTCACGGCGCGATGTTCATGTTGCCCGACTCCGACCTGCTGCTGCCGGTGCCCAAGGAAGCCCTCCTGAGCGCTCGGCGCCTGAAGCTGCCGCTGCGCTCGTTCGCCTTGCCGATTTCGCTGCCGACCCTGGTATTGGCGCAATCCTGGCACCCGCGCTTCGACAAAGACCCGGCGCACAAATGGCTGCGCGAGACCATGCGCGAGAGCTGCCACGCCACCTGGCTGGAAGCCCAGCCCAGCTGATTCTGAAGCCACACACAGTCAAATGTGGGAGGGGGCTTGCCCCCGATAGCGGTGTTTCAGTTTCACATCAGGTGACTGTCACCCCGCAATCGGGAGCAAGCCCCTCCCACATTAAAAGCCCCCTGCAACACCAGGGTGGATTGCGTATGACGCACTTATAACCTGCCAACAAGTCACTTTTTGTCATGCATTTGCCTGATTAAACTACTCGGGTATTCCCATTCCGAGTTACCTGTCCATGACTTCCCTCGCTGCCCCCGCCTTCGAGGCCGCAGCCAAACCCACTGCGCCCAGCCCACCGGTGTTCGGCCCGCGCATCATCATCGGCCTGGTCGGCGTGTTGCTGGCGGTGCTGGTGTCAGGCCTCAACGAAATGGTGACCAAGGTCGCCCTCGCCGATATCCGGGGTGCGCTATACATCGGCTTTGACGAAGGCACCTGGCTGGTCGCGGCGTACACCGCCACTTCCGTCGCAGCCATGGCATTCGCGCCGTGGTGCGCGGTGACGCTCTCCCTGCGCCGTTTCACCCTGGGTGCCATTGGCGTGTTTACGCTGCTCGGCATCCTGTGCCCGTTTGCACCGAACTACGAAAGCCTGTTGCTGCTGCGCACCGTGCAAGGCCTGGCCGGTGGCGCGTTGCCGCCGATGCTGATGACCGTGGCGCTGCGTTTCCTGCCCGCCAACGTCAAATTGTACGGGTTGGCCGGCTATGCACTGACTGCCACTTTCGGCCCGAGCCTGGGCACGCCATTGGCGGCGCTGTGGACCGAATACGTCGGCTGGCAATGGGCGTTCTGGCAGATCGTCGGGCCGTGCCTGTTGGCGATGGCCGCCGTGGCCTACGGCTTGCCGCAGGATCCGCTGCGCCTGGAACGCTTCAAACAGTTCAACTGGCGTGGTCTGCTGTTGGGTTTTCCGGCGATCTGCATGCTGGTGATCGGCCTGTTGCAAGGCAATCGCCTGGACTGGTTCGAGTCGGGCCTGATCACCTTTTTGCTCAGTGGCGGCGCGCTGCTGCTGGTGCTGTTCATGCTCAACGAATGGTCGCAGCCGCTGCCATTCTTCAAGCTGCAGATGCTCGGCCTGCGCAACCTGTCGTTCGCCTTGATCGTACTGGCCGGTGTGTTGATGGTGCTGACCTCGGTGATCATCATCCCCTCGAGTTTTCTCGCCCAGGTCCAGGGTTACCGGCCGCTGCAAACCGCACCGGTGATGCTGCTGATGGCGCTGCCGCAGTTGATCGCGCTGCCGCTGGTGGCGGCGCTGTGCAATCTGCGCTGGGTCGATTGCCGCTGGGTGCTGGGCATGGGGCTGGGCATGTTGGCGTTGTGCTGCATCGGCAGTTCGCACCTGACCTCGGCGTGGATTCGCGATGATTTTTATGGCTGGTACCTGCTGCAGATTTTCGGTCAACCGATGGCCGTTCTGCCCTTGCTGATGCTGTCCACCGGCAGTATTCAGCCCATCGAAGGGCCGTTCGCGTCGGCGTGGTTCAACACCGTCAAGGGTCTGTCCGCCGTGATCGCCACGGCGGTGCTGGATACGCTGACCACCCAGCGCGGGCATTTCCACTCGACCATGCTGGTGGACCGCCTGGGCAACTCGCCCCTGGCTGACGACGACGCGTCGGGCCTGGCGCACCGCCTGCACGAGCAGACTGTGGTGCTCACCTCTTCGGATCTGTATGTCGTCATGGCCGGTGTCGCGGTGGCGTTGATCCTGCTGATTTTCTGGATGCCCACGCGGATTTTCCCGCCTCGTGCACCGACCTGACCCCAAGGATTTTTCATGAAACGCAAAGACAAAATTGCCGTCTCCGTCATCGCCGTATTTGCCGTGGGCGTGCTGGTCTACCTGGTTGCGCCGGGCATCCTGGGCAGCCAGCGCCAGACCACCAACGACGCCTTCGTCGCCGCCGATTTCACCCTGGTTGCACCGCGTGTTGCCGGGTTCATCAAGGAGGTGCTGGTGGAAGACAACCAGCGCGTCAAGGCCGGCCAACTGTTGGCGCTGATCGACGACCGTGATTTTCGCGCCGCCGCCCAGGCCGCCGACGCCGACACCCTGGTCGCCCAGGCCCAACTGAAAAACGCCACCGCGACCCTTGAACGCCAAAGCTCGGTAATCGCCCAGGCCCAGGCCACCGTAGCGGCCGATCGCGCCGAAGTGGCGTTTGCCGAACACGAACTGAACCGCTACAACCACCTCGCCGGCGTCGGCGCGGGCACCGTGCAGAACGCCCAGCAAGCCAAGACCCGCATCGACCAGGCCACCGCGCGCCTGGCCAAATCCACGGCGGTGCTGGCAGCCGAACGCAAGCAAGTGGAAATTCTCACCGCGCAGCGTGACGCTGCCGAAGGCGGTCTCAAGCGCGCACAGGCCGCGCTGGAAATGGCCAGTTATCAGCTGTCCTACACCCGCATCGTCGCGCCGGTGGACGGCATGGTCGGTGAGCGTGCGGTACGGGTGGGCGCTTATGTCACGCCGGGCAGCAAGATCCTCGCCGTGGTGCCGCTGGCCCAAGCCTATGTCGTGGCCAATTTCCAGGAGACCCAGCTGTCTCACATGCAGGCCGGCCAAGCTGTGCAGGTGCGGGTCGACAGCCTCGATGGCGAGTTGCTCAACGGCCACCTGCAAAGCCTGGCGCCCGCCACGGGGGTGACCTTTGCCTCGGTCAAGCCGGACAACGCCACCGGTAACTTCACCAAGGTGGTGCAGCGTATTCCGGTGAAGATTGTGCTTGAGCCAAACCAACCGCTGACCGAACGCTTGCGCGTAGGGATGTCGGTGGAAGCCAGCGTCGACACCCGCGCCGCCGCGCAACAACATGAGGTGGCCCAGCAATGAGACATCTCGCCTGGCTCACCCTGAGCCTGATCAGTTTGAGCGCTTGCACCGTCGGCCCGGATTTCCAGCGGCCGCAGGGTCCGTCTGTGGCCCCATGGACTGAGCCCCAGGGGCGTCAGGCGGCCAGTCGCGCCACCAGCGACCCGTTGCAAGAGCGCTGGTGGGACGTATTCCACGACGAGCAACTGTCGGCCCTCACACGCCGCGCCCTCAGGGATAACCTCGATCTGAAACTGGCCAGCAGCCGCCTGCAACAAAGTCGCGCCGTGCGCCAGGTAACCACCGCCGAGCGTTACCCCAACGTCGACGCGGGCGGCGCTTACCAGCGCAAGCGCAACAGTGGCAGAGGCTTGAACGACCCCTCCGGCGAAAACGGCCGCTCGGCGTTCAACCAGTGGGACATGGGCTTTTCCGCCGCTTGGGAAGTGGACTTCTGGGGCCGGGTCAAGCGCGAGACCGAAGCCGCCGACGCCACCCTGGAAGTCGCGGAAAACGACCGCCGCGCCGTGTTGCTGTCGGTGCTGGCCGAGACCGCCCAGGACTACATCCAACTGCGCGGCGTACAAAACACCCGCGCCGTCACCGAGCAGAACCTCGACGTCGCCCGCCACAGCCTCAAGCTTTCGCAACTGCGCCTGGCCGATGGCGTGGCAACCGACCTGGACGTGGCCGAAGCCGCCGCCCAAGTCGCCGCCATCGAAGCGCGCCTGCCGGATTTGCAGCAGCGCCAGGACCAGTTGATCAACGCCCTGAGCCTGCTGATGGGCGAGCCTCCGCAAGCCCTGCACGCGCAGCTGTCCAAGGACGCCGCCGTGCCGCAGACCCAGCGCCAGGTCGCTATCGGCCTGCCTTCGGAACTGGCCGAGCGCCGCCCGGACATCCGCCAGGCCGAAGCCCGCCTGCACACTGCCACCGCCAGCATCGGTGTGGCCAAGGGTGATTTCTACCCGCGCATCACCTTGTCCGGCAGCCTTGGCTCCCAGGCCATGCAGCTCTCGGATCTCGGCTCCTGGGGCTCGCGCGCCTTTGCCTTCGGCCCGCAGTTCAGCCTGCCGCTGTTCAACGCCGGGCGCCTGCAAGGCATGGTGAACCTGCGCGAAGCCCAGCAACAGGAAGCGGCGCTGGCCTACCAGCAAACCGTGCTGCGCGCCTGGCATGAAATCGACGACCAGTTGACCCGCTACAACGCCAGCCAACTGCGCCGCGACAGCCTCGCCGAAGCCGTGCGCCAGAACCAGATCGCCCTGACCACCGCGCAACACCAGTACGTCGAAGGCGTGGCGGATTTCGTCAATGTGCTCACCGTGCAAAGCGCTCTGTTGGCGACTCAGGAACAGTGGGTGGAAAGTTCTACGAGTGTGTCGTTGGCGATGGTCGGGTTGTACAAGGCGCTGGGAGGAGGGTGGGAGTCGGTGTATCCGCTGGCACGTTCAGATGCGCAATAGGACGGACGTGGCGTCGTCTTCGGTTGTGCACCCGGGTCATGCGATCAGCTGCGTTTCAAACCGGGTGCATACCGTGGAAAGCATGCTGGCATCGGCACTGCTACAGCCTGCCGCCTCAAAAAAACCGGAGGCTTCTCGCACGACGGCATATACGTCAGTGACGATAGATCTTGCTTCATCCATCCCCAACCCAAAGCGCTCGGGCGTACTCAGCAAATTGCTGACAGACGATACCCTTCCCTCATTCCCGATGATGAGCGCCTGCAAGCCTAGCTGCGTTGGGTGGGGCAGCACGTCGAATACTGGCGCAAGGGAGTAGCCCGACGAGCTGGTCAAAAGTAGTCCGGTTTGTTTCAGGTGGTCGTCGCTATTTCCGATGAGCACATTGAATGCCATGCGTCGATAAAGTTCACGCATGTCGAGCGTTGCATCGTCGCTGACTTTCTTCAAAACGTCGGCGATTCTGGAATAGGAAACGTCACTATCAACCGCGCCAACGCGCATTCTCGGCTTCTCGGCGCTTACCAAAGAGTTGCAGCTGACATAGTGCTCGCGCCCCGTTCCTTCATGCCGGTCAAAACGCTCGACCATTAACACCGGCCTGCCTGCTACCTCGACCAACTTGTGCCCCGCTGCCGGTAGACCCGCCGCGTTCGCCATTTGCAGGCTGGCAAATTCAGCACGGGGCTGATCGAAAACATCGTCGCTGCGGCCGAACTTGGCAATCCATTCCTTACCTTCAAAAGTCACGGTGACCTTGGGTCTGGCGCCGCCCATAGAGCTTCCGAACTCGAATAGCCGTGCGATTTCCGCAGGGAGGTCCACATCGCCTTTCTCGACTTGATCGAGGCCAACCATGATTTTTTCGAGATCTTCAAATTGTGGCGGCTGGTGCAGGGTAGGTAACAGATGGCGCGAAGCACTGAAAAGCAGGCAACCGACCCCGGCACCCCGCGAGGCAAGCAGCCATTCGATGTCGTTTTGTGGATGCTGTTTGTGGGTGGCCAGCAGAACACGCCGGCCCCAATTGTCCGGAGTGGCGTCGTCAAGCACCCCAAACATGCGTGTGGAGGAATACTGGTTGGGGGTCAGTGGCAAATTCAGCGGGTCAATCGCGAATGCGTTGGAACGTGCGAGCCAGCTGTTCGCGTAGCGAAAAACGAATCCGCCCCCGTGCATCGCCACTTCACCGACGGGGACCGGATCACCGATTGAGTGAGCCGAAAAAACGAATGCATTACCAATCGGCTTCCAGGACATGGGGGTCTCCTTCTGTGCGAATTCGGTCAGGCTCACGGGCGAGGCTCAGGGTAATCCCGACCTGGTCAAGGTCTGGCGATGCGATGCTCGCCATCCCTTCCTCCAGGTCCATTGCGCTGAGCACATTCATCAGTACACCGAGGGATACGCCGGCTTCTCCGTGTCTCAGTCGTTGATACGTTTGCCGGGTTATGCCCGCGCGGCTGCATATGGTGGAAATCTTCAGCCGACGACGAATACGGGCTATTTCGATACCGTTTCCAATACCTTTCATCAGCTCATCGCTTCGCTCTGAGATGTACCCTTTGTGAGGGTTTGGCTTGCCCGTAGTTTGCATGATATATCACCCTTTAACGCGGTAAGAGTAACTTATATCATCGACTCTATTTAAGCCAGTCTGCACAAACTCCAGCTCGATGCGGATTTTTCCCTGTCGGCGGACTCACCGGTTCTGCAAAAACACCACATACCCCCGAAACCACTCACTCCCCTGTAAATACCCCGGCGCTTGCCATTCCCCGCCCTGAATCAGGCCGACCTTGAACGGCACGCCGAGCCGATTCATCCGGGGCAAATACGCGGCGTAGTCGGGGATGCTGTGCCGCCCTTGATAGGTCTGTACCACCACTTCATCCACCACGCCCTTGAGCTGGGCGATGGCGGCGGGGTCGGCGTTGCTGCTCCAGTCCATCAGGCCGGTGATGCTCAAGCGCAGGTCGGCCGGCAGGCGGTGGCGCAGGTCGCGCAGAAAGGCCGCGTATTCGTGCAGGTACTGGGTACGGGCGTCGAAGTCGATCTGGATGCCGACCACCGGGTTGCCCGCCTCGCGCCAGCGTTGCACCTGGCCAAGCAGTTGGGTGTAGACCTGTTCCGGCCATCGCAGAGTATGGGCGCGGTAGACCACCCAGATGTCGCCCTGGGTAATGCGCGGCACGTTCATGCCCTGGGCGATCAGTTGCACACCGCGTTGCGGCGCGCGGCGGGTGGAGTTGATCTGGCCCTGCAGGATGTAGAGGGTCTTGGCCTGCTTGAGCACCGGCTGGGGCGCGACGCCGCTCCACAGCCAGAAGGCGTCGTAGTCACGGGCGTCAACAGCACCGAAGGCCGGGCCTGCCAGCAACAGCAGGCCCAGCCACAGCATTTTCACCAGTAGTACTGCAGCGATTTGCCCCACTGGGTGTCGGCGAAACCGCTCTTGAGCTGGCGGAACCAGCCTTTGCGCACGCCCGGCGCCACGTCTTCGCCGCCGCAGCTGTTGTAGCCGGCCGGCGCGTAGCAATTGATCGCGCGAAACAGTGCGTAGGCCCGGTCGGTTTTGGGCGCCTTGGCATTGGCGATCACCTGCTGGTAGCCGTCCAGGCGCGAGAAGGTTTCACCTTTGAACTCCGAGGCGGTGCTGCCAAGGCTGCCGGTGGCGCGGGCTTGCTCCAGCGGCATGCCGTCCAGGCCATTGCGCAGGATAAATTCCCCCAGGCAGTTGAGGGCTTGCGGGTTTTTTGCGTCGCTTTGCAAGGTCGCGGCGGTTTGCGCGACGCTCGGGCAGGCATAGCCGGATTCGGCCTTGTCACCGTTCCACTGGAACAGCTTCAGGCTTTGCCCGCCGCTGTAGGTGTAACCCAGGCTGGTGCCGAGTTTGTCGTCAGACAGCGAGGCCTGCTTGAGGTCGTCGGCGAAGGTCGCGAACTGGCGGTGCAGCAGGTCTTTGTAGAGCAGCACGAATTGGGCGGTCTGGCGTTCAGTCGGGTCGTTGGCCTTGGCGACCTGCTGGCGCAACAGGTCGGGACCGGCCACGTTGCGCAGCAGGATGTAGCGCACCTGCCTGGCACTGATCGGCGAGTCGGCGGCGAACACCTTGGCCAGTTGGCCGCTGCGCTCGTAATTCATCGCCAGTGCCAGCTCCAATTGGTCGCGTTGCAGCGGTTGCTTGGCCAGCGGCAGCAGTTGCAGCCACAGCGCTTCGGCGCCTTTCCAGTCTTGCTTGGCTTCCAGGGCCAGGGCGCGCAGGGTCTGCTGGCTGAAGGCGAAGTAATCCAGGTTTGGCGGCAGGTCCGTCGGCAGGTGCTTCAGGGCCGTGTCGGGTTGGTGCTCGACGTACAGGGCATACGCCGCTTGCAGGTAGTCGAACAAGGCCGGCTCGTTGGCGAAGGTGCTCTTTTGCTTGTCGAGGGCTTCGCGACTCAACAGCGGCGGGGTATGGGCACGCATAGCCATCAGGTCGCTGACCAGTTGCAGCATCGGGCTGTTGGCCGCCTGGTTGCTGGCCATCAGCAGTTTGAGGTCGGCTTCTTCCACCAACGCGTCTACGCTCACATTGCGCTGGGCGTCGCTGGCTTCGGTGAATTGCCAGGTGAAATCTGCGGCGAGCTTGGTCTCGTCATTCGCCAGCCAGTGCACCCGGCGCAGCAGGCCACGGGCGGACGCGACGTAAGCGCCCTGCGGGTAGGTTTTCAGGTAGCCGAGAAAGCCTTCTTCGGCGTCGCTCAACGCGGCCTTGTCCACATGCTCGCGCTGGGGCACACCGTATTCGTCGAAGGCTTCGGCCTGGGCTTGGTTCAGCGAGGTGCGCGCGGCCATATACAGCGCAGTTTCCTTCAGCCAGGGCACCTCGCTGGTCGCGGCGGCGGCGAAACCGCGCTCGGCGTTACCGAAGCGGCCGCTGTAGAAGTCAGCGGCGGCCTGCAGATAAGTGCGAAACAGTTGGGCGCTGGCCGAAGGGGTCAGTTGCGCATCCACCACCTGGCCGTCCCAGTCACAGGTGGTCAGCAGCTGCAAACGTGCTTTCACCAGCAGGTCGCGCTCGGCGGGCGGCATATCGGCCTTGATCACCTGGCTGATAAACGCGGTGGCGCTGTCATCAGCGTTGCTGCGGCAGCGGCTGCCTTCGCCATCGAGAAACGCTTCGCCTGCGGTCTTGTACTCCTCACGCTTGATGCCCAGCGGCGCGAGCAGGGTGTCGAGCTCGGCGGTGCGCGAATCGTCCGCTTGGTTATCGGGTTCGTCCTCTGCGGCCGGAACCGGCACCAAGCGATACACCGGAAACGGCACCGGGCCGAAACCCTGGGCCAGGTCGTCTTCGCTCAGGGCATTCGGAGCCAGGGGTGCGGCCTTTTTGTCGGCCAGCAACAGGCGCAGGTTTACTCGGCTATCGTTGCCTGGGCTGAGAAAGGGTTGGTTGCTGCAGGGTTCGAGACTGTCACGCGACACCCGCCAGTCGGGGTAGCACGAGTCGTCGGAACTGGCCTGGGCCGTCAGGGGAATACCGGCCAGCAGGGCCAGTGCCAGAGGTGACAAAAAACCGATGCGCATGACGTGTCCTTGATCCTGGGTCCTTGGAGGACGGCAATCATAGCGTGATCCGACACCAGCTTCGGTGAACGCTCACACAAATCACGGATTTGTCCGATTGAGGGTAGTGGCGTTTTAACCTTGCTGACATAGACTGCGTTCTTCATCAGGGAGGATCGTATGAAGCTATTGCGGCTATGGCTGTTGAGTGTTGCCTGCGTGATCGGCGTGGCGCCTGTCGCCATGGCGGACGACCCCTTGCTGGATCACCCGCCGGCGGCTGCGGCCGGCACTGATGAGGCGCGCGGCGTGTTACGGGCCCGCGACCAGGCGATGCTGGCCAGCGAGTTGTCGGGGCGCATCGTCGAACTGCCGTTCAGTGAGGGCGAGTCGTTCAAGAAGGGCGACACCCTGGCACGTTTCGATTGCTCGGCCTACCAGGCGCAATTGAATGCCGCCCAGGCTTCCAGCCGTGGCGCCGGTGAAGAGCTGGCCCACAACAAACAGCTGGCGGCGCTCAATTCAGTCGGGCGCTTTGAAGTGGCCCGCGCCGAAGCCAAACTCAGCGAAACCCAGGCCCAGTCCCAGGTCTATCAGGTGCAGGTCAAGCGTTGCAGCGTGCTGGCGCCGTATGACGGCCAGGTGGTGCAACGCAAGGTGCAACGCTATGAAAGCGTGTCGGCCGGGGCGCCGCTGCTGGAAATCGTCGACAACCGCAGCCTGGAAATCCACCTGCTGGTGCCGTCACGCTGGATGGACAAGCTCAAGCCCGGCCAGACCTTCACTTTTACCCCCGATGAAACCGGCCAGGCGTTCAGCGCCACGGTCAAACGACTCGGCGCGCGCATTGACGAGGGCAGCCAGACGCTGCTGCTGGTCGCCACTTTACCCAACGCCGCCGGGTTGATGGCAGGCATGAGTGGCACCGCACACTTTGCGCAATTGCAATGAACGCCCCGATGCCGGGCAGCAGCGAGCGGGTGTTTGCGCAGTTTCTGGACCTGGAACGCCAGACCCGTGCCGCGCGCACCACCGAGCAACTGGCCTACAGCCTGGTCAATGACAGCCAGCCGCTGTTCGGCTATCGGCATGCCGCACTGTTGATCGCCGGCAAGGTGCAGGCGGTGACAGCCGTGAGTAACGTCGACCCGAATGCGCCGTTCGTGGCCTTTGTCGAGCAGGCGGTGGCGCAGTTGCACAAGCAGGCGCTGGCCCAGACCGCACGCGTAGTGCCGGCGGAGCAGTTGAGCGAGGCGGTGCGGGCGGACTGGCAAAGCCTGTCTGCCGGCCAGGTGTTCTGGTTGCCGTTGATCGACCCCCAGGGCCGAGTGTTCGGTGGCCTGTGGCTGGCGCGAGATACCCCGTGGAATCCGGCCGAGCAAGTGTTGCTGGCGCAATTGGGCGACACCTGCAGCCATGCCTGGCATGCACTGCAGCCGCAGCGGCCGTGGCGGTTGCGCCTGACTCGCAAGCGCCGGCTGATGGTGGTGGTCGCCTTGCTGCTGTTGCTGCTGATTCCGGTGCGCCAATCCGTGCTGGCGCCCGCCGAAGTGGTGCCGCTGGCCGGGCAGGTGGTGGCGGCGCCGCTGGATGGGGTGATTGCACAGTTTTTGGTCAAGCCCAACCAGGCGGTAAAAACCGGTGACCTGTTGCTGCGTTTCGAAAGCACCACCCTCACGGCCCAGGCTGACGTGTCGGCGCGTGCCCTGGGCGTGGCCGAGGCCGAGTTGAAGGCCAGCGCGCAGCGAGCTTTTGCCGATGCCGAATCGAATTCGCGTATCGACCTGCTGGCGGCCCGGGTCGAGCAAAAACGCGCCGAACGCGATTACGCCCGCGAACTGCTCAAGCGCAGCGAAGTGCGCGCCGAGCGCGACGGTATCGCCGTCTTCGCCGACGCCGAGCGCTGGACCGGCAAGCCCGTGCAAACCGGCGAGCGCCTGTTGCAGATTGCCGACCCCGACCAGGCCGAGTTGCGCATTGAGCTGGCGGTAGGCGATGCGATCGCCCTGGAACCGAACGCCCAGGTAGCGCTGTTCCTCGACAGCGACCCTTTGCATCGCCACCTGGCGACCTTGCAACGGGCAGCCTATGAGGCGCAGCCCACACCGGGTGGCCAACTGGCCTATCGCCTGGATGCGCAATTCGACGAAGCACCGCCGCGTATCGGCCTGCGCGGCACGGCCAAGCTGTTTGGCGAGCGCGCGCCGCTGGCGCTGTACCTGTTGCGGCGGCCGCTGGCAGGCCTGCGTCAAAGCGTGGGCCTCTGATGGACTTGCCCAAACTGCGTGAAGACCTGCAACTGTCCAGCGCCGGCGCGGCCCTGGACGGTTCGCCGCGCTGGACCCTGGCCGACCCGGTGCGCGGGCGCTATTTCAAACTGGGCGCCACCGCCATTCGCTTGCTGCGCCACTGGTCTTTGGGTGACCCGGAAAAAGTCCTGCAGGCCGCCAACCGCGAGCCGGGCCTGGCGTTGGGCGGCAGTGAAGTGGATGAGCTGCTGGGTTTTCTGCGCGCCCACGACCTGATCGCCGCCCTCGACCCGCAGCAGCGCGCCAGTTACCTCTACAAATCTGCCGCGCGTAAACAAAGCCTGTGGCAGGTGCTGCTGCATCAATACCTGTTTTTCCGGATTCCGCTGTGGCGACCGGATGCGTTTCTCAACCGTGCCTGGCCGCTGCTGGCGCGCTTTGGCCCTGGGTTGTTGCGCTACGGCTTGCCGATCATTTTGGCGCTTGGGGTGTTTCTGGTCGCGCGCGACTGGCAGCGCTTTGTGGCGACGTTTCCGCATCTGTTCAGCCTGGGCGGCGCCCTGGCGTTTGGCGTGGCGCTGTTCTTTGCCAAGCTGTGCCATGAATTCGGCCATGCCTTTATGGCCAAGCGCGCCGGGTGCAGGGTGCAGAGCATGGGCGTAGCGTTCATGGTGCTGCTGCCGATGTTCTACACCGACGTAAGCGACGCCTGGCGGGTTAATGATCGTCGTGCGCGCTTGATGATCGGGGCCGGTGGGGTCATGGCCGAGTTGTTGCTGGCGTGCATCGCCCTGCTGGCCTGGTCGCTGCTGCCGGACGGCCCGGCGCGCACGGCAGCGTTCATGCTGGCAAGCGCCACCTGGCTGACCACCCTGGCGATCAACCTCAACCCATTCATGCGCTTCGATGGTTACTTTCTGATCAGCGATTGGTGGGAGGTGGATAACCTGCAAGGTCGCGCCTTTGCGCTGTGTCGCTGGCGCTTGCGCGAGCTGCTGTTCGGTTATGGCGAACCGGCACCGGAGCCGTGGTCGCCCAACCTGCAACGCCGGCTGTTGTGGTGGGGCTACCTGGCGTGGCTGTGGCGCGCGGCGCTGTTTTTAGGGATCGCCTTGGCGGTGTATCACCTGTTTTTCAAGCTGCTGGGGATCGTCCTGATGGGGGTGGAACTGGTGTGGTTTATCGGCCTGCCGATCTTCAAGGAGTGGCGCCAATGGTGGAGCCGACGCAGCCAGGCCCATGCGCCGCGGGTCATGCTCAGCAGCCTGGGCCTGGTGCTGGTGGTGCTCGCGCTGGTAGTGCCCTGGCGCAGCGCGGTGGAGCTGCCGACCATGCTCGAAGCCGGGCGCGCCAGTGCGCTGCATGCGCCGGTGGCGGCGCGGGTCAAGCACTTGCGGGTGGGGGACGGGCAAGAGGTGACCCAGGGCCAGGTGCTGATCGAGCTGGAATCACCGGACCTGGACGCCCGGCAAAGCATCGTGCGCCGCGAAGTGGAGATTTTGCAGTTGCAGATGCGCCGCCAGGCCGGGCGCAGTGAAACGGCAGTGGACGCTGGCATCAATGATCAGCGCCTATCCCAGGCCCTCGCCGAATACCGTGGCCTGGCCGCCCAGCGCGAACGCCTGCTGCTGCGCGCGCCTCACGCCGGCACGGTGCGCGATGTGCTGCCGCAATTGAGCGTGGGGCGCTGGCTGTCGCCCAAGGATTCGCTGGCGCGGGTGGTGGAAGAAGGCGCCCGCCTGCGCGGTTACATCGCCGAGGCCGAGCTGTGGCGGGTGGCGCCGGGGGCAACCGGACGGTTTATCGCCGATGACCCGATGCACGCGGCCATCCCGGTGGAATTGACCGATATCGACGCCAACGGTGTGGCCTACCTGGACCAGGAGGCGCTGACCTCAGACCACCACGGGCCGATTGCCGTGCGCCGCGATGAAAACCAGCGCCCGGAGCCGGTGCAGGCGCAATACGGCGCACGCTTGAAAAGTCTGCAAGCGATTGCAACGCCCCGTCAGCCGTTGCGCGGCGTGGTGGTGCTGCAGGGGCGCAGTGAGTCGGTGCTGGGCGTGGCCTGGCGACGGGCGGCGGCGTTGGGTGTACGGGAAAGCGGGTTCTAGGAGTTGAACGCAATGTCGAACAAGCAAGGTGCCCTGGCGCAGGGCCTGGTGATGCGTCCCTCACGCAGTACCGACGGGCCGTTTTTGCAGCGCCTTTACCGCTCGGCACGTGCGGATCTGCAGTGGATTGATGGCGAGCAGGCGCTGGTCGAGGAGGTGATCGCCCAGCAATTCCAGGTCCAGGAAAAAGGCCTGGACGAGCATTTCCCCGGTGCGCTGCACTATGTCATCGAAAAGTTGGACACGCCCATCGGCGCCTTGAGTGCCGACTTCGGGCCACATGAAATCCGGGTGTTGTACCTGGCATTCATTCCCACCGCGCGTGGCCAGGGTTTTGGCCGCGCGGTTTTGCAAGGGGTGCAGCAGGCGGCCACGCAGGTGGCGTGCCCGGTGAGCACGGTGGTGTGGGCGAGCAACCCCCATGCGTGCCGGCATTACCTGGCGCTGGGGTTTCGGGTGGAAGAACAGACGCCCGCCGCGCAGCGGTTGGTGTGGTACCCGTCTCAGTTGAACACAATGCAGAAATAACCCCGCTCGCTGTCGCGGCCCATGGCGGGCTCGCGAGACACAAACACCTGTTCGAGGCAGGCGTCCGCCAGCGGTAAACGGCATAAGCCGTCGACGAAATCCGTGGGTACAAGGCTTTCGAGCAGCACCCTGAAGGCCCCGCGCGGGCTGCCTGGCAAGGTGGCTTTGGGGGTTTCGGTGAGGCTTTGGACCTGGATCGGCAGCGCCGAACCGTCGGGCAGGTAAAGCACGGAGGTGCCATCAAGCAACGGTCGAAAGTGTTCCGGGGTGACCAGGTTCAACATGTGAGGCTCCATTTCAGAGATGCCGGGGCCTGCGAGCCCCGGCCAGGGGTTAATCGCGCGACGGAAAAAGCCCGTTCAAGGCAATGCTGAAATTGATCGCAAGGTAAGGGTTCATGGTGGCCAAGGCCTGGCCCTGGCCGGCGACACTGATCGTGCCTCCGGCCACGGCGGTGCTCACGCCCTGCAGAGGGACCGGCGTGGCGCCCTGCTGGTCTGAATAGATTGCAGCGCTGCCCGGCCCACCGCCGGAAGCGCCGATAAACGCGTTGGTAGCGCTGGGTACTGTCAGCGGGTTGCTGGAGGTGTTCGCCAGTTGCACCGAGGTGGTGGCGGTGAGTGGTGTCATGGCGTGGGTGTGGGCAGGCAGGTTGAGCAGGGTGGCGGTGACGGATTCCGTGCCGGAGATTTCGCCAATGACGCGCGCCGACAACCCCGCGCCGCTGCCTTGACCAATGGGCATTCGACCTTGCAGGTTAGGCAGCATGAAGCTGACGCTGCCATTTCCGCCGTAAACGACACCGAGCAGGGCGTACAGCGCCTGGTACTGGTTGACGGCAAGGGTTTGCCCGGCGCACAGGGCCCAGTCTCTGGGGGCGAAATCAAATGCAAAGGGTTGGATGGTGCCGATGAAAACTTCCATGGATCGTTCATCCTTGTGATGGCTAGACAGGGGGGAGGACGCCAATCGGTCCGGCGCCATCGCAGAGCGTAGTCGCCGTTGTTGCTTGCTGCCTGGCGGTTGCGAAACAGCGAGCGAAACCGGGGCTTTTGTCCTAGAGTGGCGCGTGTTTGCGCATGTGTGGGGTTTGCCTGGTAAACGGGCTGTGTCTGGGGAGTTGAGGTGCGACGGTCTGTGGTAGAACAAGACGAAAAAGTGGCGGCACTTTCCTTAGTCAATCGTCTTTCGAGCACCTGGGAAGGCGCCGGTTGGCTAGGCCGTTTGTGGTGGGTGCCGATCCTGGCGCTGGCCATGGCCGTGCGGTTTTATGGCCTGACGGCTGCGGCGATCTGGGGCGATGAGGGTTCAAGCCTGCTGCTCAGCGAATACGCCCTGGACGACCTGTGGTTTCACGCCGCCCATGATGTGCATCCGCCGCTGTACTTTTTCATGCTGCGCGGCTGGATCGAACTGTTCGGCGACGGCATCTGGTCGATTCGCGGCATGAGTGCTATCCCCGGCGTGCTGGCGGTAGGCCTGGGCGTCTGGCTCACGCGGCAACTGTCTACCCGCCGCGCAGCGGTGCTGGCGGGGGTGCTGCTGGCGCTGTTTCCCTCCGCCGTGCGCTACAGCCAGGAAGTGCGCATGTACTCGCTGCTGGCGGTGTGGTTGCTGGGGGCCACGCTGGCGCTGGTGTACTGGGTGCGCCAACCCGCGCGCACGCGTTACCTGGTCGTTTATGCGCTGTTGATGGCCGCCGGTTTTTATACCCATTACTTCACTGCACTGTGCGTGCTGGTGCACTGGGCTTACCTGGGGCTGCTGTGCCCGTCCCAGGCGCCCGGCCAGCGCCTGATCCTGCGTCCGTCGTGGTGGTGCGCCAATGCGCTGGTCGTGGCGTTGTACCTGCCCTGGCTGCCGAACATGCTTGACCTCGTGCAACACGTCGAACAGCTCAAGGTTGGCGGTGACATTGGCTGGGAAGACCCGGTCACGTTGACCTCCGTGCCGTCGATGATCTGGCAGTTCACGCTTCAGGATGAAGGCGTGGACTTCTGGCGACCGCTGTTCTGGCTGTTCCCGCTGTTGTTGATCGCCGTCGTGATAGCCACCGCCTGGCAGGATCGCGAGCGCCATCGCCCGGCCCGCCTGCTGGCGCTGTTCTTCCTGTTGCCGCTACTGCTGGTGTATGCGGTGTCGTTTATCTCGCCGGTGTTTATCGAGCGCTACCTCACGGTGTACGCCCTGGGCTTGCCGATCCTTGTGGCCCTGGCCATCGACCGCCTGCCCACGCGCCTGGCATGGCTGGGCGCGGCGTTGTGCGTGGTGTTTGTCGGAGTGGAGCTGCTGGGGCTGAAAAACAATGCCACGGTGGATGTGCATGATCAGTTCAACGTGCCGGTGGAGTTCGTCAACCGCAACTATCAGGAAGGCGACCGCATCGTTCTCAGCGACATGATGTGGTACCTCAGCTACGTGTATTACGACCAGACCGACGCCCAACTGCAGCTTTACACCCCGCCCAGGCCCGACGGTACGCCGACTCGGCCGAATGCCTATGGCTTCGGCACTCTGGTGGATCAGGACGGCGGGCGCATCTACCTTGACCGTCTGTCTGCCTTAGCGCCCGACACACGACGTGTCTGGCTCATCAGCAGCAACGAGCTGCCGGATGAATTCGCGCCGATTCCGCCAGGCTGGCAAGAACTTTTGCAGCAGGACGGCGGCGGCGCGCGGGCGCGGCTGTTCGTGTTGTGTGGCGGGCCAGAGCCTTCGCGGCCCGCCGGTTGCCGCTAATCACGAATTGGTATTAGGGGCATGCCAAAATAGTGGCAAATGATCGCTAGTCGGCACTGTGTTTCTCAACTACGCTCCGGCCCACAAATGGATTTTTGTCCTACAAAGTGGTGAACGGATTGCAGTATCACTTTATCTCGGGCTTGCCGCGCTCCGGCTCGACCCTGCTCTCTGCGATTTTATTGCAGAACCCGCGTTTTCACGCCGGCATGAGCAGCCCTTTAGGCACCTTGTTCAATGGTGTGCTGGCGCAGTGCAGCGCCGGCAGCGAGTTTGGCTCGGTCATCGATGCCAACACCCGTCGTCGCCTGTTGCGCGGCCTGTTTGATTCCTACTACGCCGACAAAGCCTCCATCCCGGTGGTATTCGACACCAACCGCCAGTGGTGCGCGCGTATGCCTGCGCTGCACGACCTGTTTCCCCAGGCCAAGGTCGTCGCCTGTGTGCGCAACGTCGCCTGGATCATGGACAGCCTGGAACGCCTGTATCGCGCCAATCCTTTCGAAAACACCAAGCTGTTTGGCGATGACGTCGAGCGCAACACGGTCTACAGCCGCTGCGAAACCCTGGCCCAGCGCAACCGTCTGGTCGGGTTTGCCTGGGCTGCGCTCAAGGAAGCCTATTACGGTGAACATGCCGATTCTTTGCTGATCGTCGATTACGACCTGCTCAGCCAGGCCCCGGAGCGGGTCATGCGGTTGGTCTACGATTTTATCGGCGAGCCATGGTTTGAGCATGACTTCGACAACCTCGCCTACGACGCGCCGGCATTCGACGAGGCGCTGGGCGTTTCCGGCTTGCACAAGGTCCAGCCCAAGGTGCGTTTGCAGACGCGGCGCACCATCCTGCCGCCGGACTTGTTCCAGCAGTACACCGAGTTGTCGTTTTGGCAGGACGGCTCAGCCAGCGCCGCCAATGTGATTCGTATGAAGGCCAACGCCGCGATCAGTTGATCGCGGCGTTTTCATTTTTCTCAAGAACGTTTGACGCCGGGTGAGCAGCATGTGGTGGAGCAATCGCAAGTCGCGGGAAACCGAAGCAGTACGGGCACGGGTCTCGCCGATGATCATGCACCTGGAGCCGCGCATGCTGTTCGACGGCGCAGTCGCCGCCACCGTGGCTGAAGCGGCGCAACCCGACAGCCATCCCACCGCTGACGCCGCCAAGCCGCCGACGGCTGACCACCCGAGCGTGAGCAAAGACACCCACGGCCAGGCCGACGCGCCAGCCGTTTCCCCCGTAGCCGTGCCCGGTCAAACCGTGGTGTTCGTGGATGCCCGGGTCAAGGACTCCGCCAGCTTGTTGCAAGGCGTGGCCCCGGGCGCCCAGGTCATCCAGCTGGATGCGAGCAAGGACGGCCTGCAGCAGATTGCCGACTACCTCGACACTCACCAGGGCGTCAGCTCGGTGCAGATCGTTGCCCACGGCAACGCGGGCGATCTGTGGCTCGGTACTACCTACCTGTCGGCCGATAATGTCGCGGCCCGCAGCGCGGTGCTGGGGCAAATCGGCAAGGACATGAACGTTGGCGGCGACATCCTGATTTACGGCTGCTACACCGCCGAGGGCGAACGCGGCCTGAATTTTGTCGATTCCCTGGCGCAGTTGACCGGCCGCGACGTGGCGGCGTCGATCAACCGCACGGGCGTGGGCGGCGACTGGGACCTGGAGATCGCCACCGGCTCCATCGAAAGCGCCAACGTGCTGTCGACCAAAGCCATGAGCGATTACCAGTGGGGCCTGGCGACCTGGACCGCTACCAACAACCTCAACACTGGGGTCGGTTCGCTGCGCGCGGCCATCGCCTCGGCGCAGAACGGCGATATCGTCACGTTCAATGCCGGCCTCTCCGGCTCGACCGTGGCGCTCACCTCCGAGTTGCTGATCAATAAAAACATCACCGTCGATGGTGACCTGGACAACAACGGCACCGCGGATATCACCCTCGATGGCCAGTACCGGTCCCGCGTCGTGGAAATCGCGTCCGGCAGTACGGTAACCCTTGATGGCCTGGTCATCACCAAAGGGCTGGTGGCGGGCAACGGCGGCAACGGCGGCGCGGCAGCGGCGGGCGCGATGGGCGGCGGGATTTTCAACGCTGGCACCCTTACGCTCAACAACGTGACGGTCACCGCCAACGCCGCGTCCGGTGGTGGTGGCGGTGGTGGCGTGACGCCCGCCTATTCCGGCGGCGGTGGTGGCGGCGGCGGGGGTATCGGTGGGGGAAGCGGCGGCCATGGCGGTTCGACCGGGCCAGGCAACCTCACGTATGCCGGGGGCGCCGGCAGCGCCGGCGCTGGCGGCTACGGGGGTGGCTACTCAGTCAACGACATGGGCGGACGCGGCGGCACCAGCACTGGCGGCCTGGGTGGCAATGGTGCGTCAGGCTACAGCCACGGCGGTGACGGCGGATCGGCGACCAACGGCACGCTGTCGATTGGCGGTGGCGGTGGCGGCTCCGGCTGGGACAAGGTCGGCGGCGTCGGCGGCAATGCGTCGGGTGGTATCTACAACGCTTCAAGCGGCACCCTGAAAGTGATCGGTGCTTCGGTGATCAGCAACAACATCGCGGCCGGCGGCGGCGGTGGGGGCGGCGGCAGCGGCGGCAAGATCTTCGACGGCGGCGCCGGTGGTCGCGGTGTGGGAGCCATCTGGAACAACGGCGGGACCGTGTTGATCACCGCCGCCAACTTTGCCGCGCTGAGCGGTAACGCCGCGGCCAGCGGGGTAGGCGGCCCCACTAGCGGGGGCACCGCGGGTACCACGCCGAGCGCGCAGCCCTCGATTTACAGCAGTGGCGGCGTCCTCAATACCGCCTACGTCGAGCCCCCGACCGCCACCATCGTGCTGGCTGATAGCGCCCTGAAAATCGGCGATACCTCACTGGTAACCATCACCTTCAGCCGGGCCGTGAGCGGTTTCACCAATGCCGACCTGGCCATCGCCAATGGCACGTTGACAGCCGTTTCCAGCGCCGACGGCGGCATTACCTGGACGGCGACGTTTACGCCCACCAATGCCATCTCGGACACCACCAACGTTATCTCCCTGGACAACACCGGCGTGGCGGCCATCTCCGACGGCGCAGTCGGCGTCGGCACCACCAATTCCGCCAACTACGTGGTCGACACGCTTCGCCCGACGGCCACGATCGCTATCACCGACACGGCACTCAAAGCCGGTGAAACCACGGCAGTGACCTTTACGTTCAGTGAAGCCGTAAGCGGTTTCACCAACGCTGACCTGACCATCGCCAACGGTACGCTGAGCGCGGTGAGCAGCAGCGACGGCGGTATCACCTGGACGGCGACCTTTACCCCGACCACTGCTATCACCGACGCCACCAACCTGATCACCCTGGACAACACCGGCATTGCCGACCAGGCCGGCAACGCCGGCAGCGGCACCACCGATTCGGCCAACTACGCCATTGATACGGCTCGGCCGACCGCGACCATCGTGGTCGCCGACAATAGCCTGAGCATCGGTGAAACCTCGCTGGTGACCATCACCTTCAGTGAGGCCGTGAGCGGTTTCACCAACGCGGACCTGACCCTCGCCAACGGGACACTGTCGGCCGTCACCAGCGGCGACGGCGGCATCACCTGGACGGCCACGTTCACGCCCACCAACAGCGTCACTGACACCACCAACGTGATTACCCTGAATAACGCCGGGGTAGCAGACGCTGCCGGAAACACCGGGCAGGGCACCACCGATTCGAACAACTTCGTGGTCGACACCACGCGTCCGACCGCTACCCTTGTCGTGGCCGACACCGCGCTGGCCATCGGTGAAACCTCAACGGTCACCATCACGTTCAACAAGGCCGTCAGCGGCTTTACCAACGCGGACCTGGCTGTCGCCAACGGTACGTTGTCAGCCGTCAGCAGCAGCGACGGCGGCATCACCTGGACCGCGACGCTCACCCCAACGGCCAGCATTACCGATACCACCAACCTCATCACCCTGGATAACACCGGGGTCAGTGATGTGAATGGCAACCAGGGCCTCGGCACCACCAGCTCCAACAACTACACCATCGACACCCAGCGCCCGGCCGCGTCCATCGTAATGGCCGACACCGCCCTGAAAATCGGCGACACCTCGCTGGTGACCATCACCTTCAGTGAAGCCGTGTCGGGTTTCACCAATGCCGACCTGACGATTGCCAACGGCACATTGACGGCCGTCAGCAGCAGCGACGGGGGGATTACCTGGACAGCGACGTTTACCCCTGCCGCCAGCACCAGCGACACCACCAACCTGATCACCCTGAACAACACCGGCATCGCCGACCAGGCCGGCAACGCCGGCAGCGGCACCACCGATTCGGCCAATTACGCCGTCGATACCGTCCGGCCAACCGCCACCATCGTGGTCGCCGACCCGGTGTTGAGCGCCGGTGAGACCTCGCTGGTCACCGTCACCTTCAGTGAGGCCGTCAGCGGTTTCACCAATGCCGACCTGGCGATTGCCAACGGTACGTTGACGGCCGTCAGCAGCAGCGATGGCGGTATCACCTGGACCGCCACCTTCACGCCGACGCTTGGCGTCAATGACGCCACCAACCTGATTACCCTGGCCAATACCGGCGTCGCCGACCTCGCCGGCAACGCCGGGTCCGGCACCACCAACTCGGCCAACTACACGATCGACACCGTACAGCCGACAGCGACCATCGTGGTCGCGGACACCTCGTTGAGCATCGGCGAAACCTCACTGGTCACCATCACTTTCAGCGAAGCGGTCAGCGGTTTCAGCAACGCCGACCTGGCCATCGCCAACGGTACGCTGAGCGCGGTGAGCAGCAGCGACGGCGGTATCACCTGGACGGCGACGTTCACGCCGATCAGCAATGTCACCGACACCAGCAACCTGATCACCCTGGACAACAGTGGCGTGCAAAATGGTGCGGGCAACGTCGGCAGCGGTACCACTGACTCCAATAACTATGCCATCGACACACAGGCCCCGACCGCCAGCATTGTGCTTGCCGATACCGCCCTCGGCGTCGGCCAGACGTCGCTGGTAACGGTCACCTTCTCCGAGGCGGTCACAGGCTTTACCAACGCCGACCTCGCGGTTGCCAACGGTACCCTGGGCGCCTTGAGCAGCAGCGATGGCGGTATTACCTGGACCGCAACCTTCACGCCGACGGCCGGAATCACCGACACCAGCAACCTGATCACGCTGAGCAACACCGGCATCGCCGACCAGGCCGGCAACGTCGGCAGCGGCACCACCGATTCGAACAACTACACCATCGACAGCCAGCGCCCAACGGCCACGATCGTGGTCGCCGACCCAATGTTGAGCGCCGGTGAGACCTCGCTGGTGACCATCACCTTCAACGAGGCGGTTTCAGGTTTCGACAACAGCGACCTGAGCGTGCCCAACGGCACGCTCTCGGCGGTGAGCAGCGCCGACGGTGGCATCACCTGGACGGCAACCTTCACCCCGAACTCCAGCGTGCGCGACACCACCAATCTGGTCACCCTGAACAACGCCGGGGTCGCCGACCTGGCCGGTAATGCCGGTACCGGCATCACCAACTCGGGCAACTTCACCATTGATACGGTGCAACCGACGGCAACCATCGTGGTCGCGGACACCGCGTTAAGCGTCGGCGAAACCTCGCTGGTCACCATCACCTTCAGCGAAGCGGTCAGCGGTTTCAGCAACGCCGACCTGGCCATCGCCAACGGTACGCTGAGCGCGGTGAGCAGCAGCGACGGCGGTATCACCTGGACGGCGACGTTCACGCCCACCAGCGCCATTACCGACGCCAGCAACCTGATCACCCTGGATAACAGCGGTGTACAGAACGGCTCGGGCAACGTCGGCAGTGGCACCACCAGCTCCAACAACTACGCCATCGACACACAGGCCCCGACCGCCAGCATTGTGCTTGCCGATACCGCCCTCGGCGTCGGCCAGACGTCGCTGGTAACGGTCACCTTCTCCGAGGCGGTCACAGGCTTTACCAACGCCGACCTCGCGGTTGCCAACGGTACCCTGGGCGCCTTGAGCAGCAGCGATGGCGGTATTACCTGGACCGCAACCTTCACGCCGACGGCCGGAATCACCGACACCAGCAACCTGATCACGCTGAGCAACACCGGCATCGCCGACCAGGCCGGCAACGTCGGCAGCGGCACCACCGATTCGAACAACTACACCATCGACAGCCAGCGCCCAACGGCCACGATCGTGGTCGCCGACCCGACCCTGGCCGCCGGGGAAACTTCGCTGGTGACCATCACCTTCAGCGAGGCGGTTGCAGGTTTCGATAACAGCGACCTGAGTGTGCCCAACGGCACGCTCTCGGCGGTGAGCAGCAGCGACGGCGGCATCACCTGGACGGCAACCTTCACCCCGAACGCCAGCGTGCGCGACACCACCAATCTGGTCACCCTGAACAACGCCGGGGTCGCCGACCTGGCCGGTAATGCCGGTACCGGCATCACCAACTCGGGCAACTTCACCATTGATACGGTGCAACCGACGGCAACCATCGTGGTCGCGGACACCGCGTTAAGCGTCGGCGAAACCTCGCTGGTCACCATCACTTTCAGCGAAGCGGTCAGCGGTTTCAGCAACGCCGACCTGGCCATCGCCAACGGTACGCTGAGCGCGGTGAGCAGCAGCGACGGCGGTATCACCTGGACGGCGACGTTCACGCCCGCCAGCGCCATTACTGACGCCAGCAACCTGATCACCCTGGATAACAGCGGTGTACAGAACGGCTCGGGCAACGTCGGCAGTGGCACCACCAGCTCCAACAACTACGCCATCGACACACAGGCCCCGACCGCCAGTATTGTGCTTGCCAATACCACCCTCGGCGTCGGCCAGACTTCGCTGGTAACGGTCACCTTCTCCGAGGCGGTCACCGGCTTTACCAACGCCGACCTCGCGGTTGCCAACGGTACCCTGAGCGCCTTGAGCAGCAGCGATGGCGGCATTACCTGGACCGCAACCTTCACGCCGACGGCCGGAATCACCGACACCAGCAACCTGATCACGCTGAGCAACACCGGCATCGCCGACCAGGCCGGCAACGTCGGCAGCGGCACCACCGATTCGAACAACTACACCATCGACAGCCAGCGCCCAACGGCCACGATCGTGGTCGCCGACCCGACCCTGGCCGCCGGGGAAACTTCGCTGGTGACCATCACCTTCAGCGAGGCGGTATCAGGTTTCGACAACAGCGACCTGAGCGTGCCCAACGGCGCGCTCTCGGCGGTGAGCAGCACGGACGGCGGCATCACCTGGACGGCGACGTTTACGCCGACCAGCGACATTCACGACACCACCAACCTGATCACGCTGGATAACGCCGGTATCAGCGACCTGGCAGGCAATGTCGGCAGTGGCGTGACGGGCTCCGATAACTTCAGCATCGACACGCTGCGGCCGACCGCGACGGTTGTGGTCGACCACGGCGCATTGAAGGTGGGTGAGACTGCCCAAGTCACCATTACCTTCTCCGAGGCAGTCAGTGGCTTGAGCACCGGCGACCTGAGCGTGGCCAATGGCACTCTGGGCAACCTGGCCTCCAGCGATGGCGGCGTGACCTGGACCGCGACCCTGACGCCGACGGCCAACATCACCGACACCAGCAACCTGGTCACGCTGAACAACAGCGGCGTGCAGGACGCGGCCGGCAACGCAGGCAGCGGCACCACCGATTCCAACAACTATGCCGTCGACACCCAACGCCCCACCGCGAGTATTTCCGTGGCCAACGGCACCTTGGGCATCGGGCAGACCACCACCGTTACCATCGCTTTCAGCGAAGCAGTGAGCGGCTTTGACCTGTCGGACCTGAGTGTGGCCAATGGTGTGCTGTCCAACCTGGCAAGCCAGGATGGCGGTAAAACCTGGACCGCCCTCCTGACCCCAACCGCGGTGATCAGCGATGCGACCAACCTGATCGTGCTGGATGCGGGTCAGGTCAATGACGCGGCGGGTAATGCCGGCAGCGGCATTGCGATCTCCAACAATTATGCGATCGATGGCGAACGTCCCACCGCGACGATCAGCATCGCCAACCCGAACCTGACGGTGGGCCAGACCACCACCGTGACCTTCACCTTCAGCGAGAAAGTCAGTGGCTTCGACCTTGATGACCTGAGCGTGGCCAACGGCAGCTTGTCCAACCTGGCAACCAGCGATGGCGGCCAGACCTGGACGGCCACCTTGACCCCGTCAGCCAACCTCAACGACCCGAGCAACTTCATCACCCTCGATACCGGGCTGGTGAATGACCTGTCGGGCAATACGGGCAGCGGCTTTGCCAACTCCAACAACTTCTCGATCAATACCGTTACGTTGACTGGCGACCCGCTGTTTCGCGTCACCGAGCCGGCACCGTCGCAGGTGGCGACGAACGTGCCATTGCAGCCCGTTATCTTCGGCCAGCCGACCGGCAATCTCGGCTCACTCATCGGCTTCTCGCCGTTGTTTGCACCGCGCGAAATAGGCGCGGGCTTGCCGCCCCTGGGCAGTATCTTCATTCAGAACGGTGCGTCGGCGCCGAGCTTTATCGCCCAGGTGTTCAGCAACAACGACGCCGGTGATGGCAGCGGCAAGGGCTTTCTCGGCTTTGGCGGCGGCGATGGCGGAGTGTTTGGTTCAAGCTCCTTGTCGAGCCTGTTCAACCGTGACAGCGGCGGCGACGACAGCGGCCTCAAGGCGTTCGACAGCAAGTCGATCAAGGGCCAGTCCGACCCGGCCCACGGGTTGCGTGGCGTATTTGGCGCGCCAACCCTCGGCCAGCAATTGCAGCAACTCAAGGACACCGAACAACGCCAGGTGATTGACCTGGCGCGTGCACTGCAACAGGTCGGCATCAGCGAAATGCAGGCTTGAACATACTTAACTCAAGACGCAGGAACAGGGGCGCTCCAAGGATGAAAACAGGTCATAAGTTGTTCGGCGCCAGCTTGCTGGCGCTGGCGATCGGCGGTTGTGCGGTCACCAGCGAGCCGATTGAACGCAGTGTCAGTGAGCAGCGAGCCCGCAGCGATCTGCAAGGCATGTACAAGGACCAGGAGCCGCTGAGCGGCCCGCTCACGCTGCACCAGGCAATGGCCCGTGCGGTGAAGTACAACCTCGAAGGCCGCTTGAAGATCATGGAAGAAGCCCTGGCCATGCGTCAGTCCGACCTTTCCAGCTTCGACATGCTGCCGCGCATGGCCCTGTCTGCGGGCTACGCCGGGCGCAATAACACCAACGCCTCCAGCAGCCAGAGCGTGCTCAGTGGCAACCAGTCGCTGGAACCGTCCACCTCCCAGGACCGCGACCGCCGCGTGGCGGACCTGACCATGGTGTGGAACGTTCTCGACTTTGGTGTGAGCTACATCAGCGCCAAGCAGCAGGGCGACCAGCGTCTGATCATCCAGGAACGTCGGCGCAAGGTGATCAACACCATCGTGCAGGACGTGCGCTCGGCCTATTGGCGCGCCGTGGCGGCTGAACGCTTGCTGACCCAGATCGACAGCCTGATGGCGCGGGTCAACCAGGCCCAGACCAACAGCCAGAGCATGAGCGAGCAGCGCATCGGCGACCCGGTGCAGGCCCTCGGTTACCAGCGCTCGCTGATCGAAGCCACGCGCCAGTTGCAGGAACAGCGCCGCGCGCTATCCCTGGCCAAGACCGAACTGGCTACCCTGATCAACCTGCCCATGGGCACCGACCTCAAGCTGGTAACGCCCGATGACTACAGCGTGCCGCAACTGAAGGTCAAGCTGGCCAGCCTGGAGCAGGAAGCCCTGGCCAACCGCCCTGAACTGCGCGAGCAGGACTACCAGACCCGCATCAGCGCCGCCGAAACCCGCAAAGCCATGCTGCGCCTGCTGCCGGGCCTGGAGTTTTCGGCCGGAGGCCATTACGACAGCAACTCGTTTTTGGTCGACAACCGTTGGGCCGACTACGGCGCCAAGATCACCTGGAACCTGTTCAACGTGATCTCCGCGCCGGCCGCCATCGACGTCGCCAAGGCCGGTGAAAACGTCGCGACAGCCCGACGCCAGGCGATGTCCATCGCGGTGCTGGCCCAAGTCTACGTGGCCAACGCCAATTACCAGGAAGCCGTGCGCCAGTTCAAGACCAGCGAACAACTCGCCAGCATCGACGGGCAAATCCTCACCCAGTTGCGCAACCGCCATGAGGCCGCCGGGTTAGGTGAGCTCGACTTGATCCAGGGCGAACTCAACACCCTGCAAGCCGACCTGCGCCGCGACCTGGCCTACGCCGACCTGCGCAACGCCTATGGCCAGATCTTCGCCAGCGCCGGGCTCGACCCGTTGCCCGAAGAGCTGGACTCGGACCGCGTGCAGTCCATCGCCACGGCGTTGGCTGGCCGCGAATCAGCGTGGGCTGCCGGCAATATCACCACGCCGGTGCCACGTGCCGTCGCCAAATAACCTGGTGGCGCCGACGGCGAGCGTCACTCGCCGTCAACGCGAAGCACGCAATGGGCATCGCGGCGTGGCGATCCTGCTCACCGGTTTGCCCGCCTCGGGCAAATCCACCCTGGCCCAGGGGCTGCACGTGGCGCTGTTCGAACAGGGCCGACAGAGCCTGGTCCTCGACGGCGACGCTTTGCGCGGTGGCCTCAACAAAGACCTGGGGTTTGCCGACAGCGATCGCCTGGAGAACATCCGCCGCGCCAGCGAACTCGCGGCACTGCTGGTGGAAAACGGGCACATCGTGATCCTGGCGTTGATCGCGCCGCTGGTTGAGCTGCGCGCGGTGTTTGCCGAGCGCCTGGGCGCCGATTATCGCGAAGTGTGGTGCAGCGCCTCACTCGCGGTGTGCGAAGACCGCGACCCCAAGGGGCACTATGCCCGGGCGCGAAGGGGAGAACTGCCGGGGTTCACCGGCATCGGCTCGCCTTACGAGCCACCGCCCCATGCGTCGCTGGTGTTGGATACCGGCGTGCTGCCGGCACAGCAGTGCGTCGAGCGGTTGCTGGCGTGGCTGGCGCCTGGGCTAGACTCTGGGAAATCGTCTTCTTAGGAGCCCGCCATGGAATCGCCTGTGCATAGCTTGTCGTCACTGTTCAAACAGCTTGGATTAGCGGATGACCCGGTGAGCATTGAGCAATTTGTGGCGGTTCATTCACCGCTCAAGCCGGAGCTGAAACTGGCGGATGCGTTTTTCTGGACCGATAGCCAAAGAGCGTTTTTGCGTGAGGAGATTCTGGAAGATGCGGATTGGGCGGTGGTGGTGGATGAGTTGAATGTGATGTTGCGGGGCGGGCGAGATGTGCAAAAAAATGTGTGAAAAGGCCAAAACTTGAAAAAAAATGGTGAGGGTTGAAAAAAACCGAGCTTTAGTCGGCTAGGTGAATTTTTTTTGAGAATGTGGGAGGGGGCTTGCCCCCTCCCACATTTGCCCTGCGGTGTTGCCGCCAAGTCGCTCCACTCATCCGCGAAATTGTTTCCAAACTTGACGGGCGCGCATCGATCCACCATATTGATAGTTAGCAAACTAACTGTATGCGAACTATCCAGTGCCTCAATCTCTCGAACAACTCCAGATGAACCTCAGCAGCAGCATGGTGGTGGGCGCCCGTCACTGGCGCAAAATCTGCCAGACCACGCTGGTGAGCTATGGCATCTCTGAAGCCTGCGCCGTGCCGCTGTTGATGATCGGTCGCCTGGGGGACGGGGTGCATCAGGTCAAAGTGGCCCAGGCGTCGGGGATGGAAAGCCCGTCGCTGGTGCGCCTGCTCGACCGGCTGTGCCACGACGGCTATGTGTGCCGTACCGAAGACATCCACGACCGCCGCGCCAAGGCCCTGAGCCTGACCGCGCGTGGCCGCGAGTTGGTGCAGGCGGTCGAGGCGCAACTGGTGCGCCTGCGCCTCGAAGTGCTGGCGGACATTACGACCACCGATATGGAAGCCGCGCTGCGCGTACTGCGGGCCTTTGAGGCGGCGACGCCTTGAACGGATTCTTTACCGGCTTTCCGCCCGCTCGCGACTGGTTCTACGGGGTGCGTACGTTCGCCGCTTCGATGATCGCGCTGTACATCGCCATGCTCATGCAAATGCCGCGTCCCTATTGGGCGATGGCCACGGTGTATATCGTCTCCAGCCCCTTTGTCGGCCCCACCAGTTCCAAAGCGTTGTACCGCGCCATCGGCACCTTGATGGGCGCGGCGGCGGCGGTGTTTTTTGTGCCGATGTTCGTGCAGTCACCCTATATCCTGGTGGTGGTGATCGCGTTGTGGACCGGGACCTTGCTGTTTCTCTCCCTGCACCTGCGCACCGCCAACAACTACGCGCTGATGCTGGCCGGCTACACCTTGCCGCTGATTGCCCTGCCGGTAGTGGACAACCCGCTGGCGGTGTGGGACGTGGCTGAGGCGCGTACCGAGGAAATCTTCCTCGGCATCGCCGTGGCCGCGGTGGTGGGCGCGATGTTCTGGCCGCGTCGCCTGATGCCTGTGTTCGATGGGTCCGTGGCCAAGTGGTTTACCGACGCCCAGGTCTACAGCCAACGTTTTCTCACCCGCGATGTGGAGCCTGAAGCCGTCAGCAGCCTGCGCGGTGGCATGGTCGCGACCTTCAACACCCTCGAATTGATGATCGGCCAGCTGCCCCACGAAGGCGCGCGGCCGCAGACGGTGCGCAACACCAAGGAACTGCGCGGGCGCATGATTCACCTGTTGCCGGTGATCGACGCCCTGGACGATGCGGTGTACGCCATCGAACATCGCGCCCCCGAGTTTCTCGCTCAGCTCACGCCGTTGCTCCAGGAGGCCAATACCTGGCTGCAAAGCACCACCCAAACAGCCCCGCTTGAACGTTGGCGCGTGCTGCGCGACCAGATCGACGCCGCGCAACCCCAAGGCGAAGCGCTGGACGACCGCCACACGTTGCTGTTCTCCAACGCCCTGTACCGCCTCGGCGAATGGGTCGACCTGTGGCAAGACTGCCGCAGCCTGCAAGCCGCCATCCAGTGCGAAAGCCAGGACACCTGGCGCGCCGTATACCGTCACTGGCGCCTGGGCCGGCTCACGCCGTTCCTCGACCGGGGCCTGATGTTCTACTCGGCGTTTTCCACCGTCAGCGCGATCATCGTCGCCTCGGTGCTGTGGATTCTGCTGGGTTGGACCGACGGTGGCAGCGCAGTGATCCTGGCCGCCGTCGCCTGCAGCTTTTTCGCCTCGATGGACGACCCCGCACCGCAGATCTACCGCTTCTTTTTCTGGACCGCCATGTCGGTGCTGCTCGCCAGCCTGTACCTGTTCCTGGTGCTGCCCAACCTGCACGATTTCCCGATGCTGGTGCTGGCGTTCGCCGTGCCGTTCATCTGCATCGGCACCCTCACCGTGCAGCCACGCTTTTACCTGGGCATGCTGCTGACGCTGGTCAACACCTCATCGTTCATCAGCATCCAGGGCGCCTATGACGCGGACTTTCTCAACTTCGCCAACGTCAACCTGGCCGGTCCCGTAGGCCTGCTGTTTGCCTTTATCTGGACCCTGATCGCGCGGCCCTTCGGCGCGGAACTGGCGGCCAAGCGCCTGACCCGTTTCAGCTGGCGCGACATCGTCAGCCTCACCGAACCTGCGACCCTGGCCGAACACCGGCATATGGCTGCGCAAATGCTCGACCGCCTGATGCAGCACCTGCCGCGCCTGGGCCTCACCGGCCAGGACACCGGCACCGCGCTGCGCGACCTGCGCGTGGCGCTGAACCTGCTCGACCTGCTCGCTTACTCCCCGCGCATCCTCGGCGTGCCTCGCGTGCTGCTCAACCAGGTGGTGGAAGGCGTGGGCGGTTATTTCAAGGCGTGCCTCAAGGCCGGTGAACGCTTGCCCGCGCCCAGCGGTCTGCTGATGACCCTGGACCGCACGCGCCGCGCCCTTAACGGCCAGGGCCTGCAAGACGACGGTGACACGCGCCTGCACCTGCTGCATGCCCTGGCCGGCCTGCGCCTGGCGCTGTTGCCTGGCGTGGAGTTCATTGGCGGCACGGAAATGGAAGCGCCGCTACCCGATGGAGCGCCTTTATGATCGGTGACCTGGATATCAGCGGCGTATTCCTGCCCACGCTGCTGGTGCTGATGGGCATTACCTATGTGTTGTTTCTGGTGGTGCACGGGCTGTTGACGCGCATGCACTTCTATCGCCTGGTCTGGCACCGGGCATTGTTCAATGTGGGGCTCTACGCGCTGTTGCTGGGCGCGGTGGACTCACTCAGTCGATATTTGATGACATGAAAAAACCTTTTTTGACCATCGGCCGTGTAGTCCTGACGCTGTTGATCGTGAGTTTCGCGGTCGTCGTCGTGTGGCGCATGGTCATGTACTACATGTTTGCGCCCTGGACCCGCGACGGGCACATCCGCGCCGACATCGTGCAGATCGCCCCGGACGTGTCCGGGCTGATCCAGCGGGTGGACGTGCGCGACAACCAACTGGTGACCAAGGGCCAGGTGCTGTTTGCCGTCGACCAAGACCGCTTCAAGCTGGCCCTGCGCCAGGCCCAGGCCGCCGTGGCCGATCGCCAGGAAACCCTGGCCCAGGCCCAGCGCGAGTACAAGCGTAACCGTGGCCTGGGCAACCTGGTGCCCAGCGAGCAACTGGAAGAAAGCCAGTCCCGCGTGGCCCGTGCCCAGTCGGCGTTGGCCGAGGCGCAAGTGACGGTGGATTCCGCCCAGCTCAACCTCGACCGTTCGGTGATCCGCAGCCCCGTGGACGGCTATGTCAACGACCGCGCGCCGCGCACCCAGGAGTTCGTCACCGCCGGGCGGCCGGTGCTGTCGGTGGTGGACAGCAATTCCTTCCATATCGACGGCTACTTCGAAGAGACCAAGCTCGACGGCATCCACGTCGGCATGGGCGTGGATATCCGCGTGATCGGTGACAACGCCCGCCTGCATGGGCATGTGCAGAGCATCGTTGCCGGTATCGAAGACCGCGACCGCAGCAGCGGCTCCAACCTGCTGCCCAACGTCAACCCGGCGTTCAGCTGGGTGCGCCTGGCCCAGCGGATTCCCGTGCGTATTGCCTTTGATGACGTGCCGCCGGACTTTCGCATGATCGCCGGGCGTACGGCGACGGTGTCGATCATCGATGACAAGGCCAAAGCCGGAGACCAGCCATGAAGCAACTGCTGGCCACCGCTGCGCTGGGGGTGTTGCTGTCGGCCTGCCAGGCGGTAGGCCCGGACTACAAATTGCCGGACACCGCTGCCGTCAACCGTGGCGACCTGCAAGGCGCTATCGCGGGGGAGGGCAATAACGTGATGTCGGCGCCGGTGCCGACGGACTGGTGGAAACTCTACAAAGACCCGCGCCTGGATGAGCTGGTGCGCCAGGCCATGGCCTCCAACACCGACTTGCGCGTGGCGGCCGCCAATTTGCAACGCGCGCGCTATCAGACCCAGCAGGCCGAATCCGCAGGCGGCTGGAGCGCCGGTGCCAAGGCCGAAGCCCAGCGGTTGCAGGAGTCTGGCGAAGCCTTCTTGCTGGAAGACAAAGTCCCGGTGGGCAACATCGGCAGTGTGGGCATCACCACCTCGTATCAATTCGACCTGTTCGGCACCCTGCAGCGTGGCATCGAAAGCGCCCAGGCCAGCGCCGATGCGGCCCAGGCGGCCGCCGATATCGCGCGCATTACCCTGGTGGCCGACGTGGTGCGTTCCTACACCCAGGTCTGCGCCGCCAACGAAGAGCTGGCGATTGCCAACGAATCCCTCGACCTGCAAGCGCAAAGCACCCGACTCACCCAACGCCTGCGCGACGCCGGGCGTGGCGATGAAACCCAAGTGACGCGCTCGCAAACCCAGTACAAATCCCTGCGCGCCGATATGCCGCGCTACGAAGCCGCGCGCCAGGCGGGGCTGTTCCGGCTGTCGATGCTGCTGGCCAAACCTCTCGAGCAACTGCCGGCTGGCACCGCCAGTTGCGCCGAGCTGCCGCACATTGCGCAGTTGTTGCCGGTGGGCGACGGCGCGGCCCTGCTCAAGCGCCGCCCGGATGTACGTCAAGCCGAACGTCAACTGGCCGCTGCCACCGCACGCATCGGCGTGGCCACCGGCGCCTTGTACCCCGACATCGCCATTGGCGCCACGGTGGGCACGGTGGGCCTGCTCGACAACCTCGGCCAGCCGGCGACCAATCGCTGGGGCTTTGGCCCGATGATCAGCTGGACAGTGCCGACCAACGGCGCCCGTGCCCGTATCCACGAGGCCGAAGCCGCGACCCAGGGCGCCCTGGCGCATTTCGACGGGGTGGTACTCAACGCGATCCGCGAAACCCAGACCGGCCTGGCGCAGTACACCGCCATGTTGCAGCGCCGTGAGGCGCTGGCTGATGCCGAACGCTCGGCACGTGAAGCGGCAGACCAGACCCACCGGTTCTTCCAGGCCGGGCGCGAGTCGTTCCTCGCCGACCTGCAAGCGACCCGCACCTACACCACCATGCGCGCGCAATTGGCGGCGGCCAACACCCAGGTTGCGATGAGCCAGATCGACCTGTTCCTGGCCCTGGGCGGCGGCTGGGAAAGCGGACGAACGCAAGGGGTAAAACCCGGCAATCCGTGAGGTGATGGCTATGCTGTGTCTAAGGGGCGTAACGCCTCGCCTGACACTGCTCGCGTTTGCTCATGGGGATTCCAATAATGAAAAACCCTTATGCTCCCGCTTTCTGGTGCGTGCTCTTCGCACTGGTGCTGTTATCGGCCGCGTATTTCTACGGGGTGATGCTCGCCCACCAACTCGACAAGGCCATGGTGTTTCTCGACAGCGCCTGCCTGGTCATCGGCACCTTGTCCATCGGCGTGGTGGCCTGGGCGTCGTATCAAAACCAGCGGGTGAAGCGAAAGCTGCTCGAGCAAGGCAAGACCCGCGTAACGATCTGGGATACCAAGGTTGCCCTGCGCCGTGTCGAAACCGTGTTCGACCGCTATTTCTGGGGCAGCTACTGGCAACCCGGGCGCACCTTCCAGGAAGTCATGGGCGACCTCACCGGCACGCCCCTGGAAAAAAGCCTCGAAGTCCTGAAGAAGCAGTGCGTGGTACTCGACCGGCAGGTCGCGGACGGCAGGCACTGGCTCAATAATGCGCGGGAATTGTCCGATGTCGCCACGCAGATGGCCCGTGAACGCTACCAGCTGGACTTCTGTGACCCCAAGAGCGACACCCCCGGCAATGCGGTAATACACCGCGAGTTTGAGGTGTTGGTCTACACCTGGACGGCGCGCTTGAAGAGTTTCGATCACCAACTGGACGAAATTGAGCTGGAGTACTCCTGAACTCCTGCTGAACTGATCCCTCTGAAAGGCTGGGCCGTTTATGCCCGCCAGTGCTAATCTTCCCCAGCCTTTCGGCCATACGGGCCAGTACTGTAGGAGCGAGCTTGCTCGCGAAAGACGTCAACGATAACGCGTGCATTCTGAATGAACGCGGTGCCTATGCGTTCTTCGCGAGCAAGCTCGCTCCTACAGTTCAAGGAAGACAGCCCACTTCTCACAGGATTTGATCAGGTCACTTCATGAATAAGCCAGCAGTCGTTCTTTTGGGTTTCGTTGTCGCCGTTGGCGTCGTCAGTGCAGGCGGCGCCTGGTACACCGGTAAACAACTGGAGCCGGTCCTGCAAACCGCGATCCAGAACGCCAACAAGGAACTGCAGACCTCCATGGCCGGCGTCGACGGCAGCGTGTCCCTGGAACTGGTGTCCTTGGACCGCGGCGTGTTCAGCAGCACCGCCCACTACCGCCTCAAGGGCCAGGGCAGCGTGTTCGGCGAGCAAAACCCGAACCCCGAGCTGCTGTTCGTCGACCATATCGAACACGGCCCGCTGCCGTTCTCGCGCCTGGTCAGCCTGAAGTGGCTGCCAGTGATGGCCACCAGTCACTACGCACTGGAAAAGAACGCCACCACCGAACAATGGTTCGCCGCCAGCAAAGACGTGTCGCCGCTTAAAGGCGTGGCCAATATCGGTTACAGCCGTTCGGTCAGCGGCAATGTCGAACTGCTGCCCCTGGAATTCAAGGACGATAAGTCCTCGGTGAGCTTCTCCGGCGCCAACCTCGACTTCGACAGCAGCGCCGAAGGCCAGAAGGTCAAGGCCGACGGCTATATGAACAGCCTCAAGGTCGCGGCGGTCGATGCCAACGGCGACGCGTTCGAAGCCGAACTGGCCGGCCTGACCGTCGCCAGCAACCTGGCCAAATCCACTTTCGGTTTCTACACCGGCCAGAACACCATCGAACTGACCGACACCAAGGTTACCTTCGGCCCGCAGAAAGCCGTGCTGACCCTCAAGGGCTTCGAGCAGAAAGACTCCAGCGAAACCAAGGACAATAACCTGGCCGGCCGCGTCGACTACAAGATCGACGAGATCGGTTACCAGGGTAAGCCGGTGGGCTCGGCTGCCATGGCCGTCAGCATGAAGAACGTCGATATCCCGGCGATGCTGGTGTTGACCAAGCTCTACCAGGACAAGATGCAGCCGGTGCAAGCCGCTGCCGCTGCCGGCCAACCCGCGCCGGAGCTGCAACTGACCGAAGCCGAGCAGACCCTGGCCGAAGCCAACGTCAACCAGGTGCTGGCCGCCAAGCCGCAACTGGCCGTGGAAAACCTGTCGCTGAAAACCACCCATGGCGAAAGCAAGTTCAGTCTGGTGCTGGACCTGGCCAAGCCGGCCTCCATGGAACTGCCGCCGGTTGAACTGGGCAAGCAGATGATCTCGCTGCTGGACGCCAACCTGACCCTGTCCAAGCCGATGATCGGCGACGTGGCCGCGTTGCAGGCGCAGGTCGGCGGCGTGACCGACCCGAAAGCCATCGAACAGCAATCGCAGATGGCGGCCGATATGGTCAGCGGCATGGCCGTGGGTACTCAGCTGGCAACCCTGGAAGGTACCGATGTAGTGTCCAAGCTGCACTACGCCAATAACGAAGTGACCTTCAACGGCCAGAAGATGACGGTTGAGCAGTTCATCAGCTTTGTGATGTCCAAGGCCGGCGCAATGAGCGGCGCGCAATAACCCTGAAATGCAGTTAAAAATGTGGGAGGGGGCTTGCTCCCGATAGCGGAGTGTCAGTCAGAACATTCATAACTGACCCACCGCCATCGGGAGCAAGCCCCCTCCCACATTTTGTTTTGTGCTTGGCAAAAAACCTCGTTCAGCCAATTCTGAACAATTGTTCTGAATTGCCCTTGGCCTCGCCTGGCTGAGGGATAGTTCCCATAGGAAAGCTAGGTCGGGTCCCGAGACGCCGACACCCTGATGCACATCGCTCAGGATCACCCATCGTTGCAGCTTTCCTTGTAAGGAAGCTGACGCCATGTTGCCAATCCATTCACTCAGTGCATCAGGCCGGTTGCGGTTGCTCATCGGAGCAGCCCTGTGCAGCCAATTGCTGATGCCCGCCTACGCCGTGGCCGATCCTGCCTATGACGCGCTGATCATTCAGGCCCGCAACGGCCACTTCACGCCGGCCCTGACCCAACTGCGCCAACTGTCCGCCGAACGTCAAACCCCAGGGCAGGTCAGCGATCACCTGGTGATTGCCGGTTGGGCCGGGCAGGACGCCGAAGTGCTGAAGGTGTATGAAGCCCAGGGTAAAAATCGCAACCTGACCAGCCAGGCGCTGGCCACGGTGGCGCGCACCTACCGCAATCAAAAACAGTGGGCCCAGGCCGAGGTGGTCTATCGCCAGGCGCTGCTGCGTGAACCGAACAATATCGACCTGCAACTGGGCCTGGCACTCACCCAGGCCGATGGCGGCAAAGCCACCGAGGCGGTGCAACGTTTGCGCGCGCTGGTGGCCGCGCAGCCGAATGACTCCAACCGCCGCATGGCCCTGGGCTACGCGCTGAGCCGCGCCGGCTTGAACTACGACGCACTGTTTGAATTCGACCAGGCATTTATCCGCGCCGGCGACAAACCTGACGTGGCCCGTGAATACATCGTCGCCCTGCAAAAGGCCCGCCTGCCGGAAGCCGCGCTGCGCCTGTCGGCCAAGCGCCCAGGGCTGGTGGACGCGGTGACCCAGCGCCGGCTGGAAGGCGACCTTGCTGCCGAGCGCGTGCGCATCGCCGAGTTCGCCACGCGCACCGAAAAAGAACGCTACGTGGTGGCCGACCGCGCGCTCAATGACTACGACCGGCTGATCGCCCGCTGGGCCCCGGACGCCAGCGCCCATGACGACGTGGTGCGCTGGCGCATCGACCGCCTGGGCGCGCTCAAGGCCCGGGCGCGTACCGCGGAAGTGATCCGCGAATCCCAGACCCTCACCGGCGAAGGCGTGCAGTTGCCCACTTACGCGTTGCGTTGGGTTGCCGCGTCGTACCTCGATCAGCGCCAGCCGGAGAAAGCCGAACCGCTGTACCGCCAGGTGTTGACCGCACCGGATGCCGACGCCAGTTACCGCGTCGACGACAGCACCGCGTTGTTCTACGCGTTGCTGGAAAGCGACAAGGTCGAGGACGCCCGCCAGGTCGCCAACACCCTGGCCAAGGAACAGAACCCCCGCGTCGAACTCAAGGGCCTGCCGATTGGCAACCCCAACGATAACTGGATGGACGCGCAACAACTGGCCGCCCAGGCCGGCACCTTCGGCGGCGACCTGCCGGGCAGCGAAGCCAGCCTGGAAGCCCTGGTGGCCAAGGCGCCAGGCAACGTCGGCCTGCGCATCGCCCAGGCCGACATGTACCGCGCCCGTGACTGGCCGCGCCGCGCCGAAGGCACCCTCAAGGAAACCGAAGCCCAGGCCCCACGCGACATCGGCCTGGAAGTGTCCCAGGCCTATACCGCCATGGACCTGCAGGAGTGGCGCCAGATGGACGCCCTCACCGACGACGTGGTTGCGCGCAACTCGGACAACCGCCAAGTGCAACGCCTGCGCCGTCTGCGCGATGTACATGACATGGCTGAACTGCGCGTCGAGGCCTACACCGGCAAAAGCTATGGCGGGGGCAATGACAACGACGCGGGTGCCGTGGCCGGTAGCCGTGACTGGGGCATTGAAAGCGTGATCTACACGCCGCCCATCGATGAAGACTGGCGCCTGTTCGCCGGTGCCGGCTACGCCACCGCCGACTTCAGCGAAGGCACCGGCCAGCACCGTTGGCAGCGCGTGGGCGTGGAGCGGCGTACCCGCGACATGACCATTGAGGCCGAAGTGTCCAACCATTCCTACGGTGATGGCTCCAAGCAAGGCGCGGCAGTGTCGATTGCCCGCGACATCAACGACCACTGGCAGTACGGCGGCAGCGTCGGCTACCTGCTCACCACCACGCCATTGCGCGCCTTGAACGACGGCGTCACCGCCAACGGCGGCAGTGGTTTTATCCGCTGGCGCGCCAATGAAAGCCGCGAGTGGAAACTGACCCTCAGCCCGTCGCACTTCAGTGACGGCAACGACCGCTTCGAAGCGCTGCTCAGCGGCCGCGAAGGCCTCTACAGCTCGCCCCATGTGCAAGTCGACCTGGGCCTGGAAGTGGGCGCCAGCCGCAACAGCAAGGAAGACACCGCGTACTTCAACCCGAAGTCGGACTTCACGGTGTTACCGATGATCAACGTCAATCACGTGCTCTATCACCGCTACGAGACCCAGTGGAGCCAGCAGTTCCAGATCGGTGCGGGCACCTACAGCCAGCGCGACTACTCCACCGGCGGCATCGGCCTTATCGGTTACGGCCAGCGCTTTCGCTGGAACGACGTACTGGAAATGGGCGCCAACCTCAGCCTGATCAGCCGACCTTATGACGGTGATCGCGAACGCGATCTGCGCCTGCTCGTCGACCTCACTTACCGTTTCTAGAAGAGCCTGACCATGACCGTCCTCAGCCGTTGCTTGTTGGTCCTGGGTGTAATGCTGGCCGCCGCCTGCGCCCAGCAACCCGCGCCCTATACCCCACCCGCGCAACGGCCAACAGCGCCGAACGAAGCGCCTTGGCCGAAAAACCATTTCCTGGGCATTGCCTACCACGACGTCAATGATCGCGACCCCGACCAGACGGTGGTGGCGGTGCGCACCGAACGCTTGATCGAGCAACTGTCGTGGCTGCGGGAGAACGGCTACCAGGCGGTCAGCGTCGACCAGATCCTGGCGGCGCGCAACGGTGGCCCTGAGCTGCCGCCCAAGGCCGTGATGCTCAGCTTCGACGACGGTTATACGAGCTTCTACACCCGCGTGATGCCGATTCTGCGCGCCTACCACTGGCCGGCTCTGCTGGCGCCGGTGGGCTACTGGATCGATACGCCGCTGAACAAGCCGGTGGACTTCGCCGGCTCACCGCGACCGCGTGGCGAATTCCTCACCTGGCAGCAGATTCGCGAAGTGTCCCAGTCGGGCCTGGTGGAAATCGCCGCCCACACCGACGCCAGCCACACCGGGATTCTGGCCAACCCCCAGGGTAACCTGGAGCCGGCGGCGACCTCGCTGCGCTACGACCCGGCGACCCAGCGCTATGAAACCCAAGCGCAGTTCCAGGCGAGGATGCGGGCCGATGTGGCGGCCATCACGCAGAAAATCCGCAGCGTGACCGGCAAGGCGCCACGGGTGTGGGTGTGGCCGTACGGCGCGGCCAAAGGCACGTCCCTGGCGGTGGTCAGCGAGCAGGGCTACCAGATGGCCCTGACCCTGGAAGACGGCCTCGACAGCCCCGGCAACCTGATGAACAGCCCACGCTTCCTGGTGGCCTCCGACCCGGACGGCGAGCACTTCGCCAACAGCATTGTCGCGGCGCAGACCCCGGCGCCGCTGCGCGTATTGCACGTTGACCTGGACAACGTCTACGACCCCGACCCGGCCCAGCAGGCGCGCAATCTCGACGTACTGGTCCAGCGGGTAGTGGACATGGGCGCCGGCACGGTATTTTTGCAGGCCTTCGCCGACCCCAAGGGTGACGGCCTGGTGCATTCGCTGTATTTCCCCAATCGTCATCTGCCGGTGCGCGCCGACTTGTTCAACCGCGTCGCCTGGCAATTGCACACCCGCGCCCATGCTGCGGTGTATGCGTGGATGCCGGTGCTCAGTTTCGCCCTCGATCCCAAGCTGCCCCGCGTGACCCGCTGGGACCCGCAAAGCGGCAAGCTGGGCGCCGATCCTGATCAGTACAAACGCCTGTCGCCGTTCGACCCGCAGGTGCGCAAAATCATCGGCGAGATCTACGAAGACCTCGCCCGCAACAGCGCCATCGACGGTGTGCTGTACCACGACGACGCCGTGCTCTCGGACTTCGAAGATGCCAGCCCCGCAGCGCTCAAGGCCTATACGGCCAATGGCTTGCCGGGCAGCATCGCCGCCTTGCGCGCAGACCCGGCAACGCTGCAACGCTGGACCCGCTTCAAAAGCCGCTACCTGATCGATTTCACCCAGGAGCTGACCACCAAGGTGCGCGCCATCGCCGGGCCGCAGGTGCTGACCGCGCGTAACATCTTCGCCGAGCCGATGCTCAACCCGGCCAGCGAAGCCTGGTTCGCGCAGAACCTCGATGACTTCCTGCAGGCCTACGACTGGACCGCGCCGATGGCCATGCCGCTGATGGAAGGCCAGTCGCTGGAAAACTCCAACGCCTGGCTGGAAAAACTGGTCGCTACCGTCAAGGCCCGCCCCGGTGCGCTGGAGCGCACCGTATTCGAACTGCAAGCCAAGGACTGGCGCACCCAGCAAGCCCCCGATATCAACGCTGTGCAAATGGCCGAATGGATGGGTGTGCTCAAACGCCAGGGGGTCAAGAGCTTTGGCTACTACCCGGACAACTTCCTGGAAAACTCGCCGGACCTGAAGACCGTACGCCCGGCCCTTTCCAACCAGTGGAACCCTTGATCATGTTCGACAGAATCCTGGCTTTATTCGTGTTGGCGTTGGTACTGGGGGTGCCCCTGGGCCTGATTTTCCTGGTCACCGGGCAGTTCCTGATGGACTTCGTGTTTTTCTACCCGTTGTTCATGTCTGCGCTGTGGATCGCCGGCGGCCTGTACTTCTGGCTGCACTGGGAGCGTCACTGGCCGTGGAAGGAAGACACCCCGGCGCCGACCCTGGCCGGCAACCCGCTGATCTCGATCATCATCCCCTGCTACAACGAAGGCGATAACGTCGCCGACACCATGGCCGCCGCATTGGCCCAGGTGTATCCGAACATCGAGGTGATCGCGGTCAACGACGGTTCCAGCGACAACACCGCCGCCGTACTCGACGCGCTCGCGCTGCAACACCCACGCCTGCGCGTGCTGCACCTGGCGCAGAACCAGGGCAAGGCCGTGGCTCTGCGCATGGGGGCGGTGGCCGCGCGCAGCGAATACCTGGTGTGCATCGATGGCGATGCGTTGCTCGACAAAAACGCGGCGGCCTATATGGTTGCGCCGATGCTCGACAACCCGCGCCTGGGCGCCGTGACCGGCAACCCGCGTGTACGCACACGCTCAACCCTGATCGGCCGGGTACAAGTGGGCGAGTTCTCCTCGATCATCGGCCTGATCAAGCGTACCCAGCGCGTGTTCGGGCGGATCTTCACCGTGTCGGGGGTGGTGGTGGCGTTCCGTAAGAAGGCGCTGAACCGCATCGATTACTGGAGCACCGACATGATCACCGAGGACATCGATGTCAGTTGGAAGCTGCAGCTCGATCACTGGGCGATCTTCTACGAGCCGCGCGCGCTGTGCTGGATCCTCATGCCCGAAACCGTCGGCGGCCTGTGGAAACAGCGCCTGCGCTGGGCCCAGGGCGGTGCTGAAGTGCTGTTCAAAAATATCCGCGGCATCTGGCAATGGCGCCATCGCTACCTGTGGCCGCTGCTGTTCGAGTATTGCCTGTCCACCGGCTGGGCGTTCACCTTCCTGCTCTCGGTGTTTTTCTGGGGCCTGGGTAAGTTCATGGTGTTGCCGCAGGCGATTACCGTCGTCTCCCTTGTGCCGCCGGCGTTTACCGGGCTGGTCCTGGCAATGGTGTGCCTGCTGCAGTTCGCGGTGAGCATCCTGATCGACCGGCGCTACGAAAAAGACCTGTGGAAAACCCTGTTCTGGACCGTGTGGTACCCGATGGTGTTCTGGCTGGTGAGCCTGTTCACCACGCTGGTCAGCTTTCCCAAGGTGTTGTTCAACCAGCACCAGAAACGCGCACGCTGGGTCAGCCCGGACCGTGGTATCAAACCTGCCCAAGAGGAGGCGTGACGATGAAACTGGTCAGAACCCGCCAGCACCTGGTGATGTGGATCATCGATGTGTTGCTTACCCTGCTGGCCTGGGGCGGCCTGGTCTGGCTGCTGGCCCGGGGCATGAGCGCCATGCTCGAAACCCACGGCGGCCCGCGCCTGGAAGCGCCGATTTTCGCCGCGCTCAATACCTTGCAGATCTATCTGTGGATCGCTCTGTTCAACGCCGTGATTCTGATCGCCTGGGCGCGCTACCAGCAACGTAAAGGCCGCAAATTCGCCCAGCGTCGCGCCGAGGCGAATGCGCTCAGCGACCAGCACTTGAGTGAAAGTTTCAACCTTGGCGCGGGCGACCTGGAGCAACTGCGCCGGCCTGGCGTGCTGGTGATCCACAACGATGAAGAGGGTGGCGTGGGAGAAGTGAAGTCCCACGTGTCCCGCGACGTCGAACGCCCCGGCCTGGCCCTGGTGCCCGGCTCGGAAAAAGACAAGGGCATTGGCTAGGCTCTTCAATGCAGTGAATACCCAATGTGGGAGGGGGCTTGCCCCCGATAGCGGTCTAAAGATCATTCCCACGCTCCCGCGTGGGAATGCCTCCTCGGACGCTCCGCGTCCCGCCAACCGCTCACACAGGTGACGCGGAGCGTCACGGGCTGCATTCCCACGCGGGAGCGTGGGAACGATCAAGCCCCCTCCCACCTATGCGCAGCAGTTCAATCCCTGTTGTGGGAATTCCGATAAATGGGATCGGATTCACAAAACCCCCGCGAACTTTCCTCCAATCCCCGGTACTAACCTAGCGACGACACCTGATGGCTAAATAATGGCGATCAATGGCTGCTCAGTCGAATTCTCATCGAAACAGCTGCCGCCGGTCGGATTAAACGTTTCCGCGATCAGCCTGAAAGCTGTTAGATGATTAAATTTTGTTACTAATCAATACATTAACGGCCAGGCCCGCTCGAACACCCAACAGCCCCAGCGTCTTGGACTGCTGGAAGTTCGATGTTAGTTTGCCGGCCCTTGATTTTCGACGGATCGAACATGCCTCTGTTAATGCCACGGACTCGGTTTCTTCTATGCACTGTGTTGCTCACTTGCCTGGGCCTGAACACTGCATTCGCCGCCCCCACCCCCGGCGACCAGGACCTGATCCGCGACCGTCAAAACCGCCTGCTCGAAGAGCAGCAGCGGCGTCTGCAGGAACTCCAGGACCTGCCCGGTAAAGCGGCTAAGCCCGAAGCCCCGGCCACCCCCGCCGACACGCGCTGCTTCCCGATCCAGGATATCGAACTCAAAGGCGCCGACAGCCTGCCGGCCGCCGACCGCGAGCGCCTGCTCAAACCGTATATCGGCCAGTGCCTGGGCGTGTCCCAGCTCAACGAATTGCTCAAGGCCATCACCGACTACTACCTCGGCAAAGGCCGCGTCACCAGCCGTGCCTACCTGCCGCAGCAAGACCTCTCCAGCGGCCACCTGCAAGTGCTGGTGGTGGAAGGTAAGCTCGAAGCCCTGAAAAGCGCCGAAGGCAGCACGGTGACCGAGCGCGAATTGGCCATGGCCTTTCCCGGCAAGGTCGGCGAGGCGCTGAACCTGCGCGAGATCGAGCAACTGGTGGACCAGCTCAACCGCCTGCCGTCGAAACAGGCGCAGATGGAGCTGACCCCCGGCAGCCAGGTCGGCGGCAGCGACGTGGTGGTCAAGAACACCCCACAAAAGCCCTGGCGCGCCAGCCTGTCGCGCAATAACGACGGCCAGAAAAGCACCGGCGAACAGCAATGGGGCGCCGGCCTTGAGTGGGACAGCCCGCTCGGCCTGGGCGACCAGTTGATGCTGCGCGGCGGCCATGACGCCATCAGCGACCACCAGAAAACCTCGAAAAACACCCTGCTTTACTACAACGTGCCATGGGGCTGGTGGAACTTCAGCTACAGCTACAACGAGAGCGACTACCGCACCTACATCGTGGCCGATAACGCCAAGTACAAGCAGGACGGCGACAACCAGAACCACCAACTGCGCGCCGAGCGGGTGATTCACCGCGATGACGTGAGCAAGACCTCGGTCAACGTCGGCCTGGCGCACCTGCGCACCAACAACTACCTCCTCGACGTGCGCACCGCGCCCAGCAGCAACCGCCTCAGCGAACTGCAACTGGGCATCAACCACGGCCGCCGTATCGGCAGCGCGTTCGTCAACCTCGACCTGGGCATGCAGAGCGGCATCGGCCTGCTCGACGCCCAGTCGCAGGAAGAGCGCGACCCGCTCGGCCGCCGCCAGCCGAATTCGCGCTACCGCAAATACACCGCCACCGTCAGCTACCTGCAACCGTTCAGCCTGTGGGGCGAGTCGTTCAGCTTCAGCAGCCTGGCCACCGGCCAACGCAGCGAAGACATCCTGTTTTCGCCCCAGCGCATGAGCCTCGGCGGTTCGGCCTCGGTGCGCGGCTTCAAGGACCAATTATTGACCGGCGACAGCGGCGGCTACTGGCGCAACGAAGTGCGCTGGGCACGCCCGGTGACCCTCGACTGGATGCGCCCGGCCTTCTTCGAATACGGCGCCAGCGTCGGCTACGACCAGGGCGTGATCAGCAACGACCGCTACAACGACAACCTGCATGGGCGGGTCTCCAGCAACTCCCTGGAACTGTTCGCCCGCGGCAAACACGTCAGCACCAGCGTGACCTTTGCCCATTCGTTAGAAAGACCTGGGGTCGTGACCGAGCGCGAAGCGCCGATCTACTTCCGCATGGATTTCTTCCTGTAATTCAACGCCCCGCTGCAATGAGAACCTGACAATGGACGTTCGCCAATTCGCCTTCCTGGCCCGCCAACCTTCTGCCGCCCTGAAGCCGCGCAACGCGTTCTTCGGCCTGCCCAAGCGCGGGCTGGCGTTGATCCTCGCCAATGCGCTGTTCTGGCAGCCGCTGCTGGCCCAGGCCGAGGGCATTGTGGTCAGCGCGCCAGGCACCACGGTAGGTGCGGCGGGCAATGGCGTACCGGTGGTGAACATCGCCACGCCCAATGGCGCAGGCTTGTCCCATAACCAGTTCCAGCAGTACAACGTCGGCCCCAACGGCGTGATCCTCAATAACGCCACCGGCACCCTGGTCAACACCCAGCTGGGCGGCTACATCGTCGGCAACCCCAACCTCAAGGGCGGCGCGGCCAGCGTCATCCTCAACGAAGTCAACGGCGGCAGCGCCAGTCAGTTGCGCGGTTATACCGAAGTAGCGGGGCAGTCGGCCAAGGTCATCGTCGCCAACCCGTACGGGATTACCTGCAGCGGCTGCGGCTTTATCAACACGCCGAACGTGACCCTGACCACCGGCAAACCGGTCCTCGACCCCACCGGCCAGCTGAAAAGCTACCAGGTCGACGGCGGCGCCGTGACCATCGACGGCGAAGGCCTGAACGCGAGCAACGTCGACCGCTTCGACATCATCACCCGCTCGGCCAAAATCAACGCGCAGATCAACGCGCGCGAACTCAACGTGATCGCCGGGCGTAACGACGTCGATGCAAAAACACTCAACGCCACCCCACGCGCCGATGACGGCAGCGCCAAACCCGAGCTGGCGATCGACTCGTCCGCCCTGGGCGGCATGTATGCCGGTGCGATCAAACTGGTGGGCACCGAGGCCGGTGTGGGCGTGAAGCTCGACGGCACGCTGGCGGCCAGTGGTGGGGATATTCAGCTCGATGCCAATGGGCGGTTGAGCATGGCGCAGGCGGCGGCCACCGGCAACGTCAAGGTCACGGCGCAGAATGTCGACCTGACCGACAAGGTCTACGCCAACGGCAACGTGCAGGTCACCAGCGCTCAGAACCTGGTCAACCAGAAAAGCATCGCCGCCGGCCAGCGCATCGAACTCAACGCGGCCAACGTGAACAACCCCGGCATCATCGAAGCCGGCGTCGCCGCCGATAACACCCGCAACACCACCGGCGATCTGGTGGTCAACGCGCAAACCGTCACCACCTCCGGCAACCTGCTGGCCAGCCGCGCCCTGGCGATCACCGCCGCGCAAGCGCTGACCAATCAGGGCGCAATCATCCAGGCCAAGACCGTCGACCTCAGCAGCGCCAAGCTGACCAACCAGGGTGCCAGCGCGCGCCTGTTCGGCGAGCAGAGCCTGGCGATCAACTCACCGGCCATCGTCAACCTCGGCGGGCTGATCCGCTTCGGCGAAGGCCAGGCCGCCACGCTCGACAGCGCCTCCCTGGACAACCGCCAGGGCCGTATCGAAATGGCCGGTGGCAGCCTGGTCGTGACCAGCGCCAACCTCAACAACAGCGGCGGGCAAATCATCGCCAACGACCTCACCGTCAACGCCGGCAGCCTGAACAACCAGAACGGCGTGCTGGTGGGCAAAACCGCTACCGTCAATGCCAGTAACCTCGACAACAGCCTCAAGGGCCTGATCCAGGCCGACGGCGGCGCGCTCAACCTCACCGTTGCCAACACCTTCAACAACAACCAGGGTTTCGCCCAGGCCAGCACCGACCTCAACGTCACTGCCGGCACCCTCAGCAGTAATGCCAGCGGCGTGCTGAGCGCCGACACCGGCAAGCTGACCCTCACCGCCGCGCAACAGCTCAACAACGCCCAGGGCCGCCTGCAGGCCGGGCAGGGCGATATCGCACTGCGCGCCGCGAACCTGGATAACCAGAACGGCGTGATCGTCGGCAAGCAACTGCTGTTCGACGTTGCCGGTGGCGATATCGACAACCGTGCCGGGCGCGTCTTGGGCGACCAACTCGACGTGCGCGCTACCGGCCTCGACAACCGCAGCGCCGGCCTGCTGGCCGGTGGCGCCCAGGGCGTCAGCCTGCTGCTCAAAGGCCCGGGCCAGTTGCTTAACGCCCAGGGCCGCATCCAGAGCGAAGGCCTCCTGCAATTGCAGGGCGAGCGTTTCGACAACAGCGCCGGCATCCTGCTGGGCCAGACCGTCGACGTGACCGCGCAGACCTTCAACAACAGCAACAAAGGCGCGCTGGTCAGCGATGGCGGCGACGTGGTGCTCAAGGTCAGCGACCTGCTCACCAACGTCGGCGGCCAGATCGACGCGGGCGAGCGCAGCGTATTGGTCAAGCAGCTCACCACCTTCAACAACGACGGCGGCACCCTGCGCGGCAAGCGCCTGGACATCGCCGCCCAGCACCTGAACAACGACAACGGCCAACTGCTGGCCGGCACCGGAGGCTTGAGCTACAGCGGCCAGGATCTGAGCAACCGCAAGGGCCTGATCCTCAGCGGCGGCGCCCTCACCGAATTGACCACCGCCAGCCTGGATAACCAGGACGGCACCGTGCAGGGCGACAGCCTGAGCGTCACCGCCGACAGCGTGAACAACGGCAGCGACGGCCTGATGGCGAGCTTGGTGGGCAATCTGCAACTCACCGTGCAAACCCTGGCCAACCGTGGCGGCAAACTGTTCGGCAAAGAGCAGGTGACCGTCAACGGCGCCACCCTCGACAACAGCGCAGGCGGCCAGATCAGCGGCAACCAGCTCAACCTCACCTCTCGCGACACCCTCACCAACCAGGGCGGCCTGATCGAAGCCAACCAGGGCCTGACCCTCACCGGCGGCAACCTGGACAACAGCGCCAACGGCCAATTGCGTGGCCTGGGCGGCGCCAGCAGCAGCCTCAACCTAAGTGGGGCGGTAAACAACCAGAATGGCACCCTGGAATTCGGCAGTCAGGCCTTCAACCTCGACGCGGCCAGCCTCAACAACCAGAACGGCATGCTGCAACACGCCGGCACCGGCCTGTTCCACCTCAACACCGCCAGCCTCTCCGGCAGCCAGGGCAATATCCAGGGCATGGGCAGCGCCGACTGGGCATTCGGCAAAGTCGACGGCCTGGGCCGCGTGCAACTCAACGACGTGCTCACCTACAAGAGCGACCAAGCGCTGGCCCTCAAGGCCGGTGACCGTATGGCCAGCGCCAAGGGGTTGGTCCTCAATGTGGCCAGCCTGGACAACGGCGGCGAACTGCTCAGCGATGGCGACCTGAGCATCACCACCGGCGACATGAGCAACAGCGGCCGCGTCTCGGCTCTGCAAACCCTCACCGTCGCTGCGAACAATCTCAACCAGAACGGCGGCCGCCTGGCGGCCACCAATGCTCGCCTGACCCTCAACGGCACCCTGGCCAACCTCGGTTTCCTCACCGCCCGGCAGCAGTTGGATATCGCCGCCGCGCAAATCGACAACCGTGGCACCCTCGGTGCCCAGGGCGCGGTGAACCTGACCGCCGTCAACGGCATCACCAATGCGGCCGATTCGCTGTTGTTCAGCGGCGGCGACATGACGTTGCGCGCCAATGGCTTCAGCAACAGCTATGGCGATGTCTACAGCAAAGGCAACTTGAGCTTCGCCGCACGGGATGGTGGGCGTGCCGTGCTGTTCAGCAACCGCTCCGGCACCGTGGAAAGCGAAGGCTCCATCGGCATCAATGCGGGCTTCATCGAAAACGCCAAAGACGAATTCGATCTCGGGCAAACGCTGACTACCGGCAGCTTGTATTGGGTTTGTTCGCAACACTGCGACGAGAGCGACAACTGGGAACGTGGCGAGATCACCATCTACGAAACGTACCTTGAGGCGGCGACCAAGGATTCGGCAGCGGCGCGCCTGGTGGCGGGCAAAAACATGCTGCTGCAAGGCGACAATGTGCAGAACCGCTACAGCCTGATGGCCGCCAATGGCGACCTGAGCATCACCGCCGGTGACCTGCTCAATCAGGGCGCCGCCACGCGTACGGGGCAGCGCAAGATTGTCGTCAACACGCCAGGGCACGTTCCCGACGATTTGTTTGAACGCATGCGATACGTCGACGTTCCCGCGTTCAATGCGGCCACGGCGGCTGGGCATTTCGATAAGGCGCGCTTCGAAGAACTGAAAAGCCGCTCGCCCAATAGCCGGCCTTTCGTCCACTCAAGCGACGTCACCACCTGGACCGACAACGGCGGCCCTGGCTACGCGGCGACGCTACAAGCCGGCGGCACGGTCAACCTCAACGTCGCCCGCACCCTGCAAAACGGCACGCTGCACAACAACACCCTGGCCCAGTTGACCGGCACCCTCGGCGACGACCAGACCGGCATCCCCGTCGGTGGCATCAACATCAACCTGAGCAAACACGCCAACGACCCCAGCGCCCAGGCACCGGGCAGCGTATTGCCAGTAGTGGGCGTGGCCCCCGGCGGCGGCTTCGTGCCTGTGGACTACACCGGCACCGCCTTCGCCCCGGTCGACCCCACCACCTCGCCCACCTTCCAACTGCCCAAGGGCGAGTACGGCCTGTTCGTCAAGAACGCCGACCCCACCAGCCACTACCTGATCGAGACCAACCCCGAGTTCACCTCGATATCGGGCTTCTTCAGCTCCGACTACATGCTCGGCAAACTCGGTTTCAATTCCGACAACGCCTGGCGCCGCCTCGGTGACGGCCAGTACGAAACCCGCCTGATCCGCGACGCGGTGCTCGCGCAAACCGGCCAACGCTTCCTCGCCGGCGGCCTGTACAGCGACGCCGACCAGTTCCGCTACCTGATGGACAACGCGTTGGCCAGCAAAGACGCCCTGCGCCTGAGCCTCGGCGTGTCCCTAACCGGCCAGCAAGTCGGCGCCCTGACCCACGACATCGTGTGGATGGAAAATCGCGTCATCGACGGCCAGACCGTCCTCGTGCCCGTGCTGTACCTGGCCCAGGCCGAGTCGCGCAACGTGCGCGGCAACAGCCTGATCCAAGGCCGCGACCTCAACCTGGTCACCGGCGGCGACCTGATCAACGTCGGCACCCTGCGCGCCAGCAACAACCTCTCCGCCATCAGCAGCGGCAGTATCTACACCGGCGGCCTGGTCGAAGCCGGCAACAACCTGAACCTGCTGGCCCAGGACAGCATCCGCAACGCCATGGCCGGCGAAATCCGCGGCAAGCAAGTCAGCCTCACCGCGCTCAAGGGCGATGTCACCAACGACAACACCGCCATTCAGGTGCGTGACGGCGTCGGCATGCGCACCCTCACCGACACCAGCGCTGGCACCATCGTCGCCCGCGAAAACCTCGCCATCGACGCCGGCCGCGACCTCACCAACCGAGGCGCTTTGGTAGCGGGCAACGACGCCAACCTCACCGCCGGCCGCGACCTCAACCTCATCGCCGCCAGCGACACCAGCGTCAAGCACGAGACCCGTGACAGCGGCGAAAAATCCAGCATCACCACCGACGTCAAAAACCTCGCCGCCAGCGTCACGGCGGGCGGCAGCATCAACATGCAAGCCGGGCAAGACGTCAACATCATCGGCAGCAACGCCACGGCGGGTAAGGACCTCAACATCGCCGCCGGCCGCGACCTCAACGTCGCCTCCGTCAGCGACATGCACAACGTCGAAGGCAAGGAAAAACACGGCAAAAAACGCATCAAAACCTCAGACGACCAGACCACCCAAGTGGCCAGCGTACTGACGGCGGGCGGGGATTTCGTCAGCCAGGCTGGGCGTGACACCACGATAGTGGCGAGCAGGATCAGTGCGGGGAATGAGGCTTATCTGTATAGCGGGGATAAGTTGAACCTGCTGGCGGCGCAGAACAGCACCTACAGCCTTTACGACATGAAGGAGAAGGGTGGTTGGGGCGCGAAGAAGACCAAGCGCGATGAAGTGACCCACGTCACGAATGTGGGGACTGAAATCAAGACTGGTGGTGATCTGTCGCTGGTCAGCGGCGGTGATCAGCTGTATCAGCGGGCCAAGCTCGAGAGTGGTAAGGACCTAGCGATCACCAGTGGCGGCGCGGTGACCTTCGAGGCGGTCAAGGACCTGCACCAGGAGAGCCACGAGAAGAGCAAGAGTGACCTGGCGTGGACCAGCGCCAAGGGCAAGGGGAATACCGACGAGACGCTGCGCCAAAGTGAGTTGAAGGTACAGGGTGAGTTGGCGATCAAGGCGGTCAACGGGCTGAAGATCGACATTAAACAGATTGATCAGAACACGGTTAGCCAAACGATTGATGTGATGGTCAAAGCAGACCCACAGTTGGCTTGGTTGAAAGAAGCCGAGAAGCGCGGGGATGTGGATTGGCGGCATGTGAAGGAACTGCACGACTCCTTTAAGTACAGCCATTCCAGCCTCGGCCAAGGCGCAATGCTGGCAATCATTATCGTTGTCACCGTGTTGACGGCGGGAGCCGCCAGTGCACTTGCTGCCTCTGCAGGGAGCGCAGTCGGCGCGGGCTCGACCATGGCGGCTGCGACAGCCGCTACTGCTGCGACGTCGACCACCGCTGCAGTTGCAGGAACTGCGGCTGGGTTGGGCAACGTTATCGCGACGGCGTCGTTGACTTCGCTTGCTAGCACCGGCGTTGTTAGCACCATAAACAATAAAGGCAACCTGGGGGCAGCATTCAAGGAAACGTTCAGCAGCGACAGCCTGAAACAATCGCTGATCGCGGGTGCTTCTGCAGGTTTTGTGAATTACGCGAGTGGCAATTGGTTCGGCGCACAGAGCGACCCCGTAACTAATAAAGTAAGCGGCCCAAGCGTCGTGCCCCATTGGAACGACCCGGCAGCAATTGGCCGTTTTGGAACGATCCAATTAGCTGGTGGTGCAGTGCGCGGGACGCTTTCTGAAGCCCTTGGACAAGGGAGCTTCAAAGACGCCATGAAGGGCAGTCTTTTTGATGTGATGCAGGCGACCGCCTTCACAGGCGTTGGTGATTTTGGCAATGCCTACAAACTTCAAGACAGCGGTCTAAGCAAAACGGCACTGCACGCCGTTGTAGGCGGGTTGCTTTCGGAAGCCATGGGTGGCGACTTCAAGACGGGAGCGATTGCTGCGGGTGCTAATGAAGCCCTTATTGTGACGTTGGATAAGTCACCTCTACTCATTAGTAGTGATCCAGCAGAGCATGATCGACTGGTCAATGCAGCATCCAAGCTGGTGGGATTGCTCGCTGCCGCAAGCGTTGACGGCGATGTTGCAATGGGCTCGGAAATTGCTGGAAATGCACAATCATACAACCGCAAGTTGCACGCTCAAGAAGAGAAACGATTGGCCCAAGAGGCCAAGAGTTTAGATGCCACTAAAGGTCAAAGCCGATCTGGCTTTGAGTGGGATGCCCTCTTAACATTTGTTGCCGGAGGTGAGGTCGATCAGAAAACCAACAATGAGCTTCAAGGGATTCTGGCCGGTTACGGTCCTACAAATCCTGAAGGGCAAGCACTAGGAGACGACCTGGCTGTTGCGCGGGGAGTTATCAATAAGCTGCAAAACGAGAAAGTCCTACTGACCTGGGGTGATGGCAGCCCCATTGTTGCGAACGGGGATCAGGTCGTCGCGTTCAAGTCTACAGATAAGCAGTACAAGGATTCGCTGCTGTTCAATCCTTCGAGCAACACAACCTACAACAACGAACCCGGTGGTGTGGGTGTTGTGCCGGATGCGTGGGCCGAGCAATACGGAGAGCGTACGGCTATCAGGAAATTTCCTGAAATCGCCGCGCTCAGTTCTGATACTGCCTCCCAAGCAGAGCAAATAGACCGGCTACGCGTTTTGGTGGGCGGTGGCATTAATTCAGATATAGATCTCAAACTGCTTGCTGAGCTTATGCCTGTAGGTGGCGTAGGCAAGGGAGCACTGTTAAGCGCAATCAAAGAGTTGGCGGCGCGGGACACATTGGCGGTTAAAGGAACGGAGGCTATCGCTGGGAAGGCTGCGGAGACTGTTTCTGGAAAGGCCATTGAGTCAGCAGCCGGTAAAGGCTTGGATGCGGCGGCGGGTAAGGGGACTGAACAGTTTGCCAACCAAGCACAGGCCAAGTTAGCAGGCTATAGCCCATGCTGTTTTGCTGCCGGGACTATGGTCGCCACCCCTGATGGTGAACGAGCCATTGACGCCCTCAGGGTGGGCGACGTCGTCTGGACCAAACCTGAAGAAGGAGGTGAACCGTTCGCCTCGAAGGTCTCGGCAACCCACATTCGCACGGATCAGCCGATCTACCAGTTGACGCTTGTGAAGAACGGCAGTGCCGGTGAAGGTATCACTGAGACTCTGCAAGTGACGCCGGGTCATCCGTTCTACGTGCCGGCGCGCAAAGGCTTTGTACCACTTATAGAGCTCAAGCCGGGTGATCAACTGCAGTCGTTGGGGGATGGGGCGACGCAAGAGGCTTCGATCTCCGTAGTATCAATAAAGCTGCTGCAGTCGCAGGGGAAAACGTACAACCTGACGGTGGACATTGGGCATACTTTCTATGTTGGCAAGCTAAGCACGTGGGTACATAACATTGGACCTTGCTATACCTGTAATGCGGGAAGCTGTTCGATTCACGGTAATGTTGGAGATATTCCTTATGACTCAAGGAATATACGGGCTGAATTGAGCGATAAGTACGGGGTCGACAATGTATTATCTACGACTGTTCCGCCCGCAGGGATGCCTAATGTAAAGCTGGCTGGAATGCATAAAGATATTTTGCTGCCAGACGGTAACACTGCTCGTGTGGTCTTTGATAATAAAGGATTCCCTATATTTGATGACGTTACAAAATTTGACACGCATATAAACATAAGTGAATTTAGAGCGGCCAGTTACGATGGGCAGTTAAGGATGGCGACCCGCGATTTGCGGACACAGATAGAGAGCGGCGCTTTTCCGAGTTCCGCGTTTACGGACGTACAGCTTAAAGCAATTCGCAGCGGCCAGGATAAGATCCCAGGGTATACTTGGCATCACCATCAGGATACCGGTAGGATGCAGCTGGTTCCCGAAGTGTTCCATAATGGCGCGCGTCACGTCGGGTGGGAATCGATGAGTAAGGGTAAATAAAATGATCGCAGGCATAAGTTTTGATTCGTATTATGGGCCAGGTAGCCCCGTTAAAATAGAGGCATTTGAAAGACTGGCCGGCATAGCTCTTCCTGCCCTATATAAAGAAATTTGCGTGGGGTTTAATGGCGCGTTTATCTTAAATAAGCCTGTTTTTAAATTTTATAATCGTCTTCTTGGAGAGGATGTTACGAGCGGTACCGGTATGTTCTTGCCTTTCGGCGAGATCGAGGGATCATTCGAGACGATGGAGATTAAGTATCAGTATCCTCCGGAGGAATTCGTTCAAGGGTTAATTATTTTTTCGGCGCTGGGGAATGGTGACGCGCTCTGTTTTGATTACCGAGAGAATCGCTTGACCGATGATCCAAGCGTGGTGATGTGGCATCATGAATCCACACCCGGCAGTGACCTCGAATTGTCATTCGTTGCGCCCTCTTTCTCAGAGTTTCTAGGAAAGTTATTTGAACGGCTAGCTGAATAATTAAAGGTGTTAGTCGAGTGGAGCAGGCCGCGTTGTTAGCAGCGAGACGGGGCCTTACTTCTGAAAGGCGAAACGGGGATAGCTACGTTAGATTTATTTGTATAGTCGATGGAAAGCGCCAAATCATTCATTTGAATGAAGTGCGTAGAATGTAGCTATGATTATAGTCAAAGATGCGCACTATGATATCTAATTCATATCCCAGAATAAGAGTTTTTATCGCATTCATGTTGTGTCCCTTTTTGTCGGGGTTAGCCGCCGTGCCATTAATGTTGATCTCGATATTGATAACAGTGTTCAAGAACTCATCATTAATCGGGGAGGTAAGAGGAAGTGAAATTTTTTCGCTATTTATTACAATTCCCTTAATGGTTCAATTGATTTTTTTTGTTCCTGCATTAGTCTTTGCTCTAATATTGGTTTTTGTTAGGCCTGTGGGCAGGGTTAAAGTATACTTAATGATTTCAATTGTCGGCGCAGTTGTTTCTTCTGTGTGGATGTTTGTTGTGGTTTTTTTCTTCATAAGTAAAGTTGAAAATTATCATGTAATGAGAAATATGTTTCCCGTATCTTTGAGTTTTTTGTTAGGCGGGAGCTCTACTTGGGCTGCTGCTTATTGGTTTCTTCCTAGGCGAATATCCAGCGATTAAAGTGGGATAGAAAAAATAGAGGGGCAGGGGGCAGCTTTATTTAAATGGCCTGAGTTAAATAAATCTGCCCAGAGCGGAGCTGAATTAGATGAGTAATTTAATTAAAAATATAAGCGACCTGCCTTCGATCGAAAAGGTCAGAAAAACTGCTCAAGGGCTGGCATTACTAGACGCGGTAATTATGCCGCAATGGGAGTACAGGTACTTTTCATTCAATTGTAATTGGGATGGGAAGGGTGAAGAGATGATGGCATCCATGAAGAACGGCGAGGGGGCCGGGTACTTTATACACTTTACTTGCGAAGGAGTTGTAGGTAAGGTTCTAGATGAAAATTTATTGTCGAATCCGCAAGAGCATTTGGATAACATGCCCGAAAAATTTCGAGCTTTTAAAGATGAACCTGCATTTTCCAACAATAATGCAAGTTTCTTTTTCTGGCGGGAGGCTAATCAAGGCTCATGGCAGGCATCACCGGATAAATTGAAGCGGTTTCCTCTTCTGGGTTTCTTGCAAGAAGGTGCTCTTGCCTATAAAGAGTTTGCTGAAAACTGTTATGAAAAAATAATTGATATTAATATTATTGAGAAAGTCCTCGAGTCGCTGACAGTAACGACAGAACAGTTGGTTGTAATTAATTCTGAAGTTGGTTTGGACGATTTAGATGATGATTTTCTAGAGATTTTAGGCGGCACAATTTGATTGAAGATGTCTAGGTTGTTAATTTTATATGTGCGCTCTTTAAAAGCTTACCTATTTTATTGATTTTAAGTGTTCTCAAGTAGGGCGGTTGAAAACCGCCCACTTTTTATTATGAATTCTGCGAATTAAATTTCCTTCCAATTACATCCAACAAATCACAACCATCCCGCAGCGGGGAATAGGGGTCGGCCCCTGAGAAATCCCGTGATGCAAATGGTACATTACATGGTCTTGAGGTCAAAAGCGGAACCGCTAGCAAGACAAGCTACCAAGAATTTACCGATTACTTTGTTAATAAGTTTGGGGCGCAAGGGAAAGGACGAATAGAGGGCAAAGTCATCGAAAGCGCTACAACTGTCTATGTGCCGTGAAGGTGGTAAATATGAAGCTCGAAGCCGAAAATAGTCCTGTAATAATTGGTTTTAATCAGGCGCAGCTTATAAAAGCGCTAAAAAAATTAAAAAGCTACGGTTCTAGCTCGTTCGCATGCATCACTGATGATGACGGTAACTACATGCAAGTGGCTGGAGGCAGATTTACTTGTTTTATTGAACGATATGACGCTAAAAGTAAAAAGTTGTTTAGAGGTTATCATTCAAATTCAAGTATGAACTTTGAAGATGGGACCTTACTATCGTTTGGTGGGGGGCGTGTTCCGTTAAATAAAGATGAGTGGTTTAATATTGATGATGTGATTGAGGTGTTCTCTCTGTTTACCCAGAATCAGACTTTACCAGAAAATATCTACTGGCGCGAGATAAGGGTTTTGGATCAAAACGGCAGTTGAGGGGAATGCGGCTAGACTACAAATTTAGAACAGGTTGTTTTTTATTGTGGTATGAGCCAATTTTATCCGAGCTCCATTGGTCCACTTAGCGTCGGTACGAACATCACAACAGTAGAAAAGGACGTTCGAAAATGAAATATCGAAGCGTATACCGAAAAGGTCTTTCCCTAGTTATCTTGTTTAATTTAATGCTATTAGCAGGATGCACAGGCATTCCCTACGAAAAGCTCGAGGACCAGATATCCATCCAGAAGGATCTTTCCGTAACGCCCGAGGAGATCGTCACGATGAGCCAGGTAACTTGGTGCACCTATCCTTATGGTGACATGATACCGTGCCAACCACAGAACGCACTTGCGGTACAAGCGCGCACAAAACTGATACTTGCCAATTATAGCGGTCAGCACTATAAACCCATCTTAAAAATCATGGTCAATGACGTCATGTGCGCTCATCTCTACGAGTCCAGAGAGACATCACCCAATTTTTATTTATTCACCAAAGAGTATGCGCTGCAGGTTTGGACATTCGATGTTCACAATAAGCCAGATATTAAGAAAAAGAAGCTTATGCTCGACGTCATGGTGCCGGAGGGAAAAAAAGCCTATGTTGGACCAGAGGGTAACTTTGTCGAAGCTACCGGGCGGACCAGCGAGGCAACTTATGTTACGAAGACTCCTGCTATTGTTTATACAACGAATACAGAAATCATGCAAATGATCAATCCATGTGTTAAGGAGCTTAAAACACAAAAGCAGGATTAGGCCCAAGCCACGACTTGCAATAATGCTGTTAAAGCATTATATGCTATTATAACCGTGACCTGATCCCTATTGTGGTTCCTGTTTAATTGTGATGTTTCGATGTAAGGCATAATTGGCGCATTGTGGAGATTAGCCCCGAGTTTGATGATAGATATATAGGTATCGTTAATTCTTGTTTTCGGGTTTTTGACTTTCGGTGATGTAAGTTTGTCAGTGCTGAAAACTAGTAATTAAATAAATCTGTCCCCTTTGTTTCTATTTTTAGCGCACCAAAACGGGCGACACCACGGCCGCCCGATTTTTCACTCAGGACAGCTCAGCATTCAGCCTGCGACTGATGACATCCAGCAAATCACACCCATCGCGTAGCGGGATGGCCAGCAAGTGGGCGAAGTCTGAAAGCACTACGGCATCGCTGCTGAGTTGTTCGCGGAAGGCCAGGTTTTCCAGCAGTTGGGTGACGGCCCGAATACGGTGCACGGCGGCGTCGTGAAGGACGTCGAGGGGTGCCTGGGTGTCGATAATCAGGGCGGGGACGGTGCAGTCGTGGCCGGTTAGGGGCATGTATCGATTCATCATTAAGCTCTCTAGATTATTGAGGGCTCGGTTTTTCGGGTCGCCAAACCCGGTCGCTTTTTGAGCGACGGCCGGACTATAAGCCCCTCGCCCAAAATCGCGCAAGGCATCACAGCAGTGGCACCAGCCCTCATGCCATGCCAACCCTTGCCGACACATTGGCGATGACCCAACACATCAAAAACTGAGACCCCGCCATCATCGGCGCTCTCGCAACTGCTCCACCGTTAACCACAAGGAAGAAGTACATGATCAAGTTGTTCTGCAAAGCCGCTGTCGTTCTGTCTCTGGCCACTCTGTTTGGCTGTTCCTCCACGCCGTCGGTAGAGAAGATGCAGGCTGACGTGGCGAACTACTCGTTGCCCAAGGCTGCCGTGGCCGATAAAGGCCTGGTGTATGTCGTGCGCCCTAGCAACGTCGGGATGATGGTGCGGTTCAACGTGTTCCTGGATGACAAGGAAGCCAACTCGGAGATGGGTTATAACCGTGGTAACCAGTACATCTATTTTTTCGTGACGCCGGGCAAGCATGTGATCAGCTCCAAGGCTGAAAACTGGGCGGACATGCCGATCGACGTCAAGGCGGGTGAGGTGGTTTACCTCAAGCAGGAAGTCGAAATGGGCTTCGCCGTGGCGCGTAACAGCCTTAAAACGCTGAGCGAAGTCGAAGGCCGTTATCTGGTCAAGGATGCGTCCTTGGGCACTATTGCCAAAGAAAGCAAATAAGTTGAAGTCGGTCTGTCGGCAGGGTCAGGTCTTGCCGACAGCTACTTATTCTCTGCAAACATTAAGGGACTGATGTGAAAAACCTCCTCCTAATCCTTTTCACCACCCTCATCCTCGGCGGTTGCGTCAGCCACCCCCTCACCCCCGAAAACCGCGCGCAGATCAAGACGGTAAAAGTCCTGCCCGTGAAGTGGGAAAAGAACATGGTGTACTTCGGTCGCGAACAAGCCTGGGGCGCGGCCCTGGGGGCCGGGGTTGGCGCGGGTGTTGGCATGGCCAGCGGTGCGTCCAAGGTGGGTACTGCGGCGTTGAGCGGCGCCGGTTTGGCTGGTGGCATGAAGCTTGGGCAATTGGCCGAGATGCCGACGTCGATGGCGATCCTGACGTTGATCGAAGCGGAAAAAATCGACGTGGGTGTGTTGCTCAAGCAGGGCTTTGTCGATGCGCTGGGCAAGACCTCGACGCTCAAGGTGGTCGGTGACGATGAACCGGCCGATGCGCAGATCCAGTTGACCGTGTCTGAGTGGGGCTTTCGCCTGACCCAAGGGTTCAGCAGCGTGATTTACCCCACCATTAGCGTGTTGGCGCAGATGAATCGCGGCGATGAAATGATCTGGCGCACCTTTGAAACGGTTACACCATTCAATGGCCAGAACGTTTATGGCTATACGCCGCTGACTTATCGCACCGATCCTGAGGCCTTGCGCCGGGCGTTGACCGGGATTACGCAGATATCTGCGCAGTATCTGGTGAAGGAGCTCAAGTAAGTCTGACGGTGGTGTAACAACGTCTATGCGGCGTTTTTCTGGTTGCTCGCGTTATCGTTGACGATTTTCGCGAGCAAGCTCGCTCCTACAGGGGGGCGGTGTTGGGGCGTGCCGCTTATAGCTTTGAACATTTTGTTTATCCCAGTGTCTTTACCCCGCCCACCCGCAATCGGTAGGGCTGCATGGACTGCAGCGTTTTCAAATGACATTAAGGATTGATGTGAACCTTCCCCTCTTACGGCCCCTTTCTGCCACCGCCTGCGGTGCACCGGCTCGCGCCTGCGATTCTCAAGGACGTCAGAGGCATCATTCGGATCGGTTGATCCTTTCCCACAGCACACCTACTGCCGCCGGGCCTCTTGGCGGTTTTGACCTGTAGTTCATGGAGTTAGAAATGAAGCGCAAGCAGTTCCAGAAAAGTCTGTTGGCAATCATGGTCGGCGCGATCAGCACCCAAGTGCTGGCCGTGGAGTTCGACCTGGGTCAGGGCAAGAATATTTGGGCCAATGAGACGTTCAACGAGCCCGTGACCATCACCGGCCAGTTTTCCCGAGTGGTCGATTCCAACACCACCGACCCCGCCGGCCTGGGATTTGCCAACACCCACATTCAAGGCTCGCTGATCAATCGCGCAGACATCACGCTGGAGTCGCAAGGCCGCACCATTCGCGCGATCGCTATCGACCCGATGTTCTGGACTGGCCCGACCGGTTTGGCCCCGAGCACTGTCACCGGGGATGTGGTTCAGGCAGGCAACGTGCTGATGCGCAACGGCGCGTATGAAGGGCTTGAGATCGGCCCCACTACGATTGGCGGCAGCGTTATCAACTCCGGCACCATCCGCTCCACGCCTCCCGTGGGTACGGTGACAACGCCCGGCTACCTGGGCGGCGGCGAAGGCATTTACCTGCATGGCACCACCATTGGGGGTGACGTTTCCAATACAGGTGTGATCGATATGGCCGGCGAGGGTGCGATTGGCTTGATCCTTGACATCGACGGCGACACGCCGACCACCATCGGCGGCAAAATCCTGAACTCGGGCTCGATTACTGCCACAGGCGAGGGCGCTTGGGGTGTGGAAGTGGAAACCGACACCAGCCCTCTGCGTATTGAAAACAGCGGCCTGATTTCCGCCAATGGCAATGAGGCGAAAGGGCTGTTTCTGTACGGCGGCACCTTTGATTACATCCTCAACACCGGCACCATTGAAGCCAAGGGCGCGTCGGCCAATGCCTTCGACCTGTCCGGCGCCAGCTTTGCGCAGAACAGTGCCGCAGGTGCGCGCGGTATCGTCAACCGCGGCCTCATCGCGGCGGACGGCACTGCGATCCAGGTGGATGCGGCCGAGCAGGTTGCGAGCTTTGAAATCAACCAGCAAGCCGGCGAAATCCGCAGCAACAGCGGCATCGCCGTCGACGCCAATAACCTCGCCAGCCTGAACTGGACCGGCGGCAAAATCACCGGCGACCTGCTCAACCTCAACGCCGTCAACATCGACGGCCAGGCAGGTTTCACCGGCAGCCGTATCATCGCGCCAGTGTCGGTCAACTCGGGTTCGCTGAACCTGTCCGCGCCTGGCACCGCTATCACCGGCGATCTCAATGTGGCCAGCGGTGCGGGCGTTGATATGCACCTGTCCGACAGTGTGGTGCCGACCACGCCGTATCTCACCGTCAACGGCACGGCCAATCTGGCCCAGGCCTCCAAGCTGACCGTCAGCGCCAACCCGGGCGACTTCGCCGCGCCTAAAGCCGGCACGCAATACACCTTGCTGCAAGCCACCAACGTGCAGAACAACGGCGTGGCCGTGACCAGTGCGTCGTCGTTGCTGAACGTGCTCAGCTACTCGGCCGATGCGCAGACGGTCAAGGCCGTAGTGGCGGTGAAAAGCGATCAGCAGGTGCAGCAGGAACTGGCGGGTGCCAGCGCGGGTGCGTCGGCCGCAACCGCCGTTAACGTGTTGAAAAACGATGTGCTCGGCGAGCTCAACCAGAACGACCCGGTATTCCAGAGCCTGGCCAACGCCGGGACGGCACAGCAACTGGCGCAACTCGCCGACCAACTCACGCCGGACGTCAACCGTGGCGCCCTCGATGTGGCGCTGTCGGGGCAAACCGTGGTCAACGGCGCGATCTTCAATCGCCTCACCGACCAGCGTGAAAGCCACCAGGTCGGCGGTGTGTGGGTGCAGGGCCTGAGCAGCAACATGGACCAGGACGGCCGTGGCGGCAACAACGGTTACTCGGCCAACAGCAGCGGCATGGCGGTGGGTGTGGACGGTCGTTTGAACGACACCACCACCCTGGGCGTGGCGTACAGCTACCTCAATTCGAATATTCATTCGGACCTGGGCAACAAGACCGACGTCGAGGGCCACGCGCTGTCGTTGTACGGCAACTGGGCGCTGCAGAACTGGTTCGTGGATGGAAACCTCAGCTACGGTCATAACGAGAACGACAGCAAGCGCCACGTCGCGGGCACCACGGCCAAGGGCAGCTACGACAGCAATGTGTTGGCGGCCAGCGTGATCGGCGGCTACAGCTTCAAGCCGTCCCAGGCGGTGGTGATCGAGCCACGTGTAGCGGCGCGCTATGCCAACGTACGCATGGATGGTTTTACCGAGAAAGGTTCGTCGGCGGCGTTGAGCACGGCTTCGCAGCGTTATGAAGTGGGCGAGTTGGGCGCTGGTGTGCGCCTGGCGGCCAACCTGCCGTTGAGCGCCGGCACGCTGCAACCGGAAGCTACGTTGATGGCCTATCACGACCTGATGGGTGATCGCGTCGCGCAAACCTCCAGCTTCGTGGCGGGTGGTTCGCCGTTTACCGTGACCGGTGCATCGGTGGCGCGTGACAGCTATGAAGCCAGTGTGGGCGTGAATTACCATGTGTCGGACTTCAGCGTCGGCGCCAGCTACACCCGCCAGGCACGCAGCGGTTTCGATGCTGACGGCGTCATGCTCAAGGCACGCTACGCCTTCTAACCACACCGCGAAACAAGTGTGGGAGGGGGCTTGCTCCCGATTGCGGTGGTCCAGCCAATCATGCATTGACTGACTCGCCGCCATCGGGAGCAAGCCCCCTCCCACATTTGGATTTGTGTGAATCCGTCAGAACAACTTGCGCTGTACGGCCTCAACCCGCGTACGTAGAGCCTGCCGCTAATCCCCTGTGGGAGGGGGCTTGCTCCCGATAGCGGTGGTTCAGCCAATGATGTGTTGGCTGACTCGCCGCTATCGGGGGCAAGCCCCCTCCCACATTTGGATTTGTGTGAATCCGTCAGAACAACTTTCGCTGTACGGCCTCAACCCACGTACGTAGAGCCTGCCGCTAATCCCCTGTGGGAGGGGGCTTGCTCCCGATAGCGGTGGTCCAGTCAATGTTGTGTTGACTGACTCACCGCCATCGGGAGCAAGCCCCCTCCCACATTTGGATTTGTGTGAGTCCGTCCAGACAACTTGCGCTTTACTGCCTCAACCCGCGCAAGTAGAGCCTGACGCTATTCCCCTGTGGGAGGGGGCTTGCTCCCGATAGCGGTGGTCCAGCCAATGATGTGTTGACTGACTCACCGCCATCGGGAGCAAGCCCCCTCCCACATTTGGATTTGTGTGAATCCGTCAGAACAACTTGCGCTGTACCGCCTCATCCAGCGTGCTGCGCGTCAACGCCTCTACCACTTCCCGGGTGTCTGCCTGGAACGGGATGCCCACGATCAGCACCAGGTGCATCCAGGTGCGTACCGACTCGCTCTTCTTGACGCGGCCCAACTCCTTTCCGTCTTTGTCCTTGAACACGGTTTCCAGGGTGAAGGTGTTCTTGGCCGTGGACGGGATGATGAAGAACGTCACGCCGGTGATAATCGCCGAGGCCATGCTGAACTGTTCGTTGTTGTACAGGGTGGCGTCGGCGTAGATGTCCGAGTCAACCTTGTCGGTGCTCACCCGTGCAAAGCGGTTGGACTGGCGGAACCCATCCGCCACGGCTTTTTCCCACAGGGCGGCGGGTGCGCCGGCAGCGGCGTTGGCGGGGCCGCCGTTGACCTGGTTCAGCCCGGTGGTGCGCACGTACGCCGTAGGTTTCTGCGCTGGCGCGTTGGCGGTCGGTGGCCAGGTCTGTACCGGTGGCAGTTCGTGTTGCGAGTAGGACACGCAGCCCGTCAGCAAGACGGCCGCGAGTACCAGGCTGTGCTTGATCAATCCTTTCATGTGATGCTCCTTGAGTTTACGGTTTGGCCAGTTTGGCGGTGGCGGTGTCGAGCAGTTGCGCGACGAGTTCGTTCAGTTGTTTGGCGCCCATGGTCGGGGCCCAGTATTCGCGACCGTAAAGGCCCACGTTGCGCTCGAACTTGACCTCTTGTTTGCTGCTGGCCAGTTCCTTGCCGTCGCGGTCGACGATCACCAGGTCGCCGGCCAGATCGAACGTGTCGACGTAGATCGGGCCGTTGACCCAGATCCAGATCGTCAAGGTCAGCAAGGCGCCGGGTACATAACCCGGGTGCACGCCGCGATGGCCCTTGAGCGACGTCATGTTGAACTTGAGCGAAACATCCTGCTCACCCAGGCGCACCGGGTACTCGGTAACCTGCTTGAAGTAACCGGCCGCGCGCACGTACTGGTTAAGCTGCAACGTCAATGAACGGCTGATAGCGGTTTTGTTGGCGTCGTTGATGTCAGCGGCATTCACCGTCACATCAGCGATTTGCGCGCTGCGCGGGCTGCTGACAGAAGCCGGGTGTAACGGGGCGCCGATGGGGCCGGTGACGGTGTAGGACACACAGCCGGTCATCGACAGTGCGGCAACGAGGGCCGCTGCCCGCAAGAGGATTTTCAACACGCAATATCCCTATTAATGAATGAACCAGGTCAGGGTCTCGGCACGTCGGCTCAGAACTTTAGGCCGATCCGGTTTCCCTCCCTCAGCAGCCCCACTCATCACTTAACCCGGCGTTTATTCAAAACACCTTGAGAACCGCTCTCAACCCCGTAAAATGCCGCAGCCGTTGCGGCACGACAGGTTCAGGGATGAATACAGACGCACGTGTTTCCCTCCCCGAAAATGGCCGCAGCCCTGCGCTCTGCCGATTTCTCACTTTAGGAGCAACACGTGAAGACACTGTCCAAAATCCTGCTGTCGGGCCTCACCGCCGTGGCGCTGTTGACCGTGGCCGGTTGCGCCACCGAGAGCAACCGCGCAATGCCGGTGGAGCAAGTCGCCAGCGCCAGCGTGGCCTATTCCGGCGTGCGCGTGCCGATTGCCGTGGGCAAGTTCGACAACCGCTCCAGCTACATGCGCGGTATCTTTTCCGACGGCGTCGACCGCCTCGGTGGCCAGGCCAAGACCATCCTCATCACCCATTTGCAGCAGACCAACCGCTTCAGCGTGCTGGACCGCGACAACATGGGCGAAATTTCCCAGGAAGCCAAAATCAAAGGCACCGTGCAGAAGCTCAAGGGCGCTGATTACGTGGTGACCGGCGATGTGACCGAGTTCGGCCGCAAGGAAACCGGCGACCGCCAGCTGTTCGGTATCCTCGGCCGTGGCAAGACCCAAGTGGCCTACGCCAAAGTCGCGTTGAATATCGTCAACATCAACACCTCCGAAGTGGTGTATTCCACCCAGGGCGCGGGTGAGTACGCGCTGTCCAACCGTGAAGTGATCGGCTTCGGCGGCACCGCCAGCTACGACTCCACCCTCAATGGCAAGGTGCTGGACCTGGCCATGCGCGAAGCGATCAACCGCCTGGTGGACGGCATCAACGCCGGCGCCTGGAACCCACGTAACTGATCAGCAACACCTCAAGGAGCAGTACACGGATGAGCAAGGCAGTGAAGTTGGCGCTGACGCTGGCAGCAATCGCGACGGTAACCGGGTGCCAGACGGCGCCCCAGCCCCTGTATCAATGGGAAAGCTATCAGCCGCAGGTTTACGAATATTTCAAGGGTGAGCCCAAGGAAGCGCAGGTCGAGGCACTGGAGCGCGACCTGCAAAAGATCAACGCCACCGGCCGCAAGGCGCCGCCGGGCTACCACGCGCATTTGGGCATGCTGTACATGAACATGGGCAAGGACGACCAGATGGTGCAGGAGTTTCGTACCGAGAAGGCGCTGTTCCCTGAGTCGGCCGCCTACATGGACTTTTTGCTGAAAAACGCCAAGACCGGAGTCGCCACTAAATGAGCCTGTTAAAACTCACCGGCGCCCTGCTGGCCCTGGCCTTGCTCGGCGGTTGCGCGGCGCCCAAGACGTTTGATTACTCAGCCTACAAACAGGCGCGGCCCAAGTCGATCCTGGTACTGCCGCCGATCAACGAATCGCCGGAAGTGCAGGCGTCCTACAGCCTGGTGTCGCAAGTCACCTATCCGTTGGCCGAAGCCGGCTACTACGTGCTGCCGATCGCCCTGGTGGACGAAACCTTCCGCCAGAACGGCCTGACCACCGCCAACGATATCCAGGCCGTACTGCCGGCCAAGCTGCATGACATCTTTGGTGCAGACGCCGCGCTGTACATCACCGTCAGCGAGTACGGCACCAAGTACATGCTGATCTCCAGCGACACCTCGGTGACCGCCTCGGCCAAACTGGTGGACCTGCGCACCGGCACCACCCTGTGGACCGGCACGGCGCGTGCGTCGAGCGAGGAGGGCAACAATAACAGCGGTGGCCTGGTGGGTATGTTGATTACAGCGGCGGTCAAGCAAGTGATCAACAGCTCCACCGACGCAGCGCACCCGATTGCGGGCATCACCAGCGCACGGTTGCTGTCGGCCGGGCAGCGCACCGGAATCCTGTACGGCCCGCGCAACCCGAAATACGGCACAGACTGAAGTTCTTCAGACACTGAAGATCAAATGTGGGAGGGGGCTTGCCCCCGATAGCTTAGTGTCAGCCACTGCATCTGGTGGCTGACCCACCGCCATCGGGAGCAAGCCCCCTCCCACACTGATTTCTGCTGTTGTCAAAATTGCACGCGTTAACCCGAACCCCACATTCCCCGCGTCTGACCTTGTGAACGGACTATTCACTCACGAGGTTCAGCCCATGTCCCGTCCTCTGCTCTTCCTGCGTCCTGCTGCCCAAGGCTTCACCCTTACCCTGCTGGTGGCGTTGGCCGGGTGCGGGCTATCTTCCTCGCCTGACCTGGCGAAACCGGCTGAGCCCGTCGCAGAGCTTCAGCGTGCGACGGCCCAGGGCGCATTGGTCAAGCGCATGGCCATGCCTGCACCGATGCAAATGCGCGAGACCGCGACCATGGACTACCGCAGCGAACCCCGCGAGCAATACGCCAACCTGCCCGACAACCCGGTGCATCGCGTCGCCGAAACCCCCGTCTCCACTTTCAGCGTGGATGTCGACACCGGTAGCTACGCCAACGTCAGACGCTTCCTCAACCAAGGCAGCCTGCCGCCCGAAGGCGCGGTGCGCCTGGAGGAAATGGTCAATTACTTCCCCTATGACTACGCGCTGCCTACCGATGGCTCACCCTTTGGCGTTACGACCGAAGTCGCCGCCACGCCGTGGAACCCACGGACTAAACTGCTGCGCATCGGCGTCAAAGCGTCCGACCGCGCCGTGGCGGACCTGCCGCCGGCCAACCTGGTGTTTCTGGTGGATGTGTCCGGCTCGATGGACCGTCGCGAAGGCCTGCCGCTGGTCAAAAGCACCCTGAAATTGCTGGTGGATCAATTGCGTGATCAGGACCGCGTGTCATTGGTGGTCTACGCTGGCGAATCCCGCGTGGTGCTCAAGCCGACTTCCGGGCGTGACAAAACCAAAATCCGCAACGCCATCGACCAACTCACCGCCGGTGGATCCACCGCTGGCGCGTCCGGTATCGAACTGGCCTACCAGATGGCCCGCGAAGGCTTTATCGACAAGGGCATCAACCGCATCCTGCTGGCTACCGACGGTGACTTCAACGTGGGCATCAGCGACTTCGACAGCCTCAAGCAAATGGCCGTCGACCAGCGCAAAAGCGGTGTTTCGCTGACCACCCTCGGTTTCGGTGTGGGCAACTACAACGAACGCCTGATGGAGCAACTGGCCGATGCCGGTGACGGCAACTATGCCTACATCGACAACCTGCGCGAAGCCCGCAAGGTGTTGGTGGACCAGCTCAGCTCAACGCTGGCGGTGGTGGCGCGGGACGTAAAATTGCAGGTGGAATTCAACCCGGCACACGTCAGCGAGTACCGCCTGCTTGGCTACGAAAACCGCGCCTTGAAGCGTGAGGATTTCAACAACGACAAAGTCGATGCCGGCGAAATCGGCGCAGGGCACACGCTGACCGCGCTGTACGAAATCGTACCCAAGGGCGAGAAGGGCTGGTTGGAACCTTTGCGCTATGCCAGAGCGCCTGCGGCTGAAAACACCTCGGCAGAACTGGCGACGGTGCGCGTACGCTACAAACCTGCGGCGGGCGGTGATAGCCAATTGATCGAACGGACCGTCGATAAAATATCCGCCAGGCCCAGCGACGACCTGCGCTTCAGCGCCGCCGTAGCCGCGTTCGCCCAGCAGCTCAAGGGCGATGGCCGCTACACTGGCAACATGAGTTTGCAGGACACCGCCAAACTGGCGCGCTCAGCCCGCGGCGACGACCCGTTCGGCCTGCGCAACGAGTTCGTACAGCTAGTGGAACTGGCCCAAAGCCTGAAACGCTGATCTCAAATCCTACACTGTCCAAATGTGGGAGGGGGCTTGCCCCCGATAGCGGTACATCAGCACCAAATGTGCTATCTGACCCACCGCATCGGGAGCAAGCCCCCTCCCACAATTAATCCTGCTTCGGCTGACAAAAAGGAGTTCACCCCAGCACATGGCCGTCCCAGACGATCCACCCAGCGACGAATCGCTGCTGGCCCGCTACCGCACCGGCGACGCCGCTGCTTTCGAAGCCTTGTACGCCCGGCACCGCCAAAGCCTGTACCGCTTCCTCCTGTCCCTGTGCAACAAACCCGAACTGGCCGAGGAAATCTACCAGGACACCTGGCTCAGCCTGATCCGCAGCACCACCCAGCCACAGGGCCGGGCGAGTTTTCGTACGTGGCTGTTCCAGATCGCGCGCAACCGCCTGATCGACCACTGGCGCAAGCACGGCATCCACAACCCGTTGCACGACAGCTACGACGAGCAGCTGCACGCCCAGGCCGACCACAGCGCCGGCCCCGAGCAACACCTGAGCCTGAGCCGCGACCAGGCGCGCCTCGACGCCGCCGTGCAAGACCTGCCCGAAGACCAGCGCGAAGTCTTCCTGCTGCGCCTGCACGGCGAACTTGAAGTCCCGCAAATCGCCACGCTCATCGGCGCCCCGCTGGAAACCGTAAAAAGCCGCCTGCGCTACGCCCTGCAGAAATTGCGGCGCTTGCTGGCCGACGAGGTAACTGTATGACTGACACTCGACCCACCCCAGACGACGAACTGCTCCAGCACTACCGTCAACACAGCACCGGCGAACCCCCCGCGTCCCTCGACGCCTTCATCCTCAACACCGCCCGCCGCGAAGCCCCGGCGCCACAATCGAACCTGTGGCAGCGCTGGCTGCACGCCTGCCAACGCCCACGCTGGCAAATGGCATTTGCCACCGTCGCAGGTTTAGCGCTGATGATCGGCGTGCTCACGCACTCCCCCGTGCCGCAGCCCGAGATCTCCACCGCGACATTCTCCGCCCTGCGCCACGAAGAAGCCGCCCAGCCAACGCCGCAAGCCTTCTCCGCCCCCGCGCCAATGGCCCGAATGGCAGCGGCACCCAGGCTTGAAAGTGCGCCGGCTCAGGCTGAAACTGCGGATGCACTGGCGGCCCCGCCAGCGGTAAAGCTCAGCAAGGCCGCGCCGGTTGCATTGCCGTTTTTGGAGCAGGAGCTGCAGGCCATCGTGAAGTTGCGTGAGGCGGGAGAGAGCAAGGCGGCTGATGAGAAGCTGCTGGCTCTGCATAAGCGCTTTCCGGAGGAGGATTTGCCGGGGAGGTTGGAGGCGTTGCGGAAGCGTTGAATTGGCATATACGGAAAAGCCCCAGGTCTTTCGGCCTGGGGCTTTTTCATTCGTATCTGGTGCCCCGGCGTCGTTTGAACTGGGCTGTCATATGCCTGTGTTTACTGGGTTTTCCGGTTGTTTATTCGGTTAGGCATACACGTAGGCATACATAGTGCTTCTTACTGCCCCTCCTCTCCTGTACCTACCCATGGTAAAACGCCACCAGATGATGGGGTGCAAACGTTCGTTCTTCGCCGCCAGCGAAGCCAAGACATGAGTGATTGACGATGTATTCCAACCAAGCAATAAGCCAAGCTTTGCAAATCAGATTCGCCGCATTCAAAGGTCGCAAGAAAGATGATTACGAGAGCGAGAATATCGCTCATGGGGCTGCTCATCTTGCGTTGGACGTTGGGATCATCACGAACGACGCCTTGCTAATCGCTCAGGCACAAGAGGTCATCACGGCGATTAGTGATTTTTGGCAACATCTAGAAGACCTGGACCAGAAGGCGCTGACCGACAGCTACGCCGATTCGGATGCTCTCCAAGAGAAGCGTAGGCAGGCGAATAGAATGGTCAAAGATCTGGTGGGGAAAGAGTTTCATGATTCGCGGTGGGGGGAGCTCATTGAGATCTATCAAAAAACCTTTCCGAGCTTTCTGGTAGGAGCGTCGGTATACGCGAGGATTGAACCTAAAAAGGCAGCTAGCGAGCTTCGTAAAGAGCTAATGGGCCTGTTGACCAAGAAACGGTTGGAGCGAGCTCCCACCCTTGGCGAGGTTCAAGCTTTGCTGCCTTCTGCCAAAGCTCTTTTGGAAGATCGTACCATCCGTTATTTAGAGGGGGCCTTACCCGGGTTTGATTTTCGAAATCACTCAATCTTGAACTCCAAATAGGCGCTGGGGACCCTGGTAGTTTTGCCTCAACACGGGGCATGAAACCCGCGGGATCGAGTTAGTGGGAGGTGCCGGAAGTTACTGAAATTTCAATCGTTGAAATTGAAAGGATCTTGAAGAAAAAGGGCCATCGTTACAGCTTTGGTAAAGGTGGCTGTATCTGTTGCTGATAGTGAACACCTGCATGGCGTCAACCATGGTGATGGGTGTCAACCACGTCAACCTGTCAACCAACTTAAAAAATCCATCCGCTAACACGAACGCGCGGGTTCTTTACCCCGTGTCTATCCGAAATGCCCAGGGTCCCCAGCGGCTTTCCGATTCATTGGGCAAATGCACTGGTGAACAGCAGTTCACCCGGTTCACCTGTTCACTAAGCTGGGCACCTTTCCGCTGACACGATCACGCGTGTTTCCTACACCGTGCCAAACCAACATGCGAAGGGCCGCCCGTGATTTAACCAAGGCCAAGAGCATGATCGATCTTCCTTCGCTGAAGGAGCAATACTAATGGGGCTAGGGGGATACCTTAATAAAACCGTGTTACGGGTGTTACGCGCGTTACATATTATTTTAATTGTTTGATTTTAAAGAGTTTATATGGCGTTACACAGCCGTGTTTTGTTTCCCGATAGACGTGTTACATGGCAAATGGGTGTTACCTCAATAACAGCTCTGCGAGGAGCGGTTTATGATAATTAAGGCGATTGTCATCAGACTAGATCCCTTCGCGTAGAAGGGCCGCTACCGGCCAGAAGTGGACGGTCTCTAAAACTAGGGACGGTTCACACTGGAATAGGTGGGCAACCTCATTGGAATAGACATGTACCCATCCTATAAATTGTCTAGCTCTAGGCTCGTCTGGTAGTGCCCGAGCCCTCTTCATCGATGACGAGGGTCAGGTTGATCAGGTGAGTGCGGTCAAAGCGCCGGATGTAATTTGGCAAGCTTTGCAACGTACCAGGTAGGCAAAGGATGGCGGTGCAATCTAGCTGAGATCGCAATCAGCACTTCCCAGGTGGTGTTGTGCCAAGCGAAATCCTCTGGGGAGGCGGCCTGGCTCGGCACCTTCACAGAAGCCTCAACCTCATCATCTGGCGTCGGCCGAAAGCCAGTCAGGGCACGTGATATGCCAATGGCATTCACATATGCATCGGAACCCGTCAGCATCTGCAGTGCCTTTTTGGGGAACCACCTTTCCTTGGTTACCCCTTCAAGATTTGGAACAATCTCCCCAGTCAATTGATCGAGGGCCTCCTGGTCGCCCAGCAAAGCAGCCATGGTTCCCAGGAGCGGCACCAAAGTCGTGGTTTTGAAGAATCGACCTCTTTGGGTTTCTTTCCCGGAGAACAGGGCCATGGCATCTTCAAGATCATCGGTATCCACCGGCATGATCCTGTTCCGATGCAGAGCGGCATCAAAGCGATCAATGCACTCACGCACCATGAGTTGGGTGCTGGCTGTATCACCCACGGCCATGATCGCGGTCATGGCTATCGAAAGGTCAATGGCTTGTCCGTCATAGACGGGTAGCAAGCATCCGTTGTGCGCGTTGATGAAGGACACCAGGCAGCCGTGCATGGCTCGGAGAGTTGCGGTATCGACCTTCAGGGACTGAAGCAACAGCAGTGTGGTGCCCAACCGGCCAAGCTCATCGCAAATCAAGTCGATGTAGAGCACCTGATCGGGGCGGTAGCGGAGCATGCGTCTGCGGTTCAGGAGCGACGGCATCACGCGCTCGTAGTACCGTAACAAGGCGTTCGCATGGAGCCGAGCAAGCGTTTCGAAACGTTTGAGGAACTGAGTGTCGGTCTGCAGGCCAAGCGTTATCGATTCGCTCCAGAGGCGTAGCAAAAGGTACTCACCTGCGAGCACGCCTGGTTTCTGATTCCCCTCACTTTCGCCCCAGACGAGAAGCACAGCCCACCCCATGCCCGCCGCCGCTGCTCGTTTGTGGAAGCGGTTCGCGCGCGTATTTTCTGATACGTCTTTGTCATCCTCAAGTGCGGCCATGCAGTCATCAACAAACCGAACGAACCTGGAGAATGAAGCCTGCGTATCCTCAAGCCCGGTCAAGGCTGCCCTCAGGTCGGATTTGCCTTTCCCGAGCAGCAAGGCATCGTCAAAGAGGTACTCCTCGATGTAGGGACTCAACTGATCCATGCCCCAGAAATCCAGCGAGCATAGAGGAGAGAATTCGACCACCTCCTTCGAGATTGCCGAGTAATCTGACTGTGCGTCTTGCTTGAGGATGCCGTTTGAAACCAGGACGATTCGCTTTTTTAGGCCCCGCAGAGGCTCTTGCAGCCTATTCCGGACGTACTCGGTGTACGCTTGGCGGATGGAGGGCGAAATCGCCTGCTGAGTGCCATAGAAGTCGTTCCGGTTCACATTGCCAAATTTGATGATGAACAGGAAAACTTCCGTTTGCCCCTGAGCATCCTCCTTGGTGGACATAACGTCGACACCACCCTGATTCACGCCAATCTGGGCACGGCTGTGCACCGAATGACCCATCGCTTGGAGAAGCTCTGGAAGGAGTGCATCCAGCTCATCGCGCTCGCGAAGCCCCGAAAGGTAGTGTGATAGAACCAGTTGGATGCTCATTGGTCAGCTTCCTTCCATAGGCTCATGATCTTCTGGTCATATAGCAACGGGTCGGCAATCCAGGTCTGAGGCAATTCAATACTCATTTCCTGCGTGAACATGGGGATCATCGCCTCGACGGTCTCGTGATCGTTCTGATATTCCACTGATACTTGGTTGGAATACTTGAAATGCTGCGCGGTCATGAACATTTCGAACAGGGATCCGCCGTGAGCCTTCTCCGCCACCGCCCGATTCTCATTCCGGCGAAGGTAGCTGAAGCTCCGCCGCATTTCCGATGACATCTGTAGCTCAGTGAGGTGGGGCAGGGCGTCCAAGGCGCAGCTTTCGGCGGACAGCCTTTCGCCCAGGTGCTTGGCGGGAGTTGACTGAGCAAGCGGTGAGGGATCTGCTTCAAGGAGACGTTTGCAGGTGGCTGGGTACTCTGTCGCCAAAAAATCGATGACCACACAGGTCGTTGCAGAAATCAGAGGGCTTGGGGGTAGGTCTTCGTTCATGCTCAACACCCAGCCAAGTGATACTGGTACAGAAACGTTCAGGGCACACAATCTGCGGGCCACAGCGCTGGTGGATGCCTCTGTGGCTCCGGACAGCGTGAACCTCACCAACGTGGGATGTTGGAGGTACTGGACGCTGACCTCGTGCACCAACGCTTTGCTCAGCTTGTGGTGGCCTTTGTCACCGATCCATTCGCAGGCAGCCAGGACAAACAAGTGAGTAGACGCAACCCGATGGAGGCAGTCCTTTGCTTCATCTACCAGGGTATCGGCCTCAACTCCGGAGGTTTCCGCCTCGCGCCAGAGGGCATAGAACTCGCCCAGCAAGGCCTCACCATCTTGCTCAAGGTTGGCTCTGTAAAGGCGTAGGTAAAAATCGTTGAACCGGATCATGTCCATGTGAATTGGCTCCGAGGGCGTCGGTAGGTACGCATTAGGATGATACTACGCCGCCCCGTGGCTGCCCCAACGCTGATTCGCCAGTAAAGCATTGACCAGTAGAGAATCGTGGAGCAACCAATGACTACAATCGGCCGTTTGAATCGCCCCAGATTTCTTAAATAGTGAACGTCCGCTTTTGGCCGGTTGCTGTCTGTCACGAAGGGCAGCTACCGATCCAAAGCGGCCGATCAGTGCCCGCGAAGATCAACCAACATTGGTCAATCGCTCTTGATAAGCGCCACGAGGATTGTGGGAAGCTCCCTTTGGGGTTAGCCTTCGCAAGCGTAAACACAGTAACTCTAGGCCAATTACAAGGACGGTACATTCAAGCCATGCATCTACCCCTTCCCTCGACTAAGCAAAGTAAGTTGCAATCAATTCGCACTGTGATCTCACACGCGGCGCGTTTAAAGGCGCCATGTGTGCCTACTGATAATTAATCGTCATGTCATATATATCTAAATACCATGGAACATCCACCATAATTGCGACTGACATACAATTGGGAAAAATTGACCATACGCTCGGAGGAGGTGAGTTGGGGCAAGGTTTCTATCTCGGTGATTTGCTTTGGGTTGCAAAGGCTTGGGCTCATAATCGCCACGGCAAAAACTCAGCCGTTGTCAAAATTGAAATACCAGATCCGGAATTTAACACTTTATCCATAGAACTACTCTCGCGCACAGATGCACTAGCTCTCCGGAAGGAGATCAAGGTGATGAATGCCACTAGAACTTATACCCATGGCTATGACGTGCTATGGTCGCCCATAGTTGGAACGACAAGGGTTGAAGCAGATCAGTATAAATATGAATCTAAATTTGGTGTAGATATTTTGAATGGAGTTTCGTGTGCTCGGAGCCTAGTATGAAGGTTCACTACCTGTGCCATCCGCCCGGTGATTCAGCAAATTTCGTGTATGCTGCCGAACTCCCTACTGATTATTACGCGCCAGGAATGTTCTGTGTCGAGGCTTCCAGTTTAAGCGGGACTGTTTCGGATTCATTTCAATTTCCTGCTCAATTAAAAAAGAACACTGTTATCCTTAAACTCGTCAGAGTTAGTGCTCGCACTTACTCTGTGGAGGTCAAGGAATTGGGCGTGAAGTTCTTTTTTAAGCTCATAAGCTTCGACAGGACGTCGCGTTATGTCGGGCAAGCTCCAAACCGATTTTCTGATTATCCATTGCTTCGGGTGCAACCGGCTAACTTCCTTCGATTAGAGCAAGCTTGCTTAGATTATGACTTTTACTTTGTCGGACTAGGTTATGAACCTCCACAATCGCAGCTCGAAGGCTAGCGTTAATTAGATCCGGCCCCTTAAAAGGGGCCGGTTATGTGCCAAATACACGTTGAGGCTTTGGCTCGCACGAAAACCTTAGTCTTATTGCTAGATGCCTGTGGATAATTTAAGCTAATTACCTATTCCAGACTAAATACACGACTTTTTTTAGCCTGTTTAAGTTGACTTGTATGGATGTGATGTTTTTAAGGACTTTAACTCGAGGGTATCCGGAATGATTGGGAAATGGTCAGATATAGAAACGCTCGGGTGGAAGACCTTGCTTTTGGGTAACGGTTTTAGCATCGGTATTAGCGGTAAATTCAGATATGAATCCTTGCTGAGTCAGGTCGATGCTCTAGGCATTGCGATGTATCCCCACGCCAGATCGTTATTCAGTGAAACGAAGATTGGAACATCAAATTTCGAAGAGGTGCTTAAGGTTATTTATCACGCTTACTTAGTAAATTTCTATAACCTAGAAGCGATAAAGCAACTTTATTTCAATGTTCAAAAATCCCTAATCGAAGCGGTTCAGTCGTCTCATGTATCCTATTCGGAAGTACCAGTCACAAGAATTGCAAAGATCTTGGGGGCTTATGAAGAGGTATACACAACAAATTATGATCTCATTCCATACTGGTCTATGGTAGATGTTTCGTTCTCCGGATTTTGTGACTTCTTTTGGCATGTGGGTTGCGAGTTTAATCTGGCAAACGCTGAGGTGTGGGGTGGAAAGACCCCGATATATTATCTACATGGCGCGGTTCATTTGAAGTCAAGCCCTGAAGGTACCGTCTACAAAGTAACTATGGGGGGCAGCAATACTTTGTCCGACGTGATAGGCTCACCTGGGATGGGTAATACTCCGCTTTTTATATCAGAAGGCAACTCAGATATCAAGCTGAGAAAAATCAGAAGCAACTACTACCTTAATTTTTGCTATGAGAGTTTTCTTAAATGTAAAAACAATATAGTGATTTTTGGTCATGGTCTTGATAGAGAATACGACGAGCATATATTAAAAGCGCTTAAAGCTTCCCCCCTGAAAAAGATCGCAATTAGCGTTTATTCTGGACTGAGAGTTGAGGACAAGCTCTCCTTCGCTAGTTACGTCGTAGCGTATTTTGCTGGAACGGATAAAGATCTTTATTTTTTTGAATCGAAAACTCACCCGCTGTCACTACTGTAGGTAGTGTCTGTATTTAATTAGTCGTAATCTGGATATCATCAACTTGTGGCTGGCAATTCCACGGATTGCAGCTTAGAAAATCATCTCGCGAGGGCCTTAATTTATTTTTGTTTGATGAATGCCAGAAAGATGAAGCAGTCCAGGCAGACGTAACGAGTTCACTAGGATAAGCCGAGAAATTCGCTAAATGTTTTAAACACGCCTGACAACCTGACCTGAGACTTACGTGAGCCAAATGAGCGTCGCCGACTTAGAACATACCTGCAAGCGCAAGCTGATAAGTCGCGAACGCATCCTAGCTTAAATAGAGCGGTTCGTTTCCCGAAAGGGATCTACTTTGACTGACGGAGCCGTTCTGCCTTAACGCGATGCTCCCGATTTCAGCCGCGTGGCGAAGGGCAGCTTTGGGCCGAATGCGGTCATAGGGAAACCAATTCAACGCTAGGGATTCGAACCCCTTCAGACATCCCTACAGCCCGCTCAAGGCCAGAAAATCCGGTATATTCGTCCTTTGCTAATAGCGTCCTGCGGTCTATGGCGGTGTTCAATCTGCCCAAATTTTACCCTAAACCACTTCACCACCGCCGCTGCTATGCTTGGTTTTTTTCTCGACAGGAGTCGACAATATGCCAGATGATTACTCACTGATAGACACACCCGGCTTTGCCCGTCGAGTTCCATCCATGAACATCTGAAAAATTACAAGACTGACTTCCTCTGAAACTAAGGAGTACTGATGCAAGTAATAGGAAGTGGAAGTACCACCTATATGCTTCTAAACGGAATAGTCGTACCTGACGAAGTGCAGCTCGATGATAACATTTGTCTGCAACCTGCAGACGCCTCTCACTTGAATTTTCATACAGCAATTGCTACTTGCAGAAGACCAGATGATATCGCCGTTGTAGCAGCATACATACCGCGGATTTCAGCGCAACTGAAAGTGACCGCTAACACACAGGATGAGTTGGCTATCCGCGCCTGGAACTCCGCATGGGACGTCCTCATACTTAGCGCAGTATTTCACACAGAGATTGGCTTTAACCTCCAATCAGACACTACAGCATCCGAAATCCATGAAGCCAGTCACTTACACGCAACTAGCTATCACATGCGAGGACTAACTTCCGACAATCCACATAAGCTCTCACCTGAAGAGCTGGTATGGATCAGAGCCCATTTCGCAAGTGCAAGGGAACTTCTTAGTGATGATCGTTTTCAAACTGCTATACATTGCCTCGCTTCATATCGGTGGCACTCGATGCCTAGGATAAAGCTCGCAGTACTGTGGGCAGGTATAGAGGGGATTTTTGGCGCAAGCTCTGAGATCCGATTCCGGATTAGTTTATATATCGCCCGTTTTTTGCATCATGAAGATCCCATCAAGCGCAAGGACACATTTGAAACTATCAAAAAGCTCTACAACATTCGCTCTGCCGCTGTACATGGATCCAAAATGAAAGGAAATATAAGAGGTGCTGTCGACGAGTCAGCAGAAATTCTTCGCCAAATTTTATTGCAGTGCGTTATTTACAAATCTCTACCTAATGAAAACGATCTGGTTCCGTAGGCGAATCAATTAGTCCGGGGCAATTCAAAGGCTCCATAAAGTAACTCGCCATGACAGATTCGCGAGCATTGATACACACAATCAGCAGGGAAGCCCATGCGTTCGCCAAAGCAGTATCTCGTTGTAGAAGTAAACGCAGAAGGAACCGTTGAGTTTCACCCTATGAAGAACTGGTGCAGGGCCAATCCGACCGAAGCACCAGCCTTAAATCCCAACGAAGCAAATTCACAGGCTTTGCGGCGGGGATTTGACCGGCTTGGATGGGCAGTCGAGGAAACCGACTCACAGGTGCGTTTCTTCAAACCCGGCACCACCCAGTCAGCCTTAGAAACGCTTGGCGAAAAAGATTCTGACTTAAACGACCTGGATACGCCAGACAGCGATCGTGAAACAGTTTTTGAGCTTGAGTACCAGCTACGAGACTTCATAGCCCATAACATCGAGTCGATCAAGGTTGATGGTAAGGCACTGCGGCTATATGTAGATGACCAAGGCCGGGACGGTATTGAGTACCCAACAGGGGTTGGGCCTATAGACATTTTGGCTACAGATAGCGATGGCGCGTATGTAGTCTTTGAGCTGAAACGTGGGCGAGTGGCGGACAAAGCTATTGGACAGATCAGCCGCTACATGGGCTGGCTGATTACGAATAAAGCGGAAGGAACGAAGGTCAAAGGGGTCATTGTCGCAAAGGATATTAGCGTCAACCTTAAACATGCCGTTGTCGCGGTGCCAAACGTTTCGCTTTTTGAGTATCACATCAGCTTCACCCTGAACGATATCAAGCCTGCCAACTTCAGATGAAGTGAGTCTCTCCTAGTTTCGTAGTCATCCTCACCTCTCGAACCGCTACTGGTTCGAATGCCTACTTTTGGCCCATTGTGTTGAAAAAGTCCGGCCTGGTTCCCATTGCTGAAAAGTACGCGTCTGAGATTGAAATCCTTACCTTCAGCAGAGGCTGCCTGACTCGGATTTCGCGTAGCAGCGTGCAAAAAAGGTGTTTTCATCCATCAATATTTGAGCCGTTTGGGCAAGCCGACTTTTTCAACAGAATCGGCCGAAAGTGGTCGTAAGCCTAAGGTCGTTATAGACCAGAAGCCGAAAAGTTCTGAACCCTTGCCTCTAAGGATAGGATCTAGTGAAGCGGAAGCTGCTCAGACTTCCGCTTCTTCATCAGCTGCTCTTTCTTTTGAGCTGAAGGTCGATGAAATCGAGCTCTGCCTTGATTGCATCAATTGTGAGCGTTTCGACTTTAGTGGCTTTTTTTGCTCTTGCATCCAGTTTTTTCATATCGGCCATGACGGCCATTATCCCGTTCAAATGAAGCTTTCGGGCCTTTAGGTAATCAGGCATCTTTGCGCTGTTCTGTGGTGGTTTGTTCATGGAGGGACCGTGGTATGCCCGAAACAACCTGTTTCTCGCAGGCTGCTTCGGGGAAGGTTTAATTTAAGCGGCCAATAGATCAATCAGGCTGTGTTGGCGAGAGCGATCTGCAAGTTCTTGCCAGGTCCAGCTTCCAAAGCGCTCGCCCTGTTCGGGAATATCTAGCTTCATCAATGCAACCGGGTCCCGACTAATCAGGTTGCGTGCAGCCCACAGCTTGCCGCCGGTCTCCAGCAGTGCTTCCGCGGCCTCATTCCATTGTTCTTCCAGCACAGTGTTCGCCAGGTGAGCCGCGCTGTTCTCGATCTTGGCGCGTTCTTTTTGTGCTTCTGTGATGTGCAGATCAATCGTCACGAGCTCCTGCTCCAGCGCGGTGATGAGCAGTTGTTGGCGGCGGTGATGCTCAACCGCGGCCGTGAGGTTTTTTGCTGCCTTTTGAGCTTCGGCGTTGGCTGCTTTCTCGCCCTCTACATCGCCCCAAGCGACAGCCTGTGCATAAGCGGTGGCTGCGTCCGTTTCAGCTTGTCGAGCTTTTGCCATGTCTTCCTGATCGCTCTGGCGGACCTGCTGCAACCGTGTCTCAATGCTGTTGCGCTTTTCGTTGAGTTCCATCTCGTCGGCTTTCCAGGTCGCCATGGCGCTGATGTAGCCCGCAGCCAAGCTTTCACGGTTTGTCAGTGCCTCAAGGCGATCTATCTTTTGATTCAGGAGGTGGATTTCAAGCTCCCGCGAGTCGATGCGTCTTTTGTGATCGTTGATTTCATCCTGCACAGCCTTTTGTCGGCGCTGCTGGATCACCTCAGGGCTATCTAGTGCTACTTCCAAAGGCGCGAGATCGCGCTGAATGCTCTCCATTTCGAGGGTCATTTTGTCGCGGCGGTCTTTCAGTTCTTGGATAGTGTTCATCTGTATTGTCTCTTGGCATTGCGGTTTATAAGGATGGTTGAACGGCTGGCGAGGCGGGAATGAGCCGGCGCTACCTCGATCAGCAGGCATGCCGTCAGGCGGCCTTGGCCTTGCTTTTATCCGTTCCTGGAAGGGTCTTCACCACATAGCAGCGTTGAGGACCTAACCCGGGCAGGCGAATCAAGCTGTACGCCTTTCCGTCGCTTCCCGGCTCGAGCACGCCCCGTTGCAGCAGCTCCTTGTTCACCGCACTGATGTTCATGCCTTTGAAGATTTCGGCCCGCCAGGATTCAGGCAGAACGTAGTAGGTGTTGGTGGTGTGCAGGGCATCGCCCATGCCATGTTCCAGCGTCTTGCGAAAGCCCAACCGATCAATCGTGCGTGGGCCATGTTCATCAATCTTGGCGGCGGCAGATTCCCAGCGGGTAAAGCGGCTTTCTCCAAACCGCTCGATGACCTGGCGCAGCCGCGCCAAGATCGCATCGCCCTCGAAGTTTCCGGCGCCGCCACGTTCGGCCAGCCACGCGTGCAAACACACCCGTGCGGCGGTCGTGGCAGTGCCATCCGGCCAGCCGGTGACACTAAAGGCGGTGGCCAACTCTCCGGCGGCGGCGGCGAGTCCGAATCGAAGAGCGGCACGCTGCGCCTGACCACTGGCCGAGGCTGGTAGGTTTTGGGTGATGAACTGTTCCACCGTGCGGCGCACGATCACTGTCCACCTGAGCATTTCCCCAGGCGCACACAATGCGTGCAGGAAAGCGGTGAGGGGCGTGCCGTAATATTTGGCTACTCGGGCCTTGAGCGCATCGGAGAGGGCGGCAGCGTCCTCAAAACCGTTCAACACATCGAACATGCCGAGACCTTTGCTCGCATCCGCAGGTACGGCGAGCATGCGCACCTCCATACCGGCTTTCAGCTCCTTGTTGGCATCCGCCATGTGCTGCGCCAGTGTCTTCTCGCCGGTCGAGAGAAACAGCAAGCGCCACTCCTGCACCTGTCGGCCCGCCTGTCCTCGATCATTTGCTCGAGCCTTGCCGGTGCCATTGCCGAGCATGTAGACCGTCTCGCCAATAATGCGTGGGTCGCACATGCCGATTTCATCAAGCACCAGGAGACCGTCCGAGTGTGCTGCGGCTATGGACTCCAGGGCGTTATCTGTCGAGCGCCACGAACGCACCAGACGGGGCCCGCCATAAACCGATGCAGCAACTTGCAGGTGGGTAGTCTTGCCCCCGGAACTGTCGCCGTAGAGATGGAAGCCGCCCGACTCATGTCCCAGCAGGTTCAACAGAGGCCCTGCAAAGGCCACAGAGACGACAAACGCCAAGCGATGGTTACCAACGCACAGCGCGCCGATTTGCTGCTGCCATTGCTCCAGAGAACCCGCCTCGCTGATCGGCGGCAACTGTGCGCCGGCCTCATAAAAATGCAGATGTTCGGAGTGCGAGCCGATTTGTTGTTCGGGCAATAGGAACGCATTGTGGTGCCAGCCCAAACGCGTCACTAATCGTGCGCGCTGGGCGCTATCGAAGCCGCCGAGATAACTCTGCAGATCATTGCGGGCATTGCGCCCTGATCGGGTTCCCGCGAGGCGCAAGCCCATGTCTACCAGTGGACCGAGTACGTCCTTTCCGAAGTCGCCAGCCATGGTTCGGGCCGGAATGTTCCAGTGCTTTTTGGCGCCGTCCGGGTAGTCGAATTCGACCAACAAGCCCCAGTTGTGGCCCTTGTCGTCGCGATTACAGGCGCCGGATAGCCAGAAACAAAAAAGCCCGCACGGGGCGGGCTTCTTGAGGTGTTTCGTAGACTGTCTGAGACAGCCCGAGACTGCTATATGGTGCACCCGGCGGGATTCGAACCCACGACCCCTGCCTTCGGAGGGCAGTACTCTATCCAGCTGAGCTACGGATGCTTGTGCGGGCGACATCATACCCATGTCGACCTTGGGCGTCCATGCTGGTCTTTGGGCGTTTATGCGTAGGATTCCGCCGCGTGCAGGCTCTGGGCCGGGGGCCATCGATCAGTGCGGTGAAACCAAGTGCAACTACGCTGATCAGAAAGGTCTGACGGATATGCCGTTTTTGTTCTTTTTTTCGAACATCCTATTGCCCTGTACCCCCATTGATCCTAGGATTCGTTTGAGATTTCAAACGCTCTGTCTCCCGTGCGCACTTTATTGGTTCTTGCGCACCGAGGCTGATTTCCCTGACGGCAGCCCACCAGGCGCCTTTCAACAACTCTAATTCGCTCCGCGTGCGCGCGGTGCTGTTAAGGAAAGCCGACATGCAGCTTAAAGACACCCAGTTGTTCCGCCAGCAAGCGTTCATCGATGGCGCTTGGGTCGATGCGGACAACGGTCAGACGATCAAGGTCAACAACCCGGCCACGGGCGAGATTCTCGGCACCGTGCCGAAGATGGGCGCCGCCGAAACCCGCCGCGCCATCGAAGCCGCCGACAAGGCCCTGCCGGCCTGGCGTGCACTCACCGCCAAGGAGCGCGCCAACAAGCTGCGCCGTTGGTTCGAACTGTTGATCGAAAACCAGGACGACCTCGGCCGCCTGATGACCCTCGAACAAGGCAAGCCGCTGGCCGAAGCCAAGGGCGAAATCGTCTACGCCGCTTCCTTTATCGAGTGGTTCGCCGAAGAAGCCAAGCGCATCTACGGTGACGTGATTCCCGGCCACCAGCCCGACAAGCGCCTGATCGTGATCAAGCAGCCGATCGGCGTGACCGCTGCCATTACCCCGTGGAACTTCCCTGCGGCGATGATCACCCGCAAAGCCGGCCCAGCCCTGGCCGCCGGTTGCACCATGGTGATCAAGCCTGCCTCGCAAACCCCGTTCTCGGCCCTGGCCCTGGTGGAACTGGCGCACCGTGCCGGTATCCCGAAAGGCGTGCTGAGCGTGGTCACCGGCAGCGCCGGCGACATTGGCGGCGAGCTGACCAGCAACCCGATCGTGCGTAAATTGTCCTTCACCGGTTCCACCGAAATCGGTCGCCAGCTGATGGCCGAATGCGCCAAGGACATCAAGAAAGTCTCCCTGGAGTTGGGCGGCAACGCGCCGTTCATCGTGTTCGACGACGCCGACCTGGATAAGGCCGTCGAAGGCGCGATCATCTCCAAGTACCGCAACAACGGCCAGACGTGCGTCTGCGCCAACCGCCTGTATATCCAGGATTCGGTCTACGACGCGTTTGCCGAAAAGCTCAAAGTGGCCGTGGCCAAGCTCAAGATCGGCAACGGTCTGGAAGAAGGCACCACCACCGGCCCGCTGATTGACGAAAAGGCCGTGGCCAAGGTCCAGGAACACATCGCCGACGCCCTGAGCAAAGGCGCCAAACTGTTGGCCGGTGGCAAGGCGATGGAAGGCAACTTCTTCGAGCCGACCATCCTGACCGACGTGCCGAAAAACGCCGCCGTGGCCAAGGAAGAAACCTTCGGCCCACTGGCGCCGCTGTTCCGCTTCAAAGACGAAGCCGAAGTGATCGCGATGGCCAACGACACCGAGTTCGGCCTGGCGTCGTACTTCTATGCGCGCGACCTGGGCCGTGTGTTCCGCGTGGCTGAAGCCCTGGAATACGGCATGGTCGGCGTCAACACCGGGTTGATCTCCAACGAAGTGGCGCCGTTCGGCGGCATTAAGGCTTCGGGCCTGGGCCGTGAAGGTTCCAAGTACGGGATCGAGGATTACCTGGAAATCAAATACCTCTGCCTGGGCATCTGACCGGTAAGGGATTGCAGTAAACGCAGAGGGCACGAGAGCGCTGTCCCTTTGCGTGTTTCACAGCGTTATTCGCAGTGGCCGGAAAGCTGTGGCAGTCGATCATCGCATGCTGCCGTAGTTGCCTCCCCGCCACCTATCCTTGAGCCACGCCGCCCGATGAGCGGCGAATGAGGACTTTATGAGCAAGACCAACGCTTCCCTGATGAAACGCCGCGAAGCCGCTGTACCGCGCGGTGTTGGCCAGATTCACCCGATCTTCGCCGAATCCGCGAAGAACGCCACCGTGACCGACGTTGAAGGTCGCGAGTTCATCGACTTCGCCGGCGGTATCGCCGTGCTGAACACCGGTCACGTGCACCCGAAAATCATCGCGGCGGTGACCGCGCAACTGAACAAGCTGACGCACACCTGCTTCCAGGTGCTGGCCTACGAGCCTTACGTGGAGCTGTGCGAGAAAATCAACGCCAAGGTGCCAGGTGATTTCGCCAAGAAAACCCTGCTGGTCACCACCGGTTCCGAAGCGGTCGAGAACGCCGTGAAAATCGCCCGCGCCGCCACCGGTCGTGCAGGTGTGATCGCCTTCACCGGCGCGTACCACGGCCGCACCATGATGACCTTGGGCCTCACCGGTAAAGTCGTGCCGTACTCGGCCGGCATGGGCTTGATGCCGGGCGGCGTGTTCCGAGCGCTGTTCCCCAATGAGCTGCACGGCGTGAGCGACGACGACGCCATCGCCAGCATCGAGCGTATTTTCAAGAACGATGCCGAGCCGCGCGATATCGCTGCGATCATCATCGAGCCGGTGCAGGGCGAAGGCGGTTTCTACGTCGCGCCGAAAACCTTCATGAAGCGCCTGCGCGAACTGTGCGACAAGCACGGCATCCTGCTGATCGCCGACGAAGTGCAAACCGGTGCCGGCCGCACCGGCACCTTCTTCGCCATGGAGCAGATGGGCGTCGCCGCCGACCTGACCACCTTCGCCAAATCCATCGCCGGTGGTTTCCCGCTGGCCGGTGTGTGCGGCAAAGCCGAACACATGGACGCCATCGCCCCAGGCGGCCTGGGCGGTACCTACGCCGGTAGCCCGATCGCCTGCGCGGCCGCGCTGGCGGTAATGGAAGTGTTCGAAGAAGAGCACCTGCTGGACCGCTGCAAGGCCGTCGGCGAGCGCTTGGTAACCGGCCTCAAGGCCATCCAGGCCAAATACCCGGTAATCGGCGAAGTGCGTGCCCTCGGCGCGATGATTGCCGTGGAGTTGTTCGAGGACGGTGATAGCCACAAACCGAACGCCGCTGCCGTTGCATCCGTGGTGGCCAAAGCGCGTGACAAGGGCCTGATCCTGCTGTCCTGCGGTACCTACGGCAACGTCTTGCGCGTACTGGTGCCGCTGACCTCGCCGGACGAGCAGCTGGACAAAGGCTTGGCAATCATTGAAGAGTGCTTCTCTGAGCTTTGAGCCCAGCGCCTTTCTCGATAGAAAAACCCCGCCTCGGCGGGGTTTTTTATGCACGGTGAATCACCTTCAGACGTTGCTTGGATTAATCCGCGATCACCACACCGATCAACGGAACGATCAACACCGTACTGATCGCCATGGATAAGACGTTGCCGATGTAGGGGTGCAGGTAGCTGGGCAGGCGCCCGGCAATCGCGCAGGCCAATGGCGGGGCGATCAGCGCGCCCAGTATCGCGCTGGCTACAATCACTGTCGGGTTGCCGCCATAGGTCAACACGGCAGCGGGTACCACCGAGACCAGGGGCACATAGGTTGGGTACCAGCCGCGCTCACGCCATTGCCGGCGCCACAGGATAATGCCGATGAGTGAGGTCAGCGCTTGGCCTGCAATCAGGTGTGGCAACCATCCAGATCCATACGCGGGGCTCAGGGGGTTCAGTGCGTAGGCCAGCAACACCCCAGCGAGCAAACCCAGGCTGGCCCACTCATTGCCATAGAACGGCGCTTCGGAAAAGTCCGCCAGCACCCGACGTAACGTCCAGCGTATACCGTAATCGGGTGTTTTCAGGGCGGCAGCGGGAGGGATGCTCGCTTTGGGGTCAACTGCGCGACTTACCAGCACCGGCAGGGCACGGCATAGTAAAAACGCCACCAAACTGCCTAAAGCCATGCCCAATACATTGCCAATCACCACCGGCAAACCCAGCGGAATGCACAGGTAGTTGACCAGCAACAGGCAGCTCGGCGTCACCAGAAGCGCGCCGAGCAAGGCGCCATTGAGCGTGACCTTCCACCCCCCGCCAAACAGCAGCACCATGGCCGCCGGCAGCGAAACAAAGGCGGCGAACGTGGGTTGCCAGGCGTCTGCCGTCAGGGTCCAGCCCCACATCGCATTGCTCAGCAGCAAGCCCAGCAATGAACTGGTCACCAACCAGGGCCAGAGCCCCGTGCCGTAGGCGATGCTGAAGCCTTGCCAGGCCTGAGCATAACGACTGGTCCAGTAACCGAAAGCGCCACCGAGCAGCAGGCCGAGTGACGCGAACTCGTGTTTGTAGAAGGCCACTTCGCTGATATCGCCGACCACCCAACGCACCCACGCTGTAGGGCTGGGCAGGCTGGCCATCATGTCGTTGTAGCTTGGCCAGAGCTCCGGCGCCGAGGTGGAATAAACCACTGATAACCCGGTGAGCGACACTGCCAGGGTGAGCGAGGCCAGGACCAGAAGGACAAGGTGGCGAACAGATGAGTCTGATGACAGTTTTTTTGTCGGTAGGAAAGCCATGGTCGCACCCCCATCAGCGTGGCAGGCACGGGTGAAGGCGGTAGCCGAGCATCCCGTCATACAGGTCGCTGCGACGATCCCGTTGCAGGTCGTTGAGGCTGTTCCAGATCGGTGCGCTGCGGGCGCTGGAGAGGTCGATGTCGGCGTAAATAATCGCTTGCTCGTTAGGTGAGGCGATCTTGCCGATGGGCCAGCCGTTGGTGCCGGCAATCAGTGAACACCCAAGGTAACGTGCATCCTGTTCCTCGCCGATACGGTTGGCCGCAGCAATGAACACGTTGTTGACGTGGGCGGCCGTCATGGTCAAGTACGAGGCCATGCATTTGCCGGCTTCGTCGAACAGCGGCGGCGGGGTCCACACCCAGTTGTTCAGGCTGCAGATGATATCGGCGCCTTGCTGGGTCAGGATGCGTGGGACCTCGGGGAACCAGATGTCCCAGCAGATCAGTAAACCTATACGGCCTATGGGGGTTTCAAACACGGGGAACCCAAGGTTGCCAGGGCTGAACCAGAGCTTTTCCTTGTTCCAGAGGTGGGCCTTGCGGTATTTACCAATCAGGCCGTCGGGGCCCAGCAGCACTGCGGTGTCGAACAGTTGCATGCCGTCGCGTTCAGCCAGGCCTGCCACGAGATGCACCTGGTGAAACTGCGCGAAATCCATCCAGGCCCGCAGGCTGGGACCGTCTGGAACGGGCTCGGCATGCAGATAGGCGTCCTGGCGACTGTTGAACAGATAACCGGTATTGGCCAACTCGGGCAGCACAATCAGATTGGCGCCATTGTTAACCGCTTGCAGGGCTAGGCTCAGGCTGGTTTCCAGGTTGGAAGCGCGATTGTGGGTGCCGACTTGCGGATCAAATTGCACAACGGCGACGCGTACGGGACTCGTGGACTCGTTCATGGTGCAGACCTCTTATTGTTATGAACCCACCGGAATGGGTGGGCGTTTAATAGGAAGTCTTCTTTTGCTGTGCGTCAGTAGGTTGTTTCCTTTTGAAGCGTAGGCAGTTGCTGTATCAGCGGCTGCCTCTGGTAGCGCGGTACGCGACTAGCGCTGCCAACCCAGTACGAGCTAACCCGCGATCACCCGGTTTTTACCCTGACGTTTTGCCTCATACATCGCCGCATCGGCGCGGCCGAACAGGCTGTCCAGGGTCGAGTCGTCTTCGCGCAGGCTGGTCAGGCCCTGGCTGACGGTAACTGTAAACGCGTGGCCTTCAACGCTGAAACTCAGCGCCTGGATTTCCTTGCCCAGCCGCTCGGCTACCTGCAGGGCCATCTCCGGGGCGCAGCCGGGCAGTACGGCGGCGAATTCTTCGCCGCCGATGCGGCCGAACAGGTCGCCACGGCGCAACACGCCTCGGCCACTTTCGGCGATGCGCCGCAGCACCTGGTCACCTTCGAGGTGGCCATAACTGTCGTTGATGTCTTTGAAGTCGTCGATGTCCAGCAACAGGAACGCCAGCGGCGTGCCCTGCATACAGGCGTTGTCAAAGGCCTGGTTGGCGAGTTCGAAGAAGTGCCGGCGGTTGCTGCTCTGGGTCAGCACATCGGTGGTGGCCAGGCGATGCAGTTCCAGCTCCAGCTGCTTCTTTTCGGTGATGTCCTCGGCCATGCCCACGACGATCATAGGCTTGCCCGGCTCGGCCTGCTGATTGATATAGCATTTGTCGCTGAGCCAGCGGATCTGCCCGTCGACCGTGACGATGCGGTATTCGCGGTCTTCCACGGCGCCCTGTTCCAGCACGCGGGCCAGGCTGTGTTCGGCGTAGTCGAGGTCTTCGGGGTGGATGCTGTTGCGCCATTCCCGGTGATCGGCCAACAGCAAACCGGCGCTGCGGCCGAATATCCGTTCGTAGGCCGGGCTGACGTAGAGCACGCGACGCGTTTCCCAATCGATGGCCCACAGCACCGCATTCACACTCACCAGCAGCGAGCTGAGCAGCTGCTCACGCTCACTCAGCCGTTCGACCTCACCCTGGGCATGCATCAGCGCCAGCAGGGTCGACGCCGCCGCCGGACGCGGTGGCTGGGCGGTGGACAGGTCAGTCGGGCAGGGCTTTTCGTGAACCATCGGAACAACTCTCTCTGGGCGCGCCGCAGGATGGAACAGCGGTCACTACAAGGGGTCACCATGATGGCGAAGTGTTCTTTGAGAGAGGGGAATTGCAGTGAAGTTCCGTGATCGTGGTGGATTGGCGGTGCCCGGAAAATGGCGCCAAAAAGCCAGTGTGCGGGAGGGCGAGCCCTCCCGCGGTACCGTCAGACCGCTGCGGGACGCAGTGAATAGGTCTTCAATTGGTGAGCGAAATCACGCAGAGATTGAATGCCGCTGGCCTCGGCTTCGTGCACCCATTCCTTGATCGCAGCCAGCATGTCGTGGCCGTTGGAACTGGTTTTGAGCCAGATTTGCTGCAGCGCCAGGCGCTTCTCGTAGATCACGCTCAGCGCATGGCTGTGTTCCAGCATGCTCTGGATGCGCACGTGGTGGCGATCGCTCAGCAGGCTGGTTTCCCGCGACAGCAGGCGCTTGGCGCGGTGAAACTGGTGGCGCACCGAATGATCGACTTTCTCCAGCTCCTGCTTGACCAGCGGGCCGATCACCAATTTGCGGTATTGGGCCATGATCTGGAAGCGGTTGTTGAGGATCGCCATCGCGGTGTCCATGTCCAGATGGCCCTTGCCTTCGACACGGTGGGCGATCGGCGCGACGCGCTGCACCTTGGCCAGGCGCAGGAAGCTGAACACCTTGATCCAGGCCCAGCCCAGGTCGAATTCCCACTTTTTCACCGACAACTTGGCCGAATTGGGGTAGGTGTGGTGGTTGTTGTGCAGCTCTTCGCCACCGACGATGATGCCCCACGGCACCAGGTTGGTCGCCGCGTCGCGGCATTCGAAGTTGCGATAGCCCACGGCGTGGCCCAGGCCGTTGATGACGCCGGCGGCCCAGAACGGGATCCACATCATCTGGATCGCCCAGATGGTGATGCCGATGGTGCCGAACAGCAGCACGTCGATGACACCCATGATCGCGATGCCCAGCAGCGGGTAGCGCGTGTAGAGGTTGCGTTCGATCCAGTCGTCCGGGCAATTCTTGCCGTAGATGCGCAGGGTCTCGGGGTTTTCCGCTTCGGCGCGGTACAGCTCGGCACCTTTGCGCAGCACGGTGGACAGGCCCTTGATCACCGGGCTGTGCGGGTCATCGACGGTTTCGCATTTGGCGTGGTGCTTGCGGTGGATGGCGGTCCACTCGCGGGTGTTCTGCGCCGTGGTCAACCACAGCCAGAAGCGGAAGAAGTGTTTCAGGCCAGCATTGAGCTCGAGCGAGCGATGGGCCGAATAACGGTGCAGATAGACGGTGACCCCGATAATGGTCACATGGGTCATCAACAACGTGACTGCCACCAGTTGCCAGGCTGACAGGTCAAGAAAACCGTTGTACCACATAGGCTGTATGGCCCTCAGATAAAGTAAAGAACAGCTCACGCATTATCACTAAGCCTACAGAGAAAACCAGCCGCCCTTTCAGATAGAAGTGACTGGATGTTTCTTATTCTATAATCCTCAGCCTTCGTAGGGCGATTGTGTTTTTTTGGTAAGGATTACTGAGCATATGTTGTTTTCATACCGAGGAGCCCTACGTGCGGGGCTGGTATACCTGCTGATTTCCATTCTATGGCTCCAGCTTAGCCACCAACTATTAATCAGCTTTATCGATGATCCACGGGCGTTGGCGCATTGGCTGCAACTGCGCGGCTATGTCTGGGTAGGCCTGAGCGCGCTGGCTATTTACCTGATGGGCGGGCGGTTTGCTCGTGCCCACGCGTTGCAACAACCCCTGAAAGAAAACCGTGAGCGCCTGCAACAGGCCGCTGCGGTGTTTGATTGCACCCGCGAAGGCGTGCTGGTCACCGACGCTCAGGGCCTGATCGTGCACGTCAATCGGGCGTTCATCGAGATCACCGGATACCGCCGCGAAGACGTCATGGGCCGGCCACCCAGCCTGTTCAAGTCCGGGCGCCATTCGTCGAATTTTTATCAACAGATGTTCCAGGCCCTCGAGCGCAGCGGCGAATGGAGCGGCGAAATCTGGAATCGACGCAAAAGCGGAGAAATTTACCCCCAGTGGCAAACCATCCGCGTCATCCGTGATGACCAGGGCCACATCAGCCACTACGTCGCCGTGTTCTCGGATATCAGCGCCATCAAGGACTCCGAACACGAGCTGGCGCACCTGGCCCACCACGACCCGCTGACCGGCCTGCCCAACCGCCTGCTGTTCACCGACCGCGCCGAGCAGGCGCTGGCCTCGGCACGCGTGCACAAGCGCGGCTGTGCATTGCTGTTGATGGACCTGGATCACTTCAAGATCATCAATGACAGCCTGGGCCACAACGTTGGCGATCAACTGCTCAAGCTGGTGGCCGACCGTCTCAAGGGGCTGTTCGGGCCTGGGGTGACCCTGGCGCGCCTGGGGGGCGACGAGTTCGCCGTGCTGGCGGAAAGTTGTCCACAGGTGATGCAGGCTGCGGCCATGGCCCAGCGCATGCTTGAGGCCATGAAGGAGCCGTTCATTTTTGACGGCAACCAACTGTTTATCAGCGCCAGCATCGGTATCAGCCTGTTCCCCAGCGATGCGCTGAGCGCCGAGCAATTGTTGCGCAACGCTGACTCGGCCTTGTTCAAGGCCAAAAACGCGGGCCGTGAAAGCTACGCCTTGTACACCGAGGAACTGACGGCTCACGCGCAGAGTCGTGTGGAAATCGCCAGCGAATTGCGCCGCGCCCTCGACCGGCAGGAACTGCGCGTCTATTACCAGCCCGTGCACGACCTGCAGGACAGCCGTTTGATTGGCGTGGAAGCGCTGGTGCGCTGGCAGCACCCGGAGCGCGGCCTGGTGCCGCCGGCTGAATTTATCCCCATCGCCGAGCGCACCGGGTTGATCGCCGACATCGATGCCTGGGTGATGGACCAGGCCTGCCGCCAGATGTGCCTATGGTTGGCGGACGGCGCGCCGTTGGGGTTTATCGCGATCAACGTCTCCAGCCGCCTGTTTGCCCGGCGTGAACTCTATGAACAGATCGGCCAGGTGCTCCACGACACCGGCCTGGACCCGGCCTTCCTGGAGCTGGAAGTCACCGAAAGCGCGGTGATGGACGACCCGGAAGTCGCCCTTGAACAACTGCACCGCCTGCGCGAACTGGGCTTGCGCCTGGCCATCGACGACTTCGGCACCGGCTATTCCTCGCTGTTGCGCCTCAAGCACCTGCCGGTGCAGAAACTCAAGATCGACCAAGGCTTTGTCGCCGGCTTGCCCTGGGACGAAGACGACGCCGCTATCGTGCGCGTGGTCATCGCCCTGGCCAAAAGCATGGGCATGCAGGTGCATGCCGAGGGGATCGAGCAAGTGGAGCAGGCGCGCTTCCTGTTGGACCAGGAGTGCGACATGGGCCAGGGGTATTGGTTTGGCAAGCCGATGCCGGCCCAGGAGATAGATTGGACCCGGACACCCCCCATCCACATTTGAAATGCATTCAACTGTGGGAGGGGGCTTGCTCCCGATAGCGGTCTATCTGGTTAGAAAATCTTGTCTGACCCACCGCCATCGGGAGCAAGCCCCCTCCCACATTTGCATTGCATCAGGCCTTAATTTCAGTGGCTGAACGCAAAACCTGCGCGCAACCCCACGCCCCGTCAGAAAATTCTTTTTGGTTATATAAACATTCTTAAATAGTATTTTTAAGAATATCCGCGCTTATCTACTATCGCCCTCACGCCGCAAGCAGTGCCGCCACTGCCAGGCACTATTCATTTCAGGAGCGAGACCATGAGCGCATCTCTACGTAGCGTCGACGGCCAGGACGAAGCAGCCATTTTGCGTGAGATCCAGAGCGCCTTGCGCGATCTGCGGTTTGGCGCGGTGGAAATCACCGTACACAACGCTCAAGTGGTACAGATCGAACGCAAGGAAAAATTCCGTCTGCAGAACCCGGGTAACAAACCCGCCTAAGAATAAGCCACCAGTAGGAGCAAGCTTGCTCGCGAAAAACGCCAACGATAACGCAGCGCATCAGGTTTAACACGGTGCTCCTTGGTTTTTCGCGAGCAAGCTCGCTCCTACAGGGTTGCGCCAACATAAGAATTTCAGGAGCTTCTATGTCGTCGATTCGCCGTTACGCCCTGGCCGCATTGGCCAGTGCCGTGTTTGCCGGTTCCGCCGTTGCCAAGGACTACGAGTTGCTCAACGTCTCGTACGACCCGACCCGTGAGCTGTACCAGGACTACAACGCTGAGTTCACCAGCTTCTGGAAACAGTCCCACCCTGGCGACAACGTGAAGATCCAGCAATCCCACGGTGGTTCGGGCAAGCAGGGCCGCGCGGTGATCGACGGCCTGCGCGCCGACGTGGTGACCCTGGCCCTGGCGGGCGATATCGACGAAATCGCCAAGCTGGGCAAGACCCTGCCGGAAAACTGGCAGACCCGCCTGCCGGATGCCAGCACTCCGTACACCTCGACCATCGTGTTCCTGGTACGCAAGGGCAACCCCAAGGGCATCAAGGACTGGGGCGACCTGATCAAGAAAGACGTTTCGGTGATCACGCCCAACCCGAAAACCTCCGGCGGTGCGCGCTGGAACTTCCTCGCCGCCTGGGCCTACGGCCTGAAGACCGGCGGCAGCGAAGCCAAGGCTCAGGAATACGTCAAGGAGCTGTTCAAGCATGTGCCGATCCTCGATACCGGCGCACGCGGTTCCACCATCACTTTCGTCAACAACGGCCAGGGCGACGTGCTGCTGGCCTGGGAAAACGAGGCGTTCCTGGCGCTGAAAGAAGACGGCGGTGCCGACAAGTTCGACATCGTCGTGCCGTCGCTGTCGATCCTCGCCGAGCCGCCAGTGGCCGTGGTCGACAAGAACGCCGAGAAAAAGGGCAACACCGAGATCGCCACCGAATACCTCAAGCACCTGTACAGCCCGGCTGGCCAGGAGATTGCGGCGAAGAACTTCTACCGCCCACGCGATGAGAAAGTCGCCGCCAAATACGCCCAACAGTTCCCGAAACTGGACTTGGTGACCATCGACAAAGATTTCGGCGGCTGGAAAACTGCCCAACCGAAATTCTTCAACGACGGTGGCGTGTTCGACCAGATCTACACGGCGCAGTAACAACACCGATCCCTGTAGGAGCGAGCTTGCTCGCGAAAAACTTCAAGGCACCGCGTGCAAACAGACCGCCCGCGTTATCGTTGACGATCTTCGCGAGCAAGCTCGCTCCTACAGGGGTCAGGAGAGCCCGCATTCATTTGCGGGTTTTGCATATCCGTTCCGCTAACCAAGGACTCTTATGTCGCGTCGTATCTCCCCCGTCATACCCGGCTTCGGGCTGACGCTGGGCTACACCGTCGTGTACCTCAGCCTGATCGTGCTCATCCCGCTGGCGGCGATGTTTGTACACGCCGCTCAACTCACCTGGGATCAGTTCTGGAACATCATCTCCGCACCCCGCGTGCTGGCGGCGTTGAAACTGAGCTTCAGCACTGCGTTGTACGCCGCGCTGATCAACGGCGTGATCGGCACCCTGCTGGCCTGGGTGCTGGTGCGCTACACCTTCCCCGGGCGCAAGATCATCGATGCGATGATCGACCTGCCGTTCGCCCTGCCTACCGCTGTGGCCGGTATCGCGTTGACCGCGCTGTATGCGCCTAACGGCCTGGTTGGCCAGTTCGCCGCCGACCTGGGCTTCAAGATCGCCTACACCCCGCTGGGCATCACCCTGGCGCTGACCTTCGTTACCTTGCCCTTCGTGGTGCGCACCGTGCAGCCGGTACTCGCCGATATCCCCCGGGAAGTCGAAGAAGCCGCCGCCTGCCTGGGCGCCAAGCCGCTGCAAGTGTTCCGTCACATCCTCGTACCGGCGCTGTTGCCGGCCTGGCTGACCGGTTTTGCGTTGGCCTTCGCCCGTGGCGTCGGCGAGTACGGTTCGGTGATTTTCATCGCCGGCAACATGCCGATGAAAACCGAGATTCTGCCGCTGCTGATCATGGTCAAGCTTGACCAGTACGACTACCGCGGCGCCACCTCGATCGGTGTGCTGATGCTGGTGGTTTCCTTTGTCTTGCTGCTGCTGATCAACTTGTTGCAGCGGCGCATCGAACGTCCATAAGGAGGCGCGGAACATGTCCCAATCGTCTATTTCCGCCGCGTCCTCGGCCAACGCCGCCCGGCGTGGCAGCGCCACCTCGCGACGCATCCTGATCGGCCTCGGCTGGCTGGTGTTCGCGCTGTTTTTGCTGCTGCCGCTGTTGATCGTGGTGTCCCAGGGCTTGAAGAATGGCCTCGGCGCGTTCTTCACTGCGATCCTAGAACCGGACGCGCTGTCGGCGCTGAAACTCACGGTAATCGCCGTGGTGATTTCGGTGCCGCTCAACCTGGTGTTTGGTGTCAGCGCCGCGTGGTGCGTGAGCAAGTATTCTTTCCGTGGCAAAAGCATATTGGTAACGCTGATCGACCTGCCGTTCTCGGTCTCGCCCGTGATCGCTGGTCTGGTGTACGTGCTGATGTTCGGCGCCCAGGGCTTTTTCGGGCCGTGGTTGCAGGACCATGACATCCAGATCGTGTTCGCCTTGCCCGGCATCGTGCTGGCGACCATCTTCGTCACCGTGCCGTTCGTGGCCCGCGAGCTGATCCCGTTGATGCAGGAGCAGGGCACCCAGGAAGAAGAAGCCGCGCGCCTGCTCGGTGCCAACGGCTGGCAGATGTTCTGGCATGTCACCGTGCCGAACATCAAGTGGGGCCTGATCTACGGCGTGGTGCTGTGTACCGCGCGGGCCATGGGTGAGTTCGGCGCGGTGTCGGTGGTGTCCGGCCATATTCGTGGCGTGACCAACACGCTGCCGCTGCACGTCGAGATTCTCTACAACGAATACAACCACGTCGCCGCCTTCGCGGTGGCCAGCCTGTTGCTGATCCTGGCGCTCTTCATCCTGCTGCTCAAGCAGTGGAGCGAGAACCGAATCAACCGCCTGCGCAACAGCGCCGGTGAGGAATAAGTCATGTCGATCGAAGTCCGTAATGTCAGCAAGAACTTCAATGCCTTCAAGGCCCTGGACAGCATCAACCTGGATATCCAGAGTGGCGAGCTGGTGGCCTTGCTGGGCCCGTCCGGCTGCGGCAAGACCACCTTGCTGCGCATCATCGCCGGCCTGGAAACCCCGGATGACGGCAGCATCGTGTTCCACGGCGAGGACGTCTCGGGCCACGATGTGCGTGATCGCAACGTGGGCTTTGTGTTCCAGCACTATGCGTTGTTCCGCCACATGACTGTGTTCGACAACGTCGCGTTCGGCCTGCGCATGAAGCCGAAAAACCAGCGCCCGAGCGAAAGCCAGATCGCGACCAAGGTTCACGACCTGCTGAACATGGTGCAGCTCGATTGGCTGTCGGATCGCTACCCGGAACAACTCTCCGGCGGCCAGCGCCAACGTATCGCCTTGGCCCGCGCCCTGGCGGTAGAGCCTAAAGTGCTGCTGCTGGACGAACCCTTCGGCGCCCTCGATGCCAAGGTGCGCAAGGAGCTGCGCCGCTGGCTGGCGCGCTTGCACGAGGATATCAACTTGACCTCGGTGTTCGTGACCCATGACCAGGAAGAGGCCATGGAAGTTGCCGACCGTATCGTGGTGATGAACAAGGGCGTGATCGAGCAGATCGGCTCACCGGGCGAGGTGTACGAAAACCCGGCCAGCGATTTTGTGTACCACTTCCTGGGTGACTCGAACCGCCTGCACCTGGGCGAGGATAAACACCTGCTGTTCCGCCCCCATGAGGTGTCGCTGTCGCGGCATGAGCTGGAGGATCACCATGCGGCTGAGGTGCGCGATATTCGGCCGCTGGGCGCGACCACGCGGGTGACGTTGAAAGTCGAAGGCCAACCCGAGCTGATCGAAGCCGAAGTGGTCAAAGACCACGACAGCCTCACCGGCCTGGCCCGTGGCGAGACCCTGTTCTTCAAACCCAAGGTCTGGCAAAAAGCCTAAGCTCACCGCAAAACCAAATCTGAAACTGGGACCAAATGTGGGAGGGGGCTTGCCCCCGATAGCAATGGATCAGTCAAAACATTTGTGACTGAGACACCGCCATCGGGGGCAAGCCCCCTCCCACATTAAACTTCACCCGGCTTTAGACCGTGGCGTTTTTCCCGCGCACCGCCACCGGCCCCGAGCGCGCTTCAATCTGTTGTTTCAGGTCCTGCCGCAAACCCACCAGAAACGCCAACTCCGCCACCACAAACAATGGCCCCACGATCAGCCCCGACACGTCGTCCACAAACGCCGGCTTGCGGCCTTCGTAGTAATGCCCGACAAACTGGATCACCCAGCCCAGCACAAACAGGCCCACGCCGCTGCCCAGCCACACCGTCGTGCTCTGCGCCGCCAGTACGTGCCCGGCCCACACCGACAAACCCATCAGCACTGTCATCAACCCACCCAGCGCCAGCTCCAGGCGCAGGTAGAACCACGCCGAAAACAGCGCCAGCAACACCGCCGGCGATAGCCACAGCCCACCCACCGCCCATTCGGGGCGTGACAGCAGCACGGCGACCGCCACCACGATCAACGGAATGCCGATGAAATGACTGGTGATATTGCGCGGGTCGCGGTGGTAGGCGGCGTATTGACTGAGGTGGTCGACGAGGCTTTTCATTGTTATTCCTCTTGTAGGATGTTTGATCATGCCCTGTCAGTCGGCTGCCAGCGGCTGCTGATGATGATCGCGCAAGGCCAGGGTGAAGTCGAGCAGGCGCGCCTATGAACCGCGATAGGTGGAGAAGCCATAAGGGCTGAGCAACAGCGGGATGTGGTAGTGCTGGTCAGCCTGCTTGACCTGGAAAATCACCGGCACTTCGGGGAAGAAGGTTTCGCGGTTGGCTTTCTTGTAATAGTCGCCGGTCTTGAACACCACGCGGTACTCGCCCGGCTTCATTTTGCGATCAGCCGGGAACAGTTCGGCGATGCGCCCTTGCTGGTTGGTCACGCCTTGGGACAGCGCCTGCCATTGGTCGCCCACGTGTTCTTCCAGGGTGACGTTGACGCCGGCGCTCGGCAGGCCATTTTCCAGGTTGAGCACATGCACGCTCAGCGGGTTGCCGTCGGCCAGGGCCAGATTGCACAGGCCGCTCAGGCTGAGGGCGGCGAGGGTCATGCTTAGGGTTTTCATCGAGAAGTCCTTGTTGGCAGGAGTGGAATCAAGGGGTGATTTTCAAGCCCAGTTGCTCGGCCGCCTGTACGGCGCAGGCTTCATCCTGCGGCGCGCCGCCGGCACCGGCGATGCCCAGCGCGCCGACCAGTTCGGCCTCGGCAAACAGCGGCACGCCACCGCCGAGCAACAGCAATTCGGGCAAGCTGTTAAGGTTGGCTGCCTCGGGGTTGTTGCGCGCACGCTCGGCGAACAGCCGGGTTGGGGTTTTGGTCGACAACGCCGTGTACGCCTTGCGCTGGCTGGCGAGGCTGTTGTGCGGGCCAACGCCGTCGGCGCGCAGGCTCAGCAGCAGGTTGCCGCCACGGTCGAGCACGGTCACCGCGGCGTTGCAGTGAGCCAGGCTGGCATCGGCCAATTGGCGCGCGGTGTGTAAATCAAGCGTGGCGTGGCGTGGCAGTTGTGGCGTCGCCTGGGCGGCAGTCGCCACGGCGAGGCTCAGGCATAAAGCAGTGCGATACATGGTGAACGCTCCAGAAGGCAGGCCGTCACGGTAGCCAGTGGAGGTGGACAAAAGCCGCACAATTTGATGACAGGTTTGTAATCAAACCCAGAGGTAAGGCATGCACGTGTTGTTAGTGGAAGACCAGCCGCAACTGGCGCAACGGATGGCCCAGGCCTTGAGCGAGGCCGGTTTTACCGTGGAAGTCGCGGCCAACGGCATGGCCGCGCAACGGTTTGTGGAAAGCACCGTGTACGACCTGGTGATCCTGGATGTGATGCTGCCGGGCCTGAATGCCTGGAAGTTGCAGCAGGCGATTCGCCAACGCGGCGAAACGCCTGTGCTGTTTCTGACCACGCCCGATGGCATCGAAGATCGTTTGCGTGGGTTGGAGTTGCATGAAGACGACTACTTGCTCAAGCCGTTTGATGCCAAGGCATTGGTGGCGCGGGTGAGGAAGGTGTTGCGGCGTGACCGAGGGCGGTGATGGCCTCCACCACCGCTATCGGGGGCAAGCCCCCTCCCACAGTTGATTTGTGAATACAGTTCAAATGTGGGAGGGGGCTTGCCCCCGATGAGGCCCTCAAAGCCACCACACATCCCGCTACCGCAACCCATCCCTGAACTGCCCCGGCGTCATCCCCGTCCAGCGCTTGAACGCCCGATTGAAGCTGCTGGTATCGGCAAACCCCAACAAATGGCTGATCTCGGCCAATGAACACTGCGGATCGCGCAGGTGCAACAGCGCCAGGTTCTGCCGACACTCATTGAGCAGCGCATCAAACCGGCAGCCTTCATCTGCCAGGTGCCGCTGCAGGCTGCGCAGGCTCAAATGCAGCGCCTGGGCGATCCGCTCCGCGCTGGGTTCGCCGTCGGGCAGTTGCGCCTCGATGGCGGCGCGCACCTTGCGTTCCCAGGTCAGCGGTTGCAGTTGGGCCAGGGTGCGCTTGAGCACGGTTTCATTGTGTTCGGCCAACTCCGGGTTGGCGTCGTCCAGGTGGCTGTCGAAGTCGCGGGCGGCGAACTCCAGGCGGTCTTCCTCGGCGCCGAAGAACACCGGTGAGCGAAACACCGTGTGCCAGGGCGCTGGGTCGGCCGGTTCCGGGCGCCGCAGGTATACCGCCAGCGGTGCGTAGTCACGCCCGAGGCGATTGCGGCAGGTGCGCACATAGATCGCCGCAAACGCATCGATAGCTTCCAGCGCCGGCGCCGGGCTGCCTTCGGGCCGCAGCAGGCGGAAACGGTAGCCGTCACCGTGACGGCTCAGCTCCAGGCTCAGGGCATCACTGACCACCTGGTGATAGCGCACGATACGCTCGAACACTTCGCGCAGGCTGCCGCTGGCCACCAGCGCATACCCCAACGCATGAAAGGTGGTGGGGCTGACAAACCTCGACACCCGCAAGCCAATCGCCGGATCGCCACTGGCCTGCACCGCCAGTTCCCACAGGCGCGTGGTGGCCGACAACGGGTAGCGCGCATTCGGGTCGTCCATCAACAGCGGGTCGAGCCCGGCCTCGCGGCAGAGCGCGGCGCTGTCGAGGCCCAGGGCGTCGAGTTGCTTGCGCAGGGCGCGGGTCCAACTGGCGAGGGAGGTGGGTTCGGTCATGGCGATTGGCGCTTGCGGTCAACAGGTTGGCGTGCGGAGCTAGCGCCCTGCGCTAGGGTTGGGTGCAGGATGCAGGCATCACTCCACTAGAGAATGGAAGCATGGACGGTACTTGTGCAAGTCCCCAGCAGATGAACGCCCAACAGCGTTCGGCGCATATCCGTGAGGTGGTGCTGGCCGAGGGCGTGCGATTGCGCCAGCGTCACCCCTGGCTGCTGCATCAGGACGCCCTGGGCGCGGGCATCCTGGCGTTTGCCCTGGTCGGCATGCTGGGTTCGGCGGCGCTGTATATCAGCGGCCAGATGGCCTGGTGGGTGTGCCTGCTGCTCAACGCCTTCTTCGCCTCACTCACCCATGAGCTGGAACACGACCTGATCCACAGCATGTACTTTCGCAAGCAGCGCGTGCCGCACAACCTGATGATGGGCCTGGTCTGGCTGGCGCGGCCGAGCACCATCAACCCATGGATTCGCCGGCACCTGCACCTTAACCATCACAAGGTCTCCGGTACCGAGGCCGATATGGAAGAGCGCGCGATTACCAACGGCGAGCCCTGGGGCATCGCGCGCTTGCTGATGGTCGGCGACAACATGATGTCGGCATTCATCCGTCTGCTGCGCGCCAAGACCTGGCGGCACCGGTTCAGCATCCTCAAGCGCGTGGTGCTGGTGTACGCACCGCTGGCGCTACTGCATTGGGGCGCGTGGTACGTGTTCCTGGGTTTTCATGCCGCCAATGGCATCGCCAGCCTGATGGGCGCGCCCATCGAGTGGTCAGCCGGGACGCTGCAGATGATGCAGGTGATCGACATCGCCGCCGTGGTGATCATCGGCCCCAACGTGCTGCGCACCTTCTGCCTGCACTTTGTCAGCTCCAACATGCATTACTACGGCGATGTGGAGCTGGGCAATGTGATCCAGCAGACCCAGGTGCTCAACCCCTGGTGGATGTGGCCGTTGCAGGCGTTCTGTTTCAATTTCGGCAGCACCCACGGCATCCACCATTTTGTGGTGAAGGAGCCGTTCTATATTCGCCAGATGACTGCCAAGGTGGCGCACAAGGTCATGGCCGAGATGGGTGTGCGCTTCAATGATTTGGGCACCTTTGCGCGGGCCAATCGGCTTGAGCGCCAGGAGCAGCCGCGCAGCGAACTGTCGTTCAGCAAGCGATGAATGCCAACGGCAGGTCGCGGATCTGCTCGCGCGCCGGCGGCTGGTAGTGATCGTCGCTGGTCAATTCATGCAGCAGCTCTTCGCGCAACTGGTGGAATTCAAAGCTGCTGCGCTGGCGTGGATGGGGCAGGGCAATCTCGACCACATGCTTGATCCGTCCCGGTCGGGGCTCCATCACCACCACCCGGTCGGCCAGGAAAATCGCTTCCTCCACGTCGTGCGTCACCAGCACCGTGGTGATACTGGCGCGGGCGCGGATCGCCAGCAGTTCGTCCTGCATCTGCTGGCGGGTCAGCGCGTCCAGTGCGCCGAACGGCTCATCCAGCAGCAGAATTCGTGGGCTGGCGACCAAGCCGCGAGCGATCGCCACCCGTTGCGCCATGCCGCCGGACAACTGGTGAGGATAGGCGCGGGTGAAGTCAGTCAGGCCCACCAGTTCGATAAAGTCGCTGATGCGCCGGCTGCGCTCGGCCTCGCTCAAGGGCTCGTTGACCAGACCCAGGCCAATGTTCTGCGCCACCGTCAGCCACGGAAACAAGCGGTGTTCCTGGAACACAATGCCGCGTTCGCCACCGATGCCGTTCACCGGCTTACCGTCCACCTGAATCTCGCCGCGAAACTGCGTATCCAGCCCCACCAGCAAGCGCAGCAGCGTGGATTTTCCGCAACCGCTGGAGCCGACAATCGCAACGAATTCGCCCTCGGCGATCTGCAGGTTGAACTCACGGATGGCCTCCAATTCGAAGCCCTCCACATCGAAAGACTTGCCCACGTGGTTGAAGCTGACAATTGGTGCGTTCATGCGTGTCTCCAGCGGGTGGCGCGAGTTTCAAGGCGTTGGCCGACAAGGTTGAGGGTGGCGCCGGTAAGGCCGACCAGCAGCATGCCGCTCATGATCAAGTCCATGCGCAGCAGCTGTTGGGCGCCGATCATCAGGCTGCCGATACCGCCGTTGGACGGCATGAAGTATTCCGCGCCGATGGTGCCCAGCCAGGCGTAGATCAGGCTCAGGCGCAGGCCGGCGAAAATTCCCGCTGCCGCGCCGGGCAAGATCAGGCGTCGCAGCCGTTGGGGCAGGTCCAGGCGCAGCACTTGGGCGGCTTCGCTCAGTTGCGGTGACAGGTTCAACACGCTGCGCTGGGTGGCGACAAACAAGGGGAAAAACGCCGCCAGGCCGATAAACACCCACTTGGCCAGCTCCCCCAGACCAAACCAGGCCGTGAGCAGCGGCACCCAGGCGAAGATAGCGATCTGGCGCAACGCGGCGAGGGTAGGGCCGAGTACCCGTTCACTGCGCGGTGACAAGCCCAGCCACAAGCCCACGGCAAACCCCAGGCTGCCGCCCAGCACCAAGCCGCCCAAGGTGCGCCCCAGGCTTTTGCCCAGCGCCCCCGACAGCGTGCCATCCGCGACACCCGAGGCGGTGGTGTGCAGCACCGTCCAGGGGCTCACCAGGATATTCGCATCGACCCAGCCCTGTTGCGTCGCCACCTGCCACAGCGCGAGCAACAACAGCGGCAGCAGCCACGGCTGCAGGCGTTGCCAGCCGTGGTAACGCGGGCCGCGACGGATCTGCGCCGTTGCCGGGTGCGGCCAGTGCACCCAGCGCCGATCCAGCCAGCCGATGCCACGGTCCATCGCCACGCCCAGCACGCCGATGACCACGATGCACACAAAGACGATATCGAGCATGAATAACTGGCGCGCCCACACCATCAGGTAGCCGATGCCTTCGCTGGAGGCGAGCAGTTCCACCGCCAGCAGCGACGTCCAACCGGCCGCCAGGGCCAGGCGCACGCCAGCCATGAACGCCGGCAGGGCGGCGGGCAGGATCAGCCGGCGGATCAGCAGAGGGGTGGGCAGGCGCAGCACCCGCGCAGCCTCACGCAACTGCGGTTGGGCGTCGCGCACGCCGACCAGGGTATGCAGGGTGACCGGCACCACGATGGCCTTGACCAGCACCACCAGTTTCAGCGTCTCGCCAATGCCGAAAAACACCATGAACAGTGGGATCCACGCCAGGGTCGGCACCTGCGACAGCGCGCTGAATGTCGGAAATACCAGGCGCTCGGCACGCGCGCTGAAGCCCAGCCAGGCGCCGAGCAAGGCCCCGGCGCTGATGCCCGCCAGCAAGCCCCAGCACAAGCGTTGCAGGCTGATCGCCAAATGGCTCCACAACTCGCCGCCCGCCAGTTCCGCCGCGCTGCGCCAGACCAGTGAAGGCGGCGGCAGGATCTGTTCGCTCATCCACTGCTGACGGCTGGCCAGCCACCACAGGGCAAACAGCGACAGCGGCAGCAGCCAGTGGCTGAACGACGGCCAGCGCAGGATGGGCGTTGCAAGAGGCGGGCTCAACCGTGCGCTCCGGGCCATTGAGGACTCCCTTTCGTTATGTGATTTCGATCTTATAAAAACGTAATCAAGATGATTGTGGGATAAGAGAAGTCATTTAAAGCCTGCGCTCGACACGCATCCAATGCATTCGAAGAATATTTTCGATGCTGTTTATGCATAGGTCGCTGGAGGCTGCGGTTTGGCTCGCATAGTGCTAAAAGCTATAAAATAGTGAATTTATAGTATTTAAAGTTTTCATCGGCCTGTGCCTACTTTCAGCTCCCGGCGACCGTCGCCCACCAGGAGCTGCGCTTATGAAACTGCCCTTCAAACGTCTGATCACGCTGTTCGCGGGCACCGCACTGGCGGGGCTGGTGCATGCCGCCGAACTCAAGGAAATCCGCATTGCCGTGCCCGACCTCAGCGCCGGCACCCAACACAGCGGTGGCGGCATCACCGATGTGTTGCGCGAACAGCAGATCTTCGAAAAGGCCTTCGCCGACCAAGGCATCACGATTCAGTGGAATTACTTCAAGGGCGCGGGCCCGGTGATCAACGAAGCCTTTGCCAACGGCCAGGTGGACCTCGCCTACCTGGGCGACTTGGCGGCCATCATCGGCCGCTCCAATGGCCTGCAGACCCGCTTGCTCAGTGCAACGGCACGGGACATCAAGCAGTACCTCGGCGTGGTGCCGGGCTCGGGCATCAAGACCCTGCAAGACCTCAAGGGCAAGCGCGTCGCGGTGTTTCGCGGCACGGCCAGCCAGTTGTCGTTCGACAGCGCATTGGCCAGCCAGGGCTTGAACGAGAAAGACCTGAAAGTCATCAACCTGGACTTCAACGCAGCCGGTGCGGCGCTGGCCGCCAAGCAGATCGACGCGACCTGGGGCGGCTCGAACCTGACCGCGCTGCAAGCCAAGGGGCTGGCCGAAATCGCCCTGACCACCAAGGACCTCGGCGGTGCCGGCAGCATCCAGGCGGTGCTGGTGGGCAGCAAACAGTTTGTCGATGAGCATCCCGACGCCGTGGCCAAGCTGCTCAAGGCCCAGCAGCAGGCGGTGCAATGGTTGACCGATGACAACAACAAGCAGGCTTACATCGAACTGGTGTCGGGGCTGGCCAGTTATCCGCCGGTGATCCTGACCAATGATTTGAAAGACCAGCAGCTCAGCGCGATTTTCCCGGCGACGCTTGATCCGGTGTTTCTTGGCAAGTTGCAGGATGCAGTGGACTTGGCGTCCAGGGAAAAGCTGATTCGCCGGTCGTTTCAGGTGAGTGACTGGGTGGCGCCTGGGTTGGTGGCGGCGGGGCTTTGAGTATTGTGGTGTCTGGGGTATCGCATCGGGGGCAAGCCCCCTCCCACAGTTGATCTGTGAATACATTCAAAATGTGGGAGGGGGCTTGCCCCCGATGAGGCCCTTCAAACCGCCACACTCACCTCCTGCCGATCTACTTCCACCAACGTCTCGATCATCGCCTTGGCCGCCGGTGACAAGCGCGACCCGGTACGGCTGACAATCCCGCACCGCGCACTCAGGGTCTCCAGGTTCTGCGGCAGGTTGCGCCAGTGCAGCAGCACCAGCGCACCTCGGGCGATATCCTCGGCGAACGCTTCTTCGGTGCCCACGCCGATGGCATTGGACTGCAGCACAATCTTTACCAGCGCCGGGAAGTGTTCGGTCTGGATGCTCGGCGAAAAGTCCATGCGCCCGCTCAGGTTCGCCAGCAGTTTGCGAATGCCCTGGGAGATCAGCGGCGCGGCCAGCGGGTAGTCGAACATGTCGTTGGTCGACAGGCTGTCCTTGGCCAGCAGCGGGTGCCCCGGGCGGCAGAAAAACACGCCGCGCTTGGGGGTCAGCGCACGGGTCTGGAAGTTCGGGTCGGCTTCGAACTGGCGGATGTCGGCAATGAAGAATTCGATCTCTTCACGGCTCAATGCACGGCTGAGCTTTTCCCAGTTATCCACTTGGAAACTGGTGCGGATTTTCGGGTGCGCGCCGATAAAACGCGCCACCGCATCCGGCACCAACTTCACCGCCGGCGCCGGGCCGCAGCCGAAGCGCAGGTCGCCGGCATCGAGCTTGGTCATGCGCGTGACTTCACTGCTCAGCAAGGCGGCGCCATGCACCAGGGTCAGGGCGTGTTGCAATACCACCTGGCCTTCTGGTGTCGGGCGCAGGTCCTTGTGGCCACGGTCCACCAGCACGCAGCCAAACTCCTGTTCCAGCCCCTGGATACTGCGGCTGAACGCCGGTTGCGTGATGCCCATGGCGTCAGCCGCACGCACAAAACTGCGGTGTTCGTTGAGGGCGATGAAGTAGCGCAGCTGACGAAGATCCATATGCATTCCCGGCATTTGAAAAATAGGTCGAAGGCATTTGCGAGCGACCCAGCTGAGGTTTTAAATGCAAGCTCTTATTCCGTCAACGAAGCAATGGTTCAATTGCTAGATCTAAAAGGCATATGAATAGAGCGTTGTCGGCGAGCGTTCCACCATCCGCAGGCACATGAGGGTCACTACAATGAGCAACGCCGCATTAGCTGTTCAACCCATCGCCCAGGCACTGGAGATTCATCCGGTCGCCGGCCGCATCGGCGCCGAGATTCGTGGCATCACACTGTCCGGTCACCTCGATGCCGCCACGGTCGAAGCCATCCAGCAAGCGCTGGTGCAGTACAAGGTGATCTTCTTTCGCGAGCAAACGCACCTCGATGACCAGAGCCAGGAAGCCTTCGCCCATCTACTCGGCGAGCCGATTGCGCACCCGACTGTGCCGGTACGCGACGGCACGCGCTTTCTGATGGAGCTGGACGGCACCCGCGGCCAGCGCGCCAATTCCTGGCACACCGACGTGACCTTCGTCGACGCCTACCCGAAAGCCTCGATCCTGCGTTCAGTGCTGGCGCCAGCCTCCGGCGGCGACACCGTCTGGGCCAACACGGCGGCCGCCTACAACGACCTCAGCGTCGAACTGCGCGCCCTGGCGGATAACCTGTGGGCCATCCACAGCAACGAATACGACTACGCCGCGCGCAAGCCGGATGTGGCGGTGGAGAAGCTTGAGGAGTACCGCAAGGTGTTCACCTCGACGGTGTATGAAACCGAGCACCCGGTGGTGCGCGTGCATCCGGTCAGTGGTGAGAAAACCCTGTTGTTGGGGCATTTTGTCAAACGCCTGAAAGGCTACTCCCAGGCCGACTCGACGCAACTGTTCAACCTGCTGCAAAGCCACGTCACCCGCCTGGAAAACACCGTGCGCTGGCGCTGGAACAGCGGCGACGTGGCCATCTGGGATAACCGCGCCACCCAGCATTACGCGGTGGATGACTACGGCACCCAAGAACGCATCGTGCGCCGGGTGACGCTCAAGGGCGATGTGCCGGTGGGTGTGCAGGGCCAACGCAGCCAGACCACCAAAGGCCTCTAAATTCACAGAGATGATCGTTCCCACGCTCCGCGTGGGAATGCCTCCTGGGACGCTCCGCGTCCCGCTACCGCGCACAGGTGACGCAGAGCGTCACTGGCTGCATTCCCACGCAGAGCGTGGGAACGATCATAGGCCTTACCAGACCCCGATCTGCACGACCTTCTCCGCCTCCGGCTCCCCGTAGCGAAACCATTGGCCACGCACTTCAATCTCCGTGTGGCTGATGGTGGTGCGCCGCTTCAGCGCGCGCAGCCACTCGAACAGATAACCCGCGTGTGTCTCGCGCACCTGCGCATAGGCCGGATCGGCGCCCAGGTCGTGCACTTCCTGCGGGTCGTTTTCCAGGTCGAACAGCTGCGCGCGAAAGCCGTCGTACGCCAGGTATTTCCAGCGCTCGCTGCGCACCATGGTCATGCGGCAACGGTCGATCGGCTGGCCCAAGCGCTCGCGGGCCGGGGCCTGGAAGGCGTAGTCGTATTCGGCAATCGCATACTGGCGCCAAAGGGTCGGCTGACCATGCAGCAGCGGGATCAGCGAGCGGCCTTCCAGGCGGTGATCGGCGGCGGGCAGGCCCAGCGCATCGAGGAAGGTCGGCAGGGCATCGATGGTCTCCACCAGGCGCGCGTCCACCGAGCCGCGGCTGCTATCGGCACTGGCGCGCGGGTCGCGCACAATCAAGGGAATGCCCACGGCAGGCTCCAGCAGAAATTCCTTTTCACCGAGGAAGTGGTCGCCGAGGAAGTCGCCGTGGTCGCTGGTGAACACGATCAGCGTGTCATCCCAGCGCCCGTTGCTTTGCAGGAAATCGAACAGTCGCCCGAGCTGGTCGTCGATCTGTTTGATCAGCCCCATGTAGGTCGGAACCACCGTGAGCCGCACCTCGTCGCGAGAGAAATTCACGCTCTCCTGGTGCTGGCGGAACGCCTGGTACACCGGGTGATCGCTGGTCTGCTCCGGTTGAATCGGCGCCTGCACATGCTCGGCGGCGTACAGCGCGTGGTACGGCGCCGGTGCGATATAGGGCCAGTGCGGCTTGATGTAGGACAGGTGCAGGCACCAGGGTTGCTCGGCCTGCTCCTGGATGAAGTCGATGGCGCGGTCGGTGGTGTAGACGGTTTCCGAATGCTGCTCGGCGACCCGCGCCGGCAACCCGGCGTTGCGCATATGCCAGCCGCTGAGCACTTCGCCGTTTTCACCTTGTGCGGCATTGGCCCATTCATGCCACGGGTTGCTGCCGCTGTAGCCCTGCTCGCGCAGGTAATGCGTGTAGGGCGCGGACTCGCGTTTATCCTCGAACAGCGGGCTGTCGGGGTAGATGCCGTCGTGACGAAAGTAGGCGTCGAAGCCCACTTCATTCAGCGGCTCGGCCTGGGCGCTTTCAGGGTCAATGTTCACGCGTTGCAGCGCATCCAGATTCGGCGTGGCGTGGGTCTTGCCCACCAGCGTAGTACGGATGCCGTGGGGGCGCAGATAGTCGCCAATAGTCAGCTCGTCCAGCGGCAGCGGCACGGCATTCCACGCCACCTGATGGCTGCTGACATAACGCCCGGTGTACGCCGACATTCGCGACGGCCCACAAATGGTGCCTTGGGTATAGGCACGGCTGAAACGCACGCCGGCAGCGGCGAGGCGGTCGATATTGGGGGTGTGCAAATGTGCGTGGCCATAGCACGACAGGTAATCGCGGCGTAGTTGATCGCACATGATGTACAGCACATTGCGCACGGGTTGGGGTTTGGACATGAGGCTTCACCGAACGGAGGACAGGCGACGTTTTTCGCCGTTCGGATGGGCGCTGGCAAGTGCATTTGGGGTCTGGGTTTCATGCAGTGAATGCATGGAGCTTGCCCCCGACGGCGTCGGTTCACACAGCGACATTTTCCAGCGTACAAATATCTTCATCCAACTCATCTATTTGCTTGATCTGCTCAATCATCGCCTCCGCCAGCGGTGACAACCGATACCCCGCGCGGCTGACGATGCCGTAGCGGGTGTAACTCTCCTCCAGGTTCTCATCCAGGCCGTCGATCGTCAGGCACACCAATTCGCCGCGAGCCATCTGCAGCACGTCGCTGTTGGCGCTGACGATGCCGATGGCGTCCGAGCGCAGCACCACCCCCAGCAGGCTGTAGCCGTTTTCGCATTCGACATTGGGCAGGTAATCCGGTCGGCCGCTGAGGTCGACGATGACTTTGCGCAGGTTCGGTGGGCGGATGGTGACGGCCAGCGGATAGCTCATCAGTTCGGCGGCGCTGACGCTGTCGCGGGCGGCGAGGGGGTGGCCGACGCGGCAGCAGAAATACCAGCGGCGCGCGCGCAGGCGATGGGTGTGATAGTCGGGGTTGGCTTCGAAATGTCGGGTGTCGGCGACGAAGAATTCGAACTCTTCGCTGAGCAGGCGTTTGCTCAGACTTTCCCAGTCGTCCACCTGGAACTGCACGCGGGCCTTGGGATAGCGCCCGATAAAACTGCCGATGGCGCGGGGGATCAAGCCGCCCGCCGGGGCCGGGCCGCAACCGAAGCGCAGTTCGCCCGCCTCGAGGCCATTGAATTGGCTGATTTCGTTAGCCAGTTGCTGCGCGCCGCTGACCAGGCGCCGGGCGTGTTCGAGCAGCACCTGGCCTTGTTTGGTCGGCGCCAGGTCTTTGCGGCCGCGGTCCACCAACTGGCAGCCGGCACTGTGTTCCAGGGCCTGGATGCTGCGGCTGAAGGCCGATTGCGACAGGTTCACCGTCAACGCCGCCGCGACAAAACTGCGTTGTTCGGCGAGGGCGATGAAGTGGCGAAGCTGGCGCAGGTCGATATGCATTTTTCACATCAAAAATATCCGGGAAATGCATTGGCTATGCATTAGGTCGACTCCTTATAAAGGCTATCTCTTATGCAGTAAATGTTCGTAAAAACATAAATAAATAACCCAAAGGAATATCAGAGATTGAATATTCCTGGGTTCCGGAGCCGCTCATGAGTCTGTTCACGCCCGCTGTACCTTGCTCTCCCTGGACGCTCAAGCGCCTGCCCTTGGCCCTGTTGCTCGCGGGCAGTGCCGGTTGGACGCTCAGCCATGCGGCCGAGCCTGCGCCTGCGGGCGAAAGCGCCAGTGGTCAACTGGAAACCGTCACGGTCACGGCCCGCCGGCGCACCGAAAGCGCCCAGGCGGTACCGACGCCCATGAGCGTGGTCGGCGGCCAGGCGCTGGAGAGCCAGCGGGTGTACCGGATTCAGGATTTGCAGCAACTGGTGCCCAGCGTCAACGTCGCCTATATGCATGCGCGCCAGTCCAGCGTGTCGATTCGCGGCCTGGGCAACAACCCGGCCAGTGACGGCCTGGAAGGCAGCGTGGGGTTGTATATCGATAACGTGTACCTCGGCCGTCCCGGCATGGCGGTGTTCGACCTCATGGACATCGAGCAGCTCGAGGTGCTGCGCGGCCCGCAAGGTACGTTGTTCGGCAAGAACACTACGGCGGGGGTAATCAATATCAGCACGCGCGCGCCGAGTTTCACCCCGGAGCGCAGCATTGAAACCTCGTTGGGCGAGGACGGTTATTTCCAGACCAAGGGCACGATTTCCGGGCCGCTGACCGATGACTTGGCAGGGCGTTTTTCAGCCTATCGCACGCGCAGCGACGGCGACATCAAGAACGAGCATGACGGGCACGACCTCAATGGCGGTTCGCGCCAGGGCTTTCGCGGGCAACTGCTGTACAAGCCCAATGAGGCGTTCAACCTGCGCTGGATCGGTGACTACAACGAGGAGGATTCCAGCGCCGGTACCCGTGTGCTCTACAGCACCGGGCCGACCATCAACGGTACCAACCTCTACCAGTCCAGGGCCAACGCAGCGGGCGCCACGCTGGTCGACGGCACCCACCGCAAGGTCAATCTGGACAATGACCAGCACGTCACGGTGTTTCAGGGCGGAACGTCGCTGGAGGCCAACTGGACCTTGCCGAGCGATTTCACCCTGACGTCGGTCAGCGCCTACCGCTGGTGGAATTTCACCCCGCGCAATGATGACGGGCTTAACGTGCCGGCCTCGTATAACGCCGGCGTATCGGTGGAAGACAAACAGTGGTCCCAGGAATTTCGCCTGGCTTCACCCCAGGGCGGGTTCTTCGATTACGTGCTCGGCGCCTATTACTTCGGCTCAGACCTGGATAACCAAGCCTTCGCCTACTACGGCCCCAAGGCGGACATCTGGAACGGTACGCCGACCGGCGCGTTGAATAATGTGAGCAGCGTCGGCAACGGGCACATCCGCACCGACAGCTTTGCGCTGTTCGCCCAAGGCACCTGGCACCTGACTGAACGCCTGGATTTCACCGCTGGCCTGCGCGGCACCTACGAAGAAAAAAGTGCCTGGGTGACACGCAATGCCCCGCTCGGCGGTGCTGCAGTCAGCGGCGCGGCTGCCACGGCGCGGCGCGGGCGTGCCGGGGCGTATGACTCGGGTGACCTGACGCAATACAGCGCCACGCCGTCGGGGCTGCTCAACCTCAGTTATCACTTCAACGACAACCTGCTGGGCTACGCGACGCTGTCCCACGGCGAGAAGTCCGGTGGCGTCAACCTGGCGGTGGGCTCGGCGCCGACGGCCGGGGCCGACTCGCTGCTGATCGGCACCGAGCGGGCCAACAATGCCGAGTTGGGTTTCAAGAGCACGTTGTGGGATCGACGCCTGCAGCTCAATGCCAACCTGTTCTGGACCCAGGTCAACGGCTACCAGACCAACGCTTACGATCAGGACAACCGGGTGCAATACCTCACCAACGCCGGCTCCGTGCGCTCGCGGGGCGTTGAAGTGGAAAGCACCCTGGTGCCGATCAAGGGCCTGACGCTGAACATCAACGGGTCGTTCAACGACGTGAGTTACCTGTCTTACAAGGACGCGCCATGCCCGCCGGAAGTCAGCCTGCGCCCCGGTGCGCCGGCGTCCTGCGACTTGACCGGGCACCAGGTGGTGGGCGCGTCGAAATGGATTGCCAATGCCAACGGCGAGTACAAGTGGAACTTGGATAACGGCTTTGAACCCTACGTCACCGCCAGTTATGCCTTCCGCTCCAAGGCGGTGGGCACCGTGGAAGACTCCGACTACGGGCAGATCCCCGCCTATGCGCTGGTCAACCTCTCCACTGGCCTGCGCGGCAACTACGAGCAAGGCCAGTGGGATGTGTCGTTGTGGCTGAAAAACGCCTTCGACAAAACCTACTACACCACCCTGTGGACCGGCGGCAACGGCGGTTACGAAGGCCTGCTGGGCACGCCGCGTACCCTAGGCGTGACCGGGCGCTACGACTTCTAGCCCGGTGCGATAGGTGGCCGGGCTGAACACCCGCGTCACCAGCAGCATCGCCACCGCCGTTACCGTGAGCACGACCCAGGCGCTGATGAAGTGGCCGGTAAGCTCGCGCAACCAGCCGGTCAACCACGGCGAAACAGCATTGATCAAAAAGCCCACGCCTTGTACGAAGGCCGCCAGTTGCCCGGCCTGGCGTGGGTCGCGGTGATGGTCGAGGGTCAGCAGCAGGCTCAGGGCGAAGCACGCACCCAGGCCGAACCCGCACAAGGCCACCCACAGGTGGGGGAATGCGGTGGGCGCGATGATCAGGCCGAGGTAGCCGAGGATTTGCGCCAACAGGCTGATGGCGAGCAGCGGGCGACGGTCGATCCCACGTTGCGCCAGTACCGGCATCAGCAGCGCGGCGATGACTTGAAAAATGGTCATGAACGCCAGCAACGAGCCGCTGGGCAGCACGCCCCAACCCAGTTGCTGATAGTAGGCGGGCAGCCAGGCCACCATGCTCATGTAGCCGCAATTGACCAGGCCGAAATACAGCGCCAGCAGCCACGCGCGGCGGTTGCGCAGGCCTTTGAAGGCCGGGGCAACCTGTGTATTTCGGGCGGCGCCCAGCGGTAACCCTGCCCATAGCAACAACGCCCCCAACGCTGGCAACAGCCACACGCCCAGGCCCGCCTGCCATTGCTGGAAATACGTGGCTACCACCGGGCTGAGCAGCGCCGCCAGCCCTCCACCGGCCATCAGCGACGCCGAATACACACCCATCGCCACCGGCACGCGGTGCTGAAATTCGCGCTTGATCATCGCCGGCACCAACGCCTGGATCAGCGCTACGCCCGCGCCGCCGAGCAATGCCGTGACCAACAGCGCCGAGGCCTGGCCCATCAGCCAGCGCGCCAGGCACGCCAGCAGAATCATCACTAAACCCAGAGCAATACCGCGCCGTTCACCCAATCGCGCTTCGACCCTCACGCCCACCAGCGCCACCAACCCCATGCACACCACCGGCAAGCTGGTGAGCAAGGCACTGCTCTGAAAGCTCAGGCCGGTGGCTTGGCGAATTTCACCGAGCAGCGGGCTGATGGAGCTGAGGATGGGCCGCAGGTTCAGTCCCAGGACCACCAGGAGGCCCCAGCCTGCGAGCTTGCTGGCGATCGAATGGTTAAACGTCATGCAGGACCTGCCGGAGTGCAAAAAGAGGCAGGGAGTATGCCAGCCGTTGTGCTGGGTCGACAGCCTGAGCACGCCCGTGGTGAGTTGCTTGCGTGTTGCGATGCAAATCCCGTTTGAACCATGCCTTCGCTGAATATTTTGTATGCCGTAAACGCATGCAAAAACAAGCGCTTCGCGCAAAGCCACGGAAGACGCGGGCTTGACGCAGCGGGCCCATTTTTATATTCGCTTTAGATATATCCATAACTGTAAAGATTACTTTAAGAGATAAGCGCTCAACCCCGATGATTCAGCCCTCGACGGCCTTTCAAGCAGGCCTGTCGGTTTTTTGGTCTTAAAGCCGTAGGGAGTGAATCAATGGGCAATGTCCAGACCGCCGCCAGTGCACAAGAGGCGCAATGGCGCCTGGCACCGGGTGGTGAGTTGGTCGACCTTGGCCGGCCGCACCGTGCGCCGTTGGGTCAGTTACGCCTGCAACAGACCCCCAAGCGGTTTTCCAGCCGACGCGAAGGAGTCCTGCTGGGCTTGTTGGTGCTGGCCTTGCACGGCGCGGTGATCTATTGGGTGAGCCAGAAGCCCACCCCGCTATTGCCGGTGGTGCCGCCGGAAATTCCGCCGATGACCATCGAGTTTTCCCGGCCGGCGCCACCCGTGGTCGAGCCGCCACCGCCCGTGCCTCCGCCACCTGCGGTGGTCGAGCCGCCGCCGCCGGTGGTGGATGAGTTGGCCGCCAAGCCGGCGCCGCCCAAACCGATTCCTAAACCCAAACCCAAGCCCGTGCCCAAACCTGAGCCAAAGCCGGTACCCAAGGCGATCGAACAGCCGCCAGCGCCGCCTGTACCCGCGCCGCCGGCACCTGTTGCACCGCCCGCGCCGGCCCCGGTAACGCCCGCTTCGGCCAACGCCGCGTACCTGAAGAACCCGGCGCCGGAATACCCGTCGCTGGCCCAGCGTCGCGGCTGGGAGGGCACCGTGTTGTTGCGGGTGCACGTACTGGCCAGCGGCAAACCGGGTGAAATCCAGCTGCAGAAAAGCAGCGGTCGCCAGCAACTCGATGACGCCGCATTGGCCGCCGTGAAGCGTTGGAGCTTCGTGCCAGCCAAGCAGGGTGACGTGGCCCAGGACGGCTGGGTCAGCGTGCCGATCGATTTCAAGATCCATTAATTATTCAGTTGCACAGAGGGAACACATCATGGCTTTGGCATCTCCACTTGAATCCATTGAAAGCGCGGTGATCTGGCTGTTGGTGGTCTTTTCGGTCGCCACCTGGGGCTTGGCGTTATTGAAGGGCGTGCAATTCGGGCGCCTCAAGGCCCAGGATCGCCGGTTTCATAAAAAATTCTGGGCTGCCTCAAGCCTGGACGCCGCCGCCGAATTGACCGAAACCCAACCGGGCGCGGCGGCCCGAGTAGCCCATGCCGGTTACGCCGCGATCCAGGTCGGCGATACCCAGCACGCGGCTGACCTGAGCCAGGCTATCAATCATCAAGACCGCCTCGAGCGTGCCCTGCGCCAGCAAATCGTGCGTGAACGCCGCTCCCTGGAGACCGGCCTGGCCGTAGTCGCCAGTATCGGCAGCACCTCGCCGTTTATCGGCTTGTTCGGCACCGTGTGGGGCATCATGGAAGCGCTCAAGGGCATCAGCGCTGCCGGTTCGGCCAGCCTTGAAACGGTGGCGGGGCCTATCGGTGCGGCGCTGGTCGCGACGGGTGTGGGGATTGCCGTCGCGGTGCCGGCGGTGCTGGTCTACAACTATTTCCTGCGTCGCCTGAAGCTGACGGCTGCCGATCTGGACGACTTTGCCCACGACTTCTACAGCCTCGCGCAGAAAAACGCATTCCGCGTGCTGCTGCATCCCGCGCTGACCAAAGCCAGCGCCGGCACCCCGCAAAAAGTGAAGGAGGCGTCCTGACATGGCCTTTTCCACCCAAGACAGCGATGAGGTGCTGAGCGAGATCAACGTCACGCCGCTGGTGGACGTGATGCTGGTGCTGCTGGTGGTGTTTATCGTCACCGCGCCGCTGCTCACCAATGCGATTCCGATCAACTTGCCCAAGACCGAGGCCGTGGCCCCGGTCGAGCAGAAAGACCCGCTGGTGGTGAGCATCGACGGTGCCGGCAAGCTGTTTATCAACAAGGACGAAATCCAGCCGGACCTGCTGGAATTCAACCTGCAGGCGGCCAAGGCCAAGGACCCCGATGTGCGGGTGCAACTGCAGGCTGACGATGGTGTGAACTACGGCGAAGTGGCGCGAGCCATGGCGTCTATCGAGCGCGCGGGGATTACGAAGTTGTCGGTGATTACCGCACGTTAATCGCAACAAAGCCGCGACGATTTTTGGGCCGTTTCCTTGGCAGGGTGCGGCCTTTTTTTTATGTATGGCCGATGAGGTAAATGTGGGAGGGGGCTTGCCCCCGATAGCGGTGTATCAGTATCAGATGTGCTGACTGACAGAATGCTATCGGGGGCAAGCCCCCTCCCACATTTTGACCGGATGCGGGATTGAGATTTTGGTTATTAATAAATAGCTTCTTATTCCTTAACGAATATAAACCGCGTCCCTATACTGGTCAGCAACGTTAAACGCTGCAGGAGGGCACACCCATGCACAGCGAATCGATTCGTTACCTGATCGTGCCGGGCTGGCAAGGATCGCCAGAAGATCATTGGCAAAGTCACTGGCAGAACAGCCTGCCCAACAGTGCGCGCGTGGAGCAGGATGACTGGCTGACCCCGCGCCGCGAAGATTGGGTGGCGGCGTTGGCCGAGGCCATCGCCGCCGACAGCACGCCGGTGATTCTGATCGCCCATAGCCTGGGCTGCATCACCGTGGCGCATTGGGCGGCTACCGCGCCTGTGAATTTTCTGCGCCAGGTGCGCGGTGCCTTGCTGGTGGCCCCGGCGGATGTTGAACGTCCGGCCTGCGCCCCCGCCCTGCGCAACTTCGCGCCGATTCCTACCGACCTGTTGCCGTTTCCCAGCCAAGTGGTCAGTTCCGACAACGACAGCGCCGTCAGCGCGCCACGGGCGTTGGAGCTGGCGCGCCAGTGGGGCGCCGAAGCCGGCATCCTGTCGGGTGCCGGGCATATCAATGTGAAGTCCGGGCATCAGCGTTGGGAACAGGGTTTCGCCTACCTCTATCGCCTGCAAAATCGCCTCGAGCATCACGCTCGGCGCCGTGCATAAAACATTTCAACGCCCCGTCCCTGAGTGGATGGGGCGGGAGCCTGCCATGAGTCTGCATGAAACCTACGGCCAGCCCTTGCTGACCTTTCCCGATGCCGAAAAAAGCCCGCTGAGCATCCGCGCCAAGGCACTGGTGTTCGTCGACCCTCGTTCGCGGCAACTGCGCGAAGACCTGGAAAATCTCGCACCGCGTGCGCTGCCCGTGTTGATTCGCGGCGAGACCGGTAGCGGCAAAGAGCTGCTGGCGCGGCATATTCACCGTGGCAGTGATCGCTCGGGCTTGTTTGTGTCGGTCAATTGCGGCGCGATCAGCCCGACTTACGCCGACGCGGAGCTGTTCGGCTATGCCGCCGGCAGCCACAGCGGCGCGGCGAGCAGCCGGGCGGGGTGGTTCGGTTCGGCCAACGGCGGCACGTTGTACCTGGACGAAATCGGCGACTTACCTTTACCGATCCAGGTCAAATTACTCGCCGCCCTGGAAAACCACGAAGTCACCCGCGTTGGCGCACACCAACCCAGCCCGGTGGACGTGCGCCTGGTGGCCGCCACCAGCATCGACCTGGCCCAGGCGGTGGCAGCGGGCAAGTTCCATGAGCGCCTGTTCCATTATCTGAGCGAAGGTCAATTGGACCTGCCGGCATTGCGCGAGCGGGTCGGCGACATCCTGTCCCTGGCCGAATACTTCCTGGGCATCTACAGCCAGCGCCTGGAACTGCCGGTGCCGCTGATCAGCGACGCCGCCCAGCGCGTGCTGGAACGTCATAGCTGGCCGGGCAATACCCGCGAGCTGGAAAACGTTATCCACTTTGCCCTGTTGGTGAGCAGCGGCGATGAGATTCTGCCCGAGCATCTGAACCTGCCCGCCGCCGGCTCGCCGTTGGAGCAGGTGCAGCGGATTTTCGCGAACGCCAGTCCCACCGAACGGGAGACGCTGCGTACCTTCCTGTATGAGCAAAATGGAATATCAACGTGAATAAAAGATATTGTTCGGGAATAAAAAATCTAGGTATTGTCCACTCCACGCCGCGATAGCACTTCGCTGGCACTCCACATAAAAACGGTCGTTAGAAGGACATTGCATGAAAAAGGTTCTGTTGTTTACCGCACTGGCGGCTGCCCTGACTGCCAGCTTCGCCCAGGCCAACGAGAAACTGGTGGTGGCCGCCACCCCGATCCCGCACGCCGAAATCCTTGAGCTGGTCAAGCCAACCCTGGCCAAGGAAGGCGTAGACCTGCAGATCAAAGTCTTCACCGACTACGTACAACCGAACGTGCAAGTGGCCGAGAAGCGTCTGGACGCCAACTACTTCCAGACCCTGCCGTACCTGGATAACTTCAACAAAGGCAAGGGCACCAACCTGGTGACCGTAGTCGGTGTGCACGTTGAACCGTTCGGCGGTTACTCGAAAAAGATCAAAAATATTTCCGAGCTCAAGGATGGCGCCACCGTGGCTATCCCGAACGAAGGCTCCAACAGCGGCCGCGCCCTGTTGCTGCTGCAGAAAGCGGGTGTGATCACCCTCAAAGACCCGACCAATGCCTTGGCCACGCCGAAAGACATCGCCAGCAACCCGAAAAACCTGAAATTCAAGGAGTTGGAATCAGCCCTGCTGCCACGCGTGCTGGACCAGGTTGACCTGGATCTGATCAACACCAACTACGCGCTGGAAGCCGGCCTGAACCCAGCCAAAGACGCGCTGATCATCGAAGACGCCAAGTCGCCCTACGTGAACTTCCTGGTCGCTCGCCCGGACAACAAGGACAGTGACGCTATCCAGAAACTGGCCAAGGCCCTGACCAGCCCGGAAGTCAAAGCCTTCATCGAGAAGAAATACAACGGTGCGGTGGTGCCGGCGTTCTGATGTAACTCAAAACCCCCTTCAAGGTTTCAACGCCGGTGGCTGGTACAGCACCGGCGTTTTTTATTGCTGAAAATTTGGAATGCAATCGAAAGGTGGGAGGGGGCTTGCTCCCGATGGCGGCAGGTCAGCTACACATGAGCTGACTGACAGACTGCTATCGGGGGCAAGCCCCCTCCCACATTTGATCTTGATTCCACCGTAAATCTTCAGTGTGCCCCCTCCCGGCGACCTTAGCTTTTTGGGTGATATCAATATGCTATTTCGGTATTTAAAGTTTGCTTTTTATACCTTTAAAGTTCGCGCTACCCGACGTTACCCACGCCGGAACGGATAGCGCTCGCCGCATTATCCTGCGGCGTCATGGACTCAAGATGACCTTCGATTTTGCTTTTATCCTCAGCACCTTGCCGGCATTTCTGAAAGCGGTCGGAGTGACGCTGCAAGTGGGTCTGATCGCCATTGCCACCTCCTTGCTGGTGGCACTGATCAACGCAGCGCTGTTGGTGTTTCGCACCCCCTACCTGTCGCGGCTGGTGGCGCTGTATGTGGAGCTGGCGCGTAACACGCCGCTGCTGATTCAATTGTTCTTCGTGTATTTCGCGCTGCCGGCCCTGGGCTTGAATATTTCCGGGTTCTGGGCGGCAATTATCACCATGACCTTCCTCGGCGGCGCCTACCTCACCGAAGTGCTGCGCGCCGGTGTGGAAGCGGTGCCAACGGCACAGATCGAGTCGGGCAAGTCCATCGGCCTGTCCGACTGGCAACTGCTGCGCCATGTGATTCTGCCCCAGGCCGGCATCCTCAGCCTGCCGGCGCTGTTCGCCAATTTCATCTTTCTGCTCAAGGAGACCACGGTGGTTTCCGCTGTGGCGGTGCCCGAGATTCTCTACACCACCAAGAGCTACATCGCGCTCTACTACAAGACCTACGAAATGCTCGCCGTATTGACGCTGATCTGCGTGCTGCTGTTCTTGCCGTTGTCGCTGTTGCTCAGCCGTTTGGAAAGGAGGCTCCAGCATGGCCAGTTCGGGTCTTGAATTGTTATGGGTGTCGTTGCCGCAACTGGGCAAGGGCGCTGCGCAAACCCTGTCGATTTCATTCTTGAGCATCGCCTTCAGCACGGTCGGCGGCGTGTTGTATGGCGTATTGCGCACCTTGGACAACCGCTTGATCAATGCGCTGCTGCGGGTTTACCTGGAGCTGTTTCGCGCCATCCCGGTGCTGGTCTGGCTGTACCTGTTGTTTTTCGGCCTGCCGATCTTCTTCGGCCTGAGCATCCCCAGTTTCTGGTGTGCGGTGCTGGTGTTGTCGTTGTGGGGCGCCAGTGAAGTCGGCGAAGTGGTGCGCGGCGCCTTGCATTCGCTGCCCCGTGGCCAGCGCGAAGCCGGCTTGTCGATCGGGCTGTCCGGCCCGCAGTTGTACGGCTACGTGCTGCTGCCCCAGGCCCTGAAACGCATGACGCCGCCGACCATCAATGTCTACACGCGGATCATCAAGACCAGCTCCCTGGCGGTGCTGATCGGCGTGGTGGATGTGATCAAGGTCGGCCAGCAAATCATCGAGCGCACCTATGAGTCGGTGTTGATCTACGGCGCGCTGTTCCTGTTTTTCTTCTTTATCTGCTACCCGTTGTCGGCCGCCTCCAAGGTGCTGGAACGGCGCTGGGCCCAAGCATGAGCGCATTGATCGAGTTTCAGGGTTTCAACAAATTCTTCGGCGAACAGCAGGTGCTCAAGGGCATCGACCTGAGTGTGCACAGCGGCGAAGTGGTGGTGATCCTCGGCCCCAGCGGTTGCGGCAAAAGCACCTTGCTGCGCTGCCTCAATGGCTTGGAAGTGGCTCACAGCGGGCACTTGCGGTTCGCCGGCAACGAGCTGCTGACCAAGCATACCGACTGGCGCCAGGTGCGACAGGACATCGGCATGGTGTTCCAGAGCTACCACCTGTTCCCGCACATGAGCGTGCTCGACAACATTCTGCTCGGCCCATTGAAGGTGCAAAAGCGCGACCCGCGTGAAGCGCGTGAGCAGGCGGAAAAACTGCTGGCGCGCGTGGGCTTGGCCGACAAGCGCGACGCCTTTCCACGCCAGCTTTCCGGCGGCCAGCAGCAACGCATCGCCATCGTCCGTTCGTTGTGCATGAACCCGCAGGTCATGCTGTTCGATGAAGTCACCGCCGCCCTCGACCCGGAAATGGTCAAGGAAGTGCTGGAAGTCATCCAGGACCTGGCCCGCGACGGCATGACCCTGCTGATTGTCACCCACGAAATGGCCTTCGCCCGCGCCGTCGCCGACCGCGTGGTGTTTATGGAGGCCGGTCGCATCCTCGAACAGAACACCCCCGAGGCATTCTTTACGAACCCGCAAACCGCACGCGCGCAGCAGTTCCTGGAGAAGTTCTCCTTTGTTTCAACACTGCCCAGAAAGATCAAGGAACCGGAGCTGCTATGAAAAAGTTACTGCTGCCACTGTTTGCCGTCGCGTTACTGGCCGGCTGCGACAAGAAGGCCGAAGAGCCTGCCAAACCTGCCGCCAGCGCGGTGAGTGCGATCGACAAGATCAAGGCCCGCGACAAGCTGATCGTCGGCGTCTTCACCGACAAGCCGCCGTTCGGCTTCGTCAACGAAGCCGGCCGCTACGTCGGCTTCGATACCGACATCGGCCGCCAATTCGCCAAGGACCTGTTGGGCGATGAAAACAAAGTCGAGTTCGTCGCCGTGGAGCCGGCCAGCCGTATCCCATTCCTGCAAAGCGATAAGGTCGATCTGATCCTCGCCAACATGACCGTGACCCCTGAGCGCAAGGAAGCGGTGGACTTCACCAACCCCAACCTGAAAGTCGCGGTACAGGCCCTGGTGCCGAACGACAGCCCGGTCAAGAACCTGGATGACCTGGCCACCCGCACCACCATCGTCACCACCGGCACCACCGCCGACATCTGGTTGACCAAGCACCACCCGGACTGGAAGCTGCTCAAGTTCGAGAAAAACTCCGAGTCGCTGCAAGCGCTGTCGGCCGGCCGTGGCGATGCCTACGCCCAGGACAACCTGGTGCTGTTCAGCTGGGCCAAGCAGAACCCCGGCTACCGCGTGCTGGAGCAGAAGCTCGGTGACGAAGCACCGATTGCCCCGGCGGTTAAGAAGGGCAATATCGAACTGCGCGACTGGGTGAACGCAGAGCTGGCGAAGTTGGGTGAAGAGAAGTTCTTGCTCAAGCTCTATGACCAATATGTGCGTAAAGAGCTGAGCGATGACACCAAGCCTGAGAGTGTGATTGTTGAAGGGGGCAAGTGGCAGGGCTGATAAAGCTATCGGGGGCAAGCCCCCTCCCACATTTGAATACATTCACACATCAGAACCTGTGGACCCAATCCAGTGTGGGAGGGGGCTTGCCCCCGATGAGGCCTGTGCAGTCGCCCTCTATTCCGGCCATTGCCACGCCGGCGCATCCAGCATCCCTTGCCCCACAATCCGCGTCTCCCCCAGCACCTTCTCCAGCACAATCGAATTGCACTCTTGATCCTGCTGCAACGCCGCAATCAAGCGGCTGGCATGGGACACCACCCACACCTGGCACTGCGCCGACGCCTGGATGATCAAGCGCGCCAACGCCGGCAACAGGTCCGGATGCAAGCTGGTTTCAGGCTCGTTCAGCACCATCATGGTCGGCGGCCGTGGCGTCAGCAGCGCGGCGATCAGCAGCAGGTAGCGCAAGGTGCCGTCCGACAGCTCTGCCGCCGACAACGGGCGCAGCAGACCTTCCTGGTAAAACTCGATGGCAAAGCGCCCGCCCTGTAACGGTTGGATACTCAGGCGTGCGCCCGGGAATGCATCACTGACGGCGTGCTGCAACGCCTCGGCGTCGCCCACTTCCCGAATCGTCTGCAACGCGGCCGCCAGATCCCGACCGTCGTGATGCAAGACCGGCGTGCGCGTACCCAATTGCGGTTGGCGTACCGGCGCATCCCCATCGCTGCGAAAGTGGTCATAAAAGCGCCAGCCACGAATGCTCTCGCGCAGCAGCAACACTTCCGGCGAGCCGCGCAGGTTACCCACCTGATCGAACAGGCTGTGGTAGTTGGGCGTGTGCTGGGCCAGCACATCCCAGGCGCGGCCTTCACGCGCCCGCACCATCGGCCCGGAACGTTGCACCAGCAGGCTGGCCGGGCGGTAGAGGGGGCCGGCCCAGATACATTCCTTCTTGATTTCCGGGTCCAGTTTGAACTCGCTGCCGGGAACCGGAATGGGCATTCCCAGGGAGATGGCATAGCTGAAGTCCTCCCCGGCAAAGCCCAGGCGCAAGCGTTTGACGCCTTGGGCCACGACGGCCTCCACCGGCACTTCGCCGCTGTGCATGCGCCGGCTGATGGTTTCCGGTCCGGCCCAGAACGTCGAGTCCAGCCCGCCCTCCCGGGCCAGGGCATTGATCACCCCGCCCTGGGCGGTTTCGGCCAGCAGGCGCAGGGCGCGATACAGGTTGGACTTGCCGCTGCCGTTGGGGCCTGTGACCAGATTCAAGCGGCCCAGGGGCACCACCAATTTATTGATCGAGCGGTAATTGGCCACCGCGAGGGTCTTGAGCATGGCAATTGAGTCGGTAGGGGAACCATTGAAGTATGGGATCCTCCATGCAGATAAGGAACCCTGATCTAAGCTCACAGTCGCATACACACTGGCACGTCGGCATCACGCAAAAGGAGCCTGCATGGGCGGTCGCATTTCCACATTTTTATTCGGGCTTGGCTTACTGACGCTGCTGGGCGGTTGTGGCCAGGAAAAGACCGAGCCCAAGGCCCATTCACGGGTGTTCGTGCAAACCGTGCAGCCGGCGGATTTTGCCGCAGCGGTCACGCTGACCGGAGATGTTCAGGCGCGGGTGCAAACCGATTTGTCCTTTCGGGTGGGTGGCAAGATCATCCAGCGCCTGGTCGACGTCGGTGATCGGGTGACGGCCAAGCAAGTGCTGGCCAAGCTCGACCCCAAGGACCTGCAGACCAACGTCGATTCCGCCCAGGCCCAGGTCGTGGCCGAGCAGGCGCGGGTCAAGCAAACCGCCGCCGCCTTCGTGCGCCAGGAAAAACTCTTGCCCAAGGGCTACACCAGCCGCAGCGAATACGACGCCGCCCAGGCCGCGTTGCGCAGCAGCCAAAGCGCCCTGGCCGCCGCCCAGGCGCAGTTGGCCAACGCCCGTGAACAACTGGGCTACACCGCGCTGATCGCCGATGCGCCGGGCATCATCACGGCGCGCCAGGCTGAAGTCGGCCAGGTCGTCCAAGCCACCCTGCCGATCTTCAGCCTGGCCCGCGATGGCGAACGCGACGCGGTGTTCAACGTTTACGAATCGCTGCTGGTGGAGCCGCCGCCGGACGCGCCGATCACCGTCAGCCTGCTGGATAACCCGAGCATCAAGACAGTGGGCAGAGTTCGCGAAGTCACCCCTGCCGTGGCCGCCAATACCGGCACCGTGCAAGTGAAGATCGCCCTGCAAAGCCTGCCCAAAGGCATGGAGCTGGGCTCGGTGGTGAGCGCCACCGCCAATGGCCCGGCCAAGGCCAGCATCGAGTTGCCGTGGTCGGCCTTGACCAAGGACCTCAGCGAACCCGCCGTGTGGCTGGTAGACGGCGACGGCAAGGCGCAACTGCACAAGGTCACAGTGGCGCGTTACCTCACCGGCAAGGTGATCATCGGCGACGGCCTTAAAGGCGGCGAAAAAGTCGTGGTGGCCGGTGGGCAATTGCTGCACCCCGGCATGCTCGTCGAAATCGCCCAGCAAGGAGCCCAGCCATGAAGCACCTGACGGTTATCCTCGCCGCCAGCCTGTTGCTGGTGGCCTGCTCCAAGGAAGACGCGCCGCCCGAACCGGTGCGCCCGGTGTTGTCCATGGAGGTGAAGGCCGAAGACCAGGCACAGCTCGGCCGCTTTGCCGGCACCATTCAGGCCCGCTACGAAAGTAACCTGGGCTTCCGTGTGCCGGGCCGTATCGCCCGCCGCGCGGTGGACGTGGGCGCCGAGGTGGAGAAGGGCGCCTTGCTCGCCGTCCTCGACCCCACCGACCAGCAGAACCAATTGCGCGCCGCCCAGGGTGACCTGGCCCGCGTGCAGGCACAGTTCATCAATGCCCAGGCCAATGCCCGCCGCCAGCAGGAGCTGTTCGACCGTGGCGTCGGCGCCCAGGCGCAGTTGGACGTGGCCCAGACTGACCTGAAGACCACCCAGGCGACCCTTGACCAGGCCCGCGCCTCGGTCAATCAAGCCAAGGACCAGCTCAACTATGCCGAACTGCGCACCGACCACGCCGGCATCGTCACCGCCTGGAACGCCGAGGCCGGCCAGGTGGTCAGCGCCGGCCAGCAAGTGGTGACCCTGGCCCGCCCGGACATCAAGGAAGCGGTGATCGACCTGCCTGCCGGCCTGGCCGAGCGCTTGCCGGCGGATGTGGTGTTTCTGGTGGCCGGGCAACTGGACCCCAGCGTGCACACCACCGCCATCGTGCGCGAGATCGAGCCCCAGGCCCAAAGCGCCACGCGTACCCGGCGCGCACGCTTGAGCCTGACTGACACGCCCACCGCGTTTCGCCTGGGCACCGCCATCAGCGTGACCTTGAGCAGCGCCATCGCGCCGCGTATCGAGCTGCCGTTGAGCGCCTTGCAGGAAGTCGACGGCAAGACCCGCATCTGGTTGCTCGACACCCAGAGCCAGACGGTGCAACCGCGTGATGTCACGGTTATCAGCCGTGACGTCGACAGCGCAGTGCTCAATGGTGGCATCAAGCCCGGCGAGCGCGTCGTCACCGCCGGTGTGAACAGCCTGAAACCCGGGCAAAAAGTCAAAATCGACGAGGACAGCCCGCGATGAAAGGCAGCTTCAACTTATCCGACTGGGCCATCAAGCATCAGTCCTTCGTCTGGTACCTGATGTTCGTCGCGTTGCTGATGGGCGTGTTTTCGTACATGAACCTGGGCCGCGAGGAAGACCCCTCGTTCACCATCAAGACCATGGTCATCCAGACCCGCTGGCCGGGCGCGACCCAGGAAGAAACCCTCAAGCAGGTCACCGACCGCATCGAGAAAAAACTTGAGGAACTCGACTCCCTCGATTATGTGAAGAGCTACACCCGGCCGGGCGAATCCACGGTGTTCGTGTTCCTCAAGGACACCACCAGCGCCAAGGCTATCCCGGAGATCTGGTACCAGGTTCGCAAGAAGATCGACGATATACGCGGCACCTTCCCTCAAGGTTTACAGGGGCCGTCGTTCAACGACGAATTCGGTGATGTGTTCGGCTCGGTGTACGCCTTTACCGGCGATGGCCTGTCGATGCGCCAGTTGCGCGACTACGTGGAGCAGGTGCGCGCTGAAATTCGCTCGGTGCCGGGTCTGGGCAAGGTCGAGATGATCGGCCAGCAGGACGAAGTGATTTACCTGAATTTTTCCACACGCAAACTGGCGGCCCTGGGCATCGATCAGCGCCAGGTCGTGCAAAGCCTGCAGTCGCAGAATGCCGTGACCCCCGCCGGCGTGATCGAGGCCGGGCCGGAGCGGATTTCCGTGCGCACCTCGGGGCAGTTCGCCTCGGAGAAGGACCTGGCCAACGTCAACCTGCGCCTGAATGACCGCTTCTATCGCCTCGCCGACATTGCCGACATCAGCCGGGGCTACGTCGACCCGGCGCGGCCGATGTTCCGTTTCAACGGCAAGCCGGCGATCGGCCTGGCGATTGCGATGCAAAAGGGCGGCAATATCCAGTCGTTCGGCAAGGCGTTGCACGGGCGCATGGATGAGCTGACCGCCGACCTGCCGGTGGGCGTCGGGGTGCACAAGGTTTCGGACCAGGCTGAAGTGGTGGAAGAGGCGGTCGGTGGCTTTACCAGCGCGTTATTCGAAGCGGTGATCATCGTGCTGGTGGTGAGCTTTATCAGCCTGGGCATGCGTGCCGGGCTGGTGGTGGCGTGCTCGATTCCGTTGGTACTGGCCCTGGTGTTTGTGTTCATGGAATACAGCGGCATCACCATGCAGCGGGTGTCGTTGGGCGCCTTGATCATCGCCCTCGGCCTGTTGGTGGACGATGCGATGATCACCGTGGAAATGATGATCACACGCCTGGAAAAAGGCGAAACCAAGGAGCAGGCCGCGACTTACGCCTACACCTCCACAGCGTTCCCGATGCTCACCGGCACGCTGGTGACCGTCGCCGGTTTCGTGCCGATTGGCCTCAACGCCAGTTCGGCGGGGGAGTACACCTTCACCCTGTTCGCGGTCATTGCCGTGGCGATGTTGGTTTCGTGGGTGGTGGCGGTGCTGTTTGCGCCAGTGATCGGCGTGCATATCCTCAGCGCCAACGTGAAGCCCCATAGTGCCGAGCCGGGGCGCATCGGCCGCGCGTTCAATGGCGGCATGTTGTGGGCCATGCGCAACCGCTGGTGGGCCATCGGCATCACCGTGGGCCTGTTTGTGGCGTCGGTGTTCTCCATGCAGTTTGTGCAGAACCAGTTCTTCCCGTCGTCGGATCGCCCGGAAATCCTCGTCGACCTCAACCTGCCGCAAAACGCCTCGATCAACGAGACGCGCAAGGCGGTCGACCGTCTGGAAGCGATCATCAAGGACGACCCGGACATTACGCGCTGGAGCACCTATATCGGCCAGGGCGCGATCCGTTTCTACCTGCCCCTGGACCAGCAATTGGAGAACCCGTACTACGCGCAGTTGGTGATCGTCAGCAAGGGCCTGGAAGAGCGCGGCGCTTTGATTGCGCGCCTGCAGAAGCGCCTGCGCGATGATTTCGTCGGCATCGGCAGTTTCGTGCAACCGCTGGAAATGGGCCCGCCGGTGGGACGACCGATCCAGTATCGCGTGTCCGGCAAAGACACCGACCAGGTGCGCAAGCACGCCATCGAACTGGCGACCCTGCTCGACCAGAACACCCACCTGGGCGAGATCATCTACGACTGGAACGAGCCGGGCAAAGTGCTGCGCGTCGACATCGCCCAGGACAAGGCGCGGCAACTGGGGCTGTCGTCCGAAGACGTGGCGCAGTTGATGAACAGCGTGGTCAGCGGCGCCTCGGTGACCCAGGTGCACGACGACATTTACCTGATCAATGTGGTCGGCCGCGCCGAAGACGCCGAACGCGGTACACCGGAAACCTTGCAGAACCTGCAGATCGTCACGCCCAACGGCACCTCGATTCCGTTGCTGGCCTTCGCCACCGTGCGCTACGAGCTGGAGCAGCCGCTGGTGTGGCGTCGCGACCGCAAGCCGACCATCACCATCAAGGCCGCAGTGCGCGACGAGATGCAGCCGACCGACCTGGTCAAGCAGCTGGCGCCGACCATCCAGCAGTTCAGCGACGGCCTGCCGGTGGGTTACAAGGTCGCCACCGGCGGCACCGTGGAAGAAAGCGGCAAGGCCCAGGGCCCGATTGCCAGCGTGGTGCCGCTGATGCTGTTCCTCATGGCCACGTTCCTGATGATCCAACTGCACAGCGTGCAGAAGATGTTCCTGGTGGCGAGTGTCGCGCCGCTGGGGCTGATTGGCGTGGTGCTGGCGCTGATCCCCACGGGCACGCCCATGGGCTTTGTGGCGATCCTCGGTATCCTCGCGCTGATTGGCATCATCATCCGCAACTCGGTGATTCTGGTGACACAGATTCATGAGTATGAGGTGGCGGGGTATTCGCCGTGGGATGCGGTGGTGGAAGCCACCGAGCATCGGCGCCGGCCGATCCTGCTCACGGCGGCGGCGGCGAGCCTGGGCATGATCCCGATTGCCCGGGAAGTGTTCTGGGGGCCGATGGCCTACGCGATGATTGGCGGGATCATCATCGCCACCTTGCTGACGCTGTTGTTCCTGCCGGCGCTGTATGTGGCCTGGTACAAGATTCGCGAGCCAAAGCAGGAAGAACGCGGTTAAAAATGTGGGAGGGGCTGATCGTTCCCACGCTCCGCGTGGTAACGCCTCCTGGGACGCTCCGCGTCCCGCCAAGCGCTGCAAATTTCGGCTACTGCGCACAGGTGACGCGGAGCGTCACGGGCCGCATTCCCACGCGGGAGCGTGGGAACGATCTTTGAGATGTGGGAAGCTTCTGAAAGTGACGCCTGTTGCCCTAGTCACCCGTTGAGTGTTTTACCCTCCGGCCTCCACTTCTCAACGGTCGCCTGCCATGAACCGTCTGCGTCATACCTTGCTGATCTGCTGCTGCTTCCTGTCGCCCCTGGCCTTTGCCAGCACCGTATTGGAAAACCCGTTGTGGCGAGTCGAACTCGACCCGGCCACCCTCGCCATCCGTGTGACACCCAGCGGCCAACCCGAGGTTCAAGCCTCCAAAGGCGTATCGGCCCGCGCCGTCAGTCAACTCGCACAAAACGATCAACAGGTCAGTTGGCAATGGGACGACGGTGCCTATCGCGTGACTGCCAGCCTTGAGCAGCGCGACCTGCTGCTGTCGATCAGGGCGCGGGAAGACGGTGAACTGCCGATCCTTGTGCAGCCGGCGAGCGCCCTGGGCAAGGGGTTGATGTGGCCGTTGGCCGAAGGGCATTACGTGCCGGCCGGCAATGCCCTGTGGAGCGAGTTCCTGGTATCGCAGGGCGAAATCAACACCACCCAGGACCTCAGTCTGCCGTTGTGGGGGGTCGATCACGGCGCCTTCACCTTGAACTGGCTGCTGACCAATCCCTACAACAACCGTCTGCGCTGGCAAGGCCAGGCGTTGTCGTTGGCCCATGAGTTCACGTCGCTCGCACCTGCCGCGCCCATGACCCTGTTGTTGCACCTGGGCGAAAGCGACCCGCTGGCCGGCGCCAAGCGCTATCGCCAATGGCTGGTCGAACAGGACCGTTACGAACCCTTGGAGGCCAAGCTGCGGCAAACGCCGGGTGCGCAAAAACTGCTGGGCGCCAGCCATGCCTACCTGTGGGGCAATGACCTGCTGGCGCTGGAGGATGTGCGTGATTGGCCGCTGTTGCTCAAGCGCTTGCGCGATCATGCGCTCAAGGGCCTGTTGGACAAGGACTCCGCAGCGCTGCTGGCGCAGCCGCGCAGGTTGAATCGCTACGAGCAAACCGTGCTGTTGCGCGGCCTCAACGCGGCGATCAACCAGAAGGCCCGGCAGAGCTGGCAGGTGGACGAGCCCGATATGACCCGTCTTGCCGCCCGCTACGGTGAGTTGCGTCGCGAACTGGTCGTGGATTTTGCCGGTGCCCTCGGCGGTAGCCCCGACACCTGGGGCAGCAAGGTAGTACAGACACTGCGCGACGCCGGGCTGCCACGCTTGATGCTGACCCTGGGCGAAGGCTGGGAAGGCGGCCTGTGGCACCCCGAAACCATCCGCGCCGGTGTCGACGCGGGCTACCTGATGGCGCCCTACGACTCCTATCAAACCGCGTTGTCCGCCACCGAAAACCCCGACTGGACCACCGCCCACCTGGGCAGCAAGGCCTACCGCGACTGCGCCATTGTATTGAAGGACGGCCAGCTCAAGACTGGCTTCCAGCGGTCCGGCCACTACACCGATCCGCGCTGTGTGCGGCCGTTATTGGAAGCGCGGGTGAAAGCCGTACAGGCCAGGGCCGGCTTCAACGCCTGGTTTCTCGATGCGTACGCTACCAGCATGCTGCTCGACAGCTACCGCGACAGCGCACCGATGACCCAGGCGCAAAACGCTGAAGGCAATATCGATGCGTCCCGTTGGCTGAGCACCACGCTGCAATTGCCGACAGGCTCCGAAGACGGCAACGCCGTCACCGCCCAGGGGATCCTGTTCGCCCATGGCATGCAAACCCCGGTGCTGGGCTGGGGGGATCGCGACATGACTCAGGACAAACAGTCGCCCTACTACGTGGGCAACTGGTATCCGCCGGAGCAACCGGCGGTGTTCTTCAAGTCGGTGCCGCTGAACGAGCCGTTTCGCACGCTCTACTTCGATCCGACGCTGCGCCTGCCGCTGTACCAGGCGGTGTTCCATGGCTCGGTGATCACCACCCATCACTGGCTGTTCGATAGCCTCAAACTGAGCAATGTGCGGGCTGAAAATGAGCTGACCCAACTGCTCTACAACGTACCGCCGCTGTATCACCTGAGTGCTGCGACGCTCAAGGAACGGCTGCCGTTGATTCAGCGCCAGGACCGTTTTTTCCGCCCACTGCATGAGCGATTGGCGACTCAGGCGATGACCGGGTTTCGCTGGCTGACGGCGGATCGGCAGGTGCAGGAAACCATGTTTGCCGATGGCACGCGGCTGGTGGCGAATTTCTCGGCGGGAGAAAAACGAGGCTATGCCGGGCGCAGTGTGACGGCGCTGGTGGAGGGTGAAAAGCCGGTGGTGTATCAGGTGGATCAGCGGGGCCATTGAGACCATCGGGGGCAAGCCCCCTCCCACATTTGGAATGCGTTCCCCTGTGGGAGGGGGCTTGCTCCCGATAGCGTCAGCCCAGGCAATACATCACTTAAACCCGACGCCACACACTGGCCAACCAAGGCTGCTGCTCCCGAGGCAGTCCAGCGGGGCGGTGGTAATGCTCCAACTCCACAAACCCCGCCGTCGTCAGCAATGCCTGCCAGGCCGCCAGATCGTGATAAGACCCATACCGTGGCCCATTCCAGCCTTCCTGGTTGTCACCGCGAGGGTTGGAGCTGAACAGCACGCCCCCAGGCTTCAACGTGCCATGCAGTTGCTTGAGGACCCGGGGCAATTCCTGCTTGGGAATATGAAACAGCACCGCATTGGCAAACACCCCATCGAAGCGCCCGTCGGGCAGGTCCAGCTTGAGGAAGTCCTGCTGCAACACCTCACAGCCACTGTCGTCCCGCGCCATCTGTGCAAACCGTTCGGAACCATCGAGCCCCACAGCGATATGCCCCAGGCGTGTAAAGGTCTGCAGATCCCGCCCCGGCCCGCAGCCAAAATCCAGCACGGTAAAAGGCGGCGTGCCCTGAATGTGCCGCAGCAACGCGTCGATGTTCTGGCTCACATCGTGATCGCGGGTGCCCTCGCGGAAGTCTTCGGCCACTTTGTTGTAATGGCTGAGGGTGGTGGCGGTGATCTGGTTAAGGTCGTCGGGCTTGAGGGTCATGACAGGCAATACCGGGCGCTGGGATGCGCCGACTATACCTCACCTCTTGTTCAGCACCCGCGCCAGTCGATCGCCGCCGAGTTGGATCACCGCCACCAACACCACCAACAGCACAATCACCGTCAGCATGATCTGCGTATCGAAGCGCTGGTAGCCATAGCGGTACGCAATGTCGCCCAAGCCACCGGCGCCAATCGCCCCGGCCATGGCCGACGAGTTGATCATGGTCACCAGGGTAATGGTGAACCCGCCGACGATCCCCGGCAGCGCTTCGGGCAACAGCACGTGCCAGATGATGTGCCAGCGGCGGCACCCCATGGCCTGCGCCGCTTCGATCAAGCCATGGTCGACCTCGCGCAGGCTGACTTCGGCGATGCGTGCAAAGAACGGCGTGGCCGCGATGGTCAGCGGCACGACTGCCGCCCATACGCCGTAGGTGGTGCCGACGATCAGGCGCGTGAACGGGATCAGCGCCACCATCAGGATCAGAAACGGAATGGAGCGGAACAGATTGACGAAGGCCCCGAGCACCCGGTTAAGCGCGGGCGCCTGGTAGATGCCGCCTTTGTCGCTGGTGACCAGGAATACCGCCAGCGGAATCCCCACCAGCAAGGCGATCAACGACGACACGCCCACCATCAACAAGGTGTCTATGGCGCCCTGTACTAAACGATCAAACCACATAGCCCAGCACCTCCACCTGTTGTGCCCAGTTCGCGGCGCGGTTGCGCAGTTCTTCGGTGCTATGGGGCGAGCCATTCACCGCCAGCAGCAGTTGCCCCAAGGCATGGCCCTGAATCCGTTCGACGCCGCCCTGCAGCAGACGCACACGCCCGCCGAGGGCACTGAACAGCGCGGCCAGGTCGGGTTCATCGCTGGCACTGCCGGTGAACTGCAAGCGCAGTACCACGGCGGCTTCCGGCGATGCAGGCTGGGTATGCAACCGGTTTTGCAGTTCTTCCGGCAGCCCATGTTGCAGCGGCGCCAGCAGAGTCTTGCTGACCTCGTGTTGCGGGTTGCCGAACACTTGCCACACCGGGCCTTGCTCGACGATGCGCCCATGCTCCAGCACCACCACGCGGTCGCAGATGTCGCGGATCACCGCCATCTCATGGGTGATCAACACGATGGTCAGGCCCAGGCGCTGGTTGATCTCGCGCAGCAGGCCGAGGATCGATTGGGTGGTTTCCGGGTCCAGCGCCGAGGTGGCCTCGTCGCACAGCAAAATCTCGGGGTCGTGCACCAGCGAACGGGCGATGCCCACGCGCTGTTTCTGCCCGCCCGAGAGCTGCGCCGGATAGGCCTGGTGCTTGTCTTGCAAACCCACCAGTTCCAGCAGCTCACGCACCTTTTGCTCACGCTGCGGCTTGGGCACCCCGGCGACCTTGAGCGGCAGTTCGACGTTCTGCCAGACGGTCTTGGCCGACATCAGGTTGAAATGCTGGAAGATCATGCCGATGCGCCGGCGCAGCGCGACCAGGCGGTCTTCATCGAAGCAGCCGATATCCACCTGATCGATCAGCACGCGCCCGCTGCTGGGTTGTTCCAGGCGATTGATGGTGCGGATCAGCGACGACTTGCCGGCGCCGCTGCGGCCGATGATGCCGAACACTTCGCCGCGCGCAATCGCCAGGTCAATGCCTTGCAGGGCATGCACCGTGCCGTCATAGGTTTTGCCCAGGTTGATGAAACGCACATGGGCGCTGTTCAAGTCCGGATGCAGTTCGGTCTGCTCGGCGTCCCTGGGCAATGTGCCCAGGTCGCGCAGTTGGGCGTTGGCGGCGGTCATTTTTTATCGTCCCAGCCGACCTGGTAGAGCTTGCCGAGGGATTTATCCAGGGCGGCGCGCACCGTCGGCGAGTGCTGGTAGATGTCGACGAACTTGATCACCCTCGGGTCGGTTTTGCTCTTGGGCTGGATCACGAACTGGATCACGTATTCCGGGTGGTCGAGGCCATCGAACAGCAGCGCCGACTCGGCATCGAAGGTCTTGGACAGGCGGATGTACGCCGGGTAGCCCTGCACCAGGTCGGCGTCGTCATAGGCGCGTACCAGTTGCACGGCCTCGACTTGCAGGATCTTGATCTTTTTCGGATTGCTGACGATGTCTTCTTCAGTGGCCTTGTAGCCCACCCCCGGCTTGAGGGTGATCAGCCCGGCCTTGGCCAGCAGTTGCAGGCCGCGCCCGCTGTTGATCGGGTCGTTGGCGATAGCCACGCTGGCGCCTTCGGGCAGGTCATTGAAGCTTTTGTACTTTTTCGAATACAGGCCGACGTTGTTGATGATGCCCGGCGCGTAGGGCACCAGGTCAAAGCCGGCGGCGGCCTTGGCGTTTTCCAGGAAGGGGATGTGCTGGAAGTAGTTCACGTCGATATCGCCGGCGGCGAGGCTGACGTTCGGCGCGATCCAGTCGGTGAATTCCACCAGTTCGACCTTCAAGCCCTGTTTGCCGGCTTCTTCTACAGCGGCTTCCAGGGGAATCGCGAAGGCGGCGGTGGTGCCGACTTTCAACGGCGCATCGGCGGCGAATACGGCCGAGCTGAACAAGCCAAATGCCAGGGCCAGTGCTTTGACTGGCTGGGTGAGCAGTGCTTTTTTCATAAATTTTTCCAGTCATAAGGTATTGGTATAAACAATGAAGATCCAATGTGGGAGGGGGCTTGCCCCCGATGAGGGAGTGTCAGTGAATGCCGCTGCGTCTGACCCACTGCTATCGGGAGCAAGCCCCCTCCCACAATTTTTGGTTCAGTGTCGATAGGTAGACCCGGTGTGTTGTTCGGGAAGACGCGCAGTGCCATGGAAGACTTTTTCGCGCAGCGTTCCCTGCTCATATTCAGTCTTGTACGACCCACGCTTTTGCAGCTCCGGCACCACCAGGTCGATAAAGTCCACATAGCTTTCCGGCGTCACAATGCGCGTGAGGTTGAAGCCATCCAGGCCGGTTTCGCTGATCCACGATTCCAGTTCGTCGGCGACCTGCTCGGGCGACCCCACCAGCGTGATGTAGCGCCCACCGAGGGCGTGCTGCTCGAGCAGTTTGCGTCGGGTCCAGTCGTTGTTCTGCAGGTTCTTGGTCGCCGACTGGATGGCGTTGCTCTTCACGTACTGGATCGGTTCATCCAGTTCGTACTCGGAAAAGTCGATGGCCGTGGAGGCCGAAAAGTGCGCCACGCCGGCCTCCGCGCTGGCATAGCTGAGATACTCGGCGTGCTTGGCCCAGGCCAGTTCCTCGGTCGCGCCGACGATCACGTTCAGGCCCATGAACACCTTGATGTCATCCGGATTGCGCCCGGCCTCTACCGCGCTGGCGCGCACCTTGTCCACCTGGATTCGGGTCGCGGCCTTGTTCTGCCCGCTGATGAACACGCACTCGGCATGGCGCCCGGCGAACTGCAGGCCACGGTCCGAACTGCCGGCCTGGAACAGCACCGGCGTACGCTGCGGCGATGGCTCGCACAGGTGATAGCCCTCCACCTGGTAGAACTCGCCATGGTGTTCGACCTTGTGCACCTTGCCTGGCTGCGCATACACCCGAGCCTGGGGATCGTTGACCACCGCGTCATCCTCCCAGCTGCCTTCCCAGAGTTTGTACAGCACCTCCAGATATTCATCCGCCTGGTCATAGCGGCGGTCATGCTCGACCTGCTCGGTCAGCCCCATGGCCTTGGCGGCGCTGTCGAGGTAGCCGGTGACGATGTTCCAACCCACCCGGCCCTGGCTCAGGTGGTCGAGGGTGGACATGCGCCGGGCGAACAGATACGGCGGCTCGTAGGTCAGGTTGGCGGTGAGGCCGAAGCCGAGGTTCTGGGTGACGGCCGCCATGGCCGAGACCAGCAGGAGCGGGTCGTTGACCGGCAACTGGATTGCTTCCTTGAGCGGCACGTCGATGGACTGCTGGTACACGTCATACACGCCGACGATATCGGCGATAAACAAACCGTCGAACAGCCCGCGCTCGAGGATTTTTGCCAGGTCAGTCCAGTACTCGAGGGTCTTGTACTGGGTGGACGTGTCCCGTGGATGGGTCCACAAACCGTGGTTGATATGCCCGATGCAATTCATGTTGAAGGCATTGAGCAGGATTTTTTTCTTGCTCATCAGATGGTCCCCCGCAGCGGCGGGTTTTCATCGTTAAGGTAGTAATTGCCCACCGCGTGGTATTTCCAGCGCACCGGGTCATGCAGGGTGTGCACCCGTGCGTTGCGCCAGTGGCGATCCAGGCCATGCTCGGCCAGGGTCGCCTGGCTGCCGGCCAGTTCGAACAGCGTGCTGCCGGCGGCCAGGGAGATTTCGGTGCTCAAGGCGCGCACTTCGGCGACGGCGATGGACGCGGCCGCGACGGTCTGGGCATTGCTGTCGGCCTGGGCGCGGTCGAGAAATTCGCCCGAGCGCTCCAGCAGCGCTTCGGCGGCATGCAGGCGAATGCTCAAGTGGCCGAAGCTCTTCAAGGTCAGCGGGTCATCAGTGGCCTTGTCGCTGCCCGAGTCGATCCAGGGACGGGTCTTGGTGCGTACAAAATGCAGCGCGTCTTCGAAGGCGGCGCGGGCGATACCGGTGTCGATGGCGGCATGAAGAATCTGCGCCAAGGGGCCGACGGTGGTCGGGCGTTCGAAAGCGCTCTGGAACGGGATCACGTCCTGCGCCGCCACCCACACGTTGTCGAACACCACTGAGCCGCTGCCGGTGGTGCGCTGGCCGAAGCCGCTCCAGTCGTCGATCACGCTCAGGCCTTCGCTGTCGCGCGGCACAAAGGCCAATTGCTGCACGCCGTGTTCATCCACCACCGAGGTGGGGATGCGCTGGGCGTAGATCGCGCCAGTGGAATAGAACTTGCGGCCGCTGATGCGAAAACCCTCGCCATCACGCGTGAGCGTGGTCACACGGTCGTGGGCGGTCTTGGTGCCCAGCTCCGCCAGGGCGTTGCCAAAGCGCTGGCCGGCCAGGACCTCGGCGTACAGGCGCTGCTGCTGCTCGGGGCTGCCGTTGACCCGCAGCACTTCAAGGGCATAGAAGTGGTTCTGCGGAATCTGTCCCAAGGACGCATCCGCCTGGGCGATCAAGGCGATGACCTTGGCCAGGGTGACGTTGGACACGCCAGCACCGCCGTAGGCCTTGGGCACGCTGATGCCCCACAGGCCGGAGCGCGAAAAGGCGTCAAGCTCGGCCAGCGGCAGACGGCGCTCGCGGTCGCGCTGGGCGCTGTCGCGGCGCAAGTCTTCAGCCAGGTCGCTGGCGACAACAAGGGCTTGTTCGTCGTTGGTGATGACCGCGACGGGGTGAGAGAAAGTCATGATGTTCTCCAGATGTCTGGTCGGTCAGATCCAGGAATGGCGAGCCGGCAGAGTGCCGTTCAGGCGATAGGCGCCCACCGCGTGATACTTCCAGCGCACCGGGTCATGCAGCGTGTGGACCCGCGCATTGCGCCAGTGCCGGTCAAGGTTGAATTCGGCGAGGGTGGCGCGGCTGCCGGCCAGCTCGAAGAGTTTTTCGCTGACCTGCAACGCCACCTCAGTGGTGAGTACCTTGGCTTCGGCGACGGCGATCGACGCGCGTGCAGCGGACTGCGCGGTGAGCGGCGCAGCGCTGACCTGGTCCAGCACCTGGCCGGCCTTGCGCAACAGCGCCTCGGCGGCGTGCAGTTCGATTTTCAGCTTGCCGATGTCCGCGATCACATACAGGTCGTCGCTGGCCCGTTCGACCTTGGCGTCGATCCACGGGCGCGAGCGTTCACGTACAAAGGCGATGGTGTCGTCCAGGGCGCCACGGGCAATACCGGCGTCGATGGCCGCCTGGATCAATTGCGAGACGGCACCCTGAATATTCGGGCTTTCGCCCAGGCGCCAGTTGTCCACCACCAGTTCTGCGTCCACCGGTACCCGGTCAAGCAGTACGGTGCCGCTGGCGGTGGTGCGTTGGCCAAAACCCGACCAGTCATCCACGATGCGCAGCCCTTCGCTGCCACGGCGCACGAACGCCATGACTTGCTTGCCGTCGTCGTTGAGCGCTTTGATGGCCACCCAGTGCGCAAACAACGCGCCGGTGGAGTAGAACTTCTGGCCGCTGACCACGTAGCCGTCACCCTCGGCGGTGATACGCGCCTTGAGCTCCAGGGTATTTTTGGTGCCGCGTTCCGGGCCGCCATTGCCGATGCGCCAACCGTCGAGCACGCTCTGGAACAGCTGCTTTTTCTGGCGCTCGCTGGCGGTGCTCTGCAACAGGTGCAGGATGCCGAAATGGTTCTGCGGGATCTGCCCCAGGGCCGGGTCGGCCGCGCTGATGATCGCGAAGACCTCGGCCAGGGTGACGAATGAAACCTGCGGGCCGCCGTATTCACGGGGAATGGAAATGCTGCCCAAGCCGCTGCGGGTGAACTGTTCGACCTGCGCCCAGGGCAATTGGCGTTGCTGGTCGCGCTTGGCGGCTTGCAGGCGCGCGGCGTCGGCCAGCTCATGGGCGGCGCTCAGCGCCTGGGCGTCGTTGCGCACCACCGTGGCCGGCAACAACAGTGGGGCTACGTCCAGATCACTCTGGAGGGGTGTTAGAGCCAAGTTAGACATCAGCGCCGCTCCTTGGCTGCACGTAATGCCCTGGCGTTATGCACCGGGGTAATTCTGACCATACCGACCTCGCATTCAATGAAATAAAAACAAAACAATCAGGAATGTCCGGTGGTCCGGTGCATATACCCTAAGCGTGTTTATTTTTTAAATAAACTAACTTTTAGGAATATGCATAGAAGGCGCGTCACCCCGGTTCGCAGGGGGAGCCGAAAGGGCGAGGTTGATACACGTCCTTGGCTGCGCCAGGACAAGTGGGAACCCAGGCGGCGATGCGCAAGGTGCGGGCTGGCGCCCAGCGTGAATTGTTGCCGACGCGGTCCAGGATGCAGTACGTCACCTCCAGGCGGCAGTCGTCACCGCCTTCGATAATGACTGTCGAAGGCACCCAGACCTGCACCGCCAGGCCGACGTCCCTGGCCTGGATGTTCGGCAGGTCCATGCGCACGTCACCCCAGCGCAGCGTGATGGCATCGCCACTGGCCATGTTCGCGTAAGGCTCGATGCTCAGCGGAATTCCGCGTTGCACCTGGCGACTGTTGACGCCCTGGCGGCGGATGGTCTCGGGCAGGCTGACCGGCGCGAGGTTCTGGTTTTCGTCGCTGTACAGGGCCGACGGCGCGCCGCCCGGGTAGTTGGTTTTGACCCGGACCTGGGTGGTGGCCGAGCGCGCCGGGCCGTGGCCGATCTGCATGATCTGGTAATGCACCCGCGCCGGGCCATCCTGCACAAAACTTTCCGGCACTCGCAGGTGGGTAGGCGTGCCGATTTTGCCGGCGGTCACCCGGCGTGAGGCGGCAAAGCAGTTGTTCCAGAACAGCTCGATCAGGTCGCCTTCTTCCATGCCGGGGTAAGGTGCGATGTCGACCTGCAATTGGGCAGCCGCGTGGGCACTGATGCCGTTTCGAACGGCTTGGGGCAGGGTGGGTGCGGTCAGCATGGCCGGGGTTGTAGTGTGCGTCATAAGTGATCTCCTTGATGCAGCCAGCAGCAATCGTTCCGGGCCTGGGCGCGGGTGCGCAAAGGGGCCGAAAGAACGATTCAGTGAGTAGCCGGGATAGGATCCAATCCTCTGGACGCTAGATAAGAGGGTTGGACCGGGGGCGTCAATGGCGGCAAAAGGCTAAACGGCGGGTTCGAGGATATTCAGAAGGGTCTGACTGGAAGGGGTATTTCAAGAGGGGCGCAGCGTGGTGTTTTACCGGCAGCAATGGCGATTCGGTGTAGGAGCGGCTTTTTGTGGCGAGCAAGCCCGCTCGCCACAAAAAGCCGGGTCAATGGGCGAGAAACTTGCTCAGGAACTGCTGGGTGCGTTCTTCCCTGGGATTGGCGAACAGCGCCTTGGCTTCACCCTGTTCGACGATCACGCCCTTATCGAAAAAGATCACACGGTTGGCCACATCCCGGGCAAAGCTCATCTCGTGGGTGACGATCACCATGGTGCGGTTTTCTTCGGCCAGGCTGCGGATGGTCGCCAGCACTTCACCTACTAATTCGGGGTCGAGGGCCGAGGTGGGTTCGTCGAACAGGATGACCTCCGGCTCCATGGCCAGCGCCCGAGCGATCGCCACACGCTGTTGCTGCCCACCGGACAAGCGCCGAGGATAAGCCGCCTCCTTGCCCGCCAGGCCCACTTTGGCCAGTAGCTTGCGGCCCAGCTCGGTCGCCGCCTCGCGTGGCATCTTCTTGACCACGATCGGGCCTTCGATGACGTTTTCCAGCGCGGTGCGGTGGGGGAACAGGTTGAAGTTCTGGAAGACAAAACCGACGTGCTGGCGCAGGCGTCGCACCAGGCCCTGTTGCTGGTTGAGTGGCTTGCTGCTGTCGATCTCGATGTCGCCCACCTTGATGCGGCCGCTGGTGGGTTCTTCGAGAAAATTCAGGCAGCGCAGGAACGTGGTCTTGCCGGAACCGCTGGGGCCGATGATGGCCACGACTTCGCCGGCCTTGACCTCCAGGTCGATGCCGTTGAGCACCACCTGGCCGTTGAATTGTTTGGTCAGCTTTTCAACCACGATCATGCTTCAAGACTCCAGGTCGTGCCGGTTGACCCGGTCTTCCAGACGATTTTGCAGATGCGCCAGGATGCTCGCCAGGATCCAATAGATCAGGGCTGCGGACAGATACATGGTGAAAATTTCGAAGGTGCGCGCCGAGACCAGTTGCGCCTGCCGGAACAGCTCGGGCACCTGGATAGTGGCGGCCAGCGCCGTGTCCTTGACCAGCGAAATGAAACTGTTGCCCAGCGGCGGCAAGGCCGTGCGCATGGCTTGCGGCAGGATGGCCCGGCGCAACGTCTGCGCGCGGGTCATGCCGATACTCGCGGCGGCTTCCCACTGGCCACGCTCGATGGAGGCGATGGCGGCCCGCAGGATTTCACAGGCGTAGGCGGCCATGTTCAGCGAAAAGCCGATCATGGCGGCCGGGATCGGGTCCAGCTCGATGCCCACTTGCGGCAAGCCGTAGTAGATCAGGAACAGTTGCACCAGCAAGGGCGTGCCGCGAAAGAACGACACGTAAACCCGCGCCGTCCAACTCAGCAGCTTGAAGCGCGACAAGCGCATCAACGCCAGGCCGAAGCCCAGCAGCAGGCCGAAAAACATCCCACCCAGGCTGAGGATCACCGTGTAATACGCGCCCTTGAGCAAAAAGGGCGCGGAGTCCAGCGCGAGTTGGAAACCTGCTTCCATTATTGAGTGACGTCAGCGTTGAAGTACTTCTCGGACAACTTCTTCAAGGTGCCGTCGGCGCGCAGCTTGTCGAGAGCCTTGTTCACCGCGTCGAGCAGTTCAGGCTCGCCCTTGCGCAGGGCAATACCGGCTTCCTGGCGGGAGAAGGCGTCGCCGGCAGCGGCGGTGTTCTTGGCTTTCTTGGCGTATTCCAGAGCGGCCAGGCGGTCGATCAGGATCGCGTCGATGCGGCCGATGCGCAGGTCCTGGAATTTGGTCGGGTCGTCGTTGTAGGTCTTGATGATGGCTTTGGGTTGGTTTTCCTTGAGCCATTGTTCGTAGTTGGTGCCCAGGCCCACCCCGACTTTCTTGCCGGCCAGGTCGTCGGCGGTCTTGATGCTGTCGACATTCTTCGCCAGGGTCAGCGCCTGGATACCGGAAATGGTGTAGGGCTTGGAGAAGTCATACTTCTTCTTGCGCTCTTCGGAAATCGTCACCTGGTTGACCACGGCGTCCAGGCGTTTGGATTCCAGGGCGGCGAGGATGCCGTCCCATGGCGTGGCTTGCAGCTTGACCTTGACGCCCAGCTCCTTGGCCAGCGCCTCGGACAGCTCCACCTCGAAGCCGCTGAGCTTGCCGCTTTCATCGACAAAGCTGAACGGTGGGTAGGTGCCTTCCAGGCCGATCTTGATCTCGCCGGCTTTCTTGATGGTATCCAGTTGCTCGCCGGCAACCGCCTGGCCAAGCATGCCTGCGCCGAGCGCCAAGCCCAATGTGCCGACCAGCAATGTGCGACGCAATACAGAAATAGTCATGAAGAGCCCCTGTGGTTTTTTATGGTGAGCGAAGCCGGTGACGCAGTAGCCGTATCCTGCCTTAAAGCGCGGTGCGCGTCTTCGCCTTCGGCGTGATGATAAAGCCGGTTTTTAAGACTTGAAAATAATATAAATCATGTTTGATATTCGTTTTTGAAATATAAGCGAATCCAATGTGGGAGGGGGCTTGCCCCCGATAGCGGTATATCAGTCAACTCCTCGGACACTGACCCACCGCTATCGGGAGCAAGCCCCCTCCCACATTTACAGCGTTCGGTCAGTTAAACACCGAATCATAGGCAAACAACGCCGGCGCTCCGCCGGTATGCAGGAAAATGATCGGCCCGTCTGCGAAACGCTGACGCCCGATGCCGTCCAGCAGGCCGGCCATGGCCTTGCCCGTGTAGACCGGGTCGAGCAACAGACCTTCCTGACTGGCCAGAAGTTTGATCGCCGACAACGTACCCGCATTCGGTTCGCCATAGCGCGGGCCGAAGTATTCGTCCCACAGGATCACCTTGAACGCCTCGGGCACGTTCATGCCGAGCAGTTCGGCCGTACGCTCGGCCAGGCCTTGCACTTTCGGGCGTTGGGCTTCATCGGTGCGCGATACGGTGACGCCGATCACCGGCAGGTTTGGCAGCGCTTCGCTCAACGCCAGTGCCAGGCCGCTGTGGGTGCCTGCGCTGCCGGAGGCCAGTACCACCGCCGCAAAGTCGAGGCCGCTGTCTTCGATCTGCGCCGCCAGCTCCAGGCCCGCGCGCACATACCCCAACGCGCCGAGGGCGTTCGAGCCGCCGATAGGCACCAGGTAGGGCTTCTTGCCGTTGCTGCGCAGGCGGTCGGCGAGGGCGTTGAGTTGGTCGTCGGCATTGTCGAGGTTTTCCACCCGCTCCACCTTGGCGTCGAACAGCTCCAGCAACAGGCGGTTGCCGTTGCTCAGATAGTTGGGGTCTTCGGTGCCGGTGGGGTTTTCCAGCAGGGCGACGCAGCCCAGGCCGAGCCTGGCGGCCAGCGCGGCGGTCTGGCGCACATGGTTGGACTGGATAGCGCCGGCGGTGACCAGGGTATCGGCGCCCTGGGCGATGGCGTCAGCGGCGAGGTATTCAAGTTTGCGCAATTTATTGCCACCCATGGCCAGTGGGGTGGTGTCGTCGCGCTTGACGTAGATATCCCTGCCCAGCCAGGCCGACAGCCGCTCGAGTTTTTCCAGGGCGGTGGCGCCGCCCAACAGTTCCAGACGGTTAAAGCGGTCGAGCTGTTGTTTGATCATTGCTATGCACGGTGGCTGAGTGATGGGGCGACTATAGGCAGGCACTTTTCATCGGGCAACCGCCAATCGCTTATGGGCTGGGGTTATATGTTTGGGATAATTGGTTATTAAGGCTGCTTTCAGTGCATGTCGTAGAGTGGGTGTCTTTTCAGGGGCAAGCTGTAAGCGGCAAGCTGCAAGTTGATCGCGGTTTGCTTGCAGCTTGCAGCTTGCCGCTGCGCCCCCCCTATTCAGGAGCAAACCCCTTTGAGCGAGCGTTCCAGCCATTGGCAACTACAGACCATCGTCAGCCAACTGCGCAGCGCCCGGGACCAGTGGCGAACGCGCAATGGTCGCTTGAGTGGCGAACATGGAGGCCGCGAACTACCGTCTCGCCAGGCGGTGGCGCAGATTCTCGAAGACTTGTGCGGCGCACTGTTCCCGATGCGCCTGGGCCCGGTGGACCTGCGCGAAGAAAGTGAAGACTTCTACGTCGGGCATACCCTCGACGTCGCCCTCAACGCCTTGCTCGCCCAGGCCCGCCTGGAGCTGCGCTACGCCGCGCGCCAGGGCGGCCAGGATGACCGTGAGGTCGACGCCCAGGCCATTCGCCTGATCCAGGATTTCGCCCTGGCCTTGCCGGCGTTGCGCAGCCTGCTGGACACCGACGTACTGGCCGCCTACCACGGAGACCCGGCCGCGCGCAGCGTGGATGAGGTGCTGCTGTGCTACCCCGGCATCCTGGCGGTGATTCACCATCGCCTGGCCCATCATCTGTACCGCGCCGGTTTGCCCCTGCTGGCGCGGATCAGTGCGGAAATCGCTCATTCGGCCACCGGTATCGATATCCACCCCGGCGCGCAGATTGGCCCGAGTTTCTTCATCGACCACGGGACCGGCGTGGTGATTGGCGAGACGGCGATCATCGGTGAGCGAGTGCGCATCTACCAGGCGGTGACATTGGGCGCCAAGCGCTTCCCGGCGGATGAAGATGGGCAATTGCAGAAAGGCCATCCGCGCCACCCTATTGTGGAGGACGATGTGGTGATCTACGCCGGCGCTACGATTCTGGGGCGGATTACCATCGGCCAGGGTTCGACCATTGGCGGTAATGTGTGGCTGACCCGCAGCGTGCCGGCCGGGGCGAATATTACCCAGGCGAATTTGCAGCATGATGATGGCGCGCAAAAGTAACGAACCTGCGCAAATCCCCTGTGGGAGGGGGCTTGCCCCCGATAGCGCTGCACCAGCCAATACCTGTGCTGGCTGACCTACTGCTATCGGGGGCAAGCCCCCTCCCACATTTTTTATGCGCATTTCAAACCGGTGATTGCTGAACGTTTTGTCATCGCCACGCGTCATACCAATCCCTGAGCTAGTGTAGGAATCACCTACCACTCGGCCCCGAAATTAGTCCCAAACCGCCTATCCATGTTTAACTTGAACGTTCGTTCAAGTTAAACCGGTGGTTCGCTGCCCGCTCACAACAGGAGGCTTACCTTTGCTGAGTCCGTTATTGACAGCCACATTTCACACCTCGGGGGTGCATGGTTCATGAGTGCATCGTCTACCCCGTCCAGCGGTCAGGTGCGCATGAATGCGCCCGTCTTCTACTTTGCCGCCACGGCTATTCTGCTGTTCGGCATCACTGTCATCGCTATCCCGCAACAGGCCGGTGCCTGGCTGCTGGCGGCGCAAAACTGGGCGGCCAATACGGTCGGCTGGTACTACATGCTGGCGATGACCCTGTATCTGGTCTTCGTGGTGGTCACCGCGTTATCGGGCTATGGCAAGATAAAACTCGGTGCCGACCACGACGAGCCCGAATTCAGTTACCTGTCCTGGGCCGGCATGCTGTTCGCCGCCGGGATCAGCATCACGCTGTTCTTCTTTTGCGTGTCCGAGCCGTTGACCCACCTGGTGCAACCGCCCCAGGGCGAGGCGCTGAATGCCGATGCGGCGCGCCAGGCCATGCAGATCCTGTTCCTGCACTGGGGCCTGCACGGCTGGGGCGTGTTCGCGTTTGTCGGCATGGCCCTGGCGTACTTCGCCTACCGGCATAACCTGCCGCTGGCGCTGCGTTCGGCGCTGTACCCGTTGATCGGCAAGCGCATCAATGGCCCGATCGGTTACGCGGTGGATGGCTTCGGCATCATCGCCACGGTGTTCGGCCTGGGCGCCGACATGGGTTTTGGCGTGCTGCACCTCAATTCCGGCCTGGATTACCTGTTCGGTATTGCCCATACGCAGTGGATCCAGGTGGGCTTGATCACCTTGATGATGGGCGCGGCGATCATCGTCGCCGTGGCCGGCGTCGACAAGGGCGTGCGAGTGATGTCCGACATCAACATGCTGCTGGCCTGCGCGCTGCTGCTGTTTGTGTTGTTTGCCGGGCCCACCCAGCATTTGCTCAACACCTTGATCCAGAACATCGGGGACTACCTGGGCGCCCTGCCGACCAAGAGTTTCGATGTGTACGCGTACGACAAACCCAGCGACTGGCTGGGTGGCTGGACGGTGTTCTACTGGGCGTGGTGGATCGCATGGTCGCCGTTCGTGGGCCTGTTCATCGCACGCATTTCCCGTGGCCGCACCATCCGTGAATTCGTGTTTGGCGTGCTGCTGATCCCGCTGGGTTTCACCCTGGCGTGGATGTCGATCTTCGGCAACAGCGCCATCGACCAGGTGCTCAACCATGGCATGACCGCGCTGGGCCAGTCCGCCATCGATGAACCGTCGATGAGCCTGTACCTGCTGCTGGAAACCTACCCGTGGAGTAAAACCGTGATTGCGGTCACGGTGTTCATCAGCTTTGTATTCTTCGTGACCTCGGCCGATTCCGGCACCGTGGTGCTATCGACGCTGTCGTCCAAGGGCGGCAACGCCGATGAAGACGGACCGAAATGGCTACGCGTGTTCTGGGGCGCGATGACCGCCCTGGTCACCAGCGCCTTGCTGTTTGCCGGCAGTATCGATTCGTTGAAGTCCGCGGTGGTGCTGACCTCGCTGCCGTTCTCGCTGATCCTGTTGCTGATGATGTGGGGGCTGCACAAGGCGTTCTACCTCGAATCGCAAAAGCAGATCGCGCAGTTGCATTCGTTGGCGCCGGTGTCGGGCTCACGCAAGGGCACGGGCGGTTGGCGCCAGCGTTTGAGTCAGGCCGTGCATTTCCCGTCGCGGGATGAGGTGTACCGCTTCCTTGAGACCACGGTACGTCCGGCGATCGAAGAAGTGACGGCGGTGTTTGTCGAAAAAGGTCTCAACGTCGTCACCCAGCCCGACCCGTCCAACGACAGCGTCAGCCTGGAAATCGGCCACGGCGAAGAGCATCCGTTTGTTTACCAGGTGCAGATGCGCGGCTATTTCACGCCCTCGTTTGCGCGCGGCGGCATGGGGTCCAAGCAGCTCAACAATCGCCGCTATTATCGGGCGGAAGTGCACTTGCGTGAGGGCAGCCAGGACTACGACCTGGTGGGCTATACCAAGGAGCAGATCATCAATGACATCCTCGACCAGTACGAGCGGCACCTGCAGTTCCTGCACCTGGTGCGCTGAGAAAACGTACGGCGCACCGTTCCTCTCAAGTAGGTCTTTGCTGTAAAAGGGAAAGGCAGACTTAAGCGATTCAGCGGGCTGAAAGGCCTGGGAATAACCTTATTCCCAGGCCTTGTTTGCCCCAAGCCTAGAGAGGATTCGATGACGTACATTGCTGCCGAAAACCGCTATGAATCTATCCCTTATCGCCGCGTAGGCCGCAGTGGATTGGTGCTGCCGGCACTGTCCCTGGGGTTGTGGCACAACTTTGGCGACAGCACCCCGATCGCCACCCAGCGCGCCCTGCTGCGCACCGCGTTCGACTTAGGCATCAACCACTTCGACCTGGCCAATAACTACGGCCCGCCCTACGGCAGCGCCGAGATCAACTTCGGCCGGTTGCTGCGCGAAGACTTCAAGCACTACCGGGACGAGCTGATCATTTCCAGCAAGGCCGGTTGGGACATGTGGCCCGGCCCCTATGGTCAGGGCGGGGGTTCGCGTAAATACGTGCTGGCGAGCCTGGACCAGAGCCTGCAACGCCTGGGCGTCGACTATGTGGATATTTTCTATTCGCACCGTTTCGACGCTGACACGCCGCTGGAAGAAACCGCCAGTGCGCTGGCCACCGCCGTGCAGCAGGGCAAGGCGTTGTACATCGGTATCTCGTCCTACTCCGGCGTAAAAACCCGTGAGATGGCAGCGCTGCTCAACGAGTGGAAAGTGCCGCTGTTGATTCACCAGCCGGCCTACAACCTGCTCAACCGCTGGGTGGAAAAAGACCTGCTCGACACCACCGAAGAGCTCGGCGCTGGGGTGATTGCGTTCACACCGTTGGCCCAGGGTTTGCTCACCGACAAGTACCTCAACGGCGTGCCGGCCGACGCACGAGTCAACCGCCCAGGTGGCGGTTCGTTGCAGGCCAAGCACCTATCCGACGCCAACATTGCCCATGTTCGCGCCCTCAACGAAATCGCCCAGCGTCGCGGCCAGAGCCTGGCGCAAATGGCGCTGGCCTGGACCCTGCGTGATCCACGGGTAACCAGCGCGCTGATCGGTGCCAGCCGACCGGAGCAGATCATCGAGAACGTCGGGGCGTTGAAGAACCTGAGTTTCAGTGCAGAGGAACTGGCGGAGATTGATCGGTTTGCTCTGGAAGGCGGGATCAACTTGTGGGAAAAACCATCCACCGCCGAATAACCTGACGCAGCTCGGTCAAACATGTGGGAGGGGGCTTGCTCCCGATGGCAGTGGATCAGTCAATAGATACAGTGACTGACCCACCGCTATCGGGAGCAAGCCCCCTCCCACATTTAGAACGGCACATCGCCCAGGATGGTTGCCCGATGCATCACCCGCCGCTGTGGCCGGTAGTCATCCACTGCGTAATGCTGGGTCACGCGGTTGTCCCAGAACGCCACGTCATTTTCCTGCCAGCGCCAGCGGATGGTGAATTCCGGGCGTGTGGCATGGGCGAACAATAGTTTGAGAACCGCCGCGCTTTCGGCCGATTCCAGTTCATTGATCCGGGTGGTGAAGCCTTCGCTGACGAACAGCGATTTACGCCCGCTCACCGGGTGCGTGCGGATCACCGGGTGCGACAGGGGCGGGTTTTTTCGGCGGGCTTCTTCCCAACGGGCTCGGTCGTCGGCGGTGTTGCCAAAGCGCTCCAGTGGGAAAGACTGGGTGAAGTCGTGGGTGGCAGTCAGCCCATCGAGCAATGCTTTGAATGGCTCGGACAGCGCTTCATAAGCCGCAATCCCACTGGCCCACAAGGTATCGCCACCGAACGCCGGCAGCAGTTTGGCGCTGAGCACCGCGCCCAGGGCTGGCGTGGGCAGGAAGGTCACGTCGGTGTGCCATACGGCGTTATCACGCACATCGGTGACCGCCGTGTCGAGGATCAACACTTCGGGCTGCTCCGGCACGTTGGGGTAGATCGGGTGGATGTGCAGGTCGCCGAAATTCGCCGCGAACCGTGCCTGTTGCTGCGGGGTGATCGGCTGGTCCCGGAAGAACAGCACCGAATGCTTGAGCAGGGCTTGTTCGATGGCGTCGCGCTGTTGGGCGCTCAGTGTCTGGGTGATATCGACGCCACTGATCTGGGCGCCGAGCGCGATGCTTAGTGGGGTAACGGTCAGGCTGCTCATTTATTCATCATCACTCAGTGTGCCTGGCCATGCCACGGCACCAATTTACGCTGCAGGGCGCGCAGGCCCATTTCCATGGCGAAGGCGATCAGCGCGATCACCAGGATGCCGAGGACCACGACGTCAGTGACCAGAAACTGCGCCGCCGACTGCACCATGAAGCCCAGGCCGCTGGTGGCGGCGATCAGCTCGGCGGCCACCAGGGTCGACCACCCCACACCCAGGCCGATGCGCACGCCAGTGAGGATGTCGGGCAGGGCGCTGGGCAGGATCACATGCCGGATCAACTGCGCACGGGTCGCGCCCAGCGACTGTGCGGCGCGCAACTTGGCTGGGTCGACCGTGCGTACGCCGGTCGCGGTGGCGATGGCAATCGGCGCAAAGATCGCCAGGTAAATCAGCAGCACTTTGGACAGCTCGCCGATGCCGCACCAGATCACGATCAACGGCAGATAGGCCAGCGGCGGGATCGGCCGGTAAAACTCGATCAGCGGATCGAGAATGCCACGGGCGATACGGTTGGCACCGATGGCGATGCCCACCGGCACGGCCGTCAGCACCGCAAAGCCCAAACCCAGGCCGATGCGGCTGAGGCTCGCGCCCAGGTGCTGCCACAAGGTGGAATCCATATACCCCGTGGTCGCCAGCAACCAGCCTTTTTGCAATACGGCAGAGGGTGGCGGCAGGAATAGCGGCTCGATCAAACCGGTGGCGGTCACGGCCCACCAGACAGCCAGCAAGGCCAACAGGGTCAACAGGCTGATCCAGCGCGTGCTCACGCGGCGGCGTACGGGAATGACGGCGTGTGTCACGGGCTTGGCCGCCGTGGCGGCGAATTCGTAGCTGCTCATGCGCACACCTGCCGTTGCGAGAACACTTTGCCCAGCACGTGTTCGCGGGTTTCGATAAAGCGCGGGTCGGACTTGATCGCCCGTGCCGATTCGCCCGCCGCATAGCGTTGGCCGAAGTCCAGGTGCAGGCGCTCGACGATCTGGCCGGGGTTGGGCGCCAGCAGGATCAAGTCCGTGGCAAGGAACACCGCTTCTTCGATGTCATGGGTGATCAGGAACACCGGCTTGGCCGTGCGTCGCCAGACTTGCAGCAGCAGTTCCTGCATCTGTTCGCGGGTGAAGGCATCGAGGGCGCCGAAGGGCTCGTCCATCAGCAATACGCGAGGGTCGGCCGCCAAGGCGCGGGCAAGGCCGACGCGTTGCTTCTGGCCGCCAGAGAGTTGCCAGATGCGGCGGCTGTCGAAACCGCCCAGGTCCACCAGCGCGAGCATTTCCCGGGCGCGCACTTCACGTTGCGCCTTGGGCACGCCGGCCAGTTCCAGGCCGAAGGCGACGTTGGCCAGTACGTTTTGCCAGGGCAACAGGGCATCGTCCTGGAACACCACGCCGCGCTCGGCACTGGGCCCCTTGACCGGCACGCCATCGAGGGTGATGCGCCCGGCCGAGGGCTCGACAAAACCGGCAATCAGGTTCAACAGCGAAGTCTTGCCACTGCCGGACGGGCCGAGGGCCACCAGCAATTGCTGGGGCCCAAGCTCGAGTGAAATATCCGCCAGTACCGGTTCCGGAGCGCCTGGGTACTGTGCGCTGATGCGCTCCAGCTGTAGCAAGGCCATCGCGATGAACTCCTCAGTTAGTGATGAATTTGGCGCTGATGTAAGGGGCGTAATCCGGCAGCACCGCGTCGACCTTGCCTTGCTCCTTGAGGAACGCTGCGGTATCGGTGACGGCCTTGGTGGTTGGCGCGCCCAGCAGGGTCACCTGGTCAGCGGCCAGCGGGTAGACGTTGCCTTGCAACAGCAGTGGGATGTCGCTGGCCTTGGCACCGGAGAGCTTCACCAGTTTGTCGACGTTGCCTTTGTCGGCGAGCCAGGCTTGTGGGTCTTTGCGGTACGCCGCGTAGGCATCCAGGGTGACTTTGGCGAAGGCGGTGACGATTTCCGGATGCTTCTCGGCAAAATCCTTACGCACGATCCAGGCATCGAAGGTCGGTGCACCGAACTTGGCCAGCTCGCCGGAGGTGATCAACACCTTGCCGTTTTCCTTGGCTACGCCCAGGGCCGGGTCCCACACATAGGTGGCGTCGATATCACCGCGCTTCCAGGCGGCGATGATGGCCGGTGGTGCGAGATTGAGGATGGTTACTTTCGAGGGGTCGATGTTCCAGTGCTTCAGCGCGGCCAACAGGCTGTAGTGACCGGTGGACACGAACGGCACGGCGATCTTTTTACCGATCAGGTCCTGCGGGCTGTTGATCCCCGAACCCTCGCGCGCCACCAGGGCTTCGGCACCGCCGATCTGAGTGGCGACGAGGAAGGTCTGCACCGGTACCTTGCGGGTGATCGCGGCGGTCAGCGGGCTGGAACCGAGGTAACCGATTTGCACGTCGCCCGAAGCGATGGCGGCGATGATATCGGCGCCATTGTCGAATTTGCGCCAGTCGATTTCGGCATTGGTGGCTTTTTCATAGGCGCCATCGGCCTGGGCGACTTTCGCCGGGTCGACGGTGGTCTGGTACGCGACGGTCACATCCGCCGCCTGGGCAAACAGGCTGGCACCGGCCAGGGACAACGCCGCCAGCAAGCGCAGGGGGGTCAGCAGTTTCAAAGGGAAGCTCCTCGATCAGGCGGCCGGGGGTCGGCGTGTGAGGAGACTAAATGATCTAAGAATCCGAAAATAAATAACATTTTCGAATTAGCTTAGTCGGAGAAGAATTGAAGCAAACCTTTGAGCATATGAGAGACAAATGTGGGAGGGGGCTTGCTCCCGATAGCGGTGGATCAGTCACTGATGGAGCGACTGACACGCTGCTATCGGGAGCAAGCCCCCTCCCACAATGGACCGCGTTCGGTCTTAGTTACTGATCGCCAGAATACTCGCCTGGTACGACCCCACGAACACATCGAAATCGCCCACTTCGTTTTGCTCAAGCTCCGCCTGCTGGGCCAGCGATGTACGCGCCAGTTCTTCAAAGCGCGCCTGTTCCTCAGCGGGAAGCGGCTCCTTGCGGAAATACTCAGCATGCACCTCGCTCTGATGCAGGGAGAACTGCGCAAAGCTTTCCTTGCGCTCGGCCATCGCTGCCAGCACCTGAGCCGACGGCGTCAATGACGGGTCATTGATCTTCGCCAATTGAGCGTCCAGTGCCTGGCTGTGCTCAGTGATGCCGTGGCTTTCATCGAGCAGGGCGGCCAGGGGTGCGATGTGCTCCAGCAGCTCGGTGGCCCACTCTTTCATATCCACCGCTTGGCCCTCACGCTGCAATTGCAGGCCCGGACGGCGACCTTCCTTGACCACGCTGAGGAAGTTGGAGGTGGCATTCCCACATTCATTATTGGCGAACAGCGGGCTGTCATTCAGCGCGCAATACAGCAGGAACGCGTCGAGAAAGCGCGACTCTGGAAGGTCGATACCCATCGGCAGGAACGGGTTGATGTCCAGGCAGCGCACTTCGATGTACTGGATGCCTCGCGCCATCAGGGCCTGGATCGGCCGTTCGCCGGTATAGGTCACGCGCTTGGGGCGGATGTTGGAGTAGTACTCGTTTTCGATCTGCAGGATGTTGGTGTTGAGCTGCACCCACTCACCATCCTTGTGCGTGCCGACTTCGACATAGGGCGCGTAGGGCGTTGCCACCGCTTCGCGCAGGCTATCGGTGTAGCTGGCCAGGTCGTTGTAGCACGGCGTGAGGCCGGCCTGGGCGTTGCTCTGGTAACCCAGGTCGCTCATGCGCAGGCTGGTGGCGTACGGCAGGTACAGGGTGTCGGCGTCGAGCACTTCAAGCTGGTGCGAGCGACCGCGCAGGAAGCCGGCGTCCAGGGCCGGCGACGCACCGAACAGGTACATCAACAGCCAGCTGTAGCGCCGGAAGTTACGGATCAGCGCGATATAGGCGGTGGACTGATAGTCGCGGTCGGTGCCGACAAACCCTTCGGCTTCCTTGAGCAGCGGCCACAGCTGTTCCGGCAGCGAAAAATTGTAGTGGATACCGGCAATGCATTGCATGGTCTTGCCGTAGCGCAGGGCCAGGCCCTTGCGATAAACGTACTTGAGCTGCCCGATATTGGAGGTGCCGTAGTAGGCAATCGGAATATCTTCCTCGGCCGGCAACGGACACGGCATCGAGGGGCTCCACAGGTACTCGCTGCCCAGCTTGGTGTAGGCAAAGCGATGGATCTTGTCCAGGCTGCTCAGGGTATCGGCCGGGTTGGGCAGCGCGGGGGTGATGAACTCCAGCAGCGATTCCGAGTAATCGGTCGTGATCTGTTCGTGAGTCAACGCGGCGCCCAGGGCTTCCGGATGCGGTGTCTGGGCCAGGCGGCCCTCGCTGGTGACGCGCAGGCATTCACGCTCGATGCCATGCAGGCAGTGCTCTAGCAGGGAGAGGTGTTCGCGCTTGCCGAGCAGAGCCAGGCGGCGGTTGAGAAGTTCGCTCAAGTTGGATTCCTTCACGCGTCAGTCGCCCCAATATGGGGGTGGGCAAGACGGTCTACAAGGGTGAAGTTGAAACTGGCGTGATCGCCTGGTTCTGAGTCGATTTGACCCGCTCTGAATATGCCGACTTCACTCCATGAATTGGGCTACAGCGCAGCGAGAAAATTCCGACGCTGTTGTCACAGCGCCGAAATTAACTCAAATCATGGGCGGGGAGCTATAGGACAGCGAACGTGCCCTGTGCTTTTGCGACAAGTCTGTCGCCTTGGTACACGTCGGCTTCGACTACTAATGTGCGCCTTCCGGCGTGGATCACCCGGCTGGTGCACAGTACGTCACCGTCTTCCACGGCGCGGATATAGTTGATTTTGCACTCGATGGTCGCGCTCTGCTGGTCGAACCCATGGGCGCTGGAGCAAGCCAGGCCCATGGTGATGTCCACCAAGCTGAAAATCGCGCCACCATGCAGCTTGCCGCCGCGATTGCGCAAATGCGGCGCCAGGCTCAGGGCCACCTCGGCAACGCCCTCATCCAGGCGCTGCAGGCGGCAGCCGATCAGTTCGCTGAACGCGCTCTGGGTCAAACCGGCCGGAATATCCATCAGCGCTTCTTCAACTGCTTGGCGTTGGCGAACAGCGAGGCCATGGCGTTGTTGCTCGGTGCGGCTGTCGCGGTTTCCTTGCGCGGCGCGGTGTTCTGCGACGAGCGCGGGGCCGAGCCAGGACGAGCACCACGGGCGCCGTCGATTTTCTCGCCGGGGGTGTCGCTCATGCGCATCGACAGACCAACGCGTTTACGTGGGATGTCGACTTCCATCACCTTGACCTTGACCACATCACCGGCTTTCACCGCTTCGCGGGGATCCTTGATGAACTTCTCTGAAAGCGCGGAGATATGCACCAAACCGTCCTGATGCACGCCGATATCCACGAATGCGCCGAAGTTGGTCACGTTGGTCACCACGCCTTCGAGGATCATGCCCAGTTGCAGGTCCTTGAGGTCTTCGACACCGTCCTGAAACTCAGCGGTCTTGAATTCGGGGCGCGGGTCGCGGCCGGGTTTTTCCAGCTCTTGCAGGATGTCGGTGATGGTCGGTACGCCGAAGGTTTCGTCGGTGTACTTCTTCGGGTCCAGACGCTTGAGGAACGCCGCGTCGCCGATCAGCGAGCGGATGTCACGGTCGGTTTCGGCGGCGATTCGTTGCACCAGTGGATAGGCTTCCGGGTGAACCGCAGAGGCATCCAGCGGGTTATCACCGTTCATTACGCGTAGGAAACCGGCGGCTTGCTCGAAGGTTTTCTCGCCCAGGCGCGCAACCTTTTTCAGTGCGGCGCGGGTTTTGAAGGCGCCATTCTCGTCGCGGTGGGTGACGATATTCTGCGCCAGGGTAGCGTTGAGGCCAGAAATACGTGCGAGCAGCGCCACGGAAGCGGTGTTCACGTCCACACCCACGGCGTTCACGCAGTCTTCCACCACAGCATCCAGGCCACGCGCTAGCTTGAGCTGCGACACGTCGTGCTGGTATTGGCCGACGCCGATGGATTTAGGATCGATCTTCACCAGCTCGGCCAGTGGGTCCTGCAGGCGACGGGCAATCGACACGGCGCCGCGGATCGACACATCGAGGTCCGGGAATTCCTTGGACGCCAGTTCCGAGGCCGAGTACACCGAAGCGCCTGCCTCGGAGACCATGACCTTGGTCATCTTCATGGCCGGGTATTTTTTGATCAGCTCGGCGGCCAACTTATCGGTTTCGCGGCTGGCGGTGCCGTTGCCGATGGCAATCAGGTCCACGGCATGCTTGGCGCACAGGGCGGCCAGGATGGCGAGGGTCTGGTCCCACTTGTTGTGCGGTACGTGCGGGTAGACGGTGGCGTGGTCCAGCAGCTTGCCGGTGGCGTCGACCACCGCGACCTTGCAGCCGGTGCGCAGGCCCGGGTCCAGGCCCAGGGTGGCGCGTGGGCCCGCCGGAGCGGCCAGCAGCAGGTCATGCAGGTTGTGGGCGAATACGTTGATCGCCTCGGTTTCGGCGCCGTCGCGCAGCTCGCCGAGCAGGTCGGTTTCCAGGTGGGTATAGAGCTTGACCTTCCAGGTCCAGCGCACGACCTCACTGAGCCACTTGTCCGCAGGACGATTCTGATTCTGAATGCCGAATTGTTGACCGATCATGCCCTCGCACGGGTGCATGGTGCCCGGCAGCTCGTCGCCGACTTTCAGCGCGGAGCTGAGAATGCCCTCGTTACGGCCACGGAAAATCGCCAGGGCGCGGTGGGACGGCATGCTCTTGAGGGGCTCGTCGTGTTCGAAGTAATCGCGGAACTTGGCGCCTTCTTCTTCTTTGCCGGCGATGACGCGGGCGCTGAGGATGGCTTCCTGTTTCAGGTAGGTACGCAGTTTTTCCAGCAGGCTGGCGTTTTCCGCGAAGCGCTCCATCAGGATGTACTTGGCGCCCTCCAGGGCGGCCTTGATATCGGCGACGCCTTTTTGCGCGTCGACAAAGCGCGCGGCTTCGGTTTCCGGGGTCAGCGACGGGTCGTTGAACAGGCCGTCGGCCAGGTCGCCCAGGCCCGCTTCCAGGGCGATCTGACCCTTTGTGCGACGTTTCTGTTTATACGGCAGGTAAAGGTCTTCGAGGCGGGTCTTGGTGTCGGCGAGCTTGATGTCGCGTTCCAATTGCGGGGTCAATTTGCCCTGTTCTTCGATGCTGGCCAGGATGCTGATACGCCGCTCGTCGAGTTCTCGCAGGTAACGCAGGCGTTCTTCCAGGTGCCGCAGCTGGATATCGTCAAGGCTGCCGGTCACTTCTTTTCGGTAACGGGCGATGAAAGGCACCGTGGAGCCTTCATCCAGTAGCGCGACGGCCGCTTCGACCTGTTGTGGGCGTACACCGAGTTCCTCGGCGATGCGGCTGTTGATGCTGTCCATAAAACCACCTGAAATTCTGAAAAGCAGCTCGCAGACCCGGAAAACAAGGCCTTGCGAGGCTGGTTGAGCGGCCCGACTGGCGCCGCTGCCTGGGTCAAGAGGCAGTCTGTTGACCCTCGAAATCGAAAAAACACGACAAGCGAGTAAAAAAAGCCTGGCAGTAAACGGTAACGATCTGACGTTGCCCTGCACGAAGGCGCCGCATTATAACCAGCGTTCTGCCCTTGGGGGCTACTGCGCCAGTGCTCGTAGAGCGCGGCTTGGCTGGCAGTAGAGGAAAAATCTGCTAACAATGCACACGGTGCGTATAACGGCAGCTAGGCCATAATGCGCGCCGAGATAAGAGGAGCATCTAATGAGCAGCACTGCACAAACTGCTGAAGGCGAAAAAATTCTCATCGTTGACGACGATCCGGGGCTGAGCAGCCTGCTGGAGCGTTTTTTCAACTCCAAAGGCTACCGGGCCCGCGCGGTGCCGAACACCGAGCAGATGGACCGCCTGTTGGGGCGTGAAGTGTTCAATCTGGTCGTGCTCGACCTGATGCTGCCCGGCGAAGACGGCCTGACCGCCTGCAAGCGTCTGCGCGGCGCGAACAACCAGATCCCGATCATCATGCTCACTGCCAAGGGTGATGAGCTGAGCCGCATCAAGGGCCTTGAACTGGGCGCTGATGACTACCTGGCCAAGCCGTTCAACCCGGACGAGCTGATGGCACGGGTCAAGGCCGTATTGCGTCGCCAGGCCCCGTCGGTACCGGGTGCGCCGGGCAGCGAAGACGAAAGCGTGACCTTTGGCGACTACGAGTTGTCCCTGGCGACCCGCGAGCTTAAGCGTGGCGACGAAGTGCACATGCTCACTACCGGCGAATTCGCGGTGCTCAAGGCCCTGGTGATGAACGCTCGCCAGCCGCTGACCCGCGACAAGCTGATGAACCTGGCCCGTGGCCGAGAATGGGACGCCCTGGAGCGCTCCATCGACGTGCAGATATCCCGACTGCGCCGGATGATCGAGCCGGACCCTTCCAAGCCGCGGTATATCCAGACGGTGTGGGGTGTGGGTTATGTGTTTGTGCCGGATGGCACCGCAACCAAGTGACCGATGATTTGCAGGGGGCGGGCATCCGGCGTTTGATTCCATGAGGATCGACGGGGTGTCCGGCGTCTGCAATTCTGCGAGCGCCGCTCGTTCCTGCAAGGTGTCTAGCTGTCTCCTATGAAAACCCCGCTGTGGTTCCCGCAAAGTTTCTTCTCCCGCACCCTTTGGCTGGTGCTGATCGTCGTTCTGTTTTCGAAGGCACTCACACTGGTTTATCTCTTGATGAACGAGGACGTGCTGGTGGATCGGCAGTACAGCCATGGCGTCGCCTTGACGTTGCGCGCCTACTGGGCCGTAGACCCTGAGAACCGTGAAAAGGTAGCCAAGGCCTCAACCCTGATCCGGGTTGATGGGGCCGGCGTGCCTGAGGGCGAACAGCATTGGCCCTACAGTGAGATCTACCAGCGCCAGATGCAGGCGGAACTGGGCGACGACACCGAGGTGCGGCTGCGCATGCATGTGTCGCCTGCGCTGTGGGTGAGGGCGCCCAGCCTGGGAGATGCCTGGATCAAGGTACCGCTGTATCCGCACCCGTTGCGCGGGCAGAAAATCTGGAACGTATTGGGCTGGTTCCTCGCCATTGGCTTGCTTTCAACCGCGTCCGCGTGGATTTTCGTGCGCCAGCTCAATCAACCGCTCAAACGCCTGGTGTTCGCGGCCCGCCAATTGGGCCAGGGGCGCAGCGTGCGCCTGCCAGTCAGCGATACGCCCAGTGAGATGACCGAGGTGTACGGCGCGTTCAACCAGATGGCGGAGGATGTCGAGCAGGCCGGGCGCGAGCGCGAGCTGATGCTGGCGGGCGTGTCCCATGACCTGCGTACACCGTTGACGCGATTGCGCTTGTCCCTGGAGTTGATGGGCAACCATACCGACCTCACCGATGACATGGTGCGCGACATCGAGGATATGGATGCGATTCTGGACCAGTTCCTGGCATTCATCCGTGATGGGCGCGACGAGGTAGTGGAGGAGGTTGACCTGACCGATCTGGTACGTGAAGTGGTCGCGCCCTACAATCAGAGTGGTGAGCAGGTGCGTCTGCGCCTGGAGCCGATTCAACCGTTTGCGTTGCGCAGGGTGTCGATGAAGCGCCTGCTGAACAACCTGATCGGCAATGCCTTGCATCATGCCGGTTCGGATGTGGAAGTGGCGGCGTACGTGTCTGGCGACAGCGCTGCGCCCTATGTCGTGCTGAGCGTGATGGACCGCGGCACCGGTATCGACCCGGCGGAACTGGAGGCCATCTTCAACCCCTTCACCCGTGGCGACCGTGCCCGGGGCGGTAAGGGTACCGGCTTGGGCTTGGCGATTGTGCGGCGGATTGCGTCGATGCATGGCGGCAATGTCGAATTGCGCAACCGCGAAGAGGGCGGACTGGAAGCACGGGTGCGCCTGCCGCTTGGATTGATGTTGCCCAGGGATGCGGTCTAACAGACAACATGAATCAAATGTGGGAGGGGGCTTGCTCCCGATAGCAGAATGTCAGTCATGCAGATGTAACTGACCCACCGCTATCGGGAGCAAGCCCCCTCCCACATTTGAGCTGATGTTGTGTCAGGAGCAGAGCTTTTCAGCCCTTTCCCTTGGTCCGGGTCATGTTCGGCCCGCCATTTTTTTCCAGATGCTCAATAATGATCCCCGCCACATTTTTGCCCGTGGTGGTCTCGATCCCTTCCAGGCCCGGCGATGAGTTCACCTCCATGACCAACGGGCCATGGTTGGAGCGCAGGATATCCACGCCCGCCACGGCCAACCCCATGACCTTGGCTGCACGCAGCGCGGTCATGCGCTCCTCCGGGGTGATCTTGATCAGGCTCGCGCTGCCGCCACGGTGCAGGTTGGAGCGAAACTCACCCGGTTTGGCCTGACGCTTCATGGCGGCAATCACCTTGTCGCCCACCACGAAGCAGCGGATATCCGCACCGCCCGCTTCCTTGATGTACTCCTGCACCATGATGTTCTGCTTGAGGCCCATGAACGCCTCGATCACCGATTCCGCCGCCGTTGCGGTTTCGCACAGCACCACGCCGATGCCCTGGGTGCCTTCCAGCACCTTGATCACCAGCGGCGCGCCATTGACCATTTCGATCAGGTCGGGAATGTCATCCGGGGAGTGGGCAAAACCGGTGACCGGCAGACCGATCCCCCGGCGCGACAGCAGCTGCAGCGAGCGCAACTTGTCCCGCGAGCGCGCGATGGCCACGGATTCATTCAGCGGGAAGACCCCCATCATTTCAAACTGGCGCAGCACCGCGCAGCCGTAGAACGTCACCGAGGCGCCGATGCGTGGGATCACCGCATCGAAACCTTCCAGCGGCTTGCCCCGGTAGTGGATCTGCGGCTTGTGGCTGGCAATGTTCATATAGGCCCGCAACGTGTCGATCACCACCATTTCATGGCCACGTTCAGTGCCGGCCTCGACCAGGCGGCGGGTAGAATACAGACGCGGGTTTCGCGACAGCACAGCGATCTTCATGCAGCACCTGGGGCAGAAATAGTAGAGACCGGGAACACCGGCTTGTCTTGAACGTACTTGACGCCCGGGCTGACCACCAACTGGCCGTCAATCAGCGCCTTGGAGCCCAGCAACAGGCGATAACGCATGGCTTTGCGGCAAGCCAGGGTGAATTCCACCCGCCACACCCGATCGCCCAACGCCAGGGTGGTGCTGATCACGTAGCGCACCTGTGCATGGCCGTTGGAGCTCTTGATGGTTTTCATCGTTACCAGGGGCGCTTCGCAGCGGCGGTGACGCAGTTGCACCACGCTGCCCAAGTGGGCGGTAAAACGCACCCACTTTTCGCCATTACGCTCGAATGGCTCGATTTCAGTGGCGTGCAAGCTCGAGGTACTGGCGCCGGTGTCGATCTTGGCGCGCAGGCCAGCCACTCCTAGGTCGGGAAGCGCCACCCACTCTCGCAGACCCACAACGGTCAAATGGTCAAATGTCTTCAATATGGGTACCGGTCAATGTGCCCAGGCGTCAGGCGAAACCTTGGCCAGGGCATTGAATGCGGGCTTGGCGAACCAATAGCCCTGCATTAGAAATATTCCACAGTCGGAGAGGAAGTCCCGCTCGCCGGCACTTTCGATGCCTTCGGCGATGACAGTAACCCCCAACTGCTCACAGATTGTGACAATCCCCCGGACGATCACCTGACGGACTCGGTCTTGATCGACATCGCGAATCAGCGCCATGTCGAGTTTGATCAGGTCCGGTTGGAAATCGGCCAGCAGATTCAGCCCCGAATAGCCCGCGCCGAAATCATCGATGGCGGTCTTGAAGCCGAATTCGCGGTATTCACGCAGAATATTCGTCAAATGGCGATTGTTATCTACATGCTCGCTTTCCAGTGTCTCGAAAATCAGGCGGTCCAGCGGAAAATTGTGCGCGCGGGCGGCCTCCAGGGTGCTGCGGATACACAGTTCCGGACGGTATACGGCATTGGGCATGAAATTGATGGAAAGGTGAGTCTGCATGCCCAGGGCGGCAGCGCCGGCAATTGCCTGGGTGCGGCAGCGCTGGTCAAAGCGGTAGCGATTGGTTTCGTTGATATGTGCCAGCACCGATAACGCGTTCTCACCCTGGGTGCCGCGCACCAAGGCTTCATTGGCAAATATCGAATGGTCACGCAGGTCTACGATAGGCTGGTAGGCGAAAGCGAAATCGAACCCCAGGGGCTCGCTTTGCTGGCAACCCACGCACCGCTGGTTGGGCGAGGTGAGTGAAACGGGAAAGTCGGTCACAGCGTGTCCTCGCGAAAACAGAGTGCTACCTGGCGTATCTTAGGTGAGCCTCAGGGTTTATGCGTCGAAGCGTTTCAACGGTAAGGTTGCGACATTTTTCAGAGCGAGGAATTCAAGTGGCTCAAAAACAGGAAGAGGAAGAAAAGGTCCGCCTGGACAAGTGGCTGTGGGCCGCGCGTTTCTACAAAACCCGTGCCCTGGCCAAGGCCGCTATCGAGAGCGGCAAGGTGCACCATCGCGGTGAGCGCTGCAAGCCGGGGAAGGAACCGCGTGTCGGCGACGAGTTTCAGATTCGTACAGGGTTCGATGAAAAGACTGTCGTGGTTCAGGCGCTTTCCGCCGTGCGCCGGGGTGCGCCAGAAGCGCAGACGCTGTATGTGGAGACCCAAGCCAGCATTGCCAAGCGCGAGAACGCTGCGGCCATGCGCAAGGCGGGAGCTTCGGGTTTGACCACCGACGGCAAGCCGAGCAAAAAGCAACGCCGGGATTTGTTCAAGTTTCGCGGCAGTGGCAATGATGATTGACTGCGCAAATCTCCAGCGCAAAGAAGATCAAAAATGTGGGAGGGGGCTTGCCCCCGATTGCTGTAGGTCAGCTACCTATAAGCTGACTGATCCACTGCTATCGGGAGCAAGCCCCCTCCCACATTTGGCCGGCGGTGTTAACGGGCTGTACGTATCACACTCAATCGCCCGATCACCGGCAATTTGCCGAGCAACCCGAAAACCGGCGCTGTTACCCGCAACAGGAACCCCGACACCTTCGCTGCAAACGGCGTGTAGTAACCCCAACCCAATGCCAACAGCGCCAGCAAAACCCCGCCGATGTAATCGTCCTGGCCCCAATGCGCGCCTGCTACCAGTCGCGGCATCATGAACAACAGCGCCAGGCCCCATATCGCCAGTACCTGGCCGCTGCGCCTGGCGAACACGGTCATGAACATCGCCCAGATCAACAACACCGACGCATGATCGCCGGGAAAGCTCTGGCTCGATCGGTCTTTCAGTTCCCAGGTTTTCTCCAGCCCAGGGAAAAAATCACTCATCTGCACTGCGCCGCCGATCACCATCGACGGGCTGCTGTGCTGCCAACCCATCTGCGCCGCGAGTTTGGAAAACAGCATGCGGATAAACAGCAGCAACAAAAGAATGCTGAGGAAGCCAAAGAACGCTTGGCGAACCTGCACGGCCTTGAACACCCAGTCGCCGCGTATCAGCAGCGCCAACAGAATTACCCCGACGACCGCATCAAACGGCCGCAGGCTCGCCACTGCCCACACATGCAACCAAGTGGAGTTGCTCGCCAGCGGACCGTTGAGCAGATGAAACAGCCACTCGTCGAAAACCACACACAGCATCTGCCCAGTGGGCCACAGCCAAAAACACAGCAGCCCGATAGCGACTAGATTGCAAAGAGCCCATCGCCGGAGGTTCCAGTTCGCTTGGAACAAACCCGGATTGTTCATAAACTGTCCCTCATCGCTCTATCAAGCTCCTTGTTTTAGGAGAATCCGCACCAATATGGCGCTAAAGCGTTTAATTTTATAAACGTTGTAATCATTTTGTCATCACTTCAGATACCCAGACCTATGACTGATCTACCGGATACCGACTTCACCCAACGCTTTATCTTTGACGAGAACGACGCCCGCGGCGAATTGGTTTCGTTGGAGCTCAGCTACGCCGAAGTCCTTGCCAAACACGCGTATCCGGAGCCGGTCGCGCAGTTGCTCGGTGAGTTGATGGCCGCGGCTTCGCTGCTGGTGGGCACGATGAAATTCGATGGCTTGCTGATCCTGCAGGCGCGTTCCGAAGGTCCGATCCCGATGCTGATGATCGAGTGTTCCAGCGAGCGCGAGATCCGTGGCCTGGCCCGTTATGACGTCGACCGGATTACACCGGATGCCACTTTTTCCGAGCTGATGGCCGATGGCGTGCTGGCGATTACCGTTGACCCCACCGAAGGCCAGCGCTACCAGGGCATCGTTGACCTCGACGGCGAGACCTTGGCGGACTGCTTTACCAACTATTTCGTAATGTCCCAGCAAGTCGGCACCAAGTTCTGGCTCAACGCCGACGGCAAGCGCGCTCGCGGCCTGTTGTTGCAGCAATTGCCGGCTGACCGCATCAAGGATGAGGATGAGCGCACGGATAGCTGGCGCAAGCTGACCGCTCTGGCGGGCACCCTGACCGCTGAAGAATTGCTGGCACTGGACAACGAGACCATCTTGCACCGCCTGTACCACGAAGAGACCGTGCGCCTGTTCGACGAACAGTCCCTGCGCTTCAATTGCAGCTGCTCCCGCGAGCGCTCGGCCAATGCCCTGGTCAGCCTGGGCCTGGAAGATGCGCAGAATCTGGTGGTGGAGCACGGTGGCCATATCGAGATCGACTGCCAGTTCTGCAACGAGCGTTATCTGTTCGATGCTGCCGATGTCGCCCAATTATTCGCCGGCGCAGGCATCGACACCCCTTCCGACACCCGCCACTAAAACGTTTAAGCACAGGTAAATCACCTGTCAAATGCCGGATTAGAGGCGTTCTGACGGGAGGGCCCTACTTTTTTTGGGCTTTTCTGGCATAATCCGGCCCACTTTTTTCGCGGTAGTAGTGCGCAACTTTCTACTACAAAACGTTTGGAGCACTCGGCCATAGGCCGACGGGGAACCTCATGACGCAAGCCAATAACGCCGTATACACCGATCTGAGTGTTGACGATCTGGTCAAAGAAGCCCTGCAGCGCGGTGAAGGCGTGCTTGCCGATACTGGCGCGCTGGTCGTAGAAACCGGTCACCGCACCGGTCGTTCGCCGGTCGATCGTTTCATCGTTGAAGAGCCGACTACCCAGGCCGCAATCGCCTGGGGCCCGATCAACCGCAAGTTCCCGGCCGACAAGTTCGATGCCCTCTGGGCTCGCGTCGAGGCCTTCAACAATGCGCAAGAGCATTTCGTTTCCCACGTTCACGTAGGGGCTGCCGAAGACCACTACCTGGCCGTGAAAATGACCACCCAGACGGCCTGGCAGAACCTGTTCGGTCGCTGCCTGTTCATCAACCCGGCCCAATACAACCCGGCCGGTCGTGAAGAGTGGCAAGTGCTCAACGTGGCCAACTTCGAGTGCGTGCCAGAGCGTGACGGCACCAACTCCGACGGTTGCGTGATCCTTAACTTCGCCCAGAAAAAAGTGCTGATCGCCGGCATGCGTTACGCCGGTGAAATGAAAAAAGCCATGTTCTCGGTGCAGAACTTCCTGCTGCCGGCCGCCGACGTGCTGCCGATGCACTGCGCCGCCAACATCGGTGAAGCAGGCGATGTGACCCTGTTCTTCGGCCTGTCCGGCACCGGCAAGACCACCCTGTCCGCCGACGAAAGCCGTTACCTGATCGGTGACGACGAGCACGGTTGGGGCGAAGGCGTGGTGTTCAACATCGAAGGCGGTTGCTATGCCAAGTGCATCGACCTGTCCGAGCAGAACGAGCCGGTTATCTGGAAGGCCATCAAGCACGGCGCCGTGCTGGAAAACGTCGTCATCAACGAAGCCGGGCATGCCGACTACGCCGATGTCAGCCTGACCCAGAACAGCCGCGCCGCCTACCCGCTGGAACACGTTGCCAAGCGTTCCGAGAAGAACCTGGGCGGCGAGCCCAACGCGGTGATTTTCCTGACCTGCGACCTCACCGGCGTGCTGCCGCCCGTGTCGATCCTCAGCGAAGAACAAGCGGCCTACCACTTCCTGTCCGGCTACACCGCACTGGTGGGCTCGACCGAAATGGGTTCGGGCAGCGGCATCAAGTCGACTTTCTCCACCTGCTTCGGCGCACCGTTCTTCCCGCGCCCGGCCGGTGAATACGCTGAGCTGCTGATCAAGCGCATCCGTGGTTTCGGTTCCAAGGTCTACCTGGTCAACACCGGCTGGACCGGCGGCGGCTACGGCGTCGGCAAACGCTTCAACATCCCGACCACGCGCGGCGTGATCGCAGCGATCCAGAGCGGCGCGTTGATCGGTGCCGAAACCGAACACCTCGACACCATCAACCTCGACGTGCCATTGGCCGTGCCGGGCGTTGAAACTGGCCTGCTGAACCCACGTAACACCTGGGCTGACAAGGCTGCCTACGATGAAGCGGCGAAGGCGTTGGCTGGATTGTTCATCGAGAACTTCAAGAAGTTTGAAGTGAGCGATGCGATCAAGGCTGCAGGGCCTAAGTTGTAAGATCCGATCGTTGTGAAAAAGCCGCCTCTTGAGGGCGGCTTTTTTGTGCGCGAAAGATCAGTCGGCGATGTGCAAAACCACAGCTCCGACCAGCACCAGCACAACCCCCAGCACCTGCACCGCCGTCAGCCGCTCCTTGAAAAACACAAACCCCAGGATCGCTGCAATCCCACCTGACAGCGTACTGATCACCGTCACCACCGAAACCGACCCTGCCATTGCCCCCCACGAAAACGCCGAGAAACCACCGAGGTTCATCACGCTCGCTCCGGTCAATGTCGCGCAGTTTTTCAGCGGCGGGATTTTCAAGCCGTCCTTGATCTTCCGCACCATCATCACCATTACGCACCCTCCAACCAGGTAACCCAGCCACAGCATAGTGATGGGGCCCAGCGCCGGCAGCGTATAGCGGCCTTGCAGCCAGAAACTGGTGCCGTACAGCAGCGCGGCGAGCATGGCGTAGGCGATGGACAGGCGCGGGTTGTTGTGGGGTACGCCGTTGTCCTTATGGAGGCTGGAAAGGATCACGCCGATGACGCACAGGCCGATGCAGCCGAGTTGGACCAGGCTGATCTGCTCGCCGCTGGCCCAGGACAGCAAGGTGGTGACTACGCCGTATGAGGTCACGAGTGGCGCAACGATGGCGGCTTTGCCCAGGGCGAAGGCTTTGGACAGTGCGAGGGCGCCGGACACGGTGAGCAGCGCGGCCGCGATACCCAGGAGCCAGACGCTCAACGGCGCATTGAGGGATTTGGAAAAGAAGGCAGGAAAACTGACCAGCAGCAGGGTCATGATCAAAAAGCCGAGGGCTTGGCCGAAATACACCGCGCGTTTAACACCAACGGCCCGGGCGTTGAGGCCCACCAGAAAGTCCGTGCCGCCCCAGAGCAGGGCGGCCAGCAGGCCCATCGTTACGTCCATGTAAGGTCCTTGTTATGCATACCGTTCGCCAGGTTAGCGCAGATCCAAATGTGGGAGGGGGCTTGCCCCCGATTGCGGTGTAACAGTCAAAAGTTGGCCGCCTGACACACTGCTATCGGGAGCAAGCCCCCTCCCACACTTGATTCTCGTTGTACTTCAGTTCAGCTCAGGTTTTCCAGCGTTTGCGTGTCCCAGCTGTGGGTCTTGATCGCCAGGTAGAGCATACCAATGGTCAGCGGGACTTTGTCGCCATGCCCCTTGGCACGGTGCTTGAGGAACACGTCGAAGACCGGCGGGTTGAAGTAACGATAAGTGTCGTAGTCGCCCAAGTCGAGGGCGAACTCCTGCTCCAGTGCTTCCATCAGTTGCTTGGCCTCGCTGCCGTCACAGCCCAAGTCGAAATTGAGTGAGGTTTGCAGATGGATGGTCTTGTGTTTCGGCAGGCCGATTTCTTCGTGCAGCAGTTGCAGAAGTTGCTGCATGACGGGGTCTTCGGGGAAGTTGGGGGCGAGGTTCATGGTGGGCGCACGTAGAAGTGGGTGAGGGGGACGGTTGCGTTGGTGGCGATACTTGTTTTGGCTTTTTAACAAAATGATGCCTGTTACAAAAGCGATGACCGGCAGGCTCTCTGTTTGTGTCTCCCTTATCCAAGAGGTGGCGCAGAATAAGATTGTCGGACCGCTCACCACGAGTATGAGCCCAAAAGCCTTTCTGAATACGGGCCGCTTGATTGTTTTGTCGGCTAAAGCGGGAAGTGCCAAGAGTAGAATCAGATTTATCCATTGGATGTACATGGTTATCGTATTAGCCACCCTGAAATTGTCGGACCATTGACGAGAGAGATCGCTGAGGGCCGATGCCTCCGTTGACCTGAGCGTCGATCCCTATAACGACGTCACCGGCGTGATAGCTACGAATGAGGCCTTTGATAGTCAGACCTACGGCTGCTCCTGCGGCGAGTCCAACTGCTGGAGATGCCAGACTCATTGGCGCTGATACCGCGCCGCTGATTAATCCTGCAACGATTTCCCCGCGAATGTTGAGCAAGTCGGCATGTTGCCGGGTGATTGGCTTCGAGATGCCGATGGTGATTTTGCAAGGCAAATCACGGGCAAGCATTTTGTCGTATAAATCTACGAGCCGCTGGCGCAGCTCATTTGCGAATGTGCCTGCTTCCAGTAGGCATAGATTTGCCAGTGCGTGCCGGTTGGCTGGTAAGGCTATAAGGCGAAGCACCGTGAAGGTGATGCCATAATGGCCGATGTATTGAGTCCTTTCGATGTTCACGGGTGTCCGCCGAGAAAGTTGAGACCGCGCTATTTTCATTCAGCTACGGGTAACTTCTGTAGACGTTAGGTGGGTATTTGGAGCAGTTTGGGAAGGGGATGTCGCGGTGTTTGGAAGTTTCTTACAGCGGTTTCCGGCATTTGTGCCTTGGCAGCGACGCCATAGGTAAAACTGGTCAAATGTGGGAGTCCGGCTTGCCCGCGTTGACGTTGGGTCAGGTGTGGAAATGTCGCCTGATACTCCGCTATCGCAGGCAAGCCAGCTCCCACAGGGTTAGCTGTGTGGCTGGCCAGTTTGTGTTGGACTGCCGGCCGCCGGCTGTAGCTGCACGTGTTGCGCCGCTTCCAGCAAATCACAGCCGTCCTGGACGAGCAGGTACAAGGCGTTGGTGATGTGGGAGATGTCTTTGAGGTCGGCGTGTTCGAAGGTCAGGCAGGAGAAGGTTTCCAGTAGGTCCGTAGCTGCGCGGATGCGTTGGTGGGCGGCGGACTGGATGTCTTCGGCTTTGGCTTCGGTGTCGATGACGAGGGGGTAGGTATCGGTGAAGTTAGTGCGCAGAATGCGATAACGATTGGTTGGGAGGTTGGGCTTTGTCATTTCAGTTCCAATACAGATTCAAAGAAATACACCAAACGAGTTGGCACGTTTGTCCCTGCTGTTTTTCGGATGACCAAACCCGGTCGCTGATTTGGTAGCGACGGAACGAACCTTAGAAGTGAGTGTGTTCTCGGGCAATAAACGAATGGTTTAACTGTTCATGGCCTCAGATCATTCCCACGCTCCTGCGTGGGAATGCATCCCGTGACGCTCTGCGTCACCAACACCTGAGGTTCAAGCCGTGCAGTGATGAGGCGTTGAGTTCGCGAGGCAAATACTGGGCAAGGACCGCGGCTCTCGTCGGCAGAGCATTGTCGACATCGGACGGTTGGGTGTCGAAGCCTGCCAGACGCAAGCTGGCAAGATAGTTGGAGCGTTGTATCTGCTTGTAGTAAGCCTGTTTCTGCTTGAACGTCATCTCTTCCACGGCGCAGTTCTCCAAGACAGAGGCTGGTTTCATCGTGCGGTCGGTGTTCGCTATAACCACGTCACATTCCTTATAAAAAATCCGCCAGCGCGCTGAATTCAGCGTATGTTTCACCGCAAAATCTTGTAGGGCAATTCCGCCCACTACTTAAAGGGAATTAACATGGGTTTGCTTCGTGTCGCTTCGGCGATGTCATTGTGTGCGGTGGCTTTTTCCGTTCAGGCCGAGCAGTTGCCGATCGAGGTGCTGAGTGCGGTGGTCAAGGACCAGAAAATCGCCGACGCCGAGGTGCTGCTGCAACGCAACGGTGCGCAGAACGTGGTGGGCCGCACCAACGCTCAAGGGCAGGTGACGCTGACCAGCGAGGCGGCTGACGACGTCAGCAACCTATTGATCATCAAAAAACCGGGCTATTCCAACCTGGTGGTGAAGTGCCCGTGCAAGGGCATGACCTACGCTATCAGCCCTGTGATGGAAAACCTCGATGGCTTGCGCGTGGTGCTGAGCTGGGGCCAGACGCCGGAAGATCTCGACTCCCATATGATCTTCCCCGGCAACAATATCTACTTCGAGAACAAGACCGGCACCGACGCCGAGCTGGACGTGGATGACACCGACAGCTACGGCCCGGAGACCATCACCCTGCAGAAAAAACACTACGGTGAAAGCTACGTTTACGCCGTGCATGACTACAGCAACGGCGGCAATCCAGGCTCTCGTCAGTTGTCCAACAGTGAAGCCAAAGTATTCGTGTACATGGGCCAATCGCTGGTGCGCACCTACTACGTGCCGAAAAACCGCAGCGGTAACCTGTGGACCGTGTTCCGCATGACCGGCAGTGGCGACTTCCAGGACATCAACACCTTCACCGGCGTGACCGTTAATGCCGCTAATGTACTCAACGAAGTCAAACCATTGCTGGACGACAGCGTCGCCGTTACCGCTGTCGCCGTCAGCTCTTCCGCACAGACCGATGCGAAGCGTCTGAATGTGCAGGGTGAAGCGGCCTACCAGGCGGGTAATCTGGACCAAGCGATTGACCTGTTCCGCCAGGCCATTGATCTGGATAACGGCTTCGGTAAAGCCTATGGCAACCTCGGCCTGGCGTATCAAAAGGCTGGCAACACCGCTGAATCGATCTGGGCCAACCGCAAGGCCATCGCCCTGGCGACGGGGGCCAATGCGGCAACCGTACGCGCGGGTGCCTACTACAACATTGCGCGAATCTACGAAGCGGCGGGCCAGTTCCCGGATGCGCTGCGTCACTACCAGTTGGCCAAGGAGCAGAAGGCCAATCCGGTGTACGACACGGCGATTGAGCGGGTGCAGAACCGCTGATTCGGTTGTAGCGCGGTTTTGAAATGTGGAAGGGGGCTTGCTCCCGATAGCAGTGGGTCAGTGATTTATTTGTAGCTGATCCACCGCCATCGGGGGCAAGCCCCTTCCCACATTTGGTTTTTGGTGTTCCTACAGTCGTATTTGGCCCAAGGCCATTGCTGCACCCTGTGTATCATCCTGTCTCTTTTTTCCATGCGACCTTTCTCGATCCGCTGAACTTAATGGGCTACGTTTTTAAGCCACGTTCAACGGTCAATGGAGTGACAGCCTATGCACGACACCCTCCAGCAGGTCTTTGGTTATCCACAGTTTCGTTTGGGCCAGGAAGAGACGGTCAGCGCCGTGCTGGCCGGTCGTTCGGCGGCCGCTATTTTCCCCACCGGGTCGGGCAAGTCCCTGTGTTATCAACTGTCAGCCGTATTGCTGCCACACCTGACGCTGGTGGTGTCGCCGTTGTTGGCATTGATGCAGGACCAGTTGGGTTTCCTGCGGCGTCACGGCATTTCAGCGGGCAGCATCGACTCGGCGCAAAGCCGCGAGGACGCCAATGACGTGATGGCTCGCGCACGTTCCGGGGAATTGAAAATCCTGATGATTTCCGTGGAGCGCTTGAAAAACGAGCGTTTCCGCAACTTCCTGCAAAGTGTGCAGCTCTCGCTGCTGGTGGTGGATGAGGCGCACTGCATTTCCGAATGGGGCCACAACTTCCGTCCGGACTATCTGAAGCTTCCCGACTACCAGCGCCAGTTCAAGATCCCACAAGCGCTGCTGCTGACGGCTACGGCCACGCCCAAGGTAATTGCCGATATGCAGGCCAAGTTCGCCATTGCGCCGCAGGATGTGATTACCACTGGCTTTTACCGGCCCAACCTCAACTTGTTGGTAGAACCGGTGAGCGGCGCGGACAAACGCCGGCGTCTCGTGCAATGGATGAGCGAGCGGGCCAATCAGCCGAGCATCGTCTACGTCACCCTGCAAAAAACCGCCGAGCAGATCGCCGAGCACCTGAACCGTAACGGCATCCAGGCCGAGGCGTATCACGCCGGTTTGCCCCATGATAAACGCGAGGGCATCCAGCAGCGTTTCATGGGCGGGCGCTCCAATTGCATCGTCGCCACCATCGCGTTTGGCATGGGCATCGACAAAAGTGATATCCGCAATGTGGTGCACTTCGACCTGCCCAAATCCATCGAAAATTACAGCCAGGAAATCGGCCGCGCCGGGCGCGATGGCCAGCCTTCGGACTGCCTGGTGCTGGCCAATCGCGACAGCCTCAATGTGCTGGAAAACTTCGTGTACGGTGATACGCCGGAGCAGGAAGGTATCCGCCGGGTGCTGGAAGAGGTGCAGGCCGCGCGAGACGAGGGCCAATGGGAGTTTTTACTCAGGTCTTTATCGGACCACAGTAACATTCGCGAGCTGCCATTGAAGACGCTGCTGGTGCAGTTGGAGCTCAAGGGCGTGATCGCACCGCGCTACGCGTTTTATGCCGAGTACCGTTTCAAGTACCTGATCGAACCCGATGCCTTGCTGGCCCGATTTTCCGGGGAGCGGCAACAGTTTGTCGCGGCGATCATCCAGGTGTGCAAGCGCGCGAAAACCTGGGCGACCGTGGATTTCGACGCGCTCTACCAGCAGCACAACGCCGAGCGCAGTCGTGTGGTGAAAGCGTTGGATTACTTCCAGGAACAGGGCCTGATCGAATTGGAAAGCAAGCAGATGACCGAGGTCTACAGCTTGCTGAACACCAATTTTGACCCACAGGTGCTGAGCGCCGAGTTATACACAGGCTTCAAGCAGCACGAGGTGACAGAAGTGGCGCGGATTCACGCCATGCTTGATCTGTTCGCCACCGAGCAGTGCCTTGGGCAACGCCTGGCGCGCTATTTTGGCGACGAAAATGTACCTGAGCGTTGCGGGCATTGCTCGGTGTGCCATGGGCACGTCGCCCATCTACCGCCGCCGCCGCGCCTGCCGCCGCTTGTGGATAAGAACTTCATGGGGCTGTGCGGCGATTTTATCCACAGGCATCATGAGCACACCGGCCAATTGCCGGGTGCGGAACGGTTGACGCGCTTTCTGGGTGGGATCAGCGTGCCGTTGTTCACCAAGTTGAAGGCGCGGGGTATTCCCGGGTTCGCTGCGCTGGAGGACTACCCCTACGCCGAGGTTCGTGAGTGGGCCGAAGCCCATTTGAATGACCTGTAAACTCCTTCTAACGAGAGGTGCCCATGCCTGACTCAGTGTCCCAACGTGCCGATTACGCACACTTCCAGCCGATCATTACGCGCTGGCACGACAATGACGTGTACGGCCATGTGAATAACGTCACCTACTACAGCTTTTTCGACACGGCGGTGAATACCTACCTGATCGAACAGGGCGAGTTGGATATTCATGACGGGGAAGTGGTCGGGTTTGTAGTCAGTTCGGCGTGCGATTACTTTGCGTCGATCGCTTTCCCAGAGCGCATTGATATCGGCCTGCGGGTGGGCAAGTTGGGCAATAGCTCAGTGCAATACGAGTTGGCGGTATTCAAGGCAGGCGAGCAGGAAGCCTGTGCGGCGGGGCGTTTTGTGCATGTGTTTGTCGACCGGGGCACGAACCAGCCGGTGACGATTCCGGGGAGGTTGCGCGAGGCGTTGCAGCGGTTGGTGGTCTGACTCGGTCCTGCAAACACCGCTGAACCAAATGTGGGAGGGGGCTTGCTCCCGATAGCGGTGGATCAGTCACTGTATGTATTGACTGATCCACCGCTATCGGGAGCAAGCCCCCTCCCACATGGGATTTTCTGTGTTCGTCAGGCCTTAGTCATCATAACGATGATGGCGCTTGTGTTTGTTCTTGCGATGCCCATAGGCATGACCGCGGCCAGGGTGGCCATCGCGGTAGTAGCGACGGTCGTCGCGGCCACGGTAACGACGGTCATCGTCATCGCTCTTGTTGCCCATGTAGTTGCCCAGCGCGCCACCTGCGCCACCGCCGGCAGCTGAGCCGATCAGTGCGCCGGTGCTGCCGCCGACACTGCGGCCTACCACGTTGCCGCCGGCAGCGCCCAGTGCGCCGCCAATGGCGGCTTCGCCACGGCTGCGCTTGTCGGCGCCGACCGCGCTACCGCCCGCGCCACCCAGCGCTGCGCCGATGGTCGAACCGGTGTTGCCGCCCAACTGCTGGCCGACAACCGAGCCTAGAACCCCGCCCAATGCGCCGCCCACACCGGCTTCGGTGGTGCCACCGGCCATGGCTGCGCCACTGACCAGGCCAAGGGACAACAAGAGAATCGAGGAGAACTTCATTCAGGGAAACCTCAAGGGGATGACGGCGCGATCCTGAGGTTGTATCGAGCCGCTGACAATCGAAATCCGACCGGCGGCAGCAGTTGTATACAATTTGCTAAGTTGCTGTTTTGTATAGGGAACTTAAGTTGTTTTTACGAGTCTTTAGTTACTTAGGAAAGGCCGCTTTTATATAAAAAGCGGCCTTTTTTGTGCCTGCAAAATGTGTAGCACACGTCAGGCCGAGCGCGCCATGATCAACCCATTATCGCTCGCCGCTTCCAAACGAATCGCCACAAACTTCGACGTCGGCGTATGGCTACCGTCGCCCGTGCTTTCCAACGGCACCAGAGGGTTCACTTCCGGATAGTAAGCAGCGGCCTGCCCGGCCGGAATATCGAACGCCAGTAGGGTGAAGCCCTTGACGCGCCGCTCTCGGCCGTCTTCCCACAGCGAAATGATGTCCGCCTTCTGCCCCGGCTTGAAGCCCAGGCGGATGATGTCGGCTTCGTTGACGAACAGCACATCCCGTTGGCCTTTGACGCCGCGATAACGGTCGTCTAGCCCATAGATAGTGGTGTTGTACTGATCGTGGGAGCGCATCGACTGCATGATCAGGTCCGGCACACGCCCTGTGGCGTGGGTGCGTTCGTGAATCAGGTCTTTGGGCAGAACGTTCGGTCGGAAGTTGGCGCGGCCCGATGGGGTGTTCCAGCGGCGTGCGCCGGCGGAGTTGCCCAAGTAGAAACCGCCCGGGTTTTTGAGCTTCTCGTTGAAGTCCTTGAAGCCTGGAATGGTGTCGGCGATCAGGTCGCGAATGCGTCTGTAGTCAGCCACCAGCCAATTCCAATCCACCGGTTTGCTGCCCAGGGTCGCGGCGGCAATGCCCGCCACAATCGCGGGCTCCGATTTCATCAGCTTCGACAGCGGCTGCAACTGGCCGTTGGAGTCGTGGACCATGCTGAACGAGTCTTCCACCGTCACCGCTTGCGGGCCCTCGGCCTGGATATCGATGTCGGTACGGCCCAGGCATGGCAGGATCAGCGCGTCTTTGCCGTGCATCAGATGGCTGCGGTTGAGCTTGGTGCTGATCTGTACAGTCAGGTCGCAGTTACGCAATGCTTCGAACGTGCGGGTGCTGTCCGGCGTGGCCTGGGCGAAGTTGCCGCCCAGACCGATAAACACCTTGGCGCGGCCTTCAAGCATCGCGTGGATGGCTTCGACCACGTTGTGGCCATTGGTGCGCGGCACCTGGAACTGGAAGCGGCGCTCCAGTGAGTCGAGGAATGCCACCGGTGGGCGTTCGTTGATGCCCATGGTGCGGTCGCCCTGCACGTTGCTGTGACCGCGCACCGGGCACAGGCCTGCACCTGGGCGGCCGATATTGCCGCGCAGCAACATCAGATTGGCGATTTCCTGGATGGTCGGCACCGAGTGACGGTGTTGGGTGATGCCCATCGCCCAGCACATGATCACGTTCTTGCCTTTGGCATACATGCGCGCGGCTTGCTCGATCTCCACCAGCGTCAGGCCGGACTGCTCGACGATTTCCTCCCACGAGGTGTCGTCGATCTGGCCCAGATAGTCCAGCACGTTGATGGTGTGTTCGTTGAGGAAGTCGTGATCGAACACCGCTTCCTTGCCTTCGGCCAAGGCTTGACGCTCCCACAGCAGCAGGAACTTGGCCATGCCGCGCAGAATGGCCATGTCGCCGCCCAGCGCCGGGCGGAAATAGGCGGTGTTGGTTGGCTTGTCGCCGTTGGTGAGCATTTCCAGCGGATGTTGCGGGTGCTGGAAGCGTTCCAGGCCACGTTCTTTCAGGGGGTTGATACACACCACCTGAGCGCCGCGCTTCACCGCTTCGCGCAGAGGCTCGAGCATGCGCGGGTGGTTGGTGCCGGGGTTCTGGCCCCAGACGAAAATCGCGTCGGCATGTTCGAAGTCATCAAAGGTCACAGTGCCTTTGCCCACGCCCACACTCTGGGCCAGGGCGACGCCGCTGGCTTCGTGGCACATGTTCGAGCAGTCCGGGAAATTGTTGGTGCCGTAGGCGCGCACAAACAGCTGGTACAGGTAGGCGGCTTCGTTGCTGGCGCGGCCCGAGGTGTAGAACTCGGCCATGTCCGGGCTGGGCAGGGCATTGAGGTGCTTGCCGACCAGGTCGAACGCGGCGTCCCAACTGATGGGCTGGTAGCGGTCGGTCGCGGCGTCGTAGCGCATAGGCTCGGTGAGACGCCCTTGGTACTCCAGCCAGTAATCGCTTTGTTCCAGCAGCGCGGTCACGCTGTGTTTGGCGAAGAATGCGGCGTCCACGCGGCGCTTGGTGGCTTCCCAATTGACCGCCTTGGCGCCGTTTTCGCAGAACTTGACCATGCCACTTTCCGGCGAGTCGCCCCAGGCACAGCCCGGGCAGTCGAAGCCGCCGTTCTGGTTGGTCTTGAGCATCATGCGCAGGTTTTTCAGCGCGTTGTCGCTGGTCAGCCAGGCGTGCGCCACGCTGATCAATGCACCCCAGCCGCCTGCCGGGCCTTTATAGGGCTTGTAGCGTGGGGTTGGGGTTTGGTCGGCTTGGTGGTGAAGGCTCATGGCTGGTACTCCATCGCTGGGCTGTAGACCCGCGGCGCGCTTTTCTGCGGCAGGTGGATGAGATTGAGGTTATGCCGACGCGCCCATTGCAGGGCAAGGCCGGTGGGCGACGACAGGCTGACCAGGGTCTGGATGCCCGCGCGCAGGACTTTCTGGATCAATTCGAGGCTGCAGCGGCTCGTGACAATTGCCAGGCCACCGTCGGTCGGAATCTGTTGGCGGGTCAGTGCACCAATCAATTTATCCAGGGCGTTATGCCGGCCGATGTCTTCGCGGCCCATCAGCAATTCGCCCTGGTTGTTCATAAATATGGCTGCGTGCACCGCGCCGCTGTGTTGGCCCAAGGGCTGGAAGGCGCTGATGCGCTGGCGCAGGCCATCAAGCCATGCGGCGGGTGGCAAGGGTGCGCCGGGCAGCACCTGCAGGTCGGGCAAAGCCTGCTCCACGGCTTCGACGCCACACAGCCCGCAGCCGCTGGTGCCCGCTAATTGGCGGCGCTGCTGCTTGAGGTTCCAGAACGCCCGGCTGGAAATCTGTACCTGGGCATACTGGGCAGAGCCCGAACCGCTGAGCTTCAGGTCATAGATGTCGCTGACGTCGGTGATAATGCCGCTGCCAAGGCTGAAGCCGACAATGAAGTCTTCCAGGTCGGTCGGCGTCACCAGCATGACGGCCTGGCTGATGTCGTTATAGGCAATCGCCAACGCCACCTCTTCGGCCAGCGCAGTACTGCCGACGTCTGTGTGTTCGAGATTGCTGTACTCATAGCTCTGGCTGGCGGCGGGCGCGGGCATTTCAAGGGCGGGCGCCGCGCAGGTTGGGCGCTTGGCGTTCATGAGGCAATTACCACCGACGGATTGATCAGTGTTCAGACTAGGCGCGACAAAGGGTCGCGTCTAATTGCCAGTATTGATGTAGTGATAGACGGCGTCGATCAAGGCTCGGTTTTGCGCGGTCGTCTGCTCGTCTTTGGGGCCGCTGGAACCCAAAACCTTGGGACTGGTCTAGTCTTGGGCATCAGGAACTTAAACCCAAGGAGAGCGCACTATGAGTATTTTCAGCTTTATCAAAGAAGCCGGCGAAAAGATCGTCGACCTGTTGACGCCGGGTAATGCTAATGCGAGTGAGCAGTTGAAGGAGCATGTGAGCAAGGTGGGCCTGGGTAATCCAAACGTGCAAACCACCGTGGATGGCGACAAGGTCACCGTGACCGGTGAAGTGGCCACCCAGGAAGAGAAAGAGAAGATCCTGCTGGCACTGGGCAACATCGCCGGCGTGGCGAGCGTGGATGATCAGATCACCGTCACGGGTCCTACGGTTACCGCTGCGCGTTTCGTCGTGGTGAAAAAGGGCGATACCCTCAGCGCGATTTCCCTGGCTGTGTACGGTAATGCCAACCAGTACAACAAGATTTTCGAGGCCAACAAGCCGCTGTTGTCGCACCCGGACAAAATCTACCCAGGCCAGACCCTGCGTATTCCTGAGTAATACGCACAACAACCCTGTGGGAGGGGGCTTGCCCCCGATGGCAGTGTGTCAGTCACTGGATGTGTTTCTGATATACCGCTATCGGGAGCAAGCCCCCTCCCACATGGGTTCAGAGTCCGGCTATTAGATCGCGGTAGTCCTCGACAGCCGCAAACTCTGCGGTGTCCTTGGGTCCCTTTTTGCTGTCGGGCTCTTTGACTGCCAGCAAATGCCCCACACCGAACTCCCTGGCGCTGCGCAGGATCGGCAGGGTGTCGTCGATAAACAGGCTGCGGGCCGGGTCGAACTGGATATCAGCGTGCAGCGCTTCCCAGAACTGCTGGTTTTCCTTGGGAAAACCATAATCGTGGGAGCTGATCAGTTGCTCGAAGTACGGCGCCAGCTCAATGCGCTCCAACTTCAATGACAACGAATCGCGGTGAGCATTGGTGATCAGGATCACGCGTTTGCCGGCCTGTTTGATCGCCGCCAGAAATGTATCGGCGTCCGGGCGCAGGGCGATCAGGTGGGCGGTTTCAAGCTTGAGTTCGCGTACTGGGATCTTCAGTTCGGCGCTCCAGAAATCCAGGCAATACCATTGCAACTGTCCGGCGTTACGCTCGAACAGGGGCTGCAGTTCCATTTCGGCCATGGCCCGGTTTACGCCATGCAATTCGGCATAACGCTGGGGCAGGTGCTCCATCCAGAAATGGTTGTCGTAGTGCAGGTCGAGCAAGGTGCCGTCCATGTCCAGCAGGACGGTATCGATGGCGTGCCAGGGCAAAGAGGGCATGGGGCGTTCTCATGTAAGTAAAGATATCCGACACAGACAATCGGAAAAGCCACGGTATAGTAACCCGATCACGCCAAGGAGCCGTTCATGCGCCAGAAACCCACCGTCCTCGCCCGCGAAATAGTCGCCAGTAGCCGTTTGTTCCGCGTGGAGGAAGTGCAATTGCGCTTTTCCAATGGCGTTGAACGGACCTACGAGCGCCTGGTGGGCCGTGGTGCCGGTTACGGCGCAGTGATGATCGTCGCCATGATCGACGAAGACCATGCCTTGCTGGTGGAAGAATACTGCGGTGGCACCGACGAGTATGAGTTGTCCCTGCCTAAAGGCCTGATCGAGCCCGGCGAGGATGTGTTGGCGGCGGCGGATCGCGAACTCAAGGAAGAAGCCGGCTATGGGGCACGCCAGTTGGAACACATCACTGAGCTTTCACTGTCTCCCGGCTATATGAGCCAGAAAATCCAGGTGGTGCTGGCCACCGAGCTTTATGAAGAACGCCTGGAAGGCGATGAGCCCGAGCCCATGCGTGTGGAGCGGGTCAACCTGCGTGAGCTGTCGGCACTGGCACAAAACGAGCAGTTCAGTGAGGGCCGGGCGCTTGCCGCGCTGTACCTGGTGCGAGACCTGCTGACCCAGCGTGGAGTGTTTACCTTATGAGCGAACTGTTTCTGGGCCACCCCTTTATCGCCCCCGTCATCGAACTGGCTCGCCAGGCCGGTGAAGCCATCCTGCCGTACTGGCGTGCCGACGTTGCGGTTACCTCCAAAGCGGATGATTCTCCGGTGACGGCCGCCGATCTGGCTGCGCACCATCTGATTCTCGCTGGCCTGACTGCGCTGGACCCAAGCATTCCGGTGCTGTCCGAAGAAGACGCCGATATCGACCAGAGCGTGCGCGCCGGTTGGCAGCGTTGGTGGCTGGTGGACCCGTTGGATGGCACCAAGGAATTCATTGGTGGCAGTGAAGAATTCACCGTCAATATCGCCTTGATCGAACAAGGCCGCGTGGTGTTCGGCGTGGTGTCGATGCCCACCAGTGGTCGTTGCTACTTCGGCGGCGCGGGCCTGGGGGCTTGGCGTTCGGATGTGAATGCCGCGCCCAGGCAGATTCAGGTGCGCCAGACGCCGGCCGCGGGTGAAGCCTTTACCGTGGTTGCCAGCCGCCGTCATACCAGCCCGGAGCAGGAGCGTTTGCTGGAGGGGCTGAGCCAAGGCTTGGGGGAGCTGAAACTGGCGAATATCGGCAGCTCGTTGAAGTTCTGCCTGTTGGCCGAGGGCAGTGCCGACTGCTATCCGCGCCTGGCGCCGACTTCGCAGTGGGACACTGCGGCGGCGCAAGGCGTGCTGGAAGGGGCGGGGGGCGAAGTGCTGGAGTTGAATGGCAAGCCGTTCAGCTACCCGGCGCGGGAATCGTTGTTGAACCCGTTCTTCCTGGCGTTGCCGGCCAAGGCGGCGTGGCGTGAGCGCCTGTTGACCCTGGCCAGATCTTAAGACCACAGCAAAACAAAATGTGGAAGGGGGCTTGCTCCCGATGGCAGTGTGTCAGTCAATATCTAAGTGACTGATCCACCGCTATCGGGGGCAAGCCCCCTCCCACATTTGCTTTGTGTGATGGCGGCTAGCGGTGCAGGACGTACTGGCCGGTGAAGGTCACTGCACGTTCTTCACTGCCCTCATTCACAATCCACGTCTCCAGCGTCAACCGCGCACGGCCATAGCGCTTGTACGTTGCGACAAAACGCTTCCACACTTTCTCCTCCGGCGCTGGGCAAATCACCGTCGCGTCCTGCGTCACCGGCAACGGATAGCTGATCTGCCCTTCCTGAATCACGATATGCCCGTCTTCGATCCCTTCCTCGCGCAGTTTCAGGTGCAACCAACCCCAACCCGCCAGCACGGCGCCGCAGTAGAGGCTGCCGCCAAACATGGTGCTCTTGTGGTTGATATTGGCTTGCAAGGGTAAATGCAGTTGCAGTTGGCCGTGTTGCCAGTCGAGCACCTTGAGGCCCATTTCCCGGGTGAGGGGGATGTCGTGATGGAGGATGGATTCCAGGTAACGGCTGTCGCGGCTCATGGCGGTCTCTTGGCGGGTGGGCAGGGTCATTCGTCGTCTGCGCTGTGGCTGGCGCTGTCGGCGAAGTTCAGGCCATGCTTGCGCAGTTTGTCGTGCAGGGTTTTGCGGGGCACGCCGAGGGCTTCGGCGAGGCTGCGCATGGAGCTGTGGGGGCGGGTCAGTTCGGCGGCGATCAGGCTTTTTTCGAATTGTTCGACTTGCTCGCTCAAACCGCCGGGCGTGGAGGTCAGTGTGCTGGCGGATGGATTGTCCAGTGTACTGTCCAAGGCCAGTTCCAGGCCCAGGGCAAAGCGTTCGGCGGCGTTTTGCAGCTCGCGTACGTTACCCGGCCAACTGTGGCGCAACAGCAGCGCGCGCTGGCCCGGTTGCAGCTCATGCAGGGGCAGGCCGTGGCGGCTGCTGGCTTCGTCGGCGAAGTGCTGAAACAGCATCAATGCGTCTTCACCGCGCTCGCGCAGTGGCGGAATGCGCAGCGGCGCGACATTCAGGCGGTAATACAAGTCGGCCCGGAAGCGGCCCTGGTCGGCCGCCTGGCGCAGGTCTTCCTTGGTGGCGGCGATGATGCGGATATCCAGTGCAATCAACTGGTTGCCGCCCAGGCGCTCCACCACACGCTCCTGCAGCAGGCGCAACAGCTTGACCTGTACATCCAGGCTCATGCTTTCGATTTCATCGAGGAACAGCGTGCCGCCATTGGCGAATTCGAACTTGCCGATACGGCGCTTCTGCGCGCCGGTAAACGCGCCCGGTTCATGGCCGAACAGCTCGCTTTCCACCACCGATTCGGCCAGGGCCCCGGCGTTGATCGCCACGAACGGGCCGCTGCGGCGGCTCGACAGATCGTGCAAGGCGCGGGCGACCACTTCCTTGCCGGCGCCGGTTTCGCCGAGGATCAGCACATCGGCCTTGGTCGCTGCCAGTGCGCCGATTTGCTCGCGCAGGCGCAGCATCTGCGGCGAATGCCCCACCAGGCGCGTGCTTAGTTGCTGCCGGTCACTGAGGGCCAGGCGCAGGCTGCGGTTGTCCAGCACCAGTCGGCGCAGGGCCAGGGCGCGGCGCACGCTGTCGAGCAAGGCGTCGCTGGCGAAGGGCTTTTCGAGGAAGTCATAGGCGCCGGCACGCATGGCCTGCACCGCCAGCGGCACGTCACCGTGGCCAGTGATCAGCAGCACTGGCAGGTCAGGGTCCTGGCCGTGCAGCTCGGCGAGCAGCTCCAGGCCGTCCATGCCGGGCATGCGGATATCGCTGACCACCACGCCCGACCAGTCCCGCGACAAGCGCGCGGTGAGGCCGCTGGCTTCGCCCAGGGGCAGCACTTTCAGCCCGGCCAGGTCCAGGGTCTGGCACAGCGCCTGACGCAAATGGGGATCGTCATCGATCAGCACCACCTGAATCTGGTTATCGATACTCATACACTGCGGTCCTCGGACGGTTGCAGACTGACGCCCGGCGAGCCGGCACGCAATTTCAAGGTTAACAGCGCGCCGCCTTCCTTGTGGTTGGCGAACAGCAGTTCGCCGCCGAAGGCGCGCATCAGGGTGTCACAGATCGCCAGGCCCAGGCCCAGGCCCTGGGTGCGCGTCTTGGTGGTGTAGAAGGGCTCGCTGGCGCGGCCCAACGCTTCCATGCAAAAGCCCGGGCCGTTGTCGCGAATGTACAGGTTGACGCCCAAGTCGGTGGTTTGGGCACTCAGCCACAGTTTGCGCGGCGGGCCTTTTTCGGTAAGGGCGTCCAGGGCATTGGCCAGCAGGTTGCCCAGCACCTGGCGCAGACGGGTTTCACCGGCTTGTACCCATAAGGTCGCTTCGGGTAAGTCGCGGATCAATTCCACTTCCATCGAGCGCCGCCGTTTGGCCAGTAAGGCCAGGGCATCGTCCAGCGCGGGTTGCAGCGCCACGCTTTCCGGCGCGTGGCGGTCACGGCGGGCGAACGCGCGCAAGTGGGCGATGATCGAGGCCATGCGCCCGGTCAGTTCGCTGATCAACTTGAGGTTGCCGCGCGCATCGGCGGTGCGTTCATGGTCGAGCAGGATTTCAGCGTTTTCCGCGTAGCTGCGAATCGCTGCCAGGGGTTGGTTCAGTTCATGGCTGATACTGGCCGACATGGTGCCCAGCGCCGAGAGTTTACCGGCCTGCACCAGGTCATCCTGGGCACGTACCAGTTCCTGCTGGGCGTGTTCGCGCTCCAGCACTTCCTGTTTCAGGCGCCGGTTCAGGCCTTCCAGGTCGCTGGTGCGCTCGGCCACGCGCATTTCCAGCTCGCGGCGCGCCTTCGCTTCGAAGGCGATACGCTCCAGGTAATGCCGGCGGCGCTGCATCATCAAGCCGAGCAGTAGCATCAGCACCAGCAACGTCGCGCCGCCTACGGCCACCACGGTACGCACCGGGCGGTTGATCAAGGATTGGGGGGCGAGGATTTCCACATTCCAGCCGGTCTCGGCGATGGCGGTGGATTGGCGCAGCCAGGCGCTGCTGCTGAGGTTCAGCGGCTGAGGATCACGGGTGGGATAAGGCTGAATGGCAATAATGGCCTGGCGCTCTGCGGCGGTCAGCGGCCGGGTGGCGCGGAACCGCCATTGCGGGCGCGAAGTGAGGATCACCACGCCGTTGTGGTCGGTCACCAGGAGTTGTTCCGGGGTGTTGCCCCACAAGCTTTCGGTGTGGTCCAAGTCAACCTTGACCACCAGCACGCCAATGATGTTCTCACCATCGCGTACGGCGGCGGCGAAGAAGTAACCGCGCTTGGCCGAGGTGGTGCCCAGCCCGAAAAAACGTCCTAGGCGCCCGGCCATGGCTTCGCTGAAATAGGGGCGAAAGGAAAAGTTGCGCCCGACAAAGCTGTCTTGTTTGTCCCAGTTGGACGCGGCGAGAGTCTTGCCGGTGGTGTCCATCAGGTACATCACCTCCACCCCGGCCTGGGCGGCGACGTCCTTGAGCAGCGAGTTGGCGTTGACCAGGTTGGTGCTGACGTGAGGCGCATCCAGCGCGGTACGCAGGGCCGGCAGGTCACCGAGGATCTGCGGCAGCACTTCATAGCGATGCAGGGTGCCCAACAGGTTGGCGACGTACAGGTCGAGGGTCTGACGGTTCTGCCCGGCCAGCTCGCTGCGGTAGTAGCGCTCGGCCAAGTGCTCCAGCGGCCAGAGCAGCGGCGCCAGGCACAACGCCAACAGGGCGAGGCTGCGCCAGCGGGGTCTTCGCGGAAGGGGTGGGGTCATGGGAATCGTGCGCCTGTGGGTACAGGCGCATTATGCCTAGTGCTGCCCGGCAAGACACTCGTGCAATGCGTCTTGCCACTGCGGCTGGCTGACCTGCCACTGCTGTTGCAGACGGCTGCAATCCAGGCGCGAGTTCAGCGGGCGTTTAGCGGGTGTTGGATAGGCGCTGGACGGGATCGCTTCCAGTTCGGCGCAGGCTTTGCCCGCAGCGCGAAGGGCTTGGCCAATGGCCTCGGCAAAACCGAACCACGACGTTTCGCCCTGGGCCGTGAGGTGGTAAACCCCCCAATCCCCGGCGTTACCGGCTTGCCAGCGCTCAATCAACGCACGTGTGCTGTTGGCAATGGTCCCGGCCCAGGTTGGCGCGCCGATCTGGTCGGCGACGATGCGCATCTGCGGCTTCTCCTGCAGCAGACGCTGCATGGTCAGCAGGAAATTCTTGCCGTGGCTCGAATACACCCAGCTGGTGCGCAGAATCAGGTACTTCCCGCCCACGGCCGCAATCGCCTGCTCGCCCGCCAGCTTGCTCTGACCGTAGACGCCCAGCGGGTTGGGCGGATCGCTTTCGGTGTACGGGGCCGGCTTGCTGCCGTCGAACACATAGTCGGTCGAGTAGTGAATCAGCGGGATGCCAAGGGCCTTGGCTTCTTCGGCGAGGATGCCGGGGGCGATGGCGTTGATGGCGAAGGCAGCGTCCGGCTCGCTTTCGGCCTGATCGACCGCCGTGTGGGCGGCGGCGTTGATGATCAGGCTTGGGCGGTGAGCGCGCACTTGTTGGCGAATCTGCTCGGCGTGGGCCAGGTCAAGCTGGTCGCGGCCGAGGACGATGAGCTCACCGAGGCCTTGGAGCCGCTGTTGCAGCTCTTGGGAGACTTGGCCGTGTTGGCCGGTGATCAGTATTTTCATGGGAACAAGTCGGCTTCCATCAGAAGTTTACCGACCTGGTCCTTGGCAGACAGTCGCGGCGGCTCGGACAGCGCCCAGTCGATAGCCAGCGTCGGGTCATTCCAGAGAATGCTGCGTTCGGCACTCGGTTGATAGTAGTCGGTGGTTTTGTATAGAAACTCGGCATAGTCACTCAGCACCACAAACCCATGGGCGAAACCCTCCGGCACCCACAGTTGGCGATGATTCTGCGCGGATAAACGTACGCTCACCCATTGGCCGAAGTTCGGTGAGCTGCGGCGGATGTCGACGGCAACATCCAGCACTTCACCGTAAGTGACACGTACCAGTTTGCCCTGAGTGTGTTCAAGCTGGTAGTGCAGCCCGCGCAGCACGCCTTTTTGCGAGCGTGAATGGTTGTCCTGCACGAAGTCACGTTTGAGCCCCGTGGCGGCTTCAAAAGCGCGAGCGTTGAAGCTTTCGTAGAAAAAACCGCGCTCATCACCGAATACTTTTGGCTCGAGAATCAGCACGCCAGGTAACGAGGTTTCAACGACATTCACTTGGTTTCTCCGGCCAGCGAGTAGAGGTATTGACCGTAACCGGTTTTGCCGAAGTACTTGGCACGTTCCAGCAGATAGTCACGATCAATCCAGCCGTTCTCGTAGGCGATTTCTTCCAGGCAGGCTACTTTCAGGCCCTGGCGGTGCTCGATGGTCTGCACGTAGGTCGAGGCTTCCAGCAGGCTGTCGTGAGTGCCGGTATCAAGCCAGGCGAAACCACGACCGAAACGCTCAACGTGCAGATCGCCGCGCTTGAGGTAGGCGTTGTTGACGTCGGTGATCTCCAGCTCGCCGCGTGGCGAAGGCTGGACGGCCTTGGCGATGTTGATCACGTCGTTGTCGTAGAAATACAGGCCGGTGACGGCATATGGCGACTTGGGCTTGGCAGGTTTTTCTTCGATGGACAGGGCGCGGCCTTCCTTGTCGAAGTCGATTACGCCGAAACGCTCTGGGTCTTTGACCCAATAACCAAATACTGTGGCGCCGCTGGTGCGTTCTGCCGCAGTGCGTAGTTGGTCGCCAAAATGCTGGCCGTGGAAAATGTTATCTCCCAGGATTAGGCAGACAGGGTCATTACCGATGAAGTCTTCACCAATCAGAAATGCCTGGGCCAGGCCATCCGGTGTGGGTTGCTCGGCATAGCTGAAGTGCACGCCAAACTGGCTGCCATCACCCAACAGGTTGCGATACTGCGGCAAGTCTACCGGGGTGGATATGACCAGGATGTCCTTGATGCCCGCCAGCATCAGCACAGAGATCGGATAATAAATCATCGGTTTGTCGTACACCGGCAACAGCTGTTTCGACACGCCCAGCGTAATGGGATGCAAACGGGTGCCGGAGCCGCCGGCCAATACGATGCCTTTCATCATGCGATCAAATCCTTCAAGTCGGTGTTGCCCAATCGTTGGCCTTGATAACTACCGTCCTGGACCCTGCGGCACCATTCCAGATTGTCGAGGTACCACTGCACGGTTTTGCGTAGACCCGTTTCAAAAGTCTCTTCAGGCGTCCAGCCCAGTTCACGTTCGATCTTGCTCGCATCGATCGCATAACGTTGGTCGTGACCGGGGCGGTCTTTGACGAAGGTAATCAGATCGCTGAACTTCTCCACCTCGGCCGGGCGTTGTGGCGCCAGCTCTTCAAGCAGGTTGCAGATGCTGCGTACCACGTCGATGTTCTTTTGCTCGTTGTGCCCACCGATGTTGTAGGTCTCGCCAACCACGCCTTTGGTCACGACTGTCAGTAGCGCCCGTGCATGGTCTTCGACATACAGCCAGTCGCGTACCTGCAGCCCATCGCCATATACCGGCAGCGGCTTGCCCGCGAGGGCGTTGAGAATCACCAGCGGGATCAACTTCTCGGGGAAATGGAACGGCCCGTAATTGTTGGAGCAGTTGGTCAACAGTACCGGCAGGCCATATGTACGCTGCCACGCGCGTACAAGGTGGTCGGACGCCGCCTTGCTGGCTGAATAAGGCGAGCTGGGGGCGTAAGGCGTGACCTCGGTAAACAGGTCGTCCACGCCGTGCAGGTCGCCATACACTTCGTCAGTAGAAATGTGGTGAAAACGAAACGCATGCCTGGCGGGCTCGTCGAGCTTCTGCCAATAAGCACGGGCGGCTTCCAGCAGGCTATAGGTGCCAACGATATTGGTCTGGATAAAGTCCGATGGGCCATCGATAGAGCGGTCTACATGGGACTCGGCCGCCAGGTGCATGATCGCCTGTGGCTCGAAGCGCGCCAGTACGGCGCTGACTGTCGCCTGGTCGACGATGTCGGCCTGGACGAACTCATAGCGGCTACTGGACGCGACGCTGGTAAGCGACTCCAAGTTGCCGGCGTAGGTGAGTTTGTCCAGGTTGAGCACTTCGTGCTCGGTATGTTGAATCAAGTGCCGGATCAAGGCAGAGCCGATGAAGCCAGCGCCGCCGGTGATGAGAATACGCATATCGGAGGCCCTTTCCTTAGACGGACATTAAGCGAGTGAAGCATAGCTTGAGTTGTGTAGCAGGGGTGGCGCAAGCACGGTGTATGTTGGGGGTTGCCTAACCCTTTCATCAATGGCGATATAGGCCCTGTCAAAAATAGACACCTGTCAAAAACAGACACCTGACAAAACGCAGAGGTTGTCCCATGTTGCTCGCTACCTTGATTCACCGCGCCAGCTTAGCCTGCCCGCAAGCAGGGCCTACCCACGCGGCGAGGTTGCTTGAGCAGCATTATGGCCTCACAGGTAGATTAACTTCATTGGGTAGCCAGCAAGACCTCAACTACAAAGTTGAAAGCCCCCTGGGCCGCTTTGTTCTGAAAATCTGCCGGGGTGACTACGCCGCAATCGAGCTACTGGCCCAGCATGCAGCCCTCAACGAGCTGCAGGCACACGTACAAGTGCGCGTGCCCAAGGTCATCAAGGCCCTCAATGGCGACGAACTGCTGAGCGTCACCGTCGATGGGCAAACCCTGCACCTGCGGCTACTGGACTACATCGACGGCCAGCCGCTGACCGATTTGCCTCACCTGGGTCGCGATGTGATCGCAGGGTTCGGCGACCTGTGCGGGCGAATGAGCCTGGCACTGTCAACGTTCACCCATCCCGGCCTGGATCGCACTCTGCAATGGGACCCACGCCACGCGCAGGAGCTGATTACCCATCTGCTGGCGACCTTGCCCGAGCTTCCCCATCGCACTGCACTGGAGCAAGTCGCCGGGCGGATCGAAGCGCATATCCGGCCTCTGGCTGCACACCTGCCCTGGCAGGCCGTGCACATGGACATCACCGATGACAATGTGGTTTGGCAGCGCGATGCGCAGCGGCATTGGCAGGTCCAGGGTGTGATTGATTTCGGCGACCTGGTACACACCTGGCGCATCGCTGACCTGTCGGTGACGTGCGCTGCGCTGCTGCATCACGCTGAGGGCGACCCGTTTGCCATCCTGCCGGCGATCCAGGCCTGTCACGCGATCACGCCGTTGCAGCACGAAGAGTTGCGCGCGCTGTGGCCGTTGATCGTCGCCCGCGCGGCGGTGTTGGTGTTGAGCAGTGAGCAGCAGCGACGTCTGGACCCTGATAACGCCTACCTGTTGAAGAACGCCGAGCACGAGTGGGAAATTTTCCATGTCGCCACGTCGGTGCCGTTCGAACTGATGGAAGCGGCGATCCTGAGCAGCGTCGGCGAGGCGTTGCCTGCCTTGGCCAACCAGGACTTTGCCCCCTTGCTGCCGGGGCTGGTCGGGCGGGAGTTCGCGCTGATCGACCTGGGCGTACTCAGCCCGCATTTCGAGGCGGGCAATTGGGAGACGCCGGGCATGGATCGGCGGCTGCTGAATGAAGCCGCAGCGGTGCATGGGCTGGCAGCCAGCCGTTATGGGCAATATCGCTTGTCGCGCACCCGCCCGGACAGTGCTGTGGAACCGGACACCTTCGCCCTTCATGTCGAATTAAGCCTGCCCCATGGCACAGTGCTTGAGGCACCTTTCGCCGGGACACTGCGCGAGGGCGCCGACGGTTTGCTGTGTGTGTACGAAGAGCGCCTGAATCTGCGCGTATGGGGCGTGACAACGCGGCTCAAAGCCGGTGCGCAGGTGGTGAAGGGGCAAATACTCGGTGAAGTCCACGGGCCTTTGATCGTGCAGCTGTGTCGTGCCGACCTGGAGCCCCCGCTGTTCTGTACCCCTTCCCGGGCGTCGGCGTGGCAGGCGTTGTGCCCGTCACCGGCGGCGCTGCTCGGGCTGGCCTGTGATGCCGAACCGGAGCTGGACCCCGAAGCCCTGCTGGCCCGGCGCGACGCCAGCTTCGCCCGTTCGCAGAAGCACTATTACGTCGACCCGCCCCGTATCGAGCGGGGCTGGCGCAATCACTTGATCGACATGCAGGGCCGCTCCTACCTGGACATGCTCAACAACGTGGCGGTGCTGGGCCACGGCCACCCGCGCATGGCAGCGGTGGCGGCGCGGCAATGGTCACTGCTCAACACTAATTCACGTTTTCACTACGCGGCGATCGCCGAGTTTTCCGAGCGTCTGCTGGCGCTGGCGCCGGCGGGCATGGACCGGGTGTTCCTGGTCAACAGCGGCACCGAGGCCAATGACCTGGCGATCCGCCTGGCCTGGGCCTACAGCGGCGGGCGCGACATGCTCAGCGTGCTGGAGGCCTATCACGGCTGGTCGGTGGCGGCGGACGCGGTGTCTACCTCGATTGCCGACAACCCCCAGGCGTTGAGCAGCCGCCCCGACTGGGTACACCCGGTGACGGCGCCGAATACCTACCGGGGTGAGTTTCGCGGGCCAGACAGTGCGCCTGACTATGTACGAAGCGTGGAGCACAACCTGGCGAAAATCGCCGCTGGCCAACGCCAACTGGCGGGTTTCATCTGCGAACCGGTGTATGGCAACGCCGGTGGCATTTCGTTGCCGCCCGGCTATTTGCAGCAGGTCTATGGGCTGGTCCGCGCCCAGGGCGGTGTCTGCATTGCCGATGAGGTGCAGGTAGGTTATGGGCGCATGGGGCATTTTTTCTGGGGCTTTGAAGAGCAGGGCGTCGTGCCGGACATCATTACCATGGCCAAGGGGATGGGCAACGGGCAGCCGCTGGGCGCGGTGATCACCCGTCGAGAGATTGCCGAAGCCCTGGAGGCCGAGGGCTATTTCTTCTCGTCATCGGGCGGCAGCCCGGTGAGCTGCCGTATCGGCATGGCGGTGCTGGATGTGATGGAAGAGGAAAAGCTGTGGGAAAACGCCCAGGTAGTGGGCGGGTATTTCAAGACACGCCTGCAAGCGTTGATCGAGCATCACCCGTTAGTCGGTGCGGTACACGGTTCCGGCTTCTATCTGGGCCTCGAGCTGGTACGTGACCGACAAACCCTGGAACCCGCGACGCAAGAGACTGCGCTTTTATGCGACCGTCTGCGCGAACTGGGAATCTTCATGCAGCCGACCGGCGACTACCTGAACATCCTCAAGATCAAGCCGCCGATGGTCACGACCCGGCGCAGTGTAGATTTCTTCGTCGACATGCTATCGAAGGTGCTGGATGAGCTGTAGTCATTCGATTGTTATCGACTAAATTACGTTATATGGCTTAATTATTATTCCTGTTCACTATTAATGCCGATATTTATCCGTTATAAAGTCGGCTTTCACCCCATTCGGAGTCCTCATCGCATGACCACCCTGCACAGCACACCTCGCGCCGATGGCTTCCATATGCCCGCCGAATGGGCGCCACAGACTCAAACCTGGATGATCTGGCCCGAGCGCCCGGACAACTGGCGGCTCGGCGGCAAACCGGCGCAAGCGGCCCACGTGGCGGTGGCCAAGGCCATCGCACGGTTCGAGCCGGTGACCGTTGCGGTTTCCGCCGGCCAGTATGAAAACGCTCGTAGCCGCCTGGATGTTCCGAATATCCGCGTGGTGGAAATGTCCAGCGACGACGCCTGGGTACGGGACACGGGGCCGACTTTCGTGATCAACGACAGCGGTGAAGTACGCGGGGTGAACTGGGATTTCAACGCCTGGGGCGGTTTCGATGGCGGCCTGTATGCGCCGTGGAACCGTGACGCACAGGTGGGCGGCAAGATTCTCGAGATCGAGCGCGCGTCGCGTTATCGCACCGAAGGTTTTGTGCTGGAGGGCGGTTCGATTCACGTCGACGGCGAAGGCACCCTGATCACCACCGAAGAATGCCTGTTGAACCGCAACCGCAACCCGCACTTGGATCGCGCCGCCATCGAAGCGGTGCTCAGCGCCAACCTGGCTGTGGATAAGGTCATCTGGTTGCCGGATGGCCTGTTCAACGACGAAACCGACGGCCATGTGGATAACTTCTGCTGCTATGTGCGCCCAGGTGAAGTGCTGCTGGCCTGGACCGATGACCCGCAAGACCCGAACTACCCGCGCTGCCATGCCGCCATGGACGTACTGCAAAGCAGCACCGACGCCCGCGGCCGCTCGCTCACGGTGCATAAGATGCCGATTCCGGGGCCGCTGTATGCCACCGAAGAAGAATGTGCCGGTGTCGATCCGGTAGACGGCAGCCAGGAACGTAATCCGAGCGTGCGGTTGGCCGGTTCCTACGTCAACTTTCTGATCGTCAACGGCGGCATCATCGCACCGAGTTTCGATGACCCGCTGGACCATCAGGCCAAGCAGATCCTGCAGAACCTGTTTCCACAACACGAAGTCGTGATGGTGCCGGGCCGTGAACTGTTACTGGGGGGTGGCAATATTCACTGCCTGACCCAGCAGCAGCCAGCACCGCAGAGAAATTGAGTGCAGTTGTAACAGCGCCTTGAGGGCGAGCGAGCACTGCGCGAGCGCAGTGCTCCAAGCAAGCCCGCGACCCAGCACGGTCGCGGGCTTTTTTGTGCCTGAATACCTGTGAATGCGGGAGATTGGCATAGCTCTTGTATCGGCAAACACACCACAGAGCGCCAAGGTGATGACCGCATGGTTCTGTCACAAACCTTGAGTAAGTTAGCCGCTCACGCAGCAGGAGAGAGCGCTGAAATGAATGCCGAAATCAACCCGATGTACACGCGCACGTTCCACCCGGTGCGGGTCGACGGCGACGCGATCCACGCGCTGGCGCTCTGGTTGAAGGAAAACGGCGCGCGCCAGGGCAGGCAACAGCCCGACTTGCGCAGCGTGATGAGTGAACGCTACCCAGCGGGCTTGTTCACGGAGGATGAGGTGCAGGTATTGTGCGCGCTGGAGCGTAACTGAAAGCGCCGACGAATCAATATGGGAGGGGGCAAGCGCTTTTTTGTAGGAGCGCTATAGGTCTGTGCTTAGAATTATTTAGCCTAAATACAGGCGGTTCACGAAATTGACACATAGTTCAACGCGCGCATAGGATTGCGTCCAACGCCTGTGGCTAACAGCCATGACTCATCCAATAAGAAAAGGCCCGCGGCAGTTCAGTCGTCCGCGGGCCTTGTTTTTTCTGGAGAAAGTCGACACCAGAAAGCGATACGGGGCCTGGTGTCATAGCGCGTACTCAACCAGTAATAAGGAATATAAGAAAATGTTGAAGCAACGGATGAGTCTGATCGCTCTGGGGATTTTGAGCGCATCGACAGCCATGGCGAACGACCAGGAGCAATCCAAGGGTTTCGTTGAAGACAGCCACCTGAACATCGCAGCACGCAACGCCTACATCAGCCGTGACTACAAAAACGGCAAGCAGGACAAGGCCGAGTGGGGCCAGGGCTTTATCGGCAAGTTGGAATCCGGTTTCACCCAAGGCACCGTCGGTGTGGGTGTGGACGTGATTGGTCAGTACGCGATTCGCCTGGATGGTGGCCAAGGCCGCGCCGGCGCCGGCGGTATCGACTTCTTCAAGCAGGGCAACGGTACGGTTGATGCCAACGGCAAGCCGAACCCAGGCCCGGCCCCTCACGACCTGGCCAAGGGCGGCGCGGCCGTGAAATTCCGCGTTTCCAACACCGTGCTCAAGTACGGTGATCAGTTCCCGGCCGTGCCTGTGTTGCAGTACGACAACTCCCGCCTGTTGTCGGAAACCTACACCGGTACCTCGATTGTTTCCAAAGAGATCGCCGGTCTGCAACTGGACGCCGGTCACTTCACCAAAGAAGCCCGCAAGAGCATGGAAGGCACCGATAGCGGCCGCCTGAAAAGCATCAACTACATCGGTGGTAGCTACAAATTCACCGAAAGCCTGTCGGCAGCGTTGTATGCCTCCGACATGCAGGACGTACTGAAGAAGCAATACGTCAACGTCAACTATGTGCTGGCGCTGCCAGAGAAACAGTCGCTGACCTTTGACTTCAACGGCTACAAAACCAAGCTGGACCGCAGCTTCGCCCTGGAAAACCAAAAAGACGCTGACGCTCGCGACAACAAAATCTGGAGCCTCGGCGCTACCTGGGCCGTTGGCGCGCACAGCTTCACCATCGCGCACCAGCGCAGCACCGGTGACACCGGCTACCTGTACGGCGGCTACCGCAACGCTGGCGGCATCGGCGACGGCGGCAATACCATCCTGCTGGCCAACTCCTACTGGTCCGACTTCAACGGCAAGGACGAGCGCTCCTGGCAAGCGGGCTACGGCATCGACTTCACCACCTTCGGTGTACCGGGCCTGACCTACAACATTGCCTATGTACGAGGCACCAACATTGACGACGGCACTGGCCGTGGCGATGGCACCGAGCGTGAAATCTGGAACCAGTTCAAGTACGTGGTCCAGAGCGGCCCGGCCAAAGACCTGAGCCTGCGCGCTCGCGCCTCGTGGTTGCGCGTTTCCAACAATGCCAGCGAATACAACGTGGGCGGTAACGAAATCCGCCTGTTCGCCGACTACCCGATCAATGTTTTCTGATTGATCGCAGGTCGCGCCTGATGCCAGGCGAGAAAAACCCCGACTGGTTCGGGGTTTTTTTATTTCTGACGACGAGCATTTCCCGCTAGGCGGTGGGCATTGAACGTCAGGCCTTGATCGGCGCGAGCTTCTTGCAGTTCTCCTTGCGTGTCGGGTATTGCTCACACTTGCGCAGCACGGTTTGCACCTGCTGCACATTCTGCAGTTGCTGGTTGGCCAACAGTTTTTCTGTGATGAACAGTTCCTCCGAGCCCAGATTGCGTTCGGCCTTGTCGATCATCTCCAGTGCCGATTGCCCGTCGCCCCGCTTGAGGTGGTAGCTGATCATCAAGTCATAGGTGGAAGGGCCGGCCAGGGACCAGTCCTTGATCGCTTGCAACTCTCTCACCGCCTCGCTGTTTTTACCCTGGGCCAGGCGCAGGGTATAGGCAGTGCGCCGAATGCTCGGCTGGTCCTTGACGGGCGAGGCCAGGGCCTTGCGAACAAACCTTTCGGCATCCGGTACCTTGTTTTTCTCCAGGGCATCGATTGCGAAGTACGCGTCTTTGTAGCCCTGCAAGGCCTCCGCCACTTTGGGCGTAGCCTTCATCTTCGACCAGCTTTGCGGGTTGACCCGGGCGCGGCGTTCCTGGCGATATTCGCGCTGCAAATATTGGCGCAGCTCTGTGTCGCGGTCCGTGGCCGACATATGCGAGCGGTTGAAGTACTGCGTGGTTGCGGTGATGCCGGTGGTCAAGCCGTCCTTGACCAGTACGTCGAGCTCCTTGGTGAACTGGTTGAGATTGAACTGTTGCAGCGAATCCTGCATGGCATTCTTACGTGCCGTGAGGAACCCAGTGAGCAAGGGTTTCTGTTTGCCCTGGAAGTCGTTGAGACGCTCCAGACTATGGGTGGCGGCGCGCGGCGCGTAACCGGCGCGGATCATCAAGTCGGTGCCAAGCAGGTCGGCCTGGTCTTCCTGGCTACGGCCCCAGGCGGTGCTCCACACTTGGTCGGAAAACGTATTGGCCAGCGCGGTGTACAGCACCGTGTTGCCGATGGTCTTCTGGGTACCGGCCGGGTCTTTGCTGAACAGCTTCATGGTACCGGCGCTACGGTCGACGCCAGTATCGGCTGCCATGGTAGCCAAGGCGACCGTGGAGGCGACGGTGGTAAACATGTCTTTCTGCTGCTGGAAGGCCGCCATGCGGTCATGGTGATGCAGCAGCACATGGCTCATTTCGTGACCAAGCATCGCCGCGATTTCGTCTTCGCTGGCAACGTTGTCCAGCATGCCCAGCGGTACGAACAGGTTGCCGTAAGGGTCTGCCGACGGTCCGAACCCATAACTGTCGGTGATCTTCACCTGTAGCGGCGGAACTTCGCCCGGCCAGCCCTTGGACAAGCGCGTGACAATGCCCTGCAAGTAGCCTTGCAGCATCGGGATATCCACCAGGTTCTGCTGGCGCGCTTCGGCAGCCGGCACCGCCCGCCCGTCGTAGCTCAGGCGCTGTTGGCTCTGGCGTTGGGGGTCTAGCTTGTAGTACTGGCGCACGTCGATGTTGTCCACGTAGTGGCCTTGGACCCGCGATTGGGTCGACGGCCCTACCAGGTTCAGGAACGCCTGGTCCGCGCCCTTCAAGGTGGCGCAACCACTGAGCACCGAACTGGCCAATAGGCTGGCTGCTACTAGATATTCCCTCACCGCAACGCTCCCTTTATTGATTGCAACCGGCACCAAAACCTATGGTGGAATTATTGCGGGCGTCCCTGGCCTGGCTTTTCGTCAGGCCGAGACAGGGCAGGTCGACCACGTTCAGCGGCGGTTCGATACGCAGGTCCATGGTGTCCAGCCAGACTTTCTGGCCTGCCAGTTCTACCTGCACCAGGTCCAGCGCCTGGTTGTACTGCAGCACCGGCATGGGTTGGGTAGGCGCATCTTTTTTCGCCAACTCGCGCTGTGGCTTGCCCTGCTCGTCGAGCACCGTCACCGGGTCGGCGAGGAACGCCTGGATACTGTGGGTTTCCGCCCAGGCACCCTGGGTAAAGAGGGCTGCGAGCAAGACGATGAGGCTTCTTTTCATCCTTGATTTCCTTGAGTCAAATGGCAAAGCGGCACGCTCAACGATCGCGGTCGAAGAAGGCTTCGATCCGCTCGCTGAACAACACCAACGACAGCAATACGATGCCCAGCACGTTGACCGGGGTGATGTCATTGAGGCTCAGCAGCACACTGACCACCCCGAGCATTGACATCACCAACAGCCACGACGGGCACGGCGAGGTGAAAAACCAGATTTCCTGGCGCCGCCAGCGGCTCCAGGTGCGATGGCCCGCCAGGCGTCGTGCGTGCAGCGCCTTGAGCACAGCGATCAACGCCAGCAGCCCGAGCTCCAGCAGGTCCAGCCAATTGAAAGGCAGGTGGGGGAAGTCGGCGGGTTCATGGTCATAATTCATACCTGCATTGATCAGGTTATCCAGGGCCATGGCGTGCAGGTAAACGCCGGGGAGCTGGCCGTGTACCGGCGACTCCACCAGATCCCCCGTGGACGCGATATTGGCGCCGATCAGCACCAGGCGGTCGTGGAGTAATTCGGCGATCAAGGCTTGGTCGTCCGGGTCACTGACTTCCAGGTCACTGGCCGATAACGTCAGCGTATAAGGGCACTGCGCCTGGGCGGAGTCATCCAGTTTCCAGAACACGGCCTGGAAGAACTGCGCCACCCCGTCCAGCAAGAAATGCCGCGCCGCTGCGCAGTGGCGAATATCGGCAATACGCGCCTGGTCCGCTGCCAGCTTCAGCCCCCATTGCACCGCGATGGGCTGGCGCTGCGCAGCGGTTTGTACATCCACAGGCGGCGACGTGCAGTCTTGGGTGGCACAGAACGCCCGGTATAGCGCCAAGGCGGGAGTTTCCATCAGCCCGGCCTGTGTGTGCTTAGCCAGTGGGTACTTGTCGTCCACCCCTTCCCACGCTACCAGTGCTGGCCGGCTGACCTGCATAAAAGGCGCCAGCGTATTGGCCTGGCCTGCCTCCGCGCGCGTCAGCCCAGTATTGGCCAACCACAGCGGAATGCCCTGGCGTTGATAACGCTCAAATACATTTGCCAGCAACTGACTGCCCCGCGCCGGGTCGCCGAACGAATGGTCGTGGCTGTAAAGCAAATCCACAAACACAGCCCGTGGCTTGTATGCCAGCAAACGCTTGAACAATTTGCTTTGGTCGCTGTACGGCATTGGCCATGGGCTGTCATTGCGCATCAGGTAGGCATCATCAATCAACACCACCGCCACCTGCTGTTGTCCGAGGCTTGGGTAGTGGCTGGCGAACATACGATTGAGCCACTGCGCCGACGCCTTGTCGCTGGAACTGGCCAGGCCAAAAGGATCAAGAATCGCCAGCAACACGATGATGGCCGCCAGCCAATAGCGGCGGTATTTGAACAGCGGGGTGTTGGACAACATCCATGTCTCGATTAAATGCATAGCAAGGCGGGGTTTTTAACGGAGTAGAGAAGGGGTGTCAATCAAAGAGGTGGCTAAGTGCCATGTTATTCGTGCGCGTGGATCGCCTTTCGCAAAAAAAAACCTATCGGAGCGTAATGGTCACCTTGCCTTTTGCTCTGCCCTGCTCGACGTACCGCAACGCTTCTGCGGTCGATGTAAACGGGAAGGAGCGATCAATGACCGGTTTGATGACGCCAGCCTCGATCAGCGAGGTGATTTTTTGCAGCTGCACCCCGTCGGCATGCATGAACAAAAACGCATAGCTCACCCCCTGTTTGCGGGCTTTTCTGCGAATGCCGCTGCTGAGCAGGCGCATGACCTGCCCCAGCACCCAGGGCAGGCCTTGGGCTTGGGCAAATTGCGCAGTCGGCGGCCCCGACAGGGAAATGAGCTGCCCGCCAGGCTTGAGAACCTTGACCGATTTCTCCAGTACATCGGTGCCGAGGCTGTTCAACACCACGTCGAAATCGCGTAACTCGTTGGCAAAGTCCTGCTGCTTGTAATCAATGACCACATCCGCCCCAAGTGCTTTCGCCCATTCGACATTCGCCGTGCTGGTGGTGGTGGCAACGAATGCGCCGAGGTGTTTGGCGAGCTGGATGGCAAGCGTGCCAACACCGCCGGAGCCGGCATGGATCAACACCTTCTGGCCTTCTTTCAGCTGGGCGGTTTCAACCAGCGCCTGCCAAGCCGTCAAGGCGGCCAAGGGGATGGACGCCGCCTGGGCCATGTCGAGATTCGACGGTTTCAGCGCCAGCGCGTCTTCGTTCACAGCGATCAGCTCAGCGAAGGTTCCGATCCGCGCGTCGGGAGGCCGAGCGTACACTTCGTCTCCCGGCTTGAATCGCGTTACCGCCGCACCCGTACGAACCACCACGCCAGCCAGGTCATTGCCCAATATCAAGGGAAGTTTATAGGGCAGGATCAGTTTGAACGCCCCCGTCCTGATCTTCGAATCCAACGGGTTCACGCTCGTTGCATGCACCTGGACCAGCACGTCATGCACACCGACCGCAGGGTTGGGCACTTCGCCAATCATTCCGTTCTGCTTGCCGTAGCGGTCGATAAAAAATGCTTTCATGGTGCAACTGCTCTTGTCGGTGAAATGAGAGGCGCGGCCCCGGCAACGTCAAGCCGTTCAGGCTTGAGTCAAATAGCGTTGTGCCACCGTGGACTGCTTGATCTGCGCCAAAAGCCCCCCACGCGCGGCTTGCAGCGCATCCCAACGCTCGCCTTCCTGCAGCGCAGGAATAGTCACCAGCTCGCGTCGGTCAAAACCAAGCAGGGCGGCATCGACCAGCTCACCCACTTCCATGATTTCGCTCAAGGTATTGATGTCGATACCGGCGCGGTCCCAAATTTCCGTGCGGGTGGCGGCGGGCAGTACGGCTTGTACGTAAACACCTTGGGGCGACAGTTCCAGGCTCAGGCCTTGGGAAAGGAACAGCACAAACGCCTTGGTCGCCCCATAGACCGACATGCCGAACTCAGGCGCCAGCCCCACCACCGAACCGATGTTGATGATAGAGCCTTCACCTGCTTTGGCCAGGCGTGGCGCGATGGCGCTTGCGAGTCGCACCAGCGCGGTGGTGTTGAGGGCCACCAGCTGCGCAACGCTGTCAGTGCTTTGCTCGATGAACGTGCCCGATTGTGCGGCGCCGGCATTGTTGACGAGGATGCCGATGCGCACGTCATCGCGCAGGCGCGCTTCAACACTGTGCAAGTCGCTGAGTTGCGTCAGGTCGGCCTGAAGCACATCAATGGCGACGTTGTGTTCGTCCTGCAACTTCGCGGCGAGCGTTTCCAGGCGCGCGTGGTCGCGGGCGACCAATACCAGATCATGCCCGCGTTGGGCGAAACGTTCGGCATAAACCGCGCCGATGCCGGTGGAAGCGCCAGTGATGAGAACAGTAGGGCGGGTCGTCATGATGTCAGCTCTTTATCAGGGGTTGGGATTGAGGTGCGCATAAATCCAAGGCTCTATCAGCCGGTGACTTTGGTAGAGGTCATGTCACTTGCGATTAGGATGATGATCGAAATCTAAACTGTCAACGGTTTTGATTATGAACGACATCTATGTATCATCAGCTCATGAATTCTGCGGTAGAGAGGTAGCGAACATGCGCGTGTCCAAGGCCAAGGCCCAAGCAAACCGGGAGCACATCGTCGAAACGGCTTCAGTGGTGTTCCGCGAGCGCGGTTTCGACGGCGTCGGCGTGGCCGACCTGATGGCCGCCGCCGGCTTCACCCACGGCGGTTTCTACAAACATTTCGGTTCCAAGGCCGACCTGATGGCCGAAGCCTCGGCTTGCAGCCTTGCGCAGTCCCTGGCCAGCGCCGAAACATTGAGCGTGCAGGAGTTCATCGACCTGTACGTGTCCAGGGCCCATCGCGACAGCCGCGCCACGGGCTGCACCCTGGCGGCGTTGTGCGGCGACGCGGCGCGCCAGTCGAGCGATTTGAAATCGACTTTCGCTGAAGGTATCGAGCATATGTTGCAAACCATCGGCGGAAACTACCCAACTGGTCCGGATGCGGAGCCGGATGAGGCGAGGGTGAAAATGATTGATCTGCTGGCAAGAGCGGTTGGCGCGATTGTGTTGTCGCGCGCTTGTCCTGATGACTCGGCGTTGGCGGATGAGATTTTGGGGGTGTGTCGGGGGGAGATGACGGAGTCGTTGTCGGGTAAGGCTTAAAGAGGGTGGTGGGGCTGCCGCGCTGTGCAGGCGCGCATTCTCCACACACCAATCACTCGTTCAAGGCGCTGTTGAATAACTGGCTGTGCATAAAGTCTATGAAGACTCGCAGTCTCAACGAAAGATGTTTGCTGGAAGGCCACACCAGCCTGAATACCCCGGTATGGACCGTATAGTCCGCCAACACCTGAACCAATTCGCCGTTCTTGATCGACTGGGCCGTCATGAAGTCGGGCAGGCACGCAACTCCCAGGCCTGAGCGAGCCACATCGACAATCACCTCTGTCGTGTTGCACACCATGGTCTGAGGTAGCTCGAAATCGGGCTCCCCTGGTGCAATACGTAACGGCCAGGGCTCCACTTTTCCCGTCGAAGGAAACTTGTGCAACAGGCATGAATGCGTGGCGAGATCCGCTGGGTGTTTGGGTATACCGTACTGTGCGAGATAGTCCGCAGACGCCACGATCTGGAGCTGGAAGCATCCCAGTCGTTTGGAAATCAATCTCGAGTCAGTGGGCTCGCCTGTGCGTAATACGGCGTCAAACCCTTCCTCGATAACGTCGACCATGCGATCAGAAAAATCGATATCGAGTTCTATTTCGGGATAGGTGCGCATGAACTCGATGATGGCCGGCATGACGAGTCCGCTTACGAGAGGCAAGCTGATCCTCAATTTGCCCCGCGGTTTTTCACGCGCGTTGCTCAGCTCCATTTCTGCAGCTTCAAGCTCTGAAAGTATCCGTCGACAGCGTTCAAGAAACAGTGAGCCTTCCAGCGTCAGGGCGATACTTCGTGTATTGCGCTGGAAAAGGCGTACACCGAGCCTGTCCTCCAGCCGGCCAATACTTTTGCCGACGCCCGACGAAGAAATCCCCAGTCTTTTTCCCGCCTCGGTAAAGCTTCGAGTCTCAGCCACCAATACAAATAATGAAATGCTGCCAAGCGATTCCAATGGACGGACCTCACTGCGGACACCAGGGTCCGATATGTTCGGATTATAGGCCTGTTTTTGTTTGCCGACGCAAGCCCTAACCTCTCGATGGGCCGATCACCGCAGACAACTGTGCGCGAGGGACCACACCTGCGCACGCCAATGAAGGAACCATTCAGATGAACTCAACATATAGCGCTCAGACGGCTCCCCCGTTATTGAAGTGGATACAGCTTTTTGCAGCTTGCCTGACAGGCGTGCTCATCCCGCTTTGCTTTACCGGGCCTGCCGTAGTGCTCTCGTCCATCAGCGCGGCCATGGGTGGCTCTGCTGTGGAGCTCAGTTGGGTGGTCAACGCTTATATCCTCACCTATGGCAGCGCCATGATGGCGGCGGGAAGCCTGACGGATATCTATGGGCGTAAGCGGGTCTGGCTGATTGGCCTGGTCATCTTCGTGTTGTCTACCGTGGCTATTCCCTTTTCTTCGACTGTATTGCAGATCGATATCCTGCGCCTTGTGCAGGGGTTGGGCGGAGCAGCCGCATTCGCCGGCGCCATGTCGTCATTGGCTCAGGTATTCCATGGCGCAGAGCGCACCAAGGTATTCAGTCTGCTCGGTACGACTTTCGGCATTGGGCTAGCCTTCGGCCCACTGGCCGCCGGGGTGTTGGTCGACTCGGCAGGTTGGAAATGGACGTTCCACGCGACTGCATTAATAGGCATCGCGGGGTTCTTGCTCGTGTGCGTGAGTGCGACGGATTCCAAAGACCCGGCTAACAACGGTATGGACTGGCCAGGCGCTCTGAGTTTCACGGCCGCGCTGACGTTGTTCACTTATGGCATTCTCCTCGCGCCAGAGGATGGTTGGGCCAGCCCGGTCGTTTTGGGGAGTGTCGCCGCCGCGATCGTGCTGTTCATGATTTTCGTGATGATTGAGCGCCGTACCAGTAGCCCGATGCTCGACCTTTCGTTGTTTAAACAATCCAAATTCGTCGGCGTGCAGATCCTTGCAGCGAGCCCAGCATTCTTTTTCGTGGTCCTGATTATCATGCTGCCGGCGCGATTCATCGGGGTCGATGGGCTCAGTGCCATGCAAACCGGAAAGATGATGATTGCGTTGGCCGCGCCGTTGTTGTTCGTACCGTTCCTGGCGGCTCAGCTCGCGCGACACTACACCTCAGGGATGCTCTCGGCAGTCGGACTGGTGCTGGTGGCTGCCGGGTTGTTCTGGCTGGCCGTTGTGCTCGATAGCGGTGCCAGCAATGCCGTAATGCCCATGGCGCTGGTCGGCATCGGTATTGGCCTGCCGTGGGGGTTGATGGATGGCATGGCCGTCAGCGTGGTGGAAAAAGAACGTGCGGGTATGGCTACTGGCATTTTCAACGCAGTTCGCGTTTCTGCCGACGGGATAGCGATCGCCGTGGCCGGGGCATTACTGGCGACGTTCATTCAATGGGGATTGTTCGACGGCGTCACCCATTTTGCAGCGCATCAGATAATGGAGGCCTCCAGCCGGGCAGCGCTCGGCGATTTGCAGAGCGCAGGCATTCAACTGCCAGGGCAGTCGGACCTGTTGCGCCTCGAGTACGCGAGTGCGTTTCGGCATCTGCTTTTCATCCTGGCTGCTGGCAGCGTGCTCACGGCCATTGCTGCGTACGCAACACTGGGTCGAGTCAGCGCGCATGATCATCAGCCAGTGGAAGCCGTTCGCCCGGTGATCGTCGGTGACGGAGAGTGATCGGGCGGACACGAACGGGCGACGATTCCTATCGAGCTCACCCGGCGTCGATGTTAGGTCTTGAGTAGGATCTATGTGCATCGAAAGTGTCGTATCGTAAAGGACAAAACTGTCCGATATTTTCGTGGGGCGCAACGTAGATCACCGAGATGAAGACCGAGCGCTTACTTGGTTGCGCCACGTTTCGCTTTAGAACTAAAGACGACAAATTTCATTTTCTTATCCTACCGCCCCTCAATCAACGCCCGCTCCTCCAACCAAGTCTCCTGAACAAACTGATCCGTAATCGCGTAAATCCCATGCCCGCGCCGCATGATGATGTTCTCCGCCACCAGCGCAATCACCACGGGTTGAATTTCTTCAACCCGTACTTCGCGACCTACCGTTTTCGAATATTCTGCGGCTGCATCGGTAGAGAAAATCCCCCGAGCATCGCCTTCCGTAGCCGCGATCTTATTGAAAACCGCCTGAGCCAGGCTGCCCAGTTGTTCGACTTTTTCTAGCTCAATACTTGCCGCTGCTGAGCGTAAGGTACTGGCAATCACGGGGAGGAAAAGACCAGGCTCGCCGTCCTGCTGCAGTAACTGACGCAATGCCTTGAGCATTTCCTCAGGTCGATTGCCCAAGGTATTGAACGCTTCGATGGCGGAGTCAAGTGAGGGGAGCTTTTCCTTTTTCACCGTCATTGCCAATCGGTTGAGCAGGAATTCAACGTAATCACCCTTTAGCAGTGGATACGCGGCCGATGTCGCGCCGGAAAATGCTTGGTTACGTTTGGCGGTCAACTCGCTTACTTGGGCCCTGTGAGAGCCCGTGCCGATAAAGAGGAAGTAGCCCGGCGTATTCGGGCGTGGGTTGATTGCATCACGAGCAGCCTTGAGTGCCAGGAGCAGTTGATTGCCATCGTCGGAGGAGATGGCATGTTGCACCTCGTCGATGATCAGCACGAGATGGGTCTTCGCTTGGTCGACGACCTCTGTGAGCGCCTGCGCCAATGTGGGGCCGTCGGCGTTGCCGATGCTGTCGAGTTTGAAGCCGAACTTGAATCCTGCTGCACCTAGATCGACATGGCTGACTCGCGTGAGCGTTTCCAGGACTGAAGAGCCCGGCGTTTGCAGTTCTTTCAAGGTCTTGTGGATGGCGTTGTGCACGAGCGTTGCCGGGTTGGCCAGCGTGTCGCTCCAGAGGTCGACGTAAATCACCAATGCGCCTGCTGCCTCCAGGGCCGGGATAAGGTCGTTGCGCAAGAACGTCGTTTTACCTGTACGACGCAGTCCAGACAAAAAAAGACCCGAGCGCAGACCTTCATCTAATACGCCTGGGTTAAGAAGCTGGTTTGCCATCGATTCAGCCAATTCAGGACGCTGGAATATGCTGCTCATGCAATTACCCCTTTTTATGGATAAGCCATAATTATTGCCAATCCATAATTTAGCATAAAGAGTGAATCTGGAATCTGGGCGCGCAAAGAGGTGATTCAAAAGGAGAGGAGACTGGGGATGAATAGCCATGAGATCAACCCTGCAGCGATGGTGAAGGTCGATAAAGTCTCGGCCCCTGTCGAACGAGCCTTGTCTGATTCAGAGCTGAAGCAATTCTGGAAGACGGTTGAGGATACTGACGGGAAAAACGCGAAAAACGGGATCAGACCGGGCGCTTCTGCGTATCAACGATCACCAATCCTCCCGACGCTCTGAATGCTGTTGAAGAATCCGGAAGACCATCACGCGGTCACCCTGCAAGCTATAGGTCGCTCGATACGGATACGTGGTGATAATCAGCTCTCGGCAATCGGGCACTGGAGACGCTTTCCCTGCATTAGGAAAACGCTCCAGCATTTCCAGGCAGTTGAGGATGTGGAAGACGGCTGCCTCCCCCAATTCCGCGCCGACTAAACCTTCGTAATGCTCGTAAATTCCATCCAGGTCACTTTCCGCTTTGCTGCTTAACGCGATCTTCGGCACGTTTTACCCACTTAGCCTTTACGGCATCCAAATCGGTGACGTTGCCGGCATCAGCATATGCGATGCCTTCCTGCACGGCTTTGAAATGCCAGGATTCATCGGCCACATAGCGGCTCAAAGCCCGTTGCAGGTGGTATTGGCGGTCTCGGTCGGTCGCCTGCGCCAGTTGATCCAGCTCGCTGGCAAGTTCGGGCTTTACTCGGAAAGACAGAACGGAAGAGGCTGCCATAACGTTGCTCCATACATTTTTTGTATACGCTGTATACACAGTATACGAACGTTAGGCTTCGGCAGGTTGGCGGTCAATAGCGGTTAGTCGGTTTAGGAAGGGTTTGCAGGCGAGCGACTGGGTGGTATTAACCCAAAAACAACAAAGCCCTCACATTTCTGCGAGGGCTTCGTTTTATATGGTGCCGGCACCAGGAGTCGAACCCGGGACCTACTGATTACAAGTCATGCACCGTAGTCAGTCAAGGCTTAACTTTGCGGCGTTTATTTGTACGTTGAGCGTAAGCCGTACGCCCTTTGATTCCTGCATCAAGGCGTTCATTGTACGCGGGAAATCATGCTACTTTTCTCTAGCCAAACGACAGCTATCTGTGGATAACTCAGATTGATCTGCGCAGAAATAGTCACTTTTAGGGGCTTGAGGACGTTATGAAAGGCACGATTGCAATCGACGCCCAGGGTGATGGGCAAGAGTTTTACGGGAAATTTAAACGGGAGCCGGTCCTCGTTACAGACGAATATCGAGTGTACGAGCTTGCCGATTTCTACCTTGATCGAGACGAGACAATTGAGGTTGTGGGCAGCAAGTCTGGTCGGTTGCTTGGCAAATATCGGCAGATAGCCATTGTCGGCGCTCAGGAGCCGAAGCATTACAGCATGGTCGAAGCGTGGGCATTTGACAGCTCCCTGCGACAACCTGCGAAGAACATCAGCTATCGGGCTATTTTCTTCGACTTTGACGTGTAGTCGATGGGTAAATTACTCCGCCGAGGGGTTGACGGTCGGCACGCTCAAGTCATAAACATCCATCATTGATTCGTCTTTGTGCCCTGACGCCTGCTGCTTGTCCGCCCGGGTGTCTACCGTGTCAGTGATGCCCTTGCGCTTGAAGTCGTGCATCCCGAATCGCTGCTCCTCGGTCAGGACACCTTTCTCGATCGCCTGCACGATCAACCGCTGGAAGGCGGTATCAAGCCCCGACTTCGACAGCTGTCTGCCGGTGGCAGCAATAATCAGGAAGCGCTGGTCTGCGCGGATTGGTACCGGCACACGTTTTCGCTCCCACGTCTCCGACCTGACGGCCTTGGCTGCATCCCATGCAGCGCGTAGCCGAGGCGTCCAGCGAACGATATTGTCCCGGCTACCCTTCCGGCGGTTGGTCAGCACGCCCTCGGCGAGCTCGTTCTCGTCGGTTAGGGTGATCGTCTCGATACCGCGTAGACGGCAGAGGTAGCCTATCTCCATCACATACCAGAGGTAAGGCGAGCAGGCTGGCCGCTCTTGAGCTGACCTTGCTGCTGCGCGAACCTGATCAGGTTGGCCATGACGATGTCGTCGGGCAGCCGCCGCAGTTTGCGCTCTTTTGGCGACTCGATGCCCCTGGCCGGGTTGTCCTTCACGAAACCACGGTTGCGGCCCCACTGCATCACGCGGCGCAGGTAGCGCAAGGCGTGCGCGGCCTTTGATGGTTTGCCCTCCTGGGCGATCTTATCGATGATCCGCTGGATAAGCGCCGGCGTGAACTTGAGCACCGCCAGCTCGCCCAACGGCTTGCCGAGCTTTGTGGGGAATGCCAGAAGCACGTCGCGGGAGTAGACGTAGTCGTCGTGGGTTTTCTCGCTGAGAGCCTTGTAATGATCACTTTTGTGGAACTCGTTACAGAGATACTGCAGGCTGTCTCGGTCCACGCCGTTGCGCTCCTCGATCAGCCGGTGAAGCTCCGAAAGCGTCACGTTGCCCGCGCATAGATTCTGCCGCTGCTTACGACCAGGCAGTTGACCGGCAGATCTCGCGCTGGCGTCAGATTCAGCATCAGGCAGAAATGCAACGCCAGGCCAAGGAAAAAGCCCATGCCATGCCTACTGATGGTGACAGCCATCAGCCAGACGAGCCCACAGAGGGTGCGTATCAGCAACTGCCGAATACTGGGCAAAGCTGAACCTAAAAGAACTCCAGATTGAGAAAGAGAGCGGGGTAGATCCAGCCACCGAAAAAATCGCGCTGCTGGCGAAATCTAGTATTTGGATTACATTTAGCTGTACCGCAGAAGGGCGGCGGACTGACGGATCATCCAGCAGTACACCTGTGCTGCGCTTTGCCAAGGAGCGTTACATGTCAAATGCTTCTAAAGACCGGTTAAACAACTCGCCCGGACGATCCGTCCCTGTCCAGCAGAGTGCATATAGCCAGCGGGTTAACCGAAAGCCGACACTGACGTCAGAAAGTACTCGATGACCGTAGCGGTCCTGAATCTCGACGGCATGGCGGTGACGTTGAAGTGTTTCGGAGTAGAGCAGGACGCAAGTCAAATCATTAACACCCAACTGTTTACTGAGTATTTGCAGTACCTCCTGTGGAATGGCTGAAAAGTCATCGGGGAAGGCCCCGAGATAACGAAGGCTGGTCAGTTGTACGGCGTAACCGAGACGGTTGTGTTCGCCACGCAGTGGCACGAGGACTTTGTAGTCGTCATCGCTCAGGTGAAAATAGCGCTCTAGCTCATCCCTTCTGGGGGACTCGACGTAACGCCCAAAACCATCGCGTTGCTCTTGGGTCAAAAAAAACGACTGGCATCGATCACAGCGCCTCGACGTAAAGTAACGGTTTTGCGCTTATACACTCGTGGCTGACGGTGCGGCAAATAAAATGTCAAAGGTCTGCAAATAGCGAAAAGCCCAGTCGCCTTTTTTTGGCGACTAGGCTTGGTTAGCTTTGATTAAGCTGTTTTGAAGCCTGGCTTGCCATTGGCGGCCCGCCATTCTTTAACCTTATTAGTTATTGCCTCGGGCGTGCTCTCTGCGTCCGTCGCTGCATAATAAATAAGGTCTGTGCTTTCAGGATGTTCGGTGATTCTTTCGAAATGCTCCAAAAGTATATCTAGCTGATCATCGGTCTTGGCGATATTCTCTTTAAATATCTCCTTCATGAACTCCAAAAACTCAGCTTCTGTATATTCTGAAATACTGCTTTTAAGTTCCATTATTTTACTTCCTTATGGATATCTATGTGACGCTTAGGTGTCAAAACACGCATGTTTTCGATATTGTAAATATCTCCGCCTTTCGCAACTTCGTCAATATGATGAAGTTCAAAAGATGATCGTTTACCCACAGCATCAGCTTTTCTGGACTTTGCAGCTTTACCAGTGATCATGCGGTCTCTGTTTGTCAAAATAAATTGTTTCGCAAGTTCTGGGTCACTAGCTACGGCTTTCCAGAAGGTTTCTCGAAACTCTCTGAAGTTCTTAAATTCCTTCCCTCTAAGTTGATCGGCAATCTGCGACGGGATGGGTGCACCCTCACCTTGTGATGCAGCGCCTAACCAAGTCCCCGACACAGGTTGGCCAACACCTGTCGCCACGCCTGGATCCTCTCGCCGGTCCCTGAACATCACATAGATTGGAGGCAGACCCGAGTCTGCCGGGAACACGGTGACGAAGTCATCAAAACCAGCGTCTGCAACCCCTGGGAAAGTGTCAATCCTTCCTTCAACCGGCGTTACACTAGCTCCAGTGTAGACCGGTGGAGTAGGTTGTTCGGCAGGTAGGGTGGTCGAGCTGTTACCAGGGTCGACAATCGGTGTCCAAGTCAAAGTCCTTGGTGGGGCGTCTCCTGTCGTCACACTGTACAGGTTCTGTTCGGCGTTATAAGTAGCAGCCACCACCCTGACTTTCGAAGAAATCGTCACACCATCAGTCTTTACCACAATGACTTCTGACTGCCCATCTGCAGCTGTTTTCGAGCTAAGCCGAACAGGCAAATCAACGGTACCACCGGCGGCGGCAATGGCTGGCAAATCTTGGCTTAGCTCAGGGGTAAGATCCGACACAGGGGTACTAAACGTATAACGTTCAGGCAACTCCCCATTAGCCAGTTTGGGCGAATAGATTAAAGCAGAAACCCCAACCAGAAGACCTGAGGCGGTGCCAGCTGCCAAACTGGTCAAGGCGGCAATTGCAGAGCGGATAGCTGTTTGCAAGGTCACTGCCGCCGCTTCAATGACAGCGATGGTTCCCGCCGAGGTTATAACAAACGGTGCAGCCGCTGACGCTGGGCCTGGAGCACGAAACGTATTGGCAACGCGAATAGCCTCTGCAGCTAAACGGGCTTGCTCAGCTGCTTCGGCGGCGATCCTGGCTGCCTCCGCTGCTGCCGCTTCATCCGCGATCCGCTTAGCTTCAGCCTCTGCCGCGACTCTCGCCGCTTCAGCAGCGGCAGCCTCATCAGCCACGCGTTTTGCTTCAACCTCAGCGGCGATTCTGGCGGCTTCAGCGGCTGCCGCTTCATCGGCAATGCGCTTGGCCTCGGCCTCAGCAGCGACCCTGGCTGCCTCAACTGCAGCCGCTTCATCGGCAACACGCTTGGCTTCGACCTCAGCGGCGATTCTGGCGGCTTCAGCGGCTGCCGCTTCATCGGCAATGCGCTTGGCTTCGGCCTCCGCCGCGAGACGTACGTCTTCTGCTGCCTGGGCCGTAGCAACATTCTGGGTCAGTAATGCGGACTTTTCTGTAAGAATTCGTATTTTTTCCTCAAGTATTTTTGCCGAATACGCCGCCGTAGCTGACGCTTCCCAGTTTTTATAAGTATCAAGGGGACTGTTTGGGTTTTTAGGTGATTGAAAGATATTTACAAAATAAACCGCACTTTTTTTCATTTCCACCGCGAGCACATTTCTACCAAAAAAAGCGGTAGCAGCTGCGTTAGCGTTAGCCAATTCTGCGGTGTTCTGCGCAATCAGGCCGTCTACAACGGATTTTTCCTTGTTGGCCTTCTCAAGTTCGGAGAGAGGGTTAGGTCCTACACCTGCCGCGATCTCTGCTTCAACATCAGCCGGCAATTGGGGCAAGTAAGCCGTATAGGATTGCTCCATACTTCGTTGAGCGCTAGCGACGGTTACAACCACAGACATTGTGTACCGATCGCTCGTAATTCGTTCCTGATTGAAAAATGCATCAACTTCAGGGCCAGAAGCGAACTTGCCGTCCCATGGCAGTGGTTTAGCAATGACCCCACCCCCTGGCAGAGGCCCTGGTGGATTGGGCAATGGTGGATCAGGGGTCACGATAGTGGGAGGCAGAGTAATATCTGGTGGTGACATGTGTTTCTCCTTGATGTTTAGATCCCTTACGAATGCCTTCCAGTGGCTATCGATAGCATGGGCAAGCAAACACTTAATGTGCAAACAGAATGTTCGCGAATCCACTGTACATAAGCACAGCTATCGCACCAAGCCAAAATATGCACAAATGCATAAATATTGGACGGACGGTATTGATTTCGATTGGCCATCACTCGAAACCAAACGAGCCCCACGATCAAGCCTTTACTGAAGTGATGCTATACAACGCGGCTTGATCAGCTATGGACGATCAGCTGCAAATAAGCACCACCACCAAAACCCATTGCAAAGGATTGCAAATGACAAACCCAATCGTTCCATGGATGGGCGGCAAGCGCCGTCTTTCGAAGCGCCTGCTGGCGCTGTTCCCAGACCACGAGTGCTACGTCGAAGTGTTTGCCGGCGGCGCTGCGCTGTACTTCAAGCGAGAGCAGCCCGCAAAAGTCGAGGTTTTGAATGATCTCAACGGCGACCTGGTGAACTTGTACCGTGTAGTCCAGCACCACCTTGAGGAGTTCGTTCGTCAGTTCAAGTGGGCACTCAGCTCCCGACAGATCTTCGAGTGGCAAAAGATGACAGCGGCCGAGACACTGACGGATATCCAGAAAGCGGCCACATTCTTCTACCGCCAACACCACGCGTTCGGTGCAAAGTCCACGGGACAGACATTCGGAACCGCTACTACCGGCCGGGCCATCAACCTGCTGCGGATTGAGGAAAACCTATCGCTGGCTTGGCAGCGCTTGTCCGGCACGTACGTCGAGAACCTTCCGTGGCTGAAGTGCGCCCAAAAGTACGATCGGCCTCACACCTTTCACTATATGGACCCTCCGTACTGGGAAACCCAGGGCTACGGAGCTGAGTTTGGCTTTGACCAGTACGAGCTTATGGCCGAGTTCATGCGCGCCTGCGAAGGCAAAGTGATGGTAAGCATCAATGATCACCCGGATATCCGCCGGGTGTTTGAAGGGTTCCGCATGGAGGCGATGGATATCCGCTACAGCACGGCCAACCCTAGGAAGGGCGTAGCAGAAAGAACAGGTGAACTGGCGATCATGAACTGGTAGCGGTCGCTATCAGCGCAGCAACAGCAACAGCAGTGGTTGCTGAAACCTGATCAGTATCGAGGGCCAGGAGGCGGTCTTGGCTTCAAGTCCAGCGACAAATGCTCGTTCTGTTTACGGATCAATCTGGCCAGATATTCCAGCCAATCCGCGATAGCGTCGGCCGCAGCTGGGCGGTCCTCTGGCACCCATGACGACAGGTGTGCTTCTAGCAACTCCTGAAAGTCCAGGTCTTCCCCTGCTTCATGTATGAGGCCGACTAGAGGGGAGTAGTCTGGAAGACCCGACTCGATGGCCGCGTCCACAAGGTCCATTGCATCAAGCGAAATGAAAGGACGAATGCCGTCTTCTGCTTCGCTCTCGTCAGGAACTTCAAACGTAACTTTGATCTTTCCGGAGAGCATCTTCGCCCCTTTCGTGTCCCTTACCGCATGTCGGGAAATGGCTGTGGATAAATGGCCGAAAGCATAGCGGGTTGAATGCTGCCCGCCGCCTATTGTACGTGTGATTGTACGTATTGCAGAAACAACAAAGCCCTGCATCGCTGCAAGCCCTTGTTTTGTATGGTGCCGGCACCAGGAGTCGAACCCGGGACCTACTGATTACAAGTCAGTCGTTTTACCGTTCCGGTCACGCCGCTGGCGCAGCACACGCAATCGGGGTCAATCCCAAGAATGTCCAGCGCACCATCTATATAGCCACGCAGGTAGTCAGCGCGATTGAACAAAATCAGGCTGGCCGGTCCTTCCTGGTAGTCCCAATGGACCTCCCACAGGGCGCCTTTCTTGATGACTTCAATTTTTGGAATGGGAGCGACGGAGCTGGGCTTTGTCATGGTGTTCACCGGATTAAAGTCGCGAGGCGAGAGCAGTTTGGTGCGGCGTGCCTGAACGGCTGCTGAAAACATTTTCCAGGTACGCCCCCTCCTGACACGTAAGTGGCGTCAGCAGTTCGAGAAACGCCTGAAAAGCCCCGGATTCATTGGGGGGCGTCACTTACAGTCCCGTCGTCTAAAAGTGTAAGTCAGGAAAGGGAATTAAAAAAACCTTTAAAAACAGTAGGTTGCGTTCAGCCTCACTTACAGTCACAAACTGTTCGGCGCCGACACTGATCTGACAGTCTACTTACGGTTTAGAAATGGTTCTAAGCTATTGAAATATAAGGGGTAGAGATAGATAAAAAATCTCACTTACACTTCTTACGCACTTTTGATGGGTGCACCGGAAAAAAATTCCGTGTGTCGTAGGGTGGACACTCGACGTGTGCAGACACTTCCTTGGCGCTAGATTTTCGGGCTATTGGATATCCATACTTGTTGATCGCAGCCCGCCTGGCTCGGTGCAGATCTGTGCGCTGAAACCGATATAGAAGCTACAGCAGGTAACCGCCCAGGATTACTCGAGAGCTTCTGTATGGAGGCTCTTTGGATACTTGCGCCTATTCCAGAACCTGCTGTTGAGCCACATACCCACGACTACGCCCAGAAACGAGTAAAAAAGAAGCAAGGTGTCTGGGTTAGCAAGGAACGAAGGGCGCGGTCCGTAGATCGCGGTGAGAAAGCCAGATAGGGCCACACCAATCGGGAGTAAAGTCGAGCCGAGCGGATGCAGTTTCCCTGGCTTGCTCTTTTGGGGTTTAGGGCGAATGAATTGGCCAAGATTTCGAAAACCCTGTGGAAGACCTTTCAAGGTGCCTTTAACGCGAGGTTTCCGATCAGTACTGGTATGCAGAATTTCCACCACAACTCCATCGTCTTTATCGAGGAAGTTGAAGCTAAACGTGATTTCATTAGCGCCTATGTCTGGCGTCTTTAGGATCGAGAAGTCATTTACTGCCCGACTCGATTTCAGTATCGCAGCAGATAGGATTTGACCGTCGTCTCCTACTTGGAAGCGGAGCGGATCCTTCGCGACGATATCTTCACCATTGACTGTGTTCTCGCCACTGTTCCAGAAAATCAGTATGGATTTGGTTAGGCGGGGGATACTGATGCCGTTGTACTGCACGACTATCTGCGATGGCAGCGCATCCGAAGCGCTCCCCAGAAGATGCTCTCCCAGGTGTACATACGCCAAGCTAGTTCGTTTACGGGTCCATAGGTACGTACAAGCCGCGAAAACGATACCTGCGATTCCAAGCAACGTGCCCAGCCAGCTCTTGTCCAGGAGGCCCTGCGCATAGTCGATCCACGACATTACCGTATCCCTACAGATGATGAGGAAGCGAAAACTGGTTGCTTGTTACGTGCCTTGTTACGTATGACACAAAAAACAAAGGCCTGCATCGCTGCAAGCCTTTGTTTTTAAATGGTGCCGGCACCAGGAGTCGAACCCGGGACCTACTGATTACAAGTCAGTTGCTCTACCAACTGAGCTATACCGGCGTGTTAGGGCGACGATTATAGCGATTGAAAAGGTTCTGTAAACCCCTGAATTCTGACTATTTTTGCAAACGCTGCGGTTTTTTGCAGTCGCCGTGTTTTTTGCCCAATGTCACTGCATGAAAACCTGCGCAAGCAGCACTCAGAAAAAAGCCATTAAATTGACTTTTTACCGTTCATCCAGAAAGCACAAAACAAAAACATCAAAATAATGACACGCCCTACCCGTTGCCACAGAATGCCCAAACAAGGACGCCTATAATAAGACCTGCGGTAAGTATCCGCGCTTGCCGAGCTTCACGTCTTAACGCTGCGTCGTGAGGAGCAGGTTATGAGCCTTAGCAGAGAAATCCTGGCGTTGTTCGGCAAGGATGTCGCCCATGACGCCAATGGCATCAATGCGCGAATGCACTTTTTCGGCAGTGTCCCTGAACAATCCCTTCAATATCTCCAACCGCTGGTTACCCCTGTGTTGCGTCCAAAAATAGTGGCGCTTGTGTCGATCAATGGCGGTGTCGGGCGCAGCACGCTGGTTACGGCGTTGAGCAGCGGTTTGCAACGCCATGGGGAGTCGGTGGTGGCGCTGGATCTGGACCCGCAGAATGCCTTGCACCACCACTTTGGTGTCAGTTCCACCTTGCCGGGAATCGGGCGCACCAGCCTGGAGCATGGGCAGTGGGGTCCGCTGCAGCAGTTGGGGTTTGCCGGTTGTCAGGTGATCACCTTCGGCGATATCGATATCCAGCAGCAGGAGAATCTGGAGCGTTGGCTCAAGCATGAGCCCGATTGGCTGGCGCAGCGTCTCGCATCATTGGGTTTGAGCGAGCGGCAGACGGTAATTATCGATACCCCTGCCGGCAATAACGTCTATTTCCATCAGGCGCTGAACGTGGCCGATGTGGTGCTGCTTATTGTGCAGCCGGACGCTGCGTGCCTTGGTACGCTGGATCATCTGGACACGCTGCTCGCCCCGTACCTTGAGGGCCAGTGCCCACCGGCTGTGCACGTAGTGGTCAACCAGGTGGATGAAAGCAATGCCTTCAGCCTGGACATGGTTGAGGCATTCAAGCATCGGCTTGGCACAGACCTGCTGGAGGTGCATCGCGACATGGCGATCAACGAGGCCTTGGCCTTCGCGGCCGACCCGTTGGATAACGTGACCAAGCGGCTCGCCAGTGACGATATCAACGCGTTGTGCCTGCTACTGAAGGCGCCGAGGAAAACCGTGTGAAAGGGCGGTTTATATGGTTTACGCCAGATGCTTATGCACAATCGGTTGGTAACGGTGGTTACTGAACGGCCATTTTGTGGAGCTGTTCTCAATACGCTGCAACTGCCTGTTTTGCGTGCGTTTTATTGTGTGAACAAAAAGTGACCAGCGCTGCTTTTGGGCTGTAGCGCTGATGGCTACAGCTTTGGTAAAGAATTCATCAACAGAGTTATCCACAGGGCGCGGTAGAAAGTTGTGCTCCTTAATCGCGCTCGGCGAGCACCATCAGGTTGCGTGGAGTGAGGGTGTGTTCACAGAAGCTGCCGAGCTCGACGTTGTAGCCGTGCTCCATCAGGAATAACGCGCGATCCAGTATCAGCCACATTTCCACCGGGCGGCGAAACAGGCCTCGGACCAGTTCCAGGTTTCGTACCTCGGCCAGCCGGCGCCAGCCGTGTGCTTCCAGCGCCCCCCAATCCTGGTCACCGGTAGATAAATCCTTCAGGCGTGCCAGCTCCCGGCAATAGTCAGCGAAGGATTTATCCAGCCACTTCGTGGGCAGGGACGGCGTGGGCAGGTAGTCGTCGCAACCGCGTAGCTGCCGTTGCAGTCGGTCGAAGCCCAGGCGTCGGGCCATGGAGGTATCGCGTTGCCGGCGTACGCGGTTGCCAGCAGTGACGGTTTCGCTTAGCGGCAGGCCCAGATCATCGATCGACAGCTGCAGGGCCGACGCGCGCCCGGACGCAGACAGCGCTTGATAGTGGTCGGCGCCGATGCGGTTATAGCAGCACGGCGCCAGCGCCAGTTGTTTGCAGCCGGCAGCGCTGGCAAGTTGCAGCATGCGCACATGCAGGTCGCCGCAGGCATGCAGGGCGATGGGGGTGTGCTTGGGGCTGATCGCCACATCCGCCATCACGTCTTGCAGGCGATGGGTAGCGCGCAAGCCGTGGTGATCACTCAAAGCTGTGCCGGAGGCAATCAGGGCCGGGTCATATTCCAGGCAGGTCAGCTGTTGGCCAGGTTGCAGCAGGCGGCGGCCGAGATGGCCTTTGCCGGCGCACCAGTCCAGCCAGTGGTGGGGCTCTGCGGCAAAATTCAGGGCGGCGCCGAAGGCTTCGATCTGCTGCCACTTGCGCCCCGGAACGTCGACATCCAGGCGATGGCGAGCGGGTGCAAGCGCGTGTGTCGGCAATTTATCCACGGCGCTGAGGCGCAGCGCCTGTGCGGCCAACTGTGGAAAAGGCGCGGGCGCCGGCAGGTCGTGGGGGTGATTGTGGCTGGCTTCGGCGTCGTCCAGCGAGCGTTGGCGTAGCCACTGTGCTAGCGCCGGATGTTCGGTTTCCCAGGACAATCGAAGCTGGGTAAAGGGCCGTGGTCGCCACAGCCCTTGGTGCTCGATCAGAAACGCATCCAGTGCCTGGAAGCGTGCCTCAACGTCCTTGGCATGCATCGACGCGCAGCCATTTTTCCAGCAGTTTGAAACCGCGCACCAGCACGTAGGCCATCACCAGGTAGAACAGCCCGGCCGCAAAGAAGATCTCCACCGGCAGGTAGGTACGGGCGATGATGGTCCGGGCCATGCCGGTCAGTTCCAGCAAGGTCACGGTACTGGCCAGGGCGCTGGCCTTGAGCATCAGGATCACTTCGTTGCTGTAGGCCGGCAGGCCGATGCGCGAGGCGCGGGGTAGGATGATGTAGAACAGTGTCTTGGGCCTGGACATGCCCAGGGCGCGTGCCGCCTCGATCTCGCCTGGGGGAATGGCCTGGATCGCGCCGCGCAGGATTTCAGCGATATAGGCGGCGGTGTGCAGGGTCATGGTGGCGGTGGCGCACCAGAACGGATCGCGCAGGTAGGGCCACATGAAGCTGCCACGCACGCTGTCGAATTGCGCCAGGCCGTAGTAGACCAGAAACAACTGCACCAGCAACGGCGTGCCACGGAAGAAGAAAATGTAGGCATAGGGCAGGGCGCTCACATACCAGCGGCGTGATGAGCGAGCGATGCCCAGTGGGATCGCCAGCAGCAGGCCGGCAATCACGGCGATTGCCACCAGCTCCAGGGTCAGCGTCGCGCCCTGGGCCAATTTGGGCAGCCATTTGATGATCACGGCCCAGTTCAGGCCCAGGTCGAAATGCGACAGCCAGCTGTAATCAGCACTCATTGGGCGCTCCTTGCAAAGCCGCGGGCGGCGCGTTTTTCCAGGAAGTGCATGCTGGTCATGGCGAGCACGGTCAGGCCGAGGTACATGAAGGCGGCGACCATGAAAAAGGTGAACGGCTGCTTGGTCACGGTCACGCCGATCTGCGCGTGGCGCATGATCTCTTCCAGGCCGATCACCGATACCAGCGCGGTGTCCTTCATCAGGATCATGAACAGATTGCCCAGTCCCGGCAGGGCGATGCGCCACATCTGCGGCATGATCAGCCGCGTGAAAATCCGAAATTTCGACAGCCCCAACGCCACACCGGCTTCACGGTGGCCCTTGGGAATGGCGAGGATCGCACCGCGAAACACTTCCGTGGCGTAGGCGCCAAAGCACAGGCCCAGGGCGATGACGCCGGCGGCAAAGGCGCTCAGGGACAGGTCGGGGTTACCGAAGAATTCCCCTAGGGCACGCATCAGATTGACGGTGCCGAAATAAATCAGCAGCACCCACAGCAACTCGGGAATACCGCGAACGATGGTCGAATAAGCACCGCCCAGCCATTGCAACGGCTTGTACGGTGAAGTCTTGGCCAAGGCGCCGGCCAGGCCGAGCACCAGCCCAAGGCACAGGGCCGTGAGCGCCAGTTTGACGGTCATCAGCGCGCCGGCGGCAAGGGCCGGGCCGAATCCGTAGAGGTCGAAATTCATGGTGTTTTCATATCGCGGCAGGCATTGCTGGAAGCCGGCGCGCTCGGCTGAGCGCGCCGGTCAGGCCGTTCAGATCATTCGATGCTGAACGGGAAGTACTTGTCGTTGATCTTCTTGTAGGTGCCGTCTGCCTTGATCTCTGCCAGGGCTTTGTTCAGGCGCTCGCGCAGCGGGTCGCCCTTGCGCACTGCGATACCGATCTTGTCGCTCTCCACAACCGGGTCGCCCTTGAATTCATAGGCCGAACCGTCTTTGCTCTTGAGCCATTCGTACTGCACGTACTTGTCGGCCAGGATGCCGTCCAGGCGGCCGGAAGTCAGGTCGAGGTAGGCGTTTTCCTGGGTGTCATACAGCTTGGCCTCGGTGTCCGGCAGCTTGTCTTCCAGGTAGGTGCCAGCCAGGGTCGCACGTTGTGCACCGATCACCTTGCCCTTGAGGTAGGCGGCGTCGGGCTTGAAGTCGGCGGTGGCTTTTGGCGCGATGAACTGCAGCTTGTTGGAGTAGTACGGGTCGGTGAAGTCGACAGCCTGCTTGCGCTCATCGGTGATCGACAGCGAGGACACCAGGAAGTCGAATTTCTTGGCGTTCAGGGCCGGGATGATGCCGTCCCAGTCGGACACATACACTTCGCACTTCTCGACTTTCATCTTGGCGCACAGGGCGTCGCCGATGTCTTTGTCGAAACCGACGACATTGCCACTGGCGTCTTTATTGTTGAAGGGTGGGTAGGCCGCTTCGATCCCCATTTTCAAGGTTTCTGCCATGGCCGTGGCGCTGAACGCCATCGAGACGGCCGCGGCCAGAAGGAATTTTTTATAGGTCTGCATGCATGTTGCTCCGTTAGCGGTTGCTGGACATGAATTGTTTGCAGCGCGCCGAAAGCGGGTTTTCAAATACCTGCTGTGGCGATCCTTGCTCTTCGACCAGGCCCTGGTGCAGGAACACCACTTCGCTGGACACTTGGCGGGCGAAGCCCATTTCGTGAGTGACCAGCAGCATGGTGCGGCCTTCTTCGGCCAGCGCGCGGATCACATTAAGTACTTCCTGGACCATTTCCGGGTCAAGCGCCGACGTCGGCTCATCGAACAGAATGACCTTGGGCTGCATCGCCAACGTACGCGCAATCGCTGCGCGCTGTTGCTGGCCGCCGGACAGTTGAGCCGGGTAGGCGTGGCGCTTGTCGGCGATGCCGACCTTGGCCAGCAGGGCCTCGGCCACTTCTATCGCTTCGGCCTTGCTCTGGCCGAGCACGCGGCGAGGGGCCTCGATGATGTTGTCGAGGATGCTCATGTGCGGCCACAGGTTAAAGTTTTGAAACACAAAACCGATTTCGCTGCGCAGGCGGTTGATCTGCTTGCCGTCGGCGGCCATCAACTCGCCGTTTTTTGCGGCCTTGAGCTTGAGTTCTTCGCCGGCCACCAGGATCTGGCCCTGGTGCGGGTTTTCCAGCAGGTTGATGCAGCGCAGGAAGGTGGACTTGCCGGAGCCGGAGGAACCCAGGATCGAGATCACATCGCCGTCGCGAGCGGTCAGCGAGATACCTTTGAGTACCTCCAGCTCACCGTAGCGTTTGTGCAAGTTGCGGATTTCAAGCGCGGGCGCGGCCTCGGCCATGTGCGGTCCTCATTGTGTGCATTGCATTCCTGCTGTTGGGCCGCCTTCCTGGCGAGGCGCCAAGCTAGCATAGCGTTTGGATGACAGCCAACAGCGCTGCGGACGGTTAACAGGTGGTCTGCGGCAGGGTGTCGCATCGGCGCAGCAGCGTGTCGCGCCATCAACAACTAACAGACGTCTGGACCTGGCCAATCCACAGGCTTCGCGTAAAAAAGGGCGCGATGGTGCCAGCTTTGGCCGGGTGTTGGAAGGGTTAACCGGGTAAACGGTGTATATCGGCCCTTTTATAGAGCGCCGCCTACTTTTTGTGTGTGTTTTTGGTGCGCTCATGCGCTATGAAAATGGGTCGCTCGGTAACGCTATAGCGAAATGCCATTGTTCTCAATGACTTGCGACGACTGAGGGATTGTCCTACAGCCCGCGTAAATCCAGGCTTTGTAACATTTTGGCGCAAAACTTGCGTAAAAAATAAAGAACGCCCTGTTGGTTTCTTTTCACGAGAAAGACTGCGGGCCGGGCGAACCGTTTTCGCAATTCCTCCCAAAGGTGTGTCAATGAGTAGTACGCAAAGCTGCAATGACCTCGAACAGGGGCTTAAACCGCGTCACGTGACCATGCTCTCGATTGCCGGGGTGATTGGTGCCGGTTTATTTGTGGGCTCCGGCCATGCGATTGCCGCCGCCGGTCCCGCTGTACTGCTGGCGTATGCCGCTGCGGGTACGCTGGTGGTACTGGTGATGCGCATGTTGGCCGAAATGGCCGTTGCCTCGCCGGACACCGGTTCGTTCTCTACTTACGCCGACCGTGCGATCGGCCACTGGGCCGGGTTTACCATCGGCTGGCTGTACTGGTGGTTCTGGGTGCTGGTGATTCCGTTGGAAGCCAACGCGGCCGCGACCATCCTGCATGCCTGGTTCCCGGGCGTAGCCATTTGGGCCTTTACCCTGATCATCACGTTGCTGCTGACGGCGACCAACCTGTTCAGCGTGAAGAACTACGGTGAGTTCGAGTTCTGGTTCGCGCTTATCAAGGTCGTGGCGATCGTGGGCTTTGTCATCCTCGGCCTGGCGGCGATTTTCGGCTTTTTACCCACCAGCCAGGTCAGCGGTGTGTCGCACCTGTTCGATACCCAAGGCTTTATGCCGAACGGCATGGGCGCGGTGCTGGCGGCGATCCTGACCACCATGTTCTCGTTCATGGGTACTGAGATCGTGACCATCGCCGCCGCAGAATCGAAGAACCCCGGCCAGCAAATCACCAAGGCCACCAACTCGGTGATCTGGCGGATTGGTTTGTTCTATCTCTTGTCGATTTTCATCGTCGTGTCCTTGGTGCCTTGGAATGATCCGACGCTGGCTGCCGTGGGTTCCTACCAGACCGTGCTCGAGCGCATGGGCATCCCGAATGCCAAGCTGATCGTCGACCTGGTGGTATTGGTTGCCGTGACCAGCTGCCTCAACTCTGCGTTGTACACCGCCTCGCGCATGCTGTTCTCCCTGGGCCGTCGTGGCGATGCTCCAGCTGTGGCCAAACGCACCAATAAAAGCGGCACGCCTTACTGGGCCGTGTTGCTGTCCACGGGCGCTGCATTCCTGGCGGTGTTTGCCAACTATGTGGCGCCGGCGGCGGTGTTCGAATTCCTGCTGGCCAGTTCGGGCGCCATTGCCTTGCTGGTGTATCTGGTGATTGCCGTGTCGCAACTGCGCATGCGTCAGAAGCGTACGGCAGCGGGTGAGAAGATTGTGTTCAAGATGTGGCTGTTCCCAGGCCTGACCTACGCGGTGATGGTGTTTATCGTGGGCACGCTGACCATCATGCTGTTCCAGGAAGCGCACCGCGTTGAGATCATCGCGACAGGGATCCTGAGCTTGCTGGTGGTGTTGGCGGGGCTGTTTGTTGCAAATCGTCGCAAGGCGCAGAGAGTGGGCGCTGCCGTACTGAACTGACGAAATGCAGATCAAAATGTGGGAGGGGGCTTGCTCCCGATGACAGTGGGTCAGTTAACAAATAAGTGACTGACACACTGCCATCGGGAGCAAGCCCCCTCCCACATTTTGTATGTGTCAGTCTGCTGAATTCGTCAGGGCCTGGGACGCTGCTACATAGTCCGCCTGGAACTGCGGCGATTCGATCCACGCCAATGCGGCGGCCTCGTCATCGCTGTCAGTGGCCCATTGCCGATATTCAATCAGCGCGGCCAGGATAAAGTCGGTCGCTTCCTCTTCGCCTTCCTGCTCCAGCACCAGCGCCAGCAGCGGGTGCGCCAGGAATACCGCACACAGCGCCTGCTGGCTGATTTCGCCCGCCGTGCGCATCTCCACGAACAGCTCGGTCAAGTCCACCGACTCAAGGTCGATACGGCTGTCATCGCCTGCGAACGCGTCCGGCTTGGTTGCGACGGCACGCTGGGTGCGGTTTTGCTTGGCCTTGGTTTTTGCCCGCTGGGCGCGTTTTTGCTGCTTGTTTGGCGAGGCCATGGGCGTAACGTCCTTGGGTTTGGGGCAGGTATTGAAGCGCAGGTTGGGAGAAATCCCAAGAAGGTTTGGTCGCTCATCCAACTCGACCGCCAGGCAATAGATGAATAGGCTTGGTCTTCGCAACTTGCCAGAGCGTCTTCATGACCCGCGATACCCTCGAGCACAACCAGATTCCCGTCTACTCTGGCGCCATCCTGCTCGCCGCTCTGTGTGGGGTATTCGCGCCATCATTCGCTCAGGGCCTCAGCGTGCTGATCACGCCGGCCATCGCGATATTGATGTACGCGATGTTCCTGCAAATTCCTTTCCTGGAGCTGCGCCGCAGCTGGGGCAGCAAGCGCTTTATGGCGGCGTTGCTGCTGGCCAATTTCATCCTGGTGCCCTTGCTGGTATGGGCGCTGACCCGTAGCCTGCTGGGGCACCCTGCGCTATTGGTGGGCGCGTTGCTGGTGTTGCTGACGCCGTGTATCGATTACGTGGTGGTGTTTACTCACCTCGGTAAAGGTGATTCGCGGTTGGTATTGGCAGCCACGCCGCTATTGCTGCTGATGCAATTGGCCCTGCTGCCGGTGTACCTGGGTTTGATGCTGGGCACGCAATCCGGGGTGGTGATCGCGGTCGGGCCGTTTATCCAGGCGTTTCTGGTGTTGATCGTGGCGCCAATGGTGCTGGCCGCGTTGACCTTGGTCCTTGCGCGCCATTCAACACGCATAAGCCGATGGAACAGCGCCTGGGCCTGGCTGCCGGTGCCGGCGATGGCCCTCGTGCTGTTTGTGGTGATTGGCTCGCAAATCACATCGGTGATTCGGGACATCGGCGTACTGCTGCCAGTGCTGCCGATCTACGCAGGTTTCGTGCTGCTGGCGCCGCTGATGGGAATGTTGGCCGCGCGGCTGTTTGCGCTGCCGGCGGCCTCGGCGCGTGCGGTGACGTTCAGCGTATCCACCCGCAATTCGCTGGTGGTGCTGCCCCTGGCGCTGGCGTTGCCTGAGGGCGTGCGCGGGTTGGCCGCGACGGCGGTCATCCTGCAGACCCTGGTCGAGCTGGTCGCGCAGTTGATCTATATCCGCCTGATCCCGGCCCTGGTGTGGCCCGCCAGCCGCTAACGCGTGAATAATCAGGTTTGTTCAGGCGCTATTCAGGGAGGCGGCCGGCACCATAAGCCCGCGCTTCCCACCTGACAGGTCACCCGATGGATCATCGCAACCGCTATCGCCTGGAGTCACTGGGCATCTTTCTGATCGTCTTATTGCTGTTCACCTGGGGTATCTGGGACCAGCAGCCCCAGGGCTTTGACGGACGTTGGGCGCTGTTCCTGCAGGAAATGTTTCGCCACGGCGCGAGTCTTTTCCCCACCACCTACGGCCAGCCGTACGCCGATTATCCCGGCACCGCGACGTTCCTGAGCTTCCTTTTCGCACGCTTGTTCGACGCGCCCAACCATCTGGCGAATGTGCTGCCCACCGCGCTGGCTTCGGCCGGCGTGATTGCCTTGATCTATCGCCTGCTGGCGCCGTCCAGCCGGCCCTGGGCATTACTGACGGTGCTGCTGACATTACTCACCACCCAGTTGCTCGAAAAGTCGCGCTCGGTGTGCCTGGACCAGATGATCGCGCTGTTGTGCATCGGCACTTTCTACCTGCTGCACAGTGGTGAGCGCCTGGGCTCGCGGTGCAGGCAGCTTGCGGTGTTCCCCCTGTTTATCCTGGCCTTTGCGATTCGCGGGCCGCTGGGGTTGATCGAGGTGTGTGGCGTCGCCTGCGTGTACTCGGCGCTGGGCCGGCCGGGGGAGCGGGTCAGGCAGGTGTTGATTCACGGCGTTGTCGGGTTGGTGCTGCTGGCGGCTTGCTGGTGGCTGTTGATGAAGCTCGCGCGCATCAGTGGTGGCGATGCCTTTGCCGATGAGGTGTTCAAGATGCAGGTCGGCGGGCGCCTCGATGAGTCCGGCGAGCCGTTCTACTTTTACTTCCAGCTGAGTCTGTACCGGTATTTCCCGGTGGTGCCATTGGCGCTGGCTACCTTGATTACGCTGCGCCATCGCTGGGCGCAACGCTGGGCCAACGAGGATGTGCAGTTATTGATACGGCTCGGCGCGTGCGGCCTGATGATTCTGCTCGGCCTGTCCGTGCCGCATTTCAAGCGTGCTTATTACATTCTGCCCATGGTGCCGATGTTTGCCGCCGTCGCGGCTTATGGGTTGCTTCAAGCCCAAGGCTGGCTCGTTGGCGTGCGTCGCGGTTACGAAGGGCTCGTCGTAGCGTTGCCGGCGCTGTGCGTGGTGGTGCTGTTTGTGTGTCGGCATGCCTGGCACAAGCAGGGTTACTGGCCCGACGTGTCCATGCCGCTATTGATCGGCGTGCTGGTGCTTCTGCAGGTGGCGGCGATCCTTGCGTGGTATCGGGCTACGCGATTGATGTGGCTCAGCGCAATCGCCCTGACGGCCCAGTGGTTGCTGCTGGTGAGCGTCATCGAGCCGGCCAAGGACCTTCAGTTCGATACCCGGCAGTTTGTCCGCCAGGTAGAGGCGTTGCGGGATGCGCAGCCGGGACCTCTGGTATTTGTCGACCTGGCCCGGGACACCTGGGCGGTGCGCTACATGATGAACCTGGATCACGATGAGCAGCCGCTGTTCGTCGGGCGTAACGAGTTGGAGAAGCTCGTCACATTGCCCCGGCCATCCTGGGTGATTGTGCCGCGCAAGGACACGGCGCTGTTGAAGGGCTCGCCCGTGGAGCCATTGGCACCGAGCTTTCAGGGGCGGTTGAATGACAATCCGTTGATGGTGTTTTTGCTCAACTGAGAAGCCTTTTTTGGTAAGCATCTGAAGCGACGCTCAGCGCGTTACCGTCGCTCGTTCAGTTAGATCATCGCTACCGTTTATCGGAATCGCAACGCCAGATACTCGAGCTTTATAATTTTTTATTTAAAAATCAGTTAGTTAAGAGTTATTAAGGCATCTACTGATAAGACAGTCGGGATATTGGCTGACGCATGCTTCGATGTTAATTTGCCACCCTTTGTAAATCGACGGATCGAACATGTACTTTCTCCTGCCATGGACTCGGCTGCTGGGCGCCTGCCTGCTGACTTTTTTCACGCTGAACAGCGCATTCGCCGCCCCCACCCCCGGCGACCAGGACCTGATCCGCGACCGTCAAAACCGCCTGCTCGAAGAGCAGCAGCGGCGTCTGCAGGAACTCCAGGACCTGCCCGGTAAAGCGGCTAAGCCCGAAGCCCCGGCCACCCCCGCCGACACGCGCTGCTTCCCGATCCAGGATATCGAACTCAAAGGCGCCGACAGCCTGCCGGCCGCCGACCGCGAGCGCCTGCTCAAGCCGTATATCGGCCAGTGCCTGGGCGTGTCCCAGCTCAACGAACTGCTCAAGGCCATCACCGACTACTACCTCGGCAAAGGCCGCGTCACCAGCCGTGCCTACCTGCCGCAGCAGGACCTTTCCAGCGGCCACCTGCAAGTGCTGGTGGTGGAAGGCAAGCTCGAAGCCCTGAAAAGCGCCGAAGGCAGCACGGTGACCGAGCGCGAGTTGGCCATGGCCTTTCCCGGCAAGGTCGGCGAGGCGCTGAACCTGCGCGAGATCGAGCAACTGGTGGACCAGCTCAACCGCCTGCCGTCGAAACAGGCGCAGATGGAGCTGACCCCCGGCAGCCAGGTCGGCGGCAGCGACGTGGTGGTCAAGAACACCCCACAAAAGCCCTGGCGCGCCAGCCTGTCGCGCAATAACGACGGCCAGAAAAGCACCGGCGAACAGCAATGGGGCGCCGGCCTTGAGTGGGACAGCCCGCTCGGCCTGGGCGACCAGTTGATGCTGCGCGGCGGCCACGACGCCATCAGCGACCATCAGAAAACCTCGAAAAACACCCTGCTCTACTACAACGTGCCATGGGGCTGGTGGAACTTCAGTTACAGCTACAACGAGAGCGACTACCGCACCTACATCGTGGCCGATAACGCCAAGTACAAGCAGGACGGCGACAACCAGAACCACCAACTGCGCGCCGAGCGGGTGATTCATCGCGATGACGTGAGCAAGACCTCGGTCAACGTCGGCCTGGCGCACCTGCGCACCAACAACTACCTCCTCGACGTGCGCACCGCGCCCAGCAGCAACCGCCTCAGCGAACTGCAACTGGGCATCAACCACGGCCGCCGTATTGGCAGCGCGTTCGTCAACCTCGACCTGGGCATGCAAAACGGCATCGGCCTGCTCGACGCCCAGTCGCAGGAAGAGCGCGACCCGCTCGGCCGCCGCCAGCCGAATTCGCGCTACCGCAAATACACCGCCACCGTCAGCTACCTGCAACCGTTCAGCCTGTGGGGCGAGTCGTTCAGCTTCAGCAGCTTGGCCACCGGCCAACGCAGCGAAGACATCCTGTTTTCGCCGCAGCGCATGAGCCTCGGCGGTTCGGCCTCGGTGCGCGGCTTCAAGGACCAGTTGCTGACCGGCGACAGCGGCGGCTACTGGCGCAACGAAGTGCGCTGGGCGCGCCCGGTGACCCTCGACTGGATGCGCCCGGCCTTTTTCGAATACGGCGCCAGCGTCGGCTACGACCAGGGCGTGATCAGCAACGACCGCTACAACGACAACTCGCATGGGCGGGTCTCCAGCAACTCCCTGGAACTGTTCGCCCGCGGCAAACACGTCAGCACCAGCGTGACCTTTGCCCATTCGTTAGAAAGACCTGGGGTCGTGACCGAGCGCGAAGCGCCGATCTACTTCCGCATGGATTTCTTCCTGTAATTCAACGCCCCGCTGCAATGAGAACCTGACAATGGACGTTCGCCAATTCGCCTTCCTGGCCCGCCAACCTTCTGCCGCCCTGAAGCCGCGCAACGCGTTCTTCGGCCTGCCCAAGCGCGGGCTGGCGTTGATCCTCGCCAATGCGCTGTTCTGGCAGCCGCTGCTGGCCCAGGCCGAGGGCATTGTGGTCAGCGCGCCAGGCACCACGGTGGGTGCGGCGGGCAATGGCGTGCCGGTGGTGAATATCGCGACGCCCAACGGCGCAGGCTTGTCCCATAACCAGTTCCAGCAGTACAACGTCGGCCCCAACGGCGTGATCCTCAATAACGCCACCGGCACCCTGGTCAACACCCAGCTGGGCGGTTACATCGTCGGCAACCCCAACCTCAAGGGCGGCGCGGCCAGCGTCATCCTCAACGAAGTCAACGGCGGCAGCGCCAGCCAGTTGCGCGGCTACACCGAAGTGGCGGGGCAGTCGGCCAAGGTCATCGTCGCCAACCCGTACGGGATTACCTGCAGCGGCTGCGGCTTTATCAACACGCCGAACGTGACCCTGACCACCGGCAAACCGGTCCTCGACCCCACCGGCCAGCTGAAAAGCTACCAGGTCGACGGCGGCGCCGTGACCATCGACGGCGAAGGCCTGAACGCCAGCAACGTCGACCGCTTCGACATCATCACCCGCTCGGCCAAAATCAACGCGCAGATCAACGCGCGCGAACTCAACGTGATCGCCGGGCGCAACGACGTCGATGCGCAAAGTCTGAACACCACCCCACGCGCCGATGACGGCAGCGCCAAACCCGAGCTGGCGATCGACTCCTCGGCCCTGGGCGGCATGTATGCGGGTGCGATCAAACTGGTGGGCACCGAGGCCGGTGTGGGGGTGAAGCTCGATGGCACGCTGGCGGCCAGTGGTGGGGATATTCAGCTCGATGCCAATGGGCGGTTGAGCATGGTCAATGCCAAGGCCAGCGAAGCGGTGGTGATCAAGGCCGACCAGTTGGATGCCACGGGCGCGATCTACGCGGGCACCCGAATCGATGCGCAAACCACCACAGGCTTGAGCAACCAGAAAAGCCTCGCCGCGCGCGACAGCATCAGCCTGACCAGCAGCGGGCAGGTGATCAACAACGGCATCATCGAAGCCGGCGTGAATGGCGATGAAAGCCGCAATGCCAGCGGCGACGTCAACCTGACGGCGGCGAGTGTGCAAAACACCCAAAGCGTGGTCGCCAGTCGCACCCTGATGGTGACCGCTGCGCAGACCGTGAATAACCAGGGCGGCACATTGAGCGGTGTGAACACCGTGGTCAGCGCAGGCCAGCTCGATAACCGGGGCGGCAGGGTTCTGGGGGCCGAGGCGCTCAAAGTCAACGCCACCGGCCTGGATAACCGCGCGGCTGGCTTGGTGCACAGCGATAACAGCACCGACGTCACGGTGACGGCTGCCCTGGATAACCAGAACGGCCGAGTGATCGGCCTCAAGAGCCTGACGCTCAACGCCGGGCAATTGACCAACGATAATGGCTTGGTCGCCAGCCAAGAGCAGGCCCAGGTAACGGCCGGGCCGTTGAGCAACCGGGCGGGCGAAATCTCCGCCCAGCAAACCACCCTAAGCGCCACGTCGCTGGATAACCGTTCCGGCAAACTGCTGGGCAGCCAACTCAACGTGACCGCCAGCGGCGCCATTGATAACCGCCTGGGGATTTTCTCCGCCACCAGCCTGCTGACGGTGCAAGCCGCAAGCCTGGATAACAGCGACCAAGGCTCCGTCGCCAGCCAGGGCAACCTGACCGCGACCATCGCCGGGCTGTTCGACAATCACAATCAAGGCAACCTGGTCAGCCAAGGGGCCCAGCAGGTTCGGGTCGGGCAGCTGAACAACGCCCAGGCTGGACTGGTATCGAGTAAAACCACCCTGGCGCTGCACGGCGATACTCTGGCCAACCAGGGCGGCCAGGTGATCGCCGATGGGGCATTGACCCTGACCGGCGGTAGCGTCGACAACAGCAATGGCGGCCAACTGAGCAGTCATAGCCGGTTGACGCTCAATGCCAACCAACTCGACAACAGCGCGGGTCGGATCAGTGCCAAGGGTGATCTGCAGGCCACCGTCGGCGTGCTCAACCAGCAAGCGGGTGAGCTGGTGAGCGAAGGCGCGCTGAGCCTTATTGGCACCTCGGTGGACAACCGCAACGGCGGTTTCATCGCCGCCACCAACGGCGTTGATTTGCGCAGCCAGAGCGTGCTCAACCAGCAAGGCGAGATCTCCAGCCAGGCCAAGGTGCTGCTGGTGGCCGACCAGTTGAACAACAATGCTGGCAAGGTGATTGGTGACAGCGGCTTGAGCCTGACCGTGCAACGCCTGCTCAACCAGAGCAAAGGCCTGCTGGCCGGGCGCGACGGCCTCGTGCTGAACGGCGGTCAACTGGATAACAGCCTGGGCGGCCGCATCACCAGCCAGAAAGACCTGAATATCAACCTGAGCGGCGACCTGCTCAACCATGATCAGGGCACCTTGCTCAGTGAAGGCACGTTAACGGTCAAGGCTGGCACGCTGGACAACCGCCAGGGCGGCATTCTGTCCGCCGCCAACGCGCTGTCGATCACAACGGACGGCCAGCTGAACAATCAGGCGGGCAAGCTGCTGGCCGATGGCACGGCCACGCTGGTGAGCGCTGCGCTGAACAACAGCCAGGGCGGTGTGATCAGCGCCAAGCAACAGGTTGATGTGCGCAGTGCGGGGCTGGACAACAGTCAGCGCGGCAGCATCAGCAGTGACGCCGGCATCAGCCTGAATGCCGGGCAACTGGACAACAGCCAGCAAGGTTCAATCTTTGCCAAGTCCACGGTCAAGGCCACCATGACCGGGCTGGACCAACACGATCGTGGCGAGTTGGTCAGCGATACCCACATCGATCTGGATTTGAGCCACGGGCAACTGATCAACCGCGACCACGGCCTGATTGCGACCCCCGGCCAATTGCTGCTGAGCAACCTGGGCAGCGTCGACAACAGCCAGGGCGGCGAGATTTCCAGCACCCAATCCTTCCTGTTGACGGCCGATGCACTGAACAACCGGGGCGGCAAAGTCATCAGTGGCGACAGCCTTCAGGTACGCATCGCCAAGGCGCTGGATAACAGCGTTGAAGGTGTGTTGTCTGCCAAGAACCTCTTGCAGGTGGATGCAGGCAGCCTGGACAACCAGGCCGGCGGCGCCCTCGCCAGCCGTGGCGCGCTGGACCTGAAAGTCACCGGCCTTCTGGACAACCATAACCAGGGGCTGATTTCTGCCGCCACTGCCCTGAATGCCACGTCGGGTGCATTGAACAACAGTGACAAGGGCCGGCTTTCTGCCGGCACGTTCCACACCCTTAATACCGGCGCACTGAATAACTCCCAGGGCGGGCAACTGGTCAGCGATGGCAGCCTGACAATCACCGCCGCCAATGTGGATAACCGCAGTGGCGTGATCGGCAGCCAGCACGCCTTGAACCTGACCGTCGCCAACCTCGACAACGGCGCGGGCCTGATCAACAGTCAAAGCGACCTCACCCTGGCGGGCCAGCGTGTGGACTCAAGCCAGGACGGTGAAATCTCGTCCAAGGGCGACTTGAAACTCACGATCCAGAAGCTGATCCAGCGCCAGGGCCGCTTGATCGGCGAGCGCGCCGTGAGCCTCGATCTGCAAGGCGGTGATCTGGACAACAGCGCGGGCTTGATCAGCGCCAAAGGGCCGTTGACCTTCGCGCGCCTGGCCAACCTGACCAACCGCGAACAAGGCGAAATCTCCAGCCAGACGGCATTCAGCGTGGCCGCCAAGCGCATCGATAACGGCGATCGCGGGGTCATCCTCAGTGCCGATCAATTGCGTCTTGAAGCGGATACGGTGGTCAACGCTGGCAAGGGTTTGATCTCTGGCTGGAATGGCCTGACCGTCGTCGGCGGCAGCCTGGACAACAGCGCCGAAGGCACGTTGTCGAGCAAGAGCGGCATCTTGCAAACCACGCTTACCGGCGCGCTGGATAACCACGCGGCAGGTGCGCTGGTCAGCCAGGGCGAGCAAACCATCAGCGCGGCCAGCCTGAACAATGATCAAGGGATCATTTCCGGCCAGGCGGATGTCAGCCTCACCGTTACCGGCCGCCTGGACAACAGCAACGGCGGCTTGATTTCCGCCGGTCAGCACCTGGGCTTCAACCATGCCCAAAGTGAAATCCTCAACCGTGGCGGCCAGATCAGTGCTGCCAGCATCACCCTGGTTGGCCAAAGCCTGGACAACAGCGCCGGTCAACTGATCAGCCAGGGCACTCTGGAAGGCACCCTCAGCGGTGCGCTGATCAACGCCAACAACGCCCGTCTGGCCAGCGGCGCAGCTTTGCTGCTGAACGCATCGAGCCTGGATAACCGTGGCGGCCAACTGGTCAGCCAGGACCGGCTCGACCTGACCCTCGCCGACGGTCTGGATAACCGCGACAAAGGCACCCTCGCCAGCCAGAAAGACCTGGTGATCAAGCTGTTGGCCGGTGACATCAACAACCAGCAGGACGGCCTGATTTTCAGCCAGAAGGGCAAGCTTGATCTGGCTGCGCGTACCCTGAACAACCAGAAAGGCACGTTGCAAAGCCAAGTCGATAACCGGCTACGTCTGAGTGGCGCCCTGAACAACCAGGGTGGCCGGGTCGACAGCCTCAGTGGCAACCTGGACCTGGAAGCAGCCAGTGTGGCCAACACCGCCGGCGGCATACTCAACAGCAGCAAGGGCTGGATCAAACTGGTCAGCGGCCTGTTCGACAACGGCAGCGGGATCACCCAGGCGCAATCGCTGGACATCACCGCCAACGGCGGCTTGCTCAACCAACTCGGGCACCTCTCGGCCCTGGCCGGTGAAAACCGTATCGTCACCAGCAGCTTGAATAACCAGGGTGGAGGTGTGTATGCCGACACCTTGCTCAAAGTCACGGCCCAGGATTTCGATAACCAGGGCACGGCTGCCGGCAACGGCGGCAAGGTCGGCGCGCGCACCATCGACTTCGGCCTGACAGGCGCCCTGAGCAACCGCTTTGGCCTGATCGAAAGCGACGACACCCTAAGCCTCACCGCGCAAACCATCAGCAACGTGGGCGGTACCCTGCGGGCCATGGGCCGCACCGGTTCCACGCGCATCAGCACACTGGGGCTGTTCGATAACCGCCTGGGTGCGCTGGAAAGCGCCAACGAAGAACTCAACCTGCAAGCGGCCAGCCTGGACAACAACGGCGGGCGCATCGTGCACACCGGCAGCGGCACATTCGACCTGACTTCCGACCAGGTCACCCGAGCCGGCGGCAGCTTCATCACCAGCGGCCAACTGGACATCACGGCCGCCAAGTGGACCAACAGCAGCGTGATTCAGGCTGCACGCCTGAACCTCGACATCGGCGAGTTCACCCAGACCGCCAGCGGCCAGTTGCTGGGCGCACAAAGCCTGACCGGCATCGGCGGCACCTGGACCAACGAAGGCCTGCTGGCCAGTGACGGCATCCTCAACCTGACACTGACCGGTGGCTACAGCGGCAATGGTCGGGTCAGCAGCCTGGGCGCCATGAGCCTTACCAGCGCCCGCATGGACCTCGGCGATAACGCACGCATTGCCGGTGGTGCACTTACCCAGATCAACAGCACCACCCTGAACAATCGCGGACGCCTGACCGCCATCGGCGACCTGACCGTCAACGCCACCACCTTGAACAATTACGGCACCCTGGGCGGCGCTGGAAAGGTCCGCCTGAACGCCACTCACCTGCTCAACGACAAGGGCCTGATCTTCAGCGGCAACGACATGACGTTGCGTGTCAGTGATTTCAGCAACCGCTATGGCGACGTCTACAGCCTGGGCGGCCTGGACATCGCTCGCGACGACGCCAATGGGCGCAGCGCCCTGATCGAAAACGTCTCCGGCACCCTGGAAAGCACCGGCAACATGCGTTTGCTGGCCGACACCCTGAGCAACCGTCGCGACCAATTCAGCACCGAAATGAAACTGGTGTCGGGCAGCTTCGACACCTACTACGACGACTTCTGTGACGGCAAGGGCTGTGAAGTGCACTTCCGCTCGGTTGAGCGCTACGAGGACGTCGTCACCGGCAGTTCCCCCACGGCGTACATCTCGTCGGGCGCAGGCCTGACCGTTGGCGCGCAAACCGTCGACAACCTCTACAGCTCCATCTCGGCTGCGGGCAATATCCAGATCGATACCGGTGTACTGAACAACACAGGCGCAGCCGGTGGCGAGGATCGTCACTTCGACTCGGAGTTCTATACCCGCAACGACAGCGTCTACAACACGTTCATCATCCGCAGGAACCAGTTCAACCTCTACAACAACCCCAACTCGGCCGACTACCGTCCCGGCGAAATGACCATCGCCAAGCTGAGGGACGGGATCGGTAACTTCTACAACGATTCCAGCTATGTCGTCGCCACCGCCGGACGTGTGATTGCCCCCGCTGTTATTCAGGCGGCTGGATCAGTCACCGTTAACGCTACGCAGCAAATCAACAACAGCGTGATCCGCGCCAACGCCACGGATATCAATACGCCGGCGCAAAACCGCAATACCAACTCCGACGTGTTTGCCTCCACGGTCAAACCGGCGATCACCGCGCAACTGCCGCCGGACCTTGCCCAGCGCCAGGTCAACCCGGTGACCTTGCCGGGCTTCAGTTTGCCGACCAGTCAGAACGGCTTGTTCCGCCTCAGCGGCCAGGCCGCGAAAGCCGGCGCAGCGGGTAAAACCGCCACCGGCAGCGGTGACTTCAGCGTGAACGGGCGAGTGGTCAGCGCCGCCGAGCGCGAGAAAACCCTCGACTACAGCGCCGTGCAAGAGCGCGGCTTCAGCCTCGATGGCCAGCCGGTCAGCGGCGCGGTAAACGGCCAGGGCCCGCTGGTGCTGGACGGCCGCGCGCCTTCGGTCACCCGCGTGCAGGGTGTGCCAGACATCGCCCCGGTGGACAACAGCCACAAATACCTGATCGAAACCAACCCGGCGCTCACCGACCTCAAGCAGTTCATGAGCTCCGACTACCTGCTCGGCAAACTCGGCTACAACCCCGACGCCAGCTGGAAGCGCCTGGGCGACGGCCTCTACGAGCAACGCCTGATCCGCGAAGCCGTGGTGGCGCGTACCGGCCAGCGCTATATCAACGGCATCGCCAGCGACGACGCGCTGTTCCGCTACCTGATGGACAACGCCATCTCCTACAAGGACTCGCTCAACCTGCAGCTCGGCGTGTCGCTCACCGCAGAACAAGTCGCGGCGTTGACCCACGACATCGTCTGGATGGAAGAGGCCGAGGTCAACGGGGAGAAAGTCCTGACCCCGGTGTTATACCTGGCCCAGGCCAACAACCGCCTGGCGCCCAACGGTGCGTTGATCCAGGGCCAGGACGTCAGCCTGATCAGCGGCGGCGACCTGCACAACAGCGGCACCCTGCGCGCCACCAACAACCTGAGCATGGTCGCGGGCAACATCGACAATAGCGGCCTGATGCAAGCCGGCAACCGCCTGGAAATGCTCGCCACCGACTCGATCCGCAACAGCCGTGGCGGCATCATCACCGGCCGCGACATCAGTGCCACGGCTGTGACCGGCGACATCATCAACGAGCGCACCGTCACCACCTTCAAGCGCGACGGCGAGAAATTCCAACTGCGCGACGACGTGGTCAGCGATGCGTCACGCTTCGAAGCAACCGATACCTTAAGGCTCAACGCCGGCCGGGATGTGCTCAACGTAGGCAGCACTCTGAAAGCGGGCGGCAACGCCAGCGTGACCGCAGGCCGCGACGTAGTGATCGCCAGCCAGACCGAAGAAGACAGCGCCGCCTACCAGCGCCGCCGGGTCAAAAGCACCGAGCAAACCCTGCTGCAACACGGCTCCAGCGTGGAGGTGGGCGGCAACCTCGCCATCGACGCCCGACGCGACATCGCCGTGGTCGCCAGCACCGTCAGCGCAGCCAAAGACCTCAGCGTCAAAGCCGGCGAAAACCTCACCCTGGCCGCCGCCGCCAACGAACAGCACGACTACTCCAAAGGCAAAAAAGGCGACACAAAAACCACCACCCAACTGGACAACGTCACCCAACAAAGCGCCGAACTCAAAGCCGGCGGCGACCTGATCGCCGTGGCCGGCACCGACCTGACCCTGGTCGCCAGCAAAATCAGCGCGGGCAACGAAGCCTACGTGCATGCCGACAACGAACTGCAACTGCTCGCCGCGCAAGACAGTAATTATTCGCTGTATGACATGAGTAAGAAAGGCGGGTGGGGCAGCAAGAAGACCCAGCGGGATGAAGTGACCGATGTGAAAAATGTCGGCAGTGAGATCAAGACGGGGGGAGACCTGACGCTGGAGAGTGGTGGGGATCAGAAGTATCAAGCGGCGAAGCTCGACAGTGGCGGGGATATTGCGATTGTCAGTGGTGGGGCGGTGACGTTTGAGGCGGTGAAGGATTTGCATCAGGAGAGTCACGAGAAGAGCAAGAGTGACATGGCATGGAACAGTGCCAAGGGGAAGGGCGCTACGGACGAGACGCTGCGTCAGACACAGATGATGGCTCAGGGTGAGTTAGCTATCCGTGCTGCTGGCAAGATCAATATCGACGTCAAACAAATTGATCAAAAGACAGTCAGCCAAACGATTGATGCGATGGTTCAAGCTGAACCTCAATTGGCGTGGATCAAGCAAGCCGAAGCCAACGGCCAAGTTGATTGGCGAGTTGTGAAGGAGATTCATGACAGTTGGGATTACAAGCACTCAGGTTTAGGTGCTGCACCCGCGCTGATTATTTCGATTGTCGCAAGCTTCTATCTGGGGCCTCTCGCCGGAGCCATGGCCAGCAACTTTGCTGTGGGCACTATCAATGGCGGCGGAGACATTGGTGCGGGCCTGAAAGCCGCAACCAATAAAAATGCGATTAAAGGCTATGCAACGCAGATGGTTACAAGCGGTATCTTGGCCGGCGTAGATACCGCCGTGGCGGGTTGGAATCCCGATGGCCCTTTGATTCTGAATGCCAATGGTGTCAACAATCCAGGCTATTCCTCAAACATGCTGGATTGGAATACGGTTAGTGAGAACGTACTTCGAAGCAGCACACATGCATTGGTCACAGGCAGCGTTAACACTGCGATCAACGGCGGTAGTTTAAAAGATAATCTCGGTGCTGCGGCTATTTCGGAAGGTCTCGATCTCACAGCCGCTTTTGGAAATAAACAAGTCGGTGATTTAGCGGATTATTTGGAAGTCAGCCCTGGCACAGCCTCAAAAGTGTTCATGCATGCTGTCTTGGGCGGAGCACTTTCATCTGCCAAGGGCGGTGATTTTAAAACAGGCGCACTTGCAGGGGCTGCTGCGGAAGGATTGACGACTATCGCGACAGAGAATCTTGGTAAATACCTGGATTCTCAGCTTGCTACGAATCCTCAGTTCAAAGTAGCCACCGCTCAAGTTATTGGGGTGTTGGCAGGCGCTTTGGGTAATGGTGATCCCGAGACAGCCAGTTGGGTGGCGGGGAATGCCGAGCGCTACAATGCCTTTGAGCATATGGGCGGTAATTGGGGAGCTGCTGCGACCAGTCTCGGCGCTGAAATGATCGAGCAAGGCAAGACACCTGATGAGATCTCTGAGGCGTTCAGATCCTTGGCCAGAAGCGATGGGTATGAGGGGCCGGGCCATGATTATGTTGCTGGTTGGGTCTATATACCTGGCGCGCTCGGGCTAGCAGTAGCTACACCTGAGCTGCTGATGGGGTGCGCGTTTGCTCCGCTGGCATGCAACCAGGCTGCAATAGCCGCTGCGGAAGTGGCGGGCGGAAATGCTACTCTCGGGGGGACGGCGTTTGGTGTTTTTGGTGGGGGCGCGCTGGCTGTTGCGGGTGGCGCTGCTCAAAACGGCGGAGCTAAGGCACTCCAGTTATTACCTGATTTCACCAACGGTCGAAAAGCATTTGAACATTATGCCAAACACTCCCAAGGAGTAATATTGGGCGGAAAAGGTAAAGCGGTGGCGAAGATAGATGGTGCTGATATGTCCGAGTTCACTTCGTTGGATTCATACGTCAGTGCTGCACGGTCTTTTTGGGCGCCATCCAGTAGAGAAGGGATTCAGCAGGGCATTCGAGCAGATGGCTCTGTCCTAAGGTTTGAACCGTCCACTGGATATTTTGGCGTTATGCGGAATGGTAAAATAAACACTTTCTTTAGGCCTGACGGTGATGCTGCAGCAAGGCTAAAATATTTCAAGGATCAGTTATGATAAACGAGAATATTTTTGAGCTGTGTTCAACTATTCTGACCAAGCTCGGATTTGGTAATGAGACTTTTAACTCATTAGTTCAAAGGTGGGATTTTTTTGTTGATGAATGCCAAGATGGATATCGTTGGGATTATTCTGAGTATAGAAACGAAATTAGGGTAAGAGGGTTGCTAGAGCAGTTGTTGAATAGCTCAGCAATTTCCAGCTCAGAGAATTTTAAGGAGTTGCGCGAAAAAGTTATTTCCGTGGATAAAAAATTTAAAGATTTATTACAGCCAGGTATAGCTTTGGTCGAAGGGGAGGGGTGGTGGGATAGCGGGGTTTTGATGTATGCAGGTGAAGACTATTCCTGTTATATGAAAGAAGCTCACGGAGTATTGGTTGAGGTTGTCGAAAGTTAAGTGGCGCGAAATTGAAAGGGAAAGTTGCAGGTATAGGTAATACATTAATATAACGACGTTGCTCGTAAGGGAAGGGTAGAGATTTATTTTTTCAGGAAAAATAACGGTAAAGGGACAGATTTATTTGGTTGCTCTATTGATGGTTTGCTCTTTAATAACGTGGTTTTATTTTTTTTGGTGCCTGCTAGCTTTATGGTTAGCCAAGATGGATGCCTATGAGGCATCATTTTTTGTAGATAATTCAATTGTTTGAATGTAAGTGATAGAGGGGGGTAGGCCACGATTTTCGAATAAAACTGCGTAACCTACCCTCATCCCTTTTTCTTCATTAAAAATCAGAGGTTACTGGAGTCGTTTTTTTCAGAGCATCGTTCACTAGAAGGTGCGCGCTTTCGATCAGCTGGGCCAAACCGAAGGTTTGAAGTCGCTGTGATCCGCTTGAGGAAAATGCTTGTTCATTAGCCATAGCTGACGCCGAAGCCAAAAGCTCACTTGCATTCACTAATGCTTCTTCGGAGCTCAAATCTGGCCTCACATTGAAAACACTGGTAGGCAAATCGTCGGCATCTATTCGCGTGTTCATGAGCGATACTCCAATGCACCACACATTGAATGAGCGCTAACGGAAGAGCGCGAACCCCTCATCACGACTTCTACTTCAATAACTCGACAGTTTCGATTTGTAGAAAACATCCACTCGATCCTCAGACATTTAAGAGGCCACCACCTTCGTTGCGACACGAGTGGGTGGTGGACCGTGCGAGGGTCGCAAACCGGTGTCCGAGGGTACCGGCCGGGCAAAAGCCCGCCTCACACGGTCCACCATAGATGCGGTAAGCAGGCACAAAAAAGCGCCAGCTACAGAGCTATGGCGCTACCGCGCCTCAGACTACTTCAGGTTGCGACACCCGGCCACAGGATTTACTGCGACGTCGAATCCTAGCCAAGTTACTTCCTATGGCTCAACCTCGCCAGGCCGTGGGAAAAGTCCGAAGCTCGGGAACAGGGCAATACGTCTTCAGAAAGAAAGATTCAGTTTTCCGACCGTCCGGCCAGCGTTACATCAATGGCCTCGCCAGCGACGACGCGCTGTTCCGCTACCTGATGGACAACGCCATCTCCTACAAGGACTCGCTCAACCTGCAACTGGGCGTATCGCTGACCGCCGAGCAAGTGGCGGCGTTGACCCACGACATCGTCTGGATGGAAGAGGCCGAGGTCAACGGAGAGAAAGTCCTGACCCCGGTGTTATACCTGGCCCAGGCCAACAACCGCCTGGCGCCCAACGGTGCGTTGATCCAGGGCCAGGACGTCAGCCTGATCAGCGGCGGCGACCTGCACAACAGCGGCACCCTGCGCGCCACCAACAACCTGAGCATGGTCGCGGGCAACATCGACAACAGCGGCCTGATGCAAGCCGGAAACCGCCTGGAAATGCTCGCCACCGACTCGATCCGCAACAGCCGCGGCGGCATCATCACCGGCCGCGACATCAGCGCCACGGCCGTGACCGGCGACATCATCAACGAGCGCACCGTCACCACCTTCAAGCGCGACGGCGAGAAATTCCAACTGCGCGACGACGTGGTCAGCGATGCGTCGCGCTTCGAAGCAACCGATACCTTGCGGCTTAACGCCGGCCGGGATGTGCTCAACGTAGGCAGCAATCTCAAGGCTGGCGGCAACGCCAGCGTGACCGCAGGCCGCGACGTAGTGATCGCCAGCCAGACCGAAGAAGACAGCGCCGCCTACCAGCGCCGCCGGGTCAAAAGCACCGAGCAAACCCTGCTGCAACACGGCTCCAGCGTGGAGGTGGGCGGCAACCTCGCCATCGACGCCCGACGCGACATCGCCGTGGTCGCCAGCACCGTCAGCGCGGCCAAAGACCTGAGCGTCAAAGCCGGCGAAAACCTGACCCTGGCCGCCGCCGCCAACGAACAACACGACTACTCCAAAGGTAAAAAAGGCGACACCAAAACCACCACCCAACTGGACAGCGTCACCCAACAAAGCGCCGAACTCAAAGCCGGCGGCGACCTGATCGCTGTGGCCGGCACCGACCTGACCCTGGTCGCCAGCAAAGTCAGCGCGGGTAACGAAGCCTACGTGCATGCCGACAACGAACTGCAACTGCTCGCCGCACAAGACAGCAACTACTCGCTGTATGACATGAGCAAGAAAGGCGGGTGGGGCAGCAAGAAGACTCAGCGGGATGAAGTGACCGATGTGAAGAACATCGGCAGTGAGATCAAGACTGGGGGAGACCTGACGCTGGAAAGTGGTGGGAATCAGAAGTATCAGGCGGCGAAGCTCGACAGTGGCGGGGATATAGCGATTGTCAGTGGTGGGGCGGTGACGTTTGAAGCGGTGAAGGATTTGCATCAGGAGAGTCATGAGAAGAGTAAAAGCGACCTGGCCTGGACCAGCGCCAAAGGCAAGGGCAATACCGACGAGCTGCTGCGTCAGACTGAAATCGTCGCGCAGGGCAAGTTTGCTATCCAGGCGGCTGATGGCTTGAAGATTGATATCAAGCATATCGACCAACAGTCTGTATCCCAGACCATTGATGTGATGGTCAAAGCTGACCCCCAATTGGCTTGGCTCAAAGAGGCTGAAAAGCGCGGAGACGTGGATTGGATAAAAGTGCAGGAGATGCACGACTCCTTTAAATATAGTCACTCCAGCCTTGGACAGGGCGCAATGTTGGCAATCATCATTGTGGTCACCGCCTTGACTGCGGGCGCTGCGAGTGGCGCGTTAGGTGCTGCTGCAGGGGCTGGTGCGGGCTCAGGCACTGCGATGGCGGCAGCGGGCAGTTCCGCGATGGTGACGGCAGGTACTGCAGTTGGGACTGCAGCGGCAGGATGGGGGAACGTGATGATCACCACCGCGCTTTCTTCCATGGCGGGTACCGCAGCGGCGAGCACTATCAACAACAAAGGCAACATGGGCCTAGTGCTTAAGGACGTGACGAGCCAAGACGCTCTGAAAGGGTATGCCACGGGCGCGGCAATCGCCGGCTTTGGCGCAGCCTTCACCGACGGTTGGGGGAGAGAGTTGACGTCTGAGGGCAACTATAAAACGGTGAGTTACGCGGAGCGGGTTAAAGCCTATACCGCGAATACGGCGTTGAAAGGCGTGCTGAGTGGCAAAGATAAAAGCTCTTGGCTGACGATCGCGGGCACTGGAGCGCTGACTGAAATTTATCAATATTCCGCTGGGCGCGGTCCGGATACACGACCGGGAGTCGACAGAGTGAAGGGGCCTGAATACGAGGTGTTACCTGATGGATTTGTTCCTCGTGAAGTCTACAACGGGGTAGATAGAGATGGTAAAAATATTGGTCTCAATCTAACTGAGGGCTGTGGCATATTTTCTATTTGTCATGGCACTCCAATTAGTAATGGATTAAATCAAGTTCCTGGGTTTAATTCTTTCGCGACATCGCATGACACATGGATGAGTGATTTGGAAACGTACAAGGGAGATGAAATGTCGTTTATTGAAAATATTGGAAGTATGCCCCCGGCGCTATTTGTTAACTATGGTGCGATCTATGACAAATATCGACCTCAAATCGAAGCGGAGAAAAAACGTGCGCAGAATTAGTCTCTTTGTATTATTCGCCTTTTTAATCACAGGGTGTGCACCTTCTTACTCTGGGTGGAAGAACAGTAAGGATGCTTGGGTGGGAACAACATTGAATTCGCATAATCACTCCATTTGTCAACGAGATTGTGGCGGGTCGCTATGGTCCCCGGTGAATAAAAATCGCGTGTTTGATCGTGTTGTTGCTGAAGGAAAAAATAAACGGATTTACATTACGTGGATCAGGGATTGCCATTACTCCGTGTTGGTTTCCGAGGACGGTATCATTAGAGCGTGGCGGCCCGAGGGACGCAGTGATGAAAATTGCTATATATACTAGTGCACCGTCTCAAAAATAAGGCTCCTCATTCCTGTGAGACGATGGCCTCAGGCTCGTTGTATTTTGTTCGATGTGTCTTCTCCATTGGTGTTGCAGACGTAGAGAGTCTGCTGCGCATCGTGGGATGTTGTCGTGCCAATAGCGGCCACGTGCCCAGTTCCACCGGCACCACCAGCCTGGGCGATTCGAGAGCCGTCGAACTCACTCCAACTGCTGAACAAACTGTTTTTGATATACGAGCCGGGACCATTACCGATCAAGAGGAAGGTCTGACCCTGAGGGATCCGTGGTTGGCGAGCCGGAAGGGGTACTTGATACGGTCAAGGGCATCGTGGAAGCTGTCGGTAGCCCGATAGAGACGTTTCGGGCATTGAGATCCGTGTTTCAAAGCGGGGATGTGCTGGGTAACGTCTCGGACGCCGTAAAGCAGTCCTACGTCGCACGAGTCGATAATCTGGAAGCGGAGTATGAGAGAGCCGGGGCGAGTGGATCGTTTAACGCAGGGCGTGAAACCGGGAAGCTGATAAGCGACGTGGTGGCTCTTGGAACGGGGGGTGGGGGAGCGCTAAAAAGCGGAGCCGTGTTCGTCGAAAAGGTCACTGCTAAGGTCGCTAAAGTGGAGTTGGCGGGTGCAAAAGGGGCGGGCGCAGGAAAGGCGCCATACACCTCGACTGTCTCGACGGATGCTGAGGCTGGCATGCCGTATACGCGCCCGATAAAGGAGGCTGGTGCAAAAGCTACTGGTGGCGCTGCCGGAAAGGTAGACGAGTTTATCCCTCCAGGAATGGATCGCCCATTCCGTCCTGTTAACCCAGAGTTTCCGCCGAGCAAATCTGTTGTTGATGCAATGGAGAGCCCGCAAATTAAAAATATGGTGGGTTGTTCAGGAACAGACTGTTCAGATATTGCAAGCAGGTTATTTGATGCTTCTGGTGGTAAAGGTTATTGAAGTTCGCCCTTCGAAAGTTGGCGATTTGAATGTTTTTGAGAATGGTATTAATGAACCGGGTCAGTTTTATCACCAAGTCTATACCGATGGTCGATATGTTTATGATCCACGGCTGTCCTCCAACCCTATCCCTAAGGGGGATTGGGAGCAGCATATTAAAAATATCGACCCAGGCGGAGTTTCAATCTCTGATAAGTTGAAGGGGTTAAAGTGATGGGTGTGACTAGGATTTTAGACTCGGAAGGTGAGCTGCTAAACATTCTTCATGACTTGAATGCACTTGAGTGGAGAAAGTATAGGCAACGTAATCCAGAAGTCTGGATGGGTGATCATTTTGAAAGAGAGGATCGTTCAAGATTTCCTCCATATATAGCTTTTCGATTTGAAAAAGAAAATACATATATTATAGGTGCTTTAAATGAGGTAATTGCTTCTTATGTTGGCTTGATTTCTTGGGTGCTGATAGGCTGTGAGCGTTATGCGTCCTCTGGCATGAACTGGGTAGTTCAGCCCGCACATATTAAGGAAGTAGAGGCTAAGGCCCAATCTTTAGGACTATCTTCTGAAATCTATCTTGCTGAGTATGAGCCTGAGTTTGGCTCTATTGCCTTTGAAGACTTGGCTGGATTAACTGAATATGTTCGTAAGAAATTCTCAGAGTTGAATATTTCCAGCCAATGAACTGTAGCGGCTGAATTCAGATTTTTCTCAGAATAATAAATCTGCTTCTTTTTTTACATGAGCAGGTGACGACAGATAAAGGTATTCCATTTATGGAAAAGCGCCTGAGCGATGGGCGTGGTGTGCGATTAAATTTAGGCGGGGCTTTTAAAGGGTTTGTCGACTAGTTATGAAAGAGTTTTACGAGGTTGTCCTAAGTGGCGTGGCTAAAGAGGATCTTCTTGCTCTCCTGAATATCTTGAAAAGTCACTCGGAACGCGTCGCTGCTGTAACGGCTTCACAAAAGCTCGACATTGAAAATAGGTTGTGTCTGGATCAGAAAATCGTTACGGGGCTTTGTGGGTTTGATGGTGATGTTTGTGTGACTGCTAAATTATATGGTTTTGATACGATATCTGCCCGCTCTGATTTTTTCGTACTACTTAGGATTATAAAGTATGGAAAGGATGTTAATGTGGAACTATGCTTTGATGATGCCTGCTTGATAGATGTTGATAGAGTCATGCTCGCGCTACAGAAATACTTACAAGGGATTTCTGATAAAATTCGCCTGGCGGAGTTTTATGGCGGCATGGAACCTGCCCGGGATTTAGAAACTCGGTACTTTACTAACGACATATTAGGGCCTCTGTTTGCTCGTGCCCGCTAACCGCTATTCATAAGTAATGAAGAAAAGGAGGCTGGAAGTGATCTATGAGAAATTTATTCCCTGATTTGTACTCTGACCTTGTTCCAGGTATATCAGCAGCAGGATTCTCTTTAGGTGAATCGTTTTCCAGCGTTAGCGAAAAAGTTGGGGAGGTTGAGTGGTAAGGTCCGGAAGTAGCTGTTCGTGACATTCTCCTTCAAAATAACTCTTGGGTCGGCATTAAGAGACGGATCGGTTTCGGTAATGAGTTCTTATCTTCATATCGATTTATGAATGAGGCCGTCTCGCTGCACTTCGAAAGTAGCGGAAGGCTTTATAGAATTGCCGTAGGTGAGGGGTATCTTGGAAAATTTAATAGTGTCAGCGTGGGGGATGATCTTCGGGCCTTAGAGATGGAGTTCGATGTTTTGTTTAATGATGCGGACGATGACTTCCTTATAAAGAAAAGTGGGAGCATATTGATGGGAATTAGTTTTGTTACAGACTGCAGAGCATCCTTGGAAGATGCGCCAGAACAAGTTATCAAATTTATATCAATACATGACTGGTCTTTTCGATAAGAATAGTGGGCAGATCACGTTCTTCAAATGTCCATCAAATAAATTTGCCAGCCAGAGAAGAGCTAAAGAGTTGGGGCAACGATGAGCATGGAAGACGTGGTGGCTGACAGGCTTGGAAGAATCGCTGCGGATGGGTTTGATATTTTTAAAGTATCAAAAGAAGCGCATGATATTTATCAAGATCCTAATTTTTTACTTACAAAAAAATTAGATCTTGCGTTGTTGTCACTAATGGTAATGATCGAGGGGCCAGAGTATGAGATGACAGAAAAAGAGTTTCATGAACTTTTATCTGATATTCGCCAAATGTAGTCTCTTCAATATACCTATGTCAGGCGTTATCGACACCGGCCTTGCGCTGGTGTTTTTGCACGTGCGCCAGGCATGGCGCGCTGCGCGCGAGCGCAACCAGCTTGGCTGTGGTGGCCTCGCTGGTGACTGACAGTCCTCTACACACCCGGCAAGCCCATCCGAATGCCCTTAGAAAACCCTTCTACTTACAACGAAACCCCTCCGGCATCGTAACCGTGTAATTACGCTGCACCCGATCCTGAAAATTCAGATTGCGCAGCCCCTGCTCCACCAAAAAGGCTTCCACCTTCGCGGGCTGGCAGTCGTCGTTATAGGACGATGCCCGCAGCAGATACACCGCGCGCTTGCTCGTTTCATCCCGGGCGGTGGCCCTGAAGGTGGTGAGGGTGGTGTAACCGGTGCGCTCAGAGGTGCCCACAGGGCCGTAGGTGGTGTTTGGGGTGCTGGTGCAGGTCAGCTGGTCGGTTTTCTTTTTGTTCTTCTTGCACTCGGTGGTGGTGCTGTTTGCCACCTGGCCGTATTCGGTGGCGGTATAGCGGTAGGTGACTTGCTTGCTGTCGACGTCCAGGGTGACGGTCATTTTGATGGGGGTGTGGTTTTTGGGCAGGGTGGTGTCGGTGAAGACATTCTGAAAGCCCTGGTCCTTCATGGCGCTGACCATGTCGCGCAGGTAGTAGCGGGCGTTGAGTGCGTTTTCGTCGCTGCCGCCGGTGGATGTCACCAGTACCGTGGCCTGGCGGTCGAAGTGGTAGTCGGGGTCAGGTGTTGCGTTGATCGCTACGTCCATTTGCGTGGCGCATCCACTGAGCATTGCGGTCAGTAGCAGTAGCGTGCAGAGCAAGAAGCGGGTCATGAAGGAAACCTTACAGCGGCGAATTGGGTAAAGGCTGAACGATCGGGCCCAGCGAAAAAACCCTCAATCGTCTTGCTGCGACACCGTGACGCCGTCAGGTCGGTCGCCATCAAATCGCAGGCAATAAAAAACCCCAAGGAACATGGTTCCTTGGGGTTTTTCGGTATTTTGGTGCCCAGAGACGGAATCGAACCGCCGACACGGGGATTTTCAATCCCCTGCTCTACCGACTGAGCTATCTGGGCAACGGGGCGCATTAAACGGGTTTTTCAGGGGGTCGTCAAGCAAGTTTTCAAAAAATATTTAATTATTACCGTCGCTTACGTGCCGACCCCGGTTTTTGATCAATTATTGAGCAGGCGGAACGTAACCTTCGGCTTGGGCGTATTCCTCGCCGGAAAAGAACTTGTCCATTTCGCCCTGCAGGTATTTGCGGTCTTCGGCGTTCATCATGTTCAAGCGTTTTTCGTTGATGAGCAGGGTCTGGTGTTTTTGCCAGTCGCCCCAGGCTTTGGCGGAGACGTGGTCGTAGATGTCCTGGCCCTTGGCACCCGGAAAAGGGGCGCGTTCGAGTGCGGGCAGTTCTTCTTTGTACTTGCGGCACATGATGGTGCGGGTCATGACGACTCTCCTGCGTTCAATACTTCAGCCGCGCGCTTCAGCAGTTTTTTTACCGGGGCGGCAAGGCCCAGGCGCGGCGGGGTGGCGAGGTTATACCAGAGCCAGTCGGCCTCGGCCACGTGATGGGCGCTTTCCTCGACCTGGACCAGCCAGGGTTCGATGGCCAGCTGGAAGTGGCTGAAGGTGTGGATCAGCCCCGGCAGTTCCTGGTGCTTGCCCAATGCCAGTGCGTGCTGGTTGGCCAGATGATCGAGGTCTTCCAGGTCGTCCAGCTCCGGCAGGCTCCACAAACCGCCCCACAGGCCCGTGGAGGGGCGACGGTAAAGCAGGATCGCGCCTTCGGCATTGGCCAGCATCGGCATCAGCGTGCGTTTCTGGGGGATGGTCTTGCGTGGTTTGGGGATCGGGTAGCGCGTTTCCAGGCCGAGCATGTGCGCTTCGCAGCCTTTTTCCAGCGGGCACAGCAGGCAGCTGGGTTTGCTGCGGGTACAAAGGGTCGCGCCCATGTCCATCATCGCCTGGGTGTAGGCGTTGACGCGGTCATGGGGCGTGAAGCGCTCTGCGGTGGCCCACAGCTGCTTGGCGACCTTGGGTTCGCCTGGGTAGCCCTCTTGCGCGGTAAAGCGTGCCAGCACGCGTTTTACGTTGCCGTCGAGGATCGGCGCGCGCAGGCCCATGCTCAGGCTGGCGATCGCTCCGGCGGTGGACAGGCCGATGCCGGGCAGCTCGGTGAGCTTTTCGACATCCCTGGGAAACTCGCCACCGTAGTCGGCTACCACGATCTTTGCGGTTTTTTGCAGGTTACGCGCCCGGGTGTAGTAGCCCAGGCCGGTCCACAGGTGCAGCACTTCGTCTTCCGGCGCGGCGGCCAGGGCTTCGACCGTCGGCAGGGACGCCATGAACCGGTCGAAGTAATTGAGCACGGTGCTGACCTGGGTCTGTTGCAGCATGATTTCCGACACCCACACCCGATAAGGCGTAATGCCCTGTTGCCAGGGCAGGTCGTGGCGACCATGGCGGTCGTACCAGTCGAGTACCGCCTCTGAAAACTGCTCGTCTCTCATCGGTTGAACAAGCCTTTCAGTGCGTCTTTGAGCTTTGGATTCACTTTGTCGAGCTTCTCTTCGAGCTTCTCGTTGAGGCGATTGCCCGCCGCCTTGATGGCGACCTGGCCAAGCCCGTCCTTGTCCAGGCGGCAGGCCTTGGCGCCCAGTTCCAGCGGGCCACGGCAACGCAGCGGCACTTCGATGCCCTGGAAGTTGGCGCCGACCTGGCAGGCCGGGTCCGGCACGTCGCGCTGGTCGCCTTCGACGATGATGCCCACGCGGTAGTCCATGCCCAGCACGCGCAGGTCGACATCGCCATCGCCGTTGAGCGTCAGCCCCGGAATGCGCACCTTCAGGTCAGGGTTGCTGGCCACGCCATTGCGGAACGTCAGGTTGCCGCGCAGTTCCTGGAAGGGCGTGTCCTTGCCTTGTGGCGTGGTGCTCAGGGTCTTGCGGTTGAGCAGGGCGATACCGGTACACAGTTGCTGCTCGATGTTGGCGTTGAGCAACACACCGTTGTTGATCACGACGTTGGCGGTACCGTTGAGGCTGTCGATCAGGGCCTTCTGGCTGTTGCCTCGACCACTCAGGTTGCTGTCGAGGGTGATCAGGCCTTTGACCGGCGGGGTTTTCCCCTGGGCCTGCAGGATGCGTTCGACGGGCACTTGCTTGATATGGCTTTGCAGCGCCAGCAGCGGGATGTCCTGGCGCACGTCGAGGCTGCCGTTGGCCTGGAACGTACCGTTGTAGAGGCCGCCGCTGAGGCTGTCGAGCTTGAGCTGGCCGTCGATGCCGGAGGCTTTCAATACTGCATTCTGGATTGGCAACTGGCTCAAGGTCAGCTGACCAAAGGCGAGGTCTGCGTTCACATCCAGGCTGCGCAGGCGGGTCAGCGGCAGCAGTTTGTCGCTGCTCCAGGCGCCCTTGGTCGGCGCTTCCGGCAGCGGTGTGGTGCCGCCGGCGGCCATTGCCCCGGCTTCGCTGCTCTGCACTTCGGCCTGGCGTGCGGCGGTGGCGCCTTTGGCGGCTTCGGATTTGGCCGGCAGGTAATTGTCGGCGTTGAAGGTATCGCCCTTGAGCTGCACGCGCAGGGACTGCTTGGCGAAATCATCCACGGCGACGCGACCGGTGAAGGTGCTGCCGTCGAGTTTCAGGTTGAGGTCTTCCAGCGCAACGCTGGTCGGCGTGCCCTGGACGCGGCTGACCAGTTCGACTTTGCTCAGGCTGCCCGGCGCCATGGCCGGCAGCGGGTGGCCGACGCTCTCCAGAAACTTCGCCAGGTCGAACTGGGCGACCGACAACGCGCCGCTGACCTGCGGGGTTTTGTCCAGGTCATTGACCCGCAGTTCGCCCAAGGCGCGCAATTGGTTGGCCGAGAGTTTCAGGTTGGTCCATTCGGCGAAGTTGGCCGCCAGGTCCACCAGCACCTGGCCCTGGGTGGAGAAGGTCAGGGTCTTGCCTTGCAGGGGCTCGCCGGTAGCTTCGCCACTCAGGCGCATGTCTTCGAACTGGTAGCGCTTGAGGGCGCGTTGGATGCGTAGATTGCCGTTCAGCTCGGTCTTGAGCCGCATGACCGGTTGGTTGCTGCCCAGGAACGCGGTGAGTTTCAGCGGGATGTTGGCGCCTTCGTGGATCGCGCCGGCACTGAGCTGGATGCTTTCGGCGCTGAACTGCTTGCCGGTCTGTTCATCGTTGTATTCAACGCGGGCGTTGTTGATGGTCAGGCTGTCGATGTCCAGGCGGATCGGCTGCGGCGGTTTTTCCGGCTTGGTTTCAGCAACCGGCTCGACCGGCGCGGGAGCGGGGGTACCCGTGGGTTCATCGGGCAGGTTCTTGCCGATGTCTTCCCAGTTGCCGTGGCCGTTCTTGTCGCGGTTGAGGCGCAGGTTCAGGCCTTCGACGCGCACATCGCTCATCTGCACTTCGCGGCGCAGCAGCGGCAGCACGCGTACCGACAGGCCGAGCATCTGCAGGTCGGCGAATGGTTGGGTCGGGTTGGTCAGGGTCGCCACCCCGGCTTCGTGCAGCTCCAGGCCCAGCCAGGGGAACAGGCTCCAGCCGATGTCGCCATTGAGCGTCAGCTCGATGTGGGCTTTGTCGCGGGCAATCTGGCGAATTTCTTCTTTGTAGTCGTTGGGATCGAAGAGGTGGGTCAGGGCAAAGCCGAGAGCCACAATGATCAGCAACAGCCCGAGAAATACCAGACCCAGGATTTTGCCGAACGCTTTCATGGGCGAGTCCTTGTATGTCGATTTCAAAATTTAGCCGCAGAGTATAACGCCCGACGGCCTGCATCAGTTCGTGGATCGTTACATTGTATCTACGACCGCCGAAACAAGATTCTGGCGTCAAAAAAAACCGATTTGCTGAAAAAAGTGATGTCACTTTGGTTTTTCTCGCGCCCGCAAGTGCTAATCTCTGCGCGTTCGTCCGCCTTCTGCGACCTATCGTCGCGCCAAAATGGAGTTTCACCCAAAAAAACGGCCACGCTTTGCGTGCAAGGCCGAGGGGGAGAGCGCCTGACGGACGCATACCAATAACTGGGGGAAACACCAATGAGCACTAGCACTGCGGCCGATATCAACGCCGCACAGCCTGCGTTCCTGTCCAAGGAACGCATTATCGCCAAGCCCGGCTTCAACCGCTGGCTGGTTCCGCCGGCCGCCCTGGCCATTCACCTGTGCATCGGCATGGCCTACGGTTTCTCGGTGTTCTGGTTGCCGCTGTCCAAGGCGCTGGGTATCACTGCGCCGGTCGCCTGTGCGCCGGACATGGGCTTCATCGCCCAGGTCTTTTCGTCCCAATGCGACTGGCCCATCTCCATGCTGGGCTGGATCTACACCCTGTTCTTCATCTTCCTGGGCTGCTCGGCAGCAATCTGGGGCGGCTGGCTGGAACATGCCGGGCCACGCAAGGCCGGTGTCGTGTCCGCACTGTGCTGGTGTGGTGGCCTGCTGATCTCGGCCTTGGGTATTTATACCCACCAGATCTGGCTGATGTGGATCGGCTCCGGGGTCATTGGCGGTATCGGTCTGGGCCTGGGCTATATCTCGCCGGTATCGACCCTGATCAAGTGGTTTCCGGACAAGCGCGGCATGGCCACCGGCATGGCGATCATGGGTTTCGGTGGCGGCGCGATGGTCGGTGCACCGCTGGCCGCAGCACTGATGGGCCACTTCGCTTCGCCGACCAGCGTGGGCGTATGGCAGAGCTTTTTGGTGATGGCTGCGATTTACTTCGTGTTCATGATCGGCGGCGCACTCTCGTATCGCGTGCCGCCGACCGGCTGGAAGCCTGAGGGCTGGACCGCGCCGGCGAAAAAAGCCAGCAACGCGATGATCACCCACCGTCATGTGCATGTGAACGTGGCGTGGAAAACCCCGCAATTCCGTCTGGTATGGCTGGTGCTGTGCCTGAACGTGTCGGCCGGTATCGGCATCCTCGGCATGGCGTCGCCACTGCTGCAGGAAGTGTTCGGCGGCAAGCTGCTGGGTGTGGATGTGCCGTTTGGTCAGCTGGATGCCGGGCAACTGGCGTCGATTGCAGCCATCGCGGCAGGCTTCACCGGGTTGTTGAGCCTGTTCAACATCGGTGGCCGGTTCTTCTGGGCGTCGTTCTCCGACTACCTGGGCCGTAAAAACACCTACTTCGTGTTCTTCGCCCTGGGCTTTGCCCTGTACGCGCTGATCCCGAACCTGGGGCACCTGGGCAACGTGGCGCTGTTCGTGGCGGCGTTCTGCATCATCCTGTCGATGTACGGCGGTGGTTTTGCGACGGTGCCGGCTTACCTGGCCGACCTGTTCGGTACGCAAATGGTCGGCGCGATCCATGGCCGCCTGTTGACCGCCTGGGCTGCGGCCGGCGTGCTGGGCCCGGTGTTGGTGAACTACCTGCGTGAATATCAGCTGAGCATCGGCGTCGAGCGCGCTGCGGCCTACGACATCACCTTGTACATCCTCGCTGGCCTTCTGGTGCTGGGCTTTATCTGCAACCTGCTGGTGCGTCCGGTCGCTGACAAGTACTTCATGACCGACGCCGAACTTGCCGCCGAACAGGCGCTGGGCCATGACAAAGGTGCTGATGCCAGCACTTCCCTGGAGTGGAAAGCGGCTCCCGGCACCGTGCCCATGGCGATCGCCGCCTGGCTGGTGGTGGGCATTCCGCTGGCGTGGGGTGTGTGGGTGACCCTGCAGAAGACGGCTGTACTGTTCCACTAACACTGCAAAACCTTTGTGCCTGATCGTTCCCGCGCTTCGCGTGGGAATGCATCCCGTGACGCTCCGCGTTACCAGCGCGCAGGCTCTGAGTCTTACACCCGTTGGCGGGACGCGGAGCGTCCCAGGCGGCATTCCCACGCAGAGCGTGGGAATGATCTTCGCGCACCATGCTGGGGCGCTTTGATCAACTCGTCAGTCTTATCCCCTCCGATGTTTCTGTTTAGCGCCCGCGCCCCTATAATGGCTGCCTTTTTCGCCCAATGATTTGCGGAGCTGGTGATGGTCGAACGTATGGCGTCCGTCGAGCGCGACACTCTGGAAACCCAGATCAAAGCCTCGATCAACCTGGATGGCACCGGAAAGGCCCGATTTGATATCGGTGTCCCTTTTCTTGAGCACATGCTGGACCAGATCGCCCGTCACGGGCTGATCGACCTGGATATCGTCAGCAAGGGCGACCTGCATATCGACGACCACCACACGGTGGAAGACGTAGGCATCACCCTCGGCCAGGCATTTGCCAAGGCCATCGGCGACAAAAAAGGCATTCGTCGCTACGGCCACGCCTATGTCCCACTGGATGAAGCGCTGTCGCGCGTAGTCATCGACTTCTCCGGCCGCCCAGGCCTGCAGATGCACGTGCCCTACACCCGCGCCACCGTGGGCGGCTTTGATGTCGACCTTTTCCAGGAATTCTTCCAGGGTTTCGTCAACCACGCACTCGTCAGCCTGCACATCGACAACCTGCGCGGCACCAACACCCACCACCAGATCGAAACCGTGTTCAAGGCCTTTGGCCGCGCGCTGCGCATGGCCGTCGAGCTCGATGACCGCATGGCCGGGCAAATGCCGTCGACCAAGGGCGTTTTGTAATGCAGACGGTCGCGGTTATCGATTACGGCATGGGTAACCTGCACTCGGTGGCCAAGGCCCTCGAGCACGTCGGGGCCGGCAAGGTGCTGATCACCAGCGATGCCAGCGTGATCCGCGAGGCCGACCGCGTGGTGTTCCCAGGCGTGGGCGCGATTCGCGACTGCATGGCCGAGATCCGCCGTCTGGGCTTTGACAGCCTGGTGCGTGAAGTCAGCCAGGACCGCCCGTTCCTCGGCATCTGCGTGGGTATGCAAGCCTTGCTCGACAGCAGTGAAGAGAACGACGGCGTTGACTGCATCGGCCTGTTCCCAGGCCAGGTGAAGTTCTTTGGCAAGGGCCTGCATGAAGACGGCGCCCACCTGAAAGTCCCGCACATGGGCTGGAACGAAGTGCGCCAGAGCATGGATCATCCGCTGTGGCACGAAGTGCCGGACATGGCGCGCTTCTACTTCGTGCACAGCTACTACATCGCCGCCGGTAAACCGGAGCAGGTGGTGGGCGCCGGGCACTACGGCGTCGACTTCGCCGCCGCGCTGGCCGACGGTTCGCGCTTTGCCGTGCAGTTCCACCCGGAGAAGAGCCATACCCATGGCCTGCAATTGCTGCAGAACTTTGCCGCGTGGGACGGTCGCTGGTAAATGGCCAAGAAGCCCAAGCCGCCGATCTTGAACCTCACGCCCGAGCAGGAGCGTGAGGCTACCGACAAGATCAAGCGCTTCATGGAGGACCGCTTCGAGCTCAAGCTGGGCTCGTTCGAGGTCGCCGAGATTCTTGAGCTGTTCACCACCGAAGTGGCGCCGCACTATTACAACAGGGCGATTTTCGATACGCAGACGCTCCTTAAAGAAAGGTTCGAAAGCATCGAAAGCGACTTGTGGTCGCTTGAAAAGAGCAGCTGAGAGCGTCAAGCCCCAAGCTGCAAGAATTGATACGCGTGCTTGCTTGCAGCTTATAGCTTGCAGCTTGCAGCTCTTTGACGAAGGAAAAGCATGCTCATTATCCCCGCTATCGATCTCAAGGACGGCGCCTGCGTACGTCTGCGCCAAGGCCGCATGGAAGATTCCACCGTGTTCTCCGATGACCCGGTGAGCATGGCTGCCAAATGGGTGGAAGGGGGCTGCCGTCGTCTGCATCTGGTGGACTTGAACGGCGCCTTCGAAGGCCAGCCGGTCAATGGCGAGGTGGTCACCGCCATCGCCAGGCGCTACCCGAACCTGCCGATCCAGATCGGCGGCGGCATCCGTTCCCTGGAAACCATCGAGCACTACGTCAAGGCTGGCGTGAGCTACGTGATTATCGGCACCAAGGCCGTGAAAGACCCGGCCTTCGTTGCCGAAGCCTGCCGCGCCTTCCCAGGCAAAGTGATCGTGGGCCTGGACGCCAAGGACGGCTTCGTCGCCACCGACGGCTGGGCTGAGATCAGCACCGTGCAGGTCATCGACCTGGCCAGGCAGTTCGAAGCCGACGGCGTGTCTGCCATCGTTTATACCGACATCGCCAAAGACGGCATGATGCAGGGCTGCAACGTGCCGTTCACCGCTGCTCTGGCGGCGGCGACGAAGATTCCGGTGATCGCGTCCGGTGGTATCCACAACCTGGGCGATATCAAGTCGCTGCTGGACGCCAAGGCGCCTGGCATCATCGGCGCCATCACCGGCCGCGCGATCTACGAAGGTACCCTGGACGTCGCCGAAGCCCAGGCTTACTGCGATGCCTACAACGGCTGAGGACTGACCATGGCGCTGGCCAAACGCATCATCCCTTGCCTGGACGTCGACAACGGTCGCGTGGTCAAGGGCGTCAAGTTCGAGAACATCCGGGATGCCGGCGACCCGGTGGAAATCGCCCGTCGCTACGATGAGCAAGGTGCCGACGAAATTACCTTTCTCGACATCACCGCTAGCGTCGACGGCCGCGACACCACCTTGCACACCGTCGAGCGCATGGCCAGCCAGGTGTTTATCCCGCTGACCGTGGGCGGCGGCGTGCGCACCGTGCAAGACATCCGCAACCTGCTCAATGCCGGCGCAGACAAGGTCTCGATCAATACCGCCGCGGTGTTCAACCCGGAGTTCGTCGGCGAGGCCGCGCAGCACTTCGGCTCGCAGTGCATCGTGGTTGCCATCGACGCCAAGAAAGTCTCCGGCCCTGGCGAAACCCCGCGTTGGGAGATCTTCACCCATGGCGGGCGCAAGCCCACCGGTTTGGACGCGGTGGAATGGGCGATGAAAATGGAAGGCCTGGGCGCCGGTGAAATCCTGCTGACCAGCATGGACCAGGACGGCATGAAAAACGGCTTCGACCTGGGCGTGACACGCGCCATCAGCGACGCGCTGGGCATCCCGGTGATCGCTTCCGGCGGGGTCGGCAACCTGCAGCACCTGGCCGATGGCGTCATCGAAGGCCACGCCAGCGCGGTGCTGGCGGCGAGTATTTTCCACTTCGGCGAATACACGGTCCCCGAGGCCAAGGCCTACATGGCCGCGCGCGGTATCGTCGTTCGCTAAACGCTGGACACCATGGCAGGCTCGCGGCACTCTCTGCGCTTGCCATGGATTCCGGTAGCCTTCATGTTCAAACACCTGCTGCTCGCCCTCGCCAGTTCCTCCATGCTCATGGTGGCTACGGCACACGCCGAAGAATCGTCCGACGCCTCTCTGGTGTTGCTGACGGAAAATTTCCCGCCCTACAACATGGCGAAGAACGGCAAGAATTTCGCCAAGGACGAGAACATCGAAGGCATCGCCGTGGACATCGTGCGTGAAACCTTCAAGCGCGCCGGCATTTCCTACAATCTCACGTTGCGGTTTCCTTGGGAGCGAATCTACAAACTCGCCCTGGAAAAGCCTGGCTATGGCGTGTTCGTCATGGCGCGTTTGCCGGACCGTGAAGCCTTGTTCAAATGGGTCGGCCCGATCGGCCCGGACGACTGGGTGCTGCTGGCCAAGGCTGACAGCAAGATCCAGCTCGACGGCCTTGAGCAGGCGCGCCGCTACAGGATTGGCGCCTACAAGGGCGATGCCATTGCCCAGAGCCTGGACAAGCAGGGGCTCAAGCCGATTGTCGCCTTGCGTGACCAGGATAATGCGCAAAAGCTCATGGAGGGCCAGATAGACCTGTGGGCCACCGGCGATCCTGCTGGGCGTTACCTGGCGCGGCAAGTAGGGGTGAACGGGCTCAAGACCGTACTGCGCTTCAACAGTGCGCAGCTTTACTTGGCGTTGAACAAGGATGTGCCGGATGAATTGGTGGCCAGGCTTCAGGCCGCGCTGGATGAATTACGCAAGAGCGGCCGAGTAGACGAAATCATGGCGCGTTACCTCTAAAGTTGGCAGTTCCCATGCAGCGCAGGGGAATCAGCAGAATAAACGCGGTCAAAAATGTGGGAGGGGGCTTGCCCCCGATGGCGGAGTGTCAGTCAATACATTAGGGGCTGGCCCACCGCATCGGGAGCAAGCCCCCTCCCACATTGGATCTTCGCAGCCTTCATTTAGCGGTAAATGCCGTCTTTGCCGTGCCCGGCCATTGCCCGGTTACTGCGCACACTGATCATCAATTTGATATCAATCCACTCCACACCCTGGGCCTTGAGCTTGGGCAGCTCGCGCTCGAGCACCGCCAGCGTTTGCGGATAAGTATGCCCGATCATCACGGCCGAACCCTGCTTGTGCGCCAGCTTGATTGCGGTTTGCAACTGCGTGGTAATCGCCGCCTCGGTGCGTTCGTCATCCAGGAACACATCCCGCGAAACATGCGCCAAACCGATTTTCTGCGCCTCAGCCGCAGCCACCGTTTGTGCGCTGGTACGGCTGTCCACAAAAAACTTGTGGCGCCGCTGCAGCTCGCCCATTAACCAGGCCATTGCCTGCGGCTGCGCCGTCATGCGGCTGCCCATATGATTATTGATGCCAGCGGTGTAGGGCACGGCCTCGAACGCCGCGTTCAGACGCTTGCCCAGCTCTTCGATCGACAGCTCGGGGTGCCAGGCAAACGGCCCGGTGGCCGGGTCCATGGGCATGTGCAGGATGACAATCTTGCCGGCCTTGTGGGCTTCGCGGGCGAATTCGGCGGCGTGAGGGGTGTCGGGCATGATCGCGGTGGTGACCGGCCCAGGCAGGGCCAGCACGCGACGATCCCTGGGCAGGTTTTGCCCCAGGTCGTCGATGATCAGGGTCAGGTAGGCTTTGTGCGGCTCGCCGGCCGGCGTCGCTTTGGCGAATCCGGCCAGGCTGCACAGCACGGCGATAATCAGTACAACACGCATATCAACGGCTGCGCGTGATGCTCAGGCCCTTGAGCAGGCTCAGCGCCTGGGCCAACTGGTAGTCGTCGTCCTGCGGCATCGGCTTGGCTTTGGCGCCGCTGCCGGTCGGCTGGTCGGCCCCGCCGTTGCCATTGCCCAGGTGGCCTTGCAGATCGGCTTCCTTGTAGTACTCGCTGTCGATCTCGTTGGTGATCTTGGCCCTGCGCACTTCGATGTCCGGCACGATGCCCTGGGCCTGGATCGAGCGCCCATTGGGCGTGTAGTACAGCGCCGTGGTGATCTTCAGCGCACGCTCGTTATTGAGCGGCAGCACCGTTTGCACCGAACCTTTACCGAAGCTGGTGGTGCCCATCAGCACGCCGCGCTTCTGGTCTTGCAGGGCGCCGGCGACGATCTCCGATGCCGAGGCGCTGCCGCCGTTGATCAGCACGGCCAGTGGCACGTTCTCGCTGAGGTCGTTGCCGGTGGCCGAGAAACGCAACTCGGAATTGGCGATACGGCCCTTGGTGTAAACGATCAGGCCCTTGGTGATGAAGTGGTCGACCACTTCCACCGCTGACTGCAACACGCCGCCTGGGTTGTTGCGCAGGTCGAGCACGATGCCGTTGAGCTTCTTGCCGTTGTCCTTGCGCAGCTTGGCCAGGGCCTTGGCCACTTCGTCGCCGGTCTTGACCTGGAACTGGGTGATGCGGATGTAACCGTAGCCCGACTCCAGCAACTGGCTCTTCACGCTCTTGACCGTGATGGTCGCGCGGGCCAGGGTCACGTCGAACGGGTTGCCGCCGTCGCGCACCAGGGTCAGGGTGATTTTCTGGCCGAGCTTGCCGCGCATCTTGTCGACGGCTTCGGTCATGGATTGGCCGCGGGTCGGCTGGCCGTTGATCTTGACGATCAGGTCGCCGGCCTGGATGCCAGCCTTGGACGCTGGGGTGTCGTCGATGGGCGAGACCACTTTGATCTGGCCGTCTTCGGAGCCCACTTCGATGCCCAGGCCGCCGAACTCACCGCTGGTGCTTTCCTGCAGTTCGGCAAAGTCTTCCGGGCCCAGGTAGGCGGAATGCGGGTCGAGGTTGCTGAGCATGCCCTTGATGGCATTTTCCAGCAGGGTCTTGTCGTCTACGGGTTCGACATAGGCTGCCTTGATCCGGTCCATGACCTCGGCAAAGGTGCGCAGCTCGTCCAGCGGCAACGGCGCCTTGGTGGTCGCGGCAGAGGTCGCGGCCGGGGCGGCGGGTGCAGCCGGTGCGGCCTGATCGGCGAAAGCCAGAGGCGCGCCGATCACCAGGGCGATCGTCAGGGCCAGCGAAGTGAGGCGGGACAAATGCAGCATGTCGAACGAACTCCTAATGTAGATGCGACCCTATCCTTGGGATCGGCACCATTGTGCGGGATCGCTCGGGCGACCCTGCTGACGAATAGCGAAGTACAGCGCCGGCGTGTCCTGGCCACCACTGTTACCGACAGTGGAGATGGATTCACCGGCTTTTACCACATCACCTGCCGACTTGAGTAACGTCTGATTGTGGCCATAAAGGCTCAAATAGCCATTACCGTGGTCGAGAATCACCAGCAAACCGGCCCCGCGCAGCCAATCGGCGAACACCACACGCCCGCCGTGAACGGCGTGGACCTGGCTGCCGGCAGAGGCGCTGATCATCACCCCATCCCACTTGGCGCGGGTGTCATCGCCACGGGTTTCCCCGAAGCGTGCCAGTAGTCGACCATCAACGGGCCATGGAAGTTTTCCGCGAGCCGAAGCAAAAGGCCCGCCGAACGACTCGCCACTGCTGGAAACCAATGGGCCAGGCGCTGCATGTGCCGGCTTGCGTGGGGCCGGCGCATCGGTAATGGCTGCCAGTTCGGCCTCACGCTGGCGCTTTTTTTCGGCTTCCTGCTGGGCGATCAGCGCTTTTTGTCGCGCTTCTTCGGCCTCGCGTGCCTGGCGGGCCAGGGTTTCTTCGATAGTCTTGAGCACTTTGGCCAAATCGGCCTGGTCTTGCTCGCGCGCTTGCAGCTTGGCGTCGCGGGCTTTCACGTCGTCGTTGAGCTTGGCCAGGGCTTGCTGGCGTTCCTTGCGGACTTTATCGAGTTCGTTGCGCTGGGTGTCGAGTGCGGTTTTCTGGTCGAGCAGCTGTGCCTGCTGGTCGTTGATCTCCTGCTCGACATTGGCCAACTGGCGCAGGGTTTCGTTGAAGCTCTTCAATTGCGCCAAGCGCGCCTGGCTCACGTAATCGTAATAGGTGAGGGTGCGGGCGAATTTTTCCGGGTTCTGCTGGTTGAGCAGCAGCTTGAGGTATTCCTGGCGGCCGCTCTGGTAGGCGGCGCGGGCCTGGATCGCGATCAGGCGTTGCTGCTCAACGCGTGCGCTCTGGAGTTTTTTTTTCTCAGCGTCGAGTCGCTCCAGTTCCGACTCGCTCTTCTTTAATTCTTTTTGCAGCTCCTGGACCTGCTTCTCCAGCTTGCCCATTTCGGTTTCCGTGCCGCGCAGGTCTTTCTGCACGCCGGATTTCTCTTCCTGGAGCTTGCCGAGCAGTTTTTTCAGCTCGGTAATGTCCTGACGCGTAGCGTCCAACTGTTGTTGGGTTTGTGCGCGCTCATCGGCAAATGCCGGTTGGAGCAGGCAGACAAGAGCAAGGGTAATCAAGGCGCGAAGCATAGAGGCGGGCGACACCAGGGGAAAGGGACGGCCTAGTATGCCCGCCAAGCGCTGCAAAAAAAACGCCCAATTGGGGCTGGCGGGCAAGATAGGTGCCGAGTGGCGGTGGTATGGCAAAAAGATATCTACCAAACGCTGCAAAGCTAATGTGGGAGGGGGCTTGCCCCCGATTGCGGTGGGTCAGCTAAATAGGTGCTGGCTGAGCCACTGCTATCGGGGGCAAGCCCCCTCCCACACTGTTTTGTGGTGTGTTTTGGATTAGACCAGGATCGAGGTCCCAGTCATCTCTTTCGGCTTCTCCAGCCCCATCAACATCAGCATGGTCGGCGCCACATCCGCCAGTACGCCGCCGTTACGCACTTTGAAGTCGCGCTTGCCGACGTAGATGAACGGCACCGGTTCGGTGGTGTGGGCGGTGTGGGCCTGGCCGGTGGATTCATCGGACATCTGCTCGCAGTTGCCGTGGTCCGCCGTGATCAGCGCTTCGCCACCGACCTTGTCCAGGGCATCGACAATGCGACCGACGCACAGGTCCAGGCATTCCACGGCCTTGACCGCCGCTTCCAGGTTGCCGCTGTGACCGACCATGTCGCCGTTGGCATAGTTGACCACGATCACGTCGTAACGCTGATGCTCGATGGCGTCGACGATCTTGTCGGTGACTTCCGGTGCGCTCATTTCTGGTTGCAGGTCGTAGGTGGCGACTTTGGGCGAAGGGATGAGGATGCGCTCCTCGCCCGGGAACGGTTCTTCACGTCCGCCGGAGAAGAAGAAGGTCACGTGGGCATATTTTTCGGTTTCGGCAATGCGCAGTTGCGTCTTGCCGTTTTTCGCCAGGTAGTCGCCCAGCACGTTTTCCAGGCTGCCCGGCGCGAATGCCGAGGGGGCCGGGATATTGGCAGCGTATTGGGTCAGCATGACGAACTCGACCTTCGGCTGGCGCGCGCGTTCGAAGTCTTTGAAGCCGTCGTCGACAAACACATGGCTCAGCTCACGGGCACGGTCGGCGCGGAAGTTCATGAACACCATGGCGTCGCCGTCTTCGACCTTCACCGGCTCGCCGATGGTGGTGGCCTTGACGAATTCATCGCTCTCGCCACGCGCGTAGGCGGCTTCCAGGCCTTGTTGGGCGGTAGCGGCGTTGAATTCGGCCTGGCCGTCGACGATCAGGTTGTAGGCTTGGGCTACGCGGTCCCAGCGGTTGTCGCGGTCCATGGCGAAGTAGCGGCCCACGATGCTGGCGATACGGCCCTTGCCCAGGGCGGCGAAGGTGGTGTCGAGCAGTTCGATGGACGACTGCGCGCTTTTGGGCGGGGTGTCGCGGCCATCGAGGAAGGCGTGCAGGTAGATCTTGTCGGCGCCGCGCTTGAAGGCCAGTTCGGCCATGGCCACCAGGTGGTCCTGATGGCTGTGCACGCCGCCATCGGACAGCAGGCCCATGAAGTGCACGGCCTTGCCGGCGGCGACGGCTTTATCCACCGCAGCGCAGATGGTCGGGTTCTCGAAGAACTCGCCATCGCGGATCGCTTTGGTCACACGGGTGAAGTCCTGATAGACCACTCGTCCGGCGCCGAGATTCATGTGGCCGACTTCCGAGTTGCCCATCTGGCCGTCCGGCAGGCCCACGTCCATGCCGGAACCGGAGATCAGGCCGTTGGGTACGGTGGCGGTGAGGCGGTCCAGCACGGGCTTGTTCGCTGCGTACACAGCGTTGTCGTGGTGGCTTTCACTGTGTCCGAAGCCATCGAGAATAATCAGGACCAAAGGTTTAGGCGTGGTAGTCATAGATCCTCTCGCGGCGGTAATAAAGGAAGACAATGGAAAAGGGAGTGGCAGTTTAAAGCGAAGTTCCAACCGCGTCACCGCTTTACGGGGGTTGGCCGCCCCTGGCGGCTGTGTATACTTACCGCCATTTTAACGCCCTGGAACCTCCTTGATGGTTGATCACCTGATTGCATTTGCCACTGCCCACTATCTGCTCGTGGGTGCCTTCGTCATCCTGCTGGCGCTGCTGATCGCTCACGAATTGAGCCGTGGTGGCCGCAGCCTGAGCACGTCGGAGCTGACCGCGCTGGTCAACAAGGATGAAGCGGTTGTCGTGGATATCCGCCCGGCCAAGGATTTCGCCGCCGGCCATATCGTCGGCGCCCTGAACATTCCCCAGGACAAGCTGATGGCGCGCCTGGGCGAGCTGGAAAAGCACAAGGCCAAGACCATCATTCTGGTCGACGCCCAGGGCCAGCATTCCGGCACTCACGCGCGTGAAATGCTCAAGGCCGGCTTCACCGCCGCCAAACTGTCCGGCGGTATCGGCAGCTGGAAGGCCGATAACCTGCCGCTGGTGAAGTGATATGAGCCAGGTTGTCGTGTATTCCAGCGATTATTGCCCTTATTGCGTGCGAGCCAAGGCTTTGCTGGGTAAGAAGGGCGTTGCCTTCGAAGAGATAAAAGTCGATGGCAAGCCCCAGGTGCGCGCCGAAATGGCCCAGAAGGCAGGGCGCACGTCGGTCCCGCAGATCTGGATCGGCACCCGGCACATCGGTGGCTGCGACGACCTGTTTGCCCTTGAGCGCGCCGGTAAACTTGATGCGCTGCTGTCCGCCTAACCCCTAAAAGCCCCAAGATAGAGAAGGATCTGCGATGACTGATCAACAGAACACCGAAGCAGCAGAAGCCCAAGGCCCACAGTTTTCGCTGCAGCGCATCTATGTGCGTGACCTGTCGTTCGAAGCACCGAAAAGCCCGGCCATCTTCCGCCAGGAGTGGACCCCAAGCGTTGCGCTGGACCTGAACACCCGTCAAAAAGCCCTGGAAGGTGACTTCCACGAAGTCGTGCTGACCCTGTCGGTCACCGTCAAGAACGGCGAAGAAGTGGCCTTCATCGCTGAAGTGCAGCAGGCCGGTATCTTCCTGATCCAGGGCCTGGACGAAGCGTCCATGAGCCACACCCTGGGCGCGTTCTGCCCGAATATCCTGTTCCCGTACGCCCGTGAGACCCTGGACAGCCTGGTCACCCGTGGCTCGTTCCCGGCGCTGATGCTGGCACCGGTGAACTTCGATGCCCTGTACGCTCAAGAGCTGCAGCGCATGCAACAGGAAGGTTCGTCGACGGTTCAATAAGTCGATGCGGTAAAAAATGTGGGAGGGGGCTTGCTCCCGATGGCGGTGGGTCAGCTACAGATATGCTGGCTGATATACCGCTATCGGGGGCAAGCCCCCTCCCACATTTGCTCTGCGGTGTTACTTGAAGCCGAGTTGGCGCCAGCCTTCATAGACCGCCACGGCGACGGTGTTCGACAGGTTCAGGCTGCGGCAGCCTTCGCGCATCGGCAAGCGCAGGCGATGGCCGTCGGGCAGGGCGTCGAGCACTTCGGCCGGCAGGCCCCGGCTCTCCGGGCCGAACAGAAACGCGTCGCCCTCGGCGAAGCTGGCATCATGAAACGGCCGCGAGCCCTTGGTGGTAAACGCGAACAAGCGCGGGTGGCCCAGGCTCTCCAGGCAGCTTGCCAGGTCGGCGTGGCGCTTGAGGGTGGCGTACTCGTGGTAATCCAGCCCGGCGCGGCGCAGGCGTTTATCGTCCATGTCGAAGCCCAGCGGCTCGATCAAATGCAGGTGGCAGCCACTGTTGGCGCACAGCCTGATAACGTTGCCGGTATTCGGCGGAATTTCTGGTTGAAAAAGGATGACGTGAAACATGCACGGCTCCGAAGGTAAAGATGCGCTGCATTCTACCCCCGAAGACGACCCGAGGCCGAAGCTATTGCCACGGGTGCTCGGCTCACTGGCGATTGTCGGCTTGATGATTGGCTTGATGATTGGTCGCTTGACCACTGCGGACCCGGTCGAGCTGCAACAGGTGGAAGCTGCGGCGGACGGTTTGGTGGTGTGGTTCAACAGCGAACCCAAGCTGCACGGCGAGCATATCGACGGCACCGTGGCGCTGCTGTTCGACGCGCAGGGCAATGCCGCCAGTGGGCAACTCAAGGTCAATGACAAGGACGTGAACTGGCGCATCCGCAAGACCGACAGCGGCTTGCTGCTGAACCTGGTGGCGGCTCGGCCATTACGCGGGGAGTGGAAGGGCGAAGAGGTCGATGACCGCTGGCGGCTGGAGATCCATCTCCACGAACAATAAAAGAGGGAGTTCCCGGCCTGCCTGTACCAGGGCTCCCAAAACGGGGTGAAGCCTAGGGCTTCGGTGTTAAAGAGGGGATTCTCGGCCTGCCTGTACCAAGGTCCCCGAAACTGGGTAGTACAAGAGTTATTGCAGGGGGCGTGCCAGAGTTTGCAATTGGCGCCATAAAAACTTGCAAGAAAGCGCAAAGCCCCGGAATTCGGGGCTTTGGTGGTTTCAGCTTTGGAGAGTTTTTCAGTCGTAGCAATCTTTCGGGTGCCGGCTCCATGCCCGATGCCGGTTCATGGTGCATTGAATCAGTGCATGACTATGAGCCTTATGAAGATCCAAATGTGGGAGGGGGCTTGCTCCCGATAGCGGTAGATCAGACACAGATGTTGTGACTGAACCACTGCTATCGGGAGCAATCCCCCTCCCACATTGGATCTTCGGTGGATCAGAGAGCGGTGATCATGCCTCGTCACCTTCGTCGTCATCCCCGCCGTCGACCTTCATCCCCAGCTCCTTGATCTTGCGCGTCAGGGTATTACGCCCCCAACCCAGCAGCACGGCGGCATCGCGACGGCGGCCAGCGGTGTGCTTCAGTGCGGTCTCGATCATGATCCGCTCGAACGCCGGCACGGCGCTGTCCAGCAGGTTCGACTGGCCGCGTGCCAGGGCCTGGTCGGCCCATTGGCGCAGTGCCTGTTCCCAGTTGGTGACCGGTGCCGAATCCTGCGGCAGGCTCAGCAGTTCCGGCGGCAGGTCGCTGATATGCACTTCGCGCCCGGAGGCCATCACCGTGATCCAGCGGCAGGTGTTCTCCAGCTGGCGTACGTTGCCGGGCCATGGCAAGTTCTTCAGGTATTCCTCGGTCTCGCTCTTGAGCAGCTTCGGCTCGACGGCCAGCTCCTGGGCGGCGCGGCTGAGGAAGTGACGGGCGAGGGTAGGGATGTCTTCGCGGCGGTCCGACATGCGCGGGATGTGGATGCGGATCACGTTGAGGCGATGGAACAAGTCCTCGCGGAATTTGCCGGCGTGTACCAGGGTTTCCAGGTTCTGGTGGGTCGCCGCGATGATGCGTACATCCACCTTGACTGGCGTATGCCCGCCGACGCGATAGAACTCACCATCGGCCAGCACCCGCAGCAGGCGGGTCTGGGTATCGGCTGGCATGTCGCCGATTTCATCGAGGAACAGGGTGCCGCCGTCCGCTTGCTCAAAGCGCCCGCGCCGCAGGTTGGCCGCGCCGGTGAACGCGCCTTTTTCATGGCCGAACAGCTCGGACTCCATCAGGTCTTTCGGGATAGCCGCCATATTCAACGCGATAAACGGCGACGCCGCCCGAGGGCTGTGACGGTGCAGCGCGTGGGCGACCAGCTCTTTACCGGTACCCGACTCGCCGTTGATCAGCACGGTGATGTTGGAGTGGCTCAAGCGCCCGATGGCGCGAAACACTTCCTGCATCGCCGGCGCTTCGCCGATGATTTCCGGCGTGCGCGTCAGGGCCGGCGGGGCTTCCTGGTTCTGCTGTTCCTGGGCGTGCTGGTTGGCGCGCTTGACCAGCGCCACCGCCTCATCCACATCGAACGGCTTGGGCAGGTACTCGAAGGCGCCGCCCTGATACGACGCGACAGCGCTGTCCAGGTCCGAGTGCGCCGTCATGATGATCACCGGCAGGCGCGGATGCTGTTCGCGAATCCGCGCCAGCAGGTCCAGGCCGCTGGCGCCGGGCATGCGGATATCGGAGATGATCACATCCGGCTGCTGGCGAGCCAGGCGGCTCATTACACCGTCGGCGCTGTCGAAGCTCTGGGTGGTCATGCCTTCCTGTTGCAAGGCTTTCTCCAGGACCCAGCGGATAGAACGGTCGTCATCGACGATCCAGACAGTTTCACTACGGCTCATGTCGTGGGGGCTCCTTGTTCCAATGGCAGGAAGATCGAGAACGTGGTGTGGCCGGGATGGCTCTCACATTCGATCAGGCCCTGATGCTGGCTGATGATGTTCTGGGTAATGGCCAGGCCCAGCCCGGTACCGTCCGGGCGGCCACTGACCATGGGGAAGAAAATGGTTTCCTGCAGCTCCGCAGGAATGCCCGGGCCGTTGTCGATGATTTCGACCTTGGTCACCAGGCGATGGCGCACATGGCCAATGGTGAACTGGCGCAGGGCGCGGGTGCGCAGGCTGATGCGGCCCAGGCGCAACTCGTTCTGGCTGCTGATGGCCTGCATGGCGTTGCGCACGATATTGAGCACCGCCTGGATCATCTGCTCACGGTCGATCAAGACATCGGGGATGCTGGGGTCATAGTCGCGCACCAGGGTGATGCAGCCCTGGCTTTCGGCCTCGACCAGTTGGCAGACGCGCTCCAGCACTTCGTGCACGTTGGTCATCGCCAGCGACGGCAGCTTGTTGGAGCCGAGCATGCGGTCCACCAGGTTGCGCAGGCGGTCGGCCTCTTCAATGATGACGTTGGTGTAGTCCTTGAGATGCTCCTCCGGCAGCTCGCGGGCCAGCAACTGCGCCGCGCCGCGAATGCCGCCCAGCGGGTTCTTGATCTCGTGGGCCAGGCCGCGCACCAGCATCTTGCTGGTTTCCTGCTTGGACAGCTGCGCCTCCTCCTTGGTGATGCGCAGCAGGCGGTCGCGGGGGTGTACTTCGAGCAGCAGCAGGGTCGCGCCATTGCTCAGGATCGGCGTCACTGCGTAGTCGACGGTCAAGGTCTGGCCAGTGAGGGCGGTGAGCATCGCTTCACGCTTGGTGAACGGGTGTGCCTGCTCCACGGCCTGGCGCAACGAGCTCAGGGCTTCGGCCGACTCGGTGAACAATTCGCTGATGAACTGCCCATGGCTGCGCTGGCCGCTGATAGCCAGGAGCATCTCCGCCGCCGGGTTCATGTACTCAAGGCGCAGGTCCGCGTTGAGCAGGATGGTCGCAGTGGTCAGGTTGTCGAGTAACAAACGGTGCAGTGCATCACTGATGGTCATCAGGACCTCTTTTGGAGCAAGGCGCAGGCTTGAGGCACACGCTGATACAAGGAAAATGCAAAAACCAAACCAAGGCTCCGAAAAGAAGCGTTAAAGCCCTGAAATAAGGGGTTCAGGCGCGAAACTGTGGCGTTCCGCCAGCTTGTTCGGGAAGAATCGAACCAAAATGGGCTGGATCGCTGGGATGGGTGCAACCTATCGCACCAATATAGTGCGTTTTGAGAAAGTCTGTTCAGGAAGCTGAATGCACCCAAATCCAATGTGGGAGGGGGCTTGCTCCCGATAGCGGTGTATCAGCTGTTAAATATGCTGACTGACACTCTGCTATCGGGAGCAAGCCCCCTCCCACAGTTTTGACTGGGTTTGCACGCGTTAACCTTTGTAAACGCACAGCTCGGCGGTGGCGCGGATCATTGCCAGTTGGCGCAGCGGGTCATTGAGTGGTTCATGCACCGCCTCGGCAAGCCATTGGGGGCATTGAGGATCTGTGCGCAGGGGTGTGAAGTCGGCCAACTGCTGCAGCAGGCGTTTTTGCAGCTCATCCAATCGCGGGCGAATCTGCTTGACCAGGTCCGGACGCGGATCGTCGGGGGCCTTGCCCTGGAATTGCCAGTCGGACAAGTGGGTGTACTGCACCAGTTTGTTTGCCTCGATCTGCGCCGAGAAAAATTGCTCGGCGGCGGCGGGGTCCAGTTTGTAGCTCGGCGCTTGGGCGACGACGCTGGCAATCACTTCCTGCTCGCGCCTTTTATCTTCCACGGGTTTATGGCTGTCCCATTTGCTCAAGGCCACCTGGTCGGCGATCTCCAGGCGTTCGGCGATGCTGTTGAGCAGCGGCTCGAGCGTGGGCGGGGCGGCGCAAGCACCGGCACTGACGAACAGCAGAGCGAACACAAGTCTATGTTTCAACGCAGATCTCCTGTGGGAGGGGGCTTGCTCCCGATGACGGTGTGCCAGTCATACCTATACTGCCTGACACTCTGCCATCGGGGGCAAGCCCCCTCCCACATTTTTTATTGGGTTTGAACATGTAAAGCAGCGTAATTCCCAAGCAAAAAAAGACCTCCCGAAGGAGGCCTTTTTCAATCACGCTACGTCAAGCAGCGCTACCGGATCAGCAGCTGTAGTACAGCTCGTATTCCAGTGGGTGTACGAAGGTGCGAACCTTGATTTCTTCTTCGCTTTTCAGCTCGATGTAGGCATCGATGAAGTCGTCGCTGAACACGCCGCCTTTGGTCAGGAACGCACGGCCCTTGTCCAGCTCTTCCAGGGCCTCTTTCAGGCTGCCGCACACTTGTGGAATCTCTTTGGCCTCTTCAGGCGGCAGGTCGTACAAGTTTTTGTCGGCGGCGTCGCCAGGGTGGATCTTGTTCTGGATGCCGTCCAGGCCAGCCATGACCAGGGCTGCGAAAGCCAGGTATGGGTTGGCTGCCGGGTCCGGGAAGCGGGCTTCGATACGGCGCGCGCGCGGGCTGGACACGTAAGGGATACGGATAGAAGCGGAACGGTTACGGGCCGAGTAGGCCAGCATCACCGGCGCTTCGAAGCCTGGGACCAGACGCTTGTAGGAGTTGGTCGACGGGTTGGTGAAGCCGTTCAGGGCCTTACCGTGCTTGATGATACCGCCGATGAAGTACAGGGCGGTGTCGGACAGGCCGGCATAACCTTCGCCGGCGAAGGTGTTCTTGCCTTCTTTGGCGATGGACAAGTGAACGTGCATACCCGAACCGTTATCGCCGTACAGCGGCTTAGGCATGAAGGTAGCGGTACGGCCGTAGGCATCAGCCACGTTGTGTACGCAGTACTTCAGGGTCTGGACTTCGTCAGCCTTGGCGACCAGGGTGTTGAACTTCACACCGATTTCGTTCTGGCCGGCAGTCGCCACTTCGTGGTGGTGAACTTCGATGACCAGGCCCATTTCTTCCATGGCGTTGCACATGGAGGTACGGATTTCGTGGTCGTGGTCGAACGGCGGAACAGGGAAGTAGCCACCTTTGATGCCTGGGCGGTGGCCTTTGTTGCCGCCTTCCACGTCCTGGTCGGACATCCACGAACCTTGTTCGGAGTAGATCTTGAACATGGAGCCGGAGATGTCGGACTTGAACTTGACCGAATCGAAGATGAAGAATTCTGGCTCTGGGCCTACGAATACGGTGTCGCCGATACCGGTCGACTTCAGGTATTCCTCGGCACGCTTGGCGATCGCACGTGGGTCGCGGTCGTAGCCTTGCATGGTCGAAGGCTCGATCACGTCGCAGACGATGATCAGGGTTGGGTCTTCGGTGAACGGGTCGAGGACGGCAGTGCTGTCGTCCGGCATCAGGATCATGTCGGAGGCTTCGATGCCTTTCCAGCCAGCGATGGAGGAACCGTCGAACATCTTGCCTTCTTCGAAGAAAGCATCATCCAGCGCGTCGCGAGCCGGCATGGTCACGTGGTGCTGAGTACCTTTGGTGTCCGTGAAGCGCAGATCAATCCATTTAACGTCATGATCTTTGATGAGTTGAACCGACTTCGACATGGTGTCCTCCGGGTGGCTTCGGGCTAGGGTAGTGGAGTTAGCCCTTAGAATTTGGGTGATGCCGGCGCGGATACTCCGCCAAGGCAACCTGCCTCACAAGAGAGCAAATTGCATGCCAGTGCGCCAACATGGTCTTTTTGCGTCAAAATGGCCCCTATAACGGTGCAATCGGCCAAAGCGCGGCAAATAGCGCACTGCAATGTAGCGCTAACGGGCGAAAATGACCCGTTTTGGTGCGCAGCGAATGCGCTGCATATTAACTGGTTAAACCTTGAGCGATTTCCGCTATAATCCGCGCCCCCCTTTTTCAGCAGGCCCGGCGCGCGCTGTTTCCATGAAATTAATCGTTAAAGTCTTCCCCGAGATCACCATCAAGAGCCGACCGGTACGGACGCGTTTCATCCGTCAGTTGGCCAAGAACATCCGTGCCGTGCTCCGTGACCTGGACCCGGCTGTGGTGGTGAATGGCGTGTGGGACAACCTCGAGCTGGAAACCCGCCTGACCGACGCCAAAGCCTTGAAGGACATGACCGAGCGCCTGAGCTGCATGCCGGGTATCGCGCATTTCCTGCAGGTGGATGAGTACCCGCTGGGCGACTTCGACGACATCACCGAGAAGTGCAAACAGCACTTCGGTGACGCGCTGGCCGGCAAGATTTTTTCGGTGCGCTGCAAGCGTGCCGGCAAGCATCCGTTCAGCTCCATGGATGTGGAAAAATACGTCGGCAGCAAGCTGCGTCGCGAGTGCGGCGCCGCCGGAATTTCCCTGAAAGCACCGCAAATTGAAGTGCGCATGGAAATTCGCGACAAACGGTTGTTCGTGATCCACAGCCAGCACAACAGCATCGGCGGCTACCCGCTGGGCGCCCTGGAACAGACCCTGGTATTGATGTCCGGCGGTTTCGATTCGACGGTGGCGGCCTACCAGATCATGCGTCGCGGCCTGATGAGCCACTTCTGCTTCTTCAACCTGGGCGGGCGTGCACACGAATTGGGCGTGATGGAAGTCGCGCACTTTATCTGGAAGAAGTACGGCAGCTCTCAACGCGTGCTATTTGTGAGCGTACCGTTTGAGGAAGTGCTGGGCGAAATTCTCGGCAAAGTCGATAACGGTCATATGGGCGTCGTATTGAAGCGTATGATGTTGCGCGCGGCGTCCCGGATTGCCGATCGGTTGCAGATCGACGCGCTGGTGACCGGCGAAGCGATCTCCCAGGTATCCAGCCAGACGCTGCCAAACCTGTCGATCATCGACTGCGTCACCGAGAAACTGGTGTTGCGCCCGCTGATCGCCAGCCACAAGCAGGACATCATCGATCAGGCAGAGCAGATCGGCACCGCCGACTTTGCCAAGCATATGCCTGAGTATTGCGGGGTCATCTCGGTGAACCCCAAGACCCACGCCAAGCGCAACCGCGTGGAGTATGAAGAACAACAGTTCGACATGGCGATTCTGGAGCGAGCGCTCGAGAACGCCAAACTGGTCCCGATCGATCGCGTCATCGACGAGCTGGGCCAGGATGTGCAGATCGAAGAAGTCAGTGAAGCTCTGGCCGGCCAGATCATCGTCGACATCCGTCACCCGGATGCCGCCGAAGATGAGCCGCTGGAAATTCCTGGCATCGACGTACAAACGCTGCCGTTTTATGCATTGAACGCGCGTTTCAAGGAACTGGATGACAGCCGTCAGTACCTGCTGTATTGCGACAAAGGCGTGATGAGTCGCCTGCATGCCCACCATTTGCTCAGTGAGGGGCATGCCAATGTGCGCGTTTATCGACCGAGCTAAGAGCCCGGGGCTGTTTGCCTGTGGCCTGCGTCACCGGCCCCCCGACTCTGCCGTCAAGCTGTAACGGCAAGGCCTGACTCTACTGTAAATCGCTGCCACGACCTGTCAGCACACCGAATCCTCTGATCGAGATACACAAGTGATCGAAAATCTACGTAACATCGCCATCATTGCTCACGTTGACCATGGTAAAACCACCCTGGTAGACAAACTCTTGCGTCAATCCGGCACCCTGGAGCGCAACGAGCTCAACGACGAGCGCGTGATGGACTCCAACGACCAGGAAAAAGAGCGCGGTATTACCATCCTGGCAAAAAACACCGCTATCAACTGGAACGGCTACCACATCAACATCGTGGACACCCCGGGCCACGCCGACTTCGGCGGCGAAGTAGAACGCGTAATGTCGATGGTTGACTCCGTTCTGCTGCTGGTTGACGCTCAAGACGGCCCTATGCCGCAAACCCGTTTCGTGACCAAGAAGGCTTTCGAAGCCGGCCTGCGTCCGATCGTGTGCATCAACAAGGTTGACCGTCCAGGTGCGCGTCCGGACTGGGTTCTGGACCAGATCTTCGACCTGTTCGACAACCTGGGTGCCACCGAAGAGCAGCTTGATTTCCAAGTGATCTACGCCTCGGCCCTGAACGGTATTGCCGGTCTGGAACACACCGCCATGGCGGAAGACATGACCCCGCTGTACCAGGCCATCGTTGACCACGTTCCACCACCGAAGGTTGACCGTGAAGGCCCGTTCCAGATGCAAATCTCGGCACTGGACTACAACAGCTTCCTGGGTGTTATCGGCGTTGGCCGTATCGCCCGTGGCAGCGTCAAGCCGAACACCCCGGTTGTCGCGATCGGCGCCGACGGCAAGAAGCGTAACGGCCGTATCCTGAAGCTGATGGGCCACCACGGCCTGCACCGTATCGACGTTGAAGAAGCCTTCGCCGGCGACATCGTGTGCGTCAGCGGCATGGACTCGCTGTTCATCTCCGACACCCTGTGCCAGCCAGACACCGTCGAGGCGATGAAGCCTCTGACTGTTGACGAGCCAACCGTTTCCATGACCTTCCAGGTCAATGACTCGCCGTTCTGCGGTAAAGAAGGCAAGTTCGTGACCTCCCGTAACATCAAGGAGCGTCTGGACAAAGAGCTGCTGTACAACGTTGCTCTGCGCGTTGAAGAAGGCGACTCGGCCGACAAGTTCAAGGTCTCCGGCCGTGGTGAGCTGCACCTCTCGGTACTGATCGAAACCATGCGTCGCGAAGGCTTCGAAATGGGTGTTGGTCGTCCGGAAGTGATCATCCGTACCGTTGACGGCGTGAAGCAGGAACCGTTCGAAAACGTCACCATCGACACCCCGGAAGAATCCCAGGGCAAGGTGATGGAAGAGATGGGCCTGCGTAAGGGCGACCTGACCAACATGGTGCCGGATGGCAAAGGCCGTGTGCGTCTGGAATACAACATCCCTGCTCGCGGTCTGATTGGTTTCCGTAACCAGTTCCTGACCCTGACCAACGGTGCTGGCATCCTGACCTCGATCTTCGATCGCTACGACACCATGAAGTCCGGCGATATGTCCGGCCGTCAGAACGGTGTTCTGGTATCGGTAGAAACCGGCAAGGCGCTGACCTACTCCCTGGAAACCCTCCAGGCGCGTGGCAAGCTGTTCGTTGAACACGGTCAAGAGATCTACAACGGCCAGATCGTTGGTCTGAACAGCCGTGACAACGACATGGGCGTCAACCCAACCAAAGGCAAGAAGCTCGACAACATGCGTGCTTCGGGTAAAGACGAAACCATCGCTCTGGTTCCACCTGTTCGCTTCACCCTGGAACAGGCCCTGGAATTCATCCAGGACGACGAGCTGTGCGAAGTCACGCCTAAGTCGATCCGCCTGCGTAAGAAGATCCTGGACGAAGGCGAGCGTACCCGCGCTGCCAAGAAAGCCAAGAACTGAGTTAACTCAGGCTGAATGAAAAACGCCCCCGGTCGAAAGGCCGGGGGCGTTTTTTTATGTCTGATCGTTCCCACGCTCTGCGTGGGAATGCCTCTTGGGATGCTCTGCGTCGCGCCTTTAAGAGCGGACGCGGAGCGTCCAGGGCTGCGTTCCCACGCGGAGCGTGGGAACGATCATCAAAACTTGTCGAGTGTCTTGAAATTAGTCTCGCGCACCACTTCTTTCGGCTTGTACGCGCAATACCCCGGCCGCGGCCCGATTTTCGGGTGGTTGCGGCAGGTATCCGGGCGCTTGTCATAAATAGTGCAAAAGCGCGTCTTACGATCCAGGTACAGGCAGTCGTTGTTGCTCATGCGCTGCAAAGTAAAAATCTCGGATTTGGAATTGAAGCGCTCGACGATGCCTTCCTTCTGCAAACGCTTGGCGATGTTCTTCGGCGGGTCGCCGCGCTCGAACTCATCGACGATGCCGATGCGGATCAGGTCCTTGATCTTCACTTCGACCGGCAGCGTGCAGCAGCTGGACACGCAGCCACCACACATGTGGGCGGAATATTTCTGCCAGGTCTCGAGACGGTCGAGTTCCGCGGCGGCGATCAGTTGAGGCTTCATCAGGGTTCCAAAAGGTGGGGCTGTATCCGGGCGCGCGATCATACCGGGATTGGTGGTTTTTTGAACAACCTTTTCAGAGTTTCTGCGCGAACGGCGATCAGGCACGACCTCTGCATCAAATTCATGCAACGCTCAATGAGTTAAAAAACTGACGAACCAGAGCGTCTACCGTCTGTCAGACCGTCTAGGCTCTAGCAACTCCTTCTATCTCGCCCGAGGTCGCAATTGATGTCTCAGGAACCACTTGCACGAGAAGCAGAGGTAGCCGCATTTCGCGATGCTGTCTTGACCAAACTCACCTACGCGGTGGGCAAGGACCCGGATCACGCCTTCGACCACGACTGGTTCGAAGCCATTGCCCTGGCCGCCCGCGACCAGATGGTCGACCACTGGATGGACCATACGCGGCGCATCTACCGCAAAGGCCAGAAACGGGTTTATTACCTCTCGCTGGAATTTCTTATCGGCCGCTTGCTCTACGACAGCCTGAGCAACCTCGGCGTGCTGGAGATCGCGCGCGAAGCGCTGTCGGAGCTGGGCGTGGACCTTGAGCGCATTCGCCTGCTCGAACCCGACGCGGCGCTGGGCAACGGTGGCTTGGGCCGTCTGGCGGCGTGCTTCATGGAAAGCATGTCGACCCTGGGCATTGCCGGCCACGGTTATGGCATTCGTTACGAACACGGCTTGTTCCGCCAGGCGATTGTCGATGGCTGGCAGCAGGAGCAGACCGAACGCTGGCTGGATTTCGGTAACCCGTGGGAGTTCGAGCGCGCCGAAGTGATCTACCCGATCGGTTTTGGCGGCAGCGTGGAAACCCTGGCGGACGCGTCCGGCAAGATGATCCAAGTGTGGTCGCCCAGCGAAACCGTGCGCGCGGTGGCCTACGACACTCCGGTGGTCGGCTGGCGTGGCGCCAGCGTCAATACCTTGCGCCTGTGGCGCGCACGGGCGGTCGAAGATTTGCACCTGGAACGCTTCAACGCCGGTGACCACCTGGGCGCCGTCGCCGAAGTGGCGCGGGCCGAGAGCATCTCGCGTGTGCTGTATCCGGCCGACAGCACCGAAGCGGGGCAGGAACTGCGCCTGCGCCAGGAATACTTCTTCGTTTCCGCTTCGTTGCAAGACTTGCTGCGCCGCCACAAGAACATGCACGGCTCGGTGCTGAGCCTGGGCGAACACGCCGCCATCCAGCTCAACGATACTCACCCGTCCATCGCCGTGGCCGAGTTGATGCGCCAGTTGGTCGACCTGCACGACATTCCTTGGGAAGCGGCGTGGGACGTCACTGTCGAAACGCTTTCCTACACCAACCACACCTTGCTGCCCGAGGCATTGGAAACCTGGCCGGTCGGTTTGATGGAGCGCATGCTGCCCCGGCATATGCAGATCATCTACCTGATCAACGCCCAGCACATCGACTCGCTGCGTGCCAAGGGCATTCACGACTTCGACGTGCTGCGCGCCGTGTCGTTGATTGAAGAAGACAACGGCCGTCGTGTGCGCATGGGCAACCTGGCGTTCCTCGGTTCCCACAGTGTCAACGGCGTGTCCGGTCTGCACACTCAGCTGATGCGCAGCACGGTGTTTTCCGAACTGCATAAGCTCTACCCGGAGCGCATCAACAACAAAACCAACGGCATCACCTTCCGCCGCTGGCTGTACCAGGCCAACCCCAAGCTCACCGATATGCTGGTGCAGGCCCTGGGCCCTGACATTCTCGACAACATGGAAACCCGCCTGGGCGAGCTGGAAACCTTCGCCGAGAAACAGACCTTCCGCAAAGCCTTCGCCGACCAACGCCTGCACAGCAAGCGAGCGCTGGCCGAGATCATCCATGAGCGCCTGGGTATTTCGGTGAACCCGGCGGCGATGTTCGACGTGCAGGTCAAACGGATCCACGAATACAAGCGCCAACTGCTCAACCTGCTGCACACCGTGGCGCTGTATCAGGCGATCCGGGCCGAGCCGGAGGTCGACTGGGTGCCGCGGGTGAAAATCTTCGCCGGCAAGGCGGCGGCGAGTTATCACCAGGCCAAGCTGATCATCAAGCTGACCAACGATATCGCCCGCACCGTCAACAACGACCCGACCGTACGCGGCCTGCTCAAGGTGGTGTTCCTGCCCAACTACAATGTCAGCCTGGCGGAAAGCATCATCCCGGCGGCGGACTTGTCTGAGCAGATTTCTACCGCCGGTTTCGAGGCGTCGGGCACCAGTAACATGAAGTTCGGCCTCAACGGCGCGCTGACCATCGGCACCATGGACGGCGCCAACGTGGAAATGCACGAGCGGGTGGGCGCCGAGCACATGTTCATCTTCGGCCTCAGTGCCCAGCAGGTCGAAGCCCGCAAGCACGCCGGTGAATTCAACGCCGGGCCGGAAATCGCTGCCTCCCATCGCTTGAGCGATGTGCTGCAGGCGATCCGTGGCGGTGTGTTCTCGCCGGATGATCCGGGCCGGTATGTGGGTTTGATCGACGGGCTGATCGACTACGACCGCTTCCTGGTGTGTGCCGACTTCGACTCCTACTGGGACGCCCAGACGCGGGTCGAGGCGCATTGGCATGACTCCAAGGCCTGGTGGCGCTCGGCGGTGCTGAATACGGCGCGGATGGGCTGGTTCTCCTCGGACCGGACGATCCGCGAATACGCCACCGAAATCTGGAAAGCCCTCGACTAAACGCCACAGTAGAAAATGTGGGAGGGGGCTTGCTCCCTATAGCGGTCTATCAGTTAACAGCTATGTCGACTGGCACACCGCTATCGGAGCAAGCCCCTCCCACATGGGGTTCTGCGTATATGCACCGTTGTTGGAGATAGCCGTTGGGCCAACCCGTGAACTCTATTGGCGTTAAATCCTCTGATTAGAGGAAATCAGCCCCGACTCGCGTTAAACTGCGCGGGTTTTTAAGCCCCCCATTCTCCGGAGCCGTCCATGTCCCGCGTTACCTTGAGTCGCTATTTGATCGAGCAGACCCGCAGCAACAACACGCCTGCCGATCTGCGCTTCCTTATCGAAGTGGTGGCGCGTGCTTGCAAGGAGATCAGCCACGCCGTGTCCAAAGGCGCACTGGGTGGTGTCCTGGGCAGCATGGGCACTGAAAACGTGCAGGGCGAAGTGCAGAAAAAGCTCGACGTTATCTCCAACGAAATCCTGCTCGAAGCCAACGAATGGGGCGGTCACCTGGCCGGCATGGCCTCCGAGGAAATGGACAATGCCTACCAGATTCCGGGCAAATACCCCAAAGGCGCGTACCTGTTGGTATTCGACCCACTGGACGGTTCGTCCAACATCGACATCAACGCCCCGGTCGGCACCATCTTCTCGGTACTGCGTTGCCCGAACGAATACCTGAGCCAGAACGAAGCCCTGAACGAAAAGGCCTTCCTGCAGCCGGGCACCGAGCAGGTTGCTGCCGGTTACGCGATCTACGGCCCACAGACCATGCTGGTGCTGACCCTGGGCGATGGCGTCAAGGGCTTCACCCTGGACCGCGAAATGGGCAGCTTCGTACTCACCCACGAAGACATCTCCATTCCGGCCTCCACCCAGGAATTTGCGATCAACATGTCCAACCAGCGTCACTGGGAAGAACCGGTGAAGCGCTACGTCAACGAGTTGATGGAAGGCGAAGAAGGCCCGCTGAAGAAAAACTTCAACATGCGCTGGGTCGCGGCCATGGTTGCCGATGTGCACCGCATCCTGACCCGTGGTGGCTTGTTCATGTACCCACGTGACGGCCGCGAACCGTCCAAGCCGGGCAAACTGCGCCTGATGTACGAAGCCAACCCGATGTCGTTCCTGGTGGAACAGGCGGGCGGGGCGTCCACTGACGGCCACCAGCGCATCCTCGACATCCAGCCCGAAGGCCTGCACCAGCGTGTGGCGGTATTCCTGGGTTCCAAGGAAGAAGTTGAGCGTGTGACGGCGTATCACAAGAAGTAAGCTGCTGCGATAGGTTATCCGCCGTGTTGTGAGGCGGATCACCGTTAAAGAAGCCCCGAAACGTTTCAGCGTTTTCGGGGCTTTTTTGTTTTCGCTCGTCGGGAACCAGACACCTCTTTTCCCTTCTAAGCTTCTGGCAGATACCCCAGCTGCTTTGTCTCTCCAGGAGCTTTTCCATGTCTTTACGCCGTCTCGCCCTGCTGGCTTTTTGCGTGCTGTTAGCCGCCTGCAGCAAGGTCAACCAAGAAAATTACCAGAAGCTGTCGGCCGGCATGGCCAAGGCCGAGGTTGAGTCGTTGCTGGGCAAGCCGACCGATTGCTCCGGCGCACTGGGCATGTCCAGCTGCACCTGGGGCGATAAAAACAGCTTTATCAGCGTGCAGTACGCCGGTGACAAAGTTCTGATGTTTTCCGGGCAAGGCCTGAAGTAAACCGGGGCGCGAGCCTGCGGGAGAAGAAGAATGATGCGTTTTGTTGTGTTCCTTTGCGCCAGCCTGTTTTTGGCGGGCTGCGCCAGCCATTCTGGCGATGATCTGCAACCCAAGACCGCGAGCAACGTCAACCTCAAGCGTTACCAGGGCACCTGGTATGAGTTGGCTCGCTTGCCGATGTACTTCCAGCGCAACTGCGCGCAGTCCGAAGCCCGCTACACCTTGTTGCCGGATGGCGACATGTCGGTGTTCAATCGCTGCCTGACGCCTGAGTGGAAATGGCAGGAAGCCAAAGGCACGGCCACGCCGCAAGTGCCGGGCAAGACCGACAAGCTCTGGGTAGAATTCGATAACTGGTTTACGTCGTTGTTGCCGGGCGTTGCCAAGGGCGATTACTGGGTGCTGTATGTCAGCGATGACTACAAGACCGCCATCGTCGGCAGCCCGAGCCGGCGTTACATGTGGATTTTGTCGCGTACGCCAACGGTAAGCGCCGATACGCGTGAAGACCTCTTGAGCAGGGCACGACAGCAGGGGTATGACACCACGCGTTTGATCTGGCGCACGTCCGACAAGCAGATGGCGAAAACCTCGCAGTAAAAATGTGGGAGGGGGCTTGCCCCCGATAGCAGTGTGTCAATCAGCGCATCTGATACTGATACATCGCCGTCGGGAGCAAGCCCCCTCCCACATTTTTTAACCGAGTAAGTCTCTCAAGACCTGGATAAATGCCCGGCCGCTTTCTTCCTCGCCGGCATGATGCCCATCCCGCACCACCCACTGGCCGTTGACCAGCACATCCCGTACCTGTCGATCACCGCCAGCGAACAGCCAGCGATTCAGAATGCCGTCCTCTGTCGCTGTCGCCAGGTAAGGGTCGTTGCCGTCCAGCACGATCCAATCCGCGCGCTTGCCCACCTCCAATCGACCAATCGGCTGGCCCAATGCCTGGGCGCCGCCGTCCAATGCGGCATCGAACAGCGTACGGCCGACCATCGGCTGGTCATTGCGATACAAGCGATTGCGCCGTTGATCGCGCAGGCGCTGGCCGTATTCCAACCAGCGCAGTTCTTCCACCACGCTCAGTGACACATGGCTGTCGGACCCGATGCCCATGCGCCCGCCCTGGGCCAGAAAATCCACCGCCGGGAAAATCCCGTCGCCCAGGTTGGCTTCGGTGGTCAGGCACAAACCGGCAATCGCCCGGCTCCTGGCCATGCGCGCGACTTCGTCGGCATCGGCGTGAGTGGCGTGCACCAGGCACCAGCGCTCGTCGACGTCCACGTTGTCGTACAGCCACTGCAACGGGCGTTTGCCGCTCCAGGCCAGGCAGTCGTCAACTTCTTTTTGCTGTTCGGCAATGTGAATGTGCACCGGGCACGCCTTATCACTGGCGGCCAGCACGTCCTTGATCTGCTCGGGCGTGACCGCACGCAGGGAGTGGAAACACAGGCCCAGTTGCTGCGCAGGTTGCGCGGCGAGCATCGGCTGCAAGCACGCCTGCAGATCCAGGTAGTTGTCGGTGCTGTTGATAAACCGGCGCTGGCCGTCGTTGGGCGCCTGGCCACCGAACCCCGAATGCGTATAAAGCACCGGCACCAGCGTCAAGCCGATGCCACTGCTGGCGGCGGCCTGGCTGATCTGGCGCGACAGCTCTGTGCGGTCGGCATAGGGCTGGCCACTGACGTCGTGATGCACATAATGAAACTCGGCCACCGAGGTGTAGCCGGCCTTGAGCATCTCGATGTACAGCTGGCGGGCGATGATCTGCAACTGCTCCGGGTTGATCTTGCCGACCATGCGGTACATCAGGTCACGCCAGGTCCAGAAGCTGTCATTGGGGTTACCCGCCACTTCCGCCAACCCCGCCATGGCGCGCTGGAAAGCGTGAGAATGCAGGTTCGGCATGCCGGCCAATACCGGACCTCTTAGCCGTTCGGCGCCCACCGCGCTGGCATTGGCCTCAACCTGTATCAGGACCCCATCGGCGCTGACTTCAAGACGTACATCATTGGCCCAGCCATCAGGCAGCAGCGCGCGGTCGGCAAAGAAAGCGGACATGATCAAGGCACCCCGGTCGTGTGTTTATTTGTATATACATATACAGACGTTTGCCTGCTCGGTAAACTCCGGCAATCTATGCATCTTTTCCCCCTGCAAGGATTCCCTGTGCCGACTCCGCCCGCCAAGTCTCCGCTGGCTGCCCACATGGACGAAAGTCCGGCGCCCTTGTATGCCCGCGTCAAACAGATGATCAGCCAGCAGATCCTCAACGGCAACTGGCCGCCCCATTACCGCGTGCCGTCGGAAAGCGAGCTGGTCAGCCAATTGGGCTTCAGCCGCATGACCATCAACCGCGCGCTGCGCGAGCTCACGGCCGAAGGTTTGCTGGTGCGCATGCAGGGCGTCGGCACGTTTGTCGCCGAGCCCAAGAGTCAGTCGGCGCTGTTTGAAGTGCACAACATTGCCGATGAGATCGCCTCCCGCGGCCATCGGCACACGTGCCAGGTCATCACCCTGGGCGAAGAAGCGGCCGGTTCGGAACGTGCCGTTGCGCTGGAAATGCGCGAAGGCGGGCGGGTGTTTCACTCGCTGATCGTGCATTTCGAAAACGACATTCCGGTGCAGATCGAAGACCGTTTCGTCAACGCCCTGGTCGCGCCGGAATACCTGCAACAGGATTTCACCCAGCAAACGCCCTACGCCTACCTCAACCAGGTCGCACCGTTGACTGAGGGCGAGCATGTGGTCGAAGCCATCCTCGCCGATGCCGCCGAGTGCAAGCTGTTGCAGATCGAGCCGAGCGAGCCCTGCCTGTTGATCCGCCGACGCACCTGGTCTGGCCGCCAGCCGGTGACGGCCGCGCGCTTGATTCACCCCGGTTCCCGACACAGCCTCGAAGGACGCTTCAGTAAATGAGTTCAGTCAACGTCTGGCGCGCTGCCGACTATGTGCGCATGCCGTGGAAGAATGGCGGCGGCAGCACCGAAGAAATCACCCGTGATGCGGGCACCGGCCTCGATGGTTTCGGCTGGCGCCTGTCGATTGCCGACATCGCCGAGTCGGGTGGTTTTTCCACCTTCGCCGGCTACCAGCGCGTGATCACCGTGATCAAGGGCGCGGGCATGGTGTTGACCGTGGACGGTGAGGAGCAGCGCGGTTTGTTACCGCTGCAACCGTTCGCGTTCAAAGGTGACAGTCAGGTGGCGTGCCGCTTGATCACCGGGCCGATCCGCGATTTCAACCTGATCTACTCACCCCAGCGTTATGACGCGCGGTTGCAGTGGGTGGATGGCGTACAGCGGTTTTTCAGCTCGGCGCACACTGTGCTGGTGTTCAGCGTGGCGGATGAAGTGAAGGTGCTGGACCATGTGCTGGGTCATCACGATTGCCTGCAAGTGGACGGTAACACCGGCTTGCTGGATATTTCGGTCAGTGGCCGCTGCTGCCTGATCGAACTGACCCAGCGCGGTTAAAATGTGGGAGGGGGCTTGCTCCCGATAGCGGTGGATCAGTCAATATATCTTTGACTGACACACCGCTATCGGGAGCAAGCCCCCTCCCACGTTTGTTTTGTGTTGCTCTTAGGATCTGTTTCCACAGCCCCCGCACCAAATTGTTACCTAACGCCCCAGCGCGGCGCAAAGCCGCGTTGTCGTGACAAACCTCCCTCGCTGCAAAACTCCTTCGTAAGAAATTTCATCACGCCTCGAAGCCTTAATTTCCAAGGCTCCCACGCGCTTTCGAAAAAAATCCAAACCCTCGCTCTGAAAGTTGGCCGCTTGATTGCATATGCTTGTACATACAAGTAAAGATGTGTGCGTAAGAGTCTCCTTCGCACCATCCATGTTCGCGCATCATGCCGAGGAGTCCAGCTGTGACCGATTTTTCGAAAGCAAGGCCTACAAAATACCGTGACGTCGAAATCCGCGCCGCCCGCGGTAACACGCTCACCGCCAAAAGCTGGCTGACTGAAGCGCCGCTGCGCATGCTGATGAACAACCTCGACCCGCAAGTGGCCGAGAACCCCAAGGAACTGGTGGTATACGGCGGTATCGGGCGTGCCGCGCGCAACTGGGAGTGCTACGACCAGATCGTCGAGAGCCTTACGAATCTGAACGACGACGAAACCCTGCTGGTGCAATCCGGCAAGCCGGTCGGCGTGTTCAAGACCCACAGCAATGCCCCGCGCGTACTGATCGCCAACTCCAACCTGGTGCCGCACTGGGCCAGTTGGGAACACTTCAATGAACTGGATGCCAAGGGCCTGGCCATGTACGGCCAGATGACTGCCGGCAGCTGGATCTACATCGGCAGCCAGGGCATCGTCCAGGGCACTTACGAAACCTTCGTCGAAGCCGGTCGCCAGCATTACGACAGCAACTTGAAAGGCCGTTGGGTGCTCACCGCCGGCCTCGGCGGCATGGGCGGTGCCCAGCCTTTGGCCGCGACCCTGGCCGGCGCGTGCTCGCTGAACATCGAATGCCAGCAGGTCAGCATCGATTTCCGTTTGAACAGCCGCTATGTCGACGAGCAGGCCACCGACCTTGACGACGCCCTGGCGCGCATCGCCAAGTACACCCAGGAAGGCAAGGCGATCTCCATTGCCCTGCTGGGTAACGCGGCTGAAATTCTGCCGGAACTGGTCAAGCGTGGCGTGCGCCCGGACATGGTCACCGACCAGACCAGCGCCCACGACCCGCTCAACGGCTACCTGCCGGCCGGCTGGAACTGGGACGAATACCGCGCCCGCGCCAAGACCGAGCCTGCCGCTGTGATCAAGGCCGCCAAACAGTCGATGGCGGTGCACGTCAAAGCCATGCTCGAGTTCCAGAAACAAGGCATTCCGACCTTCGACTACGGTAATAACATCCGCCAGATGGCCCAGGAAGAAGGCGTGGAAAACGCCTTTGATTTCCCAGGCTTCGTACCGGCCTACATCCGCCCGCTGTTCTGCCGGGGTATCGGCCCGTTCCGCTGGGCCGCGCTGTCGGGCGACCCGCAAGACATCTACAAGACCGACGCCAAAGTCAAAGAACTGATCCCCGACGACGCCCACCTGCACAACTGGTTGGACATGGCCCGCGAGCGCATCAGCTTCCAGGGCTTGCCGGCGCGTATCTGCTGGGTCGGCCTGGGCCAGCGCGCCAAGCTCGGCCTGGCGTTCAACGAGATGGTGCGCAGCGGCGAGTTGTCCGCGCCTGTCGTAATCGGTCGCGATCACCTCGACTCCGGCTCGGTGGCCAGCCCCAACCGTGAAACCGAATCCATGCAGGACGGCTCTGACGCTGTGTCCGACTGGCCGCTGCTCAACGCCTTGCTCAACACTGCGAGCGGCGCGACCTGGGTGTCGTTGCACCACGGCGGCGGCGTCGGCATGGGCTTTTCCCAGCACTCGGGCATGGTGATCGTGTGTGATGGCACCGACGAAGCGGCCGAGCGCATTGCGCGGGTGCTGCATAACGACCCGGCTACCGGGGTGATGCGACATGCGGATGCGGGTTACCAGATTGCGATCGATTGCGCCAAGGAACAGGGCCTCAACCTGCCAATGATCAAGTAACCAGTGTGGGAGGGGGCTTGCTCCCGATGGCGGTGTATCAGCCGGAAAATCAGTGACTGACACACTGCTATCGGGGGCAAGCCCCCTCCCACATTGGATTGGCGTAGCACATAAAAACAATCCATCAGAGGTTGAACACCCATGGCTGCAAACGACACCACCCCGTTGATCGAAAGGCGTTCGATCGACTACATCCCGGAAGCGGAAAGACATGGTCGTCTATTGAGCCAGTTCACCCTGTGGCTGGGTGCCAACCTGCAGATCACGGCTATCGTCACCGGCGCCCTGGCCGTGGTGCTGGGCGGGGATGTGTTCTGGTCGTTGATCGGTCTGTTGATCGGCCAACTGCTGGGCGGCGGGGTGATGGCGTTGCATGCCGCGCAAGGGCCCAAGCTTGGCCTGCCGCAGATGATTTCCAGCCGGGTGCAGTTCGGCGTATATGGCGCGGCCATTCCGATCGTGCTGGTGTGCCTGATGTACCTGGGTTTCACCGCAACCGGCACGGTACTTTCCGGGCAGGCGCTGGGCCAGTTGTTCGGGGTCAGCGACAGCGTCGGCATTCTGATCTTCGCCAGTGTCATCGTGCTGGTCACGGTGCTGGGGTATCGGGTGATCCACTTCATCGGGCGCGTCGCCAGCGTCATCGGCGTGATCGCCTTCGTCTACCTGTTCAGCCGCTTGATGGGCCAGGCCGACATCGGCGCATTGCTGCAGATCCGCCATTTCAGCTGGAGCAGCTTCTTGCTGGCGGTTTCGCTGGCAGCGTCCTGGCAAATCGCGTTCGGGCCCTATGTGGCGGACTACTCACGTTACCTGCCGAGCAGCACCTCCTCGGTGAAAACCTTCCTGGCGGCTGGCGCAGGGTCGGTCATCGGCGCGCAGGTGGCGATGGTTCTCGGTGTGTTTGCCGCCGCCATGGCCAACGGGCAATTCGCCGGGCACGAAGTGGCTTACATCGTTGGCCTGAGCGGCAGCGGTGCAGCGGCGGCGTTGCTGTACTTCAGTATCGCGTTCGGCAAGGTCACGATTTCCACGCTGAACTCCTACGGCAGTTTCATGTGCATCGCGACCATCATCAGCGGCTTCCAGGGCCACCTGCGGGTATCGCGCCTGCAGCGCCTGCTGTTCGTGCTGGCGATTGTCGGCACGGCCACCCTGATCGCGCTGCTCGGCCAGCACTCGTTCCTGGGGGCGTTCAAGTCGTTCATCCTGTTTCTGCTGGCGTTCTTCACGCCCTGGAGCGCGATCAACCTGGTGGATTACTACTGCATCACCCGCGAGCGTTATGACGTGCCAGCGCTGGCTGACCCCAAAGGTCGCTACGGGCGTTGGAACCCCCTGGGCATCAGCGTTTATGTATTCGGTGTGCTGGTGCAGCTGCCGTTCATTTCCACCAAGTTCTATACCGGCCCGCTGGTAGAAACCCTGGGTGGGGTGGATATCTCCTGGATCATCGGCCTGGTGTTGCCGGCGGCCCTGTACTACCTGTGCGCGAAAAAATGGCACGGCACGATGCCTGATCAACTGATCCTGCCGGTCGAGCAGGACAGCGTTGCACCCACGCAAACAAGCGGTATCGGTCGCGCTGCGGCGCAGGCCTGACGGGACGTGGACAAGGCAGGATGCCTTTTGACTGCCGTAATCCATTTCATGATTGGGAGCGTCACACAATGAAAATGCATAAGACCCTGCTGACCACGTTGCTTTCTGCGGGCTTGCTGGCAAGCGCCGGCGCTCAGGCGGCCGGCTGGTGCGAATCCGGCAAGCCGGTGAAGTTCGCCGGCCTGAACTGGGAAAGCGGCATGTTGCTCACCGACATCCTGCAAACCGTGCTGGAGAAAGGCTACGACTGCAAAACCGACAGCCTGCCGGGCAATTCCATCACCATGGAAAACGCCCTGAGCAGCAACGACATTCAGGTGTTTGCCGAAGAGTGGGTCGGCCGCAGCGAAGTCTGGAACAAGGCCGAGAAGGCCGGCAAAGTCGTTGGCGTCGGTGCGCCCGTGGTTGGCGCCATCGAAGGCTGGTACGTGCCGCGCTACGTGATCGAAGGCGACGCCAAGCGCAAGCTGGAAGCCAAGGCCCCGGACCTCAAGACGATTGCCGACCTGGCCAAGTACGCCGCGGTGTTCAAGGACCAGGAAGAACCCTCCAAGGGACGCTTCTACAACTGCCCGGCCGGCTGGACCTGCGAACTGGACAACAGTGAAATGCTCAAAAGCTACGGCCTGGAAAGCACCTACACTAACTTCCGCCCCGGCACTGGCCCGGCGCTGGACGCGGCGGTGCTGTCGAGCTACAAGCGCGGCGAGCCGATTCTGTTCTATTACTGGTCGCCGACGCCGCTGATGGGCCAGGTCGATCTGGTCAAGCTGGAAGAAAAACCGGGTGTGGATAAAAGCGTGAGCATCAAGGTCGGCCTGTCCAAGGCCTTCCACGAGCAAGCGCCGGAACTGGTGGCCGTGCTGGAAAAGGTCAACCTGCCCATCGACCTGCTGAACCAGAACCTGGGCCGCATGGCCAAGGAGCGAATCGAGTCGCCGAAACTGGCGAAAATTTTCCTCAAGGAACATCCTGAAGTCTGGCACGCCTGGGTGAGCGAAGACGCCGCCAAGAAAATCGACGCGGCCTTGTAGGTCAAGCGTGTCCGGCTACCCTGAGGGGCAGCCGGGCGCCTGGCCTCAACCCACTGGATCGAGAGCACGCTATGTTTCCTGAGAGTTTTACGTTTTCCATTGCCGACTGGGTCAACGGTTGGGTGGATTCGCTGGTCACCAACTACGGCGACGTGTTCCGGCACATTTCCGACACCCTGCTATGGGCCATCGTCAACCTAGAAAGCCTGCTGCGCGCAGCGCCCTGGTGGCTGATGCTGGCCATCGTCGGCGTCATCGCCTGGCACGCCACGCGCAAGGTGGTGACCACGGCCGTGATTGTCGGTTTGTTGTTCCTCGTCGGCGCGGTCGGCCTGTGGGACAAATTGATGCAGACCCTGGCACTGATGATGGTCGCGACGGTGATCTCGGTGCTGATCGGCATCCCGTTGGGCATTCTTTCCGCGCGCAGCAATCGCTTGCGTTCGGTATTGATGCCATTGCTCGACATCATGCAAACCATGCCCAGCTTCGTGTACCTGATCCCGGTGCTGATGCTGTTCGGCCTGGGCAAGGTACCGGCGATTTTCGCCACGGTCATATACGCCGTGCCGCCGCTGATCCGCCTCACAGACCTGGGTATCCGCCAGGTCGACGGCGAAGTCATGGAAGCCATCAACGCCTTCGGCGCCAACCGCTGGCAGCAGCTGTTCGGCGTGCAACTGCCGCTGGCGCTGCCGAGCATCATGGCGGGCATCAACCAGACCACCATGATGGCGTTGTCGATGGTGGTGATCGCCTCGATGATCGGCGCCCGTGGCTTGGGTGAAGACGTACTTGTCGGCATCCAGACCCTCAACGTCGGCCGAGGCCTCGAAGCCGGGCTGGCGATCGTGATTCTCGCCGTGGTCATCGACCGCATTACCCAGGCCTATGGTCGTCCACGGCATGAGGCGAGCAAATGACTACTGTCAGCAAAATCGAAGTCAAGAACGTCTTCAAGATCTTCGGCAACCGCTCCAAAGAAGCGCTGGCGCTGATTGGCCAGGGCAAGACCAAGGATCAGGTGCTGGCCGAGACCGGTTGCGTGGTGGGTGTGAACGACCTGTCCCTGAGCATCGGCACCGGTGAGATCTTTGTGATTATGGGCCTGTCGGGCTCCGGCAAATCCACCCTGGTGCGTCACTTCAACCGCCTGATCGACCCCACCAGCGGCGCGATTTTGGTCGACGGTGAAGACATTCTGCAACTGGACATGGAGGCCTTGCGCCAATTCCGTCGCCACAAGATCAGCATGGTGTTCCAGAGCTTCGGCCTGTTGCCCCACAAGAGCGTGCTCGACAATGTTGCCTATGGCTTGAAAGTGCGCGGCGAAACCAAGCAGGTGTGTGCCGAACGCGCCCTGCACTGGATCGAAACCGTGGGCCTCAAGGGCTATGAGAACAAATACCCGCACCAGCTCTCTGGCGGCATGCGTCAACGTGTAGGCCTGGCCCGCGCCCTGGCGGCTGACACCGACATCATCCTGATGGACGAGGCCTTCAGCGCCCTCGACCCGCTGATCCGCGCCGAGATGCAGGACCAGTTGCTTGAGCTGCAAAAGACCCTGCACAAGACCATCGTATTTATCACCCACGACCTCGACGAGGCGGTGCGCATCGGCAACCGCATTGCGATCCTCAAGGACGGCAAGCTGATTCAGGTCGGCACGCCCAGGGAGATCCTGCATTCGCCGGCGGATGAGTATGTGGACCGGTTCGTTCAGCGGCGGGCGGCGGTGGTCTGACTGATCGTTCCCACGCTCCGCGTGGGAATGCATCCCGTGACGCTCTGCGTCACTCCCTGACAGCGGGACGCGGAGCGTCCCAGGCGGCATTCCCACGCAGAGTCTGGGAACGATCAACTTAAGAGGCTGAAAATGTCCCAGGCAACAAAAATCACCCTCGCCGACACCCCGTTGCGCTGGCAGGACGTCGTCGCCGTCGCCCGCCACGGCGCCGTGCTCGAACTCTCGGGCCACGCCTGGGCGCGTATCGACAATGCCCAGGCCATCGTGCAGCGCATCGTCGCCAGCGGCGAACGCGCCTATGGGGTGAACACCGGCCTGGGCGCGCTGTGCAATGTTTCGCTTGAGGGCGAGCAACTGAGCCAGTTGTCGCGCAACACCTTGCTCAGCCACGCCTGTGGTGTCGGTCCGGTACTGAGCGATGAGCAGACCCGCGCGATCATCTGCGCCGCCATCATCAACTACTGTCACGGCAAATCCGGCCTGCACCCGCAAGTGGTGCATGCGCTGCTGGCGCTGCTCAACCACGGCATCACGCCGCAGGTGCCGTCCCAGGGTTCGGTCGGTTACCTGACCCACATGGCCCATGTCGGCGTGGCGCTGCTCGGGGTCGGCAACGTCAGCTATCGCGGCCAGGTGGTGACCGCGCAAGCAGCGCTGGCAGCCGAAGGTTTGCAGCCGGTGGTACTCGGCGCCAAGGATGGCTGTGCCTGGTCAACGGCACGCCGTGCATGACCGGCCTGAGCTGCCTGGCCCTGGCCGATGCGCATCACTTGCTGGAATGGGCCGACGTGATCGGCGCCATGAGCTTCGAAGCCCAGCGCGGCCAGATCGACGCGTTCGACGAAGCAATCATCGCCCTCAAGCCGCACCCGGGCATGCAGCACGTCGGCCGCCATCTGCGCGCCTTGCTCGACGGCAGTGAAGTGATCGCCAGCAGCCGCGGCATTCGTACCCAGGACGCCCTGAGCCTGCGCTCGATCCCGCAAATCCACGGCGCGGCGCGCGATCAGGTGGAGCACGCGACCCGCCAGATCGAGACCGAACTCAACAGCGCCACGGATAACCCGCTGCTGCTTGGCACGCCGGGCAACTACCGCGTGGTGTCCCAGGCCAACCCCCACGGGCAGTCCGTGGCGCTGGCCGCCGACATGCTCGCCATCGCCATGGCCGAAATCGGCTCGGTGGCCGAACGCCGCCTGGACCGCCTGATCAACCCGCACGTCAGCGGTCTGCCGGCATTCCTGGTGAGCAACCCGGGGGTCAACTCCGGGATGATGATCGTGCAGTACGTCGCCGCCTCCTTGTGCGGGCAAAACCGCCAGTTGGCGCAACCGGCGGTGCTCGACAACTTTGTCACCTCGGGCCTGCAGGAAGACCACTTGAGCATGGGCACCAATGCCGCGCTCAAGCTGCATCAGCTACTGGCCAACGTTACCCAGATTCTGGCCATCGAATACCTGATGGCGGCCCAGGCGTTCGAGTTCCTCAAGGACCAGCGTTTCGGCGCCGGCACCGACCGCGCCTGGCGCTTGTTGCGCGAAGTCGTACCGGCCTACGAAGAGGACCGCTGGCTGGCGCCGGACATCGCGGCGGCCGCCCACCTGCTCAAATACACCGCATTACCGAATGTGCACTGAACACCTATTCAAGAAGAACAATTCACAAGGAGAACGAATGTGACTGCGCTAAACCTGATTCCAGGCCAACTGAGCCTCGCCCAACTGCGGACCATCTACCAGCAGCCGGTAACCCTCAGCCTGGATGACAGCGCCTCGGCCCAGATTGAAGCCAGTGTGGCCTGTGTGGAGCAGATTCTCGCCGAGAACCGCACTGCGTATGGCATCAACACCGGTTTCGGCCTGCTGGCCTCGACCCGCATCGCCAGCGAAGACCTGGAAAACCTCCAGCGTTCCCTGGTGCTGTCCCATGCCGCTGGCGTGGGTGAGCCGATCAGCGATGCGCTGGTGCGGCTGGTCATGGTGCTCAAGGTCAACAGCCTGAGCCGTGGGTTTTCCGGGATTCGTCGACAGGTGATCGACGCGCTGATCGCACTGATCAACGCCGAGGTTTACCCGCATATTCCGCTCAAGGGCTCGGTCGGTGCATCCGGTGACCTGGCGCCGCTGGCCCATATGTCCCTGGTGCTGCTCGGCGAAGGCAAGGCGCGTTACCAGGGCGAGTGGCTGTCGGCCACCGATGCATTGAAAATCGCCGGCCTCACGCCGCTGACCCTGGCTGCCAAAGAGGGCTTGGCCCTGCTCAACGGCACTCAGGTGTCCACCGCCTACGCCTTGCGCGGCCTGTTCGAGGGCGAAGACCTGTTCGCCGGTGCGCTGGTCTGCGGCGGCCTTACCGTGGAAGCGGTGCTCGGCTCGCGCTCGCCGTTCGACGCGCGTATTCATGCCGCGCGCGGCCAACGTGGGCAGATCGATTCGGCGGCGGCCTATCGTGACCTGCTCGGCGAAAGCAGCCAGGTGTCCCAGTCGCACCAGAACTGCGACAAGGTGCAAGACCCGTATTCCCTGCGTTGCCAGCCACAAGTGATGGGCGCCTGCCTGACCCAGTTCCGCCAGGCTGCCGACGTGTTGGTCGTTGAAGCCAACGCCGTGTCGGATAACCCGCTGGTGTTTGCCGCCGAAGGCGATGTGATTTCCGGCGGCAACTTCCACGCCGAACCGGTGGCCATGGCCGCCGACAACATGGCCCTGGCCATCGCCGAAATCGGCTCCCTCAGTGAGCGCCGTACCTCGTTGATGATGGACAAGCACATGTCGCAATTGCCGCCGTTCCTGGTGGGCAATGGTGGGGTCAACTCCGGTTTCATGATCGCCCAGGTCACGGCTGCGGCCCTCGCCAGCGAAAACAAGGCGCTGGCCCATCCCCATAGCGTCGACAGCCTGCCGACGTCGGCCAACCAGGAAGACCACGTGTCCATGGCCCCGGCTGCGGGCAAGCGCCTGTGGGAAATGGCCGAGAACACCCGTGGCATTCTGGCTGTTGAGTGGCTGGCCGCCTGCCAGGGGCTGGATCTGCGCGACGGCTTGAAAACCTCGCCAACACTGGAAAAAGCCCGTGGCCTGTTGCGTGACAAGGTGGCGTTCTATGACAAGGACCGTTTCTTCGCCCCGGACATCATCGCCGCCAGCGAACTGCTCGCCAGCCGCTGCCTGAATGAACTGGTGCCGGCCAAGTTGCTGCCAAGCCTGTAACCCACCGATCGTTCCCGCGCTCTGCGTGGGAATGCCGCCCTGGACGCTCTGCGTCCGCTTTTAGAGTGGTGACGCGGAGCGTCACAGGATGCATTCCCACGCAGAGCGTGGGAACGATCTTCTCCTCATAAGAATGTCTCATCGATAACTGAGGGAGGCGTTGATGAAAACCCTTTGGCAACACTGCCACGTCGCAACCATGGCCCATGGCAAGTACTCGATCATCGAGGACGCCGCCATGGTCACCGCACATTCGCTCATCGAGTGGATCGGCCCGCGCAGCCAAGTGCCGCCGGCGGACTACACCCACGTGCATGACCTGCAAGGCGCGTGGGTCACCCCAGGGCTGATCGACTGCCACACCCACACGGTGTTTGGCGGTAACCGCAGCGGCGAATTCGAGCAACGCCTCGAAGGTGTCAGCTATGCGGACATCGCGGCCAAGGGCGGCGGTATCGCCAGCACCGTGCGCGCTACCCGTGCGGCGACGGAAGATGAGTTGTTCGTCAGCGCGGAAAAACGCCTGCGCAGTCTGTTGCGCGACGGCGTGACCACGGTGGAGATCAAGTCCGGCTACGGCCTGGACCTGGCTAACGAACGCAAGATGCTGCGTGTGGCGCGACGCCTTGGGCAAGCGCTGCCGGTGAGCGTGCGCGCCACCTGCCTGGCGGCCCACGCGTTGCCGCCGGAATACAAAGACCGCGCCGATGACTACATCGAGCACATCTGCAACGACATGCTGCCGAGCCTGGCGGCCGAAGGGCTGGTGGACGCGGTGGATGCCTTCTGTGAATACCTGGCGTTTTCCACCGAGCAGGTGGAACGTGTGTTCAAAGTGGCCCAGCAACTCGGCCTGCCGGTGAAATTGCACGCCGAGCAATTGTCTTCCCTGCATGGCTCCAGCTTGGCAGCGCGCTATCAGGCGTTGTCGGCGGACCACCTGGAATTCATGACCGAAGAGGATGCCATCGCCATGGCTGCTGCCGGCACGGTCGCCGTGTTGTTGCCGGGCGCGTTCTACTTCCTGCGTGAAACCCAGTTGCCGCCCATGGAGGCCTTGCGCAAACACGGCGTGAAGATTGCCATTGCCAGCGACCTCAACCCCGGCACCTCACCGGCACTGTCGGTGCGCCTGATGCTGAACATGGCCTGCACCCTGTTCCGCATGACCCCGGAAGAAGCCCTGGCCGGCGCCACGCAGCATGCGGCCACCGCGCTGGGCATGGGCGATACCCATGGTTCCCTGGAAGTGGGCAAGGTCGCGGATTTTGTCGCCTGGCAGATCGATCGCCCCGCCGACCTGGCCTATTGGCTGGGTGGCGAACTGGATAAACGCGTCGTACGCCATGGCGTCGACGTCACTGTGTAAGGAGTCGCGTTGTGGATAAGGTACTGACATTCAAACAAGGCAACACACCGCTGCTGATCAGTATGCCCCACGCGGGCCTGCGGCTTACGCCAGCAGTCGAGGCCGGGCTGATCCCCGAAGCGCAAAGCCTGCCGGACACCGATTGGCACATCCCCACGCTGTATGACTTTGCCGATGAACTCGGTGCCAGCACCCTGGCGGCGGAATATTCGCGGTTTGTCATCGATCTGAATCGGCCGTCCGATAATAAGCCGCTCTACGCCGGCGCTACCACCGGCCTGTACCCGGAGACGCTGTTCGACGGCGTGCCGCTGTTCCGCGAAGGGCAGACACCCTCCGAGGCCGAGCGCGCGAGCTATCTGCAAAAAATCTGGGGGCCGTATCACCGCACGCTGCAAGAGGAACTCGCCCGCCTCAAGGCCGAGTTCGGCTATGCGCTGCTGTTCGACGCGCATTCGATCCGCTCGGTGATCCCGCACCTGTTCGATGGCAAACTGCCGGACTTCAACCTCGGCACCTTCAACGGCGCCGCGTGCGATCCGCAACTGGCCAGCCAGCTCGAAGCCATCTGCGCCAATCACCCGCAATACACCCATGTGCTGAACGGGCGCTTCAAGGGCGGTCATATCACCCGGCATTACGGCAACCCGGCGCAGGATATTCATGCGGTGCAGTTGGAGCTGTGCCAGAGCACGTATATGGAGGAGATCGAGCCGTTCCGCTATCGCCCCGACCTGGCCGAGCCGACCCAGATGGTGCTGAAACAATTGCTGCAAGCTTTGCTGGCATGGGGGCAAACCCGCTATCGATAATGGCTGACACCGGTACAAGCGCTCAAGGGCATGCTCATTGCACAATTCGGGTTTATGATGCCGGACGGCAAAAATAATAGACGTCCCCCCAGGGATGAACCCCGACACCCTACGGAGCGCGCAATGCAGACTTGGTACCCGCAGATCAAACCCTACGCCCGGCACGATCTGGCAGTCGATGATGTTCACACCCTGTACGTCGATGAAAGCGGCTCCCCCGAAGGGCTGCCCGTGGTTTTCATCCATGGCGGCCCAGGCTCCGGTTGTGATGCCCAGAGCCGGTGCTACTTCGATCCGAACCTGTACCGCATCGTTACCTTCGACCAACGCGGCTGCGGGCGCTCCACGCCCCGCGCCAGTCTGGAAAACAACACCACCTGGGATCTGGTCGCCGACCTTGAGCGCATCCGCGAGCACCTGGGCATCGACAAATGGGTGCTGTTCGGTGGTTCCTGGGGTTCGACGCTGGCCCTGGCCTACGCGCAAACCCACCCCGAGCGCGTGCATGGCCTGATCGTGCGCGGCATTTTCCTCGCGCGCCCACAGGACATCGAATGGTTCTACCAGGCCGGTGCGAGCCGCCTGTTCCCGGACTACTGGCAGGACTACCTCGCGCCGATTCCTGTCGATGAGCGTCACGACATGATCGCGGCCTACCACAAGCGCCTGACCGGCAACGACCAGATCGCCCAGATGCATGCAGCCAAGGCATGGTCCGGTTGGGAAGGGCGCATGCTGGGCCTGTGCCCGAGCCCGCAGCATGTCGAGCGCTTCTCCGAGCCGCAGCGTGCCTTGTCCATTGCCCGCATCGAATGCCATTACTTCACCAACAACTCCTTTCTGGAGCCCAACCAGCTGATTCGCGACATGCACAAGATCGCCCATCTGCCTGGCGTCATCATTCATGGCCGCTACGATATGATCTGTACGCTGGATAACGCCTGGGAGCTGCATCAGGCCTGGCCGAACAGCGAACTGCAGGTCATCCGCGAAGCGGGCCATGCGGCGTCCGAGCCTGGAATTACCGATGCGCTGGTACGCGCAACCGGCGAAATGGCACGGCGCCTGCTTGATTTGCCGCCTGAAGAAGCATGAAGGGCCTGTTGCAACGGGTGCGAGGCGCCCGGGTCGAGGTTGCCGGCGAAGTCGTCGGGGCGATTGAGCAGGGTTTGCTGGTGCTGGTGGCCGTCGAACCTTCAGATACCCCCGAGAGCGCCGATAAACTGCTGCATAAGCTGCTTAACTATCGGGTGTTCAGCGACGACGAGGGCAAGATGAACCTGTCGTTGAAGGACATCGGCGGCGGTTTGCTGCTGGTGTCGCAGTTCACGCTGGCGGCGGACACCAAAAGCGGGCTGCGGCCAAGCTTCTCCACAGCGGCCCCGCCGGCCCTGGGAGCGGCGCTGTTTGATCACTTGTTGTTACAAGCGCAACAATTGCATGGCAAGGTGGCGTCAGGGCGTTTTGGCGCGGATATGCAGGTGCATCTGGTCAATGATGGCCCTGTGACCTTCCTCTTACAGACCTGAATGTATGAAAAACGACGTTAATGCCTAAAAACGCAGGGTTTCGCTACAAATACTTCGTTGTCCCTGATGCGTTGTCTCGCGGGCTACTAGATAATCGCGCGCTACGGGGATCAGCGTTGTTTGGTCCATTTTTGACTTAGGTAGAGACTTGTCCGACAAACCAGTGGGGAATCATTTTGCCCCTGAGGAGTCGGAACAATGCTCGCCAACCTGGCATATAGATAGCTGGCCGTTGGTTTTTTGATCTGTTTTCGGCGAGGGTTGCTCGTGATTGTTAGTCCCTGTAATGCACCAAAATTGTCTGCCAAACGGTTACGAAACGCACTGGTGACGGGCTCTGCCCTGTTTTGCCTGTTCGGCGCGGGTCAACTGTGGGCATTCAGTCTGGACGATGTGTCGGCCAAGGCAAAAGAACTGGCTGGGCAGAAATACGAAGCTCCGCGCAGCAATCTGCCGAACGAATTCCGCGAAATGAAATTCGCTGACTACCAGAAGATTCGTTTCCGCAACGAAAAAGCCGAGTGGGCCGATCAGAACACCCCGTTCAAGCTGTCCTTCTATCACCAGGGTATGCACTTCGATACACCGGTGAAAATCAATGAAGTCACCGCTGACAGCGTTCAGGAAATCAAATACGACCCCAATCGTTTCGATTTCGGCGACGTAAAGTTTGATCCAAAAGCCACCGAACAGTTGGGTTATGCCGGCTTCCGTGTGCTGTTTCCGATCAACAAGGCTGACAAGCAAGACGAAATCATGACCATGCTTGGCGCCAGCTATTTCCGCGTCGTCGGCAAGGATCAGGTGTATGGCCTGTCGGCCCGTGGCATGGCGATCGACACCGCGCTGCCGTCCGGCGAAGAATTCCCGCGTTTCACCGAATTCTGGATCGAGCGTCCGAAGCCGGGCGACAAGCACCTGGTGATCTTCGCGTTGCTGGATTCCCCACGTGCGACGGGCGCCTACCGCCTGATTCTGCGTCCGGGCACCGACACCGTGGTCGACGTCAAATCCCAGATGTACCTGCGCGACAAAGTCAGCAAGCTGGGCGTGGCCCCGTTGACCTCGATGTTCCTGTTCGGCGCCAACCAGCCGTCCAAGGTCCTCAACTACCGTCGCGAGCTGCATGATTCCAGCGGTCTGTCGATCCATGCCGGCAATGGCGAGTGGATCTGGCGCCCGTTGAACAACCCTAAACACCTGTCGGTCAGCAACTTCAGCGTCGAAAACCCGCGTGGGTTCGGCCTGCTGCAACGTGGCCGCAACTTCAGCCACTACGAAGACCTGGACGACAACTACGACAAGCGGCCGAGCGCCTGGATCGAGCCGGAAGGCGACTGGGGCAAGGGCAGTGTCGACCTGGTAGAAATTCCGACCGCTGACGAGACCAACGACAATATCGTTGCCTTCTGGAGCCCGGCCGAACTGCCGGAAGTCGGCAAGCCGCTGGACGTGTCCTACCGTCTGCACTGGACGCTGGACGATGCTGCCTTCCATTCGCCTGACAGTGCCTGGGTCAAGCAGACCCTGCGTTCCACCGGTGACGTGAAGCAATCCAACCTGATCCGTCAGCCGGACGGCAGCGTGGCTTACTTGGTCGACTTCGAAGGCCCGGCCCTGAAAAAACTGCTGCCGGACGCCCCGGTGCGCAGCCAGGTCAGTGTTGGCGACAACGCCGAGCTGGTTGAAAACAGCGTGCGCTACAACGAGCACACCAAAGGCTGGCGCCTGACCCTGCGCATGAAGATCAAAGACGCGAGCAAGCCGACTGAAATGCGCGCCGCGCTGGTGCAGGAGATCGCACAGGCCGAGCCAGAACAGGTTTCGACCCACGTGCTCAAGGCTGACAAGGTCTTGGCCAAGCAACACGAGAAACAGGCCAAGAAAGACGCCAAAGAGGCGAAGGACAAGGACGCCAAGCAGCCAGAAGCTGCCCCAGCCCCTGTCACGCCGGAGCCGGCCAAGACCGAACAAGTCCTGACCGAAACCTGGAGCTACCAGTTGCCCGCCGATGAGTAATTCACAAGTCAAGCCAGAGACTCTGACCGAGTATCTGGCGCATCTGCCCATGACCGCTGAGCAGCGTGCCGAACTGGCGGGCTGCAGCTCCTTCAGCGAATTGCACGAACGCCTGTCGTCCGCAACCTTCGACGCACCTACCGACGCCGCCCAAGCGTCGGTGGGCCGCAGGCTGACCCTCAGCACGGCCGAAGAGCTGCAGGACGCCGAGATGCTGGCGCTCGACGCCAGCGGTCGCGTCTGCCTGAAGGCTACGCCGCCGATCCGTCGAACCAAAGTCGTGCCCGAGCCTTGGCGCACCAATATCCTGGTACGCGGCTGGCGCCGGATGACGGGTCGTACCAACCCGCCCAAGCCGCCGAAAGACGAGCGGGTCCTGCCGGCTGCGCGCTGGCGGACCGTGGGTTCGATCCGTCGCTATATCCTGTTGGTGCTGATGCTTGGCCAGACCATCGTGGCCGGCTGGTACATGAAAGGCATCATGCCGTACCAGGGCTGGTCGCTGGTGGACTTCGACGAAATCCGCAACCAGACCCTGCTGCAAACCGCTACCCAGGTTCTGCCTTATGCACTGCAGACCAGCATCCTGATCATGTTCGGGATTCTGTTCTGCTGGGTGTCGGCCGGTTTCTGGACCGCGCTGATGGGCTTCCTCGAACTGCTGACCGGTCACGATAAATACCGTATCTCCGGTAAGAGTGCTGGCAACGAGCCTATTCCGAAGGATGCGCGCACCGCGTTGGTCATGCCGATCTGTAACGAAGACGTGCCTCGGGTATTCGCCGGTTTGCGTGCGACGTTCGAATCGGTGGCGGCTACCGGTGACCTGGACCGCTTCGACTTCTTCGTGCTCAGCGACAGTAACGACGCCGATATCTGCATTGCCGAACAGCAAGCCTGGCTCGACGTGTGCCGCGAAGCCGGTGGTTTCGGCAAGATTTTCTATCGCCGCCGTCGCCGTCGCGTCAAGCGCAAGAGCGGTAACCTCGATGACTTCTGCCGTCGTTGGGGCGGGGACTACAAGTACATGGTGGTGCTCGACGCCGACAGCGTGATGAGCGGCGAATGCCTGACCAGCCTGGTACGCCTGATGGAAGCCACGCCGGATGCCGGGATTATCCAGACCGCGCCGCGTGCGTCGGGCATGGACACCCTGTATGCGCGCATGCAGCAGTTCGCCACCCGCGTCTACGGCCCGTTGTTCACCGCCGGTCTGCACTTCTGGCAGCTGGGTGAATCCCATTACTGGGGCCACAACGCAATCATCCGCATGAAGCCATTCATCGAGCACTGCGCCCTGGCGCCGTTGCCGGGCAAAGGCGCGTTCGCCGGTGCGATTCTCTCCCACGACTTCGTCGAAGCCGCGCTGATGCGCCGTGCCGGCTGGGGCGTGTGGATTGCCTACGACCTGCCGGGCAGCTACGAAGAACTGCCGCCGAACCTGCTCGACGAACTCAAGCGTGACCGTCGCTGGTGCCACGGCAACCTGATGAACTTCCGCCTGTTCCTGGTCAAAGGCATGCACCCGGTGCACCGTGCGGTGTTCCTGACTGGCGTGATGTCGTACCTGTCGGCGCCGTTGTGGTTCTTCTTCCTGGTGCTGTCCACTGCGTTGCTGGCGGTGAACACCCTGATGGAGCCGCAGTACTTCATGGCGCCACGCCAGTTATACCCGCTATGGCCACAATGGCACCCGGACAAGGCGGTGGCGCTGTTCTCCACCACCATCGTGCTGCTGTTCCTGCCTAAATTGCTCAGCATCATCCTGATCTGGGCCAAGGGCGCGAAAGAGTTCGGCGGCAAGTTCAAGGTGACCCTGTCGATGCTGCTGGAGATGTTGTTCTCCATGCTGCTGGCGCCGGTGCGCATGATCTTCCACACCCGTTTCGTACTGGCCGCGTTCCTCGGCTGGGCCGCGACCTGGAACTCGCCGCAACGCGACGACGACTCCACGCCCTGGAGCGAAGCGGTCAAGCGCCACGGTCCGCAGACTGTGCTGGGCTTCTTGTGGGCACTGTTGGTGGTGTGGCTGAACCCGAGCTTCTTGTGGTGGCTGATCCCGATCGTCGGTTCGCTGATGCTGTCGATCCCCGTGTCGGTGATTTCCAGTCGGGTCAAGCTGGGCCTCAAGTCTCGCGATGAAAGCCTGTTCCTGATTCCCGAGGAATACAATCCACCGCAGGCGTTGCTGTCGACCGAGAAGTACACCCACGAAAACCGTTGGCACGCGCTTAACGACGGGTTCGTACGTTCGGTGGTCGACCCACAGCAGAACGCCCTGGCCTGCGCCCTGGCGACTTCACGTCACCGCGAGGCGGAGCCGATCGAGTACCTGCGAGGGGAGCGTGTTCGCCACGCGTTGAAAGTCGGCCCGGCCGGCCTCAACAACGGCGAACGCCTGGCCTTGCTCAGCGATCCGGTGGCCCTCGCTCGCCTGCATGAACAGGTGTGGAGCGAAGGTCATGCCGAGTGGCTGGACGCTTGGCGTGCTTCGATCAAGGCCGATCCGCACGCGCCGTTGCTACCCCTGCAACCGCAGTCGTCCCAGGCTCTACCGGCCTGATTCAGACGCCCCCGAGGGCTCACCTCGGGGGTGTTCCAAGTGTTTGCCCTACAGCGTTTACCGCTCCTTCCTTTCTCCGCTAACCCTTTGTTATTTCGAAACAAAACACCTTCGTTCGAAGCGTATTGCCGTGCCTGTGGCTGGGGTAGCATCGCCCCCAATCTGACTCGCCACGGGGGCACATATGTTCAAAAAGTATGGTTCGGCACTGCTGATGGGTGTTGTCGCATTGATTCACACAGGCTTGCTCAACGCAGGGGCAATTGACGACGCCGTTCGCCGTGGTGTGCTGAAAGTCGGTACCACGCCGACTTACGTACCGTTCGAAATGACGGACAGGCAGGGGCGCATCGTCGGCTTCGAGATCGATTTGCTCCATGCCATGAGTCGCGCGCTGGGGGTTGAACTCGAACTGGTCACGGTGCCCTATACGGAGTTGTTGTCGGGGCTGATGGCGAAGAAGTTCGACCTGATCGGCAGCGGTATGACGGTCACCCAGGAGCGCAACCTCAAGCTCAATTTCAGTGATTCTTTTATCGTGGTAGGCCAGACCGTCCTGCTGCATCCGCGCCTGGCCGGCACGGTGTCGAGCATCGAAGACCTGGACGAGGCGAGCTATCGGATCGCGGTCACCGAAGGCACCACCGGCGAGGCCGCGGCGCAGCGCTTCCTGGGGGCGGCCCGGCTGATGAGTTTCGTAACGCCGGAGGAGGGTGTGCGCGAGGTGGTGGAGGGCAGGGCCGACGCTTTTATTTATGATGCGCCCTACAACCTGATCGCGATGGCCCGGCCCGAGAACAGCGCATTACTGACGCTGGAGCAGCCGTTTACCTTTGAGCCTCTGGCGTTCGGCCTTAAAAAGGGTGATTACGACAGCCTCAACTGGATCAATCATTTTCTCAACCAAGTGGCCCAGGACGGGACCTACGATCAACTGCATGACAAGTGGTTCAAGGACACTGCCTGGATCGCGGAAATTGACTTGTCGTCATAACTGCTTACACATCAACCCATTAGTGAACCCAGGCGCTGACCGGTCTAGGCCTGCGGTCATGCGCGGCGCCGTAGGGTTCCTCTTACACACGCCGAGAACATTTAGCCGTGAAACCTTTGTGACGGGCAACGAGTGGGTTAGGATCGCACCCCGAAATGGCGCAACCCTTTTGTGCGCCCACTTTATGAGAACCGTTCAGGGGACTTGATGATGAAAAAGTATCTTTCGATGCTGATGCTCGGCGTCACCGCGCTGGTGGCGGCCACTGCGGCCCAGGCCGGCGCCATCGATGATGCGGTCAAGCGCGGCACGCTGAAAGTCGGCATGGACCCGACCTACATGCCGTTCGAAATGACCGACAAACGCGGTGACATCATCGGTTTCGAAGTGGACATCCTCAAGGCCCTCGCCAAGTCCATGGGCGTCAAGCTGGAGCTGGTGTCTACCGGTTACGACGGTATCATCCCGGCCTTCCTGACCGGCAAGTTCGACATGATCGGCAGCGGCATGACCCTGACCCAGGAACGCAATCTGCGCCTGAACTTCAGCGAACCGTTCATCGTGGTCGGCCAGACCCTGCTGATTCGCAAGGACCTGGAAGGCACCATCAAGTCCTACAAAGACCTGAATGACGAAAAGTACCGCCTGACCTCCAAGCTTGGCACCACCGGTGAAATGGTCGCCAAAAAACTGATCGCCAAAGCCAAGTACCACGGCTACGACAACGAGCAGGAAGGCGTGCTCGACGTGGTCAACGGCAAGGCTGACGCGTTTGTCTACGACGCACCGTACAACGTGGTGGCCGAGAAGAAAGTCGGCAATGGCAAGCTGGTGTTCCTTGACGAACCCTTCACCTTCGAACCCCTGGCGTTCGGCCTGAAGAAAGGCGACTACGACAGCGTCAACTTCATCAACAACTTCCTGCATCAGATCAAGCACGACGGCACCTACGATCGCATCCATGACAAGTGGTTCAAGAGCTCCGAGTGGCTCAAGGACATGGAATAAAGGCTGATTGATCATTCCCACGCTCCGCGTGGGAATGCAGCCCGTGACGCTCCGCGTCACAAAGCAGACGCAGAGCGTCCATTGAGGCGTTCCCACGCGGAGCATGGGAACGAGCTCTAATCCCGGAATCTGAAATGAAACAGAAAAAAGCCCAATGGCCCTGGCACCTGCTGACGGTGCTCGTACTGGTCGGCCTGGCTGGCGCCTTGTATTACGCCACCTCGCTGATGTCCTACGAATGGCGCTGGAACCGCGTGCCGCAGTACTTCGCCTACCAGGCTGAGGAAGCGCAGCGTGCGGCGGATATTTCGACGGTCATTGAACTGGTACGCAAAGGCGACGTGGCCGAGGTTACCCTGCGCAATGACGCCGGCACCGAACAAACGCTGACGGTTGCCGACAACAGCCTGCAGGTGGCGCGCGGCGATGATGTGGCTGAAGGTGACGTCATCGGTGTCAACCGTCATTGGGCGTTGGGGCCGCTGATGTGGGGCCTGTGGACCACGCTGTGGTTGTCGGTGGTGTCCGGCGTCCTGGGCCTGGCGATTGGCCTTGCCACCGGCTTGTGCCGCCTCTCCAGTAACCCGACCTTGCGCGATCTGTCGACGCTCTACGTCGAACTGGTGCGTGGTACGCCGCTGCTGGTGCAGATCTTCATTTTCTATTTCTTTATCGGCACGGTGCTCAACCTGTCACGGGAGTTTGCCGGGATCGCCGCACTGTCGCTGTTCACTGGCGCCTATGTGGCGGAAATAGTGCGTGCCGGTGTGCAGTCGATCACCCGTGGCCAGAACGAGGCCGCGCGCTCCCTGGGCTTGAGCGCCAGCCAGTCGATGCGGCATGTGGTGCTGCCCCAGGCGTTCAAGCGCGTACTGCCGCCGTTGGCCGGGCAATTCATCAGCCTGGTGAAAGACACCTCGCTGGTCTCGGTGATCGCGATCACCGAGTTGCTCAAGAGTGGACGCGAAGTGATCACCACCTCGTTTTCGCCGTTTGAAATTCTGTTCTGTGTGGCAGGCCTGTACCTGCTGATCAACCTGCCGCTGTCGAAAATGGCCAGCCGGCTTGAGCGGAGGCTCGCGCAAAGTGATTGAAGTCCGCGATCTGGTAAAAGTCTTCGACACCCGCGGTCATGTGGTGCGTGCGGTGGATCATGTCACTACCCAGGTGGCCAAGGGCGAAGTGCTGGTGGTGATCGGCCCGTCCGGCTCCGGCAAGTCCACCTTCCTGCGCTGCCTCAATGGGCTGGAGGAGTTCGACTCAGGTTCGGTCAGCATTGACGGTTTGCAGCTGGCCGACCCGAAGACCGATGTGAATGCCTATCGCCGTGAAGTCGGCATGGTGTTTCAGCATTTCAACCTGTTCCCCCACATGACCGTGCTGGAAAACCTGTGCCTGGCGCAAAAGGTCGTGCGCAAGCGCGGCAAGCAAGAGCGTGAGGCCAAGGCCCTGGCACTCCTGGAAAAGGTGGGTATTGCGCAGAAAGCCAATGAGTTCCCGTCACGCCTTTCCGGCGGCCAGCAACAGCGGGTTGCGATTGCCCGCGCCCTGGCGATGGAACCCAAGGTGATGCTGTTCGACGAACCCACCTCGGCCCTCGACCCGGAAATGGTCGGTGAAGTGTTGGATGTCATGAAGACCCTGGCGCTGGAAGGCATGACCATGGTGTGCGTCACCCACGAGATGGGCTTTGCCCGCGAGGTGGCAGACCGGGTGTTGTTCTTCGACCACGGCAAATTGCTGGAGGACGCGGCGCCGGCCGAATTCTTCGCGGCGCCGAAGGACCCGCGGGCCCAGGCTTTCCTGCGCCAGGTCTTATAGGTTCGGGCGCCTATGTGGGAGCAAGCCCCCTCCCACATTGGATGGCGGTGTTTCAGAGCTTGAATTTGCCGATCAGCGTCTGCAGATCCAGGCTCAACCTTGTCAGCTGAACGCTCGCGGCCGCCGTTTCCTCGCTGGCGGCGGCGGTCTGTTCCGACACATCCCGCACCTTCAAGACACTGCGATTGATTTCCTCGGCCACCGCGCTTTGCTGTTCGGCGGCGGCGGCAATCTGCGGGTTCATTTCCTGGATGACCGATACCGTGCGGGCAATCGCTGCCAAGGCCTCGCCGGCGTCGCGAGTCAGGGCAACGCTGTTGTCGGTCAGGTTGCGACTGCTGTCCATGATGTCCGCGACCTGTTGGGTGCCGTTATGCAGCCCCAGGATCAGCCCTTCAATCTCTTCAGCCGATTCCTGTGTGCGCTGAGCCAGGCTGCGCACTTCATCGGCGACCACGGCAAACCCTCGCCCGGCAGTGCCTGCGCGCGCCGCTTCGATGGCGGCGTTCAGGGCGAGCAGGTTGGTCTGTTGGGACACGGACTTGATAACGTCCAGCACGCTGGCGATCTTTTCGCTCTCTTTTTGCAGAGCCAGCATCGCGCGGCCGGATAAGGCCATTTCACTGGCCAGGTTGCCGATTTGCTCAACCGCCTGGATGACTACCTGCTCGCCGGCGCCGGCCTGCTGGTCTGCTTCGTTCGCTGCAACGGACGCGCGTTCGGCATGGCGCGCCACTTCCTGGGCGGTGGCGAGCATTTCATTCATCGCCGTGGCCACTTGGTCGGTTTCATCTTTCTGATTGTTCAGCCCGTTGCGGGTCTGTTCAGTCACGGTGGATAACTGCGTCGCCGCACCGGCAATCTGCCGAGCGCTGTCACCGATGCTGCCGATCAGGCTGCGCAGGCTGTGGGTCATTTGGCCGATGCTGTGTTGCAGTTGGCCCAGTTCGTCGCGGCGCTCCACCTGGATATCGTGACTCAGGTCGCCGTTGGCGATACGGTTGGCGGAGGTCAGGACCTGGCGTAACGGTAAGACGATCTGCCGAGCAATCCACCAGGCGGCCAGGGTGCCGAGCAGCAACGCCACAGCGGTGACGCTTGTGAGCAGGGTATGGGTTTGTTTCACTTCCCGGTCGAGTTTAAAGGCCTGGGCCTGGCTTAACAGGTCGTTTTGTTCCAGGACTTGATCGAGTTGTTGTTCGAGTCGGTTCTGCACGGCCTCGGTATTAAGCTGGGCCTCCTTGAGCGCTATCAATTGCCCACGGTAGGCGGCCAATTGGGTTTTGAGCAAAGCCGCATCCACCGGGAGGGTCGTGACGGCCTCTTGCGCCGCCTCCATTGCATCGAGCGCCGTACTGACCGTTTGGGCATAGGCTTGCAATGAGTCGGCCGCCCACGCCGGGTTCTGGGTGCCATCATCGGCAAGTGTTATCGCCTGGCGCAGGTCTTCAATGGCATCAAGGGCTTTCTGGTTTTCCTGGTCGGGTAAATCACTGGCGAATTGGGCCAGGGTGTCGCCGGTCTGAAGGGCCATTTGTTTGAGCGGGCTGCGGGCGTTTTCACGACGTTCGACCAGGGACGGGAGCTCATTGAACTCGGCTTTTAATTCAGCTACCAGGCGCGTTGTTTCCTGAAGGTGCTGCTGGTCGGAGGGGGCTCTCATGTGGGTTGAGAGGTCAGCGACATACAGTTCGATTTTTCCGATGCGCGCGTTGATTTTGCTCAGGCTGGCCGTGTCCGCCTGTATTCGGTACACGATTCGTTCGGCACGCATGGCTTCGGCATCAACAGCCCACTGCCCCAATGTTGTCAGCTTGGAAGAGCGTTCAAGCACGGCATTCAGAGCTTGCCAGCTTGTCACAGCGATAGTGAGACTGAGGAACAGCACCAGGCCAAAACCCAGGGCGAGTTTGAGGCGGACGCTGATGTTGTCCAGCAAGCGAGTCAGCCAAGTAAACATGGTGAACCTCCAAATCTGAAAAGCGCTTAGCAACAGAGCAAACGCTAATCCGATTCGAGGTGAGGGCTGGCTGATAACTGTGTAGGAAATTTCACAAGATGCGGCGGCCTCAATCGGCCGCCGCTCAAGTCAGTCAGATGCGGAAGCGCCCGACCAGGGTTTGCAGGTAGATGCCCAGGCGTGCCAGCTCTGCGCTGGACGCCGCCGTTTCTTCGCTGGCCGAAGAGGTTTGTTCGGAAACATCGCGCACATTCAACACGCTGCGGTTGATCTCTTCGGCCACCGCGCTTTGCTGCTCGGCGGCCGTGGCGATCTGCGAGTTCATCGCCTGGATGGTCGAAACGGTGCGCGTGATGTTCTCCAATGCGCTGCCGGCGCGGCGGGTCAGTTCGACACTGCTGTCGGTCAGGCCGCGGCTGTTGTCCATGATGGTCGCCACCTGCTGAGTACCGTTTTGCAGGCCGACGATCAGTTCCTCGATCTCCTCGGTGGACTTCTGTGTGCGCTGGGCCAGGCTGCGCACTTCGTCGGCCACCACGGCGAAGCCACGCCCGGCTTCACCGGCACGCGCCGCTTCAATGGCCGCGTTCAGCGCCAGCAGGTTGGTTTGCTGGGCCACGGACTTGATCACGTCGAGCACGCTGCCGATTTTGTCGCTTTCGCGCTTCAGGTCGGCCATGGCGATCGTCGAATTGCCGACTTCGGTGGCCAGGCGCTCGATCTGGGCGATGGCTTCGCCAACCACCTTGTCGCCTTCACGGGCCTGCAGGTCGGCGGCTACGGCGGCTTCCGAGGCTTCTTCGGCATTGCGCGCAACTTCCTGCACGGTAGCGGCCATCTCGTTCATGGCCGTGGCTACCTGGTCGGTCTCGATCTTCTGACTGTTGACCCCGGCGCTGGTCTGTTCGGTCACTGCCGACAACTGCTCGGCGGCGCTGGCGATTTGCGTGACGCCATCGCTGATGCCGCCAATCAACTCGCGCAGGCCCACGGTCATGCTTTGCATGGCGCGTTGCAGTTGGCCGAGTTCATCCTGGCGGGTAGATTCCAGATTGTGGCTCAGGTCGCCCGAGGCTACGCGTTCGGCGACCTTGAGGGTTTGATTGAGCGGAATGATGATCTGGCGAGTGATGGCCCAGGCGGCGAAGAGACCAAAGCTCAGTGCCAGCAGGGCAGCCAGCAGCAACAGCTGTTTGGCTTGCGCGGCATCATTGTCGCGGACCACGGTTTGCGAGGCGGTGAGTGTGCTGCTGCGGTCCAGCAGAATGTCGCCTTGGACGTTCATGAGTTTCAGCGCAGCGGCGCTGGCCACCTGCGAGTCGCGGTACTGGCTGACAGCGGCGCGGTAGGCTTGCAACGAGGCACTGGCCTGTTGCAGGTTGGTCGAGAATTGGTCAGGTAGCTGGCCGTTAAGGGCGGCGATTTTCTTCAGCGTATTGTCGATGGCATCCAGCGCAGGCTGCTCGGCCTCGGCTTTGCCGCTGTAGGTGTAGCCGCGAACCTGGAACCGCGCCTGCTGGATCAGCTTGCTCAGATCGACGATGCTGTTGAACTGGCTGACGCTGTCGCCCTGTAACAGGGCCTTTTCCACTTCGCCGACTTTGAGCACTGCGTTGTCGGCGGTATCGCCGAGTTTGCTGCGCGCGTTTTCGCGATTGGCACCTGCCTGGACCATAGCGTCGAATGCACGCTTGTACTGGTCAACCGCCGCAAGTTGGTCATCGACCAACGCGATATCGGCGGGCTGTTCAATCAGCGCCCGCGCAGTTTTCAGGCCGCTTTCCAGTTGGCCGAGAAGGCCATTGACGGTTGCCGGGCCCTGTTCGCCACGACGCATTTCAAAGTCCAGTCGCGCGATGCGCAGGTCCTTGCTCAAGTCGTTGAGGCTGGCGATGTAGCCCAGTTTGTCGCCACGGCTTATCACGCTGGAAAGCCCGGTCCAGCCGGTGAGTGTGATGATTAACGTAAGCAGCAACACCAGGCCGAAGCCCACGCCCAGTTTGGTTTTGACGCTCACATTTCCGAGCTTTTCGGCCGACCAACGATACATGCTGCGAACTCCCCTGGAACAAGGCTTGGACTTATTCACAGGCTATCGGCATGTGCACGGGATTCTGTAGCGCCACCGATTCACTGGGGGAGGAGGCTTGCCCCGATCATCATAGAGCGTCCGTGACAGGCGCCTGAGGCAGCGCCGCACCCTTGGGCCACAACATCCAGATCTGCCCCTGTTGCTTCATGTTGCCCGCCAACTCGCCCGCTGCCTCGCCTGTGCCCCAGAACAAGTCTGCCCGCACTTCGCCGGTGATTGCGCCCCCGGTGTCCTGGGCTGCGACGGGTCTGGTGATGGCTGAACCGTCAGGTCTGGTGGTCGACAGCCACAACAGACTGCCCAGCGGAATCACCTTGCGGTCTACCGCCACGCTGTACCCCGCCGTCAATGGTACATTCAGCGACCCGCGCGGCCCTTCGTTGCTGTCGGGGCGGGCGCTGAAGAATACATAGCTGGGGTTGCTCGCCAGCAACTCTGGAATACGCTGCGGATGCGCCTTGGCCCAGGCGCTGATGGCGCCCATGCTCACCTCTTCTTTTTTCAGCTCGCCTTGCTCGATCAGCCAGCGGCCGATAGGGCGGTAGGGATAGCCGTTCTGGTCGCCATACCCCACACGCAGTTGACGCCCACCGGCCAGTTGAATACGCCCAGAGCCCTGGATCTGCAGGAACTGCAGGTCCATCGGATCGGTCAGCCAGGCTATCGGCTTGGCGGTCGAGCCTTGGCCGTTGATGGTGCTGGCATCGTCATACGGCTTGAGCATGCGGCCTTCCAGGCGGCCGCGCAGGCGTTTGCCCTTGAGTTCCGGGTAGATTGCTTCCAGGTTGACGATAATCAGGTCATCCGGCACGCCGTACACCGGCACATGCGCGGTGGCGGTTTCAGTCAGGCTGCCGGGATAGACCGGCTCGTAGTAGCCAGTGATCAGGCCGTTCGGGGTGTTGTCGGCTGAACGCAGGCCGAATACATCCAGGTGCTCTTTAAGAAACCCGCGAACCGCCACGGCATTGCCCGGTACGCTGGCTGCCGCTGCGCAGGTCGCGCCCCAGACCGGGTCGGCCTTGAGGCGCTGACAGGCACTGCGCCAGGATTCGAAGCCCGCCAGCAAGTCGCTGTCGGAAACCGCCGGCAGCGCTTCCCACGGAGCGCTCACGTAAGTGGCGACGGCATGGGGTTTGGGCGCCTCTTCTTTGGCTGTCTCTTTGCCAGCGTCTTTGCCCAGGTCGCAGCCGGCCAGCAGCGCGATCATCGGTAGAGCCCACGCCAGGCGGCTCCAGGGTTTCCAATTGACATTCATGCATGTAATTCCTGAAGCGATTGCCCGTGCTTTTTCGCGCTCGGGCAACCTTATTATTAATAGGGCTATTGGTCTTTGCGGAGGGGGCGGGGATACTGACCGCCGTTTCCGTGACCCTGAGCCACCATGACTTTAAAAAATATGACCGTTGTAGCGTTGGCCTGCCTGGCCTTGTCCGCCTGCGGCGGGGTTGATCCCAATTCCCCCCTGGGCCAGCGCAAGGCGATCTTCAAACAGATGCTCAAGACTGCCGAAGGCCTGGGCGGCATGTTGCGCGGGCGCATCCCTTTCGACGGCGCCCGGTTCGCCGACGGCGCGGTCAAGCTGGACGCGTTGTCCCATCAACCCTGGCAGCACTTCCCGAACGTGCGTGAAGAGGACCACACCAGTGCCAGGGACGAGGTGTGGCAAAAGCAGGCGCAGTTCCAGCAAATGGCCCGCGACCTTGAGGCGGCCACCGGTGAATTGGTGATCGCAAGCCAGGTCCAGCCCTATAAGGCCAGCAATCTGCAACCTGCAGTGCAGAAAGTTGAAGATGCCTGCAGCGCCTGCCATAAGCAGTTTCGGGACCACTGACCGGTTTACTGATCGAGTTCTTCCACCGCATCCTGCAGTTCTTTGCGCGATTCGGCGAGCTTGTCCTTGCGCTTGTTGATCTTGTCCGGATCGCCTTTTTTCATGGCCTTGTCGAGGTCGGCCTGACGGCGGCTGACTTCGTGCTTGGCATCCAGCACCTTGTTTTCGCGTTCTTTCTTCAGCGATGCGTCAGTGCAGTTGGCGGTGACCTCGCTCAGGGCTTTTTCCAGGCCGGCCTGTTGGGCGCTGTTGCCATGGGCCTTGGCCTGTTCGATCTGGGTGCTGATGGCCTGGCGCTTGGCGGCGCAGCCGGTCAGTTCGGGCGTTTCGTCGGCGGCCAGCAGCGGCGTGGCCATGAAGCTTGCGACAGTCAGTAAGGCAAGAGGGGCAAGAAATTTCATATAAGGACTCCAAGTAGCATTCAGAGGGTCGGGCCGGACTCAGAAACCGTCTATGCCGGCTCCACGTAATGTTTCAGCCAATGCCTGGACCTGCGGGTCGCGGAAAAAGGCGCTCAGTTGCGCTGCGCGGCCCGGGCCGATGCCGTCCGAGGCCAGCCAGGCTTGGGTGTCTTTGGCGACCAGCGTATGCCAGTCGCCCTCCAGGTTGTTGCGCGCCGCAGGCGGTACGCCCAGGGCTTTGAGCCACTGTGCAAACGGGCGTTGCCGGGCGCTGTGAATACTGTCGAGCACCCGCGCGCGGGTGCGTTCGCCGAAGCCATCAATGTTAGCAAGCTCTGCCGCATCCAGGGTCAACCAATCGAGAAAGCCTGCGATTAGACCGGCCTGGATCAATACGTTCCAGGTTTCCCGCCCCATATGTGGCAAGGCCAGGCCCTGGTTGCTGCTCAGCCAGGTGAGGCGCGAGAGCAGCTGCTCCTCGCAGCCAGGGTCCAGTTGCCAGCAGCTCAAGGCGTGAAAATCTCGAGTATCGGGTACTGGCACTTCCACTCGGGTGTTGTTGCGCAGGATCACCTCGTCGAGCCGGGGAATGACCTGGCCGGCAAGGCTGATGGATACCTGATCGCCGGGCCGGATGTCGAGGGCCTGCCAGTTTCTCAACGAACCCGCGCTGACCCGGCTGATTTGCCGGTCATCCAGTCGCACCGGTTCCAGTTCGAGAATCGGTGTGATACGCCCGGTACGCCCGATCCTGAACTGCACCTTACGCACCAGCGCCAGCGCCTTGATCGCTGGGTACTTCCAGGCCACCGCCCAGTAAGGTGCGCTGGCTTGCCAACGTTTGGCGGGTGCGCGCGCAGCCTGGTGCAACACCACCCCGTCGCTGGCGAACGGCAGCGGATGGTTGTACCAATGTGTACGCCAGCGCGTGGCATCGCTGATGCTGTCGATGGACTGGCTATACCGCTGGCTGTCGGTGAACCCCCACCGTGCCAGCGTGGCCAGGCGCTCGGTGAAGCCCGCCGGGCCTTCGGGCCAGGCCCAGACGAACAACCCGATCCCGCCCACCTCGGTGTCGCTCAATTGGCGTCGGTTCATCAAGCCGGCCACTTTGCTACGCGCGTTGAGCCCGCCGTTTGCCGACTGTACGTGACCGTCGAGGCGCCAGTAGAGCTCGCCTTGCAGCACGGCGTCGACGGGCTCCGGCAGTTGCTGGACGATTCCCGGCATCTTGCGCGCGGAAGCTGTCCAATCGTGACCGAGCAGACCGTCGCCGCGGCTGATGAGTTGGTGCAATTGGCCTTTGCGATACACCAGGGTCACGGCTACCCCGTCGACCTTGGGTTGAATCCAGACGTCCTGGCGGGTGCTGAGCCATTCACCCACAGCGGACGCGTCCAGCAGTTTGTCCAGGCCGGTGTGCGCGACCGGATGGCGCAAGGTGCCACGTGAGCTGGCCAGGGGGTTGTCAGCCTTGAGGGCGGGTTGGCGCGAACATTTGCGCCAATCTGCCAGGCGTTGGCGGGCTTGGTCGTAAAGTTCATCGCTGATGGGGGACTGCCCTTGTCGGTGATAAACGTCATCCCATTCGCTGACCTGCCTGGTCAACGTGTCGATTTGCGCTCGGGCATCATCGGGACAGTCTTCGGCCCAGGCCCAGCACGGTAGAAAGCCGATCAGGAGAACTATAAAAAAACGCATCGTGAGCATCCTTGCTCGAAAAGGGTGCTCAGCCTAAGTGATCCGCATGGCGACAAAAAAGCCTCCACTGAACGGTAATGCTGTTCACTTAAGCATTTGAGCTAAAGCGGGGCTTCCTAGAAAATCCGATGCCAGACCTCTGGCATCGGATTTTTTTATGTCTGTTCAACAGGACCTGCTCGACCTCGGCGACCTTTTCAACTTCTGCGACCTAAGCACTTTCACCCAGAACATCCCCATTGAATGGGTTGCGTCTGCGCTGGATCTATCCAGTCAGGCCACTATTCGTCGGCGTCGCTTGCCCGCCGATCAGGTGCTTTGGTTGGTGCTTGGCATGGCGTTGTTTCGTGATGAGCCTGTCCATGAGGTCGCTAGACGGTTGAACATTTGCGCTCAAGGCCTCGCCTCCGACCACTTGTTGGCCCGAAGCGGCGTCACTGAAGCCCGCAAGCGACTAGGGGCCGATCCCGTTGAGTGGTTATTCCGTAAAACCGGCACTCAATGGGGCTTGGAGCGCTACGACGAGGACGACTGGCACGGTTTGCAGGTCTTCGCGGTGGACGGTGCGCTCTTGCGCACGCCGGACACACCCGAGCTTCGAGATCATTTCGGGTCAGGAAATACGCCCAGTGATCGTCAGACTCCCTTCCCCATGATGCGCTTGGTAGCGCTGATGAACGTGCGTTCGCACTTAATCCTGGATGCACAATTAGGGCCTTACCGGCGCAATGAAATGCGCTTGGCCGACGAGTTTTTGCAGCAAGTCCCCGACCACTCCGTGACGCTATTCGATAAAGGATTTTGGGGCGCAGAAATGCTGTTGAGCCTGAGTAACACCGGAACCCACCGTCATTGGTTGATTCCCGCCAAAAAAGGCATGGTCTGTGAAGAAGTGATCCGTTACGGCGAGCACGACCGCTTGGTGCGCATGAAGGTCTCACCGCAAGCCAGAAAGAGAAATCCGGCTCTTGGCACCCACTGGGAAGCCCGCGAAGTCAGCTATGAAATCCAAGGCAGATTAAAAACTGTCATGACGTCGTTACCAGCCAACACCTACAGCACCAAGGTCGTTGCCAAACTTTATCAGGAACGCTGGGAAATCGAATTGGGCTTTAGGGATATCAAAAGCTCTATGCAGCAGAATGCCGTGACCTTGCGCAGTAAAAAAATCGACTTGGTCTATCAGGAGGTCTGGGGGCTTTTACTCGCTTACAACGTGATTCGCCGGGAGGCCGGTCAAGCAGCGGTAGCGTTTGGTCGAGCTCCGTCGGACATACGCTTTAAGCCCGTTTGCCAGTATATCGCCGTGCAGTTGATCGTGATGGCGGCAGCCAATCCGGTATCAGCCACAGGCAGACGCTTGGCCGAACTAAGGAAGGGTATCGGCAGCTTGTTTCTGGATCACCGCCCCAGACCTGCAAGGCCGAGGACGGTGAAGATCTCAAAAACCCGATTTCCAGTGGATCGCAATGCTGCTCCGCTTAAGTGAACAGCATTACCACTGAACGGGGCTTTTTACCGGGTGTTTCTGCTTGCTTGAACAGGCCGTCCAGCGCGTTCATCGCGCCGTTGTTTTCAGCCTTGGCCTGCTGCTTTTGCTGGCCCGCGTCGACTCTGGCCTGAGTTTCATCGATTTTGTTGCAACCTTTGTTGCTCGCTCCAGCGCGGCCTGAATCCAACACGTAAAAAAGCCCCGCCGGGTTAACCCGGCAGGGCTTGGCGAGCCACAGCGATTACAGGCCGGCAGCAGTACGCAGGTCGTTGGCGCGGTCGGTTTTTTCCCAGGTGAAGGTGGTGAAGGTGTCGTCGCCGACCGTCTTCTGCGCAGGGGTACGACCGAAGTGGCCGTAGGCTGCGGTTTCCTGGTACATCGGGTGCAGCAGGTCGAGCATGGTGGTGATCGCGTATGGGCGCAGGTCGAAGATCTCGCGCACCAGCTTGACGATCTTGTCATCGCTGATCTTGCCGGTACCGAAGGTATTCAGCGAGATCGAAGTAGGCTGGGCCACGCCGATGGCGTAGGACACCTGAATCTCGCAACGTTCAGCCAGGCCGGCGGCGACGATGTTCTTGGCCACGTAACGACCGGCGTAGGCTGCGGAACGGTCGACCTTGGAGGGATCCTTGCCGGAGAACGCGCCACCACCGTGACGGGCCATGCCGCCGTAGCTGTCAACGATGATCTTGCGACCGGTCAGGCCGCAGTCGCCCACCGGGCCGCCGATGATGAACTGGCCGGTCGGGTTGATGTGGAACTGGGTGTCCTTGGTCAGCAGCTCGGCAGGCAGTACGTGCTTGACGATCAGCTCCATCACGCCTTCGCGCAGGTCTTTGTAGGAGACATCCGGGTTGTGCTGGGTGGACAGTACGACGGCGTCGATACCCACCACTTTGCCGCCTTCGTAGCGGCAGGTGACCTGGGACTTGGCGTCCGGGCGCAGCCACGGCAGCAGGCCGGATTTACGTGCTTCGGCCTGGCGCTGTACCAACTGGTGAGAGAAGGTGATCGGTGCGGGCATCAGCACCTCGGTTTCGTTGCTGGCGTAGCCGAACATCAGGCCCTGGTCGCCAGCGCCTTGATCTTCAGGCTTGGCGCGGTCGACGCCCTGGTTGATGTCGGGGGACTGCTTGCCGATGATGTTCATCACGCCGCAGGTCGCGCCGTCAAAGCCGACGTCGGAGCTGTTGTAGCCGATGTCGGTGATCACGTCGCGCACGATCTGTTCCAGGTCGACCCAGGCCGTGGTGGTGACCTCGCCGGCGATGATCGCCACGCCCGTTTTCACCAGAGTCTCGCACGCCACACGGGCGAACTTGTCTTCAGCAATGATGGCGTCCAGCACCGCGTCAGAAATCTGGTCGGCGATTTTGTCCGGATGCCCTTCAGACACGGACTCGGAGGTGAAAAGGGAGTATTCGCTCATCTCGATGTTTTCCTGATATTTACCGATGGTGAGTGTCGCCAGCCGGTCGCTGAAAATGGCGGACCTGAATCTGGAAACCATTACGTAAACCTACATAGAGGCTTTCCCCGGGAACGAGTCCCGCAGCGGTGGCCCAACGGGCCAGATCGTCCTGTTCAAAACCCAACCAGAGATCACCGCAGGCCTCCCTGGCCCAATTCTGGTTGTGGCTGCATAAATCCGTTACCAGCAGGCTGCCGCCGGGGTGCAGCAACCCGGCCATTTGCTTGAGCGCGTCGGCGGGGACGGCAAAGTGGTGCAAGACCATGTTCAGTACCACGCAATCGGCCCGCAGGCGGGTGTCGCTCAAGGCGTCGGCCAGTTGCAGGCGGACATTGCCCAACGCCTCGCGTTCACACAGCTGGCGCGCCAGTTCAAGCATCGCCGGGCTGTTGTCCAGCGCCGTCACCTGGCCAAAGCGCCGCGCCAGGTCCGGCAGGAAACCGCCGTCGCCAGGGCCGACTTCCAGGGCTGTGGCCTCATTGCTGAAGCTCAGCTTGTCCAGCAGCGCCAGTACGCTTTCGCGGTACTGGGGCAAGCCGGCGATCAGGTCTTGCTGAGCACGAAATTTCTCGGCAACCCGTGCGAAAAAATCCTGGCTGGCAGCGGCGCGTTGTCCGTGAACCTGACTGACGCGTGACTGTACGTCGCTCGGCAGGTCCAGGCTGTCCACCTCGTCGAGCAGGGCGGCGTGCAGTTTGCCGCCGAGCAGTTCGGTGTGGGGCAGGGCGCGACGGTAAAAAATTGCATTGCCTTCGCGGCGGGTCGCCACCAGGTCGGCCTGGGCCAGTACCTTCAGATGATGGCTCATGCCGGACTGGCCGATGGCGAAGATCTGCGCCAGTTCCAATACGCCGAAGGAATCGTTGGCCAGTGCGCGCAATACGTTCAAGCGCAGCGGATCACCTGCAGCCTTGCAAAGGGCAGCCAGTTCATCGCCGTCGTCAGGACGCAGGGAGGGCACAGGTAGGTTCATAAGGCCAGCAGTCTAGTGACGGGTGGTAATCGCCGCAAGGCCAATATCAAAAAGTTTTGATATTGATCGATAAGTGGCAGTTATAAGCGGGCGCTATAACCTTTGGACGAACCGGCATCCGGGTTCTGCAAGGGATTGGCGGGCAAACCACAGGAAAAACCGCTTCAAGTGACTATCTGTCATTGCCCGCAGGCGGTGGCTGAGGGAAAATGCCGGTCCTTTTTTCCGTTTCTTTGTTCAAGCCCCCAGGAGATCAGCGATGCCCAGCCGTCGTGAGCGTGCCAACGCCATTCGTGCCCTCAGCATGGATGCCGTGCAAAAAGCCAACAGCGGCCATCCCGGTGCCCCGATGGGCATGGCGGATATCGCCGAAGTACTTTGGCGTGACTACCTGAAGCACAACCCGAGCAACCCGTCGTTCGCCGACCGTGACCGTTTCGTACTGTCCAACGGCCACGGCTCGATGCTGATCTACTCGCTGCTGCACCTGAGCGGCTACGACGTCACCATCGATGACCTCAAGAGCTTCCGCCAGTTGCACAGCCGCACCCCGGGCCACCCGGAATTCGGCTACACCCCAGGCGTCGAGACCACCACCGGTCCCCTGGGCCAGGGCCTGGCAAATGCGGTTGGCTTCGCGCTGGCTGAAAAAGTCCTGGGCGCGCAGTTCAACCGCCCCGGCCACGATATCGTCGATCATCACACCTACGTATTTTTGGGTGATGGTTGCATGATGGAAGGCATTTCCCACGAAGTCGCTTCCCTGGCCGGCACCTTGGGCCTGGGCAAGCTGATTGCCTTCTACGATGACAACGGCATTTCCATCGACGGCGAAGTTGAAGGCTGGTTCACCGATGACACCCCCAAGCGTTTCGAAGCCTACAACTGGCAGGTGATCCGCAACGTTGACGGCCACGATCCGGAAGAAATCAAGATCGCCATCGACACCGCTCGCAAGAGCGCGCAGCCGACCCTGATCTGCTGCAAGACCACCATCGGCTTCGGTTCGCCGAACAAGCAAGGCAAGGAAGACTGCCACGGCGCCCCGCTGGGTGACGCGGAAATCGCCCTGACCCGCGAAGCGCTGAAGTGGAACCACGGCCCGTTCGAGATCCCGGCCGACATCTACGCCGAGTGGGACGCCAAGGAAAAAGGCCTGGCCACCGAAGCCGAGTGGGACCAGCGCTTCGCTGCCTATTCCGCCGAATTCCCTGAGCTTGCCAATGAGCTGGTACGCCGCCTGGCCGGTGACCTGCCGGCCGATTTCTCGGAAAAAGCCTCGGCCTACATCGCCGAAGTCGCGGCCAAGGGCGAGACCATCGCCAGCCGTAAAGCCAGCCAGAACACCCTGAACGCCTTTGGCCCGCTGCTGCCTGAGTTCCTTGGCGGTTCGGCCGACCTGGCCGGTTCCAACCTGACCCTGTGGAAAGGCTGCAAAGGCGTGTCGGCTGAAGACGCCAGCGGCAACTACATGTACTACGGCGTGCGCGAGTTCGGTATGAGCGCCATCATGAACGGCGTGTCGCTGCACGGCGGGCTGGTGCCTTACGGCGCGACCTTCCTGATGTTCATGGAGTACGCCCGTAACGCGGTACGTATGGCCGCGCTGATGAAGAAGCGCGTGATCCATGTGTACACCCACGACTCCATCGGCCTGGGCGAAGACGGCCCGACGCACCAGCCGGTCGAGCAATTGACCAGCCTGCGCACCACGCCGAACCTGGATTGCTGGCGCCCTGCCGACGCGGTGGAATCCGCCGTGGCCTGGAAGCACGCGATCGAGCGCAAGGACGGCCCTTCGGCGCTGATCTTCTCGCGCCAGAACCTGCAACACCAGGTGCGTACCGACGCGCAAATCGCCGACATCAGCCGCGGCGGCTACGTACTCAAGGACTGCATCGGCGAGCCGGAGCTGATCCTGATCTCCACCGGTTCCGAAGTGGGCCTGACCGTTCAGGCGTACGACAAGCTGACCGCTCAGGGCCGCAACGTGCGCGTGGTGTCCATGCCCTGCACCAGCGTGTTCGAAGCCCAGGACGCCGGCTACAAGCAATCGGTATTGCCGTTGCAGGTCAGCGCGCGTATCGCCATTGAGGCGGCTCACGCCGACTACTGGTACAAGTACGTAGGCCTGGAAGGTCGCGTGATCGGCATGACCACCTACGGTGAGTCGGCGCCGGCACCCGCCTTGTTCGAAGAGTTCGGTTTCACCTTGGAAAACATCCTGGGCCAGGCTGAAGAGCTGTTGGAAGACTAAGGCGCTAACGCGGTGGCCCACTGACCACCGCCTCTACTGTAGGAGCGAGCTTGCTCGCGAAGATCGTTAACGATAACGCAGCGTTTCTGGTTTAACGCGGCGCTCTCAAGTTCTTCGCGAGCAAGCTCGCTCCTACAGTGGTTTGTGTCGCCCCTACTGCGAGAACCCCATGCCCCAACCACGTCCCTACAAAGTTGCACTCAACGGCTACGGCCGCATTGGTCGTTGCGTCTTGCGTGCTCTGTTCGAGCGAGGGGCGGCGGCAGGGTTTGAAATTGTTGCGATCAACGACTTGGCCGACATGGCCAGTATCGAATACCTGACACGCTTTGACTCCACTCATGGCCGCTTTCCCGGCGAAGTGCGGGTCGAGGGCGATTGTCTGCATATCAATGGCGACTGCGTAAAAGTACTGCGCAGTGCCACCCCCGAGGGCATCGACTGGGCGGCGCTGGGTGTCGACCTGGTGTTGGAATGCTCCGGTGCCTACCACACCCGTGCCGACGGCCAGCGTTTTCTCGATGCCGGCGCTCCGCGCGTGCTGTTTTCCCAGCCGATGGCCAGCGAGGCGGATGTGGACGCCACCGTCGTCTACGGCATCAACCAGGACTGCCTGACCGGCGCCGAGCTGCTGGTGTCCAACGCCTCGTGCACCACCAACTGCAGCGTGCCGTTATTGCGCCTGCTGGACCAGGCGATCGGCCTGGACTACGTGTCGATCACCACGATCCACTCGGCCATGAACGACCAGCCGGTGATCGACGCCTATCACCACGAAGACCTGCGCCGCACGCGCTCGGCGTTCCAGTCAGTGATTCCGGTGTCCACCGGCCTGGCGCGTGGTATCGAGCGATTGCTGCCGGAACTTGCCGGGCGAATCCAGGCCAAAGCGGTACGGGTGCCGACGGTGAACGTGTCCTGTCTGGACATCACCATGCAAACCGTGAGCGATACCGATGCGGTGGAGGTCAACCGGATATTGCGCGACGCCGCCACCAGCGGCCCGCTCAAAGGCTTGCTGGCCTACACCGAGTTGCCCCACGCCAGCTGCGATTTCAATCATGACCCGCATTCGGCGATTGTCGATGCCAGCCAGACCCGCGTTTCCGGCCCGAGGCTGGTGAACATCCTGGCCTGGTTCGACAACGAATGGGGCTTTGCCAACCGAATGCTCGACGTTGCAGAACACTATCTGCAAGTGGCTTCCAAACAACCTCAACAGTAATTCAGGAACTGCGACCCATGACCGTGTTGAAGATGACCGACCTCGATCTGCAAGGTAAGCGCGTACTGATTCGCGAAGACCTCAACGTCCCAGTCAAGGACGGTGTTGTCACCAGCGATGCGCGAATCCTGGCCTCGCTGCCGACCATCAAGCTGGCCCTGGAAAAAGGCGCGGCCGTGATGGTCTGCTCCCACCTGGGTCGCCCGACCGAAGGTGAGTTCTCCGCCGAAAACAGCCTCAAGCCTGTGGCCGAATACCTGAGCAAGGCCCTGGGCCGCGACGTACCGTTGGTGGCTGACTACCTGGGCGGCGTTGACGTCAAGCCTGGCGACATCGTGCTGTTCGAAAACGTGCGCTTCAACAAGGGCGAGAAAAAGAACAGCGACGAGCTGGCCCAGCAATACGCGGCGCTGTGCGACGTATTCGTGATGGACGCCTTTGGCACCGCCCACCGCGCCGAAGGCTCGACCCACGGCGTGGCCAAGTTCGCCAAGGTCGCCGCTGCCGGCCCGCTGTTGGCCGCTGAGCTGGATGCGCTGGGCAAGGCCCTGGGCGCTCCGGCGCAACCGATGGCCGCCATCGTCGCCGGTTCCAAAGTCTCCACCAAGCTGGACGTACTCAACAGCCTCAGCCAGATCTGCAACCAGTTGATCGTCGGTGGCGGCATTGCCAACACCTTCCTGGCCGCAGCCGGCCATCCGGTGGGCAAATCGCTGTACGAGCCGGACCTGCTCGATACCGCACGCGCCATCGCCGCCAAGGTCAGCGTGCCGCTGCCGGTGGACGTGGTGGTCGCCAAGGAATTCGCCGAAAGCGCCGAAGCCACCGTCAAGCTCATCGCTGACGTGGCCGACGACGACATGATCCTGGATATCGGGCCGCAAACCGCAGCCAACTTCGCTGAGCTGTTGAAAGCCTCCCAGACCATTCTGTGGAACGGCCCGGTCGGCGTATTCGAATTCGACCAATTCGGCAACGGCACCAAGGTGTTGGCCAAAGCCATCGCTGAAAGCTCGGCATTCTCCATCGCGGGGGGTGGCGACACTCTGGCGGCCATCGATAAATATGGCGTTGCTGATCAGATCTCCTACATTTCTACCGGTGGCGGTGCGTTCCTCGAGTTCGTCGAGGGCAAAGTACTGCCGGCCGTTGAAGTGCTGGAAACCCGAGCCAAAGGTTAAGGCGCGCGTGATCAGGAAAAAGGAGCGTCCCATGATCAAGTCGTTGGCACTGGTGATAGCAGTGGGCCTGTTGGCCGGCTGCAGCAGCACGCCAAGCGCAGCGCCCGAGGCGGATAAAGCCACGGCGCCGCTGAAAAAAAACTGCTACCAGGCCGACTGGCAAGCCGAGACCATGCCGGTGATCAACAAGCGCATGGGCAATGAACGGCTGGAGAAATACGACTCCGCGCCCAACGGTCAGGAACAGGGTTGCCCTTGACGGGTCTGATCCACTAACCCACAGCAATGGCGGCCTTGTGTCGCCCTGCGAGGATAGGCAATGAAAGGCGCTATCGCCCTGGCAACCCTGGCCTTGTTGGCCGGTTGCAGCAGCATGAACATGTTCGACAAGGCTGGGCCGGAAGGTAAATGGACGACGTGGACCTGCGACAGCAAGGCCGAGATCAATTGGCGCTTCGCCAACCCGGCCCGCACTGAGGTGGATGTACGCCTCGGCGGTTCCGACCAGGTTTATCGCCTCAAGGAGGACGTGGCGGCTTCGGGTGTGCTGTACAGCGATGGCCAACTGGCCTTTCATACCAAGGGTGAGGAAGGCCTGGTCTACTGGGTGGCCACAGATGATCTGATTGGGCGCGGCTGCAAGGCCCAATAAGATTTCGAATTTGATGAGATCCAAATGTGGGAGGGGGCTTGCTCCCGATTACGGTAGGTCAGCCAGCACACAGGTGTCTGGCAAACCGCTATCGGGAGCAAGCCCCCTCCCACATTAAATCCGGTTCCAAAGTGACATAGGTTGTGAGCCGGACACTGCAATAACGATTCAGCAGCACAAGGCTCAACCCCTTGATCTGCAATAACTTGAATAGCAGCCGCCGCTACGGCAGGCTTGCACGATTAACGACCCTCGACCGGGAGAGACAACACAATGGCACTTATCAGCATGCGTCAAATGCTGGACCACGCAGCCGAGTTCGGCTACGGCGTTCCAGCCTTTAACGTCAACAACCTTGAGCAGATGCGCGCCATCATGGAAGCCGCTGACAAGACCGACTCCCCCGTGATCGTCCAGGCTTCGGCCGGTGCCCGCAAATACGCCGGTGCGCCGTTCCTGCGCCACCTGATCCTCGCGGCCATCGAAGAATTCCCGCACATCCCGGTGTGCATGCACCAGGACCACGGCACCAGCCCTGACGTGTGCCAGCGCTCAATCCAGCTGGGCTTCAGCTCGGTGATGATGGACGGCTCTCTCGGCGAAGACGGCAAGACCCCGACCGACTACGAGTACAACGTACGCGTCACCCAACAAACCGTGGCCATGGCTCACGCCTGCGGCGTATCGGTTGAAGGCGAGCTGGGCTGCCTGGGCTCCCTGGAAACCGGCATGGCCGGCGAAGAAGACGGCATCGGCGCCGAAGGCGTGCTGGATCACAGCCAGATGCTGACCGACCCGGAGGAAGCCGCCGACTTCGTCAAGAAGACCCAGGTAGATGCCCTGGCCATCGCCATCGGCACCAGCCATGGCGCCTACAAGTTCACCAAGCCACCGACCGGCGACGTGCTGGCCATCGACCGCATCAAGGAAATCCACAAACGCATCCCCAACACCCACCTGGTGATGCACGGTTCCTCCTCGGTACCGCAAGAGTGGCTGGCGATCATCAACCAGTACGGTGGCGACATCAAAGAAACCTACGGCGTACCGGTTGAAGAAATCGTCGAAGGCATCAAGTACGGCGTGCGCAAGGTCAACATCGACACCGACCTGCGTCTGGCCTCCACGGGCGCAATGCGTCGCCTGATGGCGACCAACCCGAGCGAATTTGACCCACGTAAATTCTTCGGCGCTACCGTGACTGCCATGCGTGATGTGTGTATTGCACGTTATGAAGCGTTTGGTACTGCCGGTAATGCTTCGAAGATCAAGCCGATCTCGTTGGAAGCGATGTATCAGCGGTATTTGAAAGGTGAGTTGAACGCTAAGGTCAACTAAGCCTCAGCGTTTAAAAGGAAGCCCGCAGTGATGCGGGCTTTTTTGTGCTTGGAGATGGCAGGCCGCAACGGAGCCGTAGGACGAGCGCCGCGTGCTCAGGCTACGCGATCCAAATGTGGGAGGGGGCTTGCCCCCGATGGCTGTGTATCAGCTAACACATTCAGAGACTGACCCACCGCTATCGGGGGCAAGCCCCCTCCCACAGGGTTCATCGGAACTTGCCTACTCACGATTTTACTCGTGATCAATATCCAACTTCGCAAACGTCACCTTTGCCCCTTCCTTGCTATCCCCGCTGTTGTCCTGCACATACACCCCCGCCTTGAAGTACAACGGCTTGTCGGCCCAGGCTGCGCCGATGCGTTCATTCCACTCACTGTCGGCTGCGTACACGCTGAGCAGCCCGGCTTTGTTGAGGTTGATCACATAGGTGAAGGTCTTTTCCAGTGGCACATTGGAGGCAACGATGATTACCCGGCTTTCAGATTCGTCCGGGCGCATGCGCACTTTGGCGACGATGTTGCCGGTCTGGGTTTTTTCCTTGAACTGGTACTCCAGTTTGATCAGCGGTTTCTGACTGTCGTAGGCGTGGATCTGGCCGATCACAACCTTGCCGGTGGACGGTACCTGGTTGACGGTGAGCGTGGCGCGCAGGAAGTTATCGGCTTCGGGGTAGGTCCAGTTGCGCAAGCGCCCGTCGGCGTAGGTTTCGCGCAGTTCGCTGCGCGGGTAGATGGCGTTTTCCGTGCGGGTGCCGGTGACAGGGGTCCAGAACTGCACATCGCTGCCTTCGGCCTGGAAATACTGGTCATTGAAGCCGTTGAGCAGCTTCGGGGTTTCGATGGTCGTGGGCGGGGAGCCGACCGGAATGCTCAGGTTCCAGGTGGAAAGGTCGATCATGGTGTTGGCCTTTTACGAGGGGTGAAAGCTTTAGCCCGAGGGCTGCACAGGTTCTTTATAGGTGGTGTTAACCAAGTTGTTAACACTGACTGGCAATTTATTGGCGTCAGCAGAATGCCAAAAAGCCATGTTGCCCATGGTACGCGGGCTACAGAGCCTTACCGTTAGTCGGCTGCCTCGGCTTTGGCGCAATGATGGCATCGACGTTACTTCTGCTTTTTTATAACCGGGGCTAGAGTGAGGCCTCATTATTTGTCCGGTTTAAAGTACCCGAAGTGACCGGTGCAGTTCCTTAAGGAAGAGACGTAGCATGGATTGCGCTCCAAACCTCGGCGACGGCAGTTCAGTTCTCTTGGTGGTCGATGACTACCCGGAAAATCTCGTCAGCATGCGTGCAGTGTTGCAGCGCGAAGACTGGCGAATCATTACCGCCGCTTCCGGTCTGGAGGCCCTGGAATTGCTGCTGGTCCACGACGTCGATCTGGTATTGCTGGACGTGCGGATGCCCGGTATGGATGGCTTCGAGGTGGCACGCCTGATGCGGGGCAGCCAGCGTACGAGCATGACGCCGATCATCTTTCTCACCGCCGATGCACAGTCGCCCGACGCGGTGCTCAAAGGCTATGCCAGCGGTGCGATCGACTACCTGTTCAAGCCCTTCGACCCGCATATCCTCAAGCCCAAGGTGCAGGCGCTGTTGGAGCATCAGCATAATCGCCGCGCCCTGCAGCGGTTGAGCCATGACCTGGAAGCCGCCCGCGCCTTCAATGCCTCGGTGTTGGACAACGCCGCCGAAGGCATTCTGGTGGTGGGCGAGGGCAGCGTGATTGAGTATGCCAACCCAGCGATCTCCAGGCTGCTCAACGCCACGATGGCGGAGTTGCAGGGCGAGAGCTTCTTGAGCTTCCTGCAAAAACCCCATGTGCCAGCCTGGTTGGGGTTCCCGATGTACGAGGCCTATCGCAAAGGCGAAACGTGGCGCTTGCACGATGCCATCTTGCGCACCAGCCGTGGTCAACAGGTGCCGGTGGCGTTGTCCTGCGCGCCCTTGCCTGCAGAGCAGAAGGCGATGGTGGTGACGGTGCTGGACATGTCCGAGGTGCGTCACTTGCACCAGCAACTGGAGTTCCAGGCGGTCACCGACCCGCTGACCGGGCTGCTGAATCGTCGCGGCTTCTACCAGACAGTGGGCAACATGTTGTCGCGCAGCGAGCGCAATGAGCAGTCGCTGGTGTTGCTGTACCTGGATCTGGATGGCTTCAAACGAGTCAACGATACCTTGGGCCACGACGCCGGTGATCGCGTGCTGCGCTGGGTTTCCGAGCAGATGCAGGCGTGCTTGCGCTCCTACGACATTCTGGGACGCATGGGCGGGGATGAATTCACTGCCTTGCTGGAGCTGGAGTTCCCGGAGCAGGCGGCGAAGATTGCGGAGAAACTGATCGAACGGGTGTCGGTGTGCCAGCAGGTCGACGGTCTGGAGGTGATGCTTGGGGTCAGCATCGGTATTGCGACGTTTCCCGACTGTGGCTCGGATCTGAGCGGTTTGTTGCGCGCGGCGGACATCGCCATGTACGAAGCCAAGCGCGCTGGCCGTCAGCAGTATCGCTATTACGACCAGGAAATGAACGGCCGAGCCCGTTCACGCCTGATGCTGGAAGACAGTGTGCGCACCGCGATTCAAAACAAGGAATTCACCTTGGTGTACCAGCCGCAGGTGTCACTGGAGAACGGGCGCTTGCGCGGTGTCGAGGCATTGCTGCGCTGGCAGCACCCGAGCGTCGGCGATGTGTCGCCGGGTCTGTTTTTGCCGTTGCTGGAAGAGGCGCGCTTGATCAGCCAGTTGAGCACTTGGATTTACCAGCAAGTCGCCGCCCAACGCCAGGCCTGGCAAGCGGCGTTCGATGAAGAGCTGGTGCTGAGCGTGAGCCTGAGCAGCAGCCAGTTCAATATGCCTAACCTGGCCAGTCAACTGCGCCAGGTCCTCGAAAGGCACGGGCTACAGGGGCGGCAGTTGGAAGTGGAAATCGGTGAAGACTGCCTGATGAGTAACCTTGAGGAGTCGACCAAGCAGCTCAAGCTGTTGCGTGGGCTTGGGGTGCGTATCGCCCTGGATGACTTTGGCTCAGGGCGTTGTTCCCTGGCGCATTTGCGCGACCTGGCGTTCGACACCCTCAAGCTGGACCCGCAATTGGTGGCCCGCCTGCCAGGCTCGGCACGGGATGCAGCGATGGCGCGCAGCATCATCGAGCTGTGCGGGCATTTCGATGTTTTGGTGATCGCCGAGGGCGTAGAAACCCTTGAGCAGTCGCAGTGGCTCAAGGCCCATGGGTGCTCGTTCATCCAGGGCACCTGGGCGGCGGCACCGCTGATGGCCGAGGACGTGGTCGGTTGGTCGCACCCTCACACGCTTTGAATTCGCTACACTGGCGCCCGTCCGAACCACGTTGCAGACCCCATGACCGCGTTGAAATACCTCCAGGCCTATCCCGCTGCCCTTCAGGAGCAAGTTCGCCAACTGATCGCCAAGGACCAGTTGGGCGCCTACCTGGAGCAGCGTTATCCCGAGCGGCACGCCGTGCAGAGCGACAAGGCCTTGTACAGCTACGCCCTGGCCTTGAAGCAGGAACACCTGCGCAATGCGCCGTCGATCGACAAGGTGCTGTTCGATAACCGCCTGGACCTGACCCACCGCGCCCTGGGCCTGCACACCACGATTTCCCGAGTGCAGGGCGGCAATCTCAAGTCCAAGAAAGAGATCCGCATCGCCTCTCTGTTCAAGGAAGCGGCCCCCGAGTTCCTGCGCATGATCGTGGTGCACGAGCTGGCGCACTTCAAGGAATCGGACCACAACAAGGCGTTCTACAAACTCTGTGAACACATGATGCCCGGCTACCACCAGGTGGAATTCGACCTGCGGGTGTACCTCACCTGGCGCGATCTGCAGGGCAAGCCCTAATCACAAGGCGATTGACCATGGATGTGAGCAAGACCAAGAGCAGCTTCTACCGCCGCCTGTATGTGGCGTACCTGATCGACAGCGGCCTGGCCAGCAGCGTCCCCGCCCTGACCGATGCCACTGGCATGCCCCGGCGCACGGCGCAGGACACGATTGCGGCATTGGCCGATCTGGATATTGTGTGCGAGTTCGAGCAGGAGGATGGCGCCCGTAACCATGCCGGGCGTTATCGGATTCGGAACTGGGGTGCGATTGATCGCGGGTGGATCGAGGGGAATCTGGTGTCGATCAAGCGGGTATTGGATTATCCCTGAAGGCTTGCAGTGCCTGGCCTGACGCTATCGGGGGCAAGCCCCCTCCCACACTTGATCGGGTTCACACGGTCAAAATGTGGGAGGGGGCTTGCCCCCGATGAGGCCATCAGACTCGCCGCATCCCGATATGTGGAATATCGTCTTCCAGGTATTCCTCTCCCGCCACCACAAACCCGTACCGTCCGTAATACCCCTGCAAGTGCGCCTGGGCTGACAGAAAAATCGGTGTCTCGGGCCAGATATCCTCGATCTGCTTGAGGGCCTCTTCCATCATCAAATGCCCCAGCCCGGTGCCGCGTGCCGATGGCGCGACGATCACTCGACCGATCACCACATCGCCGCCCTGGGTCTCTGGGTCCAGCAGCCGCAGGTAGGCCACCAGTTCATTGTCGTTCCAGGCCATCAAGTGGTGGGTATCGCCTGACAGGTCCTGCCCGTCAATGTCCTGGTAAACGCATTTCTGTTCAACGACGAACACCTCGCCGCGCAGGCGCAGGATGGCATAAAGCTGCTCTTTGCCCAGATCGTCGTGATGTTTGCAGACCCAATCAACCGTCATGATGTGCGCTCTTGTCAAAGGCTTGGCAGGGATAGTAAGCGCGACCGGCGCTGCTGTCTAAAACCGGCTATTTTGTGAATGGCGTCAATTTGCCATCATTCAGTGCATGCACGGCCGACTTCTTTGTGTAATAAGCAATGCACGCTCATTGATGAGCTACTGTTATCAGGCCATCGCCTGCCCGCCAAGGATTTTAAGCATGCCGCGATTGTCTCGTGCCGTTGCTTTGATTGCAGTGCTGCTGCTGGCCCAACCGGTGGTGGCGCAGCGTCTGCGCCTGGTGGCGGATGGTTGGCCACCGTTCACCGATGTCACCTTGGTCAACGGCGGGCTGGCCACGGATATCGTCAGCACCGCGCTGGCTCGGGCGGGGTATGCCAGTGATTTTGAGCAGGTGCCTTGGGCGCGCGCGCTGAAGGGTGTAGGCGATGGGCGCTACGACGTGCTGATCAACGCGTGGTACGACGATGCCCGCACGCAGCTGGGGCAGTTTTCCGAGCAATACCTGGTCAACCGTGTGCGTTTTATCAAGCGTCGCGACGACGCTATCGATTATCAGAGCCTGGAACAGTTGCACGACGAAAGCATCGCCGTGGTGCGCGGCTATGCCTATTCGGCGGCGTTCGACCAGGATGCGCTGTTACAGAAAGTCCCGGTGCATAACTTTGCCATGGCCGTGCGCATGCTGGCGGCGGGCCGTGTGCGGCTGACGCTGGAAGACGAGTACGTGGCGCGTTACTACCTGGCGCGGGAGTCACCGAGGGTGCGCAATGCCGTGGAGTTCCTGGGCAAGCCGCTGAGCGAGAACAGCCTGCATATTCTGGTCAGCCTGAAGAACCCCGAGCATGCGCAGATCGTGGCCGGCTTTGATCGGGAGATTGCCAGGATGAAGGCGGATGGCAGTTATGCCAGGTTGATGAAGGCCCACGGGATGTAGTGGTCTTGAGGGCCTCATCGGGGGCAAGCCCCCTCCCACATTTGACTGCATTCCACTTTGAGAGGCAGCCCTTTCAAGGTCTTTTGATTTTAGCGGCCTTGAGCACCCGATCCGTCGACACATGGGCATTCGCGGCTTTGCCTTCCAGCCATTCCTTGGGTTTAGGCACCTTCGGCCCCCGCTTGCTCTTGACGACCGCTTTGGGCTGGATATTTCGAGCAAGTGCAAGCAGGTATTGAGCCAGCCCCGCTGCGGGGATAGGGATGGATAAATATTCTGGCAAGGCTATTTGCATTCCCTCGTAACCGCTGCGTACCTGCACCGTCAGGTGGAAAATCGATGCATCCCAATCGTCGGGCAAAGTCTGGCGATGAGCCTGCTCGACGCTGCGTTTGAGCACGGCCAGAACGTTGTAAGCCAACACGGCTGATGCAAATCCCAACAGGGCTGCTTTAGGGTTGCCCAAGGTTTCGATTTCACTGTCCAACACCGCTTCCAGGCGCTGGAACATCCCTTCGATGCTCCAACGACGGCGGTACAAATCGGCGATTTGCTCAGCACTGATAGAGTCGGGCAAGTTGCTCCAGAACAGCAGCGTGGTGTCGCCGGATTCGGTGGGGTTTTGCAGGCTCAGTTCGACTCGCCGCCACTGGCGTCCACCTTTTACTTCGATGATTTGCTCACGCACGCTGCCTGCCGCGACCGCAACAGGCAGCTGCCAGTCGCTTTCCTTAAGCAGACGTGGATGTTTGCTCTGTTCGCGAATGATGAACGAGGCCCCGGTATCTTCGCAGGCCTCCATGACTGGAAGCGTGCAGTAGAGTCGATCAGCCATCCACAGTTGCCCCGCGTTGGCCTTTTCCAGCAACGGCAGCACGCTGACGCGTTCGCTGGCATAGGCATCTTCACAAGGCTGCAGATCAACGACCTGGTCCAGATCGGGGTCGTAAACCACAACGGAAAAACCAGGCCGGGCGGCGCCTCGTTCACGGCGCAAAGCGCCCAGACGCTTTTCGCTCGAAGGCAGGTGGTTACCGTCAACGACCCGTAGTTGCCAACCAGGCAAAATGGCTGTGTGCCCCAGTTCTTTTATCGTCGGTGCCAAACGCTCTGCGCTACCGGTGACCAAGGCGCGCAGTAGCGCAGGCTCTGTACGACTGACCTTGTCATACAGCGCCGCCAAGCTGACAGGAAGATCTTCCATCTGTCGCGCGGCGGCATGCAGCGAAGGTCGCAAACCCAATGAAACAAGGGACATCAGTTCAACGATGGTTGAAAACAAAAGCTCTCGTGGGTACTGCCGCTGACGGTGCTCTTCGAATATCTGGTCGACCCATTCAGCAGGAACAGCCTGCTCCAATATCACTCTGGTCATGACACTGGCCGGTGCTTTTTTCTCAAACCGCGCTAGAACCTCTGCCCACATCGCTTTCGTCACCCTGATCGGAGTTTTGCGGGATTTTATCAAAGACCTTGAAAGGGCTGACTTTGAGAGGGGCTTGCCCCCGATAGCGGCCTAAGCCGCGCGGGTATCCTTGATCAGGTGCGCCGCCAACGTCCGCAACGGCCCCAACTGCCGACAGATCAACGCCAACTGCGTCTGCACCAGCCGCTGGCCTTCGTCGATTTCATCCGGCATCTGCTCAAGCTGCGCCGCCAGTGCTTCCTCCTCATCACTCTGAATCGCAATCGGCTGTTTATTCGCCAGCCCACTGGCGATCTCGTCGATGCTCAATGCCAGGGCGCGCCCGGCACCGTCGATCAACTGCTCCCGCACCTCGGCCGGCAGCGGGGTGTCGCGGTGTGCGCCAAGGCCCGACAAGTAGCTGAGCAGGGTGTGCGACAGCACCAGGAACCTGAAGCCCACATCCGCTTCCTTACGGAAATGCCCCGGTTCCATCAGCATGTTCGCCAGGGTGGTGGACAGCGCCGCATCGGCGTTGTGCGCGTTGCGACGGGCCAGGCGGTAGGCCAGGTCGTCGCTCTTGCCAGCGGCATACTGCTGCATGATCTGGCGCAGGTAGATGCTGTTGCAGGTCAGGGTATTGGCCAGCACTTTGTTCAGGCGCCGGCCTTGCCAGTCCGGCAGGAACAGGAACACCGCCAGGCCCGCGATCAGGCTGCCGAGCAGGGTATCGAACAGGCGTGGCAGGAACAGTCCGTAGCCATCGCCCACTTGGTTGAAGCAGAACAGCACCATCAGGGTGATCGCCGCCGTGGCCAGGGTGTAGCGCGTGGTGCGATTGATAAAGAACACCAGGCCGGCGGCGATGGCGAACATCGACTGCACCACCGGGCTGGGAAACAGGTCGAACAGCGCCCAGGCCACCGTGAGGCCGATGGCGGTGCCGATGATCCGCTGGCCGAGTTTGCGTCGCGTCGCACCGTAGTTCGGTTGGCAAACAAATAGCGTGGTGAGGATGATCCAGTAGCCCTGGGACGCGTGGATGGCATGCAGCGTGGCGTAGCCGACGGTCAATGCCAGGGACAGGCGCAAGGCGTGACGAAATAGCAGCGAGGTCGGCGTGAGCTGGGTGCGCAGGCGCGTCCACATTTCCTTGAGGTTGCGCGGGGCGCGGTCCAACAGATTGCTGTCGGTGGCGTCGGCCAGGGCATCGGGGTTGCTCGCGTCGCCGAGCAGGCGGTCGAGGGTGGACAAGTTGGCGGCCAGGGCCCGCAACGAGCGCAGCAAACCGCGCCAGGCCGGGTTGCTCTGGATGCGCAGGTGTTCCAGGGAGGCGTTCAAATCGCCCAGGGCTTCGGCGAAGCTGTCGTCATAAATGAACGGCTGGCGCAGCTGGATCGACTCGGCCAGGGCCTGGCACGCCTTGCCTTGCTGGCGCAGCAGGCGTTGGCAGCGGAACAGCACGTCGCTGTGGAAGAAGGCTTCGGCCAAGGCGTTATACGGGTAATGGGACGAACTGGCGCGCTCGTGGATGTCTTGCGCCAGGAAGTACAGCTTCAGGTAACGGCTGACCTTCGAGCCTGGGCGACCGTTGCCGACGCGGTGCAGGATGATTTCCTTGGCGGCATTCAAGGCGGCGACGACCCGGCCATTTTGCTGGGCCAATTCCAGGCGCCGCGCCTCTACGTCCAGCTGGCGGATCGGTTCGAACAGCGACGACTTGAGCTTGAGATAACGCCCCAGCTCGCGGAACAACCGCGCCAGGCTCTGCTGCACCGGCTGGTTGGAAAACAGCGCCTGCCACAGCACCGACAGCACGCCGTACCAGGCCGCACCCGCCACCAGCAGCAAGGGCTCGTGCCAGAAATCACTGACGGCACCGCCGCGCTGGTCCACGCCGATCATGGTATAGACCGACAGAATCAACGTGGCCGAGGCAATCGCGCCATAGCGTTCGCCGAGCGCGCCGAGCATGGTCAGGCCGAACGTGGCCAGGGCCAGGGAGGCCGCGAAAATCCAGGGGTAAGGGAACAGCAACTCCACCGACAGCGCCGCGATGCTGAAGCACACCAGCGTCACCGCCAGGGCGTTGAGGCGGCCTTGCCAACTGTCATCGGTCTCGGCCAGGGCGCTGGCGATAATCCCCAGGAACAGCGGGATCAACAGCGTCATTTCATCCTGATACCAGCACAGCGCCATGCTGCCGGTGAGGGCGATGAATACCCGAATGCTGTAGCTGAATTTATCCAGTGCCCACAGGCGCCGCAGGGACTGCTTGAACGAGGTCGATGACATGAAGTCGGGAGTCTTCCGGGACGATGCCGCTAAATTGAGCTATCAAGGACGCCACGGCAAGGGTGGTGATCACATCCACCCGCAAAATATTTCCCTGGCTCACCGCAGACCAAATGTGGGAGGGGGCTTGCCCCCGATAGCAGTGGACCATTCAACTCATCAGGTGACTGACACACTGCTATCGGGAGCAAGCCCCCTCCCACATTTTTTACCGTGTCGTGTCAGGCGTACTGCGCAGCCGCATAGCCTGACGCCCAGGCCCACTGGAAGTTGAACCCGCCCAAGTGCCCGGTGACATCCAGCACTTCACCGATAAAGTACAGCCCTGGGCTTTTCAGCGACTCCATGGTCTTGGAAGACACTTCCCGCGTGTCCACCCCGCCCAATGTCACCTCGGCGGTGCGATAGCCCTCCGTGCCCGCCGGTACCAACTGCCAGCTGCCGAGCATCGAAGCGATGTCGGCAATTTCGGCATGGGTGTACTGCTTCATCGGCTTGGACGCGAACCAGGTCTCCGCCAGCAGATTGGCCATCTTCTTGGTGAAAATCTCGCCCAGCAGGGTTTTCAGCTCGCTGTTGGGGCGCTCGGCCTGTTGCTGTTGCAGCCAGGCGTGGGCGTCGTGGTCGGGCAGCAGGTTGATTTCCACGGTGTCGCCGGATTCCCAGTAGGAAGAAATCTGCAGGATCGCCGGCCCGCTCAGGCCGCGATGGGTAAACAGGATGTTCTCGCGAAAGCTCTGGCCGTTGCAGCTGACCAGGCAGTCCACCGAGGTGCCCGACAGCTCGCCGCACAAGTCCTTGAGCTGATCGGTGATGGTGAACGGCACCAGTCCCGCGCGGGTCGGCAGCAGCTCATGGCCAAATTGCCTGGCCACTTGATAACCGAAGCCGGTGGCGCCCAGGGTCGGGATCGACAGGCCGCCCGTGGCGATCACCAAGGACTCGCAGCGCAGTTCGCCCAGGGTGGTCTGCAACTGGTAGCCGTGGTCGACCTTGGCGATGGCTTCAATCGAGGTATCCAGGTGCAGGCTCACGCCGGTCTGGATGCATTCGTCGAGCAGCATGCCGAGGATGTCGCTGGACTTGTTGTCGCAGAACAGCTGGCCGAGTTTCTTTTCGTGGTACGGCACGCCGTGCTTGGCTACCAGCCCGATGAAATCCCACTGGGTATAGCGCGCCAGGGCCGACTTGCAGAAGTGCGCGTTGTGCGAGAGGAAGTTGGCCGGCTCGGTGTACAGGTTGGTGAAATTGCAGCGGCCACCGCCGGACATCAGGATCTTTTTGCCGGCCTTGTTCGCATGGTCGATCAGCATCACCTTGCGCCCCCGCCCGGCGGCGGTCAGCGCGCACATCAAGCCTGCGGCGCCGGCGCCAATGATCACAACTTCGGTCGAGCGCACAGCAATGTCCTCATACAAATTCTGAATTGGAATACAGTCAAATGTGGGAGGGGGCTTGCTCCCGATGGCGGTGTGTCAGTAAGTACATCTAGCACTGATACACCGCTATCGGGGGCAAGCCCCCTCCCACATTGGATTTTCATTGGATGGAAGAGCCTTACAGAATCCGCACGCGCAACGAACGGCCCTTGATTTTGCCGTCGTTCAAACGCTGCAGTGCCTGCTTGGCGACCCCGCGCTCCACGGCGACGAAGGCCTGGAAGTCAAAGATCGCGATCTTGCCGACCTGGGCTCCCGGAATCCCGGCATCGCCGGTCAGTGCGCCAAGGATGTCGCCTGGGCGAACCTTGTCTTTACGCCCGGCGGCGATGCACAGGGTGCTCATCTGCGGCAGCAGCGGGCCGCCGCTCTGCGGCTTGAGGTTGTCCAGCTGGTCCCAGTTCAAGGGCGACTTTTGCAACTGCTCGATGGCTTGGGCACGGTGCGCTTCGGACGGCGCCACCAGGCTGATGGCGATGCCGGTCTCCCCCGCGCGACCGGTACGGCCGACACGGTGGATATGGATTTCCGAGTCGCGGGCCAGTTCGACGTTGATCACCATGTCCAGTGCGTCGATGTCCAGGCCACGGGCGGCCACGTCGGTGGCTACCAGGACCGAGGTGCTGCGGTTGGCAAACATGGCCAGCACCTGGTCGCGGTCACGCTGCTCGAGGTCGCCATGCAGGCCAACGGCGGAGATGCCTTTGGCGGTCAGGTGGTCGACGGTTTCCTGCACTTGCTGCTTGGTGAAGCAGAACGCCACGCACGAAGCCGGGCGGAAATGCGCCAGCACCTTGGTCACGGCGTCCATGCGCTCTTCCGGCGAGATTTCGTAGAAACGCTGCTCGATCTGGTCGTCGGAGTGGAAGGCTTCGGCTTTCACCTGTTGCGGCGCGCGCATGAACTTGGAGGCCAGCTGCTTGATGCTCACCGGGTAGGTGGCCGAGAACAGCAGGGTCTGGCGGCGTGGCGGGGTCTTGCTGATGATGTCTTCGATGGCGTCGTAGAAACCCATGTCGAGCATGCGGTCGGCTTCGTCGAGGATCAGCGTGTTCAACCCGTCCAGTACCAGCGAACCTTTGCGCAAGTGCTGCTGGATACGGCCCGGGGTGCCGACGATCACGTGGGCACCGTGCTCAAGGGAGGCGATCTGTGGGCCGAGGGACACGCCACCGCACAGGGTCAGCACCTTGATGTTGTCTTCGGCGCGGGCCAGGCGACGGATTTCCTTGGCCACCTGGTCGGCCAGCTCGCGTGTCGGGCACATCACCAGAGCCTGGCAACCGAAGTAGCGCGGGTTGATCGGGTTCAGCAGGCCGATACCGAAGGCGGCGGTCTTGCCGCTGCCGGTCTTGGCCTGGGCGATCAGGTCCAGCCCCTTGAGGATCACCGGCAAGCTCTGCGCCTGGATCTGCGTCATCTCGACATAACCCAGCGAGTCGAGGTTAGCCAGCATGGCGGCGGACAGGGGCAAAGTATTAAAAGCGGTGGCGATGGTGGTCACGGGACTGGCTCTGCAAAACAAAATGTCGCGCAGTGTAGCAGGCCCCCTTGGGTTTCTTTGTATGTTCTCGACGAGGCGTAGGGGGCCAGCGGCAAGTTATCAGCTGCAAGCCGCAAGCTTGAAGCTTACAACTTGAAGCTTGCAGTTGCTTCAATGCTCCAGGTCGTGCTCGCGGCTGACCACGCGTTTGCCGTCTTTTGGCGACAATTGCAGGAAGATCGCCGCCGCCAGCATGGCCATGATGCCCACCGTGAGGAACGTCAGCTGGAACGCGCCCAGTACCGTATTCACCCCATCGTTGCCGGTCTCCAAGGTAAACCCGCCGAGCAGCGCACCGGCGCAGGCCACGCCCAGGCTCAGGGACAGTTGCGCCACCACCGACAGCAAACTGTTGCCGCTGCTGGCCTGGGCGTCGTCGAGGTCGATCAGCGTCACGGTGTTCATCGCGGTGAATTGCAGGGAGTTGATCGCGCCCAGCACCGCGAGCATGCCCAGCAGCATGGGATAGGGCGTCTGTTCGCTGACCAGGCCCATGCTCGCCAGCATCGCGCCCAGGGCCAGGGTGTTGCCGGTGAGCACCACGCGATAACCCAGGCGCTCGATCAACGGCCTCGCGATGGACTTGGCAAACATCGCCGCCGCCGCGAGCGGCAGCATGCTCATGCCGGCTTCCGACGGCGAATAGCCCAGCGCCACCTGCAACAGCAAGGGCACCAGAAACGGCAGGGCACCGCTGCCCAGGCGTGCGAACAGGTTGCCGAGGATGCCCACGGCAAAGGTGCGGGTCTTGAACAGCACCGGGGAGAACAGCGGGTTATCGATATGCCCGGCGCGCAGCCAATACGCCGCCAGGCACGCCAGGCCACCGAACAGCAGCAGCATCACCCGCAGGTGCGGCAAGTGCAGTTCGCCCAGGCCTTCCATGGCGATGGTGATCAGCACCATCGCCGCGCCGAACAGCACAAAGCCCAGGCCATCGAAGCGCGTGCGCTCGCTGCCGCGCAGGTCGGGAATGAATTTCCACACGGCATAGCAGCCGATCATGCCCACCGGCAGGTTAATCAGGAAGATCCAATGCCAGGTCAGGTATTGCACCATCCAGCCGCCCAGGGTCGGGCCGAGCAACGGGCCGAGCAGGCCGGGGATTGTGATGAAACCCATGATCCGCACCAGCTCGGAACGGGGATAGGCGCGCAGTACCACCAGGCGCCCGACCGGCAGCATCAGCGCCCCGCCCAAACCCTGGATCACCCGCGCGCCCACCAGCATGCTCAAGCTGCTGGACAGGGCGCACAGCAATGATCCGATGCTGAATAGCAAAATGGCGCCAAAGAAGATTTTCTTGGTACCGAAGCGATCGGCGATCCAGCCGGATGCCGGAATCAGCAAGGCGACGGTGAGCATGTAGGCAATGACTACGCCCTGCATGCGTAGCGGGTTTTCCGCCAGGTCCCGGGCCATGGCCGGCAAAGCCGTATTGAGGATCGTCCCGTCCAGCGACTGCATGAAGAAGGCAATCGCTACCACCCAGGGTAACCAGCGGGCGGTCTTGGCGTCGAGAGGGGCACGATTCGGCATGGGATCCCTTTTGTTAGCAGGCTATGTGTCGGCGATTATGCGCCATCCGTCGCTGCTTTTCCCACTGGCGGTTCGTCTAAGTCCGACAAGGCGGCGTGTTCACCGACCAAAAAATCCAGCAAGGCGCGGTGCACCGCCAGCGCCGCCTCGCGGGATTCCAGGTCAAGCAAATGGCCAGTATGTTCGGCCACGGCGAAACTGCTGCGCCTCACGTAACTGCCGAACAGTTGTGCATCGGCGGCGGGGGTGTATTCGTCCAGCGTACCGTTGAGAAAGTGCACCGGCGTTTCAATCTGCCTGAGCGCCGGCAGGTAGTTGCCGTCGCCCAATGCCAGCACCTGATGAATATGAAAGCGCGCCTGGCGATACTCGGTGGTGGCCATGTTCGCCAGATGGCGATGGTTGTTGCGCTTGAGGCGGGGCGACAAGTATTTCCCGACCGTCTCGTTGAGCAAATGGCCGACGGCGGATTTGTCATCGGCCTCGATCAACACGCGTACGCGCTCCACGTACTCGAGCATCGCCTGGTTGAGGTTGGGCGCCAGGGCCATCACCACCGAGCTTTCGATGGAGGGCGGGTTATGGGCCAGGGTCAGCAGCGTGGAGATGCCACCCCATGAGGCCGAGACCAGATGGTTGACCGCAAAGCGCTGCACCAGCGCCCGCAGGATCTGCACTTCGTCATCCTTGGTGACCAGGTCGAGGTCGGTGTTGTGCTCGCGGGAATAGCCGGAGAAGGGCAGGTCGAACAGCAGCACATTGAAATGCTCGGCCAGGCATTTGCTGGTGCGGGCAAAGGAGCGCGTGGTGGACAGGGCGCCATTGACCATCAGCACGGTTTTTCTGTGTGGGTCGTTGCCCAGTTGCTCTACGTGGACGTTGTAATGCTTGTACAGCTTGTCTATGACAAAACTTGCCTGGGTCATCGCAACACTCCCTGTCGTGTGGCGGTATGCCATTAGCTTTTATAACGGGGTTTATTGCGGGCGACAACAGGCCGCCCGGAGTATGGGATTGAACGGTAGGAAGGGGCTCAGCGAAGTGTCCGAAATCAACACAGGACAATGTGGGAGGGGGCTTGCCCCCGATGGCAGTGTGTCAGTCGATAAATACTTGGCTGATCCACCGTCATCGGGGGCAAGCCCCCTCCCACATTGGATGTGTTGTGCTTAGAGGGTGAGCGTCAGGCGTTTGACCAGGGCGCCTGGCAGCAGGTTGGACGCGGTGTTGCGCTGGCCATACGTACTGGCCGACAGCAGCAGTTCCCGATCAACAGTCAGCGCTTCCAACTGCGAGCCCAGCAGGCTGTACACGCTGTCGTCAAAGCGCATGGTGCTGACCGGCGCCTTGATCTCGCCGTCTTCCACCCAGAACGTGGCGAAGCGGGTCATGCCGGTCAGGCGCGCCGCCGGTAGATCGGAGTAGTTCAGGTACCACAGGTTGCTGATGTACAACCCGGTGCCCAACTGCTTGAGGATATCGGCCTGGGCCAGGTTGCCGGCAGCCATTTGCAAGGCGCTGGGGGACTCGTCGCTGCTGGCGCCATTGGCGCTCAGGCCATATTCGGCGGCGCTGCGCGAGTTGACCAATTGGCCGTCGGCCTGGCCGGCATGGATCAACGTGACGTCACTGCGCGGGTAGCCTTCGCTGGAAAATGCCTGGCTCAGTGAACCGCTGATCTGCTCGGTTACGGTTACCAGCGGGCTCAGGTGTTGTTCACCGGCATACAGGCGTTGCAGCGAACTGCCCTTGCTGGCGATGGCCTGCGCGGAAAAACCGCCCCAGGTCACGATGCTGATGATTTCTTCGAGTGCCGCCGGAGCGAGGTAGGCGCGGTACTGTCCGGGTGCCAGCGGGTGCAGCGGTCGGCCCAGGAAGTGAAGCTGGTCGCGGGCCTGCTGGACGCGCCGGGCGAACTCGGCACTGTCCCAGGTGTGCCCGGCGTAGCTGGCCTTGACCGCTTCGCCATTGGCATGGAACAGACTGAAGTCGAAGTTGAAGCTGTTGGCCTGGTGCCAGCCGAACGCGCCGTCGGAGCTGGCAAAGCCACGGCTGATCGGGCCAGCGGCATAGAAGCCGACCAGGTCCACGCCTTCGGCGGCCTGGCTGATGTCTTGCAGCACCTGGGTCAGTTCCGGCAAGGGTCGCAGTTGTTCGTTGTGGCTTTGCCAGGCGTTGTGGTTCAGCAGCAGGTAGGGGTCTGGCGGCAGCAACGGCAAGGTTTCGCGCAACTGTTGCAGGCCTGTGGCGAGGCGATGGCGGTCCAGTTGCGGATCACCCGCCAGGGTGATGACGAGGTCAGCATGGCGACCGGCGTTGATCAGCTTGAGGTTGAGGCTGGCCTGTTGCACCTGGCCGGCCTGGCGTACCTGGGCGTGGTTGAAACGCACGAACTCGGATGCTTCAGCGGCAAAGCCGAGGTGAAACTGTTCCTGCTCGGTGATGGCCTGTTTGAGCCAGTCCACCAGTGCCTTGAAGTCGTTCATCAGGCATCTCCCCCAAATACGTCGACGTTACTGAATACACACGCCGGCGAAGCATGGCCGACGCGGATCACCTGGTTGGGTTCGCCTTTGCCGCAGTTCGGTGTGCCCAGCACCTTGAAGGTGCTGGCATCGCCGACCGCGCTGAGCTTGCGCCAGAACTGCGCGGAAATGGCACGGTAGTTGGGGTTCTTGACCACGCCCTTGAGTTCGCCGTTTTCGATCAGTTGGCCCCATTCGCAGCCGAACTGGAATTTGTTGCGTGCGTCGTCGATGGACCAGGAGCGATTGGTCGACATCAGGATGCCGTGTTCGATACCGCCAATCAGCTGGGCCAGGCTCTGGTCGCCTGCCTCAATATTGAGGTTGGCCATGCGGTCGATCGGCGGGCGGTTCCAACTGCTGGCACGGCTGTTGGCCACACCGCCCAGCCCCGCGCGAAATTGCGACAACGCGCCGCCCAACGGCTTGAGCAGCAGCCCTTCGCGAATCAGGAACTGTTTGCTGGCGCGGCTGCCGTCATCGTCATGGCTGTAGCTGGCGAGCTGTTCGGGGATGTCCGGGTCGAACGTCACGTTGAGCAGGTTGGAGCCGTATTGCAGATGGCCGAAGTCGCTGGCCTTCACAAAGCTGGTACCGGCGTAGTTGCGCTCGTCGCCCAGAATGCGGTCCAGCTCCAGCGGGTGGCCGATGGACTCGTGGATCTGCAGGATCATCTGGTCGGGCATCAGCAGCAGGTCACGCGGACCCTGGGGCGTGTTCGGTGCCAGCAGCAGTTGCAGGGCCTCATCGGCCACACGCGGCGCGGCGCCGATCAGGCCGAAGCGGCTGATCACGTCAAACCCGCCTTGCTGGCCGAAGTTGCTGCCGCCAAGGGTGCGAGTCTGGCTGTCCTTGCCATCGAAGGCGGTGACATTGACGCCGGGAAACACAAAGCGCTGGGCCTGGCGCAATTGCGCGCCGGCGGTGTTGAGGTAGATCTGTTCGACCGTGGTCTGGCCGAGGCTGACGTCCCAGCTCACCAGGCGCTCATCCCTGGGCACGGCAGCCGATTCATCGCCGAGCAGTTGGTAGCAGTCGCTCAGGGACGGGAAGGGCTGGTCGAAGTCGGGAGACAGGTAGTCGGCAACGTCACTCGACACCGCTTGCTCGCGCAGGTCGAGCAGCGCGTGGGGCTTGATCCGCCGGGCCTGCTGCTCGGCACGGTCGAGGGCGGCTTGCAGGCCGGCCAGGGACAGATCATTGGTCGCGGCGTAGGCTTCGACGCCGTTGAGGCGCACGGTGAGCATGGCGCCTTCGTCATGGCTCAAGTGTGGCGGTTCGGCGACGTTCTTGCGCACCGACAGGTACCGGCCGGATTCGCGCACATAGCGCAGGGAGAAGAATTGGGCGGTGGTGCGCAGGGCACTGAAGTGTTGTTTGAGCGTGGCGTGGTGTTCGAACATGGGGCCTTCCTTGTGGGCAGCTCAGCGCGGGGCAGGCCAACAGAGTAGGCCGGGGCTGGGGGCTGATCAAGGAGGGGGAGGTGATCGTTCCCACGCTCCGCGTGGGAATGCATCCTGTGACGCTCCGCGTCACGACCTCAAGAGCAGACGCAGAGCGTCCAGGGCGGCATTCCCACGCGGAGCGTGGGAACGATCGGTTGGCGGTGTATCAGTTATTGCGCAGCGGCCCCACTTCACGCAGCGGCTTGCCACGCACCGGCGCGTCACCCGCCACGTAGTAGTCGGCGGTGCTGCGCGGCAGCGGCTGGCGGCCGCGGATCTTGTCGGCGATTTTCTCGGCGATCATGATCGTCGGGGCGTTCAGGTTGCCGGTGGTGATGATCGGCATGATCGACGCATCGACCACACGCAGGCCCTGCATGCCATGCACGCGGCCCTCGCCATCGACCACCGCCATCTCGTCGGTGCCCATCTTGCACGAGCAGGACGGGTGGAACGCGGTTTCGGCGTGCTCACGGATGAACTTGTCCAACTGTTCATCGGTTTGCACCTCGATACCCGGGCTGATTTCGCGGCCACGGTATGGGTCCAGTGCCGGCTGCTGCATGATTTCACGGGTCAGGCGGATGCCGTCGCGAAATTCCTGCCAGTCCTGCTCGGTGGCCATGTAGTTGAAGAGGATGCTCGGGTAGTCCCGTGGGTTCTTCGACTTCAACTGCACACGGCCACGGCTTGGCGAACGCATGGAGCCCATGTGTGCCTGGAAACCGTGCTCTTTCACCCCGTTGCTGCCGTTGTAGTTAATCGCGACCGGCAGGAAGTGATACTGGATGTTCGGCCATTCGAATTCCGGACGCGAACGGATAAAACCGCCGGCTTCGAACTGGTTGCTGGCGCCAATGCCCGTGCCGTTGAACAGCCACTCGGCACCGATGGCCGGCTGGTTGTACCAAAGCAGCGAGGGATACAGCGACACCGGCTGAGTGCACGCATATTGCAGGTACAGCTCAAGGTGGTCCTGCAGGTTTTCGCCGACGCCTGGCAGGTCGTGGACCACCGGGATGTCGAGGCTTTCCAGCAGTTTGGCCGGGCCGACGCCGGAGCGTTGCAGCAGCTGCGGCGAAGCGATTGCGCCGCTGCAGACCAGCACTTCTTTACGCGCACGGGCTTCAACACGCTCTTCAGCGGCGCCGATCAGGTAACGCACGCCGACCGCACGCTTGCCTTCGAACAACACTTTGTCGGTGAGGGCGTGGGTAACGATGGTCAGGGTCGAACGCTTCTTGGCGACGTCCAGGTAACCACGTGCGGTGCTGGCGCGACGGCCGTTCGGCGTGACGGTGCGGTCCATCGGGCCGAAGCCTTCTTGCTGGTAACCGTTCAAGTCTTCGGTACGCGGGTAACCGGCCTGCACGCCGGCTTCAACCATGGCGTGGAACAGCGGATTGTTGCCGGCTTTGGGCGTGGTCACGCTGACCGGGCCTTCGCCACCGTGGTAGTCGTTGGGGCCGATGTCGCGGGTTTCGGCTTTGCGGAAATACGGCAGGCAGTCCAGGTAGGTCCAGTCTTCCAGGCCCGGCAATTTCGCCCAGTTGTCGTAGTCCATGGCGTTGCCACGGATGTAGCACATGCCGTTGATCAGGGAAGAGCCACCCAGGCCCTTGCCACGACCGCATTCCATCCGGCGACCGTCCATGTGTGGCTCTGGGTCGGTCTCGTAGGCCCAGTTGTAGCGACGGCCTTGCAGCGGGAACGCCAGGGCGGCGGGCATCTGGGTACGGAAGTCGAGGCGGTAGTCCGGGCCACCGGCTTCCAGCAACAGGACGGTGACGCCTTCGTCTTCGGTCAGACGGGTCGCCAGGGTGTTACCGGCAGAGCCGGCACCCACAATGATGTAGTCGTATTCTTGGGACATTGAATGCACCCTCTTTGAAGTGTGGTCAGGTCGGGCCTCATCGGGGGCAAGCCCCCTCCCACATTTGACTGTATTTACACATCTGAACCTGTGAACACAGTCAGTGTGGGAGGGGGCTTGCCCCCGATAGCGGCCTCAAAGGCACTACAAGGCTCGGTTCTTAGAACACCGAGGCGTAATCGCCCAGCTCAACCTGTACCGATTTGATGCGCGTGAAGTTATTCAGCGAGCTGATCCCGTTTTCACGGCCCACACCGGATTGCTTGTAGCCACCGACCGGCATCTTCGCGTCGGATTCGCCCCAGGCGTTGATCCAGCAGATACCCGCTTCCAGCTGGTGAATCACGCGGTGGGCGCGGTTCAGGTCCTTGGTCACAAGGCCCGCAGCCAGACCGAAATCGGTGTCGTTGGCGCGGCGGATCACTTCTTCTTCGGTTTCATAGGTGAGGATGCTCATCACCGGGCCGAAGATCTCTTCACGCACGATGGTCATGTCATCGGTGCAGTCGGTGAACACGGTCGGTGCGACGAAGGCGCCCTTGGCCAAGTCGCCGTCGGTCAGGCGGTCGCCGCCGCACAGCAGGCGTGCGCCTTGCTCTTTGCCTTTGGCGATGTAGCCCAGCACGCTTTCCATGTGCGCAAAGCTGACCAGCGGGCCGAAGTTGGTGTTGTCATCCTGCGGGTCGCCCACACGGATGCGCGCAACACGTTCAAGAATCTTGGCTTCGAACGCCGCTTGCAGGTGCTTGGGCACGAACACACGGGTGCCGTTGGTGCAGACCTGGCCGGAGCTGTAGAAGTTGGCCATCATCGCGATGTCGGCGGCACGGTCCAGGTCGGCGTCTTCGAACACGATCAGCGGCGACTTGCCGCCCAGTTCCATGGTCACTTCCTTGAGCGACGAACTCGACGCGCTGGCCATGACTTTCTTGCCGGTGTCGGTGCCGCCGGTGAACGAGACTTTCTCGATGCGTGGGTGTTCGGTCAGCCAGGTGCCGACTTCACGGCCGCTGCCGGTCAATACGTTGAATACGCCGGCGGGAACACCCGCCTCGGTGTAGATCTCGGCCAGTTTCAGGGTGGTCAGCGAGGTGACTTCGCTCGGCTTGAAGATCATCGCGTTGCCGGCGGCCAGGGCCGGTGCGGATTTCCACAGGGCGATCTGGATCGGGTAGTTCCACGCGCCGATACCAGCAACCACGCCCAGCGGCTCGCGGCGGGTGTAGACGAAGGACGTGTCGCGCAGCGGAATCTGCTCGCCTTCGATGGCTGGCACCAGGCCCGCGTAGTATTCCAGCACGTCGGCGCCGGTGACGATGTCCACGTATTTGGTTTCGGAGAAGGCTTTGCCGGTGTCCAGGGTTTCCAGGGCGGCCAGCTCATCGTTGCGCTCGCGCAGGATGTCGACGGCGCGGCGCAGGATGCGCGAACGCTCCATGGCGGTCATGGCGGCCCAGATCTTCTGGCCTTTTTCAGCGCTGACCACGGCACGCTCGACGTCTTCCTTGGTGGCGCGTTGCACTTGGGCGAGAACTTCACCGTTAGCCGGGTTGATGGCTTCGAAGGTGGCATCGCTGCCAGCGTCGCTGTAGCCGCCGTCAATGTAGAGTTTTTGCAGGTCGAAACGGGCCATAAAGTCCTCGCAAGTGCATAAGTGGTTGGCGTTACCCGTCGAACAGTGGGCCATGGAGATGTGGCAATACTGCGCGGCGGACGTTCAGGGGTTGAGCGTTTATAAGGGCTCTAACTCACCTGCTTGGCCAATTGGAAATCCATGTAGTCGTAAGCGATCCGTTGCGCCTGCTCCGTGTCGAAAGCGTCTCCCGACAAGGCGCCGCGCAACCACAAACCGTCGATCAGGGCCGCCAGGCCTCGAGCTGCGCTGCGTGCCTCGGGTAACGGCATCGCACGGCGGAACTGGCAGCACAGGTTGGAATACAGGCGGTGATCGTTGATCCGCTGCAACCTGTGCAAAGACGGGTGATGCATGCTGGTGGCCCAGAAGGCCAACCAGGTTTTCATTGCCGGGCCGTTGACCTGGCTGGCGTCGAAGTTGCCTTCAATGATCACCCGCAGATGCGCCCGTGGGCTGTCATCGTTCAGGGCACGCCGGCGTTCCTGGACGTTCTCGATCAGCGCGTTCATCAGGTAACGCATCGTCGCTGCGATCAGGCCGTTCTTGTCCTGAAAATAGTGACTGATGATGCCATTCGAGACACCCGCCAGACGGGCGATCAGCGCAATGCTGGCATCTCCCATCCCAACCTGATCGATGGCCGTCAGAGTGGCTTCGATCAACTGCTGGCGGCGTATGGGTTGCATACCGACCTTGGGCATGTAGCACCTCTCCTTTGGCCTGCCGACAGGCGATCCACGTCCATCGGCTTGAGGGCCAGTCTATTTTGTTTTGATTGAACGTTCAATCAACAAAGAATAAGCTCTGCGACAAATCGTCGCTGCTGACAGGTATTTCCTACTTTCGGACAGCGACGTCTGACACCTGGAAAACCCTTGGAACGCCCCATTTACCGCTGCGGCAGGGGCCAGGGAATTTTGAGGTGTCTTTATAACACCCGTCCGTCGACTGCCGAAAAATCGATGTCCCGGGATAACCGTTGCCTTGTGTTTCTCTCTCGCACTGCCCGGAGCATCTGCGCCATGAGTTCTGCCTCTCTTATAAAGACCCCACCGGAAAAGGTCCGGGTCAACGGTTGGGTGTTCTACACCTCCACCGCGCTGATTCTGTTGTTGACCGCCATCCTGATCATCGCCCCGCAGGAGGCCGGGCGCATGCTCGGCGTCGCCCAGGCCTGGCTGTCGAAAAGCTTCGGCTGGTACTACATGGTGGTCATCGCCGCCTACCTGGTGTTCGTGGTCGGCCTGGCGTTTTCGTCCTACGGCAAGTTGAAACTGGGCAGCAAGGACGACACCCCGGACTTCAGCTACGGCGCCTGGGCCGGCATGCTGTTTTCGTCGGGCATCGGCATTTCGCTGCTGTACTTCGGCGCCTCTGAGCCCCTGGATCACTACTTCAACCCGCCCGAAGGCACGGCCGCCAGCAATGGCGCGGCACGTCAGGCGCTGCAACTGACCTTCCTGCACTGGGGCCTGCATGGCTGGGCGATCTATGCGCTGGTCGGCCTGGCTGTGGCGTACTTCGCGTACCGCCACAACCAGCCGCTGGCCCTGCGTTCGGCGCTGTATCCGCTGGTGGGCGAGCGTTGGGTGAAGGGCGCGGCCGGCCATGCGGTGGACGGTTTCGGCATGTTCGTGACCCTGCTCGGGCTGGTGACCAACCTGGGGATCGGTTCGATGCAGGTGTCGTCCGGGTTGGAAAACCTGTTCGGCATGGCGCACAGCAACACCAACCTGCTGATTGTGATCATTGTGATGAGCACGGTGGCGACTATCGCTGCGGTGTCGGGTGTGGAGAATGGCATCCGCCGCCTGTCCAACCTCAACATCGTGTTGTTCAGCGGTTTGCTGATCTTCGTGCTGCTGTTCGGCCCCACCCTGCACCTGCTCAACGGCCTGGTGCAAAACACCGGTGACTACCTCAACGGCATCATTCTGAAAACCTTCGACCTCTATGTGTACGAAGGCGACGCCGACAAGACCGAGCGCTGGATGGGCCTGTGGACCCTGTTCTACTGGGCCTGGTGGATTTCCTGGGCGCCCTTCGTGGGCATGTTCATTGCGCGCATTTCCCGTGGCCGCACCGTGCGCGAACTGGTCGCCGGCGTGCTGCTGATCCCGCTGGGCTTCACCCTGGCGTGGTTGTCGATCTTCGGTAACTCGGCGTTGGACCTGGTGCTGAACCATGGCGCGGTGGAGCTGGGCAAGACCGCGCTGGAACAGCCGTCCATGGCCATCTACCAGCTGCTTGAGCATTACCCGGCGTCGAAAGTCGTCATCGGTGTGTCGATCTTCGTGGGCTTCGTGCTGTTCTTGACGCCTGCCGATTCCGGCGCGGTGATGATGGCCAACCTGTCGTGCAAAGGCGGCAACGTGGATGAAGATGCGCCGCACTGGCTGCGGATCTTCTGGTCGGCGGTGATCACCCTGGTGACCATCGGCCTGCTGTTCGCCGGCAACTTCGAAGCCATGCAGACCATGGTGGTGCTGGCGGGTTTGCCGTTCTCGGTGGTGCTGATTCTGTTCATGTTCGGTTTGCACAAGGCCATGCGCCAGGATGTGGCCATCGAACAGGAGCAGGCGCAGTTGGCTGAACGCGGGCGCCGGGGGTTCAGCGAGCGCCTGACCGCGCTCGACCTGCAACCGAGCCAGGGCACCGTGCAACGCTTTATGGACAAGCACGTCACGCCGGCATTGGAAGAAGCCGCCACAGCGTTGCGCGAGCAGGGATTGGAAGTGCAGACCTTGCTGGGCAAATCCAAACGCTGCATCGGTGTGCGGATCGAGATGGACGAGGGCAACCCGTTCGTCTACGAAGTCAGCCTGGATGCTTATTCCTCGGCGCCCACTGACCTGCCCGAAGAAGAACGCACCCGCTACTACCGCGCCGAGGTGTACCTGCACAACGGGCCGCAGGAATACGACCTGATGGGCTTCACCCAGGAGCAGATCACCCGTGACGTGCTCGATCAGTTCGAAAGCCATCGGCAGCTCCTTGGCCGGGTTTATAGCTGAAGCCAGGCAATGCGCTAAATGTGGGAGGGGGCTTGCCCCCGATTGCGGTGTGTCAGTCAGCACATTTGATGCTGATACACCGCTATCGGGGGCAAGCCCCCTCCCACATTGGCCCGGTTCCTTCAGTTGTTTTGCGGTGTTGGTTATCCCAGGTTTTTGCCGAGCAGGGCGTGATACAGCTCGCTGTCTCCCAGGATCCCCACCACCTTGTTGTTTTCATGCAACACCAGCTTGTTCCCCGTCTGATAGCGGATCTGCAAGGCATCACGCATGCCGATATTGGAATCCACCAACGTCGGCACCCGGCCCAGGCCTTCTACCGCTTGCCCCGGCGCCCAGTTCTGCAGGTTCATCACCACGCCATTCTGGCGTGCGCCCTGGATGGTGTTGCCTTCGGCCAGGTCCAGCCAGGAATCGCCGCCTGGGTCCAGGCATACCGAACCGTTCACCCGCGTGCAGTTATCCAGCGTGCGCATCAGGCTGCGGCCGCACAGTACGTTCAGTGGGTTAGTGTGGGCGACGAAGGTGCGCACATAGTCGTCCGCCGGGTTCAGCACGATTTCTTCCGGCACGCTGTACTGGATGATCTTGCCGTCTTTCATGATTGCGATGCGGCTGCCCAGCTTGAGGGCTTCGTCGAGGTCGTGGCTGACGAACACGATGGTCTTGCTCAGCTTGCGTTGCAGCTCCAGCAGCTCATCCTGCAGGCCCTGGCGGATCAGCGGGTCGAGGGCGGAGAAGGGTTCGTCCATCAGCAGGATATCGGCGTCCATCGCCAACGCACGGGCCAGGCCCACACGCTGTTGCATGCCGCCGGACAGCTCGTCGGGCTTCTTGTTGCGCCATTGGCTCAGGCCCACCAGCTCGAGTTTTTCATCGACCAGGGTGCGTCGTTCCTTCTCCGGACGGCCCTGCATTTCCAGGCCGAAGCTGATGTTCTCGCGTACCGTCAGCCAGGGCATCAGGGCGAACTTCTGGAACACCATGGCGATGCGTTTGGTGCGCATCATTTTCAGCTCGGCGGGGGTGCAGGACGCGATGTCGATCTGGCGACCTTCATGCTCCACGAACAGCTGGCCACGGCTGACCGTGTTGAGGCCGTTGATGCAGCGCAGCAAGCTGGATTTGCCGGAGCCCGACAGGCCCATCAGCACGCAGATCTCGCCTTTTTCCACATCCAGGCTGGCCTTTTCAACGCCGACAATCTGCCCGGTTTTCTTCAGGATTTCGTTACGGCTCATGCCCTGGTCCAGCAGCTTGAGCGCTTCGCGTGGGTCTTTGGAAAAGATCACGTCGACTTTGTCGAATCGGATAATGCTCATGCATCACCCCCTACTTTGGCATCGGGTTGTTTGCAGATACGGTCGAGCATGATGGCCAGCAACACAATGGCCAGCCCGGCTTCGAAGCCCAAGGCGATGTCAGCGGTGTTGAGTGCGTTGACCACCGGCTTGCCGAGGCCATCGGCGCCGACGAGCGCCGCGATCACCACCATCGACAACGACAGCATGATGCATTGGGTAATACCGGCGGCAATGCTCGGCATCGCGTGGGGCAGTTCGATGCGTGAGAGCAACTGACGGCGTGAGCAGCCGAACGCCTTGCCGGCGTCCATCAACTCTTGCGGTACATCGCGGATGCCCAGGTAGGTCAGGCGGATCGGCGCGGCAATCGCGAACACCACGGTGGAAATCAAGCCGGGCACCACACCCAGCCCGAAGAGGGTCAGGGTAGGGATGAGGTAGACGAAGGTCGGTACGGTCTGCATCAGATCGAGAACCGGCCGCATCATGGTGTAGAACATCGGCTTGTGCGCGGCAACAATGCCCAGCGGCACGCCGATGACCACGCAGACCAGAGTGGCGAACAGCACCTGCGCGAGGGTTTCCATGGTTTCCTGCCAGTACCCCAGGTTGAGGATCAGCAGGAAGGAGGCGATGACAAAGACGGTCAGGCCCCATTTACGTTGGATAAAGTGAGCCAGCAGCGCAATCAGACCGATCAATGCCAGCGGATTGAACCAGGTCAGCGCAAACGTCACGCCGTGGATCATCGTTTCCAGTGTCGATGCGATCGCGTCGAAGTAGTTGGCGCCGTGTTGGGTCAACCATTCGACGAAGGCAGCGATGTACTGGCCTAGTGGGATTTTCTGTTCAGTCAGCATGGTAGTGAATGTCCACATGCGAAGAGGGAAACATCCCGGGGCAGCGCACCGCCCCGGGGTCAGCGGGTGCTATTTGGCGAGGTAAGCTTTAACGGCATCGAGACCCGGTTGGCCATCAACGGTGGTGACACCGGCCAGCCAGGTGTCGAGGATTTGCGGGTTCTTCTGCAGCCAGGCCTTGGCGGCAGCATCGGGCTTCATTTTGTCGTCCAGGACGTTGCCCATCAGGGTGCTTTCCATGTTCAGCGTGAACTGCAGGTTTTTCAGCAACTGGCCGACGTTGCTGCATTCCTGGGTGTAGCCCTTGCGGGTGTTGGTGTAGATGGTGGCCTGGCCGTAGTTGGGGCCGAACGAATCGTCACCCCCGGTCAGGTACTTCATCTTGAAACGGGTGTTCATCGGGTGCGGTTCCCAGCCGAGGAACACGATGGCCTGGCCGCGCTTGGTGGCGCGTTCAACCTGGGAGAGCATCCCCGCTTCGCTGGACTCGACCACTTTGAAACCGGCTTTCTTGAGGCCGAAGGCATCCTTGTCGATCAGCGTCTGGATGGTGCGGTTGCCGTCGTTACCCGGCTCGATGCCGTAAATCTTGCCGCCCAGCTCATCCTTGAATTTGGCGATATCGGCGAAGTCTTTCAGGCCCTTGTCATACAGCGCTTCGGGCACCGCCAGGGTGTACTTGGCGTTTTCCAGGTTGGCGCGTACGGTTTCCACGGTGCCGGCATCGCGGTACTGCTTGATGTCGTTTTCCATGGTCGGCATCCAGTTGCCGAGGAAGATGTCCATGTTCTTGCCGTCAGCCAGGGACTTGTAGGTCACGGGTACCGAAATCATCGTGGTGCGCGGCTTGTAGCCCAGGCCCTTGAGGATTTCGCTGGTGGTCGCGGTGGTGACGGTGATGTCGGTCCAGCCGACATCGGAGAAGTTGACGGTCTTGCATTGTTCCGGTTCTGCGGCGTGCGCCATGACCGGCAGACTCAGCATGGCGGCCAACAACAACGAGGGTGAACCTTTCATCGGGGTAGACTCCTGTGTTTTTTCTGGCGGCATTCGCCGCGCTTTATAGGTGCTGCTATTGGAGTATGCGTCGGACAGCTCTGGCACGGTGCCTTGCAAACGAGTCGAGACTGATCATGTACCAGTGAAAATCTGACGCCTACAGGGGGCGTCGTATCCAGTACAGGGAGGGTCGCATCCAGTGTCGGTGACGTCGCTTACAGATTTTTACCACAGTGAAACTGCAGTTTTTACTCATCTGCACCGTTAAAAACGGCCAAAACAGGCGATCGCACGTTAGCGACGCTGGTGAGCATGGGTGCGTCGGTGTGAGACGCCGTGACGGCGGATAAAAGCTGGATGATGCCGCCATCTGGGCGATCTGAGCGTAGCACCTCGTTCAAGCCTGGCCGCGCTTATCGAGGAGTTTCAGGTTAATGGCTATCAGCGTTTTCGACTTGTTCAAGATCGGCATCGGGCCCTCCAGCTCTCACACCGTCGGCCCCATGCGCGCTGCGGCGTTGTTCGTTCAAACGTTACGCGAACGTGGCCTGTTGGAACAGGTTCGGCGTGTCGAAGTGCAACTCTACGGTTCCTTGTCGGCCACCGGCATCGGCCATGGCAGCGACACCGCCACCATTATGGGGCTGATGGGCGAGTGGCCGGACGCAATCGACCCGTCCCAGATTGGCGTGCGCATTCACACGCTGCGCGAAACCGACACCCTGCTGCTCGACGGTCGCTTGCCGGTGCCATTCGTATGGTCACGGGACATGCGTCTGCTCGACGAAAACCTGCCGTTCCATCCCAACGCCATGACCCTGGTGGTGTTCGATGCTGACGGCGAGTTGCACCGTGACACCTACTACTCGGTGGGCGGCGGCTTTGTGGTGGATGAAGCCCAGGCCCAGAGCGGCGTGGCGGACATGGACCGCACCGAGCTGCCGTATGACTTTTCCAGCGCCGCAGAGCTGTTGCAGCTGTGCAAGACCCACAACCTGCGCGTCGCCGAACTGATGCTGGCCAATGAGAAGGTCTGGCGCTCCGAAGAAGAAATTCGCAGTGGCCTGATGACCCTGTGGCGTGCCATGCAAGCGTGCGTGGAGGAAGGCCTCAAGCATGAAGGCATCCTGCCTGGCGGCTTGAACGTGCGCCGTCGCGCCGCCAAGTTGCACCGCAGTCTGCAGGAGTTGAACAAGCCCAATGTGATCGGCTCAACCTTGAGTGCCATGGAGTGGGTGAACCTGTTCGCCCTGGCGGTCAATGAAGAAAACGCCGCCGGTGGGCGCATGGTGACGGCGCCCACCAATGGCGCAGCGGGGATCATTCCGGCAGTGCTGCATTACTTCATGAAGTTCAGTGAAGAGGTGACCGAGGCCAACGTGGTCGACTACCTGCTCGGCGCGGCGGCGGTGGGCATTCTGTGCAAAAAGAACGCCTCGATCTCCGGCGCCGAAGTCGGTTGCCAGGGCGAAGTCGGTTCCGCCTGCGCCATGGCCGCAGCGGGCCTGGCGGAAATTCTCGGCGCCACCCCTGAGCAACTGTGCAACGCCGCAGAAATCGGCCTGGAACATAACCTGGGCCTGACCTGCGACCCGGTGGGCGGCTTGGTGCAAGTGCCGTGTATCGAGCGCAATGCGATTGCGGCGGTCAAGGCGATCAACGCTGCGCAAATGGCCTTGCGTGGCGATGGGCAGCATTTTATCTCCCTGGACCGGGTGATCCGCACCATGCGCGATACCGGTGCGGATATGCATGACAAGTACAAAGAGACGTCGCGGGGCGGGTTGGCGGTGAGTGCGGTTGAGTGCTGAGACCGGGTCACCTGCATCGGCAGACGCAGGTGATCTCAGGCCTTCACATGGCCCAACGGCGCCAACTTCGCCAACCTCAACGCCACCAGCAACGCGCCGATCAGCAACGCCAGGATAAATGCGCCTATCCCATTCCATCCGGCAAAGTGCCAGAAGAACCCGCCCGCCGTCCCGGCAATGCTTGAACCTGCGTAATAGCAGAACAGATACAGCGACGACGCCTGTCCCTTCGCCTTTACCGCACGACGGCCGATCCAGCTGCTGGCCACCGAGTGGGCGCCGAAGAAGCCGAAGGTAAAGATCAACATGCCTGGCACCACCAGCCATAGCGGGGTGAAGAGTGTCAGGGCCATGCCGGCGAGCATCAGCACAATGGTGCCCCACAGCACGCGGCGGCGGCCCAGGCGGTCGGCGAGCGAGCCGATCTTTGCCGAGCTGTAGATGCCCGACAGATACACCAGCGACAGCAGGCCGACCACGGCTTGGCTGAGGTCATACGGATCGGCCAGCAAGCGATAGCCGATGTAGTTGAACAGCGTGACAAACGCGCCCATCAGCAGGAAGGCCTCAAGGAATAACCACGGCAGGCCCGCGTCCTTGAAGTGCATGACAAAACCGTCCAGCAGGTTGCGCGGCTTGAGGCTGCTGGCGCGGAAGTTGCGCGATTCGGGGAGGATTTTCCAGAACACCGTCGCGGCGATCAGCGCCAGGCCGCCGATGATCAGCATTGCGGTGTGCCAACTGACGAAGTCGATCAGCACGCCGATGATCAGGCGCCCGCTCATGCCGCCAATTGCATTGCCGCCGATGTACAGGCCCATGGCCAGGCCGATGTGTTGCGGGTGGATCTCTTCGCTCAGGTAGGTCATGGCCACGGCGGCCAGGCCGCTCAGGGACAAGCCCACCAGCGCCCGCATCAACAGGATGCCTTCCCAGCTCGGCATCAAGCCGCTGGCAATGGTGGCCAGCGCTGCGCAGAACAACGCGGCGACCATCACCGGCTTGCGCCCCAGCCTGTCGGAAACCGGCCCGGTAATCAGCAGGCCGAAAGCTAGCATCGCCGTGGCGACCGACAGGATCAGGCTGCTTTGTGCGGCATTGATGGAAAACTCGTGGGACAGCGCCGGCATCATCGGTTGCACGCAATACAACAGGGCAAACGTGGCGAAGCCGCCGGAGAACAGCGCCAACACCGTGCGCATGAACATCGGCGTGCCTTTTTCGATGTACTCGTCGTTGAGCTGCGCGACGACCTCATCCAGGGCAGTGTGCGGGGCTTCTTGAGCGTGTGCAGCAACAGCAGATTTCACGGTGACCTCGGGGAGGAAAGACTGCCACGGCCGGCAATACGAAAAAGAATATAGCTGGCTAATGATTCTTTCCAATATATTGTTCGACCCGTTTGATAGCTTTAGCGACCTAATGAGGTTTGCATGGAATTACGTCACCTGCGGTACTTCATCGCCGTCGCCGAGGAGCTGCATTTTGGCCGCGCCGCGCAAGTGCTGGGCATCTCGCAACCGCCGTTGAGCCAACAAATTCAGGCGTTGGAGCAAGACGTGGGCGCGCGCTTATTTGAGCGCACCAATCGTCGGGTCGAGCTGAGCGAAGCAGGGCGACTGTTTCTGCACGAGGCGCGCCTGGTGCTGGCGCAGGTCGATAAAGCGGCAGACATCGCGCGACGGGCGCAGCTGGGAGAGCTTGGAGAGCTGAAAATCGGCTTCACGTCGTCGGCGCCGTTCAACGCCAGCATCCCGCAGGCGATCTTTGCGTTTCGCCAGGCGTTTGCGGCAGTGCATTTGAGCCTGCAAGAAATGAGCAGCACCCAGGTGGCCGAATCGTTGCTGGATGAGTCGATCCAGGTCGGGCTCATGCGACCGTTGCCGTTGCCGGACTCGCTCAGTGTGATCGAACTGATGCGCGAGCCGTTGGTGGCGGTATTGAGCGCCGGGCACCTGTTGGCCCAGGGCAGCGAAGGCGGCTTGCACCTGGCGCAATTGGCTGACGAACCCTTTGTATTTTTCCCGCGCAGTTATGGCAGCGGCCTCTACGCACAATTACTCAATCTGGCCCGCGACGCCGGGTTCAGCCCGCACTTTGCCCAGGAAGCAGGCGAGGCGATGACCATCATTGGCCTGGTGGCGGCAGGGTTGGGCGTGTCGGTGCTGCCCGCGTCTTACCAGCGTATCCGCATTGACGGCGTGGTGTACCGTACTTTGCTGGACCCGGAAGCGGTAACAGCGGTGTGGCTGGTGCAGCGCAAGGGCGCGCAGACGCCGATGGCGCAGGCGTTTGTGGAGTTGTTGACGCGTAAGGCGTCGGTGTAGGCCGGGTCACATATCAGGTAACGCAACCGGCTTAGTTATTCGAGGGAAACTTGCGCAGAATCGCTCTTTTTCAAGCGAGTGAATATGGATGGCACTTCTCTATCAGCCCAAGGAGGGCAGCGTGTTGATTTGTGATTTTCGTGGCTATGAGGTTCCGGAAATCACCAAGATTCGGCCCGTTATTGTGGTACGCAAACATCGGACTAATAAGCTGCTCGTCACGGTGGTCCCTCTGAGTACCACTGCCCCACAGCAGGTGTTGGAGCATCATTTGCAGCTTGATAGCCACCTTCAGGGAGCGAGCCCCATCTGCTGGGCAAAATGCGACATCGTTGCGACAGTTAGCTTGGGCCGACTGGACCGAATCAAAAGTAAAGATCGTCATGGAAAACGAACTTACAAAATCGCAGAACTCACCAGTGACCAATTCTTGGCAATAAAGGCGGCGGTGCGCAGTGCGCTTGGGTTGCGATAAAGTAGGACGGCATTCTGCCACTGATTGCAGGCCGCCTGTTTTCAGGCATACTGGCCGAGTTCCCGAAAGGGGCTTGTGAGACTCTGAGGATCCTGGGCAACCAGCCATCGCAGAGCCAGGCAGGAAGCGGCGATGACAAGCCAACCTGTTTGAGAAGAGGGCGCCGAAAGGCGCCCTTTGTCGTTTCTGGCGTTATTGAATTCCCGCCGAGCGCAACCCGGCCATGATGTCGCGGTCCAGCATGCTCACCCAACGGTTGTAGTTGCGATGGATCTTGCCGTCCTTGTAGCCCAGGTCGCGGCTGTCGCGATAGGTAATGGCGTAGCTGTTGCGGGTGTAGCGGATGTCGATGGCTGCATAAAACTGGTTGCGCACGGTGATCTCGGCCTGCACCAGTTGCGGGCTCAGGCGTTGTACCGTCCACTCGCGTTTTTGCAGGGCAGCGACGATCACCTGTTTCATTTTTTCTTCGCTGACCTGAGTGGTGGCCGGCAGTTCGTGCTGGGTGTTGAGTACCGGTTTGTTGGTGCAGCCGGCGGTGGTCAGCAGGGCCAGGGTGATCAGGGTCGCGCGTAGCAGGGAAGACATTCCGTTTTCTCCAATCGTTTTAAAAGTCAGGACCAGCGGCGGAAGATCAACGAGGTGTTGACGCCGCCGAAGGCAAAATTGTTGTTCATCACGTAGTCGTGATGCATCTCGCGAAAGCCACCCTGCAGGTAATCCAGCTCGCCGCAGTGCGGGTCGACGGTGTCCAGGTTGAAGGTGTGCACGTATTGGTCGCGGTTCATCATCTCGATGCTGAACCATGACTCCAGCGCCCCGCACGCGCCCAAGGTGTGGCCAAGGAAACTCTTCTGCGAACTGATGGGCATGCGAGGGCCGAACAGGCTGCTGGTGGCCAGGGTTTCGGCGATGTCGCCCTGGTCGGTGGCGGTGCCGTGGCCGTTCACGTAGCCGATGGCGGACGGCTCAAGCCCGGCATCTTCCAGCGCCAGTTCCATGGCGCGACGCATGGTTTTCTGTTCCGGGCGGGTGGTGTGCTGGCCGTCGGCATTGCTGCCGAAACCGACCAGTTCCGCATGAATATGCGCACCCCGCGCCAACGCGTGTTCCAACTCTTCCAGCACCAGCATGCCGCCGCCTTCACCAATTACCAGCCCATCGCGGCCGCTGTCGTAGGGGCGCGGGCTGGTTTGGGGCGCGTCGTTTTTCAGGCTGGTGGCGTAGAGCGCATCGAACACCATTGCCTCGGTGGGGCACAGCTCTTCGGCGCCTCCGGCCAGCATCAAGGGCAGGCGGCCGAACTTGATCGCCTCGTAGGCATAACCGATGCCCTGGCTGCCGCTGGTGCAAGCGCTGGACGTGGGGATCAAGCGGCCGGTCAGGCCAAAGAAGATGCTGATATTTGCTGCCGTGGTGTGCGGCATCATGCGCACATAGGAGTTGGCATTCAGCCCCTCGGCCACCGAGTTCAGCAGCATGTTGCCGAACGCCTTGATCTCATCGGTGCTGCCGGTGGACGAACCACACGCCACGCCCATGCGCCCGTCCTTGATCGACGCGTCGCCGAGCAGGCCGGCATCCTGCAACGCCTGCTCCGCCGCCCACACCGCCAGTCGCGAGACACGGCCCATGCTGCGCAGCTGCTTGCGCGTCCAGTGCGCGGGCACGACGAAATCATCAATCGGCCCGGCCAGGCGCGTGTTCAATTCGGTAAAACGGTCCCACTCATCCATGCGCCGGATGCCGCTGCGGTTGGCGCGAAAGTTGGCCGCGATGGTGTCCCAATCGCTGCCTAGGGAGGTCATGCCGGCCATGCCGGTGACGACGACGCGCTTCATCAGCACAAGCCCCCGTTCACGGCCAACACCTGGCGCGTGATATAGCCGGCTTCGGCCGACATCAGGAAGTTCACCGCCCCGGCGACTTCTTCCGGGGTGCCCATGCGCTGCGCCGGGATCATCTTCATCAGCTCTTGCACCGGGACGTTTTCATCCAGCATGGCGGTGTCGATCAAGCCCGGTGCGACACAGTTGACGGTGATCTTGCGCTTGCCCAGCTCGATGGCCAGCGCTTTGGCTGCGCCGATCAGGCCCGCCTTGGACGCGCTGTAGTTGACCTGGCCACGGTTGCCGATCAGCCCGGAAACCGAGGTGATGCACACGATGCGCCCGGCGGCGCGCCGACGAATCATCGGCATCATCACCGGGTGCAGCACGTTGTAGAAACCGTCGAGGTTGGTGCGCATCACCACGTCCCAGTCATCTTCCGACAGGGCCGGGAAGGCGCCGTCGCGGGTCAGGCCGGCGTTGAGCACCACGCCGTAATAAGCACCGTGCTGCTCCACATCGGCTTCAAGGATTGCCTTGCACGCGGCGCGGTCTGCCACATCGAATTGCAGCACCCGCGCCTGGCGGCCCAGGGCTTGGATTTCGACCTGTACCGCGCAGGCTTCGGCATGCCCGCTGCGGCAATGCAGCACGATGTCATGCCCGGCCTGGGCCAGGCGCAGGGCAATGGCGCGGCCGATGCCACGGCTGGAGCCGGTGACCAGTACGGATTCAGTCATGGCGTTTCGTCCTTCGTTTCAGCTAAATAGTTGGCCGCCTGGGGCGGTCGAAATACGTTCAAGCGTGCGCTGGCCTGGATTCCATCGCCAGTGAGGTGGCATTCGAACACCCCCATGCCATTGTCGTCTTCCAGGGAGCGCAGGCCGTGGATGTTCAGCTCGGCGCCGGCGGGGAAGTGCGCCACGTTGCACTCGAATTTACGCGTGCCCAACAGGAAGCCCAGTTCCACCGCCAGGCCTTGCTGGCGCGCGCGGCAACCGGCATAGGCGGCGACGCTTTGCGCCATCAACTCGATACCGACCCAGGCCGGCAGGCTGCCGTCTGCGCGGTTGAACAGGCCACCAGGCTTGACGGTGAGGCGGGTATGCACCTGCTCTTCATCGAACGACAGCACCTGGTCGATCAGAATCATGTCGCCCGCGTGGGGCAGCAGTTCGGCGAGTGGCCAATCGATCATGGGGCCTCTCCAATAATCAGGCTGACGTTGTTGCCGCCGAAGGCAAACGAGTTGCTCATCAGGTAGGGTTTTTCCAGGGTGTCGCCCTTGTGCGCCCACTGCAACGCGGGCAGCGCCGGGTCAAGGTGGCCGTCCCACACATGGGGCGGGACAAGGCCGTGAGTCAGGCTCAACCAGCAGAACGCCGCTTCCAATGCGCCCGCCGCGCCGAGGGTATGGCCGCTCATGGGTTTGGTCGACGAACAGGCCACGCCGCCCGGAAACAGGTTGGCGACCGCCTGGCTTTCCATGGCGTCGTTGTGTTGGGTCGCGGTGCCGTGCAGGTTCAAGTAACCGATCTGCGCGGGCGTAAGTTTCGCGCCGGCCAAGGCCTTGCGCATCGCCTGCAACGCCCCCTTGCCGCTGGGCTCGGGCGCGGAGATATGGTGCGCGTCGCAACTGGCGCCACTGCCCAGCAGGGCGACCGGCGCCGCCTCGCGGCTCATCACGAACAACACCGCCGCTTCGCCGATATTGATGCCGTCGCGGTTCACCGAGAACGGATTGCAGCGCTCGGCAGACACCGCTTCCAGCGCGGTAAACCCGTTCAGCGTCAGCCTGCACAGGCTGTCGACGCCGCCGCAGAGCACCGCATCGCACACGTCCAGGTCGAGCAGACGCTGGGCGCTCATCAGCGCGCGGGCGCTGGACGTGCAGGCGGTGGAAATCACATAGGCCGGGCCGCTCAACTGCAGCCAGTCGGCGAGGAAATTCGCCGGAGCGCTGAGTTCCTGCTGCTGGTAGTCGTAGTCGCCAGGGAACGCGTGATCGCGCAGGTAGTGGGCAATGCCGCGACTGGCTTCATCGATGCCCGAAGTGCTGGTACCCAGCACAACGCCCACCCGTGAGGCGCCGTAGGTGTCGATCACCTGGCGAATCTGCGCCTCGATCTGCAACGCCGCTTCCAGCAGTAACTGGTTATTGCGGCTGCTCTGCTGGCCCAATTGCGCCGGAATGGTTGCCAGCTCGCCGCGCACCGCCGCGACCGGCACCACGCGCTCCGGCACCCAGCCGCTCTCGGCGCGCATGCCGCAACAGTCACCGGCAAACAGGCTGCGGCTGACCTCGGCCTGGCCGCGCCCGAGGGCACAGATTACGCCGAGGGCATTGAGGTAGGCAGTCATCGGCCGGCTCCCAGCGGAGTAATGCGATAGCTCAACGGTTGGCCCGCCATGTTCACGCTGAACACCTCCGAGGACTGATAGACGATTTGCCAATGGCCCGGCAGCGTTCGCGTGAGGTCCCTGGCCTGAGCCGAAGGATACAGCGCACGCACGTCATCTGCCGAGGCCAGGGCAAACAGCAGCGCGGCGAACAGTTCTCGCGCCTGGGGATTGGGCGGTAGCAAGCCATCGGCCTGCCATTGCCCGTCGATCAGCTTCTGCCGGGCCTGGGGAATGCCCAGCGGATCCATCAACGACCAACGAATCGCCGCGTCTTCACGCTGGATCACCAACAGCCAGTCCTGGCTGCGCTCGCCCTCCAGGCGTTGCACATGCAATTGCATCGGCAAGGCCAGCGCCGGGATTTTCTCGGGTAACGGCGCCTGGCTGGCGCACGCGCTGAGCAGCAACAGGCAACCCATCAACAGCCAGCGCATCATGAGCTCGCGGCCTCTAACGGTTTGCGCGCCACACAGTTGACCAGGGTTTCCTCACGCTGGCCCACCGGCGGCGCCTTGCGCAGGCCCCAGCGTTCCAGCAGGCCGAAATCGCTGGAGCGGCTCCACCACAGATAGGGATACGAGACGTTCTGCGCGCCGAATTCAAAGCCTTGCTCGCGCAGCATCTGCAGATACTCTTCGGCGCTTTTCTGCACGTGCATTGGGTGGCGGAACAGCCAGCGGATTACCCAGGTGTCGATATAGGCCTCGGTGGACTCGGCAAACAGCAAATAGCCGCCCGGCTTGAGTACCCGATAAAACTCCTTGAGTGCGCGATGTTGCTCGACCAGGTGGTGGAAGGTCTGGTGGCAAAACACGATATCGACGCTGGCGTCGGGGACTTCGAGGGTGGCGCAGTCGCTGGCGATCAGCTCCACGGCCAGGCTCTGGCGAGCGGCTTCTTCGCGGCTCAGGGCCAGGCTGTGAGGGTCGGCATCCAGGCCGATCAGGCGCGAGGGCGCAAAGACCTGCTGCAGCAAGTTGAAGGATTTGCCCTGGCCGCAGCCGGCGTCGAGCAACACCGGCGCCACTGGCAGCGGATCGCTGAACAGGCTGCGCAGGTCGTTGATCGCCACGCGCAACACATGGTGCTGCCAGGTGTGGCTGCGCAGGAACCAGAAGCCGAACCGGGTTTCTTCGACGTAGTTCTTACTCAGGTAGTTTTTTTCAACGGCAGGGCTGGTCATACCGTCTCACTCGCGCAGATCTGCGACAACATGCGCAGGCGCCGCTTGGGCTCGCTGACGAACGGGTTGCGTTCATCCCAGGCGTAACCGGCGAGAATCGAACTGATCATGCGGCGAATCTCCGGCGAACTGCCGGCGTGGAAAATCACATCCTGGAACGTTCCGGCGTACCAGCCTTCGACGTAGCAGCGGAAGGTGTCGACGCCGCGCTTCAACGGCTCGGCAAACTCGGTTTGCCAGTCCACCGTTTCGCCTTGCAGTTGGCGATGCAGCAAGCCGGCGGCCATGCTCGCCGAGCGCATGGCGATGGTCACGCCGGACGAGAACACCGGGTCGAGAAATTCTGCCGCGTTGCCCAGCAGCGCAAAGCCCGGACCGTGCAGGGTTTTGACGTTGGCCGAATAGCCGCCGATGCTGCGCGCCGGGGTGTCCCACACGGCGTTTTGCAGCACGCCGGACAGGCTCGGGGTTTGCTCGATAAACCCGCGCAGGCAGGCGTCGAGGTCGCCGTCGCGGCCGTCGAAGTGCTCCTTGGCCGCGACCACGCCCACCGAGCAACGGCCGTTGCTGAACGGGATGGTCCAGAACCAGATATCGCGCTTCTCGGGATGGGTGGTCACTAGAATCTTGGTGCGGTCGAAGCCTGGGTGTTCGATGCGGTCTTCGACGTGGGTGAACACGGCCTGGCGCAGCGGGAAATTCGATGGGGCTTCAAGGTCCAGCAGGCGCGGCAACACGCGGCCATAGCCGCTGGCATCCAGCACGAATTTGGCCTTGAGGTGGTACTCGCTGCCATTCTCGCGGCGTACGTGCAGGTAACGACACTCGCCGGAAAAGTCCACGCCGACGATGCTTTCGCCATAGCGGATTTCCACACCCTGCAGTGCCGCCTGATCGGCCAGCAGCTTGTCGAACTCGGCGCGCTGCACCTGGAAGGTCGTCGGCTTGCCGTTGCTGAAGGTGTCACCGAAATCGAACGCGCTGTAGCGCTCGCCCCAGGCGAACGCGGCACCGGTTTTCAGTTGAAAGCCGGCCGCCTGCACGGCGTCGAGCATGCCGGCTTCTTCGATAAAGTCGATGCAGTGCGACAGCAGGCTTTCGCCAATCGAGAAACGCGGAAAATGCTGGCGCTCGATAATCAATACATCATGCCCTTTGCGCTTGAGCAGCGCGGCCGCGATGGCCCCGGACGGCCCGGCACCGATCACCACCACTTGGCGACGTTCCATTTCAACTGTGGGCACGAAGGCTCCTTGCCGCTTTGGCGATAATCACATTCATAAGGCGTGTTTCTGTTGCCCGGCCCAGGGCGCCAGCATAAAGCTGAATGCCAGGCCGAGGCTGACCGACAGGCCGAAATTGCTCACTGCCGGGGTACTGGAGACGGCCAGCAGGCCGAACGATAACCAAGTGGTCAGCGCGGCCAGTAAGGTTCCCAGCAGGCTCACGGCCGCACCGCCGATCTGCTCGCGCATCAGGATCGCATAATCGACGCTGATAGCCGTGACCAGCAGCAGGCCGAACAGGCTGAACAGGGTCAGCGGCTGGCCCAGCCAACCGAGGCTGGCCAGGCTGCACAGCGCCGCCAGCAGCGGCAGCGCGACGATGCGCAAGGCGCCGATGAGGCCGAAGGGCAGCATCAACAGCACCACGATCAGCACACAAGACAGCAACTTCAACTCGGCGGCGCTGATTTGGGTATTGGCAAACACGCGGTTCAAGTCACCCAGGCGATCCACCAGTTGCACGCCGGGCAAGTCCACGGCCTGCACCCGCAGCAAGGCCGGGTTGTTCAGGCCTTGCAGGCTGACCATCGCCGCCACGCCGCCGTCTACCGGGCCCAGCCACAGCGTACGCCATGGCTCGGCCAGCGGGCCTTTGAGCGCGGCGTCGATGTCTTCGGTGGGCAGTGCCTGCAACTGCGCGACCTCGGCCTGCAGCGCGGCGGCGGGCACGCCGAGGTCCAGCAGCGGTTGCCAATGCTGCGCGAGTGTATCCAGCGCCGCGCGCAGTTGCTGCTGCTCGGCAGGCAGGTTGACCAGTTGATTCAGCGCCAGGTAACCCTGCAGCTTGTCCATGTTCACCAGTTGATCCAGGCGCTGGCCCAGCGCCGCTTGGCGTTCGAGTAACTGCTGCTGAGTGTCGGCGCGCACCAGGAAGAACTGGCTGGTGGGCTGGAACCCGGTGATGCGCGCCACGGCCTGGGCCTCCTGCAGCAATTGCGGCGGAGCGCCGATCCACTGGCGGATATCGTTTTTAGTGTTCAACTGCCACAGGCCACCGGCGCAGAACAACAGCACCCACACCAGCAGCACCGAGCCTGGTACGCGCTTGATCAATGCCGCCCGCCATTGCCACAAGCGTTCGGCGATGCGCAGCGGCCATTGTGCCGGGCGCAGCTCCACACCGCTGAGCAGCGCGGGCAGCAGGCACACGGCCGAGAGATAAGCACCGACCAAGCCGGCTGCGGAGAACACCGCGATTTGTGTCAGCGCCGGGAACGGCGTCCAGGCCAGGGCCAGGTAGCCGATGCAACTGGTGGCCAGGCTCAGGCTCAGCCCTGGCAGGGTCAGGCGCAATGCCGGCCAACTGCGCCAGGGTTGCAGGCTCCAGCTTTTGGACAGGTAGTGCAGCGGGTAATCCACCGCCACGCCGATCAAGCTCGAGCCCAGCACCAGGGTCATCACATGCATATGGCCGAACAGCGCCACACAGGCCACGGCGCCAAACAGCATGCCGACCACCACCGGCACGAACGCCAGCAGCACCCGCCAGCGCCGGAACGCCAGCAGCAGCAACAGCAGGATGCCCACGGTTGCGCCGCCGCCGACCCAGGTGATTTCCCGCGTGGCTTGCTGTTGCCCATTGGCCGCATAGAGCAAGCCGCTGGCGGCGAGCAGTTGCACACCTTGCTCGCCTGCCTCGGCGCGGCTGGCCTGGAGCAGATCGGCCACTTGCAGCGGCAGTTTCATATCGAACGCATTGCCGGTGGTGCGCGCCCGCAACAGCACCCAACTTTTGCCGTCGGCATCGGCGATCAGCGCGCCGCTGCCGATATCCAGCTGTACCGCCCCGTGTTGTGGCTGGCTGTTCTGGATGCGCCCGGTCAGGCCCAGCCAGTCGTCCTGGCTCGGCACCAGGCTGAAGCCGGTGAAGGGGTCGAACAGCGACTGCACACGCTGCTGGATGAAGGCCTCAGGCTGTTCGATCAGTTGCTCGCGGTCCTTGGCCGCCAGCATCGCCAGGCGGCCGCGCAGCAGCTGTTCGCGCAGCACCGGCAAGTCGGCTTGCAGGTTCCATTGCACCTTTTCAAACAGACCGCTGGCTTGCCAGCGCTCGGCCAGTTGCTGCGCCACGGCCAGCGCTCGTTGGCGGTCGGCATGCCCCACCAGCACCAGCATCTCGCGGTTCAGCGGCTCCTGCATGCGCTGCTCGGCTTTGAGTTCCAGGGCGTCCGGCGTATTGCCGGGCACCAGCTCCATCAAGTTGGCCGACAGCGGCGCACCCGCGCGCCACTGCCAGCCGGCCAGGGCCAATACGGCCACCAGCAGGATCAGGAACAGGCGCGGCAGCAGGCGCTCACTGGGCAAAGTCATGTTGCTCGGCAATGCTCAAAGGTTGGTCGGCGCTGCTGTCCTGCATGCGCAGCAGGGTGCTGTCGCCCTGGGTTTCCAGCAGCTCAATGGTATTGACTAGCTCGCCGCCGTCGATATTGATCTGGGTGAACACCTGCTTGAGCAGCAGCGAACGCGGGATCAGCGTCAGCTTCCATTGCTGGGCTTGCCCTTGCAGTTGCAGTTCGAAGTCACGCTGCAAGCCGCTGCTGTCGCCCTGCAGCACCGCGAGGAACAGGCGATTCTGCTCGGCGCCGGCGCTCTTGTTGGGCAGCAATTGCCAGCCGTTGGCGTCACGCCGGGCGATGCCCTGGGCGCTGATGCGGTAGTCCTGTTGCAGCGGGGTCTTCAACAGCCACAGCAAGCCGTAGTCCTTGGCGAGCACGAAGGTGCCTTTGCTGACCAGCGGCTGGGGCAGGGCGCGCAGGTGTTTTTCCTGGATGAAGTTGCCGTGGATCACGCGGGGTTTGGCCAATTGATCGCTCAGTTGCTGCAGGTCGAAGGCGTGGGCGCTGAAACTCAGCAACGCGGCGGCCACTGTAAGAGCGAGCTTGCTCGCGAAAAACCTGAGGGCCCTGCGGGGGGTCAGGTGCTGCGGGTTATCGTTGGCGATCTTCGCGAGCAAGCTCGCTCCTACAGGGGATCTCATTTCAGGGCCCTTTCTACGGCGTCGGTGAAGACTTTGGGCGAGGCCAGCTGCATCTCGCGGCTGGCGATCTCTACCGCCACTTGCACGGTGCTGGCGCGGGTCAGGCGTTCGCCGCTGGTGAGGTCGGTGATCAGGTAATTGATCTTCAAGCGGTTCTCCCACTCCACCAGGCTGGCGCGCACGTTGAGGGTTTGGCCGAAGGTCGCGCCGCGTACATAGCGCAGCTGCATGTCGATGATCGGCCAGGCGTAGCCGGCTTCGAGCATCGCGGTGTAGTTGTGGCCGATCTTGTCCAGCAGCGCGCAGCGCGCCACTTCCAGGTATTTCACGTAATGCCCGTGCCACACCACGTTCATCGAGTCGATATCGAAAAACGGCACGAGGATTTCAGTGTCGCTGTGCAATACGCCGGGGCTACGCATGCAGCCTCCAGTGTTGCGCGGCAATACGTTGCAGGCACAGGCGCAGTTCGCCTTCCAGGGCGCGGTCTTCAATGACCGGCGGGAAATCCTTGGCCAGTGCTTCATGCATCGCCGCCAGCGCCGGCGGCAACGGCCGGGCATCGTCGGCCTGGGCGCGCAGCCATACTCCTTGGTTGGCGGCGAGCAAGGTGGCGGCGGCAACCTGCTCGGTCAACTCCAGTACGCGGATCGCATCGCGGGCGGCGATGGTGCCCATGCTCACTTTGTCCTGGTTATGGCACTCGGTAGAGCGCGAAAACACGCTGGCCGGCATGGTGTTTTTCAGCGCTTCGGCGGTCCAGGCGCTGGTGCCGATCTGCACGGCCTTGAAGCCATGGTTGATCATCGCGCGGTCGGCCGGCGCGCCCGACAGGTTGCTCGGCAGGCCGTGGTTGTAACGCACGTCCACCAGCAGCGCCAGTTGGCGGTCGAGCAGGTCGGCGACGTTAGCCACCAGGGTTTTGAGGCTGTCCATGGCAAAGGCGATGTGCCCGCCGTAGAAGTGCCCGCCGTGCAGCACGCGTTCGGCTTCGGCATCGATGATCGGGTTGTCATTGGCGCTGTTCAGCTCGATTTCGATAAACGAGCGCAACCAATTCAGGCTGTCGGCCAACACGCCGAGCACATGGGGCGCGCAGCGCAGCGAATAGCGATCCTGCAGGCGATGCAGCGGTGCGGTCGGTGCATCGATAGCCAGGTCCTGGCGCAGCCAGGCGGCGACTTGCATCTGCCCGGGGTGGGGCTTGGCGGCGAACAGGCGTTCGTCGAAGTGTTCCGGGTTGCCTTGCAGCGCCACCACATTGAGCGCGGTGATGCGCGTGGCCAGGTGCAGCAGGTAGTCGGCGCGGGCGAAGGCCAGGCAGGCAATGCCCGTCATCACCGCAGTGCCGTTCATCAACGCGAGGGCTTCCTTGGGCCGCAGTACCAGCGGCGCCCAGCCCAGTTCGCGGTGCACGTCGGCGGCTTGGCGCCGTTCGCCACGAAACAGCACTTCACGCTCGCCGGACAAGGTCGCCGCCACATACGACAGCGGCGTCAGGTCGCCGCTGGCGCCCACCGAGCCTTCTTCTGGAATCAGCGGCAGCACATCGTGTTCGAGGAAACCCTGCAGGCGCTCCAGCAGTTCCACGCGCACGCCCGACACGCCATGGCACAGCGACTGCAAGCGCGCCGCCAGCACGGCGCGGGTGGCTTGGGCGTCGAGCAATTTGCCCAGGCCGCAACCGTGGAAGGTGTAGAGATGACGCGGCAGCGCTTCGACATGGTGCAACGGCACCGCGACCACGCACGAGTCGCCGTAACCGGTGGTCACGCCGTAGATCACGCCTTCCTTGTCCAGCAGCGAGTCAAGAAACTGCGCGCCCTTGGCGATGCGCTGGCGATACGCGGCATCGTTCTGCAAGCGGGTAGGCACCTGACGGTTGGCCAGGGCCAGTACGTCTTCGATGCGCAAGGGGCGTTCGCCAAAGGTGATCGGCTCAAGAGGCGTCGTCATCGGTCTTCCAGAAAGGGTAAAAGTTGAACCACTGTTGAGGCGCCTGCAGGCAGAACTCACCCAGGCGTGCGGCGTAGCGGGCGGTCCACAGGGCGATGACCTGCTCGCGGGTGCTGCGCTTCCATTCGATCGATTGGGCGAAGGGCTCGATGGTCAGGCGATAGCGGCCCTGGTGCTTGAGGCACATCAGCAGGTTGACCGGGCATTTGAGCAGGCCGGCCAGCAACCACGGGCCTTGGGGGAACGCGGCTGCATGCCCGAGGAAATCCACGCACACTGTGCGCCCGCCGTGCAGCGGGATGCGGTCGCCGGCAATCGCCAGCCACTCGCCGTCGTCCAGGCGCTGGCTGAGCAGCAGCATGGTGGCCGGGTCCAGCTCGCTGACCTGGATCAGGCGCAAATGGGTCGCGCCCGCTTCGCCCAGCAGGCGATTGAAACGCTCGGCATGCTTGGTGTGCACCAGCACATTCATGGTGACGCGTTCGCCGATTTCCGCCAGGGCGCGGCACACTTCCAGGTTGCCCAGGTGCGCGCCCACCAGCATCTGCCCGCGCTCGCCTCGCAATTGGCCGCGTAATTGCGCCGGGTCGTTGATGTCGATCTGTTCCAGGCGCAGCTTGCCGTTCCACACGTCCAGCTTGTCGAGCAGTGAGTCGGCGAAGGCCATGAACTGGGCAAAGACCGTCCTGTGGCTCGGCAGCAGGTCATCACGCCCGCTCCACTGCGCCAGGCGCTGCTGGTAGTGCCAGGCGCTCTGGCGCGCGGTGCGGCCGAACAGGAAAAAGTACAACACAATGCTGTAGAGCAACGGGCTCAACAGGCGGCGACCGAGGACTTTTGCCGCGACCGCCGTGAGTTTCATCAACCAGAAGCTGCCGCGCTCCTCGCGATCGGCCCAGTGTTTGCCGCTGTCGCTCATGCCTGCCACCGGCGCCACAAAATGGCCGGCGCGCGCACCAGCATGCCGAAGAACAGCCGCGTGTGCATAGCGCTGATGCGCACGTTGTCGCGGAACAGGCGGAAGTGCGACAGGCCGTCGGCGGGGTAATGCACCTGGGTCGGCAGCCAGCGCATGGGCTGGTTGCGCCAGGCCAGGCGCACGAGGATGTCCGAGTCGAAATCCATGTGTGTGCCAATGTAGGCCGAGTCCATCAGCGCCAGCGTGGGGGCCAGCGGGTACACGCGAAAGCCGCACATCGAGTCGCGAATCTGCAGCGACAGGGTGTTGATCCACACCCACACGTGGGTCAGGTAGCGTGCGTAGAGGCGGCCTTTGGGCACGCTGTCGTCGTATTCGGGGTAGCCGCAGATGACGGCGTCGGGGTGCCGGCGGGACGTGTCGATAAAGGTCTCGACTTCGCGCAGGTCATGCTGGCCGTCGGCATCCACCTGCAGGGCATGGGTGTAACCCAGTCGCGCGGCTTCGCGAAAGCCCGCCATGACCGCGCCGCCCTTGCCCTCGTTGCGGGGCAGTGTCAGCAGGGTGACGTGTTCCAGCGTCGCCAAGTGGGCCAGCACTGCCGCGCAGGCCGCGCTGCTGCCGTCGTCCACCAGCAGGCAGGGCAGGCCGCTGTCCAGCAGGCTCTGGACCACGGCGGGCACGGCGGCTTCGTGGTTGTAGACCGGGATCAGGGCGCAGGGGTTATGCATGTGCGGCCTCCAGCACTATCCGCCCACTGGAGCAGGCGGCGACGCCATTGCGGTAGGCGAAGTACAACTTGCTGCGTTCGCGGTCAAAGCGCAGGTGCAATTCGATGTGATCGCCGGGGCGCACCAGTTGCTGGAACTTGAGCACTTCCATACCGGCGAACGTCGCTGGCAGGTCGAGCAATTGCTGGCCCAGGTTGAAGGCCCATTCCACCTGCACCACCCCAGGCAGCACCGGCGTCACCGGGAAATGCCCGCTGAAATAGGCCAGGTCCGGCGGAACGCTCAGTTGCAACGTCCATTCGCCGTCGGTTTCGACCTGCGCCAGCACCTCCGGCGCCTTGGGGCGCGGCGCCAGCAACAGCGCTTCGGTATCGGCCTGGGGCAGCTTGCCCTGGCTGTTGAGCGGCAATTGGCGCAGCAAACGCCAGCGGCGCGGCAAGGCCAGGGCTTCGCAATGCTGGCTCAGGTGTTCGCGCAGGGTTTGGGTCACCGTGCGCCGGCCCTGGTTGCGCAGGGCATGCAGGCCCTCGGCACTCAGCACCACCAGGGCGCCGAGTGAGGCGCGATTTTCCTGCACCACGCCCAGGCGGGTGTCGGCAACCCATGGATGGTGCATCAACGCCTGTTCGAGCATCGGCAAGGCGATGCGTTTTTCTTCCAGCTTGACGATGCGGTCCAGGCGCCCGAGCAGTTCGAAGCGGCCATCGGCATGGATGCGCGCGGCGTCGGCGGTCTGTTCGATATGCCCCTCGGGCAAGTAAGGCGAGGCAATGCGCAGGGCACCGTCGGCATCCTGGCTCAGCTGTACGTCGGTAAACGGCTGCCACGGCTGGGCACCCTGGCGCCAGGCGATACCGCCGGTTTCCGAGCTGCCGAGGATTTCCGTCGGCCATTGCTGCAAGCGGTCGTAGAGGCTGGCGGCGGCCTCGACAGGCAAGGCACCCCCGGAGGAAAACACCCGTGAGACGTGGCTCAGCGCCGGCCAGTCGAGGTTATCGCCCATGCGCTTGAGCAGCGCCGGGCTGGCCACCCAGGCGAAGTGCCGATGCTCGCGACTGGCGCGCTGCAGGTCCTCGGGGAATGCCAGCTGCCTGCGCCCAAAGGGGCGCCCGGCGCACAGCGGCCACAGCACGCGAAACAGCAAGCCGTAGATATGTTGGGTGGCGACGCTGCCGATGATGCAGGCGTCTTTCAGGTCGGCGCCCCACAGCGCTTCCAGCGCCTGGACCTCATTGGCCAGCTGGCGCAGGGACTTGTCGATGCGTTTGGGTTCACCGCTGGAGCCGGAGGTGCACAGGCTCAGTTGGCAGCTATCCAGGTCGAGTGCGGCCGGGCGCAGTGGCGTGTGATACAGCGCCTCCAGCTCCGATACCTGCGTCAGCCAGGCATCCACGGCGGCGTCCCAGCGTTGACGGGTCTGGGGTTGCAGGTCAGCCGGCAGCAGCACGCTGACCCCGGCACGCCAGGCGCCGAGCAGGGCAATCGCCAGCACGCCCGCGTCTTCCAGGTGCACCGCCAGGCGCTGTATGCCACGCGCTTGCAGGCCTGCCGCCAGGCGCAGGGATTGTTCCACCAGTTGTGCATGATTCAGCGCAGGCTCAATAGCGACCTGGCGGTGTTCCTGCGGCTCGAGCAGCAGATGCTCAAGTTTCAAACCTTTCATACGCGGCCTCGAACCCTTTGTCGTACCAGCCATTCCACGGCAAACAACAGCCCCATCAGCCCGTAGGCGATCAAGCCGTTGTACAACGTCCACCAGCTCAGCGGCGCCCACAGGGTGAGGGCGGCGGCGAGCAGGCCATTACCCAGGAAAAACACACTCCACACAACGGTGACCCGGCGCGTATACACAATTGCATGCGGCGGCAACTGCGGGTCGCTCATGCGCGCCAGGCGCTCGACCATCGGCGGCCCGTATTTAAGGCTCAGGCCGAACAGTGCCAGCATGAACGCGCTGACCAGGCTGGGGTACCAGCGCAGCCACTGCGGGTTATCGAACCAGGCCAGCGCCAGGCAAAACACAATCACCACCACCGCCATCCAGCGACTGCCGGGGCGTCGTGCAGCGGTGAGCGCGCGCAGCAGCCACAGGCTGCCCAGCAGCAGGCCGAATTGCCAGGGCGCAAAATGTTCGGTGCCGTAATACACCGCAAAGGGGTACAGCAGCCCCGCCAGCAACAGGCCAAGGCCGATCAGCCGGCTCATGCGGCGGGCTGGACCAGACGGTACACCGCCTCAACCACGTCATTCACAGTGCGCACCGCCTTGAACTCTTCGGCGGCGATCTTCTTGCCGGTCTGGCGCTTGATATGGTCGATCAGGTCCACCGCATCGATGCTGTCGATTTCCAGGTCCTGGTACAGGTTGGCATCGAGGGTGACGCGTTCAGGTTCCAGTTCAAACAGTTCCACCAAGGCGTCGCGCAGGGTGTTGAAAATATCGTCACGAGTTTGCATGGTCCGGTCTCAAGCTGCCTGTCTGGCCGTGACGAATGCCGCAAGGCTGGCCACGTTGGTGAAGTGATTGCGCGTGTCCTTGGCGTCGGCGTCGATCTTGATGCCGTACGTTTTCTGGATGGCCAGGCCCAGTTCCAGGGCGTCGACCGAATCCAGGCCCAGGCCTTCGCCGAACAGCGTCTGCTCGCTGCCGATGTCGTCGGCACTGATGTCCTCCAGGCCCAGGGCCTCGATGATCAGCGTCTTTATGTCGTGCTCAAGGCTAAGGCGGTGTTGGTCGCTCATCTTCGGCGAGCTCCTTAATGAAATAGTGATGCAGGTAATCGTTGAGCTTGCGTGACGCCTGGGGCGCGGGGCCCAGTGCGGCGAACGCCTGTGGTTCTATATCGGCACCCACGCGCAAACTGAAGTGGAATCGGCATCTGGGAATGCGATACCAGGGCTCGGCCTTGGTCAGGGTGGTGGGGCTGACCTTGATCACCACTGGGGTGATGATTGTCGCACCGCGCAGCGCAATGGCCGCGCCGCCGCGATGAAAGGCAGGTGGCGCGCCGGGTGTGGTGCGGGTGCCTTCGGGAAAGATGATCAGGGTCTGGCCGGCGCGCAGGGCGTCGGCCGCCGCGTCCAGCATGTCGGCGCTGCCGTCGTTGCTGATGTAGCCGGCGTCGCGCACCGGGCCGCGGGTAAACGGGTTCTGGAACAGGCTCTGCTTGACCACGCAATTGGTCTGGCGCATCAGGCCGATCAGGAACACGACGTCAATCAGCGACGGGTGGTTGGCGACGATCATCTGGCCGGGGCGGCCGAGTTTGTCCGCACCCTCGACGCTGTAGGTGAGGATGCCCAGAAACTTCATCATCCGGATAAAAAACCAGAACAGGCAACTGATGGTGTGGCGCGCGCGTCGTTGATGCTGCCTGGCGTCGCCCGGCAGGCAACTGAGCAGCGGGAATACCAGCAAGCGCAGGCACAGCCCGCCGACACCGAACATAAAGAAGCTGGTGGCCGTGGCGAGCAGGCGCCAGTAATAGGCCTGCCGTGGTTTGTCGGTCAGGATTTGCGTCGCCAGTTCCATACTCGGTTCTTCCAGGCATGTTGGCAGGCGCCCTGTTCGGTCAGCAGGGTGCGCAGCAGGTTCAGGGCGTGGGGCCACTGGGTTTGAGTGAGTTGGACCGCGCTGCTGTTTAGTTCCAGTTGCCACTCGTCGCCGGGCGTGAGCAGAAGGCCGAGGGCATAGGGGAAGGGCACGTCGGCGATCCAGCTGGCATACGCCTCGGGCGGTTGTTCCTCGGTAATCACCAGCAATACCGCCGGGGCGCCTTCGTTGAGCAACGCAACGGCTTCGAGCAGGCCGTGTTCGAGGCCATCGCCAGCGGCGGCGAGGGCGGTCATTTCGCTGGTTTCATTGCGCAGGATCGACCACAGGCCAATCACCGCATTGTGCACCGACAGGCTGAACTGGGTCGGCGACAGCGGCTGCTCGTTGGCCAGGTCGCTGAGGATGTCGAGGGTGCGCGGGGTCTCGCCGTGGCGCGAGACAAACACCAGGGGCAGCGCTTCATGGCCTTCGGCCAGCGGCCAGCCCACACTGAACGCCATGCGCGCCAGGCGGCTTAAGCGTCGGCGTTGCATGGCTGGCAAAAATGACACATCCGGGGAGGCATCGCTGGCGGGCAGCAACACCGGGTCCCGGCACCATGCCTGCCAGTCGTCCGCACGCTCCAGGCCAGGGGCCCAGGCGCGCCATTGGGCGATGTTGAAGTTGATCACTGAGAAGTTATCCCGCCCCTGCGGGCTTCCATGTGCGGCCAATGGCCCCGGATTCCGGGACAGAGGGCAATGGCCGAATGGCGCGCATTATCCCGGTGCCGTGGGCTTCTAGCAAATATTGGTAAAAATTTGTTCACGACGGATCACAAATAAATTGGACGAATTCACAAATTGTGCGCGATAGAGGGCCGAACTGGATTGTCGGAGCGTTCCCATTCATTCGTGGGCCAGACACAGGGTATGGATGAACGAGGTAGCTAACCGGCGCTTTTGCGCTCTACACTCGGTCATTCATTGATACACGGAGGTTTTCCCATGCGGCGCGTGGTGTTCAATCAGAAAGGCGGCGTGGGCAAGTCCAGCATCGCCTGCAACCTGGCGGCGGTCAGCGCCAGCGAAGGTTATCGAACCCTGTTGGTGGACCTCGATGCACAGGCCAACTCCACCCAGTATCTTACGGGGCTGACCGGCGACGATATCCCCATGGGAATCGCCGACTTTTTCAAGCAAACCCTGTCTTCCGGGCCGTTTTCGAAGAAAAACAAGGTGGATATCTACGAAACGCCGTTCGACAACCTGCACGTCATCACCGCCACTCCGGAACTGGCAGACCTGCAGCCCAAGCTCGAGGCCAAGCACAAGATCAACAAGCTGCGAAAGCTGTTGGATGAGTTGAGCGAGGATTACGACCGTATTTACCTGGATACGCCACCGGCGTTGAATTTCTATGCGGTGTCGGCGCTGATTGCCGCTGATCGTGTGCTGATTCCCTTTGATTGCGACAGCTTCTCGCGCCAGGCCCTGTATGGCCTGTTGGCTGAAATCGAAGAATTGAAGGAAGACCATAACGAAGGCCTGGAAGTCGAAGGCATTGTGGTCAACCAGTTCCAGGCCCGGGCGAGCCTGCCGCAGCAGATCCTCGATGAGTTGATTGCCGAAGGTCTGCCGGTATTGCCGGTGTACCTGGCCAGCTCCGTGCGCATGCGCGAGTCGCACCAGGAGAGCAAGCCGCTGATTCATCTGGATCCACGGCATAAGCTGACGCAGCAATTTGTGGAACTGCATAACCTGCTGGAAAACACCTGATCTCAAGCACTACACAGATCCAATGTGGGAGGGGGCTTGCCCCCGATAGCGGTATGTCAGCCAGCTTATCTATTGCTGACCCACTGCTATCGGGGGCAAGCCCCCTCCCACATTTGGATTGCATTCCAGTTGGGTTTCTGGGAATTGTCCTACGTAGGCTGTAGGAGCAGTCTGGCAGCAGGGGATTGGCCTTGTAACCTTGCCTACAGCTACGCCAGAATCCGCCGGCTTGTGCGTCTGGATGGGCGTCTCTAAGGTTTGCCGGTCGCTGAATGTTCAGTGATCGGGTTTAGTAGCCCACTCAGACGAAAGTACGTGCACCGCTTCAAAGCATGGCGCTTCTTGCCTGTCGATGGTAGCTGTGCGCAGGGCACCTTCGGGTGCGCCGGGTTTTGCTTTCGTTCTACCGGTCTACTAACCTGCGTACAGCTGCCGCCCCTTGTTTAGTAGCAAGCAGGCGATGGCCCTGGCAGAGAACGAAAATATGAATTTATTTACCGTTACACCCAACCTCCCCACCGAAGCGCTGGTCATCAACAGCTACGAAACCTTCGCCTCAGTCCGCACCTTATTACTCAACCTGTCCAACGACCTCACCGGCGAACACCGCGACGTGGCCCTGGCTATCCATCAATTGAGTGAGCTTGGCGTCATGCTGGTCAGCCAAATGATGGACCGCCAATCTCCACTGGCCCAAGGCTGAAACGCGGTCAAAATGTGGGAGGGGGCTTGCTCCCGATGGCAGAGTGTCAGGCACTTAAGTGTCACTGACCCACCGCTATCGGGAGCAAGCCCCCTCCCACACTGTCCTGTGGTGCTTTCCTGATCGGGTTACACGCCTTGGCTACGCAACCAACTCATCAATTGCGGCAACGGAAACGCCCCACTCTGGCGCGCCACTTCGCGGCCATTCTTGAACAGAATCAAACTGGGAATCGAGCGAATCCCCAGCTGCGCCGACAACTGCTGGTTGGCCTCGCTGTCCAGCTTGGCCAGCCGGCACTTGCCCTCCAACTGCCCGGCCGCCTGCTCGAACACCGGCGCAAACGACTTGCACGGCCCGCACCAATCCGCCCACACATCCACCAGCAACGGCAGGTCACCCTTGATCTGGCTGGCGTAGTCGCCTTGTTTCAATTCAAAGGGTTTGCTCAACAACACAGGCTGCTTGCAGCGCCCACATTTCGGCGCATCGCCCAGGCGTTCGCCGGGGATGCGGTTAAGACCGTTGCAATGAGGGCAGGGGATTACAAGAGGTTCGGACATTGGGGGCTCCAGGGGACTTGCCAATAGGGTGTATCTGGTGCCGGGGCTGAGATTAATCAAGGCTTGCTGCAGAGACTCATTCGCTCACAGTTTTGCCCGCGCCGCGGTGAATCGTCTGGCTAGGCTTTCTGGTGTGCGCCACCGGTCTGTTTGCGACTATAGCAAATTGCGATAGTTCGAAATCAGGTTTAACCTTCATAGCAAGATGCGATAAGGACGTTGCATGCGAGTCATCAGTGAAAGCAGGATCTGGGAAGCAAAGGGAAAATGGCCGCGCTCGGCGACGGCTTTGGATCAGTGGTATCGCGTGATCAAACGCAACGCCCCCAAGGACTTCGCCGCAATGAAAACCATATTTCCCGCCACGGACAAGGTAGGTGAATTTCATGTGTTTGATATTGGCGGTAACAAGCTGAGGTTGATTGCATCGGTGCAGTATCGAATGCAGCGCGTTTACATCAAGCACCTGCTTGACCATCGCGATTATGAGAAGGACAAATGGAAGGAAAAAATCAAATGAGCGCACTTATGCGAGTGGCGGCAGAGCACTGGCAATTCGTTTCGCCCGTGCTGCGCAAGCCGGAAACCGAGGCAGAATACGACACACTGGTATGCGGTTTGGATGAGCTGTTGAGCCTGGTGGGTGACGACGAAGATAGCCCGCTGATGAGCCTGGTCGACATTCTCAGCGACTGGATAGAAGCCTATGACCGTGAGCATCGTCCAATGCCCGTGGCCAGCGGGGTGGATGTGCTGCGTTACATGATGCGCGAGCACAATCTCACCCAGAGCGACCTTCCAGGGGTCGGCGCGCAATCAGTCGTCTCGGAAATATTGAGCGGGAAACGCCAGCTCAACGTGCGCCAGATTCGTTGGCTGGCCGAGCGTTTCGGGGTGTCTGTGGAGACCTTTATCTAAGAGGTCAAGACGAGCAACTAATCTCCAGATGCTTGCCCCAATCCGGCGGCCGCTGTGCGTACTGTTCCATCCCCGCTTGTTCCTCAAACGGTTTGGTCAGGACTTCATGCAGCCGTCGCACTTCGCTGTAATCGCCTGACTCGGCAGCGGCGATGGCGTTTTGGGCGAGGTAGTTGCGCAGGATGTACAGCGGGTTCACGGCATGCATGCGTTCACGGCGCTGTGTCTCGCTGTCGTCCCCGTCTCGGGCAACACGGGCCTTGTACAGCTCGGCCCAGGCATCGAAACCGGCCAGGTCGACAAAGTCATCGCGTAACCGCGTGACTGCCAAGGCTGCCGACTCATCGCCAAGGCGTCGGAAAAACAGCGTGTAGTCCACGCCGCTGTTCTGCATCAGCTTGAGCAAGCGTTCCACCAGCTGCTGGTCGTCGTCTTCGGCGGTCGTCAGCCCCAACCGGCGACGCATCAGGTCTAGGTAGTGCGCTTGATACAGCGGCAGGTACAGGCCAAGGGCTTCTTTAAGGGCGTCAACGCTGATAAACGGCGTCAGCGCCTGGGCCAGCGCGCTGAGGTTCCACTGCCCGATCGGCACCTGGTTGCTGAAGGAATAACGCCCCTCATGATCGGAATGGTTGCAGATGAAGTGCGCATCGAAGTCATCCAGAAACGCAAATGGCCCGAAGTCGAAGGTGATGCCCAGGATCGACATGTTGTCGGTGTTCATCACGCCATGGCAGAAGCCATAGGCCTGCCATTTGGCGATCATCTCGGCATTGCGTTCGACGACTTCACGGAACATCGCCAGGTAAGGTTCCGGTTGTTCGCGGCACTCGGGAAAGTGCAGGTTCAAGACGTGTTCAGCCAGCTGGGCCTGCTGCTCGGGCTGCTTGGTGTAATAGAAATATTCGAAATGCCCGAAGCGGATATGGCTGGGTGCCAGGCGCAACACCATCGCCCCGCGTTCCTGTTTTTCACGCCATACCGGTGTACTGGAGCCGATCACGCACAAGGCGCGACTGCTGGGGATGCCCAATGCATGGAGGGCTTCGGAGGCGAGGAACTCACGGATCGAGGAGCGCAATACCGCACGCCCGTCGCCCATCCGCGAGTAGGGCGTCATGCCGGCGCCCTTGAGGTGCAGGTCCCAATGCTCGCCGGCCTGGTTATACACCTCGCCCAGCAGCAACCCTCGGCCATCGCCCAGTTGCGGGGTGTAGCCGCCGAACTGGTGCCCGGAATAGACCATCGCCCGCGGTTCCGCTTCGGCCCATAGCTTGTGGCCACCAAACAGTTCGGCAAACACGGGCGTTTCGGCCACGGCCGGGTCAAGGTCGAGCAGGGCCATGGCGGCGGTGCTCGCCACCACCAGGCGCGGCTCGTCGAGGGGCTCGGGCAGCACGTGGGTTGAGAACCCATCGCCCAGGCGTGCGAAGCGGTTGTCGAAGGTCAGTTCGTCGAGGGCTTTCACCGGCCATCTCCAGCAGGATGCCCCCAGCGTTTTGCTGGGGGTAATTCGTTAGTCGAGTTTGCTCGGCGGTGGTTCAGGCGCGTCTGCGACCTTTCCGGCGGGCGGCTCGGGAGTGTCCTGCTCGGGCGCGACGATGGTCTTGTGCTCGTCTTCCACCGGAACCAGTTTGTATTCGTGGCCTTGCATGTTTTTCAGATACACCTCCATCTGCCTGAACGAGATGTTGATGTGCTGTTTCTTGAACTCACGGTTGATAAAGCGGTTGACCTCGTCCAGCACAGGGTTGCGGTCGCCCAGGTCGCGCACATGCATGCGCAGCTCGTGGTCGAGGGTGCTTTCGCCGAAGTTGAGGAAATACACGTGGGGCTCGGGCTCTTTGAGTACCCGTGGGTTTTCCTTGGCGGCCTTGAGTAACAATTCCTTCACCAGGTCCAGGTCGGAGCCGTAGTCCACGCCCAGTTTCAAGGTGACCCGAGTGATGGTGTCGGTCAGCGACCAGTTGATCAGTTGCCCGGTAATGAAGGTCTTGTTCGGGACAATGATGTCCTTGTTGTCGAAATCGGTGATGGTGGTGGCGCGAATGCGGATCTTGCTCACCGTGCCCGACAGGTTGCCGATGGTGATGGTGTCGCCGATGCGCACGGGGCGTTCGAACAGGATCATGATGCCGGAGATGAAGTTGGCGAAGATTTCCTGCATGCCGAAGCCCAGGCCTACCGACAGCGCGGCCACCAACCATTGCAACTTGTCCCAGCTCACGCCCAGGGTGGACAAGGTCGAGACGAAACCGACGCCGGCGATCACATAGGACAGCAATGTGGTGGTGGCATAGGCGCTGCCTTGTGCGAGCTCCAGTTTGGACAGCACCAATACTTCGAGTAGACCGGGCAGGTTGCGCGCCAGGGCGAAGGTGATACCGATGATGATCAGCGCGCCGAGCATGTCGCCGATGCTGATCGGCACCATGCTGATATTCGAGCCGGTGCCGCTGGTGTATTCGTACAGCGTGACGTTATCGAGGTAGGAAAATACCGAGATCAGGTCCGACCAGACCCAGTACAGGGCTGCGATAAAGCCCCCGAGCAAGGCCAGGCGGATCAGGCGCAAGGATTGCTCGTTGACCTTTTCGATGTCCAGGGTCGGCTCTTCCACCACCGCTTCGCCTTCACCGGCTTCCTTGGCGGCCTGGCGTTTGGCCAGGGCGCGCGCATAGGCCAGGCGTCGGGCGGCAACGCTCAGCCAGCGCACGAAGGTGGCTTCGATTACCAGCCAGAACATCAGCAGGTACAGGGTGTTGATCAAGCGATCGCTGAGTTTCAGAGCGGTGTAGTAGTAGCCAAAGCACACGGCAATAAACAATGCGACGGGCAGGGCGGTGAAGACCAGCCCGATCGTCTTGCGAAACAGCGAGGCTTTTTCATGGGTGGGGCTGTTCAACAGCAGGCGGCTGAGCAACCACGCCATCAGCGCGTAGCAGGTGAGTACCACGGCGATGCCCAGCACATCTTCGGCGAGCGCCGCCGGTTGGTGCTCGGCGATGGCAACCACGGCCACCAGGGCCAGTACCACCAGCCCGAGCTTGCGTACCCAACCTTGCAGGAATTCGACCTGGGGTTTTTCCCAGCGAAAATGCAGCTCGGCCACACCGCCGGGCGCCAGGATGCGGTAAGCGGTGTAGAACACCAGCCAGGCTTGGGCGATCTGCAACAAGGCCGAACCCAGGTTGGCGTTTTGCCCGCGGGCGTCGATCTGCAACGCATAGCCGCACAGCGCCAGGCCCAGGGACACCGGCATCGCCAGCAGGATATTGATCAGGATCGCCTGGGGCGTGTGCCACTGGCTGTCGCGCTTGAAGTGACCGATGTCCAGGTGAACTTTGTTGAGGCGCTGATACAGCGCCTTGCGCCGCCACAGCAGCGCGCCGATCAACAGCAGCAGCGGCAGGAACAGCCACGGGCGCTGGGTCAGGCCGTCATACAGTTCGCTGACGCTGGAGGCCCAGGGCAGGGTGGTGATTTGCTTGCTCAGGTGCGCCGGTACGGTTTCCAGCCACTCGGTGTCCAGCGGCTTGTTGCTGGGGATCCAGAACATCTGTTCATCGAGCGTGGCGCGCAGGGTGGTGGCGGTGCTCAGCAGTTGTTTCTGGTTCAGTTGCAGGGTGATGGATTCGTTGAGCAGCGCGCTCAATTCACGGCTCAGGCGCTCCAGCAGGTCGCTGCGGGTAATTGCCAGTTCCAGCAGGGTGCGACGCAATTGCGGGGTGACGTCGTCCGGCGGCTGGTTGGCCAGCAGGTTATCCACATACGCGCTTGGCGAGCTGATCAGCTCGCGCTGCTGGTTGACCTCGAACTGGTACAGGCGAATGTTGGCGATGTCGTCGGCCAGGTCACGGTCGACGGTCAGGCGTGGCAGCGCCTGTTTCTGCTTGTAGAGGATCTTGGACAGCAGCAGGCTGCCCTTGAGCACGTTGATCTGCTCGTCCAGCGCCGAATCGCTTTGGGTGACGGTGTCCAGTTGCTGCTTGGTCTGCAGGTTTTTCTGGGTCAGGTCGTTGAGGCGGTCGGTGCTCTTGAGCAAGTAGTCGGAGAGCTTCAGGTTGGCCGCGCTTTCCGTGGCCAGCAGGCTGCTGCCGCCGGCTTTCTGCGCTTCGATGGACTGTTGGGTCACCGTCTGCTGGGACTGGGCCAGGCGTTTCTGGTTGATCAGGGTTTGCAGGTCCTGGATTTCCTGCTCCAGGCGCGCGGTTTTTTCCTGGATCAGATCGTGCTGGCTGTTGCCCAGGTCTTGCAACTGGCTGTTGCCGGCCAGTTCCTGGCGGCGCAGGGGGATCAGCGCATTCAGGGCGGCGAGTTCGGCGTTGAGCTGGTTGCGCTGGTCGGCGCTGAGGGCTTTGCCGTTGTCTTTGCCGGTCTTGAGGGTCGCATTGATCTGCTGGATGCGCGTCTGGCTGCTGCTGATTTCGGTTTGGGCGCGCTCGGGGCGGGTTTGGGCGGCGATGGTCAGGCTATTGGCGTCGGCCAGTTCTTTTTGCAGATCACCTTGCTGGGTGGTGCGTTGCACCAGCAATTGTTCAAGCTGCGGCACAGGCAGGCTGGCGTAGCGTTGGGCCACCGGAATGATTTTGGTGGCCTTGAGCCGAGTCAGCTCGCGCTGGTTGTCCGTCGTCTGGCGCGGGGCATCTTCCAGCTGGCGCTTCAGGTCTGCCAGGCGCTGCTCGTACTCCTGCTTGTTAGCCAGGAACGTCAGGGTCTGTTGCAGGATGCTCTGCAACGCCTTCATGTCGGCGTCGGGTAGCTTGCGGTCGGGCAGTTTGTCCAGGGTTTGCTGGACAGCGTCGGCGCTGGGTGGGTCGGCCGCGTGAACGGTGCCAACACAAAGAGTCAGGCCCAGCAGGGCAGTGGCGAGAAAAGTGCGCAGGGTTGGCATAGAGACCGGTCGAGCTAGATGAAGAATCGGGGCATTGTCGCCCCGCAGTTTAGAGGAAGAGACCGGGGCCCGGGCGACTTCCTTCGGGGAATCTGACGCCGACTTTGCCAATCTTGTTCCCGTCCATGACCGCGACGGTCCAGATGGTGTTGTTCCACTCCACCTGGTCGCCCACCACCGGCGCGCCGCCGACTTTCTGGGTGATGAAGCGGCTCAGCGGCATGTCCGGGTCGATACCCTCGAGCTTGAGCCCGTACAGCGCCGACACCGCGCCCAGCTGGGCGTCGCCTTCGAGTACGAAGTCGCCGAAGAAGCGCAGGTCCAGGCCTCGCTGCGGCGCCTGGCTGAACAGTTTGCCCAGGGCCGGCAGGTTGTGTTCATGGCCGATGACGCAGAGCAAATCATCGACTTCCAGCACCGTACTACCCGACGGGTGGAGCAGTTGCTGGCCACGGAACAGCGCCGCGATCCGTGTGCCCTCGGGCATTTTCAACTCGCGCAGGGCGGCGCCGATGCACCATTTCTCCGCGCCCAGGCGGTAGACGAACAGCTCCCACTCGCTGGTGACGTGCACTTCCAGGGCGGCGCGGGAAATCGGCGCCGGGTCCGGCGGTACGGTGACTTTCAGCAACTTGGCCACCCACGGCAGGCTGGTGCCCTGCACCAGCAGCGACACCAGCACGATAAAGAACGCCAGGTTGAAATACAGCTGGGCATGGGGCAGGCCGGCCATCAGCGGGAACACCGCGAGGATGATCGGCACCGCGCCGCGCAGGCCGACCCAGGCGATAAAGGCTTTTTCCCGGCCGTGGAACGCCTTGAAGGGCAACAGGCCGACCATCACCGACAGCGGCCGTGCAAACAGGATCATCCACAGCGCCAGGCCCAGTGCCGGCAAGGCAATCGGCAGCAAGTCATGGGGCGTGACCAGCAGGCCCAGCACCAGGAACATGCCGATCTGCGCCAGCCAGGCCATGCCGTCGAGCATATGCAGGATGCCATGACGGCTGCGCACCGGACGGTTGCCGATCACCAGGCCGCACAGGTACACGGCGAGAAAGCCACTGCCGTGCAAGGCGTTGGTCAGCGCGAAGACGAACAGGCCGCCAGCGATCACCAGGATCGGGTACAGGCCGGTGGCCAGGTTGATGCGGTTGACCATCTGCAGCATCAGCCAGCCGCCGCCCAGGCCGACCAGGCCGCCGATGCCGAACTCGCGGACCAGGTGGGTCAGCAGGCTCCAATGCAGGCCGGTCTGGCCGCTGGCGAGCATGTCGATCAAAGTCACGGTGAGGAACACCGCCATCGGGTCGTTGCTGCCGGATTCGATTTCCAGGCTGGCGGTCACCCGTTCGTTCAAGCCCTTGCCGCCCAGCAGCGAGAACACGGCTGCGGCGTCGGTGGAACCAACAATGGCGCCGATCAGCAAGCCCTGCACGATGTTGAGGTCGAACAGCCAGGCCGCGGCCATGCCAGTGAGGCCGGTGGTGATCAACACGCCCACCGTGGCCAGGGACAACGCAGGCCAGAGTGCCACGCGGAAACTCGCCACCCGCGTGCGCAAACCGCCGTCGAGCAGGATCACGGCCAGCGCCAGGTTGCCCACCAGGTAGGCGGTCGGGTAGTTATCGAAGATGATGCCGCCGCCATCGACGCCGGCGATCATGCCCACGGCCAGGATGATCACCAGGATCGGGATGCCCAGGCGCGACGACAGAGAACTCACCAGAATGCTCGCACTCACCAGCAACGCGCCGATCAAGAACAGGCTGTTGATGGTCGTCGCATTCAAAGGCAGTACTCCAGAGCAGGGAAAGACAGGGCGCAAACTGACCATGCAGTCTGCGTGCCAGGGATTCTAACCTGTTGAATTGCTGCGCTGTCAAAAGATCGTTCCCACGCGGAGCGTGGGAACGATCAAGCCCCCTCCCACATTTTTACAGCCGGAAGCGGCCCACCATGCCATTGAGGTCCACTGCCAGGCGCGACAACTCGCTGCTCGCCGCGCTGGTCTGGCTGGCGCCTGTCGCCGATTGCACCGACAGATCGCGGATATTCACCAGGTTACGGTCGACTTCCCGCGCGACCTGCGCCTGTTCTTCCGCTGCGCTGGCGATCACCAGGTTGCGCTCGTTGATCTCGACAATTGCCGTGTTGATGGTATCCAGCGACATCCCTGCGCCCTTAGCGATGTTCAGCGTGGATTCGGCGCGCTCAGTGCTGTTGCGCATCGAATCCACCGCATGCTCGGTGCCGGCCTGGATGCTGCCGATCATGCGCTCGATCTCGCTGGTGGACTGCTGGGTGCGATGGGCCAACGCGCGTACCTCGTCCGCCACTACCGCAAAACCACGCCCGGCCTCACCAGCCCGCGCCGCTTCGATGGCCGCGTTGAGGGCCAGCAGGTTGGTCTGGTCGGCCAGGCCACGGATCACGTCCAGCACTTTGCCGATATCGCGGGATTCATTGGCCAACTCACCGATCAAGGTGGCGGTGGCTTGCACGTCGCCGCTCATGCGTTCGATGGCGCTGACGGTTTCCTGTACCAGGTCACGGCCATCACCGGCCGAGGTGGTGGCGTTGCGCGAGGCTTCGGAGGTGCTCACGGCATTGCGCGCGACTTCCTCGACCGCGCTGGTCATTTCGTTCACCGCGGTGGCGGCCTGTTCGATCTCATTGTTCTGCTGGGTCAGGCCACGCGCGCTTTCGTCGGTGACGGCGTTGAGCTCTTCGGCGGCCGACGCCAGTTGCGTGGCGGAGCCGGCGATGCGTTGCAGGGTGTCGCGCAGTTTGTCCTGCATCTTGGCCATGGCGGCGAGCAGGCGGCCGGCCTCATCGTTGCCCTCGACTTTGATCGGGCGCGTGAGGTTGCCTTCGGCCACTTCTTCGGCCGCTTCCAGCGCTTGGGAAATCGGCACGGTGATGCTGCGGGTCAGCAGCCAGGCGAACAACAGGGTCAGCGCGGTGGCGATCACCAGCAGGCCCACGACCATGTTGAAAGCCAGATCGTACTGGTCTTCGGCCTGCTGGTTGGTGTCCAGGGCCATGCTGTTGTTGATTTCCAGCAGGCGGCTGAGCACCGCGTTGACCTGCTCGGAGTTGTTCAGCAGTTCGGTGTTGAGCAGGGCGCGCAATTCGTCGACCTGGTTGGCCCGGGACAGGCTTTTCATGCGCTCTTCGATCTGATGGTACTGGGCCAGTAACCGCACGTATTCATCGTAGGTCGCGCGTTCTTCGCGGCTCTCGATCAGCTTTTCATATACGCCCTGGGCGGTGCGGATCTGCTGGTTGCGCACGTCGAAGGCTTCCAGGGTTTTCTGCTGTACTTCCGGCTCGCGGTTGGTGAGCAAGCGGTACGACAACACGCGCAGGCGCAAGGTCAGCTGAGTGAATTCGTCGAGGGCGCGGATGCTTGGCACGCTGGACAGGGTGATGTCTTCGGTGGCAGCACGGATCTTGCTCATTTGGTTCAGGGCGAACACGCCCAGAAACAACATCAACGCGCCGATAAACGCGAAGCCGAGGAAAGCCCTCGGGGCGATATTCATATTACGAAGAGACATGCTGGAATCCTGGGGAGAAGCGCGATCCGTGCGGCCATGAGACGGGGTGTGCATCGCGTATCGGCTCTGCGACTAAAGTCTTAAGGGGGCGCGCGCTTTTGTCGCAGCTGACCGGGGGTTACACGGATTCAGGAACCAGATCGGGTAATTGCAGTCACTAAGGCTCGAAAGCGCGGCCCGGCCCTTGAACATCGGGCTGCGCGCCGGGGATAACCCTGGCATCCGAGGTGAATTTTCTTTATCGTCACCGCCCTTTTAAAAAGCCCGAGAAATCAAAATGTTAGAAGCATCCCTCAGCCAACTGGAACAATTGGTCAACGACCTGGTACAGCAGAACCAGGACCTGCTGAGCAGCAACGAATCCCTCAAGGCGCAACTGGCCCAGGCCAAGGATGAAAACGACAGCCTGCAACTGAACCTGATGGAACAGGAAGAAAAGCATGGCGCCACCGCTGCCCGCATCCAGGCACTGGTTGAGCGTGTGAGCGCAGGGCCTGTCAGCGCATGAATGAAGGGATAAAGGTCGTTTCGATTCTCGGTGAGGATTACTCGATCAAGGCGCCGGCCGGGGAAGACCAGACCCTGATGCACGCCGTGACCATGCTCAAGGCTTCGCTGGCCACGACCAAGAAAAAGTACCCGACCCTCATTGGTGACAAATTATTGGTATTGGCCGCGCTGAACCTGTGCGCCGAGCAGATCGAAATGCAGCAGGCTCACCAACAGGAACTCGACCGTTACCAAGAGCAAGTCAGCGCCACGGTCGAGGTGATTTCCAAGGCGATCCAGCCTTAGAACCACGCATCCTGCATGCCCAGGCACGTATCGTCGCGTGCCTCGAGAATCGCCAGTTCATGATGGCAGCTTGGTACTTCCCAGGTCAGGAAGTACCGGGCGGCCTGGAGCTTGCCTTTATAGAAGGCCACATCGGCCGCGTTGCCCTTGGCCAGCCCTTCTTCGGCGCGAATCGCCTGTTCCAGCCAGCGCCAGCCAATTACCGTGTGCCCGAACACTTTCAGGTACAGCGCCGAGTTCGCCAGGCTGCTGTTGACCTTGCCCTGGGCGAGATCGCTCAGCAGGCCCAGGGTGACCTTTTGCAGGCGATTGACCAATTGCTCCAGCGGTTCCCTCAGCGCGTTGAGCGTTGGGTATGGCTGCGCCCGAGCACCTGTCTCGGCGATCAGTCGAATCAATTGCTTGAGGCCGGCCCCGCCGTTCTGCGCCAACTTACGCCCAAGCAGGTCCAGGGACTGGATGCCATGGGTGCCTTCGTGGATCGGATTCAGGCGGTTATCGCGGTAGTACTGCTCGACCGGGTACTCGCGGGTATAGCCATGGCCGCCGAGAATCTGGATCGCCAGTTCGTTGGCCTTGAGGCAGAACTCCGACGGCCAGGATTTGACGATGGGGGTCAGCAGGTCCAACAACTCGTGGGCTTGTTTGCGTTCGGTTTCACCTGGCAGGGTGGTGGTGTCGTCGAACAGGCGTGCGGCGTACAGGCCCAGGTCGAAGGCGCCTTCCACGTAGGCTTTTTGGGTCAGCAGCATACGCTTGATATCGGCGTGCTGGATGATCGACACCGGTGCGGTGCTTGGGTCTTTGCTGTCCGGCAGGCGGCCTTGCGGACGTTCGCGGGCGTACTCCAACGAGTAGAGATAGCCCGCGTAACCGAGCATCACCGCGCCCATGCCGACGCCGATCCGTGCCTCGTTCATCATCTGGAACATGCAACTCAGGCCCTGGTGTGGTTTGCCCACCAGATAGCCGACACAGTTGCCGTTATCGCCAAAATTGAGTGCTGTGGACGTCGTGCCGCGCCAGCCCATCTTGTGAAACAGCCCGGCCAGCAGTACATCGTTGCGCTCGCCCAGGCTGCCGTCAGCGTTGACCAGGAATTTGGGCACGATAAACAACGAAATGCCCTTCACCCCGGCCGGTGCATCGGGCAGCTTGGCCAGCACCATATGCACGATGTTTTCCGACAGCGGATGGTCGCCACCGGAGATGAAGATCTTGTTGCCTTTCAGGCGATAGCTGCCGTCAGCCGCAGGCTCGGCACGGGTACGAATATCCGACAGGGATGAACCGGCGTGTGGCTCGGTCAAGGCCATGGTGCCGAAGAAACGGCCTTCGATCATCGGTTGCAGGAAGCGCTGTTTCTGCTCCTCGGTGCCGAAGCTTTCGATCAGGTTGGCGGCGCCCATGGTCAGGAACGGGTAAGACGTAGAGGCCGCGTTGGCGGATTGGAAGTGAGCGAAGCAGGCTTGGGACAGCAGGGTCGGCAACTGCATGCCACCGGCTTCGAAGCTGCGGGCGGCATTGAGGAAACCGGCTTCCAGGAAAGCATCCACCGCCGGTTTCACTTCCGGAATCAGAATCGCCTTACCGTCTTCGTAACGCGGTTCGTTTTCATCGTTCTTGCGGTTGTGAGGCGCGAAGTACTTTTCGGCAATGTTGCGCGCTGTGCTGATGGCGGCGTCGAAGGTTTCGCGATTGTGCTCGGCAAACCGCTCGCGCTGGGTCAGGCCCTCGGCATCGAGGACTTCATACAGCTCGAAAGCCAGATTGCGGGAACTGAGCAGCGTCTCGGACATGGCGGCTTACCTTTAAAGAGTATGCCGCAGTCTAGGAGCGCTAATAAAAAGGGGAAAGGAAGATAGATAGGGGTGATGGGGCGGCACAAGTTGCGAGCCTCAAGCTATAAGCTACAAGTAAGAGCAGTGCGCTTTCACTTGTAGCTTGCAACTTAAGATCGTTCCCACGCTCTGCGTGGAAACGCCTCTCTTGACGCTCCGCGTCACGCTTCTGGACGCAGAGCGTCCTTGAGCTGCATTCCCACGCGGAGCGTGGGAACGATCAGCTTGAAGCTGCTGTTTGCCGTTAACCGATGGTCATCAGGCTCGCATTACCGCCGGCAGCAGCGGTGTTAACGCTCAACGCCCGCTCGATCACCAACCGCTCCAGGGCAATAGATGTCTCACCCTGGGACAAACCATGCACCCCAACAATCGCCCCACCGCGCTGCGCCACTTGCTGGCACACCGCACGCAGTTGGTCGGAGTCACCGTGATGCAGCACAGCGTCGAACACCACGTCGTCCTTGGTCCAGTCGGCCACGCGCTTGATCTTCGCCTGAATATCCTTCGGCAGGCGTGGGAACAAGGCCTTGGTCAGCTCGGTTTCCGGCCATACCGCCGAACCGCCTACCGCCAATATCGCAGCCAGTTGAGTCAGCAGGTCGCCTTCCACTTCCGCCAGGCACAGCACGTGTTCACGCGGCAGGATCGCATAGCTGTTGCGCTCGCCGGTCGGGCCAGCCAGTTGGCGGGTGATACCGCTTTGCGACTGGGCGGCGAATTGGCTGCACAGGGCGCTCAGTTCGCTGAAGTTGTGGCTGTCGGCCCAGGTTTTCAGCGCGGTCAGCGGTTGGCTCATTGCGTCGCGCAGGCGCAGGTCCGGTGCGGTCAATGCGTCGCCACGTACGAAGGATTGCTCGATCGCATCGGTAGGACGAGTCGACAGCAGGCGGTACAGGTACAGCGGGCCACCGGCTTTCGGGCCGGTACCCGACAGGCCTTCGCCGCCGAACGGCTGCACGCCGACCACGGCACCCACGATGTTACGGTTGACATAGACGTTACCTGCATTGACGTTGTCGATCACCTTGGCGATGGTCTCGTCGATGCGGGTGTGCACGCCCAGGGTCAGGCCGTAGCCGGAGGCATTGATCTGGCCGATGAGCTGGTCGATCTCTTTGCGCTTGTAGCGCACCACGTGCAGCACCGGGCCGAAGATTTCGCGTTGCAGCTCGTCGAAGCTTTCCAGCTCGATCAGGGTGGGCATCACGAAGGTGCCACGCTTGATCTCTTCGCCATCGGCAATCGCCACCTGGTAAACGTTGCGGCCTTTGTCGCGCATGGCCTGGATGTGTTTCTCGATACCAGCCTTGGCTTCGGCGTCGATCACCGGGCCGATATCCACCGACAGGCGTTCCGGGTTACCCAGGCGGCATTCCGCCATGGCGCCCTTGAGCATTTCGATGACACGGTCTGCCGAATCTTCCTGCAGGCACAACACGCGCAGGGCCGAGCAACGTTGGCCGGCGCTGTCGAAGGCCGACGACACCACGTCAATCACCACTTGTTCGGTGAGTGCCGAGGAATCCACGATCATCGCGTTCTGGCCGCCGGTTTCGGCGATCAGAGGAATCGGACGGCCCTGGGCGTCAAGGCGACCGGCGACATTGCGTTGCAGCAAGCGTGCAACCTCGGTGGAGCCGGTGAACATCACGCCTTTGACGCGTTCATCACCGACCAGGCGGGCACCGACGCTCTCGCCCTGGCCCGGCAGCAATTGCAGCACGCCTTGCGGAATGCCGGCTTCGAGCAGGATGCGCACGGCCTGGGCGGCGACCAACGGGGTTTGTTCGGCGGGTTTGGCCAGCACCGGGTTACCGGCAGCCAATGCCGCCGCCACCTGGCCGCTGAAGATCGCCAGCGGGAAGTTCCACGGGCTGATGCACACCACCGGACCCAATGGGCGGTGGGCGTCGTTGGTGAAATCGTTACGCGCCTGCACCGCGTAGTAGCGCAGGAAGTCCACGGCTTCGCGCACTTCAGCGATGGCGTTGGCGAAGGTCTTGCCGGCTTCACGGGCCAGCAGGCCCATCAGTGGCTGGATCTCGCCTTCCATCAGGTCGGCGGCGCGCTCCAGGATCGCGGCGCGTTCGGCGGGCGGAGTGGCCTGCCAGATCGGCGCGGCGCTGATGGCGCACTGGATGGCGTTGTCGACGTCTTCGACGGTGGCCTCCTGAACGTGACCGACCACATCGCGCACGTCGGACGGGTTCAGCACCGCTGCAGCCGGTTGTTCGCTGGCGGCGCAACCGAGCATCGGCGCGGCTTTCCAGTTGTTGTGAGCGGTGGCCAGCAGGGCGCAGGACAGCGATGCCAGGCGATGCTCGTTGGCCAGGTCGATACCGGCCGAGTTGGCGCGGTCGCTGCCGTACAGGTCACGCGGCAGTGGGATACGCGGGTGCGGCAGGCCGAAGCCGCCTTCCACCGTCGCCATCTGCTCGATGTTCGCCACTGGATCGGCCACCAGCTCCTGAATCGAGATGGAGTGATCGGCGATGCGGTTGACGAACGAGGTGTTCGCACCGTTTTCCAGCAGGCGACGTACCAGGTACGCCAGCAGTGTTTCGTGAGTGCCGACCGGTGCGTACACACGGCACGGACGGTTCAGCTTGCCTTCGGAGACCTTGCCCACCACCTGTTCGTACAGCGGTTCGCCCATGCCGTGCAGGCATTGGAACTCGTACTGGCCGGGGTAATAGTTCTGACCGGCAATGTGATAGATGGCCGACAACGTATGGGCGTTGTGCGTGGCGAACTGCGGGTAGATGGCTTCCGGCACCGACAGCAGTTTGCGTGCGCAGGCAATGTAGGAAACGTCGGTGTACACCTTGCGGGTGTACACGGGGTAGCCTTCCAGGCCTTCGACCTGGGCGCGCTTGATTTCGCTGTCCCAGTACGCGCCTTTGACCAGACGGATCATCAGGCGGTGGCGGCTGCGGCGTGCCAGGTCGATCACGTAGTCGATCACGTAAGGGCAACGTTTCTGGTAGGCCTGGATCACGAAACCGATACCGTTCCAGCCAGTCAGTTGCGGCTCGAAGCACAGGCGCTCGAGCAGGTCCAGGGACAACTCGAGGCGGTCGGCTTCCTCGGCGTCGATGTTCAGGCCGATGTCGTATTGCTTGGCCAACAGGGTCAGCGACAACAGGCGCGGGTACAGTTCGTCCATCACCCGTTCGTACTGCGCGCGGCTGTAACGCGGGTGCAGGGCGGAGAGCTTGATGGAGATGCCTGGGCCTTCATAGATCCCACGGCCGTGGGACGCTTTGCCGATGGAGTGAATGGCTTGTTCATACGAAGCCAGGTACTTCTGGGCGTCGTGTTCGGTGAGGGCGGCTTCCCCGAGCATGTCGTAGGAATAGCGGAAACCCTTGGCTTCGAACTTGCTCGCGTTGGCCAGGGCTTCGGCGATGGTTTCGCCGGTGACGAACTGTTCACCCATTAGGCGCATGGCCATGTCGACGCCCTTGCGGATCATCGGCTCGCCGCTTTTGCCGATGATGCGGCTCAGGGACGAGGTCAAGCCTGCTTCGTTATGGGTCGCGACCAGTTTGCCGGTCAACAGCAGCCCCCAGGTAGCAGCATTGACGAACAGCGACGGGCTGTTGCCCAAGTGCGGGTGCCAGTTGCCGGTGCTGATCTTGTCGCGGATCAGTGCATCGCGCGTGCCTTTGTCCGGAATGCGCAGCAGCGCTTCGGCCAGGCACATCAGCGCCACGCCTTCCTGGGACGACAGGGAAAATTCCTGCAGCAGGCCTTGAACGATACCGGCACGGCCGCCAGCGCTTTTCTGGTTGCGCAATTTTTCGGCAATCGTGGCGGCCAGCTTGTTGGTGGCTTCGGCCATTTCTACCGGCAGGCGTGCCTGCTCGATCAGCATCGGCACCACTTCCGGCTCGGGGCGACGGTAAGCGGCGGTGATCGAGGCGCGCAGTACAGATTGCGGCAGGATGCTCTCGGCGAACTCAAGGAAGCACTGGTGCGCGTGGTCATGCTGGACTTCGCCGGCGTCGTCGGCATCCTTGCTGCCCGAACCGTTAAGCTCGGAAAGGGTTGCACCACCCTCGAGTTTCTCCAGGTAATTGAAAATTGCCTGTTTGATCAGCCAGTGCGGCGTGCGATCAATGGAGGACGCGGCAGCCTTCAGGCGCTCGCGGGTCGGGTCGTCGAGTTTGACCCCAAGGGTGGTCGTAGCCATTTTGTTATCCTCATGGGTGCCACTACCGAGTGGCATCTGCTGGCGGCAAGATTAGCTTTGCCCATGAAGAGGTGCAACCGGGTGCAACCCTTTTTGTTCATGAAATTTTCGACGGTTGATCGGAAAAAATCTGGCCTTCTGCCGAAACGGCGCCTTGGTGGTGCATTTGCTTCTGAGGTTGACTGTTCTTGCTCCGAAAAGTAGCAAAAAACCGGTGTTTGTTCTTAAATGCGCGTAGGTGCAACTTATTCGCGAGAAACTGGTTGCACCTTATTTGCTTTGTTGAATAGCATTCGCGCACCAAGGTGCAACCACTTCCACAGGTCGGTTCATCGGCTGGCGGCTTTCCTGGGGAAACGCCAGTCATAAATGCGCGGCAAGCAGCTTCGTTTACCCGGTTAACCACCGGTAGCGGGCTGACAGACCGTCGCTACATAAAAACAAAGCCAGGGCGTCACTTCTATGAGCGTTAGTAATCCCACCCTGATCACGTTCGTGATCTACATCGCAGCAATGGTACTGATCGGCTTGATGGCCTATCGCTCCACCAATAACCTTTCCGATTACATCCTGGGCGGTCGCAGCCTCGGTAGCGTGGTGACCGCTTTGTCCGCCGGCGCTTCCGATATGAGCGGCTGGTTGTTGATGGGCCTGCCGGGCGCGATCTACATGTCCGGGTTGTCGGAAAGCTGGATTGCTATCGGCCTGATCGTCGGTGCCTACCTCAACTGGCTGTTCGTGGCCGGCCGCCTGCGGGTGCAGACCGAACACAACGGCGACGCCCTGACCCTGCCGGATTACTTCTCCAGCCGCTTCGAAGATAAAAGCGGGCTGCTGCGGATCATCTCCGCTGTGGTGATCCTGGTGTTCTTCACCATTTACTGCGCTTCCGGCATCGTGGCCGGTGCCCGTCTGTTCGAAAGCACCTTCGGCATGTCCTACGAGACTGCGCTGTGGGCTGGTGCCGCAGCGACCATTGCCTACACCTTTATTGGCGGTTTCCTGGCGGTCAGTTGGACCGATACCGTGCAAGCCACGCTGATGATCTTCGCGTTGATCCTGACGCCGATCATCGTACTGCTGGCGACCGGCGGCGTGGACACCACCTTCCTGGCCATCGAAGCCAAGGACCCGACCAGCTTCGACATGCTGAAAAACACCACCTTCATCGGCGTTATCTCGCTGATGGGCTGGGGTCTGGGTTACTTCGGCCAGCCGCACATTCTCGCGCGGTTCATGGCGGCGGATTCGGTGAAGTCGATTGCCAACGCGCGCCGCATCTCCATGACCTGGATGATCCTGTGCCTGGGCGGCACCGTGGCGGTGGGCTTCTTCGGCATCGCTTACTTCTCGGCGCATCCTGAGGTGGCCGGTCCCGTGACCGAAAACCCTGAGCGCGTGTTTATCGAACTGGCCAAGATCCTGTTCAACCCATGGATTGCCGGTGTATTGCTGTCGGCCATCCTGGCGGCTGTCATGAGTACCCTGAGCTGCCAATTGCTGGTGTGCTCCAGCGCCCTGACCGAAGATTTCTACAAGGCATTCCTGCGCAAGGGTGCGTCCCAGCTTGAACTGGTATGGGTCGGTCGGATCATGGTGCTGGCGGTGGCCTTGATCGCCATCGCCCTGGCCGCCAACCCGGAAAACCGTGTACTGGGCCTGGTCAGCTACGCCTGGGCCGGTTTCGGCGCCGCGTTCGGGCCTGTGGTGCTGATCTCGGTGATTTGGAAAAACATGACCCGCAACGGCGCACTGGCCGGCATCCTGGTCGGCGCGATCACCGTAATCGTGTGGAAGCACTTCGAAGTGCTGGGCCTGTACGAAATCATCCCAGGCTTCATCTTCGCCAGCCTGGCGATCTACTTCGTGAGCAAGATGGGTGCCCCGACTGCCGGTATGGTCGAGCGCTTTGATGCCGCAGAAAAAGATTACAACCTCAATAAGTAATTCACCGGGCGCTGGGCGCTCGATGAGTTAACAAAAAGGCCCGCGTCCTACGGATGGCGGGCCTTTTTTTGCCTGTGATTTACGACGCTCCGAAGAGGATTCCGACGTTCGCGTGTAGGGTTTTACTGATTTTCCTCGGGCCTGCTCAGCAGGGAGCAACAGTGGTGCAGAATCGGTCGCCTATTTTTTTGCAGAGAAACACCGGATGTTCGCTCCTGCCAATCAAACCGCGTTTACCCTGACCCTGGATGGGGTTGCCAGTGACCTCAGGGTCTACAGCTTCAAGGGTAACGAAGCGCTCAGCCAGCCCTATCGTTTTGACCTTGAGTTGGTCTGCGAGCAGCCCGACCTGGACCTTGAGAACCTGCTGCATCACCCGGCGTACCTCGGTTTCGATGATCAGGGCCATGGTGTGCATGGCCTGGTTTACCGGGTAGCGCAGGGTGATTCCGGGCGGCGCCTTACGCGCTATCAGTTCAGCCTTGTGCCGCACTTGGCCTACCTGAAACACAGCAGCCACCAACGTATCTTCCAGCACAAGACGGTGCCGCAGATTGTGGCGCTGGTGTTGACGGGGCAGGGCATCCAGAGCGATCAATTCGAGTTTCGCCTGAGCGGTACTTACCCCGAACGCGAGTATTGCGTGCAGTTTGCTGAAACCGACCTGGCATTCGTTCAGCGCCTGTGTGCCGAGCAGGGCATTCACTATCACTTCCAACATTCGGCCGAACAGCACCTGCTGGTGTTTGGCGATGACCAGACCGTGTTCGCCCAGGCGCAGCAGCCAACCCCGTATATGCCCGGTTCCGGAATGGTCGCGCAGACCCCGGCGATCAAGCGGTTTGCCGTGCAGCTGGAAACGCGCACCACATCGGTGAACCTGCGCGATTACGATTTTCGTAAACCGCGCCTTGAGCTGGAAAGTGCAGCTACCGGCGAGCAACTTCCCACTCTTGAGCAGCAATTCTTCCCCGGCCATTTCAGCGAGCGTCCCCATGGTAAATACCTCGCACAGCGTGGGCTGGAGCGCCATCGCAGTGACTATCGGCTGGCGCATGGCTCGGGTGATGAGCCTGGATTGGTCAGCGGCCGCTTCCTCAGACTGAGTGGGCATCCGCGTGAGGACTGGAATGGGTTGTGGTTGGTGACGCAGGTGAGTCATGAAGGTATGCAACCCCAGGTGTTGGAGGAGGCTGTCACAGACCTCGCCGGCGGAGATTTTCGTCAGGGTTATCGCAACACATTCATTGCCGCTCCATGGGATGTCATGTTTCGCCCCCCTTTGCCTGAAATACCCCGCCCAAGTGTGTCCGGCTATCAGAGCGCGGTGGTTACCGGGCCCGTCGACAGTGAAATTCACTGCGATGAATACGGCCGGGTGAAGGTGCAAATGGCCTGGGACCGCGCTGGCGAGCGGACCGATCAGTCCAGCTGCTGGCTGCGAGTCGCCAGTGGTTGGGCCCATGACCGTTATGGCACGGTGCTGATTCCCAGGGTCGGCATGGAAGTGCTGGTGGGCTTCATCAATGGCGACCCGGATATGCCGCTGGTGATGGGCTGCCTGCCCAATGCCGTGACATCGGTGCCCCTCGATCTGCCGGCGGACAAGACCCGCAGCATCTTTCGCAGCCAGAGCACGCCCGGCGGTGGCGGCTACAGCGAGCTGCGCATCGAAGACCGCAAGGGCGCCGAAGAAATCTACCTGCGTGCCCAGCGTGATTGGACCCAGCACGTATTGCACGACCAGCAGGTGCAGGTTGATAACAGGCGTCGGGTGAAGGTCGGCGGCGAGTCGCACCATGAGTTGCACGGCGAAGAGCAGCGCATTACCCATGGCAACCGCCTGACCGAGCTCAAGCAGGATGATCACTTGATGGTCGGCGGCTCGCAGCAGATGCGAGCTGGCAGGACCATCCAAATTGGCGCCGGGCAGAGCATCGTCATCGATGCGGGAGCCAGCGTTACGATTCAGGCGGGAGGGCAGTCAATCACGATTTCGGCGGGCGGGATTTTCAGCAGTGTGCCAATCCAGCTCGGCGGGGCGCCAGCACCTGCGGAGGCGCCGTTGACGCCCGGTTTGAAGGAGACGGTACTGGCGGTTATCCCGCTCCCCCTGAGCCCTGTGCAAATCGCCAGCCTGAAACGCAGCGCGCCGTTTTGCGAAGAGTGCGAGCGTTGTCGGGGCGGGCAGTGCGATATCACCGATCATGCGCGGAGGGCTTCCTGATGCAGGCACTCATGGATCCTGGCACCTGGTTGGCACAGTTTCCCTTGCGCGGCGATGAGCGCATCTTTGCCGTGCTGGGCAATGCCAGCGCCGCCAAACCGCTCGTCGCCTGGCAAAATTTGACGGCAGGGCCGCTGCCGCAAGCGATCTGGGCGGGTACGGCCTACGCCCATTGGGACGAGGTGATGCCTTACGTGGGCATTGTCGAGCCGGGCAGCGCGTTTCTGGAGTGGGTCGCCACCGCGCACGCCACCGATTGGGGTTGGTTGGCGGTATCCTCCAGCGCGCTGGACACCGTGATCGCCCATCTGCAAAGCATGACCAAGGTGTTTATGCCCAATGACCAGGCGGTGTTTCTACGCTTCTGGGATGGCGCTCAGTTTCAGCCGATGTGGCAGCAATTGGGTGACGAGGCGGGGAAGGTCTTGCCGGTGTTTGGGCGTTATTTGATCAATGGTCAGCCGCTGACGGTGGCGACTGACCCGATCACCCCTGCCAAGCCCTGGCCCTGGTGGCGAGTGCCTGCGCCATTGCTCGAGCATCTGGCTGAGCAGTCCCCGCAGGTACTGGTCGGCAACCTGTTGCAATGGCTGCAAGAGCAGCGTCCCGATCTGTATGCCGCCTTCACGCCGAGCACGTTGCGGCACAAGCTCACCTGGCTCGCGCGCAGGCCGGGGATCAACCATGCAGCGCTGGCCGATTACCTCGCTACGCAGTTGAGTTAACAAAAACACCAGCCGCCATGCGGCCCTGCACCTTTGCCCCGGTAGAAGGTAAACTTCGCCTCCTGCGCAGGAGCAACCATGAATTATCGTCACGCCTTTCACGCCGGCAACCACGCCGATGTCTTCAAACACCTGACCTTGACCCGCCTCATCGCCTTGATGTCGCGCAAGGAGCAGCCGTTCGCCTACCTCGATACCCACGCCGGCATCGGCCTGTACGACCTGCAGGGTGACCAGGCCAACCGCACCGGTGAATACCTGGAAGGCATCGCCCGCCTGTGGGGCGCAAGCGACCTGCCGCCGCTCACGGCCGATTACATGCGCGTGCTCCACGAGATGAATCCGGATGGCCAGTTGCGCTACTACCCAGGCTCGCCGGAGCTGGCGCGGCGCCTGACGCGCCCTCAGGACCGCGTACTGCTCAACGAAAAGCACCCGGAAGACGGCCTCTTACTCAAGGACAACATGAAGGGTGATCGTCGGGTCAAGGTGCACCTTGGCGAAGGCTGGCACGTGCCGCGCGCCCTGTTGCCGGTGCCGGAAAAACGCGCGCTGATGCTGATCGACCCACCGTTTGAAAAGCTCGATGAAATGCAGCGTTGCGCGGCGTCCCTCAAGGAAGCCGTCAGCCGCATGCGCCAGACGGTCGCGGCAATCTGGTACCCGGTGAAAGACCCGCGCATGTTGCGCCGCTTCTACCAGGACCTGGCCGGCACCGGTGCGCCGAAACTGTTGCGCGTAGAGCTGCTGGTGCATCCGCTGGACACGCCCAACACCCTGACCGGCTCAGGCCTGGCAATTGCCAACCCGCCGTGGGGCCTGGAAGAGGAGCTGCGTGAATTGCTGCCGTGGCTGTCCAGGCAACTGGGCCAGACCCAGGGCGGCTGGCAGATGGATTGGCTCATCGCTGAATAGCCTATTTCAAGCCAAACACAGGACCCAATGTGGGAGGGGGCTTGCTCCCGATAGCGGGGTGTCAGTCAGTACATTTGTCACTGATACACCGCATCGGGGGCAAGCCCCCTCCCACATTTTGTTTTGTGTCGTTCTTCAGATCGGGCGGGTCTGTCCGGAAGAGGAATTGCGTGGGTTGGATTGGCTCATCGCTGAATAGCTTTATCTCAAGCCAAACACAAAACCAGTGTGGGAGGGGGCTTGCTCCCGATAGCGGGGTGTCAGTCAGTACATTTGTCACTGATACACCGCATCGGGGGCAAGCCCCCTCCCACATTTTGTTTTGTGTCGTTCTTCAGATCGGGCGGGTCTGTCCGGAAGAGGAATTGCGTGGGTTGGATTGGCTCATCGCTGAATAGCTTTATCTCAAGCCAAACACAAAACCAGTGTGGGAGGGGGCTTGCTCCCGATAGCGGGGTGTCAGTCAGTACATTTGTCACTGATACACCGCATCGGGGGCAAGCCCCCTCCCACATTTTGTTTTGTGTCGTTCTTCAGATCGGGCGGGTCTGTCCGGAAGAGGAATTGTGTGGGTTGGATTGGCTCATCGCTGAATAGCTTTATCTCAAGCCAAACCCAAAACCAGTGTGGGAGGGGGCTTGCCCCCGATAGCGGAGTGTCAGTCAGTACATTTGTCACTGATACACCGCAATCGGGGGCAAGCCCCCTCCCACATTTTGTTTTGTGTTGTGCTTTAGATTGGGCAGGTCACGCCGGTGCCGCCGATGCCGCAATAACCCTGGGGATTCTTCGCCAGGTACTGCTGGTGATACGCCTCGGCGAAGTAAACCGTCGGTGCTTCGTCGATTTCGGTGGTGATCTCGCCCAGGCCGGCCTTGGTCAGCTCTTGCTGATAAGCCTCGGCACTGGCTTTGGCTGCCGCCAACTGCTCCGGCGTGGTGGCATAGATCACCGAGCGGTATTGGCTGCCGATATCGTTGCCCTGGCGCATGCCCTGGGTCGGGTTGTGCAGTTCCCAGAACATCTTCAGCAAGTCTTCGTATTTCACTTTGGCCTGGTCATACACCACCAGCACCACCTCGCTGTGGCCGGTCAGGCCTGAGCAGACTTCTTCGTAGGTCGGGTTCGGCGTGAAGCCGCCGGCGTAGCCGACCACGGTGCTGACCACGCCGTCGCGCTGCCAGAACTTGCGCTCTGCGCCCCAGAAGCAGCCGAGGCCGAAGATCGCAAAACCGACGTCGTCGGTAAACGGGCCCAGCAGCGGGTTGCCGTTGACGAAATGCGTCTCCGGCAGGTTCATCGGGGTTTCACGGCCAGGCAGAGCTTGTTCTTGAGTAGGCAGCACGTTTTTGTTCACCAGAATTTCCGAGCGCAAGACCATGATCAGTCCTCTCGTCAGGTTGATTAGCAGTAAATTGTCAGACAGCCAGTGTGCCCGAGTGTTACAGCGCTGTCAGGCGATTGGCCCGCGTGGGTAGCGTTTAAGCTTCTCCAGCAGCTCTGCGCCGGGGATTGGCCGGTCGAACAGGTAGCCCTGGCCCACGTCGCACCGATGCCGGCGCAGGAACGCCAATTGCGCGGCGGTCTCGATGCCTTCGGCCACCACCTTGAGCTTGAGGTTGTGGGCCATGGCGATGACCGCCGAGGTGATTTCCATGTCGTCCTGGTTATCCGGGATTTCGTGGATAAAGCTCCGGTCGATCTTAATGATGTCGATGGGGAATTTTTTCAAGTAGCTCAGCGACGAATAACCGGTGCCGAAGTCGTCCATGGCCAGGGTCAGGCCAAAGCTCTTCAGTTGGTCCAGTTGCAGGCGCGTGTCTTCGGTAGCTTCCAGCAGCAGGCCTTCGGTCAGCTCCAGCTCCAGGAGATTGGCCGGCAGCTGTTCTTCCTTGAGAATCGTGGCGATCGAGGCCACCAGGTCCGGGTCGGAAAACTGTTTGGGCGACAGATTGATCGCTACCTGCAGATTACCCAGGCCCGCCGCCGTCAACTGCCGGCTCATGCGGCACGCCTGGCGCGCAATCCATTTGCCGATGGGGATGATCAAGCCGGTCTCTTCGGCCACGCTGATGAACTGGTCGGGGCGGATCATGCCCTTTTCCGGATGGTTCCAGCGCAACAACGCTTCCATACCCAACAGGCGGCCACTGCGCAGGCACAGCTTGGGCTGGTAGAACACATCAAGCTCGTTCTGGGTCAGGGCGCGGCGCAGGTTGTTTTCCACGAACAGTTTGTAGCTCGCTTCGGCATTCAGGGCTTCGGTAAACACCTGCACCTGGTGTTTGCCGTTAGCCTTGGCCTTGTGCAGGGCCAAACCGGCGTTGCGCATCAGGGTCTGCGGGTCGCGGCCGTGCAGCGGTGCGCAGGCCAGGCCTACGGAGCCGGTCACGCTGATCAATTGGTTGTCGACGAACATCGGCTTGTCGAGGGTGGCCAGCAACTGGCTGGCGACCTGCTGGCCGGTCTCCAGGTCGGCATCGTCCAGCAACACCGCAAACTCGTTACTGGCAAAGCGCGCCAGGCTGCCGCCGCTGCTCAGGCTGTTGCGTAGACGACGGGCCAGGCTGATCAGCAGCTTGTCCCCGGTCTGGTGCCCGAGGCTGTCGTTGATGCGCTTGAAGTTGTCGATGTCCACCAAAAGCAGGCTGATCGGGCTGTCGCTGTCGCGGGCAAAGCGCTCGTCGAGGTTGCGGATGAAGGCCGGGCGGTTGCCCAGGTTGGTCAGGTTGTCGGTGTAGGCCAGGCGTTCGATGCGCTGTTGCGCCAGCTTGGTCTGGGTGATGTCTTCGTAGATGCCGATGTAGTGGGTCAACTCACGGTTGTCGCCGTACACCTTGGAAATCGACAGCTGGCCCCAGTAGGGTTCGAGGTTTTTGCGTCGGCTTTTGAATTCACCTTGCCAGCTGTTGCTCTTGGCCAGGCTCGACGGCGCATCGAACAGCAACTCGCTGAGGTTCTCCAGGGCCGGCAACTGCGCCAGGCGGTGGCCGTGCACCTCTTCGGCGCTGTATTGGGTGATCGCGGTAAAACTTGGGTTGACGTACTCCACCACGCCGTCGCAATTGACCAGCAGAAAGGCGTTGGCACTTTGTTCCACGGCACGCTGGAACAGGTGCAGGGCGCTGGTGGCGGTGCGGCGGTTGTGGTTGTTGATGACCTGGGCGAACTGGTCCGCCAACTCGCCGGCAAAGGCGATTTCATCGGACTGCCAGGCACGCGAACTGCCGCTTTGCTCCAGGCACAGCACGCCGACGACCTGGCCATCCACCCGGATGCTCGCGTCGAGCATGGCGTGGATATCCTTGGCGAACAGGCTTTCGGCCATTTCCCGCGTACGCGGGTCGCGCAGGGCATTGGTGGCATCGATCGCGCGGCTGCTGTGCAAGGCTTCGAGGTAATCGGGGAAGCAACTGGCGTCAATCGCTTCGGGCAAATGGTATTGCTGATCGGCGCGGTGATAAGCCGAAATCGGCACCAGGCGCTGGCCTTCCAGGTTCCAGATGCTGGCGCAATCGATCTGGTAGATGTCGCAGGCGCTGCGGGTGATCAGTTCGGCGGCTTCTTGCAGCGAATTGGGTGTGGTGTAGCGTTGGCGGGCCAGGAGCAGGATCAACTCCTGCTGGGCGCGTACCCGCTCCAGGTGCTGCAGTTGTTCCTGTTGCGCGCGCTGGTTGAGTTCCAGGGCGATTTGCAGGCGGCTGTTCTGGTTTTCCAGGTCGGCGGTCGGCACCGTGGCGGGAATTTCGCTGAACAGGCCATCAACCACCATCAGGTAGCCGCGCAGCAGGTGGCGATTGTGTTGTTTGTAGGCCTCACCCATTTCCAGCAGGCTCAGCGGGCCATCGTTGGTGTGCAGGGTGTAGCGCACCAGGTAGTGGGGGCTGAGGGTCAGTTGCTGCTGGATCGCGTCGTGCAGTTGATAGCGTGCCTGGGGCTCCATCAGGCTGGCGTACGGCGTGCCGATGAGGGCACAGAGCTCGACGGCCGGCAGGCCGAATTGGCGTTCGCAATTGGGGTCGAGGTAGAGCAGCGCCCAGCTTGCCTCATTAAGCCGCTCGAAACGCAGCATACCGAGGCGCGAAGGCACCGGTAATTGCGTCACTACCTCGGCCGCCGTTCGGGCGACATCGGGTTGGCTTTTCATGGGGGAAACTCGCTTGGAAAAATGCGCACGGCGCCGGGCTCACGCCCTCTTTACTGTTGCCTGCGGCAAGGTTGCATCATGCGGCACGCACTGACAAGAGAGGATGAAGGCTAAGTGCTATAACCCTGTTATCGGCCACGCAGGGCGTTTCTGCAGTCGAAGTGACGGAAGGTGTACAAGCCTGTCCTATGTATACAACAAACGGGCAAAAAAAGCCCCGCCAAGTGGCGGGGTTGAGGTACGAGCGTGGCGCTCGGAAATCGGTGCGGCAAAGGCCTCCCGCTCAGGGGAGGCCGCTGCGGCTTACAGCAGGATGGTGCGGATGTCGTTCAGCAGCTGGCTCAGGCGCTGGGTGAAGCGTGCCGCCGCCGCGCCGTTGATCACGCGGTGATCGTAGGACAGCGACAGTGGCAGCATCAGCTTGGGCTGGAACGCTTTACCGTCCCAGACTGGCTGGATAGTTGCCTTGGACACACCCAGGATCGCCACTTCCGGCGCGTTGACGATTGGCGTAAAGCCAGTACCGCCAATGTGCCCGAGGCTGGAGATGGTGAAGCACGCGCCCTGCATGTCGTCCGGGGTGAGCTTCTTGTCGCGGGCCTTGGCGGCCAACGCAGCAGCCTCGGCAGCCAGTTGCAGCAGGCTCTTCTGGTCGACGTTCTTGATGACCGGTACCAGCAGGCCGTCAGGCGTGTCTACCGCAAAGCCGATGTGCACGTACTTCTTGCGAATGATCGCCTTGCCGCTTGGCGCCAGCGAGCTGTTGAAGTCCGGCAGTTCCTTGAGCAGATGCGCACAGGCCTTGAGCAGCAGAGGCAACACGGTCAGTTTCACGCCGGCCTTCTCGGCCACGGCTTTCTGCGCAACGCGGAAAGCTTCCAGGTCGGTGATATCGGCCTGGTCGAACTGAGTCACGTGCGGGATGTTCAGCCAGCTCGCGTGCAGACCTGCCGCGCCGATTTGCATCAGGCGGGTCATCGGCACTTCTTCGATTTCGCCGAAACGGCTGAAATCCACGGTGCGGATCGGCGGAATGCCCGAGCCACCGGTAGCGCCGCCGGCAGCTGGCGCTTCCTTGGCTTTCTGCATCATGGCCTTGACGTAGGCCTGCACGTCTTCCTTCAGTACACGGCCGTGAGGGCCGCTGGCCGCGACGGCGCCCAGCTCGACACCAAACTCACGGGCCAGCTGACGCACGGCAGGGCCGGCATGAACCTTGGCACCGCTTGGCGCGGGTGCGGCGGCAGCAGGAGCCGGTGCAGCTTCGGCTTTGGCAGCAGGCGCAGGCGCGGCAGCGGCCGGAGCAGCTTCAGCCTTGGCCGCAGCCGGAGCGGCAGCCGGTGCCGGAGCAGCAGGCGCAGCGCCCTGTACTTTCAGCTTGAGAATGAAATCGCCAGTGCCGACTTCGTCTTCCAGCTTGACCGCAATGCTTTCCACCACGCCGGCAGCCGGCGATGGGATCTCCATGGAGGCCTTGTCGGACTCCAGGGTGATCAGCGACTGGTCGGCTTCGACGGTGTCGCCGACCTTGACCAGCAGCTCGATGATCTTGGCCTTGCCCGACGAGCCGATGTCCGGAACATGGATGTCCTGGACGGTGGCGGCGGCAGGTGCGGCGGCCGGGGCTGGAGCAGCCTCGGCAGCAGCAGGCTTTTCAGCAGCCGGTGCAGGTGCAGCAGCGGCAGCAGGAGCCGCCGCAGGGGCCGCATCAGCGGCACCTTCGATTTCCAGCTCCAGCAGTTCGTCGCCTTCTTTCAGGCGGTCGCCCAGCTTCACTTTCAGGCTTTTGACCACGCCGGCCTTGGGAGCAGGGATTTCCATGCTCGCCTTGTCCGACTCCAGGGTCAGGATGCTCTGGTCGGCTTCGACGGTGTCGCCAACCTTCACAAACAGCTCGATTACTTCACCTTCACCGCTGCCGATGTCAGGTACGCGAATGAGTTCGCTCACAAAAAATCTCCTCAGCAGTCCAGTGGGTTGCGTTTTTCCGGGTTGATCCCGAACTTGACGATGGCGTCAGCCACCACCTTGGGTTCGATCTCACCACGGTCAGCCAAGGCTTCCAGGGCTGCCAACACCACGAAGTGACGGTCGACTTCGAAGAAGTGACGCAGCTTCTTGCGGCTGTCACTGCGGCCGAAACCGTCGGTGCCCAGGACTTTGAATTCCTTGGACGGGACCCACTGGCGAATTTGTTCAGCAAACAGTTTCATGTAGTCGGTAGAGGCGATGACTGGACCCTTACGGCCGGCCAGGCACTCTTCGACATAGCTCAGTGCAGGCTTCTGACCCGGGTGCAGGCGGTTGCTGCGTTCCACGGCCAGGCCGTCGCGACGCAGTTCGTTGAAGCTGGTAACGCTCCACACGTCGGCGCCGACGTTGAACTCGTCACGCAGGATCTTCGCCGCTTCACGCACTTCGCGCAGGATGGTGCCGGAGCCCATCAGCTGTACGTGGTGCGCCGCTTCCTTGGTGTCTTCTTCGAGCAGGTACATGCCCTTGATGATGCCTTCCTCGACACCGGCCGGCATGGCTGGCTGCTGGTAGGACTCGTTCATCACTGTGATGTAGTAGAAAACGTCCTGCTGCTCTTCGGTCATCTTCTTCATGCCGTCCTGGATGATCACCGCCAGCTCATAGCCGTAGGTTGGATCAAAGGTGCGGCAGTTCGGGATGGTGGCAGCCAGGATGTGGCTGTGACCGTCTTCGTGTTGCAGGCCTTCGCCGTTGAGCGTGGTACGGCCGGCGGTACCGCCGATCAGGAAGCCACGGGTACGGCTGTCGCCTGCGGCCCAAGCCAGGTCGCCAATGCGCTGGAAGCCGAACATCGAGTAGAAGATGTAGAACGGCAGCATCGGCTGGTTGTGGCTGGAGTACGAAGTACCGGCAGCGATGAAGGAGCTCATGGCGCCCGCTTCGTTGATGCCTTCTTCGAGGATCTGGCCCTTCTTGTCTTCCTTGTAGAACATCACCTGGTCTTTATCGACTGGCTCGTAGAGCTGGCCGACGGAGGAGTAGATGCCCAACTGACGGAACATGCCTTCCATACCGAAGGTACGGGCTTCGTCCGGGATGATCGGCACGATACGCGAGCCGATTTCCTTGTCCTTGACCAGCTGCGCGAGAATCCGCACGAAGGCCATGGTGGTGGAGATTTCGCGGTCGCCCGAGCCGTCCAGGATAGCCTTGAGGGTATCGAGTGGCGGCGTCGGGATGCTCATGCTCTTGGCGCGGCGTTGCGGCACGAAACCGCCCAGTGCAGTGCGACGCTCGCTGAGGTAGCGGGCTTCGGCGCTGTTCGGCTCAGGCTTGAAGAACGGCAGGTTCTCCAGCTCTTCGTCCTTGACCGGGATGTCGAAGCGGTCGCGGAACAGCTTCAGGCTGTCAACGTCGACTTTCTTGGTGTTGTGCGCGGTGTTCTTCGCTTCGCCGGCACCGGTGCCATAACCCTTGATGGTCTTGGCCAGGATGACGGTCGGTTGCTCTTTGTGGTTGACCGCTTCGTGGTACGCCGCGTAGACCTTGTACGGGTCGTGGCCGCCACGGTTGAGCTTCCAGATCTCGTCGTCGGACAGATCAGCAACCATCGCCTTGAGTTCAGGCGTGTTGAAGAAGTGTTCACGCACGAACGCGCCGTCTTTTGCTTTGTAGTTCTGGTACTCGCCGTCGATGACTTCGTCCATGCGACGTTGCAGGATACCGTCGACGTCCTTGGCCAGCAGCGGGTCCCAGAAACGGCCCCAGATGACTTTGGTCACGTTCCAATGCGCACCGCGGAACACGCCTTCGAGTTCCTGGATGATCTTGCCGTTGCCGCGAACCGGGCCGTCGAGGCGCTGCAGGTTGCAGTTGATGACGAAGATCAGGTTGTCCAGCTTCTCGCGGCCGGCCAGGGAGATGGCGCCCAGGGATTCCGGCTCGTCGCACTCGCCGTCGCCCAGGAAGCACCAGACTTTCTGCTTGCCTTCGGGAATGAAGCCACGGGCTTCCAGGTACTTCATGAAGCGTGCCTGGTAGATCGCCTGGATCGGGCCCAGGCCCATGGATACCGTCGGGAACTGCCAGAAATCAGGCATCAGCCAAGGGTGCGGGTAGGACGACAGGCCCTGACCGTCGACTTCCTGGCGGAAGTTGTTCATTTGTTCTTCGGTAATGCGGCCTTCCATGAACGCACGGGCGTAGACGCCTGGCGAGGTGTGGCCCTGGAAGTAGATCAGGTCGCCGCCGTGTTCGTCGGTCGGGGCCTGGAAGAAGTAGTTGAAGCCGATGTCATACAGGGTTGCGCTGGAGGCGAAGCTGGAGATGTGACCGCCCAGGTCCGAATCCTTCAAATTCGTGCGCATTACCATCGCCATGGCGTTCCAGCGTACCAGCGAGCGAATGCGGCGTTCCATGAACAGGTCGCCAGGCATGCGTGCTTCGTGGGTAACGGGGATGGTGTTGCGGTATGGCGTGGTGATGGCGTAAGGCAATTGCGAGCCGCTGCGGGTCGCGAGTTCGCCCATACGGGTCATCAGGTAGTGAGCACGGTCTTCGCCTTCTTTGTCGAGAACCGATTCCAGGGCGTCCAGCCATTCCTGGGTTTCGACGGGATCGAGGTCTTGCATGGCTTGCTCCAGGGCGGAAAGGCTACCAGAATCGGTTGCCTGAAGTTTGCGACTGGCCTTGTGGGCAGACGACATAAATTCTTGGATGGCCGAAGGTTGCTTCGGCGTCCTGTAGTTTTACTACAAATCGTCGGCCATTTCAGCCTTTCGAATGTATATACGAGTAGTAAAACTACACAAGACTGAGCGTATGGCTCGGTCTGGCTGGTGAGCATAATCGTTATTGTTGGTCTATTGCGAACAAGAAAAGGTGAAAGTTTGATGTTGCCTGCCAAGATTGATTTAATTTCAGCTATTTCTAACTTTTGTTCGACAGTCCTTCATCGAGCATGGCTCCTGCGTTCACAACTACACGCCATTTACACGCCGATCAAGGATAGACCATGAGCCTTCCAACGTTGGCCGAACTTCCGGCCATTCTCTTGCCTTACGCCAGCCGGGCCGAGCAGTCATTTCGTGACGCGGTGGCCGCGCTGGATGACGATCATGGCCTTTCTGGCTGGACGCCGCAACGGTGGGCCGACTTTGCGCGGGTGTGCGCTGCCAGTGATTTTGTCATTGAACAGAGCGTGCGTGACCCTTTGATGTTGCTTGAGTTGGTGGCCTGGGGCGAGCTCGACCGAGGGTTTGCGCCGGGTGAGTTGTGCGGGCAGATTGCCGGAGCCGTGCAACAGGCCGAAACAGAAGACGAACTCGGCCGTGTGCTGCGCCGCCAGCGTACGCGCCAGCAGGTGCGCATCATCTGGCGCGACCTGACCCGCCAGGCGGATTTGGTGCAAACCTGCCGCGACCTCTCCGACATGGCCGACGCCTGCATCGACCAGGCCTACCAATGGCTGTACCAACGCCATTGCGTGCAATTCGGCACGCCAACCGGGCGGCGCAGCGGCGAGGCGCAGCACATGGTCATCCTTGGCATGGGCAAGCTCGGGGCGGTGGAGCTGAACCTGTCGTCGGATATCGACCTGATCTTCGCCTACCCCGAAGGCGGCGAAACGGTGGGGGTCAAGCGCTCCCTGGATAACCAGGAGTTTTTCATTCGACTTGGTCAGAAATTGATCAAGGCCCTCGACCCGATGACGGTCGACGGTTTCGTGTTCCGCGTCGACATGCGCCTGCGTCCCTACGGTTCGGCCGGCGCGCTGGTACTGAGCTTCAACGCGCTGGAGCAGTACTACCAGGACCAGGGCCGTGATTGGGAGCGTTACGCCATGATCAAGGCCCGCGTCGTCGCCGGTGACCAACTGGCCGGCGCGCAGTTGCTCGACATGCTGCGCCCGTTCGTCTATCGCCGTTACCTGGACTTTTCGGCCATCGAAGCGCTGCGCACCATGAAGCAACTGATCCAGCAGGAAGTAAGGCGCAAGGGCATGGCCGAGAATATCAAGCTGGGTTCGGGCGGTATTCGTGAGGTGGAATTTATCGCCCAGGCGTTCCAGCTGATCCACGGTGGCCGCGATCTCAGCCTGCAGCAACGTCCGCTATTGAATGTGCTGGGCACCCTGGAGGGCCAGGGTTACTTGCCGGCCGCCGTGATCAGTGAGTTGCGCAATGGCTACGAGTTTTTGCGCTACACCGAACACGCGATCCAGGCGATCGCCGACCGCCAGACCCAAATGCTCCCGGACAGCCCGGAAGACCAGGCGCGTATCGCCTTCATGCTCGGTTTTGCCGACTGGGCCGCGTTCCACGAACGCCTGATGTATTGGCGTGGACGGGTGGACTGGCACTTCCGCCAGGTGATTGCCGACCCTGATGAAGAAGAGGGCGAAGAAAGCGAACTTGTCGTCGGCGGGGAATGGTTGCCGCTGTGGGAAGAATCCCAGGATGACGCCGCCGCCTGCCGCCAGTTGAGCGAAGGCGGCTTCAGCGATGCGCCCAAGGCCCTCAAGGCCCTGGCTGGCTTGCGCGGCAGTCCGCAGCTGCGCGCCATGCAGCGCCTCGGTCGCGAGCGGCTGGATGCGTTTATTCCGCGCTTGCTGGCCCAGGCGGTCGAACACGCCAACCCGGACCTGGTATTGGAGCGCGTACTGCCGCTGGTCGAGGCGGTCGCCCGGCGTTCCGCTTACCTGGTGCTGCTCACTGAAAACCCCGACGCCCTGCGCCGTCTGCTGACGCTGTGCGCCGCGAGCCCGTGGATCGCCGAGCAGATCACGCGTTTCCCGCTGTTGCTCGATGAGCTGCTCAACGAAGGGCGCCTGTTCAAGCCGCCGTTGGCGCCGGAGCTGGCCGCCGAATTGCGCGAGCGCCTCACGCGTATCCCTGAAGACGACCTCGAGCAGCAGATGGAAGCCCTGCGCCATTTCAAGCTGGCGCACCGCCTGCGGGTGGCCGCGTCGGAAATCGCCGGCAGCCTGCCATTGATGAAGGTCAGCGACTACCTCACCTGGCTGGCCGAAGCCATCCTCGAACAGGTGCTGGCCCTGGCCTGGCGCCAGACCGTTGCCCGTCACGGCTCGCCGCAACGGCTGGACGGCAGCCTGTGCGATCCTGGGTTCATCATTGTCGGTTATGGGAAAGTCGGCGGTATCGAATTGGGGCATGGTTCGGACCTGGACCTGGTGTTTATCCACGACGGCGACCCGCAGGCCGAGACTGACGGTGCCAAGCCGATCGACGGTGCGCAGTTCTTCACGCGCCTGGGCCAGCGCATCATTCACTTGCTGACCACCCAGACCAACTCCGGCCAACTGTATGAGGTGGACATGCGCCTGCGGCCTTCAGGTGCGTCCGGGTTGCTGGTGAGTTCACTGGGCGCGTTCGACCGCTATCAACAAAATGAAGCCTGGACCTGGGAGCATCAGGCGCTGATTCGCGCGCGGGTATTAGTCGGCAGCCAGGATGTGGGCCAGGCGTTCGAGCAGGTCCGCGCCAAGGTATTGGGGCGTGAACGGGACTTGGCGAAGCTGCGCCAGGAGGTCAGCGAGATGCGCGCCAAGATGCGTGACAACCTGGGGACCAGGAGCACAGCGGCCGGTATGGGCGCCAATGCCTTCGAAGCCACGGCGCTGTTCGACCTCAAGCAGGACGCCGGAGGTATCGTCGATATTGAATTTATGGTGCAATACGCCGCTTTGGCGTGGTCTGCGCAACATCCATCGTTGCTGCGCTACACCGACAATATCCGCATTCTGGAAGGCCTGGAGCAGGTCGGGCTGATGCCTGCCGCCGATGCCCATTTGTTGCGGGAGGTGTATAAGGCGTACCGCTCCGCCGCGCACCGCCAAGCCTTGCAGAACGAGGCGGGCACGGTGGCCGGGGACCAATTTGCAGACGAGCGGCGCCAGGTGATGCGAATCTGGCAGGCGCTCGGTTTGAGCTGAAACACTATTAGGGCGGGGAGGCATAAGCCTCCCCGCATCGTTTGTGGAAACTACATGAATATTCTGATCGTTGGGCCCAGTTGGGTCGGTGACATGGTGATGGCACAGACACTGTTCCAGTGCCTGCGGCTGCGCTATCCGGACTGCCAGATCGACGTGCTTGCCCCTGAGTGGAGCCGGCCGATACTTGAGCGCATGCCTCAGGTGCGCAAGGCCTTGAGCTTTCCGCTCGGCCATGGCGCGCTGGAATTGGCGACCCGCCGGCGCATCGGCAAAGCCATGGCCGGCCAGTACGACCAGGCGATCCTGTTGCCCAACTCGCTGAAGTCGGCGCTGGTGCCGTTTTTTGCCGGCATTCCCAAGCGTACCGGCTGGCGCGGCGAGTTTCGCTATGTGCTGCTTAACGATGTACGCACCCTGGACAAAGCGCGCTACCCGTTGATGATCGAGCGTTTCATGGCCCTGGCCTACGAACCCGGCGCCGAGCTGCCCACGCCGTATCCGCGCCCCAGCTTGCAGATCGACCCGCTGACCCGTGATGCGGCGCTGGCCAAGTTCGGCCTGGCGCTGGACCGCCCGGTATTGGCCTTGTGCCCGGGCGCCGAGTTCGGCGAGTCCAAGCGCTGGCCGTCGGAACACTACGCCAAGGTCGCCGAGACCAAGATCCGCGAAGGCTGGCAGGTGTGGCTGTTTGGCTCGAAAAACGATCATTCGGTGGGTGAGGATATTCGCCAGCGCCTGATTCCGGGCCTGCGCGAAGAGGCGGTGAACCTCAGTGGCGAGACGTCCCTGGCCGAAGCCATCGACTTGCTGTCATGCGCCGACGCGGTGGTGTCCAACGACTCCGGCCTGATGCACGTCGCCGCTGCGCTGAATCGCCCGTTGGTGGCGGTGTACGGCTCGACGTCCCCAGGGTTCACGCCACCCTTGGCCGACCAGGTCGAAGTGGTGCGCCTGGGCCTGGATTGCAGCCCCTGTTTTGAGCGCACCTGCCGTTTCGGCCACTACAACTGCCTGCGCCAATTGCTGCCGCAGCCGGTAACCGATGCCTTGCAGCGGTTGCAGGGCGACGTGGTCGAGGTTCACTGAGTTGCGGGTACTGGTAATCAAGACCTCATCCCTGGGCGACGTGATCCACGCCTTGCCGGCACTCACCGACGCGGCGCGGGCGATCCCCGGCATCCGTTTCGATTGGGTGGTGGAAGAAGGCTTTGCCGAAATTCCGACCTGGCACCCGGCGGTGGACAAGGTGATCCCGGTGGCGATTCGTCGCTGGCGCAAGAACCTCTGGCAAACCATCAAGAGCGGCGAATGGCGGCGTTTCAAACAGGCCGTGCAGTCGACCAAGTATGACCTGGTGATCGATGCCCAGGGCCTGCTGAAAAGTGCCTGGCTGACCCGCTACGTGCGGGCGCCGGTGGCCGGCTTCGATAAAACCTCGGCCCGCGAACCCCTGGCGGCGCGCTTTTATTCCCGCCGCCTGGCCGTGGCCCGTGGGCAACATGCGGTGGAGCGGTTGCGCCAACTGTTTGCCGTGGCGCTGGGCTATGACCTGCCCAAGGGCCTGGGCGACTACGGCTTGAGCGTCGAGAAACTGCTTGGCCTGCCGCCGAAGAAACCCTTCGTGCTGCTGCTGCACGGCACCACCTGGGACACCAAGCACTGGCCCGAAGCCTACTGGCGCGAACTGGCCGAACGCATGGCCCGCCTGGGCGTGGACGTGAAGTTGCCGTGGGGCAACGCCGCCGAAAAAGCCCGCGCCGAGCGCCTGGCCCAGGGCTTGCCCAACGCCGAAGTGCTGCCAAAACTGAACCTGGCGGGCGTGGCCCGTGTATTGGCTGGTGCGCGCGCCTGTGTGGCGGTGGACACCGGCCTCGGCCACTTGGCGGCGGCGCTGGATGTGCCGACCATTTCGCTGTTCGGGCCGACCAACCCGGGCCTCACCGGCGCCTACGGCAAAGGCCAGGTCCACTTGGCCAGCGACTGGCCGTGTGCGCCGTGCCTGCAAAAGCACTGCACCTACCAACCCACCGCCGATGACCTGCGGCGGTTCGACATCACGCGCGAGTCGCCCCTGTGCTTCACGCGCCTGAATCCTGAGCGCGTAGCAAGCCGACTGAGCGCGTTGTTACTGGCTGAGGAGCAGCACTGATGCAACTGGCTTTCGTACTGTACAAATACTTTCCCTTCGGTGGGCTGCAGCGTGACTTCATGCGCATCGCCCTGGAATGCCAGCAGCGCGGCCATCAGATTCGTGTCTATACGCTGATCTGGGAGGGCGATATCCCGCCCGGCTTCGAAGTGCTGGTGGCGCCGGTCAAGGCGCTGGTCAACCATCGCCGCAACGAAAAGCTCTACGCCTGGATCCAGGCCGACCTGGCCAGGCGCCCGGTGGACCGAGTGGTGGGCTTCAACAAGATGCCGGGGCTCGACCTGTACTTCGCCGCCGACGGCGTGTTCGAAGACAAGGCCCAGACGCTGCGCAACCCGATGTACCGCTGGTTCGGGCGCTACAAGCACTTTGCCGAATACGAGCGTGCGGTGTTCGACAAGAACGCCAAGACCCAGATCATGGTGCTGTCCGAGCATCAACAGCAACTGTTCAGCCAGTATTACGGCACCCAGCCCGAGCGGTTCCACCTGCTGCCGCCGGGCATCGCCCGTGACCGGCGCGCGCCGCCGAACGCCGCCGACATCCGCGCTGAGTTTCGCCGTGAGTTCGGCCTGGCCGAGGATGATTTGCTGCTGGTGCAGATCGGTTCGGGTTTCAAGACCAAGGGCGTCGACCGCAGCCTCAAGGCCGTCGCCGCATTGCCGTCCAAACTGAAAAAACGCACCCGCCTGTTTGTAATCGGCCAGGACGACCCCAAAGTCTTCCAATTGCAGAGCGCCACGCTGGGCCTGGGCGACCAGGTGCAGTTCTTCAAGGGCCGCAACGATATCCCACGCTTCCTGCTCGGGGCGGACCTGTTGATTCACCCTGCCTACAACGAGGCGGCCGGCATGGTGCTGGTCGAAGCGGTGGTCGCCGGCCTCCCGGTACTGGTGAGCCGGGTCTGCGGCTACGCGTTCTACATCGACAAGGCCCAGAGCGGCCGAGTGTTGGACGAACCGTTCGAACAGGCCCAGCTCAACCAGTACTTGGTGGATATGCTCGAAGATCCACACGCGCGCGCGACCTGGAGTCGCAATGGTCTGGCCTTCGCCGAGACGGCCGACCTGTTTAGCATGCCGCAGTACGCTGCGGACCTGATTCTGGCGGAGCCAAACCGATGAAGTTGATTCTAGCCGAACCCTTCAACACCCTCTGGGCCGGACGCGATGCGTTCGCCGAGGTCGAGAAGCTGCAAGGCCAGGTGTTCCGCGAGCTGGCCGCTCGCCGTACGTTGCGTACGGTGGTGCAGGGCCAACCCTATTTCGTGAAGATCCACCGTGGCATCGGCTGGGGCGAAATCCTCAAGAACCTGGTCACCGCCAAATTGCCGGTGCTGGGCGCAGGCCAGGAGTGGCTGGCGATCCAGCGCTTGCAGGAACTGGGCGTGCCGACCATGACGGCGGTGGCCTTTGGCGAAAAAGGCAGCAACCCGGCCGACCAGCATTCGTTCATCATCACGCAAGAGCTGGCACCGATCATCAGCCTGGAAGACCTGACCCTCGATTGGGTCAAGCAGCCGCCGGTGCCGGCGATCAAGCACGCCTTGACCGTCGAGTTGGCGAACACCGTCGGGGCGATGCACCGGGGCGGCGTCAATCATCGCGATTGCTACCTCTGCCACTTCCTGCTGCACACCGACCGGCCCATTGCGGTCGATACCCTCAAGCTGTCGGTGATCGACCTGCACCGCGCCCAGGTGCGTGCGACGATCCCTGTGCGCTGGCGCAACAAAGACCTGGCCGGGCTGTATTACTCTGCCCTGGAAATCGGCCTGACCCAGCGCGACAAGCTGCGCTTTCTCAAGCATTACTTTCAGCAGCCGTTGCGCCAGATCCTCGCCGAGCAAACCGCGCTGTTGCGCGAACTGGAACGCATGGCCGCCAAGCTCTATGCGCGCAAGCAGCGCTACGGGGATGCGCTCTGATGGCGGGTTGGAATCTGGAACCTGCCTACGCCGCTCTCGCGGACGACTTCGGAAGCCTGGAAGCGGTGTTTGCCCTGCAAGGTGAGCGCCTGACCCGCGACCCACTGTCGGAAGTGATTCGGGTGGAGCGCGGCGGGGTCAATTATTACGTCAAACGCTATGTCGGGGCTGGCAAAGGCCTGCGCCGCTACCTGGGCAAGCCGCGGGTCAAGTCCGAGTGGCAGAACCTCAAGCGCTTTGCCAAGTGGGGCATTCCCACCGCCGAGGTCATCGCCTGGGGCCTGCAACGTAGCGGATTGGCCTACGACCGTGGCGCGATGATCACCCGTGAGCTGCCCAAGACCGAAGACCTGTCGGCGTTGGCAGAGCGCAACGATCCGCGCCTCAAAGACCCCATGTGGGTCGATGCGATCAGCCGCCAGCTCGCCGAATACACGCGCACCATGCACGATCACCGCTTTACTCATAACGACTTGAAGTGGCGCAACCTGCTGGTCGACGACCAGCGCACCCTGTACCTGATCGACTGCCCCAACGGCGATTTCTGGCGCGGTTTCTGGCTCAAGTACCGCATTACCAAAGACCTGGCCTGCCTGGACAAGGTCGCCAAGTATCATCTGTCGGCCACCCAGCGCCTGCGTTTCTACATGCAATACCGCCAACGCACGCACCTGAAGACGTCGGACAAACAACGAATTCGCCATGTGGTGAAGTTTTTCGAGGGACGTGAATGAGTGACTTCCTGGCGGCCGAAGACCGCGCTTTGCTTGAGCGCAACGGCCTGGCTAGCTTCGACGCGCTGTGGGCCCGGCAACTGGATGCGGTGGACGAGCCGAACACCAGCGGCGACGGCTGGAGCAGCGTGTATCGCCTGGAGCTTGAAGGTCAGGGTTACTACCTCAAGCGCCAGAGCAACTACCTGACGCGCACCTTGCACCGGCCGTTTGGCGAACCGAGTTTTGCCCGCGAGTTTCGCAATATCAGCCTGTACCGAAAGCTGGGTATCCCGGCCTTGCAGGCAGCCTTTTTTGGCGAGCGCAAGGTTGCAGGCGAGCGCCGTGCGATGCTGCTCACCCGTGCCCTGGACGGCTGGAACGACCTGGACTCGTTGCTGGAGCAATGGACGCAACTGAGCGACGCCCAGCAGCACGCGATCCTGCTGGCCTGCGGCAAGCTTGCGCGGCATTTGCACAGCGTGGGCCAGGTGCACGGCTGCTTTTATCCCAAGCATATTTTCCTGCAGGGCCGTGGCGACAGCTATGCCGCGCAACTGATCGACCTGGAAAAGACCCGTCCGCTGTTGTTCGGCTGGCGTGACCGGGTCAAGGACCTGGAACCGCTGCTGCGCCGTGCACCGCAGTGGACCGACGCCCAGGTGCGACAGCTGTTGGCGGCTTACCTTGAGCAGCCCGAAGAGAGTGCATTGGTGTCTACCTGGCACCAGCGTCTGACGGCTCGCCGCAGCCACAAGGAGAACCGCTGATGCGTTTGTCCGAGCTGAAAAATGCCGGTCGTACACCCCACCTGCCGCTGACCCTTGATCTTGCGGATGCGGCAGGTCCGGGGCAACTGCAACTGCTCAGCCTGTTGCGGGTATTGCCGGGGCAGCGCTACGTCGGCGCTGCCGTGTGGCGCGGTCGCCCGGTGCTGGCCAAGTTGTTGGTGGGCAGCAAGGCGGCGCGGCATTTTCAACGTGAACTCAGCGGTGTGCGGCTGTTGGCCGAGCAAGGCTTGACCACACCGCTGTTGCTCGCCGACGGTTTGCAGGAAGGCGAGGGGGGCTGGCTGCTGTTCGAGTTTCTCGAAGGCGCCCAAAGCCTGGCCGACGCCTGGCTCGCTGTCGAAGGCTTGCCGCCCTTGGCCGATGAACAAACCGCTGTGCTCGCCGAAGCGCTCGGCGCGATTGCGCAGATGCATGCCCAAGGGTTGTGGCAGGAAGACCTGCACCTGGACAACTTACTGCGCCAGGACGGCAAACTGTATTTGATCGATGGTGCCGGAATCCGTGTCGAAGAGGCGGGCAAGCCGCTGTCGCGCAATCGAGTGCTGGAAAACCTCGGGGTGTTCTTTGCCCAGTTGCCGAAAAACCTCGAGCCGTTTACCGAAGAATTGCTGGTGTACTACCTGCTGGCAAACGGCGAACATGCCTTGCCCCTGGAAGCGCTCGAAAAGCAGGTGCGCAAAGTCAGCGCCTGGCGCATGAAGGACTATCTGAACAAGGTCGGTCGCGACTGCACGCTGTTCAGCGTGGTGCGCGGTGCCTTCGGCCTGCGCGCGATTCGGCGTGAAGAAGAGGCCGCCATGCTGCCCGTGCTGGAGCAGGCCGATGCGCTGCTCGACCAGGGCTATCTGTACAAGACCGGTGGCGCGGCGAGCGTGGCCAAGGTCGAAGTGGCCGGCCGGCCCCTGGTGATCAAACGCTACAACATCAAGGGTTTCGCCCACTGGCTCAAACGCTTCTGGCGCCCCAGCCGTGCCTGGCATTCCTGGCGCGAAGGCAATCGCCTGGCATTCCTAGGCATCGCCACGCCCAAGCCGCTGGCGGTGTTGGAGAAACGCTTTTTCTGGTTGCGCAGCCGTGCGTATCTGGTCACTGAATACCTGCCTGGACCCGACATTATCGAGCGTTTTGCGCCCTATGTTGAAAACGGCGATGCGCCTGAAGATGAGCTGCTGGCGCTGGACCGGTTGTTCGCCGAGTTGATCCGCGAGCGCATCAGCCATGGAGACTTCAAAGGCCACAACCTGTTCTGGAGCGAAGGCCGCTGGGCGATGATCGACCTTGACGCCATGCGCCAGCACCACTCCGCTGCTAGCTTCGCTGGGGCGTATGCCAAGGATCGTGCGCGGTTCATGCGTAATTGGCCGCAGGGCAGTGCGTTGTATCAGGTGATTGATCAGCGTTTGCCTAAAGAGGTCAGCGCCTCCGGTTGAAGCGGGCCTTCGGCCCTATCGGGGGCATAGGTATCTACACAGCTTAGTAGCAGTCTAAGTAACCACGATGCGAAGCGAGCCGCTCTTGATCTTGCTCTTGATCTAAGCGCCCCGTTAAACCACGCTGGCCGTAATCCGATAGTGATTTGGGGGGTAAACCGGCAGGGATGCCGGTTTAGCCGCCCCGCGCCATGGATGGCGCGTGGCGGCGGCCCTCCCAAATCACTGTCGGATTATGGGCACACCGAGCCTAGGCGAGGTGCCGAGTGGTGGGGCAAGAGCCTTTTTGGTTACTTTTGGGGCTCTTTTCCAAAAGTGACCTGCCGTCAGGGCGGAACCCTAAGCCGCCGTTACCGCAGCAACGGATATGTACTCGTTCTGATCCAACATCCTGGCCGGCTGTCGGGCCGCCATCGGGGGCAAGCCCCCTCCCACATTTGACTGTTACACTTCTGAAGATGTGAACACAGTCAGTGTGGGAGGGGGCTTGCCCCCGATGGCGCCCGCTCAGGCGCTGCAGTCAGAACTGATACTCCGCCCCCGCCCCCGCATACCATGACCGCCCCGGCGCCGCTTCGTAGTAGCGACCATTGCCGTCCCCCACGATCACCGAGCCCACGTACTGACGATCCAGCAAGTTATCCAGGCGCAAGGTCTGGTGAAAGGTCCAGTGCTCTGCCTTTTGCTCGAACCGCGCGCGCCAGTTGAATACGCTGTAGCCCGGTGCGGCGTGTTGGCGGTTGGTGTCTTCGACGTAGACTTTGCTGCGGTACATGCCTTCGAGGGCGGTACTGACCCAGTCGCGCGGTTTCCAGTTCAGTTCAGTGAACAGCGTGGTTTGCGGCACGCCGGGCAGGTAGTTGCCTTTGTCGATGGTATTCGCGCCGCTGGGAAAGGCGCTGTCGTAGGTCGCCTGCAGGCGTGTATAGGCGAGGCTGGTGCTCCAGTGCTCGCTGAGTTGGCTTTCCACGCCCAGTTCGAAGCCGCGACGCAAGGTTCGGCCAGCGTTCTGGTAGCTGGTGCGGCCACCGATGGATTGCTGCACGACCAGTTCGTCTTCAGTGGTGATCTGGAACACGGCGGCGTTGACGCGGGTGTTGGCCAGTTGGGCCTTCAGGCCTATTTCGTATTGCGTGCTTTCAGACGGCTTCAAGCCAAAGTTGAAGCCTTCGACATTGCCTGGTGCATAGGCCAACTCGGCCTGGGTGGGGGTTTCGAAGCCTTTGCCTGCGCTGATGTAACCGTGCAGGTCGGGCGTGAACGCGTACATCACGCTCATCGATGGGGTGTTCTTCTGGTAAGTCTTGTTGCCGCTGGCGTCGCCATTGCTCAGGAATTGGTCGTCGACGTCCATCTGCATAGTGCTATGGCGGATGCCGGCTTGCAGGGTCCAGCGGTCGAGGGCCCAATTGGCCTGGATATAGGGATCGAGGCTGCGAGCGGTATCGATTTCGTCACGGCGTAGCTGGCCTTTCACGCCCAGGGTGTTGCCGCTGTAGTTCTGATAGCCGTGGCGGCTGTCTTCGCTCTGGTCGAAGTCCAGGCCGGTGATGATCATCAACTCGCCCGGCGCGCGTTCGATGGGCTGCATCCAGCGCACGCTGCCACCGTAGAACTTGCGGTCGAATTGCACGACGCCACCGCCACGCTCGTTTGCGGGCGTGCCCTTGGGGATCGACAGGTACTGAATCACGCTGCGCCGCCCCGTGTAGGCGTTGACCTGCAAGGTCGCCTCGCCAAAGTACCGTTCGTAATTCATGCCCAATTGCTGATGATCGATACTTTTACGCGTGTTGTAGGTCAGCGCATTGGCGCTCACCGAGCGTGGATCAGCCTTGTACGCCGCCCAGGTCTGCCCCAGCGGATCTTGCGTGCCATTCTGTTCCAGGCTGCTGTAGATCAACGCCAGCTTGCTGTCGTCATCCGGCTGGAAATTGAGCTTGGCGAACGTCTGGTCGCGGCGCGCGCTGCTGTGGTCGCGATAGCCGTTGGTGTCCATGCGCGAGGCGTCGAGCACGAAGCCGGCGCCGTTGGCCGCACCTTCGGCGGTGAGGTGGTTTTTGTTCAGCCCGTCGCTGCCGACCAGGGTTTCGGCACCGATGCGCGGCGGGCCCTCGCCGTCGCGGGAGAACATCTGGATCACCCCGCCGGCGTTGCTGCCATACAGCGTCGCGGCGGGGCCGCGCAGTATTTCGATGCGTTCGGCGGTGTCGAGGTTGAAGGTCGCTGCCTGGCCCTGGCCGTCCGGGGTGCTGGCGGGAATCCCGTCGGCCAGCAGCTTGATGCCGCGCACGCCGAAGGCTGAACGGGCGCCGAAGCCACGGGAGGAGATTTGCAGGTCCTGCGCGTAGTTCTGGCGGTTCTGCACCACCAGGCCGGGCACACGGGACAAGGCTTCGGAGGCGTTGATGCCGAGTTGGCCGTCGCTGATCTGTTCGCGGCTGATGCCGTCGACCGAGTAGGGCAGGTCAAAGGTGGGGCTGGCGTTGCGCGAACCGGTGACCACGCTGGGGTCGAGGATCAGCGGCGTATCGTCAGCCTGGGCGGTATTGACCAGGCCCAGGAGTAGGGCCAGGCAAGCGGGGGTAGATGAGTTCATGAACAGGTCAGGTCCGTGGCGCCACCCGCCTGAGGTGCGCGGGTGCAAATATCGCGAGTTTAACGATTCAGCCTGGGAATTGCCGAGTTCCTTGCCGTTGGGCCGAATGAGAGGTTTCCTACGCCAGGCAGCGGCTATGGAAACCTGAGTCGGCGGCCCTAGGGTGCTAGATTTTCGGTCCTCTCAATAAGAAAGAAGAAGCAAATATGTGGACGCTTATCGTGCGGTTATCGGTGCTGCTGGGAATATCTTTGCTGCTGGGCGGCTGCGGTACCGCGACCACTGTGCTGCGAGGTGATGACGTCACTGTTCGCGAGCTCAGGGGCAAGAAAACCTATTGCCAGTCTGTTTCACGCATCTACAGCGGCGTGGCGTATGACCTGTGTGTCCTGCACGGGCCGCTCAATTCCGCAGGCGGACTCTCGCTGAACGGTATTCCGTGGGCCATTCTCGATGTGCCCCTCTCCGGAGTGCTGGATACGCTCGTCCTGCCCTATACCCTCTACCGGCAAAACGCCGACGGTAACCTTGAGCTTCGCTAGCCCTTGGCGCTAACAGCTTCCTAGTGCTTTTAAGCTATAATCCCGCCCTTTAGCTGTTTCCCGCCCGTGCGGGAGGCACACTTTTTTCAGGCGCGACCCGCCTGCATGCAGACTAAAAGAGGCTAGACCCCAGTGGCATTGACGATTCTTGGCCTGTCCGGCGCCCTTAGCCATGATCCTTCCGCGGCCCTGTATATCGACGGCAAGCTGATCGCGGCCGCCGAAGAAGAGCGCTTCGTACGCGACAAACATGCAAAGAACCGCATGCCCTACGAGTCGGCGAAGTTCTGCCTGGAGCAAGCAGGCATCAAGCCTTCCGACGTTGACGTGGTGGCGATTCCGTTCGCTCCGATCAGCTTGTTCGGCGAAGCGCGATGGCACTATGCCAAGCGTTACTGGTACGCCCCGGACCGCGCGCTCGACGCGATCCTGATGGGCAACCGCCGCTACAAGCGCTATCGCAACAAGATCGTCTGGTGCCTGGAGCAACTGGGCTTTGATCCGAAGAAAATCAAGATCGAACCGGTTGAACACCACCTGGCCCACGCCTCCAGTGCCTACCACTGCTCCGGCTTCCAGGAAAAAACCGCGATCCTGGGCATCGACGGCAAAGGTGAATACGCCACAACGTTTTTTGGTTACGGCGAAAACGGCAAGATCCACAAGATCAAGGAATTCTACGATCCGGACTCCCTCGGCGGCCTCTACGGCGCGATCACCGAGTTCCTCGGTTTCGAGATGCTCGACGGTGAGTTCAAGGTCATGGGCATGGCGCCTTATGGCGATGCCAGCAAATACGATTTCTCGCGCCTGGCCTCCTTTGAAAATGGCGAGTTGGTGATCAACACCGATTACGCCAACGTCATCGGCCTGCGTCGCTATAAAGAGAAGGGCAAGGGGTTCTACTTCTCGCCAAAACTGATCGAGTGGCTGGGGCCCAAGCGCGAGGGCGATATTGCCGACGAGCCGTACATCCACTACGCGGCCAGCATGCAGGCACTGTTCGAGAAACTGGCCTTGCAGATGATCGACCATTACCTGGGCGACATCCTCAAGGACACCGGCAAGCTGGCCTTTGCCGGCGGCTGTGCGCTGAACGTAAAGCTGAACCAGAAAATCATTGCCCGCGATGACGTCAAAGAGCTGTTCGTGCAGCCGGCGTCCGGCGATGCCGGCACTGCCGTGGGTGCGGCCGCCTATGTCTCCCACGCCCGTGGTGTGCCGGTGGAGAAGATGGAGCACGTCTATCTCGGCCCGTCCTACAGCAACGAAGATGTCATCGCGGCGTGCGCCAAGCACGACAGCAAGCCGAACTGGCGCAAGATCGAAAACATGCCCAAGCGTATCGCCAAAATCATGGTCGATGGCAACCCGGTGGCCTGGTTCCAGGGCCGCATGGAGTTCGGCCCGCGTGCACTGGGCGGTCGCTCGATCATCGGTTGCCCCAGCGCCACCGGCGTGGCCGACCGTATCAACCACCAGATCAAGTTCCGCGAGCGCTGGAGGCCTTTCTGCCCGTCAATGCTCGACACCGTGGCCCCGCAGATGATCAAGGTCGATCACCCGGCGCCGTTCATGACCTTCACCTTTGAAGTCTCGGAAGAATGGAAAACCCGCGTGCCGGAGGTGGTGCATGAAGACGGCACCTCCCGTGCCCAGGTGCTCAAGCGCGAATACAACCCGCGCTACTACGACATGATGAAGGAACTGGAAGTACTGACCGGTAACGGCGTGTCGCTGAACACCTCGCTCAACCGCCGGGGTGAAGCGATGATCTGCTCGCCGACCGACGCGCTGAACATGTTCTTCGGCTCCGACCTGCAGTACCTGATCATGGAAGACATCCTGGTGGTCAAGGATGGCGTGGACCCCTATGACGCCGTGGTTTAAATGCTGAACCGCTTGCGGGGCTGGCGTGAACGTGGCTGGACGCCTGTCGAGGCCGAGGTTTACGCCCAGGCCTGGCAGCGTTACGGCGGCAGTGTGGCGACCCATCCGCAGGTGATCGAACGCCTGGCCGGCCTGGCGCAGCTTCCGGTGCGCTACCTGGGTTGGGAGCAGGACGGCGAACTCAAGGGGGCGATTGCCACCTGGGGGCGCGACCTGGCCTTGTCCAAGGACGTACTCAAGCGCACCGGCAGGAAGGGCCTGTTTGACCTGGGCAATGCCGAGCTCATCCTGCCGATTGCCGCCGATGCGCAGGTACCGTTGCGCCACCGTGGGCGTTACTTGTCAGCGCTGAACGAAGGGCGCATCAGCACCCTCAAGCCCCAGGCCGAGCAATTGGCCATGGCGCGCACCCCTGAAGAACTCTCGAAAAAGTTTCGCTACAACCAGCGGCGTGAATTGCGTTTGCTGGAAGAAGCGGGTGGCGTGGTGCGGGCGGTCAACGAGTTTTCCAGCGTGGAACTGGCGGCGATTTATTGCGACCTGTTCCAGCGCCGCTGGGGTTTCCCGGCGGCCGGCGCGGCGCGCTTGGCCGAGGTGCTGGAGTTGCTCAAGGAGTTTCTGTTCGGCTCGGTGCTATTTCTCAACGACGCCGCAATCGCTGTGCAGTTGGTGTATCAGGTGCAGTCCCGCGAATGGTTCAGCGCCGAATACGTCAACGGCGGTGTCGACCCTGAAACTCGCGCGTTCAGCCCCGGCAGTGTGTTGAGTTTTCTTAATACCCAAAGTGCCTGGGAGCAGGCGCGTGCGGCCGACAAGTCGCTGCGCTTTTCCTTCGGGCGTGCCGACCGCGAATACAAGGAGCGCTGGTGCAACCCGGTGCCGGTGTTCAGCGTATGAGCCGCAAACAGCAGTTGCTCAAGCGCCATCGGCGCAACAAACGCATTGCGCTGGTAATCGGCTTGCTGGTGCTGATCGCGACCGGTGTGCTGGTGGCCTGGTGGCTGCCGCCAATCCTCGCGGTGCTGCTGTGGGCAGCCCATGAAGCCTGGTTTGCCGACCACCTGTTCTACTCGCCAAAAGACCCTTATGAGTACGCCTTCCCGGCCGGCAGCGAACAGCCCGGTTTGCGTCTGGAGGCGGGACGGCTATTGCTGGACACGCCGTTGGCGGCCGATGAAACCCTGATCATCGGGGTTGAGTTGAAAAGCTCATGGCTAGGGCGCTTCCTCGACCCGGCGTTGGACGTGCTGGGCCTGGAAACACCGGACCGGCAAGTCTTCGAACGGGGTGTCGCCGGGCGGCGTTATCTCAACCTGACCGGCGCCACTGAAGCACTTGCGGCGGGCAATATCGTTTTGCGCGGACGTTTTTGCCGGATCGAGGGCCAGCCGACGCTATGGCGTTTTCGCCAACCCGACTATCGCCAGCAACGCGTAATGGTGATCGCCCCCCACGCCGACGATGCCGAGCTGGCCGCGTTCAGCCTTTACAGCCAGGCGACACAAAGCTGGATCGTGACCCTGACCGCCGGCGAAATCGAAGCCGAGCATTACCAGCACATGGGCTTGCCCAAGGCTGATGCGGCACGGCTCAAGGGCCGCCTGCGCGCCTGGGACAGCGTTGCCGTGCCGCGTTGGGCCGGTGTGCCCGAGGCGCAGTGCGTGCAACTGGGTTATTTCTGCATGCAATTGCAGGCCATGCAGGCCGCGCCGGATCAGCCTCAGGCCTCGCGCGAAGCCGACTTGGCCGATACGCGACTGTTCCGTCAATTCAATAGCTTTGCTTTGCCCGGGGATGTGGACGGCGCGCCGACCTGGTACAACTTGATCGCCGACCTGCGCGCACTGCTGCTCAAGGCGCAGCCCCAGGTGATCGTGTTGCCCACGCCGTTGCTCGACCCGCACGCCGACCATATCTGCGCCCATGCGGCGGTGCTTGAAGCGTTGCAGGGCCTGGCGTGGCAGCCCGACACATTGCTCGGCTACGCCAATCACCTGCATGATAACGACCGCTGGCCGATGGGCGATTCCGGGGCCGGGGTGGCGCTGCCGCCGCATTTCGATGCCGCCGTAGCGCTGGTCCCGTGCAGTTTTACCCTGACCTTGCGCCAGCAACAGGACAAGGCCATGGCGCTGGGCATGATGCATGACCTGCAGCCGCGAGCGCCGTTCAAGCGTCGCGTGCGCAAGTGGTTGCAGCAGGTGCTGGCGGGCCGTAGTCCATCGCCTTATGGCGAGAACGAATTCTTTCGCAAGGCCGTGCGTCGTCACGAGCTGTTGTGGGTCCTTAAGCAGGACTGAGACCCTATCGAAGGCAGGCCGGCATGGGCCTGTCGCTGTTTTTTACCGGGCCGTGCGCCCGTAGCCAGATCGCTGCATGGAGAGTTATGAAGCCGCGTTTCAAGGTTTTGCAGTTACAGCCGGACTACAACGTCAAGACCCATGATTTCGCCGACCTGGGTGAGCAGATCGTCAAATCCCTGCCGGTTGAGCGTTTCGAGGTGACCTCCGGTTTTCTCAGTGGGCGTCCGCAGCCAGGCCAGCCCTTGAGCGTGGCCGAGCACTCCCACTATTTCGAGTTGCCGGAGAAGTCCCTCAAGGGCATCCGCTTTGGCGCCATGTGGCAGATCTACAAGTATTGCCGCGAGCAGAAATTCGACGTGGTCATCTGCAACCGCTTCAAATCGGTGAACATGATGCTGTCGCTCAACCGTTGGCTGAAGATCCCGTTGTGCATCGGCATCTCCCACGGTTTCGGCGAGTATGCCCGTGGCTATCGGCGGCGCCAGACCCAGCGTTGGGTCAGCCCCGCCTGGCGGTTCGTCGGTGTGTCAGAGGCGGTGAAGGATTACCTGGTGAACCTCAACTGCGGGTTTACCCGTGAGAACACGACCTATGTGACCAACGCGATCGATATTCCCCAGGCAGAGGCTTTGCAGTTGTCCCGCGAGGATGCCCGCCAAGCCCTTGGGCTGCCGATGGACGCACGCATGATTGGCGCCCTCGGCCGTCTGGTGCCGATCAAGGGCCACACCCATTTGCTGCAAGCTTTTGCCACCCTCAAGGACAAATACCCTGAGGCGCAGGTGGGCATCATTGGTTCCGGGCGTGCCGAAGCCGATCTGCGCGCCGACATCGAGCGCCTGGGCCTGACGGGCCGTGCGCATTTGCTGGGCTTTCGCGAAGACGGCATGAAGTACGTGCGCGGTTTCGACATCTGGACCATGCCATCGCTGTTCGAAGGCCTCGGCCTTGCGCTGCTGGAAGGCATGAGCGGCCACTTGCCGGTGATCGCGTCCAACGGCCCTGCGATGCTGCCCTTGGTGCAGGGCGCGGGCGGTTTGTCCCATGACCCAGGCAACGTCGAGCAGTTGGCCGAGGCCCTGGATACCTATCTGGCGCTGAGTGATGAGCAGCTGCGCGCCAAGGGCGAAGAGGTGTTCCGCTATCTGGAAGCCAACCATACCCTCGACGAGTTCAAGCACAAGTACCTGACCCTGATTGAAACCGGTTTGCGTGAAGTAGGTAGAGCATGAATCAGCAGCAACCCCTGGTCTCGGTGATCATTGCTTCCTATAACCACGCCCGGTATATCGAGCAGAGCATCCTCAGCGTGTTGGGGCAGACCTACCCCAATATCGAGTTGTTGGTGGTGGACGATGGTTCCAAGGATGACAGCGTCGAGCGCATCCGGCGCTTGCAGGCCGAACACGGCTTTGATTTCCAGGTGCAACAGAACCAGGGCCTCAGCGCCACCCTCAACGGCGCGATCGCTCGCGCCAAGGGCAGCCTGATCGCACCGTTCGGCTCGGATGACATCATGTTGCCGGACCGTATTGCGACCCAGGTGGCGTATATGGAGGGCAAGCCGAAGGTGGGCATGTGCGCCGGCAACATCGAGCTGATCGATGGCGATGGCAACCTGCACCCGGAGAAGAAGCAACGTCGCGATGTGCCGTTTCGCAGTCTCGATTTTGACGACATGTTCATGGACCGCAAGCCGTTCCCACCGGCGCCCACCATGCTGATTCGTCGGGACGTGCTGGAGGAGGTCGGCGGTTTCGACCCGCAGATTCCCCTCGAGGACCTGCTGATCCAATTGAAGATCACGGCGGCGGGCTACACCATCGACGCCCTTGACGTGGTGATGGCGCAGTATCGACAGCACGGCAGCAACACCTACAAGAACCACCGCTACATGATCCAGAACATCCTCAAGACCTACGCCAAGTTCAGCGACCACCCGGCCTATGACGCGGTGCGCTACAACTTCCTGAACTCGATGTTCTTAAAGACCGCCCAGCGCGACCGGCCGTTGGCGCGCGAGATTCTCAAGCAGATTCCCCTGAAGTTCTGGGGCCGCAAAACCTTGCGCGGGTTGGTGCGGCTCTACCTGGCACCGCTCAAAAGCTGAGGCGTTTCCCCTGTAGGAGCAAGCTTGCTCGCGAAAAACCCGAGGACACTGCAGGCAGTCTGAATGCCCGCGTTATCGTTGACGATCTTCGCGAGCAAGCTCGCTCCTACAGGGGCTCATCACCTGGATGGGCCAGGCTGTGTACCTGCTCGCGAATTTTCGCAGTGGCCGTTGGGCTCGCAACGGTTGCGTAGCCCTTCACCAGTTGCTCGAAGTGCGTTTCGAACAGCCAGTTGCGGTCCTGCGGATAGCGTTGCATGTGGCGCAAATTACGCTGGCGCAATGCGTAGCGCAGGGGCGACGGGAAGATGCGCAGGTCGGCGACGTCAATCAGGCCGAACTCACCGTCGTCCATCAGCAACACGTTGCCCAGGTGCAGCGAACGGAAGTACACGCCGCGCTCATGCAATTGCGCCATGAACCGACCAAAACGCTCGACCAGCGATTCGCGTAGGCTGCTGTCCAGGCTTTGCAGGGCCTGGCGCAGGGTCAGGCCGGGCAGGGGCGTGTAGGCCACGGCGCTGCTGGCATCGGGCAAGGAGTAGAGCCCGAGAATGTGTGGTGCGGGGATGTCCAGGGTGCGCAATTGCTCGCTGTTGCTGGCAAAGCGCTCTGAATACGGGTTGAAGCTACCGGAGGTGTACCAGCGGCGTGGGCGGAACAGCTTGAGGAAGCTGCCATCTTCCAGGCGCAAGACCTTTGGCCCGAGGCCATCGGCTTCGATTACATGGGCATTGCTGCACAGCTGGTCGAATGCCTGGGGCTTGATCGATTGCACAGGCATGCGCAGCAGACTGCGGTGGCGCTGGGCGACGCTCAGGCCGGCAATGATTGCCAGCGGGATCCACAGCAGGAACCAATGCTCCTTGGGTCGCGACAGGATGCCGCCGCCTTCGGTCAGGCCGGCACCGATGCCGTAGGCCAGCAAGGACGATGCAAGGATGAACAGCGGCTGTGCGCGCTCTTTCAGACCTTTATACAGGCCCCATCCGAGCATGAAGGCCCACGGGATGAAGCCAATGATACCGACGTAATAGAGCACGCCGAGGGAGAAGCTGTGGGGCTCGCGAAGTTGGTCGCCAACTGCCAGAGTCAGATACAGCTCGGAATCGTAACTATGACCGATCCACGGATGCTCTGCGATTAGGTGCAACGACATGCGCCACAGCTCAAGGCGGAATGAGCTGCCTCGTTCGGTGATCGATTCAGGGTAAAACACCAGGAGCGCGACAGCACCCAGGATCATGCCGCTGAGAAGCAGTGCCGAGCGCCGGTTACGGCTGAGAAAGCTCATCCACAGGATGGCAAGCGTCAATGCTACAAGCGGCGTGCGTGAACCGGTCGCCAGCACGGCCGTGGCCATGATCGCAAGCGCTGGTACGCTGAACCACAATACCTTCTGTCGCTGGGTGGTCATGCAGGTGTATAGCCAATAAACCGTAAAAAAACCAAAAAGGTGCGAGCTGAGCAACGGGTTGTCGAGGGCGCCAAGACCGCCGATCATGCGCATGCCGGGTTGGAATCCCTTGGCGAACGCCACCAGATTCCACAGGCTTACCACTAGCGCAATGGCAGCGGCACTAAAGAAGATCGGTTTGAACAGTTCATTGCGATAATGCAGCAACAGCCCGCAGCCACCAAACAGCATGAATGTGTTCAGCGGGCGTTTGAACAGGTCGGTGTCGGTACTGGGCTCCGGGCTCCAGAGCAGGCTCGTCAAGGCCCAGGCAGAAAACACCAGGAACGCGAGGGCAATAGGCTCGCGCAACAAATCCTTGAGTTCCTTGGGACGCATGCACAACAGGAACAAGGTGGGCACGCTGAACAGGATGTAGAAAACCCGGTGCAGTACGTTACGGTTGCCGACGAAGAACAGCGCACTCAAGAGCAACAGCAAGCCAACAGGCAAAATCCACAGGACCAGGAAGTCGAAAACGCGATTTGAGCCATAGATAAGGCGCTTTGAGTGCATACGATAAAGCCATTCCAGAAAGAGAAAGCCGACCATCTTAAGGTAGTGGCTATGTAATGTCGCCCGTCTGATCCAACCGGGCTGTGGGTTACGCCGGGTGCAAGTACAACAGAGAAGCTGTGCTAAAGTCAGCCTCCTTTTTCAAAACGCCGCGTGATATGACCGACTCCAGTCCGAGCGCAAGCCCTTCGAGCTTGAAAATATACTTCCGCCTGCTCAGTTACGTTAAGCCTTATATGGGCTTGTTCGCGTTGAGTATCCTTGGATTTCTGATTTTCGCGTCGACCCAACCGATGCTGGGTTACATCCTCAAATACTTCGTCGACGGCCTGTCCAACCCCGAAGCCGTGCTGTTTCCGACCGTGCCGTTCTTGCGCGACCTGCAGCTGCTGCAGGCGGTGCCGCTGCTGATCATTCTGATCGCGGCCTGGCAAGGCCTGGGCTCATTCCTGGGCAACTACCTGTTGGCCAAGGTCTCCCTGGGGCTGGTCCACGATTTGCGCGTGCAGTTGTTCAACAACCTGCTGACGCTGCCAAACCGTTACTTCGACAACCATAACTCCGGCCACCTGATTTCCCGCATCACCTTCAACGTGACCATGGTCACAGGGGCGGCAACCGATGCCATCAAGGTGGTGATCCGCGAAGGCATGACAGTGATCTTCCTGTTCGCCTCGCTGCTGTTCATGAACTGGCGCCTGACGCTGGTGATGATCGCCATCCTACCGTTGATTGCGGTCATGGTCAGCACGGCCAGCAAGAAATTCCGCAAGCAGAGCAAGAAGATCCAGGTGGCCATGGGTGACGTCACCCACGTCGCCTCGGAAACCATCCAAGGCTACCGCGTGGTGCGCAGCTTCGGCGGCGAGGTCTACGAGGAAAAAAGATTCTTCAAGGCCAGCCAGAGCAACACCAACAAGCAATTGCGCATGACCCGTACCGGGGCGATCTACACGCCGGCGCTGCAACTGGTGATCTACTCCGCGATGGCGGTGCTGATGTTCCTGGTGCTGTACCTGCGAGGCGATGCGTCGGCCGGTGACATGGTGGCCTACATCACCTTGGCCGGTTTGTTGCCCAAACCGATTCGCCAACTGTCGGAAGTCAGCTCGACTATTCAGAAAGGCGTGGCCGGTGCCGAAAGCATTTTCGAACAGCTGGACGAAGAGGTGGAGGTCGACCACGGCACCCTCGAGCGTGAAAAAGTCAGCGGCCGCCTGGAAGTGCGCAACCTGAACTTCACCTACCCCGGCACCGAGCGCCATGTGCTCAAGGACATCAGCTTTACCGCCGAGCCTGGGCAGATGATCGCCCTGGTAGGGCGCTCGGGCAGCGGCAAGTCGACCCTGGCCAGCCTGATCCCGCGGTTCTATCACCACGAGAGCGGTGAAATCCTGCTCGATGGCATCGAGATCGAAGACTACAAGCTGCTCAACCTGCGCAAGCACATTGCCCAGGTGACCCAGCACGTGACCCTGTTCAGCGACACCGTGACCAACAATATCGCCTACGGTGACCTGGCCGGCGCGCCACGCGAAGACGTCGAGGCGGCGGCGGCGGATGCCAACGCCAGGGACTTCATCGACCAGTTGCCCAAGGGCTTCGATACCCAGGTCGGCGAGAACGGCGTGCTGTTGTCCGGTGGCCAACGCCAGCGCCTGGCGATTGCCCGTGCCCTGCTCAAGAATGCGCCTGTGTTGATTCTCGACGAGGCCACCTCGGCCCTCGACACCGAGTCCGAGCGGCATATCCAGGCCGCGCTGGACAAGGTTATGCAGGGCCGCACGACGCTGGTGATCGCACACCGCTTGTCCACCATCGAAAAGGCTGACCTGATCCTGGTGATGGACGACGGTCGGATCGTCGAACGTGGCACCCACGGCGAATTATTGGCGCAGAACGGCTATTACGCCCGCCTGCATGCCATGGGCCTGGATGCGCCGGTAGCGGCTGATATCACCTGATCTGAAATACGCACACATCTACTGTGGGAGGGGGCTTGCCCCCGATAGCGAAGTGTCAGCCTGCACATATGTCAGCTGACCCACCGCCATCGGGGCAAGCCCCCTCCCACATTTGCCCTGCGCTTGATTCGGCGTCGCGCCAGTCGCAAGCCAGCGCAAACCCTGTGCTAATATCGCGCCCCTGTTCATTTTGTATGTGGGTTGCTCCATGAAGTTGTCCATGCCGCGATTCAATCAAGCCCCTGTCTTGGTGGTCGGCGATGTCATGCTCGACCGTTACTGGCATGGTGGTACCTCACGGATTTCCCCTGAGGCGCCGGTACCGGTCGTCAAGGTCGAGCAAATCGAAGACCGTCCGGGTGGCGCTGCCAACGTTGCCCTCAATATTGCCGCGCTCGGCGCCCCGGCCTCCCTCGTGGGTGTGACCGGTGACGACGAAGCGGCCGACAGCCTGGCCAATAGCCTGCGCGGGGCGGGCGTGCGCGCGTTGTTCCAGCGCATCGCGCATCAGCCGACCATCGTCAAGCTGCGGGTCATGAGCCGTCACCAGCAATTGCTGCGCATCGATTTCGAAGAACCCTTCGCCACCGACGCCCTGGCCCTCGGTGGTCAGGTCGAGGCGTTGCTCGAAGGCATCAAGGTGCTGGTGTTGTCCGACTACGGCAAAGGCGCCTTGAAGAACCACCAGGTGCTGATCCAGGCCGCCAAGGCCCGCAACATTCCGGTGCTGGCCGATCCCAAGGGCAAGGACTTCTCGATTTATCGGGGCGCCAGCCTGATCACGCCAAATCTCAGCGAGTTCGAAGCCGTCGTCGGTGGTTGCGCCGATGAGCACGAACTGGTGAGCAAGGGCGCGGCGCTGATGGCCGATCTTGACCTCGGCGCCCTGCTGGTGACCCGTGGCGAGCACGGCATGACCCTGCTGCGTCCAGGCCATCCGGCGATGCACCTGCCGGCGCGTGCACGGGAAGTGTTCGACGTCACCGGCGCCGGTGACACGGTGATTTCCACCCTGGCCGCGTCCATCGCCGCCGGTGAGGAGCTGCCCCACGCCGTGGCCCTGGCCAACCTGGCGGCGGGCATCGTGGTTGGCAAGCTGGGCACCGCTGCCATCAGCGCACCCGAGTTGCGTCGCGCCATCCAGCGCTCCGAAGGCTCGGAACGTGGGGTGCTGGGGCTCGAGCAATTGCTGTTGGCGATTGACGACGCTCGCGCCCACAACGAAAGCATTGTCTTCACCAACGGTTGCTTCGACATCCTGCACGCCGGCCATGTGACTTATCTTGAGCAAGCGAGCGCCCAGGGCGATCGCCTGATCGTCGCGGTCAACGATGACGCGTCTGTCAGCCGCTTGAAAGGCCCTGGCCGCCCGATCAATAGCGTCGACCGGCGCATGGCGGTACTGGCAGGTTTGGGGGCGGTGGACTGGGTGATCAGTTTTTCTGAAGGCACCCCGGAAAACCTGTTGGCCCAGGTCAAGCCAGACGTGCTGGTCAAGGGTGGTGACTATTCCGTCGACCAGGTAGTGGGTGCGGACATCGTCAGTGCCTACGGCGGCACGGTCAAAGTGTTGGGCCTAGTTGAAAACAGCTCAACCACAGCTATCGTCGAGAAGATCCGTAATAATGATTGATACTAAAAAGTGGGTTCTGATCACCGGTGGCGCTGGCTTTATCGGTTCGCATTTGGTCGATGCGCTGCTTGCGAGAGGCTATTGGGTGCGCGTGCTGGATAACCTATCCACGGGCAAGCGAAGCAATTTGCCGCTCGATAACCGGCGAGTCGATCTAATTGAAGGTGACGTCGCCAATGCCGAAGAGGTGGAGCGGGCCGCTGTCGGCGTGACTGCGGTGGTGCACTTGGCGGCGGTAGCTTCGGTACAAGCATCGGTGGATGATCCAGTCGGCACGCATCAGAGCAATTTCGTAGGCACCTTGAATGTCTGCGAAGGCATGCGTAAGGCCGGCGTAAAGCGTGTGGTATTTGCTTCCAGCGCAGCTGTGTATGGCAATAATGGGGAAGGTGCTTCGATTGAAGAGGAGACTGCTAAAGCTCCGTTGACACCTTATGCTTCGGACAAGTTGGCAGGTGAGTTCTACTTTGATTTCTATCGCCGTCAGCATGGCCTGGAACCGGTGATTTTTCGCTTTTTCAATATTTTCGGACCACGCCAGGATCCGTCATCACCGTACTCTGGCGTGATCAGCATTTTTAGCGAGCGTGCCCAGCGAGGTTTGCCTATTTCGGTGTTCGGCGACGGTGAGCAGACCCGCGATTTCATGTACGTTGAAGACTTGGTCGAGGTACTGGTGCAAGCCGTCGAAGCGCCAAGCGCACCCTTTGGGGCTATTAACGTCGGCTGGAACCGCACCACCACCCTCAAGCAGGTCCTGCACGCGTTGGAAGAGGCGCTGGGCTCGTTGCCTGCTGTGACGTACGAGCCGGCGCGCCCCGGAGACATTCGGCATTCAAGGGCGAATAACCAAAGGTTGCTGGCCAGTTTCAAGCCGCCTGAGCCTACTCTCTTGAAGGTTGGCCTGGAGCGTTTGTTGAACGGCTGACTTCTCTCCATGTAGGAGCTGGGTGGGTAGAGCCGTCCGGCTTGCTCCTTAGCGATAGCATTAACGCTTCAGTCCCTGGCTTTTTTCTTCGGCACGATCTTGCGCAGCATCTGCTGCGCCTTGCCGGTCAAGCGCTTGAGCTTCGACTCTTTTTCCGGTTCTGCCAGGCCTTGCTGGCGCAGCCAGTCCTTCCAGCGAATCCGCTCATCACGCACCAGCCAGCCCTCCTGCTGGGCGAAGCTTTCGGCCAGGTACAAACCACGCGTGCTCGCCGGGTACAACTGATCTTTCTTGACGGTGTACAGCTCGGCCAGCGGCTCGCCGTCTTTGAGCGGCATCAAGTACAGATCCGGACGCTGTCGATCCAGGCGCGCCACCAGTTGGTCACCTTCCAAGCGCTCATCCACATGAAACAGGCTCAGTGACTTGGCCTCCTTCGGCACTTCCAGGCGCAGATCGTAAATCAGCTGCAGTGACGCCGTCGGCAGGTGCACATAGGCCCGTGGGCGCTCAATCAACTGGGTGGTCGCACAGCGCACCGGGCGCGCGGCGCCGGACAGCGGGCTCAGGCGAAACGGCAGGGCTTCACGGTAATGCAGCGCGGCGGAGTAGGGCGCCGGCAGCCACGTGTCGTTGAAGCGCCCGCCGAGCCAGCCTTCCGGGGTTTCCAGCAAGCACTCTTCGGCAATTTCCTGGATGGCGGTATGCAGCGGCAGGTTCAGTTCATGGGCCGGGACGTAGCCGGAGATCAACTTGAGCACTACATCGCCGCGATCCTGGCGCCGCTGGCGCACCAGTACCCAGTAATCCTTGTTTTGCCAGTGCAGCGTCAGGCGCACCGAAACGCCGAGGTTCGCCAGCTCCAGGGTGAAGCGTTCGGCGTCCGGCACCTCGACCGGCTTGCGCCGTTGCAGGGTCTGGGCGAAGTTGAGCGGCATGCCGACGCTCTGGTAGCTCAGGCCTTCAGGGGTGGCTTCTACGTGCAGCGGCAGTGTCTTGAAGTTGCTCGGGTTCTTTCTTATGAGCGTACGCGGCATGTCGGCTCCTTTTTGCGACGGGGTCGGCCGCGTGGGCGGCATCAGAGTTGACGGATGACTCGGGCAGCGGTTGCCACGTTATGGGCCAGGTGCAGCGGATTAATCGTCCCGACAATAGCACTGGCGACGCCCGTTTGCGCAAACAACAACATGAAACTGGCCTGAATTGGATCCATTCCAGGCTCCAGACACACGTGGCCGCTGGCCAGGGCTTTTTTCACCAGGATGCCCTTGCCATGGGCCGCCGCGTATTCAATGACGGCTTTTTCAGCTTGTTCGTTCAAATTGTAAGTGACCATTGCGCAATCACCCTGTTCCAGCGCTTTCACGCCGCCTTCAACGGTCTTGCCGGAGAAGCCGAAACCGCGAATTTTCCCCTCTTTTTTCAGCGCCGCCAGGGTCTGGTACACCTCGCAATCATTGAGGATATGCAAGTCGTTACCATCAGAGTGCACCAGCACCAGGTCGATAAAATCCGTTTCAAGTCTTTTCAGGCTGCGCTCGATCGACATCCGCGTATGGGCGGCGCTGAAATCGTGGCGGGATACACCCGCTTCGAATTCCTCACCGACCTTGCTGACGATCACCCACTCCTTGCGCTGGCCGCGCAGCAGAGGCCCGAGGCGCTCTTCGCTGCGGCCGTAGGCGGGCGCGGTGTCGATCAGGTTGATGCCCAGCTGGCGCGCCTGGCGCAGCAACATCCGCGCCTCGTCGTCATCCGGAATCTTGAAGCCGCTGGGGTATTTCACCCCTTGGTCACGGCCCAGCTTGACGGTGCCCAGGCCCAGCGGCGACACCAGCAAGCCGGTACTGCCCAGGGGGCGATGCAGGTCGTGCAGGGTTGGCAGGCTCATGGCAACAGTTGCTCCCAGGCGGGTTGGCCGATAGCCGGCTTTGGCAGCTCGGGCAGGGAGGCGCTGGCGCTTGGGCGGATGCCATCGCGTTCCAGGCGGGTGATGACTCGGTCGGCGAAGTCCGGTGCCAGGGCCAGCTTGGTCGGCCAGCCCACCAACAGGCGACCCTGTTCGGCAACGAAGGCATTGTCGGGACGGGTCAGGCCCGATTGCAGTGGCTCGGCGCGGTTGACGCGCAGGGTGGCCCACTGGGTCTGGCTCATGTCGATCCACGGCAACAACTGGGCAAGCTCTTTCTGGGCAGTGGCGATCTGCTCTTGCGGCGTGCGAGCCACGCCGTCGGCCTCGGCGATATCACCACCGATGTACCACACCCAGCGACCGTCGGCGGCCGGGTGGGTGGTCACGGTCAGGCGCGGCTTGGTGCCGCCGCCCAGGCAGTGGGCATACAACGGTTTGAGGCCCGGGCCTTTGGCGAGGATCATGTGCAGCGGGCGGGTTTGCATCGCCGGCTGGCTCAAGCCCAGGGCCGCCAGCAGTTCGGCCGTGCCAGCGCCGGCGCTCAAGACGATGCGCTGGGCGCGGATGTCGCGGCCATCAACCTTCAAGCCGACCAGCGTGGCGCCGTCGAGCAGCGGTTCGATGTGCTCGCCTGCGAGCAAACCGTCACCGGCCAGATGCGCCAGGCGTTCAATCAGGCTTGGCACGTCCACCACCAATTCCGCCAGGCGATAGACCTTGCCCTTGAAGCGGCGATCTTGCAGCGCCGGGGGTAGTTCGTCGCCCTTGACCTGATCCACGCGACCGCGCACGGCCTTGCTGGCGAAAAAGCTGGTGAGATTGCCGGCGAGGGTGCCGGGGGACCACAGGTAGTGGGCTTCGGAGAGCAGGCGCACGCCGGAAAGGTCCAGTTCGCCAGTGCCGGCCAGGGCTTCACGCCAGCGGCGCGGCATGTCGGCAATTGCTTCGGAGGCGCCGGTGAGGGCGCCGTGCAGGGCGTATTTCGCGCCGCCGTGGATGATTCCCTGAGACTTCACGCTTTGCCCGCCGCCCAGGGTCGCGCTTTCCACCAGCACCGTGGAAAACCCCTGGCGGCGCAGGCGCGCATTGAGCCAGAGGCCGGCAACCCCGGCGCCGACAATCAGAACGTCGGTGGAAATAACGGATGGCATCGGCGACCTCAATGTTCAAGACAAGAGGCGCAGTATACAGGCTGTTGAGTGGCGGTCAGTGACCGGCGGTTTTCGAGAACAGCTGAATCACCACCACGCCCAGCACAATCAGCCCCATCCCCAGCATGGCCGGGATATCCAGCTTCTGCCCGTAGATGAACAACGCCGCAATGCTGACCATCACGATGCCCAACCCTGCCCATACCGCGTACGCCACGCCCACCGGCACCGTGCGCACCACCAGCGTGAGCATCCAGAACGCCACGCCATAACCGACGATCACCAGCAACAGCGGGATGGGGGTGCTCCAGCCCTTGATGGCTTTCATGGAAACGGTCGCGATCACTTCCGAGCAGATGGCGATGGCCAGGTAACAGTAGGCGGCGTTCATGGTGCGTTCCTCAAGGTGAAGCTCGTATGATAAGTTCGGCATTCTAGAGGTTCAACAGATGGGGTAAAGTCATTACCTATCCGAATTCAAGATAGGTTCAGCCATGAGCGTGCAGTGGGATCTGGAACAGATGCGCCTGTTTGTCGGCGTTGCCGAGCAGCGTTCGTTCTCTGCCGTGGCGCGCGGGCAACGCAAGGCGCAATCGGCCATCAGCAACGCTATTGCGATGCTGGAGGCGGACCTCGGCGTCAGCCTGTTCGAGCGTAGCAGCGGCCGCCAGCCGCGCCTGACCGAAGCCGGCAGTGTGCTGCTGGAGGAGGCGCGTGAAGTGCTGCGCCAGTGCGAGCGCCTGACGGGACGGGCGTTGTCGTTGACCCGGGGCGAGGAAGCGTGCCTGCGCCTGGCCCAGGACGAGGCGATGTTGTTCCAGCCGGTGCTCGACAGCTTGGAAGCGCTGGCCGTGCGCTATCCGTTGCTTGAAGTGCAGCTGTCCAGCGCCGCTCAGGGCGATGTGGCGCGCAAGTTGGTGGAACGCCAGGCCGACCTGGGCCTGTTGTTCTACCACGACCAGATCCCCGAAGCTCTCGAACGACGGGTGGTGGGCAGTGTGGAAATGGTCACGGTGTGCGGAGTGAATCACCCTTTGGCCAAGGAAAAGTACGTGGATTGCCAACGACTGGCGCAGTTTCGCCAGTTGCTGATGTCGACCCAGACCAGCGTCTACCCCGGCAGCGAAGCCGCCAGCCCGCTGGTGTGGCGGGCCGACAGCTTCTACGTATTGGCCGAATGGCTGATGAGCGGCCTCGGTTGGGCCTGGTTGCCACGGCATATCGTGCAATACCCGACCTACCAGCAACAAATGGTTGAACTAGACAGCGAATGGACCCCGCCGGCGCTGGTGGTGGAACTGGTGTGGCGCCGCGATGAGCCCCTTGGGCCGGCCGCGCGTTTTTTGGCTGAACGTTTTGCCGAGTGCCTGCAGGCGATCGACTGAAAAAGCCGATAAACTCCGCCGCCATGAATAGAACTCTCTACAGCTGTCTGTTTTACCTGGCGCTGCCGTTGGTGGCTTTACGTCTATGGTTACGCGCGCGCAAGGCGCCGGCCTATGCCAAGCGCGTGGGCGAGCGGTTTTCCTATGGCTTGCCGGTGATGCAGCCCGGCGGCATCTGGGTGCATGCGGTGTCTGTGGGCGAAAGCATTGCCGCCGCGCCGATGATCCGCGCCCTGCTGGAGCGTTATCCGCAGTTGCCGATGACCGTCACCTGCATGACGCCCACCGGTTCCGAGCGAATCCAGGCGCTGTTCGCCAATGAACCGCGCATTCAACATTGTTATCTGCCGTACGACTTACCCTGCGCCGCCAAGCGTTTCCTCGACCGGGTACAGCCCCGGCTGGCGGTGATCATGGAAACTGAATTGTGGCCTAACCATATTCACGCCTGCGCCCAGCGCGGTATTCCGGTGGCCCTGGCCAATGCGCGGTTGTCGGCGCGCTCGGCCAAGGGCTACGCCCGGTTTGCCAGGCTGACCGCGCCGATGCTGGCGCAAATGAACTTGATTGCGGTGCAGACCGAGACCGAGGCCGAACGCTTTCGCAGCCTCGGCGCGCGTCCTGAAACCGTTGAAGTCACCGGCTCGATCAAGTTCGACCTGACCGTCGACCCGCAACTGCCGGCCCGCGCCGCCGCCCTGCGCGAACAATGGGGTGCCGGTGAGCGGCCGGTGTGGATCGCCGCGAGTACCCACGAAGGCGAGGATGAGGTGGTGCTTGCGGCCCATCGCCAATTGCTCGCCAGCTATCCCAACGCCTTGCTGATCCTGGTACCGCGTCACCAGGAACGCTTTGACCCGGCCTTTGAGCGTTGCGTGCAGCAGGGCTTTTCCACGGTACGTCGTTCCAGTGGCGAGCCGGTCACCGCCCACACCTCAGTGTTGCTCGGCGACACCATGGGCGAGTTGCTGTTTCTCTACGCCTTGGCCGACAGCGCCTTTGTCGGCGGCAGCCTGGTCCCGACCGGTGGGCACAACCCGCTGGAGCCGGCCGCGCTGGGCAAGCCGGTGATCATGGGGCCGCACCTGTTCAACTTCCTGGAAATCACCGCGATGATGCGCGACGCCGGGGCGTTGCGTGAGGTGGATGATGCAGAAGGCTTGGCCGAGGCGGTGCGGCAGCTGTTCGAGTTGCCACAGGATGCGCGCAGGATGGCAGAGGCGGGGTTGAAGGTAATGCAGGCCAACCAGGGCGCGCTTAAGCGCTTGCTGGATGGCCTGGACAGACTGATAAGTCACTGACTCAACACTGAACCAACTGTGGGAGGGGGCTTGCTCCCGATAGCGGTCTGTCAGTTCAAGTTGTCTTGACTGACACTCCCTCATCGGGGGCAAGCCCCCTCCCACATTGGTTTTGCGGTGTGGTCAAGAACCTGGGCGGGCCTTCAGTTGCTCGGCGGCGGCTTTGGCCAGGTCCGGTGGCAGGAAGTCCTTGTCCGGGTTGTAGTCGGCCTTGAGGTAGCGCGTCAGGTCCTGCAGATCTCCTGGATTCAACGTGCCCGCAGCCTGCTTCAAGCGCAGGTTGTCGAGGATGTAGTCGTAGCGGCTATTGTTGTAGTTGCGCACCGACGCGTAGAGCTGGCGCTGCGCGTCGAGCACGTCGACGATATTGCGCGTGCCCACCTGATAGCCGATTTCCGTGGCTTCCACCGCGCTCTGGTTGGAGATGATCGACTGGCGGCGCGCCTGTACCTGCTCCACGTCGGTGTTCACCGCGCGGTGCAGGTTGCGGGTGTTTTCCACGACCTGGCGGCGCAGGCCTTCGCGTTGCTGTTCGGTCTGGCCCAGGCGCGAGTAGGACTCACGGACCTGGGAGCTGGTCAGGCCGCCGCTGTAGATCGGAATGTTCAGGCGCAGGCCGATGGTGCGCTGTTCGACGTCACCGCGATAGGGCGTGCCGAACGCATTCGGGTTGCTGAAACCCAGGGCATCGTTATCGCCTTTTTCGTACTGCGCCACTGCGTCCAGGGTGGGCGCGTGGCCGGCCTTGCGCTGCTTGAGGGTTTCCTCGGCGGCAGTGACGGCGTAGTTGCTGGCCAGCAGGTTCAGGTTCTGGCGGCCGGCAGTTTCGACCCAGGCTTTGGCGTCGTTCGGCAGCGGTGGCAACACCGGCAACGTATGGACAATGCCCTGGATCGAATTGTATTGGCGATTGGTCAGGGTGATCAGCGCCTCGAAGGCGTCTTCCACCTGGCGCTGGGCGAGGATACGGTTGGCTCGTGCCGTGTCATAGCTGGCCTGGGATTGCAGCACGTCGGTCTTGTCCGACAGGCCCACATCGAAGCGTTCATTGGATTGGTCCAACTGACGCTTGAAGGCATTTTCTTCGGCCTTGGTCGAGGCCAGGTTGTCTTGGGCGCGCAGCACGGCGAAGTAGCTTTCGGCGCTCTGCAGGATCAGGTTCTGTTCGGTCGCCGAGAGCTGCAGCGCCGCCTGCTCGTTGGTGGCTTCGGCAGCTTGCAACTGGAACCAGCGGTCGGCACGGAACAGCGGCTGGCTCAGGGTTGCACGCCAGGAGTGCGCATCGCGATTGGCGGTGGCGGCCGGCGTGTCGATCTGGGTGCGTACGTTGTTGATATCAGCGCCGCCGGTCAGGTTCGGCAGCAACCCGGCGCGAGCCTGGGGCACCACTTCTTTCTGCGCGCCGTACTGGGCGCGTGCGGCGGCCAGGTCGGCGTTGTTGTCCACCGCTTCCTGATAGACGCTGACCAGGTCGGTCCTGGCAGACAAGGGCGCTTCAGCTGCCCAGACCATTGTGTGGGTCGCACAAGACACGGCAACTGCCAGTGAAAGTTTGCGCAGCATGAGTCGATCCCTGAATAAATATTACGATGATAATGTGTTGGCCAAGGCTACGGTGACCCAACTGGAGCGTCAAGCCTTGAGGCAGCTCCCGAGTGTAGTGGCCGGACCGCGGCACAACAATCCTGCAATCACGCCATTTATCATGCCCAATGCAGCGCCATTGGCAATTTGCCCACGCCATGGTCTAGACTGGCCGCGTTCTTGTCGGGGTGCCTTGTTGGAAGGCTGAGATCGGTAAATACCGGATCCCGTTGAACCTGATCAGGTTAACGCCTGCGTAGGGAACAAGATTTCTCGTCACCCGGCGAGTCCTCTTGTGCTTCGTCCGGGAAGTTGTTCGACAATCGAACAGCCCTCGTGCGCCAAGCACAGCACTGGTTCCAGTGCCTCCGTCCGTCACAGGTTCGCTCCGACAAACATCCACCGCCTGGAGAGTTGGAGAGCCCGTGATGAGCACAGAAATAAAAAGTACAAAACTGAAAAACACCGTTCACTTGAGTGAATCGGCCAAGGTCGACTCCGGCTCCGTGCAGCCGTTTACCCGCTCGCAGAAGATCTACGTACAAGGCACGCGCCCGGACATTCGTGTGCCGATGCGCGAGGTCAGCCTGGATGTGACGCCCACCGATTTCGGCGGCGAAATCAACGCGCCCGTGGTGGTCTACGACACCTCCGGTCCGTACACCGACCCCAACGTGATCATCGACGTGCGCAAAGGCTTGGGCGATGTGCGCTCGCCCTGGATCGAATCTCGCGGCGACACCGAGCGCCTGTCGGGCCTGAGTTCGCACTTCGGTCAACAGCGCCTGAGCGATGCCGAGTTGACCGCCCTGCGTTTCGCCCATGTAAAGAACCCGCGCCGCGCCAAGGCCGGGGCCAACGTCACGCAAATGCACTACGCGCGCAAAGGCATCATCACCGCCGAGATGGAGTACGTTGCCATCCGCGAAAACATGAAGCTTGAAGAGGCCCGCGCCAGTGGCTTGCTTGACCAGCAGCACGCCGGCCACAGCTTCGGCGCCAGCGTACCGAAGATCATCACCCCTGAATTTGTGCGCGAAGAAATCGCCCGTGGTCGCGCGATCATCCCGGCCAACATCAACCACACCGAATTGGAACCGATGATCATCGGCCGTAACTTCCTGGTGAAGATCAACGGCAACATCGGCAACAGCGCGCTGGGCTCGTCCATTGAAGAAGAAGTGGCGAAACTGACTTGGGGTATTCGCTGGGGCTCGGACACGGTGATGGACCTGTCCACCGGCAAGCACATCCATGAAACCCGCGAGTGGATCATTCGCAACTCGCCGGTGCCGATCGGTACGGTGCCGATCTACCAGGCCCTGGAAAAAGTCGGTGGCGCCGCCGAGGACCTGACCTGGGAGCTGTTCCGTGACACCTTGATCGAACAGGCCGAGCAGGGCGTCGACTACTTCACCATCCACGCCGGCGTGTTGTTGCGCTATGTCCCGCTGACCGCCAAGCGCGTCACCGGCATTGTTTCCCGTGGCGGCTCGATCATGGCCAAGTGGTGCCTGGCCCACCACAAAGAGAACTTCACCTACACGCATTTCGATGAGATCTGCGAAATCATGAAGGCCTATGACGTCAGCTTCTCCCTCGGCGATGGTCTGCGCCCTGGCTCGATTGCCGACGCCAACGACGCCGCGCAATTCGGTGAACTGGAAACCCTTGGCGAGCTGACCAAGATCGCCTGGAAGCACGACGTGCAAACCATGATCGAAGGCCCGGGCCACGTGCCGATGCAGCTGATCAAGGAAAACATGGACAAGCAGCTCGAGTGCTGCGACGAAGCGCCGTTCTACACCCTCGGGCCGCTGACCACCGATATTGCGCCAGGCTATGACCACATCACCTCCGGTATCGGCGCGGCAATGATCGGCTGGTTCGGCTGCGCCATGCTCTGCTACGTCACGCCCAAGGAACACCTGGGCTTGCCGAACAAGGATGACGTGAAGACCGGCATCATTACCTACAAGATCGCGGCGCATGCTGCCGACCTTGCCAAGGGCCATCCGGGTGCGCAGATACGCGACAACGCGCTGAGCAAGGCACGCTTCGAGTTTCGCTGGGAAGACCAGTTCAACCTCGGCCTGGACCCGGACACCGCGCGTTCCTATCACGACGAAACCCTACCGAAGGATTCGGCCAAGGTCGCGCATTTCTGCTCGATGTGCGGTCCGAAATTCTGCTCGATGAAAATTACCCAGGAAGTGCGTGAGTACGCGGCTAACCAGCGCATTGAAGCGGTGGATGTGGACGTGGCCAAGGGCCTGGCCGAGCAGGCGGAGCGGTTCAAGCAGGAAGGCAGTCAGCTGTACAAAAAAGTCTGAAACCCATGATCATTCCCACGCTCCGCGTGGGAATGCATCCCGTGACGCTCCGCGTCACAAAGGCGGACGCAGAGCGTCCAAAGCGGCATTCCCACGCAGAGCGTGGGAACGATCAGCCCCTCAGAGATGCCCCCCTTGAACATTCAACCGAGTACCTACTCCCCCGACATCGCGGTGCCTACCGACAAGCGCGTCTTCGGCGCCCGCGACCTGTTCTCCCTGTGGTTCTCCCTCGGCATCGGCCTGATGGTCCTGCAAACCGGCGCGCTGTTGGCGCCGGGCCTGGGTTTGTCCGGCTCATTGTTGGCCATCTTCCTTGGCACCCTGGTGGGCGTGCTGTTGCTGGCATCCGTCGGTGTGATCGGCAGCGACACCGGTTTGTCCGCCATGGCCGCGCTCAAGCTCAGCCTCGGTGCCAAGGGCGCCAGCCTGCCGGCGCTGTTGAACTTGTTGCAATTGATTGGCTGGGGCTCGTTCGAAATCATCGTGATGCGCGATGCCGCCAGCCTGTTGGGCACAAGAGCGTTCAGCGAAGGTAACCTGCTGGCGAGCCCCTTGCTGTGGACGCTGTTCTTCGGCGGCCTCGCCACCTTGCTGGCGGTGAGCGGCCCGCTGACCTTCGTGCGCCAGGTCCTGCGCAAATGGGGTATCTGGCTGCTGCTTGCGGCCTGCCTGTGGCTGACCTGGAACCTGTTCGCCAAGGCCGACCTCGCTGCGCTGTGGGCCCAGGCCGGTGATGGCTCGATGCCGTTTGCGGTGGGCTTCGACATTGCCATCGCCATGCCGCTGTCCTGGCTGCCGTTGATTGCCGACTACTCACGCTTCGGCAAGCGCGCTAAAAGCGTGTTCGGCGGCACGGCGCTGGGGTTCTTTGTGGGTAACTTCTGGCTGATGAGCCTGGGGGTGGCGTACACCCTGGCATTTGCGCCAAGCGGTGAGGTCAATGCATTGCTGCTGGCCCTGGCCGGCGCCGGCCTGGGTATTCCGCTGTTGCTGATCCTGCTGGACGAGTCGGAAAACGCGTTTGCCGATATTCACTCGGCAGCGGTGTCGAGCGGGATTCTGCTGCGCTTGAAGGTCGAGCACCTGGCGTTGGCCATTGGTGTGATCTGCACCCTGATCGCCTGCTTTGCGCCCTTGGCGCAATACCAGAACTTCCTGTTGCTGATCGGTTCAGTATTTGCGCCACTGTTCGGCGTGGTACTGGTGGATCACTTCATCCTGCGCCATCGGCGCCAGGGCGCGGTGACCCTGCTGCACTGGCCGGCGCTGTTGGCCTGGCTGGGCGGCATCGCTACCTATCATCTGCTGGCCAACCTTTCTCCGGATATCGGCGCAACCCTGCCGGCATTGCTGCTGGCGGGGCTGCTGCAGTTCATCCTGGGGCGGGCGGTCAGTGGCGCGCGGGCATCAGCTCAGGCTTGATCACACCGGTCAGGCGCGCATAGGGGATGGTGATTTCGATCAACCCCTGTGCATAAGGGGCAATGGTGCTCACGTTGTACTTGAGCACCACGCCGCCACTGGTCAAGGCCACATTCGGGGTTTTCTGGAACGGCCAGTTCTTCACGAACTCCGGATCGCGGTCCATCTTGGTGTTGATCAACCAACTGTTATGGGCAACTTTTGCCGTATTCCAGAAGGCCTGCTCCTGGCCGGGCAACAGCATGTCGGCCAGGCCCAGCTCTTTATGCAGCACACGTGAATAGTTGATGAACCCGCGGCCAGGCTCACCGTGGGCCACGCCGGTGTCCAGGTAGCTGGAGACTTCGACGATCACCAGGGCGTCATGCTGCTCGCGTACCTTGGCTTGCAAATACATGCTGTGGCGGTCGGGGGATTCGCGCAGGAACTTGTCCCGGTAGGCATTCAGGGTTGCCGGTACGCTGGCGCCGGGGCTGGTGCGGGTCATTTGCAGCAAGCGCTGCTCCACCAGGCTGTCGAGTTGCGGGTCGGCGGGGAAATGCACGGTATCGATGTTCACCAGCGGGCAATCAGGGCTGCCGCAGCCGGGCTTGGTTTGCTCCGACTTGTCGGTGGTAACGTCCAGCGGCTTGAGCTGGCTGGGTTGGAACAGGCTCTGGCAGGCACCCAGGGTCAAGGCAATACAAGCCACGGAGGCGATTTTTAAAAGCGACATGTGTGTCCTTCGTAAATCGATGGAAAGCGAAAAGAGTAGCGCTTGGACTGCCAACAAGGCCGCCAGTTCGCCACTAGACTGATTAGAGTGAGTTTGACGCCCGCCGTCTATCCCGGCAACCGGAAAGGGGCTGCGCCAACCTGCATGGGCGCGTTAGGATGGCGCCCATTGCACGGCTTATGACGAGGAAGAATATGACGGATTTTACGAAGTCGACGCCGAATAAAATCGAGATTGTTCAGCGCGACTCTGCCTACAAGGGCTTCTACCAGCTCGATCGCGTGCAGTTGCGCCACGAGAAGTTTGACGGCGGCATGAGCCGCGTGATCAATCGTGAAGTCTTCGTGCGCCATGACGCGGTGTGCGTGCTGCCCTACGATCCGCAGCGCGATGAAGTGGTGCTGATCGAGCAGTTCCGCGTGGGCGCCATGGGCCGCACCGACAACCCCTGGCTGGTGGAAATGGTCGCCGGACTGATCGACAAGGACGAGCAGCCGGAGGAGGTTGCACACCGCGAAGCCGAGGAGGAAGCTGGGCTGACGTTCTCCGCGCTGTGGCCGATCACCAAGTATTTCCCCTCGCCTGGCGGCAGCACCGAATTTGTCCACTTGTACCTGGGCCGTTGCGACAGCTCCCAGGCGGGTGGTATCCATGGATTGGAAGAAGAGGCAGAAGACATCCGCGTCACCACCTGGGCATTCGAAGATGCCTTGCAGGCGGTACGCGACGGTAAGATTTCCAACGCAGCCAGCATTATCGCCCTGCAATGGCTTGCGCTTAATCGCGCGGAAGTGAGGGGGTTATGGCAGTAAAGGCACGGGAACGTTATCGGGTCGACCTGATCGGGCTGCAAGCCGCGTGCGAGGCCAACTATGCGCGGCTGATGCGCCTGCTGCCCGACATGCGCCACGCGCCCGAGGCGCGGCGCATTGCCGTGACCCACGGCGACCAGATGCTCGGCGTGCTGGCCCTGGAAGTCATCGTCAATTGCCCGTACACCACCATCCTGCGCGTGCGCCAGGAACACAGCCTGCCGTGGCTGCCGGTGCCGCAGCTGGAAGTGCAGGTGTACCACGATGCGCGCATGGCCGAAGTGATCAGCGCCGAACATGCACGGCGCTTTCGCAGCATCTATCCTTACCCGAATGTGTTCATGCACCAGCCCGATGAGAAAGCACAGCTCAATGTGTTCCTCGGCGAATGGTTGAGCCACTGTCTGGCCTTGGGCCATGAGTTCGAAGTCGTGCGATAGATGTGAACGGTGTCCGTTTGTCCAGGTTTCCTCTTTGTGTCCTGCCCTAGCATAATTGCCCCAACTATCTATTCCTGTGATTGCTAGGGAGAGCGCCTTGCCGAGCGTATCCGCCGTGAACCCTGACGCTGTGCTGCTGGTGCAGCTGACCGACAGCCATCTGTTTGCCGAGGCCGACGGCACGCTGCTGGGTATGAATACCCGCGAAAGCCTGCAGCGGGTGATCGAATTGGTCCGCGAACAGCAGCCGTCTATCGATCTGGTGCTGGCCACCGGGGATCTTTCCCAGGACGGCACATTGGCGTCATACCAGCAATTTCGCGATATGACCGCGCCGATAGGTGCTCCCGCGCGCTGGATTCCCGGCAACCACGATGAGCCGCAGGTCATGGCCCAGGCTGCCGTGCACAGCGACCTGCTGGAGCCGGTGGTCGATGTCGGCAACTGGCGCATCATCCTGCTGGACTCCGCCGTACCCGGCTCCGTGCCCGGCTACCTGCAAGACCAGCAACTGCAATTACTCGCCCAAGCCTTGAGCGAAGCGCCGAACCGGCATCATCTGGTGTGCTTCCATCATCACCCGGTATCGATCGACTGTGCCTGGATGGAGCCGATTGGCCTGCGCAACCCCGATGCGTTGTTTGCCGTGCTCGACCGCTTCCCGCAGGTCAAGGCGGTGCTCTGGGGCCATGTGCACCAGGAAATCGACCGCGAGCGCAACGGTGTACGTCTGCTGGCTTCGCCGTCCACGTGCATCCAGTTCGCACCCGGCAGTGAGGACTTCAAGGTCAGCGAGCAAGCGCCGGGCTATCGCTGGCTGCGCCTGCATGCCGACGGATGGTTGGAGACCGGCGTAGAAAGGCTCGAAGGCTTCGCGTTCCAGGTGGACTACGGCAGCAACGGCTATTGACCATCGCGGCGCGGCTATAGGTCCAGCACCTTCGCCAACCTGACCACCGTAACGCCTTGCCCCAAGTGCCGCAGCGAGGGTTGGATCAGCACGCAGTTGTCATACGGCGTGAGGATTTCGCGTTCGGCGTCTCTGGCGATCACTGTTCCCGCGTGAGCGATCCGTTTAAGGCCACGGAAGTCATCGGTAAAACTGAAGTCCATGCTGTGCGCGATCACTGGATCGGTGACCTGCAAACAGTGCTGGGCAACGGGCTGTTCACGGCTTAGAAACTTCGAAACGTCGGCCTCGGCGACGGTTTCAGTCGCCATCAGGAAACGAGCGGCTATATCGAGGGCGACGTATTCGCTCTTTTTTGAAAAGTGCTGACCTGTTTCGATGAGCAGCGCGTTTTTGGTGCTTTTGGCGTCACCAAACCCGCCGTAGTCTCGCATGCGTTGTCCATTGGCGTGGCCAGCGTCGGCGACGACGGTGGCCGGTACACCCAACGATTTGGCAAATGCCAGGCCTTTGGCGCACGCCCCGCACATCATCAAGGGGGGGGATTCTTCGTGCATTGAATGGATATCGAGCAGCAAATCGACAGTGTCGATCAGCGGTCGCAGTTCACGTGCGCGGCGCAACTCGACAGACTCTCGCTCGCCTTCCAGTGCGGATGGCAGCCAGACACGGTTCATGTCCTCGTCGATGAAGCGGGACGCGTCGATGTTTTGCGGGTCGAAGCGTTGATAGGCCTCAACGTTGCCGAACGCCAGTGACAAGCGGCCCTTGCGCGGGCGGATACCGCGGCGTAACAGGGCGTCTACCGCGATGGCTCCGCTGACTTCATTCCCATGGGTCAATGCCATGATCAAAACATGCGGCCCTGGTTCGCCGCTGTCGAAGCTGTAGACGTAGTCAATCCCGCTATTACCGTTTTTCCATGGGCTGAGGTCGGGGAAGTCGACTTCAATCGGGTATGGCTTCAGGGATGCACGCACTTGCTCTAAGGTTTTCATTTCTGTCTCCGACAGACCAACGTTTAGACGTGTCGCCAGATGAGGCACGACAATCAAGAGAAGCTGGCTTTCATAAGTGCTCGGCTCAACTGGCCGAAGGTTGCGTACCGCGCATGCGCCGGCCGAGGCAGACGATCGACACGACACTGATCAAGATGGTCCCCATCACGTAAAAGCTCGGTGCGAGCTTGCTGCCGCTGGCTTCGATCAACGCGGTCACGATCAATGGCGCAAAACCACCAAACAGGGTGACGGAAAAGTTGTAGCTCAGCGCCAGGCCCGTGCCGCGAATGCTGGTCGGAAAAATGTCGGAAAGCATCGCTGGAATCGGCCCCAGGCAGGCTGCGATCAACAAGCCAACAAGGGCTTGCACGATCAGCAGTGTGGTGACGCTGGGGAAGGTGTTGAGCAGCACGAACATCGGGTAAGACGAAAACCCGGTAATCAACAGCGCAATGGTCAGTACCCGGTATCGTCCGTAGCGGTCGGAAAGCCCGCCAAATACCGGCGCCATCAGCATTAACGTAACGCCCGTCATCAGCGCCCCGAGGTAAGAAGACGTGGCGGCGATGTTCAGTTGCTTGAACGCGTAGATCGGCATGTACAACTTATGGACATAATTGAATGCGGTCGCACCGGCCACTACACCGATAGCCAGCAGCAGGCTGACATGCTCCTTGATCAAGACGTCTCGCAGCGGGGTTTTGGCCGTGCTGCTGACCAGCGTTTTCTTGAAGTCCGGGGTTTCATCGATTTGTGTACGAATGTAATAGCCCACCGGCCCGATCAGCAGGCCGAAACCGAATGCGACGCGCCAGCCCCATTCGTTCAACTGCACATCCGACAGTACATAACTGAGGATCGCGCTGACCCCCGCTGCCAGGACGGTTGCCAGCCCTTGGGTGGACAGTTGCCAGCTGGCAAAGAAGCCCCGGCGCTTGGCGTCTGCGTGTTCGACCATAAACGCCGTCGCGGCGCCGAACTCACCGCCTGTGGAGAACCCTTGAAGCATGCGCGCAACGATGATTAACAGCGGCGCGGCCAAGCCAATCTGTTCATAGGTGGGTGCGAAAGTGATTATCGCGGTGCCGAGCAACATGATCATGATCGACAGTGTCAGCGAGGCTTTTCGCCCGGCTTTGTCGGTATAGGAACCCAGCACAATGGCGCCCAGCGGACGCATCAGAAAGGAAATGCCGAATGAGCCCACAGCCAGCAACAGTGAGGTGGTTTCGTTATCGGAGGGGAAAAACTGTTTGCCGATGACGACTGCAAAATAGCCGTAGATCAACAAATCATAGAACTCCAGCGCATTGCCGAAACTGGCAGCGATGATTTCCTTCCATGGGCCTCGTCGGGCTGGGGTCGTTGCCGAGGGTAAGGCGGGTGATTGAGCGGTCATGGGTGTGCCCCGGGTGTATTTCACGTTTGGCATTCGGATTCGCCCAAGCTGCTACGCGGCCTGGCGAGATCGAAAGCGTTAATTGTTATGGGTGAAAGCCCGGATGAAAGTGAATCAATAGCGGTGTAGCGGCAATTGCTGATTTGGCACAGATTTGAGCTGTTTTGGCACGGCCCAGGCCAGTCGCGGCTGGTAGCGGTGGTGAAGCGGAAAAACGGGCGGTCATGAGGGGGGCGGCAGCGTTTCAAACGCTGCCAACGCTTCCCATATCTTCATCACCATCTCGCTCTGGTTATCGCGTAACCGATGCAGCGATACGTCGAAGCTGACGCAAAACTCGGCGCCGCCCGCAATCAGCAGTTCGCCCGACGCCAGCGCATCGCTGACGACCATCTGCGGTAACCATGCAAGGCCCTTGCCACGCTTGGCCATTTCCAGAATCGCATCATAGGAATCGGCCTGGTAAACCATCCGCAACGCCAGGCGCTGTGGCAGTCGCTCCAGGTGCTGCGCCAGCACGCCGCGCAGCGCAAGGGAAGGTGAAAAGGCCAGCCAGGGAATAGAGAGGGCGTTACTGCTTGCGGCTATCTGCTGGCGCGGTTGGCCCTGAGCGTCCGGCGCACTGACCGGTAGCAATTGCTCCTTTGCCAGCACTCGAGAGTCAAAACGCTGCGGGTCGATCAATGACTGGGTCAGCGGGCTGGAAAAGCTCAGCAGCAGATCGACTTCGCCAGCCGACAGCCGGCTGATGGCCTCTTGCGCACCGCTGGTGAGCAGTGACACCGCAAAACTGCCCAATTGCGGGTACAGCGACTCGTACCAGTCGGGGAAGAAGTCACAGGCCAGGGTTCGCCCGGTGGCGATACGCACGGGTTCATCGCGGCTCAGGGGGCCGCCTTTGAATTGCGCTCTGACGGCGGTCAGCAGTTCCAGCGATTGGGTGGCGGCGTCCAGAAACAGTACGCCGCAAGGGGTCAATGACACTGGTTGTGTACGTTCGATCAATGGCGTGCCGACCCATTCTTCCAGCGCCCGGATACGGCGCCCGAACGCGGGGTGCGTGACGCACCGATTTTCCGCAGCGCGCGACAGGCTGCGGGTGCGGGTCAGTTCAATAAAGTCCTCAAGCCATTCCAGTTGCATGCTGTTTTCCCGCTCGGCAACCTATTTAACGCGCCGCCAGTACCGGCGAATTCCACAAGCAATGAAGAAAGGGTGCGCTGATCAAAAAATGAGCAGTTTGCAGCCGATCAGGTGCTTAAGGGTCGTGGAACGGATAGTAACGCCAGCGGCGATGGGCTGCACCCACGACCCCGCTGTTACCTGTAAACTGCGCCTCTTTGGCGCAAGCATGGAGAGCCCGGCATGTCCGCATCAATCTTGTATATTCACGGTTTCAACAGCGCACCGGCGTCCAACAAGGCCAGCCAGTTGATGACCGTGATGGACAGCCTGGGCCTGGCCGACCAGTTGCGTGTACCGGCCCTGCATCACCACCCGCGTCAGGCGATTCCTCAATTGGAGGAAGCCATCGCGCAACTGGGTCGGCCACTGCTGGTGGGAAGCTCACTCGGCGGCTACTATGCAACCCATCTTGCCGAGCGCCATGGCCTCAAGGCGTTGCTGGTCAACCCGGCGGTCAGCCCCCATCGGATGTTTGACGGTTACCTGGGCACCCAGAAGAACCTCTACACCGATGAAACCTGGGAGCTGACCCACGACCACGTCACGGCATTGGCCGAGCTGGAAGTGCCGGCTCCTCAAGACGCCGCGCGTTATCAGGTGTGGTTGCAGACCGGGGATGAAACCCTGGATTATCGCCTGGCCCAGCAGTATTACCGGGCCTGTGCCTTGCGCATCCAGGCCGGTGGCGACCATGGTTACCAAGGGTTCGCCCAGCAATTGCCGGCACTGTTGAGCTTTGCCGGCATTGGCGCAGATCAGTATCAATCCTTCGATTTTTCGTCACTGTAAAAATCGCGGGTCACTTTTTTAATCGAACGACTCACGACGAGACCCCATGGCCACTCCCAGCGCTAGCTCTTATAACGCCGACGCCATCGAAGTCCTCTCGGGCCTCGACCCGGTGCGCAAACGCCCCGGCATGTACACCGACACCAGTCGGCCGAACCACCTCGCCCAGGAAGTCATCGACAACAGCGTTGACGAAGCCCTGGCCGGCCACGCCAAGTCGGTGCAGGTCATTCTCCACGCCGATCACTCCCTGGAAGTGTCCGATGACGGTCGCGGCATGCCAGTGGACATCCACCCCGAAGAGGGCGTGTCGGGCGTCGAGCTGATCCTTACCAAGCTGCACGCCGGCGGCAAGTTCTCCAACAAGAACTACCAGTTCTCCGGCGGCCTGCATGGCGTGGGTATTTCGGTGGTCAACGCGCTGTCCACGCAGGTCAGGGTCAAGGTCAAGCGCGATGGCAACGAATACCAGATGACCTTCGCTGATGGCTACAAAGCCACCGACCTGGAAGTGATCGGTACCGTTGGCAAGCGCAATACCGGCACCAGCGTGTACTTCGCGCCGGACCCGAAATACTTCGATTCGCCGAAATTCTCCATCAGCCGCCTCAAGCACGTGCTCAAGGCCAAGGCCGTGCTGTGCCCGGGCCTGCTGGTGAGCTTTGAAGACAAAGGCACGGGCGAGAAGGTCGAGTGGCACTACGAAGACGGCCTGCGCTCCTACCTGGAAGACTCCGTCAGCGACTTCGAGCGGCTGCCCAACGCGCCTTTCTGCGGCAGCCTGGCCGGTAACAAGGAAGCCGTCGACTGGGCGCTGTTGTGGTTGCCCGAAGGCGGCGACAGCGTGCAGGAAAGCTACGTCAATCTGATCCCCACCGCCCAGGGCGGCACCCACGTCAATGGCTTGCGCCAGGGCCTGCTGGATGCCATGCGCGAATTCTGTGAATACCGCAGCCTGCTGCCACGCGGCGTGAAGTTGGCGCCGGAAGACGTGTGGGAGCGCATCGCCTTCGTGCTGTCGATGAAAATGCAGGAGCCGCAATTTTCCGGCCAGACCAAGGAGCGTCTGTCGTCCCGCGAGGCGGCGGCGTTTGTCTCCGGGGTGGTCAAGGATGCCTTCAGCCTGTGGCTCAACGAGCACCCGGAGTTGGGCCTGGCCCTGGCGGAACTGGCGATCAACAACGCCGGCCGTCGCCTAAAGGCCAGCAAGAAGGTCGAGCGCAAGCGCATCACCCAGGGCCCGGCATTGCCCGGCAAGCTGGCCGACTGCGCCGGACAGGACCCGATGCGTTCCGAGCTGTTCCTGGTGGAAGGTGATTCCGCCGGTGGTTCCGCCAAGCAAGCGCGGGACAAGGAATTCCAGGCGATCCTGCCGTTGCGCGGCAAGATCCTCAACACCTGGGAAGTCGACGGCAGCGAAGTCCTGGCCAGCCAGGAAGTGCACAACATTGCCGTGGCCATCGGCGTCGACCCGGGCGCGGCGGACATCAGCCAGTTGCGCTACGGCAAGATCTGCATCCTCGCCGACGCCGACTCCGACGGCCTGCACATCGCAACCCTGCTGTGTGCGTTGTTCGTGCAGCACTTCCGCCCGTTGGTGGATGCCGGTCACGTCTACGTCGCCATGCCACCGCTTTACCGGATCGACCTGGGCAAGGAGATTTTCTACGCTCTGGACGAAGCCGAGCGCGATGGCATTCTCGACCGCCTGGTGGCCGAGAAGAAACGCGGCAAGCCACAGGTCACGCGATTCAAGGGCCTGGGTGAAATGAACCCGCCGCAACTGCGCGAAACCACCATGGACCCGAACACCCGGCGCCTGGTGCAGTTGACCCTGGAAGACTTCGCCGGCACGTCGGAAATGATGGACATGCTGCTGGCGAAAAAGCGCGCACCGGATCGCAAAGCCTGGCTCGAATCCAAAGGCAACCTGGCCGAGGTTCTGGGCTGATGCGCACAGGCGTCGCCCTGGCGATCCTGATGGTGTGCGGGTTGGCGACCACCGATGTGGTTGCCGCGCCCGTGGCTGAGCTCAAGCTGGTGTCGGAACATCCGGTAGACGGCATGCGCGGCGGGAACCTGTCGGGCCTGGCGCTGTGTGGCGAGCAATTGTGGACCGTCTCGGACCGTGATGATGAGCAGATTTATCGCCTGGACACCCGCGCGCCGACCTGGACCGCCGAAGTGGTGGCGATCGACGTACCCCCCGTGCCCGGATCCGGCCTGCCGTGGGGTTTGCGCTCGCGCACCAAGGCGGCTTCGTTCGTTCGCGGTGGCGACCTGGATTTCGAAGGCATCAGCTGTGATGCCGCAGGCAACCGCTACATCGTCAGCGAAGCCCACGCGGCGGTGTTGCAGGTGCCGGTAGCAGGCGCACCCGAGTGGCTGAAAATTGCCCCAGGCATGGTGCGCGAGGCTCGGGCCAGTGGCATGTTGCTGCACTTCAATGCGTTGTTCGAGGGCCTGACGGTGAACCCGCAGGGCGATCGGATCTGGCTGGCGGCCGAGCGTGAGCGCCAAGGCCTGGTCTCGATCAAGCGCGGGCAGAGCGTGTGGGATTGCGACGGTGCTTGCGTGTTGTTGAGCGAGGCCGGCCTGGAAGTGCAACCGGCGCAGTTCCCCAACGCCAAGGCGGTGTCGAAGGACTTCGCCGACCTGGCGCTGTTCAACGGCAAGCTGTTTACCCTGGAGCGTAATGCGTTCCAGATTTGCCGGCGCGATACGGTGACGGCCAAGGTTGAGCTGTGCTGGTCGTTTGCCGACGAAACCCTGAGGCCCGAGCGGCGTTACCCCCAGCCTTACGGCCTGGCCGAAGCCCTGGTGGTGGACGCCGACGGTGCCTGGATTGGCATCGACAATAATTTCGGCGCGCGTGCCGATGGTGAAAAGCGCCCGGTGGTCTATCGTTTCGCCGCCCCGGCCGGTGGCTGGAGTGCCCAGCCATGAGCCGTCACGAATTTGAATTGAATCAGCGCAGCGGCAATTCCGTTGCGCCTTACCCCATGATGAGGCCCGCATGAGTGACATCCTCGCAGACAGCTTAGATGGCGTAGAACGCCGATCGCTGGCTGACTTCACCGAAAATGCCTACCTCAACTACTCCATGTACGTGATCATGGACCGTGCCCTGCCGCATATCGGCGACGGCCTGAAGCCGGTACAACGGCGCATTATCTACGCCATGAGTGAGTTGGGCCTGGACGCCGACTCCAAGCACAAGAAGTCGGCGCGTACCGTCGGTGACGTGCTCGGTAAGTTCCACCCCCACGGCGATTCGGCGTGCTATGAAGCCATGGTGCTGATGGCCCAGCCGTTCAGCTACCGCTACACCCTGGTCGATGGCCAGGGTAACTGGGGGGCGCCGGATGATCCCAAGTCCTTCGCCGCCATGCGTTATACCGAGGCGCGCCTGTCGCGCTACTCGGAAGTATTGCTTAGCGAACTGGGCCAGGGCACCGCGAACTGGGGGCCGAACTTTGACGGCACCCTCGACGAACCCCTGGTATTGCCGGCACGTTTGCCGAACATCCTGCTCAATGGCACCACCGGCATCGCGGTCGGCATGGCCACCGACGTGCCGCCGCACAACCTGCGCGAAGTCGCCACGGCCTGCGTGCGCCTGTTGGATGAGCCAAAAGCCACGGTCGAGCAGCTGTGTGAGCATATCCAGGGTCCGGACTACCCGACCGAGGCGGAAATCATCACGCCGCGCGCCGACCTGCTGAAGATGTACGAAACCGGCAAGGGCTCGGTGCGCATGCGCGCGGTGTACCACGTCGAAGACGGCGACATTATTGTCACCGCGTTGCCGCATCAGGTATCCGGCGCCAAGGTGCTGGAGCAGATTGCCGCGTTGATGCAGGCAAAACCGTCGAAATTGCCGCAAGTCGCCGACCTGCGGGATGAGTCCGACCACGAAAACCCTTGCCGCATCGTGATCATCCCGACCAATAGCCGGGTTGATCATGAAGTGCTGATGCAGCATTTGTTTGCCAGCACCGACCTTGAGTCCAGCTACCGGGTCAACGTCAACATCATCGGCCTGGACGGCAAGCCACAGCTCAAGAACCTGCGCAATTTGCTGGTGGAATGGCTGGAGTTCCGCGTGCAGACCGTGCGCCGCCGCCTGCAATTTCGCCTGGACAAGGTCGAGCGCCGCTTGCACCTGTTGGACGGCTTGCTGATTGCCTACCTCAACCTGGATGAAGTGATCCATATCATCCGTACCGCCGAGCACCCGAAGGCCGAGCTGATCGCGCGCTTCGAGCTGAGCGAAATCCAGGCTGACTACATCCTCGACACCCGCTTGCGCCAGTTGGCACGCCTGGAAGAAATGAAGCTGCGCGACGAGCAGGACGCGCTGCTCAAGGAGCAAGCCAAGCTGCAGGCGCTGTTGGGCAGCGAAGCCAAGCTCAAGAAGCTGGTGCGCAGTGAACTGATCAAAGACGCCGAAACCTACGGCGATGAGCGCCGCTCGCCGATTGTCGAGCGCGCAGAAGCGAAAGCTCTGACAGAAACCGAGCTGTTGCCTAACGAGAAAATTACCGTCGTTCTGTCGGAAAAGGGTTGGGTTCGTTCCGCCAAAGGGCATGATATTGATGCCACCGGCCTGTCGTACAAGGCCGGTGATGGCTTCAAGACTGCGGCGGCTGGGCGTTCCAACCAATTTGCGGTGTTTATCGACTCGACCGGGCGCAGTTATTCGGTGCCGGCCCACACCCTGCCCTCAGCACGCGGGCAGGGCGAGCCGCTGACCGGGCGCCTCACGCCGCCGCCGGGAGCGAATTTCGAGTGCGTGCTGTTGCCGGACGATGATTCGCTGTACGTCATCGCGTCCGACGCCGGCTATGGTTTCGTGGTCAAGGGTGAAGACCTGCAGGCCAAGAACAAGGCGGGCAAGGCGTTGTTGAGTCTGCCGAACAACGCCAAGGTGATCCTGCCGCGACCGGTGGAGGATCGCGAGCATAACTGGCTGGCCTCGGTGACCACCGAAGGGCGTTTGCTGGTGTTCAAGATCAGCGACCTGCCGCAGTTGGGCAAGGGCAAGGGCAACAAGATCATCGGTATCCCTGGAGAGCGGGTGGCCAGTCGCGAAGAGTACGTGTCCGACATCGCCGTCATCCCGGAAGGCTCAACCCTGGTGCTCCAGGCCGGCAAGCGCACGTTGTCATTGCGCCCTGACGACCTTGAACACTACAAGGGGGAGCGCGGTCGACGCGGTAACAAACTGCCTCGCGGCTTCCAGAGAGTGGATGCTTTGTTGGTAGAAACGCCTGCTTAAGGCGTACTAGAGGCCTCGATCTACGATTTAACGCGTAGATCGACGCTTTGGCGCTGGAGTCATGGCGCATATTCACGGATGATATGGCCTTTCCAGCGCCGGCGTGGCCGAGCGTATTTAGGTTATTTTTAGTATTACATTGTGGTTCGCCGTGCGGCAGCCACCTGGATGGGATGATGACTGCTCCACGCCTTCCTCTATTTTTGATGCTCGCTGGCCTGTTAGGGCTGGCGGGTTGCAGCACGCACCAGCCGGTGTCGCTGTACCAGCTGGACAGCGGAAGTCCGGCTCAGCCAGCACAAACCGCCGGCATGGCCGTTCTGCTGGGGCCGGTAATCGTTGCCGATTACCTGCAACGCGAAACCCTGCTGCAACGTCAGAACGACGGCAGCCTGCAAGGTTCCACCGATGGTCGCTGGGCGGGCAGCCTGTCCTCCGATATCAATCAATTGATGTTGCGTCAGGTGGCCGGTCAGCTGGACAGCCAGCGTGTGGTGCTGGCGCCGGGGCCATCCGGGTTTACCCCGGATGTGCAGGTGCTGCTGACGATCACGCGGCTTGACTCCGGTACCTCGCAACCGGCGATCCTGGATGCACAGTGGCGCCTGATCGACCGTCGCGGCCAGGTGCGGGACAACCGTATCGTGCACCTGCAGGAAGAACATACCGGCACCACGGCGTCCCAGGTCCAAGCCCAGGGCGTATTGTTGCAGCACTTGGCGCAACAGTTGTCGGTAGCGCTCAAGCCGCTGGCCAACCAGCCGCCAATTGCCGAGGCCCCGCGCAAGCAGGCGCCGGCACAGGCCAAGCCGGCCACACCGGGAAAACCCAAGATGCCAATGGCGACACCGATTCGTACGGATTTGGAAGTGTTCAGGTTTTGATCTGAATGGCAGACAAACAAAAGGCCCGCTGAGTAAGCGTAATGCTGTTCACTTAAGCATTTGAGCTAAAGCGGGGCTTCCTAGAAAATCCGATGCCAGACCTCTGGCATCGGATTTTTTTATGTCTGTTCAACAGGACCTGCTCGACCTCGGCGACCTTTTCAACTTCTGCGACCTAAGCACTTTCACCCAGAACATCCCCATTGAATGGGTTGCGTCTGCGCTGGATCTATCCAGTCAGGCCACTATTCGTCGGCGTCGCTTGCCCGCCGATCAGGTGCTTTGGTTGGTGCTTGGCATGGCGTTGTTTCGTGATGAGCCTGTCCATGAGGTCGCTAGACGGTTGAACATTTGCGCTCAAGGCCTCGCCTCCGACCACTTGTTGGCCCGAAGCGGCGTCACTGAAGCCCGCAAGCGACTAGGGGCCGATCCCGTTGAGTGGTTATTCCGTAAAACCGGCACTCAATGGGGCTTGGAGCGCTACGACGAGGACGACTGGCACGGTTTGCAGGTCTTCGCGGTGGACGGTGCGCTCTTGCGCACGCCGGACACACCCGAGCTTCGAGATCATTTCGGGTCAGGAAATACGCCCAGTGATCGTCAGACTCCCTTCCCCATGATGCGCTTGGTAGCGCTGATGAACGTGCGTTCGCACTTAATCCTGGATGCACAATTAGGGCCTTACCGGCGCAGTGAAATGCGCTTGGCCGACGAGTTTTTGCAGCAAGTCCCCGACCACTCCGTGACGCTATTCGATAAAGGATTTTGGGGCGCAGAAATGCTGTTGAGCCTGAGTAACACCGGAACCCACCGTCATTGGTTGATTCCCGCCAAAAAAGGCATGGTCTGTGAAGAAGTGATCCGTTACGGCGAGCACGACCGCTTGGTGCGCATGAAGGTCTCACCGCAAGCCAGAAAGAGAAATCCGGCTCTTGGCACCCACTGGGAAGCCCGCGAAGTCAGCTATGAAATCCAAGGCAGATTAAAAACTGTCATGACGTCGTTACCAGCCAACACCTACAGCACCAAGGTCGTTGCCAAACTTTATCAGGAACGCTGGGAAATCGAATTGGGCTTTAGGGATATCAAAAGCTCTATGCAGCAGAATGCCGTGACCTTGCGCAGTAAAAAAATCGACTTGGTCTATCAGGAGGTCTGGGGGCTTTTACTCGCTTACAACGTGATTCGCCGGGAGGCCGGTCAAGCAGCGGTAGCGTTTGGTCGAGCTCCGTCGGACATACGCTTTAAGCCCGTTTGCCAGTATATCGCCGTGCAGTTGATCGTGATGGCGGCAGCCAATCCGGTATCAGCCACAGGCAGACGCTTGGCCGAACTAAGGAAGGGTATCGGCAGCTTGTTTCTGGATCACCGCCCCAGACCTGCAAGGCCGAGGACGGTGAAGATCTCAAAAACCCGATTTCCAGTGGATCGCAATGCTGCTCCGCTTAAGTGAACAGCATTACGCTGAGTAAGCGGGCCTTTTTGTATCTGAAAATAGAAGCCATGGCGCAGTCAAATGTGGGAGGGGGCTTGCCCCCGATGGCGGTGGTTCAGTGAGTGATGTGCTGACTGATACTCCGCTATCGGGGGCAAGCCCCTTCCCACAGGGAGCAATTGCGTGCCTTATGTCTTTGTGCGCGTCTCATGCATCCGCGCCAGCTGCCGTTCCAGCATTGAGGGATAAGGTTCCATCAAGCGCTCCACACAGCTGGCGCCCTCAGGGCTGGCAATCGGGCGGATGCGTGCGCGTTGGCGGATCAACGTGTCTTCACTGATCTTGCGCTCCACCAGCAGCAGGTTGCGGCTGTGTTGCGACAAGGCCAAGGCATCCTGGGCGATCTCGGTCAGCAGCAGGTCGATCTGGCTGATGCCGAACAGGTCATCACCCACTGTCAAACCCAGCTGCAGTTGCAACGTGATGCCGCTGTCCGCGACTTCGATCTGCAGGGCATGACCCAGGGCGCGCAGCAATTCGCCGCAGCAGATGGCGTTGGTCAGGTAGTCCTCGCCGCTGTCTTCGCTGTGGAACAGCATCAGCGTGCTGCCGTCGTTCAGGGTGTGCAGTTCGCTCTGGTAAAGCGAAGCGGCCTGGTCGAGACAGTCGCGGTAGCGTTCCAGCAGTTCCGTCAAGCGAGCGCGGGGCAAGCGGCGCAGTTGGTCCTGGGCACCCAGTTGCACGGCGAGTACGGCGCTGTACTGAGGTTCGCTGCTTTTGGCGGGAAGCGGCTTCGGCGCCACGACGGGCGCGGCCTCGGCGGTATCGCGCAGGTCGGCGAACGGGTCTTCGTCGTCAAGCTCGTCTTCTTCGGCCTTGATTACATGTCGCGGCGCAGGCTTCAAGCCCGCCACCGGAGCGCTTTCGTCAAAGCCTGGGTCGCGCAGGTCGCGTACTTCAAACTCAGGCTCGTCGGTGTAGTCGGCGTCGTCGTACTCGGGTTCGGGTTCGACTTCAGGCACGGTCGGCTCCGGGGCGAAGCTGGCATGCAGCTGGCGCGCCAGGTCGCCGATTTCGTCCTGGCGGTCGGTGGCCGGGGTGTGTTCGTCGATATCGCGCAGCCAGATGCGCAGTTGCATCAACGGCGTGGAAATATGCCGTCCCAGGCGCAGGCTCAACGCCAGGGCGAGGGCCAGCAGGATCGCGCTCAAGATGCCCATGCTCTGCAGGCTGATGGTCATCGGCTGCTGGAATTGCTGCATGTCCAGGCTGATGCGCAATTGGCCGGCTTTTACATCCTGAAACGTGATATTGCTCTGATACAGGCCCTCGGCTTCGCCCAGCAGGCCGTTTTTCGGGCGCTGCCCGGCTTCGGCCATGATCCGGTTGTCCACGCTATAAATGGCGGCGTGGGCCACCAGCGGGTTCTTGGTCAGGTTGTTGAGCAATACATTGAGGCTGAGGATGTCGTTGGACACCAACAACTCAGTCGCCGAGGTGGCGGTCTGGGTGGTCAGGCTCTCGCCGAGGGCGTCGGCCTGCTCGTGCATGGCCTGCTTGAACTGCAAACCCATCACGCAGGCGTAGATCACCAGGGCCAGGGCGACCAGGATCACGTTATGGCTGGCGATGCGTAATGCGATCGGTACACGGCGGTGGCGCAGTGCCCGGAAGATCAGCAGGAAGAAGTTATCGGTTTTTACTGGCGTGGGCCGGTTCACTTGCGCTCGGCTCTTGGTCCGTGAAGTTGACGCGCAGTATAGCGACAGGCCCATGACCGGCAAAGCGCTGGCTGTGCCCGATGGTCACTGAAAGTGGGTAGAATGCGGTTTTTTTCCAGCCTGGGGGTGCGCTTTGCGCGAAATCGTCCTGATCAACATCACAGGTCTTGACCGACCGGGTCTCACCGCTGCCATTACCGGCGTTCTGGCCCAGGGTGGTGTGAACATTCTCGACATCGGCCAGGCGGTGATCCACGACACCCTGTCGTTCGGCATCCTGGTGGAAATCCCCAGCAACGAGCAGGCCTCGTCGGTACTCAAGGACATCCTGTTTACGGCCTACAAGCTGGATCAGCAGGTGCGTTTCACGCCAGTGTCCGAAGCCGATTACCAGCATTGGGTCGAAGGCCAGGGCAAAAAACGCCATATCGTGACGTTGCTCACCCGCAAGGTCACGGCCGAACAGTTGCAGCGCGTCAGTTCGATCACCGCGCACTACGGCTTGAACATCGACCATATCGACCGTCTGTCGGGGCGTATGCCTTTGGACACGCCCGCAGACAAAGGCAAGGGCTGCATCGAGTTCTCCGTGCGGGGTGAGCCGGCCGATGCGCAGGCGCTGCGCGCTGAATTCCTGAGCGTGGCTCAGGAGCTGAATGTCGACATCGCCTTCCAGGAAGATTCGCTGTTCCGGCGCAACCGTCGCCTGGCGGTGTTCGACATGGACTCCACGCTGATCGAAGCCGAAGTCATCGACGAACTGGCCAAGGCCGCCGGTGTGGGCGAGCAAGTCTCGGCCATTACCGAGCGCGCGATGGCCGGCGAGCTGGATTTTCGCGCCAGCTTCAAGGAGCGCCTGGCGCTGCTCAAAGGCCTGGATGTGAGCGTGCTCGATTCAATCGGCGCGTCCCTGCGTCTGACCGAAGGCGCCGAAACCCTGTTCGCCGAACTCAAGCGCCTGGGCTACAAGACGGCCATCCTGTCTGGTGGCTTCACCTACTTTGCCAAGCAGCTGCAAGCCAAGCTGGGCATTGACTACGTGTTCGCCAACGAGCTGGAAGTGGTGGATGGCAAAGTGACCGGCGTGGCGGTGGAGCCGATTGTCGATGCACAACGCAAGGCGGACCTGCTCAAGGAGCTGGCGCACAAGGAAGGTTTGCGTTTGGAGCAGACCATTGCGGTCGGCGACGGCGCGAACGACTTGCCGATGCTGGCGATTGCGGGATTGGGTGTGGCGTTTCGCGCCAAGCCATTGGTCAAGCAATCGGCCAAGCAGGCAATTTCGACCTTGGGGTTGGATGGGGTGCTGTATCTGCTGGGCTTGCGCGATCGCGACGGTCAGCTCTAACTCGACAGATCATTCCCACGCTCCGCGTGGGAATGCCTTCTGTGACGCTCTGCGTCAGGCTTTGGGGGCGCAGAGTGCCCTGCGCTGCATTCCCACGCAGAGCGTGGGAACGATCATCAGGCTTTAGGTGAGCCGATACCCTGGCCCATCTGCACCGGCGTGCCCGCCGCCAGTTCCTGCGCCCACTGCACTTGGCCCGGCCCGAACAGCACGATCGCGGTAGAACCCAGCTTGAAGCGACCCAACTCCGCACCTTTCTCCAGGTGAATCGGTGCGCGAGCAGCTTCGTCATAGCGGAAGGTTTTCAGCTCGCGCTTCGGTGGTGTTACCAGCCCGGCCCACACCGTCTCGATCGAGGCTACGATCATTGCGCCCACCAACACTACGGCCATCGGGCCGCGTTCGGTGTCGAACAGGCAGACAACCCGCTCGTTACGCGCAAACAGTTCCGGCACGTTCTCGGCGGTGGTCTGGTTCACCGAGAAAATCCGCCCCGGTACGTACACCATCTCACGCAAGGTACCGGCCAGCGGCATATGCACGCGGTGATAGTCCTTGGGCGACAGGTAGATAGTGGCGAAGTCACCGCCCATGAACGGCGCTGCCAGCGCGGCGTCGCCACCGAGCAATTCCAGCACGCTGAAACTGTGGCCCTTGGCCTGGAACACACGGCCATGTTCGATCGGGCCGAGCTGGCTGACAGCACCATCGGCCGGGCTCAGTACGGCGCCGGGGGTTGGGTCCAGCGGGCGCGCACCGTCTTTCAATGCGCGGGTAAAGAAGGCGTTGAAATGCTCGTAGGCGGTCACGTCTTCAACCAGCGCCTGGGACATATCCACCTGGTAACGCTTGGCGAACCAACGGGTGAAGGCGTTCTTGAACCAGCGCACACGGCACTCGGCAATGCAGCCGGCCAAGCGCGACAGCAGGTGGTGCGGCAGCAAGTACTGACTGAGGATAAACAACTGCTTTTTCATTAAGTGTCCTTAAGCTTCAAATCTCGACGGGGGTGTCGGGGTGGTTGCCCCATTCGCCCCAGGAACCGGCATAACCTTTGACTCGCGGATAACCGAGCGCCTTGGCCACCAGGTAGGTGAAGCCAGAGCGGTGGTGGGTCTGGCAGTGGGTGATGATTTCTTTATCGCGGGTCAGCCCGAGGTCTTCGAGGATTTGCGGCATGTCGCGGCGGATGCGCAGGCTACGCGCCTCGTCCATGCCAGCGGTCCATTCGAAGTTCACCGCGCCGGGAATGTGCCCGGCTTTGGCCGCGAGCACTTTTTCGCCGGAATACTCCAGCGGGCCGCGTGCGTCCCAGATACCCAGGTCGGCTGCGCCCAGCCGGCTTTGCAGGTATTCGCGGGTGGCGGTGGGGCCGTCGTGCAGCGTAAGGCTGACCGGGCCACCGGCGGGCGCGGGCACCTCGGTGGAAACCGGGTGTTTTTCCTCCAGCCACGCCAGAAGGCCGCCGTCGAGGTAGTGATACTTCTGGTGGCCGATGACGTCGAGCATCCAGATAAAGCGCCCGGCCCAGCCGCCGCCTTCGTCGTCATAGACCACATAGGTGGCGTCGGGGGTGTGGCCCAGCTCGCCGAACAGTTTTTCCAGGTCGACCTTGTGCGGCAGCAGGCCTGGCGCGGGTGGTTGGCCCAATTGGGTGCGCTTGGGGTCAACGAAATGCGCGCCGGGGATATGCCCTTCGGCGTAGCGGGCGGCACTGGTGAGGTCCACCAGAATCAGGTGGTCGGCATCCAGGCGACCTTGCAGGTCGCTGGATTCGATCACCAGCGGCAAGCCAGAGAAGTCAGGCATGTGAGGTCTCCTGGGCACAAATGTTGGCGATAAAGGAGGGCGATTGTAGCGCAAGCATCAGGCGCTGCGGTTGGTAAAGCTGTGCAGGGCTTTTTCAATGCATTGCGCGGTTTTACCGAAGGCCTGCACGGTGGTTTCCGAGAACGGCCCGCCACCCTGGTCCGCCACCATCAGCATCACCACGCGGCCATTGCAGCTCAGCGAGCGCAACAGCAGGTGCTCGCCGGTAAACAGGCGGCGCAGGATCGGTGGCAGCAGAGCGGAGAATTGCGCATGGTTGTCAGGGCCGAGACGCACCTGGGCGGACTTTTCCAGCAGGCGTTGCAGCAATGTACTGTTGACCACATCCAGGCTCAGGTTGGCAGCGTCCCTGGGCAAGCCATCGGCCTGATGCGCACGCAAGGTGCTCAAGGCGCGATCCGCCATGAACAGCAACACGCGCTGCATGCCGCTGGCGACCAGGGCTTCCTTGGCGCAAGTGGTCAGGTGCATCGCGTTGGCAAAGCGGCTCGGCTCGACCAACAGCTCGGTGCAGCGGCTGCGCCACAGTGCCAGTGCTTCGGCCGTGGGCGGCGGCGCGGGCAACAGGCCACGATGGACTTTTTGCACATGCCACGGCCAGATCAACGACAGGGCCGGGTGCCAGAGGTCAGGCATCAAGGTGCTGCGCGCGCTGGTCACCGCTTGCTGGTGCACCTGCTGCTGCACATCGCCCAGTGGCTCCTGCAGGTACAGCGCAGTGAGGTATTGCCAGCGCTCGGTGTGCGGGCAGGTCCAGGACTCCTGCGCCGACATCGCCAGGCCGTTGGCCAGCAGTACGGTGTTGGCCGGCTGGTTCAGCCAGCGGCGCAGATTGGGGTCGGCGTCGAGTAGTTGTTGGTGGCGCAGAGGGTCGTCTTCGCGCGCGATGCGCAGTGCCTTGACCAGCAGACGACGCTCGCCCAGCAGCAGGTGATAGCCCTGGGACACCCAGATCGGCAAGTGCCAGGCTGCCGTCAAAGCAAGGCACAGGTCCAGCAGGCGCACGCCGAATAATTGCTGCTCGACCTGGCGCGCCGACTCGCCTTTGTGGATCACCCGCAGTTCCCATTCCTCCAGGAGCTTGGGGTAGGCGACGGCCATCGGCCACAACGGTGACAGAAACAACAGGCTGCCCCAATGAATGTCTTGCCACAGACGCGCCAGGCGGTTGCCGAACAAGCCGTTGGCCTGCTGCGAGGCATGCTGGCTGATCAACAGCAGCTGGCGCAGCGCTACGGGAATTTCAAGGGCCGGCACCGAAGGCAGGCGTGCCAGCAGTTCCTCGGCGCGCTTGAGACCGAGGCGGTTGAGCGCCACTTCGAGGTTTTCCGCCGGTTCCGCCAGGCTGCCGTGAGTGTGGCTGTTGGCCTCGCGCATCACGCTGAGCACCAGGGCCGGGCTGTCTTGCATCAGTTCGGCAATGTCTCTTAACGAGCTGCGGCTGTCGCGGATGGCTTTGCACACGCGCTCGTGGCTGGCCTGGGGAACGGGCAGCAGCACGTCGTCCAGGCGCTTGATCCAGGCGGCGAGTGTGGCGGGTTTTGCAGTTGGGACTGTCGTTTCATTAGCCATGATTGGGGCGCGATCGTCACTTGTGTTCAACACGCCCGGAACGGGCTGAATTGGCTTTTCGCCTTAACGGGCTATAGTCTGGCGCAGTTTTGCCGATAAGTAGAACAAGAGTTTTTCAGCTGCACCCACTATGTCCATGAACCCGACGGCGCAAGTACAGATCCCCTATGGCTAAAATTATCGGCATCATTGTCGTCATCGCAAGTGTGCTCGGTGGGTACGTCCTGTCCCACGGTAAAATTGCCGCGCTGATTCAGCCTTTCGAAGTGTTGATCATTGGCGGCGCCGCATTTGGCGCTTTCCTGCAGGCCAACCCCGGCTACATGACCATGCATGTGATCAAGAAGTCGCTGGGCATGTTCAGCTCGCGCTTCTCGCACACGTTCTATCTGGAAGTGCTGGGGCTGGTCTACGAGATCCTCAACAAGAGCCGCCGCGAAGGCATGATGGCCATTGAAGGGGATATCGAAGACGCCGCCGCCAGCCCGATCTTCGCCAAGTACCCCGCCGTGCTCAAGGACGAGCGCATGACCGCGTATATCTGCGATTACCTGCGCATCATGTCCTCCGGCAACATGGCTCCCCATGAGCTTGAAGGCCTTTTCGACATGGAGCTGTTCAGCCTCAAGGAAGAGCTGGAGCATCCTTCCCACGCGGTGACCGGCATTGCCGACGGCATGCCCGGTTTCGGTATTGTTGCGGCGGTGCTGGGTATCGTGGTGACCATGGCTTCCCTGGGCGAGGGCGACCAGGCGGCCATCGGCATGCACGTCGGCGCGGCGTTGGTCGGGACCTTCTTCGGTATTCTCGCGGCCTACGGTTTCTTCGGCCCGCTCGCCACGTCGCTGGCCCACGATGCCAAGGAAGAGATCAACCTCTACGAAGCGATCAAAGCGTGCCTCGTGGCTTCGGCATCCGGCATGCCGCCATCGCTGGCGGTAGAGTTCGGACGCAAAGTGCTGTACCCGAAACATCGCCCAAGTTTCGCCGAGCTGGAACAAGCGGTTCGCGGTCGCTAAGCCATGGAAAACAACCAGCCGATCATCATCAAGCGCGTCAAGCGCTTCGCCGCGGGGCACCATGGCGGCGCCTGGAAAATCGCCTTTGCCGACTTCGCGACGGCAATGATGGCGTTCTTCCTGGTGCTGTGGCTGATGTCCACCGCTACCCCTGAACAGAAGATCGCCATCGCGGGTTACTTCAAGGACCCGATTGGTTTTTCGGAAAGTGGTACGCCCTTCGTGATCGACCTGGGTGGCTCGCCGCAGTTGGCGCCGGAGCGCACCATCAACCCGGAAGTGCAGACCGAATCGCCCCAGGAAAAAATCCCGATCGAGCGCGATAAGGTCGAAACCATGGCCGAACAGGTCGAGAAAGAACGCCTCGAGCTGCTGTTGCAGGAGCTGCAGACCAAGGTTGAGGAAAACCCGCAACTGCTGAAGTTCAAGGATCAGATTTCCTTCGAGATCACCCCGGAAGGCTTGCGCATCCAGATCACCGACGCGGCCAACCGGCCGATGTTCGATTCCGGCAGCGCACGCTTGAAGCCGTACTTCGAAGATATCCTGCTGGCCATGGCCGACACCATCAAGGCGGTGCCGAACAAGATCAGTATCAGCGGTCACACCGATGCCAAGCCCTATGCGGGGCAGGGCGACTTCGGCAACTGGGAGCTCTCGGCCAACCGCGCCAACGCCGCCCGCCGTGCGCTGGTGGCTGGCAGCTACCCGGACCCGCAAGTGGCGCGGGTGGTGGGCTTTGCGTCATCGCAGCTGTTTGACCCCAAGGAACCGTTCAACCCGATCAACCGTCGGATCGACATCGTCGTGCTGACCAAAAAGGCCCAGCGTGCGATCGAAGGCGATCAACCGCCGCCGCCACAGCCGGCTCAGGGTGATGGCGCCCCCGGTGAAGTACCGGCGGACCCGAACGCGCTCCCGCCAGGGCAGGAGCCGCTGCCGGCCCATGAACTGCGCCAGAAGCTGAACCTGTTTGATGATGGCGGCGTGAAGGACCCGACGGCGCCTGCGCCGGGGTCGTAAGCGGTCTCTATAAGCCAGAAATGAAAACGCCCCGATCAGCCGGGGCGTTTTCATTTGCGGTCAGAGTGGCAGGTACGCTTTGACGCCACCGATTACGCCTCGCATATCATCCTCGCACAGGCGCGGTACGAAGTACTCTCGCCCCTTGGAGCGGGTCTTTCTGTGCAGTTTGTCGAGGCGTTCGAAGCTGACGGTGTAAATCATGTCGCACTTTACCCATAGCTCTTTGTAACCGTCGGATTGAAGTGGGTTGGTGCGTAGCAGATGGTGCCAGTCGTGCCGGATATCTGGTGCAGTAGAGGAAATCGGCACCACGGTGCACAGTTTGCGAGTGTGTGTAGAGGTTGGGGATATCACTACGACCTTACGGATCTTCAGCATCTCCGGAGCCACAAAGCCCCGCGTGAAGTCGCACAGCAGTACATCGCCCTGTTTGGGGTGATAGTAGAGAGCCAAATGTTAATTCCCCACAAAAAGCAAAGCCGCCCGAAGGCGGCTTCATTCGACACGCAGCGGAGCTTGCTTCGCCCCTTCTGCGCCGCTGGATCAACTCCGAAAAGGATCCAGACTCCTGCCAGCTTTCGCTGGTGACGGAGCAATTATGGGCATCAGAAAATCCGAATACAAGCCAGCTTGTGTTGTAAGCCACCGAGTTGGCCTGAATTCTTGATGCCTGCACCTATTAAATCAATGGATTATGAGGATTATCGTCCTGATTTATGTGTATCAAGAAATTGACCGTCAGTAACTGCTCTCAGGCAAACTCGCAATAATCGACCGATAGCTGTTCATCCGTTGCTGCTGCACGCGGCCATCTTCCAGGGCCTTGAGCAATGCACAACCCGGTTCGCGGTCGTGTTTGCAGTCGCGGAAGCGGCAGGTGCCGATCAGGTCGTTGAACTCGATGAAGCCCGCTTCCACGTCGCTGCGGCTGACATGGCCGAGGCCGAACTCACGAATGCCTGGGGAGTCGATCAGCTCGCCGCCTCCGGGGAAGTGGAACAGACGTGCGGTGGTGGTGGTGTGCGTGCCTTGGCCGGACAGCTCCGACAGCGGGCCGACACGGGTGTCGACTTCCGGCAGCAGGCTGTTGACCAGCGACGATTTGCCCACGCCGGACTGGCCGACAAACACGCTGATACGCCCGTCCAACTGCTGTTGCAGCTGTTCCATGCCGTTGCCATGGTGTGCCGAGACTTCCAGCACGGGATAACCCAGGGTGCGGTAGACCGCCAATAACGCGTTAAGCGCCGGCGCGTTCTGCTCGTCGATCAAGTCGAATTTGTTCAGCAGCAGCAGCGGGCGGATACCGGCATGCTCGGCAGCGACCAGATAGCGGTCGATCAGGTTGGCATGGGGCTCGGGCAGCGGCGCGAACACAATCACGATCATGTCGACGTTGGCCGCCACCGGCTTGAGCTGGCCGCGGCTGTCGGGGCGGCGCAGTTCGGTGCTGCGGGGCAACTGGGCGACGATCACGCCGATGCCCTGGTTGCCGGCGCGCCAGACCACCTTGTCGCCGGTCACCAGCGCAGGCAGGTTGGCGCGCAAATGGCAGCGGGATACCGAGCCGGCGAGCTCGCCTTCCAGCGCCTCGACTTCGACCTGCACGCCGAAGTGCGCGATCACCAGGCCCGTTTGTTCGGGACCCAGGTCGCCGCCCTCAAGCGCTTCCACGGCGGAGGACTCTCGTTTGGCGGCGCGCGCTGCGCGTTCACCTTGAATCTTTTCGATGCGCCAGTTTTGGCGACGATTGAGCTGGCGTTTGGCCATTGGTGTTCCGTGTCGATAATGCAAAAGTTGGGTGAAACGGTCGCGAGTCTAGCACGGCGCCGCCTGCTAAACTGCCCGGCTACGCCAAGGTGCCAAGAGAATCAAGCCATGCAAAACCCACAGAACCTGATTTGGATCGATCTCGAAATGACCGGTCTGAACCCCGACACCGACGTCATCATCGAGATGGCGACGATCGTCACCGACAGCAACCTCAACACCTTGGCCGAAGGTCCGGTGATCGCCATCCATCACAGCGACGCGGTGCTCGCCACCATGGACGAATGGAATACCCGCACCCACGGCAACTCCGGCCTGACCCAGCGAGTACGCGACAGCCGCATCAGCATGGCCGAAGCCGAAGCCGAAACCATCGCGTTCCTGGAAAAATGGGTGCCCAAGGGCAAATCGCCGATCTGCGGTAACAGTATCTGCCAGGACCGTCGCTTCCTTTATACGCATATGAAGGCGCTGGAGAGCTACTTCCATTATCGCAACCTGGACGTGTCCACCTTGAAAGAGCTGGCTGCACGCTGGGCGCCGGAGGTCAAAGACAGCTTCCACAAAGGCAGCACGCACTTGGCGCTGGATGATATTCGCGAGTCGATCGCCGAGTTGCAGCATTACCGCAAGCATTTCATCAAGGCTTGAAGACCTTCCGCCTTGGATCGTTCCCACGCTCCGCGTGGGAATGCAGCCCAGGACGCTCTGCGTCCCAATGTGGGAGGGGGCTTGCCCCCGATGGCAGGCGACTCGGTTTATCGCCAAGCGCCCCCTTTTGGTGCCATCAGCAAATGATTAGACTGCCGGCCTCTCTGCAAGGATCGCCATCATGCTGCTGATGCTCTACCTCATCGCCATCACCGCCGAAGCCATGACGGGTGCCTTGTCCGCCGGCCGGCGCGGCATGGACTGGTTTGGCGTGGTGCTGATCGCGTGCGTGACGGCGCTGGGTGGCGGTTCTGTGCGCGATATGTTGCTGGGGCATTACCCGCTGACCTGGGTCAAGCACCCTGAATACCTGGTACTGACCTCCGTCGCCGCGCTGGTGACTATCTTTATCGCACCGCTGATGCGCCATCTGCGCTCGCTGTTCCTGGCGCTGGATGCCGTGGGGTTGGTGGCGTTCACCTTGATCGGCTGCATGACCGCCCTGGAGATGGGGCATGGCATGCTGGTCGCCTCGGTCAGTGGCGTGATCACCGGCGTATTCGGCGGCATCCTGCGGGATATTTTCTGTAATGACATCCCACTGATCTTCCGCCGTGAGCTGTACGCCAGCGTGTCGTTCCTTGCCGCCTGGTTTTACTTGCTGTGCCTGTATCTGGAATTGCCCAGCGAACAGGCGATCCTGTTGACCTTGTTCAGCGGCTTTCTACTGCGCCTGCTGGCGATACGGTTTCATTGGGAAATGCCCAAGTTCGTCTATAACGATGACGTCCACTAGCGGGCGGCGTGCTGGTTCAGCGCCCATTCCACATGCTCACGCACCAGTTCCGACGGGTAGTCGCGCCGCGCCTTCAAAGCTTCCAGCACCGGAATGCTCGAGGGGGCATTGCCCAGGCCCACCGCCAGGTTGCGCAGCCAGCGCTCGTATCCGGCACGGCGCAAGGGTGAGCCTTCGGTGCTGCTGAGGAATTTATCCTCGTCCCACATAAACAGTTCGGCCAGGGTCGCGTTATCCAGATTGTGCCGTGGCTTGAAATCGCTTTCGCCAGTGGGTCGGGCGAAACGATTCCACGGGCAAACGATCTGACAGTCATCGCAACCGAATACCCGGTTGCCGATCAGTGGGCGCAGGTCCTCGGGAATGGCGCTCTTGAGCTCGATGGTCAGGTAGGAAATGCAGCGCCGGGCATCCAGCACGTAAGGGCCGACGAACGCGTTGGTGGGGCAGATGTCCAGGCAAGCCGTACAGCGGCCACAGTGTTCGGTGGCATGGGGTGGGTCGACCGGTAACGGCAAATCGACAAACAGTTCGCTCAGGAAGAAATAGCTGCCGGCCTTGCGGTTGAGTACCAGGGTGTTCTTGCCGATCCAGCCGAGGCCGGCCTGTTCGGCGATGGCTTTTTCCAGTACGGGTGCGCTGTCGACAAAGGCCCGAAAGCCGAACGGCCCGATTTGCGCCTGAATACGGTCAGCCAGTTGCTGCACGCGCTTGCGGATCAGCTTGTGATAGTCGCGGCCCAGGGCGTAACGCGAGACATAGGCTTTTTCCGGCTCGGCCAGTAGCTGTGCCATTTGCGTGTCGCCGGGCAGGTAATCCATGCGCAGTGACACCACGCGCAAGGTACCGGGCACCAGCTCTTCGGGGTGGGAGCGTTTGCTGCCATGGGCGCCCATGTAGTCCATCTCGCCGTGGTAGCCCGCGTCGAGCCAGCGTTGCAGGTGCTGTTCATGCTCAGCCAGGTCGAGACCGCTGATGCCGACTTGTTGGAAACCCAGCTCGCGGCCCCAGTCTTTGATCGATTGGGCGAGGGCGGGCAGATCGGAGGTAATAGCGGGCATGAGACACGGGAAACCACAGGTTAGATGCGTATAATTCTGCCAGACATCGGAGCTTGAAGACGCATGCCTCAGACAAAACACGAAATAACCGACGTGCAGCCGCTGTTGCCCGGCCACTTGCCGCAACTGGCTGCGCGCTCCCCGGACGCTCATAAAGGGCAGTTTGGCCATCTATTGGTGATTGGCGGCGACCGAGGCTTTGGCGGCGCCGCGCTGCTCAGTGCCGAGAGCGCGTTGCGCAGTGGCGCCGGCATGGTGTCCCTGGCGACCCGCGTGGAGCATGTTCCCGCCGCGCTGGCGCGCTTGCCGGAAGTGATGACCGTGGGCGTGAGTTCGGCCAATCAACTGATAGGCTTGCTGGAAAAAATCTCGGTCATTGTGATCGGCCCCGGTCTCGGGGATGCGTCCTGGGGTAAAAGCCTGCTGTCCGTCGCCGCCAACACGCACCTGCCGCAAGTCTGGGATGCCGATGCCTTGAATCAGCTGGCGACCGGCAGCGTCAGCCTGCCTGCCAACTGCGTGATCACTCCGCATCCAGGCGAAGCCGCGCGGCTGTTGGGCATTTCGACAGCCGAGGTTCAGGCCGACCGCCTTAAGGTGGCGCGCGCGTTGAGCCGTAAATTCGACTCAGTGGCTATCCTCAAGGGTGCTGGCAGTTTGATTGCAAGCCCGGACGGGCGCGTTTCACGTTGTGACCAAGGCCATCCCGCCATGGCGACGGCGGGGCTCGGTGACGTATTGGCCGGCCTCGTGGGCGCATTGCTCGCCCAAGGCATGCCGGCGTATGAGGCAGCTTGCCTGGCCGTGTGGTTGCACGCCACGGCAGGGGATCGCCAGGGCACCTTCGGTCGCGGGCTGGCAGCGAGCGACCTGATACCTGCCATTCGTCAATTGCTGGAGGAGCAGTCGCCGTGCCTGAAGTAAATCTTTTCCTGGCCGATGAAGACGCGATGGTCGCGTTCGGTCACGCTATTGCACGGGTGACGGGCGGGGCGGGGCTCGTCTTTCTCGAAGGTGACCTGGGGGCGGGCAAGACTACGCTGTCTCGGGGCATCATTCGCGGGTTGGGCCATACCGGTGCGGTAAAAAGCCCGACGTTCACCCTAGTCGAACCCTACGAGATCGGTGACGTGCGTGCGTTCCACTTCGACCTCTATCGCCTGGTCGACCCTGAAGAGCTGGAGTTCATGGGCATTCGTGATTACTTCGACGAAGACGCGCTGTGCCTGATCGAGTGGCCAGATAAAGGCACAGGCTTTTTGCCAAAGCCTGACATGACCATTACCATTACGCCGCACGAGCACGGACGTCAGCTGAAGTTGTTGCCCCAGAGCCCGCGCGGTGAAGCGTGGCGTGATGCTCTGGCATTGGAATTCAAATAATTGGTGGGGTTAGGTATGCGCTTTCGCGCGTTGGTTGCTGTCGTGGGGGTGTTGCTTGCGGCAATGACTGTCAATGCTGTGGCTGCTTCACAGGTCAAGAGTGTCCGCCTGTGGCGAGCGCCGGATAACACGCGACTGGTGTTTGACCTGTCGGGCCCGGTCCAGCACAGCGTCTTTACCCTCACGGCGCCTGACCGCCTGGTGATCGACATCAACGGTGCGACCCTGGCCGCGCCGCTGAAAGTCTCCACCGCCAACACCCCGATTACGATGATGCGTTCGGCCCAGCGTACGCCGACCGATTTGCGCGTGGTCATCGACCTGAAAAAGGCGGTCACCCCCAAAAGCTTCTCCCTGGCGCCCAACGCCCAATATGGCAACCGCCTGGTGGTCGACCTGTTCGACAACCCCGCCGATGCCGCACCGCCGCCTGCGCCGACGCCCAGCGTGGCGACGGTGCCGGCGGTGCCGGTCAATCCATCGCAGCCGCAGGTCAAGCTGCCACCGCCGCCGCCCGCTCCGGCAGGCAAGCGCGACATTATCGTGGTGATCGATGCCGGCCACGGTGGCGAAGACCCGGGCGCGTCCGGCTCGCGCGGCCAGCATGAAAAAGACGTGGTGCTGGCCATCGCCCGCGAACTGCAACGCCAGGTCAACGGCATGAAAGGCTATCGCGCCGAACTGACCCGTACCGGCGACTATTTCATCCCGTTGCGTGGGCGTACCGAAATCGCCCGCAAGAAGGGCGCGGACCTGTTCGTATCGATCCACGCCGACGCTGCCCCTTCCTCCGCTGCGTTCGGTGCGTCGGTGTTTGCCTTGTCCGATCGTGGCGCCACGTCCGAGACCGCCCGGTGGCTGGCCGACAGCGAAAACCGTTCCGATTTGATCGGCGGGGCCGGCAACGTCTCCCTCGATGACAAAGACAAAATGCTCGCCGGCGTACTGCTCGACTTGTCGATGACCGCCTCGCTGACCTCCAGCCTGAACGTCGGCCAGAAAGTCCTGAGTAACATCGGCCGGGTCACGTCGCTGCACAAACAGCGCGTGGAGCAGGCCGGGTTCATGGTGTTGAAGTCGCCGGACATCCCGTCGATCCTGGTCGAAACCGGCTTCATTTCCAACGCCAACGAGGCCTCGAAGCTGGCCAGTGCCAGCCACCAGCAAGCGTTGGCGCGCTCGATCAGCGCCGGCGTGCGCCAGTTCTTCCAACAGAACCCGCCACCGGGCACTTACATCGCCTGGTTGCGTGACTCCGGTAAAATTGCCCAGGGCCCGCGTGACCACCGCGTGCAGCCTGGCGACACCGTGGCCATGCTGGCCGTACGTTTCCAGGTCACGCCCGCCGCCTTGCGCAGCGCCAACAACCTGAAAACCGACGAGTTGAAAATTGGCCAGGTGTTGACCATTCCTGGCACCGAATTGGCGGCGCAGTAATGAGTGAATCTGTGTTGAATAGTGGCTCGCGCATCGAACTGCTCAGCCCGCGCCTGGCTAACCAGATCGCCGCAGGTGAGGTGGTCGAGCGCCCGGCGTCAGTGATCAAGGAACTGCTGGAAAACAGTATCGATTCCGGCGCCAAGCGCATTGACGTAGACGTGGAACAAGGCGGCGTCAAGCTGCTGCGGGTACGTGACGATGGCAGCGGGATCTCTTCAGATGACCTGCCGCTGGCCCTGGCCCGTCACGCCACCAGCAAGATTCGCGACCTGGAAGACCTTGAAAGGGTCATGAGCCTGGGCTTTCGCGGTGAGGCCCTGGCCTCCATCAGCTCCGTGGCCCGCCTGACCCTGACGTCCCGCACGCGCGGCGCCGAACAGGCCTGGCAAGTGGAAACCGAAGGCCGCGACATGGCGCCTCGGGTCCAGCCGGCGGCCCATCCGGTGGGCACCTCGGTGGAAGTGCGCGACCTGTTCTTCAACACCCCGGCGCGGCGCAAATTCCTCAAGGCCGAGAAAACCGAATTCGACCACCTGCAGGAAGTGATCAAGCGCCTGGCTCTGGCGCGCTTCGATGTGGCGTTCCATCTGCGCCACAACGGCAAGACCATTCTCAGCCTGCACGAAGCCAATGATGACGCCGCGCGCGCTCGGCGAGTGGCGGCCGTGTGCGGTGCCGGGTTCCTGGAGCAGGCGCTGCCGATTGAAATCGAACGCAATGGCTTGCGCCTATGGGGCTGGGTCGGCTTGCCGACCTTCTCCCGCAGCCAGGCCGATTTGCAGTATTTCTTCGTCAACGGCCGGGCGGTGCGCGACAAACTGGTGGCCCATGCGGTGCGCCAGGCGTACCGCGACGTACTGTTCAACGGTCGGCATCCGACGTTTGTGCTGTTTTTCGAGGTCGACCCCTCGGTGGTCGACGTCAATGTGCACCCGACCAAGCACGAAGTGCGCTTCCGTGACGGGCGCATGGTGCATGACTTCTTGTACGGCACCTTGCACCGTGCCTTGGGCGATGTGCGCCCGGATGACCAGTTGTCCGCGCCAATCGTAACGGCGGTGGTCCGCCCGAGCGGCCCTGAGGCCGGCGAGTTCGGCCCCCAGGGCGAAATGAGCCTCGCCGGTAACCTGTTGCAATCATCGCAGCCGCAGCCGAGTTACACCGCGCCCAACTCGGGCGCCGGCGCGGGTTATCAATATCAATACACCCCACGGCCGCAGTCGACCGTGCCGGTGGCTGAGGCCCAGGCGGCTTACCGTGAATTCTTCGCGCCGTTGCCGGGTGCCGAGCCGGGCATTGTTGCCTTGCCCGAGGGCGGCGGTGATATTCCGCCGCTGGGCTACGCGCTGGCGCAACTCAAGGGCATCTACATCCTTGCGGAAAATGCCCACGGCCTGGTGCTGGTAGACATGCACGCCGCCCACGAGCGGATCATGTACGAGCGCCTGAAGATCGCCATGGCCAGTGAAGGGCTCAGTGGCCAGCCACTGCTGGTGCCGGAATCCCTGGCAGTCAGCCAGCGGGAAGCCGATTGTGCCGAGGAACACCACGGCGTGTTCCAGAAGCTGGGCTTCGAACTGCAACGCCTGGGCCCGGAGACCCTGGCGATCCGTCAGATTCCCGCGCTGCTCAAGCAGGCCGAGGCCAATCGCCTGGTGTCCGACGTACTGGCGGACCTGATGGAATACGGCACCAGCGACCGTATCCAGGCGCATATCAACGAACTGCTCGGCACCATGGCCTGCCACGGCGCCATCCGTGCTAACCGCCGACTGGCCCTGCCGGAAATGAACGGCCTGCTGCGCGACATGGAAAACACCGAGCGCAGTGGCCAATGCAACCATGGCCGACCGACCTGGACCCAGATGGGCCTGGATGATCTGGACAAACTGTTCCTGCGCGGTCGCTGATGAGTGCTTTGCCCCCCGCGATCTTCCTGATGGGCCCGACGGCCGCGGGCAAGACCGACCTGGCCATCGAACTGACCAAGGTCTTGCCGTGCGAGCTGATCAGCGTCGACTCTGCCCTGGTTTACCGGGACATGGACATCGGCACGGCGAAGCCTTCGAAAGAGCTGTTGGCCCGGCATCCGCATCGGTTGATCGACATTATCGACCCGTCCGAAAGCTATTCGGCCGCAGATTTCCGTACCGACGCCCTGGCCGCCATGGCTGAAATCACCGCGCGGGGCAACATCCCGCTGTTGGTCGGCGGCACGATGCTCTACTACAAGGCTTTGCAGGAGGGCCTGGCGGACATGCCCCCCGCTGACGCCCAGGTGCGCGCCGAGCTTGAAGATCAAGCCGCGCGCCTCGGCTGGCAGGCCCTGCACGACCAGCTGGCGGCGGTAGACCCGGTGTCTGCGGCGCGCATCCACCCCAACGACCCCCAGCGACTTACCCGTGCGCTGGAAGTCTGGCGCGTCAGCGGCCAGACCATGACTGAACACAGGCTGAAACAAACTGCGCAAAGTGCTGATGCAGACGCATCTGGTCAGTCACAATTGCCCTATACTGTGGCGAATCTGGCCATCGCTCCGGCAAATCGCCAGGTGCTGCATGAACGAATTGCACAAAGATTCACAATTATGTTGGAACAGGGGTTTATGGAGGAGGTCGTAGCACTGCGTTCCCGAGGTGATCTGCATCCAGGATTGCCTTCGATACGCGCTGTAGGCTACCGCCAAGTCTGGGATCATCTGGATGGCAAGCTGACGTCAGCCGAAATGCAGGAGCGCGGCATCATCGCCACGCGCCAATTGGCGAAGCGCCAGTTCACCTGGCTGCGCAGCTGGAGCGATTTGCACTGGCTGGACAGCCTGGACAGCGACAATCTGTCACGCGCCTTGAAATACTTGGGAACGGTCTCCATATTGAGCTGAGTCCTTGCAATTGCCGTCTATCCTTGGGGGTGTGACGGCCATGAGCTATTTATTTTCCGATTTTTATTATTGATCCTTAAAGGAGTGCGGCACATGTCAAAAGGGCATTCGCTACAAGACCCTTACTTGAATACTTTACGTAAAGAGAAAGTGGGGGTTTCCATCTATCTGGTCAACGGTATCAAGTTGCAAGGTACGATCGAGTCGTTCGACCAGTTCGTGATCCTGCTGAAAAACACCGTCAGCCAGATGGTTTACAAACACGCTATCTCGACAGTCGTCCCTGTTCGTCCGATCCGTCTGCCTAGCGCAGCAGGTGATGAAGCAGCTGACGCTGAGCCAGGTAACGCCTGATAGGAGTCTCCTTTGTTCTTTGAGCGCCACGGTGGTGGTGAGCGAGTAATCCTCGTTCACTTGGATGGACAGGACCCTGAGGCGCGCGAAGATCCGCAGGAGTTTCAGGAGTTGGCAAATTCGGCCGGCGCCGAGACCGTTGCGTTTTTTAACGTGCCGCGTCATCGGCCAACCGCCAAATACCTGATCGGCAGCGGCAAGGTCGAGGAATTGCGCGACCTGGTCCACGCTGAAGAAGCCGATCTGGTGATCTTCAATCACACCCTCACGCCCAGTCAGGAACGTAACCTCGAACGTGTCTTCGAGTGTCGCGTGATCGACCGCACCGGTCTGATTCTCGATATCTTCGCCCAACGCGCGCGTACCCATGAAGGCAAACTGCAGGTCGAACTGGCCCAGCTTGACCACATGAGCACCCGTCTGGTGCGCGGCTGGACTCACCTTGAGCGCCAGGGCGGCGGCATCGGCATGCGTGGTCCGGGTGAAACCCAGCTGGAAACCGACCGGCGTCTGTTGCGGGTTCGCCTGCGCCAGATCAAGGGCCGCCTGGAAAAAGTGCGCAGCCAGCGCGAGCAATCGCGTCGAGGCCGTTCGCGTGCGGATATCCCTACCGTGTCCCTGGTGGGGTACACCAACGCCGGCAAATCCACACTCTTCAACAACGTGACGAAATCGGACGTGTACGCGGCAGACCAACTGTTCGCCACGCTCGACCCGACCCTGCGCCGCCTGGATATCGGCGACCTGGGGCCGATCGTCCTGGCCGATACCGTGGGTTTCATCCGCCACTTGCCGCACAAGCTGGTCGAGGCATTTCGGTCTACGCTCGAAGAGTCGAGCAATTCCGACCTGCTGTTGCACGTAATCGATGCGGCTGAACCGGATCGCATGCTGCAGATCGAGCAGGTGATGGTAGTGCTGGGCGAGATTGGTGCACAGGACTTGCCGATCCTCGAGGTCTATAACAAACTCGATTTGCTTGAAGGCGTCGAGCCACAAATTCAGCGCGACGAGAACGGCAAGCCCCAGCGGGTCTGGCTGTCGGCGCGTGATGGGAGTGGCCTGGAGCTGCTGGAACAAGCCATTGCCGAGTTGCTCGGCAGCGATTTGTTCGTGGGCACCTTGCGCTTGCCGCAGCGTTTTGCTCGACTGCGTGCACAGTTTTTCGAGCTGGGCGCGGTACAGAAAGAAGAACACGACGAAGAAGGTGTCAGCTTGCTGGACGTTCGATTGCCACGCTCGGAGCTCAATCGACTGGTCAGTCGCGAGGGTGTTGTACCGGCAGAGTTCATCGAGCAACACACTTTGCAATAAAAGCCTGAGAAAGCGGTTGTGCCGCGGTGGCAGGCATTCTGTAGCATTGGTCGGCGCGCCGTGGGTGCGTCTTTGCTTTATCAGATGGAGAGCGCTATGGCTTGGAATGAGCCGGGTGGCAACTCGAATAATCAGGATCCTTGGGGTGGTAAGCGCCGCAATAATGGCGACCGCAAGGGGCCACCGGATCTCGACGAGGCCTTCCGAAAGCTGCAGGAAAGCCTGAATGGGTTGTTCGGTGGTGGAAAAAAACGCGGTAGTGACGAGGGTGGTCGCACAAGCAAGGGCGGTGGCTATGGCCTGCTGGGCTTGGGCCTTGTCGTGCTTGCGGCCGTCTGGCTGTACAGCGCGGTCTATGTAGTGGACGAGCAGGAGCAAGCTGTGGTGCTGCGCTTCGGCAAGTACTACGAGACCGTCGGGCCAGGCCTGAACATCTATTTCCCGCCGATCGACAAGAAGTACATGGAGAACGTCACGCGTGAGCGTGCCTACACCAAGCAGGGCCAGATGCTGACCGAAGACGAGAATATCGTCGAAGTGCCGCTGACCGTGCAGTACAAGATCACCAACCTGCAGGACTTCGTGCTGAACGTCGACCAGCCGGAAATCAGCCTGCAACACGCAACCGAAAGTGCCTTGCGCCATGTGGTGGGTTCCACCGCTATGGACCAGGTGCTGACCGAAGGGCGTGAATTGATGGCCAGCGAAATCAAGGAGCGCCTGCAACGGTTCCTCGATACCTATCGCACCGGTATCACGGTCACCCAGGTCAACGTACAGAGCGCTGCCGCACCGCGTGAAGTGCAGGAAGCCTTTGACGACGTGATCCGTGCCCGTGAAGACGAGCAGCGTTCGCGCAACCAGGCTGAAACCTACGCCAATGGCGTGGTGCCGGAAGCCCGTGGTCAAGCCCAGCGCATCCTTGAAGATGCCAACGGTTACCGCGACGAAGTGGTCTCCCGTGCCAAGGGTGAGGCAGACCGCTTTACCAAACTGGTTGCCGAGTACCGCAAGGCACCTGAAGTGACCCGTGAGCGTCTGTACCTGGACACCATGCAGGAAGTCTTCAGCAATACCAGCAAGGTTCTCGTGACCGGCAGCAAGGGTGGGCAGAACAACCTGCTGTACCTGCCGCTGGACAAGATGATCGAAGGTGGTCGTAGCGGCGCCAGCGCGCCGTCCACCGGTTCGAATGCTGCTGCCAACGAAGCGAGCGCCCGTGCGGCCGCTGACTTGCTGCAACAGCAAACACGTACCAGGGAGAGCCGTTGATGAGCAATAAATCGCTGACCGCCCTGATTGTGGGCGTCGTCGTGGTCATCGCTGCCTGGAACTGCTTCTACATCGTGGCTCAGACCGAGCGTGCGGTGCTGCTGCAATTCGGTCGCGTGGTCCAGGCGGATGTCCAGCCGGGCCTGCATGTGAAAGTCCCCTACGTCAACCAGGTGCGCAAGTTCGACGCCCGCCTGATGACCCTGGATGCACCGACACAGCGCTTCCTGACCCTGGAAAAGAAAGCCGTGATGGTTGACGCCTACGCCAAGTGGCGCGTCAAGGACGCCGAGCGCTTCTACACCGCGACTTCCGGCCTCAAGCAGATTGCCGACGAGCGTTTGTCGCGCCGTCTGGAATCGGGCCTGCGCGACCAGTTTGGTAAGCGCACCCTGCATGAGGTGGTATCCGGTGAACGTGATGCGCTGATGGCTGACATCACCCGTTCGCTGAACACTATGGCGGAGAAAGAGCTGGGTATCGAAGTGGTCGATGTGCGGGTCAAGGCCATTGACCTGCCGAAGGAAGTGAACCGCAGCGTGTTCGAACGCATGAGCACTGAGCGTGAGCGTGAGGCCCGTGAGCACCGCGCCAAGGGTAACGAGCTGGCCGAAGGTATCCGTGCGGATGCCGATCGTCAGCGCCGTGTACTGCTGGCAGAAGCCTATCGCGAGTCTGAAGAGGCCCGTGGTGATGGTGATGCTCAAGCCGCGGCGATCTACGCCAAGGCTTACGGCCAGGACCAGGAGTTCTACGCGTTCTACCGTAGCCTGCGTGCCTACCGTGAAAGCTTCGCGAACAAGACCGACGTGCTGGTGCTGGACCCAAGCAGCGACTTCTTCCGCTACCTGGAAAAGTCCAAGTAACAGGCCTGTGATTCGGTAGGAACCACTCCGTCGGGCGGCTAAAATGCCTGGCGGGGTGATCCTTTCAGAAAACGGGTGTATGATGCGGCAGCCGGGAAATTCCCGGCTTTTTTGCGTCTGCATGTTCGATTCGGCAGGCGTGACAGGTTTTTCGAGGAAAGTGCCCGACGAGGCCGGTTACAGGTCGTTCGTCACGTCGCTCTTGCGCGTGGTTTATGCAGGCGGCGGGTATTTTCTGCTTCACTCAAGGCTCGGCCGAAGGCTGGCCGCCCGGATCATAGGGGAATGGCGTAATGGCAACGGTAGACCGCTGGCTGCTGCCAGATGGCATCGAAGAAGTACTGCCACCAGAAGCTGCGCGCATTGAAGTAGCGCGTCGCCAGGTGTTGGATCTGTTCCAGAGCTGGGGTTACGAGTTTGTCGTGACTCCCCATATCGAGTACCTGGAATCCCTGCTGACCGGCGCGGGCCAGGACCTTGATCTGCGCACCTTCAAGGTTATCGACCCACAATCGGGCCGGCAGATGGGGTTCCGTGCCGACATCACGCCGCAAGTGGCGCGTATCGATGCGCACACCCTGCGCCGCGAAGGCCCGAGCCGCCTGTGCTACGCCGGCAGCGTGCTGCACGCCCAGCCGCGAGCCTTGTCATCGTCCCGCAGCCCGATCCAGTTGGGCGCCGAGCTGTATGGCGATGCGAGCCCGAGCAGCGACGTCGAAGTGATCAGCCTGATGCTGGCCATGCTGCAACTGGCTGACGTGCCGGATGTGCACATGGACCTGGGCCACGTCGGTATCTACCGTGGCCTCGCTCGTGCCGCTGGTTTGTCCGGTGAAGCCGAGCAACAGCTGTTCGACGCCCTGCAACGCAAGGCGATTGACGAAGTGATCGCCCTCACCGAAGGCGTGCCGGCTGACCTCGCGCAGATGTTGCGCGCGTTGGTCAACCTGTGCGGCGGCCGTGAAGTGCTGGTGGCTGCGCGTGAGCGCCTGGCTAACGCGCCAGCGCCGGTGTTGGCGGCGTTGGACGATGTGCTGGCGATTGCCGAGCAGTTGTCGGCGCGCTTCCCGCAATTGCCGCTGTATTTTGACCTGGGCGAGTTGCGCGGCTACCACTACCACACCGGTGTGGTGTTCGCGGTGTTCGTTCCGGGTGTTGGCCAGGCCATCGCCCAGGGCGGTCGCTACGACGATATCGGCGCCGACTTCGGTCGCGCCCGTCCGGCCACTGGCTTTTCCACCGATTTGAAAACCCTGGTGACCCTGGGGCGTGCTGAGGTCGAGCTGCCGTCTGGTGGCATCTGGATGCCCGACAGTACGGACGCGGCACTCTGGCAGCAGGTTTGCCAGTTGCGCAGTGAGGGTCAGCGTGTCGTCCAGGCCTTGCCTGGGCAGCCATTGGCCGCCGCCCGTGAAGCGGACTGCGACCGGCAATTGATTCAGCAGAACGGGCTTTGGCAAGTATCGCCACTGGCTTCTTGAGTTTTCCTGCCGGCCATCGCCGGCACCAAGTTTGCGTGAATGAGGACAAGTGTTATGGGTAAGAATGTCGTAGTCCTGGGCACCCAATGGGGTGATGAGGGCAAAGGCAAGATCGTTGATCTGCTGACCGAACATGCTGCCGCCGTAGTGCGCTACCAAGGTGGCCACAACGCGGGTCACACCCTGGTCATCGATGGCGAAAAAACCGTCTTGCACCTGATCCCGTCGGGCGTACTGCGCGAAGGCGTGCAGTGCCTGATCGGCAACGGCGTGGTGGTTGCACCGGACGCCCTGTTGCGCGAGATCACCAAGCTGGAAGAGAAAGGCGTACCGGTGCGTGAGCGCCTGCGTATCAGCCCATCCTGCCCGCTGATCCTGTCCTTCCACGTGGCGCTGGACCAGGCCCGTGAAAAGGCCCGTGGCGAGCTGAAGATCGGCACCACCGGTCGCGGCATCGGCCCGGCCTACGAAGACAAGGTGGCGCGCCGTGGCCTGCGTGTGGGCGACCTGCTCAACATGCCGCGCTTTGAAGACAAGCTGCGTGAACTGGTGGATTACCACAACTTCATGCTGGTGGGTTACTACAAAGAACCGGCCATCGAGTTCGAAAAGACGCTGGCCGAGTGCAAGGAATACGCTGAGCTGCTCAAGCCGCTGATGCTGGATGTGACGGCCGAGCTGCACGACCTGCGTCGCGCCGGCAAAGACATCATGTTCGAAGGCGCCCAGGGTTCGTTGCTCGACATCGACCACGGCACCTACCCGTACGTGACCAGTTCCAACACCACCGCTGGCGGCGTTGCTACCGGTTCGGGTGTTGGCCCGATGTTCCTGGACTACATCCTGGGCATCACCAAGGCTTACACCACCCGTGTAGGTTCGGGCCCGTTCCCGACTGAGCTGTTCGACGAAGTCGGCGCGCACCTGGCCAAGCAAGGCCACGAGTTCGGCGCAACCACCGGCCGTGCCCGTCGTTGTGGCTGGTTCGACGCCGTTATCCTGCGTCGCGCTATCGATGTGAACAGCATCTCGGGCATCTGCCTGACCAAGCTGGACGTACTCGACGGTCTGGAAGCCATCAACATCTGCACCGGTTACAAAGACGCCGCAGGTAATGACGTCGCTCCAACGGACGCCGACAGCTACGTGGGCCTGCAGCCTGTGTACGAAGAAGTGCCGGGCTGGACCGAGTCGACCGTGGGCGCCAAGACCCTGGAAGAGCTGCCAGCCAATGCCCGTGCTTACATCAAGCGCGTTGAAGAGCTGATTGGCGCGCCGATCGACATTATTTCGACGGGCCCGGACCGCAACGAGACCATCGTTCTGCGTCATCCGTTCGCTTAATAAGCTGTTGATGTAAAAAGCAAAGGGCTCCTTCGGGAGCCCTTTGTCGTTTGTGTCTGGCAAGCGGCACGACCCTTGCTGTGTTTCCTTCTTTCCGAGGTGCTATCAATTTAATGGCACCCGTGGTGGAGGGATTCCCAGTGTCTGCCGTTCTCTCGTTGTTACAAAGTCGTCTGTTGCGGCCAGTGTTCGTTACCCTAGGTATCGCTCTTATGGTGCAAGTGCTGGTCGCCGTCGCGCTGACGCGGAGCACTGTCACCGCCCTGGAGGCAGATTTGGGTAATCGCCTGGGCATCGACAGCCAGAAACTATCCGGCGAATTGGCCCAGGCCGGCAAGGAAGTCACGTCCAGCCTGGACAGTTTGTCCACCAGCACCCGTCAGCGCCTGACCGCAGGGCTTTCCACGCGCCTTCAGCAAGAGCAGAAGCAATTGCGTGCGACCCTGGAAAAAGATCTGCAGGACTCTGCCAATGACATGGCGCAGTTGCTGGCGTCGGTGGCGCCGCGAGCCATGTGGGACAGCGATGTGCCGACCTTGTCGGAGTTCGCCCGGCGAGCGCAGCGCAATCCCAACGTGTTGTTCGTGGTGTATGACGACGCGGCGGGCGAGCACCTGACCCGTTACCTGAACCGTGAAAACCCGATCAACCAGGCCCTGTTGGCAAAGGGCGCGGGGGAGCGGGCCCTGGATAAAGTGTTGGACGCGGCCAAGACTGATCCTGCGGTGTATTACGTCGAAGCCTCGATCAGCCCCAACGGCGTGGAGATCGGCAAGGTCCGCATGGGGGTTTCCACCGCGTCGGTCGAGGCCGATCTGCAAGCACTGGACAAGCGTTTTGCCGCGCTGATTGCCAGCGGTGATCAACTGGTCGGTGACAGCCTCAAAGGCGCAGCGGCCGATAGCGCCGCCGCCATGGGCGCGCGCCTGCAATCGGCGCAAGCCACGGCCACCCAGATGACCGCCAACACCACCAGCGCGGTTCAAGAGGCTGCCGGCACCCTGCGTTGGCGCATCGGCATGGGCTTGGCGCTGGTCGGTCTTGGCGTATTACTGCTGATCGCCATCGTGCTCGGTCGCCGCGTCGTCAACCGCTTGAAGCTGCTGATCGCTGCCATGGATGATTTGGCGGCGGGCGAGGGCGACCTTACCAAGCGGGTGCAAATCAGCAGCAAGGATGAGATCGGCGACATGGCTTCGGCGGTCAATCGCTTTGTGGATAAGTTGCAGCCCATCGTGCGCGAAGCGGGGGAGGTGGCCCAGCGCACCGGTGTGGAAATCGGTGCGATGACCTTGCGCAATGCCGGCGCCGACAAGGCTGCCGGTTTGCAGCGTGATGAAGTCGCCGAGAGCCTGCGCGCACTGTCGCAAATGGCCGATGAGGCCCAGGCCGAAAGCCATGCCATGCAGGCGGCGCTGCAACAGGTGGTGGAGATTCGCCACGCGACGGATGAGAACTCACGCACGTCGGCCGAAGTTGGCAGTTTGATCGAAGCGTTGGCGGGGCAGGTGCAGGCGGGGTCCCAGGTCATTGAGCGCCTGGCCCAACAGAGTGAGCAGATTGAAGTGGTGCTGACGGTGATCCATGGGATCGCCGAGCAAACCAACCTGCTCGCCCTGAACGCCGCCATCGAAGCGGCGCGCGCCGGTGAAACGGGGCGCGGTTTTGCGGTGGTTGCAGACGAAGTGCGCGCACTGGCCAGTAAAACCCAAAGCTCCACCGGTGATATCCAGGCGCATATCGTGGCGTTGCAACAGGGCGCGCGTGAGGCGGTGGACACCATCGGCAAAGCCGGGCGCCAGGCCAGTGAGGGCTTGCTGGTACTGCGCGAGAGCGTACGTTTGCAGCAGACGGTGCAGGCTTCGGTGGAGCAGGTGCATGCGGCAATCGGCCTGGCGACCCGCGCGGCCGAGCATCAGGCCCAGGGCGCGCATGCGGTGCGTGGGCGCGTCGAGGTGATCCACGCCCAGGCCGAGCGTGCTGCGCAGGCGGTGGTGGAAACCACGGCCAGTGGCAAGGTGCTGGACGGGTTGGCGGCGCAGTTGAAGGCGAGTCTGGGGCAGTTCAGGGCTTAGCGTCGCCTGGACTGGCGCTATCGGGGGCAAGCCCCCTCCCACAGGTTGAAATGCATTCAAAATGTGGGAGGGGGCTTGCCCCCGATAGCGGTCTCAGCGACTCAGATACATCCGCGTCGTCAGCAGATAAACCGGCAACCCCGACACCAGGATCAACAACGCCGCATAAGGCGCCGCCGCCGCAAACTCCACATTCGACGTATGCGCCCACACGGCAGTCGCCAAGGTATTCAGCCCGGTCGGACTCAGCAGCAAGGTCGCCGTCAATTCCTTCATCGCATCCAGAAACACCAGGGCAAACGCCGCGCCCAGTGCCGGGAAGATAATCGGCAGTGTCACCCGGCAAAACGCACTGAAGGGCGATGCCCCCAGCGTCCGCGCTGCCTCTTCCAGCTGGGGAGCGGCCTTGTTCAACGCCGTGCGTATTGGCGCCTGGGCCAGCGGCAGAAATAACAGCGCGTAGGCGATCAGCAGCAGCGCCGACGTTTGATACAGCGCCGGCACGTAATGCAGGGCGAAATACACCAGGGTCAGTGCAATCACCAGGCCGGGCAGGGCGTGCAGCAGGTAGGGCAGGCGTTCAGCCCAGATCGCCAGTCGGCCTTTATAGCGCACCACCAGCAATCCCACCGGCACCGCCAACGCCAGGCACACCGCTGCGCCACCCAGGGAAAGCGCCAGGGACGATAACAACGCTTCACTGATCTCGGCCACCGGAAACGCCGCCGATGAGCCCACGGCCAGCCAATAGCCCAGCATCCCCAGCGGAATGCCGCTGCCGATGACTGCCAGCGCCAGGCAATACAGCTGACCGAGCGGCGCCCACTTGCCCAATTTCACCTGTTCGGCATGCCGCGCCGCGCCCTGGCCGATACGCACATGGCGGCCCTTGCCACGCATGCGCAGCTCCAGCCACAACAGGGTCAGGCACATCGCCAGCAGCACCGCCGAGAGCATCGCCGCATTGGCGTTGCTGAACTCCAGCTCGAATTGCTGATAGATCGCGGTCGTGAAGGTCTGCAAGCCGATGATCGACAAAGCGCCGAACTCCACCAGCATGTGCAGCGCAATCAGCAGCGCGCCGGCCACCAGCGAGGGCCACAGCAGCGGCAAGGTGATGCGCCGGAATACGCCCCAGCGGTTCAGGCCCAGGGTACGCGCCGATTCTTCCAGGGCGGGATCAAGATTGCGCAGTGTCGCGGCCACCGGCAGAAACACCAGCGGGTATTTGGACAGGCTCATCACCAGGATCGCGCCGCCGAGGCCTTCGAAGTCGGCGCTCAGCGACACCCAGGTGAAGCTGCTGACAAACGCCGGCACCGCAAACGGTAGACACAGGACCACCCCCCAGAGGCGTCGCCCAGGCAGGTTGCTGCGCTCCAGCAACCAGGCCAGGGACAGGCCGACCACGCCGCACACCACCGTCACGCCCACCATCAGCGCCAGGGTGTTGCGCAGCAGCCCGAAGACATAAGGTCGCCACAGCAGATGCACCGCCTGCGCCCAACCGGCCTGCCAGGTCTTGAGCCCGACATAGGCCAGCGGCAACAGGCTCAGGCCAACCAGCAACAGCACCGGCAACAGCAGCCAGATCGAAGGGCGTTTGCGCCGGGGGCGAAAACCTGCGGCGCTGAGCGATGGGTTCATCAGTTCAAGCCAACGTCACGTTCCAGGTCCAGGGCCTCTTCGGCATTGCCCAGGTCGGCGGGGGTGACTTTCGGCGGCTGCAGTTCGTTGAAAGGCTTGAGGCCACGATTGGACTGCATGCCTTTGCGCAGCGGATACTCAGCCGAGGTGTTGGTGATCACGCGCTGGCCTTCTTCACTCGCCATGAACGCCAGCAGTTGCTGGGCTTCCTTGGGGTGTTTGCTGGATTTCAGCGCTGCAGCCGAAGACACGGTAATCAGACCGCCCGCATCGCCGTCGGTGAAGTAGTGCAATTGGGAGTCGAGGTTGGTTTTCTCTTTTTTCAGGGCAAACCAGTAATAGTTGTTCACCAGTACCGTAGCCACTTCGCCGTTTTCCACGGCTTTGAGCGCAACCATATTGTTGCTGTACACCTTGCCGAATGCGCGCAGGCCGGTCAGCCATTCTTCTGCGGCTTCACGCCCGTGCAGCTTGATGATCGCCACCGCCTGTTCCTGGAACGCACCGCTGGTGGGCACGAAGCCAACCTTGCCTTGCCACTCGGGACCGGCGAAATCCAGCACCGATTTGGGCAGGTCTTTTTCGGCAATCAGCTTGGGATTGAAAGCGACGACGCGGGTGCGTGCGGTCACGCCCATCCAGTCACTGTTACTGCCGACGTAGCCCTTGGGCAATACATCGAGGGTGCTGGCGTCGATCCTGGCCAGCAGGCCTTGCTCGCCCAACTTGTTCAGCGGCGGTGATTCTTCGGTGTAGATCACGTCGGCAGGCGAGCGGTCGCCTTCTTCGACGATTTGGCTGGCCAGTTGATTGCTGCTGCCTTTGCGGACATTGACGTGAATGCCGGTCTTGGCTTCGAAGGCTTTGGCGAGCTCATCGCCGACTTCCTTGTGCTGGCCGTTGTACAGGGTCAGGGAGATCTTTTCGGCGCTATGGGCGGCGGGCGAGAGCAGGGTCAGGCCGAGCAGAGTGATGGTCAGGCCACGCAGAAGGGAGGTCTTGAGACGGGTATCGCGGATCATCATCCGGGGTTTTCCTCACTTGTAAGCTACAAATTCTTACAAGGATAAACGATAAACCTTCTCAAGTGCGCATGAGCAGCCCCGATCACCAAGTTTTAAACCCCAGAAACGAAAAAACCCGCTTTCGCGGGTTTGATCTGAATTTGGTGCCCAGGAGAAGACTCGAACTTCCACGACCTTGCGATCACCAGCACCTGAAGCTGGCGTGTCTACCAATTTCACCACCTGGGCATTATCAAGCAACGTTGCCGCTGTTGATGGGGCGAACTATACGGCGGGCTTTTTGATCTGTAAACCCCTGATTCGAAAAAATAAATCAGGTTTTACGTTAAGAATCAAAGGCCTGAAACGAAAAAACCCGCTTTCGCGGGTTTGATCTGAATTTGGTGCCCAGGAGAAGACTCGAACTTCCACGACCTTGCGATCACCAGCACCTGAAGCTGGCGTGTCTACCAATTTCACCACCTGGGCAGCATCAACAACGTTGCCGTCGTCGATGGCGCGCACTATACGGAGCCCTTTTTCAGCTGTAAACCCCTGGTATGAAAAAAGCCTGGAAAATTCCCTCAGTGGTCGTGCAAGGTATGCGTTGGTGGGCTACAAAGGGCTTTTAAACACTTGTTGATGCCTGAAATTTCCCGTTTCAATACGCGTATGCCAAACTAACCCGCATATAGACAAGGTGAAAACTCTCTAATGGCCGATTGGCAGTCCCTCGATCCCGAGGCCGCTCGTGAAGCGGAAAAATATGAAAACCCTATTCCTAGCCGCGAACTGATCCTGGCGCACCTCGCCGATCGTGGTTCGCCTGCTAGCCGTGAGCAGCTGGTTGAAGAATTCGGTCTGACCACCGAAGACCAGCTCGAAGCCCTGCGCCGCCGTTTGCGTGCGATGGAGCGCGACGCTCAGCTGATCTATACCCGCCGTGGCACCTATGCGCCTGTCGACAAGCTCGACCTGATCCTCGGCCGCATCGCCGGCCACCGGGACGGCTTCGGCTTCCTGATCCCGGATGACGGCAGCGACGACCTGTTCATGAGCCCCGCGCAAATGCGCCTGGTGTTCGACGGCGACCGTGCCCTCGCGCGTGTTTCCGGCCTGGACCGTCGTGGTCGTCGTGAAGGCGTGATCGTCGAAGTGGTGTCCCGTGCCCACGAGTCCATCGTCGGCCGTTACTTCGAAGAAGGCGGTATCGGCTTCGTCGTGCCGGATAACCCGAAGGTCCAGCAGGAAGTGCTGATCACCCCGGGCCGCAATGGCGCCGCCAAGGTTGGCCAGTTCGTCGAGGTGAAAATCACCCACTGGCCAACTGCGCGCTTCCAGCCCCAGGGCGATATCGTTGAAGTGGTCGGTAACTACATGGCGCCGGGCATGGAAATCGACGTCGCGCTGCGCACCTACGATATTCCTCACGTCTGGCCCGACGCTGTGCTCAAGGAAGCCGCCAAGCTCAAGCCGGAAGTTGAAGACAAGGACAAAGAGAAGCGCATCGACTTGCGCCATCTGCCGTTCGTCACCATCGACGGCGAAGACGCCCGCGACTTCGACGATGCGGTCTACTGCGAAGCCAAGCCTGGCAAACTGCGCCTGTTCTCCGGCGGCTGGAAGTTGTACGTCGCGATTGCCGACGTGTCCAGCTACGTGAAGATCGGTTCGGCCCTGGATAACGAAGCCCAGGTGCGCGGCAACTCCGTGTACTTCCCTGAGCGCGTGATCCCGATGCTGCCCGAGCAGCTGTCCAACGGCCTGTGCTCCCTGAACCCGAAAGTCGACCGTTTGGCCATGGTGTGCGAGATGACCATCTCGAAAACCGGCGAAATGACCGACTACCAGTTCTACGAAGCGGTGATCCATTCCCAGGCGCGCCTGACCTACAACAAGGTCAGCACCATCCTGGAAACGCCGAAGACCAGTGAAGCCAAAGCCCTGCGTACCGAGTACGCCGACGTGGTGCCGCACCTCAAGCAGCTGTACTCGTTGTACAAAGTGTTGCTGGGTGCCCGTCATGTGCGTGGCGCGATCGATTTTGAAACCCAGGAAACCCGGATTGTCTTCGGTTCCGAGCGCAAGATCGCCGCGATCACCCCGACGACGCGTAACGATGCGCACAAGTTGATCGAGGAATGCATGCTGGCCGCCAACGTGGCCACCGCTGAATTCCTGAAAAAGCACGAGATTCCTGCCCTGTACCGGGTGCACGACGGCCCGCCGCCGGAGCGCCTGGAAAAACTGCGCGCCTTCCTCGGTGAGCTCGGCCTGTCCCTGCACAAAGGCAAGGACGGCCCGACGCCGAAGGACTACCAAGCTCTGTTGGCCAGCATCAAGGACCGTCCGGATTATCACGTGATCCAGACCGTCATGCTGCGCTCGTTGAGCCAGGCGGTGTACAGCGCCGACAACCAGGGCCACTTCGGCCTGAATTACGAAGCGTACACCCACTTCACTTCGCCGATCCGTCGTTACCCGGACCTGCTCACGCACCGCGCGATCCGCAGCGTGATCCATTCCAAGCAGAACACCCCGCACGTCAAGCGCGCCGGCGCCATGACCATTCCGAAGGCACGGATCTATCCGTACGACGAAGCGGCCCTGGAACAGTTGGGCGAGCAGTGCTCCATGAGCGAGCGCCGCGCCGATGAAGCCACCCGCGATGTGGTGAATTGGCTCAAGTGCGAATTCATGAAGGATCGCGTGGGCGAGTCGTTCCCGGGTGTGATCACCGCCGTGACCGGTTTCGGCCTGTTCGTCGAGCTGACCGACATCTACGTCGAGGGTCTGGTGCACGTCACCGCCTTGCCGGGCGACTACTATCACTTCGACCCTGTGCATCACCGCTTGGCGGGCGAGCGCACCGGGCGCAGTTTCCGCCTGGGTGACACGGTGGAAGTGCAGGTCATGCGCGTCGACCTCGACGAACGCAAGATCGACTTCGGTATGCCTGACAAGCCGGCTGAGCCTGCGGGTCGCAAAAAGCGTGGCGGCGAAACCACCGCGCCGGCCAGCAAAGGCAAAGGGGCTCCTGCGAAAGCGGCGGCCGCCGAGCCAGCGCCGGCCAAGGCTGGTCGTCGTTCTTCGGCCAAGGAAAAGGCCCCGGAAGCCTATCGCCCGAGCGACGCTGCGGCGAAAAATGCCGAGCTGCGCAAGAGTCGCGAGTTGAAGCAGCAGTTGCTCAACGACGCCAAAAGCGGTGGTAAAGCGGCGTCTGGGGGAAAGTCCCAAGGGGCGGAAAAACCGTCGAGCAAACCCAGTAAACACCGTAAAGGCCCGCCCAAAGCGGGTTCGGCCCCCGCGAAAAGCGGCGGGTCGCGCAAACCTAAGGCCAAGCCATGAGTCTGGAAAAAATCTACGGCGTGCATGCCGTAGAAGCACTGCTGCGTCACCACCCCAAGCGCGTCAAGCAAGTGTGGTTGGCGGAAGGTCGCAGCGAGCCACGCGTGCAGGCGCTGGTCGAGCTGGCCAACCAGAACAAGATTGCCATCGGCCAGGCTGAACGCCGTGAAATGGACGTATGGGTAGAAGGCGTTCACCAGGGTGTGGTTGCCGACGTCAGCCCGAGCCAAGTGTGGGGCGAGGCCATGCTCGACGAGCTGCTCGACCGTACCGAAGGCGCGCCGTTGCTGCTGGTGCTGGACGGCGTGACCGACCCGCACAACTTCGGCGCCTGCCTGCGTTCGGCGGATGCCGCCGGCGCGCTGGCGGTGATCGTGCCTAAAGACAAGTCGGCGACCCTCACGCCGGTCGTGCGTAAAGTGGCCTGCGGCGCGGCGGAAGTGATTCCGCTGGTGGCCGTGACCAACTTGGCGCGCACCCTGGAAAAGCTCCAGCAACGTGGCTTGTGGATTGTCGGCACGGCGGGGGAGGCTGAAGTCAGCATCTATGACCAGGACCTCACCGGCCCGACCATCCTGATCATGGGCGCCGAAGGCAAGGGCATGCGTCGCTTGACCCGTGAGCATTGCGATTACCTGGTGCACTTGCCGATGGCCGGTAGCGTCAGCAGCCTGAACGTTTCGGTGGCAACGGGCGTGTGTCTGTTCGAAGCCCAGCGTCAGCGCGGTGCCAAGGCGAAGGCCAAGCCCAAGAAGTAAGCCAGGCCTGGCCTGGATCAAAATGTGGGAGGGGGCTTGCCCCCGATAGCGGTAGATCAGTTACAGATTATGTGGCTGACCCACCGCATCGGGGGCAAGCCCCCTCCCACATTTGTTTGGGGTGCCGGCAAGGATTGTTCAAATAATCACCAATCACCTTGCGCCGCTCCTTCCCCTTCTCTACAATTGCGCCCCTTGCCCACCTGGCAGGCACGCATGTGCCTCCCCTGCGGCAAGATCCATAAGTGTCATTCACTCCTTGTCTGACCGTTTTTGAGCGGCAGGCTACAACCCGTAAGGAGCATTCATGCGTCATTACGAAATCATCTTTTTGGTCCACCCGGATCAAAGCGAGCAAGTCGGCGGCATGGTTGAGCGTTACACCAAGCTGATCGAAGAAGACGGCGGCAAAATCCACCGTCTGGAAGATTGGGGCCGTCGTCAACTGGCCTACGCAATCAACAATGTTCACAAGGCTCACTACGTGATGCTGAACGTTGAGTGCACTGGCAAGGCCCTGGCCGAGCTGGAAGACAACTTCCGCTACAACGATGCAGTGATCCGTAACCTGGTCATCCGTCGCGAAGAAGCCGTTACCGGCCAATCCGAGATGCTCAAGGCTGAAGAAAACCGCAGTGAGCGCCGTGAGCGTCGCGACCGTCCTGAGCACGAAGGCGCTGATAGCGCTGATAGTGATGACAGCGACAACAGCGATAACGCTGACGAGTAATCCACGGACCTTTTAAGGAGCCTATCAAATGGCACGTTTCTTCCGTCGTCGTAAATTCTGCCGCTTCACCGCTGAAGACGTGAAAGAGATCGATTACAAAGATCTCAACACTCTGAAAGCCTACGTATCCGAGACCGGCAAAATCGTTCCAAGCCGTATCACCGGTACCAAAGCACGTTATCAGCGTCAGCTGGCCACCGCTATCAAGCGCGCCCGCTTCCTGGCCCTGCTGGCCTACACCGACAGCCACGGCCGCTGAGACCGGGCAGTCGACAAGTAGTAAGGGATTGAATGCATGCGCGCCTTAGCTGAGTTCATCATGCGCGGTCGTATGCAGGCCACTCTGGTAGTGGCTGGCTGTGCGGCATTGCCGTTGCTTTATTGGTTGGGTGCTGCCGCAGGTTGCCTTGTGCTCCTGCGGCGCGGTTTGAAGGACGCTCTTGGCGTTCTTGCCCTGGGTTTGTTGCCGGCCTTGATCTGGTGGCTGCAAATGGGTGATCCACGGGTACTTCTGGTACTGCTGGGGTCATCGAGCCTTGCGTTGGTTTTACGCGCAAGTGAGTCCTGGGTCCGCACGCTGCTGGTCAGCGTGGCATTGGGGTTGGTGTACTCAGTGATGCTTGGCGCGGCTTTCCGCCCGCAAATCGAGGCGCTGGCGCAGGAAATCGTCAAGATCCTGCCGCTGGCCCTCGGGGATCTCTACCAGCAGTTGTCGGTAGATGAGCGAGCGCGGTTTGCGTCACTGATTGCGCCGGTCCTGACCGGCCTGATTGCGGCTTTGTTGCAGGTTGTCAGCGTGCTGAGCCTGATTCTTGGGCGTTATTGGCAGGCGTTGTTGTACAACCCGGGTGGTTTTGGTCGCGAGTTTCGCAGTATCAGAATTCCTGCGGGGCCGGCGATGTTGCTGCTGGCGTGCATGGTTGTCGGGCCGAACTTCGGTCCACAGATGGCCTTGCTTGCGCCGATTTGCAGCGTACCGCTGGTGTTTGCCGGGCTGGCCCTGATTCATGGGCTGGTTGTGCGCAAGCGCCTGGCCAGGTTCTGGCTGGTGGGGTTGTACGTCACGCTGTTGCTGTTCATGCAGCTGATCTATCCGTTACTCGTGGTTCTGGCCATTGTCGACGGCCTGATTGATTTTCGCGGACGTCTGGCGTCGAAAGATGCCGATAGCGCGAACGGTGAAGGTTAAAAGTTAGAGGATTTTCACATGCAACTGATCCTTCTGGAAAAAGTCGCCAACCTGGGCAACCTGGGCGACAAAGTGAACGTTAAGGCCGGCTACGGTCGTAACTACCTGCTGCCATACGGCAAAGCCACCGCTGCAACCGCTGCCAACCTGGCTGCGTTTGAAGAGCGTCGTGCCGAGCTTGAAAAAGCAGCAGCAGACAAAAAAGCTTCGGCCGAAACTCGCGCTGCCCAACTGGCTGAGCTGGAAGTGACTATCACTGCCACCGCCGGTGACGAAGGCAAGCTGTTCGGTTCGATCGGCACCCACGACATCGCTGATGCACTGACCGCCTCCGGCGTTGAAGTGCAGAAGAGCGAAGTTCGTCTGCCGAACGGCACCATCCGCAACGTAGGCGAATTCGACGTAGCCGTGCACCTGCACGCCGAAGTTGAAGCCACCGTACGCGTTGTCGTGGTAGCAGCTTAAGCCGCACCTAACTGACTGGCACCTCGCGTGTCAGCCGGTTAACATCGGGCACGATCCTGTTTACAGGTCGTGCCTTTTGTTTTTCTACACACCCCTAAATTCCAAGTGGCCATGAACGAAATCTCCGCTCCTGAGCAATACGATCTGCAAACCGCTGCCCTGAAGGTGCCGCCGCATTCCATCGAGGCCGAACAGGCCGTGCTCGGTGGCTTGATGCTGGACAACAACGCCTGGGAACGCGTGCTGGATCAAGTCTCGGACGGGGATTTCTATCGTCATGACCACCGCCTGATCTTCCGTGCTATCGCCAAGCTGGCCGACCAGAACTCACCGATCGACGTGGTGACCCTGGCCGAGCAACTGGACAAGGAAGGCCAGACCTCCCAAGTCGGCGGCCTGGGTTACCTCGGCGAACTGGCGAAAAACACGCCGTCCGTCGCCAACATCAAGGCCTATGCGCAGATCGTCCGCGAGCGCGCCACCCTGCGTCAGTTGATCGGCATCAGCACCGAAATCGCCGACAGCGCCTTCAACCCCGAAGGCCGCACCGCCGCCGAGATCCTCGACGAAGCCGAGCGCCAGATCTTCCAGATCGCCGAAGCCCGCCCGAAAACCGGCGGCCCGGTCAGCGTCAACGACCTGCTGACCAAGGCCATCGACCGCATCGATACCTTGTTCAACACCGATGCGGCGATTACCGGTATTTCCACCGGCTACACCGACCTCGACGAAAAGACCAGCGGCCTGCAGCCGTCCGACCTGATCATCGTCGCCGGCCGTCCTTCGATGGGTAAGACCACCTTCGCAATGAACCTTGTGGAAAACGCCGTACTGCGCAGTGACAAGGCGGTGCTGGTGTATTCCCTCGAGATGCCAGGCGAATCGCTGATCATGCGTATGCTTTCTTCCCTTGGCCGCATCGACCAGACCAAGGTGCGTTCCGGCCAGCTCGAGGATGACGACTGGCCGCGCCTGACCTCGGCGGTCAACCTGCTCAACGACCGCAAGCTGTTCATCGATGACACCGCCGGTATCAGCCCGTCCGAAATGCGCGCGCGTACCCGTCGCCTGGTGCGTGAGCACGGCGACATCGCGCTGATCATGATCGACTACCTGCAGTTGATGCAGATTCCGGGTTCCAGCGGCGACAACCGCACCAACGAGATTTCCGAAATCTCCCGGTCCCTCAAGGCCCTGGCCAAGGAATTCAACTGCCCGGTGGTGGCGCTGTCCCAGCTCAACCGTTCCCTGGAACAACGTCCCAACAAGCGTCCGGTGAACTCCGACTTGCGTGAATCCGGAGCGATCGAGCAGGATGCCGACGTGATCATGTTCGTGTACCGCGACGAGGTGTATCACCCCGAGACCGAGCACAAGGGCATTGCCGAAATCATCATCGGCAAGCAGCGTAACGGGCCGATCGGCTTTATCCGCCTGGCGTTCATCGGTAAGTACACACGCTTTGAGAACCTCGCGCCGGGCAGCTACAACTTCGATGACGATGAGTAATCGGCTTCAGGCGTTTGCCTGAGGGAGCGCACCGAACAGCGCCCTCACCGTGGGCTCGTTGTATTGGTAATTCCAACGCAACTCGGTACCGGCAGGGATATCTTCACTGGCAAAGAATGCACTGAGGAAAAAGTTGTCCCTGGGTTGCTCAGCAATCTGTGTCGTGACGTTGAACCGCGCAACCTCTACGTTATAGCCCGTGGATGCCTGCCTGACCGGCAGATTTGCTTCGTACTCAAAAATCGTATTTATTCGCGAAAGTACGTTGTCACCCGACAAAATGACCGGCTGTGGTGCAGCGGGAATGGGTTCAAAAGGTTTGACGTCGATCAAATAGGGATCCTGCCGATAAGCCGCCACATAATACGGCACCAGTTCCCCGCCATAGACGCCGAGCGCCTCACCTTTTATCAACGGCTTCCTGCTTATGACGGTCTGCTCGCCGATCATCACTGCCTCCTGCACACACTTTTGGTGGGCCGCAGTGAAGGGTGTCACTTCTAGTTTGTCTTCATAGAGGCGTGCAACCCGTTCATACCCTTCCCACTGCAAAAAAGGCAGGATCAATTCCTTGCTGAAAGTTTGATCGGACGTAAGCGATTTGCTGCGGATTTGTATGCTTCTAATCCGCAATGGGCGACCTGTTAAATCGCGCAGGGGGTAGCGGCCATTGTTGGCGCGATCATAAATGCGTCGATAGTTCTGGCTGTGTTGATAGCTTCGTGTGGACCGCATGGTCTCCATATCCTTCGGCGTATACAGGCTGTTGACCGTGCCTTCTTCTGCTGAGTCATATTCGCTGGATGAGTGCGCCGACTCAAACTCGTCGCTAAGCTCCATCGGCTCTCCCGATGGCAAAGCAGCGGCTTGCATGCCACCCATCAACCCCTGGCTGCTCGGATCGATATCCCAGCCACCGGAGGTTTTTGCGCGCAGGTAGGGCCGGTAAGCCCTGAACGGGCTGCGGGCATCGATCAGTCGCCATTTCTGCCCTTCGGCTTTGACCTGAAAGTAGTTCCCGCCCTCCAGGACGTAATAGTGATAGCCACCGCTGGGCAACGGGGCTGACTGATGGATACCATCAGCGCGCAGCGTCAGGCCTGCCGGGGCGGTTTGCGTGGCGAACAGTGGATCAAGCGCAACCCCGGGGGCCTGCACGGGCGCCGTTGGGGCTAGCCTGGCGAGCGGCGGCAGCGGCGGTTTGGCGATCATTGCCAGGCTATGCTGGTGGATGGCTTGTTTGAGCGTGCCTGCATTCGACTCACGCAAAAGCGCGCTGCGCTCGGCCTCGGTCAGCGTATGTTCCAGCGCGCTGAACAGCGTGCTCGGTGCATGCAGCTCTGTCGCCTCGGCGTCCTGCACGGCGTACTGTTCGCCCTGGCGGATCAGGATGTGACGCACACTGTCCTGTTCGCTGCCAATATGTCCCAGCAGCGGGCCGCTGTTATCATTTTCGTACACCTCGATGCGGCGTGCGCCTGGCCAGCCTGGCAACTGTTCCAGAGTGTGCAACACCAGTGGCACGCTCTCGTGACTGCTCAGCGAATCGAGAAAAATGCCTTCGTGGATGCGTGCGCTGCGCGCCACGTCGCGGTATTGGGTGGCTTCCCACTCTTGTGTTGACGGCAGTTTTTTCTCCTGGTGCAGGTGTTGCCGTTCCTGCGGGCTGAGGGTGGCTTCCATTTCTTCAAGGTGACGCTTGGACAGTTCGGGCATGGTTGGGCGAAGGTCCTGTTCAACCTGGCTAACGGGTTCCTCGCCGTGGCTATCGAGCAACGAAAACAGGCGCTGGCGTTGTGCCGGAACGCTTTCCAGCAGGCGTGAGGCAAGGTTTTCGACCGGGGTGAAATAGTCGATGTACAGCGCAGGTAGCAATTGATTGAATTCTTCCCGCGGCATCTGCTGCTCCAGTGCATGCAGCAGTTCGCCTTTTCTGAAGCGTGAAGCGCTCACCTCGATCGCGTTGGCGCCGCTACCGTGGCTGATCAGTACCTGTTGCCGTTCGTCGACGATTTTCAGCCGCCGGGTCGCAGGCCATTCCGGCAATGCACACACCAGGTGGAACTGGATGAAGGGGGACTGCGGTGTGACCGTAGTGCCTTCGGCGCGATCGAGGTTGAAGTCGGCGAGCTCCTGATCCAGGCTGAAGTGCTTGATCGTGTCTCGCAGCAACGGCGGCGGCCTCAGCATGTCCTGATGGAGCTCGCGCAGGCCGGCGCTGTCCATGCCGCCGAGCAGGAGGATCGGCTCAACGGCGGGTTGTTTGATCGAGGCCCCGTCCGGGCCCAGGCGTTGGACCAGCTTGAGGTCGTCCCAGTCGGCGGGCGTCTCATGCTCGGCGCGCCATCCGCCGACAGAGTTGCCCCGCACGGGCGGCGCGTAGGCGTCGGGGTCGGTAGGGTGGGACAGCTGCCATTGCTGGCTATCGGGCGCCCGTTGCACGGCATGAACCTGATCATCGAGCTTCAGGTAATACCGCTGCGCATGTTTATACAAACCCTGCTTATCCGCGACCAGGCCGTCGGGCAGCATCTTGGGATGCCGATAGGGGGTCAGGTCGGGGTTCCACAGGCGCAAACCCTTGTTGGCCACGTGCACTTTCAGCAGTTTTACACCGAAGCCGGCGGTCTTGACCACGCCTGCGGTGGCGACTGCCATCGCGGCGTCATCCACCGCGTCGAGAAAGTCATTCAAGGCCTCTTCGCTATCGCCGCGGCTCCAGGCGGCGAAGCCGTCATAGACGGTATTGAGCAGCTGCAAGGCGCTGACGGCCAACAGCACTTCACCGACGATTGGAATGAATGACGCGGCAAAAAACAACAGTGACTTACCCAGTTCCAGATAGCCTTGCAGACGCTTTTGCCGGCTCATCAGGTCGGCATCGGCAGTGGGCACGGCCAGGATGCGCGCGTCATTCCTGATCTGGATGATGCGTTGCGTAGCCATGTCCTGAAACACATGCGTACGGACCGGGGTCAGGTTGAGCCTGCTCTCCAGGTTCGGGCGCGCACTGGGTGACGGTCGAGGGGCCAGCTTCAACAGGCTTCCCTGATGTTGCAGCGGTACCAGGCGAGTGAAAAAAGCCAGGTATTGCGGCTGTTCCAGGCGTTCGGCCAGGCCGTGGTGGAGATCCTCCCAGGTTGGATGCAGGCGAAACGCCGCGCTGGGGTCCTGGGGTGTGTAGAGAACCATCGGCAGCCCGATCGCCGACGCCTGAATCACCATGACATTGGGCAGAACAACATCCTGGAGGGTCAAAAGGCTGCACCGTATGTCGATGTTATTTCCAGTGGTCTGGAGGCTGCGCAGCTGCAGAAACTGCCAGGTGGTGAACGCCTTCTGCAGGTAGGCGATATGCAGTGCGACCCCAAAGGCAAGCTGCTCTTGACTGGACAAGAGTTGCATGACCTCGGCGGCGGTACGGGACGTGCCGGAGTTGGGCGTGGGTTCAAGCACGTTATCGATATGCGCGAGGTACTGGCCACCGATATCCAGGTTGCGGCAGACGCTGGCGAAGCGTGTCGCAGCAATAATGCTCAGCACTTCGCCGGTGGGGCCGGGATTATAGATGGCGGTGCCAGTTTCCATGCCGCCGGTCTCGGCTTCCGCTGCTTCGAAATTCTGCAAGGCCGCTTCCAGCAGCGTTTGCCGGGTGGTGCGGGCGTGATTACGGATCAGGCCCAGCAAATGATGGTTTTTCCATTCGCGGGACAGGATGGCGTTTTCGTCGTCCTGCAAACCGAAGAACTCGGTCCGCAGGGCTTGGCGTAACAATGGCCTGGCAAACTCCTCGGGGCTTTGCAGTTCATCCATCAGCGCCTTTAGCGCTTGCCTGGCCTGATTGCTGCTGATGAGGTCACTGCGAAAGTCTGCACGCTGCGAAGCCGAAGCCTGGGTCAGCCAGGCAGGCAATCTGGACGCGATGAATGCCCTGTGGGGCGATTGTGGCAAGGGGGTGCTCATGGGCTAGGCCATCCGAAGTGATGATTGACCTGCCGCAGATTACCCATGAAATTTTCGATCAACGGTTAGAAGATTAGCCCCCGCGCCCCTATAAAGGAGGGTGGTCTGCAGCCTCGCGAGCCTCTGGCTTAAAAGCCGACCACTGTCGTCGGAATTGGTCAAAATTTGTGCTATATTCCGCGCCCGCGATTTTTCATCTCAACACCGGTCACCGTCATGCAAACAGCCAAGCCGTTATTTGACTATCCCAAGTACTGGGCCGAATGTTTCGGTCCTGCGCCATTCCTGCCGATGAGCAGGGAGGAGATGGATCAGCTTGGCTGGGATTCATGCGACATCATCATCGTCACCGGTGATGCCTACGTTGACCATCCGTCGTTCGGCATGGCGATCATCGGCCGGCTGCTGGAGTCCCAGGGCTTTCGCGTCGGGATCATTGCCCAGCCGAACTGGCAGTCCAAAGACGACTTCATGAAGCTCGGCGAGCCGAACCTGTTTTTCGGCGTCGCGGCCGGTAACATGGATTCGATGATCAACCGCTACACCGCCGACAAAAAAATCCGTTCCGACGACGCCTACACCCCAGGCGGCATGGCCGGCAAACGCCCGGACCGCGCCAGCCTGGTGTATAGCCAGCGCTGCAAGGAAGCCTACAAGAACGTGCCGATCGTGCTCGGCGGCATTGAGGCCTCCCTGCGCCGCATCGCCCACTATGACTACTGGCAGGACCGCGTGCGCAACTCGATCCTGATCGACGCCACTGCCGATATCCTGCTGTACGGCAACGCCGAGCGCGCGATTGTCGAAGTCGCCCAGCGCCTGTCGTGGGGCCACAAGATCGAAGACATCACCGATGTGCGCGGCACCGCGTTCATTCGCCGCGACACCCCGGCCGGCTGGTACGAAGTGGACTCCACGCGCATCGACCGTCCGGGCAAGGTCGACAAGATCATCAACCCGTACGTCAATACCCAGGACACCCAGGCTTGCGCTATCGAGCAAGAGAAAGGCCCTGTCGACGATCCGGAAGAAGCCAAGGTCGTGCAGATCCTGGCAAGCCCGCGCATGACCCGCGACAAGACCGTGATCCGCCTGCCCTCGGTGGAAAAAGTCCGGGGCGACGCGGTGCTCTATGCTCACGCCAACCGCGTATTGCACCTGGAAACCAACCCAGGCAACGCCCGCGCCCTGGTGCAGAAGCACGGTGAAGTAGACGTGTGGTTCAACCCGCCGCCCATTCCCATGACCACTGAAGAAATGGACTACGTGTTCGGCATGCCGTACGCCCGCGTACCGCACCCTGCGTATGGCAAGGAGAAGATTCCGGCCTACGACATGATCCGTTTCTCGGTGAACATCATGCGTGGCTGCTTCGGCGGCTGCACCTTCTGCTCGATCACCGAGCACGAAGGTCGCATCATTCAGAACCGTTCCGAAGAGTCGATCATTCGCGAGATCGAAGAGATCCGCGACAAGGTCCCGGGCTTTACCGGGGTGATTTCCGACCTCGGCGGCCCGACCGCGAACATGTACCGCATCGCCTGCAAGAGCCCGGAAATCGAATCCGCGTGCCGCAAGCCGTCGTGCGTGTTCCCCGGCATCTGCCCGAACCTGAACACCGACCACTCGTCGTTGATCCAGCTGTACCGCAGCGCCCGTGCGTTGCCGGGTGTGAAGAAAATCCTGATTGCCTCCGGCCTGCGCTATGACTTGGCCGTCGAGTCGCCGGAATATGTGAAAGAGCTGGTCACCCACCACGTCGGTGGCTACCTGAAGATCGCCCCGGAGCACACCGAGGAAGGTCCGCTCAACCAGATGATGAAACCGGGCATCGGCAGCTATGACAAGTTCAAGCGCATGTTCGAGAAGTACACCAAGGAAGCGGGTAAGGAGCAGTACCTGATCCCGTACTTCATCGCCGCCCACCCCGGCACCACCGATGAAGACATGATGAACCTGGCCCTGTGGCTCAAGGGTAACGGCTTCCGCGCCGACCAGGTGCAGGCGTTCTACCCGTCGCCGATGGCCACCGCCACCGCGATGTATCACTCGGGCAAGAACCCGCTGCGCAAGGTCACCTACAAGAGCGACGCGGTGACCATCGTCAAGAGCGAAGAGCAGCGCCGTCTGCACAAGGCGTTCCTGCGCTACCACGACCCGAAAGGCTGGCCGATGCTGCGTGAAGCGCTGACCCGCATGGGCCGCGCCGACCTGATTGGGCCGGGCAAGGACCAACTGATCCCGCTGCACCAGCCGTCCACCGACAGCTACCAGAGCGCCCGTCGCAAGAACTCGACGCCGGCCGGCAGCCATAAGGTCGCCAAGGAAACCACCACCAAAATCCTGACCCAGCACACCGGCCTGCCACCCCGTGGCAGCGACGGCAGCAACCCGTGGGACAAGCGTGAGCAAGCCAAGGCAGCGGCCCAGGCGCGGAACAAGCAGGCGGCGAAGGAACGTACCGATGCGGCGAAGGGCAAAGGCGGCAAGCCTGCGCGTAAGCCGGTTGTGCCGCGTTGATCGCAGCTTAAATATGCAGAACGCCAGCCTCGTGCTGGCGTTTTGCTTTCTGGCCGGTGGTGAGCCTGTTTGGTAAGGTGGCGCCCATTGAAGCGCTATCGGGAGCAAGCCCCCTCCCACATTTTGAATGTATTCACACATCCAAGTGTGGGAGGGGGCTTGCTCCCGATAGCGTCAGTCCAGTCACCCCCTTCAAGGAAGAGCACCTCCATGAGCAACCCCCTGCTCAGCATCGGCATGGACTCCAACCGCTCCCAGTTCATGGCGCGCCAACGTATTGAAAGCCAGATCAACCTGCCGCGCCTGTTCGCGGCCATCGACGCCGACCCAGGCATCGTTGGCGCAGGCGTTGTATACATCGACGCCGACTTCAACGTCATTACCCTGCGCGAATTCAAGCCGATTTGCAGTATCAAGCCCAAGCGCATCATTTTACGCGAGGCGCAGAAGTACATTTCGCCTGCCCAGTTTGTGGAACAGGTGAAGACAGACCCCCGTGAAGGGCGCCTCCAGAAGGAGGCATTTGATATGGGTCTTTCCTGCGGCGCAGCGGTGATCGGTTGGATCGTGGTGTTCAGCGGCAGCGTCGCCGTTCCGTTCACAGCCGGTGCCAGCGCTTTTGTCGTGGGCATTGGCATTACGGCGGCGCTGGCCAGCAGCGCCCAATGCGGGTTTGGTGTTGCGCGTACCTATAACGAAGTGCTTGACCCAGATGCCAACGACCGCATGGACGACGCCGAATGGTATGGCGCGGTTTCACCCATCCTCGATGCGGCCTCGCTGGTGGGTATCGGCACGGGGGCCTTGACCACGATTAGGCTGCTCAAGGCCAACAAGGCCGCCGCGTTGGGTAAGAGTTGGTATGAACTGCTCAAGGGCCTGAGCCGTCAGGAGCGCAAGAAGTTGACCAAGGAGTTGCTCAGCCTGCGCGATCCGAGCCTGACGCCCAAGTTGCTCAAGCTGCAGCAGCGCGCCGGCAAGCTGACCAAGAGCTACAGCTCCACCGAAATCCGTCACGCCACCCTGACCCAATTGAAAGATGCGCTGGGCGGCCTATTGGGCATCACCGGTAGCTATCGAACAGGGCATGTCGGTACGGCCAGCACCATTGCGATCGGCTTGTACGAGGATTTGACCGAATGAGCGGCTTCCCCGATATGCGCAGTTTTCTCGCCCGTTATTTTCCGGTGTTCATGGGTACTGTTTTCATGGCGATCTTCTCCGGCTCAGTTGCCGTTTCCACGGCGGGCGTGACCTATTTGCGTGGGGTAGAGCCAGCGCTCAAGTCCAATTATTCCGGGGCTGCGATCCTGCTGCTGGTGGCGGTGCTGGTGTTTGGCAACGTGATGATCGCGCGTGGCTATCCCTGGGCGGCCAAGCTGGTGGCGGGATACCTCGGCGCATGCCTGTTGTTCGTCTTGCCGATGATTCAGTACGACCTCAATCGCCTGGTGTACGGCTCGGCGGTGTTATTCCCACTGCTGGGGTTGCTGTTGCTCAACAGCAAGCGCCATCGCGAAATGCGTCAGCGGCTACTTGAAATACGGCGCCTGCGACAAGCCGTCGTTGCCCAGCGTAAAGCCCTTTAATTGGGTAGATTCACCACCTGTGTTCGCGCTTTCATCAGAAAGTCTGGCCCGCGCTGCGATCTCGCGTTGGACTGACGTGAGTAAACCAACCGGCCGCCCAGGTTGGTAAAACGCCAGCCTCGTGCTGGCGTTTTGCTTTCTGGCCGGTGGTGAGCCTGTTTGTTAAGGTGGCGGGCATTGGATCGCTATCGGGAGCAAGCCCCCTCCCACATTCTGACCTGTGAATACATTCAAAATGTGGGAGGGGGCTTGCTCCCGATAGCGTCAGTCCAGTCACCCCCTTCAAGGAAGAGCACCTCCATGAGCAACCCCCTGCTCAGCATCGGCATGGACTCCAACCGCTCCCAATTCATGGCGCGCCAGCGTATTGAAAGCCAGATCAACCTGCCGCGCCTGTTCGCGGCCATCGACGCCGCCCCAGGCATCGTTGGCGCAGGCGTTGTCTACATCGACGCTGACTTCAACGTCATTACCCTGCGCGAATTCAAGCCCATTTGCAGTATCCAACCCAAGCGCATCATCCTGCGGGAGGCGCAGAAATACGTTGCACCGACACAATTCGCTCAACATGTGACGAGCAACCCCAGAGAGTCCAGGCTGATCGGCGAGGCTGTGAACACCGGGATCTCTTGTCTGGGCGCTGTCATCAGTTGGGCTGCGATTGCCAGCGGTACTCTCCTGGTGCCGTTCAGTGCGGGCGCCAGTTCCGTCGTTGTGGTGATAGGGTACGCGGCGGCGGGCGCGAGTTCGCTGCAATGCATCAATGGCCTTGCCCGCACGACGCTTGAGGTGGCCAAGCCCGAGGTCAACGATTGGCTCGACAGTGAAGGCTGGTACCAGAATGCTTCCATTGTGCTCGACGCAGCGTCGCTGGTCGGCGTGGGCGCTTCGACCCTGACGACGATCAAGCTGGTCAGGGCCGCCAAAGCCTCGACGGGCAAGAGCCTGCGGGATGTGCTGCGCGGTTTGAATCGGCAGGAAAGAGCCAGGCTGACGAAAGAGCTGCTGAGCATCAACCATCCCAGCTTGACCGCGAAGATGCTCAAGTTGAGGCAGGCGTCGGGTGAACTCACCAAGCGTTTCACCCCTACGCAGCTCAAGCACGGCACAACGACCCAGATCAAGGACGCCCTGAGCGCAGTCGTAGGGTTCGGCGGGAGCGCCTACTCCGGAAACGTCAATACCATCGCGATCGGGCTGTACGAGGAAGTAAAAGAATGGGCGAATTGATGACGCTCCGGGACTTTTTCCGGCATTACTTTCTGACATTTCTGGGCGGCGTATTTGCGGCGTATTTTTCATTGGCGTTGACCATGGCGCTGGCGTTCGTCACCTATTTTGATGATGTGCCCCTTGCTCAAGTCGGGTTCAAGATCATGCTGGCCGGGGCGGTGTCCACGCTGCTGACGGTGCATAGCAACTTTATGATTTTGCGCGGCAAACCCTCTTGGACATGGTTGATGGTCGGTATCTACGTCGCTTGCCTGCTGTTTGTGTTGCCGATGATCCAATACGACCCTCATCGTGTTCTTTATGGGTTGGCGCTGGTTTTTCCACTGTTCGGGCTGCTGATACTCAACAGCAAGGGGCAGCGCGAGATGCGCGCCAAACTCGTTGAAATTCGCCGCCTGCGCCAAGCCCTTGGCGCCAGGCACAAGGCCCCATGACTGGGTAGATTCGCCACCTCCCTCCAAGGGTTCGCCACAAATATGTGCGGCGGTTGCACCATGGCACGTACGATGGCGTCGTTTTGGTGCTGTACTGCACCGGGCTCCACGATAAAGCGCAATGACTGCCGCTCTGGCATAAGTCTTGCGCGCGTTGTGCCCATGCCCTGGCTCGCAGGAGGCCGCCGTGTCGATTCATGTCGCGTTGCACCACGTTACGCATTACCGCTACGACCGCGCTGTCGAACTCGGCCCGCAGATTGTGCGCTTGCGCCCGGCTGCCCACAGCCGCACGCGGATTTTGTCCTATGCGCTGAAAGTGCTGCCCGAGCAGCATTTCATCAACTGGCAGCAGGACCCTCAGGGCAACTACCTGGCGCGTCTGGTATTTCCGGAAAAGACCGACCAGCTGCGCATCGAAGTCGATCTGGTCGCCGAGATGGCGGTATTCAACCCTTTCGACTTTTTCCTCGAGCCCTACGCCGAGAACATCCCTTTCAGTTATGCCGCCGATGAGCAGCGCGAGCTGGCGCCTTACCTGGAAACCTTGCCACTGACGCCGAAGTTTGCCGCCTACCTGGCCGGCATCGACCGTACGCCGTTGCCGGCCGTGGATTTCCTGGTCGGGCTCAACCAGCGTCTGGCCGCCGATATCGGCTACCTGATCCGCATGGAACCGGGCGTGCAAACCCCGGAATTCACCCTGGAAAACGCCTCGGGCTCGTGCCGCGATTCGGCCTGGCTGCTGGTTCAACTGCTGCGCAACCTGGGGCTGGCGGCGCGGTTTGTCTCTGGCTACCTGATCCAGCTCACCGCAGACGTCAAGGCCCTGGATGGTCCCTCCGGTACCGAAGTGGACTTCACCGACCTGCACGCCTGGTGCGAGGTGTATTTGCCCGGCGCCGGTTGGATCGGCCTGGATGCCACCTCCGGGTTGTTCGCCGGTGAAGGGCATATCCCGTTGGCCTGTAGTCCAGATCCGTCGTCCGCCGCACCAATCAGTGGGCTGGTGGAACCGTGCGAGTGCGAATTCACCCACGAAATGTCGGTAGAGCGGATTTGGGAGGCCCCGAGGGTCACCAAGCCCTACACCGAAGAGCAGTGGCTGGCGATCCAGGCCCTGGGCCGGCAGATCGATGGTGACCTGCTCAGGGACGATGTGCGCCTGACCATGGGCGGCGAACCGACGTTCGTCTCCATCGACGACCCCGACGGCGCCGAGTGGAACACCGCCGCCCTGGGGCCGGACAAGCGCCGCCTGTCCGCTGAACTGTTCCAGCGCCTGCGCAAGCACTACGCGCCGCAGGGCCTGGTGCACTTCGGCCAGGGCAAGTGGTACCCCGGCGAGCAACTGCCGCGCTGGTCGCTCAACTGCTACTGGCGCCGTGACGGGGTGCCGATCTGGCACAACAGCGCGCTGATCGCCGATGAGCAAGCAGACTACGGCGCGGATGGCCTATTGGCCGGGCGCTTCCTGGCCAGCGTCGCCGAACGCCTCAGGTTGCCGGCGCGCTTTGTGTTTCCGGCGTTCGAAGACAATTTCTATTACCTGTGGCGCGAGGGGACGCTGCCGCAAAACGTCAGCGCCCAGGACCCGCGCCTGAGTGACGATCTGGAGCGCGAACGCCTGCGCAAAGTCTTCGGCCAAGGCTTGGATAAAATCATCGGCCAGGTGCTGCCGCTGGCGCGCACCGCCGCCAATGATCGCTGGCAGAGCGGGCGCTGGTACCTGCGCGACGATCACTGTCGCCTGGTGCCCGGCGATTCGCCGTTGGGTTATCGACTGCCGTTGGCCTCGCAGCCTTGGGTGACGGCAGCGGAATATCCGTTCGTGCATCCGACCGACCCGAATCAGGATCAACCGCAACTGCCCAGCACCGCGCAACTGCAAAGCCATGGCGAGCCCGCGCCGAGTGAAGAGCGTGTGCCACAGCTGGATGAATCCGCCGACTGGCTGACCCGCACCGCGCTGTGTGCCGAAGCACGGGAAGGGCGCCTCTATCTCTTCATGCCGCCGCTGGAGCGCGTGGAAGACTATCTGGAGCTGGTGACGGCCATCGAGGCCACCGCTGAAGAACTGCATTGTCCGGTGTTGCTGGAAGGCTATGAGCCGCCGGCCGATACGCGTCTGAGCAACTTTCGCGTCACGCCGGACCCTGGCGTGATCGAGGTCAACGTGCAGCCGTCCGCCACCTGGGACGAGTTGGTGGAACGCACCGAGTTTCTTTACGAAGAAGCGCGGCAAACCCGCCTGACCACGGAAAAATTCATGATCGACGGCCGCCACACCGGCACCGGCGGCGGCAACCATTTCGTGTTGGGCGGCGCGACACCCAAGGACTCACCGTTCCTGCGCCGGCCCGACCTGCTGCGCAGCTTGATCAGCTACTGGCATAACCATCCATCTCTGTCCTATCTGTTTTCCGGCCTGTTTATCGGCCCGACGTCCCAGGCACCGAGGGTGGATGAAGCGCGCAACGACGCACTGTATGAGCTGGAAATCGCCTTTGCGCAAATGCCCGCGCCGGGCGAAGAATGCCCGCCCTGGCTGGTAGACCGGCTGCTGCGCAACCTGCTGATCGACGTGACGGGCAATACCCATCGTGCTGAGTTCTGCATCGACAAGCTCTATTCCCCCGACGGCGCCACCGGCCGTCTGGGCCTGTTGGAACTGCGCGCGTTTGAGATGCCGCCCCATGCGCGCATGAGCCTCACCCAGCAGTTGCTGTTGCGGGCGCTGGTCGCGCGTTTCTGGCGTGAACCTTACGCGCCACTGAAGCTGGCGCGCTGGGGTACCGAACTGCATGACCGCTTCCTGCTGCCGCACTTTATCGAACAGGATTTCGCAGATGTGATCGCGGAGCTCAACGCCGCCGGTTATCCGCTGCGCGCCGAGTGGTTTGCCGCGCACCTGGCGTTCCGTTTCCCCAAGGTCGGCGACTATGCCGTCAGTGGTATCGAGCTGGAACTGCGCCAGGCTCTGGAACCCTGGCATGTGCTGGGCGAGGAGGGCGCGGTGGGCGGCACGGTACGTTATGTGGATTCGTCCCTGGAACGCCTGCAGGTGAAGTTGAGTGGCTTGCCGGCGCAACGCTATCTGCTGACCTGCAACGGCATCCCGGTGCCGCTGCAGCCCACCGGCCGCGTCGGCGAGTTCGTCGCCGGCGTGCGTTACCGCGCCTGGCAACCGTCCAACTGCTTGCAACCGACCATCGCCGTGCATGCGCCGCTGGTGTTCGATCTGCTGGACACCTGGATGCAGCGTTCGCTGGGCGGTTGCCAATACCACGTGGCCCATCCGGGCGGGCGCAATTACGACAGCTTGCCGGTGAATGCCAATGAAGCCGAGAGCCGGCGGATGGCGCGGTTTTTCCGCTTGGGGCATAGTCCAGGCAAGCTGGACGCACCAACTGTAGTTATCAACGATGAATTGCCAATGACTCTCGATCTGCGGCGTTTCCCCAATAAAAATGATTGAGTGCGATCCAAATGTGGGAGGGGGCTTGCTCCCGATGGCGGTCTGTCAGTCAGAATATCTGTTGCTGATGCACCGCAATCGGGGGCAAGCCCCCTCCCACATTGGATCGCGGTGAATTTGAGTTAACCTGAGCCCCCCTTGCCTCTGCCGAGCGTTCCATGTCCGATTTGCTCGACCGTTACCCCCTGACCCCAGGCACCTATCACGAACTGCTGGATGCCAGCGGCGCAGTGCGTGCCCATTGGCAGCGCCTGCTCGACCACCTGCAACGCAGCACGCCGGCCCAACTGGCCCAGCGCCAGGCATTGCTGACCCGGCAGATTCAGGAAAACGGCGTGACCTACAACGTCTACGCCGACCCCAAGGGCGCCGACCGTCCATGGGAACTGGACCTGTTGCCCCATGTGCTGGCCGCTGATGAGTGGCAGCACCTGTCGGCCGGTATTGCTCAGCGGGCGCGTCTGCTCAATGCCGTCCTCGCCGACCTCTATGGCCCGCAGCGCCTGATCAAAGAAGGCCTGCTGCCCGCCGAGCTGGTCTTCGGCCACAACAACTTTCTCTGGCCGTGCCAGGGCATCCAGCCGCCGGACGGGACCTTTCTGCACCTGTTCGCCGTGGACCTGGCCCGCACGCCGGATGGTCGCTGGTGGGTGACCGCCGATCGAACCCAAGCCCCCTCGGGCGCCGGTTATGCCCTGGAAAACCGTACCATCGTGTCCCGCGCCTTCCCGGATTTGTATCGTGACCTGCAGGTGCAACACCTCACCGGTTTCTTCCGCACCCTCCAGGACACCTTGGCCCGCCAGGCGCCCGGCGATGACCAGCCGCCGCTGATCGTGTTGCTCACGCCGGGGCGCTTCAACGAAAGCTATTTCGAACATCTCTACCTCGCCCGTCAGCTCGGTTACCCGCTGGTGGAAGGCGGCGACCTCACCGTGCGCGACAGCACGGTATTCCTCAAAACCCTCAGTGGCCTGCGCCGCGTAAACGCGATCATGCGTCGCCTGGACGACGACTTTTGCGACCCCCTGGAGCTGCGCACCGATTCGGCCCTCGGCGTACCCGGCCTGCTCGATGCCGTGCGCCAAGGCAACGTACTGGTGGCCAATGCCCTGGGCAGTGGCGTGCTGGAGTCGCCGGGGCTGCTCGGTTTCCTGCCGAAGATCAATGAGTTTTTATTTGGTGAACAACTGATTCTGCCGTCCATCGCCACCTGGTGGTGCGGTGAGGCGCCGGTGCTGGCCGAGGCGCTGGAAAAGCTGCCGCAGTTGCTGATCAAACCGGCATTCCCCTCGCAGAGTTTTGCCCCGGTATTCGGCCGCGACCTGAACGCCGAACAACGCCAGGCCCTGGCCGAGCGCATGCGCGCGCGGCCCTACGCCTACGTCGCCCAGGAGTTGGCGCAGCTGTCTCAGGCGCCGGTGTGGCACACCGTGGATGACCACTTGCAACACCGCGCCATCGGCATGCGCGTATACGCCGTGGCCAGTGACGACGGCTACCGCGTACTGCCCGGCGGCTTGACCCGCGTGGCCGCTGACGCCGACGCCGAAGTGGTGTCGATGCAGCGCGGCGGTGCGAGCAAGGACACCTGGGTGCTCGGTGAGCGTGCCCCCGGTGGCGAGCAATGGCGCGCCCAGCGCGCGATCGGCGCACACGACCTGGTGCGCCGCGATCCGTATCTGCCGTCACGCGTGGTAGAAAACCTGTTCTGGTTTGGCCGTTATTGCGAGCGCTGTGATGACAGCGCGCGCTGGCTGCGCATCGTGCTGGCGCGCTATGTCGACGGTGACGATCCATTGGCGCTCCAGGCGGCGGTGGAGCTGGGTGAGAGCCTGCGATTGTTGCCGGATGAAGGGGCGCTTCCCGAACGCTTGCTGGCCGCGTTGCTCGGCGATGATTGGCCGTCGAGCCTGCGCGCCAATCTGCAGCGCTTGCAGTGGGCGGCGTCCCAGGTGCGCGGCAAGTTGTCCCGGGAAAACTGGCAGGCCCTGGTGGAACTGCAACGCGAAGCCATGGAGCTGGAGAGCGAAACCCCAGACTTCGGTCAACTGCTGGATTTCCTCAACCGCCTGGTGATGTCCCTGGCGGCGCTGTCGGGGTTTGCCCTGGACGATATGACCCGCGATGAAGGCTGGCGCTTCTTGATGATGGGTCGGCGTATCGAGCGCCTGCAGTTTCTCAGCAGCAGCCTTGCCGCGTTCCTGCGCGGTGTGGCGGTATTCGATCAGGCGGGGTTGGAGTGGTTGCTGGAGCTGGGCAACAGCAGCATCACCTACCGCTCGCGTTACCTGGCAGTGCCGCAACTGATTCCGGTGCTCGACCTGCTGTTGCTCGACGAGCAGAACCCCCATGCGGTGCTGTTCCAGCTGAAACTGGTGAGCCGTACCTTGCGGCGCTTGAACGATGATTTCGGCGTGCCACGGGAAACCGGCCTGGGACCGTTGGTGGAGCAATTGGCGCGCTTCGACCTGGGGTGCCTGGAGAACCCGCTGTTTGGCGAAGCCAGCGTGCGCGCCGCGTTGGACGGCCTGGCCGACCTGCTGCAAGCGGTGGCCGATGAGAGTGGGCAAGTGTCGGATCGCCTGGCCTTGCGTCACTTTGCCCATGTGGATGATGTCAGCCAGCAAACGGTGTCGGTGTGATGAGTGCGCGCTATCAGATTTTCCATGACACCCATTATCACTACGACAGCCCGGTGTCCCTGGCCCAGCAGCTGGCGCATTTATGGCCACGGCCCTGTGCGTGGCAACGCTGCACCTGGCAAACCCTGGATATCAGCCCGCCGCCTTCTTCACGCCGCGATGAACTGGACGTGTTCGGCAACCCGATCACGCGCCTGGCGTTCGAGCGGCCCCATGATGAACTGCTGGTCAATGCCGGGCTGACCGTGGAAGTGCTGACGCGGCCCGCATTGGATTTCCAGCAGTCGCCGCCGTGGGACCGCACCCGTGACAGCCTCACCTACAGCAGCCAATCGCTGTCGCTGGAGGTGATCGAAGCCTGCCGCTACCGCTTCGAATCGCCTTACGTGCATCTGAAAAAAACCTTCGTCGAATTCTCCGAAAGCTGCTTCCCGCCTGGCGCGCCTTTGTTGATGGGCGTGCAGGCGCTGATGCAAAAGATCTTCAGCGAATTCACCTTTGATGCCGAAGCCACGCAGGTCGCCACGCCGTTGGTGGAAGTGCTGGAGCGCCGTCGCGGCGTGTGCCAGGACTTCGCCCACTTGATGCTCGCCTGCCTGCGTTCGCGGGGGCTGGCGGCACGCTACATCAGCGGCTACCTGCTGACCCAGCCACCGCCCGGCCAGCCACGGCTGATCGGCGCCGATGCGTCGCACGCGTGGGTGTCGGTGTTCTGCCCGGTGTCGGGCTGGGTGGATTTCGATCCAACGAATAATGTGCAGCCGGCGCTGGAGCACATCACCCTGGCGTGGGGCCGGGATTTTTCCGATGTGTCGCCGTTGCGAGGGGTGATCCTGGGAGGAGGGAGCCATGACCCGGAGGTGCGGGTGACGGTGATGCCGCTGATGTAACGGGATCGTTCCCACGCTCTGCGTGGGAACGCCTGCGGTGACGCTCAGCGTCACTGTGCGCCGGGACGCGGAACGTCCAAGGCTGCATTCCCACGCAGAGCGTGGGAACGATCAATTATTCAGCCGGGTCTTTCGGTGTTTCAGTCTCGTCTGCTGCCACTTCACCTTCCGCATCCGGGTTCAGTGCTCCAGCCTCTTCATCTGCAGCGGCTTTCTTGCGTTGCAGCTTTTCCTCTTTCTTCTGTTCCTTGGCCAAGTCTCTCTGACGTTTGGCGAAGGAGTAATTAGGTTTGGCCATGGGCGATCCTCTAGGGTACGAAGGTGAGGGTGGGCGGCGCGCGGCTGCCTTGGGTCGCTATGGTAGCAGCTTAGCAGCGCGCTTGGCCTTCACTTACCGTTGGCGTAAGCGGCCAGCAGGCCGTTGAACAGTTGGTTGAGGTGCATGGCTCAGGCTCCAAGGGGGGATGGGCCGATCATATTCGGTTGCCGCGACGTTGGCTGGTAGATTGTATTGATCAGTCTGATAGCCTAAAGTTGTATACAATCTGTTGATGCAGATCATAAGAACTCACGCCTGATTGAGGCACCCTTGTCGCCATACGCGTTATTCAACCCTGCCTTGGAGATTCACATGTTCGCCAAACTCGTTGCTGTTTCCCTGCTGACTCTGGCTAGCGGCCAGTTGCTTGCCGCAGAGTGCAAGGTCACTGTCGACTCCACCGACCAGATGTCGTTCAACACCAAAGAAATCACCATCGACAAGAGCTGCAAGCAGTTCACCGTTGAGCTGACTCACTCTGGCAGCCTGCCGAAAAACGTCATGGGCCATAACTGGGTGCTGACCAGCGCCGCCAACATGCAGCCAGTTGCAACCGACGGCATGGCCGCTGGTATTGACAAGGACTACCTGAAAGCCGATGACGACCGCGTCATTGCCCACACCAAAATCATTGGTGCCGGCGAGAAAGATTCGGTGACCTTCGATGTGTCCAAACTGGTCGCAGGTACGGATTACGCGTTTTTCTGCTCGTTCCCGGGCCACATCTCGATGATGAAAGGGACTGTGGTCGTCAAATAAGACCGCGTTATCGTTCATCGGGGGCAAGCCCCCTCCCACACTTTGATTTGTGAATACATGCAAATGTGGGAGGGGGCTTGCCCCCGATAGCATTCTGACAATCAACGCAACACTACCTGCCTCACCTCAAGGCGCAAACGGCATCACGCGCTTGTGCTCAGTCTTGCGGTACGTCTCGCAAATAATCCTGAACGCCTCCTCACGCACCGGCTCGCCGTGCAGGAACGCATCGATCTCGGCATAGGTCACGCCATGTGACGCTTCGTCCGGCTTGCCCGGCGACAGGTCTTCCAGGTCGGCGGTCGGCACTTTCTCCACCAACGACTCCGGCGCGCCGAAATGCCGCGCAATCGCCCGCACCTGGTTTTTCACCAGCCCGCTCAGCGGCGCCAGGTCGCAGGCGCCGTCACCGAACTTGGTGAAAAAGCCCATGACCGCTTCTGCCGCATGGTCGGTACCGATCACCAGCCCACCGGCCGCGCCCGCGATGGTGTACTGCGCGACCATACGCATGCGCGCCTTGGTGTTGCCCAGCACGAAGTCGCGGGATGCTACCGGTTTGCCCTCGAACGCCGCGACTTCATTGGCCAGGGCTTTGACCGCCGGGCCGATGTTGACGGTGTGGCGCTCGTCCGGCTCGATGAAGTCCACCGATGCCTGGGCTTCGTGTTCGTCGAACTGGGTTTCGTAGGGCAGGCGCACGGCGATAAACCGATAGGCCTCGTCGCCGCTGCTGGCGCGCAGTTCCTGCACGGCGCGCTGGGCCAAGAGGCCTGCGGTCAGGGAGTCGACACCGCCACTGATGCCCAGTACCAACGACTTGAGCCCGGAATTGCGCAGGCAGTCCTGAATAAAAGCCACGCGCCTGGCGACTTCTGCCTCAAGGGCGGCCTGGTCTTTGAACGGCGCTTGCACCTTGAGCTGCTGCGCAATCTCACGCTGTACGGCTTGCATGATTCACTCCTTGCTGGATAGGGCAGGTACTTTGAAAACGTGACGCAAATAGGCGACGAAATTGGGGTCGGTGCAGTGGGTCTTGCCCGCTTCATCGGAAATCTTCGCGACGGGCTGTCCATTGCAGGCGGTCATTTTAAGCACGATGCTCATCGGTTCCACCCCTGGAATATCGCAGGTCAGGTTGGTGCCGATGCCAAAGCTCACATTGATGCGACCGCGCAGCGCACGGAAAATCTCCAGGGCCTTGGGCAGTGTGAGGCTGTCGGAGAACACCAGGGTCTTGCTCATCGGCTCGATGCCGAGCTTGTGGTAATGAGCGATGGCTTTTTCAGCCCACTGCACCGGGTCGCCGGAATCGTGGCGCAGGCCATCGAACAGCTTGGCGAAGTACAAATCGAAGTCGCCCAGGAACGCATCGGTGGTGATGCAGTCGGTCAGGGCGATGCCCAGCAGGCCACGGTACTCGCGGACCCAGCAATCGAGGGCGGCGATCTGGCTGTCGATCAGGCGCGGGCCGAGTTGCTGGTGGGCCATGATCCACTCATGGGCCATGGTGCCCAACGGCTTCATATCGAACTCGCGGGCCAGGTGCACGTTGCTGGTGCCGACAAAACGCCCAGGGAAGTCGTGCTTGAGCACGCTGACCACTTCCTCTTGCACCCGGTACGAGAAGCGCCGACGCGTGCCGAAGTCGGCCACTTGCAATTCGGACAGCTCATCGCGGCTGGCGTTGGCGGTCAGCCAGTCGAACTTGCGGTACAGCTGCTCGCGGGCCTGTTCCAGGATCACGGTCTGGTAGCGGTAGCGGTTACGCACTTCGCTGACGATGGCCAGCATCGGCACTTCAAACAGGATTACATGCAGCCACGGCCCGCGCAGGCGGATAAACAGCTCGCCGTTCTCGATACCGGTCTGCACGTAGCGCAGGTTGAAGCGGAACAGCCCGAGAAAACGCAAGAAATCCGGCTTCATGAAGCTGATGCGTTCCAGGAAACCCAATTGGTCCGGGCTCAGGCTCAGCTCGGCGAGGCGCTCGATCTGGTAGCGGATCTCCGCCAGGTAAGGGCGCAGGTCTTCGCTGTTGCGGCAACGAAACTCCCATTCAACCTCCACGTTCGGGTAGTTGTGCAGCACCGCCTGCATCATGGTCAGCTTGTAGAAGTCGGTGTCGAGCAGGTTCTGCACGATGCGATCGGCAAACACACTCTCGCTCATAACGGGAATCTCCAGACGGGTCGGCGAGGGGCGCCGGCCTTTACGCTCAATTGAGGAAGGGGGCTAGTGGCGCATAGACCTGGGTCGGTTTGCCAGTGATTTTTTTGCCAAGGCCACTGGCGCCATCGGGGGCAAGCCCCCTCCCACATTTTGAAATGCATTCCAACCTGTGGGAGGGGGCTTGCTCCCGATAGCGGTATTTCAGGCACTACACAACTTGCTCCAGCATCCATTTCACAAATTCGCGCACCTTTGGCACCTCCGCCGAATGCTCCGGATATGAGAGGTAATAAGCATCCTGGCTCGGCATTGCATGCTGCCAGGGAATCACCAGCTTGCCGTCGGCCAATTCCTCTTCCACCAGAAAGCGTGGCAGCAGCGCCACGCCGCAGCCGACTTGCGCCGCGCGAATGCACATATAAAAGGTGTCAAAGCGCGGCCCGTGGTAACTGTGCTCGGTGTGGAAGCCCTGGCTGGCGAACCAGTCATGCCAGCCTTGGGGGCGTGAGGCGTTTTGCAGCAGCACCAGCTCGCTCAGTTGGGTGGGGTCGGTAAACGGCGCTGCCGGCAGGCTCTCCGGGGCGCACACGGGGATGAGTTCTTCGCTGAACAACTTCAGGCTTTCGGTGCCGGGGCGTGAACCCTGGCCGAAGTAGAACGCCATGTCGGCCTTGCCTTGCAGCAGCTCATCCGGTTCCTGTTCGTTGCACAGGTCCAAATGAATCTGCGGGTGGCGCAGGCGCCAGCCCTTGAGGCGCGGCACCAGCCAGCGCGCGCCGAAGGTGTAGGGCGTGGACACGCGCAGTACTTCGGTTTCGCCGCCGTAGGAACGCAGGTAGTGGGTAGACATCTCCACTTGGGTGAGGATCTTGCGCACCTCTACCAGGTACAGATCGCCCGCCGGGGTCATCTGCAAGCGGCGCCGCACCCGGCGAAACAGCAGGTGTTGCAGCAATTCTTCCAGCTGCGCCACCTGTTTGCTCACCGCGCTTTGGGTGAGGTTCAGTTCCTCGGCGGCGCGGGTAAAGCTCAGGTGGCGGGTGGCGGCTTCGAAACACTGCAGGGCGGTGATCGAAGGCAAATGTCTTTTGTTCAGCACGGCATGCCTCTTTTTATTCTTTGCATGAATAAACGGAATGATATCTCGCCTAATCGTCGTTTGTTGGCAAGTCTTGGGCCAGCTACAAATGAGGCCTGGATCGCCGCGCCGGTTGCGGCGCACATTTTTCTGTTTTTGTTTGAAGGAGTGACCCATGGTTGCCGCATTGCTTGACCGTCTCGGGGTAGACCCGGCGCTGTACCAGGCGGGTACACAACCCGTACATTCGCCGATCGATGGCAGCCGTATCGGCAGTGTGCACTGGGAAGGCGCGGCCGAGGTGGAGCAGCAGGTCAGTCGCGCCGAGCATGCATTCGACGCCTGGCGCAAAGTGCCGGCCCCGCGGCGCGGCGAGCTGGTGCGTCAGTTGGGCGACATGTTGCGCCAATACAAGGCCGACCTTGGCGAGCTGGTCTCCTGGGAAGCCGGCAAAATCACCCAGGAAGGCCTGGGGGAAGTGCAGGAAATGATCGACATCTGCGACTTCGCCGTCGGCTTGTCGCGCCAGCTCTACGGCTTGACCATCGCCTCCGAGCGTCCCGGCCACCACATGCGTGAAACTTGGCACCCGCTGGGCGTGGTCGGCGTGATCAGCGCGTTCAACTTCCCAGTGGCCGTGTGGGCGTGGAACACAACGCTGGCGCTGGTGTGCGGCAATGCGGTGATCTGGAAACCGTCGGAAAAGACCCCGCTCACCGCGCTGGCCTGCCAGGCGCTGTTCGAACGGGTGTTGAAGAACTTCAAGGATGCACCGCAGTACCTCAGCCAAGTGATTATTGGCGGTCGCGATGCCGGCGCCGCGCTGGTGGATGACCCGCGTGTGGCGCTGATCAGCGCCACCGGCAGCACGCGCATGGGCCGCGAAGTGGCGCCGAAAGTTGCCGCGCGCTTCGCCCGCAGTATCCTCGAACTGGGCGGCAACAATGCGATGATCCTCAGCCCCAGCGCCGACCTGGACATGGCCGTGCGCGCCATCCTGTTCAGTGCGGTCGGCACCGCCGGCCAGCGGTGCACCACCCTGCGCCGGCTGATCGCCCATGAATCGGTCAAGGCCGACATCGTCACCCGTCTCAAGGCCGCCTACGCCAAGGTGCGCATCGGCCACCCGCTGGAAGGCAACCTGATCGGTCCGCTGATCGACAAGCACGGCTTCGACAACATGCAGGACGCCCTGGAGCAAGCCCTGAGCGAGGGCGGCAAGGTGTTCGGCGGCAAGCGCCAGCTCGAAGACCAGTTCCCCAACGCCTATTACGTGTCGCCGGCGATTGTGGAAATGCCCGAGCAGAGCGACGTGGTGTGCACCGAGACCTTCGCGCCGATTCTGTATGTGATCGGCTACACCGACTTCGCCGAGGCCCTGCGCCTGAACAACGCGGTGCCACAAGGCTTGTCGTCATGCATCTTCACGACCGATGTGCGCGAAGCCGAGCAGTTCATGTCGGCGGTGGGCAGTGACTGCGGGATTGCCAACGTCAACATCGGCCCGAGTGGCGCGGAAATCGGTGGTGCGTTTGGCGGTGAGAAGGAGACGGGCGGCGGGCGTGAGTCGGGCTCGGATGCCTGGCGCGGGTATATGCGGCGCCAGACCAATACCGTGAACTACTCGCTGGAGTTGCCGCTGGCTCAGGGCATCACCTTTGACTGAAGCCCCCTCAAGTCGAAGTGAGAGCAAAAATGTGGGAGGGGGCTTGCTCCCGATAGCAGTGCTTCAGTCAGCGAATCTGTAGCTGACCCACCGCTATCGGGAGCAAGCCCCCTCCCACATTCGGCCGGATTTTCAATTCTGAAAAGTTGTTTGTTAGGTCTCATCGGAGTCTGGCAATGGCATTACGCGAAACATGTTTGTGGGAACACCTCACCCCGAGCCGGCCGGATCGCGCTGCGCTCAAAGGCGAAATCAAGGTGGATGTGTGCGTGATCGGTGCAGGCATCACCGGTTTGTCGGCGGCCATTCACTTGCTGGAACAGGGTAAAACCGTCGCGGTGCTGGAGGCCCACCGCACCGGCCATGGCGGTTCGGGGCGCAACGTCGGGCTGGTCAACGCCGGTATGTGGATCCCGCCGGACGAGATCGAAGCCGGTTTCGGCGAAGCCGTGGGCAGTCAGCTCAACCGCATGTTGGGCGCCGCGCCGTCGCTGGTGTTCGGCCTGATCGACAAATACGCCATCGATTGCCAACTGCGCCGCGAGGGCACTTTGCACATGGCGCACAATGCCCGTGGCGAGGCGGACTTGCGCAGCCGGGAAGCGCAATGGAAGCGCCGCGGTGCGCCGGTCGAGTTGCTGACCGGGCAGGCATGCGAGCAGGCCACCGGCACCACGAAAATCGCCGCCGCGTTGCTCGACCGACGCGCCGGCACCTTGAACCCGATGGCCTACACCAGCGGCCTGGCGAATGCGGCGGCCGGGTTGGGCGGGCAGTTATTCGATCATTCTCCGGTGACCCAGCTTGAACGCCAGGGCGCAGACTGGCTGGTGCAGACTGCCCAGGGTGCGGTGCGGGCCGCACAGGTGGTGATCGCTTCCAATGCCTACACTGAAGGCGAATGGACCGAGCTGCGCCGCAATTTCTTCCCCGGTTATTACTATCAGGTCGCATCGGCACCGCTCACCGACGACGCTTCCTCACGCATCCTGCCGGGTGGCCAGGGTTCATGGGACACGCGCCAGGTGCTGAGCAGCATCCGTCGCGATGCCGATGGCCGCCTGTTGCTCGGCAGCCTGGGCAACGGCAACCAGAAGCCGGCCTGGTTCCTCAAGGCGTGGGCCGATCGAGTGCAGCAGCACTACTTTCCGTATCTCAAATCGGTGCAGTGGGAATACACCTGGACCGGCTGCATTGCCTTTACACCCGACCATTTGATGCGTTTGTTTGAGCCGGCGCCTGGGCTGGTGGCGGTCACCGGCTATAACGGTCGCGGGGTGACCACCGGCAGCGTGGTCGGCAAAGCGTTTGCCGACTATTTGTGTCACCAGAATCCCCATGTGCTGCCGATTCCCTTTACACCGATGCAACCGCTGGCGGGCGCAGGCCTGCGCAGTTGCCTGTATGAAGCGGGATTCTCGCTGTATCACGCCGGGCAATGCCTGCGGATCGTGATCTGATCCGCGAAATAGCGCGCGGAGGCCGGCATTTTCTTAGCCGGCTACCCATCTGTATTGGTGCAAGTCGTAGCAATCGCGCACTGTAAATGTGCAGTTCCGTTACGCACTTGGTTACAACTAGCGGAGCGGTCGTTTATCCCTCCGGTTGCAGGTGCCACCGTTCGGGGTTGTACTTTTTTTGCTTGCCGGTTGCACCTGTCGGGGCTAGACGGTTGCACGTCCTGGCGAAAGGACTCGAAACGCCAGCAATAACAATGACACCGTGTCTTTTTGAAGAATAAAAAAGTAATGGCACGCGGCTTGCTCTGAGCTTTCAGTGAAAAGTTTGAATGCAAGTTGTCGTGCCAAAAATCAAAAATATCGGAGCACCACTCATGTCCCAGACGTTTTACAAGAAAGGTTTTCTAGCCCTCGCCGTTGCAGCGGCGCTGGGTGTTTCTACGTTTGTTCAAGCTGATGTGAAAATTGGCGTGGCAGGCCCGATGACGGGCGCCAACGCCGCTTTCGGTGAGCAGTACATGAAGGGTGCCCAGGCGGCAGCCGATGAGGTCAACAAGGCGGGTGGCGTCAACGGCGAGAAGATCGTGCTGGTGGCCGGCGATGACGCCTGCGAGCCAAAACAAGCGGTGGCCGTGGCCAACCGCCTGGCCGACCAGGACAAAGTGATCGGCGTGGTCGGGCACTTCTGCTCCTCCAACACCATCCCGGCCTCCGAGGTGTATGACGAAGCGGGCATCATAGCAATCACCCCCGGCTCCACCAACCCACAGGTGACCGAGCGCGGCCTGGGCGCCATGTTCCGCATGTGCGGGCGTGACGACCAGCAGGGCATCGTCGCCGGCGACTACATCGTCGACGTGCTCAAGGGCAAGAAAGTCGCGGTCATCAACGACAAAGACACCTACGGCAAGGGCCTGGCCGACGCCACCGCTGCCCAGTTGACCAAACGCGGCGTGAAGCCGGTGCTGGAAGAAGGCCTGACCCGTGGCGAGAAAGACTTCAGCGCCCTGGTCACCAAGATCCGTTCCCTGGGCGCCGACGTCGTGTACTTCGGCGGCTTGCACCCGGAAGCCGGCCCGCTGGTTCGCCAGATTCGTGAAGCTGGCTTGAAAGACGTCAAGTTCATGTCCGACGACGGCATCGTAACCGACGAACTGGTGGCGACCGCCGGTGGTGCGCAGTACGTGGACGGCGTCTACATGACCTTCGGCGCCGACCCGCGCCTGTTGCCGGACAGCAAGGCGGTGGTCGAGCAGTTCCGTAAAAACGGCACCGAGCCCGAAGGCTACACCCTGTACGCCTACGCCTCGATCCAGGCCCTGGCCGCAGGCTTTAACGGCGCCAAGTCGAACAAGGGCGAGGACGCAGCCAAGTGGCTGAAGGCTCACCCGGTTAAAACCGTCATGGGCGAAAAGGCCTGGGATACCAAGGGCGACCTGAAAATCTCCGACTATGTGGTTTACCAGTGGGACAAAGACGGTAAATACCACCAGCTGGAAAAGCAGAAGTAAGGCTCTGCACCACAGTCCCAATGTGGGAGGGGGCTTGCTCCCGATTGCGGTGGATCAGGTTCAAATCTATTGACTGGCACACCGCAATCGGGAGCAAGCCCCCTCCCACAAGGGGACTGGGTTGTGATCAAGATCTGTCTTTTCCTCCAGAAGCGCCGCACACCCACCGGTGTGCAGGTGCTCACCGCGTGAGATTGCGTTATGGATGGTATTTTCCTGCAGCAACTGGTCAACGGCCTGACCCTCGGGTCGGTCTATGGCCTGATCGCCATCGGCTACACAATGGTCTATGGCATCATTGGCATGATCAACTTCGCCCACGGCGAGGTTTATATGATTTCCGCTTACCTCGCGGCGATCAGTCTGGCACTGCTGGCTTACTTCGGCATCGAATCCTTCCCGCTGCTCATTCTCGGCACTTTGGTCTTCACCGTCGTCGTCACCGGCGTGTACGGTTGGGTCATCGAACGTGTCGCCTACAAACCGCTGCGCAACTCCACCCGACTGGCTCCGCTGATCAGCGCCATCGGTATCTCACTGATCCTGCAGAACTACGCGCAGATCGCCCAGGGCGCCAAGCAACAAGGCATTCCCACCCTGCTGGCCGGCGCCTGGCGCGTCGATATCGGCACCGGGTTCGTGCAACTCACCTACACCAAAGTGTTCATCCTCGTGGCGGCATTCGCCGGCATGGCGTTGCTCACCTACATCATCAAATACACCAAGCTCGGCCGCATGTGCCGCGCCACCCAGCAAGACCGCAAGATGGCCTCGATCCTGGGCATCAACACGGACCGTGTGATCTCCTACGTATTCGTCATCGGCGCCGCCATGGCCGCCCTGGCCGGCGTGCTGATCACCCTCAATTACGGCACCTTCGACTTCTATGCCGGCTTCATCATCGGCATCAAGGCGTTTACCGCAGCGGTACTCGGCGGCATCGGCTCCCTGCCTGGGGCGATGCTGGGCGGGATCATCCTCGGTATCTCCGAGTCGCTGTTCTCGGGGTTGATCAACTCCGACTACAAAGACGTGTTCAGTTTCTCCCTGCTGGTGGTGATTCTGATTTTCCGTCCTCAGGGCCTGCTTGGTCGCCCACTCGTGGCGAAGGTGTAAACATGTCTGCTGCCAAATCTATCGATATCAAGAAAAGTGTGGTCGATACGGTCCTCGCCGGGCTGATTTCGCTGATCGTGTTCGGCCCGATCGTCGGCGTGGTGCTCGACGGCTACAGCTTCAACCTGGAACCGGCGCGCGTGGCCACGTTGGTCGCCATCGTGATGGCCGGGCGCTTTGCCCTCAGCCTGTTCCTGCAAACCCCCAAGGGCGTGAAGATCCTGCAGGGTTTCGAAAGCAGCGGCTCCGGCGTGCACGTGCGGGCGCCGGACTACAAGTCGCGGCTGCGCTGGATCATTCCGGCGCTGATCGTGATCGCCATCGTGTTTCCGATCTTTGCCAACAAGTACCTGCTGACCGTGGTGATCCTCGGGCTGATCTATGTATTGCTCGGCCTGGGCCTGAACATCGTGGTGGGTCTGGCCGGTCTGCTCGACCTGGGTTATGTGGCGTTCTACGCCATCGGCGCCTACGGCCTGGCGCTGGGTTACCAATACCTCGGCCTGGGTTTCTGGACGGTGCTGCCCCTGGCGGCCATCGCGGCGGCGCTGGCGGGGTGCATACTCGGCTTTCCGGTATTGCGAATGCATGGTGACTACCTGGCCATCGTGACCCTGGGCTTCGGTGAAATCATTCGCCTGGTGCTCAACAACTGGCTGTCGTTCACCGGTGGCCCGAACGGCATGCCGGTGCCTTCGCCGACCTTCCTCGGCCTGGAGTTCGGCAAGCGTGCCAAGGACGGCGGCATCCCGTTCCACGAGTTCTTCGGCATCGATTACAACCCCAATATCAAGTTCATGTTCATCTACATCGTGCTGTTCCTGGTGGTGCTGGCCGTGCTGTACATCAAGCATCGCCTGACCCGCATGCCGGTCGGGCGTGCCTGGGAAGCCCTGCGCGAAGATGAAATCGCCTGCCGCTCCATGGGCCTGAACCACGTACTGGTCAAGCTCTCGGCATTCACCATCGGTGCCTCCACGGCCGGCTTGGCCGGGGTGTTCTTTGCCAGCTACCAGGGCTTCGTCAACCCGTCGTCGTTTACCTTCTTCGAGTCGGCGTTGATCCTGGCCATCGTGGTCTTGGGCGGCATGGGCTCGACGGTCGGTGTGGTGATCGCGGCGTTCGTGTTGACCGTTGCCCCGGAACTGCTGCGCAGCTTCTCTGAATACCGCGTGCTGCTGTTTGGCGTGTTGATGGTGGTGATGATGATCTGGCGACCGCGCGGGTTGATCCGCATCAGCCGTACCGGTGTGACACCACGTAAAGGAGTGGCGCCATGAGCAAGGAAGTCGTCCTTTCCGTTGAACACCTGATGATGCACTTCGGTGGCATCAAGGCCTTGAGCGACGTGAGCCTCAAGGTAAAGCGCAATTCTATTTTCGCCCTGATCGGCCCCAACGGCGCCGGCAAGACCACCGTGTTCAACTGCCTCACCGGTTTCTACAAGGCCAGTGGCGGCAAGATCGAACTCAACGTGCGCGGCCAGCAGACCAATGTGATCCAGTTATTGGGTGAGCGCTTCCAGGCCACCGATTTCGTCTCGCCGAAAAGCTTCCTCAGCCGGGTGTACTACAAGATGTTCGGCGGCACCCATTTGGTGAACCGCGCGGGCCTGGCGCGGACCTTCCAGAACATTCGCCTGTTCAAGGAAATGTCGGTGCTGGAAAACCTGCTGGTGGCCCAGCACATGTGGGTCAACCGCAACATGCTCGCCGGTATCCTCAACACCAAGGGCTACCGCAAAGCTGAAAGCGATGCCCTCGACCACGCCTTCTACTGGCTGGAAGTGGTCGACCTGGTGGACTGCGCCAACCGCCTCGCCGGCGAGCTTTCCTACGGCCAGCAGCGCCGCCTGGAAATCGCCCGCGCGATGTGCACGCGGCCGCAGATCATCTGCCTGGATGAACCGGCGGCGGGCCTCAACCCTCAGGAAACCGAAGCCCTCAGCGCGATGATTCGCCTGCTGCGCGACGAACACGACCTCACAGTGGTGCTGATCGAACACGACATGGGCATGGTGATGAGTATTTCCGACCACATCGTGGTGCTCGACCACGGCAACGTGATCGCCGAAGGCGGGCCGGACGCGATCCGCAACGACCCGAAAGTGATCGCCGCCTACCTGGGCGCAGACGAAGAGGAACTCGTATGAACGGGCCTATCCTCGAAATGAAGGACCTGGACGTGTTCTACGGCCCGATCCAGGCCCTGAAAAAAGTCTCGCTGCACATCAACGAAGGCGAAACCGTCAGCCTGATCGGCTCCAATGGCGCGGGCAAATCCACGCTGCTGATGTCGATCTTCGGCCAGCCACGGGCCGAGTCGGGGCAGATTCTCTACAACGGCGTGGACATTACCCACAAGTCGTCCCACTACATCGCCTCCAACGGCATCGCTCAATCGCCGGAAGGGCGGCGGGTATTCCCTGACATGACCGTCGAGGAAAACCTGCTGATGGGCACCATCCCCATTGGCGACAAGTTCGCGCAGGAAGACATGCAGCGCATGTTCGAGCTGTTTCCACGGCTCAAGGAGCGGCGTAACCAGCGCGCGATGACCATGTCTGGTGGCGAGCAGCAAATGCTCGCCATCGCCCGCGCGCTGATGAGCCGGCCCAAGCTGTTGCTGCTCGATGAGCCAAGCCTGGGCCTGGCGCCGATCGTGGTGAAGCAGATCTTTTCCACCCTGCGCGAGCTGGCCTCCACCGGGATGACCATTTTCCTGGTGGAGCAGAACGCCAACCACGCCCTGCGCTTGTCGGACCGTGCCTATGTAATGGTCAACGGCGAGATTCGCCTGACCGGTACGGGCAAGGAACTGCTGGTGAATGAGGAAGTGCGCAACGCCTACCTGGGCGGTCACTAATCTAAACAACAACGCAGCACCCCTGTGGGAGGGGGCTTGCTCCCGATAGCGGTGTATCAGTATCAGGTGTACTGACTGAGCCACCGCTATCGGGAGCAAGCCCCCTCCCACATTTGTTTTTGGGTGTCTTTCGAAATTGTGGAAAACAAATTCAGCTCCCCTCCAAAGCGCGACATATAGCCGCCGCAAATCCCTGTTTTGTCACAGTTTTGACTTGTCCCCATCCGCTGTGGAACCGGCTGTGGGTAAGGTGGGAGTAGCTGGCTGCAGGCCTCTGAAACCGCGGCTTGCAGCGGTGTGGTTAGTATTTGACCAGCCACTTTTTCGGGACCCGTCGAGGGGTTTGTCAACCTGTTTAAAGACACAGGTATATGACCGTTGCGTGTCACTCCTGCCTGTGGATAAGTCTGTGACTAAACTCTGGAAAGACTGCCGCAGAGGCCGGAATGACTGGCCTGGAGCCATCGTCTAGATGTTCACCGGGGAAAATACCTACATACGCCTCTGTTCAGGTCAAGCAAAAAACTTTCTAAAACCATCTGCAGGCCTTGTATAACGTGGCTCAAGGCGATTTGCACTTGCCCCCAAAGACTGTGGGCGCAGTTGTGGATAACCTGCGCGTATGTGGCTGCAGGCCTTGATCTGCATAGCTCTGCCCGGCGTGGTTAAAAAATGATCAGATGAGTATGAAATTGCGCGCATAGCGGTTGCCGCGAGGGCAGCGTAAGGGCATTCTGCTGGCAACTTTTTCCCGTTGCCCGCAAGGAGACCACCATGTCCGACACGCTGTTTATTACTGGCGCCACTTCAGGTTTCGGTGAAGCCTGTGCCCGCCGTTTTGCCGAAGCTGGCTGGAAACTGGTGCTCACCGGCCGGCGTGCCGAGCGCTTGAATGCGCTGGTCGAAGAGCTCTCCAAGCAAACCGAAGTGCATGGCCTGGTGGTGGACGTGCGTGATCGCAAAGGCATGGAAGACGCCATCGCTAATTTGCCGCCATCGTTCGCCACGTTGCGCGGGCTGATCAACAACGCCGGCCTGGCCGTGGGCACCGACCCTGCGCCCAAATGCAACCTCGACGATTGGGAAACCATGGTCGACACCAATATCAAAGGGCTGCTGACCACCACCAACCTGCTGCTGCCGCGCCTGATCGCCCATGGCCGTGGCGCCGGGATCATCAACTTGGGCTCCATTGCCGGTAACTACCCTTATCCGGGCAGCCATGTGTATGGCGGGTCCAAGGCGTTCGTGAAGCAGTTCTCGCTGAACCTGCGCTGCGATCTGCAAGGCACCGGCGTGCGGGTGACTAACATCGAGCCGGGATTGTGCGAGAGCGAATTTTCCCTGGTGCGTTTCGGCGGCGACCAGGCGCGTTATGACGCGACCTACGCGGGCGCCGAGCCGATCCAGCCGCAGGATATTGCCGATACGATCTTCTGGGTGCTGAATACGCCGGCGCATGTGAATATCAACCGCTTGGAGCTGATGCCGGTGAGCCAGACCTGGGCTGGGTTTGCGATTGAGCGGGGGAGCAAGTAAGGCTCAACTGATTGTTCCCACGCTCCGCGTGGGAATACCGCCGGGGACGCTCTGCGTCGCGCTTTGCTGGTGATGCAGAGCGTCACACCATGCATTCCCACGCAGAGCGTGGGAACGATCAAAGGTACACTCCGCTCCTGAAAACCCTCCGCACTGTGCGGTTTAAAGGTTTTGACGGGAGGAAATGTGAGTAACCGAGGTGAGCAGGCACTGCTCAAACAATCGACCATCCTGATGTTCGCAGTTGCGATCGCCGGGATTGTCACGGGTGTGATATCCGGCGCCCAATCCATTCTGTTCGACGGCTTTTTCTCGCTGATCGCCACCGCCATCAAGGTGTTGATGCTGATCACGGCCAAGCTGATCGCCAAGAAAAGCAACGAGCGGTTCCAGTTCGGCTACTGGCACCTGGAGCCCATGGTGCTGTTGATCGAAGGCAGCTTTCTGCTGTTGATCGCCATCTATGCGTTTCTCAACGGCGTGTTCGGCATCATCAATGGCGGGCGCGAGATCGAGTTGGGGCTGGTGATCATTTATGCGGCGGTGTTTACCGTGGTGGAGTTCGCCTACTTCTTCTATGTGCGCTACCGTAATCGCACGCTGAAATCCTCGCTGATCCAGTTCGACAACATCAGCTGGCTGGTGGACGCGATGCTGTCAGTGGGCCTGTTGATCAGCTTTCTGGCGGCACTGCTGCTCAAGTCCCAGGGGTATGGCGAGTGGGCGGTGTATGTCGACCCGCTGATCCTGATCCTGTTGGCCCTGAGCATGCTGGCACCGGCCTTCAAGATCCTGCGCCCGGCATTGCGTGAGGTGCTGGGGATTGCCCCGGATCATTTGGACGACACCGTGCGTGAAGTGATGGACGCGGCCAAGGCCAGGCATGGTTTCGATGACTACGTGTCCTATGTGCAAAAGCACGGGCGGGCGCGGTTCATCGAAATCCATGTGGTGTTGCCGGCGGATTACCCGGTAGATAACGTCGCGACCCTCGACCGGCTGCGCGAGGAGATATCCACAGGGCTAGGCACGCCGGATGCAGCGCGCTGGTTGACCATCAGTTTTACTGGGGATCGCAAGTGGATTGCATGAAGTCAGTTAGACCGAGGTGAGGCCATCGGGAGCAAGCCCCCTCCCACATTGGATCGGGTTCACACAGTCAAATGTGGGAGGGGCGGTGCGACGATTCGACTTGCCCCCGATGAGGCCCGTAAGGTCAGCCCAAATGCTGGGTCAGACCCTGATAGCAAGTCGCCAAATGATAAGGTGTGGTAGAAGGCATATCCCGGCGGCTCACTTGACCGTCGGCATCCAGGCATTCATGCCAACCCTTCCCATGCAGGAAATGCTCTTGCAGCGCCAGCAATTGACGCTGCAGCACTGCCTCGCTGTCAGGTCTCAGGGTCAACGCCCGCATGTATTCAGCCTGCGCCCAGATACGCTGGGTGCCGTCGCGCACCGTGCCATCCACAGACAGCATGCCACTGACCGCACCGCTTAACTTATCCACACCCTTTTGCTCAGCATAGGCAAACGCTCGCGTCAGTGAGGCATGCAGCGCTGTACCGCGTAGCACCTCTGACGACTCGAGCAAAAAGAACCACTCGAACTGATGCCCTGGCTCGAACCAGTTATCCACAGCGCCCAAGGGTTTTTCCATCATCACGCCGTGCTGGCGGTCGATAAAGCGCTTTTGCAGGGCGCCGGCCAAGTCCAGCAATGCGTCACGCGTGAGGGGATCGTCACGCACCGCCAGTGTGGCGAGAAAGCCTTCGGCCAGGTGCATCAGCGGGTTCTGCAAGGGGCCCGACTTGAGGCTTGACCAGTTGCGCTCCAGCACCGCTTCGTACAGGCCGTCGCCAGTGGCAAAGCGTTCGGCGACCACCGCCAGCGCGGCATTGAGCACCGATTCCACCAACGGTTCACGCACTTTGGCCCAGTAATGGGCGCAGGCAAAGATGATGAAGGCGTGGGTATAGAGGTCTTTGCGTTTATCCAGCGGCTGCCCGGCCGGGTCGATGCTGTAGAACCAGCCGCCGTGTTCGGCGTCGTGGAAGTGCTGTTGCAGGGAACGGAACAGTGTGGCGGCGCGCTCCTCGGCAAAGGCTGCACCGGGTTCGCCGATCAGGCTGGCGAACAGGTACAACTGCCGGGCGCAGGCCATGGCGCGGTAGCGTTGTGGAGGCAACGGCTGGTGATCGGCGTCCAGTGCCTCGTACGGCAGCGCCAGGTCGGCATTCCAGCCCGGGCCCTGCCAGAGCGGCACGATCAGGTCATGGAAGTGCGTGAGCACGGAATTCAAAAGAGGTTGGGGCATCGGCTGGCGTCGTCACGGCAGGGGTGTGGCGCGCATGGTATCAGGCTGATCGTTCCCACGCTCTGCGTGGGAATGGTTTCATGACGCTCCGCGTCATGCGTGGGAACGCGGAGCGTCCCCGGCTGCATTCCCACGCGGAGCGTGGGAACGATCTATCAGCCCGCCAACAACCAGACCCCAGTCGCCGCCGACGCAGCCCCGGCCACCCGCACCAACGGTGCCGCCGCCGCTGGCAGCAAACGTACCACCGCATAGCCCGCCGCGTGCAACGCCGCAGTTGCGCCGACAAACCCCGCCGCATACGCCCAGGGGCTGGACATGTCCGGTAACTCCAAGCCATGGGCCACGCCGTGAAACAGGGCAAACAACGCCGTCGCCGCCACCGCCACGAACAACGGCGGCCGTACTGCCAGCGCCACCGCCAGGCCCAGCGCCAGCACCGAGGCGGCAATCCCGCTTTCCAGCGCCGGCAATTGCAGGCCTTCAAACCCCAGCATGCCGCCAATCAACATGGTGCCGACGAAGGCGCAAGGCAGGGCCCAGCGTGCATTGCCTTTTTGCTGCGCCGCCCACAGCCCGACCGCAACCATGGCCAGCAAGTGATCGAGACCGCCCAGCGGGTGGCTGATGCCGGCAACCAGGCCATTGTCGCCGTGACCCGGGTGAGCAAACGCGAGGACGGGGGCCAGCAGCAACGCGGCGGCGGCGAACAGTTTCTTGAGGTTCATATACAGGCTCCGTAGGGGGATCAGGCAGCGGTCAGCAGGCCTTGGCGTTCGATAAAGGCGACGATTTCATCCAGGCCGACGCCGGTTTTCTGGTTGCTGAACACAAAAGGTTTGCCATTGCGCATGCGTTGAGTGTCGCTGTTCATCAACTCCAGCGAGGCACCCACCAGCGGCGCGAGGTCGATCTTGTTGATCACCAGCAGGTCGGATTTGCAAATACCGGGCCCGCCCTTGCGCGGGAGTTTGTCGCCGGCGGACACATCGATCACATAGATGGTCAGGTCTGACAGCTCGGGGCTGAACGTCGCCGACAGGTTGTCGCCGCCGGACTCCACCAGAATCAGGTCCAGGCCGGGAAAACGCCGGTTGAGTTGGTCCACCGCCTCCAGGTTGATCGAGGCATCTTCGCGGATGGCGGTGTGCGGGCAGCCGCCGGTTTCCACGCCGATGATGCGCTCCGGCGCCAGGGCCTGGTTGCGCACCAGGAAATCGGCGTCTTCGCGGGTGTAGATGTCGTTGGTGACCACCGCCAGGTTGTAGCGGTCGCGTAGCGCCAGGCACAGGGCCAGGGTCAGGGCCGTCTTGCCGGAGCCTACCGGGCCGCCGATGCCGACGCGCAGGGGTTGTGTGTTCATGTCAGGTTCTCCAAAAACAGTCTCAGGAACGGAACAGGCGGCTGTACTGGCGTTCATGAGCCATGCACGCCAAAGACAGGCCAAAGGCGGCGCTGCCCAGATGATCGGGTTCGATGCGGTCGGCCTCCTGCTGTGCCTGTTGCAGCAGCGGCAGCAGCTCGCTGGTCAGGCGCTGCGCGGCTTGCTGGCCCAGGGGCAGGGTTTTCATCAGCACGGTCAGTTGATTTTCCAGCCAGCTCCATAGCCAGGCGGCGAGCGCGTCGTCGGGGCTGATTGCCCAGGCCCGCGCGGCCAGCGCCCAGCCGAGGGCGAGATGGGGTTCAGGGTGTTGGGCAAGAAAGACGCGGGCGGCGGCGTCCAGTTCCGGCAAGCCATTGAGCAGTTGCTGCAGGGAGTAACCCATCTGCCGGCTCTCCTGATACAGCTCGCGGGTTTCGCGGCTGGCACGGTGTTCTTCACACAGCTGCGCCAGGCGTGGCCACGCCTGTTCAGTGGCCGCGCGGCAATGGGCGAGCAGCAGCGGCGCTTCGAAACGCGCGAGGTTGAGCAGCAATTGATCGCTGATCCAGCGCCGCGCGCTGGCGGCATTGTTGACGCGGCCGTTGTCCACGGCCATTTCCAGTCCCTGGGAATAGCTGTAGCCACCAATCGGCAACTGCGGACTGGCCAGGCGCAACAGCGCCCAGGCTGGGTTCATAGACGCACGCCGAACTGATGCAGCTTGGGCGCATAGTTGAAGGCTTCATCGCCATGCCGCGAATGATGATGGCCACCGCCGTAGGCCCCGTGTTCAGGCTGGAAGGGCGCCTCGATGGTGTGCACATCGGCGCCCAGCTGCTCAAGCATGGCCTTGAGCACGTAGTCATCGAGCAGGCGCAGCCAGCCATCGCCGACCTGCAGGGCCACATGCCGGTTGCCAAGATGATAGGCGGCGCGGGTCAGTTCAAACGCGTTGCGACAGGTGACGTGCAGCAGTTGTTCAGGACGCGCGCAGACACGTACGACGCGTCCGTCTTCAGCTTGTAGGAATTCGCCGTCATGCAGCGGCGACTGCCCACGCTCCAGAAACAGGCCGACGTCTTCACCCTCGGCACTGAAACAGCGCAGGCGGCTTTTGCTGCGGGCTTCGAAGTTCAGCAGCAGTTCGGCGGCCCAGAGGGCTTGCGGGGCGATTCGGCGGTGGATCACCAGCATCAGAAAGCTTCCGGCTATGAGCGATAAGGGAGCTAGAGCAAGGGGCTTGCCAACCCGGCAGGCGCGTAGGAATTTCCTGTCAGCAGGGCGCGAGCGCCACAAGGCAGGGCACTCGCCGAGTGCATCTGTGTGGCAATTTGGTGCGCTTGAGCGGGCTTTAGCACCGTAAAAGGGCATTCTGCGTGGTGAACGGCCATGTGTTGCATGAAACTTCTTTCATCCAATTCTTCGTTGCGTTTTTAAGGATTTATCCCACAAGGCTACGGGAATCGGCCTTCGCGGAGTTACATGGGGGTTGTTTAAGATTCGCGCCGTGTTTAATTCACTGCGATGTTCATCATGTTCAAGTCACTTATCTGTTCCGTCATTGTCAGCCTGTCGTGCCTTGTCTCATCAGCCTCGGCCACTCTTCAACAGCCGCCCACCTTTGTTTCCAAGCCCGCATCGTCCTCGGTCGACGATGTGATCGACCGGGCCCATCAATTGCTCGGCACACCCTACAAGTGGGGTGGTACGTCTACCGAGCAAGGGTTCGATTGCAGCAGTTTCCTGGTCTATCTGTTCAAGACCGAAGCGAATATTCAGCTTCCGCGCACCACGGCTGCGATGCACCGTTCCACCGCCGCGACCATCAAGCGCACTGCGTTGAAACCGGGCGACGCGGTCTTTTTCAAAGGCAACGGGCAGGGGCGGGTGAGTCACGTCGGGCTGTATATCGGCGAGGGCAAATTCATCCATTCACCGCGTACCGGCAAAAATGTGCGTATCGATTCGTTGAGCAATACCTATTGGAGCAAGAACTACACCACGGCCAAGCGCTTTCATACGGCCGGCTGAGGCATTACTCGGTACTGCCCAGGCCTTGCCAATGCTTGAGGCCGATAAAGATGAAGCGCAATTGCTGGGTGATCTTCGCCTGGGGCGTGAGATGGGCAGGCAACGCGTGGGCGGGTGGGTCGATGATATCGGGCAGGGTGGCGAACACACTTTTGACGATGAGGTCAGCCATTACGTGCAAACCTTCGGCGTCCAGGTGTTGCAGCTTGGGCATCAGCGTGAGGTCGGCCGCCAGGTCGCGAGTGATGTCTTCGCGCAGGGCGCCGATGGCTTGGCGCACCGCCAGGCAACCGCCATATTGTTCGCGGGCCAGGAACAGGAACTGGGAGCGGTTGGCCGAGACCACATCGAGAAAGATCCGCACGGACGCATCGATGATCCCGCCCATCACGAATTCGTTGTGACGCACCAGGCGAATCGTGGCGCGGAAGGTCTGGCCGACTTCACTGACCAATACGAGCCCAAGCTCGTCCATGTCGGCGAAATGGCGATAGAACCCGGTAGGCACGATACCCGCTGTCTTGGCCACTTCGCGCAGGCTCAGGCTGCCGAACCCACGGCCACACTCCATCAGATGGCGGGCAGCGTCCATCAAGGCGAGGCGGGTCTGTTGCTTCTGTTCGGCGCGGGGCAGCATGAGCGGATGGGCTTTGTCGGCGAGTACAGCGACGCACTCTAGCAAAACCGCTTTGCCGGCGTCGAACTTGGCGGGGGCGAGACGTGACGCGGTCTATATAAAAGCGAAAGCCCGATCGACAGACCGGGCTTTTTTCTGGGCCACCATGGGCTTAGCTCTGTGCTTGATGCAGTTCTTCCAGACGGTCGGCACCGCCTTCAGCAAGACCTTGGGTGTAGGCGCGATCATTGGCTTGTTCAGCACCGCCTTCTACCAGACCTTTTTCTTGCAGGCGGTCGTTGCCACCTTCGGTCAGGCCTTCGGTGTAGGCGCGTTTGTTGGCCTGTTCCGAACCGTTTTCAGCGACAGCGCCTTTGGCGTAGTCACGGTTTTCGTCTTCTTGCGAACCGCTGCGCGCCAGGGTCTGGCTGGACTGCACGGCTTGAGCTTTGTTCTGTGGGGTGGCCTGTTCGGCGGCTGGCAGGGCAAAGGCACTGGAAGCCAGGATGGATAACAGGACGGTAGCGAGTACTTGGCGTTTCATGAGGGTTGCTCCTTGGGAGGGCGATAAAGTGGGTACAGGGCTAATGCTACTCTTGATAAGTCGATATAAAAGTTCATAAAGACAATGGTAATAATCAACAGAATTGATTGTTCCCACGAGAGGCTCTAGAACGCGCCTCTCAAGCACGCGGTTTTGCACCGGGGTGGGTATTTTCGACACGAACCTGGGTAACAATGGTGCGTCGTTGATGATCAACCTTGTCTGTTTGATCAGGAAAATCGCTTTTTTCGGCTAAATCGGCCGTTGCGTTAAACCCCCGGGCACTTTGCCAGTCGTAGTCCTATAAGCTGTGTCAAAGGCTGTTGCCCAGCCAGTCGTATTCAGGAGTCCTGTGCAATGACGCGCACTCGAAAAATTGTCGCTTGGAGCTGCGCCAGCTTCGTTCTGTTGATTGCCATCGCGGTATTGGTCCTGGTGTTCTTCGACTGGAACCGCATCAAGCCCCCCCTCAATGCCAAGGTCTCCGAAGAGTTGCACCGCCCGTTCGCCATCAATGGCAACTTGGCGGTGGTGTGGCAGCGTGAGCCCGACGAAGGCGGCTGGCGCGCGTGGGTGCCGTGGCCCCATGTGATTGCCGAAGACCTGAGCCTGGGTAACCCCGACTGGTCCAAGCAGCCGCAGATGGTCACGCTGAAGAAAGTCGAGTTGCGTATTTCGCCATTGGCCTTGCTGGCACAACGCGTGGTGATCCCGCGTATCGACCTCACCGAACCGAGCGCCGACCTGCAGCGCCTGGCTGACGGCCGGGCCAACTGGACCTTCAAGTTCGACCCCAAGGACCCCGACGCCGAGCCTTCCAGCTGGGTGGTGGACATCGGCGCCATCGGCTTCGACAAGGGCCACGTCACCCTCGACGACCAGACCCTCAAGACCCGCCTCGATGTGATCATCGACCCGTTGGGCAAACCGATTCCTTTCGGTGAAATCGTCGGTGACGCCGATGCCAAAAAGGTCTTGGAGAAAGGCTCGGCGCCGCAGGACTATGCGTTCGGCCTCAAGGTCAAAGGCCAGTACCATGGCCAGGCGCTCGCCGGCACCGGCAAGATCGGCGGGTTGCTCGCCTTGCAGGACGCGGCCAAGCCTTTCCCGCTGCAGGCCCAGGTTCAGATCGCCGACACCCGCATCGCCCTGGCCGGCACCCTGACCGACCCGCTTAACCTCGGCGCCCTCGACCTGCGCCTGAAGCTGTCGGGCAGCAGCCTCGGCAATCTCTACCCGTTGACTGGCGTGACACTGCCCGATTCGCCGGCGTACTCAACCGACGGTCATTTGATCGCCAAGCTGCACGAAGCCAGCGGCGCTTCATTTCGTTATGAAAACTTCAACGGCAAGATCGGCAACAGCGACATCCACGGCAACCTCGCCTACGTTGCCAGCCAGCCACGGCCCAAGCTCAGCGGCGCGCTGGTATCCAACCAACTGCTGATGGATGACCTGGCACCCTTGATCGGCGCCGACTCCAACGCCAAGCAGAAAGCCCGTGGCGGCGAAAGCAAACAACCGGCCACTAAAGTGTTACCGGTGGAAGAGTTCCGCACCGAGCGCTGGCGCGAGATGGATGCCGATGTGGAATTCACTGGCAAACGCATTGTGCACAGCGCCGACCTGCCCTTCACCGATCTCTACACGCACCTGGTACTCAACGATGGTGAGCTGAGCCTTGAGCCCCTGCGCTTCGGCGTGGCCGGCGGCAAACTCGATGCGCAGATCCGCTTGAACGGCCGCACCACGCCGATGGAAGGCCGCGCGAAACTCACTGCGCGTAACTTCAAGCTCAAACAGCTGTTCCCGACCTTTGAGCCGATGAAAACCAGCTTTGGTGAGCTCAACGGCGACGCCGATATTGCCGGGCGCGGCAACTCCGTGGCGGCGCTGCTGGGCACGGCCAACGGTGACTTGAAGATGCTGATCAACGACGGCGCCATCAGCCGTGGCCTGATGGAAATCGCCGGCCTTAACGTGGGCAACTACGTGGTGGGGCGCCTGTTTGGCGACAAGGAAGTGAAGATCAACTGCGCGGCGGCGGACTTCGGCATCAAGACCGGTTTGGCGACAACGCGGTTGTTTGTGTTTGATACCGAGAACGCGATCATCTACGTCGATGGTACAGCCAATATGGCGACCGAGCAGTTGGACCTGACCATTACGCCGGAGTCCAAGGGCTTTCGTCTGTTCTCCCTGCGCTCGCCGTTGTACGTGAACGGGCCGTTCATCAAGCCCAATGCCGGCGTGAAAGCCATCCCCCTGGCGCTGCGCGGCGCGGGCATGGTCGCCCTGGGTGTGATCGCCGGCCCGGCTGCCGGGTTGCTCGCACTGGTTGCCCCAAGTGGCGGCGAGCCGAATGCGTGCGCGCCGTTGTTGCAACAGATGCGAGAAGGCAAGGCGCCGAAAACCGTGAAGTAAATAACGGACTGCACCTGAAACCAAATGTGGGAGGGGGCTTGCTCCCGATAGCGGTGTATCAGCCAATCAATCTTTGACTGAGACCCTGCCATCGGGGGCAAGCCCCCTCCCACAGTGGTATTGCGGTGTTACGGGTTACAGACCCTGCAGAATATCCGCCATGTCATCGGCGTGTTCTTCTTCCTGGGCCAGGATCTCTTCGAAGATGCGACGGGTAGTCGGGTCTTTATCGCCGATGTACTGAATGATCTCGCGATAGCTGTCCACCGCGATGCGCTCGGCCACGAGGTCTTCGTAGACCATTTCCTTCAGCGAGTTGCCCGCCACGTATTGTGCGTGGGAGTTCTTCGACAACAGGTCGGGGTTGAACTCCGGCTCGCCGCCCAGTTGCACGATGCGTTCGGCGAGTTTGTCGGCGTGTTCGGCTTCCTGGGTGGCGTGCTCCAGGAACTCGTCGGCGGCGACGCTGGCTTTCAGGCCGCTGGCCATGAAGTAATGACGCTTGTAGCGCAACACGCAGACCAGCTCTGTGGCCAACGATGCGTTGAGCAGGCGGATGATTTCTTCGCGGTCGGCGTCATAGCCTTCGGTCACGGCACCGTTTTCGACGTTCTGGCGGGCGCGGCTGCGCAGGGTCGCAACGTCAGTCAAGTGTGCTTCAGTCATCTCAATCTCCTGGGGCTAATCCGGTTTTACGCCACGCTCTGCCGGCGTGATCGCTCCAGGTTGTGAGTCGCGCAAGGGGCGAAAAGTTTTATCGGATTTAACCGGATGTGTCATAAGCACTTCGTGTACTGGCATCGCGGCGACTGGAATATCCATGGCCGGTGAAGTTGTAACGAGTTTTGACTACACTGCGCTGTAGGCCGCGCCCTTCGGCACGGTAACCGGGAGAAAACTCCATGAAGATGCTGCGTATTCCGTTGATCATGATGAGCCTGCTGCTGTGTTCCCAAGGTTTTGCCGCCACCGCCCAGCAAAACAAAATGACCACCTGCAATGCCGAAGCCTCTACCAAGACCCTCAAGGGCGACGAGCGCAAGGCCTTCATGAAGACCTGCCTGTCGGCCCCGGCGGCCAATGACGCCAAGACCCTGACCCCGCAGCAGCAGAAGATGAAGGATTGCAACGCGTCGGCGAAAACCAAGGCGTTGGCCGGCGATGCGCGCAAGACCTTCATGAGTACTTGCCTGAAGAATTGATAGCCCCAGGCCATAGAAGGCTGCGACACTCGTACACAGCCCCCTGTAGGAGCGAGCTTGCTCGCGAAGAACTCAATTACCCCCGCGTTTATTCAGAATAAACGCGCTATCGTTGGCGACCTTCGCGAGCAAGCTCGTTCCTGCACATCCTTTAACGCCGTTCGTTTTGAGGCTGTATGCCAACGTTTTCTCAGCGTCATGTGTTGTTGCTGTCCAGCTACATCATCATTTTCGGCGGGTTGCTGCTGGTGCTGCCGCTGAAACTGCTGCCCAGCCTGCTGGCTGGCCTGTTGGTCTATGAACTGGTCAACATGCTTACGCCCCAGCTGCAGCGGCTGATCGAAGGGCGGCGCGCGCGCTGGCTGGCGGTGGCCTTGCTGGGTACCTTGATCGTCAGCGTGCTCACGCTGATCTTCGCCGGCGCGATCAGCTTCCTGCTGCACGAAGCGGAAAACCCCGGCGCCTCGCTGGATAAATTCATGCACGTGGTCGACCGCGCACGCGGCCAGTTACCGCCGTCCATCGATGCCTATCTGCCCGCCAGCGCCGCCGAATTCCGCGTGGCCATCGGCGACTGGCTGAGCAAACACCTGAGCGAACTGCAACTGGTCGGCAAAGACGCGGCCCACATGTTCGTCACCTTGCTGATCGGCATGGTGCTCGGCGCGATCATCGCCCTGCAACGCGTGCCCGACCTGACCAAGCGCAAACCCCTTGCCGCCGCGTTGTTCGACCGCCTGCACCTGTTGGTCCAGGCCTTTCGCAACATCGTCTTCGCCCAGATCAAGATCGCCGCGCTCAACACCGCTTTCACCGCCGTGTTCCTCGCCGTGGTGCTGCCGCTGTGTGGCATTCACCTGCCGCTGACCAAAACCCTGATCGTGTTGACCTTCCTGCTCGGCCTGCTGCCGGTGATCGGCAACCTGATGTCCAACACCCTGATCACGATTGTCGCGTTGTCGCTGTCGATTTGGGTCGCCGTGGCGGCGCTGGGGTATTTGATCGTGATTCACAAGGTCGAGTACTTCCTCAACGCGCGCATCGTCGGTGGGCAGATCAGTGCTAAGTCGTGGGAGTTGCTGCTGGCGATGTTGGTGTTCGAGGCCGCGTTCGGCCTGCCGGGGGTGGTGGCGGGGCCGATTTATTATGCGTATCTGAAGAGTGAGCTGAAGCTCGGTGGGATGGTTTAGGTTTTGTGTTGCCTGGGCTGACGCCATCGGGAGCAAGCCCCCTCCCACATTTTGACCGTGTTCACAAATCAAAGGTGGGAGGGGGCTTGCCCCCGATGAAGTCACCACGGTGTTTCAGGTGAAATTCAGCAACCGTAGCGTTTGCTGGCCTCAATCGCCAACCCACTGCCAATACTGCCAAAGATATTACCTTCCACATGCCGCGCATTCGGCAGCATCGCCGAGATGCTGTGACGCAGTGCCGGGATCCCGCTGGAACCACCGGTGAAGAACACCGTGTCCACCTGGGCCACATCCACCGAGGCGTCGTTGAGCAGTTGGGTCACGCTGTTGCGCACGCGCTCGAGCAGGCCATCGATGGCCGATTCAAACAGGTTGCGGCTCAGTTCCACGCTCAAGCCAGGCTCAACCCGGTCCAGCAACACCAGGCGGCTGTCTTCATGGGTCAGCTGGATCTTGGTCTCTTCCACTTCCATCGCCAGCCAGTGCCCGGCACGCTGTTCGATCAGCTTGAACAGGCGGTCGATGCCGCCGGTGTCTTCGATGTCGTAGCGCATGCTGCTCAGGGCCAGCTGGGATTTCTGCGAGTACACCGAGTTGATGGTGTGCCAGGTGGCCAGGTTCATGTGATGGCTGGTAGGCATGTAGGCGCCGCTTTTCATGCGGCTGCCGTAGCCGAACAGCGGCATCATGCCTTGCAGGCTGAGCTGCTTGTCGAAGTCGGTACCGCCGATGTGCACGCCACCGGTGGCGAGGATATCGCTCTGGCGGTTGTCGTTGTGACGACGGTCCGGTGACAGGCGCACCAGGGAGAAGTCGGAGGTACCGCCGCCGATATCGACGATCAGCACCAGTTCTTCTTTTTCGATGGTCGACTCGTAGTCGAACGCGGCGGCAATCGGTTCGTACTGGAACGAGATGTCCTTGAAGCCGATCTTGCGGGCCACGTCGACCAGGGTGTTTTCCGCTTCCTGGTCGGCCATCGGGTCGTCATCGACGAAAAACACCGGGCGCCCCAGCACCACTTCTTCGAACTCGCGGCCGGCGGTGGCTTCGGCGCGGCTCTTGAGCTGGCCGATGAACAGCGCCAGCAGGTCGGTGAACGGCATCGCCGTGCCCAATACGCTGGTGTCGTGCTTGATCAGCTTGGAACCCAGCAGGCTCTTGAGCGAGCGCATCAAGCGGCCTTCGTAGTTCTCCAGGTACTCGTGCAGCGCCAGGCGACCGTACACCGGGCGGCGTTCCTCGAAGTTGAAGAACACCACCGACGGCAGGGTGATCTTGTCGTCCTCCAGCGCGATAAGCGTCTCCTCGCCGGGGCGGATCCAGCCGACGGTGGAGTTGGACGTGCCGAAGTCGATGCCGCAGGCACGGGCTGGGGATGGGTTTTTCATGTCGATCGGGTTCCGGTTGCAAAACGGCCGCGCAGTGTATGCCAGTCGACGCCGGATGCGTAGGCCGACCATCCGTTAAATAGCGCTTGAAAGCGCGCGATTTGCCCCCACATCTGGTGCATACGGCAAGTGCCTGTAAAACTCCGACGCACCCCAGGCCGCAAGACTCAACACGTGCAAACCAGCGCACCTTGTGTCCGGGCTGTGCGATCTCGTTTAAGGATGGTGAACCACCGATGGATTTCAAAGACTACTACAAGATTCTGGGTGTCGAGCCGAGCGCCGACGACAAGGAAATCAAAGCCGCCTATCGCAAGCTCGCGCGCAAATATCACCCGGACGTGAGTAAGGAAAAAGACGCCGAAGCCAAGTTCAAGGACGCGTCCGAAGCCTATGAAGCCCTCAAGAGCGCGGACAAGCGGGCCGAGTACGACGAACTGCGCAAATATGGCCAGCACGGTCAGCCGTTCCAGGGGCCACCTGGCTGGCAGAGCCGTGGCGGTTTTGGCGGTAGCGCGGGCACTGAGGATTTTTCGGACTTCTTCAGCTCGATCTTCGGCGCGCGCAGCGACGGCTTCGGCGGCGGCCAACGCCGCCCTGCCGGACGCAAGGGCCAGGACGTTGAGATGCAGCTGTCGGTGTCCCTCGAGGAGACGCTGTCCACCGAGTCCAAGCAGATCAGCTTCCAGGTGCCTCAGTACGATGCTTCGGGCCGGCACGTGAGCAATACGGTCAAGAGCCTGAACGTGAAGATCCCGGCCGGTGTGGCCGACGGTGAACGCATCCGCCTCAAGGCCCAGGGCGCGCCCGGAATTGGCGGCGGTGCCAACGGTGATCTGTACCTGATCATCAAGTTCGCGCCGCATGCCAAGTTTGAAGTGGATGGCGAAAACCTAGTGATCAACCTGCCGCTGGCGCCGTGGGAATTGGCGCTGGGCACGGAAGTCACGGTGCCGACGCTGACCGGCAAGATCAACCTCAAGGTGCCCGCCGGCAGCCAGAACGGCCAGCGCATGCGCGCCAAGGGCCATGGGTTGCTGAACAAGGCTGGCCAGCGAGGTTTCCTGTTCGTGCAACTCAAGGCGGTGATGCCGCCGGCAGGTAGCGACGAGGTGAAAGCGTTGTGGCAGGAGCTGGCCAAGAAAGCCAACTTCAATCCGCGCGAGAACTTCTAAGCTGCCCTAATGTAGGAGCGAGCTTGCTCGCGAAGAACGTCAACGATAACGCGTACAACCCTGAATAAACGCGGCGTCCTTGAGTGCTTCGCGAGCAAGCTCGCTCCTACAGTTACAGTGAGGCGGTTGTCAGAACAGGAAATAGCGCTGCGCCATCGGCAGTACGTCAGCCGGTTCACACCACAGCAATACACCATCGGCCTTGACCTGATACGTCTGCGGGTCCACTTCGATATCCGGCAGGTAATCGTTATGGATCAGGTCGCTCTTCTGCACCTCGCGACAGCCCTTGACCACCGCAATCTGCTTTTTCAAACCCAGGGCCTCGGGCAGGCCGGCCGCCTGTGCCGCCTGGCTGATAAAGGTCAGGCTGGTGGCATGCAGTGAGCTGCCGAAGCTGGCGAACATCGGCCGGTAGTGCACCGGCTGCGGTGTGGGAATCGAAGCGTTGGCATCGCCCATCAGGCTGGAGGCAATCGCGCCGCCCTTGAGGATCAGCGTGGGCTTGATCCCGAAGAACGCCGGGCGCCACAGCACCAGATCGGCCCATTTGCCAACTTCGATGGAGCCGACGATATGGCTGATGCCATGGGTGATCGCCGGGTTGATGGTGTACTTGGCGATATAGCGCTTGGCGCGAAAGTTGTCATTGCCCGGCCCGTCACCGGGCAGGGCGCCACGCTGTTTTTTCATCTTGTCGGCGGTCTGCCAGGTGCGGGTGATCACTTCGCCGACGCGGCCCATGGCCTGGCTGTCGGAACTGATCATCGAAAACGCACCGAGGTCGTGCAGGATATCTTCGGCGGCAATGGTCTCGCGACGGATGCGGCTTTCGGCGAAGGCCACGTCTTCGGCAATGCTCGGGTCCAGATGATGGCAGACCATCAACATGTCCAGGTGTTCGTCGATGGTGTTGCGGGTAAACGGCCGCGTCGGGTTGGTGGAACTGGGCAGCACGTTCGGCAAGCCGCAGGCCTTGATGATGTCCGGCGCATGTCCGCCACCGGCACCCTCGGTGTGATAGGTGTGAATGGTGCGGCCCTTGAGCGCGGCGAGGGTGGTTTCGACGAAGCCGGATTCGTTGAGGGTGTCGCTGTGGATTGCCACCTGCACGTCGTATGCATCGGCGACGCTCAGGCAGTTATCGATGCTGGCGGGCGTGGTGCCCCAGTCTTCGTGCAGCTTCAAGCCAATGGCGCCGGCCTTGACCTGTTCGATCAACGGCTCGGGCAGGCTCGCGTTGCCCTTGCCGGTAAAGCCGATGTTCATCGGGAACGAATCACTGGCCTGCAGCATGCGCGCCAAGTGCCAAGGCCCTGAGGTGCAGGTGGTGGCGTTGGTGCCGGTGGCAGGTCCCGTGCCGCCGCCAATCATAGTGGTGACGCCGCTGGTCAGCGCCTCTTCGATCTGCTGCGGGCAGATGAAATGCACATGGGAGTCGATACCGCCGGCGGTGAGGATCATGCCTTCGCCGGCGATCACTTCGGTACTGGCGCCGATGGCCATGGTCACGCCGGGCTGGATGTCGGGGTTGCCGGCTTTGCCGATGGCGTGGATGCGGCCGTTCTTCAGGCCCACATCGGCCTTGACGATGCCCCAGTGGTCGATGATCAGCGCGTTGGTGATCAGGGTGTCGACCACTTCATGGGCGAGCAACTGGCTCTGGCCCTGACCGTCACGGATCACCTTGCCACCGCCGAATTTCACTTCCTCGCCATAGACGGTGAAGTCCTGCTCCACTTCGACGAACAACTCGGTGTCGGCCAGGCGGACCTTGTCGCCAACGGTGGGGCCATACATGTCGGCGTAGGCTTGTTTGGAAATCTTCATCTGTGTCCTCGATCGTTCCCACGCTCTGCGTGGGAATGCATCCTGTGACGCTTCGCGTCACGATGTTAGAAGCGGACGCGGAGCGTCCATGGCGGCATTCCCACGCGGAGCGTGGGAACGATCAGTCGAGGTCGCCCATGATCCGACCGGCAAACCCGAACACCCGCCTTCCACCGCTCAAATCCACCAACTCCACCTCCCGACTCTGCCCCGGCTCAAACCGCACCGCCGTGCCTGCCGGAATATTCAGGCGCATGCCACGGCTCGCGGCGCGGTCGAAGGTCAGCGCATCATTGGTCTCGAAAAAATGATAATGCGAGCCCACCTGAATCGGCCGGTCGCCACTGTTGGCCACGCTCAGGCTGATGGTGCGCCGGCCCACGTTCAGTTCGATCTCGCCAGGCTGGATCTGGAATTCGCCAGGAATCATGCAGGTTGCCCCAGGGTCTTGAAGTAAATGGCGGTCGGGCTGTAGCGCCCGTCCGGGCTTTGGCAGTAGTCGGGCAATTCGCCGACCTTGGTGTAGCGCAACGACTGGTAGAAGGCCTCGGCGTCGGAGCCGGCTTCGGTGTCCAGGTAGAGCAAGCCGCGCTTGTGCTGGCGTGCGGCGAGTTCCAGGGCATTCATCAATTGCTGCCCCAGGCCGTGGCGCCGCGCACGGCTGTGCACCAGCAGCTTCTGCACCTCGGCACGGTTCAGGCCATTGGCTTTCTGGCACAGCGCCAACTGCACGCTGGCGACCACCTGTTCATCGCGCACCACCACCCACAGCAACAGGCTGGCGTCTTCGATGCCGGCTTGCACACCGCTCAGGTACGCGCGGGCCTGGGTCTCATCGAAGTCGGCCATGAAGCCCACCGAGGCGCCATGTCGGACCGCGTCCAGCAACAGCTCGATCAAGCCGAGGCGGTAATGGGCAAAGCTTTCAGCATTGACTCGACGCAGTTGCGCAGCGCTCATCGATCTCACTCCTTGGGCGGTTCGGCGCCCGGGTTCAAGGCCAGTTGCATAAAGGTCAGGTCGAGCCAGCGGCCGAACTTGATACCCACTTGCGACATCTGCCCGGTGGTGATGAAGCCCAGACGTTCATGCAGGCGGATCGAGGCCAGATTGCCGCTTTCGATGGCCGCCACCATTACCTGTTTGCCGCCGCTGCGCGCGCGTTCGATCAGGGCCTGCAGCAACCGCGGGCCGAGGCCCTTGCCGCGCTGGTCGTTGCGCACGTACACCGAGTGCTCGACGCTGTAGCGAAAGCCTTCGAAGGGCCGCCAGTCGCCGAACGAGGCGTAGCCGGTGACCTCGGCGTTTTCCACCGCCACCAGGATCGGATAGCCCTGGGCCTGGCGGGCGCTGAACCACGCCTGGCGGTTAGCCAGGTCGACCGGCTGTTCGTTCCAGATCGCCGTGGTGTTCAACACCGCGTCGTTGTAGATATCGCGGATTGCCGGCAGGTCTTGCTCGGTAGCATCACGAATCATTGCCGCGCCTCACGCAATGGGTTGATGGACAGTGACCAGCTTGGTGCCGTCCGGGAAGGTGGCTTCGACCTGGATGTCCGGGATCATTTCCGGAATGCCTTCCATCACTTGCTCACGGCTGAGCAGGGTCGTGCCGTAGTGCATCAGGTCGGCCACGGTGCGGCCATCGCGGGCGCCTTCCATCAGCGCGGCGGAAATATAGGCGATGGTTTCCGGGTAGTTGAGCTTCACCCCACGCGCCAGGCGGCGTTCGGCTACCAGGCCGGCGGTGAAGATCAGCAGTTTGTCTTTTTCCCGTGGGGTCAAATCCATGGTTCAGTCCGTCGTGAAATACATTCATAAATACAAGGAGATCAAGTGTGGGAGGGGGCTTGCTCCCGATAGCGGTGGGTCAGTAGCAGATGCATTGCCTGACACTCAGCTATCGGGAGCAAGCCCCCTCCCACAGTTTGATCTTCATGTGCTCCAGATTCTGGGTGATACCGCTTCGCGGCCCAATACGGCGGGGCGCAACAGCCGCCACAAATCAATCAACCATCCCCGTGCCAGCAGCGCTTCGCTGGCCAGGCAGCGAGCAACCAGCAAACCGGGCAGTTGGGTCAAATCGCCGCGCACCGCGTGGGGCAGTGAGCGGCAGTGTTCGAGCAATTGAGCATCGATTTCACCGGTCACCAGGAGTGTGGCAAACACCGGTTGCCCATCCAGCCCGATAGGCGAATCCAGCAACCCATCGCCGCCCACAATGCGCTGGCGCTCATGCCAGAGCAACTGGCCGTCGCGACGGATATCAAGGTGCGATTGAAAGTGGCCGAGGTCGAACCGCTCGCCGCTGGCCGGGCGCCCGAGGGCGACCACGTCCCAGTAGAACAACCGCGCATCGCCGTGCAGTTCGATGCGCGTGCTCAGTTCGGCCTGGGCGGCGCTGAATACGATGGTTTCCTGGGGCAGCCATTCCAGGGTCGCGCCGGCCTCCACGCGCAAATTCAACTGCTGAAACGCCGGGCCGCTGGCGCGGTACCACTTGGCCGCGCCGGGGCTGGTCAACTGTGCCCAGGCGCCTTGGGCAACCTGCGCGCTGATGTCGAGGCGATCACCGCCGGCAATGCCGCCCGGCGGGTGCACGATGATGTGCTGGCACACCTCGGGGCCTTCGGCGTACAGGTGTTTTTGCACGCGCAGCGGGCCGAGGTGGCGGCGCAGCACCGGGCGTGTGGTGTCGCCGAAACGCGCATAGCCGAGTTCCAGCTCGGCGCGCCAGCTGAGGGTGAACAGGGCAGGGGTAACGGGCAGGTTCATGGTTTTGTGCTTATCGTTAGGACGCTACAGATTAGATGGTTACCAGCCCGCGTACACCTTCGCTTTGCATATTTTCACCCCGGCCCTGCTGCACGATTTCGCCACGGGACATCACCAGGTACTGGTCGGCCAGCTCAGCGGCAAAGTCGTAGAACTGCTCCACCAGGAGAATCGCCATGTCACCGCGTGCCGCGAGTTTCTTGATCACCGCGCCGATTTCCTTGATCACCGAGGGCTGAATGCCTTCGGTGGGCTCATCGAGAATCAACAACCGCGGGCGACTCGCCAAGGCGCGGCCGATGGCCAACTGTTGCTGCTGGCCGCCGGACAAATCCCCTCCGCGCCGGTGCTTCATCTGCAGCAGCACCGGGAACAGCTCGTAGATAAAGGCCGGCACTTCCTTGGCTTGGGCACCGGGGAAGCGCGAAAGGCCCATCAGCAGGTTTTCTTCCACCGTCAGCCGGCCGAAAATTTCCCGGCCTTGGGGCACGTAGGCAATGCCAGCATGTACGCGCTGATGCGGCTTGAACCCGGTGATCGGCTTGCCCTCCCAGTTCACCGCGCCTTCCTTGGCCGGCAGCAGGCCCATCAGGCACTTGAGCAGGGTTGTCTTGCCCACACCGTTACGGCCGAGCAGGCAGGTGACTTCGCCGATCTTCACGTCAAACGACAGACCGCGCAGGATATGGCTACCGCCGTAGTACTGGTGCAGCTTGTCGACTTGCAGCATTCTCAAACCTCCTAATGAAACGACGCGGAGCGTCCAGGGCGGCATTCCCACGCGGAGCGTGGGAACGATCAGCGACCGAGGTAGACCTCGATCACCCGCTCATTTTCCTGCACCTGTTCCAGCGACCCCTCGGCCAGCACGCTGCCCTGGTGCAACACGGTGACGTGGTCGGCAATCGAGCCGACAAAGCCCATGTCATGCTCCACCACCATCAACGAATGCTTGCCCGCCAGGCCCTTGAACAGTTCGGCGGTGAATTCGGTTTCGGCATCGGTCATGCCCGCCACCGGTTCGTCCAGCAGCAACAGTTGCGGGTCCTGCATCAGCAGCATGCCGATCTCCAGAAACTGCTTCTGCCCGTGGGACAGCAACCCGGCCGGGCGCTGTGCCGAGGCCGTGAGGCGGATGGTGTCGAGCACTTCATCGATGCGGTCTTTCTGCTCGCCGCTCAAGCGCGCGCGCAGGCTGGCCCAGACGGACTTGTCGGTCTTCTGCGCCAGCTCGAGGTTTTCGAACACCGTGAGGGCTTCGAACACCGTGGGTTTCTGGAACTTGCGGCCGATACCCGCCTGGGCGATCTGCACTTCGCTCATGCCGGTCAGGTCCAGGGTTTCGCCGAACCAGGCCTTGCCGTGGCTGGGCCGGGTCTTGCCGGTGATCACATCCATCAGCGTGGTTTTGCCTGCGCCGTTGGGGCCGATGATGCAGCGCAGCTCGCCGACGCCGATGTACAGGTTGAGGTCGTTCAAGGCCTTGAAGCCATCGAAGCTGACGCTGATGTCCTCCAGGGTCAGGATGGTGCCGTGGCGGGTGTTCAGGCCTTTGCCCGCAGCCTGGCCGATGCCGATGGCCTCGCGGCCGCTGCCCGCGTCGAAAATAGGTTCAAGCATGACGTTCCTCATTTCTTCAGCAGGCCGATAACGCCCTTGGGCAGGTACAGGGTGACCAGAATGAACAACGCCCCGAGGAAGAACAGCCAGTATTCCGGAAAGGCCACGGTGAACCAGCTCTTCATGCCATTGACCACGCCGGCGCCGAGCAACGGGCCGATCAAGGTGCCACGCCCGCCCAGGGCCACCCACACGGCGGCTTCGATGGAGTTGGTCGGCGACATTTCGCTGGGGTTGATAATGCCCACTTGCGGCACATACAACGCCCCCGCCAAGCCGCACAACACTGCGCTCAATACCCACACGAACAGCTTGAAGCCGCGCGGGTCATAGCCGCAGAACATCAGGCGGTTTTCCGCATCACGCAAGGCGGTGAGCACCCGGCCGAACTTGCTGCGGGCCAGGCGCCAGCCGAGGTACAGGCTCGTCACCAGCAGCAGCACCGTGGCCACGAACAGCACCGCCCGCGTGCCCGGCTCGGTGATGCCGAAGCCCAAGATGCTGCGGAAATTGGTAAAGCCGTTGTTGCCGCCGAACCCGGTCTCGTTGCGAAAGAACAGCAGCATCCCGGCAAAGGTCAGGGCCTGGGTCATGATCGAGAAATACACGCCCTTGATCCGCGAGCGGAAGGCGAAGAAGCCGAACACCAGAGCCAGCAACCCCGGCGCCAGCACCACCAGGCACAGCGCCCACCAGAAGTGTTGGGTGCCCGCCCAGTACCAGGGCAATTCGGTCCACGACAAAAAGGTCATGAACGCCGGCAACGCATCGCCGGACGCCTGGCGCATCAGGTACATGCCCATCGCATAACCGCCCAGGGCGAAGAACAAACCGTGGCCCAGGGACAACATCCCGGCGTAGCCCCACACCAGGTCGAGCGCCAGGGCGACGATGGCATAGCAGAGGATCTTGCCTACCAGCGTCAAGGTGTAGGCGGAGATATGAAAGACGTTTTCCGCCGGCAACAGCGACAGCAACGGCAGCGCCAGCAGCACCGCGAGCAGGATCGCGCCGACGGTGATCGTCACCTTGGGGCCGGCTTTCTGTGCGGCCGTAAGCATCAATGGCTGGTTCATCAGTCGATCACCCGTCCTTTCAGTGCGAAGAGTCCTTGCGGGCGTTTCTGGATAAACAGAATGATCAGCGCGAGGATCAGGATCTTGCCGAGCACGGCGCCGATCTGCGGTTCAAGAATCTTGTTGGCGATGCCCAGGCCGAAGGCCGCCGTGACGCTGCCGGCAAGCTGGCCCACACCGCCAAGCACCACCACCAGGAACGAGTCGATGATGTAGCTCTGGCCCAGGTCCGGGCCGACGTTGCCGATCTGGCTCAGGGCGACGCCGCCCAGCCCCGCGATGCCGGAGCCCAAGCCAAAGGCGAGCATGTCCACCCGCCCGGTCGGCACACCGCAGCAGGCGGCCATGTTGCGGTTCTGGGTGACGGCGCGCACGTTGAGACCCAGGCGCGTCTTGTTCAGCAACAGCCAGGTCAGCACCACCACGAACAGCGCAAAGGCAATGATCACCAGGCGGTTGTACGGCAGCACAAGATTGGGCAGCACCTGAATGCCCCCGGACAGCCAGGCGGGGTTGGACACTTCGACGTTCTGTGCGCCGAACACCAACCGCACCAGTTGGATCAGCATCAGGCTGATGCCCCAGGTGGCGAGCAGGGTTTCCAGCGGGCGGCCATACAGGTGACGAATCACCGTACGCTCCAGCGCCATGCCGATCGCGGCCGTGACAAAGAACGCCACCGGCAGCGCGATCAGCGGGTAGAACTCGATGGCCTGGGGCACGTAGCGCTGCATCAGCAACTGCACGACATAGGTGGAATAGGCGCCGAGCATCAGCATTTCGCCGTGGGCCATATTGATCACCCCCAGCAGGCCGAAGGTGATCGCCAGGCCCAGGGCCGCGAGCAACAGAATCGAGCCCAGCGACATACCGCTGAAGGCTTGGCCGAGGATTTCCCCGACCATCAATTTGCGTTTGACCTGGGCCAGGCTGGTTTCGGCGGCGGTGTGCACGGTGGCATCGGTTTCGACGCCGGGCGCGAGCAACGTCTCCAGGCGCGTGCGGGCCAGTGGGTCACCGGTGTTGCCGAGCAAGCGCACGGCGGCCAGGCGCACCACCGGGTCGCTGTCGACCAGTTGCAGGTTGGCCAGGGCCAGGCTGAGGGCGCTGTGCACTTGCTCATCGGGCTCGGTGGCGAGCTGCTGGTCGAGGAATTTAAGCTGGGCCGGCACCGCGCTTTTTTGCAGGGTACGCGCCGCATCAAGGCGTACCTTGGGGTCGGCCGCGAGCAGTCGCTGGCTGGCCTGTACATTCTCGATCAGGCCGCGCAGGCGGTTGTTCAGGCGTACGGTCTTGGTTTCACCGTTGACGGTGAGTTGGCCTTGTTGCAGTGCGTCCACCAGTTCGATGCGCGCCGGGTCTGGCTGGGCGGCCCAGTCCTGAAGGAGCTTGGCTTGCTGCGCCGGGTTGGCGTTGATGAAGTCTTCGGCATCGCTGGCGTGTGCGGCCAAAGGCAGCAACAGCAGCAAGGCGAGTAAATAGCGATTGAGGGCAGCGGGCATAAACAAGTGTCCTAGTCATGCACGGACAGTGTGGGAGGGAGCAAGCCCCCTCCCACATTTGGCCTGTGGTGGGGCTTAGTTGCTCTTCACTGCGTAATCGGGCTTTTTGTCATTGCCCGGAATGTACGGGCTCCACGGTTGTGCACGGATCGGCTCATTGGTCTGCCACACCACCGAGAACTGCCCGTCAGCCTGGATTTCGCCGATCATCACCGGCTTGTGCAGGTGGTGGTTGGTCTTGTCCATGGTCAGGGTGAAGCCGGACGGTGCGGCGAAGGTCTGGCCGGCCAGGGCTTCACGCACTTTGTCGACATCGGTGGACTTGGCCTTTTCCGCCGCCTGCGCCCACATGTGGATGCCCACGTAGGTGGCTTCCATCGGGTCGTTGGTCACGGCCTTGTCTGCGCCTGGCAGGTTGTGTTTCTTGGCGTAGGCTTTCCAGTCGGCCACGAACTTCTGGTTCACCGGGTTCTCCACCGACTGGAAGTAGTTCCAGGCCGCGAGGTTGCCCACCAGTGGCTTGGTGTCGATGCCGCGCAGCTCCTCTTCACCCACGGAGAACGCCACTACCGGTACCTCGGTCGCCTTCAGGCCCTGGTTGGCCAGTTCCTTGTAGAACGGCACGTTGGAGTCGCCGTTCACGGTGGAAATCACTGCGGTCTTGCCGCCGGCGGAGAACTTCTTGATGTTGGCGACGATGGTCTGGTAGTCGCTGTGGCCGAACGGGGTGTAGACCTCTTCGATGTCTTTGTCCGCCACGCCTTTGGAATGCAGGAACGAGCGCAGGATCTTGTTGGTGGTGCGCGGGTACACATAGTCGGTGCCCAGCAGGAAGAAGCGCTTGGCGCCGCCGCCTTCTTCGCTCATGAGGTACTCCACCGCCGGGATCGCCTGCTGGTTCGGCGCCGCGCCGGTGTAGAACACATTCGGCGACATCTCTTCGCCTTCGTATTGCACCGGGTAGAACAGCAGGCCGTTGAGCTCTTCGAACACCGGCAAGACCGATTTACGCGACACCGAGGTCCAGCAACCGAACACCACGGCGACCTTGTCCTGGGTCAGCAACTGGCGGCCTTTTTCAGCGAACAGCGGCCAGTTGGACGCGGGGTCGACCACCACCGGCTCAAGCATCTTGCCGTTCACACCGCCCTTGGCGTTGATCTCGTCGATGGTCATCAGCGCCATGTCCTTGAGCGAGGTTTCGGAGATCGCCATGGTCCCGGACAACGAGTGCAGGATGCCGACCTTGATGGTCTCGGCGGCCTGGAGGGTCCAGGTCATGCCCATGGCGGCAATGGATGCCGACAAAGTGAAAGCCTTGATCAAGCTGCGACGCTTCATGGTGCGATCTCCGTAAAACCGATAGTTTTTGTTGGGCAGATACACACGACTTTGCAAGGGCTGTGCCTGCTACGCGAGGCACAGGATTACAGGCGGGTTCGGGAGGCGCTCAGGCACAGTGGCGCACCAGCATGGCGCCACATTCCGTTGCTGAGTGCACGGCAAGCTTCAAAACAGGGCGTTGCGCAACAGGCCGTGCCGGCAGTGCGCAACCCAGTCCTACGCGGTGACGCTGACCCGTGAAAGGAGCAGGCGGTCCAGCACCCATACGACGATCAACGAAGCGCCTACCAACGGGAAAATGATTGCCAGGCCGAGCATGATCGCCATGGCGGTTTTCCACCTGGGCAAATCATGACGCAGGGGCGGTACACCCAGCCCGCCCTGCGGCCGGCGCTTCCACCAGATCACCACGCCACTCACCGCGCTGAGCAGGATCATCAGGCAGATCACCAGCACGATCAGTTGGTTGACCCAGCCGAACATCTTGCCTTCGTGCAGCATCACGCCGGTTTCGGTGGCGCGTGCGACGCCGTTGTAATGTGCCCAGCGCACGTCGGCGAGCACCTTGCCGGTGTACTGGTCCACATGCAGCGTGGCGTCGTTACGTGGGTCGTCGGCGAACACCGCGACAGTGAACACGCCCGTGGCCGTGGTGGGGAAGGTGATGCTGTAGCCGGGCTCGACCTGGCGCGCCGTGGCCAGGTCGACCACCTGTTGCAGGCTGACGGTGGGCGCGGCGGGGCCTGCATGCATGGCGCCGTGGTTCATGTGTTCGGCATGATCGCCCGACATCGGCATCGGTGTGTTTTCCATCGCCCAGGGCACGGTTTGCTGGCTGGCGGTATTGAGGCTGCGCGCCTGCTGGTCCGATTGCGGCACGTTGTTCCACATCGCTGACGGGAAGGTGTTCCACAGGTCGGCGTATTGCTTGCCCCAGAACCCTGTCCAGGTCATGCCGCTGAGCAGCATCACCAGCAGGAATGCCGCGCCCCAGAAACCGGCGACGGCGTGCAGGTCGCGCCAGAACAACCGTCCTCGGCTGCCCAGGCGTGGCCATAACACGCCCGCCGATGACTGACCGCGCGGCCACCACAGGTACAGGCCGGACACCACCAGCATCACGCCCCAACCGGCAGCGAGCTCAATCAGGCGGTCACCCGTGGTGCCGATCATCAGCTCGCCATGCAGGGCGCGGGCGATGGCTTGCAGGTTGTTCTTGGCGTCCTGCTCACCGAGCACGGTGCCGCGATACGGGTCAACGAATACAGTGATTTCGCGGCCTTGGTGTTGCATCACGAACTGCGCGCTGCTGATGGCGTCGGCGGGCGGCAGGTATTTGCTGATCGCGGCCTGAGGGTAAGCGGCCTTGGCCCGTTGCAGTTGCGCGTCGGCGCTCAGTGCCTGCGCGGCGGCGGGCACTTTGAGCAGATCGCCGTATATCAGCGGGTCGAGCTGGGGTTTGAACAGGTAGATGATGCCAGTCAGGGCCAGCAGCACCATGAAGGGGGCGACGAAGAGCCCGGCGTAGAAGTGCCAGCGCCAGGCCAGGTTGTAGAAGGAGATTTTTTGAGTGGTCATCGAGGGCTCCGCAAGGCTTTGGTTTATTTGTGTCAGTTACACCGCCATCGGGGGCAAGCCCCCTCCCACACTTGACTGTGTTCACAAGGCTCAATCTGTGAACCCGATCCAATGTGGGAGGGGGCTTGCCCCCGATGCTTTTAGAAGCTCATATCCACCTTGGTCCAGAGGGTGCGCCCCGGCTCCTTGATGGCTTGCGGGTCGCTTGCCGGGTAACCGAACCCGGCGTTGCCGGCCAGGTTCAAATGCTCGGCATAAGCCTTGCCGAACAGATTGTCGACACCGGTACTGACCTTGAAGTTTTTATTGATGCGGTACGCCGCGTTCAGTGAGAACACACCAAAACCGCCGCTCTTGTCGAAGTCCTTGCCGACCACATTGCCCTTGTTCGGGTCGATACGGTTTTGCGCCGCGACCACGCGCCACAAGGCCCCGGCGCTCCAATCAGCTTCGCTGTAGGTCAGGCCCAGGCGCGCATCCAGCGGCGGCATCTGTGGCAGTGCCTTGCCGTCGCTGCTGTTCTTGCCCCAGGCGTAGGCGAGGCTGGCGTCGGCTTTCCAGTGTTGCGTCAGTGTGTAGGCCGCACCCAGTTCACCGCCCATGATGCGCGCGTCGACATTGCGCGCCTGGGAGGTGGTGCCCGTCATGCCGGGCCGGTAGTCGAACAGGATGAAGTCGCGCACCTGGCCGACGTAAGCCGAGGCCCAGGCTTGCAAGTCGGCGGTTTTGTATTGCGCGCCGACATCCAGCTGGGTGGTCTTCTCGGGCTTTACGCCGTCGAAGGCATTGGCCGAGCCGACCGCGCCGGTGTTGGGGGAAAACAGCTCCCAGTAATCCGGGAAGCGTTCGGCGTGACCCACGCCTGCATACAGCGTGGTGGGGGTGTCCGCCAGGTCGTGCTCGTAGCGCACAAAGCCTGACGGCAAGGTATCGGCGCGGTTGTCGCCGGCGGTCGGGTTGGGGCGCGACATCATTCCCGAGCCAGTGCGTTGGCGAAAATCCTTGGCCGAGGCGCGGTCCAGGCGTGCGCCGGTGATCAGGCGGTCGCGGTCGGCGGCGTACCAGGTCAGCTCGCCAAATACGCCGTAGTTGTGGAAGTTGGCGTCCTTGTCGCGCGGCAGGTCCTTGTAGGTGTCGACGCCCATGCTGCTGCGCGCGCGGTGTTCGTTGGTCTGCGCGTCCAGGCCGCCGATCAACTGCACATCGGCCCAGCGCCACGTGGCCTTGACCCTTGCACCGAGGGTGCGGCGGTCGACGTTGGAGGCCATGGGCCCGGCCATCATGCCGGTGCCGGACGGTACGCGCAGGCTGTAGTTGTCCATCACGTGGTCGGCGTAGTTGTAGTAGACCTGGGCCTCAAGCTTATCCAGCACCTCGCCGAGGTTGGACTTCTCGAAGCGCAGCCCCAGGCTTTCGCGCAGGAACTGCGACCCGTCCATGCCGCGCCCGGCGTAACGTGCCTCGCCATCGCCACGGCCGGCGGTGAGCTCGAGCAGCGTATCCGCGTCGGGGGTGAAGCCGACAGCGACGTCGCCGTTCCATTTGTCATAGCGCGACGCGACCGTGTCGTTGTTGCCGTCCTTATAATCGTCGGCGTGGGCCTGGTTGCCGATCACCCGCACATAGCCCAGCGGCCCGCCGGCAGCGGCATCGATGACCTTGTCGAAACGGCCGTTGGAACCGGCCAATACGCTGGCGTTGAGCCGCGTGCCCAGCTCGCCGAAGTGTTCCGGCTCACGCTCGAACAGCACGGTGCCGGCTGACGCACCGGGGCCCCATAGCACGGTTTGCGGGCCCTTGATCACGGTGAGCTTGTCGTAGGTTTCCGGCGAGATGTACGAGGTGGGCGCATCCATCCGGCCGGGGCAGGCACCGAGCATCATGCCGCCGTTGGTGAGGATATTCAGGCGCGAGCCGAACATGCCGCGCAGCACCGGGTCGCCATTGGTGCCGCCGTTGCGTACCAGAGCGAAACCGGGGATGGTCTTGAGGTAGTCGCCACCATCGCTGGCGGGCACTGGCTGGCGTGGGTCTTTCGGGTTGGTGACAACGGTGAGTGGCGAGCTGGGGGCGATCGCGGTGATCACCGTGGGGCTCAACTCGTGTTCCTCCGCGTGGGCCTGCGAAGCAAGCAGTGCGCCGCACAGTACGGCAAAAACAGGGGCAACCCCCAAACGGGTGTCGACAGGAAACCTGGACATGAAAAATTCCATCAATCAATCGTAAACGACACGGCCAGCAGCCTGCGGCTGTCTGTTTAAAGTCGGCCGGTGTGAAGTAACGCTATGAGGGGCTTACGAGGCGATGGGCGGCGCACGACTGCGGGCGCCGGGGAAGATGCTTTGCCGGGCATGGCCCAGGCGCGGGGCGGGGGGAAGGGCGTTGGCGGGCGGCGGGGCGTCGAGGGCGATGAAGGACACGCCGCCGGGCAGGGCTGGGCAACTGAAGAGCAGGCTGCAATAGCCGCACTTTTCCCAGAGTACGTGGTGCTCGTCGGGGGCCTTGGTGGGCTTGGGCTCGCCATGGCAGCTCGGCATGTCCATCGACATACCGGCGTGATGATCCATCGGCATCGCTTGGGAAATCAGCGGGCCGATAAAGATCATCAGCATGGCGAACAGGCTGATCCAACTGCCACGCATCAGGCGTGGGCGTGGAGACAACCTGGCGCGAGAGGCGCCCATCAAGGTCAGCCTATTGGGCGTGCTGATGCGCGTGGGCGGCCACCGGCGGCGTTTTCTGCACCGATACGTTCACGTCGACCTTGCCGGCCTTCTCAAAGGTCAGGGTCAGCGGGAACTGCTTGCCGTCGGCCAACAGGCTGCGGTCTTTAAGGCCCAGCAGCATGACGTGGTAAGCCATCGGCGCGAAGGTCAGCTCGCCCTTGGCCGGCACGGCGACGCTGGGCACCTGGCGCATCTTCATCAGGTCGCCTTGCATCACATGCTCGTGCAGCTCGGCTTTTTCGGCGACGCTGGTTTCGACGCTGAGCAAACGGTCCGGGGAAGCGCCGGTGTTATGAATCACGAAGTACGCCGCAACGGTGGGCGCATTCGGCGGCAATTCCTGGGACCAGGGATCGCTGACCAACAGGTCGCCGACCTTGTAGTCATCGGCATTGGCGGCACTGAACACCGGCAGCAGCAACGCCGCCAGAAGCAGGGAAGATTTGAGCATGGCAGTTCTCCAGAACAGTTCTAAACGCAGTTCACTTGCGAAGCAGATCAGACCGTTGGAGAGGCGCGGGGGTTGAGGCTCGGCCATTGCTGGCGTGGCGTGGGGTTTTGCAGTGCAGGCGCCGGCAGGCTGCGCAGGGCCTCGAACCGTGTGACATACAGCTGCGGCACATGCCCCGGCAACGCTACCCACGATGCCGAACCTGAGCAACACCAGCAATGCTGCATGGCAGAGTGATCATCCGGCGCCGCGGGAACCTCCAGCGTGCTCAGGGCGAGCGTCTGCAGGCTGGCGCCGTTGGACGAGCAGAAACTGCCCCACATCAGACGCTTGACCGGGTCATCCACCTGCTGCATCGCGCTGGCCAGCGGCATGGCAAACGCGTTGAACAGCACTGCAAGGCAGGCGATCCAGGCAATTGCAAAGCGTTGACGGGCCATGGCGGATAATCCGTAGGGTTAAACGATCAGGCGGGTATTTAGCCTGATCGGGGGGGATAAGTAAAAAGGGGCGGTGTGGTTTGGTGTCGCAGTGCTATCAGATCGCCGTGGCGTGAAGCTTGAGGCCCAACGCCTTCATGACCTTCATGATAGTCGCGAACTCGGGATTGCCGGCGCTGGAGAGGGCTTTGTACAGACTTTCTCGTCCGAGGCCGGCATCGCGGGCTACCTGCGTCATGCCTTGGGCGCGGGCTATGTTGTTAAGAGCTGAACGAATCAGCACGCCGTCACCGGCATCTTCTTCGAAGGAGGCTTCAAGATATTCAGCCATGTCCTCCGGGGTCTTGAGATGCTCGGCTATGTCAAAATCCTTAAATTGAATCATGAGTCACCGCTCCTTTCCAAATTGATCTGCATGTGTTTTGCACGCTGGATATCGCGTTTTTGCGTCGATTTATCGCCACCTATCAACAGCAGGTAAACCAGCTCACCTATGCGCGTGAAATACACCCGGTAGCCTGGGCCATAGTGGATGCGCATTTCCGATACGCCATGCCCTACGGTTTCGCAGTCTCCAAAATTGCCCCTCATCGCGTTATCCAATCTGACCAGCACACGACCACGGGCGGGTCTGCCGCGTGACGAATCTAGCCACTCCTGAAACTCGACGGATCTCTTGAATCGAATCATCTTTGATCGTATTCCTTGGGATACAAGATGGCAAGTTGCGACGCGCTGCAAAGGCAGTGCATCCCCATCGCGGGCGCTGAGGCAAAACCGCGAGAGCGGAGGGTAGAGCGCAGGGTTTTGGCTGAGCCAGCCAGCGGGTTCGGAAGGGTTTGTAGGATGAATCGCCTTGTTGAGGGCGTAGCCAAGCGATCAGCGTTTTTCCAATTCGATCATTCCCACGCTCTGCGTGGGAATGCCGCCCAGGACGCTCTGCGTCTGCTCAAACAGAAATTTCCGACAAGGATTTGAGGTTGTCCCTAGGAAACTCAATCTCTAGTCTCCGTACACCGCTGCAAACTCAGCGGTCGGGCGTCGCGGCTCGGATTGATTAAGCATTGCCTCCTTTCAGTTGACGCTTTTTTATCGTCTACTGTGCGGCGCTATGGTGGCTGTGCGCGGGATACCTTCGGGTATGCCGGCTTCCTTAATCTCCGGTCCGCGAACCTGCGCACAGCTGCCACCCCCATCGCATCGCGGCGATTAGTTGGCAGCTCCACTTAGATTAAGGAGCTTCACATGATCAAACCCACCCCCAATCCCCCCATCCGGCTGTTCACCGTGGCCGACGGCATCAGCACCGAAGACCTGCTGGTCAACCTCAGCGAAACACTCGCCTCGGCCAATGCGCTGAGTTGCGACATTGCCTTTAACCTGGAAGGCGCGCCACGCGAGGAATTGCTGGGCGTTGCGCAGTTGATCGAGCTTGCGCAGTTGTTGGCTGATCGTGTGAACGATGTCGGGCAGGCCACAGCGGCAGGCAGCTGATAACCCAGTCCAAATGTGGGAGGGGGCTTGCCCCCGATTGCAGTGGATCAGCCAATAAGTCTGTGTCTGACACGCCGCACTCGGGGGCAAGCCCCCTCCCACATTGGACCGGTGTTGTTCAGTGAGCGTGGATGGCCTCTAAGGCCGCTGCCACTGTGATGAACTCCCGATCCACCACCGCCAACACCGGCCGCTTCACCACCAATACCGGCACCCCCCGTTCCCGCGCCACTTCCAGCTTCGGCTCGGTGGCTGTGCTGCCACTGTTCTTGCTGATCAGCACATCAATCCGGTGCCGTTCAAACAGCGCACGCTCGTCTTCAATCAGGAACGGCCCACGTGCGCCAATCACTTCACAGCGCGCATTGCCCGGATACACCTCCAGCGCGCGCAGCGTCCAGAACTGTTCGGCGGGGATTTCTGCGAGGTGCTGCAGCGGCTCACGGCCCAAGGTAAACAGCGGGCGCCTGAAGGGTTTCAGCGCTTCGATCAGCTCGGCCCAATCGGAAACTTCACGCCAATCGTCACCGGCCTGCGGCTGCCATGCCGGTCGGCGCAACGCCCAGCAGGGCACACCGCACAACTGCGCCGCCCGCGCCGCGTTCTGGCTGATCTGCGCTGCATAAGGATGGGTCGCGTCGAGGATCAGGCTGATCCCCGCATCCCGAACAAACTGCGCCAAGCCCTCAGCGCCACCGTAACCGCCGACCCGCACTTGGCAGGTCAGATTGGTCGGCACACGTCCCACGCCCGCCAGGCTGTAGATATGTTCCGGCCCTAACGTCCGCGCGATGGCCAGCGCTTCGGTCACACCGCCCAGCAACAGAATCCGTTTCATAGCGGCTTGACCACTTCCAGCAAGGTAATCGGCAGCGCCTGGCGCCAGGTATCGAACTCTCCCAGCGGCTGGGCCTGGGCCACATGGACGCGCGTCAGTTCGCCGCCGTGCTCGGCGCGCCAGTTCATCAGGGTCATTTCGCTTTGCAGGGTTACGGCGTTGGCGACGAGTCGACCGCCGGGGCGCAGCTGTTGCCAACAGCTGTCAAGCACGCCGTCGCGGGTGACGCCGCCGCCGATGAAGATGGCGTCGGGTGTCGGCAAGCCATGCAAGGCGTCCGGGGCGGTGCCGCGTACCAGGTGCAGGCCGGGCACGCCGAGGGCGTCGCGATTGTGTTCGATCAAGTCTTGGCGGCCTGCGTCGGCTTCAATCGCCAGTGCGCGGCAACTGGGATGAGTGCGCATCCATTCGATACCGATGGAACCGCTGCCCGCACCTACATCCCACAGCAGCTCGCCCGGCATGGGGGCCAGGCGCGCGAGGGTCATGGCGCGCACATCGCGTTTGGTCAGTTGGCCGTCGTGCTTAAAGGCGCTATCCGGCAAGCCTGCCAGGCGCGACAGGCGTGGCGTGTCGGGAGAGGCCAGGCACTCGATGGCGACCAGGTTCAGATCGGCGGCCGAGTGGTGCTGCCAATCCTCGGCCAGGCCGTCGATACGTCGCTCATTCGCCCCGCCCAAGTGTTCAAAGACGCTCAATCGGCTCGGCCCGAACCCGGCCTCGGTCAACACCGCCGCGATCAACGCAGGGCTGCCACCGTCATTACTCAGCACTAACACGCGCACACCGCTGGCCAGATGCGCGTTGATCGCCGCGACGGGCCGCGCCACCACGGATAACGTCACCACGTCCTGTAACGGCCAGCCCAAACGCGCGGCTGCAAGGGATACCGACGACGGCGCGGGCACAATCAGCAACTCTTGCGACGCAATCTGTCGTGCCAGGCTGGCGCCCACGCCATAGAACATCGGATCGCCACTGGCCAATACGCACACCGGTTCACCGCGCCGCGCCAGTACCGGTTCCAGGGAGAACGGGCTCGGCCACAACTCGCGCTCACCGCGAATGCACACCGGCAACAGGTCCAACTGGCGCTGCGCCCCTATAATCCGCGTGGCGCGCAACAAGGCGTGCCGGGCGTTTCTGCCCAGGCCCTTGAAGCCGTCTTCACCGATGCCTACTACCGTCAGCCAGGGCGACATATCAATTCCTTGAACGACATCCGACGGGCAGGCTTTTCATGCCGTCGGACAAAGCAGGCATAATACCGCGCCTTTACCCGTCAACCGGAAGCCCCGTGAAGCCAACGCCCGCTCTGAATACCTTGCGCCCCTCGGCTTGTCCGGGGTTGTTGCGCATCGTCCAGGCGTTGGACGGCGGTATTTGTCGGATCAAACTGGCCGGTGGCTCGATCACCGCGGCCCAGGCCAACGCCGTGGCGGACGCTGCCCAGGCGTACGCGGGCGGGGTGATCGAGGCGACCAACCGCGCCAACCTGCAGATTCGCGGGATCGGCGCCGAGCAGGAGGCCTTGATCGCGATGCTGCTGGCGGCAGGCCTCGGCCCGAGCAATGCGGGCGGTGATGACGTGCGCAACCTAATGCTCAGCCCCAGCGCCGGCATCGACCCACAGATGCTGTTCGACACCCGCCCCCTGGCCGGGCAGATCCTCGCCACCCTGGAAAACCATCCACGCTTTCATGAGCTGTCGGCCAAATTCGCCGTGCAGCTGGATGGCTTCGAGGCCTTGGCGATGCTCGAACATCATCACGATCTGTGGCTGTCGGCCTTCGAACAGGCGGGTGAAACCCTGCTCGCGTTCGGCCTGGCCGGCTGTCCTGGCCTGAATGCACCGTTGGCCGCTGTGCGCTTGGACCAAGGCCATGCGCTGGTGGTGGCCGTGCTCGAAGCCTTTCTCGACCTGGCCACGCCGGAACAAACGCGCATGCGCCATCTGGCTGTGGATAACTTACTGAGCCGCCTGCGCCTGCCGCTACTGCCTGCGAATGGCTTCAACCGCCCGGCCAGCAGCGCTTCGGGCCATCTGGGCAGTTATCCACAGCGCCAGCAAGACCGGTTCTATGTCACCGCCGCCGCGCCATTGGGCCGCCTGGATTCGGCGATGCTCAAGGGCGCTGCACAGCTGGCCTGCGAGTATGGCGACGCCACCTTGCGGTTCACCCCTTGGCAGGGCGTGCTGCTGCCTAACCTCACACAGCCAGGCGTGGTGACCGAACAGTTGGCGCAACTGGGCTTTCTCTGCGCCGCCGACCAACCCCTGGCGCGCATGATCGCCTGTACCGGTTCCAGCGGCTGCGGCAAAGGCTTGTCGGATACCAAAACCGACGCCGTGCAATTGGCCGGCCTGCGACCGGGTCACGCTGTTCACTTGTCCGGCTGCCCGCGCTCCTGCGCCGCCGCACACACTGCGCCGGTCACCTTGCTGGCGGTGAGCCCCGGCCACTACGACCTCTATTTTAGCGACGCTGCTCATCCAGGTTTTGGCCGGCTGCACGCGCGCACTCTTTCTATTGACGCGGCGGGCGCCTTGCTGCGCGCTCGCCCACGGAGCAACACCGATGATTGATTACATCCGCGACGGTCAGGAGATCTATCGCAACTCCTTCGCCATCATTCGCGCGGAGGCGAACCTGGCGCGTATCCCGGCGGATCTGGAGAAACTCGCGGTGCGGGTGATTCATGCATGCGGCATGGTCGAGGCCATCGACGGCCTGCAATTTTCCGACGGCGCAGGCAAGGCCGGGCGCGACGCGCTCGCGGCGGGCGCACCGATTTTATGCGATGCGCGGATGGTCTCCGAAGGCGTGACCCGTGCGCGCCTGCCGGCCAACAACAAGGTGATCTGCACCCTGCGTGACGACAGCGTGCCGGAACTGGCGCGCGAGCTTGGCAACACACGCTCCGCCGCTGCCCTGGAACTTTGGCGCCCGCATTTGGCCGGCAGCGTGGTAGTGATCGGCAACGCACCGACCGCCTTGTTCTACCTGTTGGAAATGCTCGACGCCGGCGCGCCGAAACCGGCGTTGATCCTTGGTTTTCCGGTGGGTTTCGTCGGTGCCGCCGAATCCAAGGCGATGCTCGCCGCCGACAGCCGGGGTGTGCCGTTCGTGATCATGCAGGGCCGCTTGGGTGGCAGCGCCATGGCCGCCGCCGCCGTCAATGCGCTCGCCACGGAGGTTGAATAATGCCTGCACGCGGACGTCTGATCGGCCTGGGTGTAGGCCCCGGCGACCCGGAACTGATCACCCTCAAGGCCCTGCGCCTGCTGCGCGAATCGCCGGTGGTGGCGTACTTCGTGGCCAAGGGCAAGAAGGGCAATGCCTTCGGCATCATCGAAGACCACCTGGTGCCCCAGCAAACCCTGATGCCGCTGGTGTACCCGGTGACCACCGAGGCGCTGCCGGCGCCGCTGTCCTATGAGCAAGTGATCAGCGATTTCTACGACACGGCCAGCGTCGGCGTGGCCGCGCACCTGGATGCCGGTCGCGATGTGGCGGTGATCTGCGAAGGCGACCCGTTCTTCTACGGCTCCTACATGTACCTGCATGACCGCCTCGCCGAACGCTATGAGGCGCAGGTCATCCCGGGCGTGTGTTCGATGCTGGGCGGTGCTTCGGTATTGGGCGCGCCGCTGGTGTATCGCAATCAGAGCCTGTCGGTGCTCTCTGGCGTGTTGCCCCACGATGACCTCAAGCGCCGGCTGGCGGATGCGGATGCGGCGGTGATCATGAAGCTGGGGCGCAACTTTCCCAAGGTGCGCCAGGTATTGGAAGAACTCGGTCTGGCCGGGCGCGCGCTGTACGTGGAGCGCGCCACTATGGCCAATCAGAAAATTGTGCCGCTGGATCAGGTGGAGCCGATGTCGTCGCCGTATTTCTCGTTGATCATCGTGCCCGGTGAACGGTGGCAAGGTTGATGAGCCCGGCGATTGTCATTCTGGGCCAGGGCAGCCTGGCGACCGCGCGCAGGATCCAGCAACTTTACCCGGCTGCGCTGATCCATGGCCTGGACGGTCGGGTTGAGGGTGCAGACCAACGCTACAGCGAATTCGGCGCCACCCTGCGCCAGCTCTACCAGCAAGGCACGCCGCTGATTGCGCTGTGCGCCGCCGGTATCGTCATCCGCACCCTCGCGCCGCTCTTGCTCGAAAAAGGCGAGGAGCCGGCCGTGCTGGCCGTCGCCGAAGACGGCAGCGCCGTGGTGCCGCTACTGGGCGGCCTGGGCGGCTTGAATGTGATGGCGCGGGAGATTGCCGCCGCGTTGGGCGTGGCAGCGGCGATCACCACCAGTGGCGAGTTGCGGTTCGGCACCTGCCTGCTCAACCCGCCCACGGGCTATGCGTTGGCGGACCTGGAGCTGGGCAAGCGCTTTGTCTCGGACCTGCTGGCCGGTGAAAGCGTGCGCATCGAAGGCGCGGCGCCCTGGCTGGAGCAGGCCAATTTGCCGCAGGATCCGCAGGCACGCCTGGCGATTCATGTGGGCAGTGCCGAGCGTACGCCTGCCGCCAACGAATTGCTGATCTACCCGAAGACGGTGTGCGTCACCTGCAAGCCCGGTGCGCACCTGGCGGCACGTGTGCGCACGGCCTTGCAGGAGGCGGGCGTTGCCGTGCAAGCGCTGGCGTGCCTGCTGGCGAGCGACACGCAGATGGCCGAAGCCTCGTTGCATGAGGCCGCGTCGGAGTTGGGTGTGCCGCTGCGGTTTGCCAAGCTTGAGCCGCACGCGGACATCACCCTCAGCGTGGCCGAGCAGCCGGTGGATGTGTCACAGGTAGGCCGCCCGCGTGGCCGTCTCGCCGTGATCGGCCTTGGCCCTGGCGCCGCTGACTTGATGGTGCCGGCCGTCAAGGCCGAGTTGGCGCGCTGCACCGATGTGCTGGGCTACGAAACCTACGTGCGCATGGCCGGGCCGTTCCGTGACGACCAGGTGCAGCATTGCACGGACAACCGCGAAGAAATGCAACGCGCACGTCACGCCTTCGAACTGGCCGCCCAAGGGCGCTCGGTGGTGGTGGTGTCGTCTGGCGACCCCGGTGTATTCGCCATGGCCGCTGCGGTGATCGAGGCGTTGCATGAGTCCAGCGACCCAGCCTGGCATCAGGTCGACCTGCAGATCCTGCCTGGCGTCTCGGCTTCCCTGGCCACCGCTGCCCAGGCGGGCGCGCCGCTGGGGCATGATTTCTGTGTGATGTCGCTGTCGGATAACCTCAAGCCCTGGTCGATCATCGAAAAGCGTCTGGAGCTCGCGTCCCAGGCCGACCTGGCGCTGGCGTTCTACAACCCGATTTCCCGTGCGCGCCCGTGGCAACTGGGGCGTGCGCTGGAGATCGTCGCCCAGCACCGCACGCCTGAAACACCGGTGGTACTGGGCCGTGATATCGGTCGCCCCGGCCAGACGCTACGCGTCACCACGCTGGGCCAGCTCACCCCGGACCAGGTGGATATGCGCACCATGGTGCTGGTCGGCTCGTCCACCACCTGCACCTTTGCGCGTGCCGGCGGCGGGGAGTGGGTGTACACACCGCGCTGGTACGGCGGTAAACCCGCCTCCTGAAAACACCTCGGCGGCGGTCTGAAAGCTCCGAATGACTCAAGGATTTTCCTGTAGTCGTCCGGGGCTTTTTCTTTTTTTCACGGCGAAACCATGAAGCCCTTCGTGCATGCCGCGCTATTGCTGGACGGCGCGCTTGGCCGAGCCGCGCCAAGGGATGTTTGTCGTCTGGAAAGCCTGTCGGTCAGTGGACTAGTGTGGTTACAAGCCCCGAGTCGGGGTGTACGTGGAGAATTGGAAATGGAGCGACATCACAGAAGGATCAACAGTACCAAAAGGCGCAAGTTGATTGCCGCCTACAAATTGCCGGGTGCGCCAGGCACGCACGCGGCTTTACCGCTGGACACCGAAGATGACTGCAATGCGGCGGTGGTCAACAACGGCGTGATTTCCTTTGCCGAGGGGTTGTCCGGGCTTAACCGCGAGTACATCCGCAAAAGCTACCTGTTGGCCAGCAGTTATGTGAGCGATGTATTAAAGGTTCATCGGGGCACCGAGGCCTGGTACGACGAATTTATCAAGGTCATGGTCAGCCTCGGCTGGTTGCCGTTGCGTAGCAGTTTTGAGCGAGTTTCACGCGTCGGCGAGGGGCTGACGGTGCAACTGGCAGCACTGAATATCATCGGCGCGGTGCTCGCTTCGATGTCGTTGTCGGGGCCGCTGCTCAGCCTGCTGCCGAAACTGGCTGCGGATGCGCTGGAAGCCTTGAAGCAACAGCCGGCGTCGTTCGATTTGTTCAAGCGCAACAGCAGCGTGCACCAGGGCGGTGACTTTGGCGTGGCGTCCTGCGCGCAAACCAATGGCGAAGTGATGATGGTGCTGGTGACCTACAGCAGCCGTGGCGTGAGTAAACAGGTGGGTTTGCCGTTCCTTGAATGGGACAGCTCATCGTTCGAGGCCTTCAGCGGGCAGACCTGCCTGGTGCTGAATACCTCGGTGGTCAACGAGAAGACCCTTCAACTGATGCGTGACAGCGCGGGCGACAAGGTGCAGTCGGCCATTGCCAAATACCGGATCTAGGTCACCAGATAACCGCGCACCCCGGTAAAGATAATTTGCGCGGCCAGGGCACACGCGAACAACCCCATCAACCGGCTGACAATCTGCAAGCCCTGGTCGCCGAGAATGCGTTCGATCCGATTGGACAGGTACAGCACCACGCCCACGGTAAGGCTGGCCAGGGCGATGCTGAGGATGGCGGTGAGCTTGTCGTCCCAATGGGGCTGGCTCACGCCCATCACCAGCAGCGCGCCGATGGTGCCGGGGCCGACCGTCAGCGGGATGGTCAGCGGTACGATGGTCACGTCCTGCTGCACATTATCGGTCTGCACCGCCGACTTGCCCTGAGCCATGCCCAGGGCAGAGATAAACAGCACGCTGCCGGCACCGATGCGAAAGGCATCCACGGTAATACCGAACACACTGAAAATCACCCGACCGAACAGGTACAGCAGCACGCTCGATACCAGCGTCGCCAACGCGACTTTCCACGCCAGGCGCCGCCGCTCCTTGCTGGAATAACCACGGGTCAGGCTGATAAAGCAGGACAGCACAAAGAACGGGCTATAGAGCACCAGCATCTTCAGGTAAACGCTGAACAACACATGGAGCATGAGGGGCGGCTCGCGGGTGGTGGAAGTGTGGAGGAGTCTATCAGGCGCCAGAGATCAAATGTGGGAGGGGGCTGATCGTTCCCACGCGCTGATCGTTCCCACGCTCCGCGTGGGAATGCATCCGGTGACGCTCCGCGTCACGCCAGGAGCAAGACGCAGAGCGTCCCCGGCGACGTTTCCACGCGGAGCGTGGGAACGATCAGTCAGGAGGGGGCGTGCTCTGGTCGCTGTTGGCGCTGCGCCACCCAGAATTCCACCAGTTCACGCAACTGCGACAGCTCCACCGGCTTGGCCATATGCCCATCCATCCCGGCCTGGCGCGCACGTTCCTTGTGTTCCGAAAGAATGTGCGCGGTCAGCGCCACCACCGGCGTGCGTACGCGTTGGTGGCTGACTTCCCACGCGCGCAGTTGCTGGGTGGCGGAGAAACCATCGAGGATCGGCATTTCACAGTCCATCAACACCAGGTCATAGCGCTGGGCTTTCATCGCCTCCAACGCTTCTTCGCCGTTGCTGGCGGTGTCCGGGTTGAGGTTGAGCTTGCCGAGCATGCCACGTATCACTTTGGTGGAGATGCTGTTGTCTTCGGCCACCAGGATGCGGAAGTCGCTGGGCACCGTAATCACTGCCGGGGCGGCTGGAGCGGGGCGAGGGTGGGTCAAGCCTTTGCTGCGTTGGGCCAGTTCGTCGGCCAGGGTGGTCTTGAGCGTATAGCCGGCCACCGGTTTGGCCAGGATGCGTTTGATCCCGCAGTTGCGCGCGATGATCTTGCTCGGCGCGTTGCTGATGCCCGTGAGCATGATCAGCAGGATATCGTGGTTCAGGCTCGGGTCTTCCTTGATCTTCGCCGCCAGTTGCATGCCGGTCATGCCGGGCATGTTCTGGTCCAGGAGCACCACGTCGAAGTAATCGCGCAGGTGCGCCTTGGTACGCAACAGGGCCAGGGCCTCCTTGCCGGAAGCCACGGCGCTGACGTTCAGGCCCCAGGCCGAGCATTGCTGCAACAGCACCTTGCGGCAGGTGTCGTTGTCGTCCACCACCAGTACTCGTGCGTCCTTGAGCGGGCCGTCGAGATCGGAGGTCGGGTGCTCGAGGCGTTCCGGGTCCAGCGGCAGGGTCAGCCACAGCGTGCTGCCTTGGTGACTGCCGCTCTTGATACCGAACTCGCCGTTCATCAACAGGATCAACTGACGCGCGATAACCAGGCCCAGATGGCCACTCAAGCGTGTCGCCGAGAGGAAGTTCTTGCTGTGCAGTTCACTGTGCAGCAGGGCGTCGCGTTCGGCGGCTTCCATCGGTACGCCGCTGTCTTGTACCGCAATGCGCAGGCGCGGCACGGTGCTGCGTTCGTCGAGGGCCACGACGATCAGCACTTCGCCCTCGTCGGTTTTGTGCAGGGCGTTTTCCAGCAGGCTCAACAACGCCTGGCGCAGGCGTGTCGGATCACCGCTGATCACGCGCGGCACCTGGGGCTGGATGAAGCTGATCAGCTCGACATTCTGCTGCTCGGCCTTGGCGCGGAAGATGCTCAGGCAGTCGTCGATCAGCGCGTTGAGGTCGAACTGCACATCATCGAGTTCGATCTGTCCCGACTCGAGCTTGGAGATGTCGAGGATTTCGTTGATCAGCGTGAGCAACTCGTTACCGGCGCTGTGGATAGTCTGCACATAGTCGCGTTGTTTCACCGACAACGGCGTGCCCAGCAGCAACTCAGTCATGCCCAGCACGCCGTTCATGGGGGTGCGGATTTCGTGGCTGATCTTCGCCAGGAATTCGGCCTTGGCGGCAATTTCGGCGTTGCTGGCGGCCAGGTCGCGGCTGAGGCTGAAGCGGGTTTCGACAATGGCGCGCTGGCGCTCGCCGAGGGCCAGGCTCATCAACAGGCCGCTGAGGCAGATAAACGTGAGCAGGGTCACGATCAGGCCTTGCGGTGCCACCAGCGTGAGGCCGAGCAGGGCGGGCAGAATGATCAGCGTGCCGATGTTGAACACCACCATGCCGGCCACGAACAGGCGCGCCGGGCGATAGCCTCTTTGCCAGTGATAGGCCGAGACAAACAGCATGCTCAGGCCGGCCAGCGCGACCAGGGCGTAGGTGATGATGTTCAACGGCAAGGTGTTGACGAACAACAGCAACAGGCCGCACAGCACGATCAACAAGATGTCGGCCATCAACAGTTTGTTCAGCGGGTGTGGGCCCAGGGGCATGAAGAAACGGTAGGCAAACATCAGCCCGCACGGCGCGGTCAGCAGCAGCGCGAGGTAGGCGCCTGGGGTCTGGATCGCATGCCAATTCGGCAGCCACGGCCCCACCACGTTGAGCAACAGCGCCAGGCTGAGCATCAACAGCACTTCGCAGGCCGCCAGCCACAGGCTGCTGCGCGAGCGGTGGTAGGCGAAGCGTGTGAGGTTATGCAGGATCAGCATCAGCAGCACGCCGAACAACAGGCCATAGAGCAGCGTCTGGTTCTGGTTGGCGGCGGCCAGTACGGCGGGTTCCAGCGTGATGTAAGGGCGTAGCTCGTGCTCCGACACCAGGCGCAGGTACACCTCGAGCGGGCGCTGGCTCTGCGGCATCGGGAGCATGAAGTCACTGCTCGGCAGCGGGCGCTCGGCCTGGGGCTGGCGCGTGCCGGTGGTTTGTTGTTCCACCAGGGTATCGCCATCCAGCACATACAGGCTCAGGTGCGACAGGTCCGGCGCGAACACCCGCAGCACTTGTTCATGCTTGCCGGGTTGCAGCTTGAAGCGTACCCACAACGCACCGTCCGGCTGCGCGGCGGTAATCCGGTCCAGTTCGATGGGGCTGAATTGATTGGTGTAGCGGGCGGAGCGGATATCGCTCAGTTGCAGGTCGGCCTGTTCATCAAGCAATACTGCCCAACCACTGCCTTGCGCAGCGGCTTGAGCCGGGGCCAGGCAGAGCAAGGTCAGCAGGCTGACTGTAAAAGCTAAGGCGATCCTGAGCCAGCGCAAGGCGAAGTCCCTTCGTAGGTGAATGCACGGGTTAACTATGCGCGGGGGCATGAGTACGGCAAGGGCCAGAGGCCCTTACCTACCCGAACGGATAGCTACTCAGTTGCTCTCGCCACGTTCACGGGCAATGGCGCGGTAACCGATGTCGGTGCGATAGAAGCAGCCTTTCCAGTCGATTTTCGCGGCCAGTTTGTACGCCTGTTGCTGCGCGGCGTCGACACTGGCGCCCATCGCGGTGGCGCACAGCACGCGGCCACCGGCGGTGACGACCTTGCCGTCCTTCAGCGCGGTGCCAGCATGAAATACCTTGCCTTCCAGCGCTGCTGCCGCCTCCAGGCCCTCGATCACATCGCCCTTGGCGTAATCGGCAGGGTAGCCACCGGCCGCCAGCACGATACCGACGCTCGGACGTGGGTCCCACTGGGCTTCGACCTTGTCCAGGGCCTGGGCCAGCGCGGCTTCCACCAGCAGCACCAGGCTCGACTGCAGGCGCAGCATCACCGGCTGGGTTTCCGGGTCGCCAAAGCGGCAGTTGAACTCGATGACTTTCGGGTTACCGGCTTTGTCGATCATCAGGCCGGCGTAGAGGAAGCCGGTGTAGACGTTGCCTTCGTCGGCCATGCCGCGCACGGTCGGCCAGATCACCAGGTCCATGACGCGCTGGTGCACGTCGGCGGTGACCACCGGCGCCGGGGAGTAAGCCCCCATGCCGCCGGTGTTCGGGCCGCTGTCGCCGTTGCCGACGCGCTTGTGGTCCTGGCTGGTGGCCATTGGCAGTACGTTCTTGCCGTCGACCATCACGATGAAGCTGGCTTCTTCGCCGTCGAGGAATTCTTCGATTACCACGCGCGAACCGGCGTCACCAAAGGCGTTGCCGGCGAGCATGTCGCGCACGGCATCCTCGGCTTCCTGCAGGGTCATGGCGACGATCACGCCTTTACCCGCAGCGAGGCCGTCGGCCTTGATCACGATCGGCGCGCCTTTTTCACGCAGGTAAGCCAGGGCCGGCTCGATCTCGGTGAAGTTCTGGTAGTCGGCAGTCGGGATCTTGTGGCGCGCCAGGAAATCCTTGGTGAAAGCTTTCGAACCTTCCAATTGAGCGGCGCCGGCGGTCGGCCCGAAGCAATCCAGGCCACGGCTGCGGAACAGGTCGACGACGCCGGCCACCAGCGGCACTTCCGGGCCGACGATGGTCAGGGAGACGTTTTTCTCGGCGAAATCTGCCAACTGCTCAAGCGCCAGCACGTCGATAGCGACGTTCTCGCACTTGGCTTCAATGGCGGTACCGGCATTACCCGGTGCGACGAAAACTTTCTGGACGCGTGGGTCCTGGGCAACTTTCCAGGCCAGGGCGTGTTCACGGCCACCGCTGCCAATGATCAAAACATTCATTTCAAAAACCTCGTTAGCATGATCGTTCCCACGCTCTGTGTGGGAATGCAACACGGGACGCTCCGCGTCCCAAAGCGTGACGCAGAGCGCCACAAGAGGCATTCCCACGCGGAGCGTGGGAACGATCGATCAGTGGCGGAAGTGGCGCATGCCGGTGAAGACCATGGCGATGCCAGCTTCGTCGGCAGCAGCGATGACTTCAGCATCGCGCATCGAACCGCCCGGCTGGATCACGGCGGTCACGCCGGCTTTCGCGGCATTGTCCAGACCATCACGGAACGGGAAGAACGCATCGGAAGCCATAACCGAGCCGGCTACCTGCAAGCCGGCGTGTTCGGCCTTGATCGCAGCGATACGTGCTGAGTTCACGCGGCTCATCTGGCCGGCGCCGACACCGATGGTCTGGCGGTTCTTGGCGTAGACGATGGCGTTGGACTTAACGTACTTGGCGACTTTCCAGGCGAAGATCAGGTCGTTGATCTCCTGCTCGGTCGGCGCGCGTTTGGTCACGACCTTAAGGTCTTGGCTGCCGATCATGCCGATGTCGCGGCTCTGCACCAGCAAGCCGCCATTGACGCGCTTGTAGTCCCAGGCTGCGGCGCGTTCAGCCGACCATTCGCCGCAGGCCAGCAGGCGCACGTTGGCCTTGGCGGCGACGATGGCGCGGGCTTCTTCACTGACGGACGGGGCGATGATCACTTCGACGAACTGACGCTCGACGATGGCCTTGGCCGTCTCGGCATCCAGTTCACGGTTGAAGGCAATGATGCCGCCGAATGCCGATTCGGTGTCGGTGGCGTAGGCCAGTTCGTACGCCTGGCGGATCCCGCCTTCAGCGTCCGGGCTCACGGCCACGCCGCACGGGTTGGCGTGCTTGACGATCACGCAGGCCGGTTTGACGAAGCTTTTCACGCATTCCAGCGCGGCGTCGGTGTCGGCCACGTTGTTGTAGGACAGTTCTTTGCCTTGCAGCTGGGTGGCGGTGGCGATGCCCACTTCGGCCGGCTTGGCCTCAACGTAGAACGCCGCGCTCTGGTGCGGGTTCTCGCCGTAGCGCATTTCCTGGGCCTTGATGAACTGGCTGTTGAAGGTGCGTGGGAACTGGCTGCGGCCTTCGGTGCTCAGGACATCGGCGGCCTGGTTCACGGTGCCCATGTAGTTGGCGATCATGCCGTCGTAGGCGGCGGTGTGTTCGAACGCCTTGAGCATCAGGTCAAACCGCTGGGCGTAGGTCAGGCCACCGGCTTTGAGGCTGTCGAGCACTTGGGTGTAGTCGCTGGCGTTGACCACGATGGCCACGTCTTTGTGGTTCTTGGCGGCCGAGCGAACCATGGTCGGGCCGCCGATATCGATGTTTTCGATGGCGGTCGGCAGGTCGCAGCCTGGCTTGTTGATGGTAGCTTCGAACGGGTAGAGGTTAACCGCCACCAGGTCGATCGGCTTGATGCCGTGCTCGTTCATGATGGCGTCGTCGATACCGCGGCGGCCAAGGATGCCGCCGTGGATTTTCGGGTGCAGGGTCTTGACCCGACCGTCCATCATTTCCGCGAAACCGGTGTAGTCCGCGACTTCTACTGCGGCCACGCCGTTGTCCTGCAGCAGTTTGAAGGTCCCGCCCGTGGAGAGGATTTCCACGCCAAGGGCTTCCAGCTCCCGGGCGAATTCGAGGATCCCGGTCTTGTCGGAAACACTGATCAAGGCGCGGCGGATCGGCAGGCGGGTAGTCTGGTCGGTCATCTCAATTTCCATCAAAAGCAAAGGAGTCAGCAAAAAAGGCGACCGTTTTTACGCGGGCGCCTTTCTGGTTTGATTGAATGCTTACAGCAAATCGTATTGCTTGAGCTTTTTGCGCAACGTGCCCCGGTTGAGGCCCAGCAGCTCACTGGCTTTGGTCTGGTTGCCCTTGACGTAGTTCATCACGCTTTCGAGCAGGGGCGCCTCGACTTCGGAGAGCACCAGGTTGTACACGTCCGTGACGGAAGCGCCCTCGAGGTGGGCGAAATAATTGTGCAGCGCCTTCTCGACACTCCCGCGAAGGGTCTGGCCTTCTTCGCTCGGCGTGTTGAGGTGCTGTTTCAAATTGACGTTGTCGCTCACGGGTGCTGTTCCACTCACTAAAGTCTCGGTCATCATCGTCATGCGGCCACCCCTTCTCCATCCCCTGTTCCCAGGCTCTTGTCACGTTCGGCGAAGAACTCACGAACGGTGGCGACCTGTGCCTGCGTTTCATCCAAACGGTTGAACTGAGCGCGAAATTCCCTGGCGCCCGGCAAGGTGGCGAGGTACCAGCCGACATGCTTGCGAGCAATGCGTACGCCCATCACATCCCCATAGAAGGTGTGCAGGGCGGCCAGATGCTCTAGCAGAATACGTTCCACCTCGGTCAGTCCCGGTGCCGGCAATACGTCGCCGGTACGCAGGTAATGCTCGATCTCACGGAAAATCCATGGCCGCCCCTGGGCGGCCCGGCCGATCAACACGCCGTCGGCACCGGTTGCGTGCAGAACGCGCCGGGCTTTCTCGGCTGAATCGATATCGCCATTGGCAAACACCGGCATCGACACCGCCTGCTTGATTGCGGCGATGGTGTCGTACTCGGCTTCCCCGGTGTAAAGGTCGGCGCGGGTGCGGCCATGCACCGCCAGCGCTGCAATACCTGCCTGTTCGGCGATCTTCGCCACCGTCAGGCCATTCTTGTTGTCCCGGTCCCAGCCGGTGCGAATCTTCAGGGTCACCGGCACATCGACTGCGGCGACAACGGCCTGCAGGATCTCGGCAACCAACTGCTCATCTTTCAGCAGGGCGGAGCCTGCGGCCTTGTTGCAGACCTTCTTGGCCGGGCAGCCCATGTTGATATCGATGATCTGCGCGCCCAGCTCCACATTGGCCCGGGCCGCATCCGCCAGCATCTGCGCATCCCCCCCGGCGATCTGCACCGAGCGTGGCTCGGGATCACCTTCGTGGATCATGCGCATCCGCGACTTGCGGGTGTTCCACAAACTCATGTCGCTGGTGACCATTTCAGAGACTACTAGACCCGCGCCCAAACGTTTGCAGAGCTGACGAAAGGGCTGGTCCGTGACGCCCGCCATCGGGGCGAGGATCAAGCCGTTGTGCAATGTATATGGGCCGATGCGTACCGCCGACATAGGACTTCCCTGTTGTGGGGCCGGATCATTAGAGTTCGAAAAAGGGTTGGCATGATACCCGCTCTCGATGACTGGATAAAGGCTGAATTGGATAAAATCTGAACAGTTATTTTTTTATCGCCAGTGGTTTGGTTGACGTCGGCGCAGTCAATAAACCGCCGTCAAACCTCGGTGCTGGCGCAGCTTCACTCGGGCGAATGGAAGCTCAGGCTGTAGTTCACCGCTTTGCTGCCGGGGTCAAGGATGTCCAAGGAGATGTGGATCGGTGTCTGCGACGGCATTTCACTGACCCCGGCCAACTCGCCGCTGAGGTACTCGGCGGGCTTGAAGCGCCGACTGGCGATCAGGCCGCCGTTCAAGTCGGCAAAGCGCAGCTCCAGCTGCGGAAAGGGCTGGGAGAAGGTCGCGCGGTTGTAGATGATCGCATCCACCACCAGCGCCCCAGCGAACTCCGGATGGCTGCGCACCACCAGGTTGCTGCTCTTGATGTGGGCGATGTCGACCCGTGATGGCACAGTGCAGCCCAATTTCGGGCACAGTTGCTGGAACCACGGACGGTAGGCGTCCTGGCGGGCCAGTTCGTCGAATTGGTAGGCGATGTACTGGCCTGCCAGGCCTGCGGCGGCGAGCAGTACCAGCACGATCCAGGTCAGGCGGCGGCCCAGGCCTGACGGACGCTTCTGCGCATACAGGTGCAGCGGGTCGTCTTCCAGGTCCTGGAACACCTCGTCGACATTGGCCTCGGCACGCGCCCGCTTGCGCCGGGCGTGGGGGCGGTCGTCGGTGGCTTGCGCCGCTGGCGTCAGAGGCGTGAAGGGTGGATCGGGATCGTCGTCCGGATTCGAGCGCAGCGGCGGTTCGTCGTCGTCGAGATCGTCGCGGTGAAACGACAGGGACGGCTCGGTGCGCTCGCTCGGCTCCGGCTCCGGCTCGGCTTCGGCGGGCAGGGCGCGCTCTTGCGGCGGCTCGCTGAACAGGCTGGCGGCCCACTTTTCTTCCTCGGCCTTGACTGTATTGCGGCTGGCGCTGAGGGCATCTTCCTTGTGCCGACGCTCGGCACCGGGCTGGCGGCGGTCCGCGCCGACGGGCTGGGTGTGCTGAATTTCGCGGCGCTCGAGCTTGGCCAGTTCCTCGTCCAGGTCCAGGTTGTCCAGGTCCAGCTCTTGGGCTGTCCACTGTTTCTGGCTGATTGCGCGCGGCGGCTCAGACGTGGGTTCATCAGCGCCGAACTGTTCAGGTTGCGCTGCCGGCACCGAGGCTCGCTGCTCCAGCAACTGGCGCGCAGCGTTGAACACCTGCAGGCAGGAGCCGCAGCGCACCACGCCACGGGCCACGCTCAATTGAGCGTGGTTGACGCGAAAGCGTGCTTGGCAATGCGGGCACTGGGTGACGAAACTGTCGCTCATGCGGCCATCCGATTCAGACAAGCGCTCATTCTAGCGCCGACGACCGCTGATGCGTACCCAGCCGTCACGGTTGGCGATGGGGTCCAGCTCGAAATCCCTGGCGTAGGCGGCGGCGACCTCTTCACCTTGCTCGGCGAGAATGCCCGACAGTGCCAGGCGCCCGCCTGGCTTGACCAGGTTCGACAACTGCGGCGCCAGCGACACCAACGGCCCGGCGAGGATGTTGGCGACCAGCACATCGGCCTGTACCTGGGGCAGGTCCTCAGGCAGATAGAGTGGGAATTTGCCTTCAGGAATGTGGTTGCGCCCGGCGTTATCGCGGGAAGCTTCCAGGGCCTGCACGTCGATATCGGTGCCCACGGCCTGCTCGGCGCCCAGCAGCAGCGCGGCGATGGCCAGGATCCCCGAGCCGCAGCCGAAGTCGAGCACGTTGCAGTCGGTCAGGTCTTGGCCGTCCAGCCATTCCAGGCACAGCGCGGTGGTGGGGTGAGTGCCGGTGCCGAACGCCAGGCCGGGGTCCAGCAGCAGGTTGACCGCCTCCGGCTCGGGGGCGGCGTGCCAGCTGGGTACGATCCATAGGCGCTGGCCGAAACGCATGGGCTGGAAATTGTCCATCCAACTGCGTTCCCAATCCTGGTCTTCGATCACTTCGCTGTGATGCTCCGGCAGCGGGGCGCCGGTGAGCAACTCCAGATGGGCCAGTACGCTGGCGGCCTCGGTGCCGTCTTCGAACAGGGCCAGCAAGTGGGTGTGGGACCACAGCGGGGTGGTGTTGAGTTCCGGTTCGAAGATCGGCTGGTCTTCAGCGTCCATGAAGGTCACCGACACAGCGCCGACTTCGAGGAAAGCGTCTTCGTAGGTTTCGGCTTGTTCTGGGCTGATGGCGAGACGGACTTGCAGCCAAGGCATGGCGGGCACCTTTGAAAAAATGAGTGTGCAGCGGGATGGGGCTGCGAAAGCGCGCAAGTTTACGCGAGCGAACAGCAGAAGACGACATTACTGACGATCGTTCCCACGCTCGGCGTGGGAATGCTGCTCTGGACGCTCCGCGTCCGTGACGCGGAGCGTCACAAGATGCGTTCCCACGCCGAGCGTGGGAACGATCAGTCAAGCCCCCTCCCACAGGTGGTTGGTGTGTGGCTGCCAGAAACAACAAAGCCGCCCGAAGGCGGCTATGTTGGGTGGAGCACTTACTGGTTGGCCAGCTTGTGTTCCAGGTAGTGAATGTTCACACCACCTTCGCAGAAGCCTTCATCACGCACCAGGTCCCGATGCAGCGGGATGTTGGTCTTGATGCCGTCGACCACGATTTCGTCCAGGGCGTTGCGCATGCGGGCCATGGCCTCATCGCGAGTCGCGCCCCAGGTGATCAGCTTGCCGATCAGCGAGTCGTAGTTGGACGGAACCTTGTAGCCGCTGTACAGGTGCGAATCCACACGTACGCCGTTGCCGCCGGGCGCGTGGAAATGCTTGACCAGGCCTGGGCTCGGCATAAAGGTTTGCGGGTCTTCGGCGTTGATCCGGCACTCCAGGGAGTGGCCGTGGATCTTCACGTCTTCCTGGGTGAAGGACAGCACGTTGCCGGCGGCGATGCTGAGCATCTCCTTGACGATATCGATACCGGTGACCATCTCCGACACCGGGTGCTCTACCTGCACGCGAGTGTTCATCTCGATGAAGTAGAAACGGCCGTTCTCGTAGAGGAACTCGAAAGTACCGGCGCCACGGTAGTTGATGTCGATGCACGCCTTGACGCAGCGCGCCAGGACTTCCTGGCGGGCTTTCTCGTCCAGGCCGGGTGCCGGGGCTTCTTCCAATACCTTCTGGTGACGACGCTGCAGCGAGCAATCGCGGTCGCCCAGGTGGATCGCATGGCCCTGGCCGTCGGACAGTACCTGCACTTCCACGTGACGTGGGTTGGTCAGGTACTTCTCCAGGTAGACCATCGGGTTGCCGAACCAGGCAGCCGCTTCGGAGCGGGTCTGCTTGGCGGCTTCGATCAGTTCTTCTTCCTTGTGCACCACGCGCATGCCGCGACCACCACCGCCACCGGCGGCCTTGATGATCACCGGGTAGCCGACTTCACGACCGATGCGCAGAGCGGTTTCCTCGTCTTCCGGCAGCGGGCCGTCGGAGCCGGGAACGGTAGGCACGCCGGCCGCGATCATGGCGTCCTTGGCCGAGACCTTGTCGCCCATCAGGCGAATGGTTTCGGCTTTCGGGCCGATGAAGGCAAACCCGGATTTTTCCACCTGTTCGGCGAAATCGGCGTTTTCCGCGAGGAAGCCGTAGCCTGGGTGAATGCCATCGGCGCCGGTCACTTCGGCGGCAGCGATGATGTTCGAGACTTTCAGGTACGAGTTGGTCGCCAGGGGCGGGCCGATGCAGATGCTCTCGTCCGCCAGTTTCACGTGCATCAATTCGGTATCGGCCGTCGAGTAAACAGCGACGGTCTTGATGCCCTCTTCCTTACAGGCGCGCAGGATACGCAGCGCGATCTCGCCGCGGTTGGCGATCAGGACTTTTTGCAGTTTCTTCGCAGGTTTCAACATCGAAGGCGCTCCGCGGTTCAAACGATGGTGAACAGCGGCTGGTCGTACTCAACCGGCTGACCGTTTTCTACCAGGATGGATTCGATGACGCCGGCTTTTTCAGCCGTGATGTGGTTCATCATCTTCATCGCTTCAACGATGCAGATGGTGTCGCCCACTTTCACGGTCTTGCCCACTTCAACGAAGGCTGGCGAGGTCGGTGCCGGGGTGCGGTAGAAAGTACCGACCATTGGCGACTTGACCACGAAACCGTTCAGCGCAGGGGCTGCTGGCGCCGCAGGCGCGGCGGCGGCTGGAGCGGCTGCAGGTGCGGCAGCGGCCGGAGCCGGCGCTTGCATCTGTGGCGCGTAGAACTGTTGAGCCGGGGTCTTGCTGTGACGGCTGATCCGTACGGACTCTTCGCCTTCCTTGATTTCCAGCTCGTCGATACCGGATTCTTCCAGCAGTTCGATCAGTTTCTTAACTTTACGGATATCCATGAATCATCAACTCCCAAGGGTCGGTCAGGGGCGTTTAGCCTGTTCTTCAACGTGTTCCAGGGCGGCCTCCAGGGCCAGTCGGTAACCGCTGGCGCCAAGGCCGCAGATCACTCCTACCGCTACATCGGAGAAGTAAGAGTGATGGCGGAAAGCTTCGCGTTTGTGCACGTTCGATAAATGCACTTCGATGAATGGGATGCTCACCGCCAGCAGCGCGTCACGTAATGCAACGCTTGTGTGCGTAAAAGCGGCGGGATTGATCAGAATGAAATCCACGCCTTCGCCACGCGCGGCATGGATGCGATCAATCAATTCATACTCGGCATTGCTTTGCAGGTAGAGCAAATGGTGGCCGGCGACACGGGCCCGCTGTTCCAGATCGAGGTTGATCTGATCCAGGGTCACTGCCCCGTAGACGCCCGGTTCACGGGTGCCGAGCAGGTTCAGGTTGGGTCCGTGAAGAACCAGTAAGGTCGCCATCGGCTGTTCCTTGTTATTGGTGGGGTACGGCAGAACCCGGCGACTATGCCGCAAAGCCTTTGTGACTGTCCAGTTCTATGCAGTAGCCAGCACGATTAGCGAGGATTGCGCGAAATTTGTGACTGAGGCTCAGGATCTGGTCATTGGCAACACTGTTATGAATTCAATGGGGATCCACTGTGGGAGGGGGCTTGCTCCCGATCGCGGTGTGTCAGTTATAAATGCTTCGACTGACCCACCGCGATCGGGAGCAAGCCCCCTCCCACATTTGATCTTCATAGGGCGCGGGATCGGGTCAGACCCGGAATGCCTGCACAGCCGTATTGAGCTGCCCACCCAGCACCAGCAGATGCTCGCCCTGGCTGCGTCCCTGGCCGATACGCCGCAGGTTGTCTTCACCCAGTTGGTGAATTCTTTCGCTGTTGTCGCGAATCTCACTCACGGCCCCGCTTTGCTGTGCTGTCACGTCAGCGATGCGTACGGCGGTCGCGGAGATGGTCTGGATCGCCCCGACGATTTCGTCCAGTGCGCCATCGGCGGCCTGGGCTTGCTCGGCGGTGGCTTCGGCGTGTTCGACCTGGGCACGCATGCCTTGTACCGATTGGTGGGCGGCGGTTTGCAGGCCGGCGATCAAGCCCTGGATTTCGGCGGTGGCGCCGGCGGTACGCTGGGCCAGGGAGCGCACTTCATCGGCGACCACCGCAAAACCGCGTCCGGCCTCACCGGCGCGGGCCGCTTCGATCGCGGCGTTGAGCGCCAGCAGGTTGGTCTGGTCGGCGATCGAGCGGATCACCGTGAGTACGCCGCCGATGGTCGCGGACTCTGCGGCGAGTTTCTCGATCATCTGCGCATTTTGCTGCACTTCACCCACCAGGGCATGCAACCCGGCCAGGCTCAAGCCGATTACCCGCTGACCTTGTTCCACGGCGACACCGGCACTGCGACTCGCGCCTGCAGCCTGGCTGGCATCACCCGCCACTTGCTGGATGGTCGCCTCCAGTTCGCCCAGGGAGTCACGAATCTGCGCGGTGTCCCCGGCCTGGCGTTCGGCGCCGTCGTGCAAACCGCTGCTCAGTTCGGCCAGGGTGCGGCTGCTGCCGGCGACTTCTTCGGCATTGCCGCGGATCGTGCCGACGAGGTCCACCAGATAAGCGCGCAGGCGATTCAGCGAGGCTTCGATGTCGCGCAGTTCGCGGTTGGTCCTGCCCAAGGCGATCGGCTGGCTGAAGTTGCCTTCGGCCCAGGTGGACAGCGCCGGGGCGAGGTGGGTCAGCACCCGCGCCAGGCGGCGTTGCAGGGTATCGATCAACAGTGCGATCAGCAGGATCAGGCCAATCATCAGCCCCTGCATCAGGCGCACTTCGCCCTGGATGTTGGCGTGCTGCGCGCGCACCACCGGCTCCAGGCCGGCGATGGCTTGTCGCACGCGGGTGATCTTGATGTGTGTGGCGGCGGCGAGGTCGGTGCGTTGCTGGATCTGTTCGCGGGTGCGCTTGAGTTCGGCGGGGTAGCGAGTCAACAGGCTGTTGAGTTCACGCTTGAGGTCGACGCCGGTGTCCTGGGCTTCGGTTTTTTCAGCGTTTTCCAGGCCCATCAACGCGGAAAAATCGTCGCTGCTGGAGTCGGCGCTGGCCTTCACCCCCAGCAAAGGCAGCTGGGCCAACAGGTCGGCCTGGGTACGAATGTTGGCGATTTCACGCTCGACATCATCGGCCAATTCGGCGCGACCGCTGCTCACCAGTTTGTCCCGGGCCAGGGACAGCTTGCCCAGGTGTTGCGAGGCGGCCAGCAGTGGCGGCAGATAGCGCGCCGCGTCCGGGGCATTGACGGCGCTGGCGTACTGGCTCAGTTGCTCCAGGTTCGCCCCCAGCTCGCGTTCGGCCTGCAATAACAGCGCTTGCGGGTCGCCGGCCAGTTTGCCGGCGGCGAGCAGGTCGGTTTTGCTGAAGGTGTCTAGCTCCGTGAGGCTGGGTCGCAGGTTCTGCGCCAACTCGGGCGGCAATGAATCGAGCTGCTGCAGCAGGCTTTCCAGGCTCTGGCCGGCGCTGCTCAAGCGCAGGGCATCGCCGCTGGCCAGGTAGTCGTCGATATTGCGTGCGACCTGGTTCTCGAAGGCCTGGGACAGCCCCAGATAGCGCTCCATCAACAGGTACGGGCGCTCCAGTGCTCGTTGCGACCACCACAGCGTCGCCCCAAGTGCCAGGCACACGGCCACCAACAAAAGGGTATTGAGATTGGTCAGCAGCTTCAGGCGCATGCGTGGTTTCAACCGACAGCAAAAGATAAGTGCCTGAAGTTATTGCGTTTACATTACAAAGTTATGACCGAATCAGTGGATTCCGGTGAAAAGATGGCACTTTGCTTTGATGTGCGAGCGGCTTGCACGCGGTTACGTCCGGCATGCTTGGCGCGGTACAGCGCCTCATCGGCCTGGGCGGCCATCGTCAGGCTGTCGGAACCGTCGCACAGCTCCACCAGCCCGGCGCTGAAGGTGCACCATAAATCCTGGGGTTGGGCCGGGTAGTGGATTTCCGCAAAACGCCCACGAATTTCGTCTAGCACTTTGCAGGCCGATTCGAGGTCGGTGTCGGGCATCACGATGGCGAATTCCTCACCGCCATAGCGGCCGATATAGTCGCTCTTGCGCAAACGCTGCTTGAGAAACAACGCCAGGCTTTTGATCACGCGGTCGCCCATGGGGTGACCGTGGCTGTCATTGACCCGCTTGAAGTGGTCAATATCGAGCATGGCAAAGCTCAGCGGCTTGTTCTCGCGGCGGGCGCGGAAGCTGCAGTCTTCGAGCAGTTGCAGGATATGCGTGTGGTTGTACAGCCCGGTCAGGCTGTCGCGCACCATCCGCGCTTTCAAATTGCGCGCACGCGCCGCACGGTTGCGCACGGTGGTGATCAGGTGGCGCGGCTTGATCGGCTTGGTCAGGAAGTCGTCACCGCCTTCGCTCATCGCATCCAGCTGTTTGTCCAGGTCGTCTTCGGCCGACAGGTAGATGATCGGTACGCTGACATAACGGTCGTTGTGACGAATCACCTTGGCCAACTCGGTGCCGGTGCAGGCGGGCATGTACATGTCGAGGATGATCAGGTCGGGCTGGAAGTCGGCCAGTTCGGCCATGGCCCGGATCGGCTCGATCAACGTGCGGGTGACGATGCCGGCGCTGTTGAGCAGACGCTCGGTGTGCAACGCCTGGGCGCGGGAGTCGTCAATGATCAGCACTTTATACGGCTCATATTGAGCCACGCAGGTCAGCACTTCGATCTTTTCCAGCAGGCTCGAGGCCTCCAGCGTGCCGGTCAGGAATTCTTCACCGCCGGCGCGCACGGCGGCCAGGCGGGTCGGGGTGTCGGTTTCATGCAGGCTGAAAAACAGCAGCGGCAGCTTTTGCTCCAGGCCTTCCTGGGCTTCGGCAGCCAGTTTCAGGCCTAGGCCGGTGCCGCAGAAATCCACGTCCATTACGATGGCCGACGGCAGGCGCTCGGCCATGGCGGCGCGAAAGGCTGCGACGCTGTCCAGGGACTGGGCGCTCATGCCAAAGAATTCCAACTGCTTGGCCAGGCGCTCGGCGCGGTTGTGGTCGGCCAGCATCACGTAGATCGGCTTGCGCATCGGCGGCAGCAGGGTTTGTTCCAGCTGATCGCCCTGGCGCAGCCCGGTGCGCGACAAGCGCTGCATCAAGCGATTGAGCTCGGTGATCAATTGGCTGCTCAGGCGCCCGCGGTTTTCATCCACCGCTTTGAGGGACTCGCCAATGTGCTGGGCCAGTTGGCGGTGTTCGGGCTGTTCGAAACGCTCGGCAAAGCGCTGCAGGCGCAGATTGGCTTCATTGAGCTCGGAGAAATCCGCGTTGGACCATTCGCTACGCTGCAGGCGCTGCCAGATCTCAAGAATTTGACGTGCCTGATGAATTACCCGCTGGGCAAAGTGCTGCTTGAGACGCTCGCGGCTGGGGTCTTCTGACTCGGTCATATCCTGACTACTGTGCGGGTGCATGCTGAGGTCGACTGATGGCTCTATGCTAGCATCTCTTTTCTGCTGCATGAGTGTCATACGTCAATTAAGTACGTGTCTGCGGTATTCATTTTTTGACCTCGTGGTCGCGCTGTGTAAAAAGCGTGCATCCTTTATAGTCCAACCTTCGGTATGCGCCAATTTGGTTTAAAAGCCCGCACCGATGGGCACGATGGGGTAGGGTTGTGGTCGGAATGTTTGACCGCACCCGGACAATTGATGTGCATGAACTCAAGTGATTGAAAGGATATCGCCATGCTGGACTGGAAAAACCGCGAAGGCAGTGCCAAAGGCCCCGCCCCTGAGCCCAAGTCGGCCAACCGCAGCTACGTTCGCAACCTGCTGATGAGCCGCGCCTTGCTCAGCGTGATCTGCTTGTACTTGCTGGTCACCGGTGGCCTGGGTTGGTATTGGAGTCAGGAACCCGCGTTGTTCCCGGTCCAGCAAAACGCCCAGCTGGCCGCCGAGAAGGAAGGCAAGCAGATGGTGATCGGCTACACCACCGTCGAAACCCTGAAAACCGTGGTCGGCACTTTGCTGAACAAACCCGGTGGCTACATTTCCAACGACCGTTTCCCGCCAGGCCTGTGGATGGACAACATGCCCAGCTGGGAGTACGGCGTGCTGGTGCAGGTGCGTGACCTGACCCGTGCCCTGCGCAAAGACTTCGCCCGTTCCCAGTCGCAGTCGGCAGAAGACGCTGACCTGGCCAAGGCCGAGCCGCGTTTCAACTTCGACAACAAGAGCTGGGTGCTGCCGTCCAGCGAGTCGGAATACCAGGAAGGCATCAACTCCCTGAACCGCTACGAAGCACGCCTGTCCGACCCGAACCAGAAGGGCGCGCTGTTCTATTCCCGCGCCGACAACCTGAACAACTGGCTGGGCGATGTTGCCACCCGCCTGGGTTCGCTGTCGCAGCGCCTGTCGGCCAGCGTGGGCCGGGTCAAGCTGAACACCGCGCTGAAAACTGAAGCGCTGGCGCCGGGTGAAGTACCGCAGGTCGATGAGGAAGTGGTGGAAACCCCCTGGATGCAGATCGACAACGTGTTCTACGAGGCCCGTGGCCAGGCGTGGGCACTGTCCCACCTGCTGCGCGCCATCGAAGTCGATTTCGCCGACGTGCTGGCCAAGAAAAACGCCACCGTCAGCGTGCGCCAGATCATTCGTGAGCTGGAGGCCTCGCAGGAACCGGTTTGGAGCCCGATGATTCTCAATGGCAGTGGTTTCGGGGTACTGGCGAACCATTCGCTGGTAATGGCCAACTACATTTCCCGGGCCAACGCTGCGGTGATCGATTTGCGTCAGCTTCTCAACCAGGGTTGATGATGGACGCTACTCAAAGGGAGGCTGCCCACCGGGTGGCCTCCGATGCTGAACTGATCTGCTGGGTCGACGAGCAGGACAACCTGCTCGGCCACCTGGTCAGGTCCGACCTTCGCCGGCGCGGCTTGATCGGCCGTTGCACCTTCATATTCCTGTTCAATACCAAGGGTGAGTTGTGCGTGCATCGGCGCACCCTGAGCAAAGCACTGTACCCGGGGTTCTGGGACACGGCTGCGGGCGGGATGGTCGCGGCAGGGGAAACCTATGCCGATTCGGCGGCCCGTGAGCTTGCAGAAGAACTCGGCGTCAGCGGCGTGGAATTGACCGAACATGACCATTTCTATTTCGAAGACGGCGACAGCAGGCTTTGGTGCACCTCCTACTCTGCGGTATGGGACGGGCCACTGTGCCTGCAGCCCGAAGAAGTCATGGAAGCGCGCTTCCTGCCGATTGAAACGGTGTTGAGCGAGGCGAAACACAAGCCTTACTGCCCGGACGCTCAAGAGGGCCTGCGGCGCTATCTGGCGTTGCGTCGCTAAAGTTGCATGAAATGGCGCCATTTGGCCCTTAGCAACTTGGCTTTTTGCCGTTACACTGCGCCACTTTTCATCCCCTAGAGGATTGCCGGTGGCCAAGAAAGCCGCATCCTTCGCCGCCCTGGGTGGCCTGGTATTTTCCACCGACGCAGGTCGACACTGCCCGGACTGTCGTCAGCCCGTGGATTCGTGCACCTGCAAAAACACCCTGATTCCCGAAGGCGACGGCATTGCCCGCGTACGCCGCGAGAGCAAAGGCCGTGGCGGCAAGACGGTGACCACCATCACCGGCGTGCCGCTGGCCGAAGACGCGCTCAAGGAGCTTGCCACCGCGCTGAAAAAGCGCTGCGGCACGGGTGGCGCGTTGAAAGACGGGGTCATCGAAATCCAGGGCGATCACGTCGAACTGCTGTTGGCCGAGTTGATCAAGCTCGGTTACAAGGCCAAGAAGTCCGGCGGCTGAAAGCCTCTTCCCAACCTGTGTCTAAACTCTGTCCTGCAAGCGAGGTCTACCTCCCTCACAGGCAAATCGTCATTTTCATTCTTTAGACTGCGCCAGCCTCCGCTTGAGGTGGCGCCTTCGCCTTCATTTATAGGGGACTTCGATGTCCGTACGACGCACACGCAAAGACGATGGCAGCCAATGGACAGTTGCGGACAGCCGCAGCGTTTATGGGATTCGCCATTGGGGGGCCGGTTATTTCGCGATCAATGAAGCCGGTCGCGTAGAAGTCCGTCCGAACGGTCCGAACAGCACGCCCGTCGATCTGTACGAGCAAGTAGATGCGCTGCGCAAAAGCGGCCTGTCGTTGCCGCTGCTGGTGCGCTTCCCCGATATCCTGCAAGACCGTGTCCGCCAGCTCACCGGTGCCTTCGATTCAAACATCGAGCGCCTGGAATACCAGAGCCAATACACCGCGCTGTACCCGATCAAGGTGAACCAGCAGGAAGCGGTGATCGAGAACATCATCGCCACCCAGAACGTCTCCATCGGCCTGGAAGCCGGCTCCAAGCCTGAGCTGCTGGCCGTATTGGCCCTGGCGCCGAAGGGCGGCACCATCGTCTGCAACGGTTACAAGGACCGTGAGTTCATCCGCCTGGCGCTGATGGGCCAGAAGCTCGGCCACAACGTGTTTATCGTGATCGAGAAAGAATCCGAAGTGGGGCTGGTGATCGAAGAGGCTGCCAGCCTCAAGGTCAAGCCCCAGGTCGGCTTGCGTGTGCGCCTGTCGTCGCTGGCCTCGAGCAAGTGGGCTGATACCGGCGGTGAAAAGTCCAAGTTCGGGTTGTCGGCGGCGCAACTGCTGTCGGTGGTCGAGCGTTTCCGCGCGGCGGGCCTCGACCAGGGCATCCGCCTGCTGCACTTCCACATGGGCTCGCAGATCGCCAACCTGGCCGACTACCAGCACGGGTTCAAGGAAGCCATTCGTTACTACGGCGAGTTGCGCAACCTCGGCCTGCCGGTGGACCACATCGACGTCGGCGGCGGACTGGGCGTGGACTACGACGGTACCCACTCGCGTAACGCCAGCTCGATCAACTACGACATGGACGACTACGCCGGCGTGGTGGTGGGCATGCTCAAGGAATTCTGCGACGCGCAGAGCCTGCCGCACCCGCACATCTTCTCCGAAAGCGGCCGTTCCCTGACCGCCCACCACGCCATGCTGGTGGTGCAGGTGACCGACGTCGAGAAACACAACGACGAAATCCCGACCATCGAAAACAAGGAAAGCCTGCCCGAAACCGTGCAATGGCTGGTGGACCTGCTCGGCCCGACCGATATCGAGATGGTCACCGAAACCTACTGGCGCGCCACCCACTACATGAGCGACGTGGCTACCCAGTATGCCGACGGCAAACTGACCCTGGCCGAGAAAGCCCTGGCCGAACAGTGCTACTTCGCCGTGTGCCGCCGCTTGCACAACTCGCTCAAGGCGCGCCAGCGCTCGCATCGCCAGGTGCTGGACGAACTCAACGACAAGTTGGCCGACAAGTACATCTGCAACTTCTCGGTGTTCCAGAGCCTGCCGGATACCTGGGCCATTGGCCAGGTACTGCCGATCCTGCCGCTGCATCGCCTCGACGAAGAGCCGCTGCGCCGCGCCGTGCTGCAAGACCTGACCTGCGACTCCGACGGCAAGATCAAGCAGTACGTCGACGAGCAGAGCATCGAGACCAGCCTGCCGGTACATGCCCTGAACGAGGGCGAAGACTACCTGCTGGGTATTTTCCTGGTGGGGGCTTACCAGGAAATCCTTGGTGACATGCACAACCTGTTCGGCGACACCGACTCGGTGAACATCTACCAGCGTGAAGACGGTTCGGTGTACAGCGCCGGTATCGAGACCCACGACACCATCGAAGACATGCTGCGCTATGTGCACTTGTCGCCGGAAGAGTTGATGACGCATTACCGTGACAAGTGCGCGAGCGCGAAGATCTCCGCGTCGGAGCGCACCCAGTTCCTGGATGCGCTGCGCCTGGGCCTGACGCGGTCGTCGTACCTGTCCTCGTAATAGCAGCTGATATAGCTCTAAAAATATGGGAGGGGGCTTGCTCCCGATAGCAGTGGATCAGTCAGAACATTAGTGGCTGACACACCGCAATCGGGAGCAATCCCCCTCCCACATTTGGATTGCATTTCTTCAGTTGGCGCCCAGCCACAGTCCTTGCCGATTCAACCGCCACGCAATCGCCCACAGCGTCAAACTGCGCACTGCCATGAACACCAGGAAGGTTATCCACAACCCGTGGTTGCCCAACCCCTGCAGTGCCCAGGCGATCGGCAGCACCAACAGCACCGTCAGCAACATCCCATTGCGCATTTCCCGCGCCCGCGTTGCGCCGATAAACAGCCCATCCAGTAAATAACTCCACACCGCAATCAACGGCAATACCGCGAGGTAGGGCAGGTAGATATCGGCGGTTTCGCGCACGCTGGGGATATCCGTCTGCATGGCGATAAACACATGGCCGCCGAAGGTAAAGAGCAATGCGAAGCCCAGGCTGGCGATTAATGACCAGCCACAGGCCACCACCAATGAACGTCTCAACGCCTGGCGATCATGCGCACCGATGGCGTGGCCGCACAGGGCTTCCACCGCGTGGGCCAGGCCGTCCAAAGCGTGAGCGGTCAGCAGAAGGCCGTTGAGCAACAGCGCATTGGCCGCCACGGTGGCATCGCCCAGGCGCGCACCTTGTACGGTGATCATGAAAAACACCGATTGCAACGCCAGGCTGCGGATAAAGATGTCGCGGTTCACCGCCAGCAGCGGGCGCCAGCTTTCCCATCGCTTCAATGCGGCCCAGGCGATATAACCGGGGTAGGCGCGCAGGGCTTTTTGCGTGAGGGCCAGGCCGAGCAGGGCGCCGGTCCACTCGGCGATCACCGAGGCCCGGGCCGAACCGACCACGCCCCAGTCCAGGCCGAGTACGAACCACAGGTTCAGCGCGATATTGACCAGGTTGGTGGTCAGCAGAATCGCCAGCGGCGCACGGGCGTTCTGGGTGCCGAGGAACCAGCCGACCAGCGCATAACTGGCCAGTGCCGCAGGCAGACCAAACAGGCGCGTATGGAAGAATTCGCGGGTCAGCTGGTTCAGTTCGGCGGAGGGCTGCATCCACTCCAGGGCCAGGTGGCTCAGCGGAATACCCACGGTGCCGAGCAACATCGCCAACCCCAGCGCCAGCAACAAACCCTGCAGCAGGATCTGGCGCAAGGCCGCGCCGTCATTACGCCCGGCGGCCTGGGCGGCGAAACCGGTGGAGCCCATGCGCAGGAAACCCATGGCCCAGGCGAGGAAGGTGTACAGGCTGGCCCCGACGGCCACGGCGCCCAGTTGGTGAGCGTGGGGCAGGTGGCCGATGACCATGCTGTCGACCAGGGCTACCAGCGGCACGGAGATATTCGACAGGATCATCGGCGCGGCCAGGGCCCAGACACGGCGATGGGTGGGGCGGTGGCGCCAGTCGGCGAGCAGGGCGGTCATGAAGGCTCCTTGGTGGAGCGGCATTGTACCCGGCCCTCAGTCGCACAGCAGATCCAATGTGGGAGGGGGCTTGCCCCCGATGGCGGAGTGTCAGGCACAGACTCATCCACTGAGAGACCGCATTCGGGGGCAAGCCCCCTCCCACATTTTTTGATCTCCATTGACGGTGGGATTGGGCTTGGCCCACCCTCCGTCGGTCAATGTGACCGGCGCCACAACGGCTTGGCCGGCGCTGATATATAGTTCACCCCCCGGTTTCCTCTGACGACGAGTGCCCCATGCTTAACAAAGGATTGTTCCTGGCCTGCGCGCTGGCCCTGCTGAGCGCCTGCGATTCTTCCGATAAACCGTCTGCGCCTTCCGCCCCGGCGGCGAGCGTGGCGCCCAAGCCGGCCAAGGCGGCGGTGGATGTGGCGGCGTTGAAGCAGCGCTACGCCGGGCGCGAGTTGAGTGTGGTGGACGTGTCCGAGGTGCAGCTGGACGGGGCCAGCACCTTGTCGGTGAGTTTCTCCATTCCCCTGGACCCGGATCAGAAGTTCGCCGACAAAGTCCATCTGGTGGACAGCACCTCGGGCAAGGTCGATGGCGCCTGGGAACTCTCCGACAACTTGATGGAATTGCGCCTGCGTCACCTGGAGCCGCAGCGCAAGCTGGTGCTCACGGTGGACCCCGGTGTCAGAGCGGTGAATAACAACCTGCTGCCCGCCGAGTACAGCGCCCGCCTGGAAACCCGTGACCTGCAAGCTACCGTCGGCTTCGCCAGCCGCGGCACATTGCTGCCCACGCGCCTGGCCGAAGGCTTGCCGGTGATCGCGCTGAACGTCGACAAGATCGACGTCGAATTCTTCCGCATCAAGCCCGAGTCCCTGCCGTCGTTCCTGGCGCAGTGGGGGCGCAATACCAGCCTGCAAAGCTACGAGTCCCGCGAATTGCTGCCGATGGCCGATCTGGTCTACGGCGGGCGTTTCGACTTGAACCCGGCGCGCAACACCCGCGAAACCCTGTTGCTGCCGATCGCCGGCCTCAAGCAATTGCAGCAGCCCGGTGTGTACCTGGCGGTGATGCGCGCCTCAGGCACCTACAACTATTCGCAACCGGCCACGTTGTTTACCTTGAGCGATATCGGCCTGTCGGTGCACCGCTACGCCAATCGCCTGGATGTGTTTACCCAGGCGCTGGAAGGTGGCAAGGCGCTGAACGGCGTCGAGCTGGAAATTCTCGATGCCGAAGGCCGTGTGCTCGGCCAGGGCAAGACCGAAGACGGTGGCCACGCCGAGTTGCCGCTGCCGAAAAAAGCCCAGGTGCTGCTGGCCAAACAAGGCGAACAGACCAGCTTATTGCGCCTCGACAGCGCCGCGCTGGACCTGGCCGAGTTCGACATCGCTGGCCAGCCGTCCCATCCGCTGCAGTTTTTTGTGTTCGGCCCGCGTGACTTGTACCGCCCCGGCGAAACCGTGCTGCTCAACGCGCTGTTGCGCGACAAGGACGGCAACGCCGTCAAGCCGCAACCGGTGAGCGTCGAAGTGCGCCGACCGGATGAGCAGGTCAGCCGCAAGTTCGTGTGGGACGCCGACGCTTCCGGCCTCTATCAATATGCGCTGCAACTGGCCGGCGAAGCACCGACCGGGCGGTGGCAGTTGGTGTTCGACCTGGGCGATGGCAAGCCGCAGCTGTATGAGTTCCTCGTCGAAGACTTCCTGCCCGAGCGCCTGGCGCTGGAACTCAAGGGCAGCGACACCGCGCTGAGCCCTGCGGATGACCCGGTCATCCAGGTCAACGGCCGTTATCTGTACGGCGCGCCGGCCTCGGGCAACCGGGTCAGTGGGCAGGTTTATGTGCGCCCGCTGCGTGAGGCGGTCAAAGCCCTGCCGGGCTTCCAGTTCGGTTCGGTCACCGAAGAAGAGCTGAGCCAGGATTTCGAACTGGACGAAAGCACGCTCGACGCCAAGGGCCAGGAAGAACTGACCCTGGAAAGCAAATGGGCCGAGGCCAAGTCGCCGCTGCAACTGATCGTGCAAGCCAGCCTGCAAGAGTCGGGCGGGCGGCCGATCACCCGGCGCCTGGTACAGCCGATCTGGCCGGCCGAGCACCTGCCGGGCCTGCGCGGGCTGTTTGACGGCACTGAAACCAACGGCGACGGCCCGGCGGAATTCGAAGTCGTGGTGGCCAACCAGGACGGGCAGAAACTCGCCGCGCAGAACCTCAAGGTGCGTCTGGTGCGTGAGCGCCGCGACTACTACTGGAACTACTCCGACAATGATGGCTGGAGCTATCACTACAACGAGAAATTCCTCAACCTCGACGAACAGACCCTCGACATCAAGGCTGGAGATACCGCCAAGGTCAGCTTCCAGGTGGAGTGGGGCCCTTATCGCGTGGAGGTCGAAGACCCGCAGACCGGCCTGATCAGCAGCCTGCGCTTCTGGGCCGGCTACCAGGCCCAGGACAACACCGAAGGCGGTGCCGTGCGCCCCGACCAGGTCAAGCTGGCGCTGGATAAACCTGCCTATGGCGATGGCGACACGGCCAATGTCACCGTCACCCCGCCGGCTGCCGGTAAAGGCTATCTGCTGGTGGAGTCCGCCGAAGGGCCGCTGTGGTGGCAGGAAATCGACGTGCCGGCCGAAGGCAAAAGCTTCGCCGTGAAGCTCGACCCGAAATGGTCGCGGCATGATCTGTACGTGAGCGCACTGGTAATCCGTCCAGGCGAGCGCAAAGCCAATATCACCCCCAAACGCGCGGTGGGCCTGCTGCACCTGCCGTTGGATCGTACCCAGCGCAAGCTGGGCCTCACGCTGACCGCTCCGGAAAAAATGCGCCCCAAACAGCCGCTGACGGTGAAGATCGCCGCCAGGAATGCCGACGGCAGTGTGCCCAAGCAGGTGCATGTGCTGGTGGCCGCGGTGGACGTGGGCATTCTCAATATCACCGAATACCCCACACCCGATCCGTACGCCAGCCTGTTCGGCCGCAAGGCCTACGGCGTGGACCAGTTCGACATCTACGGCCAGTTGATCGAAGCCGGGCAGGGTCGCCTGGCCAGCCTGGCGTTCGGTGGCGATGCGGCACTGGCCAAGGGCGGCAAGCGCCCGGACACCAGCGTGACCATCGTCGCCCTGCAAAGCGCGCCGGTCACCCTCAACGAAAAGGGCGAGGGTGAAGTCAGCGTCAATATTCCGGATTTCAACGGCGAACTGCGCCTGATGGCCCAGGCCTGGAGCGATGATCGCTATGGCATGGCGCAAGCCAAGACGGTCATCGCCGCGCCGCTGATCGCCGAGCTGTCGGCGCCGCGCTTCCTGGCCGGGGGTGACCAGACCACCTTGGCGCTGGACCTGTCCAACTTGTCCGGTAAGGCGCAGAAACTCGAGGTGCAACTGACCGCCGAAGGGCAACTTGAACTGGCCGGTAACGGCGCGCAAACCGTCGAGCTGAAACAAGGCCAGCGCACCACCCTTCGTATCCCGGTAAAAGCCTGGGGCGGTCTGGGGCAAGGCAAAGTTAAGGTCACGGTCAATGGCCTGGACCTGCCCGGTGAAAACCTGCCGCCGTTCAGCCGTGAATGGACCCTGGGCGTGCGCCCTGCTTACCCGGCGTTGCTCAAGCATTACCGCGCCGTGCTCAAGGACCAGCCGTGGAGCTTGCCGGCAGGCACCCTGGAGCAGTTCGACAGCTCGGGACGCGAGGCGTTGTTGAGCCTGTCCAGCCGGCCGCCGTTGAACCTCGGCGCGCAGATCAGTGCGCTCAAGGCTTACCCCTACGGCTGCCTGGAACAAACCGCCAGCGGTCTGTACCCCTCGCTCTATGCCGACGACGCGCTGCTCAAACGCCTGAGTATCAAGGGCGAGCCGGATGCCGAGCGTAAACGCAAGATCGAGCTGGGCATCGAACGCCTGCTGGGCATGCAGCGCTACAACGGCAGCTTCGGTTTGTGGGGCGCTGACGGCGAGGAAGAATATTGGCTGACCGCCTACGTCACCGATTTCCTGCTGCGCGCGCGCGACCAGGGTTTTGCCGTACCGGCCGAGGCGCTGAAGAAAGCCAGCGAGCGTCTGCTGCGCTACGTGCAGGAGCGCAACCTGATCGAAGTCGACTACAGCGACAACGCCGACCACACCCGTTTCGCCGTACAGGCCTACGCCGGCATGGTCCTGGCGCGCAGTCAGCAGGCGCCGCTGGGGGCCTTGCGCAGCATCTTCGAACGCCGCAGCGATGCGCGTTCCGGCTTGCCGCTGGTGCAGCTGGCCATCGCCCTGCAGAAAATGGGCGACCAGCCGCGTGCGGACCAGGCGTTGCTCGCGGGCCTGGCGGCGCAGCGCAGCGCCAAGGAATGGTTGGCCGACTACGGCAGCCCATTGCGCGACCAGGCGATGATCCTGGCCTTGCTGGAAGAAAATGACCTGGCCAAGGGCAAGCGCGAGGAACGTTTGTTTACCCTGGCGGACCAGTTGGCGGCCAGCCCGTATCTGTCGACCCAGGAGCGTAATTCACTGTTCCTCGCTGGGCGCCTTGGGCTCGCCCAGCCAGAGGCGAGCTGGCAGGTGTCGCTGACCGGCAGTGGCGCGGTGCGCGAACTGAACAATCAGCAATCGACGCTGCAACTGGATGACAAGCTGCTGTCCAGCGACTTGACCCTGAGCAACCAGGGCGAAACGCCGGTGTACCAGCAACTGACCCTTTCCGGTTATCCACAAGTGCCACCGGCAGCGGGCGGCGAGAATCTGAGCATCCGTCGCGAATACCTGGGCATGAACGGCCAGCCGCTGAACCTGCACAGCCTCAACAGCGGTGATTTGGTGTTGGTGCACTTGGCGGTCAGCGCCAAACAACGGGTGCCGGACGCCCTGGTGGTGGACCTGCTACCGGCCGGCCTGGAACTGGAAAACCAGAACCTGGCGCAAAGCGCCGCCAGCCTGGAGAACGCCGGCAGCCAAGTGAAGGAGTGGCGCGAATCGATGCAGAACGCCTCGCTCAAGCATCAGGAGTTTCGTGATGACCGTTATGTGGCGGCCATGGACCTGGATGGCTATGGGACGACGCACTTGCTCTATCTGGCGCGGGCTGTAACGCCGGGCACCTACCGTGTGCCGCCGCCGCACGTGGAGTCGATGTACCGGCCGAACTGGCAGGCGGTGGGCGAAACCCCGGCAGATATGGTGATCAAGGGCCGCTGATCGCTGAAGTTGAAATGGAGATCCAATGTGGGAGGGGGCTTGCCCCCGATGGCGGTGTGTCAGTCACCCTATGCATTGACTGAACTACCGCTATCGGGGGCAAGCCCCCTCCCACAGGGATTGTGCGGTGTGTGTGGGATCAGTGCACGACCCAGCTCAACAACCACAGGCCCAGCACCAGCCAGATGATCCCGATAATGACCGAGGCGCGCATAAAGGCGCGTACCGCCGAGTACAGGAAGAGCAGCCCGACGATCAGGGTAAGGATGCTGATGATCGAGGTGTCCATGCCCAGGGTGCGCGACAAGCCATCGATAAAGTTGCCGCCGGCGTGGGTCAGGGCTCCGAACAAGCCGCTCAGACCGTCGACGATAAAGCGGATGACGGCGCCGAGCGCCTGGCCCAACCACTCGAAAAAGCTTTCTACCTGCATGTGCGTGTCCTGATAAGAAGGTGGGCGTAACTGTGCCTTTGGTCGTTGTGGCGTCAGGCGAGTTCCCTACAAGCATAGAGGTTTGCCCGCTTGAATTTGCGTTTTGTTGCCCGCTGGACACTGCTGAGCCTGTTGTTGGTGATTGCCCTGCTATGGCTGGCCGACCGTATCTGGCCTTTGCCGTTGCCCCAGGACGACCTGGCCCGGGTGGTGTTGGCCGAGGATGGCACACCACTGTGGCGCTTTGCCGATGCCAATGGCGTGTGGCGCTATCCAGTGCAAACCAGCGAAGTCTCACCGTATTACCTGGACGCGTTGCTGACCTACGAAGATCGTTGGTTCTATCGGCACCCCGGGATAAATCCGTTGGCATTGGCGCGGGCGACGTGGCAGAACCTGAGCGGCGCACGGGTGGTGTCGGGCGGCAGTACGTTATCGATGCAAGTGGCGCGTTTGCTCGATCCGCATTCGCGTACCTTCCTCGGCAAGTTGCGTCAGCTGTGGCGTACCGCGCAGTTGGAGTGGCACCTGTCCAAGGAGCAGATCCTCAACCTGTACCTGAACCGCGCACCGTTCGGCGGTACGCTGCAGGGCGTGGCGGCGGCCAGCTGGGCTTATCTGGGTAAATCCCCGGCGCAATTGACCCACGCCGAAGCGGCCCTGCTCGCGGTATTGCCTCAGGCACCGAGCCGCTTGCGCCCGGACCGTCACCCGCAGCGCGCCCAGCAGGCCCGCGACAAAGTGCTGCGCCGCCTCGCCGAGTTCCAGGTATGGCCGCAATCGGCGGTGGATGAGGCGCTGGAAGAACCGCTGCTGCTCGCGCCGCGCCTGGAACCGAGCCTGGCGCCGTTGCTCGCGCGGCGCTTGAACCGTCCCGACAGCCCGCCGCTGATCCGCACCACGGTGGATGCCACGTTGCAGCGCCGTCTGGAAGACCTGCTGTTGGGCTGGCGCGCACGTTTGCCCGAACATACCTCCGCTGCGATCCTGGTGGTCGAGGAGGAGACCATGGCCGTGCGTGCCTACCTCGGCTCGGTGGATATCAATGACGCCAAGCGCTATGGGCATGTGGACATGATCAGCGCGCTGCGCTCGCCCGGTTCCACCTTGAAACCCTTTCTCTATGGCATGGCACTGGACGATGGCTTGATTCATTCCGAATCCCTGCTGCAGGACGTGCCGCGACGTTACGGCGATTACCGGCCGGGCAATTTCTCCATGGGCTTTACCGGGGCGGTGCCGGCGAGTACGGCGCTGTCCAGCTCGCTGAACCTGCCGGCAGTGCAATTGCTGGAAGCCTACGGGCCGAAACGCTTCGCCGCGCAGATGCGGATCGGCGGCATGCCGCTGGCGTTGCCGGCATTGGCCGAACCGAACCTGGCGCTGATCCTGGGGGGCGCGGGCAGCCGCCTGGAAGACCTGGTCAGCGGCTACAGTGCGTTCGCCCGCGACGGCAAGAGCGCCACCCTGCGCTTGCAGCCGGATGACGCGCTGAGGGAGCGGCCATTATTGTCGCCGGGAGCGGCCTGGATCGTGCGGCGTATTCTCAGCGGCCAGGCGCGCCCCGACCGCGACCCACGGGCCGAACTCGTGCAACGCCCGACGCTGGCCTGGAAAACCGGCACCAGTTATGGCTTTCGCGATGCCTGGGCGATTGGTGTCGGCCCGCGTTACCTGATCGGCGTCTGGATCGGTCGACCAGACGGCACGCCGGTGCCGGGGCAGTTTGGCCTGGCCTCGGCAGCGCCGTTGATGTTGCAGGTGCATGACGTGCTGGCCAACCGCGACAGCCAGCGCGGCATCAGCGCAGCCGTCAAACCGGTGCCGGCCAATGTCGGCGTGGCGGCCATCTGTTGGCCGCTGGGCCAGCCGATGAGTCGCAGCGATCCCAATTGCCGTCGCCAGCGCTTTGCCTGGACACTGGACAACACCACGCCGCCGACCTTGCAGGCGCTGGACCAACCCCTGAGCGTGGGGTTGATGGAAAACCTTTGGGTCAACGCCAAAGGGTTACGCGTCGATGCCCATTGCCCCGGCGCAGAAGCGAACAATATCGCCCTGTGGCCGGCGCCGCTGGAGCCTTGGTTGCCCAGGGCGGAGCGCCGCGAAGCGCGCATCCCGGCAGCCGACCCGGATTGCCCGCCGCCGGCCTTGGCCGCCGCTTCGCCGTTGTCTATTGTGGGCGTGCGCGAGGGCGATCAACTGCGTCTGCCCGCTGCCAGTCAACAGGCGCTACGCCTGAAAATCTCCGCCCTGGGCGGTAGCGGGCGGCGGTGGTGGTTTCTTAACGGGGCGCCTTTGGGTGACAGTGCCAACCAGGATTTCATCAATGCCAGTTTCGAGCGATTGGGCCGTTATCAACTGAGTGTTCTGGATGAGGCGGGGCAAACTGCCAGGCTTGAGTTCAGTGTGGTTGATTAGGGCCTCATCGGGGGCAAGCCCCCGATGGCATCCTCAAGCCCACCACCGCTATTCACTTGCCTTCAATCTCCATCCCCCTGAAGCTATACCCATTCAGGAGCCCCCAATGAACCTCGAACACCTCACCGAACGCCTGCACCGCATCCGCGATACCAACGATTGGAAGCAGTTCCACAGCCCGAAAAACCTGGCCATGGCCGCCAGTGTGGAAATGGCCGAACTGGTGGAGATCTTCCAATGGCTGAGCGAAGACCAGTCGCGCCAATTGCCCGCCGATAAGCTGGCTCACGCCGGCCAGGAAGTCGGTGACATCGTGCTGTACCTGCTGTTGCTGTGCAGTGAGCTGGGCCTGGACATGAACGAGGTGGTGCGCGCCAAACTGGCCGACAGCGAACGGCGGTTTGCCCATGAGTGATCGGCATTTCGACCAGTTGGCCACGCGTTTCGCCGAGAAGATCTATGGTGGCGCCAAGGGCGCGATTCGCCTGGCAGTGTTGCAGGCCGATCTTACCGAGGCCCTGCCGGACCGCCCGTTGCGCGTACTGGATATCGGCGCGGGGTTGGGGCACATGTCGTTGTGGCTGGCCGAACGCGGCCATCAGGTAACCCTGGCCGAGCCCGCCGAGCCCATGCTCGAAGGCGCACGCCAGCGTTTCGCCGACGCCGGGCAGAGCGCCACGTTCATCCACGCGCCCTGGCAAGACTTGCTCGGCCAACTCACCGAGCCCTACGACCTGGTGCTGTGCCATGCGGTGCTCGAATGGCTGGCCGAACCCCACGCGATCCTGCCGGTGCTGCACCAATTGACGCTGCCCGGCGGCTGGCTGTCCCTGGCGTTTTACAACCGCGACGCGCTGATCTACCGCAACCTGCTCAAGGGCCACTTTCGCAAGATGCGCAAGAACGATATGGCCGGCGAAAAGCAGAGCCTCACGCCGCAGCAGCCACTGGACCCGCGGGAATTGGCGGCGCAACTCGAAGGGCTGTGGCAGGTCGAAAGCCAGAGTGGCGTGCGCGTGTTCCACGACTATATGCCGGTGGAATTCCAGGCGCGCGCCGATCTGCAGGATTTGCTCGAGATGGAGCTCGCTCACCGTCGTCACCCAAGCTTTGCCGGACTTGGGCGTTATTTGCACTGGGTGTGCCGTCCGGTTTAAGCGGCCCAGCCTGCGGAGGTCGAAATGCGTCGTCTCGGTTTGCTCCTGTTGTCTCTCGGGTTAGGCGCCTGTTCCAGCCCTAACCCTTATGTTGCCGCTTCGGCGCCGATGCCACCGGCCCCGGCGCAAGCGGCCACGACCTTCGATGCCAGTGCCTACCCGGCGCCGGTGCGCGACTATGGTGCCTACCGCAATTGGGCCTGGCGTAACGGCCAGTTGCCGGCCGGCACCGCGTGGGCGGATTCGGCCCAGGTTGCCGAAGCGGTCAGCGGCGCACTGGACCAGCGCGGTTTGCGCCCGTTGCATGACAATCGCGCGCCGGACCTGTTGGTCAGCGCCGATGTGCGCCTGGAGAAACGCCTGCGGCAAGTCCAGGATGACTATGGCTACGGCTATGGCGGCTACAACCGTTATGGCAATGGCTACGGCATGTACAACTCGGTGCCGATGGTGCGTACCTATGAAGTGCAGGTCGTGGTGGTGCGGGTCAATCTGTTTGACGCCCGCAGCGGCCAGCCGGTGTGGAGCGCCAGTGCGGAAACGGGCAGCCAGGGCAGCCTGAGCGAGCGTGCGGATGCGCTGCGCCAAGCGGTACAGAAGGCACTGACGGCGTATCCTCCGCGTTAACCGCTATTCTCATTTAAAGCCGGACCGATCGTTGGAGAGCCATCATGTTTCGTCGTATCGCTACGCTTGCCGTTGTGCTGCTGCTGGGCGGTTGCCAGAGCAACCAGGTCAACCACGATTTTGACGCCAGCCGCGACTTTGCCGCCTACCGTCACTGGGCCTGGAAGGAGCCGGCGCTGCAATACCGCCCGGATGACCCGCGCATCAAGAGCGACCTCACCGAGCAACGTATCCGCCAGGCCGTGGGCGAGCAGCTTGACCAGCGCGGCCTGCGCCCAGCAGCGCCCGGCACCAAGGCTGACCTGAATGTGCAGGCCTACCTGATCGTCGAAGACCGCCAGCAACAAGTCACCACCAACTACGGCGGTGCCTGGGGCGGGCCATGGAATGGCTATTGGGGCGCGCCGATGTACAACGAAACGCGCAACATCACTTACAAGGTGGCGACCCTGCAGATCGACCTACTCGACGGCAAGGACGGCAAGCTGGTGTGGCGTGGCAGTGACGAACAAATCATGGCCAGCTCGCCGAACCCCCAGGACCGCAGCGCGGCCATCCGCAACACCGTGAGCAAAATCCTCGCTAACTACCCGCCGCGCTGATCCTGCCCTTTAGAAGCGCTGCGCCGACAGCGCGTCTACACTTATCGATACCCTAAGGAGAGTAAGCGCACGGCAACTCGCCGGCACAGGAGTGCTCGATGTCTCCCCGACTTCATGGCAAGCAACGCGGCGCCATCGGCTTGATGGCGGTCGGTGTGTTGGCAGTGGTGTTGGCGTTCACGTTGCTGGCGGTCGACAGCGGACGGCTTTACCTGGAAAAGCGCAGGCTGCAAGGGGTGGCGGACACGGCAGCGCTGGAAGCTGTCAGCCGCGACGGCACTTGCGCGGCCGGCCTGAGCGCAGCGGCGTATGCGGCGCAAAGCGTGGCTCGTAATCAATTCGTGGTGGGTAACGGCAATACTTTGGTCACCCGTTGTGGCGCCGTGACCACCGGCGCGTCCGGCCAGCGCGTGTTCGCGGCCAATCCGGCGCTGTCAGCGGCGATCGAAGTGGTGGTCAGCAAAACCGTCACCACCAGTGTCGCCGGCGGCGTGTGGTCGTTGTTTTCCGGTACTCCGGTCAGTCTCAATACCCAATTGACCGCTAAGGCCGTGGCGGCGAAGCCCACGCCACCGATGGCCCAGTTGAGCATCAAAAGCACCCTGACCAGCGTCGATACCGCCAGCGCCGGCTCGTTGAACGCGGTGTTCAGCGGGTTGCTCGGCGGCGCGGTCAATGTGTCGGTGCTCGGCTGGAATGGCTTGCTCGACAGCAACATCAATATGCTCAGCTACCTCGACCAGTTGGCCCTCGACCTGCACGTGGCCGCCGGTGACTACACCCAGTTGCTCAACACCACAGTGACCGCCTCGCAGTTGCTTCAATCCGCCATCAGCGTGCTGGGTAACAGCCCGTTGACGGCGAATGCCGTGACCGCGCTGGGCATTATCAAGGTCGCGGCGACCAACCCGGTGCCGCTGACCGTCGGCACAATCCTGCAGGTGCAGACCGGCACCACCGCTGCTGCGCTGAATGCCAACCTGCAGGTGTTCCAACTGGTCCAGGGCGTTGTGCAGTTGGCCGGCAGCCAGAGCGGGGCGGCGGTGACTTTGCCCATCAATGTGTTAGGGCTGGCCAATGTCACCACGCAAATCAAGGTGATCGAGCCGCCGCAGCTGTCGGCCATCGGCAATCCGATGCTCGCGGCGGCCAACCCATTGGGCCCGAACAGGATTTTTGTGCGCACTGCGCAACTGCGCACGCAGATAACGGTGAGCTTGCCGGTGCTCAACAGCGTGGCCGGCTTGACCACGGCGGTGAATGACCTGGTGGGGCCGCTGACGCCGGTGCTCAACGGCCTGCTGAGCCTGAACCTGGTGACCACGATCAACTCGGCATTTTGCCTGCTGGGCGCCGGTTGCCAACAACTGGACATCATTGCGGTGCCGGGTAACGTGCCGCTCAAGATCGTGCTGGATGCCGGCGGCGCCAGCACTTATGTCACCGGCTACACCTGCCCTACGGGCAGCGCGGGCACCAAAAGCCTGACCGCCCACACCATCAGCTCGATCGCGTCGTTGAATGTCGGCAACATCAGCAACGCATTTTCTTCCACCCTGCCGATGAGCGTGGCGCCTCTGCCGCTGGTCGATATCGGCATCAAGACCTGCCACAAAATCCTTGGCATCGGCAGTTGTGACCCGCGTGTGGCGTTTGCTGGCGGCGGCATCGCGATCAACCTGCAAAGCACTGTGGCGGGCAGCAACAGTGAGCAAAACCTGGTATTTTCCAGCACCACACCGTTCGCCACGCCGCCTGATGTGGGGCTTGCGCCCAGTTATCAATCGGCTGTGCCGGCTGCAAATTTGGTGAGTGGCCTTTCCGCCGCGCTCAATGGCGTCGGCATCACGGCTTATCGACCCGTGGGGAGCAACCCTTTGGGAAGCGTGATCGCAAGCACGGTGTCGTTGCTCAGCGGTGTCTCCGCCCTTGTGACGCCCGTGTTGAATAATGCCCTGAGCCCATTGCTCAACCCAATCCTCAATAACCTGTTGAACAGCCTGGGCATCAGCCTGGCAAGCGTGACCGTGGGCGCCAACCTGAGCTGCGGCCAGGCCGGCGAAGCTTACCTGGTGATTTAAACGTCGCTGGCCCTGGGCAGTTCCACGCAAAACCGCGCGCCGTGCTCGCCGTTGCTGACGCTGAGGCGTCCGCCCATGTTTTCGACGATGCCGTAGCTCACCGACAAGCCCAGCCCGGTGCCCACGCCAATCGGCTTGGTGGTGAAGAACGGCTCGAAGATGCGTTCCAGCAAACGCGGGTCAATGCCACCGCCGTTATCTTCGACCCAGATGCGTACGTGGCGGCTGTCGTGTTCGGTGTGCACTGCGATCCAGGGGCGCAGGTCCGGGTGCTTTTGCTTCAGGCTCAACAGCGCATCGCGGGCATTGACCATCAGGTTGATCAGCACTTGTTCCAGCTGGTCGGCGTAACCTGTGACCTGCACCGAACCGTCCGCCTGGGTCAGTTTGACCTCCACGCCTTTGCCGCGCAGGCCTTCGCTGAGCAGCGACAGGGTGCCTTCCACCGCGTGCGCCGGGTCGAAGGGCTGCTGCTCGACTTCCGAGCGGCGGCCGAACACGCGCATATGGTCCACCACCCGCGCCGCGCGTTGCACCTGTGCGTCAATGCGCTGGAGTTTTTCCGTCAGGTAGTCGACCTGCACGTCGCCATTGCCCAGGCGCTTGAGCACGTTGACGACGGCCATGCGCATCACGTTCAGCGGCTGGTTGATCTCATGAGCCAGGCCGGTGGCCATTTCGCCGAGGGTGGCCATTTTCGCGCTTTGCGTCAGCTGCTGCTGGGCGCGTCGCACTTCGGTGTTGTCGCGGCCCACGGCCTGCACTTCAACCAGATGGCCGTGCTCGTCGAACACGCCACGGTCCGACCACACCCACCAGGCATGCTCGCGCCCCGGCAGTTGCAGGCTGATTTGCGCCGTGCTCACGGGAAATTCCGGGGTCAGTTGCTGGATGCGCAGCACAAACGCCGCGCGTTGCTCGGCCGACAGCCAGTGCCCCAGGTTCAGTCCCGGCAATTGCCCGGGCCGGCATTCCAGGTAATTGGCCAGGGGCGTATTGCCAAAGGTCAGGGTCAGGTCCGGACGGTAGCGGCAGATCATCGCCGGGGAGTCTTCCACCAGGATGCGGTAGCGCTCTTCGCTGGCCTTGACCTGTTGCGCGGCCAACGTGGCTTCGGTGACGTCCAGCCACAGGCCGACCGCCTCCACCGGCAGGCCGAGGTCGTCGCGCAGCAATTTGGCCTCGTCGAGCAGCCAGTGGTAGTCGCCCTGTTTATCCTGGACCCGATAGCGACTGCGCACGCTGCCTTCGCGCAACAGTTGGCGCGTGCGCTGGAAATACAGGTCACGGTCTTGCGGGTGGACCCATTGCACCAGGCTGTCGTGGCTGCATTCGGCGAGGGTGCGGCCCAGCAGCGGCAGCAGGCTGTCGCTGAAAAACACCGGCTGCAAGGCGCCGTTCACGTAGCGCTGTACGTAGATCACCGCCGGCGAACTGGCGATCAGGTTATCCAGGCGGGCATGGGCGGCGTCGGCTTGCAGTTGCTGGTTTTTGATGTCGCTGATGTCGAGCATGAAGCCGATGCAGCGACGCTGCTCACCCGCGCCCAGCACCTGGCCCTGCACGCGGTACCAGGTGGGTGGTTGGTCGCTGTCGCCACGGTTGAGGCGTACGCTGGCGAGCAAGGGTTTGCCAAGGGCTTGCAGGTCGCGCAGGCGGCTGTGCAATTCCTCGCGATCAGCGGGGTGGATGAGGTTGAGCCAGGTGTCCAGGGCTTGCCGGGTCGGGCCGTCTTCGGGGCCCAGGTTGCGCAGCAATTGCGGCGCCAGCTGGATCTCGTCGCTGGCGGGCAGCAACTCCCACCAGCCGGTGCCCAGCAAGCCCTGCAGGGCTTCCTGGCGCTCCAGTTGCAGATGATGGCGGTGTTCGCGCAGGCGGCTGAGCAGCGGGGCGGCGAGGGCGGCGGCGAGGTTCAGCCAGTCACGCTCGCGGGTGTCGGGTTCACCGCTGTAGGCCCCGCACAGCAACCACGCGGCGACGCCCTGGCTATCGCGGTAGGGCACGAGGAACCCATCGGCATTGCCAAACACGCTGTGCAAGCGTGGGTGTTCACCGCGCCCGTAAAGTGCCTGCAGGCTCAATGGGGTGGTGCCGTTGAGGCTGTCCAGGCAGGTCCCGAGGCGCTGGCCGGGGTGCCAGAACAGCGGCGCGTCATGCTGGGCGTATTGGCTGTAGATCATCCAGCCCTGGTCCTCTTGATCGAGCAGCGCCAGGGCGATACAGGGGATTTTCCAGCGCTGCGCCACACTGCACAGTTGTTCGTTGAACACATCGGGCAGTCGGCTGAGGCTGCACACGCGCAGTTGCTCGCTGACCTGGCTGGCCAATTGCTGATTCTGTTCGCGCTGCTCGGCCAGTTGCCGCCCGTCAAGCAAATCGCCGATATCCACCGCGTGCAGCCGCCACCCTTGGTCGTCAGGCTCAAGGCTGCCACGGGTGTGCAACACCTGCCCGGCGCTGCCCTGGAAATCCAGGTCAAGGCTATGGCGCTGCCAGTCAGCGGGAACGCCCTCCACTGCCAGGGCGCTATGGGCCCACAGCAAAGCGTGCAACGGCGTCCCTGCGGCAAAGGGCGCCAGGTGTGAGCGCAGTGTGCCGCTGATATCGAGCACTCGACCTTGGGCATCCAACAGCACCTGCAAACCGGCCGAGGGCGCCGCCGCAGGCGCGATCGCCAGCGCGCTGCCCCGGCCGAGCAAGCGCCCGAACAGTTTGTCCCCGGAGGTCAAAATTGCAGGCTCGACTGTGCCTGCAGCGTCACCGGCAACTGCGGCACGCTGCCAATGCCGGGCAGCACAATGAACGGCATCACCGCCTGCAGATTGGCCGAGGGGTAGTTGATCTGCACCTTCAGCAGGCCACCCACGAAGGTGGTGCTGACCTGCGTCGCCGCGTTGAAGTTATACGCGTTGGGGATCCAGCGCAGGCGTTCGTTGATCGCGCTCTTGGCGGTGCTTTGTACCGCAGCGCTGTAGCCCGGCATGGCCGGGTCCAGCCTCACGCTCAGGCGCACGGCCTCGGCGGTGGCCTGGTTGAACGACTGCAATAACAGCAACGGCAGGCTATAGCTGACCATGCCGTAGAACACGGCGAAGAACATCACGAACACCGCGACGAACTCAATCGCGGCCGTGCCTTTCTGTTTGTGGGGGAGGCTAGTTTTCATCACCGCGTCTACCCTGACGGCTACTACTTGATATCAGCATAGAATCAATCGGCAAAAAAGGATGTTTTTTACGTGATCCAAGGTGCGGTGGTGCTGTTGTGGTTGGGGCTTTGCGCAGTGCAGGACACGCGGCAGCGATTGCTCGCCAATCGCCTGACGCTGGGCGTTGCGGTATTGGCGGGGATCTACCTGTTCTGGACCGGCAGCACCTGGCTCGGTGCCTCCGTCGGCGAAGGTCTGTGGGCGTTTATTCTGGCGCTGCTGTTGACCTTGCCGGGGTACGCCTTGGGCCGTCTTGGCGCTGGGGATGTGAAGCTGCTCGCGGCCTTGGCCCTGGTGTCGGATGCCGAGTATTTGTTGGGCTCGTTTATCGGCGCAGCGGTGGCGAGCGGGCTGTGGCTGTTGCTGGCGCCAAGGCTCTGGCCGCTTATGAGTCAACGGCTTGCGGCTTGCCTGGGGCACCTTGCGCCCGCACCGTCAAAAAAACTGCCGTTTGCGCCGTTTTTGCTGGTCGGATTTGCGCTTGTCTGGTTTTGGATTCATTGAATGACGGAAGGGATTAACGCTATGTACATAGTTGGAAAGTACGTCTACGTTTAATAAAGCGTTGTATAGGAATATTCGTGGTTAAGGATGGGTCAATCTTTTGGCTGCCAGGCATGGAGTAGCGTGTGGACAAGCTTAATTCTGCGGTAAAAGTGCTTGTAGTCGACGATCAGCCGTTGATCGTGGAAGAGCTTTGCGAATTTCTTGAAAGCAGCGGGTTGCGTTGTGTGCCGTGTGAGTCCAGCCAGCAAGCCTTGACACGTTTCAGCGAAGACACCGAGATCGGCCTGGTGCTGTGTGACCTGCATATGCCGGAGATGGATGGCATCGAACTGGTCCAGGCCCTGCAAAAAGTGGCCGGCCGGCAGCGGGTCTTCGAGGCGATCATGCTGACCGGGCGCGCTGACAAACAGGACGTGATCAAGGCCCTGCGCGCCGGGATCGCGGACTACTATCAGAAGCCGATCAATCTGGACGAGTTGCTGGAAGGTTTGCAGCGCCAGCTAGCCGCGTTGCAAGAGCGCAAGAACGACCTGCAACTGGGGAACCTGAACCAGAAGCTGCAATTTCTATCCGAGTCGATCAACGACCTGTACCAGGACCTCGATAAAGTGCGCCGCAATCCTAAGGGTGAAGAGGCCACGACGGAAGAAACCGGGCCGGTGGAAATTCCGGCGATCTTCAATCAGCTGTCACCGCGTCAGCTGGATGTGGCCAGGCTGGTTGGCAAAGGGCAGACCAACTATCAGATTGCCTGCGAGCTGGGCATCACGGAGAACACCGTCAAGCTGTATGTGTCGCAAGTGCTGCGGCTGACGCATATGCACAACCGTACGCAGTTGGCGCTGGCGTTATCGCCGAGTAATTCGACGCTGCGCCAGCGGGTGACGGCTCACTGAGTGATCGTTCCCACGCTCTGCGTGGGAATGCCTCCTGCGACGCTCCGCGTCGCGCCCACCGCGGTAATGCGCACAGCTGACGCAGAGCGTCACGGGCTACATTCCCACGCGGAGCGTGGGAACGATCATCCCACGCAGAGCGTGGGAACGATCACCAACGATCACCACTCAGTTGTCCCCTTGGGTTTTCCCGCCGATCTTTTGCTCGAAAAACTCCGGAATCTCATGCTTGAAACTGTCCACCCAACGCTGTGCGGCCACGTCGCGTTCGGTGGCAGAGGCTGACTGTGGCGTCGCTGACGCGGCTGTCCCGCTGACCTGCAACGCCAGCCAGTTCTCCGTGACGGCCTGCTGCGGCGAGGAGGGGCCGGGCTCGATGGCCATGACACCGAGCGGCAAGGCCAGCACGGCCAGGCTTGCGAGATAAGGCAGTTTCATCATCAATTCCTCGGGTTGCTGTTGGCGTCGCTGACTCTGGCGATCTGGTCCTTGGCCTTGGCGGCGGTCGCGCTTGAAGCCTTGAGTTTTTCGGCGCGGGCCTGGGCTTCGGTGACTTGTTCGGGCCCCAGGCCCATCTGGCTGACCACCTGCGCGGCCTGCTTCCAGTTGTCTTGATAGATCAGCAGCGTCACCAGGTTGATCGCTGCCAGTGGGTCGCTTTGCTTGAGTTCCATGGCGGTCATGAATTCAAACCGCGCGTCGTCCAGGCGCAGTTGGTTGAGGTACACCACGCCCAGGTCATTGCGGATTTTCTCGTCGGTGGGCGCCAGCCGCGCCGCGCGCTGCAAGTGGGCCATGGCCTGGGCGTTGTCGCCTTTGGCCGAGGCCAGTTGCCCCAGGCCGTGTTCGCCTTCGGCGGCCATGCAGGTGCCGAGCAGGCTGCGGTACAGCGGCTCTGCCTCGCTGCGCCCGAGCAAACGATAAGCCTTGGCCTGGCGCAGACGCACCTGGGGCAGACTGGCCGGCAAACTCTGCAGGTTGGCCAGGCTGGCGTGCAGTTTGCCGTCGTTGGCCATTTCATCGGCCAGGCTCAACGACAACTCGTGTTCGGCGCCAGGCTTGGGGCAACTGCCGGGGGCCGTCAGGGCGCCCCATGGGGTTTGGCCATTGGTGGCGCACCCTCCCAGCAGCAACAGGCTCAAAGCAGCTATCAAGGCTTTCATCGGGCGCTCCTCATAGGTTACTCAACGCCCGGGTAATACCGATGAAGGCCGGCCCCCCGAGCACGATCAGCAAGGCGGGAAACAAAAACACCATCATCACCACCGACATTTTCGCCGACATCTTCGACACGAATTCCTGGATGCGTGTCAGGCGTCGGTCGTCGAGCAATTGCTTGAGCGCCAGCAATGACTTCATCGCACCGCCGCCCTGCTGGATCAGTTGCTGAAGGATGATGCAGGTGTCGGTGAACTCATCCACGGCCAGCAGCCTGGCGGTCGTGCCCAGTTCCTCACTGAGTTCCAGGCCGGAGTCGACCCGGTTCAGGATCAGCCGCAGTTCATGGGTCAGGGTCGGCAGCAGGTGTTGCGCTTCGATGCTCAACACGCGCAACGCCTGTTCGACCGCCATGCCCGATTCGAACAGGATCCGCAGTAACGGAATAAAGGTCGAGACTTCCTGGGAGATCCGCAGCTGACGCGCCTTGGCCACGCTGGCCAGGATGCGCTTGGGCAAGAGGTAGCCGACGCCCAGCGCGATCAGGGGCAGCAGCCACGGCGAGCCACTTTCAGGAAACAGCAACGGCTGAGCGATCAGGGCCACGACCAACAGCAGCACCGGCGTGCCGATCTGGAAGGCGGCGAACATCGAACGCTGGCTGGCGGTGCGCCAACCTATGCGGTTGAGCAGCGTCTGGGTTTCGTTGTCGAGGCTGACCGAACGTTGCGCGAGGGGGCTGTTGCCCAACTGGCGCATCATCGCCCCGAGGCGGTGTTCGCGGCCCAACTGGCCCTGCAGGCGTTGGGCAACCAGGCGCTGACCACGCCGATGTTTGACCAGGTTGGCCAGGAGCAGCGCCAGGGCGGCCAGCAACAACACGGCGCTGATCAGCAGCGAAATAGCCATCTCATACGCTCCGCAACATGCGCCACAGGGCGAAGCAGCCGAGCACCTGCATACCCAGGGCCACGAATAACAGCATGCGGCCAGTGCCGTCGTTCCACATGGTCATCAGGTAGGCGGGGTTGACCGCCAGGAAGTAGCCCACCATGGAAATGGGCAGCGCGGTGAGCACGTAGGCGGTCACCCGGGTTTCGCCGGTCAGGGCGCGTAACTGGCGCGCGGCTTGCTCGCGCTCGCGGATCATCTTAATCAGGTTTTCCAACAGCTCGCTGGCATTGCCGCCATAGCGGTGGTTGACCTTCAAGCCCAGGGCGAACAAGCGCAACTCGTCGCGCTCATAGAATTCGGCGAAGTCGTGGGCGGACTCCGGCAGGCTGACTCCCAGTTGCACGTTGCGCTGGATTCGGCCCATGGCGTTTTTCAGCGGGTCTTCGGCCACGTCGATCCCGCCCAGCACCGCATCGGCCAGGGTGCGCCCGGCCTTTAGGCTGCGCACGGTGTGGTCGAGCAATTGCGGCAGCTGTTCGATCATGCGCGTGATGCGGCGTTGATAACGCCAGGCGATGTACAAGCGCAACAGCACCGGCGGCAGCACCAGCATCACCAGCAGGCCGACCCAGCTGACGACGATCAACCCGAGCACCGCGCCCAGGCCCCACACCGTCAGCCACAGCCCCAGGCTTTCGCTGGGTTTGCCCAGGCCTGCGCGCAGGAACATGCGTTCCACGCGATTCCACGAATCGTTTTCTTCGGCGAGCTGCGGCTGGCCTTCGGCGAGGCGGCCCAGCACGCGTTCGGTCTGGGCACGGCGCAAGCCATGCTGGAACGAGCGGATCGACAGGCCGATCAGGATCAGGCAGATGAGTAGCAGGATGGCCCCGGTCATGCTTGATTCCCCCTCAAGGCTATACCGGTTCGCGGCGCAGTTTGTCGCCGGCCGGGTTGAGCGCTTCACGCACGAAGCCGAAGCCGGTGCGCCGGTCATGGCGAAACAGGGTGTTGGTCACGTACACGTCTTCGCGGATGCCCACCACTTCGACCACTTCGCTGACGCAACGACGTCCGTCCGGCAGGCGGGTCAGTTGCACCACCACATCCAGCGCCGCGCAGATCATTTGCCGCAGGGTTTTTTCTGCGATCATGCGGCCGGTCAGGCCCACCAGGGTTTCCAGACGCAGCAGGGCGTCGGCGGCATTGTTGGCGTGCACGGTACTCATGGAGCCGTCATGGCCGGTGTTCATGGCGGTCAGTACATCGAGCACTTCCACCCCGCGAATTTCACCGAGAATGATGCGGTCGGGGCGCATCCGCAGGGCGTTGCGGATCAGGTCGCTGGCCTTGACCTCGCCATGCCCCTCGGCATTCGGCGGGCGGGTTTCCAGGCGCACCACATGGGGATGGCCCAATTGCAATTCGGCCACGTCTTCGATGGTGACCAGGCGTTCATGGGGGTTGATCAACTGGCTGAGAATATTCAGCAGCGTGGTTTTACCGGTGCCTGTCCCGCCGCTGATGAGGATATTGCAACGCTTGCCCACCGCTTCCTGGAAGAAGTCGAAGATGTTCTGGTCGATGGTCTGCATGGCCACCAGATCGCTGCTTTTGAGCATGTCCTTGCGAAACTTTCGGATCGACAGGCAGGGGCCGTCCAGGGCAATCGGCGGAATGATTGCATTGACCCGGCTGCCATCGGGCAAGCGCGCATCGACCATCGGCGATGACTCATCCAGGCGCCGTCCCAGCGGCGCGAGGATGCGCTGCATGACGCGCTCCACATGGTGGGCGTCGATAAAGCGCAAATCGCTTTGATGCAGCAGACCGTCACGTTCGATAAACACCCGGTGCGGCCCATTGACCAGGATTTCGGTGACGGACGGATCGCGCAGCAACACTTCCAGCGGGCCGAAGCCGGTCAGTTCGTCGACGATTTCTTCGGCCAGGCGCTCCATCTCGTAGCGCGAGATCGCCAGGTGCATGCGGTTGATGTACTCGGCCACTTTGTCGATGACAAATTGCGCCAGGGACTGGCGCGAGCCTTCCAGCAGATTCAGTCCGGATTCTTCGATGGCATCGATGATGTAGCGATGCAGCACCAGCTTCAAACCGTCGTGATCGGTGTTGCCAGCCACGCCGCGCGCGGGTGCGCCGAAGAGTTTTTCACTGGTCATTTAGCGGCTCCCAGCAAACGCTCCAGCCAACGGCTGGGCGGTTTTGCGGTGGGGTCCTGCGAGCGTTTCGCCAGGCGCTCGCCGAGGGTTTTGAGCCCTTGCGTCAGGGCTTCGCGCGGCGCCAGCGCAAACAGGGTTTGCCCTTGGTTCTTGGCGTTCAGCCGTAGCTCCGCGCTCAGTGGCAACACCGCAATCACTTCCAGGCCAAAGCTTTTGCCCAGCGCTTCGGCGTCAGGCGCGCAGCCTTTGAGGTAGCCATCGATCAAGAGCTTGGCGTGTTCGAGCTTCATGCCTTTTTCGCGCCAATGGTTCAGCACCGCCAGGTTGCGCCGGCAGTCCAGCACGTTCTGGTCGGTGCACCACAGCAGCTTGTCGCAATGGCTGACAAAGGTGCGCAGGGCGTCGCTGTCCGGCTGGCCGACCAGGTTCACCACAATGTGCTGGAAGTGCTGGCGCAGTGCGCTGAGCAACATGTACAGCTCGGCGGCGCTGGTGTGCTCCAGCAGCTCATCGTTGGGCGCGTAGGCAAGCATGCGCAGGCCGTCTTCAGCTGAGGTAAAGGCGCTGTTGATCAGGGTCGCGTCCAGCCGCCTCAGGTGGCGCAGGGCATCGCCGAAGTTGAACGAGCTTTCCAGGCCCAGCAGCGCCAGGCTGTCACCGCGTGGCAGGCCGAGGTCGAGCAACAGCGTTTGCTGGCCGCTCTTTTGCACCACCAGCGCCAGATGGCTGCTGAGCAGCGCGCCGTCGGAAGTGCCCTGGGTGCCGTACAGCACCGAGAGGCCGCCCAGATGGGTGTGAGTGGTGACCGCAGGCAGGCGCTTGCTCAGGCGGCGCACCAGCCCGGCGACTTCGCTGGAGCGCGAGCCGTAGGCGACGAAGTCCCGCGCCCCGGCGCGCATCGCGTTGAGCACCAATTGATTGTCCATACCGTCGCCGAGGGCGACGATCGCCAGCATCGGCTTGGCTTCCAGTGCGCCTTCGATCAGCGCGCTCTGGGCCACCAGATGCTCGCGATCGAGGCCGATGAACACCAGGTTGGCGAAGGTCACATCGACCAGGGCCAGCAGCTCATCCAGGGTGCCGCTGCCGGCGCTGACCACCTGGCCGAGGGGCGCCAGCGCGCCCTGCAGCCATTCGAGGTCGGTGGTATTACGGGTAATTGCCAGGAAGGTCTGGCTCAGGTGATCGCTCATTGGGACAACCCGTTGAGGCGGTCAAAATTACCGTTTTCCAGGAAGAACAGGCGGTACCAGTTCGGGTCGTAGTTGCGCATTTTTTCACCGGGCAGCGCCGACAGTCGGGCATTGGCCGCCAGCGGTTGCACCAGGTGCGGCGTGACGATCATCAGCAGTTCCTTGTCCTCGCGCTGGACCGACGAGTCGCGAAAGAACGCCCCCAGGATCGGGATGTCCCCCAGGCCTGGGAACTTGGCGATGCTGGTGGTGGTGTTGCTGCTGATCAGGCCGCTGATCACGAAGCTTTCGCCGTCGGCCAGGGACACGCTGGTATCGGTGCGGCGAATGGTCAGGGCCGGCACGCGGATATTTTCGATGACCACTGCGTTGGTGTAATCCAGTTCGCTGACCTCCGGCGCCACCTTGAGGGAAATGCGGTTGCGGTCGATCACGGTCGGGGTGAGGGTCAGGCGAATGCCGAATTCCTTGTATTCGATCGAGATGGTATCGCTGCCGCTGCTCGGCACTGGCACGGGTATTTCGCCGCCGGCGAGGAAGGTTGCGCTTTGCCCGCTCATGGCCACCAGGCTCGGCCGCGCGAGGGTGTAGGCAAAGCCGCTGCTTTCCAGGGCGTTGATCATCGCCGAGACGCGGCCGCCGCCAAAACCGATGTTGAAGTTGTCGGTGCTCACCGGCAGCTTGAACGTGCTGGGCGTGGGGGACAGCAAGTTGGGGCTGCCGAGGAAGAAGTTGTTGCCGATGCCCAGGATCTTGGTGCTGGCCTCCTTGAGTTTGGTGCGGCTGACTTCGACGAAGCGGATATCGGTCTGTACCTGGCTGGGCAGCAAAGGATCATCGGCGGGCGACAGCGAAAGACTGGTCAAAGCGGTATTGGCCTTGCCCTTGACGAACACCATGCTCTGGCGCGGGGTGGTCGAACAGGCGGTCCACACCATCAGGCTGGTGGTGCCGGGGCCGACGCCGGTCAGCAGGAAACCCCGATCGCCATTGAGATGAACGTCAGCGATTTTCGGATCGCCAATGGCCAGGCGTGTTATGGCCACCGGCGATTGCAGTTCCTGTTGCAGGCCCTCGCCTACGGACAACGCGGCGGGCAGTTGAGCCAGGTTGGCGCAATTGCTCGCAGCCGCCATGGCCAGCCCGATGGACAGGTGCGACAGCAGCAACGCACAGGTAATTCTCAGCGTGAACACCGGTATGAAACGTCGGTTCATGCACAGCATCCTTGTTCAGTCGGGGGTTTGTTGAGTTGCTTGATTGCCGCGTATCACCTCGACGCCAGCACGGCGCGGGGCGCTGCTCTGGGCCACTTTCCTGGGGGGCTGGGCGAAGGCCAGTTGGGTGAACTGATAGAGGTCGCGGTTAGCGTTCTGCAGATTGCCCGGCGCGTCGTCTGCGCCGGCCCAGTAGTGGCTCAACAGGCGTTCGTCGGCGCTGCGCACGGCCAGGCGCAAGGTGCCGGCCTGGGTGGCCAGCATCAACCGGCTCAGCAATTGTTCGGGCACGGCCAGCACCACCGTGCGCGAGGGCGCATGGCGTTGGGCTTTTTCTTCGGCGGTCAGCGCGGGAGGGGCGGCGGGGGTGCCGTCGTTGGTCAGGCCCATCTGGTCGCCGACGCTGAGCAGGCGCACGGCGGGGATCACCACCTGGGCCGATTGTTCAAGGTTGGCCGCGTCCTGACGCAGGTACAGCAGCACGTCCACATAGTCGCCAGGGCTCAACTGGCCGGCGGCGCCAATCACTTCATCGACGGCGACGGCCAGGGCGCGTTCATCGGCGCGGATCATCCGCGCCAGCGGCCCGCCCGGAGTGAAACTTTCCTCGTTGAGCCAGGTGCCCGCGCCGAGCGCCCGCAATGGGGTACGGCCAACCGCCTGGTCGATACGGCTCATGCTGCCGGCCGGGACCGTGCGCAGTTTTTCGAGGCTCAGGTCAGCGGCAGTCAGGGCAACGAAGGGAGGCACATCGTGGGCCAGCACGACCACCGATTGGCGGGTCGGGTCTTCCACCACAGCGACGGCTTTTTCGACGGGAGCAGCCTGTGGCGGTGGTGGTGGCGCCGGAGCAGGCTCACGGCTGAGGACCAACCCCCAGTAACCGGCAAACAACGCACCGACCAACAACACAGCGGCCAGTACCATGCTTAGACGCGTGTTCATGACGGCTCTCCTTTTCCCGTTGCCCCACAGCCCGTCTGTCCAACAGGCTACTTGCGCAACCCGGCTGAACGGTGACTAACTATTTCGCTATTTGACGGTAGTTGAGCTAGGACAAAATGCCATTACTGAGAGAAAGTTTTCTTCAGGGAGCAGGACGTGCCCTTTAAAAACACACATTTACGGCGTCAGAAGAGCAACTACTACTTTAGGACTAATCAGTTCTTACAGTTGTGAGGCTGGGCTTTGTTGGCAATGCTTTGGATGGCACATCGCAATCACTGTGCGTTACCGGGATACGGCGCTTGGTCGCCTGAGGAGAAGTGTTATGGTCCTTGCTCTGCTGATGAAGCTTCACGTTCAACTCCAATTGCTGTTCCATCGTAAAGACGGCGCGACAGCCATCGAGTACCTCATACTGGTGGCGATTGTGGCGCTGGTGGTACTCGCCGCCGGAACGACGCTGGGGCCTCAGATCACGGCCTTCTTTACCAGGATCGGTACTGCCATTTCCCCATGAGTTGCCGTTGTTGATTGATCAGGTCGTGCTCATGAATGCTGCTGTCTCTCCCCGCCAACAAATCCTGTTGGTGGACGACGAAGAAGATGCCCTCGTTGAACTGGCGGAGTCGCTGGAGAACGAGGGCTTCGTTTGCTTTACCGCCACCTCCGTGACGTTCGCGCTGCAGGAACTGACCTTGCATCCCGATATTGCTCTGGTCATCACTGACCTGCGCATGCCTGAGGAAAGCGGTATCTCCTTGATCAAGCGCCTGCGCGAACACACCTCCCGCTCCCATCTGCCGGTGATCGTCATGTCGGGGCATGCGGAGATGGATGACGTCAGCGACATGCTGCGCCTGCAGGTACTGGACCTGTTTCGCAAGCCCATCTACCTCGCGCGGCTGCTCGATACGTTGAACAGTTTGTTTCCCCTAAGAGCAGCTACGAGCTTCAAGCCTTAAGCGGCAAATGGTGCACCTTGCCCCTCTTGCAGCTCGAGGCTTGTAACTTGACGCTCTCGTTACAGCTGATAACTGAAACTCAACGTATACCGCGGCCGCCGGTTGAAACTGTCCAGAGCGATGTCCGACATCGGCTTGGCGGCTTCCAGGGCGATGTTGTAGTACTTGTTATCGCCAAAGCGCAGACCCACCGCCGCCGAGGACATGTCGCTGGCCTTGACCGGCAGTTCGTTGAACCAGGCCTTGGCGCGGTCCAGTACCACGTAGGGTTGCAACACCTTCACCCAATCGCCGGCCCGGTTGAAGCTGTAGTTGACCTCATACGCCACGCCCCAGCCCTTGTCGCCCGAGCCTTGGTCATCGGGGTAGCCACGGCCGAAGTTCTGCCCGCCAAACGTGGCGCGCTCGCTGTCGGGCAGGGTGTTGTTGCTCCAGTAGAGCGCACTTGAGAGCACGCCTTGCCAGTTGTCGAAGAACTTGTTGCTTTGCACGCCGGACAGGCGCAGGCGAAAGAAATCGAGATCGGGTTTGGCCACGTCCAGGTCGCTGCGGGCCTTGGCGCCCAGACCGTCGATACCTTGATACAAGCCGCCGCTGAGGATGCGTAACTGCCTGGCGTCGGCCTTACGCCAGTCACCCTCGAAGGCCAGGGCGCGCAGGTTCGATTCGATATCGAAGCGCAGCGGGTAGCCCACCAGTTTATAGCGGGTGGTCTGGTCTACCGCGTACAGGCGCGTGCCCAGGGTGAGCGACTCGGTGGGTGAGGCAATGAAGGGGTGGCTCAGGCCGATGGAGTAGCGATCGATCGACTGGTGTGGCTTGAGTTCGAAGCCGCCGTCCAATTGCACGCTGCTGCTGGGGTCGGCGCGATAACGCTCGGCGGCCAGGGCCAGTTGGGTGCCCTCGGTATTGATGAACTGGTTGTAGTCCACGCGGTAGTAGTGCTCTTTGTCCTCGCCGGGCGGGAACAACCCGCTGAGGCTGAGCTGTTCGCCCATTGAAGTTTGAGCATTACTGGTTGCGCTGAGTAACGCCTGGGTGCCGCCACGGCTTTTCTGCGCCAGGCTCATGCTGGTGGTGAAGGGTTTGCGGCTGGCCTGGATCTGCATGTGCGTGGCGCCATCGGTGGTGCCCGGCGGCGGCACTTGTGCCTGTACGGTGAGGCCGGGGATGCGGCTCATCAGCGTGGTGTAGCGTTCGAAGGTCTTGCGCGTGAGTGGGCGTTCGGCGAGGAGTTTTTGCGCGAGTTTGTCGACGTAGGCCGACACCGAACCGATGTCGCCGGTTTGTTGATAGTCCTTGATGTAGCCTTCTACCAGCACCACGCGGACCAAGCCGTTTTCGAAGGTCTGCTGCGGCAGGAACGCGTAGGACAACAGGTAGCCGTCCTGCTGGTAGCGACGAGTGATGCCACGGGTGGCCTCGATCAGTTGCGCGAGGTTGGTCTCATGGCCAATCAACGGCGCGTAGACCTGGGCCGTCTCGGTGAGCGGGTACACCGTGCCGCCTTCGATCTGCAGCTTGCGAATGGTGACCTTGGTGTCCATCAACAACGGCTGGCCCGCAGTGGGTGGCGTTTCTGGCACCTGGGTTTGCGGTGTGGCCGGTCGATAGGCGTCGGCGGGCAGGTTGGGCACCGGCAGGGTGCGGATGGTGTCGTTGCTGTTGAGGAAGCTGGGAAGGGCCTCGGCCTGGGCATAAGTGCTGAGGGTAAGCAATAACAACGGGGTCAACACGCGCATAGGACACTCCATGGTCAATTGCAGCAGCGTTTCGGGCCCGCCGCGCTCTGGGGCGCGGTTCGGGAGGGCGCTGAGTGTCTACATCCAGCAGCGGCCCCTAAAAAAGACGAGAGACTTAGTCAGGGTCTCTCGTCTCAACCAAGCGTAGGCGCTGTAGGGGAGGCCGTCTAATCGGCCAGGTGCATTTCTATTTGCCGCTCAGGCCGTTCAGCAAGCCGCCCAGGCCTCCCGTTGTTGCCGTGCCGCCAGTGGTGGGTGCAGTGCCTGTGGCGGGGGCTGTGGCGCCAATATTCAGACCGCCGAGCAGGCCACCGCTGGTACCGCCGGTGCCGCCGGTGACCAGGCCACCGACCGAGCTTACGGTATTGCCGACGGCGGTTACCGTGGTGCCCAGGGTCGTGGTGACCGGGTTGGCGTTGGCGGTGGTGAGGTTAGTGCCCAGGCTGCTGACGGCGCCGCCGACTTGGGTCACCAGGCCGTTGACCGGAGTACCGACGCCGGTGGTGGTGCCGATGTTTTGCGTCAGTGCGGTGACGCCCGATGTTACTGGGTTCAGCGCAGCGCCTACGTTGGCTGCAACCGTTGCGACCGGTGCAGTAGCGCCCGTGTTGGCAACGCCTGTGCCACCGAGCACGGTACCCACGGAGGCAATGGTGTTGCCCAAGGCGCCGCCGGTCACCCCGGCTGCACTGACCGTGCCGTTGGTGTTGCCGACGTTCAGGCCGGTCCCGACGTTGTTCACCAGGCCGCCGACCAGTTCCGGTATGCCGGGTGCTGCGGCGCCGCCGGTTGGCGCGACATAGCCGCCGGACTTGTCGAGTGTGCCGCCTACGCCTGTCAGCACGCTGCCGACAATCGTGGTCACAGGGTTGCCTGCGCCGCCGGTGCTGGCGACTTGGGTGCCGAGGCCGGTGACGGTGGCGCCCAGTTTATCCACCAGGCCGTTGACGGGCGTGCCCAGGCCGGTTGCGTTGCCGAGGTTGCCGGTGGTGTTTTCCACCAGCGACACCACCGGCACCAGCGCTTTGCCGCCCAGGGTGCCGGTCAGGGAACCCAATGGGCCGGTGGTGCTGGCCGTGCTGAGGGTATCGCCGAGCATGGTCACCGTAGTGCCCACTTTATCCACTACACCACCGACTGCACCGCCCACGCCGCCGGTCAAGCCGCCGACGACGGGAACCCCGCCGAGGGTGGTCGACAGCGATTTGCCAGTGACCGACAAGCCGTCGCCCAAATCGGCGACGCCAGTGCCGACACCCGCGACCGTGATGCCCAGGGAGTTGCTGTTGGTGCCCAGGGAGCCCAGGCCCGCCGTCACGCCAGTGCCGATGCTGGTCACGGCGGTGCCGGCCGAAGTGACCAGGCCGCCAGCGGTTGTGCCGACGATGGGGACACCGTTCAAGGTCGAACCGAGGTCACCCACCGCTGCGCCTACATTGCCCACGGTGGTACCGAGGGTGCCGGCGATCTGGCCAGTGACGAGTGGGGTGGTTGTCGAACCAGTGCCACCGCCAGTGCCGCCGCCGGTGCCGCCGCCGGTGCCGCCACCAGTGCCGCCGCCGGTGCCACCGCCGGTACCGCCGCCAGTGCCGCCGCCGGTGCCACCACCGGTGCCGCCGCCGGTGCCACCGCCGGTACCGTCTCCAGTGCCACCACCGGTACCACCGCCAGTACCGCCACCGGTGCCATCGCCAGTGCCCCCGCCGGTTCCGCCACCGGTGCCATCGCCAGTGCCCCCGCCGGCTCCGCCACCGGTGCCATCGCCAGTGCCCCCGCCGGTTCCGCCACCGGTTCCACCGCCAGTGCCGTCGCCGCTACCCGTACCGCCACCAGCACCTGCACCAGCACCAGCATCCGGCGAAGACGCCGCCACGTTTGATTTATGCCCGCCACCACCGCTGCTGCAGCCGCCGAGGCTCATGGCCAGAATCAACGCCAGCGCGGTACTTGCTTTCCAAAACACGACTTGAGTTTTCATGATTGAGTTCCTTGCACCTGGTACAACCTTGGTTGTTTCAAACGTTCGCTATTTCTTTGGCTAGCGATACGTTTGTCCGTGTGGCTATCACAGACCCGGGCCGGTTTTCTCGCAATCTCAACTTGGTATTAACGATTTATATACATAAGGTCTTAGTCGTCTTAAGCGCTAATACGAACGTTATAAATTAAAATAACGCTGGCTGCCTTTTAGTTGTAAATCAAAGGGTTAAATAAAGTAGCGGACCCGGTCGGGTTCGCTATAACTTAAGGTGTATATATACAATTAATCAGTGTCTCTCAGGCAATCGGTCGCCACTCTCCAAGCATATGCTGGATGTTACCGGCGCCGTTCAACACCAACTCGCCAGTTAAACCGGCGCCGCTGGTCATCAGAATCACTTCGCTGGGCAGGCGCACGGGTTTCTTGAATTCAACGGCTATTTCGACATTGGCCACCGGCAGTTGCTCGCCCAAGGCCGCCAACGTGCGGGCCTTGTTCCACAACCCGTGGGCAATCGCCTGGGGAAAGCCGAAGAGCTTGGCGGTCATTGCGCTGAGATGAATCGGGTTGTAATCGCCGGATACGCGAGCATAGCGGCGACCGATATCGGCGGGGGCTTTCCAGCGCGTGAGTTCGGTGAGGGCTGCGTCAATTACCAACGTGCGTTCCTCGGTCTCGCCCTCGAGCTTTACGCCCCGGCACAACATTGTGCTTTCAGCTTCCCAGAGCAGCCCAAGGGCATCCTCGACCACGGTCACCACATCGAAGGTCGCGCCTTTGGCATGGGGCTTGAGGTTGCCGGTGTACACCCCGACGCTCAGCTCACTCACACTGCCCAGGGGCCGATGCAGGCGAATGCAGTTGCTCAGGTGGATCAACCCCAGCAACGGAAACGGGAACGCCTGGTCGGTCAGCAGTTGCATCTGCAGGCCGAACGCGAGGATATGCGGATAGGTCGCCGGCAGCATCGGGCTGTCAGCAAAACCGCAAACCTTGCGGTACGCCGCCACAGCCCTGGGGTCGACGCGAACCTGGCAGCGCAGGCCGTGCTCGGGCAGTGCGCTGCCGGTGATCTTGCGCTTGAGCGCCGCACGCCAGTACAGCGGCGGTAGATACGGCGTGCTGTCCAGTGTCTGCCATTGCATATTCACGCTCCCAGAAGACTTTGCCCACACACCCGCAGCGCCTGGCCGCTGACGGCACCCGAACCCGGCTGGCTCAGCCAGGCCACGGCTTCGGCCACGTCCTGCGGCACACCGCCCTGGCCCAGGGAACTCATGCGTCGTCCGGCCTCACGCAGGGCAAACGGAATATGCGCGGTCATCTGGGTTTCGATAAAACCGGGGGCGACGGCATTGATGCTGATCCCGCGCGTTTGCAGCAGCGGTGCCCATGCCTGGGCCAAACCGATCAGCCCGGCCTTGCTCGCCGCATAGTTGGTTTGCCCGCGATTGCCGGCAATGCCGCTGATGGAAGCCAGCAGCACCACGCGGGCATTGTCGCGCAGGGTGCCGCTGTCGAGCAGCGCCTTGGTCAGCACCTGCGGCGCATTGAGATTGACCGCCAGCACCGCGTCCCAGTATTCCGGGGTCATGTTGGCCAGGGTCTTGTCGCGGGTGATGCCGGCGTTGTGCACCAGAATATCGAGGCCATCGGGCAGGTGTTCGATCAACTGGGCGGCGGCGTCTTCGGCGCAGATATCCAGCGTGAGAGTACGCGCATTCAAGCGGGCGGCCAGGGCGTCGAGGTCGGCCTTGGCTTGGGGCACATCCAGCAGGATCACCTCGGCGCCATCGCGGGCCAGGGTCTCGGCGATGGAGGCGCCGATACCACGCGCAGCGCCGGTCACCAGGGCTTTGCGCCCGGCCAACGGACGTGTCCAGTCTTCGACCGGCGTGGCGCAGGCCTGCAGGCGAATCACCTGCCCTGAGATATAGGCGCTTTTGGGCGACAGGAAAAACCGTAGTGCGCCTTCCAACTGGTCTTCAGCACCCTCGTCCACCTGCAGCAACTGCAGCACACCGCCGCTGCGCAGTTCCTTGGCCAGCGAGCGGCTGAACCCTTCCAGGGCGCGCTGGGCGCTGGCGGCGAACGGGTCGCTGAGGCTTTCCGGCGTGCGGCCAAGGATCACCAGGTGGGCGCTGTGAGCGAGGTTTTTCAGCAAGGGCTGGAAAAATTCACGTAGCTGCTTGAGTTGATCGGTGTGCTGCAAGGCGCTGGCGTCGAAGACCACAGCCTTGAGCTTGGGACCGTGGCCTGGAATCCACGCCGGCGCGTCCAGCGCTTCGGCACCGTAGCTGTAGACGGCATCGGTGAGTTTGTTGGCAAACGGCAACACTTTAGTTGCCAGCGCGCCACCGCCCAGCAGCAGTGCACCTTCCACCGGGCGCAGGCGCCCGGCTTGCCAGCGTTCCAGGCGTACCGGCGACGGCAGGCCAAGGGCGGCGACCAGGCGATGGCCGAGGCTGGAGTTGGCGAAGTCGATATAACGGTCAGACATGGAACGCTCTCCGAAGACTGGGGTTCAAAAGGTGGACCATCCCAGGGTAGCAGTCGTTCGACTAGGCTCACTGATCAAGCCCATAACAGACAGAGGGAGCTTTCCATGACTCAATTGCGCCGTGTGGCGATCATTGGCGGTAATCGCATTCCTTTCGCCCGCTCCAACGGCCCCTACGCCACGGCAAGTAACCAGGCGATGCTCACTGCTGCCCTGGAAGGCCTGATCGAACGTTTCAACCTGCACGGCCTGCGTCTCGGCGAGGTGGCCGCTGGCGCGGTGCTCAAGCATTCCCGTGATTTCAACCTCACCCGCGAATGCGTACTTGGCTCGCGCCTGTCGCCGCAAACCCCGGCCTACGACGTGCAGCAGGCCTGCGGCACCGGGCTGGAAGCGGCCTTGCTGGTGGCCAACAAGATTGCCCTGGGCCAGATCGAATGCGGTATCGCCGGCGGGGTGGACACCACCTCCGATGCGCCGATTGGCGTCAATGAAGGCCTGCGCAAGATTTTGCTGCAGGCCAACCGCAGCAAGTCCATGGTGGATAAGCTAAAAGTTTTGTTACAGCTTCGTCCGCAGCACCTCAAGCCAGAACTGCCGCGCAACGGTGAGCCGCGCACCGGCTTGTCCATGGGCCAGCACTGCGAGCTGATGGCGCAGACCTGGCAGATTCCTCGCGCCGAGCAGGACCAGCTTGCCCTGGAGAGTCATGAGAAAATGGCCGCCGCCTACGCCGAGGGCTGGCACAACGATTTGCTGACGCCGTTTCTGGGGCTGACCCGCGACAACAACCTGCGCCCTGACCTGACCCTGGAAAAACTCGCCGCGCTCAAGCCTGCTTTCGAGCGCAGTGAAAAGGGCACGCTCACCGCCGGCAACTCGACGCCGCTGACTGATGGCGCCTCGCTGGTGCTGTTGGGCAGTGAAGCCTGGGCCAACGAGCGCGGCTTGCCGATCCTCGCGTATCTGCGCGATGGCGAAGCGGCGGCGGTGGATTTCGTCCACGGTGCCGAAGGCCTGCTGATGGCGCCGGTGTACGCCGTACCGCGTTTGTTGGCCAGGAACGGTCTGACGCTGCAGGACTTCGATTACTACGAGATCCACGAAGCATTCGCCGCCCAGGTGTTGTGCACGCTCAAGGCCTGGGAAGATGCCGACTATTGCCGCACGCGCCTGGGCCTGGATGCGCCGCTGGGCGCCATCGACCGCAGCCGTCTGAACGTCAAAGGCAGCTCACTGGCCGCCGGGCACCCGTTTGCCGCGACCGGCGGGCGCATCGTCGCCAACCTGGCCAAGTTGCTGGATGCAGCAGGGAAAGGGCGTGGTTTGATTTCGATCTGTGCGGCGGGGGGGCAGGGTGTGACGGCGATTATCGAACGTTGATTGCCGGGTAAAATTGGCATATTGAATGCATTCTTCGTGGGCCAGAGGTCGGTAGCCTCTCCCACCGGCGCGCCGATTGCCGTATAACGAGTGCCACACGCGTGTTTGGTAATACAGGACCCACAATAAAAGCTGATGAAGACTCCTAAACGCATTGAACCCCTGATCGAAGACGGTCTGGTCGACGAAGTGCTGCGCCCACTGATGAGTGGTAAAGAAGCAGCTGTTTATGTGGTGCGCTGCGGCAACGAATTGCGTTGCGCCAAGGTTTACAAGGAGGCGAATAAACGAAGCTTTCGTCAGGCGTCCGAATACCAGGAAGGCCGCAAGGTCCGTAACAGCCGCCAGGCCCGCGCCATGGCCAAGGGCTCCAAGTTCGGCAAGAAAGAAACCGAAGATGCCTGGCAGAACGCTGAAGTAGCGGCGTTGTTCCGCCTGGCCGGTGCGGGCGTTCGCGTGCCCAAGCCGTACGACTTTCTTGAAGGCGTGCTGTTGATGGAACTGGTCGCCGACGAGTACGGCGATGCGGCGCCACGCCTGAATGACGTGACGTTGGAGCCGGACCAGGCGCGTGAATACCACGCCTTCCTGATTTCCCAGATCGTGCTGATGCTGTGTACCGGGCTGGTGCACGGTGACCTGTCCGAGTTCAACGTACTGCTCACGCCAACGGGCCCGGTGATCATCGACCTGCCCCAGGCGGTGGATGCGGCGGGCAACAACCACGCATTCAGCATGCTGGAACGGGATGTGGGCAACATGGCTTCCTACTTCGGGCGCTTTGCTCCGGAGCTGAAGAAGACCAAGTACGCCAAGGAAATGTGGGCGCTGTACGAAGCCGGTATCCTGCACCCGGCCAGCATCCTGACCGGTGAGTTCGACGAGCCGGAAGAGCTGGCGGACGTAGGCGGTGTGATCCGCGAGATCGAAGCGGCGCGGCTGGATGAAGAGCGCAAGCAAGCGAATCGCGCGGCAGATGATGCCCCACCCACCAAGACCGCCGAAGAACCGCCGCCGCCTTGGATGCAGTGACCTTTCGGCACATGATCGTTCCCACGCTCCGCGTGGGAATGCCTCCTGGGACGCTCCGCGTCCCGCCAATTGCTGCACGTTTAGGCTAGGTGACGCAGAGCATCACGGTCTGCATTCCCACGCGGAGCGTGGGAACGATCTTTATGTTGAGTCAGTTGGAGCATCAGGTGCAGCAACTGCCGGAGGCCAATTCCTTGAGGATCGGGCAATCCGGTCGGTGGTCGCCCTGGCAGTGCTCCACCAGGTCTTGCAACGTGTCGCGCAGTTGCGCCAACTCGCGGATTTTTTGATTCAGCTCATCGATATGCTGGCGCGCCAAGGCTTTCACGTCGGCGCTGGCCCGTTGTCGGTCCTGCCACAAGGTCAGCAGTTTGCCGACCTCTTCCAGTGAAAACCCCAGGTCGCGCGAGCGTTTGATGAACGCCAGGGTGTGCAGGTCGTCGGCGCCATAGATGCGATAACCGCTGTCGGTGCGGTGGGCTGCCTTGAGCAGACCGATGGATTCGTAGTAGCGAATCATCTTCGCGCTCAGCCCGCTCTGGCGAGCGGCTTGGCCGATATTCATGGGCGTTGATCCTCCAAGTCCTTGGGTTTCCAGGTTTTCAACAGCAACGCATTGCTCACCACACTGACGCTGGACAACGCCATCGCCGCACCTGCCAGCACCGGGTTGAGCAGGCCGAAGGCCGCCAGGGGAATGCCGATCACGTTATACACAAAGGCCCAGAACAGGTTCTGGCGGATTTTCGCGTAGGTCTTGCGGCTGATCTCCAGGGCGGCCGGCACCAGGCGCGGGTCGCCGCGCATCAGGGTGATGCCGGCGGCGTGCATGGCCACGTCGGTGCCGCCGCCCATGGCGATGCCGATATCGGCGGCGGCCAGGGCCGGTGCGTCGTTGATGCCGTCGCCGACCATGGCCACCACGCCGGTTTTTTTCAGTGCGGTCACGGTGGCGGCTTTGTCGGCGGGCAGCACTTCGGCGTGTACATCGTCGATGCCCAGCGCCTCTGCAACCACCCGCGCGCTGCCGCGATTGTCGCCGGTAAGCAGGTGGCTGCTGATGTGCTGCGCCTTGAGTTGCTGCACGGCCTGCTGCGCGCCGGGCTTGAGCGTGTCGCCGAATGCGAACAGCCCCAGCACGCGAGGGCTTGCGCCTTGCTCGATCAGCCAGGACAACGTACGCCCCTCGGCTTCCCATGCCGTCGCGCGCTGACTCAACTGGCCCGCGCTAAGGCCGGCCTCTTCCAGCAGGCGCCGATTGCCCAGAGCCAATTGCCGGCCGTCAAGGGTACCGGCGATGCCGCGCCCAGTCAGGGACTGGCTGGCACTGACATCGGCCACGCTCAGCCCGCGTTCGTCGCAGGCGTCCAGCACGGCCTTGGCCAGCGGGTGCTCGCTGCCACGCTGCAAGGCGCCGGCCTGTTGCAGCAGTAGCGATTCGTTACCATCCAGCGCCGCCAAATGGGTGATCTTCGGCGTGCCCGAAGTGAGGGTGCCGGTTTTATCGAAGACTACGGCGCTCACCCCATGGGCATGCTCCAGGACTTCGGCATCCTTGATCAGAATGCCATGGCGCGCGGCGACGCCGGTGCCGGCCATGATCGCCGTCGGCGTCGCCAGGCCCAGGGCACATGGGCAGGCGATCACCAATACCGCGACCGCATTGATGATTGCGCTCTCCAGCGGGGCGCCGTACAGCCACCAGCCCGCCAGGGTGAGCAATGCCAGTACCAGCACGGTCGGGACGAATACCTGGCTGACTTTATCCACCAGTTTCTGGATCGGTGCCTTGGCGGCCTGGGCGTCTTCGACCAGGCGGATGATCCGTGCCAGCACGCTTTCCGCTCCCAGGGCCCGGGTACGCACCAACAGGCGGCCTTCACCGTTGATTGCGCCGCCAGTAACCGTATCGCCGGGCCGCTTCGGCACCGGCAGGCTTTCGCCGCTGATCAGTGCCTCGTCGGCATGGCTTTGGCCGTCGACCACTTCGCCATCCACCGGAAAACGTTCGCCTGGCTTGACCAGCACCAGGTCACCGAGCGTAAGCGTATTGATGGCGACCTCTTCCTCGCGCCCCTCCAGCACGCGGACCGCCCGCTCGGGGCGCAAGGCTTCGAGGGCGCGTATGGCGCTTGCGGTTTGGCGCTTGGCGCGGCTCTCCAGGTATTTGCCCAGCAGCACCAGGGCGATCACCACGGCCGAGGCTTCGAAGTACAAGTGCGGAGCGGGTTGGGTGAGCCATTGATAGACGCTCAAGCCGTAGCCGGCGCTGGTGCCGATCGCCACCAACAGGTCCATATTGCCCGCCCCGGCGCGCACGGCTTTCCACGCGGCACTGTAAAAACGCGCACCGAGGATCAATTGCACCGGCGTCGCCAGCGCGAACTGAACCCAGGCGGGGAGCATCCAGTGAAAGCCGAAGGGTTCCACCAGCATCGGCAGTATCAGGGGCAACGCCAGCATGATCGCCAGCATCAGCGCCCAGCGCTCGTGGTGCAGGCGTTGGGCTTGATTGGCCTGGGTGGCGGTTTCGCTCTGGGGCAGGGTGGCGGTGTAGCCGGCTTTTTCGACAGCGGCGATCAATACGCCGGGATCCAGTTGGTGGAGTCCTTCAACGTGGGCACGTTCGTTGGCCAGGTTGACGCTGACCCGCTGCACCCCCGGCACCTTGCCCAGCGCACGCTCCACACGGCCGGCGCAACTGGCGCAGGTCATGCCGCTGATGGGCAGGTCAAACGTGGTGGGTCCATTCATGGGGCAGTCCTCCAGAAGACGATGCTCCTAGGATCAACCTTGACCTGTGGGTAAGGTCAAGCGCGATCGTTCCCACGCTCTGCGTGGGAATGCATCCCCATGACGCTCCGCGTCACCCTTGCGCCGAATCAAAGGCTTGTACGCGGGACGCGGAGCGTTCCATGAGGCGTCCCCACGCGGAGCATGGGGACGATCGGCGGCTTCAGTATTCCAGCGTGGCGGCTTTGAGGTACATACCGTCCGGGCCTTGGGCGATACGCAGTTTGCGTACATCCCCGGCTTTGAGCGTAATGTTCTGCGCCGGCGGTGCCAGCATGCCCGGCAAGCAGCCCGGTGTCTGGCCCGGCAGCAGCTTGAGGCGCAATGACACATCGCCCGGCGGCAAATTGAAGGAGGTGGCTTGTTCCTGGAACAGGCGCCCGGCCAGTTGGTCCTGAATGTAGAGGCCGATCTCACAGTTGGTCGGCACTTCCAGGCGCTCGCGGGAAATGATCAGCACCGCATAGTCTTCAGCGGCGGGCGCAACGGCAGAAAAACTCATCAGGCCGGCAACGGCAAAAATCGACCAGCGCATGGCGAATGCTCCGTGGTTCACTTCTATTGAAGGTGAAGCTTGGCCGACGTCGCCACCGAATACCAGCCCGGCCGACGTTTCTGAAACTTGACCTTGCCATCGTGGCAAGGTCGAGACTGCGTTCAACCTCATCAAAGGAGACATGTCATGCAAGTATTCAAGGTGCAAGGAATGACCTGCGGCCATTGCGTTCGTGCGGTGACCCAGGCGGTGCGCAGCCAGGATGCAGATGCCGAGGTCACGGTGGACCTTGCGGCCAAGCAAGTCAGTGTCCAAAGCAAACTGGACCGTGAAGCGATCGCGGGCCTGATCAAGGAAGAAGGCTACACAGTCGTCTGATTCTCGATAGTTAGCGAGCTATCTTAATGTTCAAGACGCCCAAGCGCGGCTAGACTATCGGGCTGCCGACTCACTTGGGTGTCTGATGAACCTCCGCATAATTCTGATCCTGGGCGCCTTGAGCGCCTTCGCCCCGTTGGCGATCGATTTTTACCTGCCGGGTTTCCCGGCGATGGCAGCCGCTTTTGCAACCGATGAAAAACACATCCAGCTGACCCTGGCGGTGTATTTCGGTGGGCTGGCCATCGGCCAATTGATCTACGGCCCCTTGGCCGACCGCTTTGGCCGGCGCGTGCCGCTGCTCAGCGGCGTCACGCTGTTTACCCTTGCGTCCTTCGCCTGTGCGTACGCGCCCTCCCTGGAATGGCTGATCGGCGCGCGTTTCGTGCAGGCCCTGGGCGGTTGCGCGGGCATGGTGATCTCACGGGCGGTGGTGAGTGACAAATGCGATGCCGTGGGCTCGGCCAAGGTGTATTCGCAACTGATGTTGGTGACTGGCCTGGCGCCGATTCTCGCACCGCTGGCGGGCGGGATAATGGTGGGTGTGTGGGGCTGGCAGTCGATTTTCCTGGCGCTGTCGCTGTTCAGCGTGATGGCGGCGGTTGCGGTGGCGGTGGGCTTGCCGGAAACCTTTCCGGCGCATCAGCCGCGCCAGCCGTTGTCCGGCTCGCTGCGCCGCTACGGCGCGTTGTTGTCAGACCGGGTTTACCTCGGCTACGCCTTGACCGGCGGCATCTCGATTGCCGGGATGTTTGCCTACATTGCCGGTTCGCCGTTCGTGTTCATCAAGCTGTATGGCGTACCCGCCGAGCATTACGGCTGGCTGTTTGGCTCCAACGCCGCCGGTTTTATCCTGGTGGCGCAGTTGAATGCGCGGTTACTGGCCAAGCGCGGCCCGGCGTTTTTGCTCACGCGTACGGTGTGGGTTTACGTAGCGGCGGCGTTGACCCTGCTGGGCATTGCAGCGCTGCGCACCGAAGCCCTGTGGCCGTTGCTGGTGCCGCTGTTCATCTGCATCGCCAGCCTGGGCTGCATTTTGCCCAACACCTCGGCGTGCGCCATGAACGGGCAAGGCGCCCGGGCCGGCAGCGCGTCGGCATTGCTCGGTTGCATTCAGTTCGGCGTGGCGGCGGGGGCGGCATCGTTGGTGGGCGTGTTGCATGACGGCACGGCGATGCCGATGGCGATGGTCATCAGCCTGTGCGGTGTGCTGGCGGTGACGATTGCGATGTCGACCCAGCGCCTGCAACGGGCCAGGGCCGCGCAGGCGCAGGTCTGATCTGAAGGGCCGATCAGCCGGCGGCGGCGCGTTGCTGGCTGGGTGGGAAACGGTGGGGAGCCTGGATGCGGGCTTGCAAGGTGTCGGCAAAGGCACGGGCCTCGGCTTCGGTGTGGAAAATAATCGACTTCTGGTCCAGGCGGACCTCCCACTGCGATTTTGCTAACGCTTTTATCAGGATCTTCATTGCTGACTTCCTCACGTAAAAGAATCGTGGCAAAGGCGGCCAATATAAACCCGTATGCGCGCACAAATATGACAAACGTCAACTCTCGGACTAATGGTGTCGTCCTTACCTACATCAGTGACAGACGACACTGATAGCCGTTTTTTAGAACCCTTCTAAAACGATCTTGCCCTTGGCCTTGCCGCTTTCCAGCAGCGCGTGCGCACGTCGCAGGTTCGCCGCATTGATCACGCCGAAGTGCTCGCCTACCGTGGTTTTCAGGGTGCCAGCGTCGATCAGCATTGCCACGCGGTTGAGCAGGTGATGCTGCTCGATCATGTCCGGTGTCTCGAACATCGAGCGGGTGTACATGAACTCCCAATGCAACGACAAACTCTTGCGCTTGAGCTTGCTGACGTCCAGCGCCTTGGGGTCGTCGATCAGCGCCAGCTTGCCTTGGGGCTGCAGGGCTTCCACCAGTTGGTCGAGGTGATGGTCGGTCTGGGTCAGGCTGGCGACGTGGGTCACGTGCGGGTGGCCGGCGTGTTTCAGCGCTTCGCTCAGCGGCTGGCTATGGTCGATCACCAAGTCGGCGCCGAGGTTCTTGGCCCATTCTTGAGTCTCCGGGCGCGAGGCGGTGCCGATCACCTTCAGTGCCGTGAGCTGGCTGGCCAGCTGGGTCAGGATCGAACCCACGCCGCCCGCTGCGCCGACGATCAGCAGGCTCTGGCCCAGGTCCGCTTTGCCCTCGGGGACCTGCAGGCGTTCGAACAGCAGCTCCCAGGCCGTGATGGCGGTCAACGGCAGCGCGGCGGCTTCGGCGAAACCCAGGGTCTGCGGCATATGGCCGACGATGCGTTCATCCACAGTGTGCAATTGACTGTTACCGCCGGGGCGCACCAGTGAGCCGGCGTAGAACACCTTGTCACCGGCCTTGAACAGCGTGACTTCGCTGCCGACCGCCTTGACCACACCGGCTACGTCCCAGCCGAGCACTTTGGCGGCGCCGTGTTCCGGGGCGACGTTCTGGCGCACTTTAGTGTCCACCGGGTTGACCGAGATGGCTTTGACTTCCACCAACAGGTCGCGCGGCCCGGCCACGGGTTCGGGCAGTTCGATGTCTTGCAGGGCGTTCGTGTCGGTGATGGGCAGGCAGCTGTAGTAGGCGATGGCTTTCATGTTTTCTCCGGGTAAAGGGTTGGTGGTCAGGCGAGAAACTTCAGGCGCTTGAGGTCGAAGTGTTCAATCACCTCGGCGGCCTGGGCCCGGAAGCTCTGGATATGCGCGCTCTGATCGTGGTCGGCCAGGGCCGCCTCATCGCTCCAGCGCTCGAGCATGTAGAACGTCTCGGGATGTTGCAGGTCCTGATGCAGGTCGTACTGCTCACAGCCAGGTTCCAGGCGGGTCGGTTCGAGCAGGCCGCGCAGCAGGGTTTCCAGAGTGGCTTGTTGGCCAGGCTTGGCGATCAGTGTGGCGATGACGTTAAAAGCAGTGGACATACTCGACTCCTGGTCGAAAAGGAACGGCGTGGGCAGATGATTGGCTATTTCCAATGCAGATAAAAGCCGATAAAACAGCGTTCTGTTTCAATAAAAAATTGATAATTGGCGGGAATGCATGCTTCGCTTTGATGATTTGCAGTTATTTGTGCGGGCGGCGGACCTGGGCAGTTTGTCCGCAGCCGCGCGGGTGATGGACCTTTCCCCCGCAGTGGCCAGTGCCGCGTTGAAGCGTATAGAGCAGCAACTGGGCGCGCGCTTGCTGGCCCGCTCCACCCGCAGTTTGCGCTTGACCGCCGAGGGCGAAGGTTTTCTCACCTACGCCCGCGCCGCGTTGAGTTCACTGGATGAAGGGCGGCGCTTGTTGGCCAGTGGGCAGGACCACGTGAGCGGCCTGCTGCAACTGTCGGCGCCTTCGGATTTCGGGCGCAATCAGCTGTTGCCCTGGCTGGATGATTTCCAGCGTGAATACCCGCAACTGAGCGTGCGCCTGTTGCTGGGTGATCGCATAGCCGACCTGTTCCGGCAACCGGTGGACATCGCTTTGCGCTATGGCGAACCCGAGGATTCAAGCCTGGTGGCGCTGCCCATCGCCCCGGAAAATGTGCGGGTGCTGTGCGCAGCACCCAGTTATCTGGCCCGTTATGGCGAGCCGCGACACCTTGAACAACTGGCCCAGCATAATTGCTTGCTCTATATGCTCGCCGGTCGCGTGCATGATCACTGGCGTTTTTTTGATGGCAAGCGCGAGGTCAGCCTGACCGTCTCGGGGGATCGGGTCAGCGACGACGCCGACGTGGTGCGCCGCTGGGCGGTAGCGGGTGTGGGCATTGCCTATAAATCCTGGCTGGATGTGAGTACCGACGTCGTGGCTGGGCGTTTGCGCTTGATCCTGCCGGAGCTGCGCGGTGAGCGCACGCCGCTTAACCTGCTGTGCGCGCATCGTGCGCAGTTGAGCAAACCCGTCAACTTGCTGCGGGAGATGCTCGTGTCCCGTTGTGCGACATTGACGGCGCAACGGTCGGAGCGATTCGCGGCTAAGTAACGGCCGGCAGAAAAGCAGGAAATTTCGCTCAAGTGCTGTCCCTGTCCAGGCTGTAAGACGCCATGGAACCAGCTGTTTTGGCCCCTATACTTTGGCGCCAACCGCAGCAGAAAAACGCGTCAACAGGGAGTCGAGAGATGGAACAGGCACCATGCATCAGTCATATCGCCAGCTTGCTTGCCGAGCCCAAGCGCACCGCAATGCTGTGGGCATTGATGGACGGTTCGGCAAAATCTTCAGAGGAGTTGGCGACGTGCGCCGGGTTGTCTACGGCGTCGGCCAATGCCCATTTAGCCCGGCTGACCGGCAGCGGCCTGCTGCGGGTCGAGGCGCGACGGGGCAAGCGATTGTTTCGTGTGGCGGCTGCGGACGTCAGCGCCGCCATCGATGCCCTGGCGACGACCACCATGGCCAGTGTCGGGCGCAGCACGCCGGATACTCAGCCAGCGGCGTTGCGGGTACCGTCGCTGCTGCGTCGCGCCCGTGTGTGCCAGGACCACCTCGGCGGTGAACTGGCGGCCGGCCTGTACCAGCGGATGATGGAGGCAGGGTGGATCCAGCGCTACGAACAACGTACCGAAGTCACGGTCAAGGGCACCCAGCATTTGGCGAGCCTGGGTATCTTTATCCAGGCATTCTCGTCGCCGTTGGTGTGTGACTGTTTCGACTGGAGCCAACAGCAACCGCATGTGGGTGGTGCGCTCGGCGCGGGGTTGTTGCAACTGTTCCTGCAGTCGAACTGGGTCAATGCGATCGATGAATCCCGGGCCTTGGCGGTCAGCGACGCCGGGCTTGCGGAGATCAACCGGCTGGCCACAGCGTAGGCGCGTCGCTCCTGGTTTCGGTCAGGTCGCATCCAGCAATCGCCAGGGCAGACGATGCCGCACACTCTTTGGGGGACTTTTCAGACAGGGGGCGGCGGCATGGGTATGCAAGGCTATAGCGCAGCAGAGCGGCTGGAACGGTTGCCCATCAGTGGTTACCACCGAATCATTTTCATCATCATTGCCCTGGCGTTCTTCTTCGACTCCATGGATCTGGCAATGATGACGTTTCTATTGGGCTCGATCAAAGCCGAGTTCGGCCTGAGTACGGCCCAGGCCGGCTTACTCGCCAGTTCGAGCTTTTTCGGCATGGTGATCGGTGCGTCGCTCTCGGGGATGCTCGCGGACCGCTTCGGGCGCAAGCCGGTGTTTCAGTGGAGCATCGTGTTGTGGGGCGTCGCCAGCTACCTGTGCTCCACGGCGCAGACGGTCGAGACGCTGACGCTGTTTCGCATCTTGCTGGGCATTGGCATGGGCATGGAATTTCCCATTGCACAGTCGATGTTGTCGGAGCTGATTCCGGCAAAGCGACGTGGGCGGTATATCGCGTTGATGGATGGTTTCTGGCCGCTCGGGTTTGTCGCCGCCGGGGTGCTGTCGTATTTCCTGCTGCCGGTGGTGGGCTGGCGCGACATCTTTCTGGTGCTGGCGGTGCCGGCGGTATTTGTGCTGGCCATCCGGTTTTTTATTCCGGAATCGCCGCGTTGGCTGGAACAGGCCGGGCGCCACGAGGCGGCGGACAAGGTATTGCTTGGCATCGAACACAAGGTGCGCGACTCCCTGGGATGCGCCGACTTGCCCGAACCGGTGGCCTTGCCGCGAGTGGCGAGTACGCCAGGCACGTTCTTCTCGGCCTTCCAGCAATTGTGGTCGGCGCAGTACCGTCAACGCACCCTGATGATCTGGAGCGTGTGGTTCTTTGCCCTGCTCGGGTTCTACGGGCTGACCTCGTGGTTGAGTGCGTTGTTGCAGCAGTCAGGCTTTGCGGTGACGCAATCGGTGTATTACACGGTGATCATTTCCCTGGGCGGAATACCGGGTTTCCTCATGGCCGCGTGGCTGGTCGAGCGTTGGGGGCGTAAGCCGGTGTGCGTGGTGACGTTGCTCGGTGGCGGGGTGATGGCGTTTCTGTATGGGCAGAGTGCGGTGTTTGGCGGCAACGTCGGGCTGCTGATTGCGTCCGGCTTGTTGATGCAGTTCTTTCTATTTGGCATGTGGGCGGTGTTGTACACCTATACGCCCGAGCTATATCCCACCTCGGCGCGTGCGACCGGGTCCGGCTTCGCTTCGGCGATTGGGCGGGTGGGGTCGTTGCTTGGGCCTCTGGTGACCGGGCTGGTGTTTCCGATTACCGGGCAGGGCGGGGTGTTTGCCTTGGGTGCACTGTGTTTCGCGGTGGCGGCGCTGGTGGTGTGGGTGTTCGGGATGGAGACCAAGGGCAAGACGTTGGAAGAACTCACCGAAATCTAGGGTTACCGCAAAAACCATGTGGGAGGGGGCTTGCCCCCGATGGCGATGGGTCAGCTACAAATAAGCTGGCTGACATACCGCAATCGGGGGCAAGCCCCCTCCCACATGTCTGGACTGCGTTTATTCAGTTATGGCTTTACCAGTCGCGCATCCAGGCTGTTCTGCGCCAGGCGTTTGGCCTGGTTCTGGGTCATGCCCAGGGAGGTGTACAGCGCGTGGAAGTTCTCGGTGACATAACCGCCGAAATAGGCCGGATCGTCCGAGTTCACGGTGACTTTCACGCCACGCTCGAGCATGTCGAGGATGTTGTGCTGGGCCATGTCGTCGAATACGCACAGCTTGGTGTTGGACAGTGGGCAAACGGTCAGCGGGATCTGCTCGTCGATGATGCGCTGCATCAGGCGCTCGTCTTCGATGGCGCGCACGCCATGGTCGATACGCTGGATTTTCAGCAGGTCGATGGCTTCCCAGATGTACTCGGGCGGGCCTTCTTCGCCGGCGTGGGCCACGGTGAGGAAGCCTTCGTGACGGGCGCGGTCGAACACACGCTGGAACTTGCTCGGCGGGTGACCCATTTCTGAACTGTCCAGGCCCACGGCGACGAACGCGTCACGGAACGGCAGCGCCTGGTCGAGGGTTTTCTCGGCTTCGGCTTCGCTCAGGTGGCGCAGGAAGCTTAAGATCAGGCCGCTGGTGATGCCCAGTTGCTGCTCGCCGTCTTTGAGGGCGGCAGCGATGCCGTTGAGCACCACTTCGAACGGCACACCACGGTCGGTGTGGGTTTGCGGGTCGAAGAAGGGTTCGGTGTGGATCACATTCTGGGCTTTGCACCGCAGCAGGTAGGCCCAGGTCAGGTCGTAGAAATCCTGGGACGTGCGCAGCACATCGGCGCCTTTGTAGTACAGGTCGAGAAACTCTTGCAGGTTATTGAACGCGTAAGCCTTGCGCAGGGTTTCGACGTCGTTCCACGGCAGGGCAATCTTGTTGCGTTCGGCCAGGGCGAACAGCAGCTCGGGCTCCAGCGAGCCCTCCAGGTGCAGGTGCAGTTCAGCCTTGGGCAGGGCGTTGAGCCAATCGTACATGTCTAAAAATCTCATCAGGTGCAATGGCGGCATTCTACAGGCCATGGCCGAAATAATCGGCATAACCTGACCAGCAGGAGAGTATTTGATTTTTTCGCGCAAGAGCGACGTGAACTAAGGTGTAACGAAACGTTAGCGGCTGGGCGCAGTCTGTACCCCAACGATGACTGATTTGCTGCACATAAAGGCCTCCCATGCTCACTTCCCTCAAGCAAGAAAAATTCATGCTGCTGGCGCTGATTGCCGCCATTGCCGCCTACCCGCTGGAACACTGGATGCTCCACAGCGGGCAGATTGTGGCGTTGCTCGCGGGCCTCGGTTTGATCGCGTTTATCGTGATGGCATCGATGCGTGTGGCCCATCATGCCGAACAACTGGCGGAAAAGGTCGGCGACCCCTACGGCACCATGATCCTGACCTTGGCGGCCGTGTTGGTGGAGGTGGTGATCCTGGCGATCATGATGAGCAACGAGCCTTCACCCACACTGGTGCGCGACACCATCTATTCGGCGGTGATGCTCGATATCAACGGCATCCTCGGCCTGGCCGCGCTGATGGGCGGCATCAAGCATGGCGAGCAGTCCTACAACGATGATTCTGCGCGCACCTACAGCGTGATGATCCTCACCGCCATGGGCGTGTCGATGGTGGTGCCGGAATTTATCCCCGAGGCCGACTGGAAAATTTACTCGGCCTTCACCATCGGCGCCATGGTAGTGCTCTACACCTTGTTTCTGAGAATGCAGGTCGGCCCACACAGTTATTTCTTCAGCTACAGCTACCCGGAAAAGCGCCGCAAGAAATTGCCGGAAGACGAGCAAGCGCCGCCCGTGAACCTCGCGTTCTCGATCGGCACCCTGGTGTTTGGCGTGATTGTGATTGGCGCGTTGGCCGAGGTCATGTCCAAGACCCTCGACCTGGGCCTGGAAGGCACGGGCGCGCCGCCGGTGATCACCGCGATTGTAGTGGCGGCTATTTCCGCCGCGCCGGAAATCCTCACCGCATTGCGCGCCGCCTTGGCCAACCGCATGCAGTCGGTGGTGAACATCGCACTGGGTGCCTCGTTGTCGACGGTGATTCTGACGGTGCCGGTCATGGAAGCGATGGCGCTCTACAGCGGCCAGCCGTTCCAGATGGCGATGACGCCGGTACAGACGGTGATGGTGTTTATTACGCTGATCGTCAGCGCGATCAACCTCAATGATGGTGAAACCAATGCCATTGAGGGGATGACGCATTTTGTGTTGTTTGCGACGTTTATCATGTTGTCGCTGTTGGGGTTGTAACCCGATTTCAAGCACACCATAAAGCCAAATGTGGGAGGGGGCTTGCCCCCGATAGTGGTGGGTCAGCCAGCTTATATAGGACTGACACACCGCCATCGGGGGCAAGCCCCCTCCCACATTTTTAACTGTGTTGGGCTCAGGTTCCGGCGATCAACTGCCGGGCTGCCTGAGTGTGATCGGCGATCAGGCCTTTCAGGTCGAGGCCCTCCACTTGGCCGTCGATTACCCGCCATTGACCTGCAATCATCACCCGGTCCGCTCGATCGGCACCGCACAGCAACAGTGCGGAAATGGGATCGTGGCTGCCGGAGAAGCGCAGTTCATCCAGCTTGAACAGTGCCAGATCAGCCTGTTTGCCCACAGCCAATTCTCCAATATCCGTACGGCCCAACAACTGCGCCGAGCCTTTGGTCGCCCAGCCCAACACACCTTCGGGCGTGATTTTTTCTGCCCCGTAACGCAGACGCTGGATGTACAGAGCCTGGCGGGTTTCGAGGATCATGTTCGAGGCGTCGTTGGAAGCCGAGCCGTCCACGCCCAGGCCGATGGGAGCACCGGCGGCGAGCAGGTCGAGGGTCGGGCAGATGCCGGAAGCCAGGCGCATATTCGAGCTCGGGCAGTGGCAGATGCCCGTGCCGGCGGCGCCCAGGCGGGCGATTTCATCCGGGTTGAAGTGAATGCCGTGGGCCAGCCAGGTGCGCGGGCCGAGCCAGCCGACGCTGTCGAGATAATCCACGGTGCGCAGGCCGAAACGTTGCAGGCAAAAGTCTTCCTCGTCGAGGGTTTCCGCCAGGTGCGTGTGCAGGCGCACGTCGAGGCTGTGGGCCAGTTCGGCGCTAGCTTGCATGATCTCCGGGGTGACGGAAAACGGCGAGCAGGGTGCGAGGGCAATCTGGATCTGCGCACCGTTGCCGCGCTCGTGGTATTCGCGGATCAGGCGCTGGCTGTCGTCGAGAATGACCTGGCCCTGTTGCACGGTTTGCTGCGGCGGCAGGCCACCATCGGCTTCGCCCAGGCTCATGGAACCACGGGTGAGCATGGCGCGCATGCCCAGCTCGCGTACGCTGTCGACCTGCACATCGATGGCGTTTTCCAAACCGTCGGGGAACAGGTAGTGGTGGTCTGCCGCTGTGGTGCAGCCGGAGAGCAGCAATTCGGCGAGTGCCACCTTCGAAGCCAGGGCCAGTTTTTCCGGAGTCAGTCGGGCCCAGACCGGATACAGGGTTTTCAGCCAGGGAAACAGCGGCTGGTTGACCACCGGCGCCCAGGCGCGGGTCAGGGTCTGGTAGAAGTGATGGTGGGTGTTGATCAGCCCGGGCAGGACCACATGCTCGTGGGCATCGAACACCTGCGCACAGGGTTGTGCAGGTGCTTGCCCTTGGGCCAGCAATTCGGTGATGACGCCGTCTTGCAGCACCAGGCCGCCACGGGCATCGAGGCCATTGGCGGTGAAGATCGCGAGGGGATTTTTTAACCAGATACGGGTCGCAGGCATTGGCCGGCTCCTCTGAATGATGGGTTCAGGTTTGCCAGCTCAGTGTTGCCCTGTCTGCTGATCCAGGGTCGCCGGGGAAGGCGAGGCGGGTAGATTACGTGTTGGTCCACATGCAGGCAAGCGGACGCGGTCAGTGGGGGCTTGCTCCCGATAGCGGTGGATCAGCCAACTTATATATGACTGAAATACCGCCATCGGGGGCAAGCCCCCTCCCACAGGGTGATCAGTGTACTTACCAAGCGATGGTGTCGCCTTTGTAATCCACGAAATGATGACCGCCTTTGCCGGTGTACGCATTCACCTGATCCACCAGGCCGCGCACGCTGGTTTCGACGTCGATGTGCGCATTCTCGCCGCCCATGTCGGTTTTCACCCAGCCTGGGTGCAGCGATAACACCGTCGGCTTGTGTTCGCCCAGTTGGGTGACAAAGCTGTTGGTCATGGAGTTGAGCGCCGCCTTGCTGGCTTTGTACAACGCCATGTCCGAACCATCAGGAATGGTGACGCTGCCCAGCACCGAACTCATGAAGGCCAGCACGCCGGTGTCCTTACGGATCTGCCCGACGAAACGCTGGGCCAGGTTGATCGGGGCCACAGCGTTAGTGAAAAACAGTTGGCCGACTTCCGCCAGGGTCGCGTGGCCAGGTTCCTGGTTCGCCGGGCCCTTGACGCCGGCGTTGACGAACAGCAGGTCGAAGGTGCGGTCTTTCAGGCGCTGGGCCAGGGCGATCACGGCTTGCTGATCGTCCATGTCGAGTTTCTCGATCTGCACCGGGCCCACGGCTTTCAGGGCGTCAGCCTTGTTCGGGTCGCGCACGGTGGCGGTCACGTCCCAGCCGTCCTGTAGCAGTTGCTTGACCAGGCCAAGGCCCAGCCCGCGCGAGGCGCCGATGATCAGTGCGGTTTTTGGCGTAGGCATGAAAAGCTTCCTTTTAGAGTCGCGGTTCAGGGAGTTCAGCAAATAACAGTAACAGTTTTCAGCGTTGCAGCAGGATACGTCCACGGCTCAGGTCGGCCAGTTGGGCCTGCAGGGTATCGACCTGCTCTTCGCCCAAAGCCAGTTGCAGTTCGACACCGTTGGCGGTGAAGGTTTCCTCCACCACCAACCCGCCGAGGTCGGCAACACGCAGTTTTACCAGGTTCAGCTCGGCGAATGCGCAGACGCAGCGCAAGGGTATGCGGCTGATCAGCTCGATGCGCTCGACATTCTGCAGGCACTTGTTGGCGCCGCCGCCATAGGCCCGGGCCAGCCCACCGGTGCCCAGTTGAATGCCGCCGTACCAGCGAATCACCAGCACCGCGACCTGATCGAAACCCTGGGCTTCGATGGCCGCGAGGATTGGCCGCCCGGCGGTGCCACCGGGTTCACCGTCGTCGTTGCTGCGGTATTGGTCGGCGAGTTTCCAGGCCCAGCAGTTGTGTGTTGCGTTGAGGTCGCTGTGCTGCTCGAAAAACGCCTGGGCGTCGTGCGGGCTGGTAATGGGCGCCGCCAGGGTGATAAAGCGGCTTTTGCGGATTTCTTCACGAAATTCGCAAAGGCCTGTAAGCGTGAATGGCATAAGTCGCTTCGTTTATTGGGCCGGCTTGATGCCACAGCCTTTGAGAATGATGTGGATCAGGTTGGTGCCGGCGTCTTCCATGTCCTGCTTGGTCAGCTTAGTGCGCCCCGTGACGCGGCATATCTGGGTGGCGAAGTCGGCATAGTGCTGGGTGCTTCCCCACAGTAGGAAGATCAGGTGTACCGGGTCGATGGGGTCCATCTTGCCAGCATCGATCCAGGCCTGGAACACGGCCGCCCGGCCGCTGAACCAGGCGCGGTAGTCCTGGCTGAAATATTCGGTAAGGCATTCGCCGCCGCTGATGATCTCCATGGCGAAGATTCGCGAGGCCTGTGGCTGGCGTCGTGAGAATTCCATCTTGGTGCGGATGTAACGGGAAAGGGCCACGGCCGGGTCGTCCTCGGCGGTCAGCGCGTTGAACGTGCTGTCCCACAATTCCAGGATATTGCTCAGCACGGCAATGTACAGGCCAAGCTTGTTGGTGAAGTAATAATGCAAGTTGGCTTTGGGCAACCCGGCACTGGCAGCGATGGTGTTCATGCTGGTGCCCTTGTAGCCGTGGCGCGCGAACTCATCTTCAGCAGCCTGGAGAATCGCTTGTTCGTTCTTTTGCCGAATGCGGCTGGCGGGTTTACCGGCGTGGTTGCTGTGGGCAGGAACTTCGAGGCTCATGGAGGTTTCCGTGCTGATCGATAGAGGCGACGTGTGCACAGATAACCCACCCTCAAGCCTCAGACAAGTGTTGATGCAATAAAACCGTCAAAGCGATTCCAGGGAGTCACTTTCGGGCGTGTGGTTTGCAACGGCATCGGTGGTTTTGGCCTCGGGCAATAGCAGGCACAACACAATGGCAGTCAGGCCGCCGCTGGTGATGGCGGAGTCGAACAGGTTCTGCACCAGGACCGGCATCAAGTGCAGCAAGTTGGGTTGGGCGGCGATGCCCAAGCCGACCCCGAACGAGGTGGCGATGATCAACATGCTGCGTCGATCCAGCGGCGCCTGCGCCAGGATGCGCACACCTGCCGCAGCGACGCTACCGAACATCACCAGGGTCGCGCCGCCCAGCACCGGTTTGGGGATTTGCTGCAATACCGCGCCGATCATGGGAAACAACCCGAGACAAATCAACACGGCGCCGATGTACAGGCCGACGTAACGGCTGGCCACGCCGGTGAGTTGGATCACCCCGTTGTTTTGCGCGAAGGTGGTATTGGGGAAGGCGCTGAACGTCGCGGCGATCATGCAACTGACCCCATCACCCAGCACGCCGCCTTTGAGTCGGCTTATATAAGACGCACCGCTGATGGGCTGGCGGGCGATCATGCAGTTGGCCGTAAGGTCACCAACGGTTTCGATACTGCTGATCAGATAAATCAGCGCGATTGGCAGGAAGGCGCTCCAGTCGAAGTTGAAACCAAAGCGAAACGGCGTAGGCAGGCTGATCAGCGGCAGGTCGGGCAAGGCGTGGGGCACCAGCTTGCCGCTGAACCAGGCGGCCAGGCTGCCGAGGGCCAGGCCGATGATGATGGCCGAGAGGCGTACCCAGGGTGTGTTCGAGCGGTTGAGCAGGATGATCGTCAATACCACGAACAGGCCCAGGGCCAGGTTGGTGGGGGCGCCGAAGTCGGGAGCGTTGAACCCGCCGCCGAGATCGGTGATGCCCACTTTTATCAGGCTGATGCCGATCAGCGTAATCACGATCCCGGTCACCAGGGGCGTAATGACCCGGCGCAGTTGGCCGATACAGCGGCTCAGCACGATTTGCACCAAGGCGCCGAAAAAGCACACGCCGAAGATCATCGCCAGGATGTCCTCAGGGCTGCCGCCGCGTTGCTTGACCAGAAAACCGGCGGACAATACCGCCCCCAGGAAGGCGAAGCTGGTGCCTTGCAGGCAAATCATCCCGGCGCCGATACCGAACGGCCTACGCGCCTGGATGAACGTGCCGACGCCGGAGACCATCAGCGCCATGCTGATCAGGTAGGGCAGGTGCGCGGTGAGGCCCAGGGTGGAACCGATGATCAGTGGCGGGGTGATGATGCCGACAAACGCCGCCAGCACATGTTGCAGGGCAGCCAGCAGGGCGGGCAGTGGTTTGGGGCGATCATCGAGGCCGTAGATCAAGTCGTTGGGGCTGGAGAATTCTGGTGGCATGGCGGGTCAACTCGGGGCGGACGGTTCAAGGTCCTTGTGCCTTGCAAAAAACTGTCCACCTGCTCAGCTTTTTGTGCAGGGCCCGTATCAGCGCGTTGCCGCCAGGCTTTCCAGAAAACTTTCCAGCACCAAATGGGGGCGGCGGCCCTTGCGCGTGACCGATGCCAGGCTTAAATCGTAAAACCGTGTAGCCGGTTTCAGCGCGCGCAGTCGGCCTTGTTGTACCCACAGGCTGGCGTAGTGGTCGGGCAGGTAGCCGATATAACGGCCGGTGAGGATCAGGAACGCCATGCCTTCGCGGTCCGAGGCACTGGCCGTGCAATTGAGCGCCTGGTAGTGGGCCTGGATCTCGGCGGGCAGGCGGAAGGTCGGGGCGATGGCGTCCTGGTCGTCGAGGCGCGCGTCGTCCAGTTGCTTGTCGTCGGCGTAAAACAGCGGGTGGCCGACCGCGCAATAGAGCAGCGAGCGCTCGCTGTACAGCGGTTGATATTCCAGGCCCGACAACGCGCTGGCCTGGGGTACCACGCCGACATGCAGACGGCCGTCGAGCACACCTTGCTCCACTTCATTGGGGGCGATCATGCGGATCTGGATCTGCACGTCCGGGCCGCGCTCCTTCAACTGCGCCAGGGCGTGGGTTATGCGCATATGGGGCAGGGTGACGAGGTTGTCGGTGAGGCCGATGATCAGCTCTCCGCGCAAGTGCTGGTGCAGGCCATTGACCTCGGTGCGAAAACTTTCCAGGGCACTCAACAGTTGCAACGCCGACTGATAGACCTCGCGGCCTTCTTCAGTCAGTGAGAAGCCGGCGCGGCCGCGTTGACAGAGCCTCAGCCCAAGGCGCTGTTCCAAGTCGCTCATTTGCTGGCTGATGGCCGAACGCCCAATCCCCAGTACGGTTTCCGCTGCCGAAAACCCGCCGCACTCCACCACGCTGCGAAAGATGCGCAGCAGGCGGATATCAAAGTCGCTGACCTGGGCCAGGGGGTCGGGACGACGGCTCATAGTTTAGTGAAGTCCTGACTGAAGGTTAGAAGAGTTGAATTTCACCGACTTTATCCCCGTGTCAATTTAGCTGCAACAACGCTTTTTCAATCCCGACGCTGCCTTTTGCCTTGCGAGGTTTTGCTGATGAACATGCCGGAAAACGCCCCATCGTCCCTGGCCAGCCAACTCAAGCTGGATGCTCACTGGATGCCTTATACCGCCAACCGTAACTTTCAGCGCGATCCGCGCCTGATCGTGGCCGCCGAAGGCAGCTGGTTGACCGATGACAAGGGGCGCAAGGTCTACGACTCGCTGTCGGGCCTTTGGACCTGCGGCGCCGGGCATACGCGCAAGGAAATCCAGGAAGCGGTGGCCCGGCAGTTGGGCACCCTGGACTACTCTCCGGGCTTCCAATACGGTCATCCGCTGTCCTTTCAACTGGCGGAAAAGATTACCGACCTGACCCCTGGCAACCTCAACCATGTGTTCTTCACCGACTCCGGCTCCGAGTGCGCCGATACCGCCGTGAAGATGGTGCGTGCCTACTGGCGCCTGAAGGGCCAGGCCACCAAGACCAAGATGATCGGCCGCGCCCGTGGGTACCACGGTGTGAACATTGCCGGTACCAGCCTTGGTGGCGTCAACGGTAACCGTAAGCTGTTTGGCCAGGCGATGATGGACGTTGACCATCTGCCGCATACCTTGCTGGCGAGCAATGCGTTCTCCCGTGGCATGCCGGAGTTGGGCGGCATCGCGTTGGCCGATGAGTTGCTCAAGCTGATTGAGTTGCATGATGCTTCGAACATTGCTGCGGTGTTCGTCGAGCCAATGGCCGGTTCTGCGGGAGTGCTGGTGCCGCCACAGGGGTACCTCAAGCGCCTGCGTGAAATCTGCGATCAGCACAACATCCTGTTGGTGTTCGACGAAGTGATCACCGGTTTCGGCCGCACAGGTTCGATGTTCGGCGCCGACAGTTTTGGCGTGACCCCGGATCTGATGTGCATCGCAAAGCAAGTCACCAACGGCGCGATTCCCATGGGCGCGGTGATTGCCAGCAGTGAGATCTACCAGACCTTCATGAACCAGGCGACGCCTGAGTACGCGGTGGAATTCCCCCACGGCTACACCTATTCGGCGCACCCAGTGGCCTGCGCGGCCGGCCTCGCGGCACTCGACCTGCTGCAGAAGGAAAATCTCGTGCAGAGCGTAGCCGAAGTCGCACCGCACTTTGAGAATGCGTTGCATGGCTTGAAGGGCAGCAAGAATGTGCTTGATATTCGTAACTACGGCCTGGCCGGAGCCATCCAGATTGCCCCGCGCGACGGAGATGCGATCGTGCGTCCGTTCGAGGCCGGCATGGCACTGTGGAAAGCCGGTTTCTATGTGCGCTTCGGCGGTGACACCCTGCAGTTCGGGCCAACCTTCAACAGCAAGCCGCAGGACTTGGATCGCCTGTTCGATGCGGTCGGTGAAGTACTGAACAAGATTGACTGATTTCTCCTTCTATATAGAACAACTTTTCAGGAGCCCTGCATGAGCCTTATCCAGCATTTGATCAACGGTGAACTGGTCAACGACAGCGGTCGCAGTGCCGACGTGTACAACCCGTCTACTGGCCAAGTGATTCACCAAGTGCCGTTGGCCAGTCGTGAAACCATTCAACAGGCGATCGACGCGGCCAAGGCGGCGTTCCCGGCCTGGCGTAATACGCCGCCGGCCAAACGTGCGCAGGTGATGTTCCGTTTCAAGCAGTTGCTGGAGCAGAACGAAGCGCGTATTTCGCAGTTGATCAGCGAAGAGCACGGCAAGACGTTGGAGGATGCCGCCGGTGAGTTGAAGCGTGGCATCGAGAATGTGGAGTATGCGTGCTCGGCGCCGGAAATTCTCAAGGGTGAATACAGCCGTAACGTGGGGCCGAACATTGATGCCTGGTCGGATTTTCAGCCGCTGGGCGTGGTGGCGGGGATTACGCCATTCAACTTCCCGGCGATGGTGCCGTTGTGGATGTATCCCCTGGCGATTGTGTGCGGTAACTGTTTCATCCTCAAACCGTCGGAGCGTGACCCGAGTTCAACGTTGCTGATCGCGCAATTGTTGCAGGAAGCGGGTCTGCCTAAAGGCGTGCTGAGCGTGGTGCATGGTGACAAGGGGGCAGTGGACGCTTTGATCGAGGCGCCCGAGGTAAAGGCGCTTAGCTTTGTAGGATCGACGCCGATTGCCGAATACATCTATGCCGAAGCGACCAAGCGCGGTAAGCGTGTGCAGGCACTGGGCGGGGCGAAGAACCACGCGGTGCTGATGCCCGATGCGGATCTGGATAACGCCGTCAGTGCCTTGATGGGCGCGGCATATGGTTCCTGCGGCGAGCGTTGCATGGCGATCTCGGTGGCGGTGTGTGTGGGTGACCAGGTGGCGGATGCGTTGATCGCCAAGCTGGTGCCGCAGGTCAAGGCATTGAAGATCGGCGCGGGCACCACCTGTGGCTTGGACATGGGGCCGCTGGTGACTGGGCAGGCGCGGGACAAGGTCAGTGGCTATATAGAAGACGGTGTGTCGGCGGGGGCCGAGTTGGTCGTTGACGGTCGCGGCTTGAGCGTTGCCGGGCATGAAGACGGGTTCTTCCTCGGTGGCAGCCTGTTTGATCGCGTGACCCCCGAGATGCGTATCTATAAAGAAGAGATCTTCGGGCCAGTGTTGTGCGTGGTGCGGGTGGACAGCCTGGAAGCGGCGATGCAACTGATCAACGATCATGAGTACGGCAACGGTACCTGCATCTTCACCCGTGACGGTGAGGCGGCGCGTCTGTTCTGTGATGAAATTGAAGTGGGCATGGTGGGAGTCAACGTTCCGCTGCCGGTGCCGGTGGCTTATCACAGCTTCGGGGGCTGGAAGCGTTCGCTGTTTGGCGACTTGCACGCCTATGGGCCGGATGGGGTGCGGTTCTATACCCGTCGCAAAGCGATCACTCAACGTTGGCCGCAGCGGGCCAGTCATGAGGCATCGCAGTTCGCTTTCCCGAGCCTGTAAGGCTGGGTGAATAGGAGGCCGGCCCTTGGGGCCGGCCTTCGCGTTTCCTGGGTTTTTTGACCTATATGACAGAAATGTGAAAAAGAAGGTTGACGGCAGATTCTGTGCGCCTATAATTCGCCCACTTCCGGCGCAGTCGAAACGGAAAACTCCTTGGTAAACAATGGGTTAAGTAGGTTTCGACGGTAAGTTGCTTCAGTTCATCGAAGCCAAAAGGAAGTTGAAAAAGAGGTGTTGACAGCAGCGTGTAACGCTGTAGAATTCGCCTCCCGCTTACGAGAGATCGCAAGCGCAAGTGGTTGAAGTTGTTGAAGAAAACTTCGAAAACTTCTGAAAATAACCACTTGACAGCAAATGAGGCTGCTGTAGAATGCGCGCCTCGGTTGAGACGAATAGCTCTTAACCAACCGCTCTTTAACAACTGAATCAAGCAATTCGTGTGGGTGCTTGTGGAGTCAGACTGATAGTCAACAAGATTATCAGCATCACAAGTTACTCCGCGAGAAATCAAAGATGTAACCAACGATTGCTGAGCCAAGTTTAGGGTTTCTTAAAAACCCAAAGATGTTTGAACTGAAGAGTTTGATCATGGCTCAGATTGAACGCTGGCGGCAGGCCTAACACATGCAAGTCGAGCGGTAGAGAGAAGCTTGCTTCTCTTGAGAGCGGCGGACGGGTGAGTAATGCCTAGGAATCTGCCTGGTAGTGGGGGATAACGTTCGGAAACGGACGCTAATACCGCATACGTCCTACGGGAGAAAGCAGGGGACCTTCGGGCCTTGCGCTATCAGATGAGCCTAGGTCGGATTAGCTAGTTGGTGAGGTAATGGCTCACCAAGGCGACGATCCGTAACTGGTCTGAGAGGATGATCAGTCACACTGGAACTGAGACACGGTCCAGACTCCTACGGGAGGCAGCAGTGGGGAATATTGGACAATGGGCGAAAGCCTGATCCAGCCATGCCGCGTGTGTGAAGAAGGTCTTCGGATTGTAAAGCACTTTAAGTTGGGAGGAAGGGCAGTTACCTAATACGTGATTGTTTTGACGTTACCGACAGAATAAGCACCGGCTAACTCTGTGCCAGCAGCCGCGGTAATACAGAGGGTGCAAGCGTTAATCGGAATTACTGGGCGTAAAGCGCGCGTAGGTGGTTTGTTAAGTTGGATGTGAAATCCCCGGGCTCAACCTGGGAACTGCATTCAAAACTGACTGACTAGAGTGTGGTAGAGGGTGGTGGAATTTCCTGTGTAGCGGTGAAATGCGTAGATATAGGAAGGAACACCAGTGGCGAAGGCGACCACCTGGACCAACACTGACACTGAGGTGCGAAAGCGTGGGGAGCAAACAGGATTAGATACCCTGGTAGTCCACGCCGTAAACGATGTCAACTAGCCGTTGGGAGCCTTGAGCTCTTAGTGGCGCAGCTAACGCATTAAGTTGACCGCCTGGGGAGTACGGCCGCAAGGTTAAAACTCAAATGAATTGACGGGGGCCCGCACAAGCGGTGGAGCATGTGGTTTAATTCGAAGCAACGCGAAGAACCTTACCAGGCCTTGACATCCAATGAACTTTCCAGAGATGGATTGGTGCCTTCGGGAGCATTGAGACAGGTGCTGCATGGCTGTCGTCAGCTCGTGTCGTGAGATGTTGGGTTAAGTCCCGTAACGAGCGCAACCCTTGTCCTTAGTTACCAGCACGTAATGGTGGGCACTCTAAGGAGACTGCCGGTGACAAACCGGAGGAAGGTGGGGATGACGTCAAGTCATCATGGCCCTTACGGCCTGGGCTACACACGTGCTACAATGGTCGGTACAGAGGGTTGCCAAGCCGCGAGGTGGAGCTAATCCCAGAAAACCGATCGTAGTCCGGATCGCAGTCTGCAACTCGACTGCGTGAAGTCGGAATCGCTAGTAATCGCGAATCAGAATGTCGCGGTGAATACGTTCCCGGGCCTTGTACACACCGCCCGTCACACCATGGGAGTGGGTTGCACCAGAAGTAGCTAGTCTAACCTTCGGGAGGACGGTTACCACGGTGTGATTCATGACTGGGGTGAAGTCGTAACAAGGTAGCCGTAGGGGAACCTGCGGCTGGATCACCTCCTTAATCGACGACATCAGCTGCTCCATAAGTTCCCACACGAATTGCTTGATTCATTGAAGAAGACGAAAAGAAGCAGCCCGAAATTGGGTCTGTAGCTCAGTTGGTTAGAGCGCACCCCTGATAAGGGTGAGGTCGGCAGTTCGAATCTGCCCAGACCCACCAATTTTGTGTGGGAAACGCCTGTAGAAATACGGGGCCATAGCTCAGCTGGGAGAGCGCCTGCCTTGCACGCAGGAGGTCAACGGTTCGATCCCGTTTGGCTCCACCACTACTGCTTCTGTTTGTAGAAAGCTTAGAAATGAGCATTCCATCGTTGTGATGGTGAATGTTGATTTCTAGTCTTTGACTAGTTCGTTCTTTAAAAATTTGGGTATGTGATAGAAAGATAGACTGAACGTTACTTTCACTGGTAACGGCTCAGGCTAAGGTAAAATTTGTGAGTCGCTCTTAATTGAGTATGATCGAATTTTCGGCGAATGTTGTCTTCACAGTATAACCAGATTGCTTGGGGTTATATGGTCAAGTGAAGAAGCGCATACGGTGGATGCCTTGGCAGTCAGAGGCGATGAAAGACGTGGTAGCCTGCGAAAAGCTTCGGGGAGTCGGCAAACAGACTTTGATCCGGAGATGTCTGAATGGGGGAACCCAGCCATCATAAGATGGTTACCTTACACTGAATACATAGGTGTATGGAGCGAACCAGGGGAACTGAAACATCTAAGTACCCTGAGGAAAAGAAATCAACCGAGATTCCCTTAGTAGTGGCGAGCGAACGGGGACTAGCCCTTAAGTGGCTTTGAGATTAGCGGAACGCTCTGGAAAGTGCGGCCATAGTGGGTGATAGCCCTGTACGCGAAAATCTCTTAGTCATGAAATCGAGTAGGACGGAGCACGAGAAACTTTGTCTGAATATGGGGGGACCATCCTCCAAGGCTAAATACTACTGACTGACCGATAGTGAACTAGTACCGTGAGGGAAAGGCGAAAAGAACCCCGGAGAGGGGAGTGAAATAGATCCTGAAACCGTATGCGTACAAGCAGTGGGAGCCTACTTTGTTAGGTGACTGCGTACCTTTTGTATAATGGGTCAGCGACTTATTTTCAGTGGCGAGCTTAACCGAATAGGGGAGGCGTAGCGAAAGCGAGTCTTAATAGGGCGTCTAGTCGCTGGGAATAGACCCGAAACCGGGCGATCTATCCATGGGCAGGTTGAAGGTTGGGTAACACTAACTGGAGGACCGAACCGACTACCGTTGAAAAGTTAGCGGATGACCTGTGGATCGGAGTGAAAGGCTAATCAAGCTCGGAGATAGCTGGTTCTCCTCGAAAGCTATTTAGGTAGCGCCTCATGTATCACTGTAGGGGGTAGAGCACTGTTTCGGCTAGGGGGTCATCCCGACTTACCAAACCGATGCAAACTCCGAATACCTACAAGTGCCGAGCATGGGAGACACACGGCGGGTGCTAACGTCCGTCGTGAAAAGGGAAACAACCCAGACCGTCAGCTAAGGTCCCAAAGTTATGGTTAAGTGGGAAACGATGTGGGAAGGCTTAGACAGCTAGGAGGTTGGCTTAGAAGCAGCCACCCTTTAAAGAAAGCGTAATAGCTCACTAGTCGAGTCGGCCTGCGCGGAAGATGTAACGGGGCTCAAACCATACACCGAAGCTACGGGTATCACGTAAGTGATGCGGTAGAGGAGCGTTCTGTAAGCCTGTGAAGGTGAGTTGAGAAGCTTGCTGGAGGTATCAGAAGTGCGAATGCTGACATGAGTAACGACAATGGGTGTGAAAAACACCCACGCCGAAAGACCAAGGTTTCCTGCGCAACGTTAATCGACGCAGGGTTAGTCGGTCCCTAAGGCGAGGCTGAAAAGCGTAGTCGATGGAAAACAGGTTAATATTCCTGTACTTCTGGTTATTGCGATGGAGGGACGGAGAAGGCTAGGCCAGCTTGGCGTTGGTTGTCCAAGTTTAAGGTGGTAGGCTGGAATCTTAGGTAAATCCGGGATTCTAAGGCCGAGAGCTGATGACGAGTTGTCTTTTAGATGACGAAGTGGTTGATGCCATGCTTCCAAGAAAAGCTTCTAAGCTTCAGGTAACCAGGAACCGTACCCCAAACCGACACAGGTGGTTGGGTAGAGAATACCAAGGCGCTTGAGAGAACTCGGGTGAAGGAACTAGGCAAAATGGCACCGTAACTTCGGGAGAAGGTGCGCCGGTGAGGGTGAAGGACTTGCTCCGTAAGCTCATGCCGGTCGAAGATACCAGGCCGCTGCGACTGTTTATTAAAAACACAGCACTCTGCAAACACGAAAGTGGACGTATAGGGTGTGACGCCTGCCCGGTGCCGGAAGGTTAATTGATGGGGTTAGCTAACGCGAAGCTCTTGATCGAAGCCCCGGTAAACGGCGGCCGTAACTATAACGGTCCTAAGGTAGCGAAATTCCTTGTCGGGTAAGTTCCGACCTGCACGAATGGCGTAACGATGGCGGCGCTGTCTCCACCCGAGACTCAGTGAAATTGAAATCGCTGTGAAGATGCAGTGTATCCGCGGCTAGACGGAAAGACCCCGTGAACCTTTACTATAGCTTTGCACTGGACTTTGAATTTGCTTGTGTAGGATAGGTGGGAGGCTTTGAAGCGTGGACGCCAGTTCGCGTGGAGCCAACCTTGAAATACCACCCTGGCAACTTTGAGGTTCTAACTCAGGTCCGTTATCCGGATCGAGGACAGTGTATGGTGGGTAGTTTGACTGGGGCGGTCTCCTCCTAAAGAGTAACGGAGGAGTACGAAGGTGCGCTCAGACCGGTCGGAAATCGGTCGTAGAGTATAAAGGCAAAAGCGCGCTTGACTGCGAGACAGACACGTCGAGCAGGTACGAAAGTAGGTCTTAGTGATCCGGTGGTTCTGTATGGAAGGGCCATCGCTCAACGGATAAAAGGTACTCCGGGGATAACAGGCTGATACCGCCCAAGAGTTCATATCGACGGCGGTGTTTGGCACCTCGATGTCGGCTCATCACATCCTGGGGCTGAAGCCGGTCCCAAGGGTATGGCTGTTCGCCATTTAAAGTGGTACGCGAGCTGGGTTTAGAACGTCGTGAGACAGTTCGGTCCCTATCTGCCGTGGACGTTTGAGATTTGAGAGGGGCTGCTCCTAGTACGAGAGGACCGGAGTGGACGAACCTCTGGTGTTCCGGTTGTCACGCCAGTGGCATTGCCGGGTAGCTATGTTCGGAATAGATAACCGCTGAAAGCATCTAAGCGGGAAACTAGCCTCAAGATGAGATCTCACTGGGACCTTGAGTCCCCTGAAGGGCCGTCGAAGACTACGACGTTGATAGGTTGGGTGTGTAAGCGCTGTGAGGCGTTGAGCTAACCAATACTAATTGCCCGTGAGGCTTGACCATATAACACCCAAGCAATTTGACTACTCCTGACTTTAAAAAAGCAGAAGCATCAGATTGCGGTGTGTGAAGACGCAATGAACCGAAAGTTCGATACTCACAAAACACCGAATTCTATCCCATACCCAATTTGCTGAAGCGAGGCCATCTGGCCACGACTCAGTACCCGAATTTCTTGACGACCATAGAGCATTGGAACCACCTGATCCCATCCCGAACTCAGTAGTGAAACGATGCATCGCCGATGGTAGTGTGGGGTTTCCCCATGTGAGAGTAGGTCATCGTCAAGATTAAATTCCGAAACCCCATTTGCGAAAGCAGATGGGGTTTTGTTTTGGGCGGTCGAAAAGTGCCAATACTCCCCCAACACCTCTGACAAATTTGCACAGTTATTTCTGAACCAGACCACTAGAATAGGCACCTAACCTTTTTTAGAGCCCGAGCCCTATTTATGCCCGATCCGGTTGATGCCCTTGAGGTGTCGGACTTGCCCCTGGACGACTTGGTGGCATGCCATGAGTGCGACCTGCTGATGCGCAAACCCTCGCTCGCCCTCGGTGAGAAGGCTGAATGCCCGCGTTGCGGTTACGAGCTCTACGCTCATCGTCACAATGTCGTCGAGCGCAGCCTGGCCTTGGTGCTGGCAGCACTGCTGCTGTATATCCCCGCGAATTTTTTACCCATCATGCAGCTCAATCTACTCGGGCAGTCCTCGGAGGACACCGTGTGGACCGGCGTAGTTGGCCTGTTCAACACCGGTATGCAGGGCGTTGCTGCTGTGGTTTTCTTGTGCAGCATGGGCATTCCCCTGCTCAAATTGTTATGCCAACTGGCTGTGCTGCTCAGTATCCGCTGGAGCATCGGTCGCAGTTATGGACTGCTGTTCTACCGCATCTACCACCATATGAAAGATTGGGGAATGCTGGAGGTCTACTTGATGGGCGTACTGGTGGCACTTGTGAAGCTGGCTGACATGGCCTCCATTACGCTTGGCTTGGGTCTGGTCTGCTTTGTAAGTCTGTTAATGGTTCAGATTCTGCTCGAGGTGGTGATGTCACCCCACCAGATCTGGCAAGCGCTGTCAGGAGAGGATGACCATGCGGGCAATTGATGCAGGCATTCTGATTTGTACCGAATGCCATGAGTTGAACAAGCAGCAAGCCGATGCCGATGAGCAGCTCTGCACCCGTTGCGGCGCGCTGATTCACCCACGTCGTCCCAATAGCCTCATACGCACCTGGGCACTGCTGGTGACTGCGGCGATCCTGTACATCCCGGCCAACCTGCTGCCGATCATGACCGTCAACTCTCTCGGCCAAGGCGACCCGAGCACCATCATGTCCGGCGTGATCCAACTGGTACAGCACGGCATGTTTCCGATTGCCGCCGTGGTGTTCATCGCCAGTATCCTGGTACCGACGTTCAAGCTTGTGGGCATCGGCCTGCTGCTGTTTTCGGTGCAGCGCCGGCAACCGCTGTCTGCGCAACAACGCATTATCATGTACCGCTTTATCGAATTCATCGGTCGCTGGTCCATGCTGGATATCTTCGTGATCGCCATCCTGGTGGCGGTCGTAAACTTTGGGCGACTTGCCAGTGTCGAAGCCAATCTCGGCGCTGCAGCGTTTGCCAGTGTGGTGATCTTGACGATGTTTGCCGCAGTAACCTTCGATCCCCGACTGATTTGGGATAACACGGAGTCGGATGACGACCATGAGTGATTTGCCTAAAGCTAAAACCCGCCCTGCGTCCAACTGGTCGGCCATCTGGGTGTTGCCCCTCATCGCCCTGATCATCGGTGGCTGGCTGGGGTGGCGTGCCTATTCCCAGCAAGGTATCGAGATCCAGGTTCGCTTTGAAAGCGGCGAAGGCATTCAAGTCAACAAGACCGAAGTGGTCTACAAAGGCATGACGGTGGGCAAGGTCAAGGCCTTGGCGCTGGATGACGAAGGCAGCAATCGCGGGGTGATTGCCACCATCGAGATGAACAAGGACGTCGAACAATACCTCAAGACCAACACCCGCTTCTGGCTGGTCAAACCCAGCGTCAGCCTCGCCGGCATCACTGGCCTGGAAACCCTGGTTTCGGGCAACTACATCGCCGCAAGCCCGGGGGATGGTGAGCCCACCCGCAAATTCAAGGCGCTTTCCGAGGAGCCGCCGTTATCCGACGCCAAGCCCGGCCTGCACCTGACCCTCAAGGCTGATCGCCTGGGTTCGCTGAACCGTGGCAGCCCGGTGTTCTACAAGCAGATCCAGGTGGGGCAGGTCAAAAGTTACTTGTTGTCTGAAGACCAGAGCACCGTCGAGATCAAGGTTTATATCGAACCGACCTACGCCAACCTGGTGCGCAAACACACGCGTTTCTGGAACGCCAGCGGCATCAGCATCGACGCCAATCTGTCCGGCGTGAAAGTGCGCAGTGAATCCCTCTCCAGTATCGTCGCCGGTGGTATTGCCTTCGCCACACCGGAAAACCGCAAAGACAGCCCGCCAACCGACCCGAGCCTGCCTTTTCGCTTGTACGAGGATTTCGACGCCGCCGCCGCGGGCATCAAGGTCAAGGTCAAGCTCACCGATTTCGAAGGCCTGCAGGCTGGACGCACTCCAGTGATGTACAAAGGTATCCAGGTCGGCAGCCTGAAAACCCTGAAGATCGACCCGGACCTGACCAGCGCCAGCGCTGAATTGACCCTCGACCCATTGGCCGAAGACTACCTGGTTCAGGACACGCAATTCTGGGTGGTCAAGCCATCCATCTCCCTGGCCGGCATTACCGGGCTGGAGGCCCTGGTCAAAGGTAACTACATCGCCATCCGCCCCGGCGACAAAGGCACCCCGCCACAACGTGAATACGTAGCGCGCGCCAAGGCGCCACCGTTGGATCTGCGCTCCCCAGGCCTGCACATGGTGTTGCTCACCGACAACCTCGGCTCGCTGGATGTCGGCAGCCCGATTCTGTACAAGCAGGTCAAGGTCGGTTCGGTACAGAGCTACCAGTTTTCACGCAAGAAAAAGCAATTGGTGATCGGTGTTCATATCGAGAAAGAATATGAGAGCCTGGTCAACGGTTCGACACGTTTCTGGAATGCCAGCGGTGTCACCCTCACTGGTGGGCTTACCGGCGGTATCCAGGTAAAAAGTGAATCCCTGGCCAGTTTGATGGCCGGCGGTATCGCCTTCGAAACGCCGGAACCGAATGTGCCGCTGAAACGACGCATCCCCCGTTTCCGCTTGTTTGCTGATCGGGACGCTGCCAATCAGCATGGCACCCTGGTCACCATCAAGGTCGATCGCGCCGACGGCTTGAGCCCAGGCACGCCGGTGCGCTTCAAAGGCCTGGAAGTGGGCAAGCTCGAGAGCGTGGACCTGAGTGCCGACATGCAATCGGTGCTGCTCAAGGCGCGTATCACCCAGGTTGCGGACCGCATTGCGCGGGTTGGCAGCCAGTTCTGGGTGGTCAAGCCTGAATTGGGCTTGATGAAGACGGCAAATCTGGAAACCCTGGTCACCGGTCAATACATCGAAGTGCAACCGGCCGCGAAAAACGCCGGCCCGCAAAAGAGCTTTGTCGCCCTTGCCCAACCGCCTGAAACCGCCCGCCAGGAGGCCGGCCTGAGCCTGACACTCAGCGCCGCACGCCGTGGTTCGCTCAAGGAAGGCGTGCCCGTCACCTACCGTGAAGTCACCGTGGGCAAAGTTACCGGCTATGAGTTGGGACAGACCGCCGACCGTGTCCTGGTGCACATCCTGATCGAGCCCAAATACGCGCCGTTGGTACGCAGTGGCAGTCGCTTCTGGAACACCAGCGGCTTCGGGCTCGACTTCGGCTTGTTCAAGGGCGCGACGGTGCGTACCGAGTCCCTGGAGACGTTGGTTGCCGGCGGTATCGCCTTTGCCACGCCTGAAGGCGAGCGCATGGGCAACCCGGCACGGCCGCAGCAGACCTTTGCACTGTTCGACAAGTTTGAGGATGAGTGGCTGACCTGGGCGCCGAAGATTCCACTCGGCAAGTAGACCGAGGCGCGGCTATCGGGAGCAAGCCCCCTCCCACATTCCGATGTGTGAATACATTCAAGTGTGGGAGGGGGCTTGCCCCCGATGAGGCCTTGAAAAACACTGCAAAACCCACAAAAAAGGCCGCGATCCAAACGATCGCGGCCTTTCTGCCTTTCAGCGCTACACGTCAGACGGCATCCAACTCCGGCTCGTCCGCCTGCATGTTCAGGGTGGCCTTCACCGCATCGTGACGACGGATATATTTCCAGTCGGCCTCATCAATGTAGATCCCGTTCGGCCCGCTGCCGCCTTCCAGGTCGATCGCTACCTGGGCAGACACCTGCGGCTTCACGCTGGCCAGGATCGGCACGAAGCCCAACTGCAGGCTGGTTTCCAGCAGCGCTGCCTGGTTCTTCTCATCGATGTCCGCCGCCTCGTCGAGGTAGTACGGCAAGCGCACGCGACCGGCCTGGTCGCGGTCCATCAGGTGCAGCAACAAGTACATGTTGGTCAGCGCCTTGATGGTCATGGTGGTGCCGTTGGACGCGGCGCCGTCGATGTCGGTATGAATCACTGGCTGGCCGTTCACCTTGGTGATCTCGAACGCCAGCTCGAACAGGTCCTTGAGGCCCAGTTGGTTATGGTTGGCCGCCACGAGGCGGGCCAGGTATTCCTTGGCTTCTTCGTTCTTGTTGTCCTGCTCGGCGCTCTGGCTGAGGTCGAACACCGACAACGTTTCGCCTTCCTCATACTGACCGGCACTGTGGATGATCTGGTCGATATGCTTGAGGGCTTCCTTGTTCGGCGCCAGCACGATGCGAAAGCTCTGCAGGTTGGAGACCTGGCGCTTGTTGATCTCGCGGTTGAACAACGCCAGTTGGTGTTCCAGGCTGTCGTAGTCGCTACGGATATTGCGCAAGGTCCGCGCAATATCGGTGACGGCCGCGCGGCGCGCCTTGCCCAGGGTCAACGCCTCATCGGTACGGTGCGCATAGGCGTTGATCAGCAGTTGCAGACGCCGCTCCATGTCGTCCTCGCTGTCGAACTTGGCCACACCCTTGAGGCGCACCTGCGCATACAGCGCTTCGATCTGGCCATCGGCGCGCAGTAAGCCTTGCCAGCTGTCCTGGTAGTCGTTGAGCAGCGGCAGCAGGTTGTCCATGGAGTCGTCGACCGGGTCCATGAACGGCGTGCCGAACGGCAGGTCCGCCGGCAATAGCTGGCGCCGGCGCAACGCGTCGTCCAGCGTACGCTGCTTGGCTTCCATATCGCCGATCTGGCGGCCGACCAATTGCAGCTTGGCCGACAGCTGCTGGACGCGCTCGGTGAACGCATCGCTGGAGCGCTTCAGTTCATCCTGGGCCGCTTCCATCTGCGCGAGGTGTTCCAGCTTCTCGCCTTCCTCCGCGCTCAGGGTTTGGGTGCGGCGGAAATCTTCCAGCGCCTTCTGCGCGTCCAATACCTGCTGGTACAGCGCTTCGGTCTGGGTCTTGCTCGCCGCTCGGTCGGAAGCGACCGCATGTTGGGTTTTCAGTTGCTTGAGTTCTTTTTCCAGGCGCTCTTTCTGGTCGCGCAACGCCGCGCGATCCGCCAGGGCCTGCAAAGCCGGTGGTTCGATGTGCGAGAGGTCGATGGACAGCCCCGGCACTTCGAAACGCTCGCCCTTGAAACCCTCGAGGATCTGTTCCAGGGATTTGACCCACTGGCCTTGCTCATCCAGCGTGATGCCATGTTCACCCAGGGGCAGGCTGAACAACGCGCTGTTGAACAGGCGCATCAAGCGCTCGACATCCTGTTGCGAGAATTCTTCGCGCAGCTTGGCGTAGCTGTTGTTGTCCGCGTGATCAAGCTGCTGCTTGACCGACTTCAAGCGTTTTTCCAGGTCGCGCAGACGCTCGTCCAGGTCCTCGGCGCTGAACTGACGCGACTGCGCCAGCGCACCCGCCAATTCGTCGTGGGCGTCCTTGGCGGCGAGCAGTTGCTGCTCCAATACCCGCACATCATCGACCAGCGCGAAGCGATGCTTGAGCACCGACAACTCGCCCAACCAGCGTTGAATGCCACTGATCTCGCGCTCCAGGCGCATCAGCTCCTGGGTGCCGCCACGCTGGTCGTTCTGCAGCGCATCCTGCTCGTTGCGATAGTGTTCGGCCTGGATCGTCAGCTCTTCCTTGCGCGCACTGGCGTAATCCGACCAGGTGCCCAACAGCGAATCGAGCAACGGCGACAGGCGATGCAATTTGCCGCGCAAAATGTCGCGCTGTTTCACGCCATTGGCGAGTGCTTCGACCAACGGCCCAGCGGCCACCAAGGAGTTGTAGTCCTGCTCCATGCGCCGTACATCGCGGAAAGCTTCTTCGCATGCGGCGATGTAATCGACGCTGCCGGAGCGCAGGCTGTGTTCAAACGCATCGAGGAACAATTGCTTGAGCTTGGCGGCGGTGATTTCGCGCATGTGCAGCAGGTTGATGAACAACGCACGGAATGTCTTCAGGCTCTGTTCGCTGGTGGAGCGCAGTGGGATCAGCGTCAGGTCCAGCGGGACCGAGGTGTGGCCGCCCACCAACAGGCGCCGCAGTTCGTCGGGCTTGAGTTCATAGGCCTTCAGGCCTTCGCGCTCAAGGTTGGTGAACAGCTCTTTCTGGCGCAGGCAGGTGTCGTTTTTCTGATAGTGGGCCAGGTCCAGCTTGCCGGCATAGGCGAAGAACTGATGACCGAAACCACCGCCCGGGCCGCGCCCGACCACGCCAATCACATGCGGCCCATGGGGCAGCGAGACTTCCACGAGGATGTAGCTGGTGTCGGTGGCAAAGTAGAAGCGCCGCGATTGCTCCAGGGTGTACTTGCCGAAACTCATGTCCGACATGCGCGCCAGGATCGGGAACTGCAAGGCGTTGATCGACGCGGATTTACCCAGGTTGTTCGCGCCATACACCGACAACGGTTCTTCCAGCGGGAACAAACCCAGGCTGTAGCCGGCGGTATTCAACAGGGCGAAGCGGCGTATGCCGTAGCGTTCCTTACTCATGCGTCGGTCTCCTGTTCTTCGGCAATGGCGCGGGCGAGGGCGTCTTCTTCGCTGTCTTCAGCGAAGTCACTCAAGTCCAGTGGGTCATCGGTCTTCAGCAGTTTTTCATCGCTGTCTTCGTCGATGATCACCGGCGCCGGCAACGGCAAGACGCTGTGCACACTGGCGGCGAGGTCGCGGTCCTGCTGGACCGACAGGCACACATCAAGGAAACGATGCATCGGCGGCAGGAAGCGATAGATACCGTTGTCTTCGCTGGCAAAACCCAGCTGGGTCATGCGGCGCATGATTTTCTCTTCGAGTTCTTCCTGGGTCTGCACTTCGGCCTGGATAAACAGGTCGCGGTATTTCTCCAGCAACGACGGCAGTTCATCGCGGCCCAGGCTGCCGCCATCGAGCACGGCAACCGGGTCGCGGCCCTGGTCGGCCAGGTGTTCGACGATGATGAAGGTGAACAACGCCAGGCGCTGGGCGGTCTTGTTCACCTGCGCGGCAGCCACGGCGGTGTCCGGCACGAAGTAGTAGAAACCCCGCGTATCGCAGACCAGCTCAAAGCCCAGGGCCTTGAACAGCGTGCGGTACTGGTCCTGGAAATTCGACAGTTGTGCGTACAGCTCCGGGTCGCGGCGGCTGACGTGGTAGCCCTTGAACAGCTCGCGAAAGATCGGCGCCAGCTGGGACAGTTCGGATAGATCAAGATGCATTTGGGATGCTCGCAGAGTGCTCGGCCGCGTCAGAGCTGGCCGGGAGCAGGGCGAAGGAGCGCAGGCTGACCTGGTGCTCGTGGGTGTGGTAATCGCGGCGTTCCAGGCGCTCGCGCTTGAAGCGTTTTTCCCGCGAGAGCCGCGAGAACCAGTACAACAATTCGTCGGTCGCGCCGTCCGGCTCCTGCTCGAGCAGCCAGGTCATCAGGTCCGGCATCGGCAGCGCGTCTTCGCAGCGCTCGAGCATTTCCTTGACCGTTCGCGGTGCGCGCGGGGCTTCGCCCTTGTGGGTCTTGTGCGCCTTGGGGAAACGCGCCGGTTTCGGCTCGAAATTCGCCAGGGCATACACATACGCCTCGACCTGGCTGGCACTGCCGAGGAAGGTGCTTTGCGGCCGGCTGAACATTGGCATGGCAGCCTGCGGCACCGCGTCCAGGCCTTTGCGGCGGATGGCCGACAGGGCCAGCGCCGCGCCGCGGGTCACTGCGTTGTGCCGGCGTGCTTCTTCGCGCAGCGGCAACAGCAGCTCGCGCGCATGGCGCAGGGTCAGCTGGGCGCTGGTCTGCATTTCGAGGATGCGCGCGTGGGTGCGCAGCAGCATGTCGTCGTCCACCAGGTGGCCGAGACGCTGCTGCTCGGTGAGCATGCGCAGCAGCACGTTTTCCACCTTGCGCACGCCTTGCTCGAACGCGCCGTCGGCGTTCACCAGTTGGATCATCGGTTCAACGTATTCGTCCCAGGTGGCCAACACCTCGGCGTAACGCTGGCGCAACGGGATCTGCCGGTCGCTGGTCTTGGCGCGGTCGGCCACGGCCGCGAGGGCCTGTTCGTCGTTGGCGAGTTTTTTCAGCACATCCCGTACGCGCATATCCAGCAGGCGCAATTGCCGGGCCAGGTCGTGGCCGTCACGGATGTCAAAAGCGTCCTGGATATAACCGGCCAGGCGCTCGAGGTGACGCAGGTAAGCTTCGATTTCCAGGCACAGGCCAAGCCGGTGCTCCTTGCGAAGATACGCCAGGAAATCGTGAATCTGCGCGTTGAGCTCGAACCGGTTCGGGCTCTTGGCCACCGGCACCAGGATATCCAGGCGGATCCACACGTCCAGCAGGCTGGTGATGTCCTGGGGCGTGCTGTCCAATTGTTGGGCGGCGAGTTGCGCGCGCAGTTCGCCCAGGCTCAGGGTGCCTTGGTCGAAGTGTTCGCACAGTGGCTCAAGTAAGGCCCAGTGTTCGGCGAGGGCGCGCAGGACGCGCTTGGGTTCGATCATGGGAAAGGCCGGCTGGTTGGCGATTAAAAGTCGCGATTGTACTGCATCGGGCGCGGGATTTATCCACAGCCGGTCAGTGTGCAGTGGGCGATTGTTGCCGAACAGCGGTAGAATCCCCGCTCTTTAGTTATCCACAAGTGGCTGAGCTGTGCTTACCGAGTCCCGACGTCGCGCTTACTTGAGCGCCATGCAGGTGGTCAACTGGCTGCCCCGCACCGAACTGCCGTTTGCCGCGCCGTCGCGGCCCGAGCTGTTGCAGGCGCCGCAGCCCTATGAGGCGTTCGCACCTTCAGGCGAGGAAGCCGCCGCGCCGGTGGCGGTCATCAAGCCTGTGCCCGAAACGCGGCCGACGCTGGAGCGCACGAAGATCGAGGTGCCGCGCCCGTCACCGGTGGTCAAGGCAGTGGTCGCCGAAGACACTGCCCCGGTGGTCAAGGCCCCGGTCGTGCCGCCGCCACGCTTTGCCCTGCAACTGCTGCGCGCCGGGCGTTGCTTGCTGCTGGTGGAATTGCCCACCGGCGAACGTTTCCAGTCGCGCGACCCGGCCTACCTGCTGCTCAAAGACATGCTGCGCGCCGCCGGCCTGCCCGACAGCCCGCAAATTGTCGGCGACCCGGTGCGCTGGCCACTGCTGGTGCGCGGCACCATGGACCAGGGCCCGGACGCTGCGCGGGATTTTGTACAGAGTTTTGTTGCGGCACGCCTGGAAGACGAGCCTTGCGTCTGCCTGTGGCTGATCGGCTTGCCCGCCGTGCGCTTTGCCGGTGAGGCGGACGCCGAAGCCTGGTACCGCGAACTGCAGGTTGAAGGCCTGGGTTCGGTATGGGCCCTGCCGGGCCTGGAATTATTAATGGAAGAGCCACAGCGTAAGGCTGATATCTGGCAAGCCATGCGCCGGCTGATGGCGCGCTGGAAAACAACCGATGAGTGAGGCTTTATCCTTCCGCCCGATGACCGAGGCTGACCTCGATGCCGTGCTGAAGATCGAATACGCGGCGTTCAGCCACCCCTGGACCCGTGGCATCTTTCTCGACGGGCTGGGCAAGTACCAGATCTGGCTGATGTTCGAAGGTGAGCAGCAGGTGGGCCATGGCGTGGTGCAGATCATCCTCGATGAGGCGCATCTGCTCAATATCACCGTAAAGCCGGAGAACCAGGGCCGAGGTTTGGGGTTGGCGCTGCTGGAGCATCTGATGTCCCGCGCGTATGCGGCCAATGCGCGGGAATGCTTTCTGGAAGTGCGTGACAGCAATACCGGGGCGTTCCGCCTGTATGAGCGCTATGGCTTCAACGAGATTGGCCGTCGTCGCGATTACTACCCAGCCGTGGGCGGCCGCGAAGACGCAGTCGTGATGGCCTGCACCCTGGTCGATTAAACGTCGAACCCATGTGGGAGGAGGCAAGCTGAACTGGTCAAGTAATCCCGGACACCGATTACGGTGTTTATGCCGCTTTTTGCTCCATGGCTATTGGCGACAGGTAGTTGTTGTAGCTGTGGAGCCTGATTCGGTTGTATCGCATGAAGAAGCTGGTCATATCCTGCTTGGCTTCTTCAACCGTCATATAGCCCTTGGTGGGCACCCACTCTGATTTGAGCGTCCCGAAGAAACGCTCTATTGGTGCATTGTCCCAGCACTGCCCTCTGCGGCTCATGCTTTGGGTTATCCCATACTCCAGCAACGCGGACTGAAAGAGCTGGCTGGTGTATTGGCAGCCTTGATCCGAATGAAACATCAAGCCTGCATGTTTGCCTCGAACCTCCACCGCCATTCTCAGAGCCTTGCTAACCAGGTTGGCGTCATTGATCAGAGAAAACGCCCAGCCAACGATTCGGCGGGCGAACAGATCAATGACCACTGCCAAGTGATACCAGCGTTTCCCAACCATTAGGCTGGTAACGTCGCCGCACCAGACTTGATTAATTGCGGTTGGCTCGAAGTTACGCTCAAGCAGGTTCTTGGCCACAAATGCTTCAACGCCTCTAGAGCGATATTGATGGCGGCGGCGCTGTCTGCTGGCCAGATTTGCCTCCGCCATAAGTTTTCCGGCCAGATGCCGACCTACCTTGATCTGCTGGGCCTTCAAGTGCTGAGAGATCATCCGTGCACCTGCACTTCCCCGGCTTTCGTCATGCAGTTGCACGACTTTTGCTCTAAGCGCGTCACGCTTGGTATTTGGCTCTGAGCGACGCTTAAGCCAGTCATAAAACGCGCTGCGGGAAACGCCTAGCGCACTGCAAAGCAGGCTGGTCGGATATAAACTCGACTCCCTCAGTTCCTCGATCAGGAAAAACGATCGGGATCCGACATCAAGAGAGCCGTAGCCTTTTTTAAGATTTCAGCCTCACTCTCCAGGCGCTTGACCTTGGCTCGTAGCTGTTGAAGCTCTCGCTGTTCATCGCTGATAGCCTTGGTACCTGCCACTGGCTGCCCTTTGTGACGCTCTTTACGAACCTGATCAACCCAGCGGCGCAGAGCCGTAGGGCCAACGTCCATCGATGCACAGACGTCGGGAACTGAACAGTTATCATCAAGAACCATGCTTGCAGCACGTTGCTTGAACTCGTGGGTGTAGGTCTTTCGCTGTTGCATGGAACCTCCTGATTGGGCGAATCATATCGCCCTTAAGAGGTGTCCGGGATCATTAGGCCAGTTCAAGCCCCCTCCCACATTTTGAACTGCGTCGTCAGCGTTTGCCGTTGAGCGGATCCAGATCGGCCAGTTCGGCCTCATCCAACCCGTTCCCACCGCCAATCTCATCTTCATCGACGATGCTCAGGTCATAATCCGCCGCGCTATCTTCACCTTCCTCCCTTGCATCCCGCGCGCCGTCCTCATGGATCAGCGTTTCGGGGCTCATGTCATCATCGGTCGACTCATGGTCATCCGTCGAAGCCCCGGTCAGCCCGGCTTCGCGTACCCGCTCGTCGGGCATCAGGTGCTCGCGCTCGCCAGGTGGAAGTTCATCGCCGATTTCCGCTGTCTGGTCTTCTTCATCAAAATCCAGCTCGCGCATCGAACCCATGCGGTCTTCGTTATCATCAATGGGTTCGGGCTGCGTAGCGCCGTAGGGACGTCGTGATTCAGTCATGGCCAATCCTCATACTGTGGGGCTTATAGTGTGTGGACAGGCTTTGCGCCGCAAAGATTCAAGCTAATTTGCGCAAGGCGTGACCTGGACGAAGGCTTGTCAGTCACAAAACTGCGCATCATTCCTGAGGCTTTCCCTGATGAACGAACTACAAGACCTGCTAGACAACAACGAACGCTGGGCGGATGCGATCAAACAGGAAGATCCCGAATTCTTCGCCAAGCTCGCCCGCCAGCAAACCCCGGAATACCTGTGGATCGGCTGCTCCGATGCGCGTGTACCGGCCAACGAGATCGTCGGCATGTTGCCCGGTGATCTGTTCGTGCACCGCAACGTGGCCAACGTGGTGCTGCACACCGACCTCAATTGCCTGTCGGTGATCCAGTACGCGGTCGATGTGCTCAAGGTCAAACATATCCTCGTCACCGGCCACTATGGCTGCGGCGGTGTGCGCGCCGCGATGCAGGACCGTCAGTTCGGCCTGATCGACGGCTGGCTGCGCACCATTCGTGATCTCTACTACGAAAACCGCGACGTGTTGGCCCAGTTGCCCACCGAAGAAGAGCGCGTCGACCGCATGTGCGAGTTGAACGTGATTCAGCAAGTGGCCAATGTCGGCCATACCAGCATAGTGCAAAACGCCTGGCACCGCGGGCAGAGCCTGTCGATCCATGGCTGCATCTATGGCATCAAGGATGGCCGCTGGAAGAGCTTGAACACCACCATCAGTGGCTTCGAGCAATTGCCGCCGCAGTACCGTCTGCGCCCGTTGGGCGAAGTCTAAGTCCGTTTACGCTCGCGCCACCGGGCCATGAAGGCCTGGCCTTCGGCATTCAACGGCTCCTTGCTGCCGGTGATCCAACCCCGGCAGTTCAGCTCGCCGCAATGGCAGGCGAACTGCCGGAACAGCGCATCTTCGGTGGTGGCATAGTCGAGAGTCAATCGGGTGTCGACGGCGATGGGCTGGACGGTCCAGAGTTCCAGGTAAGTGGTGTCGAGGAACACGTTCGGGTTGCAGGAATGCTGCAACAGGCCGCAGAACCAGGCGTCGTACAAGTGTATGCGTGGCGATAGCTGCAGCGTATGCGGGCGTTGTTCGCTGACGGCGTAGCCGGAAATCCTGGCGATGCGCGTGCGACTGTCGAACGTGACGCGGGCCTTTATTCCGGTTGTCCTCCCACCCGTGCCTTGCACGATCTGGAAGTGTTCGGTCGAGGGGTAACCCTGATCGACGAGCAGCGTCTTGAATGGGTAAAAGCATTCGGTCACAGCCGCTTTGGCCTTATCCATGGCTCGGGTTTTCATGACTCTCCTGGGAGCGCTGCATGGACCTGCGGGGGTGGATCGACGGCCAGTCTTGCAGCAAATGGGCGCTGCTCAAGACTCGCCGAAGTCAGAGCCGATTTCTACTGTCAAATCTGACAGTAGAAATCCTGGGTGCTCCTCACAGCGCGGGCGGTGCGAGGGTTGGGGCAGGGGCTGCATTGCGCAGCTGCTTCAGCTGGTCTTTGATAGCGGGCGTGGCGCATTTGGCGTTGGCCTGCTCCGGGGTCAGGTTGCGCACCGAGGTGTAGAACAGTTCGCAGGTCTGCTCCTTGCGCGTGACCTGCCAGGTGTTCATGCACGCCTTGAGCAATACATTCGCGTCGCTGGCGGGTTTCTGGCCCATGCCGGCTTGCCAACAGGCTGCGCTCAGATCCTGACCCATCACTTTCAAGCCGGCCTCATCGGCCTTCTGCTCATTGCCGTCATACGTGTCCGGGCTGGCGGCGTACCAGATGTAGCTTGGGTGGTTGGCGCCGAGCACCGAGACCGGTCTGCCCGGCTCCGGGTTGATCTGCGCCAGGCCCAGCACCGCCACCGTTTGCCCGTATTGTTGCTTGATCCAACTGCGCACCGGCGCGCCGAAGGCCACCATCGGCAGCGAATCGCTGGGGCGCAGGCTCAGCTCCTTGACCATGCGGGTCTGGTAGTCGGTGAAGTAGCCGTAGACGGCTTCCAGGTCTTTACCCGCATTGGACGGCGCGGCGATGGGGGCGATATCGATGATGGTCTGGTAGGCCGGGGTTTCGCTGGCAGGAATGCCATTGCTGGTGAGCAAGGTCGCCCAGCGGTCGGTGGTAGCCGATTCCAGATAATCCTGGGCCTGGGTCAGCGAATAATCTGGCGGAAAGTGCAGCAGCTCGATGCTTTTGCGGTTTTCCAGGGCCATGCCCAGCGGCAGGAACAAGTACCAGTTATAGGCCCACTTGCCGTCTCTGTTGAGCTGGCTGGCACCTTGGTAAGCCAGGTCTGCGGTATCGAGCAGCGTGGTCAGGGGCTGGCCGTAACCGTCCGGCACGCCGCTGAAGGTTGCCGCGACCTGGCCGTCATGCACCTTGACGCTGACCTTGGCGCGGCTGTAGCCGTCACGTTGCAGGCTCTGGTTCAAATAATGCTCGGCGGTCTGCTCCAGCGTCCAGGACCGAAAACAGATCACGTTGCAGTTATTGGGAAACGCGAACAACTGGGTGACACGCTGTGTACTGCCCAACGGCACTTCGATGTCGGCCTGTACGACCGCACTGGCCAGCAGCGCAGCCAGGGTCAAGCACAGCCTGGTCGGTTTGAACATAATTGGTTCCTTGTCAGCGAAAGCCCGTCTGCGCGGGATGAAAGCCCACCCTCACACAGTAGCGGCTGACCGGGAAAACCGCGTGCTAAATCGCCACATGTGTCGCGATTGGATAAGTGAACCTACACGCTGAACTGCAAGGCATTGCTCAAATCCCCCATGGGTTTCTGGCCGCGCGCGATCATCGCGGCATCCCTTTGCTTGAGGCCGTCCAGGGTCTCCAGCTGAAACACGCGGGTGATCAAGCGCAGGATCGACGCGGTGTCGTAGAGCGTGTGGTCAACCGTGCCTTTGCGTGCGAACGGCGACACCACCAGGGCCGGAACCCGTGTGCCCGGGCCCCAGCGGTCGCCCTTGGGCGGTGCCACGTGGTCCCACCAGCCGCCGTTCTCATCGACGGTCACGACCACCACCATGTTGTTCCACTGCGGGCTTTCCTGCAGCAGCTTCAAGGCGCGGACGATATGGCGGTCGCCCGAGGCCACATCGGCATAGCCGGCGTGCATGTTCAGGTTGCCCTGGGGCTTGTAGAAGGTCACGGCGGGCAGCTTGCCGGCTTGGGCGTCGGCGAAGAACCTGTTGGTGCTCGACTCATCGCCCAACCCGCCGTCGCGCAGGCGTTTGTCGCGCTCGGCACGGTTCTCGGGGCCCTGCTGCTTGAAGTAATTGAACGGCTGATGGTGGTACTGGAAGTTCGGAATCTTGGGGATACCGCCCGAGTCCTTGAATTGCTCCAGAGTGGCTTGCCAGGCGCCAGCGTACCAGGCCCAGTCGATGTTCTTTTTCGAGAGCTTGTCGCCAATGTGTTCATGGGTTTGCGGCACCAGCACATTGGGCAGGTCCGGTTTGGCGTAGTCCGGGTTCTGCGGGTCGCGGATCCAGGTCGGCCAGTAGGGCGGAGCCAGCGTGTTGACGGCATAACCGTCCGGCGTCAAGGCGCTGGGGCCGAACTGCGGCGGGCCAGTCATGGCGCTGGCCGGCGATGTGTCCAAGGGTTTGAGGCGCGTGTCGGAAGGGTCATCGCTTTGCAGCGTTGCGACCTGCGCCTTGGCCACCGATTGCGCGGCATTCGGATAGATCGGTGCCGTGGCGCTGATCAGGTACTGATGGTTGAGGAACGAGCCACCAAACGCACCCTGGAAAAAGTTATCGCACAGCACAAACTCCTTGGCCACGTCCCACAGGCGCAGGGAATAGCGGCTCTGGGCGTAATGGCCCATCACCAGGCCACCGGAATCGCCCCAGGCAACGAAGCCGTCATTCTTGCCGCCGTTGATCTGCATCTGGTTCTGGTAGAACACATGCCACAGGTCGCGGGTCACCAGGCTCAGCGGCAAGTCCTGCGCATCCGGGCCTTTGAGGGCGAACGGGGCGTTGGGCAGGTTCTCCTGGAATTGCACGGCGCTCGGGTAGGTCACGCCATCCACGCTTTGCGGGCCCACCTGCAACACGCCGCCCCAGGTCGGGGGGAGGGTAGCCAATACGCTGCCATCGCGGTCGCGTTGTTGAACGTCAGCCGCCGAAAGCGCCGAGAGAGGTTTCTCCAGCCCAGGGAAGTCCGCAAACAGATTGTTGAAGCTGCGGTTCTCCGCGTAGATCACCACCACGGTTTTCACCGTGTCACGTAAGGCTTTATCCAGCTCCTGCGAGGTGAGTGGGCGCGGCGCGGGCTTTTCCGGTGCTTCGCCGGTATTGCCGCACGCACTCAGGGTCGCGCCCACGCCCAGTACCGCAGCGCCCCCCAGGAAGCGCCGGCGACTGCTGTCGACCGGCGGTTGGCCTGGCGAATCCGTGGAAGGGCGGTCTACGTGCTCGTCACTCATTGCGCGGGAGTCCTTGGCGAGATGTTGCAAGATGTTTCGCAGGACGGTAGCAATGGAATGTGACGGAACAAAGACAGACCTATGATGAGTGGGCCGTGTCTACACCGCATAAGCGCTGCTAGACTGGCTTCCTGACACAGGCCGCCGAGGTGAACCGTGAAACCATCAATTGCACTTGATCTACAAAGAGCCGCTGTTAGAGAAGTGGTCGGGCGTTTTCGTATATCAAATCCGAGAGTGTTTGGGTCTGTATTACTGGGGACCGATCACGAAGGCAGTGACCTGGACCTGCTGGTCGACGCGCCGCCGGGAACGACACTTTTTGATCTCGGTGGGTTGCAGGTAGAGCTTGAAAGCTTGCTGGGCGTCAATGTGGATCTGCTGACCCCCGGTGATTTGCCTTTGAAGTTTCGCGCGAAGGTGTTGGCTGAGGCTCGTCCGGTATGACGGAAAATCGCCTTGGGGATTATCTGGAACACATCAAGCAAGCTTGCACTGACGCGATTACCTTTGTTGAGGGGTTAAGCAAAGAAGAGTTCTTGGAGGACAGGCGAACGCAACAAGCAGTGGTCATGAGCCTGATCATCATTGGTGAGGCGTCGACGAAAATCATGGACCGGCACCCCGACTTCGCTACAGAACATTCATACATTCCCTGGCGCAATATGCGCGCGATGCGCAATCGAATTGCTCACGGTTACTTCGATATCAACTTCGATGTCGTTTGGGACACGATACAAAGCGCATTGCCCGATTTGCTGGAGCGCCTTCCCCTCACTGAATGACCGTACCTACTGTAATAGCAGGTACCGTCGGTCGCTATTTTATGGCCTCACCGGCGGCAAATACGTCAACGTCGTCCCCAACGCCCACAGCAGGAACAACACCAACGGCGTGTGCACCAGTAGCTGCACGAACGAAAACCCGATCAAATCCCGCGCCTTCAGCCCCAACACGCCCAGCAACGGCAGCATATAGAACGGGTTGATCAAGTTCGGCAACGCTTCGGCCGCGTTGTAGATCTGCACCGCCCAGCCCAGGTGATACTGCAAGTCATTGGCTACTTGCATCACGTAAGGCGCTTCGATGATCCACTTGCCGCCGCCGGAGGGGATGAAGAAGCCCAGCACCGCCGAGTACACGCCCATCAGCAGCGCGTAGGTGTCGTGGGACGCGATGGAGGTGAAGAATAGTGAGATATGGTGCGCCAGGGTCTGGCCGTCGCCGCCCTTGACCACGGTCATCAGCGCCGCAATCGAGCCGTACAGCGGGAACTGGATCAGCACGCCCGTGGTGGTCGGCACGGCGCGGGCCACGGCATCGAGGAAGCTGCGCGGGCGCCAGTGCAGGAGCGCGCCGACCATGATGAACAGGAAGTTATAGGTGTTGAGCCCCGAGATGGCGCTGATCGCCGGTTTGGTCGAGAACTCGTGGAACAGCCAACCGGCCGCCAGCAGCGCCAGCAGAATAGTCAGCAACGGGCTGTGCTCCAGCCATTCGCCGGGTCGGGTCGGCGCCTGCGGCTTGGGCAGGTTGAATGCCGGGTCGACACCGCAGGCCTTGGCATCCCGCGCACTGTTCGGGCCCGGCGCGGTGGCGTAGGCGATGATCAGCGACACGATGATCAGCGCCAGCAACAGCACGCCGGATTGCCACAGGAAGATGGTCTCGGTAAACGGGATCATCCCGGTGATCGCCAGGATCGACGGCGGCAAGCTGGCCGGGTTGGCCTGCAACTGCGCGGCCGATGAAGACAACCCCAGTGCCCATACGGCACCCAGGCCCAGGTAGGCCGCAGCGCCAGCGGCGCGGTAGTCCATGCGCAAGTCCGTGCGACGGGCCAATGCACGCACCAGCAAACCGCCGAACACCAGGGACAGGCCCCAGTTGAGCAAGGAGGCCACCATGGAAATCAACGCGACCCAGGCCACCGCCGAACGGCCGTTCTTCGGGATGCGCGCCAGGCGGTCAATCAGCTTTACCGCAGGCGGCGAACTGGCGACCACATAACCACCGATCACCACAAAGGCCATCTGCATGGTGAACGGGATCAGGCTCCAGAACCCGTCTCCAAAGGCTTTGGCGGCTTCGCTGGGCGCAGCACCCATGCCCAGGGTCGCCACGGCAACGATGATCACGGCGAGGGCGGCGAACACCCAGGAGTCGGGGAGCCAGCGCTCGGCGAAGTTGGAGCAACGCAAGGCAAATCGGGCATAGCGGCTTTCTTCGATAGCATCGGCCACGAGTCTTTCCTCTTGTATTTATTATGGGGATGGCAGTTTTTCGGCATGTTCCTCCAAGGTCATTGATTTGGGAATGTAGTTATCTTCATTGATCAATGAGTAAAACAAATATATCCGTCGCGATTGCCATCATCCGGTTCAACTCATAACCTGCACGCCATTTTGTTTGTCTGCCGAGCCCGTACATGACTGCCACCTTTTCGTCACAGGCGCAGCGTTTTTCCCGCTCCGACTACAAAACCCTGGGCCTGGCCGCCCTCGGTGGCGCCTTGGAAATCTACGATTTCATTATCTTCGTGTTCTTCGCGCTGACCCTCAGCCAACTGTTTTTCCCCCCGGAAATGCCCGAGTGGCTACGCCTGCTGCAGAGCTTTGGCATCTTCGTCACCGGCTATCTCGCGCGCCCGTTGGGTGGCATTCTGATGGCGCACTTTGCCGATCACCTGGGACGCAAGCGCGTGTTCAGCCTGAGCATCCTGATGATGGCCTTGCCCTGCCTGCTGATCGGCATCATGCCGACCTACGCGCAAATCGGCTATTTCGCACCGCTGATCCTGCTGGCGCTGCGCGTGTTGCAAGGCGCTGCGGTGGGCGGTGAAGTGCCCAGCGCCTGGACCTTCGTCGCTGAACACGCCCCGCGCCGCCATCGCGGGTATGCCCTGGGTTTTCTGCAAGCCGGCCTGACGTTCGGCTACTTGCTCGGCGCACTCACGGCCACCCTGCTTGCACAGGTCTTTACCCCGGCCGAGATTCTCGACTACGCCTGGCGCTTGCCCTTCCTGCTCGGCGGCGTATTCGGCGTGATTGGCGTATGGCTGCGCCGCTGGCTCAGCGAAACCCCGGTATTCCTCGAAATGCAGGCCCGCCGCCAGGCCGCTGCCGAACTGCCGCTGCGCACCGTATTGCGCGACCACCGCGCCGTGTTGCTGCCGGCGATGATCCTCACCTGTGTGCTCACGTCGGCGGTGGTGGTCCTGGTTGTCATCACCCCGACCATGATGCAGAAAACCTTCGGCATGAGCCCCAGCCACACCTTCGCCTTGAGCGCGTTGGGAATTGTGTTCCTCAACATCGGCTGCGTGCTGGCTGGCCTGCTGGTCGACCGCATTGGCGCCTGGCGCGCGGTGCTGGTCTACAGCCTGCTGTTGCCGGTGGGGGTGTTTATCCTGTACGCCAGTCTGATCAACGGCGGCGTCTGGCTGGGCGCGGCGTATGCCGTGGCCGGCTTGAGCTGCGGGGTGGTGGGCGCGGTGCCGTCGGTGATGGTCGGACTGTTTCCGGCGCATGTGCGCGTATCGGGAATTTCCTTCACCTACAACATCGCCTATGCGCTGTGGGCGAGCACTACGCCGCTGATGTTGATTGCGTTGATGCCCACTAGTCCGTGGATTTGCGTGGGCTATTGCGTGGTGATGGGGGCGGTGGGGGTGGGGAGCGTGGCGCTGTTCGGCAAGCGCCACACCTTGGCGGGCTGAGGTTCAGGTCAGGAAGTGCCAGAGCAACAACGTGCCGACCATCATCGAGGCCGGAATGCCGGAATATAGTTCGGCCAATGCCGCAAGCCCTCTTCAGAAAAGGCCAGCTGCGCCGATGCAGGTTAGACACCCACCTCACTTGCCATCGGTGCTCCATGTTCAATACCCGCCTGAAGCAGGAGCTGTCGGCTCTTCGCGAAGAATTGTCGAGCTTGCTCCAGGTCAAAGAGAGCCTGGAAAACGAAATGCTGTGTCTGACGCTCGGTCCTGATGGGCGGGTGGAGTGGGCGAATGCCAACTTCCTGCGGGAACTGGCCTACCCGTTGGGCGAGATTGTGGGGCGGCCGATCGAAGACCTGACGCCCGCCCACATCCGCCAGAACGAATTCCAGTTGCGCTTCAAGCATGCGCTGGCGCGTGGCGAACATTTCGCGGGTGCCGTGCGCCTGATGCGTGGCACTGGCAAAGAGGCGTGGCTACGCTCGATCCTACAGCCGGTGCGCAGTTCGGACGGGCGCCTCCTGCATTTTGCGATGTATTCCAGCGACCTCACGCGCACCATCGAGAGTTCGCGTGAACATGAAAACCTGATCACCGCGCTGATGCGCTCCACTGCGTTGATCGAGTTCGACCTGGACGGGCAGGTGCTCACCGCCAACGACCGCTTCCTCAACGCCATGGGTTACAGCCTGGCGCAGATCCAGGGTAAACATCACCGTATGTTTTGTGAACCGCAGGAATACAACAGCCCTGAGTATCAACAATTCTGGAAGCGCCTGAACGCCGGCGAGTTCGTCGCGGCGCGCTTCAAACGCGTGGACAGTCATGGCCGCCTGGTGTGGTTGGAAGCCACCTATAACCCGGTGGTTGACGCCAATGAGCGGCTGTACAAAGTGGTCAAGTTCGCCACGGTGATCACCGACCAGGTCAACCGCGAGCTTGCGGTGGCCGAGGCCGCCAACATTGCCTACAGCACCTCCCGGCAAACCGATGACAGCGCCCAGCGCGGCACCACTGTGGTGACTCAGGCGGTGGAGGTAATGCGTGACCTGGCCCAGCATATGCAGCGGGCCGGCGAAGGTATCGAGGCGTTGAACGCCCAGTCGCAAGTGATCGGCAGCATCGTCAAGACCATCAGCGGCATCGCTGAACAGACCAACCTGCTGGCGCTTAACGCGGCTATTGAAGCTGCGCGGGCCGGTGAGCAGGGACGTGGCTTTGCGGTGGTGGCCGATGAGGTGCGGCAATTGGCTTCTCGGACCAGCAAAGCCACCGAAGAAATTGTCGGCGTCGTGCGTCAGAACCAGGACATGGCCCGCGACGCAGTAGCCTTGATGGTTGGCGGCCGCCAGCAAGCCGAGCAAGGCCTGGCGCTGGCGGCGGAAGCGGGCACGGTGATCGTGGAGATTCAGGATGGCGCGCAAAAAGTGGTAAGCGCCGTCGGGCAATTTGCCAACCAACTGACGAACTGACTGATTAGGTTTTCTCCCTCAAAGCGCGCTCCAGCGCCGTGCGCGGTTTTGAATACAACAGCACTCAAATGTGGGAGGGGGCTTGCTCCCGATAGCAGTGTGTCAGCCAGCATATTTGTCGCTGATACACCGCTATCGGGAGCAAGCCCCCTCCCACATTTTTGAATGCATTCCAAGTCAAGATCGTTCCCACGCTCCTGCGTGGGAATGCAGCCCGTGACGCTCCGCGTCACCTGTGCGCTGGCGGGACGCGGAGCGTCCCAGGAGGCATTCCCACGCAGAGCGCGGGAACGATCAATCAGCGCCCGAGCATCTTCACCCAACGCGACGGCGGCATGCCGTAGGCGCTGCGAAACTGCCGGGTCATGTGGCTTTGGTCGGTGAAGCCGGCGGTCATTGCCGCATCCACCAGTGGCAGGCCCTGGGCCAACAATTGGCGCACCAGGTCCAAGCGACGCATGGTCAGGTAGCGGTAGGGGCTGGTGCCGAACAGCAGGCGGAAATCCCGCGACAATGCCCAGCGGTCGCGCTCGGCGTGCTCGGCCATTTCATCCAGGGTGATGCTGCGGCCCAGGGCGCTGTGGATAAATTCCCGGGCGCGCTCGGCGGCGATGTAGTCAAAGGATTTGCGGCTGGTGATTGCGCCGCACGCGTCGCTCAGCGTTTGGGCCAGGTCGAACATCGCGTCCTGCTCCTGCATCGCGTCGATCGGGCAATCCAGGCTTTGCAGCAACACTTCGCTGGCGCGATGCAGCCGAGGGTCGGTGGACACACCGCCGGGTATGAAGGGCAACGGCTTACCGCCGAGGATCTGCTGGATCAGCGCCGGCTGCACATAAATCATCCGGTACTTGAAGCCCTCCGCGCTGCCTGCGCGGCCGTCATGGACTTCATCGGGGTGAATGACCATGGTGGTGCCGGGCAAGCTATGGGTCATGCCGCCGCGATAATGAAAACTCTGCACGCCGAACAACGTGCGGCCAATGGCGTAAGTGTCATGGCGATGAGCGTCGAACGCAAAGCCGGCAAAGTACGCCTCGATACGGTCCAGGCCGCTGGCGTGCGGGGCGCGGTGCAGCCAGTCGAGGGTGTGGGTAGGGTTGCCCATGGTGACTTGTCACAAAAGGAGGTGGAAACACGTTAACCCAGTCTGTATGCCTTGTCTGCCGAGGTCTTGTACGATCGTGCAGGCTGGCGAGCCTTGGCAAGAAGCCTTGCTTTGAACTCGCCGCGCCACACAGGGCGGGTCAATCGCCCAGTGCTTCGCCTTCGCGCCGTGGGTCTGCACCGCCGCTGAGTGACACCTTGCCCTGAGCATCCCGTGTGCGAACGATCGCCTGGACGCCGCTGGTCATATCGATCTCGCTCAGCGCATGGCCCTTGCGCTTCAATGCCTGCTTCACGCCCGGGCTGAACAACCCGGCTTCCAGTTCGGTGGCGCCGTTGCGGCTACCGAAATTGGGCAGGCTGATCGCAGCTTGCGGGTCGAGTTTCCAATCGAGCATGGCCACCAGTGATTTGCTCACGTACTCGATGATCTGCGAGCCGCCCGGCGAACCCACCGTGGCCAGCAATTCACCGCTCTGACGATCGAACACCAGCGTCGGTGCCATGGCCGAACGCGGACGCTTGCCGGGCTGCACGCGGTTGGCGACGGGCTGGCCGTTTTCCTCGGCAATGAACGAGAAGTCGGTCATCTGGTTATTGAGCAAAAAGCCCTGCACCATCACATGGGAGCCGAACGCTGCTTCCACTGTGGTGGTCATCGAAACGGCGCCGCCCTGGTCATCCACGGCCACCACTTGTGAGGTGGAGATGCGCAGCGGCGATCGGTCTGGCGCGTAGGCTACCTGGATGCCCGCCGGTTGGCCTGGCTTGGCCATGCCCATGCTGCGTTCACCGATCAGTGCGGCGCGCCGGGCCAGGTAATCAGGGGCGGTGAGACCTGCGGCCGGCACCGGTGTAAAGTCCGCATCGGCCACGTACAGTGCCCGGTCAGCGAAGGCCAGGCGCCCGGCTTCGGCGATCAGGTGCACGGCTTCGGGCGTCGGCTCAAGCCCGGCGGGCGAGGTGCTTCGGATCGGCGTCATCGGCGCGATGGCCAGGCGTGGATCGCGGGCCTCCAACGCCTGCAACGTCCCGAGGATTTGCGCAACGGCTATCCCACCCGACGATGGCGGCGGCATGCCACACACCTTCCACTGTTTGTAGTCGGTACACAACGGTGTGCGCTCCTTGGCGGCGTAGCCCTTAAGGTCGGCCTGAGTCAGGCTGCCAGCATTGCGATTGCCTTGCACCTTGCGCGCGATCTCGTCGGCAATCGGGCCGTGATACAGCGCATCCGGCCCTTCCTTGGCGATGCGTTTGAACACCTTCGCCAGCGCCGGGTTCTTCAACAGCGTACCGGTGGCTTTTGGCGATCCATCGGCGTTCAGAAAGTAAGCGGCCATGTCCGGCGATTGCGCGATAAAGCGGTCGGCCGCGATCAAGCTGTGCAGGCGCGGGGAAATCGCGAAACCCTGTTCGGACAACCGAATCGCCGGTTCGAACAGCTTGGCCCATTGCAGATGGCCGTGCTGCTTGTGCGCCATTTCCAGTGCCCGCAATACCCCTGGCGTACCCACCGAGCGCCCGCCAATCTGCGCATCGGTGAACGCCATCGGCGTACCGTCGGCGTTCAGGAATAGCCGCTCTGTCGCCCCGGCCGGGGCGGTTTCACGGCCATCATAGGCGTGCACGTTTGCGCCGTCCCACAGCATGATAAAGGCGCCTCCGCCGATGCCGGAGGACTGCGGTTCCACCAGCGTCAGCACCGCTTGCATGGCGATCGCCGCATCGATTGCCGAGCCGCCCTGGCGCAACATCTCGCGCCCGGCTTGGGCGGCCAGCGGGTTGGCGGCGGCGGCCATATGACGTTCGGCGTGGCGGGGGGCGAGGTCGGTGCGATAGCCCGAACCCAGCTCCGGGGCGGGCGGTGGTTCATTGATCGCGGTGTGGCAGCCGGCCAGGGCGAGGGTGGTGGCAACTATTGCCAGTTGACGGCGGGAAATAAAAAGCACGCGCTGAACTCCGTTCATCTTGAGAATGATCTGGTCTTCCTGTCGGCAGACTTTAACGCACGAAAGACGGGGAGGGGCGAGCGGGCTGTTTTTTCTGGCTGAGCTTGTCGAGGCCTGGTTTTATTTCGCGACGCTGGAACCAAAGCCACGTAAACGCTCACAGCGTTACTGGTATTAAGCTATTTCTGGAGCCAGTTATGCACAGAAGACTAGACAATTTGCCCCACGCGCAGCTCAGTGTTATCAACTACTCCTCCACGCCCGACAAGGCCGCGGTGCCCACCCAGCAGTCACCTCGCTATCAATCGTTGACCCCCGCCTCAATGCTGTTTGATATCCGCCTAAAAGACGGGCAGCTGGAACCTGACACGACCAGGGTGGCACGCGATATCGCTCTTCATCTCAACGCGCCAACCAAACACTTTGCCGCCGATGGCGCCAGCGCCGCAGGCACCTTGCGTGTCAGGGATGGGCGAGATTACCTGTTTCATATTCAGTCTACGCCCGCTGTCGCGGCGGTATTCAAAAGCAGCGTGCCCGATCCTATCAGCGGCGACGGGGGCGTTTCGTCTTTTGACAGCCCTGGTCGCGGGCATTTGGCAAGCGTCAGCGGTGTACAGACGACGGTCGACGGCAAGCAGTTTCGTCTGGACGAACAGCGCGTGTATCGCTTCGAACCTCTCACCCTGTCGTGGTTGCCCGCACCCGACAACCAGGCCTACAGCCGTATTGGGCTGACCGGTGAGGGGCATTTGTCGAAAACACCCCAGGGGGCGCTGGACAGCAGTGCGCAAGGGCGCAGCTCGGTTGTATTGAGTCAGGTTCAGGGTGCGCCGGTGGTGCAGATTCAAGGTGCCGGGGCGGCGGATGTACGCCCGGTTGATGAGACCGGCGCGCCTGTGCAACTTACCCGAATCGGTTTGGCCGGCAGTACGCTGTATGGGGCCACGGTCGACGGCGAACTGCTGCGCGCGGACGTGCGCATGGCTCGGGACGGCGTGTTGCCGATGGCTGCGCAATCGCTCGAATCATTGGAGCAGGCGCTAAAGGGCGCTGTGCGTGTCGAAGGTTTCTTCCATGATGATGCCGGGCAGCTCAATGCCCAGGTTCGCGATGCCCGGCAGCAACTGCACAGTGTCCCCGTGAATAACGCAAGCGGGCTGCGCCCTCAGTGGAACCTGAGCGATGTGTGGGTCAAGGGCATCGAGAAAGGTCTGCCGTTGCCCAGCCAGCAGGCGTTGACGACCGCAGTCGACCTGGGCCCTCGCGGCAAGGTTGCGTTTGACGCAGGCGCGTTATTGAGCTGGGACGCGGCTGCGCAACGTTGGGATCACTCGGGGCTGCAGGGCGTCACACAGCTGGAGCGAGGGTTGGACGGACGTGCCTATGTACTGCAGGAAGGGCAGCTCAAAGCGGTGACCCTGCAAAAGGTGCGTGACCCTGTTTTCGAAGGGGCCAGCCATGAATTGAGCGCACTGCCCAAGCCGCGTCCTCAAGTGTCACTTGACGAGGTGCTGGCGGGCGATCCTCAGCGCCCTGTCACTGGATTCGCTATCGCTGACGGTCGCAACTTTGTAACCGTCGATAAAAACCATCAGCTTCAAGCCTGCGTGGATGGGGTGGTCAACCCGTTACGGCTTTCCCCCGCGCTCGCCATACAAACCCTGGCGCTTGATCATGAAGCGAGTCTTTATGCACACACCCAGGCGGGCGAATTGTTCAAGGCGGATCACCACGCCTGGCAGAGCCGCGACGGTGCCGCGCCAAGCTGGACCCAGATTGAATTACCGCAGGGCCAATCGCTGGACTCCTTGCGGATGGGAGCTGATAAGCATCTGGTTGGCGGATGGGATAAACAGTTCCATCGACTCGATAAGGCGGCCTTGGGCGCAATGGCGTGGGGGCCGTTGGCAGTGGCGGTGCAGCGGCCCTCATTGGCCGATACGTTATCGGCCGCTCAGATACGCACGCCGATGGCAGGAGGCGCGCTGACGGCCACAAGCACTGTCGTGGGGCAAACCCGTGAAGGCGTGCCGCTCCAGCGCAAGTTTTTCCAGGGACTCAATGCGCACTTTCATCCTCTGGAAGCCATCAGTGAGAAAGGCAAATCCATTCAACATCACGTAAACGGGCGCCGGGGGCTGGAGCACGTTTACGCTGACGATAAGCAACTGCACCAGCAGCTCGCATCGCTTTCCAAGAGCAAGCCGGTTGCCGCTGACCTGAATGCGCGTCTCGCCGCCCTGTGCGGGCCCGGGCCGCGCCAGGCATTGGCCATGCGGATCAGCCAGGCGTTGACGCAGGTAACAGAAAGCAGCCAGTCAAGCGCCCGCCTGTTAGGAGACGTACACGGGCTGGCGTTTGACCCACGGCCCACGCTGAGCCGAGCGCTGACGAGCCCTGAGTCGACGCTGCACCAACTGCATGAGGCATTCAAACGGGTCGCGCCTTCATCGCAGCCTTCAACGGCAGGCCTGCTGGCCAACTTCGAAGGTCAAGGATTGACGCTGCCCAAGTGGAAACCTGAGCGTAAACGCGATCTCGACCACCCTTCGGCCCTCGTCGAGGGCGACCTTATTCACCATGCCAATACGCTCAAGCAACTAAACGACCTGGCCCAGGAACTCGACAGCACTACTGGCCACAGCCCCAGTGCCTTGAAAAGAATCGAAGCGTCCATGGGCACTGTGATGAAAGGGTTTGATGACAGCCCTGTCCATAAACTGGCCAGCCAGAAAGTCGCCAGTTATAGCCAGGCGGAATCCCTGTATGACAATTTCAAGCTATTGGCCAAGGACCTTGGCACGCCGGGGTCTGCCTTGCATTGGCACCTTTCGGGCCTGCTGGGGTTGCCCGCCGAGGCGTCCATTACGCAGGCAATGACACAGCAAGTGCAGCAGATGGAAAGTGGTCAAACCCTTAACCCCAGCCGAACCCAGGGCGAAAGCCTGGGGCTGATGGTGACCGGTATAAAACCTGCGCCAGCCGTAGAGTTTTTTCTGGGAGCCTCCAAGTCTCATACGCATGGTGTGAGTATCACCCGTACCGACAAGGGAGCCAGGGTCCAGATCAGCCGCGACGATATGCGGCGCCTGGCCGGCTCCGTGGCCACGGGGGTGACGTTAGGGCGCGGGGGCGGTGCAGTGGGGCCCGGCCTGAGGGTTGCCGGTGAGTTGACGGCCGCCGTTGTGAAGAACACTGGATCGAACATCAGTTTCGATGTGAAGGAGTCGGACTTCGGCAAGATGATGTCGATATTGATGGGGCAGTCCGGGGGCTTTCACGACTTATTGGCGCTGGGAGAAAAAGGCGCAGCTGGCGAAAGCTCGAAACTCAGTGCTGACGTTAACCTGGATGGGCTCGCGCAACTGCGTTTGATGTACAGCCCGCAGGAAGACATCGCCGAGTTGGACTCAGTGATACGCGCCGGGATTGGAGTGATGGGTAACCTTAACCTTGCGCACACGGATAAAAGCCAAACCACCACGCGCTCTGCGACGGGCACCAGCCGTGACCAGGCAAGCAGCGCGCAGTGGCTGAGGCAGGGCGGCGTGGGGGCCAACTTTGTGCCGATCAGTGCGCTGGCGTTGGCGGGCAGTGCCGGGGCCGGCGGGCCGGCGACGGTGGTTGCGGCCTCGGCGGACGTATCGGTCATGGTGAAATTTGACCGTGGGCAGTCACAGGCCTTCAGCTTTTCTTTCAAGCCGCCGCAGCCAGTGACTCAATCTCAGGTCGATGAGATTCACAGCAGCCTGTCACTGTATTCCCCCCAGTTCAAACGGGACTTGGCCGCCGCTGACCCGTTGGGCGCGCAGGGCTCCCCAAAAGAACAACTGGCCAAGTTGCAGCAGTTTCTTTCCACTCATCCGGCATTGGCGACAAAGCCGGACGCTTATTACGCCATCAGTCAGTCGCTGGACACGTTGATGACCCAACAAGACTTGATGAACAAGGGGCTGCAGCAGTTGGCATCGGTCGAGTCTTCCGTCACGCGCGTGGGGTTACGCGATAACGGGCGGCATGACTGGTTGGACGATGTCGCGCCGGCCAACAAGGCCGCCATCGAACAGTGGCTCAAGGATGACCCGCAGTTTGCCCAGGTGATCGGTCAACTGCAGTGGGGTGAAGGGACTTCAGTGAGGCTTGGCATGGAACTCAAGCCAGAGGCTCTACGCACCATCGAGCGCAGCCTGCTTGCGGGCGCAGATACCGAGCCGCTGATCAAGCAGGCACTGGGAGGTCCGAACCACCTGCGCGTCAAAAGCATGAGCATGAGCTACACCGCGAGCCAGTCCCATGGCATGTCGGTGCCAGCCATGATGAATCTGAGTTTTTCCAGCAGCGTGGCCGTCAGCTATACGCAAAAACAGGTCAACGTCGACTTCGAGTACGGGGTGAATGCGGATAAACCGCTGCGGATGAACTTGAACGATACGCTGAGCAGCCTGCCTAGCCATGACCTGACGATTGACCTGGGGGACCTGCGCATAAGGACGCCGGTTTCCACCGCCTGAAAGGTAAACAGCGGGCATAAAAAAACGGCCTACCTTTCGGTAAGCCGTTTTTAGTACTTGGTGGCTACACAGGGACTTGAACCCCGGACCCCAGCATTATGAATGCTATGCTCTAACCAACTGAGCTATGTAGCCAAGTGGCGCGCATTATTCGCGTAGAACGGGAATGCGTCAAGAGGTTTTGTTAAGTTTTTTCTACGCTTTCAACTGTTTAACGAAAAACAGGCTGATTGGCGACGAGCGGCGGGGGGCTCTTCAGGCTGCGATTCTCGTGCTGTCGCGCCCATCAAGCGTCAATCGCGTTGGGCAGATATCCCTTTCGCCCAACGGTGTTGCTGTGGCGAGACTTACGGCAACGGGTTGCGCGTCACGCGTTTGAGCTGTTCGCGCGCTCGCGACAAACGTGAGCGTACCGTGCCGATGGGGATGTCCAACGCATCGGCGGTGTCCTGATAGCTACCATCGGTCTCGAGCGAAGCGTAAAGCGTTTTGCGCATTTCTATCGGCAGGTGGTCGATGGCGTTCAGGGTCTTTTCAAGCCGTCGGTTGACTTCAAACTCCCAGTCCAGGCTGTTGTGTTCTTCCTGGCCATGCCACAACGATTCATCGAACTCGCAATGCACCGGTTTGGCATACATGCGCCTGAAGTGGTTGCGGATCAAATTCTGCGCAATTCCGCACATCCAGGTGCTGAGTGTGGCCTGCCCGCTGAAACGCTCTCTGTTGCGCCATGCTTCCAGGTAAGTCAATTGCAGGAGATCGTCCGCATCTTCAGGGTTGAGCACGCGTTTATGAATGAAGCGTCGCAGTTTTTTTTGCTGGTCGTCCGTCAGCTGGACCATGAACTGAGGCGAATTGCCGACGAGGTGAACTAGATCGCCAATAGGTATTTTCATGTTGTTTTTCCTCCGGGAAGGCTCGATCGAAATGGTTTCGATAGGGACCCCTTTTGCACCGGCTGTGCCAAATGGGAAAAACACACAACTTATTGATTTATATAGATATATATTTTCTGTTGGGGATTTTTTGTGCCGTAACTTGCAAAGAAGACGATCTGGGTGTGCGGGTATTTTCATACCCCTCGCCGTGAAATGTTTTGATGGAACTGAACCGCAGCGGCTTGCCACATAGGGACACAAACTTCCCATTCTGGCCCGCCCATGAAAGTCGAATCCTTCAACGATGTGCAGCAGATCCAACCTGCGGACAAACCCAGTGTGAGCACTGTCGATGTGCCAATCCGTTCGCAGGGCTTAGATGACATCGCGCAGATTTTCAACGAAGAAGTGGCACTCAACGCACAGGCCCTGGGCCGGCGATCCATTGGCACAAAAGTTTCGCCTGTCGCAGAATTCGTGCAGCTCTATGAACAACTGGGTCACCCCGGCCTGGCCACGCTGGAAACCGTTGTTCGTCGGCTTCGGTTCGAGTTGCTGCGCAAGCCCACTGTCGAAAAATTGGTGAGCCATGCCGGGGGTGACCCCGCGCGTGCCTTCGTGGTGCTTCAATTCATCGCCCTCGAAGCGCAAAACAATGGGCTGACAGTAGAAGAGGGCCTGGCGCGCGGGGCCTTAAAAGCGCTGAGGCAGGATTTCGGCGGGCACATCCAGGCAGGCCTGAATATCGCCTTGGCATTGAAGGAGGCCAGCGCTGACCCGCAGGAGCGTCAGGACGTGCGTGCGCTTTATTACGCCTCCGTGGTCGTTCGCCAATCCTTGGCGTTGATGCTGCAGACGCTGTTGAAGATGTACGGCTTAACGGCGTTTTCCAAAGGCGTCGATCTGATGACGCAGGCGCTGAACGGCGATATCGCGGCGCACACCCAGTCGGTGCCCACGGAAAAATTGCACCTGCTGCTTAAGGGGTTGGCGCAGTGTCGTCAATTGCGCTCGGTGCTGGGCAACTGTGATGCGTTGATCCGGCGCCTGAACGTCAATCTGGAGGCGGTGGATTTATTGCAGCGTTTTCTGGGTTATGCCAGTACCGGTATCGATGCGGCCGAGGTGCAAAGGCTGGCCAGTGAGTTTGGGGGGACGCTGCTTGCCGCTCGTCTGCGCTCGCTTAATGAATTGGCCACGGAAGTAAAAAGTCTGCCCAAGGCCTGGTGGCTTGATGCGCAATCCCAGGCTTCTGCCGTGAAAGCGTTCAAGGACGTCATGGTTGAGTGGGCGCGCGAAGAGCGCGGCCATCAGACGTTTTCCGGCGAAACGAGGACGTCCGGGTGACACTGCTGTCATCGGTCAATGGCGTGCTGCTCAAGGTGGCGCGGCGTGCCGAAGTGCTCGGCGCGGTGGTGGTCCTGGCCATCGTGTTTATCTTTATCGTGCCGCTGCCCACATGGCTGGTGGACATTCTGATCGCGTTGAACATCTGTATTTCCTGCTTGTTGATCGTACTGGCGCTGTACTTGCCGGGGCCGTTGGCGTTCTCGTCGTTTCCATCGATCCTGCTGTTGACCACCATGTTTCGCCTGGCCCTGTCGATTGCCACCACACGCTTGATTCTGCTGGAGCAGGACGCGGGCGATATTGTGGAAGCGTTCGGTAATTTCGTGGTGGGCGGCAACCTGGCGGTGGGGCTCGTGATCTTCATGATCCTGACCATCGTCAACTTCCTGGTGATCACCAAAGGTTCGGAGCGGGTCGCCGAAGTGGCTGCCCGCTTCAGTCTGGATGCGATGCCGGGCAAGCAGATGTCGATCGACAGTGACCTGCGCGCCGGGTTGATCGATGGTATGCAGGCTCGCGACAAACGTGAGCAGTTGTCCCGCGAAAGCCAGCTGTTCGGGGCCATGGACGGGGCCATGAAGTTCGTCAAGGGCGATGCCGTTGCCGGCCTGATCATCGTGGTCATCAACCTGCTGGGAGGCTTTTCTACCGGCATGTTCCAGCACGGGATGAGCGCGGGCGAGTCGATGGCGCTGTATTCGGTACTGACGATCGGCGACGGCCTGATCGCACAGATTCCCGCGCTGTTGATCTCCCTGACGGCCGGCATGATCATTACCCGAGTGGCGCCGGACGGGCGCAAGGGCGTCACCAACATGGGCGCCGAAATTGCCCGGCAGATGACCAGCGAACCCAAGAGCTGGATGATCGCGTCGGTGGGCATGTTGGCCTTCGCCACGCTTCCCGGCATGCCTACCGTGGTGTTCATTCTGATTTCGCTGATGACCGGCTCCCTGGGGTACTACCTCATGCGCCAGCGTCAGCGCGAGGACTCCCCGGCGGCATCGGACGAAAAAGCGGTCCGTCCGGAAGAGAACGGCAGTGAAGACCTGCGTGGCTTCGACCCGTCACGGCCGTATCTGCTGCAATTCAATAGCCAGATGTACGGGGCCCCCGAGGTCATCGACATCGTGCAAAAAATTCGTCAGGCCCGAAATGCGCTGGTCGCCAATATCGGGCTGACGCTACCCCCGTTCGAAGCCGAGTTCAGTGAGACGCTGGCCGTCGACGAGATGCGCTTTTGCGTGCATGAAGTTCCGACCGTGACGGCGACCCTCAGCGACCGTGTTGCGGTTGAATACGCCTCCTTGGCGCAGCCCCCGGACAGGGGCGATAGAGGCCTGGCCGAGCGGGACGAGGCGGACTGGCTGTGGCTCGACCCTGATGATCCATTGCTCAATGACCCCCAGATTGAGCGTTTCAGCGCCCAGAGCCTGATCATCGAACGGATGAAGCGGGCGATGTTGCTTAGCGGACCGCGGTTTCTCGGCATCCAGGAATGCAAGTCGATCCTCAGTTGGCTTGAACACAACCAGCCGGAGCTGGTGCAGGAGCTGCAGCGCATCATGCCGCTTTCGCGCTTTTCGTCGGTGCTGCAGCGCCTGGCGAGTGAGGGTGTGCCATTGCGCGCCGTACGTTTGATCGTCGAGTCATTGATCGAGTACGGCCAGCATGAGCGTGAACCGGATGCCCTGGCCGATTACGCACGGATCGCCCTCAAGTCGCAGATTTTTCACCAGTACAGCGAAGCCGATGGCCTGCATGCGTGGCTGCTGTCGCCACAGACCGAGAACATCCTGCGCGAAGCGTTGCGCCAAACCCAGAGCGGGGTGTTTTTCGCCCTCGATAACGACAGCAGTGCTGCCTTGGTCGGGCTGCTCAACCAGGCCTTTGTGCTAAGACCGAAAACCAAGAGCGTGCTGTTGGTTGCCCAAGATCTGCGCAGCCCGTTACGGGCGCTTTTGCTGGACGAGTTCAACCATGTGCCGGTGATGTCTTTTGCCGAGCTGGGGAGCAACTCCAAGGTCAAGGTATTGGGCCGTTTCGACCTGGGCCAGGACGAACCAATGCGTGGGGCGGCGGCATGAGCGCGTTATTTTTATCCGGATCGAGGGTCGCCCCATGATGTTCGAGCTGCGGGTGCTGGATGGTATGCATCAAGGCGCCGCGCTGCCGTTGTTTGGTGAGCAGTGGGGCGTGGGTGCCAATTCGGACGCTGATCTTCTGTTGAACGATCCCGGGGTTGCCGAGCATCACGCACGTTTGCGCTTGGCCGATGGCCAGTGGTCGGTGCAGGCCGAGGCGGGGCTGCTTGAAAACAGCGATGGGCAAGTGCTGGCGCAGATCGGCGAGCTTGCGCTGAACACGGTCTTTTTGATCGGCCCCGTTCGCTTGTGCGTCAGCCCTGCCGATCAGCCCTGGCCACAGGCACCCGCGCCTGCACCTGCGGCGCCTGAGCCTGTGGAGCAGGCGCCGCTCGCGTTGAAACTGTCAGCAATTCCATCGTCCCAACAAAAGCGTTTGCTTAGCCTGGTACTTGCGTTCGCCGTGCTCATTGCGGCAGCCGGCATCATCTTTAGTGGCGAGCGCAAGGCCCAGGCATCGTTGATGCCGGTAGTGGTTCAGAAGCCCGAACTGGGCTCGCCCTTTGAGGTGCGCCAGCAATTGCTGAAGATGCTCAGCGAGCGGGAACTGACTTCACGGGTCAGCTTGCAAGTCATCAATGGGCAGATTTCCCTGAGCGGTGATGTTTCCCAGGAAGAGGCGGACTTGGTCGCGCGCATGCTCGACCGCTTTGCCGGGCAGTTCGAAACCGCTGTGCCAGTGATCAGCCGCGTACGCACGCGTGACGGAGCACTGCCGTTCAAGATCGTGCAGATCATCAGCGGACCGAACGGCCACGTTGTGCTGGAAGAGGGCACCCGGTTATTTGTGGGCGACGAAGTCAATGGCCTGCGTCTGGTGCTGATCGATAACAGCAAGGTGGTGTTCGACGGTGTGCAGCGCTATGAGGTGCGTTGGTGAGCGGCGCATGGCAAGAGCGTCTCGAGGCTTGGCAACGCAGTCAGTCGGCGGCATTGGACAGCTTTGCGCCGGTCACGATGCGCGGTCGCATACAGCGCGTCAACGGCATGCTGATGCAGTGTCGGCTGCCCCAGGCGCGCATCGGCGACCTGTGCCAGGTTGAAAAGCAACCGGGCGATTACATGCTCGCCGAAATCATTGGCTTCGATCAGCAGGATGCGGTGCTCAGTGCCCTGGGGAATCTGGAAGGCGTGAGTGTGGGCGCCAGCGTGGAGCGTCTTGGTGTGCCGCACAGGGTACGGGTGGGTGATGACCTGCTGGGCCAAGTGCTGGACGGTTTCGGCCGGCCGATTGCCGGCAACGGTCCCAGTGCGTTCGCCGAAGCGGATACGCCCGACGCCACCCCGGTGTTGTGCGAGGCGCCGTTACCCACGGAGCGGCCGCGCATCAACCGCGCATTGGCCACGGGGGTGCGTTCGATCGACGGCCTGATGACGCTGGGGGAAGGCCAGCGCGTCGGGCTGTTCGCGGGGGCAGGCTGTGGCAAGACCACCTTGTTGGCCGAGATCGCCCGTAACGTGGACTGCGATGTGATCGTGTTCGGTTTGATCGGCGAACGGGGCCGAGAGTTGCGCGAGTTTCTTGACCATGAATTGGATGACCAACTGCGGGCCAAGGCGGTGCTGGTGTGCTCCACCTCTGACCGTTCCAGCATGGAGCGCGCCCGCGCCGCCTTCACCGCGACGGCGCTCGCCGAAGGTTTCCGGCGCAAGGGCCAGCGGGTGCTTTTGTTGATCGATTCCTTGACGCGTTTTGCGCGAGCCCAGCGTGAAATCGGCCTGGCTGCCGGCGAGCCGCTGGGGCGGGGCGGTCTGCCGCCTTCGGTGTACAGCCTGTTGCCGCGCTTGGTGGAACGGGCGGGGTTGACGCGTGACGGTGTGATCACGGCCATCTACACGGTGTTGATCGAGCAGGACTCGATGAATGACCCGGTGGCCGACGAAGTTCGCTCGCTGCTGGACGGCCATATCGTGCTGTCACGCAAGTTGGCCGAGCGCGGCCATTATCCGGCCGTGGACGTGCTGGCCAGCCTGTCGCGGATTTTGACCAATGTCTGCGAGCCCAGGCATATCCAGGCCGGTACGGCTTTGCGACGCCTGTTGTCGGCCTACCAGCAGATCGAGCTGATGCTCAAGCTGGGTGAGTACCAGGCAGGCAATGATGCCCTGACTGACATGGCGGTAAGCAGCCGCCAGGCGGTGGATAGCTTCCTGCGCCAAGATTTGCGTGAGCCTTCTGCGATCGACACGACGATGGACCAACTGACGGAGCTGACTGCCTATGTCCCATTCTGAAACGTTGCCCGGTGAGATCGAAACCCTGCGGCGCTTGCGTCGGTACCGGGCCGATCGTGCCGAACGTGCGCTGCGCGAGGCCAAACGATCACAGCAGGCATTGGTGGCGCACATCCAGCAGGCCCAAGACCTGCTGGAGAAAACCCGTCAGGAAGAGCAGCGCCAATGTGCACAACTGTTGAGCGAGCACCAGGGGCAGGTTGTGAGCGTTCAGGCGCTGAAGTCGTGGAATCGCAAGGAACAAAGCCTGTCTGCCGGTACCCGGCGTGAAGAAGGCCAGGTACAACAACTGCAAGGGCAGCAGGAACAGCGTGAGGTGGAGGTAGGTATCGCGCAGAAGCACGTCACCCAGTGCCTTCGCCAAGTAGAAAAACTGCAGGAATTGGCCAATTTACTCACGCAGGAACCGCTATGAACGCTATTTCAGCCAACACGCCTGAACGCCAACGCCGACGCGACCCTCGCGAGGACCGTGTCCACGAGGTGGGCGCCCCAGTGCCTTGGGAGCAACGGCAGCTCTTTAGCCAATTGTTCGGTGATGACGAACAGGATTCGGGCCGTAGCGCGTCACAGCCCGGAACCCGGGCCGGCGGCGATCTCGCCATGGTCGAGGCGTTGTCGGAGCAGTTGATACCTCGGCTGCAAAGCGGCTCGACGTGGCCGCTGACAGTGGCCATGTACTTGCCACGCCTGGGGCGGATCAATGCCCGTATTCGTCGAGAAGGGGCGGGGTGGAATATCGAGCTTGAAGCGCAGCAGGAAGCAACAGCACGCTGGCTCTACGGCGTACGGCACCAATGTGAGCACAGGCTCGCCGCGAGCCTGGCGTTACCGGTGGCGCTGTGCGTGGCGAATTCGGCGCCGGCATGATGTTGCCCTCTCTGGCCTTGCGCACTGTGAGGGCTGATGCAGTGGCTGCCCGGCGACGGCTGGGGCGTGGGTTGCGCATGCCGTTCCAGGTGGCCGAACAGCGCGGTGAATTACGCCTGGAGCCTGGCACTGAGCCGGTTGGCGCTCAGTCGCTGTGCTTTGAAACCACCAGTGGGGTATTGGCGTTCAGCGAACCGGGGCCGCAATTGAGCTTGATGGGTGAGTGCCCGGTGACGTTGGCCCAGGCCGGCAACGATCCGGACTCCTGGTTCTGGGCATTGTTTCAGCACTACTTGAGCCCGCAGATACGTGACCTGTTCGGCTATATGCGGCTGCTGGAGACGGATCGCCCCGAGGGGTTCGGTTGCCGGCTCAGCGTGTCCCTGGGTGCCTCACGGGTCATGGGCTACCTGTGGCTGAGCGCTGGAAGCTTCCTCGCGTTGTGCGAGGCCGCCCCCTGGCGCTCTGTCGCTGCACCGCTGCCGGGGCAGTTTCAACTGGCGATTGCCGTCACCCTGGGACGCATGCGGCTGACCATTGCACAGGTACGCGGCCTGCGCGCCGGTGATGTGCTGGTCCCCGAGCTCGCGCTGTTCCAGGCGCAGGGCAGCGGTTATGTGCAGGTTGGCAGGCATCGGCTGCGGGGCAGTATTGACGATGAAAACGGGACTCTGTGCCTGACCCTTTCTTCTATCGAGGACACGTCTGTGGACGAGAATTTTGCGGCGCACGCCTACTCCGAGGATGCGCAGGATGAACCTGTGGTGGATATCTTTGGCCACGAGCCATTCGATGAGTTGAGCATGGCGCTGAATGTTCGCTGCGGCACACTCAACCTCACGCTGGGCGAGTTGCGCAATCTGGGGCCTGGTTCCGTGCTGGGCGTTACCGGCTACGCACCTGGCCTGGCAGGCCTGTATTACGGCGATCGGCCGATTGGGCAGGGCCAGTTGGTGGAAGTCGACGGCCGCCTGGGCTTGCAGTTGTCCCGCGTGCTATTCGGCCGATGATACTCCAAGGGCTGGATCCCCTCGTTCTCGCACTGTTTCTCGCCACGCTGACGCTGATGCCGATGCTGTTAATCATCTGCACATCGTTTTTGAAGATCGTGATTGTGCTGATGATTACCCGTAATGCCATCGGCGTGCAGCAGGTGCCGCCGAGCATGGCGATTAACGGCATCGCATTGGCTGCGACACTGTTTATCATGGCGCCGGTGGGCTACCAGATCGCAGAAAGCCTCAAGATTTCTCCGCTGGACACGAGCAATGTGCAGACGGTGCTGCAGACAGGCGCAGAGGCCATCAAGCCGTTGCGTGCATTCATGCTGCGCAATCTCGACCCCGACGTGCTCACCCACCTGTTGGAGAATACCCACCGCCTCTGGCCCGCGCAGATGGCGCAGGAGGTGCAGCGTGAGGACCTGATCCTGCTGATTCCCGCCTATGTATTGTCGCAACTGCAGGCGGGGTTCGAGATCGGGTTTCTGATCTACATCCCCTTTATCGTGATTGACCTGATTGTCTCCAACCTCTTATTGGCGCTGGGCATGCAAATGGTTTCACCCATGACCATTTCCCTGCCGCTCAAATTGCTGCTGTTTGTAATGGTGTCCGGCTGGTCGCGGCTGCTCGACAGCCTGTTCCTTTCTTATCTCTGAGCTGAATATGGAACCGATCGTACTGTTCAAACAGGGCATGTTGCTGGTGGTGGTGTTGACCGCCCCGCCGCTGATCGTAGCGGTGGTGGTGGGCGTACTGACCTCGTTGATTCAGGCGCTGATGCAGGTGCAGGACCAGACCCTGCCGTTTGGTGTCAAGCTGGTGGCGGTGGGTGTCACGCTGATCATGACTGGGCGCTGGATCGGCGTTGAGTTGATCCAACTGATCAACCTGACGTTCGACATGATCGGCCGTTCGGCCCTTAACTGAGGGCACGCCGGTGCTGCATTATTTCGAGTTGCTGCCAAGCCTGGTGATCGGCATGGCGCGCATTTACCCCTGTGCCTTTCTGGTCGCTGCATTCTGTTTTCAACATATTCGTGGCATGCCCCGGCACACGATCGTGATGGTCATGGCATTGATCCCCGCGCCGGGTATCCATGCAGCGTTGGAGGGGCTGGATTACTCGGGCCTCATGCTCGCCGCATTGGCGCTCAAGGAGTTGGCCCTTGGGGTAGTGCTGGGCGTGTTGCTGTCGATGCCGTTCTGGATGTTCGAGTCGGTGGGCGCGCTGCTGGATAACCAGCGAGGCGCGTTGGCCGGGGGCCAGCTCAACCCGTCGCTGGGCCCGGACGCAACGCCCATCGGGCATATGCTCAAGCAGTTGGCGATTTTTCTGTTGATGGTCACCCTGGGGCTTGGCGCACTGACCCAGGTGATCTGGGACAGCTACCTGATCTGGCCACCGACGGTGTGGTTCCCGTTGCCGGGGCCCAACGGATTCGGTGTATTTATCGCGCTGCTCGGGGATACGTTCACCCACATGATGCTCTACGCCGCGCCCTTTATCGCCGTGCTGCTGTTGCTGGAGTTCGGCATCGCGCTGCTGGGTGTTTACAGTCAGCAGTTGCAGGTGAGCACACTGGCTCCGCCACTCAAGAGCCTCGCAGGTATCGGTGTCCTCTTGCTGTATTTTGCGTTATTGCAGGATCTGATCGTCGGGCGTATGAGTTTGCTGGGTGACCTCAAGCATTCCCTTGGGCTGCTGTTCAAGGTGGCGATGCCATGAGCGACTCGGGAGAGAAAAAACACCCCGCCTCCGCTAAAAAGCTGCGTGACCAGCGTAAGAAAGGCCAAGTCTCCCAGAGCCAGGATGTAGGCAAGTTGCTGGCGCTGACCGCCATCGGCGAAATCGCGCTGTATACCGCACAAAGCAGTTTGCAACGTTTCGAACAATTGATGGTGTTACCGATTTCACGCATGAATCAGCCCTTCGTGCGGGCGCTGGAAGAAGTGCTGTTCGATGGGGTGGTGGTGTTTCTATCGTTCGCCTTATTGATGGTTGGAGTGGCGATTGCCACGAAGCTGATCAGCAGTTGGTTGCAAGTCGGGTTTCTGTTCGCCCCGGAAGCGCTCAAGCTCGATTTCAATCGGGTCAATCCCATGAGCCAACTCAAGCAAATGTTCTCCGCCCAGTCGGTGATGAACCTGCTGATGAGCGTGGCCAAAGCGTTTCTCCTGGGCTTGATCGTGTATCTGGTGGTCTGGCCCTCTCTGGGCACGCTGATTAACCTGGCCAACAGCGATCTGCAAAGCTACCTGCTGGCGCTGATTGCGCTGTTCCGCTATCTGCTCCATGCCTGCCTCGGATTGCTGTTGGTGTTGGCATTGACCGACCTGACCCTGCAAAAGTACTTCTTCGCCAAGCGCATGCGCATGACCCAGGTCGAAGTGGTCAAGGAATACAAGGACATGGAGGGTGACCCGCACGTCAAGGGGCAGCGCCGCTCGTTGGCATACCAGTTGGCGCAGGAGGAACCCAAGGTCAAGTTGCCCAAGCTGGAAGAGTCGGACATGTTGGTCGTCAACCCGACCCACTTTGCCGTCGCCCTGTATTACCGTCGCGGCAAGACGCCATTGCCGCAGTTGGTGGCCAAGGGCACGGATGCGCAGGCGCGCAAACTGATCGATCGCGCCAAGGCAGCTGATGTTCCGGTCATTCAATGCGTATGGCTGGCCCGCACGATTTACGAGAAAAAGCTCGGAGCGCCGATTCCTCGAGAGACGTTGCAGGCCGTGGCGTTGATCTACCGTACCTTGCGTGAGCTGGACGATGAAGCCAAGCGTGAAACCCTCACGTTGCCAGAGCTGGAGCGGCGCTGATCAGCGTGTCACTGAGAGGTCCAGCGCTTGCAGGTTGGCCAGGGACAGCATCCGGCTGAGGATGTTGTCCAGTGCCTGGCGCTGGGTGGGCAGGGCGTGCCAGATAACCAGTGCGCCCTGTTTGTCCAGATAGATATAGCAGCCGTCAAACGCCAACGCCTGTTCAAAACGACGCTCCAGTACCCGTTCCAATTGCCCAGCTTGCAGGGCCATGCTCGCGATTTGCAATGCAACGCCCTTGCGGGCGCCGGCATCGCAGGAGCCGAACGTGATCCCCTGACACAACTGCTGGTGAGCGGACGCACCGCTCACCAGGTTGTCGATGAGCATCTGGCGTTTCAGATAAGCGTCTGACGCTGCCTCCATGCTCATCGCTCCAGCGAGATCGTTTGGTAGTCTGAGCGTTCGCCGGCGGGGCCGGGTTCGACGCGCATCTGGGGCGGCCACCAGACCACCATCTTGTCCTTGCTCGATTGCGGGCGTGAGCAGGAGTCGCCTTTGCAGGTAGGCGTGCAACCGGTGGCAAGCAATACGATGCCCAGCAGTGTGGCGTGCAACAGTTTGTGGTTCATGGTGAGGTTGTCCGGGTTGGGGTGAGCAGGGAAGGGCGTGGCTCGCTCAGATGTTCATCCTTGATGACCGGACGCATGGCGATAAACACTTCAGCTTCTTCACCAGGCTTGAGCCAGGCACGCGGCCAGACGGTGACTGCCAGCGTTTGCGAATTGCTGCATTCCTTCTCATCGATGCGCACATTGCGCTTGAACTGATTGCGCAGCACCACCACCGCCACGTTGTAGTGCGGGCCTGCATACCATTGGCTGCGCTCGGTATTCAGCGCCAGCAAGTCGCGGGTGCTGCACAACGTGTTCAGTCCCAGGGGCATTGGCTCGGCCTTGAACGCCTTGGGCACTTCGCCACTGACCAGGTGCGCCAGGGTGCTGGTGATATCGCTGCGATTAATCACCGGCTGATGGGGGGCGTAGCGCCGTGCCAATGGCTTGAGCGCAGCTTGCAGTTCGGCCTGATCGTCCTGAGGCAAATAGCGCGAAGGATCCGACTGATCGCCGATCACCCGTGGGGTCAGGATAAACAGCCGCTCACGCCGGTTATTCTGCCGTTCGGTCGAGGAGAACAGCGCCTTGCCCAGTAACGGTATGTTCCCCAGCACGGGGACCTTGTTTTGTTTGTCGGTGCTTTCGGTGACGTGGAACCCACCCACCACCAGCGAGCGCTTTTCCGCCATCACGGCTTGGGTGCTGACCTTGCCCCGGCGTACATCCGGGCCGATACGTTCTGGGTTGGATTCGTCAAAATTACCGTCTTCGATGTCTATCGCCAGATGAATCTGATGGCCGCCCCGGCTGGTGATCACCCGGGGAACCACCTGAAAACTGGTACCCACGGTAATGGGAAGGATCGTTGCGTTTTCAGTGCCAGCGGTCAGGTACTGAGTGCGGTTGAAATCGATGATTGCCGGTTGGTTTTCCAGGGTCAGCACCGAGGGATTGGAGACCATGGTTGCCAGCCCGCGGGATTCCAGCGCGCGGATATCGGCGTAAAAGCGATCAAGACGTCCGATCGATAATTGTGAAGCGGTACCCGGCGCCATATTGACGCCGCCACGGAAGCGACTGTTCTGAAAGCCCCACTTGATACCGAATTCATTTAATTGCGTGCGCTCGATGTCGAGGATGATTGCATCGATTTCCACCAGCTTGCGAGCGACATCCAGTTGACTGATCAACTCGCGATACATCGCTTGCCGCTCCGGCAAGTCATAAATCAGGATGGCGTTGTTACGCACATCCGCCTCGACGCGGATCCGGCTGGTGCCCACTGGCGCCCGAGGCGTAATCGACATTCCGGCATCCGTAGATGCCGGTGGGCTGAGCAGTTGCCCCAGCAGCGGGTTACCCAGGCGCGGGAAGCTGGGTGTGACCGGCGCGGGCTGGGACTGGGACGCGGAGCGTTGCGCCAGGCCGGAAAGCGTCGACGCGGAGCGCGGCTCCAACAGCCCGCGCAGCATGCTGGCGACGCCAGGGATGACGATCTTTTCGCTGCGGTACTCTATTTGACGGTCTGCGGCATTGGCGAACTTCAGCGGGAACGTCAGCACGCTCTGTTTTTCATCCGCAGAGCGCCGCTGGCTGCTGAATTGCTTGATCTGTTCGATATAGCTCTTGGGGCCGGAAACCAGAACGATACCGTCTTCGGGCAACTCACCCCAGCCGAATCGGCTATCGAGCAACCCGATATCAGTGAGCGCCTGCTTAAGGTCGGAAACCGTCTCCGAAGAGACTTCCAGGCGTGCGGACTCCTGTTGATCCAGGGTGCTGACGAATAAGGTGTTGTTGTAGAGATACCACTGGAAGCGGTGCTCTACGCCCAGTCTGTCCAGCAGTGACTGCGGCGTGTTCGCTCGAATCTTGCCGTTGACATCGCCCTCCAGCAGGCCTTCGATTTGCAGTTGCGTGCCAAAGGTCTGGGCAAAATCCTCAAGCACTTCCCGTAGAGGCTTGTGTTCGGCTTCATAGGCGTAGGCCGTGTTTTTCCATTCAGAGGGAATAGCGGCCAGCGAGTTTTCTACTGGAGCAAACAGGCAAAAGCAGGAGCATGCTGTACCAGGATGTACGTCTGCTTGGAGCACCCGGCGAATCCTGGCGCAAACTGTGGCATTTGTGGTTCTTGTTATACATAGCGAGTTCTCTGGTTAATACGGCAGTGACCGTAGCGAGCTGGGTCTGAGAGGCTGGGCAGGGCGGGCCAGGCGCGTGAACGTGGCACGCCATATGTCGCGTTGGTTGAGCAGGGTTTCTAGGCACGCGAACATGTGGGCCTCTGCTGTTCCATCCCGCAGGGTCTGGATGAGCCAAAGTTCGCCACTGTCCGCTTTTCGAACCAACGCGCCCTGGAAAAGACTCAAGCTGGCGGCGCCCAGGCGCAGCCAACTTAGTGGTGTCGTGTTATCTGAAGGTCTCGACGTCAGCTGAGCCGCCACCAGAATAAAGGCGTCTTGGCGCTTCAGAGTGATCTCGTCGTCGCCTTCCACTAACGTGAGTTGTGGCTCGCGACGGTTTAACCAGTCACGGATGAGCGCTTCCATTTTATTGAAAACTTTCGATAGCTGTTTTCAGAGACTGATGCTCAATCCGCAGGTTTTCAGTAAAGAGCGCGTTGGTCACAGTCATCTGCTTCATTAAGTTATAGAAGAACTCGGCATCTTGTTCACCCTGCATGTCTTCGATAGGAAATGAGTCATAATTTTTATACGCAGAGTCGGCATTTTTTAATGCTTGAGAAGAGAGCGACTTAGGTGTGCTCATACTTATTCCTCTAATTAGCGTTGCTCAGATGGTTATTCGTCAGGCCGTGCTGTTGACCGAGGGTGGTTAAAACAGAGTCGTATGTAATTAGACGTCTGGAGCCATCGCTTCGCCGCGTTTAAAAAAGGCAGTGAGCATGGAGTTCCAGCTGATACGAAAATCTCCCTCATCTGTTTTCAATACCAGCGTTTGGGGCGCTGTTGTCTCGTCAGCGTGAAGTTTCCAAACAGCGGCTTTCTGATAGGCAAGGTGTTGTTTTATCTCGTTCATATCATGGGGGTGGCAGAGCAGGGTTGCGCTGACCTCTGGAACTTGGAGTGTCATTAATTGGTTAAGAAGGGCGACCAGCCTGGCGGGCGCTACCGTCTCATCAAGCAGACGACGAATAGCCTCATTGGTAATTGCACTGGCATATTGTTCGAGCTTGTCGCACATGGCTTGACGGTCACGCTCCCATCGCTTGAGTTGCGCATCGGCGCGTTGCCAGACTTCCACAGACGCGTTCTCGCGCAGCGCTTCGCATTTTTTTTCCGTCAGGCTCAGCAGTTGTTCAGCCTGTTCATTGGCGTCCTTCAACAGCAGTTCTGCCTGCTTCCAATTGGCAAGCTCCTCTCGAGGAATCACGCTGCGTGGGACCCCGGGCGCGTTTTTGAATAGCTCAATGGTACGTCGGCATAGCATGACTTATCTCCTTACCCGTTCAAGCCATGGGCTATCGTTTCACCAGGCAGTGACATGACGCGCCAGACCACCGCCTGCCACAGCGTATCCAAACGGCTGCTCGCGTTTTCAAGGCACAGCTGCCTCTTTTCAACTTCACTCGCGCGTTCACGGGCGAAGCGCAACCTGATGCGCTGCCAGATAATGGGATCGAGCCAGCTATGCAGAAGTCGCAACGGATCGTCCTCGGGTGACAGCATGGCAGGGGGCAGCGCCTTGGAGAGACGTATGCACCACAGGTGGTGCGTGTCGCTCAAGGAGGGGCAGGCCTCAGGGTTGAAGGTGTCGTGAATCAGCGTCAACGCCAGGTCGAGTTGTTCATTTGAAGAGAGTGCCAGGTGCAACACGGTGGGTTGGGGAGCCGGGGGTAAACAGGCTGCCACACCTGTCAGGTCGCCCGGCACCCGACGTCCACGCTGATAAAGCGCTTCAATCGTGGCGTACTGGTTACCCCTCCAGTCTTCATGGGCATATTTCCAGGGAAATGCCCACCAGTGAGCCCAGGCCAGGTGCTCACGCATTGAGAGTTCGGCGCTAAGCGTCATGAGCCGTACCGCTCAATTCGCTGACTACCGTTGGTTTAGGCACAAAACGCTGACGTCTACGGTATAAAAACACCGTGACGCCCATAGCGGCCATCACACCTAGCAGGAAAATGGTTACGCTGTTTCGCCATAAACCGAGGTCCTCATCGGGTACCAGGAACGGGCCAAAATACACCAGGCGTTGTTGTTCCTGATAAGCCGCGGCGGGTACGAATATCACGGTCAGTTTTTGCGGATTGTCGATGGCTGTGGCCATGCCTGGGATGCTGCTTGCCACCATTCGGCGAACGCGCGCGGTGATGTTATCGGGATCAAGCCGTGGATCATGTTTTATGAATACTGAGGCGGAAGCGGGTTGGACCGGCTCACCGGGCGCGATGCGTTCCGGCAATACCACGTGAACCCGGGCAACGATGACACCGTCAATATTGGACAGCGTGGCCTCAAGTTCTTGCGACAACGCATAGATGTAGCGCGCTCGCTCTTCCAGGGGCGTGGAAATGACACCCTCTTTACGAAACGTATCGCCCAGCGTGGTTCTGGCCACTTTGGGCAGGCCGGCTGCCTCCAACGTGCGCACTGCGCGACCGATGTCGCTGGCGTTTATCGTCACGACGACGCCATCTTTAGCGGGGACCTTTTGGGCGCGAATATGCTTGTCTGCCAATTCTGCGATGACCTCATTAGCTTCTTGTTCTGAGAGTTGGCGATGAAGTTCGACACGGTCGCTGCACCCGTTCAACAGGAGTGCAACCACCAAGAGCAATGCAATAGGCAGGAGATTCGTCATGATCACTATTGCAGGTTGGATATTTTTTCGATGCCTTGAGTTGTCTTGGCAAGGCATTTGACTAACAGCTGGGACGTCAGCTGAATATTGGATAATATACTTGGAAATTTCCTGAATTTTTCTATATCAAGCTCTTGGTTGGTTGACTTCAGTAAAGTCGCCATGCGTTTTTTCGAGTCTTTCAAGGGGGCGACAGCTTCTGCCAGTACGGGAGAACTATACGCTTCGCCAGCGAACGTACTCGTCGTGAAGGCGGGGTCTAGCATTGATGTAAAGAAACAGGCGTCTCCCTGACACGTCGACGGGGCTCGTGTGATGCCGGCGGAATCGAAACCTGCATCTTCTTCGGAGAGCTTGCGGGTTATTTGCATGAGATGCCCATTGAGTTAACGGCTATATATTGGTTTTGAAGGGAGTCGCCACAACCACCCTTTGTATCGAGAGGGTTACCTCTCGGGCTGATAGGCCGGAGAGGTAAGTCGTTCTTATTGGAAACCTTTAGCAGCTTGGTTGATACCCGATATCAATTTAGCTTCAAGTTGCTTCTTGGTGGTGTAATCGTTGATTTGTTCTCCTTTTTCGAAGTTGTCTTCTGCCTGGCCGGCGCCGCTTGCGCCAGAGCCTGTAGGGTTTTGAGCGTTGTAGTAGCCGTATTGTGGGGAAGAATTATTGACTGGACCCATAACATTACTCCATGTGTCAGTTTTAATGGAAAATTGCGCCAGCGTGAAATTGAAAGGTGTTCAGGTTTCCTTACAAATTACCGCTGGCACTGAATGTGTGGCATGTAAGTGCAGGGCGTTCCATATGACACTGAATTACAGGTTTCTAAATATTTCCATGGCAGCAAAGGTGCGCGGAATGTCATCGACTTTCTCCGAGCGCTATTTCCAGCTGTTTCATCCGGTAGTACAGCGTACGCTTGGCAACCCCCAGTTCAACCGCCACCCTGTCTACGCAGTGCTGATGACGGCGCAACGACTCTTCAATCAAGGCTTTTTCAATTTGCTGCATGCGCGCCTTCAGGTGGGTCTGGGTATCAGCCCCCTCGTTTATGGGGGGTGAAAGCGGCGGCAAACCCAGGACGAAACGTTTTGCTGTCGACCGCAGCTCGCGGACGTTTCCCCGCCAAGGGTGGCACAGCAGTTGTTGCAGCAGGGCTCCCGAAGGCACAGGTGCAGTGCATTCGAAGTGCTCCGCTTCCTGCTGGATCATCTTCAGGAACAAAGGGATGACGCGTTCACGTTGATCTCGCAACGCCGGAAGTTGGATGTTGACCACATTCAGGCGGAAATACAGGTCGCGCCTGAAAGCGCCTTGATCGACCATTTCACATAGCGAGTGCTGGGCAGACGCGATGACACGCATGTCCACCGGGATAAATCGCGTCGAGCCCAGCCGCTCCACTCCACGCGACTCCAGCACGCGCAGCAGTTTGGCCTGCAGGTTCAAGGGCATGCTGTCGATCTCGTCCAGGTACAGTGTGCCCATGTGCGCGGCTTCGACAGAACCTGCCCGTGATTGAATCGCTCCCGTATAGGCCCCGCTGTTAACGCCGAACAATTGGCTTTCCGCCAGGCTTTCGGGGATGGCTGCGCAGTTCAAGGCGACGAAGTTGCCTCGTCGTCCCGACAGGCGATGAATCCGTTGCGCCAAGGTATCCTTGCCGGTGCCGGTTTCTCCGAGCAGCAAAATATCAATGTTGAGGGCGGCAGTGCCGCTCAACATATGTTCAATATCCGGGTCTTCAACAAGTGAAATAGCCGTTTCATTGTCCATGGGGTCGAAGGCCGACATTGAATGATTACTCCCTTATCAGATTGCTTCACTGCTGACAGTACGGCGCGCAGGCTTAGTTCAGTTAACCGAAGTCTATAGGGATCGTCGCGTGGTTAATTGCTGAAGTGGCGTAGGATAAGTTCTGTTGTGTTTGTCCTGAAGTGTATTCAGTAAACAAAACTGTTTTGCAGTAAGAGTTTTCTGAGTGTGTACGGGATTAAGTTGAGAGCGTACTAAAAAAGTGGGCAAACAGACGTCCACAAAAAAGCCGATGCAATGCATCGGCTTTTTATTGACTGCGAAAGATATCGCTGGTGATGTTTACACGTTGAAACGGAAGTGCATCACATCACCATCCTTGACGATGTATTCCTTACCCTCAAGACGCCATTTACCTGCTTCTTTTGCACCCGCTTCGCCCTTGTACTGGATGAAGTCGTTGTAGGCGATCACTTCAGCGCGGATAAAGCCTTTTTCGAAGTCGGTGTGGATCACGCCGGCGGCCTGTGGCGCGGTGGCGCCGACCTTGACGGTCCAGGCACGGACTTCTTCGACACCGGCGGTGAAGTAGGTCTGCAGGTGCAGCATTTCGTAGCCGGCGCGGATCACGCGGTTCAGACCAGGCTCTTCCAGGCCCAGGGCCTCGAGGAACATGTCTTTTTCTTCGCCGTCATCCAGCTCTGCGATTTCCGCTTCAATCTTGTTGCACACCGGGACCACGATCGCGCCTTCTTCGTCGGCGATGGCCTTGACCACGTCCAGCAGCGGGTTGTTCTCGAAGCCGTCTTCAGCGACGTTGGCGATGTACATCACAGGCTTGGTGGTGAGCAGGTGGAAACCCTTGATCACGGCTTTTTCGTCGGTGCTCATGCTCTTCATCAGGCTACGCGCCGGCTTGCCTTCGGTGAAGTGAGCGATCAACTGCTCCAGCAGGCCTTTCTGGACCACTGCATCCTTGTCACCGCCCTTGGCGTTGCGCGCGACTTTCTGCAGTTGTTTCTCGCAGCTGTCGAGGTCGGCGAAGATCAGTTCCAGGTCGATGATCTCGATGTCACGCTTGGGGTCAACGCTGTTGGAGACGTGAATCACGTTCTCGTCTTCAAAGCAGCGGACCACGTGGGCGATGGCATCGGTCTCACGGATGTTGGCCAGGAACTTGTTGCCCAGGCCTTCACCTTTCGAGGCGCCCGCTACCAGGCCGGCGATGTCGACGAATTCCATGGTGGTCGGCAGGATGCGCTTGGGATTGACGATGGCCGCCAATGCAGCCAGGCGTGGGTCGGGCATAGCCACGATGCCGCTGTTGGGCTCGATGGTACAGAAGGGGAAGTTCTCCGCTGCAATACCGGACTTGGTCAGGGCGTTGAACAGGGTGGATTTGCCGACGTTGGGCAGGCCGACGATGCCGCAATTGAATCCCATGGTGTTTCCCCTCGGTAAAAGTCAGGCCTTCTGGCTGTGCAGGTTTTTCATCGCACGGTTCCATTCACCTGCGAAGATATCCGGCAGCACGCCGAGGGCAAAGTCGATGCTGGCATCGAGTTTTTCCTGTTCGGCGAGTGGCGCACGACCCAGGACGAAATTTGAAACCATACTGGCAACGCCTGGGTGGCCAATGCCGAGCCGCAGACGGTAGAAATTATTCTGATTCCCCAACTGCGCGATGATGTCGCGCAGGCCATTGTGCCCGCCATGCCCGCCGCCCAGCTTGAGCTTGGCAACGCCGGGTGGCAGGTCCAGTTCGTCATGGGCCACCAGGATTTCCTCGGGTTTGATCCGGAAGAACCCCGCAAGCGCCGCGACAGCCTGGCCGCTGCGGTTCATGTAGGTGGTGGGAATCAGCAGACGAACATCCTGACCCTGGTGCGAGAAGCGCCCGGTCAGGCCAAAATATTTGCGATCGGCCACAAGATTGATGCCTTGGGCGTGGGCGATGCGCTCAACAAAAAGGGCCCCCGCGTTATGCCGGGTCTGTTCGTATTCGGCGCCTGGATTTCCCAGGCCAACGATCAGTTTAATGGCGGTCACGACAGGGGCCCTTCCTTTGGAGTTGTGGATAACATCGCCGCAGCCAACGTGCGGCGAAAGTGGACGACAGGAGCTCACTTATCCAGAGATAAACTTCGCGTTATCGCCCGCTTTCTCGCTACGTTTCGGTCCGCGATGTTTCCTCAAGCTCCGACGCTGCACAGAGCATTACTCGGCAGCGGTTTCGCCTGCTTCATCTTCTGCTACAACACGTGGCGCGTGGACGTTGGCAACAGCCTTGTCGTCGTTGTGAGCCAGTGCAACGAACTCAACGCCTTTAGGGGCCTTGAGGTCGGACAGGTGAATGATGGTGCCGATTTCAGCAGCCGACAGGTCGACTTCGATGAACTCAGGCAGGTCTTTCGGCAGGCAGCTTACTTCCAGCTCGGTAGTAGTGTGGGAAACAACGCCACCTTTCTTGACCGGAGCTTCTTCACCAACAAAGTGCACTGGAACGATGGCGGTCAGTTTCTGACCGGCAATAACGCGTACAAAGTCAGCATGCAGCACGTGGCCTTTGGCCGGGTGACGTTGCAGGGCTTTGATGATCACGTTCTGCTTGGTGCCACCAACGTTCAGTTCGATAACGTGGCTGTAGGCAGCATCGTTTTCGAGCAGTTTGGCAACTTCTTTAGCCAGCATGCTGATGGATTCAGGGGCTTTGTCGCCACCGTAAACTACAGCTGGAACCAGGCTTGCGAGACGACGCAGGCGGCGGCTCGCACCTTTCCCCAGGTCGGAACGCACTTCAGCATTCAGAGTAAAATCGTTCATGTTGTATCTCCAAAATAACCACATTCGCCCCAGCGTTTGCGACCAGCGCTAAAGGCGATATGGGCAAAAAAGCCCCGCCCCAGCGGAATGCTGGGGCGGGGCGCTTTTCGTCAGTGAAATGGTCCGCAGGTTTGACCCTTAGCGGAACATCGCGCTGATCGATTCTTCGTTGCTGATGCGGCGAACCGCTTCGGCAACTACCGGTGCGATATCCAGTTGACGGATACGCGAACAGGCTTGAGCTGCAGCGGACAACGGGATGGTGTTGGTCACCACCAGTTCGTCCAGCATGGAGTTCTCAATGTTCTCGATCGCTCGGCCCGACAGCACAGGGTGTGTGCAGTAGGCGAAGACTTTTGCGGCACCGTGCTCTTTCAAGGCTTTCGCCGCGTGGCACAGGGTGCCGGCGGTGTCGACCATATCATCAACCAGAATACAGGTACGCCCTTCGACATCACCGATGATATGCATCACTTCAGAGTGATTGGCTTTCTCGCGGCGTTTGTCGATGATACCGAGGTCCACGCCCAGGGATTTGGCGACAGCCCGTGCACGCACGACGCCACCAATGTCCGGGGACACGATCATCAGGTTTTCAAAGCGTTGGTCTTCGATGTCATCCACCAGGACGGGGGAGCCGTAGATGTTATCTACTGGAATATCGAAGAACCCCTGGATTTGGTCAGCGTGCAGGTCAACCGTGAGAACACGGTCAATACCTACCACGGTCAGCATGTCAGCAACGACTTTCGCGCTGATGGCCACACGTGCGGAGCGCGGACGGCGATCCTGACGGGCATAACCAAAATAAGGGATTACAGCTGTGATTCGAGTCGCTGAGGAGCGGCGGAAGGCATCAGCCATCACGACGAGTTCCATCAGGTTATCGTTGGTCGGAGCGCAGGTCGGCTGAATAATGAAGACGTCTTTACCGCGAACGTTTTCATTGATCTCGGCAGTAATTTCGCCGTCGGAGAATTTACCGACAGAGATGTCACCGAGAGGGATATGCAGCTGACGTACGACACGTCGAGCCAGATCGGGGTTGGCATTCCCCGTAAAGACCATCATCTTGGACACGCGCAGTACCTAGAGGCTGAGGGTAACCTGGATGAGTATTAGAAAATGGCAGGGGCGGCTGGATTCGAACCAACGCATGGCAGGATCAAAACCTGCTGCCTTACCGCTTGGCGACGCCCCTGTATCTGTTGCAACGAGTGCCTAACACTCGATTCCTTTTAGAGCAGATTTTGCAGCTTGCGATGCAACATCGAAACGTTGCTTCCTTTTGCTACAAACCCTGTAAGGGTCTCTGTAAGAAGGGCCGAGACTTTATCAGCTTCAGCTTTGCTTGGGAAGCCCCCAAACACACAACTTCCAGTTCCGGTTAATTTTGCTTCGGTAAATTTACCTAACAAATTCAAAGCGTTACGTACTTCTGGATAACGCCTTGCTACAACCGGTAAGCAGTCATTTCGACTGTTTCCCTTGGGAACGGGGCGCACTTTAATGGGAGAAGAGTTACGTGTCAACAACGGATCTGAAAAAATTTCTGCTGTACTTACAGATACTTGCGGCACCAGCACGAGATACCACGGCTCTTCGGGCTCCACGGGGGTCAGTTTCTCCCCCACACCCTCGGCAAATGCGGCATGCCCATGCACGAAAACCGGGACGTCGGCGCCAAGTGTGAGGCCCAGTACGGCCAGGCGATCAGGGTCCCAGCCCAGTTGCCACAAGTGGTTGAGCCCGAGCAGGGTGGTCGCGGCATTTGAACTGCCGCCACCGATACCGCCGCCCATGGGCAGGATCTTATCGATCCAGATATCAATGCCGAGCGGGCAGCCGGATTGCTGCTGAAGTTTCTTCGCGGCCTTCACGATCAGGTTGCTGTCGTGGGGCACGCCTTCGAACGCGGTGTGCAGCTTGATCACGCCATCGTCCCGCACGGCGAAGGTCAGTTCATCGCCGTAGTCGAGGAATTGAAACAGCGTCTGCAACTCGTGGTAGCCGTCTTCACGACGGCCCAGGATGTGCAGCATCAGATTGAGTTTGGCGGGAGAGGGCAGCGTGAGTTTTGCGACAGTCACGTTATTGCCCCAATTTACGCGGTTGCCAGTCCTTGATCACCAGCGTGACGTCAAGGTCGGTGCCGTGCAGTTTGATGCGCTCGGGCAGCCAGTAGCCGTTCTGCTGCACATAGCTCAGGTACTCGACTTGCCAGCCGTCCTGCTCCAGGGAGGCCAGGCGACTGTCGCCATTGAGGCTCAAGCGGCTTTTGCTGTCCGGCGCGGGCAGGCCGCGCACCCACCAGACCAGGTGTGAAACGGGCAGCTTCCAACCGATCTGCTGCTCCAGTAGCTCTTCCGGGGAGGTCGCTTCGTAGCGGCCCTGGTTGGCCACTTCAAGGCTGACTTGCCCCGGTCGACCGGTCAGGCGGGCTGCACCGCGACCCAACGGGCCGGAGAGGCGAATATCGTAGTAATCCTGGCGTTGCAGCCAGAACAAGGTGCCGCTGCCGGAATCTTTCGGCGCGCGCACTCCGACCTTGCCTTCGATCTGCCAGCCGTCAATGCTGCTGAGCTGGTCCTTGTGCTGTTGCCATTGTGCCGGGTTGCCCTGGCCTTCAACGGATTCGCGGTTGCCTACGCCCGCGCAACCGGCGAGCAGGGCGATGAAGCTGAAAACGATAACGTGGCGCAAGAACATAAGCTTATAGGGTCTCGGATCCGGTCAGGCGCTTGATGGTGCCGCGCAGGATGGGGCTTTCGGGTTGTTCCTTGAGGAATTTTTCCCAGATTTGTCGCGCTTCGCGTTGCTTGCCGTTGGCCCACAGCACTTCGCCCAGGTGGGCGGCGACTTCCTGGTCCGGGAAGCGCTCCAGCGCCTGGCGCAGCAGGCGCTCGGCCTCGTCGAGGTTGCCCAGGCGGTAGTTGACCCAGCCCAGGCTGTCGAGCACGGCCGGGTCTTCCGGGTTGAGCGTGTGGGCCTGTTCGATCAGCACCTTGGCTTCGGCGTAGCGCGTGGTGCGGTCGGACAAGGTGTAGCCCAGGGCGTTGAGGGCCATGGCGTTGTCCGGGTCGCGCTTGATGATCAGGCGCAGGTCTTTTTCCATCTGCGCCAGGTCGTTGCGTTTTTCTGCCTGCATGGCGCGGGTGTAGAGCAGGTTGAGGTCGTCGGGGTATTGCAGCAACGCTTGTTGCAACAATTTCCAGGCGCGTTCGCCCTGGTTATTGGCCGACAAGGTCTCGGCCTGGATCAGATACAACTGGATCGCGTAGTCCGGTTCGGCATCGCGGGCCGCGGCCAGGCGCTTCTCCGCTTCGTCGGTACGGCCATTGCTCATCAGAATATCGGCCTGGCGCAACTGGGCCGGCAGGTAATCATTGCCTGGGCCGACCTGGGCGTACTCGAGCAAGGCCGCCTGCGGGTCGTTGCGTTCCTCAGCGATGCGGCCCAGGTTCAGGTGCGCCGAGTCCACATGGCTTTCGCGCGCGACCAGCTCTTCAAGATAACCCTTGGCCTCGTCCCAGGCCTTGGCTTCCAGGCACACCAGCGCCAGGGAATAACGCAGTTCGTCATCGTCCGGGTATTGCTGGACCAGATTGGCGAACTGCACCTTGGCGTCTTCCATGCGGTCCTGCTCAACCAGCATCCGCGCGTAAGTCAGGCGCAGGCGCTTGTCGTCCGGATATTTCTTGATGCTTTTTTCCAGCAGTGGAATCGCTTCCTTGCTGCGGTTGAGGTTCTGCAGCAGGCGGGCGCGTAGCAGGATCGGTGCAATCTCACCGTCTTCCGGCGGGTTCTGCTCCAGCAGCTTGAGGGCGGCGTCGGCTTCATCGTCCTGTTGCAGCAGCAAGGCTTTGCCGAAAATCAGCTGGCTGTTCTTCGGATGCTTTTGCAGCAGGCGGTCGAAACTTTTCATCAAGCCATTGCGTGTGTCCTGATCGGTATCGGCGGCCGACAGCGCAAGGAAGTCAAAATGCGTGTCGCCTTTGCCCTGCAAGACTTTTTCCATGTAGACCATGGAGTCGTCATAGCGCCCGGCGCGTGCCAGCTGCACAGCTGCCGCTCGTTGGGCTTCCAGGTCGTCCGGGGCGTTTTTTGCCCAGATCAGCGAGGCATCCAGTGCGGCCTGGTCGGCGCCCAGGTACTCGGCGATACGAAACGCGCGTTCCGAGATACCGGGGTCTTGAGTATTGATGGCCTGGGTCACGTAGTTATCCAGGGCAATATCGAAGCGATTACGCTGGCCGGCCAGTTCTGCGGTCAGCAGGCTGTAGACCGTTTCTTCGCTGAACGAGGAATAAACCTTGGGCTTTTCAGGGGCGGGGGGGCTGTCTTCCACCGGCGCTGTAGCGTCCGGCGACACGGGTGCCATGGCCTGGCAGCCGCTGAGGAAGACAAAAGCAAGGAGCAACGCGGAAGATCTATTCATATAGGAAGAGGACGACTAACCTGCGGTCGGATCATCATGACACAAGCCTTCGGCCAAACATAACCGAGTCTCAATGGATGCCTTTATAGGCACAACGTATAGGGACAATAGACGACGGTGGTTGTTCTGGATCTTTCGAAGTAGGACAATTGTCGGCTTCCCGACATCATCAGCGATAGTGAATGGCCTTTCTCGCACTCGGTATTAACCACAAGACTGCCTCGGTAGACGTGCGCGAGCGCGTAGCGTTTACGCCAGAGCAGTTGGTTGAGGCCTTGCAGCAGCTCTGCCGGCTTACCGACAGCCGCGAAGCTGCAATCCTTTCGACCTGCAATCGCAGTGAGCTTTATATAGAGCAGGAACACCTGTCTGCCGATGTTGTGCTGCGCTGGCTGGCCGATTACCACCATTTGAGCCTAGATGACCTGCGCGCCAGTGCCTATGTGCACGAAGACGATGCGGCCGTTCGTCACATGATGCGCGTGGCGGCCGGTCTCGATTCGCTGGTGTTGGGCGAACCGCAGATTCTTGGCCAGATGAAGTCAGCCTATGCCGTGGCCCGCGAGGCCGGCACTGTCGGCCCGCTGCTGGGCCGCCTGTTCCAGGCCACCTTCAATTCCGCCAAGCAGGTGCGCACCGACACGGCCATTGGCGAGAACCCGGTTTCCGTGGCGTTTGCCGCCGTCAGCCTGGCCAAGCAGATTTTCAGCGACTTGCAGCGCAGCCAGGCGTTGCTGATCGGTGCCGGCGAAACCATTACCCTGGTCGCGCGTCACCTGCACGAACTGGGTGTGAAGCGCATTGTGGTGGCCAACCGCACCCTTGAGCGCGCCAGCATCCTCGCCGAGCAGTTCGGTGCGCATGCCGTGCTGCTGTCGGACATCCCGGCTGAGCTGGTGCGCAGTGACATCGTCATCAGCTCCACCGCCAGCCAGTTGCCGATCCTGGGCAAAGGCGCGGTCGAGAGCGCGTTGAAGCTGCGCAAGCACAAACCAATCTTTATGGTGGATATCGCCGTTCCCCGGGATATCGAGCCAGAAGTCGGCGAGTTGGACGACGTTTACCTCTACAGCGTCGATGATCTGCACGAAGTGGTCGCCGAAAACCTCAAGAGTCGCCAGGGCGCCGCCCAGGCCGCTGAGGAGATGGTCAGCACCGGCGCTGAAGATTTCATGGTGCGCCTGCGTGAACTGGCGGCGGTGGATGTGCTCAAGGCGTATCGTCAGCAGGGCGAACGCCTGCGCGATGAGGAGCTGATCAAGGCCCAGCGTTTGTTGGCCAATGGCAGCAGCGCCGAAGACGTGTTGATGCAGCTGGCCCGTGGCCTGACCAACAAGCTGCTCCACGCCCCCAGCGTACAGCTTAAAAAATTGACTGCCGAAGGCCGCCTCGATGCGCTGGCCATGGCTCAGGAACTCTTTGCCCTCGGTGAGGGCGCGTCAGACAGCTCTTCGGATAAAAAACCGCAATGAAAGCGTCACTGCTCAATAAACTGGATGTGCTCCAGGACCGTTTCGAAGAACTGACCGCCTTGCTCGGCGATGGCGAGATCATTGCCGATCAAACCAAGTTCCGTGCCTATTCCAAGGAATACGCCGAAGTCGAGCCCATCGTGGCCACCTACAAAAACCTGCTCAAAGTGCAGGCCGACCTCGAGGGCGCCCAGGCGCTGCTCAAAGACAGCGACCCGGACATGCGCGAAATGGCCGTGGAAGAAGTGCGCGAGGCCAAGGAAAAACTCGTCGAGCTGGAAGGCGATCTGCAACGCATGTTGCTGCCTAAAGACCCTAACGACGGGCGCAACGTGTTCCTCGAAATCCGCGCCGGCACCGGTGGCGACGAAGCGGCGATTTTCTCCGGCGACCTGTTCCGCATGTACTCGCGTTATGCCGAGCGTCGCGGCTGGCGTGTGGAAATCCTCTCCGAGAACGAAGGTGAGCACGGCGGCTATAAAGAAGTCATCGCGCGGGTCGAGGGTGATAACGTCTACGGCAAGCTGAAGTTCGAATCCGGCGTGCACCGCGTGCAGCGTGTTCCGGCGACCGAGTCCCAGGGCCGTATCCATACCTCGGCGTGCACTGTGGCGGTGTTGCCCGAGCCGGACGAGCAGGAAGCGATCGAGATCAACCCGGCGGACTTGCGCGTCGACACCTACCGCTCCTCGGGCGCGGGCGGCCAGCACGTCAACAAGACCGACTCGGCGATCCGCATCACTCACTTGCCGTCCGGCATTGTGGTGGAATGCCAGGAAGAGCGTTCCCAGCACAAGAACCGTGCGCGGGCGATGTCCTGGCTGTCGGCCAAGCTCAATGACCAGCAAACCAGCGCCGCCGCCAACGCGATCGCCAGCGAGCGCAAGCTGCTGGTGGGGTCGGGCGACCGCTCCGAGCGAATCCGCACCTACAACTTTGCCCAGGGCCGGGTCACCGACCACCGTGTCAACCTCACCCTGTATTCCCTGGATGAAATTCTCGCCGGTGGCGTCGATGCCGTGATCGAGCCGCTGCTCGCCGAATACCAAGCCGATCAATTGGCGGCGATAGGTGAATAAATGACCATCATCGCCAGCCTGTTGCGTGCCGCCGACCTGCCCGACTCGCCCACCGCGCGCCTGGATGCCGAATTGCTGCTGGCCGCTGCGTTGGGCAAGTCCCGCAGCTACCTGCACACCTGGCCGGAAAAGATCGTCAGCAGCGAGCACGCCCTGGCCTTTGCCGGCTACCTGCAACGCCGTCGCGGCGGTGAGCCGGTGGCCTATATCCTCGGCCAGCAAGGCTTCTGGAAGCTGGACCTGGAGGTCGCCCCCCACACGCTGATCCCGCGTCCGGATACCGAGTTGCTGGTGGAAACCGCCCTGGAATTGTTGCCGTCCATGCCCGCCGAGGTCCTTGACCTGGGCACCGGCAGCGGCGCCATCGCCCTGGCCCTGGCCAGTGAACGGCCGATGTGGCAGGTCACGGCCGTCGACCGCGTGCTTGAAGCGGTGGCTTTGGCCGAGCGCAACCGCCAGCGGCTGCACCTCAATAACGCCGTGGTGCTCACTAGCCATTGGTTCGGCGCGTTGCAAGGCCACACCTATGACCTGATCATCAGCAACCCGCCGTATATCGCCGCCAACGATCCACACCTGGCAGCCGGCGATGTGCGTTTCGAGCCGGCCAGTGCGCTGGTGGCCGGCGATGACGGGCTGGACGACCTGCGCCTGATCATCAAACAGGCCCCGGCTCACTTGAATGCCGGTGGCCGCCTGTTGCTGGAGCATGGTTACGACCAGGCCTCGGCCGTGCGCGAGCTGTTGCTCGGTGAAGGCTTTGAAGAGGTGCACAGCCGCATCGACCTTGGCGGCCATGAGCGCATCACCTTGGGACGCCGCCCGTGCTGAGCGACCAGGAGCTATTGCGCTACAGCCGACAGATTCTGTTGCAGCATGTGGACATCGACGGCCAGTTGCGCTTGAAAAACAGCCGCGCCCTGATCGTCGGCCTGGGCGGGCTGGGTGCGCCGGTTGCGCTGTACCTGGCCGCCGCTGGCGTAGGTGAGTTGCATCTGGCGGATTTCGACACGGTCGACCTGACCAACCTGCAGCGCCAGATCATCCACGACAGCGACAGCGTGGGGCAGACCAAGGTCGATTCGGCCATGGAGCGGCTGAGCGCCCTCAACCCCGAGGTCGCGCTGCTCGCTCACCGCGCCGCGCTGGATGCCGATTCGTTGGCGGCAGCCGTCGCCGCCGTCGACGTGGTACTCGATTGCAGCGACAATTTTTCCACCCGCGAAGCGGTCAACGCGGCCTGTGTCATGGCCGGCAAACCCTTGATCAGTGGCGCGGCGATTCGCCTTGAAGGGCAGTTGTCGGTCTTCGACCCACGGCGCCCCGAAAGCCCGTGCTACCACTGCTTATACGGGCATGGCAGCGACACCGAACTGACCTGCAGCGAAGCCGGTGTAATCGGCCCTTTGGTAGGACTGGTCGGCAGCCTGCAAGCGTTGGAAGCGTTGAAGCTGCTGGTCGGGTTTGGCGAGCCGCTGGTAGGGCGTTTGTTGCTGATCGATGCGTTGACCACGCGCTTTCGTGAGTTGCGCGTCAAACGCGACCCTGGTTGCAGCGTGTGTGGGACGCAACATGGTTAACGACGCGCCCATCGGTGTGTTCGATTCCGGGGTCGGCGGCTTGTCGGTACTGGACGAAATCCAGCAGTTGTTACCCCACGAGTCACTGCTGTACGTGGCCGATTGCGGGCACATTCCCTATGGCGAGAAAACCCCGGCCTTCATCCGCGAGCGCTCGCGGCGGGTCGCCGAGTTCTTTCGCGGGCAGGGGGCCAAGGCGTTTGTGATCGCCTGTAACACCGCCACGGTCGCCGCCGTTGCCGATTTGCGCCAGGACTACCCCGATTGGCCCCTGGTCGGCATGGAGCCTGCGGTAAAACCGGCGGCTGCTGCGACACGCAGCGGCGTGGTCGGCGTGCTGGCCACCACCGGTACCCTGCAAAGCGCCAAGTTCGCCGCCTTGCTCGACCGTTTCGCCACCGACGTGCGGGTGGTTACCCAGCCCTGTCCGGGCCTGGTAGAGCTGATTGAGACCGGCGACCTGAACAGCCCGGCGCTGCGCCAGTTATTGCAGGGTTACCTCGATCCGCTGCTCAGCGCTGGCTGCGACACCATCATCCTCGGTTGTACCCACTACCCCTTCCTCAAACCACTGCTGGCGCAGATGCTGCCCCCGAGCATCATCCTGATCGACACCGGCGCCGCCGTCGCGCGCCAGCTCAAGCGCTTACTGGGCGAACGCGGCTTGCTCGCCAGTGGTTCCCCGCTGCCTGCGCAGTTCTGGACCAGCGGCGATGTGTATCACCTAAGAAATATCCTACCGATACTATGGAAACATCCTGGAGTTGTGCGAAGCTTCGCTTCGTGAAAATTTCGTGAAATCTCGCTGAACTTCTGGCTCTACGTCAGCTTCTATAGCGAGATGGCCTGTAAATAACCAACAACTTCGTTCGCAAAGGTAGTTTCTATGAAGCGCTTGTTCTGTATGGCTGCTATTGCGGCTGTGATGGTGGGACACTCTATTACCACCCAGGCCGCCGGCCTGGAGTTCGGGCTGGGCAGCACCAGCGATTCAACGCTGACCTACCGTCTGGGCCTGACCTCGGATTGGGACAAAAGCTGGATGCAGAGCAATGTCGGTCGCCTGACAGGCTACTGGAGCGGCGCTTATACGTATTGGGAAGGTGATGACCGTGCAGGCGCCAGCAGCCTGTCGTTCTCGCCGGTGTTTGTGTATGAGTTTGCCGGCGAGTCGGTCAAACCCTACATCGAGGCCGGGATCGGCGTGGCGTTGTTCTCCCGCACCCAACTGGAAGACAACAACATCGGCCAGTCCTTCCAGTTCGAAGACCGCCTGGGTTTCGGCCTGCGGTTTGCCGGCGGGCATGAAGTGGGCATTCGCGCCACGCACTATTCCAACGCCGGGATCAGCAGCAACAACGATGGGGTAGAGAGCTACGCGCTGCACTACACCATGCCGTTGTAACGTTCAAGAACACCGAAAAACCAATGTGGGAGGGGGCTTGCCCCCGATGACGGCCGGTCAGTCAAATTATAGGTGACTGACACAACGCTATCGGGAGCAAGCCCCCTCCCACATTTGGATTTGTACTTATCGCCGTATCAGCGGTAGACCGTAGCAATACCTGCACGCTCTTCCAGACACTCCGGCGCCCCCATCTCGAATTCCCGGCAAATCAACGGCCGAAGCTCATAGATCGTGCACATCATAGTGTTCCGGTCCAGCGCCGCACACCAGCCGTCATCCAGGCGCAGCATCACTTCGCCGCCCCAGTCGTCGGTATCGATATAGCGCTGCGGCACGCCGGTGTCGGTGATCAGCATGACTTCCAACTGGCAACAGCAGGCCGCACACGTCGAGCAGGTGACGGCGGGTTCGGTGATTTGAATGTGGGGGATGTTGGTCATAGGCGCGCAGTGTAAGCCAAGCAGGCCATGGGTGTAGGAATGCGCGACGGACGTCAGTGAGCCAACCGCTGCATGCCGACAAACACTGCGGCCCAAAGTACCGCCAGCCCGGCCATTGTCGGCCCCAGTCCATAGCCAAACTGCACGCCAGCCAATTGGCTGCCGGCGTAATACGACAACGGCCCACCCACCGCGCCCAACAGGGCGGCACGCCACCAGGGCCGGGCGCTCCAAGCCAGGCAATGGCGCAGGGTGGTCGCCAGCAATGCCCACAGCAACATCAACCAGAACGGAATCAACGGCCCCGGTTCGCTGAAGTGGAAAACCCCAAGTGTGCGCAACAGCGTGTCGAGCAGCGTGCCGGCGAGCGTCACGCCGATGATCAGCACCCCGTCATCCGCCAGCGGACTTATCCACAGCAGGTTGATCACCAATACCGCCAGCCCCACCAGCAGCCACAGGCTGTCGCCGCCGAGCACACAGGCAAACCAGCCGCACTGGAACAACGCGGCATTCGCCAGGGATTTAAGCACTGAAGCGCCCGAGCAACGGCGGGTTGATTGCCGCAGGCTTGGCCAGCAGTAACTGCGCGGTGCCAATCGTGCGCTCCATGAAGCCGCCCTCGCAGTAGCACAGGTAGAACTCCCACAAGCGCAGGAAGTACTCGTCGTAGCCAAGCTCGGCGAGGCGGCCATGGGCGCGGCGAAAGTTCTCATGCCACAGGCGCAGGGTTCGTGCGTAGTGCAGGCCGAAATCCTCCATGTGCAGCAGGTTCATGTCGGTGTCGCGGCAGACGATCTGCAGCATGTTCTGCACACTGGGCAGGGCGCCGCCGGGAAAGATGTAGCGTTGGATGAAGTCGACGCTGTGCTTGGCCTGCTCAAAGCGTTGTTCGCGAATGGTGATGGCTTGCAGCAGCATCAGGCCGTCGGGTTTGAGCAAATGCGCACACTGCTTGAAATACGTAGGCAGGAAGCGATGGCCTACCGCTTCGATCATTTCGATGGACACCAGCTTGTCGTACACACCCGTGAGGTCGCGGTAGTCCTGCAGCAGCACCGTCACCTGACTGTGCAGGCCCGCCGCCGCGATGCGCTGCGCGGTGTAGGCAAACTGCTCTTTGGACAAGGTGGTCGTGGTGACCTTGCAACCATAATGCTGCGCCGCGTACAGCGCCATGCTGCCCCAGCCGGTGCCGATTTCCAGCAGGTGATCGCTGGGCTTGAGCGACAGTTTCTGGCAGATGCGTTCCAGCTTGTTCAGTTGCGCCTGTTCCAGGGTGTCGTCGGCGCTGAGAAATTGCGCTGCCGAATACATCATGGTCGGGTCGAGAAACGCCTCGAACAGGTCGTTGCCCAGGTCGTAATGGGCCGCGATGTTTTTCTGCGAGCCCTTGCGCGTGTTGCGGTTGAGCCAGTGCAGGCCCTGGGTGAACGGCCGCGCCAGGCGGGCCAGGCCACCTTCCATCGCATCAAGCACATCGAGGTTGCTGACCATCACCCGCACCACGGCGGTCAGGTCCGGGCTGCTCCAATAACCGTGGATAAATGCCTCGCCGGCGCCGATAGAGCCGTTGGCGGCCACCAGGCCCCACGCCGCCGAATCCAGGATCTGGATTTCCCCCAGCAGGTGCGCTTCCCGTGCGCCGAACACTTGTCGCTCGCCGTCCTCGACGATCACCAATTGGCCGTGGCGCAATTGGCTGAGTTGGCGCAACACGCCTTTGCGCAATAGCGCAGCGCTGATGCCGTTGACGTTCAGGCGATTGGTCTTGACCGATAAGCTAGGGGATTTCATGGCGGCGGTCCTTGGTATACCCGACTGCGGTGCTGGAGACGCCATCGGCGGCTCGGTGGGGGAAAATCGGTGTGCGTTTGAGCAGCAGGCGCAGGGCCTGCCAGTAAATCGCGAGGCAAGTTTTGGCGGTCATCCAGGGAAAGCGCCATAGATAGCGATGCAGGCTGGCGCGGGTCAGGGCCTCTTTTTGCAGGCTCAAGGTGGCGTCGAAGACTTTATGCGCGCCTTGCCAATCGGCCATGTGCACGCCGAGCCGGGCGGCCGGCGGGCTGAAGCTCATGCGATATTCCAGGTCGCGTGGCAGGAAGGGCGATACATGGAACGCCTTGGCCACGGCGAAGTGCTGATGCTCATCGGCGCCCATTGCCTGGGTCGGCAACACGTAGTGATAGCGCTCGCGCCACGGTGTATTGGTGACTTCGCACAGGATCGCCGCCAGCTGCCCGTCGGCCTCGAAGCAATAGAAGAAACTCACCGGATTGAACGCCAGGCCCCAACTGCGGGCCTGGGTCAGCAGGCAGATAGCGCCCTGCGGGGTGCGTCCCAGGGTCTTGCCGACTTCCTGGCGCACCGCGTCGCTCAAGCTCATACCGTGGCGCGTGAATTGGCGCAGGTAATCCTGCTGGCGAAAGCCGAACGGCGCCAGGCGGTTCGCGCCGGCCAGGGGGGAGAGCGCAAGCACCGCGTTCTCTTCGCTGAGGTCCAGGTACAGCAGGCCGATGCGGTAGCGAAAGGCATGGGCCTTGGGCGTAAACCGACGATGGGCGATCCAGCCGCTGTACAGGGCGCTGTTCACAGGGTTTCCCCAAAGGCCTGGGCCACGCGCAGGGCGCTGACCACGCCATCTTCGTGGAAACCGTTGGCCCAGTAGGCGCCGCAGTAGAACGTGTTGCGCGCGCCATGCAATTCTTCCCAGCGCGCCTGCGCGGCCACCGCTGCCAGACTGTATTGCGGATGGGCATAGGTGTAGCGCGCCAGGATCTTCAGCGGATCGATCATCGGCGTTTGGTTGAGGCTCACGCAAAAGGTGGTGGCGCTGTCGATGCCTTGCAGGATGTTCATGTCGTAGGTAACAGCGGCCTGATGCTGCTGACTGCCGCTCAGCCGGTAGTTCCAACTGGCCCAGGCCAGCTTGCGGTCGGGCAGCAGTCGCGTATCGGTGTGTAGCACCACGTCATTGTCGGCATAGGGCAGGGCGCCAAGGATTTGCTGTTCGGCTTGGCTGGGGTCGGCGAGCAATGCCAGGGCCTGGTCACTGTGGCAGGCGAAGACCACGCGGTCGAACGTCTCGCTGCCGGCCGGGCTGTGGATAACCACGCCGTCGTCGGTGCGTTGCACGTTCTGCACAGGACAGTTGAGGCGTACGTGATCGCGGAAGCTGCGGGCCAGCGGTTCGATATAACAGCTGGAGCCGCCTTCGATCACGCACCACTGCGGGCGATTGCTCACCGACAGCAAACCGTGGTTCTTGAAGAAACGCACGAAGAACTGCAAGGGGAACTTGAGCATGTCGGCCAAGGACATCGACCAGATTGCCGCGCCCATCGGCACGATGTAGTGGCGGATAAAGCGCGGGCCATAACCGCCGGCGTCGAGATAATCACCCAGGGTCATGTCGGCGCTGATGCGCTGCGCTTGCAGGTCCTGCGGCGCCTGACGATTGAAGCGCAGAATATCGCGCAGCATGCCCCAGAACCCTGGCGACAGCATGTTGCTACGCTGGGCAAACAGGCTGTTGAGGTTATTGCCGTTGTATTCGAACCCCGCGCTCGGGTCGCACACCGAGAAACTCATCTCGGTAGGTTTGAACCTGACGCCGATCTGCCCCAGCAGGCGGATGAAATTGGGATAGGTCCAGTCGTTGAACACAATAAAGCCGGTGTCCACCGCATAGCGTTGGCCTTCGACCGTCACGTTGGCCGTATGGGTATGCCCGCCGAGGCAGTCACCCGCCTCGAACAGTGTGATGTCGTGGCGCCGACTGAGCAGGTAGGCACTGGTCAGCCCGGCGATGCCGCTGCCGATAATGGCGATCTTCACAGGTCGTCCTTGTGCGGCGGCGGGCTGCGCAACATGCGTTTGCCGATGATCAATTGGGCCCGGTTAGGCAGCTTCGACAGCGGCCACAAGGTGGCGATGAACATAGCCGGAAAGGCGATCTCCAGCGGGCGCTTTTCCAGTTTGGCGAAGATATGCTTCGCCGCCTTGTCGGCCGACCAGCTTAACGGCATGGGAAAATCATTGCGTTCGGTCAGGGGCGTGTCGACAAACCCCGGGCTGATCACCGTAACGTCGATGTTCTCGGGCGACAGGCTGATGCGCAAGGATTCGAACAAGTAGCGCAGCCCCGCTTTGGAGGCACCATAGGCTTCGGCACGTGGCATGGGCAGATAGGTCACGGCGCTGGCCACGCCCACCAGGTGCGGCGTACGCCCGGCACGCAACAGCGGCAGCGCCGCTTCGATGCAATAACTGCTGGCCAGCAGGTTGGTGCGCACCACGTGCTCGACGATCGACGCATCGAACTGCCGGGCGTCGACGTACTCACAGGTGCCGGCGTTGAGGATCACCGTATCCAGCGAGCCCCAGGCTTCGCCGATTCGTTCACCGATCTCGCGTACGGTCTGGCTGTTGGTCAGGTCGCCGGCCACCACCAGCACCTGCCCCGGATAACGCTGGGCGAGTGCTGCCAATGGGCCTTTGGTGCGCGAGCTGAGCGCCACATGGGCGCCGCTGTTGAGCAACTCCACGGCCAGCGCGGCGCCGATGCCACTGCTGGCGCCGGTCAACCAATAACGACGGGGCGGTGTCAGGCTCATCCCATTCTCCTCTCTGGACGCGTGGGCAGGCTGCGAAAGGCGGCAAGGGCGCGCTCGCGGGAGTGTTTCAGGTCAACGATAGCGCGCGGGTAATCGGCCACTCCAAACAAACCGCCGGCGGCTTGCGGGCTGTGCACGTCCTTCTTATTCAGCGCGGCCAGCTCCGGCAGCCAGTGCTTGATGAACAGGCCTTCGCTGTCGAATTTTTCCGACTGGCTCAACGGGCTGAAAATCCGGAAATATGGCGCCGAATCGGTACCCGTCGATGAACTCCACTGCCAGCCACCGTTGTTGGCCGCCAAGTCGCCGTCGATCAAGTGCCGCATGAAGAAGCGCTCACCTTCGCGCCAGTCGATCAGCAGGTTCTTGGTCAGGAACATCGCCACCACCATGCGCAGGCGGTTGTGCATCCAGCCGGTTTCCAGCAGTTGGCGCATGGCCGCGTCGATAATCGGCAAACCGGTGCGCGCTTGCTGCCAGGCGGCCAGGTCCTCGGGCGCGTTGCGCCAGGCCACGGCTTCGGTTTCGGGGCGGAACGCCCGATGGCGCGAGACCCTTGGGTAACCCACCAGGATGTGTTTGTAGAACTCACGCCACAGTAGCTCGTTGATCCAGGTGATCGTGCCGATGTCGCCGCTTTCGAACTCGCCCTGGTTGGACTGCAACGCCGCGTGCAGGCACTGGCGTGGCGACACGACTCCAGCGGCCAGGTAGGCGGACAGCTGGCTGGTGCCGGGCTTGGCGGGGAAGTCGCGCTCGTCTTTGTAATAGCTGATTTGCTCGTCCGCAAAGGCGTCGAGGCGACGGCGCGCTTCGTCTTCACCGGCGGGCCACAGGGCACGCAAGGTTTCACTGGGTGACGCGAAACCTTCAACGCGGGTGGGGATGACGTCGCTTTTTACGTCGAGCCGGGCCTGGGCCTTGGGGCTCACCGCCAGGCGCGGCAAGGCGCTGTGCAGGCGGGTGTAGCAGACTTTTCGGAACTGGCTGAACACCTGGAAGTAAGTGCCGGACTTAGTCAACACGCTACCCGGCTGGAAAAACAATTGGTCCAGGTAGCGCTGGAAGGTCACGCCCTGGGCTTCCAACGCCTGGGCCACGGCGGCGTCGCGGCGGCTCTCGTGGATACCGTATTCCTCGTTGACGTGCACCGATTGCACCTTGAGCTCCCGGCACAGCTGGCTCAATACGCCGGGCGCCTGGTCCCAGGTGTCGGCGTGGCGGATCAACAGCGGGATGTTCAGGGCTGCCAGCGCCTGGCTCAGCGCTTGCAGGTTGCGTAGCCAGAAGTCGACCTTGCAGGGCGCGTCAGCGTGGGCCAGCCATTGTTGCGGCGTGATCAGGTAAACCGCCGCGACCGGGCCTCGCTGGCTTGCGGCAGCCAGGGCGGTGTTGTCGTGAAGGCGCAGGTCGGTGCGCAGCCAGATCAAGTGCATTTAGACAATTCCACGCTGGAGCAATATCTGATGGGCCGACAACGGGTCTTCGGCGACGAACACGTCGGGGAGGTCATGGGTGAGTGCGGCCAACTCGGCGTGGTGGATGCACACCGTGGGGCCGGCAATCAGTATCGGGCAACCAACGCCGGCCAGCAGTTTGGTGAGTGCCGGGACCTGCAGCGCTTTGCTTGAATACAGCAGCACCGCACGCGGTTGCAGGTGTTCTACCGCCAGGGCCAGTTCGCCGGCGGGCAGCGGCCAGTCGAACACCTCCACCGGGCAGTCGGCGCTGCTGGCCAGCCAGGCGCTGAGCCACAAGTGCGGTTCCAGAGGTAAGTCGGAGTGGTTGACCAGCAGCAACGGGGCGCCGTGGAGTTGACGATTGTTGTGGTAAATCCGCGCGCCAAACTTGCTGCGCAGCCACGACAGGAAAAACACCCGCTCCATCTGCGCGCCGAATTGACCCTGCCATTTCTGTTCAAGCTCGCGAAGCAGCGGCAACATCAATTGCTCGCACAGTGTGCGTGGCGGGTAGAGCGCCATGGCTTGGTTGAAGGCATCGTCGACCCGGCGTTCAGCCAATTCGCCAATGGCAGTGATCAAAGTTTGACGCAAGGCGTGCCATTCATTTTCCATCGGCTCGGGGTTGGCCTGGGCGGAGTCGATCAAGCCTTTTACCTGGCTGACCGGCACGCCCCGATTGAGCCAGGTGAGGATGGCGTGGATACGCTGCACATGTTCGGCGCTGAACAACCGATGCCCTTTGGGCGTGCGCTGGGGCACGATCAGGCCGTAGCGGCGTTCCCAGGCGCGCAGGGTCACGGCGTTGACGCCGGTCTGGCGCGCCACCTCGCGGATCGGTAGCCAGCCATTTTTCAGGGCTTGGGCGATGTCTTCGCCGGTTTCGTCTTGCAGGGCAACGTTCATGGCTTAGATCGCATTACGCAGGCTGAGATTTTCCGGGTGCGGTTGCAGGTAGGCCTGCTGCGCAATGTAGCGGTCCGGGTGTTGACGAAAGTGATGCTTGAGCAAGGTAAGCGGTACCACCAGAGGCACGATGCCTTGGCGGTATTGGCCGATGATGGTTTGCATTTCCTGCTTGTCGTCGACGCTGATCGACGCCTTGAGGTAGCCGCTGATGTGTTGCAGCACATTGGTGTGGGTACCGCGGGTGGCGCACCTTTTAAGGCCCGTCATCAGTTCGCAGAAGTAGCAGGTGGCCAACTCGTCGAGGTTGTCATCCTTGCCCATGGTGCCGAGCAACTGGCCGAGGCTTTTGTAGTGCGCCGGGCTGTGGGCCATCAGCAAGTATTTGTAGCGCGAGTGAAAGGCCAGCAGGCGATGACGCGTCAGGCCATCGGCGAGCAGTTGCTGCCAACTGGCGTAGACGAACACGCGGGTCAGGAAATTTTCTCGCAATACCGGGTCATTCAGACGGCCGTCTTCTTCCACCGGCAAGTTGGGATGGCGTGCGCAGAAGGCCTGGGCGTAGATACCGCGCGCCCCACCATCCACCGGTGCGCCATTCTCACGGTAAACCTTGACCCGCTCCAGGCCACAGGACGGCGATTTCTGCATAAAGATGTAGCCGCACAGGTCGGTATGTTCACGCGCCATCGCCTGCCCGTATTCATCCAGTGGCTGGGTCACGTTGAGTTCGCGGTGGACGGTGCCCACGGCCTGGGGATTATCCGCGTCGCCGACCAGGCGAATGGTTTCGCGGGGGATGCCCAGGCCGATTGCGACTTCAGGGCACAGCGGCACGTAGTCGAAGTATTCGGCCAGGGTCTGGCTGCACAATAGGGATTGTTTATGCCCGCCGTTGAAACGCACGTTCTCGCCCAGCAGGCAGGCACTGATGCCGATCTTGGGTTTCACGGAATGGGGCATGGGCAAACCTCTGTGAAATTCCTGTACAGGTGCGAATTACTGTACAACTAATTTCATCATAGATTTGATCTTGTACAAGTCAATTATTTTGTACAGGTTTTTTCGCAGGGCTTACTGCCATCCCATTTTCCAGCTATTCGTATTCTGCAATATTTGCCAGCCAACGCGCTCGGTTCGTCGGGTCATCACCGCCTGCAACTCGATCTCCAGCACGGTGCCTTCCTCGTCACGAAACAGTTCGGTGACGAGGAAGTGTTTTTCCTTGTTTTTCGGCAAGGTGGCTGTCCATTTCGACAATAGCAATTTGGCTGGGTTGATGCGATTCATTGCAGGTGCTCGATCAATCGTCGCGCCGCCTCCTGGCCGCTGAGCCAGGCGCCTTCGACACGCCCCGACAAACACCAGTCGCCGCAGACGAACAGGCCCAGGTCGGCATCGGCCAGCACGCCGAGTTCATGACTGCTGGACGGTCGGGCGTAGAGCCAGCGGTGCGCCAGGCTGAATGAGGGCGCAGGCATGGCGCAATGCAGCAACTCGGCGAAGGCGCCGTGCAGGTGTTCGATCACGGCCTCTTTGGGCAGGTCCAGGTGCGCCTTGCTCCAGGTGCTGGTGGCATGCAGCACCCAGGTGTCGACGGTAACGTCACGCCCCGGTTTGCTGCGGTTGCGCGCCAGCCAGTCGAGGGCGCTGTCTTGCACGAAGCAGCCTTCCATCGGTGTATCCAGGGGCGTGTCGAAGGCCAGGGCGATAGCCCAGGTCGGGTCCATTTTTACCCCGGCCACGGCGCTCGCCAGTTTCGGTGCGGCGGCCAGCAGGGTAGTGGCCTGGGGCGCCGGCGTGGCGATGATCACATGGCTGAACGGGCCGTGATGGCCGCCATCGGCGTCGAGCAGGTTCCAGTGCTGGGTGCCCTGGAACACCTCGGTGATGCGGCAACCGAATTCCACCGGCAGGTCATCGAGCAGGGCGCGGGTAATGGCGCTCATGCGCGGTGTACCGACCCAGCGGATCTGTTCATCGGGAGAGGGCGTCAGTTGGCCGGACTTGAAGTTGTACAGCTGGGGTTTCCACTGTTGCGCCCAGCCATGGCTTTGCCAGCGCTGCACTTCGTTGACGAAGCGCCGATCACGCGCGGTGAAGTACTGTGCGCCCATGTCCAGGGCACCGGCATCGCTGCGCTTGCTGGACATACGGCCGCCGCTGCCGCGGCTTTTATCGAAGAGTTGTACAACGTGCCCCGCGTCTCGTAACGCTCGGGCGGCGGAGAGACCGGCAATGCCGGTACCGATGATCGCAATGGGGACAGTCATGGGAGGCCTCGTTTTACCGTTGGGTACAGACTACGCCGACACCAATAGCTGTACAATATTGTTTTTTGGTATAAGTTTTGGCGTGCCTGATTGTGTGGCGTGACCTATGGTTAAGCTAAGGCCTGAATGGCCGCCACGCTCGATTATTAAATTGATCCCTGCTTATAAAATAGACCAGTGAGCGGCGGCGAACGTTACATGAGGAGGGTCCCATGCATATTTTGCTGACCGGCGGTACCGGCTTGATCGGCCGTCAACTGTGCCGGCACTGGCTTGCCCAGGGCCATCGCTTGACCGTGTTGAGCCGCAAACCCGAGGCCGTTGCGCGGGTCTGCGGCGCGCAAGTGGCGGGTGTCGGGCGCTTGCAGGACGTGATCGGCGGCGTCGATGCGGTGGTCAACCTCGCCGGTGCGCCCATCGCCGACCGTCCCTGGACCCACAAACGCAAGGCTTTGCTGTGGAGCAGCCGCATCAGCCTGACCGAAAGCCTGCTGGCATGGCTGGAAAGCCTGGAGCACAAACCGGCGGTGCTGATCTCCGGGTCTGCCGTGGGTTGGTATGGCGACGGCGGCGAGCGCGAACTGACTGAAGCGTGCGGCCCGGTGCAGGACGATTTCCCCAGCCAGTTGTGTATCGCCTGGGAAGAAACCGCCGTGCGGGCCGAGGCCCTGGGCATTCGTGTGGTGCTGGTGCGTACCGGCCTGGTGCTGGCGGCCGAGGGCGGCTTTTTGTCGCGCCTGCTGCTGCCGTTCAAACTGGCGCTGGGCGGGCCGATCGGCAATGGTCGGCAATGGATGCCGTGGGTGCATATTCAGGATCAAATCGCCCTGATTGATTTTCTTCTGCACAAGGCTGACGCCAGCGGTCCTTATAATGCCTGCGCGCCACACCCGGTGCGTAATCGCGAATTTGCCCAGACGTTGGGCCAGGTGCTGCACCGCCCGGCGTTCATGCCGATGCCGGCCTTTGCATTGAAGGTCGGCTTGGGCGAGTTGTCGGGCTTGTTGCTGGGCGGGCAAAAGGCCCTGCCTGAGCGGCTGCTGGCGGCGGATTTCACTTTCCAGTTCACTGAGTTGCGTGCGGCCCTGGACGACTTGTCCAGCCGCCTCTAGAGATAGGATGTTGCATGACGGATCACGCGTTGTTACTGGTCAACCTGGGCTCACCGGCCTCCACTTCGGTGGCCGATGTGCGCAGCTACCTCAATCAGTTCCTGATGGACCCTTATGTGATCGACTTGCCGTGGCCGGTGCGTCGCTTGCTGGTGTCGCTGATCCTGATCAAGCGCCCCGAGCAGTCGGCGCATGCCTATGCGTCCATCTGGTGGGAGGAGGGCTCGCCGCTGGTGGTCCTCAGCCGTCGCCTGCAGCAGCAGATGATCACGCAATGGACCCAGGGCCCAGTGGAACTGGCGATGCGTTATGGCGAGCCTTCGCTTGAAACGGTGCTGACACGCCTGGCCGCCCAGGGCATTCAGAAAGCGACCCTGGCGCCGCTGTACCCGCAGTTTGCCGACAGCACCGTGACCACGGTGATCGAGGAAGCCAGGCGCGTGGTGCGCGACAAGAAACTCAAGGTGCAATTCTCGATCCTGCAGCCGTTCTACGATCAGCCTGAGTACCTCGATGCCTTGGCGGCGAGTGTGCAGCCGTATGTAGAACAGGATTACGACCACCTGCTGTTGAGTTTCCACGGTTTGCCTGAGCGTCACCTGACCAAGCTCGACCCCACGGGCCAGCATTGCTTCAAAGACGCTGACTGCTGCCGGAACGCGTCCCCGGAGGTGCTTGCCACCTGCTACCGCGCGCAGTGTTTCAGCGTGGCCCGGGATGTGGCCGCGCGGCTGGGGTTGCCGGACGGCAAATGGTCGGTGGCGTTCCAGTCCCGCCTGGGCCGCGCCAAGTGGATCGAGCCCTACACCGAGGCGCGTCTCGAGGCCTTGGCGCAACAAGGCGTGAAAAAACTGCTGGTGATGTGCCCGGCGTTTGTCGCCGATTGCATCGAGACCCTGGAGGAAATCGGTGATCGCGGTCTGGAACAGTTCCGTGAGGCGGGGGGCGAAGAGTTGGTGTTGGTGCCCTGCCTGAATGATGACCCGCAATGGGCTGCGGCGCTCAATACCTTGTGTGAACGGGCGCCTGTTTCACTGTAATTAAGCCGTGCGAATAGCCAAATGTGGGAGGGGGCTTGCTCCCGATAGCAGGGTGTCAGTCTCAGTATTGCTGATTGATACACCGCTATCGGGAGCAAGCCCCCTCCCACATTTAGTACGCGTTTGCTTAGAGATTTAGGGTCAGGCTGAGCGTGAGGTTGCGCGGCTCACCGGGGTTGACCCAGTAGCTGCTGTAGGACCGCTCGTAATAGTGCTCATCGAACAGGTTGTTGAGGTTCAGGCCCACGGTGACATTTTCCGTCGCCTTGTAATGCGCGAGCAGATCGACGGTGTGGTAGGCGGGCAGTTCGAAACCTGTGCCCGCTTCACCGGAGCGATCACCGACATAGGTAAACGCCGCCCCCAGGTCCGAACCGCGTAACGCGCCGTCCTGGAACTCATACACCCCCAACAGACTGCCGCTGCGCTTGGCCACGCCGAGGATGCGGCTGCCCGCTGGAATGGTGTTATCACCCTTGGTCACTTCGGCGTCGATGTAGGCGAAAGCGCCGATCACGCGGATGGCGTCGGTGACTTGCCCGGTCAGTTGCAGATCGAATCCCTGGCTGCGCGCCTTGCCCATGGCGCGGTTGGTGTTGGTCGACGGGTCCAGGGTCAGCACGTTTTGCTTTTCGATATGAAAGGCGGCGAGGGTGGCGCTGAGGCGGTCGTCGAACAGCTCGGTCTTGACTCCAACTTCATAACCCACGCCCTCTTCGGGTTTGAAGGTTTTGCCAGTGGCGTCCAGGCCACTGTTGGGTTTGAACGAGGTCGAGGCGTTGGCGAACACGCCGATTTCGGGCGTGAGCTGGTAAAGCAGGCCGGCGCGGTGGGTGAGTGCGTCGTGGGTTTGCCGGCTGGGTGGGGCGTTACGGGTGAAGTCGTCGACCGTTTGTTCGAAATGCTCAAAGCGCGTGCCAATCATGCCGCGCAGGCGGTCGGTGAAGATGATCTGGTCTTGCAGATTCAATGCGTGGCTTTTGGTTTGCTCGAAGAAGTCGGTGCCAGAGCGTTTGTCGTTGGGTTTGGGCTGGCCGTAGACCGGGTTGTAGAGGTCGATGGGGTAGTTGCCGTCGGTAGAGGTCACGCGTTCCTGCTTGCGGTAGTCCTCGTATTCGGTGCCCACCAGCAGTTCGTGCTGCCAACTGCCGATATCAATCAGGCCACGCAGTTCCAGCTGGGTGATGCTGTCGTGCCAACCCATGGAGCGTTCGCGGTAGCGGCGGTTGAGAGTGTGGCCGTCTGCATTCAGCGCACGGCTTTCCGACGCATCGCCCCATAGGCTGCCTTGTTTGTAGTGGCTGGCCAGGCGTAGTGTCCAGGCGTCGTTGAGGTGATGTTCCAGGGTGGCCTGGATGCGATTGTTGTGGTTGTCGATGTCGCCGTCGTTGGGTTCGCCGAGGAAGGTGGAGCGTGATACCCCAGGGACGTCGACGATGCCGCGATCGAAGGTCGAGCTGTGGCGCACGAATTCGCTTTCCACCAGCAGGCTGGTGTCCGGGTTCAGCTGCCAGCTGAACGAAGGCGCGACGAACACGCGCTTACTCTCGACGTGATCACGGAAGCTGTGGTTGTCTTCCACTGCCAGATTGACCCGTGACAGCACATTGCCCTCGGCGTCCAGAGGTGTGTTGACGTCGAGGGCTGTGCGATAGCGGTCCCAAGTGCCGGCACTGGTTTGCAGGGTCGTGAAGGCTTCCGGCTGGGGCTTCTTGGTGACGATATTTACCGTGCCGCCCGGATCACCACGCCCATACAAACTGGCGGCAGGCCCCTTGAGTACTTCGATGCGTTCTATATTCGCGGCATCCGGCGTGCTCGGGTAGCCCCGGTTGGCACTGAAGCCATCCTGATAGAACTCCGAGGTGGTGAAGCCGCGTACGCTGTATTCGTAAAGGGTCAGGCCGCCGAAGTTGTTCTGTTTGGAGACGCCGCCCGCAAACTCTAAAGCGCGTTCCACGCTGGTACTGCCCAGGTCCTTGAGCACCGTGGCGGGAATCACGCTGATCGATTGCGGGATGTCGCGCAGGGCGGTGTCGGTCTTGGTGGCACTGGCGGAGCGGGTCGCGCGGTAGCCCTGCACCGGGCCGGTCGCCGACTCATAAGCGTCGGTGGTGACGCTGATGGTGTCCAGTTCCAGGGTGTTTTCTTCGGCGTAGGCGGGGTCGAGCAGCAAGCCCAGGGCCAGGCCGGCCAGGGGCGCAAACTTTCGAGACGGCATGATAGAGCGTTCCAATGTCGGTATTGAAACAATATAACATGTCTAGTGAGATGAATTGTTATGTAATATCATCTTACAGGTGCCCGCGAGCGGGCACCTGGGCGATGCCGCTTATTCCTCTTCTTTTACCGGCGCCGTGGCTGGCGGTGGGCGCAGGCCGATTTCCGCCGACAGCTTGATTTCCTTGCCGTTGCGCATCACCTGGATCGCCACCTTGTCGGTCGGCTTGATCCGCGCCACCTGGTTCATCGACTTGCGGCCATCACCGGCCGGAGCGCCGTCGATGCTGAGGATCACGTCGCCCAATTGCAGGCCGGCTTTCTGCGCCGGGCCGTCGCGGAAGATCCCCGCGACCACGATGCCAGGGCGCCCGGTCAGGCCGAACGACTCGGCCAGTTCCTTGGTCAAGGGTTGCACTTCAATGCCCAGCCAGCCGCGAATCACCTGGCCGTGCTCGATGATCGACTTCATCACCTCCATCGCCAGCTTCACCGGGATCGCAAAACCGATGCCCTGGGAGCCGCCGGACTTGGAGAAAATCGCCGTGTTGATTCCCGTGAGGTTGCCATTGGCATCCACCAGCGCGCCGCCGGAGTTGCCGGGGTTGATCGCCGCGTCGGTCTGGATGAAGTCTTCGTAGCTGTTAAGGCCCAGCTGGTTACGCCCGGTGGCGCTGATGATGCCCATGGTCACCGTCTGGCCAACGCCGAACGGGTTGCCGATGGCCAGCGCCACGTCGCCTACGCGCAGGCCATCGGAGCGGCCGAGGGTGATCGAGGGAAGGTTCGTCAGGTCGATTTTCAGTACCGCAAGATCGGTTTCCGGATCGCTGCCCACGACGCGGGCCAGGGTCTCGCGGCCGTCACGCAGGGCCACCACGATCTGGTCGGCGCCGGTGGTCACGTGATTGTTGGTGAGAATGTAGCCTTCGGGGCTCATGATCACCCCGGAACCGAGGCTCGATTCCATGCGGCGTTGCTTGGGCCCGTTGTCACCGAAGTAGCGGCGAAACTGCGGGTCTTCGAACAAGGGATGCGCCGGTTTGTTGATGACCTTGGTGGTGTACAGGTTGACCACGGCGGGGGCGGCGATGGTCACGGCGTCCGCATAGGTCACCGGGCCTTGCACCACGGTGCTGGTTTGCGGGGCCTGTTGCAGGTTCACATCAAGGCTGGGCAGGCCAACCCACTGTGGATAACGCTGAATGATCAGCATCGCGATCAGCACGCCGGCCAGCAATGGCCATCCAAAAAAACGCAGCGCCTTGAGCATCAAGTAAGTCCTGACAGGTTGCAGGGGGCGCGGGAGCGCCCATAATGACGCGCATTATACGAGGCTGCGACGCCAGCGAACGGGATATTTAGGAGTCTTTTATGGCCGTCCCCCTTACCACCCTCGTCGAGGAAGCGGACCGCTACCTTGGCAGCTTGAAAATCGCCGATTATTGCCCCAACGGCCTGCAAGTGGAGGGCCGGCCGCAGGTGATGCGCATTGTCAGCGGCGTCACCGCCAGCCAAGCCCTGCTGGACGCCGCCGTCGAAGCCCGGGCCGACCTGATCCTGGTGCACCACGGGTATTTCTGGAAGGGCGAAAACCCCTGCATCACCGGCATGAAGCAACGTCGCCTGAAAACCTTGCTCAAGCATGACATCAGCCTGCTGGCCTACCACCTGCCGCTGGATCTGCACCCTGACGTCGGCAATAACGTGCAGCTTGCCAAGCAACTGGACATTACCGTCGAAGGCCCGCTCGACCCAGGCAACCCAAAGGTCGTCGGCCTGGTCGGCTCGCTCGCCGAGCCGCTGTCGCCGCGCGACTTTGCCCGTCGCGTGCAGGACGTGATGGGCCGAGAGCCGCTGCTGATCGAAGGCGGTGAAATGATCCGCCGCGTCGGCTGGTGCACCGGGGGCGGGCAGGGGTATATCGACCAGGCAGTGGCTGCCGGTGTCGACCTGTACCTGAGCGGCGAAGCCTCGGAGCAGACCTTCCACAGCGCGCGGGAAAACGACATCAGTTTCATCGCCGCCGGCCATCACGCCACCGAGCGCTATGGCGTGCAGGCGTTGGGGGATTACCTGGCACGACGCTTTGCCTTGGAGCATATCTTCATCGATTGCCCGAACCCGATCTAAGCCACACAGCCGAGGCAAATGTGGGAGGGGGCTTGACCGAGTTCCAGGCCAAACTCAGGGGAATATTCATATACCGTTTCGATCTAGTTGGCGCCCTGAATAGAAGCAGGTGCTGTGCTAGCATGCCCCGCTCGAACACGGCCCGCTGGCCGTCCACACGATCGTTTTTCCGTGAGTAGCCATGGTCGACAAACTGACGCATCTGAAACAGCTGGAGGCGGAAAGCATCCATATTATCCGCGAGGTCGCTGCCGAGTTCGATAACCCGGTGATGCTCTACTCGATCGGTAAAGACTCCGCCGTGATGCTGCATCTGGCCCGCAAGGCCTTCTTCCCGGGCAAATTGCCGTTTCCGGTGATGCACGTCGACACCCGCTGGAAATTCCAGGAAATGTACAAGTTCCGCGACAAGATGGTCGAGGAGCTGGGCCTGGACCTGATCACCCATATCAACCCCGATGGCGTGGCGCAGAACATCAACCCGTTTACCCACGGCAGCGCCAAGCACACCGACATCATGAAGACCGAAGGCCTCAAGCAGGCCCTGGACAAGCATGGTTTCGACGCAGCCTTCGGCGGTGCCCGTCGCGATGAAGAGAAATCCCGCGCCAAAGAGCGCGTGTACTCATTCCGCGACAGCAAGCACCGCTGGGACCCGAAAAACCAGCGCCCGGAGCTGTGGAACGTCTACAACGGCAACGTCAACAAGGGCGAATCGATCCGGGTATTCCCGCTGTCCAACTGGACCGAGCTGGACATCTGGCAGTACATCTACCTGGAAGGCATCCCGATCGTGCCGCTGTACTTCGCCGCCGAACGCGACGTGATCGAGAAGAACGGCACGTTGATCATGATCGACGACGACCGCATCCTCGAGCACCTGTCCGACGAAGACAAAGCCCGTATCGTCAAAAAGAAAGTCCGTTTCCGCACCCTTGGCTGCTACCCGTTAACGGGCGCGGTGGAGTCCGAAGCCGAAACGCTGACGGACATCATTCAGGAAATGCTCCTGACGCGAACTTCCGAGCGCCAGGGCCGGGTCATCGACCATGATGGCGCCGGCTCCATGGAAGATAAAAAACGTCAGGGTTATTTCTAAGGGGTTGTCATGTCGCACGTATCTGATTTGATCAGCGAGGACATCCTCGCCTACCTGGGCCAGCACGAGCGCAAGGAAATGTTGCGCTTCCTGACCTGCGGCAACGTCGATGACGGCAAGAGCACCCTGATCGGGCGACTGCTGCACGACTCCAAGATGATCTACGAAGATCACCTGGAAGCCATCACCCGCGATTCGAAGAAGTCCGGCACCACCGGTGACGACATCGACCTGGCGCTGCTCGTTGACGGCCTGCAGGCCGAGCGTGAACAGGGCATCACCATCGATGTCGCCTACCGCTACTTCTCCACCGCCAAGCGCAAATTCATCATTGCCGATACCCCAGGCCATGAGCAGTACACCCGCAACATGGCCACCGGCGCGTCCACCTGTGACCTGGCGATTATCCTGATCGACGCGCGCTACGGCGTGCAGACCCAGACCCGTCGCCACAGCTTCATCGCCTCGTTGCTGGGCATCAAACACATCGTGGTGGCCGTCAACAAGATGGACATCAATGGCTTTGACCAGAGCGTATTCGAGTCGATCAAGGCCGATTACCTGAAGTTCGCCGACGGTATCGCGTTCAAGCCGAGCACCCTGGCCTTCGTGCCGATGTCGGCGCTCAAGGGCGACAACGTGGTGAACAAGAGCGAGCGTTCGCCGTGGTACACCGGGCAGTCGCTGATGGAGATTCTCGAGACCGTCGAGATCGCCAACGACCGCAACTACACCGACCTGCGTTTCCCGGTGCAGTACGTCAACCGTCCGAACCTGAACTTCCGTGGTTTCGCCGGCACCCTGGCCAGCGGCATCGTGCACAAGGGCGACGACGTCGTGGTGCTGCCGTCGGGCAAGAGCAGCCGCGTCAAATCCATCGTCACCTTCGAGGGCGAGTTGGAACAGGCGGGCCCAGGCCAGGCCGTGACCCTGACCATGGAAGACGAGATCGACATCTCCCGTGGCGACCTGCTGGTGCATGCCGACAACGTGCCGCAAGTGACGGACGCCTTCGACGCCATGCTGGTGTGGATGGCCGAAGAACCGATGCTGCCGGGCAAGAAGTACGACATCAAGCGCGCCACCAGCTATGTGCCGGGCTCCATCACCAGCATTGTGCACCGCGTGGACGTGAACACCCTGGCCGAAGGCCCGGCGAGTTCGCTGCAGTTGAACGAGATTGGCCGGGTCAAGGTCAGCCTCGACGCGGCTATTGCGTTGGACGGTTACGACAGCAACCGCACCACTGGCGCGTTTATCGTCATCGACCGCTTGACCAACGGCACCGTGGCCGCCGGCATGATCATCGCCCCGCCAGTCAGCCATGGCAGCGCGGCGCAGCACGGCAAGTTGGCCCATGTCGCCACCGAAGAACGCGCCCTGCGTTTCGGCCAGCAACCGGCCACCGTGCTGTTCAGCGGCCTGTCCGGCGCCGGCAAGAGCACCTTGGCATATGCGGTCGAGCGCAGGCTGTTCGACATGGGGCGTGCGGTGTTCGTGCTGGACGGCCAGAACTTGCGTCACGACCTCAACAAAGGTCTGCCGCAGGACCGCGCCGGGCGTACCGAGAACTGGCGCCGTGCCGCTCACGTGGCGCGCCAGTTCAACGAAGCCGGCCTGCTGACCCTGGCCGCGTTCGTCGCCCCGGATGCCGAAGGCCGCGAACAGGCCAAGGTGCTGATCGGCAGCGACCGTTTGCTCACGGTATACGTGCAGGCGTCGCCGCAGGTGTGTGCCGAGCGTGATCCGCAAGGGCTGTACGCCGCCGGTGGGGATAACATCCCGGGTGAGTCGTTCCCGTATGACGTGCCGTTGAATGCTGATCTGGTGATCGACACCCAGGCGTTGTCGCTGGAAGAGAGCGTCAAGCAAGTGCTGGAGTTGTTGCGCCAGCGCGGCGCGATCTAAGCGTCACGCGCACAAAAAAGCCCGCCATGTTGGCGGGTTTTTTTATGGGGCCTTGAACACAACTCAGTCAAATGTGGGAGGGGGCTTGCTCCCGATAGCGGTGGTTCAGTAACGGCTGTACTGACTGACACGCCGCCATCGGGAGCAAGCCCCCTCCCACAGGGTGATCACCTTTTGCCAGGAAATTCTGCGTGAAGCTTTTCCAGCAGCGCATCCTTCTCTTCCCACAACCGGTTGATCCAGCCCTGGAACGCCAACCGATATTCCCCATCCTGCTCATAATTCTTGCCGATAAACTCGACCGGAATCTGCACCTCTTTAAACTGCACCACCACATCCTTCACATTCCCGCACAGCAAATCCCAATAACCAGGACGCCCGCCAGGATAGTGAATGGTCACGTTGACCAGCGACTTCAGCTGTTCTCCCATCGCATCCAGCACAAACGCGATACCACCCGCCTTGGGTTTAAGCAGGTGACGAAACGGCGACTTCTGCTGTGCGTGCTTGCCCGGTGTAAACCGTGTGCCCTCGGCAAAGTTGAAAATCCCCACCGGGTTGTTGCGAAACTTCGCACAGGTCTTGCGGGTGGTTTCCAGGTCCTTACCTTTTTTTTCCGGGTGTTTTTCCAGGTACGCCTTGCTATAGCGCTTCATGAACGGAAAGCCCAGCGCCCACCACGCCAAACCAATCACCGGCACCCAGATCAGCTCCTGCTTGAGGAAGAACTTCAGCGGGCGGATGCGTCGATTGAGCACGTATTGCAGCACCATGATGTCGACCCAGCTCTGGTGGTTGCTGGTCACCAGGTACGAGTGCTGATAATCCAGGCCTTCGAGGCCGCTCAGGTGCCAGCGGGTGCGGCATACCAGGTTCATCCAGGCCTTGTTGTTGCTGACCCAGGCTTCGTGCGTGTGGTTCATCAAGCCTTCGCTCAAGCGCTTGGCGAAGGGCAGGGCCTTGAACAGCGCCACGATAAACAGGAACGAGCACAGCAGGATCGTGTTCAGCGCCAACAGCAGCGAGGCGATCACCCCGCGTACGGCGGCAGGTAGAAAATCCAGCATTTAGATATCCATAGGTCGGTTGGCGGCTTGGATCGCGGTCAGGGCGATGGTGTACACGATGTCGTCCACCTGGGCGCCGCGCGGCAGGTCGTTGACCGGTTTGCGCAGGCCCTGGAGCATCGGCCCCAGGCTTACGCAATCGGCGCTGCGTTGCACGGCTTTGTAGGTGGTGTTGCCGGTATTGAGGTCGGGGAACACGAACACCGTGGCCTTGCCGGCGACCTGACTGTTAGGCGCCAGTTGCCGGGCCACGCTTTCATTGGCGGCAGCGTCGTATTGCAGCGGGCCGTCGATCAGCAACGAGCTCTGTTGTTCGTGGGCGAGCAGGGTGGCTTCGCGGACTTTTTCCACTTCCTCACCGCTGGCCGACTCGCCGCTGGAATAGCTGATCATTGCCACGCGCGGGACAATGCCGAATGCCGCCGCCGAGTCGGCGCTCTGCAGGGCAATTTCCGCCAGCTCCGCAGCACTTGGGTGCGGGTTCATCACGCAGTCGCCATACACCAGCACCTGCTCGGGGAACAGCATGAAGAACACCGACGATACCAAGGTGCAGCCCGGCGCCGTCTTGATCAGCTGCAGGGCCGGGCGGATGGTGTTGGCGGTGGAGTGGATCACCCCGGACACCAGGCCGTCCACCTCGTCGAGGGCGAGCATCATGGTGGCGATCACCACGGTGTCTTCCAATTGCTGCTCGGCCATTGGCGCGTTCAGGCTCTTGCTCTTGCGCAGTGCAACCATCGGTTCGACGTAGCGCTGGCGGATCAGGTCCGGGTCAAGTATCTCCAGGCCTTCCGGCAGTTCGATACCTTGGGCCCGCGCCACCGCTTCCACGTCCGCCGGCTTGGCCAGCAGCACACAGCGGGCGATGCCGCGGGCCTGGCAGATAGCGGCGGCCTGCACGGTCAGCGGCTCGCTGCCTTCGGGCAGCACGATGCGCTTGTTGGCGGCCTGGGCGCGCTGGATCAACTGGTAGCGAAACACCGCCGGTGACAAGCGCATCTCCCGTGGGGTGCCGCAGCGTTGGTGCAGCCAGCGCGCATCGAGGTGGCTGGCGACGAAGTCGGTGATGATCTCCGCGCGCTCGCGGTCATCGATGGGGATTTCCTTGTTGAGGCTGTTGAGCTGGTTGGCGGTGTCGTAGGAACCGGTGCTCACCGACAGTACCGGCAACCCGGCCTGGAACGCGCCACGGCACAAATCCATGATGCGCGGGTCGGGCAGGGTGTCGCTGGTCAGCAACAGGCCGGCCAGCGGTACGCCGTTGATCGCGGCCAGGCTGACGGCGAGGATGATGTCGTCGCGATCGCCCGGCGTCACCACCAGCACGCCGGGCTTGAGCAGCTCCACGGTGTTGCGCATGGTGCGCGCGCAGATGATGATCTTGGTCATGCGCCGGGTTTCATAGTCGCCGGCGTTGAGGATCTGCGCGCCCATCAGGTCGGCCACGTCGCGGGTACGTGGCGCGTTGAGTTCGGGCTGGTAGGGAATGCAGCCGAGCAGGCGGAAATCACCGCTGCGCAATAACGGCGAGTGCTCTTTGAGACGCGCCGAGAAGGCCTCCATGCTTTCGTCGGTGCGCACCTTGTTGAGGATCACGCCCAGCACTTTCGGGTCTTTCGGGCCGCCGAACAATTGGGCCTGCAGTTCCACGCGGCCGGACAGTTCGGTGAGCACTTCGTTTTCCGGGGCCGAGACCAGGATCACTTCTGCATCCAGGCTTTTGGCCAGGTGCAGGTTGACCCGTGCCGCATAGCTGGCGCTGCGAGTCGGCACCATGCCTTCGACGATCAGCACGTCCTTGCCCACGGCGGCTTGCTGGTACAGCGTGATGATTTCTTCGAGCAACTCATCGAGCTGGCCGTCGCCGAGCATGCGCTCAACATGGGCCAGGCCCAGGGGTTGCGGCGGCTTCAGGCCGTGGGTGCGCGCCACCAGTTCGGTAGAACGCTCGGGGCCGGTATCGCCAGGGTGTGGCTGGGCAATCGGTTTGAAGAAACCGACTTTCAGCCCGGCCCGTTCCAGGGTGCGCACCAGCCCAAGGCTGATGGAGGTCAGACCCACACCAAAATCGGTGGGCGCGATAAAAAAAGTCTGCATGCGAATTCTCTGGAGGTGCATGGCTGGGGTGGCACTCTATGCGTGAGTGCCTACCGCGAATCAGGCGCCAAGGTTATCGTTATTCGGGGTGTTGCGCACACCAGCCGCACGCAAAGGGCTGGCCGATTTTTTCAAGGCGCTGCGCGGGGTCGAGCACCCAGGCGCGCGACTGCCATGGCGGCTGGTGGCGCAGATGCTGGGTGTGGCCGCAGGACAGCTCGACGACCCAGTGCAGGTCGTCGTCCTGGTGGAATCCGCTGATCGTCGAGACCGTTGGTCGGCCCCGTCTGTCCGGGTTCTGTTCGCTTTCGGGCAAATCCTTGTTTAGACTTGTCCGTTCTTCATTCTTATGCAAAAGGTCTCGCCCCATGACGATCGCCGCTAACAAGGCTGTCTCCATCGACTATACCCTGACCAACGACGCTGGTGAGGTCATCGACAGCTCCGCCGGCGGCGCGCCGCTGGTCTACCTGCAAGGCGCGGGTAACATTATCCCAGGCCTGGAAAAGGCTCTGGAAGGCAAGGCAGTTGGTGATGAACTGACCGTTGCCGTAGAGCCTGAGGATGCCTACGGCGAATACTCCGCCGAACTGGTCAGCACCTTGAGCCGCAGCATGTTCGAAGGTGTTGATGAGCTGGAAGTGGGCATGCAGTTCCACGCTTCCGCCCCGGACGGCCAAATGCAGATCGTGACCATCCGCGACCTGGACGGTGACGACGTGACCGTTGACGGTAACCACCCGCTGGCTGGCCAGCGCCTGAACTTCCAAGTGAAGATCGTTGCCATCCGCGACGCTTCCCAGGAAGAAGTGGCTCATGGTCACGTCCACGGTGAAGGCGGTCATCACCATTGATTGTGGTTTGATCAAGCGGTAGCAAAAACGCCCCGACTGGTTCGGGGCGTTTTTTTATCTGAAATTCACCGCGATCCAAGTGTGGGAGGGGGCTTGCTCCCGATAGCTGAGTGTCAGCCACTGCATCTGGTTACTGATCCACTGCAATCGGGGGCAAGCCCCCTCCCACATTTTGATCTTTGCACTCCAGAAAACAAAAATGCCCCGCACCTTTCGGTACGGGGCATTTCTTAACTGTTTCGCAACCTGGGCTGCGTAGCAGTTGTTACCACTTAGGCTGCAGCAGGAACGCTCAGAGCCTTGATGTGGCCATTCAGGCGGCTCTTATGACGAGCGGCCTTGTTCTTGTGGATGATGCCTTTATCGGCCATACGGTCGATAACTGGCACGGCCAGAACGTAAGCAGCTTGAGCTTTTTCAGCGTCTTTGGTGTCGATGGCTTTAACTACATTCTTGATGTAGGTACGAACCATGGAACGCAGGCTGGCGTTGTGGCTGCGACGCTTCTCAGCCTGTTTTGCACGTTTTTTGGCGGAAGGTGTGTTGGCCACCGTCGAGCTCCTCGAAAGACTTTTTAGGAAATAGCAAACAAAATAGGCCGCGAATCATGCCGATGACTTGATGGGTTGTCAAGGGCGGCTGATGCGAACTGCTGAGTGGTCGATCTGAAGAGGCGGGTGATTTATTTCCGGCGCTTGACCTGTAAACTCGCGAGCTTTGGCTCTGTGCTGTTGCAGGCGCGCAGTATCGCATAAGTAGGCGCTTTGTTCGCCTGCTCTTTATCTATAGGCGCAAACTCTTTCAATGAATCTGCTCAAATCGTTGGCTGCCGTCAGCTCTATCACGATGATCTCCCGGGTTTTGGGGTTTGTGCGTGACACCCTGCTGGCGCGCATTTTTGGCGCCAGTATGGCCACGGACGCCTTCTTTATTGCCTTTAAATTGCCCAACCTGCTGCGCAGAATCTTCGCCGAAGGCGCATTCTCCCAGGCCTTCGTGCCGATCCTGGCCGAATACAAGACCCAGCAGGGCGAGGAGGCAACCCGCACGTTCATCGCCTACGTCTCTGGCCTGCTGACCCTGGTGCTGATGCTGGTGACTCTGGTTGGCATACTCGCCGCGCCCTGGGTGATCTGGGCCACGGCGCCGGGCTTTGCCAACACCCCGGAAAAGTTCGCGCTGACCACCGACCTGCTGCGCGTGACCTTTCCTTATATAGTGCTGATCTCGCTGTCATCCCTCGCCGGGGCAATCCTCAATACCTGGAACCGTTTCTCGGTGCCGGCCTTCGTGCCGACGCTGCTCAACGTCAGCATGATTATCTTCGCGCTGTTCCTCACGCCGTACTTCGACCCACCGGTGATGGCCCTCGGCTGGGCAGTCCTGGCCGGCGGCCTGGCGCAATTGCTCTACCAACTGCCGCATCTGAAAAAAATCGGCATGCTCGTGCTGCCGCGCCTGAACCTCAAGGACACCGGCGTCTGGCGCGTGATGCGCAATATGTTGCCAGCAATCCTCGGGGTGTCGGTCAGTCAGATTTCCCTGATCATCAATACGGCGTTCGCTTCGCTGCTGGTGTCCGGTTCGGTGTCGTGGATGTACTACGCCGACCGCCTGATGGAATTGCCGTCCGGCGTACTCGGGGTGGCCTTGGGGACAATTCTGCTGCCGACCCTGGCGCGCACCTACGCAAGCAAGGACCGCCAGGAGTATTCGCGCATTCTCGACTGGGGCCTGCGCCTGTGCTTCCTGCTGGTGCTGCCATGCGCCTTGGCCTTGGGAATCCTGGCTGAGCCCTTGACGGTCTCGCTGTTTCAATACGGCCAGTTCGACGCCCATGACGCCTTGATGACCCAGCACGCGCTGGTGGCTTACTCCGTCGGCTTGCTCGGTATTATCGTGATCAAGGTGCTGGCGCCGGGCTTCTATGCCCAGCAAAATATCCGCACGCCGGTAAAGATCGCGATTTTCACGCTGATCGTCACGCAACTGCTCAACCTGGTATTTATCGGCCCGCTGGCCCATGCCGGCTTGGCGTTGGCAATCAGTGCCGGTGCGTGCATCAATGCCGGCCTGCTGTTTTATCAACTGCGCAAACAACAGATGTACCAGCCGCAGCCAGGCTGGGGAGTGTTCACCCTCAAGCTGCTCGTGGCGGTCGCCGCGATGTCCGCCGTGTTGCTGGGCCTGATGCATGTCATGCCGGCCTGGGACCAGGGCCATATGCTGGAGCGCTTCATGCGCCTTGGCGTGCTGGTGGTGGCGGGCGTGGTGGTGTACTTCGGGATGTTGCTGCTGCAGGGTTTCCGCCTGCGCGATTTCAATCGCAAGTCCCTGGGGTAGAGAGTTTGTCGCGATAAAACGGCTGTTTTATCGAATCGATCCATTTGGCCTGTGCTGTTGCCTGTCGTCCGGGGCCGGGTGTGGTTATAATCGACCACTTTATGAGCAAGAAGCGCGTTATGCAGCTGGTTCGAGGTCTCCACAACCTGCGCCCCGAGCATCGGGGCTGCGTCGCCACTATTGGCAACTTTGACGGTGTTCACCGTGGCCACCAGGCTATCCTGGCCAGGCTGCGCGAGCGTGCGGTCGAGTTGGGCGTGCCCAGCTGCGTGGTGATTTTCGAGCCGCAGCCGCGGGAATATTTCACTCCCGAGACCGCGCCGGCCCGTCTGGCCCGCCTGCGGGACAAGCTGCAACTGCTGGCTGAAGAAGGCGTCGACCGCGTGCTCTGCCTGGCCTTCAACCAGCGTTTGCAAAGCCTGAGCGCTGCCGAGTTCGTCGACCGCATCCTCGTCGATGGCCTGGGCGTGCAGCATTTGGAAGTCGGCGACGACTTCCGTTTTGGTTGCGACCGCGTCGGAGATTTCGATTTCCTGCAACACGCCGGCGTCAACCAGGGGTTTACCGTCGAAGCCGCGCAAACCGTCGAACTGGACGGCCTGCGCGTGAGCAGTACCCAGGTGCGTAACGCCCTGGCCGCTGCCGACTTCGCCTTGGCCGAGCGTTTGCTCGGTCGCCCGTTCCGCATCGCCGGGCGGGTATTGCACGGCCAGAAGCTGGCGCGCCAACTGGGCACGCCAACCGCCAACGTGCAACTCAAGCGCCGTCGTGTGCCACTCACCGGGGTTTACCTGGTGAGCGTCGACATCGATGGCCAATCGTGGCCGGGAGTCGCCAACATAGGCGTCAGGCCCACGGTTGCAGGTGATGGCAAGGCCCACCTGGAAGTTCACCTTCTGGATTTTGCCGGTGATTTATACGACCGGCGTTTAACGGTGGTTTTCCACCAGAAGCTGCGTGAAGAGCAGCGTTTCGCCTCCCTTGAGGCGTTGAAAACGGCGATCAATGCGGATGTCGCCGCCGCCCGTGCACTAGCCGCACCTAGCGCCCATCGCTAACCGAAGAGCCTTAAATGACCGACTATAAAGCCACGCTAAACCTTCCGGACACCGCCTTCCCAATGAAGGCCGGCCTGCCACAGCGCGAACCGCAGATCCTGCAGCGCTGGGACAGTATTGGCCTGTACGGAAAGTTGCGCGAAATTGGCAAGGATCGTCCGAAATTCGTCCTGCACGACGGCCCTCCTTATGCCAACGGCACGATTCACATCGGTCATGCGCTGAACAAGATTCTCAAGGACATGATCCTGCGTTCGAAAACCCTGTCGGGCTTCGACGCACCGTATGTCCCGGGTTGGGACTGCCACGGCCTGCCGATCGAGCACAAAGTCGAAGTGACCTACGGCAAGAACCTGGGCGCGGATAAAACCCGTGAACTGTGCCGTGCCTACGCCACCGAGCAGATCGAAGGGCAGAAGTCCGAGTTCATCCGTCTGGGTGTGCTGGCCGAGTGGGACAACCCGTACAAAACCATGAACTTCAAGAACGAGGCCGGTGAAATCCGCGCCTTGGCCGAAATCGTCAAGGGCGGCTTCGTGTTCAAGGGCCTCAAGCCCGTGAACTGGTGCTTCGACTGCGGCTCGGCCCTGGCCGAGGCGGAAGTCGAGTACGAGGAAAAGAAATCCTCGACCATCGACGTGGCCTTCCCGATCGCCGACGACGCCAAGCTGGCCGAGGCCTTTGGCCTGGCATCGCTGGCCAAGCCTGCTGCCATCGTGATCTGGACCACCACGCCATGGACCATCCCCGCCAACCAGGCACTGAACGTGCACCCGGAGTTCACCTACGCGCTGGTCGATGTTGGCGATCGCCTGTTGGTGCTGGCCGAAGAAATGGTCGAGTCGTGCCTGGCGCGCTACGAGCTGCAAGGTTCGGTGATCGCCACCACCACCGGCTCCGCGCTGGAATTGATCAACTTCCGTCATCCGTTCTATGACCGCCTGTCGCCGGTATATATGGCTGACTACGTCGAGCTGGGTTCGGGCACGGGCATCGTTCACTGCTCGCCTGCCTATGGCGTGGACGACTTCGTGACCTGCAAGAAGTACGGCATGGTCAACGACGACATCATCAACCCGGTACAGAGCAACGGCGTGTATGTGCCGTCGCTGGAATTCTTCGGCGGGCAGTTCGTCTTCAAGGCCGACCAGCCGATCATCGACAAGCTGCGTGAAGTCGGCGCGCTGATGCAGGCCGACACCATCAAGCACAGCTACATGCACTGCTGGCGCCACAAGACCCCGTTGATCTACCGCGCCACCGCGCAGTGGTTTATCGGCATGGACAAAGAGCCGGCCAGCGGCGAAACCCTGCGCATACGCTCGCTCAAAGCCATCGAAGACACTCAGTTCGTCCCGGCCTGGGGCCAGGCGCGCCTGCACTCGATGATCGCCAACCGTCCGGACTGGTGCATCTCCCGCCAGCGTAACTGGGGCGTGCCGATCCCGTTCTTCCTGAACAAGGAAAGCGGCGAACTGCACCCGCGCACCGTCGAACTGATGGAAGAAGTGGCCCAGCGCATTGAACAGGAAGGCATCGAAGCCTGGTTCAAGCTGGACGCCGCCGAGCTGCTGGGCGATGAAGCGCCGCAGTACGACAAGATCAGCGACACCCTCGACGTGTGGTTCGACTCCGGTACCACCCACTGGCACGTACTGCGCGGCTCGCACCCGATGGGCCACGACAGCGGCCCGCGTGCCGACCTGTACCTGGAAGGTTCCGACCAGCACCGTGGCTGGTTCCACTCCTCGCTGCTGACCGGCTGCGCCATCGACGGCCATGCGCCGTACCGCGAACTGCTGACCCACGGCTTCACCGTCGACGAAAACGGTCGCAAGATGTCCAAGTCGCTGAAGAACGTGATCGAGCCGAAAAAGATCAACGACACCCTGGGCGCCGACATCATGCGCCTGTGGGTAGCGTCGACCGATTACTCGGGCGAAATCGCCGTGTCGGACCAGATCCTGGCCCGCAGCGCCGATGCCTACCGTCGCATCCGTAATACCGCACGCTTCCTGCTGTCGAACCTGACCGGCTTCAACCCGGCCACCGACCTGCTGCCGGCCGAAGACATGCTCGCCCTCGACCGTTGGGCCGTGGACCGTACCCTGTTGTTGCAACGCGAGTTGCAGGAGCATTACGGCGAGTACCGCTTCTGGAACGTCTATTCGAAGATCCACAACTTCTGCGTGCAGGAGCTGGGTGGGTTCTACCTCGACATCATCAAGGACCGCCAGTACACCGCCGGCGCCAACAGCAAGGCGCGCCGCTCGGCGCAGACCGCGCTCTACCACATCAGCGAAGCGCTGGTGCGCTGGATCGCACCGATCCTGGCGTTCACCGCCGACGAACTGTGGGAGTACCTGCCGGGCGAGCGTAACGAGTCCGTCATGCTCAATACCTGGTACGAAGGCCTGACCGAACTGCCGGCCGACTTCGAACTGGGTCGCGCGTACTGGGAAGGCGTGATGGCCGTGAAGGTTGCGGTGAACAAGGAGCTGGAAGTGCAGCGCGCGGCCAAGGCCGTGGGGGGCAACCTGCAAGCCGAAGTCACCCTGTTTGCCGAGGACGGCCTGACCGCCGACCTGGCCAAGCTGAGCAACGAACTGCGCTTTGTGTTGATCACCTCCACCGCCAGCCTGGCGCCATTCGCCCAGGCTCCGGCAGACGCCGTGGCGACTGATGTACCGGGCCTGAAGCTCAAAGTGGTCAAGTCGGCATTCCCTAAATGCGCGCGTTGCTGGCACTGCCGTGAAGATGTCGGCGTGAACCCGGAGCATCCGGAAATCTGCGGTCGTTGCGTGGATAACATCAGCGGTGAAGGCGAGGTTCGCCACTATGCCTAGTAAAAGCATGCCTGACGCCAGCCGTTTCGGACGTCTTGGCTGGCTCGTACTGAGCGTGCTGGTCCTGGTCATCGACCAGGTCAGCAAGGCTCATTTCGAAGGCACCCTGGAAATGTTCCAGCAAATCGTGGTGATCCCGGATTACTTCAGCTGGACCCTGGCCTACAACACTGGCGCGGCCTTCAGCTTCCTCGCCGATGGCGGCGGCTGGCAGCGCTGGCTGTTCGCACTGATCGCCGTGGTGGTCAGTGCGGTGCTGGTGGTCTGGCTCAGGCGCCTGGGCCGTGATGACACCTGGTTGGCCATTGCCCTTGCCCTGGTGCTGGGCGGCGCGCTGGGCAACCTGTACGACCGCATTGCCCTGGGCCATGTGATCGACTTCATCCTCGTGCACTGGCAGAACCGCCATTATTTCCCGGCGTTCAACTTCGCCGATAGCGCCATCACCGTTGGTGCAATCATGCTGGCGCTGGATATGTTCAAGAGCAAGAAAACCGGAGAGACCGTCAATGACTGATCAGGTATTGGCTGAGCAACGCATCGGCCAGAACACGGAAGTCACTTTGCACTTTGCATTGCGCCTGGAGAATGGCGACACGGTCGACAGCACTTTCGATAAAGCCCCGGCGACCTTCAAGGTCGGCGATGGCAACCTGTTGCCGGGTTTTGAGACGGCGCTGTTCGGATTCAAGGCTGGCGATAAGCGCAACCTGCAGATCCCGCCGGAAAATGCCTTTGGCCAGCCCAACCCGCAAAACGTGCAGATCATCCCGCGTTCGCAGTTCGAAGGCATGGACCTGTCGGAAGGCCTGCTGGTGATCTTCAATGATGCGGCGAATACGGAATTGCCCGGCGTGGTCAAAGCCTTCGATGACGCGCAAGTGACCATCGACTTCAACCACCCGTTGGCCGGCAAGACACTGACCTTCGACGTCGAGATTATCCACGTCAAGGCGCTGGTCTAAAATGTGGGAGGGGGCTTGCCCCCGATGGCGGTGGGTCAGTCTGACAATTGACTGGCTGACACTGCGCAATTCGGGAACAAGCCCATTCCCACCTTTGATTCCCATTGTCCCTTCGGTCAGCAACACCCCTGACCCAAAGTGGCTGCAAGACACGAGGCACAGCATGCAAATCAAACTCGCCAACCCCCGTGGCTTCTGCGCCGGCGTGGACCGGGCGATCGAAATCGTCAACCGCGCCCTGGAAGTCTTCGGCCCGCCGATTTATGTGCGGCATGAAGTCGTCCACAACAAGTTCGTGGTCGAAGACCTGCGTGCTCGCGGAGCCATCTTCGTCGAAGAGCTCGACCAGGTGCCCGATGATGTCATCGTTATCTTCAGTGCCCACGGCGTGTCCCAGGCCGTACGCACCGAAGCGGCCGGCCGTGGCCTGAAAGTGTTCGACGCCACTTGCCCGCTGGTGACCAAGGTGCACATCGAAGTGGCGCGCTACAGCCGTGATGGCCGCGAATGCATCCTGATCGGCCACGCCGGCCATCCGGAGGTCGAAGGCACCATGGGCCAGTATGACGCCAGCAATGGCGGCGCGATCTACCTGGTGGAAGACGAAAAAGACGTTGCCAGCTTGCAGGTGCAAAACCCTGAACGCTTGGCCTTCGTCACCCAGACCACCTTGTCCATGGACGATACCAGCCGCGTTATCGACGCACTGCGCACGCGATTCCCGGCCATCGGCGGCCCGCGCAAGGACGACATCTGCTACGCCACGCAAAACCGCCAGGATGCAGTCAAGCAGCTGGCCGATGAGTGTGATGTGGTGCTGGTGGTCGGCAGCCCTAACAGCTCCAACTCCAACCGTTTGCGCGAGTTGGCTGAGCGCATGGCGACGCCGGCGTACCTGATCGACGGCGCCGAGGACATGCAGCGTAGTTGGTTCGACGGCGTAGAGCGCATCGGCATTACGGCAGGCGCCTCGGCCCCGGAAGTTTTGGTGCGCGGCGTGATCCAGCAACTGCACGCCTGGGGTGCCACCGGCGCCGATGAGCTGGCGGGCCGGGAAGAAAACATTACGTTTTCAATGCCCAAGGAATTACGGGTTCGCTCGCTGCTCTGACCCCCTGGCGGCTGGGTTAACCTCGGCATAGCGCCTGCTCGGTCTTATCACTGCGCAGGCTGATACGCCCGCTGGGAGCGAGCACGACCTGATACAGGCTCTGGGCCTGTTGTGTGTCGCACACATGCACGGTGCCGGCACGAAATCCCCCGCCCGCAAACACCGGTTCCCCCAAACCGCTGAAACGAACCTGGCTGCTGACCGGGCCATTGCCGGCAACCGGTACTTGCCCGCTGTCCTGTCGCTCCAGTAGCACCGGATTATCGTCGTCCAGGTGGCCGCGCCCACTGATATCCAGTATCACCCGCCATCCTTGGCTCCAGTCTTCATCCCGCGCATGGATCACCACCGCACGATTGCGTGCAATCGCCTCGGTGCGCGCGTAACGCAGCCCGTCGGCCAGTGCCTGGGCCACGCTTTGTCGCTGCTGCGATTCCAGCAAACCTTTGAAGTTGGGTATGGCCAGCTGCGCCAGAACACCCGTCACGATCAATCCCAGTAGTAATTCGATCAGGGTGAAACCTCGTTGTGTCATGTGTGCTCCCTCCGTGGATGCGAGTGATCGTCAAGTGGCAGGCATAGGTATAGCGCCTGGTCTCTGGTGCTGAATGATGGCCTTTACGTCCAATGTATTTCCCTTTGTTCCGGTAGCGGCAGCGGTCGAAAACCGACGCTAGTCTTGGGACGCACAACAGGTTTTTCCTGTTTTCCTAAGGCCTTCGACATGGATGACGACGGTATGCCTTTCTGCCGGAATACGTTTTCTCTACGCGCTTTTTATCGGCTCCAATCCGGCATGACGCTGATCGAGGTGCTGGTCGCGGTGCTGGTCCTGGCGCTCGGACTGCTGGGGGCCGCGGCGATCCAGCTCAACGCGCTCAAGACCACCGACAGCGCAAGGATGACCAGCCAAGCCAGTTTTATTGCCTACGACATGCTCGACCGTATTCGCGCCAACGCCGCTGTCGATTACTCCCAGGCTCGCACCGGCAGCACCTCGGCTACCAGCGTGCGTGACCTGGACCTGCGTGACTTCGAGGCCAATATCACTGGTTTTGCCGGCAAGGACGCCAAGGGTGCGATAGCGGCCAGCGGCGATGAGGTCACTGTCAGCATCAGTTGGGAAAACGCCAGAGGTGGGAGCGGCCTGGGTGAGCGGCAAACCTTCAGTCTCACCAGTCGGATCGCCAATGGGCAAGGGCGGTTGCAATGATCCGCCCTGCGCGAGGTTTCGGGCTGGTGGAGTTGCTGCTGGCGCTGGCCGTCGGGCTGGTGGTAGTGCTCGGGGCGAGCCAGGTGCTGATCGGTTCGCGGTTGACCCAGGCCAGCCAGCAGGCCGCCATGGTGCTGCAGGACGATGCGCGGTTCGTCCTGAGCAAGCTGACCCAGGATATTCGCCAGGCGGGCATGCTGGGGTGTCTGGCCACGGCTTTTATCGACAACGCCCCGGCGGCCTTTGATCGGCCGATTGGCTGGGAAGTGTCGGCAAGCGCAAAGTCACTGACACTGGTGACCGCCAATGCCAGCGACGGCGCAGGCAAGCCTGACTGGACGGTGGTGTCCGACTGCAAGGAGGCCGCTCAGGCCTTCACCGGGGCGCCGTCTGGGATTGCGCCCGGGCAGATTCGTTTCGCCATACGCGAGCTCACCTACACCTATGAGACGGGCCAGTTGAAGATCAGTACTCCGTCAGCTCCGGCCAAAGCCGTACTGATGGATAACGTACGGGCCTTCGAGATCAGTTTTGGTGTGGCGGCCAGGCCTGAATCGACCGGCGTGGTGCGTTACGACAGCCACCCGGCCGACGCATCGTTGATACGCAGCGTGCGCATCCTCATGACCCTGCAAGACCCCACCGGGCGAGTGAAAGACCAGGCCTACGCCGTCGTGGCGGCACTGCGCAACCGGCTGGAGTAGGGCGATGACGATGATGCGGTGTAGCCAGGTGCGGCAGGCGGGGATGGTATTGCTGATCAGCCTGGTATTTCTGCTGTTGTTGTCACTGGTGGGGTTGTCGTCGATGCAGGGCGCGCTCGCTCAGCAGAAGGCGGCTAATAGCCTCTGGCAGCGTAATCAATCGTTCCAGACGGCTGAAAGTGGCCTGCGGCTGGGGGAGTTGGCGGTGCGCAGGGGCGGACAGGTGATGCCGGTTTGCCAGTCGATCATCAGTTGCGCGCCGCCCGACGAAGCTTCATCGGTGGTGGGCGCCGGACATAATCCGGTCTCGGCGGTGACGTGGGTGAAGTTCAAGGACGGGGTGTATGGCGTTCAATCCCTGGGCGTGGGTTCGGGCCAGGCACATTTGCCGCCGTATGCCGCAGGCGCGCTCTTTCGGGTGACGGCCGTCGGGCTTGGTGGCCGATCGCGCACCGTGCTGGAGACTGTGTATGCGCGGGTGGAAGAGGGCGACGGCGAACGGTTTCGGCGAGTCTTATGGCGGCAACTTCAATAAGGAGCAATCGAATGGGCATGGATAGCCAGGGCTTTACCCTGATCGAATTATTGATCGCCGTGGCGATCATTGCGTTGCTGGGCGGGATCGCTTACCCCGCCTATACCGTCCAGGTGAAAAAGGTCTACCGGGTGCAGATCGTCGCGCTGCTGGCCGAGCAAGCTCAGTACCTGGAGCGCTTTTACACGCGCAACGGCACTTATATTGACGCAAGCGGCGTCAGTACGGGCAACGATCACTATAGAATCAGCGCAGTCTTGAACCCTCAGGATTTTGCCTTGCTGGCCACGCCTGCCACGGGCTCTGTCATGGCGGACGACGCCTGTGGCCGGTTCAGCTTGACCAGCACCGGCATGCGGAGCAATCCGGGAGCGCCGCCAGAGATGTCGCTCAAGGCATGCTGGGGGCAGTGATGAGAGTACTGGATGAATGGGCGCCGGGCGCGCTTTTCCCTTTTTATCGGCTGGATCAAATGATGGCTAAGCAACAGCGAGTAGTGATTGTCGGCGGCGGAGTGATTGGCTTGTTGACGGCATACAACCTGGCGAACCGGGGGCTGGCGGTCATATTGCTGGAGCGCGCCGGGCTTGGGCAGGAATCATCCTGGGCCGGCGGCGGAATTGTTTCGCCGTTGTATCCGTGGCGCTATAGCCCGGCGGTGACTGCCTTGGCCCACTGGTCCCAGGATTTCTACCCGCAGCTGGCGCAACGGCTGTTCGCCGCGACCGGGGTTGATCCTGAGGTTCACACCACGGGCCTGTATTGGCTCGACCTGGATGACGAAGCCGAGGCTCTGGCCTGGGCTGCGCGTGAAGGCCGGCCGTTGAGTAAAGTGGACGTGTCGGCCGCCCATGACGCGGTCCCGGTGCTGGGCGGCGGTTATTCGCGGGCGATCTACATGGCCGACGTGGCCAATGTACGCAATCCGCGCCTGGTCAAATCACTCAAGGCGGCGTTGTCGGCGTTGCCCGGTGTGACGATTCACGAGCAGTGCGAGGTCGCTGGATTTATTGTGAAAGGCGGCACTGTGGTGGGCGTGAATACGTCTGCTGGCGCCATCACGGGTGATCAGGTGGTGCTTGCGGCCGGTGCCTGGAGCGGGGCGTTGCTGGGAAAACTGGGCTTGGCGCTGCCCGTGGAGCCGGTAAAGGGCCAGATGATCCTGTACAAATGCGCGCCTGACTTTTTATCGAGCATGGTCCTGGCCAAAGGACGCTATGCGATCCCGCGACGTGATGGGCACATTCTGATTGGCAGCACCCTGGAGCATGAGGGGTTCGATAAAACGCCGACCGAAACCGCACTGGAAAGTCTCAAGGCTTCCGCAGTGGAGTTGCTTCCCGCCCTGACGGACGCCGAGGTGGTGGGGCATTGGGCGGGGTTACGGCCCGGCTCGCCGGAAGGCATCCCTTATATCGGCGAGGTGCCCGGCTTCAAGGGCCTGTGGCTCAATTGCGGGCACTACCGCAATGGCTTGGTGCTTGCCCCGGCGTCCTGCCAGTTGTTTGCCGACTTGTTGCTGGGGCATGCGCCGATCATCGACCCGGCACCTTACGCGCCCGCCGGTCGACTCAACGCTGGATAGACTTCGGCCCTTGCTGCAGGTGCGCCTGGGTGCAATACCATTGCTGGCCCGAGCTCAGCGCGCGATCCTGCGGCACATGCACGCCGCAATGGGCGCAACGCACCATCAGTGCGGCATTGGGTTCGCCGGTACGGGGTTGGCCGGCCGCGGGGCTTTTAAATTTGCGCCAGAGCCATACCGCAGCGGCAATGACGGCGATCCAGAACAATAGACGAAGCATGATGGGCAGTTTCTCGATGAGGAATGCGCCAGTTTAGCCAAGGTCGTCATGGGCGCACAGCGCAATAAATACTCGCCCATGAAAAAGGGAGCTCCTGAGAGCTCCCTTTTGCGTTGCGTCGAACGATCAGTCGAACACACCGAAGGTCATGTAGCTGAACCACGAGCGGTCCTGGTTGTTGCCCAGGGCTTGCGGCTCTTCCTCTTCGATCACGTCGCCGTTCTCGTCGTGCGGCTTGAGATCCGAAGGAATCGCGTCCTTGGCGTCCTGGTACTGCTTGATCACGTCCTGGTTGGCGCGTGTTTCACCCGGTGGCAGCGGTGGACGGGACTCGATCAGGCCCAGGGTGTACTTGCTCAGCCACGAACGGTTGTCGGCTTCGTCAACCTGAGGCACGAACTGGCCGTCTTTCAGGCTTGGGTGGTCCGGGTAGTTGAGCTTCAGGGTTTCCAGGCTGGTGCTTGCCAGTTCGTCCAGATGCAGGCGCTGGTAAGCCTCGGTCATCACGGCCAGGCCGTCGCCCACCGAAGGGGTTTCCTGGAAGTTCTCCACCACGTAGCGGCCACGGTTGGCGGCGGCCACGTAAGCCTGACGGGTCAGGTAGTAGTGGGCCACGTGGATCTCGTAGGAAGCCAGCAGGTTGCGCAGGTAGATCATGCGCTGCTTGGCGTCCGGCGCGTAGCGGCTGTTCGGGTAGCGGCTGGTCAGCTGGGCGAACTCGTTGTAGGAGTCGCGGGCAGCGCCCGGGTCACGCTTGGTCATGTCCAGCGGCAGGAAGCGCGCCAGCAGGCCGACGTCCTGGTCGAACGAGGTCAGGCCCTTCATGTAGTAGGCGTAATCCACGTTCGGGTGCTGCGGGTGCAGGCGGATAAAACGCTCGGCAGCGGACTTGGCAGCTTCCGGCTCGGCGTTTTTATAGTTGGCGTAGATCAGCTCGAGCTGGGCCTGGTCGGCATAGCGTCCGAACGGATAGCGCGACTCCAGGGCCTTCAGCTTCGCTGTGGCGCTGGTGTAGCTATTATTATCCAGGTCTGTCTGAGCTTGCTGGTACAGCTCGACTTCGCTCAGGTTTTCGTCGACGACGTCCTTGGTTGACGAGCAAGCAGCAGTCATGGCGAGGATGGCGATCAGCAGCAGGTGTTTCACTTGCATGGCGGCTTGCGTCCCTATGACGGCCGCTGTCTTGGGCGGGGCCGTCCTGTTATGATGAGCGCCCCGTTGAAAGCCTCGGGGCAAAAGACGCCGTATTTAACCACAAGCGCGCAGCCGAAACCAAAGGCTGTGCCACGCCTAGTCTGAGCATGTCCGATAAAATTGAACTTCGCGCAGAGGTGCCGTCCGAATTGGGCGGCCAACGCCTCGATCAAGTCGCCGCACAATTATTCGCTGAGCACTCGCGCTCGCGCCTTTCCGCCTGGATCAAAGACGGCCGCCTGACTGTGGATGGAGCGGTTATCCGCCCGCGAGACATAGTGCATGGCGGTGCGATTCTTGAGCTGACTGCCGAGCAGGAAGCCCAGGGAGAATGGGTCGCCCAGGACATCGAGCTGGATATCGTCTATGAAGACGACGACATCCTGGTCATCAACAAACCCGCAGGCCTGGTGGTTCACCCGGCTGCCGGGCACGCTGATGGCACCTTGCTCAATGCCCTGTTGCACCACGTGCCGGACATCATCAATGTGCCGCGCTGCGGCATCGTGCACCGTCTGGACAAGGACACCACCGGCCTGATGGTGGTGGCCAAGACCATTCAGGCGCAGACGCAACTGGTTACTCAATTGCAGAGTCGCAGCGTCAGCCGGATCTACGAGTGCATCGTGATCGGCGTAGTGGTGGCCGGGGGCAAGATCAACGCCCCTATCGGTCGCCACGGCCAGCAGCGCCAGCGCATGGCGGTGATGGAGGGCGGCAAGCAGGCCGTCAGCCACTATCGCGTGCTGGAGCGTTTCCGTTCCCACACGCACGTGCGGGTCAAGCTGGAAACCGGTCGTACCCACCAGATTCGCGTGCACATGGCCCACATCAACTTCCCGTTGGTCGGTGATCCGGCCTACGGTGGTCGCTTCCGCATTCCGCCTGCGGCCAGCCAGACCATGGTTGAATCGCTCAAGACGTTCCCGCGCCAGGCGCTGCATGCACGCTTCCTGGAACTGGATCATCCGACGAGCGGTAAGCGAATGAGCTGGGAATCGCCGCTTCCAGACGATCTGGTCTGGTTGTTGTCGCTGCTCAAGCAGGATCGCGAGGCGTTTGTCGGATGAGTGACTGGCTGATACCTGACTGGCCCGCGCCGTCTCAGGTCAAAGCCTGCGTCACTACCCGTGCGGGCGGCGTCAGTGTGGCGCCGTTCGACAGCCTCAACCTGGGCGATCACGTCGAGGACAGCCTTGAGGCCGTCCTGGAAAATCGTCGCCGTCTTACCGATGCCTTCGGTATCCAGCCGGCCTGGTTGCGCCAAGTCCACGGGACCACTGTGGTCGAGGCCGACCCGGGCCGTATCGCCGAAGCGGATGGCAGTTGGACCAGCACCCCTGGTATCGCCTGCACCGCGATGACGGCCGATTGCCTGCCTGCATTGTTCTGCAATCGAGCGGGCACCCATGTGGCGGCGGCGCATGCCGGTTGGCGTGGGCTCGCGGCCGGGGTGCTGGAGGCAGCCTTCGACAGCCTGGGTTGCGACCCCGCCGACGTGCTGGTCTGGCTCGGCCCGGCCATTGGTCCGCAGGCCTTTGAGGTCGGCCCCGAGGTGCGTGAAGCCTTCATGCAACAACTGCCTGCGACTGCCCAGGCCTTCGTGCCCAGCTGTAATCCCGGCAAGTTCATGGCCGATATCTATCAGCTCGCCCGTCTGCGCCTGTCTGCGCGGGGCATTAGCGCTGTGTATGGTGGCGGTTTTTGCACCGTGACCGACCCGCGCTTCTTTTCCTATCGCCGCAGCCCACGCACGGGCCGATTCGCCTCCCTTATCTGGCTCGAACGCTAGACTGTCCTGATCTGTATCAACCATCCGCTGCTTGAATCCCCCAGAATCCACCCCATCTATAGGGGTATCTGGCAGGTTTCTTCATTCAGGATGTTTCTTCAGCTCCGGCCTGCTCAAAAGGAAGGTGACTAATGCGTATTGATCGTTTAACCAGCAAATTGCAGTTGGCCTTATCGGACTCCCAATCCCTGGCGGTCGGTCTCGACCACCCGGCAATTGAACCTGCGCACTTGATGCAGGCGCTCCTGGAGCAACAAGGTGGTTCTATCAAGCCCTTGTTGATGCAGGTGGGCTTTGACATTAACAGCCTGCGCAAGGAACTGAGCAAAGAGCTCGACCAACTGCCGAAAATCCAGAATCCTACCGGCGACGTGAATATGTCCCAGGACCTGGCGCGCCTGCTGAACCAGGCCGACCGCTTGGCCCAACAGAAAGGTGACCAGTTCATCTCCAGCGAGCTTGTGCTGCTCGCCGCCATGGACGACAACAGCAAGCTTGGAAAATTGTTGCTGGGCCAGGGCGTGAGCAAGAAAGCCCTGGAAAACGCCATCAATAATCTGCGCGGCGGCGAGGCGGTAAATGACCCCAACCACGAGGAGTCGCGCCAAGCCCTGGATAAATACACCGTTGACCTGACCAAGCGCGCCGAAGAGGGCAAGCTTGACCCGGTCATTGGCCGTGACGACGAAATTCGTCGCACCATCCAAGTGCTGCAACGCCGTACCAAAAACAACCCCGTGCTGATCGGTGAGCCTGGCGTGGGTAAAACCGCCATCGCCGAGGGCTTGGCCCAGCGCATCATCAATGGTGAAGTGCCGGACGGCCTTAAAGGCAAGCGCCTGCTGTCCCTGGACATGGGCTCGCTGATCGCCGGCGCCAAGTTCCGTGGCGAGTTCGAAGAGCGCCTCAAATCCCTGCTCAATGAATTGTCCAAGCAGGAAGGGCAGATCATTCTGTTTATCGACGAACTGCACACCATGGTTGGCGCCGGTAAAGGCGAGGGCTCCATGGATGCTGGCAACATGCTCAAGCCTGCCTTGGCGCGAGGCGAGTTGCATTGCGTCGGTGCCACCACGCTCAACGAATACCGTCAGTACATTGAAAAGGACGCGGCTCTGGAGCGGCGTTTCCAGAAAGTGTTGGTGGAAGAACCCAGCGAAGAGGACACCATCGCCATCCTGCGTGGCCTGAAAGAGCGCTATGAGGTCCACCATAAAGTCGCGATCACCGATGGCGCGATCATTGCGGCGGCCAAGTTGAGCCATCGCTATATCACCGATCGTCAATTGCCCGACAAGGCCATCGATTTGATCGACGAAGCGGCCAGCCGGATTCGCATGGAAATCGACTCCAAGCCGGAAGTGCTCGACCGTCTGGATCGCCGCCTGATTCAACTGAAAGTCGAATCCCAGGCGCTGAAGAAAGAAGAGGATGAGGCGGCGAAGAAACGTCTGGAAAAACTCCAGGAAGAAATCGTCCGCCTGGAGCGGGAGTATTCGGACCTCGAAGAAATCTGGACCTCGGAGAAAGCCGAAGTGCAGGGTTCGGCGCAGATCCAGCAGAAGATCGAGCAGTCGCGCCAGGAGCTGGAAGCCGCACGCCGCAAAGGCGACCTGAACCGTATGGCCGAGTTGCAGTACGGGGTGATCCCGGACCTGGAACGCAGCCTGCAGATGGTCGACCAGCATGGACACAGCGAGAACCAGTTGCTGCGCAGCAAGGTGACCGAGGAAGAAATAGCCGAGGTGGTCTCCAAGTGGACCGGCATTCCTGTGTCGAAAATGCTTGAGGGCGAACGCGACAAGCTGCTGAAGATGGAAAGCCTGTTGCACCAGCGCGTTATTGGCCAGGAAGAGGCCGTGGTGGCGGTGTCCAATGCGGTGCGGCGTACCCGCGCCGGGTTGTCCGACCCGAATCGCCCAAGTGGTTCGTTCATGTTCCTCGGCCCGACCGGTGTGGGTAAGACCGAGCTGTGCAAGGCCTTGGCCGAATTCCTCTTCGATACTGAAGAGGCGATGGTGCGCATCGACATGTCCGAGTTCATGGAGAAACACTCGGTGGCGCGCCTGATCGGCGCCCCACCAGGCTATGTGGGCTACGAGGAGGGCGGTTACCTGACCGAGGCGGTGCGGCGTAAGCCTTACTCGGTGATCTTGCTGGACGAGGTCGAGAAGGCGCACCCGGATGTGTTCAACATCCTGTTGCAAGTGCTCGAGGACGGCCGCCTGACCGACAGCCACGGCCGTACCGTGGATTTTCGCAACACGGTGATCGTGATGACTTCCAACCTGGGCTCGGCGCAGATCCAGGAGTTGGTGGGCGATCGCGAAGCTCAGCGGGCAGCGGTGATGGATGCGCTGACCTCGCACTTCCGGCCGGAATTTATCAACCGGGTGGATGAAGTGGTGATCTTCGAGCCTCTGGCCCGGGATCAGATTGCCGGCATCACCGAGATTCAGTTGGGACGCCTGCGTGCACGCCTGGCCGAGCGCGAACTGGCGCTGGAGCTGAGCAGCGAGGCGTTGGACAAGCTGATCGCGGTGGGTTACGACCCGGTGTATGGCGCACGGCCGTTGAAGCGCGCGATCCAGCGCTGGATCGAAAACCCGCTGGCACAGCTGATCCTGTCGGGCAGCTTTATGCCCGGCACCCCCGTCAAGGCGACGGTGGAGAACGACGAAATCGTCTTCCATTAAGCCTGGCAGCCAGTGCTGTAAGAGGAGGCCCCGCATTGAGGGGCCTTTTTTTTCGATAGGGCGTTGAACTGTAAGGCAAAGGCTTGTAAAGTGCGCCCCGCAGCAACGTCAGCCCACGGGTTTCTTCTCCCCAAGAAGAAATCAGAAAGAAGCGCAAATCATTGTCTTAAAAGCAATTTAAAGGGTTGACAGGGGTTTTTAAGATTGTAGAATAGCGCGCCTCAGAGACGCTAACGTAGCGATACGGACAGGGTCGAAGAGAAGGTTGTAACGCAGTAGAAGTTGTACTTTGAAATATGTAGTTCCGTGATAGCTCAGTCGGTAGAGCAAATGACTGTTAATCATTGGGTCCCAGGTTCGAGTCCTGGTCACGGAGCCAATTTCAAACCGGGGTATAGCGCAGTCCGGTAGCGCGCCTGCTTTGGGAGCAGGATGTCGGGAGTTCGAATCCCCCTACCCCGACCATATTTGGGTCGTTAGCTCAGTTGGTAGAGCAGTTGGCTTTTAACCAATTGGTCGTAGGTTCGAATCCCACACGACCCACCATTTTTGAGACCAGTTAAGGCTGGAATCAGATCTTAAGATCAGAGGCCAAAAGCACTGATCGAAGAAGGCGACTGAAAGGTCGCCTTTTTATTACCGGGGTATAGCGCAGTCCGGTAGCGCGCCTGCTTTGGGAGCAGGATGTCGGGAGTTCGAATCCCCCTACCCCGACCATATTAAAAATCCTCGTATCGAAAGATACGGGGATTTTTTTTGCCTGAAAATTATCTCAAGTTCAACACAGCACCAATGTGGGAGGGGGCTTGCTCCCGATAGCGGTGGGTCAGTTAAGTATTTTTACCTGACCCACCGCCATCGGGAGCAAGCCCCCTCCCACATTAACCGAGTCCCACCAGGGGCCGAGTTGTCAGTGCAGTTTGAGTCGCGGCTCAGTCCCCCGACCGATCTTGCTGCCCAGCATCAGCATCGCCGTGCGGAAAAAGCCATACAGCGCCATCTGGTGCATACGGTACAGCGACACGTAGAACATCCGCGCCAGCCAGCCCTCCAGCATCACACTGCCGGTCAGGTTGCCCATCAAGTTGCCCACGGCGGAGAAGCGCGACAGCGAGATCAGCGAACCGTAGTCGGTGTACTTGTAGGTCGGCAGCTCCTTGCCTTCAATCCGCAGTTTCAGCGATTTGGCGAGCAATGAAGCCTGTTGGTGAGCGGCTTGCGCGCGTGGCGGAACATTGCGGTCGGTGCCCGGTTGCGGGCAGGCGGCGCAATCGCCAAAGGCGAAGATGTTTTCGTCACGGGTGGTCTGCAGCGTCGGCAGCACCTGCAGTTGGTTGATGCGGTTGGTCTCCAGGCCATCGAGGTCCTTGAGAAAACCCGGTGCGCGGATCCCGGCGGCCCACACTTTAAGGCTCGCCGGGATCACTTGGCCGTTGCTGGTGATCAGCGCGTCGGCGGTCACTTCGCTGACGGCCGAGTTGGTCAGCACGGTCACCCCCAATTTTTCCAGGGTTTTATGCACAGGCCCGCCGATCCGCTCCGGCAGCGCGGGCAATACCCGAGGGCCGGCTTCGATCAGGGTGATGTGCATGTTTTCCGGCTTGATACGGTCCAGGCCGTACGCTGCCAGCTCATGGGCCGCGTTATGCAGTTCGGCGGCCAGTTCGACGCCGGTGGCGCCGGCGCCGACGATGGCGACGCTGATCTGTTCAATGGTGTCGGTTTGCCCGGCGTGGGCGCGCAGGTAATGGTTGAGCAACCGCTGGTGGAAGCGCTCGGCCTGCTTGCGGGTGTCGAGGAACAGGCAATGCTGCGCCGCGCCCTCGGTGCCGAAATCGTTAGTGGTGCTGCCTACTGCAATCACCAGGCTGTCGTAGCCCAGTACGCGCGCAGGTACCAGCTCCCGGCCTTCTTCGTCGAGGGTGGCGGCCAGTTGGATTTTCTTCTGTTCACGGTCAAGCCCGCTCATACGCCCCAGCTGGAACTCGAAGTGGTTCCATTTCGCCTGGGCGACGTAATTGAGTTCATCTTCCGAAGAGTTCAGCGAGCCGGCCGCGACTTCGTGCAGCAGCGGTTTCCAGATATGCGTCAGGTTGGCGTCCACCAGCGTGATGCTGGCTTTGCCGCGTTTGCCCAGAGTCTTACCCAGGCGGGTCGCTAGCTCCAGGCCGCCGGCACCGCCGCCGACGACAATAATACGATGGGTCATGGGGATATCTCGCAAGGCTAAAAGAAATCGGAGCAGTTACCCCCGCGAGCGCCAGGCAGCTCATAGCGTCAGGTAACTCAAAAGGCGGCTCAGCAAGCCGAGCCCGATCACCACCACCAGCACCACACCAAGGAGCAGCCACGGCCTGAAAGGCTTGCGCTCGACTCTGTGCTGGGAGAGTTGCAGGTACTCTTCGACATGCTGTTGGTCATCGGGTTTCAGGCGGCTGGTCATAAAGGCCTCGTCAGGTAGACGTTGCAAAAGGGCGCCACGTTACAGCCGGGGCATCAAAGGCTGATGCCCACATCGAACACTATGCTGCGGCCCAGGTTGTTGCGCAAGAAATCCGGCGCGTCCGGATGTGCGAACAGTACCCGCGCAAAGGTTGGGCCCACCAGCGACAGCGAGCGCCAGCCCTGGCGCAGATATTCGGTAGGCGGTGGGAAGTGGCTGTTGAGGTCCAGCACTTCGCGTTTGAGGCTGGTGAAGGCGATGAGGTCCAGTTCCCCCAGGTCCATTCCGCGTTCCTTGTAGTTATGCGCTTTTTTACGCAGGGTTGGGGCCAGGCGCAGCAGGAACTCGTGGGCAGGGATGCGCCTTGGCTTGGCTTCGCGTCGCACCAATTGGCTCAAGGAGAAGGCGCTGCGTCGGCGCAGCAATTCGTCGCGCCATTCGTCGTTCAGCCGGCGGCCTTCGTCCAATACAAAGAACACCTCGAAACTGGCGTCGCGAAACAGCACGTCCGGCGGTTCCTGTCCGGCGGCGTGAAACTCCTCGGCGCGATAGGGCACGTTCAAGCCTTGCAGCAGGCGCTGACAGACCCAACGCTCACGCTCCCATTTGCGGGCATTGGACAGGAACGCGTTGGCTTGTTCGGCTGCTACGGTGAGCAGGCGCAAATAATCTGAGTCATCCATAGGCGTAGCTTAGCGTTCAAATGATGACCGCAGGAAGACTCGTTGCGGGCCCAGCGTTGCTCAGCCTTACAACTGGCTACCCTGTAACCTGGCGATGTAATCTGACCATCCGGCAGCGACTCTGGAAACGAGGCGTTCATGTACAGGATCAATGCGGCCAGGCCCATGACGGGCTTTGAGGCGGCTAGGCAGGTGAAACGATGATCGGCGCGGCGGTACTGACGCCGCAGACCCTTGGCATCGGCTGGCTGTTGTATGCCCCGCTGGTGATCTGGGCGATCTGGCGTGCGCCTTGGGTCGAGTTGTTTGCCGACCGACGGCGCCAGCATTTGCTGTTCGGCACGGTTTTCGCGCTGTTCATGTTATGGCTGGTGCGGCGGGATTTCGATACGGGGGTGTCTTACCATTTTATCGGCATGACCGCCGTGACCTTGCTGCTGGACTGGCCGTTGGCGATCGTGGGTGGGTGTGCCGCGCAGTTGGGTTTGGTATGGCTGGGGCGTCAGGATTTCGCCGCAGTCGGTGTGAACGGCCTGTTGGCCGGCCTGGGGCTGCTATGGTTCGATGGACGATTTGCGATGCCGGAATGGCTGGAAGACTTTGTAGGCTACCTGTGGCTGATCATCTTTCCCGAAGCGTTTATCAACGGCATGGTGATCAGTGCCCTGGTGGTGTTCTGCCCTGAATGGCTGGAGACCTTCAACCGCACCCGCTATCTCTCGGCACCGTGGAAGGATGACGATTCGCGGGGTTGATCCAGATCAAACACCGGATGGCCGCACGGGCCCATGCTCGTCGAAATTTCAGGAGCACGAATCATGAGTGTGTACGAATGGGCACGGCAGGAGTTGCGCAGGAGCCAGGATGCCGCACAGGAAATCGGGTTTGATCCGGGCCTGACCCTGCGCGCCATGCTCAGCGCGGTGGTGGAGCAGAGCAAGGGCGTGCGCAGCTTTGAAGACCTGGCCGACGAGTTGCAATACCTTGCGGAAAACCTCGACGACCAGCAGGAATACGCCTTTATGCGGCCTTAGTGGCGCGGCGGCAGGTCTTCGGAAAACAACTCGTCTTCGGCGTCCGGGGCCACCGGGATCTTATGTTCTTCAGCAGCCCAGGCGCCCAGGTCGATGAGTTTGCAACGGTCCGAGCAGAACGGCCGGTTGAGGTTGTCGGGTTTCCATTCCACGGGGGCGCCGCAGGTTGGGCAATCGACGGTCAAGGGTTGGCTCATGATCGGCCTCCACGCAAAGTAAGGTAAAAGTGGTGCAGTCGCTCGACCTCGCCCTGCAGCCAGGCAAGGTCCTGGTCATTGACCAATACGTCATCGGCATGGTTCAGGCGGTCTTCGCGGCTCGACTGGGCCTTGAGAATGGCCTGCACCTGTTGCTCGCTGATGCCGTCGCGCTGCAGGGTACGCTGAATCTGCAGGGATTGCGGCACGTCGATCACCAGGATCCGTTGGGTCATGCTGTATTGACCGGATTCGATCAGCAGCGGAGAGACCAGAATCGCGTAGGGTGACCGGGCGCGCGCCAGGTGGTCGCGAATCTCTTCGGCGATCAGCGGATGCAACAAGGCTTCCAGCCAGAGACGTTCGGCGGGTACGTCAAAAATCAATTTTCGCAACGCGGCGCGGTCCAGCTGGCCGTCCGGCTGCAGCACACCGCTGCCGAAATGTTCGGCAATGCGTGCCAGTGCCGGCCGGCCGGACTCTACCACCCAGCGGGCGGCATGATCGGCGTCGATCAGGTCGACACCCAACTTGGTGAAGTGTTCGGCCGCAGCGCTTTTACCGCTGCCGATCCCGCCCGTAAGGCCGAGAATCCAGGGTGTTGCAACAGGAGTGGTCATCTGAAACCGACAGACTGCAAATAGAAGTCGGTTATTTGACCACCCCAGAGCAATGCAATCCAGCCGGCAATTGCCAGGCAGGGGCCAAATGGCATCGGCACTGATGCTCGCGTCTTGCGCCAGCGCATCAGGAGCAGCCCGGCGAACACGCCGAGCAGTGACGCCATCAGCAGCGTCATTGGCAGGATTTGCCAGCCACCCCAGGCCCCTAACAACGCCAATAGCTTGAAGTCGCCATGGCCCATGCCATCCTTGCCGGTGACCAGCTTGAACAGCCAGAACACGCTCCACAGACTCATGTACCCGAACACTGCGCCCCATAACGCATCGGGCAATGTCGCCAGCAGGCCCACGCTGTTGACCATAAGCCCCAGCCATAGCAGTGGCAGCACCAATGCATCCGGCAGCAACTGGTGATCCACATCGATCAGGCTCATGCCCAGCAACCCCCAACTCAGCAGCAGCACCGCGCCCGCCTGCCAACTCAAACCGAAGTGCCAAGCGACAGTCGCGCTGATCAGCGCGCATGCCAGTTCGGTGAGGGGGTAACGCGCGCTGATGGTTGCATGGCAATGGCTGCAACGCCCCTTGAGCATCAGGTAGCTGAGCACGGGGATGTTTTCCCAGGGGCGAATCCGCTGGTCGCAGCGCGGGCAGCACGAGCCGGGGTGCATGAGGTTATAGACCGGCCCCGCCGGTACGACGGGCAGGCCGAGAATTTCATGGGCCTGGGCGCGCCATTCCCGCTCAAGCATTTTGGGCAGGCGCCAGACCAGCACATTGAGGAAACTGCCAACGATCAGGCCCAGCAGCAGCGCCACGCCCACATACACCCAGGGCTGCTCGCCGAGCAACGCGCTCAAAATGCCGACCCTAATTGAAATACCGGCAGGTACATCGCAATCACCAATGCACCGACAATGCTCCCCAGCACGACCATAATCAGCGGTTCCATCAGGCTGGTAAGGTTATCGACGAGGGTTTCTACGTCGGCCTCGTAGTGGCTCGCGACCTTTTCCAGCATGTGGTCCAGCGTGCCGGACTCTTCGCCGATTGCCGTCATCTGGATCGCCATGCCGGGAAACAGGCCGCTGGCGGCCATGGATTGGTTCAACTGCATACCCGTGGATACATCGTGGCGCATATGTTCGATTGCCTGTTTGAAAGGGCCGTTACCGACGGCGCCGGCCACTGAGCCCAGGGCCTGCACCAGGGGAACACCTGCCGCAAAGGTGGTTGAAAGCGTGCGGGCGTAGCGGGCGACGGCTGCTTTGTTCAACAGTTTGCCTGCCAGGGGGATTTTCAACAAACCCGCCTCCAGCCCGAGGCGAAAACCCGGCGAAACACGGTAGGCGTGGCGCCAGGCGCCTATTGCCACCCCCAGGCTCAGCGCCAGCATCCACCAGGCCTGTCGCAGAAAGTCGGAGAGGGCGATGACCCCCAGGGTAAAACCGGGCAATGGGCTGTCGACCCCGGCAAACAGGGTCTGGAACTGCGGCACCACCTGCATCAGCAACACTGCGCTGACCAGGCTGGCCACCACCAGTACGGCGAGAGGGTAGGTCATGGCTTTCTTGATTCTGGTCTTGAGCCGTTGGCTTTTTTCCAGATGAATGGCCACTCGCTCCAGCAGCGTTTCCAGGGCACCTGCCTGTTCACCGGCGGCAATCAGGTGGCAGTACAGCTCATCGAAATAACGGGGGTATTGGCGCAGTGTGCTGGCCAGGCTGTTACCGGCGGCGACGTGTTGTTTCAAACCCTCGACCAACTCACGCAGCGCTCGGTTCTCGACGCCCTCGCGGATGATGTCGAAAGCTTGCATCAAGGGGATGCCAGCCTTCAACAGCGTCGCCAACTGGCGGGTGAACAAGGCGATGTCGGCGGACTGAATCGGCGGAGCCAGGCTTGGCAGGCCCGACGATTTCCTGCGCACACGCTCGGGGCAGATGCCTTGCTGGCGCAGTTGCGCCTTGATCAGCGCCAGGTCATGCCCCGTGGTTTGCCCGCACACCCGGCGGCCTTTGCGGTTGATGCCTTGCCAAGTGTAGATCGTTGAGGTGTCGTTCATGTCGCCTTCGCACATGCAGGTTGAGAATTTACAGCTTAGTCAGAGGGCGGATGCAGGCCAGGCTGGCGTTGGCCGATAAAATGTCAGATTGTGCGTCTGGTACGCGATGGGCCACGCAGGGATGAGTACACTGGCGCCGCTGCACAATACGGGGCGCAGGACGCGCCTTGTCATGGTTCTATTCTGGAGAGTGAAAGTGATGCGTCAGAAAGGCTTTACCTTGATCGAATTGTTGATCGTCGTGGCGATCATCGGCATTTTGGCCACGATTGGCTTGCCCATGTACACCAAGCACCAGGCCAAGGCCAAGTTCACGGCGGGGTTGGCGGAAATCAGCGCGTTGAAGGCCGGCTACGAGGATGTCATCAACCAAGGCACGGTGCCCAAGCTTGATCTGATCGGCGGCAACAGTCCCACCGCCAATTGCAAGATCGACGTGACAGGCGATGTTGCGACGGGTAGCGGCTCCATCAGCTGTGAAATCCTTGATGCGCCTGCGCCCGTGCTGGGCAAGACCATCACCTTGACGCGCAGCGCCAACACCGGCTGGGCCTGTGTAACCACGGCCGATGCGCAATACGTCGCCAAGGGCTGTGGCGCCAACGGAGCATGACGGCGACCGGGCGGTGAGCGAGCCGGTTGCCGCATGTTCAATGCGGTGCTAGCTTTAGCCCACCGCCCGTGTAGCTCAGCCGGTAGAGCAGCGCACTCGTAACGCGAAGGTCGCAGGTTCGATTCCTGTCTCGGGCACCAAGGCAGCACTGTTTCAAGGGCCTGTTTCAAGGGCCTGTTTCAAAGGCAATGTTTTCAGATGATCCCAGAATGGTTCTGAAGGCCAGACGAGCGGGTATTCGCGCCCACTCTTTTGTATCTGCGCAACCTTGATGACCCAGATGCATCCCCATTCCTCGATCTAAGAGAACGACATGACCACGACTGAGATGACCCAGGAAGTTCGGCACCAGAAAGCCCTCGACAAGTACCTCGAGGCAACGCCGCAGCTTAAAGAAGAGATCAAGGACCTGAGCGCGGATGACCAGCGTGATCAGGTCCAGTGGGCATTCGAGGACGAGGCAGAAAGCCAGGGCCTCCAGCCTTGGGAACTGACCCTCAAATACACCTCTACACCGGAAGAATTCGAAGCCACACGCCTTGTCTTGCACAAGGAGGCCGCCGAGGTGCTGGGCGTCGAATGGGAAGAGTACTGCGAGATGAACAATCTCGTAGTCTGAAAGTAGCTACGAGCTACGAGCTACGAGCTGCAAGCTTCAAGCTGCAAGTGGTCGCGCAGCCCCTTGCGGCTTGAAGCTCGCAGCTTGCAGCTTCTCAAATACTCAACCGCATCGACAAATCCACCGCCTTCACATCCTTGGTCATCGCGCCAATGGAGATGTAGTCCACGCCGGTCTCGGCGATGGGCAGCAGGGTGCTTTCATTGATCCCGCCGCTGGCTTCCAGCTTGGCCTTGCCCGCGTTCAGCCGCACGGCTTCGCGCATGTCGTCCAGGCTCAGCTCATCCAGCATGATGATGTCGGCGCCCGCCGCCAAGGCTTCGCGCAACTCCTCAAGACTCTCCACTTCGATTTCCACCGGTTTGCCCGGCGCGATCTTGTGGGCGGCGCCAATTGCCTGGGCAATGCCTCCGCAGGCGGCGATATGGTTTTCCTTGATCAGGAAAGCGTCATACAACCCGATGCGATGATTGTGGCAGCCGCCGCAGGTGACCGCGTATTTCTGTGCCAGGCGCAGGCCCGGCAGGGTCTTGCGGGTGTCCAGCAGCTTGACCTGGGTGCTGGCGACGAAATCCGCCAGGTATTGGGCGCGGGTGGCGACGCCGGACAGCATCTGCAGGAAATTCAGCGCACTGCGTTCACCGGTGAGCAGCGAGCGCGCCGGGCCTTCAAGGTGAAACAGCGGCTGGTTGGGGCTGACACGCTCACCATCGGCGACCTGCCAATGCACCGCGACTCGCGGGTCCAGTTGGCGGAATACCGTATCCACCCAGGCGGTACCAGCGATAACGGCGGCATCGCGGGTAATGATCGTGGCCTTGGCCAGCCGTTCGGCCGGGATCAGCTGTGCGGTGATATCGCCACTGCCGATGTCTTCCAGCAGTGCGCGGCGCACGTTGGCTTCGATTTCGGCGGTGAGGTCAGCAAGACGCAGATTCGGCATAACAGGCTCCACAAACAAAGTGTCGCGATTATAGGGGTTGTGTGGATTGGAACCCAGGCTGGTCAGTCATTTAGCGCGCAGGGGCAGAGTTTGCTGGCGCAACCGCCCTCATTTGCCAGATAATCTCGCGCCTTGCAATTGGCGTCATAGCTTTGACGTCCTGATGGTGACCAGGTATTGGCAGCGCCCAGAGGGCTTGCCTGCGTTCCTTGCCCATCTCAACACCCGCCGTTTCAGGAGGCCAGGATGCACAATGACGGGAAGGTGGTGCCGATCAAGCAGGCTCAAGCCACGCCATCGCCGCTCGCACGTCTGCCGGTGGTGGTGTTGCAGGTGCGTGATAAAGCCGCGCAACACCTGCAGCAGGGGTTGCAGGAACTGTTCGATAACGCCGACGACACATTGTTCGAAATGGCCGACAAGGCCCGTAGCATCGTCGACCAGCATATTTTCTTCGAGGCCATGCGCGACCTGCGCCTCAAGCGCAAGAACTTCGAACGCATGTTCATGGAACAGCTGTTTGCGGCCTTCGCCAACCTGGGCCAGGCCGATAGCGTCGGGTTGCATCCGGTGCCGGTGGTGTCCTACGAGGTGACCAGCGGTACGCGGGCGGATGCGCGGGAAAAAGCCGTAGCGCTGGAGGCGATGCTCGGTCGCGTGCAACACCGTGACGGCTTGGCGCTCGGGCAATTGAGCGCGCGGTTGAGTGAGGTGTTGGGCAGGTGCATGAGCGATCATGAGAACCCCCTGGGCCCGGCACGGCTTTGCCAGTTTTTTCTGCAGGCGGGCCGCAGCCTGGGGGTGGAGATCCGGGTCAAGCTGATCATGCTCAAGCTGTTCGAGAAATATGTCCTCAGCGATGCCGACCAGCTCTATGGCGACGCCAATCAATTGCTGGTCGCTACCGGGGTGCTGCCTGGACTCAAGAGCGTGCCCTCCCGTCGTGCCGGTGGGCGTGCGGCGCGTGAGCTTCAATACCCGGCCCGTGCGCCGGCTGCCGAACCGCCGTGCGACGAAAACGGCCAGCAAGCCTTTGCCGCGTTGCAAGCCCTGCTGGTCGCGGTGCGCGGTAGCGTAGCGCCGACGCTTGAAGCCACTGCACAACCGCAACCCATCGCCACCCGAGACCTGCTGCGTCTGCTTTCGCATTTGCAACAATATGTACCGGAGCCTGCGGCGGAGGACGACTTCGACCTGCGCAACCAACTCGAACAGCTGCTGACCCGAGTCAGCGTCAAGAGCGGCAAGTCGCGGGTGGTGGAGACGGCAGACGAGGATGTGATCAACCTCGTTGCCCTGCTGTTTGAGTTCATCCTCAATGACCGCAGCCTGCCCCACGCCTTCAAGGCCCTGATCGCACGCTTGCAGATCCCGATATTGAAAGTCGCCGTGCTGGACAAGAGCCTGTTCAGTTGCCCCGGGCATCCGGCACGCCGCTTGCTCAACGAGATCGCCAGTGCCGCCCTGGGCTACAGCCCGCAGAATGGCGATCAGAACGACAGCCTGTACCTGCGTATCGAACAGGTCATCCAGCGCCTGTTGACCGAGTTCGTTGAAGACCCGGCGATTTTTTCGCAGTTGCTGACGCAATTGAGCACATTCATTGAAGAAGAGCGTCAGCGCAGCGCGTTGCTCGAACAGCACACCCGTGACGTCGAGCAAGGGCGCCTGCGTACCGAGGTGGCCCGCCAGCGTGTGGCCCAGGTGCTCAACCGGCGATTGTTGGGCAAAGCCTTATCGCCGTTCGTGGTGCAATTCCTGCAGCAAACCTGGAGCCAGGTGCTGTTGCTGGCCATTCTCAAGCATGGCGAACAATCGGTGCAATGGCAGACCGAACTACGCACCATGGACGACCTGATCTGGAGCGTCGGGCTGCGCGAAGACACCGAGGCCGGCCGGCATTTGCTCGAGCAATTGCCAGGGTTGCTCAAGGCATTGCGCGACGGGTTGGCCAGTGCGGCGTTCGATCCTTTCAGTACACGTGAGTTCTTTTTGCGCTTGCAGGCCTTTCACGTTCAAACCTGTGAAGGCGAGGATGGCGACAGGCTGATTGAAGTCCGCGAGCCCTTCGTCCTCAGCAGCCAGTTGTCGGACGCCTTCGAAGATTTGCCCGATGATGACCCGGACCTGCTCAAGGTTCACCAGTTGCGGATCGGCGGCTGGGTGGAGTTCCAGCAGGACCCGGACACCGTGCTGCGGTGCAAGCTCACAGCGATCATGGCGCCAACCCATCGTTACATTTTCGTCAGTCGCGCAGGGCTCAAGGTGCTGGAGCAAACCGCCGGCCAATTGGCCATGGCGTTCAAGCAGGGCGCCCTGCGCAGCCTGGACGAAGGTTTGCTGTTCGACCGCGCGCTGGCTGCGGTGGTTGGCAACCTGCGTCAACTCAATCGCGGCAAGTGATCGCAACGGCAGGGCGGAACGCGGCATACTGGTAACACTTCGTCTCATTCAAGGAGCCTGTATGCAGTTGGACCCCGTCAGCGGTTGGTTCGAGGGCATTCGCCATTGCCCTTCGCCCAACTTCAACGAGCGCCCGGCAGGCGAGATATCGCTGTTGGTGATACACAACATCAGCCTGCCCCCGGCGCAGTTCGCCACGGGCAAAGTGCAGGAATTTTTCCAGAACCGCCTGGATGTCTCGGAACACCCCTACTTTGAAGGCATTGCCAGCCTACGGGTGTCTGCGCATTTTCTGATTGAGCGCGACGGCACGGTCACGCAATTTGTCGCATGCCGCGACCGGGCCTGGCATGCAGGCGTGTCCAGCTTTGATGGGCGTGAAGTGTGTAATGACTTCTCCCTGGGGATCGAGCTGGAAGGCACCGACGAGCTGCCATTCACCGATGCCCAATACGCGGCGCTGATTGACCTGACGCGCCAGTTGCTCGCAGCCTACCCTGGGATCACCGCCCAGCGTATCTGCGGTCACAGCGACATCGCCCCCGGCCGCAAAACCGACCCGGGCCCGGCTTTTGATTGGATGCGCTTTCGCAGCGCGCTGCAGGATGGAGGATATAAACAATGAGTTTCCTGGTGCTGGTGCTGGCGGTGTGGATCGAGAAGTTCTCGGCCTTGCGTCAGCGGTTGCAGCGCGACGGCGGCTGGCTGCGTGAGCTGGTCAAGCTTGAATCGAGCCCGCGCATGGGGACGCGGCCCTGGCTGATCCTGCTGGTGTTGGTGGTGCTGCCCGTGGCCTTGCTGGGCTTGTTGCTGCTGGTGCTGGAGCCTGTGGCCTATGGCTTGTTGGCGTTGCCGGTGCACGTGCTGGTGGTGATCTACAGCCTGGGCCGTGGCGATCTGCTGGCCGCGCTGGGGCCGTTTCGTGATGCCTGGCGGCGGGGCGATCTGCAAGCCGCCGAGCATGTGGCCGAGCGCGATCTGACGCTGGGTGCCGACAACGGCGCGCAATTGCTCGAGCGTGTTCAGGGCTATTTGCTGTGGCAGGCCTACCAAAGCTTTTTCGCGGTGATTTTCTGGTATTTCCTGCTGGGCCCGGTGGCCGCTCTGGCCTACCGCCTGCTGGCGCTGGCCAGTGAACACAGCCAGAACCCGCTGGTGGCCGAGCGCGCCACGCAATTGCGCCATGCCTTCGACTGGCTGCCGGTGCGCTTGCTGGCGGCGAGCTTTGCCCTGGTGGGCAATTTCGTCGGGGTCAGTCGGGTGATGCTCCACGAACTGCTGAACTGGGATATCAGCGCAGCACAATTGGTGGAAAAAGTCGGCCTGGCCGCCGCAGAAATACCGCCGCCAGCGGTGGGCGCCGAGGGCATAAACAGCCTTGATCGCCTGTGGGAACTGCTGCTGCGTGCGGCGGTGCTGTGGTATGCCGGCTTTGCCATCTGGACCGTGTTGCCCTGATCCATTCGGCAGGGGTTAACCCCCTGCCGTTAACCTTACGTTACAAAACTCCCTTTCAAGTTGAGCTATACAGACAGAGCGCCAAATAGTGGCTATCTGCCGCCGCCCTGCGCCTCAATAAAAATAAAAGAAAGGGGGAACACCCGTGAAGCGCTTGCTCTATCCCGCCGTTGCATTGATGAATCGCCTGAGTTTCGGCATGAAATTCAGTCTGATCAGCGTGCTGTTCCTGCTGCCGATGCTGGCTACCAATTACTTTCTGGTGCGTGACGCCTGGGCTGAATTCCAGGGCACCCGCATCGAACTGCAAAGCCTTGATCTACTCGGCAGCAGCCTGATGGTGCGTCGCGAGCTGGAAGCGCTCAATAACCAGGTGCAGATCAATACGACCCTCGGCCAGTCCGGCAAGGCCGGCGACCTTGAAGCCAGGATCGCTGCCGTGGAGCAGAGCGTGCTCAACCGTGTGCAGGGGCTCAGCGCAATGGCTACCCAGCCTGAGCAGGTTGCGGCCTTCGACACCAAGCGTGACGAACTGATTGCCGCGTTCAAGGCTCAGCAACAGGAAACCTCACTGCTCAACAAAAGTGCGTTGATCGGCAAATTGCTCAACCAGGCCCAGATACTCAGCCAGATCATCGCCAGTCAATCCGGCTTGAGCCGTGATCCCCAGAGCGATCTGCGCCAGCTCAGCGACCTGATCACCGCCGTCACTCCACAAGTCACTCAGCTGCTGGGGGAGGGCCGGGCGATGGGCGCGTATTCCCTCGGCCAGGGTTTTATCAATTCATCCTCCAGCACACGCTTCGACGAACTGCTGCAGCAGCTGGAAAAACTCCAGGGCGAATATGCCTTGAAGCTGCAGGACGCGCTTGGCGCCAGCCATGCCGCGCAGGCAGCGCTCGATACTGCGGCGCAGGCCAGCCGGGCCAGCCTCAAGCAGGGTGCGGAGTTGTTCGAAGAACAAGTGGTGGTGGCTGAAACCCTCGACACACCGTGGCAGGGCTTTTACGACGGCGTCAGCCAACTGATGGCCAAGACCTATCAACTGGATGACGCCACCCTGGCATTCCTCAATCAGCAACTGGAGCAACGCCTGGCACAAAAGCGCCTGCACATGCTGCTGCTGGTCACGGCGCTAGCGGCGGTGTTTGCGCTGATTTTCTATTTATACGCGGGCTTCTATGCGTCCACGCGCATGACCTTGCGTAGCCTCGGGGCGATGATGGACAAGGTCGCGGCGGGCGATATGACTGTCACCTTCGTTGCCGACAGTCGCGATGAACTGGGAGACCTGGGCCAGGTATTCAATGGCACCGTGGCCAAGATCCACGACTTGATCGAACGCGTCGGGCACACGGTCGCCCAGGTCGAGTTGCAAGCCGGGCAGGTACAAACGGTTTCGGCGCAGAGCAACCAGGCAGTGGCCGGCCAGCGCAGTCAGATCGAGCAGGTGGCGACGGCGATGAACCAGATGTCGTCCACCGCACAGGAAGTCGCGCGCAGTGCCGCCGCCGCCGCCGGCAGCGCCCGCAGTGTCAACGATGAAACCGTCAGCGGCCGTGGGCTGGTGCAATCCCAGCAAGGCAGCATCGCGCGTCTGGCCACGGAGATCGATGAGTCGGTGCGGGTGATCAACCAGTTGGCGGCCGACAGCCAGGCCATCAGCAGCGTCCTGGAAGTCATCAAAAGCATCGCCGCGCAAACCAACTTGCTGGCGCTCAACGCGGCTATCGAGGCCGCGCGCGCGGGTGAGCAGGGGCGTGGTTTTGCGGTGGTGGCCGATGAGGTGCGTACGCTGGCCCAGCGTACCCAGCAGTCCACCGAAGAAATCGAGCAGATGATCGGGCGCCTGCACAGCGGCGTCGGCGCAGCGGTCAAGGCCATGGGCGCCAGCCATGACACGGCCAGTGGCACGGTGGGGCAGTCGGAAAAAGTCCAGCAGGCTTTGGAAAACATCCTTGGTGCGGTAGGAATGATCGTCGATCAGAACCAGCAGATCGCCGCCGCCGTTGAGCAGCAAACGGCCGTCGCCCATGATATCGATCAGAATATCGTCGCCATTCATCGTGCGGGCGAACACGCGGCGCAGGGCGCCGACCAGACCGAAGCGGCCAGCCGCGAGTTGTCGCTGCAGGTGACGCAATTGAAGCAATTGATTGGCGCGTTTCGCGTGTAGGAATTTTCGTTCGGATTTGATGCTGTTGGGTGTGGTGCATGTCCTGTTTTTGCTGACGGCCTTTCAAAGTACTGCGAATAGGTGAAAATTTGTATCACCTGGTCACGGTCTCAAGGAGGCACGGCGATGGCCGCTGTAATCGGCATCAAAGGGCATTGCGCCCACTGCGACATGACGTTTGAACTCAAACCCTGGCAACTGAACGCCATTGCCATCGACGAACCCTTTGTCTGTACGTATTGCCACGCCTGCCTGCAGCTGTGTTGCCAGAAACAGCTGCGCCAATTCCGCGCCCTGGACCAATGGGCGCTGGTGCGGCCGAGCATGATCATGCTGACATGCGCGACCTTGCTGGCGGCACTGTTTGCTGAATGGCTGGGGCTACTCACGGTGATCGGGCAGTTCAATATTTCCCTGACGACGCTGTTGATCCATTGCCTGGTGCTGCGCTACGCCCGTCATCGACAAAGGATGACCTTGAACCTGCAAGCTGTCAGCCCGCTACCAATTGAACACCTCGCACGCATTGCGTGTGCTCGCCTCAGCCAGCCGTGAAGCGCTGATACCCATCCGTTCGGCCAGGGCGTGGCAGATAGCCGGCAAGTGCTCGGGGCTGTTGCGCTGGCCCGGGTACATGGCCGGGGCCATATCCGGGGCGTCGGTCTCCAGCACCACGGCTTCCAGGGGCAATTGGGCCAGCACCTTGTGCATGCGCAAAGCCTGCGGCCAGGTGGCGGCGCCGCCCAGGCCCAGCTTGAAGCCGAGCTTGATGTACTCGCAGGCCTCTTCCCGGCTGCCGGCGAACGCATGGATGATGCCGCCGCGCGGCAGGCGGATGCGCTTGAGCGTGGCGATCACTGCCGCGTGGCTGCGGCGTACATGCAGCAAGGCCGGCAGTTGAACGTCCACCGCCAGTTGCAGCTGGGCCTCAAACAGCGCTTGCTGACGCTCGCGGTCCAGGTGCTCCAGAAAATAATCCAGGCCGATTTCACCCACGGCGCATAGCTGCCGATGGCCCTGCAGCCGCGTCAGCCAGTCGCCCAACTCCAAAAGGTCGGCGGGGCGATGCTCATCGAGATACACCGGGTGCAGGCCGAAGGCGGCGAACAAGCCTTCATCCTCCAGCACCAGATCCCATAACCTTTGCCAATTTTTCTGATAAACACCGAGCAGCACCATGCGCCTCACACCCTGATCGCGGCTGCGGGCGAGGACTTCGTGGCGATCGCCATCGAAGTCCGCAAAGTCCAGGTGGGTGTGGGTGTCGATCAGCTCCACGCTCAGGCCTCGTGAATGCGCTGCTTGAAGGTGCGGCTGATCCCGTGCACGCCGGGCTGGTAGTGTTCTTCTTCAATGGCGGCCAAAGCCAGGCGCAGGGCGGTGTCGGCGATCAGTTGATGTTGCTGGGCCATCGCATTGACCGGTAGCGGCAGGAAGTCCAGCAACTGTGTATCGCCGAAGGTGCCCAGGCGCAACGGCCGCGACTTGAGTGGGACGTCGTGCAATGCATCGAACACGCCTTGCAGCAGTACGTAGGACGTGGTCACCAGGGCGTCAGGCAAGTGCCCCAGGCGTTGCAGTAATTGCTCCATCAGCTGTCGCCCGCAGTCTCGGCTGAAGGCTTCGCCCTGTTCGATGATCACCTCACCAGTAAAACCGTGCAGGGCTTCACGGAAACCCGCGGCGCGTTCCTGGCTGATGCTCAGCTCCGGGCGCGCGCCGATCAGCGCGATTTGCTTGGGCAACGGTTGCAGCAGGCTGCTGGTGAGTTGCTGGCAGGCTTGGCGGTCATCGCTGACCACCGAGCAGAACTCGCTGGGCTCCATGACCCGGTCGATGGCGATCACCGGCAAGCCTTTGGCCTGCAGCTCGCGATAGCTATCATCGCTGGCTGGCAAGCAGCTGGCGACGAACAACGCATCGCAACGCCGTGCGCGGAACAGTTGCAGCAGTTGGCGCTCGCTGTCGGCCTCATCGTCGGAGCTGGCGATCAGCAATTGATAGCCGCGCGCCCGCGCCCCCTGTTCAAGCAACTTGGCAATGCGTGCGTAACTGGGGTTTTCCAGATCCGGCAGGATAAAGCCCAAGGTGCGCGTGTGCCGGCTGCGCAATCCGGCGGCTTGTGGGTTAGGCGTAAAACCATGGGCCTGGACCACGGCCCGCACTCGCTCGACAGTCGCGTGACTGATGCGCTGTTGTTCGGCCTTGCCATTGATGACATAGCTGGCGGTGGTCACGGACACACCGGCCAGACGTGCGATATCACTGAGTTTCAAACCGGGATTTCCTTGTTTTTTAGAGCGTGCCCCGACATTTTGTTCAATCCTAACCGATTCCAGCGTGCGACCAATGTCCCACAGCAGGCGCCGAGTGGCCCTTCAAGCTTGCGCAATTAACGCGTAATCTGCCATAAATTCTAGATTAAACGTTTCAGCAAGCGTATTTTTACGATGTTCGCCACTGAGTAGCTACTGCCAATTGACTGCTCAGTCAGTTGTTTCCGAACACCGCTAAGCTGATTTATTCAAAACAATACCTAGTGCGCACCTCGCACTAACTAGGAGAACGGCATGCTCGAGCTCACTGTAGAGCAGATATCCATGGGCCAGGTGGCGGTGGATAAATCTGCTGCCTTGCACCTGCTCGCTGAAAAACTGGTGGCCGATGGCCTGGTCGCCGAAGGTTATCTCAGCGGCTTACAAGCCCGTGAAGCCCAAGGCTCGACCTTTCTCGGCCAAGGCATTGCCATTCCCCACGGCACCCCGGAAACCCGCGATCAGGTGTTTTCCACCGGCGTGCGCCTGTTGCAGTTTCCCGAAGGCGTGGACTGGGGCGATGGCCAGGTCGTCTACCTGGCCATCGGCATCGCCGCCAAATCCGATGAACACCTGCGCCTGCTGCAACTGCTGACCCGCGCCCTGGGTGAAACCGACCTCGGCCAAGCGTTACGCCGTGCCGGTTCCGCGGAGGCCTTGCTGAAATTGTTGCAAGGCGCGCCGCAGGAACTGGCGCTGGATGCACAGATGATCAGCCTGGGCGTATCGGCCGATGATTTCGAGGAATTGGTGTGGCGTGGCGCGCGCCTGTTGCGCCAGGCCGACTGCGTGAGCAACGGCTTTGCCGCCGTGTTGCAGCAAGTCGATGCGCTGCCCCTGGGGGATGGCCTGTGGTGGCTGCACAGCGAACAGACGGTCAAGCGTCCGGGCCTGGCGTTCGTCACGCCGGATAAACCCATGCGCTATCTGGGCCAGCCGCTTAATGGCCTGTTCTGCCTGGCCAGCCTGGGCGAAGCGCATCAGGCGCTGCTTGAGCGCCTGTGCGCCTTGCTGATCGAAGGACGCGGCCAGGAGTTGGGCCGCGCCACCAGCAGTCGTGCCGTGCTTGAAGTGCTGGGTGGCGAGCTGCCGCCCGACTGGCCCAGCGCCCGCGTCACCCTGGCCAACGCCCACGGCCTGCACGCGCGTCCGGCGAAGATCCTCGCGCAACTGGCCAAGCAGTTTGACGGCGATATTCGCGTGCGTATCGTCGACGGCCCGGTCGGCGCCGTATCAGTCAAAAGCCTGAGCAAGTTGCTGAGCCTCGGCGCGCGGCGTGGCCAGGTGCTGGAATTCGTCGCCGAGCCGACGATCGCGGGCGATGCGCTGCCGGCGCTGTTGGCTGCCATTGAAGAAGGCCTGGGCGAAGAAGTCGAGCCGTTGCCGACGGTCAGCGCCCAGCCCGTCACTGCCGATATCGAACCGGTCATCAGCGCGCCGCTGCCCGGCAGCCAGATCCAGGCAATTGCCGCCGCGCCCGGTATCGCCATCGGCCCCGCGCATATCCAGGTGCAACAGGTGTTCGACTACCCGTTGCGCGGTGAGACCTGCGCCGTTGAACGCCAGCGTCTGCACACCGCGCTGAGTGAGGTGCGTCGCGATATTGAGGGCCTGATCGAGCGCAGCCAATCCAAGGCCATCCGCGAGATTTTCATCACCCACCAGGAAATGCTCGACGACCCGGAACTCACCGACGAAGTCGACACCCGTCTCAAGCAAGGCGAAAGCGCCGAAGCCGCGTGGATGAGCGTGATCGAAGCCGCCGCCAAGCAGCAGGAATCGTTGCAGGACGCCTTGCTCGCCGAACGCGCCGCTGACCTGCGCGATATCGGTCGCCGCGTATTGGCGCAACTGTGCGGCGTCGACACCGCTCAGGAACCTAATGAGCCCTACATTCTGGTAATGGACGAAGTCGGCCCTTCGGACGTCGCGCGCCTGGACCCGGCCCGTGTCGCCGGCATCCTCACCGCCCGTGGTGGCGCCACGGCCCACAGCGCCATCGTCGCCCGTGCCCTGGGCATTCCTGCGCTGGTTGGCGCCGGGGCGGCGGTGTTGCTGCTCAACGCCGGCACGCCTTTATTGCTCGACGGCCAGCGCGGCCGCCTGCACGTCAACCCCGACACCGCCACCCTGCAGCGCGCGACGGTGGAGCGCGACACCCGCGAACAACGCCTGCAAGCCGCCTCGGCGCAACGCCATGAACCGGCGCTGACCCGCGACGGCCACGCGGTGGAAGTGTTCGCCAATATCGGCGAAAGCGCCGGGGTTGCCGCTGCGGTGGAACAGGGCGCCGAGGGCATCGGGCTGTTGCGTACCGAACTGATTTTCATGGCCCACCCGCAAGCGCCGGACGAGGCCACTCAGGAAGCCGAATACCGTCGCGTGCTCGACGGCCTCGACGGGCGTCCGCTGGTGGTGCGCACCCTCGACGTGGGCGGCGATAAACCGCTGCCATACTGGCCGATTGCCGAAGAAGAAAACCCCTTCCTCGGTGTGCGCGGTATTCGCTTGACCTTGCAGCGCCCGCAGATCATGGAAGCGCAATTGCGTGCATTGTTACGCTCGGCGGACAACCGGCCGTTGCGCATCATGTTCCCCATGGTCGGCAGCGTGGATGAATGGCGTGCCGCCCGGGATATGACCGAGCGCCTGCGCCTGGAAATCCCGGTGGCCGACCTGCAACTGGGGATCATGATCGAAGTGCCTTCGGCCGCGCTGCTGGCACCGGTACTCGCCAAGGAAGTCGACTTTTTCAGCGTCGGCACCAACGACCTGACCCAATACACCCTGGCCATCGACCGTGGCCACCCGACCTTGTCGGCCCAGGCCGATGGCCTGCACCCGGCCGTCCTGCAATTGATCGACATCACCGTGCGCGCCGCCCACGCCCATGGCAAATGGGTCGGCGTGTGCGGCGAGTTGGCGGCCGACCCGCTGGCGGTGCCGGTGTTGGTCGGCTTGGGGGTGGATGAGTTGAGCGTGTCGGCGCGCAGCATTCCCGAAGTGAAGGCGCGCGTGCGCGAATTCAGCTTGAGCGAGGCCCAGGGCCTGGCGCAAAAAGCACTGGCGGTGGGCTCGCCCGCCGAAGTGCGTGCCCTTGTGGAGGCCGTGTAGATGGCAAAGATTCTGACCCTGACGCTGAACCCGGCGTTGGACCTTACGGTGCGCTTGGCGCACCTGGCGCCCGGCGCAGTCAACCGCAGTGAAACGCTCATCACCCATGCTGCCGGCAAAGGCGTGAACGTGGCGCAGGTACTGGCGGACCTCGGCCACGAGGTCAGTGTGAGCGGCTTTCTCGGCGCGGATAACCCCAAGCTTTCGAAGCCCTGATCGCCAGCCGTGGGTTTGGCGATTCGTTCATCCGCGTGCCGGGCGAAACCCGCAGCAACATCAAGATTGCCGAGCAAGATGGCCGGGTGACCGACATCAACGCACCGGGGCCGTTGGTGAGCGAGCAGGCGCAAAAAGAGCTGCTCAAGATGATCGCGATGGTCGGCCCCGAATTCGACGCGGTGGTGGTCGCCGGCAGCTTGCCGCGTGGCGTGAGCCCGCAATGGTTTCAGGCACTGATCGAGCAATTTAAAAACCTCGGTTTGAAAGTCGCCCTGGACACCAGCGGCGAAGCCTTGCGCGCCGGTTTGAAGGCAGGCCCATGGATGGTCAAACCCAATACTGAAGAGCTCGCCGAAGCGCTGGACAACGCCACCGATGCCATCAGCCAGCTGCATCAACAGGGTGTGGAACATGTGGTGGTCTCGGACGGTGCTGCCGGCGTGAACTGGTACAGCGCGGGCGCGGCCCTGCATGCCACGCCGCCCAAGGTGACGGTTGCCAGCACCGTAGGCGCCGGCGATTCGCTGCTGGCGGGCATGCTCCACGGCCTGCTGCGCGACGAAGCGCCCGAGCAGACCCTGCGCCGCGCCACGGCGATTGCCGCGATGGCGGTGACGCAAATCGGTTTCGGCATCAGCGATGACGCGCAGTTGGCGCGCCTTGAAAGCGGTGTCGATGTACACGCGCTGACAGAACAATAAGAGGGTTTGTGATGAAGTTAGCCATTGTTACCGCCTGCCCGAACGGCATGGTTACCAGTGTGCTGTGCGCCCGCTTGCTGGACGCCGCCGCACAGCGCCAGGGCTGGAGCACCAGTGTCGAAGTGGTGGACGTGCAACGCCCGGACAGCCAGCTGTCCCAGGCGACCCTTGATGACGCTGAGTGGGTGTTGCTGGTCAGCAGCACGCCGGTGGATATGCACCGTTTTGTCGGCAAGCGCGTGTTCCAGAGCACGCCGGCCCAGGCGTTGGCGGATGTCGACGCGGTGTTGCGTCGCGGCGCGGAGGAGGCGCAGGTGTATGTGGCGACCGAGGCGCCGGTCGGGAATGTCCCGCGCATTGTCGCGATTACCGCTTGCCCCACCGGCGTGGCCCATACGTTCATGGCCGCCGAGGCCTTGCAGCAGACCGCCAAGCGCCTGGGCTATGACTTGCAGGTCGAGACCCAGGGCTCGGTCGGTGCGCGTACGCCATTGACGCCTGAGGCCATCGCCAACGCCGACGTGGTGCTGCTGGCGGCGGACATCGAAGTCGCTACCGAGCGCTTCGCCGGCAAGAAGATTTACCGCTGTGGCACCGGCATTGCCCTCAAGCAATCGGAAGCCACGCTCAACAAGGCGCTGGCCGAGGGCGTGGTGGAAAGCGCCGCCAGCGGTGCGGTAGCCAAGTCGGAAAAAACCGGCGTGTACAAACACCTGCTTACCGGGGTGTCGTTCATGTTGCCGATGGTGGTGGCGGGCGGCCTGTTGATCGCCTTGTCCTTCGTGTTCGGCATTCATGCCTTTGAGGAGAAGGGCACCCTGGCGGCGGCACTCAAAACCGTCGGCGACCAGGCGTTCATGCTGATGGTGCCGTTGCTGGCGGGCTACATCGCCTACTCGATCGCCGATCGCCCCGGCCTGGCGCCGGGCATGATCGGCGGGTTGCTCGCGGGCACCCTGGGCGCTGGCTTCATTGGCGGGATCTTCGCCGGTTTCCTCGCCGGCTACAGCGTCAAGCTGATCTCACGCGCGGTGCGCTTGCCGCAAAGCCTGGAGGCCCTCAAGCCGATCCTGATCATCCCGTTGCTGGCAAGTTTGTTCACCGGCCTGGCGATGATCTATCTGGTCGGCCCTCCGGTGGCACGCTTGCTGACCGGGCTGACGGATTTTCTCAGCACCATGGGCACCACCAACGCGGTGCTGTTGGGCATCCTGTTGGGCGGCATGATGTGTGTCGATCTGGGCGGGCCGATCAACAAGGCGGCGTATGCGTTTTCCGTCGGCCTGCTGGCGGCGTCTAGCGGCGCGCCGATGGCCGCGACCATGGCGGCCGGCATGGTGCCACCGATTGGCATGGGCATCGCGACGTTCCTGGCCCGGCGCAAGTTCGCCCAGACTGAGCGCGAAGCCGGCAAGGCTGCGATGATTCTCGGCCTGTGCTTTATTTCCGAAGGGGCTATCCCGTTTGCGGCCAAAGATCCGTTGCGGGTGATCCCGGCCAGCATTGCGGGCGGCGCGCTGACGGGGGCACTGTCGATGTACTTCGGGTGCAAACTGGCCGCGCCTCACGGCGGGTTGTTCGTGCTGGTGATTCCGAACGCGATGAACCATGCGCTGCTGTACCTGTTGGCGATTGTGGCCGGTAGTGTGCTGACCGGGTTGGTGTATGCGCTGATCAAGCGGCCGGAGGCGGCCGAGTTGGCGGCGGGCTAAAAATGTGGGAGGGGGCTTGCTCCCGATAGCGGTCTGTCAGCCAGTGCATCTGGTGCCTGACACATTGCCATCGGGGGCAAGCCCCCTCCCACATTTGGATTTTCATTGGCTGTCATAGCGGTGTCATAACTGTTTCATCGCCGCGTGGTTAAGTGGCCCTTTTGATACTCAAGAGGGCACCTGCATGAGCCACTTCGATCTCGGCCGTCGCCGCGTGATGCAAGCTGTCGGCGCCGGCCTGTTGTTGCCGGGACTGGCGCCGGCGGTGATTGCGTCGGTAAAGGACCGACCGCTGCTCACCGATGGCGTGCAGTCCGGTGACCTGCTGGGCGACCGCGCGATGATCTGGAGCCGCAGCGACCGCCCGGCGCGGATGGTGGTGGAGTGGGACACCCGCAGTGTGTTTAGCAACCCACGCCGGTTCGTCTCGCCCCTGGCCGATAACCGCAGCGATTTTACGGCCCGCGTTGAACTCACCGGGCTGCCCGCCGACCAGGCGATTTTCTACCGCGTGCATTTCGAAGACGCCCAGACCGGCATCGCCAGCGAGCCGTGGTTCGGCCACTTGCGCAGCGTGCCGCAACAGCGTCGCGACATCCGCTTTGTGTGGAGCGGCGACACCGTCGGCCAGGGTTTCGGTATCAACCCGGACATCGGCGGCATGCGCATCTACGAAGCCATGCGCCTGCGCCTGCCGGACTTCTTTATCCACAGCGGCGACACCATCTACGCCGACGGCCCGGTGCCGGCGCAACTGGCCACTGAGGGCGGGCGCATCTGGCGCAATATCACCACCGAAGCCAAGAGCAAGGTTGCCGAAACCCTCGAAGAATATCGCGGCAATTACCGCTACAACTTGATGGATGAAAACGTGCGGCGCTTCAATGCCGAGGTGCCGCAGATCTGGCAGTGGGACGACCACGAAGTGATCAACAACTGGTCATCAAGCAAACAGTTGGACGAGCGCTACCAGACCCGCGACATCAATACCCTGGTCGGCCGTGCGCGCCAGGCCTGGCTGGAATATTCACCGATGCGCCGGCAAAGCGCCGACGGCGGCGGGCGGATTTATCGCAAGCTCAGCTATGGGCCGCTGCTGGATGTGTTCGTGCTGGACATGCGCAGTTATCGCGGCCCCAACGACGACAACCTGGGCGGCGCGAAACCCTTCCTCGGTCGCGAACAGCTCGACTGGCTCAAGCGCGAACTCAAGGCCTCCCAGGCGCAGTGGAAAGTGGTCGCGGCCGACATGCCCATTGGCCTGGGTGTGCCGGACGGTGAAGTCAGCCCTGGCGTGCCGCGCTGGGAAGCGATCGCCAACGGTGATCCCGGCCCGGCCCAAGGACGTGAGTTGGAAGTTGCCGAGCTGCTGGGCTTCCTGCGCGCACACCAGGTGCGCAACCATGTGTGGCTGACCGCTGATGTGCACTATTGCGCCGCGCATCACTACCACCCGGATCGGGCGGCGTTCCAGGATTTCGAACCGTTCTGGGAGTTTGTTGCAGGGCCATTGAATGCAGGCAGCTTCGGGCCGAATCCGTTGGACAAGACCTTTGGGCCAGAGGTGGTGTTCGAAAAGGCACCGCCTGCGCAAAACACCTCGCCGTTTGCCGGGTTTCAGTTTTTTGGCGAGGTGCAGATTGATGGGCAGACGGCGGAGTTGACGGTGATCCTTCGGGACTTGGACGGAGTCTCGGTGTTCGAACAAAAACTGCAACCCGTCTGATTTGGAACGCGGTAAAAACTGTGGGAGGGGGCTTGCTCTCGATAGCGGTGGATCAGCCAGCCTATTTTTAGCTGGTCCACCGCCATCGGGAGCAAGCCCCCTCCCACATTTGATCTTCAGTGTCTGTGAGGGTCAGTACACATCCCGGCGATAGCGGCCTTGCTCGATCAAACGCTCTACCGTTTCACTGCCGAGGATATCCACCAGCGCCTGATCCACCCCCGTCGCCATCCCCTGCAAGCTGCCGCACACATAAATCGCTGCGCCCTCGGCCAGCCATTTGCGCAACACGTCCGCCGATTCACGCAGGCGATCCTGCACGTAGATTTTCTCCTCCTGGTCCCGCGAGAACGCCAGGTCCAGCAGGGCCAGATCACCACTGGCCAGCCAGCCTTGCAGTTCTGCCTGGCACAGGTAGTCGTGGGCGATATGGCGTTCGCCGAACAGCAGCCAGTTACGCTGCTGACCGTCGGCGATGCGCGCCTTGAGCAAGCTGCGCAGGCCGGCCAGGCCCGTGCCGTTGCCCAGCAGGATCAGCGGCACCGCTGCTTCGGGCAGATGGAAACCGCTGTTGCGGCGCAAGCGCAGGCTGATGCCCGCGCCGATGGCTGCGTGTTCAGTCAGCCAGCCGGAACCCAGGCCCAGGCTGCCATCCGGGTGGCGTTCCTGGCGCACGATCAGCTCCAGCACACCGTCGCTGGCAATCGAGGCGATCGAATATTCACGCAGGCCCAGCGGTATCAGCGCATCGACCAGTGCCTGGGCATGCAGGCCGACCAGATGGGTGCGGTTGTCCGGCAACTGGCGCGTGGCCAGGGCCTGGTTGAGCGTTTGCGCCAGTCCTTCAATCAGCACGCCATCGCTGCCGGCCAGGCCCAGCCCTTCCAGAAAGTGCTCGACCGCTCGCGGGCTATTGCGTGGCAGGATTTCCACCAGGTCACCGGCCTGCCAACTGAGAGGAGAGGGCGGAGTGAGGCCGAGCAGGTAGACGGGTGCTCCGACGCTGCCAGGGTTGAGCAGGGAGCGTTGGCGCAGGGTCCAGTGTTCGAACTGGGCGGTCTGCCAGGCCGCTGCCGGCGTGTGGCCGGTGAGCTGGCCGAGCTGCTGTTGCCAGGTCAGCAAGGCCTCGGTATCGCCGCTGTCGACTTCCACCGGCGCAAACAGCGGGTTGCCGCCCTGGTGGGTCAGCCAGAAATGCAGGCGTCGGGCAAAGCCGCAGAAGTGTTCATATTGCCTGTCACCCAGGGCCAATACCGAGTAGTTCAAGCCCTTGAGGGACACGTCCTGGCCGAGCACGCTGCGTTCGAAGCCACGGGCGCTGTCGGGGGCTTCGCCGTCGCCGAACGTACTGACCACGAACAAGGCATTTTCCGACTGGCTCAGGTCGTGCTGGCTAAGCGTGCCCAAGGGCTGCACCTTCACCGGCAGACCTGCTGCCTGCAATTGCCCGGCCGTCTGCCAGGCCAATTGTTCGGCGAAACCGCTCTGGCTGGCGAAGCCGATCAACCAGGCCGGGGCATCGCTGGAGTGGGCGTCAAGACCCTTGCGTGCGTCCCTTACCTGGCGTTTTTTGCGGCGCCGGTCGAGGTACAGCAACCAGCCGGTAATGAAGAACAGCGGCATGCATAACGCGCTCAGGGTGAGCACGATCCGCCCTGCCAGCCCCCAATAGCTGCCGGTGTGCAGGGCATAGACGCTGGTCAACAACTGCGACTTATAGCTTTTGCTGGCGTAGCGCTCATGGGATTTGACCTCGCCGGTGGCCGGGTCCAGGTTGATCTGGTTCAGTGCACGGTCATGGGGTGAGTCTTCCAGCAGGTAATACACGGTGGCCGGTTGCCCGGCGACGGCCGGCAGCCGGATGTTGTAGGCGCTCAAGCCAGGCCCGGCGTTGCTGTAGATGCTGCTCCAGATGGCCTCATAGTTGGTCACGTAGCTGGCCACGGGCGCAGGGCCTGCGGGCGGCGGGCCGCGCTTGAGCGTGCGCTCGTTCTGCGGCGCGTCGGACAGCAGTTGGGTCACGCCACGGTTGTACCAGTCGTACGACCAATACAGCCCGGTCAGTGCCGCCAGCAGATAAAACAGCAGGCACCAGGTGCCGAACACCGAGTGCAGGTCCCAATTGAAGCTGCGGCCCTTTTTACGCCAGTCCAGGGTCAACCACACGCGCCAGTTCTTCACCTGGCGCGGCCAGCGCAGGTACAGGCCGGAGAGGCAGAAGAACAGCAGGATCAGGGTGCAGGCGCCAGTGATCGTGCGCCCGGTGTCGCCCATCGCCAGGAAGCGGTGCAACTGCAGGATGAAGCCGAATACATCCTGGCCGACGGCGTCGCCCAGGTAGTCGCCGGTATACGGGTCGAAGTAGCGTAGCGGGCCCCGGCGCTCGCCCGGTGGCGGGGTGAAGGACACGCGCCCGGCATTGCCGCTGTCGCGTTCCACCCAGAGCATCGCCACGGCCTTGCCTTCGGTGGCTTCCAGTTTGCGCACCAGTTCGGCGGGCGGCAGCACCCCGGCTTCGCGTTTTTCGACATGCAAGACGTGCGGGTTCAGCGCCCGCAGTATTTCATCCTGGAAGGAGTACGCAGCCCCGGTGATCCCCATCAAGGCCAGCACCAGCCCGGCAGTGATGCCGAAGAACCAGTGCAACTGGAACAGGGTTTTCTTCAACACGTCGGACCGCCTCGCTCAACTGGTTATGAATGTCACGGCGCGCATTATGCCGTGGCTTATCGAGAAATATTCTGTTTAGCATGCAAAAGCCCCACGCATCCGATGCGTGGGGCTCAAGTCGTGGCGCGCTTGCGCTTAGAAGTGGAAGCTGGTGGTCAGCAACGCCGTACGACCGGCCGCCTGGTTGGCGAAGTGCGAGGCGTAAGCCTTGTCGTAGTAGGTTTTGTCGGTAAGGTTCTGCACGTTCAATTGCAGGTCGACGTTTTTAGTCAGCTTGTAGCTGGCCATGGCGTCGTAGCGGGTGTAAGACGGCACGTACACCGTGTTGCCCGCATCGCCGTAAACCTCGTCGACGTAGAAGGCGCCGCCGCCGACGGTCAGCTTTGGCGTGATGTCGTAGGTGGTCCACAGACTGAACGAGTTCTTCGGCGTGTTGGGCATCTGGTTGCCAGCGTTGGAACCGGCGCTCACCACGCCGTTACGCCCGTTGAGGCCGGATTTGACCAATTCGCTGTCCAGGTAGGTGTACCCGGCGAACACTTGCCAGTGCTCGGTCAGCTTGCCGCTGGCGGACAACTCGACGCCGTCGACCCGTGATTCGCCGGCGTTCTCGTAGGTGAGTGCATCAACCAGGACGCGGGTGTTTTTCTTCTCGGTACGGAACACGGCGGCGGTCAGGGACAGGCGGTCGTGGAACAAGTCCCACTTGGTGCCCAGCTCGTAGTTGACTGTCTCTTCCGGCTGCAGGTCGCTGATGGCGGCACCGGCTGACAGCGGGTTGCCATCGGCGCCTTCACCCACCAGGCCACCGGCCGGCGTGGCCGACGTCGCGTAGGAAGCGTAGATACTGCCATTGTCCAGCGGCTTCCATACCAGGCCCGCCTGCCAGTTGAAGAACTGGCTGTCATCCTTGATTTTGCTGCGCCCGGTGGTGGCGTTGGTGTTGGCTTCGGTATCGAACGTATCGTAGCGCAGGCCCACGTTGAGCAGCCATTTCGGATCCAGCTCGATGGTGTCGAACACGTAGGCCGCGCGGCTGGTGGCCTTGGTGTTGGTGCCGTTGTAGTTGCGCGCGACGCTGCCGTTCCAGGCATCGTCCGGGTTCGGGTTGCTCAGCGAGGTGCACTGGCCGCCCAGGCTGCCCTTGGCCACGGTGCACACCGGGTTGGCGTTGGGGCTGACGGTATAGCCGCTGACACGGGTTTCTTCACCGGTGAATTCCAGGCCGGTGGAGTAGGTGTTCTTGAAGCCCAGCGCCTGGAAGCTGCCGAACAGGTCGGTCTGGTTGGTGGTCGTGGTGGTGGTCGAGACGCGGCTGTTGGCACGACGCCACACAGTGCCGAACTTGTTGACGTTGAGCTTGCTGTCATCCGGCTGGGTGAGCACATAGTCCTGGCCGGTGCTGCCGTGGCGCAGGGTGTTCTTCAGCGTCATGTTGTCGTTCAGGTCATGCTCGATGGAGAACGTGCTGATGTCGGCGCGGGTCTTGCGGAAGTCACGGCTCTTCAAGCCATAGAAATTGTTGCTGTCGCCACCGTCGTCGGGTTTGTCATGCCCGTGGGCTGTGGCGGTCGACGAACCGTAGCCATACGGCATTCCCGAATCCGGCAGGTCGTCGCTTTCCATGTGGTAGTAGCTGAGATTGACGCGGGTCGGTGTGCCCAGGCCAAAGGTCAGCGACGGCGCCACACCCCAACGGTCGTAATTGATCGCGTCGCGACCGGCCACGTTTTGTTCGTGGCTCATCAGGTTCAGGCGAAATGCCGCGCTGTCGTCGAGGAACTGGCGGTTCACGTCGAGCACGTAGCGGCGGGTCTGGTCGGAACCGTAGGTGAAGCCGCCGTTGGTGAAGTCCCGCGCTTGTGGGGTTTTGCTCACCAGGTTGAGGCTGCCCCCGGCTGAGCCGCGACCGCCGAAGGACGAGTTGGGGCCCTTGCTGACTTCGATCGATTCAATGTCGAAGATCTCCCGGCTCTGGCCGCCGGTATCGCGCACGCCGTCCAGGTAGGTGTCGCCTTGGGCGTCGAAACCACGGATGAACGGACGGTCGCCCTGGGGGTTGCCGCCTTCACCGGCGCCGAAGGTAATCCCCGGTACGGTGCGCAGGGCATCCTGCAGCGAGGTGGCGGCGGTGTCTTTGAGCACTTGCTGCGGGACCACGGTGACCGAGCGCGGTGTGTCTACCAGCGGTGCGGTGTATTTCTGCGAAGCGGCTTTTTCTACCTGATAGGAGGGGGTGACCTGCTCCTGACCGGTAATGTTGGTGGCGCCGAGGGAGATAGGGTTGCGCTCGCCTTGTTGTTCGGTGTTCTCAGCCGCCTGCGCCAAGTGGGCGGCTGAGCTGGCGCTGAGGGCTACGCCGATGGCCGAAGCCAGCATGCGTGGTGAACTGGCGGTGGTTGTTGGTGTGGTGCGCGACATGACGTGTCCTTTCCCCAAGGATGTGAGGTCGCGGAATATAGGGCTAACAAGACTTTCTATCAATTGCGATACATTGCTATTCGCATCGAATTTACATTCTTTACACTTTTTGCTTACGGTTTTTACGGACTCGTTCGTCTCGACGTTTTACACAGAGGATAAGAATCAATACCATTGGCACCCCTCTGATCGCAGGTATTGCCCCATGTTGCTGCATATTCCCGGCCTGTTCTCACGCGAGGAAGTGCAGCGCATTCGCCAAGCCCTGGAAGCGGCCGTATGGGCCGACGGCAAAGTCACCGCCGGCCATCAGTCCGCCAAGGCCAAGCACAACCTGCAATTGCCCGAAGGCCACCCGTTGGCCAAGGAAATCGGCGCGGCGATGCTGGAGCGCTTGTGGAGCAACCCGTTGTTTATGTCAGCGGCGTTACCGCACAAGGTGTTTCCGCCGTTGCTCAACTGTTACACCGCCGGTGGCAGTTTCGACTTCCATATCGACAACGCCGTGCGTCAACCCAAAGGCAGCCACGAGCGCGTGCGCACCGATCTGTCGTCCACGCTGTTCTTCAGCGACCCCGACGAATACGACGGCGGCGAGCTGGAAATCCAGGACACCTTCGGCCTGCAGCGCGTCAAGCTTCCCGCCGGCGATATGGTGCTGTACCCCGGATCCAGCCTGCACAAGGTCAACGCGGTGACACGCGGTGCGCGCTACGCCTCGTTTTTCTGGACCCAGAGCCTGGTGCGTGAAGACAGCCAGCGCACCCTGCTGTTCGAAATGGACGGCGCCATCCAGCAACTGAGCCGCGACGTGCCTGATCATCCGGCGCTGATCCAGCTCACCGGCACCTATCACAACCTGCTGCGTCGCTGGGTCGAGGTCTGAGATGGGATTCCTGTTGCGTCGCCAGGAAGTGTTCAGCGTCGAGCAGCTGCAATCGATGCTCGATGATTCACCGATACGCGCGGCCCAGGCGATCCTGATCGCGGCCACGGAAGGCGTGGTCGATGCCCAGGCCTTGCTCGGACAGATCCTGCTGCAAGGACGCGGCATCGCACGGGATGAAGCACTGGCGTTGCGCTGGTTCCGGATTGCCGCCCAGGGCGGGCATTTGATGGCGCGCAATATGATTGGGCGGTGTCTGGAGCATGGTTGGGGTTGCACGGTGGATGAGGCGACGGCTGCGCGTGAATACCGGTTGGCAGCAGAGGCCGGGTTGGATTGGGGGCAGTACAACTATGCCAACCTGTTGGCGACCGGCCGTGGCGTTGTGCAAGATCAGGCTCAAGCGCTGATGCTTTATCGCCAGGCGGCAGAGCAGGGCCATGCCAAGTCGATGAACCTGGTGGGGCGTTATCTGGAAGACGGGCAGTATTGCCCGAGGGATTTTGAAGCGGCCGTTGAGTGGTACCGGCGTTCAGCCGAAGCCGGGGATTTTCGTGGGCAGTTCAGTTATGCGGCGGTGTTGGCGGATGGTGGCCAAATCGAAGTGGCGCTGGAGTGGTTGCACAAGGCGCTGGCAGGCGGGAATCTCAAGTTCTTACGGATAGCACACCAGACGCTGGCGGCGGCCAACCATCCACAGATTCGCGCGATGGCTGAAGCCTTTCGACAACGCGCTGCCAATTTCTCTTAGCTCATCTGAGCCAGACCGGGGCATAAAAAGCGGGTGCTGAAGGATCATCGGTATGCGTCGCGGTCAGGTTTTCTGGCGACGGCAGCGCTGCGTGAGCTATCTGCCTCACGCAATGCGCGACATTCCACCTGACAGCCATAAAAAAACCCATGACACGTCATGGGTTTTTTATACGCAGCGTGCTTACACGTAAAACGACTTCAACGGCGGAAACCCATTGAACTCAACTGCGCTGTAGCTGGTGGTATAGGCACCGGTCGACAGCCAGTACATGCGGTCACCAATGGCCAGGTTCAGCGGCAGGCCGTACTTGTAGTTTTCGTACATGATGTCGGCGCTGTCGCAGGTCGGGCCGGCGATGACCACTTCTTCCATCTCGCCTTTCTTCTCGGTCCAGATCGGGAACTTGATGGCTTCGTCCATGGTTTCGATCAGGCCGGAGAATTTGCCCACGTCCGTGTACACCCAACGCTCGACGGCGGTTCGCGATTTACGCGCCACCAGCACCACTTCACTGACCAGGATGCCGGCGTTGGCGATCAACGAGCGGCCGGGCTCGAGGATGATTTCCGGCAGCTCATCACCGAAGTCTTCCTTGAGGAAACGGATGATTTCCTCGGCGTAGGTTTCCAGGCTGTTGGTGCGGGTGATGTAGTTGGCCGGGAAGCCGCCGCCCATGTTGATCAGCTTCAGATGAATGCCGTCTTCTTCCTTCAGGCGCTCGAAGATCACTTTGACCTTGGCGATCGCCGCATCCCATACGCTTATGTCGCGCTGCTGCGAGCCGACGTGAAACGAGATGCCGTAAGGCACCAGGCCCAGGTCGCGGGCGAGGATCAGCAGGTCCATGGCCATGTCGGTCTGGCAGCCGAACTTGCGCGACAACGGCCAGTCAGCCGTGGTGGAGCCTTCGGTGAGGATACGCACATAGACTTTCGAGCCCGGCGCGGCCTTGGCGATGTTGCGCAGGTCGGCTTCGGAGTCGGTGGAGAACAGGCGCACGCCTTTCTCATAGAAGTAGCGGATGTCCTTGGACTTCTTGATGGTGTTGCCGTAGCTGATACGGTCGGCGCTGACGCCGCGGTCCATGACCTTGTCCAGCTCGTAGATCGACGCGATATCGAAGCTCGAGCCCTTGTCTTTCAACAGGTCGATGATCTCGACGGCCGGGTTGGCCTTGACCGCGTAATACACCTTGGCGAATTCGAAACCGGCGCGCAGGTCATCGTAGGCCTGGCTGATCATCGCGGTGTCGATCACCACGAACGGGGTTTCTTGCTTGTCGGCGAACGCCTTCATTTTGTCAAACGTGGCGCGCGCGAAATAGTCTTCGACGTTGATCGACATGCTGGGAACTCCTAAGGGCAAACTGTAGTAATCAATGGGTGCAACTGAACGTCCTCCGTATCCCCACTTTGGTTCGCCTACTTCCCAAGGCATGTCGCCGAAAGCAAAAAGGCCATGGGATACGCTTCCCTTGGCCTTGCTGTCTCGTCGTCAGTACTTGAGCCGGATGGATCGTTTCCAGCATGGACGTTCGGCGCGAACTTTAGGGCGTGAGGGGCTTGAGATCAACTAAAAATGTCGCGTTTTTGCACGCGTTCGTCGCGCGACCCCGTGCAGCTACTATGTAACCGACCGGTGTGACGGATTGATGTTCCCCGGATGGGTGAAATCCACGGTATTTCCCTGACACACCAGAGAGCAAAATGTGGGAGGGGGCTTGCTCCCGATGGCGGTGGGTCAGTCACATCATCAGTCACTGAAACACTGCTATCGGGAGTAAGCCCCCTCCCACATTTTTAACTGTGTTGTGCCAAGTCAGGCCAGTGCGGTCTCAGCTGGGGAAACAATGCTGGTCTTGCCCCCACGCGACTTACCGGAACTCAGGTACTCGGCAATCGACTCCTGCGTCACCTCGCCCAGGAACACCCGCTCGGCATCCATCACCGGCAACCACGAACGGTTGAACTCGTACATCCGCGACAGCAGGATGCGCAAGTGCTCGTCATACGCGGCGGTGGCGTTGAATTCGCGCAGGTACTGGCCGCAGGTACCGGTCTGACGGTGCAAGTCGCGACGGCGTACATAGCCCAGCGCCTTATTCTCGGCGCAGGTGACCACCACATAGCGGCGGTCGTGCTCGTCCATCAGCTCCAGTGCATCGGCCACCGGTGTTTCCGGGCTCACCGACGGCGCGTTGTCCGCTGCATCTTCGGCCTTCACCAGCAGCAGGCGCTTGAGGGTGCTGTCTTGGCCGACGAAATTGCTCACGAACTCGTCCGCCGGGTGCGCCAGCAGCGTATCGGGATGGTCGATCTGCAGCAGCTTGCCGGCGCGGAAGATCGCAATCTTGTCCCCCAGCTTGATGGCTTCGTCGATGTCGTGGCTGACCATGATCACGGTCTTGTTCAGCGCGCGTTGCATCTCGAAGAATTCGTTCTGGATCATCTCGCGGTTGATCGGGTCGACCGCGCCGAACGGTTCATCCATCAGCAGCAACGGTGCATCCGCCGCCAGGGCGCGGATAACGCCGATGCGCTGTTGCTGCCCGCCCGACAGTTCACGCGGATAGCGATGCAGATACTGCTTGGGTTCCAGCTTGATCATGCTCATCAGCTCGCGGGCGCGGTCGTGGCATTTCTGTTTGTCCCAGCCGAGCAGCTTGGGCACCACCACGATGTTTTCTTCGATGGTCATGTTCGGGAACAGGCCGATCTGCTGGATCACGTAGCCGATATTGCGACGCAGGGTCACTTCATCGAGGTCGGTGGTGTCTTCGCCATTGATCAGGATCTTGCCCGAGGTGGGCTTGATCAGGCGGTTGATCATTTTCAGCGTGGTGCTCTTGCCACAGCCCGAAGGGCCGAGGAACACACAAATTTCGCCTTCGTTGACGGTCAGGCTGACATCGTTGACGGCGGTAACAGTCTTGCCGTTGCTTTGAAAAGTCTTGGACAGGTTTTGAAGTTCGATCATTTGAGCAATCCTTTTGGAGTCAGCGAGCGTTGCAGCCATTGCAAGAGCAGGTCGGCGAAGATGGCCAGGAGACTGACCAGCACGGCGCCGACGATCAGCATCGACATGTCGCTGCGGCTGATGGAAGCCAGAATAAGTACGCCCAGGCCGCCGGCACCGATGGTGGCGGCGATGGTCATCACGCCGATGTTCATCACCACGGCGGTGCGCACACCGGCGAGGATCACCGGCACGGCAATCGGCAGTTCGACCATGCGCAGGCGCTGGGCGAAGGTCATGCCAATGCCCTTGGCGGCCTCGCGAATGCCCGGTTCAACACCGGTGAGCGCCAGGTAGGTGTTACGCATGATTGGCAACAGGGAGTAGAGGAACACGGCGGTGATCGCCGGCATCGGCCCCAGGCCCTGGCCGAACTTGGAATAGAACGGCAGCAGCAGGCCGAACAGCGCGATGGACGGTACGGTCAGCAGCACCGTGGCGCTGGCCTGCAGCGGGCCGGCCAGGGTCGGGAAACGCGTCATCAGGATGCCCAGGGGCACGCCGATCAAGATTGCGAGGACAACCGCGACGCCGACCAGGGTGATGTGCTGCCAGGTTAGTTGCAGGACTTGGGCCCAATCAAGGTGGGAAAAGGCGTTGAGAAATTCCATGTCTTTTCCTCTTATTGATTGATCGGATGCTGGCGCAGGAAATCTGCGGCAACAGCGGACGGGCTTTCATGGTCGACGTCGACCCGCGCATTCAGCTGGCGCATGGTTGCGTCGTCGAACAGAGCGGCCAGTGGCTTGAGTTCGGCCGCCAGTTGCGGGTGCTGGTCGAGGTATTCCTGGCGGATCACCGGGGCGGCGGTGTAGTCCGGGAAGTAGTGCTTGTCGTCTTCCAGCAACTTGAGTTTGAAGGCATTCAGGCGACCGTCGGTGGTGTAGACCAAGCCTGCAAACACTTGGCCATTGCGCAGCGCGGTGTAGACCAGGCCTGCGTCCATCTGCCGGGTGTTTTTGCGCGTGAGGTTCATGTCGTACAGCTTGACCATGCCGGCCAGGCCGTCGGAGCGGTTGGCGAACTCGGTATCCAGGGCGACCAGGCGGTGTTCCCTGGTGTCTGCGGCCATGGCGTGGGTGAGGTCACTGATGCTGTTGATCTCGGGATGTTCCTTGGCGACTTTCTCCGGCAACGCCAGGGCGTAGGTGTTGCTGAAGCGCGACGGCGAGAGCCAGACCAGGCCTTTTTTTGCGTCGAGTTCCTTCACGCGAGCGTAGGACTGTGCGCTGTCGAGTTTCTCGTCGATGTGGTTGTACGCCACCAGCGACACGCCGGTGTATTCCCAGATCAGGTCCAGTTGCCCGCTTTCCTGGGCGCTGCGCGCCAGGTTACTGCCCAGGCCACCCGTCACGCGGGCGTCGTAGCCCTTGGTGCGCAGGTACTGGGAGGTGATTTCGGCGAGCAGGGTCTGTTCGGTGAACACCCGTGCGCCGATGCGGATTACCGGTTTTTCAGCGGCTTGCGCAAAACCTGCAAACAGCAGGGCGCAGCTCAATATCAGGGTCAGTTTTTTCATGTGATTTCCTTTGCCAAGCCTTAAGACGGACGCAACCCGCGTTCCAGCCAGAGGCGGCTGGCCATGGTCACCAGGCCGTCGAGCAGCAATGCCAGCAGTGCGGTGCATGCCGCACCGAGCAGCAGTTGCGGCTGGTTGTTCAGGGCGATGCCGGGGAAGATCAGGCTGCCCAGGCTGTTGGCGCCGATCAGGAACGCCAGCGGTGCGGTGCCGACGTTGATCGCCAGGGCCACACGCACGCCACCGATGATGATCGGCACGGCGTTGGGCAACTCCACGCGAAACAGCACCTGACGTGGCGTCATGCCGATGCCGGTGGCGGCTTCTTTCAGCGAGCCTTGAACGTTTTTCAGGCCTTCGTAAGTGTTGCGCACGATGGGCAGGAGGGAGGCGAGGAACAGCGCGAAAATGGCCGGGCCGCTGCCGATGCCGAGGACGCCGAGGGCGATGGCCAGTACGGCCAGGGGAGGGACGGTGTTGCCGATGTTGAAGATCTGCATGAAGCGTTCTGCACGCCCGACCATGTTCGGTCGGCTGAGCAGGATGCCGGCGGGAAGGCCCACAATCAGGGCGGCCAGCATGGAAACTAAAACCAGAATCAGATGAGCTTGCAGGTAAAACAACAAATCGTCGCGGTACAGTTCGATCGTGTTGATGCCGATCCAGTGGACCAGCAGGGCCAGGAGCGCGACGACAACCGCGCCTCCTATCAGCCCTTTGCCATAGCGAATAGCCACAGGCGGACTCCTTTTTTTCTTTTGTCGGCGAACACATTCTCCGGTGGCAATGCCATGGCTGGCTGCCTCTGAATGAGTTCGCGAAAAGCAGCTCGCCGATACTGGCAACGCAGTATGCGATCGAGCCATGAGCGCAGCCTCGTCAGGCTAACTTGCTGATTTTTCAGCCCCTGTTCCGAGTGCGATAGCAGGGGAGTGGACGTCTCTACCTTTTAAAAGGTTCCACACTTGGGAGCATTTAGCCACCCCCAATGGGCTCAACGGTGGTCTGTAACCCTGGGTTTGCGCTATACTCGCCGCCCTTTTTTGACTCACCTGCCAGGCGATTTCCCATGACCCACCAGGCCGCCGAAGTCGCGAAACGCCGCACTTTCGCCATTATTTCCCACCCCGATGCCGGTAAAACCACCATCACCGAAAAGCTCCTGCTGATGGGCAAGGCAATCGCGGTGGCCGGCACGGTGAAATCGCGCAAATCCGACCGCCATGCCACCTCCGACTGGATGGAAATGGAAAAACAACGGGGTATTTCCATTACCACGTCGGTCATGCAGTTCCCGTATCGCGACCACATGGTCAACCTGCTCGACACTCCTGGCCACGAAGACTTCTCCGAAGACACCTACCGCACCCTGACCGCGGTGGACTCGGCTCTGATGGTCCTCGACGGCGGTAAAGGCGTCGAGCCACGTACCATCGCGCTGATGGACGTATGCCGTTTGCGCGACACGCCGATTGTCAGCTTCATCAACAAACTCGACCGCGATATCCGTGACCCCATCGAGCTGCTGGATGAAATCGAAGCCGTCCTGAAGATCAAGGCCGCGCCGATCACCTGGCCGATTGGTTGCTACCGCGACTTCAAGGGCGTGTACCACCTGGCCGACGACTACATCATTGTCTACACCGCCGGCCACGGTCACGAACGCACCGATGTGAAAATCATCGAGAAGCTCGACTCCGACGAAGCCCGCGCCCACCTGGGTGACGAGTACGACCGCTTTGTCGACCAGCTCGAACTGGTACAGGGCGCCTGCCACGAATTCAACCAGCAGGAATTTCTCGACGGTCAACTGACCCCGGTGTTCTTCGGTACCGCCTTGGGCAACTTCGGCGTCGACCACGTACTCGACGCCGTCGTGAACTGGGCGCCAAAGCCCCTTGCCCGAGTTGCCAACGAGCGCACCGTGGAACCGGTCGAAGAGAAATTCACCGGCTTCGTGTTCAAGATCCAGGCGAACATGGACCCCAAGCACCGCGACCGCATCGCCTTCATGCGTATCTGCTCTGGCCGCTACGAAAAAGGCATGAAAATGCGCCACGTGCGCACCGGCAAGGACGTGCGCATCGGCGACGCCCTGACGTTCTTCTCCTCCGAGCGTGAACAGCTCGAAGAAGCCTACGCCGGCGACATCATCGGCCTGCATAACCACGGCACCATCCAGATCGGCGACACCTTCACTGAGGGCGAAGCACTGGGCTTCACCGGCATCCCGCACTTCGCCCCGGAACTGTTCCGCCGCGTACGCCTGCGCGACCCGCTCAAATCCAAGCAACTGCGCCAGGGCTTGCAACAGTTGGCCGAAGAAGGCGCCACCCAGGTGTTCTTCCCCGAGCGCAGCAACGACATCATCCTCGGCGCCGTGGGCGTGCTGCAGTTCGACGTGGTCGCCAGCCGCCTGAAAGAGGAATACAAGGTTGAGTGCTCCTACGAGCCGATCACCGTGTACTCCGCGCGCTGGATCGATTGCAGCGATAAGAAGAAGTTGGAAGAGTTCTCCAACAAAGCGGTGGAAAACCTGGCGATCGACGGCGGTGGTCACCTGACTTACCTGGCGCCGACCCGGGTCAACCTGGCGCTGATGGAAGAGCGTTGGCCGGATGTGAAATTCCGTGCGACTCGCGAGCATCATTAAGGGCTGAGCGGTAAAGAACAGGGGCGAAGCTGTGATGGCTTCGCCCTTTTTTATGCCTGCTGCAAAGCCAAAATGTGGGAGGGGGCACACTGTAGGAGCGAGCTTGCTCGCGAAAAACGTCCAGGCAACGAGTTCATTCTGGATAAACGCGGGGGCCCTGAGTTCTTCGCGAGCAAGCTCGCTCCTACAGTATTGAGGGCTTGCCCCCTCCCGCATTTGATCTTCATAACGCCATGAATTGGCGAGAACCCGGCTTCGGGTCTAGCGTTTACCCACCGACTGTAAAGGAGACTACCGTGCGAAATGCTCAACGCGTCATCCCTCTGGTGTTGCTGGCCATCCTGGGAGCGACGGCCCTTCCGGCATTGGCTGACGCCGGAGCGCCACAGTGGAAAGACACCGGCCCGGTAACCAAAAAAAAGCAGAACGAGGTCAACTCGGGCAGCTGGAAACCGCAGCCCCAGCCCACAGACGTCAGGGATCCGGAAAACCCCATCAATGAGGGGGAAGACAGTGTGACCTTCGACGACGGCGAAACTTGATTCCCTCTCAGGGTCACAGCGATTCCTGGCATGGCATGCAAAAGGGCGAAGCTGTCATGGCTTCGCCCTTTATTGCGTTTAGGAAATGACGGTGAGTTACGGTTGGTTTTGCCCCACTCGCAACAGTTTCAATGCCAGTTGGGTGCCCGCCTGGATGTATTCAACTTGTGCATACATCGCATCTTTTACATAGGCTTCCCCCAAGTCTGTAACTTCCTGCAATGCAGCATACTCGGCACTCAGGTACAGCAAATGCATGGAGATATCCATCGAGTTCTGAAACGATTTAAGCGTGTTATTTGGCCCTAATTCGTCAATGACCTTCTGCCAGCGAAGGTCGGCTTCGGCTTGGAGTGTCTTGTATTCGGCCAATGAAACCTCATCATCGGCATAGATGTCGTTAAGAAGGGTTTCCAGGGATTTGGAGATAGAAAGCTTTTCGCGGATTACAGTCATGAGATAGCCCGTTTGCTAATGAGGAGAGGCGGGCATTCTTAATCAGGCTTTATGGAATTAGAAGCGCGTTATCGTCGTTTTTTAGTTGCTGTTACATATTTAAGAAGTTTTCTTTTTGGCTTGAAGTTAGAGCGTGGAAGTCGTGTGGGAAGTTTGTAATTGTTTGGGTGGAAAACTGCCGCGACGATTCGGACGAAGGCGACAGCCAGACAGAGGCCGTGCGCAAAAAGAAGCCCCTCCCGCCCGGCTGATGCGCAACCTGACGGGAAGGGCTGTAGAACTCAGACTTTGATCGTTCCCACGCTCCGCGTGGGAATGCATCCCTGACGCTCCGCGTCACCTCAACGGCGGGACGCGGAGCGTCCTAGGCGGCATTCCCACGCGGAGCGTGGGAACGATCGTCAGGCCACGAATTGCTCCGCATAGTGGCAAGCCACCTGGCGATTATCCAACGGCCGCAACAGCGGCTCCTCGGTGCTGCAGCGTGCCGTCGCGTACGGGCAGCGCTTGTGAAAGGCGCAACCCGACGGCGGGTTCAGCGGGTTGGGCAGCTCGCCGACGATCTTGATCTTCGGCTTGTTCGGGTCCGGGTGGATGGTCGGCGTGGCCGACAGCAGCGCCTGGGTGTATGGGTGCAAGGGGCGGGCGTAGATGTCTTCCTTGGGGCCCACTTCCACCGGGCGGCCGAGGTACATCACCATCACGTCATCGGCAACGTGTTGCACCACGGCCAGGTTGTGGGAGATGAACACGTAGGCCGTGTTGAATTCCTGCTGCAGGTCCATGAACAGGTTGAGTACCTGGGCCTGGATCGACACGTCCAGTGCCGAGGTCGGTTCATCCGCCACCAGAACTTTGGGTTGCAGCATCATCGCCCGGGCCAGGGCGATACGCTGGCGCTGGCCACCGGAGAACATGTGCGGGTAGCGCTGATAATGCTCAGGGCGCAGGCCCACTTGCTTCATCATCGCCTGCACTTTCTCGCGGCGTTCGGCGGCGGATAGGTTGGTGTTGATCAGCAGCGGCTCGCCGAGCTGATCACCGACTTTCTGCCGTGGGTTCAACGACGCGTACGGGCTCTGGAACACCATCTGCACGTCTTTGCGCAATTGCTTGCGCTGAGCCTTGTCGGCGCCGGCCACTTCCTGGCCGGCGATTTTAAGGGAGCCGGATGACGGCTCTTCGATCAGCGTGAGGGCGCGGGCCAGGGTGGATTTGCCGCAACCTGATTCGCCTACGACGGCGAGGGTCTTGCCGGCTTCCAGTTCGAAAGACACGCCATTGAGGGCACGCACCGTAGCGTGGCCCTTGAACAGGCCACGGGACACTTCGTAGTGACGGGTCAGGTCGCGGGCGGTAAGAACGACGGCCATTACGCCACCTCCTGGTTCAAGGGGTAGAAGCAGCGCGCAAGGCTGTTGGTTTTCGGGTCGAGGGCAGGGCGCTCGGTACGGCAGTTCTCACGCACATACGGGCAGCGCGGCGACAGCAGGCAACCTTGCGGGCGGTCGTAACGGCCGGGCACGATACCCGGCAGCGTGGCCAGGCGTGTGGCGCCCAGGCTGTGCTCGGGGATCGCCTTGAGCAGCGCTTCGCTGTAAGGGTGCGCTGGAATGTCGAACAGTTGCGGGACCTGGCCGACTTCAACGGCCTGGCCGGCATACATCACGCACACGCGCTGGGCGGTTTCAGCCACCACCGCGAGGTCGTGAGTGATCAGCACCAGGCCCATGTTCTGCTCTTTTTGCAGGGCCAGCAGCAGGTCCATGATCTGCGCTTGAATCGTGACGTCCAACGCGGTGGTCGGTTCGTCGGCGATCAGCAGTTTGGGCTCGCCGGCAATCGCCATGGCGATTGCCACGCGCTGGCTCATACCGCCGGAGAGTTGGTGCGGGTAGGCATCCATACGGCTGGAAGCGCCAGGGATTTCCACTTTTTCCAACAGTTCGATGGCGCGCTTGCGCGCTTGCTTGCCGGACATTTTCAGGTGCAGGCGCAGCACTTCTTCAATCTGGAACCCCACGGTGTAGCTGGGGTTCAGCGCGGTCATCGGGTCTTGGAACACCATCGCCAGGTCTTTGCCGACGATCTGACGACGCTGACGGTTGCTCAGCTTGAGCATGTCCTTGCCGTCGAAGTTCAGGGCATCGGCGGTGACGATGCCGGGGTGCTCGATCAGGCCCATCAGCGCCATCATGGTCACGGATTTACCCGAGCCCGACTCGCCAACGATTGCCAGGACTTCGCCCTTGTCGACGGTAATGTCGAGGCCATCGACCACTGGCACGGCGGTCTCGTCGCCGAAGCGAACGTTGAGATTCTTGATTTCTAACAGTGACATGGGAATCTCCTCAGGCGGCGTTCTTGAGTTTCGGGTCCAGCGCGTCGCGCAGGCCGTCACCCATCAAGTTGATTGCCAGCACGCTGAGCAAAATGGTCAAGCCCGGCAAGCTCACGACCCACCAGGCGCGTTCGATATAGTCGCGGGCCGATGCCAGCATGGTGCCCCACTCCGGCGTTGGCGGTTGTACGCCAAGGCCGAGGAAGCCCAGGGCGGCGGCATCGAGGATCGCCGACGAGAAACTCAAGGTGGCCTGCACGATCAGCGGCGCCATGCAGTTGGGCAGCACGGTGATGAACATCAGGCGTGGCAGGCCGGCACCGGCCAAGCGCGCGGCGGTCACGTAGTCGCGGTTCAGTTCGCCCATCACCGCAGCGCGGGTCAGACGCACGTAGGACGGCAGCGACACAATGGCGATGGCGATCACGGTGTTGATCAGGCCAGGGCCGAGGATGGCGACAATCGCCACGGCCAGCAGCAGCGACGGCAGGGCCAGCATGATGTCCATCAAGCGCATGATGGTCGGGCCCAGCAGGCGCGGGAAGAACCCGGCGAACAGGCCAAGCAGGATGCCCGGGATCAGCGACATCACCACGGAGGACAAACCGATCAACAGCGACAGGCGCGAACCCTGGATCAGGCGCGAGAGCAAATCCCGGCCCAGTTCGTCGGTGCCCAGCAGGAACTGGATCTGCCCGCCTTCCAGCCATGACGGCGGAGTGAGCAGGAAGTCGCGGTATTGCTCGCTCGGGTTATGCGGTGCAACCCAAGGGGCGAAGATCGCGCAGAACACGATCAGCAACATGAACAGCAGGCCGGCAACCGCGCCTTTGTTCTTGGAGAAGGCTTGCCAGAATTCTTTGTACGGAGACGGGTACAGCAGGCTCTGATCGACTGCTGACACTGGAGTAGAGGTAGTCATGGTCATGATCTCAGCGCTGGTGACGGATGCGTGGGTTGGCGAAGCCGTAGAGGATGTCCACCACGAAGTTCACCAGGATCACCAGGCAGGCGATCAACAGAATGCCGTTTTGCACCACCGGGTAGTCCCGCGCGCCAATGGCTTCGATCAGCCATTTGCCGATGCCGGGCCACGAGAAGATGGTTTCGGTCAGTACCGCACCGGCCAGCAACGTGCCGACTTGCAGGCCGACCACGGTCAATACCGGGATCAGCGCGTTGCGCAGGCCGTGTACGAACACCACGCGCGCCGGCGACAGGCCCTTGGCCTTGGCGGTACGGATGTAGTCTTCGCGCAGCACTTCGAGCATCGACGAGCGGGTCATCCGCGCAATCACCGCCAGCGGGATGGTGCCCAGCACGATGGCTGGCAGGATCAGGTGGTGCAGGGCGTCCCAGAACGCGTCCGGCTCGTCGGCCAGCAGGGTGTCGATGAGCATGAAGCCGGTGCGCGGCTCGATGTCGTAGAGCAGGTCGATACGCCCGGAAACCGGGGTCCAGCCCAGGCTCACCGAGAAGAACATGATCAGGATCAGGCCCCACCAGAAGATCGGCATCGAATATCCCGCCAGGGAGATGCCCATCACCCCATGGTCGAACAGGGACCCTCGTTTCAAGGCCGCGATCACCCCGGCCAACAGGCCCAGGATACCGGCGAACAACAGGGCGGCGATGGACAGTTCCAGGGTCGCCGGAAAGAGTGCGGTGAACTCGGTCCACACGCTGGTGCGGGTACGCAGCGATTCGCCAAGATCGCCCTGGGCGAGCTTGCCGACGTAATCCAGGTATTGCGCATACAACGGCTTGTTAAGGCCAAGGCGCTCCATTGCCTGGGCATGCATTTCGGGGTCAACCCGCCGCTCGCCCATCATGACTTCTACGGGGTCGCCTGGAATCATGCGAATCAACGCAAAGGTCAGCAACGTGATGCCGAAGAACGTGGGGATCAATAACCCCAGTCGGCGGGCAATAAAACTAAACATCTTGGTGTGTACCTCAATCAGCCGGTTAGGCAGGTTCGGCGCCGTCACGGTCGACGGCGCCGAGCGTTTTTCTTATTTACTTCACCTGGGTGGTGGCGAAGTTATTAGTCCCCAGAGGGCTTTGGGTGAAGCCTTCTACGTTCTTGCGCATGGCGGTGAACAGTTTCGGATAAGCCATGGGGAGCCATGGTTGGTCCTTGTCGAAAACGTCCTGTGCTTGTTCATAGAGTGCAGCGCGCTGGGCGGGTTCAGCGGTGGCGCGCGCTTTGTCGATCAAGTCTTGAAACTCTTTGTTACACCAGCGCGCGTAGTTTTCGCCGTTTTTCGCTGCATCGCAACTCAGGTTTGGCGTAAGGAAGTTGTCAGGGTCGCCGTTATCACCGACCCAGCCAGCCGATACCATGTCGTGCTCGCCGTTTTTAGCGCGCTTGAGCATCTCACCCCATTCCATGACTTTGATATTCACCTTCAGGCCGATCTGCGCCAGATCCGCCTGCATGCGCTGGGCGCCGAGCATCGGGTTGGGGTTGGTCGGGCCGCCGCCGTTACGCGTGAACAGGGTGAATTCAGTGCCTTCCGGCACGCCTGCTTCCTTGAGCAGGGCGCGAGCCTTGTCCAGATCGCGGGGCGGATTCTTCAGTTTGTCGCTGAAACCCAGCAAGGTCGGCGGATAAGGACCAGTCCCCACCACCGCATTGCCTTTGCCGAACAGGGCTTCGGTGTAGCCGGCCTTGTCGAACGCGATATTGATCGCGTGACGCACCCGCGCATCGCTCATGTATTTGTGGGTCGTGTTCAAGGCGGTGTAACTGGTGGTCATCGCCGCCAGCTCATCGACTTTCAGGTTTGGGTCTTTCTTGATGCTTGGAATGTCATCCGGCTTGGGGAACAGTGCGATCTGACATTCGTTGGCCTTGAGCTTCTGCAGGCGCACGTTGTTATCGGTGCTGATCGCCAAGATCAGCGGGTCGACTGCCGGTTTGCCACGGAAGTAGTCGGGGTTGGCCTTGAAGCGCGCCTGGGCGTCCTTCTGATACCGGGTGAAGATGAACGGGCCAGTGCCGATAGGCTTGGCGTTGAGGTCTTCGGTCTTGCCGGATTTGAGCAACTGGTCGGCGTATTCCTTCGAATGGATTGAAGAGAATGCCATGCCCAGGTCGGCCAGGAAGGGTGCTTCAGGACGCGTCAGGGTAAAGACAACGGTGTAGTCGTCGGTCTTCTCTACGCTCTTGAGCAGTTCCTTGAAGCCCATGCTTTCGAAATACGGGTAGCCCACGAGGGACTTTTTATGCCACGGGTGATTCGGGTCCAGTTGACGCTGGAAACTCCAAAGCACGTCGTCGGCGTTCAGGTTGCGCGTGGGTTTGAAATAGTCGGTGGTGTGGAACTTGATGTCGTCACGCAGGTGAAAGGTGTAGGTCAGGCCATCGGCGCTGATCTCGGGCAGGTCTTTGGCCAGCGCGGGAACGACTTCGGTGGTGCCGGGCTTGAAATCCACCAGGCGGTTGAACATGGTTTCCGCAGCGGCGTCAGCGGTCACGGCGGTGGTATACAGGACCGGGTCAAAACCTTCCGGGCTGGCTTCGGTGCAGACCACCAGCGGTTTGGCCGATACGCCGATCGCCACGCTCAGCAGCGCAGCGGCCATGGCAGCTTGTAACGGGAGCATTTTCATTCAGAGCCCTCTGCAATCGATGGAGCCAGAAACGCGTAGGCGGCGGGCTCGTCCTGAGCCCGCCGCCTGCCTGGCGCTAATTAAAGAATGTTGAACGGAATGGTGGTGACCAGACGGAACTCTTTGATGCTGCCGTCGGACTGGAACTCGCTGCCACGGTGCTCAACATAGGTTGCGCGCACGGTAGTGGCTTTGAGTGGGCCGCTCTGCAGGGCATAAGAGGCGCCTACACCGTATTCCTGGTGCTTCTCGCCGTCCTGGGACTGAATGCCGTCGTAGGCGAACTTGGCCCGGCCGTTGTTGCCGGTGTAGTGGGTGCCGTCGATGTCCCAGCCGCGCGCCGAGTAGGCGTTGAACTTCAGGCCTGGCACGCCGTATTCGGCCATGTTGATGGCGTAGGCGATCTGGAAGGACTTCTCGTTCGGGCCGTTGAAGTCCGAGGTCAGGGAGTTGGCCAGGTAGATGCCGTTGGTTTCGTGCAGGTAGTCGAAGTACTCGTTACCGTTCACTTGCTGGTAAGCGAAGGTCAGGCTGTGTGCCTGGTGAGTCAGTCCCAGGGACAGGGAGAAAGTATCGTTGTCGATTTCCCCCATCTCTTTTTTGCCTTCATCGACCGTCTTGTAGTAGTTGAAACCGGTGGTCAGGCCCAGTTCCTTGGCGTCGCCCAATTCGTGGGTAGCGCCGAAGTAGTACTGGTTCCAGAAGTCCTTCACGTTGGCGGCGAAGAAGCTGGTCTTCAGGCTTTTCAGCGGCTGGTAGTTCACACCCAGGGTGGAGACTTTGTCGGTTTCTACGCCATTGCCGTATTCGCTGCGGAATTTCGACAGGCTCTGTTCGGTACGCGGTGACACGCGATCGAAAACACCGCCCTGGAACGACAGGTTGCTGAACTCTTCGCTGTTGAAGCTCACACCCTGGAAGCTGGAAGGCAGCGCACGGTTGCCGATGGTATCGACGATGCCGCTGCTGAAGTTCTGGCGACCGGCGGTCAAGGTGGTGTTGGACACACGGAACTGCACGTTGGCCAGGCCCAGTTTGCTCCACTGATCTACAGCGTCGCCGTTGGAATCGGCCAGGGTGCGGTTGGAGCCGCCTTTGATGTCACGCTTGCTGCGGTCCAACACCAGCGCGTTGTACACCGCCACTTCGGTCTTGACGCCAACAGTGCCCTGGGTGAAACCCGAGCTGGCGTTGAGGATGGTGCCCTGTACCCAGTTGGTACGGTTGCGGTCGGTACGGGTTTCGCCGTGCTTCTGGTAAGCGAAGGTGCCCCCACGGTATTTGCTTTCATGGGAGTACCAGTTACGCGTGGTACCGCCCAGGCTGAAATCTTCGATAAAGCCTTTGGCCTCGCTTTGCGCGCTGGTGCCGGCCAGGGTGGTAGGAACGAAGTCCTGGCTCTGCGTTTCAGCGTAGGCGGTGGCCGTGATGCTGCTGATGGCCAGGGCCAGAAGCGCTTTGCTGCTCAGTTTCATGGGTGAAGCTCCTTTGGTTCTCTTTTTTATGCCGGTCTTTTTAGGTGAACCGGCTATTGGGTGTGTAACTCGTTCAAGCTATTGCAAACGTTTGGCGTAGGAAAAATCCCAACAAAAGGCTGCACGTTTGCCGAAAGGCCGCCAGGCCCTTCGCCATCCGGTTATTTTTTCTTATGGGGTGATACTGACGCCCGAGAACACGTTGCGGCCGAAGGGGCTCACCTTGAAGCCTTCGACTTTGGCGCTCAACGGCTGGTTGACCGTCGAGTGGGCGACTGGCGTGATCGGCACCTGCTGCTTGAGCAGTTGCTGCGCCTGTTTGTACAGAACAGTCCTTTGTTCGCGGTCGGTCACGACCTTGGCTTGCTTGATCAGCTTGTCGTACGCCGGGTCACACCACATGGAGTAGTTGTTCCCGCCGATGGCGTCGCAGCTGTAGAGGGTGCCCAGCCAGTTGTCCGGGTCACCGTTGTCACCGGTCCAGCCGATCAGGCTGACATCGTGCTCGCCGTTCTTGGTGCGCTTGATGTATTCGCCCCATTCGTAGCTGACGATCTTCACTTTCAGGCCGATCTTGGCCCAATCGTTCTGCAGCATTTCCGCCATCAGCTTGGCGTTGGGGTTGTACGGCCGTTGCACCGGCATCGCCCATAGGGTGATCTCGGTGCCTTCCTTCACGCCGGCGGCCTTGAGCAGTTCCTTGGCTTTTTCCGGGTTGTAGGCGGCGTCCTTGATGCTGTCGTCGTAGGACCACTGGGTCGGCGGCATGGCGTTGACCGCCAGTTGCCCGGCGCCCTGGTACACCGCATTGAGGATGCTCTGCTTGTTCACCGCCATGTCCAGCGCCTGGCGCACTTCGAGCTGGTCGAAGGGTTTGTGGCGCACGTTGTAGGCGATATAGCCAAGGTTGAAGCCAGGCTTGGTCAGCAGTTGCAGGTTCGGGTCGGCCTTGAGTGCGTCGACGTCGGCGGGACGCGGGTGCAGGGTGACCTGGCATTCGCCGGCCTTGAGCTTCTGCACGCGCACCGAGGCGTCGGTATTGATGGCGAAGATCAATTGGTCGAGCTTGACCTTGCTGGGGTCCCAATACTGTTTGTTTGCCACATAGCGAATCTGCGAGTCTTTCTGGTAACGCTGGAACACGAACGGGCCAGTGCCGATGGGCTTCTGGTTGATATCGCTGGGTTTGCCTTCCTTGAGCAATTGCTCGGCATACTCGGCCGAGAGGATTGCGGCGAAGCTCATGGCGATGTTTTGCACGAACGCGGCATCCACCGTATTCAGGGTGATCACCACGGTGTGCGGGTCGGTTTTTTCAACCTTGGCAATGTTCTTGTTCAGGCTCATGCCGTTGAAGTACGGAAACTCGGTAGGGTAGGCCTTGCGGAACGGGTGGTCAGGGTCAAGCATGCGGTTGAACGTGAACAGCACGTCGTCGGCATTGAAGTCGCGCGTTGGCTTGAACTCCTTGTTGCTGTGGAACTTCACCCCTTCGCGCAGATGAAAGGTGTAGGTCAGCCCGTCTTCGGAAATATCCCACTTGGTTGCCAGCCCAGGCACTACGTCAGTCGCCCCTTTTTCGAACTCGACAAGTCGGTTGTATAACGGCTCAGCGGCATCGTTGTCGGTGGCGGTGGTGTATTGCGCCGTGTCAAAGCCCGCCGGGCTGCCCTCGGAGCAGAACACCAGGCTCTTCTTTTCGGCGGCCTGAGCCGTGGTGGCCACAGCCAGCAGGCTGGCGGCAAACATTGCGGATAGAACGGTGGTATGGCGCATGACGATTCCGATCCTTGTGTGTAGTTATCAACAGCGAGCAATCCCTCAGGCCTGTAGCCAAGGGGACATCACTGGTCCCACATGCGGTAAGTGCCTTTCCCGAATTGGTACCTCTGTAGTCCTACGACGTTATGGGTCGCGGACTTCACAGTAAATGCGCCAAATCGGATTGACCCTGTAGGCAACGGAGGCACGAAGCGCAGTTCATTGCTGTAAGGCGGCAACGCTTGCGGGTGTGGTCTGTTTCCTACGGGTCTGGCAGATGTAATAACGGCGACGTTATGAGCGTCGCCGCTATCGATCCTTACTTGCCGCTTACGCTGACGCCATAGAAGGAGTTCAAGCCAAACGGGCTGATCTTGAAGTCCTGCACGGTGTTGCGCATGGGTTGATACACCGTCGAGTGCGCGATAGGTGTGTAAGGCAGTTCACGTTTAAGCAGTTGTTGCGCCTGTTTGTACAGTTCGGTGCGCTTGGCAACGTCTGTGGTCGCCTTGGCCTGGCTGATCAGGGCGTCGTAGTCTTTGTTGACGAATTTGGAGAAGTTGTTGCCGTTCAATGCCGGGGATGAAAACAGCGTGCCGAGCCAGTTGTCCGGATCACCATTGTCACCGCTCCAGCCGATGATCATGGCCTGGTTTTCACCACCTTTGGAACGCTTGATGTACTCGCCCCACTCGTAGCTGACGATGTTGACCTTCAGGCCGATCTGTTTCCAGTCGCTCTGCAGCATCTCGGCCATCAGCTTGGCGTTCGGGTTGTACGGACGCTGTACTGGCATGGCCCACAGGGTGATCTCGGTGCCTTCCTTGATGCCGGCTTCCTTGAGCAGTTCCTTGGCTTTTGCCGGGTCGTACTTGGCATCCTTGATAGTGGTGTCATACGACCACTGGGTTGGCGGCATGGCGTTGACGGCCAATTGGCCAGCGCCCTGGTACACGGAGTCGATGATCTGCTGCTTGTTCACCGCCATGTCCAGCGCCTGGCGAACCCGCAGGTCCGCCAATGGGTTCGGCGTGGTCTGGCCTTTAAGCACAGGCATCACGTTATAGGCGATGTACCCCAGGTTGAAACCGGCCTGGTGCGGCATCTTCATGTCCTTGTCCGCTTCCAGTGGCTTGATGTCCGCCGGGCGAGGATAGGCCGTGATCTGGCACTCGTTTTTCTTCAGTTTCTGGATGCGGACCGATGGGTCCGTGGAGATTGCGAAGATCAGGTTGTCGATCTTGACGTCTTCAGGCTTCCAGTATTCCTTGTTGCCGGTGAAGCGAATATTGGAGTCTTTCTGGTAGCTCTTGAACACGAACGGGCCAGTGCCGATTGGCTTCTGGTTGATGTCGCTGGCCTTGCCTTCCTTCAACAGCTGGGCGGCGTATTCGGCCGACTGGATCGAGGCGAAGCTCATCGCCAGGTTCTGGATGAAGGCGGCGTCCACGGTGCCAAGGGTGAACTTGACGGTGTGGTCATCGACTTTTTCGATGTTCTTGATGTTCTTGTCCATCTCCATGTCGGAGAAGTACGGGAACTCAGTGGGGTAGGCTTTGCGGAACGGGTCGTCCTTGTTGATCATGCGGTTGAACGTGAAGAGCACGTCATCGGCATTGAATTCACGCGTCGGCTTGAAATACGGGGTGGTGTGGAACTTGACGCCTTCCCGAAGGTGGAAGGTATACGTCAGGCCGTCCGGGGACACGTCCCAGCTGGTAGCGAGGCCAGGAATCACGGCGGTGCCGCCACGTTCGAACTGGCTCAGGCGGTTGAACATGGTTTCGGCCGAGGCATCGAAGTCTGTTCCGGTGGTGTACTGGCCTGGGTCAAAACCGGCCGGGCTCCCTTCGGAGCAGAACACCAGGTTAGTTGCCGCTTGGGCAAACGGGGCTGCGGCCATAAGGCCAGCGCTCACTAAGAACGGAAGGACTGCGTGTTTAAGCATGTTGGCCTCATGATTTGTTGTCATTTTTGGTGGTGAGGGCGACCTCGTGAGTCGGCCTGCGGATACTTATGCAGGCGCCATACCCATTGCAAGATGTTGAACGGTTGCAAGCGCCAAACAGTGGGACGGGCGTACAAGAATGTCGCATTTATGAAAGTTTCGACATAAATGCATCTATTTGGCGGGTTTTTTCGGTGCGCCGTGCGCACCGAAAAGGCCCAATCGACGTGTCTAGTGCACTCGGTTGGGGCGTTGTTGTTACTTATCTAGACTCACGCCATAGAACGGTGTCAGCCCAAAGGGGCTGATCTTGAAATCGCGAACTTCCTTGCGCAGCGGCTGGAAAACCGTCGAGTTCGCAATAGGCGTTATAGGTACTTGTTCCTTAAGGATTTGTTGAGCCTGCTGATACCACTTGATGCGCTGCTCGCGGTCGTTGCTGACCTTGGCCTGCTGCACCAGCTTGTCATAGGCCGGGTTACACCATTTGGCGTAATTGCTGCCCTTGACTGCGGCACAACTGTAGAGCACGCCGAGCCAGTTATCCGGGTCGCCATTATCGCCGGTCCAGCCGTAGATCATGGCGTCATGCTCACCATTTTTGGCGCGCTTGATGTATTCGCCCCACTCATAGCTGACGATGTTGGCCTTGATGCCGACCTTGGCCCAATCCTGCTGGATCATTTGTGCCGACATGCGCGCGTTCGGGTTGGAGGCGCGTTGCACGGTCATTGCCCACAGGTTGATGGTGGTACCTGGTGCAACCCCTGCTTCTTTTAGTAGCGCCCGGGCCTTGGCCGGGTTGTAGGGGGCGTCCTTGATCGTCGGGTCATAAGACCATTGCGCAGGAGGGAGAGCGTTCTGCGCCAATTGTCCGGCGCTTTGGTAAACGGCCTTGATGATGGCCGGTTTGTCGATGGCCATATCCAGCGCCTGGCGCACCTTGAGTTGGTCCAGCGGCGGGTGGGTGACGTTGTACGCCAGGAAACCCAAATTGAAGCCGGCCTGCTGCTGCACGCGCAGGTTTGGGTCCTGCTTGATCACCTCGATGTCGGACGGGCGCGGGTAGCCGCTGACCTGGCATTCACCCGCCTTGAGTTTCTGCACGCGCGCGGCGGCGTCAGGGGTGATGGCGAATACCAGGTTGTCGAGCTTCACGTCCTCGGGTTTCCAGTACTGCTTATTGGCGACGTAACGGATCTGCGAGTCTTTCTGATAGCGCTTGAACACGAACGGGCCGGTGCCGACCGGTTTCTGATTGATGTCCTCGGCCTTGCCCTGCTTCAAGAGCTGGGCGGCATATTCGGCCGATTGCACCGAAGCGAAACTCATCGCCAGGTTCTGTACGAACGATGCATCAACGTTGTTCAGGTTGAAGCGCACGGTGTGTTCGTCGAGTTTGTCGAGGCTCTTGATCGTGGTGTTCAGGCCCATGTCGGTGAAGTAGGGCGACTCGGAGGGGTAGGCCTTGCGAAACGGGCTCTCGGCATCCAGCAGGCGGTTGAAGGTAAACACCACGTCATCGGCGTTGAAGTCGCGGGTGGGGGTGAAGAAATCGGTGGTGTGGAACTTGACGCCGTCGCGCAGGTGGAAGGTATAGGTGAGACCGTCTTCGGAGACCTCCCAACGGGTGGCGAGGCCGGGCTCGACTTCGGTACCGCCGCGCTTGAACTGGGTAAGGCGGTTGAATACGGTTTCGGCGGAGGCATCGAACTCGGTGCCGCTGGTGTATTGGCTCGGGTCGAAGCCGGCGGGGCTGGCTTCCGAGCAGTAGACCAGGGTGGTAGAGGCGTGTGCCAGCGGCATAACGGCCAGGAGGCCTGCGGCAAGGAGGAGCGGTTTGAAGGCGATTCTTTCCATGGAGACCCCTGAAATGGCAGCCCTATAAAAGCTGCGCAAACGAAAACGGCGGTCACCGAGGTTACCGCCGTTCAGGTGTGTCAGGTAGGGGGTTACTGCATTTGCACTTCAATCACGCCGTCGGCACTCATGTTGACCTGGCTGGTGCCGGCCTCCACTTCAGGCGTTGGCGCCGAATCCACCATGGCCGCTTTCATCATCATCCCGCCGCGCGCATACGGCTGTGGATAACCATTGGTGTTGAAGTTCAGGTTGACGATCTTGTAACCCTTGCCGCCCAGCGCATCGGTGGCCAGTTGCGCGCGGGCCTTGAACGCGGCAACCGCGTCTTTGAGCAGCGCGTCTTCGCTGGCCTTGCGCGTGCTGTCAGCGATGGCGAAGTCCATGTTGTCCATTTTCAGGGTGTTCAACAGCTCGCCGGTGAGTTTGGACAGCGCCGGGAAGTCCGCGCTTTCCAGGCGCAGTTCGGCGCGTTCGCGCCAGCCGGTGATTTTCTGATTCTTGCTGTCGTAGATCGGGTAGCTGTTGCGGCTGCCTTGGCGCAGGGTCACGGCCTTGACTTCACGAGCCTGGCCCAACGCCTGGTTCATGGTGGTGGTGATTTCAGCGGCAAGCTTGGCCGGGTCGGCGTTTTGCGCTTCGGTGTAAAGAGTGACGATCATCTTGTCGCGCGCCACTTCCTGGCTGACTTCGGCGCGCAGGGAGATCTGGTTGTAATGCAGTTCATCGGCGGCCATGGCCGGCAGGCTGGCCAGGGCGCTGGCGCCGAGGGTGAGAACCGCTGCACTGCGAGTGAAACGAGACATGAAAGCTCCTTGGGATTGTCGTGTTCGGTATGACTGTAGACGGTGGCATCGGGTTCTTCGGGTTTATGAATTAGAAAAAAGTTTCAAGCTACAAGCTACAAGTGAAAGCGAGGCTGACTTGCAGCTTTCAACTTGTGGCTTATAGCTACAGCGCCCACTGCGTCAAAGAGCCACACACCGAATGCCGAGGCGCTGCTTCGTTTATACTCGTGCCGATCCGCCTGCAGCGCCCATCGGGAGAGCTCATGCTCGCCGCCGTAAAACTGACTTCCGCCACCCGCCAGAACCTCTGGCGCCTGACGTTCATTCGCACCCTGGTCTTGGCCGCACAGGCAGGTTCCGTCGGGCTCGCCTATTGGTTCGACCTGTTGCCGCTGCCCTGGCTGCAACTGGCGGTGACCCTCGGATTCTCCAGCGTGCTGTGTGCGTTTACCGCGATTCGGTTGCGCACCACGTGGCCGGTCACCGAATTGGAATATGCCCTGCAATTGGCGTGCGACCTGTTTATCCACAGTGTGTTGCTGTATTTCTCCGGCGGTTCCACCAACCCATTCGTTTCTTATTACCTGGTGCCACTGACCATTGCCGCCGTGACGTTGCCGTGGCGCTATTCGGTGGTGCTGTCGGGCATCGCGCTAACGTTGTACACCTTGCTGCTGGCGCAGTTCTATCCTTTGCAGACGTTTCCCATCGCCCGGGAAAACCTGCAGATCTACGGGATGTGGCTGAGCTTTGCGCTGTCTGCCGCAGTGATCACGTTTTTTGCCGCGCGCATGGCCGAAGAGTTGCGCCGCCAGGAAGAACTGCGCGCAATTCGCCGTGAAGAAGGCCTGCGCGACCAGCAATTGCTGGCCGTCGCCACGCAGGCCGCAGGCGCCGCCCACGAGTTGGGCACGCCGCTGGCGACCATGAGCGTGCTGCTCAAGGAGATGACCCAGGACCATCACGACCCGGCGTTGCAGGATGACCTCAGCGTGCTGCAGGAACAGGTCAAGCAGTGCAAATTGACCCTGCAGCAACTGGTACGCGCCGCCGAAGCCAATCGACGCCTGGCGGTAGAAATGCAGGATGTCACCCAGTGGCTCGACGAAGCGCTTAACCGTTGGCACCTGATGCGTCCCGAAGCCAGTTACCGGTTCAGCCTGTTGGGCCAGGGCAGCGTACCGCGCATGGCGCCGCCGCCTGATCTCACCCAGGCGTTGCTCAACCTGCTGAACAATGCGGCCGACGCCTGCCCCGAGGGCTTGGGCGTGCAGTTGGACTGGGACGCGGAAAACGTCACCATCAGCATTCGTGACCACGGCGCGGGCGTGCCGCTGGCCATTGCCGAGCAGATCGGCAAACCGTTCTTTACCACCAAGGGCAAAGGCTTCGGCCTCGGCCTGTTTTTGAGCAAGGCCAGCGTGACCCGCGCGGGCGGCTCAGTGAAGCTCTATAGTCATGAGGAAGGTGGCACGCTCACCGAGCTGCGCCTGCCCCGTGTCGCACGAGGAGATATCGATGAGTGACGAGATCCAAGTCGAAGGCGAAGAACTGCCGCATCTGTTGCTGGTAGATGATGACGCCACCTTTACCCGCGTGATGGCCCGCGCCATGAGCCGTCGCGGTTTTCGCGTCAGCACTGCGGGCTCAGCCGAAGAGGGCCTGGCCATCGCCCAGTCCGACCTGCCGGACTACGCCGCGCTCGACCTGAAAATGGACGGCGACTCGGGCCTGGTGCTGTTGCCCAAGCTGCTCGAGCTCGACCCGGAAATGCGCGTGGTGATCCTCACCGGTTATTCCAGCATCGCCACCGCCGTAGAAGCGATCAAGCGTGGCGCGTGCAATTACCTGTGCAAGCCGGCGGATGCCGATGACGTACTCGCCGCGCTGCTTTCCGAGCATGCCGACCTCGACACCCTGGTGCCGGAAAACCCCATGTCGGTTGACCGTCTGCAGTGGGAACACATCCAGCGCGTACTGACCGAGCACGAAGGCAACATCTCCGCCACTGCTCGCGCCCTGGGCATGCACCGGCGCACGTTGCAGCGCAAACTGCAGAAGCGCCCGGTACGGCGCTGAACGAAGACTGAACAATCCGTCTCAGGCTGCACGGAGCCGTGAACCGATCGCCTATGATCGGTTCAAACGCCTGTCATAATTTCCTACCGAGCCTGAACGATGAATCAGAACGCTGAATACTCCGCGGTCAATGATGCGGTGCGTGGGCAATTCTTCCGCCGGACCTGGGCGATGATCACGCCGTATTGGCGCAGTGAAGAGAAGGGCAGGGCCTGGTTGCTGCTGGCCGCCGTGATTGGTTTGTCGCTGTTCAGCGTGGCGATCTCGGTGTGGATCAACCACTGGTACAAGGATTTCTACAACGCCCTGGAAAAGAAGGACACGGCCGCCTTCTGGCAATTGATCGGTTACTTCGGCGGCATCGCGGCCGTGGCGATCCTCGGCGCGGTGTATCGCTTGTACCTGACCCAGATGCTCACCATTCGCTGGCGTGCCTGGCTGACCGAAAAGCACTTCGCGCGCTGGCTTGCCCACAAGAACTACTACCAGCTGGAGCAGGGCGGCTACACCGACAACCCGGACCAGCGGATTTCCGAAGACCTCAATACCTTTACCACCAGCACCTTGAGCCTGGGCCTGGGACTGCTGCGCAACGTGGTCAGCCTGGTGTCGTTCTCGATCATCCTGTGGGGCGTGTCGGGCAGCATCGAAGTGTTCGGCATCACCATTCCCGGCTACATGTTCTGGTGTGCGCTGCTGTATGCCGCCGTGGGCAGTTGGCTGACGCACCTGATCGGGCGACGCTTGATCGGCTTGAACAACCAGCAACAGCGCTTCGAAGCGGACCTGCGTTTCTCCATGGTGCGGGTGCGTGAAAATGCTGAAAGCATCGCCCTCTACAACGGCGAGCCGAATGAAAAGCAGCGCCTGAGCTCGCGCTTCGGCAAGGTCTGGCACAACTTCTGGGACATCATGAAAGTGTCCAAGCGCCTGACCTTTTTCACCGCCGGCTACAGCCAGATAGCGATTATCTTCCCGTTTATCGTCGCCGCGCCGCGCTACTTCACCGGCAAGATCGAACTGGGCGAGCTGATGCAAATCAACTCGGCGTTTGGCAATGTGCAGGAAAACTTCAGTTGGTTCATCAACGCCTACTCGGAACTGGCGGCGTGGCGTGCCACCAGCGACCGTCTGCTGAGTTTCCAGCAGGCCATGAGCGACAACGAGGAGCGTGCTCCGGCCATCGATGTGCGCCCTGAAGGCGAACACCTGGTGATCAAGGATCTGGGCATGGACCTGGCCGATGGTCGTCACTTGCTCACCGACGCCGACATGACCGTGGAGCCGGGTCAGCGCGTGATGCTCAGCGGGCGTTCAGGCAGTGGTAAAAGTACGCTGCTGCGCGCAATGGGCCATTTGTGGCCGGCAGGGCATGGCAGCATTCGCCTGCCGGCGACGCGTTATCTGTTTCTGCCGCAGAAGCCTTATTTACCGATTGGCACGTTGAAGGCAGTGTTGAGTTATCCACAAGAGGACAGCGCTTACCCTGCGCCACGTTATGCACAGGTACTGGAAACCTGCCGCCTGCCGCATCTGGTCAGCCGTCTGGATGAAGCCAACCACTGGCAGCGCATGCTCTCGCCCGGCGAACAGCAGCGCCTGGCCTTTGCCCGCGCCTTGTTGTTCGCGCCGCAATGGCTGTACATGGACGAAGCCACCTCGGCCATGGATGAAGAGGATGAAGCGACGCTGTATCAGGCGTTGATCGATGAACTGCCGGGGCTGAGCATCGTCAGCGTCGGGCATCGCAGCAGCCTTAAGCGTTTCCATGGGCGGCATGTGCGCATCGAGGGTGGGCGGTTGCAGGAACAGACAGTGTCCTGAGGCGGGGCTCGGTCAATGTGGGAGGGGGCTTGCCCCCGATGGCGGTGGACCAGTTGATACCTGTGCTGGCTGACACACTGCTATCGGGGGCAAGCCCCCTCCCACATTTGATCTTCACTATTCTGGAGAATGAGCCCCAATAAAAAGCCCGGCTGATCATCGATCAGCCGGGCTTTGTGTTGCTGGAAGCTAACTTACTTCTTCAAGCCGTAATGCTCATCCAGCATGCCTGGGGCGTCCGGCGTTTTTGGCGCGTAGTCCCGTGGCGGTTCCTGGTTTTCCCGAGGCGGGGTCAGGCGTTCCCGTGGGGTCTGCGGTGCATCGGAATGCAACGCGGCCAGCAGGCGCTGGCGGGTGATGTCGTCGAGGGCCAGGCGGTTAGCGCCATCGGCGAGATGATCCTGTACTTCCTGGTAGCTCTGGGTGAGCTTCTTGACCAGGGTCGCGGTGCTGTTGAAGTGGGTAACAACCTCGTTCTGATAACTGTCAAAACGTTCCTGAATGTCATCCAGCTGACGCTGCGTGCGGTTAGGCGCGGCATTCGGCAGCAGGCGAGCAACCAGGAATCCAATGGCGACACCGGCAACCAGGGCAAGAGTCGGCAACAACCAAACTAAGAGCGAGTGTTCCACGAGTCCTTCCTCTATAAACGGCTTTGCTTTACGTTAACGGCTCAAACCTGCGCTGTATACCGCGATTAAGCTCGCAATGATGCCATGCACAGACTTTTAGCTAGACGAGTCGACCCCTTGAGAGGTCACGGAGTTCATCCTTGCTCATGCGTGAAACCCCCGTTTTGATCGATGGCCCGGTGGGTCAATTGGAAGCCCTGTACCTGGATCACCCCGCCCCACGCGGTCTGGCGCTGATCTGCCACCCTAACCCGGTGCAGGGCGGGACCATGCTCAATAAAGTTGTCTCGACCCTGCAACGCACCGCCCGCGACGCCGGCTTGATTACGTTGCGTTTCAATTATCGTGGCGTCGGCGCGAGTGCCGGTAGCCACGACATGGCCAGCGGCGAAGTTGACGATGCCGAAGCGGCCGCCACGTGGCTGCGGGAAAAACACCCCGATCTGCCGCTCACCCTGCTGGGCTTTTCCTTCGGTGGCTATGTGGCCGCCAGCCTCGGCGGGCGCCTGGAAGCCAAGGGCGAGAAGCTGGCGCACCTGTTCATGGTGGCTGCCGCAGTGATGCGCCTGCGTGACACGGATGTGCTGCCACATGATTGCCCGTTGACGCTAATCCAGCCGGAAACCGACGAAGTGGTCGACCCGCAAGTCGTCTACGACTGGTCTGGCGCCCTGAAACGCCCCCATGAGCTGCTGAAAGTGGCAGAATGCGGACACTTTTTTCACGGCAAGCTCACCGATCTGAAGGATCTGGTGCTGCCGCGCCTCTCGAATTGATAGCAGTCTGATAAGCGATTACCCATGACGACGCGTACCCGTATCCTCACCGGCATCACCACCACAGGCACGCCGCACCTGGGCAACTACGCCGGTGCGATCCGCCCGGCGATCCTTGCCAGCCAGGACGCCAATGCCGATTCCTTCTACTTCCTGGCCGACTACCACGCCCTGATCAAATGCGATGACCCGCAGCGCATCCAGCGCTCGCGTATGGAAATCGCCGCGACCTGGTTGGCCGGTGGCCTGGATGTGAACCGGGTGACGTTCTATCGCCAGTCCGACATCCCCGAGATTCCCGAGCTGACCTGGTTGCTGACCTGCGTGGCCGCCAAGGGCCTGCTCAACCGCGCCCATGCCTACAAGGCCTCGGTGGACAAGAACGTCGAGAGCGGCGAAGACCCGGATGCGGGCATCACCATGGGCCTGTACAGCTACCCGGTGCTGATGGCGGCGGACATCCTGATGTTCAACGCGCACAAGGTGCCGGTGGGCCGCGACCAGATCCAGCACGTGGAAATGGCCCGCGATATCGGCCAGCGTTTCAACCACCTGTTCGGCAACGGTAAAGAATTCTTCACCATGCCCGAGGCGTTGATCGAAGAAAGCGTTGCCACCTTGCCGGGCCTGGATGGCCGCAAGATGTCCAAGAGCTATGACAACACCATCCCGTTGTTCACCAGCGCCAAGGACATGAAGGAGGCGATCTCGCGGATCGTCACCGACTCGCGCGCGCCCGGCGAGGCGAAGGACCCGGACACTTCCCACCTGTTCACCCTGTACCAGGCATTTGCGAGCAAAGCCCAGGAACAGGAGCTGCGCAGTGAACTGTTGCAAGGCCTGGGCTGGGGTGAGGCAAAGAAGCGTCTGTTCCAACTGCTGGACAGTCAATTGGGTGAAGCGCGCGAGCGTTACCACCAACTGATGTCGCGCCCGTCGGACATGGAAGATCTGCTGCTGGTCGGCGCCAAGAAGGCTCGCGCCGTGGCGGCACCGTTCCTGGCAGAGTTACGTGAGGCGGTGGGCTTGCGTTCGTTTGTCAACCAAGACAGCTTCACCATTAGCAATAGCAAGAAAAAAACCGCAAAGTCTTCACGTATCGTCAGTTTCCGCGAAGGTGATAGCTTCCGTTTCCGTGTGCTCGCAGCCGATGGCTCGCAATTGTTGCTGTCGAGTAATTTCTCCGATGGAAAACGAGCAGGCGCGGTGATTAAGCAATTGCAATCGGGCCAAACGTTGGACATTCGCAGCGAACAGTTTGGTTTCACCGTTTGGCTTGAAGGCGAATGCGTGGCTGAAAGCTCTGCAATCTATCTCGGCGCTACTGAGCGAGACGCTGGCATTGCAGCTCTTCGCGCTGCGTTGGCCCCAGTCGAGGATTAACCCGACCAAGGGTTGATTGCCATTATCCGGGGCCGTCGTTACAGTGACGGCCCGTTTTTGTTGCCTTGCTAACGAAATTATGACGCCCCTAGAACGATATCAAGCTGATCTGAAACGCCCTGACTTCTTCCATGACGCGGCCCAGGAAAATGCGGTGCGTCATTTGCAGCGCCTGTACGAAGACCTGGTCGCGGCTTCGCAAAGCAAGCAGGGCATGCTCAGCAAGCTGTTTGGCAAGAAAGACCGCACGCCGGTCAAGGGCCTATACTTCTGGGGTGGCGTCGGCCGGGGCAAGACCTACCTGGTGGACACCTTCTTCGAAGCGCTGCCGTTCAAGGAAAAGGTCCGCACCCACTTCCACCGCTTCATGAAGCGCGTGCACGAAGAGATGAAGACCCTGCCGGGGGAGAAGAACCCGCTGACGATCATCGCCAAGCGTTTCTCCGACGAAGCGCGGGTGATCTGCTTCGATGAGTTCTTCGTTTCCGACATCACCGATGCCATGATCCTCGGCACATTGATGGAAGAGCTGTTCAAGAACGGCGTGACCCTGGTCGCCACCTCGAACATCGTGCCCGATGGTCTCTACAAGGATGGCCTGCAGCGCGCACGCTTCCTGCCGGCCATTGCGTTGATCAAGCAGCACACCGATATCGTCAACGTCGACAGCGGCGTCGACTATCGTTTGCGTCACCTCGAGCAAGCGGAGCTGTTCCACTTCCCGCTCAATGAGGCGGCCCACGACAGCCTGAAGAAAAGCTTCCGCGCGTTGACGCCGGAATGCACCCAGGCCGTGGAAAACGACAAGTTGATGATCGAAAACCGCGAAATCATCGCTTTACGTACCTGCGATGACGTGGCCTGGTTCGAGTTCCGTCAACTGTGCGACGGCCCGCGTAGCCAGAACGACTACATCGAATTGGGCAAGATCTTCCATGCGGTGATCTTGAGCGGTGTGGAACAGATGGGCGTGACCACCGACGACATCGCGCGGCGTTTTATCAACATGGTCGACGAGTTCTATGACCGTAACGTCAAGCTGATCATCTCGGCGGAAGTCGAACTCAAGGACCTCTACACGGGTGGTCGCTTGAACTTCGAATTCCAACGCACCTTGAGTCGTTTGCTGGAAATGCAGTCCCACGAATTCCTTTCGCGCGGACACAAACCGTAAGGCCAATGTAGATCAAAGTGTGGGAGGGGGCTTGCTCCCGATGGCGGTGGATCAGTCAGTGCATCTGTTACTGACAGACCGCTATCGGGAGCAAGCCCCCTCCCACATTGGTTTTGTGTGCATCCTCCGTCAGGCGGCCTGCTGGAACTGCTGGCGATACTGATTCGGCGACAACTCAGTGTGCTGCCTGAACAACCGCGCAAAGAAACTCGCATCGTCGTAACCCACCTCATAGCTGATGGTCTTGATGCTCTTGCGGCTGCCCGACAGCAGGCCCTTGGCCGTCTCGATGCGCAGGCGTTGCAGATAATGCAGCGGCTTGTCGCCGGTGGCAGTCTGGAAGCGTCGCATGAAGTTGCGGATGCTCATGCCGTGCTCGCGGGCGACGTCTTCAAAGCGGAACTTGTCGGCGAAGTGTTCTTCGAGCCAATGTTGGATCTGCAGGATGATCACATCCTGGTGCAGCTTCTGCCCGCCAAAACCGATGCGCCCTGGCGAGTAGCTGCGTTGCACCTCATACAGGATGTCGCGGGCCACGGCCTGGGCGATGTTGGCGCCGCAGAAGCGTTCGATCAGATAAATGTAGAGGTCGCAGGCGGAGGTGGTGCCGCCGGCGCAATACAGGTTATCGGCGTCGGTCAGGTGCTTGTCCTGGTTGAGTTGCACCTTGGGGAAGCGTTCGCTGAAGGCGGTGAAGAAGCGCCAGTAGGTGGTCGCCTCCTTGCCATCGAGCAGGCCTGCTTCGGCCAGCCAGAACACACCGGTGGCTTCTCCGCACAGCACGGCGCCGCGGGCGTGCTGTTCGCGCAACCAGGGCAGTACCTGTGGGTAGCGGGTGCACAAGGCCTCGAAGTCGTCCCAGAAGGCGGGCAGCACGATGATGTCGGCGTCTTCCAGGCCGCCGTCCACCGGCATGATCACATTGCTGAAGCTGCGCACCGATTGCCCGTCGGGGCTGACCAGGCGCGTCTCGAATGCGGGCGTCAGGCCCAGGCCCTGTTGCTTGCCATACCGCAGGCTGGCGAGATGGAAGAAATCCTTGGCTTGCATGAGGGTTGAAGCGAAGACCCGATCGACGGCCAGGATGCTGACGCGCCGCAAGGGCGTAGAGATTTGGTTAGACATAATTTCATTTATTCTTATAGGGGAAAGTGGTCACCAGACGGCTGGATCGTCTTATTTTTTGTCGCATGTGTCCAGTGTCCCGTGACGCATTCGCGGCATAGGCTCAGTGGGCTCATTCTTGTCCGACAATCCTCACAGGTGACCCATGATTCCCAGAACCTTGTTCAGCCCGGAGCACGAACTCTTCCGCGAAAGCGTGCGTACCTTCCTCGACAAAGACGCCGCGCCATTCCATGGGCAATGGGAGAAACAGGGGTACATCGACCGTAACCTCTGGAACAAGGCGGGGGAGGCGGGGATGCTGTGTTCGCACGTACCGGAAGAATACGGTGGGCTGGGCGCGGATTTCCTTTACAGCGCGGTCGTGATCGAAGAGATCAGCCGCCTGGGCTTGACCGGCATTGGCTTTTCCCTGCATTCGGACATTGTTGCGCCGTACATCCTGCATTACGGCAGTGAGGCGTTGAAGCACAAGTACCTGCCCAAGTTGATCTCCGGCGAGATGGTCACGGCCATCGCCATGACCGAGCCGGGGGCCGGTTCTGACCTGCAAGGGGTGAAGACAACGGCTGTGTTGGACGGTGATGACTATGTGATCAACGGCTCCAAGACGTTCATCACCAACGGCTACCTGGCCGACCTGGTTATTGTGGTGGCCAAGACCGACCCCAAGGCCGGCGCCAAGGGCACTAGCCTGTTCCTGGTCGAGGCCGACACGCCGGGCTTCGATAAGGGCAAACGCCTGGAGAAGGTCGGCATGAAGGCCCAGGACACCTCTGAGCTTTTCTTCCAGGACGTGCGTGTGCCCAAGGAAAACCTGCTGGGCCAGGCCGGCATGGGCTTCGCATATTTGATGCAGGAATTGCCCCAGGAGCGGCTGACGGTGGCGATTGGTGCGCTGTCGTCAGCTGAGGCGGCGTTGCAGTGGACGCTGGATTACACCCGCGAGCGCAAGGCGTTTGGCAAGGCGATAGCTGACTTTCAAAACACCCGCTTCAAGCTGGCAGAAATGGCCACCGAGATTCAGATCGGCCGTGTGTTCGTGGACAAATGCCTGGCGCTGCACCTGGAAGGCAAGCTGGATGTGCCCACGGCGGCGATGGCCAAGTATTGGGCCACGGACCTGCAATGCAAGGTGCTCGATGAGTGCGTGCAACTGCACGGCGGGTACGGTTTCATGTGGGAATACCCGATTGCGCGGGCGTGGGCGGACGCGCGGGTGCAGCGGATTTATGCGGGGACCAATGAGATCATGAAGGAGATTATTGCGCGGGCGCTTTGATGCTCGTTCCCACGCTCCGCGTGGGAATGCCTCAGATGACGCTCCGCGTCATGGCTCTTGCAGCGGACGCGGAGCGTCCAAGCCGGCGTTCCCACGCAGAGCGTGGGAACGATCAATCACGGCGCCGGATTCGGATGATCCTTCTGAATCGCCTCAATCCCGTCCAGCACTTCCTTGGACAATTTCAAATCGGCACTCGCAATGTTGCTGTCCAACTGCTCCAGGCTCGTGGCCCCGATAATATTGCTGGTCACAAACGGCTGTTGCGTCACAAACGCCAACGCCATTTGCGCCGGGTCCAGCCCATGCTCCCGCGCCAGTGCCACATAACGGCTGCACGCCGCTTCCGACTGTGGGTTGAAATAACGACTGAAGCGGCTGTACTCCGTCAGACGCGCCTTGGCCGGGCGTGCGCCGCCCTCGTACTTGCCGCTGAGCATGCCGAACGCCAGTGGCGAGTAGGCCAGCAAACCGCAGTGTTCGCGGATGGCAATTTCCGCCAGGCCCACTTCAAAGCTGCGGTTGAGCAGGTTGTAGGGGTTCTGGATCGACACCGCGCGGGTCCAGCCACGGGCTTCGGCCAGGGCCAGGAATTTCATGGTGCCCCACGGAGTTTCGTTGGACAGGCCAATGTGGCGGATCTTGCCGGCCTTGACCTGCTCATCCAGCGCTTCAAGGGTTTCCTCCAGCGGGGTGAGGTCGTCTTCGTCCTTGTGTTTGTAGCTCAACTGGCCAAAGAAATTGGTACTGCGCTCCGGCCAGTGCAACTGATAGAGGTCGATCCAGTCGGTTTGCAGGCGCTTGAGGCTGGCGTCGAGGGCGTCGACGATATGCTTGCGGTTGTGGCGCAGGTAGCCATCGCGGATATAGTCGATGGTGTTGCCGGGGCCGGCGATCTTGCTGGCGAGGATCCAGCCGGCGCGATCGCCACGGCTCTTGAAGTAATTACCGATATAACGCTCGGTGGTGGCGTAGGTTTCGGCCTTGGGCGGTACCGGGTACATTTCTGCCGTGTCGAGGAAGTTGATGCCCGCGGCCTTGGCCCGTTCGATCTGTGCGAAGGCCTCTGGCTCGCTGTTCTGCTCGCCCCAGGTCATGGTGCCCAAGGCAATCGCGCTTACGTTCAGATCGGTCCGGCCCAGCTGTCGATAATCCATCGAGTACTCCTTCAGGGGAAAACATTCATAAAAGCAGGTTGAATTTTTTTTCGCAATCTGCATAATTGCCCACCTCTTTCTGCAGTGGAAGTGATGCGCCGTCTGCCGAAGAATCTTGCCGTTGAACGGACGCGCTGACCCGAGCCCCCGATAGCGTCTGTATCCGGCTGCCTTTGACCTTGTCAAAGTACGCACTATTCAGTAAGATCCGCCGTCTAATTTACAGGGCGGCCCCTGAGGCTATTAAAGAATGACAACTTTTACTGCAAAACCGGAAACAGTTCAGCGCGACTGGTTTGTCGTCGACGCCGCTGGTCAGACCCTGGGTCGTCTGGCCACTGAAGTCGCCAGCCGTCTGCGTGGCAAGCACAAGCCTGAATACACCCCGCACGTTGATACCGGTGACTACATTGTCATCATCAACGCTGAGCAGGTACGTGTTACCGGCAACAAAGCGCAAGACAAAATGTACTACCGTCACTCCGGTTTCCCAGGCGGTATCAAGTCTTCCAACTTTGAAGGCCTGATCTCCAAGAAGCCTGAAGCCCCGATCGAAATCGCGGTCAAAGGCATGCTGCCTAAGGGCCCACTGGGTCGCGATATGTTTCGCAAGCTGAAAGTCTATGCGGGCGCTGTACACCCTCATGCTGCTCAGCAGCCCCAAGAACTGAAGTTTTAACGGAATAGTTCATTATGTCGGCGACTCAAAATTACGGCACTGGCCGTCGCAAAACCGCAACCGCACGCGTTTTCCTGCGTCCGGGCACTGGTAACATCTCGATCAACAACCGCACTCTGGAAAATTTCTTCGGCCGCGAAACTGCCCGCATGGTAGTTCGTCAGCCGCTGGAACTGACCGAGACTGTTGAAAAGTTCGACATCTACGTCACCGTTATCGGTGGCGGTGTAAGTGGTCAAGCTGGCGCAATCCGCCACGGTATCACTCGCGCTCTGATGCAGTACGACGAAACCCTGCGTGGCGCTCTGCGCAAAGCTGGCTTCGTTACTCGCGATGCTCGTGAAGTTGAACGTAAGAAAGTCGGTCTGCGTAAAGCGCGTAAGCGTCCGCAGTACTCGAAGCGTTAATTCGCTTTACGTTCCACAAAAACGCCCAGCCTCCTCACGGAGCTGGGCGTTTTTTATTGCCTGCGATTTATGCACATTTTTCGCCGTGACAACTTGCCACATCCACAGACCCCCTATACTACAAGGCCTGGGGGTGGTGGCCCGGGCAATTCCCTTGTCATCCGTGGGGCTTTTCATTACCATCCGTCAAAATTTTTATAAGTAAAGATTCAACACTTAGTAGACGCCTGATTTAACAGGCCAAAAAGCTGATGGGAGAGGACTGAATGAGCAATGACGGCGTGAATGCAGGCCGGCGTCGCTTCTTGGTAGCAGCCACATCCGTGGTGGGTGCTGCAGGAGCGGTGGGGGCTGCGGTCCCGTTCGTGGGGTCATGGTTTCCCAGTGCCAAGGCGAAAGCCGCAGGTGCACCGGTGAAGGTGAATGTCAGCAAGATCGAGCCAGGGCAGCAGATGATTGCTGAATGGCGCGGCCAGCCGGTATTCATTGTTCGTCGTACCGAGGAAATCCTGGGGAATCTGAAAAAGATCGAAGGCCAGTTGTCTGACCCTAAATCCGAGAATTCCGACCAGCCCGCCTACGCCAAGAACGAAGTGCGCTCGATCAAGCCAGAGATTCTGTTGCTGGTAGGTCTGTGTACCCACCTGGGTTGCTCACCCACCTTTCGCCCGGAAGTCGCCCCTGTCGACTTGGGCAAGGACTGGGTCGGCGGTTATTTCTGCCCGTGTCACGGTTCCCATTACGACCTTGCCGGCCGTGTCTACAAGTCTCAGCCCGCGCCCCTGAACCTGCCGGTTCCTCCGCATACCTACGAAACTGACGACCTCATTGTCATTGGCCTCGATAAGGAGAACGCGTGATGAGCAAGTTCATGGATTGGGTGGATGCGCGTTTCCCCGCCACCAAAATGTGGGAAGACCATCTCAGCAAATATTACGCGCCAAAAAACTTCAACTTCTTCTACTTCTTCGGCTCCCTGGCACTGCTGGTACTGGTCAACCAGATCGTCACCGGCGTGTGGTTGACGATGAGCTACACGCCGTCTGCGGAAGAGGCGTTCGCCTCCGTCGAATACATCATGCGTGACGTCGAGTACGGCTCGATCCTGCGCCTGCTGCACTCCACCGGCGCGTCGGCGTTCTTCATCGTCGTCTACCTGCACATGTTCCGTGGCTTGCTCTATGGCTCGTACCAGAAGCCGCGCGAACTGGTGTGGGTGTTCGGCATGCTGATCTACCTGGCGCTGATGGCCGAAGCGTTCATGGGCTATCTGCTGCCGTGGGGCCAGATGTCGTACTGGGGTGCCCAGGTGATCATCTCGCTGTTCGGGGCGATCCCGGTGATCGGCAACGACCTGACCCAGTGGATCCGTGGTGACTACCTGATCTCCGGCATCACCCTGAACCGCTTCTTCGCCTTGCACGTTGTCGCCTTGCCGATCGTGATCCTGGGCCTGGTGGTGCTGCACATCCTGGCGCTGCATGAAGTGGGCTCCAACAACCCGGATGGCGTGGATATCAAGAAGCATAAGGATGAGAACGGCATCCCACTCGATGGCATTCCATTCCACCCTTATTACACCGTGAAAGACATTGTCGGCGTGGTCGTGTTCCTGTTCGTGTTCTGCTCGATCGTGTTCTTTTTCCCGGAGATGGGTGGTTATTTCCTCGAGAAGCCTAACTTCGAACAAGCCAACGCGTTCAAGACGCCCGAGCACATTGCCCCGGTCTGGTACTTCACGCCGTTCTACGCAATCCTGCGGGCGATCCCCGACAAACTCATGGGCGTGATCGCCATGGGCGCGGCGATCGCGGTGCTGTTCGTGCTGCCGTGGCTGGACCGCAGCCCGGTCAAGTCCATGCGCTATAAGGGTTGGCTGAGCAAGATCTGGCTGTGGGTGTTCTGCATTGCATTCGTGATCCTGGGTGTGCTGGGCGTATTGGCGCCGACCCCTGAGCGCACGTTGCTGTCGCAGGTCTGCACCTTCCTGTACTTCGCCTACTTCATTCTGATGCCGTTCTACACCCGGCTCGAGAAGACCAAACCGGTTCCGGAAAGGGTGACTGGCTGATGAAAAAATTATTTGTTGCATTAGTGCTTGCGGCCCTGCCGCTTCTGTCTTTGGCTGCCGAGCATGGCGCGGAACTGGAAAAGGTCGACATCGACGTCGCCGATAAAGCCGCTTTGCAAGATGGTGCACGTACCTTTGCCAACTACTGCATGGGCTGCCACAGCGCCAAGTTCCAGCGCTACGAGCGGGTTGCCGATGACTTGGGCATCCCCCATGAGTTGATGCTGGAGAAACTGGTATTCACCGGAGCCAAGATCGGCGACCACATGAACATCGGCATGAAACCGGCGGACGCCAAGGCCTGGTTCGGTGCAGCACCGCCCGACCTGACCCTGGTGGCGCGCGTGCGTGGCACCGACTGGCTCTATGGCTACCTCAAATCCTTCTACGAAGACCCCGCCCGCCCTTGGGGCGTGAACAACAAAGTGTTCCCGAACGTCGGCATGCCTAACGTTCTGGTCGGCCTGCAGGGGCGCCAAGTGGTAGGATGCAAGCAAGTCCAGGTCGTTGAAGACGGCAAGAAGCAATATGATCCGTTGACCGGCACGCCGCTGACCCATGAGGCGTGCGATCAACTGACCATCGTGCCCAAGACCGGCACGCTGAATGAAGAGCAGTTCGACGAGAAGGTCAAGAACCTGGTGACCTTCCTGGCCTACTCGGCCAACCCGGTCAAACTGCAGCATCAGCGCATCGGTACCTACGTCTTGCTGTACCTGGCTTTCTTCTTCGTATTCGCCTATCTGCTCAAACGCGAGTACTGGAAGGATGTGCATTGATCCAACCGTAAGCAATTGCTGTTAATCTTGCGCGCCCAGCGGCATCTCTGAACACATAGCGTCGGTTGTTCCGGACGTTACAGAGGTGCTCCCTGGGCGCGCTCGTTTTTGAGCTTTCGATAATTTCAACAAGCGAGGAGGACCGCCATGGGCGTGACCAACCGGTTGGCCTGTTACTCCGACCCCGCCGACCACTATTCCCACCGAGTACGCATCGTGCTCGCAGAGAAGGGTGTCAGCGCCGAGATCATTAGTGTGGAAGCGGGCCGTCAGCCGCCGAAACTGATCGAAGTGAACCCTTACGGCAGCTTGCCCACCCTGGTCGATCGCGACCTGGCGTTGTGGGAGTCAACCGTGGTGATGGAATACTTGGATGAGCGTTATCCGCATCCGCCTTTGCTGCCGGTGTACCCGGTGGCGCGCGCCAACAGCCGCCTGCTGATCCATCGGATTCAGCGTGACTGGTGCCGGCTGGTGGATGTGATTCTGGATTCACGCAGCAAAGAGCCGGCCCGTGTCGTGGCGCGCAAGGAATTGCGCGAAAGCCTGACCGGCGTTTCGCCGCTGTTCGCCGACAAGCCTTTTTTCCTCAGTGAGGAACAAAGCTTGGTGGATTGCTGCCTATTACCCATACTCTGGCGCTTGCCGATTATGGGCATTGAACTGCCGCGGCCTGCCAAGCCGCTGCTTGATTACATGGAGCGCCAGTTTGCGCGTGAGGCTTTCCAGGCGAGTCTGTCTGGTGTCGAACGCGATATGCGCTAAGGCTTAAGGAGCCGCTGATGAACTCCAGTCGACCCTACCTGGTCCGCGCGCTCTATGAGTGGATTGTGGACAACGATTGCACCCCGCACATGCTGGTCAATTCCGAATTTCCTGCGGTGCAGGTTCCGCAGGGTTTTGCCAGTGACGGACAGATTGTATTGAACGTATCGCCCAGTGCCGTGCGCCACCTGCACATGGACAACGAAGCGGTCAGCTTCGAAGGGCGTTTCGGCGGTGTGCCGCATACGCTGTTTGTGCCGATTGGCGCCATCCTCGGGATTTATGCCCGTGAGAATGGCCAAGGCATGGTGTTCGATCTGGAGTCGCCTTTCGAGGATGACGAAACGATCGAAGGCGAAGGCGGCGATGATGTGCCGCCACCTGATAACGAGCCACCGCGCCCTACGGGCCGGCCGAGCTTGAAAGTGGTGAAGTAAGCGGCTGTTGTCTTCGGGCGAGCCTGAAAAATGCCTCGGCGGTTGCCGGGGCATTTTTTTGTCTGCCGCGCAGAAGTGAAAGTCTCGACAGGAACGGTGATCGTACAACCGCCATGGGCTATGATGCGTCTTCAGTTCGCCGAGAAAGATGATCCATCATGGAAAACGCCAACGCCGCCCCACGTCTGCCCCGCAAGCGCCGCAGCCTTGCCCAGGAATTGGTCACGGTGTTGTCCGAACAAATCCGCGACGGCCAGCTCAAGCGTGGCGACAAGCTGCCCACTGAGTCGGCGATCATGGATGCCCATGGTGTGAGTCGTACCGTGGTGCGCGAGGCCATCTCGCGCTTGCAGGCGGCGGGGCAGGTGGAGACGCGTCACGGTATCGGTACGTTTGTATTGGACACGCCAAGCCCGAGCGGTTTCCGGATCGATCCGGCCACCGTGGTGACGTTGCGCGATGTGTTGGCGATTCTCGAATTGCGGATCAGCCTGGAAGTGGAATCGGCAGGCCTGGCCGCCTTGCGCCGCAGTGACGAGCAACTGGCAGCCATGCGTGCGGCCCTCGATGCCTTGAATGAAAGCGCGGCCCACGCGGGTGATGCGGTGGCGTCAGACTTTGCGTTCCACCTGGAAATAGCGCTGTCCACCGGCAACCGTTATTTCACCGACATCATGACCCACCTGGGCACCAGCATCATTCCGCGTACCCGCCTGAATTCGGCGCGTCTGGCCCATGATGACCAGCAGCATTACATGGGACGCCTGAGTCGCGAACACGAAGAGATTTATGAGGCGATCGCGCGCCAGGATTCGGACGCGGCGCGTGCGGCGATGCGGTTGCATTTGACGAATAGTCGGGAGCGGCTGCGCCATGCACATGAAGAGGCAGAGGCGCAGCGTGGGTAAAGTTGGGCTACGGGAATAGATTAGGGGACTGCTCCAGGTAAATGACAATTTGGTTATTTACCTCGTCAAAAACCTTGCGCCTAACAATTTGTAAGCCAGCTATAGGATCGTTGACCTCGTCGCCAATTTGGGGCTCATAATCCAGCGAGCGTGGCGTTTTACCTGCGGTGCTTACTTTAAAATTCTTACTCATGGGTCACCTCCAACGTTATGAGAAGTAGCGTGCCTCCAATACCGCACCGTCTCTAGACTCGTTCACACGGTGATCGGGAAGTCGAATCCAGGTTATGACTGAAAGTGAGTAGAGCACTACTGTCAGAATTGACAGTAGTGACGGACGGTTCATGCCGCGTGAGGCATTGAAATAAAAATTGGGGCTGCCTCGAGTACTGCGCCCACAGGTCACGGATTGCCCGCTCGATCTCTCAACTGACTTCCCACGTCAACCAGGCACTACTCAACTCCTCCCTAAGTGAACACTGACGATTTGCAGTTGACGAATCTTTTTATAGTTGTACGATGACGTACGACATCACCAAAACCAACAATAACCTTTCGACAGAAAGTCTTTACCCAGGGTGTTCGAATAATGAATCCACAAGAACTGAAGTCCATCCTCTCCCACGGTCTGCTGTCTTTTCCGGTGACCGATTTCAACGCCCAGGGTGACTTTCACCAGGCGGGCTATATCAAGCGTCTGGAATGGCTTGCCCCATACGGCGCCACCGCGCTGTTCGCTGCGGGCGGCACCGGTGAGTTTTTCTCCCTGGCCGCCAGCGAATATTCCCAGGTTGTGAAGACCGCTGTTGATACCTGCGCCACCAGCGTGCCGATTCTTGCCGGTGTCGGCGGCGCGACCCGTCAGGCCATCGAGTACGCTCAAGAGGCCGAGCGCCTGGGTGCCAAGGGCCTGCTGCTGCTGCCGCACTACCTGACTGAAGCCAGCCAGGACGGGGTTGCCGCCCACGTTGAAGCGGTGTGCAAATCGGTCAAGATCGGCGTGGTGGTGTACAACCGCAATGTCTGCCGCCTGACCGCGCCGCTGCTCGAGCGCCTCGCCGAGCGTTGCCCGAACCTGATCGGCTACAAGGATGGCCTGGGTGACATCGAGTTGATGGTGTCGATCCGCCGTCGTCTCGGCGACCGTTTCAGCTACCTCGGCGGCCTGCCGACCGCAGAGGTTTACGCCGCTGCCTACAAGGCCCTGGGCGTGCCGGTGTACTCCTCGGCGGTGTTCAACTTCATCCCGAAAACCGCGATGGATTTCTACCACGCGATTGCCAAGGATGATCACGCCACTGTCTCCAGGATCATCGACGATTTCTTCCTGCCCTACCTGGACATCCGTAACCGCAAGGCCGGTTACGCCGTGAGCATCGTCAAGGCGGGTGCGAAAATCGCCGGCTATGACGCCGGCCCGGTGCGCACCCCGCTGACCGACCTGCTGCCGGAAGAATACGAAGCCCTGGCCGCGCTGATCGACAAGCAAGGCGCGCAATAACTTATCAACAAGGCCGCTGAGCAATCAGCGGCCTTTTGCGTCAGGAGAAGATTCGTGTCCCAAGCAAAACGTTTCGAGAACTACATCAACGGTGAATGGGTTACCGGCACCGACTACTGCACCAATATCAACCCGTCGGACCTTTCCGATGTGATTGGCGAATACGCCAAGGCCGATGTCGCCCAAGTCAACGCCGCTATCGAGGCCGCTCGCGCCGCATTTCCGGCCTGGTCCACCTCCGGCATCCAGGCGCGCCATGATGCGCTGGACAAAGTCGGCAGCGAAATCCTCGCCCGCCGCGAAGAGCTTGGCACCCTGCTGGCCCGGGAAGAGGGCAAGACCCTGCCCGAAGCCATCGGTGAGGTGACCCGCGCCGGTAACATCTTCAAATTCTTCGCCGGTGAATGCCTGCGCCTGTCCGGCGACTACGTGCCGTCGGTGCGCCCGGGCGTCAATGTAGAAGTTACCCGTGAAGCCCTCGGCGTGGTCGGCCTGATCACCCCCTGGAACTTCCCGATCGCCATCCCGGCCTGGAAAATCGCCCCGGCCCTGGCCTATGGCAACTGTGTGGTGATCAAGCCGGCCGAACTGGTGCCCGGCTGTGCCTGGGCCCTGGCCGACATCATTTCCCGCGCCGGTTTCCCTGCCGGGGTGTTCAACCTGGTGATGGGCAGCGGCCGCGTCGTGGGCGATGTGTTGGTCAACAGCCCGAAAGTCGACGGCATCAGCTTCACCGGTTCGGTGGGCGTGGGCCGTCAGATCGCTGTCAGTTGCGTGTCGCGCCAAGCCAAGGTGCAGCTGGAAATGGGCGGCAAGAACCCGCAGATCATTCTCGACGACGCCGACCTCAAGCAGGCAGTCGAGCTGTCGGTGCAGAGCGCGTTCTACTCCACCGGCCAGCGTTGCACTGCATCCAGCCGCCTGATCGTCACCGCCGGCATCCACGACCAGTTCGTCGCGGCCATGGCCGAGCGCATGAAGTCGATCAAGGTCGGCCACGCACTCAGCAGCGGTACCGACATTGGCCCGGTGGTCTCCCAGGCCCAGTTGGACCAGGACATGAAGTACATCGACATCGGCCAGAGCGAAGGTGCGCGGCTGGTCAGCGGTGGCGGTCTGGTGACCTGCGATACCGAAGGCTACTACCTGGCGCCGACGCTGTTTGCCGACAGCGAAGCCGCCATGCGCATCAGCCGTGAAGAAATCTTCGGCCCAGTGGCTAACGTGGTGCGCGTGGCCGACTACGAGGCGGCGCTGGCCATGGCCAACGACACCGAATTCGGTTTGTCGGCGGGCATTGCCACTACGTCGTTGAAGTACGCCAACCACTTCAAGCGTCATTCCCAGGCCGGCATGGTCATGGTCAATTTGCCCACCGCTGGCGTGGATTACCACGTTCCGTTCGGTGGCCGTAAGGGGTCGTCCTACGGTTCGCGTGAGCAAGGTCGCTATGCGCAAGAGTTCTACACCGTGGTGAAAACCAGCTACATCGGCTCGTAACACGCGACACAGACTCGCATCCCTGTAGGAGCGAGCTTGCTCGCGAAAAAACTCAAGGGCACCGCGTGCATCCTGAATGCCCGCGTATTCGTTGACGCTTTTCGCGAGCAAGCTCGCTCCTACAGGGGGCGGCACACAACAAGACAATTACCCGCAAAAAAAATAATTAGTGGGAGTACTTCTACATGCAAGCGACCAAGCCGACCCACGTCCGCTATTTGATCCTGCTCATGCTGTTCCTGGTGACCACGATCAACTACGCCGACCGTGCAACTATTGCCATCGCCGGTTCCAGCCTGCAAAAAGACCTCGGCATCGACGCGGTCACCCTCGGTTACATCTTCTCTGCATTCGGTTGGGCCTACGTCGCCGGGCAAATTCCCGGCGGTTGGCTGCTCGACCGGTTCGGCTCGAAAAAAGTCTATGCCCTGAGCATCTTCACCTGGTCACTGTTCACCGTGCTGCAAGGCTACGTCGGTGAGTTCGGTATCTCCACGGCCGTGGTTGCGCTGTTCATGCTGCGTTTCATGGTGGGCCTGGCCGAAGCGCCTTCGTTCCCCGGTAACGCACGTATCGTCGCGGCCTGGTTCCCGACCGCCGAGCGCGGTACGGCTTCGGCGATCTTCAACTCGGCGCAGTACTTCGCCACCGTGTTGTTCGCGCCGCTGATGGGCTGGATCGTCTACAGCTTCGGCTGGCAGCACGTGTTTATCGTGATGGGGGCGATTGGCATCGTGTTCTCGCTGATCTGGCTGAAAGTTATCCACAGCCCGCGCCAGCATCCGATGATCAACACCGCCGAGCTCGATTACATCGCGGCCAACGGCGCGATGGTGGACATGGACCAAGACAAGGGCAAGGGTAAGAAAACCGACGGACCGAAGTGGGATTACATCCGCCAGTTGCTGACCAACCGCATGATGCTGGGCGTGTACCTGGGCCAGTATTGCATCAACGGCATCACCTACTTCTTCCTGACCTGGTTCCCCGTTTACCTGGTGCAAGACCGTGGTATGACCATCCTCAAGGCGGGTTTCATCGCCTCGCTGCCGGCCATCTGCGGGTTTATCGGCGGCGTGCTGGGCGGGGTGATTTCCGACTACCTGCTGCGCAAGGGCCATTCCCTGACCTTCGCTCGCAAGGCGCCGATCATTGCCGGCCTGCTGGTGTCCAGCAGCATCATTGCGTGTAACTACGTCGACGTTGAATGGATGGTGGTGGGCTTCATGGCGCTGGCCTTCTTCGGCAAGGGCGTTGGCGCACTGGGCTGGGCGGTGGTGTCCGACACCTCGCCGAAACAAATCGCCGGCCTCAGTGGTGGCTTGTTCAATACCTTCGGTAATCTTGCCTCCATCACCACGCCGATTGTGATTGGCTACATCATCAGCACCACCGGCTCGTTCAAATGGGCCCTGGTATTCGTGGGCGCCAATGCGTTGGTGGCGGTGTTCAGCTACCTGGTCATCGTCGGCCCGATCAAGCGTGTAGTACTCAAAGAGCCGCCAGCCAAGGGCCCTGAGTTGACCAACCTAACCGAAGCGCATTCCTGAGGTTCGTGTGATGCAGTTGATTGAACATGCCGACTCGCCGCGCTCGATTCGTTTGCACGAGCGCGACAATGTAGTGATCGTGGTGAACGACCAGGGCGTCCCGGCCGGCACCGAGTTTCCGGATGGCCTGGTCACTGTGGAGTTCATCCCGCAGAGCCACAAGGTGACCCTGGAAGACATTCCCGAAGGCGGCCAGATCATTCGCTATGGCCAGACCATTGGCTACGCGCTGGCGCCGATCCCGCGTGGCAGCTGGGTGCAGGAAGACCAGTTGCGCATGCCCACCGCGCCGCCGCTGGACAGCCTGCCGTTGTCCACCGAGGTGCCTGGAACCCAGGCGCCGCTGGAGGGTTTTACCTTCGAGGGCTACCGCAACGCCGATGGCACCGTGGGCACGCGTAATATCCTCGGGATCACCACCACGGTGCAGTGCGTGACCGGCGTGCTGGACCATGCCGTCAAGCGCATCAAGGATGAATTGCTGCCCAAGTACCCGCACGTCGATGACGTCGTGGCGCTGACCCATAGCTACGGCTGCGGCGTGGCGATCACGGCCACGGACGCCTACATCCCGATCCGTACCGTGCGCAACCTGGCGCGCAACCCGAACCTGGGCGGCGAAGCCCTGGTGATCAGCCTGGGCTGCGAGAAATTGCAGGCCGGACAAGTGATGCACGACAACGACAGCTCCGTCGACCTGAGCGAGCCTTGGCTGTACCGATTGCAGGATTCCAGCCACGGCTTTACCGAGATGATCGAGCAGATCATGGCGCTGGCCGAGGTGCGCTTGAAAAAGCTCGACCAGCGCCGCCGCGAAACGGTGCCTGCGTCCGAGCTGATCCTGGGCATGCAATGCGGCGGCAGTGATGCTTTTTCCGGCATCACCGCCAATCCGGCGCTGGGTTATGCGTCAGACCTGTTGTTGCGTGCCGGGGCCACGGTGATGTTTTCCGAAGTGACGGAAGTCCGTGACGCTATTTACCTGCTGACGTCTCGGGCGCAGAGCAAAGAAGTGGCCCAGGAGCTGGTCAGAGAAATGGACTGGTACGACCGTTACCTGGCCAAGGGCGAGGCGGATCGCAGCGCCAATACCACGCCTGGTAACAAGAAGGGCGGGTTGTCGAACATCGTCGAGAAGTCGTTGGGCTCCATCGTTAAATCCGGCAGCAGCGCGATCAACGGCGTGCTCGGCCCTGGCGAGCGCGTCAAGGGCAAGGGCCTGATTTTTTGCGCAACCCCGGCCAGTGACTTTGTGTGCGGCACCTTGCAACTGGCGGCGGGCATGAACCTGCACGTGTTCACCACCGGGCGTGGCACACCTTACGGCCTGGCGATGGCACCGGTGGTGAAGGTGTCGACACGCACCGAGCTGGCCCAGCGCTGGCCGGACCTGATCGATATCGACGCCGGGCGCATCGCCACCGGGCGCGCGAGTATCGAAGAGCTGGGTTGGGAGTTGTTTCACTTCTACCTGGATGTGGCCAGCGGCAAGAAGCAGACGTGGGCGGAGCGGCACAAGCTGCATAACGACATCACGTTGTTCAATCCGGCGCCGATTACCTGAGACCGAGTCGCCTGCATCGGGGGCAAGTCGAATCGTCGCACCGCCCCTCCCACACTCGACCGCATTCCTACAGATAAATGCGGTCAAAATGTGGGAGGGGGCTTGCCCCCGATAGCGGTCTACCAGGCACCATCGAGCTGTATGGCTTATCATTAGCCAACTAACGACGCTCACCAAGGTTCTCCCCGGCATGCTGGCAATCTTCCTCACCACGCTCACCATCACCGCGCCGGTGTTCGCCATGCTCTTCCTCGGTGTGCTGCTCAAGCGCATCCGCTGGATCAACGACAACTTTATCCATACCGCCTCGTCCCTGGTGTTCAACGTCACCATGCCGGCGCTGTTGTTTCTCGGCATCCTGCATGCCGACCTGCATTCGGCGCTCAAGCCGGGTTTGCTGATTTACTTTGCCGTGGCCACGCTGGTGAGCTTTGCCATGGCGTGGGGCTGGGCGATTCTGCGCTGCAAGCGCGAAGACCGCGGCATCTACACCCAGGGCGCGTTTCGCGGCAATAACGGCGTGATCGGCCTGGCGCTGGCTGCCAGCATGTACGGCGACTACGGTATCTCCCTCGGGGCGATCCTCGCGGCACTGGTGATCCTGTTCTACAACACCCTGTCGACCATTGTGCTGGCGGTGTACAGCCCGGTGATCAAGTCCGACCCATGGAGCATCTTCAAGAGTGTGGTGGCCAACCCGCTGATCATCAGCGTGTTCGTCGCGGCGCCGTTCGCCTATTTCCAGATCGGCCTGCCCGGCTGGCTGGAAAAATCCCTGCAGTACCTGGCCGACACCACCTTGCCGTTGGCGTTGATCTGCATTGGCGGCACCCTGTCTCTGGCGGCGCTGCGCAAGAGCGGCAAGATGGCATTGAGCGCGAGCCTGATGAAGATGGTCTGGCTGCCGGTGATCGCCACAGGCGGCGCGTGGCTGCTGGGGTTCCGGGGGCCGGAGCTGGGGATTTTGTTCCTGTACTTTGGCGCGCCGACGGCGGCCGCAAGCTTCGTGATGGCCAGGGCCGCCGAAGGCAATCATGAACTGGCGGCAGCGATTATCGTGATCACCACGCTGATGGCGGCGGTGACCACCAATATCGGGATCTTCGTGTTGCAAGCCGGTGGCTGGATTTAAGCTCTTTTCTGAGCGGCTATTGCGATTCTCTCTTGTGTTGGCGGTGCCAGGCGCGCAGCGACGTGAACAACAGCCCCACCCCTAACGCCGGCAAGACGTAAAACAGCATCAAGTGCTCAAGCTTGGTGGCCAAGGGCATGCCGGTGGTAAACGCCATGACATGCAGGCCATACGCCAGGTACAGCCCCAGCAACACCAGGCCTTCGGCCCGCGTGACGCGGTAGCCGGTATAGAACACCGGCAGGCACAGGACGATGGCGCCGAGCATGACCGGCAGGTCGAAGTCCAGCGCGTTGGGCGAGACCGACAGCGGCGCAGGCGCCACCAGGGCGGTGAAGCCCAGCACTCCCAGCAGGTTGAACAGGTTGCTGCCGATCACATTGCCCACGGCAATCTCGCGCTCGCCACGCAGGGCGGCAATCAACGAGGTGGCGAGGCAGGGCAGCGAAGTGCCGACGCCGATCAGCGTCAGGCCGATGACGCGCTCGGACAAGCCCAAATCGCCCGCCACCTCCACGGCCGCACCCAGCAGCAAATGCCCGGCCAGCACCAGCACCAACAACCCGCCGAGCATCAACAGCACGCTGCTCAGCCAGGGTGCCTTGGTCATGCTGGCCAGCGTGCGTGGACGACGGGAGTGGCGCGTCTGGTAGTGCAGCACGCCAAGGTAGGCCAGCAGCGCAACCAGCAGCACCAGGCCGTCGAACGGCGTCAGCGCCTCGTTGGCAGCCAGGACGAACACCAGCAGGCCGGCGACGATCATCACCGGAATATCCAGACGCACCAAATGGCGCGACACCCGTAACGGAATGATCAGCGCGGACAGGCCCAGGGTGACGAGGATATTGAAGATGCTGCTGCCGATCACGCTGCCCACGGCAATATCGGTGTTGCCGGCCAGGGTGGCCTGCAGGCTGACGGCCATCTGTGGCGCACTGCTGCCGAAGGCCACGATGCTCAGGCCGATGATCAACGGCCGCACCTTGAGGCTGGCGGCCAGGCGCACTGCGGCCCGCACCAGGATTTCAGCGCCGACGATCAACAGCAGCAAGCCGCTGACCAGTTCGAGCAGGCTCCAGGGTGAGAGGGCGTTCAATCCAAAAATGCTCAAGGCTGCCTCGATCAGTTGTTCATGGCTTGCAAACGAACCCGTGCGGTGCCGCTGCCGAGCATACGCAGTTGCTCGGCGGCCTTGCGTGAAAGGTCGATCAGGCGGCCGCGGGTGTGGGGGCCGCGATCATTGATACGCACCACCACAGACCGGTTGTTGTCGAGGTTGGTCACCTTGACCTGGGTACCGAAGGGCAAGCGCCGGTGGGCGGCGGTCAGGCCGTTCTGGTTGAACGCTTCACCGCTGGCGGTGCGTTTGCCATGGTGCTTGGCGCCGTAATAGGAGGCGGTGCCGGTTTCGTCGTAGCCGTTGGGGTCGATGAGGCCGTTGGCGCAACCGGTCAGCAGGGAAAAGACAGCCAGGAGGCCGAGTAGACGCTTCATTCCAGGTATTCCCGTATCAAATGTGGGAGGGGGCTTGCTCCCGATAGCGGTGGGCCAGTCACTGATGTGTTGACTGAATCACCGCTCTCGGGAGCAAGCCCCCTCCCACAGGAGGTCCGAGTCGAGCATGGAAACTCACTCGGCTCCTTCACCGCTATCAGCCTTCGAGCTTGCTTTTGAGCAATTCGTTGACCTGTTGCGGGTTGGCTTTGCCTTTGGATGCTTTCATCGCCTGGCCAACAAAGAAGCCGAACATCTTGCCGCGCTTGGCTTCATCAGCCGCGCGATATTGTTCGACCTGCTCGGCGTTCGCCGCGAGCATTTCATCGAGCACGGCCGAAATAGCGCCGCTGTCGGTGACTTGCTTGAGGCCACGCTTCTCGATGATGTCATCGGCGCTGCCTTCACCGGCGGCCATCGCTTCGAACACGGTCTTGGCGATTTTGCCGGAGATGGTGTTGTCCTTGATGCGCAGCAGCATGCCGCCCAGTTGTTCGGCGCTAACCGGTGCTTCGTCGATTTCCAGGCCTTGCTTGTTCAACAGGCTGCCCAGTTCGACCATCACCCAGTTGGCCGCCAGCTTGGCGTCGCCGGCAATGCTCACGACCTTTTCGAAGTAGTTGGCTTGCTCACGGCTGGACGCCAAGACGCTGGCATCGTAGACCGACAGGCCGAACTGCGCCTGGAAACGTTCGCGCTTTTGCTGTGGCAGTTCCGGCAGGGTGGCGCGGATATCATTGAGGAACGAGTCCTCCAGCACCACCGGCAGCAGGTCCGGATCGGGGAAGTAACGGTAGTCGTTGGCTTCCTCCTTGCTGCGCATGGCGCGGGTTTCGTCTTTGTTCGGGTCGTACAGGCGCGTTTGCTGGATGACTTTGCCGCCGTCCTCGATCAGTTCGATCTGGCGACGCACTTCGCTGTTGATCGCCTTCTCGATGAAGCGGAAAGAGTTGACGTTCTTGATCTCGCAGCGGGTGCCGAACTCGACCTGGCCTTTGGGGCGGATCGACACGTTGCAGTCGCAACGTAGCGAACCTTCAGCCATGTTGCCGTCGCAGATACCCAGGTAGCGCACCAGCGCGTGGATTGTCTTGACGTAGGCCACGGCTTCCTTGGCGCTGCGCATGTCCGGCTCGGAGACGATCTCCAGCAACGGCGTGCCGGCACGGTTCAGGTCGATCCCGGTGGCGCCGGGGAATTCTTCGTGCAGGCTCTTGCCGGCGTCTTCTTCAAGGTGCGCACGGGTCACGCCGACACGTTTGATGGTGCCGTCTTCCAGCGGGATGTCCAGGTAGCCCTTGCCGACGATCGGCAGCTCCATCTGGCTGATCTGGTAGCCCTTGGGCAGGTCCGGGTAGAAGTAGTTCTTGCGCGCGAACACGTTGTGCTGGCCGATCTGGGCGTCAATCGCCAGGCCGAACATCACCGCCATGCGCACCGCTTCCTGGTTCAGCACCGGCAGCACGCCGGGCATACCCAGGTCGACCAGGCTGGCCTGGGTGTTGGGTTCTGCGCCGAACGTGGTGGCGCTACCGGAGAAAATCTTCGATTGGGTGGCGAGCTGGGTATGAATCTCCAGCCCGATCACAACTTCCCATTGCATAGTGTTCTCCTCAGAAGCCGGTAGGGGTGCGGGTGTGCCAGTCGGTGTTCAACTGGTACTGGTGCGCCACATTGAGCAGGCGGCCTTCCTGGAAATACGGGGCAAGCAATTGCACGCCGACCGGCAGGCCATCGACGAAACCGGCGGGCATGGACAAGCCCGGCAAGCCCGCGAGGTTGGCGGTGATGGTGTAGAGGTCTTCCAGATACTCGGCGATCGGGTCGCCGGTCTTGGCGCCGATCTTCCAGGCCGGGTTCGGCGTGGTCGGGCCGAGGATCACGTCGACTTCTTCAAAGGCTGCCATGAAGTCGTTCTTGATCAGGCGACGGATTTTCTGCGCCTTGAGGTAGTACGCGTCGTAGTAGCCAGCCGACAGGGCGTAGGCCCCGACCATGATCCGGCGTTGTACTTCCACGCCGAAGCCTTCGCCACGGGAGCGCTTGTACAGGTCGGTGAGGTCTTTCGGGTTTTCGCAGCGATAGCCGAACCGCACACCGTCGAAACGCGACAGGTTGGAGGAGGCTTCAGCCGGGGCGATCACGTAGTAGGCGGGAATCGCGTGCTGGTTGTTCGGCAGGCTGATGTGCTTGATCACGGCGCCGAGCTTTTCCAGCTCTTTGATGCTGTTGTGCACCAAGTCGGCGATACGTGGGTCGAGACCGGCGCTGAAGTATTCCTTGGGCACGCCGATGCGCAGGCCCTTGAGCGACGTGTTCAGGCTGGCGCTGTAGTCCGGCACCGGCTCATCGATGCTGGTGGAATCCTGTTTATCGAAACCGGCCATACCTTGTAACAATATCGCGCAGTCTTCAGCCGTGCGGGCCAGCGGGCCGCCCTGATCGAGACTCGACGCGTAGGCGATCATGCCCCAGCGGGACACGCGACCGTACGTCGGCTTCAAACCGGTGAGGTTGGTGAAGGCTGCCGGTTGGCGGATCGAGCCACCGGTGTCGGTGGCCGTGGCGGCCGGCAGGAAGCGCGCGGCAACGGCGGCGGCCGACCCGCCGGACGAACCGCCGGGTACGTGGTCCAGGTTCCACGGGTTTTTCACCGCGCCGTAGTAGCTCGACTCGTTGGCCGAACCCATGGCGAATTCGTCCATGTTGGTCTTGCCCAGGGTCACGGCCCCGGCGGCGGCCAGCTTGGACACTACGGTGGCGTCGTAGGGCGCCTTGAAGTTGTCGAGCATCTTCGAGCCGCAACTGGTGCGAATGCCCTGGGTGCAGAACAGGTCTTTGTGGGCGATCGGGGCGCCCAGCAGCGCGCCGTTCTCACCGTTGGCGCGACGCAAGTCGGCGGCCTTGGCCTGGCTCAGGGCCAGCTCTTCGGTGAGGCTGATGAAGCTGTTGACCTTGGGATCCAGCGCGGCGATGCGCGCCAGCAGGGTCTTGGTCAGCTCTTCGGAAGAAAATGTTTTGTCGGCGAGACCGCGGGCGATCTCGGCCAGAGTCATGTGATGCATGAAAGGCTCTTTCCCTTTAGTCGATGACTTTCGGAACCAGGTACAGGCCGTTTTCGACCGCTGGCGCGATGGACTGGTAGGCCTCGCGGTTATTGCGCTCGGTCACGACGTCTGCGCGCAGGCGCTGACTGGCTTCCAGCGGGTGAGCCAGGGGCTCGATGCCGTCGGTGTCGACGGCCTGCATTTGGTCAACCAGCCCGAGAATGCTGTTCAGGGCTGCGGTGGTCTGTGGAAGATCGGCGTCATTGAGGCCAAGCGAGGCCAGATGCGCGATTTTTTCCACGTCGGAGCGTTCAAGCGCCATGGGATTCTCCAGTGGAAAACAGAACGGAAGGCGTCCGTGTGTTAGATTGTCGGAACACTACCGCATTTCTACGGTCATAAGGCCGCGATTGTGGGGGTTGGTGCACAGAAAGTCGGCCAATTTAGCACATTGGCGCCTTGCCCAAAATCCCTGTCGTTGTTAGAGTTTGCCGCACTTTTTTACCCACGCGTTGCCTAGGGTCCCTTTCCCATGTTCAAGAAACTGCGTGGCATGTTTTCCAGCGATCTTTCCATTGACCTGGGCACTGCCAACACCCTTATTTACGTGCGCGAGCGCGGTATCGTCCTGAATGAGCCATCGGTTGTGGCCATTCGGACCCATGGTAATCAGAAAAGTGTCGTTGCCGTTGGCACCGAGGCCAAGCGCATGCTCGGCCGAACACCAGGCAATATTGCTGCCATTCGTCCGATGAAAGACGGCGTGATCGCCGACTTCAGTGTCTGCGAGAAGATGCTGCAGTACTTCATCAACAAGGTTCACGAAAATAGTTTCCTGCAGCCCAGCCCTCGTGTGCTGATCTGCGTCCCGTGCAAATCCACCCAGGTGGAGCGTCGTGCCATCCGTGAATCGGCCCTTGGTGCCGGTGCCCGCGAGGTGTTCCTGATCGAAGAGCCGATGGCCGCCGCAATCGGCGCCGGCCTGCCGGTTGAAGAAGCCCGCGGTTCGATGGTGGTGGATATCGGTGGTGGTACCACCGAGATTGCCCTGATTTCCCTGAACGGTGTGGTGTATGCCGAATCCGTGCGTGTCGGCGGCGACCGCTTCGACGAAGCGATCATCACCTATGTGCGTCGTAACTACGGCAGCCTGATCGGCGAATCCACCGCCGAGCGCATCAAGCAGGAAATCGGCACCGCTTACCCGGGCGGCGAAGTTCGCGAAGTCGATGTTCGCGGCCGCAACCTGGCCGAAGGCGTGCCACGTGCCTTCACCCTGAACTCCAATGAAGTGCTGGAGGCTCTGCAAGAGTCCCTGGCCACCATCGTTCAGGCGGTGAAGAGCGCCCTGGAGCAGTCGCCGCCGGAGCTGGCTTCCGATATCGCCGAGCGTGGCCTGGTACTGACCGGTGGTGGCGCCTTGCTGCGCGACCTCGACAAGTTGCTGGCCCAGGAAACCGGCCTGCCGGTGATCGTCGCCGAGGACCCGCTGACCTGCGTGGCGCGTGGCGGTGGTCGTGCACTGGAAATGATGGATAAACACACCATGGACCTGCTTTCCAGCGAATAAGCTTGTCTGGATGGTTCATGCTCGGTCGGCAGGCAGCACTTTGCAGTGCTGCCTGCTGGCGTTTATCTTCTTCAATCTGCATCCAGGCCGGTTTGATGCCGTATGAATAAAGAGAACATTTGCCTGGGAGGAGCGGCCTATTAAACCGCTCTTCGCCAAAGGCCCCTCATTGGGCGTGCGCTTGTTGGTGCTGACCGTGCTTTCGGTCGCGCTGATGGTGGTCGACGCCCGTTTTGCGCTGCTCAAGCCTGTGCGTAGCCAGATGTCGCTGGTGTTGATGCAGACTTACTGGATCACCGACCTGCCGCAACGTCTCTACCAGGGCGTGGCCAGCCAATTCGGCAGCCGCACCGAGCTGGTTGCCGAGAACGAAAAACTCAAGACCGAAAACCTGCTGTTGCAGGGCCGCATGCAAAAGCTCGCGGCCCTTACCGAGCAGAACGTGCGGCTGCGCGAGTTGCTCAACTCTTCGGCATTGGTCAACGAAAAGGTCGAAGTGGCTGAGTTGATCGGCATGGACCCCAACCCCTTTACCCATCGGATCATCATCAACAAGGGTGAGCGCGACGGCGTGGTCCTTGGCCAGCCGGTGCTCGATGCCCGTGGCCTGATGGGCCAGGTGGTTGAATTGATGCCCTACACCTCGCGCGTCTTGCTGCTGACAGACACCACCCACAGCATTCCGGTGCAGGTCAATCGTAACGGTTTGCGCGCGATTGCCAGCGGCACCGGTAACCCGGAACGCCTGGAGTTGCGGCACGTGGCCGACACCGCCGACATCAAGGAAGGCGACCTGCTGGTCAGCTCCGGCCTGGGTCAGCGCTTCCCGGCGGGTTACCCGGTGGCGACGGTCAAGGAGGTCATCCACGATTCCGGCCAGCCGTTTGCCATTGTGCGTGCCGTACCGACCGCCGCGCTGAACCGCAGCCGCTATCTGCTGCTGGTGTTCAGCGATAACCGCACCCCGGAAGAGCGCGCCAATGACGCCGCGCAGGCCCAGGAAGCGGAAGACAAGCAGAACGGCACCGCGCCTGTGATTCCCGCCACCGTGCCGAAACCGGCGTTCGTGGGGCCACCGGCGCCTGCGGTCGTACCCGCAACTGCAGCGCCTGTCGCCACACCGGCCAAACCCGCGGCACACAGTGCACGCCCGGCGAAACCGGCGGCGACCACCGCGCCTGCCGCCAGGCCTGCGACAACCGCCCCGGCCACCACGCGGCAGAGGGAGGAATAATGGCCAGTACTCATTCGCGCAATGGCTGGATTGTCTGGCTGACCTTCGCCATCGGCCTGTTGCTCAGCGTTTCACCGCTGCCACAATTCATGGAAATCCTGCGCCCGCTGTGGCTGGCGTTGCTGCTGGCATTCTGGTCGTTGAACCTGCCGCACAAGGTAGGCATGGTCACGGCGATGTGCCTGGGCTTGGCGGAGGATGTGCTCTATGGCACCTTGCTCGGCCAGAACGCGTTGATCCTGACCCTGATCACCTTCCTGGTGCTGTCGTTGCAGCAGCGCTTGCGCATGTTCCCGATGTGGCAGCAGTGCCTGGTGATCCTGGTGATCTTCGGCCTGGCGCAGTTGGTTCAGCTCTGGCTCAGCGCCCTGACCGGCAATCGCCAGCCTACTCTCGCGCTGGTATTGCCGGCCCTGGTCAGTGCATTGCTGTGGCCTTGGGTCAGCTTCGGCCTGCGCGGGCTACGTCGTCGCTACAAAATCAATTGACGGATTGCGAGGCTCTGCCTGGTTACCGAACCCTACAGGGAGAGTCTGCAATGAATATGCTTTATCTGGCCTCGGGCTCCCCGCGGCGACGTGAGTTGTTGACCCAGATCGGTGTGCCTTTCACCGTGGTCAGCGCCGCCATCGATGAAACGCCTCTTATTGACGAAACCCCCGTCGCCTATGTCGAGCGCCTGGCTCGAAGCAAGGCAGCGGCGGGTCTGGCTGCGCTCGAGCACAGCGCCGGCATTTGCGTGTTGGGTGCCGATACCGCTGTGATCGTGGATGGCAAGATTCTTGGCAAACCGGTGGATCAGGCCGATGCCTTGGCGATGTTGATGGCGTTGGCAGGGCGCGAGCATGAAGTCCTCACGGCCATCGCCCTTACCGACGGCCAGCGCTGTGAAACCCGCTGTGTAAGCAGTCGCGTGGGGTTTCGTGAGATTTCTGCCCAGGAGGCTACGACCTACTGGCACAGTGGCGAACCCCAGGACAAAGCCGGCGGCTATGCTATCCAGGGGCTGGGCTCGGTGTTCGTGAGCGGACTCAATGGCAGCTATTCCGCCGTGGTCGGCCTGCCGGTGTGCGAAACCGCGCAACTGCTAGGCCGATTCGGCATACCCTGTTGGCAAAACCTTACCGCGCGCTGAACGCCTCTACTTGCGCGCCAAGCCATAAGCGATCGGTCACTATTGTGAAAACGCCTGAACGAGACCCAGCCATGAGTGAAGAGATTCTGATCAATATCACGCCGATGGAATCGCGCGTGGCGGTGGTAGAGAACGGTGTTCTGCAAGAAGTGCATGTGGAGCGCACCCAGAAGCGCGGGATCGTCGGCAATATCTATAAAGGCAAGGTGGTGCGCGTATTGCCGGGCATGCAGGCGGCGTTCGTCGACATCGGCCTGGACCGCGCCGCCTTCATTCATGCTTCGGAAATCTCCCTGCGCGAAGGCCCGGCGGTGGAAAGCATCAGCGCCCTGGTGCACGAAGGGCAGAGCCTGGTGGTGCAGGTCACCAAGGACCCCATCGGTTCCAAGGGCGCCCGGCTGACTACCCAACTGTCGATTCCGTCGCGGTACCTGGTGTATATGCCGCGCACCGCCCATGTCGGTATTTCCCTCAAGATCGAGGATGAGGCCGAACGCGAGCGCCTGAAGAAGGTGGTCAGCGACTGTGTCGCCGCCGAGGGCATCAAGGAAGCCGGTGGTTTTATCCTGCGCACCGCCGCCGAGGGCGCGGGCGCCGATGAAATCCTGATGGATATCCGCTACCTGCGGCGTCTGTGGGACCAGATCGCGGCGCAGATTCAGACCATTGGCGCGCCAAGCGTCATCTATGAAGACCTCGGCCTGGCGTTACGTACCTTGCGCGATCTGGTCAGCCCGAAAATTGAGAAAATTCGCATCGACTCGCGGGAAACCTTCCAGCGCACCACGCAATTCGTCGCCGAGCTGATGCCGGAAATTGCCGACCGCCTCGAGCACTATCCGGGCGAGCGGCCGATCTTCGACCTGTATGGCGTCGAAGACGAAATCCAGAAAGCCCTGGAGCGCAAGGTCCCGCTCAAGTCCGGTGGCTACCTGGTGGTGGACCCGGCAGAAGCCATGACCACCATTGACGTCAACACGGGCGCGTTCGTGGGGCACCGCAACCTCGAAGAGACCATCTTCAAGACCAACCTTGAAGCTGCCACGGCGATTGCGCGCCAACTGCGCCTGCGTAACCTGGGCGGCATCATCATCATCGACTTCATCGACATGGAAGACGCAGAGCACCAGCGCCAGGTACTGCGCACCCTCGAAAAACAGCTGGAACGCGATCACGCCAAGACCAACATCATCGGCATCACTGAGCTGGGCCTGGTGCAGATGACCCGCAAGCGCACCCGCGAGAGCCTTGAGCAAGTGCTGTGCGAACCCTGCAGCAGTTGCCAGGGCCGGGGTAAATTGAAAACCCCGGAAACGGTCTGCTACGAAATTTTCCGTGAAATCCTACGGGAGGCACGCGCCTATCAGGCCGAAGGTTATAGAGTGCTCGCCAACCAGAAAGTGGTCGATCGCCTGCTCGACGAAGAGTCGGGCAACGTCGCCGAACTGGAGGGGTTTATCGGGCGCACTATTCGTTTTCAGGTCGAAACCATGTATTCCCAGGAACAATACGACGTGGTGCTGCTCTGATCCCCATTCGTTTTTCTTTTCCGAGACCGGCAGGCATTGATCTGTCGTCCGACTACCGCTTTGAGGGTCGCCTGACATGGAGCGTCTGATACGCTTTTTTGCCGCTTTGACCCGTTGGGGGCTGGGCCTGTGTGCCTTACTGCTGGTTTCGGCGGCGGTGTACGTGAGCCTGGGGCGTGAATTGACCCCGCTGGTGGCCGAATACCGCGCTGAAGTCGAAACCAAGGCCCAGGCTGCGGTGCAGATGCCGGTGCATATCGGTAGCCTCGAAGGCCGCTGGAGCGGGTTTGCGCCGATCTTGCTGGCCCACGACGTGATGGTCGGCGAGGGCAGCAGTGCGTTGCGCCTGGACCAGGTCGAGGTGGTGCCCGACCTCTGGGCCAGCCTGATGGCCCGTGAAGTACGCATCGCCCATCTGCAAGTCAGCGGCTTGCAGCTGAGTGTCAAGGAAGACCAGGACGGCAGTTGGACGCTGCAGGGCTTGCCGTTACAGGACAGCCCGTCACTGGACCCGCAACAACTGCTCACCCGTATGCAAATGGTCAAGCGCGTTTCGGTGCTCGACAGCCAGGTGACCTTGCAACCGTTCGACCGGGCGCCGGTGACCGTAACGTATGTAGGCCTGAGCCTGCACACCGGCATGGCCCGGCAGCGCCTGGACGCGCGCCTGACGCTGCCCGACGGCCAACCGCTCGCCCTGAGCCTGCGCAGCCGTATACGCGCCAGCCAATGGAAAGACGCTGAGGTCGAGGCCTACCTGAGCCTGCCTCAAAGCGACTGGGCCAAGTGGATTCCATCCCGGCTGACCCAACAATGGAAGCTCACCCAGCTCAAGGCCGGCGGTGAGTTCTGGCTCAACTGGGCCAACGGCACCGTGCAAAGCGCGGTGGTGCGCCTAAATTCGCCGCAGGTAAAGGGCAGCTATGCCGAGCGTCAGCCGGTGCATATCGAAAACCTGGCCCTGACCGCGTATGTGCAACGCAGCGACAGCGGCCTCAAGGTGCTGTTGGATTCGCTGGCGATGAACATCGGCGAAACCCGTTGGGAATCGCGCGTGCAACTGCAGCAGAGCCTGGCCACCGATAAAACCCAGGAAGAGTGGAAACTCCAGGCCGATCGGCTCGACCTGACCCCCATCACGCCATTGCTCAATGCCCTGGCACCGCTGCCGGAAGGTTTCGCCAAGGCCGTCGAGCACCTGAAAGCCACCGGCTTGTTGCGCAATGTGCTGGTGGACTTCCGCCCCCAGGACACCACCGATCAAAAAGTCAGTTTTGCCGCCAACCTTGAACGTGTCGGTTTTGACGCGTACTTCGGCGCGCCGGCCGCGCGCAATGTGTCCGGCAGCATCAGCGGCGACCTCGGCCATGGCGAGTTGCGCATGGACAGCAAGGACTTCTCCCTGCACCTGTTTCCGATCTTTGCCAAGCCATGGCAATACATCCAGGCCAATGCGCGCCTGACTTGGACGTTGGACAAGCAGGGCTTCACCCTGATCGCGCCGTATATCAAGGTGTTGGGGGAGGAAGGCAAGGTCGCGGCGGATTTCCTGATTCGCCTGCATTTCGACCATAGCCAGGAGGACTACATGGACTTGCGGGTCGGCATGGTCGATGGCGATGGTCGTTTTACCCCCAAGTATCTACCGGCAGTGCTGAGCCCGGCGCTGGATGAATGGTTGCGCACGGCGATCCTCAAAGGCGCGGTAGACGAAGGTTTTTTCCAGTACCAGGGCTCCTTGAGCCACAACGCGCTGCCGGCTTCGCGCAATATCAGCCTGTTCTTCAAGGTGCATGATGCCGAGCTGGCCTTCCAGCCGGGTTGGCCCCATGTGAACAAGGTCAATGGTGAAGTGTTCGTCGAGGAGAGCGGCGTGCGTATCCTGGCCAGCAAGGGCCAACTGCTCGATACCCAGGTCAAGGACGTTTACGTCAATATCCCCCACGCGCCGGCCGGCAAGGACAGCCACCTGCTGCTCACCGGCGGATTTTCCGGTGGGTTGGGCGACGGTTTGAAAATCCTCCAGGAAGCCCCCATCGGTACGGCATCCACCTTTGCGGGCTGGAAGGGCGAGGGCAACCTGCAAGGCAGTCTGGACCTGGACGTGCCCTTGGCCAAAGGCACCGAGCCTAAGATCGTGGTCGACTTCAAGACCGATAAAGCGCGCCTGCAACTGGCGGAGCCCACCCTGGACCTGACCCAGCTCAAGGGTGACTTCCGTTTCGACAGCGCCAAGGGCCTGAGCGGCCAGAATATTTCGGCCCAGGCGTTCGACCGTCCGATCACCGCGCAGATTTTTGCCGAGGGCACACCCGGCAATATCAACACCCGCGTTACCGCCAAGGGGCAGGTGACGGTCAAGCGGCTCACCGACTGGTTGAAAATCAGCCAGCCGCTGCCGGTGTCCGGCGATATTCCGTACCAGTTGCAAGTGATCCTGGACGGCGCGGACAGTCAGTTGATGGTCAATTCCAATCTCAAGGGCGTCGCGGTAGACCTGCCGGCGCCGTTTGGCATGCCGGCGAGCCAGGGCCGTGACAGCACGTTCCGCATGACCTTGCAGGGCGCTGAACGGCGTTACTGGTTTGACTACGGTGAGCTGGCGAATTTCACGTTTGCGGCGCCGCCGGACAACTTCAATGAGGGCCGCGGCGAATTGTTCCTCGGCGATGGCGACGCGGTGTTGCCCGGCGCCAAGGGCCTGCGCATTCGCGGGGTGCTTTCGGAGCTGGACATCGACCCGTGGAAACAACTCGCCAGCCGCTACGCTGGTAACGATCCGGGCGGCAATGCCAAGCAACTGCTCAGTGGCGCTGATTTCAAGGTAGGCAAGCTGACTGGGTTTGGTACTCAGTTCAATCAGGTCAAACTGCAACTGGATCGCAAGCCCGTGGCCTGGGGCCTGCAGTTCGACAGCCAGCAAGCCAAGGGCACGGTCAACCTGCCGGACGCGAAGGGCGCACCTATCGCAATCAACCTGCAGTACGTGAAGCTGCCTGCGGTCGACCCGACCGTACAGGCGGACGAGAACGCGCCGGACCCGTTGGCCGATATCGATCCCAAGGATATTCCGGCATTGGATATCGCCATCGATCAACTGTTCCAGGGCCCGGACCTGGTGGGCGCCTGGTCGCTGAAAGTCCGGCCGACCGCCAAAGGCCTGGCCTTCAACAGCCTGGACCTGGGCCTCAAGGGCATGCAACTCAATGGCGCCGGTGGTTGGGAAGGCGCGCCGGGGGCCAGCAGCAGTTGGTATAAGGGGCGACTGGACGGCAAGAACATTGCCGACGTGCTCAAAGGCTGGGGCTTTGCGCCCACAGTAACCAGCGAGGACTTCCATCTGGACGTGGATGGCCGTTGGCCCGGTTCGCCCGCCTGGGTTGGGCCCAAGCGGTTCTCCGGTAGCCTGGATGCAGCGTTCCGTAAAGGCCAGTTCGTGGAAGTGGAAGGTGGCGCCCAGGCGTTGCGGGTGTTCGGCCTGCTTAACTTCAATTCCATCGGCCGCCGTTTGCGCCTGGATTTTTCCGACTTGCTCGGCAAGGGCCTGAGCTATGACCGGGTCAAGGGCTTGCTCGCAGCCAGTAACGGCGTGTTCGTGACCCGTGAGCCCATCACCATGACCGGGCCGTCCACCAACCTTGAGCTGAACGGCACCCTCGACCTGGTGGCGGATCGCGTCGATGCCAAGTTGCTGGTGACGCTGCCGGTCACCAACAACCTGCCCATCGCGGCATTGATTGTCGGCGCGCCGGCCATTGGCGGCGCATTGTTTCTGATCGACAAGCTGATCGGTGACCGGGTATCGCGCTTCGCCAGCGTGCAGTACACCGTGCAAGGCCCGTGGAAAGACCCGAAAATCACCTTCGACAAGCCATTTGAAAAGCCAAACTGAGAGGCTGTGGAGTAGCATGGCCCCATGCCCTTTACGGAGTGTCGGCCCATGTCCTTTGCGGTAATTCAAATGGTCAGCCAGAGTGATGTGCTGGCGAACCTGGCTCAGGCGCGCCGCCTGCTGGAGAGCGCGGCGGCGCAGGGCGCCAGGCTTGCGGTACTGCCGGAGAACTTCGCCGCAATGGGCCGCCGTGACATGGCTGACATTGGTCGCGCCGAGGCCCTGGGTGAAGGCCCGATCCTGCCATGGTTGAAACAGGCCGCTCGCGACCTCACCTTATGGATAGTGGCCGGCACACTACCGTTGCCACCCAAGGACCAACCGAACGCCAAGCCCAACGCCTGCTCGCTGTTGATCGACGACCGCGGTGAAATCGTCGCTCGCTACGACAAGCTGCATTTGTTCGATGTGGATGTGGCGGATGCCCGGGGTCGTTATCGCGAATCCGACGACTATGCTTTCGGAAGCAACGTGGTGGTGGCGGATACGCCGGTGGGACGCTTGGGGCTGACGGTGTGCTACGACCTGCGCTTCCCCGAGCTGTACAGTGAGCTGCGCGCGGCGGGGGCTGAGTTGATCAGCGCGCCCTCGGCGTTTACGGCGGTGACCGGGGCTGCGCATTGGGATGTGCTGATTCGTGCACGGGCCATCGAAACCCAGTGTTACCTGCTGGCGGCTGCCCAGGGCGGTGTGCACCCGGGGCCACGGGAAACCCACGGGCACGCGGCGATTGTCGACCCCTGGGGGCGGGTGTTGGCCCAACAGGATCGAGGCGAAGCGGTGTTGGTGGCCGAACGCGACAGCAATGAACAGGCGTCGATACGGGCGCGCATGCCGGTGGTCAATCACCGGCGCTTTTTCTCGCAGGGCGCACAGCGACCTGCTTCAGAACGATGAATTTAAGGCCAAACCTATGAGCGAGTTGTTGTCCTCAGTCAGTGAACATCTCCTGGCACCCGGTGGCGTGACCATCGAAAGTCTGCAAACCGTGCTGGGCGATCTGGCCGGACCCGGCATCGACGCGGCCGACCTGTATTTCCAGGGGCAGATTTCCGAGTCCTGGGCGTTGGAAGACGGCATCGTCAAGGAAGGCAGTTTCAACCTTGACCAGGGTGTAGGCGTTCGCGCGCAATCCGGAGAAAAAACCGGTTTTGCCTACAGCAATGCCATTACGTTGGAGGCCCTGGGTCTGGCTGCGCGTGCGGCCCGTTCGATTTCCCGCGCAGGGCAGAACGGCACGGTGCAGGCATTCAGCACCCAGGACGTGGCGCAGTTGTACGCGCCGGACAATCCGTTGGAAGTGATCAGCCGCGCAGAGAAGGTCGAGTTGCTCAAGCGTGTGGACGCGGCGACTCGCGCCCTGGACCCGCGCATCCAGCAGGTCACCGTGAGCATGGCCGGCGTGTGGGAGCGCATCCTCGTGGCGTCTACCGACGGCGGGCTGGCGGCCGATGTGCGGCCACTGGTGCGTTTCAATGTGAGTGTGATCGTCGAGCAGAATGGTCGCCGCGAGCGCGGCGGCCATGGCGGTGGCGGGCGCACCGATTACCGTTATTTTCTCGCCGAGGACCGCGCCATGGGCTACGCCCGTGAAGCGCTGCGCCAGGCACTGGTCAACCTGGAAGCGATTCCGGCGCCGGCCGGTACCTTGCCGGTGGTGCTGGGTTCGGGTTGGTCCGGTGTGCTGCTGCACGAAGCCGTGGGCCATGGGTTGGAAGGCGACTTCAACCGCAAGGGCAGTTCCGCCTATAGCGGGCGTATGGGCGAGATGGTCGCCTCCAAGCTGTGCACCATTGTCGATGACGGTACCTTGGCCGGTCGCCGGGGTTCGTTGAGTGTGGATGACGAGGGCACGCCCACGGAGTGCACCACCCTGATCGAAAACGGCGTACTCAAGGGCTATATGCAAGACAAGCTCAACGCCCGCCTGATGGGCGTGGCGCGCACCGGCAACGGTCGCCGCGAATCCTATGCCCACCTGCCTATGCCACGCATGACCAACACCTACATGCTCGGTGGCCAAAGCGATCCGGCAGAAATCATTGCTTCCGTGAAGCGCGGCATCTACTGCGCCAACCTCGGCGGCGGGCAGGTGGATATCACTAGCGGCAAGTTCGTATTTTCCACCAGCGAGGCGTACTTGATCGAAGACGGCAAGATTAGCGCGCCGGTCAAGGGAGCCACATTGATTGGTAATGGGCCGGAGGCCATGAGCAAGGTGTCGATGGTCGGTAACGACCTGTCGCTGGACAGCGGCGTGGGCACGTGCGGGAAGGATGGGCAGTCGGTGCCGGTGGGCGTGGGCCAGCCAACCTTGAAAATCGATGCGATCACCGTGGGTGGCACGGGCTCGTAAGCCCGCAAGCTTCGGATGGCGAAGGTCGCCACCCGGGGAAGAGGATCAGCGCAGGCCGCGTTGAGTCTCGTCCAGCTCACGGATGTATTTGAAGATTTTACGGCTGGTGGCCGGCGCCTTGTTATGCGCCATTTCATGTTGGGCTTGACGGATCAGGGAGCGCAATTGCTGGCGGTCCGCTTCCGGATAGTCCAATACGAATTTTTCCAGCACTGCGTCATCGCCCTCGATCAGGCGGTCACGCCAACGCTCCAGGTTATGGAAGCGTTCGTTGTACTGGCGAGTGGAGGCATCGGTTTGATCGAGCAAGGCCAGAATGGCGTCAGTATCCTGATCGCGCATCAGCTTGCCGATAAACATGATGTGCCGTTTGCGCGCGATATTCGCGGTGTGCTTAGGCGCATCGGCCAAGGCCCGACGCATTTCGTCGGTCAGTGGCAGTTTTGCAATCAAGTCCTTTTTGAGCGTTGTAAGGCGCTCGCCAAGGTCAACCAGAGCATGCAGCTCACGTTTGACCTGGGTTTTGCTTTTCTCCCCATCGAGGGAGTCGTCGTAAGAATCAACCATGGTGGCAGTCCGCAAAGAAACGCCGCCATGATAACCAGTCGGGGGCCGCTTGTCCGGCCCGGTCGCTCGATGGCCTTAACCGAGAGCAGAATTTGAGTGGAGAAAACCATGAGTGCAGCCCAAAGCGTCGGTCCGCAAGCGTTACCGGCACTGCAGGAACAAGTCGAGCAGATTCTTGCCGAAGCCAAGCGCCAGGGGGCCAGCGCCTGTGAGGTAGCGGTGTCACTGGAGCAGGGACTGTCGACTTCGGTGCGTCAGCGGGAAGTGGAGACCGTAGAATTCAATCGCGACCAAGGGTTTGGGATTACCTTGTATGTGGGCCAGCGCAAAGGTTCGGCCAGTACCTCGGCCAGTGGCCCGGAGGCGATCCGCGAGACCGTTGCCGCCGCGTTGGCAATCGCCAAGCACACCTCTGAGGATGAAAGCTCAGGCTTGGCCGACAAAGCGCTGATGGCCAAGGACCTGCAGGATTTCGACCTGTTCCACGCCTGGGATATCACGCCTGAGCAAGCCATCGAACAGGCGCTGACCTGCGAAGCCGCGGCATTCGACGCCGATGCGCGTATCAAGAACGCCGACGGCACCACCCTGAGTACGCATCAGGGCTGCCGTGTCTACGGTAACAGCCACGGTTTTATCGGCGGCTATGCGTCCACGCGTCACAGCCTGAGTTGCGTCATGATCGCCGAAGCCGACGGCCAGATGCAGCGTGATTACTGGTACGACGTCAACCGTCAAGGCGAGTTGCTGGCCGACCCGGTAAGCATTGGCCAGCGTGCGGCGCAGCGTGCAGCCAGTCGTTTGGGCGCACGCCCGGTGCCCACGTGCGAAGTGCCGGTACTGTTTTCCGCAGAGTTGGCCGGTGGTCTGTTCGGTAGTTTTCTCGGAGCGATTTCCGGCGGCAACCTGTATCGCAAATCTTCATTCCTCGAAGGCGCGATCGGCCAGAAGCTGTTCCCGGAGTGGTTGACCATCGATGAGCGCCCGCACCTGATGCGCGCTATGGGCAGCGCCTCGTTCGACGGCGACGGCCTGGCCACGTATGCCAAGCCGTTCGTTGAGAAGGGCGAGTTGGTGTCTTATATATTGGGCACCTACGCTGGACGCAAGCTTGGCCTGCCAAGCACCGCCAACTCCGGCGGGGTTCACAACCTGTTCGTGACCCATGGCGATGAAGACCAGGCGGCTCTGTTGCGTCGCATGGGGCGCGGCCTGCTGGTGACCGAATTGATGGGCCAAGGGCTGAACATGGTGACGGGTGACTATTCCCGTGGCGCGGCGGGGTTCTGGGTGGAAAACGGTGAGATTCAGTTCGCCGTCCAGGAAGTGACGATCGCCGGCAACATGCGCGATATGTTCAAGCAGATCGTGGCCGTGGGTAACGACCTGGAATTGCGCAGCAATATCCGCACGGGCTCGGTGTTGATCGAGCGGATGACAGTCGCCGGTAGCTGACCTGCAACGTTTCAGCAAAAAGGCGCGCCATATCGATGATGGCGCGCCTTTTTTTGTGCCGCTGGCAGAAAGGATTAATCTGCTGTTCTTGTTTTGATTCTTAATATCATTTAATAATCAATATCATTACTGAATGAGTGTGGATCATGAGTTCTGTCTTGCGTGAGGACCCGTACCTGGAAAGTTGGCGGTGGATGAGTCGTCAGATTCGCTGTGGGCTCGACCCCAATGAGCCTCGCCTGATCGAACATTACCTCAATGAGGGACGCTACCTGGCGTGTTGCACCGCGACCCACCCATGGACGATCGCCGAAACGTCATTTCGATTGCTCATCGACACCGCCAACGATATCGCGCTGCCCTGGCATTGGCGCTCCTCGTGTCTGGACCAGGCCTGGCGCCCCCTGCGAGACCTGGAAAAACTCTCCCACTGTGCCTGCCGCCTCAAGCGCTGGCAGGCCTTCGCCTGGCAATTGGCGACATGCCAATTGCTGCCATCCCTCTCTCACGCCGACTTGGTGCAAGGATCTGATGATGAGTAACACCCGTATCGAACGCGACAGCATGGGCGAACTGCAAGTCCCCGCCGAGGCCTTGTACGGTGCGCAAACCCAGCGCGCGGTGAACAACTTTCCGATCAGCCATCAGCGTATGCCCGCGCAGTTCATTCGCGCGCTTATCCTGGCCAAGGCCGCTGCCGCCAGGGCCAACGTCGACCTCAAGCAAATCAGCGAAGGGCAGGGCAAGGCCATTGTCGATGCTGCCCAAGGCTTGCTGGAAGGCGACTACATGCAGCATTTCCCGGTGGATATCTTCCAGACCGGCTCCGGCACCAGCTCCAACATGAATGCCAACGAAGTGATTGCGACCCTGGCCAGCCGGTTGCTGGGTGAGGTGGTAAACCCCAATGACCACGTCAACTGCGGACAAAGCAGCAACGATATCATCCCGACCACCATTCATGTCAGCGCCGCGCTGGTGCTGCACGAGCAAACACTGCCGGCCTTGCTGCACCTGGTGCAGGTGATCGAGCAAAAGGCCGAAGCGGTCCACCCGTTTATCAAGACCGGTCGTACCCACTTGATGGATGCCATGCCGGTGCGCATGAGCCAGGTGCTCAATGGCTGGGCGCAGCAGCTCAAGGCCAATGTCGGCCACCTGCAAGACCTGCTGCCGGCGCTGCAAGCGCTGGCCCAGGGTGGCACGGCGGTAGGCACCGGCATCAACGCACACCCGGAGTTTGCCGCACGTTTCAGCCAGCACCTGAGCCACCTGACCCAGGTGACGTTCACGCCGGGCAAGAACCTGTTTGCGTTGATTGGCTCCCAGGACACCGCCGTCGCCGTCTCCGGCCAGTTGAAAGCCACCGCTGTATCGCTGATGAAGATCGCCAATGACCTGCGCTGGATGAACTCCGGCCCGTTGGCCGGCCTCGGCGAAATCGAGCTGGAAGGTCTGCAGCCGGGGTCGTCGATCATGCCGGGCAAGGTCAATCCGGTAATCCCGGAAGCCACGGCCATGGTGGCTGCCCAGGTCATCGGCAACGATACGGTGATCACCGTCGCCGGCCAATCGGGCAACTTCGAGCTGAACGTGATGCTGCCGATCATCGCCCAGAACCTGCTCAGTAGCCTGGAGTTGCTGGCCAACGCCAGCCGTTTGCTGGCGGACAAGGCCATTGCCAGCTTCAAGGTCAACGAAGCCAAACTCAAGGAGGCGTTGTCGCGCAACCCGATCCTGGTCACCGCCCTCAATCCGATCATTGGTTACCAAAAGGCCGCTGAAATCGCCAAGCAGGCTTATCAGCAGGGTCGTCCGGTGATCGATGTCGCCCTCGAACACACCGACTTGCCGCGCAGCCAACTGGAAGTCCTGCTGGACCCGGAAAAGCTTACGGCGGGCGGCGTGTAATCACCGACCCTGTTTTGGAGGCTCACCATGGAGCACTGGAAACGCACGATCGAACGGGCCAATCGCTGTTTTATGGCGGGCGAGCTGGTGGACGCACGCGAGGCCTATTTGCAAGCCCTGGCCCTGGCCCAAGTGTTGTTCGAACGCTGGGCGGACGCCGATGAAGCCGTGGCGGCTTGCGTCATTTCCCATCACAACCTGGCAGACCTGCACCTGCGCCTGAACCAGCCTGAAGAAAGCGCGGAATACCTCTGCGCCATTCACCAGCGCCTGCTGCAGACCATGCAGGACCCACGCCTCAGTCCGCAGTTGCGCGAGGCCGCGTTGCGCCAGAGCAGCAAAACCTATGTCGAACTGTTGAATTTCATCAGCGATCACGGCGAGTACCCGCGCACCCATCGCTTGCTGGGCGGTGCCGCGTCGCAACCGACCCCCTCTCACTATGGAGCACATTGATATGACCTATACCCTGCCGGCTTTGCCTTACGCCTACGACGCCCTCGAACCCCATATCGATGCGCAAACCATGGAGATTCACTACACCAAGCATCACCAAACCTACATCAATAACCTTAATGCCGCCGTCGAAGGCACCGAGTTCGCTGGCTGGCCGGTGGAGAAGCTGGTTTCCAGCGTCGAAAAATTACCGGAGCAATTACGCGCTGCCGTGGTCAACCAAGGAGGTGGGCATGCCAACCACTCGCTGTTCTGGGCGGTCATGTCGCCCACAGGTGGCGGAAAGCCTGAGGGGGAACTGGGCAAGGCGATCGACGAGCAACTGGGGGGCTTCGACAGTTTCAAGGAGGCCTTTACCAAAGCGGCGTTGACCCGTTTCGGCAGCGGCTGGGCCTGGTTGAGTGTCACCCCGCAGAAGACCTTGGTGGTGGAAAGCAGCGGCAACCAGGACAGCCCGCTGATGAGCGGCAACACGCCGATCCTCGGTTTGGACGTTTGGGAGCACGCTTATTACCTGCTGTATCAAAACCGACGACCGGAGTATATCAATGCATTCTATAGCGTCATTAACTGGCCCGAGGTCGCCGCGCGCTACCAGGCCGCTTTGGCCTGATAGTCACCCTATAACAAGATCTAAGGCCGACTATGGGCACTGAAACACTGGCGATTAGCAGCGTGCGATTATTTCGCTACGCGTTTGGCTCCCTGCTTGTATTAGTCGGTACGGCATTATTGGTGGCCCATGGGCTGGCTTGGCTCGACTTGGAGCCGCGCATCTTGCGCGCCTTGCAGGGCGGAGCGATCTGCGCACTCGGTACCGCGTTGGGCGCGGTGCCGGTGCTGGTGATTCGCCGAATGCCAGCGGCGTTGAGCGATACCTTGCTGGGGTTTGGAGCAGGGGTAATGCTGGCGGCGACCGCCTTTTCGCTGGTCGTGCCCGGCATTGCCGCCGCTGAAAGCCTGGGGCTCTCGCCGTGGGGTGCGGCTGGCTTGATCAGCTTCGGCATCATGCTGGGTGCATTCGGGCTGTATCTGGTAGACCGCAAGGTGTCCGGCGCCAGCCCGGAAATGTTGGTGGGCACGCCGGATAAGCCGGTTATTCCGCCGCGCATCTGGCTCTTCGTGTTTGCCATCATTGCCCACAACATCCCGGAAGGCATGGCTGTAGGAGTTTCTGCGGGTGGCGGCATGGCGGATGCCGACAGCCTCGCCATGGGCATTGCCCTGCAGGACGTGCCGGAAGGCCTGGTGATTGCGCTGGTATTGGCTGGGGCGGGGATGTCGCGGATCAAGGCGTTCCTGATCGGCGCTGCGTCCGGTTTGGTCGAACCGGTATTTGCAGTGCTGTGCGCGTGGTTGGTGAGCCTTGCCGAAGTGCTGTTGCCCCTGGGGCTGGCGCTGGCTGCTGGCGCGATGCTGCTGGTGGTGACCCATGAGGTCATCCCCGAGTCACGCCGAAACGGTCACGATAAGCTCGCCAGCCTGGGGTTGTGCATCGGGTTCTGCTTGATGATGATGATGGATACGGCGTTGGGTTGAAGCTTGCTCCTACAGCGCAAGGCGGTTATTCGCCTTCATCAAAGTAGTTATTGATCAGCTTCACCAGCGCGTCCATGGCTTCCTGCTCTTGTTCGCCTTGGGTTTCCAGATGGATCTTGGTGCCTTTGCCTGCGGCAAGCATCATCATCGCCATGATGCTTTTACCGTCGACCATCGTTTCCGGCGTGCGCCCGGCGCGGATCTGGCAGGGGAACTGCCCGGCAACGCCGACAAACTTGGCTGAAGCCCGGGCGTGCAAACCCAGCTTGTTGATGATTTCAATTTCCCGAGCCGGCATCGCAGTGGTGTTCCTTTCAGCTAAGGTCGCGGTGGCGAACCTGGACATTCTTGAGGGTTTGTTGCAGCGCCTGGCCGAGCCGTTCCGTCAGGTAGACGGAGCGGTGGTGGCCACCGGTGCAGCCAATGGCAATGGTGACATAGGCGCGATTGCTCGCGGCAAAGCGCGGCAGCCATTTGAGCAGGTAGGTGGAGATGTCCTGGAACATCTCTTCCACATCCGCTTGTGCCGCCAGATAGTCGATCACGGGCTGATCGAGCCCGGACTGATCGCGCAATTCCGGTTTCCAATAAGGATTGGGCAGGCAACGCACGTCGAACACCAAGTCGGCATCCACCGGCATGCCACGCTTGAAACCAAATGACTCGACCAGAAACGCTGTGCCAGGCTCCGGCTGGTTCAGCAATCGCAGTTTGATCGCATCGCGCAGCTGGTACAGGTTCAGGTTGGTGGTGTTGATCTTGAGGTCGGCCAGATCGATGATCGGCCCCAGCAGCTTGGTCTCGTCCTGGATGGCTTCCGCCAGGGAGCGGTTGGCGCTGCTGAGCGGATGGCGTCGACGGGTTTCGGAGAAACGCTTGAGCAGGGTTTCTTCGTCGGCATCCAGGTACAGCACGTCGCAATGAATATGCTTGGCGCGCACTTCCTCAAGCAGTTCGGGGAAGCGCGAGAGATGGCTGGGCAGGTTGCGGGCGTCGATCGACACGGCGACCAGCGGTTGCGCCAGTTCGGTGTGGATCAAGGCGCGCTCGGCCAATTCCGGCAGCAGCCCGGCGGGCAGGTTGTCGATGCAGTAGAAGCCGCTGTCTTCAAGCACATTGAGGGCAGTGCTCTTGCCCGAGCCGGAACGGCCGCTGACGATGATCAAACGCATGATTATTGCCCGCTTTGCTCATCCAGGACGACCTGATACAACGCCTCATTACTCTTGGCACTGCGCAGTTTTTCGCGTACTTCCTTGCGGTCGAGCATGCTGGCGATCTGCCGGAGCAGTTCCAGGTGCGCATCGGTGGCAGCTTGTGGGACCAGCAGAACGAACAGCAGGTCGACCGGAGCGCCGTCGATGGCATCGAAATCGATGGGGTGATCCAGGTGCAGCAGGGCGCTGACCGGTGTTGTGCAGCCTTTGAGGCGGCAGTGGGGGATGGCGATGCCGTTGCCAAAACCGGTCGAGCCAAGTTTTTCACGGGCGATCAGAGCCTCGAAGACATCTTGCATCTCCAGGTCAGGCACTTGGCTGCTGATCAGGTTGGCAATTTGTTCGAGGGCTTTTTTCTTGCTGCCGCCCGGCACGTTCACGAGGGAACGGCCGGGGGTCAGGATGGTTTCAAGTCGGATCATGGGGGGAGAGTTAACGACCTGTACCTTGCATCAGGTGCAGATTCTTTTCCTTATGCTTTTTGAGTTGGCGGTCAAGCTTGTCGGTGAGCAAGTCGATCGATGCATACATGTCTTCATGCTCGGCGTTAGCAACCACTTCGCCACCGGGTATCTGCAGGGTCGCTTCAATTTTCTGCTGAAGCTTATCGACCTTCATGATGACCTGCACGTTGGTGATCTTGTCGAAATGTCCTTCAAGCTTTTTCAGCTTCTGTTCGACGTATTCGCGCATGGGTGGGGTGACTTCTACATGGTGTCCACTGATGTTGACTTGCATACAGCTTCTCCTTCGTTGCCAGTGCATAAAGCGGCAGGCGAAAAGCGCCTGCCACTGGAACGCTGTGCCCCGCCCGTCACATCAAACGCTTTCGCTCGCTGGAAGGCGCGATCCCGAGAGACTCGCGGTACTTGGCGACGGTTCGACGGGCGACCTGAATGCCTTGTGCCTCCAGTAAACCAGCGATCTTGCTGTCACTCAACGGCTTTTTCTGATTTTCCGCGGCAACCAGTTTTTTGATGATCGCGCGGATCGCCGTGGAGGAGCATTCGCCGCCTTCGGAGGTGCTTACATGGCTGGAGAAAAAGTATTTCAGCTCATAAATACCCCGTGGGGTATGCATGAATTTTTGCGTGGTCACCCGTGAAATCGTCGATTCGTGCATGCCGACCGCTTCAGCGATGTCGTGCAGTACCAGTGGCTTCATCGCCTCGTCGCCATATTCCAGGAAGCCGCGTTGGTGCTCGACAATCTGGGTGGCCACTTTCATCAGGGTTTCGTTGCGGCTTTGCAGGCTCTTGATGAACCAGCGTGCTTCCTGCAGCTGGTTGCGCATGAAGGTGTTGTCGGCGCTGGTATCGGCGCGGCGCACGAAGCCGGCGTATTGCGGGTTGACCCGCAGACGTGGCACCGACTCCTGGTTCAGTTCCACCAGCCAGCGCTCGTTGTCTTTGCGCACGATCACATCAGGCACGACATATTCGGCTTCGCTGGACTCGATCTGCGAGCCCGGGCGAGGGTTGAGGCTCTGAACCAGCTCGATAACCTGGCGCAGCTCGTCTTCCTTGAGCTTCATGCGACGCATCAGCTGGCTGTAGTCGCGGCTGCCGAGCAGGTCGATGTAGTCGCTGACCAGGCGCTTGGCTTCAGCGAGCCAGGGGGTCTTGGCCGGTAGCTGGCGCAGTTGCAGCAACAAGCACTCGCTGAGCGTACGGGCGCCAATGCCGGCGGGCTCGAATTGCTGGATACGGTGCAGGACGGCTTCGATCTCGTCCAGCTCGATATCCAGCTCCGGGTCGAAGGCTTCAAGAATTTCTTCGAGCGTTTCGTCCAGATAACCCTGGTTATTGATGCAGTCGATCAGGGTGACGGCGATCAAGCGATCGGTGTCGGACATCGGCGCCAGGTTCAGTTGCCACAGCAAGTGGCTCTGCAGGCTCTCGCCGACCGACGTACGGGTGGTGAAGTCCCATTCGTCGTCGTCATTGCTGGGCAGGCTGCTGGCGCTGGTCTGGTAGACGTCTTCCCATGCGGTGTCCACCGGAAGCTCGTTGGGAATGCGTTCGTTCCATTCGCCGTCCTCGAGGTTGTCCACCGTAGGGGCGGTTTCCTGATAGGACGGTTCCTGTACATCGGGATTGGGCTTTTGCTCGATATTGTCTGCCAAGGGGTCGGTATTGTCGAAGTCGTCGCCTTCTTCCTGGCGTTCGAGCATCGGATTGGACTCCAGGGCCTCCTGGATTTCCTGTTGCAGGTCCAGGGTCGACAATTGGAGCAGGCGGATGGCCTGTTGCAGCTGCGGTGTCATCGTCAGCTGCTGGCCCATTCTCAGGACTAGCGATGGTTTCATGGCAGGGGCTTAACACCTTATTCGCCGGCGCAATGCGCCATCCACGACAGGGCGCGTGAGCGCCAAACATAAGCAAATTATATGCCTGATATCGGGGCCTTTGCCTAGAGCGCGGTAACAATAAAAAAGCTGAGAAAAAAGCTGAGGTTTTTATTGACTCGCTCGCGCTCTCGCAAAGGGCCCGATATCACCGTGTTTACAGGCGGAACTCGTGACCCAGATAAACTTCCTTCACCAGTTCGTTGGCCAGGATCGTCGCTGAATCACCTTCGGCAATCAATTGCCCGTCGTTGACGATATAAGCGGTTTCGCATATATCGAGGGTCTCACGGACGTTGTGGTCGGTGATCAGCACACCAATGCCCTTGGCCTTGAGGTGATGGATGATCTGCTTGATATCGCCCACCGAAATCGGATCAACGCCAGCGAACGGTTCGTCCAGCAGAATGAATTTGGGGGCGGTTGCCAGGGCGCGGGCGATCTCCACGCGGCGACGCTCACCACCGGACAAGCTCATGCCGAGATTGTCGCGAATGTGGTTGATGTGGAATTCCTGCAACAGGCTTTCCAGTTCCTTGCGGCGGCCGTCGCGGTCGAGTTCCTTGCGGGTCTCGAGGATTGCCATGATGTTGTCGGCTACCGACAGTTTGCGGAAGATCGACGCCTCCTGCGGAAGATAGCCGATACCTGCGCGCGCACGGCCGTGCATCGGCTGATGGCTGACGTCCAGGTCGTCGATTAATACACGCCCCTGGTCCGCCTGGACCAGCCCGACGATCATGTAGAAGCACGTGGTCTTGCCGGCACCGTTGGGGCCAAGCAGGCCGACAATCTGGCCGCTGTCGATCGACAGGCTCACATCGCGTACCACCTGGCGGCTTTTATAGGCCTTGGCCAGATGCTGGGCTTTCAGGGTTGCCATTACTCGGCCTTCTTCTTCGGCTGGATGACCATGTCGATCCGTGGGCGAGGCGCGGTGACCTTGTTGCCATTGGCGCGACCCGCCTGGGCGACCTGGGTCTGGGTGTTGTAGACGATCTTCTCGCCTTCGGTGGAGTTACCGTCGGCACTCAGCACCTTGGCCTGGTCGATCAATACGATGCGATTTTGCTGGGCATGGTACTGGATAGTCTTGCCATAGCCTTTCATCGGCCCTGGGTCTTCTGCCTTTTGCTTCTGCTCGAAGTAAGCCAGGTTGCCCACCGAGGTCACGACGTCGATATCGCCAGCCTGGGTGCGAGTCAGTGTCACCGTATTACCGGTGATCTTCATCGAGCCCTGGGTGATGATCACGCCACCGGTGTAGGTCGCGACGCCTTGCTTGTCATCCAGCTGCGCATCGTCAGCCGAGATGTGGATCGGTTGCTGGCTATCGTTCGGCAGAGCCCAGGCGCTCACGCTTCCCAGTGCTGCGCCCAGACCGAGCAAAATAGGGAGGGTTTTAACGAGCCTCATACTGTCCTCTTACGTTCGATAGCAGGTGTATCCTGCTTTCTTTCAAATACGCTTTCATTCCCTTGCCGGTCGATACACCGCCAGCGCCGTCGATTCTAACGTCTTGCTCGGTCTGCGCATATTGCTGTTGTGGGAATACCGTCATGCGACTGCTGGTAATGATGGTGTCGCGGTTCTGCGCGTCTGTACGTGCGACGCGCACCGAGTCGATCAGTTCGATTTCGGTGCCGTCCGGATTGACCTCGCCACGCAGGCTGGTGACGTGCCACGGCAGTTCGGTGCCACGGTACATGTTCAAGTCCGGGTTGGTCAGCAGGCTGACTTCCGAGGCTTTCAAGCGCTCGACCTTGTCGGAGACCAACTCGTACTGCACCTTGCCATCGGGCAGGAACTGCACGGTATGGGTGTTGGTGGCGAAGTTGTCGATGACACTTTCATCAACCTGCACGACAGGCTTGTCGAGAAAGCGCTCCGGGCTGATATTCCAGTAGCCCACCGCGAGCAACAGCGCGGCGATGGCTCCGAATAGCAGGAAGTTGCGAATCTTTTTGCTCAGCATATAACGCTCTATAAGTAGGCGGCGTGGGCCGCTTCAAGACTGCCCTGGGCACGCAGGATCAACTCGCAGAACTCGCGGGCGGCACCTTCGCCACCGCGGGCGGCGGTAATGCCATGGGCGTGTTCACGCACAAACGCTGCGGCATTGGCGACGGCCATGCCCAGGCCTACCCGACGGATCACCGGCAGGTCAGGCAGATCGTCACCCAGATAGGCGACTTGTTCATAGCTTAGGTTGAGTTGGCCAAGAAGCTCGTCCAGCACCACCAGTTTATCCTCGCGGCCTTGATACAGGTGAGGAATCCCGAGGTTTTGTGCGCGACGTTCCACAACGGGGGTCTTTCGACCGCTGATAATCGCTGTTTGCACGCCTGCCGCCATCAACATCTTGATGCCCTGGCCGTCGAGCGTGTTGAACGTCTTGAATTCGCTGCCGTCTTCGAGAAAGTACAGGCGGCCATCGGTCAGCACGCCATCGACGTCGAATATCGCCAACTTGATGTTTTTACCGCGTTGCAACAGGTCGCTGGTCATTTACATCACTCCTGCACGCAACAAGTCGTGCATGTTCAGGGCGCCGATAGGGTGGTCGTGGTCATCGACCACCACCAGCGCGCCGATCTTGTGGTCTTCCATGATCTTCAGGGCTTCGGCTGCCAGCATCTCGGCGCGCGCGGTCTTGCCGTGGGGCGTCATCACAGCATCGATGGTTGCGGTATGGATGTCGATGGCCCGGTCCAGGGTGCGCCGCAGATCACCGTCGGTGAACACGCCGGCCAGTCGGCCGTCGGCTTCCAGAATTACGGTCATGCCCAGGCCCTTGCGGGTCATTTCCATCAGCGCGTCCTTGAGCAAGGTGCCGCGTTGCACGTGGGGCAGTTCATCGCCCGCATGCATGACGTTTTCCACTTTCAACAGCAAGCGGCGGCCCAGGGCGCCGCCGGGGTGCGAAAACGCGAAATCTTCAGCGGTGAACCCGCGAGCCTCAAGCAGCGCCACCGCCAGCGCGTCGCCCATGACCAGTGCCGCAGTCGTCGACGAGGTGGGCGCCAGGTTCAGCGGGCAGGCTTCATGGGCGACATGAACGTTCAAGTTCACTTCGGCGGCCTTGGCCAGTGTCGATTCCGGGTTGCCGGTGACGCTGATCATCTTGATGCCCAGGCGCTTGATCAGCGGCAGCAGGGTGACGATTTCGTTGGTGGTGCCGGAGTTGGACAATGCCAGAATCACGTCATCCTTGGTAATCATGCCCATATCACCATGGCTGGCTTCGGCCGGGTGCACGAAGAACGCTGTGGTTCCGGTGCTGGCCAGCGTAGCGGCGATCTTGTTGCCGACGTGGCCGGACTTACCCATGCCAACCACGACAACGCGGCCTTTGCTGGCCAGAATCATCTCGCAGGCGCGTACGAAATCTGCGTCGATATGCGCCAGCAAACCTTCTACGGCTTCCAGCTCGAGGCGGATGGTGCGTTGTGCGGATTGGATGAGGTCGCTGGATTGGCTCATGTCTGAAGTCGTATAGCCTGACGAAAAGTCGGCGATTATAGCGGTAATGATCGATTCGCTCACATAAGTTCGTCAGGCTTTATTCTGAGCGTCTCCAGGATTCGTCTGAATAACATCGCCGGCAACGTTTTTCGCTGTGCTGAATCTGAACAAGCGCTGTTCCGGCCTTGGGGGCTCTGCACCAGCAGTGATATAGTTCGCGGCCAGTTCGGTCCGCCCAACCCATGGCGTAACTATTGCACATCCATTGCAAACCAAATTCGCATACATGGTGTCTGAGTGAAAGGCTGCATCCCAAGGAGATTAGATGAGTGCCGATAACGCCTACGCGGTCGAGCTGAAGGGCCTTTCCTTCAAGCGCGGTACGCGCAGCATCTTCAATAACGTCGATATTCGCATTCCTCGCGGAAAAGTCACGGGCATCATGGGGCCTTCCGGTTGCGGCAAGACCACCTTGTTGCGCCTGATGGGCATGCAATTGCGCCCCAGTGCCGGTGAAGTGTGGGTCAACGGCCAGAACCTGCCGACGCTGTCGCGCAGCGATCTGTTCGATGCGCGCAAGCACATGGGCGTACTGTTCCAGAGCGGTGCGCTGTTTACCGACCTCGATGTTTTCGAAAACGTAGCGTTCCCGCTGCGGGTGCATACCCAGCTGTCCGATGAGATGATTCGTGACATTGTGTTGCTCAAGCTGCAGGCCGTAGGGCTTCGCGGGGCCATCGACCTGATGCCTGACGAATTGTCCGGTGGCATGAAGCGTCGTGTCGCCCTGGCGCGAGCCATCGCCCTCGACCCGCAGATCCTCATGTATGACGAGCCTTTCGTGGGCCAGGACCCTATCGCCATGGGCGTACTGGTGCGCCTGATCCGTCTGCTCAACGATGCCTTGGGCATCACCAGCATCGTGGTGTCTCACGACCTGGCCGAAACCGCGAGCATCGCTGACTACCTCTATGTAGTGGGTGATGGTCAGGTGCTGGGGCAGGGGACGCCAGAAGAGCTGATGAACGCCGATAACCCGCGCATTCGCCAATTCATGACCGGCGATCCTGATGGCCCGGTGCCTTTTCACTTTCCGGCAGCGGACTACCGCGCAGATCTTCTGGGGAAGCGCTGATGCGCAAGACATCTCTTATCGAAAAGGTTCGCCTTTTCGGTCGCTCGGGCATCGACATCGTCGAAGTCCTCGGGCGTTCGACTATTTTCCTGTTCCACGCCTTGCTCGGCCGCGGCGGCATCGGCGGCGGCTTTGGCTTGCTGCTCAAGCAACTGCATGCGGTCGGCGTGATGTCTCTGGTGATCATCGTGGTCTCCGGGATGTTCATCGGCATGGTGCTGGCGCTGCAAGGCTTCAACATTCTGTCCAGCTACGGTTCAGAGCAGGCGGTAGGGCAGATGGTTGCCCTGACGCTGTTGCGTGAACTGGGGCCGGTGGTCACCGCGTTGCTGTTCGCCGGGCGTGCAGGTTCTGCGTTGACCGCCGAAATCGGTAACATGAAGTCCACCGAACAGCTGTCCAGCCTGGAAATGATCGGTGTGGACCCGCTCAAGTACATTGTTGCCCCGCGCCTGTGGGCCGGCTTCATTTCCCTTCCGCTGCTGGCGATGATCTTCAGCGTGGTCGGGATCTGGGGCGGTTCGTGGGTGGCGGTGGACTGGTTGGGGGTCTATGACGGTTCCTACTGGGCCAACATGCAAAACAGCGTGACCTTCACGGGCGACGTGCTCAACGGCATCATAAAGAGCATCGTCTTCGCCTTTGTAGTGACCTGGATCGCCGTATTCCAAGGCTATGACTGTGAGCCCACTTCAGAAGGGATCAGTCGCGCCACCACCAAGACCGTTGTATACGCCTCGCTGGCGGTACTGGGCCTTGACTTCATTTTGACCGCCTTGATGTTTGGAGATTTCTGATGCAAAACCGCACTGTGGAGATCGGTGTCGGCCTTTTCTTGCTGGCTGGCATCCTGGCTTTACTGTTGCTGGCCCTGCGGGTCAGTGGCCTGTCGGCCAGCCCCACCGCCGACACCTATAAACTTTATGCGTACTTCGACAATATCGCCGGTTTGACGGTCAGAGCTAAAGTGACCATGGCCGGTGTGACCATCGGCAAGGTCACGGCAATCGATCTGGATCGCGATAGCTTCACCGGCCGAGTGACGATGCAGTTGGACAAGAAGGTAGATAATCTGCCGACTGACTCTACGGCATCCATCCTCACTGCTGGCCTGCTGGGCGAGAAGTACATCGGTGTCAGCGTAGGCGGGGAAACAGCCCTGCTCAAGGATGGCTCGACCATCCACGACACACAGTCGTCGTTGGTGCTTGAAGATCTGATCGGTAAATTCCTGCTCAACACGGTCAATAAAGACGCCAAATGAGGAATCTGTTCATGCTCTCTACCTTGCGACGTGGCCTTCTGGTTCTGCTTGCAGCGCTGCCGTTGATGGCCAACGCAGCCGGTTCTGCCCACGAACTGGTGCAGGACACCACCAACAAAATGTTGGCTGACCTGTCGGCCAACAAGGAAAAGTACAAACAAGACCCGAGCCAGTTCTACAACGCGCTCAATACCATTGTCGGTCCGGTGGTGGATGCCGAAGGCATCTCCAAAAGCATCATGACCGTCAAGTATTCGCGCAAGGCCACACCTGCGCAGATGCAGCGTTTCCAGGAAAACTTCAAGCGCGGCCTGTTCCAGTTCTACGGCAACGCCTTGCTTGAGTACAACAACCAGGGGATTACCGTCGCTCCGGCCGGTGATGAGTCGGGTGACCGCACCAGCGTCAACATGACCGTCAAAGGTACCAATGGTGCCGTGTACCCTGTGCAGTACACGCTGGCGAAGGTCGGCGGCGAGTGGAAACTGCGTAACGTGATCATCAACGGCATCAATATCGGCAAGCTGTTCCGTGACCAGTTCGCCGACGCGATGCAGCGCAATGGCAACGACCTGGACAAGACCATCAATGGTTGGGCCGGCGAAGTGGCCAAGGCCAAGGAAACTTCCGATAAGGAAGCCGGGAAACCAGCGCCATGACCGAGTCGGCTGTTCGTATCGGCGATGCCGGCGAGCTGTTCCTCAGCGGCGTGCTCGATTACCGCACCGGGCCTGACCTGCGCAAGCAGGGCCAGGCACTGATCAAGGCCAGCACTGCGCCCGCGCTGGTGCTGGATTGCTCGGCGGTAACCAAGTCCAGCAGCGTCGGTTTGTCGTTGCTGTTGTGCTTCATGCGCGATGCTGCTGCGGTAAAAAAGCCGGTCAGTCTCCGTGCGTTGCCTGAAGACATGCGCGAGATCGCCGAGGTTTCCGGCTTGACCGAGCTGTTGGCACACCCGTAATACACATTTATCAGAGAAGCCCTCCGTCAGAGTCCTGCTATGCGGGGTTCGCAGGCGCGGGGCTTTTTTTGTATGATGTGCGACCCGTGCGCACTGGGCGCCGATAGAGGTTGAGCATGCAGGCCCTAGAAGTTAAGAGCTTCCTTGAAGGAAAGCTGCCGGACACGGCTGTAGAAGTTGAAGGCGAAGGCTGCAATTTCCAGCTGAACGTGATCAGCGATGAACTGGCGGCATTGAGCCCGGTCAAGCGTCAGCAGCAGATCTATGCCCATTTGAACCCATGGATCACCGATGGCAGCATCCATGCGGTCACTATGAAATTTTTCAGCCGCGCGGCCTGGGCCGAGCGCACCTGAGCCCCCAAGGCGTCGAGATTCTTATGGATAAATTGATTATTACCGGCGGTGCCCGCCTCGATGGCGAGATCCGCATTTCCGGTGCGAAAAACTCCGCCTTGCCGATCCTCGCAGCGACCCTGCTGTGCGACGGCCCTGTCACGGTGGCCAACCTGCCGCACCTGCACGACATCACCACCATGATTGAGCTGTTCGGTCGCATGGGCATTGAGCCGGTGATCGACGAGAAGTTGTCTGTCGAAATCGACCCACGCACCATCAAGACCCTGATCGCCCCGTACGAGCTGGTGAAAACCATGCGTGCGTCGATCCTGGTGCTTGGCCCGATGGTCGCGCGTTTCGGTGAAGCCGAAGTGGCCCTGCCTGGCGGTTGCGCCATTGGTTCGCGTCCGGTCGACCTGCACATCCGTGGTCTCGAAGCCATGGGCGCGGTCATCGACGTCGAAGGCGGCTATATCAAGGCCAAAGCGCCGGAAGGCGGCTTGCGTGGCGCGAACTTCTTCTTCGATACCGTCAGCGTGACCGGTACCGAGAACATCATGATGGCCGCTGCCCTGGCCAATGGCCGCAGCGTCCTGCAAAACGCCGCGCGCGAGCCGGAAGTGGTCGACCTGGCCAACTTCCTCAACGCCATGGGCGCGAAGGTTTCCGGCGCTGGCACCGACACCATCACTATTGATGGTGTAGAGCGTCTGCACACCGCTACCTATAAAGTCATGCCTGACCGCATTGAGACCGGCACGTACCTGGTTGCCGCTGCCGTTACCGGTGGCCGCGTGAAGGTCAAGGACACCGATCCGACCATTCTCGAAGCCGTCCTGGAAAAACTCAAGGAAGCCGGCGCAGAAATCACCACCGGTGAAGACTGGATCGAGCTGAACATGCACGGCAAGCGGCCAAAAGCTGTCAACGTGCGTACAGCCCCGTACCCGGCATTCCCGACCGACATGCAGGCGCAGTTCATTTCCTTGAACGCGATTGCTGAAGGCACTGGTGCCGTGATCGAGACCATCTTCGAAAACCGTTTCATGCATGTGTACGAACTGCACCGCATGGGCGCCAAGATCCAGGTCGAGGGCAACACCGCCATCGTTACCGGCATCGACAAGCTCAAGGGCGCGCCAGTGATGGCAACTGACCTGCGTGCTTCGGCCAGCCTGGTGATCTCGGCACTCTGCGCCGAAGGCGATACGCTGATCGACCGCATCTACCACATAGACCGTGGCTACGAGTGCATCGAAGAAAAGCTGCAGATGCTCGGCGCTAAAATCCGCCGCGTTCCGGGCTGATGCCCGCTGTTCTGTAGGAGCGAGGGGGACGCCTAGTTCTTGCTCGCGAAAAACGTCAACGATAACGGGTTTATCCAGAATAAACGCGGTGCCCATGAGTTCTTCGCGAGCAAGCTCGCTCCTACACACACCGGTTTGTTTCAAATCGAGGCTGTAAGGGCCTCGATCTGTGTCTGGCGCCGTTTGCGACCGGACAGCAATAGCCTGATGAAGGACTGACATTTCCCATGTTGACCATCGCACTGTCCAAGGGCCGCATCCTTGACGACACGCTGCCGCTTCTGGCTGAAGCGGGCATCGTGCCGACCGAGAATCCGGACAAGAGCCGCAAGCTGATCATCCCCACGACCCAGGACGACGTTCGTCTGCTGATCGTGCGGGCTACCGACGTGCCGACCTACGTTGAACATGGCGCCGCCGACCTCGGTGTGGCCGGTAAGGACGTGCTGATGGAATACGGTGGCCAGGGTCTCTACGAGCCACTGGACCTGCGGATCGCGCTGTGCAAACTGATGACCGCCGGCCGTGTTGGCGATGTCGAGCCCAAGGGCCGCCTGCGGGTGGCGACCAAGTTCGTCAACGTCGCCAAACGCTACTACGCCGAACAAGGCCGTCAGGTCGATATCATCAAGCTTTACGGCTCGATGGAGCTGGCGCCGCTGATCGGCTTGGCCGACAAGATCATCGACGTGGTCGACACCGGCAACACCCTGCGCGCCAACGGTCTCGAGCCCCAGGATTTTATTGCCGACATCAGCTCCCGCCTGATCGTCAACAAAGCGTCGATGAAAATGCAACATGCCCGTATCCAGGCGTTGATCGACACCCTGCGCACGGCAGTGGAGTCGCGACACCGCGGTTGACTCACCCGCGTAGCCCAAAGGCTGCGCCCGTCTATCCGCCTCATAGCCAGAATTCTCAGGTGCCCAAGCGGAGCGAACGGTAGTTTAGGGCACCTGAGTTTTTGCCAATCTATTGAGGCCCTCGCTATGACCACGTCCACTGCAATTGCCCGACTCAACGCTGCCGACCCGGATTTCGCCGATCATCTGGATCATCTGCTGAGCTGGGAAAGCGTGTCCGATGACTCGGTCAACCAGCGGGTGCTCGAGATCATCAAAGCCGTGCGCGAGCGCGGCGATGCAGCACTGGTGGATTTCACCCGTCAGTTCGACGGCCTGGACGTCAAGTCCATGGCGGACCTGATTCTGCCTCGTGAACGCCTGGAACTGGCCCTGACGCGCATTACCGCGCCCCAGCGTGAAGCCCTGGAAGTGGCTGCGGCGCGGGTGCGCAGCTATCACGAAAAGCAGAAACAGGATTCCTGGAGCTACACCGAGGCCGACGGCACCGTACTGGGCCAGAAGGTCACGCCGCTGGACCGCGCGGGCCTGTACGTGCCGGGCGGCAAGGCCTCGTACCCGTCGTCGGTGCTGATGAACGCGATTCCGGCCAAAGTGGCAGGCGTGACCGAAGTGGTCATGGTGGTGCCGACCCCCCGTGGTGAAATCAACGAGCTGGTGCTGGCTGCCGCCTGCATTGCCGGCGTCGACCGCGTGTTCACCATCGGTGGCGCCCAAGCGGTTGCCGCGTTGGCCTATGGCACCGAAAGCGTACCAAAGGTCGACAAAGTAGTGGGGCCGGGCAATATCTACGTCGCCACCGCCAAGCGCCATGTGTTTGGCCAGGTCGGTATCGACATGATCGCCGGCCCCTCGGAAATCCTCGTGGTGTGTGACGGCCAGACCGATCCGGACTGGATCGCCATGGACCTGTTCTCCCAGGCCGAGCACGACGAAGACGCCCAGGCGATCCTGGTCAGCCCCGACGCCGCGTTCCTTGATCAGGTCGCCGCCAGCATCAACAAGCTGTTGCCGACCATGGAGCGCGCCGAGATCATCGAGAAATCGATCAATGGCCGTGGCGCACTGATTCTGGTCCGCGACATGGAGCAAGCCATCGAAGTGGCCAACCGTATCGCGCCGGAGCACCTTGAGCTGTCCGTAGCGGACCCACAGGCGTGGCTGCCGTCGATCCGTCACGCCGGCGCGATCTTCATGGGCCGCCACACCAGCGAAGCCCTGGGCGACTACTGCGCAGGTCCGAACCACGTATTGCCGACCTCCGGCACCGCGCGCTTTTCGTCGCCGCTGGGGGTGTATGACTTCCAGAAGCGTTCATCGATCATCTTCTGTTCGCCCCAGGGCGCGTCCGAATTGGGCAAGACCGCCTCGGTGCTGGCCCGTGGCGAATCGCTGAGCGCCCACGCGCGCAGCGCTGAATATCGCATCCTCAAGGGAGAGTAAGGCATGAGCAAATTCTGGAGCCCTTTCGTCAAGGACCTGGTGCCTTACGTGCCCGGCGAGCAGCCAAAGCTGACCAAGCTGATCAAGCTCAATACTAACGAAAACCCCTATGGCCCTTCGCCCAAGGCGTTAGAGGCCATGCGGGCCGAGTTGAACGACGACCTGCGTTTGTACTCGGACCCCAACAGTGACCGACTCAAGCAAGCGGTGGCGAAGTATTACGGCGTCGAGGCGAATAAGGTGTTCCTTGGTAATGGCTCCGACGAAGTCCTGGCGCATATCTTTCACGGCCTGTTCCAGCACGAGTTGCCGCTTTTGTTCCCGGATATCAGCTACAGCTTCTATCCGGTTTACTGCGGTCTTTATGGCATCAAGTCTGATCCTGTGCCGCTGGACGAACAGTTCCAGATCAACGTGGCGGATTACGCCAAGCCCAATGGTGGGATCATCTTCCCCAACCCGAACGCGCCAACCGGTTGCCTGCTGGCGCTGGACGCTGTGGAGCAAATTATCAAGGCCAACCCGGAATCAGTCGTGGTTGTGGACGAGGCTTATATCGACTTCGGTGGCGAAACTGCAATCACCCTGGTGGATCATTACCCGAACCTGCTGGTGACCCAGACATTGTCCAAGTCGCGCTCGCTGGCGGGCCTGCGGGTTGGCCTGGCGGTGGGACATCCGGACCTGATCGAAGCGTTGGAGCGGGTCAAGAACAGCTTCAACTCCTACCCGCTGGATCGCCTGGCGATTGTCGGCGCTGCCGTGGCGTTTGAGGACCGTGAATACTTTGAGAAGACCTGCGGGTGGGTGATAGACAGCCGTGAAAAACTCACCGGCCAGTTGCAGGCCAAGGGGTTTGAAGTGTTGCCTTCGGCGGCCAACTTCATCTTTGCGCGCCACCCACAGCATGATGCGGCGGGCCTGGCGGCCAAATTGCGTGAGCAAGGGGTGATCGTGCGGCATTTCAAGCAGGAGCGGATTGCCCAGTTCCTGCGGATCAGCATCGGGACGCCGGAGCAGAACCAGGCGCTGATCGATGGGCTTGGCGAGCTCTAAGCCACACTGAAGATCAAAATGTGGGAGGGGGCTTGCTCCCGATGGCGGTGTGTCAGTCAACAGATGTATTGACTGTTACACCCCTATCGGGAGCAAGCCCCCTCCCACATTAGTTAGAGCAACGGCTCATCCGGCTTTTTGTGCTTCCAACCATCATTGCCCGGCAACAGCAGGTTCAAACCAATCGCTACCACCGCGCACAAGGCGATGCCCTTGAGGCCGAAATCGTCCGGGCCGGTGCCGGTACCCACCAGAACACCGCCAATCCCGAACACCAGCGTCACCGACACAATCACCAGATTGCGCGCTTCACCCAGGTCAATCCTGTGGCGAATCAGCGTATTCATCCCCACCGCCGCAATCGAGCCGAACAGCAGGCACAGAATTCCGCCCATCACCGGCACCGGAATGCTCTGCAGCAGCGCGCCGAATTTGCCGATGAACGCCAGGCTGATGGCAAACACCGCGGCCCAGGTCATGATTTTCGGGTTGTAGTTCTTGGTCAGCATCACCGCGCCCGTCACTTCGGCGTAGGTGGTATTGGGCGGGCCGCCAAACAGGCCGGCGGCCGTGGTAGCAATCCCGTCACCCAGCAACGTGCGGTGCAGACCGGGCTTCTTCAGGTAGTCGCGACCGGTCACGCTGCCGACCGCTATCACGCCACCGATATGTTCGATCGCAGGGGCCAGGGCCACCGGGACGATAAACAGGATCGCCTGCCAGTTGAACTCCGGCGCGGTGAAGTGGGGCAGGGCGAACCACGGCGCGGCGGCGATCTTCGCCGTGTCGACCACGCCAAAGTAGAACGACATGGCAAACCCCACCAGCACGCCGGAGATGATCGGCACCAGGCGGAAGATGCCCTTGCCGAACACCGCCACGATCAAGGTGGTCAGCAGCGCGGGCATCGAGATCAGCATGGCCGTCTGGTAGTGGATCAGCTCGGCGCCGTCGCCGGACTTGCCCATCGCCATATTGGCGGCAATTGGCGCCATGGCCAGGCCGATGGAAATGATCACCGGGCCGATCACCACCGGCGGCAGCAGTCGGTCGATGAAACCGGTGCCTTTGACCTTCACGGCAAGGCCCAGGAAGGTATAGACGAAACCCGCCGCCATCACCCCGCCCATGGTCGCTGCCAGGCCGAATTGGCCCTTGGCGAGAATGATCGGGGTGATGAATGCAAAGCTCGAGGCCAGGAACACCGGCACCTGCCGCCCGGTCACCACCTGGAACAGCAACGTGCCTAAGCCTGCGGTGAACAGTGCGACGTTTGGATCAAGGCCTGTGATCAGCGGCATCAACACCAGCGCGCCAAATGCTACGAAGAGCATTTGTGCGCCAGACAGGATCTGGCGCCAAAGCGGGTCGTTGAATTCATCCTGCATGCTCACGCGTCCTTCTGCTTGGTGCCGAAGATCTTGTCACCGGCATCGCCCAGGCCTGGGATGATGTAGCCGTGTTCATTCAGGCGCTCGTCGATGGAGGCGGTGTAGATCTGTACGTCAGGGTGCGCTTTCTCGACGGCGGCAATGCCTTCGGGCGCGGCGACCAGCACCATGGCGCGGATGTCCTTGCAGCCGGCTTTTTTCAACAGGTCGATGGTGGCGACCATGGAACTGCCGGTGGCGAGCATCGGGTCGATGATCATGGCCAGGCGTTCGTTGATTTCCGGGACGAGTTTTTCCAGGTACGTGTGGGCCTGCAATGTTTCTTCGTTGCGGGCCACGCCGACGGCGCTGACCTTGGCGCCCGGGATCAGGCTGAGCACGCCTTCGAGCATGCCGATACCGGCGCGCAGGATCGGCACCACGGTAATTTTCTTACCGGCAATTTTCTCGACCTGTACGGGACCGGCCCAACCGGGGATCTCGTAGGTTTCCAAGGGTAAGTCCTTGGTGGCTTCGTAAGTGAGCAGCGCTCCAACTTCCTGAGCAAGCTCACGGAAATTCTTCGTGCTGATGTCGGCACGGCGCATAAGGCCGAGTTTGTGTCGGATCAGCGGGTGGCGGATCTCGCGAGTGGGCATGGGAAAGGCTCCGGCGGCGGGCAAAAAAACCGGCCTAGATTAATCTATCCGAGGGTGTTGTCCTATAGACATCTAGCACGTTAGTCCATTAAGGCTTGCTCGGAGCGCAGTAGAAGCGTAACTTCGCCCGCTTTTCTTGCCACAGCACCCCTTGGAGAGCGCCATGTCCGCTGATCTCGAGCATATCCGTCAAATCATGCACGAGGCTGACTGCCTGTACACCGAAGCGCAAGTCGAAGCAGCGATCGCCAAGGTCGGCGCGCACATCACCCGCGAAATGGCCGACACCAACCCGGTGGTCTTCTGCGTGATGAACGGTGGCCTGATCTTCGCCGGCAAATTGCTCACTCACCTGCAATTCCCGCTGGAAGCCTCTTATCTGCACGCTACCCGCTATCGCAACGAAACCAGCGGCGGTGATCTGTTCTGGAAGGCCAAGCCGGAAGTTTCGTTTATCGACCGTGACGTGCTGATCATCGATGACATCCTCGACGAAGGGCACACCCTGGGCGCGATCATCGACTTCTGCAAGCATGCCGGCGCGCGCAAAGTGCACACCGCCGTGCTGATCGACAAAGACCACGACCGCAAGGCGCGCCCTGAGCTCAAAGCCGATTTCGTCGGGCTGCCGTGCATCGACCGCTATATCTTCGGTTATGGCATGGACTACAAGGGCTACTGGCGCAACGCCAATGGCATCTACGCGGTTAAAGGAATGTAATCGATGGCCCGCTTTCTTGATCAGACGTTATTTGCAGAGTTGGCCGAGAAAGCGGGCGCCAGCCCCCGTGGCCGGCACCATCACAATTTCCACCAGATGGAAGAGCCGTGTCATCGCCTCGCCGTGGCCCTGCAGCCGAGTACCTATGTACCGCCGCATCGGCACTTGAGCGCGGACAAGGCGGAGACCTTGCTGGTGCTCCAGGGGCGACTGGGCCTGCTGATATTCAGCGACACCGGTGAGGTCATCACCAAGCGCGTGATGCAGGCAGGGGGCGAGTGCGCGGGCGTCGACCTGCCGCCGGGCGTGTTCCATGGCTTGGTCGTGCTGGAGCCTGATACGGTGATGTTCGAGTGCAAGGCCGGGCCCTATCGACCGGTGGGCGAGGGTGAGTTGGCCGATTGGGCGCCCCGCGAGGGCGATGCCGGTGTGGCTGACTACCAACGCTGGATGCTCGCCCAGTTCGACTGAGCTGCAGTGCTGCTGTAGCCAGAACACTGGCTCTTCAGCGCTTTCGAAGCCTGTGCACCACAGGTAGACTTCAACCCCCGTATCAATGTCTGCAGGCTGGAGTCGGTAATGCGTAAAGATAAAAAACAGGTGATCGGTGACGAGATCGGCGACGACCAGATCAAATTGTTCCTGGACTTCGAGCCGGTCGATGCGACGTCCCCGTCCCTGCACAAACTGATCAAGGCCTATCGCGGCCTGCGTATCGACGACTTCGAGCGCTTCCTGGGATTCTTCAAGGAAGCCGGTCTGGACCTGGATGGCAAGGATGAGCACGGCCAGACCTTTGTCGATCTGATCAAGGACCAGCGCAACGCCGCCGAGTACATCGAGCTGATCGACAAAGCCCGCGGCTGATTATCCGAGCCATAAAAAAACGCCCCGGCCTCATAAGAGTCCGGGGCGTTTCGCTTTTAACGGTAGGAGCGAGCTTGCTCGCGAAGAACCTGAAAGCGCCGCGTCAAACCAGATGCGCTGCGTTATCGTTATCGTTTTGCGCGAGCGAGCTCGCTCCTGCAGGATCCACCAGCTCCAGGCTGATGTTGTTCTGCGTATTGATCTTGCGATACAGCTCGGCATCCGTCTCCAGCACGTTCTCGCGCGCCGGGAAGATCTCGTGCAGCTTGGTCGCCCATTCGCCCTTGGCTTTCTCCGGGAAGCAGCGCTCGATCAGGTCAAGCATGATCGACACCGTCACCGAAGCGCCCGGCGAGGCACCCAGCAGCGCCGCCAGCGAACCATCCTTGGCCGCCACCAGCTCGGTGCCGAATTGCAGCACGCCGCCTTTCTTCGGGTCTTTCTTGATGATCTGTACCCGCTGGCCGGCCACTTCCAGACGCCAGTCTTCGGCTTTCGCCTCGGGGTAGAAACGGCGCAGGGATTCCAGGCGCTGCTCCATGGACTGGCGCACTTCGCTGACCAGGTACTTGGTCAGGTCCATGTTGTCGCGCGCCACGGCGAGCATCGGGCCGATGTTGCCGGCACGAATCGACATCGGCAGGTCCAGGAACGAGCCGTGCTTGAGGAATTTGGTGGTGAACCCGGCGTATGGCCCGAACAGCAGGGACTTCTTGCCATCCACCACGCGGGTATCCAGGTGCGGTACGGACATCGGTGGCGAGCCCACGGCGGCCTGGCTATAGACCTTGGCCTGATGCTGTCTGACCACTTCCGGATTGTCGCAGCGCAGCCACTGGCCGCTGACCGGGAAACCGCCAAAGCCTTTGCTTTCTTCGATGCCCGACGCCTGCAGCAGCGGCAACGCCGCACCGCCGGCGCCGAGGAAGACGAACTTGGCATCCACGTCGCGGCTGTTGCCGCTGTTGACGTCCTTGATGCTGACGGTCCAGCCGGCACCATTGCGCTTGAGGCCGGTGACGCGCTTGCAGTACTTGACCTGGGCGTCCGCCGAACTGGTCAGGTGGCTGAGCAGTTGGTTGGTCAGGGCGCCGAAGTTGACGTCAGTACCGTTCATCACGCGGGTCGCGGCGATTTTTTCGTCCAGCGGGCGGCCCGGCATCATCAGCGGCATCCACTCGGCCATCTCGCTGCGGTCTTCGGTGTAGTGCATGTCCGAAAACGCATGGTGCTGGCTGAGGGTTTCAAAACGCTTCTTGAGGAAGGCAACGCCGTTTTCGCCCTGCACGAAACTCAGGTGCGGGACCGGGCTGATAAAGGATTTGGACGAGCCAAAGGTGCCTTTTTTGGTCAGGTACGCCCAGAACTGTTTCGACACCTCGAACTGGGTGTTGATGTGCACGGCTTTCTTGATGTCGATGGAGCCATCGGCGGCCTGCGGCGTGTAGTTCAGCTCACACAGCCCGGCGTGGCCGGTACCGGCGTTGTTCCACGGGTTGGAACTCTCCGCGGCACCCGAATCCATCAGCTCAACGACTTCCAGCTTGAGGCCGGGGTCGAGCTCCTTGAGCAGTACGGCCAGGGTGGCACTCATGACGCCGGCCCCTACCAGAACTACGTCGACTGCTTCGTTATGCGCCATTTAACGCGTCTCCAAAATCTGCAGCACCAAATTGACGGCATGGCTGCCAGGAGTGACGGGGCGGTTCACGTGTTGCCCCAGGTTACCCATGGCCAGGATCGCCATGTCCGTTTCGCAATTCTTTGCAACTTCAGCGCACGCTTCCTGCCCGGCTAATCTGCCTATGAACGCATTCATGGGCGCCTGTGGCAATTCGACTTATGGTCAAAGCGCGCGATCCGTGCAACCAATCCGTAGCGGACAGGCTCAAGCTCCGGTTGTCGAGGAGTACTCGGTCCTGTGTTGGGCTGTTCCAGACGCTGATGGTGCTTGTACAAACGCCAAACTATTCATTTGCTCGCCACACTCTTGTGAAGTTGTGAAAACCCGTTTTTTCACGCTCTTTTGAAGACGTGAACCTCAAAAAAGGGCTGCCCAGCCTGGCACCTGGCCCGTGAAACGGGCAACAAACTCAAGTGGCCGAGCGCAATGGCAGCTCTGGCAGATTCGATAAAGACGGGTGGTTTGCAAAGGAAACAGCAAGCACGCCAGCTTCACTCGATCTGTGTGGGCGGCTCTCTGTGGGCAATTGGGAGGTTAATGCCGAGGCAATAACGATGCTGCGGGGCCCGATCAGGAGACGTCCTTATAATCGGGGGGAGATTGTAGCGAAGAACGCCGGGGAAATGGGCGTGTTTTATGACTTTTATTAGTGCGCTGGTCAGGAGGCCAACGCTTGTCGCGAAGATGCGCGTACAAACTCGGGGCTGACCCGTGCACTGGCCGGCAGCGGGCGGTGCATCCAGCCAAGGTGTGTCTCTGCAACTTCCACCCAGCCTTCACCGACGGGCGGCAAGCTGCATTGCTTGAACGCCAGGCAATGGCCGTGGGCGTCGAGCAGGGCGAAGTGGCGATGACGGGCGTGGGAGAAGAACAATGACTTGAGAAGGCGCATGACGATGTACCGGTTGCGTTACATGCTTGAAGGTTCTCAGTCTGCCATGACATTGGAATGACGATTTTATGTGAAATTGTAATTTGCCCATGCCTTCAGCTGCGGTTCAGGATTGCTGGTGAGTGACGCGCGAGCACCGTTATACTGGCGGCCTGTGTGCGCCTAGTCCTGGAGAAATGAGTATGTTGCAACGCCTGTTGTTCGGTTTGATCACTGTGACCAGTTTGGCTTTGGTTGGCTGCGCCAACAGCCCGCAACAACTCAGCCCGCAACCCAAAGTCACGGCGCAGTTGGCCCCGGTCGGTCACGGCCAGCCGGTGTCGGTGCGTGTGGTAGATGGCCGTCCGTCACCTACGCTGGGTTCGCGTGGCGGCCTGTACCCGGAGACCGCGCTGATTTCGGTGACCGGCGAGGACGTGCTGCCCAAGCTGCAGGCCCAGGCTGAAGCCGCTGTGCGCTTGTTGGGCTTTACCCCGACCAACACGCCGGGTGCGCCGCAACTGACCGTCACCCTGGCCGAACTGAAATACCAGTCGCCCAAGGAAGGCCTGTATGTGACCGAAGCGTCCATCGGCGCGACCTTCAAATCCGACGTCAGCGCCGGTACGCGTCGCTACAGCGGCCGCTACGCCGCATCCCTCAACCAGCGCTTCGGCATGTCGCCGAACCAGGAAACCAACACCAAGCTGGTCAGCGATGTGCTCAGCGATGCCTTGACCCGACTGTTCAAGGACCCAAGCATCGGCCAGTTGCTCAGTTCGCAATAAGCTGTTCAAAAAACCGGGCTCATCGCTGAGCCCGGTTTTTTTTCGCCTGGCGCTTTCACGCCGCCGTGTCGACATAAAAATCCAACATGCTCACGCCAGTGAGTAAATCCAGCTCCGGCAGGTCGGCATGCACCTGCCCGGCGAGGGCGCAATACACCAGCCAGTGGCGGTCCTGGACGTTGAACGCAAGGCCGCCAACCAACGCCTCCTGTTCATCGCTTGGGGCAATCAGATACAGCCGGTCCTGGTTTTGCGCATGCAGCATGACAAGCACCTCACGTCGAAGGGCATCAGAGTGGCTTGTTAAGGTGACGTTCAGGTGACGCTGTAAATTACTGGATACATTAGCCGTCAACGGGGAGGGAGCAGTAACGGCGCAGGAAGCCACTATCGTTCAGGTTTGTATCTGGACCGATACCCGAATACTGTTTCGCCGAGGTTTGCGATGGCGTTGCCCGCGCTGCTCATCAATGCTGTAGCCCTATTGATTGCCTGCTCGGGCGCCGTAGTGCTGTTCCTGACCCGCCTGCGCGCGCAGCGTGCGATGGCCGACCTCGCGCTGCGCAGCGAAGAGCGGGCCATAGACCAACCGATGCTGTTTCTGGATACGCGCACCGAACGGGCCTATCGCCAGGCTTACCGCGTCGGGTTTGCGGGCCTGGGGCTGGCGCTGGTTCTATCCTGGCTCAGCACCCACCTTTAAAGACACCGGAGCAAAATGTGGGAGGGCGCTTGCCCCCGATGACGGTGTGCCAGTCGATATATCCACTGGCTGACCCACCGCTATCGGGAGCAAGCCCCCTCCCACATTTTTTGATCGGTGTTTACAAAGGAATTCCGGCTTTTACCCGATATTGATTACGCACCGGCGTCGCATATTGCGTCACCAGGTACGGACGATGCTCGGATGGGCATTCGTGCAAGCGCCGCTCCCACTCCGCCTTCGCCTTGGCCAGTTCGTCGGCCGGGAATACGTCTGCGGCCTTGGGCACTTGCAGTTGTGGGTCGGCATCGTTCCATTGGGCATACGCCAGGTAGTGCACCGGGAACAACCGATAACCGCCCAGGATCTGGCGGTCCATTTCGGCAGCCAGCAGCTTGGTGTCTTCGAAGTGCTCGGTAATTGGCGGCGCGAAGTTCACGTGCACCCGGCCTTTGTAGCCGGTGATGCCCAGCGCAATACTCACGTCATCCTCGCCCGGCGCCTTGCAGTAGGTGCCGGTGGTGGCGCGGATATACAGCTCGCGGGCCTTGGCGGCGTCGCACGGATCGTACTCGTAGCTGATCGACACCGGCGTCAGGTTCAACGACTGGATGACTTCGGCGAACGGCTCGTCCTTGCGGCTGACGTGGAACATCTTGAGGATCGCCGATTCGGTGCGATCATCCCCATCCTTTGCCCGACCTTCGGCCTGGGCGATCCAGATCGACTGGCAGTCGTTGCGGATCGAATGGTTGATGTAGGCCGACAGCAACTGGTAGGCCGCCATCTTTTCCTTTCGCCCGGTGATCGAGCGGTGCACGATGAAGCTCTTGTTCAAGCGCATCAGGTCGCTGACAAACGGCTTTTGCAGCAGGTTGTCGCCGATGGCGATGCGCGGCGTCGGCAGGCCGGCATGGTAGACGGCGTAGTTGACGAAGGCCGGGTCCATCACGATGTCGCGGTGGTTGGCCAGAAACAGGTAGGCGCTGCCGGATTTCAATTGCTCGACGCCGGTATAGGTGACGCCGTCAGTCGCGCGGTCGATGGTATGGTCGACGTAATACTCGACTTTATCCTGCAGCGTCGCCACGGTGGTGACACCGGCGAATTCACGGCGCAGTTTGCGCGCGATCATCGGCTTGAGCAGCCAGCCCAGCGCGCCGGCGAAGCGCGGGAAGCGGAAGTGGGTCAGGATGTCCAGAAAGGCCTTGTCACGGAACAGCCGGTCCAGCACTGCCGGGACTTCGCTGTCGTTGTAAGGTCGGATGGTATCGAATTCGCCCATCATGCTCTCTTGTTAGAAACGGCTAGGGTAAGTAGAGGAAATACCAGGGTGCGGCCTGAGTAATGGGCTCAGCCGAAATATCACCCTGTAAATAGACCGGCGATTATACGCACAAGTCACTCAGGAGACTGCGATGCTGGAAACTGCGCTGTACGATTGTCCTTATTGTGGTGAAACGGTCGAAACGACGGTGGACTTGTCCGGCGGTGATCAGGTTTACATCGAGGACTGTCAGGTGTGCTGCAGGCCGATCAGTTTCAACCTGCAGGTGCATGATGACGAGTGGATGCTCGAGACCCGCAGCGAGAACGAATAAACAACAGGTAATGCGATGCAGCGAATCTACGAACCGGAAAACCTCATGGAAGGCGAGCTGCTGCAACAGATGCTCGCCAGCGAAGGAATCGAGGCGCACCTGGTGGGGCGCCATTTGCTCGGTGGCACGGGCGAACTGCCGATCTTCGGCTTGCTGGGGCTGGAGGTCGACAATGATCAGGCCGCCTACGCCCGCGAACTCATCACCGCCTATAACGCCGCGCAACCCTTGCCCGGCGACGAACCCGACAGCTTCCCCGACGTATTGGTCTGTTAGGCTGTCGGTCGGTTTACCCAAGAGTCGTGTTGCCCCATGTGTGGACGTTATGCCCTGTTTCGCTGGAACCCCGCTTTTGCTGCCTTGCCGGGGTTCCCGGCCGACCAGCAGGCCCAGTGGAATATTTCCCCCAATGATTCGGTGCTGATCCAGCGCGCCCTCGACGGCCAGCTCACCCTGGCGCGCGCACGTTGGGGCCTGACGCCGCCCTGGCTCACTGACCTGTCCCGCACGCCGGCCCATGCCCGCGCCGAAACCCTGGCCGAGCAACCGATGTTTCGCGAAGCGTTTCGCCAACGTCGTTGCCTGCTGCCGGCCAACGGATTTTACGAATGGCGCGGCACCCAGCGCAAACGCCCGTACTGGCTGACGCCGGGGGAGGGCTCCACGTTGTTTTTCGCGGCGATCTGGGAAGCGTATCCGGTGCAGGAGCAGGTGTGGTTGAGTACGGCGGTGGTCACGCAAGCTGCACAGGCTCAGCGCCGGCCATTGATCCTGGATGAGGCGGGGCAGGCCGCCTGGCTGGACCCCGCGACACCGCTGGCGGTGCTGCAAGGTCTTCTGGCCAGTGAGCCCGGCGCTTTGCGCGAGCGGGTCCTGGCCAATATGGTCAATGATCCCAAGCTCAATGGTCCGGAGTGCCTGACCCCGGCTTGAACCGTCGACATTCAGCAGTTAAATGTCTGATGTATCTGGCGCCGATACAAATGTACGCCTACGATACGCGCCATGTTTTCAGGGAGAGTGTTCATGAAGAAGTCATTGGCGGTAAGCGGGTTGGTGGCAGCGATGCTGCTGGCCGGGTGTCAGTCGGTCAATACCACCAGCGGCGGCGCGGTTGGGGTTGAGCGCAAGCAGTACATGTTCAGCATGCTGTCGAGCCAGGAAGTCGACCAGATGTACGCCCAGTCCTACCAGCAGACCCTGGGTGAGGCGAGTGGCAAAGGCGTGTTGGACAAGACCAGCGCCAACGCCAAGCGCGTGCAGGCCATTGCCAATCGCCTGATCGCCCAGGCGCCGACCTTCCGCCCGGATGCGGCGCAATGGAAGTGGGAAGTGAACCTGATCAAGAGCGATGAGATGAACGCCAACTGCGGGCCGGGTGGCAAGATCCTGGTGTACAGCGCGTTGATCGACAACCTCAAGCTCACCGATGACGAACTGGCCGCCGTGATGGGCCATGAAATCGCCCACGCCTTGCGTGAACACGGCCGCGAAGCCATGTCCAAGGCCTACGGCATCGAGATGGCCAAGCAGGGCGCCGGTGCATTGTTCGGCCTGGGCCAGGACAGCCTGGCGCTGGCCGATACCGTGGCCAACTATGGCATGACCTTGCCCAACAGCCGCAGCAATGAGAACGAAGCCGACCTGATCGGCCTGGAGCTGGCCGCCCGCGCCGGCTACAACCCGAACGCCGCCATCACGCTGTGGAACAAGATGGCCAAGGCTTCGGAAGGCGCGCCACCGGAGTTCATGAGCACGCACCCGGCTTCCGACAGCCGTATTGCTTCGTTGCAGGCGGCGATTCCGAAGGTGATGCCGCTCTATCAGCAGGCCAAAAAATCCTGAAGCCTGACTGAGATCAAAATGTGGGAGGGGGGCTTGCCCCCGATGGCAGTGCCTCAGTCAATGCATCTGTTGACTGACACTCCGCTATCGGGGGCAAGCCCCCTCCCACATTGGATTGGGTTTGCAGATTCAGATCCAGCCGCTGCTTTGCATGGCCTTGTAGACCGCTACGATCGCCAGTACGAAAAACGCCGTTGCGGCCAGCCGACGAATCAACGTCAACGGCAGCTTCTCCGCCGCAAAATTCCCCGCCAGCACCACCGGCACGTTGGCAATCAACATCCCCAGCGTAGTGCCGATAATCACCAGCCATAGTTCCGGGTATTGCGCGGCCAGCATCACCGTGGCGATCTGGGTCTTGTCGCCGATTTCCGCGATGAAAAATGCAATCAGCGTGGTCAGGAATGGCCCGAACTTGCGCGTGGTGCTGGCTTCGTCATCGTCGAGTTTGTCCGGCACCAGTGTCCACAGCGCCGTGGCACAGAAGCTGGCCGCGAGAATCCAGTGCAGCACCGCATCGGAGAAGAAACTCCCGAACCAGGCGCCTACCGCACCGGCAGCCGCATGGTTGGCCAGGGTCGCGGCGACGATGCCGGCGATGATGGGCCAGGGCTTGCGAAAGCGAGCAGCGAGAATGAGCGCGAGCAGTTGCGTCTTGTCGCCGATTTCGGCCAGGGCAACGATTGCGGTAGGTACGAGCAGTGAATCCAGCATCAGGTAGGTTTCCAGGGGCGGGTCGACACGGCTATGACACGTACAGCCTTCCCGCCCCGGGTAAGGTGTGCGTGTCATAGGTCTTGTCAAACCCCGGTCCGTCTGTGCGGACTCCTGGGTCGCATACGCCATGGTCTGCTGACCAAGTATGTTGACGTATGCCGGACGAGCGTGGGCTCGTGGGAGACTACTCCCCTAGGACGGAGCGGATTCTGCCTAGGCAAAACCCATTCGGCAAGCCTTCTTTTTCAAACGCCCGTCAGGGACGCTTGGCCCGATAGATGCGAAAACCATTGCCTTCGGCTTTGACGGCGCAGATGCCCAAATGCTCTTCGATCAGCGGCTGGTACTTCAGGAAACTGTTGGCGACCAGGCGCAGTTCGCCGCCTTTTGCCAGATGTTTTGCTGCTTTTCGCAGCAAGTTTTCCGTAGCGAAGTAATCGGTGTGCACCCCGACATGGAACGGTGGGTTGCTCAGAATCGCGTTCAAGCCCATCGGCGCGGCGTCGATGCCGTCACCGGTCAACACTTCGGCGTCCAGACCATTGGCAGCCAGGGTCAGGCGACTGCTGGCGGCGGCGAAGGCGTCCACATCGAGCAGCGTCACGGTGTTATGCGGATAGCGACGTTTTACCGCAGCGCCCAATACGCCGGCGCCGCAACCAAAGTCGAGCAAATGCCCGCTGGGCAGCTTGTCCAGGTGTGCCAGCAACAGTTCGGTGCCACGGTCCAGGCGGCCATGGCTGAACACGCCTGGCAGGCTCACTACCTTGAGCGGCCCGTCGGCGAGCGGTACGTCGAAGATCTGCGCCAGGCTATCCAGTTCGAGCGCTTGCGGCGCGTTGCCCACCGTGACTTGCCAAAGCTGACAATGCCGCGCGTTATCCAATTTGCGCGGTTTGCCGAAGGGGATCATCTGCTTGGCGGCGCTTTCGATGCCGGCTTTTTTCTCGCCGACCAGAAACAGTTCGGCACCGGGCAGGCGCGCGGCCACGGCGTTGAGCAGGTAGTCGGTGAGGTCTTTGGACTTGGGCAGGAAAATCACCGCCGCATCGAATGCGCGCTCAGGCACAGTCACGCCGAACTGGCTGCGCTCGGGAAAACGCGCCGCAAGCGCCGCCTGATCGCCGGCATGCCAGCACCAACCGTGGGCATCGGGCAGGCGCCCGAGCAAATCGTCGGCCGGCAAACCGACCAGCAGCAGGTTGCCTTGAAAAAGTTCGGCCTGGCGAAGCAGTACTTCACTGCGCGGATCCATGGTCTGCTCCTTGAAAAGGGGCGCAGTTTATCAACTGAAGACGCGAAGCGGGGCACCGTTGAAAAAGCCCAGGGCGTTTTCGCGCAATTGCCCGACGATCCGTTGCCGCGCTTCACGGCTGCCCCAGGCGTTATGGGGCGTGACGATCAGCCGAGGAATGTCACCGGCCAGCAGCGGGTTGCCCTGGACCGGAGGCTCGACACTCAGCACATCCGTGGCCGCACCGCCCAGGTGCCCGCTGCGCAGCGCATCGGCCAGCGCCTGTTCGTTGATCAAGCCACCGCGTGCAGTGTTGACGACAAACGCGCCGGGCTTGAGCAGCGCCAGTTCGCGCGCGCCGATAAGGTCGCGGGTGTGCTCGTTGAGCGGGCAATGCAAGGTCAGCGCATCGACCTGCGCCAGCAGTTCATCCAGCGGCACGCGGTTGGCGCGGGCAGGGCGCCCGGGAATCGCGCCGAGCATCACGCGCATGCCGAAGGCTTCGGCCAGGCGCGCCACGGCACTGCCCAGCTCGCCATGCCCGAGCAGGCCGAGGGTTTTGCCTTCCAGCTCGACAATCGGGTAGTCCAGCAGGCAGAACTGCCTGGCCTGCTGCCATTTGCCCGCGGCCACATCCCGTTGATAGTCGTTCAGGCGCGTGGCGAGGTTGAGCAGCAGCATGAGTGTGTGCTGGGCCACCGACGGCGTGCCGTAGCCCTGGCAGTTACTCACGGTGATGCCTTGGGCGCGGGCGGCGTCGAGGTCGATGTTGTTGGTGCCGGTGGCCGACACCAGGATCAGCTTGAGGTCGGGGCAGGCCGCCAGAGTCTCGGCGTTGAGCGGGATTTTGTTGCTGATGGCGACGTGAGCGCCCTGCAAGCGTTCGAGCACATTCTGCGGCGTGGTCTGCTCGAACAGCTGCAGCTCGCTGAAGCAGTCGCGTAGGCCGCTGAGGTCGAGGTCGCCGAGGTCCAGGGAGGGGTGATCGAGGAAGACGGCGCGGCGATTGTTCATGATCAACTGTACCTTTTGCGACGAGGTTTGAAGGCGTAATCTGCTGAGCCTATCAGATGAAATAATCCGTTACTTCAGGGAGCGCGCATGTACGTCGCCGAGTTTTTAACCGTAGCTTTGATTCACCTGTTGGCGGTGGCCAGCCCTGGGCCGGACTTCGCCGTAGTGGTGCGCGAAAGCGTGACCCACGGTCGGCGCGCCGGTACCTGGACCGCGCTGGGCGTCGGTTCGGCGATTTTTCTGCATGTCGGTTACTCGCTGCTGGGCATCGGCTTGATCGTGTCCCAGTCCATCGTGCTGTTCAATGCGCTGAAATGGGCGGCAGCGGCCTACCTGCTGTATATCGGCTTCAAGGCGCTGCGCGCGCAGCCGGCCAAGCCCGTGGCCGATGGCGAACTGCATCGCGAGGCAGGCGAGCGCACCCCACGCGGCGCGTTCACGGCGGGTTTTGTGACCAACGGCTTGAACCCCAAGGCCACGCTGTTTTTCCTGTCGCTGTTCACGGTGGTGATCAACCCGCACACACCGTTGGCGGTGCAGGCCGGTTATGGCGTGTATCTGGCGGTGGCGACGGCGCTGTGGTTTTGCCTGGTGGCCATGCTGTTCAGTCAGCAGCGCGTGCGCGCCGGGTTTGCGAAGATGGGGCATTGGTTTGATCGCACCATGGGCGCGGTGCTGATTGCGATCGGGGTGAAGCTGGCGTTTACCAGCATGAAGTAAACCTGATCTGTGTGGGAGGGGGCTTGCTCCCGATGGCGGTGGATCAGCTAATGAATGCTTGGTTGACACACCGCTATCGGGGGCAAGCCCCCTCCCACATTGGACCTCAGTGGGTTCAAGATGATGGCTAAAAGCTAGCATTTGCTGGGCCCTGCAAATCATTCCTTTGGCTGATTTGGTTGAAACATAACGTCTCTACAGTGCAGGTCTTCACGCCAAGACCGCGCAGTCATAAAAGGGATTCGTATGTTGCAGACCCGTGTCATTCCCCCCGCCGAAGGCGCTTACCAGTACCCGCTGTTGATCAAACGCCTGTTGATGTCCGGGACCCGTTACGAAAAGACCCGGGAAATCATCTACCGCGACAAACTGCGCTACACCTACCCGACCTTGATCGAGCGCGTCGCGCGCCTGGCCAATGTGCTGACCGAAGCAGGGGTCAAGGCCGGTGACACGGTGGCGGTGATGGATTGGGACAGCCATCGTTACCTGGAATGCATGTTCGCCATCCCGATGATCGGCGCGGTGATCCACACCATCAACGTGCGCCTGTCGCCGGAACAGATCCTCTACACCATGAACCACGCCGACGACCGCTTTGTGCTGGTCAACAGCGAGTTCGTTGGGCTTTACCAGGCCCTCGCCGGGCAACTCACCAGCGTCGACAAGACCTTGCTGATCACCGACGACGACAGCAAGACCGCTGACCTGCCCAACCTGGTGGGCGAGTACGAAACCCTGCTGGCCGCAGCGAGCCCGACGTACACCTTCGAGGATTTCGACGAGAATTCCGTTGCCACCACCTTCTACACCACCGGTACCACCGGCAATCCCAAGGGCGTGTATTTCACCCACCGCCAACTGGTGCTGCACACCATCGGCGTGGCGACCATCATGGGCAGCGTCGACAGCGTGCGTTTGCTTGGCACCAACGACGTGTACATGCCGATCACGCCGATGTTCCACGTACACGCCTGGGGCCTGCCGTATGTGGCGACCATGCTCGGCCTGAAGCAGGTCTACCCCGGCCGCTACGACCCCGAATACCTGGTGGCGCTGTGGCGCCAGGAAAAGGTCACCTTTTCGCACTGCGTGCCGACCATCCTGCAAATGGTGCTCAATGCCAAGGCCGCCCAGGGCGTGGATTTCGGCGGTTGGAAAATCGTCATCGGCGGCAGCGCGCTCAACCGTTCGCTGTACGAAGCCGCCAAGGCCCGTGGCATTCAGTTGACGGCCGCGTACGGGATGTCCGAGACCGGGCCGCTGGTGTCCTGTGCCCACCTCAATGACGAGCTGATGGCCGGCAGCGAAGATGAACGCACCACCTATCGCATCAAGGCTGGCGTGCCCGGCCCGTTGGTGGAAGCGGCGATCATGGACACCGACGGCAACTTTCTGCCTGCCGACGGCGAATCCCAGGGCGAACTGGTACTGCGTGCGCCCTGGCTCACCGAAGGCTATTACAACGAGCCGCAAAAGGGCGCCGAGCTGTGGGCCGGTGGCTGGATGCACACCGGCGATGTCGCCACCCTGGACGCGTTCGGCGTGATCGATATCCGTGACCGCATCAAGGACGTGATCAAGACCGGTGGCGAATGGATCTCCTCGCTGGCCCTGGAAGACTTGGTCAGCCGTCACCCGGCGGTACGTGAAGTAGCGGTGGTGGGCATTGCCGACCCGCAGTGGGGCGAGCGCCCGTTTGCCCTGTTGGTGCTGCGTGATGGCCATGTGATAGGCGCCCGTGAGCTCAAGGAACACCTCAAGCCGTTCGTTGAATTGGGCCACTTGAGCAAGTGGGCGATTCCGAGCCAGATCGCCGTTGTTACGGAAATTCCCAAGACCAGCGTCGGCAAGCTCGACAAAAAACGTATCCGTATCGACATCATCCAATGGCAGGCCAACAACAGCACCTTCCTGTCGACCCTCTGACACCGCTCGCCGCGCCCGTTCGGGCGCGCGCTGCTCTATCTCAAGCCTTTACTTGTGATTTGCCGAATTTCAGCCATCCTTGCCGCGTCGACCTTCGTCGGCGTGGCGAAAGGGTCGTGGCAGACGGGTTGGTGATGCAAATCACACTTTAGAGGGATCAAGCACTACCCCCTGCTGGCTATAGTCCCTTCCAGAGTTTTTCGTGGATGTTGCGCTTCGGGCGAGGGTCGCCTGGTTGTCGCTCGGCATTGGAATCGTTGTATCCCGGCCGTTACATGCATCTTCCGAAAGAGCTCACTGCCATAACAATAAAATGCACATGGAGTAGCGTCGATGACCTCAGTAAACCAGTTCTGGCGCCGGGCACGACTGCCCCTGGCCGTCAGTCTCGCTTCTACGCTCGCCGGGCCCGCATTCGGCGTCAGTTTCAACATCGGTGAAATCGAAGGGAGTTTTGACTCATCCCTGTCGGTAGGCGCCAGTTGGAGCACGTCCAAGGCCAATCGCGACCTTATCGGCGCCAACAACGGCGGCAAGGGCTTGTCCCAGACCTCCGATGACGGGCACCTGAACTTCAAGCGCGGAGAAACGTTCTCGAAGATTTTCAAGGGCATCCACGACCTGGAACTGAAGTACGGCGACACCGGTGTGTTTGTGCGTGGCAAGTACTGGTACGACTTTGAGCTCAAGGACGAAAGCCGTCTGTTCAAGGACATCAGCGACAACAACCGCAAGGAAGGCGCCAAATCATCGGGCGGGCAGATCCTCGATGCGTTCGTCTACCACAACTACTCGATCGCCGACGCACCGGGTTCCGTGCGGTTTGGCAAGCAGGTGGTGAGCTGGGGCGAAAGCACCTTCATTGGCGGCGGTATCAACTCCATCAACCCGATCGACGTGTCGGCGTTTCGTCGTCCAGGGGCCGAAATCAAGGAAGGCCTGATTCCGGTCAACATGTTCTACGTGTCCCAGACACTCACCGACAACCTGTCGGCCGAGGCGTTTTACCAGCTGGAATGGGACCAGACCGTCACCGATAACTGCGGCACCTTCTTCTCCCAGCCGGACGTGATTTCCGATGGCTGCAGCAATAACCTGCGGGTACTGAACAAGCGCTCGACCATCCCCGCCGCCGCATTGCCGACGTTGGGCGCCCTGGGTGTGGACGTGAACAGCGAAGGCGTACTCGTGCGCCGTGGCCCGGACCGCGATGCCCGCGACAGCGGCCAGTTCGGCATGGCCATGCACTACAACTTCGAGCCGCTGGATACCGAATTCGGCGCCTACTTCATGAACTACCACAGCCGTGCGCCGATCTTCAGTGCACAGGGTGCGCCGTCGTCGGCCTACACCCGTCCACTGGGTCCGCTGGGGGCCTTGCGTCCGTTGATCGTGGCGGGCAGCTCCAACTACTTCGTCGAGTACCCGGAAGATATCCGCCTCTACGGTTTGAGCTTCTCCACCACCCTGCCTACCGGCACCGCCTGGAGCGGTGAGTTGAGCTACCGTCCGAACGCGCCGGTGCAGTTGAGCACCACTGATATCCTGTTTGCCGGCGTCACGCCGATTCCGGGCTTTGGCAACGCGTCGGTGCTCAAGGGCTCGCCAGGCCAGGACCTGCACGGTTACAACCGCAAGGAAGTGACCCAGTTCCAGACCACCTTCACGCACTTCTTCGACCAGGTAATGGGCGCCAGCCGCCTGACCACCGTGGGTGAAATCGGCGTGACCCACGTGGGTGGCCTGGAAAGCAAATCCCAGGCGCGCTACGGCCGCGACCCGGTATTCGGTCCCGGCACCTTGCCAGGTGGGTTCTGCAACGCGCTTAACAACTCCACCGCCAACGGCGCCGGCTTGCCCAATGCGGCGGGCCTGAACACCAACTGCAACAACGACGGCTATACCACGGCAACCTCCTGGGGTTATCGCGCCCGTGCCATCTGGGAATACCCGGACGTGTTCGCCGGCGTCAACCTCAAGCCCAACGTGGTCTGGTCCCATGACGTCAAAGGTTACTCGCCGGGCCCTGGCGCCAACTTCGAAGAAGGGCGCAAGGCGGTCAGTCTGGGCCTGGATGCCGAATACCAGAACACCTACACCGCGAGCCTGGCCTACACCAACTTCTTTGGTGGCAAGTTCAGCACCGTGGATGACCGTGACTTTGTCGCGTTGAGCTTTGGCGCCAACTTCTAAGCACACTCTTTTCAAGTGGCATGTATTCAGGAAGACCAGAGTATGAAAATAACTAAAAGTCTGTTGCACGTGGGTGTGCTTGGGCTGTCGATCCTGGCGAGCAACGTCATGGCGGCGGTCTCGGCCGATGAAGCAGCCAAGCTCGGCACCAGCTTGACCCCGATGGGCGCCGAAATGGCCGGTAACGCGGCCGGCACCATCCCGAAATGGACGCCGATGGCGACCAACGCGGGCGCCGTGGATGCCAAAGGCTTCCTGGCCAACCCTTATGCCAGCGAACAACCGCAGTTCACCATCACCGCGCAAAACGTCGAGCAATACAAAGACAAGCTGGCGCCGGGGCAGTACGCGATGTTCAAGCGTTACCCGGACTCGTTCAAGATGCCGGTCTATCCGACCCATCGCGGCGCCACGGTGCCGGCGGAGGTGTTCGCCGCGATCAAGAAAAACGCCACCACCACCAACCTGGTGTCTGGCGGCAACGGCCTGGAAAACTTCGAGACGGCCGTGCCGTTCCCGATTCCGAAAAGCGGCGTGGAAGTCATCTGGAACCACATCACCCGTTATCGCGGGGGCAGCGTCACCCGCCTGGTCACCCAGGCCACACCGCAAACCAACGGTTCCTACAGCCTGGTGTACTTTCGCGATCAGTTCGTGTTCCGCGACAAGATGAAGGACTTCGACCCGAAAAACCCAGGCAACGTGCTGTTCTACTTCAAGCAGCAAGTCACCGCGCCGGCGCGCCTGGCCGGTGGTGTACTGCTGGTGCACGAAACCCTCGACCAAGTGAAGGAGCCGCGTTCGGCGTGGGTCTACAACGCCGGTCAGCGCCGTGTGCGCCGGGCACCGCAAGTGTCCTATGACGGGCCGGGGACTGCCGCCGATGGCCTGCGTACTTCCGACAACCTCGACATGTACAACGGCGCGCCGGACCGCTACGACTGGAAACTGGAAGGCAAGAAGGAAATCTACATCGCCTCCAACAGCTACAAGATCGATGATCCGAAACTCAAGTACGCCGACATCATCAAGGCCGGCCATATCAACCAGGATCTGGCGCGCTATGAGCTGCGCCGTGTCTGGCATGTGGTCGCGACCTTGAAGGAAGGCCAGCGGCACATCTACGCCAAGCGTGACTTCTTCATCGACGAAGACACCTGGCAAGCGGCGGTGATCGACCACTACGACGGCCGTGGCCAACTGTGGCGCGTCGCCGAAGCCCATGCCGAGAACTACTACGACAAGCAGGTGCCGTGGTATGCCCTGGAAACCCTCTACGACCTGCAGTCCGGCCGCTACCTGGCCCTGGGCATGAAGAACGAAGAGAAACAGGCTTATGACTTCGGCTTCACCGCCACCACCAGCGACTTCACTCCAGCGGCCCTGCGCCAGGATGGCGTGCGCTAACCTGAACCTATGTTGATACCCCTGTGGGAGGGGGCTTGCCCCGATAGCGGTGGTTCAGTCAACTAAGCGTTGGCTGACACACCGCCATCGGGGGCAAGCCCCCTCCCACATTTTTGTTTGGGGCGTTTGCGGGATATTTTTTGTCGCAGTTCTTTTTCAGGCATTTGTTGCAAAGATCTACAATCCAGCCGCTTTTACCGCTAGTCTGCGGACATCTGCAGTGCCGACAACAGCCTTCTACAAGAGCCCGGCGATGACTGATCTGTCCCGAATCCAAGGGCCTGCCAGCGCGGTGATTCCGACCCTGGAAGGCCGTTTCTACAGGCCGCCGCTGCCTGACGGCTACGTGCTGCGCCCACGCCTGTGCGAACGCCTGGGCGCCGGCCTGGAAGGGCGACTGTTGCTGGTCAGCGCGCCGGCGGGGTTTGGCAAGAGTTCCCTGGCGGTGGAGTTCTGCCAGAGCCTGCCCGCCCACTGGCAAAACCTGTGGCTGGGCCTGAGCCCACGGGACAGCGACCCTGGCCGTTTTCTCGAGCGCCTGCTCGAAGGCTTGCGCCAGTACTTCCCGCAACTCGGCGCCCAGTCACTGGGCCTGCTGAAAATGCGTCAGCGTCACCAACCCTTCGCCTTTGAAGAATGGCTCGATGGCCTGCTCGATGAGCTGACGGTGCACCTGTCCGTCAAGGCGCCGCTGTTACTGGTGCTGGATGACTACCACCTGGCCCAGGGGCCGGTGCTGGACCGTTGCCTGCAGTTTTTTCTCAATCATTTGCCCGCTGGCCTGGTGGTGCTGGTCACCAGCCGCCAGCGCCCGGATTGGCACCTGGCGCGCCTGCGCCTGTCGCGGCACCTGTTGGAATTGCATGAGCAAGACCTGCGCCTGACCCATGACGAATCCCTGGCTGTGCTGGACCGGCACAGCAGTTCGTTACGGGGCGAGGCCCTGGAAAACCTGATTCGCCGCAGCGAGGGCTGGGTCGCCGGGCTGCGCTTCTGGCTGCTGGCGGCTTCCGAAGCCGGCAATGACGGCGCCCTGCCGCAGGACCTGAACGGTGGCGAAGGGCTGATTCGCGATTACTTGCTGGAAGAAGTCATCGACTGCCTGCCTGCAGAGGTGCAAGCGTTCCTCTACGACACCGCACCCCAGGAGCGCTTTTGCAGCGAGCTGTGCGATGCGGTCCGCGAGGCCCATGACAGCCCGGAAATCCTGCGCTACCTGCAGGCCCATCAGGTGTTTCTGGTGCCGCTGGATGAACACGGTCACTGGTACCGTTATCACCACTTGTTTTCCGACCTGTTGCGCGCCCGCCGCGAAAAGAGCGCCACGTTACCGTTGGCCAGTCTGCACCTGCGCGCCTGTCGCTGGTTCAACGCCCAGGGCCTGATCGATGAGGCGGTGGAGCAGGCGCTGCGGGCCGGGCACCTGGATGTGGCGGCGAACCTGGTGCAGAACCTCTCCGAAGAACAGCTGCTGGCCGAGCAGAATGTCGGCATGCTGCTGCGCTGGAAGATGGACTTGCCCGACAGCCTGTTGATCAGCACCCCGCGCTTGATCGTGCTGTACAGCTGGGCGCTGGGGCTGGCGTGCCAGTTGGATGCGGCGCAGGAGCTGTCCGGCTACCTCAGTCGCTTCCTGCCGGCGCCGTCGGCCACCGCGCAAAAATCCATGCTGGCCCAATGGCTGGCACTGAGCGGGATCATCGCCCGTGGGCGAGGGGACCGCGAATTGACCCTGCGCTATTGCAACGAGGCGTTGGAGAGTCTGCCGCACAAGCGTTATGGCCAGCGTTTGATGTGCCTGTCGACGCTCTCCAACCTGGCGATCGTCGATGCCGATCTGTGGCGGGCTCGTGGCCTGAACCGCGAATCCCTGGAACTGGCGCAGCGCGTCGGCAACCCGCTGTTTGAAGCCTTGGCCCATTACGACCGGGCGCGGGTGCTGCAGGCGCGGGGCGAGATCCTGCGCGCCCTCGACGAAGTGCGCCAGGGCCTGCTGCGCCTGCAGGGGCTGGCACCCCAGCGGCTCTACGCCGTACGCGCGCGGTTGTCGTTGTATGAAGGCTACCTGCTGCTGCTGCGTTACCAGCCCGAAGCCGGGCTTGCGCGTTTGCGTGCTGGCCTGACCGAAGCCCGTGCCTGCCGGGATATCAGTGTGCTGATCGGGCATTGCGTGATCGCCAGCTTCGAAGGGCGGCGAGGCGATTTCTCCGCTGCCTTTGCCGAGTTGGCCGAGGCTGAGCGCTTGATGCATATCTGGGACGTGCCGCCGATCTACTACTTGGCGATGATCACCCTGATAAAATGCGAGCTGTGGCTGGCCCAGGACCGTACCGACCTGGCCGATGCCTGGTTGACGCGGCTGGGGCAAACCTACACGGGCGAGCAGGCGGCCGCCGCACCGGAGTTTCATCCGCACTTGCCCCAACATGTGGAGCTGCAACAGGCCGCGCTGGATGCCATTCGCCATCAACCCGATAGGGCATTGCGACGGCTTGATGACCTGGCGCAACAGGCGCTCGGCAGTGGCCGCCAGATGATTGCCCTGATGGCGCTGACCCAGCAGGCCCAGGTGCTGCTGGCGTGTGGCCAGGAAGCCAAGGCCAGGCCGGTATTGGCCCGCGCACTCGAAGCCGGCGCGGGCGGCGCGTTGCAACCGTTCCAGCGGTTGCTCGAGGACTATCCGGATTGGCTGCGCGAGCAGTTGGGCAAGCCGCCCCATCAGCCGTTGCACCAGGCCTTGCTGGCGCTGCTACCGGCAAGCGCCGTCGTTGCGATCGCGCCTCACCATGAAACCCTGAGTACACGGGAGCTGGCGGTCCTGCAGTTGATCGCCCAAGGCTGTTCAAACCAGGAGATCAGCAACCAGTTGTTCATTTCCCTGCACACAGTGAAAACCCACGCCAGCCATATCAACAGCAAGCTGGGCGTGGAGCGCCGCACCCAGGCGGTGGCGCGCGCCAAGTCGATGGGCTTGCTGAGCTGATTGCGCCACCGTTCACTGCGCGCTCGGGCACTGCTTCAGGGACGAGCCTGCAGCGCGGTTGATCAGCGCGGCGAAGCGCTTGAGGTTGTTCTGGTGCGCCACCACCACGTCATCGATGCTCGGGCCCGCCGGTGACTGCAAGGTCGAGCGGCAGGTCAGCGCAGGGCGATCACCGCCGCCAGCCGGCCTGAGGCGCCAACGCACATCGAGCAGCGCGTATTGCCCAGGCACCGAATCGAAGCGCTGTACTTCCACGCGCAATGACACGGCTTGTCGGGTATCGCTGCCGGCCAACTGGTCGACCAGCGCGCTCCTCAGCTCATCGGCGAGGGTGGCGGCCCACCACTGGGTTTCGAGGATCGCCAGGCCACTGTCGCCCTGGCGGATCACGATCTGTGCGCGGTCGACTTGGGGCGGCACAGTGATGCTTTCAATGCTGATGCCACCCCCCTCCGTGCGAGTGGCGTTATCCCAGTGCGCCGGGGTCAGGGTATGGAATGCAATCGGCTCGCTGCGGCATGCCGCGAGCAGTAGCAGGGCGGTCACCAGGGTGATTCTCAACGGCACTGTCATGGCGGCTCCAATGGTCATTTGCGGGGTGGCCCTTGCAGGTCAAGGGGCGCGGCATTATCGGCGCGACCGCGAATCAGCGACTCCGGATGCCGGCCCAGGTAATCCGAAAGTTCGCGCAGGGAGCGCGACATGCGCGCCAGTTCATCCAGAGTCTGGGTCAGTTGTTCGCGCTGCGGCGAGTCTTCGGCCAGGGTGGAACTGGCCGACTGCAGGGTCTTGCTCACGTCGCCCAGGGTCGTCTGCACGCCGGGCAGGGTCTTGGCATTGAATTGCGCCAAGCCCTTGCGCAGCTCGACCAGGCTGGCATCGAGATTGCCGGCGATACGCTCGACCGGCAGTTGGCTGATCTTGTTGACGATGCCTTCGAATTTCTCTTGCAGTTGTTCCAGGTTGCCGGGAAGGGTGGGGATGCCCACGGGGCGCTGGTTCGGGTCAAACGCGACTTTCTCGGCCTTGGGGTAGAAGTCCAGGGCGATGTACAGCTGACCGGTCAGCAGGTTGCCGCTGCGCGCCTGGGCGCGCAGGCCGTTTTCGATGAAGCTGCCGATCAGGCGTACGCCGGCCGCTTCATCGTCAGGGTTATTGTTCATCGCCTTGAGCAGCTTGGTGTGCGCCTGGCCGAGCAATTGCGGGTAGATCACGATGCCGACGTTGACCGGGAAGCTGCGCTTTTTGGCATCGAAATCCAGGTTGATCGAGACCACTTTGCCAAACTCGACGCCGAGGAATTCCACCGGTGCGTCGACTTTCAGCCCGCGTAGGGCCTGATCGAAGCGCAGCACCATGTATTGCCCCTTGCCATTGGGCGGGGCGAGGGCACTTTGCTGGTCTTCAAACAGTTCAAAGTTGCGGTTTTCCTCGGCAGGCTTGTCGTTGGGGTTGTAGGGCGGAGCCTGGAAGGAGACGCCGCCCATCAACATGGACGACAACGATTCGGTCTTCAGCGCGAAGCCATTGGCGCCGACGCTGAGGTCGACACCGCTGGCGTTCCAGAAGCGCGTGTTCTCGGTGACGTACGCATCATTGGGCGCATGCACGAACACCTCGATATTCACGCCCTTGCCCTCGCTGTCCAATTCATAGGCAACGACCTGGCCGACCGGGATCTTGCGGTAATAGACCGGCGAGCCGATATCCAGCGACCCCAGGCCCTGGGTATGCAGGGTGAAGCGTTTGCCTGGCTCGCCATAGGTGATGGGCGGCGGGTTTTCCAGGCCTTTGAACTGTTTGGCACGGGTGTCGGACTGGCCGATATCGGCACCGATGTAGTCGCCGGAGAGCAAGGTGTCGATGCCGGACACGCCGCCGGCGCCGATGCGCGGCCGCACCACCCAGAATTTCGAATCTTCGCGGGTGAAGCTCTCCGCCTGCTTGGCCAACTCGACGGTGGCGTTGACGCTTTTCTGGTCATCGCTCAAGGCGACACCGGTGACCTGGCCGATGACCACGTTGCGGTACTTGACCTCGGTCTTGTTGGCGACCAGCCCGCTGCCGGTCTTGAAATTGAGGGTGATGGTCGGGCCCTGTTGCAGCACGCTATGGACCACCAGGGAGATACCCACCAGCACGGCGACAATCGGCACGATCCAAACCAGCGAAACGCTGAAGCGACGCGTCTTGATTACGGGTGTTCCCGCAGGGGTGTCAGCATCAGCCTTGGATGAGCTCATCCGAGGTCTCCTCATTGTGTGGATTTTCCCAGATCAGCCGGGGATCGAAACTCATGGCCGCGAGCATCGTGAACACGACCACCAAACCAAAAAACAGAATGCCCAGGCGCGGCTCGATGTCGCCCAGGGCCTGGAACTTCACCAGCGCGGCCACCAGTGCCACCACGATCACATCCAGCATCGACCAATAGCCGATCAGCTCGATAAACCGAAACAGCTTTGAGCGTTCCTTGCGCGCCCACTGGCTATTGCGTTGCACCGTGATCAGCAGCAGCCCCAGGGACACGAACTTGATGCCCGGCACGGCAATGCTGGCGATGAAAATGATCAGCGCAATGTCCCACGCGCCATGCTGCCAGAATTCCAGCACGCCGCTCATGATGGTGCTGTCCGCCCCGGAGCCGAGCATGGTGGTGTTCATCACCGGCAATATGTTCGCCGGCACATAGAACGCCAGTGCCGTGAGCAGGTAGGCCCAGGTGCGGGTCAAGGACTGAACCTTGCGCCGGTGCAAGGGGGCGCCGCAGCGATCACACTCGGTGGGTTCGCTGCGCATGTCGCACGGCTGGCCGCAGGTGTGGCACAGGCACAGGTTGAGTTCGCGGGCGGTGGGCGGTGAATTCATAGGGTGTCCCACAGATCACGCACATCGCGCCCGGCGATGCGGATCAGCAAAAGGCTGAGGGCGGCCAGCGCGAACAGGCCGATGCCGGGTATCACATCGAGCATGCCGGCCAGCTTGAAGACCGCCACCATCGCGCCCAACAGGCACACCTCCAGCATGCTCCAGGGCCTGAGGGCTTCCAGCCAGCGCATGCACAGCTTGAAGGCCGGTGAGCGCCTGCCGGAGAGGGCAAAACTCAACACCCAGATCAGCAGCAGTAGCTGAAACACTGGCGCGATGATCATGGAAATCGCTGCCACCAAAGCGATGAATGTGATCGGCCCCTGGCTCAGCGCAACCACCGAATCCCAGAGTGTCGCGCTGTTCTTCAGGCCCTGCAGGCTGATGCTCATCACCGGATAAAAATTGGCGAACGCCCACAACACCGCTGCGGTGAGCGTCAGTGCGAGGCGCTGCTGCACCGACAGGCCGTTATAGCGCTGCAGTACTCCCTCGCAGCGTACGCACAGGGCTTTCTGATGCTTGGCGAGCGTGACTTTCTGGTACACGCAGTCGCAGTGTTCGCAGATGATCTGTTGATTCGCCATGCGTGTTGCTCCAGATGCGACTGCCTGCGGTGTGGGTCATGCCGTGGGTTCAATGGCGTTTGCGTAGCTTAGCAGCCTCGCAGGCTGTAAGACGATGAAGAACGGGGCTGTGGCTGCGGCGTGACGTTACTCACTCCAGGGCATGGTCCGGATACATGCCTGGGCGAGGCGTAAGAATCCTTTTGTGCGTGCTTGATTGATGAGCGTCGGCCCCATTTGAATCCCCTTGGCTCAGGCGAAAGTCGCTATGCTTTGTTACACCAGCAAGCGGCGCCCACGGAATTTTTACCGCTTGCCATGTTCCAAACCCGGCACAGGTCCGTTGCCCATGTCCTCTGCATCACAGAATGCAAAAGTAGGAGCTTCCTTCATGTTCACTCCGCGTCGTCTGCTTGTTGTCGCCACCGCCGTAGCCCTGTTGTCCGGCTGCGCTTCACCCAACCCTTATGACGGCAGCCAGGGACAGGCCGGCAATGGTTCCGAAAGTGGCATGAGCAAAACCGCCAAGTACGGCGGCCTCGGCGCGCTGGCCGGGGCATTGGCCGGTGCGGCCATCGACCATAACAACCGTGGCAAGGGCGCGCTGATCGGCGCAGTCGTTGCGGGTGCCGGCGCCGCCGGCTATGGCTACTACGCCGACCAGCAAGAGAAAAAACTGCGCGAAAGCATGGCCAATACCGGAGTTGAAGTGCAGCGCCAGGGTGACCAGATCAAGCTGATCATGCCCGGCAATATCACCTTCGCCACCAACTCCGACGCCATCTCCAGCAGCTTCTACCAGCCGCTGAACAACCTGGCCAACTCCCTCAAGCAGTTCAACCAGAACACCATCCAGATCGTTGGCTACACCGACAGCACCGGCAGCCGTCAGTTGAACATGGGCCTTTCCCAACGCCGTGCGCAGAGCGTGGCCAACTACCTGACCTCCCAGGGCGTCAGTGCTGCCAACCTGAGCGCACGCGGCGCCGGCCCGGATAATCCGATCGCCAGTAACGCTGACGTCAATGGCCGTGCCCAAAACCGTCGCGTAGAAGTGAACCTCGGCCCGATCCCAGGCCAGCAGTACGGCCAGCCGGGTGCCCAGCAACAGGCGCCACAACAGAACAACCAGTTCCAGGGCAACCCGTACTCGCAGTACCAGTAAACAACCGCCACGAAAAAGGGCGCCGTGCAGCAATGCATGGCGCCCTTTTTTGCGCTTGCGGTTACATCAGTCGATGTATTCGAACACCTTGACGATTTTCTGCACTCCGGACACACCCTGTACCAGGTTGGCGGCGCGAGTGGCTTCAGCCTGGGTCAACAGGCCCATCATGTAGACGATGCCGTTGTCGGTGACGATCTTGATACGCGAGCCCGGAACGGCGCTGTCGGTGAGCATTTGCGCCTTGATCTTGGTGGTCAGCAAGGCATCGTTGCTGATGGCCAGCAGCGTGATCGGGTCCATGACCTGCAGTTCGTTGTGCACCTTCTTGACCCGTTGCACCGCCGAGGCGGCTTGTTCAGCCTGGGCCTTGAGTTCGGCGCGCGGGGTTTGCCCGGCCAGCAGCACGACGCCGTTGAAGCTGGTGACCACAATGCGTGACGCGCCATTGCCCAGGTCCGTAGCCGCTTTGGCGACGTTGACCTTGACCTTGGTTTCAATCAGCGAGTCGTCGATGGTGCTGCCGAAGGTCCGTGTGCCCCGGTCGTCCTGGATGGGGGTGTCCCGTGTAGCGGTGATTGCCGTACTGCAGCCGCTGATGGCGAGGCACAGCGTGATGGCCAAAAGGCTGAGGCGATTAACGGTCATTCTTCACTCCCGAACAGTTGGCTGTCGATCAGATCGCACAGGCAGTGGATCGCCAGCAGGTGGACTTCTTGAATGCGTGCAGTGACAGTGGCCGGAACGCGAATCTCCACGTCCTCAGGCAGCAGCAACGAGGCCATGCCGCCGCCGTCGCGCCCGGTCAATGCTACGACAATCATTTCGCGATCATGTGCGGCCTGGATCGCTTGAATGATGTTCGCCGAGTTGCCACTGGTGGAAATCGCCAGCAACACATCGCCCGGCTGGCCGAGGGCACGGATCTGTTTGGAGAAGATTTCGTTGTAGCTGTAGTCGTTGGCGATCGAGGTGATGGTCGACGAATCGGTGGTCAGGGCGATCGCCGGCAGGCTCGGACGCTCGCGCTCGAAGCGGTTGAGCAGCTCGGAGGAGAAATGCTGGGCGTCACCGGCCGAGCCGCCGTTACCGCACGAAAGCATTTTGCCTTCGTTGAGCAAGGCGTTGACCATGACCTGACTGGCTTGCTCGATGTGCGGTGCAAGTACGTCCATCGCCTGTTGCTTGGTGTCGATGCTGGCCTGGAAAAGCTGGCGAATTCGGGATTGCATGTCCATCTGTGTGACCTTAATGAGCGCGGCTGTTTGGCACAGAAATGTGCAGCCCGCAAAGCAAAGAGCAAAAGTGTGGGGTGAAGGTGCCGGGTGAGTCAGCTGTCGAAGGCATCTTTGAGCCAATTCAAGTCAGCTGGACCCGACGGTGTGCTTTCCATGGCAACCACATCGAAACGGCAGGGGCTGTCGGCCCAGCGATGCTCTTTTTGCAGGAAAAACTGCGCGGCGAGTATCAGCTTTTGACGCTTGCGCCCATCGATACTGGCGAGCGCGCCACCCCATTGTGCGTGTTTTCTGTAGCGGACTTCGACGAATACTACTGTATCGCCGTCAAGCATGACCAGATCCAGCTCACCGCGTTTACATAACCAGTTCTGCGCCAGAAGGCGCAGACCCTGTTGTTGCAGATAGTTCAGCGCGTAGCGTTCGGCATCCTTGCCGCTTTGTGCGCTGGACCGCTCGGGCATCAGCGCGGGGTATCCGGCAGGCGCTGGATCTCGCCACCCACGAACTTCGCCCACGGCATCTGACGGTCAACGCGCTGGTTGGCGCTGATGCCCAGGTTACCGGAGAGGCCGTCGACACGGGTGTCCGGCAACGCCTTGAGCTGGCCCAGGCGTGGCGCCAGGCGATAGGCATCCACGCCCATCGCATACAGGCGACCGAGGCTGCCATTGGCTTGCGGCCATTGTGCGGCGACCTGGTTGCGCAGTGGGTCGGTGGTGTTGAGCAACCAAGGGGTTTCGCAGAACATCACGTTGGTCATGTCCAGGTACTGGTTGCGGTCGCCACTGGCGCTGAAGACGTGGGACGTCGCATAGACAGGCACGTCACCGGCGTATTGGAAGTTCAGGGTCGGCTTGATCTGCTGAGCCAGTTGCGGGGTGACGGCCAGGAAGATGAACTCGATGTCCTGGCGACGCGAAGGCTGGGCGGCAACGTCAGTGCCGACGGTGTTTTGCAGGCTCTTGGCGCGGCCTTCGCTTTTGCGCAGCTGGAACAGGTCGGCGATCTGCTGGGCCAGGGCCACAGGCTGGTCGACATACTCGACACCCATGACGGTGCCGCCGTTGGCTTCCCAATCCTGACGGAAAGCTTTGTAGACACGCTCGCCCCATTCGCCACGTGGCACCATGGCGGCGGCGCGATGCAGGCCGTCGGCACGGGCGCGGCGGGACACTTCACGGGCTTCGTCTTCAGCGGCCAGGCCGAACTGGAACAACTGCGCCGGGGCTTGATCGCCTTCGCTGTAGTTCAGCGCCAGGGTGGTGATCGGCAATTGCGGACGTGCACTGAGCTGTTTGACCAGTGGCTTTTCCAGCGGGCCAACCACCAGTTGCACGCCGGCGGCCTGGGCTTTGGCGTAGAAGTCGTCGATGGAGGTCAGGCGCGAGCTATCGTAGAACTCAATCACCGGCGGCTTCTGCCCGGCCTGTTCGGCCTGGTAGTGAGCGGCCATGAAGCCTTCACGCAATGCCTTGCCGACCGACGCCAAGGCGCCTTCCTGCGGCAGCAGCAGGGCGATCTTGGTCAGAGGCTGGCTGGCCAGTTCCTTGAGTTTGGTCAAGGGCGTTGGCAATTGCACGGCCGCCGGATGGCCCGGGTTGCGCGCGCGCCAGGTGTCGATGGCGGTTTGTTGCTGCTCCAGCGTGCCGGCGCCCTTGACCGCCTGGGCCAGGGTGATCCAGCCGTCCAGCGTCGGGTTGCCGGTGGCTTGCAGCTGCTCGGCGGGCAGAGCGGCAATCAACACCCAGATCGCTTCGTGGTTGCTGTTGGCGGCGTCACCGGTGAGCAGCGGCGCCATGGCGACACGCTCCCGCGCTGCCGCCAGGGTCTGGCCGTCGGCTTCATAGGCACGGGCATGCACGGTGCCGGTGCGCACTTGTTGATCGACCGGCAGCTCCTTCAGGCTTTGCAGGCTGGGGTGGTTCAGCGCCGTCAATGCAGCCTTGGGCTGGTTGCGGGTCATCGCCAGCTCGGCGGCCAGGGTGCTGGCGAACACTTGCGCGGCCGGTTTCAGGACATCCAGGGGCACCTGCGCAAGAATCTGCGAGGAACGGCCGGGGTTGTTCTGCTGGTAGGCCAGGTCAGCCGCACTCAGGCGCAGCAATGCGGCCTTTTCTGGCGTCTTGGCGGCCGTGGCCTGTTCGAGCAGTTGCTCGATACTGGCGTCGGGCGTGCGTGGTAGGTCGCCAAGGCTGGACGAGGGCGAGCTGGCGCAAGCGGCCAGCAAGGCAGCGAGGCAGAGGGCGGAGAGCAGCCGCAGGCAAGCGATCATGTAAGTGTTCCTGATACCGATCAAATTAGCGTGGAAGTGTACCCAAGCACTGGCCCAGGCGCGATGTTCGTGGCGTGAAACCGTGGATTTAGGTCGTGCAATTGTTGCGTTTTACTGACAATGGCTGAAACGACATCCGCCGTGACGGCATATTTTCAGCGCATTGACGCGCTACAATGTGGCTTTTGCCAACCATCGAGGTGTGCGTTTTGACTGCTCCAGGTCCTTTGAATTCCACTGCAGGCTCGCTTTTTGTCGTGGCGACGCCCATTGGCAACCTGGACGACATCAGCGCCCGGGCATTGAAAGTGTTGCGCGAGGTTAAATTGATCGCGGCGGAAGACACGCGACACTCCCAACGGTTGATGCAGCATTTTGGAATCCCCACGCCACTGGCGGCCTGCCATGAACACAACGAGCGCGAGGAGGGCAGCCGTTTTATCACCCGTTTGCTGGCAGGTGATGATGTTGCGCTGATCTCCGATGCGGGCACGCCGCTGATTTCCGACCCGGGCTACCATCTGGTCCGCCAGGCGCGCGCCGCTGGTATCAATGTAGTGCCTGTTCCAGGCGCGTGCGCGCTGATTGCAGCATTATCTGCAGCGGGCTTGCCGTCGGACCGCTTTATCTTCGAAGGCTTCCTGCCCGCCAAGACGGTAGGGCGTCGCGCGCGTCTGCAGGCGCTGAAGGAAGAGCCGCGCACCCTGATTTTCTACGAAGCTCCGCACCGCATCCTGGAGTGCCTGCAGGACATGGAGCTGGTGTTCGGCGGAGCGCGCCTGGCGCTGCTGGCTCGCGAGTTGACCAAGACCTTTGAAACCCTCAAGGGCCTGCCGCTGGAAGAGCTTCGCGGGTTTGTCGAAGGCGACAGCAATCAGCAGCGCGGAGAGTGCGTCGTGCTGGTGGCCGGCTGGACGCCTCCAGAGGATGAAGATGCAGTCGGCAGCGAAGCCATGCGCATCCTCGATTTGCTGCTCAAGGAGATGCCGCTCAAGCGGGCTGCCGCCCTCGCCGCGGAAATTACCGGGGCGCGCAAGAATGTGTTGTATCAGGCGGCGCTGGATAAACAGAAAGCCGAATAGTTCCGGGGCCGGGCCGGTGTTTCGTCCGAAGGTGATGGCAATGCTGCACTTTTAATACTTGTCCTGAGGCCGTCGTGCCGTTAACCTGCGCGGCGGAGAGTCGATTGGACAGTCGCTGCCCTCTATGAAAATTAGGGGGGGGAGGAAAGTCCGGGCTCCATAGGGCGAAGTGCCAGGTAATGCCTGGGAGGCGTGAGCCTACGGAAAGTGCCACAGAAAATAACCGCCTAAGCACTTCGGTGCCGGTAAGGGTGAAAAGGTGCGGTAAGAGCGCACCGCACGACTGGCAACAGTTCGTGGCTAGGTAAACCCCACTTGGAGCAAGACCAAATAGGGTCCCAAGGCGTGGCCCGCGCTGGGACCGGGTAGGTTGCTAAAGATGTCCAGTGATGGCCATCGTAGACGAATGACTGTTCAAGACAGAACCCGGCTTATAGATCGACTCTCCACCTTTTTCCTTCTGCCTGAACCTCGGGCAGAAAACCCGGTAGTAACGCAAGAATCCCTCCTTGCCAAATCATTGGCAGATGCGTCTTCGTAATACCAAAAAAATCTTACTCTTAATAAATTACTTTAACTCTGGGCCATAGTGCTTTGAGTTATTTGTGCTTGTTGAGTCAAAAACCACGCTGAACTCGGGTTTCTCCTCCCGTTACGCTCGTAAATCTCCGTTCTGTAAGGCTTTTCCTTGTATCCGCGCCTTGACGGTGTGGTGGGCGCATTCCTATAGTGTGCGCAAGTGGCGGAAAGTGGCACAAAGTGGGTTTTTTGAACGTAAAACGCTAAAAATTGGAGAAACGCACCTGTGTTTCGCGGAGCTAACGCTATCAGTCTCGATGCAAAAGGCCGTCTCGCCATGCCGAGCCGGTATCGTGACGAGCTCATTTCGCGAAGTTCGGGGCAGTTAATCATCACGATTGACGCGGTTGACCCTTGTTTGTGTGTTTACCCCCTCGATGAGTGGGAGTTGATTGAAACCAAATTGCGCGCTCTGCCTTCATTGCGTGAAGAAAACCGCCGCCTGCAGCGTTTGCTGATCGGTAATGCCGTCGACCTTGAACTCGATGGCAGCGGTCGTTTCCTGGTGCCGCCGCGTTTGCGCGAATACGCCAGGCTCGACAAGCGCGCAATGCTGGTAGGCCAACTGAACAAGTTCCAATTGTGGGACGAAGATGCCTGGGATGCTGTTTCTGCAGCTGACCTGGCTGCTATTCAACAACCGGGCGCCATGCCTGATGAACTGCGTGATTTGATCCTGTGACTATTGATAGCGGCTTTAACCACATCACCGTACTGCTTGACGAAGCCGTTGAGGCTCTCGCCGTACGCGCGGATGGCTGCTATTTGGATGGCACCTTCGGCAGGGGCGGGCACAGTCGGTTGATACTCAGCCAGCTCGGGCCCAACGGTAAACTCCTCGGGTTCGACAAAGACCCTCAAGCGATTGCCACCGGGCAAGCGCTAGCGGCCGAAGACGGCCGCTTTGTCGTTGTGCAGCGCAGCTTTGCCGAGCTGGGCGCCGAAGTCGCCGAGCGCGGCATGGCGGGCAAGGTGGCCGGGATTCTGCTCGACCTCGGCGTGTCTTCGCCGCAGCTCGATGACCCGGAACGCGGCTTCAGCTTCATGAATGATGGCCCCCTCGACATGCGCATGGACCCTACCCGTGGCGTCAGCGCCGCGCAGTTCATCGCCACCGCGCCGGTGGAAGAAATTGCCCGGGTGTTCAAGGAGTACGGCGAAGAACGCTTCGCCGGTCGCATGGCCCGCGCCGTGGTCGAGCGCCGCGAAATCCAGCCGTTCGAACGCACCGCTGACCTGGCCGAAGTGCTGAAGGTGGCCAACCCTGCATGGGAGAAGGGCAAGAACCCCGCTACCCGCGCATTCCAGGGCCTGCGCATTCACGTCAACAACGAATTGGGCGATCTGGAGGCTGGCCTCGAGGCTGCCCTGGACGCGCTGGAAGTGGGCGGTCGCCTGGTGGTGATCAGTTTCCATTCCCTGGAAGACCGTATCGTCAAACTGTTCATGCGGCGTCTGGTCAAGGGCGAGTCCGACAACCTGCCGCGCAATCTGCCGGTGCGTTTCGAAGCCTTTGTGCCGAAAATCAAAATCCATGGCAAAGCGCAGTTCGCCTCCGAAGCTGAACTCAAGGCCAACCCACGTTCGCGCAGCGCCGTCATGCGCGTCGCGGAGAAATTGCGGTGAGCAAGCTTTTCGCCAAACCCCTGCCGGGCGGCAGCTTCTTTATGTTGCTGCTGTTTATCGGCGTGCTGGTGTCCGCGATTGCGGTGTCCTACAGCGCGCATTGGAATCGTCAATTGCTCAATACCCTCTATGGAGAGTTGAGCGTGCGCGACAAGGCGCAGGCGGAATGGGGCCGGTTGATCCTGGAGCAGAGCACGTGGACGGCCCACAGCCGTATCGAAGTGCTGGCCACCGAACAACTGAAAATGCACATTCCGGGCGCGGCCGACGTACGCATGGTGGCGCCATGATGAAACTTGAAGGCGCACTCTACCCATGGCGCTTCCGCCTGATGCTCGGCTTGCTGGCATTGATGGTGGGGGCGATCGTCTGGCGGATCTTCGACCTGCAGGTCGTCGACCGTGACTTCCTGATCGGCCAGGGCGACGCCCGTAGCCTGCGGCATATTCCGATTCCTGCGCACCGCGGCCTGATTACCGACCGCAACGGCGAGCCTCTGGCCGTGAGTACCCCGGTGACCACCTTGTGGGCCAACGCCAAGGAACTGCAGGTAGCCAAGGACAAGTGGCCCGAACTCGCCGCTGCCCTGGGGCAAGACCGCAAAGCGCTGACCGAACGCCTGGAAGCCCAGGCCAATAAAGAATTTATCTATCTGGTTCGCGGGCTCACCCCGGAACAGGGCCAGCAAGTGCTCGACCTGAAAATTCCGGGTGTCTATGGCATCGAGGAATTTCGTCGTTTCTACCCGGCCGGTGAAACCACCGCGCACATGGTCGGCTTTACCGATATCGACGACCATGGCCGCGAAGGTGTCGAGCTGGCCTACGACGAGTGGCTGGCCGGCGTTCCCGGCAAGCGCCAGGTCATCAAGGACCGGCGCGGCAGACTGATCAAGGATGTTCAGGTCACCAAGAACGCCAAGGCCGGCAAGCCCTTGGCGTTGTCGATTGACTTGCGTCTGCAGTACCTGGCCAACCGTGAATTGCGTAACGCGATCATCGAGAACGGCGCCAAAGCCGGCAGCCTGGTGATCATGGACGTGAAGACCGGCGAGATTCTCGCCATGGTCAACCAGCCGACCTACAACCCGAACAATCGTCGCAACCTGCAACCGGCGATGATGCGCAACCGCGCAATGATCGACGTGTTCGAGCCGGGTTCGACCATGAAAGCCATCTCCATGAGTGCCGCCCTGGAAACCGGACGCTGGAAGCCCAGCGACAAGGTCGAGGTGTACCCAGGCACTTTGCAGTTGGGCAAATACACCATCCGCGACGTGTCGCGCACCGAGGGCCCGGTGCTGGATCTGACAGGCATCCTGATCAACTCCAGTAACGTGGGCATGAGCAAGGTCGCCTTCGATATCGGCGGCGAAACCATCTACCACCTGGCGCAGAAAATCGGCCTGGGCCAGCCCACCGGGCTCGATTTCCCAGGTGAGCGCGTCGGCAACCTGCCGAACTACCGCGACTGGAAAAAGGCCGAGACCGCCACGCTGTCGTACGGCTACGGCCTGTCGGTGACCGCGATCCAACTGGCCCATGCGTTCTCGGTATTGGCGAATAATGGCCGAATGGTTCCGCTGAGCCTGATTCACGTGGACGAAGCGCCGAAAGCCACCCAGGTGATCCCGGAAAAAGTCGCCAAGACCATGCAAGGCATGCTGCAACAAGTGATCGAGGCGCCGCGTGGCGTATTCCGCGCCCAGGTGCCGGCCTATCACGTGGCTGGCAAGTCCGGTACTGCGCGTAAAACCTCAGTGGGCACCAAGGGTTATGCGGAAAATTCCTACCGTTCATTGTTCGCCGGTTTCGGCCCGATGAGCGATCCGCGCTACGCCATCGTCGTAGTGATCGATGAACCGAGCAAGGCCGGTTACTTCGGTGGCCTGGTCTCGGCGCCAGTGTTCAGCAAAGTGATGTCCGGCACCCTGCGCCTGATGAACATCACGCCGGACAATCTTGCGCCAACCCAGCAAGCGAACGCCGCACCCCCGGCCGCTGCTGTAAAAGCCAATGGAGGGCGCGGCTGATGTCTCTTAGCCTGAACAAGATTTTTGCCCACGCCGGCCGCGATCTGCTGATTCGCGAGTTGAGCCTGGACAGCCGCAACGTGCGCGCCGGCGACCTGTTCCTGGCCGTGCCCGGTGGCAAGTTCGATGGCCGTGCGCATATTGCCGACGCCCTACAACGTGGTGCTGCCGCTGTTGCTTATGAAGTGGAAGGCGCTACTGTGCTGCCGATCACCGATGTGCCGTTGATTCCAGTCAAGGGCTTGGCCGCGCAGTTGTCCGACATTGCCGGGCGCTTCTACGGTGAACCGAGCCGTCACCTGAACCTGGTGGGCGTGACCGGCACCAACGGCAAGACCAGCGTGACTCAACTGGTCGCCCAGGCCCTGGACCTGCTGGGTCAGCACTGCGGCATCGTCGGTACCCTGGGCACCGGCTTCTATGGTGCGCTGCAAAGCGGCCTGCACACCACGCCGAACCCGATTGCCGTGCAGGCGACCCTGGCCGACCTGAAAAAAGCCGGCGCCAAGGCGGTTGCCATGGAAGTGTCGTCCCATGGTCTCGACCAGGGCCGTGTCACGGCCCTGGCGTTTGACGTGGCGGTGATGACCAACCTGTCCCGCGACCACCTCGATTACCACGGCACCATGGACGCGTATGCAGCGGCCAAAGCCAAGCTGTTCGCCTGGAATCACCTGAAGTGCCGGGTAGTGAACCTGGATGATGCCTTCGGTCGCCAACTGGCAGCTCAAGACAGCGAAGCGCGCTTGATCAGCTATAGCCTGGAAGACACCCGTGCGTACCTGTACTGCCGCGAAGCCCAGTTCAGCGACGAGGGCGTGCGCGCCACCCTGGTAACGCCACAAGGCGAGCACCATTTGCGCAGCACGCTGCTCGGGCGTTTCAACCTGAGCAACGTATTGGCAGCCATCGGTGCCTTGCTCGGCCTGGATTACGCCCTCGACGAAATTCTGAAAGTACTGCCCAAACTGGAAGGCCCGGCCGGCCGCATGCAGCGCCTGGGTGGCGGTACGCAACCGCTGGTGGTGGTCGATTATGCCCACACCCCTGACGCATTGGAAAAAGTCCTGCTGGCCTTGCGCCCGCACGCCAAGGGCAAGCTGCTGTGCCTGTTCGGCTGCGGCGGCGACCGTGATCGCGGCAAGCGTCCGTTGATGGCCGAGATCGTCGAGCGCCTGGCCGACGGCGTGCTGGTGACCGACGACAACCCGCGCAGCGAAGACCCGAGCCGGATTTTCGACGATATACGCGTAGGCTTCAAAGACACCGCCAACGTCACGTTCGTGGCCGGTCGCGGCGCAGCCATCGCCCAATTGATCGCCGGTGCCAGCGCGGATGACGTGGTGGTGCTGGCTGGCAAGGGGCATGAGGATTACCAGGAAATCAACGGCGAGCGCCATGCCTTCTCCGATCTGGTCGAGGCGGGTCACGCCCTGGCCGCCTGGGAGGTCGCCCATGCTTAAGCCGATGACTTTCAGCGAACTGGCCCAGGCGTTGTCGGCCCGGGTGCTGTCGAGCGATTGCACGTTCGACGGCGTCAGTATCGACAGTCGCAATATCCAGCCCGGCCAGTTGTTCATCGCACTCACAGGCCCGCGGTTTGACGGTCACGACTACCTGAACGACGTCGCCGCCAAAGGCGCAGTGGGTGCCTTGGTGCAACGTGAAGTGGCGCACGCGACGTTGCCGCAGCTGCTGGTCGCCGATACGCGGCTTGCGTTGGGTCAACTGGGCGCGCTGAACCGTGCCGCTTTCGACAAGCCGGTTGCCGCCATCACCGGCTCCAGCGGCAAGACCACCGTCAAGGAACTGTTGGCCGGCGTACTGCGCACGCGCGGGCCGGTACTCGCCACCCGGGGCAACCTGAACAATGATTTCGGCGCACCGCTGACCCTGCTCGAACTGGCCCCGGAACACACGGCGGCAGTCATCGAGCTGGGCGCTTCCCGCGTCGGCGAGATTGCCTACACCGTGGCGCTGACCAAGCCCCATGTCGCGGTTATCAACAATGCCGGTACCGCCCATGTCGGTGAATTCGGCGGCCCGGAAAAAATCGTCGAAGCCAAGGGTGAAATTCTTGAAGGCCTCGACGCTTCGGGCACCGCGGTACTGAATCTTGACGACAAGGCCTTCGAGACCTGGCGCGTACGCGCTGCCGGTCGCAAGGTGCTGACCTTTGCCGTGCGCAACGCCGCAGCCGATTTTCATGCCAGCGACATCACCGTTGATGCGCGTGGTTGCCCGTCCTTCACCTTGCACACGCCGCAAGGCAGTGAACACGTGCAACTGAACCTGCTGGGCAACCATAACGTCGCCAACGCCTTGGCCGCTGCCGCTGCCGCCCACGCCCTGGGTGTGTCGCTGTTCGGCATCGCCACAGGCTTGGGCGCGGTGCAGCCGGTCAAAGGACGCACCGTCGCGCAATTGGCCACCAACGGCATGCGCGTGATCGATGACACTTACAACGCCAACCCGTCTTCCGTTAACGCCGCCGTGGATCTGCTCAAAGGCTTTGATGGCCGCAAGGTGCTGGTACTTGGCGACATCGGCGAATTGGGCGACTGGGCTGAACAAGGGCACCGCGAAGTCGGCGCCTATGCCGCCGATAAGGTCGACGCGTTTTACGCCGTCGGCCCGAACATGGCGCACGCGGTAAACGCCTTCGGCCCTGGCGCGCGGCATTTTGCGACCCAAGGCGAATTGATCCAGGCGTTGGCTGCGGCTGAACACGACACACACACAACCATTTTGATCAAGGGATCGCGCAGCGCGGTGATGGAAAACGTCGTCGCAGCCTTGTGTGGCTCAAGTACGGAGAAACATTAATGCTGCTGCTGCTGGCTGAGTATCTGCAACAGTTCCACAAAGGCTTCGCGGTCTTTCAGTACCTGACCCTGCGCGGGATCCTGGGTGTGCTGACCGCGCTGTGTTTGTCGCTGTTTCTGGGGCCGTGGATGATCCGCACCCTGCAGAACCTGCAAATTGGTCAATCGGTTCGCAATGACGGCCCGCAGTCGCACCTGTCCAAGTCCGGCACCCCGACCATGGGCGGCGCGTTGATCCTGTCGTCTATTGGCGTCAGCACCGTGCTCTGGGCTGACCTGCACAACCGCTACGTGTGGGTGGTGCTGCTGGTGACCCTGCTGTTCGGCGCCATAGGCTGGGTCGATGACTACCGTAAAGTGATCGAGAAGAACTCCAAGGGGCTGCCGAGCCGCTGGAAGTACTTCTGGCAGTCGGTATTCGGCCTGGCGGCGGCGATCTTCCTCTACACCACCGCACCAAGCGCTGTGGAAACCACCTTGATCATCCCAATGCTCAAGGATGCCAGCATTCCACTGGGCATCGGTTTCGTGGTGCTGACCTATTTCGTGATCGTCGGCTCCAGCAACGCGGTCAACCTGACTGATGGCCTCGACGGCCTGGCGATCATGCCGACGGTGATGGTCGGCGGCGCCCTCGGCATTTTCTGCTACCTGTCGGGTAACGTGAAGTTCGCCGAGTACCTGCTGATTCCCTACGTACCGGGCGCGGGTGAGCTGATCGTGTTCTGCGGCGCGCTGATCGGCGCCGGCCTGGGCTTCCTGTGGTTCAACACCTACCCGGCACAAGTCTTCATGGGCGACGTCGGCGCACTCGCACTGGGTGCGGCCCTTGGCACCATCGCGGTGATCGTGCGCCAGGAAATCGTGCTGTTCATCATGGGCGGTGTGTTCGTGATGGAAACCCTGTCGGTGGTCATCCAGGTGGCTTCCTTCAAATTGACCGGGCGCCGTGTATTTCGCATGGCGCCGATTCACCACCACTTTGAACTCAAGGGCTGGCCCGAGCCACGCGTGATCGTCCGTTTCTGGATCATCACCGTGATTCTGGTACTGGTCGGCCTTGCCACCCTGAAACTGAGGTAGAAACGAGTGTCCCTGATCGCTTCAGACCACTTCCGCATCATTGTCGGCCTCGGCAAGAGCGGCATGTCCCTGGTTCGCTTCCTGGCGAACCGGGGCACGTCGTTTGCCGTGGCCGACACGCGGGAAAATCCACCGGAGCTGGTCACGCTGCGCCGTGACTACCCGCACGTGGAAGTGCGTTGTGGCGAATTGGACGTCGAATTTCTGTGCCGCGCCGATGAGCTTTACGTGAGCCCCGGCCTGGCATTGGCCACACCGGCCCTGCAAGCAGCAGCGGCGCGTGGCGTGAAGCTGTCCGGCGATATCGACCTGTTTGCGCGTCACGCCAAGGCACCGATCGTGGCGATCAGTGGTTCCAACGCAAAAAGCACCGTGACCACCCTGGTCGGCGACATGGCGATGGCTGCCGGCAAGCGTGTGGCGGTGGGCGGCAACCTTGGGGTGCCGGCGCTGGACCTGCTCAGCGACGACGTCGAGTTGTACGTGATGGAATTGTCGAGCTTCCAGCTGGAAACCACCCACGACCTCGGTGCCGAAGTGGCTACTGTGTTGAACGTCAGCGAAGACCATATGGACCGCTACAGCGGCCTGCCGGCGTATCACCTGGCCAAGCATCGTATCTTCCGGGGCGCCAAGCAGTTTGTGGTCAACCGCCAGGATGCCTTGAGTCGTCCACTGATAGGCGAAGGCATGCCTTGCTGGACCTTCGGCCTGAGCAAGCCCGATTTCAAAGCCTTTGGCATTCGCGAAGAGAACGGCGAGAAATACCTGGCCTTCGAATTCCAGAACCTGATGCCGGTGCGCGAGTTGAAAATCCGTGGCGCCCATAACCAGTCCAACGCCCTGGCGGCCTTGGCGCTCGGCCACGCGGTGGGCCTGCCCTTCGACGCCATGCTCGCCAGCCTGCGCACCTTCGCCGGCCTTGAGCATCGCTGCCAGTGGGTGCGCGACCTCGACGGCGTCAGCTATTACAACGACTCCAAGGCCACCAACGTCGGCGCTGCCCTGGCGGCCATCGAAGGCCTGGGTGCCGATATCGACGGCAAGCTGGTGCTGATCGCCGGTGGCGACGGCAAGGGCGCCGACTTCAAGGACCTTAAAGCGCCGGTCGCTGCGCATTGCCGCGCCGTGGTGCTGATGGGCCGTGATTCGGACCTGATCGCCGCAGCCCTGGGCGACGCGGTGCCGCAAGTGCGCGCTACCTCCCTGGACGACGCGATCGCCCAGTGCAAAGCCCTGGCCCAGCCGGGTGATGCGGTACTGCTGTCGCCAGCCTGCGCCAGTTTCGACATGTTCAAGAACTATGAAGAGCGCGGCCAGTTGTTCGCCCGCGCCGTGGAGGCTTTGGCATGAGCCTCAACCTGAAAAACATCATCAAACCGTACCCGTCGCCGATCATTACCGGGCGCGGCATCGACCTGGATTTCCCGATGCTCGCCGGTTGCCTGGCGCTGCTCGGCCTGGGCCTGGTGATGATCACCTCGGCGTCCTCCGAAGTGGCCGCCGTGCAGTCGGGCAACACCCTGTACATGATGATCCGTCACCTGGTGTACCTGGTGATCGGCCTGGGCGCATGCATCGTCACCATGATGATCCCGATCGCCACGTGGCAGCGCCTGGGTTGGCTGATGCTGATCGGGGCGTTCGGCTTGCTGGTGATGGTGATCCTGCCCGGCATCGGCCGCGAGGTGAACGGTTCGATGCGCTGGATCGGCTTCGGTGCCTTCAACGTGCAACCCTCGGAAATCGCCAAGGTGTTCGTGGTGATCTACCTGGCCGGCTACCTGGTGCGCCGTCAGAAAGAAGTGCGCGAAAGCTGGATGGGCTTTTTCAAGCCATTCATCGTGCTGCTGCCCATGGCCGGCCTGCTGCTGATGGAGCCCGACTTCGGCGCCACCGTGGTGATGATGGGCGCCGCCGCCGCGATGCTGTTCCTGGGCGGCGTCGGCCTGTTCCGCTTCACCTTGATGGTGGTGCTGGCGGTCGCGGCCGTGACGATTCTGGTGCAGGCGCAACCCTACCGGATGGCCCGTCTGATTACCTTTACCGACCCATGGTCCGACCAGTTCGGTTCCGGCTACCAGTTGACCCAGGCGCTGATTGCCTTCGGTCGCGGCGAGTGGCTGGGCGTGGGCCTGGGCAACAGTGTGCAGAAGCAGTTCTACCTGCCCGAAGCGCACACCGACTTCGTGTTCTCGGTACTGGCCGAGGAACTGGGCGTGGTCGGTTCGCTGTGCACCGTCGCGCTGTTCGTGTTCGTGTGTGTACGCGGCATGTACATCGGCTTGTGGGCCGAAAAGGCCAAACAGTATTTCGCCGCCTATGTGGCGTACGGCTTGTCGTTCCTGTGGATCGGCCAGTTCCTGATCAATATCGGCGTGAACGTCGGGCTGCTGCCGACCAAGGGCCTGACCTTGCCGTTCCTCAGTTACGGCGGCAGTTCGTTGGTGATTTGCTGCGCCTGCCTTGGCTTGTTGTTGCGCATCGAGTGGGAGAGTCGTACTCACCTGGGCAGCGAAGAGATGGAGTTCAGCGAAAGCGACTTCGCCGAGGAGCCGACCCATGGGCGCTAACGTGCTGATCATGGCTGGCGGCACCGGGGGCCATGTGTTCCCGGCCCTGGCCTGCGCGCGCGAATTCCAGAACCGTGGCTACAGCGTGCACTGGTTGGGAACGCCGCGTGGCATCGAGAACGAGCTGGTGCCGAATGCCGGCTTGCCGCTGCACCTGATCAACGTCACGGGCTTGCGGGGCAAGGGCAAATTGTCGCTGCTCAAGGCGCCTTTCGTGTTGCTTAAGGCGGTATGGCAGGCACGCCGGGTTATCCGTGAGTTGCAGCCTGTGTGTGTGCTCGGCTTTGGCGGTTATGTGACCGGCCCCGGCGGCGTGGCGGCGAAACTCGCCGGTATCCCCGTGATCGTGCATGAACAGAACGCCGTCGCCGGTACCGCCAACCGTTTGCTGGTGCCATTGGCCGCGCGGGTGTGTGAAGCGTTCCCGAATACCTTCAGCGCGTCGAGCAAGCGCCGTACCACCGGCAACCCGGTGCGCACCGAGCTGTTCATGGACATCGCCCGCCAAGCGCTGGTCGGACGCAAGGCGCACCTGCTGATCCTCGGCGGAAGCCTGGGCGCCGAGCCGCTGAACAAATTGCTGCCGGAGGCGCTGGCGCAACTCCCTGTGGAATTGCGGCCTGAGATCTTCCACCAAGCCGGCAAGCAGCACGATGAAGTCACCGCCACGCGCTATCGCGAGGCCGGTGTCGAGGCGACTGTCCAGCCCTTCATCAAAGACATGGCCCACGCCTATGGCTGGGCCGACCTGGTGGTCTGTCGCGCTGGTGCGCTGACCGTCAGTGAACTGGCTGCCGCCGGTCTGCCGTCGTTGCTGGTGCCTCTGCCCCACGCAATCGACGATCACCAGACCCGCAACGCCGAATATTTGGCCGGGGAGGGCGCTGCCTTCCTGCTGCCGCAAAGAACGACTGGCGCCGCCGATTTGGCCGCACGCCTGACCGAGGTTTTGATGCAACCGGAACGACTCAACAGCATGGCGAGCACCGCAAGCCGCCTGGCCAAACCTGACGCAACCCGCACCGTGGTCGATATCTGCCTGGAGGTGGCCCATGGTTGAGAATCAGAAAGCCATGCCACAACCGGAAATGCGCCGCATCCGTCGCATCCACTTCGTCGGTATCGGCGGCGTGGGCATGTGCGGCATTGCCGAAGTATTGCTGAACCTGGGCTACCAGGTGTCCGGCTCTGACTTGAAAGAGTCGCCGGTCACCGAGCGCCTGAAGTCCTTTGGCGCGCAGATCTTCATCGGCCACCGCGCCGAGAACGCCGCCGAGGCGGATGTGCTGGTGGTGTCCAGCGCTGTGAACACGTCCAACCCGGAAGTGGCCACCGCCCTCGAGCGCCGCATCCCGGTGGTGCCGCGTGCCGAGATGCTCGCTGAGCTGATGCGCTACCGCCACGGCATCGCCGTCGCCGGTACCCACGGCAAGACCACCACCACCAGCCTGATCGCCTCGGTGTTCGCCGCCGGTGGCCTGGACCCGACCTTCGTCATCGGTGGCCGCCTGAATGCCGCCGGCACCAATGCCCAGCTCGGCACCAGCCGCTACCTGATCGCCGAAGCCGATGAAAGCGACGCGAGCTTCCTGCACCTGCAACCACTGGTCGCCGTCGTCACCAACATCGACGAAGACCACATGGCAACCTACGACGGCGACTTCAACAAATTGAAGAAAACCTTCGTCGACTTCCTGCACAACCTGCCGTTCTACGGGTTGGCCGTGGTGTGCCTGGACGATCCGGTGGTGCGCGAAATTCTGCCGCAGGTCAAGCGTCCTACCGTGACCTACGGCTTCAGCGAGGACGCCGACGTGCGCGCGATCAATGTGCGCCAGGAAGGCATGCAAACCTTCTTCACCGTGCTGCGTCCCGACCGCGAGCCGCTGGATGTGTCGGTCAACATGCCGGGCAACCACAACGTACTGAACTCCCTGGCAACCATCTGCATTGCTACCGATGAAGGTGTCAGCGATGAAGCCATCGTCGAAGGCCTGTCGCGCTTTGCCGGTGTCGGCCGGCGCTTCCAGGTCTACGGCCAGCTGCCGGTTGAAGGCGGTGAAGTGATGCTGGTGGACGACTACGGCCACCACCCGACCGAAGTCGCCGCCGTGATCAAGGCCGTGCGCGGTGGCTGGCCGGAGCGCCGCCTGGTGATGGTCTACCAGCCGCACCGCTACAGCCGCACCCGTGACCTGTACGACGACTTCGTCAATGTATTGGCCGATGCCAACGTGCTGTTGCTGATGGAGGTGTACCCGGCCGGTGAAGAACCGATTCCGGGCGCCGACAGCCGCAAACTGTGCAACAGCATCCGTCAGCGTGGGCAGTTGGACCCGATCTACGTTGAGCGGGGCGTCGACCTGGCGCCGATCGTCAAGCCGCTGCTGCGCGCTGGCGACATCCTGCTGTGCCAGGGCGCCGGTGATATCGGTGGCCTTGCGCCTAAATTGCTGGCCAGTCCGCTGTTTACCGCCGCAAAGGGGAAGTCGAAATGATCACTGACTACGCCTCCCTGTTCTCCACTGTCGCGCCTGCCGACTTCGGCCGCGTTGCCGTGCTGTTCGGCGGCAAGAGCGCCGAGCGCGAAGTGTCGCTCAAATCCGGCAATGCCGTGCTTGAGGCGCTGCAAAGCGCCGGTGTGAACGCATTCGGCATCGACGTGGGCGATGATTTCCTCGCCCGCCTGCAGGCCGAAAAGATCGACCGTGCCTTCATCATTCTCCACGGCCGTGGCGGTGAAGACGGCAGCATGCAGGGCCTGCTCGAGTGCGCCGGCATCCCCTATACCGGCAGCGGCATCCTGGCGTCGGCGCTGGCGATGGACAAGCTGCGCACCAAGCAGGTGTGGCACAGCCTGGGCATTCCCACGCCGCGTCACGCCGTGTTGCGCAGCGAGGACGATTGTATTTGCGCAGCCAAGGAACTGGGCCTGCCTTTGATCGTCAAACCTGCCCATGAAGGCTCCAGTATCGGCATGGCCAAAGTGAACTCGGCCGCTGAATTGATCGACGCATGGAAAGCGGCAAGTACCTACGATTCGCAAGTGTTGGTGGAACAGTGGATCCAGGGTCCCGAGTACACCATCGCCACCCTGCGTGGCCAGGTATTACCGCCTATCGCATTGGGCACGCCCCACACTTTTTACGATTACGACGCCAAGTACGTGGCCTCCGATACCCAGTACCGGATCCCATGCGGCCTTGACGCAACCAGGGAACAGCAATTGATGGACCTCACGGCGCAAGCCTGTGAGGCGCTGGGTATCGCCGGTTGGGGGCGGGCAGACGTGATGCAGGATGACCAAGGGAATTTCTGGTTCCTGGAAGTCAACACCGCACCCGGGATGACCGACCACAGCCTGGTCCCTATGGCCGCCCGTGCCGCCGGTCTGGATTTCCAGCAGTTGGTGCTGGCGATCCTGGCCGACAGCATTGAGCCAAGAGGCTAAGCACATGAAAGGCGTATCGCTTCGTCATCAGCCCCCACAAGCACCGAGCCGCAAGCCGGTGCCACGGGGTGCCAGCCGCATGGTGGCCAAAGAGCCGATGTCGGCGCGCCTGCCCAAAGCCAACTTTGGTTTCATCAAGGCGCTGTTCTGGCCGGTGTTGCTGGTGGTACTGGGCTTTGGCACCTACGAAGGGGCGCAGCGTCTGTTGCCGTATGCCGACCGGCCGATCACCAAGATCAGCGTGCAGGGCGACTTGAGCTATATCAGCCAGCAAGCGGTACAGCAGCGCATCAGCCCGTTCCTGGCGGCGAGCTTCTTTACCATTGACCTGGCCGGCATGCGCGCGGAGCTGGAACAGATGCCGTGGATCGCCCATGCCGAAGTCCGCCGCGTATGGCCGGACCAAGTAACGATCCGCCTGGAAGAACAGCTGCCCGTGGCCCGCTGGGGCGATGGTGCGCTGTTGAACAACCAGGGCCAGGCATTTGCGCCGCGTGAAGTGGCGAACTATGAGCACCTGCCGCAGCTGTTCGGGCCGCAGCGGGCGCAACAGCAAGTGATGCAGCAGTACCAGGCCTTGAGCCAGATGCTGCGGCCACTGGGCTTCTCCATCGCACGCCTGGAATTGCGTGAGCGGGGCAGCTGGTTTCTGACGACCGGGGCAGGCAGTTCCGGCCCGGGCATCGAGTTGTTGCTGGGACGCGACCGCTTGGTGGAAAAGATGCGCCGCTTTATTGCCATCTATGAAAAAACCTTGAAAGAACAGATTACGAACATTGCGAGCGTCGACCTGCGTTACGCCAACGGCCTGGCCGTCGGTTGGCGTGTACCGGTAGCGCCCACGGCAGCACAACCCGCTGTCGCGAAGAATTAAGAAGAGGCAGGACCCATGGCAAACGTGCAAAGCGGCAAAATGATCGTCGGTCTCGATATCGGCACCTCCAAGGTGGTGGCGCTGGTGGGCGAGGTCGGTGAAGACGGCACGATCGAAATCGTCGGTATTGGCACGCATCCGTCCCGGGGCCTGAAGAAGGGCGTGGTGGTGAACATCGAGTCCACCGTGCAATCGATCCAGCGCGCCATCGAAGAAGCGCAGTTGATGGCCGGTTGCCGGATCCACTCGGCGTTTGTCGGCGTGGCCGGCAACCACATCCGCAGCCTGAACTCCCACGGCATCGTGGCGATCCGCGACCGTGAAGTCAGTGCGGCCGACCTTGAGCGCGTCCTCGACGCCGCCCAGGCCGTGGCGATCCCGGCTGACCAGCGCGTGTTGCACACCTTGCCCCAGGACTACGTGATCGATAACCAGGAGGGCGTTCGCGAGCCACTGGGCATGTCGGGCGTGCGTCTGGAAGCCAAGGTCCACGTAGTGACCTGCGCCGTCAACGCCGCACAGAACATTGAAAAATGCGTGCGTCGCTGCGGCCTGGAAATCGACGACATCATTCTTGAGCAGCTGGCTTCGGCCTACTCGGTGCTGACCGACGACGAAAAAGAACTGGGCGTGTGCCTGGTGGACATCGGCGGCGGCACCACCGATATCGCGATCTTCACCGAGGGTGCGATCCGTCACACCGCCGTGATCCCGATTGCCGGCGACCAGGTCACCAACGACATCGCCATGGCGTTGCGCACACCGACCCAGTACGCCGAAGAAATCAAGATCCGTTACGCCTGCGCCCTGGCCAAGCTGGCCGGTGCCGGTGAAACCATCAAGGTGCCAAGCGTCGGCGACCGTCCACCGCGCGAGCTGTCGCGCCAGGCCCTGGCCGAAGTGGTCGAGCCGCGCTACGACGAGCTGTTCACCCTGATCCAGGCCGAATTGCGCCGCAGCGGCTACGAAGATTTGATCCCGGCCGGCATCGTGCTGACCGGTGGCACCTCGAAGATGGAAGGCGCGGTCGAACTGGCCGAAGAGATCTTCCACATGCCGGTGCGCTTGGGCGTGCCCCATGGCGTCAAAGGCCTGGGCGACGTGGTGCGCAACCCGATTTATTCCACCGGTGTGGGCTTGCTGTTGTACGGGCTGCAAAAGCAGACCGATGGCATTTCCCTGTCGGGCCCGAGCATCCGTGACAGCTACCGCAGCGATGACGAAGCGAAAGCGCCGTTGTTCGAGCGGCTGCAGGCTTGGGTAAAAGGCAATTTCTGAAGATTTACCGCTACACCGCAACACCCGTAATAAGCAGTAGGCGAAAAAACTAGAGAAAACGAAAGGAGAGGGAACATGTTTGAACTCGTAGACAACATCCCCGCTAGCCCGGTTATCAAAGTAATCGGTGTCGGCGGTGGCGGCGGCAACGCTGTCAACCACATGGTCAAGAGCAACATTGAAGGCGTTGAATTCATCTGCGCCAACACTGATGCCCAGGCGCTGAAAAGCATCGGCGCGCGGACCATCCTGCAATTGGGCACAGCCGTGACCAAGGGCCTCGGCGCTGGCGCCAATCCGGAAGTCGGCCGTCAAGCCGCCCTGGAAGACCGCGAGCGTATTGCCGAAGTGCTGCAAGGCACCAACATGGTGTTCATCACCACCGGCATGGGCGGCGGTACCGGTACCGGTGCAGCGCCGATCATTGCCGAAGTGGCCAAGGAAATGGGGATTCTGACCGTCGCTGTTGTGACGCGTCCGTTCCCGTTCGAAGGCCGCAAGCGCATGCAGATCGCCGACGAAGGCATCCGTCTGCTATCTGAAAGCGTCGACTCGTTGATCACCATTCCCAACGAGAAGCTGCTGACCATCCTGGGCAAGGACGCCAGCCTGCTGTCCGCGTTCGCCAAGGCTGACGATGTACTGGCCGGTGCCGTTCGCGGTATCTCTGACATCATCAAGCGTCCCGGCATGATCAACGTCGACTTTGCCGACGTGCGTACCGTGATGAGCGAAATGGGCATGGCGATGATGGGCACCGGCTGCGCCAGCGGTCCGAACCGTGCACGCGAAGCCACCGAAGCAGCCATTCGCAACCCGCTGCTGGAAGACGTGAACCTGCAAGGTGCGCGCGGCATCCTGGTGAATATCACCGCAGGTCCAGACCTGTCCCTGGGTGAGTACTCCGACGTGGGTAGCATCATCGAAGCCTTCGCATCCGAGCACGCCATGGTCAAGGTCGGCACCGTTATCGACCCGGACATGCGCGACGAACTGCACGTGACCGTGGTTGCGACCGGCCTGGGCGCAAAAATCGAGAAGCCTGTAAAGGTCATCGACAATACCGTCCATACCAGCCACGCCAGCCAGCAAGCGGCCGCTCCAGCGCCTTCGCGCCAGGAACTGCCGTCGGTGAACTACCGTGACCTGGACCGTCCGACCGTGATGCGCAACCAGGCTCAGGCCGGTGCTGCGGCGTCCCGTAGCCCGAATCCGCAAGACGATCTGGACTACCTGGACATCCCGGCATTCCTGCGTCGTCAGGCCGATTAATGGAATGTATCAGGGCTATGAAGGTGATTGGTGTTCAGCAAAGGTCTGGTCTGCTATTATCGCCAGCCTTTGTTGATACCAGTTCGCAATTTGCGCTGAAGCGGTCCAAGCCATGATTAAACAACGCACCCTGAAGAATATTATTCGTGCCACAGGTGTAGGTCTGCACTCCGGGGAAAAGGTATACCTGACCCTCAAGCCTGCACCTGTCGACACCGGCATCGTGTTTGTGCGTGCCGACCTGGACCCTGTGGTGCAGATACCTGCTCGCGCGGAAAACGTTGGCGAAACCACTATGTCGACCACATTGGTCAACGGTGACGTCAAAGTGGACACGGTGGAGCACTTGCTCTCGGCCATGGCCGGTTTGGGCATCGATAACGCCTACGTCGAGCTCTCCGCGTCCGAAGTCCCGATCATGGATGGCAGCGCTGGACCCTTCGTATTCCTGATTCAATCTGCCGGCCTGGAAGAACAGGACGCAGCCAAGAAGTTCATTCGCATTCTGCGGGAAGTGACAGTAGAAGACGGCGACAAGCGCGCCACCTTCGTCCCGTTCGAAGGCTTTAAAGTGAGCTTTGAGATCGATTTCGATCACCCGGTATTCCGTGACCGCACCCAAAGTGCAAGCGTGGATTTTTCCAGCACTTCGTTCGTAAAAGAAGTCAGCCGCGCCCGTACCTTTGGTTTCATGAGTGACATCGAGTACCTGCGCAAGCACAACCTCGCACTCGGCGGCAGCGTTGAAAACGCCATTGTGGTCGACGCGGATGGTGTACTGAACGAAGACGGCCTTCGCTATGAAGACGAATTCGTGAAGCACAAGATCCTCGATGCAATCGGTGACCTCTACCTGCTGGGCAATAGCCTGATAGGCGAGTTCAAAGGCTTCAAGTCGGGCCACGCTCTTAACAACCAGCTGCTGCGCAAGTTGATTGAGCAGACAGACGCTTGGGAAGTCGTGACCTTCGAAGATGCCAGCACCGCACCGATCTCTTACATGCGTCCCGTTGCGGCGGTGTAAGTAACAACTCTCTTCTTTAGTTTTAAAGGCTGCCTTCGGGTGGCCTTTTTTTATGCCCCGGCGTTGATCGTCCGATTGCGGCCACTGTGCTTGGCCTCATACAACGCCTGGTCGGCCCTGAGCAGCAAGTCCTCGAGGGACATACCGCTGCGCTTCTCCCAGGTACTCATGCCGATGCTCACGGTAATCGGCTGCTCGTCCCATGCCGGCCGTGGCAAGTGCTCAACACCACTGCGGATATGCTCGGCGATCACCCACGCGCCCTTGGCGTCGGTATCGGGCAGCACCACCGCGAATTCTTCACCGCCGTAACGTGCGGCAAGGTCGGCCGGGCGGCGGATATTGCTGTCGATCACCTGCGCCACCGTGCGCAGTGCGTCGTCCCCGCCCTGGTGGCCATGGCGATCATTGAAGGCCTTGAAGTGGTCCACGTCGATCATCAGCACCGTCAACGGCTCGGTTGAACGTTGCGCGCGGTCCCATTCCAGGCGCAGGCGTTCGTCGAGAGTGCGGCGGTTGGCCAGGCCAGTGAGGGCATCGGTACCTGCCAGTTCTGACAGCACCTGCTCGGCCCGGTGACGCCGTCGCAGCTCCATGCACAGCGCCCAGGTCAGCCACAACAGGCCAATGCAGAGCACCCCCGTCGCGAGACTGACCAGCCACGCCGCCCGTCGCCATGGCGCGAACACTTCGTCGCTGGCCAACGCCACCGCGACGATCAGCGGCAAATCGCCCACGTTCGAGAAACTGTAGAGCCGAGGCAGCTGGTCGAGGCTGGAGACGCTGCGGAAAGTGCCGTCTCGCTCGCGCAGCATGCGCGCCACATTGGGCCGCTGGCTCAGGTCCTTGTTGATGATATCCGCTTCCAGCAACGGTTCTTGCGCCAGCAAAATGCCCTGGTGGTTGAGCAGGTTGATGGTGCTGTTGCTGCCGATATTCAGGCTGCTGAACAGTTGGTGGAAGTACGACAGACGCATGGAGGCGACAGCCACACCCAGGAAGCGCCCGTCCGACGACGAAACGCGGCGGCTGAATGCAATGCGCCACGGGTCATCGCATTCGCAGCGGGCCCTGAACGGGCGACTGATATACAGCCCGATGTCGGGATTGGTGCGATGAATCTGGAAATAGTCGCGGTCGGCGAAGTTGCCGGCCTTGGGCGTGAGCAGGGACGAGTCGGCAATCACCTCGCCGCTCGGGCCCAGCAACAGGATGTCGCCTTTGTACGGCGCTGTGGCGGAGCGGTCGAACAGCACCAGGTGCCGGATGCTCGCGGATACGCCCTGCAGGTCAGTGCGCTCGGTCGCGGCGATCAGGCCTTTGAGGGCCATGTCATAGAGCTCGACGTTGCGTAGCACATCGGCATCAATCAACTGGGTAATGGTAGTGGCGGTGCGCTTGGCGGTCTGCAAGGTGTTGGCGTGTTCGCGATTCAACAATGCGATGACGATGCCCACGATCAGCAACACCGTGAGGGTGCTGCTCAGGATCAGCAGGCGTTCCGGGCGGCGGGTAGGGCGGGCAAGGCTTGAACTCATCGGGCGTACTTCTGCTCTGAGGATGCCTTTAGCGTAGTAGCAACTCTGGAAGATGGCGCAGAAGCAAAATGTGGGAGGGGGCTTGCTCCCGATGGCGGCGAATCAGTCAAAGTATTATTGACTGACACTCTGCCATCGGGGGCAAGCCCCCTCCCACATTGGGCCTTCATTGTTATTCAGATTGGGGTTAGAACACGTTGATTGGGTAGTCGACGATCACGCGGTACTCATCCACATCCCGATCCACCGCCGAGTAGCCATTGCCGCCACGGTTGGTCGCCCATTGCAGGCGTACCGCCAGGTCCTTGGCCTTGCCGCCCTGCACCACGTATTTCAGGTCGATATCGCGCTCCCAGTGCCTGGCATTCTTGCCGTCGGCGCTGTACCAGCTGCTGTAGCCCCGGCTGTTCGGGTCTACCGTGGTCAGGTCGGTCTTGCCGCTGATATACGACACGGCGGATGTCAGGCCGGGCAGGCCGAGACCGGCGAAGTCGTAGGCGTATTTGAGCTTCCACGAACGCTCGTTGGGGCCGTTGAAGTCCGAGTATTGCTGGGAGTTGTCCAGGTACACGCTGTCACCCTGGGTAATGTAGTCGAACGGCGTGTTGCCGTTGACCCGCTGGTAGGCGGCGGTAACGCTGTGGTTGCCCACGCCCAGGGTCATATGGAGGCTGTAGGTGTTGTTGTCGATAGCGCCCAGCAGTGCCTGGCCGGTGTCCTGGGTGTGGTAGTAATGCAGGCCGGGGGTCAGGCTGACCAGGTCGTTCAGTGCATAGGTGTACTCGAGGTCGTAGTAGTACTGGTGCCACACGTCCTTGAGTTCAGCGGCGTACAGGTTGCTGGTCAACCCGGGGATGCCGCTGAACGCTACACCGGCCCAGTTCAGGTGCTGGGCGTCGGCGTTGGCCGGCAATGCGCCGTAGCTGGTGCCGATGCGCCGGTGGCCGCTCTGGTTGTAGAGCTTGGTGAAGCTGGCCTGGCCGCCTTCGAACATCCAGCCGTCGAGCCTGTGGTTGGCCAGGCTCACGCCGCGAAACGTCTGCGGCAGCATGCGGGTCATGCCGCCGGCGATCACCGGGTTGTTGAGGAACAGGTCGCCGGCCTTCAGCTCGGTATCGAACGCGCGCAGTTTCAAGGTGCCGCCAGCGGTGGAGAAGGTGCCGGGCGCTTTGCCGTTGCCGCTGCCGTACGGAAGGATGCTGGAACCGTCGGTGCCACCACCGCCGTCGAGCTTGAGGCCGAGCATGGCGTTGAGGTCCAGGCCGACGCCTACGGTGCCTTGGGTGTAGCCGGAGGTGAAGGTACCGATAAAGCCCTGGCCCCATTCTTTGCTGTCATCGGTATGTAGGTCGCGACGGTCGCGATTCATGTAGTAGTTGCGGGTGTCGATCGTGAGGTGCGAACCCTCGACGAAACCCTCGGTGGGCGTGGCGTCTGCCCCGTGGGCAAGGGGAGTGATCGTTGCTGCGATGGCGAGGAATAACGGGGTGAATGTCAGCGAGTTCTTCACCGGTGGAGCTCCTTTGGTCAATCATGAACGGCCAGTGTCGTGAGGTGTGCCTGGCCTTTTTTACGGCAAAAAAAAGCCGCTGAAGTCAGCGGCTTTAAGACAGATTCCCAGTGTAGAGCCCTGGAAATAAGTCGAGGGAAATTCGGGTGAGGCTGGCTGCTTTTGCCGTCGCGCTCATCGATGCGTCAAAGTAACGCAGGCGAGCGGTGCGATACAGAGTGTAACAAGATAATGACTGTTGCCCAAATCGTAACAGTTAGGGCGGCTGGTTGGATTGAACTGATGCGCCGCGGTCCACCTGTGGGAGGGGGCTTGCTCCCGATAGCGGTGGGTCAGCCGGCTCATCTGTAGCTGACTCGCCGCCATCGGGAGCAAGCCCCCTCCCACATTTTGATCGCGGCGTGTCAGACGGGCAGGGTGATGCCGAAGGTATTTTCGCCGCCTTCGCTGCGCACAAACACATCCCCTCCATGCATCAACGCAATCGCCTTGACGATAGCCAGCCCCAACCCGTGATTGGCCCCGCTGTTGCTGCGCGACGCATCCACCCGATAGAAACGTTCGAACAGTCGAGGCAGGTGCTCGCTGGCAATCACCGCGCCTGGGTTGGTCACGCCGATCGTTACCTGATGCTCCAGCACATCGATGTTCACGTCGATGACCTGCCCAGGCGCGGTGTGCTGCACCGCATTGCTCAACAGGTTGATCAGTGCGCGGCGCAGATGGGCTTTTTCGATATGCACCTGGGCGTCGCCCTGTACCCGCACCTGAACCTGGGCATCTTCGAAGATGAAGTCCAAGTAGTCGAGGGTGGTGGCGACTTCATCGGCCAGGGAGCTTTCAATCAGCTTGGTGGCCTTGCTGCCCTGGTCGGCACTGGCGAGGAACAGCATGTCGTTGATGATCGAGCGCAGCCGTTCCAGCTCTTCCAGGTTCGATTGCAGCACCTCGAAATAATGCTCGGCCGAACGCCCGCGCGTCAGCGCGACCTGGGTCTGGCCGATCAGGTTGGTCAGCGGCGAGCGCAGTTCATGGGCCACGTCGGCATTGAAGGATTCGAGGCGCGAGTAGGCGAGTTCGACGCGGTCGAGGGTGGCGTTGAACGAATTGACGAACTGGCTCAGTTCCGGCGGCAGCGGTGACAGTTGCAGGCGCCCGGAGAGTTTGGGCGGCGCGAGTTTCTGTGCTTCGTCCGAGAGTTTTTCCAGTGGCTTGAGGCCGATGCGCGACACCCAGAAGCCCAGCAATGAGGCCATCACTACGCCGACCAGCGCCAGGCTGATCAGCGCTACCAGCAGATGATGCTGGGTGGCGCGGAAGTTCTCGATGTCGATGGCGATCATGAAGCGCAGCGGTGGGCGTTGATCCTTGGCGGCAAACTGGCTCACCAGCACCTTGAACGGGTAATCGTGGCCGGGCAGGTGCAGGTCGCGTTTACCGGTCGGGCCCTGGGCAAAGGCGCGAATCTGCGCATCCGGTTCACCGTATTCGTAACTTGGGTCGCTGCTGACCACCCAGAAGCGAATGCGCTTGTCTTCCTCCCCCAGCAGCTTGAGCTTGGCCTTGATCTTGACCCAATGCTCGGGCGTGCCGAAGCGGTTCACCGAGGATTCGAGCACGCTGTAGCGCGCATCCAGCTCGGCCCCCGGCAACAGTCCCAGGCCGCGATCCACTTGCTGGTACAGCGCGCCGCCGATCAGCACGAAGATCAGCAGCGCCACCAGGGTGAACATCCCGCTCAGGCGCAGGGCGATGGAGTTAGTCGGCACTGCGGTTCTCCAGCACGTAGCCCATGCCACGAATGGTGTGCAGCAGCTTGTGCTCGAACGGCCCATCGAGTTTGGCGCGCAGACGCTTGATCGCCACTTCGACCACGTTGGCGTCGCTGTCGAAATTGATGTCCCAGACCATCTCGGCAATCGCCGTCTTTGACAGGATTTCACCTTGGCGTCGCGCCAATACGCTGAGCAACGAGAACTCCTTGGCGGTCAGGTCCAGGCGCACACCGTTGCGACTGGCCTTGCGGCTGATCAGGTCGATCCACAGATCGGCGACCGTCACCTGCACCGGCTCATGGCCGCCACTGCGGCGGGTCAACGCCTGCAGGCGCGCCACCAGTTCCAGGAACGAAAACGGCTTGCCCAGGTAGTCGTCGGCGCCTTCACGCAGGCCACGGATGCGGTCTTCCACGCGCTCGCGGGCGGTGAGCATGATCACCGGTGTCTGTTTGCGTGCGCGTAAAGCACGCAATACGCCAAACCCGTCGAGCGCCGGCAGCATCACGTCGAGCACGATCACCGCGTAGTCGTTCTCCAGCGCCAGGTGCAACCCCTCGACGCCCTCGCGCGCCACGTCGACGGTGTAGCCTTGCTCCGTCAGGCCACGGTGCAGGTAGTCCGCGGTTTTTTCTTCATCTTCAATAATCAGGACGCGCATCAGCCATTTGTTCCAGGGCGGGGCCTTGGCCTCAGTGTGTGGTCGCCAGCGCGAGCGCTGGTTTGGGCCTGTGGAAAAATCGTTCAAGGTACAAGTATATGACCGGCGTGGTGAACAGCGTCAGCGCCTGGCTCACCAGCAAGCCGCCGACCACGGCGATGCCCAGAGGCTGGCGCAGCTCCGCGCCAGGGCCTGAGCCGAGCATCAACGGCACCGCGCCAAGCAGGGCGGCGAGGGTGGTCATGATGATCGGCCGGAACCGCGTGACGCAGGCTTCGTAGATCGCGTCCTCAGGCGCCAGGCCGCGTACGCGCTGGGCCTCCAGGGCGAAGTCGATCATCAGGATGCCATTTTTCTTGACGATGCCGATCAGCAGCACCAGGCCGATCAAGGCCATGATCGAAAAGTCCTGGCCCAGCAGCCACAGCATGATCAACGCGCCCAGGCCCGCCGAGGGCAAGGTGGAAATGATCGTCAGCGGGTGCACGAAACTCTCGTACAGCACGCCCAGGATAATGTAGACCGCGACCAGTGCCGCGAGGATCAGCCACGGCTGGCTGGCCAGCGAGCTCTGGAAGGCCTGGGCCGCGCCTTGGAAATTACCGATGATCGTGCTGGGCATGCCGATGTCATTCTTGGCCTGGTTGAGCATGATCACCGCATCCCCCAGTGCCACGCCGGGGGCCAGGTTGAACGACAGGTTGGCGGCCGGGAACATGCCGTCATGGCTGATGGACAACGGCCCCACGCTCGGTGGATCGACCCTGGCCAGCGCCGACAGTGGCACCATCTCGTTGGTCAGCGGCGAGCGCAGGTAAAAATAGTTCAGGCTCTCGGCCTTGCCGCGCTGTTGGCGGTCCAGCTCCAGCACCACCTGGTACTGGTTGATCTCGGTCTGGTATTCGTTGATCTGGCGCTGGCCGAACGCGTCGTACAGCGCCTGGTCGACGTCGGTGGCGGTCAGGCCAAAACGCGCCGCGGCCTGGCGGTCGATGGTGATGTGGGTGATGCTGCCGCCCAATTGCAGGTCGTTGGACAGGTCCCGAAAGGCCGGGTTGCTGCGCAGTTTTTCGGTGAGGCGCTGGGTCCAGGTGTTCAGGGTCGGGCCGTCGTTGCTCTTGAGTACGTATTGGTACTGGGCGCGGCTGGGGCCGGAGCTCAAGTTGATGTCCTGGCCGGCGCGCAGGTACAAGACGATGCCCGGCACCTTCGCCAGTTGCGGGCGGATGCGGTCGATGAACTGGCTGGCCGACACATCGCGATCACCCCGGTCTTTCAAGGCGATCCAGAAGCGCCCGTTGGCGATGGTCTGGTTGCTGCCGGTCACACCCACCGAGTGGGAGAAAGCTTGCACCGCCGGGTCGGCCTTGACGATGTCGGCCAGTGCCTTGTGCTTGGCGACCATGTCCGGGTACGACACATCGGCTGCCGCCTCGCTGGTGCCCAGCACGAAACCGGTGTCCTGCACCGGGAAGAAGCCTTTGGGGATAAACACATAGCCGACCACGGCCAGGGCCAGGGTCACCACGAAGATCGCCGCCATGCTGCGTTGATGGGCCAGGGCTCGCCGCAGGTTGCGCGCATAGCCGGCCAGCAGGCGCTCGCTGAAGGTCGGTTTGGCATGGGCGTGATGGGTTGGCGCACGCATGAACAGTGCGGCGAGGGTGGGCGCCAGGGTCAGCGAAACCACCACCGAAATCAGGATGGTGGAGGTGGCCGTCAGCGCAAATTCCTTGAACAGCCGCCCGACCACGCCGCCCATGAACAGCAGTGGAATAAACGCCGCCACCAGCGAGAAGCTGATGGACACCACGGTAAAGCCGATTTCGCCGGAGCCTTTGATCGCGGCTTCGCGCTTGCCCAGGCCGGCCTCCAGGTGACGGTGAATGTTTTCCACCACCACGATCGCATCGTCCACCACAAAGCCCACGGCAATCACGATGGCGACCAGGGTCAGGTTGTTCAAGCTGAAGCCCATCACATACATCAGCGCGAAACTGGCCACCAGCGATACACCGAGCACTGCAGACACAATCAACGTCGCCGACAGCTGGCGCAGGAACAGCGCCATCACCGCCACCACCAGCAGGATCGCGATCAGCAGGGTCATTTCCACTTCATGCAGCGAGGCGCGGATGGTCTTGGTGCGGTCGGTCAGTACACTGACCTGCACCGACGCCGGCAGCATGGCTTCCAGGCGCGGCAGTGCTTGCTGGATGCGGTCGACCGTGTCGACGATATTCGCCCCCGGCTGGCGCGAAATCACCAGGTTAACCCCCGGCGTATCGCCTGACCAGGCCTGCACGTAGGCGTTTTCCGAACCGTTGACGACTTTGGCGATATCCCGCAGTTGCACGGGTGCGCCGTTCTTGTAGGACACAATCAACTGGCCGTATTCGTCGGGGTGAAACAGTTGATCGTTGGTCGACAGGGTCGACACGCTGTTGGCCCCGTAGATCGCGCCTTTGGCCAGGTTCAGGCTCGATTGCTGGATGGCCAGGCGGATGTCCGCGAGCGTCAAGCCGACTGCCGCGAGTTTGTCGGGGGAGGCCTGCACGCGAATCGCCGGGCGCTGCTGGCCAGTGATGTTGATCTGGCCGACACCGTCGATCTGGCTGATCTGACGCGCCAGCAGGGTTTCCACGTAGTCGCTCAGTTCGGTGCTCGGCATGCTCGCGGAGCTGACGCTGAGGATCAGCACCGGGCTGTCGGCCGGGTTGACCTTCTTCCAGGTCGGCAGGCTCGGCATATCGCTGGGCAGCTTGCCGGAGGCGGTATTGATCGCGGCCTGCACTTCCTGGGCGGCGGTGTCGATGCTTTTGTCCAGAGTGAATTGCAGGGTCAAGAGGCTCGAGCCCAAGGCGCTGCTGGAGGTCATCTGGGTCATGCCGGGGATGGCGCTGAATTGCACCTCGAGCGGCGTTGCCACCGATGAGGCCATGGTGTCCGGGCTGGCACCGGGCAATTGCGCAGTGACCTGGATCGTCGGAAATTCCGCTTCCGGCAGTGGCGCAACGGCCAGCCGCGGGAAGGCAATGATCCCCAGCAGCACCAAGGCAAACGTCAGCAGCAGGGTGGCGACCGGGTGATCGACGCACCAGGCCGAAGGCGAGCGGCTGCCGCTCATGGCTGCACCTTGGCGTCGACGGTCTGGATCACCTGCGGCGGTTCCTTGAGCACTTGCACCTGGGCGCCCGCCTTGAGCCGCGACTGGCCATCGCTAACCAGCACATCCCCGGCCTGCACGCCCTTGATGATGTTCAGCTCGCTGTTCTGGTAGGTGACTTGCACGGGCACCACCTCCACCTGCTCACCGTTGAGCCGGTACACGAAATGTGAGTCCAGGCCACGCTGCACCACCGTCGGCGGCACCACCAGGGCGTTCCTGTCGAGGGCGGTCTGGATCTTGATGGTCACCAGTTGCCCCGGCCACAGCTTCTGCGTGCCGTTCGGGAACTCGGCCTTGGCGCGCAGGGTGCCGGTGGTGGAACTGATCTGGTTGTCGATCAGGCTCAAGTGGCCTTCCCCCAGCAGGTCGCCGGTCTGGCCGTCGGTATCGGCGCCCAGGTAGGCATCGACGCTGGCTTTTTGCGGGGCGGCGATCAGGCCTTGCAAGGTCGGCAACATCTGCTGCGGCAGGGAAAACTCAACCGCGATCGGGTCGATCTGGGTGACCGAGAACAAGCCTTGGGTATCGCTCATGCGCAGGAAGTTGCCTTCATCCACCGTGCGAATGCCAACGCGACCACTGACGGGGGAACGAATCTGGGTGTAGGAAAGTTGTACTTGAGCCGAATCAATCGCCGCCTGGTTGCCCTGCACGGTGGCCTTGAGCTGGTTCACCAGGGCTTGTTGCTGGTCGTAGGTCTGCTTCGATACGCCATCGTCGATACTCAGTTCCTTGTAGCGCTTGAGGTTGACCTGCGCCACTTGCAACTGCGCCTGGCTTTCCCCCAATTGCGCCTTGGCCTGGTCGAGGCTGGCGCGGATCGAACGGTCATCGATGGTTGCCAGCAAGTCACCGGCCTTCACCCGTTGGCCTTCCTTGACCAGCAACCGGGTGAGGATGCCGTCGATCTGCGGGCGGATCACCACGCTGTGCAACGACAACACCGTGCCAATGCCGCTGACGAACCGCGGGACATCCTGTTGCGCCGCGCTTACCACGCGCACGGGAATAGCGCTGGGTGCCGCCAGCCGGGCCTTGGCGGGCCGAGTCAAGGTCCAGGCTGCCAGCGCCAGGACCAGAAGGGCGCCCACCAGCAGGGCCGTGTTTCGTTTTATGGGCATAGGAGGAACGCCGAAAGCGCAGTTGCAAGTTTCAAGCTGCGAGCTGCAAGTTTATGTGAATGCCTTATAACCCCGTAAGCCGGTCAGCACGATGACTGCAAACTGACAGCCGTGACAGCTGAGCGATTTTAACTTGCGGCTTGAAGCTTACCGCTGAAAGCTCCGGCCCCGTATACTCACGCCTTTACACACATTGCTGCGCCGGAGCCCTTATGACTTCCCCGATCCAACCCCCCGTTGAAGCGGTCGACCTCGTCGATTCGGTCGATGCCGACGGCGTTGAAAAAGCCGAAATCCCGGCGTTCAAGTTCCCTTTCAACCCGGGTGAACTGGCTGGGGCCAAGCAGGCCGCCCAGCCCTGGTACAAAGGTGGCGCGAAGAATGGCCATACCAAAACACCGGGCATGGCGCCGCCGGGTACGCGTCGTTCGATGGGTAAACGTTGAGAGTAATGCGCATATTCGCCGTATAGGCAATTGCCTACAACTCGCGTCGATATTTCTTATTGTAGGTCCGCGACCGTTTCTTGAAAGCTTGCGCAGCATCGCCTTGCCCTGATCATTTGTATCGGGACATGGCGACGCAGCTCTCTCCGGAAAAGGACGTTTCCCGTGGCTTTGATACATTTCTGTGTGGCGCTTGCCCTCCTGTTATCGGTGGAGGCCATGGCCGCCGCCGAGCCGCCGCGACGCGAAATCCGCTTCGCTGTCGCGGCGCATTTCCCCCCCTTTCAAAGCCGTAATCCGCAAGGGCAATTGGTGGGGCTCAATATCGAATTGGGTAACGCCCTGTGCGTGCAGCTCAATGTGCATTGCACGTGGGTCGACCAGATCGTCATGGAAAACTTCCCCGCCCTCGATGCCCGGCAATTTGACGCGATCATGGGGATGGCACCGACCTTGAGTCGACAGCAGAGAGTCAACTTCAGCGATGACCTCTACCCGATCACCACCTGGCTGGTGGCCCGCAGAAACTCGGGCTTGAGCCCGCACAAGCGGTTACTCAAGGGCAAGCGGGTCGGAGTGTTGGTCAGGAGCAATCGCGAAGCCTTTGCCCGGTCGCAGTGGGCGCCGGCTGGCGTGATCATCGAGAGCTACTGGCTCAACGACCAACTGGTGCGCAGCCTGGTTGCGGGCGAGATCGATGCGACGCTGCAGGGCGCCGTGGAAATCCGGGAGGCCTTGCTCGACACGCCTGAAGGCATGGATTTCGATTTCATGGGCCCGCCGGTATCGTCTGACCTGTTGGGCAACAGTGTCGCGATTGCACTGCGCAAAACCGATACCGTGTTGCGTACCGAGCTCAACCATGCCCTTGAGCAACTCAAGCAGAACGGCGAGTACCAGCGCATCCTCCAGCCCTACCGCCTCGACACCGCGCCCGTGAACCCTTCGAGCCTCAAGCCGCCCGCAACGGGATAAACGCGTAATTGGCCGGCACTTCGGTATTGGCCGGCACTTCGGTAGCAATCTGCGCGCCGGCATCCAGCAGTTGTTCGGCAATATCCATCCCGGAGACGTGAAACACCCACTCGTTGGCCGTGATCGGCTGGTCAGTTGCCAATGCAATGGCTTGGGCAAACGCATTCATATCCGGCAAATACGCCGTGAACCCGTCGCCCTTGAGCGCGGTGGTACGAATCCCCAGCAAGGCACACACGGCCTCCTTGGTTTGCACATCGTCACGGTCGGCCTGGCGTGAACGGCGGATCAGTTCAGCCAGTTCAGCATCCATCAATTCCCCGCCCACGATCAACGCCGGCCCCTGTTCCCAGGATTCCGGCGGGCAATCTTTGGCGCTCGGGTTCAGCGGGATGTGCGGATTGATCTCCATCGGATAGATCCGGCACACCAGCGGACGTCGTTCGTAGATGCCGCAGCGATTGTCTCCGTCAAGATTCCGACAGCGCCCGGCGTTGTAGGCCGCAAAGGTGATCGCCACAAATGCCTGGGTGTTGCCACTGGGCACCACCACTGAGCGGCGCTCGGCATGTTCACGCTGCTGCTGGGGCAAACCCAGGCCGCTGGCGAGAAAACCTTCTACCAGAACAATGACATTGCCACCGTCCGCCGCCCACTGCCGGGCTTCGTCGAGGGTCAGGGGCACGTGGTGATCGGAGCAGCATTTGCCACAACCTACGCAGGAAAAGTGAGTATTCATGGCGGATCTGTCACCAGGCAAGGTCAGAAGGCAAGCATGGGCGGTGACGGGTTTTTACCTCTATCCACCGCTTGGGCTCTCTGGAAGCAAGTTATGCGCCAGTGAACGTCATTCCTCAACCACGTCGCGCAGGACGAACCGCATGCCTGCGCTTTCATACAGCTGCCGCGCGCGCAGATTGCTCTCCAGTACCTTGAGGTCCACATAGGGTTCGCCGCGCTGCTTGAAAACGTGGAAGGCATGCAACAGCAACGCTCGGCCAAGCCCCTGGCCCTGGGCGCAGGGGTGTATCGAGAGATTCTTGATAAAGGCACTGGTCCAGCATTGCGCCACGCCGAGAATGCCCTCGGCGTTACTGGCTACCAGGCACAACGTGGGGTCGAACTCGGCATCGGTAACGAATTGCCGGCACCATTGCTCAAGGCTCGCGACACGGCCACCGCCCTGATCCTGAGTCATGCGCAATACCGCGTGAATTGCCGGGGCCAGTTCATCGCGATAGTGGTCCAGCTGGGTATTGGCCGGCCACTGTGGCGCCGGCAGGCTGCCAGTCAGGTCGCGTCGCAGCAGTTGGAAATGCTCAGCCAAGGCTTACAAGCCCTTTTGCGCCACGGTTTGCGCAGCCACCACCAGGCACTTGGTCAGCTCGGGGGAGGAAAACTTGGTCAGCACCGCATCGGCGCCGGCCAGGCGCGCTTTTTCACTGTTCATCGCGCTGTCCAGGGAGGTGTGCAACAGCACGTAGAGCTGCTGGAAGTCCGGGGTTTCGCGCAGCGTGCGGGTGAGGGCATAACCGTCCATCTCGGACATTTCGATGTCTGACACCACCACATTGATTTGCTCGCCCGTGCCTTGCAGCTCCAGCAGCACATCGATGGCCTCCTTGGCGCTGCGCGCGGTGTGACACGTCAGCCCGAGGTTGCGCAGCGTATGCACCGATTGCTGCAGCGCCACTTGGCTGTCGTCCACCACCAGGATGCGTGCATGGCCGAGGACTTCGGCTTCTTCCATGGTCAGGTCGGTTGGCGCAGCTTCTATCGGCGCCGGGGCGATGCCATGGATGACTTTCTCGATATCCAGCACCTGCACCAGGCCACCTTCCACCTGGGTCACCCCGGTGATGAATGCGCGATTGCCGCCGGAGCCATAGGGCGGTGGGCGGATATCGGTGGTCAGGCAATGCACGATCTTGCTCACCGCCTGCACGTGCAAGCCCTGCTTGGAACGGCTGACATCGGTAACGATCAGGCAGCCGCCGTTCGGGTCCTGCAACGGCATCTCGCCCAGGGCGCGGCTCAAGTCGATCACCGCCAACGAGTTACCGCGCAATGTGGCAATGCCTTTGACGTGAGGGTGCGACTCCGGCAGTTTGGTCAGCGGAGGGCAGGGGATGATTTCGCTGACTTTCAGCAGGTTGATCGCCATCAGCTTGCCGCTGCGCAAGGTAAAGAGCAGAAGCGAAAGTGAGTCTGCGCGGGCTTTGGTGGTGGACATAAAAACCTTCTGTGGATCAGGGATGACGATCTTCTATGGAAGGTTATCGACTTGGGGGGCCTGGGCTTTAACCGGATTTTGTGTCGAGTCTCAATGTGGGAGGGGGCTTGCCCCCGATGAGGGAGTGTTAGTCAGCACATCTGTGACTGACCCACCGCCATCGGGGGCAAGCCCCTCCCACATGTCAGCCTTTCCAAACCTGTGGGTTCACCAGGTCCTGCGGGCGCTGGCCGAGCAAGGCGCTGCGCAGGTTGTCGAGCGCGCGGTTGGCCATGGCTTCGCGGGTTTCATGGGTCGCCGAACCGATATGCGGCAGCGTCACCGCATTGCTCAACTGGAACAGGGGCGACTCGGCCAGCGGTTCCTTTTCATACACATCCAGCCCCGCGCCACGAATGCGCTGGGTTTGCAGGGCCTGGATCAACGCGGGCTCGTCCACGACCGGGCCACGGGAGATGTTGATCAGGATCGCACTGGACTTCATCAGTGCCAGTTCCCGGCTGCTGATCAGGTGACGGGTCTTGTCGCTTAGCGGCACCACCAGGCAAACGAAATCCGCCTCGGCCAGCAGCTGGTCCAGGCTGCGAAACTGTGCGCCCAGCTCTTGTTCCAGTGCGCTCTTGCGGCTGTTGCCGCTGTACAGGATCGGCATATTGAAGCCCAGGCGCCCACGCCGGGCCACGGCCGCGCCGATATTGCCCATGCCGACGATGCCCAGGGTCTTGCCGTGCACATCGCAGCCAAACAACGGGGCGCCAACGCTGGCTTTCCACTGGCCGGCCTTGGTCCAGGCGTCCAGTTCGGCCACGCGGCGTGCGCTGCTCATCAACAGGGCGAAGGCCAGGTCGGCGGTGCTCTCGGTGAGCACGTCAGGGGTATTGGTGAGCATGATCCCGCGCTCGTTGAAGTAGGCGACATCGTAGTTGTCGTAGCCCACCGACACACTGGACACCACCTCCAGGTGGCGCGCGCCTTCAAGCTGTTCGCGGCCGAGCTTGCGGCCAACGCCGATCAGACCGTGGGCGTGGGGCAGGGCTTCGTTGAATTGGGCGTTGATGTCCCCCAGCTTGGGGTTGGGCGCAATCACCTCGAAATCCTGTTGCAGGCGTTCGATCATTGGCGGGGTGACACGGCTGAAGGCAAGGACAGTCTTTTTCATTGCAGGCGGGCTCATCGACTACGGAAGAATGCCAAGCAACCTAACATATTGTCAGGACCCCGTTGAACCCATGTGGGAGGGCAAGCTCCCTCCAACAAGGTTCTTTATCGTCTGCCAGGAATCAGTTCGCCAAACGCGCACCGCTGAGGGTGCCGCTCAACTCGTACGCCACCAATTCCGCTTGATGCGCCGCGAGAATCTCCGGCAACGAACCGCGCAAGTATTCCACCCAGGTCTTGATCTTCGCATCCAGGTATTGGCGCGACGGGTAGATGGCGTACAGGTTCAGTTCCTGGGAACGGTAGTTGGGCATTACCCGCACAAGCGTGCCGTTACGCAACCCTTCTATCGCGGCGTACACCGGCAGCAGGCCGACGCCCATGCCGCTGGTGATCGCGGTTTTCATCGCGTCGGCCGAATTGACCAAAAACGGCGAGCTGTTCACCGCAACGCTTTCCTGGCCTTCGGGCCCGTTGAAGGTCCATTTATCCAGCTGGATCACCGGGCTGACCAGGCGCAGGCAGGCGTGATTGAGCAAATCCTGGGGGCGTTGTGCGCAGCCCTTGGCTTTGACGTATTCCGGCGAGGCGCAGGCGATGCTGTAGGTGATGCCCAGGCGCTGCGAGACGAAACCGGAATCGGGCAGTTCGCTGGCCAGCACGATGGACACGTCATAGCCCTCATCGAGCAGGTCCGGCACGCGGTTGGCGAGCGTCAGGTCGAAGGTCACGTCGGGGTGGGTGCGGCGGTAGCGGGCAATCGCGTCGATCACGAAGTGCTGGCCGATACCGGTCATGGTGTGCACTTTCAATTGCCCGGCGGGACGCGCATGGGCGTCGCTGGCTTCCGCCTCGGCTTCCTCGACGTAGGCGAGGATTTGCTCGCAGCGCAGTAAATAGCGCTTACCGGCCTCGGTCAGCGCGATGCGGCGAGTGGTGCGGTTGAGCAAGCGGGTTTGCAGGTGGGCCTCAAGGTTTGAGACCGCGCGCGAGACGTTGGCGGTGGTAGTGTCCAGCTGCGCGGCGGCGGCGGTGAAGCTGCCGGCCTCTGCAACGCAACTGAACGCGCGCATGTTTTGCAAAGTGTCCATGGGGTGTTCTCAAGGGAGATGGCAAATTGTGACAGAAAGTTGCGCCGTCCAGTGATCCCTACCAACGGATTATCGCCTTAACGGTAACAAAGATTCACAGGAATGACAGCTTATCGGCGCTCATCGCGGGCCCTAGAATTGCGCCACCTCTCCCCGTAACACCCTCTCAGGAATTCGTCAGCGTGCCGCGTCGCATCAGCAGAGAGCTGAAGACTCTCAGTGTTTGGGCCTTTACGCTCGCCATCAGCGGCTGTATCGGAACCGCAGGAATCGGCCCCCAGGGCCAATCCTTGAATGCCAACGAGCTGGCCACGGACGAAGCGATCCAGAACGCCGCCAGCGACGCCCACTGGCCCACCGCCCGATGGTGGCAGGCCTACGGCGATCGGCAACTGAACCGCTGGGTCGAACTTGCCACGCAAAACAGTCCGAGTATGGCCATGGCCGCCGCACGGGTGCGTGAAGCGCGCGCCATGGCCGGGGTGGCGGAGTCTGCCGAGTCCCTGCAGATCGACAGCGACACCACCCTCAAACGCCACAACTGGCCGAAGGATCAGTTCTACGGCCCCGGCGAATTGAGCGGTGCGAACACCTGGGATAACAATTCATCCCTGGGCTTGAGTTATGCACTCGACCTGTGGGGCCGCGAAAGCAACGCCACCGAGCGTGCCGTCGACCTGGCCCATATGAGCGTCGCCCAAGCGCGCCAGGCCCAGCTCGAACTGCAGAACAACGTGGTGCGCGCCTACATCCAGTTGTCGTTGCATTACGCCGACCGCGACATTGTCGCGGCAACCTTGGCCCAGCAACAGCAGATGCTGGATCTGGCCAACAAACGCCTGGACGCCGGGATCGGCACGCACTTCGACGTCAGCCAGGCCGAGACCCCGCTGCCGGAAACCCACCGTCAGTTGGACGCGCTCGATGAGGAAATCGCCCTGAGCCGCAACCAGTTGGCGGCGTTGGCCGGCAAAGGCCCGGGCGAGGGTGCGCAGTTGCAACGCCCCAGCCTGTCGCTGGCCGCTGCGTTGAAATTACCCTCGAACTTGCCTGCGCAATTGCTCGGCCAGCGACCGGATGTGGTCGCCAGTCGCTGGCAGGTGGCGGCGCAGGCGCGTGGCATCGACGTCGCCCATGCAGGCTTCTACCCCAACGTCGATCTGGTCGGCAGCCTCGGTTTCATGGCCACCGGTGGCGGCATGCTGGAGTTCCTTGCGGGCAGCAAATTCAATTACAACGTCGGCCCGGCTATTACCCTGCCGATCTTCGACGGTGGGCGTCTGCGTGCGCAACTGGGGCAAGCCAGCGCCGGTTACGACATCGCCGTGGCGCATTACAACCAGACCCTGGTCAATGCGCTCAAGGGCATCAGTGATCAACTGATCCGTCGCGAGTCCATGGACAAACAGGCGGCGTTTGCCGCGCAATCGGTGGCGTCCGCGCAGAAAACCTACGACATCGCGATCATCGCCTATCAACGGGGCCTCACCGACTACCTCAATGTGCTGAATGCCCAGACCCTGCTGTTTCGCCAGCAGCAGATAGCGCAACACGTACAGGCCGCACGCCTGAGTGCGCACGCCGAACTGGTGACTGCCTTGGGCGGTGGCCTCGGTGCCGACGACGATGTACCGCGCAACGACAAGACCCTCCCCGGCAAGACCCCTGCGGCGCTGGCCGTGTTCGATCACTGAGTAGATGGCCATGATTCCTTTGCCTGCACCCCTGCGCTGGCTGCACGCCCTTGAGTGGCGCCGTGGTTTTTTCGACTGGGCGCGCAGCGATGGCGTGACCTGGGTGTATATCTTCAAGGTGCTGCTCGCTGCGTTCCTCACGCTGTGGCTGGCGATGCGCTTGGAACTGCCGCAGCCGCGCACCGCGATGATCACGGTGTTCATCGTGATGCAACCGCAGAGCGGCCAGGTATTCGCCAAGAGTTTTTACCGCTTTCTCGGCACCTTGGCCGGGTCGGCGGTGATGGTGTTGCTGATCGCTTTGTTTGCGCAGAACACCGAACTATTCCTCGGCGCGCTGGCCATCTGGGTGGGTATCTGCACCGCCGGCGCCACGCGTAACCGTAACTTTCGCGCCTACGGGTTTGTGCTCGCCGGCTACACGGCGGCGATGGTCGGCTTGCCGGCGCTGGCCCACCCGGACGGCGCCTTTATGGCGGCGGTGTGGCGCGTGCTGGAGATTTCCCTGGGCATTCTCTGCTCGACGCTGGTCAGCGCCGCGATACTGCCGCAGACCTCCAGCGCCGCGATGCGCAATGCGCTGTATCAACGCTTTGGGGTGTTCGCGCTGTTCGTCACCGACGGTCTGCGCGGTCGCAGTCAGCGTGAAGGCTTTGAAAGCACCAACGTGCGCTTTATCGCCGAGGCAGTGGGCTTGGAGGGCTTGCGCAGCGTTACGGTGTTCGAGGACCCGCACATGCGCCGGCGCAACGGCCGGCTCAATCGCCTCAACAGCGAGTTCATGAGCATCACCACGCGCTTCAACGCCTTGCACCAGTTGCTGGCGCGGTTGCGCGCCGACGCAGCCGATCACGTGGTCGCGGCGATCAAGCCCGGCCTGCAGGACCTAGCTGAAGTGCTCGACGGATTTTCCGGCCAGGCGCTGACCAGCCCCGACGCGGCACGGTTGGTCAACTTGCTCAGTGCCTATAAGGACAGCTTGCCTGCCAAGGTGCGCAGCCTGCGCGCCGGCTTCCAGCAAAGCGCCCCCACCGAAGCCGAACAACTGGATTTTCATACCGCCTACGAGCTGCTGTACCGCTTCGTCGACGACCTGCATAACTATGCGCAAACCCATGCGTCCCTGGCCGATCACCGCCACGCGCGGGAAGACTGGGACCAGGCCTACACGCCGAAAACCAACTGGCTGGCCTGCGCCGCCGCCGGGATACGCGCCTCGTTCATCCTGGTCGTCCTCGGCAGTTATTGGGTAGCCACGGCCTGGCCCAGCGGCGCCACCATGACCTTGATCGCGGCCGCCACCGTCGGCCTGTCCGCCGCCACGCCCAACCCCAAGCGCATGGCTTTCCAGATGGCCTGCGGCACCTTGATTGGTGCGCTGGTGGGCTTCGTCGAAATGTTCTTCGTGTTTCCCTTGATCGATGGCTTCGCGCTGCTGTGCGTGATGCTGGCGCCGGTGATCATTTTCGGCGCCTTTCTCGCCTCACGCCCGCAGTACGCCGGGGTCGGCGTGGGCTTGCTGATCTTCTTCAGCACCGGCTCGGTGCCGGATAACCTGACGCTCTACAACCCTTACAGCTTTATCAACGACTACATCGCCATGGTCATCGGCATGCTGGTGTGCGCTGCGGCCGGGGCAATCATCCTGCCGCCCAATAGCCGCTGGCTGTGGCGTCGCCTCGAGCAAGACCTGCGCGAGCAAGTGGTGTACGCGATCAGCGGCAAGCTCAAGGGCCTGGCGTCGAGTTTCGAAAGCCGCACCCGTGACCTGCTGCATCAGGCCTATGGCCTCGCCGCCGGCCAGCCGCAGGTGCAACGCGAGCTGCTGCGCTGGATGTTCGTGGTGCTGGAGGTCGGCCACGCGATCATCGAACTGCGCAAGGAACAGGCGATCCTGCCGGTGCACCCGGCGTACGCCGAATCCCAGCCCTGGCGCCAGGCGATCCGTGTGATGGGGCGCTCGCTGGTACGGCTGTTCCTGCAGCCCAGCGCCAGCAACCTGGAGCGCGGGCTGATCGCCGTCGACCATGCGATCAGCCGCGTGCAGGCCACCGATGAACCGTTCGCGCCGCACTTCGACACCTCGGCCCTGCGCCGCGTGAAAAGCTACCTGCACTTTATCCGCACCTCGTTGCTCGACCCGCAATCGCCGTTGGCGACTCTAAAAGGCACCACGCAAGGAGCCATGAATGCCTCGTGAAATCGCCTTCCACGGCCTCTACATGCCGAGCATGACCTTGATGTTCCTGATCGCGGCTGTGCTGGCCTGGGCCCTGGACCGTTTCCTGGCCGGGTTCGACCTGTACCGGTTTTTCTGGCACCCGGCGTTGCTGCGCCTGAGCCTGTTCGTTTGCCTGTTCGGCGCCCTGGCGCTGAGCGTCTACCGTTGAGAATGCCCCGATGAAAAAGTTTTTCAGCCTGCTCGCGACCCTGCTGGTGCTGGCGTTGGCGATCTGGATTGGCCGCACGTTGTGGGTGCATTACATGGAAACGCCGTGGACCCGCGACGGCCGCGTGCGGGCCGATATCATCAACGTCGCTGCCGACGTTACCGGCGAAGTGGTGGACGTACCGGTACGCGACAACCAGTTGGTGAAAAAAGGCGACCTGCTGATGCAGATCGACCCCGAGCACTACCGCATCGCGGTCAAGCAAGCGCAGTCGCTGGTGGCGTCGCGCAAAGCCACCTGGGAAATGCGCAAGCTCAACGCCCATCGCCGCGCCGACCTCGACGCCCTGGTGATCTCCCGGGAAAACCGCGACGACGCCAGCAACATTGCCGATTCGGCCCTGGCTGATTACCAGCACGCGCTGGCGCAACTGGAAGCGGCTGAACTCAATTTGAAACGCACCCACGTCGTGGCGGCGGTGGACGGCTATGTCACCAACCTCAACGTGCACCGCGGCGACTATGCGCGCATCGGTGAGGCGAAGATGGCCGTGGTGGATATGAACTCGTTCTGGGTTTATGGCTTCTTCGAAGAAACCAAGCTGCCCCACGTGAAGGTCGGCGACACAGCCGACCTGCAGTTAATGAGTGGCGAAACGCTCAAGGGCCATGTGGAAAGCATCTCCCGAGGCATCTACGACCGCGACAACCCCGAGAGCCGCGAGCTGATCGCCGATGTGAACCCTACGTTCAACTGGGTGAGGCTGGCCCAGCGCGTGCCGGTGCGGATTCACATTGATGAAGTGCCGGAAGGCGTGCTGCTGGCGGCGGGCATCACCTGCACCGTGATCGTCAACCAGGCGCAAAACTAAAATGTGGGAGGGGGCTTGCTCCCGATAGCGGTAATTCAGTCATGGATTCAGTGACTGGCACTCCGCTATCGGGAGCAAGCCCCCTCCCACATTCTTTAATCGAGTCAGGCCTTGATAAAGGTTTCATGCAGATGGCGCCACAACAGCGCACCACTGGCCTGCTTCTCGAACACCACCGTCGCCCGTCGATCCGTCTGCGTCCCGCTGTCATCAACCTGATGCTCGCGATAAGTCACCGTGGCGCCGCGTGCATGCCGGTCAATCCCGGTCATTTCACTCAAGGTGATTTTCAAACCTGGGCGCATGCCGCCCAGCCGAGTGAACAGAGCATTCACCCCGGCTGCGTTGACGCGCGTGCCAGTGGCAGGTGCGACCATGCTGAATTCGGGCGAGAAGCGCGCGAGCAGACTCTGCAGGGTACCTTCGGGCGCGACGCCGGCAAACCATTGCTCGATCTCGACGTGGGTCTGGATCACTTCTTCGAAAAAGTCGCTGTAGTCGATCATTTATAAACTCCCATTCAAACCAAAGCGTTTTTTCAACACGGTTTCCAATAATCCTTTGGGCAGCAGGGCTGCCATCAACGGCAACGCTCGACTGCCATTGCCCGAGCGCAACAGGCGCGGTGGCCGGGTTTGTTGCACGGCCTTGAGCACATCCGCCGCAAACTTGCTGGCCGAAGTCGGGTTTTCCTGCGAGGCCTGGGAGCGCGCACGAATGCCTTCACGCAACGGCCACCACGGAGACTGTTCTTTGATCAACAGCTCGGCCTGGGTTCCGGCATTCTTTGCAAAGTGTGTATCAATCGCACCGGGTTGAACCTCCATGACGCGCACGCCAAACGGCGCCAGCTCCATTCGCAGGGCGTCGCTCAGGGCATGTACGGCGGCTTTCGACGCGCAGTAGGCCCCGGCGAAGGGTGTGACCAGCACGCCGGAGACGCTGCCGATATTGATGACCAGGCCTCTGCCGCGCCGCAGGGCGGGAAACAGCGCCTGCGTCACGCCGACGATGGAAAACACGTTGGTCTCGAACTGGCGTTGCATCGCCTCGGTGCCGCCATCGAGCAGCGGGCCCATGGCGCCGTAGCCGGCGTTGTTAACCAGCACATCGAGCTCGCTCAGTTGTTCGGCCAGGCGCTGCAAGGCGCCAGGGTCGTTGACGTCCAGCTGCACAGCGTTGAAGCCGGCGGCGGCTAGGGCGGCGACATCGTCTGTGCGGCGGGCGCTGGCCCACACCGCGTAGCCTGCGGCCTTGAAGGCATCGGCCAGGGCGCGGCCGATGCCGCTGGAGCAACCGGTGATCAGTACGTTGGGCATGGGGCAATCCTTTCTAGTCCGAGAAACTGCCTTGCAGGTGCTCGGCACGAAATTCCAGGGTTTGTGGGCGGTAGCCGGGGCGTAACGGCGGGACGGGCAGGCAGTCGTCCCAGGTGGCGCCGGCCTGCAGCTCGCCGGGGCCGCGATAGCGCGGGGCCGCGTACACGTTGTCGGCCAGGTTTACGGTGTCGCCGGGTGCGTAGGCGGCGATACGCCAGCGCAGTTCGGTCAGCGGTACATCGTTGCCGTTGTTCAGCGTCAGCTTCAATGGGCGGTCGGCAGGGCATTCCTGCGCAGCGTAGCTGACGCGCAGTTCCAGGCGGGCCAGTTGCGCCGCTTCGCGGTTGTCGAGCCAGACCACCCAGACTGCCACCAAACCCAGGCCGACGGCAGCGGCCAGCGACACCGGCAGGGCCTTGGCCGGATAGCGCAGCAGCAGGACCAGCCAGGTGATGATCAGCAACACACCAAAGAACATACACACAACCTCGCACAGGGATAAAACATCCTACTCGTGGGGCGGGCCGATTGCCTATGGTGCAGCGCTGCTTTCCCTCGTGCGCAGGTATCTATTCCCTCTGATGCAGGAACTGCATCGCTCTCTTTTGCCACGAAGTCTTTACAAGGAATGACCTTGAAAGCCAGGAAGGTGCCAAACCGTAGATTCATGAATTCAGGTGCTTTTATGACCGTCTCAAATATCGCCACACCCGTATTGACCTCCCTCAGCGCACCTATGGCGCCGGTACCGCCCGCAGCGTCGGCAGCAGTCAGTCAAGCGCCCAATCCAGAGGTCGGCTCAACATCATTGCCGCGTATGCAGAACCTGGGGCTGACGAGCTTGCGGCAGACTGTCATGCAAGGTATCAGCGACCAACTCAGTTCATACGTTTCCCCTAGGCTTTCGATGAACTCGGAACAAACCAAAGGGGCTGCCTTGACGCTAGCTGGGGGGATGGCAAAAGTGCTTGGACAGAGCATGACGAAATCAGGTGGTGCAAGCTCCAAAGCGGTGGGTACGGCTTTGATATGGGGAGGCAAAACGGCTGAAAAAATTGGCAAAGGCACTTACAAAGAGGCTGGCAAGGATCACGGGGCGGGTAATTACAATGCCTTTGCCCCGCGGAACTGGGCCAAGTAGCCGTGTTGGCCTGCTATTGAACTGCGGGCCCGCTGCCCAGCCGTCTGTGCAGAAATGATCGGCCGGCTGGGTCGGCATCTTGCTGCCCTGCACGGCCAACATTTTGGGTTTGCAAGGTGCGACGCCGTGAGACTTTCATTGCACTAAAAAGCCCCCGCCTGACCGGCTGCGGATAGGGGACGCAGCCGGCTGGGCGGGGGCTTTCTGTACGACTCCTTTATTGCGCGATAGTTTTCACCGAAACACCACGTTCAATCGGCGTCGAGCGGCCGTAGATATCTTCGAACCGCTCGATATCGTCTTCGCCCAGGTAGCTGCCCGATTGCACTTCGATGATCTCCAACGGGATCTTGCCCGGGTTGCGCAGGCGGTGCACCGAGGCAATCGGGATGTAAGTGGACTGGTTCTCGCACAGCAGGAACACGTTGTCGTCACAGGTGACTTCAGCGGTGCCGCTGACCACGATCCAGTGTTCGGCGCGGTGGTGGTGCATCTGCAGGGACAGGCAGGCGCCCGGCTTGACCGAGATGTGCTTGACCTGGAACCGCCCGCCCATATCCACCGAATCGTAGGAGCCCCACGGACGATACACTTCGCAGTGGTTCTGGGTTTCGCTGCGCCCCTGCTCATTGAGGGTGTTGACCATCTGCTTGACGCCCTGGACCTTGTCCTTATGGGCAATCATCATCGCGTCCTTGGTTTCCACCACCACGATATTGTCCAGGCCGATCACCGAGACCAGCTTGCCGTTGCCATGCACCATGCAGTTGCGGCTGTCCTGGATGACCACATCACCCTTGCTCACGTTGCCGTTGGCGTCTTTATCGTTGACCGCCCACAGCGAGGCCCAGCAACCGACGTCGCTCCAGCCGGCGCTCAGTGGCACCACACAGGCGCGTTGGGTTTTTTCCATCACGGCGTAGTCGATGGAGTTGTCCGGGCAGCAGGCGAAGGTGGCTTCATCGAACGTCACGGTGTCGGTGGTCTGCTCGCTGCGCTCCAGGGTCAGGACGCAGGTGTCGTAGATGTCCGGATCGTGCTTTTTCAGCTCTTCCAGGAAGCGGCTGGCGCGGAACAGGAACATGCCGCTGTTCCAGAAGTAGCCACCGCTTTTGACGAACTCGATCGCGCGTTTTTCATCGGGTTTTTCCACGAACTGCTGTACGCGGCTCACACCTTCGGGCAGCAGCGAATCGTTGGTGGACTTGATGTAGCCGTAGCCGGTTTCCGGGCGCGTGGCCGGTACGCCGAACAGCACCATTTCTCCGCGCTCGGCCGCCACGGTGGCCAGGGCCAGGGCGCGTTGCAGGGCTTTCTGGTCGTCGATGACGTGGTCGGCGGGCAGCACCAGCATCAACTCGTCACGACCTTCATTGACCAGCATCATCGCGGTCAAGGCCACGGCCGGCGCGGTGTTGCGGCCGAACGGTTCCATCAGGATGCGTTGGCATTCGAGTTTGCGCGCGCTCAACTGCTCGTTGACGATGAAGCGGTGATCCTTGTTGCAGACCACGATCGGTGAGTCCATGCCTTCGAACACCAGGCGCTCCAGGGTTTGCTGGAACAGCGTGTGCTCGCCGGTCAGGGCCAGGAATTGTTTTGGAAATTGTTTACGGGAAAGCGGCCAAAGACGTGAGCCGCTACCACCGGAAAGGATTACTGGGATCATGTGTTTCTCCTTGAATCAATTTGGGTCAGAGCTACGAAGGTTTGTCGTTTCACTCTTGTTTTTGTCTCGTGTCCGAACCGGCGCCTCGATCCCTGTAGGAGCGAGCTTGCTCGCGAAAAACCTGAGAGCACCGCGATAAACCAGAGGCGCTGCGTCATCGTTGATGTTCTTCGCGGGCAAGCCCGCTCCTACAGTAGATTGCGTTCAGTCCGGGAAATAATCAGCGGGTCGACACCGGGCGTTTCACCCAGACTGGCGACAGGCTCGAACCCGAACCGGTGACGTACAGCACCGCCGCTTCACCACGTTCCAACGCAACCGGCTTCACATCGCCGACTTTCTTGTCACCGTCATACAACGCCAGGCTCACCTTCACCGGGTTGATTTCACGTTCGCCACGGCCTTTGGCGGCTACCGACTTGACCACGTCAGTCTTGCCATCGGCGGTTTTCAGGGTCAGGGCCTTGTCGCTGAGGTTCTGCACGCGAACCAGGGACTTCTGCTTATTCTTGAACGGCGGCTCTTCGATCAGTTGCGGCTGGCCGCTGCTGTTGTTGACCAAGGTGTAGTAGTGATCGGCCGCAAGCTTGACCGGTACGGTCTGGCTGCCGACCTTGGCGCTGTAGTCACCACCGGGCATGAAGCTGAAGTCGCTGCTGGCCAACGGCGCGACGTCGCTGAGGTTGGTGCTGCCAACGGTGGCGCTGACTTCCTGGTTGCTGGCGTTGTAGATGCGCACGAAGCTCGAACCTTTTGGCGCGGTAGGGCCGTAGAGCGCGGCGTCACCACCGGCGAAGGCAGACATCGATACGAAGCTCAGGCCGGCAGCGATAGCCAGGGTCTTGGCGAGACGACGAGGAGTTGTAGTGAAAGTCATGTGAGTTACCTCTCTTTCAGTTTTGCGCCCGGTCGGGCGTCTCGGATTTCTGATTTTTAAAAGCGGGGGTGTTCTGTGCCATGTTTTGTTGGCGCGAACCGGCTTGTTTAAGTTGCGCAACCCATGATGGGTCGGCATCACCGATTTCGTTGTTGACGGGCAGATAGCGTTCAGGGAACTCCCAGATCAGCACCTGCGGCGGGCTGTTCTTGAAGTCATCACTTTTCAGGTAGCTGAGCATCGGCAGGATCGGGCCGTGGCCGTCTTCGGCGTAGCTGACCACGTCGCTGCCCAGGGCTTGCTTGAGGGCGCCGACGAAGTTCCAGTTGGGGTTGGCGCTGTAGCTGGTGCCGACCAGTGCCACCGGGGTTTGGCTGTCGCTGAACAGCGCGTCGTCGCCCTGGGTTTGGGCCAGGTGCGTCACGCGTTTTTCCAGCGGCTCTTTAGGCGGCATCAGGTTTTCGAACAGCGGGTCCAGCGGCAGGAACAGACGCAGGTCGCCTTTATGCGGCTCGGTCTTTTCCGCTTCGGTAACAAAGCGCTGCGGCTCACCGTTGAGCGGAGTTTTATCGGCAATCGCCTTGGCCAATTGCTTGGCGGCGATTTCGGCACCGTCCGGTGTCCAGTGGGTGTCGGTGCGCAGGAACACTTGCTTGCCGCCCAGCTTGGCCTGTTGCAGCGGGCCGAGCAGGTCCGGGGCGATGATCTTGTCCGCCGCGACACGGGCGTGGAAGTCCTGGTACAGGTTGGCGTGGATGCTCGCCGGTTTCACTTCACCCAGGTGCTCCGGATACAGGCGCACCTTGGCCGGCACGATCGCCATCACCAGCTGGATGCCCTGGGCCTTGAGCTTCTGGCGCACGCCTTCGACCAGCGCGTAATTGCCCTGCAGGTTCTGGTCTTCGTTGACGGCAGGGTTGAACTCCTCGTCGCTGTACAACCAATGATCGCGGCCCAGCACCACGCCAGGGCGGCCTTCATTGAACAGCTTGTAGTCAAGCGCCGCCCAAAGGTTGGTGCCCAGGCGCTTGATCGGGAACTCGTCGTCGTAATGGGTCTCGACGGCTTTGGTCCAGCGACCGTTGAGCACGGTGGCATCGGCATTAGTGCTGAAGCCGAAGAAACTGCGCAGCGACCAGGCGCCCAGGGCCAACAGCACCACCAGGAACAGGCCGATATAGAGGACGCGTAATGAACGGGTCATGGTCGGCTCCCTCAGAATTGGAAGTAAAGGAACGGCGAGAAACTCTGCGCCGACAGTTTCAGGATCGACGCCACGAACAGCAGCAGCACGGCGGCGCGCATGGCGTAGCGTGGCCAGTCAGCGGTCCAGTAGGCCGGTTGCACGGCGGCGTCACGGCCCACCGTGAAGCCAGGCTCGTGGATGCTGCCGGGGTTGTCGCCCGGTACGGCCTTGATCAGGCTCGGATCGCTCGGCTTGGTTTTGTCGGCAGGGCGATTGCGGTAGAAATCACGCAGGCCGAAGAACGCCAGCGTTGCGTAGGCCACCACCAGGGTCGCCACTTGCAGGCCGGTGAGGCTGGCGCGGTTGAGTTCCGACAGCGACCATTCGCCAAAGCTGAACATCGCACCGTACATACGCCCGGCGACGTGCAGGTTTTCCGCGCGGAAGATCACCCAGCCCATCACCACCAGCAGGAAGGTGAAGGCCCAGCGCAGCACATTGAAGCTGCGCGGCGCGGTGTTGAGGCCGATGGCTTTTTCAATCGCCAGCCACATGCCGTGCCAGGCACCCCACACGATGTAGGTGATGTTGGCGCCGTGCCACAGGCCACCGAGCAGCATGGTCAGGAACAGGTTGCGATAGGTGGTCAGCGTACCTTTGCGGTTGCCGCCCAGGGTGATGTACAGGTAATCGCGCAACCAGGTCGACAGGCTGATGTGCCAGCGCCGCCAGAACTCGGTGATCGACTGGCTGATGTACGGCTGCTTGAAGTTTTCCATGAAGCGGAAACCCATCATCAGGCCCAGGCCGATGGCCATGTCGCTGTAGCCGGAGAAGTCGAAATACAACTGTGCGGTGTAGGCCAGCGCACCGAGCCAGGCATCCCCCGTAGTTGGGTTTTGCAAGGCGAAGCAGTGATCCGCGACTACCGCCAGGGTGTCGGCGATAAACACCTTCTTGATGAAACCCTGCATGAACCGCGTGCAGCCCTCGGAGAACTTGTCGAGGGTGTGGGTGCGGTTGTTGAACTGGTCGGCCAGGTCGCGAAAACGCAACACGGGGCCGGCGATCAGGTGCGGGAAGATCGCCACGAACGCCGCGAAGTCGATCAGGTTGCGCGTCGCCGGCGTATCGCCACGGTATACGTCGATGATGTAGCTGATGGACTCGAAGATGTAGAACGAGATACCAATCGGCAACAGCACGTGGGTGAGGATGAACGGCTCCAGGCCCATCGACTTCATCATCACGTTGATGCTGTCGACGCCGAAGTTGGCGTACTTGAAGTAGCCGAGGATGCACAGGTCGACTGCCACGCCGAGCAACAGCCAGCGTTGGGCCGGTTTGGTGCGCACGCCGGCGGCGCCGACCTTGAGGCCGATCCAGTAATTCCACAGGGTCACTGCGGCGAACAAAGCCAGGAAGTCCACTCGCCACCAGGCGTAGAACACATAGCTGGCAATCAGCAGCAGCAGGTTGCGATAGCGTTGCCCGCTCAAGTAGTACAAGCCGAGAAAGATCGGCAAGAACAGAAACAGGAACACATTGGACGAGAAAACCATCCCGATCTCTCCATGTTTAACCAACAGTCAAGGGCCAGAGCCCCCCAAACCCCCCCGCGATTTCGGGGGAGGCTTTGATCGTTCCCACGCTCTGCGTGGGAATGCCTCTTGTGACGCTCAGCGTCACGCTTTGGGACGCAGAGCGTCCCGTGCTGCATTCCCACGCGGAGCGTGGGAACGATCAGCGACTAGCTGCCTTTGTTGCCTTTTTCGTGCGTCGGGTCGTAGACCTTGGTCAGGTCACCACCCAGGCGGAACGTCTTGAATGGCTGCATGCCATGCTTGCGTTCGAGCACATCCGGGGCGCAGGTGTAGAGGGTGCAGAACGGCTCAAGCCAGGCGAATTTCATCGCCTGCTTCAAATCCTTCATGTCCTGCTCCTTGCCGTTCTTCTGTTCGAAGATGTCCGGGTCTTTCACCCCGGCGAGTACCTTGTCGCCCAGGCGCTTGAGCGCACTGTTGTTTTCCTGGCGCAGGTCCACACCGTTGACCAAGGCAAAGCTGGCGATCATCGACAGCGGCGGCAGGGCGTAGTTGTGATACGACAAAGCCCGTTGCTGACGCTTCAATTCGTTGGGCAGGAAGCCTTGGTCGTCGACCTGGTTCACCCCGACCTTGTATTCCTTGACAGCCCAATCGAACAGGTCGCGACGGTTAGTGGCGATGGACGTTGCCATCACCGACCAGGCGGCCCAGTACGAGTGGTTGTTGGTTTTTTCCAGCGGCAGGTTGTCCCAGTCGCTCACCACTTGATCGGCCAGCTTGTTGAACCAGGCCTCGATCAGTTGCGATTCCTGCTGATGGTTGGCCAGCGGGTGCGAGTCGGAGAATTTCAAGCGCACATAGGCCGAGGCCATGCTGCCCAGCGCCCATTTGCGCATCGACTTGCCGGTGTGGTTGAAGTCCTTGGACATCAACGCATCAGCCTTGGCCCACGACACCAGCCAGTTCAGCGTGCATTCGAGCTGCTGCGGACGACCGTCGCGCATGAACTGCATCACGCGCTTGCTGGTGTCTTTTTCCAGCTTGGTGATGTCGGCGGTGCTGTCGCGAAAGGCCTGTTCCGATTGCACGTTCAGGGTCGAACGCGCCTTGTCGGAGCCTTCGTACTTGCTGCGAAATTGCAGAGGCCCGGTGTAGGGCGTCGGCATGGCGTCGCAGTTTTCCTTGAAGTCGCCGGTCTTGAACGCTTCGATCGGTGCAAAATAGCCCTGGGGCGGCCGCAGGGGTGCGGCGGCGTTGACGGAGCCGGCAAACATCGCCAGGCCTAGCAGGGTGGGCAGCAATAACTTTTGCATAAGTAACCTCACTTCCCGAGCTGGGCGGTCTGCTGACCACCGCTTGGGAATACGTTGCGTGTGCAAATTTTCGCTTCGACCTTCTGCGCCGCAGCACCCTTTTCCGGGCCCTGCACTTCCACGGCCAGCAAGTTCTGCGAGGCCCAGTCTTCATCGGTGCGCAATTCAAAGGCGAAACGCCCGTCTGTATCGGATGTCTCGGGTTTTTCGATCTTGATGTCCTCGTGGCGCCCGTTCATGTACCAGAGGGTGGCTTGCAAGGTTTTCACCGACGGATCGGCGAAGCGGATATCGACCTGATGGTTGGCGTTGCGCAGGTCTTTGTTCGCGCTGTTGATCATCAGTTCGTTTTTGCCTGGTTTGAGCGTGGTGCTGGCTGACATCTGTGCGGTCTTGCCCTCACAGCCGTTGTCGAGCAGCGCCATCATCTGGCGGTAGATGGTTTCCTGATCGAGACGGTACAGCGGCGAGAATTCCCAGATCAGGATTTTTGGCGGGTTTTTCTGGAACTCTTCGCTGCCCAGGTACTGGATCATCGAGCCTTCCAGACCACCGCCGGGGAAGGCGACATTGAGGATGTCGGCACCGATTTCCTCCTGCAGGAAGCCGGCGAAGTTGTAGTTCTTGCCGCTGTGGCTGGTGCCCACCAGGGTGATCTGCGGGTTGCCCGAATCGCTGAACAGGTCGCCGTCACCGGCTTCGCCCTTGGGCTCGGTGGTGAATTGGTCCATGTACTGGATCGCATAGCTGGTGCCGCACAGCTGCCCGGCCATGTTGTGCAGGGTGCCGGTCTTGCCCATGCGGCCCGAGCGCTTGGTCTCGAATTCGCGCTTGGGAATATCGGCGTATTCCGGCATCTGCTTGACCTTGGCCGCGACGATTTTCGCGGTGCGCTGGGCGCCATAAGGGGTCCAGTGCTGGTCGCCACGGAAGTAAAAGTCGTGGGCCGGCAGTTCATCCGGCAACTGCTCGTTGGTCAGCGGCGAGAGGTCCGGCACCACGTAGCCCATCTTGGCGAAGCGGCCGAGCATGGTCTTGTAGTTGGTCAGGGCCTTGTCGAAATCGTACTTGGCCTTTTCCTCGGGGTTGAGCTTGTTGCGGTTCACCAGGCCACGGGTCGGCTGGTAGACCACCACCAGTTCCACGCCCTTGGCTTTGAACGCATCGTGCAACTGCTGCATGCGCTTGTAGCCGGCCGGGGTGGTGTCGAATTCGGTGCGCAGGTCTTCCTGGGTCCGGAACAGCCAGTCGCCCTGGGCTTGCACCAAGGTGGTGAAGTTCTGCTGGTAGCGCGTAGTGTAGTTCTTCGCGTCATGGGCCGCCGGGCACAGGCTGCAGCACGGCTCGGCGGTGAACGTCGGTGCTTTCACCTCGTCGGCGCGCACGCCCTGGCTGGCCGCGAGCAGGCCGAGGGTCAGACCCGAGAGGCTCAGCAATTTGATCATGTGTGGGTGCATAAGGGTCATCCTCAGTCCTGCATTTCGGTCTGGCGTTCGACAGGGTCGATCAGCACGGCTTTCTGCTGGCGTACCAGCAGGTCGAGAATCTCTTCCTGGCGCTCGCCAAGAACGCCGGAGAAGCTGATGCCGCTGGATTTGGTCGGCGCCAGCATCGACACGCGGTACAACTCGATACTCAGCGGCGAGTCGATGGACAACGGCCCGCTGCCGTTGCCCGCCAGTTCACCGCCGACCACGATCAGCGAGACCTTGGCGTCGAACGGGTCAAGGGCGATGTCGCGGTCGGTGTCGGTCAGATCCTTGATGTGGCCGTACACACCGGTCAGGCCGTTGGCCATGGCGGTGTTTTCGTACAGCTTGATGTTCACGCTGTTACGTATGCGGATGCCGTGGCGACGGTTGCTGATCACCTTGTTGCCCCACAGCAGGTTGTCACCGCTCTCATAGAGGGTGATGCCGTCGGTGTGGTTGCGGTAGATCTCGTTGTCGGCGATCAGGTTGTTGACGCTGTTACGGTCGATCACCAGGCCCGAGAGCTTGTTGTCATAGCTGCGGTTGTTGAAGATGAAGCTGTCGTTCACTTCTCGGGAAATGATGATGCCGTGCTTCTTCTTGGTGCCGTACACGGTGTTGTCGGCGATGATCAGGCCGTGGGAACGGTCATGGGGGTCAATGCCGTAGACGATGTTGTCTTTGTAGGTATTGCCCTTGATCACAAAGCCGGTGGTTTCGTAGCAGTAGAAGCCGTACCACATGTCCGAGAACTCGGAATCGATGATCCAGCCGGTCGGTTCAGGACGCTTGAGCACCTTGGCCATGTTCGGCGTGTACTGGGAAATACTCACCCCGTACGACTTACTGTTGGCGTAGCCGAAGCTGGCCATTTTGGTCTTGGAAATGTAGGTCTCGGTGCCGCCCCAGGCCAGCAGGAACGGGCGGAATTCCTTGGGCGACTTGAACAGCGCCGGGCCGTTGGTTTTTTCATCCCAACCGGTGACTTTGGTGTCACGCACGAACAGTTGGCCGTCGTTGATCAAAAACGAACCGGCTTGCTGGGACAGGCGCAATTCCTGGGTCTGCTTGTCGATATCGAGGATGCCTTTACGGCCGACCACGATCGGCAACTTGGCCAGGAACACACCCGGCGACGTCTCGCTGAAGTACTGCTTGGGCACCTTGCCCAGCAGGTCCTTGAGGTTCATGTAGCCATCGTCGACAAAGATCGCCTGGGGAATGCCATGCTGGCGCACCACCCATTCGGCCATCTTGTTATCGCCGCCGATAAAGTCCTTGAGGGCGTCTTCCTGCATCATGCGGCGGATGCTGACCTTGCCCGGTTTGCTTCTGACGATTTTCTTTTCCATGGCCGCAGCGGTGTAGCCCGACAGATCGGGCAGCGCCGGCTTGGCCATTTCCAGCGGCGCGGTCGGCGGGCTGGAAATGGTGTAGGTCTTGGCCTGTTGCAGTTCCTTGGCGATGGTCGGCGCCTTGGCCGCCGTATCGGCGAACGCTGGGGCACTGGCCACCAGCATTGCCGCGACGAGTAGGCTTTGAGCATTCATTGCGCAGGCTCCCATCAGAATTTCCAGATCACGTCGACAAAGGCGCGGTGCATGTACGAGTCGACCTGGCTGCCATAGGCATCGCCCGGTTTGAACACACCGGCGCGCAGGCGTACCAGCGCCGACGGCTCGTCGATCGACTGGCTGAGCGCTGCCGGCAACAGGCCTTTCTTGAAGTACTTGGTGACGACCAGGTCCATCTCCTGGCCCAGGTCTTTCTTGCCATCTTCAAGGGGCAGGGACGTGCTCGACAGGATCGCGCCAGTCACGTCATCGGTGTTGTTCTGCACCGCATCGATGCCGTTGCTGCCCACCGGCTTGTTGCCGTCGACGCGCCAGAACTTGTGGTACACCAGGCTGGCGTCGTAGTCCTCGCGCAGCTGCCAGGAACCGAACAGGCTCATGGACTGCATGTTGTTCATTTCGCCGCGAAACGCTTCGCCGAAGCGATGCACCCGGGACTGGGTACCGGTCCAGTTCGAACGGTTGCTTTGCAGGCCGTTCTGTTCGTACTCGGCACTGGCGCGCGAATAGGCCGCGCCCACTTGCCACTGCGGATCGAGGCGCAGGCGCACGCCGATATCGGTGGCCCACCCGCTCACGTCATCGCTGCGCTTGGCGTTGGTGGGGCGGGTGCCGTCGGCGTTCAAGGCGTTGACGGTGTCGCGGTCGCCGCGCATGCCGGTGATGCTCGCCCAGTAGTTGACGGTGTTGGTGTTGCGCCAGTTATAGGCGTCGCTGTTGGCTTCAATGCCGAGCCAGGTCAGGTCGCCGTTTTCGCGTTTGTCCAGCGGGTCGCTGGCCACGCCCGGTTCGGCGTAGTCGAGCTTGCCGTCGTCATGGGTGTGGTGGCCGCGCAGGCCGATCCACTGGCCCGGCGTCCACTGGTAGGCGGCGTCGGCGTAGAAGTGCTGGCGGTCCTTGTCCTTGGGCGACAGTTCCTTGAGGTCGGTGCGGTATTCGCTGAAACGCTCGGCGGCGCCGACGTTGGCCTTGAGCAGGGTGGTGTCGAAGGTCCAGTTCAGCGCTTCGATATTGGTGTCGCGCCATTGGCCGTCGTCATTGCGCAGGCGCTGGCGACCGAACTTGAGGAGCTCGCCGGGGTAGGGCGTGAAGCCGCTGTAGCCGACCCAGAACTCGCGCAGGGCCAGGTAGTTCTTCTTGGCCTTGCGGTCGTCGTTGCTCGATTGTTCGGTGGTGTCATCCGCCGACTGCTGCAGGGTGTCGGTCTCGATGATGTCGCTGGACACCACCGCCTGGCCCATGGCGTAGGCGCTCCACGCGCCGCTTTCGGCGTAGATCCACGGGCGCAGGTCGAGGCCGATGCCGTTGACGTCGCCGCCTTTCTGGGTACCCAGGTCGCGATCGTCTTCGGACTGCGCGGTGGCTTTGACTTCCAGGCCGAAGTTCTTGGCTTCGGTCAGCGCGGCCAGGGTCGGGCACGACCACAGCAGGGCGAAGGACAGGCCGATGCCGGCCTTGACGAATGGGTTGAGCTTCATAGGGATTCCTCGCCGTCTTCTTCTTGCAGGGCGTGCAGTTGCAGCGTGCTTTGGGCCAGGGTGCCGCGGGCGGCCAGTTCCTGCTGCACCAGGCGTTGGCCTTCGGCGCGTTGCTCAGGCGTCAGCGGGGCTTCAAGCTGGGTGGCCAGCTCATTGGCCTCTGGCGTGTCCTGGGCCTTGGCCAACTGGCTGAAGACATAGGCGTTCAGCGGGTCGGGCTTGGTGCCCTTGCCTTGGGAAAACAGTTGAGCAATGGCGAAGTCGGCGCTGTTCTGGCCGTTGCGCGCAGCGGTCAGCAGGTGGTCCAGGGCTTTTTGCGGATAGACCTTGCCCAGGTAGCCACGGCGGTAGATCTGGCCGAGGTAGTAATCGGCGGCCACTTCACGGCCCACGGCTTTTTCGAAATGGGCTTCGGCGGCCTTGGCGTCGGCGGGCACCCACTTGCCTTCGTAGTAGAGCTTGCCCAAGAGCAATTCTGCGCGTGGCTGGTCGGCGGCACGGCCGTTGTCGAGGTACTTCATCATCTGGTCGACGTCGCCCAGTTCGGGGAAGTCGTAGAGCAGTTGCGCCAGGCTGACCCAGGACGCCGGGTAGCCAGGGGCGATTTTTTCCAGCAGGGCCTGGGCGGTTTTCTCGTCCGGCGTGCCGAGGGTGGCATCGCCCAGCACGCGGGCGACGCTGTCGACACGTTGGGCGGTGACGGTGCCACGGCTGTAGCCTGCTTCCATCTGCTTGAGCAGTTCGGCCTGTTGTTCCGGCTGGGCTTTTTTCTGGTAGACCGTGGCCAGCTCGACGTAGCAGATATCGGTGGTGTTCAGCGCGGCTTTGCAGATGCGCTCCACATCATCCAGATGCTGGTCGTAGGTGCCCTGGGTGCGGTACAGCAGCACCTGGGCCAGGCCGGCCTCTGGATAACCCGCCGCTTGCCATTTGCTGATCTGCTGCTGGGCATTCACGTTGGGGAAGCTGTGCGGGTATTGCAGGTACAGCATCGCCAGCGGGATCAGGGTGTTGCCTTCGCCATTGGCAAAGGCTTTTTTCAGCAGGCTTTCGGCTTCGTGGTGCTCGGCTTCGGTGGCGCCGGGCTTGGCCACCAGCAGGCGGCCAAGACGTGCCTGGGCGCGGGGCGAGGTGTCCGCCGCAGCACGGTAAGTGGCTTCGGCCTGTTTGATTTGCGCCGGGTCACGAGTGCCTACCTGGATGTCGGCCAGGCCCACTTGGGCCTCGCTGTAGCCCAGGTCAGCCAGCTGCTGGTAATTCTGTTGCGCGGTGACGGTGTCGCCGCGTTTCAATGCTTCGTTGGCCAGGCGTTGGTCAGGCAGGCCGGCACAACCGGCCAGGCTCACCGCAATCGCCAGCAACGCCACCGAACCCATGTGGGAGGGGGCTTGCCCCCGATGCAGGCGACTCGGTCCGCCAGGCAAACCGCGCTGATCCCATCGCGAGCAAGCCCGCTCCCACAGGGATTGTGTTGTTCTTGAAATAGGGTTCACAGGCATGTCCTCGCTTACAGACCGTGAGCCATGGCTTTATCGATCAGCCAGTTCAGCGAAGGGCCACGGTCGCTGGTGACTTCTACCGGGCGGCCGGCGTAGGTGCTGTCCAGCGGGGCGTCAGGCTTGATCTGCACGCGGATGTCCGAAGACAGGTCGGCGCTGTTCAGGCTGGTGCTGCTGACGATGGTGCCGGTGCGTACCTGTTCTTCGTCGGCGACCTGGAAGCTCACCGGCGTACCTGGGCGCACATCACCGAACTGGCGATAGCTGAAGCGGGCTTCCACATTGGCCTGGCTGCCGCGTGGCACCAGTTGGAAGATCACATCACCCTTGCTGGCGTACTGGCCGTCGGCGACCAATTGCTGGGCGACCACGCAATCGCACGGCGAGGTCAGGGTGCCGGTCATTTGCTTGCCGAACAGCTCTTCGACCTTGGCCGGTTGCAGTTGGTCTTCGTCCAGGTGGCCCTTGAGCACATCGAGCATGCTGGTGCTGAAGGTGGCCAGTGGCGCGCCTTTGGCCGCTACCGCGTCACCTTTGAGCAGGCTTTGCACGGTGCCGTCGCGCGGCATGGTCACGTTCATGCCCGGTACGCTGACAAGCCCGGCCTGGGCGTGGCTGACGAAGTACATGCCGTACAGCGACTTGAAGACAAAACCGAAGGCCGCCAGGCCCACCAGGAAGATCGCCAGGCTGAACGTCACGGCGCGCAGGCGCCCGAACGCGGTCATGCCGCTGCCGCCGTCCTTGACCTTGCGCGCCTTGGTGAAGTTGTCGCGTTGCAGGGTGGCGAGCACGTCGCCCATGGTCACGATGTCGCCCGACAGGTGCGAGGTGATCAAGTGGCGCAGGGTGGAAATGTCCTGGGCATCGAGGTTCTGGAACTGGCAACCGGTGCGGCCGGTCTGGCGGTCGTAAGAGCGAATCTGCAGCTCCACGTCCATCGCCAAGCCGAGGTTATCGATGACGAACTGCAGGCGACCCTTGTGCACCTGGCCGATGGTGAGCGGCTGGGTGGCGGTGAACGCCAGGCCGCCGGCGGACAGGTCGATGACCTTGGCCTCGGTCGGCGTGCGGTCGCTGTTGAAAAAGCGCAGCTTGGCCGGGATTTTTACCCGGGCGTGCTGGCGCTGGGCTTCGGATTCGTGGACAACGTTGGCGTTTACTTGGCTGTTCATGACGGTGTAATTCCTTGGTTAATTCAGGCTTGGCAGGGTCAGACCATCATCAGCAACACGGCAACGAAGATGCTGCCGGCGGAGAAGGTCATGGTCCGAGACGACCAGGTGTTGAACCAACGTTGAAAGCTGGCCAAATCGCGGGTCAGTTTGGTGTCCTGGCGGGTCCAGGACTGTTGATCAAGGCGGAAGAACACGTAGATCTTCACCAACGCGCCCATGATCTGGTTGTAATAGAGAATCAGCGGGTAGGCCGGGCCGATCTTGTGGCCGGAGCACGACAGCAGCAGGGTGAGAATCAGGCGGGTGATGCCGATCCACAGCAGGTACGCGAGGATGAACGCGCCGCCGTACTTGAAGGTGGCGATGATCGCCACGGTCAGGCCGAGCAGGGAGGTCCACATCGACACGCGCTGGTCGAACAGCACCACGCTGGTGAACAGACCGAGGCGGCGTACACCCAGGCCCAGGGCGCGAGAGTTCTGGCGCAGGTTATTGCCGTACCAGCGGAACATCAGTTTGCGGCTGGCCTTGATGAAGCTCTTTTCCGGTGGGTGCTCCACGGTATTGATCGCGGCATCGGGCACGTAGAAGGTGTCGTAGCCCAGGCGCATCAGGCTGAACCAGCTGGATTTATCGTCGCCGGTCAGAAACTTGAAGCGGCCCAGGCGCCAGTGTTGCAGCGAGTCGCTTTCCACGTCGGCGATAAAGCCTGGGTCGGTCACCACGCTGGCGCGGAACACCGACATCCGCCCGGTCATGGTCAGCACGCGCTTGGACAGGGCCATGGAGCACATGTTGATGTGGCGTTGGGCGAAGCGCAGTTTGTGCCATTCGCTCATGATGTAGCCGCCGCGCACTTCGCAGAACTCGTTGGTGGTCAGGCCGCCGACATTGCCGAACAATTGGAACCACGGCACGGTCTTGCGCACCACGCCCTCGGCGAGCACGGTGTCGCCATCGATCACGGCCACCACGGCGCGGTCATCCGGCAGGTGGCGCGAGATGGCGCGAAAACCGAAGGCCAGGCCGTCACGCTTGCCGGTACCGGCGATGCGCACGAAGTCGAGCTTGACGTGATCCGGCGGGTTGAGTTTTTCCCACAGGCTCTTGACCAGCAGTTCATCGGACATTTCCACCAGCGAGCAGACCACGGTGGTGGGGAAGCCACATTCGATGGCTTCGCGAATCACCGAGCTGTAGACCTGCGCGGTGGTCAGCGCGTCGATACGAAAACTGGTGACCATCAGGAACACATGGGATGGGTCGGCGGCCTTGCCCAGCTTGCGCACTTTGCGGCGCAGGTGCGGGTAGACCACGTAGAGGAATAGCATGCCGCGAAAGAAATGCGTTGCACCCATCGAGTAGCGCCAGATACCGACGGCGCCAATCAGGAAAATAAAGTTCTTCGATTGCGAATCGAAGGTGCTCGCCGGCAACGCCAGGGCGAGTCCCATCAGCAGGCTGAGGAACAACAGCCAACCGGCGGCTTGCAGGAATACATGTTTTAACTTGGACATAAGCGTCATCCGCAAGGAGAGGAGGTTTCAGGCTGCAAGCGCTGGGGATAAAGACACTTGCAGCCTGAAACTTGCCGTGCTGTTACCAGCAAATACCTTCGGTACGGCCGCTTACGCTGGTGGCCTTGGACATGAAGCCCACCAGGTCGACCACTTGCTTGCCATCCGGGGCGTTATGCGCCAGGGCACGGAATTTCTCGTCGCGGTTACCCAGGATGATCACGTCGGAGTTGTTGATCACTTCGTCGAAGTCCGAGTTGAGCAGGGACGACACGTGAGGGATCTTGCCTTCGATGTAGTCCTTGTTCGCACCGTGTACGCGGGCGTATTCGACGTTGCTGTCGTAGATGCTCAGGTCGTAACCCTTGCCGATCAGCATTTCCGCCAGTTCCACCAATGGGCTTTCGCGCAGGTCGTCGGTACCGGCCTTGAAGCTCAGGCCCAGCAGGGCGACTTTGCGTTTGTCGTGGCTGGAAACGATGTCGAAAGCGTTCTGCACCTGGGACTCGTTACTGCGCATCAGTGAGTTGAGCAGCGGCGCTTCCACGTCCAGGGAACCGGCGCGGTAGGTCAGGGCGCGTACGTCTTTTGGCAGGCACGAGCCGCCGAACGCGAAGCCTGGGCGCATGTAGTACTGGGACAGGTTGAGGGTCTTGTCCTGGCAGACCACGTCCATCACTTCACGACCATCGACGCCGACGGCCTTGGCGATATTGCCGATTTCATTGGCGAAGGTGACTTTGGTGGCATGCCACACGTTGCAGGTGTACTTGATCATCTCGGCGACAGCGATGTCCTTGCGGATGATCGGCGCGTCGAGTTCTTCGTACAGCGACTGCAGGACATCGCCGGAGGCTGTGTCGAATTCGCCGATAACGGTCATTGGCGGCTGGTCGTAGTCAGCAATGGCGGTGGATTCGCGCAGGAATTCCGGGTTGACCGCAACGCCGAAGTCGACGCCGGCTTTCTTGCCGGAGCAGTCTTCGAGGATCGGGATCACCACGTTGGCCACGGTGCCGGGCAGTACGGTGCTGCGCACCACGATGGTGTGGCGGGTGGTCTTGTTACGCAGGACAAAGCCGATCTCGCGGCATACCGATTCGATGTAGTTGAGTTCCAGGTCGCCGTTTTTCTTGCTCGGCGTGCCGACGCAAATCATCGACAAATCGGTATCGCGAATGGCTTCGGCGAAATTGGTAGTGCCACGCAGCCGGCCCGTCTGGATACCCTGGCTCAACAGCTCGCCCAGACCCGGTTCAACGATCGGCGATTTGCCGGCGTTGATCAGGTCGATCTTTTCCTTGGAGATGTCTACGCCGACCACTTCGTGGCCACGGGCAGACAGGCAACCGGCACACACTGCGCCAACGTAACCCAAACCAAATATGCTGATGCGCATCGCAATTACCTCTGTATTTAAATCATGCCATTAGATGGCCGGAGTTCATGTTTGCAAGCGTCACTGATGCCGCGAAAGTTGGGCGAATAGACGCCGACTTACCGCGTGCAGGCATGTTGAATAACGAGTGACTAACTATTGCACTCAAGTTGTGCGCGACCAGGCCTTATTATTGGGGCTTGCCCTGAAATGCAGCCGGGCTCCCTTGGAGGAAGGCTCCGGCGCCGGTGCTGCAAGGTTTTGATGCAGGCAAAACGCCTTTTTTATCAATGCCTTGAGTGCATGCACGGCTCATTTAGGTCAGGCGCTGCCTTGGCCTGTAGGGGATAGCAATGCGTACTTATCGCCACCCTTAACTCGATCAGTTGATGTTGTGACCATAGAGTCAAAGTGTTCGATGACAACTTGACTACTTCCGTTGGTCGTTATGTAAGTCATCTCTTACAGCAGCAGAGAATTTCGTTACCGGTGGTATGAGCGGTGCTTCAGGATGAAGTTCCTGGCCGCTCATCCTGTTTCCGGAAATTTTTTGAAATATTAGAGAAGATGGCACTGGTACTATAGTGATAGCACTTGCTATTTAGGCCAGTAGTTGTGGGGAGTTGGAACGTTGAGATAGTTTTGTGCCACTACTGTTTAAAAAAAGTGGTGCCACTACGAAAAAAACCGACGAGTGTCGAGTGAAGAAATTGTTAGAGTTGTGTCTGGATGTTTTTCTGGCGCCAAATAAATGACGATTCTCATTTGGAATACAGAACAAAATGTGGGAGGGGGCTTGCCCCCGATAGCGGTGTATCAGTCCCTGTAGAGGTGACTGTTGCATCGCCATCGGGGGCAAGCCCCCTCCCACAGTTGATACTCAGTGTGTTTAAGGCCTTATTCCGGTGCGTGATCGCGTAAAAACACCAGATTGTCCGGCTTGGACTGCTCCGCATTGAAGCGATAACCCTGCGCATCGAACTGCTTGAGCCTGGCCGGGTCGTTGATCCGCTCTTGGATCACAAACCGGCTCATCATGCCCCGGGCTTTTTTCGCGTAGAAGCTGATGATCTTGTACTGGCCGTTCTTCAGGTCCTTGAACTCGGTGTTGATGACTCGTGCGTTCAGGGCCGTGCGCTTGACCGCCGAGAAATACTCGTTGGACGCCAGGTTGAGCAGCACATCGTCACCTTGTTCGGCCAGCGCCTCATTGAGCCACTCGCTGATGCGCGTGCCCCAGAAGGCATAGAGGTCCTTGCCACGGGCGTTGGCCAGCTTGGTGCCCATCTCCAGGCGATACGGCATCATCAGGTCCAGCGGGCGCAGCAGGCCGTACAGGCCGGAAAGCATACGCAGGTGATCCTGGGCGTAGCTGAAGTCGGCGTCGCTGAAGGTTTCGGCGTTGAGGCCGGTGTATACGTCGCCCTTGAACGCCAGCAGCGCCTGTTTGGCATTGGCCGGCGTGAAAGCGGGCGTCCAGCTGCCGAAACGGGCGGCGTTGAGGCCACCGATCTTGTCGGACACGTGCATCAACTCACTGATCTGCGCCGGGCTGAGTTCGCGCAGTTGCTCGATCAGTTCTTGGGAATGATCGAGGTATTGCGGCTGGGTGAAGCGCGGGGTTACCGGCTTGGACTCGAAATCGAGGGTCTTGGCGGGGGAAATCACCATCAGCATGAAGTTGGCTCCAGAAATCGTGGCGTGTAGCGTGGCTGCGATTCTAGGGGTTGGGGCGGTTTGACTCCACCTATGATGGTGATAGGCGCGATCCGCTATGATGGCCGGCAACTCTGGAGAGGGAGACCCCAAGTGCGATTAGCGCTTTTTGTGACGGCGTGCCTGTGGTGCCTGAATGTGCAGGCCGCGCCCGTTGACGTTGCCAGCCTCGACCGTGGCACCTGGCCGGAAAAACTCAGCAGCCCGGCGCTGTTCGACGTCGCCTCGCGTGCGGAAATCCTGATGTTTGCCCATGGCTTGATCCTCAGCGAGGCCCAGGACGAAGCCGCGCTCAAGCAACGCCTGGGGCTTAAGATCATCAACCTGGCGGCCATCGACGACCTGCGCCGCCAGCTCTGGCAACGTTTGCTGGAGAACTACACGTTTGCCCAGCAGAGCTGTGAGCAAGACGCCTCGTTCTGCTACCTGGTGGAAAACATGGACGATCTGCGCGAGCAGGCCGGCAAATTCGAGGTCAGTGACAACTCTTTCTATATAGGCTGGGCCGCCCCCAGCCGGCAGTTCCATGGGCGCTATCTGGACGAACTGCTGCGCAAGGCCGCGTTGTTGCCGCAGATCAGCAGCGAAGTCGCGCGCTTCGGTGATCATGAACGCAATGGTGACGAGCTTAATGACCGGATGTTCCTGCTGACCTTCGACGGCGGGCCGGCACCGGTCGGCGGCAATACCGACTGGCTCGCCGACTACCTGCGCCAGCAAAAGATGAACGCTACGTTCTTCGCCCTCGGCAGCAGCCTGCAGACCCGTGTGGAACGCAGCTCGGCGGCCGATGTGCAGGCGCTGTACCAGGGGCAGTGCGTGGGCAGCCAGGGCTGGCAATATCGCTCCCACAGCCATTGGGTCGACTGGCAAGACTCGATCATCCGCAGCGCATCGTTGGTGCAGAACCTGCTGCCGGAAAACTATGTGCCGCTGTTCCGGCCGCCTTACGGGCAGCGCCGTGCGGACAGCCAGGGGTTCTTTCAGGCGCAAGGTCTGCAGGTGGCGTTGTGGGACATCGACTCCCAGGACGATCCGGGCAAGCTCAAGGCCGAGGAATCGGCGCAACGGGTGCTGACGCTGATGCTGTTGTGGCGCAAAGGGGTGATTGTGTTTCATGACACCCAGGACAAGGCGCGAGTGGCATTGCCGCTGCTGTTGCAGGCAACGGCGCAAAGTGGCCTGGGTTGGCAGGACTGCCGCGAGGCGTTTCGCTGAAATGCCCGGCCCTGTTGGGCGAGAGGCATTTTCGGGGTGAATTGCTGCGACATTTCGCAGCAGGCGGACTTCCGACTTTAACGGCCTGTCTGGCACTCGGCTAGTGCTATTCGTCATCCTGAAAAATAAACTTCAAAAAAGCGTCAAAGTGCTTTTTCCTGTCATGGGTTTTGCGGTATTACGAAGTCAGATCGCCGAACCCTGCAACACAGGTGGCGTCTTCCAAGACTCCTCATGTGGGCACCGCACTTGACGTCACTCAAGCTGCGGTCGGTGGTCGAATCGAGGCGCAGCACCGCCCAGGTATTGCGTCGACTGGCTCCCACAAAGGTGACCGAGTATGGATGATCATGGACGCACCCCTTCTTCCGACCAGCCAATCCTTTATGTGCTTGATACCAACGTACTGATTCACGATCCAAACGCACTGCTTAACTTTGAAGAACACCATGTCGCCATCCCGATGATCGTGCTGGAGGAACTCGACAAACTCAAAAGCGGCCATCACAGCGTCGCCGCCGAATGCCGCCAGGCCATCCGCCTGATCGACAAGACCCTGGGTGAAGCCTCGCCCGAGGACGTTGAAGTCGGCGTACCGATCCAGCGCGGCAAAAGCGGGCCCAAGGGGTTGCTGTCGATCCTGATGAGCAAGCGCAACGAGCCCAACAGCCTGCTGCCGGAAAACCTCAACGACAATAAGATCATCAACCAATTGATCGACCTGCACGCGCGCGACAAGGACCTGCGCGTGGTGCTGGTGACCAAAGACATCAATATGCGCCTCAAGGCCCGAGCGTGTGGGATCGCGGCCGAGGACTACAGCACCGACCAACTGGTTGACGACGTGTCGATGTTGTCGCGCGGTTATCACATGATGACCGGCTCGTTCTGGGACCGCGTCAGCAAGGTCGAAACCCGCCAGGACCATGGCCGCACCTGGCACCAGGTGCAGTTGATCGACAACCTGCCGGCCGTGCATATCAATGAATTCATCGTCGACGAGCAGGGCTTCGTGGGCTGGATCAAAGAGATCCAGGTCGACAAGCTGCTGATCCTCGACCTGCATCAGGAACCCCTGTTGCACCAGGAAGCCTGGGGCCTGAAACCGCGCGATATCTACCAGAGCCTGGCGCTGTACGCGCTGCTCGACCCGGACATCCACCTGGTCAACCTGACCGGCGCCGCCGGCTCCGGCAAAACCATCCTGGCCCTGGCCGCCGCTATCGAACAGACCATGGTGACCAAGCGCTATCGCCGCATCATCGCCACCCGTAGCGTGCAGGGTCTGGACCAGGAAATCGGTTTCCTGCCCGGCACCGAAGCGGAAAAAATGGAGCCATGGCTGGGGGCGATCACCGACAACCTCGAAGCCTTGCACATGGATGACGAAAACACTCATGGCAGCGTCGACTACATCCTCAGCAAAGTGCCGTTGCAGTTCAAATCCCTCAACTACATCCGAGGCCGCAGCTTCCAGCAAAGCCTGATCCTGATCGATGAATGCCAGAACCTCACCCCGCACCAGATGAAAACCATCATCACCCGTGCCGGCGCTGGTTCCAAAGTGGTGTGCCTGGGCAACCTGGCGCAGATCGACACCCCTTACCTGTCCGCGACCAGCTCCGGGCTGACCTACCTGACGGAACGCTTCAAAGACTTCCCGAACGGCGTGCACATCGCGCTGCAAGGGGTGCCACGTTCGATCCTGGCCGAATACGCAGAGTCGCATCTCTGAGTAGCAAGCTTTAAGCTACAAGCTGCAAGTTGGTCCAGTGAGCTTTTCACTTGCCGCTTGCAGCTTGTAGCTTTTTTGCTGCCTCAAGGAGGCTCTGTGCTGACTCATCTAGATTCCCAAGGTCGCGCCCATATGGTCGACGTCACCGACAAAGCCGTGACGTTCCGTGAAGCGGTGGCCGAAGCGCGGGTGCGCATGCTGCCCGGCACCCTGCAAATGATTGTCGACGGCGCCCATCCCAAGGGCGACGTGTTCGCCGTGGCCCGCATCGCCGGGATCCAGGCGGCAAAGAAAACCAGCGATCTGATCCCCCTGTGCCACCCGCTGATGCTTACCGGCGTCAAGGTCGAACTGCGTGCCGACGGTGCCGACGCCGTGTACATCCTGGCGCGCTGCAAGCTCTCCGGCCAGACCGGCGTGGAGATGGAGGCGCTGACCGCCGCCAGCGTCGCAGCGCTGACGATCTACGACATGTGCAAGGCCGTGGACCGGGGCATGACCATCGAAAGTATTCGCCTGCTGGAAAAGCTTGGCGGTAAAAGCGGGCATTTCAAGGCGGACCAGCAATGAGTATCAACGTACTGTTTTTTGCGCGATATGCCGAAGCGGTGGGCTTTGATTCGTTGGAAATGGAAGGTGAGTTTGCCACCGTTGATGCCGTGCGCCTGGCACTGGCCGCTGACCTGGAGTTCGCAGTACTCAACGAGGCGAGTCTGATGTGTGCGCGCAACGAAGAGCTGTGCAATCTCGACGAGCCGGTCGAGGCCGGTGACGAAATCGCGTTTTTCCCACCCGTGACCGGAGGCTGAACATGGCCATTCGTGTGCAGGTCGAAGCCTTTGATCCGGGCGCCGAAGTCAACGCGATGCATGCGGCCAATGTGGGCGTGGGCGCGGTGGTGAGCTTTGTCGGCTATGTGCGCGATTTCAATGATGGTCGCGAAGTGGCGGGGATGTTCCTGGAGCATTATCCCGGCATGACCGAAAAGGCACTGGCCAAGATCGCCGTCGAGGCCGAGCAACGCTGGCCGCTGCTCAAATTGGAGGTGCTGCACCGCATCGGTGCCCTGGAACCCGGCGAGCCCATTGTCTTTGTAGCCGCCGCCAGTGCCCACCGCCAGGCCGCGTTCGACGCCTGTGCATTTGTGATGGACTACCTGAAGACCCGCGCGCCGTTCTGGAAAAAGGAAAACACCAGTGAAGGGCCGCGCTGGGTGGAAGGGCGGGACAGTGATCATGTGGCGGCGGATCGTTGGTAGGGGTGAACATCGTCAACTGTTAACTCTATTTAGGCTATAAAACACTCAGGCTTAGGCCAAAGGGTTCTGCATAACTGTCAAATCTGACAGTTGTTCGTCATTTTCTTTTAAGACTTAATTACTCTTGTCGGCATAGGTTTTTTCTTTAGGAGCAACCAGCCTGGGTTGAGTAATTATGCCTCCGGTTGTATTTCATAGCAGTTGAAAATACCAGGGAGAAAGAAGATGGCTGAGGCAACTAAACTGTCCAGACTTTCCCATTTCAGGGTTACATGCCCGGATGGCTCGGAGTTTACCAATAAACTTTATGCTAATGGACGGCATCAAAGTGAGGTTATTGTTGAAGTCATAAAGGAATGTCAAATCAACGCTGGGGTGTGGCAACGTACCGAGTTAACTAATGAGGAAATTGCGAGCGTGAGAGTGGCTCCATTTTTTTCAGACGATGGGCAGTCGCTACCTAGTGGTTGGCGGTATGATGATAAAAAGAATATTTATAGCGAAGGATTGTGGGAGCGTGAACAAAAAGTGGGTTCGGAACCTGATGCTTATAATCCAGGTACCGTGGTTCAGAGGGTTTCTCGTTATCTGCGGTTCAGTTCGCAAGAAGGGCCCTTGGATGCGGTCACTTTTGTAGCGTATATGGTTGTGGATAGTCAGGTTTATACAACCCGATTGTCGGCGGAGAATAGCTGCTTTGATTCTTCGGTTACCCTTCAGCCAGTAATGCCATTTAGACTTTCTGTGAGTGACTTGATTGAATATAGACATAACGCGGTTTCGGCACCAGATTTTTATGCGACGGTATACTACTGGGCGCCTCCGGCAGGAGTAGTATTTGTTGCACAAGAAGGTCTTGATAGGCCGTTGAATATGCAGTACGAAGGCGATCACTTTCAGACGAGCTACGCTTATGCTAAGCAGGGTGATGGCACTCCCCATAAGGGTGGTGTAGTTGTTAATAAGGAAAATTCACCCGTTATGCGGGAGGATGTGTTTAAGCCTTATGGTTATCCGGTTTACAATTATCATGTTCCGGTTGATATCCGGCCGACAATTATGAGAGCTATACTTGTACGCTCTCTCGCTTTGAAAGTTGACGTTACACGCGATTCGAATAGCGCATGGAGCTTGATGGACAATTTTGGAAATATTCACCGTTTCTCCCTGGTGCCGAATGCTGATTACTTTTTGCGTTTGGAGGATTATGAGTTTCGGCCTGAAACTAATATTAGAAATTTCAAAATTATATTTCCCGATGGTCTCCCCACCAGTAATGCCCTTTATGCCAATGGTCGCCATCAATGTAAGGTTTTGATTGAGGCTACTAAGGAGGAATATCTGCCGGATGGTACTTGGCGAGCCGTACCCTTGACTCGAGCAGAGTGTAACAGTGCAACAGTAACACTTTATTCTGTGAATGATGGTCAAGCACTTCCGTCGGGTTGGAGCTGTGATACGTCAAAGAATATTTATGATTCGGGTCTTTGGACCCGAGGTTCGGAAAAAAACGATCCTGAGAAACTTGCCGGCATGGATTACGCAGGGCCTGGGCCTCTGGTTGAAACAATTGATCGATATATGCGCGTCGATCCAAGTCGTCCGATTGAACCGATGCGGTTTATGGCACGGATAGTCGTCGATGGAAAGATCTATACAACGTACCACTCCAGTGGTGGAGAGTATGTGACTATTACCCCTACAAGGCCCTATACAGTAAAAGCTGCTGAGTTGATTTCATTTCCCGATCTGGATGCTTACAATGATGAAATCGCTGATTGTGATATTTACTACTGGTTGTTGCCATCCCCGTTGCGGTTCCTTGCCAATAAAGGTCTTGATAGACCTTTATCAATGGATAACGAGGGTGATTACTTTACAACGTGTTGGTCGACATATCATAGTGCTGTAAAACGCTACCTTAAGGCAGGAGTTCTGGTCACTAAAGATAGTCCTGAGCTGAGGATCCGAATGAAGGATGTTCATAGGCATATTTATGGGGGCGGAGATGGAACAAACCCATATATACCGTTTAACAAACACAATACGATGATGCGTGCTGTAAGACTGCAGGTGAAAAATACTACATTTACTACTGGTGATACAAATACTCCTTGGCGTCTATGGGATAACCATGGGTGTGAGCATGTGTATCGACTCGAGATGCACGAAAACGGGACGCGTATTTTATTGAAAGATTTTTGATCTGCGATGCCGGTGATGCGCTCTCAGGTTAAGCTGGCTCTTTCTAGGTACATGACTTAAGTCAGTGCGCTGAGTTTATTAAGCGTGAGAGGTGTTTTATGAACGTCTACTCTAATGCCTTTAATTTCCAATCCTATTTAGCAGGCTCGGTTGATCCACGTACTGGCCAGTACACTTGTCAGATTCGACTGGCGACGTTATCGCCACAGGGACCCTTGGAGGTGAGCCGGGACGTCAGTCTATTGTTCTCCATGCTCAACTCCGAAAGCGGGCGTTATGGCACGGGTTGGCATATGAGTAATACCGAGTTTGATGTCAACCGCTCCAGGCTCTCGTTGCTTGATGGCGAACAGTTTCAAACCCAGAGCCTGCCTCCCGTGGGCGAGACATTGGTGATCAAGGATTACAAACTCAAAGACCTGGTGGTCAAGCGACCGGACGCCGAAACGCTTCATGTGATCTACAAAGATGGCACGATTGAGATTTTGAAGCGTCATGCCAGCAACGTGCCCTATCGCATCAATACCATACAATTTGAAAACGGCGAGAGCTTGCGTTTTTGTTACGACTTGGGTGAATTCCTTGAGCGTATTCTGGATCAAAATGGCAATGAGTTGCTGATATTGACCTACTCGAGTAACAGATTGTCGATGGTCGATACCCGTGTCGATGGTGGTCGTTATGCACGCGTCCGGTTTACGTATGACAATGATCGTCTGACGGAGGTTACAGCGCCCTATGATCGCAATGGTACTGTCGGTAGCGCGAGTTTTGCGTTTATCTACACTGTATTTCGCAATGGCCTGATGGCCATGAACAATGTGCGCTCACCGATGGGAGGCGAGGAGCGGATTACCTATGCCGAGAACGGGCACGCCTACAGTAACAGCCAATATATTCCAAGGGTTGAACAGTGGGAGCACATACCCGCCAGCAACCAGCCGATGATGACCCGCACTTATGACTACAGCCCCAGCAAGAATTTTACCGGTTATCCTTTTTCTGGTGGCTTTCGCGAAGGAGAAGACAATTTATACCTGGTGAGTGGTGCCTATTCATACTGGACAGACGAAACCTGTATTGATGCTGCATCCAACAATGCGGTACTGAGCGTTACCCGCACCACCTACAACAAATTTCATTTGATGACCGAAGAGCGGGTCCTGCGCGAAGGGACTCGAACCATCCAAACCATTGCTTATAACGAAGTACCTGGCCTGTTTCCCGCACAGCCGCCCAATCTCCAGCTACCCAAGTCCATTACCACGCGTTACGAACTGGTGGCAGGTGGTACCGCAAGGGAGGTGACGGTAGCCATCCAGACCGACGACTACGGTAATGAGCTAAGCCGTACCGAGGCGTCCGGGGTTCGCGTCGACTACACCTATTACCCCATGGCTGGCGAAAGCGGCAAATGCCCTGCCGACCCGCGTGGATTGTTTGTGCGCTACGTCAAGCAAGAGCGTCTTGTCCCGGAGGGTGGCACGCCGGCAGCACGGCTCACGGAGTACACCCATACCCGTGTGCCGCCGACAGGCAGTAGCTACTTCGTTCTCCAACAGTCAAGCAACCAGGCCGGTGTGTTTGCGATGCAGCAAAGCTACTACGACACGCCTGTCGCTTTGGCTGGCCGTCTTAAGAGCAGCACCAGTACGATTGGCGGGCAGGCGTTGGTCAGTGATTTCAGTTACACCGTCTCAGGTGACAACCTTGTGGAAACCCGGCGCCTGAAGGGGCGCGAGGGGCAATGGCTTGAGGCGAAGAGGACGCTTTCGCTGGTTAATCGGCGGTTGCTGTCGATGACGCGGGATGGCGGCAGCACCTTGGACCTGGCGTTTGATGTCAGTGGCCGGTTGACGGAAGAAACGGTTTCCCGTGGAAAACCGCAGCAAGCCAGTCGAGGTTACGCCTATCATTTTGCGACGCAGACCAAACGTGCCCATCTGATCACCACGGATGCACAAGGTAATAAGGCCATTACCTACTATGACGGCGCTGGCCGCCAAGTGTCCGAAGCCCAACTGATTGGCCCGAACCAGGACCAGGAACGGGCCACCGGAACGTGGTGGTATGACGCGCTTGGGCAAACCGTGGAAGTGGTCAATATCGACTACCTGGGCGACGGACAACGCGTGTTTCGCAGTGTCCACTCCTACAGCAAGTGGGGCAACGCCAGCCGTGTCACCCACGCCGATGGCCGTGTAGTCATCGACGAGTATGACCCGCGGCTCAATCTTACGGAGGAAGGCGTTGTTGGCGGTGAGCGCCTATTGACCTATTTCAATACGCATAACCAACCGATGAAGGTGGAGCGCCTGGATGCCAACAATAATAAAGTGGAAGTGGCGTCGTATACCTACGATGGCTTGGGTCGCTGCCTGACGGTAGTGGACGTCAATAAAACGTCCACCGACTTGACCTATGACGAATTTGATCGGGTACTGACGACCCTCCAAAAACCGACAGATGGCACTCCTCATCGGCTGCGTAAAACTGATTACACCCGGGGCACCAGCAGTGAATTGGCCAGTGCTTTTACGGTCGATAGCAAGCGGTTGGGGGCCCGCACTTACGATAGTCTCGGCCGGATGACCAGTCAGACGCGTGGAACAGGGCAAGCCACAACCTGGGAGTACGAGCCTGAGTGGATAGAGCCGAACGCCATGGTTTCCCCCCGTGGGGTTCGCCAAACCCTCACGTACGACAAAGAGTTGGATGTGCCGACTCGGATTGAGATGCCGGGCCATCCGGTGAGCACCTACCGGCATGACCCGGTTACCGGTGCAATGACACGTTCCGAGACCAATGGCTTGATCCATGAGTTCGTTGTGGATGCCCACGGCCATCCTGAAAAGGATATTCAAACCGCCAATGGCAACGTGCTGACCTCGCAGTATGGTTATTCCCCAGGCGGGCGCCTGCTGCATCAAACTGCCGCCGATGGTCAGCACAGCCAGCTTCAGTACGATGTGTTCGGACGGTTCTCCAAGATGACCACTGGCGCCATGGTCATTGAGCAGACCTACGATACATTGGGCCGGCCGAATGTCCTGACCACCGCTTATGAAAGCACGCAAGTCATTACCAAAGTGTCCTATGACTCACTGGGCCGGGAAGCCGAGCGCCGCTTTGAGCAGAACGGTGCGCTGTTCCAGGTTATGTCCAGCACGTATCACCTCAACGGTATGTTGGCGACACGGGAACTCAAGGACGCTGGCTCACGCCTGGTGATCGGCGAGACCTTCACCTATGACGCCTACCTGCGGCTCAAGACCTATTGCTGCACGGGGCCTGAACATCCCAAGGATCATCTGGGCCGTGGCATTGTCGGGCAGGATTTCAGCTTTGACAGCCTCAATAACATTACTCAGGTCATTACGACGTTTGCCGACAACACACGAGACACCTGCGAGCGTTATTTCACCGGTTCCGATCCCACTCAACTGACGCGTCTGACCCGTACACACCCGGCGCAGGATGTCACCCTGAGGTATGATGCGGCGGGCAACTTGCAGGCAAGTCCGGCGGGTCAGGCCTATACCTACAATGGCTTTGAGCAGTTGACCGCCGTGCAGGCCGATACCCTCGAGTACAGCTACCAATACGATGCCGAGGCTCGTCAGGTACTGGCGTCCCGGGGCAGTGAATCGCCGGTAATGCTGGCATACGCCGGCGACCGTCTAGAGACTCTGGTTGAAGGCAACAAAAAGATCCGCTACGTCGACGGCGCAGATGAAGTGATGGCACGCAGCGGTGGTGTCGACGGGCCGCAACTGCATATGAATGATGCCAGCGGTAGCGTGCGCGGTGTATCGGCCCCAGGTCAGGCCCATGTGCGGCGACACTACACGCCCTATGGCGATACAAAGGTCCCGCTGGATGATGGCAAGGTCCGTAGCATGGCTGATCTGCAACTGCCGGCGTTCAATGCTCAACGGCTGGATGCAGGGATCCATCTCTACCATCTGGGCAACGGCCTGCGTGTCTACTCTCCTGACCTGATGATTTTCTTGCAACCTGACCCACTGAGCCCGTTTGATGAGGGGGGGATCAATAGCTATGCCTACTGTGCCTGCAACCCGATCAACATGCTCGATCCCAGTGGGATGTGGCCTGGTTGGTTGAAGTGGGCGTTGACCGGGGTAGCACTGGTGCTGTCGGTGGTAACGTTAGGGTTTGGGGCTGTCGGCCTTGCAGCAGCGCTAGCGGGGCCAGTGGCAATGTCAGTTTCTGCGGGGCTAGCCACGGCAGCAGTGGCGTCGGCGGTGATGGTGCCAACCGCTGCAGCAGCTTTGGGCGGGATGGCAGCAGCTGCCACTGCCACTGCCACTGCCGCTGCCGTTGTTGCTGCCGCTGCCGCAACAGGGTGGGTCATCGCCTCCAAGTCAGCGGTCACCATCGGAGCGGGACTCGGTGTTGTCAGCGGGACGTTGGGTGTCGCGGGGCTGGCTATTGCCGAGGTCGATAAAGCAATGGGCTGGGACCGTTCGCACCACATCCGTAATCTAGGATGGGCGTCCCTCGTGTTCTCAATTGCCTCGTTGGTCGTGAGCGTCGGGGGGGCTTATACCTCGGGGCACATGGCCTATAACTCTGCTGCTGCAAAGTTTTCCGGTGTTGGCAACCTGAAGCAGACTCCCATCGGCAGTGCGTTATTCGCGGCGCGCCAGCGCATGCTGGGCTTGAGCTACAAGTTCACTGATAAAGGGGGCGTCACCCCATTTAGTCAGATGTTTGGGAGTACCCGGGCGGTATTGAGATTTACCAACCTTGGCCGATCGATCGAAAGTAGAAGCAAGTCGCCAGCCACACCCCGACCGGAGGCGAGCAGCGGGGGCGCTTCGGCCCAGCCCCAAGCGCAAGCCACGTTTAGCCGGGTGGTCGATATGCCAAGCAGCAGTGCTGGCTACTACCAGGCATTCAGAGACGAGGCATCGCGCATTCGCGAGCCTATCATTGGGGCGTTGTATCAGGGTTAACCCAGCAGTGCGTCATGCGCGCAATCAATCCAGGTGCCGGGGCGACAACATCGCCTCGGTCAAGCCCGCACGCTGCAAGGTAACCCGCGCTCCCACATGGTTTACCGCATTTGAGCTTAAGGGCGCTTGCGCTCCACTGCCCGCAGCAGGTGCGTCGGCGGCGTCTCGCAGCTGATCTTGCGCCCCAGCAACGCCTCGATCGACGGCAGTTGATACGAATCATCTTCCCCGGCAAAGCTGATCGACACACCGGCAGCGCCTGCACGACCGGTCCGGCCAATGCGGTGCACATAGTCGTCCGGCATTTCCGGCAAGGTGAAGTTGATCACGTGGCTGATGCCGTCGATGTGGATCCCGCGGCCCGCCACATCGGTGGCCACCAGCACGCGGATCTTGCCTTCGCGAAAGCCTTCCAGGGTCTTGATGCGCTTGTGCTGCGGCACGTCGCCCGACAGTTGCGCGGCGTTGACGCCATCACGCACCAGGCGCTCTTCGATGCGGCGCACTTCGTCCTTGCGGTTGGCAAATACCATCACCCGCTCCCAACCGTTGTCGTTGATCAGGTTATAGAGCAGCTTGTACTTGTCGGCACCGGCGACGGCGTAGATGTGTTGCTCGACGTTTTCGCTGGCGACGTTGAGAGCTTCGATCTCGACGATGGACGGCTCGGTGGTCCACTGCTTGGCGAGGTTCATCACGTCTTCGGTGAAGGTCGCGGAGAACAGCAGGGTCTGGCGCTCGGCCTTTGGCGGGGTCTGGCGAATGATCTGACGCACCTGTGGGATGAAACCCATGTCGAGCATGCGGTCGGCTTCGTCCAGCACCATCACTTCGACCATGTCCAGGTGTACGTCGCCGCGCTGGTTGAAGTCGAGCAGGCGGCCTGGCGTCGCGACGAGGATGTCGCAATGACGGGCCTCAAGGTGCTTGAGCTGTTTGTCGAAGTCCATGCCGCCGACAAACGTCATCACGTTGAGGCCGGTGTACTTGGTCAAGTCGGCAGCGTCTTTGGCGATTTGCACCACCAGCTCCCGGGTAGGGGCGATGATCAGCGCGCGCGGCTCGCCCATGTAACGCTCTTTCGGCGGCGGCGTCTGCAACAGTTGGGTGATGATCGAGATCAGGAACGCGGCAGTCTTGCCGGTGCCGGTCTGGGCACGGCCGATAGCGTCTTTGCCGGCGAGGGTGAAGCCCAGCACCTGCGCCTGGATCGGCGTGCAGTACGGGAAGCCCAGGTCCTGGATGGCGTGCATCAGTTCCGGGGCCAGGTTGAAGTCATGGAAGCGGGTTTTACCTTCCTGGGGCTCGACGACGAAGTCTTCGAGTTTCCACGGCATCACGGGCGGCTTGGGCGCACGTTCGCGGCGTGGTTTGGCGACAGGTGCGGCGAGGATCTCTGCGGGCTCGGCCTGTTCGGGCGGCGTCACCGAGGCTGTTTTCGGTGCGGCCGCAGGTGCGATCCGCTCGGGCTGCCTAGCATCATTGCGGTTGCCGGGCTTGGGAGCGGGAGCACTGGGAACAGGCGCGAGCGGCTCAGCCTCGCTTTTGCCGAACATCTTCTTGAGTGCTTTGAGCACGGTCATCTCATTAATTGGTTAAGGAATGTACGCCGGCCAGTGTAATGCAAGAATCGGGCGCGGCGTAGTGCGTCTGTCATACAACTACATCAACGCGGGTTTCAGCGCAGGCGCTCGGTCAGCCAGGTGCCGATATCGCGTATCTCTTCGGGTAACACTTCGTGCCCCATTGGGTATTCCTGCCATGTCACGGTGACACTACGGTGCTTTAAATGCTCGTAGGCGCTGCGGCCCATGGCGTTTTGCACCACCTCGTCATACTGGCCATGCAGGCACAGGACAGGGATGCGTTGCTGGCTGGCGGATAATTCCAGCTCATCGTCGAAGGTCGGCGCATAAGTGGAGAGGGCGATCACGCCACCCAGCGGGCCCTGCCATTGTTTAAACGCAGTGTGGAAAACCACTGCTCCGCCCTGGGAAAAGCCCGCCAGGAAAACCCGCGAAGCGTCTATCCCGGTTCTCTTCTGCGCCTCGATCAAATCCGTGACCATTGTGGTCGACGCTTCCAGTTCTTCCAGGCTGATGGAACGGGCTGGGCTCATGGCCCTGATGTCGTACCAACTCGGCATCTCGTAGCCACCGTTAATCGTCACCGCACGGGTGGGCGCCTGGGGCAAAACGAAGCGGGTGGTCAGTAAAGTTTGCTGCAGCATTTCGGCTACCGGCAAGAAGTCGTAGCGGTCGGCGCCCAGGCCATGCAGCCAGATAACACAGGCATCTGCGGGCTTGGCGGGCTCAAGGATCAAGGGTTCGGTCATGTCTGCTCCATAGCTGTGCGGGCGCTCCGATTAAGTGCGTCGGAACGGTGCGCGACAGGTTGATCTGTTAAGAGAATGTCGCAAGGGTGAATCTTTTGCCATTGAACATCGCCGTCAGCGGCTCAGCCAGCACTCTGGTACGGGCCTTGCTATGTGTAGGTCGATGTCAGAACTCTCCTAGGGCGGTAACACTATCAGTGACTGCCGCTTGTGGGAAAGCAACTGGAATTACCGCAAAAATCTCATGCTGCTCGACCCCAAAAAAAGCCAACACGGGTCGATATCGCCTCATAAGGGTGCGCTGAGGTTGGAGCTCCGACACAACAAGAGCAACTGGAGGTTTGAATGAAGGTATTGAAATCCACCCTGGCCATCGTGACCGCGGCCGCTGTATTGGGTGTCAGTGGTTTTGCCCAAGCTGGCGCCACCCTGGATGCCGTGCAGAAAAAAGGCTTCGTGCAGTGTGGCGTGAGTGACGGCCTGCCGGGTTTCTCGGTGCCGGATGCCAGCGGCAAGATCCTCGGGATCGACGCTGACGTGTGCCGCGCCGTGGCCGCCGCCGTTTTCGGTGACGCAACCAAGGTCAAGTTCAGCCAGTTGAACGCCAAGGAGCGTTTCACCGCGCTTCAATCGGGCGAAGTCGATATCCTGTCGCGCAACACCACCATGACCAGCTCCCGCGATGCGGGCATGGGCCTGAAATTCCCGGGCTTCATCACCTACTACGACGGCATTGGCTTCCTGGTTAACAACAAGCTGGGCGTGAAAAGCGCCAAGGAACTGGACGGTGCAACCATTTGCATCCAGGCCGGTACCACCACCGAGCTGAACGTTTCCGACTACTTCCGTGGCAACAACCTCAAATACACCCCGATCACCTTCGACACCTCCGATGAAAGCGCCAAGTCGCTGGAGTCCGGGCGTTGCGACGTACTGACCTCCGACAAGTCCCAACTGTTCGCCCAGCGCAGCAAGCTGGCCGCGCCGAAGGACTACGTGGTCCTGCCGGAAACCATTTCCAAGGAACCGCTGGGCCCGGTCGTGCGTAATGGCGACGACGAGTGGCTGGCCATCGTGCGCTGGGTGGGCTACGCCATGCTCAACGCTGAAGAAGCCGGCATCACGTCGAAAAACGTCGAAGCTGAAGCCAAGTCCACCAAGAACCCGGACGTCGCGCGTCTGCTCGGTGCTGACGGCGAATACGGCAAAGACCTGAAAGTGAAGAAAGACTGGGTCGTACAGATCGTCAAGCAAGTCGGTAACTACGGCGAAGTGTTCGAGCGCAATCTGGGCAAGAGCACCCCGCTGGAAATAGACCGTGGCCTGAACGCCCTGTGGAACGCCGGCGGCATTCAATACGCACCTCCTGTGCGCTGATCGCTGATGGTTCTGTCACCCGGTGGGCCAACCGCCGGGTGATGTTCTGTTCCATTCTTTGCGGGGCACTTCATGCAAAATCAAATCGGCGCACCCAAGCAGAAGCTCAGCTTCAGCGATCCCAAAGTGCGTGCGTGGCTCTTCCAGATCATCACCATTGTGGCGGTGGTCTCGCTGGGCTGGTACCTCTTCAACAATACCCAGACCAACCTGCAACACCGGGGCATCACCTCGGGGTTCGACTTTCTTGAGCGCAGTGCCGGCTTTGGCATTGCGCAGCATTTGATCGATTACACCGAGTCGGACAGTTATGCCCGGGTGTTTGTGATCGGTTTGCTCAACACCCTGCTGGTGACCTTTATCGGCGTGATCCTGGCGACCCTGCTCGGATTCGTCATTGGCGTGGCGCGGCTGTCGCCGAACTGGATGATCAACAAGCTGGCGACGGTGTATGTGGAAGTGTTCCGCAACATCCCGCCGCTGCTGCAGATCCTGTTCTGGTACTTCGCGGTGTTCCTGACCATGCCGGGGCCGCGTAACAGCCACAACTTCGGCGATACCTTCTTTGTCAGCAGCCGTGGCCTGAATATGCCCGCAGCGCTTGCCGCTGACGGGTTCTGGCCGTTTGTGGTCAGCGTCGTGGTGGCGATTGCGGCAATCGTGCTGATGGCGCGCTGGGCCAACAAGCGCTTTGAAGCCACCGGTGTTCCGTTCCATAAATTCTGGGCTGGCCTGGCGCTGTTCATCGTGATTCCGGCGTTGTGCGCCTTGATCTTCGGCGCGCCGTTGCACTGGGAAATGCCGGAGCTCAAAGGCTTCAACTTCGTTGGCGGCTGGGTGCTGATTCCCGAACTGTTGGCACTGACCCTGGCGCTGACGGTTTATACTGCGGCGTTTATCGCGGAGATCGTGCGCTCGGGCATCAAGTCCGTCAGCCACGGCCAGACCGAAGCGGCGCGTTCCCTGGGCCTGCGCCCCGGGCCGACGTTGCGCAAAGTCATCATCCCGCAAGCGTTGCGCGTGATCATTCCGCCGTTGACCAGCCAATACCTGAACCTGGCGAAAAACTCGTCGCTGGCCGCCGGTATCGGTTACCCGGAAATGGTTTCGCTGTTTGCCGGCACGGTGCTCAACCAGACCGGCCAGGCCATCGAAGTCATTGCCATCACCATGAGCGTGTACCTGGCGATCAGCATCAGCATTTCCCTGCTGATGAACTGGTACAACAAGCGCATTGCGCTGATCGAGCGGTGAGGAAACCTGCATGAGTTCGCATACGTTCAAACCTGATATGCCGCCGCCGAGCAAAGTCTTCGGGCCGATGGCATGGATGCGCGCCAACCTGTTTTCCAGTTGGCTCAACACCCTGCTGACCTTGTTGGCGTTCTACCTGATCTACCTGGTGGTGCCGCCGATTCTGAGCTGGGCGATCATCGACGCCAACTGGGTCGGCACCACGCGCGCCGATTGCACCAAGGAGGGCGCCTGCTGGGTGTTCATCCAACAGCGCTTCGGGCAGTTCATGTACGGCTACTACCCCGGCGACCTGCGCTGGCGCGTGGACCTCACCGTATGGCTGGCCATCGTCGGCGTGGCGCCGTTGTTCATCTCGCGTTTTCAACGCAAGGCGGTCTACGGCCTGAGCTTTCTGGTGCTGTACCCGATCATCGCGTTCTTCCTGCTGCATGGCGGGATCTTCGGCCTGACCAACGTGGCGACCAGCCAATGGGGCGGCCTGATGCTGACCCTGGTGATCGCCACCGTCGGCATCGCCGGCGCCTTGCCCCTGGGCATCATGTTGGCGCTGGGACGGCGTTCGAACATGCCGGCCATTCGTGTGGTCTGCGTGACCTTCATCGAATTCTGGCGCGGCGTGCCGTTGATCACCGTGCTGTTCATGTCCTCGGTGATGCTGCCGTTGTTCCTGCCCGAAGGCATGGGCATCGACAAGCTGCTGCGCGCGTTGATCGGCGTGATCCTGTTCCAGTCGGCCTATGTGGCTGAAGTGGTGCGCGGTGGTTTGCAGGCGATTCCCAAGGGCCAGTACGAAGCGGCCGCAGCGATGGGCCTGGGTTACTGGCGTTCGATGGGCCTGGTGATCCTGCCGCAAGCCTTGAAGATGGTGATCCCCGGCATCGTCAACACGTTTATCGCGTTGTTCAAGGACACGAGCCTTGTGATCATTATCGGCCTCTTCGACCTGCTCAACAGCGTCAAGCAAGCCGCCGCCGACCCCAAATGGCTGGGCATGGCCACTGAAGGCTATGTGTTCGCCGCCCTGGTGTTCTGGATTTTCTGTTTTGGTATGTCGCGCTATTCCATTCATTTGGAACACAAGCTCGACACAGGCCACAAGCGTTAGGAGTTGATGTGATGAGCGAAGCGATCAAACAGCCTGTGAGCCCTGAAGGCATTATCCAGATGCAGGGCGTCAACAAATGGTACGGCCAGTTCCATGTGTTGAAAGACATCAACCTCAACGTCAAGCAGGGCGAGCGTATCGTGCTGTGCGGCCCGTCGGGTTCGGGCAAATCCACCACCATCCGCTGCCTCAACCGTCTGGAAGAACACCAGCAGGGCCGCATCGTGGTCGATGGCGTGGAATTGACCAACGACCTCAAGCAGATCGAGGCGATCCGCCGTGAAGTCGGCATGGTGTTCCAGCACTTCAACCTGTTCCCGCACCTGACCATCTTGCAGAACTGCACGCTGGCGCCGATGTGGGTGCGCAAGATGCCCAAGCGCAAGGCCGAAGAAATCGCCATGCACTACCTTGAGCGCGTGCGCATTCCGGAGCAGGCGCACAAGTTTCCGGGGCAACTGTCCGGCGGCCAGCAACAGCGCGTGGCGATTGCCCGCGCGTTGTGCATGAAGCCGAAAATCATGCTGTTTGATGAGCCGACCTCGGCCCTCGACCCGGAAATGGTGAAGGAAGTACTCGACACCATGATCGGCCTGGCCGAAGACGGCATGACCATGTTGTGCGTGACCCACGAAATGGGCTTTGCCCGCACCGTGGCCAATCGCGTGATCTTCATGGACAAGGGCGAGATCGTCGAACAGGCGGCGCCGAATGACTTCTTCGACAACCCGCAGAATGACCGGACCAAGCTGTTCTTGAGCCAGATTCTGCATTGATGGATGGATGATGCTTGAACACTAAACCCGGCCTTGGTGCCGGGTTTATTGTTTGGAGGATCAAGAGGCTTTGAGGGCTTCTGGCGTTTCGTTATTGAGGGTGTAGGTAAAGGCGTTGCGCAGGTCTGCGCCCTCGGCCAGTTCCTTGGCGTCGGTGAGCAAGTGCGGGTAACGATCCAGTAGTCGCATCAACACCATCAGTGGTTTGGGCGGTGTTATTTCGCCGCGTTCGTAGCGTGAAAAAGCGTTGTGCCCACCGCCGGACAGCCATTGCACGGTGTCTTTTTGCGTGAGATGCAGCTTGCGGCGAATACGCTTCAGTTCGACGCCCATCAGTCGCCGGGCGGCGTGGAGCAGGTCATCACCTGCCTTGGCATGGCGTTCGCTGCTGTCGGGGTCGTACATGCCGTCCTCGCAAACTTGGCATTCCCAGCCCGAAAGATCATCAATGCGCCGCTCCATACCTTTTATGCGCAGAGTTTCGCTGCGGCCTTCAAAGCGTGTCATGGCGTCTGGGGCACCGCAAATACAGCATTGTTGGGTTTTCATGGGTTCATCCCTTTGAAGGAGATCACCGGTGGGTTACTGCCAGAGCAGTAAGTGACCTTGATGTAAATCTCCAGACCATGTGAATGGATGTGGTAGACGTCTTGCCAGACCCGATGATCGGCATAGGTGGTCATCGACTTGTACAACATTCGGTTTTTCAGTTCGTAAACGATCGCCTGCATCTCGCTGATATCCAGGTCGAGACCCTTCCCTGTTTCCTTGGCCGCACGGGTGAATGCGCTTTCTCCCAGCCGCCTGACATCCGCCTTGATCACCGCCAGATCGTAATGAGGTGTGTACTTTTCCATAAGACACCTGAGTCCAATAATTACCCTCTGAGGGTAATTTTACCAATCGAAAATTCTGTTCTTTTTCCTGCCTGAAAATCCTAGTGCGTTGCCTTTGTAGGCAACTCCGAATAGGCTGTAGGAGAATTCATCCTATGATTGGACGAAAGCGTAAAGCTCATGACAGACATCGCCCCGTTGATCAAACGCTCCCTGGTGGACCAGGCCCTGGAGCAGTTGCGCTGGCGCATAACCGAAGGAAAATGGGCCATCGGCGAACGCCTGCCCACCGAACCGGAGCTGTCTGCCGAGCTAGGCATCAGCCGCAATACCGTGCGCGAGGCCATGCGTGTATTGGCGTTTTCCGGCTTGATCGAAATCCGCCAGGGCGATGGCAGCTATTTGCGTTCGATGACCGACCCACTGGGGGCGATGCGTGCGTTGTCCCATTGCTCGCTGGAACAGGCGCAGGAAACGCGGCAGATCCTCGAAGTGGAGGCCATCGGGCTCGCGGCGTTGCGCCGTAGCGATGACGACCTCGTCGCGCTACGCCAAGCCCTCCAGGCCAGCGCCGCGTTGTATCACGGTGAACTGGAGGCCTACATCAGCGCCGACCTGGTGTTCCACCAACGCTTGGTGGACGCGGCGCACAACCCGGCCCTGAGCGAGCTGTACCTTTATTTTTCGAGCATCGTCGGCGCCCAACTGCGCCAAACCCTAAACACCTCGCCGCGTCGCCAGGCCGTGTTCGACCTGCATATCGCCCTGCTCGACGCCGTGGAACACCAAGACCCGGAACGCGCCAAATCCCTCTGCCGGCAGTTGATCAATGAACCTTGAAGCCCCAAACAAGCAACGTGCAACCGAACTGGAAGAACTGCTGATCGATGCCGAAGCCGACGACGAGCTGGTCCAGCAGCACGAGCCGGTGGTCAGCCGGCCGTGGCTGTTGCTGCTCGGCCTGGTCCTGGTGGCGTTGAACCTGCGCCCGGCGTTGTCGAGCCTGTCGCCGCTGCTCAGCGAAGTGTCCGCCAGCCTGGGTTTGTCGGGGGCCAGGGCCGGTTTGCTGACCACCTTGCCCGTGCTGTGCCTGGGGCTGTTCGCGCCGCTGGCGCCGATCCTGGCCCGGCGTTTTGGCGCCGAGCGCGTGGTCCTGGGGATTCTGCTGACACTCGCCGGCGGCATCATCCTGCGCAGTTCTCTCGGAGAATTCGGGCTGTTCGCCGGTAGCCTGCTGGCCGGTGCGAGCATCGGCATCATCGGTGTGTTGCTGCCGGGCATCGTCAAGCGTGATTTCGCCAGGCAGGCCGGCGCCATGACCGGTGTCTACTCCATGGCCCTGTGCCTGGGCGCAGCCCTGGCCGCTGGCGCTACCGTGCCGTTGAGCCATTATTTCGCGGGCAGTTGGGCCATCGGCCTGGGCTTCTGGATGGTCCCGGCCCTGGTGGCGGCGCTGTTCTGGTTGCCTCAGGTGGGCCAGAAACACAGCGCCCATCAGGCGGCTTACCGGGTCAAGGGCTTGCTGCGCGACCCGCTGGCCTGGCAGGTCACCGTGTACATGGGCCTGCAATCCTCCCTGGCCTACATCGTGTTCGGCTGGTTGCCATCGATCCTGATCGGCCGCGGCCTGAGCGCCACCGAGGCCGGGCTGGCGCTGTCGGGCTCGATCATCCTGCAGTTGTTCAGTTCCCTGGCCGCGCCGTGGCTGGCCACACGCGGCAAGGACCAGCGCTTGGCAATCGTGGTGGTGATGCTGCTGACGCTCGGCGGTCTGTTCGGTTGCCTGTATGCACCACTCGATGGCCTGTGGGGCTGGGCGATTCTGCTGGGCCTGGGGCAGGGCGGCACCTTCAGCCTGGCGCTGACCCTGATCGTGCTGCGCTCCCGGGATTCCCATGTCGCCGCCAACCTGTCAGGCATGGCCCAGGGCATTGGCTACACCCTCGCGTCGATGGGCCCGTTTGCGGTCGGCCTGGTGCATGACTGGACTGGCGGTTGGGCGGCGATCGGTTGGATCTTCGCCGTGATCGGACTCGGCGCGATTATCGCGGGCCTTGGCGCCGGTCGTGCACGCTACGTAAACGTCACCAGCGAGAAAGTCTAAAGGCAGACACTTTCGACAGTGCCTGCATGGCACGCAACTCCAGTGCGCTGCCAGTGGATGGTGGCTTTTTCGTAGTTGTTGTATCGGCTTTCAATCACTCAAAAGGTTATCTGTTTCCGGCCGATAACGCCCAACAGGATTAGGCAATCATTCCTGCACTGGGCCCTCATGGCGATTGCATCAGTGTCACAGGTTGCCGCTGGATCAATAGCCATGAAGAGGTAGTGATGGTTTCGCCGCAAGGTTCAAGCGCGGGAGCGAACCGCACACCAGATCCGCCGGTTGTCCCCCCGCTTCATTGGCAGCACATGAATATCCTGGTGGTGGAGGATCATTCAGCCTACCGGCTGCTGCTGGGCTGGATGTTGCAGAAGCTGGGCCTGGGGTACGAGTTGGCCGCCGATGGGTTCATGGGGCTGGAGGCGTTTACCCGCCGGCCCTTTGATTTGGTGATCTGCGATTGCCAGATGCCGTTTATGGATGGTTACAGCATGGCCAGCGCCATTCGCCAGCATGAGCACGACCACGGATTGAGGCGAGTGCCGATCATTGCTTTGACCGCCAATCTGCAAAGCGATACCCCCCGGCGCTGTCGCGAAGCGGGCATGGATGCCTGGCTGCTCAAGCCACTGACCCTGGAACAACTGCACGCCGTGCTGCTGCACTGGTTGCCTGGCAGTGATGGTCCGCAAGCTAACCAGGAGACTGCGCCAGCCCCTGGCTGGCCAACCCGCGCCACGCTTGTCGCGACGTTTGGCAGCGACGCGGTCGTCGATCAGCTGCTCGAAGGCCTGCTGGTGGAAGCCTGGGAAGACTATCGCGTCTTGCGCCACGCCCGTTCAACGCTGAACGCCTCACTGGCTGCCGAGCGCCTGCATCGCCTGGTGGGTAGCCTGGTATTTCTGGGCGGCAGCGACCTCGAGTCCACTGCCACGCAATTGATCGAGCAGGTCCGGTCCGGCGATGTTGCTTCCCACTCGGTGCAACTGGAGCTGTTCCAGGCACGTTTGTGCGTTTATCTCGAATACTTGTCCCGTCTCTGAATCCGCGCCTGCAAGGGCTTTTCGTTTCCGAGTGAGCTGGTTTTGACTGTAGGTGTTTTCCTGTTGTTTTGTAGGCAAAAACTTAGCTGGTACAGAACATTGGGTGTGGCTGCAAGTGACGCTTTGTTAGCTGTTGTTGATGAATGCCGGCGGAGGTATTTTGCGCTGATTCAAGTTGCAATCATTCGTGGGTACCTATGCTTCGAGTAATTATTGCTGACGATCACCCTATTGTTCGCGTCGGGCAAAGGGTCGTGATCGAGGCGAATGGAAGATGCACAGTGGTCGGTGAGGCCGACGGTCCTGATCAGTTGCTTGACGTGTTGAGCACAACCCCGTGCGACGTGCTGGTCACGGATTTCGCCATGCCAGGCGGCCAGCAGGCCGATGGCTACGGTTTGTTGGGCCTGCTGCACCGCCAGTATCCGCAGGTACCGGTGATTGTGGTGACGATGTTCGCCAGCATCGCCATCTTGCGTGCAGCTTTTTCCCATGGTGTGCGCGGCGTGGTCGCCAAGAGTGCTTCGGCCAAGGAGTTGCCCCTGGCGATCAAGGCCGTGTGTGCGGGCCAGACCTTCACCAGCGAATCCCTGCGCTTGCAGTTGGTGGAGTCGGGAGTGGGCGACCAGTCCGGGCAGCCTAAATTGTCCGACAAGGAGCGCGAGGTGGTGCGAATGTTGGCCAGCGGTATGACCGTCAGCCAGATTGCGGCGCAGGTCAACCGCAGTATTTCCACCATCAGCAAGCAGAAAAGCACGGCCATGCAACGTTTGAGTATTTCGACGGATGTCGATTTGTTTGCTTATGCGCGCGATACGGGAATGGTGCCGTAGAAAGCAATGGCATTCTCGTGTTACGCGGACTATCGTTCGGCATCCCTGTTCATCCTGCGAAAACTGCCCATGAGTGATGCCCATAACGCCCTGATCACCGAGTTCTATAGCGCCTTTCAGCGCCTGGATGCCGAAGCCATGGCCGCCTGTTATACCCAGGACGTGGTGTTCAGCGATCCGGCCTTCGGCGAACTGCGCGGGCAGGACGCCAGCGACATGTGGCGCATGCTCACCACTCGGGCCAAGGATTTTTCCCTGACCTTTGACAACGTGCGCAGCGAGGGCAACGCGGGCAGCGCGCACTGGGTGGCGACCTACCTGTTCAGCGCGACCGGCAATACGGTGGTCAACGATATTCAGGCGCGCTTCGTGTTTCGTGATGGCAGGATTTGCGAGCATCACGACCATTTCGACCTGTGGCGCTGGTCGCGCCAGGCGTTGGGCACCAAGGGCCTGCTACTGGGCTGGACGCCCTTGGTGAAAAACGCCGTACGCGCCCAGGCGCGCAAAGGTTTGAAGGCATTCCAGGCCGGTCGTTGATAAGCTGGGTGCTTCTGTACATTGCCGAATCCCGTCGTGAACACGCCTGAATCCAAACCCTGGTTCGTCTACCTGGTGCGCGCCGCCAATGGCTCGCTGTATTGCGGCATCAGCAATGACCCGGTGCGCCGGTTCGCCACCCATCAAAGCGGCAAGGGCGCGCGGTTTTTCCTCTCCAGCCCCGCCGTTGCGCTGGTGTACACCGAGCAATGTGCGAGCAAAGGCGAAGCACTGCGCCAGGAACGCTTGATCAAGAAATTGAAGAAGAGCGCCAAGGAGTGCCTGGCGACCAGTGCTTCATCAGGCTGACTGACAGTTTCCATCAGGCGCAATAACAAAATATTTGCAAACAAGGGTGAGGTAAACCGCTCGCCCATCCGTGTAGTGCTTGAAACTGCGATCAATTCGCATTAACAGCGTTTTTACACGGATGCTCACAGCATGAAATCGACGGCGGGCGGTAGGGTCAAACAGTGGCTGGGAGCCTCGGTATTTTCAGTCTCGGCGCTGGCGTTGCTGCCCCTGGCCGTGGCACAGGCACAGGAGCAGCAAAGCGCCCAGTTCACCTTTGCTCTGGCGGCCAAACCACTGCCCCAGGCGCTGAGTGATTTCAGCCGGGTCACCGGGATCAGCGTGATCTATACCGCTGAAGCGCCTTACGGCCTCAACGCCCCGGCGCTCAACGGGCAGATGAGCGCGACCCAGGCGCTGCAACGCCTGCTGGGCAACTCCGGCTTCACCTTCCGCCAGATCGACGCCCGTACCCTGGCGCTGGAACCGCTGCCCGCCGACGGCGCGGTCAATCTCGGCGCCACCACCATCAGCGCTGTCAGCCCTGGCCAGGACGGCACCAGCTACCAACCGCCGCCGACCAGCTCGGTGATGCGCTCCCAGGGCCTGCTGCTGGAAACCCCGCAAACCGTCAATGTAGTACCCGCCCAGGTCTTGCGCGATCAACAACCGCGCAACCTGGATGACGCGCTGGGCAATATCAGCGGCATCACCCAGTCCAACACCCTTGGCAGCACCCAGGACGCGGTGATGCTGCGCGGCTTCGGCGACAACCGCAACGGCTCGATCATGAAGGACGGCATGCCGGTGGTGCAGGGCCGTGCGTTGAACGCCACCGCCGAGCGCGTGGAAGTGCTCAAGGGGCCATCGTCGTTGCTGTACGGCATCCAGGACCCGGGCGGCGTGGTCAACATCGTCAGCAAAAAGCCCGAATTGGTGCAGTCCACGTCCTTGACCGCGCGCGGCTCGACCTTCGGCAGCGGCAAGAATGGCAGTGGCGGCAGCCTGGACACCACCGGCCCGATTGGCGACAGCGGCCTGGCCTATCGCCTGATCGTCGACCATGAAGACGAAGACTACTGGCGCAACTACGGCACCCACCGTGAAACCCTGGTGGCGCCGTCGCTGGGTTGGTATGGCGACGCGACCCAAGTGGTGTTCGCCTATGAGCACCGCGAGTTTCTGTCGCCGTTCGACCGCGGCACGGCCATCGACCCAAAAACCAATCACCCGCTGAACATCCCCGCGACCCGCCGCCTGGATGAGCCGTTCAACGATATGGAAGGCCGCTCCGACCTGTACCGCCTGACCGTCGACCACGACCTGAACGACGACTGGAAAGCCCACTTCGGCTACAGCTGGAACCGTGAAACCTATGACGCCAGCCAGGTGCGCGTGGTCAAGGTCAACACCAACGGCACCCTCACCCGCAGCATGGACGGCACCCAGGGCGCGCTGACCACTGACCGCTTCGCCACCGCCAGCCTTGAAGGCAAGGTCGACGTGGCCGGCATGCGCCACGACCTGGTGTTTGGGCTGGACGATGAATACCGCAAAATCCACCGCGCCGAGCTGATTCGCCAGGCGCCACGCGGCAGTTTCAACTACAACGATCCGGTCTACGGCAATGAAGTGGCGGGCTCCAACGTCAGCGCGCCGGACAGCAACCAGACCGATCTGCTGCGCAGCGATTCGCTGTTCTTCCAGGATGCCCTGCACCTGAACGACCAGTGGATCCTGGTGGGCGGCGCGCGCTACCAGATGTACGACCAATACGCCGGTAAAGGCGTGCCGTTCACTGCCAACACCGACGGCAACGGCCAGAAGTGGGTGCCGCGTGCCGGGCTGGTGTATCGCTACAACGACGAACTGTCGTTCTACGGCAGCTACACCGAGTCGTTCAAACCCAACTCCACCATCGCGCCGTTGGCCAACAAAACGGTGTTGGAGGGCAGTCTGCAGCCGGAAGAATCCAAGGCCTGGGAGCTGGGTACCAAGTTCGACCTCCCGGGGCGCATCACCGCGAGCGCGGCGCTGTTCACCATCGATAAGCGCAACGTGCTGGTGCAGGTGGGCGAGGGTCTGACCTCGGTCTACAGCGTGGCGGGCAAGGTGCGTTCCCGTGGCCTGGAGCTGGATGCCAGCGGCCAGCTGAGCGATAAGTGGAGCCTGATCGGCAGTTATGCCTACACCGATGCCGAGGTCACCGACGACCCGACGCTCAAAGGCAATCGCCTGCAAAACGTGGCGAAAAATACCGCGTCGTTGTCGGCCGTGTATGACTTCGGCAGCCTGCTGGGTGGCGATCAACTGCGCGTCGGTGCCGGTGCGCGCTACGTGGGCGAGCGGGCAGGGGATGCGGCCAACAGCTTCGAATTGCCGAGCTATACCGTGGCCGATGCGTTCGCCAGCTATGACACCAAAATCGACGGGCAGAAGGTCAAGTTCCAGCTCAATGTGAAAAACCTTTTCGACCGCACTTACTACACCTCTTCGGTGAACACACAGTTCGTGTCCATCGGTGATGCGCGGCAGGTGTCGGTGTCCAGCACCCTTACCTTCTGACCGAATTTGCTTTTTTGTGGGAGGAGGGGGATTGCACCCTCCCACATTGACACCTGAGCTGTTAGCGTTGCCGGCATTCGATGCCTACGGAAAACGCTACTGATGCATTTTGGAAGATGGCTACACACCAGCGCCCTGCTGGTCGGCTTGAGCTTTTTGCTGGGCGGCTGCGCCAGCGTTTCGCCCACCTCCACCCCCGCGACGCTCGACAAGGTGCTGGCCGACCCGGCGTTGCACGGTGCCACCGTCTCGCTGATGGTGCGCGACGCCCGCAGCGGCAGCACGCTCTACCAGCACAACCCACGCACGCGGTTGGTGCCGGCTTCCAATCTCAAGCTGCTGACCACCGCGGCGGCGATGGATGTGCTGGGCGCGCAATACCGCTTCGCCACGCAACTGTTGAGCGATGGTGTCCGCCAGGGCGATCGCCTGACGGGTAATCTTTACCTGCGCGGCCTGGGCGACCCGACCATCCAGTACGCCGACTATCAAGCGCTGGCGGCGCAACTGGCCAGCCAGGGCGTTCGCCAGGTGCAGGGCGACCTGGTGTTCGACGATACCTGGTTCGACGCCGAACGCCTGGGCGTCGATTGGTCTTACGATGATGAAACCACCTACTACGGCGCGCAGATTTCCGCGCTGACGGTGTCGCCCAATGCTGACTTTGACGCAGGCAGCGTATTGGTCACCGCCAAGGCGCCGGTGCGGGCCGGTTTGCCGGTGACTGTCGACCTCTACCCGCCCAGCGATTACTTGCAATTGAGCAACCGCGCCGTCAGTGGGCCGGGCAACAGCTATGGGATCAACCGCCGGCATGGCACCAACCTGTTGCAGCTCAGCGGGACCGTTGCGCCGGGCAGGCAGAGCGAGCAATTGGTCAGCGTGTGGGAGCCCACGCAGTGGGTGGCCAACCTGTTTGAACAGGCGCTGGCGCAACAGGGCATCAGGGTGCATGGCCGTCGCATCATGGGCGGTGCAAGTCCGGCCACGGCGACGTTGCTGGCCGAGCATCGATCGGCGCCCTTGCAGGAATTGATCACGCCGCTGCTCAAGCTCTCCAACAACAACATGTCCGAAGCCTTGCTCAAAGCCATGGGCCGCAAGACCGCCAACAGCGGCACGGCGGCGGCGGGCGTGGCGGCGGTGGCCGGGTTTCTTAAGCGACAGGGGGTGGATACGAGTACCTTGAGCCAGGTGGACGGCTCGGGCCTGTCACGGCGTAACCTGCTGTCGTCGCAAACCCTGACCGACCTGCTGCTGGCCGCAAGCAAACAGCCGTGGTTCGATGCCTGGTACAACGCATTGCCAATTGCCGGCAACAGCGATCGTATGACCGGCGGCAGCTTGCGCTATCGGCTGCACGCCACGGCCGCCGAGAACAACCTGCACGGCAAGACCGGTTCCATGAGCGGGGTGTCGTCCCTGAGCGGTTACCTCACAGATGCCCAAGGACGGCGACTGGTGTTTGCGATGATCAGCAATAACTACCTGAGCGACACCGCCAGCATCCATGCTCTGGAAAACCGCCTGGCCGTGGCCCTCGCGCAGTGGCACGACTGACTCAGGGCTGATAACCCATGCGCCAACTCACGGCCCGGGTCGCCGCCAGCAAGCGCTGCGCCGCCGGGCCGTCTTCATCGGCATGGAACAGCGAGGTGGGGCCGACCACGGTCATCACCGCCGCCACTTGCCCGACCGCGTTGAACACCGGCGCCGACAACGCATCCACCCCCGGCATCAGCAAACCATGCACAAAGTGCAGGCCACGGTGGCGGATCTGCTCGCAGGTGATGGCGTAGGCCTGGTCATCCGCCAGGGCATGGGCGGTGCCGGCCTGGATTTCGCGCTCACGCAACTCCACGGTTTCCCGCGTCGGTAAATAGGCACTGAACACCAGCCCGGTGGACGAACTGAGCAGCGGCAAGACCGAACCCAGTTGGGTCACCACCGTCACCGCGCGCACCGCCGGTTCGATCTGCACCACGGTCGCGCCCTGGTTGCCCCAGACCGCCAGGAAGCAGGTTTCATTCAGCTCATCGCGCAGTTCCGCCAGGGGCATCGCACCGACCTTCAACACATCCATGCTGCCCAGCGCAGCCAAGCCTACGCGCAAGGCTTCGCGCCCCAGGCCATAGTGGTTGGTGGCGGCGTTCTGTTCAGCAAAGCCCGAGGCGATCAGCGCCTGCAGGTAACGATGGACCTTGCTCGCCGGCATCTGCACATGCTCGGCCAGGCGCGACAGTGAAGTGGCCGGCGACAGTTCGGCCAGGGCCTTGAGGATATCGGTGCCCACTTCGGCCGAGCGGACTTTCTGTTTACCGGTGTCGCGGGGCTTTTCCATGGGGGGGCGAGAATCCGAGAGATGAGTGGGCGTCTTTATAGCTTGACGGTCCATGGCGATCAAATTACGTTAAGCGTAACTGGATTACGATAAAAACAACTGACCCCCAGAGGATGCTCCATGAACCTCGAATACCTGTCGGGCTTCGGCAATGAATTCGCCAGCGAAGCCCTGCCCGGCGCGCTGCCCGTCGGCCAGAACTCGCCGCAGAAAGCGCCCTACGGGCTGTATACCGAACTGTTCTCCGGCACCGCGTTCACTATGGCGCGCAGCGAAGCCCGGCGTACCTGGCTGTACCGCATCCAGCCCTCGGCCAATCACCCGGCCTTCAGCAAATTGGAGCGGCAGTTGGCCGGCGGACCTCTGGGCGCGGTGACGCCGAACCGGCTGCGCTGGAACCCGCTGGACATTCCAGGAGAGCCGACTGACTTTATCGACGGGCTCGTAGGCATGGTTGCCAACGCCGGGTCGCAAAAACCGTCAGGCATCAGCATCCACACTTACCGCGCCAACCGCTCGATGGAGCGCGTGTTCTTCAATGCCGACGGCGAACTGTTGATCGTGCCCGAACAGGGCCGTTTGCGGATCGCCACGGAGCTCGGCGTGTTGGAGGTCGAGCCACTGGAGATTGTGGTACTGCCACGCGGGCTCAAGTTCCGCGTCGAACTGCTCGATGCCCAGGCGCGCGGTTACGTCGCCGAAAACCATGGCGCACCGCTGCGCCTGCCGGACCTGGGCCCTATCGGCAGCAACGGCCTGGCCAATCCGCGCGACTTCCTCAGCCCGGTCGCCCACTACGAAGACCTCAAGCAGCCGACCACGCTGGTGCAGAAATTCCTCGGCGAACTCTGGGCCTGCGAGCTCGACCATTCGCCGCTTAACGTAGTCGCCTGGCACGGCAATAACGTGCCGTACAAATACGACCTGCGTCGCTTCAACACCCTCGGCACGGTGAGTTTCGATCACCCGGACCCGTCGATTTTCACCGTATTGACCTCGCCCACCAGCGTGCATGGCTTGGCCAACCTCGACTTCGTGATCTTCCCGCCGCGCTGGATGGTGGCCGAGAACACCTTCCGCCCACCGTGGTTCCACCGCAACCTGATGAACGAATACATGGGCCTGATCCAAGGCGCCTACGACGCCAAGGCCGAGGGCTTCCTGCCCGGCGGCGCGTCGCTGCACAGCTGTATGAGCGCCCATGGCCCGGACGGCGAGACCTGTACCAAGGCGATCAATGCCGAGCTGGCGCCGCACAAGATCGATAACACCATGGCATTCATGTTCGAAACCAGCCAGGTGCTGCGCCCCACCCAGTTCGCCCTGGAATGCCCGCAACTGCAACCCGCTTATGACGCGTGCTGGGCTTCGCTGCCCGCCACCTTCAACCCGAATCGGAGATAACCCATGACTCAACCCACACAGACCCGCAGTTGGGTCGCCTGCGCCAACGGTCACGCGGATTTCCCCCTGCAGAACCTGCCGCTGGGGGTGTTCAGCATCAATGGCTCGGCGCCGCGCAGTGGCGTGGCGATTGGCGACGCGATCCTCGACCTGCACGCCGCCCTGGATGAATTTGACGGTGAAGCGCGGCGTGCGGTTGAGGCGACTGCAGGCGGCCAGTTGAACGCCTTTTTCGAACTCGGCCGCGGCCCACGCGTGGCCTTGCGCGAGCGCCTGCTGGAACTGCTCGCCGAAGGCAGCAAGCTGCAAACCCGCGAGGCGCAGGTGTTGCACCGTGCCGCCGATTGCCAGATGCACTTGCCGGCCAAAATCAATGATTACACCGACTTCTATGTTGGCATCGAACACGCGCAGAACGTCGGCAAACTATTTCGTCCCGACAACCCGCTGTTGCCCAACTACAAGTACGTGCCGATTGGCTATCACGGCCGTGCCTCGACCATTCGTCCCTCGGGTACGGATGTGCGCCGCCCCAAGGGCCAGACACTGCCGGCCGGCCAGGCCGAGCCCACCTTCGGCCCCTGCGCCCGCCTGGACTATGAGCTGGAACTGGGCATCTGGATCGGCCAGGGCAATGCCATGGGCGACGCGATTGCCATTGGCGATGCGGCCGAACATATCGCCGGTTTCTGCCTGCTCAACGACTGGTCGGCACGCGATATCCAAGCCTGGGAATACCAGCCGCTCGGGCCGTTCCTGTCCAAGAGCTTCATCACCAGCATCTCGCCCTGGGTAGTCACGGCCGAAGCGTTGGAGCCGTTCCGCAAGGCGCAACCGCCGCGACCCGAAGGCGATCCGCAGCCGTTGCCCTACCTGCTGGACCCTCGCGATCAAAAGGCGGGCGCCTTCGATATCGAGCTGGAAGTGCTGCTGACCACCGCTTCGATGCGTGAACAGAACCTGCCGGCCCATCGCCTGACCCTGAGCAACACCGAACATATGTACTGGACCGTGGCGCAAATGGTTGCGCACCACAGCGTCAACGGTTGCCAGTTGCAAGCCGGTGACCTGTTTGGTTCGGGCACGTTGTCGGGGCCGCAGCCGGGGCAGTTCGGCAGCCTGCTGGAGATCACCGAAGGCGGCAAAAAACCGATTGAACTGGCCTCCGGCGAGGTGCGCAAATTTCTCGAAGACGGCGATGAAATCATCCTGCGTGCGCGCTGCAACCGCGAAGGCTTTGCCTCCATCGGTTTCGGCGAATGCCGTGGCACTGTGGTCGGCGCACGCTGAGGGGCAGGGCTATGGAACTCTATACGTACTATCGTTCTACCGCGTCCTACCGGGTGCGCATCGCCCTGGCGCTCAAGGGCCTGGATTTCACGGCGGTGCCGGTCAACCTGCTGGTGCCAGCAGGCGGAGCCAATCACCAGCCCGAGTACCTGGCGATCAACCCGCAAGGGCGTGTGCCGGCCTTGCGCAGCGACGGTGAACTGTTGATTCAGTCCCAGGCGATCGTCGAATACCTGGAGGAACGTTATCCCCAGGTACCGCTGCTCTCCAAAGACCTGGCGGCGCGTGCCCACGAACGCGCTGTGGCGTCGATCATCGCCTGTGATATCCACCCGTTGCACAACTCCAGCACGCAGAACCTGCTGCGCCAGTGGGGCCATGATGAGGCGCAATTGCTCGAGTGGATCGCGCATTGGATCAGCCAGGGCCTCGGTGCGGTGGAGCAGTTGATTGGCGATCACGGGTTCTGCTTTGGCGAGCAGCCGGGCATGGCCGATGCGTTCCTGATTCCGCAGCTGTATGCAGCCGAGCGTTTCAAGGTGCCGTTGGCGGCCTACCCGCGTATCGGCAGGGTCGCGGCACTGGCGGCGCAGCATCCGGCGTTCATACAGGCGCACCCTGCCAATCAACCCGATACCCCCTGAAACACGCAAATCAATGTGGGAGGGGGCTTGCTCCCGATAGCGGTGTGTCAGCTATGAATATGTCGACTGACACACCGCCATCGGGAGCAAGCCCCCTCCCGCAGTTTTTGATCAGCGCCAGCCAATAAAAATAATGAAAGGTACCTTGCGATGCACAATCAGATTGCCAGCTTTCGCGCGGCACTCGACGCCCGTCCGGTGTCGCGCTATCAGTGGTTGATTCTCCTGCTACTGGCATTGCTACTGGTAACCGATGGCTACGACGCCCAGGTGCTCGGCTATGTCGTGCCGGCATTGGCCAAGGACTGGGGCCTGGAAAAAGCCGCGTTCGGCCCGGTGTTCAGCGCCAACCTGCTCGGCCTCACAGTGGGCTCGCTGCTGGTGACGCCACTGGCGGACCGGTTCGGTGTGCGGCGCATTCTGCTGGGCTGTGTGCTGATCTACGCCAGCCTCACGGTATTGATGGTGTTCGCCAACTCCCTGACCACGCTGATGGCCGCACGCTTTATCTGCGGCATCGGCATGGGCGGCGCGATGCCCAGCGCCATGGCCTTGATGTCGGAATATTCGCCGCCACGCATGCGCACCCTGATGGTGACCCTGGCAGCCTGTGGCTTCTCATTCGGCGGCGCGGCGGGTGGGTTTGTGGCGGCGGGGTTTATCGATGGCTTTGGTTGGCAAGCGGTGTTTCTGGCAGGCGGTGTTACGCCGCTGCTGTTGTTTCCGTTCCTGGTGTGGCGGTTGCCCGAATCCCTGCCGCGCCTGCTACGCGATGCGCCGCCCTATGCGCGCTTGCACAAGGTCACGGCACGCATGTTGCCCGATTGGCGGGCGCCCCTGGCGAGCGAGGCGCAGAATCGCCAGGAGCAGGGCAGCCGGTTGACCGTGGTGGAGCTGTTCCGTAACGGCTACGCGCGCCCGACCGTGCTGATCTGGGCGACCTTTTTCGTCAGCCTGATCCTGCTGTATTTCATGATCAGCTGGCTGCCGTCGCTGTTGCTCGAAAGCGGGCTGGCGCTGAACCAGGCCAACCTGGTGACCTCGATGTTCCTGTTTGCCGGCACATTGGGCGCCATCGGCATGGCCTGGTTCGCCGATCGGCTGAAAAGCAAAGTGCGCCTGTTGTCCGCTGTGCTGGCAGCGGCGGCGGTGTGCACGGTGCTGCTGGGCCTGAATCATGACAATCCGCGTTACCTGGTGGCGTGCGTGTTTGCCGCCGGGTTCTGCATCATCGGCGGGCAACTGACCCTCAATGCGTTCGCCAGTAATTTCTACCCGGCGCACGTGCGCGCCACCGGTACGGGCTGGGCATTGGGGGTGGGGCGATTCGGCTCGATCCTGGGGCCGTTGTTCGGCAGCCTGCTGCTGGCGATGCATATTCCGGTGCAGCAGATTTTCTTCTTCTGTGCGATTCCAGCGGTGATTGCGGCGCTGTTGATTATTCAGGTGCGGTCGCCAGGCACGAGCGAAGCCATGAAGCCGTCGCCGGGCGACCTGCTCAAGGCGCCCTAATGCACTACGGAATTGGGCGGCAGATGCCCCAGCCGCTCGGTCAGGCGCAGGCGCTGGATAGGGTCTTCGCTGAGCATCAACGCGTGTTCCAGGTCAAAGCGTTCGGCGCTCGGGCAGTCCAGGCGCTGATACAGGCTGGCCCGCGCCAGGTAGTCGGCGGCGCTGGCATTGCCCAGCTCGAGCACACGCTCGGCATCGACCAGGGCGGCCAGTGGTTCGTCGTTGGCGAGGTACAGCTGGCGCAGGTTACGTGACAGCCGTTGCAGGATCGCGCGCGGATCGGCGCTGTGCAGGTGCTCGGCTTGTAGTTTGAGATTGGCTCCGTACTGGCGGTGCAGCAGTTCGCGACAGTCGTTGGGGTACAGCCGCCGACCGCCGCAGGGGTCCAGCAGGTGATCGGCGCCGGGTACTCGCAGCAGGAAGTGGCCGGGGAAATTCACCCCGACCATGGGAATCTCCAGGCGCCGCGCCAGCTCCAGCGCGATCAGGCCCAGGGCCAGGGGTTGTCCGCGCTTACGTTGCAACACCTTGTCCAGCAGCGCGGCGGCGGGGCGCAGCGGGGTGAAGTCATCCTGGGCAAAGCCCAGGTCGTTCATGCAGCGCAGCAGCGGCTGGCCCAGTTCATCGGCCGGCAACGTGGGCATGCCCAGGCTGACCTGTTGTTGCAGTAGGCCGAACGCCTGCAGGATCAGTTGTGGCTGTACGCCAGCATCATGCTCGGCAGCAATCCACAGCGCGGCTTCGAACAGCGCAGGGGGCGAACGGTCCAGGCAGGCGAAAAAGGCTGTGCGGGGATTCATTGCATTCTCCGGCGGATGCCCTCGTTTTAGCCTTGCTGCGAATTTTCGTCCAGCATCTTAAGTAAATATCCCACGCTCTTATGCCACGGGTCCCACGAAACGAGGACGCTTATTCCAGTGCAATCGAGCAGTTTGCTGCTGTCAGCCTATACTTGGGCCACTACCAGAAGTGATTCGGGAGCACGACGATGTTTGCGCTCATGCACAGCACCCGCCTGGAATCGCTGCACCTGAGCGTCGACCCGGTGAGCGGGCTGAAGGCGATCATCGCCATTCATAACAGCCGCCTGGGCCCGGCCTTGGGCGGCTGCCGCTATCTTGCCTACCCCGATGATGAAAGTGCCGTGGCGGATGCCGCGCGCCTGGCTCAAGGCATGAGCTACAAGGCCGCTTTGGCGGGCTTGCCGGTGGGCGGCGGCACGGCGGTGATCCTGCGCCCCGCCCATGTGGAGAGCCGCGCCAGCCTGTTCGAAGCCTTCGGTCGCTGCGTGGAACAACTCGGCGGGCGCTACATTACCGCCATCGACAGCGGCACCTCGGTCGCCGACATGGATTGCATCGCCCAACACACCCGGTTCGTCACCAGCACCACGGCCGCCGGCGACCCTGCACCGCATGCGGCCATGGGGGTGTTCACCGGCATCCGCGCCACCGCCATGGCCCGCTTGGGCAGCGACAACCTCGAAGGCCTGCGCGTGGCGGTGCAGGGCCTGGGCAATGTCGGTTACGCCCTGGCCGAACAACTGCACGCGGCGGGTGCCGAACTGTTGGTCAGCGACATCGACCACGGCAAGGTGCAACTGGCCATGGAGCAATTGGGTGCCCACCCCATCGCCAACGACGCTTTGCTCAGCACCCCCTGCGACATCCTCGCGCCTTGCGGCCTGGGTGCGGTGTTCAATCGCCAGAGCGTCGGCCAACTGCGCTGCGCCGCTGTGGCTGGCTCCGCCAGCGCGCAGTTGACCAACCTGCAAGTGGCCGACCAACTGGAAGGGCGCGGCATCCTCTACGCCCCGGACTACGTAATCAATTCCGGCGGCCTGATCTACGTCGCGCTCAAACACAGCGGCGCGGAGCTGGCGAGCATCACCGCGCACCTGTCCAACATCGGCAGGCGCCTGACCGAAGTCTACGCCCATGCCCAAGCCGAAAAACGCTCCCCGGCACGGGTCGCAGACGAACTCGCCGAGCGCCTGCTGTACCAATGACCAGGCATTAAAAAGGCCCTGAATCCATGATTCAGGGCCTGTTCAATTCGGGCTTTATTCCGCCGCCGCGTTCAGCAACTCGGACAGCGCGTCCGGCTGGCTCTTGAACGCCTTGGCAAATACATCGCGGTTCTTCGCCATGTAGATCCCGGCTTCTTCCACCTGCTGCTCGCTCAAGGACGGCACGGCTTTTTGCAACACTTCTGCCAGCAACTCAGCGAGCTCAAGCATCTTGTCATGACGGTCAGCTTCGGCTTTATCCATGAACAAACGCTCCAGATCTCGGCTGCTGCGGTATACCACTTCGACGGCCATTCACCACCTCACATGCCTTCACGATAGTTGTCTTTTGCGACTACTGTATTTATATACAGCGAAAAGCATAAGCCAAACGCGGGGGTTTGGATAGTAGGTTTTTAATGTAGTTGGGAAATGGGGGTTTGCTACAGCGCAAATGCTCATTGTGGCGAGCACGCTCGCCCCTTTGCTCTAGGTCTGGTGAGCGCGCTGATCAATCTGTGTCTCATGCCACCGCGCCATCATCTTATGCACGTGCTGGCCTTTTTTCTACATGCAGAACAACCGTCACGTCCCTCCCGCATTATCCGGTCGAGCCGACCTAAGGAAACATCATCGTGAAAATCAACTGGGCCGAAAAGCTGCGCCAGCAAGTCCATGGGCTGGCCGAGTCGCTGGGCAATCTGTTTGTGGAGTCGTTCCACTACCTGGCGCTGTTCGCCATCGGAGCGGTCACTGCCTGGGCGGCGGTGATGGAGTTTCTGGGGATGCTGGAGAACGGGCATATCAAGATCGATGACATCTTGCTGCTGTTCATCTACCTGGAATTGGGCGCCATGGTCGGGATTTATTTCAAGACCAATCACATGCCGGTGCGTTTCCTGATCTACGTGGCAATCACCGCGCTGACGCGTCTGCTGATCTCCAACGTGTCCCATCACAACCCGCCGGACGTGGGCATTATCTACCTGTGCGGTGGGATTTTGCTGCTGGCCTTCGCGATCCTGGTGGTGCGCTACGCGTCGTCGGCCTTTCCGTCGGTGAAGGTCGAAGGCCCGCGTCGCAAGGGCGAGGCGAGCCTGGAAACCGAGAAGGGCGAGCTTTAAAGCCCGACGCTGAACGGCAGGCTGCGGGTGGGCGGTGGCTGCAAGAGCTTGTGATTGTCGCCATCCGTCATCACCGCGAGGATTTCCATGGCGCTGTGACCCTGCTCGATGGCGATGCCGAACTGGATGCTCTGCACCAGGCGCTTGAGCCGTTGCGGGTCGTTGCGTTGTTCGGCGCTGATCATGCGTTTGGCCACTACGCCGCTGTCATCGGAGAGGGTGAGCATGATGCTGCCGTCCAGCCGCTGGATGCTCAGGTTGACGCGGTATTGCGGGCTGAAGGTGTCGGTGATGATCTGAAAAGGGTTGTCCATGGTGCGTTACCGCCTGATAAGAACATGCAGTCATTGACGACCGGTGTCGGGAATAGTTCGCGTTGCCTGACCACCGGCCAAAGTCCGTTTTCCTCACAAGCTCTACAGCAAGGGCCGTGCCGTACAGGGCTGTGCCAGACGATCAGCAACCCATGTGGGAGGGGGCTTGCCCCCGATAGCGGTATGTCAGCCAATAAATGCTCGGCTGGAAGACCGCCATCGGGGGCAAGCCCCCTCCCACATTGGATATGGGTTGTGCCTGGGAACGGTGATCCGTTTCAGGGCAGTACGCAAAAAACGACCGCTGACGGCGCAGTCATCCCGGTCAGCACTCCACCCAGCTGACCGCCAGGCCGCCCCGTGACGTTTCTTTGTATTTGTCATGCATGTCGGCGCCGGTATCGCGCATGGTGCGGATCACCCGGTCGAGGGAAATGAAGTGCTTGCCGTCGCCGCGCAGGGCCATTTGGGTGGCATTGATCGCTTTGACCGCCGCGATGGCGTTGCGCTCGATGCAGGGCACCTGCACGAGGCCGCCAACCGGGTCGCAGGTCAGGCCGAGGTTGTGTTCCAGGCCGATTTCGGCGGCGTTTTCCAGTTGCTCAGGTGTAGCGCCGAGGATCTCGGCCAGCCCGGCGGCGGCCATGGCGCAGGCCGAGCCGACTTCGCCCTGGCAGCCGACTTCGGCACCGGAGATCGAGGCGTTCTTCTTGCAGAGGATGCCGACGGCGGCGGCAGCCAGAAAGAAATTGACGACGTCGTCATCGCACGCGTCGGCGTTGAACTTCATGTAGTAATGCAGCACCGCCGGGATAATCCCCGCCGCGCCATTGGTCGGTGCGGTGACCATGCGCCCGCCAGCGGCGTTTTCTTCGTTGACGGCGAGGGCGAACAGGTTGACCCACTCCATGGCTGATAAGGTCGAAGTGATCACGTTGGGCTTACCGATTTCCAACAGGCTGCGGTGCAATTTCGCAGCGCGACGCGGTACATCCAGGCCACCGGGCAGAATGCCTTCATCGCGCAGGCCTTGTTCCACGCACTCGCGCATCACCGACCAGATATGCAGAAGGCCGCTGCGGATGTCTGCGTCGCTGCGCCACGCCCGTTCGTTGGCCATCATCAACTGCGAAACCCGCAGGCCGTGCTGGTTGCACAAGGCCAACAGCTCGACGGCGCTGGAAAACTCGTAGGGCAATTGCACATCACTGGTCGGCGCAACGCCCGATGCGGCTTCGGCAGCTTCGATGATGAAACCACCGCCCACCGAATAATAGGTCTGCTCGCTTAGCAGGCCGCTGTCGCCATAGGCGTGCAGGGACATGGCGTTGGGGTGGTAGGGCAGGCTTTCGTCGAGCAGCAGCAGGTCGGTGTGCCAGTCGAAGGCAATGTTCTGCTGGCCGGCGAGGAGCAGTTGACCGGACTCGCGCAGTTGCTGGATGCGTGCGTTGATCGAGGTGGGGTCGATGCGATCCGGCCATTCGCCCATCAAGCCCATCACACAGGCGCGGTCGGTGGCGTGGCCGACGCCGGTAGCTGACAGCGAACCGTATAAACGCACTTCGACGCGGCGGGTCTCACTGAGCAACCGTTGGTCGGTCAGCGCCTGGGCGAAGGACGCCGCAGCGCGCATCGGGCCGACGGTATGGGAGCTGGACGGGCCAATGCCCACCTTGAATAGATCGAAAACACTGATAGCCATGCTAAAGCCTTACAAGCAATGGAGTAGAAATCGCTGCCATGTTTTGTAGAGCAGGCGGAATTGACGCGATACTGAGCCTCTGGATCGGCACTGACCAACGAATTATCCTAAGACACTCTTTAGCAGGACTAAACGCTATGACCCGTCCCCTTCATGGCCAGACGTATGTCTGGCTGCATGTGTTTTCATGCGCTGCACGGCATTTGTCGTTCACCCGCTGCGCCGAAGAACTGCACATCACGCCGGGGGCGGTGAGCCAGCAGATTCGCCAGTTGGAGGAGCGCCTGGGCTTTCGACTGTTTCATCGCCGGGCCAGGGGCGTGGAGCTCAGCGCCGAAGGGCAACGCCTGGCGGCGGTGGTGGGGGAGGCCTATGGCAGCATTGACGCCGAATTACAGCGTCTGGACGCTGGGATGATCAGCGGCACCTTGCGCCTGCGTTCGATCCCGTCGTTTCTTGGCAAGTGGCTGACCCCGCGTCTGCCACGCTTGCAGCAGCGCTTTCCAGACATTCAACTGCGCCTGGTCGCCGAAGACAGCAGCATCGCCCTGCACGAGGGCGACTTCGACCTGGCCATCGACCTGAACGACGGTAGCTACCCAGGCCTTTTATCCACAGCGCTGCTGGACGAACAGATCTTTCCGGTCTGCGCCCCCAGCCTGCTACGCGGGCGCCCGCCGCTGCATGGGCCGGCGGACCTGGTGCATTTCCCGCTGTTGCACGACATCACCGCCTGGCGTGGGAGTTATGAGTATGCCGAGTGGGAGTTTTACCTGAATGCCATTGGTTACCAGGACGCCGATGTACGCCGCGGGCACACCTTCAACCGCAACCACCTGACCATCGAAGCCGCCATCGCCGGTATGGGCGTCGCGATTGCGCGACGCACATTGCTCAACGATGAACTGGAACGCGGCAGCCTGATCGTGCCGTTCGGCCTGGCCGTGCCCAACCACAAACGCTACGTGCTGCTGTATGCGCCAGGCGCATTGAACCATCCGGGCGTGCGCGCGGTGCATGATTGGCTGGTGGAGGAGGCGGGGATTTTCCGGGCACTGCACCCAATGGGAGCGGGGCAATTGTGAGGATATTCAGGGGTAAGAAGATGTAACTAACTCCCCACCCTAACAGCGTTTTTGCTTGTCGTCAGGGTTAATTTGTAATGTAGGATTTATCTTTGCAAAGGGGTTGAATTGTTTCAGCGAGTGCTCAATTGTGTAATCAGGAGGTCATGGTTTCACCACCCCGGTGTTGCAGTTTGTGATCTCTGGCGAGCTAGCTGAAATAAGGGAAGAACTATGCAAATCCAAGTCAATAGCGATAACCATATTGAAAGCAGCATCCGACTGGAGGAGTGGGTACGTACTACCATTGAGAGCACGCTCGAACGTTATGAAGAAGACCTGACCCGTGTCGAGGTCTACCTGCGGGATGAGAACGGCGACAAGCCCGGTCCCCACGATTTAAGCTGCCGCCTGGAGGCCCGGCCAAAAGGCCACCAACCGCTTTCGGTGCTGCACAAGGCCGATACGCTGGAACAAGCGATCGATGGCGCGGCCACCAAGCTCGACCACGCGCTGGAGCATCTGTTCGGCAAACTGCAAGGCAAGCCCCGCGCTGCCGGTAAAAACCAGCCGACCACCAAAGTCAATGAAGATGAGCTTGAACAGGAGTTTCTGGAAAAAGAACGGGCCGTATTCAACGGCTGATGGTTTTTTTCACTCCCCATTGAAAACGGGCCTGCGCATGCAGGCCCGTTTTCGTTCAACGGCGCTGTTTGAAGAAATACCCGCTAAGCATCGCCAGCCCGCAAGCACCCAACCCTGCAAAGAGCATGGCCCAGCCGGCGCCGTTGCGCAGCGCCGCCTGGGCCTCGTCGAACACCAACCCCGGCGCGTCCAGCTTGCCCGCCGCGATGTGCTGGCTGAGGGCCGGCCAATCTATTGCCGTGCTTGGCGGCATGACCTCGGCCAGGTAATGGCCGATCCCCAGCAACAGCACCAGGCCCATCAACGCGATGTTGAGCGCCAAGGTGATCAGCCGTGCGCTGAAGTCGATACCCGAGGCCATGCCCGCCCGGTCAGCCGAGACGGCGCCTGTGGTGGTGTTGGTGGTGGGCGAGTTGGTCAGCGCCAGGCCGATGCCGGCGATCACGCAACTGAGCAGCACCAGCAGCGTGCTTGGCTGCGCGACGCCATTGGCGGCGGCCATTGACAGAAATCCCGCACCCATAGTCGCCAGGCCCACCGGGATGATGCGTTCGGCACCGTAGCGCAGGGCCAGGCGCTCGGCCAGCGGTGGCACCAGCAAGGTGGGCAAGGTGTAGGCGAGCAGGGCGCCGCCGGTGGTCAGGGTGTCGTAGCCCAGGCCGGCCTGGAAATACAGCGGCAGGTAGATCATGAAGGGCCAGAAGCTGAAGTTCATGCCGATCGAGCCCATCAGTGCACCGGTGAAGCGCTGGATGCGCAACACCGAAAAATCGAACATCGGATGGGCGCTGCGCTTTTCAACCACGATGAACAGCAGCAACGCCACCAGCGCCAAGCCCGCCCAGCCGAGCATTTGCGGTGTGGCGAAGCCATGCTCGGTGCCCTGGGTGATGAAGTACACCAGGGCGAACACCGCCAGCGTCAAGGTCAGCATGCCGGCGATATCGAGGCGATGGCCGGCCGGGTCGCGGGATTCCTGCACGCTGATGCGCAACAGCACCAAGGTGAACAGGGTGAGCGGCACATGCACGAGAAACACCCAGCGCCAGTCCGCGACTGCCAGGATCAGTGCACCGACCATCGGCCCGAACCCCAGGCCCACTCCGGCAATCACGCCCCAGATCGCAAATGCCCGGGCGCGTGCCGCCGGTTCCCGAAACAAGTGCGACAGTATCGCGAACTGGCAGATCATCATCGCGCCGGCGCCGATGCCCTGGACGAAACGCGCCACGATCAGCGTCGGTGCGTCGTTGGCCAAGCCGCAGGCCAGCGAGGCCAGGCCGAAGACCCACAGGCACAGCACCAGCATGCGTCGACGGCCAAAGCGATCGGCCAGGGTGCCCGCTGCCATCAGCACGCTGGTGCAGGCCAGGGTGTAGGCATTCATGATCCATTGGGCATCTTGAAACCCCGTGCCCAGTTCGCGTTCCAGGGTGGGCAGGATGACCGGCACGCTGGAAATTTCCAGGCCGAACATCAGGGCCACAAGGCACACGGCGGTGAGCGCCAGGCCGTTTCTGGCGACATGCGGTGGGCTGAGGGCCGATAGCGTGGCGACGGGTGGCATGGGATGTTCCTTTCGAGAGTGGGAGAGATTATTCTCTCGGGAATCTGATTCTTCATTTGCGATGATTTTTCCATGAATAAGGGAATGCAGGGCGACAAATTAATATGACCACCCCACGTTTCGATGGCGTCGAACTGTTCGTGCAAATCGTCGAGAGCGGCAGCCTGAGCGCAGCCGCCGAGCGCCTGAATCTCACCCGTTCGGCAGTGGGCAAGGGCCTGGCGCGGTTAGAAGCGCGGCTGGGCACTTGCCTGTTGCAACGCTCTACGCGGCGCCAGCGTCTGACCGAGGATGGGCAGGCGTACTACGAACACTGTCTGCGCGCGCTGGCAGAGCTGGAGGCGGCCGAGTCGGTGCTGGAAAGCGGCCGCCAGCAGCCACGCGGGCGCTTGCGGGCGAGTTTGCCGCTGGCGTTTGGTCACCACTATGCCGCGCCTGCGTTGTGGGGCTTGATGGACCGCTATCCGCAATTGGAGATCGAGATCAGTTTCTCCGACCGCATGGCCGATCTGGTGCAGGAAGGCTTCGATATCGCCGTGCGCATCGGCCCGCTGCCGGATACCGACCGCTTGAGTGCGCGGCGCCTGGGCGAGCAGGTCATGGGCTTGGCGGCGTCGCCCGCGTATTTGCAGCGCAGGGGGCCCATCGCCTGTATCGAAGACTTGTCGGCTCATCGTGGTATTGCTTACCGCAGCAACAGCGCCCATCGCTCGCGGTTGGTCACGCCCTTGGTGCTGGACGACCTCCAGGCCGTGGCCGATGCGGCCATCGCAGGCGTCGGCCTGGCCTGGTTGCCGAGTTGGTTGATCGCCCACTATGCGCTGCGCGGGCAACTGGCAGCGGTGCTGGCCGATTTCCGCGAACAGCCGGCCCCCATCCATGTGATCTGGCCGACGGCGCCGCACATGCCGGCCAAGACCCGATGCGCCATCGACGCCCTGGTCGCGGCCACCCCCAGTTGCCTGGCGGGCAGTTAGAACCCGAAATCCCGGACACACCGAGACTCAAATGTGGGAGGGGGCTTGCTCCCGATAGCGGAGTGTCAGTCAGTATATTTTTAACTGACCCACCGCCATCGGGGGCAAGCCCCCTCCCACATTTGACCGAGTACCGCTTAGAGATTCGGTCTGGCCATCGAGCTGAAGTCGATGAACCAGTCCGGGGCTTGAATAACACCACAGATACAATGTGGGAGGGGGCTTGCCCCCGATTGCGGTGGGTCAGCTAAAGATAAGCCGACTGACACACAGCCATCGGGAGCAAGCCCCCTCCCACATTTGGATGTGTTATGGCCTGCAAATTGAAGGCATGCCGTTAGAACGCGATAGACGTCTGCACGTACACCGTGCGCGGCTCACCGACGTACTTGCCCTTGTTGTTATCGTCGAACGAGCGCGTGTAGTACTGCTTGTTGAAGATATTCTTCACGCCGACCGCCAGGTTCAAATCCGACAGCTGTGGGCCGAAGTCATACGCTGCGCGGCTGCTGAACAGCATGTAGCCGGGGATGCGTCCATTCGCGTCGTCGGCGCTTTCGGCCTGGGTGTTGGCGTTGTCGGCGAATTGGCTGCTCTGGTAGCTGCTGTCCAGGTTGAGCTTCCACGGGCCTTCGGTGTAACCCACGCCGAGGGTGCCTTTGTGCCGGGACGAGAAGGGCACGCGGTTGCCTTTGTTCGGGCCGTCTTCGCGGATGGTCGCGTCGACATACGCATAGGTGGCGTACACATCGAAGCCGGCCAGCGCAGGATTCAAGCCGTCGAGGGCATAGTTGATGCTCGACTCGATGCCCTGGTGCCGCGTTTCACCGCGTGCGATCACGGTGTCATTGGTCTGGTTGCTGTCGTACTGGTTGTCGAAATTGATCAGGAACGCACCGATTTCCGCGCGCAGGCTACCGTTGTCATAGCGCGTACCAAGCTCCCAGGTGCGGGCTTTTTCCGGTTTCACTTCGCCGCTGCTCACGCGGTTGGGCATCTGGCTGTACTGCACGCTGCCGAACGAGCCTTCAGTGTTGGCGTAGAGGTTCCAGTCGTCGGTGAGGTGGTAGAGCACGTTCAACGCCGGCAGCGCAGTGTTGTAGTCGCCTTTGTAGTTGACGTTGCTCAGGTTGTTGGTCTGCTGGGACTTGATCATCTCGTAGCGAATGCCCGGCGTGAGGGTCCACTTGCCGATATCGATGCGGTCGTCGATGAAGAATGCATTGGCCTCGGTGCCGCCGCGCGTGTCGCGGTCGTTGCGGCTGTCGGTGGTCGGAATTTGCTGGTTGGCCGCAATCGGCGTGCGGTAGCGCAGCTCGTGGCCGGCTTCATTGATGTAGCGGTAGCCGACGCCGACTTCGTGTGTGGTGGGGCCGAGGTCGAAGCCTTGGGCGAAGCGGGTTTCCAGGCCGCGTACCCAGTACTCGCGCGGTGACAGCGAGAGGAAGTTGCCCTGGTCGAGGTAACCGCTGCGCAGCGTCTTGGTGAAGAAGCTGTTGACCGTGAACTCACGGCGGTCCTGCTCGTAGCGGTAGCCCAAGTTGAACATCGTACGGCGGCCCCAGAACTTATCGTAGGGGCGGGTCGACTGGTACGGGTCAGCCTTGTAGTCCTTGACGTTCAAGCCGCCGGGCATATCGGCCTGGCCTTCGTAGTACTGCGCCATGGCGTTGAAGCTGTTGGCGTCGTCCAGTTGGTATTTGCCCTTGAGGATCAAGTCGTCGATGCGCGTGTCACTGTTTTCGCGCCAGTCGCTGCCACGGGTGCCGGAGTACAGGAGCGCGCCGCCCAGGCCATTGTCGGCGGTGCCACCGGCCAGCAGGTTGCCGGTGGTCTTGAAGCCGTCGTGGCTGGAGGACGGGCTGGTTTCGGTTTGCAGGCCGCCTTTAACGGTGGGTGCATCCGGGATCGCACGGGTCACGAAGTTGACGATGCCGCCGACGTTTTGCGGGCCGTAGCGCACCGCGCCGCCGCCGCGGACCACGTCGACCGCGTCCATGTTGCCCATGCTGATCGGTGCGAATGACAGTTGCGGCTGGCCATACGGTGCGAAGGGCACGGGAATGCCGTCCATCAATACCGTGGAGCGCGACGCCAGGCGTGGGTTCAGCCCGCGAATACCGAAGTTCAGCGCCATGTCATGGCTGCCGGTGCCGTTGTTGTCCGGGGCGTTGACGCCGGGGATGCGGTTGAGCACGTCGCGGGCCTGGGTCGCGCCCTGGCGTTCGAAGGCTTCGCGGCGGATCACATCGCGCGCGCCGGGGTGTTCGAACACGTTGGTCTGCGCCGCATCGCCGAGCCAGTCGCCGACCACGTTGGAGGTCTGCAGTTCGAGAGTAGCCGGGGCGCTGGCCGGTTGCAGGCTGTAGGCGTTGTCGCCCTCGGCACGGGCTTGCAGGCCACTGCCTTCCAACAGTTTATTCAGGCCTTCGGCGGTGCTGTAGGTGCCCGACAAGCCCGGGCTTTGAAGGCCGGCGGTGACCTCGGAGCCGAAAGACACCAGCACCGAGGCTTCACGGCCGAACTGGTTCAGGGCCGCTTCCAGACTCGTCGGTGCGATGTGATAGGCCTTGGCTTCGGCCGCCATCATTGGGGGCAGCGCGGTCAGGCTGAGGCTGGCGCCGAGGAGGAATTGGCGCAGGGTACGGGCAAGAAGCGTCGGTTGCAGGGGCATGAAGGGCGGTCCTGAGAAGGAAGGATCAAGGTGGCTTTCCTTCTCTGTCACGCGAGGACGGGAAAACGGCTCACTGTTTTTCTGAATAATTTCAGGCGCGGGCCTGAACCGTCACCCAGTAGCGGGTAAAGCGTCGCACGGTGACCGGCAGGCTGACTTCCAGCAGGTCGAGGATGCGTTCGCTGTCATCCAGTGGATAGCTGCCTGACAGCAACAGGTTTGCCACCTGCGGGTCGCAATTGAGCTGGCCGCGACGGTAGCGCCCCAGTTCGCCGAGGAAATCCTCCAGGCGCATATGCGCAGCCACCAGCATGCCGTCTGCCCAGGCACCGCTGTTGGCGTCAGTGGGGCGAGGGCTGTCCCAGCCTTTGCGGGTGTAATTGACCTGATGCGCGGCCTCGACGCTCAGCGGCAGGCCGCTGTAGTGGTTGGGCATCACGTCGACCTGGCCGTCGAGCACCGCCAGTTGAGTATGGTCGCTGAACTGCCGCACGTTCAGTCGCGCCGCCTGGCTGCTGAGCAGACCCTGGCTGGTGAGTACGCGCAGCGGCGTGGCACCGGCGCGGGCGGTCAGCAGGATTTCACCTTCGAGCAGGCGGATCAGTCGCTGCTGGCTATCGACATGCACATCCACTGCGCTGCCGGTGTTGAGCTGCAACTGGCTGCCGTCGGCCAACTGCACGCTGCGGCGCTGGCCGACGGGGCTGCGGTAGTCGGCGGTCAGCGGCGGCAGAATACGCTGCTGGCGCAGGCTCCAGGCTGCCGCCGAACCGGCGCCGAGAATCAACAGCAGTTTCAGCGCCTGGCGCCGGCTGTTGGACGCCGGTGCATTCAACGCCGCGTGCGCCAGGGGCGAAGGCACGCCGCGCAGGCGCTGGTTGACGCGCTGGATATGGTCCCACGCGCGCTGGTGCTCGCTGTGCGCATCCAGCCATTGCTGCCAGGCCGCCTGTTGGCGCGGGTCGAGCGTGCCTTGCTGCATTTTCAGCAACCAGTGCACGGCTTGTTCGGCGACGGGGGGCGAGATGTTCATAGGGCGAAGTAGCAGCGCAGGGCGGCTTTATGCAGATGGCGTTTGACCGTGGCAATGGAAATGCCCAACTGCGCCCCGATTTGCGCATAGGTAAGGCCATCGAGCTGGGCCAGCAGGAAGGCGCGTTTGACCTGGACCGGCAAGCCGTCGAGCAATTGGTCCAGCTCCACCAGGGTTTGCAGGATGATGGCGCGGTCTTCCTCAGACGGCGTCACCTGCTCCGGCAATTGTGCCAGGGCATCGAGGTAGGCGCGTTCCAGGTCCTGGCGACGGTAAAAGTTGAACAGCACGCGCTTGGCAACCGTGGTGAGAAAGGCGCGGGGTTCGTTCAGCGTTGGCGCTTCCCGTGCGCTGAGTACACGGATGAAGGTGTCCTGGGCCAGGTCGGCGGCGCTTTCCGGGCAGCCGAGCTTGCGTCGCAACCAGCCGGTAAGCCAGTGATGATGGTCGTTGTACAGAACTTCGACAGCGTTGGACGGTGGCAACGGGATCACTCCATCAGCATCGGCATGCTTTAGAGAACAAGAATTGTTCGCATTGTAGGGGCGGGGACGAGGTTCGGCAATCCGCGAAGCCGGTGATTCATCCGTTCTCTTTTGCTTATGAGAATATTTATCATTAATATTGCGCGCTGATGAACTTGGCGCCTGTCGCATGAACAGCAAAACCCCACTGCCCGCGTCCTATCGCCTTGCCGTCACCTCCCGGGTGCTGGCGGCGGTGGTCGGCGGTTATCTGATGGCCTCCCTGGCCGCTATCTGCCTCGCACTGTGGCTGCCCACGTCCCGCGCCGATGCGGTAATCACCGGCATGATGAGTTCGTTCGTGTTCTACCTGCTGGCGGTGCTCTGGTGTTTTGCCTGCCGCACGGCATGGCGTGCCTGGGCGGGAGTGATGCTGCCAAGCGCGCTGTTCGCCACCCTGGCGGGCATCGGTTTCTGGGTGGCGCGCACATGAAGGAAGGCTTTCGCCAAGCCATGGCCTGGCTGCACACCTGGGCGGGGTTGATCTTCGGCTGGCTGCTGTTCGCGATTTTCCTGACCGGCACCCTGGCTTATTTCAAGGACGAAATAACCCACTGGATGCAGCCCGAAGTGCAGGCCCACCCGTTGGACGACGCGCGCAGCCTCGCCGTGGCGCAGCGCTATCTGCAGCAACAGGCGCCCACTGCCGCGCACTGGTTCATCACCTTGCCCACCCGCCGCGACCCCGGCCTGTCGGTGATGTGGCAAGACAAGGTCGACCCCGGCAAGCGCGGCAACTTCACCCAGAAAATCCTCGACCCGGTCAGCGGCCAAGCGGTGCAAGCCCGTGAAAGCATGGGCGGCGAATTCTTCTACCGTTTCCATTTCCAGCTGCAAATGCCTTACCCGTGGGGCCGCTGGCTGTCGACCATCGCCGCCATGGTGATGTTCGTCGCGCTGATCACCGGCATCATCACCCACAAGAAAATCTTCAAGGACTTCTTCACCTTCCGCCCGCGCAAAGGCCAGCGTTCCTGGCTGGACGGGCACAACGCGGTGGGCGTGCTGGTGTTGCCGTTCCACCTGATGATCACCTACAGCAGCCTGGTGATTTTCATGAACATGGTGATGCCGGCGCCGATCATGGCTTCGTATGGCAACGACAGCCGTGCATTCTTCAATGAGGTGTTCCCCAGTTCCGATAATGCGCCGGCGCTCGGCCAGCCGGGCACCTTGCTGGCATTGTGGCCGATGTACCAGCAGGCGCAGCACCAGTGGACGGGTGGGCATGTCGGACGCTTGGCGGTGAATAATCCGAGTGACGTCAACGCCTCGGTGAATGTGTTCCGCGCCGGGTCCGACAGCGTGGTGCAGGATTTCGGCAGCAGCCTATCGTTCAGCGGCACCACGGGCGAGCTGTTGCGGGCCAGTGGCGAGCCGTCGTTGCCGGCGGTCATCGGCGGCGGTTTCTACGGTTTGCACATGGGCCATTTCGCCGGCCCGGTGCTGCGCTGGCTGTACTTTGTCTGTGGCCTGGCCGGCACGGCGATGATCGGCACCGGGCTGGTGATCTGGCTGGGCAAGCGCCAGCTCAAGCACGCCAAAACCGGCGTGATGCCTTTTGAGCTGCGGCTGGTGGAAGTGCTGAATGTCGCCAGCATGTCCGGCCTGGTGATCGCCATCGCACTGTTCTTCTGGGCAAACCGGTTGTTGCCGGTGAGCTTCGCCGAGCGTTCCGACTGGGAAGTGCGCGCCTTCTTTATCGCCTGGGCCCTGAGCCTGCTGCACGCTCTGTTGCGGCGCGGTCGCCCGGCGTGGGTCGAGCAATTGAGCGTGGGGGCGCTGCTGTTGGTGGCCATCCCGTTGGTCAATGCACTGACCACCTCCCACCATTTGGGCGTTTCCCTGGTGAGTGGCGACTGGGCCATGGCCGGCTTCGACCTGACGTGCCTGGCCTGCGGCCTGTTTCTGGGCTGGGCCGCCTGGAAGATGCAGCGCCGCACGGCAACGCAGCCCAAGGCGCCGCGCGCAGGTGCATTGACGTTCAGACAGGAGGCCAACTGAATGCTGCTCGCGCTGCTCATGTGCTACGCCGGGTTTACCGCGCTGTGCCTGTCGACCGACCGTCATCACGGCGAGTTGCTGCGCAGCAAGCCTTCGCCTTTACGGCGTCTGGGGTTGCGTGCGGCCGGTTGGTTGCTGCTGGCGCTGTCGCCCTGGCCGGCGGTGGGCGCCATGGGCTGGGGCCAGGGGTTGGTGGAGTGGTGCGCGGTGTTGATGCTCAGCGCCTTGCTGCTGGTGCTGTTGCTGCCGTATCGGCCTCGGCTGGCGTTGAGCCTCGCGGGCGTAGGCCTGCTGGCCAGCCCGGTCGCGGCGTTCGGTCTGTTCTGAGTTGCCCATGATGATCAGCCCTGCGCCGAAACCTCAAGACCGTTCGCACCCGGACGCCGCCGGTGGGCGGGCGCATTTCCTGCAGGTGTTCCTGTCCCAGCGTTCGCAGATGGAGGCGCTGGTGAGCCGCCGTGTCGGTTGCCGCGCCACGGCGGCGGATCTGGTGCAAGACCTGTTCCTGCGCTTCTGGCGTCGCCCGCTGGTGCAGGTCGAAGAGCTCAGCACCTACCTGCTGCGCTGCGCCAGCAATATCGCCATCGACCATTTACGCAGCGAAGGCGCCCGCGTGCGCAGTAATGAAGGCTGGCTGCCGGAACAGCAGGGCAACCAGGGCTGCGAACCCCAGGCGGCACTCGAAGCGGGCAATGATTTGCGGCATGTCGAAGCCGCCTTGCGCAGTTTGCCCGAGCGCACCCGCCAGATTTTCCTGCTCAACCGCATCCACGGCCGCAAATATGCGCAAATCGCCAAGGCGATGGGCGTGTCCCAAAGCGCTGTGGAAAAACACATGATGCGTGCCCTCCAAGCCTGCAAGGCGAGCCTGAGCGAACCGTCGCCCCCACGCACGCCAGGAAAAGCACCGTGAACGTGACGCCCACGCCCGCCCAGGAACAGGCCGCGCTCGCCTGGCTGAGCCTGCTGCACGACCAGCCCAGCAGTGGCGATCAGGCCAGCTTCAGCCAATGGCTGCGGGCCGACCCCGCCCATGTCCAAGCCTATGCCCAGGCCCAGGTGCTGTGGGAGTTGAGCGAAGTACCGGCACGCGCGTTGGCCGACGAAGACGCGCAGGCGTTGCAGGGCTACCTCAATGCGATGAACCGTTCCACGCGGTCGCGCACGTTGCGCTGGTCTGGCGCCTTGGCCACGGCCGCCTGTGTGTTGTTGATGGTGGCGATGGGCGCCGGTTGGCAACCGTCGCGCTGGGTGGATGACTTCGGCGCCGATTACGTGACGGCGCCAGGGGAGGTGCGGACCGTGACCCTGGCCGATCAGTCCCAGGTTACCCTCGACGCCGACAGCGCCATTGCCGTGGATTTCAGCCACGGCGAGCGGCATGTCCAGTTGCGCCGAGGGGCCGGTTTTTTTCAGGTTGTCCACACCGGCCAGCCCTTTACGGTCGAGGCGGGCAGTGGAGAAACGGCAGTGCTGGGCACGCAGTTCGAAGTGCGCCTGCAACCGGCGGGGGCACAGGTGACCGTGTTGTCCGGCCGGGTAGGGGTGACGCCCTCCACACAGGCGCCGCAGCAAATTCTGACGGCAGGCCAGCAAGTGGCCTACGCCGAGGGTGTAGCCGAGCCGCTGCACGCGGTAGACAGCGAAGCACGCCTGGCCTGGCGCGATGGATGGCTCAATTACTACAAGGCGCCGCTGGCCGAGGTGATCGAGGATTTGGCGCGCTATTATCCTGGCCGCATCCTGGTGCTCAATGACGAGATGGGCGCCAAGCGCGTCAGCGGCAGCTTTCCAAGCAAGGACCCGGTAGCGGTGCTCAATGCCCTGCAAGCGGTGCTGGGCTTTGAGCAGAGCACAGTGCTGGGCCGGATGATTGTGTTGCGCTAAGCCCTCACCACAAAACCAATGTGGGAGGGGGCTTGCCCCCGATTGCGGTGGGTCAGCTACCCATAGGCTGGCTGACAGACTGCTATCGGGGGCAAGCCCCCTCCCACATTTGATCTGCGGTGTTACTTCAACGCGGCCATGATCGCATCCGGGTTGTAGTCGCGGATCAACGTGCCATTGACGTCGACAAACGGAATCCCGCCCCCACCCAACGCTTCATACGCCTTGCGCGCCTGGGCGTCCTTCTCGATATCGAACGCCTGGTAAGGAATGCCTTTCTGGTCCAGGAAACGCCGGATCTGCTTGCAGTAGCCGCACCACTCGCTGGCATAGAGCACCACGCGCGCCGAGGCGCGTACCTGCTCCGAAACCGCTTGCGAGGGGTTGAACAGCCGCTCGATCTTGCCCCAGTTCTGAATCACCACGACCACCAGCAGCACCAGCAGGACTTTCTTGAGCACGCCGCCAAGCATCAGTTACGGCGCTTGAGCTGATCGGTCAGTTGGGTCGGCAGGCCCTTGATGATCAAGGTGCCAGCTGCTTCGTCGTACTCGATCTTGTCGCCCAGCAGGTGCGCTTCAAAGCTGATGGACAAGCCTTCGGCGCGGCCGGTGAAACGGCGGAACTGGTTGAGGGTGCGTTTGTCGGCAGGGATCTCCGGCGACAGGCCGTAGTCCTTGTTGCGAATGTGGTCGTAGAACGCCTTGGGCCGATCTTCATCGATCAAACCGGACAGTTCTTCCAGGCCCATGGGCTCGCCGAGCTTGGCCTGGCTGCTGGCGTAGTCCACCAGGGTCTTGGTTTTCTCGCGGGCCGATTCGTCCGGCAGGTCTTCACTTTCAACGAAGTCGCTGAACGCCTTGAGCAGGGTGCGGGTTTCGCCCGGGCCGTCGACACCTTCCTGGCAGCCGATAAAGTCGCGGAAATACTCCGAGACCTTCTTGCCGTTCTTGCCTTTGATAAAGGAGATGTATTGCTTGGACTGCTTGTTGTTCTGCCACTCGGAGACGTTGATCCGCGCCGCCAGGTGCAGTTGGCCGAGGTCCAGGTGGCGCGAGGGGGTCACGTCCAGCTCATCGGTCACCGCCACGCCTTCGCTGTGGTGCAGCAGGGCGATGGCCAGGTAGTCGGTCATGCCTTGCTGGTAGTGGGCAAACAACACATGGCCGCCAGTGGACAGGTTGGACTCTTCCATCAGCTTCTGCAGATGCTCCACAGCCGTACGGCTGAAAGCGGTGAAATCCTGGCCGCCGTCAAAGTAGTCCTTCAACCAGCCGCTGAACGGGTGCGCGCCGGACTCGGCATGGAAGAAACCCCAGGCCTTGCCTTGTTTGGCGTTGTAGCTCTCGTTGAGGTCGGCGAGCATGTTCTCGATGGCGGCGGATTCGGACAGCTCCGAGTCACGGGCATGCAGAACTGCGGGTGTGCCGTCGGGTTTTTTGTCGATCAGGTGGACGATGCAATGACGGATCGGCATAGGCTTCTCGGCTGGTTGAAGGGGAGCGGTGAGCCTCCCCAAAAAGTTGCCCAGTGTACCGCACCCATTGGTCAAGACGCGCCTGGAAGGGCGTTTTGAACGTTGTCCGACCGGGTATATGCCTTTTTTTCACGGTTTAGAGCGATAAAGCTGACCAAATGGGTATGTTGAGGCGGATATTTCCCCGTCTCTGTGCTAGTTTTGCCCGGTCTTACGCCAAGTCTCGGCGTTAAGCGTGCATTCAGCATTTGTCAGGTCGAACCAATCCCCGTTTCAAGCATCTATAACCCCGTTCTCCGAGGTTATAGCCGGGGTGCCAGGCCAAGAAGGTCGGGCTCGACGGCTGACACTGCACTCTGCAATCCATATGAATTTGATAGGGAAGGAACACCACAATGGCTATTACTAAAGACCAACTGATCGCCGACCTGGCTGAAGCAGTAGACGCACCGAAAACTACCGTGCGCGCTCTGCTGGACCAACTGAGCCAAGTTGTTGCTGATCAGCTGGAAAATGGCGGCGAAATCACTCTGCCAGGCGTTGGCAAACTGAAAGTGACCGAGCGTCCTGCCCGTACTGGCCGTAACCCTTCGACTGGCGCTGCCATCGAAATCGCTGCCAAGAAAGTTATCAAGCTGGTTGTGGCCAAAGGCCTGACCGACGCTGTTAACAAGTAAGACGCAGTAAAAAAAACCGTGCACCGGAGCGATCCGGGCACGGTTTTTTGTTGCCTGCGATTTGTAGGAGCGAGCTTGCTCGCGAAGGTCGTTAACGATGACGCGCCCGTCTTGGATGAACGTGAAGTCTTGGCGTTTTTCGCGAGCAAGCTCGCTCCTACAGGTGGCGCTATCGAACCCAGCGCTGGCGCCAGAGCTGCTGTTCGTTCTTGGTCTGGAAGGTCCAGGCGACGAACCGGCTTTGCTTCTGCCCCTGGGACATTTCCACCACCTGGCTTTCCAACACGCCGGCTTTTTTCAGCGCGGTCTCGATCGCCGGCAGGTTTGACGCTTTTGACACCAGGGTGCTGAACCACAATACCTTGTGGGCAAAGTGCGCACTTTCAGCGATCAATTGCGTGACGAAACGCGCTTCACCGCCCTCGCACCACAGCTCGGCCGATTGGCCGCCGAAGTTCAACACCGGCAACTTGCGCTTGGGATCGGCTTTACCCAAGGCGCGCCATTTACGCTCGCTGCCCTTGGTCGCTTCATCCATCGAGGCATGGAACGGCGGGTTGCACATGGTCAGGTCAAAGCGCTCGGCAGGCTCCAGCAGGCCCAGCAGGATGTGCTTGGGATTGGGTTGCAGGCGCAGCTGGATGACTTTGTTCAGGTCGTTGGACTGCACGATGGCCTTGGCGGCGGCCACGGCGATAGGATCGACCTCCGAGCCCAGGAAGTTCCAGCGGTACTCCATATAGCCAATCAGCGGGTAGACGCAATTGGCGCCCATGCCGATGTCCAGCACCTTGACGATGGAGCCGCGCGGAATCTTGCCGTCGTTGACGCTGGCCAGCAAGTCGGCCAGGCAGTGCACGTAGTCGGCACGCCCCGGCACCGGCGGGCATAGGTAATCGGCCGGGATGTCCCAGTGCTGGATGCCATAGAAAGCCTTGAGCAGCGCCCGGTTGAACACCCGCACCGCGTCCGGGTTGGCGAAGTCGATGCTTTCCTTGCCGTAGGGGTTGATGATCACAAATTGCGCCAGTTCCGGCGTGGTCTTGATCAGCGCCGGGAAGTCGTAACGGCCGGTGTGGCGGTTGCGCGGGTGCAGGGTAGCCTCTTTGCGCGGCGCGACGGGTTTGGCCGTGGCTGCGGTTTTAGGCTTCTTGCGTGGAGGTTTTGGCGTAGTGGGGGCGGTCATGATGATTCTGGTGTTGGCTCAAAGTGATGGGCATTGTCACACATCCTGAGCCCAACTCGGGCAAATGTGGGAGGGGGCTTGCTCCCGATAGCGGTGGATCAGCCAGTTTATAGGCAGCTGACCCACCGCCATCGGGGGCAAGCCCCCTCCCACATTGACCGCATGCACAAAAAAAGAGACCCGAAGGTCTCTTTTTTTCACACGGTTTGGCCCTTACAGGCTGGAAATCCGCGCATGTTGCTCCGCCAGCTTGCCCAATGCCTGTTCAGCCTCGGCCAGTTTGGCGCGTTCTTTGTCGATCACTTCCGCCGGGGCCTTGTCGACGAAGGCCGCGTTGGACAGCTTGCCGCCCACTCGCTGCACTTCGCCTTGCAGGCGGGCGATTTCCTTGTCGAGTCGGGCCAGTTCCGCGCCCTTGTCGATCAGGCCGGCCATCGGCACCAGCACTTCCATGTCGCCGACCAGCGCAGTGGCGGACAGCGGTGCTTCGGCGCCGTCAGCCAAGACGGTGATTGACTCCAACTTGGCCAGCTTCTTGAGCAGCGCATCGTTCTCGCTGAGGCGACGCTGGTCTTCGGCACTGGCGTTCTTGACGAACACGGCCAGCGGCTTGCCTGGGCCGATGTTCATCTCGGCGCGGATGTTGCGCGTGCCGAGCATCAAGGTCTTGAGCCATTCGATATCGCTTTCGGCGGCCTCATCGATACGTGCTTCGTTGGCCACAGGCCAAGGTTGCAGCATGATGGTCTTGCCTTCGATACCGGCCAGCGGCGCCAGGCGCTGCCAGATTTCTTCGGTGATGAACGGCATGAACGGATGCGCCAGGCGCAATGCCACTTCCAGTACGCGCACCAGGGTGCGACGGGTGCCGCGCTGGCGCTCGACCGGCGCGTTTTCGTCCCACAGCACTGGCTTGGACAGTTCCAGGTACCAGTCGCAATACTGGTTCCAGATGAACTCGTACAAGGCTTGTGCGGCCAGGTCGAAACGGAACTGATCGAGTTGGCGGGTCACTTCGGCTTCGGTGCGTTGCAGTTGCGAGATGATCCAGCGGTCAGCCAGGCTCAGCTCATAGGCTTCGCCGTTCTGCCCGCAGTCTTCGCCTTTATCCAGTACGTAGCGCGCCGCGTTCCAGATCTTGTTGCAGAAGTTGCGATAGCCTTCGACGCGGCCCATGTCGAACTTGATGTCGCGGCCGGTGGAGGCCAGCGAGCAGAACGTGAAGCGCAGGGCGTCGGTGCCGTAGCTGGCGATGCCGTCGGCGAACTCGTCGCGGGTCTGCTTTTCGATCTTTTTCGCCAGCTTGGGCTGCATCAGGCCCGAGGTGCGTTTCTGCACCAGAGTTTCCAGGTCGATACCGTCGATGATGTCCAAGGGGTCCAGGACGTTGCCCTTGGACTTGGACATCTTCTGGCCCTGGCCATCGCGCACCAGGCCGTGCACATAGACGGTCTTGAACGGTACCTGTGGGGTGCCGTCTTCGTTCTTCACCAAATGCATGGTGAGCATGATCATCCGGGCAACCCAGAAGAAAATGATGTCGAAGCCGGTGACCAGCACGTCGGTGGAGTGGAATTTCTTCAGGAATTCGGTCTGTTGCGGCCAGCCGAGGGTGGAGAAGGTCCACAGGCCGGAGCTGAACCAGGTGTCCAGTACGTCGTTGTCCTGTTGCAGCGCGATGTCGGCGCCGAGGTGGTGCTTGGCACGCACTTCGGCTTCGTCGCGGCCTACGTAGACCTTGCCCGACTCGTCGTACCAGGCCGGAATGCGGTGGCCCCACCACAGCTGACGGCTGATGCACCAATCCTGGATGTCGCGCATCCACGAGAAGTACATGTTCTCGTACTGTTTGGGCACGAACTGGATGCGACCGTCTTCAACGGCGGCAATCGCAGGCTCGGCCAGCGGCTTGGTCGACACGTACCACTGGTCGGTCAACCACGGCTCGATCACCGTGCCGGAACGGTCGCCCTTGGGCACTTTCAGGCCGTGGTCGTCCACGCTCACCAGCAAACCGGCGGCGTCGAAGGCGGCAACGATCTGCTTGCGCGCTTCAAAACGGTCAAGGCCGGCGTATTCGGCCGGGATCTTGCCGTCGATGCTCTCGTTCAGCGTACCGTCCAGGTTGAATACCTGGCAGGCCGGCAATACGGCGGCGTTCTTGTCGAAGATATTGAGCAGCGGCAGGTTGTGGCGCTTGCCGACTTCGTAGTCGTTGAAATCGTGGGCCGGGGTGATTTTCACGCAGCCGGTGCCGAATTCAGGGTCGCAGTAGTCGTCGGCGATGATCGGGATGCGGCGGCCAACCAGTGGCAGCTCGACGAACTTGCCGATCAGCGCCTGGTAGCGCGCGTCGTTCGGGTTAACCGCGACAGCGGCGTCGCCGAGCATGGTTTCCGGACGGGTGGTGGCGACGATCAGGTAAGCGTTGCCTTCAGCGGTCTTGGCGCCGTCAGCCAGCGGATACTTGAGGTTCCACAGGAAGCCTTTCTCGTCGTGGTTTTCCACTTCGAGGTCGGAAATCGCCGTGTGCAGCTTGGTGTCCCAGTTGACCAGGCGCTTGCCGCGGTAGATCAGGCCGTCTTCATGCAAGCGCACGAAGGCTTCCTTCACCGCTTCCGACAGGCCGTCGTCCATGGTGAAACGCTCGCGGCTCCAGTCCACGGACGAACCCAGGCGACGGATCTGACGGCTGATATTGCCGCCGGACTGGTCTTTCCATTCCCAGATTTTCTCCAGGAACTTCTCGCGGCCCAGGTCGTGACGGCTTTGGCCGGTGGCTTCCAGTTGGCGTTCCACCAGCATCTGGGTGGCGATGCCGGCGTGGTCGGTGCCCGGCTGCCACAGCGTGTTACGGCCTTGCATGCGGCGGAAACGGATCAACGCATCCATGATCGCATTGTTGAAGCCATGGCCCATGTGCAGGCTGCCAGTGACGTTCGGCGGTGGGATCATGATGGTGTACGAGTCGCCTGCACCTTGTGGGGCGAAATAGTTCTCGGACTCCCAAGTGTTGTACCAGGAAGTTTCGATAGCGTGGGGCTGATAGGTCTTATCCATGCGCGGCGGGACCCTAGTTGGCATTTATTCAGGAAAGCCGGCAAGTATAACGGGGCAGGGCGAGGAGGGCGAGTTGGCGTACAGCAAATGTGGGAGGGGGCTTGCCCCCGATAGCGGTGGATCAGTCACAACATCACTGACTGACACTCAGCTATCGGGGGCAAGCCCCCTCCCACATTGGATCTTTGTGTGGCTTAAGACTGGTACTGGCTGAGCAACCGCTCCATCCGCGCATCCATCCGCCGCTTGATCTCGGCTTCGATATGCGGGGCAAAATCGGCGATCACGTCTTGCATGATCAGTTGCGCGGCGGCGCGCAGTTCGTTGTCCAGGTGCAGCAGCAATGCGTCGGGCGCTTTTTCTGTTGCGGGAGCGGGCGGCGCGGCCACAGGCTTGGGTGCAGCAGGCTGGTTGTCGACCATGTCGGACAACAGTGGAATCTGTACCCCGGCCTCGACCGATTCGGTCAACAGCGGCGGTTGCAGGTCATCATCACCGAGCAACTGACGGATCGACTCGAGGTCGTCCAGCAAGTGGTCGTCTTTTTTCATCGGGTTGGGCGTGTCCATCATGTACTCAAAGTCGTTGTAGCCGGTGATCCTGCAGAGAATAGCCCTGTTCGCGATAGAAACGGAAACTCTCCCGCGCGGCCTGACGAATAGCCGGGTCCTCCACCACCACTTCCGCCACACGGGCGAATGCCTTGGCGAAGGCCGGCGCTTTCAGGTCGAGGTTGACCAGCAGGTCTTGGTGATCGCCGCAACTGTCCCCCAGGCCCAGGACTACCAAGCCGTCGGGTTCGGATTCAGCGGGGCCGTGGGGCACGAAGCTTTCGCCCTTGAAGCGCCAGAGGCGTGCATCGAGGTCCTCGCGTTGGGCGACATCGCTGCAATGCAGGTAGATGCGGTGGCCCATGCGCCAGGCTTTTTCGGTGAGCTTGCAGGCAAAGTCCAGCCGCGCTGAAGGATCGGCGCTGGGCAGGATGTAGAAATCGACTTGGGTCATTGCGGTTCCTGGGCTGCCGCCGTGAACTGTAGGAGCGAGCTTGCTCGCGAAGAACCTGAGAACAATGCGTTCATCCAGGATGAACGCGTTATCGTTGGCGCTCTTCGCGAGCAAGCTCGCTCCTACAGTTGACGGTGGCAGGCAGTGGGCAGGTGTTTAGGCCTTGGCGCGGTCCAGCAAGTACTGGGTCAGCAGGGGTACCGGACGGCCAGTGGCGCCCTTGTCCTTGCCGCCGCTGGTCCATGCCGTGCCGGCGATGTCCAGGTGCGCCCAGTTGAAGTTCTTGGCAAACCGCGACAGGAAGCACGCGGCGGTGATGGTGCCGGCTTTCGGCCCGCCAATGTTGGCGATGTCGGCGAACGGGCTGTCCAGTTGCTCCTGGTACTCGTCGAACAGCGGCAGTTGCCAGGCGCGGTCGTCGGCGGCCTTGCCGGCGCTGAGCAATTGCTCGATCAGCTCGTCGTTATTGCCCAGCAGGCCCGATGTGTGGGCGCCCAGGGCAACCACGCAGGCACCGGTCAGGGTGGCGATGTCGATCACCGCTTGCGGCTTGAAGCGTTCGGCGTAGGTCAGCGCGTCGCACAGCACCAGGCGGCCTTCGGCGTCGGTGTTGAGGATTTCCACGGTCTGGCCGCTCATGGTCGTGACGATATCGCCTGGGCGGGCAGCACCGCCGCTCGGCATGTTCTCGGCGCAGGCCAGGATGCACACCAGGTTAATCGGCAGCTTGAGTTCCAGCACGGCGCGCAGGGTGCCGAACACGCTGGCGGCGCCGCCCATGTCGTATTTCATCTCATCCATGCCGGCGCCCGGTTTGAGGCTGATGCCGCCGGTGTCGAAGGTGATGCCCTTGCCGACCAGCGCATACGGCTTCTCGGACTTCTTGCCGCCGTTGTACTGCATCACGATCAGGCGTGGCGGCTGGTCGCTGCCCTGGCCCACGGCATAGAACGAACCCATGCCCAGGTCCTTGATCTTTTTCTCATCAAGCACTTCGACCTTGAGGGCTTTGAACTCTTTGCCCAACGCCTTGGCTTGCTCGCCCAGATAAGTCGGGTGGCAGATGTTCGGCGGCAGGTTGCCCAGGTCGCGGGTGAACGACATACCGTTGGCGATAGCCGTTGCATGAGTGACGGCGCGCTCGACTTCAGCCTGGGCAGCCTTGATGGTCAGCAGGGTGATTTTTTTCAGCGCGCGCGGTTCGGCTTTCTGGCTCTTGAACTGGTCGAAAACGTAGCCGCCGTCCACCAGACTTTCGGCCAGCAGACGGGTCTTGCCGTAGCTGTCACGGCCTTTTACGACGATTTCATCGAGTGCCAGTGCCGCATCGCTGCCGCCCAGGCCTTTAAGGGTGGTGAGGACGGCGCTGATGATCTTGCGGAATGGACGGTCGCCCAGCTCGGCGTCTTTGCCCACGCCCACCAGCAATACGCGCTCAGCCTTGAGGTTCGGCAAGCTTTGCAGCAGCAGGCTCTGGCCGACTTTGCCGGCCAGGTCGCCGCGCTTGAGCACGGCGCTGATGGCGCCGCCGCTCAGTTCATCGAGTTGCTTGGCGGCAACGCCGAGTTTGCGGCCTTCGCCGACAGCGACCACGAGGGTGGCGGTTTTCAACGTTTCGGGGCTAACGCTTTTTACAACCAATTCCATTTTCGGGTCCCTTATAAGGTCGGTGAGCCTGGCATGTGTACCCAGGCTTTAAAGCGTGGCAGCCTTGTAAACCGCCAGCGACAAAGGCCGCAGTTTGAACCTCGCCGGCGGAGCCTGACAACCCTCGAAGCACGCTTTGTGCGTGCGCATGAGGTTGCGCAGTGACAGGCGCGGTCAATCACAGGATAATGCGCCATCTTTTTAGCCGGCCCGCGCAAACGGGTCGACTCGGTATGCTTGCTTGTTTGGCCGCCTTAGCCTGACAACCCTGGAGTGTCTGGTTTGATCGTCTTCCGTTATCTATCCCGCGAAGTCCTGTTGACCCTGAGTGCCGTGAGTGCGGTATTGCTGGTCATCATCATGAGTGGTCGTTTCGTCAAATTCCTTGCGCAGGCCGCCTCGGGCGCCCTGGATCCGGGCTCTTTGTTCCTGATCATGGGCTTTCGCCTGCCGGGCTTCTTGCAACTGATCCTGCCGCTCGGCCTGTTCCTTGGCATCCTGCTGGCATATGGCCGGCTATATCTCGAAAGCGAGATGACCGTGCTGTCGGCCACTGGCATGAGCCAGCAGCGCCTGCTGGCCATGACCATGGTGCCGGCCGCCGGCGTTGCCCTGTTGGTGGCCTGGTTGAGCCTGAGCCTGGCGCCTCAGGGGGCCATGCAGTTTCAGTTGTTGCTGAACAAGCAGGACGCGATGACCGAGTTCGACACCCTCGAACCCGGGCGCTTCCAGGCGCTCAACGACGGCACGCGCGTGACCTATACCGAAGAAATGACCGAAGACCGTTCCAACCTGAGCGGCGTGTTCATTTCCCAGAAAAACCTCGGCAAGGACCAGAAAGACCGGGGCATCTCGATCCTGGTGGCCGACGGCGGCCGCCAGGAAGTGCGCCCCGACGGCAGCCGCTACCTGATCCTGGACAACGGCTATCGCTACGATGGCAGCCCGGGGTTGGCCGATTACCGCGTGATCAAGTACGACACCTACGGCGTCATGCTGCCCAAACCCGAGATCAGCGACGAGGTCACCGACCGCGATGCGCTCCCGACCGCATCACTGTTCGGTAGCCAGGAGCTGCGCTCGATCGCCGAGCTGCAATGGCGCCTGTCGCTGCCGCTGCTGGTATTCATCGTGACCTTGATGGCCGTGCCGCTGTCGCGCGTCAACCCGCGTCAGGGCCGTTTCCTCAAGCTGCTGCCGGCGATCCTGCTGTATATGGCGTACCTGACCATCCTGATTTCCGCCCGTGGCTCCCTGGAAAAGGGCAAGATTGCGCCCGCCCTGGGCCTGTGGTGGGTCCACGGGATTTTCCTGGTAATCGGCCTGGGGCTTCTCTACTGGGAGCCTATCCGTTTGAAAATGAAGAGCCGTCGTGGCCTGAAGGAGTTGGCTCGTGGCTAAGCTCGATCGCTACATTGGTAGCAGCGTACTGATCGCCATCCTGGCGGTATTGGGCATTATCCTGGGCCTGGCCTCGCTGTTTGCGTTCATCGATGAAGTGGGCAACGTCACCGATACCTATACGGTCACCGACGTACTGAGCTTCGTGGCGCTGACCGCGCCGCGTCGTCTCTACGACATGATGCCGATGGCCGGCCTGATCGGCTGCCTGATCGGCCTGGGCACCCTGGCCAGCAACAGCGAATTGACCATCATGCGCGCGGCGGGCGTATCCATCGGGCGTATCGTCTGGGCTGTGATGAAGCCAATGCTGCTGCTGATGGCGTGCAGCGTGCTGATCGGCGAATACGTCGCGCCACCGTCCGAAGCCACCGCCCAGGCCAATCGCGCCCTGGCCCAGGGTTCGGGCGATGCGCAAAGTTCCAAGCACGGCCTGTGGCACCGCCAGGGTGACCAGTTCATCCACATCAACGCCGTGCAGCCAGGTGGGCTGTTGATCGGCGTGACGCGCTACACGTTCGACAAGGAGCGGCACATGCTCAGCTCCAGTTTCGCCAAGCGCGCGCAGTATGACGGTGAAAAATGGCAACTGAGCGACGTCACCACCACGCTCTTCCATAACGTGGGCCAAGGCATCAAGGCCAGTACCGAAGTGCTCAATGAGCCCACCCAGGCATGGGACATCGCGCTCAAGCCGGAACTGCTCAATACCGTGATCATGGTCCCGGAAACCCTGCCGATCTCGGGGCTGTGGAGCTATATCCACTACCTCAAGGACCAGGGCCTGAACAATGGTCGCTACTGGCTGGCGTTCTGGGTCAAGGTGCTGCAGCCGGTGGTCACCGCCGCGCTGGTATTGATGGCGATCTCCTTTATCTTCGGCCCGTTGCGTTCCGTGACCCTCGGCCAGCGGGTATTCACCGGCGTGCTGGTGGGCTTCACCTTCCGCATCGCCCAGGACCTGCTGGGGCCGTCGAGCCTGGTATTTGGCTTCTCGCCGCTGTTTGCGGTGCTGGTGCCGACGTTTATCTGCGCCGTGGCCGGGTTCTGGTTGTTGCGCCGAGCCGGTTGATTGCGCGCTTATGCATAAAAAATGCCCCGCTTATACCAGCGGGGCATTTTTGTTCTGGTCAGCAAAGATGACGTCTGGCCTGAGCATCAGGTACAATTCCCGGCTATTTTTCAGCGGGCAATCTGCCTGCAGCCTTTTTGAGTGTTGATCCGTGAGTGATTTGAGTCATATCCGCAATTTCTCCATCATCGCCCACATTGACCATGGCAAGTCGACGCTGGCCGATCGATTCATCCAGATGTGCGGCGGCCTTGCCGAGCGTGAAATGGAAGCCCAGGTCCTGGACTCCATGGACCTCGAGCGTGAACGCGGGATCACCATCAAGGCCCATAGCGTCACCCTGTACTACACCGCCAAAGACGGCATCAAGTACCAGCTGAACTTCATTGACACCCCCGGCCACGTTGACTTCACCTACGAAGTCAGCCGCTCGCTGGCGGCCTGTGAAGGTGCCTTGCTGGTGGTCGACGCCGGCCAGGGCGTCGAGGCTCAGTCCGTAGCCAACTGCTATACCGCCATCGAGCAGGGCCTTGAGGTCATGCCGGTGCTGAACAAGATCGACCTGCCCCAGGCTGATCCGGACCGCGTAAAAGAAGAAATCGAAAAAATCATCGGCATTGACGCCACCGACGCCGTCGAGTGCAGCGCCAAGACCGGCCTTGGCGTCGACGAAGTGCTCGAGCGCCTGGTCAAGACCATCCCGGCCCCTACCGGTAACTACGAAGATCCGCTGCAGGCGTTGATCATCGATTCCTGGTTCGACAACTACCTGGGCGTCGTGTCCCTGGTGCGCGTACGCCACGGCCGCGTGAAGAAAGGCGACAAGATCCTGGTCAAATCCACCGGCAAGATCCACCTGGTGGACAGCGTCGGTGTGTTCAACCCCAAGCACACCGCCACCACGGACCTGAAAGCCGGTGAAGTGGGCTTCATCATCGCCGGTATCAAGGACATTCACGGGGCGCCGGTAGGCGACACCCTGACCTTGAGTTCCACCCCCGATGTCGACGTGCTGCCGGGCTTCAAACGCATCCAGCCGCAAGTCTACGCCGGCCTGTTCCCGGTCAGCTCCGACGACTTTGAAGACTTCCGCGAAGCCCTGCAGAAGCTGACCCTCAACGACTCGTCCCTGCAGTACACCCCGGAAAGCTCCGACGCCCTGGGCTTCGGCTTCCGTTGCGGGTTCCTGGGCATGCTGCACATGGAGATCATCCAGGAGCGCCTGGAGCGCGAATACGACCTGGACCTGATCACCACCGCGCCGACGGTTATTTTTGAGCTGGCGCTGAAAACCGGTGAAACGATTTACGTCGACAACCCGTCCAAGCTTCCGGATCTGTCTTCCATCGAAGACATGCGCGAGCCGATCGTGCGGGCCAATATCCTGGTTCCGCAGGAGCACCTGGGCAACGTCATCACTCTGTGTATCGAAAAACGTGGCGTGCAGCACGACATGTTGTTCCTCGGTACCCAGGTGCAAGTGACCTACGATTTGCCGATGAACGAAGTGGTCCTGGACTTCTTCGACCGTCTCAAATCCACCAGCCGCGGCTATGCTTCGCTGGATTACCATTTCGATCGTTACCAATCGGCTAATCTGGTGAAACTGGATGTGCTGATCAACGGCGACAAGGTCGATGCCCTGGCACTGATCGTGCACAAGGACAATGCGCACTACAAAGGTCGCCAGTTGACCGAGAAGATGAAAGAACTGATTCCGCGCCAGATGTTCGACGTCGCGATCCAGGCCGCCATCGGCGGGCAGATCATTGCGCGGACCTCCGTCAAGGCACTCAGAAAGAACGTACTGGCCAAATGCTACGGCGGTGACGTAAGCCGTAAGCGCAAGCTGCTTGAGAAGCAAAAGGCCGGTAAAAAACGCATGAAGCAAGTGGGCAACGTGGAAATTCCACAAGAAGCCTTCCTTGCGGTGCTCAGGTTGGATAGTTAGGTCCTATGTCACTAAATTTCCCGCTGTTGCTGGTCATCGCCGTCGCCGTTTGCGGCCTCCTGGCGTTGCTCGATCTGGTGTTCTTCGCCCCGCGTCGGCGGGCGGCTATCGCCTCCTATCAGGGCAGCGTCAGCCAGCCTGATGCGGTGGTGGTCGAGAAGCTGAACAAGGAGCCCTTGCTGGTTGAATACGGCAAGTCGTTCTTCCCGGTGTTGTTCATCGTGCTGGTGCTGCGTTCGTTCCTGGTGGAGCCGTTCCAGATCCCGTCGGGGTCGATGAAACCTACCCTGGACGTGGGCGACTTCATCCTGGTGAACAAGTTTTCCTATGGGATCCGCTTGCCGGTGATCGACAAGAAGGTCATCGAAGTCGGTGACCCCCAGCGCGGTGATGTGATGGTGTTCCGCTACCCAAGCGACCCGAACGTCAACTACATCAAGCGGGTGGTCGGCCTGCCGGGCGACGTGATCCGCTACACCAGTGACAAGCGCCTGTTCGTCAACGGTGAGTCAGTGGCCGAGAAACTGCTGGGCGCCGAGCCGAATACCTTGGGCAGCGCCGAGCTGTACCAGGAAAAACTCGGTACGGTAGAGCACCAGATCCGCAAGGAAATGAGCCGCTACCGCGCGATGCCCGATGGCCAGTGGAAAGTGCCTGCCGGGCACTATTTCATGATGGGCGACAACCGCGACAACTCCAATGACAGCCGCTACTGGGACGACCCCACTATTCCCAAGGATCTGCTGGGCATGGTGCCCGACGAGAATATTGTCGGCAAAGCCTTCGCGGTCTGGATGAGTTGGCCGGAACCCAAGCTCAGCCACCTGCCGAACTTCTCGCGGGTAGGGCTGATCAAGTAATACAAGCGGCGCTGTGAACACAGCGCCGAATGCTTTTCTGGGGCTTGGACATTTTCCGATGCCCCGTAGCACCCATCAGGATTTGAATTTGAACACTGCGTCAATCGTCGATGGCCGCCGGTGCCACCAACTAGATATGGATAAACCGTGACCGTTTCTCTCAGTCGTCTCGAGCGTCAGCTCGGCTACACCTTCAAGGACCAGGAATTGATGGTCCTTGCCCTCACACACCGCAGCTTTGCAGGGCGCAATAACGAGCGCCTGGAATTCCTCGGTGACGCCATCCTCAACTTCGCCGCCGGTGAGGCGCTCTTCGAGCGTTTTCCCCAGGCCCGTGAAGGCCAGCTTTCGCGCCTGCGTGCACGCCTTGTGAAGGGCGAGACCCTGGCCGTGCTGGCCCGAGGTTTCGGCCTGGGCGAGTACCTGCGGCTGGGCTCCGGTGAATTGAAAAGCGGCGGTTTCCGGCGCGAGTCGATCCTGGCTGATGCCCTGGAAGCATTGATCGGTGCGATCTACCTCGATGCCGGGATGGAAACGGCCAAGGAGCGCGTGGTCGCCTGGTTGGCGTCGGAAATCGAGAGCCTGACGCTGGTCGACACCAACAAAGATCCCAAGACCCGCCTGCAGGAATACCTGCAATCGCGCGGTTGCGAACTGCCACGCTACGAAGTGGTGGATATCCAGGGTGAGCCGCATTGCCGCGTGTTCTTCGTGGAATGTGAAATCACCTTACTGAACGAAAAAAGCCGAGGTCAGGGTGTGAGCCGTCGTATTGCCGAACAGGTAGCGGCCGCTGCAGCACTGATTGCCCTGGGCGTGGAGAATGGCCATGACTGATTCAACCGCAACACGCTGTGGCTATGTTGCCATCGTCGGCCGCCCGAACGTGGGCAAGTCCACGCTGCTGAACCACATCCTCGGCCAGAAGCTCGCGATCACCTCGCGCAAGCCGCAGACCACCCGCCACAACATGCTGGGCATCAAGACCGAAGGCAACGTGCAAGCGGTCTATGTGGATACCCCTGGCATGCACAAAGGCGGCGAAAAAGCGCTTAACCGCTACATGAACAAGACCGCTTCGGCGGCGTTGAAAGACGTCGACGTGGTGATCTTCGTGGTTGACCGCACCAAGTGGACCGACGAAGACCAGATGGTCCTCGAGCGTGTGCAGTACGTCACCGGCCCCTTGATCGTCGCGCTGAACAAGACCGACCGCATTGAAGACAAAGCCGAGCTGATGCCGCACCTGAGCTGGCTGCAGGAGCAACTGCCAAACGCCCAGATCATGCCGATCTCGGCGCAGCACGGCCACAACCTCGAAGCCCTGGAACGCGTGATTGCCGGCTACCTGCCGGAGAACGAGCATTTCTTCCCGGAAGATCAGATCACCGACCGCAGCAGCCGCTTCCTCGCCGCCGAACTGGTGCGCGAGAAAATCATGCGCCAGATGGGCGCCGAGCTGCCGTACCAGATCACCGTTGAAATCGAAGAGTTCAAGCAGCAGGGCAAAACCCTGCACATTCATGCCTTGATCCTCGTTGAGCGTGACGGCCAGAAGAAAATCATCATTGGCGACAAGGGCGAGCGCATCAAGCGCATCGGCACCGAGGCGCGCAAGGACATGGAATTGCTGTTCGATTCCAAGATCATGCTTAACCTGTGGGTGAAGGTTAAGGGTGGCTGGTCTGATGATGAGCGTGCGTTGCGCTCCCTCGGCTACGGCGACCTCTAAGCACACCGCAGGGCTGAAAATGTGGGAGGGGGCTTGCTCCCGATAGCGGTGGGTCAGTTAACAAATAAGTGACTGACCTACTGCCATCGGGAGCAAGCCCCCTCCCACATTAGGTTTATGTTGTTTTCAAGATCGAGAACCCATGTCCCCAACCCCACCCCCCAGCCAGCTCGCCTACGTCCTGCATAGCCGCGCCTACCGTGAGACCAGCGCGCTGGTGGACTTCCTCACGCCTCAAGGTCGCTTGCGCGCGGTTTTGCGCAGTGCGCGGGGCAAGGCCGGTACGCTGGCGCGGCCCTTCGTGGCGCTGGACGTGGAGTTTCGTGGCAAGGGCGAGTTGAAGAACGTGGGCCGCCTGGAAAGCGTTGGCACCTCTGCCTGGCTCAATGGTGATGCGCTGTTCAGCGGGCTCTATCTCAATGAGCTGCTGATCCGCCTGTTGCCCGCCGAAGACCCGCACCCGGCGGTCTTCGATCACTACGCCGCCACCTTGCTCGCCCTCGCTGAAGGCCGTCCTTTGGAGCCGCTGTTGCGCGCCTTTGAATGGCGCCTGCTGGATGACCTGGGCTACGGTTTTGAACTGCACAACGACCTGCACGGTGATCCCGTCGCCGCCGACGGCATGTACCGCCTGCAAGTAGACGCAGGCCTTGAGCGTGTGTACTTGTTGCAACCCGGTCTGTTCCAGGGCACCGAACTGCTGGCGATGAGCGAAGCGGACTGGACTGCCCCCGGCGCCTTGTCCGCCGCCAAGCGCCTGATGCGCCAGGCCCTGGCCGTGCACCTGGGCGGACGGCCGCTGGTCAGTCGCGAGTTGTTTCGAAAGCCCTGACATCCCCGTGTATGCTGTGCACCGATTCTTTCCCTTTTCAGGAGCGCTTCCGTGAGCACCAGCAATCGCATTCTTCTTGGCGTCAACATCGACCACGTCGCCACCCTGCGCCAGGCCCGGGGCACCCGTTACCCTGACCCGGTCAAGGCTGCGCTGGACGCGGAAGAAGCGGGCGCCGACGGCATCACCGTGCACCTGCGCGAAGACCGCCGCCACATCCAGGAGCGCGACGTGTTGCTGCTCAAGGACGTGCTGCAGACCCGCATGAACTTCGAAATGGGCGTCACCGAGGAAATGATGGCGTTCGCCGAGCGCATCCGCCCGGCGCACATTTGCCTGGTGCCGGAAACCCGCCAGGAACTGACCACCGAAGGCGGTCTCGACGTGGCCGGCCAGGAAGCGCGGATCAAGGCAGCGGTGGAGCGCCTGTCGAAGATCGGCAGCGAAGTGTCATTGTTCATCGATGCTGACGAGCGCCAGATCGAAGCCTCGCGCCGCGTCGGCGCGCCAGCGATCGAGCTGCACACCGGTCGCTACGCCGATGCCACCACGCCGACCGAAGTGGCCGAGGAGCTGCAACGCATCATCGACGGTGTGAACTGCGGCCTCACTGAAGGCCTGATCGTCAACGCCGGCCATGGCCTGCACTACCACAACGTCGAAGCCGTGGCCGCGATCAAGGGCATCAACGAACTGAACATCGGGCATGCGCTGGTGGCTCACGCGCTGTTCGTCGGGTTCAAAGGCGCCGTGGCCGAGATGAAGGCGCTGATTCTGGCGGCTGCCAGGACCTGAGCGAACACGCTATAGAAGCCAATGCAGATCAAAATGTGGGAGGGGGCTTGCTCCCGATAGCAGGGTGTCAGTCAGTACATATATTGACTGATCCACCGCTATCGGGAGCAAGCCCCCTCCCACATTGGGACCCCAGTGAATTGTAGAATTGCACCATGCGGCAATGCGAACCCTTACTGTTTAGCCCGCGCAGGTGTATCGTATCTGCCCTTTGCGGGCCCCGGCCTGCGACAGCTACGTGAGGTTGTTGTGTCCCAATCGTTTTCCCGTCGACAGATCCTCGGTGGCCTTGCCGGCCTGGCAGTCGTTGGTGTGGGCGCCGGTGGCGCCTACCGCTACTGGCTGGGCAAGGTTGTCGATGCCAACGCAGGAAGCGACTACCAACTGATCGCCGCGCCGCTCGATGTGGAACTGGTGCCGGGCCACACCACCCAAGCCTGGGCGTTCGGCCCTTCTGCGCCGGGCACTGAGCTGCGCGTACGCCAGGGCGAATGGCTGCGGGTGCGCTTTATCAACCACCTGCCGGTCGCCACCACCATCCACTGGCATGGCATCCGCCTGCCGCTGGAAATGGACGGCGTGCCCTACGTCTCGCAATTGCCGGTATTGCCAGGGGAATACTTCGATTACAAGTTCCGCGTGCCCGACGCCGGCAGCTACTGGTACCACCCCCATGTGAACAGCAGCGAAGAACTCGGCCGTGGCCTGGTCGGGCCGTTGATCATCGAAGAGCGTGAGCCCACCGGCTTCAAGCACGAGCGCACCCTCAGCCTGAAAAGCTGGCACGTGGACGAAGAGGGCGCCTTCGTGGCGTTCAGTATTCCCCGCGAGGCGGCGCGTGGCGGTACGGCAGGGCGGTTGTCCACCATCAACGGCGTGGCCCAGGCGGTGATCGACCTGCCGGCCGGGCAGATCACCCGCGTGCGCCTGCTCAACCTCGACAACACCCTGACTTATCGCCTCAACATCCCGGATGTCGAAGCGCAGATCTACGCGCTGGACGGCAACCCCATCGAGCCGCGCCCGCTGGGCAAGGAATACTGGCTGGGCCCTGGGATGCGTATTTGCTTGGCCATCAAGGCGCCGCCGGCGGGCGAAGAGCTGTCGATCCGCAACGGCCCGGTGCGTCTGGGTACGTTCCGCTCGGTGGCCAATACCGACGCGCCGAGCGAATGGCCGCCCGCATTGCCGCCCAACCCGGTTGCCGAACCGGACCTGGCCAATGCGGAAAAACTCAACTTCAATTTCGAGTGGGTCGGCTCGGTGTCGGTCAACGTCGACAACGGCAAGCCACCGAGCTTGTGGCAAATCAACGGCCAGGCCTGGGACATTACCGACAAAACCTGCGCCGACCGCCCGATCGCCAAGTTGGAGAAGGGCAAAAGCTATATTTTCGAATTGAAGAACATGACCCAGTACCAGCACCCGATCCACCTGCACGGCATGAGCTTCAAGGTAATTGCCTCGAACCGCCACAAGGTCATCCCGTATTTCACCGATACCTATCTGCTGGGCAAGAACGAACGCGCCCGCGTGGCGTTGGTGGCGGATAACCCGGGCGTGTGGATGTTCCACTGCCATGTGATCGACCATATGGAAACCGGCCTGATGGCCGCCATCGAGGTGGCGTGATGCGCCAGATCCGCCCGGCGATCATCGACCGCAGCCGCGACCAGGACTTCATGCGAGAAGCCCTGGCGCTTGCCGCCCAGGGCGCGGCGCTGGGTGAAGTGCCGGTGGGCGCGGTAGTGGTGCAAAACGGTGAGATCATCGGCCGCGGTTTCAACTGCCCCATCAGCGGCAATGACCCCAGCGCGCATGCCGAGATGGTCGCGATCCGCGCCGCTGCGCAAGCGATCAGCAACTATCGCCTGGTTGGCAGCACGTTGTATGTGACGTTGGAGCCGTGCAGCATGTGCGCCGGCCTGATCGTGCATTCGCGCGTGGCGCGGGTGGTGTATGGCGCGCTGGAGCCCAAGGCCGGGATTGTGCAGAGCCAGGGCCAGTTTTTTACCCAGGGGTTTCTCAACCATAAGGTGCTGTTCGAAGGCGGAGTGCTGGCCGAGGAGTGCGGAACGGTGTTGAGTGAGTTTTTCAAAGCCCGGCGGGCCAAGCCACCACTCTAAAGAACACTGAGGATAAAAATGTGGGAGGGGGCTTGCCCCCGATAGCGGTGTATCAGCCATAAATGTGGTGGCTGACACTCTGCTATCGGGGGCAAGCCCCCTCCCACATTTTGCCCTCTGTTTATTCAGGAAGAGCGGGACTATTTCTTGGCGATGATCACCGCCCGCATCGGCGCCGGCAGCCCTTCAATCGTCTTGCTGTGATCTTCCGGATCCAGGAAGTCGCTGAGGGATTGGTATTTCATCCACCCGGTCCCACGCTGTTCCTCCACCGTGGTCACGCTCACATCCACGCAACGCACGTCACTGAAACCGGCGCGGCGCAGCCATAGCATCAACGCGGGGACCGAGGGCAGGAACCACACGTTACGCATTTGCGCGTAGCGGTCTTCCGGTACCAGCACTTGTTGCTGGTCGCCTTCCACCACCAGGGTTTCCAGCACCAGTTCGCCGCCCTTGACCAGGGTGTCCTTCAGCGCCAGCAGATGTTCGATCGGCGAACGACGGTGATAGAACACGCCCATGGAAAACACCGTGTCGAAGCCTTCAAGGTTCGCCGGCAAGTCTTCGAACGGGAATGGCAGGTGCCAGGCCCTGGGTGCTGACAGGTACCGCTGCACCGCCTGGAACTGGCAGAAGAACAGCCAGTTCGGGTCGACGCCAATCACGCTGTCGGCGCCGGCGCCGAGCATGCGCCACATGTAGTAGCCGTTGCCGCAGCCCACATCAAGGATGCGCTTGCCGTTCAAATCCAGGTGCGGCGCCACCCGCGACCACTTCCAGTCCGAGCGCCATTCGGTGTCCACATGCACGCCGAACAGGTGGAACGGCCCCTTGCGCCACGGGCTCAGGCCCATCAGCGCGGTGTGCATTTGCGCACGGGTGGCGTCATCGCGTTCAGTGTCCAACACCAGGCCTGTGAGCAAGTCGACGTGGCTGGGCTGGATGTTAGGCAGCGCGTCCAATGCACTTTGCCAGCGCTCCAGGTCGCCATGGCCTTTTTCCATTTTGCTATCGAGCTGCGCTTGCAGGCCCTGGGCCCACACGGCCAAGGGAGTGCCGACCAGATGGCGGGCGAGGGGAGACAAATCAATCATGGCAAGGCAATCAACGAGGCAAAGTTAAGACACTGGAACCACGGCACGACTTTCGAGAACCCGGCCGCCAGCAGGCGTTCGCGGTGTTCTTCGAGGCTGTCGGGCTTCATGACGTTTTCGATGGCGCTGCGCTTCTGGGCGATTTCCAGCTCGCTGTAGCCGTTGGCGCGTTTGAACGCGATATGCAGGTCGGTCAGCAGCGCCTGTTCCTGGGCATCGTTGAAGCGCAGCTTTTCCGAGAGGATCAGCGCACCGCCCGGCAGCAGCGACTGACGGATGCGCCCGAGCAACGCCAGGCGTTCATCGGGGGCGATGAATTGCAGGGTGAAGTTCAGCGCGACTACCGAGGCCGGCTGGAAGTGCAGGGCGAGGATATCGCCCTCGATCACCTCCACCGGCAGCAATTCCTGGAACATCGAATCCTGGCCATTGAGGTATTCGCGGCAGCGTTCGACCATCGCCGTCGAGTTATCCACCGCGATCACCCGGCAACCGTCGGTACGCACATGGCGGCGCAGGGCCTGGGTCACGGCGCCTAAGGACGAGCCCAGGTCATACAGCACACTGCCCGGCTGGGCGAACTGGGCGGCGAGCACGCCGAGGTTTTCAACGATGGTCGGGTAACCGGGCACCGAGCGCTTGATCATGTCCGGGAACACCCGCACCACGTCTTCGTTAAAGGCGAAGTCCGGCACCTGGGGCAGGGGCTGGGCGAATAGGCGATCGGGTTCTTTGCTCACGGTTGTTCCGGCGACGAGGAAGGAAAGGCCGGCATTTTAGCCAACTTGGCCCGCGGATGCGCGGGTTGTCTGATGGAAAGCCGAGGACCGGCAGCGGCTAAGGAGCAGCCTGTCAGTTCACCGTAATGGCGCAGTCGAACGTCTGGGTGGGTTCGGCCTCCGGCTCCCACGGTTGCTGGGAGGTCAGGCGCAAACGGCCTTGCCCGGCGGCAAATGCCTGGAAGCGCCAGGTGGACTGGCCGCCGCCACCGATCACGCCGGATTCGCTGCTGCTGTACACCTCCGGGCTCAGCGCCCGCAACACGCCGCCGGCGGAGTCCTGGATGGCCCAGCGGTAGCCGGTGGTGGGGTTGCTGGGCAGGGTGAGGATCAGGTTCTGACCGGAAGTGAGCTGGAGCGGGCAGGCACTCTGGTCATCCACGCTGATGTTTTGCTTCGGCGCGCTGGCGCATGCGGCCAGCAGGGCAAGGCTCAAGGGGAGAAACAGGCGGGCAACGGTCATGGGGGCTCCGGTTGTACACGACGAAGGGCGAGCATAACCGAAGATGAGACAAGGTGTGACAGGTGGGGGGTGTGTTGGCAGGTCTGGCCTCATCGGGGGCAAGCCCCCCTCCCACACTTGAAGGCATTCACAAATCAAAATGTGGGAGGGGGCTTGCCCCCGATAGCGCCAGTTCAGGCACTACATAACGGTCAGAAAAGCACCTTCGCCACATCCGCAAAACGCTTGGCAAAATGCACCGTCATGCCTTCCTTCAAGTACTCCGGCAACTCTTCAAAACTGCCACGGTTGGGCTCCGGCAGGATCAACTCGTGAATCTTCTGGCGCCGCGCCGCAATCACCTTCTCACGCACGCCGCCAATCGGCAGCACATGCCCGGTCAACGTCAGTTCGCCGGTCATCGCCACGCCTTTTTTCGGCGGCTGGTTGCGTGCCAGGGACAGCAGCGCGCTGGCCATGGTCACGCCGGCACTCGGTCCGTCTTTTGGCGTGGCGCCTTCCGGTACGTGCAAATGGACGAAGGCTTCATCGAAGAACTTCGGATCACCGCCAAACGACTTCAGGTTGGAGCTGATGAAGCTGTAGGCGATTTCGGCGGATTCCTTCATCACGTCACCCAGTTGCCCGGTGAGCTTGAAGCCGCGATTGAGCGTGTGGATGCGCGTCGCTTCAATCGGCAAGGTCGCGCCACCCATGCTGGTCCAGGCCAGGCCGGTAATCACGCCGGTGCCCGACAGCACTTGTTCATTGCGAAACACCGGCATGCCCAGGGAGGCTTCCAGGTCCTTGTTAGCGATCTTGATCACCGAATTCGGCTCATCCAGCAGCTTGACCACCGCCTTGCGCACCAGTTTGCCCAGCTGTTTCTCCAACTGACGCACACCGGCTTCCCGCGCATAGCCATCGATCAACGCGCGCAGGGCGCCGTCGCTGATGCTCAGGCTGGTTTTTGCCACGCCGGCTTTTTCCAGCTGCTTGGGCCACAGGTGGCGCTTGGCGATGGCGACTTTTTCTTCGGTGATGTAGCCCGACAGGCGAATCACCTCCATGCGGTCGAGCAACGGGCCGGGGATCGAGTCCAGGGTGTTGGCGGTGCACACGAACAGCACCTTGGACAGGTCCAGGCGCAGGTCCAGGTAGTGGTCGAGGAATTCGACGTTCTGCTCGGGATCGAGGGTTTCAAGCAGCGCCGAGGCCGGGTCGCCCTGGAAGCTCTGGCCCATCTTGTCGATCTCGTCGAGCATGATCACCGGGTTCATCACTTCCACATCCTTGAGCGCCTGCACCAGCTTGCCCGGCAGCGCGCCGATGTAGGTGCGGCGGTGGCCCTTGATCTCGGCCTCGTCGCGCATGCCGCCGACACTGAAGCGGTAGAACGGCCGCCCCAGGGATTCGGCGATGGATTTACCGACGCTGGTCTTGCCTACGCCAGGCGGGCCCACCAGCAGCACGATGGAACCGGCGACTTCACCTTTATAGGCGCCTACCGCGAGGAACTCGAGGATGCGGCTCTTGATGTCATCCAGGCCCGCATGATGTTTATCCAACACCTTGCGCGCATGTTTCAGGTCGAGTTTGTCTTCGCCATACACGCCCCACGGTACTGAGGTGGCCCAGTCCAGGTAGTTACGGGTGACGGCGTATTCCGGCGAGCCGGTTTCGAGGATCGACAGCTTGTTGAGTTCTTCATCGATACGTTTCTGCGCCTGGGCCGGCAGCGACTTGCCCACCAGTCGCTGCTCGAATTGTTCGACATCGGCGCTGCGGTCGTCCTTGGTCAGGCCCAGCTCTTGCTGGATGACCTTGAGCTGTTCCTTGAGGAAGAACTCGCGCTGATGTTCGCCGATCTTGCGGTTCACTTCGGCGGAGAGTTCTTTCTGCAGGCGTGCGACTTCGACCTCTTTGCGCAGCATCGGCAAAACTTTTTCCATGCGCTTGAGCATGGGCACGCAATCGAGCACTTCCTGCAACTCGTTACCGGTGGCCGAGGTCAGCGCGGCGGCGAAGTCGGTGAGCGGCGACGGGTCGTTGGGGCTGAAGCGGTTGAGGTAGTTCTTCAACTCTTCGCTGTACAGCGGGTTGAGCGGCAGCAGTTCCTTGATCGCATTGATCAGCGCCATGCCGTAGGCCTTGACCTCGTCGGTCGGCTCGCTCGGCTGGTGCGGGTATTCGACCTCCACCAGGTACGGTGGGCGGTGGTGCTTGAGCCAGGTCTTGATGCGCACGCGCGTCAGGCCTTGGGCCACGAATTGCAGCTTGCCGTTTTCGCGGCTGGCGTGGTGCACCTTGACCAGGGTGCCGTACAGCGGCAGGGCAGAGGTGTCGAAGTGGCGCGGGTCTTCGGGCGGTGTATCCATGAAAAACAGGGCGAGGGAATGGTGGTCGGATTTGCTCACCAGTTCCAGGGTTTCGGCCCAGGGTTCTTCATTGACGATGACCGGCAACACCTGCGCCGGAAAAAACGGCCGGTTGTGGATCGGAATGATGTAGACCTTGTCCGGCAGGTTTTGCCCAGGCAGGGCCAGGCCGGTGTTGGACGAAGTTTCGGCGTTTTCGGGGTCGGCGTAGTCGTTCAGGTCGTAATCAGGGACGTCTTGCTGGTCGCTCATGGGGCACCTGCATAAGGAAGTATGCAGCTTAGATGGGGCAGGGCAGCGGTGGTTTCAATGGTAGGGGTGAGATAGCAACATATTACATAAAGTAACTGCAGCGACGCGGTCAGCTGATTTTGTGGAGGTAGGCCGGCAATGGCTGCTCGGGCAGTACCGAGAGCACCTTCAAGCGCTGCAACATTCGCTGCCGCGCCCGTTGCAGGTGCTCGCGCAGGTTCAGCGCGGCCGCATCGAAAGCGCCATGGAGCAAAAGCTCCAGGATCAGGCGATGTTCGGCGAGCATGGCCGGATCGGCGCCGATTCCCAGCAATCGATGGAAAATCCGACTGATGATCATCGGGCTCTGGCCCTGGCGGATCAGCGCGGCGATCTTGCGGTTCTGCAGGCCGGCCAGGCAGCGCTGGTGCAAGTCCTCTTCGATCTGCTCGATGGCTTCCAGGCTGCATTGCGGGTTCTGCTGGGCCGCCGTGACCCGCTGCAACATGGCTTCGAGGAGTTCCCGGTCGAGGCCCGGCGCGCTCTGGCGCAAGGCCTCGGGTTCCAGGCAGGCGCGCAGTTCGTAGTCTTCGGTGACTTCCCGCGCGGTCAACGGCCCGGCCAACCATTGGGAGTAGGGCTCTTTCTCCACCAGGCCACGGTCGCGCAGGCGCATCAGCGCTTCGCGGACCACGGCGCGGCTGACGCCGTAGTGGTCGGCGGCGGCTTGTTCGTCCAGGCGGTAATGGCCAAAGGCGATGCAGGTGGACAGCGCCGCACCGATTTCCTCGACGATCCGCTCGCCCAGGGGCCGGGTGTCCACCAGCTCGTCGTCGCCGTTGAGGCCCAGGTGTGCGTGGCTCAGGGGCAGGCGCAGCGGCTCCACGGCCAGGCCTTCGGGATTGATCAGGTAGCCACGGCCGTTGAAGCGGCAGATCAGGCCCTCATCGTGCAGCAGGTCCAGCGCCTTGCGCACCGGCACGCGGCTGGTGCCGAACAGCTCGGCCAGCGGCGCCTCCAGCAGCACAAGCCCGTGGCGCGCGGTGCCGTTGACGATTGCGTCACGCATCACCTTGTGAATCATCGCGTAACGGGATGCCGGGGCGGACACTGGTTTCATCTGCTTCTCTGGGTCATGAGTGCTAGGGCGTGACGATGGCCGGGGATTCTCTCATAGATGGGCCTGTCACTCCGCGCCACGTCGGTGGCACTTTTTTGGGGCCTTTGGCGCAGGACTGTTACTTTTTTGCACCAAAATGTATTTATTCATCAAAGATACGTTATTTCATTGAAGAGCAGGCCCAGCGCTGACTTCGAAATATTTTGCTTCTTACAAAAGCCTCTATCCCGTGGCTATGGACGAAAAGCCGAAATCATAAGCTCGAACACACAAAGAGACTGGCACGAAAGCTGCCTCTATAAAACGTACATTTTATAAATATATACGTTTTATGAGGTGATCTTCATGTCAGACGCCACGTCAATGGCCGAAGCGTTCGCCACCGGTCGCAGCGACCCGGTGCAAGTGCTCGAACAAGCGCTTGCCCGCGCGAGCACGGCGCCCAGCGTGTTCATCTCGCTGTGCACCGAGCGTGCCTTGCGTGAGGCGCAAGCGTCCGCCGCGCGCTGGCGTGCCGGCCAGCCGCTGAGCGTGTTCGACGGCGTGCCCCTGGCCTGGAAGGACTTGTTTGACGTGGCCGGTAGCATCACCACCGCAGGCGCCGCTTATCGCCGCGAGGCGCCGGCCGCTTTGCTTGATGCGCCAAGCGTGGGGCTGTTGTGCCGCGCCGGGATGGTCAACGTGGGCAAGACCAACCTCAGTGAGCTGGCGTATTCGGGCCTGGGCCTGAACCCGCATTTCGGCACGCCTCACAACCCCAACAGCAGCGACCAGCCGCGGATTCCCGGCGGTTCTTCATCGGGTTCGGGCGTGGCGGTGGCGGCCGGGATTGTGCCGATTGCCATGGGCACCGACACCGCTGGCTCGATCCGCATTCCCGCCGCCCTGAATGGCGTGGTGGGCTACCGCAGTAGCTGCCGCCGCTACAGCCGCGACGGCGTGTTTCCGTTGGCCCGCAGCCTTGACAGCCTCGGCCCGCTGGCCCGCAGCGTGCGTGATGCCCTGGTCATCGACGACCTGCTCCACGGCCGCGCACAAACCCATATCGCTCGCAGCCTGAAGGGCCAGCGTTTCGTGCTCGAGCAAGGCGCGCTGGAAGGCATTGAACCGGCGGTGCGCGATAACCTGCTGCGCACGGTGGACCAACTCAAGGCTGCCGGTGCGTTGATCGACCTGCGCCCCTGCGCCGCCTTCCAGGCCGCCCTCGACCTGATCCGGCAACACGGCTGGCTCGGCGCTTTCGAAGCCTTCGCCCTGCACCAGGCCCTGCTCGACAGCCCTGACGCCGAGCAACTCGACCCTCGCGTACGCCGCCGCCTCGAAGCCGCGCGCGGCTTGCCAGCCAGCCAACTGATCCACCTGACTGACGCCCGCAGGCGTCTGCAGAACCAACTGAGCGACGACCTCGACGGCGCTCTGCTGATCACCCCGACCGTCGCCCACGTCGCCCCGGCGTTGGCGCCGCTGGAGGCCGACGACGAATTGTTCGTCAGCACTAACCTGGCGACTCTGCGCCTGACCATGCCCGGCAGCCTGCTCGACATGCCGGGCGTCAGCCTGCCCAGCGGCCGCGATGCCCTGGGCCTGCCCACCGCGCTGCTACTCAGCGCCCCTAGTGGCGAAGACGCGCGCCTGCTCAGGGCCGCGCTGTCGGTCGAAACCGCCCTCAACCCTAAGGAGACACACCATGGCTAAAGACATTCTCTGTGCATTTGGCGTCGACGTTGACGCCGTCGCCGGCTGGCTCGGTTCCTACGGCGGTGAAGACTCGCCGGACGACATCTCCCGCGGCCTGTTCGCCGGTGAAATCGGCGCGCCGCGCCTGCTCAAATTGTTCGAGCGCTACGGCCTGCGCACCACCTGGTTTATCCCCGGCCACTCGATGGAAACCTTTCCCGAGCAGATGAAGGCCGTGGCCGACGCCGGCCACGAAATCGGTGTGCACGGCTACAGTCACGAAAACCCCATCGCGATGACCGCCGAGCAGGAAGAAATCGTCCTCGATAAATCCATCGAACTGATCACCCAGGTCACCGGCAAGCGCCCCACCGGGTACGTCGCGCCGTGGTGGGAGTTCAGCAAAGTCACCAACGAGCTGCTGCTGAAAAAAGGCATCAAGTACGACCACAGCCTGATGCACAACGACTTTCACCCCTACTACGTGCGCAAGGGCGACAGCTGGACCAAGATCGACTACAGCCAGCACCCCGACACCTGGATGAAGCCCCTGGTACGCGGCGAGGAAACCGACCTGGTGGAAATCCCGGCCAATTGGTACCTCGACGACCTGCCGCCAATGATGTTCATCAAGAAAGCCCCCAACAGCCACGGCTTCGTCAACCCGCGCCACCTGGAAGAAATGTGGCGCGACCAGTTCGACTGGGTCTACCGCGAACATGAACACGCGGTGTTCACCATGACCATCCACCCCGACGTGTCCGGCCGCCCGCAAGTGCTGCTGATGCTTGAGCGTCTGATCGAACACATCCAGAGCCATGCCGGCGTGCGCTTCGTCACCTTCGATGAAATCGCCGACGACTTTATCCGCCGTCAACCCCGCACCTGACCCGAACCCTGAACCCTGTAGGAGCGAGGCGGGCGGCTAGCCCTTGCTCGCGAAGAACCCATGAGCGCCGCGTGCATCCAGACTGCCCGCGTCGTCATTGACGATTTTCGCGAGCAAGGGCTAGCCGCCCGCCTCGCTCCTACAGAAAGCCCACTCCACCTCCCGAGGCGCGCTGCATGTCTATCTACAACAAGCTTGACCTGACTGGCTGGAAACCCCGGCAACTGACGTCCCAGGAAGTGCGCTTCGCCACCTGGATCGCGTTCTTCGCCTGGGTGTTCGCGGTGTATGACTTCATCCTGTTCGGCACCTTGCTGCCAGAGATCGGCCGGCACTTTGGCTGGGGGGAAGTGGAGCAGGCGCAAATCGCGACCTGGGTGGCGGTGGGCACGGCGGTGGTCGCGTTCGCCATTGGTCCCGTCGTCGATAAACTGGGGCGCCGCCAGGGGATTATTCTGACCGTGGCCGGCTCCGCGCTGTGCTCGGCGCTCACCGCGATTGGCGGGGCATGGGGCAAGTCGCCGCTGATCCTGATTCGCTCGCTGGGTGGCTTGGGGTATGCCGAGGAAACCGTCAATGCGACGTATCTGAGTGAGCTGTACGGCGCCTCGCAAGACCCGAAACTGACCAAGCGTCGCGGCTTCATCTACAGCCTGGTACAAGGCGGCTGGCCGGTCGGGGCCTTGATCGCGGCGGGGTTGACCGCGCTGCTGCTGCCGATTATCGGCTGGCAGGGCTGCTTCGTCTTCGCCGCGATACCGGCCATCGTGATTGCGATCATGGCGCGCAAGCTCAAGGAGAGCCCGCAGTTCCAGATTCACCAGCGCATCAGCCAACTGCGTAAACGCGGTGCGGTGAGCGAGGCGCAGAACGTCGCCGTGACCTACGGCGTGGATTATGACGAACACAGCAAGGCCGGCCTCAAGGCTGCATTCCGGGGCCCGGCGCGGCGCGCCACCCTGGTGATCGGCGCCGCGCTGTTGCTCAACTGGGCGGCGATCCAGGTGTTCAGCGTGCTGGGCACCTCGGTGATCGTCAGCGTGCACCACATCTCGTTCGAGAACTCGCTGATCATCCTCGTGCTGTCGAACCTGGTGGGCTATTGCGGGTACCTCAGCCACGGCTGGATGGGCGACAAGATCGGGCGGCGCAACGTGATCGGCCTGGGCTGGATGCTCGGCGGCCTGGCATTCGCCGGGATGTTGTTCGGCCCGAGCAACATGCCGATGGTGGTCGGGTTGTACAGCCTGGGCCTGTTCTTCCTGATCGGGCCGTACTCGGCAGCGCTGTTCTTCATCAGCGAAAGCTTCCCCACCAGCATCCGCGCCACCGGTGGCGCGATCATCCATGCCATGGGCCCGATCGGCGCCGTATTGGCCGGGTTTGGCGCCACCCAGGTGTTGTCCGCCGGCAGCGACTGGCAGACCGCCGCGCTGTGGTTCGGCGCGCTGCCGTGCTTCTTGTCCGGCGCGTTGATGTTTGCCGCGCGCCATGTGCGTCCGGAAACCGTTCAGTAAGGAGTTCTTGATGAACCGTAAAGTTGCCTTGATTACCGGTGCTGCCAGCGGCATCGGCCAAGCCCTTGCCGTGGCCTACGGGCGCAGCGGCGTGGCGGTGGTGGGCGGGTATTACCCGGCCGATCCCCATGATCCGCAAAGCACGGTTGCCCTGGTGGAAGCAGCCGGTGGCGAGTGTCTGATGCTGGCGCTGGACGTGGGCGACAGCGCCTCGGTGGATGCCATGGCCGAGCAAGCGGTGCAGCACTTCGGGCGCCTCGATTATGCGGTGGCCAATGCCGGCTTGCTGCGGCGCGCGCCGTTGCTGGAGATGAGCGATGCGTTGTGGGACGAGATGCTCAATATCGACCTCACGGGGGTGATGCGCACCTTCCGCGCGGCGACCCGGCATATGCGCGAAGGCGGCGCGCTGGTGGCGATTTCCTCGATTGCCGGCGGCGTGTATGGCTGGCAGGAACACAGCCACTACGCGGCGGCCAAGGCCGGGGTGCCGGGGTTGTGTCGTTCGCTGGCGGTGGAACTGGCGGCCAAGGGCATTCGGTGCAATGCGGTGATCCCGGGGTTGATCGAGACGCCGCAGTCATTGGATGCGAAGAATTCGCTGGGGCCTGAAGGGTTGGCCAAGGCTGCCAAGGCAATCCCGCTGGGCCGGGTAGGGCGGGCGGATGAAGTGGCGTCGCTGGTGCAGTTCTTGACCAGTGATGCATCGAGTTATTTGACCGGGCAAAGCATCATCATCGACGGCGGCCTGACCGTGCGCTGGCCTGACTGACCACGCTCGTTCCCACGCTCCGCGTGGGAATGCATCAGCGTGACGCTTCGCGTCACAACAGCGGACGCAGAGCGTCCAAGGCGGCATTCCCACGCAGAGCGTGGAAACGATCAATGAGGAAATAAAAATGAGCCTGTTGAATAACCGCCGCGCCGTCATCACCGGGGCCGGCAGCGGCATCGGTGCCGCCATTGCCCAGGCTTACGCGGTCGAGGGCGCTCGCCTGGTGTTGGCCGACCGCAACGCCGCGAGCCTGGCCGAAGTCGCGATCACCTGTCGCAACCTGGGCGCCGAGGTGTTCGAATGCCTGGCCGATGTCGGTACCGTCGAAGGCGCCCAGGCCAGTGTCGACCGTTGCGTCGAGCACTTCGGCGGGATCGACATCCTGGTCAACAATGCCGGCATGCTGACCCAGGCGCGTTGCGTCGATCTCTCCCTCGAGATGTGGAACGACATGTTGCGGGTCGACCTCACCAGCGTGTTCATCGCCAGCCAACGCGCCTTGCCGCATATGCTCGCGCAGCGCTGGGGGCGGATCATCAACGTCGCCTCGCAACTGGGCATCAAGGGCGGTGCCGAGCTGAGTCACTACGCGGCGGCCAAGGCCGGGGTGATCGGCTTCACCAAGTCCCTGGCCCTGGAAGTGGCCAAGGACAATGTGCTGGTCAACGCCATCGCCCCAGGCCCCATCGAAACCCCGCTGGTGGGCGGCATCAGCGACAGCTGGAAACGCGCCAAGGCCGCCGAACTGCCCCTGGGCCGCTTCGGCCTGGCGGACGAAGTCGCGCCCACCGCCGTGCTGCTGGCCAGTACCCCGGGCGGTAACCTGTTCGTCGGCCAGACCCTCGGCCCGAACGCCGGCGATGTCATGCCATGAGCGGGGCTTAGCCATGTGCGGACTCTGCGGCCTGCTCGGCGAAGACGTGCACTGGAGCGACCCCTTGGGCGATGCACTGCCCAGGCGTCGCGAGCGCCTGCGCCGGATCGCGGCGATCAATCAGGTGCTGGCGGTGTTTCGGCTCAAGGTCGAGGATTTCCAGGGCGCGTCATACCTGTTGCTCGGCGCGACCGGCAAACAGGCCCTGGCCAGCGGCCTGGATCAACTCTTGCAGGCGGCCGAAACCATGCTTGGCCGCCCGCTGGACCCCCTTGACCCGCGTCTACTTGACCACTTGGAAAACACCCCACTGTAGGAGCGAGCTTGCTCGCGAAAAATGTCAACGCTAACGCGTGTCGTCTGGATGTACGTGGCGCTCTCGGGTTTTTCGCGAGCAAGCTCGCTCCTACAGGGGGCGGAGGTAAATATGAGCATTGCCCTGAATGTGATCACCGGTTTCCTCGGCAGCGGCAAAACCACCTTGCTCAAGCGCCTGTTGCAGGGCGAAAGCCTGGGCGACACCGCGTTGCTGATCAATGAGTTCGGCGATGTCGGCATTGATCATCTGTTGGTGGAGGAAGTCGCGCCAGACACCGTCCTGCTGCCCAGCGGCTGTGTGTGCTGCTCGATTCGCGGCGAGTTGAAAGACGCACTGCTCGGCCTGTTGCAACGCCGTGAACGCGGGGAAATCCCGGCCTTCAAACGGGTGATCCTGGAAACCACCGGCCTGGCCGATCCGGCGCCGATCCTCGCCACGCTGAACAATGACGTGCAACTGCGCGGGCGTTTTCATATCGGCCTGGTGATCACCCTGGTCGATGCCAGCCATGCCGCCTTGCAGGAACGCCTGCACCCGGAGTGGCTGGCCCAGGTGGCGGCGGCCGACCGGCTGTTGCTGAGCAAGACCGACCTGGTCGACGATTGCGCCGCGCTGCGCGAGCATCTGCACGCCCTCAACGGCGGTACGTTGATCCTCGATACCCAGGCGATTCACAGCGGCGATCAACTGCTGCTCGGCGAGGGCGTGCGCGGCGCCGAGCCCGCCGTCGAGGTCAGTCGCTGGCAACTGCATCAACCCGCCACGGCCAACCACGGCGCGGCGCAGGTGTGCTGCCTGACTTTCGAGCAACCGCTGGACTGGATCGGGTTCGGGGTGTGGTTGTCGATGCTGCTAAGATGCCACGGCGAACGAATCCTTCGCGTCAAAGGACTGCTCAACGTGAACGCAAGCTCGGCCCCCATCGTCATCCATGGTGTGCAGCACTGCCTGCATGCCCCGGTGCATTTGTCTGCCTGGCCAGGCACTGAGCGCCAGTCGCGCCTGGTGTTCATCCTGCGCGGCCTCGACCCCGCGCTGTTGCGCCGTTCCTTCGACGTGTTCGCGCGGCGGTTCGCGGCATGATCACACTGCGCGTGCTCGGTACCTCCGTGACCTTGCTCGAGTGCCTGCGCGTGCGGGCCGAGCAGGAGCTGGGCATTCGCCTGGTGTACCAGGTGCATGATGTGGAGCAAGCCCAGCGTATCGCGGTGATGCAGCCAGACAGCTACGACCTGTACGACCAGTGGTTCCACAACGTCGACTTCGTGTGGCCGGCGCGGGCGATCCAGCCGATCGATACGCGGCGCATCGCGCTGTGGCATGAGATCAACGACCTGCCCAAGCGCGGCCGACTGTCGCCCAGCGACCGCCTGGGCAGTGGCAGCGTGCCGAGTGAGCGGCTGTTCGTGCAGCACGACGGCAGCCTCGGCAGCAGCGTAACCGAGCGCATCAGCATGCTGCCGCTGACCCACAACGCCGACAGTTTTGCCTATCGCCCCGAGCGTTTGCCCGAAGGTTTCTGCCACGGCAACGAAAGCTGGGGCTGGCTGCTCGACCCGGCGTGGCGCGCGCGCACCGCCCTGCAAAGCGACGCCGCCATCGGCGCCCTGGATGCCGCGCTCGCTGTGCAGGGCGCGGGGCTGGCGCAGTTCCGGGACATTGGCAATATGAGCATCGAGGAGATCGACGTGCTGGCCGAGATCCTGGTGCGCAAGCAGAAGGAGGGGCACTTTGCGGCGTTCTGGTCGGACGATGAAGAAGCCGCGCAATTGATGCTCAGCCCGAGCATCGACATCCAGAGCCTGTGGTCGCCGACCTTGATGCGCCTGCACCGTGCCGGGGTGAAATACCGGCTCGCCGTGCCGCGCGAAGGCTATCGCGCCTGGTTCGGCGGCTTGTCGTTGTCGCGCCATGCCCAGGGGCCGGTGCTGGATGCGGCCTATGCCTACCTGAATTGGTGGTTGTCCGGCTGGCCAGGGGCGGTGATGGCGCGCCAGGGTTACTACATCGGTAACCCGGCGCGTACCCGCGATCATCTGAGCAGCGCCGAGTGGGATTACTGGTACGCGGGCAAGCCTGCGCGTGAAGAGCTGTCGGGCAGCGACGGCTTGCCATTGATCGACATCGGCGAGGTGCGCGACGGCGGCTCCTATGAGCAGCGCATGGGGCACATTGCGGTGTGGAACTCGGTGATGGACGAGCACAACTACCTGGTGCGCCGTTGGGGCGATTTCATGCGCGCACGTTGCCTGTAAGCCCCGCGAGCGCCTATCAGGCGTGCACAAAAAAGGCGGCTACCCATCGGGTAGCCGCCTTTGTTTTACCGCCGGGTTTACTTAATCCGGCAGTTTGAACGCCATCACGTAGTCACCCTGCTTGGTGCCCAGGGAACCGTGACCGCCGGCCATGACCAGCACGTATTGCTTGCCGTCCTTGCCGGTGTAGGTCATCGGGGTGGTTTGCGCGCCTGCAGGCAGGCGGCCTTCCCACAGTTGCTTACCGTTTTTCACGTCGTAGGCACGCAGGTACTGGTCGAGGGTGCCGCTCAGGAACGCTACGCCACCTGCAGTGGTGAAGGTACCGCCCAGGCTTGGCACGCCCATGGTCAGCGGGATCGGAACCGGCGAGCTGTCACGCACGGTGCCGTTCTTGTGCATCCAGATGGTTTGGTGGGTGGTCAGGTCGACCGCCGCCACGTAACCCCAGGCTGGTGCCTGGCATGGCAGGCCCAGCGGCGAAAGCAGCGCTTCGAGGATCACACCATACGGCGCGCCTTTGTTCGGTTGTACGCCTTCGGTTTCGCTGACACGTGGGCCTTGCTTGGCGATGTCGGCGGCCGGAATCAGCTTCGATTTGAACGCCATGTAGCTGGGGTTCACGAAAGCGATCTGGCGGACCGGGTCAACCGAGATGCCGCCCCAGTCGAACACGCCGAAGTTGCCTGGGTACACGATCGAGCCTTGCAGCGACGGCGGCGTGAACGGGCCATCGTAGCGCATCGACTTGAAGTCGATCCGGCACAGCATCTGGTCGAACGGTGTCACGCCCCACATATCGCGTTCTTTCAACGGCGGTGGCATGAAGTTCAGGTCAGACTTCGGCTGGGTAGGGGAGGTGCGATCGCCGGCAACGGCGCCCTGTGGTACCGGGATTTCATTGATCGGCACTACCGGTTGGCCGGTGGCACGGTCCAGCACGTAGATGCTGCCTTGCTTGGTCGATGCCATCACCGCTTGCTTGACGCCGTCAGCGGTCTTGATGTCGATCAGCGAAGGCTGGCCGCCCACGTCCATGTCCCACAGGTCGTGGTGGGTGAACTGGAAGGTCCACTTCACGTGGCCGCTGTCGATGTCCAGGGCGGTCAGGCCGGCAGCGTATTTTTCGGAGTCATCGGTACGGTCACCGCCGTACTGGTCGGGCATCTGGTTGCCCATCGGCAGGTAGAGCATGCCGAGTTTTTCATCCACGGCGAACATGGACCACATGTTCGGCGAGTTGCGGGTGTAGGTCTTGCCCTCGGCCAACGGGGTGGTGTCGTCCGGGTTGCCGCTGTCCCAGTTCCACACCAGCTTGCCGGTGTGCACGTCGAACGCACGGATCACGCCGCTTGGCTCGTCGGTGGAGACGTTGTCGGTCACGTGACCGCCGATCACCACCAGGTTTTTGGTCACGGCCGGTGGCGAAGTGGAGTAGTAACCGCCCGGGGCGAAGGTGCCGATATTGGCACGCAGGTCGACCTGGCCTTTGTCACCGAAGTCTTCGCACATCTTGCCGGTATCGGCGTTCAGGGCGATCAGGCGGGTGTCGGCAGTCGGCACGAAGATGCGTTTCGGGCAGGCGGTCGGTGCGGCGGCCGGGCTGGCGCTACCGGTCGGGCTCTGCTCGGAGGCATAGGCGGCGTCATCGTGATACGACACGCCACGGCAGGTCATGTGCGCCCAACCCTTGAAGTTCTCGGCACCCTGGGTGGTGATCTTCGGGTCGAAACGCCAGATTTCCTTGCCGGTGTCCGGGTCCAGGGCAATCACCTGGCTGTGCGGGGTACACACGTACAGCATGCCGTTGACTTTCAGCGGGGTGTTTTCCGCAGTGGTCTCACCGGGATCGCCTGCGCCCGGAATGTCACCGGTACGGAAGGTCCAGGCCGGCACCAGCTTGTGCGCGTTTTCCGGAGTGATCTGGGCCAATGGTGAGTAACGGTCACCAAAGGCCGAACGGCCGTAGGAGTTCCAGTCGCCATCGGCTTGGGCAGGTGCAGCGCTGGCCATGCCAGGCACAGCATCGCGGTCCAGTTGGCCGGTCTTGACCATTTCGCCGGGGTTGGTGAATTGGCTGGCCAGGGCGGCAGCACCCGCCAGCACCACGGCCACGCTCAGGGCGCCGGTGCCCAGCGGCGCGGCTTGACCACGCAGCAACGGACGGCGAAACCATGGCAACAACATGACGATGCCCAAGGCGAACAGCAGGGCCAGGCGCGGCACCAACTGCCACCAGTCCAAGCCGACTTCCCATAGCGCCCACACCGTGCTGGCGAACAGCACCAGTGCGTACAGGCCCAGCGCAGCGCGGCGGGTGGCCAGCAGCAAAACGCCGGTCAAGGTGATGCCGATACCGGCCAGCAGGTAATACAGCGAGCCGCCGAGCATGCTCAGCTTGACCCCACCGGCCAGCAAGGCCAGCCCCATGATCAGCAGCAAGACGCCTAGCAACCTGGGCAGCAGGCGGCTTGGGCTTGAGGCACCATCAGTGCTCATAGTGTGTTTCTCCGTTACGTTGGAATTATGTAAGCCCGTGCTTCACTCACTGTAGATGACGATTCGGCGCGGGCTTGGTTCAGCGTTATTTTTGGTTTTTTCTGTGGATAACTCGGTTATCCACAGGCGGGCAATAAACCCCCAGGCGCAGCTCGATTTAAGACAGCGCTGTCTTTGCGTGAAGGAAAGGTTCGGCAAAGGGGGTAGAACCTGGAGGTGAAGCGTTTCAGATTGTTGCGAAGGATAATGCGGCGGGGCGTTTAGAGAAAGGGTGAATCGCAAGATGCATCATTTCAGATTTGGTAACAGTGACAGATAGTCGCTGCAAAAAACTGTGGGAGGGGGCTGATCGTTCCTACGCTCTGCGTGGGAATGCCTCCGGCGACGCTGCGCGTCGCGCCAACGCCTGGGCACACGTGACGCAGAGCGCCACGGGCTGCGTTACCACGCGGAGCGTGGGAACGATCGTTCGGGTGGGTTAGAAGGTGGTGCGGATGCCGACTTGCACACTGCGCCCCGGCGCCGGCGCAATATCGCGCAGGATCGAGCTGGCGTAGCGCACGGTCTGGTTGGTCAGGTTTTCGCCATTGACGAACGCCAGCCACTGGCTGCTGCCGACATTGAAGTGATAACCCGCGCTCGCGCCGAGGGTGGTATAGCCATCGGTGCCGCTTCCGTTACTCGGCACGCGCCCTTGGCCGGCGGCATGTTCTACGTCGATGCGCGCCTGCCAGCGATCCAGCTCCCACAGCAAACCGCTGTTCAAGCGCAGCGGCGCAATGCGCGGCAGGGCTTCGCCGGTGTCCAGGTTGGTTGCACGCGTGTAGTCGCCCGACAGCTCCAGGGCGAACTTGCCGTAGGCGCCTTCGCCGAGTTTCCAGTGGTCCTGAGCTTCGAAGCCGGCGAAACGTGCGCGTACCCCGGAGTAGGTGTACTCGGGAATACCGCCTGCGTCCTCTTCACCTTCGTCGTTCAATGTACGGCCAGTGCCGAGCAAGCCGATGTAGTTGGAGAAGCGGCTATAGAACACGCCAAAGCTGCCCTTGTGGGTGCCATTGTCAAAGCGCAGGGCCAGGTCGCTGGACACGGCTTTTTCTTTCGACAGGTTGGCGTCGCCCAATTCATAAGTGCCGGTGGCGACATGAGCACCATTGGCGTACAGCTCGTAGAACGTCGGGGCGCGCTCGGTGTAGCCCAGGGTGGCGGCCAACGACCAGATCGGCGTCAGGCTGTAGACCGCGCCAGACGACAGGCTGCCTGCGGTGAAGGTATTGGCCTTGTCGGCATTGGCGAAGCGCGAGTTGCCCTTGGCATCCGGGTCGACGCTGGTATGTTCCAGGCGCCCGCCGAGGCTGAGGGTGAGGCGCTCGGTGGCGTGCATTTGCTCAAGAATGAACAGCGCGCCGGCGTTGGTATCGGTCTGGGGCACGAAGGCTTCTTCGCCCAGGGCCGAAAACTCGTTGCGGGTCACTTGCGCGCCGACCACGCCGTCGAATGGCCCGATGGGCTGGTGGCGGGCTTCCACGCGGGCTTCATAGCCTTTGTTCTTGAAGGTGGTGCCGGTCTCGCCCCCTTCGATTTCGCGGTGCTGGTAGTCGGTGTAGCCTGCGTCGATTTTCACCGAGGTAAACGGGCCTTGCAGGTTGCGGATTTCGGAGGCGAACGCGTAATGCTCCTGTTGCATGCGGATGCGCACGTCCTGCTCGGCGGGCGAGCCGTAGTTGCTGTCGTAGTTGCTGTAGGACAGGCCCGCGTAGCCATCGTCCCAGGTGTAGGAACCGCCCACCGCGCCGCCATCCTGGCGCCCGTCGCTGTTGCCCAGGCGACCGTTTTTGCCGGGGCCTGCGTCGGTTTCGGGCGCGTGGCGGCTGCGCGCATCACCGGGAATTTTCAGATCGTTGAATTCACGCGCGTTGGCGTCCAGGTGCAAGGCAAAGGTGCCGTCGCCGGCTTCCAGCTTGCCCGCGCTGCTGCGGGTGGTGTCGGCGCCGCCGTAGCGCAGTTCACCGGCACCGTGGATGCCCTCGATGGCTGCGGTGGGGATGCGGTTGTCGAAGGTATTGACCACGCCGCCGATGGCGCTGCCGCCGTACAACAAGGCCGCCGGGCCGCGCACGATTTCAATGCGCTCGACGTTGATCGGGTCCAGCGGCACGGCGTGGTCATAGGACAGTGACGACGCATCCAGCGCGCCCACGCCGTTGCGCAGGATGCGAATACGGTCGCCGTCCTGGCCGCGAATGATCGGCCGGCTGGCACCGGGGCCGAAGTACGAAGACGACACCCCCGGCTGCTTGTTCAGGGTTTCGCCCAGGCTGCCTTTTTGTTGCAGGGTCAGCTCGTCGCCCTCCAGCACGGTGGTGGGCGAGGCGAGTTGCGCGCTGCCCAGGGGATTGCCAGTGATGATCTGCGATGGCAGTTCCAGGGCGTGGGCTTCGGAGCAGATCAGCAGGGCGGCGGCGAGGGGCGACAGGCGCCAGAGACAGGAGAGCGACATCGGACATTCCTTGGCAGGATTTTGATAAGTATCGTTACAATATAACATCTCTTTTTTCGCTGAAAAGGGGAACTTTTACCGACGGGCTATATTCAATGCAGTGCTTCCACCGGTACGCCCCGTCCGCTAAGGTGCGCGGCTGTGTTTCCTCTCTCGCAAAAGGCCCGGCATGACCGCGACAAGCAACGACCCACTCCACGGCGTGACCCTGCAACACGTCCTCACCACCCTGGTGGAACACTACGAATGGGCAGGCCTGGCCGAACGCATTGATATCCGCTGCTTCAGGAGCGACCCCAGCATCAAGTCGAGCCTGACCTTTCTGCGCAAAACCCCATGGGCGCGGGAAAAAGTCGAAGGCTTGTACGTCAAACTGATGCGCACCAAACGCCCGCTGGACTGAGCCCGTGAAGCGTTTTGTGGCGGCGGCCGCGTTGGCCGGTTGGGTGGGGCTGGCGATTCAGCAATACCTGATCCTGTATTCGCGCTGGTCCAGCGGCGCCAGCCTGCTGGGCGGATTGATCAGTTTCTTCAGTTTCTTCACGGTGCTGACCAATACCTTGGTCGTGGTAGTGCTGAGCTATTGGCTGGTCGAGCGCGAGTCGGCCGGCAAGCGGTTTTTCCTCGCGCCGGGTATCAGCAGCGCAATTGCCGCGAGCATCGTTCTGGTAAGCCTGGCCTACAACCTGTTGCTGCGGCACTTATGGAGCCCCGAGGGCTTTCAATTCATTGCCGATGAATTACTGCACGACGTGATGCCGGTGCTGTTTCTGATCTATTGGTGGCGGTGCGTGCCCAAGGGCACCTTGCGCCTCAAGCACATCGCCGGCTGGGTGGTTTACCCCTTGGTGTACTTCGCGTATGTACTGCTGCGCGGGCATTCGCTTGGGCAGTATCAGTACCCGTTCATGGATGTGGACAGCCTGGGTTACCCGCAGGTGTTCGTGAATGCCGGGGGGATTTTGCTGGGGTTCTTACTGATTGCGCTGGCAATGGTGGTGCTGGATAACCGCCTCAAATCACCCTCGACTTAAAGTGGGCACAGTCAATGTGGGAGGGGGCTTGCTCCCGATGGCGGTGTGTCAGATAGAGTCGTGTTAACTGACCCACCGCTATCGGGGGCAAGCCCCCACCCACATTTTTTGATCGCGTCGGTCTCATTGCTCTTCGCTGCCTTCCGCACGCCAGTAACCCACGGCCTTCAAGAACTCTTCGTTGACCTTGTGAGTGTCCAGCAACACCCGCCGCACCTGGCGCGACAGCTTGGTTTCGGTCGCGACAAAGCTGTACAACTTTCCGCCGGGCAGCGTGAGGTTGCGCACGACCTCGAGCAGGTCTGCCTCGCCGCGCACCACCCAGATAATCTCGACATCCGCCGCGCTCTGCAGCACTTGCAGCTCTGCGGCATCGGCAATTTCGATCACCGCCAGCACCTTGCGCCCGGCGGGCAATTCTTCCAGGCGCCGGCCGATGGCGGGCAGGGCGGTTTCATCGCCGATCAGCAGGTAGCTGTCAAAGATATCCGGCACGATCATCGAACCCCGTGGCCCACCGATATACAGATGCTGGCCGACTTGCACCTGCTCGGCCCAGGTAGACGCAGGGCCATCGCCGTGCAGCACGAAGTCGATAACCAGTTCGCCACTGTTCAGGTCGTAACGCCGTGGCGTGTAATCGCGCATCGCCGGTTGCGGGCCGTCGCCCTTGATGGTGAACGTCGGGCTTTCCAGGGCCGCTTGTTCGGCGGGGTTCTGCGGGAACAGCAGCTTGATGTGATCGTCACTGCCCAGGCTGATAAAACCCGCCAGTTCCGGGCCGCCCAACGTAATGCGGCGCATGCGCGGGGTGATGTCCACCACCCGCAGTACCTGCAGGCGGCGACGTTTGATGTCGTGGGTCACGCGATGGATGGTTTGTGTGTTCATTGGTCTTTCCCGTCGGCAATGGCTTGCGCGGTGCGGTTGAGCAGCGCCGCGACACGCGTGATTTCGTCCGGGCTCCAGCGCCCGTGATGCGAATGCAAGGCATGGCGCAGGTTGTGCACCGCCTCGTGGATTTCCGGTGGCCGGTCCTGGCCGCGCAGCGAGCGTTTGCTTACGTCCATGCGCATGCGAATGCCTTCGAGGGCAACCGCCTGTTCGCTCAATAAGAGACGACCGGCATCGGTGATTGTGTAGCGTTTTTTTCCGCCCTCGGCGTCGCCCGTAATCAATTCGCTTTCTTCGAGAAAGGTCAGCGTGGGGTAGATCACCCCGGGGCTGGGGCTGTAGGCGCCGTCGAACAGGGTTTCGATCCGGCGGATCAGGTCGTAGCCGTGGCAGGGCATTTCGGCGATCAGCGCCGGTAGCAGCAATTTCAGATCACCCGGCGCAAAGACGCGCGGGCCACGCTCGGCCCGTTCGCGGCTGGAGCGTTTGTCAAAGATGTCGCGGCCGCTACCGGTTGCGCGGTGGGAATGAGGGTCTTTCATCGTCGTGCTCTCTGAAAAATCAAGATACAACTTAAGATATATCTTATCTCGCGTAAAGGCCTTCTCCGATGAACGGTTCGGCGGCCGCCAAAGGCGATGGCGGACTGGTTATGACGAAATACCGAGTTATTAAAAAACTAAGCTAGGATTAAAAGATTGAGTTAATACTCTAATTGAATGTTTGATTAAGCCCCGTTGTGTCGGTATGTCATACGTTTCTTACAGTCCGAGTTTTTAACGCGTGTAGGCCGTAAGTTTATAGTCTCTTTGTAGGATGTGTATTACAGGTGCTGATGGCATTATTTGTATTTTTTGTTTTTGTCTCACTAGTTGTATGGCCTATGGCTACATGCTTTAGAGAAGGCTCTGGCTTACTTTGTTTTTGATTCAGTGGAAGATATGCCTGCGTCCTAAGACACAGCCAGATATTGAAAAGATGTGCTCTTTAAACGCGTGAGAAAGTTGCAAGCTGATCGGGCTTTCAACTCAATTAATGCGATATACAGGTACCTAATAATGCTCAAGAAAACTGCTTTCGTACTGCCACTGGTTATGTTGGCCTTCGGTTCTTCCAGCGTCTTTGCTGCCGGTGAAGCCACCAGCGTCATCAACATCAAGGCAACCATTCCTACCAAACAGTTCCATGCACAACCGCTCAACCCGGACTTCGGTCGCGATGAGACCATGACCTACAACACCGTGACCGGTAACCTGAGCAGCCTGCGCGAAACCTACGCGGTAAAAAATACCGACGGTTCGATCAAGGCTTACATCGAAGGCGGTCCAGCTTCCCTGAGCAACGGCACTGCCTCCATTGCCCTGACCACCTCCTTCAACGGCGTCACCCTGACCGGCTCGCCGCTGGAAGTTGTCGATGATGCCAGCTCCACTCCAGGCACCCAGGCGGATCTGGTTATTGTTCCAGCCAAACCAGCTGACACGGATGCAGGTCTCTTCACTACCAACTTCACCGTGGTGTTCGACCACGAGCCTCGCGTCACCCTGTGAGGGTGAGAAGTTGACCCGTAAACATCGCTTTATTGGGTAGCGGTTACCGATCAACAGGCGGTTCTTCGTCGGTTGATCGGTTCTCAATAGTTTGATTTTCCGTATTCAGAGTATTCCGTTCATGTTCCCGATGACTCCCATCGCGGCAGCGCTTGCCCTGTCGTTTTGTGCGGGCGCGTTAGCTGCTCCAGTGGCCGATGGCACAACACCGCGCAGTTTGCTGGCTCAGAGCAAGGGTTTGCCGGCGGACTTTGAAGAGCACTTTTTCGATGTGCCCCTGGCCGTTCGAGTTGAGCGTGACCAAGAGTTCGTAGGGGAGGCAATGATTGTCTTGTCTCGTGAAGACACCCTGACCCTGATTTCGTTTAACGACCATGAAGGAAGCCCGGTCAAGGACGATGAACGTGAGCGCTGGGCCGAGTACCTCAAGCAGCAAGTGCCACTGGGCACCTGCGAGAGTAATTGCCCCGATCAGTTGCTGGCCGTGCACTACAACCTGGAAAAATCCCTGGTCTCACTGCTGACCGAGAACGCCGAGCGCGACACCGAAAGCCGGCGTTATCACGAGCTTCCCCATGAGGGCAGCGCAGGCCTGATTGTGCGTAACCAACTGAACCTTAACGGCGGCCAGGGCCAGGACACGGGCGGGCGCTTTGGGATTGACGCCAGCAGCAGCCTGGGCAATTGGAGCCAGGTGTTGAACGCGCAGTTCTCGCGCCTCGGCGGCCCGGACGACGACGCCCTCAACCATGCGGTGTACTCGCTCTACACCCAGCGCGAACTGGAAGGCCAGTTTTTGCGCCTGGGTTATTTCACACCCAATGCCGAAGGTCTCACCCGGCAACTGCGCACGTTCGGCGCCAGCCCCGACACCGCCATCGGCGTGATGTACGGCAGCTCCGACACCTTGATGATCAACAACCCCAAGGCCAGCATCTATCCGATTGCCATTACCGCCAACCGCCAGGGTTCGGTGGAGATTTATCGCAATGGCCTGTTGATCAACACCCAGCCTGTCACCAGTGGCCTGCAGAACCTGGACACACGTCCGTTGCCCGGCGGGATCTATGAGGTCGAGGTGCGCCTGATAGAAGACGGCCAGGTCACTAACACCACCCAGGAGTTGGTCTACAAGCCCAACAACTGGCGCAACAACGATGACCGCTGGCGCTATAACGTATTTGCCGGCCGGGAAAGCAAGTTGCTCAGCAACTGGGATGAACAGTCCAGTGGCGACACGACCGCCGGCGCCTCCCTCAACTACCTGGCCCACCCGCGCGTGGTGTTGGGCGTTTCGGGGCGCCAGGTCAAAGACAGCATGCAATACGGCACCTCCATCGACTGGACGCTTGCCAGCTCCGCCAGCGTGTACGCCAACGTCTACCAGACCGACAACTACGGCACCGGTGTCGACCTCAACGGGCTCTACAACTATGGTGCCGGCACGGTGGTGTTTAACCACACTCGCAGCTGGCTGGACACCCGTAATACCTACGAATACCTGCCCGATGGCACGCGTATTCGCCAGGTGAATGTGTTTGTCGGCCAGACCAGTAACTCATCGATTTCCCTGAATCACCGGCTCAGTAACCTGCGTTCGGTGAGTGCCAGACTGTCCCACACCGAAGGTAACGTAGAAGGTGTTGGCCTGGACCTGGGCTGGAGCGAGCGCACCCATCTGTTTGGCAGCGACGCCAACTGGCGCTTGTCCCTGTTCGACCGGCCGGGCAGCGCCAGCACTGGCGACAAACGTAATCGCGGCGTCGATCTGAGTGTCAGCGTGGCCCTTGGCGGCCCGGGTGAACAGTGGTCCGCCAGCCTCGGTACGCGCACCGCCCGGGACGGGTCGCGTGATAACAACGCTTCTGTGACCTATCGCAAAGACCTGCAAGACCACCTGCTGCAAAGCGTCTCGGCCACGGCAACTACCGACACCTACGGCATCGGCATGTCAGGCATGGCCAGCTTTGACACCGAAGCCCTGCAGGGCGATGCGTTTGTGCAGCAATCGTCGTTCAACAATGAGCTGAGCGGTGGCTTGAACCTGGAGAGCACCCTCGCCCTCGGCGGCCAGAAGATGGTCCTCACCAGCCAGTATTCCGGTACCGGCGCAGGAATGATTGTCGACGTCGAGACCGATATCGACGACATCGCCCTGCGCGCCGATGACTTCAGTGGCGGCAGCACCGCGTTGCGGATTGGGCGCAACTTTATCCCGATCACGGCCTACAAGGGTGGCTCGGTGACGTTCGACTTTGAGGGCAACCACGCGCCTTCGGCCTCGATCCAGCCGCACCGTGTCAGTTACCACCTGAACAAGGGCGGGGTGGAATACCTCAAGGTCAACGTGATGCAAACCGTGACCGTCCTCGGGCGCCTGGTCGACCCACAGGGCAAACCGCTCAAGGGCCATCACGTCATCAACCACGCCACCCGTGGGGTGAGCGAAGTGGATGGTTTCTTCTCCCTGGAGATGAACGCCAGCTCGCCGACCCTGGAAGTGCGCCACAACAATCAGTTGCTGTGCCAGTTCCGTCTTGATCCGTCCAAAGCGCCCAGCGAAAACAATGTGCTGATGATTGGTGATTTGCGCTGCACGCCGGACACCTTGGCCGATTCCACCCTTAACGCTCAGACCGCTGGTTGAATGTCATGACGAGGTCATCCATCAGCATGAAAACCATGAGCGCACTGTTTAGTCAGGTTGTGGCCGTGGCAGCGGCCCTGTTGTTCAGCTCGTCGGCGCCAGGCGTTACTGAAGAGATCACGGCAGTGTTCCGTCCGGATCCCGGCAACCCGATGGCGAACCAGTTTGAGAACACCACGCCGCCTGGAGGGTATTGCCGTGATCACCCGGCGTATTGTCAAAATGGGGTGTTCAGCATCAATTTTCCGATCAGCTTCAACGCCGTCGTTCCGATTCAGCCTTTGGACGAGATACGTAACGGGCCGATGTTCCAAGTCCCTTCTTCGTTAACGGCAGTGACTGTCAGGCATCGGGAGATAGGGCATACAGAACAGGTTCTCCTGCGGGTCAGCGGTATAGGCGGAGCCCATGAGCAGACGCAGCCACTGCATGAGGGTACATGGGAGGGGAGCAACTGGGTCAATGCTCCATCCCCGTGTCAATATGGCGGCGTAGGGTATGGCAACGCTTACTATTACGGGTTTTTCTGGCGGGTACCTCCAGGCGCCGGTGTTTGCTTCAAGCGCCCTACGCACATCCTCCCTGACTTCAAATACTCGAACTTGAGTATTTCCTATGAACTGATCACACCGAACCCTCTGGGTATGTTATCGGGCACTTATGAGGGGACTCATAATTTTCTGATCGGCCCTGGCCAGGACTTCGACATGGGTGACGTCATGTTGCCCGACGACAACCTATTAACGCTCAACTTCGTTCTGGACGTGGAGCACGCCCTTAAGGTCGAGCTTCCTCCGGGCGGTAATCGTATTGAGTTGGTCCCTCAGGGCGGCTGGCAAGCCTGGTTGAACCAGGGCCGCAAACCCGCGCGGTTGTTCCGCGATCAGACTTTCCACATCTTCGTGTCGTCGCGTTTCAAGATGCAGTTGGAGTGCGAGCGTGTAATCGGCGACACCTGCGCCTTGAAAAACGGTGACGGCCACGAGGTCCCCCTGGATATCAGCGTAAGCCTTCCCCACGGCCTGACTCGTCCCGATGGCTCCGGCGTTGACCGGCAACCTTTGCTCTTGAGCGGTGCTGGTACCGAGGAGTTCCAGCCAGGGTTCTACGTCAATCACCGCCCGGGAACGCTGCATTTTGAGGTCAAGAAAGAACACGTCGACACGATGGTGGCCCAGGGCGGTACCACCTATTCGGGCCAGGTAACGGCCATTTGGGAGTCGGAACTCTAAACGTGTCATTACCGGAGCTTGGAGATTTTTATTAAATGAAAAGTATATGGCTGAAACGTCAGATTCAGCGCGGTTCATTGGGCCTGTTGTTTTTCGGGTGGGGAAGCTGTGTGTTCAGTTCGTCGGCACTAGGCAGTACTGAAGAGATCACGGCAGTTTTCCGACCAGACCCCAGCAACCCCATGGTGAACAAGTTCGAGAACACTACGCCCATCAGTTCGATTTGCTCAGCCCATATTCCGGCCCGTTGCAAGGCACTGAACATTTTCAGCCTGCGAGACAACAACTTTACCGCGGCCTCCATTGCACCGATTGTGGCTAATCATGAGGATGAGCGGCAGGGGTTCATGGTCAAGGTGCCGTCCGATTGGCGTGACTTGACCGTAACGCACATGGCCACTGGAGAAACCGAGACCGTACAGCTGCGTATCGCCGGTATTGGGGGATTATGGACCGTTCCCCGGCCTCCAGGCGTCTCAGCGTGGGGGCAGCCCGGGATTGCGTGGACGACCCAGTGGCGGAGAGCTCCGAGTCCCTGCCAAAGTACCAACCACCTTGCAGCCGGTGTCACCACCGCTTCGTATTTTTGGCTGACACCTGAAGGGGCGGGGGCCTGCAGCCGGCAACCTTCTAAGGACCTGGCGACCTTGCGTTTTAATACCATGGAGTATGCCTACGAACTCAGGGCTCCCAACCCCTTGGAAATGTCCGGTGGTCAGTACAGGGGAGGTATCACTTACACCATGGGGCCGGGTGGGGACTACGACTTCGGTGACGTGATGATCCCCTCCAAAAACAGCATCACGTTTAACTTCACCTTGAGCGTGGAGCACGATCTCAATGTCGAGGTCCCAGCGGGGGGTAACCGTATCGAGCTGGTACCTCAGGGCGGCTGGCAAGCCTGGCTGAACCAGGGCCGAAAACCTGCACGCCTATTCCGCGACCAGACCTTCAATATCTCCGCGTCTTCGCGTTTCAAGATGCAGTTGGAGTGCGAGCGTGTAATCGGCGACACCTGCGCCTTGAAAAACGGTGACGACCATGAAGTGCCCCTGGATATCAGCGTAAGCCTGCCCCATGGATTGACCCGCCCGGACGGAGGCGCCGTGAATCGCCAGCCATTGCTCTTGAGTGGTGCTGGCACCGAAGTATTCCAGCCAGGCTTTTACGTCAACCGTCGCCCCGGAACTTTGCACTTCGAGGTCAAGAAAGAACACGCCGACACGATGGTGACCCAAGGCGGCACCACCTATTCGGGCCAGGCAACGGTCATCTGGGATTCGGAACTTTAATCATGCGAATGAAGTATCTATTTGCGCTGTCCGCGCTTTGTTGGTCGTCGCTGTCACAGGCCGCCCCCAACATCAATGTCGGGGTGTTCTACGACTACCTCGACGGCGATAAATCCACCTACCTCAAGCGTGTCTTCAATGGCGGCGACAGCACGGCGTTTATCAAGGTCGCGGTGATGGAAATTATCTACAACGCTGACGGCTCGTCTGAGGAAGTGGAGCTTAAGAGCAACGCCGACAACACCGCCCGCGACGGTCTGATGGCCACCCCGGCGCGCATGATCGTACCGGCCAATGGCATGCAGGGCACACGCTTGCTGTACCTGGGCGAGCGCGAAAGCGAGCGCTATTTTCGCCTGCGCTTCGTGCCGGTAATGCCCGAAAAAGACGATGAGTTTGGCGTTTCCAGCGACGATCGCGAGGCCTACAAAAACAGCCTGTCGGCAGGCGTCACGGTGTTGGCGGGATTCGGCACGGTGTTTTTCGTGCGCCCCAAAACCACCCGGTTTGACACGCGCACCGAAGACCGTGAGGGCGAGTACGGGTTGCGCAACGCGGGCAACAGTGTGGTGGTGGTCGATGAGTTCAAGGACTGCTCCACCGCTGAACCCCAGGACTGCCAGCCCACCACCAAGAGCCACATCCTGCCCGGTCGCGATTTCAGCTTTACCAAGCAGGCCGGTCGCACTTATCGCTTTACCCTGATCGAGGGCGGCGAGAAAAACACACATGAGGTCAAAGGCTGATGGTCATTGAGAGAGCTCATGCGGGCAAATTCCGCAAAGTCGTCCTGGGGATGTTGCTGTTGGTGATCGGGGTGTTGCTCAGTGCCCAGGCCTTGGCCATTCGCGAAGTGCAGGTCTTCGACGTGTCGGTGACCATTCCCACCCGCGACTTTTATGTACTGCCGATCAACCCCGGATTCCTGGAGCGTGAGCAGGAAATGGCCTGGCACCTGGTGCCGGGCACCCTCAAACCGCTACGTGAACACTTTGATGTGAAGAACAGCGGCGGCGGCATTGCGGCGCGCCTGAACCAGGCGCCCGTCCTGTCCAACGGCCCTCGTTCGATTGCGTTGAACGTCACCTTCAACGGCCAGGTGTTGAGCCTGGACGAAACCCTGGTGGTGCCGGAAGCCGAAGCCCGTTTCGGTAAACGGGTGTTGTTGGAGATTGCCGCGGTAGAGCCTGAGGGCGGTTATACGCCGGGTGAATACTTTGGCAGCGTACATCTGCTGTTTGATGCGGTGAGGCCGTGATGTCGAACGATTTAGCGAGGTGCTTATGAAATATCTATCTGCTGTGTTGGTGTTCTGCCTGTGGTCCGTCAATGTCCAGGCCGGGCCGGCCATTCATGTCGGGGATTTTTACGACTACTTGAGTGGTGATAAAAACAACTACCTCAAGCGCATATTCAATGGCGGCACCAGTACCGCCTTCGTCAAGATCAGCGTGACCGAGATGCTCTACAAGCCTGACGGCACGTATGACGAAGTCCCGGTCAAGAACCAGTTGGACGCCCTGATCGCCAGCCCGGCGCGGCTGATCGTGCCGGCCACCGGTATGCAGAACACGCGTTTTGTATTCATGGGCGAACGTGACCGCGAGCGGTACTTCCGGGTGCGCTACCTGCCCGTGGCGCCGGAGAAGGATGACGAGTTCCGGGCCACGGAAGAGGAGCGCAAGGCTTATGAGGACAAGGTCGCGGGTGGCGTGCGGGTGATGGCCGGCTACGGCACGGTATTTTTCGTGCGGCCCAAGGACAGCCGTTATGACACTCGGATCGAAAACGGCGGCCGCAACTACACCTTGCGCAATGCCGGCAACACGGTGGTGGTGGTGGATGAGTTCAAGGACTGTTCGGCCAGCAATCGAACCGATTGTGCACCCACTACCAAGAACCACATCTTCCCGGGGCGGGTGTTCAGTTTCGAGAAACAGCCCGGTCGCGTGTATCGCTTTCAGGTGGTGGAAGGCGGGACTGACAGGGTTGTGGAAGTAAACGGCTGAATCGTCTCGGCCCAGTACCTGTACGTCGCTTGTGACGCGTTCGGTTATTCGTACGCATCCAGCAGTGCTTGTCGCGTCAAACGGCGCGCCAACTCGTTGTAGTCATCCTGGATGTCACTGTAAAGCCGTCGCACAGTGGCATCGGAGAAGGGTTCTTCGGCCAGCACCACGGTATGGGGGATCGTCAGTTCATTGGCCAGCGTGATGATCTGTTCGCGCAAACGTGCCTTGCGCTCAGGCGTCACCTCGGCGCCGATCCATTCCGCGTGGGCATCCCGTAAATCCTCCAGTTGGCTGCCGGCGTGTGTGCGTTTCTCGGCTTGAGCCTTGAACGCTTCCAGATGGGCGTCATGCAGGTAGTCGGCCCAGAACGGTTGCTCAAGAATGCCATTGACCAGGCCGTCGCCCTGTGACAGCTCGATAACCTGGCGCACCGCAGTATCCAGATGTTCTTGAGTCAGCCCGGCCGTGTTGCGGTAGACCATGTGTTCGGACAGCCACGGCAGGTCGAGACGGCGTTTGAGCCCGGTTTGGTAGGCGAGGTACACCTGCACATCATCGACCTGGTTTTCACCGCTGCCAAACGCCTGGCCCAATCCGCCCTCGCTTTCTGGCGCGACGCGATGCTGGATTTCCTTGTGGGCGATTTGGTTGATCTGCTCCAGGCGCCAGGTCTGCTTGGCCAGTGTCACCAGGTGGCGTTCGAGGTGAGGGCTGTTGTCATTGCGGATGATTTCCAGCAGGGTTTCCACGCCGATACGGTTGAACGTATGGGCCCCGGCATCTGCGCACAGGGCCGGTGGGCCGGCCAAACTGAATACCCGCTCGCGAAACCCGGTGTTCTCATAGGCACGAAACACCACCTGCCAGATTCGCTGGGAGAGGTCCTCGCGACCTTGTTCAAACAACTGCGCATCGATTTCGGTTTGAAAACCTGCAGGCGGCTGCAACAGTCTGAACACCTCGAACAAACCCTGGGAGCCGTGTTCCGCTTCCACCTCGTCCCACACCTTCTGTGCCGTGTTGCGCTGTTCAGGTGTCAGGCCAACCATCCAGAATTGGCTGTCGGTTTTACCGCCGCGAGGCGTGGTGCGGTAAGGGTCGATCCCCTGGGCCCGGCGATAACTGACGAAGCGTTGTTCATCCTCGAATTCAAGCCTGGTCATATCCAGCCAACTGTTGGCCACAATCCCGGCGGCGGGAGTTTCTGGCGCAAACACGGGGACGGTGTTGATCGCCGTGTTTCTCAGGTCCAGTTTCAGCAGGGCGGGCCTCGGGCTTTCCAGCCCTTGCGGCCATTGAGTGATACCGGCTCTATTGAGTACCAGCAGGCGCAGCTCCGGCATTTGGCTGACATCCGGTGGGGTTTCCAGGCGGGTATTACCTTCCAGATTCAAGGCGCGCAACTGTGGGCATTGTTTAAGCGTGGCGTGGTCGGAGGGCGACCATGCAATAGGGTTGTCACCCAGGTTCAGGACGGTCAGGCCGTTCATGGGCAATATCTGCGACGGCACCTTGTCGAGACGATTGGCCGACAGGTCCAGGTCGCGCAGGTTGTGGAAATTATCGAGAAAGGGTAATTCGCGATCGCCCAGCGCTGAGCCGCTGAGATTCAAGCGGGTGACATGACTGAAGTCTGCTCGCAGTGGTCCCAGGCGTTCCAGGTGAAGACCCAGGGCCAGCCCGTTCAAGTCCAGCAGGGCACCGCGGGTTTTCGCTTCCATCGGTTGCATGCGCAGGTAGGCACCGTCTTCCCAGCAGGCAGTCAACCCATGGATGACCTGGTGCCGAGTGTGTATTTCAAGCAGGGCTTGATCGGTGCTTGCCATAGGGTCTACGAGTGGTTTTTTGCGGAACCTGTTCAGGTCTTCGTGCAGCGTCGCATGGTCAGCTTCAAGTGTGCCGAGCAGTTGCTCGCCTTGCAGAGTGCTCAGGTGGGGCAGCACTTTCTGGATCTGTTCCTCAGTCAAACGTGGGCACAGCTTCATCAGTGTTTCCCGAGGGGTCGGCGGCTGTGGGGGTTGCCTCAGGACCCATCGGCGGAAAGCCCCCCACATGGGTTTTTGCAGTAAGTGTTGTGTGGTGCGCTGCTCAGCCGGGGCTAGCGGGCTGTCCGCTATCACGTTGCGGCGTTCGGCCGGTGGCGCCAGTTGCGCTTTGAGCCATTCCTTGAAGTTCGCGCCTTGACCTGGCCGGTAGTCAAGCGTGTCCGTGGGGACCGCGCGCAACAACGCTTCATAAAAGGTGTACTGCGGCGGCGGGGTGGAAGGCGACGCAGCGTGCAGTTGGTAACGGCCCTGGCCCTTGTACAGGAGTATTTTTTTCGTGCCCGCGTCGGCCGGCCCCACCTGGCAACGCAGGCTGCCGCTGGGCGTCTGATCGTGAATGGCAACGTTCAAGTCGCCCAGGGCATCGGTGTGCAGGCGCACGATATTGAGGGCCATGCGCTCGGTGTCCGGGGTCAGCAAGGCGTCGTGGTAGAGGCCTTCACTGGCATGGCTGGCGCGGACTTCATTGGTCAGTTCCCGGGCCAGGTTTTTCAGGCGCAAGGGGATGCGCCGTTCACGGCTCATCACGCTCGACTCTTGTGGCGAGGTGCGCAGCAGCAACGTGGTCACCAGGTCTTTGGGCAATAGCGCAAACTGCTGTTGAATCAGTCGGCCCTGCGGGGTATTGAGCGCTTCATGGGTGCTGTAAAGGTGGTTGAACACGCTGGTGTTCTGCTGCACCAACTCATTGGCCAGGCGCTCACGCAGCGCCATGACGGGTTCGGGCAGGGTTTGCGCGCCGGGCGCTGCAAGCAAGGCCATCCGCTCGGTGTCGCTCAGGAACGCGATGACCTGTTCGAACCACTGGCCGGCTTCCACAGCCTGATAGCTGAGGCGCAGGGTGTTGGCAGCGGTGACGTCAGTGGCGCCGTAGACGATGGAGTGGCCGGTCAAGTCGCTGTTGATGAACACCTGGATGGCTTTGTTTGCTGGCCAACCCTGGAGTTCGGTGGTGGTTTGCACCGTCCAGTTGGGCGGCAGATCCGCACTGGCCCCGGTGCGAACCTGCTGCGGGGCACTTTCGAGTTGCTGGCGCAGCTTTATCCGTTTGAGGCTGTCGGCCAATAGCGGCGGTGGGGTGTTGCGTTGGGCGTACATCATGCGCAAGGCGTCGTCGTGGGTGCCGCTGGTCTGGCAGGCCTGTGCAAGTTGGGCGGGGCTGAGGTCCTCCACCGCAGGCCCGAGGCGCCGACGCAGCGTCTCGCTGTCCCAGGTGTTGGGGGCCTCGCCTTCATGGATCCACGCGCCACTGGCGTGATGCTCGATGCTGGGTGAATAGGCGCCGGGACGGGTGGGATGCTTGATGCGATGGGTGTGGTGGGTGGCGTCGTATTCGATGACGTAGTGCCGGTTATCCAGCGGCAGGACTTTCTGGTTCTGGTGCGTATGCAGGCCCAGTTCATCGGGCTGAGAGTCGCTCGCCAGCTGCAGGTTGTCGTGGGCGTAACGCGCCAGGTCCGGGTTCCACAGGCGCTGTTGCCCGCCGACTTCAACCGCGCGCAAATTGTCGACGAAGAGCGAGCGTTTGAACGCGCTCGCGACTTCTCCACCGACGGCGAAGAGTGCCAGTTGGATCGTATCGGTGGCGACCGTGACGAGGTGTTCGGCGGCTTCTATAAACTGCCCTTCGGCCAGGTCTACCACGCTTTCGATCACATCGCTGGCCAGTTGGTAGGCGGTGTATGCCAGCATCAGCTCGCCGAGGAACGGCACGAACGGAGTGATGACCAGCAGCGCGACATTGAAAATATCCGAGAGGATTTTTGTGAAGTTGTCCCACCAGGCCCAGCGCTCTGCTCTGTCGGCGTCGGCCGTAGGCACCGCGATGCTGCGTGCGTCGTTGAATATCTTGTTGAAGGATTGCTGGTAGCGGTATTCCCATAGATCGCCCTCAATGGCGGGCGAGGAGAAGTGCAGGTTGGGATTGTCCAGCGGCGCTTCCCGCCATTGAGGGCGCGGCTCCAGTGGCTGCGCCGGGTGCCACCGAACGTTGGGCAGCCGCTGATTGAGTCCGGCAAAGAAATGCCCGCGTTGGTTATGGTCGACAAACTGGCTGAAGAACTGTTGATAGGTTTGCCCCTGGCGAGACGGTATCGACGCATTGGTTTGCAGCTTGCGGGTCAGGTCGAGCATGAACGCAAGGCTGGAGGTGTACTCCTTGACGGGACTCTCGGGGTCATGGGGGATGTAGGCGATCAGTTTCGAGACGCTGGAAACCCGATCCAGGTCAGCGGCGATCAGCAGGATACCGCTCAGTGAAGCATCGAGGATGTGCAGTTGATAGAACCGCATCACGCCACGTTCGCCGCGCAACGCGCGCATCAACACGTGGTAGGCCGCGGCACTCAGGTCCGCGACCTGTTGGCCGTCGGTGGGCAGGTAAGCCAGGTGTGCCGCCGCCTTGAGCGCGGCTTTCTGGCTGGCGATGACCTGGTTTTTCAAGGTGGTGCGTGCGTCCAGATCCGTTGGCAGCAAGTAGTTGTTCAGGTGTTGTTGATAGCGTGCGCCGAGGTCCAGTTCACGGCACAAGGCCTTGAACTGTGGGATGGACATCGTGTCGCTCAACGCCAGGGGCTGGAAGTGGCCACGGTAGTCGGGACGGGTGATATAGCTGGAGTCGCTTTCGAAGGATTCCCCGACGGCAAAGTTCTGCAAGGCCGCGTCGAGCAATGACACCTTACGGCTGGTCACGCCCTTGAAAAAACTGTGGACGTACTTAGGCAGTTTCTTGGCGATATACAGGTGCAGAAACGTTGATTTGACGTTCAGGTCAAGGTGGTACTTGTCCAGAATGGCTTGTTTCAGCAGGGGTTGGGCAAAGGCATACACGTCCTGTATGTCGCGCAGTTGTCGGTCCACGGCATTTTGCGTCCGCCAGCCTTCAGCATTGGCCGTTTGCAGGTCTTGATGCTGTGCGGGGAGGGCGCGGGTGTAAGCGGGCAGTCGAGAAAGGTCGGCGGCGCTCATCTGATGGGCCCGGGCCAGGGAGGCGGTGGCAAGCCAGTCCGGAATTGTCTGTTTGATCAAGTCATAGTGAGGGCCTTTATAGGCACGCGCAGACGTGCTGGAAGGCAGTGAACGTATAGGCATCAAGTTGAACTCGTTAAGTGGCTCGAGTGCCTAGCCTATCCGTCGAAATCAAGAACAAACGTTCAATATATTGCAGCTAAGTTAGGACTGAAGTGTGCGGGTTGTTGTGCGAATGCAGAATTTATATTCTCAGAGTGAGTTTTAACCCTTTAAATCGGTAAGTTATTTTAACTTTGAAAGAGCTTGCTCCCCTGGCTGGCACTGCGTCCGGCTGCCGGGTTGCAAATAAGGGCTGAGCAGCGGCGCCATGCCCTTGAGCACTTGCACCGGCAATGCCGAGGTGAAGGTGAAGCCTTGGGCCGAGGCGCCGGGGACGAATGCGGTCAGCGTGCCGAAATGGCGGTCGCCGATATAGAACACAAAGGTGGCGGTGCGGTTGATCGCCTTGGAGCTGAGTAGGCGCCCGCCGGCACCGATTGCTTCGATGCGGTTGTCGCCGGTGCCGGTCTTGCCGCCCATGGCCAGGGGTGTGCCGTCAGCCAGTTTGAAGCTGCCGGCCACACGTTTTGCGGTACCGGCATCCACCACCTGGGACAACGCCTCGCGCAAGGCGTTGGCGACTTCACTGGGCATGACCCGCTTGCCTCGGTCCGGGTTGTTGACCAAGCGGGTTTCATACGGGGTGCCGGCTGCAAAGTGCAGGCTGTCGATACGCACGGTCGGCTCGCGCACACCGTCATTGAGAATGATCCCGACCAGCTCCGCCAGGGCCGCCGGGCGATCTCCCGAGCTGCCAATGGCGGTGGCCAGGGACGGCACCAGGTGATCGAACGGGTAGCCCACAGCCTGCCAGCGTTGATGAATATCCAGGAATGCTTCGATCTCCAGCATGGTGCGGATGCGACTGTCGCGGGCGCTCTTGTGGCGGCTCTTGAACAGCCAGCCGTAGACTTCCTGGCGTTCGTGCTCACTGGCGGCGACGGCCTGGGTGAAGGTGGCGTCGGGGTGGTTCAGCAGGTAACCGAGCAGCCACAAATCCAGTGGATGGACCTTGGCGATATAGCCTTGGTCCGGCAGGTCGTAGGCGCCGGGACCGTAATCCTTGTAGAGCTTGGCCAGGCGTTCATCGGTGAGTTTTTCCGGGGCCTTGGTGGGCAGGTGCGCGCGCACGAAACGGTTGAAGCTGTCCTGGTTGGCCTGGGGCAGTAGATAACGGTGCACTGCGGCCAGGCGCATGGCGGTGGGGTGCATGCTGTCGAGAAAAGTATCGAGCCGGGCCTGGGTGTCTTTGTTGCGGTAGCGCTTCCAGAAGCGCAGCAGGAAGGTGGTGCCCTCGCGGTCGGCGAATTGCGCCAGGTACTCCTGGCGGCGTGGGTCGCTGTCGTCCTTGAGCAACTCGGCGCTGCTGTTGGGGCCCTGATAGGTGCTGTAGCGCACCAGGTCGCGCATCAGGCGAATGAACGGCAGGTTGATCGACTCACGCAGGGCCTCGCGCAGCGTGGGGTTACGCCCGTTGTCTTCGTTGCGAAAGTTATTGAAGTGATGCAGGCCGCCACCGGTGAAAAAGCGTTCGCCGGGGCTGGCCGAATATTGCCGCTCGAGCGCCGCGTCGAGCATCTTCGGCAGGCTCCGGTCGCGGTTTTGCGCCAGGTAATCCACGGCCCAGCGCGACAGGCGATCCTGCTCGTCGACGCTAATCTTTTTCAGCTCGGCGGGGGGCTGGTCGGCATAACGATCGTGCAGTTCGCTGATGATTTGCAGGTAGGTGGTCAGCACCCGCAGCTTGGCGGTGGAGCCCAGTTCCAGCTTGCTGCTCTCGTTGATATCGAAAGGTTGGTCGGTGTTGTCGGTCTGTACCCGCACCCGTGCGCCATCGGCGGTCATCTCATAGAGCGTGAAGCTGTAGCGCACTTGCGCGGTGCTGGCGGGCGTCAACAGGCGCGGGCCGAGCAAGCCGATTTGCCCGGCGAAGGCGGGGTCGGCCAGGTGCTTGAGGTAGGTGGTGGCTCGGGTTTGCAAGTCATCCTGCAAGGTGCTGGTGGCGGACAGGTCCAGGCGGTCGAGGTCGTACAGCGGGCGATTGAGCAGGGCGGCCAGGCGGCTGCGGGCAACACTGATGCCTTTGTTGGTTTCAATCGGTTGAATCGTCGGCTGTTGCAGCCAATCGCGATAGCTCACCTTGCTGGCCAGGGCGGCCTGTGCCAGGGCCGGGTCGATGACCGCGTTCTGCGCGAGCAGGCGAATGTGGCTGTCGGTCAGGTTCGCCAGTTCGGCGTGGCCCTTGGACAGGTAGTGCGAGGGCCGGCGCTGGGCGATCATCAATGACAACACTTCACGCAGGGCCAGGCCTTTTTGCCCGAGGTTTTGCGCGCTGCTGTCGGCGAGCAGGGCGTTGGTGCGGTTGAAGTCGGCGCCGTACCACACCCGCAACCCTTCGGCCAGGCCATGCACTTCACCGTGACCGGGCACGGCGGACAACGGCACGCTGTTGAGGTAGTCGCGCACGATATTGCGGCGTGCCTGCAAGGTCTGCGGACCATCCTGGTAGGCGCGTACGCTGGCGGAAAACATCTGCCGCAGTTTCTCGCCGCCCGACAGGGTCAGGCCGTCGGGGGAGTGACGGTACTTTTCCAGCTGGGTCGCGAGGGTGCTGCCACCGGCGGTCTGCCCGGGCAAATGCAGGAGCCTGGCCACTTGTGACCAGGCCGCTTTGGCGAAGCGCGGCCAGTCCACCGCCGGGTTGGCTTCGGGCTGAGCCGGGTCGAGCAGGTCGCGGTTCTCGATGAACAGCAGGCTGTTGACCACCACCGGCGGGATCGCGGCGAAGTTTTCGTACAGTTGTTGCGGATAGTTGTATTGGTAGAGCGGCACGGCGCGGCAGTCGGTGATGGACAGCCCGGCCTGGATTTTTTCCGCGTAGGGCACGAACAGGCCCTTGGTGCTGTAGTCCATCAATTCGGCCGAAAAGCGCGCCTGGGTTTCAATCACATAACCGCGTTTGAGCAAGCGTGGCAGGAACGTGCCGAGGTCGCTGTAACCGAGACGCCGGTCGAAGGGCCCGGCGCCGGGATAGGCGATTGCCGGGCTGGGGCCGGGCTCCAACCGATAGGTCAGGTCACGGGCCAGGCGGCTCAGTTCCTGGGCCTGCAGGCGTGAGGTGCGCAGCTCCTTGGCGACGGCAAACCCCAGGGCCGCCAGCGCCATCAACACAATCAACCAGAACAGGCGCCGTGCGTAACGAGGCCTGGGTTTATTTTTGGATAAAGGCGCTGGGTCCGAACTGCCATGTACTTTCGCAGCCTTGCTCGATTCGGTTTGCCACAGTGCGCCCATAGTCGATTGATCCCTTCACGCAGATAGATCGGACTTGCCTGAAGTTTAGTCGCTGATGGCTGGGTGTGAGGGAATTGTGTTTTGAGTGTAGGAATTTTCCGGTGGATCTACAGCGGCGCCTCCGCGACGTTTTGTCGCCCGATGCAGGTCAGATGCTCCTGTAAAATTGCATTTTGACCAACGCTTCCCCTAAATTGCCTCGTTTTTATAGTGAAAGGCCCTACTCCGGGCTTTTTATACTGCACGCCCCGTTGATCTTGCCTGGCAAGACGGGCCCGTCCATGAGGCGGCCCCGGTTTCAACAAGGGCGCAGGCTTACCGGCTTGCACCGTGGAAACTCGACGGACAATCCAATAACAAGATGAGGTTGTATCCCTATGCCAGTCGGCAACCAACTGCCCCATGGCGAGACCGCTTCAGGCGGCCCGCTCAAACGCGAATTGGGTGAACGGCATATTCGCCTGATGGCCCTCGGTGCCTGTATCGGTGTCGGCCTGTTCCTCGGCTCGGCCAAGGCCATCGAAATGGCCGGCCCGGCCATCATGCTGTCCTACATCATCGGTGGCCTGGCCATCCTGGTGATCATGCGTGCCCTCGGCGAGATGGCCGTACACAACCCGGTCGCCGGTTCCTTCAGCCGTTATGCACAGGACTACCTCGGCCCGTTGGCCGGTTTCCTGACCGGCTGGAACTACTGGTTCCTGTGGTTGGTGACCTGCATCGCGGAAATCACCGCCGTGGCGGTGTACATGGGCGTCTGGTTCCCCGACACCCCGCGCTGGATCTGGGCCCTGGCGGCGCTGATCAGCATGGGCACCATCAACCTGATCGCGGTCAAGGCCTTCGGTGAATTCGAATTCTGGTTTGCCCTGATCAAGATCGTCACCATCATTGCCATGGTGATCGGCGGCGTCGGCATCATCGCTTTCGGTTTTGGCAATGACGGCGTGGCGCTGGGCATCTCCAACCTGTGGACCCATGGCGGCTTCATGCCCAACGGCGTGCAAGGCGTATTGATGTCGTTGCAGATGGTGATGTTCGCCTACCTGGGCGTGGAGATGATCGGCCTCACCGCCGGTGAAGCGCGCAACCCGCAGAAGACCATCCCCAGCGCCATCGGCTCGGTGTTCTGGCGCATCCTGCTGTTCTATGTGGGCGCGTTGTTCGTCATCCTGTCGATCTACCCGTGGAATGAAATCGGCACCCAGGGCAGCCCGTTCGTGATGACGTTCGAGCGCCTGGGCATCAAGACCGCAGCGGGCATCATCAACTTCGTGGTGATCACCGCCGCGCTGTCGTCGTGCAACGGCGGCATCTTCAGCACCGGGCGCATGCTCTACAGCCTGGCGCAGAACGGCCAGGCGCCCGCGACGTTCGGCACCACCTCAAGCAATGGCGTGCCACGTAAGGCGCTGCTGCTGTCGATCTTTGCCTTGCTGCTGGGCGTGTTGCTCAACTACTTGGTGCCGGACCAGGTGTTCGTGTGGGTCACCTCCATCGCAACCTTCGGCGCGATCTGGACCTGGCTGATGATCCTGCTGGCCCAGCTCAAATTCCGCAAAGGCCTGAGCCCGGCCGAGCAGGCGGGCCTCAAGTACCGCATGTGGCTGTACCCGGTCAGCTCCTACCTGGCGCTGGCGTTCCTGGTGCTGGTGGTGGGCCTGATGGCTTACTTCCCGGACACCCGCGTGGCGCTGTATGTCGGGCCTGCGTTTCTGGTGTTGTTGACGGTGTTGTTCTACGTGTTCAAGTTGCAGCCGACCAATGGGGCGGTGCGTTCTGTAGCCTGAGGGCTTGCCTGGGATGGTGGTGTGTCAGTCACACCGCCATCGGGGGCAAGCCCCCTCCCACATTTAGACCTGCAGCGACAACGCGATTCGTGCTGGTCCTGATTGGGCGTAGCATTGTCCTGATCGAATAAACGCCGCAAAACCCATGTGGGAGGGGGCTTGCCCCCGATGGCCATAGGTATCTACACAACTGTGTAGCAGCAGCCTACGCTAACCACGATGCGAAGCGAGCCGCTCTTGATCTTGCTCTTGATCTAGGCGCCCCGTTAAACCACGCTGGCCGGAATTCGACAGTGATTTGGGGGGTAAACCGGCAGGGATGCCGGTTTAGCCGCCCCGCGCCATGGATGGCGCGTGGCGGCGGCCCCCCAAATCACTGTCGGATTACGGGCACACCGAGCCTAGGCGAGGTGCCGAGTGGTGGGGCAAGAGCGTTTTGCTTACTTTTGCGCTTTTCAAAAGTGAGACGCCGTAAGGGCGGAACCCTAAGCCGCCGTTACCGCAGCAACGGATATGTACTCGCTCTGATCCAACATCCTGGTCGTCTGTCAGGCCGCCATCGGGGGCAAGCCCCCTCCCACATTTAGACCTGCAGCGACAACGCGATTTGTGCTGGTCCTGGTTGGGCGCATAGCATTGTCCTGATCGAATAAACGCCGCAAAACCAATGTGGGAGGGGGCTTGCCCCCGATGGCAGTATGTCAGCCAGCTAACATGCAGCTGATACACCGCCATCGGGAGCAAGCCCCCTCCTACATGTCAATCAGCCGGGCACTAACCAGGCGCGGCGACAGCGGCTCTGCGCTGGTCCAATTGCTTGTTGAATTCCAGCCACGCGGCAAACAGCATCATCACTGCGGCCCCCACCAGCGCGGTGAATATCCGCATGGCAATGGTGTCACCGGTCAGGGCGTTGGCCATGTCCGCCAACGGCGCCAACACCACACCCAGGCAAAAGACTTCCAGGGAGTAGCGCCCCATCCGCGCCAGTTGCCGGGCCAACCTGTGTTGCGTCCAGCCGACACCGGGGAGCAATTTGGCGGTGACATAGGCCAGGGCCAAAAAGTGCAGCAAGCGCACCGGTGACAGGTCGGTCTTGCTGATGGGGTACAGCCATTCGCCGATCAGGCTTGGCATCCAGGCGTCGTGCACCTCGGGCCAGCGCCACGACAGGGTGATCACGCAGCTCGTCAGCACATAAGCCGCCGCCGCCAGGAACAATGGTTGGCGCAGCACAGGCCGCGGGTCAGCCGGGCGTGCTGAACGCAAGGCCGCCGCGCCACCGAGGATAAACAGGCACTGCCAGGTCACCGGGTTGAAGTACCAGACCCCGCCGTTGCTGGCCGGCAGGTTCCAGCCCTGCCAGGGCGCCAGCAGGTACACCGCCACAGAAACGGCCACCGCGATCCTCGGCACACGCAACAGCAACGGCAGCGTGAGGGGCAGGCTCAGAATCAGCACGATATACAACGGCAAAGGGTCGGTCAGGTTGGGCTTGAACCGCAGCAGCAATTCATCGACCAGGGCCTGCTGGGTATTGTTGAGGAAATACTCCAGGCCCATCTCTTGCACCAGGTCGCGGGTTTCGATATGGCTGTTGGCGAATATCACGATGCCCATCAACAGCGCCAGCAGGAAAATATGCACCACGTAGAGCGTCCACACCCGGCGCAGGATCTTTAAACAGGCGATGAAATAACCATCACGCTGCAGGATCTTGCCGTACGCCAGTACCGCCGCGTAGCCGGCCAGGAATACGAAGATTTCGGCGGCGTCACTGAACCCGATGTTCTGCACGGTGACATGGGCCAGGGGATTGTGGGGAACGTGATCCCAGAAAATGAAGATCAACGCCAGGCCCCGAAAAAAATCGATGCGTGGGTCGCGTCCGTTCAGCATGGCAGCGGGCTCTTGAACAAGTTGTTGAGTGAAGAGTGGCGAGCGCGCGCGTTGTCGTACGCCGCACGCCGGGCGGGCGCAGGTTGGCGGTATTTGTAAGCAATTGCAAAGGCTGGGTATTACCGAATGTCTCAATGGCCTGCCCGAAGGCCGGGCAGGCTTCAACCGTGTGAATCAGGCGGCGGCTACTTCATGCGGTTCAAAACTGTCCGCCCGCGCCATCTGCCACATACGGGAATAGAACTCGCCATTCACCTCGCCGGTGAGCAGCTCGCCCGGTTTGAGGAACACATGCAACTGCGAGAACAGCTTGATCTCGGTCGCCGACATGCGTCGCACCAAGTGCTTGGCCGACAACTGCGACGGATGTTCCAGCCCGGCGGCGGCGAGCATTTCCGCCAGGGCGTGGAGGGTATTGCGGTGGAAGTTGAACACGCGCTGGGCCTTGTCCGGCACCACCAGCGCACGTTGGCGCAGTGGGTCCTGAGTAGCGACGCCGGTCGGGCATTTATTGGTGTGACAGCTCTGCGACTGAATGCAGCCGATGGCGAACATAAAGCCGCGCGCCGAGTTGGCCCAGTCGGCGCCGATGGCGAGCACACTGGCGATGTCGAAGGCACTGACGATCTTGCCGCTGGCGCCGAGCTTGATCTTGTCGCGCAGGTTCAGGCCCACCAGGGTGTTGTGCACGAACAGCAGGCCTTCGCGCAGCGGCACGCCGATGTGGTCGGTGAACTCCACCGGTGCCGCGCCCGTGCCACCTTCCTTGCCGTCGACCACGATAAAGTCCGGAAGGATGCCGGTTTCGAGCATGGCTTTGGCGATGCCCATGAACTCCCAGGGGTGGCCCAGGCAGAACTTGAACCCCACCGGTTTACCGCCGGACAACTCGCGCAGTTGGGCGATGAACTGCATCAGTTCGATCGGCGTAGAAAATGCGCTGTGGCGTGACGGCGAGATGCAGTCCTCACCCATCATGATGCCGCGGGTGTCGGCGATTTCCCGGGTGACTTTATGTTTGGGCAGGATCCCGCCATGACCGGGTTTGGCGCCCTGGCTCATCTTGATCTCGATCATGCGCACTTGCGGGTCCTGTGCTTGGGTGGCAAAGCGTTCCGGGTCAAAGCGGCCGTCACTGGTACGGCAGCCGAAGTAACCGCTACCCAGCTCCCAAGTGAGGTCGCCGCCGTTTTCGCGGTGGTAGGGGCTGATGCTGCCTTCGCCGGTGTCGTGGGCGAAGTTGCCGAGTTTGGCGCCCTGGTTCAGCGCGCGAATGGCGTTGGCGCTCAGTGAGCCGAAACTCATCGCCGAAATATTGAACACCGACGCCGAGTACGGCTGTGTGCACTGCGGGCCGCCGACCATCACGCGGAACGCGCTAGGGTCGCTCAACGGCGCGGGCCGCATGGAGTGGCCGATGAATTCAAAGCCCGACTGATAGACGTCGATCAAGGTACCGAAGGGCTTGTCGGCGGTTTCGTTCTTGGCGCGCGAATACACCAGCGAACGTTGGGCCCTGGAGAAGGGCAGGGCATCGCTGTCGGATTCGAGCAGGTACTGGCGGATTTCCGGGCGGATGGCTTCCACCAGGTAACGGATATTGCCCAGGATCGGGTAGTTGCGGCGCACGGCGTGGGGGCTTTGCAGCAGGTCGAAAATGCCGATCAAACTGAGCAGGCCGGTGACTATGGTGATGGGCCACAGCCATTCATGTTCGATAAAGGGCAGGCTGGTCAGGGTGAATATGACGCATGCGGCAAAGAACGCGTAACGGCTTAGTAACGACAGGCTCATACGGTTTTCCTTGGTTCGGACTCTTGAGGTCGATCCGCCATTCTGCGCCTGTACTGAAACAGGGAACAAGGATCGAAGGCCCTGGGGCGGTATTTGCACAGGCGCGGGCCATGGAACCGTTCGGCGAAAGGCGGCCACTATTGTGCAGGACGCCCTTTCTCTCATGCATTTGGAGTCATCGCTCATGTCGAACATATCTGCCGCTTTCGGCCCTTCCATTATTCATCAGGGCGCGTCCGCCGCGATCGACCGTGAGCAGCGGATGCAATCCGCTCAGCATCAGCACACTTCCCACGCGTTGCGCGACGGCACCCCACCGGGAAAATTCCAGCGGTTTGCCGCTGACGCGGCCAAGAGCCTGTGGTTTATCCCAGGCATGAGCAACGTGCTGCAGGGAATTGCAAAGGCTAAGCCAGGCCTTGATGGCGCCATCAGCGGGGCGCTGGACGGGTTTCGTAAAACCCGCGAAGACGGTTTTGACAAGGCGCTTCTCGGCGCGGTTACCGGAGACTACAAGGCGATGGCGGAGGGTTACGTTGGCGCGGTGGTAAAGAACGAAGCCACGCCTGAGTCCGTCAAAAAAGGGCTGCGCGAAGGTTCAGGCTTGTTAGACCTGGCCGCGACGCTGCGCCAGCAAAAAATAGCGCTGCAGGCTTGATGGGTCACTGGCCGTACCCGGCGGCGGGCCCTACGCCGCCGTCTGCCGAATCGGCAGCACCACCCGAAACGTCGTGCCCTTGCCCAGCTCGCTGCTGACCGAGATATGCCCCCGGTGTTTCTTGACGATGCCGTAGGATAATGACAGCCCCAACCCGGTGCCTTCGCCCACCGGCTTGGTGGTGAAGAACGGGTCGAAAATCTTCTGCACGGTGTCGGGAGCAATGCCGCAGCCGTTGTCCGCCACTTCCAACCAGATGGTGTCGCCGTCCACGCCGTTGCTGATGGTGATGGTGCCGCGCTCTGGCCCCATGGCCTGGGCGGCGTTGATCACCAGGTTCATCACCACTTGGTTGAGCTGCGAGGCCAGGCATTCGATGTCCGGCAGGGGCGTGTAGTGCTTGACCACATCGGCCTTGTACTTGAGTTCGCTGGCGACGATGTTCAGCGTCGAATCGATGCCCTGTTGCAGGTTGGCGAACTGCCAGGTCTGGTCGTTATCCACCCGCGAGAAGTTCTTCAGGTCCTTGACGATCTGTACCACGCGGCCAATGCCGTCCTTGGACTCGCGGATCAGCACCGGAATGTCTTCCTTGAGAAACTCCAGTTCCAGTTCTGTGCGCAACGCCTTGAGCCGGTCACGCTGATCCTGCGCCGGGATCAGCGCTTCGCTGTGTTGATATGCCTCCAGCATCTGTTGCAGCTGGTTGAAGTAGCTGTCGAGGGTGCTGAGGTTGGATGAGATAAAGCCCACCGGGTTGTTGATCTCATGGGCGACGCCGGCCGCGAGTTGCCCCAGTGAGGCCAGCTTCTCCGATTGCACCAGCTGGCTTTCCAGGTGCTTGCGTTCGTTGATTTCCAACTGCAACGCCTGGGTGCGTTGTTCCACCAGCTGTTCCAGATGCTGGGTTTGCAGGGACGCGCGCCGGGCCATGTCCCATTTATTGGCCAGGGTGTTGGCCATTTGCTGGACTTCGATGTTGTCGAACGGCTTCTTCAGGATCAGCAAGCGGTCATAGGCGTTCAGGCGCGACAACAGGTCATCCCAGGAATAATCTGAGTACGCGGTGCATACCACCACTTGCAGGTCGGGTGCGACCTTCCACAGTTGCTCGATGGTCTTCGCGCCGTCCCAGCCTTGGGGCATGCGCATGTCAACGAAGGCCAGCGCGTAAGGGCGTTGTTCGGCCATGGCGGTGGTCAGCAAGGCCAGGCCTTCTTCGCCGCCATAGGCGCAGTGCAGCTCGAACGCCTGGGCTTGCGGCGTGGCGGTGTCGCCAAACAGCGCCGACTCCATCTCGTCCAGCGCCAGGTTGGATTCTGCGCTCGGCATCAGGATCTTGCGGAAATCCTCATGGATGGACGGGGTGTCATCGATCAGCAGGATGCGCCGGTTGGGAGGCTGGTTCATGCGGTACTTCCGACAAGGGTCAAGGGAATCGTCAAGGTAAACACCGCGCCAAGGCCCGGTCCGTCGCTGTGAGCCGTGAGCTGGCCGTGCATTTCCACGGCGGCCAGGGCACAGCTGTGCAGGCCGAAGCCGTGGCCTTCCTTACGGGTGGTAAAGCCGTGGGTGAAGATCCGCGTCATGTTTTCGACCGGTATGCCTTCGCCATCGTCCTTCACACTGATTTTAAGGGTCTGGTCACCTACCTGTTCGACCCTCAGGGTGATTTGCCGTGGTCGCTCGGAAAGACCGGTCATGGCGTACTTGGCGTTGCTGATCAGGTTGACCATGATCAGCAGCAACCGATGTTTGTCCCCCAGAATCTGCGGCACCGGCGCGTATTCCTTGACCACCGTGACGTGGTGACGCGTCAACGCGCCGGCGTTCATGCGCAAGGCATCGTCCATCAAGCCACCAATGTCCACCGGCTCCAGCAGTGTGGAGGCGCCGGCATAGGATTGCTGGGTCGAGACGATGTCCTTGATGTGGTCGACGCTTTTGCTCAGCTGCGCCAGCTCATCGCTCATGCCTTGCTGCTCGATGGCAATCGCGTCCACCAGTTGGTTCAGGTAGCCCGGCAGCAATTTGCCTTTTTCATCCTCGGTGAGAAAGCTGCCCAGGTCGCCCTGATGCGCGTTGATCAGTTGCATGGCCTTGCCCAGGCCCAAGGCCTTGCTGCTGCGCAGTTTGCGGCTGACCAGGTCGGCGGAAATATTCACGCTGTTGAGCACGTTGCCGACGTTGTGCAGCACGTTGGTGGCGATCTCTGCCATGCCTGCCTGGCGGGCGCTGTCGAGCAGCTCGCTCTGGGCGTCCTTGAGTTGTTGCGTGCGCCGTTCCACCCGTTGTTCCAAGGTTTCGTTGGCCGATTGCAAGGCGCGGTTGACGCGGTTGATCTCGGCGAAACTGCGCAGCAGGCGCACGGCCAGGTAGAGCAGCAGCACCACCAGCAACGTCGAGAACACCAGCAGGTAGCGGTGGTATTGATGTTCGATGAGATCGGCGGCCTGCTGGTCCTGATCGAGGTGGGTGGTCAGCGCGTCGAGGTGCTCGGCCACGGGCACGGCAGCAATCCGTTCGAGCAGGCTGTTGACCACAGGCTGTTCGCGCAGGATCAGCGAAATATGATTGCTGAGGATATCCACCGGCGCCTGGAACTCGACGGGCAGGCTCTGTTTGTTGATCGCCAGTTTGCCCAGGCCCACCAGGATATCGGCGGCGCGCTCGTCGCTGGTGACCTGGGCGAACTCCAGGCTGCTGAGCAGCAGGTCGTAGGTGTCGGTGGCCACGCTTTGCATTTGCAGGCGGCCTTCGTCGTCAATGCTGTTGAATTGGGCCTGGATGTCATCTTCGGCGGTCGGCAGAAACGCCAGCGAATTACGCAACACCGCGTTGTGGGATTTGAACTGGTCCACCAGCCGGGCTTTGTCCTGGATGGCCGCCTGATAGGCCGCCTGGCTGGCTTGCCAACCCGGCAGGTCGGCAGCGCTGTGGTAGGCGCCGCGGCTCGCAAGTTCAGCGCCGATCCGGGTCATTTCCGTCAGGGGCATGACCAGCGGGTCGTAGTTATGGGTCAGCGCGATCCGCGCCTTGAGCACTTCGCTGTCCCACTGGGCATTGAGCTGCTGGAGCTGGCGGATCAGGTCGCGCGACAGGGTATAAGTGGCCGTCTGGTCGCGGGAAGACTTGAGGTACAAAAACACCAGCGTGGAGGCCAGAAACAGAGTCATCAGGCCAAGCAACACCTGGCTGGCGCGGCGGCGATACAGGCGTGACAAGCGTCTCATAGGGGCTTGCCCGCCCAGTTACCGGTCAGGGTCTTGAGAAATTGAATAATCAGGTCCTTGTCTTCCTGGGTCGGGTTACGCCCCAGTTGGTACTTGAACATCACATCGACTGCTTCTTCCAGGGTCTTGGCCGAAGCGTCGTGAAAATACGGCGCGGTGACGGCGACATTGCGCAGGCTGGGCACCTTGAACACATAGCGGTCCTCTTCGTCCTTTGTCAGCAGGTAGCGCCCCAGGTCCGTCTCCTGCGGGTTGCCGCGTGCCTGGAAGTAATCGCCCATCACTCCGAATTTCTGGAACATATTGCCGCCGATGTTCACGCCTTGGTGGCAGGCGATGCAGCCGTACTCCTTGAAGCGCTGGTAGCCGTACTTTTCCTGGGTGGTCAGTATCGCGGTGTTGCCCTGCAGATACTGATCGAAGCGCGAGTCGGGCGTGAGCAGCGTGCGCTCATAGGTAGCCAGTGCGTTTTGCACGTTGGCGGCGCTGAGGCCATCGGGGTAAGACTGGGCGAAGGCGCGTTGGTAGACGGGCAGGGCCGCCAGGTTCTGCACCACGGTGTTCCAGTCGCTGCCCATTTCCACGGGGCTGGTGACCACCTGATCAACCTGTGCTTCCAGCGTGTCTACCCGACCATTCCAGAACTGCTTGAAATTCAGGCTGGCGTTGAACACCGAAGGCGTGTTGAGCACCACAGGTTTACCGTCAACGCCGATCGAGAACGGCTTGTTGTCGGCGCCGCCGGACTCCAGGCGGTGGCAGCTGGCGCAGGACAGCGTGTTATTCGCCGACAGACGCGGCTCGTTGAACAACTGGCGGCCCAGCTCAACCTTGGCCGGGTCCAGCGCCGGTATCGCCGGCATGGGCTTGAGCGCCTCGTTCAGCGGTGCGGCGGCCAGCGGTGCGCCGCTGCCCAGGCACAACGCGAGAATGAAGCCGGTACGGACAGTTGAAACATGGCTCAAGCGAGCACTCCTTGCGGCCTGGGGCTATTGATCGGGCATCAGTGTCGCGCTACCCACCTGCAGCAACTGGACGAAATCCTTCGGCGCCAACGCTTTGCTGAAGAGAAAACCCTGGCCCTCCTCACAGCGCTGGGCTTTGAGGAAATTCAGCTGGTCGAGGGTTTCCACGCCTTCGGCAATGATGTCCAGTTTCAGGCTTTTACCCATGCCGATGATAGCGCTGATCAGTTGTTCGTCCTGACTATTAATGCTCAGGCCGCGCACGAAGGATTGGTCGATCTTCAGCACATCGATGGGAAAGCGCCGCAGGTAGCTGAGGCTGGAGTAGCCCGTGCCGAAATCATCCAGGGCCAGGCGCACCCCCAGCGCCTTGATCCTTTGCAGGATCGCCACGGTTTCGTCGACGTTCTGCATCAGCACGCTTTCGGTAATTTCCAGCTCCAGCAGGGCGGGCGGCAGGCCGGTTTGTTCGAGGATGGCAGCCAGGTTGTCGACGAAGTTGCGTTGGCGAAAGTCGATCGCCGAAATATTCACCGACATGCGCAGCGGCGCCAGGCCCATGTGCCGCCAGGCTTGGGCTTGTGCGCAGGCCTGGCGCAGTACCCACTGGGTCAGGCGCACGATCAGGCCGCTGTCTTCGGCGATCGGAATGAACTCGGCCGGGCTGATCCAGCCGGACCTCGGATGAAACCAGCGTGTCAGCGCCTCCGCGCCGACGATCCGCCCGGACTCCAGTTCCAGCTTGGGTTGGTAGTGCAGCACCAACTCATCGCGCTCAAGCGCCTGGCGCAGCGCGCTCTCCAGGTTTTGCTGGTGCCGGGCGCGCAGGTTCATGTCTTCGGTATAAAAACTGAAGTCGTTCGGGCCGTGCTCCTTGCTGGTGTGCATGGCAGTTTCAGCCTGCTTGATCAACCCCACCGCGTCGGCGCTGTCGTTGGGGTAAACGCTGATCCCAAGGCTCGCGGTCACGCTCAGGTCCTGCCCGGCGACGTGCCGCGTCGCGCTGATGGCATTCAGCACTTTTTGCGCAATGTGCTGGGTTTGCTGGGGGTGCTGGATATCGTTGAGCAGGATCACGAACTCATCGGCGCCGTAGCGAAACACCGAATCCGACGCACGTACCGTTGCCACCAGGTTCTGGCTGACCTGCTCGAGCACTTCATCGCCCACCGGGTAGCCCAGGGCATTATTGATGCGCTTGAAGCGGTCGAGCCCGATAAACATCACCGCCAGTTGCGTGTCATGTCGCCGGCCCAGGGCGATGGCCTGGGTCAGCCGGTCGCCCAGCAACGTACTGTTGGGCAGCCCGGTGAGGGCGTCGTATTGCAACAGGTGCGAGACCTTGAGCAGTTCCTGCACGCGTTCTTCGATGGTGCGCTCCAGGCTGATCACCTTGAGCGCCGCGTCCTGGGCCAGTTGCCATTTCCACGTCAGGGCGCTGGCCATCTGGCGGATTTCCAGGTGATCGAACGGCTTTTTCAGGATCAGCAACTGATCGTTGTACTTCAAGCGCGCTTCAATCGCCTCGAAGGAGTAATCGGAATAGGCCGTGCACAGGGCAATTTGCAGGTTGGGGTCGACATCCCACAGCTGTTCGATGGTTTGCAGCCCGTCCCAACCGGGGGGCATGCGCATGTCGATAAACACCAGCGCATAGGGCGCCTGGGCCTGCAGGGCTTTGTTCACCAGCGCCAGCGCTTCCTGGCCCTGGTAGGCGGAGTCCAACTCAAATGCCTGGCGTACCGGCGCGGCGGTGCCGAAAAGGGCCGACTCCAAGGTGTCCAGCGAGGGCTCGCCGTGCTCGTCGGCGCAGAGGATCTTGCGAAAATCCTGGTGGATCGAAGCCGTGTCATCGACGATCAGGATGCGACGGTTGGCCCGCCCTGATTCCGGGGTCATGGTGCCCTGCGCCTGTGCAGAAGACTCGACGGCATAACGATTCCTTCCCTGGTTTTACAAGCAAAGGGGTGTGAACATGCAGTGACAGCATAGCTGAGCTCCCTTGATATCGACGGCCAGTTGGCGTCAAATCAACAGCATTTTCGCGCTGCTGGCCTGGATCGGCACGGCGCACCGGTTCAATTGAGCTTCACATCGTTTAATTTGAAGGCAGAGTCGCCATGGATGAACAACTCGCTACGAAGTCCGCTGTGCTGCTGGTCGACGATGAAGAGTCGATCCTCAACAGCCTGCGCCGCCTGTTGCGCAGCCAGCCTTACGAGGTGGTGTTGGCCACCAGCGGCGCCCAGGCGCTGGAGATCATGGCAACCCGGCCCATCGACCTGGTGATGAGCGATGCGCGCATGCCCGGTATGGACGGGGCCACGCTGTTGGCGGAAGTCCACCGCCTGTACCCGGCCACCGGCCGCATCCTGCTCACCGGTTACGCCGACCTGACCACCATCGTCAAGGCGATCAACGATGGGCAGATTCACCGCTACATCAGCAAACCCTGGAATGACGAAGAGTTGCAGCTGGTCTTGCAGCAAACCCTCGAACATCAGCGGCTTGAACGCCTTGCGCGGGAGCAGAACGACCAGCTCAAAGCGCTGAACGCCACGCTGGAAAAGCGTGTGACGGCGCGTACCGCCGAACTGCAACAGACCGCCGACATGCTCGACCTGGCCTACGACGAGCTCAAGCGCAGCTACGTGACCGGTACCGAAGTGTTTTCGCTATTGGCCAACCTGCGGTTGCCCAAGGACAAGCAGACCAACCGCGCGTTGATCGAATTGATCCGCGTGTACTGCGCCGCCCAGGTCATGGATGAAGCCAGTACCCGCGACCTGACCATGGCTGCGGCGCTGTACAACATCGGCAAACTGAGCTGGACCGACAGCATGATGGTTGCGCCGTCCGACAAGCTGCACAGCACCCACCGCGCGCTGTATCGCGAATACCCGACCCAGAGCGAGTCGCTGTTGATGACCCTGGAGCCGATGAAGGACGCGGCGCGGATCATTCGTCATCACCAGGAGCGTTGGGATGGCTCGGGGTTTCCCGACCACCTCAAGGGCGAGGCGATCCCGGCGGGTTCGCGGCTGCTGAAACTGGCCGTGGACTTCATCGAGCTGCAAAAAGGCCTGATCCTGGAGCGGCACCTGAACAGCGACGAAGCGTTGCTGTATATCCGCAAGTACGCCGGGCGCCTTTACGACCCGGAATTGGTCGAGGATTTCGTGCAGGCCTGCGCCACCTTCCTCAGCGATGTGACCCTGGGCGACCCTACGGTCAGAGTCCTCACCACCCGCGAACTTGAGGACGGCATGGTCCTGGCGCGCAACCTCAACGCCGACAACGGTATGCTCCTGCTCAACGCCGGCAAGGTGCTGAACCTGCCGCTGGTGGACAAGCTGATCGCGTTCGAGTCGATGGAGGGCGCAAAATACAGCGTATTTATCAAACAACCCGACGAGATAACGATTCCCACATGAACTCTTCAATTATCCGCATCGCTGCAGCGGTCCTGATCGACAAGCACGGCCAGACCTTGCTGGTGCGCAAACGCGGGACCCTGGCGTTCATGCAGCCCGGCGGCAAGATCGACGCTGGCGAACAACCGGTCGAGGCGCTGGCCCGCGAGCTGCAGGAAGAACTGAACCTGCGTATCGATCCGGCACAAGCTGTGTACCTCGGCCAGTTCTCGGGGCCCGCGGCCAACGAGCCGGGCTTCACCGTGCAGGCCGACATGTTCCAGCTGCACATCGACGTGGCGGTCACCCCGGCCGCTGAAATTGAAGAAATACGCTGGATCGACCCCATGGGCGACGGCGGCCTGCCATTGGCGCCGCTGAGCCGTGACCAGATCCTGCCGCTCTACCGCGCGTCGCTGATCGGCGCATGACGATTCGCCCACTCAATCCCTGCGATGCCGAGGCCTATCGGGCATTGATGCTCGAGGCCTATGATGCTTATCCCCAGGCGTTCACCTCCAGCGTCGCCGAGCGCGCAGCGATGCCGTTGAGTTGGTGGCAAAAGCGCCTGGACGGTGCGTTGGACCGTTTGCTCGGCGCATATGCCGGCGACGCACTGGTCGGCATCGTCGGCCTGGCGTTCGAGCCTCGGGAGAAAGCGCGGCACAAGGTGACGTTATTCGGCATGTACGTGACTCAAGCCCATCAACGCAACGGCCTGGGCCGCCGGTTGGTGCAGGCGGCACTCGACCAGGCGCGCGAGCACCCGCGCCTCAAGGTGGTCCAACTGACCGTCACCGCCGGCAATGACGCCGCCTTTGCGTTGTACCGGCGCTGCGGCTTTATCCAGTACGGCCTGGAACCGTTGGCGGTGCGGGTGGGCCTGGACTATTTCGACAAGATCCACATGTGGCGTGAGCTGCGCGGCGAGGGTTAAGGGGGCATTACATTCCCCAGGCGACCGGCCTGGCACCGTGATAATCAAAGATACCTCGGAGTACGAAGACATCTTTGCCATCCTCTTTTGCGGTGCGCTCAATGGCCACCCGCCATCGACCACGGCCCGCGCCTGCCTCTACCTGGGGTAAATCAATATAGGTGTAGTTGCCGATTTTTTTGCGGCTGACACGACCTGCCTGAATGTCCTCGGTGATCTGCTCAAGTTTGTTTCTCGCACTGTCTGATAGCAGCGGGATCTGCGCTTCTAACAACTCGTCCTGCTTCACGATGTTGACTACGGGGGCTCGGGCCGTTGGGGGGCCGGGGAAGGTGTCGGTGTGGGGGATGGTTTTTCAATTTTTTTGGTGGGTACACGGGCGACGTCAAACTCTAAAGGCTCTGAAAACCGAGGGAGGTTCTTTTCAAATTTCGTGACGGCGACACTGTCGATCATTCTTACGCCAGACTCACCGCTCTTGTATGTACCGCTAGACATGGCGATATAGGGAATGCCGGATTTTTTAAAGTCCTCGGCGTAGGAGTCCACGCCAAGTTCCTTGAGCTTTTCCTTGAATTTTTCTGTTCTGAACAGGGTTAAGGATTCTCGTACTTTAGGGTCCGACAAATGCGATTCCAGCGCCATTGCGAGCGAAATTTTTTTATCGGTGGCTATTTTGGTAAGCATTTGCTGGCGTCCTTTTTCGTTCAGAAACGCGTTAAACGAATCCGTTGGCCAGGTTGAAAGTTGATATTTTTCATCAAATTTATTCAGGCTCTTCATCTGCTGAGGTGTGATCGCATAACCTACAAACTGTGCGTTTGTGTCGGGGTCCTGAATTGTAATGGAGGCTCGGATTTCTTTTGAAAAGTTGTCGTTTTTGCCAATTAGTCTTTTTATTTTTTTAAATAATTTATCTTTGTCCAACGGGAGCAGGGGAGGGACCAGATTCGAGGTTGATCTGTTTATGTGGACGTAAATCTCCGCTTCCGAATGCAGCCTCAACAATGCGTCACGTAATTCATTTTTGGCGCGCGGGCTTAAATTCTGCTGCCCCGAGACGCTGCGACGAAAGGTGGCTTCGTCGATATTGCCCATCTGCTGTCGTGCGTTCGCCAGCAGTGTTCGCTTCTGTAACTCGGTCATTTCTTTAATGAGGGGTTCGAAATACCTTAACTGCTCATCTGTTGAGTAAATACTAAGCGCCGCGATCAGGTCGGCATCGACTTGCTGTTCAGGCGTGAGCCCGCGCAGCCTGCCCATCGCCGTGCCGCCGCCCGCTGTCGTGCGTTCGAAACGTGGCTTCCAGCTTTTAGCGTTGCCCGGCACCACCATAAAGTTCGCACTGTTTCCTGCCGGGTCTTTTACATAGCGCGCACCGTCTTCGACAAAAGACTGATACAGGTGATAACGCCCGCCTTGATCCCTCATCGCGATCAGTTGGTTATTGTATTTGTCAAAAAGACACGGGGCATTGCCCGTTGTGCGCGACAGCGTGTAGTGGTTCGCCTGGGCAAATTCTTCCACGTCAAAGAATGCGTCGATCTGTTTGGGCAACCGATACGCGGCAACATCGACCCAGGCCGGCTCCAATGGCCGGATCGAGGCCGTTGTGAGCGCGATGCGGATCTTGTGGCGGGGGCCGATTTTTCGGACCAGCCCCGGCACACGGCGGCCCAGTTGTCTGACCAGGCTTAGGCCTTTATCGATGCCACTGCGCACCAACATCCGTGCGGCTTTGAAGGGCATCAGGTCGATAAAAAAATCGGCCACTTCAATGCCGAACATAACGGCGTTTACGGTGGACTCGCGGGAAATCTGCGCATTGCTGCGTGAATGGAAAGCGGTATACGAGAGTTGAAACCCGAGCTGCGCCAGATACAAATACGCGTGAAAATTGCCGGTTATTGTTATTAAGGCATAGCGGTGCACGCCGCGTGTATCGCTGAAGATTCGTGAGCGCTCCTGCGCATCGTTGGTGGCCATGCGCTCGCTGAAATAGGCTCGCCATTGCGGTTTTGCGTTCAGCACGTCCAGCTCCCCCAGGCCGTTGGGCAGTTCCCTGAAGGGCGCGTCATCCGGGGCATCCGGCGTATACAGCACGCAGACGCCGTCAGGCTTGGTGCGTTTTCGCTGAATGATCAACACGCCATTGATCACGTGCCCCCCTCGGCCTCCTTCCAGTACGCTGCCCATCACCAACAGATTCACGTCGATCTCGAACTCGCTGACCCGGGGGCGTTTTGTGGAATCGGGGTACTCGAGCACCGCCTTTATCCAGTCAAATCCGCTTCCGGGCGTCTTGAATATAAACAGCTTGTGAATATCGGGATTCAACCGGCTCTCCAGGGCGTCCTTGTGCATTTTCGCCGCGTTGGCGCGCTGCCAGGCGGTGGCGAAGCTGTTGCCTTCGCTGCCCTGCGAAAAGGTTGACCTCAGGTATTCGGCGTATTTTCCTCCAATGTCGGCTTCTTGGGCGAGCGCGCGTAAATCCGAATCGCCCAGCGTGCCCTTGGTGTTGCCGTCGGTATCGACGAGGGTGGCGGTGGCGCTGATGGTTCTGTTGAAGTCATGCGCGGACCATGGGTCGACATTGCGCTGGGCGTAACTGCCCAGTGTGCGCAGGTCTATGACGACCTGGCTCTTCCAGGTGCCACGGGTCAGTGTCTGGCCTTCCAGAAACCGTGGGATGCTTATCTTTTCATCGGCGGTGATGTAAACGACCGAGGTGTTCTCGTCGCGGTACCCCGTCAACTCGACCGGCAGGAGGAAGGACAGACGCAGACGAACCAGGCTTTTATACGGGGCAATATCCACGTCGGCATAGGCCGGTTTCTGTTTTTTCAGGACCTTGTCTGTTTGTTCGAGTGAAAACGCTTCCAGTGTCTGAACCTTTTCAAGAAAAGGCATGAGCGCCGCATTGCTGTCACTCATCGCCTGTTCCAGATGCCTGTAGCGGGCCTGGTCGTGCGCGTCGGCAGTTTTCAGCCACTCGGGTTCGCTTACGTCTATCAGGCGCAGATTACGTGTGACAAAGGCATCGGCGATGTCCAGATACTGGGTGATGTCCGCCGCCAGATCGAGTTCGCCGGCCACCGGCAATGTCTCCTTGCGCAGGGCTTGTCGCACAGCAAAATATTGTCGAATTCGTACTGAGCGAACACTGTACGCCACGATATCTGCCTCTATCGTTGGCGGGCTTGCGGCCAGCACGGGCAAACCGGACAGCCCTGCGCGGGCCGTTTTCGACAGGCTTGCGAGCAGGCGCTTGCCGGCCGGGCCGCCTTCGCGTAGGCGTGCCGCCACGGCCTGATTCAAACGGCCCAGGTTTTCATATTCCTCAAACTCCTCGCCCGGGCTGTACAGCATCACGCTGCCCGTAGGCGGAGTCTTGCCCGTGGCGTTGAGGATGAATGCCGCAGCGAACTCACTGCCGTCCTCCAGCATCAGCCGGTATACCGCAGGTCTGTCGTCGATGGCGAAGGCCTTTTCCCGCGCCGCCGCAGTGGGGTACTTGAGCACATTGTCGGCCAATGTCCGCCCGGCCGCCGACAACGTGCCATCCAGCGTGCGCAGCGCCAGTTGATGGGCCAGCACCTGGCGACGCAAGGCAATCAGTTGTTCCTCCGAGTCGGGTTGGTCATCCTCGGCGGTGCCCCAGAACGCGTTCAGACTTTGGATGACGGCGATTTCCGTCGAGCCGGCCAACTGCGCCGCCGTGCCGTTTGAAGACAGGTGCTTGTCCGCGTCCAACGTGTTGGGTTCCCGGTAGAAGGCACCGCTCTGTTGGGTCAAATAGGTGCCGCCGTCTGGCGCGCGCAACCGGATGAGTAACGACCCCAACGGTTCGCTGGACAAGAGTTGCCGTTGCCCCTCCTGATCCTCCCGGAAACGGCTGTAAAAGATCTGGTTGGGGTTGATGGGCCGGGGCAAATGGGGAAATGCTTCAGTCAATTTATGCTGATACACCCTGCCCATGCTTGGCTGTGACTGCATCAAGTCGTCGGTTTTGACGTTGAGTTTGGCGAGCTCGCCGATAAGGTGATCCTGCTGCTTCTCGGTCGAAGACGCCGGGGGTACCACAGGCAACGTCACAGGCTGAAAAGTGACGAGGGGCGTGTATTTGGCCTGGATCGGTTGTGGATCGTCACCCTGTTGGGCTGGGGAAGAAGGCAATGAAGTGTGCATGCGCGAACCCTTACAAAAGGGCGCAAGTTGAGCGAAGTTGCTGTGCGCCCGGATGAATGTGAGGGTCGAGTGTAGGTGCGGCGCCAAGGGGCTCAGCGGTGCATGTGTCTCGGACAGCCGAGCCTAAGCGAGGTGCCGAGTGGTGGGGCAAGAGCGTTTTGCTTACGTTGGGGCTTTTTGTACTGATCCAGCATCTCGGTCGGCTGTCAGGCCGCCATCGGGGGCAAGCCCCCTCCCACATTTGGAACGAGGCATCAGTTAGAGAGGCTTCGGCTCCCGAGCCGCTACAGGTTCAGGGCCGTGCCAAAGTTGGCAGGTAACGGGGAGCCTGTCGCGGGCCTCAGCGCACCGCACTCACGCCATCGAGCGTCGAAAATGACGTGTCTTTGGCCGTCAGCAAGAAGTCACGCATGTACGGCGCATCGAGCATGTCCGCCCGAATCCCCGCATACAGCGTGGCGAACAAACCTTTCTCGCCCAGCCGCTTGGCCTTCACATAACCGCGTGAGCTGTACTCGTGCAGCGCCCAGTGGGGCATGCCGCACACGCCACGGCCGCTGGCCACCAGTTGCATCATCATCACCGTGAGCTCCGAGGTGCGCACCTGGGCGGGTTCCACGTCGGCCGGCTCCAGGAAGCGGGTGAAGATGTCCAGGCGATCACGCTCCACCGGGTAGGTGATCAGGGTTTCTGTCAGTAGGTCTTGCGGCACGATGTAGGATTTATTCGCCAGCGGGTGCTGATTGGCCACGGCGAGCATGGCTTCGTAGGTGAACAGCGGCACATAAGTGATGCCCGGCAGCTCCAGCGGGTCGGAGGTCACCACCAGATCGAGGTCGCCACGGGCCAGGGCCGGCAGCGGCGCGAAGGCAAAGCCCGAGGCCAGGTCGAGCTCGACTTCGGGCCAGGCATCGCGGAACTGGTCGATGGTCGGCATCAGCCACTGGAAGCAGCTGTGGCATTCGATGGCCATGTGCAGGCGCCCGGCGGTGCCGCCGGCCAGGCGTGCGATGTCGCGCTCGGCGCCGCGCAGCAGGGGCAGGGTGGCGTCCGCCAGTTGCAGCAGGCGCAGGCCGGCGCTGGTGAAACGCACCGGTTTGGTCTTACGCACGAACAGCGGCATGCCCAGGCGCTCTTCAAGTTCCTTGAATTGGTGAGACAGCGCGGACTGGGTCAGGTGCAGGCGCTCGGCCGCCTCCACCAGGCTGTCGGCTTCGCGCAGGGCGTGCAGGGTCTTGAGGTGACGGATCTCGAGCACGGGCTCTCCATGAAGACAATTTGTGATGAAGTGGGATGGCGTGAGTTTGTCTCATGTTGCCGCGCATGTCGACCAGGACCGCCTGGCATTCTTCATCAAACTGTCATCGAACTGTGGCAGCGCGCTTGAACAAACTTCATCAGACTCGCGCTCTACTGGGGTTCTGCGTTTCGGTGTTTTTCATGCGCGTGTTGCTTTTACTGGCCGCTCTGTTGTTCGGCCTGCCGTCTTTTGCGGCTTCTCGATGTGACGTCAATGTCCCGACCCAAACGGTCGACCTGGCTCAGGTAAGCATCGCCTACCAGAGTATCGGGCGTGCGTCCGACCCTGCCTTGCTGCTGGTGATGGGCCTGGGCGGGCAGTTGATCCACTGGCCTGACGAAGTGGTCGTCGCCCTGTGCCAGCAAGGTTTTCGGGTGATTCGCTACGACAACCGCGATGTTGGCCTGTCCACCTGGCGCCAGGCACCGGCCAGCGCCAACCTGACTTTCGAGGTGCTGCGCTACAAGCTCGGCCTGCCGGTGGCGGCGCCCTACACGCTGACCGACATGGCCGACGATGCCTTGGGTTTGATGGATGCGTTGCAGGTCCGGCAATTTCATGTGCTGGGGGCGAGCATGGGCGGCATGATCGCCCAGCACCTGGCGGCGATGGCGCCGCAGCGGGTGGAAAGCCTGACCCTGATCATGACCAGCTCCGGCGCCGAAGGCCTGCCGGCCCCGAACGCGGCGTTGGTGCAGTTGCTGTCGCGACGCAGCGCGCCCAATCGCGAAGTCGCCCTGGAACAGCAAGCCGATCTGCTCGCCGCGTTGGGCAGCCCGAATGTGCAGGATGATCGCCAGGCATTGCTGCATCAGGCGGCGCTGTCCTATGACCGTGCCTTCAACCCCGAAGGCGTGAAGCGCCAGATCATGGCGATCCTCGCCGAGCCGAGCCGCGTGCCGTTGCTCAACCAGCTGCGGGTGCCGACCCTGGTGGTTCATGGCACCGCCGACCCGTTGCTGCCGGTGATGCACGGCGTTCATCTGGCCGCGCATATCCAGGGCAGCCAGTTGAAATTGATTCCAGGCCTGGCCCACCGTTTCCAGGAGGCGTTCAAGGCGCCATTGCTGGCGGCGGTGCTGCCTTACCTGCAAGCCCATCGCGAAGATACCGCGCACTGGGCGCAGATCGACCTGGGCGAGCCTTCGAAGCTGCTGTGAAGGTGGTGTATCGTGTCGCTTTTGCGGCGCATTAATGCCAGCGAGGTGGCCTGCCCATGAGTACTCCCCTGAAAATCGATTTCATCAGCGACGTGTCTTGCCCCTGGTGCATCATCGGCCTGCGCGGCTTGACCGAGGCCCTTGATGAGCTTGGCGCCGAGGTGCAGGCCGAGATTCATTTCCAGCCGTTCGAATTGAACCCGAACATGCCCGCCGACGGGCAAAACATCGTTGAGCACATCACCGAAAAATACGGCTCCAGCGCCGAGAAGTCCCAGGCCAACCGCGAGCGCATTCGCGACATGGGCGCCGCGTTGGGCTTTGCCTTTCGCACCGATGGCCAGAGCCGCATCTACAACACCTTCGATGCGCACCGCCTGTTGCATTGGGCCGGTACTGAAGGCTTGCAATACAACCTCAAGGAGGCGCTGTTCAAGGCCTATTTCACCGACGGCCAGGACCCCTCCGACCACGCGACCCTGGCGATCATCGCCGAAAGCGTCGGCCTGGACCTCAAGCGCGCCGCCGAGATTCTCGCCAGCGACGAATACGCTGCGCAGGTGCGTGAGCAGGAGAAGCTGTGGATCACCCGTGGCGTGACCTCGGTGCCGACCATCGTGTTCAACGACCAGTACGCCGTCAGCGGCGGGCAGCCGGCTGAAGCCTTTGTTGGGGCGATTCGCCAGATCATTAGTGAGTCCAAAAACTAAAGCCAGACACCGATCAAATGTGGGAGGGGGCTTGCCCCCGATTACGGTGTGTCAGTCACCAATAGTTGGCTGACACACTGCTATCGGGGGCAAGCCCCCTCCCACATTTTGATCTGCGCTGGTCTGAATATCTCCCTGGCCCATCCCTTGCATTGACCCCCTAAAGCCCACCCGGTCTGCGGTTGGGCGCTGCCATTAGGGATGAAACACTGCCTTGAACATTCTTGACCTCGACCACAGCCTCACCGCTCAGGCGCCGATTGCCCAGCGGTTGGCCAGCGGCCGGGCCACGCGCCTGGATCTGCTGGACCTGGGCCCGAAGCTGCGCCTGTGGTCCACCGAAAAAACCTGGAAACGTTTCGTCGAGCGCCTGGCCCAGCGGCCACGGCCCAGGGATGCGCGCCCGGAAATCCTGTTCGTCGGCTCCGGCGACTATCACCATCTCACGCCGGCGTTTCTCGCCGACCTGAAAGAACCCATCAGCCTGATCCACTTCGACAACCACCCCGATTGGGTGCGCTTTGCGCCCAAGCGCCACTGTGGTTCGTGGGTCAACCGCGCGCTTAAGATGCCGGCGATCAAACGCATCGTCACCCTGGGCCCTTGCAGCGACGACCTGCATAACCCGCAGTTGCGCGGCGGTAACCTCGGCGCCCTCAAGCGCGGGCAGTTGCAGCTGTTCCCCTGGCAGCACCCGCCCTCGAAAGTCTGGGGCCGGGTTGGCGATGGCGCCGGGCACCGGCAGCAGGAAAATCACCTGCACTGGCGCAACCTGGCGGAGCTGGACTGGGCCACGTTCCTGGATCAGATGATCGCCAGCCTGCCCACCGAAGCGGTCTGGATCACCCTCGACAAAGACGTGCTCGCCAGTGAAGACGCCGCCACCAATTGGGACCAGGGCGGCATGCGCCTGAGCCACTTGCTCCAGGCCCTGCGGGCGTTGGCCGCGCATAAACGCATCATTGGTATCGACGTGTGCGGCGAGTTCGCCGCGCCTGCCTTCAGCAACGCGTTCAAGCGCTGGGAAGCCAAGTCCGACCAGCCCCCGCCCGAGCGCTGGAGCGCGCAGGATTTGCAGCGCAATGCCGCGACCAATGCGGCGCTGATCGATCTGTTCGAGGAGTTGTTCCCGTGAGCCTGACCGTCATGATGTTGCTGGCGCTTTCCATCGTGCTCGATGTGGTCGGCCAGCTGTGTTTCAAACTGGGCGTGGACCGTTTGCCGCAACTCGATGGCGGTTTCCGTCTGCGCGCGTTCTGGGGCCAGGTGTTCAATGCGCCGCTGCTCTGGGCCGGCATCGGCGCCTATGTGATCGAGTTTTTCGTCTGGCTCGAAGCCTTGTCCCGTGCGCCATTGAGCCTGCTGTTTCCGCTTGCGGCGTTGGCCTATTGCCTGGTGGTGCTGGCAGGCAGGGTAGTGCTCAAGGAAACCGTCAGCCGACGCCGTTGGCTGGGCACGCTGGTGATTACCTTCGGCGTGATGTTGGTGGCGATTGCGGGGGGCCAGGCATGAGTACGCAAACCGTCGACGCGGGCTGGTTGCATGGGCGGCTTGGCACGCTGGTGCTGTGGGCGCTGTTGATCGCCACTGAAAGTGCCGGGCAGCTGTTTACCAAGGTGGCCGGTGATCAATTGGGGCAGATGGATTTCACCTGGCAGTGGCTGGCGGATGTCGCGCGCAACCCGGGGATTCTGGCGGCGATTGCCAGTTATATCAGCGCGTTTTTCGTGTGGATGCTGATCCTGCGGCGCAGCAGTTTGTCGTTGGCCTTTCCGTTGAGTTCGCTGGTGTTTGTGGCGGTGCTGCTGGGGTCTTGGCTGGGGTTGGGGGAGCACATCAGCCCGCTGCATTGGGTGGGGGTTGTGGTGATCATTGCCGGTATCGCCCTGCTGGCCGAAGGCGAAGAGAACTGAAACACGGGGCCATGTGGGAGGGGGCTTGCTCCCGATAGCGGTGTATCAGCCAAAGGTGTATTGACTGACCCACCGCCATCGGGAGCAAGCCCCCTCCCACATTTTGACCGAGGTGAATCAATCGAATGTGTAGCTGATCGCCGTCTGCACCTGGCCTTGGTTCACCTCGCCGGCTTGCCTGACGATGCTGCTGTTGGCCGCCGAGCCGACCAGGTGCACCCAACTCGCGCTGGTCAGCAATGACCAGTTGGGCGCCAGGGGGAACTGGAAGCTTTGGCTCAAGGTGACGTTCTGGAAACCGCCACTGGCGTTGTAGGCCTTGAACCCCGTGGCGGCCGCCTCGTTATCGTCCACCCCGAAAAACGTCTGGTTCTGGCGCGCGTCGGCAAAGTGCGCCACCAGGCCGCTGCTGCCGATAATCCCACCGCCCAGCGGGTAACCGAGTTCACCGCCGACCTTGCCCAGCACCCCGCTCTGGGAATGACCACCGCCCACGGCCTGGCCCAGCTGCGCGTAGACCCGCCAGAAATCGGCCGGCGCGTACTGGACGAAACCGCCGACCTCGGCCATGTCCGACACATTGCGCAGGCCTTGCAGCGCGCCGTTGGAGGTACGCCCTGACAAATAATTGATGTACGGGCCGGCGGTGAGGCCGTGGGCGTTCAGCGCGCTCCAGGTCAAGCCGTCATCGGTGCTCAGGCTGACGTCGCCCCAGTCCAGGTCCAGGTAGGGCACGGGGCGGGTTTCGTAGCGGCTGCCGGTCGGGTCGTGGGGCTGGTAGCTGACGCCTGCGCCGACGTCTCCAGTGATGCCACCGGCCTGGGCACTGAGGCTCAGCAGTCCGACGAGCGCAGCGCATGTGATCCTTAACATGGTCACAGTTCCTGATGAGTGAACAGGCGCGCATGAACGCGCAAACCCTGGCGCCGGCGCAAGCACTCATGTTGTTTGTAGCAAGCTACAAAAATTGTAGCTTCCAGCACACATATCACCCGGTGTATCGAGCAAACCCCCAGCCCCGCTGGGCTTTGGCCAATTGGCACGCTCCCTGCTCTACCGGTAGGCAAGCGCATACAGCGCGCCTCTTTCCAAAGGTAGACGCAATGATCCAATGGCATATCGTGTGTGACTTCGACGGGACCATCACCCCCACCGATGTCATCGACAACGTCCTCCAACGCTTCGCCGGCCCCGAATGGGAAACCATCGAACAGGAATGGCTGGACGGGCATATCGGCTCACGCGAATGCCTGAGCCGCCAACTGGCGCTGATCAAGGCGACCCCGAGCGAGCTGCTGGCCTATTTCGATAGCGTCGAGATCGACCCGGACTTTCCGGACTTCGTCGATCACGTCATGGGCCTGGGCGCGACCATCGAAGTGGTCAGCGACGGCATCGAGCAAGGTATCGCGCGCATTCTGTCGCGCAACTACGTGACCTTGCTGCCGATCCTCGCCAACCGTCTGCGCCAGGTCGACCAGAACAGCTGGCGCATCGACTTCCCGTACGCAAGCGCTGCCTGCCGCGCCGCTTCCGGCAACTGCAAATGCAAATCCACGCCGCGCAACAAGCGCGTGCTGGTGATCGGCGACGGCAAGTCCGATATGTGCGTGGCTTCCACCGCCGACTTCGTGTTCGCCAAGGGCAGCCTCGCAGAGTATTGCATCGCCCACCAGATTCCCCATGCGCGCTTCGACAGCTTTGCCGAAGTGCCTGCATTGCTGGCGCAACTGCCACAAGGCATCGCCGCCAACGCCACAGCCTTTACTGCCGACACTCAGGAAATTTTCCATCATGTCTGATATCCGTATCGCTACTACCGAAGACCAGATCCTTCTGGATAAGGAAGCCAAGTACTGCTCCTACGGCGACACCGTGCATTACATCGAGCCGCCGCGTATTTTCAGCCGTTGCGAAGGTTCCTACGTGTGGGACACCGAAGACCAGGCTTACCTCGACCTGCAGATGTGGTACTCGGCCGTCAACTTCGGCTACGCCAACCCGCGGCTGAATAACGCATTGAAGCAACAGATCGACACCCTGCCGCAGATTGCCAGCCAGTACCTGCACAAGGGCAAGATCGAGCTGTCGGAAATGATCGCGGTGGACGCCAAGAACAAGTTCGGCCTCGACGGTCGCGTGCACTTCAACGTCGGTGGCTCGCAGTCGATTGAAGACTCGTTGAAAGTGGTGCGTAACGCGTCCAACGGCAAGAGCCTGATGTTCGCCTTCGAAGGCGGTTACCACGGGCGCACCCTCGGTGCCTCGTCGATCACCTCCAGCTTCCGCTACCGTCGCCGCTATGGTCACTTTGGCGAGCGCGCCAACTTCATCCCGTTCCCTTATCACTTCCGTGGCCCGAAGGGCATGACCAAGGAAGAGTACGGCAGCCACTGTGTGCAGCAATTTGCGCGGTTGTTCGAGACTGAATACAACGGCGTCTGGGATCCGAAAACCAACCAGTGCGAATACGCGGCGTTCTACGTCGAGCCGATCCAGGGCACCGGCGGCTACGTGATCCCGCCGATGAACTTCTACCGCGAGCTCAAGCATGTGCTGGACCAGCACGGCATCCTGATGGTCAGCGACGAAATCCAGATGGGTTTCTACCGCACCGGCAAACTGTGGTCGATCGAGCACTTCGACGTGCAGCCGGACGTGATCGTGTTCGGCAAGGCGCTGACCAACGGTCTCAACCCGCTGGGCGGCATCTGGGCCCGTGAAGAGTTGATTAACCCTAAAATCTTCCCGCCAGGTTCGACCCACTCCACCTTCGCCTCCAACCCTTTGGGCACCGCGGTCGGCCTGGAAATGTTCAAGATGACCAGCGAAGTCGACTACGGCGCGATGGTCATGGCCAAGGGCAAATACTTCCTTGAAGGCCTGCAGGACTTGCAGAAACGTTTTCCGATCATCGGCGACGTCGACGGCCTGGGCCTAGCGCTGCGCTGCGAAATCTGCGGCCCGGACGGTTTCACCCCAGACAAGGCAACCCTGGACTACATGGTCGAGGAGGGCATGAAAGGCGACATGCTGGTGGATGGTCAGAAGCTCGGCCTGATCCTCGACGTGGGCGGCTACTACAAGAACGTGATCACCCTGGCGCCGTCCCTGGAAATCAGCTACCCGGAAATCGACCTGGGCCTGAAGCTGCTCGAGCAACTGCTGGTGCGAGCGACCACACGGTGAGTGTCGGCGAGATCGACCTCGGTGAAGGTGATGCCGGCTTCGTTCTCGGTGCTGGTCCGGTCGGGATCCTGTTGATCCACGGCCTGACCGGCACCCCGACGGAATTGCGCCAGGTCGCCAAGGGGCTGGTCAAGGCGGGTAACTGCACGGTGTACGTGCCCACCCTGGCCGGGCACTGCGGCGATAACAGCGACCTGCAGGCCACCGGCTGGCGCGACTGGTACGAAGGGGTGCGCAAGACCTTCGCGCAGATCGGGCGGCGTCACGCGCAAGTGTTCGTTGGCGGCTTGTCCATGGGCGCGGTGATGTCGATGTATGTGGCTGCCGAACACCCTGGGCGGGTTGCCGGGCTTCTGATGTACTCCACCACCTTGAAGTACGACGGCTGGAGCATCAACAAACTGGCGTTTCTCACGCCGTTGCTGATGAAGATTCCGTTCGGCGTGCACCTGTGCAGCTTCGAAGAAAAGCCGCCCTACGGCATCAAGAACGAACGCCTGCGGGCCGTCGTCGAGCGGCAGATGAAGCAAGGCGAAAGCAGCGAGGCGGGGTTGTTGACCATGGAAGGCATTACTGTGCGCGAGTTGCACCGCCTGAACGCCGTGGTCAGGAAACGCATGTCCGAGGTCAAGGTACCGACGCTGGTGCTGCACTCCATCGAGGACGACATCACCAGCCGCTGGAACGCCGATTATGTGGAGCGCCACCTCGGTGGCCCGGTGACCAAGATCCTGCTGGATAACTGTTACCACATGATCACCGTCGACCTGCAATACCGCCGGGTGATCGAGTTGAGTGCCGAGTTTGTCGAGCAGCATTCGGTGCAACTCAATCGTGTGGCCTGACCCGCCTACCTGTAGGAGCGAGCTTGCTCGCGAAGGTCGTTAACGATAACGCGTACTGCCAGGCTGAGTACGTTGTCTGGGCGATCTTCGCGAGCAAGCTCGCTCCTACAGGGGGGCGGTGTTGATAAGGAAAAACTGTGATAACCACCCAAGCCTTCCCGACCCTCCGGGCCATCCAGCGCGATGCCTGGAATGACTGTTTTCCCGGTGCCCTGGAGGACTGGGACTATTACCTCGCGGTGGAAAACGCCGCGATCGATGACTTTCAGTGGCGTTACCTGGCGGTTTACGAAGAGGGAACGCTGGCGGCAGTGGCTGTCGCGTTCATCACCCATTATCGTCTCGACACGACGCTGTCGGGCGCTGGCAAGCGCTTAACCGAACGTGTGGCGCGACTGTGGCCGGGTCTGTTGCAACTGGGGTTGTATGCCCTCGGTTCGCCGGTGGCCGAGCGCTGCGACGTTGGTTTTGCCAGTGGCGTGGCGGATGCGCGGCGCCCGCAGTTGCTCAAGCACTTGCTGGAGGTCGCGCGCCGGGATGCGGATGACTTTGGCATCGGCCTGCTGGCAGTCAAGGACGCACCGAGCAACGACCCGCATTGGGCCGAAAGTTGCCGTGCGGCTGGCTTTCAAAGCATGCCGAGCCTGCCCACGGGCGTGTTGCCGCTGCCCTACGGCTCAGTGGACGCTTACCTTGGCTCGCTGGGTAAATCCACCCGCAAAGACCTGCGCCGCAAACTGCGCGCACCGGGGCCGCGGGTGGAGTGGCGGCGCAATATCGATGATGTGCTTCCCGAGGTCATGCGCCTCTATGAAGCCACGCTGATGCGCGCGGACTTGCAGTTCGAACGCCTGCCCGCCGGTTACTTCACGGGGATTCTCGAACAGCTGCAAGCGCGTGCGGTGTGTGTTCTTTACTGGGTGGACGAGCACCTGGTGGCGTTCAATCTGATCCTGCTCGACGAGCATCGGCTGATTGACAAGTTTTTCGGGCATGACATCGCGTTCAGCCGTGAGTACAACCTGTACTTCCGTAGCTGGCTGACCAATGTCGACTACTGTATTCAACACAATATTGCGGTGTACGAGTGCGGCCAGGCCGGGTATGCCAGTAAACTGCGCCTGGGCTGCCAGTTCCAGGGCAACAGCCTGTTCTTCCGCCACCGCAATCGGTGGGTCAACGGCGTGCTCAAGTTAGTCAAAATGTTGTTCCGACCGGATCGTTCCGACCCTGCCATGGCTGCTGCGATAAGCGAAACCTGATGATCACCAAGACCCGCCAGAAAGCCCGCCCCTTTGCCATTTCGCGATGGAGCGTCCAGCGCAAGCTGGTGCTGGCCTTCTGGCTGGTCAGCGTCATTCCGACCATGATCGCGGCGGAATTGGCCGCCACCACGCTGTCGCAGATTTTCGACAGCAACGTGCGTATCTGGCTGCAGGAGTCGACCAAGATCGTCAAGGACGAGATCGGCGACATCCTTCACGACAACGCGCGCATGGCCAAGCTGTTCCTGCGCTACACCAGCCCACCCTCATCGCGGCAGGCCGAACGGCATGACCGGCTCACCGCCGACATCGCCGATGCCACCGACATCGATGTGGTGGCGCTGATTCGTAGCAGTGATCACAAGGTGGTGTTCAGCACCGCCGCCGACGACATCGTCAAGCAGATCAACCTGACCAGCAACACGGTGTTGCAGACCGTACAGGTGGCCGGCGTCAGCACGGGCCTGGTGGTATCGACCTTCGAAACCAACCGTGATGGGGTCGATTATCTGTTGCTGGTGGCCACCTACCTGGACAGCAGCTTCCTTACCAGCGTGGCCGATGTGCATTCTCTCGACCTGCGCCTGTACCTGGCCAATGCCACGGGGTTTTCCGAGATATTTTCCACCCAGCGCTTCGAAAACCACCCGGCGCGCATCCCGAAGAATGTCGAAGCCGAGCTGCGCAGCACCCGGCAGCCGAGCGAGCAGTTCACCAACCAGTACAGCGGCTTGTACTGGCCGATATTCAACGATGCCGGCGAGCTGCAAGGCGTGATCTTCAGCGGCCTGCTGCGCCACACGAGCCTGGTGGGGCTGGTGAATCAGAGCAACTTGTTCGTGCTGATTTTCCTGGTCAGCTCGGCGCTGTCACTGGCGGCAGGGGTGTGGGTGTCGCGGCGCCTGACCCAGCCGCTGCGGGACTTGTCCCAAGGCGTGAACGCGGTGATTTCCGGCAACTACGCGCACCGGGTAGAGGTCAGCGGCGGCGACGAGCTGGCGCAACTGAGCAGCACCTTCAACCACATGACTGAACGCCTGGGCGAATTGCATCACCTGGAAGCCCAACTGCGCCGGCGTGATCGTCTGCACGCCCTGGGTGAAGTCGCCATGGGCCTGGCTCATGAAATCCGCAACCCGTTGGGTATCATCAAGACGGCCACTCAACTGTTGCACCGGCGCGCCGACCTTCCGGACGCCGACAAACGCCACTTGGAGTACGTCATCAGCGAGGTCAGCCGGATCAACGACCTGATCACCGAATTCCTCGACTTCGCCAAGCCCAATCCGCCGATACGCGTACAGCAACCGGCCCGCCCGTTGGTGGAAGACATCCTCGGCTTCTGTGGCCCGGAGTTGAGTACTCACAATATCGATGCACAGATAGACGACCAGGCGCCCGACGCTACGCTCTACGCGGATGCCAAGCAGCTCAAGCAGGCCTGCCTGAACCTGATTCTCAACGCCATCGACGCGATGCCTGAAGGCGGGCGCCTCACCCTGGGTATCCGCAGCGTGGGTGACACCACCGTGATCAGCATCGCCGATACCGGCCAGGGCATCCCGGCGGATATGGTCGAGCGCATTTTCACGCCGTTCGTCACCACCAAGGCCTCGGGTACAGGGCTGGGCCTGGCCAAGGTCTATTCGATCATGGAGAGTCACGACGCCAGCATCGAGTGCGTCAGTGAGAAAGATGCCGGCGCCACCTTCAACCTGTACATTCCGGCTAACGGTGAAGACGACGGCGAGGATGAGAACGGGCATGACGCATAACGTATTGGTGGTCGACGACGAGCCCAAGCTCTGTGACCTGTTGTCATCCGCCCTGAGCCAGAACGGCATCCAGGTGTTTACCGCCGGTAATGGCCTGCACGCGCTCAAGGTGCTGGAGCAGGAGGACATCGACCTGGTCATCAGCGACTGGCGCATGCCGGGCATGGACGGGCCGGCGTTGCTGGCGGAAATCAAGCAGCGCTATCCGCAGTTGCCGGTGATCGTGATGACGGCCTACAGCACCGTGAAAAATGCCGTGCAGTCGATGCGCAATGGGGCCTACGACTACATTGCCAAGCCGTTCGATATCGACGAGCTGGACATCACCGTGGCCAAGGCCCTGCAGTTTCGCGACATCATGCGCGATAACGCGCGCCTGCGTGCCGAGCTGGATGAACATGCACAGTTCGACAGCCTGGTGGGTGACAGTCCAGCGTTTCGTAAAGTGTTGCAAGCGGTGGACTCGGTGCGTGACAGCAGCGCAACCATCCTGCTGACCGGCGAAAGCGGCACCGGCAAGGAAATGGTCGCCCGCGCGATCCACAAGCATGGCAGCCGTGCCGACCAACCGTTCGTGGCGGTCAATTGCGCGGCGATTCCCGAAGGTCTGCTGGAAAGCGAGATGTTCGGTCATCGCAAAGGCGCTTTCACCGGCGCCGTGGCCGACCGGGTAGGGCGCTTCATGCAGGCCGACAAGGGCACGCTGTTTCTTGATGAAGTCGGTGATATGCCGTTGGCCTTGCAGGCCAAGATTTTGCGTGCCTTGCAGGAACGGGTCATCGAACCGGTGGGTGATCCCCGCGAGCGCAAGGTGGACGTGCGGGTGATTGCCGCGACCAACAAGAACCTGCTGGACGCGGTGGCCAACAAGGAATTTCGCGAAGACCTGTATTACCGGCTGAATGTCTTCCCGATTCCTTTGCCGGCTCTGCGCGAGCGCGTGGAAGACATCGCACCCCTGGCCCGGCACTTCGCCCGCACCCTCAGTGCGACCGCCGGCAAACGCATCACCGGGTTCAGCCCCGAGGCCTTGCAGGCCATGGCGGCGTACCACTGGCCGGGCAATATCCGTGAGCTGCAAAACTGCGTGGAGCGGGCGACCATCGTGGCGGCTTCGTCGGTGATCGAGGATATCGATTTGCCGGGGTATTTGTTTGCTTCGAAACCGAGCGAGGGCGGGGTGACGGCGATCCTCAGCGACGGGCCGGGTGTGCCACAGGACCTGGATGCGGCGCTGGCGGAAGTGGAGAAAGCCTACATTTTGGCGGCGTTGCAGGAGAGCAATGGCGTGCAGGCTGCGGCGGCAACGAAGATCGGTATCTCGGAGCGCAGCTTCTGGTACCGCCTGAAGAAGCTGGGCATCCAAGTCGACAAAATAGTCCGCTGAAACACTGTGGTTAAAACTGTGGGAGGGGGCTTGCTCCCGATAGCGGTGTGTCAGCCACAGATATATTGACTGACCCACCGCAATCGGGGGCAAGCCCCCTCCCACATTTGGACTGTGGTGTGTCAGGTGTGCAGGCGTACCCAGACACTAACCAGCACCGTTGCCGCCATCAGCCAGGCCACTGCGGCCACGGCGAGCGATGCTTCCAACCGCATCCGATCCACCATCACATACAAGGTCGCCAAGTACACGAAGTACGGAATGATCGACCACATCCCAAACACAATGGTGGTCTTGAGATCCTCGACCGAACGGCCCTTGCCGACGATGTAGTGGGCAATCAGCGCGAAGGTCGGAAACAGCGGCACCAAGCCTGCGATGTAATAGTTTTTGGTCTTGGCCAGTGCGGCCAATATAAGCACCACCGCCGCGCCGAGGGCGGCTTTCAAGAATAGATCCATCAGTGACTCAACCCGTATTTTTTGACCTTGTCGAACAGCGTGGTCTTGGCCATCCCCAGTTCCTGGCTGGCCTGGGTCAGGTTGCCGCCGCTGCGTTGCAGGGCGTCAACGAGCAGGTTGCGTTCGAAGGCTTCCACCGCCTCGGTAAAGGCCAGGCCGTGGGTGCTGCCGCCCGTGCCGCTTTTCTTGAACGCGGGCAGGCCCAGGGCGAAGCGTTCGGCGACGTTGCGCAGTTCGCGCACGTTGCCCGGCCAGTCGTGGCTCATCAGGCTCGACAGGGTCTGGTTGTCCAGCTCCGGGGCGATGCGATCGAAGCGCAGTGAGGATTGCTGCAGGAAGTGTTCGAACAACTGCAGGATATCTTCACGGCGCTCGCGCAGTGGCGGCAGTTCCAGGGTGACCACATTGAGACGGTAGTACAGGTCACTGCGGAACTGGCTGGCGCGGCTCAGTTCATCGAGGTCGGACTTGGTGGCGGCGATCACCCGGCAATCCACGGCCACGCTCTGGTTCGAACCCAGGCGTTCGAGGGTGCGTTCCTGCAGGACCCGCAGCAGTTTGATCTGCAGGTTGATCGGCATGCTTTCCACTTCATCGAGAAACAGCGTGCCTTCATGGGCGTGCTCGATCTTCCCGATGCGGCGCTTGCCGGCGCCGGTAAACGCGTTGGCTTCGTGGCCGAAAATCTCGCTTTCGAACAGGTTCTCCGGCAGCCCACCGCAGTTCAGGGCGACGAACTGGTGGGCGTGGCGCCGGCTGAAGTCATGCAGGCAGCGCGCGACCAGCTCCTTGCCGGTGCCGGTTTCGCCTTCGATCAGCACGTTGGCCGACGTGTCGGCAACGTTGGCGATCAGTTCGCGCAAGTTTTGCATCGCCGGCGAGCGCCCGATGATGCGGCCCTCCAACGAATCGCGCTCGGCCAGTTGGCGCCGTAGCGACCAGACTTCCCGCGCCAGCCCACGCTGTTCAAGGGCACGACGGGCGACGTCTACCAGGCGCTCGGGGGAGAAGGGTTTTTCCATGAAATCGTAGGCGCCGTTGCGCATGGCGCCGACCGCCATGGAGATGTCGCCATGCCCGGTGATCAGCACCACCGGCAGGCTTTTATCCAGCGCCTTGAGGCGAGTGAGCAAGGCCAGGCCATCTATGCCCGGCAGGCGAATATCGCTGATGACAATGCCGGCAAAATTCTCGCCGATATGGGTCAACGCTTCTTCGGCACTGCCCACGCCAACGCTGGGGATGTCTTCCAGCGCCAATGCCTGCTGGCAACCCAGCAGCACGTGGGGGTCATCTTCGACGATCAGGACGGTGAGGTCTTGGGGTTCAATATTCATGTCGACTCAACTTTTTCAGCGCCCGCCAGCGGCAGGTTCAGGACAAACGCGGTACCACCAGCGGCCGGATGTTCTACGGCCAGGCTGCCGCCGGTGGCCGCCGCAAGGCTTGCGGAGAGGGTCAGGCCCAGGCCCAGCCCTTGCTCGCCGGGCTTGGTGGTGAAGAAGGGCTCGAACAGGTGTTTGCGTGCCTCGGGGTCGATGCCGTGGCCATTGTCGCGCACCCGCAGGCGATATTTACCCTCGGCGCTCTGGCCTTCCAGCCACAACTGCGGCGCCGGTTGCGCCTGCATCGCATCGAGGGCGTTGCCGATCAGGTTGACCAGGATCTGCTCCAGGCGCGTCTGATCGATCTGCAACTGGGCATGGGTGAAGTCACGGTGCACGGCCAGGGACAGGTTGTCCAGGCGCGCGCCGAGCACCTGGAACGCGGCGTCCACCGCCTTGGCCAGGTTCGCTTCGCCCTGGTCGTCACCGCGCCGGGCGAACGAGCGCAGGCTGGCGGTGATGCGACCCATGCGATCGATCAGTTCGTTGATGGTCTTGAGGTTGGCGCTGGCGGTGTCCAGGGCGCCACGTTCGAGGAAGCGCACGGTGTTGCCGGACAGGGTGCGCAGCGCGGCCAGGGGTTGGTTCAATTCGTGGGCGATGCTGGTGGACATCTGGCCGATCGCTGCGAGTTTGCCGGCCTGCACCAGTTCGTCCTGGGCACGGCGCAAGGTCTCTTCGGCCTGGCGCCGTTCGCGGATCTGGCCTTTGAGGCGTTCATTGCTGGCGCGCAGGTCGGCGGTGCGTTCGGCAATCCGTCGTTCCAGCTGGCTGTTGGCTTCCTGCAAGGCCTCCCGTGCGGCGAGGCGGGTGGCGATGACCTTGCGCCGCTCGTTCCAGGCAATCAGCAAAAACGCGACCAAGCCAAACGCGACGGCGACCAGGATGCCCTGGTTGATCGCGGCGCGGCGTAGTTCATTCAGCGGGGTGAGCAGGGTGAAGTTCCACGGTGTGTCATTCAGTGGCCGGGTTTGCGCCAGGTAACTGACTTCTTGCTTGTCGTTGACCACTTCGCTGTTGGCCGGGAAGGTCAGCTTTTCGCTGCCTTCGTTCAGCCGCTCGCGGGCCAGGGGTTCCAGGGCGTCCAGTGTCGCCCAATAATATTGCAGGCTGTTAGCCAGCCGGTCCCTGGTGTCTTCGCTCAGGGGACGCACGGCCTTGAGGCGGCGGGCCGGGTCACTGGACAGGATGATGATGCCGTTTTCGTCGCTGACAAAAGCTTCGAGGCGCGCGCGTTGCCAGCGCTCTTCAAGCGCCTCCAGGCGGACCTTGACCACGGCGACGCCGATGATTTTGCCATGCTCTTCCAGGCCGTGGGCCAGGTAGTAGCCGGGTTCGCCGTTGGTGCTGCCGATGCCGTAGAAACGACCGGGCTGGCCGCGCACGGCGTTCTGGAAATAGGCGCGAAAGGACAGGTCTTCACCCTGATAACTGTCGGCGTCGCGCCAGTTACTGGTGGCCAGCACCCGGCCGGTGGTATCCATCACGTAGATGGCGCGGCTGCGGCTGCGGCGGTTCAAGCCTTCGAGGTAATCGTTGACGGTCGTGCGGGTTTCCTGGTTGGGGTCAGCCAGGAGCAGGGAAACGCTGGATTCCAGCTCAAGCAGGCTGGGCAGGTAGGTGTATTTGCTCAGTTCGCTTTCGACGGTGCGGGCGTGCAACTCCAACTGGCGTTCGCCGTTGTCGCTGAGGGTGCGGATGCCATAGTACTCACTGACCCAGAAGCCGATATAACCCAAGCCGATCATCAGGGCGATGATCAACGGCGGCAGGAACAGTTGACGTATCAGGCGAGGCTTCACGGCAAGTGATGGCGGCGCAGCGCGATAGGGGGTGGGGTCGCATTTCATCACAGATGCCTTGGGTCAACCAGCGCTGCCGGCCTGTGCGGTCAGTGTGGGAGGGGGCTTGCCCCCGATTGCAGTGTGTCAGTCGGTATATCTGTCGCTGATCTACCGCTATCGGGGGCAAGCCCCCTCCCACATTGGTCCGGTTTCTTCAGTGGATGCGCTGTAATACTTAGTGCTGCAGGATTTTCTCAAGGAAGTGCTGCGCACGTTCGGAGCGGGCGCTGATGTCGCCGAAGAACTCTTCTTTCGGGCAGTCTTCGATGATCTTGCCAGCGTCCATGAAGATCACGCGGTCGGCCACTTTGCGGGCGAAGCCCATTTCGTGGGTCACGCACATCATGGTCATGCCTTCGTGGGCCAACTGCACCATCACGTCGAGCACTTCGTTGACCATTTCCGGGTCGAGCGCCGAGGTCGGTTCGTCGAACAGCATGACGATCGGGTCCATGGCCAGGGCGCGAGCAATCGCCACACGTTGTTGCTGGCCACCGGACAGTTGGCCCGGGTGCTTGTGTGCATGGGCCGACAGGCCGACGCGCTCCAGCAGTTGCAGGCCCTTCTTGGTGGCTTCTTCCTTGCTGCGGCCGAGCACCTTGATCTGCGCGATGGTCAGGTTCTCGGTGATGGTCAGGTGCGGGAACAGTTCGAAGTGCTGGAACACCATGCCCACGCGCGAGCGCAGTTTCGGCAGGTTGGTCTTCGGGTCGGCGATGGAAGTGCCATCGACGATCACGTCGCCTTTCTGGAACGGCTCCAGCGCATTCACGCACTTGATCAGGGTGGACTTGCCCGAGCCGGACGGCCCGCACACCACGATCACTTCGCCTTTTTTAACCTCGGTGCTGCAGTCGGTCAGCACTTGGAAGTCGCCATACCACTTGTTGATGTTCTTGATAGAGATCATACGGCAAACCTTTTTTGCAGACGCTTGACCAGCAGCGAGGCGGAAAAGCTGATGATGAAGTAGACGACACCGGCGAAGATCAGGAACTCATTGGAGCGGCCGATGATGTCGCCGTTGGAACGGGCAGAGTTGAGGAAGTCCACCAGGCCCACGGTGTAGACCAGCGACGTGTCCTGAAACAGGATGATGCTCTGCTGCAGCAGCAGCGGGGTCATCTTGCGAAACGCCTGGGGCAGGATGATCAGGCGCATGGTCTGCCCGTAGGTCATGCCCATCGCCTGCGCGGCGGCCATCTGGCCCTTGGGGATCGACTGCACGCCGGCCCGCACGATTTCGCAGAAGTACGCGGCTTCGAACATCATGAAGGCCACGACGCAGGAGGTGAACGCGCCGATCGGCGTGTCTTCACCGGTGATCCAGCGCAGGACGAACGGCACGGCCAGGTAGAACCAGGTGATCACCAACAGCAGCGGGATCGAACGGAAGTAGTTCACATAGGCGCCGGCCACACGGGACAGCAGCTTGCTGGACGACAGGCGCATCAGCGCGAGGATCGTACCCAGGATGATGCCGCCGACCACGCCCATGACCATCAACTGCAGGGTCATGACCATGCCGTTCCACAGGCCCGGGATCGCGGGGATGATACCGCTGAAATCGAAGTCCATTATTTACCCCCCACGGAGATCAGGCCGGGCACCGCGACTTTCTTCTCGACCACGCGCATCAGCAGCATCAGGCTCATGTTCAGGGTGAAGTAGATCAGCGTGGCCAGGGTGAAGGCTTCAAACAGGTTGGCCGAAAACTCGGCGGTCTGCTTGGTTTGCGCCAGCAGTTCCATCAGGCCGATCAAGGACGCCACGGAGGAGTTCTTGAACACGTTGAGGAATTCGGAGGTAAGCGGCGGAATAATGATGCGATAGGCCTGGGGCAGCAGCACGTTCCAGTAGATCTGCGGCAGCTTGAAGCCCATGGCGCGCGCGGCGGCTTCCTGGCCACGGGGCAGCGCCTGGATGCCGGTGCGCACTTGTTCACACACACGGGCGGCGGTGAACAGGCCCAGGCACACGACGACGCTCAGGTAGGCCGAGGTGGTCGGGTTCAGGTCTTGTTTGTACCAGTCCTGCAGGTTCTGCGGCAGCAGATCGGGTATCAGGAAATACCAGATGAACAGCTGAACCAGCAGCGGCACGTTACGAAACAGTTCCACGTAGCAGGTCGCGATGCCCGATACGAGGCGGTTTGGCACGGTGCGCATGACCCCCAGAATGGAGCCCAGCAGCAAGGCAATGATCCATGCCACGACAGCGATGGCGATGGTCCAGCCCAGGCCGGCGATGTACCAGTCGAGATAAGTCTCGCTGCCAACGCCGGTGGACTTGAAGAACACGCCCCAGTCCCAGTTGTAATTCATTAGGGTCTCCCCTCGAGATCGATCGATGTACAAGCACCCGCTTGGGACAGTCCGTTCCCTCCTGACGTTGAACGTCAGGCACACGCAATCGGCTCGAAAACCGCCAGGTCGAGTGTTCCAAGTTAAAGCCAGCAGGTAATTACAAACGCCTGAGGGAGTTTGACTCCCTCAGGCGATAAGGTTAGCCAGGTTTTAGATCTTTACTTCCGGAGCCGGTTTGTCGCTCGGGTTCTTGATCAGTTCCTTGACCTTGTCGCTCATCGGGAAGTTGAGGTTCAGGCCTTTTGGTGGAATCGGGCTTTCAAACCACTTGGCGTAGATCTTGTTGATTTCGCCGGACTTGTACAGGCTGGCGATGGCGTCATCCACGGCTTTCTTGAAGTCTGGGTCGCCTTTGCGAACCATGCACGCGTAGGCTTCGAAGGACTGCGGAGTACCGGTGATCACCCAGTCATCCGGCTTCTTGGCCTTGGCTTCTTCGCCGGCCAGCAGGGCGTCGTCCATCATGAAGGCAACCGCGCGGCCGCTTTCGAGCATCTGGAAGGATTCGCCGTGGTCTTTGGCGGAGATGACGTTCATGCCCATCTGCTTGTCGGCGTTCATCGCCTTGATGATGCGCTCGGACGTGGTGCCGGCGGTGGTCACGACGTTCTTGCCTTTCAGGTCGGCAAAGTCAAGGTAGGACGGCTTGCCATCCTTGTCTTTCTTGACCAGCAGACGGGTGCCGATTTCGAAGATGTTGGTGGTGAAGTCAACTTGCTGGGCGCGTTCGGCGTTGTTGGTGGTGGAGCCGCATTCCAGGTCTGCGGTGCCGTTCTGGATCAGCGGAATACGGGTCTGCGACGTCACCAGGTTGTATTTGACCTGCAGATCGGGCTTGTTCAGGTCTTTTTTCAGGGCTTCAACGACGGCCAGTTGAATGTCATGGGAATAGCCCACGGGTTTGCCCGAGCCATCCGCAATGTAGGAAAACGGAATAGAGCTGTCGCGGTGAGCGAGAGTGATAGTGCCGGAGTCGTTGATTTTCTTCAGCGTGCCGGTGAGTTCGGCGGCGAAAACTGGAGTGCTGATCAGAGCAGCAGCAATAGCTGCGCCCAGGATATGGGGAACGATGCGCATCAATACTTCCTCGACATTTGTTTTTTTTATAAAGCCAGCTAAACGGCTCTCTTGTACAGCGAATGCCTTGACGGCTGCTGAGGCGTCTCAGGCAATCGTCAGGAAGTGTAGAGCATGAGTCGTGCCATACCCGAAACAAAAGCTTAACTTCATGATTTATATGGTTATTAACTTTGTGTGACAGTGTCAGCTCACTACCGGGGTACGGCAAACCGAATAGGAGCAGGTTCTGCGTTCGGAAAACCGAATGGCAGGCACTCCTAAGGTAGGAGCGAGCTTGCTCGCGAAAAACGCAAAAACGCCGCGTTTATTCTGGATAAACGCGGCGCTCTCGGGTTTTTCGCGAGCAAGCTTGCCCCTACAGTCTCGGGATGGCGTCAGGCCGCTTCGATCTTGCTGCGCGTCTGTTCAACCTTGGACAGGTAGCGTTGCAGGTTGTCCTGCTCTGCTGCAGTGGTGAACAGGCCCAGCTTGGTGCGGCGCCACAGCACGTCTTGAGGCTGGGTTACCCATTCTTCGGCGCACAGGTAATCGACTTCGCGGGTGTAAAGCCCACCGCCCAGGTGCTCACCCAGATCAGCCAGGGTTTGCACACCTTCCAGCAGGCGCCAGGTGCGGCTGCCGTAGGTGGTCGACCAGCGACGGGCGATCTCGCTCGGCACCCAGTCGAACTTGTTGCGTATGGCCTCGGCCAGGGCTTCTGGTGTGGTCATGTCTTCGCCGCCCGGCAGGCTGGCCTTGGCGGTCCAGCTTGGGCGCATCTGGGTGAAGTACGGCGCCAGTTGCGCCATGGCCGATTCGGCCAGCTTGCGGTAGGTCGTCAGCTTGCCGCCGAACACCGACAGGATCGGCGCCTCGCCGCTGCCGCCGGACAGCGACAGGGTGTAGTCGCGGGTAATGGCCGATGGGTTGTCCGATTCGTCGTTGCACAGCGGGCGCACGCCCGAATAGGTGTGGACGATATCGTCACGGCTCAGCTGTTTCTTGAAGTGTGCGTTGACCACCTTGAGCATGTAGTCGGTTTCACCTTCGGTGATCGCAACTTTCGCCGGATCGCCGGTGTATTCGCGGTCGGTGGTGCCGATGATGGTCAGGTGATTGAGGTACGGAATCGTGAACACGATGCGCTGGTCTTCGTTCTGCAGAATGTGCGCATGGGCACCTTCGTAGAGTTTCGGCACGATCAGGTGGCTGCCTTGGATCAGGCGAATGCCGTACGGCGAATCCAGCTTCAGGTCGTCCTTGATGAACTTGGCGACCCATGGGCCGGCGGCGTTCACCAGCGCCCGGGCGCGGATCGAGAACAGGCTGCCATCGGCGCGTTGCATGTTCATTTCCCACAAGCCGTTGCTGCGGTGGGCACTGACGCAACGGGTCTGGGTGTGGATATGCGCGCCTTTCTCGCGCGCGGCCATGGCGTTGAGCACCACAAGGCGGGCGTCGTCGACCCAGCAGTCGGAATATTCGAAGCCTTTGGTGATTTCGCTTTTCAGCGGGCTGTCGGCACCGAACTTGAGGCTTTTCGAACCGGCCAGCTTCTCGCGTTTGCCCAGGTGGTCATACAGGAACAGGCCGGCACGGATCATCCAGGCCGGGCGCAGGTGCGGACGGTGCGGCAACACAAAGCGCATCTGCTTGACGATGTGCGGGGCCTTCGCCAGCAGCACTTCACGCTCGGCCAGGGCTTCGCGTACCAGGCGGAACTCGTAGTGTTCCAGGTAGCGCAAGCCACCGTGAATCAGCTTGCTGCTGGCAGACGACGTGTGGCTGGCCAGATCGTCCTTTTCGCAAAGGAATACCGACAAACCGCGCCCGGCTGCGTCTGCTGCAATGCCGACGCCATTGATCCCGCCGCCGATAACGGCAACGTCATAGACTTCGGCAAGCGGTGGTGCAGGCAAGGTAGAAGGGTTCATCGGCTGGCCTCGCGATCTTTTCGTATTGGAATTCGAACATTAATGTTCATTTGCGAAAATGTTAGCTGATAAATGCGCGCGCAGCCAGCCAACTTCGATTGAAAAAACTCATCGAAGGGTGGGGAAAGGAAAATTTGTGAACTGATAGTTCCCACGCTCCCGCGTGGGAATTGAGCCCATGACGCTCTGCGTCACAGCGGACGCGGAGCGTCCTGCGGTGCATTCCCACGCGGAGCGTGGGAACGAGATGTCAGACGACTTCCAAACGAACCTTATGCTGATTCAACAACTGCACCAACGCCGGCACCGGCTGCTGATCAGTCACCAGGCAGTCCACCAGACTGATCGGCCCCAGGCGGATCATGGCGTTGCGCCCGAACTTGCTGGAGTCCGCGGCCAGAATCACTTGTCGCGCGTTGGCGATGATCGCCTGGGAAACCCGCACTTCCTGATAGTCGAAATCCAGCAGGCTGCCATCCTCATCGATGCCACTGATACCCACCAGCGCAAAGTCGACCTTGAACTGATTGATGAAATCCACACTGGCCTGGCCTACCACGCCGCCGTCACGGCGCACATTGCCGCCGGTCAGCAACACATCGAAGTCGTCCTTGGCACTGAGCATGGTGGCGACGTTGAGGTTGTTGGTGATGATTTTCAGGTGATGGTGATTGAGCAGCGCACGGGCGATGGATTCGGTGGTGGTGCCGATATTGATGAACAACGAGGCGTGATCGGGGATCTGCGCCGCGATGGCTTCGCCGATACGCTGTTTTTCATCGCGCATCTGGTCGGCACGCATGGCGTACGCGGTGTTCTCGACACTGGAGTCATAGGCCGCGCCGCCGTGGTAGCGGCGCAGCAGATTGGCGTCCGCCAGCTGGTTGATATCGCGGCGGATGGTTTGCGGGGTGACAACGAACAACTGCGCCATTTCCTCGATACTGACGTAGCCGCGTTCGCGGACCAGTTCGAGGATTTGTTGTTGGCGGGGAGGCAGATTCATGGGGCGTCCTTTGGGCTGCCATACAAAAGTGGCCCATGATGACGCAGGAATCCGCTCCCTGCCAGTTACAACCGGTGTAGATCCGGCGCTTGGCTTATTCGGCGCCTTCGTGCGGCTCCCAGTCGCGGGTGCGGCTGACTGCTTTTTGCCAGCCCGCGTAGAGTTTCTCTTTAGCCGCTTCATCGAGCTGTGGTTCGAATTCGCGCTCGATCACCGCTTTGCCGCGCAGCTCGTCCAGGCTGCCCCAGAAGCCACAGGCCAGGCCTGCCAGGTAAGCAGCGCCGAGGGCGGTGGTTTCGCGCATTTGCGGTCGTTCGACCTGGGTGCCGAGGATATCGGCCTGGAATTGCATCAGGAAGTTGTTGGCGACTGCGCCGCCGTCCACACGCAGGGCTTTAAGGCGTTCGCCCGAGTCCTGTTGCATGGCGTCGAGCACGTCACGGGTCTGGTAGGCAATCGACTCCAGGGCTGCACGAATAATGTGATCCACGCGTACGCCACGGGTCAGGCCGAACAATGCGCCACGGGCATACGGGTCCCAGTACGGCGCGCCCAGGCCGGTGAAGGCCGGCACCAGGTAAACGCCGTTGCTGTCCTTGACCTTGCCGGCAAAGTATTCGGTGTCGTGGGCGTCGTTGATGATTTTCAACTCGTCACGCAACCACTGCACGGTGGATCCGCCGTTGAAAACTGCGCCTTCCAGTGCGTAGGCCACTTCGCCACGCGGGCCGCAGGCGATGGTGGTGAGCATGCCATGCTTGGATTTCACCGCTTTGTCGCCGGTGTTCATCAGCAGGAAGCAGCCGGTGCCGTAGGTATTTTTGGCCTGGCCGGGTTCGACGCACATCTGGCCGAACAGCGCGGCTTGCTGGTCGCCGGCAATGCCGCCGATGGCGATGCCGCTTTTGGTGCGGCCGTAGATCTCGGACGAAGATTTAACTTCCGGCAGCATTTCCCGTGGAACGTCCAGAATCTCCAGCATCTTCGCATCCCATTCCAGGGTGTGGATGTTGAAGAGCATGGTGCGCGAAGCATTGGTGTAGTCGGTGACGTGGGTCTTGCCGCCGGTAAATTTCCAGATCAGCCAGCTGTCGATGGTGCCGAACAGCAACTCGCCGTTGCGCGCACGCTCGCGGCTGCCTTCGACGTTGTCGAGGATCCACTTGAGTTTGGTACCGGAAAAGTAGGGGTCGGTGACCAGACCAGTGGTGTCGCTGATGTATTGCTCGTGGCCGTCGCGCTTGAGCTGCTGGCAGATCTCGGTACTGCGGCGGCACTGCCAGACAATGGCGTTGTAGATCGGGCGGCCAGTGATCTTGTCCCATACCACGGTGGTTTCGCGCTGGTTGGTGATGCCGATGGCGGCGACCTGGTCGTGGTGCAGGCCAGCCTGGGCCAGCGCCTCCACCATCACCGCGCTCTGGGTGGCGAAGATTTCCATCGGGTCATGCTCGACCCAGCCCGCCTGCGGGTAATGCTGGACGAACTCGCGCTGGGCGGTGCACACCACGTTGGCGTCACGATCGAAGATGATCGCGCGGGAACTGGTGGTGCCCTGATCGAGGGCAATGATGTAGTTCTTATTCTGAAGGTCGGTCATGTCAATTGCCTTGGACGAAATAAGGAGTCAGAAATCAGCCGGGGTCACGAAGGGCAGGGACCCTGGCTGGCGCTTTCAGGAAATACGGGTGTTGCCGTTGACAGCCGTGTCAGTTGTTTCAGCTATAGCAGGTGCGGCGCTCGGCAGGTGACGGGCAATTAGCCCGCGATACGCTGCGGCGCCGAGGCATGCGCCCACAATCGGCGCGAAAATCGGTACCAGGAAGTAAGGAATATCGCGACCGCCAGTAAAGGCCATTTCACCCCAGCCGGCGAAAAAGGTCATCAGCTTGGGCCCGAAATCCCGCGCCGGGTTCATCGCAAAGCCGGTCAGCGGGCCCATCGCGCTACCAATCACAGCGATCAACAGGCCGATCAGCAGCGGCGCCAGCGGGCCACGGGGCAGGCCATTGTTGTCGTCGGTCAGGGCCATGATCACACCCATCAGGATCGCGGTGATGACCATTTCCACCAGGAACGCCTGGGCCGTGCTGAGCAATGCATGGGGATAGGTGGAGAACACCGAAGCCAATTCCAGGCTGGCCTGGGAGCCACGCACCATGTGGTGGGTTTGTTCGTAATCGAAAAAAAGATTGCTGTAGAGCGTGTACACCAGCGCGGCGGAGCAGAAAGCACCGGCGATTTGGGCGAGGATGTAGAAGGGCAGTTTGCGTTTTTCAAAGTCGGCAAAAATACACAGGGCGATACTCACCGCCGGATTGAGGTGAGCCCCGGAAATACCGGCACTCAGGTAGATCGCCATGCTCACGCCGACCCCCCAGATAATGCTGATTTCCCACAAGCCAAAGCTCGCACCCGCGACCTTGAGCGCAGCGACGCACCCGGTACCGAAGAAGATCAGCAGCGCAGTGCCGAGGAATTCGGCCATGCATTGGCTCGAAAGTGAAGGCTGTTGAAGAGCAGTTGTCATGGAAAACCTCAGTTGTTGTTCTTGTCTGGCGCAGGCCTCAACGGGCCGTTGCGCGATTTTCACCGAGACGAGGATCCCCATCCTGTGTCACGGCTTACTGCTCGAGTACCGAGGGCTATTCCTACAGTATTCGGAAACGAAAAAATATAGACAAGAATGACTGCTGTCAAAGGTCGAAAGTGAACTACCAGTCACTTTCGAACTATAGGTTTGATGAATGATCACGCTCATCACATTAAATAAGATTGGCGGATAGGGCGGACTAGAGCGTTTTGTGCGGGGTTGGCCTAGAATCGAGTCTCAGTTTGCTACGTCCGGAGAGGTCATGACCCCCGCATTGGATTTGTTGAAAAAAGTTCGCGCCGAACATCGCATCCATAGTTATGAGCACGATCCCAAGGCGGCTTCGTATGGCCTGGAGGCCGCGGAGAAATTGGCTCTCGACCCGGCGCAGGTGTTCAAAACCTTGCTTGCCAGCAGTGAGAAGGGCGAATTGCTGGTGGCGGTGGTGCCGGTCGTCGGAAGTCTGGATCTGAAAGCCCTGGCTCACGCGGCGGGCGTCAAGAAAGTCGAAATGGCCGACCCGGCGGCGGCGCAGCGCTCCACCGGCTATCTTTTGGGCGGCATCAGCCCTTTGGGGCAAAAGAAGCGCTTGCGCACGTTCATCGATGTGACGGCGCAGCCGTTTGCGACGATTTTCGTCAGTGCCGGTCGGAGAGGGTTGGAAGTAGAGTTGCCAGCCAGTGTGTTGGCTGAGCATACCCAAGCCATCTTCGCGCCGATTGGCCGGGCCTAATGATCAGCCCTGTGGTGATCCAATGTGGGAGGGGGCTTGCCCCCGATGGCGGTGGGCCAGCTAGAGATAAGCTGACTGACCCACCGCTATCGGGAGCAAGCCCCCTCCCACAAGGTAGCGGCTTATTCCTGGAACAGCACCAGATGCTCGGCGGCCACTCGAATGCCCACATCCGTGCCCATCTGCTGATCGACGTGGCTGGGGAAAATCGACTCCAGCTGCGCGCCCGTCGCAAGTTGCAGACGGTACAGCGTTGACGCACCAAGGAAGGTCTTGCCAACAATCCGCGCTTTTAGTGCACTGTCCGGCGCATAGACGATGTCATCCGGGCGCAGCAGCACCTTCACCGCGCCACCGGTGGGCCAGGTATATGCACGGTTGCCACGCAGCTCGCCCAGCTCAGTGCTGACGGACTCGGGCGAGCTCAATTGACCCTGGATGAAATAGCCCTGGCCAATAAAGCTGGCCACATACGGTGTCTGCGGTTCGTGGTAGAGGTTGTAGGGCGTGTCCCACTGCTCAAGACGACCCTCCTTGAACACGCCCACATGATCGCTGACGGCGAAGGCTTCTTCCTGATCATGGGTGACCAGGATCGCGCTGGTGCCGCGCGCCTTGAGAATGTCGCGCACTTCATGGCTGAGCTTGCGCCGTAATTCGCCATCCAGGTTGGAAAAGGGTTCGTCCAGCAGCAGCAGCTGCGGCTCCGGCGCCAGGGCGCGGGCCAGGGCGACACGTTGCTGCTGACCACCGGAAAGCTCGTGGGGGAAGCGCTTGTCCAGGTCTTTGAGGTTGACCAGTTCCAGCAATTCGGCCACTACGCGTTCTTTTTGCGGGTGCTTGCGGATGCCGAAGGCGATGTTGTCGGCCACGCTCAGATGAGGAAACAGCGCGTAGTCCTGAAACACCATGCCGATGCGACGTTTCTCGGGTGCCAGCGTGAAACCGGCACTGGAGATCACTTCGCCCGCCAGGCTGATTTCGCCTTCGTGCACCGGCTCGAACCCCGCAATTGCGCGCAGGGTGGTGGTCTTGCCGCAGCCCGAGGAGCCCAGCAGGCAGCCGATGTCTCCAGCGTTGAGGTGCAGATTGAGGTTCTGCACCACCCGTTGATCTTGATAGCCGCATGCCAGATTGCGCAGGTTCAGCAGTAATGGCTGGCTCATGCGTGGTGGTACGACGGCGGAACGAGAAATTCGAGCAGGGCCTTTTGCGCATGCAGGCGGTTTTCGGCCTGGTCCCAGGCGACCGAGCGTGGGTCGTCGAGCAGGTCGAGGCTGATTTCTTCGCCACGGTGGGCAGGCAGGCAGTGCATGAACAGCACGTCCGGCGCGGCCAGGTCGAGCAGCGCGCGGGTCACCTGGAACGGCGCGAAGAGGGCCAGGCGCTTGGCGGTTTCGTCTTCCTGGCCCATGGAGGTCCAGACGTCGGTGCTGACCAGATGGGCGCCGACCACCGCGTCTTTCGGATCGCGCAGCAGTTGCACGCGGCCATCGGCCTTGGCCAGGAACTCGGCGCTGGGTTCGTAACCCTCGGGGCAGGCGATACGCAGGTGGAAGTCGAACTGGATCGCGGCTTCTATATAGCTGTTGCACATATTATTGCCGTCGCCGATCCAGGCCACGGTCTTGCCCTGGATCGAGCCGCGGTGCTCGAGGAAGGTTTGCATGTCGGCCAGCAATTGGCACGGATGCAGGTCATCGGACAGGCCGTTGATCACCGGCACACGCGAGTTGGCGGCAAATTCGGTCAAGGTGCTGTGGGCGAAGGTACGGATCATCACGGCGTCGAGCATGCGCGACATCACGATGGCGCAGTCGCTGATCGGCTCGCCACGGCCCAATTGGGTATCGCGCGGCGACAGGAAGATCGCCTGACCACCCAATTGGATCATGCCGGCTTCGAAGGACAAGCGGGTGCGGGTCGAGGACTTCTCGAAAATCATCCCGAGCACGCGGTTTTTCAGAGGCTCGAACAGTACACCGCGGTTACGCAGGTCTTTAAGCTCAATGCCTCGACGGATCACGCTGACCAGCTCTTCGGGCGTGCAATCCATCAGGGAGAGAAAGTGCCTTGCGCTCATCATTAACTACCTTTTGCAACAGACCGCAGATACTCAAAGCCTTGTTTATTGTGACAACGGGCGAGACCTGCGGCGAAAGCCGCACGGGGCGACGAAATAGGGGAAGGCGCGATATTGACATTAAATGTCGCGTCTTACCAATAGGGCTACGGTTTTTAAGGGTGTTCAAGCAGGGCGCCGAAGCGCGTTTGAAGACGGTTTCCTGACAGCAGCGGCCCATTTGTACACTGGCGCCGAGACCTTTTGCAATGCGCAGGGGCGGCTCCGGGCCTGGTTTTAGCGGTTTCAGGCGCGTGCGGGGAGGTTTCCGAAACATTTGCTCACTCTTGGCCCTGCTTTGGCCTATGGCTGCCGATTCACCGCGCGAACGTTGCTGGCGCACCGAGCGGTCGCGGCCCATAGTTGAACAAAGCCCTTATAAAGAGACTGGCCATGACCAAGACTCTCCATCACCGTGCCTGCCACCTATGCGAAGCGATCTGCGGCCTCACCCTGGAAACCAGCCAAGGCGACGACGGCAGCCTGGCGATCACCTCGATCAAGGGCGACCCGTTGGACACCTTCAGTCGGGGGCACATCTGCCCGAAAGCGGTGGCGTTGCAGGATATCCAGAATGACCCGGACCGCCTGCACCAGCCTATGTTGCGGGTGGGTAATGAATGGCAACCAATCCCGTGGGAAGACGCCTTCGCGCTGGTAGCCGAACGCCTTGCGGGCATTCAGGCCCGGCATGGGCAGAATGCGGTGGCGGTGTATCAGGGCAACCCCAGCGTGCATAACTACGGGCTGATGACCCACAGCAACTACTTTCTCGGCCTGTTGAAAACGCGTAACCGGTACTCCGCGACGTCGGTAGACCAACTGCCCCACCACCTCTCCAGCCACCTGATGTACGGCCATGGCTTGTTGCTGCCGATTCCGGACATCGACCACACCGACTTCATGTTGATCCTGGGCGCCAATCCTCTTGCCTCCAATGGCAGCATCATGACCGTGCCCGACGTGGAGAAGCGCCTCAAGGCCATTCAGGCCCGAGGCGGCAAAGTTGTGGTGGTCGACCCGCGCCGCAGCGAGACGGCGGGGATTGCCGATCAGCACCTGTTCGTGCGTCCTGGCGGTGACGCGGCCTTGTTGTTCGGGCTGCTCAACACCCTGTTCGCCGAGGGCTTGACCCGCGACAGCCATTTACCGGTTGAGGGTTTGGAGACCGTGCGCCAGGCGATCGCCGGGTTTACCGCCGAGGCCATGAGCCGTCAGTGTGCGGTGCCAGCCGAGCAGATCCGCCAACTGGCGCGGGACTTCGCGGCGGCGGATAAAGCGGTGTGCTATGGGCGCATGGGCGTCTCCACCCAGGCGTTCGGCACCCTGTGTCATTGGCTGGTGCAACTGATCAACCTGGTGACCGGCAATCTGGATCGGGTAGGCGGCGCCTTGTGCACCACGCCGGCGGTGGATTTGGTGGCCTCGACCGGCGGCGGGCATTTCAATCGCTGGCAGAGCCGCGTGTCCGGGCGGCCCGAGTACGGCGGAGAACTGCCGGTATCCGCCTTGGCCGAAGAGATGCTCACCGAAGGCGAAGGGCAAGTCCGCGCCCTGGTGACGGTGGCCGGTAACCCGGTATTGTCGACGCCCAACGGCCGTCAGTTGGAGCAGGCGCTGGATGGGTTGGAGTTCATGGTCAGTATCGACCTCTACATCAACGAGACCACGCGCTATGCCGATCTGATCCTGCCGTCCACGTCGGCACTGGAGAATGATCACTACGACACCACCTTCAATATGTTCGCGGTACGCAACGTCACGCGCTTCAATCGCGCGATCCTGCCCAAGCCTGAAGGTGCGCTGCACGATTGGGAAATCTTCGTCGGCCTGGCCAAGGCGTTCTCGGCCCATACCGGCGTGGTGCTCAAGCCGACGATGCCGCCTGCGCAGATGATCGACTTCGGGTTGCGCGCCGGGACTTATGGGGATGCATCTGCGCGCAAGCTGTCGGTGGCGATGCTGGCCGATCATCCCCATGGCGTGGACCTGGGGCCGCTCCAGCCAAACCTGGCCGAGCGGCTGAAAACCGCCGATGGCAAGGTGCAGGCGGCGCCGCTAGTGATCCTGGCGGACCTGGCGCGTTTTGCGGCGCAACCGGTGCCCGTGGCTGACGAACTGCTGCTGATCGGTCGTCGCCATGTGCGCAGCAATAATTCCTGGATGCATAACTATCATCGGCTGGTGAAGGGTAAGCCGCGCCATCAACTGCTGATGCATCCTGACGACCTGGCCAGCCGGCAATTGAACGACGGTCAGCGGGTGCGCGTCAGCTCACGCATCGGCATGGTCGAAGTCGAGGTGGTCGCCAGCTTGGACATGATGCCCGGCGTGGTCAGCCTGCCGCATGGCTGGGGGCACGGGCGCCCGGGTGTGCAGATGAGCATCGCCAGCGGCCAGCCGGGGGCAAGTGCGAATGATTTGACCGATGAGCGGCAGTTGGACGAGCTCTCCGGCAATGCGGCGCTCAATGGCGTGCCTGTGAAAGTTGCAGCGGCGTGAGGCTGGCTGTCGGCGCGCCCGAGCATCCTGCAGGTTTTTTGCGTTACAATGCGCCACCGTGCCGACCCGTGAGTCGCAAAGTTCCTGCAGAGGTGTTCCATGGATATCATCGAAACGATCAAAGAGCAGATTGCCAACAACACCATTCTGCTTTACATGAAAGGCGCGCCAAACGCTCCCCAGTGCGGTTTCTCCGCGAAAGCGTCCCAGGCCATCATGGCGTGTGGCGAGAAGTTCGCTTACGTGGATATCCTGCAGAACCCGGAAATCCGCGCCAACCTGCCTAAATATGCCAACTGGCCGACTTTCCCGCAGCTGTGGGTGGCCGGTGAACTGGTTGGCGGTAGCGACATCATCACTGAAATGGCGGCTGATGGCTCGTTGCAAGCGTTGATCAAAGATGCAGCGGAAAAAGCGGCAGCCAAGACTGAAGCTTGATGCTTTGGTAAAAGGCCACGCAATAAAAAGCCCCGCCTCTCGTAAGAGGGCGGGGCTTTTTTTTGGCTTCTCTGTAGGAGCGAGCTTGCTCGCGAAGCACTTAAGGCCCCCGCGTTTATCCAGAATAAACGCGTTGCCTGGGCGTTTTTTCGCGAGCAAGCTCGCTCCTACAGTAAACAAGAACTACGGGGTTATTCGCCCATTTGCGATTGCAGGTAGTTCTCCAGGCTGACTTTGTCGATCAGGCCCAGTTGGGTTTCCAGCCAGTCGATATGCTCTTCCTGGTCTTCAAGAATATCTTCCAGCAACTCGCGGCTGCCGTAGTCGCCAGTGGCTTCGCAGTGAGCGATGGCGGCCTTGAGGTCGCTGTGGCTCTTGCGTTCAAAGCCCAGGTCGCTGCTGATCATTTCCTGGGTGTGCTCGCCGATATTCAGCTTGCCCAGGTCCTGTACATTCGGCAGGCCTTCGAGGAACAGGATGCGTTTGATCAGCGCATCGGCGTCCTTCATGGCCTTGATCGATTCCTTGTATTCGCGTTTGCCCAGCTTTTCCAGGCCCCAATCGTCATACATGCGTGCATGCAGAAAGTACTGATTGATCGCGACCAGTTCATTGGCAAGGATTTTGTTGAGTTGCTGGATGACTGTGATGTCGCCTTTCATGACTGGGGTCCTGCCCTGTAATCGCTGTGTAGGGGCAGAGTTTGAGCGGCGAAAAACCTGGTGTCAAACCTAAGTTATTGAATAATAAATGAAAATTAATCGGAATAAGAATGTTTGTGTTCCGCGTCTTGACGCTAACTAATTGAATTGCAGGCATAAAAAAACCGGACACGGAGTCCGGTTCTTTAAAACACGCCTATTTAAGCGTGTGTAAATTCTGCTGAGTAGGGCACGCCAGCCTGGGCTGTCTGCAACTGCGTGAGCGTTTCCCGTACCACTTGCTTGGCGAGGCATGCGCATTTACCGCACTGGCTGGCAACGCCGGTGGTTTCGCGCACTTCCTTGTAGCTGCAGCAACCTTCATAGATTGCTTCGCGGATTTGTCCGTCGGTGACGCCAGTACAGAGGCACACATACATAAGGGAGAACCGTCGCGGGTTTAGGGCTTGAGTGCGATGGATCTTAATGTTAACGAGAATGATTGTCAAAGTAGTTTCATCAACGATCGCACGCACATTGCCCGCGCGCTGACGAACGGTTTTTTCGGTGTATGATGGTCAGTCTTTACGAAGCGTGACCGCGTCACAGGTTTGTCGCTGACACAAGGCAGACTCGACGCTGGTCCTGTTACTTCAATCGTCACCCCTTCATCAGGAGATATCCAATGAGCGTACTCGTCGGCAAACAAGCCCCGGATTTCGACGTACCCGCCGTTCTCGGCAATGGCGAAATCGTAGACAGCTTCAAACTGTCTGAAGCCATCAAAGGCAAATACGGCCTGGTGTTCTTCTACCCGCTGGACTTCACCTTCGTCTGCCCATCCGAGCTGATCGCTCTGGATCACCGCATGGACGATTTCAAGGCGCGCAATGTTGAAGTGGTCGCCGTTTCCATCGACTCCCACTTCACTCACAATGCCTGGCGCAACACCGCCATCAATGATGGCGGCATCGGCAAAGTCCAATACACCATGGCAGCCGATATGAAGCATGATATCGCCAAGGCCTACGACGTTGAGTCCGAAGGCGGCGTGGCATTCCGTGGCGCGTTCCTGATCGACGACAAGGGCGTTGTGCGCTCGCAGATCATCAACGACCTGCCGCTGGGCCGTAACATGGAAGAGCTGATCCGTCTGGTCGACGCTCTGCAATTCCACGAAGAGCACGGCGAAGTCTGCCCTGCCAACTGGAAAAAAGGCGACAAAGGCATGACCGCTTCCACCGAAGGTGTTGCGGCTTACCTGACCGAGAACGCTGGCAAGCTGTAAGCCAGATTCAAGGTAAAAAAAACCGGCCTGGAAAGGCCGGTTTTTTTATGCGCGGGATTCAACCTCAGTCGTTGAAGTCTTCCCAACCGCCCATCTGTTTCCAGCGATTGACGATGCCACAGAACAGCTCGGCGGTCTTCTCGGTGTCATAGCGAGCCGAGTGCGCCTCGCGACCGTCGAAATCGATACCGGCTGCCTGGCAGGCTTTTGCCAGTACGGTCTGACCATAGGCCAGGCCGGCAAGCGTAGCGGTGTCGAAGCTGGAGAATGGATGGAACGGGTTACGTTTCATGTCCAGGCGCGCCACGGCGGCATTCAGGAAGCCCAGGTCGAAACTGCTGTTGTGCCCGACCAGGATCGCGCGTTTGCAGCCATTGGCCTTCAGCGCTTTGCGTACGCCACGGAAGATGTCGGTCAGCGCCGCTTCTTCACTCACTGCCATGCGCAAGGGGTGATCGAGCTTGATCCCGGTGAACTCCAGGGCTGCCGCTTCGATGTTGGCCCCTACAAACGGCTCGACGCGGAAGAAGTGGGTGTGTTCCGGGTACACGAAGCCTTGCTCGTCCATGCCGATGGTGGTCGCGGCAATTTCCAGCAAGGCATCGGTGGCGCAATTGAAGCCGCCGGTTTCTACGTCGATAACGACAGGCAGGTAGCCGCGGAAACGTTCGGCCATCGGGTGGCGCGAACCGCCCCCACCGGCGTGTTCCTGGTCGTCATCGTAATGGTCTTCACTCACTTGCTTTCCTCCAGCAGGCGCCAGCGCAGTGTTTCACCGGCGCGCAGCGGGATAACGGTCAACTCGCCAAAGGGCAGGCTGGCAGGGGCGGTCCAGTCTTCACGAACCAGGGTGATGCGATCGGTATTCGCCGGCAGGCCATAGAAGCGCGGGCCATTGAGGCTGGCGAAGCCTTCGAGCTTGTCCAGGGCGTTGCGTTGTTCGAACGCTTCCGCGTACAGCTCGATGGCAGCAAACGCGGTGTAGCACCCCGCGCAACCGCAGGCGGCTTCCTTGGCGTGCTGCGCGTGGGGCGCGGAGTCGGTACCGAGGAAGAACTTCGGGCTGCCGCTGGTGGCGGCATCCAGCAAAGCCACCTGATGGGTGTTGCGCTTGAGGATCGGCAAGCAGTAGAAATGCGGCCGAATCCCGCCCACCAGCATGTGGTTGCGGTTGTACAACAGGTGATGTGCGGTGATGGTCGCGCCGACATTGGCCGAAGCCTCGGTGACGAACTGCACGGCCTCTGCGGTGGTGATGTGTTCGAACACCACCTTGAGCGTCGGGAACAGCTCGACCACGCGGCGCATGTGCTCGTCGATGAAGATCTTCTCGCGATCGAACACATCGACATCGCCACGGGTGACTTCACCGTGGATCAACAGCGGCATGCCGACCTCAGCCATGGCTTCGATGGCCGGCAGGATCTTGTCGATGCTGGTGACGCCGGAATCGGAGTTGGTGGTCGCGCCCGCCGGGTACAACTTGGCGGCGTAAACGTAACCGCTGGCCTTGGCCTCACGAATTTCTTCAGGCTGGGTGCGGTCGGTAAGGTAAAGCACCATCAGCGGTTCGAAGCGGCTGCCGGCCGGGCGCACAGCGAGGATTCGCTGGCGATAGGCATCGGCTTCGGCCGCGTTACGCACCGGGGGTACCAGGTTAGGCATGATGATGGCACGGCCAAACGTGCGCGCTACATCGGCCACGGTTTGGGGCAACGCAGCACCATCGCGAAGATGAATATGCCAGTCGTCGGGACGCAGCAGGGTCAGGCGGTCGGACATTGGGGATTCCAGGCGGGTCAATCTGGAGGGAATGCTACCGGAAAAGACTCGTGCAGGCACTCGCTATCAAGTTTTGCAGGATGCGACCGATAGCTCTGGGTATGCCTTAACGATGTATGACGCTTTGAAGTGTTGTAGAAACCAGTGGAGCCTCCCGTGCGCCAGCATTATCTAGCCCTGCTCAGTGTGTTCGCCAGCCTGCCCGCGATGGCCCTCACGTTCCAGACACGTCTGGAGAATATTGAGTGGAAGGTGGAGGGCGATCAGTTCGAATGCCGACTGACCCAGCCGATCACCGATTTCGGCTCGGGTGAGTTCGTGCGCCGGGCGGGTGAGCAGGCGACATTTCGTCTGAAAGCCTATAACGGTTCGCTCGGTGCCGGCTCCGCCACATTATTGGCCGCCGCCGCGCCCTGGCAACCGGGCCGCGGCGATATCAACCTCGGTGCGGTACGCGTCGGCAGTGGTGATGTGCTGTTTAACAGCTCCCAGGCCCAGGCCGGGCGGTTGTTCACCGGCTTGCTCGAAGGACGCAGCCCGACCGTGCGACATTACGGTCGCGAGGGTGGTTACTCGGAGATTCGCCTGCTGCCGGTGAAATTCAACAAGGCCTACACCGACTATCAGCTGTGTACTACCAAGCTGTTGCCGATGAATTACGATCAGGTCAAGCAGACGGAAGTCGGCTTCCCCGGTGGTGGCATCGAGCTGGATGCTGCGGCCAAGAAGAAGCTGTCGGTGATTGTCGCGTTCATGAAAGCCGACCCCACCGTCAACCATATCGAGTTGAACGGCCATTCGGATAACAGCGGCAACCGCTTGACCAACCGCGATGTCTCGCGACGCCGCGCCTTGGCGGTGATGGACTACTTCAAGGCCAATGGCATCCAGGAGTCGCAGATCACCCTGCGCTTCCACGGCGAAAGCTACCCCTTGGCGCCCAACACCAATGCCGCGAACCGCGCCCGCAACCGTCGGGTCAACGTGCAGCTCGAGCGCGTGGCAGCGCCCGAGAGACCGGCGCCCCAGGCAACCGCACCCAGTAACCCCGCAGCGACCTCATAGCGTGCGACCATCGGTCGCGTGTTCGACATAATCTGTCGCTTTATCTTCATTTGCTGTCGCGCCCCTGTAATTTCACGGTTTTGATCGGTAGAATCGTCGCCTTTCCGTACAACCCCGTGGAGTGATGGCATGGCCGACGTAAACAAGGTCGTTCTCGCGTATTCCGGCGGCCTGGACACTTCGGTGATCCTCAAGTGGCTGCAGGATACTTATAACTGTGAAGTGGTGACCTTCACCGCTGACCTGGGTCAGGGCGAAGAGGTCGAACCTGCACGTGCCAAGGCGCAAGCCATGGGCGTGAAAGAGATCTACATTGACGACCTGCGCGAAGAGTTCGTCCGCGATTTCGTCTACCCGATGTTTCGCGCCAATACTGTCTACGAAGGCGAGTACCTGCTCGGTACCTCCATCGCCCGTCCGCTGATCGCCAAGCGCCTGATCGAAATCGCCAACGAAACCGGCGCAGATGCCATTTCCCATGGCGCCACCGGCAAGGGTAACGACCAGGTGCGTTTCGAACTGGGCGCCTACGCCCTCAAGCCTGGCGTGAAAGTGATCGCACCGTGGCGTGAATGGGACCTGCTGTCCCGTGAAAAGCTGATGGATTACGCTGAAAAGCACGCGATCCCGATCGAGCGTCACGGCAAGAAGAAGTCCCCTTACTCGATGGATGCCAACCTGCTGCACATCTCCTATGAAGGCGGCGTGCTGGAAGACACCTGGACCGAGCACGAAGAAGACATGTGGAAATGGACCGTCTCCCCGGAGAACGCTCCAGACAAGCCGCAGTATCTGGAACTGACCTACCGCAACGGCGATATCGTCGCGCTGGATGGTGTCGAGATGACCCCAGCCACCGTACTGGCAACCTTGAACCGTATCGGTGGTGAACACGGTATCGGCCGTCTCGACATCGTCGAGAACCGTTACGTGGGTATGAAGTCCCGCGGCTGCTATGAAACACCGGGTGGCACTATCATGCTGCGCGCTCACCGCGCCATCGAGTCCATTACCTTGGACCGTGAAGTGGCCCACCTCAAAGATGAGCTGATGCCCAAGTACGCCAGCCTGATCTACACCGGTTACTGGTGGAGCCCTGAGCGTCTGATGCTGCAGCAGATGATCGACGCCTCCCAGGCTCATGTGAACGGTGTCGTGCGTCTGAAGCTGTACAAGGGCAATGTGATCGTGACCGGTCGCAAGTCTGATGAATCACTGTTCGACGCTAACATCGCTACCTTCGAGGAAGATGGCGGTGCCTACAATCAGGCGGATGCAGCGGGCTTCATCAAGTTGAACGCCTTGCGCATGCGCATCGCGGCCAACAAAGGCCGCAAGTTGTTCTGAGTGTTTCGCTTGTCCTGAAAAGGCCCCTTATGCAAGGTAATGCTGTTCACTTAAGCGGAGCAGCATTGCGATCCACTGGAAATCGGGTTTTTGAGATCTTCACCGTCCTCGGCCTTGCAGGTCTGGGGCGGTGATCCAGAAACAAGCTGCCGATACCCTTCCTTAGTTCGGCCAAGCGTCTGCCTGTGGCTGATACCGGATTGGCTGCCGCCATCACGATCAACTGCACGGCGATATACTGGCAAACGGGCTTAAAGCGTATGTCCGACGGAGCTCGACCAAACGCTACCGCTGCTTGACCGGCCTCCCGGCGAATCACGTTGTAAGCGAGTAAAAGCCCCCAGACCTCCTGATAGACCAAGTCGATTTTTTTACTGCGCAAGGTCACGGCATTCTGCTGCATAGAGCTTTTGATATCCCTAAAGCCCAATTCGATTTCCCAGCGTTCCTGATAAAGTTTGGCAACGACCTTGGTGCTGTAGGTGTTGGCTGGTAACGACGTCATGACAGTTTTTAATCTGCCTTGGATTTCATAGCTGACTTCGCGGGCTTCCCAGTGGGTGCCAAGAGCCGGATTTCTCTTTCTGGCTTGCGGTGAGACCTTCATGCGCACCAAGCGGTCGTGCTCGCCGTAACGGATCACTTCTTCACAGACCATGCCTTTTTTGGCGGGAATCAACCAATGACGGTGGGTTCCGGTGTTACTCAGGCTCAACAGCATTTCTGCGCCCCAAAATCCTTTATCGAATAGCGTCACGGAGTGGTCGGGGACTTGCTGCAAAAACTCGTCGGCCAAGCGCATTTCACTGCGCCGGTAAGGCCCTAATTGTGCATCCAGGATTAAGTGCGAACGCACGTTCATCAGCGCTACCAAGCGCATCATGGGGAAGGGAGTCTGACGATCACTGGGCGTATTTCCTGACCCGAAATGATCTCGAAGCTCGGGTGTGTCCGGCGTGCGCAAGAGCGCACCGTCCACCGCGAAGACCTGCAAACCGTGCCAGTCGTCCTCGTCGTAGCGCTCCAAGCCCCATTGAGTGCCGGTTTTGCGGAATAACCACTCAACGGGATCGGCCCCTAGTCGCTTGCGGGCTTCAGTGACGCCGCTTCGGGCCAACAAGTGGTCGGAGGCGAGGCCTTGAGCGCAAATGTTCAACCGTCTAGCGACCTCATGGACAGGCTCATCACGAAACAACGCCATGCCAAGCACCAACCAAAGCACCTGATCGGCGGGCAAGCGACGCCGACGAATAGTGGCCTGACTGGATAGATCCAGCGCAGACGCAACCCATTCAATGGGGATGTTCTGGGTGAAAGTGCTTAGGTCGCAGAAGTTGAAAAGGTCGCCGAGGTCGAGCAGGTCCTGTTGAACAGACATAAAAAAATCCGATGCCAGAGGTCTGGCATCGGATTTTCTAGGAAGCCCCGCTTTAGCTCAAATGCTTAAGTGAACAGCATTACCTTATGCAAGGGGCTTTTTTTTTGTCCTGAATATACCCATACGGGCATTAATTGAGGTACGACGTTTACAAACGTTTAGTGTTTGTTTAAGGATTCTGCTTCAAATCCATGCAGATGTTTTTTTAATTTCAGCATTTTACTTCTCCAAGGAAAGGTTTTTTACATCTGAATAGGAACTATGTCTTACAGAATTTTCACTCATGTAGGAGCAATTGATATGTAATTTATGGAATTTTCTGTAGGAAAATGGAGTGTGTATAAATATGTTAAATGGAACTGAAGCTGATGCGGTTTTTTTAGCCCTTCGTTTACGTTGCGGCGTCATACAAGGGGCATTTCCTGAAAGACGTGTGCGCCACGTTTACCGCGTACGCACGGGGATGAGGATATTTCACTCAAAATATGTACGAGCAGGGAAAGGTCTGAAAGGCTCCATAAAGCCGAATACCTCAAAGTTGGCGAATTTTTGTAGGTTAATTCCTATTTTGCTGTGGGTTGGGTCTCTGCCTACTGTTGCTCGGGGGGGGACGCTATGCCAACTAGCAGATGACTAGGCTATTGTGCTTTCTCTAAATAATTCGAACAGCGAAATTGGACTTTCTCATGAATAAAGTGCTGATCGTGGATGATCATCCCGTCATTCGGCTTGCTGTGCGCATGCTAATGGAGCGTCATGGTTATGAGGTCGTTGCCGAGACTGATAACGGTGTCGATGCGTTACAACTTGCGCGGGAACATATGCCGGACATTGTCATACTGGATATTGGAATACCCAAGCTCGATGGCCTTGAAGTTATTTGTCGGTTAGCTTCAACCAAGCAAGCCGTATCGTTCAAGGTACTGGTGCTGACGTCCCAGGCACCTGGTCATTTTTCCATGCGCTGCATGCAGGCCGGGGCTGCCGGCTACGTGTGCAAGCAGCAGGACTTGACCGAGTTGCTGAGCGCCATCAAGGCAGTGCTTTCCGGCTACAGCTATTTCCCGAACCAGGCGCTCAATTCGGTACGCTCCACGATGGGCAACACCAGTGAAGCTGACATGGTTGAACGTTTGTCGGGGCGGGAAATGATGGTGCTCCAGCAACTGGCCCGTGGCAAAACCAATAAGGAAATCGCCGATGGCATGTTCCTCAGCAACAAGACCGTCAGCACCTACAAGACGCGCCTGTTATTGAAGCTCAATGCCCGCTCCCTGGTCGACTTGATAGAACTGGCCCAACGCAATGGCTTGGTGTGAGCAGGGCGCTCCGCCGCTCTGACGTTCCTGTAACAACCGGCACAAAAAAGCCTCCGTCAGGGAGGCTTCCGACCGTCTGCCAGAGGGTCAAAGATCGAAGTCGTAATCGGCCAATTGTTTCTGCAAGCGTCGCTCTTCCAGAAGATTGTCGATAGTCCGGCGTTTGCTCAAATTGGTCTTGGCTACCTCTGCGACGGGCGCTGGCGCCTCATCGTCTTCCAACTCCACCAGGTCGTCATCAACTTCGATTTGTTCTTTGCCAGTGCTCATAGGTTCACTCCAGGCTAAGACTGCCGTTGGCGCCCCTTATAGCGATAATCCACGAACGGGTAAAAAAGATTTTTTCAATCGATGGATAGAGAAAACCCCGGAACCCTCAATCGTCGGATGTCTTGTGCTTGTATTCGCATAAATCTTCGATCCTGCAGCTGCCACATCGAGGCTTGCGCGCCTGGCAAACATAGCGCCCGTGAAGAATCAGCCAATGGTGTGAATCGAGCAGATAAGGCTTGGGCACGAATTTCATCAGTTGTTTTTCGACCTCGACCACATTCTTGCCGCGAGCGATGCCGGTTCGGTTGCTGACGCGAAAAATATGGGTGTCCACCGCCATGGTGAGTTGACGGAACGCGGTGTTGAGCACCACGTTAGCGGTCTTGCGCCCGACTCCGGGCAGCGCTTCCAGGGCTTCCCGGGTTTGCGGCACTTCGCTGGCGTGTAGCTCCATGAGCAGGCGGCACGTTTCGATCACGTTCTTGGCCTTGCTGTTGTACAAGCCGATGGTCTTGATGTACTCCGATAATCCCTCCACACCCAAGGCATAAATAGCCTCTGGCGTATTGGCCACAGGGAATAGCTTGGCCGTGGCCTTGTTGACGCCAACGTCGGTGGATTGGGCCGACAGGATCACCGCGATCAACAGCTCGAACGGCGAGGAGTACGCCAGCTCAGTCTTAGGTTCCGGATTGTCTTCGTGAAACCTGCGGAAAATTTCCAGGCGTTTTGCAGCGTTCATAGGGGCGGACGTTTCCTTGCAGGCGGTCGACGGGATTGTAGCAATACACAGTGCAGCATCAGCTGTGGGTCAGGTGTTGCCGGTGGCGTCGGCCTCGGCATCATGCAGCGTCTGCTCGGCGGCGTTCAGCGCGGCGCTCAGGCTGGCCAGTTGTTGTTCATCAGCCTGTTGAGCCTGGGCCTTTTTCAACTCGGCCCGGCGCATCGCCAGTTGAATCTTGGCGCGTTTGAGCTCAGGGCCCTGGGTGGTCGGCAGCGTTGGCGGGCTGTTGCCTTCCAGCGCGGCAAGCGCCTGCTCCGAGGCTTCGAACTGCCTTTGCAGGACAATCAATTGCGACTGCTGCTCAAAGGTCGGCGGATGCCCAAACGCTTTCAGGGACTTGTGCAGTTGAGCACGGCTCATGGCGAGATTGATTTTGGCTTGCTTGATCGCGGCATCCTGAGCGGCCTGATGGGGATCGGCTTGTGCCGCGGCCACCGGGGCCGTGCGCTTGGCCCGCGCCAGGCGCTCGGCGAGCTTGCAGGCTTCCTCACGTTGCAGGCGCGCGTTGCGCTGTTCGAAACGCCGCCGAGCGCGGTCGCGTTTGAGGCCACGTTCGTGCCGTTCGTGATCGCTGCCCGCCAGGCCGCCTACGATAGGCAAGACGTCAGCGAGTGGGCGCAGCTCGATGCAGTCGACAGGGCAGGGCGCTACACACAGGTCGCAACCGGTGCACTCGTCGATAATTACCGTATGCATCAACTTGGCGGCGCCCACGATGGCGTCCACCGGGCAAGCCTGGATGCATTTGGTGCAACCGATGCATTCGGCCTCACGGATATAGGCGATCTGCGCCGGCGCGTCTCCACGGCTGGTATCCAGGGCCAGCACTGGCACACGCAGCAATTGCGCGAGCCCGGCGATGGTTTCCTGGCCTCCGGGTGGGCACTTGTTGATTGCCTCGCCGTTGGCGATGCCTTCGGCGTAAGGCTTGCAGCCCGGGTGCCCGCACTTGCCGCATTGAGTCTGCGGTAGCAGCGCGTCGATACGTTGAATGAGGTTCATGCTTTGATCATAGCGTTGACGCCAGGCCCACCGGTGCAGGCAGGCTGAAAAGCCCCGGCGCCGAAGCGCCAGGGCATCTTGCAGGGGTTACTTGATGCGTTGACCCGGCTTGGCGCCGCTGTCCGGGCTCAGCAGGTAGATTTCTTCGCCGCCAGGGCCAGCCGCCATCACCATGCCTTCAGATATGCCGAACTTCATTTTCCGTGGCTTGAGGTTGGCGACCATCATGGTCAGGCGGCCATCGAGCTCGGACGGGTCAGGGTAAGCGCTCTTGATGCCGGAGAACACATTGCGTCGCTCGCCGCCCAAATCCAGGGTCAGGCGCAGCAGCTTGTCGGCACCTTCCACGGCTTCGGCCTTGACGATCAGTGCAACGCGCAGGTCCACGGCGGCAAAGGTGTCGAACTCGATTTCATCGGAAATAGGGTCCTTGGCCAGCTCGCCGTTACCTGCGGGCGCAGTCGAGCCTGTATCCGTCTGGCTGGCGACCAGGTCTTCTTTCGAAGCGTCGGTCATGGCCTGGACTTTCACCGGGTCGATGCGGGTCATCAGGGGCTTGAACGCGTTCAACTGATGGTTGCTGAGCAGCGTGGCGTGGTCATTCCAGGTCAGTGGCGCGACGTTGAGGAACGCTTCTGCGTCGGCGGCCAGCAGCGGCAGCACCGGCTTGAGCAAGATCACCAACTGACGGAACAGGTTGATGCCGGTGGCGCAGATCGCCTGAACCTCGGCCTCTTTGCCTTCCTGCTTGTTCAGCGACCAGGGTGCCTTGTCCGCAATCCAGGCATTGGCACGGTCAGCCAGGCCCATAATTTCGCGCATTGCACGGGCAAAGTCACGGGCTTCATAGGCGTCGGCGATGCTCGGCGCGGCGGCCAGGAACGCATCGGTCAGTTCCGGAGCGGCATTTTCAGCGACCAGTACCCCCGCATTTCCCTTATGGATGAACCCGGCACAACGGCTGGCGATATTGACGACCTTGCCGACCAGGTCCGAGTTGACCTTCTGGACGAAGTCTTCCAGGTTCAGGTCGAGGTCGTCGACGCCACGGCCCAGCTTGGATGCATAGTAGTAACGCAGATACTCCGGCGACAGGTGGTCCAGGTAGGTGCGCGCCTTGATAAAGGTGCCACGGGACTTGGACATCTTCTGCCCGTTCACCGTCAGGTAGCCGTGCACGGCAATGCCGGTCGGCTTGCGGAAGCCCGAACCTTCGAGCATCGCCGGCCAGAACAGTGCGTGGAAGTTGACGATGTCCTTGCCGATGAAGTGGTACAGCTCGGCGGTGGAGTCCTTGCCCCAGAACGCATCGAAGTCCAGCTCTGGCGTGCGGTCGCAGAGGTTCTTGAAGCTGGCCATGTAGCCGATCGGCGCATCCAGCCACACGTAGAAGTATTTGCCCGGCTCGCCCGGGATTTCAAAGCCGAAGTACGGCGCATCGCGGGAGATGTCCCACTGCTGTAAGCCGCTGTCGAGCCATTCGGCGAGCTTGTTGGCCACGGCGTCCTGCAGGGTGCCGCTGCGCGTCCAGGTTTGCAGCATCTGCTGGAAATCCGGAAGCTTGAAGAAGAAGTGCTGGGAATCCTTGAGCACCGGGGTGGCGCCGGAGATGGCCGACTTCGGATCCTTCAAGTCAGTCGGGGCATAAGTCGCGCCGCATTTTTCACAGTTGTCGCCGTACTGGTCTGCAGTGCCGCATTTCGGGCAGGTGCCCTTGATGAAGCGGTCGGCCAGGAACATTTTCTTTTCCGGATCGAAGTACTGGGTGACCGACCGCTGGTCGATGTGCCCGGCTTCCTTCAATCGCAAATAGATCTGGCTCGAAAGCTCACGATTTTCGTCGGAGTGGGTCGAATGGAAGTTGTCGAAATCCACCAGGAACTCGGCAAAGTCGGCGCTGTGTTCAGCCTGCACATTGGCGATCAGTTGTTCCGGGGTGATGCCTTCCTTTTCGGCGCGCAACATGATGGCCGAACCGTGGGCGTCGTCCGCGCAGACGTAAATGCATTGATTGCCGCGATGCTTCTGGAAGCGCACCCACATATCGGTCTGGATGTACTCAAGCATATGGCCAAGATGGATGGAACCATTGGCATAGGGCAGGGCGCTGGTGACGAGGATCTTGCGTGGCTCGGACATGGGGCTCGGCTACTTGATGAAACGGAGGTCGGCCACTATAAAGCGCCGGGAAATTTATTTCACCCCGTGGTGCTGTTTCAGAATTTTCCATCCCTGCGAAAGCATGCCGCTGGCGGCCTGGAACGGTTAGGATAGCCGCCTGTTTCAGTCAGTCTTTTTTCGGGAGTTGCCCATGAGCGCCGTCAATCGCGCAGCGGTGGAAGCCGTTCTTCGCCAGTACACCGACCCCTATTTGAACCAGGACCCGGTCAGTGCCGGCTGTGTACGGGCTATTGAGGTCCAGGGTGACCAGGTATCGGTCCAGTTGGAGCTGGGCTATGCCGCTGGCCTGTTCAAAAGCGGATGGGCGCAGATGTTGCAAATAGCCATCGAAGGCCTCGATGGCGTGCGCTCGGCCAAGGTCGATATCCAGTGCGTGATCGCGCCACACAAGGCCCAGGCGCAGATCCCTGGCCTGGCCAATGTCAAGAATGTGATCGCCGTGGCGTCGGGCAAGGGCGGTGTGGGCAAATCCACCACCGCCGCCAACCTGGCTCTGGCCCTGGCCCGCGAAGGCGCCCGCGTGGGCATCCTCGACGCCGATATCTATGGTCCAAGCCAAGGTGTGATGTTCGGCATCACCGAGGGCACACGGCCGAAGGTCAAGGACCAGAAATGGTTTGTGCCGATCGAGTCCCTGGGCGTGGAGGTCATGTCCATGGCTTTCCTGACCGATGACAACACGCCGATGGTCTGGCGCGGGCCGATGGTCTCCGGTGCGTTGCTGCAACTGGTCACCCAGACCGCCTGGGGCGATCTGGACTACCTGGTGATCGACATGCCGCCCGGTACCGGCGATATCCAGCTGACGCTGGCGCAGAAAGTCCCGGTGGCCGGCTCGGTGATCGTCACCACGCCTCAGGACCTGGCGTTGCTGGACGCGAAGAAAGGCGTGGAAATGTTCCGCAAGGTCAACATTCCGGTGCTGGGTGTGGTGGAAAACATGGCCGTCCACATCTGCTCCAACTGCGGCCATGCCGAGCATCTGTTCGGTGAGGGTGGTGGCGAGAAGCTGGCGACTCAATATGGCGTCGAACTGCTGGCCTCGTTGCCGCTGTCGATGGCCATTCGTGAACAGGCCGACGGCGGCAAGCCCACTGTGGCTGCCGAGCCCGATGGTCAGATTGCCATGGTCTACCAGGAGTTGGCCCGCCATGTGGGCGCGCGGATAGTGCTGCAGGAAGCGGTTGCTCCAGCGATGCCGACGATCACGGTCAGCGACGACTGAACCTTGCGTAGGAACGTTACCCTGTCAGCTCGTTACGCTTTTTCCGCAGTAACCTGTGTAAGCATTCGCTTACTTTTTTGTAGGTATTCGGTTTTTTTACAGGGTGTGAGCGTCTCGAATCTGTGAGCGATGTTTCTAACTGATTGAAATAAAACAGTTATTAATCCGTGATTGAACGCCTACGCCCTGCAGTTGCCGAGTTGGATCCCGTTGAACTTATTTTTGGATTCTCTAACATCAGCCCTGTGTCCACGGATTGGCACGACCATCAAAGAATGATGGTTTGAAGGAATGTCGCAGGATGCGATTCATCAGGACGATGAAAAGGAATACAGGGACTAGGGAAAAAATGTGGGCGGGTCATACCGCCCCTTTTTTCGCCTGTAGAAAAGTGAAACCGGCCACGTAGAAACGCAAAAAGGCCCGCAAGGGGCCTTTTGGGGCGGTGACGCTATCAGCGTTCGAGCTGTGCAATCTTACCTTTTTTGCCGTCCCACTCCGCTGCATCGGGCATCGGATCTTTGCGTTCAGTGATGTTCGGCCAAATCTCTGCCAGCTCGACGTTCAACTGAATAAATTCCTGCATCTCTGCCGGGACTTCGTCCTCGGAGAAAATCGCAACGGCCGGGCATTCTGGTTCACACAGGGCGCAGTCAATGCACTCGTCCGGGTGGATGACCAGGAAATTCGGGCCTTCGTAGAAGCAGTCCACCGGACACACTTCTACGCAGTCGGTGTACTTGCACTTGATGCAGTTGTCGGTGACGACGAAGGTCATTTCTAATTTTCTCCTCAGGCGGCGGCAGCGAAACCCTGTGTGGCAGGGCTCGCGAGGTTCGGGAGCGATAGTCTGCAGGCCAGGCTCATAGCCCGCAGCATCCCAAACCGCGCGAGAGTCTACCAGCTTGCAAGCGTCAGCGTTATATCCGAGTCTTCAGTGCATATAACATTTCGAGCGCTTTGCGTGGGGTCAAGTCATCCACGTCGAGCTTAGCCAACTCATCGAGTACCGGATGGGGCAGGCTGGCGAACATATCGCTCTGATGCGGCACGGCGGATTTCTTGCTGGCCTTGGCTGGGCTGGCGACGACCGTTTCATGGGGCAGGGCCGTGGTTTCGAGGCGGCTGAGGTGCTCGCGGGCGCGGGTGATCACATCATTGGGCACACCGGCCAATTGTGCGACCGCCAAGCCATAACTCTGGCTCGCCGGGCCCGGCAGCACATGGTGCAGGAACACGATGCGCTCGTTGTGCTCGGTGGCATTGAGGTGCACGTTGGCTACCAGCGGCTCGCTTTCCGGTAACACGGTCAGTTCGAAGTAGTGGGTAGCAAACAATGTGTACGCGCGCAGGTGAGCCAGACGTTCAGCCGCGGCCCATGCCAGCGACAGGCCGTCGAATGTGCTGGTGCCGCGCCCGACTTCGTCCATCAGCACCAGGCTACGCTCGGTGGCGTTATGCAGAATGTTGGCGGTCTCGCTCATTTCCACCATGAACGTCGAGCGCCCACCGGCCAGGTCATCACTGGAACCTATCCGGGTGAAAATCCGGTCCACCAGAGACAGCTCGCAACTGGCCGCCGGCACGAAGCTGCCGATGTGGGCCAGCAGCACGATCAATGCGGTCTGGCGCATGTAGGTGGATTTACCACCCATGTTCGGACCGGTAATCACCAGCATGCGGGTATCGTCGTCCAGCGACAGGTCGTTGGCGACGAACGGCGTGGTCAGCACCTGCTCGACCACCGGATGGCGCCCTTGCACGATACGCATGCACGGTTCGCTGACAAACCGTGGGCAGTTCAAATCCAGGTTCAGCGCACGCTCCGCGAGGTTGCTCAGCACATCCAGCTCCGCCAGGGCGGCTGCGGTGTCTTGTAGCGGCGCCAGGCGGCCGATCAAGTCTTCGAGCAAGGCTTCATAGAGCATTTTTTCCCGCGCCAGGGCGCGGCTTTTGGCTGACAGCGCCTTGTCTTCGAAGGCTTTAAGCTCTGGAGTGATAAAGCGTTCGGCACCCTTGAGGGTCTGGCGACGTTGATAATCGATAGGCGCCGACTCGGCCTGCTTGCTCGGCAACTCGATAAAATAGCCGTGCACCCGGTTGTAACCGACCTTCAGATTAGCCAGCCCGGTGCGGGCTTTTTCGCGCGCCTCCAGGTCAATCAGGAACTGCCCGGCGTTTTCGCTCAGCGATTGCAGCTCATCCAGTTCACTGTCGTAACCCGTCTTCAGAACACCGCCATCCCGGATGATCGCCGGCGGGTTGTCAATAATGGCCTTTTCCAGCAGGGCCGCGAGATCCGGATAAGTGCCAGCGGTGACGGCCAACTGTTGCAGGTGCGCAGTGTCCAGCTCGGTCATCGCCGCCTGCAATTGCGGCAGGGCACCGAGGGCATCGCGCAGGCGCGCCAAGTCACGTGGACGCGCGTTGCGTAGGCCGATTCGCGCCAGGATGCGCTCTATATCGCCAATTTCTTTGAGTTGCGGCTGCAGCTTTTCAAAGCGATAGCCGTCCAGCAGGCAGGTAATGGAAGACTGACGCGCTTGAAGCACGCTCAAATCCCGCAGCGGGCGGTTCAGCCAGCGGGTCAGCAAGCGGCTGCCCATGGCGGTCTGGCAGCGGTCGACCACCGATTGCAGCGTATTGTCACGCCCGCCCGACAAGTTGGTATCCAGTTCCAGGTTGCGACGGCTGGCGCCATCGAGTACCACGGTATCGTCCAGACGCTCATGCCGCAGGCTGCGCAAGTGCGGCAGGGCCGTGCGCTGGGTTTCTTTGGCATAGCTGAGCAGGCAGCCGGCGGCGCCGATGGCCAGGGTCAAGGTTTCGCAACCGAAGCCTTTGAGGTCCTGCACGGAGAATTGCTGACACAGGCTTTTAAGCGCCGAATCTCGCTCGAAATCCCACGGTGCGCGCCGCTTGGTCCCACGGCGCTTCTCCGCCGGCAGGTCCTTGGGCCAATCGTCCGGAATCAACAACTCCACCGGGTTGATACGTTCCAGCTCCGCCAGCAGGTTCTCCCAGCCCTTAATCTCCAGCACACTGAAATTGCCGCTGGTGATATCCAGTACCGACAGGCCGAACAAACGCTCATCACCCAGGACAGCCGCGATCAAGTTATCGCGCCGCTCATCCAGCAGCGCCTCATCACTCACCGTCCCCGGCGTAATAATGCGCACCACCTGGCGTTCCACCGGCCCCTTGCTGGTCGCCGGATCGCCGATCTGCTCACAGATCACCACCGACTCGCCCAGCTTCACCAGCTTGACCAAGTAACCTTCCAACGAATGGTAAGGAATCCCACACATCGGAATCGACTGTCCCGCCGATTGCCCGCGCGCGGTCAGGGTGATATCCAACAACTTGGCGGCCTTCTTCGCATCCTCATAGAAGATCTCGTAGAAGTCGCCCATGCGATAGAACATCAACTGATCAGGGTGCTGGTTCTTCAGGCGCCAGTACTGCTGCATCATGGGGGTATGGGAGGATAGATCGGAGGCGTTTTTACTCATTGGGTAATAGGCAAATTCGTTGAAAGTGATGGGGCAAAGGGCGCGCTTGGCCCAGCATTTTTTGCGATGGCGGCAAGGTTAACACGCGAGGTCGGGGGTTCGCAGTTTGCAAAAGGCCAGGTAATACGCGGGAAGAAAAGCGGCTATGCATTAAAGGTGCACGAAGTGCCGTCTGTAGAGGCTTTACTTTGCCCTGCGACCGCTGGCAGGAAACAAACCTCTGATAACACCCAGGAAAGCCGCAAACAGATTGATCGAAGTTGCGGTGGTGATGGCCATTAACACGTTATCCGAGAACGGCGCTTTACCGGAGTAATACGTCGACCAGCCATTCCACACGAGGAGGACCGCCCAGAAGATCACTCCGCAGGCAGCAAACCAAAAGGCGCGCCCCGCATATTTCTTGCGCAGCTGCCTTTCGGCTTTCTGGTCTTTCAGATTCTGGTTTCTTTCATCGTCGGTGCCTATGGCTTGCTCGCCACCGGCTTGGGAGTCCTGGTCAGGCCCTGCCACGGGGGGCAGGGTGAGTTCCAGGTTGTCGAGTTCTTCACTCACGGATGCGGCTCTTTGGGTGGATAAGTGCTGCCATGTCTTCCCAGTCAATGGCGGAGCCGTCGGCGCCCTTGAGGGCCCAGGCTGTGCCGTCCTCGTGGGAAAGGTTGGACAGTTGAGTGCCGGACCATTTGCCGTATTTATTAATGATCCGGTCAATCAAACGATGGGTGTAGGTATCGCTCTCAGGAACCCTCGGTGTAACGAAGACAATGTCTTCGGCGTCGGGCTTCAGGTTGCTGAGCAGCGACGTCACCGGGCGATTACCGTAGGACTTCAACTCATGGTAAAGCGACGGAATGACCGGGCCATATTGCCAGCGGGCAAAGTGGTCATCCATAAGCGGTTGATCCCGCTCGCGCAGATGCCAGGACTGGGTATAGAACAGCAGCTTTTGCAGCTTCATCGGCGTCAGGCCTGAAAGCTTGCCTTCCTTCGCGCGTTCAATGAAGGCGTTAGCGACAGCTAGAGCTGAATAAGCCATGAGCACCTCCGTCGTTGCTGGCTAGGTTGTTACAGAGTTTATACATAGGCCCTGAATTGTCGATAAGCAAGGGCGGCTGTCAATCTGCGCCCTTTTTACATCCGGTCGCCTGCGAGTATATGAAGTCGCACGGAATGATAGAGGCTGTTTGACTGTTCGTATATACAGTATTTTGTTTCAGATTCGCCTAATCAGCTTGTTTAATGCATAAATATGCAAATTAGCATTTGCCATCCGCAAAAACTCTCGTCACTATTCCGGTTATGCAAAAACGCAACGTTTCTATCGTCTTGAAAGAGCTGCTGGATCGCGACCGAATCTCCCCCACGGAGCTTCATCGGCGCACTGGCGTGCCTCAGTCCACCCTGTCCCGGATCCTCAGCGGCAAGATCGTTGATCCGTCGGACAAACACATCTCACGCATCGCCGAATACTTCCGCGTCAGCACCGACCACCTGCGCGGACGCGCAGCGGTAGGCACCTTGCGTGATGACGGGCGTGACCCGATGCATTCGGAACTCAAGGACATAAGCCTGTGGGACGACGACACCCCCGTTAATGATGACGAGGTGTCGATCCCCTTTCTGCGTGAGGTTGAATTGGCTGCTGGATCAGGAAGATTCGTCATCGAGGAAAGCGAGAAGGCCAGCCTGCGCTTTGGAAAGCGCAGCCTGCGGCATAACGGCGTGCAGTTCGACCAGGCCAAATGCGTGACGGTACGTGGCAACAGCATGTTGCCGGTGCTGCGCGATGGCGCGACGGTGGGGGTGAATGCCGGCAAGAGCGGGATTGGCGACATTGTCGATGGTGACCTGTACGCCATCAATCATAATGGCCAGCTGCGGGTGAAACAGCTCTACCGCCTGCCGTCCGGGATTCGTCTGCGCAGTTTCAATCGTGACGAGCATCCGGACGAGGACTACAGCTTCCAGGATATCCAGGATGAGCAGATCAGCATCCTCGGCCATGTGTTCTGGTGGGGCATGTATGCCCGCTGACCTACTTACGTAAGACAAAGCCCGCCAACGAGCGGGCTTTTTTTCGTCTGCAGAAAACCGGCAAACCCTCTGCCCGTCAGGCTTTTCATGCATGAGCGCATTCTTCCGGCAAAAATAAATGCATTTATGCATTGACTGTATATGCATACATGCATATTCTCCATCTCAAGCCAGCCAACAAGGCCTGGTGGAGGCGGCAAGGATGCTGCCAAGGAAGACAAGGAAGGCACGTAACACCGGCAAGGACGCCATCGAAGCGATGGCAAGGATGCCAGGCAACACCGGCAAGGATGCCGACGCTCTTTAGTGGTAACGCTTCAAAAACAGGCAGCGATGAACCGGCCTTAACGGTTCAGAGGGTTGGCAACTGACCCGGGTGTGCAGCGTAAAGCACCAGAAGCAGTTATCCGGCAGACAGGGATCGTGGTCGGAAAAACATTGAGGAAAGGACCGTACCGCGCCAGTAGCGCCGAAAGTCCGCAGGCAGCATTACTGAAAAGCCTGGGCAACCGGGCTTTTTGGAATGCCTACCTATCGAAGTATGTGTAAGTGAAAAACGGACTATCAGTGCTCAGCCAGGAGGCGTGACATGACAAACGAACAACAAGCGTTAGCGGAAATGCCTATCTGGCTGGTGATTATCTTGGCGTTGATCGGCGGGGTGTCCGGCGAAATGTGGCGCGCCGACAAGGAGGGCGCCCGCGGCTGGTCGCTGATTCGGCGCCTGGCGCTCCGCTCCGGGGCGTGCATGGTCTGCGGGGTTTCGGCCCTGATGCTGTGCTACGCCGCCGGTATGTCGATCTGGACCGCCGGCGCCATTGGTTGCCTGACCGCCATGGCCGGTGCCGACGTGGCCATCGGCCTTTATGAGCGCTGGGCGGCCAAGCGCATCGGGATCAATGAAGGTTCCCGTCAGGACCCGCAGTAACCGCAAGGACGCTACTCAAATGACCCTTATCGAAAAGCCATCCCAACTCCCCCAGGCTATCGGCGTGGCGCTGCATGTTGCCTTCCCCGACCTCAGGGTCGGCAGCCACCAGGACTTCCAGAGCGACGCAGAAAAAACCGGCGTGATGGTCACCGTTGAAGGCAATGGCCCTGGCATTCGCTCTCGCGAAGGCCGCAAGGCCCATGCCCTGGCCATTTCGCTCACCGTCATGGTTGCCCCTGGCGCCTTGCCGTTCGATGCCTGCGACCTGGCCAGCCAGTTGATGGACCTGGTGCTGGACAACCGTTGGAGCCTGCCCCAGTCCCAGTGCGATTTGCCAACCAATATCGTCGCCGCTCCCTCTGGGCGTGCGACCGCAGCAACGGACTACGACACCTGGACAGTGTCCTTCACTCAAACCCTCTACCTCGGACCCGTGTTGCTCGAGGATCCTACAGGCCAACCGCTGTTTGCCTCTACCTGGGACGTCTTGGACATCAATGATCCCGATCAATACAAGCCACTGGCGGAGTAGCCCATGTTCGACGCGCTGTTACGCATGCAACTGGGACCGATTGTCGAGCGCCTGGCGGAAATGGAGGCCCAACTCGAAGACCTTTACCGGCGCGCTGAAAGCTTCTGCCGCATTGGCGTTTGCCAACAGGTCGATGCCGCCAGCAATACCTGCAGGGTCAGCCACGGCGAGTTGCTTACGCCGGCCATCCGCTTTTTCAACCCCAGCGCCGGTGCGCAAACCGAAACCCGTATTCCATCCGTGGGCGAGCAATGCCTGCTGCTCAACTACGGCGGTGGGGAAGGGGGCTCACAGTCTGTGGCGTTGTTCGGCCTCAACAGTAGTCGCTTTCCGCCTGTTTCCACTGTGCCTTCCTTGACCCGGCGGCGCCATCAGGACGGCACACAAAGCGACTATGACGACGCCAGTCATACGTTCAATTGGGTCAACGGGCCGACGATGCTCAGCGCTTCTCGCGAACAGGTCGACGTCAAGGTCGGCGCCGCCAGACTGACCCTCAGCCCGCAGGGCATCATCCTGCAAATCGGCGGCACCGCACTGTTACTGGATGCCGGCGGCGCTCACTTCAGCGGCCCGGTGATAGACCACCAAGGTCGAGTCATCAGCCCCTGATAAGGACATTCCATGATCGGCATCGATCGCAACACCGGGGCAGCCGTCGATGACTGGCTGCAATTCGTGCAGCGTGCCACCCGAGCGCTGACCACACCTGTCGGCACGCGGCAGAAGCGTCCGCTGTATGGCTCGCTGATCCCGCAACTGCTCGGGCAGAACCTTGGCGATGACCTGCTGCTGCTCGCTCAAAGCCACGCCGCCCAGGCGTTTTACAACGCGCAGAACGGCATCGGCGATTTCCAGCCCGAGGTCATCGTCGCCACCCGCCAGGGCGCCGGGCTGCTACTGCGCTTTGCCGGCACCTGGAAAAACCGCCAACAATCCTTCGAGGTCGTGACATGAGCATGCTGATCCCTGGCCAGAACCAACTGGCCGAGCCGGCGATTATTGCAGTCGATGAGTTCGAGCCGCTGCTCGCCGAATTCAAGGCGTTCGTGGTCGATTACGTCGCCACCCGTGCACCGCATAGCGCGGCCAAACTCAAGGTCAGCCTCGACAACGAAAGTGAACTGCTGACGTTGGCGCTCGAGGCCTTTTGCGTGCGCCTGCAAACCCATGAGCGCAAATACAATGCACGCATCAAGCAGATGCTGGCGTGGTGGGCCACCGGCAGCAATCTGGATGCGCGCTTGGCTGACATGGGCCTTGAACGCCAGGTGCTCGATCCCGGTGACCCGGCGGCCTTCCCGCCCGTGCCGCCGACCCTGGAAAGCGACGACGATGCTCGCTTGCGCTATTACCTCGCGCCCCATGCCCCGGCCGCCGGCTCGCGGATGCAGTATCGCCGCGAAGTGTTCACCCTTGGCGAGAGACCCACGGTCAAGGTACAGAGCGCCTCGCCGGGCGTGGTGACCGTCAGCTACACCTTCGACCCGGACGGCTATGCGGCACAGGTCAAGGACGGCAATGGCCGTCGCATCGCGCCCGGCGAGGTGATGGTCACCGTGTTGTCTCGTGAGGGCGACGGTACCCCCTCTGCCGATTTGCTTGACGGTGTACGCCGACATTTCGCACGGCCGGATGTACGGCCGGAAACCGATCTCGTCACCGTCCAGGGCGCACAGATTCAACCCTACAAGATTCGCGTCATCGCCAAGATCAACGCCGGCCCGGACTCGGGCCTGACCCAAGTGGCGGCGCAGCAATTGCTGCAGACTTACGCGGACTCCTGTCATCGCCTGGAAGGGCGCGTCGACCCCAGCTGGATCGACTACGCCATCCACAGTGCAGGGGCGGCGCAACTGCAAATCCTTGAACCGCTGGCGCCGATTGTCAGCAGCGCGTTCCAGGCCCCGTATTGCACGGGTGTCGATGTGGAGGTGCGTACGCTATGAGTGAACCTGACGCGAGTTTGTTGCCGGCCAACAGTTCACCGCTGGAAAAGGCCCTGGACTTGGGCTTCGGCCAGTTGCTCAAGCGAGTCACGCCGCCGTTTCCTGCGTTGATGAACCCACTGCAAACCCCCAGCGAATTTCTTCCTTACCTGGCCGCCGACCGCGGCGTCAGTGAATGGGATGCCGATGCCAGCGAATCGGAAAAGCGCCTGACCGTGGCCTTGTCCTGGCAGATCCAGCGCCAGGCCGGCACACCCAAGGCGCTGAGCTATGCGGTGGAGTCACTGGGATTCACCCCCAACATCAGCGCCTGGTATCAGCAGCGGCCAATCGGTACGCCCTATACCTTCGACGTGCAGGCGATCATTGGGCGCAGTTGGTCCAGTGGTGACCACAACCGGCTGATCCGCCGCATCAACGCAGCCAAAAGCGAGCGGGATCAGGCGACGATTACGGTTGTTCACGAAACCGAAGGTCGGCTTGCGTTGACGCAGGTCCTTCATGCCCCGCTAAGCGACGGCGAGCTGTGTTTAAACGGCGCGCTGCCGGAGTTTGCATTGGCTGCTCGACTTAACAGTGTCGGCGTTGCCCGGCACTACACCATTAACGACTACGACCTCAGGGCGCAGCCATGACAGATGAAATCACGCGCCTGGTGCGCTTCACCTCCAAGGGTTTGGATGAAGTGCTGCAGGCGAAGAACCAGGGCCTCAAAGGCGAGATCACCCACATCGGCGCCGGTACCGGCCGCTACAACCCTGATGGCACGGAATTGGCCTTGCGCGATGAGCGCCAACGGGTCGCCATTGTGGATTACGAAGACCTGGGCGAGCGCCAACTCAGGATGGCCGCGCTGTTTGACGGCGACGGTGAGTATGAGATTGGCGAGTTCGGTTTTTACCTCGCCAGTGGGACTTTGCTGGCGGTGTATTCCGTGGCAGGGAAGTTGCTGACGTATAAAGCAGCGGCGGCGCGGGTACTGCAGAAGTTCACGCTGGATATTTCGCCGTTGCCGGCGGATAGCGTGACGATTGTGGTGGGGAATGACAATTTGAATGTGCTATTGACTGATGAAATTGCGGCCTTATCAGCTGCGAGCATAGACAATATGGCACGCGGTGTAGGGGTTCTATTTCGAGTGATGGAAGTCGAAAGAAAATAGAGCGTTTTTAATTGATTTTATATGACGCTTTCCATGCGTTTAGGAGCATTCATTTGAGTACCGAACAGCAACTTGCTGCCGTCGTAAACGCGGCAAATAACTTGACTAACGTCATTACCGGAAAAGTTGGAGAAATTGATAGGGCGATAGTAGATGCCCGCCAAGCGTATGACGCTCAATTGGCGGAGTTGAAAAATAGACTCCCAAGATTGGCGGTCACCAAGAACTTCAATTTGTCCCCGAATGCCGACGGAACACTGATTGAAAATTGGGGGATTCATGCTGAAGTGACGCCCACCAAGCTGCGAACTATCACCTCTGTCTCTCAAGCGGCCGGACGCCCGCAAGCTGATGTGGATTTCTTGCTTCAGGTGCAGGCAGACGTGCGTGAACAATATCCAAACTTTGAAATCAGGGCCAGCGACTATTGGCGCACGTTCGTATACCTGTGGCAAATGAAGTGGTCGGTGTCAGGCGTTAGTCCTTGGCTCGCGTTCCCTTACACTGTCGATATGGCGCTCGCGAATGGCTCTGGCGCAGTACCGCAGAACTCCTACCTGACGGTTGGTGCCTTCGTACGTCTTTTGGAGGGTAACGTGTCTGGGGCATGGAGTAATGGCGTTGAAAAAGGCAAATGGCGCTGGTGTTCCAGTGTTATTTCTCCTACAGAATTGTTTGGAACTTATTACCACCTGCACCCGATGCGCACCTCTTCAACCGGCGTTGTTGAGGTGATGCTCGCAGGGGCATGCACAGGCGTTGTAACCAACCCAGGTGATTGGGGAACGATGTTGGCCCTAGGCTGAGGAGAGAATATGAAACCACTATTTATACCTGCTGAACTTCATCCGATTATCAAGTGGGAAATGATTCGTAAGGCAAGGGATCAAGACTTGTCGGCGAGTGATTATGCAGCAATGCCAGACTATCCGATGCTCGACACCCATAAGCTCTTATTCGCTGAATACCGTCAAAAACTGCGTGATATTCCTGATCAGGGAGAGGATCCAGACGCAGTGCTCTGGCCATCCAAACCCGATTTCCTGAAATAACTGATAACCGCGAAAGCGGTTTTTTTTCGCCCTCCCAAAGCCCCTCCCCGCAGGGGCTTTGGCGTTTCTCACCCGGAGAATCCTACCCATGCCCACCCGCCAAACCTACACCGTCCTCATCCCTTTCCCCATCGGTAACGGCCACTGGTCCACCGCTGGCGAGGAGCTTGAATTGCTGGACGTCGAAGCATCCGCCCTGCGCACCGCTGGCCGCCTGGAACTGACCAGCGTCCTCAACTCCACCCCCAAGAAGGCTGACTAATCATGGCTGAGGTTTTGAACTTCGAGCACAACGGCATCACCGTGAATGCCACCGAATCCCCCGAGGCCATGGGTGGCCTGGGTGATAACGTCATCGGCCTGGTGGGCACCGCCCCCAACGCCCATGCATCGATCCCGAAAAACGCCCCGTTCCGCATCAACAGCTTTACCACCCAGGCGCTGCTGGACCCTACCGGTACCGAGTCGGGCACGCTGTTCCAAGCGGTGTACCAGATCCTCAAAGTGGTGAAGGTGCCGGTCTATGTGGTCATCGTCGAAGAAGGCGCCACGCCGGCCGACACGGTCAACAATGTGATCGGCGGCAACGACCCCGTCACCGGCCGCAAACTCGGCCTGGCTGCCCTGGGCAGCGTGCCTGAAGACCTGACCATCATCGGCGCCCCGGGCTTTACCGGCACCAAGGCTGTGGCCGGCGAGTTCGCCTCCTTCGGCAAGCGCATCAAGGCCCGTGTGGTGCTGGATGGCAAGGACGCTTCGGTCGCCGATCAAGTGACCTACAGCGGCGAACTGGGCGGCGCCGACCTTGGCTTCGACCGTTGCCTGTTGGTGCACAACATGCCGTCGGTGTATTCCAAAGCCGCGAAAAAGAACGTGTTCCTGTCGCCGTCCTCGTTGGCCATCGCCGCGCTTGCCAAGGTCAAGCAATGGGAAAGCCCAGGTAATCAGGTGACCTTCGCCGAAGACGTTTCCCGCGTCGTCGAGTACAACATCCTCGACACCTCCACCGAAGGCGACCTGCTCAACCGTTATGGTGTGAGCTACTACGCCCGCACGGTGCTCGGCGGTTTCTCGCTGCTGGGTAACCGTTCCATCACCGGCAAGTTCATCAGCTACGTCGGCCTCGAAGACGCCATCAGCCGCAAACTGGTCAAGGCCGGCCAGAAGGCCATGGCCAAGAACCTCACCAAGTCCTTCATGGACCAGGAGGTCAAGCGCATCAACGACTGGCTGCAAACCCTGGTTGCCGACGAAACCATCCCTGGCGGCAGCGTCTACCTGCACCCTGAGTTGAACAGCGTCGAGAAGTACAAGAACGGCACCTGGTTCATCGTCATTGACTACGGCCGCTACGCGCCGAACGAACACATGGTTTATCAACTCAACGCCCGCGATGAAATCATCGAGCAGTTCCTGGAGGACGTTCTCTAATGTTTACCAACCGAGTCAGACAGGCCATTGCGGCCACCCTTCAAGGCCTGCCGTTGTCGGCAACGGTCGATTCCTTTACGCCGCCGAAGATCGAGTTCGAAATGGACCCGATGACCGGCGGGCGTTTCATCGCCGAAGAGGTGGCCAAAAGCGCCAAGGTGCTGGGCGCAACCCTGGTATTGCAAGGCGTTGGTGCAGAAATTCTGCTGGCGCTTGGCGTCACGCAGGGTGATGACATCCTGTTGAACGTGCGTGAAGCCGGCCAGGACCAGGATGGCAAGACCTACTTCACCTACCACACCGTAGGCGGCAAGTTGAAGTCTCTGAGCGAAACCGCGCTGACGATGAACGCCAAGCCGGTCACCACCCTGGAACTGTCCTGCCGCACCTACAGCCGTCTGGAAAACGGTATTCCGGTGATCGACATCGATGTGCGCACCCAGAAGTTCGTGCTCAACGGCGTCGATATCCTCGGTGACGCGCGCCGCGCCGTGCTGATGCCTTAATCCCCCTGGGGGCGGGTCAGCTCGCCTCCATACCCCATCAAGGAATTGCCCCATGGCCTGGATGCCTCCGTTACACATCCTGCTGTCCCCGATCACCGCCGACACCGGCGTCGTGATCGAGCAGATTCAACTGAAGCCGTTGTTCTACGCGCCACAGAAAGAAGCCCTGGCACGCGCTGGCGACGATGAGGATGACCAGTTTTTTGAACTGGCAAAGCTCGCCACCGGCCTGTCGGAAAAAGAACTCGACCAACTCAAGCGCCCGGACTACGTCAGCATCGCGCAGTACGTACACGAGATGTCGACTCAGCCTGCATCGTTCTTCCTCGATCAAGCCGATGCGCCACGCGAATCGTTGACCTGCGAGCAGGTCGCGCTGCTGCTGCCCCTTGAGGCCAGCGGCCGCACGCTCACCCACGTCACCCTGGAAATGCCCGCCCTGCGCGCCACCAAAGTGATGAAAAAGCTGCCCACCAATAAAGAACGTGCCGAGTTCATCACCGCGCATTGCGCCGGCCTGATGATTCCCGATCTCGCCGGACTCACCGTGCCCGACTGGACAGAGTTGCAGGGGCGCATCGACGATTTTTTAAACAAACCGGCGGACTTCTTTCGGAACGCGACATCGAAGTGATCCTCGATGTAGTACCGCTGGTTTACTCGGTAAGCGAAGCGGAAATCCTCGATTGGGAAGCCGGGAAAGCAATGCGCCGCTATGACATCGCGATCAGTCGCCTTGGGCTCAAACAGGAGTAGAGCGGGATGGCAGACAGTAACTATGCGGGCGGGTCGGCCATCGTCAAGGACGGCTGGCTGACTCAAGGCTCACTGGCACAGGGTGGGGGGCAGGCCAGCCTCAACCCGTTCGCGCAAACGCTGACGGGTCCGGCTGAGGCCGTGCCGGGGAGTGCTGCGAACCTGGCATTGGCATTGGCCGATGCCAGCCTGCAGATCAATCATCTGGCCGAAGGCCAGAGCCGGCTTGTGGAGACGCTCGAGCTGTTCAACGTCTCGCTGCTCAAGGTGATGGACGCTCGGCAAGCCGACGTCGAGCTGGCGGGAGCGAGCGATACCACTACCAGCACGACGGCCAATACAGGCACACCGTCGCAGGCACTGGATGCCGCGATGACCGACCTGGGCCAACTGTTGCAATTCGTCGGACGCGAGCGCAAGTCAATGCGTGAAGCCAACCTCGCCATGGCGTCGGAGCCTGTGGTGGCGGCCAGTGGCGCAAGCGCCGTTGACCTTGCGAAGGTCGAGTACGTTGCCGCCAAGTCGGGTATCGGCAGCGACCGAGTTGACGCTTCAGGCAATATCGACCAGGCCGGGCGCCAGGCTGACCTGCAGCAGTTTGCCCGCGACGCCGCGATCATGGCGACGGCATTCAAAATCGATGTCAAGCACGCCGGCGACCTCATCGGTGGCTGGCGCGAGTCAATGCATCTGGACCGTGCACAAACCCTGGACTTGGCCGACGCGACAACTGTGCTGGGCAATGTTGTCTCGCTCAAGGCCGAATCGGCGGATATCGCGGCCATCGTGCGACATCAGGGTGCTGCCGCGACGGATGCGGGCATGAGCCCCGCGCAGGCGGCGGCACTGTCGGCGGCGTTGCTGAGTGCCGGTAACGGCAAAGGCGCTGCTGGCCTCGGGCTGGAAAAAATCAGTGCCGCCCTGGCTAAAGGCGACAGCGCTTCCCCTGGGCAGCGTAACGCCTGGGCAGCGCTGAAGCTTGACCCCGAAATGTTGGCCGGCGGAATGAAACAGGATGCTGCGCAGACCCTGGTCACCGTGCTGGAGGCACTCAAAGCGCAACCGGCCGAAAGACAGGCGGCGCTGGCGACGCAACTGTTCGACGGTAACCAGGCGATTCTGAGCCTGGTGCCGATGATCGACACTGTGAAGCTGGCCTTTTCGCAAGTGGCCGACACATCCAGCTACGCCACATCGGCGCTGGGGGATCATGGCGCTCTCCTGCGCTCGGCAGCGGTTCGCGCCGATTCCACCCAGGCCCGTCGGCAGGCCTACGAGGCCAGTACTACACGTTTGCAAACCGCTTCCGACACCGCCCTGGCGCCTGTTGTGGATACCTCGCTGACGGCGATGACCGGTTTGGTCAATCGCGTGAGTTGGTTGGCCGAAGCCCTGCCTCAGGCCACTGCCGCTGTCACGTTGGCGGGGGCTGCGCTGGTGCCGGTGATTTCCGGCGTCTTTGATGCGGTGAAGGACAAGGTCTTTGAAAAGGTCGCCGGGAAAATTCTTGGCGAAGGCGGCGCCATCGACTCATCCGCCCGCCCGCAGCAATCTCAGAGTAACGAAACACCTGCAGGCAAACGTCCGCCGGGTTCGGCGCCGGGCGCTGGTGGGTCGCGCAGAACGGCGAAGGCCAGCAAAGCCGCCAAGGGGGCTGCATTGGGGCTGGTGCTGGCGAACGCCGGAGTCGATGTCACCAAGGGCGCGCTGTCGGGGAATCTGGGTGAAGCGGTTGGCACCAGCGTGGGCTCGGTAGGCGGCGGGGTTGCCGGTGGTTTTGCCGGTGAGTTCGCCGGCATGGCGCTTGGCCGAGCTGTCGGTACGCTGGCGGGGGCGGTGATCGGTTCGGTTGTGCCGGGTGCCGGCACGCTGCTGGGTGGCGTCATGGGCGGCGTTGCCGGTGGTGCCATCGGCAAGGTGGTCGGCGGTGCCGTCGGGACGTTCGTCGGCAGCGACGTTGGCGCCTGGCTGGCTGAAAAAGTGATGGGGTCCGAGGATCGCTTGCCGCCCCCTTCGGAGGTCAGCCACAACCTCAACAACCCTCAAGCCGATAACCGCCAAATCAACTTTGCCCCGCAAATCACTATCAACGCGCCGGAACAAGCCAGCTATCAGCAATTGGCGACACTCGTGGTGCAACAGATCGAAGCGCAATTTACCCCGCTGTCGATGGACAACCTGCTGGCGACGCGACGTGGCGCAGCACTCACCGATGGAGCTGTGTGATGCGACAACAGATGGTGTTGGGCACTTTTATTTTCGGGCTGTCGCGCGGGTTCGCCTACGACACCCTGGATCGTGGAAGCACTGGTGGCTGGGTCAGCCTGAACATCATTGCTGGCAAACCCAAGTCGAGCCAAGTGGGGCAGGGTCTGGAAACACTGGCCTTTGGTGGCAAGGCAGCGCGTGCCAAGGGCATGCAGCGCCTGGATGAGTTGCGCGCCTTGCAAGACCTGCGGGCACCGTTGCCGTTGGTGGACGGCCTGGGGCGTAACTGGGGTTTGTGGACCATCAAGTCGATCAGCGAAAAACAAACCAGCGTGATCGACGACGGTACGGCGATGGCGATCGGTTGGTCGCTGGTATTGGAGGAGTTCGTCAATGCGTAGGGTTCGAAGTATCGCTGGCGACTCGGTGAACCTGCTGCTCTACCGAGAGCTGGGGCGTTGTGATGATGCCGCAGAAGAAGCGCTGTGGCGCTTGAATCCGGAGCTGGCGGAAAAGGGCGCGGTATTGCCGGCAGGCGTCAGCGTGCTGGTGCCCGAATTGGACGCGCAACCTGCTGCGAGCCGGCCGGTTTCAGCCTGGGATTAAGGAGCGATCATGGCACTTGGATTCACACCTGTAGTGGAGCTGTATGGCGCCAATGCTGCGCTGTTCAACGAGCGGCTATTGGAATGGGAGCATGTCGACGCAGCGGGCTTTGTATCCGACCAGCTCACGTTGACCCTCGATATCGAGGGCCTTGAAGGGTTGCCCGAGCTGGGCGGCAAAATCGGCTTGCGCGTGGGGTACCTTGAGTCCGGTCTGGTGGATAAGGGCGTGTTCAAGATCACTCAGCGAACACCGTCGCTGTTCCCGATGCGCTTGGCGCTGGTGGCCACGGCAGCGCCGTTCGATCAGCACGAATTCAAGCAGCGCCGTACCGCCAGTCATGGGCCGATAACCTTGGGCGCACTGTTTCGCCAATTGACCAGCCGCTACGGTTTTTCGCCGCGTGTGGCGCCTGAACTCGAGCGCGAGCAGATCGCGCACATCGATCAGACCAATGAAAGCGACATGGCCTTTCTGACCAGGCTGGCCAAACGCTTCGATGCGGTGGCCAAGCCTGTCGACGAGCTGTATGTGCTAGGGCGTAAAGGCCAGATCAAGTCGTTGTCGGGCAAGGCACTGCCGGATGTGCAGTTGTCCGTTACCCGTAGCAATCGCCCGGGTGACCAGGCCTTTATCAGCGCCAGCTTCACCGAAGCCTGCCGTGCCAAATACAACGGCGCGCAAACGTCCTGGTGGGATGCGGCGGCCGGCAAAAAGCATGTCGTAGAGGTGGGCATCGCGCCGTTCAAGGTGGTGACGCAACGCTACCAGAGCGAGGACGAAGCGCGCTCAGCGGCGCAGGGAGAGATGCGGCGTGTGGGACGGGAAGGGTTGCAGATCAATGTGGTTTGCCCCGGTAATCCGTCGTTGGCCGCTGAAGGCTTGTTGCTGCTGGACGAGTCGTGGCCAAGCTTTATGCAGGGGCGCTGGTCGATCAAGAAGGTAACGGCCAGCGGTAAACGAGCAGACGGCTATCGGTGCACGATCCAGGCCAGCGGTTTGTCGGTGTAGACACTTTTTCAGAGTAAAACCAATGCTGATGACACTTGCCCAGCTTCTGGGTGTGATGCCTGGGGCCCGCCTTCGAGCGGGCATTTTTTTGTCTCCTTTAAATGAAGCCTTCGTCCGGTACGACGTTAACAGTGCCAAGCGCATCGCCGCTTTCCTCGCCCAGATCGGCCACGAATCCGCCGAATTGCGCTACGTGCGCGAGCTGGGCAGCGATCACTACCTCAGCAAGTATGACACCGGCACCCTGTCCGCCCGCTTGGGCAATACCTCGGAGGCGGATGGTGATGGGCAGAAGTACCGGGGCAGGGGGCTGATTCAGGTCACGGGACGGCGCAACTACCTGGCGTGCAGCCAGGCATTGTTTGGCGATGACCGCCTGCTGCAACAACCGCAGCTGCTCGAACAACCCCAATGGGCCTGCGAATCCGCCGCCTGGTTCTGGCAAACCAACGGCCTCAACGAATTGGCCGACAAGGACCAGTTCACCACGATTACCCGGCGTATCAACGGCGGCCTGAACGGCCTGCAGGACCGTGTGCAATTGTGGGAACGGGCGAAGGCGGTGTTATGCGTTTCCTAGGCTGGTTGCGCTGGGTCGGCATTTGCCTGCTGCTTGCGCTGGTGTGGCAAGTGCAGGCCTGGCGCTATGGTGCGCAGCTTGAGCAGCAGGCGGCGGGTCATGCGCTGGCGCTCAGCCAGCAACGCCAGGCCGCGTTTGAGCAGCAACAGGCAGAACAACAAAAGCGCCTGGCTCTGGAGCAACAGCTCAACGCCAGCGACCACCAACACACCCAGGAGTTGAGCGATGCCCAACGTAACCAAGCTGCTCTGCGCGACCGCCTGGCCACTGCTGATGTGCGGTTGTCAGTCCTTCTCGACGCCACCGAACCCGCCGGCGGCGCGCCTGTGCCCGCCTGCGCCACCCCCGGCGGCGTGGTTCATGCAGCCCCACGAGCCCGACTTGACCCGGCGCATGCTCAGCGAATTATCCGCATCACCGACGACGGCGACAACGCCCTGATCGCCTTGCGCGCCTGCCAGGCCTATGTGCGGGCCGTCGCGCGTTAGTCTTTTGATGCACTCTGCAACTTGCATGACCGATGGGCTGCTGTAGGGTAGGCGAACCACCGCCCATTCCTGGAGACGACCGTGAAGGAAATCACTCAACTGGCTGCTGAACTGGGGCGCCGTTTGCAGGTGCTCAATGCCCATGTCACCACCGCCGAGTCCTGCACCGGCGGCGGTATCGCCGAAGCCATCACGCGCATACCGGGCAGTTCGGCGTGGTTCGAGGCGGGCTATATCACCTATTCCAACCGACAGAAAACCCGGCAATTGAACGTGCCGGAAGAGCTGTTTTCCAAAGTCGGCGCCGTCAGCCAGGAAGTGGTCGAAGCGATGGCGCGAGGGGCACAGGAAAAAAGCCTGGCGCGGTTTGCCGTGGCGGTCAGCGGCGTGGCTGGCCCGGACGGTGGTACGCGGGACAAACCGGTGGGCACGGTATGGCTGGCGTTCGGCGTGGGCGATGAGGTCACGGCCGAGCTTGCGCACTTCCCCGGTAACCGCGATGAAGTCCGGCGACAAACGGTAAAAGCCGCGCTGGAGGGCTTGTTGCGACGAGCTGCAGCAGAAATAGACAATCAGGGGTAGGCGATCTTCGATCTTTGTGGAACAATACTGTCTACTTATACAGGTGTTGGCCGTCAGGCCTTATTGATTACGTGAGGACTTTAATGGACGACAACAAGAAGAAAGCCTTGGCTGCGGCCCTGGGTCAGATCGAACGTCAATTCGGCAAGGGTGCCGTAATGCGTATGGGCGATCACGACCGTCAGGCGATCCCGGCTATCTCCACTGGCTCTCTGGGTCTGGATATCGCGCTCGGCATTGGCGGCCTGCCAAAAGGCCGTATCGTTGAGATCTACGGTCCTGAATCTTCCGGTAAAACCACCCTGACCCTGTCGGTGATCGCCCAGGCTCAGAAAATGGGCGCCACCTGCGCATTCGTCGATGCCGAGCACGCCCTGGATCCTGAATACGCCGGCAAGCTGGGCGTCAACGTCGACGACCTGCTGGTTTCCCAGCCAGACACCGGTGAGCAAGCCCTGGAAATCACCGACATGCTGGTGCGCTCCAACGCCATCGACGTGATCGTGGTCGACTCCGTGGCTGCCCTGGTACCCAAGGCAGAAATCGAAGGCGAAATGGGCGACATGCACGTGGGCCTGCAAGCCCGCCTAATGTCCCAGGCGCTGCGTAAAATCACCGGTAACATCAAGAACGCCAACTGCCTGGTGATCTTCATCAACCAGATCCGTATGAAAATCGGTGTGATGTTCGGCAGCCCGGAAACCACCACCGGTGGTAACGCGCTGAAGTTCTACGCTTCGGTTCGTCTGGATATCCGTCGTACCGGCGCGGTGAAAGAAGGTGACGAGGTTGTCGGTAGCGAAACCCGCGTCAAAGTCGTGAAGAACAAAGTAGCCCCGCCTTTCCGCCAGGCAGAGTTCCAGATTCTTTATGGCAAAGGCATCTACCTGAACGGCGAGATGATCGACCTGGGCGTGCTGCACGGTTTCGTCGAGAAGTCCGGTGCCTGGTATGCCTACAACGGCAGCAAGATTGGTCAGGGCAAGGCAAACTCGGCCAAGTTCCTGGCAGACAACCCGGATATTGCCGCCACGCTTGAGAAGCAGATTCGCGACAAGCTGCTGACCCCTGCGCCAGACGTCAAAGCCGCCGCCAACCGTGAGCCGGTTGACGAGATGGAAGAAGCCGACACTGACATCTGAAGCAAACGATGACTGTTGTACTGGATACACTCGTTGCTGTTCGGCGCACTGCAATGGACCTGCTCGCACGGCGCGAGCATGGTCGAGTCGAGCTGACGCGCAAATTGCGTCAGCGCGGCGCAGAGCCCGAAATGATTGAAACGGCCCTCGACCGCTTGACGGAAGAAGGGCTGCTATCGGAAGCCCGATACCTCGAAAGCTTTGTGTCCTACCGCGCGCGCTCCGGTTATGGCCCTGCTCGGATTCGAGAAGAGCTCAGCCAACGTGGCCTGCAACGTGCCGATATCGACCTCGCCCTGCGTGAGTGCGGTATCAGTTGGCAGTCGCAGCTGGAAGAGACTTGGCGTCGCAAGTTTTCAGGGCATCTGCCAATTGATGCCAGGGAGCGTGCGAAGCAAGGCCGCTTCCTGAGCTATCGTGGGTTTTCGATGGACATGATCAGCCGCTTGTTAAGTGGTCGGGATATGGACGACTGAACGCCACAAAACGAAAGGCCCACTATGAAAATAGTGGGCCTTTTTTTTTGCCTGCAGAAAATCACGCAGGCTCTGGCGCCACCCGCTGCTGCGCCTCACCTTGAGCCTGGACCCAATTTTCCGGCAGGTTGATGTAATCCACCAATTCGCGCAATCGCCCCTGGTCACGGCCATTGAAGTTGAAGACCAGTCGCGTCAAATGACTGAACCTTGACTCGTCATGGTCTTCGCCTGTGTAGGCAAGCTGCTGGAACGCTCCGCTCAGCCGCAGGCTGGCAAACTCATCCTGCAAATGAGCCAGGGCGCGGTCACTGAGCGGATGATTCATGCGCACTACAAACTCACGCTTCAGCCAGCGCGTTGAATGGAAGTTGGCATAAAACCGATTGATCTCGTCCACGGCTTCTTCTGCGCTGTATACCAGGCGTATGAGCTTGAGGTCGGTCGGCAGGATATAGCGATTAGCCTCCAGCTGGCTGCGGATAAAATCCAAGGCGCCTTGCCAGAAGCCGCCGCCGGGTGCGTCCAGCAGTACCACCGGCACCAGCGGGCTTTTGCCGGTCTGGATCAGGGTCAGCACTTCCAGGGCTTCGTCCAAAGTGCCGAAACCACCTGGGCACAGGATCAGTGCGTCGGCTTCCTTGACGAAAAACAGTTTGCGGGTAAAGAAGAAGTGGAAGGACAGCAGGTTGTCGGTGCCGTCGATGGTCGGATTGGCATGCTGTTCAAACGGCAGGGTGATGTTGAACCCCAGGCTATGCTCCAGGCCCGCGCCCTCATGCGCCGCAGCCATGATGCCGCCGCCGCCGCCGGTGATGACCATCAGGTCGGAACGCGCCAACGTCGCGCCTACCTCTCGAGCCAATGCATACAGGGGGCTTTCCACCGGAGTACGTGCCGAGCCGAACACCGTGACCTTGCGCCGCCCCTTGAACTGTTCGAGCACACGGAAGGCGTGGTCCAACTCACGTATGGCGCGCAAGGTGATCTTGGCGTTCCAACGGTCGCGGTCGTCCTGGGCCATGCGCAGAACGGTGAGGATCATGTCGCGATACAAGGGGATATTTGCACTGTTGGGGGCGATCAGCTGGAGTTGCGCGTCCACCTGTTGCGTGAGGTCGGTGCCATTTTGTTCAAAAAGCTGGAGCAGGGAGTCATTCGATTCATAAGGCATTCAACTTCTCCTTTTTCACAGGGCCTGGATCGCCGACGAGCGTCGGCAGGGGCCACGACACTGCATGTGTCGTTGCTTGCCGCAGGAGGGCAGGCCTCTTTTGCCCTGAAAAAACGTTGCAGAACAGCAGTGAATGCTGCTGCGGGCGGGCGGATGGAATGATGCGATCATGGGCCGAAAAACCCTTGGCTGGCAACCGCTTATTGGTCACTCGTCATGGCGTTAGTCGTTGAGGCGGGGAGTGCGCGTCGCCAGGCGGCCACGCGCGAAAGGCAAGCCAGGGTTACTTTTTCTTCTTGGTCGGAGCCGGGCAGTCGGCTTCGGCGAACTTTACCGAGGCTACAGGACGGTTGGTCTTGTTCTCGGTGATTTCGTAGCGCATCACCGCGCCCTTCGCCATCAGCTCGCGGTAGCCTGGGTTGGTGCAGACACTGCGGCCCAGTTGGAAATACACCGCCTTGGGATTGGCACGCATCTGTTCGGCACGATCAGGCAGCACGCTCAGATGATCGATCAGTTGCGTGCCTTCAACGGTGTAGGCCACTTCCAGGGTTTTTTCATCAATTTCCCGGGGCAGGTCCTTGTTGCTTTCGGTCGCGACGCTTTGCAGCTTCCGGTTCATTTGAGCCTCCAGCAGCGAGGCTGCATGGGCGCCCACAGGCAAGGCCAGCGCAATAGCGACGGATGGGGCAACGAGGCGCAGCATGGAACGCAGCATCAAACTCTCCTGATTCGGTTACTGGTGCATAGACCAGCCACTGCGCTGTGCGTTCAGTGGCGCGCAATTATAGGTGAGCGCTTGCCACTACAGCCAGGCGTATCGCTGGTAAACTGCGCGCACTTCAATTGCTCTTGAGTGACCCTGTGTCGATTTACCCGTCTGTATGGCGCATCCGATGAGCCACGCCGTCTCCCGCTTGCGTACCGAGCGCCTGGCCCGAGCCGTCAGGCCTTTCCTTAATCGGGGATCGCGTGCCGAGCGGTGCACCGGTTGCCGAGTGATTCCCGAGTATTGCCTGTGCGCATGGCGACCAACGGTTCAGGCCAACGCTGCCATGTGCCTGTTGATGCACGACGTCGAACCGATGAAGCCCAGTAACACCGGCTGGCTGATCGCCGACGTTATCGACGACACCACGGCGTTCGCCTGGTCGCGCACCGAAGTCGATCCGGGCCTGCTCACCTTGCTGGCCGATCCGCAGTGGCAGCCTTACATCGTGTTCCCCGGCGAATTCGTGGCGCCCGAGCGGGTGGTCAGCGCGGTGAATACCCAGGCGGGCAAGCGCCCACTGTTCATCCTGCTGGACGGCACTTGGAGCGAAGCGCGCAAGATGTTTCGCAAGAGCCCCTATCTGGAGCATTTGCCTGTGCTGAGCCTGGCGCCGGAGCAGCTATCACGCTACAAGTTGCGCCGCTCCAAGCGTGATGATCATTTCTGCACCGCCGAGGTTGCCGCGCTGTGTCTGGAGTTGGCCGATGATCAGCTCGCCAGCGAAGTCCTGGACGCCTACCTCGATGTATTCAGTACGCATTATCTGGCCGCCAAGTTTCAGTTGCCTCTGGACGCGACGGACAGTGTCCACACGCGTTTGGCGCCTTATATCCAGGCGGCCTGACCCCTCGACGTTCGCATGATGGCACCTTAATCGCGTAACCCGCTAAAATCCCCATGGGCGTAGCGCTTGACCCCCCAGGCTGCGCTGGGCATGCTGGGCGCCGATTGGGGCGCTAGCTTGGTTTTTTCAACGTTGTTTCGCATGTTTTTGACGTTGAGCGTGCCCCGTGGCGATGGCTGCCTGGCTGTTGCTTGTGTACTGGCGGACCCTGAACCCATCAGGGCTCCCCTAAAAACAGGATCATTTAATCAATGGCCACATACGAAATCCTGATAGCCGATGACCACCCGCTGTTTCGCAGTGCGCTGCATCAGGCCGTAACCCTGGGCCTTGGCCCGGACGTGCGCCTGGTCGAAGTCGCCAGCATTGCCGAGCTGGAAGCCCGCCTGACTGAAAAATCCGACTGGGACCTGGTGCTGCTCGACCTGAACATGCCCGGCGCCTATGGTTTTTCGGGATTGGTGCTGCTGCGCGGGCAATATCCGCAGATTCCCGTGGTGATGGTCTCGGCCCAGGAAGACGCCGATGTGGTGGTGCGCTCCAAGGAGTTCGGTGCCAGCGGCTTCATTCCCAAGTCCAGCGCGATGGAAGATATCCAAAAGGCTGTGCGTGCCGTACTGGACGGCGATGTGTCCTGGCCACCGCAAGCGTTTGAAGAAATCAACGTGTCCGAGGAAGCCAAGGCGGCCCGTGATGGCTTGGCGAGTTTGACGCCCCAGCAGTTCCGGGTGTTGACCATGGTCTGCGAGGGTTTGTTGAACAAGCAGATTGCCTACGAGCTGAGCGTGTCGGAAGCGACCATCAAGGCCCACGTCACGGCGATTTTCCGTAAGTTGGGGGTGCGAACGCGCACCCAGGCGGCGTTGCTCTTGCAACAACTTGAGTCAATTTCGCAGCATTAAGTTACAACCGGTTCACGCTTTTTTGACTTTGCGTGATCTAGCTTCCCCACTTCTTTGGTTCAGTTGCCTACATCTATGTCGCCTTTCAAGGGTCAAACCGGTATCAAACGTATCTTCAACGCAGGGGGCTATTCCCTGGATGGCCTGCGCGCGGCTTTCACCGGCGAGGCGGCGTTCCGCCAGTTGGTACTGCTGAACGTCATCCTGATTCCGTTGAGTTTTTTCCTGCAGGTCAGCCGCGTCGAACGGGCGTTGCTGATTGCCGTGTGCCTGCTGGCGCTGATCGTCGAATTGCTCAACTCGGCGGTGGAGGCGGCGATCGACCGCATTTCGCTGGACCGCCACCCGCTGTCGAAAAACGCCAAGGACATGGGCAGCGCCGCGCAATTCGTGGCCTTGACCATGATCACGCTGGTGTGGGCGGTCATTCTGATCTAACGATCAGGCGATGCTCGGCAATACGATTTCGTCGCTGCGCTGAACCCCGGCGGTAAAAGCGCGGCACAGTTCCAGGAACTCGCGCATCGCCGAGGTCTGGTACTTCTGCTTATGCCAGATAAAGTAGAACTGCCGGGCCAGGTCCAGGTCCGGGGTTTCTACCGGCACCAGGCTGCCACGCCGGAACGCATCGCGCAGTGCCAGTCGCGAAATGCAACCAATCCCCAAACCCGACTCCACTGCTCGTTTGATCGCCTCGGTGTGTTCCAGCTCCAGGCGGATATTCAGTACGCTGCGGTGATGGCGCATAGCCTGATCAAATGTCAGGCGCGTGCCTGAGCCTTGTTCCCGCAGGATCCACGCCTCATGGGTCAGCTCATCCATGCTGGCCATGCCACGCTTGGCCAAGTGATGCTGGGGCGCGCAGAACACCACCAGTTCATCCTCCACCCAGGTCTGCACTTCGATGTCCGGATGGCTGCAATCGCCTTCAATCAGACCCAGGTCAATTTCGTAATGCGCCACCTGATGCACGATATGTGCAGTGTTTTGCACATGCAGTTTCACCTGACTCTCGGGGTGCTGCTGCATGAAGCTGCCGATCAGCAGGGTGGCCAGGTAATTGCCGATGGTCAGGGTGGCGCCCACGGCCAGTGAGCCAAAGCCGGACTTGCCGTTGAGCAGGTCCTCGATCTCCTTGGCCTGGTCCAGCAGGGCCACCGCTTGAGGCAGCAATTGATGCCCGAGCGCATTGAGGCTCAGGCGTTTGCCGGCGCGGTCGAATAATTGGCAGCTGGATTGACGCTCCAGCTCGGTAATCGACGTGCTGGCGGCGGATTGGGATAAGGCCAGAAGGCCAGCAGCGCGGGAGACGCTTTCCTGCTGGGCGACGGCGACGAAGACTTGCAGTTGACGGAGAGTGAATCGCATATCGATATAACCGATAACCCTTATCTTAATAATCCAGTTAACAGATATTGTCGCCGCCATTAGAATGCTGTGCAATTGCGCACTTCACCTGTGGCGCAGGCCCATTTCCAGGAGTCCCCCGTACATGAGCAACATGAACCACGAGCGTGTCCTCAGTGTTCATCACTGGAACGACACTCTGTTCAGCTTCAAGTGCACCCGCGATCCGGGTCTGCGCTTCGAGAACGGTCAGTTCGTGATGATCGGCCTGCAACAGCCCAACGGCCGCCCGCTCATGCGCGCCTACTCCATTGCCAGCCCGAACTGGGAAGAGCATCTGGAATTCTTCAGCATCAAGGTGCCGGATGGCCCGCTGACCTCCCAGTTGCAGCATTTGAAGGAAGGCGACGAGATCATCATCAGCAAAAAACCGACAGGCACCCTGGTGCTTGACGATTTGAAGCCGGGTAAACACCTGTACCTGCTCAGCACCGGCACGGGCCTCGCGCCATTCATGAGCGTGATCCAGGACCCGGAGACCTACGAGCGTTTCGAAAAAGTGATCCTGTGCCACGGCGTGCGTTACGTCAACGAAGTCGCCTACCGCGAATTCATCACCGAGCACTTGCCGCAGAACGAATTCTTCGGCGAGGCCCTGCGTGACAAGTTGATCTACTACCCGACTGTGACCCGCGAGCCGTTCGAAAACGAAGGCCGCCTGACCGACCTGATGCGCAGCGGCAAGCTGTTCAGCGACATCGGCCTGCCACCGATCAACCCCGAAGACGACCGCGCCATGCTGTGCGGTAGCCCAAGCATGTTGGACGAGACCAGCGAAGTGCTGAACAGCTTCGGTCTGAAAGTTTCGCCGCGCATGCGTGAGCCGGGTGATTATCTGATCGAGCGTGCGTTCGTCGAAAAATAAAACGCGATCAAAAAATGTGGGAGGGGGCTTGCCCCCTCCCACATTTGTTTCCGGTTTATTTGGCCGGCACCACTTCCAGCACACAAATCAGCCCCGCCTCGGGATAGTGCCAACGCACATCCACATCCCAGAACTGCACGCCGTATTCACGTTCAGGCCCGGGCGTCTGGTAGGCAGGACGCGGGTCCTGCGCCAGGCACTGATCGATCAACTCCACCAACGGCTCCCCAAGACGCTGCGCATGGCCCTGGGCCTGTTGCAGTGCAGTCTTGAGCCACTGCACGCCAATCAGTTGCGGCGCACCGCTGGCGATGCCGTTGGTGGCGGTCTCAACGCTGTCGGCATAGGGCACATACGGCTTGATATCCAGCACCGGCGTGCCATCGAGCAAATCGATCCCGGAAATCCACAGGCGCCCCGGTTCTACCTTGTCCAGCTTTACCACCGACTGGCCGATGCCATTGGGCCGATGGGTCGCGCGGGTGGCGAATACGCCCATGGCGGTGTTGCCGCCCAGGCGTGGCGGGCGCACTTTAAGGCGTGGCTTGTCTTCCAGCGCCTGGTGGAACAGAAACAGCAGCCACACATGGCTGACCTGTTCCAGGCCCTGCACGGCTTCGCCGCCATCGAACGGCGCCACCAGCTCCAGCACACCACGGGCGGCCGGCGCCAGTTGCGGCTGGCGCGGGATAGCGAACTTCTCCTTGAAGCAGGAGCGTACGAAGCCGACGGGCGCGACCTGATAACTCATGGCTTACGCGCGAACCCGCAGCGTCAGCCCCTTGAGGAAGTTGCGCAGCAACTGGTCACCACAGGTGCGGTAGTTGGTGTGACCGAACTTGCGGAACAGCGCGCTCAGCTCCGGCTTGGACACCGGGAACTCGGCAGCCTTGAGGATGGCATGCATGTCGTCTTCCTTCAATTCGAAGGCCACGCGCAGTTTTTTCAGGATGATGTTGTTGGTCACCGGGGTTTCGATCGGCTGCGGCGGACGGCTTTCGTCCTTGCCGCGCTTGAACATGACCAAGCCATCGAGGAAATGCGCCATCACCTCATCCGGGCAGAACACGAAGCCTTCTTCCTCATCTTTCTTGAGGTAAGTCAGCACGTCTTCCTTGGTTACGTCCATGCCGCCGAGCTTGATGATCTCGACCATCTTGTTGTCGCTGATGTCGAGCATGTAGCGCACGCTGCGCAGTACGTCGTTGTGAATCATGGTGGGCAATCCTGGTTTTCAACGGGGTAGACACTGCCCAGTCAGGCAGTGTCGGGAAAAGGGCACCGGCTTAGAACTTCTCTTTGCCGGACAGGTAACGCCATTGGCCCACGGGCACCTTGCCAATGGAGACGCCACCGATGCGAATGCGACGGATGGCGACGACTTTCAAGCCAACGGCTTCGCAGAACAGCGCGATCACCCCCGGCTGCGGGTTTTTCAGCGCAAACCGCAGGCGGTTCTCGTTCTGCCAGCTGGCTTTCACGGCCGGCAGCTCCTTGCCTTTGTAGGTCAGGCCGTGGTTCAGGCGGTTGAGGCCGTGGGCGGCCATGTCGCCCTCGACTTCCACCACGTATTCCTGCTCGATCTTGGCGGCATCGGCGGTCAACTTGCGCAGAATCTTCCAATCCTGGGTGAACACCAGCAGGCCGCTGGCCTTGGCTTGCAGGTCGGCACTGGCGGTCAGGCGCAGGAAGTGACCCTTGAGCGGGCGCTTGCTGAAGCGGTGCTCTTCCGACAGCGTCTCGGCGCTGATCGACGCCATGGCCGTCTCGGCGTCCATGCCCGCCGGAGCGTGCAGCAGGATGGTCACCGGCTCAGGCACGGTGGCTTTGGCTTGCGGGTCCAGCTCGACCTTTTGGGTGGTGACCTTGAACTGCGGTTCGTCGATCACTTCACCGTCCACCGAGACCCAGCCGCCTTCGATAAACAGCTCAGCCTCCCGACGGGAGCAACCGACCAGTTCGATAAGGCGTTTGGAGAGGCGTATGGGGTCAGTCATGACAAGGGCCGTAACAAAAGGGGGCGGCTATTGTACCTGTGTGGGGCCGGTTAATCCCGGCCCCATTTCAGCGCGGTGCTTTATTGATAAAGCCCGATCAACAGGTGGGTCAGCCACTGCCTAAGTGCTGTTGCTGGCGCAGGCGCATATGCAGCAACGGATAAGGCTGGCCCAGGCCGTCGTGTTCCGTGCGTCCGATCACTTCAAAGCCTTGCTTGAAGTAGAACCCCAGCGCTTGCGGATTCTGCTCGTTCACGTCCAACTCATCGGCATTCATGCACTCGATCGCATAGCGCAGCAATTGCCGGCCCAGGCCCTGGCCTCGAAAGGATGGGTCGATAAACAGCATTTCGACCTTGCCCGAAGCCACTCCGGCGAACCCGGTGATGCGTTGGCGCGCGTCCTTGGTGCAGATCAGCATCACGGCGTCCAGATAGCGAGTCAGCACCTGATTTTTCAGGCGCAGGATGTAGCTGTCCGGCAAGAAGTCGTGGGTAGCCCGCACCGAAGCCTCCCAAATGCGTGTCAACTCTGGGTAGTCGCAGGTGTTAGGTGTGTGGATGACCGAATGCTGACGCATGCCCGCGACCCTTTGCCTTATGGGGAGTGATGGGCAAAACGATAGACGTAAAAAAGCCCCGCATCCTGTTCAGGAGCGGGGCTTTTTCATTTTTTTACAATCAATCGCGCTTTTCAGCCCACAAGTCGTACTCGTCGGCGTCAGTCACCGTGCACCACACCTTATCGCCTGGTTTCAGGCCGCTGGCATCGTCGATAAACACGTTACCGTCGATTTCCGGCGCATCGAAGAAGCAACGGCCAACCGCGCCTTGCTCGTCGACTTCGTCGATCAGCACTTCGATTTGCTTGCCGATGCGCAGTTGCAGGCGCGCCGAGCTGATCGCCTGCTGGTGCGCCATGAAGCGCTCCCAACGGTCTTGCTTGACGTCGTCCGGCACCACGGCCAGGTCCAGCAGGTTGGCCGGGGCGCCTTCAACCGGCGAGTACTGGAAGCAGCCGACGCGGTCCAGCTGGGCTTCGGTCAGCCAGTCCAGCAGGTACTGGAAGTCTTCCTCGGTTTCGCCGGGAAAACCGACGATAAAGGTCGAGCGAATGATCAGGTCCGGGCAGATTTCGCGCCAGTTCTTGATGCGCGCCAGGGTCTTGTCTTCGAAGGCCGGGCGTTTCATGGCCTTGAGCACCTTGGGGCTCGCGTGCTGGAACGGGATGTCCAGGTACGGCAGGATCTTGCCGGCGGCCATCAATGGGATCAGCTCGTCAACGTGCGGGTACGGGTAAACGTAATGCAGGCGCACCCACACGCCCAGGCTGCTCAAGGCTTCGCAGAGTTCGGTCATGCGAGTTTTTACCGGCGCGCCATTCCAGAAACCGGTGCGGTATTTGACGTCGACGCCATAGGCGCTGGTGTCCTGGGAAATCACCAACAGCTCTTTCACGCCGGATTTGACCAGGCGCTGGGCTTCGTCCAGCACATCGCCGACCGGACGACTGACCAGCTTGCCGCGCATCGACGGAATGATGCAGAAGCTGCAGCTGTGGTTGCAGCCTTCGGAAATCTTCAGGTAAGCGTAGTGACGCGGGGTCAGCTTGATGCCTTGCGGCGGCACCAGGTCGATCAGCGGGTTGTGGTCCTGGCGCGGCGGCACCACGGCGTGTACGGCGTTGACCACCTGCTCGTATTGCTGCGGGCCGGTCACGGCAAGCACGCTTGGGTGGACGTTGCGGATATTGCCTTCTTCCACGCCCATGCAGCCGGTCACGATGACCTTGCCGTTTTCCTTGATGGCTTCGCCGATCACTTCCAGGGATTCAGCCTTGGCCGAGTCGATAAAGCCGCAGGTGTTGACCACCACCACGTCGGCGTCCTGGTAAGTGGACACGACGTCATAGCCTTCCATACGCAGTTGCGTGAGGATGCGCTCGGAGTCAACCAGAGCCTTCGGGCAACCCAGGGATACAAAGCCGACCTTGGGGTTGGCTTTTGCGATGGTGGTGGACATGTCTAACCTCGGTATTGAATGACGCCGCCAGTCGGGCACGACACGGCGGTACACGGGCGTTTGTGACGCCTCTGATCAAAAAGTGCGCAATTCTAGCGGCGGGCCACGCACTTGACCAGCTTTATGCAGGGAAATGCGACGAGTGCTGCGCTTTACCTGCGCGCCGTTCTGGTCGAGATCAGGCAGCACACCGGATTGCGCTTTCGCGTCCTGGATCAACTTTATGTCGGCGTAAAAGCGCCGTTCTTCTACAGCCTGGTCGCTGGTTACCAAGACATGGCAGCGTCGTTCTGCGCAAAGGCGCTCTAAGTCAAAGCTTGGTAGATGGCTTGGGAGAAGGAAGGCCATGGTTTACGTGGGCTATGGCCAAGTCTTTCAGGTTCACCGGTTTGCACAAGTGTGCACACTGCTGCCCTGTGGATGACCAGGTACGAGCTATGTCTGCGGGAGGTTAGTTTCGTGCATCTAACATCTGGATGAAGGTTGCGGTAGAAAGTACCAAGCGAAGGGGGCTATTCGTGGATGGCACAAACCCTAACTTACGTTGGTAGTAATCCGCAGCATCTTGGTCTTTTGCATCGACGATCACAAAAGCTACACCAGACTGCTTGGAAACCGTGTACACGCGACGGAAGAAGTCAGACATCAATCTCTGGCCGAGCCCCTTGCTTTGAGCACCCTTGTCGATCGCCAGACGACTCAAAAGCACTGCCGGCATAGGATACCGAGGCATTTTCTTTTTTTGGTCATCGCTTAGCGCTTCAAGGGCTACAGAGGCATTCGCTAGGGTGTAATAGCCCAGCAGCGTCCCATCTTCGACGTACATGAATGTGCGGGAGACGTTTCGCTTTTGGTCTTGCCCTGCGTGCTGGGCAATGTACGTGTTCAAGGCTGGGTGCGCCCCGCAATCAAATGCAGAACGATCAATCGACTTGTCGAAGTCGACGGTGATGAAGTCCATTAACAGCCCTTAGCGCAAGGCAAGCAGGTTGCGAAGTGTGTCAGTGGGCTCAGGGGGATTATCTAGCAGTTGGTACGCTGTGTTGGCGTCAAGCACGGTTATGCCCTCGACATCAAAATCAGCAGCCTTCTCTTCATGCGCAACAGAGCGCACGGCCAGTGCCGCAACAACCTTCTTCAGTTCTTCCAGATCGCGTTCAAGGCCCGAGAGATGGGGCGCACGCATTGGACGATGCGTTAGGTCTTTTTGACTCAACACGCTGCTCGAGAGGCTTTTCGTGACATGCCGCTCAACCACATCGTCCGCGCTTGAAAGGAGAGCCTTGAAGCTTCCGTTTTTCCGGCCACGAATGGTCACGGACACCATTTTGCCGTACGTAATTCGGGTATGTTTTTTTGCTGAGCTGCTTTGTTCACGCTTTATTCCTCCGTCAGCCTTCATTCTATCTCATTTTTGCTAACCGCCTATGGCCTTGCCTTTAAGGGGTTATTACTAAAGATCAAGGTGTAGAGTAAAGATCTTAGGGGCAACCCAGGGATCCAAAGCCGACCTTGGGGTTGGCTTTTGCGATGGCGTTGGATATGTCTAACCTCGGTATTGAATGACGCCGCCAGCCGGGCACGACACGGCGGGCCACGCACTTGACCAGCTTTATGCGGGGAAATGCGACGAGTGCTGCGCTATGCTTCGCGCCGTTGCGCGTAGGTAAAATCCTAAGGTCAACAAAACGTCTGTTACGTGAAGTAAAACAGCGCATGCTAGGGGCCGTTTGGGCACGTTGTTTATAAAAGACCTCAGGTCAAAGGGCAGGAGTGGTTGATGGGTCAGGCAAGTAGTCAGGCAGCGGGTGCCGAGCATTCAAACGCCAAGCCGATTGGCATGCTGGTGGCAGCGGTCGGGGTGGTGTACGGCGATATCGGCACCAGCCCGCTCTACACCCTTAAAGAGGTGTTCAACGGCGGTTATGGGGTGCAGGTCAACCATGACGGCGTATTGGGGATCCTGGCGCTGATCTTCTGGTCGCTGATCTGGGTCGTGTCGATCAAGTACATGCTGTTTGTGCTGCGCGCCGATAACCAGGGCGAAGGCGGCATCATGGCACTGACCGCCCTGGCACGCCGGGCGGCGGGGGAGCGCAGGAAGTTGCGCAGCTTCCTGGTGGTGTGCGGCTTGTGCGGCGCAGCGCTTTTCTACGGCGATAGCATGATCACCCCGGCGATTTCGGTGTTGTCGGCCGTCGAGGGCCTGGAACTGGCTTTCGATGGCCTGGAACGGTGGGTAGTCCCTATCGCGCTGGTGGTACTGGTGGCGCTGTTCCTGATCCAGAAACACGGCACAGACCGCATCGGCAAGCTGTTCGGCCCGGTGATGGTGACCTGGTTTCTGGTGCTTGGCGGCCTCGGCGTGTATGGCATCACCCTGCACCCTGAGGTGCTCAGTGCCATGAACCCGATGTGGGCCGTGCGCTTCTTCGAGGCGCACCCCGGAATTGGCGTGGCCATCCTCGGCGCAGTGGTGCTGGCCCTGACCGGGGCGGAAGCGCTGTATGCCGACATGGGCCACTTCGGCCGCAAACCCATCGCCCGCGCCTGGTTCATCCTGGTGCTGCCGGCGCTGGTGCTCAACTATTTCGGCCAGGGCGCCATGCTGCTGGGCGATCCGGAAGCGGCCCGCAACCCGTTCTACTTGCTGGCGCCGAGCTGGGCGCTGGTCCCGCTGGTGGTGCTGTCGACCCTGGCCACGGTGATTGCATCCCAGGCGGTGATTTCCGGTGCGTTCTCGCTGACGCGCCAGGCGATCCAGTTGGGCTATATCCCGCGCATGCACATTCAACATACCTCCAGTGCCGAACAGGGCCAGATCTATATCGGCGCGGTGAACTGGTCGCTGATGGTCGGCGTGATCCTGCTGGTACTGGGCTTCGAGTCTTCCGGTGCGCTGGCGTCGGCCTATGGCGTAGCGGTGACTGGCACCATGCTGATGACCACGATCCTGGTGTCTGCGGTGATGCTGCTGCTGTGGAAATGGCCACCGGTGCTGGCCGTGCCGGTGTTGCTCTGCTGCCTGTTGGTGGACGGGCTGTACTTTGCCGCCAACGTGCCGAAGATCATCCAGGGCGGCGCCTTCCCGGTATTGGCCGGGATCGTGCTGTTCGTGCTGATGACCACCTGGAAGCGCGGCAAGCAATTACTCGTCGAGCGCCTCGACGAAGGCGGCCTGCCGCTGCCGATATTCATCAGCAGTATCCGCGTGCAGCCGCCCCATCGCGTGCAGGGCACGGCGGTGTTCCTCACGGCTCGGCCCGACGCCGTGCCCCACGCGCTGTTGCACAACCTGCTGCATAACCAGGTGCTGCACGAGCAGGTGGTGCTGCTGACCGTGGTCTACGAAGACATCCCGCGTGTGCCTGCGACGCGGCGTTTCGAAGTGGACGCCTATGGCGAAGGGTTCTTCCGGGTGATCCTGCACTTCGGCTTTACCGATGAGCCGGATGTGCCCGAGGCGCTGAAGCTGTGCCATTTGGACGAACTGGATTTCAGCCCGATGCGCACCACCTACTTCCTCAGCCGTGAAACCGTGATCGCCTCGCGCATCAAGGGCATGGCGCGTTGGCGCGAGGCGCTGTTCGCGTTCATGCTGAAGAATGCCAACGGCAACCTGCGCTTCTTCAAACTCCCGGTCAACCGGGTGATCGAACTGGGCACCCAGGTCGAAATGTAAGGCGCTGCAGGGCGGGGCGGGAGCCGGCAATCGGCTCCCGGTTTACTCCTGAACCGTTTACCTCTGAACCCTGTGCGATCCGTCGTTGTCGACTAGGCTCTAAGCACCATGAAAGAGAGCCTTGGAGCTTGCCCACAGAACCCGAAGAGGTGCGCCATGAGTCAGCTGCTCGAACCCTATACCCTGCGACAACTCACCCTGTTGAACCGCATCGCGGTCTCACCGATGTGCCAATACTCAAGTGAGGATGGCCTGGCCAACGACTGGCACCTGGTGCACCTGGGCAGCCGCGCCGTCGGTGGCGCCGGGCTGATTTTTACCGAAGCCACCGCCGTGACCGCCGATGGCCGCATCACCGCCCAGGACCTGGGCCTGTGGAAAGACGAACAGATCGAACCCCTGCAACGTATTACGCGCTTCATTGCGGCCCAAGGCGCGGTGGCGGGTATTCAGTTGGCGCACGCCGGGCGCAAGGCCAGCACGTATCGGCCCTGGATTGGCAAGCATGGCAGCGTCAAGCCAGCAGACGGTGGCTGGGTGCCGGTCGGCCCATCGCCCATCGCATTCGACCCCCAGCATACGCAACCCACGCCGCTGGACGAAGGGCAGATCCAACAGGTGATCGCCGATTTTGTCGCCGCCGCCAAGCGTGCCTTGACTGCCGGCTTCGAAGTGGTAGAGATCCATGCCGCCCACGGTTACCTGCTGCATCAGTTCCTGTCGCCCATCAGCAACCAGCGTCAGGACCAGTACGGCGGCTCGTTCGAAAACCGCATCCGCCTGGTCCTTGAGGTCACCCGCGCGGTGCGCGACGTGTGGCCCCAGGACTTGCCGCTGTTCGTGCGCGTGTCGGCCACCGATTGGGTGGAGGACGGCTGGAACCCCGATGAAACCGTCGAACTGGCGCGCCGCCTGAAAGACCTGGGCGTGGACTTGATCGACGTGTCCTCCGGTGGCACCGCCGCCAATGCCGAAATCCCTACCGGCCCCGGCTACCAGACGCGCTTTGCCGAACGTGTGCGCAAAGAGTCGGGTATCGCCACCGGCACGGTGGGCATGATCACCGAACCGGCCCAGGCCGAGCACATCCTGCGCACCTGCCAGGCCGACCTCATCTTCCTCGCCCGCGAATTGTTGCGCGACCCGTACTGGCCGCTGCATGCCGACGACGACCTGGGAGGGCGCAAGGCGACCTGGCCTGCGCAATATCAGCGCGCGACGCACCGCGACCAGCCGATTCATGAGTCCGATCTCAGGGATTGATCCTTAGCGTATGCCTACAGAGCCCACCCTGATCCGGTGGGCTTTTTTTTGCTCGCTTATAGGAAGAAGGCGGATCAAGCAACGAACGCATGGGAATCGACTGTAGGTATTTATTACCGATCTAATTATTTAAGTTAATACTCTAAAAAAATCCCACACGTAACTGGATTCTTTCTAAGCTTAAGGCAGGAGTATTGGATCGATATCAGGAGAAGCAGTCCATGGCCAAGTCCTATGGTGTAGCGGGTGTGGTGATGTCTTTTCTGACCCGCAGGCTGTCCTTGCGTGGCCGCAGATTGAGTTCGGATGAAGTTGAATTGCTGGCGCATTATCGCACCCTGACCGAGAACGACCAGGTAGCGATGCGCTATCTGATTGGGGCGATGAAAACTGTGTCGCGGTTCTGAATGACGAAACGGGCTCGCCACGATGCCCTTCAGGCATGGCGAACACGGTACCTGTGGCGAGGGAGCTTGCTCCCGCTGGACTGCGCAGCAGTCCCATCGTTTGGGGCCGCTTCGCGGCCCAGCGGGAGCAAGCTCCCTCGCCACAGATGGTTCAGGTGTATTTGCGCTTGTCCGGCGCGGGCGGGAAGTACTGATACAGCCAGGTTTCACTCAAGGTGCGGTCCTGGGTGCGGATAAACAAGCGCAGCTCTACCGGCTCCACGCTGTCGCTGGTGGGGTACCAGTCGAACAGAATGCGATAGCCCTTGATGTTATCGAGCACCAGCACGCTGAAATCTTTCACCTCGCCGTGAGAGCAGGTGACCACCGGCTCGATGCCCGTGCCGGGTGGCAAACGGTCCAGGCCGCCGCCCTTGAAGTCCACGGCAAAGCGGCGTGCCCACACCTCAGGGTAATGCTCGCCCGGGGCCCAACCTTCGGTGAATCCCCCCATGCCTGAACGGGTCGCGTCGACCTGGGCCAGCGGTGTGCTCACCGGCGGCAGGGCGCTCCAGTAGAGTTTGTAGCCGTAGTTGAGCGAATCACCGGCCGCCACCGGCTTTTTCGGGGTCCAGAAGGCCACGATGTTATCGAGGGTTTCGCCGGTGGTCGGGATTTCCAGCAGGTCGATCGAGCCCTCACCCCAAGCGGTGGTGGGTTCCACCCACAGGCTGGGGCGCTTGCTGTACCAGTCCACCGTGTCCTGGTAACTGGCGAATTCGTGGTCGGTTTGGACCAGGCCAAAACCTTTGGGATTAGTGTCGGCGAATGCGTTGAATTGCAGCTTGGCCGGGTTGTTCAGCGGGCGGCAGATCCACTCGCCGTTGCCGCGCCACATGGCCAGTCGGTCCGAGTCGTGAATTTGCGGGTGGATGGTGTCGCACATCCGCCGTTCGTGTGTGCCGCAACTGAACATGCTGGTCATTGGCGCAATCCCCAGCTGTTCGATGGCGGTGCGCGCATTGATATGTGCGTCGATGGCCATCACCACTTGATTGGCCTGGCAGTCGATATCGAAGCGATAGGCGCCGGTAGCGCTGGGCGAATCGAGCAGGGCGTAGACCACGAAGCGGGTGGCGTTCTTGTCCGGGATTTCGAACCAGAACTGCGTGAAGTCAGGGAATTCCTCACGTTTTTTCGCGTAGGTGTCAATGGCCAGTCCGCGCGCCGACAGGCCGTACTGGCCGGTGGAGTCCACGGCACGGAAGTAGCTGGCCCCGAGGAACGACAGCACGTCATGCCGGTCCAGCTCCGGCGCCTTGAACAGCTTGAAGCCGGAGAAACCCAGATCGCCGGTCAGCTGTTTAGTGTCGACCGTGGTTTTTTCATAGTTGAACAGCGAAGGGCGGAAATGCACTTCGCGGGCCTCGCGGGTGTTGGGGTCGACGCTGTGCATGCGCACCGGCGTCTTGAAACCCATGCCGACGTGGAAAAACTGCACGTCCAGTTGCCCCTTCAGTTCCTTCCACAACGAATGGTTGGCGTCATAGCCGATGGCGTTGAAATTCTGTGGGGTCATGGTCGCCAAGGTGGGCGGCAGCACCTGCCGAGTATCTTTATACGCGCTGCCAGCGAGCTGCTTGGCCTGGGCTTTGAGCGTTTCAAAATCGAATGCCACGGCCTTGCCATCGGCGGCACGGTTGCCGGCCCAGGCCTGCGCGGCCAACAGGCCACTGGCCGACAAACCGGTGTAGGCCGCAATGGCCATGGACGCTTTGAGCAAATTCCTGCGGTGCATAGAGACAACCTGTCGTGAGCGAATCCCGCGCCGTTCCTGGCACGTAACGGATCAGAAATAACGGTTCGGACATGCCTTCGGCCAAACGCAACGGACAATAAACAGACGCCGGATAGCTTAAGCGGTTCGATGCTGAAGCAAAAATCATTGATGGCGGGATGATGGCGCCGCTGTGCAACAAGACATTTCTGATATCAGGATGAGCGTTACATCTGGAAGCACTCTAGATCGGGGCTTTTTTGCACTTAGTTTTACGCTGGGGGCCTATTGGTCCTACGAACCCAAGTGTCTGGAGGCTACGCATGAATACCCGTGGATTGCTCGATCAGTTGCTCAAGTCTGGTCAGGACATGTTGCAGAACAAGGCTGGCGGCCAGCGCCCGTCAGCCGACAAAGGCGCCCTCGGTGGGCTGCTTGGCGGCGGCGGGCTCGGCAGTTTGCTCGGTGGTGCCGGCGGTGGCGCACTGGCGGCCGGCGCCATGGGCTTGCTGCTGGGCAACAAAAAAGCCCGCAAGTTCGGCGGCAAGGCCCTGACCTACGGAGGCCTGGCCGCCTTGGGGGTCATCGCCTACAAAGCCTATGGCAATTGGCAGGCGCAGCAGGCCAGCGCGCCCCAGGGTGAGCCGCAAACCATCGACCGCCTGCCGCCGGCCCAGGTCGAGCAGCACAGTCAGGGCATTCTCAAGGCGCTGGTTGCCGCCGCCAAGGCCGACGGCCACGTGGATGAGCGTGAACGCGCGTTGATCGAAGGCGAGTTCACCAAACTCGACAACGACCGCGAGCTGCAAACCTGGCTGCACGCGGAGCTGAACAAACCCCTCGACCCGGCCGACGTCGCCCGCGCCGCCAGCACGCCGGAGATGGCCGCCGAGATGTACATCGCCAGCGTGATGCTGGTGGACGAGGAAAATTTCATGGAGAAGGCCTACCTGGACGAACTGGCGCGCCAACTCAAACTTGAGCCGGGTTTGAAGGCAGAGCTGGAGAAACAGGTACGCCTCAACACATAAGCAGCGCCGTGCATCCATTTAAGTGTGGAGGGGGCAAGCCTCTCCCACATTTAAATCGAGTCTGGCTGAGTCGCCGCAATGGCGCAGCCCAATACCGGCACTGCTGCTCAAACCCCCGAAAACCATTGATTAGTAGACGCCTTCGCTCAGCTATACTCCCCTCCATTTGAATGGCCCTGCGAGGAATTACTGTGAAGAACTGGACCCTGCGCCAACGGATTTTGGCGAGCTTTGCGGTAATCATTGCGATCATGCTGCTGATGGTCGTGCTCTCGTATTCGCGGCTGCTGAAAATCGAATCCAGCGAAACCCTGGTCCGGGACGACGCCGTGCCTGGCGTGTTTTTAAGCTCGATGATTCGCAGCGCCTGGGTCGACAGCTACCTGCAAACCCAGGAGTTGGTGGGGATCCACAAGAACCAGGGCATTTCCGAGGACGACAAGCAGGATTACAAATCTTTCGAGGCGCGCCTTGAGAAGTACATGGCCGATTACGCGAAAACGATCAACTTCACTCGGGACCGCAACGAGTTCGATGCCTTCGAAAAATTCCACCAGAGCTACAACCAGACCCTCGCCAAGGTGCTCGAGGCGCAGCAGAACAACAACGGCGCCGAGGCACTCAAGCTGTTCAACGAACAACTGACGCCCGCCTGGGTCGCCGGCCGCATGAAACTCAATGACATCATCCTCGCGAATAAACAGGTCGCCGACGACGCCACCGACGCCATCGACAGTGCCGTCGAGGCCGCGAAAATCAGCATGGGCGTCTCGCTGCTGCTGGCGATTCTTGCCGCCGCGCTGTGTGGCCTGCTGCTGATGCGCGCAATCATGGCGCCGATGCAGCGCATCGTCGATATCCTCGAAACCATGCGCACCGGCGACCTGAGCAAGCGCCTGAACCTGGAGCGCAAGGACGAGTTCAACGTGGTTGAAACCGGCTTCAACGACATGATGACCGAACTGACCGCTCTGGTTTCCCAGGCACAGCGCTCGTCGGTGCAGGTCACGACCTCGGTGACCGAGATCGCCGCCACCTCCAAGCAGCAACAGGCGACCGCCACCGAAACCGCCGCCACCACCACTGAAATCGGCGCCACTTCCCGTGAAATCGCCGCGACCTCCAAGGACCTGGTGCGCACCATGATCGAAGTGTCCACCGCCGCCGACCAGGCCTCGGTCGCCGCCGGTTCCGGTCAGCAGGGCCTGGCGCGCATGGAAGAAACCATGCACTCGGTGATGGGCGCCGCCGACTTGGTCAATGCCAAGCTGGCGATCCTCAATGAAAAGGCCGGCAACATCAACCAAGTGGTAGTGACCATCGTCAAAGTGGCGGACCAGACCAACCTGCTGTCCCTCAATGCCGCCATCGAGGCCGAGAAAGCCGGTGAGTACGGGCGCGGTTTTGCGGTGGTCGCCACCGAAGTGCGCCGCCTGGCCGACCAGACCGCCGTCGCGACGTACGACATCGAGCAGATGGTGCGTGAGATCCAGTCGGCCGTATCGGCCGGCGTGATGGGCATGGACAAGTTCTCCGAAGAGGTGCGCCGAGGCATGTTCGAAGTGCAGCAGGTGGGTGAGCAATTGTCGCAAATCATCCATCAAGTGCAGGCCCTCGCGCCGCGAGTGCTGATGGTCAATGAAGGCATGCAGGCCCAGGCCACCGGTGCCGAGCAGATCAACCACGCGCTGGTGCAACTGGGCGATGCCAGCAGCCAGACCGTCGAGTCCCTGCGCCAGGCCAGTTTTGCCATCGATGAACTGAGCCAGGTTGCGGTCGGTCTGCGCAGCGGCGTGTCGCGTTTCAAAGTCTGATGAGCGACCTCGCGGCTAAACGCGGCGCCGTCCCGGCAGCGAAAAAGGCGTTGTTCCTGGTGTTCCACATCGGCAGTGAACGCTTTGCCCTCAAGGCGACGGAAGTGGTCGAGGTGCTGCCGCGCCTGCCGCTCAAACCCATCGCTCATGCACCGGTGTGGGTGGCGGGCATCTTTGCCCATCGCGGCGCGCTGGTGCCGGTCATCGACCTGAGCGCCTTGACGTTCGGCGTTGCGGCCCAAGCGCGTACCAGCACGCGGCTGGTGCTGGTCAATTATCAGCCACAGCCCTGGAGCGAAGCGCGTTGGCTGGGGCTGATTCTGGAGCAGGCTACCGACACCTTGCGTTGCGACCCCGCCGAATTCCAGCCCTATGGCCTGGATAACCGCCAGGCGCCTTACCTGGGGCCGGTGCGCGAAGATGCGCTGGGCTTGATGCAATGGATTGGCGTCGCCGAGCTGTTGACCGATGACGTGCGCGCCTTGCTGTTTTCCAGCGAGTTGAGCCTATGAGCAGTGACCCGCGCTTCTGGGCCTTCCTTAAAGAACGCATAGGCCTGGACGTCGCCTCGGTGGGTGAGGCGATTATCGAGCGCGCGGTGCGCCAGCGTTGCCAGTTGTCCCAGGCGCAGACGGCAGAAGCGTACTGGCAACTCCTGCACAGCTCCCATGATGAGCAGCAGGCGCTGATCGAAGCGGTGATCGTCCCCGAAACCTGGTTCTTCCGCTACCCCGAGTCCTTTGCAACCCTGGCCCGCCTGGCCCACGCACGGTTGGCCGAAATCAAGCAGATGCGCGCTTTGCGCATTCTCAGCCTGCCATGCTCCACTGGAGAAGAACCCTATTCGATCGCCATGGCCCTGCTTGACGCGGGCCTGGCACCGCACCAATTCAAAGTCCAGGGCATGGACGTCAGCCCGCTGTCGGTGGAGCGTGCGCGCTGCGGCGTGTACGGCAAGAACTCGTTTCGCGGCGGCGACCTTGAGTTTCGCGACCGTCACTTCACTGAAGACGGCGGTGCCTATCGCATTGCCGACCGGGTTCGCGAACAAGTACGCCTGCAAGTCGGCAACTTGCTCGACCCGGCCCTGCTGGCCAACGAGCCCACCTACGACTTTGTGTTCTGTCGCAACCTGCTGATCTACTTCGACCAGCCCACCCAAAAGCAAGTTTTCGACGTGCTCAAGGAACTGACCCACGTGGACGGCGTGCTGTTTATCGGCCCGGCCGAAGGCGGCCTGCTGGGGCGCCATGGCATGCGCTCGATTGGCGTGCCGCAGTCGTTTGCGTTCAGTCGGCATGTGGAGCCGGCTGCACCCGCCCCTGTGTTTGTACCGATGCTGGCGCCCGCGTCGCAACGCAGTCCGGCGCCGATCGCGCTCAAGCCGCGCCCGTTCAGTACGGCCGGCACCCAGGCGGTACCGGTCAAAGCGCCGCCCCCGGAGGCTGGCGAGATGCTCAACCAGATCGCCACCTTGGCCAACCAAGGCAAAAGTGCCGAGGCCCGTGCTGCCTGCGAACGTTATTTGAACAGCTATCCGCCGGCCGCCGCCGTGTTCTACTGGCTGGGCCTGCTCAGCGATGTCGCCGGCAGCGCCGTGGAGGCGCAGAGTTATTACCGCAAAGCCTTGTACCTGGAACCGCAGCATCCGCAGGCCTTGATGCACCTGGCCGCGTTGCTCGAGTCCCAGGGCGACAGTGCGGGGGCGCGCCGTTTGCAGGCGCGCGCCGCACGTAGCGAGCGAGCTGACAGTGAGTCCAAACGATGAGTAGCCCTGACGCGCTCGGCACCGCAGGCCTGGACCTGACCCTGGCCGACACCCAAGCCATTGATGACTGCTGGAACCGCATCGGCATTCATGGCGATAAATCCTGCCCCTTGCTGGCAGAGCACATCCATTGTCGCAACTGCTCGGTGTATTCCGCCGCCGCCACGCGCCTGCTCGACCGCTATGCGCTGCAGCAGGACGACCGGCCTGCGCAGGCGGCTGGCGAGCTCGATCACCAGATGGTCACCCGTTCCTTGCTGATGTTCCGCCTCGGCGAAGAGTGGCTGGGCATCGCCACCCGTTGCCTGGTGGAAGTGGCGCCGTTGCAACCGATCCACTCGCTGCCTCACCAGCGTTCCCGGGCCTTGCTGGGTGTGGCCAACGTGCGCGGGGCATTGGTGGCCTGCCTGTCGCTGGTGGAATTGCTCGGCCTGGACAGCAGCAGTACCGGCGCTACCGGCGGGCGCATCATGCCGCGCATGCTGATCATTGCCGCGCAGGATGGCCCGGTGGTCGTACCGGTGGACGAAGTGGATGGCATCCATGCCATCGATGAGCGCACCTTGAACGCCGCGTCGACCTCCGGCACCCAGGCCAGCGCGCGCTTTACCCAGGGTGTCGTGCAGTGGAAAGGTCGCAGCCTGCGCTGGCTGGACGAAGCCCAATTGCTGTCCGCCGTGACCCGGAGCCTCGCATGACCCCCGACCAGATGCGCGATGCCTCGCTGTTGGAATTGTTCAGCCTGGAAGCCGATGCGCAAACCCAGGTGCTCAGCGCAGGCTTGCTGGCCCTGGAGCGCAACCCAACCCAGGCCGACCAGCTCGAGGCCTGCATGCGCGCCGCACATTCGCTCAAAGGCGCGGCGCGGATTGTCGGTGTGGAGGCTGGCGTCAGCGTGGCCCATGTCATGGAGGATTGTCTGGTCAGTGCCCAGGAAGGCCGCTTGTACCTGCAGCCCGAACATATCGACGCGTTGCTGCAGGGTACGGATTTACTGATGCGCATCGCCACCCCGGGCAATGACGTCGGGCCTGCGGATATTGCAGCCTATGTGGCGCTGATGGAGCGCTTGCTGGACCCGTCGCAACCCAGCGCCATGCTCGCGCCGAAACCTGCGCCGGTGCCCGCGCCGGTGATCGAAGCGTCGGAACCTGAGCCGGCGCCAGCCGTGCCGAGCGAGCCGCCGCGTCAGAGCAAACCTATGACCGAAGGCGGCGAGCGCGTGCTGCGGGTCACGGCCGAGCGCTTGAACAGCCTGCTGGACCTGTCCAGCAAGTCGCTGGTGGAAACCCAGCGACTCAAGCCTTACCTCGCCAGCCTGCAGCGCCTCAAACGCATTCAAAGCAACAGCCTGCGCGCCCTGGATGTCCTGGACGGTCACCTCAAGGTCGTCGATTTGAACCTCGAGGCCCAGGAAGCCCTGGCCGATACCCGCCGTTTGTTGAGCGAAGCCCAGGCGCTGCTGGCGGAAAAAAATGCCGAGCTGGACGAGTACGCCTGGCAGGCCGGCCAGCGGGCCCAGGTGCTCTACGACACTGCGTTGGCCTGTCGCATGCGCCCATTTGCCGATGTGCTGGCCGGCCAGGCGCGCATGGTGCGCGACCTCGGTCGCAGCCTGGGCAAGCAAGTGCGCCTGGAGATCGAAGGGGAAAAAACCCAGGTCGACCGCGACGTGCTGGAAAAGCTCGAGGCGCCCCTGACGCATTTATTGCGCAATGCTGTCGATCACGGCATCGAAATGCCCGAGCAGCGGCTGCTGGCGGGCAAGCCGGCGGAAGGCTTGATTCGCCTGCGCGCGTCGCATCAAGCCGGGCTGCTGGTACTGGAGTTGAGCGATGACGGTAACGGCGTCGACCTTGAGCGCCTGCGCGGCACCATTGTCGACCGGCACCTGTCCCCCGTGGAAACCGCGCTGCGCCTGAGCGAGGAGGAACTGCTGACGTTCCTGTTCCTGCCGGGGTTCAGCTTGCGCGATAAGGTCACCGAAGTCTCCGGTCGCGGCGTTGGCCTGGATGCGGTGCAGCATATGGTGCGTCAATTGCGCGGCGCGGTGGTGCTGGAGCAGGCGGCAGGGCAGGGCAGCCGTTTTCATCTGGAGGTGCCGTTGACCTTGTCGGTGGTGCGCAGCCTGGTGGTGGAAGTCGGCGAAGAGGCGTATGCCTTCCCGCTGGCGCACATCGAACGCATGTGCGACCTGGCCCCCGAGGACATTGTGCAGCTGGAAGGTCGCCAGCATTTCTGGCACGAGGGCCGGCATGTCGGCCTGGTCGCCGCCAGTCAGCTGTTGCAGCGTCCACCGGGGCAGACCCCTTCGGAAACCTTGAAAGTGGTGGTGATCCGCGAGCGCGATGCCGTGTATGGGATTGCCGTGGAACGTTTCATCGGCGAGCGCACCCTGGTGGTGTTGCCGTTGGATGCTCGCCTGGGCAAGGTCCAGGATATTTCCGCTGGAGCCTTGCTCGACGATGGCTCGGTGGTCTTGATCGTCGACGTGGAAGACATGCTGCGTTCGGTGGACAAGTTGCTCAACACCGGCCGCCTGGAGCGCATCGCAAGGCGCAGCCAGCAGGCCAGCGAAGCGCCGCGCAAGCGCGTGCTGGTGGTGGACGACTCGCTGACCGTGCGTGAGCTGCAACGCAAGTTATTACTCAATCGCGGTTATGAAGTGGCCGTCGCGGTCGATGGCATGGATGGCTGGAACGCATTGCGCTCCGAGGATTTCGACCTGCTTATCACAGATATTGATATGCCACGCATGGACGGTATTGAATTGGTCACACTCTTGCGCCGTGACAGTCGCCTGCAATCGTTGCCGGTGATGGTGGTTTCCTACAAGGATCGTGAAGAAGACCGACGCCGTGGCCTCGACGCCGGCGCCGACTATTATTTAGCCAAAGCCAGCTTCCACGACGACGCCCTGCTCGATGCCGTGGTTGAATTGATTGGAGGCGCCCGGGCATGAGGATTGCAATCGTCAATGACATGCCGTTGGCCGTCGAGGCGTTGCGTCGCGCCTTGAGTTTCGAGCCTGCCCATGAAGTGGTGTGGGTCGCCAGCAATGGCCTGGAGGCGGTGCAGCGTTGCGCTGAGGTGATCCCGGATTTGATCCTGATGGACTTGATCATGCCGGTGATGGACGGCGTGGAAGCGACCCGCCAGATCATGGCCGACACGCCATGCCCGATCGTGATTGTCACCGTGGACCGCCAGGCCAATGTCAGCCGGGTCTTTGAAGCCATGGGCCACGGCGCGTTGGATGTGGTGGACACGCCAGCGCTGGGGGTGGGCAACCCCAAGGATGCGGCGGCGCCGTTGTTGCGCAAGATCCTCAATATTGGCTGGCTGATCGGCCAGCGCGGCAGCCGCGTGCGCGCCGAAACCGCGCCGCAGCGCAGCACCGGCAAGCGCCAAAGCCTGGTGGCCATTGGTTCGTCGGCAGGTGGCCCGGCGGCCCTGGAAGTGCTGCTCAAGGGGTTGCCGCGTGACTTTTCTGCCGCGATCGTGCTGGTGCAGCATGTGGATCAGGTGTTCGCCGCCGGAATGGCCGAGTGGTTGAGCAGTGCGTCCGGCCTGCCGGTGCGCCTGGCCCGTGAAGGGGAGCCGCCCCAAAGCGGGGTGGTCTTGCTGGCCGGTACCAACCACCATATTCGCTTGTTGAAAAATGGCACGCTAGCCTATACCGCAGAGCCGGTGAACGAAATTTACCGGCCTTCCATCGACGTGTTTTTTGAAAGTGTCGCCAGCCATTGGAACGGTGACGCCGTCGGCGTACTGCTGACCGGCATGGGGCGCGACGGGGCCCAAGGCCTCAAGTTGATGCGAGAACAAGGATATTTGACCATCGCCCAGGACCAGCACAGTTCGGCGGTGTATGGCATGCCCAAAGCGGCAGCGGCGATTGACGCCGCTGTTGAAATTCGCCCACTGGATAGAATTGCGCCCCGACTGCTGGAGGTCTTCGCAAAATGATCGAACATCTCCCGCTGTGCAGGTTTGCAGGCAGTAATTCAGGTGACTGCACATGATTGATTTACAGCTCGACGACTTCAAGACCGACGAAAACGCCGCCATGGTGCTGCTGGTCGACGACCAGGCCATGATTGGCGAAGCCGTGCGGCGCGGCCTGGCCCATGAAGAAAACATCGACTTCCACTTTTGCGCCGACCCGCACCAGGCGATCTCCCAGGCGATTCGCATCAAGCCGACGGTGATTCTGCAAGACCTGGTCATGCCCGGCCTCGACGGCCTGACCCTGGTGCGCGAATACCGCAATCACCCGGCCACGGCGAATATCCCGATCATTGTGCTCTCCACCAAAGAGGACCCGCTGATCAAGAGCGCAGCGTTTGCGGCTGGCGCCAACGATTACCTGGTCAAGCTGCCGGACAATATCGAACTGGTGGCGCGCATCCGTTATCACTCGCGCTCTTACATGACCCTGTTGCAGCGGGACGCGGCTTACCGCGCGCTGCGGGTCAGCCAGCAACAGTTGCTGGACACCAACCTGGTGCTGCAACGGCTGATGAACTCCGACGGTTTGACCGGGCTGTCCAATCGCCGTCACTTCGACGAATACCTGGAACTGGAATGGCGCCGTGCCATGCGCGACCAGACCCAACTCTCCTTGTTGATGATCGACGTGGACTTCTTCAAGACCTACAACGACAGCTTCGGTCACGTCGAAGGCGACGAAGCACTGCGCAAAGTCGCCGAAGCCATCCGCGACGCCAGCAGCCGCCCTTCGGACTTGCCGGCGCGCTACGGCGGTGAAGAGTTCGCCCTGGTGCTGCCCAACACCTCGCCGGGCGGTGCGCGGCTGGTCGCGGAAAAACTGCGCATGGCAGTGGCCGCGCTGAACATCCCGCATATCGCGCCGGCGGAAGGTTCGAGCCTGACCATCAGCATTGGCTTGTCGACCCTGACCCCGGTGCAAGGCACCGATTGCCGCCAGTTGATCATGGCGGCGGACAAGGGGTTGTACATGGCAAAGAATAATGGGCGCAATCAGGTCGGCATCGAATAACTCTAGGCCGACTCAAAGCCAAATGTGGGAGGGGGCTTGCCCCCGATGGCGGTGTGTCAGCTCAGGATAAACTGACAGACAGACTGCATCGGGGCACAGGTATCTACACAATTTTGCAGCAGCCTCCGGTAACCACGATGCGAAGCGAGCCGCTCTTGATCTTGATCTTAAGCGCCCCGTTAAACCACGCTGGCCGGAATTCGGCATTGATTTGGAGGGTAAACCGGCAGGGATGCCGGTTTAGCCGCCCCGCGCCATGGATGGCGCGTGGCGGCGGCCCTCCAAATCAATGTCGGATTACGGGCACACCGAGCCTAGGCGAGGTGCCGAGTGGTGGGGCAAGAGCCCTTTTGGTTACTTTTGGGGCTCTTTTCCAAAAGTGACCCGCCGTAAGGGCGGAACCCTAAGCCGCCGTTACCGCAGCAACGGATATGTACTCGCTCTGATCCAACATAATGGTCGGCTGCCAGGCCGCCATCGGGGGCAAGCCCCCTCCCACATTTAGATCTTCATTGGCCTTGGGATTGTGTACAAATCCGAGCCTTTTCGGCCAGGCGGGCTGCCGTTTCCAGGCGTTTGCCGTTATACTCGCCGGCTTTCAAAAGTTCGCCAACGAGTGCTGCCCGCCATGGAAATCAACCCGATCCTGAACACCATCAAGGACCTGTCCGAGCGCTCCGAAACTATTCGGGGGTATCTTTGACTACGATCAAAAGCATGAGCGCCTGACCGAAGTCAATCGCGAGCTTGAAGATCCGAGTGTCTGGAACAAACCTGAATATGCCCAGGAACTGGGCCGCGAGCGCGCTGCGCTGGCGCAGATCGTCGATACGCTCGACGAACTGAATACCGGCCTGGCCGACTGCCGTGACCTGCTGGACATGGCCGTTGAAGAAGATGACGAAGGCGCAGTGGGCGATGTCGTCGCCGAGCTGGCCCGTCTCGAGGAAAACCTCGCCAAGCTTGAATTCCGCCGCATGTTCAGCCACGAAATGGACCCGAACAACGCCTACCTGGACATCCAGGCCGGTTCCGGCGGCACCGAGGCCCAGGACTGGGCCAACATCCTGCTGCGCATGTACCTGCGCTGGGCCGACAAGCGCGGTTTCGACGCGACCATCATGGAACTGTCCGCCGGTGAAGTGGCGGGCATCAAGGGCGCCACCGTGCACATCAAGGGTGAATACGCCTTTGGCTGGCTGCGTACCGAGATCGGCGTGCACCGCCTTGTGCGCAAGAGCCCGTTCGACTCCGGCAACCGTCGCCATACCTCGTTTTCCGCTGTTTTCGTCTCGCCAGAGATTGATGACAAGGTGGAAATCGAGATCAACCCGGCCGACCTGCGTATCGACACCTACCGCTCCTCCGGTGCCGGTGGCCAGCACGTAAACACCACCGACTCGGCCGTCCGTATCACCCACGTACCGACCAACACCGTGGTCAGTTGCCAGAACGAGCGTTCCCAGCACGCGAACAAGGACACCGCCATGAAAATGTTGCGGGCCAAGTTGTACGAGCAGGAAATGCAGAAGCGCAACGCCGCTTCTCAAGCACTGGAAGACACCAAGTCGGACATCGGTTGGGGTCACCAGATCCGCTCCTATGTGCTTGATGCGTCGCGGATCAAGGATTTGCGCACTAACATCGAACGCAGCGACTGCGACAAGGTGCTCGACGGTGATATCGACGAATACCTGGAAGCCAGCCTGAAATCGGGCCTCTAAAGAACCCTGTAGGAGCGGGGGGGACGCCTAGTCCTTGCCTCGCGATCCCCAGCCGAAGGCTGGGGAAAACGTATTTGTGATGGAATTTCAAAAGACATGAGCGACCAACAACTCGACCCGCAAGCCCTGCAACAGGAAGAAAACTCCCTGATCGCCCTGCGCAAGGAAAAGCTTGCTGCCGAGCGCGCCAAGGGTAACGCCTTCCCCAACGACTTCCGCCGCGAAAACTACTGCGATGCGTTGCAGAAGCAGTACGCGGACAAGACCAAGGAAGACCTGGCAGAAGCGGCGATCCCGGTCAAGGTGGCGGGTCGCATCATGCTCAACCGTGGCTCGTTCATGGTGATCCAGGACATGACCGGGCGTATCCAGGTCTACGTCAACCGCAAGACCCTTTCCGAAGAAACCCTGGCCTCGGTGAAAACCTGGGACATGGGCGACATCATCGCAGCCGAAGGCACCCTGGCCCGTTCCGGCAAGGGCGACCTGTATGTCGAAATGACCAGCGTCCGCCTGCTGACCAAGTCGCTGCGCCCGCTGCCGGACAAGCACCACGGCCTGACCGACACCGAGCAGCGCTACCGCCAGCGCTACGTTGACCTGATCGTCAACGAAGACGTGCGCCAGACCTTCCGCGTGCGTTCGCAAGTCATCGCCCACATCCGCAGCTTCCTGATGCAGCGTGACTTCCTCGAAGTGGAAACGCCGATGCTGCAGACCATCCCCGGTGGTGCCGCAGCCAAGCCGTTCGAAACCCACCACAATGCGCTGGACCTGCCAATGTTCCTGCGTATCGCGCCGGAGCTGTACCTCAAGCGCCTGGTGGTTGGCGGTTTCGAAAAAGTCTTCGAAATCAACCGCAACTTCCGTAACGAAGGCGTCTCGACCCGACACAACCCTGAATTCACCATGTTGGAGTTCTACCAGGCCTACGCCGACTACGAAGACAACATGGACCTGACCGAAGAACTGTTCCGCGAGCTGGCGCAGCTTGTTCTTGGGACTACCGACGTGCCCTACGGCGACAAGGTCTTCCACTTCGGCGAGCCGTTCGTGCGCCTGTCGGTGTTCGACTCGATCCTCAAGTACAACCCTGAGCTGACCGCCGATGATCTGAACGACATCGACAAGGCCCGTGCCATTGCCAAGAAAGCCGGCGCCAAGGTGTTGGGCTTCGAAGGCCTGGGCAAACTGCAGGTGATGATTTTCGAAGAGCTGGTGGAGCACAAGCTGGAACAGCCGCACTTCATTACCCAGTACCCGTTCGAAGTGTCGCCGCTGGCCCGTCGCAACGATGACAACCCGAACGTCACCGACCGTTTCGAGCTGTTCATCGGTGGCCGCGAAATCGCCAACGCCTATTCCGAGCTGAACGACGCGGAAGATCAGGCCGAGCGCTTCATGGCCCAGGTGGCCGACAAGGACGCCGGCGACGACGAAGCCATGCACTACGACGCCGACTTCGTACGTGCCCTGGAATATGGCATGCCGCCAACCGCCGGTGAAGGTATCGGCATCGACCGCCTGGTGATGCTGTTGACCAACTCGCCGTCGATCCGCGATGTGATCCTGTTCCCGCACATGCGGCCACAAGCATAAAAGCAGCCGCCTTCTTAGTAAGGCGGCTTTTTTTTAACTTGGAGAAAGCTTCAAGCCGCAAGCTGCAAGCTTTCCGTGCCCGCTTTTACTTGCCGCTTGGAGCTTGAAGCTTGCAACTCTATTCCCCTTCTTCCGTTGCCGCCTCGGTGGCTGATAGCGTCCAATACCAAGGCCGCAAGGCCAGCCGCCGGGGCAGTGAACAACGCCGGCAAGACATTCTCGATGCGGCCATGCGCATCGTGGTCCGCGATGGAGTACGTGCCGTGCGCCACCGGGCCGTGGCGGCGGAGGCCGGCGTGCCGTTGTCGGCGACCACCTACTACTTCAAAGACATCGATGACCTGCTCACCGACACCTTCGCCCAATACGTCGAGCGCAGCGCTGCCTTCATGGGCAAGCTGTGGGTGCGCAACGAAGGCCTGCTGCGCGAGATGGTCGCGTACGGCGATGGCAGCCCGGCGTCGCGTTCGCAGCTGGCCGATGACATTGCGCGGCTGACCGCCGACTACGTGCAGCGCCAACTGGCCAATCGCCGCGAATACTTGATGGCCGAGCAGGCCTTTCGCCAGGAAGCCTTGTTGAATCCGCGCCTGGCCGAGCTCGTACGCTCCCACCAGCAGATCCTGTTGCAGGGTACCGGGCAGTTTTTCCAGGTATTGGGCTCGCGCGAGCCGCAACAGGATGCCAAGGTGTTGACGGCGATTATCAGTCGGATGGAATATCAGGGCCTGTTGGGCGGCGCAGAGCCTCTGACCGGTGACGAGATGCTGGAGATACTCAAGCGTTACATGCACCTGGTATTGGCTTCGGTCTGATACCAGCAAGGCCACGTTTAAAGAGGAAGCACCGGGTGGACGATTACCAGCAGACGATACGCACCTTGTCCGATCGCATTGTGCTGGCGCAAACGCCGATCCGCGTCCTCGACGCCGTGAAGTGGGACGAGAATATTCGCCAGGGCTTTCTCAAGGCCAAGGGCAAGGCCATGCCCGCCGTGGATCGCGATTACTACCTGAACCGCCCGTTGTCGTTCGACTCCAGTGCGGTCAAGCTGGAATTCCAGAACATCGAGCGCGACATCACCCGCCGCCTCGGCCAGTTCAGCCCGGTAGGGCAGATCATGCGCCGTATGTGCCGGGAGTACCGCATGGTCGTGCGTATGCTCGAAGCCCGTGGCACCGAGGATTTCGGCCTGATTTCCCAGGAACTCTACGGCGCCGCGTCCGACGCCTTCCACGCCGGTGACCCGACCCTGGCCGATCTGGGCCTGATGCTCTCGGACTATCTGAACAATATCGACGGCCGTGGCGACCTCAAGGACGAAGCCAAGACCTTGACCGCCAAGGACGCCGTCGCCTTGCTGCAAACGCGCTTGAACAAAGTGTTCGGCGAGGCCGAAGAAACCATCCGCGTGTTCGAATCCGATGGCATCGTCGCCGACGCGGCGGCGGGCGCCGACTACATCAAGATCCGCGCCGACGCGATGTTCAACGACCGTGACGTGCGCGCCCTGGAAGTGCACGAAGGCCTGGTGCATGTGGGCACCACCCTCAACGGCCAGAACCAGCCGATCTGCACGTTCCTGTCCAAGGGCCCACCCTCATCCACCGTGACCCAGGAAGGCCTGGCGATCCTGATGGAGATCATCACGTTCGCCTCCTACCCCAGCCGGCTGCGCAAACTGACCAACCGCACCCGCGCCATTCATATGGTGGAGGAGGGCGCCGACTTCCTGCAGGTGTTCGAATTCTTCCGCGAGCAAGGCTTTGAAATGGCTGAAAGCTACGGCAACGCCAGTCGCGTGTTCCGTGGCTCGGTGCCCACTGGCTTGCCGTTTACCAAGGATCTGTCCTACCTCAAGGGCTTTATCATGGTCTACAACTACATCCAGCTGGCCGTGCGCAAGGGCAAGTTGGAACAAGTGCCGTTGTTGTTCTGCGGCAAGACCACGCTTGAAGATATGCGCACCTTGCGCCAACTGGTCGATGAAGGCCTGGTAGTGCCGCCCAAATACCTGCCCGAACAGTTCCGCGACATGAACGCACTGGCGGCGTGGATGTGCTTCTCCAACTTCCTCAACCATTTGAGCCTGGACCGCATCGAGGCGGACTACTCCAATATCCTGTAAGGATGCTGGCTATTTTCAACTCACCCACGAGGCTTCAACGGATGAGAATCCTCGGCATTCTTTGCCTGCTACTCACATTGAACGGCTGCAGCTCCCTGCTGTTCTACCCGGAGCCCGGCCTGCCGTTCACGCCGCAAAAAGCCCACCTTGCGTACCGCGACGTCACCCTCACCACCGCCGACGGCGTAAATCTGCACGCCTGGTGGCTACCCGCCAAGCCCGGCGTGCCACTCAAAGGCACGGTGCTGCACCTGCACGGCAATGGCGGCAATCTGGCCTGGCACCTGGGCGGGAGTTGGTGGTTGCCGGAGCAGGGCTACCAAGTGCTGTTGCTCGACTATCGCGGCTATGGGCTCTCCGAAGGCAAGCCGTCATTGCCGGCGATTTATCAGGATGTGGACGCCGCGTTCAGTTGGCTCGATCAGGCGCCCGAAGTCCGCGGCCAGCCGCTGATCGTCCTTGGCCAGAGCCTGGGCGGTGCGTTGGCCGTGCATTATCTTGCGGCCCACCCCGAGCGCCAGTCCCGGCTCAAGGCCCTGGTATTGGATGGCGTGCCCGCCAGTTATCGTGACGTAGGACAATTTGCCCTGAGCACGTCCTGGTTAACATGGCCGTTGCAGGTCCCTCTGTCCTGGCTGGTACCCGACGCCGACAGCGCGATCAACGCCATGCCCCAACTGAGCGGCGTGCCCAAGCTGCTGTTTCACAGCCTGGATGATCCGATCGTGCCCTTGTCCAACGGTATCCGCCTGTACCAGGCGGCGCCTGCACCCAGGGTGCTGCAACTGACGCGAGGTGGGCATGTGCAGACATTTGCCGACAAGACCTGGCAAACCGTGATGCTGCGTTACCTGGATGACCCGCTGCACTTCAACGGCCTGCGTCGTCTCGGCGAAATCCCGAATTATCCCCTACCTGAAGCTGACCCATCAGAGAGCCCGCAATGAGTGAAGAGCGCAACATGATCCCGCTGATTCTCACTGGCATCGGCACCATCATCGGTACTGTCGGTTGCCTGTGGTACTACGGCTACCTGCACTTCGCCAAGCCGGAGGATGCGCTGTTGCTCAGCGATTTCACGATGCTCAAGACCGTGCCGGGTGAGGACTACAAAATCTCGTTGACCCCTGCCGCTCAAGTGGCGCAGTGCATTGATGGCGTATTGGTGATGTTCGACACCGACCAGAAAGGCCTGAGTGGCGTGCTGGTGAATAACAAAAAGCAGGCAGTGCGTTGCATGGGGCAGGAAACCCCACAACTGCAGCAGTGACAGCCGGCTTCCCCGCCGTGGGAAAGTGCCGTTATCTCTACAGATTATGGATTTGTCACCTGTCAGTCCGCCCCGCTGAGCGGAACCATCCTGACGCTCCCACCACAGATATGGACTGATTGGCGCTGCTGATCAGCCTATTTTATTCATTGGTTGGAGTGAGCGTTTATGGCGGGAATCAACGGCGTATCGGGTGGTGCAAACATGGGTGGCCTGGGCGGTGTCGGCAATGCCGGCAATCGCCAGGGGGGCTCGCAGCAGGGGCTCGACCAACAGATTCAAGATGTAAAGAATCAGCTCCAGGAGCTTAAATCCAAAGGTTCTCAGGAAAACCAGGGAAGTGGCGGTGCGGGTGGCGAAGGCTCTCCCACGGCATTGGAGGAGCTACTGAAGAAACTACTCGCCCAGAAAGCTGGCGGTGCGCAGGGTGGTCAAGGCGCACAAGATGGCCAAAGCGGAGGACAAAGCGACGGCCAAGGCCAGGGCCAGATCCAGTCTCCGCCATCGCAAGGTACAGGCTCCGTCGACTATTGATGGGTGTCTCTGGAAAACCGCCTTCATTGGCGGTTTTTCAGGTTGCATCAAGCGACCGGTTTCGTTGTTGACGCGAATACCTGGAACCGTATCGCGTCAGATGCCACAGACAGCGATGAAACTACACAAAGCGGGGCCTAGAATGTGGCGATAACCATTGCTGCAATACGCAACATGTTGGACATGGCCAGGGAGCATCAGAAGCTGGAGCGGCGAGACGCTGAGGACGATGAACTCAAGCAACTGATGGATAAGCTGTCGCAAAATGCTTATGGCCCCAAAATCGAAATGCCTGCCGACGATACTCACCGCACCATCCAGTTTGACGAACCCAAAAAAAACCCACCGTAAGGTGGGTTTTTTCATGCCGCTTAAACCAATCAGTTAGCTACGGAAGAACGTGGCTTGACCGGTTGGTTGTCGTTGGAGATGGTCACTTCAACGCGGCGGTTCATTGCACGGCCCGATACGCTGCCGTTGTCGGCAACCGGGTATTCCTTGCCGTAGCCCTGGGTCACGATGCGCGAGATATCCACGCCTTGCTGTGCCAGTGCACGTTGCACGGAAGCTGCACGGCGCTCGGACAGGCTCTGGTTGTACGAGTCGGAACCGGTGCTGTCGGTGTAGCCTTCGACGATCACTTTACGGTTCGGATTGTCGCGCAGGAACTGAGCCAGCTTGGTGATATTCACCAGGCCGCTGGACTTAAGGTCGGACTTGTTGGTGGCGAACAGCACGTCACCAAAGGTCACCAGGGTGCCGCGATCGGTTTGCTTGGCGTTCAAGCTGTCTTGCAATTGTTTGATCTGCGCGTCACGGGCGTCCAGCAGGGCGCGGGCACGTTCGTCGCCAGCGTTTTTCAGCTTGGCTTCGGACTCACGCAGAGAAATGGTGTCTTTGGCCACTTCTACACGCTGGTTGGTCAGGTAAGCCAACTGGTCGACTTTCTTCTCGTCTTCCTTGTCGCGGTAGGCCTTGTCTGCCTTGTCCAGCCACTCGCTGGCGTCTTTGGTTTCCAGCGCTGCGAGCTTGGTAGCCTGCGGGTTGGTTTGCAGGGCCGTGAAATTGGTCCGTGCGTTTTCCAGATTTGCGTTCGGCGGGGTGGAGCAGGCTGCCAAGGCAACGCTCATCGCCAACAGGGCAGGGATCATCAATTGTTTACGCATAGTCGTGTCGTCCTTTCAATTCGATATCAGGTGCGATGCAGTCAAGGGGCAGCGGCTTACTTCTGCTGGATAGCAGCCGGGCGCATGCCTTCCTTACGCAACTCGTCAACTGCTTTCTGGGAGTCCTTCACCGCTTGCTCAGCCTTGGCAGCCTGGGCTTTACGCTCAGCAACGCGAGCGTCCCACTCGGCTTGTTCAGCCAACTGACGCGCTTTGTCGTAGTTCTTGTCGTGCATGGCGATTTCGGCTTCTTTGAGCTTGTCCTGGGCCGACTTCATTTCCACGGCTGCAAACTCGGTACCGCCAGCGCTGACCGCGCTGTTAACCGCAGATTGGGTCACTGCGTATTGCTCGGTCGGCGGGTTACCGGCACAGCCAGCCAGAACGAAGCTGGTGCCGATTGCCAGCGCGGCCAATTTGAGCCCGCGCAGGTGGTTAAACGAGGATTTGGCAGTGCTGGTCTTCATCGTCTTCAACTCCATTGGATAACTCCTGAAAAATCCATCTTGGCGTTCGTTTGCGGGCCCGGCGGTTAAGCACATGACGCCAGTTCAAACGAGCGTTCCAAGTGATGGCTTACTGGCTGTGACCGGATGCTTTTTTCAAAAGTTCAGCGGAGATGGCGATTTGCCTAAAAAAATATCTGACTGAATGGTCAGCATCAGAAAATTGGAACTTTCACCCCGCGCAGCGGTACGCCGGGCCGCTGAAAGGCCCGGAATACAGGGGTTGAATCGGTTTGAATAGGGGAAGATCAGTGCTGCGGTTCGTCAGCACTCGCTGACAAATCATGCAGATAGCGGCGCGACAACGTCAGAAAACGCGGTGTGGGCCCAACGTCTTCATACAGCGGGTCGCCTTCCTCATCGGTGGCAATCACCTGCTGGCCTTTGACGTAGGGAAAGCTGGCTTCCAGCTCTTCGAGGGCGGCGCCGATCAGTTCGCCAAGCAGTTCTTCGGTGTGGCGCTTGGGGTACATTTCGGCAAGGGCGGCCAGCCGCGCGGCGGCTTCTACGTCCAGATGAATCGCGTATTGGGTTTGGGTCAGTCGACCCTTGGCGGTTTCTTCCCAATGCTGGGGCAGGTCTCGAATTTTCATGGCAACCTCAATAATGAGTGACCAGCCACCGGTGTGGATAACCCGGCGACTTAACCTTGAGACTAGCTGCAAGCCGCAAGGTTTAAAGTGTCTTGTCAGAAAGCGCCGCCGACGGCACTCTGGAACACCTGCGCGTCCCGGATTTCTGGCTGGAGATTGGCTGATGAGTGATATCGATGCACGCTTGCGTGAGGATGTTCACCTGCTGGGTGAACTGTTGGGCAACACCATTCGAGAGCAATACGGCGATGCGTTTCTCGACAAGATCGAGCAGATCCGTAAAGGCGCCAAGGCTGACCGGCGCGGCGCGGGCGCTGAGCTCAGCGCGAGCCTGAATCAGCTGCAGGAAGATGAACTGCTGCCTGTAGCGCGGGCCTTCAACCAGTTCCTCAACCTGGCCAACATTGCCGAGCAGTACCAGTTGATTCATCGGCGCGATGAATCGCAGCCGGCGCCCTTCGAGTCCCGTGTGCTGCCGGAGTTGCTGGCCCGCCTGCAACGCGAAGGCCACAGTGACGAATCCCTGGCCCGCCAATTGGCGCGGCTGGAGATCGAGTTGGTCCTCACCGCCCACCCCACCGAAGTCGCGCGCCGCACGCTGATCCAGAAATATGACGCGATTGCCGCGCAACTGGCGCTGCAGGATCACCGTGACCTCACCAGCGCCGAGCGCGAGCAGATCCGTGAACGCTTGCAACGCCTGATCGCCGAGGCGTGGCACACCGAAGAAATCCGCCGCGTCCGGCCCACGCCGGTGGATGAAGCCAAATGGGGCTTTGCGGTCATCGAGCATTCGCTGTGGCAGGCCATTCCCAATTATCTGCGCAAGGCCGATCAGGCCTTGCACGCCGCCACCGGTTTGCGTCTGCCGCTTGAGGCCGCGCCAATTCGATTTGCCTCGTGGATGGGCGGCGACCGTGACGGCAACCCGAATGTCACGGCGCCGGTCACTCGCGAAGTGCTGTTGCTGGCGCGCTGGATGGCCGCGGATTTGTATCTGCGCGATATCGATCAGCTCGCCTCCGAGCTGTCCATGCAACAGGCCAGCCCGGCGTTGCTGGCTCAGGTGGGGGACAGCGTCGAGCCTTACCGTGCCTTGCTCAAGCAACTGCGCGAACGCCTGCGCGCCACGCGCCAGTGGGCTCATTCCGCGTTGAGTGGCCCTGCACCGGCACCGGCGCAGGTGTTGCAGGACAATCGCGACCTGCTCGGTCCCTTGGAGCTGTGCTATCAGTCGCTGCATGAGTGCGGCATGGGCGTGATTGCCGATGGTCCGTTGCTCGACTGCCTGCGCCGCGCTGTCACTTTCGGCCTGTTCCTGGTCCGCCTGGATGTGCGCCAGGACTCCACGCGTCACTCGTCGGCCATGACCGAAATCACCGACTATCTGGGCCTGGGTCGCTATGAAGACTGGGATGAAGACACGCGCATCAACTTCCTGAGCAAAGAACTGACCAATCGCCGACCGCTGCTGCCGGGTTATTTCAAACCGTCGGCGGACACCGCTGAGGTGTTGAACACCTGCCGCGAAATCGCCGCTGCACCGGCCGCATCGCTGGGCTCCTATGTGATTTCCATGGCCGGCGCCGCATCGGATGTGCTGGCGGTGCAACTGCTGCTCAAAGAGTCGGGCGTACAGCGGCCAATGCGCGTCGTGCCGCTGTTCGAGACCCTGGCCGACCTGGATAACGCCGGGCCGGTGATGGAGCGGCTGTTGCAACTGCCGGGCTATCGCGCGCGGTTGCATGGCCCGCAGGAAGTGATGATCGGCTATTCGGACTCGGCCAAGGACGCCGGCACCACCGCCGCCGCTTGGGCGCAGTACCGGGCACAGGAACGGCTGGTGGATATCTGCCGCGAGCAACAAGTGGAATTGCTGTTGTTCCATGGTCGCGGGGGCACTGTCGGCCGTGGCGGTGGCCCGGCGCATGCGGCGATCCTGTCGCAGCCGCCGGGCTCGGTGGCGGGGCGGTTCCGCACCACCGAACAGGGCGAGATGATCCGCTTCAAGTTTGGCCTGCCGGATATCGCCGAACAGAACCTCAACCTCTACTTGGCGGCGGTACTCGAAGCCACGCTGTTGCCACCGCCGCCACCGGAGCCGGCCTGGCGTCATCTGATGGACGAATTGGCCGCCGACGGCGTCAGCGCCTACCGCGCGGTGGTGCGGGAAAATCCGCAATTCGTCGAGTATTTCCGCCAGTCCACGCCGGAGCAGGAGCTCGGGCGTTTGCCGCTCGGCAGTCGCCCGGCGAAGCGGCGCGCCGGCGGTATTGAAAGCCTGCGTGCGATTCCCTGGATCTTCGGCTGGACCCAGACCCGCCTGATGCTGCCCGCCTGGCTCGGCTGGGAAGCGGCATTGAGCAAAGCCCTGGAGCGCGGCGAGGGTGAATTGCTGGGGCAGATGCGCGAGCAGTGGCCGTTCTTCCGCACGCGCATTGATATGCTGGAAATGGTGCTGGCCAAGGCCGACGCCGATATCGCCCGCCTCTATGATGAGCGCCTGGTGCAGCCCGACTTGCTGCCATTGGGTGCGCACTTACGCGACCTATTGTCGCAGGCGTGTGACGTGGTGCTGGGCCTGACTGGCCAGTCGCAGCTGTTGGCCCACAGCCCGGACACCCTGGAGTTCATCCGCCTGCGTAACACCTACCTCGACCCGTTGCACCTGCTGCAGGCCGAATTGCTTGCCCGCTCGCGCCAACGCGAAGCGGCGCAAGACAGCCCTCTGGAACAGGCGCTGCTGGTGTCCGTCGCCGGTATTGCCGCCGGTTTGCGCAACACCGGTTGAGGTTTTTCGCCTGTTCTCAATGGCTTGCGAATGAGCCGCGACGACCGCCCTGAAACGGGCGGTCGTTGTTTGAGGGGGTGGGTTGCGCCCAGGCAAACCCTTTGGCTGACGCATGCCTGGCGCGGGTTTCTCCTACTTTTGGCGGCTTGTGTGGTAAGGGCCTGCTGTGTATCTTGATCAGCCTTTGGCCGTTTGATCGGCCTGGAACCACATTTCTACGAGATTGGCCCCACGCGGCGAATCCGAGCGTCATCTCTATAAAAAATTGAGGAGCACATCGATGCGCGTCATTCTGCTGGGAGCTCCCGGGGCCGGTAAAGGTACTCAGGCAAAGTTCATCACTGAAAAATTCGGCATTCCACAAATCTCCACCGGCGACATGCTGCGCGCTGCCGTCAAGGCCGGCACTGAGCTGGGCCTGATCGCCAAGAGCGTGATGGACAGCGGCGGCCTGGTCTCCGATGACCTGATCATCAACCTGGTCAAGGAACGCATCAGCCAGGAAGACTGCAAGAACGGTTTCCTGTTCGACGGCTTCCCGCGCACCATTCCCCAGGCTGAAGCGCTGGTGAAAGCGGGCGTCGAGTTGGACGCGGTGGTCGAGATCGCCGTTGAAGACGAAGAAATCGTCCAGCGTATCGCCGGTCGGCGCGTTCACGAAGGCTCGGGCCGCGTGTATCACATCGTCTACAACCCGCCGAAAGTGGCCGGCAAGGACGATGTCACCGGTGAAGACCTGGTGCAGCGTAAAGACGACACCGAAGAAACCGTACGTCATCGCCTGTCGGTCTACCATTCCCAGACCAAGCCGCTGGTGGACTTCTACCAGCAGCTGTCCGCTAAACAGGGCAAGCCGAAATACAGCCATATTCCTGGCGTCGGCTCCGTGGAAGCGATCACTGCCAAGGTGCTGCAAGCACTGAGCTGATGCGTTGATCGGCTGCATTCACAACGGCCCGCTTGCGGGCCGTTGTTGTTTATACTGGCGCACTTTTTTTTCGACTTGGACACCCACACCCATGAGCACCCTGCTGGCCCTGGACACCGCGACTGAAGCTTGCTCCGTGGCCTTGCTGCACGACGGCAAGGTAACGAGCCACTACGAGGTGATCCCGCGGCTGCACGCGCAGAAGCTGCTGCCCATGATCAAGCAACTGCTGGAAGACGCCGGTACCAGCCTGGCCGCCGTGGATGCCATCGCGTTCGGCCGTGGCCCCGGCGCGTTTACCGGCGTGCGGATTGCCATTGGCGTGGTGCAGGGCCTGGCGTTCGCGTTGGAGCGTCCGGTATTGCCGGTCTCCAACCTCGCGGTACTGGCCCAACGTGCGCTGCGTGAGCATGGCGCCACGCAAGTGGCGGCGGCGATTGATGCGCGCATGGATGAAGTCTATTGGGGCTGCTACCGCGAGAGCGCCGGTGAAATGCGCCTGGTTGGCGTGGAAGCCGTGCAGGCGCCGGAGTCATCGGTACTGCCCGATGATGCCAGCGGCGACTGGTTCGGTGCCGGGACTGGCTGGGGCTATGGCGAGCGTATGGGAGTGCAGCTTGCGGGTCTGGACGCTGCGATGCTGCCCCATGCCGAAGACCTGCTGACCCTCGCACGCTTTGCTTTCGAGCGCGGCGAGGCGATTGCGGCGGATCTGGCGGCGCCGGTCTACCTGCGCGATAAAGTCGCGCAGACCAAGGCAGAGCGAGGGATTATTTGACGCCAGAATTGCGGTAAATCTGCGGCAAATATCGCCAATCGTCAGAATTTGCACTGGGTTTTAAACCTTTTTCAAATTATGTGTTCTAGTTATCACCAGAGCATTTGCGCGCTACGGATCGCGCCACTAAAATGCCATTACTGATAGCGAGTTCGCGCCCATGCGTATTGATGGCTTTTCCTCACAGTCGTACCCAATCAAACGTAAGCCGCGTAAGGCTAACGTTACTGTGGACGACTCCGTCGAGGACTCGCCAGACTTCATTGAAGTCCACTCCGACGCACAGCCCAGCACTCAAGCCCGCATCAGCGGTCTTCCCGCCCGTCAGCAAGACATGGTCTTCCCCCGCTCCATGAGCAAAAGCGTTGCCACTGCCCTGGCCAGCTACCTGACCACCGCCGGCTTTGTCGAATGGGATATGGAAGTGCTGGGTCTCGATATCCACATCTGATGCGTCTGCCTTACTACATCGGCTGCCCGTCCTGGAGTGAAAACGCCTGGCGAGAATATCTGTATCCCGCCGATGCGCGCGCCAATGATTACCTGGCACTCTATTCCCAAGTCTTCAACGCGGTTGAAGGCAACACTACGTTTTATGCGCGCCCCTCGGTCGCCACCGTGCAGCGCTGGGCCGAGATCATGCCCGAGCACTTTCGCTTCACCGCCAAATTCCCAGGTGATATCAGCCATGCCGGTGACTTGCGCGAGCAGTTGCCGGCGGCGGAAAGCTTCGTCGGCTTGATGAGCCCCTTGGGCGAGCGCGTTTCGCCGCTGTGGCTGCAACTGTCGAAGGCTTTTACCCCGCAGCGCCTCGGTGAGCTGGCCGGATTCCTCGATGGCATCGATCGCCCACTGGCCGTTGAAGTCCGCCACGAGGAGTTCTTCGCCCGAGGCGAGGCCGAGCGCAGGCTTAACCGCCTGCTGCGCGATCGCGGTGTCGAACGCGTCTGTCTCGATCCGCGCGCGCTGTTCAGTTGCACCTCCACCTCGGCGGCCGTCCTGCATGCCCAATCGAAAAAGCCCAGGGTGCCTCCGCGCCCGGCGGCGCTGACGCTGTTTCCGCAAGTGCGCTTTATCGGGCATCCCGAGCTTGAAGCCAACGATCCGTTCCTGATGCCCTGGGTCGAAAAGATCGCCAGCTGGATCGAAGAGGGGCGTACCCCCTACATGTTCCTGCACACCTCGGACAACCGCCTCGCCGCGCAATTGGCCTTGCGTTTCCACGACCAGTTGATGGTGCGATTGCCAGGGCTCGCGCCGCTGCCAACCTTGCATCGAGAACCCGTCGCGGAACAACTGGGGTTACTCTAGGGCTTCTTTCCCGCCAGGAGTCAGTCATGGATGCCCAAACCCTTCGCGCCGAAACCTTCAAAGCCCTGCACGCGCGCGACCGTGCCTTTGTCATGCCCAATCCGTGGGACGCCGGCTCTGCCATCATGCTTGCCAGCCTGGGCTTCGAAGCCTTGGCAACCACCAGCGCGGGCTTTGCGTTCAGCCTGGGACGGCCGGATGCGGAAGGCGCGCTGTCGCTGGAAGACACCCTGGGCAATGCCGGAGCCATTGTTCGGGCGACTTCGCTGCCAGTCGCCGCTGACTTGGAAAACGGCTTCAGCGACACCCCCGAAGGCTGTGCCCAGACCATCCTGCGAGCTGCCGCCACCGGTATCGTCGGCGGCTCCATCGAAGACGCCACCGGGGTTGCCGTCGATCCGATCTACCCCTTCGACCTTGCCGTCGAGCGCATCGAGGCCGCCGTCGCTGCCGCCCGCAGCCTGGGGTTTCCCTTCACGCTGACGGCTCGTGCAGAAAACTTCCTGCATGGTCGCCCGGACTTGCCCGACACCATTCGCCGCCTGCAAGCCTACGCCGAAGCGGGCGCCGATGTGCTGTATGCGCCGGGCCTGCGCAGTGCCGAAGAGGTGCTGGCGGTGGTCAAGGCCGTCGCGCCCAAACCGGTGAATGTATTGATGTCCGGTGGCCTGAACCTCAGCGTCGCGCAGTTGAGCGAACTGGGCGTGCGGCGCATCAGCGTGGGCTCGGCCCTGGCCCTGGCGGCCTATGGCGAGTTCTATCGGGCGGCGCAGGAAATCTACGGGTTGGGCACCTTTACCTTTACCGAGCGCAAGATGCCGTTCGACCAGGCCAATCGATTCTTCAAGGGCTAAGCGGTGCGGTCGATCAGGTGGATGGGCGCGTTGCTGGTGCTCGGCGGCGCGCTGGCCGTGGGCGTATGGCGCGGCTGGGTGCCGTTGCCGCATGAATGGAACCCATGGGCGCCGCTGGATGTGCGCGTCAGTCCGAACCTGTTGACGCGTTACAAACTGGGGCGGCTGCAGGATGATCCCGCGCTGTGCGACCAGGTGCTGAAAACCTCAGGGTTGCGGGTGAGCCATCAGGCCGACTCGCGCGCCGACGCCACTTGCCCCCTGCGCAACACGTTGAGGGTACAGGACGCAGAGGTTGGCTTGAGCAGCAGCTTCCTGGCCAGTTGCCCACTGGCGGTAGCGTTTGCCCTGTTCGAGCGCCACAGCCTGCAACCGGCGGCTCAGGCGATATACGGCCAAGCGGTGACGCGGGTCGATCACCTGGGCAGTTTTGCCTGTCGCAATGTCTACAACCGCGCCGAAGGCCGACTCAGCCAGCACGCGTCGGCCAATGCATTGGATATCGCCGGGTTTCGCCTGGCTGATGGGCGCCGTATCAGTGTGCTCAAGGACTGGCCGGGGGAGGGTGCTGACGCGCGATTTTTACGTCAGGTGCGTGACGGCGCGTGCCACGCTTTCAATGGGGTGTTGAGCCCCGACTATAACGCCGCGCACCGTAACCACTTCCATCTGGATATGGGCCGCTGGTGGATGTGTCGCTAAGCGTCAGGCGGCCAGGCGCAGGTTGTTGGCGATCAGCGGGCGTGCCCAGTGGTAGTCAAAATCCAGGGCTTTCTGTTGTTCTGCCAGAGCCTGCTCGGTGAACGGAGTCGCGGCCGGTGGCAACAAGTCCAGCTCGAACTCGGCAATCGGCAAGTGCAGCGGCCGGGGTTGCGGCGCCGGGCCCGGCTCAGCGACGGGTTGACCTGCGCTCAGGACAATCGGGCGTACCCAGCCGCTTTCGAAATTCTGCTGGCGTTGCTGGGCGATGATGTCTTCATCAGGAAAGGGTGGCGCTGCGGGTGGCAGCAACTCGGTCTCGAATTCGGCAATCGGCAGGAACAGCGGCTCAGGCGGGGCGATCACGGTGTCTTTTACGTCGCACTCGCGCTGGGTGAGGATCTGCGCGAGCAGGTCGGCGCCTTCGCCGGGTTCCACCGCGGGGTCTTTCGGTGCAGTCGCCATAGCGGCCAGCGCGCCCGGCGTGGCACCGAGCTGCTCGGCCAGGGCGCGGGCGAAGAAGTCCTGCCACACATGGCTCACCCCGGCCAGCGCTTGAGTATTGCGCAGGCCGTAGTGGTTGTGGGTCGGCAGTACACCGATAGTTAGGGGAAGAATGTCTGACATTTTTTTCGGTCGACGCTCAGCTCTGGCAAAATACCTGACTGTTGTTTTTATCGGCCGGTGTTTGCCGATCCTTAATATTTTTGAGCGTAGCGATTGATGAGCGAACAACCAGCGGCCAGCCGCATTCGGGTCGAGGCTTTGGCCGAAGGATTCCAGGCCCGCGCCGAGCAGTGGGCGACGCTGCTTGGCTTGCCTGTGCAACTCGATGATGCGGATTTTTCCCTGCAAGTCGGGGAACAAGGTCTGCAGTTGCAGCAGCTCGGGCCTGACGCGCCGGGGCCGGTGCGGGTCGACTTTATCGAAGGCGGCGCAGCGCACCGGCGGCTGTACGGCGGCGGCAGCGGGCAGATGATCGCCAAGGCCGTGGGCATCGCCCAAGGCGTTCGCCCGCGCGTGCTCGACGCCACGGCGGGCCTGGGCAAGGATGCTTTCGTGCTGGCCAGCCTGGGCTGCGAGATGAGCCTGGTCGAGCGCCAGCCGTTGATCGGCGCCTTGCTTGAAGATGGCCTGGCACGCGCTGCAGAGGATTTTGAAGTGGCGCCGATCGTGGCGCGGATGCAGCTGCTCAAGGGCAACTCCATCGAGGTGATGTGCAATTGGGAGGGTGAGCCGCCGCAGGTGATCTACCTTGACCCGATGTTCCCGCACCGTGAGAAAACCGCCCTGGTGAAGAAGGAAATGCGTCTGTTCCGGCCACTGGTCGGCGATGACCCGGACGCACCGGCCTTGCTCGCAGCGGCGTTGGCCCTGGCCAGCCACCGTGTGGTGGTCAAGCGCCCGCGCAAGGCACCGTGCATTGAGGGGCCCAAGCCGAGCCATGCGCTGGAGGGTAAATCCAGTCGGTACGATATTTATCCTAAAAAAGCGCTCAAGCCTTAAGCTGCAAGCTGCAAGCAGAAGCGCGCTCAACTTGCCGCTTGCAGCTAACCACTTGCCGCTGCCCCTCGCCCATATGCCCGCATAAACAACCCCACCACCTCCTGCACATGCGCCTCGGCGTCCGCCTCGCTCAGCTGTCCGCCACAGCCATACAGCAGACGGAAGTTCGCGGTGCCTTTGAGCAGGCAAAAGAAGTGCTCGGCCGCCTTGAAGGGTTTGTCGATGCTCAGGGCGCCACTCTCGTCGATTCGACTGAGCAGACGCTCCATGCCCTGCAACATGCGCATGGGGCCTGCTTCGAAGAAGATCTGTGAGAGTTTCACGTCCTGATTGCCGGTCGTCATCATCAGGCGATGCAGGTTCACCGATTCCTCGCTGTTGATCAGCCGATGAAACCCGCGCGCGATGTTCAGCAGCACTGTTTGCACCGGCATGGCGTCGGGCAGTTCGAAATACATCACCGGCAGTTGTTCCTCGCACTTGGCGACGACAGCGGCAGTGAACAAGGTTTCTTTGTCGGTGAAGTGGCTGTAGACGGTCAGTTTCGACACCCCCGCTTCAAGCGCCACAGCGTCCATGCTGGTACTGGCATAGCCATTGCCCAAAAACAGAACTTTGGCGGCTTCGAGGATTGCCTGGCGTTTTGCCATGTCCTTGGGGCGCCCGGGACTGTTGGTGTTTATAGGATTGTCGGACATTTTCACCTTTAATACTGGACTGGTGAGTTTGGTATTAATAACATACCGGCCAGTATAATTATTCCTAGCTTCATTTGCGAAAGGTCCTACAGCATGCGCAGTACTTTCCTGCCCCTTGCGTTGCCTGTCAGCTTGGTCTTCCTGTTAGCCGCCTGCGGCCACGAAGACGCGGTCCAAACCACTATTCGCCCGGCCATGGTGGTGCAACCCCAGCCTTCGGCGCAGGCGATGGACAGCTATCCAGGTGAAGTGCGCGCCCGCTATGAACCGGATATGGCCTTTCGCATCGGTGGCAAAGTCAGCAAGCGCCTGGTGGAAGAGGGTGAGCGGGTCAAGGCCAACCAGCCCCTGGCAGAGCTCGACCCCCAGGATGTGCGTCTGCAACTGGAAGCCTCCCGTGCCCAAGTGGCGGCTGCCCAAGCCAACCTGAGCCTGGTGCGCGCCGAGCGTGACCGCTACAAGACCCTGATGGACCGTCAGATGGTTAGCCGGTCCCAGTACGACAATTCTGAAAATCTTTATCGAGCCGGTGAGGCACGCCTCAAGCAGATCAACGCTGAATTCGACGTGTCCAGCAACCAGGCCGGCTATGCGGTGCTGCGTGCGCCCCAGGACGGTGTCGTCGCCAGGCGCGCGGTTGAAGTCGGCCAGGTCGTCTCCGCTGGCCAAACCGTTTTCACCCTGGCCACCGATGGCGAGCGTGAAGTGTTGATCAGCCTGCCTGAGCAAGGCTTCGGCCGTTTCAAGATCGGCCAGCCGGTGTCGGTTGAGCTGTGGAGCCAGCCGGATCAACGGTTTGCCGGGCGCATTCGCGAGTTGTCGCCCGCCGCCGACCCGAAGTCGCGCACCTTCGCTGCGCGGGTGGCCTTCACGGGCGGTAAGGTCCCGGCGGAACTCGGCCAGAGTGCCCGCGTATTCATACAGGTCGACGGTGTGGTTCCACTGTCGGTGCCGCTGTCTGCCCTGAGTGCGGAGAACGGCGCGTCGTACGTCTGGCGTGTGCAACCGGATAACACCCTCAAGCGCACACCCGTGCGCATCGGCGCGTTTGGAGAGAAGACCGTGCCGGTACTCGAAGGCCTGACGCCCACCGACTGGGTGATTGCGGCGGGTGTGCATGTGCTCCATGAGGGGCAGCAAGTGCGCCCGGTGGATCGCGCCAACCGTGTGGTGAATCTGGCGGCCAAGGAGTAGTCCCCGATGGGTTTCAATCTTTCCGAGTGGGCGTTGCGTAATCGCCAGATCGTACTGTTCCTGATGATCCTGCTGGCGGTAGTCGGCACCTTGTCCTACACCAAGCTGGGGCAAAGCGAAGACCCTCCCTTCACCTTCAAGGCCATGGTGATCAAAACCAACTGGCCTGGGGCCACGGCCCAGGAAGTTTCACGCCAGGTCACCGAGCGCATCGAAAAAAAACTGATGGAAACTGGCGAGTACGAGCGCATTGTTTCGTTCTCGCGCCCCGGCGAATCCCAAGTCACCTTCATCGCGCGCGATTCCATGCACTCGGCGCAGATTCCCGAGCTGTGGTATCAGGTGCGCAAAAAGATCAGCGATATCCGCCAGACCTTGCCGCCGGATATTCAGGGACCGTTTTTCAACGATGAGTTCGGCACCACGTTCGGCAATATCTACGCCTTGACCGGTGACGGTTTCGACTACGCCGTGCTCAAGGACTACGCCGACCGCATCCAGATTCAGCTGCAACGGGTGCCGGACGTGGGCAAGGTTGAGCTGCTTGGCCTGCAGGACGAAAAGGTCTGGATCGAGCTGTCCAACCTCAAGCTCGCTACCCTAGGCTTGCCAATGGCCGCTGTGCAGCAGGCGCTGCAGGAGCAGAACGCGGTCTCCACGGCAGGCTTCTTTGAAACCCCGACCGAACGGGTGCAGTTGCGGGTGTCGGGTAACTTCAAGAGCGTGGAAGAGATCCGCAACTTTCCGATTCGGGTGGGCGAGCGAACCTTCCGGATCGGTGATGTGGCCGATATTCACCGTGGTTTCAATGACCCACCGGCACCGCGCATGCGCTACATGGGCGCCGACGCCATCGGCCTGGCCGTGGCCATGCGTGACGGCGGCGACATTCTGGTGCTGGGCAAGGCCCTGGAGCGTGAATTCGCACGATTGCAGAAGAATCTTCCGGCGGGCATGGAGTTGCGCAAGGTCTCCGATCAACCGGCAGCGGTGAAAACCAGTGTCGGCGAATTCGTCCAGGTGCTGGCCGAAGCGTTGGCCATTGTGTTGCTGGTGAGCTTCTTTTCCTTGGGGGTGCGCACCGGCATGGTGGTGGCGTTGGCGATTCCGTTGGTACTGGCGATGACTTTCGCCGCCATGTACTACCTCGGCATCGGCCTGCACAAAATCTCCTTGGGCGCCCTGGTATTAGCCTTGGGTTTGCTGGTGGATGACGCAATCATCGCTGTGGAAATGATGGCGATCAAAATGGAGCAGGGCTACGACCGGCTCAAGGCCGCGAGTTTCGCCTGGACCAGCACCGCGTTCCCGATGCTCACCGGTACCTTGATCACGGCGGCGGGCTTCCTGCCGATTGCCACCGCGCAATCGAGTACTGGCGAATACACTCGCTCGATCTTCCAGGTGGTGACCATCGCTTTGCTGGCGTCCTGGGTTGCCGCCGTGGTGTTCGTACCCTATCTGGGCGAAAAGCTCCTGCCGGACCTGGCGAAGATTCATGCGGCTAAACACGGCACCAACGGTCCTGATCCTTACGGCACGCCGTTCTACCAGCGCGTAAGACGATTGGTGGAGTGGTGCGTACGTCGGCGCAAGACGGTGATCGTCCTGACGCTGCTGTTGTTTATCGGCTCGGTTGCCTTGTTCCGTTTCGTGCCGCAACAGTTCTTCCCGGCCTCCGGTCGCCTGGAACTGATGGTCGACCTGAAACTGGCCGAAGGTGCCTCCCTGAGCAACACTGCCGACCAGGTCAAACGCCTCGAAACCTTGCTCAAGGAACACGCTGGCATCGGCAATTACGTGGCCTACGTGGGCACCGGTTCGCCGCGCTTCTACCTGCCACTCGACCAGCAACTGCCGGCGGCCAGCTTCGCGCAATTCGTGGTGCTGGCCAACACCATCGAAGAGCGCGAAAGCCTGCGCACCTGGCTGATCGAAACCCTGAACGAACAGTTTCCCGAACTGCGTTCACGCGTCACCCGTCTGGAGAATGGCCCGCCGGTGGGCTACCCCGTGCAGTTTCGCGTGACGGGCGAGCACATCGAAGAAGTCCGCGCCCTGGCGCGCAAAGTGGCAACCAAGGTTCGCGAGAACACCCACGTGGTCAATGTGCATCTGGACTGGGAAGAGCCGAGCAAAATCGTCTACCTGAATATCGACCAGGACCGCGCCCGAGCACTGGGCGTGAGCACTGCCAATCTGTCGAAATTCCTGCAAAGCTCCCTGACCGGCAGCACCGTCAGCCAGTACCGGGAGGATAACGAGTTGATCGAAATCCTCCTGCGCGGCACCGTTCACGAACGCACTGAGTTGTCGCTGCTGCCCAGCCTGGCGGTACCCACCGACAACGGTAAAAGTGTGGCCTTGGCGCAGATTGCAACCCTTGAGTATGGCTTTGAGGAAGGCATCATCTGGCACCGTAACCGTCTGCCTACGGTGACCGTGCGCGCCGATATCTATGGCAAGGAACAACCGGCGACGCTGGTCCAGCAGATCCTGCCGACCCTTGAAGGCGTGCGTGCCGAATTGCCTGACGGCTATTTGCTGGAGGTCGGTGGCACCGTGGAAGACTCTGCGCGCGGACAGAACTCGGTGAAGGCCGGCGTGCCGTTGTTTATCGTGGTGGTGCTGACCTTGCTGATGCTGCAACTGCGCAGCTTCTCACGCACCGCGATGGTGTTTCTGACTGCTCCCTTGGGCCTGATCGGCGTCACCCTGTTCCTGCTGGTGTTTCGTCAACCGTTTGGTTTCGTGGCGATGCTCGGCACCATCGCCCTGTCGGGGATGATCATGCGCAACTCGGTGATATTGGTCGACCAGATCGAACAGGACATCAAGGCAGGACTGGCGCCCTGGCAGGCGATCATTGAAGCCACGGTCCGACGCTTCCGGCCGATCGTGCTGACCGCACTCGCTGCGGTACTGGCGATGATTCCACTGTCGCGTAGTGTGTTCTTCGGGCCGATGGCGGTGGCAATCATGGGCGGGTTGATCGTGGCGACGGCGTTGACGCTGCTGTTTCTACCGGCGCTTTACGCCGCGTGGTTCAGGGTCAAGCGGCAATGACAGGGGGCATCGCAAGGAACGTTTCTTAAGGTTTCGCCACTCATGGACTACCTGATTACAGGTATTCGGTCCGACGGATTTCATACCGGCGGGCCGGATCTCACATCTGATGATTCAAGGAGTGTCCAATGGGATTTTTCATCGGCAAATCGTTGAGCGTTTCTGTCAGCAGCAGCTTCGGCGGCGGTAACTGCGCAAAGCCCAAGCCACCTGCAAATGACTGTAATGACAAGTGCAAACCCAAACCCAAACCCGACTGCCATGGCGGTGGTGGCTCGATCAAGTTCGGCGTAGGCGTGATGCCGCTGGGTGCGGTGATCTTTGGCGGGCTGGCCGGCAAGCTGTTTTGACGGTGCAGTGAGCGGCTCCCGAGCAGGTGATCTTCCCCGCCTGCTCGGGTGCATACACTGTCTACAGGGCGCCGAACACTTTCTTGGCAAGGCTGGTGGCGGCAGCTGCCGGATTCTTGCGAATCGTTTCTTCCTGCTGCGCGATCATCTTGAACAAGCCGTCCAGCGCCTGTTCGGTCACGTAGTTTTCAACATTGGCGCTTTTGGCGTCCACCGCGCCAAACGCGGCGGCCTTGCCGGCGAGTGCGTTGTACTGCTGGGCCACGCCGACCTTGTCGGTGGCAGCCTTGACGATGGGCAGGAACTTGGCGCGGATTTGGTCGCGACTGCTCTTGTTCAGGTACTGGGTAGCTGAGTCCTGGCCGCCGCTGAGGATGCCTTTGGCATCGGTCACACTCATGTTTTTCACGGCATTGACCAGAATCGGCTGAGCCTGGGTAACGGCGGTTTCCGCCGCTTTGTTCATGCTGGTTTCGAGCTGGGTGACCTGATCGCCCATGCCGAACATCTTCAACTTGTCAGCGACCTTGCCCAGCTTGCCTGGCAAGCCGATCTTCACGTCGGGGTTATTGCTGAAACCACCGGGCGTGCCCAGTTGTTTCACGGCGATCTGCGCGCCTTGGGTCAAGGCGTCCTTGAGGCCGCCGCTGGCGTCGCCCTGGGACAGGCTGCCAAGGTCCAGTGCCATGGCGCTGGTGCCCAGCAGCAGGCCGGTGAGCAGGGCCGTGAGGCGAAGAGGGTTACGGAGCATGGGCGCTTCCTTGTGGTTGAATTCAGTGGGCTGCAGCATCGACGCGCACGCGCAGCGGCTGTTGATCCTGGCCGTCGAGCTGTACGGCGTGCCGTTCAGTGGTGATGAACAGTAGCTTGCCATCCACCTCGATGCGAGCGCTGACCGAGTAGCTATGGCCAGGCTTGACCTGCGCCGGGTCATAACTTAAGTGAAACGCCAGCGGCACCTGGCCTTTGATCGGGCCTTTCTGTTCGGCGAGCACCACGGCCGGGGCGTCCATCAGCGACACGTCTTGCAGGCTGACGCTCAAGGTGGCGGTGGGCGGCAGCGCGATGCGTTGCAGGTAGAACACTTCGCCGTCGAGGCTGGCCTTGGGGGTGGGAGACATGGATTGGCAGGCTCCGAGCAGGGCCGTGAGGCCCAGGAGGATGATCTTCTTCATAGTGCAGCTCCTTATCAACGGCGCCGGAAACCGCCCGGCGCCTTGTTCAATCTAGTGGAGATTGCGCCGGTTCCACCGGCTGCTCGGCCGCGCCATCGACGCGATGCAACGCCACTTGGCGGATCGACAAACGAATGTCCGCCGGCAATACACGCTTCGCCGCGCCTTCGGCCAGCTCGCCGAGCAGGTCGTGATAGCTCAGTTTGCCGGCTTCATCGCGGCGCAGCACATCTTGCTCCAGCAAGGTCTGGATGAAATGTCGGAAAAGGCTCTTGTCGAAGAACTCCGGGGCATTGAGGCCATGCAGGATCGACAGCCGCTGGGCCATGACCGTGCACAGGTCTTCCAGCTCCTCGGCGCTGATGCTGTTCTGGCCACTGTTGAGCAGCAGCGAGATCGCCATGTAGAAGCGTTGCAGGGTCTGGGCGATGCTCTTGGACAGTAGCGTCAGCAGCACGAAATGCCGCGAACTCGGCGCCGGGCGCAGGTACACGTTGTTTTCGAAGCGCAGCAGGCCCTGTTCGACGAACGCATCCAGCCATTGGTCGACCACCGCATCCAGCTCCTCCAGAGACCAGCGGATGAACAGCTCCGACTGCAGGTACGGATAGAGCGCATGGGTGTAGCGCAGGATCTGTTCGCGGCTCATCCGCGAACTGCTCTGGAAGAAACTCGCCAGCAACGCGGGCAGGGCGAAGATGTGCAGCACGTTGTTGCGGTAATAGGTCATCAGGACGGCGTTCTGCTCATCCAGATAGACGATTTTGCCCAGGGCATCGCTCTGTTCCGACAGCAGCTTCATGTCCTTGACGTGCTTGATCAGCGCCAGGCCGTCGCCTTCCGGCAGGGTGGTATGCGGTGAATAGGGCACGCGGCGCAGCAGCGCCAGGTACAGGTCCAACTGGCGGGCCATGGCCTGCTCATCCAATGCCAGGCGAGTGGTAGACAGCAGCGCCAATGCCACCAGGTTCACCGGGTTCACCGCAGCGGCTTCGTTCAGATGGCGGGCCACCTGCTCGCCGAGGCGGTGGGTGGTTTCATTCAGCCAGGCCGGCTTGTAGTTCGGGCCCAGTTCCTGGGAGCGCCAATCCGGTTGCTCGTGGTCGAGAAACTCCGCCAGCTTGATCGGCTCGCCGAAGTTGACCGCGACCTGGCCGAAGCGCTGCTTGAGCGCGCCTGCCACTTTGAAAATATCGAAAATCGACTCTTTCTTCTTGCTCGCACCGCGCAGCTCGCCCAGGTAGGTACGGCCTTCCAGCACCCGTTCGTAGCCGATATACACCGGCACGAACACGATGGGCATGCGCGAAGAGCGCAGGAAACTGCGCAAGGTGATCGCCAGCATCCCGGTTTTCGGCTGCAGCATGCGCCCGGTGCGCGAACGGCCGCCTTCGACGAAGTACTCCACCGGGAAACCCTTGGTGAACAGGGTGTGCAGGTATTCGTTGAATACCGAGGTGTACAGCGGGTTGCCCTTGAAGGTGCGGCGCATGAAAAACGCACCGCCACGACGCAGCAGGCTGCCGATCACGGGCATGTTCAGGTTGATGCCGGCGGCAATGTGCGGCGGGGTCAGGCCATTCTTGAACAGCAGGTAGGACAGCAGCAGGTAGTCGATATGGCTGCGGTGGCAAGGCACGTAGATCACTTCGTAGCCTTGGGCAACCTGTTGCACACCTTCGATGTTATTGACCTTGATGCCGTCGTAGATTTTGTTCCAGAACCAGCTCAGCACCACTTCCAGGAAGCGGATCGCCGTGTAGGTGTAGTCCGAGGCGATTTCATTGCCATAGCGCAGGGCCAGGGCCTTGGCTTTTTCCGGCGAGATTTTCTCGCGCTCGGCTTCATCGGCAATGGCCTGACGCACCAGCGGCATATTGACCAGGCCCTTCACCAGGTTGCGACGGTGGGACAGGTCGGGGCCGATCACCGCGGTCTTCAGGTTACGAAAGTGCACGCGCAGGATGCGTTGGGCCATGCGCACGGTGCGTTCGTGCCCTTTATTGTGCTCGATCAATTCACGCAGGTTGATGGGCGCGGAGAATTGCACCCGGGTCTTGCGACCCAGGATCAGAATGCTCAACAACCGGCGCAAGCGCCCGGTGACCGCCCAGCTGTCGGCGAACAACAGTTTCCAGGGGCTGGACTCACTTTCGGGGGATTGGCCCCAGAACACGCTGACCGGAATGATTTGTGCATTCTCTTCGGCATGTTCGGTCAGGGTGTTGACCAGGCGCGTCAGGGTGGGCGGTGTGCCGCGCTTGTCCTGGCGGCCGAGCCAATCCGGGTCCGGCGTGAGGTAAAAGAACGCTGCGGGTTCCATCAACGGGCCTACCGAAACCGGCAGCACCGGGCGCGGCAGGCCGGCCTTGGTGCACTCGGTATCGACCACGGCCAATTCGGTCAGGGAGGGCGATTGCAGGACGTAGAACACCGGCCGGCTGCGGTCCAGGTTAAGGGTGAGGGACGACTGGTTGATCGTCTCCGAGCGAACCCAGAGGTACAGCAGTCGACGCAAGGTGCCAAACACCAGACGACGGAACGGGGAGCGGGTCATAGGCGAACTGCTTCAAGTGGAAAAAACCGAGCAGGCGCTCGGGCGGGTAGTGTGCCGTATTCATCGAAAATCGGCAAAAAAGCGGCGATGTAAAGTTGGGTTGATGGTTTTTGAACGTGTCTTATACTCGGCAGTTCAACGCCAGCGACTCAATAATAAAAACCAGTGGGAGTGAACAGATGACAACGCGTGAAACCGGCAGTGTGAAGTGGTTCAACGACGCCAAGGGCTATGGCTTTATCCAGCGTGAAGACGGCAAGGATGTGTTCGTGCACTACCGCGCTATTCGCGGTGACGGCCACCGCTCGCTGGCCGAGGGCCAACAGGTGGAATACGCCGTGGTGACAGGCGATAAGGGCTTGCAGGCGGAGGATGTGGTCGGCCTTTAAGACCACTGCTGGACCCCTGTGGGAGGGGGCTTGCCCCCGATAGCGGTGGGTCAGTCACTGTATCTGGTGACTGACACTCAGTCATCGGGGGCAAGCCCCCTCCCACATTTGACTGGGTTTGCAACTCAGAATCAGGCGGTTTTCCAAGTGATTTCTTCTTCACCATCGGCACTGATGCGCATCCAGCGGTCAGCGCTTTCCTCACCCTCTTCCTCGACCCAAGTCCCCGGCGCGCAGCGCACTTCAACATTCAATGCGGCAAACGCGGCGCGGGCGCAGGCGATGTCGTCGTCCCACGGCGTCTGATCGCTTTCCAGGTACAGGCTGTTCCATTTGCCGACGGCTTTTGGCAACCACGTCACCGGCACGTTGCCGGCTTTGCACTTGTAGGTCTGGCCCTTCTGGACCCACTCGGTGCACGGGCCCAAAGCGGCGCCCAGCCAGGCGGCGATGGCCTTGTAGTCGACGTCGGCGTCCTTCAGGTAAATCTCAATATCGGGTTGGCGCATGGATGTTCCTCGTTGCGGGATTCGAAAATCCATTCGCGGGTGCTGAAAAGTCGGTTATTGAAGCACGAAATAATCGTAGCGCATCGACACGGTCACCTGCAGCGGCTCGGCGGCTTCGATCACCTCGCTGCGGCGCTCGGCGCTCGCACGCCAGCCGTGAGGGGTCATGGCCAGCAGGTTGGCGCGGTCCCTGGGCTCGGCCAGGCGCAGTGTGAACTCAAGGGTTTCACTGTGCGCCAGGCCCATGCCATCCCGCACCAGTGCCAGGTGTTTGTCGTCGGTGTATTCGCGCACTTCGTCGTACAAGCGTTCGCGCAGCTCCATCAAGTGGCCGCGGGTGGGGCCCACCTTCATCAAGCCGCCGCCAGGGCTGAGCAGGCGTTTGGCTTCCTGCCAGTCCAGCGGGCTGAACACGCTGGCGAGAAACTGGCAACTGGCGTCGGCCAATGGGACGCGGGCCATGCTGGCGATCAACCAGGTCAGCGCCGGGTTGCGCTTGCACGCGCGCTTGACCGCTTCCTTGGAAATATCCAGGGCGTAGCCGTCGGCTTGGGGCAGGGCATCGGCGATTTGCGCGGTGTAGTAGCCCTCGCCGCAACCGATGTCCACCCAGCGTTGTGGCGCGCGTTCGGCGGCAAGCTCCGCCAGTCGCTTGGCCACAGGGGCGTAGTGCCCAGCATTGAGGAAGTCGCGGCGCGCCTCGACCATCGCCAGGTTATCGCCCGGGTCGCGGCTGTTCTTGTGCTGCACTGGCAACAGGTTCAGGTAACCCTGGCGCGCGCGGTCGAAACGGTGCCCGGCGGGGCACGCCACACCGTTGTCCACCGCGGTGAGCGGGGCGCTGCAAAGAGGGCAGGCAAGCATCAGGCGAGCAACTTGATCAGGGTCTGGTAGTAAATTTCGGTCAACACATCGAGGTCGCTGGCGAGGACGCGCTCGTTGACCTGATGGATCGTCGCATTCACCGGGCCCAATTCGACCACCTGGGTACCCAGGGTCGCAATGAAACGGCCATCGGAGGTACCGCCACTGGTGGATGCCTTGGTTTCACGCCCGGTGATCGCCTTGATGCTGGCCGATACCGCGTCGAGCAATGCGCCCGGCTCGGTGAGGAACGGCAGACCCGACAGCGCCCAGTCCACATGCCAGTCCAGGCCGTGTTTATCCAAAATCGCTGCGACCCGCTGCTGCAACCCTTCCACGGTGGACTCGGTGGAGAAACGGAAGTTGAACACCGCTGTCAGGTCGCCGGGAATGACGTTGGTGGCGCCGGTGCCGGAATTAAGGTTGGAGATCTGGAAACTGGTCGGTGGGAAGAAGGTGTTGCCGTCATCCCAATGCTCGGCGGCGAGTTCGGCCAATGCCGGTGCGGCCAGATGGATCGGGTTCTTCGCCAGGTGCGGATACGCCACGTGGCCCTGTACACCGCGCACGGTCAGGGTGGCACCGAGGGAGCCACGACGGCCGTTCTTGACCACATCGCCCACCAGCGTCGTGCTCGATGGCTCGCCGACGATGCACCAGTCAAGGCGCTCATTGCGTGCGGCCAGGCGCTCGACCACGGCCTTGGTGCCATGGTGCGCCGGGCCTTCTTCATCGCTGGTAATCAGGAAGGCAACCGAGCCTTTATGGTCTGGGTAGTCAGCGACAAAACGCTCCGCCGCCACCAGCATCGCCGCCAGGCTGCCTTTCATATCCGCCGCGCCACGGCCGCAGAGCATACCGTGTTCGTCGATCAGCGCGTCGAATGGGTCGTTCTGCCAGGCCTGCACCGGGCCGGTCGGCACCACGTCGGTGTGGCCGGCGAAGCACAGCACCGGGCCTTCCTGGTTGCCATGGGTGGCCCAGAAGTTATCCACATCGAAGATGCGCATCGGCTCGAGCGCAAAACCGGCGTCGCCCAGGCGCTGCATCATCAGCTTCTGGCAATCGGCATCGATCGGCGTGACCGACGGGCGACGGATCAGGTCGATGGCGAGTTGAAGGGTCGGCGAAAGGTCGGCATGGACCGTCATGGGAAAACTCCGGAAAGCGTGTTTGGAAGAGCAGGGCGGGCAGACAAAACGGCCGTTATCTTATAGCAAAACGGCGGCCAGAGGCCGCCGTTTAGTGCATTGCGCAAGTTTTACACGGCGGTAACAGGCTCTGCCTTCGGCGCCGGTTTCGGCAGCGACGACAAAAACGCCATGATCAGCGCCGCCAAGTACGGCAGCGACTGCACCAGCAACATTACCACCCAGAAACGCATGTCATTGCTCGGCAGGCCTTGCACCAGGTAAATCCCAAAAGCGGCGCCCCACAACAGCAGCATGATGAACATTTCTTCGCGGGCTTCGGAAATCGCCACCCAGAAGCCGTGGTTATCCGCGTTTTTCGGTGTACGAAAGAACGGAATGCTGGTGGTGAAGAAGCCGTACAGCACCGCTTTGGCGATGGTGTGCGACAACGCCAGGCCGGCCAGGGCCGCGCAGAAGGCATCTTTGAGGTTTACCCCGACCGCACGGCGGTAGAGGAAGATGATCTTGCCCACTTTGAACACGAACAACGCCAACGGCGGGATCGCGAAGATCAGCAACGGCGGATCGACGCGGGTCGGCACGATGATCATCGCCGCCGACCACAGCAGCGCGCCCACGGTGAAGAAGATGTTCATGCCATCAGCCACCCACGGCAGCCAGCCCGCGAGAAAGTGATAGCGCTGGCCACGGGTCAGCTCGGTGCCTTTGCCGCGTAGCAGGCTGGCGGTGTGGCGCTTGATGATCTGAATCGCACCGTAGGCCCAGCGGAAACGCTGTTTCTTGAAGTCGATAAAGGTGTCGGGCATCAGGCCCTTGCCGTAGCTGTCGTGGTAATACGCCGCCGACAGGCCTTTTTCGAACACGCGCAGGCCCAGTTCGGCGTCTTCACAGATGCACCAGTCGGCCCAGCCGAGTTCTTCGAGCACCGAGCGGCGGGTCATGGTCATGGTGCCGTGCTGGATGATCGCGTCGCGGTCGTTGCGGGTGACCATGCCGATATGGAAGAAGCCTTTGTATTCCGCGTAGCAGAGCTTCTTGAAGGTGCTTTCGTTCTGGTCGCGGTAATCCTGGGGCGACTGCACTACGGCGATTTTCGGGTCGGCGAAATGCGGCACCATGTGCTTGAGCCAGTTGGGCGACACGCAGTAGTCCGAGTCGATCACCGCGATCACTTCGGCGTCCTTGGCGGTGTGCGGGATCAGGTAGTTCAGCGCGCCACCCTTGAAACCGGCCAGGGGCGCGACATGGAAGAACTTGAAGCGCGGGCCCAGGGTTTCGCAGTAGTCGCGCACCGGTTCCCATACCGCCGGGTCCTTGGTGTTGTTGTCGATGATCAGGACTTCGTAGTCCGGGTAATCGAGTGCGGCCAGGGCGTCGAGGGTCTGTTTGACCATCTCCGGCGGCTCGTTGTAGCACGGCACATGGATCGACACTTTCGGGCGGTAGTCCGATTCCCCTTCGACCGGCAGGAATTCACGTCGGCGTTTGTGGGTCCACACCGCTTCCGCCAGTTCGTGGGCTTCGGTCAACAGCACGATAAACACACCCAGGGCACCGAGGGCCAGGAGAATGCCCACGGTCACGCTGAACCAGGTGCTGTATTGCTGGCTGTAGTCGTAGCCGATCCACACCAGCACCGAACCGCACAGGAACGCGATAAACGTCAGGAAGGTACGACCGCGCTGGCGCAGGGCCGAGCCGTCGATCATCAGCAGGGTCAGGGACAGCAGCGCCAGCACCACCGAACCGATGGCCAGCACGCGCCACTGCGGAATTGCTACCACCGGGCCTTCAAAGTTGAATTTCTGCTGACGCGCGGCGTTGAATACGCCCCAATAAGCGCCCGCCGAGCCTTCGTCGCTGACTTTCCAAGGCTGATCGAACGCCTCGATGACAAAGTAGTTGTAGCCCTGGCGATTGAGTTTGTTCACCAGCGTGCGCAGGTAAACCGCCTGGTCGGCAGGTGAGGCTTCATTACCGCCGCGCATGCGTCCGTTACTCGGCCAGCCAATTTCCGACAGCAGCAGCGGCTTTTTCGGGAACAGTTTTTTCAGGTCCCGCGCACGGTCGAGTACATACTGGCCGGCCTTGTCCATCGGGATAAACTCCCAGAACGGCAGGATGTGCGCGGCGATCAGGTCGACGTGCTTGGCCAGTTCCGGGTTTTTTTCCCAAATGTGCCACTGCTCGGAAGTCGTCACCGGAACCTTGACCGCTGCACGCACGCGGTCCAGCAGCACGATCAGGTCCTGCGGGGTGATTTCTTCACGGAACAACGCTTCGTTACCGACCACCACGCGAACGACGCTGCGCGAGCTGTTGGCGATTTCGATGGCGCGCTGGATTTCGCGTTCGTTGCGCTCAAGGTCCGGGCTGATCCAGATCCCCAGTGTCACCCGCAGGCCGAACTCTTCGGCCAGCTTGGGAATGTCGCCCAGGGTGCCGTCGACCGAGTAGGTACGGATGTTGTCCGTCAGCTTGCTCATGATCGCCAGGTCCTGGCGCATCTGGTCGTCAGACGGGTACTGGTTTTTCTGAGGATACTGGCCTTGCTGGAACGGCGAGTAAGAAAACCCGGAGATCTGTTCGGGCCAGTTGGGAGCGGTGACCGGGCGGTTGATCAGCGCCCAGAAGCCAGTGAACAGCGCGGCGATTGCCAGCACGATCACCAGGTTGAGTCCAAATTTACGCGATGCCATGGTTATTTCGGGTTCCAAAGGGTGTGGAACGAAAAGAGGTGTCGGCCTGCACCGAACGGCGCGCATCCTACACCGGCCTTTCCCTGAGCGTACAGCAGACAGAGAAAAGCCGGACGTTAGTCCGCGAATGTTCACCTAAGTTCTTTACTTGTAGCTGGAAGCTTCGAACTTGTCGCGGCGTAGTCCATAATGCTCGCCGGTTTTTAGGGTAATGGTCATGAGCACAGAAGATCCGCGGTTTGCAGGCGTCGCCCGCTTGTATGGCATTGAGGGCCTGGAACGCTTGAAAGCGGCCCATGTGGCGATCGTCGGCGTCGGCGGCGTGGGCTCGTGGGCGGCGGAAGCGATAGCCCGTTGCGGGGTGGGCGAGATTTCGCTGTTTGACCTGGATGACGTTTGCGTCAGCAACAGCAACCGCCAGCTGCATGCGCTGGACAGCACCGTGGGCAAACCCAAAGTCCAGGTGATGGCCGAACGCCTGCGCGGTATCAACCCGGATTGCACCGTGCATGCGGTGGCGGACTTCGTTACCCGCGACACCATGGCCGAATACATCACCCCGAACATCGATTGCGTGATCGACTGCATCGACGCGGTCAACGCCAAGGCGGCGCTGATTGCCTGGTGCAAACGCCGCAAGATCCAGATCATCACCACCGGTGGCGCCGGCGGGCAGATCGACCCGACGCTGATCCAGGTGTGCGACCTGAACCGCACCTTCAACGACCCGCTGGCCTCGAAAGTACGCTCCACTCTTCGTCGTGACTATGGCTTCTCACGCACGGTAACCCGCCATTACAGCGTGCCCTGCGTGTTTTCCACCGAGCAGCTGCGCTATCCCAAGCCGGACGGCAGCATCTGTTTGCAGAAGAGTTTTGTCGGCGACGGCGTGAAGCTGGACTGCGCGGGAGGGTTTGGCGCGGTAATGATGGTGACCGCTACGTTCGGCATGGTGGCGGCGACCAAGGCGGTGGACAAGATTGTGGCTGGGGTTCGCCGGCCGTCGGAGCGGGTCAAGCCTGCCTGAAAATGTGGGAGGGGGCTTGCTCCCGATAGCTTAGTGTCAGTCACTGAATAAGTTGACTGATCCACCGCAATCGGGGGCAAGCCCCCTCCCACATTTGGTTTTATGTATGGCTGAGTTCGCGCATGCGCTGCAGGACTGCATTCAAGCCGTTGCTGCGTGACGGTGACAATTGTCGCGACAATCCGAGTTGAGCAAACCATCCGGGCAGATCAACCGCCTGCAACTCAGCCGCCGACAACCCATTCACCCGCGCCAGCAACAACGCCACCAGTCCACGAATCATCCGCGCCTCGCTGCTGGCGGCAAACTGCCAGTGGCCATTGTGCAAATGCCCCACCAACCACACCAGGCTCTCACAGCCCTGTACGAGGTTGGCATCGACCTTGTCCTCATCCGCCAAGGCGGGCAGGCGTTCACCCCATTGCATCAGCATTCGGGCACGTTGTTCCCAACTGCCGACTGACTGAAAGGCTTCCAGCGCAGCCACCGCATCCACCGGCAAGCTCATCGCAGCATCTCCAGCGCCTGGTCCAGCGCTTCAAAGAAGCGTTCCAGGTCATCGGAGTCGTTGTACAGCGCGAGGGACACGCGAATCGCCCCCGACAGTTGCAGCATCTTGAGCAGCGGCATCGCACAGTGATGGCCGGCACGCACGGCGATCCCCTGCTCGGTCAGCAGGTGCGCGAGGTCTGCGTTATGCACGCCCTCGACCACAAAGCTGACCAGCGCCACCTGCGGCGCGCCGAGTATGCGTACGCCATTGCGCGCTTTTAAGCCGCGCAGCAAATAATCGTGCAGTGCCGCTTCATGCCTGACCACCGCCTGTGGATCCAGCGAAGTCAGGTAATCCAGGGTCGCACCCAGGCCGATCACGCCAGCTATCGGTGGCGTTCCCGCCTCAAAACCCAGGGGGGCAGGGCGGAAGCTGGCGCTGTGGTAGTCCGTCTGTTGCACCATTTCTCCGCCAAACTGCCAGTGGCGCAGGTGATGCAAGGCTTCATGGCGGCCGTAGAGCACGCCGACTCCGTCTGGGCCGTACAGTTTGTGACTGGAAAATACATAAAAGTCGCAGCCCAGAGCTTGCACGTCGTGGCGGCCATGGACGATGCCTTGGGCACCGTCGACTACGGTCAGCGCGCCGTGGCTGCGGGCCAGCTCGAGCAAGGCGTCGAGCGGCTGCCAGGTGCCGAGTACGTTGGATAACTGGCTGACCGCCAACAACCGCGTGCGCGGGCCGATCAGCCGTTCGGCGGCGTCAAGGTCGATCACGCCGTCAGCGTCCAGGGGCAGTATCACCAGCGTCAGTGCGCGACGTCTGGCCAGTTGCTGCCAGGGCAACAGGTTGGCGTGGTGCTCCAGGGCGCTGATGGCAATCTCATCGCCCGCATCGAATAAGTGCTCGAGGCCGTAGGCCAGGAGGTTCAGCGCAGAGGTTGCGCCGTGGGTAAACACCACCTGCCCGCTGTCGCCCGCATTCAACCACTGCGCAACCTTGCTGCGACTGTCTTCAAACGCCTGGGTCGCATGGGCTCCCGGCAAATGCTGGGCACGGTGCACGTTGGCTGCGCCATTGGCGTAGTAATGGCTGATTGCATCCAGCAGGGCTTGGGGCTTTTGCGTGGTGGCGGCGTTGTCCAGATAGGTCTGGTCTTGCCGTTGCAGGGTGGCGATGGCTGGAAAGTCCGCACGCCAAGGGGAGGGCACAAGCATGATGTTCAAGACTCGTATAAGCGGGCCGCAACCCGAAGGTGCGGCCCACTGGGGCATCGAGTGGCTGCTTAGTTGTGAGCGTGCAGCGCTTCGTTCAGTTCGATGGCCGATTTGTGGGTTTTGCACTCCACGGCACCGGTCTCGGAGTTGCGGCGGAACAGCAGGTCCGGCTGGCCAGCCAGTTCACGCGCCTTGACCACTTTGACCAGTTGGTTCTTCTCGTCCAACAGCGCAACTTTGGTCCCGGCGGTCACGTACAGGCCGGACTCCACGGTGTTGCGGTCGCCCAGCGGGATACCGATACCGGCATTGGCGCCGATCAGGCAGCCTTCGCCGACCTTGATCACGATATTGCCGCCGCCCGACAGGGTACCCATGGTCGAGCAGCCGCCGCCCAGGTCGGAACCCTTGCCGACGAACACGCCAGCCGATACGCGGCCTTCGATCATGCCCGGGCCTTCGGTGCCGGCGTTGAAGTTGACGAAACCTTCGTGCATGACGGTGGTGCCTTCGCCCACGTAGGCGCCCAGGCGCAGGCGGGCGGCATCAGCGATACGCACACCGCTCGGTACGACGTAGTCGGTCATTTTCGGGAATTTGTCTACCGAGAACACTTCCAGCAGCTCGCCGCGCAGGCGCGCTTCCAACTGGCGTTCGGCCAGTTCGGCGATGTCGATGGCGCCCTGGCTGGTCCAGGCCACGTTCGGCAGTTGCGGGAACACGCCGGCCAGGTTCAGGCCGTGGGGCTTGACCAGGCGGTGCGAGAGCAGGTGCAGCTTGAGGTAGGCCTCAGGCGTGGAGGTCAGGGCGGCGTCTTCGGCCAGCAAGGTCGCAACCAGCGGCGTATGGCTTTCAGCCAGGCGGCTCAGCAGCGCGGCCTGGGCGGTATCGACGCCTTTGAGCGCGTCGGCCAGTTGCAGGGCCTGGGTGACGGTGAAGGTAATCGCCTGGTTGCCTTCGGTGTAGCCGAGGATCGGCGCGATGGCCGCGACGATGTCAGCCGATGGGTTGAGCAAGGGCTGTGCGTAAAACACTTCCAGCCAAGCACCTTGGCGGTTCTGAGTGCCGACGCCGAAGCCCAGGCTGAACAGGGAATTGGACATGCTGTTACCTCTACAAAAATGGAAGGCTGGCCTACTTGAGGGCCGCCGAATAACTATCTGGCTTGAAGCCAATCAGGGTTCTGTCACCGAGATCAAGCACCGGGCGCTTGATCATCGAGGGTTGCGCGAGCATCAATTCAATGGCTTTCGACTGATCGAGATCGGCTTTGCGTTCGTCTTCGAGTTTGCGAAAGGTGGTGCCCGCACGGTTCAAAACCACCTGCCAACCGTGCTCGTCGCACCATTGGGTCAAGTGTTCGCGGTCGATACCGGCCGTTTTGTAATCATGGAACTCATAGCTCACAGCGTGCTCATCAAGCCAGGTGCGCGCCTTTTTCATGGTGTCGCAGGCTTTGATGCCGAAAAGGTGCAAGGTTTTGCTTGAAGCGGTCAAGGAATTGCCCCCTTTGGATGAATGAAAAATGAAAGATCGCGGATTATGCCACGCCCAGCGCGTTTCGGCGCCGCTCGTCAGCGCTGTGCGACGTTTGTGCAAAAGGCAGCGCGCCGCATAGCCGGTTACCATAGCCGGGTAATATGGCACTTCAACGGCCAGTTGTTGCCTCATGTGTCGTTGCAAGTCGATTGTCTGGGAAACCCGCGTTATGCAAACCGCCTACACCGTTCTTATCCTACTGATGCTGGTCAGCGTGTCGCGTCTGATCGGGCGCATCATTCCCCTGCCGCTGCCGCTGGTACAGATTGCCGCCGGGGCCCTGCTGGCCTGGCCCACGTTGGGGCTGCATGTGGCGCTGGACCCGGAGCTGTTCCTGTTTCTGTTCTTGCCGCCGCTGCTGTTTTCCGATGGCTGGCGCATGCCCAAGCGTGAGCTGTGGCGCCTGCGCGGGCCGATCCTGACCTTGGCGGTGGGGTTGGTGCTGTTCACGGTGGTCGGCGCGGGTTATTTCATTCACTGGATTCTGCCGACGATTCCGTTGCCGGTAGCCTTTGCCCTGGCGGCCGTGTTGTCGCCGACGGATGCCGTGGCGGTGTCGGCCATTGCCCAGAACCGCCTGCCCACCCCCTTGATGCATATGCTCCAGGGTGAGGCCTTAATGAATGATGCGTCGGGCCTGGTGACCTTCAAGTTTGCCCTGGCGGCCGCGTTGACCGGAGTGTTTTCCCTGGCCGATGCCAGCCTGACCTTTGTCTTGGTCGCAGTGGGTGGGCTGGCAGTCGGTGTGGCGTTGAGCTGGCTAGTCGGTCGCCTGCGCGCCTGGATGATTGCACGTGGTTGGGATGACCCGGCCACCCACGTGGTGTTCATGTTGCTGCTGCCCTTCGCGGCCTACGTACTGGCGGAACGCTTGGGCGCGTCGGGCATTTTGTCGGCCGTGGCGGCGGGCATGATGCAGAGCTGGCTGGACCTGCTGCCGCGTCAAACCAGTACACGCCTGCTCAATCGCAGTGTCTGGTCGCTGCTGGAGTTTGCCTTCAACGGCCTGATCTTTCTGCTGCTGGGCCTGCAACTGCCGGACATTATCAAGGCAGTGGTGAGCCATGAGCCGACGTTGTGGCCGACCTTGATGTACCGCTGCCTGGACGTGATTGCGATCTTCGTGGTGCTGGTGGTGTTGCGCTTTATCTGGGTTCAGAGCATTTGGCGGCTGTCAGGCTTGCTGCGTCGCGTGCGTGGCAAAAGCGAGCTGACCCTGGTGCCCACGGCGCGATCCTGTTGGCTGCTGACGGTGGGCGGCGTACGCGGTGCGGTGACACTGGCGGGCGTGATGTCGGTGCCATTGCTGCTGGCGCCGGGCCAGGCTTTTCCGGAGCGCGACCTGCTGATCTTTATCGCGGCCGGCGTCATTCTGTTGTCGCTGGTCGCCGCCTGTATCGCGCTGCCGTTGCTGCTTCGCGGTATCGAAAAGAGTCCCGATGAAAAGCGTCACCGAGAGGTTCGCGAGGCCTGGAAAAAAACCGCCGTGGCAGCGATCCATGCGCTGGAAGCTGAAGAGCCTGATGAAACCGCAGTGTCGGATGCGGCTCAAGCGGCATTGGCCACTGAGCTCAAGGCGCGATTGATGTCGGAATATCGCCACCAGCTTGAGGTATTCAACGATTCCGCCGAAGCCCAGGCCCTGGCGCTGCAGATGGACCAACTGGAACGCAAGCTGCGGCTCAAGGGGCTGCGTGCGCAGCGGTTGGAGTTGTATCGTTTGAGTCGCCAACATCAAATTGGCGATGATGTATTGCGCGAAGTCCTGGCGGATCTGGATATGAGTGAAGCGAACTTGGGCAGCATCAAGTAGTTTGGGCGTTGATCATTACGCGGATGCCGGTACTGAGCAGTTTGCCGAGCAGTGTTTTATCCTCCGGGTACAGTGACTGCACAAAGCTTTTATCGCCTTCCGATAGTTTGAAGTTGCGCGGGACGGGTTTTCCACTGTTCAGGCGTGAGGTGCGCACCTCATAGTGCATGATGGATTTGTCGTCATAGTTTGAAGTCTTTACCTGCCTGCGCGAAAAGGGTCGGAGGATATCGTTGTGGGCCTTATACGAGGGTTCTCCTCTCGATGCATATTCCTCATAGATGTTCTGCCTGTTCAGGTCCAACGTCCGATCAGGGTGCTGATGCTCATGCTTGAGGCCGAGGGCGTGGCCGAATTCATGCTGGATCGTTGCGGCGACGCTGTCTGGCGAGCGTGTGAAGTCAATGCCCATGGTCGGTTTGGATAAAGGCACCTTCTTTGCGCCGGTGCCCACGTTTGACCATCCCGATCCGTTGTCAGCGTCCGCAGTGATGCGGATATCGCCATTGGGGCTGTTGGTGAACTTGAAGTAGAGATTGGTATGCGGCGCCCATGCGTTGATGTTGTGCTTTACCAACGCTTTTTGTTCTGGGGTCATGTTCAGCAGGGAGATAGTCAGCACCGAATGCTGAGGCCATAGTTTGTCGGGCATGGCGACGCCGCGCTTACTTCTATTGAGCGGCGCGGTGACGCAATGAGCAGAAGGCGAAGTGGGCGAAATCGTGAGAGTCATGGGGTTCACCTAAGTGTTTATATAAACTTAGGTGTAAGGTTTGCGTGTTTCTGTTCCCTCTCAATAGTTGCAAGAAACAACGCTGGAGGCCGCCCCGTTGGGAGCGGCTTGTGTCTCAACCGCGGCGCTGGATGAAATCGCGAATCCGCCCAGCCGCTTCGACACATTCGGCCAGCGGTGCAACCAATGCCAGGCGCACACGCCCGGCGCCTGGGTTGAAGCCATCCACTTCGCGGGACAGGTAAGAGCCCGGTACCACCGTCACATGTTCCTCCACGAACAAATCACGGCAGAAAGCAGCATCGTCCCCGTTCACATTCGGCCACAAATAAAAGCCACCGTCCGGGCTTTGCACGTCCAGCACCGGTTTGAGGATCGCCAGCACTGCGTCGAACTTCTCGCGATACAGGTCACGGTTGGCCTGTACGTGCGCTTCGTCCTGCCAGGCGGCGATGCTGGCCAGTTGGGTTTGCACCGGCATTGCGCAGCCGTGATAGGTGCGATACAGCAGGAAAGCCTTGAGAATCTCAGCATCGCCAGCGACAAAGCCCGAACGCAGGCCCGGCAGGTTGGAGCGCTTGGACAGGCTGTGGAACACCACGCAACGCTTGAAGTCCTGGCGACCCAGTTCGACACAGGCGCTCAGCAGGCCTGGCGGCGGGGTTTGCTCATCGAAGTATAGCTCGCTGTAGCACTCGTCGGCGGCGATCACGAAATCGTATTCATCGGCCAGGGCGATCAGCTTTTTCAGGGTGTCTACCGGAATCAGCGCGCCGGTCGGGTTGCCCGGGGAGCACAGGAACAGGATCTGGCAACGTTTCCAGATGTCCGGCGACACGGCATCGAAGTCCGGGTTGAACCCATTGGTGTCCAGGCACGCCAGGTAATGCGGCTTGGCACCGGCGAGGAACGCGGCGCCTTCGTAGATCTGGTAGAACGGGTTCGGGCTCACCACCAGCGCGTCGTCACCGCGATTGACCACGGCTTGGGTAAAGGCGAACAGCGCCTCGCGTGTGCCGTTGACCGGCAGGATATTGCGCGCCGGGTCCAGCCAGCCTGCAGGTACGTTGAAGCGGCGCTCGCACCAGGCGCCAATGGCCTCGCGTAATGCGGGGATGCCCAGTGTGGTCGGGTACACCGCCATCTGGTCCAGGTTGTTGCTCAGCGCCTCGGCCACGAAACTCGGTGATGTGTGCTTGGGCTCGCCAATCGACAGGGCAATCGGGCGTTTGGCCGGGTTGGGGGTGACACTGCCGAGCAGGGCGCGCAGTTTCTCGAATGGGTAAGGCTGCAGCTGGTTCAGGGCGTTGTTCATCGCAAGTCTCGTCAATTCAGTTGTCGGCACGCGGTCTGGTTGCCGGCGAAAATTCAATGTGGGAGGGGGCTTGCTCCCGATTGCGTTGTGTCAGTCAGCTGATCTTTATCTGATCCAATGCTATCGGGAGTAAGCCCCTCCCACATACGCCGGTGTTCATAGGGTCAGGCGCGTCAGCGCGACGCCGGGTTCCTGGGTCACGCTCAATTGCTCCACGATCGCATCCTGCAAACGGCGGCACAGCTCAGGGTCGGACAGCGGCTGGTTATCGGCGTCGGTGATGAAGAACACGTCTTCCACGCGCTCGCCGAGGGTCGCAATCTTGGCGTTCTGCAGCGACAGATCGAACTCCAGGAAAATCCCGCCGATGCGTGCCAGCAGGCCGGGGCGATCCGGCGCGCTGAGCTCCAGCACGGTTACCGGGCGCTGGGCGTCGTTGGAGATCGTCACCTGCGGCGCAAAGGCAAAGTGCTTGAGCTGGCGCGGTACCCGGCGCTGGATGATGGTCGGGTAATCATCCGGGTTGCGCAGGGCTTCGGTCAGGCCTTCGCGGATCTTCTTCACACGCACCGGATTGTCGCCAATCGAGTCGCCTTCGGTGTCGAGCACAATATAGGTGTCGAGGGTGAACTGGCTGCTGGAGGTGATCACCCGGGCGTCATGAATGTTCAGGTTGAGCTGGTCCATGGCCGCCACGGTTACGGCGAAGAAGTCATGTTGGTCCGGCGCGTAGATAAAAATCTGCGTGCCGCCTTCGAATTCGCGCTGGGTGGTTTCCTTGATCAGGACCAGCGGGCCGCCATCGGCCGGCTGTTGAAGGATGGCGTCGGTGTGCCAGGCGACATCGCCGGCGGTGTGACGCAGGAAATAGTCGTCACCCAGTTGCGACCACAGTTGTTCAACATCGTCCGGGTCGTTGCCGCCGCGCACCAGGATATCCAGGGCCGCGCTTTGGGTGCGGCGGATCTGCTCTTCGCGGTCTACCGGGTTTTCCAGGCCGCGGCGCAGGGCGCGCTTGGTCTCGGTGTACAACTGGCGCAACAGGCTGGCGCGCCAGGAGTTCCATAACGTCGGGTTGGTGGCGTTGATGTCGGAGACGGTCAGCACGTAGAGGTAGTCGAGGCGGGTTTCATCGCCGACGATCTGCGCGAAGTCGTGGATCACTTGCGGGTCGGACAAGTCCTTGCGCTGGGCGGTGGTCGACATCACCAGGTGGTTCTGCACCAGCCAGACGATCAGGCGGCTGTCCCACAACGGCAATTGGTGGCGTTGGCAGAACGCTTCGGCATCCACCGCGCCGATCTCCGAATGGTCGCCATGCCGGCCCTTGCCGATGTCGTGGTACAGGCCGGCCAGGTAGATCAGCTCTGGCTTGGGCAGCTTGGCCATGAGCTTACTGGCCAGTGGGAATTTCTCTGACACCTGGGTGTACTGCAACTTACGCAAGTGCTTGATCAGGTTCAGCGTGTGGGCGTCCACGGTATAGATGTGGAACAGGTCGTGCTGCATCTGCCCGACGATAAAGCCGAACTCCGGCAGGTAGCGCCCGAGGATGCCGTAGCGGTTCATGCGCCGCAGGTTGCGGTGGATGCCGATCTTGCACTTGAACAGTTCGATAAACAGGCTGGTGTTGCGGATGTCATGACGAAACTCATCGTCGATCAGATGACGGTTTTCCCGCAGCAGGCGAATGGTATCGGCGCGCACGCCTTTGATTTCCGGCTGCTGGGCCATCAGCACGAAGATTTCCAGCATGGCGAACGGCGTGCGGCGGAATACGTTGTCGTTGCGCGCCTCGATGTAACCGTCGTGCAGTTGGAAGCGCGAATTGATCGGTTGCGGCGGCGCTTCGTCTTCGGGTGCCAGGATCACTTCTTCGAAGTGCTGGATGATCAGGTCGCTGAGCTGGGCAATGCTCATCACTACCCGGTAGTACTGCTGCATGAAGCTTTCGATGCTGGTCTTCGCGTCTTCGCCTTCAAAACCCAATAGGGTCGCGATGGAGCGCTGGTGGTCGAACAGCAGGCGGTCTTCCGAGCGCCCGGCAAGCATGTGCAGGGCGTAGCGCACTTTCCACAGGAACTCCTGGGACGAGGCCAGCAGCGCGTTTTCGCTCTCCACCAGAAAGCCCTCGCCGGCCAGGGCGCGCAGGTTCAGGGTGCCGTACTGGCGACGGGCCACCCACAAAATCGTCTGGATATCCCGCAGCCCGCCCGGCGAGCCTTTGACGTTGGGTTCCAGGTTGTATTCGGTGTCGTTGTATTTGTGGTGCCGCGCCTTTTGCTCGGCACGCTTGGCCAGGAAAAAATCCTTGCTCGGCCACATGTGTGCGGTGTTGGTGACTTCGAGCATGCGTTGGCGCAGGCGCTCGGGGCCGGCGATGGTGCGGCTTTCCATCAGGTTGGTGATGACGGTCAGGTCGGCGCGAGCCTCTTCGGCGCATTCGTCCACCGAGCGTACGCTCTGGCCGACTTCCAGGCCGATGTCCCACAACAGCGTCAGAAACCGCTCGATGGAATCGCGAAAAATCTCATGGTCGGCGCTGTCCAGGAGAATCAGCAGGTCGATGTCGGAGTAGGGGTGCAACTCACCACGGCCGTAGCCGCCGACCGCGACCAGGGCGATATCCGCCTCGCTGCTCCAGCTGAACTGTTCCCAGGCTTTTTGCAGGATATTGTCGACGAACCAGGCGCGGTCCTCGATCAGCCGGCGTATGTCGCGGCCGCTGCGAAAGCGCTCATCGAGCACCTCGCGGGCCTGGCGGATCGCCTTCTTGAACGCGGCGATAGGGCTCGCCTTCAGCGCCAGTTCGGCCTGGAACTGGCCACGGTCGAAGAGTTCGGGATCCACCTGGGGCATCGATCGGCTTTCCTTTCTATACTATCAGTCATTCACAACATGCTATGGGGAAACCTGGGCAAGCTGTCAGGCCGAAACGCGTGGAATCGTGTCGTCGGCGCGCAGGGTGAAAATCTCGTAGCCGGTTTCGGTGACCAGCAGGGTGTGCTCCCACTGGGCCGAGAGTTTGCGGTCCTTGGTGATGGCGGTCCAGCCGTCGCCCAGCACCTTGGTATCGGCCTTGCCTTGGTTGATCATCGGTTCGATGGTAAAGGTCATGCCGGCCTTGAGTTCCATGCCGGTGCCGGCGCGGCCGTAATGCAGGATCTGCGGCTCTTCATGGAACACGGTACCGATGCCATGGCCGCAGAACTCGCGCACCACCGAGAAGCCATTCTTTTCGGCGTGCTTCTGGATCACTTCACCGATATCGCCCAGGCGGCAGCCTGGCTTGACGATCTCGATGGCCTTGTACATGCATTCCTGAGTCACCTGGGACAGGCGCTCGGCCCAGACCGGCACGTTGCCGACGTGGAACATGCGGCTGGTGTCGCCGAAGTAGCGGTCCTTGATCACGGTGACGTCGATGTTCAGGGTGTCGCCGTCCTTCAACGGCTTGTCCCCCGGGATCCCGTGGCAGACCACGTGGTTGACCGAGGTGCAGATCGACTTGGGAAAGCCTTTGTAGTTCAGTGGGGCTGGGATGGCCTTTTGCACATTGACGATATAGTCATGGCAGATCTGGTTCAGTTCTTCGGTGGTGACGCCGGGCTTGACGTGTTCGGCGATCATTTCCAGCACGTCGGCGGCCAGTTTGCCGGCGATGCGCATGCCGGCGATGTCTTCGGCGGTTTTCAAACTAACGGTCATACAGGCTCTCTCTAGCGCGACGCGCTGAAATCAATACGGTTCACGGGCGTGCGACACTTCGCACACGCCACAAAAAAACGCGATTCTAACAGACGCGGGCGACAAACCATGAGCCCCTGACGATCGCTTCTCTCTATAGAGTGGGGGTATGTCGGCCCCATTCAAAGGGTTGGCGCAAGGAAGCTTGCGGCAAATGTGATTGCGGGTTCCGTTTTCGCCCTTGCTGTGGTATAAAATGCGCCGCTTTCCGGGGATGCCCCGCAGAGCTTAAATCCACACACGTGTCGACACGATGACCTGGGTGCCGGAGGCCTTGAAGCCGCTGGTTGGTCATTGGGATACGTGGAGGCCAAACCCGACTTATTAAGGAACTATCATGTCCCAAGTCAACATGCGCGATATGCTGAAGGCCGGTGTGCACTTCGGTCACCAGACCCGTTACTGGAACCCGAAAATGGGTAAGTACATTTTCGGCGCGCGTAACAAGATTCACATTATCAACCTTGAAAAAACCCTGCCAATGTTCAACGAAGCTTTGACTTTCGTAGAGCGCCTGGCCCAGGGCAAAAACAAGATCCTGTTCGTCGGCACCAAGCGTTCCGCTGGCAAGATCGTTGCTGAAGAAGCGGCACGTTGCGGTTCGCCGTACGTCGATCACCGCTGGTTGGGCGGCATGCTGACCAACTTCAAAACCATCCGTGCTTCCATCAAGCGTCTGCGTGACCTTGAAGTGCAAGCCGAAGACGGTACTTTCGCCAAGCTGACCAAGAAAGAGGCGCTGATGCGCACTCGCGACCTGGAAAAGCTCGATCGTTCCCTGGGTGGTATCAAGGACATGGGCGGTCTGCCTGACGCACTGTTCGTTATCGACGTTGATCACGAGCGCATCGCGATCACCGAAGCCAACAAGCTGGGCATCCCTGTTATCGGCGTAGTCGATACCAACAGCAGCCCGGATGGCGTTGACTACATCATCCCAGGCAACGATGACGCAATCCGCGCTATCCAGCTGTACATGGGTTCGATGGCTGACGCTGTAATCCGTGGTCGCAACCACGTTGCTGGCGGTACCGAGCAGTTCGTTGAAGAAGCTCCGGTAGCCGCAGCTGAGTAATTGACGCCCTGGCGTTGACTCAGTAAGCAAAAAGGGGGCTTGGCCCCCTTTTTGCCACCTCGAAAACCATTTGTTGGCGCCCACTTGTGGCGGCGCATCGTTGCTCTGTAACGTGCAGCAGCCTACAACGGATATTCGGGAAGAATTGATCCCCCGTTCGATCGGGTGGAATGGTTGAAAACCTATCCAAGAGGAATTTGAAAATGGCAGCAATTACTGCAGCGTTGGTTAAAGAACTGCGTGAGCGTACCGGCGAAGGCATGATGGATTGCAAGAAGGCCCTGGAAAAGGCCGACGGCGACATCGAAAAAGCCATTGACGACATGCGTGCTTCCGGCGCCATCAAGGCCGCCAAGAAAGCAGGCAACGTGGCTGCTGAAGGCGCCATCGCTCTGAAAGAAGACGGCAAGTCCGCGGTACTGCTGGAAGTGAACTCGCAGACCGACTTCCTGGCTCTGCAGGACGACTTCAAGGCATTTGTTGCCGCCAGCGTTGAAAAAGCGTTCGCCGACAAACTGACTGACGCCGCTCCGCTGATCGAAGCTCAAGAAGCAGATCGCCTGGTACTGGTCGGCAAGGTTGGCGAAAACGTCAACATCCGTCGCCTGGTGCGCGTTGAAGGTGACGTGGTAGGTGGTTACCTGCACGGCAACAAGATCGGTGTTGCAGTTGTCCTGAAAGGCGGCAACGTTGAACTGGCCAAAGACATCGCTATGCACGTAGCGGCCAGCAACCCTGAGTTCCTGTTGCCTTCGGAAGTTTCTGCCGAAGCGATCGAGCGTGAAAAAGCTGTGTTCCTGCAGTTGAACGAAGAAAAAATCAAAGGCAAGCCAGAAAACATTGTTGAGAACATGGTCAAAGGCCGTATCAGCAAGTTCCTGGCTGAAGCAAGCCTGGTTGAGCAGGCGTTCGTCAAGAACCCTGAAATCAAGGTTGGCGAACTGGCCAAGAAAGCCGGTGCTGAAATCGTTTCCTTCACTTACTTCAAAGTAGGCGACGGTATCGAGAAGCCGGTCGACAACTTCGCTGAAGAAGTTGCTGCCCAGCTGGCTGCCGCCAAGCAATAAGACAGTTTTGAACTGTCGCCCGAAAGAGGCTGCCCGCTCACGCGCGCAGCCTCTTTTCAAATGGGAAGGCGAATTTATTTGGCTTCCCCTCGGAACTGGCTTACAAAGCCGTGTTCCGATGGCGCTGTGATGGCGTCCAGCTAGAGTGAACGCAAGCCGTAAACGGCTCGCCAAGAATTTTTTAAAAAATACGCCGCAGGAGAGATTCGCAATGGCTCAGCAGGGCAGTGGTTATCAGGCTCGCTATAAACGCATTCTACTCAAGCTCAGCGGCGAGGCCCTGATGGGCTCGGAAGAGTTCGGGATCGACCCCAAGGTACTTGACCGCATGGCGCTCGAAGTCGGCCAACTGGTCGGTATCGGTGTTCAGGTGGGCCTGGTGATCGGTGGTGGCAACCTGTTCCGCGGCGCGGCACTGAGTGCTGCCGGCATGGATCGGGTCACTGGCGACCACATGGGCATGCTGGCCACTGTGATGAACGCCCTGGCCATGCGTGACGCCCTGGAGCGTGCCAATATCTCGGCCATCGTGATGTCGGCTATTTCCATGGTCGGTGTGACCGATCACTACGATCGCCGCAAAGCCATGCGCCACCTGAACGCCAAGGAAGTGGTGATCTTTGCCGCGGGCACCGGTAACCCATTCTTCACCACCGATTCGGCCGCATGCCTGCGTGCTATCGAAATCGACGCAGACGTGGTGTTGAAGGCGACCAAGGTGGATGGCGTATACACTGCAGATCCATTCAAAGACCCGCATGCCGAGAAGTTCGATCATCTGACCTACGATGAAGTGCTGGATCGCAAGCTGGGTGTGATGGACCTGACGGCTATCTGTCTGTGCCGCGACCACAAGATGCCGCTGCGCGTATTTAACATGAACAAACCCGGCGCCCTGCTGAATATCGTACACGGCGGCGCAGAAGGGACTCTGATCGAGGAAGGCCAACAATGATCAACGAAATCAAGAAAGACGCCCAAGCGCGTATGCACAAATCCCTGGAGTCTCTGAGCCACGCATTCGGCCAGATTCGTACCGGCAAGGCTCACCCAAGCATCCTGGGCAGCGTGATGGTGCCCTACTACGGTACGGACACCTCCATTACCCAGGTGGCCAACATCACCGTAAAAGACTCGCGCACCCTGCAGGTCGTGGCCTTCGAGCGCAACATGCTCGGGGCGGTCGACAAAGCTATCCAGAGTGCCGGCTTGAACCTCAACCCGACCAACCTGGGCGAATTGTTGTTGATTTCCATGCCTGCCCTGACCGAAGAGACCCGCAAGGGCTTCACCAAGCAGGCGCGCAGCGCGGCAGAAGATGCACGGGTTGCCGTGCGCAACATCCGTCGCGATGCCTTGGGTGACCTGAAGAAGCTGGTCAAGGACAAGGAAATCAGCGAAGACGAAGAGCGCCGTGCCGTTGCCGATATCGATAAGCTGACCAAGGATGCGGAGGCCCAGATCACCAGGGCCACCGAAGAAAAAGAAAAGGACCTGATGGCCGTATAAGGGGTCAGGACGCCTTCATGGAAAAGACCAAGCAGACTGTGCCCTCTGTGGTGCCGCGCCATGTCGCGATCATCATGGATGGGAATAATCGCTGGGCGAAAAAACGCTTTATGCCCGGTGTTGCCGGGCATAAAGCGGGTGTCGATGCGGTGCGCGCTGTCATCGAAGTGTGCGCCGAGGCCAAGGTCGAAGTGCTGACGCTGTTTGCCTTTTCCAGTGAGAACTGGCAACGGCCCGCCGAAGAAGTGAGTGCCTTGATGGACCTGTTCTTCAAGGCGCTGCGGCGCGAGGCCAAGCGCCTCAATGACAACGGCATCAGCCTGCGCATCATTGGTGACCGTTCCCGGTTCCACCCGGAGCTGCAGGCAGCCATGCGTGAAGCCGAGGCTATCACGGCCGGCAGCAACCGTTTCGTGCTGCAAATCGCGGCCAACTACGGCGGCCAATGGGATATCGCCCAGGCTGCGCAACGACTGGCCCGCGAAGTGCAGGCCGGTCATCTGCGGCCCGACGACATCACGCCCGAACTGCTGCAAACCTGCCTGGTGACTGGCGACCTGCCGTTGCCAGACTTGTGCATCCGTACCGGTGGTGAGCACCGCATCAGCAATTTCCTGCTGTGGCAGCTAGCCTATACCGAGTTGTATTTCTCCGACCTGTTCTGGCCGGACTTCAAACACGATGCCATGCGCAATGCGCTGGCCGATTTCGCTTCCCGTCAGCGTCGCTTCGGTAAAACGAGCGAGCAGATCGAAGCTGGAGCCCGGGTTTAAATGCTTAAACAACGAATCATCACAGCACTGATCCTGCTGCCGATTGCCTTGTGTGGTTTTTTCCTGCTCGAGGGTTCCGGCTTTGCACTGTTCATCGGCCTGGTGGTAACCCTCGGCGCATGGGAATGGGCGCGTCTGGCGGGCTTCAGCGATCAATTGCCACGCGTGGCGTACGCCGCGATCGTCGCGCTGTTGCTGTTCCTGATGTACATCCTGCCCGATATCGCGCCCTGGGTGCTGGGGGCGTCGGTACTGTGGTGGGCATTGGCGACGTTCCTGGTGCTGACCTATCCACGCACCAGCGGTCAATGGTCCAGTGTGGCCTGCAAGTTGGTGATTGGCTTGCTGATCCTGCTGCCGGCCTGGCAAGGCTTGGTGGAAATCAAGCGTTTCCCGAATGGCAACGAATTGATCCTGGCGGTCATGGTGCTGGTCTGGGGCGCTGACATTGGTGCCTACTTTTCAGGCCGTGCCTTTGGCAAGCGCAAGCTGGCGCCGGCCGTCAGCCCAGGCAAGAGCTGGGAAGGCGTATACGGCGGGCTGGCCTTGACGCTGCTGATTGCGCTGGCGGTCGGTGTGTGGCGCGACTGGTCGGTGAAAGAGATTGTCCTCGCCCTGTTGGGGACCGCCGTGGTGGTATTCATTTCGGTGGTGGGCGACCTCACCGAGAGCATGTTCAAGCGCCAGGCCGGGATCAAGGACAGCAGCAATCTGCTGCCAGGTCACGGTGGTGTGCTGGACCGTATCGACAGCCTCACCGCCGCGTTGCCGATCTTTGCCGTGTTGCTGTGGATGATCGCTTCGTGAGCCGTCTGCAGCAGGTCACCGTGCTTGGAGCGACGGGCTCGGTCGGGCTGAGCAGCCTGGATGTCATCGCCCGTCACCCCGATCGTTACCAGGTTTTCGCCCTGACTGGCTTTACACGCATGAATGAACTGCTGGCGTTATGCGTGCGTCATTCGCCGCGCTTTGCCGTGGTGCCGCAGGCCGCTGCCGCGCGAAGCCTGCAGGATGATCTGCGGGCCGCCGGCCTTGCCACCCAGGTGCTGGTGGGCGAGGAGGGGCTGTGCCAGGTGTCTGCGGACGCCGAAGTGGATACTGTCGTGGCAGCTATTGTCGGCGCAGCGGGTTTGCGCCCCACACTGGCTGCCGTCGATGCGGGCAAGAAAATCCTGCTGGCCAATAAAGAAGCCCTGGTCATGTCCGGCGCGCTCTTTATGCAGGCCGTGCGCAAGAGTGGGGCGGTCCTGTTGCCCCTGGACAGCGAGCACAACGCGATCTTCCAGTGCATGCCCGCTGATTTTGCCCGCGGCCTGGGCCAGGTCGGCGTGCGCCGGATTTTACTGACGGCGTCCGGTGGTCCCTTCCGGCAGACTCCGGTGGATGAGCTGGAGCATGTGTCGCCCGACCAGGCGTGCGCGCACCCGAACTGGTCCATGGGGCGCAAAATCTCCGTGGATTCGGCGAGCATGATGAATAAAGGGCTGGAACTGATCGAGGCGTGCTGGTTGTTCGATGCGCGGCCTGATCAGGTGGAGGTGGTGATTCACCCGCAAAGTGTGATTCATTCCCTGGTGGATTACGTGGACGGCTCGGTACTGGCGCAATTGGGCAACCCGGATATGCGCACGCCGATCGCCAATGCCCTGGCTTGGCCGGAGCGGATTGATTCCGGTGTGGCGCCATTGGACCTGTTTGCCATCGCGCGCCTGGATTTCCAGGCGCCGGACGAACAGCGCTTCCCGTGCCTGCGTCTGGCCCGGCAAGCAGCTGAGGCGGGCAACAGTGCGCCAGCCATGCTCAATGCAGCCAATGAAGTGGCCGTGGCGGCGTTTCTCGAACGGCGCATCCGCTTTCCGCAGATCGCGAGTATCATCGAGGACGTTCTGGATTCTGAGCCGGTTGTGGCTGTGGATGACCTGGGGGCCGTGTTCGAGGCGGATACAAAGGCTCGGGCCCTGGCCGAGCAATGGCTGGACCGCAACGCGCGTCAGGCTGTAGGCGGGTAAGCGCCTTCAGGCATTGGATTGAAATGCGGAGAAATTAGATGAGTGCGCTCTACATGATTGTCGGCACCCTGGTTGCTCTGGGTGTGCTGGTTACCTTCCACGAATTCGGCCACTTCTGGGTGGCGCGTCGTTGCGGCGTCAAGGTATTGCGCTTTTCCGTCGGTTTCGGCATGCCGCTGGTTCGCTGGCATGATCGTCAGGGTACCGAGTTCGTGATTGCAGCCATCCCGCTGGGTGGCTATGTGAAGATGCTCGATGAGCGCGAAGGCGAAGTGCCTGCGGACCAGTTGGATCAATCCTTCAACCGCAAGACCGTTCGTCAGCGCATCGCCATCGTCGCTGCCGGCCCGATTGCCAATTTCCTGTTGGCGATGGTGTTCTTCTGGGTCCTTGCCATGCTGGGCAGCCAGCAAGTGCGTCCGGTCATCGGCGCGGTCGAGACGGGCAGTATGGCGGCCAAGGCCGGGCTGGTGGCAGGCCAGGAAATTGTTTCCATTGATGGCGAGCCCACCACGGGTTGGGGCGCGGTCAATTTGCAGTTGGTGCGGCGGCTGGGTGAGAGCGGCAGCGTCAATGTGGTGGTGCGCGAGCCGGATTCCAGTGCCGAAAGCCCGCGTGAGCTGGCCTTGGACCATTGGCTTCAAGGCGCTGACGAGCCGGATCCGATCAAGTCCCTGGGCATTCGTCCATGGCGTCCGGCGTTGCCGCCGGTACTCGCCGAACTGGACCCTAAAGGCCCGGCCCAGGCCGCAGGCCTGAAAACCGGCGACCGGTTGTTGGCCCTTGACGGCCAGGCGCTGGGCGACTGGCAGCAAGTGGTCGACCTGGTACGTGTACGCCCTGATACGAAAATTGTGCTGAAAGTTGAGCGCGAAGGTGCTCAAATCGACGTCCCTGTGACCTTGTCGGTGCGTGGTGAGGCTAAGGCTGCCGGGGGTTACCTGGGTGCCGGGGTCAAAGGTGTCGAATGGCCGCCATCGATGGTGCGAGAGATCAGCTTCGGGCCGTTGGCAGCGATTGGCGAGGGTGCTAAACGCACTTGGACCATGAGCGTGCTGACCCTCGAATCCCTGAAGAAAATGTTGTTCGGCGAGCTCTCGGTAAAAAACTTGAGTGGACCGATAACCATTGCTAAAGTGGCGGGCGCTTCTGCCCAGTCGGGTGTCGCGGATTTCCTGAATTTCCTGGCTTATCTGAGTATCAGCCTTGGAGTTCTGAATTTGCTGCCCATTCCAGTGTTGGATGGGGGGCATCTGCTGTTTTATCTGGTCGAGTGGGTGCGTGGTCGCCCCTTGTCGGATCGGGTGCAGGGTTGGGGGATACAGATCGGTATCAGTTTGGTGGTCGGAGTGATGTTGTTAGCTCTGGTCAACGATCTGGGACGACTGTAACGCTTCGCTGAATTGCGAATCTGCCGCATTTTGCGGCAGTTTGTTTATTGCCAGTTGGAATAAGAAAGGACTTCATGAAACGTCTGCTGCTAACTGCGGTTCTCACCGTATTGATGATCGCCGAAGTTCACGCCGAGTCCTTCACCATCTCCGATATTCGCGTCAACGGCCTCCAGCGGGTTTCCGCGGGTAGCGTCTTTGGTGCCTTGCCGTTGAACGTCGGGGAACAGGCTGATGATCGTCGCCTGGTGGAATCCACTCGTGCGCTGTTCAAAACCGGGTTCTTTCAAGATATCCAACTGGGTCGCGAAGGCAACGTCCTGGTTATCACCGTCGTCGAGCGGCCTTCCGTCGCGAGCATCACGATCGAAGGTAACAAGGCTATCTCCACTGAAGACCTGATGAAGGGGTTGAAGCAGTCGGGCCTGGCCGAGGGCGAGATCTTCCAGCGCGCCACCCTTGAAGGTGTGCGTAACGAGCTGCAACGCCAGTACGTTGCCCAGGGCCGCTACTCGGCAAGCGTGGAGACGGAAGTCATCCCACAGCCGCGTAACCGCGTAGGCCTGAAGGTCAATATCAACGAAGGCACCGTGGCGGCCATCCAGCACATCAACGTGGTGGGCAATACCAAGTTCGCGGATGAGGACCTGATCGACCTGTTCGAACTCAAGACCACCAACTGGTTGTCGTTCTTCAAGAACGATGACAAGTACGCCCGTGAAAAACTGTCCGGTGACCTGGAACGCCTGCGCTCCTACTACCTGGACCGTGGCTACATCAACATGGACATCGCTTCGACCCAGGTGTCCATCACCCCGGACAAGAAGCACGTCTACATTACCGTCAACGTCAACGAAGGCGAGAAGTACAAGGTTCGTGACGTCAAGCTCAGCGGTGACTTGAAAGTGCCTGAAGATCAGGTCAAGTCCCTGTTGCTGGTCCAGAAAGACCAGGTGTTCTCGCGCAAGCTGATGACCACCACCTCGGAGCTGATTACCCGTCGCCTGGGTAACGAAGGCTATACCTTCGCCAACGTCAACGGCGTGCCGACCCCGAACGATGAAGACCACACCGTGGACATCACCTTCGTCGTCGATCCGGGCAAGCGTGCCTACGTCAACCGCATCAACTTCCGTGGCAACACCAAGTCCTCGGACGAAGTGCTGCGCCGTGAAATGCGCCAGATGGAAGGCGGTTGGGCGTCGACTTACCTGATCGACCAATCCAAGACCCGTCTTGAGCGCCTGGGCTTCTTCAAGGAAGTCAACGTCGAAACCCCGGCCGTACCGGGTGTGGATGACCAGGTCGACGTGAACTACGCCGTCGAAGAGCAAGCCTCGGGTTCGATCACCGCCAGCGTCGGTTTCGCACAGAGCGCGGGTTTGATCCTGGGCGGTTCCATCACCCAGAACAACTTCCTCGGCACCGGTAACCGTGTATCCATCGGCCTGACCCGAAGCGAATACCAGAGCCGATACAACTTCGGCTACACCGACCCCTACTGGACTGCAGACGGTGTGAGCCTGGGCTACAACGCCTTCTACCGCACCACCGACTACAAAGACCTCGACGTCGACGTTGCAAGCTATGCGATCGACAGCCTTGGTGCCGGCGTCAACGTGGGTTATCCGATCAGTGAGACCTCGCGCCTGACCTTCGGCCTGACTGCGCAGCAGGATGAGATCAAGACCGGTGTGTACACCGTGGATGAAATTTTCGACTTCACCCGTCGTGAAGGCGACAAGTTCCTGAACTTCAAGGCGTCTGCCGGCTGGTCCGAGTCGACCCTGAACAAAGGCGTACTGGCGACCCGTGGCCATTCCCAGAGCCTGACTGCGGAAGTCACCACGCCGGGCAGCGACCTGTCGTTCTTCAAGCTCGACTACCGTGGCCAGTTGTTCCAGCCGTTGAGCGATAACTACACCATGCGCCTGCACACCGAGCTGGGCTATGGCGACGGTTATGGTTCGACCAATGGCTTGCCGTTCTATGAGAACTACTATGCGGGCGGTTTCAACTCGGTACGTGGCTTCAAGGACAGCACCTTGGGTCCTCGTGGTACGCCGAGTCGTGGTCAAGCGTTTACTGGTAACCAGGGCACGGAACCTGACTCGGACAACGACCCGCTTCCGTTCGGTGGTAACGTGCTGATCCAGGGTGGTGCGGAGATTCTGTTCCCGCTGCCGTTCGTCAAGGACCAGCGTTCCCTGCGCACCTCGGTCTTCTGGGACGTGGGTAACGTGTTCGACTCCAAGTGCGAGCAGATCAAGAACCCAAGTGGCTTGAAGTCCAACACCCAGTGCAACGATGTGAGCCTGAGCAATATGGCCAGCTCCGTCGGTGTGGGTGTGACCTGGGTGACTGCGTTGGGCCCGTTGAGCTTTGCTCTGGCCATGCCGATCAAGAAACCGGATAACGCTGAAACCCAGATTTTCCAATTCTCCCTTGGCCAGACGTTCTAAGCGTCTGACCTAAGATAACGACAACGGATTCTGTAGGAGTACATCGTGCGTAAGTTGACTCAATTGGTCCTGCTGGCCACTGTGCTGGTAACCACCCCGGCCTTCGCCGAAATGAAAATCGCCGTGCTGAACTATCAGATGGCCCTGCTGGAATCTGACGCGGCCAAGAAGTACGCCGTGGATGCAGAAAAGAAATTCGGTCCGCAACTGACCAAGCTCAAAACTCTGGAAAGCAGTGCCAAAGGCATCCAGGACCGTCTCGTTGCCGGTGGTGACAAGATGCAGCAAGGCGAGCGCGAGCGTCTGGAGCTTGAATTCAAGCAAAAGGCCCGTGACTACCAGTTCCAATCCAAGGAACTGAACGAAGCCAAAGCAGTTGCTGACCGCGAAATGCTCAAGCAGCTCAAGCCGAAACTCGACAGCGCTGTGGAAGAAGTCATCAAGAAGGGTGCCTTTGACCTAGTGTTCGAGCGTGGCGCCGTGATTGACGTCAAGCCTCAATACGACATCACCCGCCAGGTGATCGAGCGCATGAATCAGCTGAAGTAAACCATGACCGCGACCATCAAGCTCGGCGAGTTGGCCGAGTTCCTGGGGGCCACCTTGCGTGGTTCCCCGGAGAGAGACATTACTGGGCTAGCCACCTTGCAGGAGGCTGGCCCAGCTCAGTTGAGCTTCCTCGCAAATCCTCAATACCGTAAATACCTGGTCGATTGCCAAGCCGCAGCCGTGTTGCTGAAGGCCGCGGACGCCGAAGGGTTTATCGGGGATGCGCTGGTAGTGGACGACCCCTACCTGTGCTACGCGAAAGCATCGCACCTGTTCGATCCCAAGCCTAAGGCGGCTGGCGGTATTCACCCGACAGCAGTGATCGCCGAGGATGCCCAGGTCGACCCTGCGGCCAGCATTGGCGCCTTTGCCGTGATCGAGAGTGGCGCCCGTATTGGTGCTGGCGTCACCGTCGGCGCGCATTGCTTTATCGGCGCGCGTTGTGTAATCGGTGCCGACGGCTGGCTGGCTCCTCGCGTTACCCTTTACCACGATGTGCGTATTGGGCAGCGGGTGGTCATTCAGTCCGGCGCGGTGATCGGCGGTGAAGGCTTCGGCTTTGCCAACGCCAAGGGTGTCTGGCACAAGATCGCCCAGGTGGGCGGCGTGCTGATCGGCGACGACGTAGAGATCGGTGTCAACACTGCTGTCGATCGCGGGGCCCTGGCCGATACCGTGATTGGCAACGGCGTGAAGCTCGACAACCAGATTCAGATCGCCCACAACGTGCAGATTGGCGATCACACCGCGATGGCTGCCTGCGTGGGGATTTCCGGCAGCACCAAAATCGGCAAGCATTGCATGCTCGCCGGTGGCGTTGGGCTGGTGGGGCATATCGATATTTGCGACAACGTCTTCATCACCGGCATGACCATGGTCACTCACTCGATTACCGAGCCAGGGGCTTATTCATCCGGTACGGCCATGCAGCCAGCGGCTGAATGGCGTAAGAGCGCAGCACGTCTGAGGCAGCTCGACGACATGGCGCGACGTCTCAAACAGCTGGAAAAGCGTGTTGCAGACGTGACCCCTGGCGGTAATGCTTCATCAGAAGGCTGATACCATTTCCATATCAAGTGTGCACAGCCGCTAGACTGCCTCCTTGATTTGCTAGCGGGGCGTGCTTTTAGTCCGCCCGCCCCCAATCTTTATTACAGGCTTCCCCCCGAAATGATGGACATCAACGAGATTCGCGAATACCTGCCTCACCGTTACCCGTTCCTGCTGGTGGACCGTGTAGTGGACCTCAATGTTGAGGAAAAGCGCATTCGTGCCTACAAGAATGTCAGCATCAACGAACCATTTTTCAATGGCCACTTTCCTGCGCATCCCATCATGCCGGGCGTGTTGATCATCGAAGCAATGGCCCAGGCTGCCGGTATCCTTGGTTTCAAAATGCTCGACCTCAAGCCTGCCGACGGCACGCTTTACTATTTCGTGGGCTCCGACAAGTTGCGTTTTCGCAATCCGGTCACCCCGGGTGACCAGTTGATCCTGGAAGCCAAGTTCATCAGCTGCAAGCGCCAGATCTGGAAGTTCGAATGCCAGGCTTCGGTGGATGGCAAGCCAGTATGCTCTGCCGAGATCATCTGCGCGGAACGCAAACTATGAGTTTGATTGACCCTCGCGCAATCATCGATCCGTCGGCCGTACTGGCCGCCGACGTTGAGGTCGGCCCTTGGTCGATTGTCGGCGCAGGTGTGGAAATCGGCGAGGGGACTGTCATCGGGCCGCACGTGATCCTCAAGGGTCCGACCCGCATTGGCAAACACAATCGTATCTACCAGTTTTCCTCGGTAGGCGAAGACACGCCGGACATGAAGTACAAGGGTGAAGAAACGCGCCTGGTAATCGGTGACCACAACATCATCCGTGAAGGCGTGACCATCCACCGTGGCACCGTGCAGGATCGGGCCGAGACCACGCTGGGGGATCACAACCTGGTGATGGCCTATGCCCATATCGGCCACGATAGCGTGATCGGTAACCACTGTATCCTGGTCAACAACACCGCCTTGGCCGGGCATGTGCATGTGGACGACTGGGCGATCCTGTCCGGTTTTACCTTGGTGCACCAATATTGCCATATCGGCGCCCACAGCTTTTCCGGCATGGGCACCGCCATTGGCAAGGATGTCCCTGCATTCGTCACGGTGTTCGGCAACCCCGCTGAAGCCCGCAGCATGAATTTTGAAGGGATGCGCCGTCGCGGCTTCAGCGACGACGCGATCCAAGCCCTGCGCCGCGCCTACAAGACGGTTTACCGTCAAGGGCTGACGGTTGAGCAGGCCCTGACCGAACTGGCCGAGCCGGCAGCGTCGTTCCCGGAAGTCGCGGTGTTTCGTGACTCGATCCAGGCGTCGACTCGCGGCATCACCCGCTGACCATGGCTAAGTTGCGTATCGCACTGGTCGCCGGCGAAGCTTCCGGCGATATTCTCGGCGCCGGCCTGATGCGGGCCCTCAAGGTCCAGCACCCTGCCATTGAATTCATCGGCGTCGGCGGCCCATTGATGCAGGCCGAAGGCCTCACCTCCTACTTTCCGATGGAGCGCTTGTCGGTCATGGGTTTGGTAGAAGTACTGGGGCGCCTGCGTGAGTTGCTCGCGCGTCGCAAGCTACTGATCAAGACGTTGATCGAAGAAAAGCCCGACGTCTTTATCGGTATCGATGCCCCGGACTTCACCCTCAACATTGAACTCAAGTTGCGCCAGGCCGGGATCAAGACGGTGCACTATGTCAGCCCGTCCGTGTGGGCGTGGCGGCAAAAGCGCGTGCTCAAGATTCGTGAAGGCTGCGACTTGATGCTGACCCTGCTGCCGTTCGAAGCGCGGTTCTACGAAGAGAAGGGCGTGCCGGTGCGGTTTGTCGGGCATACCCTGGCCGATGCCATTCCTTTGCAGGCCGACCGTGCCGCAGCGCGTGCCGAACTGGGGTTGCCCGACGGCCCGCTGGTCGCGCTGATGCCGGGTAGCCGGGGCGGTGAAGTCGGGCGCCTGGGCGGCCTGTTTTTTGATGCCGCTGAACGTCTGCAAGCGCTCAAGCCGGGGATTCGTTTTGTGCTGCCGTGCGCGAGCCCGCAGCGTCGCGCACAAATCGAAACACTGCTTGAGGGGCGCAACCTGCCGTTGACCCTGCTCGACGGTCAGTCGCACCTGGCCCTGGCCGCATGCGATGCCGTACTGATCGCCTCGGGCACCGCCACCCTGGAAGCCTTGCTGTACAAGCGTCCCATGGTTGTGGCCTATCGCCTGGCGCCGCTGACCTTCTGGATTCTCAAGCGGATGGTCAAGAGCCCGTATATTTCTTTGCCCAATCTGCTGGCCCAACGGTTGTTGGTGCCGGAGTTGTTGCAGGACGATGCTACGCCCCAGGCACTTGCACAGACGCTGCTACCCTTGATTGACGGTGGCGAAGAGCAGACCCGTGGTTTCGATGCTATTCACCGCACTCTGCGGCGTGATGCCTCGAACCAGGCGGCTGATGCCGTGTTGAACTTGATCGGCCATAGACAGGAAGCCTTATGAGTACGCAGATGGGCCTGGATTTCAGCCTGGTTGCACAGGCCCACGAACTGGTCGCCGGTGTCGACGAAGTCGGGCGCGGCCCGCTGTGCGGTGCGGTCGTAACGGCGGCAGTGATTCTCGACCCGAGCCGTCCGATCCTTGGTCTCAATGACTCGAAAAAGCTCACCGAAGCCCGCCGTGAAAAACTCTATGACGAGATCTGTGAGAAAGCCCTGAGTTGGCATATCGCCCGGGCGGAAGTGGAAGAAATCGATACGCTGAACATCCTGCACGCCACCATGCTTGCCATGCAACGTGCGGTTGAAGGGCTGCATATCACGCCCAGGCTGGCGATGATCGACGGCAATCGTTGCCCTCAGCTGGCGATGCGCGCTGAGGCCGTGGTCCAGGGCGACAGCAAGGTGCCGGCGATTGCGGCGGCGTCGATTTTGGCCAAGGTCAGCCGCGACCGCGAAATGGCGGCGTTCGACTTGATTTACCCCGGCTACGGCATGGGCGGTCACAAAGGCTACCCGACGCCCGTTCATCTGGAAGCCTTGGCGCGACTCGGCCCTACGCCGATCCATCGCCGCTCGTTCGGCCCGGTGCGCCAGGCTTATGAGCTGCGCGAGAGCCTCAGCGAGGTGTAGTCGCGAGGCTGATGTTTTGCTCAAGGCCCGGTACAATCCCGGGCCTTGTTGTTTCCACGTTACTGCACAGGATCACTATGCCGGCTTCATTCGTTCATCTACGCCTGCACACTGAATACTCCCTGGTCGACGGCCTCGTACGGATCAAACCGCTGGTCAAGACCCTGGTGGGCATGAACATGCCAGCGGTAGCGGTTACCGACCAGAACAACATGTGTTCCCTGGTCAAATTCTACAAAAACGCCATGGGCGCAGGTATCAAGCCGATCTGCGGCGCCGACCTGTGGCTGTCCAACAAGGATCCGGATAACCCCCTGAGCCGCATCAGCCTGCTGGCGATGAACGGCGTGGGTTATCGCAACCTGACCGAACTGATTTCCCGTGGCTTCATCGATGGTCAGCGCAACGGCTCGATCATCATCGAGCGCGAGTGGGTCGCACAAGCCAGCGAAGGCTTGATCATGCTCTCGGCCGCCAAAGAGGGCGAGATCGGTATCGCGCTGCTCGGCGGCAACCCGCAGGAAGCCGAAGTGCTCGCCCGCGAGTGGATGCAGGTGTTCCCTGACCGCTTCTACCTGGAAGTGCAGCGCACCAATCGCCCCAACGATGAAGAGCACCTGCACGCCGCCGTGGCCCTGGCCGACAAGCTGGGCGCGCCGCTGGTGGCAACCAACGATGTGCGTTTTATCAAGAAGGAAGATTTCGAGGCCCACGAGACCCGCGTGTGCATCGGCGAGGGCCGGGCCCTGGATGACCCGCGTCGCTCCAAGAACTACAGCGAAGAGCAGTACCTCAAAAGCGCCGAGGAAATGGCCGAGCTGTTCAGCGACTTGCCCGAGGCCTTGGAAAACTCCGTCGAGATCGCCAAGCGCTGCAATATCGAAGTGAAGCTGGGCAAGCACTTCCTGCCCAACTTCCCGATACCCGATGGCATGACCATCGACGAGTACTTCCGCAAGGTCTCGTTCGACGGCCTGGAAGAGCGGCTCAGCGTGCTGCTGCCTAAGGACACCACCGAAGACTACGAAGCCAAGCGCCAGGTCTACGTCGACCGGCTGAATTTCGAGCTGGATATCATCATCCAGATGGGGTTCCCCGGTTACTTCCTGATCGTGATGGACTTTATCCAGTGGGCCAAGAGCAACGGCGTACCGGTCGGTCCGGGCCGGGGGTCAGGTGCTGGCTCGCTGGTGGCCTACGTGCAGAAGATCACCGACCTCGACCCGTTGGAATATGACCTGCTGTTCGAACGTTTCCTCAACCCGGAACGGGTTTCCATGCCCGACTTCGACGTCGACTTTTGCATGGACGGTCGCGACCGCGTGATCGAATACGTGGCCGAAAAATACGGTCGCAATGCGGTCAGCCAGATCATCACCTTCGGTTCCATGGCGGCCAAGGCAGTTATCCGCGACGTGGCACGGGTGCAGGGCAAATCTTACGGCCTGGCCGACCGCCTGTCGAAGATGATCCCGTTCGAAGTGGGCATGACCCTGGAAAAAGCCTACGAACAGGAAGAGATTCTGCGCGACTTTATCAAGGTCGATGAAGAAGCCGCCGAAATCTGGGACATGGCACGCAAGCTCGAAGGCGTGGTGCGTAACGTCGGTAAACACGCCGGTGGCGTGGTGATTGCGCCTACCAAGCTGACCGACTTCTCGCCGATCTACTGCGATGAAGAGGGCGGCGGCCTGGTGACCCAGTTCGACAAGGATGACGTGGAGGCGGCCGGCCTGGTGAAGTTCGACTTCCTCGGCCTGCGCACCCTGACGATCATCGACTGGGCGCTCAAGACCATCAACCGCGACCGCGCCAAGGTCGGCGAGGAACCGCTGGATATCGCCTTTATCCCGCTGGACGACAAGCCGACCTACAGCCTGCTGCAAAAAGCCGAAACCACTGCGGTGTTCCAGCTTGAGTCGCGCGGCATGAAGGAGCTGATCAAAAAGCTCAAGCCCGACTGCCTGGAAGACTTGATCGCACTGGTGGCCCTGTTCCGTCCTGGGCCGCTGCAATCGGGCATGGTGGATGACTTTATCAACCGTAAGCACGGCCGCGCCGAACTGGCGTACCCGCACTCCGATTACCAGTACGAAGGCCTCAAGCCGGTACTGGCGCCCACCTACGGCATCATCCTGTATCAGGAACAGGTGATGCAGATCGCCCAGGTGATGGCGGGTTACACCCTCGGCGGTGCGGACATGCTGCGTCGCGCCATGGGTAAAAAGAAACCCGAAGAAATGGCCAAGCAACGCGGCGGTTTCATCGAGGGCTGCGCCACCAACAATATTGACGCGGATCTGGCCGGTAACATCTTCGACCTGGTAGAGAAATTCGCCGGTTACGGCTTCAACAAATCCCACTCCGCTGCGTACGGCCTGGTTTCGTACCAGACCGCCTGGTTGAAAGCCCACTATCCGGCGCCGTTCATGGCCGCGGTACTCTCGGCGGATATGCACAACACCGACAAGGTCGTGACCTTGATCGAGGAAGTGCGCACCATGAAGCTGCGCCTCGACGCGCCGGACGTGAACGCCTCGGAGTTCAAGTTCACGGTGAACGACGAAGGCCGCATCATTTATGGCCTCGGCGCGATCAAAGGCGTGGGTGAGGGGCCGGTGGAAGCCATCACCGAGGCGCGTCAGGACGGGCCTTTCAAGGATCTGTTCGACTTCTGCGCACGGGTTGACCTCAAGCGTATCAACAAGCGCACCCTCGATGGCCTGATCCGCAGCGGTGCGCTGGACCGTCTCGGCCCGTATTTCCATGATGAGCCGAAGGCTTACCAGGCCAATATCGACCGCAACCGCGCGGTGTTGCTCACCGCCATGGAAGAAGCGATCAAGGCCGCCGAACAGACTGCCCGTACCCATGACAGCGGCCACGCCGACCTGTTTGGCGGACTGTTCGTCGAAGAAGATGCGGATGTGTATGCCAACCACCGCAAGGCCAAGGAGTTGACTCTCAAGGAACGTCTCAAGGGTGAGAAAGACACCTTGGGCCTGTACCTCACGGGTCACCCGATTGACGAGTACGAGGGTGAGATTCGCCGTTTCGCCCGTCAGCGCATCATCGACCTGAAGCCGGCCCGGGATACCCAGACGGTTGCCGGCATGATCATCGCCTTGCGGGTGATGAAAAATAAGAAGGGCGACAAGATGGGTTTTATCACCCTCGACGACCGCTCGGGCCGGATCGAAGCGTCACTGTTTGCCGACGCGTTCCACTCCGCCCAGTCGCTGCTGCAGACCGATGCCATGGTGGTGGTGGAAGGGGAGGTCAGCAACGACGACTTCTCCGGCGGCCTGCGCCTGCGCATCAAGCGCGTGATGAGCATGGAAGATGCGCGTACCAACCTGGCCGAAAGCCTGCGCCTGAAGGTCAAGACCGAAGCACTCAAGGGCGATCAGCTACGCTGGCTGGGTGACCTGCTCAAGCGTCACCGTGGTGCATGCCCGGTAACCATGGAGTACACCGGCAACGACGCCAAGGCCATGCTGCAGTTTGGCGAGACCTGGCGAATTGATCCCGCTGACGGCTTGATTCAGGCATTGCGTGACCAGTTCGGCCGTGACAACGTCTTTCTCCAATACCGCTGATGGCCAGGCGCTTGCTTTTCCCTGAAGAGTATTCGCCTGATCTCGGCCAAACATTTAATCTCGACCTAAACGCGCCTCTCCCTTAAGGTAGGGCGCGAATAGACAACCGGCTGGCCAGGCACCCCTTGGCCGTCGACCCAAGACGGACGCTTATGAACCCGAATTTTCTTGATTTCGAACAGCCGATCGCTGACCTGCAAGCCAAGATCGAAGAGCTGCGCCTGGTCGGCAATGACAATTCGCTGAATATCGGCGATGAGATCGCCCGCCTGCAAGACAAGAGCAGCACGCTCACCGAAGACATTTTCGGCAAGCTGACCAGCTGGCAGATCGCGCGCCTGGCTCGCCACCCGCGCCGTCCGTACACCCTGGACTACATTCAGCACATCTTCACCGAGTTCGACGAGCTGCATGGCGACCGCCACTTCTCCGACGACGCGGCCATCGTGGGCGGTATCGCTCGGCTGGACGACCAACCGGTGATGGTGATCGGCCATCAGAAAGGCCGTGAAGTGCGCGAAAAAGTGCGTCGCAACTTCGGCATGCCGCGTCCGGAAGGCTACCGCAAGGCTTGCCGCCTGATGGAAATGGCCGAACGCTTCAAGATGCCAATCCTGACCTTCATCGACACCCCGGGTGCCTACCCAGGTATCGATGCCGAAGAGCGCAACCAGAGCGAAGCGATTGCCTGGAACCTGCGCGTCATGGCGCGCCTGAAAACCCCTATCATCGCGACTGTGATCGGTGAAGGCGGTTCCGGCGGCGCATTGGCCATTGGCGTCTGCGACCAACTGAACATGTTGCAGTATTCGACCTACGCGGTGATTTCGCCGGAAGGTTGCGCCTCCATTCTGTGGAAAACCGCCGAAAAGGCGCCGGACGCTGCTGAGGCCATGGGCATCACCGCTGATCGCCTCAAGGGCCTGGGGATCGTTGATAAAGTCATCGCCGAGCCACTGGGCGGCGCGCATCGTGATCCGGCTGCGGCTGCGGCGACTATCCGTGCCGAACTGGGCTCGCAACTGGCGATGCTCAAGAAGCTGGATAACGAAGCGCTGCTGGCCCGTCGTTACGAGCGCCTGATGAGCTACGGTCTCTAAGCCGACGCCGTAACTCCATGTGGGAGGGGGCTTGCCCCCGATTGCTGAGTGTCAGTCACCGCATCTGGTGGCTGGTCCACTGCCATCGGGGGCAAGCCCCCTCCCACATTTGCTTTGTATGTGTTCGGCCAACGTATTCTAGGGTTGCGGCGGTACTATCTGATGAAGCCACTTTTATCCGCCAAACTCCTGAAAACCCTGGCCCCCTGGTGCAACGCCCCGGCCTGGCATGTCGCTTTTTCGGGTGGCCTCGATTCCACCGTCCTGTTGCATCTCTTGGCCTCTCTGGCAAACATTCCTCCTCTGCGTGCTGTGCATGTTCACCATGGTTTGCAAACTGCCGCTGACGCCTGGCCCGGCCATTGTCAGCGAGTATGTGACGGCTTGAACGTGCCCTTGCGGGTGATGCGCGTGCAGGTACCGCCCGGCGCCAGCCTTGAGCGCGCGGCCCGTGATGCGCGTTATCTGGCCTTTGCCGAGGTGACCGGGGTAGGGGAGGTGCTGCTCACCGGCCAGCATCGCGACGATCAGGCTGAAACCCTGTTGTTCCGCCTGTTGCGCGGCGCCGGGGTGCGTGGGCTTGCGGCAATGCCCGCGCATCGCGCTTTGGCGCAAGGTCATCTGGTGCGCCCGCTGCTGAATGTCACCCGTGTCGAGCTGGAAGCCTACGCCCAGGCCCATCATTTACAGTGGATCGAAGACCCTTCGAACGCTGATCCGCGTTTCTCCCGTAATTATCTGCGGCACCGCGTCTTCCCGGTGCTGGCGCAGCGCTGGCCTCAAGTGGTGTCAAGCCTGGCCCGCACGGCTGAACATCTGGAGCAAGCCCAAGGCTTGCTCGATGAGCTGGCCGCCATGGACCTGCAGCGCGCCGATCAACCTTCGTTGTTTTCCTGGTTGCCTTTGCGCTCCCTGGCTATTACGCCCTTGCGCGAGCTTTCCGATGCACGCCAGCGCAACGCGCTGCGCCATTGGCTGGCTCCACTCACCCGCCTGCCCGACAGCGACCACTGGGCTGGCTGGTATTCCATGCGCGATGCCAAGGATGATGCACAGCCCCTATGGCGTCTGGCTGACGGCGAGTTGCACCGCAGCGGCGAGCGCATCTGGTGGCTGCCCTCTACATGGTCGGAATTTTCCGACGCATCGGTGAGCTGGCCCGATCCGCAAAAACCATTGGAGTTACCCGGCAATGGTCAGTTGAAACTGATTGGCGGGGCGCCTGAAGGTCCGCTGGAAATCCGCTACCGCCAGGGCGGTGAAGTCATCGAAGTGCCAGGTCGTGGCCGGCGCGACCTGAAGCGCCTGCTCAATGAGTGCGGCATGCCCGGGTTTGTCCGTGGCAGATTGCCGCTGCTGTATCGGGGCGAGCGATTGCTGGCTGTCCCAACGCTTGCGGGGCTATGGGCCAGCACGTCGAACGACTGGCAATTGCATTGGTTGCCACAGACCTGCGATCAAGGTTTGAGCTGATAGAGCCTTTCCGGTAGACTACGCTCCCTTCTTGATACAACTTCTGTGGATTCGCCTGAATCGCAGCAGTTGCCGATTACCAAGCAGTCTTTGCTGGGCGATTCCAAAAAATGTGTAGCGATCAACGTACCGGTGTTCCATTGCTGGTCTGTCACAACGCGGCGGTTTTTTTGAAAGGTGCACTGTGATTAATGCAGGTGATCGGGGGCTTCGGCCTCTCTTCGCTTTCCCCGGCGGCTCGTACCGCTTTAACGCAGACTTCTAGGGTTTTTCATGACGCGCTACATATTCGTCACGGGCGGTGTTGTTTCTTCATTGGGGAAAGGCATTGCCTCCGCTTCATTGGCGGCCATCCTGGAGGCGCGGGGGCTTAAAGTCACCATGCTCAAGCTGGACCCGTACATCAACGTCGACCCGGGCACCATGAGCCCGTTCCAGCACGGTGAAGTGTTCGTCACCCATGACGGCGCCGAGACCGACCTGGACCTGGGCCACTACGAGCGGTTCATCCGCACGACCATGACCCAGAACAACAACTTCACCACCGGCCGTGTCTACGAGCACGTGCTGCGCAAGGAGCGCCGTGGTGATTACCTGGGTGCAACCATCCAGGTGATCCCGCACATCACCGACGAAATCAAGCGCCGCATCATCAAGGGTGCAGGCGATGCCGACGTGGCGATGGTCGAGATCGGTGGCACCGTGGGTGACATTGAATCCCAACCGTTCCTCGAAGCCATTCGCCAGTTGCGTTTCGAAGTCGGCGCCAAGCGCGCGATGCTGATGCACCTCACCCTGGTGCCGTACATCGCCACTGCCGGCGAAACCAAAACCAAGCCAACCCAGCACTCGGTCAAGGAACTGCGTTCCATTGGCCTGCAGCCGGACGTGCTGGTCTGCCGCTCCGATCACCCGATCGATATTTCCTCGCGTCGCAAAATCGCGCAGTTCACCAACGTTGAAGAACGTGCGGTGATCGCCCTGGAAGACGCCGACACCATCTACAAGATCCCGGGCATCCTGCATTCCCAGGGCCTGGATGATTTTGTGGTCGAGCGTTTCGGCCTGCAGTGCAACGGCGCGGACCTGTCCGAGTGGGAAGCCGTGGTCGACGCCAAGCTCAACCCTGAGCATGAAGTCACCATCGCCATGGTCGGCAAGTACATGGAACTGCTCGACGCGTACAAATCCCTGATCGAAGCGATGAGTCACGCCGGCATCAGCAACCGTACCAAGGTCAACCTGCGCTACATCGATTCCGAAGACATCGAGAACCAGGGCACCGCGCTGCTCGAAGGTGTCGACGCGATCCTCGTACCGGGCGGTTTCGGCCTGCGTGGCGTGGAAGGCAAGATCACCGCCGTGCAATACGCTCGCGAGAACAAGGTGCCCTACCTGGGTATCTGCCTGGGCATGCAGGTGGCCGTCATCGAGTTCGCCCGTAACGTGCTGGGCTGGAAAGACGCCAACTCCACCGAGTTCGATCACACCAGCGGCCACCCGGTCGTGGGCCTGATCACCGAGTGGGAAGACGCCACCGGTGCCGTCGAAACCCGTACCGAAGCCTCCGACCTGGGCGGCACCATGCGCCTGGGCGCACAGGACTGCCTGCTGGAAGCCGGTTCGCTGGTACACGACTGCTACGGCAAGGACGTGATCGTCGAGCGTCACCGTCACCGCTACGAAGTGAACAACAACCTGCTGCCGCAGATCAAAGAAGCGGGCCTGAAGATTTCCGGCCGCTCCGGTGACGGCAAGCTGGTTGAAGTGGTCGAGGCACCGGATCATCCGTGGTTCGTGGCCTGCCAGTTCCACCCCGAGTTCACCTCGACGCCGCGCGACGGTCACCCGCTGTTCAGCGGTTTCGTCAAAGCGGCACTGACGCAACATCAGAAGAAGGCATAACCCTGATGGCCCAGAAGATCATTCGCGTAGGCGACATCGAAATTGCCAACGACAAGCCCATGGTGCTGTTCGGCGGCATGAATGTACTGGAAAGCCGCGACATGGCGATGCAGGTCTGTGAAGAGTACGTGCGGGTTACCCAGAAGTTGGGGATCCCCTATGTATTCAAGGCCAGCTTCGACAAGGCCAACCGTTCGTCCGTGACCTCCTATCGCGGCCCGGGCCTTGAAGAAGGCATGCGGATCTTCCAGGACATCAAGCAAGCCTTCGGCGTGCCGATCATCACCGACGTCCACGAGCCCGAGCAGGCGGCCGTGGTCGCCGAGGTGTGCGATATCATCCAGTTGCCGGCCTTCCTGTCGCGCCAGACCGACCTCGTGGTCGCCATGGCCAAGACTGGCGCGGTGATCAATATCAAGAAAGCCCAGTTCCTCGCGCCTCAGGAAATGAAACATATCCTGAGCAAATGCGTGGAAGCGGGTAACGACCAGTTGATCCTGTGCGAGCGTGGTTCGAGCTTCGGCTACAACAACCTCGTGGTGGACATGCTCGGTTTCGGCATCATGAAACAGTTCGAATACCCGGTGTTCTTCGACGTGACCCACGCGTTGCAAATGCCCGGTGGTCGCGCCGATTCCGCCGGCGGTCGCCGTGCCCAGGTGCTGGACCTGGCCAAGGCGGGCATCAGCCAGTCCCTGGCCGGCCTGTTCCTGGAAGCCCACCCGGACCCGGACAACGCCAAGTGCGACGGCCCCTGTGCCCTGCGCCTGGACAAGCTGGAGCCGTTCCTGGCCCAGCTCAAGCAGTTGGACGAACTGGTCAAGAGTTTTCCGACGGTAGAGACCGCGTAAGCGTCGTTTCTCCGGTAGAATTTCCCACGCTTTATGCTCAGGCCCCAGGCCTGAGCCTTGTCGTCTGCAAGCCTGCCCTGTTGTTCCACCCTTGCGGTCGGTCAAAAGATTTCCTTCAGCTGCGTCGTTTTCGTCAACTTTGGAGTGTTTACAACAATGGCAAAAATCGTCGACATCAAAGGTCGTGAAGTTCTCGACTCCCGTGGCAACCCCACCGTCGAAGCCGACGTGCTTCTCGATAACGGCATCATCGGCAGCGCCTGCGCGCCGTCCGGTGCTTCCACAGGTTCCCGTGAAGCGCTGGAACTGCGTGATGGCGACAAGAGCCGTTACCTGGGCAAGGGTGTACTCAAGGCGGTAGCCAATATCAATGGCCCGATCCGTGACCTGTTGCTGGGCAAGGACCCGCTGGACCAGAAAGCTCTGGACCACGCGATGATCAAGCTCGACGGCACCGAAAACAAAGGCAGCCTGGGCGCCAACGCGATCCTCGCCGTGTCCCTGGCCGCCGCCAAGGCCGCCGCCCAGGACCAGGACCTGCCGCTGTACGCGCACATCGCCAACCTGAACGGCACCCCGGGCGTGTACTCGATGCCGGTGCCGATGATGAACATCATCAACGGTGGCGAGCACGCCGATAACAACGTCGACATCCAGGAATTCATGGTGCAGCCGGTTGGCGCCAAGACCTTCTCCGAAGGCCTGCGCATGGGCACCGAGATTTTCCATCACCTCAAGGCTGTGCTGAAGGCCCGAGGCCTGAGCACTGCAGTGGGTGACGAAGGTGGTTTCGCACCAAACCTGGCGTCCAACGAAGATGCACTGAAAGTGATCTCCGAAGCTGTGGCCAACGCCGGCTACACACTGGGCACCGACGTGACCCTGGCCCTGGACTGCGCTGCCAGCGAATTCTATGAAGATGGCAAGTACAACCTGTCCGGCGAAGGCCAGGTGTTCAATTCCGAAGGCTTTGCCGAATACCTGAAGGGCCTGACCCAGCGCTACCCGATCATTTCGATCGAAGACGGCCTGGATGAGTCCGACTGGGACGGCTGGAAAATTCTCACCGACAAGATCGGCGAAAAAATCCAGTTGGTGGGCGACGACCTGTTCGTGACCAACACCAAGATCCTGAAAGAAGGCATCGACAAGAAGATCGCCAACTCGATCCTGATCAAGTTCAACCAGATCGGCACCCTGACTGAAACTCTGGAAGCCATCCAGATGGCCAAGGCTGCGGGCTACACCGCCGTGATCTCGCACCGCTCCGGCGAAACCGAAGATTCGACCATTGCCGACCTGGCCGTGGGCACCTCGGCGGGCCAGATCAAGACCGGTTCCCTGTGCCGTTCCGACCGCGTGTCCAAGTACAACCAATTGCTGCGCATCGAAGAGCAATTGGCGGGTAAAGCCAAGTACAACGGTCGCAGCGAGTTTCGCGGCTGAGCAGTAAATGGTAAAAAGTCGGCCGATTGCGTCGGAAATCTCACGACAGTGGGCATTTCGGCGCTAATCTGCTGACTGACAAGCACAAGCCTGGTTTATCCAGGCTTCGTGCTATCAGTTGCTGCAAAAGGTTTGCATGACTGTCTTTTTTCACTGGATACCCGGATTTCGATGCGCAGTCCCAATTGGTTGTTCCTCGTCTTGCTCTTGTTGCTGGCTGGCCTGCAGTACCGCCTATGGGTCGGTAACGGCAGCTTTGCGCAGGTGGAAGAGCTGACCCAGCAAATTGCCGACCAGCACGCCGAAAACGAACGTCTGCTGGAGCGCAACCGCGTGCTCGATGCCGAAGTGCTTGAGCTGAAAAAAGGCACGGAGACCGTTGAAGAGCGGGCGCGTCATGAACTGGGCATGGTCAAGGAGGGCGAAACCCTCTACCAGTTGGCCCAATGAACACCGAGTTACCGGCCTTCTGGGCCGTGATTCCGGCCGCGGGTGTTGGTGCCCGTATGGCCGCCGACCGTCCCAAGCAGTATCTGCAACTCGGCGGGCGCACCATTCTCGAACACAGCCTTGGCTGTTTCCTTGACCACCCTGGGCTGCAAGGGCTGGTGGTCAGTCTTGCGGTTGATGACCCCTATTGGCCCAGCCTGGCGTGTGCCGCCGACCCGCGTATTCAGCGTGCGGATGGCGGATCGGAGCGCTCAGGTTCCGTGCTCAATGCGCTGCTTCAGCTCAATGCTCTGGGCGCCAGTGATGAAGATTGGGTGTTGGTGCACGATGCAGCGCGGCCCAATCTGAGCCGTGATGATCTCGACAAGCTATTGGGTGAACTGGCTGACGATCCCGTGGGTGGCCTGCTGGCCGTGCCGGCCCGTGACACCCTCAAGCGCGTCGACAAACAGGGCCGTGTCGTCGAGACCGTCGATCGCAGCCTGATCTGGCAAGCCTTCACGCCCCAGATGTTCCGCCTGGGCGCCTTGCACCGCGCGTTGGCGGACAGCCTGGTGGCCGATGCGGTGATTACCGACGAAGCCTCGGCCATGGAGTGGTCCGGCCAGGCACCACGCTTGATCGAAGGGCGTTCGGACAACATCAAGGTGACGCGGCCGGAAGACCTGGAGTGGCTGCGGTTGCGCTGGGCTAACCGCAGGTAGTCAGTCGCACCGCGTCGACTCCCACATTTGATTGGGTTCGCAGATCAAAATGTGGGAGGGGGCTTGCCCCCGATGCGGCCTGGCCAGGCAACAAATAATCACCCGCTGTACTCCGGCCTTCCAGCCAACCCTTCCTTCAAAAAATCCACCAACTTCCTGACCTTCGGCGATAAATGCCGCTGCTGCGGATACAACGCCCACACCGCCGTATTCGGCGGCTGATGCGCCTCCAGCAGCGACACCAGCGCGCCGCTGTGCAAGTGCTCCAGCACGTAATAGTCCGGCAACTGGCACAGCCCCATGCCCTGCAGCGCGGCATCCAGCACCGCCTGCCCACTGTTGCAGCGCCAGTTGCCCTGCACCCGCTGGGAAAATTCGCGGCCGTCCTGGGCCAGTTGCCAGATGTCCGAACTGCCGATCAGGCAGTTGTGCCGACTCAATTCCGACAAACTGTGTGGCCGGCCATACCGGGCCAAGTAGGAAGGTGACGCACACAAATACATGCGGCGCGCAGCCAGGCGGCTGGCAACCATGCGTGAGTCTTGCAGGCGCCCGAGGCGAATTGCCAGGTCGAGCCCCTCGTGCACCAGGTCCAGCGGGCGGTTGCTCAGCTCGATATCGACGCGCAACTGTGGATAGAGCGCCATGAACGCGGTTACCAGCGGCACAATGAAACGTTCGCCATAGGCCACGGCGCAGGTCATGCGCAACATGCCCTTGGGTTCGCTGGTCAGGTCGCCCACCGCACGTAACGCTTCTTCGCGACCGTCCTGCAAGCGCTGGCAATGTTGCAGGAACGTCTGGCCCGCTTCGGTCAGCGTCACCTTGCGTGTACTGCGATACAACAGGCGGGTTTGCAGCCGTTCTTCCAGGCGCGCCACCTGGCGGCTGATATGGGACGACGAGACCCCCAGGCGCTCGGCCGCAGCCGTGAATTGGCTGCACTCGGCCACAGCGACAAACTCATCGATGCCCTCCCAGCGATTCTCCAGCATGGTTATTGTCCCTGTACGGCAATAATGTTTTGCTTTCGTCTGGATTATTAATCAATCAGCCATGTTTTACACTGGTCCAATCAACTTTTACTCCATGGAGAAACCCCGGATGATCAAGTCCCGCGCCGCCGTAGCCTTCGAAGCCAAGAAACCCCTTGAGATTGTGGAAGTCGATGTCGCCATGCCCAAGGCGGGCGAAGTGCTGTTGCGCGTGGTCGCGTCCGGTGTGTGTCATACCGATGCCTACACGCTTTCAGGCGCAGACCCGGAAGGGATTTTCCCGTCGATCCTTGGTCATGAAGGCGGTGCAGTGGTCGAGGCCATTGGCGAAGGCGTAACCTCGGTGGCCGTCGGCGACCATGTGATCCCGCTGTACACCCCGGAATGCGGTCAATGCAAATTCTGCCTGTCCGGCAAGACCAACCTGTGCCAGGCCATCCGTTCCACCCAGGGCAAAGGCTTGATGCCTGACGGCACTACGCGTTTCTCCTACAAGGGCCAGCCGATTTTCCACTACATGGGGACCTCGACGTTCTCCGAGTACACCGTGCTGCCGGAAATTTCCGTCGCCAAGATTCCTAAAGAAGCGCCGCTGGAAAAGGTCTGCCTGCTGGGCTGTGGCGTGACCACCGGTATCGGCGCGGTGATCAATACCGCCAAGGTCAAGCCGGGTGACACCGTGGCCATCTTCGGTCTGGGTGGTATCGGTCTGTCGGCGGTGATTGGTGCGGTGAAAGCCAAGGCCGGCCGCATCATTGCCATCGACATCAACCCGGCCAAGTTTGAAATCGCCAAGCAACTGGGCGCGACCGACTGCATCAACCCGAAAGACTATGACCGCCCGATCCAGGACGTGATTGTCGATTTGACCGATGGCGGCGTGGACTTTTCCTTCGAGTGCATCGGCAATGTCCAACTGATGCGTGCGGCCCTGGAGTGCTGCCATAAAGGCTGGGGCGAGTCGGTGATCATTGGCGTGGCCGGTGCCGGCCAGGAAATCGCCACCCGTCCGTTCCAACTGGTGACCGGTCGCGTCTGGCGCGGCTCGGCCTTCGGCGGCGTACGCGGGCGTACCGAATTGCCAAGCTACGTGGAAATGGCCCAGACCGGCGAGATCCCGCTGGACACCTTCATCACCCACACCATGGGCCTGGAAGATATCAACAAAGCGTTTGACCTGATGCATGAAGGCAAGAGCATTCGTACCGTCATCCATTTCTGAGGTCGGCCATGAGTCTGGAAAACCTGTCCTGCCAGAAAAGCTTCGGCGGCTGGCATAAACGCTATAAGCATCATTCCGCTGTGCTTGATTGCGACATGACCTTTGCCGTCTACCTGCCGCCGCAGGCAGAGCAGGGTGGCAAGCTGCCGGTGCTGTATTGGCTGTCCGGCCTGACCTGCACCGACGAGAACTTCATGCAAAAGGCCGGTGCCCATCGTATGGCCGCCGAGCTGGGCTTGATCATCGTGGCGCCGGATACCAGCCCGCGCGGCCCCGGTGTGCCGGATGACCCGGATAACGCCTGGGACTTTGGTCTGGGCGCCGGGTTCTATCTGAACGCCACCCAGGAACCCTGGGCCAGGCATTATCGGATGCATGACTATGTGGTGCAGGAATTGCCGGAGTTGGTGGAGGCGCATTTCCCTGCGTCAGACAAGCGCGGCATCAGCGGCCACTCGATGGGCGGCCACGGTGCGTTGGTCTGCGCGCTGCGCAACCCTGGGCGTTACCAGAGCGTGTCGGCGTTTTCGCCGATCAACAATCCGATGGACTGCCCCTGGGGCCAAAAAGCCTTCTCCCGTTACCTGGGAGAAGAGCGCTCGAAGTGGCGCGAATGGGATGCCTGCGTGCTGATCAGCGAAGCGTCGGAACAGTTGCCGCTGTTGGTGGACCAGGGCGATCGCGACGATTTCCTCGCCGTGCAGCTCAAGCCCGAGGCCTTGCAGCAAGCCGCCAAGGCGGCCGGTCATCCGCTGGAACTACGGCTGCAACCCGGCTACGACCACAGCTACTTCTTTATCGCCAGCTTCATCGATGACCATTTGCGCCATCATGGTCGTGCTTTGCTCGGTTAATGTGAGGCAAAAGTAGGTAGAATCACGCCCTGAATTAAATCGGGGCGTTTTTTTATGCGTATTGGCCACGGCTACGATGTGCACCGTTTCGCTGAAGGCGATTTCATCACTTTGGGCGGCGTGCGTATCGCGCACCACCATGGGCTGCTGGCTCATTCTGACGGCGACGTTGTGTTGCACGCCTTGAGCGATGCGTTGCTCGGCGCAGCGGCGTTGGGTGATATCGGCAAGCACTTTCCGGACACCGATCCAACCTTCAAGGGCGCCGACAGCCGTGTGTTGCTGCGCCATGTCGTCGGCTTGATCCACGCCAAAGGCTGGAAGGTCGGCAACGTCGATAACACCATCGTGGCCCAGGCGCCGAAAATGGCCCCGCATATCGAATCGATGCGCGCCCTGATTGCCGCAGACCTGCAAATAGAATTGGACCAAGTCAACGTGAAAGCCACCACCACCGAAAAGCTCGGGTTTACCGGTCGTGAAGAGGGCATCGCCGTGCACTCTGTCGCCTTGTTGCTGCGCGCATGAACGAACTTGAGTTGCTGGGCCCGCGTGCCTATGGCGAAGCGTTGGGCAGCGCGGTCCTGAAGGCCACGGCCGAAGATTTCCAGGTGGACGAAGTGCTCGATATCCCGCTGACTGGCGAAGGCGAGCACCTGTGGTTGTGGGTGGAGAAGCGCGGCCTGAATACCGAGGAAGCGGCGCGGCGTATCGCCAAGGCGGCTGGCGTGCCTTTACGCACTGTCAGCTATGCCGGGCTCAAGGATCGCCAGGCATTGACCCGCCAGTGGTTCAGCGTGCAATTGCCCGGCAAGGCCGATCCGGACATGCGTGCCGCCGAGAACGACACCCTCCGGATCCTGAAAACCGCGCGGCACAAACGCAAGCTGCAGCGCGGTGCACATGCGGCCAACGGCTTTACCTTGCGCCTGACCCAGTTGCACGGCGATACCGCCGCCATCGACGCGCGTCTGAAACAGATTGCCCAGCACGGTATTCCCAACTATTTCGGTGCCCAGCGCTTTGGCCATAATGGCGGCAATGTCGTCGATGCCCATGACTGGGCGGCTCGCAAGGCCCTGCCGGAGCAGCGCAATGTACGTTCGCGGTTGCTGTCCACCGCCCGTAGCTTGCTGTTCAACAAAGTGTTGGCGGCGCGTGTCGCCGACGGCTCCTGGCAGCGCGCCCAAGTCGGCGACTTGCTGGCCTTCACCGACAGCCGCAGCTTTTTCCCGGCCGGTGAGGCTGAATGCAGCGATCCGCGCCTGGCGATCCTCGACTTGCATCCCACCGGCCCGCAGTGGGGGGAGGGCGAGTCTCCGGCGAAAGGTCTTACCTATGAATTGGAACAATCTGTCGCCGCCGCAGAAGCTGATCTGCGTGATTGGCTGGTGAATGCGGGAATGAGCCAAGAACGTCGCATTCTGCGGCTGCCCATTGGCGGGTTGACGTGGCATTATCCCAGGCCTGACATTCTGCAATTGGAATTCGTCCTGCCGGCTGGATGCTTCGCCACTGTATTGGTGCGCGAACTCGTTGATCTAGTGCCGGTGGGGCCGACGGACAACCCATGCGTATTCTGATATCAAACGATGACGGTGCCACCGCACCCGGCCTCGCCGCGCTTCATGCTGCGCTGGCGGATTACGCCGAATGCGTGGTGGTGGCCCCCGACCAGGACAAGAGCGGCGCCAGCAGTTCGCTGACGCTCGACCGTCCGTTGCACCCCAAGGTGCTGGCCAATGGCTTTATCAGCGTGAACGGCACCCCCACCGACTGCGTGCACCTGGCGATCAACAGCTTGTTGGAGCACGCGCCGGACCTAGTGGTGTCGGGCATCAACCTGGGCGCGAACCTGGGCGACGACGTGCTGTATTCCGGCACCGTGGCGGCCGCCCTTGAAGGGCGCTTTCTCGGCGGTATCGGGTTCGCCTTTTCCTTCGCCTCACGGCAACTGGATAACCTGGCGACGGCGGCGTACTACGCGCGCAAGTTGGTGCAAGCGCACGCGTCCCTGAACCTGCCGCCGCGCACTGTGCTTAACGTCAATATCCCCAACCTGCCTCTTGACCATATTCGCGGTATCCAGCTGACGCGGCTGGGGCACCGTGCCCGTGCGGCGGCACCCTTGAAGGTGGTCGACCCGCGTGGCAAGGAAGGCTATTGGATCGCAGCGGCCGGCGATGCCGAGGATGGTGGCGAGGGCACGGACTTTCATGCGGTGATGCAAGGCTATGTATCGATTACCCCGTTGCAATTCGATCGCACCTTCAGTGATGCCTTCAGTGGACTTGATGGCTGGCTGGAGGGACTGCGCTGATGGCTCGTGAACAAGACGACTTGCTGCGCCGTGGCATCGGGATGACTTCCCAGCGCACGCGCGAGCGTTTGATCCAGCGTCTGTACGAAGAAGGCTTGTCCAACGCGCAGGTGCTGGAAGTGATCCGGCGCACGCCTCGGCACCTGTTTGTCGACGAAGCCCTGGCGCACCGCGCCTACGAAGACACGGCGTTGCCGATCGGCCACAACCAGACCATCTCCCAGCCCTATATGGTCGCCCGCATGAGTGAGCTGTTGCTGGCCGCCGGGCCGTTGGACAAGGTGCTGGAAATCGGCACCGGCTCCGGCTATCAGACCGCCGTGTTGTCTCAGCTGGTCGAACGGGTGTTCTCGGTTGAGCGCATCAAGGTGCTGCAGGACCGCGCCAAGGAGCGCCTGGTCGAGCTGAACCTGCGTAACGTTGTGTTTCGTTGGGGCGATGGCTGGGAAGGCTGGCCGGCATTGGCGCCCTATAACGGCATCATTGTCACTGCGGTGGCCACCGATGTGCCGCAAGCGCTGCTCGATCAACTGGCGCCCGGCGGTCGGCTGGTCATCCCGGTGGGCTCCGGCGAAGTGCAACAATTGATGCTCATTATTCGCGAGGACGATGGCTTTTCCCGGCATGTGCTCGGGGCTGTGCGCTTCGTGCCGCTGCTCAACGGCCCGCTGGCCTGATCATTTATTTTCAGACAATGAATTCCACAGGCGCAGATGTGTCTTACAGCGGGGTCTATAGATTCAACGGGGGAAGGCGCCGGAGTTAAACATGATGAAGTTTTCGTTTCACTCGTGTGCCGGTAAAAAGCCAATGCCCAGTTATACTTGCGTCATCTTTCAAGCCTGATACAGGCGTTAACGTTCAGCCACCACAAAGGGAGCGGCGGGTGAGTCTCACAGGTCCTGCGCAGCGAATGAGTAAAACAAGCTTTCAGCGACTGGTGCTTGGCCTTGTCTTGAGTTCCTTACTGGCAGCCTGCTCGAGCACGCCATCCGGCGGTGCGCGGGTGGTTGACCGCACCAATGCGGCACCGCAGAAGCCGACGGTGACCACCGGCCAATACGTCGTGCGCAAGGGCGATACGCTGTTCTCGATTGCCTTCCGTTATGGTTGGGATTACAAGGCCCTCGCAGCTCGTAACAACATTCCCGTGCCCTATACGATTCATCCGGGGCAGACAATTCGTTTCGATGGCCGCGCCGGTTCGGCGCCCACGGCAGTTGTGACAAAGTCGGGATCTTCGGCTTCTTCTTCGAGCAAAACCACGGTTATCACCAGGCCTGCAGGTACCGCCGCACCTTCGGTGGCGAGCAAGCCGGCACCCGCGCCGTTGCCACCTGCAGGGCCGGCGCCGACCGGTTGGGGATGGCCTTCAAACGGCGTGTTAATTGGAAAATTCTCTTCAAACGGCAGTTTGAATAAAGGCATTGATATCGCCGGGGATTTGGGACAGCCTGTTTTGGCTGCGTCTGATGGGACAGTGGTGTACGCCGGGAGTGGTCTACGGGGCTACGGCGAGCTGGTCATCATCAAACACAGCGATACCTACGTCAGTGCCTACGGTCATAACCGCAGGTTGTTGGTTCGGGAGGGGCAGCAGGTCAAGGTCGGACAGACAATTGCCGAAATGGGTTCAACGGGTACAGACCGGGTGAAACTGCACTTTGAGATTCGCCGTCAAGGGAAACCTGTAGACCCACTGCAATTCCTACCCCGTCGTTGATGTGTTGCCAGCCTGTTCCCTCACGTAGAAGGAACAGGCTCCAGCGTTGCCAAGGATAAAGGCGTCGCTTGAGCTTGAGGTCGAACTCACCAAAGGACTATAACAATGGCTCTCAGTAAAGAAGCGCCGGAGTTTGACATCGACGATGAGGTTCTCCTTATGGAGACCGGTATCGCTACGGAACCGATGTCAGATAATGAGGGGGCATCACCACCCTCAGTTCGCACCAAATCCAAAAACTCCTCCGCGTTAAAGCAACACAAGTATATTGATTACACACGGGCGCTCGACGCGACCCAGTTGTACCTCAATGAAATCGGCTTTTCCCCTCTGCTCACCCCCGAAGAAGAAGTTCATTTTGCGCGTCTGTCGCAGAAGGGCGATCCGGCTGGGCGCAAACGCATGATTGAAAGCAACCTGCGCCTGGTGGTTAAAATCGCCCGACGCTACGTCAATCGCGGATTGTCGCTGCTGGACTTGATCGAGGAGGGCAACCTGGGCTTGATCCGGGCGGTGGAGAAGTTCGACCCTGAGCGGGGCTTTCGCTTCTCGACTTATGCCACCTGGTGGATTCGCCAGACCATCGAACGGGCGATCATGAATCAGACCCGCACGATCCGGTTGCCGATCCATGTGGTCAAGGAGCTCAACGTGTACCTGCGGGCAGCGCGTGAGCTGACACAAAAACTCGATCATGAACCTTCGCCTGAAGAAATCGCCAACCTGCTGGAAAAACCGGTAGGGGAGGTCAAGCGCATGCTTGGCTTGAATGAGCGGGTGTCTTCGGTCGATGTCTCGCTGGGTCCGGATTCGGATAAAACCCTGCTGGACACCCTGACAGATGATCGCCCGACAGATCCGTGCGAGCTGTTGCAGGATGATGATCTGTCTCAAAGCATCGACCAGTGGCTGTCGGAGCTCACCGATAAGCAGCGCGAGGTGGTGATCCGCCGCTTCGGCCTGCGCGGCCATGAGAGCAGCACCCTGGAGGACGTAGGCCTGGAGATCGGCCTGACCCGTGAGCGGGTGCGGCAGATTCAGGTAGAGGGGCTCAAGCGCTTGCGCGAGATCCTTGAGAAGAACGGCTTGTCGAGTGAGTCGTTGTTTCAATAAACAACGCTGCTTGAATGCCGAATGTGGGAGGGGGTATAAGCCCCCCTCCCACATTTTTTATGCCGATCGTTTGCTGATCGTTCCCACGCTCTGCGTGGGAATGCAGCATCAGGACGCTCTGCGTCCCATGGCGTGACGCAGAGCGTCACAAGAGTCATTTCCACGCAGAGCGTGGGAACGATCGGCATAAAAAAACCCCGCTTTTGAGGGCGGGGTCTTTTCGACTAAATCAGTACAAGTTAGATAACTTGAACTTCTTCAGCTTGCATGCCTTTCTGACCGCGGGTAGCGATGAAAGAAACCTGTTGGCCTTCTTTCAGGCTTTTGAAGCCGTCGGATTGGATAGCTTTGAAGTGAACGAACAGGTCGTCACCGGATTGTGGAGTGATGAAGCCGAAGCCTTTTTCATCGTTGAACCACTTAACGGTACCAGTTTGGCGATTAGACATGGTGTAACTCCTTGAACAAAGTTAACTGCGACTCAGGAAAAGCCCTGGCCGAGACTGAGTGCAAAGAGCAGGAAAAATTCTTGGAGATGGTTGGATCGAAATTCAACATATCGTGTAGAGATTCTCAGTGACACAAGCAACACAGTGACGCCACCTTAACCCTTTTTCCGGAACGTGCCAATGGTATTTCCGAAGGTTTCTCTATTTTCGTGACTGGCGGTGGTATTTATCGTCGCCGAAAGTCGCGCCAAGAGCCCCGGCCCCGTTGGCTGCGGGTAATGGAGGCGGGTGCATTCGTCATTAAAAGTCCTGCGCCCTTTGAACCCCACAGCCGGCCCCGGTAAGATGCCCCACAGAATTTTTTCACCTCGCATTCAGGACACCGCCATGAGCATCAAATCGGACAAGTGGATTCGCCGCATGGCGCAGGAACACGGCATGATCGAACCGTTCGTCGAGCGCCAGATTCGTGGCGAAGGCGACGCGCGCGTGATTTCCTACGGCGTTTCCAGCTATGGCTACGACGTGCGTTGCGCCGATGAATTCAAGGTGTTCACCAATATCAACTCGGCGATCGTCGATCCGAAGAACTTCGACGAAAAAAGCTTCGTCGACGTCAAGAGCGATGTCTGCATCATCCCGCCAAACTCCTTCGCCCTGGCCCGCACCGTGGAGTTCTTCCGTATCCCGCGTGACGTATTGACCATCTGCCTGGGTAAAAGCACCTACGCCCGTTGCGGCATCATCGTCAACGTAACCCCGCTGGAACCCGAGTGGGAAGGCCATGTGACCCTGGAGTTCTCCAACACCACCACCTTGCCGGCGAAAATCTACGCCAATGAAGGCGTGGCACAGATGCTGTTCCTGCAGTCCGACGAGGCGTGCGAAGTGTCCTATAAGGACCGTGCCGGCAAGTATCAGGGCCAGCGTGGCGTCACGCTCCCACGCGCTTGATCGAAAGCTCCTACGCTCCAAGGGAATTAGTCTGCGGAAAGTGACTCTATCTAGGTGTACTGCCTCGGCGCGTGTGAAACGCGTCGAGCCACGCTTGAGGAGTGCCCTATGAAGATCAACCCGCGAATCAGCGCAGAACTTGCCCGGCTTGAACCCAACCAGATTGGTGTTCTGGCCTGGTCCTTGATGGCCGACCCTGCTTATGCGGGCGGCATCCCCGGCCAACCTGAACCGGACTATCCGCAGCCTACCGAACCGGGTGAGCCAACCCTGCCGGATGAGCCGCCTCCCGCACCTGTTGCCTGACCCAGCACGCACGCCTGTGCGTCACTGAACCGGCCAGACCTCATGATCGCCGATCACAAAGATTCGGCGCTCATCGTCCAGCTCCACGGCGTAACCGCCGGTAAAGGCGCCAAACGCCGGCAGCAGGCTGACGCGTTTGCCAATCTGGAAGCACGGCAGGCGCAGGCTCTGCCGGCCCTTGCCGCGCAAGCGATACACCGGATGGACATGCCCCGCCAGCACATGATGGCTGGGGTGGGTGTCCGGTTCGTGCTGTAGCGCGAATGGCCCTATCAATAGTGGCTCCGTCACTACCTCGATGTTCAGATCGGCAGGCGGATCGCCTGCGCGTTGATCGTGATTGCCGCGAATCAACGTGATCGGCAACTCGGCGTGGCGCGCTCGCCAGGCCCTGAGTGCGCCCAGGGTGCCGCTGGCGTGGGAGCCTGGGCCGTGGAGGAAATCTCCGAGGAAGATCACCCGAGCGCAGGCAAAGGCCGCCAGCAACCGATCCAGGCGCTGCAGGTTTTCGCTCGTAGTGCCCTGGGGCACGGGTTGCCCGAGGCTGCGGTAGGCCGAGGCCTTGCCGAAGTGAGCATCGGCGATCAGCAGGTATTGGCGCGCCGGCCAGTACACCGCCTTGTCCGCCAGCAGCCACAATTGCTCACCCTCAAGCGTTACCGAACACACCATCAAGCGTTCCCTCTGTCCGCGACTTTTTCCAGGTCCTTGACCATCCGCGCAATGCGCTCCGAGAGTTTTTCAGAACTCAGGCTTTCGCGCATTCGCTCCACCAGCAGCGGAAAGGCCAGGGGGGTTGGCCGCTGGATCATATGCAGGTCCAGTTGCAGTGCCGACAAGCGAAGCAATGTCTCTTCCAGGCGCTGAATGTCCAGTTCGTTGCGCAGGACTTCTTCCCCTGCCTGGGTCAGCAGCAGATTGTGCGGATCATATTGTTTGAACACTTCGAAGAACAGGCCACTGGAGGCCTGCACCTGCCGGGTGCTTTTCGGCGCGCCGGGGTAACCGGCGAACACCAGCCCGGCGATGCGTGCGATTTCGCGAAAACGCCGCAACGCCAGTTCACCGGCGTTAAGGCTGGCTGCCACGTCCGTGAGCAAATCCTGTGGGCTGAGCAGCGCCTCGGTCAACACGTCGGGCCAGTGCACCTCGGTGGCGCTCAGCAATTCCAACCCATAATCATTGACTGCAATGGAAAAGGTCACGGGTTGCTGCCGGCTGACTCGCCACGCCAGCAGACTCGCCAGCCCCAGATGCACCTGACGCCCGGCGAAGGGGTAGAGAAACAGGTGCCAGCCTTCGCGCGACTTGAGAAACTCCGCCAGCAAGTGATCACGGGTCGGCAGGCCGGACCAACGCAGTTGTGTCAGCAGCAATGGCTGCACCGCCTGCATCTCCGGGCCGTCGAAGCGCCCCTGGGCCGCCGCGTCGAAGCGCTCGATCACCGCCTGCGCCAGCTCGTTGGAAAGCGGCATGCGCCCGCCATTCCAGCGCGGCACGGCGGCTTTTTTCGCGGTGCTGCGGCGAACATAGGCGGTCATGTTTTCCACGCGCACCAACTCGAGCAGGCGTCCGGCGAACAGAAAGCCGTCGCCCGGCTTGAGTCGCGCAATAAAACCTTCCTCGACACTGCCGAGGTTTTTGCCGCCACCGCCCTTGCTCCAGTACTTCAGGTGCATACTCGCATCGCTGACAATGGTGCCCACGCTCATGCGATGGCGGCGCGCCAGTCGGGCATCGGGAACGCGCCAGATGCCCTGTTCGTCGGGTTCTACGCGGCGGTAATCCGGGTAAGCGGTGAGCGACAGTCCGCCATGGCGCACAAAGGCCAGGGCCCAGGTCCAATCGGCGTCGGTAAGATCGCGGTAGGCCCAGGCCCCGCGGACCTCCGCCAGCAGCGCATCCGGAGTAAACCCGCCGCCCAGGGCCATGCTGACCAGATGTTGCACCAGCACATCCAAGGGTTTGTGGGGCGATTCGCGGGCTTCGATGCGTCGCTGGGCAATCGCATCCTTTGCGGCGGCGGCTTCCACCAGCTCCAGGCTGTGGGTCGGCACCAGGGTCACCCGTGATGGCCGCCCCGGTGCATGCCCCGAGCGGCCGGCACGTTGCATCAGGCGCGCCACACCTTTGGCCGAGCCGATCTGCAACACCCGCTCCACCGGCAGGAAATCCACGCCCAGGTCCAGGCTGGAGGTGCACACCACCGCCTTGAGTTGGCCGTCTTTGAGCGCACGTTCCACCCAGTCCCGGGTCTCGCGCGACAGCGAACCGTGATGCAGCGCAATCAGGCCGGCCCACTCCGGCCTGGCCTCCAGCAGCGCCTGGTACCAGATTTCCGACTGCGCCCGGGTATTGGTGAACACCAGGCAACTGCTACTGGCGTCCACTTCGGCCACCACTTGCGGGAGCATTTTCAAACCGATATGGCCGGCCCAGGGAAAGCGTTCGGCGATGGGCGGCAGCAGTGTGTCAACCAGCAACTGTTTGGGCGATTGCCCCTGCACGTTGACGCCGCCACCCTGTGGGACCAATACATCCAGTGCGTGGGCCTGATTACCCAAGGTCGCGGAAATGCCCCAGACCAGCAAGTCGGGATGCCAGCGTCGCAGCCGTGCCAATGCCAGTTGCAGTTGCACACCGCGCTTATTGCCGATCAGTTCATGCCATTCGTCCACCACCACCATGCGCAAATGCGCCAGGCTGACCTCACTGTCGGCGCGCGCAAGCATCAGCGTCAGGCTTTCCGGGGTGGTAATCAGCGCTGTGGGCTGGCGGCGGGTCTGACGGGCGCGTTCGCCGCTGCTGGTGTCGCCCGTGCGCAGGCCAACGCTCCAGGGGATCTGCAAGGCCGCCAGCGGCGCCTCAAGCGCGCGTGCGGTGTCGGCGGCCAAGGCGCGCATAGGTGTGATCCACAATACGGTCAGTGGTTCGGCCGGCGCCTTGCGCTTGCCGGTTGCGGGCGGGCGCGTGATGGCGAAACGATTGAGGGCGGCGAACCACAGCGCGTAGGTTTTACCCGCGCCGGTATTGGCATGCAGCAAGCCGGATTGACCGTCCTTGACGGCCTTCCACACTTCTTTCTGGAATGCGAACGCACGCCAGCCACGGGTGGCAAACCATTGTTTTGCGAATTCGACGGGTTTTGCCATGCGGCAGCTGACGCTCTGGAGGCTCTATTGCACAGACCCTCCAGGCGTCACAAAGGTTTACTTCAAGTTGCCGCTCAAAAACTGCTGCAGGCGCTCGCTCTTCGGATTGCCCAGCACGTCCGCCGGCGCACCTTGCTCTTCCACCCGGCCTTGGTGCAGGAACAGCACCTGGCTGGAAACCTTGCGCGCAAAGCTCATTTCGTGGGTCACCATGATCATGGTGCGGCCTTCCTCAGCCAGGCCCTGGATGACCTTCAATACTTCACCGACCAACTCCGGGTCCAGTGCCGAGGTGGGTTCGTCGAACAGCATCACCTCGGGCTCCATCGCCAGCGCGCGGGCAATCGCTACCCGTTGCTGCTGGCCGCCGGACAGGAACGCCGGGTATTGATCGGCCACCCGCGCGGGTAGGCCGACTTTGTCCAGGTAGCGCCGGGCGCGGTCTTCGGCGTCTTTCTTGCTGCACCCCAGCACCCGGCGCGGGGCCATGGTGATGTTTTCCAGCACGCTCATATGGCTCCACAGGTTGAAGTGCTGGAAGACCATCGCCAGCCGCGTGCGCAAGCGCTGCAACTCGGCATCGTCGGCCACGCGCATGCCGTGGCGGTCGCTGACCATGCGGATGGTTTGTCCGTCCAGGGTCATGGCGCCGTCGTTGGGCGTTTCCAGGAAGTTGATGCAGCGCAGGAAGGTGCTCTTGCCCGAGCCGCTGGCGCCGATCAGGCTGATCACGTCACCGGTCCTGGCCTTGAGCGAGACACCTTTGAGCACTTCATTGTCGCCATAGCTTTTATGCAGGCCTTCAACGGTCAATTTGTACATGGGGCGTGCATCCTCAAGGCGAAAGTAAGTAGCCGCTACGGTAGGCCTCAGTGCCGGCGACATGGCTGATCACCATCCCGGCAGTGGCCATGCGGCGTAGCGAGCGGGCATAAAGCAGGCCGGCATGTTGGCAGTGCACGGGCGTTACGCGGTCAGTGATGGGGTCGATGATTTCTGCGATCAGTTGCCCGGCTTCCAGGTATTCCCCCGGCAAGGCACTGAACACCAGCAAGCCGCCCACGGGTGTGGTCACCGGCTCCACACCCGCCAATGGCGTGGCCGGGTAGGGCAGCGCGGGCAGGGGCGTCGCGTCGCCTTCAATCGCACCGAAGTGAATCAGGTAGTCGATGATCGCCTGGCAGTCCAGGGCCGCGAGGCCGTGGTTGACGTCGCCTTGGCCGCGCAACTCGACGGTCACGGAAAAGCTGCCCAGGGGGATCGGGAAGCGCGCGCCGAAGCGTTGCCGCAACTGCCACCACACCAGGGTGAAACATTCATCAAAGGACTGCCCGCCGGAGTCGGTGGCCAGCAGGTTGGCCTCCGAGCCCAGGTAACGCGCCAACGGTTCCACCTGTGGCCAGGCCTCAGGCGTGGTGTAGAGGTGCGCCACGGCTTCGAAATCGCAATGCAGGTCCAGCACCATGTCGGCATCGCACGCCAGGCGTTGCAGCACCAGGCGTTGGGATTGCAATTGCGTCGACGCGGTTTGCCTGGCGAGGGCGTCGGATAACGCGGCGCGGATCAATCGGGCGTTGTGCTGGGGGTCATCGCTCAGCGAGTCTTCAACCTGATCACCGACTGCGTCGCTGAGGTCGACGAACAGGCGATTGAAATTCTGCCCGCTTTCCAGCTCGTAGCGGCCCAGAGGGATGTCCATCAGCACCTGTTCCAGCCCCACCGGATTGGCGACCGGCACCAGGACGATTTCGCTGCGTAAGCGCCCGGCGGCAGCCAATTGGGCCAGGCGCGCCTTCAGGTGCCAGGCCACCAGCATGCCCGGCAGTTCATCGGCATGCAGGGACGATTGGATGTAAATCTTGCGGTCGGCCTGTTCCGGGCCGAAATGGAAACTGTGAATCTGCCGCGCTGTGCCAGGCACCGGCGCAATCAGATCATGTTGCTGATGACGCATGAAAGCTCCTTAATGGCTCGGCCCGAGGAAGGCCAGCCAGCGGCGTTCGGCCAATCGGAACAGGCCGACCAGAGCGAAGGTCACGGCCAGGTAGATCAAGGCGGCGATGCCGAACGATTGAAAGGTCATGAAGGTGGCCGAGTTGGCGTCCCTGGCGACTTTGAGGATGTCCGGGATGGTGGCGGTGAACGCCACGGTGGTCGAATGCAGCATCAGGATCACCTCGTTGCTGTAGTAAGGCAACGAACGGCGCAGCGCCGACGGCATGATCACATAGGCATACAACTTCCAACCGCTCAGCCCGTAGGCCTTGGCCGCTTCGACTTCGCCGTGGGCCATGCTGCGGATTGCCCCGGCGAAAATTTCCGTGGTGTAGGCGCAGGTGTTGAGGGCGAAGGCCAGGACCGTGCAGTTCATCGCATCGCGAAAGAACGCATCGAGCACCGGTTGCGCACGCACGGCGGCGATGCTGTAGATGCCGGTGTAGCAAATCAACAACTGGATATAGAGCGGCGTGCCGCGAAACAGGTAGGTGTAGAACTGCACCGGCCAGCGCACCAGGCGCCTGCGCGAGACACGGGCGATAGACAGCGGAATCGACACCACAAACCCGATCACCAGTGCCGCGCTGAGCAGCCACATAGTCATGGCCAGGCCGGTGATGTGCTGGCCGTCGCTATAAAGGAAGGGGCGCCAGTATTCCTGCAAAAGCTCGATCATCGCACGGCCTCCCGTGAGCCTGCGGCGTAGCGACGTTCGAGACGGCGCAGGACGAAGTTGGACGCGCTGGTGATCAACAGGTAGATCAGCGCGGCGAGTACCAGGAAGTAGAACAGTTGGTAGGTGCTCTTGCCGGCATCCTGGGCGGCTTTCACCAGGTCGGCCAGGCCGATGATCGACACCAGGGCGGTGGCCTTGAGCATCACCATCCAGTTATTGCCGATGCCCGGCAGGGCAAAGCGCATCATCTGCGGGAAGGTCACGTAGCGAAACCGTTGCCCGCGCTTGAGCCCATAGGCGGTGGCCGCTTCCAGCTGGCCGCGGGGCACGGCGAGAATCGCGCCGCGAAAAGTCTCGGTGAAATAGGCACCGTAGATAAAACCCAGGGTGATGACCCCGGCGCTGAATGGGTCTATCTCGATGTACTCCCATTCCATAACGTCGGTCAGGCCGGTCAGCCAGGTTTGCAGGCTGTAGAAAATCAGCAGCATCAACACCAGGTCGGGTACGCCGCGAATCAAGGTGGTGTAGAGCTGGGCGGGGATACGCAGGAAGGGCAGGCTGGACAGTTTCGCGCTGGCACCGAGCAGGCCCAGCAACACGCTGACCGCCAGGGACAGCACCGACAATTTAAGGGTCATCCAGGTGCCTTGCAGCAGCAGCGGGCCGAAACCCTTCAAGCTGAACGCGCTCAGCCCGAGGGTTTGCAACAGATCTTCGAACATAAATCAGGACCTATGGCGATAAAAAAGCGCCCCTTCAAAAAAGGGGCGCCCCAGGCATTATTTGCCGCTGTACAGGTTCAGATCGCCAAAGTGTTTCTTCTGAATAGTGGCGTAGGTGCCATCATCGTGTAACGCTTTGATACCTTTATCCAAAAGAGCCTTGAGCTCAGTGTTACCTTTTTTGATACCGATCGCGGTTTTCGACGGCAGCAGCGGGTCATCGATTGCTGCGCTGACTTCGTATCCAGCACCGGCTGGGGACTTCAGAAAACCCAGTTCAGCCTGCAGCATATCCTGCACTGAGGCATCGAGACGGCCGGACGTCAGGTCCGCATATACCTGATCCTGGTTGGCGTAGGCCTTGGTGGTCACGCCGGCTTTGTCCAGCACAGCCTTGGCGTAGGCTTCCTGGATGGTGCCTTGCTCGTAGCCCACGGTTTTGCCCTTGAGCGACTCCGGCGTCGAGTACCCGGCGCCTTTCTTGAACACCAGCGAAGTTGGCCCCGAGAACAGCTCGTTGGAGAAGTCGATCGCCTTCTCACGTACCGGGGTCACGGTCATGGACGAAATCACACCGTCGAACTTGTTGGCTTTCAGGCCGGGAATCATGCCGTCGAAATCGCTTTCAACCCATTTGCATTTGACCTTCAGCTCTGCACAAATCGCATTGCCCAGGTCGATGTCGAAGCCCACCAGGCTGCCGTCGGCGGCTTTGGATTCGAATGGCGCGTAGGAGGGATCGACACCGAAACGCAATTCCTTGTATTCCTTGGCGGTTGCAACACCTGCAGCCATGCACAGAGCCAGTGCAGAAAGGGTCAGCAATGCTTTTTTCATTATGTATTCCCTGGAAACCAAGATAAGCGCTTGTGGCGCATTTAGGACTGTTACTGAACGGTGTCAGACGGATCCCAAGTAGCAATTTCTGCACCATAGTTCCGAATGATCGTTTTAAAAGGTGGGATGAGGGATTTCTGAGCGTAGGAAATGCCCATTAGCGGGCACTGATAGAGTAGTGCACCATTTAGGATCGAACGGAAATCCAAATGTGGGAGGGGGCTTGCCCCCGATGGCGGTGTGTCAGTCACAGCATCTGCGTCTGACCCACTGCTATCGGGAGCAAGCTCCCTCCCACATTTGAACTGGGTCAGGCCAGTAAGTCCTGCAGCGTCGCGAGATTGTCGGCTTCCTCCACCGGTTTGTCCTGGCGCCAACGCAACATCCGTGGGAACCGCACCGCAATTCCGCTTTTATGCCGCTTGGACAGGGCGATGCCTTCGAAACCCAACTCAAACACCATGCTCGGCGTAACGCTGCTGACCGGGCCGAATTTTTCCACCGTGGTTTTGCGCACAATCGCGTCGACCTTGCGCATTTCTTCGTCAGTCAGCCCGGAATAGGCCTTGGCGAACGGCACCAGGGTGCGCTCGCTGCCCGGCGGGCCGTCCCACACCGCGAAGGTGTAATCGCTGTACAGGCTGGCGCGCCGACCGTGGCCGCGCTGAGCGTAGATCAACACCGCGTCGACGCTGAACGGGTCGACCTTCCACTTCCACCACAGGCCCATATCCTTGGTGCGGCCCACGCCGTAGAGGCCTTTGCGGTCCTTGAGCATCATGCCTTCCACACCCAGGCTGCGGGAGGCTTCGCGCTGCTCGGCCAACGCCTGCCAGGTTGGCCCCTCAAGCAGCGGCGAGGGCAATAACACCGGTTGGTTACACGCTGCGATCACGCTTTCGAGCTGCGCACGCCGTTCAGCCAGAGTGTGGTTGCGCCAGTCGTCGCCTTGAAACTCCAGCAGGTCATAGGCAAGCACCGCCACCGGCGCATCCTCCAGTACCTTTTTACTCAGGGTTTTGCGGCCGATGCGCTGCTGCAGTAGGGCGAAGGGTTGCACCGCGTCCTTCCAGACCAAGATCTCACCGTCGATCACCGTGCCATCCGGCAAGCCACTGACCAGGCTGTGCAGCTCGGGGAAACGCTCGGTCACCAGCTCTTCGCCGCGCGACCACACCCACAGACGCCCCTCACGCTTGACCAGTTGCGCGCGTATGCCATCAAACTTCCATTCCACCTGCCAGTCGGCGGGGGAGCCGAGCAGGGCATCGAACTGCTCCACTGGTTGCGCCAAGCCATGGGCGAGAAAAAACGGATAGGGCTGACCGCCACGTTGCGCATGTTCGTCGGCCGATTCGGCAGCGATCAACTTGAGGTAGCCCCCAGCCGTAGGGCGATTGGACAAATCGGTGTAGCCCACCAGCCGTTGCGCCACGCGCTTGCTGTCGAGCCCGGCCATGGCGGCAAGCGCGCGGGTCACCAGCAGCTTGGACACGCCCACGCGAAAGCTGCCGGTGATCAACTTGATGCACACCATCAGGCTCGGTTGATCCAGCTGCGCCCACAGCGCAGGCAGGCGTTCGGCCAGTTCAGCAGGCGCAAGGCCGCGCAGCGGCAGCAGTTTTTCTTCCAGCCACACCGCCAGGCCGTCTTCGGAGGTGTAGGTCGATTCGGGTAGCAGCAGGGAAATCGTCTCGGCCAGGTCGCCGACGGACTGGTAACTCTCTTCGAACAACCACGGCTCGATGCTCGCCGCTTGGGTCGCCATATCCCTCAGCAGACGGGTCGGTACCAGTTGCCGCGGCCGCCCGCCGGAGAGGAAGTACACCGCCCATGCCGCATCCTCCGGCGGTGCCTGCTGAAAGTAGTCTTGCAGCGCCGCGAGCTTGGCGTTGCTGGAGGTCGTCGCGTCGAGGTTAGCGTACAGCTCGGCGAAGGCTTTCATGCGCTGGCCTCCTCTTCGTCATCGCCATATTCGGTGCTGAAACCCTGGGCATCCAGGCCTTTTTCGCGCAGATGGCGCACCAGTACGCCGACCGAGCCGTGGGTGACCATCACCCGTTCGGCGCCGGTCTGTTCGATGGCCCACAACAGTCCGGGCCAATCGGCGTGGTCCGACAGCACAAAGCCACGGTCGACCCCGCGCCGCCGCCGAGTCCCGCGCAGGCGCATCCAGCCGCTGGCGAACGCGTCGCTGTAATCGCCAAAGCGGCGTATCCAAGTGCTGCCGCTGGTGGAGGGCGGGGCGATGATCAAGGCCTGGCGCAGCAGCGGGTCGTTTTTTTTGAAGTCGCCGGCGTACAGCGTTTCCGGAATGTACACCCCGGCTTCGCGGTACACCCGGTTCAACGGCTCGACGGCGCCATGGCTGAGGATCGGGCCGATGCTGGCATCGATGCCATGCAGAATGCGCTGGGCCTTGCCGAAGGAATAGCAGAACAGCACGCTGGCTTTGCCGGCGGCGATATTGGCCTGCCACCAGTCATTAATGCCGGCAAAAATCTGCGCCTGCGGCTGCCAGCGGTAGATCGGCAGGCCAAAGGTTGATTCGGTAATAAAGGTGTGGCAGCGCACCGGTTCGAACGGCGCGCACGTGCCGTCGGGTTCGACCTTGTAGTCGCCGGACGCGACCCAGACTTCGCCCTGGTATTCCAGGCGCACCTGGGCTGAGCCCAACACATGCCCGGCCGGATGAAAACTCAACGTCACACCGTGGTGCACCAACTGTTCGCCGTAGGCCAGGGTTTGCAGGTTGATGTCCTGGCCCAGGCGCGAACGCAGGATGCCTTCGCCGGGGGCGGCGGCCAGGTAATGTTGATTGCCGGTGCGGGCGTGGTCGCCGTGGGCATGGGTGATGACGGAGCGTTCCACCGGGCGCCAGGGGTCGATGTAGAAATCCCCGGCGGGACAATAGAGGCCTTCGGGTCGGGCAATGACAAGGTCCATGGGGTGACCGAGGAGGTGGGCTTATCATTTAGGAGGATATGACGGTGGGAGAAGTTCTATCTGAATGCATGGGGTCCAAATGTGGGAGGGGGCTTGCTCCCGATGGCAGGGTGTCAGCCACTGATGTAGTGGCTGATCTATCGCTTTCAAGGATCGTTCCCACGCTCCAGCGTGGGAATGCAACCCGTGACGCTCTGCGTCACCTGTGCACGGTAGCTGAAACTTAGCTCGGTTCGCGCGACGCGGAGCGTCGCAAAAGGCATTCCCACGCAGAGCGTGGGAACGATCAGAGCGCCGGGTTACTTGCCAGGTGTCAGGGTCAACCTGGTCTTGCCATACACCTTGTCAAAGTTCTGCGGCTGCATCGGGAAACTCAGGTATTGCGCCTTGAGCGACGGGTCGATGCCGTTGGCATAGTTCGGGCTGGCCGGGTTGCCGGACTGGCCGGTGCCGCCCTGGCCCATCATCGGTTCCGGCTGGCCGAAGTCGACAATCATGCGCAACGCCGACGTCTGGGCCGCGTTGAAGTCCTGCCCCCAGCGGTACGGTGCCGGGTTCAGGGTGTTGTGGTCGCCACCACTGGCCAACGGGCCACGGATCACCTGGCCGCTGGTGGTTTTCCAGGTGGTGGTGTGCAGCTTGCCCCATTGCCAGGCCTTGTGATCAGCGCCCAGCAAGCTGTCGCCGGTGCTGATCGTGGCGGCCAGAGTGCGTGCGAGGATCGCCGGCTTGTCTTCTTTGTGCGGCGTGCGCGTGTCATCCCACAGCGGGCTGTCTTCACGGCCCAGCAAATGGTCTGCGGTGGCTGAGTAGGACAGGCTGGCGTTGCTGACAAAGGCTTTCCAGCTGGCGCTCTGCTCCGGACCGAGTTTGTCGAGGAAGATCTGTCTGGCGCTCTCTTGCAGGAACAGCTCGTAGAGCGCCGCGTCGGCGGACGTTGGCGCAAGGCGACCATCGAAGGTCATCAGGCGGCCCAGTGCTTCGCGCGCCTTGGCCTGTTCGGCCGCAGGCAGCGCATCGATTGCCTGTTTCAGCGGCTGAGCCATGCCCGGCGCCTGGAACATGCCTTTGAGTTTGGCGGCAAAGAGGGTGGTCTGGTCGTATTGCATGGCGATCAGACTGCGGCTGTCATGCTTGCCAGCATTGGCCAGTTGCGCCAGGCGCTCGCTGCGCTCCGGCGCATCCCAGGAATTGGACAGCTGCATGCCATAGCCACGCGGTGCGGTGCGCTGGTTGGCGGTGCCGATCCAGCCTTGCGCCGGGTCCTGGTCATAGGGATGCAGCATGGCGTCGGCGTAACCGTCCCAGTCAAAGCGCGTATCCCAGCCAGGCGAGGGCAGCAGGCCTTCGCCTTCGCGGCGGTTGGGGAAGCGGCCGGTGACTTGCCAGCCGATGTTGCTGGCGTCGGCGAAGATCATGTTCAACGCAATGGCGCGAATTTCTCGGGTCGCGTCCGAGGCCTTACCGGCGTTTTGCGCGCGGGACAGGTCGAAGAACGCATCCAGGCTCTTGTCGTCCTTCAAGTCGGCGGTTTGCAGGGCCAGGCCATAACCACTGGTGAGGGCCTGGCTGCTGTTGAGCAAGGCGCCGTGGCGGGTTTCGTACACCACTTCGCGAATCGAGCGTTGACCTTTGATGAAGAAGGTCTCGTTACGCACACCGGCCGGTAGCCATTTTCCGTTGTTCTCGTAGTACAACGCGTTGCCCTGGCGTTTGACCTTCTCCAGGAACAGGTCCTGGGTATCACCCTTGACCGCGCTCATGCTCCACGCGACCTTGCCGTTGAAGCCCGACAGCAGGGTCGGCAGGCCGGCAATCGACGCGCCGGCCGCCTGATATTTCGGGGCACGGATCTGCACATAGCTCCAAGGTGACGGCGCTTGCGGCTGGGCGGCGAGGTCGTTGGCCAGCAGGCTTTTGCCGCTGCGGCTGCGTTGCGGCCCGATGGCCCAGTTGCTGGACGTGGTCACGCCCAGGGCATTGAGGCTGTTGAGTTGCTGGCTGACCGTGTCCAACCCGGCGAGGCCGGTGATCTGGCTCAGGTTCACGCCCTTGAACTTATCGGCTTCGGCCAGCGGGATCGCCTCGTCCGGCGCGCTTGGAATAAGCCAGGCGAGCTTGTCGACACCGACTTTCTGCGCCAGCACCAGCGACGAAATTTCTTCCTGCAGGTTGCTCGACTCGCTGAAATTCAGCAGGCAGAACAGCAGCGCCGAATCTTCCGGTTTCCAGTACTCAGGCTTGTAGCCGGTCTGGGCCAGGTCTGTCGGCAGCTTGTCGCGGTAGCGGAATAGGTAGGCGTTAACGCCTCGTGCGTAGACTTCAAAGAACCGCTTGAGCCGTGGCGATGAGGCGTTGTACAGCTCGCCGGCGCTCTTTTTGAGGTTGACCGCGCGCATGAAACGGTCGACATCGAGTACCTCAGGGCCGGACATTTCCGCCAGACGGCCTTGGGCCAGTAGCCGCAGGGTGACCATCTGGGTGATCCGGTCGCTGGCGTGCACATAACCGAGGCTGAACAGCGCGTCGTGGAAGGTGTTGCTTTCAATCAGCGGCATGCCTTGGGCATTACGGCGTATCGACACGTTTTGCGCCAAGCCCTTGATCGGCTGTACGCCGGCCATGGGGGGCAGGGTGTCCTGGGTGCTCTGGAGCTGGCAGCCGGCCAGGCTTAACGCACTGGCCACTGCCGCGGCAACGCCGAACCGGGGAAGAAAATGTGTAAGGGCTGGCGAGGCCATGGCAAAGCTCCTGCGGGGGGTAGCGTCATTAAAGGCGCTACGTTAGTGAGCGCGGCGAAACGACGCAAGCGGGAGTTTTGTAATTACGTGAGTACTCAGGCTTATGCGCAAATCAATGTGGGAGGGGGCTTGCTCCCGATAGCGGTGTATCAGTCGACATAGGCATCGACTGGATGACCGCTATCGGGAGCAAGCCCCCTCCCACATTGGATATTGGGTAGCTTAAGCGCCGTGGCACTTCTTGAATTTTTTCTCGCTGCCGCAGGGGCAAGGGTCGTTGCGACCAACATCTTTCAAGGCGTTGCGCACCGGCTCCTGGTGAGCGTGGCCGCAGTTCGGGCCGTGGACATGGCCGTGGTCGTGATCATGGTGATCGTGACCATGATCGTGAGCATGATCGTGGTTGCAGTCAGGACCATGGACATGGGGTTGCTGAGTCATCGATGTCGCTCCGGAATAAAATCGCCGGGGATTATCTCGCCATTGTGGGCCACCTGCACGTCATTACCGATGAATAATCCGGTTTTCAGCTCGCCTTCCAGGCGATAGGGCACGGGGCGGTCGGGATTCTTCAGCATCTGCACTACATCGCGTATGCGTGGCCACAGGTTGGTGCGCACCGACACCCGGAAGAATTTATGACTGCGCGGCGGCACGGTCAGCCATTCGTTGGACTCACCTTCGGTCAGCACCAGATCGCCAAGGGTGACCTTGTAGATCAGGCCACGCACGGTCAGGTCAGCGTCGTCGCGGTTGTCCACGCGAAAGTAGAGCTTGAACTTCTGTTCCAGCAGCTTGGCCCGCACCACTTCGACATTCACCAGGGAGACGTGGGGCGGCGGCGAATCGTCTTCGAACCACGAGGCGCAGCCGGTCAGGCCCAAGGTTAACGCCAGCATCAAGCTGAAGGTGCGAAGCATTGGCGTTATCCCTGTCAGGTCGTTAAAAGTAGCTGGAACAGCACTTCTTGAATTTCTGTCCGCTGCCACACAAACATACATCATTACGCCCGGCCTTCACCTCCACCGTCGGATCGATGAAGTACCAGTGCCCCTCGTTCTGTACGAAAGAAGAGCGTTCACGGTGGCTGTGTTCACCAGCACTGTCGTGCCAGCGCGCCGTGAACGTGACGAAGGCGTGCTCCGGCTGGCCACCGAACACCTCTGAGCTTTCCACCTCAAGGCCGAGCCAGGTGCTTTGAGCGCTCCAGGCGGCAATCGCGTTGCGATCGAGGCCCGCTTGTTGCGCCGGCAGGGTGGTGCTCACCAGATAGTCCACCAGGCCCAGCACGTAGGCGCTGTAACGCGAACGCATCAGCGCCTCGGCAGAGGGCGCCGGGTGGCCGGCGTGGTAATGGCCGCAGCAGGCGTCCAGCAGATTGCCACTGCCGCAGGGGCAAATGGATGTACTCATCGTGTTACCACCAATACTTTCCAAAATTTTCCGGATTGGCCCAGAAGCGGGCGTTGAGCCAGTCCGGCACTTGTTTATAGTCAAGCAGATCGTAGGTAAACAGCGTCAGCACCTGCTCATCACGCTGGAAACGCTCACCGGCTTGCAGCGCCAGGGAGAAAAAGTCGGTGTCCTTCCAGGCGCAGGCATCCATGTCCACCAGCACCGCGATGCGGCTGGCATTGAGGTTACGGACACCACCCAATAACCTCAGACCCTGGGGTTTGGGCAGGTGTTCAAGGCAATCGACCACCAGCGCCAGGTCAAAACGCTGCGCCGCCAGGTCGGCAGGCAGTGGCCCGGGTTGCGCAACGCTGACGAGCACATCGGGGTGCGCTGTTTTAAACGCATCCAGTGCCGGGAAGTGGCTGGCGCCCAACAGCAGCAGGCGTTTGGGAGCGTGCAGGTCCAACAGCGCAGCCAACGCTTGCTGGGGCGTACGGGCAGAAATTCCAGCGGTCATCGCAGATCCTCACATCAGGACCGTAGAGACTAGCGCGCCTGGGCGTGCGGGCCTAGAGCATCAGGGCAATACCGCTGGCGTTGCGAAGTTTTTTGATCCTTCACTGGCAAAGCGCCTGCAGAAGTCGTTACTGTGCGTCCAAAGAAAAATTTGAAAACACTCGGGAGCCCCATGATGCGTAAGGTTTTTCTGCTGGCCCTGTTGGTCAGCCCCGTTGCCCTGGCCCAGAGTGTCAGTGTCGAAACCAACTCGTTGATGCGCCTGCCCAGCAGCACCAGCGTGTTGCAACTGGAGCGCCTGGACGTGGCGGACTACGGCACCCTGCTGATTCCAGCCACCATCAGTCAGATCGCGGTGGAAGAACTGCATCTGGGGCGTGACGCGCGCATTGCGATTGTCCCCGGCAATACCGCGCTGCAGTTGCAGGTGCGCCAGGCTCAACTGGAGCACGGCAGCCAGATCACCTCCCGCGGCGCCCCCGGCACTCATGAAAAACCGGCCAAAGCCGGGCGTGACCTGACCTTGCGTATTAATTCGCTGACGGCTGAAGAACTGTCGGTGGACGCCCGTGGTGGCGCCGGCGCCCAAGGGTACGCGGGCCTGGATGGTGCCAATGGCGTCGACCCGGGTTGCACCTGGGGTTCGGCCGGACGCGGGTTCAATGGCGATAACGGCGGCGATGGGTTGCCGGGGGCGTCGGGGGCGGCGGTGCGTATTGAGCTGGCTCAGGATTTCCCAGGCGACAAGATCAAGGTCTTGGTGGACGGCGGCGCCGGTGGTTTGGCCGGTGTAGCGGGCAAACCTGGCAAGGGCGGGCAGTCCAAGGGCTGCCTGGTGTACCGCGCCGATGGCGGCGACAAAGGCCGGCCTGGGTTGGAAGGGCAGCCGGGGCCGGCTGGGCCTGCGGGGTCTGTGACCATTCAACGGCTCTGAAGCGCCGTAGCTTCAAGCTTCAAGTTTACAGCTGCAAGTTCAAAGCTTGCAGCTTCAGGCTTGAAGCTTGGCGCTGTGCTTAGAACATTGGCCGAGCCGAAGCAATCGCCACCACCACCAACCCCACAATCAAGTTAACGCCCACTAGTTTGCGAATCTGCCCCAGCGCCGCCGCGCCCGCCGGCCAGTCCTCAGCCGCCACCGCCGCCTTCAACGCCGGAAACTTCAACGCCTGGATGCGAATAAACAGCGCCGTCATCACCAGGTACAAGCCCATCATCACTTGCACATAACGCGGTGCGGTTTCAAAGCCGTTGAAGCGCAGGTGCAGCAGGCCGACGCCGCTGATCGGCAAAATCAGTACCGCCACCCACACCCATACAAAAAAACGTTGAAACACATTTGCCCACAGCTTCAGCCGGGCAGGGCCCTCAAGGGCCGCCATGGCGGCGGGGCGCAGGATCATCCAGGCGAAAAACATACCGCCGACCCAGATCAGGGCGGCCAATACATGCAGGGTGTAAGCGAGGCTAAACGCGGTCATTGTGGTACTCCGTTCTGCGCGGGATTAATTAGCGGGGTATGATAGCGGCCGATCCGAACCACTGAAAATTTATCCAGCGTTTTTTGCGCCCGACTATCCATGATCAGCACTGAACTCAAAACTACGATCCAGGGCGCTTATACGCGTTTTCTCGAAGCCAAGAGCTTGAAACCGCGCTACGGCCAACGCCTGATGATCGCCGAAGTGGCGAAAGTCCTCGGGGATATCGACACTGACGACGAGGGCCGCCGTGCGGGCGAACCGGCGGTTGTGGCCGTCGAGGCCGGCACCGGCACCGGCAAGACCGTGGCCTACAGCCTGGCTGCGATCCCCACCGCCAAGGCCGCAGGCAAGCGCCTGGTGATCGCTACGGCGACCGTCGCACTGCAGGAGCAGATTGTCTACAAAGACCTGCCTGACCTGATGCGCAATAGCGGCTTGAGTTTTACCTTTGCCCTGGCCAAGGGGCGTGGCCGCTACATGTGCCTGTCCAAGCTCGATGTGTTGCTGCAGGAAGGCCACGCGCAGACCGCTACGGCCTCGCTGTTCGAAGAAGAAGGCTTCAAGATCGAGGTCGATGAGGCCAGCCAGAAGCTGTTCACCAGCATGATCGAGAAACTCGCGGGCAATAAATGGGACGGTGATCGCGACAGCTGGCCCACGGCCCTGGAGGATTCCGACTGGGCGCGCCTGACCACCGACCACAGCCAGTGCACCAACCGCCATTGCCCCAACTTCGGCCAGTGCGCCTTCTACAAGGCCCGCGAAGGTATGGGCAAGGTTGATGTGATCGTCACCAACCACGATATGGTGCTGGCCGACCTGGCCCTGGGCGGCGGCGCCGTATTGCCGGACCCGCGCGACACCCTGTACGTATTCGACGAAGGCCATCACCTGCCGGACAAGGCCATCGGCCACTTTGCCCATTACACGCGCCTGCGCTCTACCGCCGACTGGCTGGAAACCACCGCCAAGAACCTCACCAAGCTGCTCGCCCAGCATCCGCTGCCCGGTGACCTGGGCAAGTTGATCGAACAGGTGCCCGAGCTGGCGCGGGAGATCAAGACCCAGCAGCAGTTCATGTTCAGCGCCTGCGAGCAGGTGGCCGACTTCAAGCCCGGCGAAGACGTGGAAGGCCGTGAGCGGCCGCGTCACCGGTTTGTTGGCGGGATGATTCCCGAGCATATGCGCGAAATGGGCATTGAACTGAAGAAAGGCTTTTCACGCCTGACCGACCTGTTCACCCGTCTTACGGACTTGCTCAAGGAAGGCATGGATGGCGAGGTCAATATCGGCATCGCCAGCAACCAGGCCGAAGAATGGTACCCGCTGTTCGGTAGCCTGCTGTCCCGCGCCCAGGGCAACTGGGAGTTGTGGACCGCCTTTACCGTCGAAGACCCGGAAGACAACCCGCCCATGGCGCGTTGGCTGACCTTGTCAGAAAGCGGTGCGCTGTTCGATATCGAGGTCAATGCCAGCCCGATCCTGGCCGCCGAAATGCTGCGCCGCAACCTGTGGAACGTGGCCTACGGCTGCCTGGTGACGTCGGCCACGCTGACCGCCCTTGGCACCTTCGACCGCTTCCGCATGCGCGCCGGCCTGCCGAAAAAGGCCGTCACTGCGGTGGTGCCGAGCCCGTTCCACCACGCCGACGCCGGCGTGCTGCGGGTGCCCGACCTCAAGGCCGACCCAAGGGACGCGCCGGCGCACACGGCGGCGATCATCCGCGACCTGCCGGGATTGGTGGAAGGCTCGCGGGGCACCCTGGTGCTGTTTTCGTCGCGCAAGCAGATGCAGGACGTGTTTGACGGCCTTGATCGCGACTGGCGTAAACAGGTGTTTATCCAGGGCAACCTGTCCAAGCAGGAAACCTTGAACAAGCACAAGGCGCGGGTCGATGGCGGTGATTCCAGCGTGTTGTTCGGCCTGGCGAGCTTTGCCGAGGGCGTGGACTTGCCCGGCGCCTACTGCGAACACGTGGTGATCGCCAAGATCCCGTTCTCGGTGCCGGACGATCCGGTTGAGGCCGCGCTGGCCGAATGGATCGAAGCCCGAGGCGGCAACCCATTCATGGAAATTTCGGTACCCGATGCTTCACTGAAACTGGTGCAGGCCTGCGGGCGCTTGCTGCGCACCGAGCAGGACCGGGGCACCATCACTTTGCTCGATCGCCGCCTGGTCACCCAGCGCTATGGCAAGGCCATTCTGAATGCCTTGCCGCCGTTCAGGCGCGAAATTTCTTAAGCCACAGTGGGCGAATTCGTCCACTGCGTGGTCTATCTCACTGTATGTCATCAGGCCAGCCATCGGCCGTTTGGGAGAACCTTGTTCGTATGATTCGCACGCTGCCCGCTCTTTTTGCCCTGCTGTTCGCTGCGCCCTTGATGGCCGCACCGGCCGGGCAACAAACTCTGTTCAACTTCGTCCGGCCCGCCGATGTGGTCAAGGTGGCGACCCAGGACGCCAGCCTGCCGCAATACAACGCCGAACAAACGCCCGAAGGCGAGGTGCTGCGCCGCATCACCTTCAACCCGGCGGCCGAGCCGAGCCTGGTGCTCAGCCCGCAAACGGGCGTGTGGGACTGGTCGCAATCGGGCGCCATGAGCCTGCGTATCCAGAGCGCCATGAACTGGGCGTTGACCCTCTACATAAAGGTACAAAGTGCCGACGGTAAAACCCTGTTCAGCCGCATCGACTTGCCGGCCGGCCCGGCCCAGACCTTGCTGGTGCCGCTGCAAGCCCACTCGCCGCTGAGCCAGGGCATGAAGGCCGGCCCGCCGATGCCGATGACCGTGGACGGCCAGCGTGTGTTGCTGGCTGCCAGCGCCGGGGACATCGACCGCAGCCAGGTGGTGTCGGTGACGCTGTCGATGATCAAACCGAATGCCGCCCAAAGCATCCTGCTGGAGCGCTTTGGCGTGCAGGACAGCGAGCCGGTGATGAAAGCTGCCTACAGCGAACTGGTGGACGCTTACGGCCAGTCCACCCGCGCGCGCTGGCCGGAAAAAGTCAGCAACGACGAGCAGCTCAAGGCTGCGGCGGCCAAGGAGCAACAACAACTGAAGGTGTGGCTTGCCGAGCGGGACAAATCCTCCCTGGATCAGTACGGCGGCTGGAACAAGGGCCCGGCGTTCGACGCCAGCGGCTTCTTCCGCACTGAAAAGCGCGACGGTCGCTGGTATCTGGTCACACCGCAAGGCCATCCGTTCTACTCGCTGGGTGTCAACACCGTGGCCCCGGACAACAGCCAGACCTACGTGGCCGGGCGTGAGTGGATGTTTGCGGCGCTGCCCAAGGCCGGCGAGCCCTTCGACAAGTATTACGGCAGCGGCGATAACCGCACCGGCAACGGCGCGGGCGAGGGGCGTGGTTTTGGCGCAGGGCGTTGGTATGATTTTTATGGCGCCAATCTGCAGCGCACCTATGGCACTGAAACCGGCACCGACGGTTTCGACCAGAAGCGCTGGGTGACCCACACCCTTGATCGCCTGCAAGCCTGGGGCTTCAACACCGTCGGCAACTGGAGCGATCCGGACCTGGCCACGGCCGACCGCGTGCCCTACACCTTGCCGCTGTCGATTGTGGGTGACTACGCCAGCATCAGCACCGGCACCGACTGGTGGGGCGGCATGCCTGACCCGTTCGACCCACGTTTTGCCATGGCCACTGAACGCGCCGTGGCCATTGCCGCTCGCGATCATCGCGACGACCCGTGGCTGATCGGCTTCTTTGCCGACAACGAACTGGCCTGGGCCGGCCCTGGCGACGATGCAAAATCCCGTTACGCCCTGGCCTACGGCACCCTGCGCATGACCACCGACGTACCGGCCAAGCGTGCCTTCCTCAAGCAACTGCGCGACAAATACCGCAATGAAGAAGGTCTGTCGAAAGCCTGGGGCATCCACCTGGCCGGCTGGGAACTGATGGAAGACCCTGGCTTCGAGCCGCCTATGCCTGACCCGGAGCATCCCGAAATCGAGGCTGACTTCAAGTATTTCCAGAAGACCTTCGCCGACGCTTACTTCAAGACCATTTCCGATTCGCTGAAATGGCACGCGCCCAACCAGTTGCTGCTGGGTGGGCGTTATGCGGTGAGCACCCCCGAAGCCGTGGCAGCCTGTGCCCAGTACTGCGATGTGCTGAGCTTCAACATGTACACCCTCAAGCCCCAGGACGGTTATGACTTCGCCGCCCTGCGTGCACTCGACAAGCCGGTACTGATCACCGAATTCAATTTTGGCTCGACCGACCGTGGCCCGTTCTGGGGCGGCGTCACCCAATTGGCCGCCGAAGAAGGGCGTGGCGCGGCGTACGCGGCCTTCCTCAAGCAAGCCATGGCGGAGCCGTCGATTGTCGGCGTGCACTGGTTCCAGTACCTGGACCAGCCGGTGACCGGGCGTTTGCTGGACGGTGAAAACGGCCACTTCGGCCTCGTTGGCATTACCGACGTGCCCTTTCAGGGCTTTGTCGACAGCGTGCGCAAAAGCAATCTCGCGGCGGTCGACCAGTTGGGTAAAGCGGCCGAAAAGGCCAAGGCGGCCGGCGCGGCACGCGAGAGCGAGGGCGGCCGGGCAGGCCAGGCCGGCAAAGACGCAGGCCAGGGCGCCGGGCACGCCGGCGGGCACTCCGCAAATGGGCATTGATTCGTCGTTGATGGGTTCACAAAACCCCTAATGGCTGGAACAATGTCGGCCACTTTTCATGATGTTTTTCGAGGTCGCTCAGGTGCAGATTCAGGGTCATTACGAGCTCCAGTTCGAAGCGGTACGTGAAGCGTTCGCCGCATTGTTCGATGACCCTCAGGAGCGCGGCGCCGGGCTTTGCATCCAGGTCGGCGGCGAGACGGTCGTCGACCTGTGGGCCGGCACCGCCGACAAGGACGGCGCCGAAGCCTGGCACAGCGACACGATCGTCAACCTGTTCTCTTGCACCAAGACCTTCACTGCGGTCGCTGCGCTGCAACTGGTGGCCGAAGGCAAGCTGAAGCTGGACGCGCCCGTGGCCGAGTACTGGCCGGAATTCGCGGCGGCGGGCAAGGAATCCATCACCCTGCGCCAGTTGCTCTGCCACCAGGCCGGGTTGCCGGCGATCCGCGAGATGCTGCCCGCCGAAGCCCTGTACGACTGGCAACTGATGGTCGATACCCTGGCGGCCGAAGCGCCGTGGTGGACACCCGGCCAGGGTCACGGCTACGAGGCGATCACTTATGGCTGGCTGGTCGGTGAGCTGCTGCGCCGTGCTGACGGGCGCGGGCCCGGAGAGTCCATTGTGGCGCGGGTGGCGCGGCCATTGGGATTGGATTTTCACGTCGGCCTGGCGGACGAAGAATTTTATCGTGTCGCCCATATAGCTCGCAGCAAAGGCAATATGGGCGATGCCGCGGCACAACGGTTACTTCAAGTAATGATGCGTGAACCCACGGCCATGACTACCCGTGCATTTGCCAACCCACCGTCTATTCTGACCAGCACTAATAAACCCGAGTGGCGGCGTATGCAGCAACCGGCGGCAAATGGTCACGGGAATGCACGGAGCCTGGCCGGGTTTTATAGCGGTTTATTGGACGGTAGTTTGCTCGAAAGCGACATGCTCGAACAATTGACCCGTGAACACAGTATTGGCCCGGATAAAACCTTATTGACCCAAACCCGTTTCGGCCTGGGTTGCATGTTGGACCAACCGCAGTTGCCCAATGCGACATTCGGCCTTGGCCCGCGCGCCTTTGGGCATCCCGGGGCAGGGGGCTCGGTAGGATTTGCCGACCCTGAGCATGATGTAGCGTTCGGTTTCGTGACTAATACCCTGGGGCCCTATGTACTTATGGACCCACGTGCGCAGAAGTTGGTCGGAATATTGGCCGGTTGTCTATAAACCCCTTGCTGTTTCACAATTTTTTGTTACAAAGACACGTATAAGAAGACGCTGAACGCAATGATGTAACTTCAATGTTCTTTAAGCGTCGGTTTAACGGGGCATCTGGCCCCCCTGATTTTTTCTCATTTTGTGGATATCTCATGTTATCGAACAAGTCCTTGGCACTGGCGCTGTGCCTCACTATTACCGGCTGTGTACAAACACCACAGAATGATGCCGAAGGTGGGCACTGGTGGTCATTTGGGTCCGATAAGGCTGCTACCAAGGACGCAGTGACCCAAACCGACGCCAAGCCGGACGCCAAGCCCGCTGCCGGCGCCAAGGATGCCGCGCCTGTTGCCGCTGCCGCAGCGCCTGCCCCGGCAGCCAAGGCTGACACAGGCTCCAGCTGGTGGCCATTCTCCACCAAGAGCGCCGACGAAAAGGCCGCCGAGGCCAAGGCCGACCTGAAAGCCGACCTCAAGGCCGCAACCCCGGCTCCGGACGGTGCTCCGGTCGTGGCCAAGACCGATACCGAAGCCCACTGGTGGTGGCCGTTCGATACCAAGCCAAAGCCGCTGGCCAAGGTCGATGTGACCAACGTGCCGATGCCTGATCCGAAAATCACCCAGGCCTGGTTGGACGATTACGAGCCGCGCCTACGTGCCGCCATCAAGGACAGCAACCTGCAATTGGAACGTCGTGACAACGTGCTGGTAGTGATTGCCCCGGTGGACGGCTCCTACAACCCGAAACGTCCAGCGATGCTGCTGCCGGTGACCCTGGGCCCGTTCACTCGCGTCGCCAAGGCCGTCGAAGCGGATCCAAAGACCGCCGTACTGGTGCTGGGCCACGTCGATGCCACCGGTAGCGCGCCGGCCAGCCAGGCGCTGAGCAAGGAACGTGCGCAGTCGATTGCCTCGATTTTCAGCCTCAGCGGTTTGAAGCAGGATCGCCTGATGCTGCGTGGCATGGGCGACCTGATGCCGCGTGCCGCCAACGACAGTTCCCAGGGCCGTGCGCTGAATCGTCGCATGGAAATTATGTTCACTCAGCGTACAACTATGTTGGCGCTGCTGAACAAGTACAACTCGGGCAAGACCCCGCCTGTGGCGGAAATGGTTGCCGTGCAGGATGTTCCCGCACCGGCCCCGGCGGTAAAAGCCCCTGCGAAGAAAGCGCCAGCCAAGAAGGCCGCCGCCAAGCCAGCTGCTAAAGCCGCAAAAAAAGCCCCGGCCAAATCGGCTGCAAAGAAACCGACTCCGGCCAAGGCCAAGGCTGCTGCACCGGCGAGTAACGACCAGGCGAAAAACTGATCCGTTGAACCAGAAGGATAACGCCGCATGACCCAGGCACTGGCCGATATGCGCCGTGACTACACAAGGGACGGTTTGAGCGAGGCCCAGGCCCCGGACGAGCCGTTTGCCTTGTTCCACCAATGGTTCGCCGATGCGGTGAAAACCGAGCAGGCACCGGTGGAGGCCAACGCCATGACCCTGGCCACGGTCGACCAGGAGGGTCGGCCGCACTGTCGCATCCTGTTGCTCAAGGGCCTGGATGCGCAGGGCTTTACCTTCTTTACCAACTATCAGAGCGCCAAAGGTGAACAACTGGCGGCGCGGCCATTCGCGGCAATGACCTTTTTCTGGCCGACCCTCGAGCGTCAGGTGCGCATTGAAGGTCGCGTGGTCAAGGTTACGCCTGAAGAATCGAATGCGTATTATCAGGTACGACCGCTGGGCAGCCGCCTGGGGGCGTGGGCATCGCCGCAGAGCAAGGTCATTGGTGATCGCGAAGAACTGCAGGCGCTGCTCAAGGCGACCGAACAGCGTTTCAGCGACACCCAGCCCGACTGCCCCGAGCATTGGGGGGGCTATCGTTTGTTACCCGAGCGCATCGAGTTCTGGCAAGGCCGCGCCAGCCGCCTGCATGACCGTCTCAACTATCGGCTGCAAGCGGGCCAATGGACGCGCGAGCGTCTGGCGCCCTGAGCGTCCCCTTTCGTCATCTAATTTGAATCATGCCCTTTGCGCCGAAGTCTTTATGCAGGAGACTTCGGCGTTTTCGGCTGTATGGCTACACTGACTAACCACGCTATGGCATGTTTTGGTTAAGCTACCGTTCGTCGAGCTGTGTGGTGCCGACAGCCTGTACTCAGGCTGAATGAAAGCACTTTTCTGCCTGGCTCGCCGTGACAGGCGCCAGGCTGCAGCGTTTAATGAATACCTGTCCTTTGGAGTTGATGCTATGCGTAAGTCCGTTTTACTAGTTGCCTGCTTTACCACCCTGTCCTTGCTGTTGGGTGGCTGCGCCTCGAGTCTGACCGGCGACTCGTACTCCCGTGACGAGGCGCGTCGTGTACAGACCGTCCGCATGGGTACCATCGAATCCCTGCGTCCGGTCAAAATCGAAGGCACCAAGACCCCAATCGGCGGTGCTGCGGGTGCGGTCATCGGCGGCGTTGGCGGCAGCGCCATCGGCGGCGGCCGTGGCAGCATCGTTACCGCTGTGATCGGCGCGGTAGCCGGTGGCCTGCTGGGCTCGGCCACCGAAGAAGGCCTGACCCGTACTCAAGGCGTGGAAATTACCGTTCGTGAAGACGACGGCAGCATGCGTTCCTATGTACAAGCCGTGCAGGAAAATGAAATTTTCCGCATTGGCGACCGTGTGCGCATCATGACGGTCGACGGTACCAGCCGCGTTACTCGCTAAACGCGTAGGCAACAGGCAAAGAAAAACCCCAACCGGGTGACTGGTTGGGGTTTTTCTTTGTCTGTTGGCCGGATCTTCCAAAAATGCATAAGTGGCAGGTAATAAAAAACCGCCTTAGTAGGGCGGTTTTTTATCGCAAGGCCATATGAAGCTCGGCTTGCATGCTCACAGAACGCAATGACATGTCGGAATACTACTGTCGGTTGACGTTTCACGCAAGATGCGGCTCTGAGAGGGACTGTTGCTTCTGCTACTTTTTTTGTCAGAAAAAAATGGCAATAAATATTCCGGGCCACTCTGCGCTTAGTCACACCTTCAACGGGCCGCTCAGCTAGTATCGAGGCCGTTCTACGTTCGTCACTCTGTGAGTCGACGGGGTCAGCAAAAACAAGTTTTCTGGACCAGCCGCCACGGGCTAGTAATCCGTGCCGGATTGATGCGGAGGGCCCGTCAACCCTGCCGCCTCATGGAACGCAATGACAGCATTCGAAGGCTCACGTGTTCCGGTAAGTGCGCTGGAGGTAGGCCCAACTCTAGGAGGGCCGAGTATGTCTAAGTTTGCACGACGTACGTGGAACCTCGTGGTGAATGCCCTGCGTTTTTATCACGTATGGGTATTCCTGCGGGACAGCTTTGATGACCTGTAAGGTCTGAGAAGTGGAGCCGCCTCGATTCAGGTCGAGGCGGCTTTTTGGTGTTTGGATGGCACCTCAACTATGAAATAACGGCTTTCTTGCGACTTGCTATTGCCGTCACCGCATAACCAATAAACGCCGCCACTATCGACCCGGTCAGAATCCCCATGCGATCTTCGCCGGCGAACTCGCTGACCCCCGGTACAAATGCCAGTGAGCCGACAAACAGGCTCATGGTAAAGCCGATGCCGCACAGGATCGCCACGCCCAGCACCTGGCCCCAGTTCGCACCGCTGGGCAGTGAGGCGATGCCGGTCTTGATGGCCAGCCAGGTAAGGCCGAACACACCGATGGTCTTGCCGATCAACAGGCCGGCGGCAATGCCCATGGGCACAGGGTGGGTGAAACTCTCAAGGCTGACGCCGGTGAGTGACACCCCGGCGTTGGCGAACGCGAACAGCGGCAGGATGGCGTAGGCCACCCACGGGTGCAGCGCATGCTCAAGGGTCAGCAGGGGCGAGGTTTCGGCATTTTTGGTGCGCAGTGGAATGCAGAACGCCAGGGTCACCCCAGCGAGGGTGGCGTGGACGCCGCTCTTGAGTACGCACACCCACAGGATCAGGCCGATGATGAGGTACGGCCCGAGCTTGACCACACCCAGGCGGTTCATCGCGATCAGGGCGACCAGGCAGGCCGCTGCACCCGCCAGGGATGCGCCGGACAGGTCAGCGGAATAGAACAGCGCAATGACGATGATGGCACCCAGGTCGTCAATGATTGCCAGGGTCATCAGGAACAGTTTCAGCGACACCGGCACGCGCTTGCCCAGCAGCGCCAGGACGCCGAGCGCAAAGGCGATATCCGTGGCCATCGGGATCGCCCAGCCGGCGAGGGCTGCAGGGTTATCCTTGTTCAGCGCCCAGTAGATGAGCGCGGGGACGACCATGCCGCCGATAGCCGCCGCGCCGGGAAGGACGACCTGGGACGGTTTGGACAGGTGACCATCGAGCAGCTCGCGTTTGACTTCGAGGCCGATCAGCAGGAAGAACAGGGCCATCAGGCCGTCGTTGATCCACAGCAAGGCGGGCTTGGCGATTTGCAGCGCGCCAACCTGTGCCACCACCGGGGTGTCGAGAAAGGCGCCATACAGGTGCGACAAAGGTGAGTTGTTGATAATCAGCGCCAACGCGGCAGCAGCAATCAACAACAGACCGCTGGCGGCTTCCAGCTGGAAAAAACGGGTGAAAGTGCTTCGCAGAGGCAAGGGATGCTCTCCAATCCAGGTTCAATAGGTGGGTACCCTAACCCGTACCGTTAGTTGTTAAAACAAAAGTTATATTCTTATTTGTTATAAGCGTCGGTCAGAGCGGGCGCTGTTTCTGAGCCTAGCAATTGTGTGTCCAATTGAGTCCTCACTGTATCTGTGTGCAGTGTAGGAAACCCCCTAATATCGGGGCTGAAATTCTTAGAGAAACCTCCTCATGAGCGATCACCGTCCCTGGGCCCGCGAAGCCATTCGTATCATTGAAGCGGATTTCCAGCGCAGCGCAGACACCCATCTGATCCCTTTGCCATTGCCGGGTTTGCCGGGTATCGAGTTGTATTTCAAGGACGAGTCCAGCCACCCGACCGGCAGCCTGAAACATCGGCTGGCGCGCTCGCTGTTCCTGTACGCGTTGTGCAATGGCTGGCTGAAGCCGCACGCCCCAGTGATCGAGGCCTCCAGCGGTTCGACGGCGATCTCCGAAGCCTATTTTGCGCGCCTGCTCGGCCTGCCGTTTATCGCCGTGATGCCCGCCACCACTTCCCAGGAGAAGATCGCCCAAATCGCCTTTTATGGTGGTAAGAGCCATCTGGTGCAGGATCCCACGCAGATCTACGCCGAATCCGAACGCCTGGCCCAGGAAAGCGGCGGCCACTTCATGGACCAGTTTACCTACGCCGAGCGCGCCACCGACTGGCGCGCAAACAACAACATCGCCGAGTCGATCTTCCAGCAGTTGCGTTTCGAGCAGCATCCGGAGCCGAGCTGGTTGATTTCCAGCCCCGGAACTGGCGGCACTACCGCGACCCTGGGGCGCTATGTGCGTTATCGCCAGCATTGCACGCGAGTGCTATGTGCCGATGCCGAACGTTCGGTGTTTTTCGATTATTACCTGAGCGGCGACGCCAGCCTGCGTCTGGACTGCGGCTCACGGATCGAAGGGATTGGCCGGCCACGGGTCGAAGCCTCGTTTTTGCCCGCTGTGATCGATGCGATGGTCAAGGTGCCGGATGCGCTGTCTCTGGCAGCCATGCATTATCTGGCCGAGCGGTTGGGGCGGCGCGTGGGCGGTTCCAGCGGGACCAACCTGATCGGTGCCCTGGTAGCTGCGCAGCAGATGAAAGCGGCGGGGGAGTCGGGGTCGATCGTGGCGATCTTGTGTGATGGTGGCGAGCGCTATGCCACGACTTATTATGATCAGGCGTGGCTGGCGGCGCAGGGCTATGCGTTGCAAGGGTTGATTGCGGCCGTTGCGGCGAGTGTCGAGCAGGGTGAGCCACTGCCGGCCAGCATCCTGTGTGCCAATATCTGATACCCCGCAAACCCAATGTGGGAGGGGCGGTGCGACGATCCGACTTGCGGTGTGTCAGTCAAAAAATTCAGATTGAACCACTGCTATCGGGGCATAGGTATCTACACAGCTTTAGCATGGCCCTGAACCTGTGACGGCTCTGGAGCCGAAGCCTCTCTAACTGACGTCTCGCGTTCCAAATGTGGGAGGGGGCTTGCCCCCGATGGCGGCCTGACAGCCGACCAGGGTGTTGGATCAGAGCGAGTACATATCCGTTGCTGCGGTAACGGCGGCTGGCGGTTCCGCTCTTACAGCGGGTCACTTTTGGAAGGACCCAAAAGTAACCAAAAGGTCCTCGCCCCACCACTCGGCACCTCGCCCAGGCTCGGTGTGCCCGTAATCCGACAGTGATTTGGGGGGCCGCCGCCACGCGCCATCCATGGCGCGGGGCGGCTAAACCGGCATCCCTGCCGGTTTAGCCCCCAAATCACTATCGAATTGCGGCCAGCGTGGTTTAACGGGGCGACTGAGATCAAGATCAAAAGCAAGAGCGGCTCGCTTCGCATCGTGGTTACCGTAGGCTGCTACAAAGTTGTGTAGATACCTATGACCATCGGGAGCAAGCCCCCTCCCACATGTTTTCAGGCCTCGATGCCCAGCATATCCCGCGCCAACGCTTCGGCAATCCGGATCCCGTCAACGCCTGCCGACAGGATCCCGCCGGCATAACCCGCGCCTTCGCCGGCCGGGAACAAGCCTTTCACGTTGAGGCTCTGCATCGACTCATTGCGGGTAATGCGCAGCGGCGATGAGGTGCGCGTCTCGATACCGGTCAAGACCGCATCGTGCAGCGAGTAGCCTTTGATCTGCTTTTCGAACGCCGGCAAGGCTTCACGGATGGCTTCGATGGCGAAGTCCGGCAGGGCCAGGGCCAGGTCACCCAGGGCTACCCCAGGCTTGTAGGACGGTTCTACGCTGCCGATGGCCGTGGACGGCCGGCCTGCGATGAAATCGCCGACCAACTGTGCCGGGGCCTCGTAATTACTGCCGCCGAGCACGTAGGCATGGGACTCCAGGCGCTCCTGCAGTTCGATACCGGCGAGCGGGCCGCCTGGGTAGTCCACCTCAGGCGTGATGCCGACCACGATGCCTGAGTTGGCGTTGCGCTCATTGCGCGAATACTGGCTCATGCCGTTGGTCACGACGCGATTGGGCTCCGACGTCGCGGCCACCACGGTGCCGCCAGGGCACATGCAAAAGCTGTAGACCGAGCGACCGTTCTTGGCGTGGTGCACCAACTTGTAATCGGCGGCGCCGAGTTTCGGGTGCCCGGCGTATTTGCCCAGGCGCGCGGCGTCGATCAGCGACTGTGGGTGCTCGATACGGAAGCCCACCGAGAACGGCTTGGCCTCCATGTACACGCCACGGCCGTGAAGCATACGGAAGGTGTCGCGGGCGCTGTGGCCCAGGGCGAGGATCACATGCCTGGAGAGGATTTGCTCGCCGCCGTCGATGACCACGCCCTTTAACTGGCCCTCTTCGATCAGGACGTCGGTGACCCGTTGTTCGAAGCGCACTTCACCGCCCAGGGCAATGATTTGCTGGCGCATGTTTTCCACCACGCCGGTCAGACGGAATGTGCCGATATGCGGCTTGCTGACGTAGAGAATCTCTTCCGGGGCGCCGGCCTTGACGAACTCATGCAGCACCTTGCGCCCGTGGAATTTCGGGTCCTTGATCTGGCTGTACAGCTTGCCGTCGGAGAAGGTCCCGGCGCCGCCTTCGCCGAACTGCACGTTGGACTCGGGGTTGAGTACGCTTTTGCGCCACAGGCCCCAGGTGTCCTTGGTGCGCTGGCGTACTTCCTTGCCACGCTCGAGGATGATCGGCTTGAAGCCCATCTGTGCCAGCAGCAGCCCGGCGAAGATGCCGCATGGGCCGAAACCGACCACCACCGGCCGTTCGACCAAGCCTTCCGGTGCCTGCCCTACCACGTGGTAACTGACATCCGGCGCCGGATTGACGTTGCGATCATCGGCGAACTTGAGCAGCAGGGCGGCTTCGCCCTTTACATTCAAGTCGACGGTGTAGATGAAGCACAGCTCCGAGGACTTCTTGCGGGCATCATAGCTGCGCTTGAACAGGGTGAAATCGAGCAGGTCATCACTGGCGATGCCCAGGCGCTGCACGATGGCGGGCCGCAGGTCTTCTTCGGGATGGTCGATGGGCAGCTTGAGTTCGGTGATTCGTAACATGACAGGATCCGGTAGGCGGCGGGCAAGAAGGCCGGCTGTTTTGCAAACCGGCGATTATAAGCCCCAATGGCGTCTTTCCGTCAGGTTAAAAAACAGCGCAGGGCGCAATCAGTCGTCCCGCGAGCCGCCAAAGGCTGCGCAACCACGCTGGACCTGGCCGTTGACACGCAATTGGGCGGTCATGTGCTGCAGGCTGCCGCTCACGCTGTCGACGCATCGCTGCGGGGCGACCCACAATTCGATGTGCTGGTTATTGGCGTCGGTCATCAGGTTGAAGCGCCCGTCACCCAGTTGCTCTTCGACATAAGGCACTGCCAGGGGCGGTTGGCCTTCGCGTTCCAGCACCATGCCCTTGGCCGTGACGCTCATCGCCCAGGCCGGCTTATGGCCGTTTGCCCGCAGGATCATGCGCTTGAAGTCCGGGTCGCCACAGGCTGAGGTCGAGCGCTCGACGCGATACAGCTGTTGCAGGTCCACCGAACCCTGGGTGCCGCTGGCAACGCCGGAAAACTTGCCACGCAAATCTGCAAACAACGCGCCCTGCTGACCGGCCAGCGAGGCGGCCTCCTGCAGGATGCTGGTGCCACCGGTGTCGTTGACCACGTAGTTGCGCTGGTCGTTGCAGGGCTGGAACAACAGCTTGCCGTCCACCGCCATCAATTCACCCTGCATGCGGGTCAGCCCGGCGGTAGACAGCTTGGCGGGCTCGCTGTCGAACATCTGGCAAGCAGCGAGCAAGGGGAACAGGGCTAGCAACGTTAGGGTCGAGGCGGCACGCATTTTCGGTCTCCAGACAAGTGCCGCCACGTTACGCAGGCTCGCGCCGCATCACAAGCCCGCGGCCCAGCTTCAGGCGATTCTTACAGACCTGCAACTCAACCCACGATAAAGGTCTGACCGGTCTGTAAGCCCTCGACACTTTTTGCATAGGCCAAGGCCACTTCAGCGCCGGCAACCGGTTTGAATCCACGGAAATACGGCGCATAGCTGCCCATGGCTTCCACCAGCACCGTCGGGCTCACGCAATTAATGCGCAAGCCGCGTGGCAGTTCAATTGCCGCTGCTTTGACAAAGGCGTCCAGCGCGCCGTTGACCAGCGCAGCAGAGGCGCCGGTGCGAATCGGATCACGGTTCAGAATGCCGCTGGTGAAGGTAAACGACGCGCCGTCATTGGCGAACTCCCGGCCGATCAGCAGCAGGTTGACTTGGCCCATCAGCTTGTCCCGCAGGCCCAGTTCGAAGTCGGTTTCGTTCATGTCGCCCAGCGCCACGAAGTTCACGCTGCCCGCCGCGCAAACCAGCGCGTCGAACGTGCCGGTCTGCTCGAACAGTGTGCGAATCGAGGCGCTGTCGCTGATATCGACGTGGAAGTCGCCGCTGTGGCGGCCGATGGCGATCACCTCGTGACGCTGCGCCAGCTCTGCCTTGACCGCTGAACCGATCGTGCCGTTGGCACCAATTAAAAGAATTTTCATCGTGCTGCTCCTTCAGGGGGTGGGTGAAGGTTGAGTCTAGGGTGGCTTTTTCAGCGGATAAACCTGCTAATAGGCAACCTTTGGTTTTCAGTTGGAAACAATCCATGAGCGAAATGGATGACTTGGCGGCCTTCGCGGTGTTGATCGAAGCCGGCAGTTTCACCGTGGCGTCGGAGCAACTGGGGTGCAGCAAGGGCCAATTGTCCAAGCGAATCAGCCAGCTCGAAGCGCAGTACGCCGTGGTGCTGTTGCATCGCACCACGCGCAAGCTGAGCCTGACCGCCGCAGGCGCGGAATTGCTGCCCCAGGCACAGGCGCTGGTGGTGCAAGTGGAGCGTGCGCGTCAGGCCTTGGCGCGACTCAAAGATGATTTGGCCGGGCCAGTACGTATGACGGTTCCGGTGTCATTGGGAGAAACCTTCTTCGATGGCTTGTTGCTGGAATTTTCCAAGCACTACCCACAGGTGCAGATCGAACTGGAGCTCAATAACAACTATCGTGATCTGGCGCGGGATGGCTTCGATCTGGGCGTACGCTCGGGTGCCATCGAGAATGAGCGCCTGGTGATCAAGCCGCTGCTGGCCTGGCACGAGATGACCTGCGCCAGTCCGGCCTATCTGGAACAGCACGGTGAACCGCTGCACCCGGCGGAGCTGGCGGGCCATACCTGTTTGCTCAACAGTCACTACAGCGGCCGCGAAGAATGGCTGTATCACCAGCAGCATGAGCTGTTGCGTGTGCGGGTCAGTGGCACTTTCGCGTCCAACCACTACAACCTCTTGAAGAAAGCCGCATTGGTGGGCGCCGGTATCGCGCGCCTGCCGTCCTACCTGCTACCGACGGAATTGGCGGAGGGTCGATTGCGCTGGCTGCTGCGCGATTATCAAACGCGCAGCCAGCCGATGTACCTGGTGCATCCCTATCAAGGTGGCCTGCCGCGGCGCACCCAGGTACTGGCCGACTATTTGGTGGACTGGTTCAAGCGCAGCGGCGCGGCCCTGGACCGTCTTCAGCGGGAGTGACGGGCGATCCAGTGGTCGATGGACAGCCGGCCCGGGCCCTTGGCCACCAGCAGCAGTAACAGCGCGATCCAGGTGCCATGGGTCGGGTAGGCGTCCGGATAGACAAACAACTGAATGGTCAGGGTCATGCCGATCAAGGCAAGGGCCGAGAATCGCGTGGCGAATCCCAGCAGGATCAGCACCGGGAAAAAGTGCTCGGCAAACGCTGCCAGGTGCGCGGCGACTTCAGGTGACAACAGCGGCACGTGGTATTCGCTGCGAAATAACGGCAAGGTCGAGGCGGCCAGTTTGGGGGCGCCGAGTTGGAAGGTGCCGCTGATCAGATCAATGGCAAACCCTTCGACTTTGGTTTGTCCGGATTTCCAGAACACCGCCGCGATAGAGAAGCGCGCGATAAAGGCGATCAGGCTGTAGGGAATTTTTTCAAAAAGTGCGATGGCCTGTTTCAGCAGGCTGGCGGCGGAATTGTTCATGGCGATACCTTGGGTTCCAGGTGTAAATGAGTAATGGCGTCGTGGCTGATCAACAGCGTCAGGCACCGATGCAGATCGAATTCGGAGGAGGCCTGCAAGGCATGCTCCACCGCCATCTCCAGTCTCGCGCCCTGGTTCAGGCAGTTGATAAAGGCCACCGAGCCGCTGTCGATGACGAAGACCTTGACCGCCAACCCGTGGCGCAACACCAGCGCGTTCTGGGCAGGCCACGGGGTCAAGCCAGCGAGGTCGCCGTCCGCCTGGTGCGCGGCCCATACCGTCACGACCGCGTAAGCAGAGCTCAAGGTGGCGAGCGATGGATGCAGCGTCAGGCTCAACCGCGCTACGCCTGATTGACCTTGCAGATGCTGGAGAACAGCGTGCTGGCACAGCGCCGGAATGTCGGTCGCGTGATAAGCACGCACCCGCAGGCGCTCCAGCCGCGCGACATCCGCCAGGTAGGGCACGCTGGCGGCCGGTGCGAATGCCTGGATAAAGTCGGCCAATGTGCTGCCGTACGCGTTGATCAGCGGGCTGGTGGGCGGGTTGGCCTGGACGAAAACGCCAGCCATGGCGCGGAAAAACTCATCGCCCACCAGCTGTAGCGTCACGGGATAACTGGCCGCCAGCGCATTGATCAACGAACTGTGGACGTTATTGCGATACACCGCAAAGCGGCTGGCGGGGTCGGCGCCGTTACTGCTGAACACCCCCTCCGGGCAGGAACCGTGCGCCGCGAGCAGGGCGTGGGTGAACGCGTCCTGAAGGCTCATGACATCACCTGCGACAGATACCATTCGGCGTGCCTGGCCTCGGCGTGCAGCGTGCTGAAGCTCGGCACCTGGTTATCCCGTTCGATCAGCGTGGCGACCGGCCCAGTGCGTTTGAGCAACTGTTCGTATAGCTGCCACACCGCAGCATCGATCGGCGCACCGTGATCATCGATAAGCAGCCTGTCGCCCAGGCTGTCGGTGTCTTCGGCAAACCCGGCCAGATGTATCTCGCCGACGGCATGCAACGGTAAGGCATCGATGTAGGCCAGCGGATCGCGCTGATGATTGATGCACGACACGTAGACGTTATTCACGTCCAGCAGCAAACCGCAGCCGGTGCGCCGAATGACTTCGTTGATGAAGTCCGCTTCGTCCAGGGTGGAGCGTTGAAATTGCACATAGGTCGACGGGTTCTCCAATAGCATCGGCCGCTTGAGCGCGCTTTGCACTTGGTCTATGTGCTCGGCTACGCGCGCCAGGGTTTGTGCATCGTAGGCCAGGGGCAGCAGGTCATTGAGAAACACCGCGCCGTGGCTGGACCAGGCTAGGTGTTCGGAAAATGAGTGAGGTTGATAGCGTTCGATCAGCCCGGCCAACCGTGCCAGGTGCTCAAGGTTGAGCGGGCCTTCGCCGCCGATGGAGAGGCCCACGCCGTGCAACGACAGTGGGTAGCGTTCGCGGATCAACCCCAGGTAATGGTGAAAAGGGCCGCCGGCGACCATGTAGTTTTCGGCGTGCACTTCAAAGAAACCAATGTCTGGTGAAGAGCCGAGCACTTCAGTGAAGTGCTCGGTCTTCAGTCCCAATCCGGCCCGACGCGGCAGGCCGGATGCCTGAGCCTGGGAGACGGCTTGCAGGGATGAAAGGGTCATCATCAGTACTCAGGTCGCGTTGGGCTTCAGGACTTTGCGGTGAAAGCAGCTTCCTGGCCGAAACCGGTCGGCGAGGTAGTGCTTGGGGTTTTCAGGCAGGTACCGGCTGGGACCAGTTTCCAGGCGTTGGCCTGGTCCTTGGTTTTGGACGTACCGGCGCACGAGGTGCCAGCGCCGGCGGCGCAGTCGTTCTTGCCGGCCTCGGCGATGCCGAAGCATTTCTGCATGTCGTCGGCAGCATGGGCGGTGGTGGTCAGGGCGGACAGGCTCAGGGTCGAACCGAGGGCCAGGAGGAGGGCGGCAGCGGACAGTTTGGTGGTCATGGGGTATCTCCAGCAGTGGTTGAGTTGGCAAGCTTGATTGCCTGCTTGCACCACTAGAGAGAGGGGGACGAACTTCGTTACAAGCCAGCCGGAAAAAATTTAGAAAACGCGGGTTTAAGGATCACACAAAGCAAATGTGGGAGGGGGCTTGCCCCCGATGGCTGAGTGTCAGTCAATATAGTTATCAACTGACCCACCGCTATCGGGGGCAAGCCCCCTCCCACATTGAGTACCGGTTCATCCAGCAACCGTTTTAACCGCCCAGGTAGGCCTCACGCACCTTAGGATCGGTCAGCAATTGCTCGCCAGTGCCCTGCATCACCACCCGGCCGTTTTCCAGCACGTAGGCCCGGTCGGCAATTTTCAGGGCCTGGTTGGCGTTCTGTTCCACCAAAAACACCGTTACCCCGTCCTTGCGCAGTTGCTCAATGATGTCGAAGATCTGCTGGATGATGATCGGTGCCAGGCCCAGGGACGGCTCGTCCAACAGCAACAGCTTGGGCTTGCTCATCAACGCCCGCCCGATGGCGAGCATTTGCTGCTCGCCGCCGGACATGGTGCCGCCGCGCTGGCTGAAGCGCTCCTTGAGCCGAGGGAACAGGTGCAGCACCTTGTCCATCTGTTCCTGGTAATCGCCCTTGTCGGTAAAGAACCCGCCCATGGCCAGGTTCTCTTCCACGGTCAGGCGCGAAAACACGCGACGGCCTTCCGGTACCACCGCAATGCTCTTGCGCATGATTTCGGCGGAGTGCTTGCCCACCAGCTCTTCACCCATGTAGCGGATGCTGCCGCTGTGGGCCTGGGGCGAGCCGCACAGGGTCATCAGCAACGTGGACTTGCCAGCGCCGTTGGCGCCGATCAGGGTCACGATCTCGCCCTGACGCACTTCCACGTTGACGCTGTGCAGGGCCTGGATCTTGCCGTAGAAAGTGGAAACGTTTTCGAATTGCAGCATTTTACGCTTCCCCCAGGTAGGCTTTGATCACTTCGGGATTGTCGCGGATCTGCTCCGGCGTCCCGTCGGCGAGCGGCGTGCCCTGGTTGATCACCACGATATGGTCGGAAATGCTCATGACCAGTTTCATATCGTGTTCGATCAACAGCACGGTGGCATTGTTTTCCTCACGCAACACGCCGATAAGCGCCTTGAGGTCTTCGGTTTCCTTGGGGTTCAAGCCCGCCGCCGGTTCGTCGAGCATCAGGATCCGCGGGCGGGTCATCATGCAGCGGGCGATTTCCAGGCGACGTTGCTGACCATAGGCCAGGGTGCCGGCCGGGCGGTTGGCAAACTCGGTGAGATTGACCTTGTCCAGCCAATACGCCGCGTACTCCATGGCTTCGCGCTCGCTCTTGCGGAACGCCGGGGTCTTGAACAGGCCTGCGAAGAAGTTGGTGTTCAGGTGACGGTGCTGGGCGATAAGCAGGTTCTCGACCGCTGTCATGTCCTTGAACAAGCGCACATTCTGGAACGTGCGCACCACGCCCTTGCGGGCGATCTCGTGACCGGCCAGGCCCTGGATCGGCTGGCCGTCCAGCAGGATACTGCCGCCGCTCGGCTTGTAGAAACCGGTGAGGCAGTTGAACACCGTGGTCTTGCCGGCGCCATTGGGGCCGATCAGCGCGACGACCTGCTTCTCTTTGACGGTCAGGGCGACGCCGTTGACCGCGAGCAAGCCGCCAAAGCGCATGCTCAGATTTTCGACTTTCAGGATCTCGCGGCTCATTTGCGCAGCTCCATGTGTGGACGTTGCATGGGCAGCAGGCCTTGAGGGCGCCAGATCATCATCAGCACCATGAGCGCGCCGAACATCAACATGCGGTATTCACTGAAGTCGCGCATCAGTTCCGGGAGCAGTGTCATTACTACGGCAGCCAAAATGACGCCCAGTTGTGAACCCATTCCGCCCAATACGACGATCGCCAGGATGATCGCAGACTCCAGGAAGGTGAACGACTCCGGCGTAACCAGCCCCTGGCGTGCAGCAAAGAAGCTGCCGGCAAAACCGGCGAATGTCGCCCCGAGGGTGAATGCCGAGAGCTTGATCACTGTCGGGTTCATACCCAACGCCCGGCAGGCGATCTCATCTTCTCGTAATGCTTCCCAGGCTCGGCCGATTGGCATGCGCAGCAAGCGATTGATTACGAACAACGTCGCCAGAACCAGCAACAGCGCAATCAGATAGAGAAACACTATCTTGTCAGATCCGCTGTAAACCAAACCGAAGTACTCATGGAACGTTTGCCCGCCATCAGGCGCAGTTTTATCGAGTGGAAGACCGAAAAAAGTGGGTTTGGGAACGTTGCTTATGCCGTTTGGCCCGCCGGTAAGGTCCGTCAGGTTGCGAAGAAACAGACGAATTATCTCACCGAAGCCCAGCGTTACGATTGCCAGATAGTCACCGCGCAGTCGTAACACGGGGAAACCCAGGAGGAAACCGAAGGTGGCGGCCATCATTCCGGCGATTGGCAGGCAGATCCAGAAGCCCCAGCCGAGGTAGTGCGACAGCAGTGCATAGGTATAAGCGCCAACAGCGTAAAAACCTACGTAACCCAGGTCGAGCAAACCTGCTAGACCCACCACGATATTCAACCCTAGGCCAAGCATCACGTAGATTAGGATCAAAATGCCGATATCCACCGCACCTCGGGAGCCAAAAAACGGCCATACCAAGGCGGCGGCGATCAGGCCGATGATGATGTAACGCTGTGTACGCGGGAGCGTCAGGAACTGGCTTACCTTGGGTGAAACCAATGGACCACGATTGCGCTTGAACAACCCGCCAAGCTGCTGGGTAAACAGTACCCGCAAAAACATCAGAACCGAGCACACTGCGATGACGCTCAGCGTGAGCGGCCCTGTGCCATGCACTTCCAGATTGATGCCGACAATGCTCAGCTTGAGGCCGAGTACGGGGAAGGCCACGGCCCACACCAGCAAGGCGCTGAAAAACGCCGATTTAAGATATCTGCTCATACTTTCTCAACCTCCGGACGGCCCAGGATGCCGGTCGGACGGAACAACAACACCAGGACCAACAAGCCGAACGCCACGACGTCCTTGTACTGGTCACCGAAGATATCGGCGCCAAAGGCTTCGGCCACGCCCAGCACCAGCCCACCGAGCATGGCGCCCGGAATACTGCCGATGCCGCCCAGTACCGCTGCGGTAAAGGCCTTGAGCCCCACCAGGAAACCAGCGTTGGGGTTGATCACGCCGTACTGCATGCTCAGCAACACGGCCGCGACCGCCGCCAGCGCGGCGCCGATCACGAAGGTCAGGGCGATGATGTTATTGGTGTTGATGCCCAACAGGTTGGCCATCTTGATGTCTTCGGCGCAGGCCCGGCAGGCGCGCCCCAGACGAGAGCGGGAAATGAACAGCGTGAGGCCGAGCATCGCCACCAGAGTGACGACGAAAACCAGGATCTGCATGTAGGAAATCAGCACTTCTTGCGCACCACCTGGGCCGAAGGAGAAGCTTCCCGGGATCAGGTTGGGAATGGACTTGTCCTTGGAGTCCTGGGACAGCAATACGGTGTTCTGCAGGAAAATCGACATGCCGATGGCGGAAATCAGCGGGATCAACCGGTTGCTGCCGCGCAAGGGGCGGTAGGCAACGCGCTCGATACTGTAGCCATAGGCACTGGTCACGACGATCGATGCCAGGAACGCAGCGGTCATCAACAGCGGCAGGGAGTGGATACCCATCATGGCCAGCCCGGCAAGGGCGATGAAGGCCACGTAGGAACCAATCATGTACACCTCGCCATGGGCGAAGTTGATCATTCCAATGATGCCGTAAACCATTGTGTAGCCAATGGCTATCAAGGCATAGGTGCTGCCAATGGTCAGGCCATTAACCAGCTGTTGGAAAAAATGATAGATCTCAGGCATTACAGCGCTCCTAAAAACCCGATACGCATTTCACTGGTGGAGTCATGTTCCGGCCCTGCGCTGTGTTCTGTGAGCACATTTGCACAAAGCGTTTGCCAGCGAACCGCTGGTGACGGTTTTAAGATTTTCAGGTGAGCCAGCGCCCGGATCGCGGGGGACATGGCCCATAAACCTCGTAAAACAAAACCCACTGCTTTCACAGTGGGCTTGTTGACCAGTAATGCCTGGCTTACTGAGGGGATACTTCGGTTTTTGGTTTGCCGAAGTGCCATTCGTAGACCACGAATTTGAAGTCCTTCAGGTCGCCCTTGGCGTCGAAGCTCAGCTCGCCAGTCGGGGTCTTGAAGGTACCCGCGTGGATGGCCTCGGCCACCTTGGCGGTGTCTTCGCTCTTGGCAGCCTTGATGCCGCCGGCGATCACTTCGATGGCCGAGTAGGCCGGGAACACGAACGGACCGGTTGGGTCCTGCTTGTTCTTGGCGAACTCTTCAACGATGGCTTTGTTGGCCGGGTCGGTGTCGAAGGATTTAGGCAGGGTCACCAGCAGGCCTTCGGAAGCGCCCTGGGCGATTTGCGAGATGGAGTCGTTGCCGACGCCCTCTGGGCCCATGAACTTGGCGTTCAGGCCTTTTTCCTTGGCTTGGCGCAGGATCAGGCCCAGCTCAGGGTGGTAGCCGCCGTAGTAGACGAAGTCGACGTTGGCTTGCTTGAGTTTCTGGATGACCGAGGAGAAGTCCTTGTCACCGGCGTTCAGGCCTTCGAAGACGGCAACCTTGGTGCCTTTCTTCTCGAGGGTTTGCTTGACGGCGGTGGCGATGCCTTCACCGTATTGCTGCTTGTCGTGCAGTACGGCAACGATCTTCGGCTTGACGTGGTCGGCGATGTAGTTGCCGGCCGCCGGGCCCTGGGCGCTGTCCAGGCCGATGGTGCGGAAGATCAGCTTGTAGCCACGGGCGGTGATTTCCGGGCTGGTGGCCGCCGGGGTAATCATGATGACGCCTTCGTCTTCATAGATATCCGAGGCTGGCTGAGTGGAGCTGGAGCAAAGGTGACCGACCACGAACTTGACGCCATCGTTGACCACTTTGTTGGCGACGGCAACGGCTTGCTTCGGATCGCACGCGTCGTCGTATTCCTTGGCTTCAAGCATTTTGCCGTCGACGCCGCCCTTGGCGTTGATGTCGGCGATGGCCTGCTTGGCACCCATGAATTGCATGTCGCCATATTGCGTTACAGGCCCGGTCTTGGGGCCGGCGATGCCGATCTTGATGGTGTCGGCTGCGAACGAATGGCCGGCAACCCCAGCCAGGACCATAGCGGCAAACAGTTTGGAAATCTGCTTAGTAGCCTTATTCATAGTGCTCCACTCTTACTGTTGTATTTTTTATAGTTCTAGCGGCCTTGTGAGCTGCAGAACCGGATCAGATATCTCGGATATCCCCCGGCGATGCCCTGGCAACTGTACCGGTACAGTGTAGAGCGCCGGTTGATCGCTTGGAAAGCTGGCTGCTGGGGGCAAAACCGAGTTGTGTCGCTTAAATGAAAGAAAAAGACAGAATTGCGGCGGGGTAATGCCAGTCTTTCGAGCATTCCTTGGCTTTTCCGACACTTTCAATCGCTAGCTTATTTGCTACTGGGTTTTTCCAACTGAGACACGACGTTATGATTGCGCCGATTTTTTACTCAGGTGAACTCCCATGACGCAAGAACCTAGCACCCTCTATGCCAAGCTGCTCGGTGAAACCGCCGAAATTTCCTGGAAGGAGCTTGAACCGTTCTTTGCCAAGGGTGCCCTATTGTGGGTCGACGCCGGCCTGGATTTGATCGAAGCGGCCGAAGCGATGGCCGAAGACAATCGCGAGAAAGTCGCTGCCTGGCTGGCTGCGGGGAGTCTTAGCGAAGTGTCTGCGACGCGGGCGGTGGACTTGGTCACGCGTGACCCGAGCCTGTGGGCGGTGGTGGTCTCGCCGTGGATTTTGATCCAGGAAAGGGCAGCGTAAGAAATCATTGAGCCAAATAGGTGCACGGCTCGCGCCTGCGCAAGTGTGTAGCGGAGTAACCGCTTCCGCCGTGATGGCACGTTGCCGTAGAGAAAGGTCACAGGTGACGGTGACGTTAACGTCACGGGAACAGTTGGAGCGCTGGCGTAACGGCTGGGAAATTGTTTCAAGGTATTGGCGCCTGACTACTGGCAGCCTGCCACGTCAGCGGATGGGCCTGACAACTGAAGGCGGGCTGATGCACGCCGGGGCAGGTTCTTTTGGCGGCGGCGCCTCTTTATTACCGTCTGCGCTGAATGTGTGGAGTGGGTTGCGTATCTGCATGCCTTGCATGACGCCAATGATGTCGCTGAGGGCCACCGCCGGGCTCAGCAAATAACCCTGAATGAAATCGCAGCCATGCTGCTGCAACAGCTCGAATTGCGCCTGGGTTTCCACCCCTTCGGTCACCACCTCCAGGTGCAACGTATGAGCCATGGCAATGATGGCCTGGACAATTTCGCTGTCGGCGGTGGACCTGGGTATGTCCTGGATAAACGACCGGTCGATCTTCAAGGTGTTGAGCGGCAGGCGCTTGAGGTAGGCCAGGGATGAATAGCCGGTGCCGAAGTCATCGATCGCCAGGGATACACCCAAGGCGCGGATTTGCCGCAACAGGGCCAGGGTGCTGCTGATATTGCCCATCAACGCGTTTTCGGTGACTTCCAGCTCCAGGCGATTGGCAGCAATGCCGGCAAAGCGCAGGGCCGCTTCGATTTCATCCGCCAGTTCATCACGGGCCAGGTTCAGGGCCGAGCAATTCACGGCCATGGTCAACTCGCTATAGCCGCGATCAGACAACAGGCTCAAGTCATGACAGGCCTGGCGCAATACCCAGTGGTCCAGTTCGGCAATCAAGCCGTTATTCTCGGCAATCCCGATAAACCGGTCCGGCGCCAGCAACCCATGTTGTGGGTGCTGCCAACGCACCAGGGCCTCCAGGCGCGTGACCTTGCCGAGCTTCATGTCGAAGATCGGCTGATAAAACAACACCAACTCATTGCGCCCGCGCAGGGCCGCGCGCAGTTGCTCTTCAAGTTGCAGCTCAAGGAAAGCGCGGGTTTTGAGGTTGGAGCTGAAGAAGTGCAGGCTATTGCGGCCAGCATCCTTGGACTGGTAAAGCGCCAAGTCGGCGGTTTTCAGCAGTTCTTCACAGGTTTGGCCATCGTCGGGAAACAGGCTGATACCGATGCTGGTAGTCATGACCATGCGCCGGCCTGCCAACTCGATGGGTTCTTTCATTTTTTGCATGATGCGCTGGGCCATGTGCCGCGCTTCGTCGCGATGATGGATATTGATCAAAATGCAGAATTCATCCCCGCCAAAACGCGCGACCACATCGGCATGGCTGCGTACCGAGCCTTTGATATGGCTGGCCAGCACGGAGAGCAACTGGTCACCGGCATCATGCCCAAGGCTGTCGTTGATGCGCTTGAAATGATCGATGTCGAGGAAGATCACCGCCATCATGCCGCAGGTCGCGGTTTTTTCCGCGACCTTTTCCGCGAAGATCTGGTTGAAGCCACGCCGGTTGAGCAAGCTGGTCAGCGCGTCGTAATGGGCCACCTGTTGCAACGAGGCTCGGGCCTGGTCCAGCTCGCTGAGCAGTGCGTTGACCCGGCGCAAATCGCGTTCCTTGTGCTGCAGCTTTTTGTCGGCCAACGCTGCGCTGATGCTGCTGCCGATAACCAGCAAGGTGATCGTGGCCACCGACAGGCTCAGTTGCAGCGGATTGTTATCGACGGGCAACGACAGATCCGCCCCGTCCGGTATCAGCATTTGCATGGCCGCCATGCCGGTGAAATGCATGCTCAGGATGCCGGCGCCCAGCACCAGGCTGGCGGCGTACTTGAGCAATTGATGAAACACGCCGGTACCGTCGCGCAGGTAGCTCGACAACAACAACGCTGCCAGGCTCGCGCCGATGGCAATCGCGACCGAGGCCATGAGCAGCCCGGAGTCGAAGTAGGCCTGGGCCTGGGAGCGCATGGCTGACATGCCGACGTAGTGCATCAGCGCGATACCCAGTCCCATCCACACCGAGGCCAGCAGGTATTGATGGAGCCGCAGGTGCGCATGACTGAGGGTTTGCATGGCGAACAGCGAAGCGATCAGGGCAATCACCAACGAGGCGAAGGTCATCAGCAATTCGTAATGAATGGCGACGGGGGCCTGGAATGCCAGCATGCTGATGAAGTGGGTCGACCAAATACCGCCCGCCAGGCAACCGGCGCCCAACCAACACCAGCGACGGCGGGCGGTGGGGTCTTCGACATGACCGACGCGCTCGGCCATGTCCAGCGTGCCAAAGCCGGCCGCGCAGGCGACCAGGTACGCCAGCAGCACCAGAAAGGGGTTATGACTGCAATTGAGTAATAAGTGCCCGTTGTCTGGAAGGTCGGTGAAAAAGTGCAGTCCCAGCCATTCCATAGCGTGTCCCGTCATAGTGTCGCGTCATTGCCTCAGGCGATGACCTATGAGGTCGAGTATAGAAGCCTCGCGGGATTTGCCAGGAATAATGGCACTTTGATACAACTCTTTTTGCATGCCAGTCATAGCGTTTGATGCTAAGCGCTGATGGGCAAATCCAGCTCAAAAAGCGGCTCGTCGAGCGGCGCCAGGCCGAAGGCGGCACGGGCAGCATCGCAATCGGCGTTCTGCACGCCCTGGCTCCAGGAGGCGTCGAACTCGCGGCAGGGGCTTGAGCGCTGTTCATAAATTGAACAGCGCGTGCCTTTGCCCACTTCACCCTCGAGGCTGCAGCAGCGTGCGGGCTTCTGGTCGGTGCCGATCATCGCCACGCGGGTGGGGTTGATCTGCACTACCAGGTCATCGGGCACGGTGCCACCCGATGAGGCGCACTCGCCCCAGAAGAAAGACACACGAAAGTATGAACAGCAGGCACCGCAATTCAGACACGGACTGGCTTCGGACATGGGCGTCATCGATTAAGGATAGGTAAGGGGGGACTGCGGGAAGGCTCGCCATTCTATCCGGGCGCTGGCCATTGGGAAGGGGGGCGCACACATATATTTTTGTAGGGAAAGCCCCGTAATGCCGGGTGAAATCACGTCCTATCAGCTTTACGAATCATTACAGACAAGCGCCGCCAGCCTGACTATGTTGCAGATACCTGAGCAGGATGCAGTGGGCATCGCAGCTCTCATAACAATAAAAGAGACGGACCCATGCAGAACTCGACCCAAGCGGCGAATGCCTGGCGCATTCTGTTCCTGCTGTTCCTCGCCAACCTGTTCAACTTCTTCGACCGAACCATTCCCGCGATCATCATCGAGCCGATCCGCATGGAATGGCGCCTGAGCGACTTTCAGCTCGGCATCATCGGCACCTCTTTCACCATCGTCTATGCCATCGCCGGGCTACCGCTGGGGCGCCTGGCCGATACCGGCTCGCGCAGCAAATTGATGGGCTGGGGCTTGTTTGCCTGGAGCGGACTGACTGCGCTCAATGGCCTGGCCGGCAGTTTCTGGAGCTTCCTGGTGGTGCGCATGGGCATTGGCATCGGGGAAGCCAGCTATGCCCCCGCCGCCAATTCATTGATTGGCGATCTGTTTCCCGCCCACCGCCGCGCGCGCGCCATGGGCATTTTCATGCTGGGCCTGCCGTTGGGCTTGCTGCTGGCGTTCTTCACCATCGGCTGGATGGTCAAGGCGTTCGACAGCTGGCGTGCGCCGTTCTTTATTGCCGCCGTACCGGGGCTGATCCTCGCGGTATTCATGTTCTACATCAAGGAGCCCAAACGCGGCGCGGCGGAAACGGTGCAAGTGCCCCAGGAACGCGTCGACCGTCCGATCCGCCGCGTACTTGCGGTGCCGACCTTCCTGTGGCTGGTGCTGGCCGGGCTGTGCTTCAACTTCGCCACCTATGCGTGCAACTCGTTCCTGGTGCCGATGCTGCAACGTTACTTCCTGATGCCGTTGCAGGACGCAGCGGTGGCCACCGGTGTCATCGTCGGTGTGACCGGCCTGGTGGGCCTGACCCTGGGCGGCTGGATCGCCGACAAGATCCATCAGCGGGTCGCCAATGGCCGGCTGCTGTTTGCCGCGTGCAGTCTGATCATCTCCACGCTCACCACCGCCTGGGCATTGCATGCCGGGCGGATCGAGATCGGCGTGTTCGTCGCGCTGTTCAGCGTGGGCTGGTTGTTTGCCTATAACTTCTATACCTGCGTGTACACGGCAATCCAGGACGTGGTTGAACCGCGCCTGCGGGCCACGGCGATGGCGTTGTTCTTTGCCGGCTTGTATCTGCTGGGCGGGGGCATGGGGCCGATTGTGGTGGGCGGCCTGTCTGATCACTTTGCGCATGCGGCGATGTATGCGGCGGGGGCCGAGCAGATGACCGAGGCATACAAGGCTGTAGGTTTGCACGACGCCATGTACCTGATTCCGGTGGCGTTGTTCCTGACCATGCTGTTTCTATTCCAGGCGTCGCGCAGTTTTGTGCGCGATGCCAAGCGGATGAAAGAGGGGTTAAGTGCGGTGGAGGTGCCGGCGTTGGCTACGGCTTGAGATCGCGGTGACTCTATCGGGGGCAAGGCCCCCTCCCACATTTGAACTGTGAATACATTCGAGTGTGGGAGGGGGCTTGCCCCCGATGAGGCCCTTACAGCCACAGCCATTTGCCAGTGAATAAAAAAGGCCCGCATTGCGCGGGCCTCTCTCATTCAGCGCAGGATCAGCCCGCGACCAACACCCGAATCGCTTCCAGTCGCAACGCCGCCTTGTCGAGCATGGCCAGGCCTTGCTCGCGCTGGTTGCGCAGGGCGACCAGTTCACTGTCGCGCACGGTCGGGTTGACCGCTTGCAGCGCGGTCAAGCGCGCCAGCTCTTCGTCAGTGTCTGCCGCCAGGCGACGCTTGGCCTCGGCCACACGTTCGGCGTGACGCGGGGCGATTTTCTCTTCGCCGGCATTGATGCGCGGCGTCAATTGGTCGCGCTGGGCCTGCACGAATTTGTTGGCGCTGGCCCGGGGCACGCTTTCCAACTGCTCGTTCAAGGTCACGAACGACACTCGGCCGGACAGGTCATTGCCGTTGGCATCCAGCAGGCAGCGCAGCGCTGCCGGTGGCAGGTAGCGACCCAGTTGCAGCGAGCGCGGGGCAACCACTTCGCTGACATACAGCAGTTCGAGCAATACGGTGCCCGGCTTGAGCGCCTTGTTCTTGATCAGCGCCACAGCGGTATTGCCCATGGAACCGGACAGCACCAGGTCCATGCCGCCTTGCACCATCGGGTGTTCCCAGGTGATGAACTGCATGTCTTCACGGGACAGCGCCTGGTTACGGTCGTAGGTGATGGTCACACCTTCGTCGTCGCCCAGGGGGAAGCTGGCGTCGAGCATCTTCTCGCTGGGCTTGAGGATCAGCGCGTTTTCCGAATGGTCTTCGCTGTCGATGCCGAAGGCGTCGAACAGGGTTTCCATATAGATCGGCAGGGCGAACTGGTCGTCTTGCTCGAGGATGTCTTCGACCAGCGCATCGCCTTCACCGGCGCCGCCAGAGTTGAGCTCCAGCAAACGATCGCGCCCGGTGTGCAGCTCCTGCTCCAGGCGCTCGCGCTCGGCACGGGCTTCGTCGATCAGGGCCTGCCATTCGCCGTCGTCGGCGTTTTCCAGCAGCGGCAGCAGGCGCGGGCCGAACTGATGCTGCAAGGCGTTGCCGGTCGGGCAGGTATTGAGGAACGCGTTCAGCGCTTCGTGGTACCACTGGAACAGGCGCTCTTGCGGGCTGGTTTCCAGGTATGGCACGTGCAGTTCGATCACGTGTTTCTGGCCGATCCGGTCCAGGCGGCCGATGCGCTGTTCCAGCAGGTCGGGGTGCGACGGCAGGTCGAACAGCACCAGGTGGTGGGAGAACTGGAAGTTACGGCCTTCACTGCCGATTTCCGAACAGATCAACACCTGGGCGCCGAACTCTTCATCCGCGAAGTAGGCCGCGGCGCGGTCGCGCTCGAGGATATTCATGCCTTCGTGGAACACCGTGGCCGGAATGCCGGAGCGTACGCGCAGCGCGTCTTCCAGGTCCATGGCGGTTTCGGCGTGGGCGCAGATCACCAGGACCTTGGTGCGCTTGAGCATTTTCAGCTGGTCGATCAGCCACTCGACGCGCGGGTCGAAGCGCCACCAGCGGTTGTCTTCCTCGATGTCCGGCTGCGACTGGAAGCTGACTTCCGGATACAGCTCGGCATGTTCGCCCAGGGGCAACTCCATGTATTCGTCTGGGTTCGGCAGCGGGTAGGCGTGCAGTTTACGCTCGGGGAACCCCTGCACGGCGGCGCGGGTGTTGCGAAACAGCACGCGGCCGGTGCCGTGGCGGTCGAGCAGTTCACGCACCAGGCGCGCGCTGGCCTCGCTGTCGCCATCGTTGACGGCGGTAAGCAAGGCTTCGCCTTCATTGCCGAGGAAACCCTGGATGGTTTTGTGCGCGGCGGGCGACAAGCGGCCCTTGTCCAGCAGCTCCTGCACGGCTTCGGCCACCGGGCGGTAGTTCTCGCTCTCGGCGCGGAAGGCGTGCAGGTCGTGGAAACGGTTCGGGTCGAGCAGGCGCAGGCGCGCGAAGTGGCTGTCCTGGCCCAGTTGTTCCGGCGTAGCGGTGAGCAGCAGCACGCCGGGAATCACTTCGGCGAGTTGCTCGACCAGCGAGTACTCGGCGCTGGCTTTTTCTTCGTGCCACACCAGGTGGTGGGCTTCGTCGACCACCAGCAGGTCCCAACCGGCCGCGAACAGCGCGTCCTGGGCCTTCTCGTCGTCCACCAGCCATTCCAGGGCGACCAGCGCCAGCTGAGTGTCTTCGAACGGGTTGGTGGCATCGCTTTCGATAAAGCGCTCTTCGTCGAACAGCGCAACCTGCAGGTTGAAGCGCCGGCGCATTTCCACCAGCCACTGGTGCTGCAGGTTTTCCGGGACCAGGATCAGCACGCGGCTGGCACGGCCCGACAGCAGTTGACGATGGATCACCAGGCCGGCTTCGATGGTCTTGCCCAGGCCCACTTCGTCGGCGAGCAATACCCGTGGCGCGATACGGTCAGCGACTTCACGGGCGATGTGCAGTTGGTGCGCGATAGGTTGCGCACGCACGCCGCCCAGGCCCCACAGTGCGGACTGCAATTGGCGACTGGTGTGTTCCAGGGTGTGGTAGCGCAGCGAGAACCAGGCCAGCGGGTCGATCTGCCCGGCGAACAGGCGGTCGCTGGCGAGGCGGAACTGGATGAAGTTGGACAGTTGGGTTTCCGGCAGGGTGACCTGTTCGTTCTGCCCGTTGAGGCCGTGGTACACCAGCAGGCCGTCGACGTCGTCGACTTCCTGCACGGTCATCTTCCAGCCTTCGAAATGGGTGATGCTGTCGCCCGGCGAAAACCTCACGCGGGTGAGGGGCGCATTCCGTAGCGCATACTGGCGGGTGTCGCCAGTGGCCGGATAGAGCACGGTCAACAAGCGGCCGTCCTGTGCCAGAACGGTGCCTAACCCCAGCTCTGCTTCGCTGTCACTAATCCAGCGTTGCCCCGGTTGATACTGCTGCGCCATGCTGCCTGACTCCCGCCGTGAAAAAGCCGACTATCTTAACGGAACAAGGCCTCACGCCCAAGGACTCCGACAAAAAGTACTCCGACAAAAAGTACTCTGACAAAAACTACTGCGTCAGCGTCCAGGCCCGCAGGCCGAATCGACGGGTGGCGGGCACTCATAAGTGTCGACTGGGTCACAGCTTGGCCAGCCAATGTTCAAGTCGCCCTGGGGCGCGCCGACAGCCTGTTGACCAGGAGAATCAAGATTATGTTGCCACCCATGCTGCCCGTCAGCGTTGTGCCGGTCACGTCACAACTCGATCCGGTACGCCAGAAGCCGGATATTCCGCCCGTGGTGCCGGTTCAACAAGGCTCCAACGAGAGCACCATCGACCTGAAAAAAGGCGATGCCGAGCAATCGACCTTTCTGCTGCGCGAAGAACAGCGCCGTCAGCAAGAGCAGCAAAAGCGTCAGCGTGAAGCCAGCGAGGATCCCGAGCAGCACCTGCCGATCCCCGGCGATCTGCTCAATGCCGACAATACTGTCCCCGTGGCGCCGCTGATTGAAGACGCGCCGCGCCAGGGCCTGTGGGTGGATATCGAGGTTTGATCGCCAGCTGATTTGCGGTCGAGCGGAGGAGGCCGCATTATTGCGACATTCCCGCCATAACGTAAGCCAAGCCATGAGTGATGATGACAAGCTGATCGACCTGAATGCCGAGCGCGCCAAGCGTGTGCATGATCTCAATGACAAACGCCTGAATGAAGTGCGCCAGGCGTTTGAACAGGCCATGCCCCTGGGTAAAGCCAAGAAGAAATCGAAGAACAAGCCGAAAAAACGTTGAATCAACTGGCCTCCATTGATGCAGGTCAGTTATTGCCTTTCTTTACGCCCCGTCGAGGGCGACATTGATCCCCGTCAATTTTCCAATCCGCCTTCTCGATTAACTTAGCCCTATCGCAACAGGGCAAGTGCAGGAGGCCGGTCATGTTTATCGATAATGTGGTATTTGCCGGAGTGCTGACCGTAAGCCTCATGGTGCTGTTTTTTGTAGGGTTTGGCATTTTTATCTGGAAAGACGCACACAAGCGTAAAAAACCATAAGTTTTTCCGGGTTACAGGGCACGCAAGGCATTTTGGGCGACTTCGGTCGCCTTTTTTTTTGGCCGATCGTTCCCACGCTCTGCGTGGGAATGCCGCCTCGGGCGCTCCGCGTCCGCTGTTGAGGCCTGCGCATGGGTGACGCGGAGCGTCACGGGGCGCATTCCCACGCAGAGCGTGGGAATGATCATCAGGGCCATAAAAAAGGTGCGATTCTCGCGAATCGCACCTTGTTCATTGCAGGCCGCTATCAGCTGCCCAGCGCCTTGGACGCCAGCCAGAACAACCCGGCCGAGAGGCCTACGGTTGCCGGCAGGGTCAGCACCCACGCCATCAGGATGGTCTTGACCGTGCCGCCTTGCAGGCCGCTTTTGTTGGCGACCATGGTACCGGCCACGCCAGAAGACAACACGTGGGTGGTGGACACCGGCAGGGCGAAGATATTGGCAAAGCCGATCATGGTGGCTGTGGTGATCTGCGCCGACATGCCCTGGGCATAGGTCATGCCTTGCTTGCCGATCTTCTCACCGATGGTCAGTACCACGCGTTTCCAGCCCACCATAGTGCCCAGGCCCAGGGCCAGTGCGACCGCGAGGATCACCCAGAACGGCGCGTATTCGGTCGTGGCGGTCAGGTCTTTGCGCAGCTTGTCGAGGTCGGACTTCTCACGCGCATCCAGGCCAGGCAGCTTGCCGACTTTCTTCGCGGTATCGTCCAGGCAGAGCAGGTAGCGACGCACTTCAATGCGCTGGTCGGCATTCAACGAGTGGTAGTCGGACACACCTTTGAGCGTGTCAACGAGCGCGTTGATGGTCGGCTCGGTCTGCTGCGGGTTGCACTGGAACTTGCCCGGCAGGTCGTCCTTCACGCTTTTGCCCAGTGCCAGGAACTCGCCAAGGGTGGCGTTGTTGCGCTGGTAGAACTGGCTCAGATGCACAGTGGCGTCGCGGGTCCGTTCGATCTGGTAGGTGGTGCTGCCCAGGTCGAGCACGAACTGCGCCGGCACGATACCGATCAGCACCAGCATGATCAGGCCGATACCTTTCTGCCCATCGTTGGAGCCGTGTACGAAGCTCACGGCCATGGCGGAAATCACCAGGACCAGGCGGTTCCAGAACGGCGGGTGCTTCTTGTCATCAAGCTTGCGGCGTTGGTCCGGGGTCTTGTGCATCTTCGACAGCGGGCGCCACCACTTCAGGCCGATCAGCACCAGGGCTGCGACCAGGAAACCGGCCATCGGCGAGAACACCAGGGACGCACCGATATCGATCGCTTTCTGCCAGTTCACACCGTCAGCCAGGGGAATATCGTTGATCAGGGCGTTGGCCAGGCCCACGCCGAGGATCGAGCCGATCAGGGTGTGGGAGCTGGAGGCCGGGATCCCGAAGTACCAGGTGCCCAGGTTCCAGGTGATTGCCGCCGCCAACAACGAGAAGACCATCGCCAGACCATGGCCGGTGTTCACATTGATCAGCAACTCCACCGGCAGCAAATGCACGATGGCGTAGGCGACACCCACACCACCGAGCAGCACGCCGAGGAAATTGAACACCCCGGAGAAGAACACCGCCAGGTGTGGCGGCATGGCTTTGGTATAGATGACTGTGGCCACCGCGTTAGCGGTGTCATGAAAGCCATTGATGAACTCGAAGGCGAGGACAAAGGCCAGGGCGAGCAACAGGCTCACTAGAACCCAAGCATCCAGTCCGCTGAATAAATCGATCATGAAGGTTTTCTGACCCGGTCGTAAGGGGGCGCGATTATGCCAGAAAACCTCAGTAATCGATGCATTAGCTGCTCATCGGTAACAATCTACTTGGAAAAAAACCGCTGGAAACGGGCGTATCCCAGGGTTTTCGGGGCTTTGGCAAGTCTTTGATTTTTAACGCCGGGGCGCGAAAAGACACGGTTTCGTCACGAAAACGTCATGTGTGAAACATTTGTATGAAAATTCGTTGGCGGCAGTAGGGCGCCGACCAGCGGCGGCTAATGCGTGCTGCCCTCGTCCGGTGGCGGGCCGGCAGACGCAGCAAAACCCTGGGACCAACCCAAAGAGTACTCAGGGCTCTTCGGTCTTGAGTTCCTGCTCGATTTTCTGAATTTCCTGGGCGAATGCCTGGTCCAGCAGGCTGGCGCGCTTGCGCCATGGCTTACGTTCCGGCTCAGGCTGGGCGGCGTAGGTGGTGACTTCCCCGCCGTAAACATCCTTGTAACGTTGCTCCTGGCGCTCAAGTTCCGCGCGCAGTTCATCTTTCGTCACAGTTATACCTAATTGAGTTGAGTTTAATAAAAGTGCAACGTCATGCCAAAAGGCCGCCTTGGGGTGTACGAACTTGAACAGACGGACTGTCCAAGTTTGAAGTGGGGACCCGAGGTCGCTTTTTCAATCCAATACTTTAATCGACCCTGCGCTCGAGTATGCGGCGCCGGGCGAGCTCTGATCCCAACAGGTAAATTGGGCTGACCTCTGCACAGGCTGCATTATAGCGATGCATGTGAATAACGCTATCGGCATAAAGTTAAAAAGCATCAACTTCATATGCGGGTTTTGTTACATCACAACGTAAGTGTTGGCTGAACATATCTATCCACGGTCATCTGGTTTTTCTTCCATAAGGCTTTGAAACAGGCTTGGCCGCTGAAAATTGCGATAATCGAATGATCGTCCGATAATCGCCCAATGTTGCCAGCCCCGTCTTGTACATCTCTACTGGCGCGGCTAGAAATGACAGCCAGCCCTTCTGTGGTTGAAAACAAGAAAAAGGATCCCTGCAATGAACGATCAATTGCGCAATTCTTTCGCGTCCGTGGCGCCGCCGATCGTGGCCTCACCCGCCAAGCGCATCCAGGCCTTCACGGGTGATCCGGACTTCATGACCTCCCTGGCCCGTGGCCTGGCCGTGGTGCAGGCGTTTCAGGAGCGCAAGCGTCACCTGACCATCGCCCAGATCAGCCACCGCACCGAAATCCCCCGCGCCGCCGTGCGCCGTTGCCTGCACACCTTGATCAAACTCGGTTACGCCACCACCGATGGCCGTACCTACTCGTTGCTGCCCAAGGTGCTGACGCTTGGCCATGCGTATCTGTCATCGACGCCCTTGGCCGTGTCGGCCCAGCCTTATCTGGACCGCATGAGCGAACAACTTCACGAAGCCTGCAACATGGCGACCCTCGAAGGCGATGACATTCTGTACATCGCCCGTTCCGCCACCACTCAGCGCCTGATTTCCGTGGACCTTTCCGTGGGCGGCCGCTTGCCGGCGTACTGCACCTCCATGGGCCGTATCCTGCTGGCCGCCCTGGACGATGCCTCGCTGCAGGATTATCTCGACCACGCCGACCTGCAAACCAAGACCAGTCGCACCTTGACCACGCCCGAGGCTTTGTTCGAATGCCTGCAACAGGTTCGTCAGCAAGGCTGGTGCATCGTCGATCAGGAACTGGAGCAGGGCCTGCGCTCCATCGCCGTACCGGTGTACGACGCGTCCGGCCAGGTGTTGGCCGCACTCAATGTCAGTACTCATGCCGGGCGGGTCAGCCGCAGCGAGCTGGAGCAGCGCTTCCTGCCGAGCATGCTCAGCGCCAGCCGCGAGCTGAGTACGCAACTGTTTGCCTAAGTGTTCGGTGACCGCACAGATCCCGGCTTGATCGATTGACGCTGTTTCCCCTGGCTCATTAATGTGCGGCAGCGCTCCCAAGCGCTCCAATAATAACGGCGACCCCCAGTCGCTGACCCGCCATCGGTGTGGAATAAAAATAATGAATCAGCCCTCTGTCGGTACCACCTTGGACGTGCAGTCCTTCATCAACGCCCAGCCGTTGTCGCGTTATCAATGGCGTGTGGTGATCCTGTGTTTCCTGATTGTCTTTCTCGACGGCCTCGACACCGCCGCCATGGGTTTTATCGCGCCCGCGCTGTCCCAGGACTGGGGCATCGACCGCGCCAGCCTTGGTCCGGTGATGAGCGCCGCATTGATCGGCATGGTGTTCGGCGCGCTGGGTTCCGGCCCGCTGGCCGACCGCTTCGGGCGTAAAGGCGTGCTGGTGGGCGCGGTGCTGGTGTTTGGCGCCTTCAGCCTGGCATCGGCGTACAGCAGCAATGTCGACCAACTGCTGGTGTTGCGTTTCCTGACGGGCCTGGGCCTGGGCGCTGGCATGCCCAACGCCACCACGCTGCTTTCTGAATACACCCCCGAGCGGCACAAGTCGCTGCTGGTGACCAGCATGTTCTGCGGCTTCAACCTGGGCATGGCCGGTGGCGGGTTTATCTCGGCCAAGTTGATCCCGGCGTTCGGCTGGCACAGCCTGTTGCTGATCGGCGGCATACTGCCGTTGATCCTGGCCGCCGTGCTGCTGGTGTGGTTGCCGGAATCGGCGCGTTATCTGGTGGTGCGTAACCGTGGCGCCGACAAGGTGCGCAAAACCCTGTCTCCTATTGAGCCCGCTATCGTTGCCCAGGCCAGCGCCTTCAGCGTGCCGGAGCAGAAGACCGTCAAGACACGCAACGTGCTCGCGGTGATTTTCTCTGGCACCTACAGCGCCGGCACCTTGTTGCTGTGGCTCACCTACTTCATGGGCCTGGTGATCGTTTATCTGCTCACCAGTTGGCTGCCAACCCTGATGCGCGACAGTGGCGCCAGCATGGAACAGGCCGCGTTCATCGGCGCGTTGTTCCAGTTTGGCGGCGTATTGAGCGCAGTGGGCGTGGGCTGGGCGATGGACCGGTTCAACCCGCACAAGGTGATCGGCACCTTCTATCTGCTGGCCGGGGTGTTTGCCTACGCGGTAGGGCAGAGCCTGGGCAATATCACCTTACTGGCCACCCTGGTGCTGATGGCCGGGATGTGCGTCAACGGTGCGCAATCGGCGATGCCCTCCCTGGCCGCGCGTTTCTACCCGACCCAAGGCCGCGCCACCGGTGTGTCGTGGATGCTCGGTATTGGCCGTTTCGGTGCAATTCTGGGGGCGTGGATGGGGGCTACCTTGCTGGGCCTGGGCTGGAATTTCGAGCAGGTGCTGACGGCATTGGTAATTCCGGCTGCGCTGGCCACCGCTGCCGTGGTGATCAAAGGCATGGTCAGCCATGCCGACGCGACCTGACGTCTGGCACAGCTAAAAATGTGGGAGGGGGCAAGCCCCCTCCCACATTGGATCGTGTTCGTTGAGGAGATTAGGTAGGCAACAATTCGTTCGATAATCGAACACTGAGTCGATTATCGGATTGTTCCACCCATTTCCCCGGCTTAATCTTCAAGCACTTCGGCGCCACCTCAGCGCCTTTTTCGATCAACACCGGGAGCCCAACCCCATGGCTGAAATTCTCACCCTGCGTGATGCGGTCAAGCGTTTCGTGAGCGACGGCGATACCGTCGCGCTCGAAGGCTTTACTCACCTGATCCCTACAGCCGCAGGTCATGAAATCATTCGTCAGGGCAAAAAAGACCTGACGCTGGTGCGCATGACGCCTGATCTGATCTACGACCAGTTGATCGGTGCCGGCTGTGCGCGCAAGTTGATTTTTTCCTGGGGCGGCAACCCTGGCGTGGGTTCCCTGCATCGCCTGCGCGACGCCGTGGAAAAACACTGGCCGCAGCCGCTGGAGATCGAGGAACACAGCCATGCCGACCTGGCCAATGCCTACGTTGCCGGCGCCTCCGGCCTGCCGTTTGCGGTGTTGCGTGCCTACGCCGGTTCCGACTTGCCCAAGGTCAACCCGCTGATCAAGACGGTCACTTGCCCATTCACCGGCGAGGTGCTGGCGGCAGTCCCGTCGGTACGCCCGGATGTCACGGTGATCCATGCGCAGAAGGCCGACCGCAAGGGCAACGTGCTGCTCTGGGGCATCCTCGGCGTGCAGAAAGAGGCGGCCCTGGCGGCCAAGCGCTGCATCGTCACCGTCGAGGAAATCGTCGATGACCTGAACGCGCCGATGAACAGCTGCGTATTGCCGACCTGGGCCCTGACCGCCGTGTGCCACGTGCCCGGTGGCGCGCATCCGTCCTACGCCCACGGCTACAACGAGCGGGACAACCGTTTCTACCAGGCGTGGGACCCGATTGCCCGCGACCGTGGGACCTTTACCGCCTGGATCGACGAATACATTCACGGCACCGCCGACTTCAGTGAATTCCAGGCCAAGCTGGCCACCGCGCAGGAGGCCAAGTGATGGCTTACTCCACCAATGAAATGATGACCGTCGCCGCCGCGCGTCGCCTCAAGAACGGCTCGGTGTGCTTTGTCGGCATCGGCCTGCCGTCCAAGGCGGCCAACCTGGCGCGCCTGACTTCCTCGCCCGACGTGGTATTGATCTACGAGTCCGGCCCGATTGGCGCCAAGCCATCGGTGCTGCCGCTGTCCATCGGCGACGGTGAGCTGGCCGAAACCGCCGATACGGTGGTACCTACCGGTGAGATCTTCCGCTACTGGCTGCAAGGCGGGCGCATCGATGTGGGCTTTCTTGGCGCGGCTCAGGTTGACCGTTTCGGCAACATCAACACCACCGTGGTCGGCGATTATCACCAGCCCAAGGTGCGTTTGCCGGGGGCCGGCGGCGCGCCGGAGATCGCCGGTTCCGCCAAGAGCGTGTTGATCATCCTTAAACAGTCGTCCCGCTCGTTTGTCGACAAACTGGACTTCATCACCTCGGTCGGCCACGGCGAAGGTGGCGATTCGCGTAAACGCCTGGGCCTGCCGGGCGCCGGTCCCGTCGGCATCATTACCGACCTGTGCATCATGGAGCCGGAGGAGGGCACCCATGAGTTCGTGGTCACCGCGTTGCACCCGGGCGTGACCCGTGAGCAGGTGACAGCGGCGACCGGCTGGGCCATTCGTTTTGCCGAGCAGGTCGAGACCACCGCCGAGCCGACCGAGGTTGAACTGAGCGCGTTGCGTGACCTTGAGGCCCGCACCGCGGCCGCCCATGGCCAAGCGCCGGGAGAAGCCTGATGCGTGATGTCTTTATCTGTGATGCCATTCGAACCCCCATCGGTCGTTTCGGCGGTGGCCTGTCCACGGTGCGTGCCGATGACCTGGCGGCCTTGCCGATCAAGGCACTGATGGAGCGCAACCCGACGGTGGACTGGAATGCCGTTGATGAAGTGTTCCTCGGCTGCGCCAACCAGGCCGGCGAAGACAACCGCAACGTGGCACGCATGGCACTGCTGCTGGCGGGCCTGCCGGAAACTACCCCAGGCGTGACCCTCAACCGCCTGTGCGCCTCGGGCATGGACGCCATCGGCACGGCCTTTCGCGCGATTGCCAGCGGCGAAATGGAGCTGGCGATTGCCGGTGGCGTCGAGTCGATGTCCCGCGCGCCGTTCGTGATGGGCAAGGCCGATGCGGCGTTTTCGCGCACCATGAAACTGGAAGACACCACCATTGGCTGGCGCTTTATCAACCCGTTGATGAAGGCCCAGTACGGCGTGGATGCAATGCCGCAGACCGCCGATAACGTCGCCGACGACTACAGCATTTCCCGCGCCGACCAGGACGCGTTCGCCCTGCGCAGCCAGCAACGTACCGCCGCCGCGCAGGCTGCCGGCTTCTTCGCCGAAGAAATCGTACCGGTGCGGGTCGCCCATAAAAAAGGCGAAACCCTGGTGGAGCACGATGAGCATCCCAGGGACACCACCCTGGAGGCGCTGGCCAAACTCAAACCGGTGAATGGCCCCGACAAAACCGTGACCGCCGGCAATGCCTCAGGTGTCAACGATGGCGCTGCCGCGCTGATCCTGGCCTCTGGCGAGGCGGTGAAAAAACACGGGCTCACCGCCCGCGCCCGGGTACTGGGTATGGCCAGCGCCGGCGTCGCCCCGCGTGTGATGGGCATCGGCCCGGTGCCGGCGGTGCGCAAACTGGTGGAACGATTAGGCCTGGCGGTCACCGATTTTGACGTGATCGAGCTCAACGAAGCCTTCGCCAGCCAAGGCCTGGCAGTGCTGCGCGAGCTGGGCCTCGCCGACGATGCGCCCCAGGTCAACCCCAACGGAGGCGCCATCGCCCTGGGCCATCCCCTGGGCATGAGCGGCGCGCGGTTGGTACTGACCGCCCTGCATCAGCTGGAAAAAACCGGCGGCCGTAAAGGCCTGGCGACTATGTGTGTGGGCGTCGGCCAAGGCCTGGCCCTGGCGATTGAACGCATCTAACAAGAGAGGATTGCTCCATGAGTGACAAGCCCGGTTACCGGCGCCCGCAAGCGGGCACTCAACCTGATTACCTGCACCCGGCCTATCAGTCGACGAACCTGCGTTCGCCGTCCCAGCCGTTGGTGTTCCTGCCCCATTCCTTGTCGGAAATCACCGGCCCGACCATCGGTGCCGAGCGCATCGATGCCAAGGACAACGACCTCACCGCCCAGCATGAAGGCGAGCCCCAGGGCGAGCGCATCATCATTCATGGGCGTGTGCTGGACGAGAACGGCCTGCCGGTGCCGGGCATCCTCGTGGAGATCTGGCAAGCCAACGCCGCCGGTCGCTACAACCACAAGCGCGACCTGCACGATGCGCCGCTGGACCCGAACTTCAGCGGCACCGGGCGCACCGTCACCGACGCCGACGGCTGGTACCAGTTCCAGACCATCAAGCCCGGCGCCTACCCGTGGGGCAACCACCACAACGCCTGGCGCCCGGCGCATATCCACTTTTCGCTGTTCGGCCCGAGTGTGCTGACGCGCCTGGTCACGCAAATGTATTTCCCCGGTGACCCGCTGCTGGAATACGACCCGATCTACAACTGTGTGCCGGACACCCGCGCCAAGCAGCGCTTGATCGCCAGTTTCGACCTGGAAAAAACCATTCCTTCCTATGCCCTCGGCTACCGCTGGGACATCGTCCTGCGCGGCCGCGACGCCACGCCGATGGAGAAATGAGATGAGCCTTTACGCAACCACGTCCCACACCGTCGGGCCGTATTACCACATCGGTCTGACCTGGCTTAACCGCGAAGACCTGACCGTCGCCGCCACCCTCGGCGAGCGCGTGGCGATCAGCGGGCAGGTGCTGGACGGTAACGGTGAGGTGGTCAACGACGCCATGCTTGAGGTCTGGCAAGCGAACGCCGCCGGCAAGTACGCCCACCCTGAAGACGAGCAGGACAAAGCGCTGGACCCGCACTTTGAAGGCTTCGGCCGCGTGCCGGTGGACGCCGAAGGGCGCTTTCGCTTTACCACGATCAAGCCTGGCAGCGTGCCGGGGCTTAAGGGCACGACCCAGGCGCCGCATCTGGTCGTGCTGGTGTTTGCCCGTGGTTTGGTGAAGCACCTGCTGACGCGGATTTATTTTGACGGTGAAGCGTTGAATGGGGATGACCCGCTGCTGGCGTGTGTGCCGGCTGAGCGGCGCGGTACCTTGATTGCCAAGCCGGATGCGGCGGGTGTGCATCAGTGGAATGTGATTTTGCAAGGGACAGATAAGGAAACGGTGTTCTTCGATTACTGAGTTGGCTGGAGGGCCTCATCGGGGGCAAGCCCCCTCCCACATTTTGACCGCGCCGCCTATCAAGTGTGGGAGGGGGCTTGCCCCCGATAGGGCCCTCCCAGGCAACACTGTCCGAAAAGTCTGCTTGCGGAACATGGTTGTTGCCAAGTATGTCTAGGCTATAACCGTTCCCATTGAGTAAAAACCATGACAACAAAAACCAGTCACTACACCGGAGAAGAACGCAGCAAACGGATTTTTGCGATTGTCGGTGCTTCCTCCGGCAACCTGGTCGAATGGTTCGACTTCTACGTCTATGCCTTCTGCGCCATCTACTTCGCCCCGGCGTTTTTTCCGTCGGACGACCCCACCGTTCAACTGCTCAACACCGCGGGCGTATTCGCCGCCGGGTTCCTGATGCGCCCCATCGGCGGCTGGCTGTTCGGCCGGGTGGCCGACAAGCATGGCCGCAAGAACTCAATGATGATCTCGGTGCTGATGATGTGCGCCGGCTCCCTGGTCATCGCCTTCCTGCCCACTTACAAGGATATCGGCGCCTGGGCCCCGGCGCTGCTGTTGGTGGCGCGGCTGTTCCAGGGGTTGTCGGTGGGTGGCGAATACGGCACCACGGCCACCTACATGAGCGAAGTGGCGCTCAAGGGCCAGCGCGGTTTCTTCGCCTCGTTCCAGTACGTGACCCTGATCGGCGGGCAGTTGCTGGCGGTGCTGGTGGTGGTGATCCTGCAACAGATCCTCACCGAAGAAGAGTTGCGCGCCTGGGGCTGGCGGATTCCGTTCGTGATCGGCGCCATTGCGGCGGTGATCTCCCTGCTGCTGCGTCGCACCCTCAAGGAAACCACCAGCAAGGAAATGCGTGAAGACAAGGACGCCGGCAGTATCGTCGCGCTGTTCCGTGACCACGGCAAAGCGTTCATCACGGTGCTGGGCTACACCGCCGGCGGCTCGTTGATTTTCTATACCTTCACCACCTACATGCAGAAGTACCTGGTGAACACCGTCGGTATGCACGCCAAGACGTCCAGCTACATCATGACCGGCGCGCTGTTTCTATACATGTGCATGCAACCGCTGTTCGGCATGCTGGCCGACAAGATCGGCCGCCGCAATTCCATGCTCTGGTTCGCTGGCCTCGGCACGCTGTTCACGGTGCCGATCCTGCTGACCCTGAAAACCGTCACCAGTCCGTTCCTGGCCTTTGTCCTGATTACCCTGGCCCTGGCGATCGTCAGCTTCTACACCTCGATCAGCGGCCTGGTCAAAGCGGAGATGTTCCCGCCCCAGGTGCGTGCGCTGGGCGTGGGCCTGGCGTACGCCGTGGCCAACGCGGTATTCGGCGGTTCGGCGGAAGTGGTCGCGTTGAGCCTGAAGTCCATCGGTATGGAAAACACCTTCTACTGGTACGTCACCGCGATGATGGCGGTGGCGTTCCTGTTCAGCTTGCGTCTGCCCAAGCAGGCTGCTTATTTGCACCATGATTTGTAAGGGATGAGCTATGACACTGCGCACGAGCAACCAACTGTTCGACGCTTACTTCACCGCTGACAACATGGCCGAGGTGTTCTGCGACCAGGGCCGCTTGCAGGGCATGCTGGATTTCGAGGCCGCACTGGCCCGGGCCGAGGCCCAGGTCGGGCTGATCCCGCAGGCCGCCGTGGCACCGATTGCCCAGGCCTGCCTGGCCTCGTTGTATGACGTGGACGCGCTCAGCGTGGCGATTGCCACGGCGGGTAACTCGGCGATTCCATTGGTCAAGGCGCTGGGCAAGCTGATTGCCGAGGCAGATGCCGGGGCCGAGCGCTATGTGCACCTGGGCGCCACCAGCCAGGATGTGATGGACACCGGCCTGGTGGTGCAACTGCGCCGCGCGCTGGGGTTGATCGAAGCGGACTTGGCGCGCCTGGGCGATGTGTTGGCCGCCCAGGCGCAGCGGCATGCGTCGACACCTTTGGCTGGCCGCACCTGGCTGCAACACGCCACGCCCGTCACCCTGGGGATGAAAATCGCCGGCTGGCTGGGTGCGGTAACGCGCAATCGCCAGCGGCTGGTGGAATTGAAACCGCGTTTGCTGGTGCTGCAATTTGGCGGGGCCTCGGGCACCCTGGCCGCGCTCGGCGAGCAGGCCATGCCGGTGGCGCAAGCCTTGGCCGCCGAGCTGCAACTGGCCTTGCCCGAACAGCCCTGGCACACGCAACGTGATCGCCTGGTGGAGTTCGCCAGCGTGCTGGGCCTGATCGCCGGCAGCCTTGGCAAGCTGGGCCGCGATATCAGCCTGTTGATGCAAACCGAAGCGGCGGAAGTGTTCGAGCCCTCGGCGCCGGGCAAGGGCGGTTCGTCAACCATGCCCCATAAGCGCAACCCCGTCGGCGCCGCCGTGCTGATCAGCGCCGCGACCCGCGTTCCCGGTCTGGTGTCGACGCTGTTCAGTGCCATGCCCCAGGAGCATGAACGCAGCCTGGGACTGTGGCATGCCGAATGGGAAACCTTGCCCGAGATCTGCCGATTGGTATCGGGTGCACTGCAACAGGCGCTGCTGCTCAGCGAAGGCCTGGAGGTGGATGCCGCGCGCATGGCCCGCAACCTCGACCTGACCCAGGGCCTGGTGCTGGCCGAAGCCGTCAGCATCCTGCTGGCCCAACGCCTGGGCCGTGAAACCGCGCATCACCTGCTGGAGCAGTGCTGCAAGCGCGCCGTCACCGAACAGCGCCATTTACGTGCTGTGCTGGCGGACGCGCCGCAGATCACCGCCGAGCTGTCTTCGGCCGAACTGGACCGTTTGCTCGACCCGGCCAACTACTTGGGCCAGGCTCAGACCTGGGTTAGCCGCGCCGTGACCGAACACTTTGGATTGACTGCGTAAGGAGACCGCTGTGGCTTTCGTACAACTCGCCGAGGGCGAACTGCATTACCAACTCGATGGGCCCGTCGATGCGCCGGTATTGGTGCTGTCCAATTCCCTGGGCACCGACCTGCATATGTGGGACATCCAGATCCCGGCGTTCACCGAGCATTTTCGTGTGCTGCGCTTCGACACCCGTGGCCATGGCAAGTCCCTGGTCACCGCAGGGCCCTACAGCATCGAACAACTGGGCCAGGATGTGCTCGCGTTGCTGGATGCGCTGGATATTCAGCGTGCGCATTTTTGCGGGTTGTCCATGGGCGGGCTGATCGGCCAGTGGCTGGGCATCAACGCAGGAAAGCGGCTGCACCGCCTGGTGCTGTGCAACACCGCCGCCAAGATCGGCACGCCAGAGGTGTGGAACCCGCGCATCGACATGGTCTTGCGCGATGGCGCGGCGGCAATGGTCGCGCTGCGCGATGCCTCGATTGCACGCTGGTTCACCGCCGATTTTGCCGCCGCCCATCCCCACCAGGCCAAGCAGATCACCGACATGCTCGCGGCCACTTCGCCCGAGGGCTATGCCGCCAACTGCGCGGCGGTGCGTGATGCCGATTTCCGTGAGCAGTTGGCGTCGATCAAGGTACCGACCCTGGCGATTGCCGGCACGGAAGACGCGGTAACACCGCCGGCCGGCAGCCACTTTATCCAGAACCATGTACAGGGCGCCGAATACGCCGAGTTCTATGCGGCGCACCTGTCCAATGTCCAGGCCGGCGCTGCCTTCAGCGACCGCGTCATTGAATTTCTGCTGGGCCGCTGAGGAGCTTTTCGTGGACGAGAAACAACGTTATGCCGAAGGTCTGCAAGTGCGCCGCGACGTGCTGGGCGACGCCCATGTCGAGCGCAGCCTCAACGCGCTGACCGAATTCAACAGTGAGTTCCAGGAAATGATCACCCGCCATGCCTGGGGCGACATCTGGACCCGTCCTGGCTTGCCCCGGCACACCCGCAGCCTGATCACCATTGCCATGCTGATCGGCATGAACCGCACAGAAGAGTTGAAGCTGCATCTACGTGCCGCCGCGAGCAACGGCGTGACCCGCGCCGAAATCAAGGAAGTGCTGATGCAGAGCGCGATCTACTGCGGCATACCGGCGGCGAATGCGACGTTTCATCTGGCCGAGTCGGTGTGGGATGAGTTGGGTGTCGAATCACGCGAGACCTGACTCTGGAACACAGGCAAATGTGGGAGGGGGCTTGCTCCCGATGACGGTGTGTCAGTCAGCAGATGTAGTGGCTGAACCACCGCTATCGGGAGCAAGCCCCCTCCCACATTCAGGCATCAACGCATATCGGCATCCCACACCCAATTCCACACCCCCGGCAGATGCACCGGCTCGTTCACATCCTTGACCGTGCGTGCCAGCGCCGCGTGTTGCAGCGCAGCGGTGTCGGTGTAGAACGGCTCGGCAGCGGTAGTCATCCCGTTGATGCGTGCACTGTCCATCAGGATCTGCAGATATTCCTGCATATGCCGTGCGGTGTAGCGGTTGATGTCGTGGAAAGTCACCACCACCGGTATCACGCCGTCCACCGACGGTAACTCGCCCAGGGCTATGCGTTCACGCACCACCGACAGCTGCCGGTACAGGTTGGCGCGGCGGCGCGGGCTGGCGTTGAAGCCCCAGATTTTGCCGTCATTGGCACTCAGGTCGGTCAGCAATACGCGCATGCCGTGGCGCTGGTAGGCGGCGAAGGTGCGGCGGTCATAGTTCCAGAACGGTGGTCGCACCAGCAGGGGCGGTGTGCCGGTGATGGCGGCAATGTGCGCGGCGCCTTCGGTGAGTGTGCGTTCCAGCTCGGCATCGTTCAGCCAGCGGTGGTTGGTGTGAAACGCCGTCGCCGTATGGAAGGCCAGGACATGGCCGGCGGCGTACTCGCGCTCCATGGTCTTGCGCCCCCGGGCGCTGCCGCCGGAGCGTGCCGCTTCGGTCTGCAGGAAGAACACCGCCTTGATCCCTGGCAGCACCGGGTTGTGCGCCAGGTCGGCTATCACCGAACGGCTCGGGTTGTTGTACCCCGATGCGCTGGGGCCGTCATCGAAGGTCAGCAGGAAGCGGATCGGCGCCTGGGCCTGCAGGCGTTGCTCGGTCTGCGGCGTCAGGGCGATGGGCGCGCCGATACAGCCGGGCAGGCCCAGGGCCAGGGCAAACACTGCGAGTGCTGTAGCGAAGGTTTTCATGCTGTGCGCGGGCCCGAATAAAAGGCCGCTGCTGGGGCGATCAGCAGCGGCAGGCGCGCACCATACAGTAACTGCGGCGCCGGTTTACAGCAGACTTATCGGGTAGCTGACGATCAACCGGTTTTCATCGAACTCATTGTTGCTGTAGTCGCGACGCATGCTGGAGTTGCGCCAGCGCAGGGTGAGGTTTTTCAGGCTGCCGCTTTGCACGGTGTAGCCCAATTCGCTTTCGCGGCCCCATTCCTTGCCGTCGGTCACCGTGCCGGTGTGCACGTTGCTGCCGCTGATATAGCGGTTCATCAAGGTCAGGCCGGGTACGCCAAGGGCGGCGAAGTTGTAGTCGTGGCGCACTTGCCAGGATTTTTCCTCGGCGTTGTCGTAGCTCGCGTTATAGCTGTCGTTGGCCAGGGTGCCGCCGCTGGTGCCGTTGACCCGCATCCAGGCGCTGTCGCCGGTGAGCTTTTGCAGGCCGACGTAAAAGGTGTTGCCACCGTGGCGGGCCGATAACAAGCCGGACCAGGTCTTGTTGTCCAGGCTGCCGGCGCGGGCGCTGCCGTCGTCCTTGCCGTAGAAGAACCCCAGGTTGGCGCCCAGGGTCCAGTCGCCCGCCGGCTGGCTGTGGATCAGATTGACGAATTGCTGGCGGTAGACGTCCTTGAGCTGGGCATTCCATACGCCGACTTGCGTGCGTTTTTCGTTGAAGGCGTATTCGGCGCCCTGGAAATTGAAGCGGTCGGAGGTGAACGCAGGTTTGCCGGTCATCGACATGTCGCCCATGCTGCTGTCGTCGCGCGGGCTGTTGGCACGGAACTGACCGCCATATAGGGTCAGGCCCTCGATTTCCTTGGATGTGATTTGCCCGCCACGCAGGGTTTGCGGCAGTGAGCGGCCATCGTCCGCGCGCAGGATCGGCAGCACCGGCATCCATTCGCCGACTTTCACCTCCGTCTTCGAAAAACGCGCCTTGAACGCTACGCCCAGGCGCCCGAACTCATCGGCCGGTCGGCCGTCGTGGTCCAGCGGCAATAACTGAGTGCCGCCGGTGCCGCGCCCGCCATCGAGCTTGAGCGAGTACAGGCCCAGCACGTCCACCCCGAAGCCGACCGTGCCCTGGGTGAACCCGGACTTGGCGTCGAAGATGAAACTTTGCGTCCACTCCTGCGCGCCGCCCTGGGTTTTGGTCGGGTTGGTGTAGTTGCGATTGAAGAAGAAATTGCGCAGGTTGAGGTTGGCGCTGGCATCTTCGAGAAAGCCGTGTTCTTCGGCGACCACGGGGAGGGCAAGACTGGCGACCGCAGTTGCCAGCAACAGCCGGCGCGGGTGGAAAGTGCTCATGGTTTCGAACCTGTTGTTATTGGGTTTATGCAGGTGGCGGCCATGGTGCGCGGCGGTGCGGGGGCGATGAAAGTGGGGGAGAGCGGGTTGTGGGCGATGATCGAACGCAAGTTACCGAGCCTGAGCGTTGCACCCAGGCCCGGCTGGCGAGGTCAGCGTAGCGGCAGGTTGAGGTGGGTCCAGGGCACGGTCGGCAGGTAATACTGGGCGGCGAGGATTGCCGCCACCATCACTACCAGGAACACCGCTTGCTGCGGGCTCCAGAATGCCCAGTGCAAGCCGTTCACCCACGGGTACTGGCTGGCTTTGGCGCTCATCTGGCCGATGCGCCTTGTGTGCAGCAGGTTGATCAGCACCATCCCGGCGTAGGTCACCATACCCAGTACGCCCAGTATCGCCCCGCAGGCCAGCAGCATGCACAGCTGGGGGACGCCATGGCGTAGCACCAGCCAGTATCCGTTGGGATTGAGTCGCTTGGGGATCAGGCGCTGGCTCAGCCACAGGTCTTGAACAATAAGAGACCAGCTCGTGGCGACCCACATCTGGGTGAGGCGAAAACTGATCGCCGCCGGTACGATCGACAACGCCAGCATTATCACCGTCGCGCTAGCATCCAGCTTTGCGGATTCGTCGTGGATCAGGTTCAGGCCCGTCCCCAAGGCGAAGATTGCCCACAGTCGGATAAACGCCTGGACGTAGATCGGTCGGGCCATGAATTTGCGCCAGAAAAACGCGTCGGCCTCAGGCAGTCGCTCCAGCAGTTGCGGGTAGCGCCACGTCAAGGTTTCGCCGAGTTGCTGACACGCGTTCCAGTGGGCCTCGCTGAAGCCCTTGATCAGGCGCAGTTGTTCTGTCGCAGACATCGGTGTCAGCAGCAAGCGCGCGGCCTGGGCGTCGACGGACATGCGGCGGGTGTCCTGGGCCTTTTCCTGACGGTTGGTGTAGAAGCTTTCCTGCTCGCAGCGCGACACCAGCTCGCGCCATAGCCAGGCGGGCTCCGGGTGGATGCCTTGCTGGTCGTCCCAGCCAAACGCCTGACACACGCGCTCGAACAGTGGCACGCTCCATTGGGAGTCGTGCAGCAGGCGCAGAATGCTCTGCTGCCATTGTTGCTGCAGGTCGAATATTCGCAGCCAGGGCTGGCTGTTGTACTGGGTCAACGCGGTGATGAACTCGCGCTCGGCTTTTTGCTCCAGCAGTGTTTGCAGATGATGATGGTATTCCTGCTGCAATTGGCTGACGAGTGCCTGGTGTTGCCACGGCGGCATGCTCACGCGTTGCCAGGGCGTCAGCCATTCCAGGTGTTGCATCGCCCAATGGACGATGGCGCTGCGCTCGCCAGGTGCTTCGAAGCAATGGCGCAACAGCCCGGCCTGAAAGGCGTCGCCACAACCCTGCCGCTGGGCCTGGGCCCAACGTTCATCGAGATTTTGCGGATCAACGCCCTGGAGCAGGGCGTGTGCCGGGTCCGGTTCGCGGGCGTCAAGAGGCGCCGGACGCAGCGTGCTCACGTCCATTAATTCGGCCAGGTCGTTGAAGTGGCCATGGCTTTGTTCGACGACGTCAGCCTGGCGCTCCTCTTCTTCCTCCTGCTGATGCTCGGCTTGCCAGCGCGAAGAGCTCAGCGCTTGCTCATAGGCTTCGCGCAAGCGCTGGAAACCCTCGGCATCTTCGTCCGGGCGACAGCTTTTGATCAGCCGCGCGTAAGTGCGTTTGATCGTACGTTCGTCGGCATCATCGGCCAGTTGCAATACTGTCCAGCAGTCCATGTCGTTAAGCCTCAGCGCCAGAACCCGTTATCGAGTTGCTCAAGTTGTCGGGTCAGTTCGCTGCGGGCCTCGCGGATGCGGCGTTCGTCCTGGGTATCGAGCACTTGCTGGAATTGCGCGGCCCAGTGGCCCAGTTGCTGGCGCAAGTCGCCCAGGCTTTCCTGGTAGAGGCGTTCGAGGCGGGCGGTCAGCACCGTGTTGACCTGCTGGTCGCGCGGATGAATCTTCAACAGTGCCAGGGCTTGCAGGCGTTGCTGGATTTCCTGCGGGCTGAGCACGCCCGGGTTGTTCTCAATCACCAGCGAATGCTGCTCGCCCGTCAATGGGATGCTCACCTGGGCTTCGAGCAGACCGTTGTTGTCGTAGGTGAAGCGCACGTCCAGCGAGACCTCGCCGGCCTTGCGCTTGGGTACCGGGATTTCCAGTTGGCCCAGCTCGATGTTGTCTTTCACTAGGCGGCTTTCGCCCTGATAGATTTTCAGCAGCACGCGCGACTGATCGTCGGAAAGGGTGACCACGCTTTTAACCCGGCTCACCGGTACGCTGCTATTGCGTTCGATCAGCGGCAGGTAATGGCCGCTTTCGATGTGGCTGCCGTACTGGTTGGCGGTTTCGATACCCAGGGTGTACGGGCATACGTCAGTCAACACGACTTCTTCCAGCGCCGCGGATCGGGCCTTGAGCGCCGCCTGAATCGCCGCGCCATGGGCGACTACCTGGTCTGGATCAAGGCTGATGGACGGGAAGCGCCCGAACAGACTGGCGGCGAGTTTGCGCACCAGCGGCATGCGCGTGGTGCCGCCCACCAGCAGGATTTCATCAAGATCGCCCACACGAATGCGCGCATCGCGTAGCGCCCGTTCAATCGGCGCACGCAGGCGTTCGAGCAGGGGCGTATAGAGCTTGGCCAGTTCCTGTTGGGTGATGGTTTTCACCCATTGCTGGCCGTCGACACGCAAGGCGAAGTCGGCGCTGTCGTCCTGGCCCAATGCCTTGCGCACGCGCTCGGCTTCGCGGCGCAGGGCCTGCAGTACACTGCTGGTGGGTGGGAAACCCTGGGTGTTGCGCTGGCTGTCGACGAAGTGTTCCAGCAACAGCGTGTCGAAGTCTTCGCCGCCGAGGAAGTTGTCCCCCGCGCTGGCGCGCACTTCCATTACCCCGTCGAACAGCTCGATGATCGACACGTCGAACGTACCGCCACCCAGGTCGAATACGAGGAATGACGTTTCCTTGTCACGCTGATGCAGGCCGTAGGCGAGGGCGGCGGCGGTGGGTTCGTTGATCAGTTTTTCAACCGTGAGCCCGGCCAGTTCACCGGCGATACGCGTGGCCTTGCGCTGGCCGTCGCTGAAATACGCGGGCACGCTGATCACGGCTTCGGTGACGGTATGCCCGTAGGTGCGCTCGATGTCTTCCTTCAGGCTTTTGAGCACCAGTGCCGAGAGTTCTTCCGGGCGGAACGAGCGGTCACCCAGACGGACTTCGGTGGCACTGCCCATATAGCGCTTGAACAGCGAGGTGGTCAGATGCGGGTGGGTATGCAGGCGCTCTTTGGCAGCCTGGCCTACCAGGACACGGCCCTGATCATCCAGCCCGACCACACTGGGGGTCAGCAACTGGCCAAGGGCATTGGGCACCAATTCTGCGGCATCACCGCGCCAGACGGCGGCCAGACTGTTGGTGGTCCCCAAGTCGATTCCTACGATCATTACGACAAGCTCCCTTTGTGGTCTGTAAGAATCTGTTACCAATTTTACCCTGAACGGTTCAAGAAAAAGCAAGCCCAGCTCCCACAGGGGGCCGACGTTGTTAATTCAAGGGCATAAAAAAACCGCTTCCGGTAAGGGAAGCGGTTTTTTGCCGCGCTATTAGAACAACTTCAGCGGCGGTGCTTCTTCTTTCACTGGCTCGTTCTTCGCGGTCTGCTCGTTCCAGCCACCGCCGAGGGCCTTGTACAGGTTGACCTCGCTGGTCAGCTGCGCCAGGCGGTCGGTGATCAGCGATTGCTGGGCACTGAACAGTTGGCGCTGGGCATCGAGGAAGGTCAGGTTGCTGTCCACACCGATGCGGTAGCGACGCTCGGCCAGGCGGTAATAGTCCTGGTTGGCGGCGACGAAGCCACGTTGTGCATCCAGTTGCTGCTTGTAGGTCGCACGCGCGGCGAGGCCGTCGGAGACTTCCTGGAAGCCGGTCTGGATGGCCTTCTCGTAGTTGGCCACGTTGATCTCTTTCTGGATCTTCGAGTAGTCCAGGCTTGCGCGCAGGCTACCGGCGTTGAAGATCGGGATGTTGATCTGCGGCGCGAAGGACCAGGTGCCCGAGCCGCCCTTGAACAGACCGCCCAGGTTCGGGCTGGCGGTACCGGCGCTGGCGGTCAGGCTGATGCTCGGGAAGAACGCCGCGCGGGCCGCACCGATGTTCGCGTTGGCGGCCTTGAGGTTGTACTCGGCCTGAACGATGTCGGGACGCCGTTGCAGCAGGTCCGACGGCAAGCCAGCGGGTACTTCGCTGAGCAGGTCATCCGACAAAGGCTTGCTGGCGATATTCGCCGGCAGGCCGGTGCCCAACAGCAGGGTCAGGCTGTTTTCGTCCTGGGCCACCTGGCGCGTATAGCGGGCCAGCTGCACGCGGGCGTTTTCCACCGAGGTGCGCGCCTGGCTGAGGTCGAGGGCCGAGGCCACGCCGACTTCGTTGCTGCGCGAGGTGAGCTTGAAGCTCTGCTCGAACGCGCCGAGAGTGTCCTGGGTCAGCTTGAGCAGTTCCTTGTCGGCCTGCCAGGTCAGGTAGGCATTCGCCACACTGGCCACCAGGCTGATCTGGGTGCTGCGCCGCGCTTCTTCGGTGGCGAAGTATCTCTGCAGCGCTTCTTCACTCAGGCTGCGCACGCGACCGAACAGGTCCAGCTCATAAGAGCTGATCCCCAGGCCTGCCGAATACTGGCTGGCGATGGTCGATTCGCCGGTCTGCGACAGGCGCGCCGGAGTACGCGAACGGCTGCCGCTGCCAGTGGCCGAGACGGCCGGGAACAGGTCGGCACGCTGGATCTGGTACTGCGCCGCATACGCGTCGATGTTCAGGGCCGCGACGCGCAGGTCACGGTTGTTCACCAGCGCAGTCTGGATCAGCTGTTGCAGGGCAGGGTCATGGAAAAACTGCTTCCAGCCTTGCTCGGCGGCAGCCTGGCCCGGCGCCTGGGCCGACGAGTACGCCGGCCCCTGCGGGAACTGCGCCGCTACCGGCGCTTCGGGGCGCTGGTAGTCAGGGATCAGCGAGCAGCCACTGAGCACGAATGCGGTGACGGCTAAGGAAAGTAGCGACTTGCTCATTGGCCAGCCTCTTTAGGAGTTTGCTTGGTTTCAGTCTTTTTACGCTCGCCAGCGGAGGACACGGTTGCGTAGAACAATGGCACCCAGAAGATCGCCAGCACGGTGGCCGTGATCATACCGCCGATTACGCCGGTACCGATCGCATGCTGGCTGCCTGAGCCGGCGCCGGTGGAAATCGCCAGCGGCAATACGCCGAGCACGAACGCCATGGACGTCATGATGATCGGGCGCAGACGCATGCGGGACGCCTCGATGGCCGCCTCGACGATGCCCTTGCCCTGCTCGTGAAGCTCCTTGGCGAACTCCACGATCAGGATGGCGTTTTTCGCCGCCAGACCCACCGTCACCAGCAAGCCCACCTGGAAGAACACGTCGTTGGACAAGCCGCGCATGCTGGTGGCGATCAGCGCACCGATCACACCCAGTGGCACCACCAGGATTACCGCGATCGGAATCGACCAGCTTTCGTACAGTGCCGCAAGGCACAGGAACACCACCAGCAGCGACAAGGCGTACAGCGCAGGCGCCTGGGAGCCGGACAGACGTTCTTCGTACGACAGGCCTGTCCACGCGTAACCGATGCCGGCCGGCAGTTCCTTGGCAATGCGCTCGACTTCCGCCATCGCGTCACCGGTACTGTAGCCAGGCGCCGGCGTGCCGAGGATTTCCATCGCCGCTACACCGTTATAACGCGAGAGCTTCGGCGAGCCGTAGATCCACTTGCCCGACGAAATGGCCGACAGTGGCACCATTTTCCCGGAGTCGGCGCGCACGTACCATTTGTCCAGGTCTTCCGGCGACATACGGCTGGCCGCATCACCCTGCACATACACCTTCTTCACACGACCACGGTCGATGAAGTCGTTGATGTAGCTACCGCCCAAGGCGATGGCCAGGGTCTGCTGGATGTCCGAGAGGCTGATGCCCTGGGCGCTGGCTTTCTCGTCATCGACGGTCAGTTCGTACTGCGGCTCATCGTTCACGCCGTTGGGCCGCACGCCTGCCAGTATCTTGCTTTGGGCTGCCGCACCGAGGAACTGGTTACGGGCTGCCATCAGCTTGTCATGGCCGACACCACCCTGGTCTTGCAGGAACACGTCGAAGCCGGTGGCGTTACCCAATTCCAGAACCGACGGCGGCACGATGGCAAAAACCATGGCGTCCTTGAAGGTCTGCATGAAGTAGCCCTGGGCGCGCTTGGCAATCTCGAATACCGACGTGGACGCATCACGCTCGTCCCACGGCTTGAGCATCACGAAGGCCAGACCCGAGCTTTGACCACGACCGGCAAAGTTGAAGCCGTTCACGGTGAACACCGATTTCACACCCTTGCCTTCGCCTGGCTCGCCTTCCTTGTCATGCAGCAGGAAGGCCCGCATGTCGTCGATGACTTTTTGCGTGCGTTCCGCCGAGGAGCCTACCGGTGTCTGCACCTGGGCAAAGATCACGCCCTGGTCTTCTTCAGGCAGGAACGCGCTTGGAATACGGGTGAACATCCAGATCATGCCGGCCAGGATCAGCACATACACCAGGAAGGCCGGGATTTTGTGCTTGATCATCGCGCCCACGCCGCGCTCGTACTTGAGTACGCCGCTGTCGAAGGTGCGGTTGAACCAGCCAAAGAAGCCGCGCTTGGGTTGGCCGTGTTTTTCCGGGTCGATCGCCTTGAGCATGGTGGCGCACAGGGCTGGGGTGAAGATCAGGGCAACCAGTACCGACAACGCCATCGCCGACACGATCGTGATGGAGAACTGGCGGTAGATCACACCGGTGGAACCGCCGAAGAAGGCCATCGGCAGCAGTACCGCCGACAGTACCAGGGCAATACCCACCAGGGCGCCCTGGATCTGGCCCATGGACTTGATCGTCGCTTCCTTGGGCGACAGGTGTTCCTCGGCCATTACCCGTTCGACGTTTTCCACCACGACGATGGCATCGTCCACCAGCAAGCCGATGGCCAGGATCATGCCGAACATGGTCAGGGTGTTGATGGTGAAGCCGAACGCCGCCAGGATCCCGAAGGTACCCAGCAATACCACCGGTACGGTCATGGTGGTGATGATGGTGGCGCGGAAGTTCTGCAGGAACAGAAACATCACCAGGAACACCAGCACGATCGCTTCGACCAGGGTGTGCACCACACCGGAGATCGATTCGGTCACCACCGGGGTCGTGTCGTACGGCACCACGGCTTTCATGCCCGGCGGGAAGAACGGTTCCAGGGACGCCACGGTAGCGCGGATCGCTTTACCGGTGTCCAGGGCGTTCGCACCGGCTGCCAGCTTGATCGCCATACCGGAGGCCGGCTTGCCGTTGAACTGTGCACTGATGCTGTAGTTCTGGCCGCCCAGTTCGATACGCGCAACGTCGCCCAAGCGCACTTGGGAACCGTCGGCGTTCACCTTCATCAGGATCTTGGCGAACTCTTCAGCGCTTTGCAGGCGGGTCTTGCCAATGATGGTGGCGTTCAGCTGCGTGCCGGGCAGGGCAGGCAGGCCGCCCAGTTGGCCGGTGGCCACCTGCACGTTCTGGGCCTTGATGGCGTTGCTGACATCCACCGGGGTCAGCTGGAAGTTGTTCAGCTTGGCCGGGTCGAGCCAGATACGCATGGCGTACTGCGAACCGAATACCTGGAAGTCACCCACACCCGAAGTACGGGAGATCGGGTCCTGGATGTTGGACACGATGTAGTTGGAAAGGTCGTCCTTGGTCATGCTGCCGTCTTCCGACACCAGACCGATCACCATCAGGAAGTTCTTCACCGACTTGGTCACGCGGATACCCTGCTGCTGCACTTCTTGCGGCAGCAGTGGGGTCGCCAGGTTCAGCTTGTTCTGCACCTGGACCTGAGCGATGTCCGGGTTGGTACCCTGGTTGAACGTCGCGGTGATGGTCATGCTGCCGTCGGAGTTACTGTCCGAGGCCACATAGCGCAGGTTGTCGATACCGTTGAGCTGTTGCTCGATGACCTGCACCACGGTGTCCTGCACGGTTTGTGCGGACGCGCCTGGGTAGGTCACCTGGATATCAATAGCGGTTGGCGCAATGGCCGGGTATTGGTTGATGGGCAACTTCAGGATCGACAGTGCCCCGACCAGCATGATTACCAGGGCAATTACCCAGGCAAAAATGGGACGGTCGATAAAAAATTTCGACATGGATTACTCCCCTTGACCAGCAGCGGCAGCAGGCGCTGCAGCAGTACCGGCGGGTTTGGCGTTGTCGGCGTCCTTGACCTTGACTTCAATGCCCGGCTTGATGAATTGCAGGCCCTCGGTGATCACGCGGTCGCCGGCGTCCAGGCCTTTTTCCACCAGCCAGTAGGCGCCTGAAGTCCGATTGGCAACCAGTACGCGTTGCTCGACCTTGTTGTCCTTGTTCACGATCAGTGCGGTCGGAATGCCCTTCAGGTCACGGGTCACGCCTTGTTGCGGCGCGAGAATGGCCTTGCTGTTCACACCGGCTTGCAGTTGGGCGTGCACGAACATGCCGGGCAGCAGCACATGGTCAGGGTTAGGGAACACGGCGCGCAGGGTCACGGAACCGGTGGTCTGGTCGACCGACACCTCAGAGAACTCCAGCTTGCCTGGGTGGCCGTAGTCGCTGCCGTCTTCCAGGGTCAGCTTGACCATGGCGGCGTTGTCGCCGGCTTTTTGCAATTGGCCGCTTTCCAGGTCGCGGCGCAGTTTCAGCATTTCTGCCGAAGACTGGGTGACGTCGACGTAGATCGGGTCCAACTGCTGGATTACAGCCATGGCATCGGCCTGGCCGTTGCTGACCAGCGCGCCTTCGGTCACCGAAGAACGGCCAATGCGCCCGGAAATCGGCGCGAACACCTTGGTGTAGCGCACATTGATCTGCGCGCTCTGCAGGTCGGCCTCGGCGGTCATGCGGTCGGCGACGGCAGTGTCGTATTCCTGGCGGCTGACGGCTTGCTCATCGACCAATTGCTTGTAGCGATCGGTGATCGACTTGGTCTGGGTCAGCTTGGCCTGGGCGCTCTTGAGCGTGGCCTCATACACCGACGGATCGATCTGGTAGAGCTGCTGCCCTTCCTTCACGTCGGCGCCTTCCTTGAACAGGCGCTTGAGAATGATGCCGTTCACCTGCGGGCGCACTTCGGCAATGCGGTAGGCCGTAGTGCGGCCTGGCAGCTCGGTGGTCAGGGTAAAGGCTTGCGGTTGAATGGTGACCACGCCGACCTGAGGGGTTTGAGCGGGCGGTGCCGCTTCTTCCTTTTTACATCCGCTGAGCAGCGATGCCAGGGCGACGGCAGTGACCAGAGCGGTAACAGCTGGCTTAAGTTGCATGAAGATCCTCGGGTCAGGCGCGCAGGGTGCGCACAAGAAGTGTGGAAGGGTAAAAAACAAGCTGTGAGTAGATAAGTAGCTTGCTACGCAATATACTTACGTTCATGGTTGTTTGTAAACTCTTGACAGGCAGGGCGGAATGTAGACAAAGCACCGCCCAAAGCCTCGATTTTAGTACGTTCGGCGCCCATGACGGTGTCGTCCCACAATTATTCTGATGATCGTTCGCGTCTATTAACGTTGCGTTAACGATAGTCCCAAGTGTTCTGATTGAGGTTTTACTGCCATGGTTCGTCGCACCAAAGAGGAAGCTCAGGAAACGCGCAGCCAGATCCTCCAAGCCGCCGAGCAAGCCTTTTATGAACGGGGCGTTGCGCGGACCACGCTGGCGGATATCGCCGCCCTGGCCGGCGTGACGCGCGGTGCCATCTACTGGCATTTCAGTAACAAATCCGACTTGCTGCAGGCGCTGCTCGACACGCTGCACGAACCCTTGGACGAATTGGCCCGGGCGAGTGAAAGCGAGGATGAAGTCGACCCGTTGGGGTGCATGCGCAAGCTGCTGATTCATCTTTATCATCAAGTGGCTCTGGACCCGAAAACCCGGCGCATCAACGAGATCTTGTTCCATAAGTGCGAATTCACCGATGAAATGTGTGACATGCGCCGCCAGCGCCAGGCCCATAGCCTGGAGTGCAACCTGCGCATCGGCCTGACGTTGCGTAATGCGGTGCATCGCGGGCAATTACCGGCAAATCTTGATACCACCCGTGCAGCGGTGTGCATTCATGCCTACATCCACGGCCTGATCGGCCAGTGGCTATTGGTGCCTGACAGCTTTCAGTTGCATCAAGACGCCGAACGCTGGGTGGATGCAGGGCTGGACATGCTGCGCCTGAGCCCCAGCCTGCGCAATTGAGACAAAATGCGTAATTACGTCCAGTTGTGTCAACAGTAAAGCCTAAGGATGGTCAATCGTCCTTCTGCCTGATTGAAGGGATGACTTTATATACGGGCTGGTGGGCGGTTGATAGGTAGCGGCCTAAGTATTTTGTAGCGATTTTGTTGCGGTTCTGTGAAGCGATGTTTCCAAGGGACTACACACAGGCAAAATGTGGGAGGGGGCTTGCTCCCGATAGCAGTGGTTCAGTCAACACTTCATTGACTGACAAACCGCCATCGGGGGCAAGCCCCCTCCCACATTGTTCCATGTTTCAATCAGTTAGATCGGCAGCGTTGGGTAGTCGATATAGCCAACTGGCCCTTTACCGTAGAAGGTTTCCGGGTGCGGCTCGTTCAGTGGCGCATCGGCCTTTAAGCGTGCCGGCAGGTCCGGGTTGGCAACGAACGGTATGCCGAAGGCCACCGCATCGGCCTTGCCGGCGGCCAGCCAGGCGTTGGCGCTGTCTTTGGTGAAGCGCTCGTTGGCGATGTAGACGCCGCCGAAGGCTTTCTTCAATTGTGGGCCAAGGCTGTCGGCGCCTTCTTTTTCACGGGAGCAGATAAAGGCGATGCCACGCTTGCCCAGTTCGCTGGCCACGTAGGTGAAGGTTTCCGCCAGGTTGGCGTCACCCATGTCGTGAGCGTCAGCGCGCGGTGCCAGGTGCACGCCCACGCGGCCGGCGCCCCAGACTTCGATGGCGGCGTCGGTCACTTCCAGCAGCAGGCGCGCTCGGTTTTCCAGGGAACCGCCGTACTGGTCGGTGCGCTGGTTGGTGCTGCTTTGCAGGAACTGGTCGAGCAGGTAGCCGTTGGCACCGTGGATTTCCACGCCGTCGAAACCGGCGGCCTTGGCGTTTTCGGCGCCGGTGCGGTAAGCGTCGACGATATCGGCGATTTCAGCGGTTTCCAGGGCGCGTGGGGTCGGGTAGTCGGCCAGTGGGCGCACCAGGCTGACGTGGCCTTTGGGCTGGACCGCGCTCGGCGCCACCGGGGTTTCGCCGTTCAGGTACGACTCATGGGAGATGCGCCCGACGTGCCACAGTTGCAGGAAGATCTTGCCGCCCGCGCCGTGGATCGCCTTGGTCACATTGGACCAGCCGCGAACCTGGTCGTTGGACCAGATGCCCGGCGTGTCGGGGTAGCCCACGCCCATGGGCGTTACGGAGGTGGCTTCGCTGAGGATCAGCCCGGCAGACGCACGCTGCACGTAGTACTCGGCCATCAGCGCATTGGGCACGCGGCCGGCGTCGGCACGGCAGCGGGTCAGCGGCGCCATGATGATGCGGTTTTTCAGTTCCAGGTCGCCCAGTTTGATGGGATCGAAAATAGTCGGCATGGGAAAGCACCTTTGTCTCAAGTTGATCAGTGGGTCGTGGGGGCCAGCTCGGCATCGCCGGGGGCGCTGAGTTCGGTGAAGAGCGCAGTGAGGAAAGCTTGGATCACGTCCTCATTGCGTTTGAAAAAATGCCACTGCCCGGCCTTCTGGCTGGTGATCAAGCCCGCCCGTTGCAAAGTGGCCAAGTGGGCCGACACGGTCGACTGGGACAAGCCGCAGCGCTGGTCGATCTGCCCGGCGCAGATGCCGTATTCGTGATTGTGCAGTTGCTCGGGAAATTGCACTTTCGGGTCTTTCAGCCAGGTGAGAATGTCTCGTCGTACTGGGTGCGCCAGGGCTTTTATTATGTCGTCGAGGTCGAAGGGCATGGCAGAGGCTCGGTGTCGTAAAACGTTATATCGCGATGAGGCGAACCTTAAATCGTTATATCCCGATATACCAATATGATTTTGCTCTGAGGTCAGTCGAATTGGGTATATCGGGTTATAACGATACGTTGGCGGCAGTGGTAGACTGCGCGCCATGAATTATCTCGCACACTTGCACCTGGGCGGCCAACTGCCTGCGCAACTGCTGGGCAGCCTGTATGGCGACTTCGTCAAAGGCCGCTTGCAGGGTCAGTTCAGTCCCTCGATCGAAGCGGCGATCCAATTGCACCGTTCCATCGACCGCTTCACCGACAGCCACCCGTTGGTAGGGGAGGCGTTGTCGCGTTTCAGCCTGACCCGCAGGCGCTATGCCGGGATCGTGCTCGATGTGTTTTTCGACCATTGCCTGGCGCGAGACTGGGCGCGGTATGCCGACCAGCCGCTGGAGCACTTCACCGCGCAGGTGTACCGCGTGCTGGCGGCCGAACCGCAGTTGCCGGGGCGGCTGGCGCAGATTGCACCGTATATGGCGGCGGATGATTGGTTGGGCTCGTATCGTGAGTTCGCGGTGATGGAGCAGGTATTGCGCGGGATTTCGCGGCGGCTGACCCAGCCTGAGGAGTTGGGATATGCGATGCAGGAGTTGCGTGTGTTGTATGAGCCGCTGAGCGAAGACTTCCGACTGTTCTACCCCGAGTTGCAGAAATTCGCCCAATCCCAACTGACAACGCAAAACTAAATGTGGGAGGGGGCTTGCTCCCGATAGCACTGTGTCAGTCACTGTATATATTGACTAAACCACTGCTATCGGGAGCAAGCCCCCTCCCACATTTGACCGTGCCCGCTTCAGGCCGCATAGGCGGGGCGAGTGTCTTCCAATTCGGCTTCCGGCAACGGCCCAAACAACGCCCTCTGCACCGCCTGTTGCGCCTGATACGCCAGCGCCGCGCGTTCCTGCCCGGTGCAGGCAATCGGCTTGAGCAGGTGAATCTCCACATCGCCCTGGTCATGGGCAAACAGCCGCATCAGATGCGACAGCAGATCATCATCGCCGATGAACGGTGCCAGTGCGTCCACCTCGCCGTTGCGCAGATAACGAATCGCCACCGGCTGCAGCGACACATCCGCATCGATCGCACTGGCCAACAACCGCCCGTGAAACGTGCGCAGGCTGCGACCGTCAGTGGTGGTGCCTTCCGGGAACATCAACAGCGGGTGCTGTTGCTCCAGATGGCGGGTCATTTGTTTGCGAATCAACTGGCTGTCACCCGCGCCGCGGCGGATGAACAGGCTGCCGGCCTTCGCCGCCAACCAGCCGGCCACCGGCCAGGTGCGCACCTCGGCTTTGGACAGGAACGACAGCGGCGTCACCATGCCCAGCAGCGGAATATCCGTCCAGGACACATGATTGCTGACCCACAGCATCGGCGTTTGCGGCAACTGGCCGTGCACCGTCACGCGAAAGGGCAGGGCGTGGGTCAACCGCGCCATGAAGAACCGCGACCAACGCTGGCGCCGCACCATCGAATTGGCCACGCCCAAACGCTCGAACAGGCCAAACACACTGGCCATGGTCAAGCCCAGCGCCACCACCAGCAGCACCCGGGCGATGCGCCCGTACACGCGCAGGCGGCCCATCACATGGCTGCCTTGAAGTGACGCGCATAGCGCGGGCACAGCTCATCGCGCTTGAGCAGGATGAACACGTCGGCCACCTGGAAGTCTTCATCCCAGCACGGCTCGCCGCAAATCTTCGCCCCCAGGCGCATGTATGCCTTGAGCAGCGGTGGCATTTCGGCGATGACGTTGGACGGCAGGTCCATCGCCGGCAGGGGGTTTTTCGGTTCGGCGCGCAGGTGTTCATTGCACAGGTAGCGCTCGCGCAGACGCTGCATGATCGCGTGGGCCTGGATGCCGCCGTCGTGCATCGGGATGCTCGCGCACCCCATCAGGTAGCTGTAGCCGCCCTCGTTGAGCACTTCGGCCAACTCGCCCCAAAGCACCGCGATGGTGCCGCCGTTGCGGTAGGCCGGGTCGACGCAGGTACGGCCGATTTCCAGGATCGGGCCCTGCAAGTGCAGCAGCCCGTGCAGGCTGAATTCCTCTTCGCTGTAGAACCGGCCCAAGGTGCTGGCGGCCTGGTGATCGAGCAAACGGGTGGTGGCCACCAGTCGACCGCTGTTTAAGTCACGCACGCCGATGTGGCTGCAGTGAACATCATAGTCATCCATGTCCAGACCCAGTTCCGCGCCTTTCAGCTTGGCGTTGAACTCGCCGCTGAACACGTTGAACCGCAGGGCCTGGGCTTCCTGCAAGGCCGCGGCGCCAACCAGGCGTTCGGCTTGCAGGCGGCGTTCATTGCCGGTGTCGCTGATGCGGGCGAGCTGAGTCATAGCGAGTCTCCGAGTGCCGGCCAGGTTGCGGCCAGTCGACTTTGTTGTCCAAACTCAGGCTATGTAGCCTCGGTGTCATCTCCATGAAGTTACGGTGACGGTTGGATGACAGGCCAGTTGTCGTCAATCTGTCATCGGCCTGGATTAGGCTCGCGGGCTTGAATGCCCCTTGAGTTTGCGTCCATGGTCAAAGGCCTGCTGTGCGTTGTCTTGTTATTCATCACCGTGAGTGCGCGTGCTGAAACCTGGCCTGGCCATGACTGGGTGACGGGCAGGTTGATCGAAGGCCCTGCTGTCGACGCGCTGAATGCCTTCGCTTTCCCGCCCCGTGACGACAACACTCGCCAAGGTATCCGTACCGACGCGCTGTTGGTGATCCGCGACGGCCAGATCATCTATGAACGCTACGCAGCACCCACTAACGCCAGCACGCCGCACCTGACTTGGTCGGTCAGCAAAAGCCTGATGGCGACCGTACTGGGCGTGGCCTACGGCGAAAACCGCTTCAAATTGAACGACCCCGCCGCACGCTTTTACCCACCAATGAAACAGCACCCCAAGGTGACGATGGCCGACCTGCTGCACTGGGCCTCGGGCCTGGACTGGCAGGAAGACTATGAATACGCGCCGCTCAAATCCTCGGTAGTGGCGATGCTCTACACCCGTGGCCGCGCCGATATGGCGCAATTCGCGGCCGAGACCGAGGCCGCCGATGCACCCGGCCAGGCTTTTCGTTACTCCAGCGGCGACAGCAATATTCTGTCGGCAGCGCTCAAAGGCATGCTCGGGCACAAGGCTTATATGAGCTACCCGTGGGAGGCGTTGTTCAAGCCATTGGGCATTCGCACTGCAACCTGGGAAACCGATGCCGACGAGACGTTTGTCGCCTCATCTTATGCCTACCTCACCGCCCGCGATCTGGCGCGGGTCGGGCTGTTGATGGAGCGGGACGGGCGTTGGGAAGAACGACAATTGCTGCCCAAGGAGTGGGTCGCGTTCAATCGCCAACCCTTCGCCAATTACAAAGCGGGCCAGGATGAAGCCGTGCCAGGCGGGCAATGGTGGCTCAACCAGGGCACCCCCGCACCCTGGCCCGACGCACCGGCCGACACCTTCGCCGCATTGGGGCACTGGGGCCAGGCGCTGTTCGTACTGCCCGACGAACACTTGGTCATCGTGCGCTACGGCGATGACCGCGACGGCAGCTACCGGCATAACGAACTGCTCAAACGCGTGCTGGCGGCGGTGCGATCATGATTCGGCGCCATCCGCTTATCAGCGTTTTGCTGGTGCTGTTGCTCGTGTTGTTGGGCTGGGTTTGGCATGAGCGCATCAACCTGCAAGCCTTTCCCGACATCATCGCGGCGTACACGGCCAAGGAGTATTGCTCGTGTCGCTACGTGGAAAACCAACCGGCCAATTACTGCCGTGGCTATGTGAAGCAATACGTGCCGACCAGTGCCTTCAGTGATAACCCCGAGCGCAGTGAAGTGACGGCGAGCGGGTTGGGGCGCACGCATACGGCGCGGTGGCTGGGCGACCGTCAGGGCTGTCGCCTGAATCCCTGAAGCCCACACATCACCCCTCCCACATTGGATTTGCGCCGGTCGGGACATTGCGCTTACTGTTCGTGCAGATTTTTCGCCCCTGAGTCCTTATGTTCAATGTCAAACCCCTTGTCTTCGCATTGCTGACCTGCGTCGCCGTGCCTGCCCATGCCGACTGGTACCTGGATAACGAGTCTTCACGCTTGTCGTTCGTCACCACCAAAAACACCGAAATCGCCGAAGTGCAGCGCTTCCTCGTGCTGCACGGCAAGGTCGACAGCAACGGCGCGGCACAGGTGCAGGTAGAGCTGGAGTCGATCAACAGTGGTGTCCCGCTGCGTGACGAGCGCATGCGCAAAGAGTTGTTCGAGATCAAGCAGTTTCCCGAAGCGTTGGTCAGCACTCAGATCAACCTGCAACCGATCAATGACTTGGCCTCTGGCGCGCAACTGGAGTTACGCCTGCCGCTGAGCATCACCTTGCATGGCAAGACCCAGACCTACACGGCCGAGCTATTGGCCACGCGCCTGGATGACCGGCGCTTCCAGGTGGTGACCCTGGAGCCGGTGGTGGTGCATGCCGAGGATTTTGACCTCGCGCCAGGCGTGGCCGCGCTGCGCAAGGTCGCAGGTCTTAAATCGATCAGTTTGTCGGTGCCGGTGGGTGCGGTGCTGATCTTTACGGCGCGCTGACGTGGGCGGCGCGGTGTTCCCGTGGCGCAGCGCCAACCGTTTCGAGTTGCTGATCGACGGGCCGAGTTTCTTCCCGCAGATGTTGGTCGGGATTGCGCGGGCTGAGCAGCAAGTCGATCTGGAGTTGTACCTGGTGGAAGCCGGCGCCTGTGCCGAGGCGATGGTGCAGGCATTGGTACTCGCCGCCGAGCGGGGGGTGCGGGTGCGTTGCCTGTTCGATGATTACGGCAGCCTGGCGTTTACCCTTGGGCTGCGCAAGCGGTTGACCGACGCGGGTGTGGAGCTGCGGTTCTACAACCGCCTGAGCTGGCGGCGCTGGATGCGCAACCTGTACCGTGACCACCGCAAGGTGTTGTTGGTCGACCAAGGTATCGCGGTGATTGGCGGCACCGGTGTGACGGATGAGTTCTGGACGCCGGGCCAGGACACCGCCGACTGGCATGAAGTGATGGTGCAGATCAGCGGTCCGCTGGTGCTGGATTGGCAGGCGCTGTTCGATCGTCAATGGCACGCCAACGCTGCCCGCCGGGAGTGGAAACCCGCGACGCATTTCGGCCTGCCGCGGTTGCCCAAGGTGCCGGCGACCGGGCCTGGCCTGGGCCGGGTGGCCTATGCCGACGCCCGGCAGCACCGGGATATTTTGCAATCGCTGATCCGTGCCTTGAACAGCAGCAAGACGCGTATCTGGCTGGCCACGCCGTACTTCCTGCCCACCTGGAGCGTGCGCCGTGCCTTGCGCCGCGCGGCCGGGCGCGGGGTGGATGTGCGCTTGCTGCTCACCGGCCCGCGCACCGATCATCCGTCGGTGCGCTACGCCGGGCACCGTTATTACCCGCGTTTGCTGCGTTCGGGGGTGCAGATCTTCGAGTATCAGCCGTGCTTCCTGCACTTGAAGATGGTGCTGGTGGACGATTGGGTCAGCATTGGCTCGTGCAATTTCGACCACTGGAATCTGCGCTTCAACCTGGAGGCCAACCTGGAGGCGTTGGACCCGGCATTGACGGCGGCGGCGGCGGGCAGTTTCGAGCGTGATTTTGCCCAGAGCCTGGCGGTCAGCCTGGAAGCGTGGAAGGCTCGGCCTTTATGGCGGCGGGTGAAGCAGCGGGTGTGGGGATGGATTGATCGGTTGGTGGTCAATCTGCTGAATCGGCGCGGCTAACGATCGTTCCCACGCTCTGCGTGGGAACGCCGCCCTGGACGCTCTGCGTCCGCTTTTGTGACGCAGAGCGTCACGGTATGCATTCCCACGCAGAGCGTGGGAACGATCAGTTACAGCAGTTCAAAACTCTGCTGCTGCACATCCTGGGAATCCAGCCCGATCTGCACATTGAACTCACCCGGCTCCGCAGCGAATTTGAGCTGGCTGTTGTAGAACTTCAAATCTTCCTCGGTAATGGTGAAGTGCAGCGTGCGCTCCTCTCCAGCCTTGAGCATGACCTTCTGGAAGTTCTTCAGCTCTTTCACCGGGCGGATCATCGAGCCGGCCACGTCCTGGATGTACAACTGCACCACGGTTTCGCCCTCCACCTTACCGGTGTTTTTCAACGTGACGCTGGCGTCGAGCTTGCCGGTCTTGTTCAGGGTGGTGGACGACAGCGCCATGTCCGACAGGTCGAACGTGGTGTAGCTCAGGCCATAGCCAAATGGGAACAGGGGGCCTGTGGTGTCATCGAAGTACTGCGAGGTGTAGTTGCCCGGTTTGCCCGGCGTGAACGGCCGGCCGATGCTCAGGTGGTTGTAGTAGGTGGGAATCTGCCCCACCGAACGCGGGAAGGTGATTGGCAGCTTGCCCGACGGGTTGTAGTCACCGAACAGCACGTCGGCGATGGCGTTGCCGCCTTCGGTCCCGGAGAACCAGGTTTCCAGAATCGCGTCAGCCTGTTGGTTCTCTTCGAGAATCGACAGCGGCCGGCCATTCATCAGCACCAGTACCAGCGGTTTGCCAGTGGCCTTGAGGGCCTTGATCAGGTCGCGCTGGCTTTGCGGAATGTTCAGGTCGGTGCGGCTGGAGGACTCGTGGGACATGCCACGGGACTCGCCTACGGCCGCGACGATGACATCGGCGCTCTGCGCAGCCTTCACCGCTTCATCGATCAATACCTGCGGCGCACGCTTGTCATCCACCACTTCCGGGGCGTCGAAGTTGAGGAAGTTGAGGTAGTCGACCACGGCCTTGTCGTTGGTGATGTTGGCGCCGCGAGCGTAGATGATTTTGCCTTTATCGCCGATCACGGCGTTCATGCCGTCCAGCAATGTCACCGACTGTTCCGGCTTACCGGCGGCGGCCCAGCTGCCCATCATGTCGATCGGCGCCTTGGCCAGCGGGCCGACCAGCGCGATGGTCGCCGATTTTTTCAGTGGCAGGGTCTGGTTCTGGTTCTTCAGCAACACCAGGCTGCGGCGCGCGATGTCACGCGCGTCGGCACGGTGCAGGCGGCTGTCGGCATAGGTATCGGCCGGGTCATCCTCGGCCTTGCCGATGCGCAGGTACGGGTCCTTGAACAGGCCCATGTCGTACTTGGCGCCGAGCACTTCGCGCACGGCGTTGTCGATGTCGCTCTGTTCGATCTCGCCGGACTTGAGCAGCCCCGGCAGTTCCTTGCCGTACAGCGTGTCGTTCATGCTCATGTCGATGCCGGCCTTGATCGCCAGTTTGGCGGCTTCACGCCCGTCCTTGGCCACGCCGTGCTTGATCAGTTCGAAGATCGCACCGTGGTCGCTCACGGCCAGGCCCTTGAAGCCCCAGTCCCTGCGCAGTAAGTCGTTCATCAGCCAGGTGTTGGCGGTGGCGGGTACGCCGTTGATCGAGTTGAGCGCTACCATCACGCCGCCGGAACCGGCCTTGATCGCCGCGTGGTAGGGCGGCAGGTAGTCCTGGTACATCTTGACCGGGCTCATGTCGACCACGTTGTAGTCGCGCCCGCCTTCCACCGCGCCGTACAGGGCAAAGTGCTTGACGCTGGCCATGATGCTGTCGGCGTTCGCGGCGCTGGCGCCCTGGAACGCCTTGACCATGACTTCGGCAATGCGCGACACCAGGTACGTGTCTTCGCCGAAGCCTTCGGAGGTGCGGCCCCAGCGCGGGTCACGGGAGATGTCGACCATCGGCGCGAAGGTGATGTCGAGGCTGTCGGCGGCGGCTTCCTGGGCGGCGATGCGCCCGGAGCGGCCGATGGCGTCCATGTCCCAGCTGGAGGCCAGGGCCAGGCTGATCGGGAAAATCGTGCGGTGGCCGTGGATTACGTCGTAGGCAAAGAACATCGGGATCTTCAACCGGCTGCGCATGGCCGCGTCCTGCATGGGACGGTTTTCCGGGCGAGTGATGGAGTTGAACGTGCCACCGATGCGGCCGGCGGCGATTTCCTTGCGGATCAGTTCGCGGGGCATCTCGGGGCCGATGCTGATCAGGCGCAATTGGCCGATCTTTTCATCGAGGGTCATCTGTTTGAGCAGGGCGCTGACGAAGGCGTCCTTGTCGTCAAGCGCAGCAGGCTTTGTTTCTGCCCATGCGGGGTGGCTGGCCAGAGTGGCAACAAGGCCGAGCAAACACAGCTTCTTCATGAATATCCTTTTTCGGCTCACTGCACAGCGGTCAGGCTGATCGGCCAAAATGTGGGGAGCGTCTATTGTTGTTCGGGTGTTGTTCAGATAAATGCAGCACACTCTGAACTCTTTTTCGCGCTGGGCATCTTTGTAGCTGATTGGCTCGAAGCATTCCAGTGGTGGCGGATTATGCCCCAAGCGCGTGGTTTATAGGGTTAGTCATCACATTCCATCCAGATTGGCAGGAGATACACCATGCAAGCAGCACAAGGTTACCGCTGGGGCTTGAAAGCCGCGGCGCTGTTATTGATCAGCAGCGTATTGAGCGGTTGCGGCATCAACAACATTCCGACTCTGGACGAACAGGCCAAGGCGGCCTGGGGCCAGGTGCAGAACCAGTACCAACGCCGTGCCGACCTGATCCCCAACCTGGTGGAAACGGTGAAGGCCTATGCCGCCCATGAGCAGGACACCCTGACCGCCGTGATTGAAGCGCGGGCCAAGGCCACCTCGATCCAGGTCGATGCCAGCACCCTCGACAACCCGGAAAAACTCAAGCAGTTCCAGCAAGCCCAGGACGGCCTCAGCGGCGCACTCAGCCGTTTGATGGTGGTGTCCGAACGCTATCCGGACCTGAAAGCCAACCAGAACTTCCTGGCCCTGCAATCGCAACTCGAAGGGACTGAAAACCGTATCGCCGTGGCCCGTCGCGATTTCATCCAGACCGTGCAGGCCTACAACACCGAAATCCGCACCTTCCCAGGCCGCCTGTGGCACAGCGTGATGTACAGCGACTTGCCAATTCGCGCCACGTTTGAAGCCACCAGTGCCGATGCCGATAAGGCGCCGCAGGTGAAGTTCAAATAACGCTGCCTTGAGGTATCGATGCGTTTATTACGGATAGGCCTGGCGCTGTGGCTGCTGGCCTGCGTGGGCATGGCCCAGGCGGCCTTGACCTTCCCGGCGTTGACCGGGCGGGTGGTGGACAACGCCCAGATGATCGACCCGGCGGTGCGCCAGCAACTGACGCAGCAATTGCAGGCGCTGGAACAGACCTCCGGTGACCAGATCGTGGTGGTCACCGTGCCCGACCTGCAGGGCGTGCCGATTGAAGACTACGGTTATCAATTGGGCCGCCAGTGGGGGATCGGCCAGAAGGGCAAGGATAACGGCGCGCTGTTGATCGTCGCCCGTGACGAGCGCAAGTTGCGCATCGAAGTTGGCTACGGCCTGGAAGGCGTGCTGACGGATGCGCAGTCCTGGGTGATCATCAACCAGGTGATCGCGCCCAAGTTCAAGGCCGGCAATTTCAGCCAGGGCATCAGCGACGGTGTCGCGGCGATGATCCAGGTGGTGGGCGGTGAACCGCTGGCCGTGCCGGCCCGTGTGGCGGATCCGTGGTCCGCGCCGAAGGACAATCCCGCGCTCTCCATCGGTTTCTTCATCCTGCTGATCGGCGTGTTGTGGCTGTGTCATCGCATGGGCCTGCCGGTGGGCACTATCCTGCTGGTTATCCTCAGCCTCATCGGGCGTGGAGGGGGCGGCGGTGGCGGTGGCGGCGGTGGTAGTGGGGGAGGCGGTGGAGGAGGTTTTCGCGGCGGCGGTGGTGGTTTCGGCGGTGGCGGGGCGTCGGGCGGCTGGTAATGACAATAACGAGAAAAGAGCATCTACAACCATGGCATTACTGACTGAACACGAGCAGCGCCAAGTGGCCGAAGCGATCGCCCGGGTCGAGCAACAGACCGACGCCGAACTGGTCACGGTGCTGGCTGCGCGCGCTGATGACTACGCCTACATTCCGTTGCTGTGGGCCAGCCTGATCGCATTGGTGGTACCCGGGGTGGTGCATTACCTGTCGGGCTACCTGACCATGTACACCTTGTTGTTGGCGCAGTGGGCGACCTTCATTGTGTTGTGCCTGCTGTTTCGCCTGCCCAAGGTCACCACCCGTTTGATCCCGCGCTCGGTCCGCCACTGGCGCGCCTCGAACCTGGCACGCCGCCAATTCCTCGAGCAGAACCTGCACCACACGCTGGGCAGCACCGGTGTGCTGATTTTTGTCAGCGAGGCGGAGCGTTATGTGGAAATCCTGGTGGATGAAGGCATCTCCAAGCGCCTGGACGACAGCTGCTGGGATGGCATCGTCAAGGCATTCACCCAGCAGGTGAAGCAGGGGCAGACGTTGGCGGGGTTTATCGCGTGTATCGAGGCCTGTGGTGAAGTGCTCAAGGTGCATGTGCCAGTGACGCAGACGCGTAATGAACTGCCGAACCGTCTGGTCGTACTGGAGTAGCCCAGTCAACAAAATTCCAAATGTGGGAGGGGGCTTGCTCCCGATAGCTATGGTTCAGTTAGAACATCTCTGACTGACACACTGTAATCGGGAGCAAGCCCCCTCCCACATTTGGATCTACTTTGGCTGTTGGAACGTACCATTGGTCAAATAACTCCGTGCCCTGGCCAGTTATCCCCCCTAAAATGCCCCGCATTCTTTGCCCGAGGCGTTTTTGTTCATGTCTGTCACCGCTCAACCTGCCAGCCCAGCGCCGGATCATCACGCCCAGTTCATCGAACTGCTGAGCGCAAGCCTGGCGCAGAACGCCTTCATCAAGCTGGTGCTGGCCAAGTACGTGGGCACGGAGGCCGAACTGCAGCGGCTGATCGTCAAGCCCGTGACGGTCAAGGAGCAGCCCTGCCTGTCCTTCGTCTACCGCTACAAGACCCGCGACATCACCAAGAACTTCCCGCTGGCGGACGGCGTGGCGGCGATTGCCGAGCTGCTGCCAGCCTCGTTCAAGAACGCACACTTGTTGTCGCTGACGGACGAAGCCCAGCTGGAATACAGCAAGAAGAACAAGAGCTCGCTGTTCAAAAGCAAGCCGCAACAATTGCGTGAGGCGCCATCGGCCGAGCATAACCGCGAAAAAAATCGCTTCCTCGACCTGAGCCGGCCGTTCCTTGCCGACCTGGGCGTGACCGACGCCAGCCAAGCGCTGATCCCGTCGATGTCGCGCAAGTGGAAGCAGATCAACAAGTTCATCGAAGTGTTCAGCCATGCGCTGACAGCCTCGCCGCTGCAGCTGGACCAACCCGTGCGCGTCGCCGATTTCGGCTCGGGCAAGGGCTACCTCACGTTTGCCATCCACGACTACCTGCGCAATACCCTCAAGGCCGAAGGCGAAGTGACCGGTGTCGAGCTGCGTCAAGACCTAGTGACCCTGTGCAACGCCGCCGCCGCACGCTTGGAACACCCCGGGTTGGTATTCAAGTGCGGCGACGTGCGCAGCGTCGCGCCGAGCGAGCTGGACGTGATGATCGCCCTGCATGCCTGCGATATCGCCACCGATTACGCGATTCACACCGGCATCCGTTCCGGCGCGTCGATCATCATGTGCTCACCGTGCTGCCACAAACAGATTCGCCTGCAGATCCAGAGCCCGGTGTTGCTCAAGCCTATGCTGCAATACGGCCTGCACCTGGGCCAACAGGCAGAAATGGTCACCGACAGCTTGCGCGCCTTGTATCTCGAAGCCTGTGGCTATGAGACCAAGGTGTTCGAATTCATCTCGCTGGAGCACACCAACAAGAACAAGATGATCCTGGCGATCAAGCGCGCGCAGCCGTTGGACAACGCGCAACTGCTGGGGAAAATTCAGGAGCTGAAGGCGTTCTACCACATCACCGAACATTGCCTGGAAACCTTGCTGCGCGCCGATGGTTTCTTGAACTAGGCAGGGGATCAGTGTGGGAGCAAGCCCCATCCCACATTTGATCTTTTTTGTTCACTGGATCAGTGTTCGACAGGCACCGACAGCGCCGGGTTACCCAGCGGATGGGTGCGCGCCGCGAAGAATTTCAGCTGCGCCCCAGTACCTGCAAACAGCTGCGAATACCGCTGCTTTTGCTGGCGAATGAACCCGTCGCTGCGCCCCGATACCGAAATCGCCAGGGTGGTGATGCTGGCCTGGCGGATGGCGTCCACCAAGTGTTTATCCTGCGGCCCCAGGCCATGGCCGAAGATGCACAGCGCGCCTTCGTGGGTGAGCAACTGTTCATAACAGAACGACAGATAATCCGAGCTGCGGATGGTCTTGAGCTTCTCGTGCACCGGGCCTTCACTGACGAACAGCGGCACGTCGTCCAGGGTCTTGATCGTGTTGTTGATCGCGAAACTGCTGAGCAACGTGCTGTCGGTGGACGGCAGTTTGCGCGCGGTGCCGTCGAGGTTGCGCACCAGGTGCAGGCCGCCGTGCAGGTACAAAATACGTGTGGCGTCGGTGCGGGTATCGCGCAGGTCGAAGCTTGAGTCGGCGCTGCGGAACAGGTCGTCGATACCCGGCGTGTGCAGGATCGCCCAGTAGTTGAGCAGGTCGTAGTTGCTGGTGAAGACCGTAGCGTAGCGGGCCAGTTCGGTGTTGAGCGTCGCCAGGGTCGAGGGCTGCACCAGGCGCCAGGGGATGTGCACGGCGTGGATCGTATTGATCAGCGCTTCCTTGATCGCATAGTAGCGATTGCGTGGCGCCGCCGAGCTGACCGCCAGGGCCTTGTTGACGCGGCTGGTGGTTTTCAGCGCGCCAAGGGCCTGCTCGAAGCTGCGGGTTTGCAGCGCGTCGAATACGCTGAGTTCGGATTGGCCCAGGGGTTTTTCTTCCACTGTGCGGGCGTTTTCAAACAGTGAGTCGTAGGCAAAGTCTTCCCAAATCGTGCGGCTTGCGCCGTTGCCGATCAGAATCCCGTTGAAGTCGATGGCGCCACGCAGTGCGCTCCAGTCTTCAAGGTGGGCGTCAATATCCTGGAAATCCTTCATTGCGGCGGGTCTACTCGAAATCGGCTGGACGGTGACTTTATCACGAGCCGGCGTTGATCCTGGTCAAGATGCGGCAAGTGGTACCGGTGGATTCTGTGGGTATAAAGCCCCTGAGGATCGACCATGAGCAGCACGTTCTTTATTCCCGCCGTCAATATCATGGGCATCGGCTGCCTCGACGAAGCCATGATCGCCATGCGCAACTACGGCTTTCGCAAGGCGTTGATCGTCACTGACCAGGGCCTGTGCAAAGCCGGCGTGGCCAGCATGGTCGCCGAAAAGCTGGCGCTGCAGGACATCGATTCGGTGGTCTACGATGGCGCCAGGCCCAACCCCACGGTGGAAAACGTCGAAAAAGGCTTGGCGCTGCTGCAACAGAGCGCCTGCGATTTTGTGGTGTCCCTGGGCGGCGGCTCGCCCCATGACTGCGCCAAGGGGATCGCCCTGTGCGCCACCAACGGCGGGCGTATCGGCGACTATGAGGGTGTCGATCAATCAAGCAAGCCGCAACTGCCGCTGGTGGCGATCAACACCACCGCCGGCACGGCCAGTGAGATGACCCGTTTCTGCATCATCACCGACGAAACCCGCCACGTGAAAATGGCCATCGTCGACCGCAATGTCACGCCGCTGCTGTCGGTCAACGACCCGGCGTTGATGGTTGCAATGCCCAAGGGCCTCACCGCCGCCACCGGTATGGACGCCTTGACGCATGCCATCGAAGCCTATGTGTCCACCGCCGCCACACCGATCACCGACGCCTGCGCAATCAAGGCGATCGAACTGATCAGCGCCAACCTGCGCCTGGCCGTGCGCGATGGCAGCGACATAGCCGCGCGGGAAAACATGGCGTATGCGCAGTTCCTCGCGGGCATGGCGTTCAACAACGCGTCGCTGGGATTTGTGCACGCCATGGCGCATCAGCTCGGCGGCCTGTACGACCTGCCCCATGGCGTGTGCAATGCGGTGCTGCTGCCCCACGTGCAGAGTTTCAATGCCAGTGTCAGCGCCGAGCGTTTGAGTGACGTGGCGCGCGCGTTGGGGGCCGATATCAAGGGCGTTACCCCGGAAGAGGGCGCGCAGGCCGCTATCGTCGCGATTCGCGCCCTGTCCCAGGACGTAGAAATCCCCGCCGGCCTGCGCGAACTTGGCGCCAAATTGCAGGATATTCCGCTGCTGGCGAGTAATGCGCTGAAGGATGCATGTGGCCTGACCAACCCACGACGGGCGGATCAGCGTCAGATCGAGGAGATTTTTCGCAGCGCGTTTTGATAGGGGGCAGCTTTGGGCTGCAAGCGTTAAGCTAAAGGTTGAACGCGTTCAACTTGAGCTTGAAGCTTGCGGCTTGCCGCTGAGGTCCCCCATGAGAGTTCTATTATTCGGCGCCACCGGCATGGTCGGTCAGGGCGTACTGCGCGAGTGCCTGCTGGCGCCTGACGTGCAGGAAGTCGTTGCCGTCGGCCGCACGTCGTTGACCCAGGAGCACGGCAAACTGCATCAGGTGTTGCACAGCGACATGCTGGATTTCCAACCCTTGGAAAACCTGCTGCAAGGCTTTGATGCGTGTTTCTTCTGCCTGGGCGTTTCCTCGGCGGGCATGAATGAAATCAACTACACCCACCTCACTTATGACCTGACTTTAGTCGCCGCCAGCACCCTGGCGCGGCTCAATCCGCAGATGACGTTTATCTATGTCTCCGGCGCCGGCACTGACAGTTCCGAGACGGGCAAGTCGATGTGGGCGCGGGTCAAGGGCAAGACCGAGAACGCCTTGCTGCGCTTGCCGTTCAGGGCGGTCTATCTATTCCGGCCGGGGATCATCCAGCCGTTGCACGGTGTGCGTTCGAAGACGCCGCTGTACCAGGCGTTCTATAGCGTGCTCGGGCCGTTGCTCTCTTTTGTACGTCGGATAAAGCCGAGCTGGGTCGTCAGCACCGAGACCGTCGGCCGTGCGATGTTGCAGGCGGTGAGCCATGGCGCGCCGCAGCCTGTGGTGGAGCAGGCCGAGATCAATCGCTTGGCGGCCGAGCGTCGCTGATGCTGCACAAAAGCCTGGTGCGCCGCCTCGACTTGATCACCCTGCAACTGTTTGTCGCGGTGTTCGAGGAGGGCACCTTGACCCGTGCCGCCGCCCGTGAGGCTATCGCGGTGTCGGCAGCCAGCAAGCGCTTGATGGAGCTGGAGCAAGTGCTCGGCGTCAGCCTGTTTGTGCGCCGCGCCAAGGGTATGGCACTGACGGCGGCCGGCGAAACCCTGCTGCACCATGCGCGGCAGATGCTGTTCAATGTCGAGAAAATGGGCCTGGAACTGAGTGAACACAGCCATGGCGTGCGCGGCTATGTGCGGATGTTGGCCAACCTCTCGGCCATCATTCAGTTTCTTCCCGAAGACTTGCGCGACTTTTGCGCGTCGCACCCGCAAATACAAACCGACCTTGAGGAACGCCCCAGCAACGGCGTGGTGCAAGGCGTGCTGGACGGTGTGGCAGACCTGGGCATCTGCTCCAGTGATACCGACACCAAAGGTTTGCCTAGCGTGACCTATCGCCATGACAAACTGGTGGTGCTGATGCCTGTCGGACACCCGCTGGCATCACGTGAGGCGCTGGCTTTCAGTGAGACCCTGGGCAGCGATTATGTCGGCCTGCACGCCGCCAGCTCGATCAATATGCGCACCCATGCCGCCGCGCGCGAGGCCGGCCAGATGCTGCGCCTGCGTATTCACGTGCCGGGGTTCGATGCGATGTGCCGGATGGTCCAGGCGAATATGGGCATCGGCATCCTGCCGCAAAAAGCCTATGAATTGTTCGGCCGTACGCTGGGTTTGCATGCGGTGCCGCTGACAGATGCCTGGTCGAACCGCAGCCTGATCCTGGTGGTGCGCGATGAGGCGCAGTTGTCGCCGGTCAGCCGGTTGCTCTTTGATTACCTGAGTAGCGCGGCGGATTCCTAGAGATAATGCTTTGTTCGTTCGCGTTTCGCGAACGCTCCTTGCCAACTGACGGTTGGATTTCTTCTACGGCTGTCCTCTAGCCTTGGCGACACATTCCAAGAACAAGAGGTACACCCGATGACGGCTCCCCTGAACGGTATCAAGGTGATCGAGATCGGCACCCTGATTGCCGCGCCGTTCGCGGCGCGGATATTGGCCGAGTTTGGTGCCGAGGTGATCAAGATCGAAGCCATGGGGCAGGGCGATCCGCTTCGCAAATGGCGAAAGCTGCACGAAGGCACGTCGCTGTGGTGGTACCTGCAGTCGCGCAACAAGCAGTCTCTGGCCCTGGATCTCAAGTCGGCAGAGGGCTTGAGCCTGATCAAGCAACTGCTCGGCGATGCCGACGTGCTGATCGAAAACCTGCGCCCCGGTGGCCTGGAAAAACTCGGCCTGGGGTGGGACGTGTTGCATGCCCTCAACCCCAAGCTGACCCTGGTGCGCATCTCCGGCTATGGCCAGACCGGGCCCTATCGCGACCGCCCGGGTTTCGGTGCGATCGGCGAGGCCATGGGCGGCATTCGCTACACCACCGGCAACCCGGATTCGCCACCGGCGCGGGTCGGCGTGAGCCTGGGGGATTCGCTTGCGTCGTTGCACGGTGTGATCGGCGCGCTGATGTCGCTGCTGCGGGTCAAGACCGGCCAGGGTGACGGGCAAATCGTCGACGTGTCCCTGGCGGAAAGCGTGTTCAACCTGATGGAAAGCCTGGTGCCCGAATACGACATGCTCGGCCATGTACGTGAGCGCAGCGGCGGTGCTTTGCCCGGTATCGCGCCGTCCAATACCTACCTGACCGCCGACGGCGCCTACGTGGTGATCGCCGGCAACAGCGACCCGATCTACAAGCGCCTGATGACCGCCATCGGCCGCGCCGACCTGGCCGCTGCGCCTGAGTTCGCCCACAACGATGGCCGTGCGGTACAGAGTGGTTTGCTCGACGCGGCAATCACCCACTGGACCAGCAGCCTGCCCATCGAGCAGGTGCTCAGCGCCCTGGAGGCCGCTGAAGTGCCGGCCGGGCGCATCTACTCTGTGGCGGACATTGTCAGCGACCCGCACTACCAGGCGCGGGATATGTTGCTCGATGCCGATTTGCCCGGTGGTGTGTCGGTAAAGATGCCCGGCATCGTACCCAAACTCTCGGAAACGCCCGGCGCGGTGAACTGGCAAGGTCCTGCGCTGGGCCAGCACACCGATGACATCCTCGGCGGTCTGGGCCTGACAGGCGCCGAAATCCAACGTCTGAAAGCTTTGGGAGTGGTGCAGTGATCACTGATTATTCCGACTCGCTGATCGTGCAGGAAGTCTCCCCGCGCGACGGGCTGCAGATCGAGCCGACATGGGTCGAAACCGCCGACAAGATCGCGCTGATCAACCAGCTTTCCCTCGCCGGTTTTTCGCGTATTGAAGCGGGTTCGTTCGTCTCGCCCAAGGCCATTCCGGCATTGCGTGACGGTGAGCAGGTATTCCAAGGTATCGAGCGCAAGCCCGGCGTGATCTACGTGGCGCTGATCCCCAATCTCAAAGGCGCCCAACGCGCCATCGAGTCCCGCGCCGATGAGTTGAACCTAGTGATGTCTGCCAGCCAGACCCACAACCTGGCGAACATGCGCATGCGCTGCGAGGCGTCCCTGGCAGCCTTCGGCGATATCGCAAGCTTTGCCGCCGACCACCCGGTGCGCCTCAACGGCAGCGTCGCCACCGCCTTCGGTTGCCCGTTCGAAGGCCGCATCGATGAAGACCGGGTGTTGCGGATTGTCGAGGCGTATCGAGAGTTGGGCATCCAGGGCATCACCCTGGCGGACACCACTGGCATGGCCAATCCGCGGCAGGTCGAACGCCTGGTCAAGCGCGTGTTGGCACATATACCCGCGTGCGACCTGACCCTGCATTTTCACAATACCCGCGGCCTGGGTTTATGCAATGTGCTGGCCGCTTACGAAGCCGGGGCCCGACGTTTCGACGCGGCGCTGGGCGGCCTGGGTGGTTGCCCGTTTGCACCGGGTGCGTCGGGCAATATCTGCACCGAAGACCTGGTCAACCTGTGCGAAGAGGTAGGCATTCACACCGGTATCGACCTGCCGCACTTGCTGCACATGTCGCGGCGCCTGCCAGCGTTGCTGGGCCATGAACTGCCCGGCCAGGTGGCCAAGGCCGGGCGCAACAGCGACCTGCACCCAACGCCTGAATACATCGCCGGTTTGTAATTTCGCACCAGACAACAAAAACAATCGGACGCCTCTGAGCAGTCCGCTGGAGAGACACATGAGCACTAATACGTTAGAGGCCGGCGCGCGCCCGGCCGCTGAGATCGACGCGGAAAAAGCCCTGGTCAGCAAGGTCGCCTGGCGGCTGATGCCGCTGATCATGGTCTGCTATCTGTTTGCGTTTTTTGACCGCATCAACATCAGCTTCGCCAAGTTCCAGTTACAAGCCGATCTGAGCCTGAGTGACACCGCCTACGGGCTGGGCGCAGGGTTATTTGTGGTGGGTTATGTCATCTTCGAAGTGCCCAGCAACATGATGCTGTACAAGGTCGGCGCGCGGCGCTGGATTGCGCGGATCATGATGTCCTGGGGCCTGGCCACGGCGGCCATGGTGTTTGTCACAGCCGAGTGGCAGTTCTATGGTTTGCGCTTCATCATCGGCGCGATGGAAGCCGGGTTTGCGCCGGGGGTGTTGTATTACCTGACGCTATGGTTCCCGCAACACTTTCGGGGGCGCATCACGTCGATGCTGTTCCTGGCGTCGGCGTTTGCAGGCCTGGTGGGCGCACCGTTCTCCGGGCTGGTGCTGGAACATCTCGACGGCGTGCTGCATATGCGCGGCTGGCATTGGTTGTTCCTGCTCGGTGGCTTGCCGTGCATCGGCCTGGGCTTGCTGGTGTTAATGCTGCTCAAGGATCGTATTGAAGACGCCCATTGGCTGACGTCGGCGGAGAAGGTTTTGCTGTCGAGCCGGATCGCCAAACATGAGCCCAATCAACATGGCGGTTCGCTGTGGTCGGCGATCCGTATTCCTGGTTTTCTGATGCTCGGCTTCATCTACTTTCTGATCCAGGTGGCGTCCTACGGCCTGAACTTCTGGGCCCCGCAATTGATCCGCAGCGCCGGCACGCAGAGCCCGGTGATGATTGGTCTGCTCACTGCGATTCCTTATATATGCGGGGCGATCAGCATGGTGGTGATCGGACGTCTATCGGATGCGACCGGTGAGCGCCGCAAGTTTGTCTGCGGGCTGGTGGTCCTGGGCGCGGTGGGCTTCTTCAGTGCCGGCATCTTCGCTGACCACACCACCTTCTTGATCATCGCCTTGGGCATGCTCGGCGCGGGCATCATCGCCTCGATCCCGACCTTCTGGACCCTGCCGCCCAAACTGCTCGCCGGTGCTGGCGCGGGTGCGGCGGGTGGGATTGCGGTGATCAATACCCTCGGCCAGTTCGGCGGCATCGTCAGCCCGGTGATGGTGGGACGCATCAAGGACCTTACCGGCAGCACCACACCGGCGCTTTATGTGATCGGCGTGTGTGCGTTGCTGGCGGCCGCGTTACTGCTGTGGGGGTTGCCACACAAGTTGCGCACATTGGATAAAGGCTGATCAGCCAGTCGTTGCCAATGCGCGGGCCGGCGTCGCGCTGAACTGAATCAGTGCGACGCCGCCGATCAACAGCAATGCCCCCACCACGCGGGGCGTTGTGAGTTGGCGCTCCACCAGGCCGAACAGGCCGAGATGGTCGAGCAGCAACGACGCGAGAGTCTGCCCGGCCATCGCCAGGGCAACGAAGCCTGATGCGCCCAGCGTGGGCATCAGCACCAATGCCAGCGAGATAAAGCACACCCCGAACGCGCCACCGGCCCACATCCACAGCGGCGCCTGGGTGATAAAGGCCAGGCTCGGCAAGGGCAGCCGTAGGGCGATGATCACCGGCAGCAACACAATGATGCTCACCAACAGCGAAGCCAGCGTCGCCCACAACGGGTGACCGAGGCCGCGACCCAGGTTGGCGTTGATCGCACTTTGAAACGGCACCACGGCACCAGCGATCACCGCCAGCAGCAATAAACCCAGCCAATGCAATGTCGTCATGTCGAATCTCCCAGAGGTTTTGCTGGACTCTAAGTTATTCATCGCGCAAATTTAAATTCCAAGTTCTTATGGCGGGTATGCAGCTGATGAATGATCTAAGGCGCATCGACCTCAACCTGTTGGTGATCCTCGACGTGTTGCTCAGCGAGCAACACGTCACCCGCGCCGCCGAACGCCTGCACCTGAGCCAACCGGCGGTCAGCCACGCGCTGGCGCGCTTGCGTGACCTGCTGGGCGACCCGTTGCTGGTGCGTCAGGGCGGCTCATTGATACCAACGGCGCGTGCGCTGGAGTTGGCTACGCCGTTGGCGGAGGCGCTGGCCCAGGTGCAAGCGCTGCTGGCGCCGAACCGCTTTGACCCGGCGTCGGCCAAACGCCGCTTTCGCGTGGCAATGTCGGACTACAGTGCAGCGATTTTCCTGCCGGGATTGGTGCGTTTGTTGCGCCGTGAAGCGCCGGGAATCGACCTGCAAATCATCCAGGCCAGCCGCGAAGGCATGGTCGACGGCGTGCTCAATGGTGATCTCGACCTGGCCGCCGGGGTTTTCCCTGACATGCCTGCCGAACTGCGGACTACGCCCTTATTCGAAGAGCATTACACCTGCCTGGTCGACCGCGACAGCTTGCCGGCAACGGGTGTGCTGGACCTGCCTACCTACCTGTCACGCCCCCATGTCTTGCTGGAAATGCGCGGCAGCGGCACGCCGGAAATCGAGCGTGCGCTGACCGCGATTCGTCAGCGCCGGCATGTGGCCGTCAGCCTGCCGCACTGGGGCGTGGCGCCGCAGTTGATTCAGGGCACAGACCTGATCCTGACCGTCTCCTCCCGAGGCCTGTTGAATATCGATCATGCGCATCTGATCGCCGTGCCGCCGCCGTTTCGTATTCCTTCGTTTGCATTTGAGCTGGCATGGCATGCGCGACGGGGTGGGGATGCGGGGTTGCAGTGGTTGAGTGGGCGGGTGCAGGGTGTGCTAAAGGGCTGATCAGCCGCTACCAGGAGGTCGGTGGTTGGCGGCGGGTATGAAAAATTCGCATCACCTGTAGTCGCCCTTCACGAATACGGTAAGGGACAATGTAGGGCCACCGGGGCACCACCCATTCACGCGTCCCTGGGACGCGCCCGGTTTTTCCCAGCGCGGGAAATTGCGCAATGTGTTCAAGCCCGGCCAAAATCGCCTGGACGAACTCGTAGGCGGCTTTGGGGTTTTCTTCAGCAATAAAGGCCGCTTCATCATCCAGGTTTCTGAGGGCTGTCCTCAGCCACTCAACCTGCATTGTTGCGCCATTTGTCAGCGACGGCTTTTACCTCGGCAGCCGTCGCGAAATCCCCCGCATCAGCTTCTTTCAGCGCCTTTTGAATCTCTTCGATTTGCCATGCTTCACGCGTCAAGTATTCACGTAGCGCGTCAACAGCGAGGAACGATTTGCTGCGACCGGTCGCTTTGGCCAGACTGGCAAGCGTATCGGCGACATCGTCCGGTATCCGCAGGGACATAACAGACATACGAACCTCAATGTAGTGATAGGTAGTGCAACATACTACAGCGTCATCTCATTGATCGATTGTCCCGTTCGTCAGAGGCATTCCGAACAAGGAAAAACTTATGTTATCCGGGCTGAATCACCTCACCCTGGCCGTCACCGATCTGCAGCGCAGCATCCGTTTCTACCATGAGCTCTTGCAGCTTCGGCTTGACGCCACTTGGGATAACGGCGCCTACCTTTCGTTGCCTGGGCTGTGGTTATGTTTGTCGCTGGACCCGTTACGTAACCCGATCCCGGCCGCCGATTACACGCATTACGCGTTGACCGTCGAAGCGCACGATTTCATTCCCCTGGTCGCACGCTTGCGAGCCGCTGGCGTGGGGGAGTGGCGCGACAATCGCAGTGAAGGCGCCTCGTTCTATTTTCTCGACCCCGATGGTCACAAGCTCGAAGCCCATGTCGGCGATCTCGCCTCGCGGTTGCAAGCCTGTCGCGCCAAGCCTTATGCCGGAATGAAGTTTTACCCCCTGCCCGAGAACGTGCAGAATCCCTGAACCTTTCAACTGCTATCAGAGCCACGCCCATGACCCCATCTTTGTTGCTCGCGGTCCTTGCGTCCGGGTTTATCTACGGTATTACGCCCGGTCCCGGCGTGTTGGCCGTGTTCGGTATCGGCGCCGCCCGTGGCCGGCGTGCCGGGGCAGGCTTTTTGGCTGGGCATTTGCTTGGCGACGTGGTGTGGTGCAGCACCGCATTGATTGCGATTGTGGGCGCTCGGGAAGTCGGCAGCAGTGCGTTTGATGCACTGGGCGTGCTCAGCGGGCTGTATCTGTTCTGGCTCGGCTGGCGTGCGATTCGCACCCAGCGGCGTAGCAGCGAGGCCCCTCAGGGAGCGGCGCGGCATCCGTTCTGGCACGGGATTCTGTTCGGCCTGACCAACCCCAAGGCGTACCCGGTGGCTGTTGCGACATTCACTGCATTGCTCTCCAGTCGTGCCGAATTGCTGACGTGGTCGATGCTGCCATGGCTGATTGTCCTGAGCTTCATCGGGGGCCTGTTGGCCTATGCGATCCTGATCGGCGTGGTCGGTGCCCAACGTGTGCGCACGCTGTATCAGCGTCATGAAATCCTTATCACGAGACTGTGCGGCGTGATGTTTATCGGGTTCGCCATCAACGCGTTGGCGCATGCGTTGCCGGGTCTGTTTGCCAGCAAGCCCGCCTGACTCAACAACGACCGTTCGTCGCACTGGAAAGTTTTTTCTAAACCTTTGCCGTGAGCAAAATTCGAATCCAGGGCGAGGCGCTGTTTCCTCGCACCTATTTTTGCCCTGGAGGAACCCATCATGAGCCGCATGGCTATCCGGTTACGCACCGCCAGTTTCGCGATGCTGCTGGGCCTCGGCGCCAGCAATGCTTTCGCCCAGTCACCTGCCGAATTCATCGAGCAGGCTTCGGCCAAAGGCATGGCCGATATCGAAACCAGTCGCATGGCCCACGCCAGAACCTCGTCCCAGGAGATCAAGGATTACACCATCGAGGTGATCAATGAGCGCACCCTGGCCAACCAGCATCTGGCGGCTATCGCCAAAAAGCTCGACTTGCCGGTAGCCCCACGTGAGAAGATCGTCGACAAGGCCGAAACCCTGATGCCCGAACTCAAGGACGGCGACTCCTTCGACGCCGCCTACACCGCGCAGCAGGTCAAGGAAACCGAAGACGCCATCGCCCTGTTCAAGCAGGAAGGCGCAGCGTCGCAGGTGCCAGAGATAAAAGCGTTGGTGGATGAGACGCTGCCCAAGCTGCAGGAGCGTCTGGAAAAGGCCCGCGCCCTGGCCTCGACCTACGGCAAGGGGCACCAAGGCGACGGTTGAAGCTCCCTTTGAAAATAAAAACGGCGGTTGGATCATCTCCAACCGCCGTTTTTTTCAGGCCTGGTTCAAATTTGTTTTCGGTGCCGCCGCGTCGTCGGCGGCAGGGCCGCAGCTGCTGTTGAGGTTCAAGCTGCCGGCTTTGCCGATATCGCGATATTCCTGGCGTAGCTTTTCAAGCTCCTTACGGTCCAGACCGTCCAGGCTCAGCACCGCGTTCTGCGCATCCTTGGACACACGCAACAGCTCGTCGATCTTGATATGCAGGATGTCATTGTCGCGGTTCTGTGTGTTCTGGATCAGGAACACCATCAGGAACGTGATGATGGTGGTCGAGGTGTTGATGATCAATTGCCAGGTGTCGTTGTAATGAAAGTATGGCCCGCTCAGGCTCCACGCCAGGATCAGCGCCACCGCCGTGTAGAACGTCCGGGGGCTGCCGGCCCAGCGCGACAGGGTTTGGGAGACTGCAGAGAAGTTCATGACCGTTTTCCTCAAAAAGGGTGATGAAACTACTGACAGCAGTCGCTCGCTGAAATTTCTTTTTACAACTTAACAGGCGGACAAAAGTAGAGGTTTTTCTGCCGAGCTTTTAGGAGCGGGCCTACGGCGCGGTGAAACCGTGAGCACAAGACTGGGTTTTTGCCTGGTTATTGCTTATGCACGCTAAAAACGCCCATGACCTATTCGCACGCTATGACTTGACCGAAGCGCATTTTTTTGCGGCAACCTGCGCGATGTATTGTCGGCATAGCGCCGGTATCAGCACCTACTTTGCTGAGGAACATTGCGCGCCGTGGAATATGTTGTTTATTCGTCTGGGCGCCGACCCGCTGTGCGAAGCGACGGAGTTACCCCTGGAACTGATCCGCCGTACCTTGATCCCCATTCGTATCGTGATTCCTCAGGAACAGGTCGATGGCTTGCGCGACGTGCTCGCGCAGCTCGGCTTTCAGCCGGCTGAAGAGACCACGGCGATGGTCCTGTCATTGGCGCGCCTTGCGCCATTGATAAACGAGGAAGGTGTGCAGATCAGTCTGACTCGGAACCTGAACGAATGGGCGACTCCGCTCGACAGTGCATTCCTGATAGCGCCCAAGGCGGTCGCGCATTACCAGGCTCGCCACCAGCGATCCCTGGACGTCGGTGAAGCCCTATATCACTTCACATTGTCTGTGGAGGGGCAGGTGAGCTGTTCGTTGACCTTGTCGTTATGTGAGGGGGAGGCCCGGCTGAGTGATGTCGGCACGCGGGTCGGCTTTCGTGGAAGAGGCTACGCCACTCGATTGATTCAAGCGGCTCTGCTTCACGCCTCGGGCCTGGGGGCTCGCCGGTGTTTTCTCGAGGCCTCGACGGCCGCCGTTGCACTGTATGGAAAGCTCGGTTTCCAACGCTTGTTCGATTGCGCGTCCTTTATTCGCGGGGCTGCCCCACAGCCATGATCAGAATGCCAGTTTCGCCTGGCCGCGATTCTCCAGCGTCAACAGATATTGCTTGGCCTCAAGCCCTCCCGCGAACCCGGTCAGCCCGCCCGAAGCACCCACCACTCGGTGACAGGGCGCAATGATCGAAATCGGATTACGCCCATTCGCCGCCCCGACTGCACGCACGGCTTTCGGGTTGCCGATCTGCTGGGCTATCTGGCTGTAGCTGCGCGTTTCGCCAAAAGGAATGGTCAGCAGGGCCTGCCAGACTTGTTTCTGAAAGTCGGTGCCGGCGAAGTCCAACTCCAGCTCGAACTGGCTGCGTGTTCCCGCGAAGTAGTCGTTTAGCTGGCGCTGGGCTTCCAATAGCACCAGGCTGTTGTTGGCCTCGATCAATTCACCCAGGCGTACGCGGTTGGCGCGCTCTGTTTGCCACAGGATGGCGCCAAGTTTGCCATGGCGCGCCACCAAGGTGAGTTCGCCGACAGGGGAGGGCATGAGTGTGTATTCACAGGGCATGGGTGGGCTCCTCGAAGGGATGCTGAAGCGTAAGGCGCCAGTGTAGGCCCATCAGGGTATTGGCAAACTACGTTTCTTGCGCTCGAATTCTTCGTAGAAGGCGAGCGTTATAGCCACCTGAACGTCAGCCAAAAAAAACCGGCCCCCAGGAGCCGGTTTTTTATGCATTTCGTGTCAGCGATGGCATGACATGAAAGCCAATTTGAGTGGAGCGGGTAGAGGGAATCGAACCCTCAACTAAAGCTTGGGAAGCTTTCGTTTTGCCACTAAACTATACCCGCTCAAAGCGGCTGACTTTGTACCAGATGTTCACCCGGATTTGAAGTTTTTCTTCGAAAAAATCGCATGTTGCGCGCGCACCGTACGCAGACAAGCGGCGCCACTGCAGGAACCCGCGCCTACAGTGGGCCTCATTTCAGACCGCAAATGCATGGTGCGTCTGACCCTGCTGATACCGTAACCGACCCACCGGCCGCTGCCCTTTCAAAAAGCCTACCACCGCCTCCCGGCTGTCCCGGCATGCCGCTTTATGCTCCATATCCAGGAAATGCCCCGTGGCCTGGACAGTGCTGAAGCTGCTGTGGGTTATGTGTTGCCCAAACAGCCTGGCATCCTGGGCACTGGTGTACTCGTCCCATTCGCCGTTCAGGAATAGCACCGGAATGTCGATCTGCCTGGCTGCGTTGAGGTAACACAAGCGGTCGCTGTAAAGCACTTGGCTGATGTGGAAGTGCATCTGCCCGTATTCATGCTCGGCCAGGCTGCTTACGTGCTTGTAGTTGAAGCGCTTGAACAGCGACGGCAGGTGCTTGCCGATGGTGCTGTTGACCAGATGGCCGACGCGGTCGCGGTCGAGGTTGCCGAGGTAGTCGACGCCGCGCTCAAGGTAGTCGCGCATGGGCGGGTTGATCACTGGGGAGAATGAGCTGATCACCGCCTTTTCAATGCGTCGCGGGCGTTGGGCGAGGGCGAACAGGGCGGCAGTACCGCCCCACGAGAACGAGAGCACGTGTTCGGCGGCGAAGCGCTCGATCAGCTCCAGCAGGATCTGGCCTTCGACTTCCTTCGTCAGCATCCGCTCGTGGCGGTTGTGGATTTTGGAACGGCCGGCGTAGGGCTGGTCGTACAGCACCACATTGAATTGGGGGTAAAGGCTTTTCACGGTTTGGGCGAAAGAGGCCGTGGTGGCCATCGAGCCGTTGACCAGAATGATGGTCTTTTCAGCGGCATCCGCGCGATAGAACTCCGTGTAAACCCGGTACTGACCCTGTATATCCAACACAGCGATTTCTGGCCTCATGTCGTAAGACTCCTGGCAAGCGGGTAGGGCGCGCAAATGACTTTGCACGAGCTTTATGACAGGTAGGCATACGCCTGGAGATGAGCGCCCTGTCGGTCCGATTGCGGATGGCCGACAGCGGTTGTCAGGGCGGGATGTTTGCCGGGACGGCCCGTCAATCCAGCACGGGCGGGGCAAGGTGTTTCTTGGAGGTTATAGGTGACTCGCCAGTCATATTTCAACGGGTGAACTTGATTCAAGCACAGACTCGGCAGGTCGCAAGCCGCCTGGCTGGTTTTTTGCCACCAGCGGCTGAACGGTCGTCAGACTTGTCGGATTTCATCGTCAGTCAGGGCTCGGTATTCCCCCGGCGCAAGGGACGGATCCAACTGCAGCGGGCCCATGCGCTCACGGTGCAGCGCGATCACCTTGTTATTGAAGTGCCCGAACATGCGTTTCACTTGGTGATAACGGCCTTCGATGATGCTCAAGCGCGCCGTGGTCGGTCCGAGTAATTCCAGCTCGGCGGGTTGGGTGGTGAGGTCTTCGAAAGCGAAGTACAGGCCCGCCTTGAATGTCACCGCGTATTCGGGACCGATTTCCTGCGCTGTTTCCACGCGGTACACCTTGGGCAACTTGGTCGTCGGTTGTGTCAGGCGCCGCGACCACTGGCCGTCGTTGGTGATCAACATCAGGCCGGTCGTGTTGTAATCCAGGCGCCCGGCAATATGCAGCGTGCCTTTGTCCGGCTCATTCAGCAGATCGAGCACGGTAGGGTGTTGCGGATCCGCCGTGGCACTCACGCACCCTTGGGGTTTGTGCAGCATGAAATAGCGCGCCGGTTTGCCCGCCTGCAGCACCTCACCATCAACGCACACCTGGCTGAACTCGCGTACCTCATGGTGGGGATTACTGACCGTTACACCCTCGACGCTGACGCGGCGTTCCACCAACAGCAGCCTTACTTGCCTGCGATTGAAGCGCGGCAGGTTGCTGAGGAACCGATCAACGCGCATCAGGGGTGCGCAACTGTTCATCCACTTGGGCGCAACGCGGGCACAGGCAGGCTTTATTGCGAAGTTCGTCAGGTAGCGCGAGGACTACCGCTGGGTCAATGGTGACATTGAAGCACCAGCACGCCTGGTCAACCGTGCGTGGGTCTGCCAGGGCGCAGTCGTTGACGGCTCCGCAGGCGGGGCAAAGCGTGGGTGTGGTCATGGCAGGGTCAGGCTGTATAGGCAGGTGTGCTGGGCCTTGCACAATACAGCTCGGACCCGCAGCAGGACAATGCCGTCATCGAGAGCGACATGGTATCTGCGTGAAAGTGACTGAAACGATATAGCTTGGGCTCCCGTTGGTTGCCCCTACAGGAGTTGCGTGTTGATGTATCAAGTTGTTACTGAAACGCACCAGATGTTGTTTTTGATGTCAGATATTGTGTCATTCGGCGCAAGCTGGATGCCGCTCTCCAGCGTCGCTGGAGGTGCTCTTCCGCGGTCCAGGAGGCCGCCATGTATCGACGACTGCTGCTCACTGCATTACTCGGCCTGACTTTGTCAGCTTGTGTGCCCTACTACGATGGAGGCGCCACTTACTATCGCTCCGAGGTGTATACCGCACCGGCGCCTGCCTATTATTACGGTGGCCCTCGCTATGACAGGGGCAGCTACTACGCGCCGGCTCCACGTTACTATCCGGCCCCGCGCTATTACTCGGCGCCGCGTTATTACCAACCCGCGCCACGTTATTATCCGAGGTCTGCCTACCGGGCGTATCCGAACCAGGGCTGGGGAGGAAATCGTTGGGGAAACGGCGGTCACGGACGGGGTGGTGAGCATGGCGGTGGGCGCGGTGGTCACCGCTGAAGAAAGGCTTTGAACGAAGCGGCGCATGATGCGCCGCTTTTTTTTGCCTGCCATTCGTCGGCACTGTCAGATTTAACAGCTATCTTTGAGGCTCAAGATCTAATTCACTGCGGGGAACGCTGTGTGCTTGTGAAGGAAAGCCTCTATGTTCAAACAACTGATGTGCGTGCTTTTACTAGTCGGCTGCGTCATGGGCCCGGCGGGGGCAAAGCAGTTTTGTCCGGATAAATCGATGATCCGAAACGTCAAAGGCTACTTTCAATACCAGCAGGATGGCGTGCTCTGGCAAGGTCCCAAGGTTGAGCCTAACGAATATATACATAGCTTTCTTGGCGCTTTATTCACGCCTGAAAAGGGCACTGACCGAAAAAACGGCTACGTGGAAAAGTGCGTTTATGAAAACCAGCGTGAAGAGCTGGTCGTTATGCGTCCTTGCATTTCGGGCGCTGCCAACACCATGTCGCTGACCGACAGCTTGCATTGGGAGCTCGGCAAGATTCCCTTCGATCAACAGGTTTACGTCTGCCGTGACAATCAACCCGATAATTGCGCATTCACGATAAATGACTCGCAACGATAGGCTGTCAATAATCGGATAAATCTGCCAGAGGATTCCTACCCTCCCAGGCTTTTTCAAAATGCGCCTGCACCACCGCCTCTGGAATTGTGTTGATATCCGGCCAGTGCCAGTGCGGCGCCTGGTCCTTATCGATCAACCGCGCCCTTACCCCTTCGGCGAATTCCGGATGACGGCAGCAGTTGAGACTCACCGTGTACTCCATCTGGAACACTTGGGCCAACGACAAATGCCGAGCCCGGCGGATTTGCTCCCACACCAGATGGGCGGTCAGCGGGCAGCCTTCGCTCAGCGTCTTGCCGGCGCGAGCCAGCAGCGGATCAGCGTGATCACGCAACTGGCTCAACGCGCGCCAGGCGCAGCGTATGTCACCCACATCCAGCCATTCGTCGATCTGCCCACGGCGCGGCAACCACTGCGCTTCGGGTTGCTCGTCGACGGCTTCCTGGGCGAGGGCCTTGAGCAGGCTGTTGAGCTGCATCGCGCTCTGTTCCTGCCAGTTCAGTTGCAGCAGGCCTTCGAGCAGTTCCTCTTGCTGGTCATCGCGCAGGAAACGGTCGGCCAGGCCCAGGTCCAAGGCATCGCGGCCATTGATATGGGCGCCGGTAAGGCCCAGGAACAACCCGAGTTTGCCGGGCAGGCGCGACAAGAACCTGCTGGCACCGACATCCGGGTAAAGGCCGATACTGATTTCCGGCATGGCCAGACGGCTGGTGGGCGTCACGACACGCACGGACGCGCTTTGCAGCAGCCCCATGCCGCCGCCCAGCACATAGCCGTGGCCCCAACAGATCAGCGGCTTGGGATAGGTGTGCAGGCGATAATCGAGGCGGTACTCCGCAGCGAAAAACTGCGCGGCCAGGGCGGGCACTTCGCCGGGTTGTTCGCGACAGGCCTGCGCCAGGCTGCGCACTTCGCCACCGGCGCAAAAGGCCTTGGGGCCATTGCCGCGCAGCAATACGCAGACGATGTTCGGGTCCTTGGCCCAGGCATCCAGGCGATCACCCAAGGCCAAAATCATCGGCAGGGACAGGGCGTTGAGGGTCTTTTCCGCGTCCAGGCTGGCGATGCCGATGCGGGCGCCGTCGCTGCCGGTCAGTTCTTCGAAGTGCAGGTTCATCGTGACCTCAATCGAGAAGGTGAAGGATGAGTATGATCCCTTCGTGGGAAAGCGCCGGTGGTGTGTCAGATCAATTGACAAGCGGGGTCGGCTTTCCTAGGGTTCGCCTCATTCTTTTTTACAAGACAATTCAACTATGACCGATGGCGACCGTATCAAACTCGAACCCAGCTGGAAACACGCCCTGCGCGATGAGTTCGAGAAGCCCTACATGGCCCAATTGCGCGAGTTCCTGCGCCAGGAATATGCGGCCGGCAAAGAGATCTACCCGCCCGGCCCGCTGATTTTCAATGCCCTCAACTCGACGCCGCTGGACAAGGTCAAGGTAGTGATCCTCGGCCAGGACCCGTACCACGGCCCCGGCCAGGCCCACGGCCTGTGCTTTTCGGTGCAACCGGGCGTGCCGGCGCCGCCGTCCCTGGTCAATATCTATAAAGAACTCAAGCGTGACCTGAACATCGACATCCCCAACCACGGCTACCTGCAAAGCTGGGCCGACCAGGGCGTGCTGATGCTCAACACCACCATGACTGTGGAACGCGCCAATGCCAATGCCCATGCGGGCAAGGGTTGGCAGTTCTTTACCGACCGGATCATCGAGGTGGTCAGCGAGCATCAGCCGCATCTGGTGTTTTTGTTGTGGGGCGCCCACGCCCAGAGCAAGCAAAAGCTGATCGATGCCACCAAGCACCTGGTGCTGACCTCGGTGCACCCGTCACCGTTGTCGGCGTATCGCGGATTTCTGGGCTGCGGGCATTTCAGTCGCACCAACAAGTTTCTTGAGCAGAATGGCGAGGCGCCGATCGAGTGGCGGTTGCCGCCTGTCTGACCCGTGCGTTGCTATAGCCTGACCATGCATATCGTTTGGTTTTGAATATCAGCGACATACAGATTGCGGCCATCCGGAGCCACCACAATACCTCGCAGACTGCCGAAACCTGCGATCGTGCCGACCATGCGTTCAAGCCGGGTGTCATAAATGCTGATGTGTCCTCTCTCAGTGATATAGGCCATCTCGCTGAGGGGGCTGAATGCTATGCCCCAGGGCTCGTTGAGGCCGCTGATGTACTTGCTGACTTCAGGAATCAAGGCGTCGCCGATAGTCAAGCGGCCCTCGTCGCGGTGAGTGATGTAAATGCGCGGATAGCGTGGGCTATGACCGATCGAGGTAGGACTGCCTGCGGCGATGGCGAGCTGCCTGACGATCGGCTCGGTTCCAAGGTTGACGATGCTCCAGCCCGCTAAATCCGACACAACGTAAGCGCGGGTGTCGTCATGGGGCGCCACTATCACTTCCTTAGCGTAACGCACAGATGTTTCGGTTACGCGTTGGTGGTCGCTGGTGTCAATGGTTACCAACTCTGAAGCCCCGTAATCAGCGACGTAGAGCCGGGTGCCGGTTGAGTTCAAAGCCATGCCATTAACCGTCGTAAACCCCGTGACTCTTGCGATGACGCTGTTACTCACGGTTTCGATAACGGTAATCGGGTTTCCCGATGCGGCGCTGTTGTCACTCACGTAAATGCGCGAACCTGCCGGGTTGATTGCCAGCCATATCGGGGAGCCGAGATTTTCTACCGTCTGTATGACGCTAAGTGGCTGGGTATCTAGAACGGTGAGGGATCCCGATGCTGTGGCGCTTGCCACATAAAGGCGTGTTCCTGCACGGTTCATTACCAGGCGATTGGGAGAGCCCGGCACTGCAATGGTTTGCACAATTTGTGCAGGTGTACCGGCATCGCCAGGGGGGCTTTGAATAGGTTCTTCCATCATGTGCACTCCCAGGGGTTCACAGGCTGCAGGTAGGAGCCCTGCCCCGGAATTCATGCGCTCTGTGGTTGAGAATGCCTAGCTGTGAGAAATGACAGTCCAGATGAACGGTCACAAAACCTGGCAAGCACTACAAGCTGCTTGTTCAAAGCTGACGATTCCAGTACCTGAACAACGGCTCCGCCAGGAACAGCACAAACAACAAACGCATCACCTGCATCGCTGTCACCAACGGCACCGACAATTGCAAGGTTTCAGCCGTAAGGCTCATCTCCGCAATACCGCCGGGCATCATGCCCAGGGTCAGGGAGCGCAGGTCCAAGTGAGTCACGGCGCTCAAGCCCACCGCCGCCAATGTCGCCAGTGCCATGGTCAAGGCGGTGCCGATCAACGTGCGACCCATAAAGGATGGAGCCCTGCGAAAGAACTGTCGGTTGAAGTGGCAGCCCAACCCGCTGCCGATCAACCACTGGCCAATCTGACTGCCACCGTCGGGCAAACCAATATGTAGGTCCCACACAACACTGGCAGTCGCACTCACCAGCAACGGGCCGAACAGCCAAGGGTTCGGCTGGTGCAAACGCTGCCAGCCCCAGGCCACCAGAGCCCCCATCGGAAACAGCAACGCCAGCCACAGCCAACTAACGGGTGCCGGATGAAACTGCGGCGCGCCACCGCCCAGCAAATACTTGAAGATCGCCGGCACGCACAGTACCACTACCAGCACGCGCAAACTCTGCCCCGCCGCAACCCGGCTGAGCACCGCACCATTGCGCGCGCCGAGGTTGACCATCTCCCCGGAGCCACCCGGCATGCTGGAGAAAAACGCGGTGGCGCGATCTTCGCCACTGCGGCGCATCAACCACACCCCGACCACGCTCGACAGGCTAGTGACCAATGCGCCGAAAAAAATCAGCCCGAAGTGGCTCATCACCTGTTCGATCACTACCGGCGTGAAGTGCAGGCCGATGCCGATGCCCACTACCCATTGGCCGCATTTGCGCCCGCCGGGAATTTCCGCCAATTGCCAGGGCGTGAGGCAGCGCACCAGGATGATCGCCAGCAACGAGCCGACCATATAGGGCAAAGGCCAGCCGACGAGGCTGGCCAGGTAACCGCCGGCCAGGCCGACCAGCGGTGTTCCCCACCATTGCTTGAAAGTGACCTCAGACATCGGCCACGGCACGACGCTGCAAGGCACGTTTGCGGTAGATGCGCACCAGCGGGAACATCAGCATCAGCGCGGTCAGTACCCAGACGCCGAAGGTGATCGGGCTCGACCACAGGATGTCCAGCGCACCGTTGGAGATCGACAGCGCGCGGCGCAGGTTCTGCTCCATCAGGCCGCCGAGGATAAAGCCCAGCAATACCGGCGACAGCGGAAAGTCGAGCTTGCGCAGGATGTAGCCGAAGATGCCGATACCGACCATCAGGAACAGGTCGAACGTGGTGGCATGCACCGCGTACACGCCAATTGCGGTGATGATGGCGATCACCGGCACCAGCGCCCAGTTCGGCACGGCGAGGATACGGGTGAAGATGCGGATCATCGGGATGTTGAGGATCACCAGCATGATGTTGGCGATAAACAACGAGGCGATCAGGCCCCAGACAATGTCCGGTTGCTGTTGGAACAGCAGCGGGCCGGGCGTGATGTTGTAAAGCGACAGGGCGCCGATCATCACGGCCGTGGTGCCCGAGCCGGGCACGCCCAGGGTCAGCATCGGCACCAGGGCGCCGCAGGCGGACGCGCCGATTGCGGTTTCCGGCGCGGCGAGGCCGCGCATGTCGCCCTGGCCGAATGTGCCGTTGGCGCCGGCCAGGCGTTTTTCGGTCATGTAGGCCACGGCAGACGCCAGGGTTGCACCGGCACCCGGCAACACGCCCATGATGAAACCGAGTAAGCCGCAGCGGATGTTAACCACGAAGACCGCACTGGCTTCCTTCAGGTTGAACATCATCCGTCCGGTGGCTTTGACCGCTTCCTGGCCACGGTGGGTTTTCTCCAGCAGCAGCAGGATCTCGCTGATGGAAAACAGGCCCAGCACCAACACCACGAACTGAATACCATCGGTGAGGTGGATGTTGTCGCCGGTAAAGCGGTACACGCCGCTGTTGGCATCGATGCCTACCGCCGAGAGGAACAGGCCGATCAGCGCCGCCACAAAGGTCTTCAACGGCTTGTCGCCGGCCATGCCGCCCAGGCACACAATCGCGAACACCATCAGTACGAAATATTCCGCCGGGCCGAAGGCAATCGCCCATTTGGCCAGCAGCGGGGCAAACAGCACCATGCCGCAGGTGGCGATAAAGGCACCGATGAACGAACTCCACGCCGACAACGACAGCGCTACGCCGGCCAGGCCTTTGCGGGCCATTGGGTAGCCGTCGAGGGTGGTCATCACGGTGGAGGCTTCGCCCGGAATATTGAGCAGGATTGAGCTGATACGGCCGCCGTATTCGCAGCCCAGGTACACCGCTGCGAGCAGGATCAACGCCGATTCGGGGGGCAGGCCCAGAGCAAATGCGATGGGGATCAACAACGCCACGCCATTGATCGGCCCCAGGCCCGGCAACAGGCCGACCACAGTGCCGATCAACGTGCCGCACAAGGCGGTCACCAGGTTGTACGGGCTCAGCGCGACGCCGAATCCCTGGCCCAAATAGCCAAAAGTATCCATATCAGTTCTCCAGTACGTCGAGCAGGCCGAGGGGCAGCGGCACATCCATGGCTTTGTCGAACAGCAGGTACAGGCCGATGGCCATCAGGCCGACGATCACTACGCTGGGTATCCAGCGCCCGCCATACAGGCGTGCCATCGGGATGCCGATCAACAGGCTGCTGAGGATGAAACCCAACGATTCGAAGGTGGCGGCGAACACGATCAGCAGCGCTACGCAAATGCCGATCTTGACCAGTGTGTCGCGGTCCAGCGCCGGGTCTTCTTCGGTGTGTTGGGTGGGTTGCGGGCGAAACAGCATGTAGATCAGCGCCAGGCTCATCAGCCCGAGCATCAGCAGCGGAAAGGCGCGAGGCCCGACCGGCTCGTAGGAAAACGCTGCCTGATACGGCCAGGCCATCAGGGCGAGGCCGGCGCAGGCCAGCAACAGTACGGCGGCGAAAATGCGTTGTAAGAGCATGGTGAACTCCTGGGCCACACCGCGTATTTAAACGGGCGTGGCCGCGCGAAAGCGGGGCGTTTACTGGATCAGGCCGAACTCTTTGGCCAGCACTTTGTAGTCAGCCACCTGTTTTTTCACGTAGGTGTCCAGTTCCGGGCCGGTCATGGCGAACGGGAACAGCTCGCGCTGGTCACGCAGCTTGGCGAACTCGTCGGAAGCCAGCAGTTTGTCGAAGGCATCCTTCCACCAGGCGTAGTCGGCATCGCTGACTTTTGGCCCGAGGTAGAAGCCGCGCACCACTGGCCAGACGATGTCATAGCCTTGCTCTTTGGCGGTCGGGATGTTCTTCATTTCCGGCTCGTCCAGGCGCTGCTCGGAGAACACCGCCAGCAGGCGCATGTCACCGCTGAGGATGTGTGGCATGGAGTCGGAAATATCGGTACTGCCCACCTGAATGTGGCCACCGAGCAACGCGGTAGCGATTTCGCCGCCGCCTTCCAGCGCGACGTAACGCAGCTCGCGCGGATTGATCCCGGCGGCCTTGGCGATCAGGGCGGTTTGCATCCAGTCCTGGCTGCCCACTGTGCCGCCGGAACCTATCACTACGCTGCCTGGATCTTTCTTCAAGGCTTTTACGAGATCGTCGAGGGTCTTGTAGGGCGAATCACTTTTCACCGCGATGGCGCCGTAGCTGGTGCCCACCGCGGCGAGCCAGCGCACGGCGCTTTCATCGAAGCGACCGAACTTGCCCTGGGCCAGGTTCAGCAATGAACCGCTGGACCAGGCTACCAGGGTACCTCCATCCGCAGGGCGCTGAGCGACCACCGCGTTGTAGGCCACTGCGCCCACGCCGCCTGGCATGTAGGTCACGCGCATCGGCTTGCTCAGCAGTTTCTGGTTGACCAGCGCGCTTTGCGCCAGCTTGCAGGTCAGGTCAAAACCACCGCCCGGGGAAGCCGGGGCGATGCATTCAGGGCGCTTGGGTTCGTCGGCGGCCAGCAGTTGGCCGGCAAACAGCATGCAGCCGGCGGTAATGGCAACTTTACGCAGTGAAAGGGTCATGGTGATCTCCGTATTTTTGTTATGAGTGGCTTAGCCGCGTGCAATGCTGTGCCTGGCGTTGCGCGAGCGCACGGCCACCGTCTTCGAAGACGGCCAGGGCAGAGTGGTGTGAGTAAGGCGGGAATTTCTTGCAGGCGGGCGAGCCTGGGGCTGTGTCGACAGCATCGTGGTGCACTCCGTTATTGTTCTTATTTTGGCGAAAACGCTTCGAGGCGTTTTTCGGGCGCTACGGGTGAGGTAGCTCGGCGGGCGTAACCACCGTGACTGGATCCTAAAGGGCGAAGCTTTCACTAACCTTTCAGTTGCCTTTCAATGTTTTCGGGCTTCACAGGGCAGGTTGCGCCTGTAAACTGCCCGCCAAAGCGTGGCGTCGACCACGCCTGCACGAGGTAGAAATTCATGCGTGTCCTTCTGGTTGAAGACCATTTGCAACTCGCCGAAAGTGTCGCCCAAGCGCTCAAGAGCATAGGGTTGACCGTCGACGTGTTGCATGATGGCGTGGCTGCGGACCTGGCGTTGAGCAGCGAGGAATACGCGGCGGCGATCCTTGATGTGGGGCTGCCGCGCATGGATGGTTTCGAAGTGTTGGCACGCTTGCGCGCCCGTGGAAAAAATTTGCCGGTGTTGATGCTGACGGCACGCAGCGATGTAAAAGACCGCGTGCATGGCTTGAACCTGGGCGCCGACGATTACCTCGCCAAACCGTTTGAACTGACGGAACTGGAAGCGCGGGTCAAGGCGCTGCTACGACGCAGCGTATTGGGCGGCGAGCGCCAGCAGGCGTGCGGCGTGCTGGTGTATGACCTCGATACTCGGCGTTTCACGGTCGGTGGCGAACTGCTGACGCTGACCTCGCGCGAGCAAGCGGTGCTCGAGGCGCTCATCGCCCGGCCTGGCCGCGTGATGAGCAAGGAGCAACTGGCCTCCCAGGTGTTCGGTCTCGACGAAGAAGCCAGCCCGGACGCTATCGAGATTTATGTGCACCGCCTGCGCAAGAAACTCGACGGCCAGCCTATCGCCATTGTCACCTTCCGTGGCCTTGGCTACCTGCTGGAAGCCCGCGATGCATAAGCCCAGCAGCCTGCGCTGGCGCCTGCTGTGGAACCTCGCGCTGTTGCTGGTGCTGCTGATGCTCGCCAGCGGCATGAGTGCCTACTGGAACGGGCGCGAAGCGGCCGACACCGCCTATGACCGCACGCTGCTGGCCTCGGCGCGCACCATTGCCGCCGGCTTGACCCAGGTGGACGGCACGCTCAGTGCCAACGTGCCCTACGTGGCTCTGGACACCTTTGCCTACGACAGCGCCGGGCGTATCTATTACCAGGTCAACGACATCAACCAGAAGCTGATATCGGGTTATGAAAACCTTCCCGGCCCGCCGCCCGGCACCCCGCGTACTGACGATTACCCGGCCTTGGCGCGGTTCTACGACGCCGTGTATCAGGGCCAGCCGGTGCGCGTGGTGAGCCTGCTCAAGGCTGTCTCCGAGCCGAACATGAATGGCATGGCGGAGATCCGTGTCGCAGAAACTGACGAAGCCCGGGTCGCCATGGCCCGCAGCCTGATGGCCGACACCTTGTTGCGCCTGGGCATGCTGGCTATTGGCGCGCTGTTGCTGGTGTGGTTTGCCGTCAGCGCGGCGCTGCGCCCGCTGGAGCGCCTGCGCACGGCGGTGGAAGAACGCCAGCCCGATGACCTGCGGCCCTTGCCGCTGGTAGAGGTGCAGGATGAGTTCGGCCCGCTGGTGCGTTCCCTCAACCATTTCACCGAACGCTTGCGCGGCCAGTTCGAACGCCAGGCGCAGTTCATTGCCGACGCCGCCCACGAGTTGCGTACGCCGCTGGCCGCGCTCAAGGCCCGCCTGGAACTGGGCCTGCGCGCCGAAGACCCGACCACGTGGCGCACCACCCTGGAAACCGCCGCCCAGGGCACCGACCGTCTCACGCACCTGGCTAATCAGCTGCTGTCCCTGGCACGCATCGAAAATGGTGCCAGGGCCATTGCCGAAGGCGGCGCGCAGTTGCTAGACCTCAGCCAATTGGCCCGAGAGCTGGGCATGGCCATGGCGCCATTGGCCCACGCGCGAGGCGTTGCCTTGGCGCTGGAAGCAGACGAGCCGGTGTGGCTGCGCGGCGAACCGACGCTGCTCAATGAGTTGCTGAGCAACCTGGTGGACAATGCGCTGGCACACACACCACCGGGCGGCAACGTGATTTTGCGGGTGACGGCGCCAGCAGTGCTCGAAGTCGAAGACGACGGCCCCGGTATCCCACTGGATGAGCGGGATCGGGTATTTGAGCGATTTTATCGGCGCAGCCAGCAGGGTATGGGGTCGGGCCTGGGGCTGGCGATTGTCGGGGAGATCTGCCGTGCGCACCTGGCGCAGATCAGCCTGCACGATGGCGAATCGGTGGGGTTGAAAGTGCGCGTGAGTTTTATCGCCGGGGATCAGTAGAACATCGAACGTGCTTCATCCAGCTCGGTGCGCAACGTTTCGCTGTAGGGGTCAATCCGCAGCTTCTTCACCGCTGGTACACCCGCCATATCGACGTTCGCCAGTGGGTGTCCGGTGTGGCGGTGACAGTAGAGCACGGCGACCTGCACCACATCGATGTAATCGAGCTGGGCGCCGTCGCGTTCCAGGTTCAGATACTGGCCGGGCAATTTTGCCAGCATTTCGGGGAAGTCCCAGCCGCTGAGCAGCTTGTCGCCCAATACCGGATGGATGCTGTCGATCACGTGGTTGAGGCTGACCGGGTCGGACAGCAGCTCGTAATGGTCTTCGGCATAGGTGAGGATCGGCAGCACGCCGATCTGGTGCACCAGGCCGCCCAGGGCCGCCTGGTCGGGCTTGAGTTGGCTATGCCGGCGACACAAGGCATAGCTGACGCCCGCTACCTCGAGGCTGCGGCGCCACACTTCGCGCATTTTCTGTTCGACCACCTCGGAGCGGGCGTGAAAGATCTGCTCCATGACCAGGCCGATGGCCAGGTTGCTGCTGTAATTGGTGCCGAGCCGCGTGATGGCGGTGTGCAGGTCGGTAACTTCCTGAGTTGCTCTGAGCAACGGGCTATTGACCACTTTGATCAGGCGCGCCGACAGGGCGGTATCGCGACTGATCACTTTACTCAAGTGGCTGATGCTGATCTCCGGGTCTTCGGCGGCCTGACGAATTTTCAGGGCCACCTCCGGTAATGTCGGCAGAACCAGGTCATCGTTGTCGATGGCCTTCATCAAAGCCTGTTGGACTTTTTCCGCCAGCTCGTTCATTCATACTCTCTAGGGTGTTGCAAAAAAAGTACGGCGGTTAACGCTGGATCTCACGATCGCGGTCCAGCGCGTAGGGCAGGTCAAGCAGTCGCAGGCCCGGGCCTTCCAGGCTGCCTAAGCGTACGTCGCCGTTATCGGCAGCTTCGGCTTGCAGCACGGCAAGAAGTTCAATGGACTGATCCGCTTTTGCCGCGATGACCACTTCGCCGATCGAACTGTTATGGCTCGGGGAAAACAGTGCGGTGCCTGGCTCGGGTAATTCGGTCGCAGCCAGACTCATGCGGTACAGGCGGCGTTTGAGTTTGCCCAGGTACTGCATGCGCGCGACGATTTCCTGGCCGGTGTAGCAACCTTTCTTGAAGCTGACGCCGCCCACCGCTTGCAGGTTGAGCATCTGCGGGATGAACAGTTCGCGGGTCTGCGGCATCACCTGGCCGATGCCGGCGCGGACCTGGCCCAGCAGCCATTCATTCAGCTCGGCTTGCGGCAGGCTTGCCGCCAACTGGCTGCGCAGGCTTTCGGCGTGTTCGGCGGGTGCCCAGAGTTCAGCGCGGCCAGGCGACACGCGGATGGCGATCAACGTCTCGGTGCGCGTCACGCTGTCGGTCTCGACCGGCAACGCCAGGCCCAGCGCGGCCAGCGCATGGTCGGCATGCGCCAGGCCGAAACGCACCCAGGCGGCGCTTTCATCGGTGAGTTTGGATTTGGAGAACACTGCGTATTTCTTCAGGTCCGCCAATTGCGGCTCGAGCAGTTCACTGGCCATGGCCAGGAGCACGCCGTCACCTTGTAGCAGGATGCGAAAACTTGACTGCATCCGGCCTTTTTGCGTGCAGCGCGCGCCCAGGCTGGCCTGGGTGTCACTCAGGTAATTGAGGTTGCAGGTCAGTTGGCCCTGCAGGAATTTGGCAGCGTCCGCGCCGCGGACGGCGAGAACGCCTTCGTGGGACAGCGAGCAGAAGAAAGCAGAGTCGGCCATGGGTCATCGCAGGTCAAAAAGTCATGGGTGCATCATAGAGGGGCGCCCGGCAAATGCATAGTTTCCATGGGGCGCGACCAAAGCCGGCTGTCCCGGTGCCGTCGGGCCTGTATACTTGCGCTCTATTTGAGGAGCGTTCCATGGTCGAAGATGTAGAAATCAATCGCCTCTACTGGCACAGCCGTCGCGGCATGCTGGAACTGGACGTGTTGCTGGTGCCTTTCACCAAAGAAGTCTACGCGACGCTCAACCAGGTAGATCGCGACCTTTACGTACGGCTGCTGACATGCGAAGACCAGGACATGTTCGGCTGGTTCATGGAGCGCGCCGAATCGGAAGATCCGGAGCTGCAACGCATGGTTCGGATGATCCTGGACCGTGTCCAGCCCAAGTAACCGTTTTGAGTGCCGCTGGCAGGCCTCACGGCTGTTGCTGGCGGCGTATCTGATTGCGCAACTGTTTGCATTGGGTGCCTGTCTGGTAGTCGATCTGCCGCTTGCATCCCTTGGCATGCTGGCGTGCCTGGCCCACGCCGCCTGGGTGTTGCCGCGGCATGTGTTGCTGACTCACCGCTCGTCGATTCGGGGCCTGCGCCGCGATGAGGATGGCTGGCAATTGTTCAGCGCCGAGCGCGGCTGGCACAGCGTGCAGTTACGGCCCGACAGCCTGGCGCTGCCGCTGGTCGTGGTGCTGCGCTATCGGGTGCAAGGTGAACGATGGGTGCGCTCGACGTGCGTGCCTCACGACGCGCAGGCTGCGGATATGCATCGGCGCCTGCGCGTACGCTTGAAGTTCAGTCGCCGTAGGTGGCTGGCACCAGAATAGTGTCGCGGGCCTCAGGCAGCATCTGCGGGTAGTCGAGGGTGTAATGCAGCCCTCGGCTTTCCTTGCGCGCCATGGCCGAGCGGATCATCAACTCGGCGACTTGGGCCAGGTTGCGTAATTCGATCAGGTCGCGGCTGACTTTATAGTTGCTGTAGAACTCGTCGATTTCATCCAGCAGCAATCGCACCCGGTGCTGTGCCCGTTGCAGGCGCTTGTTGGTGCGCACGATCCCCACGTAGTCCCACATGAAGCGCCGCAGCTCGTCCCAGTTGTGCGCGATGATCACGTCTTCGTCCGAATCCGTCACCTGGCTGGCATCCCAGCGCGGCAGGGCGGCCGGCACCGCGATGCGCGGCAGTTGTTCGAGGATGTCCGCCGCCGCCGAGCGCGCATACACAAAGCATTCGAGCAGCGAGTTGCTGGCCATGCGGTTGGCGCCGTGCAGGCCGGTGAAACTGGTTTCGCCAATGGCGTACAGGCCGGGCACGTCGGTGCGGCCATGCTGGTCGACCATTACGCCGCCGCAGGTGTAATGCGCGGCAGGCACGACCGGGATCGGGCCTTTGGTGATGTCGATGTTGAAGGTCAGGCAGCGCTCATAGACGGTGGGGAAGTGCGTCTTGATGAAGGCTTCGGGTTTGTGGCTGATGTCCAGGTAGACGCAGTCGATGCCCAGGCGCTTCATCTCATGGTCGATGGCGCGGGCGACGATGTCGCGCGGTGCCAGCTCGGCGCGCGGGTCGAAGCGTTGCATGAAGCGTTCGCCATTGGGCAGCTTCAAGTGTGCACCTTCCCCGCGCAGCGCCTCGGTGATCAGGAAACTCTTGGCCTGGGGGTGGTACAGGCAAGTGGGGTGGAACTGGTTGAATTCCAGGTTCGCCACCCGGCAGCCCGAGCGCCAGGCCATGGCGATGCCGTCGCCGCAGGCCCCGTCGGGGTTGCTGGTATAGAGGTAGACCTTGGCCGCGCCACCTGAGGCAAGGATGGTGAAGCGCGCGCCGTAGGTGTCGACTTCGCCGCTGGTGCGGTTGAGCACATAGGCGCCGAGGCAGCGCTCGCCGGGAAGGCCCAGGCGTTTTTCGGTGATCAGGTCGACGGCGACTCGCTGCTCCAGTAATTCGATGTTGGGGCGTTGGCGAGCCTGGTCGAGCAAGGTCCTGAAAATGGCGGCGCCGGTGGCGTCGGCGGCATGGATGATGCGGCGGTGGCTGTGGCCGCCCTCACGGGTCAGATGGAACTCGAAGCCGCCGTCATCGCTGCCCGCGTGTTCATCGCGGGTAAAGGGCACACCCTGGTCGATCAGCCATTGGATCGCCTCGCGACTATGCTCGACGGTGAAGCGCACCGCGTCTTCATTGCACAGGCCGCCGCCTGCATTGAGGGTGTCTTCGACATGGGACTGTACGGTGTCGGTGTCGTCCAGTACGGCAGCGACGCCGCCCTGTGCCCAGAATGTCGAACCGTTGGCCAAGTCGCCTTTGCTCAGTACGGCTATACGCAGATGGCTGGGGAGGGTCAGTGCCAGGCTCAGGCCGGCGGCGCCGCTGCCGATCACCAGGACATCGTGTTGAAACTGTTGGCTCATTGAATGGATTCCGCAAAAAGCGATCCGAAGAGGAGGCGCAAGCAGGACGCCTGGATCGGCGAATCAAAGGGGCACACGGACCACTAGTATATAGAGGGGTGGAGCGGCACAATAGCCAGGCATTCGTGGCATTGTGAGATTACGGTGCACAGCACCCGGTTAAACAGCCAGTCAGCGAGCGGGAACTTTTTGCATAAGCCCCGACTCAATAGCAGGTTGCCCGAAAGCTGGGAAAAACGTTGTGTTTATTGGCCCGTCGGGAGCATTGGACGCGTCAGAAAACCGACGAAAAGATTATTCGCGCAGCCGGCGTTGCCTGAGCTGCGTTTTTCGTGTGTGCCAAATCAGTGCGTGCCGGAAACTTGCTTGAAGGGGGAGAACTTTTGCGAAAAGCCCGAGTCTATGTTTACAAGCCTGATCGTTTAGTTATGCAAGCCTCCTTCGAGTACAACGAGGAGTGTTCATGCTAACCCAGGAAGAGGATCAGCAGCTGGTCGAGCGCGTACAACGCGGCGACAAGCGCGCATTTGATCTGCTAGTGCTGAAATATCAGCACAAAATTCTCGGGTTGATCGTGCGGTTTGTGCACGACACCCATGAAGCGCAGGACGTTGCACAGGAAGCCTTTATCAAGGCGTATCGTGCACTGGGCAATTTCCGCGGTGATAGTGCGTTTTACACGTGGCTATATCGCATCGCCATTAACACGGCGAAGAACTATCTGGTGTCTCGCGGCCGCCGCCCACCAGACAGTGATGTCAGTTCAGAAGATGCTGAATTCTATGATGGCGATCACGGCCTCAAAGATCTCGAGTCGCCGGAGCGTGCGTTGCTGCGCGACGAAATCGAGGGAACCGTTCATCGAACAATTCAGCAACTGCCAGAAGATTTGCGTACGGCGTTAACTTTACGTGAATTCGATGGTCTGAGTTACGAAGACATTGCGAGCGTCATGCAGTGTCCGGTGGGGACTGTAAGGTCACGGATTTTCCGGGCCCGGGAAGCCATCGACAAAGCCTTGCAACCGTTGTTGCAGGAAAACTAAAGACAGCGGCGACAGCCAAGAGAGGAACCGCCATGAGTCGTGATGCCCTGCAGGAATCGCTGTCCGCAGTGATGGATAACGAAGCGGATGAACTGGAACTTCGTCGAGTGCTCAACGCATTTGATGATGCCCAAACCCGTGATACCTGGTCTCGTTACCAAGTCGCTCGGGCGGTGATGCACAAGGATCTTCTAATCCCTCGTCTGGATATTGCTGCGGCCGTTTCTGCCGCGCTGGCCGATGAAGCCGTTCCGGCAAAAGCTGCTCGTGGTCCATGGCGTAGCCTGGGTCGTCTGGCAGTCGCTGCTTCGGTGACCGTCGCCGTACTGGCCGGTGTTCGTCTGTACAACCAGGACGAAATCGCTGGTGCCGAACTGGCCCAGCAGACTCAGCAACCGGTCATGGCCGGTCCGCAAGTCAAAGGCCCGGCTGTACTGGCTGGCTACAAGGAAAGCTCTGATACCGCCGGCCCTATGGCTAACGGTGTGCTTCAGGGGCAATCCGGCTGGCAGGATCAGCGTCTCCCAGGCTACCTGCGTCAACATGCACAGGAAGCGGCTGGCAAGAACGCTGAAAGTGCTCTGCCATACGCTCGCGCAGCAAGCCTGGAAAACCGCTGAACCGCTAAGGAGCCCTATGCGCGCCATACCGCTCCTTACGCTCTTGTTCAGTAGTTGGTTTGCACTACCCGCCCATGCCGATGAAGCCCAAGACTGGCTGACTCGACTTGGGCGTGCGGAGCAGCAGCAAAGCTTTCAAGGTACGTTCATCTATGAGCGTAACGGCAGTTTTTCTACCTACGATATCTGGCACCTTGTCCACGACGGTCAGGTCAGGGAGCGGCTTTTGCAGCTCGATGGTTCTGCCCAAGAAGTCGTGCGGGTAGAAGGTCACACTCAGTGCGTCAGCGGCACCCTTGTCGCCGGCCTGGGTAATTCCCGTGACAGTGCGTCACGTTCGCTGAACCCGCAAAAACTCAATCAATTCTACGAACTGGCCGTTATCGGCAAATCTCGCGTGGCTGGTCGTAATGCAATTATTGTTTCGATCACCCCGCGCGACCCTTACCGCTATGGTTTCGAGTTGCACCTGGATCGTGAAACCGCGTTACCCCTCAAGTCGTTGCTACTCAGCGAGCAGGGGCGACTGCTGGAGCGCTTTCAGTTTGTTCGATTGAATACGTCTGCCTCTCCCGTTGATCGAGACTTGCAGCCCAGCAGCGAATGCACGCCTGTTGCGATTGGCCGCAGCGAGACATCGCAAACGCCCGCCTCCAACGCGTGGCACCTGGACTGGTTGCCGCCTGGCTTTGAGCTGAGTAGCACTACATCGCGCAGAGACCCACAGACAAAATCCACCCTCGACAGCTTGATGTACGATGATGGGCTTGCACGTTTCTCGGTATTTCTTGAACCCACCGACGGCGCGAGTGTGTCGGAAACCCGCACTCAGCTTGGGCCTACGGTTGCGGTGTCGCGGCATGTGAATACGGTGGACGGGCAGATGATGGTGACGGTTGTCGGAGAAATCCCAATCGGCACCGCTGAGCGCATCGCGTTGTCGGTTCGCGGTGAAAAGGCCGCAGCCAATCCGTGAGTCGTTAATTCAGTGTTCATCCTGATCTTTCACCCTGCTGCCATGCTAGGGTGCCTGTCGAGAGCATGAAATGTCTGGATCAGCATTTTCACTTGCAAAAAATCCTTATGTTTTTTATAGGTCAGGGCTTCTCGGCCCTTGCCTTGTTTTGTTCGCGGAACAAAAAATGCCGGGCGCGGTTTCCGGCTTTTTTTGAACCCTGTCGCTCAACCCTGCTCGTCGTAACGGGAGCTGTATGTCGATACCACGTTTGAAGTCTTACTTATCCATAGTCGCCACGGTGCTGGTGCTGGGTCAGGCCGTGCCCGCACAAGCGGTCGAGCTGCCTGATTTCACCCAACTGGTGGAGCAGGCCTCGCCTGCGGTGGTGAACATCAGTACCACGCAGAAATTGCCGGATCGCAAAGTTTCGAACCAGCAGATGCCCGACCTGGAAGGCTTGCCGCCGATGCTGCGCGAGTTTTTCGAGCGAGGCATGCCGCAACCACGCACCCCGCGCGGTGGTGGCGGTGGCCAGCGCGAAGCGCAGTCCCTGGGCTCCGGTTTCATCATTTCGCCCGACGGCTATATCCTCACCAATAACCACGTGATTGCCGATGCTGACGAGATCCTCGTGCGCCTGGCCGACCGCAGTGAGTTGAAAGCCAAGCTGGTCGGCACCGACCCGCGTTCCGACGTGGCCTTGCTGAAAATCGAAGGCAAAGACTTGCCGGTGCTTAAACTGGGTAAATCCCAGGACCTTAAAGCGGGCCAGTGGGTGGTAGCGATCGGTTCGCCGTTCGGTTTTGACCACACCGTCACCCAGGGCATTGTCAGCGCCATCGGCCGCAGCCTGCCCAATGAAAACTATGTGCCGTTCATCCAGACCGACGTGCCGATCAACCCAGGCAACTCCGGCGGGCCGCTGTTCAACCTGGCCGGCGAAGTAGTCGGGATCAACTCGCAGATCTACACCCGCTCCGGTGGTTTCATGGGCGTGTCTTTCGCGATTCCGATCGACGTGGCCATGGACGTTTCCAATCAGTTGAAGGCCGGTGGCAAAGTGAGTCGCGGTTGGCTGGGCGTGGTGATCCAGGAAGTGAACAAGGACCTCGCTGAGTCTTTCGGTCTCGATAAGCCGGCGGGTGCACTGGTCGCGCAGATCCAGGACGACGGCCCGGCTGCCAAAGGCGGCCTGCGGGTTGGCGACGTGATCCTGAGCATGAACGGCCAACCGATCATCATGTCGGCTGACTTGCCGCATCTGGTCGGCGCACTCAAGGCGGGCAGCAAAGCCAAGCTGGAAGTGATTCGTGACGGCAAGCGCCAGAATGTCGAGCTCACCGTGGGGGCAATCCCGGAAGAGGGCGCGACCCTGGATGCTCTGGGTAACGCCAAGCCAGGCGCCGAGCGCAGCAGCAACCGCTTGGGCATTGCGGTAGTTGAGCTGACTGCCGAGCAGAAGAAAACCTTCGATCTCCAGAGCGGTGTCGTGATCAAGGAAGTGCTGGACGGCCCAGCCGCCTTGATCGGCCTGCAACCGGGCGATGTGATCACCCACCTGAACAATCAGGCGATCGATACCACCAAGGAATTCGCCGACATCGCCAAGGCGTTGCCAAAGAATCGTTCGGTGTCGATGCGCGTGCTGCGTCAGGGGCGTGCCAGCTTCATCACCTTCAAGCTGGCCGAGTAGCCTTCCAGCTCAATAAAAAGCCCCGCCATCGGTGAATGATGGCGGGGCTTTTTTGTGGGCGATGGGTTTAGCTCATCATCCCTTTCACCAGGCGTTCCTGTTCGATCAACTCGCGCTGGCGTGCATCGATGCGCGAGGACAGTGGGAAATTATTGCCTGCGCGGCGCTTGGCAAAGTCCAGTTGCTGGATGGCTTGCTGGAAGTCGCCCACCAGCGCGAAATATTCGGCGCGTGCCTGGTGCAGGCCGATGATATTGCCCGACAACCCACGGGTCTCGGCGACCTGATACCACACGTCCGGATCATCCGGGCGGGACTTGAGCAAGCCATCCAGGGCTTTTTCTGCATCAGCGGTGCGATTCTGCTTGAGCAGCAGATCTACGCGTACCTGGTTCAGCGGGTAGTTGCTGGGGTACTGGGCAAGCATGCGGTCAGTGCGTTGTTGTGCGTCTGGCATGCGATTGCTGGTGATGTCCAGCTCGATCTGCGCCAGGTTGTAGGTGATGTCGTTGGGCGCTTTGGCCAGCAGCGGTGCCAGGCTCTCCCGTGCTTCCTTGAGCTGGGTGCCCTTGATCTGGGCGATGGCCAGGCCATAACGCGCCACATCGTTCTTCGGGTTCTCGTCCAACTGCGCCTGGAAGCGCTTGGCGGCGAGGCCTGGGGTGTCTTCGTACTTCAATTGCACCCGAGCGCGGATTAACTGATAGCGCAGGCTGTCTTCCTTTCCGCCGGGTTTGGCCTGCTCGGCGCGGTTGCGGGTGTCGGCGATCCGCGATTCCGTCACCGGGTGCGTCAACAGGAATTCCGGCGGCTTGGCGTCGAAGCGGTACTGGCGCATCAGGCGCTCGAACATGGTAGGCATGGAGCGCGGGTCGTAGCCGGCTTTCTCCAGGTTGAGGATGCCGATACGGTCGGCCTCCTGTTCATTCTGCCGAGAGAATCGACGCTGCTCCTGGATCGCGGCGGCCTGGGAGCCGGCAATCGCGGCAATGCCTGCATCGCCAGCGCCGGCTGCGGCAGCAATGATGCCGCCGAGCAGGGCAGCCATCATCGGGATCTGCATGCGCGACTGCGCTTCCACGCCTCGAGCAAAGTGGCGCTGGGACAAATGCGCCAATTCGTGGGCCAGCACCGATGCGTATTCACCTTCGGTCTGGGCATTGAGGAACAAGCCGCCATTGACCCCGACGATCCCGCCGGGTGCGGCGAAGGCGTTGAGTTGTGGGCTGTTGATCAGGATGAATTCCAGGCGCCGGTCATTGACCTGGCTGGTCTCCACCAGCTTGTACACGCTGGTTTCGACGTAGTCCTTGAGCTGCGGGTCGTTGAGTTGCGAGACCTGGCCGCGTAGGTAGGCCAGCCAGGCGCGGCCCAGTTGATATTCCTGTTGCGGCGAGACAATGGCAGAACTGGCGTCGCCAAGTGAGGGCAGCTCGTCAGCGAAGGCCGGGGAGGCCAGCAGGCAGGCCAGCGTCAGCAGGGTAGGGCGCAGGAAAGTCATGCACAAAGCCTTTCGACAAAGAGCTTACTGTAGCCGGACACTGAGCTTCGGACCAGATATTCTAAGCAGCTCAAATGTTTGCCTGGAGTAACACCATGACCGACGCTGTAGCCTTTGACGCCGAACTCGACGCCAGCGGCCTCAACTGTCCGCTGCCCTTGCTCAAGGCCAAGCTGGAGCTCAATCGACTGGCCAGCGGGGCTGTACTCAAAGTGACCGCCACGGACGCAGGCTCCCAGCGCGACTTCCGCACCTTTGCCAAGCTGGCGGGCCACACGCTGGTCCAAGAGGAAGAAGCGGCAGGTGTGTACCGTTATTGGTTGCGCAAAGTCTGATGGCTTTATGGGCTGAAGATCAGCCCTTGTTCAGCGCCTGCGCCGCCGCCAAGACCGCGTCCACATGCCCTGGCACTTTCACGCCGCGCCATTCCTGACGGAGCACACCTTCGCTGTCGATCAGAAAGGTGCTGCGATCCACCCCCAGGTATTCCTTGCCGTACAGCTTCTTCAGCTTGATCACATTAAACAGCTGGCACACCGCTTCGTCCTTGTCACTGATCAGCTCGAACGGAAACGCCTGCTTACTCTTGAAGTTCTCATGGGATTTCACGCTGTCGCGCGACACGCCAAACACTTCGGTATTGGCGGCTTGGAATGCAGCGTATTGGTCGCGGAAACCCTGGCCCTGGGTGGTACAGCCTGGGGTGCTGTCTTTCGGGTAGAAATAGAGCACCACTTGCTTGCCCTTGAGGGCCGCAAGGCTGAAGGTCTGGCCGCTGGTGGCCTGGGCTTCGAAGTCGGCGACGGGTGTGTCGATGGCTACCGGCATGGGTACGTCCTTACATGGGGTTCTGTGGGCGCCACGGCTCGATCAGGGCGTCAAGGTTCAAGGCGTCGGCGAAGTCCAGGAACTGGTCGCGCAACCAGCTGATCTGCACGCCGGCCGGCAAGGTCACGGTGAAGGTGGCGTTGAGCATGGTGCCGCCGGTTTGTGGCGCCTGGTAGGTGTCGCAGGTCAGGTTCTCCAACTCGACGTTGTGGTCGATAAAGAACTGGCACAGCTCGTTGACGATGTCCGAGCGGTAGGCCGAGCTGACATACGCCACGTAAGGCAGGGCCTGTGGACGATTTTCCAGGGCTGCGCTGCGCACCACGTTAACGGTGAAGTCGTGCTTCTTGGCCAGGCCAGGCAGGCCGGTCTCCAGGCGCGCCAAGGCGTCCCAACTGCCGGAAATCTGCAGCACCAGCGCACTGCATTCGCCATGGCGGGTCAGGCGCGAGGTCACGACGGCGCAGCGGTTTTCATGGCTGGCGCGGCACAGGACGTTGGTCAGCTCCATGGGGTTGGCGCCGAGGGCACTGATAACAAGGAATTGTTCGCGAACTGTGGGGGTGGACATGCAGCCTTCCTAAAGCGATGAGCGGTCGATACCGTCAGAGCTGTATCGATCAAAGGATGAAGGGTAGCGAAAACCATCGCCAAGGGCTAGGAGGTGGCGTTTTCATTACGTGAACGGCGTGCTTCACGCGGTGCTTTGGTCCAATGATGGCATTGCCCGTCGTTTAGTTACGCCAGAACGCATCCTCGCACGGTACTTCGCTTGTACAAGTATCTTGGCGCCAGTACCATTACGGCTCTCTTTTTCCGGCAGGAGCGGTTGCATGATTGCGGGCAGTATGGTGGCACTGGTCACACCCATGGATGCACAAGGTCATCTCGACTGGGACAGCCTGGGCAAACTGGTGGACTTCCACCTGCAAGAAGGCACCAACGCCATCGTAGCGGTCGGCACCACAGGTGAATCGGCCACCCTCGATGTGGAAGAGCACATCCAGGTGATCGAGTTCGTGGTCAAGCGCGTTGCGGGCCGCATCGCCGTGATCGCCGGTACCGGCGCCAACTCGACGCGTGAAGCGATCGAGCTGACCAAAAACGCCAAGAAGGCCGGCGCCGATGCGTGCCTGCTGGTGACTCCGTATTACAACAAGCCGACTCAGGAAGGCCTGTACCAGCACTTTCGCACCATTGCCGAAGCTGTCGACATCCCGCAGATCCTCTACAACGTACCCGGCCGCACTGCGTGCGATATGAACGCCGAGACGGTGATCCGCCTGTCCACCGTGCCGAACATCATCGGTATCAAGGAAGCCACCGGCGACCTGCAGCGCGCCAAGGACATCCTTGCCGGCGTGAGCAGCGATTTCCTGGTGTATTCCGGTGACGACGCCACCGCGGTCGAGCTGATGCTGCTGGGCGGCAAGGGCAACATTTCCGTGACCGCCAACGTCGCCCCGCGCGCCATGAGCGAAATGTGCGCCGCCGCCATTGCCGGTGACGCCACGACCGCACGTGCGATCCACGAGAAGCTGATGCCGCTCAACAAGACACTGTTTATCGAATCCAACCCTATTCCCGTGAAGTGGGCGCTGTTTGAGATGGGCCTGATGCCGGACGGTATCCGTCTGCCGCTCACCCGGCTCAGCGAAGCCTGTCACGAACCGCTGCGACAGGCCCTGCGCCAGTCCGGCGTCCTGGTTTAATTGAGGAAGCACTACGCATGAAGCGATTGGCCGGACTTTCCGCACTTGCCTTGATTATCTCCAGCACCAGTGGCTGCGGTTGGGTATGGGGCCCGGAAGGCTACTTCCGTGACCGCGGTAGCGATTACCTGGAAGCGCAAGCAACCAAACCGATGCAACTGCCGCCTGACGTGAGCGTCGCCAAGCGCCTCGACCCGCTGCTGCCTATTCCGCGCAATGTCGCCGATGACACCGTCAAGGGCGAATACGTGGTGCCACGCCCGCAACCGATCACGGCGGTGGCCGATGCCAGCGACTACAGCCTGCAGAAGAGTGGCGACAACCGCTGGATCGTGGCTCAGCGCCCACCCGCCGAAGTCTGGCCGGTGGCCGTGCAGTTCTTCCAGGACAACGGTTTCCGTCTCGACCAACAGCGTCCGCAGACCGGTGAGTTCACCACGGCCTGGCAGCGCGGCAGCGAACTGTCCGCCAACATGGCCCAGCGTCTGCAGGCCAGTGGTGTAGCCGCCGATAATGAAGCCCGTGTGCGAGTGCGCATCGAGCCAGGCGTGCAGCGCAATACCAGTGAAGTCTATGTGGTCAGCGCCGAGCGTCCTGCCGGCAGCACCGCCAACGTCGATTTCACCAACCGCTCGGTCAATACCGGTGTCGACGCCGCGCTGGTCGACGAGATGCTGGCCAGCATGAGCCGTATCTCCGAGAAGGGCGGCTCGGTTTCCCTGCTCGCCGCACGCGATTACGACACACCGAGCCGCGTCAGCCTTACCGAAGATGGCAGCGGCAACGTGGTGCTGAACCTGGGTGAAGACCTGGATCGTGCCTGGGCCAGCGTCGGTCGCGCGCTGGAGCAGGGTCCTTGGCGCGTTGAAGACATCAACCGCAGTCTGGGCCTGTACTACATCAACGTGGCTGAAAAGGCCGAGAAAAAAGACGACGAGCCAGGTTTCTTCGGCAAATTGTTCGGCAGCCAGCCGACCAAGGAAGAAGTCGAGACCCGCGCCGAGCGTTACCAGGTTCGTTTGAGCAAGGTTGGCGAGAGCGTGCAAGTCACGGTCGAGAAGAACATCAACACCGTCGCGCCAGCTGAAACAGCGCGCAAGGTGTTGGGCGTGATTCAGGACAACCTGGGCTGATCCGATGCGTTTTGCTGTTCTCGGTAGCGGTAGCCAAGGGAACGGCACGCTGGTCGCCCACGACGACACGTACGTACTGGTGGATTGTGGTTTCTCGTTAAGAGAAACCGAGCGGCGCCTGCTGCGCCTGGGGGTTCACCCCGCGCAGCTGAGCGCGATTCTGGTGACCCACGAACATGCCGATCACGTGCATGGCGTGGGTTTGCTGTCTCGGCGCTACAATCTTCCGGTGTATCTGAGTCGCGGCACGTTGCGTGGGATGCGCAAACCCGTTGAACCCGCAGGTTTCCTGGCGGGAGGCGAGCAACTGCAGATCGGTGCCCTGAGCATCAGTGTTGTCGCGGTCGCTCACGATGCCCAGGAACCCACGCAATATGTATTCAGTGACGGCGAGCGGCGCTTCGGTGTGCTCACCGACCTGGGTTCCTACTGCGCCAAGGTGCTGGACGGTTACCGCGACCTCGATGCCTTGATGATCGAGTCCAATCACTGCCGAGACCTGCTGGCTCGCGGTCATTACCCCTACTTTCTCAAGCAGCGGGTGGGCGGCGAACTGGGACATTTGAACAACCATCAGGCGGCGTACCTGGTGTATGAGTTGGGCTGGCAAGACCTGCAACACCTGGTCCTGGCCCACCTGAGCAGCAAGAACAACCTGCCGACGCTTGCCCGGCAATGTTTTGTCGACACCCTCGGGTGCGACCCGGACTGGCTGCAACTGGCCGATCAAGATTCAGGGCTCGACTGGCGACATATCGCCTAGCCCACCTCACTCAAAGCGGAGCCCATCATGGAAAAACGTGAAGAACTCTACCGCGGCAAAGCCAAGTCGGTATACAAGACCGACGACGCCAACCGCCTGATCCTGCTGTTTCGCAACGACACCTCGGCGTTCGACGGTAAGCGCATCGAGCAGCTTGATCGCAAGGGTATGGTGAACAACAAGTTCAACGCTTTCATCATGCAGAAACTCGAAGAGGCCGGTATTCCGACCCAATTCGACAAACTGCTGGGCGACAATGAGTGCCTGGTCAAGAAGCTCGACATGATCCCCGTCGAATGCGTCGTGCGTAATTACGCTGCCGGCAGCCTGGTCAAGCGCCTGGGCGTGGAAGAGGGCCTCAAGCTCAATCCCTACACCTTCGAACTGTTCCTGAAGGACGACGCCAAGGGCGACCCGTTCATCAACGAATCCCACGTCGTGGCCTTCGGCTGGGGCACTGCTGAACAATTGGCGCGCATGAAAGAGTTGTCCCTCAAGGTCAACGACGTGCTGAGCAAACTGTTCGACGACGCCGGCCTCTTGCTGGTGGACTTCAAACTCGAATTCGGCGTGTTCCACGACGGCTCCATCGTCCTGGGCGACGAATTCAGCCCTGACGGCTGCCGCCTGTGGGACAAGGACACCAAGAAGAAGATGGACAAAGACCGCTTCCGCCAGGGCCTCGGTGACGTCATCGAAGCCTACGAAGAAGTCGCCAATCGTCTCGGCGTACCGCTGTAATCGACGCAAGCATCTGATAGCACGGAAAAAAATCTCAACAGAGCTTTGCTTCCACGAAACAGGCTGTTATGATGCGCGCCGTTGGAGAGATGCCAGAGTGGCCGAATGGGACGGATTCGAAATCCGTTGTACCTTCACCGGTACCTAGGGTTCGAATCCCTATCTCTCCGCCATTATTTATAAACGAAAACCCCCAATAACTTTGATGTTGTTGGGGGTTTTTGTTTTTGGGGCAGAAATGCTCAGATGAATTCTGCTACGGTCATCATCACCTGATGACAATGTGGGTCGATCATGAATTTTGAAAAAGTGCTCACACATTTACAGGCTAATCTTCCAGGCCTGTTGGCGGTGTACGTCTTTGGTAGCCAGGTGACGGGCGAGGCCAATGCTGACAGCGATCTTGACTTGGCTGCGCTGATTGAGGGGAGCATTGACCCACTGCACTTGTGGCGTCTATCCGGAGAGTTGGCGGATATCGTCAAAGTCCCTGTTGATTTGCTGGACTTGCGTGCGGCTTCGACGGTCATGCAATACCAAGTCATAACGACTGGGCGTCGACTCTGGAGTAGGGACAGTCAGGCTGGTATTTTTGAAAGCTATATTCTCAGCGAGAAAACCGCGTTGGATTCTGCCAGGGCTGAGCTGCTAGTCGACATTCATAAGGACGGGACGGTATATGGTCGATGATGTACTCATTAACAAGGCTGCCAGCATCGAGCGTTGTGTTGCTCGAGCTCGCGAGGAATACGAAAAAGATCCTGCCAGTTTCGCCACCGATTTTACCCGTCAGGATGCGGCCATTCTCAATATTCAGCGCGCCTGCGAGGCCGCGCTGGACATGGGGCAGCATCTGATCCGTCGTGAGCGCCTGGGCGTTCCCCAGGGCGCTCGTGATGTGTTCGAATTGCTGGCACAGGGCGGATGGGTGAATCCTTCTTTGTTGACCAACCTGAAAAATATGGTCGGTTTCCGCAACATCGCAGTGCATGAGTATCAGACGCTTCAATTGCCGATCACGGTTGCCATCATTACTAAACACCTGGGCGATTTTCTGGCATTCAGTTCACATGTTTTAACCAGGGATTCGGGCCAGCCGCCCGCTTCGAAAGACGCTCCATAATGCGTTTCCGCGCCCGTGTAGCCGGCAGCTAATCCTCAGTCACCAGATCGGGCGTGGAAGGCAATCGCCTCCGTTCGTCTACAAAGTGCGGCGCCTGAAGCTTCGGCTTTTTACCCTTTGATTCTTCTGACGACTTTTTATCGGTTTCCCGCACCGTTTCCCGTGGCCTCTTCTTCGCCTCGTCCGCAGTTACATATTCCCCTGTGACGGCATCTCGATATCTTGTTGGCATATAAGCTCCCTGAAAGTATGTCGCCACACCAGCGACCTTCTCAGGCTAGTCCAAGGAATTACGCACGCCCGTCTTGCGCTGGGAATTCTCATTACCAGGCTTTTCAATAAGCATGTTCAATAATCATCCACGCTCAAAATGAAAAAGCCTGCTGAACTCACGCTCAGCAGGCTTTTTCGCGGTCTCAACCCGGTCAGGCCGGCTGCGCCACCAAGCTATTACTCACTTTGCGTCCCAGCACCAATACCGTCGCAAAACCACATCCTACCAACACCGTCGCCAGGCTCAACAACACCGAGCTACCCATCTGATCGACAATTCGCCCACCAAAGAACGAGCCCAGGGCAATGATCACCTGAAACAGCGCGACAAACAGTGGCATGCCGCGCTCCACGTCCTTGGGTGCCACGACAAACATCCAGATGCTGGCGCAGGCAGGGAAAGCACCGAAGGCGAAGCCCCAAAGGGCTATCAGCATCGCGGCGCCGGTCATGCCGGTGGCGAAGTAGGGGAAGAGCGCGGTGCTGGTACCGATCATCAGCGCGACCAACAGCAGGGTGTTGCGGACGCTGCGGTTGGCGGCGAAGCCAGCGAAGACATTACCCATCACGCCAGCCACGCCATACAGCAGCAACAGTGAGCCAATCGTCGGGCCGTCAAAGCCTGAACTGTGTTTGAAAAACGGCGCGACATAGGTGTACGCGGCAAAGTGTGCCAGGCCGATCAGCAGTACGGCGATCAACCCGACCCGAGCTTGTGGGTTGATGAACAAGGCCGGCAGGTCGCGGATCTGAATGGCTTTTTCCGGGGTGAGTCGGGGCAGCAGGAAAACCTGCGCCAGCAACACCGGAATGCCCACCAGTGCGGTGACCAGGAAGGTCATGCGCCAGCCCATCAGGCCGCTGAGCCAGGTGCCGACAGGCACGCCCAGTACGGTGGCCAGGGTCACGCCCATCATGATGATCGAGGTGGCTTTCGCCACGCCCACGCCCTTGGGCGCCAGCCGTCCGCTGAGCGCAATGGCCGTGGCCCAGAAGCCACCAATACTGATGCCGAGCAGTACACGCCCAAACAGCAATAGGTTGAAATCACTGGCGAAGGCCACCACCGAGTTGGCGATGATCATCACCAACGTCAGGCCGATCAGCAGATAGCGACGGTCCATGGTGCCGATGCTGACCGACAGAAACGGCGCGGCAAGCGCGGCCATGATGCCGGGCAGGGTCACCATCAGCCCGGCGTGACCGGCGCTGATGCCCAGATCGCTGGCGACATCATTGAGCACGCCCACCGGGAGAAATTCGCTGGTCACCAGGGCAAAAGCGCCCACGGCGACCGAGAGAATCGCCAGCCACTGCTGTTTGACACTTTGTTGGTTATGTTCGGGAAGCCCGCTAGGGGCCTGGCTCGCGCTTGGCATGAATTGGGTTCCAAGAGGAATGTCGCCTGAAGCCAGGCGGGGGAGGGAATTTGGAAGGGATTATAGAAAGCAGTGTGGGCAATTGGGCAGGCGCTCGTTTCGATAGTAATCATCAGTGCCATCGATGTGACGAGGCGTGCACTTATTCAATCCGCAAGAAGAAATACTAAAAGCCTGCTGACCCGTTTTCAGCAGGCTGTTTTATCCAGTGTTGGACGTTAACTCTCATCTCCCTGCAACAGCGCCGTGTAGTCTTGCCCGCCGTAAAATATCCCCACTATCGATACCGTTTCGCAGCCAGCCCTCACCCTGAAAGCAATGAGGGTGGTGCGACGATAATGGGTGATGCGCAAGCCTGTCAGCAGGTCGTCACGGCGCAAGCCACGCAAGGGAAACAGGGCAAGGTTTTCACAGTAGCTGACGAGATTGTCGACAAAACGCGCAGCCACAGTCGGGGAGCCGACATCGCTGATGTAGTCTTCGAGGGCATCGAGTTGCGCCAGGGCTTCAGGCGAAAAGACTACCGAGTAGCTCACGCTTTCCCTGTGCCTTTGCGCTGACGTTTGACTGCCATGTGTTCGCGGACCTGTTCAGCGGATAGCCCGAGCTCAGGCTCAGCCTCGAGGGCGGTCGCTGCAGGAATGACTTCATCCCTCAGCCAGTCGTCCATGGCACGGTCACGTGCCAGCAGCACGCGCAGGCCATCCCGAATCACTTCACTTTCGCTGGCATATTCGCCGGCAGCCACCTTGGCTTTGACCAGGGCAGCCATTTCAATTGGCAACGTAATGCTCATTTGCTGGGTTGAGCGCATTTGGATGTCCGCCAGAGGTGAGTAGGATTCAATCCTACTTGACCATTGGCGCGATGCAAGAAGCAGCTGATCGATGCCGATATCCGGCATCTCGTCGTCCATCCAGAAGTGGTAGGTTTCCATGCGGTTTTGCCTCTCCCGTTGTGTAGGTCAGGCCGCAAGTATTGACCCGTTTTGGCGATTGCGTGGTCTGGGGACGCTGATAAGCTGCTGATATGTATGACTTCATATGTGTAACAGCGTTATCTCGGCCAGCCCGCCCGGCACGCATGGCATCCCACCGGCTCCCATACGATAATGCCCGCCACCCCGACCACTTTGGCCTGCCTCCCGTGATCATCAACTTCGACCTCAACGACCTCCAAGCCTTCCGCGCCGTGGTAGACAAGGGCAGTTTTCGCGGCGCTGCCGAGGCCATCCGAATCTCCCAGCCGGCCCTCAGCCGGCGTATCGAAAAGTTGGAATCCGCGCTCGACGTCAAACTGTTCGAGCGCACCACGCGGCGGGTCAGCCTGACCATGGTCGGGCGGGCGTTCCTGCCCCAAGTCGAACGCATGCTCGACGACCTCGACATCGCCTTGATGGGCATCAGTAACGTCGCGTCCACGCGCATGGGCAACGTCACCATCGCCTGTGTGCCGTCCACCGCGTACTACTTCATGCCTCATGTCATCTCCGAATTCCACAAGCTGTATCCGAAGATTCGCCTGCGGGTGCTGGATGCCAGTGCCGGTGAGGTATGCAATGCGGTGGAGAGTGGCGAGGCGGATTTTGGCGTGAGTTTCAGCGGCAGCCTGGCCGATGAAGTGGAGTTCGAGTTGTTGCTGCAGGAGCGCTATGTGCTGGCCTGTCGTCGTGACCATCCGTTGGCCGCGCGTGAGAGCGTGACGTGGACCGAAGCCTACGAGCATGACTACATCACGGTGGACAAAACCTCGGGCAACCGCTTCCTGCTGGACCAGGCCCTGCGCGGCGTGCGTGTGAAAAAGCCGAGTATCTGCGAGACCCACCACGTGACTACCATGATCGGGTTGGTGGAGGCGGGGTTGGGCGTGGCGATGGTGCCGTCAATTGCGATGCCGGCGTGCGAACACCCGATCCTGGTGAGTGTGCCGCTGGTGGAACCGCAGGTGATGCGCAATGTGGGCTTGATCAAGCGCCGCGGGCGGACATTGCCGCCGGCGGCGCTGGAGTTGGAGCGGTTGGTGCGGGAGATGCCGTTTCGGTCAGCGTGACACCGAGTCCAGTCCGGTGGACTGCACCACCGGTTGGGCTTCGGGCGACGCCATGAACTGCAGCAGCGCCTTGGCCTCTTGCGGATGTTCGGCGTTTACCGGAATGCCCGCTGCAAAACGCGTAACGGACTGCACGTCCTCCGGGATTTTACCTACAAACGTCACGCCCTTGACCGGCAATAGTTCCGCCACCTGCTGCAAGCCGACTTCGTAGTCACCCTTGGCGACCTGTTCGCCCACCGGCACGCGTTCGATCATAGTGCCCTTGGCGGGCATGCCGAGCTTTTGGAACAGCTCCTTCTCGACATACACACCGCTGGCGCTGTCCGAATACGCCACTGACTTGGCCTTGCTCAGCACGGCCTTGAGTTCGGCATCGGTGCCGATCGATGGTTTGACCGCGCCTTCCTTCACCACCAAGCCAATCCGCGAATCCGCCAGTTCCACGCGGGAGGCGGGGTCGACCTTGCCTTGTTTGATCAGCTCATCCAGGGCGTAGCCGACCATGATCACCACATCGGCGTGTTCGCCACGGGCCAGGCGGTTGGGAATCGCTTCCGGCGCCTTGCCCATGGACGGGCCGAGGATAGTGTCGAGGGTGTCACCGCTGTGCTTGGCATATTGCGGGCCGAGCAATTTATACGCGGCAGTGAAGCCACCGGAGGTCATCACCTTGAGTTCTTCAGCGTGGGCTGACAGCGCCAGGGCGCCGAGGACTACGGCTGTGAGGGTTTTGAACAGCGGCTTCATTGTGCGGCCCCCTGCATGACCTGGCCACGGGCATTGGCGCGGCGATACAGCGCCAGGGTAGAACACAGGGCACACAGCGCAGCGAATATCATCCAGTAAGCCGGCGACGCTTTATCTCCGGTGATGTGAATGAACCAGGTAGAGATCGCGGGCGTGAAGCCACCGAACACCGCAGTTGCCAGGCTGTAGGCCAGGGAGAAGCCTGCGACGCGCACTTCTACCGGCATGATTTCAGTCAGCGCCGGGATCATTGCGCCGTTGTACATGCCGTAGAGGAAGGAGAACCACAGCAGGGTCTCCAACATATGCGCAAAGCTTGGCGAGTTGACCACGTAGGACAACGCCGGGTAAGCCGTGAGAACGGTCAGCACCGTCATGGCGACCAGCACCGGCTTGCGGCCGAAGCGATCGCTCAGGGTGCCGCCGATCGGCAGCCAGACAAAGTTCGACACCGCTACCAGCAACGTCACCAGCAGCGCGTCGGAGGTGCTCAGCTGCAGCACGGTCTTGCCGAAGGTCGGTGCATACACGGTGATCAGGTAGAACGCGGTGGTGGTCATGGCCACCATCAGCATGCCGCCAATCACCACGGTCCAGTTTTTCACCAGGGTGGCCATCACTTCACGCATGGTCGGGCGGTGCTTGCGGTTGGCGAACTCTTCGGTCTCCTGCAGGTTGCGCCGCAGCACGAAGATAAACGGAATGATCACACAACCGACGGCGAACGGAATGCGCCAGCCCCAGTCGGCGACCACGGCCGGCTCCATCCACACGTTCAAGCCATAGCCCAGTGCGGCCGCGACCACAATCGAGATCTGCTGGCTGCCAGACTGCCAGCTGGTATAGAAGCCCTTGCGGCCCGGGGTGGCCATCTCGGACAGGTACACCGACACACCGCCCAATTCCGCGCCGGCCGAGAAGCCCTGCAGCAAACGACCCAGCAGCACCAGCAACGGTGCCCACAGGCCAATGGTCTGATAACCGGGCACCAGCACGATCAACAGCGTGCCGCTGGCCATGATCGACAGGGTCACGATCAAGCCTTTGCGCCGACCCACGTCATCGATATAGGCACCCAGGATGATCGCGCCCAACGGCCGCATCAGGAAGCCTGCACCGAACACGGCGAAGGTCATCATTAATGATGCAAATTCATTGGCGGCGGGGAAGAAGGCAGCGGCGATGTAGATGGCGTAGAAACCGAACAGAAAGAAATCGAACTGTTCGAGAAAGTTGCCCGAAGTAACGCGCAGTACGGCGCCTACTTTCGAGGAAGCAGCCGCAGGCCGGGAAGGGCTAGTCATGGTTTTGTGTCTCCAGCGTTCTTTTTAAAGTGCTTGTTTCGCTTAAGACTTGGGATAGTGGCTGACACATTTAGAAATGATAAGTGACAAATTTGGATAGATTGATGCGTCTTGGCTATCAATCGAAAGAGCCTTCGGAATTGTCGGTCCTGTTCTACGCTTGAAGCTGGGTTCAATGCTTATGAATGGGAGGTGGCTATGGGTGACGAACACAAACAGCACAATGAGTCGGAGCGTGAACAGCCTCGGCAACGACCTGAGGAAGAAAAACCGCAAACCTGGAAGCATCCCGACGATGGGACTGAGCTTTCAGAGCGGGATCAGGAATTTCCTTTGAAACCTTGATGTCAGGGACGACGCGACCCAACTCTGGAAACCCGATGCGTCGAACGACATAGACGTCGCCCCGTTGCCTTTCTAAACTGCGGCTTGTCTTGGGGAAGGGGCAGGCGCCGATGAATCGCAATGAATTACGCAAAGCCGATATCAACCTGATGGTGGTCTTCGAAGCGCTGATGCTTGAGCGCAACGTGACCCGGGTGGCGGAGAAGCTGTTTCTCGGCCAGCCGACCATCAGCTCGGCCCTCAATCGTCTGCGCACTTTGTTCAATGACCCGTTGTTCATTCGCGTCGGCCACCGCATGGAGCCCACCGCGCGCGCCGAAGAAATCATCCAGCACTTGTCGCCGGCCTTGGATTCGCTGTCGTCGGCCCTGAGCCTGACCCATGATTTCGACCCGTCCATCAGCACCATGACCTTTCGTATCGGCCTGTCCGATGACGTTGAATTCGGCCTGTTGCCGCCGTTGCTGCGGGCTCTGCGGCAGGAGGCGCCGCAGGTGGTGTTCGTGGTACAGCATGTGGATTACTGGCGCATTCCCGACCTGCTGGCCTCCGGCGATATCACTGTCGGCATTACCCAGACCCGCGGCCTGCCGGCGAATGCCAAGCGTAAATTGCTGCGGCATATCCGGCCTTGCCTGTTGCGCGCCGATGCGTCCGACACACCGCTGACCCTCGACGAATATTGCGCACGGCCCCATGTGCTGGTGTCCCACACCGCCAATGTGGCCGGGTTTGCCGATGAATGGCTGGCGGAGATCGGCCGCAAGCGGCACGTGGTACTGTCGGTGCCGCAATACAGCTCGCTACCGGCGCTGCTCGCCGGCACCGACATGATCGCCAGCCTGCCGGACTACACGGCCCAGGCCATGGCCGCCGGCGGGAACCTGTTCTGCGAGGCGTTTCCATTTGAAACGCCGACCCTGGACTTGTCGATGGTCTGGCTCAGCCACGTCGACACCGACCCGGCAGAACGCTGGATGCGCTCGCGGCTGGAGGCGTTCATGAGTGATCGAGGGCTCGGCGTCCAAGTCTGATTCACCGTTTCGCAAAGAAGCCGCAGGGAGTGACAAGCTGCAAGCGCCAAGCTGACAGCCACCCCGGCACCTCTTGCCGCTTTTAACTTGCCGCTTGTAGCTGCTCCTCACACACCTTCACCACTTGCTCGCGAAACCAGGTATTGGCGTTGTCCTGTTCGCTGGTTTCATTCCACTGCATATCCAGGGTGAAGCCCGGCAGACCATTCGGCGCTTCGCAAAACCCGTACGCCGCAGTTGACGCCAGCAGCTTTTGCACGCGGCGGGGCAGGGTCACGATGAAGTCGGTGCCGCTGATCATCTTCAACGCCGCGCTGTAGCTGTTGGCCCGCGCGATCACCTGGCGTTTGTGGGCCTGACGCGCCAGCCAGCCGTCGATCATGTTGGTGTCGGACGTCCAGGGCGTGGGAAACACGTGGCGCCGCTCGACGAAGGCCTGCAGGCCGAATGCCGGTTCCCGGGGCGCCGCGCGTTTATCGAAGACGCATACCAGGTCATCTTCGAGCAGCATTTGGGTCTTGAAGTCTTTATGGGCACGGTGAAAATTCGGGCCGAAACAGATCACCAGGTCGAGGCGGCCTTCGCGCAAGTCGTCGGCGGGAATCTCGGCTTCCAGCTTGCGCACGTTGACGATCACCGGCAGGTCGGCGCGGTCGAAGTTTTTCAGCAGGCGCGGCAGGATCAGCTGTTCGAAGTATTCCGGGGCGCACACATTGAAGGTCACGGCCTTGCGGGTCGGGTCGAAGGCCTGGCCCCCGGCGTGGCACAGGTTGATGCTTTCGAGGATTTTCTGCACATGGCCGTACATCGTGGTGGCCTTGTACGTCGGACGCATGCCTGCGCGGGTGTTGATAAACAGCTCGTCTTCGAAACTGGTGCGCAGTTTCTTCAGGCTGTAGCTCACAGTGGATTGGCTGACGAACAGCGTTTCGGACACGTCGGTAACGCTGCTCTGGTCGTAGACAGCGATAAACACCATCAAGTCCTGCATATCGAGCTTTCTGAGCAAGTTACTGTTTAACATCGGTTCCGTCCGTAAAACCCTTTGTACCGAACTCAGTACAAGACTGCGCAAAATGTTAACGGAACGCTCGTACCAATAGAAAGCTCTGTAGGACTCTTCTATGTTTTGGGTGGGACAAAAAGTGTTTACAACACGACCTCAGCGGATATGCCGCGCGTAATGCGCGGGATTGAAGCGCGTGACCATCAGCAGCATCACCACCACCACGGCCGCCAATGACCACCAGGCCCATTCGAAGCTGCCCAATTGGTCGCGGATCATCCCGGCGATCAGCGGCGAGAGGCCGGCGATCAGGTAGCCGACGCCCTGCACGAACGCGGTCAGGCCACCGGCACGGCGCGGATTGTCGAGGTGGTCGAGGGACAGGATCAGGCTCATCGGAAACAGGCCGCCGATCCCCAGGCCGAGCAGGCACGGCCACACCAGGCTCAGGTGCTGCGGGCTGAGGATCAGGCCGCAGAAGCCGATGATGATCAGCACCAGCAAGACCGCGACCACGCCGCGTTTATCCCGGCGCCGATTGGCGATGGCGGGGGTTGCCAGGCCGGAGACGACCTCCATGGCGGTCAGCAGACCCAGCAGCAAACCGGCCTGCTGTTCGCTCCAGCCCTGCTCGACGTAATACGGTGCCAGCCACGCCAGCACACAGGTGTAGCACGCCGTGCCGAGGCCGAAAAACAGCGCCAGCAACCAGGCCCGGCGATTGCCGAAAAACGACGCCTGCGGGCCGCTGTTGACCTGAGGCAAGGGCGGCAACGCCGAGCGCTGGGCGTACCAGAACACCAGCCCCAGCAGCGCCAGCCCTGCCCATATCGCAAGACCCATGCGCCAACTGCCGGTGTGCACTTGCACAAAGGGCGCAAACGAGGCGGCCAGTGCCGCGCCGCCCATGATCGCGGTGACATACAGGCCCATGAACAACGAAACGTCAGCGCTGAAGCGCGACTTGATCAGCGCCGGCATCAACGCCTGGATCAGCGCGATCCCGATGCCTGCGGCAATGGCGCTGACAATCAGCTCCAGCGCTGAATCCAGCCACAGCCGCGACACTGTCGCCACGCCGATCACCAGCAACGACACCACGATACTGCGGTGTTCGCCAAAGCGCCTGGCCAGGCCCATGCCAAAGAACATCGCCAGGCCCATGCCCATCACCGGCAACATGGTCAGCAAGGCCGCGCTGCTGAAATTCAGCGGCACCTCAGCGCGAATCGACGACAACAAAGGCCCCACGGCCGCCATCGACGGGCGCAGGTTGAGGGCGACCAGCACCACACTAATCATCAGCCACACGGCGGTGGTGGGTTTTGCCTGAACGTTTTCCATGGGCCTGCCTTGAATGAACCAGGGCGAATCAGGCCACGGGTGGGCGAGGGCAGGCAAATGAGAAAGTCGTTGGGGCTATTGAAAAAATGCTTTATGCCCCAGCGAATTGCGCAAATTGCCACGGGTATTGAATGTCGTCGCGTTTGTCCTGTGCGCTCGTATGGGTCGGCCGCCAGTCGGTTCGCTGCGCAACCACACGCCCGAGGTAGGGGGCGGCCGTGTCGAGGATAGGCGTATGGTCCATATCCTCGGCCTCGACGATACCCCGGTCAGGATTGCGCGCCGCCCAGACCATTCCTGCGAACACCCCTGCGGCGACCTGCAGGCTGGTGGCCGTATTGAACGGCACTAGAACCCGCGCCTGGTCAACCGACAGCATCGAGCCAAACCAATAGGCATTCAAGGCATGTCCCATGAGCAATACCCCGAGCGCATCGATCCCGCCGTCGGCAACTTCACTCCCCATCACCCGTTTGCTGCGCGGAGGCGCCCAGTCGTTACCGATCAACTCGTTGATCGACAACAGTGCGTCGTCGCAGCAGCGGTAGGCATAGTGCAGCGTGGGGCGATAAATCACCTCGTCGTGTTCGCGTAGCGTCAGGTAATCGGCCAATGAGCAGGTTTCATGGTGGGTAATCAGCAGGCCCAGGCAGCTGCCCGCCACGGGTGTCCAGGTTCTGACGGGCACGGTGGCACTGGGGTGATCCAGATAGATCGCGTTTTTCGCCCCGGTACGATGGCGTCGTGCGTCTTTGCGCCAGTGTCGTTCATGGGTGCCCCACGCCAACTCTGCTGGCTGCCCGGCCTCGCTGATAAAACCGTCGACCGACCAGGTATTGATGAACTCTCCAGCTTGTCTGGGCTGGGTGGAGCGTTGCGTATCGTGCTCGGCGATATGCACCACCTTGACCCCCATCTGCATCGCCAGGCGCGCCCACTGCACTTGGCCGTCAGCGAGGGGCGCCGGGTGCTTCAACTCGTCAGCCAACCGCATCAGGCCGGCCTTGAGCAAGTGTGAAATCAAGCCCGGGTTGGCGCCATGGGCGACCACCGCCGTAGGCCCCTTGCCGAGCCTGTTGCGCAGCATGAGCATTTGCTGGCGCAAGGCGTAGTTGGTGCGTTGGGCGCTGGACAGTGCCGGGTCGATATAACCGCCAGCCCAGGGTTCGATACAGGTGTCGAGGTACAACGCGCCTGCATGGGCGGCGTAAGTCATCAGGGCGATGGAGCTGACGTCCACGGATAAATTGAGCAGGAAGTCGCCGCGGTCGACATATCGGTCAAGCAAGGCTTCGTAGTTGTCTTCGTCCAGGTGCGCTTGGATAAAGATGATGTTGTTGGCTTCAAACCATGAAGTTTGCTCAAGCACGGGCGCAATCACAGTGATGGTGCGCAGGATCAGCGTTTCTTGTTGTAGCAACAGCGGCAACGTGGCTTTGGCGATCGAGCCAAAGCCAATCACCACGAGATTGCCGGAAAATATCGATAACTTAGCCATGCAGCCTCCTTGTGCATCAACACGGTGCATGGCTTGAATGTTACGGCGTTGTACCCAGGCGTCTACTGGCAGAATTAACAGGGTGGTTGAAGTGGTCCACAGCTCAAAATAGTCTCCTGCATCCACAGCCGCTGATGGATTGGCTGCACACATGCGGGAGGTGGCTTGCCCTAATGCCACTGTAGGAGCGAGGCGCCCGCCTCGCTCCTACAGTGGACTACTTTCGCTTAATTGACGGGTGTCAGTAGCCAACGGTGAAGCGTTTGCGCGAGTGCTTGGGGGTTTCCACTTCATCGAGCATGGCAATGGCGTAGTCGGCGAAACTGATCGAGCTTGTTCCGTCACTGCTGACCAGCAGATCATCCTGGCCCAGGCGGAATTTACCGGTGCGCTCGGTTCCATCGAACAGGGCCGACGGCGACAGGAAGGTCCAATCCAATTCCTTTTCCTGACGCAGCGCTTCCAGGAACTCAGCCCCCGCACTGGCTTCAGTTTTGTATTCTGCCGGGAAGCCCGGGCTGTCGATCACCCGGCTGCCGTCCGGCAGCAGCAGCGAGCCGGCGCCACCCACCACCAACAGGCGTTTGACCCCGGCCTTTTTGACCGGGCCGATCACGGCGCTGGCAGGCAAGGTGGCAAAGTGCGCCGCACTGATCACCACATCGCTGCCGCTTACGGCCTGTTGCAGGGCATCGGCGTCCAGGGCATCGACGCGTTTGGCCGTGATGCCAGGGCGTACGGCCAGTTTGTCGGTATTGCGCGCGATGGCAGTGACGGTATGGCCACGGCGCAGCGCTTCTTCCAGCAGTTGGCTACCGGCACGGCCGGTGGCACCAATGATTGCGATCTTGCTCATGACGTTCTCCAGTCAGGTCAGGGTTTAAAACCAATTACCACTTCATTTCGCCCTTGGCGACTTTGGCGCTCAACTGCAGCGAGCTTTCGTCGGCGAGGGTCGGGTAGCGCTTTTTCATCGCCGCGATCAGGGCGGCAGAATCCTTGGCCTTGGCGGTTTCGATGTCGAAGGCCTTGATGTAGTCGGCGGTGAAGGTGACTGAGGCAGGCGATGGAGTACCCAGGTAGTGGCCCGGAATCACGGTGGTCGGCTTCAAGTCTTCAATACGTTGCAGAGTGGCCAGCCAATCCTTGTGGGACTGCGGGGTCTGGGTGTCAGCCATCCACAGGTGAATGTTTTGCGCGACCACCACGCCGCCGACCACGGCCTTGATCGACGGAATCCACACAAAACTGCGATCCGGCTGCGGGCCGTCCAGGCCGATGACTTCCAGTGACTGGCCTTCCAATGTCAGGCTGTGGCCTTCGAGCACCTGTGGCACGAGGGTCTTGGCCGGTTTGTCGGCGCCCATTTTCGGGCCCCAAAACGCCAGTTTGGCGGCGACGGTGGCGTTGATATGGTCGACCACCGGTTGGGGCGCCAGCACTTTCGCCTCGGGGAATGCGGCGGTGAGCGTGTCGAGGCCGAAGTAGTAGTCCGGGTCGCCGTGGCTGATGTAGATGGTGGTCAGGTGTTTGCCGCTGGCGCGGATGTTCTGCACCAGTTGCTCGGCCTGGCCCTTGCCGAATTGTGCGTCCACTAGGATCGCGTCCTTGGCACCGCTGACCAGCACCGAGCTGACCGGGAAAATCGCGGCTTCGCCGGGGTTGTATACCTCGAGTGTCAACTCTGCCGCCAGTGCGTGGGCGCTGAAGGCCAGGGCGGCGGTCGCCAGGGTCAAGCGTTTGAAGGTCGAGAACATCGGGCAGCTCCTGCCATCGGTAAGGGATGCGCAGAGCTTAGTTGCATAAAACATCACAAAAAATGCGATGCTGAGACATAGTTTGTTTCTGAAATCGGGCAAATCATGGATCGTCTTCAAGCAATGCGCGTGTTTGTCAGCGTGGTGGACCTGGGCAGTCAATCTGCCGCCGCCGATCATCTGGACCTGTCGCGCCCAGTGGTCTCGCGCTATCTGGCCGAGCTGGAAGATTGGGTCGGCGCGCGCCTGCTGCACCGCACCACGCGCAAGCTCAGTCTCACGGCTGCCGGCAGTGAAACCCTGCCGCGTTGTCGGCAATTGCTGGAACTGTGCGCTGATATGCAGGCCGCCGTCAGCGAGCCCGATGAGACCCCGCGGGGCCTGCTGCGCTTGAGTGTCAGCACCTCGTTCGGCCAGGCGCAGTTGGGCGCGGCCATTGCCGAGTACGTCAAACGCTACCCGTTGGTGACGGTCGACCTGCAGATGCTGGATCGCACGGTGAACCTGGTGGATGAGCGCATCGACCTGGCGATCCGCACCAGCAACGACCTGGACCCGAACCTGATCGCCCGGCGCCTGACCGTATGCCGCTCGGTGGTGTGCGCCACGCCGGCTTATCTGCAGGTGCATCCGGCGCCGCAGAAAGTCGAAGACCTGGCCCGGCACAACTGCCTGACCCACTCCTACTTCGGCAAGAACCTGTGGCATTTCGAGGAAAACGGCGAGCATGTGTCGGTGCCCGTACACGGCAATATCACCGCCAACGAGGCCAGTACGTTATTGCGTGTCACGCTGGCTGGGGCAGGGGTGGCGATGCTTCCCAGCTATCAGGCCGGCGACCTGATCCGCAGCGGTGAACTGGTGCGCTTGCTGCCGGGGGCCGAGCCACGGCAGATGAATATCTATGCGGTGTATGCCTCGCGCAAGCACATGCCCTCGGCGTTGCGCAGCCTGCTGGATTTTCTGGTGCTGCGGTTTCCCGAGGCGCCCGCTTGGGATGCCGGTCTCTGAGGCGACATAAACGGGCTGAATGGCCTGCAATCATGGCAACTTGCCCGGACTGACCTATGCTTTAAACAGCACCGTATAGATCTGTTCAGAGGTGTGTCATGAGTATTAAAACCAGAAAGTACCTGATGATTTTCAGCCTGTGCGCATTGGCTACCGCGCTGTACGGGACGGCCGCGTATCGCGTGGAACAGACGCGGATGCAGCCCACCTTTGCGATCAGTTGCCATCAGGATATGTGTGTGCCCCGCAGCGGCAGTTTCAGTGCCTTGCGTTGATGCCGGACACGCTGCACGCCGCCCCATGTTCAATGCTGCGTTCAATGCTGCGGGCTATCGGCCTTCAGCTGCTCGCGAAACGCTTTGGGTGAGAATCCGACCCTGCGGCGGAACAAGCGTGAGAAGTTGGTCGGGTCGGAAAACCCCAGCACTTCCGACATTTCATTGATCGTCATGCTGGTGTAAGTGAGCAGGCGCTTGGCCTCCAGCAACTGGCGGTCATGCATGATCTGCAAGGCTGGCTGCCCGCCCAACTCCCGACACGTCCCATTCAAGTGTGAGACCGAGATGCCTAACTTGTGGGCCAGGTCTTCAATCTTGGGGTGTTCGCGGTAATGCTGTTCGACCAACTGGGTGAAGCGTCGGAAATATTCACGGCTGCGTGGCACCCTGGGGTGGCGGCGCTGGATCGCCTGGCGGCTGACCCACACCAGCAGCACGCTGACCAGGGCGTGCATCATCATGTCGCGTGCCGGTTGATCGTCGGCGTACTCGTCCTGCAAGCGGGTGAACAGGTTGTTGAGGTAATCACTGTCCTTGCCCGCCGGGTAGTTGCCCAGGGCGTGCAGGCCATCGACCGTGCTGCCCAGTTGCGCCTGCAAGTGGCTGACCAGGGGCGCCGACAGGGTCACCACGTAACCTTCGACATCTTCGGAAAAACGAAAACCGTGCACACACAGCGGCGGCAGTACCTGCAGGCTCGCTTCGTTGAGGGTGGTGCGCTGGCCTTCGATTTCCAGGTGTGCCTGGCCTTTGTGCACGTACAGCAGCTGGCAGAGATCCGCGTGCCGGTGGGGTTGGATTTCCCACTGGTATTCCCGACTGCGCCGGGAAATGGTTTCGCAGTGCAACAAATCGGGGGTCGGCCACTGTTGGCTTTCCCCGTAAAGCTTGAAGACCGGAATCGCGGTGTTGGTCATGGTTTCAATCCGATACTCAGGAAGTGGTCGGTAATCGCCCCGATTGGCAAAAAGCGCAGGCTTTGAAACAGTTTTCACCTTCTTATGCTGCTCGCTCAAGTGAAAAATGTCAGCCACACGTCCACTGACAACTCTTTCACTCGTTCGGTTCGGGTGAAGCCTGCAGGCCATAAGAATAATGAAAACGCTGAAAACCCAAGTCGCTATTATTGGCGCCGGGCCTTCCGGACTGCTGCTCGGCCAGTTGCTGCACAATGCTGGCATCCAGACCCTGATCCTAGAGCGCCAGGCCGCCGATTACGTGCAAGGCCGCATCCGCGCCGGGGTGCTGGAGCAAGGCATGGTCGACCTGCTGCGCGAGGCCGGTGTCAGCCGACGTATGGACGCCGAGGGCCTGGTGCATGACGGTTTCGCCTTGGCGCGCGATGGCCGACTCACGCACATCGACCTCAAGACCCTGACCGGCGGCCAGTCGGTGATGATCTACGGCCAGACCGAAGTCACCCGCGACCTCATGGCCGCCCGCGCAGCAGCCGGCGCCACGACATTGTATGAAGCCTCGAACGTACAACCCCATGACCTGAAAAGTGAGCGTCCCTGGCTGACCTTCGAGCATCAGGGCCAGGCCTTTCGCCTGGAGTGCGATTACGTCGCCGGTTGTGATGGCTTTCACGGCGTGGCCCGTCAGTCGATTCCGCCCGAGGCGCTGCAGGTGTTCGAGCGCGTCTATCCGTTCGGCTGGCTGGGCATGCTTGCCGATACGCCGCCGGTGCACCCGGAGCTGGTGTACGCCAAGCATTCCCGTGGCTTTGCGCTGTGCAGCATGCGTTCGCCGACCCGCAGCCGTTACTACTTGCAGGTGCCCGCGCAGGAGCCTTTGGCCGACTGGTCGGACGAGCGCTTCTGGGATGAGCTGAAAACCCGCCTGCCCGCCGACCTGGCTGAACGGTTGGTCAGCGGGCCGTCCCTTGAAAAAAGCATCGCACCGCTGCGCAGCTTCGTGGTGGAGCCGATGCAGTACGGGCGCCTGTTCCTGCTCGGCGATGCCGCGCACATCGTGCCGCCCACCGGCGCCAAGGGCTTGAACCTGGCGGCCAGTGATGTGAACACCTTGTTTCGGATCTTGCTCAAGGTCTATCGCGAAGGGCGCGTGGAGTTGCTCGAGCGGTACTCCGCCATCTGCCTGCGGCGGGTGTGGAAGGCCGGACGGTTTTCCTGGTGGATGACCTCGATGCTGCATCAATTTCCCGAGGCGGACGGCTTCAGCCAGCGCATTGCCGAGAGCGAGCTGGATTACTTCATTAACTCCGAGGCGGGGCGCAAGACCATCGCGGAAAATTACGTCGGGCTTCCTTACGAAGCTATCGAATAGCCTGCTATCGTATTCGGCATTCCCGCAAGCTGCCATTGCCTGCGGGCCCTGCTCGAAGGTTCTGCCGTGACTGCTCTCAATCCGCCCACTCCAACCGTTCCCGCCGTGCGCAGCATCCTCGCCGCGCTGATGCTGGCGATCTTTCTCGGCGCGCTGGACCAGACCATCGTCGCCGTGTCGATGCCGGCCATTTCTGCGCAATTTCATGACGTCAACCTGCTGGCCTGGGTGATCTCCGGCTACATGGTGGCGATGACGGTGGCGGTGCCGATCTACGGCAAACTCGGCGACCTGTACGGGCGGCGGCCGATGATGTTGTTCGGCATGGGGCTGTTCACTGGCGCCTCGCTGTTCTGTGGCTTGGCGCAAAGCATGGAGCAGTTGGTGTTGGCACGGGTTCTCCAGGGCATCGGTGCCGGCGGGATGGTCTCGGTGAGCCAGACGATCATTGGCGACATCATCCCACCTCGTGAACGCGGGCGTTATCAGGGGTATTTCAGCAGCATGTACGCGGTGGCCAGCGTCGCCGGGCCGGTGTTGGGCGGTTATATGACCCAATACCTGTCCTGGCGCTGGGTGTTCCTGATCAACCTGCCGTTGGGCGCAGTTGCCTGGTACGTGGCCCATCGCACCCTCGTGGGGTTGCCGGTGCCGCAACGCAAGCCGATCATCGATTACCTCGGCACCGTGCTGATGATCATCGGCTTGACCGCTTTGTTGCTCGGTATCACGCAAATCGGCCAGGGCCATGCCTGGCGTGACGATCAAGTGCTCGGGCTGCTGGCCTGTGCGTTGTTGGCGTTGAGCGTGTTCGTATGGCATGAACGCCGCGCGCCGGAGCCGTTGTTGCCCATGCACCTGTTCGTCAACCGCAGCGCGGTGTTGTGCTGGTGCACGATTTTCATCACCAGCTTCCAGGCGATTTCCCTGACCGTGCTGATGCCGCTGCGTTACCAGACCGTGACCGGCGCCGGTGCCGACAGCGCGGCTCTGCACCTGCTGCCCCTGGCGATGGGGTTGCCGATGGGCGCCTATTTCGCCGGGCGCATGACGTCGGTGACGGGCCGCTATAAACCGATGATCCTCAGTGGCGCGGTGTTGAGCCCCCTGGCGATTTTCGGCATGGCCTACAGCGCGCCTGAGGCAGTCGGGCTGACGTCATTGTTCATGCTGCTGTGCGGGATTGCTGCGGGGATGCAGTTTCCGACGTCGCTGGTGGGGACGCAGAATTCGGTGGAGCAGCGTGATATTGGCGTGGCGACCAGTACGACCAACCTGTTCCGCTCCCTGGGTGGGGCGGTGGGGGTGGCGTGTATGTCGGCGTTGCTGTTGGCGTTGTTGCAGGATGGGAGTTTTGTTCATTTGGCCAGTGGTGCGTTGGTGGGCGAGGGGGGCTCTGGCAATGTGCTGCTTGATGGGCTTAACGCTGCGCCTGGGGCGGCGCGGGATGCGTTGCGGGGGGAGTTGGCGGTGACGTTTCGGCATTTGTTGATGGTGAGTGCGGGGGTGTCGTTGTTGGGGTTGGCGGCGGCGGTGGTGATGCCGGATCGGGTGTTGCGGGGGCTTGGGGATAAGCGCTGAGGGGTTGGGGGCGTGGCGGCCTCTGGGCCGACCATGTAGTGAGTTTTATTGAGTACATATCCGTTATTTATGTCATGGCGGCTGGCGGTTCCGCTCTTACAGCCAGCCCTTTCAAGGTCTTTGATAAAATCCCGCAAAACTCCGATCAGGGTGACGAAAGCGATGTGGGCAGAGGTTCTAGCGCGGTTTGAGAAAAAAGCACCGGCCAGTGTCATGACCAGAGTGATATTGGAGCAGGCTGTTCCTGCTGAATGGGTCGACCAGATATTCGAAGAGCACCGTCAGCGGCAGTACCCACGAGAGCTTTTGTTTTCAACCATCGTTGAACTGATGTCCCTTGTTTCATTGGGTTTGCGACCTTCGCTGCATGCCGCCGCGCGACAGATGGAAGATCTTCCTGTCAGCTTGGCGGCGCTGTATGACAAGGTCAGTCGTACAGAGCCTGCGCTACTGCGCGCCTTGGTCACCGGTAGCGCAGAGCGTTTGGCACCGACGATAAAAGAACTGGGGCACACAGCCATTTTGCCTGGTTGGCAACTACGGGTCGTTGACGGTAACCACCTGCCTTCGAGCGAAAAGCGTCTGGGCGCTTTGCGCCGTGAACGAGGCGCCGCCCGGCCTGGTTTTTCCGTTGTGGTTTACGACCCCGATCTGGACCAGGTCGTTGATCTGCAGCCTTGTGAAGATGCCTATGCCAGCGAACGCGTCAGCGTGCTGCCGTTGCTGGAAAAGGCCAACGCGGGGCAACTGTGGATGGCTGATCGACTCTACTGCACGCTTCCAGTCATGGAGGCCTGCGAAGATACCGGGGCCTCGTTCATCATTCGCGAACAGAGCAAACATCCACGTCTGCTTAAGGAAAGCGACTGGCAGCTGCCTGTTGCGGTCGCGGCAGGCAGCGTGCGTGAGCAAATCATCGAAGTAAAAGGTGGACGCCAGTGGCGGCGAGTCGAACTGAGCCTGCAAAACCCCACCGAATCCGGCGACACCACGCTGCTGTTCTGGAGCAACTTGCCCGACTCTATCAGTGCTGAGCAAATCGCCGATTTGTACCGCCGTCGTTGGAGCATCGAAGGGATGTTCCAGCGCCTGGAAGCGGTGTTGGACAGTGAAATCGAAACCTTGGGCAACCCTAAAGCAGCCCTGTTGGGATTTGCATCAGCCGTGTTGGCTTACAACGTTCTGGCCGTGCTCAAACGCAGCGTCGAGCAGGCTCATCGCCAGACTTTGCCCGACGATTGGGATGCATCGATTTTCCACCTGACGGTGCAGGTACGCAGCGGTTACGAGGGAATGCAAATAGCCTTGCCAGAATATTTATCCATCCCTATCCCCGCAGCGGGGCTGGCTCAATACCTGCTTGCACTTGCTCGAAATATCCAGCCCAAAGCGGTCGTCAAGAGCAAGCGGGGGCCGAAGGTGCCTAAACCCAAGGAATGGCTGGAAGGCAAAGCCGCGAATGCCCATGTGTCGACGGATCGGGTGCTCAAGGCCGCTAAAATCAAAAGACCTTGAAAGGGCTGGCTCTTACAGCGGGTCACTTTTGGAAGGACCCAAAAGTAACCAAAAGGTCCTCGCCCCACCACTCGGTGCCTCGCCTAGGCTCGGCATGCCCTCACTCCGGCTTGAATCCGTGGGCCGCCGCCATGCGCCATCCATGGCGCAGGGCGGCTAACCCGGCGTCCTGCCGGGTTACCCACGGATTCAAGCCTGCGTTCGGCCAGCGTGGTTAACGGGGCGACTGAGATCAAGATCCAAAGCAAGAGCAAGAGCAAGAGCAAGAGCCAGATCAAAAGATTGCTGACTTCGTCAGCGTCTGAGGAAGTAGAAGCCACACCGCGCACGCTTCAATGATTAGGTCGGCTCGAAGGCCGCCTCGCTTTTGCTTTTGATTTTGATTTTGATCTTAAGCGCCCCGTTAAACCACGCTGGCCGGAATTCGATAGGGATTTGGGGGGTAAACCGGCAGGACGCCGGTTTAGCCGCCCCGCGCCATGGATGGCGCGTGGCGGCGGCCCCCCAAATCACTGTCGGATTACGGGCACACCGAGCCTAGGCGAGGTGCCGAGTGGTGGGGCAAGAGCCCTTTGGTTACTTTGGGGCTTTTCCAAAGTGACCCGCCGTAAGGGCGGAACCCTAAGCCGCCGTTACCTGAATAACGGATATGTACTCAATAAAACTCACTACTTGGTCGGCCCAGAGGCCGCCACGAGAAAACGTGCCCCCCAGTCAGGGACTGTAATACCCCACCGCCACCATAAACCGCCCCGCCTTACGCAAATAAGCATGCTTATTCTCAACCTTCCCCGTCACCGGATTCTTCCACCGATATTTGTACTCCCCCTGATCCTGCTCAGTCATCAGTTGAAGAATCGGCTCACCCACAGGCTTCTCATCCGGGTCCTTGACCTTGGCAAAATCCGTATTGATCAAGCGCAAATTAGTGCCATGGGCCACATAGCGCCGCGTATCCAGGTCCACCACGAACACGTAGAGATCGTCCTGCAGGAAACCACCCTGCAATGAGTTGATCGCCTTGAGCGTCCCCGCTTCATCCTTCACCAGCGCGTTCACCGCTTTGTTGCGCAGCGCCCGTGCCTGTTCCGGCGTAGCCCGTGGCAGGTAATAGCCGACCGCCAGGATGCGCTCGCCCACGCGCTGGTAAAACACGTGCTTGTGCTCGACCTTGCCGTCATTCCAGTTCTCCCAGCGGTAATCGGCCTGCTGGATACCCTGGCCTTCGGGCGCGCTGATAGCTTGCTTGAACGAAGCCTGCAGATCAGGCCCAAGTACCTCGGACACGTCTCGACCGATCAGGGCCGAAGAGGGGCCGCCACTGGCCAGCAGCACGCCTTTGGTATCGACCACGAATACGTAGCGGTCCTGGTCGATGAACTCACCTTGGCGGCTGAAAGCGGCCAATGCCTTGTCACCGTTGCTCTGGTAGTACGCGAGGGCTTTTTCCAGCAGCGCCTTGGCCGCCTGGGCCTCCGCATCCTGGGCCGTGGCGGCGTGCACCTGGCTACAGCACAACAGCAACAGCCAGGTGAATCGCAACAGTGTGTTCATTTATCCATCCCTCGATTTTGTTGGAATGACAAGAGCGTAGACGGTCGGCGAGGGAATCGTGGCGCAAGCTGATCAAGGCGCCGCCAGCCACTGACTGACAATGCCGTCATACACCCCGGTCGCCACGCTCAGGTGCAACCATTGGTCGACGTAGCTTTTCCAGGCCACGTCATCGCGCGGCAGCAGGAAGGCTTTCTGGCTGTACTGCATCTGCCGCTCGGGGTTGACCGCACAGAGCCCCGGTTTTTGCTTTTGCTGGTACCGCGCTTCGCTGGCGTCGGTGATCATCACGTCGGCCTTGCCCGCCAGCAGTTCGTCAAAAATTGTCACGTTATCGTGCAGGCGTATCTGCGCCTGGCCCAGGTGGGTGCGGGCAAATACTTCGTTGGTGCCGCCCGCCGGTTCGATCACCCGCACCTGAGGCTGGTTGATCTGTTCGACGCTCTGGTAGCGCTGCACGTCGGCGCAGCGCACCAGCGGGATCTTGCCGTCGACGCCCAGCGGCTGGCTGAAGAAGGCTTTTTTCTGGCGTTCCAACGACACCGAAATACCGCCCACGGCAATGTCGCAGCGTTGCGCCAGAAAATCCGGCATCAGGGTTTTCCAGGTGGTGGGCACCCAGGTGATCGTCGCGTTGAGGCTCTTGGCCAGGGATTCGGCCATGGCGATATCAATGCCCTGATAGTGGCCATCGGCACGCAGCGAGGTGTAGGGCATGTAGTCGCCGGTGGTGCACACCGTCAGCGTGCCACGCTCGATGACCTCATCCAGGCGAGACGCGCTGGTATCGGCCAGGGCGGTGGTTGCCATGCTCGCCAGTACACACAGGGCTAGAGGTGCTTTCATGCGGTCGAATCCTTGGGGCAGGTCGGGTGGTCATTATTGACAGCGCAGGGCTGGTGGACAAGCTGCGCCGCCGGTTTAGCCCAATGGCAATGGCGTCCCGAATCATCAACGGAAGACCCGGCGGGCTTTCGACCTTTTTTTCACGTTGCAGTGGTTAAGCTGCGGACCAAGGTCGTTCTACTTCCGTTATAGCCACATGAGCCCGCGATGTCGTCACAGCCTCCATCCTCCATCGAGACCGAATTCACCGAGCGCCATGACCGTGAGCATGCCAGGGTCTGCGGTGATACTCGTCCGCCCGGGCTGTTGCAGCGCCTGGCCGCATGGCGCGATGCGCGGTTGGTGCGCCATGCGTTGAAGGTCGCCGGGGAGCCGGGGTTGATCCTGGACCTGGCCTGCGGCTCCGGGCGGTTCTGGCCGGTGCTGGGCGAGCACGTCAATCGGGTGATCCTGGCGTCGGACAACTCCCAGCAAATGCTCGACCATGCCCGCACCCACCATCCGGCGGCGCTGCTCAAACGTGTCAAGACATTCCCCGGCTCGGCGTTTTCCATCGGCCTCTCAGCGAATGCGGTGGATTGCATCTTCTGCCTGGAGTTGTTTCGCCATGTGCCCAGCACCGAGGTGCGCCTGGTGTTGCTGCGCGAATTTCACCGGGTCAGTCGCGATACCGTGATTGTATCCGTGGACGCGCGTACGCCGGTTGAGGAGGAGTTCCGCCAGGCGGGCTTCAAGGTTTTGAACCACCGGGAGTTCCTGCCGGGCTCCAAGCTCTGGTGTGTCTACGTCCTGCGTAAGAGGGGATAACTCCCGCCTGTCGGATTATTCGCCGTCTCCTGTCTGAGTTTTCATGGTTGCCTGTGCACTGCGGATGCTCGCAAGCCCCTTTCGCGATATATACTGCGCGCCATTCTTCAAGGGAGAGCCGTGTGGCCATCGATATTCACTGGATCTGCGACAACGATAGCCTCGGCCAGCATTGCGCCGAATGGCAGCAGTTGCCATTCGTCGCCCTCGACACCGAATTCATGCGGGTCGACACCTTCTATCCCATTGCCGGGCTGATCCAGATCGGTGATGGCGTGCGCGCTTACCTGATCGATCCGCTGACCATCGACAACTGGCAACCCTTGGCCGCCTTGCTGGAAGACCCAGGCGTGATCAAGGTGGTACACGCCTGCAGCGAAGACCTGGAAGTGCTGTTGCGCCTGACCGGCAGCCTGCCGGCGCCGTTGTTCGACACCCAATTGGCTGCGGCTTACCTGAACCTGGGTTTCTCCATGGGTTACTCGCGCCTGGTGCAAGCGGTACTCGATATCGACCTGCCCAAGGGCGAGACACGCTCGGACTGGCTGCAGCGGCCATTGTCCGACACCCAGGTGAGCTACGCCGCCGAAGACGCCGTGCACTTGGCCGAGGTGTATATCCGCCTGCGCCCGCGTCTGTCGGATGACAAGTACGCCTGGGTGCTGGAAGACGGTGCCGAACTGGTGGCCAACCTGCGTCGCGAAGTCGACCCGTACGAGGTGTACCGCGACGCCAAGCTGGCGTGGAAGCTGTCGCGCGCCCAGCTCGCCGTACTGCGTGAACTGTGCGCCTGGCGCGAACAGCAGGCCCGTGCCCGTGACCTGCCGCGCAACCGCATCATCCGTGAACACTCATTATGGCCCCTGGCCAAATCCCAGCCGGATAACCTCGCCGCCCTGGGCAAGATCGAAGACATGCACCCGCGCACCGTGCGTCAGGACGGCCAGTTCCTGCTCGACCTGATCAAGCGTGCGGGCAGCGTGCCCATGGAACAATGGCCGCCTGCCGTGCCTGAACCGCTGCCGGTCGACGCCGCCGCGCTGATCAAGCAACTGCGCGCCCTGGGCCAGGCTGAAGCCGAACGCCTGGACATGGCCCCGGAACTGATGCTGCGCAAGAAAACCCTCGAAGCCCTGGTTAAAAGTGGCTACCCCGATGGGCCTTACCAATTGCCAGACTCGCTGCGTGGCTGGCGTCGCGAGTTGATGGGCCAGGCGCTGCTCGACAGCCTGGCCACCGCCGGAGAACAGCCTTGAAACGTATCTGCTCCATTTATCGCAGCTTGAAAAAAGACGGCATGTACCTCTACGTCCTCAAAAGTGACGCCCTGGAGCGGGTGCCGGAGCCGTTGATGGTGGCCTTCGGCAAGCCGCATCACGCGTTCGACATGGTGCTGACACCGCAGCGCAAGCTGTCGCGCGAAGACATCGTCGTGGTCCTGGAAAACCTCGACAAGCAGGGCTACCACCTGCAAATGCCGCCGGCCGAGGACGAGTACATCGAACACTTGCCCGAAGAGCTGCTGCGACGCAACGACCCGATGTGATCGGTGGGTGCCCGGTGCCGGGCACATTCTTCAACGCAATCGTATTGAGTTGGCGCTGGCCGTAAGGATGCGGGCGGCCGTCTGCACTGTTTTTGAAAGGTTTGAACCATGCGTGTTCTGATTGCTGAACAGGATCACCCGCTCTACGCCCAATTGCTTCGCGAAGCCGCGCCCGACCTCGAGGTGCTGACCAGCGGCGACTCGGCCGAACTCTCGCGCCTGGCCGCCGATTGCCCGGTGTGGCTGGGCCAGCCGGACCTGCTGGCAACGCTGTTGCGCCAGGGCCACCACCCGCAATGGCTGCAATCGACCTGGGCCGGCATCACGCCGCTGCTGGCTGAAGGCCTGCCGCGTGATTATCGCCTGACCCGTGCGGTCGGTATCTTTGGCCAGGTCATGGCCGAATTCGTCCTGACCTACATGCTCGGTCACGAACGTGAAGTGCTGGCGCGGCTGGTCAGCCAGGTCGAGCGCAAGTGGGACAACCGCTTGGGCCAGAGCCTGGCGGGGCGCAAGGTGCTGGTCGTCGGTACCGGCGATATTGGCCAGAGCGTGGCGCAGTTCCTGCTGCCGTTCGGCGTCAAGCTGTATGGCATCGCCAGCCAGGCCCGCGAGCAGGCGCCATTTATTGAAGTCGCCGGGCTCGAACAATTGGGCCGGCTGGTGGGCGAGGTGGATTATGTGATCAACCTGCTGCCCAACACCCCCGAAACCCATGATCTGTACGACGCGGCCCTGTTCAAGCAATTCAAGCCGACCGGGCTGTTTATCAACGTCGGGCGCGGCGTGGCGGTGGTCGATGCCGATCTGGTCGAAGCCCTGAAAGAAGGGCACCTGGCTGGAGCGGTGATCGATGTATGTCGCCAGGAACCGCTGCCGCAGCGCCATCCGTTCTGGACGGCGTGGGGCTTATTGTTGACCGGGCACAGCTCGGCGCCGACCTCGCCGTCGATGATGGTGGAGCTGTTCGTGCAGAACGTGCGTGCGTACCAGGCCAAACAGGCACTGCGCGGGGAAGTGGATTTCGAGCGCGGCTACTGAACCACAGCAGTACAAAAAATGTGGGAGGGGGCTTGCCCCCGATAGCGGTGGGCCAGTCAGTACATTAGCCGGCTGACACTCCGCCATCGGGGGCAAGCCCCCTCCCACATTAGGTTTGCGTACGCTTCAGAGACTGAAATCGCCCTCCGAAACAAGCTCGCTCAGCGGCTTGCGCGGGCTCGGCGCCTCACGCCCTTGCAGGTACTCCGGCAGGCTCGATTTATCCCCCAGCTTGCCGATGGCCACGGCGGCATGCAGTGCATACCCTTCTGGAATCTTCAGCTCTTTGCGGGTCAGCTCCTGATCGAAGCCGGCCATGCCGTGGGTGTGCCAGCCGCTCAGGCTGGCTTGCAGGGCCAGGTGACCCCAGGCGGCGCCCGTGTCGAAGGTGTGCCACAAGGCCGGGGTTTCTTCCTTGGCACCGGGGGCGATGAAGTCGGTTTTCGAGGCGATGATCACCAGCGCCGACGCATGCTGCGCCCAGCCCTGGTTGAATTCATTGAGCAGGCCCAGGAAACGCTGCCAATCCGGCGTGTCACGACGGGCATAGAGAAAACGCCATGGCTGCGAGTTGTACGCCGAAGGGGCCCAACGCGCCGCCTCGAAGAAGCTCAGCAGGGTTTCCTGGGGAATGCTCTCGCCGGTAAAGGCGCGCGGCGACCAGCGGTCGATGAACTGGGGGTGGATCGGGTAGTCGGCAACACGGGTCATAAGCAGTTCCTGATCGTCGATTCGGCGCTCAAAACTACTGCGCCGCTACTAGACTGACAAGTGTTGTTACACCGCCAGTCGACAGCGCTTGGCCCCAGGGGGCTTGGGCACTAGACTGGCGGCCTTTTCACCTACCGATACTGATGCAGAGCCATGGCCGCCAAAGTCGAACCTTTCTGGATACGCAAAACCCTCGAGCACCTCGACCAGGAGGAATGGGAGTCGTTGTGCGACGGCTGTGGCCTGTGCTGCCTGCAAAAGCTTGAGGATGAAGACGACAACAGCGTCTATTACACCCGCATCGCCTGCAAACTGCTCGACCTGAAAACCTGCCAGTGCACCGACTATCCCAACCGTCGCGCGTCGGTGCCCGACTGCATCCAGCTCACACCCGGCCAGGCCGACCAGTTCAAATGGCTGCCACCCACCTGCGGCTATCGGCTGGTCAGCGAGCGCAAGGATTTGCCGCTGTGGCACCACCTGGTCTGCGGCGACCGCGACGCCGTGCACCAGGAACGCATTTCCCAGTCCGGGCGCATGCTCAGCGAAGGCAGCGTGCCAGAGGACGACTGGGAGGATTACCTGATCTTCCGCGCAGGTTGAACGAGGAATGTGTATGAGGGTGGGATTCAAGCTGGCGACCTCTGCGCTGTTGCTGGCGCTGGGCATGCCGGCGTGGTGCGCCAAGAAAGTCGACCTGGATTATCACGTCAAACTCCTGCCCCAGAGCGATCAGGCCGAGGTGCGCGTGAGCCTGTCCCAGGGTTCCGCCGTGCGCAGCCTGGATTTTGACCTGGGCCAGGACGGTGACTACAGCGACTTCAAGGCCGATGGGCAATGGAAAGTCACTGGCCATCGTGGCCACTGGCAACCCGGCGCCGACAAGGCCAGCCTGACCTACCGCGTACGCCTCACTCACGCGCGCAAGCCGGGCAGCTATGAAACGCGGATGACGCCAGGCTGGGCGCTGTTTCGTGGCGATGACCTGGTGCCCGCCGCGAGGCTGGACCAGCAGGACGGGGTGGAGTTGGTCGCGCGGCTGATGTTCGAGCTGCCGCCAGGCTGGAAAAGCGTCGAGACCGCCTGGCCGCGTATCGGCAAGAACCGGTTCCGCATCGACAACGTATCCCGCCTGTTCGACCGCCCCACCGGCTGGATGCTCGCCGGTAACCTGGGCAGCCGCCGCATGCGCCTGGGGGAAACCGAGATCACCGTGACCTCGCCCAAGGGCCAGGGCATGCGGCGTATGGATGTGCTGACATTGCTGACCTTCGTGTGGCCGCAGGTGGAAGCCGCGTTCCCGCGCCACCCGGCCAAATTGCTGGTGGTGGGCGCCAGCGATCCGATGCGCCGTGGCGCAGTTTCGGCGCGTGACTCGATCTACCTCAACAGCCGCACGCCGCTGGTCAGCGAAGACGGCAGCAGCCCGTTGATCCGCGAAGTGGTGCAGGCCATCGCCCGCTTCAATGACCACGACAGCAGTGACTGGATCAGCGAAGGCCTGGCCGGCTACTACGCCATTGAACTGGTACGCCGCGCCGGCGGCATCACCGATGAGCGGTATCAAGCGATACAGGCGCGCCTGGCGAAAGAGGGCAAGGACGTGACGCGCCTGCGTGGTGAGCACGTCAGCGGCGCGACGGTGTCACGGGCCGTGGTGGTGTTGCAGGAGCTGGACCGAGAGATTCGCGTGAAAACCCATAACAAGCGCTCGCTGGATGATCTGGCGCAGGCGGTGATGCGGGCCGATAGCATTACGACACCGGAGTTCGTGCAGTTGGCCGAGCGCATTATTGGTGAGTCGTCGGTGGTACTCGACAGCAAGTTATTACGCTGAGCCACAGCCCTGCACAAAGCAAAATGTGGGAGGGGGCTTGCCCCCGATAGCGGTGGTTCAGTCATTGGATGCGGTGACTGACACTCTGCTATCGGGAGCAAGCCCCCTCCCACATTTGAATCTCCAGCAGATCTATAGCCGGGATCAGCCAGTGGTTTTAACGGCCTTTTCAGCCGCCACTTCAGCCTTGGTTTTCAAGTTCTGCAGCTCCGCGCCAGCGCGCTCGATCTTCGTGCGTACGCTGTTCATTTCCTGGCGGCCTTGCTCCAGCTTGTCCTTGAGCGAACTGTGCCCGGTGAAACCCCGAGCCAGCGCCACGCCACCAATCGCCACCTGGATCAGCCCGAAGAGCCCGCCACGGCGCAGGCCTTTGCCTACCATCATCACGCCGCCGGCCACCGAGCCGATGCGCTCCCAGCCGTGCACGTTCTGTGTACGCGGGGCTTCAGGCTGCTGATGTTCGATGAAAGGTCGCAGGGTTTTGCTGTCGCTCATGGTCTGTCTCCTACAAAGGCAAGTGTAAGTAGCTGACTGTTCTCGAGGGCCGGATGTTCCCGATATTTCAGTACTTGGGGCCCGAGCGGGTGTTGTTGCCCTTGGCCAGGCGGTCGTAGAGCACCACATTGACTGTGGCGGCAAGGTTCATGCAGCCGGTGGTCGGAATATAGACGACGTCTTCGCACCAGTCGCGAATGTCTTTATCCAGCGAGCCGTCTTCCGGGCCGAAGATATACAGCGCGCGGTCGGGGTGGGTGTATTCGGGCAGCGGGCGGGCGCCTTCCACCAGTTCCACGGCGACGGGGATACAGCCCAGGGGCAGGATCTTCTTCAGGTCATCGATGCCGATCAGCGGAATGTCGTGGTGAACCTTCTTGGTGTCGGTGATGAAGTCCCGCGCGCGCTCGTAACGCACGCCGGTATAGAACACCGAAGCCACGCCGTAGCAGCCGGCGGCGCGCATCACCGAGCCGACGTTTTCAGGGGATTTGGGGTTGTACAGACCGATGCAGCTGTAGCGTTTATTGCCCACGGGGGTGCCTTTAAAAAGGCAGCATTATAGCGGCAAGCTGCAAGCTGCAAGTAAAAGCAGGCGGCTTTTTCTTGCAGCTTGCAGCTTGTAGCTTTCAACTGCCTTTCTTCATCAACCCCGCCAACGCCGCAAACGGGTTGTGCGTGGCCTTGGCAATCGTCGGGCTGCTGGTGGAGCCTTCGCCGAAATACTGCTGGTCGGTATAGCGCGAATGTTCGTTGTCATGGCAGTACAGGCAGAGCAATTCCCAGTTGGAGCCGTCCTGGGGATTGTCGTCATGATTGTGGTTGCGGTGATGCACGGTCAGTTCGCTCAGGCGCTTGCCGGCGAATTCTCGGGCGCAGCGGCCACACACGTGGGGATACATTTTCAGGGCTTTGTCGCGGTAGCCCATTTCCCGGTCGCGCTGGGCGTCGGCGAGGATGCGGTCCAGCTTGGCGGTATGGGAGGGCGGATTGGTCGAGCTCATCATGGCTCCTGGCTATTGGGTGGTCACGGACAGGTTGATTCTAGCTAATCACAGCGCAATTAGCCCTTGAGCTTTTCCGCAATCCAGATGGTGTGCCGCGTGCCCTTGTTGCCGTGGGCAAACACCTGCACTTCCTCGGCCTTGAAACCGGCCTTGCGCAGTTTGTCGCTGAACAGTTTGTCGGCGCTGGCTGACCACACCGCCAGCACGCCCTTGGGGCGCAGCGCCTTGGCGCAGGCGGCCAGGCCGCCGGCAGAATACAGCCAGCTGTTGGCCTTCTGCGTGAGGCCTTCAGGGCCATTATCGACGTCGAGCATGATCGCATCAAAGCCCTGGGGCTCGGCTTGCAACACCTTGGCCACGTCTTCCAGGCGGATTACCGTGCGCGGGTCAAGCAAAGGGCGGCCGGACTTTTCGCCCAGCGGCCCACGGTTCCACTCCACCACGCCCGGGACCAATTCCGCCACCACCACTTCGGCGCTCTTGCCCAAGTGCTTGAGCGCCGAGGCGAGGGTGAATCCCATGCCCAGGCCGCCGATCAGCACCCGTGAGCCCGGGCGCCCCGCGACCTTGCGGCACGGAATTTCCGCCAGGGCGTCTTCGGAGCCGTGCATGCGCGTGTTCATCAACTGGCCACCGTCGCCGCCCTGGATCTTGATGACAAAATCCTCGCCGTATTCGAACAGGCACAAGGCACCGCCGTTGTCGGGGATCGGAGTGGTGTCCAGCAGAACGAAACGTTTCATGGAAATCTCATTGGGAAGGGCATTCTTGCGCGGTTGGGAGTAGCCTTACGACATTCCGGTCAGGCCATGGAGCCATCGATGAAGTGCAGCATTCTAACGGTCATTGTGCTTGGCGCGCTCACATTGGGTGCGGCGCAGGCGCAGGAGTCGCAAACCGTACCGGTCGCCCCCGCACCCACCCCCGGCGCGCCGGGCACGCCAACGCCCACGTTGTACCCGCAGGTCACGCCGCCCGTCGTGCCCAAGACCAACGGCTCGCCGCCCCTGGCACCCATCGTGCTGCCGGCGCCGCCCAAGGACCAGACCGTGCCGGGCCTGCAGCAGAACGACAGCAAGCCGAAGACGCCTGGCGGTTAAAACTGTTGCGCCAGTAATTGCCCGTCAGCCATGCGCAAACGCTTGGACAGGGCGATGGCAATCGCGCGGATGATCTTGGCCGCCACCCTGGGCGCTTCGTTGAGCATTTTCTCCAGGGCGTCCTTGCCCAGGTTCAGCAGCACACAGTCGGTGGCCGCCATGCAGCTGGCCGAGCGCCGTTCGCCGTCGAGTACCGCCATTTCGCCAAAGGCCCGGCCGCTGCGCAGGGTGGCAATGGTCAGGCGTTGGCCCGCGTGGTTGGTTTTCTGCACCGCCACCTGGCCGCTGTGGAGGATGCACATGAACGTGCCTGCATCGCCCTCGAGGAAAATCACCTCATCCTGGGCAATGCTGCTGATATTGAAGTAGCCCGCGGCGATATGAAAATCTTCCGGTAGCAGCGGGTCGAACAGGCCGCAGTCCATCAGCATGTCGCGGATTTCTTGGTTGAGCAGGGTGGGTTCTGACATAACTGCAATCTTGGTCCATCAATTCGGTAGGCGGTCCTGTGTTCAGACGGGACCGCCTTGCACTTAGTTCTTAAAACAGTGTTCTTAAAACAGTGTTCTTAAATCAATGTTCTTAAATCAGTGCAAGCGCCTTGAACACAAAGGCGTATTCGAGCGCTACGTCACGTAATCCCTGGTAACGGCCACTCATGCCACCGTGACCGGCACCCAGCTCGGTCTTGAGCAGCAGCAGGTTGTCGTCGGTCTTGGTGTCACGCAATTTGGCCACCCACTTGGCCGCTTCCCAGTACTGCACGCGGCTGTCGTTGTAACCAGCGATCACCAGCAGGTGCGGGTAGGCCTGGGCCCGCACGTTTTCGTAAGGCGCATACGCCTTGATGCGCGCATACACTTCGGGCTGCTGCGGGTTGCCCCATTCGTCGTATTCGGTGACGGTCAGCGGCAGGTCCGGGTCGAGCATGGTGTTGAGCACATCGACAAACGGCACTTCGGCGATCGCCGCCTGGAACAGTTCCGGGCGCTGGTTGAGCACGGCCCCGATCAACAGGCCGCCGGCGCTGCCGCCGCTGATCGCCAGTTGCCTGGCGGTAGTCAGGCCCTGGGCGATGAGGTGTTCGGCGCAGGCGATGAAATCGCTGAACGTGTTCTGCTTGTATTCCTGCTTGCCGTTGCGATACCAGGCTTCACCCAGTTCGCCGCCGCCGCGCACATGCGCGATGGCAAACGCCACGCCACGGTCGAGCAGGCTCAGGCGTGCGTGGGAGAACCACGGGTCGAGGCTTTGGCCGTAAGCGCCGTAGCCATACAGGTACAACGGCGTCGGCTTGCCGAGCTGGTCACGCTTGACCACCAGGCTGATCGGCACCTGGGTGCCGTCGGCGGACGTGGCCCACAGGCGCTGGCTGACGTAGTCGTCGGCATTGAATGCGCCGAGAACCGGGGTTTGCTTGAGCACCTGTTGAGCGCCGCTGGCCAGTTCCAACTGGCGCACCTGGGCCGGGCGGTTCAGGGCTTCATAGCGCAGGCGGACCTTGTCGCTGATAAATTCCAGGCTGTCCTGTACGTAGAGGCTGTAAGCCGCGTCAGGCAATTCCACGCGATAGGCCGGCACGCCCTCGGGGTGCACTTCGATCACTGGCAGGCCACCGATGCGCAGGCTCAAGGTCATGGCGCTGGCATTCAGGCTGACGCCGTCCAGCATCACCTCGTCGCTGTGGGGGATCAGGTTCTGCCAGTCGGCTTCGGTGGGCACCGTGCCGGTGTCGGCGGCAACGAACAGCGCGTAATTGATGCCGTCGCGGTTGCTGCGGATAAACCAGGTCCACTGGCCGTTCAGCTGGCCGTGGTCGACATCGTATTCATGGTCTTCTACCCGTGGCGCCAGGCAGGTGAAACCCAGGTGCGGCTGGTCGGCGTCCAGTGCCCAGATTTCGCTGGTGGTCTTGCTACCCAGGGCCAGCAGCAACTGGCGCTCGGAGCTGGAACGGTAGCAATGCAGGAAGAAACGTCCGTCGGGTTCGTGGAACACTTCCTGCGCCGCCGTGCCGTCCAGGCGGTAGCGGTAGAGTTTGTGCGGGCGATGGGTGTCGTCGAGTTCGCCGAAGAACAGCGTGAGGCTGTCGTTGGCCCAGGTCATGCTGCCGTCGCAATTGTCGAACGCCAGTTCGCTGACCTTGTCGGTGGCCAATTCCTTCACGAACAGGGTGTAGATCTCTTCACCGCTGGTGTCGAGGCTGTAGGCCAGGCGCTGATGGTCGGGGCTGATGCTGAACGCGCCGAGGGAGAAAAACCCGCCATTGGCCAGCTCGTTCGGGTCCAGCAGCAGTTCTTCGCTGTGTTCATCTACCTGGTTGCTGTCATCGGCCGGGCGGCGGCAGCGGTAGTGACGCGCGTATTCGTCACCGGCGGTGGTGCGGGTGTAGTACAGATACGGGCCCCAGGGGGAGGGCAGGGACAAGTCGGTTTCCAGGATACGGCCCTTGATCTCTTCGAACAGGCTCTCGCGCAGCGCCTGCTGATCGGCGAGCTGCGCCTCTTGCCAGGCGTTTTCGGCCTTGAGGTAATCGAGGACGTCGCGGCTGTCACGCTCCTGCAGCCAGGCGTACGGGTCTGGGCCTGGGGCCTTGCGGGCAATCGGTGCGGTCGAAATAGGCATGGATAATTCTCTATCGGGCGGACGGTGGCCGGCATTGCAGCCGCGACACGCAAAAGCCGTTATCATAGCCGCCTCTTTGCCAGCCTTGCCATGGACACCATGACCGAGAACGACTATCTGACCGCTTGGGGCCTTTACGCCTTCGCCGCTTTGGGCTGCCTGTTAGTGTGGTGGCGCATCACCCGCTGGATGTGGCGCTGGCTGCGTGAGCCGTTGCAGTTACTGATGGCGGTGCTGTTGCTCAGCCCCACCATCGTCGACCCGATCAAGACCCAGTTCGCGCCGGCCGTGGCGATCACCGCCCTGGACCTGGTGCTCAAGGTCGGCAATAACGCCTGGCGCGCCATCTCCGACCTGTTCATGTACACCATGATCGTGTTCGGGCTGTACATCGTGTTCGTGCTGATCCGCTGGCCCCTCGAGCGCGCCGCCAACGCCCGCCGCGAGCGCAAGGCCGCCACGGATGCCGCGTTGGCCGCCGAGCCGGAAGAAGACGAACCGTTCCATCGCCCGGCGCCCGTCGGTGGCATGCGGGTCGAACCGCGCCTTTAACGTTGTCCGCCCTGCAGCGAGAGCCCTGGCATGTGTGAATTATTGGGCATGAGTGCCAACGTCCCCACCGATATCGTGTTCAGTTTCACCGGGTTGATGCAGCGGGGCGGGCGTACCGGCCCGCACCGCGACGGTTGGGGCATCGCCTTCTACGAAGGCCGTGGCCTGCGCCTGTTCCAGGACCCGGCCGCGAGCAGCGAGTCGGAAGTCGCGTTGCTGGTGCAGCGTTATCCCATCAAGAGCGAAGTGGTGATCGGCCATATCCGCCAGGCCAATGTGGGCAAGGTGAGCCTGGCCAATACCCACCCGTTCGTGCGCGAACTGTGGGGGCGCAACTGGTGTTTTGCGCACAATGGCCAACTGGCCGATTTCACCCCCCGTGCCACCTTCTACCGACCGGTCGGCGACACCGACAGCGAAGCGGCATTCTGCGACCTGCTCAACCGCGTGCGCGAAGCCTTCCCCGAGCCGGTGGACATCGAGCACATGCTGCCGGACCTGATCGCCGCCTGTGCCGAATACCGTAGCAAGGGCGTGTTCAACTGCCTGCTCAGCGATGGCGACTGGCTGTTTTGCTACTGTTCGACCAAGCTGGCGCAGATCACCCGGCGCGCCCCGTTTGGCCCGGCCCGCTTGAAAGATGTCGACGTGATTGTCGATTTCCAGGCCGAAACCACTCCCAATGACGTGGTAACGGTGATCGCCACCGAACCTCTGACCGACAACGAAAACTGGACCCGCTACGAACCGGGCCAATGGAGCCTGTGGCGACGCGGTGAATGCGTCAGCCAGGGCGTTACCGAATAAGGAATCGACCATGTTGCTCAGTTATCTGCGGTTGGTGCTGTTTGCCATTGGCTTGTTGGTCGGTGTGCAAGTGCCGGGCTTCATCAACGATTACGCCAAGCGCGTCGAAGCCCACCTGATCGAGGCACAGACAGGCCTGCGCGGGTTCGAGTCCACCGCGCAGCAATTCTTCAACGGTGACATGCAAGCTTTGGTGGCGCATTACCGTGCCAGTGACGATCCGGTGTTCCAGAGCGACGCGAGCAGCCTGGGCGCGATGCTCGACCGGCAGCTTGAGTTGGACAAGCAATTCCAGGCCATGCAAGGCCCCTGGTACATCCGCGCCCTGCAAGTGGCGGTGGCCGCCGATCCGGATATTCGCCTGGAAACCTGGAATGGCTACAGCTACCAGATATTGCTCACGCCCGAAGCCATGGGCTGGGGCCTGGGCGGGGCGATGCTGTTGTCGTTCGGTATCGAATGCCTGTATCGCCTGATCGATTGGGTGGTGCTGGGCGGCCGGCGCCTGCGCCAGAGCCGGCCGATCGAAGAGCGGGACCTGAAGGGCCTCTAAAATGTGGGAGGGGGCTTGCTCCCGATAGCGATGTGTCAGTCAGCCTATGTTTGGCTGACCCACCGCAATCGGGAGCAAGCCCCCTCCCACATGTGTATCCGGTTTAGTCAGTTGCTCAGCACCATCCGCTCTTCGCCGACCTCTTCGGCGTAGCGAGCAACGACCTTCTGGCACAACCCCACAATCTCCTCCACCAATTCCACCCCGACCCGCCACGACACCACCACCTGCAGGTTCGGCAGTTGCTGCGCCATCGGCAGCATCACCAATTCCCCCCGTGCCAGCTCTTCGCTGACCAGCACCGGCGGCAGTGCGCCAATGCCAAAGCCATCGCGCAGTAAACGGGTGATGGCCGATACCGAGTTGACGCAATTCATGCGCGGCGCGGCCACGCCGTTGGCCTGCATCAAGCTCAACACATCCTGATGGGGGCAGGAGTTTTTCGAGTAGGTGATGATACGTTCCTGGGCCAATTCGGCGAGGGAAGCGTAGTCGCGGTTATAGATCGACTGGCTGGCGACGATCCACGCCATAGGGTGGCTGCCCAGTTCCAGGCTGCGCACGCTTTCCAGGCGCAACAGGTCAGTTTGCAGGATCAGGTCCAGGAAGCCTTTTTGCAGCTGATCGCTTAAGTTCAATGCAGTATCGGCGACCAATTCGATTTCTACCCGCGGGAACAGGCTCATCAACTCAGCAACCAGCGGGCTGAGCCAGGTGTGGATCACGGTGTCCATCGCGCCGATCCGAATCCGTCCGACCTTGCTGCTGGTGGTTTCCAGGGACTGCTTCAAGCCCTGCATGGTCACCATCATCTGTTCGGCATAATCGAGCACCTTCAAACCTTCCGGGGTCAGGCTTACGCCACGCGAATCGCGCAGGAACAGCTTCACCCCCAACTCGCTTTCGAGCACGGCAATGCGGCTGGAAATCGACGCCTGGGTGGTGAACAGCTTTTCGGCGGTCAGCCGGAAACTCTTGAGCTTGGCCACCCAGACGAAGGTTTCGAGGAACTTCAAATTCATGGGATCAACTTTTTCTTATGCTTGGATCGGTTTTTATTAGTTGGACGCCGCACCGGGCCAGCGCCAAAAATCGAGTCGTTCCACGATAAGCGTCGTTGGGGTTCAGGACAACATCGTTGCGAGATGTTGGTAAAAGATCCCACACTACAAAAAAACAAAGCCTACAGGAGCGACCCCGTGAGCCGCCTGCTATTGAATTGCGACATCGGCGAAAGCTTTGGCAACTGGACGATGGGTCTGGACGCTGAAGTCATGCCGTTCATCGACTGCGCCAACGTGGCCTGCGGCTTCCATGCCGGCGACCCGAGCATCATGCGCAAGACCGTCAGCCTGGCGCTCAAGCACGCCGTGCAAGTGGGCGCACACCCGGCTTATCAGGACCTGCAAGGCTTCGGCCGGCGCTCCATGAACTACACGCCCCAGGAAATCCAGGACCTGCTGCACTACCAGATCGGTGCGCTGGATGGGATCTGCCGGGCACAAGGGGGGCGCGTCAGTTACGTGAAACCCCATGGCGCGATGTACAACGACATGATGGCCAACCCCGCCCAGTTGCGCGCGGTGATCCAGGCCGTGGCCGCTTACGGCGACCTGCCGCTGATGTTGCTGGCCACGCGCGACAACAGCGCGGCCCAGGCCGTGGGCGATGAATACGGTGTGACCCTGTGGTTCGAAGCCTTTGCCGACCGCGCCTATGACAGCCAGGGCCATCTGGTTTCCCGCCAATTGCCGGGTGCGGTGCACCACGACACCGAGACCATCGTCAATCAGGCGGTGACTATTTCCCGAGGTGAGGCCCTGAGCGCCAGCGATGGCAGCGCCTTGGTCTTGCAGGCCCACACCTTGTGCGTCCACGGTGATAACGCCAGCTCGGTGGCTGCGGTGCAGCGTATCCGCCAGGCTTTGAAACCAGCATGAAGCCACGGATTGAAGTGGTGGCCATCGACTGCCTGATGGTGCGGCTGTTCGATGTGATTGCCGAAGCCAACATGCCGTGGATGCTCGCCGCCACCCAGCGGTTGCGCAGCGGGTTCGGCGGTGCCTTGGTCGACCTGGTGCCGTCCTACACCACTTTGATGGTGCATTACGACCTCGCCACCCTGGCCCCGGCCGAGGCGCGGGCGTTGATCGACCAGGCGCTGACCGACCTGCAGCCCCAGGCCCAGGGCGGCGGCCGCTGCCATGTGCTGCCGGTGTGGTACGACCTGAGCGTTGGCCCGGAACTGGCCTTGCTGGCGCAGCGCAGTGGGCTTGCGGTGGCTGAAGTGATCCGTCGCCACAGCACTCACCTTTATCAAGTGTTCGCCCTCGGTTTCGCCCCCGGTTTTGCCTTTATGGGGCTGGTGGATGAAGTCCTCGCCACACCGCGCCTCAGCACCCCGCGCAAACGCGTGACGGCCGGCAGTGTGGGTATCGCCGAGCGGCAAACCGCCGCCTATCCGGTGGTGTCCCCCGGTGGCTGGAACCTGATCGGGCGCACCCCGGCCAAGCTGTTCGACCGCGAGCGCGACGGCTATAGCCTGATGCAGCCGGGCGACACGGTGCGCTTCGAGGCGGTCAGCCACGCGGAGTTCGTCAACCTGGGCGGCGATGACACGCCCTTGGAGGCACAGGCATGAGCCGCTTGTTGATCGAAGCCAGCACGCCGCTGTGCCTGTTGCAGGATGCCGGGCGTTTCGGCGTGCGCCACCTGGGCGTGACCCAGGGCGGCGCGCTGGATTGGGTATCGATGTCGTGGGCCAATTGGCTGCTGGGCAATGCGCTGGATGCGCCCGTGGTGGAAATCACCCTGGGCGGCTTTACCGTGCAGGCCGAGGACTACTGCCTGCTGGCCTTGGCCGGTGCCGACCTTGGCGCCTTTATCGACGAGCGCGCCATCAGCCCGGGGCGCAGTTTTATCCTGCAAAAAGGCCAGCGCTTGCGCTTTACCCAGCCGTTCAAGGGCGCGCGGGCTTACCTGGCGGCGCCGGGCGGGTTCGATGCGCCGCAGGTGTTGGGCAGCTGTGCAACGGTGGTGCGTGAGGAACTGGGCGGCGTCGACGGTTTGGGCAAGGCATTGGTTGAAGGCGGGCGCCTGGCTTATTCCGGTACAGGGGGGGCGATGAGGGTGCTGGCCCAACCGGATCTGCCATCCGCTGCGCCACTGGACGTTATCGTCGGCGCACAGATCGGCCAGTTCAGCGGCCAAAGCCTGTTCGATGCCTTCAATACCGACTGGGCGCTCGACAGCCGCGCCGACCGCATGGGCATGCGCTTGCTGGGCACGCCATTGGAGTACCAGGGACAGTCGTTGATTTCCGAAGGAATTCCGTTGGGCGCGATCCAGGTGCCGCCGGATGGGCAGCCAATCGTGTTGCTCAATGATCGGCAGACCATTGGTGGTTATCCCCGGCTAGGCGCGTTGACGCCTTTATCCTTGGCACGCCTTGCGCAGTGTCTGCCGGGCGAGAAAGTACGCTTGGCGCCGGTAGTGCAGGAAACGGCGCATCGGCAGCACATCGAATATCTGCGCCGATTCCAGTAACACTGCAGTCCAAAATGTGGGAGGGGGCTTGCTCCCGATTGCGGTGGTTCAGTCACTGATGTATTGACTGACACACTGCAATCGGGAGCAAGCCCCCTCTTATCAAACAAAAAATAACTCATTGTTTTTGCTCTTAATTTCAAGCCGCTTTAACCAGCTGCATTCCTAACTTACGCGCCTTGCGCTCCAAGGCGCGCATCTGCCGGTCACGGCTTTTTTCTTCAAACTCCTCGATTCCTTTTTCAACGTACGGTTGACCTTTAGTCAGCATCGCGTAAATCAGCCGGGCCAGTTGATGCGCTGTCGCCTTGATTGCGCAGCAAGTATCCATTCGGGTTAGGCGCGCCCGATGGCTTGCTCCGATAAAGCTTTTATCATTGCGTGCGATAGAAGCGGCTTGCTTTAAAGCCTGTGCAGCTCGGTTAATCACTTTTAGAGATTTCCCGGGCAAGGGTTTTCCTCCCGAAATTCGCGTTGGCGGCGCGAGGCCCAGCCAGGAACAGAAGTGCTGTGAGGTCGGAAACCGTGACAAGTCCGATCCCAATTCGCTAGCCAAAACCAACGCCGTATCGATGCCGATAGTAGGAATTGCGGTTAAATCTACCCCCATCACCTTATTCAGCGCTCGATGCAGGGTCAATTGCTGCTCAGTGGAGCGGTGTGGGTTGCGCAGCGTTTTAGCTGGGAGCACGACCTCGTCTTGAAGAACAGGCAACCGTTCAAGTGCAAAGGCGATGGCTTGGTCGCATTCACCAATCTGTTTTTCAAGGAAGTCGTAAGCCGCCAGTTCCTGACTCAGTGCATGCAAATGCTCAGCTCGCCAGTTACCCCGCAAACTTCGGGCGACAGTGGCCTGGTCGGCTTTGACGCGCTTGTCTCTGAGCATGGCAAGTACTTCGGGGTCACGTTCTCCATCAACGATTGCCCGCAAAATACTCATGCCTGTCACCCCGGCAATGTTGCTGATGACTTGAGCCAGTTGGATGTTCATCTGGACCAAAGCCTTTTGCATCCGGTTGAGGGCCTTGGCTTGGTCGCGGACCTTATTGCCACGCTGACGGACCAGTGAGCGCAATGAACACACATCGTCCGAGGGCCGAAAAGCGCCTCGCAGCAGCCCGTGCGTCATGAGCTGAAGGATCCACTGACAATCCAGTACGTCGGACTTGCGACCGGTTATTTGCCGAGTCGCACGGGAATTCACGAGATAGACTTCAAACCCCCGTCTATCGAGTATTTCAAAGAGCGGGATCCAATAAACTCCGGTCGCCTCCATCGCCACCACCTTGACGCCCATGGATTCAAACCAATCGGCCATGGCATGCAAATCATCGGTGAAGGTTGAAAACCGCTTAACCGGATCATCGCATTTGGTCGGATCAACAGCGGCTAAATGCTCACTGCCGCCCACATCAACCGCAGCGCAGTCCGGATGGATAACCTCAAAACGCTTTTGGTTCTTGCGCGTCATGACAATTCCTCGCAGGATTGAACGACGCGGGCGGGGTACACGGTGGCGAGCGGATTCACTCTCTTATACGTGGTCACAGCTTTGCTGTGCCGACAATGACTCCACGCCGATACCGTGCAGGCCACTCTCCCACTCGGGTGCTGTCACACCAGTGTTGGCTACGGCCTTTGCCCCGCACGCGTTCTTCAACCTTACGATGAACCAGTTTGATGCGCGACAGCGCTACGTCGAAGACTTAGTGGGACCTCCCACATTTGATCTCCTACAGGGCTTGGGTCTTCATTCACTTGGAGAGAAAACGCATACCTTCTTCCAACCCGCGCAACGTCAGCGGGTACATCTGGTCCTCCACCAACTCGCGTACGATCCCCGTCGACGCCGTATACCCCCAGGTATCCTTGGGATACGGGTTTATCCAGATCAGCTTCTTGTACTTGGCCATGAACCGTTGCATCCATACATATCCAGGCTCCTCGTTCCAGTGTTCGACGCTGCCGCCGGCCTGGGTAATTTCATAGGGCGCCATGGACGCATCGCCGATAAAGATCACTTTGTAGTCCGCGCCGTACTTGTGCAGCAGGTCCTGGGTGGAGGTGCGCTCCGAGGTGCGGCGCTGGTTGTTCTTCCACACCGACTCGTACACGAAGTTATGAAAGTAGAAGTACTCCAGGTGCTTGAACTCGGTCTTGCAGGCAGAGAACAGCTCTTCGCAGATCTTCACATGGGCGTCCATCGAGCCGCCGATATCGAACAGCAGCAACAGCTTGATGGTGTTGCGTCGTTCGGGGCGCATCTGGATATTCAACAGCCCGGCGTCGCGCGCGGTGTGGTCGATGGTGCCATCGATGTCCAGCTCTTCCGCCGCGCCCTGGCGGGCAAACTTGCGCAGGCGGCGCAGGGCGATCTTGATGTTGCGAGTGCCGAGTTCCACCTGATCGTCGAGATTCTTGTACTCGCGCTGGTCCCACACCTTCACCGCCTTGCCCTGACGCTTGCCCGCGTCACCCACGCGAATGCCTTCCGGGTTGTAGCCGCCGGAACCGAAGGGGCTGGTGCCGCCGGTGCCGATCCACTTGTTGCCGCCGGCGTGGCGTTCTTTCTGTTCTTCCAGGCGTTTCTTGAATTCCTCGATCAGCTTGTCGAGGCCGCCTAGTGACTGGATCTGCGCGCGTTCTTCATCGCTCAGCGAGCGCTCGAACTCCTTGCGCAGCCACTCTTCGGGGATCAGCGCCTGCAGGTGATCGTCGAGTTTTTCCAGGCCGTTGAAGTAGGCGCCGAAAGCCCGGTCGAACTTGTCGAAATGCCGTTCATCCTTGACCAGGATCGCCCGCGCCAGGTAGTAGAACTCGTCCATGTCGGCGAAGGTCACGCGTTGTTTCAGCGCGTTGATCAGGTCGAGCAGCTCGCGCACCGACACCGGTACCTTGGCGGCCCGCATTTCATTGAACAGGTTGAGCAACATCAGCGATTACCGCGACGGCTCATGAACGCCAGACGCTCCAGCAATTGTACGTCCTGCTCGTTCTTCACCAAGGCGCCTGCCAGCGGCGGGATGGCCTTGGTCGGGTCGCGCTCGCGCAGCACGGCTTCGCCGATATTGTCGGCCATCAGCAGCTTGAGCCAGTCCACCAGCTCGGAGGTGGAAGGTTTTTTCTTCAAACCGGGCACCTTGCGCACGTCGAAGAACACGTCCAGCGCTTCGCTGACCAGGTCTTTCTTGATGTCCGGGTAGTGCACGTCGACGATTTTTTGCAGGGTGGTGCGGTCGGGGAAGGCGATGTAATGGAAGAAGCAGCGGCGCAGGAACGCGTCCGGCAGCTCTTTTTCGTTGTTGGAGGTAATGATGATGATCGGGCGTTTCTTGGCCTTGATGGTCTCGTCGATTTCGTAGACGTAGAACTCCATCTTGTCGAGCTCTTGCAACAGGTCGTTGGGGAACTCGATGTCGGCCTTGTCGATTTCGTCGATCAGCAGGATCACCCGCTCCTCGGACTCGAAGGCTTCCCAGAGCTTGCCCTTCTTCAGGTAGTTGCGCACGTCGTGCACCTTGTCCACACCCAGTTGCGAGTCGCGCAGGCGGCTGACCGCGTCGTACTCGTAGAGGCCCTGGTGGGCCTTGGTGGTGGACTTGATGTGCCAGGTGATCAATCTGGCGCCGAAGGACTCGGCCAGTTGCTCGGCGAGCATGGTCTTGCCGGTGCCCGGTTCGCCCTTGACCAGCAGCGGACGCTCCAGGGTGATGGCGGCGTTGACGGCCAGTTTCAGGTCATCGGTAGCCACATAGGCCTGGGTGCCTTCGAACTTCATCGGTCATTCCTCGAATTCATCAATGCCCGACTATACCGCGCAGCCCCGGCGACTGTGAACGCAGACGGGCTATTCAGTCTCTGAATGGCTGGTCACGTCAGTCCGGTCAACGCAGTCAATGTGGGAGGGGGCTTGCCCCCGATAGCAGTGGTTCAGTCACAGATGTATAGACTGACACACCGCCATCGGGAGCAAGCCCCCTCCCACCGTTCTAATCGGCGCTGGGCTTGGGTTGTTCATAGCGCGCGTTGAACGCCTGGATGAACCCGTTGCGCAGAATCGCGATCACCGCGGAAAACGCACTGACGTTTTGCTGATGCACGCTGCCGCTCAGCTCCACGCGGGTGGCGAACTGGTTTTTGCGCTGGTTCTTCAGCACCGTCTCGCTGGCGCCAACCACAGCCTCCCAGATCGAGCGGAAGATGTTCTTGTCTTTGTTTTCCACGTCCTGCTGCCAGTCGAACACTTCGACATCGCGCAGCAGCGGCTTGATATAACCGCTCAGTTGGCCTTTTTCGGCCTGGGCTTCGACCACCACGTCGCCGGTGCCGGCCTTGAAGTCGAACTTGCCATAGGCCGAGGCGAAGTCATTCATGCGCTTGAGTTGCAGGTCGCGGGCGCGCAAGCGAAATTCGAACTCTTCGAAATCGCTCAGCGGGTCAAAGGTGGCGTTGGCCTCCAGGGGCGCCTGGTCTTGCAACAGCGCCTTGCCCTCGAAACGCGCATCGCGCTTGCCTTTGACGTCCACCACGTTGGTCAGGTTGTAGAAACTGGCGTTGACCCCGGTGGCGTTGAGGTTGACCTTGGGCGTGGAGCTGAAGTTATGAAACGAGATCTTGCCGTCTTCGATGCGCACTTCGTTGAGGGTGATCGGCAGCAGCTTGCGCAGTTGTTCCTGCCAGTCGGTGCCTTTACCGGTCTGGGAGGCCTGCTTGTTGGCGCCACCGTCGACGAAATTGACCTCGGGGCGTACGAAATGCCCTTCGGCCACCACCGCATGGTCGTACCACAGCGAATGCCAGCTTACTGCGAACTCGATGAGCGGCGCCTTGATGAACGGCACCGGTACCTTACCGTCCACCTTGACGATCTGCAGACCGTTGATCCGGTAGGCGCCGCGCCATAAAGCCAGGTCCACATCGGCAATTTCGCCACGGTAGTCGCCCATATTGGCGAGCCTTTCATTCAGGTAGTTGCGCACCAGGTAAGGCAGCGCGATGTGCACGGCAACCAGTACCAGCACCAGCCCGGCGAGGGTCCAGAGCGGCCAGCTGTAACGACGTTTCATGGGGCAGTCCTCCTTGCTCGTAGGTGATGGACTGTTGCAAGGGGCGCAACGTTCCTCCGACTGGACGCCTAGGGGCACGAGGCATACCCTTGGGACCTTTCTGGACATTGCCAAATAGGATCCGTCATGAGCCGCATCTTTGCAGACAACGCGCACTCCATCGGTAATACGCCTCTGGTGCAGATCAACCGCATCGCACCGCGCGGGGTCACCATCCTGGCCAAGATCGAAGGGCGCAACCCAGGCTACTCGGTGAAGTGCCGCATTGGCGCCAACATGATCTGGGACGCGGAAAGCAGCGGCAAACTCAAGCCGGGCATGACCATTGTCGAGCCCACCTCCGGCAATACCGGGATCGGCCTGGCGTTCGTGGCGGCGGCACGCGGCTACAAACTGCTGCTGACCATGCCCGCGTCCATGAGCATCGAGCGTCGTAAAGTGCTCAAGGCCCTCGGCGCCGAGCTGGTGCTGACCGAACCGGCCAAGGGCATGAAAGGCGCGATTGAAAAAGCCGCAGAAATTGTCGCCGCCGACCCTGGCACCTACTTTATGCCGGGCCAGTTCGAAAACCCGGCAAACCCTGCCATCCACGAGAAAACCACCGGCCCGGAAATCTGGAACGACACCGACGGCGCCGTGGACGTGCTGGTGGCGGGCGTGGGCACGGGCGGCACCCTCACCGGTGTGTCGCGCTATATCAAGCACACGGCGGGCAAGCCGATTCTGTCAGTGGCGGTGGAGCCGCTCGTGTCGCCGGTGATCACCCAGGCGCTGGCCGGCGAAGAGATCAAGCCCAGCCCGCACAAGATCCAGGGCATTGGCGCCGGTTTCGTGCCGAAAAACCTCGACCTGTCGATGGTCGACCGCGTGGAGTTGGTCACCGACGAAGAATCCAAGGCCATGGCCCTGCGCTTGATGCAGGAAGAAGGCATTTTGTGCGGCATCTCCTGCGGCGCGGCCATGGCGGCGGCGGTGCGCCTGGCCGAGAAGCCGGAAATGCAGGGCAAGACCATCGTGGTGATCCTGCCGGACTCCGGTGAGCGCTACCTGTCGAGCATGTTGTTCAGCGATTTGTTTACCGAGCAGGAAAACCAGGCTTGAGCTCCTACACCACAGGGCGACGGCGTGTTGATTCAGGTCAGCCGGTTGGCCAAGGCCTTCTGCATAATGGCCCGAATGTTTATCATGGCCGGCTGTTACGTCTGCTGTTGGCCAGGCGCTTATTTTCAGGAGTTGCTGCATGACCTTTTCTTTGGCCGCCAAACTGTCGGTGTTGCTGCTGTTTGTCGGCAGCACGCTGTATGTGCACCTGCGCGGCAAGGCCCGTTTGCCGATGTTGCGCCAGTTCGTCAACCATTCGGCGCTGTTCGCCCCGTATAACGCCCTGATGTACCTGTTTTCCGCAGTACCGTCCAAGCCTTACCTGGACCGCAGCAAGTTCCCGGAACTGGACGTGCTCAAGGACAACTGGGAAGTGATCCGCGAAGAGGCCATGCACCTGTTCGACGAGGGCTACATCCGCGCCGCCGAAAAGAACAACGATGCCGGTTTCGGCTCGTTCTTCAAGAAAGGCTGGAAGCGCTTCTACCTCAAGTGGTACGACAAACCCCTGCCATCGGCCGAGGCCTTGTGCCCGAAGACCGTGGCGCTGGTCAGCAGTATCCCCAACGTCAAGGGCGCGATGTTTGCGCTGTTGCCGGGCGGTAGCCACCTGAACCCGCACCGCGACCCGTTCGCCGGCTCCCTGCGCTATCACTTGGGGCTGTCCACGCCGAACTCCGACGACTGCCGCATCTTTGTCGACGGCCAGGTCTATGCCTGGCGCGACGGTGAAGATGTGATGTTCGACGAAACCTATGTGCACTGGGTCAAGAACGAAACCGATCAAACCCGTGTGATCCTGTTCTGCGACATCGAACGCCCGTTGAGCAACCGCCTGATGACCCGCGTCAATCGTTGGGTCAGCAAACAGCTGGGGCGTGCCACCGCGCCGCAGAACCTCGACGACGAGCGCGTGGGTGGGATCAACCAGGCGTATGCCTGGAGCAAGACCTTCAGCGACAAGTTCAGCGGCCAGGTCAAGCAGTGGAAGCGCAAGCATCCCAAGGCCTACCGCATTGCGCGGCCGGTGTTGGCGGTGGTTGTGCTGGTGTTGCTGTGGAAGTGGTTGTTCGGCTGAGTTCGGTTCTACCAGCTTGAAATGCAATCAAAATGTGGGAGGGGGCTTGCCCCCGATAGCAGAGTGTCAGTCAGCACATTTACAGCTGACCCACCGCTATCGGGGGCAAGCCCCCTCCCACATTTGATCTCCACCGGCCTTTAGCTGGCGATCAACTGGCGCAATACGTAGTGCAGGATACCGCCCGACTTGAAGTATTCCACTTCGTTAAGCGTATCGATCCGGCACAGCACCTCAATCTTTTCGCTGCTGCCATCTTCCCGGGTAATCACCAACGTCAGGTTCATCCGGGGTTCGATCTCGGCATTCGTCAGCCCGAGGATATCGATCTTCTCCTTGCCGGTGAGCTTGAGCGACTTGCGGTTCTGGTCCAGCTTGAACTGCAACGGCAGCACGCCCATGCCCACCAGGTTGGAGCGGTGGATTCGCTCGAAGCTTTCCGCGATCACCGCCTTGACGCCCAGCAGGTTGGTGCCCTTTGCCGCCCAGTCGCGGCTCGAGCCGGTGCCGTACTCTTGGCCGGCGATTACCACCAACGGTGTGCCCGATGCCTGGTATTTCATCGCGGCATCGTAGATCGCCATTCTCTCGCCGGTCGGGATATACAGCGTATTGCCACCTTCCTCGCCGCCGAGCATTTCGTTGCGGATCCGGATATTGGCAAAGGTGCCGCGCATCATCACTTCATGGTTGCCCCGGCGTGAGCCGTAGGAGTTGAAGTCCCGTGGTTCCACGCCTTGCTCGCGCAGGTAATGGCCGGCCGGGCTGTCGGTCTTGATGTTGCCAGCAGGGGAGATGTGGTCGGTGGTCACCGAATCACCGAGCAGGGCCAGCACGTTGGCGCCCTTGATGTCTTCGATCACCGGCAGCGGCCCGGCGATATCGTCGAAGAACGGCGGATGCTGGATATAGGTGGAATCCTTCTGCCACACATAAGTCGCCGCCTGCGGCACCTCAATCGCTTGCCATTGTGCGTCGCCGGCAAATACCTCGGCGTATTCCTTGTGGAACATGCCCGTGCTGACCTGAGCCACCGCGTCGGCGATTTCCTGGCTGCTGGGCCAGATGTCCTTGAGGTACACCGGGTTGCCCTGCTGGTCGTTACCCAGGGGCTCGCTGCTGATGTCGATACGCACCGTACCCGCCAACGCGTAAGCCACCACCAAGGGCGGCGAGGCCAGCCAGTTGGTTTTCACCAGTGGGTGCACGCGGCCTTCGAAGTTGCGGTTGCCGGACAACACCGAGGCGACGGTAAGGTCGGCTTGTTGGATGGCTTTTTCGATCGGCTCGGGCAGCGGCCCGGAATTGCCGATGCAGGTTGTGCAGCCGTAGCCCACCAGGTCGAAACCGAGGGTGTCCAGGTAGTGGGTGAGGCCGGCCGCCTTGTAATAGTCGGTAACCACTTTCGAACCCGGCGCCAGGGAGGTCTTGACCCATGGCTTGCGCGTCAGGCCTTTTTCCACGGCCTTCTTCGCCACTAGCCCGGCCGCCATCATCACGCTGGGGTTGGAGGTGTTGGTGCAGGAGGTGATGGCCGCGATGACCACGGCACCGTTTTTCAGGCGATAGGTATTGCCTTCGTATTCGTAATCGGCTTCGCCCACCAGGTCGGCATTGCCCACGGCGACGCCGCCACCGCCTTCGCTTTCCAAGCGGCCTTCTTCCTTGCTGGTGGGTTTGAATTGCAGGTCGAGGAAATCACTGAACGCCTGGCCCACGTTTGGCAGGGCGACACGGTCCTGCGGGCGTTTCGGCCCGGCGAGGCTGGCTTCGACGCTGCCCATGTCCAGGGCCAGGGTGTCGGTGAAGATCGGCTCCTGGCCGGCGTTGCGCCACAGGCCCTGGGCCTTGGTGTAGGCCTCGACCAGCTTGACAGTTTCCGTCGGGCGACCGGACAGGCGCAGGTAGTCCAGCGTCACCTCGTCGACCGGGAAAAAGCCGCAGGTAGCGCCGTATTCAGGCGCCATGTTGGCAATGGTGGCGCGGTCGGCCAGGGGCAAATCGGCCAGGCCATCGCCATAGAACTCGACGAACTTACCGACCACGCCTTTTTTGCGCAGCATCTGGGTCACGGTCAGCACCAGGTCGGTGGCGGTGATGCCTTCTTTCAATTTGCCGGTGAGCTTGAAGCCGATCACTTCCGGGATCAGCATCGACACCGGCTGACCGAGCATCGCCGCTTCCGCTTCGATCCCGCCCACGCCCCAGCCGAGCACGCCGAGGCCGTTGATCATGGTGGTGTGGGAGTCGGTGCCCACCAGGGTATCGGGGAAGGCGTAGGTGCGGCCGTCTTCATCTTTGGTCCACACGGTGCGGCCGAGGTATTCCAGGTTGACTTGGTGACAGATGCCGGTGCCCGGGGGCACCACGCTGAAGTTGTCAAAGGCGCTCTGGCCCCAACGCAGGAAGGCGTAACGTTCGCCGTTGCGCTGCATTTCGATATCGACGTTTTGCTCAAAGGCGTCGGCGTTGCCGAATTTGTCGACCATCACCGAGTGGTCGATCACCAGGTCGACCGGCGACAGCGGGTTGATGCGCTGCGGGTCGCCCCCGGCCTTGGCCACGGCGGCGCGCATGGCGGCCAGGTCGACCACGGCGGGCACGCCAGTAAAGTCCTGCATCAGCACGCGGGCGGGGCGGTACTGGATCTCACGGTCGGACCGGCGTTCCTTGAGCCAGGCGGCGATGGCCTTGAGGTCGTTGCCGGTGACGGTCTTGGCGTCTTCCCAGCGCAGCAGGTTTTCCAGCAGCACTTTGAGCGACATCGGCAGCTTGTCCAGGTCACCCAGGCTCTTGGCGGCTTCGGGCAGGCTGAAGTAGTGGTAGGTCTTGCTGTCTATTTGCAGGGTCTTAAGGGTTCTCAGGCTATCAAGGGATGACATTACATGACTCCTTTTGATCCGCACGGCCACGGACCTGACGGGACGAACAGAGCGTTCAACTTAGCGCGATTTTCATTAGCAGGCTAATAACTGGACTCTATGCTTAAGTCCAAGGTTCCGAACTCGGCTATCATGCGCGCGTTTTCATGACAGGTATTGCGATAGAGCAATCCCGTTGCCAGGAGATTCAATTGAACACCCTTTTTATGCACTGCCGCCCGGGTTTTGAAGGCGAAGTCTGTTCCGAGATCGCGGAGCACGCCGCGCGCCTGAACGTTTCCGGCTACGCCAAGGCCAAGACCGGCAGCGCTTGCGCCGAATTTGTCTGCACTGAAGAAGACGGCGCGCAACGCCTGATGCACGGCCAGCGCTTCGCCGAGCTGATCTTCCCCAGGCAATGGGCGCGCGGGGTATTCATCGACCTGCCGGAAACCGATCGCATCAGCGTGATCCTCGCCCACCTGCGTGAATTCCCAGTGTGCGGCAGCCTGTGGCTGGAGATGGTCGATACCAACGACGGCAAGGAACTGTCGAATTTCTGCAAGAAATTCGAGGTGCACCTGCGCAAAGCCTTGCTGAACGCCGGCAGGCTGGTGGACGACCCGAGCAAGCCGCGCCTGCTGCTGACGTTCAAGAGCGGTCGCGAGGTGTTCATGGGCCTGGCCGAGTCGAACAATTCAGCGATGTGGCCGATGGGTATCCCGCGTTTGAAGTTCCCGCGTGAAGCCCCAAGCCGCTCGACCTTGAAGCTGGAAGAGGCCTGGCACCACTTCATTCCTCGCGAGCAGTGGGACGAACGCCTGCATGGCGACATGACCGGTGTCGACCTCGGTGCGGCCCCCGGCGGCTGGACGTGGCAGCTGGTCAACCGGGGCATGCTGGTGACCGCCATTGACAACGGCCCCATGGCCGAAAGCCTGATGGACACCGGCCTGGTGCAGCATTTGATGGCCGATGGCTTTACCTTCGTGCCCAAGCAGCCGGTGGACTGGATGGTCTGCGATATTGTCGAGAAGCCGGCGCGCAACGCGGCATTGCTGGAAACCTGGATCGGCGAGGGGTATTGCCGCGAGGCGGTGGTCAACCTCAAGCTGCCGATGAAGCAGCGGTATGCCGAAGTGAAGCGTCTGCTGGAGCGCATCGAAGACGGCTTCAAGGCACGCGGCATTCGGGTGGAGATTGGCTGCAAGCAGCTGTACCACGACCGCGAAGAAGTGACGTGCCACTTGCGTCGACTTGTGGACGTAAAGAAACCCAAGAGACACTGATACCCAATGTGAGAGCTGGCTTGCCTGCGATAGCGGTATAACTGTCGAAATTTATGTTGAATGTGCCCTCGTCATCGGGGGCAAGCCCCCTCCCACAGAAGGTCGGGTTGGTTTTAGGAGTGAAGTATGAGTCTTGAACTGCCCGTAGACGGCACCCTCGACGCCACCGGCCTCAATTGCCCGGAGCCGGTAATGATGCTGCACCAGCACATCCGCGACCTGCCTGCGGGCGGCCTGCTCAAGGTGATCGCGACCGACCCGTCGACCCGCCGCGATATTCCCAAATTCTGCGTGTTCCTCGACCATGAACTTGTCAGTCAACAGGAAGACGCCGGCACGTACCTTTACTGGATCCGCAAGAAAGCCGATTGACCGCCGAACCCTTGTAGGAGCGAGCTTGCTCGCGAAAAACGCTAACGATCAAGCAGCGCTTCTGGTTTAACGCGGCGCTCTCAGGTTTTTCGCGAGCAAGCTCGCTCCTACAGGGCGCGCGTGAGCGCCTTGTCGGCGTGGATGCGTCGGCGTGCACTGCGCGCCAGGCGCACCAGCAACATGGCTGCCGCGCAGCTCAGGCCGACGATCAGGCCTTGCCACAAGCCGCTTGGGCCGCTGGGTTCGCCCAGCCAGTCGGTCAGCCCCAGGGCGTAACCGACCGGCAAGCCCACGCCCCAGTAGGCGAACAGGGTCAGCAGCATGGTGACCCGGGTGTCCTGATAGCCGCGCAGCGCGCCGGCAGCGGTCACCTGGATCGAGTCGGAAAACTGGAACAACGCCGAGAACACGATCAGCATCGATGCCAGGTGGATGACCACCGGGTCGGGGGTGTAGATCGCCGCAATCTGTTCGCGAAACACCAGCATCAGGCTACAGGACAGGCAGGCATAGGCCAGCGCGGTGCCCATGCCAACGCCGGCGGCGAAGCGGGCTTCACGCGGTTCGCCACGGCCCAGGGCCTGGCCGACGCGCACGGTGACGGCCATGCTCAGGGAGTAGGGGATCATGAACACCAGGGAACTGACATTCAGCGCGATCTGATGGCCGGACACCACGGTAGCCCCCAGGCTGCCCAGCAGCAGGGCGATCACCGCGAAGATGCTCGACTCGGCAAAGATCGCCACGCCAATCGGCAGGCCGATCCCCAGTACACGCTTGATCACCGCCCATTGCGGCCAGTCGAAGCGCTTGAACAATTCGCTGCTCTGATACGCCGGGCCCCAGCGGGTCCACCCGGCCAGGCCGAGCATCATCACCCACATCGCAATCGCCGTGGCCCAGCCGCAGCCTACGCCGCCCATGGCCGGCAGGCCGAGATGGCCGTAGATGAAGATGTAGTTCAGCGGAATGTTCAGTGCCAACCCGCACAAGCCCATGACCATGCTCGGCCGCGTACGGCCCATGCCGTCGCTGAAGCAGCGGAACACGTAATACAGCGCAATGGCCGGCATGCCGGCGGCGATGCCATGCAGGTAGCCCATGGACGGCTCGATCAGTGCCGGCTCGACCTTCATCGCATGCAGCACCGGCTCGGCGCACAGCAACAGCAGCGCACCCGCGATGCCGACCGCCACGGCCAGCCACAATGACTGGCGCACCAATGGCCCGATTTCGCTGTATTTGCCTGCGCCGTAGCGCTGCGCGACTTTCGGTGTGGTGGCCAGCAGGGTGCCGGTCATCAACAGGTAGACCGGGATCCAGATCGAGTTACCCAGGCCAACCGCCGCCAGGTCCTGGGGACTGACACGTCCGGCCATCACCGCATCGACAAAGCTCATCGCAGTGGTTGCCAGTTGGCCGATGATGATCGGCAAGGCCAGCGTCAGCAGGTCGCGCACTTCCCGGCTGATACGGGCGGGGCGGGTGAGGGGAGCGGTGGCAGTGTTCACGTACAGGTGTCCAATAAAAAGGCAGTCGCAAGGACGGCGGATTCTACGCTTTGACGCAATGGTCAGGAAAAAACCTGTGTTGGGGATTTGTAAACAATCGACTAAACACACCAATCCCTGTGGGAGGGGGCTTGCCCCCGATAGCAATGGCTCAGTCACAGATGCATCAACTGACCCACCGCCATCGGGAGCAAGCCCCCTCGCACATGGGACCCCTGCAAGCCTGTACACTGCTGATCCGCCAAAGGAGCCTGCCATGCTGATTGTTGCCGACGAAAATATTCCGCTGCTCGATGCATTTTTCCAGGGGTTTGGCGAGATTCGCCGCGTGCCCGGCCGTTCCATTGACCGCGCCACGGTCGAGCAGGCCGATGTGCTGCTGGTACGCTCGGTGACCAACGTCAACCGGGCTTTGCTCGAGGGCACGAAGGTGGGGTTTGTCGGCACCTGCACCATCGGCACCGATCATCTGGACCTCGATTACTTCAGGCAGGCCGGTATCCAGTGGTCCAGCGCACCCGGCTGCAATGCCCGGGGCGTGGTGGATTATGTGCTGGGCAGCTTGCAGACCCTGGCCGAAATCGAAGGCGCCGACCTCAGCCGGCGCACCTACGGCATCGTTGGCGCCGGCGAGGTCGGCGGGCGGCTGGTCAAGGTGCTCAAGGGCCTGGGCTGGAACGTGCTGGTGTGTGATCCGCCACGGCAGATCGCCGAAGACGCTGACTACGTGAGCCTGCAGCAGATTATCGAGCACTGCGATGTGATCAGCTTGCACACGCCGCTGACCAAGTCCGGCAATGGCTCCACCTGGCATCTGTTCGATCGCCAGCGCCTTGCGCAGCTCAAGCCCGGCACCTGGCTGATCAATGCCAGCCGAGGCGCGGTAGTGGACAACGCCGCGCTGCGCGACGTGTTGCTGGAGCGCGAAGACCTGCAAGCCGTGCTGGACGTGTGGGAAGGCGAGCCGCAGGTGGATGCCGACCTGGCTGACCTGTGCGTGCTGGCCACGCCGCATATCGCCGGCTACAGCCTTGACGGCAAGCAGCGCGGTACGGCGCAGATCTACCAGGCGTTCTGTGCGCACCTGGGCCAGGAACCGAGCATTCAATTGCGCGATTTGTTGCCGGCGCCATGGCTGGCCGAGGTGCACTTGAATGCCTCAACCGATCCGGCCTGGGCGCTGGCGACCTTGTGCCGCAGTGTGTACGACCCGCGCCGGGACGATGCGGATTTGCGTCGCAGCCTGGTAGGAACAGTAGAGGAGCAGCGCAAGGCATTCGACCTGTTGCGCAAGCATTACCCGGAGCGTCGTGAGATTGACGGCTTGAAGGTGCGCATCAATGGTGAGTCGGCCGTGTTGTCCAACATCGTGACCGCACTGGGCGCGGTCAGCGTTTAAACACTCAATAAAAAACCCGGCCACCTGGGCCGGGTTTGCAAGAGCGTCGGCGCTTCAGCCTTGCTGTGCAGGCTTGACCAGGCGCTGTTCCAGTTCGCTGCAGGCTTGCTGGATCATTTCTTCGGTAATCTGCACTTCGCGGCCCTTGGCATCGATGTACGAGCAAGGCAGATCCTGCGGTTGGCGGATCACTTCAATTTTGGCATCGCTGCTGTTTTGCAAGGTCATGGCCTGTCTCCTCATCAGGTTGTGTACCTACTTTAATTCCCCCGCGTGACCGAGCTATTACAACTCCATACACGACCATCGGTTCGAACACCCAGTCCACCAGAAACCGGCACATATTTCCAGATCAGTCTTAGACCGATAGCCTCTAGCGGCCTCTATCGGCGGGCATAATTAACCTGACTCATTGCTATTTGCTCAAGTTCCCCCAATGTTGATCAATAGTCTCCTCATTGGTGAAGCCCTAAATGTTCTCAGTCCGTCAACGCCGTGCGATTCGCCTGGCCGGCCGCTTCATTGCGCCCTACCGCTGGCAGGCGCTGGGTGCCCTGCTGGCGCTGATCGTTACCGCCGGCATCACCTTGTCCATGGGGCAAGGTATCCGCCTGCTGGTCGACCAGGGTTTCATGACCCAGTCGCCGCACCTGCTCAATCAGTCCATCGCGCTGTTTATGGTGCTGGTGGTGGGCCTGGCGGTGGGCACGTTCACGCGCTTCTACTTGGTGTCGTGGATTGGTGAGCGGGTGGTGGCGGACATTCGCCGGCAGGTGTTCAACCACCTGATCTACCTGCATCCGGGCTTCTACGAAAACAATCGCAGCTCGGAAATCCAGTCACGCCTGACCACCGACACCACCCTGCTGCAATCGGTGATTGGCTCATCGCTGTCGCTGTTCCTGCGCAATGCCCTGATGGTCATCGGCGGTATCGTGCTGTTGTTCATCACCAACCCCAAGCTCACCAGCATTGTCGTGGTGGCGTTGCCGCTGGTGCTGGCGCCGATCCTGATCTTTGGCCGGCGCGTGCGCAGCCTGTCGCGCCAGAGCCAGGACCGCATTGCCGATGTCGGCAGCTATGTGTCCGAGACCCTGGGCCAGATCAAGACCGTGCAGGCCTATAACCATCAGGTGCAGGACGAGCAGCGTTTCGCCCTGACCGTGGAAGAGGCGTTCACCACCGCCCGCAAACGCATCCTGCAACGTTCCTGGCTGATTACCCTGGTGATTATGCTGGTGCTCGGTGCCGTGGGCGTGATGTTGTGGGTCGGCGGGATGGACGTGATCAGCGGGCGCATTTCCGGCGGTGAGCTGGCGGCGTTCGTGTTCTACAGCCTGATCGTCGGCAGCGCTGTGGGCACCTTGAGTGAAGTGCTTGGCGAGCTGCAGCGGGCCGCCGGTGCGGCGGAGCGGATTGGCGAACTGTTGCAGTCGAGCAACGACATCCAGGCGCCGGCCAGCGGTGGCGTACGGCTGCCGGAACGGGTCAGCGGGCGCATGGAGCTGCAAGACCTGCGCTTTTCCTACCCGTCACGGCCAGACAGCTACGCCATCGACGGCCTGAACCTGAGCGTCAACCCTGGCGAAACCCTCGCCTTGGTGGGACCTTCCGGCGCAGGCAAATCGACGCTCTTCGACTTGCTGCTGCGCTTCTATGACCCCCAGCACGGCCGCATCCTGCTCGAAGGGCAGCCGCTGACCGCACTCGACCCGCTGGACCTGCGCCGCCACTTCGCGCTGGTATCCCAAAGCCCGGCGCTGTTTTTTGGCAGCATCGAAGACAACATCCGCTACGGTAATCCGACGGCCACCCGCGAGCAGGTCGAAGCCGCAGCCCGCATCGCCCATGCCCATGACTTCATCCTGCAAATGCCCGATGGCTACCAGACCCACCTCGGCGACGGTGGTCTGGGCCTCTCCGGGGGGCAGCGTCAACGCCTGGCCATCGCCCGTGCGTTGCTGGTAGACGCGCCCATCCTGCTGCTGGACGAAGCCACCAGCGCCCTCGATGCCCAGAGCGAACACCTGATCCAGCAAGCCCTGCCGCAATTGATGCAGGGCCGCACCACCCTGGTGATTGCGCACCGCCTGGCCACGGTGAAGAACGCCGACCGGATCGCGGTGATGGACCAGGGCAAACTGGTAGCCGTGGGCACGCATCAGCAGTTAATTGCGAGCAATCCGCTGTATGCGCGGTTGGCGGCGTTGCAGTTCAGTGAGGGTAAGGAAGTGCAATGAAGCTGCGGTATGGCTACGCCTTAGGGCATCATGTGGTTTTTCGATAATGATCTGGATGAGGATATGAGCCGTTATCAACCTCCGTTGACGCTGACGACAAAGATGCTGGCCCTGGTGGCCGATATCAGTGAGCAGATCGGCCGGCTCTCAGTCGGTAACGATAGCCGTCAGACGCCTCAGCTGAGGCGCGGTAACAGGATTCGCACCATTCAGGCTTCGCTCGCCATCGAGAACAATACGCTCAGCGTCGAGCAGGTCACCGCGGTCCTGGAGGGGAAGCGGGTATTGGGACTGCCACGGGAAATCCAGGAAGTGCGCAACGCGTTTGCAGCCTATGAGGCGATGCCGCAATGGACGCCGAGCGATCGTGCCGACCTGCTGAAAGCTCACGAACTGCTGATGTTCGGACTGATAGACGATGCCGGACGGCTTCGCCAATCAGGGGTTGGCATTTATCGTGGCGAACAACTGGTGCATATGGCGCCGCCTGCGAGCCGCGTGGCGCACCTCATCGATGACTTGCTGCAATGGCAGTCAGTTTCAGATTGGCACCCTTTGATCGCCAGTTGCGTATTCCATTATGAATTCGAGTTCATCCACCCATTTGCAGACGGTAATGGACGCATGGGGCGGCTCTGGCAGACGTTGATACTCAGCCAGTGGCGCCCGGTGCTGGCTTACCTGCCAGTGGAAGCAGTTATCCGGGATCAGCAGGATGCCTACTATGCGGCGCTTTCGGCGGCGGATCAGCAGGCAGAAGCGACACCTTTTGTAGAGTTCATGTTGCAAGCCCTGAATCTGGCGTTGGCCGAGGCGATGTAACCACTTCATAAAAAATGCCCGCATAACGCGGGCATTTTCTTGTCGCTTCAAACTTAGCGCTTGAAGCTCCCTCCCTTACTGATCATCAAAATACCGTTCATGCCAATCCACCAACGGCTGCGGTGAATTGAGCTTCTGCCCGTAGATCACCGAATAAGACAGCACGTTCTGCACATACTGACGGGTCTCGTCGAACGGGATGCTTTCCACCCACACGTCGAAACTCAAGTGGTCCGCACCGCGTAGCCATTGCCGTACGCGGCCGGGGCCGGCGTTGTAGGCGGCGGAGGCGAGCACGCGATTGCCGTTGAATTGGCTGTGCACCTGGCTTAGGTACGCGGCGCCGAGCTGGATGTTTTTGTCCGGGTCCAGTACCTGAGCCGGGGAGGCCAGGGGAATGCTGAACTTGCGCGCGGTTTCCTTGGCCGTCCCGGGCATCAGCTGCATCAGGCCGCTGGCACCGACGCCGGAGCGGGCGTCGTCCATGAAGGCGCTTTCCTGGCGGGTAATCGCGAACACCCAGCTTGAATGCAGGCCGCGCACCTTGGCTTCGCGCACCAGGGTGTCGCGGTGGGCCATCGGGAAGCGGATGTCCAGGTCGTCCCAATACTGCGCCTGGCTGATCGTGCGGATCGCCGGGAAGTACCACTTCATGTCGTAGGCCAGCTTCGCCTGCGCGACCATTTCGTCACGGTTGAAGTGACGGCTGACGTGGTACCACTCGCGGCGGCCATCGACGATCTGGCCACGGGCGTAGAACTCCAGGGCCCGGCGCACGCCTGGGGTATTGCGCACTTTATTGACCAGCGCCTGGCTCATCACCAGCGGCTTGTTGTTCAACTGGTAAGGGGTCTTGGAACGGTCCGCGGCGAGGAAACCGTAGAAATCGCGTTCCTTGGCCACGTTTTTATACAGCACCAACGCCTGCGGGTTTTTCGGTTCGGCCAATTCCAGGCTGCGTGCCTGCCAGTAGCGCCAGCGGTTGGTGGTGGCCAGATCCTGCGGCAGCTTGCGGGTCAACTGGTACGCATCTTCCCAGCGCGCCAGGCGCAACAGCAGGCGCAGGCGCCACTCGGAGACGGTGTTGTCGCGCAGCTCCGGGTCGTACTTGGTCATCACGTCCAACGCGCGAGGATCGTACCGGCGTGCCAGGGTCAGGCCGATTTCCCGGGCAATCGAGACTTTTTCGTCACGGGAGAAGTGCATGCTGCTGGCGTAGCCGTCCAGCAGGGCCATGGCCTTGTCCGGGTCCTGGCGTGCGAGACGACGCAGGCCCAGGCCTACGGCGTCAGACATGGCCTCGGTGGCCGGCAGGAAGCGCGACGGGTCGCTGAGCATATCGGGCTTTTGCGCCACGTCGATCATCAGGCGGCCTTGGGGGCCGAGCGTTGGCAGGGTTTTCACCAGGCTGTTGGCCAGCGCGTAGTTGCGCGCTTCGGCGGCGAGCTTGGCGCGGTCCCAGATTTTTTGTTCGGTCAACTGTCCGTCTGCTGCCCACTGGCCAAAGGTCGCATCACAGGCCGCCGGTTGGGTTTTGCCGGTCATCCACAACTTTTCGGTGGTCTTGTAGCCTTCGGCCTTGAGGTTGTGGGTCAGTTGGAACTGGCCGTGCAGGCAGTCCAGCTCGACGAAATTGAGCTTGGCATCGTAGTACTTTTCAAAGGTCTGCCAGTCACCGCGTTCGGCCAGCCAGCGTAACCAGCGCAGCTTCATCCAGTTGGCCTGGGGCAGGTCGCCGTTTTTGGCGAGGAACTGTTCGATTTCCTGATTACTCGCGGTTTTAAGACGCGCGGTCAGTTCGTCATAGGCCAGGTACGGCGTCAGCGGGTAGTCGGCCAGGGCCTGGCTGTATTGCATGTACGGGCCGCTGTCACCCTTGGCCAGGGCGCGTTTGGCTTCATCGTAATATTGACGTTGGGTGGTGAGGTCCACGGCCTGGGCAGATTGAACGGCGGTGGCGGAGAGAAGCAGGCAGGATAAAAAGTTGAAAAGGCGACTGCGCATGAGACGTCCGTGCAGAGAAATCACGACTAGCACCGGCACCGCCGACACTGATTGCCCCTAGCTTAGCCTTTTGCCTGCGGCCGGCGAAAGCTTTGCCGGCCGGTTGGTTCAAGTTCGCAGCAAATGTCCTGCTGAACGTGTCGGCAGCGAAAATGCTGGCCGCATCCCACCCTCAACTCAGGTAGAATGCGCGCCCAGTTTTTGGAGAAGTGTATGACCCTGCTCAAATTCAGCGATGTGTCCCTTGCTTTCGGCGCTATGCCGTTGTTGGACAAGGTGTCCTGGCAGATCGCCCGTGGTGAGCGGGTGTGCATCATCGGCCGCAACGGCACCGGCAAGTCCAGCATGATGAAGCTGGTAAAAGGCGACCAGAAGCCCGATGAAGGCTCTGTCTGGCGTGCCCCAGGCCTCAAGATCGGCGAATTGCCGCAGGAATTGCCGGTAGCCGACGAGCGGACAGTGTTCGACGTGGTTGCCGAAGGCCTGGACGGCGTGGGCGAATTGCTCGCGCAATACCATCACCTGGCGCAGAACTGCGTCACCGAAGCCGACCTGGACAAGCTGATGCACGTCCAGCAAGACCTCGAAGCCCGTGACGGCTGGCGCCTGCAGCAACTGGTGGACAGCACCCTGAGCCGCCTGCAATTGCCCGCCGACAAGACCCTCGCCCAATTGTCCGGCGGCTGGCGTCGGCGCGTGCTGCTGGCCCAGGCGTTGGTGTCCGAGCCGGATCTGCTGCTGCTCGACGAACCGACCAACCACCTGGACATCGGCGCTATCGCCTGGCTCGAAGAAGCCCTCAAGGATTTCCAGGGCGCCGTGCTGTTCATCACGCACGACCGGTCCTTCCTGCAGAACCTGGCCACGCGCATCCTGGAACTGGACCGCGGTGGCCTGATCGACTGGAACGGCGACTACGCCAGCTTCCTGGTGCACAAGGAAGCTGCACTCTCGGCTGAAGAGACCGCCAACGCCCTGTTCGACAAGAAGCTGGCCCAGGAAGAAGTCTGGATCCGCCAGGGTATCAAGGCGCGCCGCACCCGTAACGAAGGCCGCGTGCGCGCGTTGAAAGCGCTGCGGGTTGAGCGCAGCGAACGGCGTGAACGTACCGGCAAGGCCAATATCCAGCTCGATACCGCCGACAAGTCGGGCAAGCAGGTGATGGTGCTGGAGAACGTCAGCTTCCATCACCCGGACGGCCCGTTCCTGATCAAGGACTTCTCCATGGTCCTGGCGCGCGGTGACCGTATCGGCCTGCTGGGCGCCAACGGTACCGGCAAAACCACCCTGCTCAAGCTGATGCTCGGCGGTCTGCAGCCGACCAACGGCACGGTGGAAGAGGGCACGCGCATCGACGTGGCCTACTTCGATCAGCTGCGCCACCAGTTGGACCTGGAAAAAACCGTGATCGACAACGTTGCCGAAGGCCGCGACTTTATCGACATCGACGGCCAGAGCCGCCACGTACTCAGCTACTTGGGCGACTTCCTGTTCAGCCCGCAACGTGCGCGTACACCGGTGAAAGCCTTGTCCGGTGGCGAGCGTGCACGCCTGCTGCTGGCCAAGCTGTTCAGCAAACCGGCGAACCTGCTGGTACTCGACGAACCGACCAACGACCTCGACGTGGAAACCCTCGAACTGCTGGAAGAGGTCTTGCTGACCTTCAACGGCACCGTACTGATGGTCAGCCACGACCGGGCATTCCTCGACAACGTGGTCACCAGCACCCTGGTCTTCGAAGGCGAGGGCAAGGTGCGCGAGTACGTCGGTGGTTATCAGGACTGGCTGCGCCAGGGCGGCTCGCCGCGCCTGCTGGGCGTAACCGAGAGCAAGTCCGGCAAGGCCGACTTGACCTCCGCAGTGGTTGCTCCCGTGGAAACTGCGGCACCGGCTCAGGAAGCTGCGCCAGCGGCCAAGAAGAAACTCAGCTACAAGCTGCAGCGCGAGCTGGAGGCCTTGCCGGGGGATATCGACGCCAAGGAACAACAGATCGCCGCGGTGGAAGCACAAATGGCTGACGCGGGTTTCTACCAGCGTCCGGCGGCGGAAACCGCTGCGGTCATCGCTTCCCTGGAGACGTTGAACCAGGAGCTGGAAGTGCTGGTTGAGCGTTGGGCCGAGCTGGATGGCTAAGTGACCTTCGCACAATGAAAAAGCCCGGCGCTCTTTTATGAGCGCCGGGCTTTTTTATATGAAATGCGGTCAAAATGTGGGAGGGGGCAAGCCCCCTCACATTGGATCTACGGCGTTCTTACGTATTTTTTACCAGCTTCACCGCCAGCACATCGCACGGCGCGCCGTGCAGTACATCATTGGCAGTAGAACCCAGCAACAACGCCAAACCGTGACGACCATGGCTACCCACCACGATCAAGTCGCAAGCCTTTTCCTTTGCCAAGTGGTGGATTTCCTGGCGCGGTTGGCCGTATGTCAGGTGGCAGTCTTCCTTTTTCAGATGCGGGTATTTGAGAATCAAACGATCCAGGCGCTCCTTGGCCTGGTCAAATTGTTGTTGCTGCAACTGGGAAAGGTCCATCGGCACGTCACCGCCAAAGGCCATGGCCATGGGCTCGACGATATGCACCAACGACAGTATGGCGCCGTTGGCCAATGCAGATTCCTGCGCGCGCTTGATCACTGGATCGCACTCTTCGGTCAGGTCGACGGCGACCAGAATATGTGTGTAGGGCATGGGGCGTTCCTCCAGGGGACTGCAATAAATTCAGTATGGCTGCTTTCGAGCGGATCGGCTTGCGTCAGATCAAATCCGCTCATCAGGAAATTCGGGGGTACACATATGACGGTCTGGATAGTGGTGTCAATCCTTGTGGTGGTTCTGAGCCCTCTGGCATGGCTGCGCCCGTCGCGCCATCAGAGCGGGCGCATGGCCCTGCGCATGGAGGCGCGCCGCATCGGGCTGGCCATGCAACTGGCGCCCCAGGAGTGGCCGCACTGGCTCAAACAAGAGCCGCCGAGCCCCTGCGCGCAGTATTGCCGGCCACGACGCGGCAGCACGCCGGCCCTCTGGAGTTACTGGCAGTTGGAGCCGGGGGTGTGGGTCAATCAATGGCGCGAGGTCTGCGTGGATGAGAAGTTGTTGCCGTATTTTTCGACGCTGCCGGCCAATGTGTACAAGGTCGAGGCCGACAAGCAAATGATCGCCTTGTATTGGGGCGAGAAGGGCGAGGCGAGCGTGTTGAAGGATATTGATGCGCTGCTCAAAGCCCTGGCCTGACATAACCCACTCATTGTAGGAGCGAGCTTGCTCGCGAAAACCTGAGAGCGCCGTTAAAGCTGAGGTAGCTGCGTTATGGTTGGCGATTTTCGCGAGCAAGCTCGCTCCTACAGAAAAACCGGAACGCCGGGCAATAAAAAGCCCGACTCATCATCGGGCTGGAGTTGGCCAGGCAGGCCGGTAGATCTTCAAGTTGCCGTTAGCCTAGCCGCCAATCCGTTTCTGTACAGTGCTTTTCCGTATGTTTCCTATTATTGATCTTGTGAATACTTAAATATTGACAGGTTGCTATCCTGCGCTTCGGGTTCTGAAATGACTGGAAAGTCGCGTTTTTCCTAGCCTTTGGAGCGATTGACAATTGCTCGGAATTGGATGAAGGTGGCGTACCCAAATCAAACGGGCGTATGAATTGAGCGTTTGTCCTACAGGCGACTCTGACATAACCCCGACTATCGCACTGGCGGGTGTGCCTGGCGGATTGGCGTGAGCATTGATGCAGCTGTCAATGTCCAACCAGAGGCCAGCGTCCGGTGTGTACTGTTCAGCTTCCATATCGTGGAGATCAGTTGATGATTTACGAAGGTAAAGCCATCACGGTTAAGGCTCTTGAAAGTGGCATCGTCGAATTGAAATTCGACCTCAAGGGTGAGTCCGTCAACAAGTTCAACCGTCTAACCCTGAACGAACTGCGTCAGGCCGTAGACACCATCAAAGCAGATGCTTCGGTCAAGGGCGTGATCGTCTCCAGCGGCAAGGACGTGTTCATCGTCGGCGCTGACATCACCGAATTCGTCGACAACTTCAAGCTGCCCGATGCCGAGCTGGTGGCTGGCAACCTCGAAGCCAACAAGATTTTCAGCGATTTCGAAGACCTCAACGTACCCACCGTTGCTGCGATTAACGGTATCGCCCTGGGCGGCGGCCTGGAAATGTGCCTGGCGGCAGACTTCCGTGTCATGTCCGCTACCGCCAAGATCGGTCTGCCTGAAGTCAAGCTGGGCATCTACCCGGGCTTCGGCGGCACCGTGCGCCTGCCGCGCCTGATCGGTGCCGACAACGCCATCGAATGGATTGCCGCCGGCAAGGAAAACCGTGCTGAAGACGCGCTGAAAGTCGGTGCCGTCGATGCGGTGGTTGCCCCGGACAAACTGGCTGAAGCTGCACTGAGCCTGATCAAGGGCGCCATCAGTGGCGAATTCGACTACAAGGCCAAGCGTCAGCCGAAGCTGGAAAAGCTCAAGCTCAACGCCATCGAACAAATGATGTCGTTCGAAACCGCCAAAGGTTTCGTGGCAGGCCAAGCCGGCCCGAATTACCCGGCGCCGGTCGAAGCGATCAAGACCATCCAGAAGGCCGCGAACTTCGGTCGCGACAAAGCCCTGGAAGTGGAAGCGGCAGGCTTCGTCAAATTGGCGAAAACCTCGGCTGCACAGAGCCTGATCGGCTTGTTCCTGAACGATCAGGAACTGAAGAAAAAGGCCAAGGCCTACGACGAAATCGCCAAGGACGTGAAACAGGCCGCCGTACTGGGCGCCGGTATCATGGGCGGCGGTATCGCTTACCAGTCGGCATCCAAAGGCACGCCGATCCTGATGAAAGACATCAACGAGCACGGTATCGAGCAGGGCCTGGCGGAAGCCGCCAAACTGCTGGTGGGCCGCGTTGATAAGGGTCGTATGACCGCTGCGAAAATGGCTGAAGTGCTTAACGGCATTCGTCCTACGCTGTCCTACGGCGATTTCGGCCACGTCGACCTGGTCGTCGAAGCCGTTGTCGAGAACCCGAAGGTCAAGCAGGCGGTATTGGCTGAAGTCGAAGCCCAGGTCAAAGACGACACCATCCTGGCTTCCAACACCTCGACCATTTCCATCAGCTTGCTGGCCAAGGCCCTCAAGCGTCCGGAAAACTTCGTCGGCATGCACTTCTTCAACCCGGTGCACATGATGCCGCTGGTGGAAGTGATCCGTGGCGAGAAGTCCAGCGAGCTGGCCATTGCCACCACCGTTGCCTACGCCAAGAAAATGGGCAAGAACCCGATCGTGGTCAATGACTGCCCGGGCTTTTTGGTCAACCGCGTACTGTTCCCGTACTTTGGCGGTTTCGCCAAACTGGTCAGCGCCGGTGTGGACTTCGTGCGCATCGACAAGGTCATGGAAAAATTCGGCTGGCCAATGGGCCCTGCGTACCTGATGGACGTGGTCGGCATCGACACCGGCCACCATGGTCGCGACGTCATGGCTGAAGGCTTCCCGGACCGCATGAAAGACGACCGCCGCTCGGCGATCGACGCACTCTACGAAGCCAAGCGCCTGGGCCAGAAGAACGGCAAGGGCTTCTATGCCTACGAGGCTGACAAGAAGGGCAAGCAGAAGAAAGTGGCCGACCCGTCGGTGCACGAAGTACTCGCACCCGTCATCTACGAGCAGCGTGAGGTGTCCGATGAGGACATCATCAACTGGATGATGATCGCCCTGTGCCTGGAAACCGTACGTTGCCTGGAAGACGGCATCGTCGAGACCGCCGCCGAAGCCGATATGGGCCTGGTGTACGGTATTGGTTTCCCTCCGTTCCGTGGTGGTGCGCTGCGTTACATCGACTCGATCGGTGTGGCCGAGTTCGTTGCCCTGGCTGACAAATACGCTGATCTGGGCCCGCTGTACCACCCGACCGCGAAGCTGCGTGAAATGGCCAAGAATGGCCAGAGCTTCTTCGGTTAAGCGCCCAATCGACTAGAGCGAGAATATTTATGAGCTTGAATCCAAGAGACGTCGTGATCGTCGACTTCGGTCGTACGCCGATGGGCCGCTCCAAGGGCGGCATGCACCGCAACACCCGTGCCGAAGACATGTCGGCGCACCTGATCAGCAAGCTGCTGGAACGCAACGTCAAGGTTGACCCGAACGAAGTCGAAGACGTGATCTGGGGCTGTGTGAACCAGACCCTGGAGCAGGGCTGGAACATCGCGCGCATGGCCTCCTTGATGACCCAGATCCCGCACACCGCGGCCGGCCAGACCGTGAGCCGCCTGTGCGGTTCGTCGATGAGCGCGCTGCACACGGCCGCCCAGGCGATCATGACCGGTAACGGTGATGTGTTCGTGGTCGGCGGCGTGGAGCACATGGGCCACGTCAGCATGATGCACGGCGTCGACCCTAACCCGCACATGTCGCTGTATGCGGCGAAAGCCTCGGGCATGATGGGCCTCACCGCAGAAATGCTCGGCAAGATGCACGGCATTACCCGCGAGGCCCAGGACGCGTTCGGCCTGCGCTCCCACCAACTCGCCCACAAGGCGACCGTGGAAGGCAAGTTCAAGGATGAAATCATCCCGATGAACGGCTATGACGAGAACGGTTTCCTGAAGTTGTTCGACTACGACGAAACCATTCGTCCGGACACCACCCTGGAAAGCCTGGCGGCGCTCAAGCCGGCGTTCAATCCCAAGGGCGGCACCGTGACTGCCGGTACGTCGTCGCAAATCACCGACGGTGCTTCGTGCATGATCGTGATGTCGGCGCAACGTGCCCAGGACCTGGGAATCCAGCCGCTGGCGGTGATCCGCTCGATGGCCGTGGCGGGTGTGGACCCGGCGATCATGGGCTATGGTCCAGTACCGGCCACACAAAAAGCCTTGAAGCGCGCGGGCCTGACCATCTCCGATATCGACTTCTTCGAGCTTAACGAAGCTTTCGCCGCACAGGCCCTGCCAGTGTTGAAAGATCTGAAAGTACTCGACAAGATGAATGAGAAGGTTAACCTGCACGGCGGCGCGATTGCCCTGGGCCACCCATTCGGTTGCTCCGGTGCCCGCATCTCCGGCACATTGCTGAACGTGATGAAGCAAAATGGCGGTAACCTTGGGGTTGCAACCATGTGCATTGGTCTCGGCCAAGGCATTACCACCGTCTTCGAACGCGTCTAAGCGTTGGGTTGACGGAAGCCGGGGCCCAGTGCCCCGGTTTTTGTTTTTTGGAATTTTTAATTTTTTTTCAATAAATTTTGTAAGAGGGCCAGAGCATGAAAGTCGAACCCGGGCTCTACCAGCATTACAAGGGGCCGCAGTACCGCGTTTTCAGCGTGGCGCAGCACTCCGAGACCGAAGAAGAAATGGTGTTCTACCAAGCACTGTATGGCGATTACGGCTTTTGGGTACGCCCGTTGAGCATGTTCCTGGAGACCGTCGAGGTTGACGGCGAGCAGGTCCCGCGCTTTGCTTTGGTCCAGGCCGAACCCAGTCTTTTTAAAGGGCAATAACGGCGGGTCGCGCAAAATGCTGCGCTTGACCTCACCTTGTTGCCACTATATATAGCGTTGCCGCGACAGGCGCCAACTGCCTTTCACTTCTCGAATTCAGGAATTTTCCGATCCATGGGCAAATCGCTGGTCATTGTGGAATCCCCGGCTAAGGCCAAGACCATCAACAAGTACTTGGGCAACGAGTACGTGGTGAAGTCGAGTATCGGCCATATCCGAGACCTGCCCACCAGCGGTTCGGCTAGCGCCAGCAAGGAGCCTGCCGCCAAGCGCGGCAAGGCGGCCGCGGGCGAAGGTCCGGTGCTCACGCCTAAAGAGAAAGCGCGCAAGCAGCTGGTCTCGCGCATGGGTGTGGACCCGGATCATGGCTGGAAGGCCAAGTACGAAATCCTTCCGGGCAAGGAAAAGGTCATCGAAGAGCTGCGCCGGCTCGCCAAAGATGCCGACACCATCTATCTCGCGACGGACTTGGACCGCGAAGGGGAAGCCATTGCGTGGCACCTGCGCGAAGCCATCGGCGGTGATGACAGCCGCTACAAGCGCGTGGTGTTCAACGAAATCACCAAGAAAGCCATCCAGGAAGCCTTCTCCAAGCCGGGCGAGCTGGACATCGACCGCGTCAACGCCCAGCAGGCGCGGCGCTTCCTCGACCGCGTCGTGGGCTACATGGTCTCGCCGCTGCTGTGGGCAAAAATCGCCCGTGGCCTGTCCGCCGGCCGTGTGCAGTCGGTGGCGGTGAAGCTGGTGGTGGAGCGTGAGCGTGAGATTCGTGCGTTCAACCCCGAAGAATATTGGGAAGTCCACGCTGACCTCGGCACTGCCAAGGGCAACAACGTGCGCTTTGAAGTGGCCCGCGAGAAAGGCGAGGCCTTCAAACCGCTGAACGAAGCCCAGGCCATGGCCGCGCTGGAGAAGCTCAAGGCCTCCAGCTACAGCATCGTCAAGCGCGAAGACAAGCCGACCAGCAGCAAGCCGTCGGCACCGTTCATCACCTCCACCCTGCAGCAGGCCGCGAGCAACCGCCTGGGCTTCGGTGTGAAGAAAACCATGATGATGGCCCAGCGTCTGTACGAAGCCGGCTACATCACTTACATGCGTACCGACTCCACCAACCTGTCGCAAGACGCGGTGGCGATGGCGCGTACTTATATCGAAAGCGAGTTCGGCAAGAAGTACCTGCCGGAAAAGCCAAACGTCTACAGCAGCAAGGAAGGCGCCCAGGAGGCTCACGAAGCGATTCGTCCTTCCGATGCCAACACCGAGCCGAGCAAGCTGAGCGGCATGGAGCGCGACGCCGAGCGCCTCTACGAGCTGATCTGGCGCCAGTTCCTGGCCTGCCAGATGCTGCCGGCGCAATACCTGTCCACCACCGTCAGCGTGGGGGCGGGCGACTTTGAGCTGCGTGCCAAGGGCCGGATCCTCAAGTTCGACGGTTATACCCGTGTAATGCCGCAAATCGCCAAGCCTGGCGACGACCATGTGCTGCCGGACATGGCTCAGGGCGATACGTTGAAGCTGATCAAGCTTGACCCGTCCCAGCACTTCACCAAGCCGCCGGCGCGTTATTCGGAAGCCAGCCTGGTGAAAGAGATGGAGAAACGCGGCATCGGTCGTCCTTCTACCTATGCGGCGATCATCTCTACCATCCAGGACCGTGGCTACGTGGCGCTGCACAACCGCCGCTTCTATTCGGAAAAAATGGGTGACATCGTCACCGAGCGTCTGTCCGAGAGTTTCTCCAACCTGATGGACTACGGCTTCACCGCCGGCATGGAAGAGAACCTCGATGACGTGGCCCAGGGCGAACGCGACTGGAAGAGCGTGCTGGACGAGTTCTACGGCGACTTCAAGAAAAAACTCGAAGTGGCCGAGAGCCCTGAGAGCGGTATGCGTGCCAACCAGCCGGTCATGACCGACATTCCGTGCCTCACCTGCGGCCGGCCGATGCAGATTCGTACAGCGTCCACCGGCGTGTTCCTGGGGTGCTCGGGCTACAGCCTGCCGCCCAAAGAGCGCTGCAAGGCCACCGTCAACCTGGTGCCGGGCGATGAAATCGCGGCGGATGACGAGGGTGAATCCGAATCGCTGGTGTTGCGTGGCAAGCACCGTTGCCCGATCTGCAGCACGGCGATGGACGCTTACCTGCTGGATGAAAAGCATAAGCTGCACATCTGCGGTAACAACCCGGATTGCAACGGTTACGAGATTGAAGAGGGCACCTACCGCATCAAAGGCTACGAAGGTCCGAGCCTGGAGTGCGACAAGTGCGGCAGCGAGATGCAGCTCAAGACCGGCCGTTTCGGCAAGTTCTTCGGTTGCACCAACCCAACCTGCAAGAACACCCGCAAACTGCTGAAGAGCGGTGACGCGGCGCCGCCGAAGATGGACCCGGTGAAGATGCCTGAACTCAAGTGCGAGAAGGTCAACGACACCTACATCCTGCGCGACGGTGCTTCGGGCCTGTTCCTGGCGGCCAGCCAGTTCCCGAAAAACCGCGAGACCCGTGCCCCGCTGGTGCTGGAAATCGTACCGCACAAGGATGAGATCGATCCGAAGTACCACTTCCTGTGTGAAGCGCCGAAGAAGGACCCGGATGGTCGCCCAGCCGTGATCCGCTATAGCCGCAAAACCAAGGAGCAGTACGTGCAGACCGAAGTCGACGGCAAGCCTACCGGCTGGAAAGCGTTCTACGACGGCGGCAAGTGGAAGGTCGAGGACAAGCGCCAGGGCGCTTGATAGTCCAATGTGGGAGGGGGCTTGCTCCCGATAGCGGTGTATCAGTCAACATACCTATGACTGATGCATCGCCATCGGGAGCAAGCCCCCTCCCACATTTGGATCTGCCTCATGGCACTTGCAGTTAACGATGACGCGAGAAATCTGATACACAGTGGTGCTCTCAGGTTTTTCGCGAGCAAGCTCGCTCCTACACAGCCAGCATCACGCCTCATTCGTTGTGGAGATTGCCGTCATGGCCAACGAACTCTATACCCGTACCAACCAGAAAATTTACTTCGCGGGGTTGTCCCTGGAAGCCCTTGGTCGTGCCGAGGCGGGCAAGGAGATGAATGCTATCGCGCTGGTCCAGGCGGGGCGTGAAGCCGCTCTGTTTCACCTGTACGGCGCCTTGCTGGGGTTATGCCATGAAATCGCCGGGTTCTACCGCTTGCCCCAGGCCGGTTCGCCCCGCGCGGAAATGATCATGGCCCGAGACGTGCTGGAAACCATGGCTATCCCGGAATTGGCCGAGCTGGTGGAAATGGCCCAGAGCCCGGACAGTTGGGTAGCCCGCCTGCTCAAGGCGCACGCCGACATGTTCCAACCGCCCCGCGTTCCCCATGTACCCAAGGGGGATGTGACGCAGCCATTGATCGTGGCGGTTGCATTGGAGGCGGATGAGCCCAAGCCTTTGAGCCGTGAAGAGCTGGAAAGCTGGCGTCAGGAACTGAAAAAGCTGGCGTTGCGCTTTCGCGAAGGTTTGAGCGAGTGCTGAGCGGGCACGCCTGCACGCGACAACACTGATATAATCCCGCGCTTTCGTGGAGAACAGACTTTTATGCCAACGTCCTTTCTGGAAATTGTTGAACTGCCTGACGGCCGAATCGAGCTGCGTCGGGCCGAGGACGAAGGTTCTCTGGTCATTCTGGACTTTTCCGAAGACGCAAAAGCGTTCCTGCAAGGCCAGCATGTGGAAGTGGCTAAAGCGATGTTGAGCGTTGGCGTGCAAATGGCCGGTCGCCTGGCTGAAGGCGAGCCGGAGAAGGAAGATGGCCCAAAGGTTCTTCACTGAGCCCTGGGTAACCCGCTCACTTCTTACCCCAGTCGAATATTCAAGCTCTGCGCATCGCCCGTGTGCGCGGCGCTGATCAGCTGCTGCTTGGCCGTTGCATTCAACGGGTTCAGCCAGCTCACCACCGTATGGCTACGGCCCAGGCGCAAAGCTTCGCAGGTCAACTGCTGGGCACTTTGCGTGCCCCGTGGCTGCAGCAACAGAATACGCTCACGGTTGAGGCAGGCATCCCGCAGCCAAGCCTGGGTCAGGCTGGCGGGCGGGGCGATCAGCGTCAACCAGCGCGCGTCCTGCTCCTCACTGAGTTCGCGCAGGATCGGCGCCAGCAGGCTCAAGCAGCTCCCGGCAGCCCCACGCAACGACAATTCACTGAATACCTCAGGTTCGCAGCTCCACGGCGCTTCGACCGTTTCCTTGAGGATGGGCGCAAGGGGTTGAGCCATAAAGGCCTCGAACAGCGACAATTGTGTGTGTTGTGGGGTGTGCAAGAGCTGCATGATGTCTCCTTTAGCGGCGAATGACGCCGACACTCAAGCCTTCGATCACCAGGTCCTGGTCTTTGAGGTTCACTTCAATCGGCGCGAACTCCGGGTTTTCGGCCAGGAGCCAGACCTTGCTACCTTCACGCTTGAAGCGCTTGACGGTGACTTCATCGCCGATCCGCGCCACGACGATCTGGCCATTGCGGGCTTCGCGGGTGGTGTGAACGGCCAGCAGGTCGCCGTCGAAAATACCCACGTCCTTCATGCTCATACCGTGCACGCGCAACAGGTAATCGGCGCGCGGATGGAAGAAGGTCGGGTTGATGTTGCAGGATTCCTCGACGTGCTGTTGCGCCAGGATCGGCGCACCTGCGGCCACTCGACCGATGATCGGCAGTGTCGATTCGTCGGCCTTGGCTTCGAAGCCAGGGATGCGAATACCGCGCGAAGCCCCTGGGGTCATCTCGATCGCGCCTTTGCGCGCGAGGGCCTTGAGGTGTTCCTCGGCAGCGTTGGGAGACTTGAAACCCAGCTCCAGCGCAATTTCGGCGCGTGTCGGTGGGTAACCGTTGTCATCAAGGCAGCGCTTGATAAAAGCCAGAATCTCAGCTTGGCGTGGCGTCAGTTTTAGCATGTTGATCGCTCTGTCTTTTTATACAGTGACTGGGATTATATACAGTGAACGGCGCTTGGCAATGATCCTTTTGAACGACTCCGCTGGACGGTCATCCGTCATCCGTATCGGGGGGCAGCTATAGCACCGCCTACAGGCCATGAAAGATGTGATTAAATAGCGACGAAATAGATGACTGCCCGGCCGGAAAACGGACCCGCAGGCTTGACAAGACATACCCTGAAACGTATGTTTCAAACAAGTGTTTGTCAGGCGGAGTAGCCATGGCCCAGTCGGAAACCGTTGAACGCATTCTCGATGCTGCCGAGCAATTGTTCGCGGAAAAAGGATTTGCTGAAACTTCATTGCGGCTGATCACCAGCAAGGCTGGGGTCAACCTCGCTGCCGTGAACTACCATTTCGGCTCGAAGAAAGCGCTGATCCAAGCGGTGTTCTCGCGCTTCCTGGGGCCGTTCTGCGCCAGTCTCGACCGCGAACTGGAGCGCCGCCAGGCCAAGGCGGATAACAGGCCAAGCCTGGAAGATCTTTTGGAGATCCTGGTCGAGCAAGCCCTGGTGGTTCAACCGCGCAGCGGCAACGACCTATCTATCTTCATGCGTCTATTGGGCCTGGCGTTCAGTCAGAGCCAGGGCCACCTGCGTCGTTACCTGGAAGACATGTACGGCAAGGTGTTTCGTCGCTATATGTTGTTGGTCAATGAAGCTGCCCCGCGTATCCCACCCATCGAGCTGTTCTGGCGCGTGCACTTCATGCTCGGCGCTGCGGCCTTCAGCATGTCCGGGATCAAGGCGCTGCGCGCGATTGCCGAGACCGATTTCGGCGTCAACACCTCCATCGAGCAGGTGATGCGCCTGATGGTGCCATTCCTCGCCGCCGGCATGCGCGCTGAAACCGGTGTGACCGATCAGGCGATGGCGGTGGCTCAATTGCGCCCGCGCAGCAAGTCCACACCCAGCCTCGCCAAGGTTTGACCGCTGCGGGTGTGCGCGGCCGCTTGCATCCGCTAAGCTAGCCGCCATGCCGATTTCAGCTATTTACGCGCAACCCGTTGTGCTTACCGTAACCGGTAGGGATGACGGGTTGTGCGCGTTATTTAAGGAAGATTTATGACTGCTGCCCTGCAAGGTTCTTTGATGGTCGACGTTGCCGGTACCTGGCTGACGGCCGAGGACCGCCATCTGTTGCGCCAACCTGAAGTCGGCGGCTTGATCATCTTTGCGCGCAATATCGAACACCCGCGCCAGGTCCGCGAATTGAGCGCGGCGATTCGTGCGGTGCGCCCGGACCTGCTGCTGGCGGTCGACCAGGAAGGCGGCCGGGTGCAGCGCCTGCGCCAGGGGTTCGTGCGCTTGCCGGCCATGCGCGCGCTGGCGGATAACCCCAACGCCGAGTACCTGGCCGAACAATGTGGCTGGATCATGGCCACCGAAGTACTCGCCGTGGGCCTGGACCTCAGCTTCGCCCCAGTGCTCGACCTGGATTACCAGCGCAGCGCCGTGGTCGGCACCCGCTCGTTCGAAGGCGACCCCGAGCGCGCCGCCGTACTCGCCGGTGCCTTTATCCGCGGCATGAACAGCGCGGGCATGGCCGCCACCGGCAAGCACTTTCCGGGTCACGGTTGGGCCGAGGCCGATTCCCACGTCGCGATTCCCAACGACGAGCGCAGCCTGGAACAGATTCGCGCCAATGACTTGGTGCCTTTCGCACGCCTGAGCAAGCAATTGGCCGCCGTGATGCCCGCGCATGTGATCTACCCGCAAGTAGACAGCCAGCCCGCCGGCTTCTCACGCCGCTGGTTGCAGGACATCCTGCGCGGTGAGCTGCAGTTCGACGGGGTGATTTTCAGTGATGACCTGTCCATGGCCGGTGCCCATGTGGTGGGTGATGCGGCCAGTCGGATCGAGGCGGCACTCACTGCCGGTTGTGACATGGGGCTGGTGTGCAATGACCGCGCGGCTGCCGAGCTTGCACTGACTGCAGCCCAGCGAATGAAGGTCATGCCTTCGGCTCGCATTGCGCGTATGCGGGGGCAGGCGGTTGCATCGACTGATTACAAACAGTATCCACGCTGGCTGACGGCCCTCACAGCGTTGCGAGACGCTCAACTGATTGAATAAACGTCGCCTGTGCTGTTAAAGAGGCTTGGTGTAGGAAGCGTCCGAATGTGGCTGTGGTTGTCTCTTACCGCAGTGTAGGAGTTGCCCTGCTTTAAAACCCATTGCTGACCGCTAGAGTTCTGCTCCATGAATGACCTGATTGCACGTATCGTCGAATTGGATTGGCAAGCGTACTTTGAACCTCGCTCGCTGGAGCGTGGGTTTGAGTACGCTGGCGAAAATCGTCTTGAAATAAAAGAATTCGGGCATCACCGGCTGATCGCGCATTGCAGGGGCTCTGGACGTAATGTCTACACCCTGTCGATTACCCTGGAGAGTGCAGCATCCCGTCGGCCGGGCATCATCTGTGTGTGTTCTTGCCCGGTGGCGATCAATTGCAAGCACGCGGCTGCGGTCTTGTTTACGTTAACTGTGCTGTACGAAGAGCTGAACGAGCCGAAGAAGCCGGTGGGTGACCGCCTGAGTCCGCAGCTCGAAAACTGGCTCGAAAGCATCCCCAAGCCCACCCCGCCGGGTGAGGCTCAGCCCAAGAACACCGGCACTTGTTTGCTGTACCAAATCACCCCCGATGTTTATTCCAGTGGCTGGTCATTGGAGGTGTACCGGGCGCGCGTGACGAAACAAGGCGAGTACAGCGATATCAAACCTCTGCACTCGATGGATGAGGTATTACGGCGTGCCCCTGGCTATATGCATGAGCTGGATACCCGCATTGGTCGATTGCTGATGTTAGGCCGATCTTATGGCAGCTATGGCAGCAGTTTTCAGTTGGCCGGTGAGACGGGGGCCGAAATTCTCCAACTGGCGTTAAAAACCCAGCGCCTGTTTCTGGAGCTGGGTGCAGGACTGGCGCTCAACCGCGGCCCGGCCCGCGCTGCTCGCTTCGATTGGGCCGTGTTGCCAGATGGCAATTACATTCCCTGCTGGATCAGCGACGGGCGTGAGTTGGACGATGTGTTGCCGCTCAAACCGCTTCACTATCTTGACCTCGACAACATGGAAATCGGGGTGCTCGAGCATGGGCTGGATGAGAACCTGGCCCTGCATCTTTGCGGCTTGCCGATGATTCCAGCTGAGCAAGTCGCGTTATTCAGTCATCGCATCAGTGCGGTGTCCAAGGTGATCCCGCCACCGCGCGAGCTGACCGAGCGCGTCGTGGATACGTTAGAGCCTCAAGGATGCCTTACATTGGGAAGCGACGAAGCCTACGTTTACGGGCGGTTCCATAGGGAGCACCGCGCTGCATTGGCGTTCCGCTATGACACCAGCCTGGCCAGCGGCAAGGGAACCGAGGACATCCTGTTTCTCAATGGCACCGAAACCCAGCGTATCCAACGCAAGCCTGCGGCTGAAAAAGCGCTGCGCAAGGCACTCACGAAAATCGGCTTTAAAGCGGTCAATCGCAAAAGCCGCGCGCTGCCTGAAAACGCTGGGGAAATGTTCGATCTACCCACTGATGAAGCCTGGCTGGGTTTCGTTGAAAGCGATGTGGCGGTTTTGCGTGAAGCAGGGTGGGACGTTGTCATTCAACCGGGCTTTTATTACGACGTGGACGCTGTGGACCACTGGTACGCGGATATCGAAGAAGCGTCAGGTCATGAGTGGTTCAACCTTGAGCTGGGCGTTGAGGTCAACGGCGAGCGGCACAGCCTGTTGCCCATCATGCTCGACTTGATGCGGAATCAGCCCGAGCTGCTCGATGTCGCCTACATGGCTGAGCGTGACGACGATGAGCGCGTGTTGGTCAGTTTGGGCGCGCGCACTCATACAAAGGTTGCGCTGCCTTACGGGCGCATCAAACCCCTGATGGCAACCCTCGGCGAACTCTACCTGCGCGCCCCCCAAGGTGATGCATTGCGGCTGAGCGCGCCCGATGCGGCTCGGCTCAGTCATCTGGACGCCATGCCCTTGGTATGGCGCGGTGGCGAGCGACTGCGTGATTTCGCCCAGCGTCTCAAGGGCTCCACCCATGCCCAGGTCTCTGCCCCTGAGGGCCTGAAAGCCGAACTTCGTGGCTATCAACTCGAAGGCCTGAACTGGATGCAAACATTGCGCGAGCTGGAAGTCGGCGGGATTCTTGGGGATGACATGGGCCTGGGCAAAACCCTACAAACCCTTGCGCACCTGCTCGTGGAAAAACAGGCAGGGCGATTGCAAATGCCCGCGTTAGCCGTAATGCCTACCAGCCTGATCCCGAACTGGATCGACGAAGCCGCACGGTTCACGCCACAGCTCAGAGTCCTGGCGCTGCACGGTGCACAGCGTCAGGCTGACTTCACGCGCTTGACCGATTACGACCTGGTACTCACCACCTACGCGCTGTTGCCCCGAGACCTTGAGGTTTTGCAGCCGCAGCGCTGGAGCGTGCTGATTCTCGACGAAGCGCAAAATATCAAGAATCCCAACAGCAAGGCGGCCCAGGCCGCTCGCCAACTGGATGCCGGCCAGCGGCTGTGCCTGAGCGGGACGCCGTTGGAAAACCATTTGGGCGAACTCTGGTCGCTGTTTCACTTCCTGTTGCCGGGATGGCTGGGCGATAGTAAAACCTTCAATCGCGATTACCGCACGCCGATTGAAAAGCACGGCAATGCACAACGCATGCAGCACCTGACGGCGAGGATCAAACCCTTCCTGTTGCGCCGCAAAAAAGAACAGGTGGCCACCGAGCTGCCGCCCAAGACCGAGATCGTGCACTGGGTGGACTTGAGCGACGCCCAGCGTGACGTGTATGAAACCGTGCGTGTGGCGATGGACAAGAAGGTTCGCGATGAGATCACCCGGCATGGTGTCGCCCGCAGCCAAATCATCATTCTCGAAGCGCTGCTCAAGTTGCGCCAGGTCTGCTGCGACTTGCGCCTGGTCAAGACTGCACCCGCCTCCAAACTGGCCCGGGCCGGTACTGGCAAACTCGGCAGTTTGATGGAGATGCTCGAAGAGTTGCTCAGCGAGGGGCGGCGCGTCCTGCTCTTTTCGCAGTTCACCTCGATGCTGGCATTAATCGAAGAGGAACTGAAGCAGCGTCAGGTCGACTATTCAATCCTGACCGGTGAAACCCTGGACCGGCGCACACCGGTGAAGGATTTCCAGGACGGCAAGACGCCGTTGTTCCTGATCAGTCTGAAAGCGGGCGGAACCGGCTTGAACTTGACGGCCGCGGATACGGTGATTCATTACGACCCTTGGTGGAACCCGGCCGTGGAAAACCAGGCCACCGACCGGGCCTACCGGATCGGGCAGGATAAGCCGGTATTTGTCTACAAGATGATTGCCCGAGGTACGGTGGAAGAAAAGATTCAGGCGTTGCAATTGGAAAAGGCAGCGCTGGCCGACGGCGTGCTTGAAGGGGGCGCCAGTGCGGGCTGGAAGCTGGAGCAGCGGGATATCGAGGCGCTGTTTGCGCCGTTGCCTGGCTAACGACCGCGGCGCGCCCTTCGCGGGCAAGCCCCCTCCCACATTTGACCGCTTTTCTTCAGGGTGAACGCGGTCAAGTGTGAAAGGGGGCTCGCGCTAATGCCAGTCAGTTAAGGCTTTTTGTAGGAGCGAGCTTGCTCGCGAAAAACGTCAACGATAACGCGTGCTTCCCGAATAAACGCGGTGCCTGTGAGTTTTTCGCGAGCAAGCTCGCTCCTACAGACGGTGGTGTACGCTTAACTGACTGGCATTAGGGCTTGCCCCCGATGGCGATCCGACAGTCAGCGCTTCTCTTGCTTATTCGGCAGCGGTGCAAACAACGCTTCAATATCCTCATTACCCAACTGCCAATCCCCGGTCGAACGCCCATCCAGCACACCCGCCGCAAGGTCGGATTTTTCCTTCTGCAAGTGCTGGATTTTTTCCTCTACCGTGCCTCGGGCAATCATCTTGTAGACGAACACCGGCTTCTCTTGCCCGATGCGGTAGGCGCGGTCGGTGGCCTGGTTTTCGGTTGCCGGGTTCCACCAGGGGTCGTAGTGGATCACGGTGTCGGCTTCGGTCAGGTTCAGGCCGACGCCGCCGGCTTTCAGGCTGATCAGAAAAATCTGCAGCTTGCCGCTCTGGAAGTCCTTCACCGGTGCGCGCCGATCGCGGGTCTGGCCGGTCAGCAGGGCGTAGGCGATTTTGCGCTGCTTGAGTTCAGCCTCGATCAGACTCAGCATCGAGGTGAACTGCGAGAACAGCAGGATCCGCCGGCCCTCGGCAAACAATTCTTCGAGCATCTGCATCAAGCTGTCGAGCTTGCCCGAGCTGCTGCCTCGGGCGGGCAGGGCGGCATCGTTGACCAGGCGCAAATCGCAGCACACCTGGCGCAGTTTGAGCAGTGCCTCAAGGATGATGATCTGGCTGCGTGCCACGCCCTTGCGGGTGATCTCGTCGCGGACCTTTTTATCCATGGCCAGGCGCATGGTTTCATAGACGTCGCGCTGCGCTTCGTTAAGGTCGACCCAGTGGATAATCTCGGTCTTGGGCGGCAGTTCCGTTGCCACCTGTTCCTTGGTGCGGCGCAGCAGGAACGGCTTGATCCGGCCGTTGAGGTGCTGCAATCGCACCTCACTGGCGCGTTTTTCAATCGGGACGCGGTAATCGCGGTTGAAGCTTTTCACATCGCCGAGCCAGCCCGGCAACAGGAAGTGGAACAACGACCATAACTCGCCCAGGTGGTTTTCCAGCGGCGTGCCGCTCAGGCACAGGCGCTGCCGCGCATTCAGCTCGCGGGCCGCTTGCGCCGCCTTGCTGGTGGGGTTCTTGATGTACTGGGCTTCATCGAGAATCAGCACATGCAAGGGCAGGGCGGCGAGGGTGTCGATGTCCTTGGGCAGCAGCGCGTAGGTGGTCAACAGCAGGTCATAATCCTGCAGATTGGCGAAATGTTTCTTACGCCCTGCGCCGTACAGCGCCTGCACCCGCAATTGCGGAGTGAAATGCGCGGCCTCATCCAGCCAATTGGGGATCAGGCTGGTAGGCATGACCACCATGCACGGTCGATTCAGCCGTCCTGCATTTTTCTCCATAAGAATATGCGCCAGGGTCTGCAAGGTTTTACCCAGGCCCATGTCGTCCGCGAGAATCCCGCCCACCTCCAATTGGCGCAGCGACTGCATCCAGCTCAGGCCTTCCAGCTGGTAAGGGCGCAAGGTTGCATTCAAACCTTCAGGCGCCACGCAGGTGAAATCCTTGATGTCCCGCAGGCGCTGGGCGAAGTTGCGGATTTTCTCGCCGCCTTCCCATTGCAGCGGCAGGTCTTCCAGCGGGTTCAAGCGGACCGCATCGGCCTTGGCCAAGCGCAATGTGGTGGTGCCGGGTTCCTGCAGGTAGAACTCGCCGAGGGTCGCCAGTACCGGCTTCAATCGCCCGTAGGGCAGCGCCACTTGCAGCGGACCGTGGCCGTTGGGCAGGCCGGGAATGTTCACCAGGATCAATTCATCATCGCGGCGCCGCGCGAGTTTTTCCGGGTTGAGGATCTCGGTGTGGGAACGCATCAGGTTCAGCAGGATAGGCAGCAGGCTCAGCCGTTCGCCGTTGACGATGATGCCCAGCTCCAGATCGAACCAGTCACGCTCGGGTGCTTCATCGACGCTGGCGTACCAGTCGTCCACCGGGCTGAGGTCAAAACCGAAATCTTCATCGATTTGCAGCTCCCAACCCTCGGCCCGCAGTGCAGAGGACGCGTTGAGGGTGAAATTCAACCAGGCGCTGTCATTGACCATCTCGAACAGCTCGCCGGCGCTTTCCGGCAGGGCCTTGCTCTGGCGCGTGGCGATCTTGAACCCGAGCAAGCGCAAGTGTTCGCGATAAGGCTGTTCCAGCTCGGGATGGCGTTTGATGCGCAGGCTCTGGGTTTCCTGGCGCACGATGATATCGGCGTTCTTTTGCCCGCTGACATAGTTGCCCAGATAGTTGAACGACAGCGCCGCGCGATGCTGGATGTAACGCTGCATCTTGCCATTGCGCGGTTCGAACGCGCTGAACTCCACACTGGCCAGCCACAGGCGCGGCACAGGGCGTACATCCTCCATGACCACCTGCGGCAGCACCACGCGGTTATCCAATACCGCCTGCAATTTTCCCAGCAGCTCGGCATCCTGAGCCGCCGCCGGGTAGGCCAGGGTTTCCTGCACCTTGAGCAGCACCGCAGCAATATGTTTGCAATTGGTGTGCACCGGGCAGGTACAGCGGCTGTCCACCAGAATCAGCATGCCCTTGGCCGATTCGCGCAACGAAATGGTCTGCCGGTAGACGTTGCCGCCCGACCCTTCGCAACTGGCGGTGATGGTGCTGTCGCCGGATTCGACGATGCGCACCCGATTCTCCAGCGCGTAACGCCGCCCGCGCTCCAGGCTCTGCTCTTTGAAGCGATTGGCCCACGAAGGGGCCAGGGGTTTGGTCAGCGACGCTGTCAGGGGCATGGCGCGGGATCAGTCCTGCATGTCGGGCGGTGGTGCGCTGGGGGGCTTGGCGGTCAGCGAAGTGATCTTGATCAGCAGCGCCAGGTGGCCGCCATCCAGGTAATTGAGCTGATTGTTTTTGGTGCGCACGTCTTTCTGGCTCAGGTGTTCGCTGGCGATCACGCTGCCGTTGCTGTCGAACTGGTTGATCCAGAAGTCGGCGTCGATATCAGTGAAGCGACCCAGTTGCAAATTCAGTACGCCCTCGATCGGGAATTGGCCGAATTGCTCCTGGCCGTCGGTGATCGCGATCTTCACTGGCTGTTCGCCGAGGCTCTGTTCCCAGGCCTTGTGCGCAAGCACAGTGTAGTTGGAATCGGCGCGCAGTTTCTCGACGATATTGCCCAGGCGCGGCGGGCTCATTAGCTCGCCCAGGCGCTGCGCACCGCCATCCCAGTTTTCTGGCGCGGCGCGGCTGTTGATCACCGGCTCTGCATTCTGGCGCACCAGGATCATCTCCACCTGGTAGGGGCTGTCGGCAAAGGCCGAAGGCGCGAATACCAGCAACAGCAGGCTCAGAATGCGGAACACGCGCATGGAGGCGTCCTTCAAGCAGATTTCGGAATGAGGCGCTCAAACAGCGCCTCCAGGGTATTGAAGCGTTCTTCGGCGCGTTCCATCGGCACCATGAACTTGAACAGCGTAGCCCCTTCGAACTTGTAGCGGTTGGGCTGGCCCTGGATCAGCTTGATCAGCACCAACGGGTCCACCGGCGTTTGCGCTTCGAATTCGATACGCCCGCCTTGCGGCCCCGCGTCGACTTTCTTGATGCCCAGCTGTTCGGCCTGCAATTTGAGCAGGGTCAGGCGCACCAGGTTCTTGGTCGGTTCCGGCAACAGGCCGAAGCGGTCGATCATTTCCACCTGCAAGTCCTTCAGGCCTTCTTCGTCGGTGGCCGAAGCGATGCGCTTGTACAGGATCAGCCGCGCGTGCACGTCCGGCAGGTAGGCTTCGGGGATCAACGCCGGCAAGCGCAGGTTGATTTCCGGGCCACCGCCCAACGGTTGGTCGAGGTTCGGCTGTTCGCCCTTGCGAATGGCTTTCACCGCGCGCTCGAGCATTTCCATATAAAGGGTGAAACCCACGGCCTGGATCTGCCCGCTCTGGCCGTCGCCGAGCAATTCGCCGGCGCCGCGAATTTCCAGGTCGTTGGTGGCCAGCACGAAGCCGGCGCCGAGGTCCTGGGTGTTGGCGATCGCTTCCAGGCGTTTTTCCGCGTCGGACGTGATCTGTTGGCGTGGTGGCGTCAACAGGTAGGCGTAGGCCTGGTGGTGACTGCGCCCGACCCGGCCGCGCAATTGATGCAGTTGGGCCAGGCCGAACTTGTCGGCGCGTTCGATGATGATGGTGTTGGCGCTGGGTACGTCGATACCGGTCTCGATGATGGTCGAGGCGATGAGCACGTTGAAACGCTTGTGGTAGAAGTCGCTCATCACCTGTTCGAGTTCGCGCTCACGCATCTGCCCATGGCCGATGGCGATGCGGGCCTCCGGCACCAGTTCGGCGAGGTCGGCGGCGCACTTCTCGATGGTCTTCACGTCGTTGTGCAGGTAATACACCTGACCACCGCGCAGCAATTCGCGCAGCAGCGCTTCCTTGACCGTGCTTTTGTTCTGCTCCATCACGAAGGTGCGTACCGACAGCCGGCGTGCCGGTGGCGTGGCGATGATCGACAGGTCGCGCATGCCCGACACCGCCATGTTCAACGTACGCGGAATCGGCGTGGCAGTGAGGGTGAGGATGTCGACTTCGCTGCGCAGGGCCTTGAGCTGTTCTTTCTGGCGCACGCCGAAGCGGTGCTCTTCGTCGATGATGACCAGGCCCAGGTTCTTGATCTTCACATCGTCCGACAGCAGTTTGTGCGTGCCGATCACGATGTCGATCTTGCCTTCGGCAAGGTCGGCAATGGCGGCATTCACTTCCTTGGCGGACTTGAAACGGCTCATCACTTCCACGCTCACCGGCCAGTCGGCAAAGCGGTCGCGGAAGCTGTTGTAGTGCTGCTGGGCGAGCAGGGTAGTCGGCACCAGGATCGCCACCTGCTTGCCGCCATGCACCGCAATGAACGCCGCGCGCATCGCCACTTCGGTCTTGCCGAAGCCGACGTCGCCACACACCAGGCGGTCCATCGGCTTGGGCGCGAGCATGTCGGCGCGCACGGCGTCGATGGTGGTTTGCTGGTCGGGGGTTTCTTCGAAGGCGAAGCCGGCGCTGAAGGTGGCGTAGTCGGCTTTCGGGTCGGCGAACGCATAGCCTTCGCGGGCCGCACGGCGGGCGTAGATGTCGAGCAGTTCGGCGGCGACGTCGCGCACCTGTTCGGCGGCCTTGCGCTTGGCTTTTTGCCAGGTCTCCGAGCCCAGGCGGTGCAATGGCGCCAGGGCGTCATCGCTGCCGGTGTAGCGCGCGATCAAGTGCAGGCTGGCCACCGGCACGTAGAGCTTGGCGCCCTCGGCGTATTCCATGGTGAGGAATTCGGCGGCCTGGTTGTCGATTTCCAGGGTCTGCAAGCCGAGGTAACGGCCCACACCGTGGTCGATGTGCACCACCGGCGCGCCTTCACGCAACTCGGTGAGGTTCTTGATCACCGCGTCATTGTTGACGTCGGCGCGTTTTTCACGGCGGCGACGCTGCATCACTCGCTGGCCGAACAGCGGGCTTTCGGCGATCAGCGCCAGGGCCGGGTCGTCCAGCAACAAGCCTTCGTCCAGAGGCGCGATGGTGATCGCCAGGCGCTCTTTGCTTTTTACAAAATCCGGCCAGCTATCGACGGTCTTCGGGCGCAGCTTGAGGCGTTCAAGCAGCTCCAGCAGGACTTCGCGACGCCCGGCGGATTCGGCGGTGAACAGCACGCGGCCGGGGAAGTCGCCGAGGAAGTTGGACAGCGCTTCCAGCGGCTGCGTGGCTTTGGCCTGGATCGCCAGGTCCGGCAGCGTGCCCGCCGGGAAACGCTCGCGGCCGCTGCCGGCGTCCACATCCTGCTGGCTGGCGACCACACGAGGCCAGTTTTTCAGGCGGGCGAAGCAATCTTCCACCGGCAGGAACAGTTCGGCAGGCGGTAATAACGGCCGGGAGGGATCGACGCGGCGCTCTTCATAGCGGTTGCGCACGTCGTTCCAGAAGTTTTCCGCAGCCTGTTCGATGCCCGGCAGCGAAAACACCTGGGTGTCCTGGGGCAGGTAGTCGAAGAGGGTGGAGGTTTCGTCGAAGAACAGCGGCAGGTAGTACTCGATACCGGCCGGTGTAATCCCGCTGCTCAGGTCCTGGAAGATCGGGCAGCGGCGGAAGTCCACGTCGAAGCGCTCGCGAAAGCGTGCCTTGAAGCGCGTGACCGCATCTTTTTGCAGCGGGAACTCCCGCGCCGGCAGCAGTTTGATCGACTCGACCTTGTCAATGGAGCGCTGATTTTCCGGGTCGAAGGTACGCAGGGTCTCGATTTCGTCATCGAACAGGTCGATGCGGTAGGGCAACTTGCTGCCCATCGGAAACAGGTCGATCAATGCGCCGCGGACGGTGAATTCGCCGTGTTCGTACACCGTGTCGACATAGCGGTAGCCGGTGGCCTCCAGGCGCGTGCGCATCTGCTCCACGTCGAGTTTCTGGCCGACATCCAGCACCAGGCTGCTGCCCAGCAGGAATTTGGTCGGCGCCAGGCGATGCAGGGCCGTGGTGATCGGCACCACCAGCACGCCGTGGGCCAGTTCCGGCAAACGGTACAGGCTGGCGATGCGCTGGGAAATGATGTCCTGGTGCGGCGAGAACAGGTCGTAGGGCAGGGTTTCCCAGTCGGGAAAGTGCAGCACCGGCAAATCGGGGGCGAAGAAGCTCAGCTCCTGCTCCAACCGCTCGGCGCTTTGGCTGTCGGCGGTGAGCAGCAGGGTAAAGCGTTTGGCTGCGCTGGCAGCCTCGGCAATGGCCAGGCTCAGGGCGGCACCGGGCAGGTTGCCCCAGTGCTGTTTACCTGCCGCGGCAGGGAGTAGCGGTAGACGCAGAACGGGCACGGAAGGTTGAGCTCCAAGCGTTGCGACAAAGTCGGTAATTGTAGCGGCCAGAGGTGCCGCCTGTCAGTTGCTGACTGTGCCTATTACGGTTTGTTGGAAATGTAGTGGCTAAGACAAACAATCGTCGGTTTTGACTCAATATGTAGTGCCAAAATACGCGAATGTTTAGGAGGGTTACGGACAAGTCGAGCTGCTCGGCAAACTAGTGGCCTTCTGGAACCCGCGTATTTCCTGGGCTGTAGCGGGGTGGTATTTTTTTGCAAGGGTTTTTTGTTGCCTGTCGCGCATTGCTCAACGGGCAGTCGGGCGACATAATGTAGCCCCTTTTTTCTGCCCCTACATGTGGAAGGTTCCCGTGACTCAGAAGCCCGACCAGTGTCTTGGTGAATGGATCGACCGTGAAGCACTCGCAGAAGCGATGATCCCGCTTATCGGCCAGCTGTACCGCAATAACAATGTGGTGAGCTCGATCTATGGCCGCAGCCTGATCAACCAGTCCGTCATCGCGATTCTCAAGGCTCACCGCTTTGCGCGTCACCGTTCCGCCGACGACAGCGAACTCTCCGTCCACGAAACATTCCCACTGCTCAAGGCCATGAGCGAACTCAAGCTCGGCGCGGCGTCGGTGGACCTGGGCAAGTTGGCGTACAAATTCCGTAAAGAAGGCGCCGGCCGCAGTGCCGAGCAGTTCGTGCGTGAAGAAATGGCCGACGTGGTCGGCCAGCAAAACGCCGCTGCCCGCAAAGGCACCGACGTTGTGCTGTACGGCTTCGGTCGTATCGGCCGTCTGCTGGCGCGCATCCTGATCGAAAAAACCGGCGGCGGCGACGGCCTGCGCCTGCGGGCCATCGTGGTGCGCAAAGGCGCCGAAAACGACCTGACCAAGCGCGCCAGCCTGTTGCGTCGCGACTCGGTCCATGGCCCGTTCAACGGCACCATCGTCATCGACGAAGAAAACAACACCATCACCGCCAACGGTAACCTGATCCAGGTGATCTACGCGAAGAACCCGTCCGAGGTGGATTACACCCAGTACGGCATCAAGGACGCCCTGCTGGTGGACAACACCGGCGTATGGCGTGATGCCGAGGGCCTGGGCCAGCACCTGGCCTGCCCGGGTGTTGACCGTGTTGTGCTGACCGCGCCTGGCAAAGGCAAGCTGAAGAACATCGTGCACGGCATCAACCACACTGAAATCACCGCTGACGACAAGATCGTGTCCGCCGCTTCCTGCACCACCAACGCCATCGTGCCGGTGCTCAAGGCAGTGAACGACAAGTTTGGTATCGTCAACGGCCACGTTGAAACCGTTCACTCGTACACCAACGACCAGAACCTGATCGACAACTTCCACAAAGGCGACCGCCGTGGCCGCAGCGCCGCGCTGAACATGGTGATCACCGAGACCGGCGCCGCCACCGCTGCCGCCAAGGCCCTGCCTGAACTGGCCGGCAAGCTGACCGGTAACGCGATCCGTGTGCCGACGCCAAACGTGTCGATGGCCATTCTCAACCTGAACCTTGAGAAAGCCGCCACCCGTGAAGAGATGAACGAGTACCTGCGCTACATGGCGCTGCACTCCGATCTGCATAAGCAAATCGACTTCGTCAATTCCCAGGAGGTGGTGTCCACCGACTTCGTCGGCTCGCGCCACGCCGGTGTGGTAGACGCCGAAGCGACCATCAGCCAGGACAACCGCGTTGTGCTGTACGTGTGGTACGACAACGAGTTCGGCTACAGCTGTCAGGTGGTTCGCGTGATGGAAGACATGGCTGGGGTTAACCCGCCGGCGTTTCCGCGCTAAGCATCAGCGGTAAATGAAAAAGCCCCGGCTGGTTCGTAATGCTGTTCACTTAAGCATTTGAGCTAAAGCGGGGCTTCCTAGAAAATCCGATGCCAGACCTCTGGCATCGGATTTTTTTATGTCTGTTCAACAGGACCTGCTCGACCTCGGCGACCTTTTCAACTTCTGCGACCTAAGCACTTTCACCCAGAACATCCCCATTGAATGGGTTGCGTCTGCGCTGGATCTATCCAGTCAGGCCACTATTCGTCGGCGTCGCTTGCCCGCCGATCAGGTGCTTTGGTTGGTGCTTGGCATGGCGTTGTTTCGTGATGAGCCTGTCCATGAGGTCGCTAGACGGTTGAACATTTGCGCTCAAGGCCTCGCCTCCGACCACTTGTTGGCCCGAAGCGGCGTCACTGAAGCCCGCAAGCGACTAGGGGCCGATCCCGTTGAGTGGTTATTCCGTAAAACCGGCACTCAATGGGGCTTGGAGCGCTACGACGAGGACGACTGGCACGGTTTGCAGGTCTTCGCGGTGGACGGTGCGCTCTTGCGCACGCCGGACACACCCGAGCTTCGAGATCATTTCGGGTCAGGAAATACGCCCAGTGATCGTCAGACTCCCTTCCCCATGATGCGCTTGGTAGCGCTGATGAACGTGCGTTCGCACTTAATCCTGGATGCACAATTAGGGCCTTACCGGCGCAGTGAAATGCGCTTGGCCGACGAGTTTTTGCAGCAAGTCCCCGACCACTCCGTGACGCTATTCGATAAAGGATTTTGGGGCGCAGAAATGCTGTTGAGCCTGAGTAACACCGGAACCCACCGTCATTGGTTGATTCCCGCCAAAAAAGGCATGGTCTGTGAAGAAGTGATCCGTTACGGCGAGCACGACCGCTTGGTGCGCATGAAGGTCTCACCGCAAGCCAGAAAGAGAAATCCGGCTCTTGGCACCCACTGGGAAGCCCGCGAAGTCAGCTATGAAATCCAAGGCAGATTAAAAACTGTCATGACGTCGTTACCAGCCAACACCTACAGCACCAAGGTCGTTGCCAAACTTTATCAGGAACGCTGGGAAATCGAATTGGGCTTTAGGGATATCAAAAGCTCTATGCAGCAGAATGCCGTGACCTTGCGCAGTAAAAAAATCGACTTGGTCTATCAGGAGGTCTGGGGGCTTTTACTCGCTTACAACGTGATTCGCCGGGAGGCCGGTCAAGCAGCGGTAGCGTTTGGTCGAGCTCCGTCGGACATACGCTTTAAGCCCGTTTGCCAGTATATCGCCGTGCAGTTGATCGTGATGGCGGCAGCCAATCCGGTATCAGCCACAGGCAGACGCTTGGCCGAACTAAGGAAGGGTATCGGCAGCTTGTTTCTGGATCACCGCCCCAGACCTGCAAGGCCGAGGACGGTGAAGATCTCAAAAACCCGATTTCCAGTGGATCGCAATGCTGCTCCGCTTAAGTGAACAGCATTACGGCTGGTTCGGGGCTTTTTTATGCCTGTGGGTTTTGTGGTGCGAGTGAGGGCCTCATCGGGGGCAAGCCCCCTCCCACATTTGAATGTATTCGCAAATCAAACTGTGGGAGGGGGCTTGCCCCCGATAGCGGTAGTCCAGCCACAACTTCAACAACTGACACCATCAGCAAAACAGTTGCCGCATAATGCTCATCCCGAAAGCGACGCTGATTGGCGGCCTGTTAGTATGGCAAGACTGGCCTATGACGCGACCAAGGGTTAATGTGCGCGGCGTTGAGCCTTATATAGACTGTGCCCCGGTTCACACACTTGAGCCAAATTGTCCTTCATGCCCGCTGGCCGCGGCATGATTTAGCCAGGCGTCCAACCGTACGCCTGGCCTGTTCTGAGGAGTACGCATGGCTGTCTACAACTACGACGTGGTGGTACTGGGTTCCGGCCCGGCTGGAGAAGGCGCGGCGATGAACGCTGCGAAGGCAGGGCGCAAGGTGGCGATGGTCGATAGCCGTCGCCAGGTCGGCGGTAACTGCACCCACCTGGGTACCATCCCGTCCAAGGCGTTGCGTCACTCCGTGCGCCAGATCATGCAGTTCAACACCAACCCGATGTTCCGGGCCATCGGCGAGCCGCGCTGGTTCTCGTTTCCGGACGTGTTGAAGAGCGCTGAAAAGGTCATCTCCAAGCAAGTCGCTTCGCGCACCGGCTACTACGCCCGTAACCGCGTCGACCTGTTCTTCGGCACCGGCAGCTTCGCCGACGAGCAAACCGTCGAAGTGGTCTGCGCCAACGGCGTGGTCGAGAAGCTGGTGGCCAAGCACATCATCATCGCCACCGGTTCGCGCCCGTATCGCCCGGCGGACATCGATTTTCACCATCCGCGTATCTACGATAGCGACACCATCCTCAGCCTGGGCCACACCCCGCGCAAACTGATCATCTACGGCGCCGGGGTAATCGGCTGCGAATACGCCTCGATTTTCAGCGGCCTGGGTGTGTTGGTGGAGCTGGTAGACAACCGCGACCAGTTGCTGAGCTTCCTCGACTCGGAAATTTCCCAGGCGTTGAGCTACCACTTCAGCAACAACAACATCACCGTGCGCCACAACGAAGAGTACGAGCGTGTCGAAGGCCTGGATAACGGCGTGATCCTGCACCTCAAGTCCGGCAAGAAGATCAAGGCCGACGCCTTGCTCTGGTGCAACGGGCGTACCGGCAACACCGACAAGCTGGGCATGGAAAATATCGGGGTCAAGGTCAACAGCCGTGGCCAGATCGAGGTGGACGAGAACTACCGCACCTGCGTGCCGAACATCTACGGCGCCGGTGACGTGATCGGTTGGCCAAGCCTGGCCAGCGCCGCCCATGACCAGGGCCGTTCTGCCGCCGGCAGCATTGTCGACAACGGCAGCTGGCGCTACGTGAACGACGTGCCGACCGGGATCTACACCATTCCGGAGATCAGCTCGATCGGCAAGAACGAACACGAACTGACCAAGGCCAAGGTGCCTTACGAAGTGGGCAAGGCGTTCTTCAAGAGCATGGCGCGTGCGCAGATCGCCGGTGAGCCGCAAGGCATGCTGAAGATTCTGTTCCACCGCGAGACCCTGGAAGTGCTCGGCGTGCATTGCTTCGGCTATCAAGCGTCGGAGATCGTGCACATCGGCCAGGCAATCATGAACCAGCCCGGCGAGCAAAATACCCTGAAGTATTTTGTGAACACCACGTTCAACTACCCGACCATGGCTGAAGCCTATCGGGTAGCGGCCTACGACGGCCTCAACCGGCTTTTTTGAGCGGCTCCGGCCGGTGGCCTGAGCCGGCCGGGGAGACCGATTTCAGTAATTCCCGAGGGTGGCAGTGGCCAAACCGGGAAAGTCTGTAATCAGGCTATCTACGCCGAAGTCGGCGAGCCTGCGCATCAGCGCAGGTTCGTTGACTGTCCAAACGGATACGTGCAGGCCCTGGCGCTGGGCTTTTTCCAGCCGCTCGGGGGTGCACAACGTCCAGTTCAATGCCAGGAACTCACAACCGTAGTTCTGCGCGACCTTCAACGGGTCGAGCCAGGCGTATTCGGCCACCAGCCCGCGTGACAGGTCTGGGGTGAGGTCAACCGCCGCTTTCAACACTTCCCGTGAACTTGAGGTCACCGTGACCTTGTCCATCAGGCCAAACCGCACGGCCATCTCGCGGATCGCCAGCACGGTGGTCGCAGCGCGAGTGCGCGAAGCGCTTTTGACTTCCAGTTGCCAGTGATCGAAGTCGCACTGTTCGAACAACTCTTCCAGGCGCGGGATCGGGCATGGGTTGACCCAGCCTGGGCCGCCTTTGCGTGCGTCCATCTTCACCAGGTCCGCCGCCGAATACTCGACGACTTTGCCGCGCCGGTCAGTGGTGCGCTTGAGGGTCGGGTCGTGGATGACCATCAGCTCGCCGTCCATGGACAGGTGCAGATCCAGTTCGCAGCGGCGCACGCCGTGTTTGAGGCATTCCTGAAAGCTGGTCAGGGTGTTTTCCGGTGCTTCGCCTTTGGCACCGCGATGGCCGTAAATCAGGGTCACAATTGCTCCTTTGCGCCAGGCTCGCTGGCGTCGTGAATACGCATTCAGAGTTCGTCGCTTTGTTCTCGCGCCAGGCGACGTTCCTGGGCCTGTTTCTGCAGGATGTAGCGCGCCAGCAGTTGGCGTTGGGCATCGGTCATGGATTCGAACTCCGTGCCCACGTCAAAGCGCTCGCCCTTGGGATCGCAATGGGTGACCCGCGCGCGCAGCAGCAGGCCGAGGGCCTGGGGCATCAGCACCAGCTTGACCGCCAGGTGCGTGTCCGGGGCCAGCGCCACAGGGTGCTGGAAGTCGATGCCGCCTTCGGAAAGGATCACCGGCTGCGGCGCGCCCACCTCGCCGAGCAGCCCGCGAGCCATGACCTGGCTGAGCAGGTCCAGGCGTTTGTTCTGCACTTTGAGGAATGCCGCCAGGCTGCGGTCTTTTTCGTTGATCTGGCGCAGCAGGTGCTGGGCTTCGAATTCGCTGAGGTGCAGTTCACTGAGCAGATTGAACAGCGGCGAATCATCCAGCAACACTTCTTTGCTCGCCGCGTCGGGTGCCGACAGGGGTTTGATTTGGAGTGCGATCATGTCGTCGATACGGTAGTATTCGCGGCGCTCTTCTTCATCTAATGTCGACATGGCGAACCCCAGGTAACGGTAATGGTCTGAGTGTAAAGCTGCTGACCAGACCCCGCCACCGGGACGTCTTCTTTTCCTCCGAACAAGCCCCGACATGTTCAGACCTCTCTTCGTATTTATTGGCACGCGTTATACCCGTGCAAAGCGCCGCAATCATTTTGTGTCGTTCATTTCCCTGACCTCGATGATCGGTCTCGCCCTGGGCGTGGTCGTGATGATCGTGGTGCTGTCGGTGATGAACGGCTTCGATCATGAGATGCGCACCCGCGTGCTGGGCATGGTGCCCCACGCGACCATCGAGGGCGACGCGCCCATCAGTGACTGGCAAAGCCTGGCCGCCAAGGTCAAGCAGAACCCCAAGGTGCTGGCCGTTGCGCCGTTTACCCAAATGCAAGGGCTGCTGACCAACGACGGCAAGGTGCAGAAAATCCTGCTCAATGCCGTCGACCCGGCCCAGGAGCGCAACGTCTCGATCATCGACAAGTTCATGTTGCAGGGCAAACTCGACGATCTGGCGCCCGGCAGCTTCGGCATCGTCATCGGCGACAAGGCCGCTGCCAAGCTTGGTGTGGGCGTCGGCGACAAGCTGACCTTCGTTGCGCCGGAGGTCACCGTGACCCCGGCCGGCATGTTCCCGCGCATGAAGCGTTTTACCGTGGTCGGCACCTTCCACGTCGGCGCCGGCGAGATCGACGGCTACCTCGGCTTGACCAACCTCACGGACCTGGCGCGCCTGCATCGCTGGCAGCCGGACCAGGTGCAGGGCCTGCGCCTGAAGTTCAACGACCTGTTCGAGGCACCGCGCGGCGCCTGGGAAATCGCCCAGCACCTGGGCGAATCGCAGTATTACGCCCGCGACTGGACCCGCACCCACGGCAACCTGTACCAGGCCATCCGCATGGAAAAAGCCATGATTGGCCTGTTGCTGTTGCTGATCGTCGCCGTGGCCGCCTTCAACATCATCTCCACGCTGGTGATGGTGGTGAATGACAAGAAGGGCGACATCGCTATCCTGCGCACCCTCGGCGCCACGCCGGGGCAGATCATGGCGATCTTCATGGTGCAAGGCACGGTGATCGGCGTGGTCGGCACCCTGATCGGCACCGCCTTGGGGATTCTGGCCGCACTGAATGTCAGCGCCGCCATCGCCTTGCTTGAAAAAGTGCTCGGCCACAAGTTTCTCAACGCCGACGTCTACTTCATCGACTACTTGCCGTCTCAGGTTCAGGCCCAGGACGTGTTGATGGTGGGCGGCGCCGCGTTGGTCCTGAGTTTCCTTGCCACCCTGTATCCAGCCTGGCGCGCGGCACGCACCCAGCCCGCACAGGCATTACGTTATGAGTGAATCGGGCATGAGTGAAAAAGCAATCCTGAGCTGCCGCAACCTGGGCAAATCCTACGAGGAAGGCCCTGAATCCGTGGTGGTGCTGGCCAACCTGCAGCTTGAACTCCATCCGGGGGAGCGCGTGGCGATCGTCGGCAGTTCCGGTTCCGGCAAAAGTACCTTGCTCAACCTGTTGGGCGGCCTCGATACGCCGTCCCAGGGCAGCGTGTGGCTGGCCGGTGAAGAGCTGTCCGCCTTGAATGAAAAGGCGCGCGGCCAACTGCGCAACCGTTCGCTGGGTTTCGTGTATCAATTCCACCACCTGTTACCGGAATTCACCGCCCTGGAAAACGTGTGCATGCCGCTGTTGATCGGCAAGACCGCGATTCCGGAGGCGCGCCAGCGTGCCACGGCCTTGCTGGAGCGCGTCGGCCTGGGCCATCGTCTGGAGCACAAACCGGCCGAGCTGTCCGGCGGCGAGCGCCAGCGCGTGGCAATTGCCCGTGCCCTGGTGAACAACCCAGGCCTGGTGATGCTCGATGAGCCCACCGGTAACCTCGACTCCCACACGGCCCAGGGCATCAAGGACTTGATGCTGGAACTGAGCACCCAGATGCGCACCGCGTTCCTGGTGGTGACCCATGACATGAGCATGGCCCGTCAGATGGACCGTGTACTGCACTTGCAGGAAGGTCATCTGGTCGCTATCTGACCTGTTGCAAGCCCGTTTTTTTGAAACCGGGCTTTTTCATTTTTTCAACGGTGCCCGCGAATGTTCAGACCGTTATCGATTTTTATCGGCACGCGCTATACCCGCGCCAAGCGCCGCAACCGTTTTGTCTCGTTTATCTCGATGACCTCGATGATCGGCCTCGCCCTGGGCGTGTTGGCGATGATCGTGGTGCTTTCGGTGATGAACGGCTTCCAGCGCGAAATGAGCTCGCGCATCCTCGGCATGGTGCCCCACGCCACCATCGTGGGCGTGAACCCGATCGATGACTGGCAGCCGGTGGCCGCTGCTGCAATGAAGAACCCGCAGGTCACGGCAGCGGTACCGTTCACCCAGATGGACGGTATGTTCTCCTACAAGGGTGCGATGCAGCCGATTGAGATCAACGGCGTCGACCCGGCCCAGGAAGGCAAGGTGTCGATCGTGGCCCAGCATATCGTGCGCGGCAAACTGGAAGACTTGAAAGCCGGCGAGTTCGGCGTGGTGATTGGCGACATCACCGCGCGTCGCTTTCGCCTGAACGTGGGCGACAAACTGACGTTGATCGTTCCGGAAATCAGCACCGCGCCGGGAGGAATCACCCCGCGCATGCAGCGTTTGAACGTGGTGGGTATCTTCAAGGTAGGCGCCGAGCTGGACGGCTCCATGGCCTTGATCAACAAGGCCGACGCGGCCGAAATCCAGCATTGGCAACCCAACCAGGTGCAGAGCGTACGCCTGGCAGTGACAGACCTGTACGCGGCACCCAAGGTCTCGGCCGACATCGCCGCCAGCCTCGGCGCGGCGTATAAGGCGGACGACTGGACCCACACCCAGGGCAGCCTGTTCAGCGCGATGAAAATGGAAAAGACCATGATCGGCCTGCTGTTGCTGATGATCGTCGCGGTGGCCGCTTTCAACATCATCGCCACCTTGATCATGGTGGTGAACGACAAGGGCGCGGACATCGCGATCCTGCGCACCATTGGCGCCACGCCCCGGCAGATCATGGCGATCTTCATGGTGCAGGGCACGGTGATCGGCGTTGTCGGCACCCTGATCGGCGGCGTGCTGGGGGTGATTGCGGCGCTGAATGTGAGCGAACTGGTGGGCTGGCTGGAGCGGGTGAGCGGGCAGCATATCTTCAGTTCGGATGTGTACTTCGTCAGCAACCTGCCTTCGGAGCTGCAAGGTGGGGATGTGTTGCTGATTTGCTCGGCGGGGTTTGTGTTGAGCTTTCTGGCGACCATTTACCCGGCGTATCGGGCGGCGAAGATCGAGCCGGCGCATGCGCTGAGATATTCGTAGTGTTTGAGACCGCTATCGGGGGCAAGCCCCCTCCCACATTTTGCCCTCATTCTTCCTGCAAATGAGGACCACTGTGGGAGGGGGCTTGCCCCCGATAGGGCCTGCCCAGCCTGCATCAATCCCCCTGGGGCAACTCGATCACAAACCGTGTCCACCCCACCCCGGACTCACAAAAAATTCGCCCCCCATGCGCCCGCACAATCGACTGGGTAATCGCCAACCCCAGCCCCGCGTGTTCGCTGCTGCCTTCATGGCGCGCCGGGTCGGCCCGGTAGAACCGATCGAACAACCGCGGTAACAACTGCGCTGGAATGCCTTCCCCGGTGTTCTCAATCGTGAGTGTCACGCCGTCCACCATGCGTACCCGCACTTCGCCACCCGCTGGCGTAAATCGCAGCGCGTTATCGAGCAGGTTCGACAGCGCCCGACGCAACATACCGCGATCACCCATCGTATGTGCTGTACCTTCTCGCACCAGGCTGACGTGGGCGTCTTCAGCCAGCAACGCAAAAAACTCCAACAACGCCTCCACTTCATCGGCCAGCGCCAAAGGCTCGCGCTTGGGCACCAGCAAACCGTGATCGGCCTTGGCCAGGTACAGCATGTCGTTCACCAACTGCGCCATCCACTGCAGTTCCTCCAGGTTGCTGTGCAGCGCCTCGCGGTAGTCCTCCAAGGGGCGCGGCTGGGTCAGGATGACCTGGGTCTGGGTCAGCAGGTTCGACAGCGGTGTGCGCAACTCGTGGGCGATATCGGCGGAGAAGGCCGAGAGGCGTTGGAACGCGTCGTCCAGCCGGCCCAGCATGGCGTTGAAGGTCTGGGCCAGCTCCGCCAGTTCTGCTGGCATTTGCTGCTGCGGCAAGCGTTGCGTCAGGGAATGCGCGGACACGCCGGCGGCGACTTCACCCATGCGCCGCAATGGCCGCAACCCGCTGCGCGCCGCCCAGGCGCCGAGCAGTGCGGTGGCCAGGGCCGACAGGCCGACGGTCAGCCAGATCAGGCGCTGCATGCGTTGCAGGAAATGCTGGTGATGGGTGATGTCGAGCATCAGGGTCAATTGCGCCGAGCCGGGTTGGCCAGGGTTCAGCGGCGCGTTATACACGCGGTAGGCGGTGCCAGCGTTTTGCAGGCTATGCAGGCCGGGGGCCTCGGGCAACGCCACGCCCGGCGCATCGTCAAGCCAGCGCTGGCCGGCCGCCGTGATGCGCAAGGCGAGGTCGGGTTGATGGCTGAGGTCGGCGCGCAGTTGGGGTTCGCGCTGGGCGAAGGCGTGCGGCGAGTCGACCCCCTGCAGCGTACTGCGCAGCGCCACGAGTTTGCTGTCCAATTGCTGCTGGTCCAGCTCGATGAAGTGCGCCTCGCTGGCATGGTTGAACAGCACGCCGGCCAGCAGCGATACCACTGCGGTGCAGGCGGCAAACAGCAGCGCCAGGCGGCTGGCGAGGGACAAGCGCTTGATCAAGTGAAGCGCTCCTCGAGTACATAGCCCATGCCGCGCACGGTGTGGATCAGCTTGTTGGGAAAGGCGTCATCGACCTTCAGGCGCAGGCGGCGGATCGCCACTTCGATGATGTTAGTGTCGCTGTCGAAATTCATGTCCCACACCTGCGAGGCGATCAGCGATTTAGGCAGCACTTCGCCCTGGCGGCGCAGCAGCAGCTCCAGCAGGGCAAACTCCTTGGCGGTGAGGTCGATACGCTGGCCGCTGCGCTCGACGCGGCGACGGATCAGGTCCAGGCGCAGGTCAGCCAACTGCAGGCTGGTTTCCTGCGGCGCACTGCTGCCGCGCCGTAACAGGCTGCGCACGCGGGCGAGCAATTCGGAAAAGGCAAAGGGCTTGACCAGGTAATCGTCGGCGCCCAGCTCCAGGCCGTGCACGCGATCCGCCACCGCATCGCGCGCGGTGAGGAACAACACCGGAATGTCCAGGCCGGCACTGCGCACCGCTTGCAGGATTTGCCAGCCGTCGCGACCGGGCAGCATCACATCGAGGATCAATAAGTCATAGTCGCCAGTCAGCGCCAGGTGCTGCCCGCTGATACCGTCGGCCACCAGTTCGGTGGTGAACCCGGCTTCGGCCAGGCCCTGGCGCAAATAGTGGCCGGTTTTCGGTTGGTCTTCGACAATCAGCAGTTTCATGGGCGACTCTTGGCAGCGGTGGGCGCCGGGCTTTATACCGTGGGCTTAACGGTAAGGGGGCAACCTGACAAAGTTGTAATCTAGCAGTCAGTTGGCTGGCAGCGAGGCCATCTTAAAGTGCTGGCCAAGCGAGTCACCCCTTTTGGAGAGTCAAAGATGGCGTTGCGTACACCTGTGTTCCTGGCGGGCTGCCTGTTGGCGCTGAGTTTCGATGCCCTGGCCGATGGGGCCCACACCTATGCTTTCGGCCAACCGGCCACTGCGGACAAGGCCACACGCACGGTTGAAGTGACCCTGCAGGACATTTCCTTTTCGCCCAAGTCCCTCGACATCAAGGCCGGTGAGACGGTGCGCTTTGTGCTGGTCAATAAAGGCCGGTTGCTGCATGAGTTCAACCTCGGCGACGCGGCCATGCACGCCGAACACCAGAAGGAAATGTTACAGATGCAGGCCAGCGGCATGCTGACGGCCACCGGTATGGGAGAAATGGACCACAGTAAAATGAACCATGGCGCGATGAAGCACGATGATCCGAACAGTGTGCTGGTCGAGCCCGGCAAAACCGCCGAGCTGACTTGGACATTCTCCAAAGCCACTGACCTTGAGTTCGCCTGTAATCTTCCCGGGCATTACCAGGCGGGCATGGTCGGCAAACTGACCGTTGAGTAAGGCGTTCCTTAAGGGCGCGGGCAAAGGCTGGTAGACTTGTGCGGTTTATTTAGCCAGGTTTTCCGCCATGCATCCCGCAGCCGAACATTCGCCGCTGGGCAAGTCCAGTGAATACATCTCCACTTACACCCCTTCGTTGCTGTTCCCGATCCCTCGCGCCGCCAAGTGGGCCGAGCTGGGCCTGAGCGCCGAGACCCTGCCTTACAAGGGTGTGGATTTCTGGAACTGCTTCGAACTGTCCTGGTTGCTGCCGTCCGGTAAACCGGTGGTGGCCATCGGTGAGTTCAGCATCCCGGCCGACTCGCGGAACATCATCGAGTCCAAGTCCTTCAAGCTGTACCTCAACTCGTTGAACCAGACCGCGTTTGCCGATACGCCGAGTCTGGAAGCCACCTTGCGCGCCGACCTCAGTGCCGCCGCCGGCAAACCGGTGAGCGTGCGCATCCGCAGCCTGGCCGAGATCGAGGCTGAGGGTGTGATGGCGTTGCCGGGTGTGTGCATCGATGATCTGGATATCAACGTCAGCAGCTACGAGCACCCGCGTCCGGAATTGTTGCGCTGTGACGATTCGCGGGTAGTGGAAGAGAGCGTGCACAGCCACCTGCTCAAATCCAACTGCCCAGTCACCAGCCAGCCCGATTGGGGCAGCGTAGTGGTGGAGTACCGTGGCGCGGCGCTGGATCACGCCAGCCTGCTGGAATACCTGGTGAGCTTTCGCCAGCACTCGGACTTCCATGAACAGTGCGTGGAACGTATCTTCCTGGACCTGCAGCGCTTGCTCAAGCCTGAGAAGTTGACTGTGTATGCGCGGTATGTGCGGCGGGGTGGGTTGGATATCAACCCGTATCGCAGCACCGAGGATGTGGCGTTTCAGAACGTACGCCTGGCGCGTCAGTAGCCTTCACGCAAAACAAATGTGGGAGGGGGCTTGCCCCCGATTGCAGGGTTTCAGACACATATGCTGTGGCTGACACGCCGCTATCGGGGGCAAGCCCCCTCCCACATTTTGGATCTGCGCTTGGCTCGCGGGCAGGTTAGATCCCGATATTGCCCAGGGTGATCATGATATTGCGCAAGGTCCCGGAAATGACCGGGTGCTCAGCGTCGAACTCTATGGCCGCTTGATTCACATCGTCGGAAATGCTCGGCGTTTGGGTGGCCGGTTCCAATTCAAGTTGCACTTCGAACTTGGCAATCAATTCCTCCAACGCTTCACGTTTTTCAGGTGACAGCGGTGGCTCCTGTTCCAACTGCCCGCGCAGGATCTCGATCTGCTCTTCCAGCTTTTTGCGATCAGGCATGACGTTCTTTCCTTTTATCGATAGTCACTGGCATAGACCGCGGCACGCCGGGAAAGGTCTACGAACTGCTCTGTAGATTAATCCACTGCGGCCAACCGTGCATGATCCTTGTCAGGGCTTCTCGCCTTTGAGCCGGCGCAGGCGGATGTCGGCCAGGCAGGTGCCGAGTTCACCGAGGTGATCGATCACTGAGTGCACGCCTAATCCATAGAGCGCCACGGTGGCCTTGCCGCGCTTGTGCTCGCGTTCCTTGTCGCTCAGCTCCTGCCACTGCTGCGGCGCGACGCCGCACAGGGAGCCGCAGGAGGCCAGGCCGATGGTCCACAAGCCGGCATTCAGGCCCGATTGCAGCAGGCGGGGCTCGCCGCTGACCAGCACGCAACCGTCCAGGCGTGTGATATTCAGCTCCATCAAGGCCTGCCAGCAGGCATGGGGCGCCGGCCAGCGGATGGCGGAGGGCGAGGCGGCCTTGAGCCAGGCGGGCAGGGTGGCGGCCAGTGGCGTGGTGATCGAGGGCGGCAATTCATCCAGCCAGGCGCAGGGCACGCCCTGTTCCTTCAGGCTGCGCAGAATTTTCAGAGCCCCAGGTGTGGTCTGGGAATCGAGGGAAGGGGAGTCGCTGCGCGCCTGGGAACCGAAATCCACCAGGCAGCCACTCAAACCAAACAACACGGCAGTCAACGCGGGGGCAGTGGTGACGGCTATCTCGGCATGCGGCATCTGAACGTCCCTGAAATAGTTACAACGCTATCGGGGTGGCATGACAAGTGGATGACACAGGTGGGTATTTGTAGGAATTTTGTCCAAATCATGAAAGTCGTTTCCTTGCGACTGCCTAAATCGACACTTCCGTCATATACTGACGGCCTTATTCAGGGCATAGCGCCCATGACAGACTATTCAAGGAGCAAAAGCTATGCGCTGGAGCCAGTACTTCGCTCAGCTATCGGTGTGTGCCACCGTCCTGTTGGCACCGTTCGCCGCCCAAGCAGCGACCGAAGACGATCCATGGGAAAGCGTCAACCGTCCGATCTTCACCTTCAACGACACCGTTGACACCTACGCCCTCAAGCCAATCGCCCAAGGCTATCAGTTCGTCACCCCGCAATTCGTGCAGGACGGCGTTCACAACTTCTTCCGCAACATCGGCGATGTCGGCAACCTGGCCAACAACGTCCTGCAGCTCAAGCCTCACAATGCTGGCGTCGACACGGCTCGCCTGTTGGTCAACACCACGTTCGGCGTACTGGGCTTTATCGATGTCGGCACCAAAATGGGGCTGCAGCGCAGCGATGAAGACTTCGGCCAGACCCTCGGTTACTGGGGCGTCGGCAGCGGCCCTTACGTGATGATCCCGTTGCTTGGTCCAAGCACCTTGCGCGATGCGCCGTCCAAATACGTGGACAGCTACACCCAACCGTACCGCTACATGAACGATATCGGCTGGCGCAACAGCACCTTCGGCCTGAACGTGGTCGACACCCGTGCCAGCCTGCTCGACAGCGAGAAGCTGATCAGCGGCGACAAGTACACTTTTATCCGAAACGCCTACCTGCAGAACCGTGAGTTCAAGGTCAAGGACGGCAAGGTCGTCGACGACTTTTAAGCTGAGACGTTTTGAAATGAAAAAGGCGACCTTTGAACGGTCGCCTTTTTTGTGGGCGCATATCAGCGCATTTTCAGGATTCTGAGGCCCAGGTGCTGCTCATCGCCGGCAGCCTTGGTCCATACCACCTCGGTATCGGCCTCAAGGCCCTTGAGTGCGGCGTGCTCTGAATCGATGCGCACGGTGAGCAGGTCGCCCACGCTGAACTGGCGAGGTGCCTGCACCTGCATGCCGGAGCTGGACAGGTCCAGGCACACCCCTTCGATCTCCTGGCCAGCGTGGATCAAGGACACATCGGCATCTACCCGCATGCGGATGAAGTCACGTTTTTCGGCGTAGTCGCGCTCGTGTTCGCTCACAGCGTCCATCCTTACTTTGCGTTGTGGTGGTGAGCGTTCTTATAACTCCGGGTGATTTGCGGTGTAAAGACGCCCGGCGACCATCGGCATGAGCTTGAAACCCCTCACGGATGGGAGTACCGTCTGCGCCTTAGAAGGGCACCTCTGCTTTACCGTTGTGCATGGGCGAAATCCCAATGCTTTGTAGGACAGAGAGGCTAGAAAGCGAATCCAGTACGTGAGCACGGCCATTGCCGCGCCGCCTACGCCAACCTAATTCTGGCGCCGTTTGCCCACATGCAAAAAACCAGTGCCACGCTGCTGATAATCGATGACGACGAAGTAGTGCGCGCGAGCCTCGCGGCCTATTTGGAAGACAGTGGCTTCAGCGTCCTGCAGGCCGGCAACGGCCAACAGGGTCTCCAGGTATTCGAGCGCGACAAGCCCGACCTCGTGATCTGCGACTTGCGCATGCCCCAAATGGGCGGCCTCGAGCTGATTCGCCAGGTGACCGAGCGTGCTCCGCAGACGCCGGTGATTGTCGTGTCCGGTGCCGGGGTCATGAATGACGCCGTTGAAGCCCTGCGCCTGGGCGCCGCCGATTACCTGATCAAGCCCCTGGAAGACCTGGCCGTGCTGGAGCACTCGGTGCGCCGCGCCCTGGACCGTGCCCGGCTGTTGCTGGAAAACCAGCGCTACCGCGAAAAACTCGAGACCGCCAACCGCGAGCTCGAAGCCAGCCTGAACCTGCTCCAGGAAGACCAGAACGCCGGTCGCCAGGTGCAGATGAACATGCTGCCGGTCAGTCCGTGGACCATTGACGAATTCAAGTTTGCCCACCAGATCATCCCGTCGTTGTACCTGTCGGGTGATTTCGTCGACTATTTCCGAGTGGATGAGCGGCGTGTGGCGTTCTACCTGGCCGACGTGTCCGGCCACGGTGCGTCCTCAGCGTTCGTCACCGTGTTGTTGAAGTTCATGACGACGCGGTTGCTGTTCGAGTCCAAGCGCAACGGCACCTTGCCCGAGTTCACCCCCTCCGAGGTGCTGGGCCACATCAACCGGGGCCTGATCAGCTGTAAGCTGGGCAAGCACGTGACGATGGTCGGCGGCGTGATCGATGAAGAAACCGGTCTTTTGACCTACAGCATTGGCGGTCACCTGCCGATGCCGGTTCTATACACTCCTGACAGTGTGCGTTACCTGGAAGGGCGTGGCCTGCCGGTGGGCTTGTTCAATGAAGCCACCTACGAAGACCACATCCTGGAACTGCCGCCGACTTTCAGCCTGACGCTGATGTCCGACGGTATCCTGGACCTTCTTCCAGAGCCTACACTCAAAGAGAAAGAAGCCGCCTTGCCCCAAAAGGTCAAGTCGGCGGGCGGCAGCCTGGATGGTCTGCGGCAGGTTTTTGGATTGGCCACGCTAGGGGAGATGCCGGATGATATCGCCCTATTGGTGTTGAGCAGGAATCTTTGATGAGTACCGGAAGAATCCAATTCGCCGAGCAAGACGGGACCTTCGTCCTGAAATTTGTCGGTGAAGTGCGCCTGACCTTGTGTTCGGCGCTGGATGCGACGATTGAGCGGATCTTCACAGCGCTGAACTTCTCGGCGATCGTGATCGATCTGACCGAAACCCGCAGCATCGATAGCACCACTCTGGGCCTGCTGGCCAAGTTGTCCATTCTGTCTCGGCAGAAGGTTGGCCTGTTGCCGACCGTCGTCACCACCCACGAAGACATCACCCGGCTCCTGCAGTCCATGGGCTTCGACCAGGTTTTCAACATCGTTGACCGCCCGATCCCCTGCCCGGAATGCCTGACCGACCTGCCTTCACAGGATCAGTCCGAGGAAGTCGTACGGGTCAAGGTGCTGGAAGCGCACAAGATCCTGATGGGCTTGAACGAGTCCAACCGCGAAGCTTTCCACGACCTCGTCAACGCCCTCGAGCGCCACTGACGGCTTTCCGGTCGAAACACATTCCAATGTGGGAGGGGGCTTGCCCCCGATAGCGGTGTGTCAGTTATGAAAAAGCTGACTGACACTCTGCCATCGGGAGCAAGCCCCCTCCCACAGTTTGACCTGCGACAGGCTTGAAACCTGCGCCCACAAAAAAGGGCGGCACCCACCAAGGTGCCGCCCTTTTTGCCGCCTACGCTTTTACAGCTTGGCCGACAACAACGCCTCCAGCTTCTCCTGATCCCGAGCAAACTGACGAATCCCCTCCGCCAGCTTCTCAGTCGCCATCGCATCTTCGTTGGATTCCCAACGGAACTGCGCTTCAGTCATATGCACCCGCGCTTCACCGGCGTGCCCTGGCGCCAACTTGCGCTCCAGCTTGCCTTCATCGGCCGCCAGCTTCTCCAGCAAATCCGGGCTGATGGTCAGGCGGTCACACCCGGCCAATTCTTCGATTTGGCTCAGGTTACGGAAGCTCGCACCCATCACCACGGTCTTGTAGCCATTGGCCTTGTAGTAGTTGTAGATGCGCGTCACCGACTGCACGCCCGGGTCATCGGAACCGGTGTAGTCGTTGCCGTTGGCCTTCTTGTACCAATCGTAGATACGGCCCACGAACGGCGAAATCAGGAACACACCTGCTTCAGCGCACGCCACGGCCTGGGCGAACGAGAACAGCAGCGTCAGGTTGGTCTGGATGCCTTCTTTTTCCAGTTTTTCCGCTGCGCGAATACCTTCCCAGGTGGACGCGATCTTGATCAGCACACGGTCACGGCTAACACCGGCCTTGTCGTACAGATCGATCAGACGGTGCGCACGCTTGAGTATCGCGTCTTCGTCAAACGACAAGCGGGCGTCCACCTCAGTGGAAATACGGCCCGGTACGACTTTAAGGATCTCCTGGCCAACCGCCACTGCGAAACGGTCACTGGCCAGGCCCACGTCACCGTTGCAGTCCTGCACACATTCATCCAGCAGCTTGGCGTAGCCTGCGATCGACGAAGCCTTGAGCAGCAGAGAAGGGTTAGTGGTCGCGTCTTGCGGCTTGAGCTTGGCGAGGGTAGAAAAATCGCCGGTATCGGCTACGACGGTGGTGAATTGCTTGAGTTGTTCCAGCTTGGAAGTCATGGGCGTGCTCTGTCCTGTGGGTCTGATGACATTACCCGAGCGCTGGCAGGCGCTCAAGGGCGCAAATGCGTTAGGTCGTTTGCGAGGGCAACAACCTGAAAACAGCCGTATGAATGGCGGTCGTACTGCTCAATAGGAGGGCAGAATCGGTGGCAGGTTCAACCCAACTGCTCGATAGCGCCTTCATAGCCACTGGGCCTGCCCCAAATAATGTAGGAGCGAGCTTGCTCGCGAAAAACGTCAACGATAACGCGTGCGTTCTGAATAAGCGCGGCGGCTATGGATTTCTCGCGAGCAAGCTCGCTCCTACAAAAGCCCATCAGCTACCCAGTCACCGCCCTTCCAACAACTCCCCAGCCTGATCCAGCAACGCCAACGGGTCCGCCGCCTTATGAATATCCACCGACAACAACTGCCTGAACCTGCGCGCCCCCGGAAAACCCGTGCCCAACCCCAACACATGCCGAGTAATGTGATGCATCGTCCCACCACTGGCCAAATGCTCAGCAATATAAGGCCGCAACTGCGCCAACGCCTCCGCCCGACCAATCACCGGCGCCTCACTGCCAAACAACCGCTGATCCACCTCCGCCAACAGATACGGATTGTGATAAGCCTCCCGCCCCAGCATCACCCCATCAAACGTCTGCAAATGCTCCTGGCACTGCTCCAACGTCTTGATCCCACCGTTGAGAATAATCTCAAGCGCCGGGAAATCCTGCTTCAACTGCGCCGCCACGTCATAGCGCAATGGCGGAATATCGCGATTCTCCTTCGGCGACAACCCCTCCAGAATCGCAATCCGCGCATGCACGGTAAAACTGGTGCAACCCGCGTCCTTCACCGTGCCGACAAAATCACACAGCTCGGCATAACTGTCCCGGCCATTGATGCCAATACGGTGCTTCACCGTCACCGGAATCGACACCGCATCGCGCATCGCCTTCACACAGTCCGCAACCAGGGCAGGGTGCGCCATGAGGATCGCGCCGATCATGTTGTTCTGCACACGATCGCTGGGGCAGCCGACGTTCAAGTTCACTTCATCGTAACCGGCGGCCTCGGCCATACGCGCGCAGGCGGCTAGATCGGCGGGAACACTGCCGCCTAGCTGGAGCGCAAGCGGGTGCTCGGCTTCGTTGTGACGCAGGAAGCGCTCGTGGTCGCCGTGGAGGATAGCGCCAGTGGTGACCATCTCGGTGTAGAGCAGGGTGTGCTTGGAGAGCAGGCGTAGGAAGTACCGGCAGTGGCGGTCGGTCCAGTCCATCATGGGGGCGACGGAGAAGCGGCGGGAGAGTGGGGCAGGTTGTAGGGGCATGAGGGAATCTGAGTTAGCGAGGTGAATGGGGCGCAGTTTATCAGGGATGCTTGCCAGGTACTTGGCGGGTTCTCACGGCTAGTTACTTAATCTCCAGTGACACCTGGAGCGCGTGCCGGTTAGGGTTTCGACGTAAACCTTGTGTTGGCGACTTAAGATCTCGGCGAGAGACGCTCGCAACGTTTCAGAGCGTAGTCTTCCATTTGCGCTGCTGCGAGACTTTGAATGGCCTACGGCCTTGATCCGGGGAGGATGATCGATTCGACTGCAGCGAGTGTCGTTATCGGGCGGTGGGATACATAGGGGATCGGCTGCATGTCGTAGTGTTTACCCCACGGGGTGACGCGGTCCACGTCATCAGCTTTCGTAAAGCCAACAAACGGGAGGTCAAAAATCATGACCAAGAAACCCAGTCCTGAAATGGTCGATACGGCAAACCCCGAATGGTCGTCCGAGGACTTTGCCAAGTCCAAACCAGCCAGCGAAGTGCTTGCGGCGTTGTTTGGCAAGGCTCAGGCGAAGGAAATGCTCAAGCCAAAGCGTGGCCGGCCAAAGTCGGCAGCGCCTAAAGAACACGTGAATGTTCGTTTTGATGCAGAGGTGCTGGAGAAATTCAGGGCTTCTGGGCCGGGTTGGCAAACGCGAATGAATGCAGCCTTGGCTGACTGGCTCAAGACGCATACGCCGGATGAATTGAAAGCTTAGTCGCCAGAGATTATTGCCAAAATAATTAGCCGCCGGTGAGGCGGCTTTTTGCTGCCTGCTGGTTAGTTTTGTCTCGGTAATGGTAAAAATAAATCCGTACACTTTTCCTTGTTGTAGTGCCGCTGTATGGCGTTGGTGGCCCATTCGTGGGCGGCAGCATTTTCGTTATCGGTTCAGACATAGAGTCCCCACACCACCCGGTGTAGGACCATTGAGGCGGACTCGGATCGGTACTCTTCCATTGCAATCGACCCAAAGCTGACGGTCGCGACGGGCAGAATCGACCAATAGACGCCTATTTACGGCCTATCCTAGCGATAAGAATCCCGAAAATACCCAGGAGTAAATCAAATTTTACCAGGTATATTCTGCAACTTAAAAATTTCAGAGGTGAGGCTTTATAAATTGCGGAATATAAATCTATAGGTAGAGCGCGTTGATGTCGTCAATCACTAAGGTTGTTGGAAAGCAATATTTTGTGCTGCCGAGAGTTTGACCTCAAGATAATCTTCCCATAAGTTAAGTGCTTGGAGTTGGTTTATGATCTCTATGAAGTCCTCATCATTTAAAGCTACTGTCGCGGTGGTGGCTGCGTAAGTTGCTTTGGGTTGGCACTCGTTAAGAATGGTTTCCACTATGTTAAGTAGCTTGTTCTTTCGTACAGCAGTTTTCGATAGTTTGTAGGCCTCTAGCCTGTCAGTGGCAACACGTACAGACCTAGAAACTTGCTCGCCAACCTCAAATCGCTTGAATACTAATCGATCTGAGTTATTTAGATCGAGAGCTTCGATGGTTGATTTTCCAACTTTGTCTTTCCCTTTGAATTGATAGAGCTTGAAGGAAAGATGATTCCTTGGGTCAACATCATAGGGGTTGACTATTGGGTCTGTGTCTACATCATGTATACCTTTGGCGATGTTGCACCTTTTACAGGATGGGAGCAAATTGCTCCAATCGACCACGCAGTCTTTGTATACGTTTTTGTACTTGAAATGTTCAACTTCCATATACTTGCTTTCATCTGATAGAGAACACTCGCAAAATGCACATTTTCCGTAGCTTGAGGCCAATAACGGGGCTTTTATTTGTGGGTGGTTTCATACGCTACTACCATCTCTCTTAAATTTTTCTGTCAAATCAGTAACAGTTGACGTAGATAGATATGCAGGCTTAAGTTGTCGCTCCAATTTTATCAATTATTTTACCCCTTAATTGCACCAAGCTGGAACGACAGAAGCTTCCTAAGGTTGTTTTCTGGGTGCAGAAGCTTTTCAAGTTTTTCGAATGCTAAAATCCCGCCTTTATAGTTGTCTTCATCTACGGCTCGCTGAAAACTCTGGATAGCGTCTTGGTACACATCTGTGCGGGTATCGCCGAGCCCCATCACATCTGTTAAAACCTCTTCCACCGTCCAGCCCTGATAACCATACTCACTCGACGGGAGTGACTTTCTCTGAATCTTCCCGTTTGTATGATGTAGAGCGACTACCTGATTAGGCATTGCTGCCTGTATAATATGCGGGCTGTGGGTTGTAGTTATGAATTGAGCATTTGGAAAAGCTTGGGCCAAAATCGTAGAGATTTTGGCCTGCCATTCTGGATGTAGATGCAGTTCTAACTCGTCGATCAGAATTACACCTTCGAACTCATCCAGTTTTATATCTGATTCTGCAAAGCGAAATTCGATTTCTTTTACGATTCCGAATAGTATCGAAAGACATGACTTGAATCCGGAAGAAAGATATTCATAGTAGATTTCTCCGGTGGGGGTGTTTACCATTATCTCGTTAGTTCCGGCATCTACCCTGCTGAACCGATATTCACTATTCAATAATGAAAAAAATGTTTTCGCTCTTTCGAAATTATGCATTCGTATATCTGTAAGGGCACCCGGATGAGCTGAATAGAGATATCGATTAACAAACCAGCTTTTTACTTCGGTCAAATTTACGCCATTCTTGTTGCTATTGGATGTGTTGTATGGGTTTCTATCTGCGTCCCGAGAAACAGCGTCCAACGCGACGTAAGTGAATGTGCGAGCAACCTTCAAAGAGATAAGATGTTTTATATAGTGTTCAAAGGGCTGTGTGTTTTCATTTTTTCTTGGGCTGAATTGAGAGATGTTATAAGTCTGCTTTTCGATTTGACCATTGCCCGAATCAACGTAAGTGGTAACGGTACCACACTCAGAGCTTACCATTCGCTTTAAGAGATTGCTTTCATAGCCAGCAAATGCCTGGGCGACGCTCTCAAGAATGGTTGTTTTTCCGATCCCATTAGGACCGCTTATAATATTCATGTGATCGTCGAATATTAAATCAAGGTCATCGATACCGCCAACACAGTTAATGTGGATCTGTTTGATCTTCATCCATAAATCCTATTGAATTCATCTATTACGGATTCTCACCACCGTCTGTCGCCAGCGCTATCCGGCCTATCTCAATCATGCCATCACGTCGCGGCGAGCGCACTCAGCTGCGAGCATTGAACCGAACCTCCGACTCTGCTTGACCTCTTCTGGCCGGTTGCTGCCTGTCGTAATGGGCATGGCGCTACCGAGAGGAAGTAGGGTTGGTAAAGTGGTACGCAGCTTTCAATTCGGCTCTGTAGGGTAAGGAATACTTGGTCTTCAGGATCAGTCGTTCACCCCCATCATCGGTGCAATGCATTAAGCGATAGAGCGATATCTGGGAATAGGTCAGGATTTCTGGGAAATATCCCACGCTTTCTCGGGCTTGCCCCTCGGACCACCCATAGCTAACCTCGTCAAGCCGCTGAAAACCCAGCGGCCGGAGGTGGAAGTCCGTATTGCTAAGGCGTTTTAACTCCCTACCATTTTTGGAGCATCGCCATGCACAACAACGCACGCAATTCTGCTAGTGATCAAGGCACTTCTTCCGTCAATCACAAGCTCCAAGCCGCAGCTCATCGAGCCGTCGAGCATCATCTTCCCCCATCCGACGGCGCTACCGCCTTCATACCCCTAAGCAACAACCTCTTCCTCGTCAACCCAACCCTCGACCCCGAAACCCTCCTGGCCAACGCCGCCGAAAACCTCGCATCCGCCAACGAAATGGCCGCCACTCTAGCTTTCGACCTAGACGACTCCCAACGCGCCATCGCCCTGGGCATCCAGCAGTTAATCGAGTTGAGCGCATTGCTCGTAGACCGAGCCCAAGAACAAGTTGCGCCTGTAATCAAACCAGTCAAAGCCTGACAACCAACCCTGCCGCCTTACCCCAAGGCGGCAACCTGAACTCATGCTGTCTCGCAGCGAAGTTTCATAATTCCCCGCGCCGTTGAGGTCTACGATTCCCTGCAAGCGAGGACCCCAGCACCTCCAGCCCACAGGGAACTGAGACCATGATTTCGAACCTCGTCAAAGTCGTGATGATCACCGGCACGTTGTTGTTGAGCGCTTGTTCATCTTCACCCGCCGTGAGCAGTGACCCGTGCTTTTCAGGCGGGTGCCAGGCATTTGGTGACCACAGCCCCAGCAAAGCCGCCAAGATGAATTTTGGTGGCAGTGGGCTGGGGAGTAGTTATGGGGAGTATGGGGCGGGGTTGTTGCATGATGATTGATGGGGTGGTGGGGCAGTTATTGGTGTATTGACTGGCCTATTGCTATCGGGGGCAAGCCCCCTCCCACATTGGATCTATGATCGGCGCGAAACGTGTGGCGTTAGTTGCCACCCTTCATGCGGCGGGCGATCAAGTAAATGCCCAATCCGATCAGGGCCGTCACCGCGCCGATGTAGCCGGTGCTGGTCCAGCCAAACCCTGCCGTGATTGCCATCCCGCCAAACCATGGCCCCAGCGCGTTCGCCAGGTTGAAGGCGGCGTGGTTGGACGCTGCCGCCAAACTCGGGGCTTCGTGGGCGATGTCCATCAGGCGGATTTGCAACGGCGCCGCCAGGGCGATCATGGTGCCGACCAGGCCGATGCCCAGCAGTACGCTCCACAGCGAACTGGCGGCGAAGGTGAAGAAGATCAGTACGGCCATCGACCACACCAGAATCCAGCCCACCGCGCGAAATTGCATGCGATCAAACAGTTTGCCGCCGGCGATGTTGCCGATGATGCCGCCCATGCCAAACGCGGCGAGGCCGAAGGGGATCCATTGCGGTGAAACCTTGGTCACTTCCAGCATGGTTGGCGCCAGGTAGCTGAACACGCAGAACATGCCGGCAAACCCGATCGCGCCGATGGACAGCGCCATCCACACTTGCGGTTTGGTGAAGGCGCGCAGTTCCTTGCGCGGGTCACTGCGTTCTTCATCGTGGCGATGGGGCACGAATTGCCAGACCAGAGCGATGGTGCACAGGGCGATCACGCTGACCAGGGCGAACGCCGAGCGCCAGCCCAGGTGTTGGCCGAGGAAGGTGGCGATGGGGTTGCCGAGCAGCATGGCCAAGGTCAGGCCCATCATCACTCGGGCCACGGCGCCGGCGCGTTTGTCGCTGGGCACCATGCTGGAGGCAACCACGGCGGCGATGCCGAAGTAGGCGCCGTGGGGCAGGCCGCTGATAAAGCGGAAGGCCACCAGCGAGCCGAAGGTGGGGGTGAAGGCGGTGGCGAGGTTGCCCAGGGCGTAGAGGCCCATCAGCAGCAACAGCATGTGTTTGCGCAGCAGCTTGGCGCCGAGGATGGCCAGCAGCGGGGCGCCGACCATCACGCCCAGGGCGTAGGCGCTGATGGCGTGGCCGACCTGCGGCTCGCTCAAGCCCAGGTTCTGGGCGATGTCGGGCATCAGGCCCATGATGGCGAATTCGCCGGTGCCGATTGCGAAAGCGCCCACGGCCATGGCCGCTTCCATTTTGGCGGCATTGCGCGCGGGCAGGACGTGCCCGGGTGTTGGGTGGGTAGACATGAATGGCTCTGTTTGGATGAGGTGTACGAAAGACAATCGCCGATGCTACGCATGGGACGGTGAGGGTGTCTAGAACAGCCAGGCGCATGAGAGTTCCAGGCCTGTGACCCCAGGTCGCGGCTGGCTGCCTTGACACCTGCGCGATAAAACCTGCGATTTAAAGGTGTCAATTGGCCAAACGGCGCATAAACGCGGTTTGGCGTGATATTCTGCGCGCCGTCTTGGTCTAGTCTTTCCCTGGTGCGTACACCCGTATACGTCCCAGCGGTTGGCTGTCGCCCAGGTAGCTGAAGCCAATAATGATAAGAAGTCAGCGCAGAAGGGACATAACAGTGAGGTCGATCCATCGGCCTTGTGTGCCCACCCTGCAGTCCTCATGTGAATGTGTAGGCCCCGCGGTACGTTGCCTGGCGTAGCGTGATCGAGGGTCACCCATGATCAGGGGCGGTAGGGCGGATGGCGTTTTATCATAGGTGCTACTGATGTTTAAGAAAGTAAACACTGCCCTGCTGGGGCTGGCTTTGTCGATGGGGATCACGTCCGTTCACGCGGAAGAGGCAAAGAAAGTCGATGTGCTGCTGATCGGCGGCGGCATCATGAGTGCAACCCTGGGTGTCTGGCTCAACGAGCTGGAACCGGGCTGGTCGATGGAAATGGTCGAGCGCCTCGATGGCGTGGCCGAAGAAAGCTCCAACGGCTGGAACAACGCCGGTACCGGTCACTCGGCACTGGCTGAGCTGAACTACACCCCGGAAGACAAGAACGGCAATGTTGAGATCCCCAAAGCGGTCGAGATCAACGAAGCGTTCCAGATTTCCCGTCAGTTCTGGTCCTGGCAGGTTCAGCAGGGCGTGTTGAAGAACCCGCGTTCGTTCATCAACTCCACTCCGCACATGAGCTTCGTGTGGGGCGATGACAACATCAAGTTCCTGAAAAAACGCTACGAAGCGCTGAAGGCGAGCCCGCTGTTCGCCGGCATGCAGTACTCCGAAGACCCGGCCCAGATCGCCAAGTGGGTTCCGCTGATGATGGAAGGGCGTGACCCGAACCAGAAAATCGCGGCCACCTGGACCCCGATCGGCACCGACGTGAACTTCGGCGAGATCACCCGCCAGTTCGTTGCCCACCTGCAGACCACTCCTAAGTTCGACCTGAAACTGTCGAGCGAAGTGCAGGACATCACCCGTAACGAAGACGGTTCGTGGCGTGTGAGCTACAAAAACCTCAAAGATGGCACCAAGACTGAAACCGACGCCAAGTTCGTGTTCATCGGCGCCGGCGGCGGTGCCCTGCACCTGCTGCAAAAATCCGGTATTCCGGAAGCCAAGGAATACGCCGGCTTCCCGGTGGGTGGTTCGTTCCTGGTCACCGATAACCCGACCATCGCCGAGCAGCACCTGGCTAAGGCCTACGGCAAGGCATCGGTCGGTTCGCCGCCAATGTCGGTTCCGCACCTGGACACCCGCGTGCTGGATGGCAAGCGCGTGATCCTGTTTGGCCCATTCGCGACCTTCTCCACCAAGTTCCTGAAAGAAGGCTCGTACCTGGACCTGCTGACCAGCACCACCACCCACAACATCTGGCCAATGACCAAAGTCGGTATTCGTGAATACCCGCTGGTCGAGTACCTCGCCGGCCAACTGATGCTGTCGGATGACGACCGCTTCAAGGCGCTGCAAGAGTACTTCCCGAACGCCAAGCAGTCCGACTGGCGCCTGTGGCAAGCCGGCCAGCGTGTGCAGATCATCAAGCGTGACGAAGAGCAGGGCGGCGTCCTGAAACTCGGCACCGAAGTGGTCAGCTCCGCCGACAACTCCATTGCCGGCCTGCTGGGTGCATCGCCAGGCGCGTCCACCGCGGCTCCGATCATGCTGACCGTGCTGCAAAAGGTGTTCAAGGACAAGGTTGCCAGCCCGGCCTGGCAGGAAAAACTGCACCAGATCGTGCCAAGCTACGGCACCAAACTGAACGACAGCCCTGAAGCGGTTGCCAAGGAATGGGCCTACACCGCCGGTGTGCTGCAACTGACCCCACCGCCAGCGATTCCGCAACTGACGGCTCCACAGGCCACCGAGGCTGCCAAGCCTGCGGCTGAGCCAGGCAAGCCGGCGTCTGATCTGGCGCTGTAAGCTACGCGTAAGCAAAAGCCCGCTGAACCGGTGACGGTCAGCGGGCTTTTTTGTGCGCTGCGTTCAGACCCTGAAGTGCCTGACTTGCTCGTACAGATGCAGGGCCAGCGCGTTAGCGGTGTCGCACAGCAGATACAGATGCTGTGCGGGGAGGGCCGGCAGTTGCGTGATTTGCCTCAGCCCTTCGCCCATGCGGCTCTCCTCCATCAGGCCCACGGCTACGCCGCTGCGCACGCAAGCTTCTACCGCCGATGAGTTAGGGCTTTCCAGCAATACGCGATGGTAAATCCCGTGATCTTTCAGCGCCTGTAACGCCGCCGCGCGGTACGGGCAACCGGCGATAGGCACGGTGATCGGCAGCGGCGCGTTGGGTGGGTAACTGAACTGCTCGGCGGCGACCCACAGCGGTTGCACAGGCCCCAGGCGCTCACCCTGTGCCAGTGGGTGCGCACTGACGGTGATGACCAGGTCCAACTGGTTTGCCGTGAACAGATTCAACAGTTCGCCACTGGTCCGCGCCTCGATTTCCAGTTCCAGCAGCGGGTTGTCGGCGATCAGCCCCGGCAGGAATGTGTGCATAAAGGCAGGTGCGTAGGTGTCGGGCACGCCCAGGCGGATCTTGCCCTGCATGCGCTGGGGCATCAGCGAGATCAGCAGGCGGTCATGGCTTTTGAGGAATTCGGTGGTTTCGCCCAGCAGTTTCCTGCCGTACAGCGTCAGATCCACGCCCTGGTTACTGCGGCTGAACAAGCGTTGGCCGACCTGGTCTTCCAGCTTCTGAATCTGCGTCGTCACGGTGGACGCGCTGCGGTGCACATGTTCGGCCGCCTCGTTGAAGCGGCCAAAGCGTGCGACGGCGTGAAAGGTGCGCAACAGATCGATATTCAGTTGTTTGGCCATAGTTCTACTAATGCGGATTGGTAATGCAGGTTATTCAAATATACAGAAGAGTCCTCCTTCCCTAGCCTTGAAGTCAACTACACAGGCTGGAGGCTGCATGAAGCGATCAACCCTGGGATTGCTGCTCTTGCAAGGGGCGTTTGTTCTGTCATGGAGTTCGGGCTATATCGGCGCGAAGTTGGGCACACAAGGCAGCGGTGCGTTCAACCTGCTGTTCTGGCGATTTTTGTTGGTATCGCTGTGCCTGGGAGCGTTCTTGAACGTCAGGTTGCTGAAGGTGACCTGGGCGCAGATTCGCCATTACGCCATCATCGGCTGCCTGTCGCAGTTTCTGTACCTGAGCTGCCTCTATGTGGCGATCCAGAACGGCTTGCCGCCGGGCATTGCGGCGATCATCGCGGCGTTGCAGCCGTTGATGACCGCTGCATTGTCGACAGGCAGTGCAACTGAGCGCAGCGGCGGCTGGCAATGGGTGGGGCTCATGGTCAGCTTTGCAGGCGTAGCGATCGTGATCGCCGGGCAGTACAGCAATGGTGGCGAAGAGGTTGGCCTGGCCATGTATGGGCTGCCACTGGTGGCGGCGCTGGGGCTGACGCTGGCGACCTTGTACGAGCGCCGTTCGCAGCAGAGCAAGCAGGCCGGCTTGCTCATGCCGCTGTTTATCCAATCGCTGCTGACGTTGATCGGCTTCACCGGCGCGGTGCTTTATACCGATACCTTGAGCATTCCCTATAACGCCGACGTACTGGTTTCGATTGTGTGGCTGACGGTGTTTTCCACCTTTGCCGCCTACTTGAGCCTCTGGCGGCTGCTGCGCGTAATGACGGCTACCCGGGTTGCAGCGTTGGTCTATCTGGAGCCCCCGGTCACCCTGGTATGGGCGGCGCTGATGTTCGGCGACGAAATCCATGTTTCGACCTATGCCGGCATTGCCGTAGTGATTGCCGGGTTACTGTTATTGCGCCTGAAGCGACCGACCGTCGCCTGCACGACCTGAGGCCTTGAGGGTTCAGCAATCTGACAGACATCTCCTGTTAAAAAATAACTCAAGCCCAGGCAGGAGCCCGGCTGGAACACAGGGGATTTCTTTCTGATGCAGGTACAGGGCGTTAACGCCCGAGGGTTTTGTATGTTGCTACGTTATGCGGCAATGGCGGCGGTGGTCGTCGCGGCATCCGGGTGTGTTCAAGAACGCGTCGTGCATGAACGCCGGCCGGTACAACGTGAGTATGTGGAAGTCGTGGCGCCGCAACCGCCGCCGGTGCAGGTGATCGAAGTCGAGCCGGCGGTACGCGAAGGTTATATCTGGTCACGCGGTTACTGGCGTTGGGAAGGTGGGCGCTATGTAGCGGTGCACGGCCATTGGGAGCCGGTACGCGTGGGCTATCGCTATGTGCATCCGCATTGGGTGCAGCGCAACGATGGTTATCATTGGCAGGGCGGTGGCTGGGTTCGCTGACCGAGCGGCCTCTCCCCAAAAGACGGCCTAGCCGATCCGTTTCATGCCCGCTGCCTTGACCGCATTCAGGTCGAAGGTGGCGGTGTACTCGCAGCCGGCCGCGTGGGCGCAGCGTTCGATCAGGCAGTCGGCGAAGTCTGCTTTGTTCGCAACGAACTTGCGCAGTGCCTGCCAGACGACATCGGCGTGCTCGACAGTGAGCTCGCGCGTATGCAACAGGGTTTCCAGCACCATCACCACATCGCTTTTGGCCGATTGGTAGCAGGCCTGCAGCACCCACACCAATTCCACCAGGGTCACCAGGCTGACAAAGCCCGGTGACGCGGCGGTCAATGACTCGATCAGTCGCGACGCCTTGGCGGATTGAACGGGCTCATCCTGGGTGACATAGCGCACCAGCACGTTGGTATCCAGGCCGATCATCCCGCGTTTGCTCCCTGTGCCGCGATGGCCCGGTTCATGTCCTCGATGGACACGGCAGTGGCAGGCTTGCGAATCAGCCCCTTGAGGTCGGTGACGGTTTTACTCGCGGCGATCATGGAAAACTTGCCGTCTTCCATTTCGACGAATTCCACCCGGTCGCCTGTTTCCAGGCCGAGGGCCGTCCTGACCTGGACAGGGATGGTGATTTGTCCTTTTGAAGTAAGTGTGGCGGTTGCCATAGTGAAGACCTCCATCGTGATGCTCCTTACCCTAGTGTAAGGAGTGATCGAGGACAATATCCGTTGGTCCACAGGGTGCTCGCAGAAGTGGATGAGTCGGTACTAAAACCCTAGTCCGAACTCTCGATCCTCACACCTGTGATCACGCGCCAAACCGATACAAACTATGACGGCTCGCCGCTGGCTCACTGCACCACGCGGTAACACGGCACATACGCTGCTCCGCCCGGCAATTTCATCCGGTGCTGGGCGACGAAGGCCTTTAGCAATTCATCCAGTGGTTTCATGATCGCCGGGTCGCCGTGGATTTCGTACGGGCCCTTTTCTTCGATCAAACGAATGCCTTTGTCCTTCACATTACCCGCCACAATCCCCGAGAACGCGCGACGCAGGTTGGCCGCCAGTTCATGGGGCGGCAGCGCATGGGTCAGTTGCAGGCTGGCCATGTTTTCGTGGGTCGGGTCGAAGGGGCGCTGGAAGCCTTCGTCGATCTTCAACAGCCAGTTGAAGTGGAATGCGTCGTTGCGCTCGCGACGGAACTGTTTGACCGCCTTGAGCCCTGCGGTCATCTGGCGCGCGACTTCGGCCGGGTCGTCGATGATGATCTGGTAATGCTTCTGCGCCGCTTCGCCGAGGGTCGCGCCGACGAACGCATGCAGTTGTTCCAAGTAAGGCGCCGCATGTTTGGGCCCGGTCAGCACGACCGGGAACGGCAGGTCGCGGTTGTCCGGGTGCATCAGGATGCCCAGCAGGTAGAGAAATTCCTCGGCCGTACCGGCGCCGCCAGGGAAGATGATGATGCCGTGACCGACGCGCACGAAGGCTTCGAGGCGTTTCTCGATGTCCGGCAGGATGACCAGCTCGTTGACGATCGGGTTGGGCGCTTCGGCGGCGATGATGCCTGGCTCGGTCAGGCCCAGGTAGCGGCCGCCGGTGATGCGCTGTTTGGCGTGGGAAATAGTCGCGCCTTTCATCGGACCTTTCATCACGCCGGGGCCGCAGCCGGTGCACACGTCGAGGCTGCGCAAGCCCAGTTCGTGGCCGACCTTCTTGGTGTATTTGTATTCTTCGGTGTTGATGGAGTGGCCGCCCCAGCACACGACGATCTTGGGTTCGACACCCGCGCGCAGCGTACGGGCGTTGCGCAGCAGATGAAACACGTAGTCGGTGATGCCTTGGGAGTTGCTCAGGTCGATGCGCTGGCTGTCCAGCTCGTTCTCGGTGTAGACGATGTCACGCAAGGCGCTGAACAGCATTTCGCGGGTGCTGGCGATCATTTCGCCATCGACGAAGGCATCGGCCGGGGCGTTGAGCAGCTCCAGGCGCACGCCGCGGTCCTGCTGGTGGATACGCACTTCGAAGTCTTTGTAGGCGTCGAGGATGGTCTTGGCGTTATCGATATGCGCGCCGGTGTTGAGGATCGCCAGGGCGCATTGGCGGAACAGGGCGTAGATGCTGCCGCTGCCGGCTTCACTCAGTTGCTGGACTTCACGTTGGGACAGGGTTTCGAGGCTGCCCTTGGGGCTGACGGAGGCATTGATCACTTGACGTTGGGGCATTCTGATTCCTTGAAAGCACAGCCATCGCATCCGTAAAGGCGCAATGGCTTGAGAATGAGGCGCGCCGTATACGGTCGCACGAGACGGTTATTTACCTCACGCACAAGGCCGAGTGCAAATACCGTCCAGCACCATCATGCCGCAGAACTTACTGGATCAGCTTCCAGTTTTTGTAGAAAACCCGACGCAGGGTGAACACCAGGCCGGCAAACCCCGAGATCACGGCGTTCAACACGGAGGGCACCGGGGTCGGTCGCACAATATCGATGAACAGGCAGTAACGTTTCGCATCGTTCTTGTTAAAGGACGCATGCATCAGCGTGTCATCGAAGATGAACAGCGGATCGTCGTGCCAATAGTGCTTGTGCTTGCCCACCTGGATATACACACCCTCGTGATGCGGCGCCGGCGCCATGTTGTAGAGCACGCGGAACATCATGCGCAACGGGCCGAAATGGAAGGACGTCGAGCGATTCTCGTTGAACACCGACACGCCGATCGTCTTCACGAATGGCAGTTTCCTGCGCAGTTGCGGGATGTCCAGGGCGGTTTCGATCGGACGACCGTACCACTGGAAAAACAACATGCCGCGTTTCTTCTCGGCCATGCGTGCGTCCAGGTAGCTGATGATTTCTTCCTTGCGGGCCATGGCGTCGTCGATGACCTGTTGCAGATCTTCGCGCCAGGCGGGCGGCAGGTCGTCCAGGGTGTAGACATGACGGTTGCGGCGGCTCAGCAGGTCGAACAGGGTGTTGAACGGCGCCAGGATCCAGGTGTTGCGGCCGTTGCCGATGAAATATTTCTTGAAGGTAGCGCGGTCATACAGGCCATTACGCATGAAGTCATACAGACCGCAAACCACCACCAGCAGTAAAAACGCCAGGCTGGTGCGCGGAAAACAGGCGATAAACAGTAAAACGCCGAGCACCCAGGCGAGGGATATCAGCTTTTTACCCACGGCATTTTTGCTCATGAAACGCGGCTCCAGGCCTGAAACATAATGAAACAATTTCGTCATGATAGAGCTTTATGGCGCGCGCAGGCGTTTTAAATAGTTCGAAAATTGTGAAGTCGCTGCACAATTTGTAACTGGCCCCAGAGGCAAGCGGGTTTGGGTGGATTGAATTTTGAGAACGGAAGATTTGCGACTATCGTGACGCTTCGGTTTTTCGGACGTCATAGACCGGTACGATTGAAGTTGAATGGCCAACATTGGCCTTCGGCACCTTGGAAGAGGCAGAATTTTATGATCATCAAACCGCGGGTTCGTGGCTTTATCTGTGTGACCGCTCACCCTGTTGGCTGTGAAGCGAACGTCAAAGAGCAGATCGACTACGTAACTAGCTGCGTATCTAAAAGCGGCGCCATCGAAGGCGGTCCAAAGAAGGTGCTGGTCCTCGGCGCTTCCACTGGTTACGGCCTGGCCGCGCGCATCAGTGCCGCGTTTGGCTGCGGTGCCGACACCCTGGGCGTGTTTTTTGAAAAAGAAGGCGAAGAAGGCAAGCTGAGCTCCGCTGGCTGGTACAACAGCGCGGCGTTCGAGAAGTTTGCCGTGGAAAAAGGCCTGTACGCCAAGAGCATCAACGGCGACGCGTTTTCCGATGAGATCAAGCGCCTGACCATCGACACCATCAAGAAAGACCTGGGCAAGATCGACCTGGTGGTCTACAGCCTGGCCGCGCCACGCCGTACCGACCCGCAAGGCGTGGTGCACACTTCCACCCTCAAGCCGATCGGCAAGGCCGTGACCCTGCGCGGTATCAACACCGACAAGGGCGTCGTGGTCGACACCACCCTGGAGCCTGCCACCCAGGAAGAAATCGACGGCACCGTCAAAGTGATGGGCGGTGAGGACTGGCAGCTGTGGATCGACGCCCTGCGTGACGCCGATGTACTGGCTGAAGGCGCCAAGACCACCGCGTTCACCTACCTCGGTGAGAAGCTGACCCAGGACATCTACTGGAACGGTTCCATCGGCGAAGCCAAGAAAGACCTCGACAAGAAAGTCCTGACCCTGCGCGACAACCTCGCTGCGCTCAAGGGCGATGCCCGCGTGTCGGTACTCAAGGCCGTGGTTACCCAGGCCAGCTCGGCGATTCCGATCATGCCGCTGTACCTGTCGCTGCTGTTCAAGGTGATGAAAGAGCAGGGCACCCACGAAGGCTGCATCGAGCAGGTCTACGGCCTGTTCAGGGACAGCCTGTACGGCAAAGAGCCCAAGCTCGATGCTGACGGCCGCCTGCGCGCCGACCTGGCCGAGCTGGAGCCGAAGGTCCAGGACGCCGTGGCCGCGCTGTGGAACCAGGTGACTGACGACAACGTTAACGAAATCAGCGATTTCGCCGGTTACAAGGCTGAGTTCCTGCGTTTGTTCGGTTTTGAAGTCGACGGCGTGGACTACGACGCGGACGTGAACCCGACCGTCAAGATCAACGGTCTGGTCCAGGCATAAGCGCTATCACTGTGGCGGCTTGATAATCGACTTATCAAGCCGCTTTTTGCTGCTCAGCTGTCAGGCTTGCCTGGAACCAGACAGGCGCTGTTTTGCCAGGGTGAAGTCTGACCGCCTCACATTCACCACCTCCTTCTCCCATAGCGGATTGAGCGGCACGTGATAACCGCTGTCCTTGGCGGTCTTTATCAGCTCAGCCATTTCCCTGCTGTCATGGATGATACTGATCTCATCGAATCTACCTAGCTTTGCCGGCAGGAAGAAAGTCGCCGGGTAGTTTGCTGCCACGTCCGTCGCAGGGCTGCCTGAGTCTGCATTGTGATGGACCACCCGCTCCGCGTCGCCGACCAGCTTTCGATTGATGATTCCGATCATTTCCTCTATTCGCGGCGTGATATTGCCGAGATCGGGGTTTTCCTTGTGGTAGAAATGAGCGGCATTTTCAAAGTCCGCCGATAACTCCCGTGGAACTTGCTGGTAGTGGCTAACCCGATCCCTGAAGACACTGTGGGCGATATCGGGTACCGGCAGCTTATCCTGGGCGCCAAAGTCACTTAGGTGAGGCGCGATCATGTGCAGGTCATAGTCGGCGGTCAAGGCCTTGCCCTCTAGCTGCTTGGCCAGCACGTGCAGCACCTTGCCGTTGTGCGTAATCAGATAGTTGTCGTCGCCAGGCGTGGCGGGATGGGCTTGGAATGCATAATGCTGCCGACTTGGCCCGCGAGCGCTCAATTGCAGCGTGCCATCACCTCCGCGAGCTGCCAGCCCAGTGATTTGGCCAAGTTTTACCAGCTCGTCAATGCGATGACGCGAGAGTTTCAAGGGGATCGGGACTGCATGGCCTTGCTCGATGCAGTCCAGGATCTTCGCGTTGGCGTTAGCCACTGTTTCCGGTGATTTGTGCGCGAACTGTTCGAGCTTGCTAAATGCCTGGTCCGTACAGATCAAGCCGGACTGTGGCCCCCAATTGGCACTTTTGCCTTTGATATGAAAGTCCTTGGTGGGGTGCCCGGCTTCTATCAGCCCTGTGGCCACGGATTCGACCGGGCGTATGCCGATGATGGAGTTGGTAGCTGCCGCTATCCGTTGCAAGGGGGCGAGGTGGCTCGACACTATTCCGGTTCGCGCTTTTGCCTGGTCGATCAGTGCATGCGGGGCATCGACCTCCGACGTAGTGCTGGCCTGCACAAGCGCCTGGTTGCGTTGCAGTACTTCCAGACTGAGCGCAGAAGGTGATGTTACAGCGGTAATCATGGCAATCATTGGAATACCTCTACGTCACGTTTTTTTGCGACCGTATTGATGATTCCTTTCAGTCATGGATTTCCCTGAGAGCGAAGCTCACCTTAAACGATGCTTTCGGCGATTTGAGTGGGCGTTTCACTTTTCAGAACGGTCCTACCGTGGCTTACCTTTTGCTGTTTGCTCCGGCATGCAAGACTGCGTCATCCATGTGCGCAAACAGGAGGACCCATGACGATTCGTGCAGTCGTGTTTGATTTCGGCGGTGTGTTGTTTGACTGGAACCCGCAACATCTGTACCGCGAGCTCATTGCCGATGAGCAGGAGCGGCAATGGTTTCTCGACAATATCTGCACCCAGGCCTGGAACACCGAACAGGATGCTGGCCGCACCCTCGCCGAAGCCACCCGCCACCTGATTGAGCAACACCCCGAACATCAGCGCCTGATCCAGGCTTATTACGAGCGCTGGCACGAGATGTTGCGTGGTGAGTTGCCCGAAGGTGTCGCAATTCTCACTGCGTTGCATCAAGCGAATATGCCGCTGTTCGGGCTGACCAACTGGTCGGCGGAAACCTTCCCCTATGCCCGCGAACACTACCCGTTCCTCCAGGTTTTCCGCGATATCGTCGTATCGGGCCAAGTGAAACTGGTCAAGCCTGACCCGGCGATCTACCATGCCAGCCTCGATCAGGTGCGCGCCCATTTGCCGGATGTCCAGCCTGGTGAAGTGGTGTTCATCGATGACGTTGCCAGTAATGTCGAAGCGGCCGTCGCTCTTGGTTGGCAGGGGATTCACCATGTGTCGGCCGAGCGTACCGCCGCACGTCTGCACGAGTTGGGGGTGGGCTTCTAGCGCGCCCACTTCTCCATGGCAAAGTCGACGAAGGCGCGCAGCTTGGGCAAGCGGTAACGGTCTTGGCGATACAGCAGATGCATGGGGCGGCTGGACAGTTGATAGCTGGTCAGCAAGGCTACCAACTTGCCGCTCTCCAGGTCCTGCTGCACCAGGGCATCGGCCAGCATGCTGATGCCCATCCCATTGACGGCCGCCTGGCGCAAGCCCTGCGAGCTGTTGATGGTCAATGAGCCGGAGACCGGAACCTCTACCTCGCCGTCCTCGTCGGTCATGCGCCACAGCTTGTCGGTGTCGCGCCAGTTGTCGTTCGCCGGATAGGCGAACGCCAGGCAGTTGTGGTGCCGCAAGTCATCGGGCGTCGACGGCGTGCCGCGTCGCGCCAGGTAATCAGGCGACGCGCAGAGGGTCAGGGTGTAATCCTGCAGTGGCCGGGCGATCAGGCTGGAGGTTCCCAAGTCGCCGAGACGGATTGCCACGTCGAAGCCGCTGTCGACCAAGTCCATCCGCTCATTGCTCAGCACCACGTACAGGTCGATCTGCGGGTAGCGCTGGGAAAATTCGCTCAAGGCCGGCACCAGGCGTTCGCTGCCGAATACCGGTGGCACGGTAATACGCAGGCAGCCTTTGGGCGTTTCGCTGTGGATCTGCTCCGCCAGCAGTTCGGAGTCGGCCACCAGCCCGAGCACCTCAAGGCAGCGCTGGTAATACTCCCCGCCGAATTCCGTGAGGCTTTGTTTGCGCGTGGTGCGCTTGAGCAGGCTGACCCCCAGGCGCTGCTCCAGCGCGCGTAGGTGATTGCCGACCATGGTGGTCGACATTCCGCATTCCTGTGCGGCTGCGGTCATGCTGCCGGTCTCCACGACTTTCACGTACACCGACATTGCCTGGAACACATCCATTATCAAGCCCTGGTTCAAAGTCATTGCAGGAATGCGCAGTTTATCCAGCACGGGTGGCTAACGATACTGCACTCATCCTCACGATGCACTGGAGCTTGCCACCATGACCGCCGCCTGCCTGATGACCACGTATCAACCTTTGGCCCTGAGCTTCACCCGTGGCCTGGGTACGCGCCTGTGGGACCAGCAGGGCCGTGAATACCTCGACGCGGTGGCCGGTGTGGCGGTGACGAATGTGGGCCACTCCCACCCAAGGCTGGTGGCGGCGATCCGTGAGCAAGCGGGCCTGCTGCTGCACACCTCCAACCTCTACAGCATCGATTGGCAGCAGCAGCTGGCCCGGCGCCTGGCTCAGCTATCCGGCCTGGACTGCGCGTTCTTCAACAACTCCGGCGCCGAAGCCAACGAGACGGCGCTGAAACTGGCACGCTTGTATGGCTGGAAAAAAGGCATTGAAGAGCCCTTGGTGGTGGTGATGGAGAACGCCTTCCACGGGCGTACCCTCGGCACCATGGCGGCCAGTGACGGGCCCTCGGTGCGCCTGGGTTTCCAGCGTTTGCCGGGGGATTTTCTCAAAGTCGGGTTTGGCGATCTGGTGGCCCTCGAAGCCATTACTGACCAATTCGGCACACGTATAGCGGCCGTGCTGCTGGAACCGATCCAGGGCGAAAGTGGCGTGTTGCCCGCGCCGCCCGGCTACCTGAAAGCCCTGCGCGATCACTGCACGCGCCACGGCTGGCTGATGATGCTGGATGAAATCCAGACCGGCATCGGCCGCACCGGCGCCTGGTTTGCCTTCCAGCACGAGGGCATTACCCCGGACGTGATGACCCTGGCCAAAGGCCTCGGCAACGGCGTACCCATTGGCGCCTGCCTGGCCCGGGCCGCCGTCGGCCAGTTGTTTACCCCCGGCAGTCACGGCAGCACCTTTGGCGGCAACCCCTTGGCCTGCCGGGTGGGCTGCACGGTGCTGAACATCATTGAAGAGCAAGGCTTGCTGCATAACGCTGCGCAACAAGGTGCACGGCTGCTGGCGCGGTTGCGGGTGGAATTGAGCGAGCATCCGCAGGTAGTGGCGATTCGGGGGCAGGGCCTGATGATCGGCATCGAACTGGCTCGCCCGTATCGCGATCTGGCCCAGCGTGCGGCGCAGGAGCATGGGCTGCTGATTAACGTGACGCGCGGCAAGATCATCCGCCTGCTGCCACCGCTGACGCTGGATGCCAAGGAAGTCGAGATGATCGTACGGGCGATCACCCGTTTACTTGAGTAAAACCCGATCAAAACCTTTAAAGGTCACTCCCGTTCAGCCATTCCTGGTTCATGGTTTCGGTATCTCCCAGGTATTCCAACAACCACGTCATCGCCGGCGACAGTTTGTTCTGCGCCCACGCCACGCACGAGGGGCTGGCAGGGAAGGGCCGGTGCAGTTGCAGCGCCACCAGCTCACCGCGCTCGATCCATGGCAGCACCTGATGCGCCGGGGCCATGCCGACGCACAAGCCATCACGCAGGCAATCGAGCGCCGAGGACCAGTTGGGCACCACCAGGCGCCGCTGGTTATCCAGGGTCCAGGTATCGCGCTTGGGCAGGTTGCGTGAGGTGTCGGTCATGCACAGGGATGCATATGGGCGAAGTTGATCGTCACTGAGCAGGCCTTCTATCGCCGCCAAGGGATGCCTGGCGCTGACCACGCACAGCCAGTTCAACAGGCCCATGTCGCGGAATGTGAAGTGGCTGGCCACCGGCACCGCGCTGGTGGCGCCGATCACAATGTCGGTGCGCTCATCCGCCAGGGCGTCCCACACGCCGTTGTACACCTCGTACTCCAGCAGCAATTCCACTTCGGGGAACTGTCGATAAAAATCCAGCACCAGTTGCCGACAGCGCTGCGGCTTGACGATGGAATCCACTGCCACCTTCAATTGCCCGCTCCAGCCATTGGCCACCTGCTGGCACAAGCGCCGTGTGCCGAGCATTTTTTTCATTACGCCACGGGCTTCGTCTATAAACAGCCGGCCGGCGGGCGTCAGCTCCACGTCACGGTGGCGCCGTATGAACAGCGGCACCGCCAGCCATTCCTCGAGTTGACGCACCGTATAGCTGATGGCCGACGGTACGCGATGCAGTTCCTGAGCGGCGGCACTGAAGCTGCCGTGGCGTGCGACGGCATCGACCACATCCAGGGAGTATTCGGACCACATGGCGGCTGCCTTCAAAATTATTGATAAGAGTGTCCAATTATTATCGCTTCACAGGGAAACTGTCAGCTTCATAATGGGCGCCAGTCAGCAAATAGTTTGATGGCAGGATCTACAAGGCTTCAATGAAAAATTCTTTTGGTTTCACTTGGTATCTGGCGGGGCTGAGCATGCTCGGTTATCTCGCCATGGACATGTATTTGCCGGCGTTTGGCGCCATGGGCGCGCAGTTGCAGATTGGCGCCGGGGCCGTCGGCGCCAGCTTGAGTATTTTCCTCGCCGGGTTTGCGCTAGGGCAGTTGCTGTGGGGGCCGTTGTCCGACCGGCTCGGGCGCAAGCCGGTGCTGCTTACGGGGCTGAGCCTGTTTGTACTGGGGTGCCTGGGCATGTTCTGGGTGCAGACCGCGCCGCAGCTGTGGGCGCTGCGTTTTATCCAGGCGATCGGTGTGTGTTCCGCCGCCGTGAGTTGGCAGGCGCTGGTGATTGATCGCTACCCGGCCGACAAGGCGCACCGCGTGTTTGCCAGCATCATGCCGCTGATGTCGCTATCGCCGGCCCTGGCGCCGCTGTTGGGCGCGATGGTGTTGAATCACTTTGGCTGGCAGGCGATTTTCGGCGTATTGCTGGGCGTGTCGCTGCTCTTGCTGCTGCCGACCGTGTTCCTGCGCAGCGCGCCGAAGCGCCAGACGGACGCACCGGTGCGCCTGGGCTATGCACAGCTGCTCACTTCACGGGTATTTACCGGCAACGTCATGATATTTGCCGCCTGCTCCGCCAGTTTCTTTGCCTGGTTGACCGCTTCGCCATTTATCCTTGGCGGCATGGGTTACAGCCCGAATGACATCGGCCTCAGCTACGTGTTGCCGACCCTGGCGTTTCTGGTCGGCGGCTACAGTTGCCGCAGCGCCTTGCAACGTTTGCCGGGCAAGACCCTGCTGCCGTGGCTGCTCGCGTTCTACTGCCTGAGCATGGTGGCGCTGTATCTGGTTGCAACCCTGACCGTGCCGACCCTTACTACCTTGCTGATTCCGTTCTGCCTGATGGCGCTGTGCAACGGTGCCAGCTATCCGATCGTGGTAGCGAATGCGCTGATGCCCTTTGCGGAAAATTCCGGCAAGGCGGCGGCGCTGCAAAATACCCTGCAGTTGGGCTTGTGCTTTCTTGCCAGCTTGTTGGTGTCCTCCATGATCGAGCAGCCGTTGTTGATTACGGTAATTGTGATGCTGGCGACCGCGCCGCTCGCTGTGCTGGGTTATTGGCTGGCGCGACCGAAGGCTCGGCGTTCAAAACTTGCAAGCGCATGAACTGACAGTACGGTCAAAAATGTGGGAGGGGGCTTGCCCCCGATAGCGGTGTATCAGTGCCAGCTAGGCTAGCTGACCCACTGCTATCGGGAGCAAGCCCCCTCCCACATTTGTATTGTGTTTCTTCAGTTAGAACGTCACTTCCAGATTCACCGTCGGCGTTGATGTGCGGCTCCCCCGGCCACCGTCCACGCCGAACTTGTTATGCCAGTACTCGTAGCCCACGCCCAGGTACAGGTTCGGTTTGACGCTCTTGCCCGGCCGCACCGCCACCATCAGCGCGGTGCGCATCAGGGCTTCCGGCGCTGTATCGCGGCCATGATAATCCTCGCCTTTCTCCCCCACGTAATTGATGAAGCCCTGGAATTTCGCCGCGTGGTTGGCGATCTCGAACGGGCGCATCCATGTCAGGTTGAGCATGTAAGTGTCGTCAAAGGTGTGGTTCGATTCCCGCGCGCCGGGAATGCCTGTGTGGTTCTTTTCCTTGTAGTACATCAGGCCCAGGTCCAGCACACCGACGGTATTGAATTTCAAGGTGGGGCCGACGACCAGGGCGCGTTTTTTGGCGGAAGCGACGTTGTTGTTGCGGTTGGCATCAAAACCCAGCGTCAGCGCGTAGTCCTTGATCAGCCCGGTGCCCAGCGGCGTGTCGAATACCCGTGAGGCATACAGTTGGTGCCGGTACACCGCGTACACCTCGCTGCCACCGTGGTCGGTGCCCTTGCGCGGGTCGTTGCTGTCAGACAGGAACACATCGAGATTCAGAAAATTGCTGCCGTACTGGTAGCCGCTGGCGTGGGTGAAGCTGTAGATGCGCTTGCTGAAGTCGTCGGGGTTGTTCGGGTTGGTGAAGTGCTGACCGTAGCGAAACCCCAGGCTGTTGTTCATCCACTCCACTGCGACAGCCTCGCCGCCGCCGAGGAGGGTCAATGCGACGGTTGCGCCCTGCAATGCCTTTTTCATTCTGTTGGCTCCTTTGGCGTTCTGGCTCATGACGGCCGGATTGTTTTTGTAACGCCGCGGCAGGGTATCTTGTCTGAACGATTGTATACAACTCTATGGACATACAGTCTGAACATTGCATACAGTGAGCGCACAACAAAAACAGAGACCCCTCACCATGACTATCCCGAAGGCGTCACCGCAGCGGCCCGAAGATGAAAATCTAGGCGTCGCCGCCAACATGGCTTACGGCCTGCAGCATGTACTCACCATGTACGGCGGCATCGTTGCTGTACCGTTGATCGTCGGCCAGGCGGCCGGGTTGTCACCTGCGGATATTGGCCTGTTGATCGCCGCGTCACTGTTCGCCGGCGGCCTGGCCACGTTGTTGCAAACCCTTGGCCTGCCGTTCTTCGGTTGTCAGCTGCCGCTGGTGCAGGGCGTGTCGTTCGCGGGTGTGGCGACGATGGTGGCGATCGTCGGCAGCGACGGGGCAGGGGGCGTGCCGGCGATTCTCGGCGCGGTGATGGCCGCGTCGTTCATTGGTTTGTTGATCACTCCGGTGTTTTCACGCATCACCCAGTTTTTCCCGCCGCTGGTGACCGGTATCGTGATTACCACCATCGGCCTGACCCTGATGCCCGTGGCGGCGCGCTGGGCCATGGGCGGCAACAGCCGCGCGGCGGATTTCGGCAGCATGTCGAATATCGGCTTGGCTGCACTGACGTTGGTGCTGGTGTTGCTGTTGAGCAAAATCGGCAGCGCAGCCATCTCGCGCTTGTCGATTTTGCTCGCGATGGTGATCGGCACAGTGATCGCGGTGTTGTTGGGTATGGCCGACTTCTCCGCCGTCACCCAGGGGCCCATGTTCGGTTTTCCCACGCCCTTCCATTTCGGCATGCCGACCTTTCATGTGGCGGCGATTATTTCCATGTGCATCGTGGTGATGGTCACGCTGGTGGAGACCTCGGCGGACATCCTGGCCGTGGGCGAGATCATCGACACTAAAGTTGACTCCAAACGCCTCGGCAATGGCCTGCGCGCCGACATGCTGTCGAGCATGTTCGCGCCGATCTTCGGCTCCTTCACGCAAAGCGCATTCGCCCAGAACGTCGGCCTGGTGGCGGTCACCGGGGTGAAGAGTCGGTTCGTGGTGGCAACCGGCGGGGTGTTCCTGGTGGTGCTGGGCCTGCTGCCGTTCATGGGCCGGGTGATTGCCGCCGTGCCCACATCGGTGCTTGGCGGGGCCGGCATTGTGCTGTTCGGCACGGTGGCGGCCAGCGGTATTCGCACGCTGTCCAAGGTGGATTATCGCAACAACATGAACCTGATCATCGTGGCCACCAGTATCGGTTTCGGCATGATCCCCATCGCTGCCCCCAGTTTCTATGACCAGTTTCCCAGCTGGTTCGCGACCATTTTCCATTCGGGCATCAGTTCGTCGGCGATCATGGCGATCTTGCTGAACCTGACGTTCAACCATTTCACCGCCGGTAACTCGGACCAGCAATCGGTATTCGTGGCGGGGACTGAGCGCAGTTTGTGCTTTCGCGACGTGGCGGCGCTGCGCGATGGGGATTACTACCGAGGTGGGAAGTTGTTCGATGCCGAGGGTAAGGAGATTCCGCTGGTGGCGGATACTTTGAGAAAAGCATCAAAGCCTGAGCCCACCGAGGTCTAAATGTGGGAGGGGGCTTGCCCCCGATGGCGATGTGTCAGCCAATATCTCCATTGGCTGACACACTGCTATCGGGGGCAAGCCCCCTCCCACATTTGGAATCTAGCCAGCCTTGAGCGCCGTGTGCTGCATTGAGCACACCTCATCCAGAAACTTCACCACTGTCCCCATGCACGCCTGGCGTTCTTCCACGTGGGGCATGTGGCTGGAGTCTTCGAACAGCGCCCAGCGTACGTCCGGGATTTCATCCAGGAACGGCTTGACCACCAACGGCGTGGCTTCGTCATGGCGACCGGAGATCACCAGGGTCGGCACCTTGATGGCCGACAGTCGGCCAATCACATTCCAGTCCTTCAAGCTGCCAATCACATGGAACTCGGTCGGGCCGCTCATGGCGTGGTACACCGTCGGGTCGGCATCGACCTGGGCGAAGGTGCGCGCCACCTCTTCCGGCCATGGGTTGACGCGGCACACGTGCTGGTCGTAGAAAATCCGCGAAGCCGCTTGGTATTCCGGGTCTTGGTAGTTACCGGCGGCCTCATGCTTGAGCAGGGTTTCATGCACACCTTCGGGCAACAATTTGCGCAGCCGATTGGCCTCGCTGACCCAGGTGCGCATGCACGTCGGTGAGTTGGCCGGGATAAAGGCACGCAGGCCCTTGGGCTGCAAAATGGCATGTTCGCTGCCGAGCATGCCGCCCCAGGATTGCCCGAGGATCGCGTAGTTGTCGCTGATTTGCAGGTGGTCGAGCAGGTTGTTCAACTCGTCGAGGAACAAACCGATGGTCCAGAACGAAGAAGGCTTGTCAGGTAAATGCGTCGAGCGGCCATTGCCCAATTGGTCGTAGTGAATCACCGCATGGCCGCTGGCGGCGACATCCTTGAACGCGTCGACGTAATCGTGGGTGCAGCCGGGTCCGCCATGGATGATCACCAGCGGTGTGCGGCCTGTCGCCAGCTCACCGGTGATGCGATACCACGTCTGATAGGCGCCGAAGGGTGCGTAGCCTTCGCGGACTTTCTCGATGAATTCCATTTCGTACCCTGCTCTGAAAAAAGGATCAGGGCTACGATAGTCTGCACGCAACGTTTAGGTAACTAGCAAAACAGCTAGGTTTTGCCTAAGGATCAATCGTCCAGCAACCGGTAGTGCGTGGCTCGCACCACCGCCTGCACGCGGTTCTTGGCGCCCAATTTGTGCATGGCCGACGCCAGGTGCAGGGTGACCACCGCCAGCGAACGGCTCAATTGCGAGGCGATCTCGGCCGCAGTCAAGCCATCGGCGGCCCATTTCAGGCACTCGCGCTCGCGTTTGGTCAGGTGGATATGCGGGTAGGTGCGCAACGCTTTGTTGAATAAAGGGTAAGCCGCCTCCTGTAACGCATGGCTAATCACGCTGAAGTCCGACAAGGTTTGCTGCGCATCCTTCAATACCGTGCTCGCCGTACCGGTGCGCAGGCCGGTCAACGAGGCGAAGCCACCGCGGGGCAGGTGGATCGGTACGCTGACGCCGCAGGTCAACTGCTGTTCGTGCAGGTAGGACGAAACGGGTGCATGGCAGGGGTCGATGATCGTTTGCAGGGCAGTCTCGGCCTTGGCCTCATAAGACCAGACAAATGGCGACACACTGTTCAAGGCCAAATGTTGCACCGGGTCGATCTGGTAGAACCCTTCGCTGCACCACAAGGCGTGCCAGTCGGTCGGCGTGTTGCGCAGTTGCAGCACCGAGGGCGTGATCAGCGCACCGTTGAGGTCGATAGGCACTGGCGTGTAGTCGTACACCAGCGCATCGAAGCCCAACTGTTGGGCGAGGATAAACGTATTGTCCATCTGCTCGTCCAGGCTCCTGCCCGGCATCAGACGACTATTGAAGGCAGTTAGCTTGGCCAGCATCCGTTCTGCTCCCGAATTCATTTGAATCTCGACTTGCTGCAAGTAGAATGCCACGCCCCGGCGAAGGACTGCCAGGCCAAACCTATAAGAAACGCTAGGTTATGGACGCGCGGCATCCTCGGTAGTGTTGACGTGATAAACGGCCACTACCTGCCAGGCCGATACAACACAAGGAATGTATGCATGTGGCGTGAAATAGCCCCCGACCAGCGGTACAACGTGCAAGTCGACGGCCATAATCTCGTGGTCTACAGCTTTGGCGACGGCGATGAGGTGCTGCTGTGCCTCAACGGCGGCCCGGGCCTGCCGTGTGACTATTTGCGCGACGCCCATGGCTGGCTCAAAGAACATAACCTGCGAGTGGTTGCATTCGACCAGCTTGGCACCGGCGCATCAGCCAGACCGAACGACGTTTCCTTGTGGGAAATCCGCCGTTATGTCGAAGAAGTTGAAACCGTCCGCCAGGCCCTGGACCTGGGCCGTGTGCACTTGCTCGGGCATTCCTGGGGCGGTTGGCTGGGCATCGAGTACGCCATTCATTATCCCGATGCGCTGAAAAGCCTGATCCTCGAAAACACCGTCGGCGATATTCCGCACTTGTCCCAGGAGCTTGAGCGCCTGCGCGGCGCCCTCGGCAGCGAAACCGTGGCCATGATGCAGCGTCATGAAGCCATGGGCACCCTCGACCACCCGCAGTATCAAGCCGCTATCACCTTGCTCAACTACCGCCACGTCTGCCGTCTGGATGAATGGCCGGAGCCGGTCAAACGCTCCCTCGGCGACTGGAACATGGGGCCCTACGAAACCATGCAAGGGCCCAACGAATTCCTGTATGTCGGCAACCTCAAGGACTGGAACCGCCTTGCCGAAATGGCCGACTTGCGCATGCCGATACTGATCACCACCGGCCAGCACGACGAACTCACCCCGGCCTGTGCCATGCGCATGAAAATGGCGGCCCGGCACGCCGAATTGCACGTATTTCCCAACAGCAGCCATATGCCGTTCTACGAAGAACCCCAGGCGTATTTCCCGGTGCTGCTGGACTTTCTCGCCCGCCACCGAGGCTGATGGATGAACCTGGCCCGCTACCGTTTTGTGTTGTCCCGGCCCCTGCAGTTGTTGCCGGTGCTGTTGGGCATCAGTTTGATCACCTTTGTGCTGGTGCGCTCGATCCCGGGCGATCCGGCGCGTGCGCTGCTGGGCTCGCGCAGCACGCCGGACGCATTGCTGAAAATCCGCGCCCAGTACGGCCTCGATGAGCCGTTGTGGCTGCAATATTTCTACTTCCTGAAAAACCTGCTCAAGGGCGACCTCGGCCAATCACTGCTGTACAAGGTCGACGCCCTCAAGCTGATCGTCACCCGCATCGAACCGACCCTGGTGCTGGTGCTCGGCAGCGTGGTGCTGGCACTGTTGATCGCGGTGCCGCTGGCGACACTGGCGGCGCGCAATAAAGGCGGCTGGCCCGACACCCTGATTCGCGTGTTCACCACGGTCGGCCTGGGCATGCCGGCGTTCTGGCTGGGCCTGATGCTGATCCTGTTGTTGAGTGTGCAATGGGGCCTGTTTCCGGTGTCCGGTTATGGCCGCACCTGGCTGGACAAGGCCCACCATATGCTGCTGCCGTGTCTGACCATTGCGCTGGCGCTGTCGGCGGTGCTGGTGCGTAATCTGCGCGCGAGCATGCTGGTGGAACTGCAGGCCGACCATGTCACCGCTGCACGGGCGCGGGGGCTCTCTGAAGCCGCCGTGTTCCGCCGCCATGTGGTGCCCAATTCGCTGGTGCCGGCGGTTAACCTGCTGGCAGTGAATATCGGCTGGCTGATCAGCGGCACGGTGGTCATCGAAAGCCTGTTCGCCATTCCCGGCATCGGCCAGTTGCTGGTGCGCGGTATTTTTACCCGCGATTACATAGTGGTGCAGGGCGTGGCGATGGTTCTGGCCTGTGCGACGGTGGTGGTCAACTTCGTCGCCGACGTGGTGACGGTGGCCCTCGACCCACGGGTGAAGATGCAATGAACAGCCGCCCATTGGTCGCCCCCTGGCGCCTGCGCCTGGGTTTTGGCAACGGTCGCCTGACTGCCGCATGGGGCCTGTTGATACTGTTTGCATGGTTGACCCTGGCGCTGTTCGCGCCGTGGATCGCCCCCTACGACCCCATCGCGCAGAACACCGAGATGAGTCTGCTCGCGCCCGGCATTGCGCACCCGTTCGGCACGGACAACTACGGCCGCGACATCCTTTCACGGGTGATCTGGGGCGCGCGCATCGACCTGCAGCTGGCGATTGTCGGGGTGATCTTTCCGTTCATGATCGGCACCTTCGTCGGCGCGGTGTCCGGCTATATCGGTGGGCGCTTCGACAGTGTGTGCATGCGCGTGATCGATGTGGTGCTGGCGTTTCCGTTCCTGGTGCTGATGCTGGCGATCATGGCCATTCTCGGGCCTGGGCTGCAGAGCTTTTACATCGCCATGGCGCTGGTGGGCTGGGTGTCGTATGCGCGGTTGATCCGCTCGCAGATCCTGGTGCTCAAGGAAAGCGAGTTCGCCCTGGCCGCCAAGAGCCTGGGGTTTGGCCATGGGCGCATCCTGTTCCGGCATTTGCTGCCCAATGCGCTGTTCGGCTCGATTGTGTTTTCCAGGTCCGACGCGGTGCTGGTGCTGCTCAACGGTGCGGCCGTGAGCTACCTGGGCCTGGGCGTGCAACCGCCCACCGCCGAATGGGGGACGATGGTCGCCGAGGGCCAGGCCTTTATCACTACCGCTTGGTGGATCTGCACCTTTCCAGGGGTGGCCATCGTGACCCTGGCCATGGGCTTCAGCCTGCTGGCCGATGGTGTGGCGCAGGTGTTGGGGGCTCGTTCATGAGCCTGCTGCAGGTGCGCGACCTCAGCGTGATCGCCAATAACGCCGGGCGCGAGCTGTGCCTGGTCGACCGCGTGTCCTTTGACCTGGCCGAAGGCGAGATCCTGGGGTTGGTCGGTGAAAGCGGTTCGGGCAAGACCCTGGCCTGTCGCGCGCTGATGCGCCTGTTGCCGTCGCCCAACCTGCGCGTACAAGGCGGCGCGGTGCAGTTGGCCGGCCAGGACCTGTTGCGCCTGGATGAAGCCGGCATGCGCACCATTCGGGGCGGGCAGTTGGGCATGATTTTCCAGAACCCCAGCAGTCACCTGGACCCGTTGATGCGTATCGGCGAACAGATCGCCGAGGGCATCCGCCTGCATCAGGGCGCCTCGAAAAAAGACGCGCGGCTGCAGGCTATCGACGTGCTGCGCCAAGTCGGCATTCCCGACCCGCAAGCGCGGGTCGACAACTATCCCCATGAATTTTCCGGCGGCATGCGCCAGCGCGCGATGATTGCGGTAGCCCTGGGGTGCAACCCGAAGGTGCTGATCGCGGACGAACCCACCACCGCCCTCGATGTGACGGTGCAGGCGCAAATCCTGCGGCTGTTGCTCGACCTTCGCGACAAGCGTGGCCTGTCGATCATCATGATTACCCATGACCTCGGCGTGGTAGCGCAAAGCTGCGACTCCATCGCGGTGATGTACGCCGGGCGCCTGTGCGAACACGGCAGCAAATACGAACTGCTCGCCCACCCCCGGCATCCTTACACCGCCGGGCTGATCGATTGCCAGCCAGCCCACAGCAGCGGTCATGCATTGCTGCGCACTATCCCTGGCCAGCCGCCACTGCTTGACGCACTGCCTGACGGCTGCCGCTTCAACCCCCGCTGCCCGCAGGTCGGCGCGCTGTGTACGACGCTGTTGCCGGAAGGCGCACGGGTGGCGTGTCACTATCCCCTCGGAGAACGCCCATGAGTCTGCTGCAGATCAAGGACCTGGAGGTGCGCTTTGCCGCGTCCGGCACAGGCCTGTTCGGGTTGAACAAGCAGTGGGTGAGGGCGGTGAACGGGGTTTCACTGAACCTGGCCGCCGGGGAAACCCTTGGGCTGGTGGGCGAGTCCGGCAGCGGTAAAAGTACGTTGGGGCGGGCGATCTTGCACCTGAACCCGATCAGCGCCGGGCAGGTGTTGTTTGACGGTGTCGACATGGCCCAGGGCAGCGCCATCGATATTGCGCGGTTGCGCCAGGAAACCGCGATGATTTTCCAGGACCCTTACGCCGCCCTGAACCCGCGCCTCACTCTCGGCGAAACCCTCGCCGAAGTGTTGCGGGTGCAGCGCAAGGTCGCCCCGGAAAACATCCGCGCCCGGGTCGATGAGCTGCTCGAGCTGGTCGGCCTACGGCCTGAATTGGCGTCGCGCAAGCCGGGCTCCCTCAGCGGCGGCCAGTGCCAGCGCGTGGGGATCGCAAGGGCGCTGGCGGTGGAGCCGCGCTTGATCATCGCCGACGAATGCGTGGCGGCGCTGGATGTGTCGATCCAGGGCCAGATCATCAACTTGCTGCTGCAATTGCAACAGCGCATGAACCTGGCGATCTTGTTCATCGCCCATGACCTGGCCATCGTGCGGCGCCTGTGCGACCGCGTGGCGGTGATGTACCTGGGCAAGATCGTCGAGGAGGGGCCGGTGGAAGCGGTGTTCACTGCACCGCGTCACCCGTATACGGCGGCGTTGATCGAAGCGATTCCACAGATTGACCCGCATCGTCCGTTACCGGCGCAGCCGCTGCCCGGCGAACCACCCAGCCCACTGAATCTGCCCACAGGTTGCGCGTTTCACCCGCGTTGCCGGTATGCCCGCGCCATGTGTTCCGTGGTGTTGCCGCCCACCCATTCGCTGCATGAGCATCGATACAGTTGCGTGCTTGAACAACCTTTGACCCTTCCTGCCCATCATGAACAAGGAGTTATGACATGCAATCGCGCCATTTGAAATTGCTCGCCGCCGCCACGCTGACCGCCTGGTCCCTCACTGCCGGCCTGGCCCAGGCCGCCGGCGTCTTGACCATCGGCTGCCGTGAAGACAGCACCACCTTTGACCCGATCAAAAGCGCGCAGAACCGCGATACCTGGGTGTTCGCCAACGTCTACGACACCCTGGTGCGCGTGGATAACCTGGGCACCAAAATGGAACCGGGCCTGGCACAAAGCTGGGAGATTTCCAAGGACGGCCTGACCTACACCTTTAAACTGCGCGAGGCGGAGTTTTCCGACGGTTCGCCGATCACCGCCAGCGATGCGGCGTTCAGCCTGTTGCGCATCCGCGATAACAAGGCGTCGCTGTGGAGTGACCCGTTCAGCCTGATCGACACCGCCAAGGCCAGCGATCCGAAGACGCTGGTGGTCACCCTGAAAACCCCGGCGGTGGCGTTTCTCTCGCAACTGGCCTCGCCAACGGTGTCGATCCTGTCGGAAAAAGCCATGACGGCGATGGGCGAAGACGCCTACTCGGAAAACCCGGTGACCTCCGGCGCCTTCACCGTGGACGAATGGCGCAAGGGCGACCGCGTGATCCTGAAGAAGAACCCGAACTTCTGGCAGGCCAGTAAGGTCAGCCTGGACGGCGTGGAATGGGTGTCGGTCACCGACGACAACACACGCATGCGCATGGTGCAGAACAACGAACTGGACACGGCGATCTTCGTACCCTTCTCCCGTGTCGAGGAGCTGAAGAAAGACCCGAACGTGGTGATCCACGCCGACCCGTCCACCCGCGAAGATCACCTGCTGATCAACCACGCGCACGGCCTGCTGGCCAAGCCGCAGGTGCGTGAAGCGCTGGACATGGCCATCGACAAACAATCGTTGGTGAAGACCGCCACTTACGGACAAGGCACCGTGGCGTATTCCTACATCCCCAAAGGCTCGCTGTATCACTACGCCAATAACCTGCAGCGCCCGTATGACCCGACTGCGGCCAAAAAGCTGCTGGCGCAGGCAGGCGCCAACGACTTGAAGCTCAACTACGTGGTCAATGCCGGCAATGAAGCTGACGAGCAGATTGCGGTGATCATCAAGGACCAGTTGGCCAAGGTTGGCGTCACCGCCAACCTGCAGAAAGTCGACCCGACCCAGAGCTGGCAGATGCTGGTGGACGGTGAGTACGATATTTCGGTGATGTACTGGACCAACGACATCCTCGACCCGGACCAGAAGACCACCTTCGTGCTGGGCCACGACACCAACCAGAACTACATGACCCGCTACCAGAACGACAAGGTCAAGGCGCTGGTGGCACAAGCGCGCATCGAGGCCGACCCGGCCAAGCGTGAGCAGATGTATGTGGAATTGCAGAAACTGGCGAAGCAGGATGTGAACTGGATCGATCTGTATTACAGCCCGTATATCAACATCTCACGCAAGAATGTGAGCAACTTCCTGCAGAACCCGCTGGGGCGCTTCACCCTTGAGGAAGTGGTGAAAAACTGACAAGCGCTGCAATACCAATGTGGGAGGGGGCTTGCTCCCGATAGCGGTGGATCAGCCAATTAATCTGTTGGCTGACACTCCGCTATCGGGAGCAAGCCCCCTCCCACATTTTGATTTAGGTTGTGTCAGGGTTTATTGCGCATCAAACGCCTGTCCATTGATCCCCGCACTGTCCGGCCCCATCAAATACAGGTACACCGGCATGATCTCTTCCGGCGCCGGCCTTTCCATCGGGTTTTCCCCTGGGTACGCCTGGGCCCGCATGCTGGTGCGCGTACCGCCCGGGTTGATGCTGTTGGCGCGCACGGCGGCGACATCCTCCAGCTCATCGGCCAGGGTTTGCATCAAGCCTTCGGTTGCGAACTTCGACACACCGTAGGCGCCCCAATACGCCCGGCCCTTGCGCCCGACGCTGCTGGAGGTGAACACCACCGACGCATCCTGGGACAGTTTGAGCAGCGGCAGCAAGGTGCTGGTCAGCATGAACATCGCGTTGACGTTCACGTGCATCACCCGCATGAAGTTCTCGCCGGACAACTGTTCGATCGGTGTGCGTGGGCCGATGATCGAGGCGTTGTGCAGCAGGCCGTCGAGGCGGCCAATTTCCCTTTCGATCATCGCCGCCAGCTCGTCGTATTGATGGGGCAGGGCGGTCTCCAGGTTGAACGGGATCACCACCGGCTGCGGCTGGCCCGCCGCTTCGATCTCGTCATAAACCTGGGCCAGGTTGGCTTCGGTCTTGCCCAGCAGCAGTACGGTGGCGCCGTGGGCCGCGTAGGTTTTCGCCGCAGCGGCGCCGATCCCACGGCCGGCACCCGTAACCAGGATGATGCGGCCTTTGAGCAGTTCTGGCGGTGCAGCGTAATCAAACATAAATAGCCTCGACAAAATTCAACAGGTTCAGCACAGACTTCAGATCGCCGCCGATCCCCTGTGGGAGGGGGCTTGCCCCCGATAGCGGTGTGTCAGTCAACACATGCAGAAACTGACCCACCGCAATCGGGGGCAAGCCCCCTCCCACATTTGGATCTTCATCAGTCAGCAGGATCGGTGTGTCATCAGCAACTGCACAGCGCATTATCCAGCACCTTGCGCAGCTCCAGCGGGTGGTCCACCACCACATCCGCGCCCCAGTGACGCGGGTTGTCATCCGGGTGGATGTAGCCATAGGTGACTGCCGCCGTACGCGTACCAGCGTCGCGGCCGGATTCGATATCACGCAAATCATCGCCCACGAACAACACGCTGGCCGGGTCCAGGTTCAGCAGCTTGCACGCCAGGAGCATCGGTTCCGGGTCCGGCTTGCTGTTTTTCACGTGGTCCGGGCAGATCAGTACGGCCGAGCGTTCGGCCAGGCCCAGTCGCTGCATGATCGGCTCGGCAAAGCGCACCGGCTTGTTAGTGACCACGCCCCAGATCAGCTTGGCCTTCTCAATGTCTTTCAGCAGTTCGGCCATACCGTCGAACAGTTTGCTGTGCACTGCGCAGTCCTTGAGGTAGCGCTCGAGGAATTCCTGGCGCAGTGCTTCAAAGCCTGGCGACTCCGGGTCCATCGAGAAGGTCACGGCGACCATGGCCCGTGCGCCACCGGAAATTTCATCGCGGATGTGCTGCGGGTTGACCGGTGCCAGGCCACGCTCGGCGCGCATGGCCTGGCAGATGGCGATAAAGTCTGGCGCGGTGTCCAGCAGGGTACCGTCCATGTCGAAGAGAACCGCTCGCAACTTCACAGGCTTACTCCTCGCGCAGGGTCTGGATCATGTAGTTGACGTCAACGTCGCTGGCCAGCTTGTAGTGCTTGGTCAGTGGGTTGTAGGTCAGGCCGATGATGTCTTTTACGCTGAGGCCGGCCTGACGGCTCCAGGCCCCCAACTCGGACGGGCGGATGAATTTCTTGAAGTCGTGGGTGCCGCGCGGCAGCAGCTTCATGATGTATTCGGCGCCAATGATCGCGAACAGATAAGCCTTGGGATTGCGGTTGATGGTGGAGAAGAACACCTGGCCGCCGGGCTTGACCATGCGGAAACAGGCGCGGATCACCGAAGACGGGTCGGGCACGTGCTCGAGCATTTCCAGGCAGGTGACCACGTCGAACTGCTCGGGCATTTCCTCGGCCAGGGCTTCGGCGGTGATCTGGCGGTACTCCACGCTCACGCCGGATTCCAGCTGGTGCAGCTGGGCCACGGCCAGCGGCGCTTCGCCCATGTCGATGCCCATCACGGTAGCGCCACGCTGGGCCATGGCCTCGCTGAGGATGCCGCCGCCGCAACCGACGTCCAGCACCTTCTTGCCGGCCAGGTTGACGCGTTCGTCAATCCAGTTGACCCGCAGCGGGTTGATGTCGTGCAGGGGCTTGAACTCGCTTTCACGGTCCCACCAGCGGTGGGCCAGGGCTTCGAATTTGGCGATTTCGGCGTGGTCGACGTTGCTCATGGTGAATCCTCTGAATCTGATAAGTCGGTTTATTCGCTGTGCCCGCTGATGCGCTGGCCCCAGGCAATGGCCGTGGCGGTCAACTGTGCTTCGTCCATGCGGGTCAATCGTCGGTCGTCGAGCAACTGCTTGCCGGCGACCCAAAGGTGTTTCACGCAATCGCGACCGGTAGCGTAGATAAGCTGTGAGACCGGATCGTAGATCGGTTGTTGCGCCAGCCCCGAAAGGTCGAAGGCGACGATATCTGCGGCCTTGCCGACTTCCAGCGAGCCGATCTGGCTGTCCAGGCCCATCGCCCGCGCGCCATTGAGGGTCGCCATGCGCAGCGCGCGATGGGCGTCCAGCGCGGTCGCCGAACCAGCGACCGCCTTGGCCAGCATGGCGGCGGTGCGGGTTTCGCCCAACAGGTCGAGGTCGTTGTTGCTGGCGGCGCCGTCAGTGCCTATAGCCACATTGACGCCAGCCTGCCACAGGCGTTCAACCGGACAAAAGCCGCTGGCCAGTTTCAGATTCGATTCCGGGCAATGAATGACGCTGGTGTTGCTTTCTACCAGCAAAGCCAAGTCATCCTCGCTGATTTGGGTCATATGAACGGCCTGGAAGCGCGGGCCCAGCAAGCCAAGGCGTCCCAGGCGCGCCAATGGCCGCTCGCCGGTCTGTTCCACGGCCTGCTGCACTTCGAAGGCGGTTTCGTGCACATGCATATGAATCGCCGCGTCCAGCTCTTCGGCGATCACCCGGATTTTCTCCAGGTTGTCATCGTTGACGGTGTAAGGCGCGTGGGGGCCGAACGTGATCTTGATGCGGGGATGATGCTTGAGGTCGCCGAACAGCTCGATACCCTGGCGCATTGCCTCATCGGCGCTGCTGGCGCCGGGAATCGGAAAATCCAGGATCGGGATGGCGATCTGTGCGCGCATGCCGCTGTTGTGCACGCAGTCGCTGGCGACCTTGGGGTAGAAATACATGTCGGAGAAGCAGGTGATGCCGCCCTTGAGCTGCTCGGCGATGGCCAGGTTGGTGCCATCGCGGACGAAGGCTTCATCGACCCACTTGGCTTCGGCGGGCCAGATGTGTTTTTCCAGCCAGGTCATCAACGGCAGGTCATCGGCCAAGCCGCGAAACAGGCTCATCGCCGCATGCCCATGGGCGTTGATCAGGCCCGGGCTGAGCAGCATGCCGGGCAGCTCGCGCACTTCGCTGGCTTCAAGCTTGAGCGCCGCCGCCCGTGGCCCGATAAACACGATGCAGCCGTCGCGGATACCCAGGCCATGCTCCTTGAGCACCACGCCAGCAGGTTCGACGGGGACCAGCCAGGTCGGCAGGAGCAATAAGTCGAGCGGGGCGGCAGTGGGCGTCATCGCAGGCTTCTTCCTGGGCAGCTATAAAAGAAGGGCGAAGTATACCCGAGCGTCCTGGCCGGCGGATCGCTATAATCGGCGGCTTTTGTTCATGAGTACGGGGAAAGGGATGCGCGACCGACTGTTGGCTGCAGAGAAGGTGAAGGCCATCGAGTGGCGTGATGGCGTGCTGCACCTGCTCGATCAGCGTGCGCTGCCGGCCCGGGAATGCTGGGTGGCGTGCTCGACCGTCGGCGAGGTGGCCGCCGCCATCCGCTCGATGGTGGTACGCGGCGCGTCGGCCATCGGCATCAGCGCGGCCTACGGGCTGGTGCTGGCTGCTCGCGAGCGCATGGCCGAAGGCGGCGACTGGCAGGCGGCCTGGGAAGAAGACTACGCACTGCTGGCCGATACCCGACCCACTGCATCGAACCTGTTCTGGGCGCTGAAATGCATGCGCGACCGCCTCGACCGTCTCAAGCAGCACGCCGACCCATTGGTGGTGCTGGAAGCTGAAGCCATTGCGATCCATGAAAGCGACCGCGAGGCCAATGTGGTCATGGCCCAATTGGGTATGGAGAGGATTCGCAAGCACCAGGGCAACGCCCAGGCGATCCTCACCCATGGCAACGCCGGCGCATTGGCCTCGGGCGGTGTCGGCACGGCCCTCGGGGTGATTCGTGCGGCGTTCCTGGAGGGGCTGGTCGAGCAGGTCTATGCCAACGAAACCCGTCCCTGGCTGCAAGGCTCGCGCCTGACGGCGTGGGAGTTGGCGGGCGAGGGTATCCCGGTGACGGCCAATGCCGACTCCGCCGGGGCGCATATCCTCAAAACCAAAGGCGTGACCTGGGTGGTCGTTGGCGCTGACTGCATCGCGGCCAATGGCGATGTGATCGGCAAGATCGGCACCTATCAGTTGGCCGTGTGTGCCATGCACCACGGCGTGCGCTTTATGGTGGTGGCGTCGAGCTCGACCCTCGACCTGATGATGGCCACTGGCGATGATGTGGCCCTGGAGGAGCGTGATGTGGCTGAGTTGCTGGAGGTGAATGGCCAGCGGCTGGAGGTGCAGGCCTTCAACCCGGTTTTCGATGTCACCCCGGCCGACCTGATCGACGTGATCGTCACCGAGAAAGGGGTGGTGGAGCGGCCGGATGCGGCGAAGCTGGCTAAGCTGATGTGCCGTAAGCGGCTGCATTGAGGGTGGTGGTGTTTGTGGAAGAGCAATCGGGAGCAAGCCCCCTCCCACATTTGATTTGTGAACACAGTCAAAATGTGGGAGGGGGCTTGCTCCCGATTGGCCCTGAAAGTCAATAAAACTTCCGGATCCGCCCCCAAAAAACAGCACCACCCCATCTCTGAGCCTCTCTCGTCCTCCTCAAGCCTGTCATTCATCAAATTACTAGCCTCCATGCGCATCAGGGGGATAGGTGCGTGGCGGCGATTGTGATAACATCCGGCGGTTTCCAGGGCCGCCCCGAGGGGTTGCCCATAACGTGCAGATCCGTGTCATAACTCGTTGATTTGTCGTAAGTCGTTGTCAGGCACCGTGCCGGCAGCGGCGAGCTTCGTTCGGCCCATCTGGACGTGACGAAGTTTCACCCGAAAAAGGAATCAGGCTTCTCATGGGCGAACTGGCCAAAGAAATCCTCCCGGTCAATATCGAAGACGAGCTGAAACAGTCCTACCTCGACTACGCGATGAGCGTAATTGTCGGTCGGGCACTGCCTGATGCGCGCGATGGCTTGAAGCCCGTGCACCGGCGTGTGCTGTTCGCGATGAGCGAGCTGGGTAACGACTGGAACAAGCCGTACAAGAAATCTGCCCGTGTTGTCGGTGACGTGATCGGTAAGTATCACCCTCACGGCGACACTGCGGTGTACGACACCATCGTTCGGATGGCCCAGCCGTTTTCCCTACGCTACCTGCTGGTAGACGGCCAGGGCAACTTCGGTTCGGTCGACGGCGACAACGCCGCAGCCATGCGATACACCGAAGTGCGCATGACCAAGCTGGCGCACGAGCTGCTGGCCGACCTGCATAAAGAAACCGTGGACTGGGTGCCGAACTACGACGGCACCGAAATGATCCCGGCCGTCATGCCCACCCGTATTCCCAACCTGCTGGTCAACGGTTCCAGCGGTATCGCCGTGGGCATGGCCACCAACATCCCGCCGCACAACCTCGGTGAAGTGATCGACGGTTGCCTGGCCCTCATCGACAACCCCGAGCTGACCATCGATGAGCTGATGCAATACATCCCCGGCCCGGATTTCCCGACCGCCGCAATCATCAACGGTCGCGCCGGCATCATCGAAGCCTACCGCACCGGTCGCGGCCGCATTTACATGCGTGCCCGCTCGATGATCGAAGACATCGACAAGGTCGGTGGCCGCCAGCAGATCGTCATCACCGAACTTCCGTACCAGTTGAACAAGGCGCGCCTGATCGAAAAGATCGCCGAGCTGGTTAAAGAGAAGAAGCTCGAAGGCATCACCGAGCTGCGCGACGAGTCCGACAAAGACGGTATGCGCGTGGTGATCGAGCTGCGTCGTGGCGAAGTGCCTGAGGTGATCCTCAACAACCTCTACGCCCAGACCCAGCTGCAAAGCGTGTTTGGTATCAACGTTGTTGCGCTGATCGATGGCCGCCCGCGCATCCTGAACCTCAAGGACTTGCTGGAAGCCTTCGTGCGTCACCGTCGCGAAGTCGTCACCCGTCGTACCGTGTTCGAACTGCGCAAGGCCCGCGAGCGCGGCCACATCCTGGAAGGCCAGGCAGTTGCGCTGTCGAACATCGACCCGGTGATCGCCCTGATCAAGGCCTCGCCAACCCCGTCGGAAGCCAAGGAAGCGCTGATCAGCACGCCTTGGGAGTCCAGCGCTGTGGTCGCGATGGTTGAACGCGCCGGCGCCGACTCGTGCCGTCCGGAAACCCTGGATCCGCAATACGGCCTGCGCGAAGGCAAGTACTTCCTGTCGCCGGAACAGGCCCAGGCCATCCTGGAACTGCGCCTGCACCGCCTGACCGGTCTGGAGCACGAGAAGCTGCTGGCCGAGTATCAGGAAATCCTCAACCAGATCGGCGAGTTGATCCGCATCCTCAACAGCGCCGTGCGCCTGATGGAAGTGATCCGCGAAGAACTCGAAGTGATCCGCGCCGAATACGGCGACGTGCGCCGTACCGAAATCCTCGACGCGCGCCTCGACCTGACCCTGGGTGACATGATCCCGGAAGAAGAGCGCGTGGTGACCATCTCCCACGGCGGCTATGCCAAGACCCAGCCATTGGCGGCCTACCAGGCCCAGCGTCGTGGCGGTAAAGGTAAATCGGCTACCGGCGTTAAGGATGAGGACTACATCGCTCACCTGCTGGTTGCCAACAGCCACACCACGCTGCTGCTGTTCTCCAGCAAGGGCAAGGTGTACTGGTTGAAAACCTACGAAATCCCTGAAGCGTCCCGCGCTGCCCGTGGTCGCCCGCTGGTCAACCTGCTGCCGCTGGACAGTGATGAATACATCACCACCATGCTGCCGGTCGATGAATACACCGAGGGTCACTTCATCTTCATGGCCACCGCCAAAGGCACCGTGAAGAAGACCCCGCTGGAATCCTTCAGCCGTCAACGCAGCGTGGGCCTGATCGCCCTGGAACTGGATGAAGGCGACGTGCTGATTTCGGCGGCCATTACCGATGGCGAGCGCGAAGTCATGCTGTTCTCCGACGGCGGCAAGGTCACGCGCTTCAAGGAATCCGACGTTCGCGCCATGGGCCGTACTGCCCGTGGTGTGCGCGGCATGCGCCTGCCGGAAGGGCAGAAGCTGATTTCCATGCTGATCCCGGAAGAAGGCAGCCAGATCCTTACCGCGTCCGAGCGTGGCTACGGCAAGCGCACCGCCATCAGCGAGTTCCCGGAGTACAAGCGTGGCGGCCAGGGCGTGATCGCCATGGTCAGCAACGACCGCAACGGTCGTCTGGTCGGCGCGGTGCAGGTGCTCGACGGCGAGGAAATCATGCTGATTTCCGACCAGGGCACCCTGGTACGTACCCGCGTGGCAGAAGTCTCGAGCCTGGGCCGTAACACCCAGGGCGTGACTTTGATCAAGCTGGCCAAGGACGAGAAGCTGGTCGGTCTTGAGCGTGTGCAGGAGCCTTCGGAAGTTGAAGGTGAAGAGCTGGAAGGTGAGGAGTTTGAAGGCGAGGTGATCGCAACCGGCGATGACCACGTCGACGAGCCAACCCTCGATGCTGCCGCAGACGAAGAAGAACCGCAGGAATAAGCGGACACACAGGGGGCGGATGAAGATTCGCCCCCTTGTTGTTTGTCCGGATGGAAATATCGACAGCGATGAAAATCCAACTGTGGGAGGGGGCTTGCTCCCGATTGCGGAGTGTCAGCGGCACATAAGCTGACTGACCCACCGCTTTCGCGAGCAAGCCCGCTCCCGCACGGGATCCGGTGTCGGCTGATATGTTTGCGTGACTACCACCAGACCAGAGTGAGATTGGATGTGAGCAAGAGAGCCTATAACTTCTGTGCCGGTCCCGCGGCGCTTCCTGAAGCAGTCCTGCAGCGCGCGCAGGCTGAACTCCTCGACTGGCATGGAAAAGGCCTCTCCGTGATGGAAATGAGCCATCGCAGCGATGAGTTCGTATCCATCGCCACCAAGGCTGAGCAGGACCTGCGCGACTTGCTGGGCATCCCTTCCCACTACAAGGTGCTGTTCCTGCAGGGCGGCGCGAGCCAGCAGTTCGCCCAGATCCCGCTGAACCTGCTGCCGGAAGACGGCACGGCGGACTATATCGACACCGGTATCTGGGGGCAGAAGGCCATTGAAGAGGCCTCCCGCTATGGTCACGTCAACGTGGCAGGCACCGCCAAGCCTTATGACTACTTCGCCATTCCGGGTCAGAACGAATGGAAACTGTCGAAGGACGCGGCCTACGTGCACTACGTCGCCAACGAAACCATCGGTGGCCTGGAATTCGACTGGGTGCCGCAGGTGGGCGACGTTCCACTGGTGTGCGACATGTCTTCGGACATCCTCTCGCGCCCGATCGATGTGTCCAAGTACGGCATGATCTACGCCGGCGCACAGAAAAACATCGGCCCGAGCGGCATCCTGGTCAACATCATCCGTGAAGACCTGCTGGGTCGCGCCCGCTCGCTGTGCCCGACCATGCTCAACTACAAGGTCGCGGCCGATAACGGCTCGATGTACAACACTCCGCCGGCGTTCGCCTGGTACTTGTCCGGCCTAGTGTTCGAATGGCTCAAGGAGCAGGGCGGCGTGGCGGCCATGGGTAAGCTCAACGAAGTGAAGAAGCGCACCCTGTACGACTTTATCGACGCCAGCGGCCTGTACAGCAACCCGATCAACCTCAGCGACCGCTCGTGGATGAACGTGCCGTTCCGCCTGGCCGATGACCGCCTGGACAAGCCATTCCTGGCCGGCGCCGAAGCGCGTGGCCTGTTGAACCTCAAGGGCCACCGTTCGGTCGGCGGCATGCGCGCCTCCATCTATAACGCTGTCGACATCCACGCGATCAACGCGCTGGTTGCCTACATGGCAGAGTTTGAAAAGGAACACGGCTAATGTCTGAGCAAGAACTCAAGGCCCTGCGTGTACGCATCGACAGCCTGGACGAGAAAGTCCTCGAGCTGATCAGTGAGCGCGCACGCTGCGCCCAGGAAGTGGCGCGGGTGAAAATGGCGTCCCTGGCCGAAGGCGAAGTGCCGGTGTTCTACCGGCCCGAGCGAGAAGCCCAGGTGCTCAAGCGCGTGATGGAACGCAACCAAGGCCCGCTGGGCAACGAAGAAATGGCGCGGTTGTTCCGTGAAATCATGTCCTCGTGCCTGGCCCTGGAGCAGCCGCTGAAAGTGGCGTACCTCGGCCCGGAAGGCACCTTCACCCAGGCGGCGGCCATGAAACATTTCGGCCACGCCGTGATCAGCAAGCCGATGGCGGCGATCGACGAAGTGTTCCGCGAAGTGGCGGCCGGTGCGGTGAATTTTGGCGTGGTGCCGGTGGAAAACTCCACCGAAGGCGCGGTCAACCACACGCTGGACAGCTTCCTGGAACACGACATGGTGATCTGCGGTGAGGTCGAGCTGCGCATCCACCATCACCTGTTGGTGGGCGAGAACACCAAGACCGACAGCATCAGCCGGATCTATTCCCACGCCCAGTCCCTGGCCCAGTGCCGCAAGTGGCTGGATGCGCATTACCCGAATGTCGAGCGCGTGGCGGTCTCCAGCAATGCCGAGGCGGCCAAGCGGGTCAAGGGCGAGTGGAACTCGGCGGCGATTGCCGGCGATATGGCGGCGGGCCTGTATGGCTTGACGCGCCTGGCCGAGAAAATCGAGGACCGCCCGGACAACTCCACGCGTTTCCTGATGATCGGTAGCCAGGAAGTGCCGCCTACCGGCGACGACAAGACGTCGATCATCGTCTCCATGAGCAACAAGCCGGGCGCGCTGCATGAGCTGCTGGTGCCGTTCCACGACAACGGCATCGACCTGACGCGCATCGAGACGCGTCCTTCGCGCAGCGGTAAATGGACCTACGTGTTCTTCATCGACTTCATCGGGCATCACCGCGACCCACTGGTCAAAGGCGTGCTGGAGAAAATCAGCCAGGAGGCCGTGGCACTCAAGGTGCTGGGCTCTTACCCGAAAGCGGTTTTGTGAGGCTTTAACATGAGTGGCAACTTCCTCGCCCTGGCGCAGCCGGGCGTGCAACAACTGTCGCCTTACGTTCCGGGCAAGCCTGTGGACGAGCTGGCGCGTGAGTTGAATCTGGACCCGTCCAAGATCGTCAAGCTGGCGAGTAACGAAAACCCGCTGGGCCCGAGCCCCAAGGTGCTGGCGGCGATTCGTGAAGAGCTGGCTGAGCTGACCCGTTACCCCGACGGCAACGGCTTTGCCCTCAAGTCGCTGCTGGCGCAAAAATGCCGGGTCGAGCTGAATCAGGTGACCCTGGGCAACGGTTCCAACGACATCCTTGAGCTGGTCGGTCGCGCTTATCTGGCGCCCGGCCTGAATGCGGTGTTCAGTGAGCATGCCTTTGCGGTCTACCCGATCGTGACCCAGGCCGTAGGCGCGGATGCCCGCGTTATACCGGCAAAAGAGTGGGGCCATGACCTGCCGGCGATGCTGGCGGCCATCGACGCCCAGACCCGCGTGGTGTTCATTGCCAACCCGAATAACCCCACCGGTACCTGGTTCGACGCACAGGCGCTGGACGACTTCCTGCAAGGCGTGCCCGAGCATGTGCTGGTGGTGCTGGACGAGGCTTACATCGAGTACGCCGAAGGCAGCGACCTGCCGGATGGCCTGGACTTCCTGGCGGCCTACCCGAACCTGCTGGTGTCGCGCACGTTCTCCAAGGCCTATGGCCTGGCCTCGCTGCGGGTCGGTTACGGCTTGTCCACGGCGGTGGTTGCCGATGTGCTGAACCGCGTGCGCCAGCCGTTCAACGTCAACAGTCTCGCCCTGGCGGCGGCCTGTGCGGCGATCAAGGGTGCCGACTATCTGGCAGAAAGCCGTCGCCTCAACGAAAGCGGCATGCAGCAATTGCAGGCAGGTTTCCGCGAGCTGGGCCTGGGCTGGATTGCGTCCAAGGGCAACTTCATCTGTGTCGACCTCGGCCAGGTAGCCGCCCCGGTCTTCCAGGGGTTGCTGCGCGAAGGCGTGATCGTGCGTCCGGTGGCCAATTACGGCATGCCGAATCACCTGCGTGTCACCATCGGTTTGCCGGCTGAGAACAGCCGCTTCCTGGAGGCGTTGGCCAAGGTTCTGGCCCGTGGTTGATGTCACTGCATTGCAACCTGCTGTGCCTATGATCGGTCGCCTGGTGGTGGTCGGTCTTGGGTTGATCGGGGGTTCCTTCGCCAAAGGCCTGCGTGAGAGTGGTTTGTGCGGCGAAGTGGTGGGCGTGGACCTGGACCCGCATTCGCGCCAGTTGGCGGTAGAACTGGGGGTGGTAGACCGTTGTGAGGCGGACCTGGCCATCGCGTGCCAGGGCGCCGACGTAATCCAGCTGGCGGTACCGATCCTGGCCATGGAAAAGCTCCTGGCGATTTTGGCCGGCCTGGACCTGGGCAGCGCGATTCTCACGGATGTCGGCAGTGCCAAGGGCAATGTGGTGCGCGCGGCGCAACTGGCGTTTGGTGAAATGCCGCCGCGCTTCGTGCCGGGCCATCCGATTGCCGGTTCCGAGCAGAGCGGGGTGGAGGCGTCCAATGCACAGCTGTTTCGTCGGCACAAAGTGATCCTGACCCCGCATGCGCAGACTGACCCAGCGGCGTTGGCCGTGGTGGATCGGCTGTGGCGGGAGCTGGGGGCGGACGTGGAGCATATGCAGGTCGAACGCCACGACGAAGTGCTCGCTGCTACCAGTCATCTGCCCCATCTGCTGGCGTTTGGCCTAGTGGATTCGTTGGCCAAGCGTAACGAAAATCTGGAGATTTTCCGCTATGCCGCCGGAGGTTTTCGCGACTTCACGCGGATTGCCGGCAGCGATCCGGTGATGTGGCACGACATCTTCCTCGCCAATCGCGAAGCGGTGTTGCGCACTCTGGATACCTTCCGCAGCGACCTCGATGCCCTGCGTGATGCGGTGGATGCAGGTGATGGTCACCAATTACTGGGCGTGTTCACCCGTGCGCGGGTGGCGCGTGAGCACTTCAGCAAGATCCTGGCGCGCCGGGCCTATATGGAAACCGCAGTGAGCGCCGACGAGCAGACGTTCATCGCCAGCCCGGGTGGCCGCTTGAGCGGGCGCATCCGGGTGCCGGGTGACAAGTCGATCTCCCATCGGTCGATCATGCTGGGCTCACTGGCCGACGGCGTGACCGAAGTTGAAGGCTTCCTGGAGGGCGAAGATGCCCTGGCGACGTTGCAGGCGTTCCGCGACATGGGCGTGGTGATTGAAGGGCCGCACCATGGGCGGGTGACGATTCATGGCGTGGGTTTGCATGGCTTGAAGCCGGCGCCAGGGCCGATTTACCTGGGTAACTCCGGAACGTCCATGCGCCTGTTGTCCGGGTTGCTGGCGGCGCAGCGCTTCGACAGCGTGCTGACGGGCGATGCGTCGCTGTCCAAGCGCCCAATGAATCGCGTGGCTGAGCCGTTGCGGGAAATGGGCGCAGTGATCGAGACCGGGCCGCAAGGGCGTCCGCCGCTGACCATTCGCGGCGGCCAGGCGCTGAAAGGCTTGAATTATGTACTACCAATGGCCAGCGCCCAGGTGAAATCCTGCCTGTTGTTGGCCGGGCTGTATGCCGAAGGTAAAACCTGCGTGACCGAGCCTGCACCGACCCGCGACCATACCGAACGCATGTTGCGCGGTTTTGGCTATCCGGTGGGTGTGGAGGGCGCGACGGCGTCGATTGAATCCGGGCATGCGTTGACCGCTACCCATATAGAGGTACCGGGAGACATTTCCTCGTCGGCTTTTTTCCTGGTCGCAGCCACGATTGCCGAGGGTTCCGAGCTGTTGCTGGAACATGTCGGTATCAACCCGACCCGCACCGGGGTGATCGATATCCTGCGCCTGATGGGTGCAGACATCACCTTGGAAAACCCGCGTGAAGTGGGTGGTGAACCGGTCGCCGACCTGCGTGTACGCGCGGCTGTACTCAAGGGTATCGAGATTCCCGAAGCGCTGGTGCCGCTGGCGATCGATGAGTTCCCCGTGCTGTTCGTCGCCGCCGCCTGCGCGCAGGGGCGAACCGTACTGCGCGGCGCCGAGGAGTTGCGGGTGAAGGAGTCCGACCGTATCCAGGTCATGGCCGACGGTCTGTTGGCGCTGGGTGTGAAGTGTGAACCGACGCCTGATGGGATTATCATCGACGGCGGCCCGATAGACGGTGGCGACGTGCATGCCCATGGCGATCATCGGATTGCCATGGCATTCAGCGTGGCGTCCTTACGAGCGGCGGCGCCGATTCGTATCCGTGATTGCGCCAACGTTGCTACGTCTTTTCCGAATTTTCTTACACTGTGTGCCCACGTCGGCATGCGTGTTGCCCAAGAGGCTCAATTGTGAATATCAAAGCACCGGTGATTACCATCGACGGGCCAAGCGGCTCGGGCAAAGGCACGATCGCCGGCATCCTGGCCAAGCGCCTGGGCTGGTGCCTGCTGGATTCCGGCGCGCTGTATCGCCTGCTGGCGTTCGCTGCGCGTAACCATGGTGTCGACCTGACCAACGAAGAGTTGCTGACGAAAATCGCCGCCCATCTGGACGTGCAGTTCATCGCGGCGACCGACGGTCAATTGCAGCGCATCATCCTCGAAGGTGATGAAGTCAGTGACGTGATTCGCACCGAGAGTATCGGCGCCGGCGCGTCCCAGGTGGCGGCTCTGCCAGCGGTTCGCGAGGCTTTGCTGCAGCGCCAGCGCGCGTTTCAGGAGCCGCCGGGCCTGGTGGCCGACGGCCGCGACATGGGCACGGTGGTGTTTCCCGAGGCGCCGCTGAAGATTTTCCTGACCGCCAGCGCCGAGGAGCGTGCCCGCCGCCGCTACTTGCAGTTGAAGGGCAAAGTCGATGGTGTTAGTCTGTCGAGTCTGCTAGATGAGATCCGTGCACGCGATGAGCGTGATACCCAGCGTGCGGTAGCCCCGCTCAAGCCGGCGGCTGACGCCATACAGCTGGATTCCACGGAGTTGTCCATCGAGCAGGTGCTGGAACGCATCATGAGCGAGATCGCCATTCGCGATATCGCCGGGTGACCAAGAAGGTTGCAGGGGACCAGTCATAGTCCTGCAGCGCTTCTTTTAATTGAAACTGACCCACACCGTCTGGGGTGTGGAGATGGGCGTATTCTTCGCCCTTATCAACAGGAATTAAAATGAGCGAAAGCTTTGCGGAACTCTTTGAAGAAAGCCTAAAAACCCTGAACCTTCAGGCAGGCTCCATCATCACCGGTGTTATCGTTGATATCGATTACCAAGCTCGCTGGGTAACCGTTCACGCTGGTCTGAAGTCTGAAGCTCTGATCCCGCTGGAACAGTTCTACAACGATGCTGGTGATCTGACAATCAATGTCGGTGACGAAGTTCACGTTGCTCTGGACTCGGTTGAAGACGGTTTCGGTGAAACCAAGCTGTCCCGTGAAAAAGCCAAGCGCGCTGAATGCTGGATTGTTCTCGAAGCAGCCTTCGCAGCTGAAGAAGTGGTCAAGGGCGTTATCAACGGTAAGGTTAAAGGCGGCTTCACTGTCGACGTTAACGGCATCCGTGCGTTCCTGCCAGGTTCTTTGGTCGACGTTCGTCCAGTGCGCGACACCACGCACCTGGAAGGCAAAGAACTCGAATTCAAGGTCATCAAACTCGACCAGAAGCGCAACAACGTTGTCGTTTCCCGTCGCAGCGTGCTGGAAGCAGAGAACTCCGCCGAGCGTGAAGCTCTGCTGGAATCCCTGCAGGAAGGCCAACAAGTCAAAGGTATCGTCAAGAACCTCACCGATTACGGCGCATTCGTCGATCTGGGTGGCGTCGATGGCCTGCTGCACATTACCGACATGGCTTGGAAGCGTATCAAGCATCCATCGGAAATCGTCAACGTTGGCGATGAGATCGATGTCAAGGTTCTGAAATACGATCGCGAACGCAACCGTGTTTCCCTGGGCCTGAAGCAACTGGGTGAAGATCCATGGGTCGCTATCAAAGCCCGTTACCCAGAAGGCACCCGCGTGACCGCGCGTGTTACCAACCTGACTGACTACGGCTGCTTCGCTGAGCTGGAAGAAGGCGTTGAAGGCCTGGTACACGTTTCCGAAATGGACTGGACCAACAAGAACATCCACCCTTCGAAAGTCGTACAAGTCGGCGACGAAGTGGAAGTTATGGTTCTGGACATCGACGAAGAGCGTCGTCGTATCTCCCTGGGCATCAAGCAGTGCAAATCTAACCCATGGGAAGATTTCTCTGGCCAGTTCAACAAGGGCGATAAAATCTCCGGCACCATCAAGTCGATCACCGATTTCGGTATCTTCATTGGTCTGGACGGCGGCATCGACGGCCTGGTTCACCTGTCCGACATCTCCTGGAACGAAGTTGGCGAAGAAGCTGTTCGTCGTTTCAAGAAGGGCGACGAGCTGGACACCGTTATCCTGTCGGTTGACCCAGAGCGCGAGCGCATCTCCCTGGGTATCAAGCAACTGGAAAGCGATCCGTTCTCCGAGTACGTTCAAGAGAACGACAAAGGCGCCATCGTTAAAGGTACAGTGAAAGAAGTTGACGCCAAAGGCGCCATCATCACTCTGGCCGACGATATCGAAGCGACTCTGAAAGCCTCCGAAATCAGCCGTGACCGCGTTGAAGACGCGCGCAACGTTCTGAAAGAAGGCCAGGAAGTAGAAGCCAAGATCATCAGCGTTGACCGCAAGAGCCGCGTAATCCAACTCTCCATCAAGTCCAAAGACGAAGTGGAAGAGAAAGAAGCTATCCAGAGCCTGAAAGAAGCTCCGGCAGCTGCAACTGGCGAGACCACCATGGCCTCCCTGCTGCGCGAAGCAATGGCTAAGCAGAACTAAGTTCTGTAAAGCTGTAGGAAAAGGGCGACTTCGGTCGCCCTTTTTTGTGCCTGAAATTTGATGAATCAACACCGCCGAACCAAGGCATTCAGCCTGCGGTCAGAACTGGCTATAGTCTTTTAAAGATATTCCGTGTTACTGATTCGATAAGGGTTTGAATGAACAGGATTCTCGTAGTGCTCGCGTTAGTCATTCTGGCGGGCTGCTCCAGCACCAGCGCCAGGACCCATGCCAAGAGCGGCATAAGCGGCATCGAGATCGACTGCTCTGGCCTGGGCAACAAATGGGAGAAGTGCGAAAAACGCGCTGCTCGTGAATGCAAAATGCAGGGCTACAAAGTACTCACCCGTTCCAGTGATGCGGCGGATGAGGAGGGCGACTATCCGTTTGGCTGGAATCCCGCCGGCGCAGTAACGCGCACGATGTTGGTAATCTGCAACTGAGGTTTCGATGCGCTCATTGCGGGCGTTTATTTAAGCGGCAGATAAGTTGATATACGGGCTGTTCAAATTCATCAAGTCATGCTAAAACCTTCGAAGCGCTTTTCCTAGCTGCTTGAAAAAGAAGGGAAAAATATGACGAAGTCGGAGTTGATCGAACGAATTGTCACCCATCAAGGGCTGCTCTCATCCAAGGATGTGGAGCTGGCTATCAAGACCATGCTTGAACAAATGTCCCAATGCCTGGCCACCGGAGATCGCATCGAAATCCGCGGCTTCGGCAGCTTCTCCCTCCACTACCGCGCCCCGCGCGTAGGCCGCAACCCAAAGACCGGCCAATCCGTCAGCCTCGACGGAAAGTTCGTTCCCCACTTCAAGCCGGGCAAGGAATTGCGCGATCGGGTGAACGAAGAAGAGGAAGAGGGCGTCTGAGTGTTTTTGGAGTAGGAGATGGTTATGCATGGGGTTAAGCGCGTTGTCGCGGTATTCGCGGTGCTGGTTGCTGCGCTGGTGGTATTGGCGTTTGTGCTCGAGAATCAGCAGGGTGTTGCGCTGTCGTTCCTGGGGTGGAGTACTGCGCAGATGCCGGTGGCGGTGTTTGTAGTGGTGGGGTTGATTGTGGGGATGTTGATTGGGCCGCTGTTGGGGGTTTTTGTGCGCGGCCGGCGTGTTAGGGCTACGACGAAGGGGTAGGAGATAGGGTGTGCCTCTACAGCCTCAACGAGTATTTTATGACCGTCTATCAGATAAAATTCCCTTAGTAGCGCCTTTTTTACATTGCGAGATCACATCGATTAACCACCCTTTTAAGGCCAGGCCCAAGCATTTACGACTGAGTGCTGTCTTATCTATTCCAATATTCTGCGATCTGACTCCTCAGACGTCGCAGAATGAGCCATTTCCTTGGCTTATTAGGACTTTTCTTACAGATGTGTCAAGTCTTGTAATATGCCAAAGAGATGGCAAAATGGAATCTGTTCTCGATAACGGTCATTTTGTGCGCTCAAATCTGGCAGAGACGCTGGGTTTTGGCGGTCATCCAATTAGAATAAAAACACGCAAATTGTCTGCATAACGAGCCCGCAGTTTCTCTTTGAAGGCAGGTTTTTGTTGTGAGTAGTAGCCTACGCTCCGCCCTCGTTCCCCAGCATAAAGAATTTAATTCGTTCGGAATTATAAAAAATCTCTGGGATCAGAAAGTCATTATTTTTTTAACTGCCGCGGTGATTGCATCAGCTTTTGCAGCCTATGCATTTTCGGTCACGCCAGTATACAAGGTGAGCAGTATACTTCGGCCTGCTGCGATTAATGAACTGGATGCGCTCAATCGCTCGGAAGTTTATGTTTTACCTCCTAGCGAGGCACTGGTAAGAGTCGGTATGGCCTTAGAGTCTTATGAGATTCGCATGGGGTTTTTTAGGTCCAATCAGAAATTATTTGAGGGGTTTGTGCGTCCTGGACAAACTCTGCAGCAAGCATTTGAGGAGTTTAATAAAAAATCAATTAACTTAATATTGGCTAATAAGGATAAGGTTGACGCGCTTGGTTCTTATCTGGAGCTTGAGCTAAATTATCCAAAAGGAATAGATGGAGTTTCAATACTCAATGGATTTATCAAGTATGCAATAGCAAATGAGCGTGATCAGATATCTGCAGACTTGACGGTTATTGTAAATAATCGATTAAAAGAAATTGACGGTAGACTCGCCACAGCCCGCTCAGCTTATGATACATGGAAAGAAGCAAAGATAGCGTCTCTGACTGAATCAGACAATATTCGCCGAGCTCAGTTAAAAGATGAACTTCAGGGGCTGCGTATACAACTTCATAGCTTAAGTTCAAATCGAATTGCTGAGCTGGATGAAGCGATAGCAATTGCCAAAAAACTGAATATCAGAATGCCGGCTTCGCCTACGTCTGTCGGTGATGATGCACACTCTGGTTCTATCACTATGCGAACAGAAATTAACAATCAGCAGATTCCCTTATATTTTATGGGGGTCAGTGCGCTTGAGGCTGAGCGTACGGCCTTGCTACAGCGAAAATCGAATGACTTTACTGAAAGACGTATCGCCCAAATTGCGAAAGAATTAAAGCTGTTGGAGTTTAATCGAGAAATAGAGGTCTTGAAAAGTCGAGTGAACGACGAATTATTTTTGAATGATGTACAGCCATTGCGTGCAGAGAAAGCACGCCTGCTGACGGTAAATAAAGATATGAGTCATCTTAAGCTCGTAGTCATTGACAAACAAGCATTAGAGCCCACCACCCCAATTAGTCCAAATCGCCTTTTGCTCATTACAGGCGGAGGGTTGCTAGGCCTTATTATCGGATGTGCTCTCGCTTTTTTTCGTACGGTCATTCATAGGCTGCGCGATCCGAAAGTTCTGTGAACTCTTCACTCATGATGTAGGCGATTGTTAGCTGAGCCTATGCTCGTTCGGAAGCGAGTGAGTGATCCGAAGTCGATTAACCTGAAGGCAATTTGCCATCTGTTATAATGTCGTATTTTGACTGTAAGCCCAGCAGATGATCCTAGATGAAAGCCTCCGTTGCAGTGTAAAATTGTGCTTTTAGTCGCTGCGGGCTTATGGCTCGTTTTGGTAGTCCCTTCCTCTAATCGGTACCTGAGAATGGCTCGATTGGTAACCGGCACACGCTTTAGTTGAGCTTATTCTGAGGTCGATATGAAAATTAATAAACGCTACGCGTTCTTGGCAGTGCTTGCGGCCAGCGTACTCGTGACCTTGGGCGATACCAGGAATATTATCGGCTCACTTAACTACTGGTTATTATGGGGGGGCGTATTTGCACTTGGGATTTACGGTTGCGGCGGACGGTTGAAGCTGACGCCGGAGGGAAGTGCTATCATGCTGGGTTTCACATTGATGGCACTTGCTTTTATGATTTCAGGAGTAGCTAATTCTGATATATATACAGCTTACCAAGGTGTGAAGTTTATAGCGATTTTTATACTGTTTTTGGTGATATACAACTGTTCCAGTTTGCTGGAATTGAACGATTTTTACAGGATTGCTTCAATTTCGATTATTGTAGGACTTATAGTATTTGTCTTGTCAAAATTTGTGTTTGTTGAGCTCTATGTTCAATTAGGCGATGGCCGCCAAGGGAGCGAGTTCGCCTATCCCGGAGTAATGTGGAAAGTATGTGCTTTTTTTGCGCCTTATATAATTGCAACACTGCTTTCGGCGGGCATGAAAAAAGCATTTTTTGCTGGCGTAATTTTAATTGCAGCGGTGTATATATTGCTGGCCGATTCCAGTAGAACAGGATTTCTCTGGTTTGCGATTGTAATATTATCTTTCTTTCTCTTGCGGTTTTTGATTTTTCCTATCAGGACGTTGATGATTGCAATTGTTTGCTTGATTGCAGGAATTTGTGTGCTTCTATCTTCAAACTTTGATTTTGCAAATCATGATTCATTGCTTGTTTTAAATCGTTTGCTTGAGGGGGATCCAGTTAGATCTGCCATGATACAGGATGGAATAAGTAACGTTCAAAAGTGTTTTCCATTCGGTTGCGGATTTGGCAGTTCATTTAGTGTAGTGGATGGCGAAAATATTGTTATCCATAATGTATACTTAGGTATGCTGGGCGACGTAGGTGTACTCGGTGAGTTAGCACTTTTGTTTTTGATATTAACGCCATTTATTTTTCTCTTTTTGTCGCTCGTGGAGAGTGCCAGTTTAAATAAAAATATTTTCTTTAAGTTTGCCGCTGCGCTGGGGGGGCTTTGTTATATTTTTATCATGCTCTTTCATCCGCTGAGTACCGAGATGTCAGAATGGGGTTATTGGATTGTGATGGTGTCTTGGCTTTCTCGTACTTATAAGTATGAAGATTTAAGTTTGAATAAAATAAAACATGACAAGCACATAGGATCATAACGTGTTTACCGTATTTAAAAATATGAGCCTGCTTTTCGTCGTACAGCTTTTTGGGTATTTGGTGCCTATCTTGGAAATACCTGTATTAGCACGTTCGTTGGGCGTTCAGGAATACGGCAAGGTAGTACTTGTCCAATCGATTGCTCTTTTGTCCTCACTTGTTGTGGAGTATGGGTTTTCGTTAAGTGCTGCTCGGCAAGTTTCGTTAGTCAAGACTGATGTGTCGACTCTGTCGAAAGTCTTCGGCGAAGTGCTTTCTGCAAAAGTTATAATCTCTTCTATCATAAGTTTCACAGCGTTTACTTTGTATATGTTTTTTTATTCGAATACTTTCGAGATTGAGGTTGTAGGCCTGGGGTTTTTGTACTTTTTAGCTTTCGGATTTAGCCCGTTTTGGTTTTTTCAAGGGCTTGAAAAAATTGCACTTGTTGTGTTTTTGGAAGTGGCGCTACGTATCTCTAGCCTTTTATGCTTGTTTATTTTTATTCGACATCCAAGTGACGCTTTATTCGCATTAGCTATTTTAGCGACATTTGCATTGGCAAACACGCTGATTGGGAATTATATATGTTACCGAGGCGGATGCAGGATTCGGTTTAGCTTGTTAGGCGGGTGGCTTCAGATCCGCAAGGGCTTTCACGTTTTTATATATAAGAGCTCAAACAACATTTTGCTTAGCGCCGGCCCTGCTCTTGTAGGATTACTTTGTGGGAAAGTAGCTGTTTCAGGATATGTTCCTGCCGAAAAAATCATAAGAGGATTTGTAGGTTTTATAAATCCTGTACTCATTGGTTTTTTTCCATATTTAAATAGACAGTATCTTTCCTCAGCAAAAGCTGCATCTAAGCTATCTTGGATCATCGTGGGGCTGATGTTCTTGCTGGGTTGCGTAAGCGCATTGGCCATTTCCGTAGCTGGTGGATTTCTAATAAACAAACTATTGGGCGCTGATTTTGAGCAGGCAACGACGACGTTGCAGGTTTTTGTATGGATAATCCCTTTCAGAATGGCTAATCAAGCATTGGGCCTATGCATGCTGATACCTCGGGGCATGGATAAAGTCGCTAGTTCTGCGATGCTATTGTTTTCGGTGATGTCTATACTCGTTGCGAGTCTATTATCAATTAAGTACTACGTTAACGGCATTGTTCTCGGGTTTGTCTTGGCGGAAATTATGTTATGCGTTACGTTACTTATATTGTCTTGCCGGTATAAGCCAGTCACTTATATTGAGGAGCGTACTGAGTGATCACAATTTTAACGGCAACATATAATCGCTTTACAACGCTTCCTCGGTTGCTAAAGAGCCTGCGTGAGCAAAGCTCAAAAGAGTTTGAGTGGGTGCTGATAGACGATGGTAGTTCTGATGAGACACAAAACTTTGTCAATGAGCTAAAAGAAACCAATTTAGGTTTCGGGCTAACGGCGGTCAGGCAGAATAATGCTGGGAAGCACGCGGCTATTAATAGCGGAGTGGTGGCAGCAAAAGGAAATTGGATCTTCATTGTCGACAGCGATGACGCACTACTGCCTGATGCTGTCGAAACTGTTTTAGCGTCAGTCGCGGCCGCGACTAGTAGCACAGTTGGCTTGTGCTATCGGAAAGCTTATTTTAGTGGGGAGCTGCTCGGCAATGAGATAAAGACTGCGGAACCGAGCCTTATCTCCACACCGACGGAAGCCGGTAAATTGTTCAAGGGCGATTTAGCTTATATATTTAGAACTGAAGTTATGTCTAAGTTTCCGTTTCCAATTTTTGAAGCTGAGAAGTTTGTTCCAGAATTATACATTTGGAATAAAATAGGTGATGTGGGAGATGTAATATTTTTCACGAGAAAAGTAATTTATCTCTGCGACTATCTGGAAGACGGATACAGCCGAAACTTTTCACGCCATTTAAGAGCTAATCCAAAAGGATTTTTTATTTATTATTGGTCGCAGTTCTTGCGCGAAAAAACCTTGTTTTACAAGTTTAAGAACCTAATTAGGTCTGCCCAATGCCTTTTGTATATGGTTCTAGGGAGGCCTTGATGAACATAATGTTTTTTATCACAGGGTTGGGCATGGGTGGCGCCGAGAGACAAGTCGTGGATCTTGCTGATCGCATGAGTGCACGGGGACATAACGTCGTTATTGCTTATTTGACAGGCAAGCAGGAAGTGCTTCCTGGGGAGCCCAGGGTATCTGTTGTAGCGTTGAATGGTGATAAGACGTTACGTGGGATGGTGCGCGCGATAAATAATCTGATTAAACTAATTAGACGATTTAAACCCGACGTGCTACATAGTCATATGGTGCACGCGAACTTGATAGCTAGGGTGATTCGTTTCGTTATCAAAATACCTAAGCTTATTTGTACGGCACACAGTTCAAATGAAGGTGGTAAGCTGAAAATGCTGGCTTACCGTCTGACTGATTTTCTAGCTGATCTTACGACAAATGTGAGCCAGGAAGCCGTTGATGTACTTATTGCAAAGGGTGCCTCATCTGCCGGGCGTATGATCTTTGTACCTAATGGGATAGATACGGAGCGCTATGTTTTTGATGAGCAAGTGCGTGATCAGGTTCGTGCCAGAGAGTCAATAGACTCTTCTATCAAAGTTATATTGGCTGTAGGGCGGCTCGTCGAGGCAAAAAACTATCCCTGTTTATTAGATGCATTTAAGCTGATCTCGCAGGATGATGAAAACGTGCGTCTGTGGATAGTGGGCGACGGTCCTTTGGCTACTGATCTGGCGCTCCGCGTCAACGAAGCCCACCTTGACGAGAAGATAAAATTTTTTGGACGACGCAATGACGTACCGTCATTTTATTGTGCTGCAGATGTGTATGTATTGTCTTCCGCATGGGAGGGTTTCGGGCTCGTAGTGGCCGAGGCGATGTCATGCAAAACCTTAGTGGTTGCGACAGACTGCGGAGGGGTGAAAGAGGTGCTAGGTGGCAGCGGCTATCTTGTTGAACCGTTTAATCCTGAAGCATTACGTCAGAGTATCACACTAGCACTGAGCCTACCTCCAGAGGAAAAGAACTCGCTAGTCACCTCTGCCAGGTCGAGAGTGGTTGATAACTTTTCCATAAACTCTGTGATTAGTACATGGGAGCGGTTATATACCTAACCAGAAAGCTCATAATTTCGGTTTTCAGCAATTTCCGAACGGTTTTTAGTGAGAGTATGGCGACGCGATACGGCCAATCTCTGAACCTGGTAAGTTTGGCTTGGGCTAGGATTTAAAAAAGGGACGCAGTGTGAAAATTGTTTATGTCATAACCCGTTCAGACGTTATAGGCGGTGCTAGTGTACACCTCCTTGATTTGGCACTGGGTTCTTTTCAAGCGGGACATAGTGTCGATATTCTCGTTGGTGGCGAGGGCGTCTTTAATTCGCGAGCGCGGGATTTAGGTTTATCGTGCTTCCCATTGAAGTATCTTGTTCGCGAAATTAATCCTAGAAAAGATATTCGCGCCTTTTTTGAGTTAAGGAAAATGCTTTCCAAGCTAAAACCTGACCTCGTCCACTTGCATTCCTCCAAGGCTGGTATTCTTGGAAGACTCGCTGCTAAAAGTCTTGGCTTGCCAGCAATTTTTACGGCACATGGTTGGGCTTTTACAGAGGGAGTGTCTGCCAAGCGTCGTTTCTTATACCGTAATATTGAAAGGATCATGGCCCGTTTTTCAGAACAGATCCTTACGGTTTCTGAATTTGACAGGCAACTCGCCTTGAAGGCTAAGGTAGGCGATGAAGCCAGCGTTCTAACGATTCATAACGGTATGCCCGAGGTCAGTTCTAATATAGTTAGCCTTACCGAGTCTGATAAAGTACGCTTAATCATGGTCGCAAGGTTCGAAGTTCCAAAAAACCAAAAGTTTCTTTTGGAAGCGCTTGCAAAAGTGGCACCAAAGAACTGGGAGCTTGAACTGGTAGGCGATGGCCCTTCATTTTCTAGCGTTCAGACGTTGGCAGCGCATCTGGGAATAGGCGAGAAGGTGGTTTTTTCCGGGGCTTGTGATGACGTCCCGATCAGGCTTTCGCGGTCGGATGTTTTCGTCTTGATCTCTGACTGGGAAGGGTTGCCGCTGACCATATTGGAAGCTATGCGAACTGGGCTTCCGGTAATAGCATCTAACGTGGGAGGCGTATCTGAGCTGGTGGCAAACGGTGAGAACGGTTTCGTGGTGGAGCGCGGGGACCAGAAGGGATTGATGGATGCACTGACACAGTTGATTAATTCCCCCGAGCTTCGAAAAAAACAAGGTCTTTTAGGGCAGCACATATATCGCACAAATTTTACTTTCGATATCATGTTGGATAAAATCCTGAAAATTTACCAGAAAGTGTTAGACAGGGCTAAATGAAAATCCTTATTACCGGTGCTAATGGCTTTATTGGGCGGGCGTTGTCTCAGCATCTTGTTAGCCTAGCTAAATATTCAGTTGTCGGTACTTGTCGCAAACCTTCTGATGTTGCTTCAGATATCCAAATGGTCTCGACGGGGGAAGTAGATGGTAATACGGGCTGGGATCAGGCTCTACAAGGAGTTGACACCGTTATCCATCTCGCAGCACGCGCGCATGTATTAGACGCCGGGAGCGAAGATCCAGTATTGGAATTTGAACGGATTAATGTTCAAGGTGCTGTCAATTTAGCGCAGCAAGCGGTAAAAGCAGGTGTCCGTCGTTTTATATTCATCAGCTCAATTGGTGTCAACGGTTCGGAGACCCATGATGGTGCTTTCACTGAGAGTGATGAACCCAAGCCTCATGCAGAATATGCTCGCTCCAAGTTGAAAGCAGAGCGCGAGCTCTCGGAATTGCTCGCTGGCGAGACCATGGAGCTGATAGTTATTCGTCCTCCGTTAGTTTATGCCGCTGAGGCGCCTGGTAATTTTAATCGTCTGTTAAAATTGATCGCTACGGGAGTGCCACTGCCGTTCGCCGCCGTAGAAAATAAGCGTAGCATGATAGCACTGGAGAACTTGGTAGATTTTATTGAACTATGTATTGGGCACCCGTCAGCTGCAAATGAATTGTTTTTAGTTTCTGATGGAACTGATTTTTCCATTAGTGAAATTATCAATTTGTTGGCGTTGGGTATGGGCCGAAAAGAAAGACTGTTCCGCGTTCCTGACGCCTTAATCCGTTCAGTCGCCAGTGCTGTTGGGAAGCGATCGTTATATACGCAGTTGTGTAGATCATTAGTTGTCGATAATAAAAAATCCAGAGCACTATTGAACTGGGCCCCTGCGAGAAAAGCTCATGATGCTTTGGTCGAATCAGGCGAAAGATTCCGTTTATTATAGCGATTAATTTCGAAATTATTGCAGGTAGGGACAGGCAGATGGCTTTCTGGATAGCGATTACTTCAATAGCGAGCTCCATGTTTTTAACCGGATTGTTGCGTCGGTATGCGCTCCAGCGAAATGTGTTGGATATCCCTAATAGCAGAAGTTCACATTCGGTACCGACTCCTCGCGGCGGCGGTGTGGCAATTGTGCTAGGGTTTTTAATATCATTGGGTTTAATGCGTTGCTTTGGGCTGATTGATCACGCTTTTTTCCTTGCATCGTTCGTGGCTGGCATAATCGTAGCCGCTTTGGGATTTCTGGATGACCATGGCCACATTCCTGCGCGCTGGCGATTATTAGGACATTTTTTTTCAGCAATATGGGCGTTATATTGGATCGGTGGGGTACCGTCGATTACGATTTTTGGATTACCAATCCATCTAGGTTGGATTGGCGGAATTCTAGCTGTTTTGTATGCCGTATGGATGTTGAATCTTTACAACTTCATGGACGGCATTGATGGACTGGCGAGTGCTCAAGCTATTTGTGCTTGCTCTTCCGCCGCTTTTATCTATTGGTTCTTAGGATATGAAGAGCTGTTATGGCCGCCTATTTATTTGGCTTTGGCAACAGCAGGTTTTTTCTACTGGAACTTCCCCAAAGCCCGAATTTTTATGGGGGATGCGGGGAGTGGTTTTCTAGGTATTACATTGGCCATGATATCGCTTGAAGCTGTATCTTTTTCTTCAGCACTTTTATGGGTGTGGCTGATTTTATTAGGCGTATTTATTGTAGACGCGACATTGACATTGCTTCGCAGGCTGGTACGTGGCGAAAAAGTATATGAGGCACATCGGAGTCATGCTTATCAGTATGCCTCTCGCATTTTTAATGCACACATACCTGTCACTTTGTGCATAATCGTAATAAATTTCATATGGCTTTTCCCAATTGCATTGATTGTTGCATTTGACAGGCTTGACGGTGCTGCCGGTTTGTTGATCGCTTACACGCCGCTCATCATTTTGGCTCTGAAATTTAAGGCCGGTATTAAAGAAGTAAGTTATTAATGCGAAAATCCTGAGAGCTTGGTGTTGTACATTTATTCAGGTTTAGGTTGTTAGAGCTGCGAGAGGTTTAAAAAATATGAACTCACTAAGATCTGGATTATTAAGTCTCCCGCGTAGATATAAACGTGTTCTGCAGGTGGTTACAGACGTTTTTTTAGTTTGGTTTGCGCTTTGGTTAGCTTTTGTCGTGCGCATAGGCCTCGATGAGATGATCAACCCGTTCGTGCTGCATACATGGCTATTTTTAACGGCGCCTATTGTGACTATTCCGCTGTTTATACGTTTTGGCATGTATCGCGCGGTTTTACGTTACTTTGGAAATGATGCGCTGATCGCGATAATTAAGGCTGTCAGCCTTTCCTCCCTTATTATTGGAGTGGTCGTTTATTGGTACAGTAACCATCAAAATGTAATTCCTCGTTCTATCATCTTTAACTATTGGTGGTTAAGCCTGATTATGATAGGAGGATTGAGGTTAGCGCTGCGTCAATTCTTCCTGGGGGATTGGTTTACGGCGGCTCAATATGTGCCTTTCACTAACCGTGATGACGGCTTGCCACGTGTGGCTATTTATGGCGCGGGATCTGCTGGGAATCAGCTAGTTGCGGCATTACGCATGGGCCGCTTAATGAGACCTGTAGCGTTTATTGACGATGATCCTACTATTTCTGATAGGGTAATCTCTGGGCTGCAGGTTTATAAGCCTAAACATATCCAACGAATGATCGACACCACGGGCGCCCAAGAGATCTTGTTGGCGATACCTTCATCGACGCGTGGTCGGCGTCGGGAGATTCTCGGGTTTCTTGAGGGTTTTCCTCTGCATGTACGTAGTGTCCCCGGCTTCATGGACCTTGCAAGTGGGCGCGTCAAAGTCGACGATATCCAAGAAGTAGATATTGCAGACCTGTTAGGGCGAGATCCAGTACCTGCACAAGAAAATTTGCTGGAACATTGCATACGGGGCCATGTAGTAATGGTTACCGGCGCGGGAGGTTCTATTGGATCTGAACTCTGCCGCCAAATCCTCGAGCTGCAACCAACAATACTGATTCTCTTTGAACACAGTGAATATAATTTATACAGTATTATGTCGGAACTGGAAGCGCGCATACTTCGGGATTCGCTGGCGGTAAAATTGCTTCCGATCCTGGGATCTATACGTAACCAGGATAAGTTGGTTGATGTTATGAAAACCTGGCATGTAAATACGGTCTACCATGCGGCCGCTTATAAGCATGTGCCGATGGTAGAACATAATATATCGGAAGGGTTTCTGAATAACGTTATCGGCACGTTAAATACTGCTCAAGCAGCTATTATTTCAAATGTTGCTAATTTTGTACTTGTTTCGACTGATAAGGCGGTGCGTCCTACGAATGTAATGGGGAGCACCAAACGTCTCGCTGAAATGACGCTTCAGGCACTCAGCCGTGAATTAGAACCGGCTCTTTTTAACACGACCTCTCTAGCCCTCAATCGTACTCGCTTCACAATGGTCCGATTTGGAAATGTTCTGGGTTCTTCTGGTTCAGTAATTCCTCTTTTTCACAAACAGATTAAGTCAGGTGGGCCCATCACGGTGACTCATCCGAAAATAACCCGGTATTTCATGACTATCCCGGAGGCTGCTCAGCTTGTTATTCAGGCAGGCTCAATGGGGCAGGGGGGGACGTATTTGTATTGGATATGGGCGAACCGGTTAAAATCACGGAATTGGCAGAAAAAATGATTCATCTGTCAGGCCTAAGCGTCCGCTCAGAAAAAAAGCCCCTCGGAGATATCGCTATCGAGTTTACAGGACTTCGGCCCGGAGAGAAGCTCTACGAAGAATTACTCATAGGTGACAATGTCGATGCCACGCAACACCCAATGATTATGAGTGCTAATGAAGATTATCTATCTTGGAGCATATTGAAGCCAAGATTAGTGGAATTGCTGAGTGCGATAGAAAGTCATGATTATATTGAGGTACGTAAGTTGTTACGCGAAACTGTGAGTGGCTATGCTCCCGATGGCGAAATTGTTGACTGGTCTTATCAACAAAAAAGACTTGAGTTGTAGTGTGATTTTTAGTTTGGATAACAGCAGTTTATGCTGTTATCTCAGCTTTTATGCCCGTATTTTCTTCCCTATGCACCTCTGACAGAATACAATTCACCTGCGGCAACGCACCATGATTTTTCCGTGCGCACTGCTCGTGATAAACGGACGGCATAGTTTTCACGCTTCGTCATCCATGGAGCGTCTTCAACATAGCCTAAAGCAGGATGGCATTGCATGAGTAATCCTTTTAAATGAAAACTGAATATTCGCTTGAAGTTATCACGCTCACCCTCTCAATTATATTAATGTTCATTGCTTTTTCGTCGATTTTTAGATCGAAAATTGAAAGCGCGGAAGTTCAGCATGAATATAAATTCATCAATGGTCTGCGTGGTCTTGCTGCTATATTCGTATTTGTTAATCATGCGCCGTTTGTGCTAATAAATTTGGGTGTAAAAAATACCGTTTTTTCTGCCTGGGGACAAATTTACCCGAACCTTGGATCTTTCGGTGTACAGATTTTTTTCTGTATTACAGGCTTTCTTTTTTTTGATAAAGTAATCAAGAATAAGAATATTGACTGGGGTGATTTTTTTGTATCTAGAATTAGAAGGGTTGCTCCTCTCTACTATCTAACATCGATTTTGGTGTTTTTTATCGCGGCTTTTTTTGCAGGCTTTGATTTTCTGGATAAAGAGTCTATTACTACTATTGCGGGTTTAATAACGTTCAATTTCATCGATAACCCGATGAGAATTGGAGGTGTATCTCTTGTACCTCTGAGTTCCGTGACATGGACGTTGGTTCATGAGTGGCGTTTTTATGCAGTGTTGCCAATGGTAGCAATTTTTTACAGATCCCAATATAAGTTTATCATACTGACGGTGGCGATAATTATAGCTGCCATTGACCTGGGCACCTCCGCCGTCGTCTGTTGGGCCTACTTTCTGTCAGGCATGGCAGCAGCAGTTATTCATAAAGCAAATATTACAAGTAGGTTCGTCAAATTTGTTTCTACTGTAGTTGCAATATGCATATTTGTGTGGATGTGCGGACTGGTTGATGTTCCTGGCTACGGAGCTTTTAGATTTGCTCTGGCGACTATATTTTTCATATGTGTTACTGTTTCTAATCCTCGTTTCTTGCATTATCAGTTCCTTAACAGGCTAAGTGATATTAGTTATAGTATTTATTTGCTTCACTTGCCTGTACTGTTTCTATCCTTCAAGGTGTTGTCTGTATTCTTTGATTTAGCTGTTCTTGATAAAGTGACCTTTTGGCTTGTGAACTTTGCGACTATTCCCGTTATTGTCGCCTTGTCGACCTTTACCTTCGTTCATGTAGAAAAAAGGTTTATGCGCAAGAAACGGGTAGAAGAGATTAATGTACCCGAGGTTGACCGCACCTTGGACAGAACAAATGCCGTGGTGTGAAGATGCTTACCTCAAGCTCTCGCACGCAACTGGGTACTGATGCTTTCGATAGCATTCGTATGTAGCTCAATTTCGCATCGTTGGGGGGCACGCCGATTTGGATGATTCGATCATGTGGGAGAACCAAGCCCTTCCACACGGCAGTTCGTCAGCGCCCACACACAAAACGACTTTCTCTCACATCTTGCAATATCCCCGTTTTGACACCCTCCATCCGTCGCCTAAGGTAGAAAAGCAGCTTCGGAAAAGCTGCTTTTCTCTTACCGATGTCATGGAGCGTCACCAATGCAAAACCTCTACATCTCCTCTCTAATCTTCGCCTTCCTCACCAGCCTCTCTGTCGCCACCACCGCAGCCCCGTCCGCTAAACCTGAGGTCCCGACCCCAATCTCCGCACAAATGACCAAAACCGAGCAATCCGCCAAGGTCAACCTCAACGCCGCCGATGCTGAAACCCTGCGACGTGATTTGTTCGGTATCGGCGCCTCCAAAGCGAAGGCGATCGTCGCCTTTCGCGAAAGCAATGGGCCCTTCACCTCGGTGGATGAGTTGTTGGAAGTAAAGGGCATCGGCAAGGCTTTGCTGGAGAAGAATCGCGACAGGTTGGTTATTAACTAAAAGGCGAAGCTCAAAAGGCCGATCATTGATCGGCCTTTTCTCGTTTTGTTATTGCGATTTAAGCACCTTGGCATGAAAAGTGTTTATCTCAAGAGCAAAGATTGTTCAACAATCTGGGGAGTGAATGGAGCTCAATTTGTCCTTAGCTGACCAGATCGCCCCTGGAGCTTCGTGCCGATATCATAAGCTCGGTTCTTCACCAACAGATTGTCAGACTGATGCGCAGCCCTCTGTTCGATGTTTTTTTTGCCCAGGTGATCGCCCAATTGCGCCTTGTATTTTGCGCCGCACCTGATGAGCAGCGTTTCCAGTCGCCCTGGCTGGAACGTGATCGTGAGATTTACACGCTGTTAGCCAGCGATAACAAACCAGCCGCCAGCGAGGCGATGAGCCTCTACCTGGACGATTCCGAACACCTTTCCCTGGCACTGTTTGCTCACCCTTGATGGAGGTTCGCCCCATGTACAAAGACTATCCAGCCGCTTACCAAGTCAGCAAAGGCTCGGCGTTACAGGTGGATACTGCGTTCTATGAACGTATCCGTGATCGCCAGGATCAGCGCACGCTGATCGAGCAGTTCGAGGTGCCGATCCGCACGGGCAGGGCGTGGAAGGTGCCGGCAGGGCATGTGTTCCGGGTGACCACGCCTGTAGGCCCCCAGGTGGGCGACTTCAATGTGTGGAACGCCAATGATCCGCGCGAACGCTTGTGGGCGGCGCGCACTCGGCAACTTCAAGGCGCCCACGTCAGCACTCACGACCGCTTGTGGTCGAACCTTCCATTTCTCCGACCGTTAGTCACTATTACAGACGACAGCCTCGCAAGCTACGGCATCGATGAGCACGGCGGGCGCCTGCACGACTTGCTCGGCACACGCTGCGATCCCTATGTAAACCGTATGCTCACTGGCGAGGACTTTCATCACCACTGCCACTCAAACCTGACTCGCGCGATATTGCCTCACGGTCTGACGGAATTCGATGTGCACGACGTGCTGAATATTTTCCAGTGCACCGGCCTTAATCACGACGACATGTATTTCATGAAAGCCTGCCCGGCGCAGAAGGGCGATTACCTGGAGTTTTTCGCCGAGATTGATTTGCTGTGTGCGCTATCGACATGCCCAGGTGGGGATTTGTCGTTGCCGATGTGGGGGCCGGACGCGCAGGACCCGCTGACGGTGTGTCGTCCGTTGGGGGTTGAAATCTACAGGCTGGAGGACGAATTGCTGAGTGGCTGGAGTCAGCCGGAGCGTGCCGCGTATAAGGGGCAGCACGGGTTGCATATTGCCAAGGCGGAATGGGAGTAGGGGGCTGCTTCGCAGCCCGGCGGGAGCTACCGCCATCTAGCGATCCTGTGCATCCTTGGCATCGGCCTGGGCATTGCGCTCGGCCACGCGTTTGCGTTGTTCGTCGGTGAGTTCCACTTTGTTGGCGCTGTCACGCAGCATCATCAACCCACCGACGATCGACCCGATCGCAATTACCATAATCAACCACGCGTACCACGGCATAAGGCTCTCCTTGAGGCAGATAGCCGGGGGAGAATTTTCCCACGGTAATAACTGCTTTGAGTTACGGGCTTTCTGAGTAGTTCATTGTAGGCCCGTTCTGCCTCGTAAACCCTATAGTCCGGTCAACATCGCATCTGCTGGCGCATCGGCGCGGTCTTGGGCGGTCAGTTGGAAGTAGATGAAGCCCACGGCCATGAAGCCGAGGAAGATCAGCCCGATCAGTGTGTTGAACCAGGCCATCGCTACCAGGCACACCACTGCCAGAGCCAGCGCGATGCCCGGCACGACGGGGTAACCGGGTGCGCGGAAGGTGCGTTCAAGCAGCGGTTCGGTTTTGCGCAGTTTGAACAGGCTGAGCATGCTCATGATGTACATGACGATGGCGCCGAATACGGCCATGGTGATCATCGCGGCGGTCAGGGTCATGCCGCCCAGGTTGATCAGACCGTCACTGTAGATGGCCGCAATGCCGACCACGCCACCGGCGAGAATGGCTCGGTGGGGCGTCTGAAAACGTGACAGTTTGGCCAGGAAAGACGGCAGGTAACCGGCGCGGGCCAGGGCGAAGAATTGGCGCGAGTAGCCGAGGATGATGCCGTGGAAGCTTGCCACCAGGCCGAACAGGCCAATCCAGACCAGCATGTGCAACCAGCCGGAGCTTTCGCCTACGACGGTTTTCATCGCCTGGGGCAGTGGGTCGTTGATGTTCGACAGGGTGCGCCAGTCGCCTACGCCGCCCGCAAAGAACATCACGCCCATGGCCAGGATTACCAGGGTCAGGATGCCGCTGATGTAGGCCTTCGGAATGGTGCGCTTGGGATCTTTCGCTTCTTCGGCTGCCATGGCTGCGCCCTCGATGGCGAGGAAGAACCAGATGGCGAAGGGGATCGCTGCGAACATGCCGGCAATCGCCGGGGCACCGAAGGTGTCGGAGCCGGCCCAACCGTTCAGGGCGAAGTTGCTGAAGCTGAATGCCGGGGCAACGACGCCCATGAACACCAGCAATTCGGCGACGGCGAGTACGCACACCACCAGTTCGAAGGTAGCAGCGAGTTTCACGCCGAGGATATTCAGGCCCATGAACACGAAGTAGGCGCCGACGGCGGCGTGTTTCGGGTCCAGCGCTGGAAACTGCACGTTGAGGTAGGCACCGATGGCCAAGGCGATGGCGGGTGGGGCGAAGACGAATTCGATCAGGGTCGCCAGGCCGGCAATCAAGCCACCTTTTTCGCCGAAGGCGCGGCGGCTGTAGGCGAAGGGGCCGCCAGCGTGGGGAATCGCTGTGGTCAGCTCGGTGAAGCTGAAAATGAAGCAGGTGTACATCGCGGCGACCATCAGTGAGGTCACCAGGAAGCCCAGGGTGCCGGCCACGCCCCAGCCATAGCTCCACCCGAAGTACTCGCCGGAAATCACCAGCCCGACGGCGATGCCCCAGAGATGGAGGGTGCCCAAGGTGGGTTTGAGGTGTGTGTTCATTGTGTGGTGCTCCCTGAACGGTTTGGAATGATTCAAGGTGTTGCAGTGGACATGCCACTTCCCAAAGCCGTGTCGTAAAGCGCGTCCACTGTCGCCTGGAAGATGGTTTGGCGTTTGAATAGTGGCGACGTCGCACCAGATAAGTGCGAGGGTGTCTTGACTGGCGCCATCGGGGGCAAGCCCCCTCCCACACTTGACCGAGTTGTCATGCCGAGCGCAGATCAATCTGTGGGAGGGGGCTTGCTCCCGATAGCGCCCGCCCAGGCGCCGAAATCACTCGTGTAAACCCCGCATAAAGCCACTCTTTACGCCATCTTTACGCCCTACGCCCCGCCTCGCTCTCGTTCCTTTACACCGCTCCTGCGGACAATTGCCCCACACGCGGCACTCGCCGTTAAACGGAGAAACTTCCATGAGCGTTCTGGACGGGGTGTCACTGCTATTGGCTGTGGCGCTGTTCATTTATCTGCTGGTTGCGCTGTTACGCGCGGATCGGAACTAGGAGCAGGCTATGCACAGTTATGACTATTGGCTGATCATCGCCTTCTTCGCCGTGGTACTGGTGCCGGCACCGTTTCTGGGGCGGTTCTATTACAAGGTGATGGAAGGCCAGCGCACGTGGCTGACGCCGGTGCTGGGGCCTGTGGAGAAAGCCTGTTATCGCCTTTCGGGTGTGGACGATCAACAGGAGCAAAGCTGGCAGAAATACATGCTGGCCTTGCTCGCATTCAACCTCGCGGGTTTTTTGCTGCTGTTTGCAATCCTGTTGTTCCAGAACTATCTCCCACTCAACCCGCAGAAATTGCCGGGCCAGGAATGGACGCTGGCCTTCAACACCGCGGTCAGTTTCATGACCAATACCAACTGGCAGAACTACAGCGGTGAAGCGTCCCTGAGCTACCTCAGCCAGATGGTCGGCCTCACTGTGCAGAACTTCGTCAGTGCCGCCACCGGCCTGGCAGTCCTGGTCGCGCTTTGCCGTGGGATCGGTCGCAAATCCTCCAAGACCTTGGGTAACTTCTGGGTCGACATGACCCGCGCCACGCTCTACGGCTTGCTGCCGTTATGCCTGGTGCTGGCATTGTTTCTGGTATGGCAGGGCGTACCACAGACCTTCGCCCATTACGTTGATGCCGTGACGATGCAAGGCGTGGATCAGGTCATTCCCCTCGGCCCGGCGGCCAGCCAGATTGCGATCAAGCAATTGGGCACCAATGGCGGCGGCTTCTTTGGAGTGAACTCGGCGCATCCATTCGAAGACCCGACGGCCTGGGCCAACCTCTTCGAAGTGGCCTCGATCATTCTGATCCCGGTGGCCTTGGTGTTTACCTTCGGCCATTACGTCAAAGACCTGCGTCAGAGCCGCGCCATTCTTGCCTGCATGCTGGCCTTGTTCCTGATCGGCGGCGCGACTTCACTGTGGGCCGAATACCAGCCCAACCCAACCTTGAACAACCCGGCCGTTGAGCAAACCGCTCCGTTGGAAGGCAAGGAAACACGTTTCGGCACCACCGGCACGGTGCTCTGGTCGGTGACCACCACCGCAGCGTCCAACGGCTCGGTCAATGGCATGCAGGACAGCCTCAACCCCCTGAGCGGGATGGTGGCGCTGGTCAACATGATGGTCGGCGAAGTGATCTTCGGCGGGGTCGGTGCCGGTATGTACGGCATGTTGCTCAACGTGTTGATCGCGGTGTTCCTCGCCGGCCTGATGATCGGCCGCACCCCGGAATACCTGGGCAAGAAACTCCAGGCCAAGGAAGTGCAACTGCTGGTGGTGACCCTGCTGGTGATGCCGGTGGGTGTGCTTGTGCTGGGTGCCATTGCTGCCAGCCTGCCAGGCCCGGCCGGCGCCATCAGTAACCCTGGCCCCCACGGCTTCAGCCAGTTGCTCTACGCCTACACCTCGGCGAGTGCCAACAACGGCTCGGCGTTCGGTGGGTTCAGCGGCAACACCACGTTCCACAACCTGATGCTTGGCCTTGGCATGTTGATCGGCCGTTTCGGCTACATCCTCCCGGTATTGGCCCTGGCCGGTAGCCTGGCGATGAAGAAGACCGCACCGATCGGCCAGAACAGTTTCCCGACCCACGGCCCGTTGTTCGTAACCCTGTTGACCGTGACCATCTTGCTGGTGGGCGGCCTGACTTTCCTGCCGACGCTGGCGCTGGGCCCAATTGCTGAACACCTGAGCATGGGCTTCTAACCAAGGGATATGAAAATGAATATGCCTGTAAAAAACGCGGCCCCGGTCAAACCCCAGGAACCTGCCAAAACCGCGATTTCCTCGCTGTGGCGCGGGGCGCTGGTCCAGGCGTTCGTCAAACTGGACCCCCGCCAGCTGCAACGCTCGCCGGTCATGTTGGTGGTCGAGCTGACCGCCATCCTCACCACCGTGCTGTGCTTTGTGCCCGACGCCGCCGTACCGACCTTCGTGGCCGTGCAAATCGCGGTGTGGCTGTGGTTCACCGTGTTGTTCGCCAATTTCGCAGAAGCCTTGGCCGAAGGCCGTGGCAAGGCCCGCGCCGACAGCCTCAAGGCCGGCAGTGAAGGCTTGAGCGCTCGTCGCAAGGAGTCCGACGGTAGCTTCAAGGTGGTACCGGCCACCAGCCTGCGCAAAGGTGATGCGGTGCGCGTCGCCGCAGGTGAAATGATTCCTGGCGACGGCGAAGTGATCGAAGGTATCGCCGCCGTCAACGAAGCGGCGATTACCGGTGAATCCGCTCCGGTGATCCGCGAGTCCGGCGGCGACCGTTCCGCCGTCACCGGCAACACCCGCCTGGTGTCGGACTGGTTGCTGATCCGCATCACCGCCAACCCCGGTGAGTCCACCCTGGACCGCATGATCGCCCTGGTGGAAGGCGCTAAACGCCAGAAAACACCCAACGAAGTCGCGCTGGATATCCTGCTGATCGGTCTCACCCTGATCTTCCTGCTGGTGGTGGTGACCCTGCAGCCGTTCGCTCACTTCGCCAACGGCAGCCTGCCCTTGGTGTTCCTGGTCGCACTGCTGGTGACGCTGATTCCTACGACCATTGGCGGCTTGTTGTCGGCCATCGGCATCGCCGGCATGGATCGCCTTGTGCGGCTCAACGTGATCGCCAAATCTGGCCGCGCGGTGGAAGCGGCAGGGGACGTGCATGTGTTGCTGCTGGACAAGACCGGCACCATCACCTTCGGTAACCGTCGTTGCTCGGCAGTGGTTGCGGCGCCCGGTGTCAGTGGTCGGGAAGTGGCGGAAGGTGCGCTGTTCGCCTCCCTGGCGGATGACACCGCCGAAGGCAAGTCCATCGTCGAATACCTGCGCGCCTTGCACCCCCAGGCAGAGCCGACGCCGGACGAACTGACTGCGGTCCCCTTCAGCGCCGAAACCCGTTTGTCCGGTGTCGACTATCAGGGCCGCGTATTCCGCAAGGGCGCGGTGGACTCGCTGCTTGCGTTTATCGGCCAGCAGCGCAGCGACCTTTTACCTGCACTGTCGCGGGAAATCGACAAGATCGCGCAAAGCGGCGGCACGCCGTTGCTGGTATGCGCCGATGGCAAATTGCTCGGTGCGATCCATCTGAAAGACGTGGTCAAGCCCGGCATCCGCGAGCGTTTTGCCGAGCTGCGCAAGCTCGGGATTCGTACCGTGATGGTCACCGGCGACAACCCGTTGACGGCCGCCGCGATTGCCGCTGAAGCCGGCGTGGATGACGTGCTGGCTGAAGCCACGCCTGAGAAAAAACTCGCGCGTATCCGTCATGAACAGAACGACGGCCGCCTGGTCGCCATGTGCGGCGACGGTGCCAACGACGCGCCGGCGCTGGCCCAGGCCGACGTCGGCATGGCGATGAACGATGGCACCCAGGCCGCACGCGAAGCCGCGAACATGGTCGACCTCGACAGTGATCCCACCAAGCTGCTGGACGTGGTGCAGATCGGCAAGGAGTTGCTGGTGACCCGGGGCGCGCTGACCACCTTTTCCATCGCCAACGACGTGGCCAAGTACTTCGCGATCCTGCCGGCGCTGTTCGCCTCGATCTACCCGCAATTGGGCGTGCTCAACGTCATGCACCTGCAGAGCCCGCAGAGCGCAATTCTGTCGGCAATTGTGTTCAACGCGCTGATCATCGTGGTGCTGATCCCGCTGGCCCTGCGCGGTGTGCGCGTGCAGGCGGCGAGTGCGGCGGCCTTGTTGCGACGCAACCTGCTGATCTACGGCCTGGGTGGGCTGCTGGTGCCCTTTGTGGGCATCAAGGCGATCGACATGCTGCTGACGGCGCTGCACCTGGTGTAACCCTGCGGTCTTTTGTGGCCCGATTTATTGAGGATTTGACGATGACTAATACAATCCGCCCGGCCCTGAGCCTGCTGGTACTCATGACCCTGATCACCGGCGTGGCTTATCCGCTGGTGGTCACTGGCGTCGCTCAGGTTGCCTTCCCGGATCAGGCCAATGGCAGCCTGGTGCGCGATGTCAGCGGCAAGGTGCGCGGCTCCAGCCTGATCGCCCAGGATTTCAGCGGTGACGGCTGGTTCCATCCGCGTCCCTCGGCCGGGGCGTTCGCGACGGTCTCCAGCAGTGCCAGCAACCTTGGTCCGAGCAATCCTGCGCTGGTCACGCGCATCTTCGATGACGCGGATAAACAACAGATGCCCGGCCAGGGGCCCGTACCGTTGGCCTCGCTGACGACCTCCGGCAGCGGACTTGATCCACACTTGCCACCCGCGGCAATTGCCTATCAACTGGCGCGAGTGGCGGCAGCACGGAATGTGCCGGTGTCGACCTTGCAGCGGATATTGGATGAACACATCGAAAGCCCGTTGGTGGGGCCGCCGGTCGTCAATGTACTTGCACTGAACATGGCCCTGGAAAAACTCTGAACCCCTGTGGGAGGGAGCAAGCCCCCTCCCACATGTGATTTGCATTGAACCTGACTGCTTTGATACCTGAAGGACACTACCCGCATGAGCGACTCCGGCCGCGCCGATGCCTTGTTAGCCGATCTACCCCGCAACGGCCGTGGCCGGCTCAAGGTCTTCCTCGGCGCCGCGCCCGGCGTGGGCAAGACCTACGCCATGCTCCAGGCGGCCCACACTCAACTGCGCCAGGGCGTCCCGTTGATTGCCGGGGTGGTCGAGACTCACGGCCGTGCCGAGACGGAAGCCTTGCTCAGCGGCCTGCCGCAACAACCGCTGTTGCGCAGCGAATACCGTGGCGTGATGCTCGAAGAAATGGACCTCGACGGCCTGCTTGCGGCCAAGCCCAAGCTGGTGCTGGTCGACGAACTGGCCCATAGCAACGCCCCTGGCAGCCGGCATGAAAAGCGCTGGCAGGACATTCAGGAATTGCTCGCTGCCGGCATCAACGTATTCACCACCGTCAACGTCCAGCACCTGGAAAGCCTCAATGACCAGGTGCGTGGCATTACCGGTGTGCAGGTGCGTGAAACCCTGCCGGACTGGGTGCTGCAAGAGGCCGACGAGTTGCTGCTGATCGACTTGCCGTCCCGCGAACTACTGGAGCGCCTGCGCGACGGCAAGGTGTATGTGCCCGAACAGGCGCGCGCGGCCATCGATGCGTTTTTCACCCAGACCAACTTGATGGCCCTGCGCGAACTGGCCATGCAGACCGCGGCCGCCCACGTCGACGACGATCTGGCCCAGGGTTACCGCCAACTCGGGCAAGCTGCGCCGGCGGTGCGGGGGCGTTTGCTGGTGGGGGTCGATGGCGACGCACAGGCCGAACGCCTGGTGCGCCATGCCAGCCGGGTCGCCCAGCGGCGGCATTTACCCTGGAGCCTGGTGCATATCGACAACGGCCACGCGCGAGATGAACAGTCACGGCTACGCCTGCAAAATGCCCAGCAACTGGCGGAGCGTCTGGGCGGCGAGGTGGTGTTGCTGCGGGCGGGCGAGGTGGCTAAAACGTTGATCCAGCATGCCGCCGAGCGCCGCGCCAGCCTGGTCCTGGTCGGGCAGTCGCGCATGCGCTGGCGTCGACGGCTGTTCGGCGGTGGCCTTGCTGCACGCTTGTTGCGCAGTGCGCGGGGCCTGGAAATCAACGTGCTCGACAGCGACGACATGCCTGCTCCGCCGCGCTTGCCGGATGCGCGTGGGTTGCGCTGGTTCGACTACGCCTTGGCCGTGGTGGCAACCGTTGTTGCGGCCGGCTTGGCCTGGGGCGTGTCCAGTGTATTGCCGCTGCCGAATATTTCACTGGTGTTTCTCGCAGCGGTGCTGCTGGTGGCGGTGCGCAGCAGTTTGGGGCCCTCGCTGGTATGCGCCGCGTTGTCGTTCATGACCTATGACTTTCTGTTTATTCCGCCGAATTTCTCCTTTGCCATCCAGCGTGAAGAGGACGTGCTGACCCTGTTGTTCTTCCTGTTGATGGCAGCGCTCACCGGCAACCTGGCTGCGCGCCAGCGTCGCCAGTTGCAGGCGCTGCGCGATACCCAGGAAGAAACCAGCGAGCTGCTCGACCTGTCGCGCAAGCTCACTGCAGCCACGGATCGCCAGGCCGTTATCAGTGCGGCGGCTCACCACCTGCAAGGTTGGAATGACTTGGATGTATGCCTGGTCAATCGCGACGGCGAGGGCGGCTGGACAATCGAGACCGGTGGCCCGTTGACCCTTACCGAAGCCGAACGCGCTGCCGCCGATTGGGCCTGGCAGCACGACCAACCTGCCGGCATGGGCACTGGCACCTTGCCGTTTGGGCGCTGGTGGTGGTGGCCGTTGTCGGGCGAAGAGGGGCCCTTGGGTTTGCTCGGTGTCAGTGCCAAGCCGGGCTTGGAGTTGAGCGGGCAACGCCGCCGCCTGCTCACCGCCTTGAGCCAGCCGCTGGCCCAGGCGCTGGCGCGGGCGCAGTTGGGACAGGAGTTGGAGTCGGCGCGTTTGCACGGCGAAACCGAACAACTGCGCAGCGCCTTGCTCGCCTCCGTATCCCACGATCTGCGCACGCCGCTGACCTCCATGCGTGGCAGTATCGACAGCCTGCTGGCGCTGGGCGAGGCGATTCCTTTGGAGGATCGCCGCGAATTGCTCGAAGGCACCCGCGATGAAGCCGAGCGCCTCGACCGCTACATCCAGAATTTGCTGGACATGACCCGCCTGGGCCACGGCGCGCTGAAGCTGGCGCGCGATTGGGTCTCGCCCGGCGATATCGTCGGCAGCGCCCTCGGGCGTTTGCGCGCGGTGCTGGCACCGTTGCAGGTGAGTACCGATGTACCGCCGGAACTGCCGCTGCTCTACGTGCATGCGGCATTGATCGAGCAGGCGTTGGTCAATGTAATGGAAAACGCCGCACGTTTTTCACCGCCCCAGGGCCGTTTGCAGTTGAGCGCCGGTGTAGCGGACAATCAGTTGTTTTTCGCCGTGGCCGATGAAGGGCCGGGGATTCCCGAGGATGAGCGTGCGAAGATCTTCGACATGTTCTACACCGCTGCCCGTGGTGATCGGGGCGGGCAGGGCACCGGCCTTGGCCTGGCGATCTGCCAGGGCATGGTTGGCGCACATGGGGGGCATATCAGCGTGGCGGATGGCATTGAGGGGCGCGGCACCTGCATCACCCTGTTTCTGCCGCTACAATCTCAGCCGGGCTTGGACTCTGACCTTTGAAAACGTATGCCTACCGTGGCGAGGGAGCTTGTTCCCGCTGGGCTGCGCAGCAGCCCCAAAACCATTCGGTCGCGACGCATCACCTGCCTGACTAGTTTGGGAGCGCTTCGCACTCCAGCGGGAGCAAGCTCCCTCGCCACAACAGGTTCGTTTCTACAATGGTTTGTTTTTAATGGATTTTAATTGGACACCATGAGCCAGACCGCGACGATTCTAGTCATTGATGACGAACCGCAGATCCGCAAATTCCTGCGCATCAGCCTGGCCTCCCAGGGCTATAAGGTGATCGAGGCCGGCACCGGCACCGAAGGCCTGGCCCAAGCGGCATTGAGCAAGCCGGACCTGCTGGTGCTGGACCTGGGCTTGCCCGACATGGACGGCCAGCAAGTGCTGCGCGAGTTTCGCGAGTGGTCGACGGTGCCGGTGCTGGTGCTGTCGGTACGGGCCAGCGAGAGCCAAAAGGTCGATGCTCTCGACGGCGGCGCCAATGACTACGTGACCAAGCCCTTCGGCATCCAGGAATTTCTCGCCCGTGTGCGCGCGTTGTTGCGCCAGGCACCGACGGGCGAGTCTCAGGAAGCCGCCCTGAGTTTCGGCCCGCTGACGGTAGACCTGGCCTACCGCCGCGTTCTGCTGGACGGTGCCGAGGTGGCGTTGACCCGCAAGGAATACGCGGTGCTGGCGCAACTGGCGCGGCATCCAGGGCGGGTGATTACCCAGCAGCAATTGCTCAAGGATATCTGGGGGCCGACCCACACCGAAGACAGTCACTACCTGCGCATTGTGGTGGGGCATTTGCGGCAGAAGCTGGCGGATGACCCGACGCAGCCGAGGTTTATCGTGACTGAGGCGGGGGTGGGGTATCGATTGCTGAATACTTAGGGTGGATAGAGTTTCGCTGCCTCAACAAGCGTCATCGCGGGCAAGCCCACTCCCACATTCGACCGCATGCTCATGTTGAACTCAGTCTAATTGTGGGAGTGGGCTTGCCCGCGATGGGGTCGTCAGCAGCGCCTACAATCTCAAGACTGCTCACTCTCATACCGATCCAACGTATCACTGGCAATTTCCCGCCCCAACGCGATCAATTCCGGCGCCTTGTAGAACTCGAAAAAACGGCACACCCGCTTGGGCACGTTGATCAGCACATCCGGCGGGTAGCCGGCGATTTTGTACTGTGCCAATGACGTCTGCATCACCTCGAAACTCTGGTTGATCAGGTCCAGCAGCGACGCAGGCCCGACGTTATCGATAATGAACGAGCCTGTGGCCGACTTCGGCGTGCCGGGTTTTTCCGGCGCGGCGGCGGGTTGCTGGGATTCGGGCTCGGCCGACTCCAGCCATGGGTTGATCTCGGCGGCCTGGGCCTGCAACGCTTCCTGCTCGAGCTTCATCAACTGCTCGGCCTGTTTGCGTCGAAACGGCAGGTGCGAACCCAATGATTTTGCCAGGCTGTTGAAGCGGCTCTTGAATGCCGGCGGGCGCTGGATCACCGGCAAATGATAGTGCTTCTGGTTGGTGGCGTTGAGGTTGACCGCGATGATCAAGTCGCAATGGCTCGACACCACCGGCACGATGGGCAACGGGTTGAGCAAGCCGCCATCCACCAGCATGCGGTTGCCCTGCATCACCGGCGTGAACAGGCTGGGGATCGCGGCCGACGCGCGCATGGCCTGGTGCAGGCAGCCTTCCTGGAACCAGATTTCCTGCTGGTTGGTGAGGTCGGTAGCCACGGCTGTGTAGGGGATGCGCAGCTCTTCGATATTGATTTCGCCGACGATCTTGCGGATCTGCCCGAACACCTTTTCACCGCGAATCGCGCCCAGGCGAAAACTCACATCCACCAGGCGCAACACGTCGAGGTAATCGAGACTTTCGATCCAGTTTCGGTACTCGTCCAGCTTGCCGGCGGCATAGATCCCGCCGACCACGGCACCCATCGAGCAGCCGGCAATACAGGCGATGTCATAGCCGCGTCGTTCGATCTCTTCGATCACCCCGATATGGGCGTAGCCCCTGGCTCCGCCGGAGCCCAGCACTAAGGCAACACGTTTCTTCATGACCAGATCCTTCGTGAAACAGGTGCCCACAATGCACCCATCAAGGGGGCCGCTACAATCCTCGGTAAGCCTTGGCAATATTTTTCCAGAATCGCGTCTTGGCTCGGGTATGCTCTGGCAATGGGTACTACTGATTTCAGGCTAAGGACAAGGCACTTTTCCCTGTGGGCAACGTCTACAGGCTACGACAGATTTTGTATATTTTGAGGTGTCATTGATGAAAGCCTGGATGTGTGTTCCCGTGATCCTGTTGGCCTTGGCTGGCTGTGCCGGGAAAACCGCGTATCGCGACAGCTGCGGGTCGCAGTTGGATGCCGCCTGGAAAGAACTGGACCTGGCCAAGGCCGAGGGCTTCGCGGGCACCGTCAGCTACTCCAAGGCTTTGTCGTTGTTGACCGGGGCCAAGACCCAACAGCAATTCGAAGCGTTCGAAGGGTGCTCCAACAAGGCCGAGAAAGCGCGCTTCTATATCCGTGAGTCACGCGCCGGGCGTTGATTCGCTAGCCTCGAGTAGGCTGTTTCATCACACAGGGAGGGCAGGATGTCAGCGCTGGTCAATCAGTTGGTCGCTCAGGTCATTGGCCTGGAAGTAGGGTTACTGAGCTGTCAGGCGCGTCTTGCCGCCGTCACCGATGATGAAGCCTTGCATGATCTGCGCACTACCGTGCGCCGCTTGCGCAGCCTTTTGCGCCCCTTGCGCGGGTTACCGGGTGTCGAACAGCTTGAATCGGCCGCCCGCGCGGTCGGCCAGTTGACCACACCGTTGCGTGACCGTGAGGTGCTGGCGGCGTACTTGCAGCAGCAAGGTCATTATGAGGCGGCTGAGCGGCGTCTGCGCCTGCAGCCTGAGGCCTATCGCCAGGTGGCGCAGAGCTCGCAGCTCGCACACTTGTTGCAGATCCTCGATGCGTTTCCACGGTTCATCCGCGCTTCCCAACGCCAGAAACTGCTCAAGGGCCTGCACTCGCGCATCCAGAAACGCCTGACCAAGCAATGGAAGGCGCTCGATCATGCGCTGAAGGACCCCGAGCATGATCGCCACCGTTTGCGCCTGTTGATCAAACGCGTGCGCTACGCCGCCGAGGCGTATCCCGAACTGGATAAATTGCCCGCCAAGGCCCTGTCCGGTCTGAAAAAAGCCCAGGGCGCCCTGGGTGACTGGCACGACTGCTGGCAGTGGTTGATGCTGGCCGAGCATCAAGCCGATCTTGAGCCCTTCGTCGCCACCTGGCGTCAAACCATGGCCAAGGCCGAGCGGCAGGCGGACCGGGTTCTGGATAAGCTCAGCGCCGATTGTTTCTGAACCGGTCCGGTTTTTGGCCGGAATAGGTGCTGTATCTGGCGGGCTTGGTGGTTAAGATCCCCTCATCGATTTTCTTGATGTGAGGTCGCCATGCGCTTTAGTGATTTGCTCGACGCTGCCCGTCAAAACCCACAGGATGTCACCATTCCTGCCGAATGGGCCCAAGGCCGCGCCACCTTTGGTGGCCTGGTCGCCGCGTTGCAATACGAAGCCTTGCGCGCCCACGTGCCGGCAGACCGGCCGCTACGCTCACTGGCAATCACCTTCGTTGGCCCGGTCGCGCCGGATGTACCCGCTAGCTATCAGGTTGAAGTGCTGCGCGAAGGCAAGGCTGTCAGCCAATTGCTGGGCCGTGTGGTGCAGAACGGTGAAGTGGCGACCTTGATCCAGGCCAGTTTTGGTGCGCCCCGCGCGTCGGAAATTGACGTCGCGAGCGAGCCGCCACCCGTGTTCAAACATTGGGATGAATGCCAGGAGCTGCCCTATATCAAGGGCGTCACCCCTGAATTCATGCGGCATCTGGCAATGCGCTGGAGCGTCGGCGGCCTGCCGTTTACCGGCAATAAATCCCGCGACATGGGCGGTTGGGTACGGTTGCGTGGGGACGTGAAAGAAGAGCCTCTGACCGAGGCGCACATCCTCGCATTGGTCGACGCCTGGCCGCCGGCGTTACTTCCGCATTTGAAGAAACCGGCGCCGGGCAGCACCCTGACCTGGACCATCGAATTCATCCAGCCGTTGCAGCACCTGACCACCCTCGACTGGTGCCAATACCACGTCAACATCGAACACGCCCGCGACGGCTACGGCCATGCCGCCGCCGCGCTCTGGAGCCCGACCGGCGAGTTGATCGCCCTCAGTCGCCAGACCGTGGTGGTCTTCGCCTGACCCTCAATGCCGGTGACGCTGGCGCCACGCCCGCCACCAGCCGCCGCTGAGCACAAAGCGCGGAAACGTCACGAACTGCTCGACCACCAGGCGCTGCACCGCGTCGTTACGATCACTGAACGGCTCGCTCGCCTGGGCTTCCAGGCTGTGACCGTGACGCTGCAGCGCCAAGCCCGCCAAAATGCCGATCACGCCTACGGCAAAACTCACCAGGCTCAGGCTGAACACACCGGAAACGATCAACAGAAAGCCGATGATGAACAGCGGCACGGCAATCAGGTGCAAAGCCAGATTGGTGGGGTGCTGATGATTTTGTGGGTAATTACGCCATTGCCAGGCGGGGAGATTGGGGTGACGTTTGCCCATGGTGGTGAATCCTCTGTCCGTTTAAACAACTTGGAGAGAGTTTAGGTGTAGATGGGCAAGGGTACGAATTAAGGCTAACTATGGAGTTCATAGGGGGCGCACGCAGAATTTTTAGGGCTAGAAAAAATAATCATCTGGTCCATTTATGTATACATTTGGATCGCAAATTGAAATGGATTTGGCTTTGAATTCAATTAAAGAGTTTTCGTTGGTCGCTTTAAAGTGGAAATGATTATTTTCTTTAGTCATAACGACAAAGAATACTTCTCTAACAGGAATGTTGTGTATTTTTAACTCGCGAATGCCATGACAATCAATGCCCATTCTGCAGGTGTTGTAGCCTTTTCCTTCCCATTTTTTTGGCAAGATATCTGGAAACTCGGGTATGTCGAATCCTAATCCCACAGAAGGTCGATCATTTTCTATTTGTAAAGAAAAAAGAGCGATTTTTCCGATTTCTATGGGCATACTAAAAATCTTTTCAAAAAAAATATTATGATCTAGTTCATTCCAATACTTCATCAGTTTTTCCTAAAGTTGTAATGATCTCTGCCGCCGTCTACGGTTCCGTTTCGAGGCTTTGCAAATGGTCGCAAATTGAAGTGAGCTTTTTGGTCTCCTATACCGTCCGCCCTGCCAAATTTATGCCCGGCAGAATGGTCTTGAATAAGAACCTTAGAACCGTCTGCTCTCGTGAATTGATACACCCTTGAGTATATAGGTCTACCACTCTCATCCAATATGTTCTCATCATTCAAATCAGTCATTTTTTCTATTTGGTACTGTTTCGTCCTTCCTGACTTCGGATTTTTCATCACATCAGGATTTTGGGTTATCGGTATATTGGCGTCCCTTTTTGCTTGCCTAAACGCACCTTTGCGAGAGTGATCAGGTATATCCGGTTCAGCAGGCAAAGAGCAGGTCGGTTTTTTCTTGCCTGGACCGGGACAATTCGCGTTCAGTCCCAGGGGATCAATCCATCCCGTAGGGTTGGGCACGTACTGGTACGCGTTGATCCCGCCCGCCAGCTTCACCGGGTCGGACGTCAGGTAACGACCAAAATCCGGATTGTAGTAGCGATGGCGGTTGTAGTGGAGGCCGCTTTCCTGATCGAAGTATTGGCCTTGAAAGCGCAGCGGGTTGTCGACTTTGCCTACGTCGAGGCGGCTGATTTCACCGTAGGCGCGGTAATGGGCGGACCAGACGATTTCGCCTTCAGGCGTGGTGAGTTCCTGCGGTGTGCCGAGGTGGTCGAGTTGGTAGTGGTAGGGCTTGGTCTCTGCTGGGCCGAAGCCTGCCAGCAATGCCAGTGGGTGGAAGCTGTCCGGCTCATAGATGTAGCTGCGATGACGATCGGCATGGTGTTCAGCGATCAGCTTGTCGCCTTGCCAGAAAAACTCCGTGGTGACGCCGTCGACGGTTTTGCTGATGCGCCGACCAAACGGATCGTAGCGATAACTGGCAGTTTGGCCGTTGGGCTTGGTGATGCCGATTAGCCGGTGCTGGCAGTCGTAGCGGTATTCGGTGACGAGCTGATGGCTTTTGCCGCGCCGTTCGCGGGTCAGGTTGCCGAAGGCGTCATAGTCATAATGGTGATCGCCTTGGATCACTAGGCGGTTGCCCGCGACGATGTCCGGGCCAGGACGATCTTGCATCAGCAGGTTGCCGGCCGGGTTGTGGCCGAAGCGTTCCTGGACGTCTTGCGAGTGATCGGCTCGGGTCAGGCGGTGGAGCGGGTCGTAGCGGTAAAGGTGTTCGCCTTTGCGGGTGTCGTGCAGGCGGGTGAGGTTGCCGGTTTTGTCGTAGTCGTAGTGGCGTTGGTAGAGGTGGTTTTCCTGCTGCGTGACGGTGTGGGCGTGCAGGCGGTTTTGCTCGTCATAGTGGTAATGGCTGAGCAGTTGGCCTTGTTGGCGTTGGTGTTCGCGACCGGCTTTGAACAGGTGTGAGGTCAGCAGCGAACCGTTCAGTTCGACGGTGGCGAGGTGGCCGCCTTTGTCGTGGTTGAAGGTGAGGCGATTGTTGTCCGGTAGGCGTAAATGCTGAAGTTGGCCGCAGGCGTCGTAGCCGTAGCGCAAAGTGCCCCAGCCTTGGTGTTCGGCAGTGAGGCGGTTTTGGCGGTCGTATTCGTAGGCCAGGAACCAGTGGCCGTCGTCGACGCTGAGGAGGTTGCTTTGGCGGTCGTAGGTGTATTCAACCGTATTGCCGTCGGGCAGGGTTTTTCCTACGAGGCGACCGGCATGGTCACGCTGGTATTGAGTGACGAGCTGACTGCCATCGTCGCCGTATTCGGTTTTCTCCAGCAGGTTGCCGTTGAGGTCGTAGGCGTACGCGGTGCGTTGGCCGTCAAAGCCGGTTTCCTGTTGGATCAGGCCGTTGGGGTGATAGTCGAGTTGGTAGGTTTCGCCGACTTCGTTTTCGATGGCGGTGAGCAGTAAGCGGGCGTTGTCGTAGCGGTAGTTGACCTGGGTGCCATCGGCATTGATGCGGCGGCTGATCAGGTGCAGGCTGTCGGCGTATTCGTAGCGGGTGACGTGGCCGAGTTCGTCGCGCTCGGCGATGATTTTTCCGTAGGGGTTGTAGCTGAATTCTCGTGTGGCACCGTCCGGCACTACCAAGCGAGTTAACCGACCCACGGCGTCCCATTGATACTGGGTCAGCGCGCCCTGTTCATCCTCACGCGCAACCTGCCGGCCCTGGTCGTCATAGCGATAGCGCTTGATCCCACCATTCGGTAGCTGTTCTTCAACGAGTTGCCCGCGTTCATTCCACACCAAGCGATGGCAGCTGTTGTCGGGATACCAAACCCCGGTCAGTTGCCCCTGTTTGTCGTAGCTGTAGTCGGTCGCGTTGCCATCCGGATCGATCTGGCGAATGACATCGCCCTGGTCATTACGCTCGTATTTCCAGACCGCCTCGCCACGCCGCACCACCCGTACGAAACCGTTGTCATGCTCGTAGGACGTCGGCTCATCATCCCCCGGAAACAGCGCGACCAAGCGTCCGGCGTCGTCGTATTGATAGGCCGTCACCGCGCCCAGCGGGTCTTGCTCGACCGTCAGGCGGCCCTTGTCATCGTAGGATTTGAAATGCTGGGCGCCGTCTGGGTCGATGCGCTGTACCAGCCGCGCCCGCTGGTCATGTACGTAAACTTCCTGGCTGCCGTCGGCGTTGTGCACGGTGACGCGACCGTCATCGCCCCAGGCATACCGCGTGTCCATCTGCGAGAAACTGGCCCAATGCCGGACACAGCGCGCCGCCTTGCCGGAACCTTCCCACTCCCAAAAGAAACTCGCCCCACCGGCCAGTTGCCGTTCAAGAATGACGTGCTGCTCGTCGTACCGATAACGCTCACATTCACCGACAGCATTGGTCGCTGAAACCAGTCGTCCACTGTCGTCATAGGCGTAGGCAACGACGTTCTGCTCGGTCACCCAGACGAACGGTTCACGCCCCGTGGCGCGATGAACTTGGTAGTCCACCGCGACAATGCGATCCAGCTCGTAGCGCAAGAGCAAAGAGCGGCCCACGCCGTTATCCAGCCGCTCAATCCGCCCCAACCGATCCCGGACAACCAACAACCGGTTGTCATACGCATCGCTGATCGCCGTTAGCACACCGTCGCGAAAGTGGTAGAAGCGCGACGCCTGGGCCAGCACCAACTCATCAGGCAACGACCCCAAGTAAATCGCAGCTTCCGCCAGGCTGTTGGTAATCGCCGGCCGAGCAGCTGTCGGCAAGGGCAGGGTGGTCGCGCGATTCTCATGGTCGGTCCACACCACCGAATCGCCCACAACCACGAGCCGCTGCGCCAGTGCATGGCTCCAGCCAAACCCCAAGCCACAGTCCACTTCCACCGCACTGCTGCGATACAAGCGCGTCCACTCGAACGGCAAGACCCCATCCAGCGCGCCATCGGTGAGGGTCAGCAGTTCCTCGCCAGTGACCATCGACACCGGGCAGCCGTTGGTCAGGGTTTTGTCTGCCGGAGCCGCCGCATCGCCCTTCGGATTCGACGCAACAGCAGGCACATCATCCACATGCTCCTGCCGAACCAACGCGGTACGCTGGGTCTTGCTGCGCACCGCCGGCACCGCGTTCGAAACCAGCGTGTCACCCGCCTTCAACGGCGCCACCGGCACCGCCTTGACTGCCGTCGCCGCACTGTTCAGCAGCAACGGCTTGGCCGCCTCCACATGGCTTTCCAGCCCAGGCCCCACAACCTGCTTGGCCAGCAGCGCCAACAACGCCCGCGCCCGCCCGGATTTGACCTGGCTGAGTACCTGAGCCCCCAACCGAAGCTGGATCCCAATTCCCCGCGTCGCCCATATCAGCAGCAGATTGATCAACACTTCGCCGGTAATCTCACCCAGCAGTTCATACATCTCGGGCGGTGGCAGCATGCGCATCCAGGCCACCGCCGCGGAGAGATAAATGAACAACAGCGGCTCATCACTGAGCACCAGCAAACCCTGGGCGAGCGTGTCTTTACCCAGCTTGAGTAACTGATCCAGTTCGGCTTGAGAAAGGTACTGCAGCAACTTCTCGCTGTTGGACTTAAGGTTCGCCAGCAGGTCGTACAGCTCGGTAATGTTGTCCCACAGGTTGTAAAAGGCCTTGCCAATTCCGGTTGCAAAGGCCGCTCCCTGTTTCGCGCTGCGCGTGAAGGACGGGGCGTTTGCAAAATCTGTCCACTGAAGCTTGAAGCGCTCGTTCCATTGCTGGCGCAGGTCAGCTTCCAGCCCGGCGATCACCGACTGGTAGGACGCATACAGCGCCTTGACGTGATCTTTGGAAACGTTGGGGTAAAAGGTGACCTGGTACCGCTGGTCGCGAGTGCATTCTGGGACTTCAAGAATGCCGCTGGGGCCGATGGTTCGCTGCAGCGGCGCGCCAATGGGAGTGCCGTCCTTGGCGATGGCTTGCAGCGTGACCGGCGTGTTGCCGATCGGCACGAACCGGGTGCTTTCGAACAGGTGCACCAGGGTCAGCCCACCCTGGGCTTTGCACATGGCGACGGTGCGACTGGGCAGTTCGGATGAGGTTGGCGCGATCAGCGCGACGTCTTCCCCGACCTTGAACACCTGCTCCACTTCCAGTGCCGAGCCACTTAAAAAGCTGTCGGCCCAGTCGTCGAACGTATTCAGGCAGTCGCGCAAATTCCGAAGAATGCTTTCAACATCCGGCGCTTCGGGGTCCATGGGGGCCAGCACAAAGCTGGCAATCACCGGAATCAAAAGACGGCCCCGGCGACCTGGGCCCTAACGAAAAAAACCATCTGCACTCCCTCGCACTGTTTGATCAGGCGAGGGACTTTGCAGAGGTTCGTCGGTAAAAGAAGTCGGCGTTATTCGCGGGAGTGGCGAGGAAGTTTCGTCTTAATCTCAGGTAGGTTGTGGCTTGGTCGTAGGAATCGGATTACGGTCTGAACGGCCCTACAGCTTCAACTGCCCAATCGCTGTGCTCAATTCTCCCGCCAACGCCGCCAGTGCATGGCTGGTAGTCGCCGAATCCACTGTCTGCCGCACGGTGTTCTCGGTTACATCACGAATACTCACCACTGCGCGGTTCATCTCTTCGGCGACATGGCTTTGCTGTTCGGCGGCCACCGCGATCTGGGTGTTGCTCTCGCGCATCTGCGCCACGGCGCCGGTGATGTCGGCGAGCGCGGCACCGGCTTCCTGGGCCTGCTTTACGCAGTCGTCAGCCTTGAACGAGCTTTCCTGCATGAAGTCCACCGCGTCGCGGGTGCCGGCTTGCAGCGCCGAGACCATGCGGGTGATTTCGTCGGTGGAGCTTTGTACGCGCTTGGCCAGGTTGCGCACTTCGTCGGCGACCACCGCAAAGCCACGGCCCATTTCTCCTGCGCGGGCAGCTTCGATGGCGGCGTTGAGGGCGAGCAGGTTGGTCTGTTCGGCGATGCTGTGGATCACCCCGACCACGCTGTTGATTTTCTGGCTGTCTTCGGCGAGTTTCTGGATCATCTCAGCGGTCTGTTGCACGCCGCTGGACAGCCCTGCAATCGAACGCTGCACGCGGATGACCACTTCCTGGCCGCTGCCGGCGAGGGTGTCGGCGGTTTGCGAGAGGTCGCGGGTGGCGCCCGCGTGCTGGGCAATGTGGTAGACGGTGGCGGTCATTTCGTTGATCGCCGTGGCGGCCTGGTCGGTCTCGCTTTGCTGGCCGAGCATGCCGCGCTGCACCTCGTTCATGCTGCTGGCCAGCCGCGCGGCGCCCTCGTCCAATTGCCTGGCAGTATGGGCCACGGTGATGACCACCCGCTGGTAGCCGGCCTGCATGGCGTTGAAGGCGCTGGCCATCTGCCCGACTTCATCCTTACAGGCCAGGGGCACGCGGGCGGACAAATCGCCGGTCTTCTCCACATGCAGCATCACGTCCTTGAGAGTGTTGAGCTGGCTGAGCAGGAAGCGGATCAGCAGTTGTGAGGCGCCAAGCATCGCGAGCATCAGGATCGCCACCGCCAGCGCATAGTTGACGAAACGTTCGCCGAACACCTGGCGCAGGCTTGGCGCGTAGGCGAGTACGGCGACCTGCTGTCCGTCGGCACGGCGGATGACCTCGGCGCCCAGCAGCGGATTGACGCCGAACAATGGCAGGTGACTGAGCTCGATCCAGCCGCTCGCGTCTTGCAAGGCTGAGAGATCCTCGCCTGCGCGTTGTGGGACTTGGCCGCGGGTGAAGGTCAGCCAGTTCTCGCCAGTGGGCAGTGGCGTGTCAGCCGGCCAGGCGTTGAGCAACTGCCCCTGGGCCTGGGCCGACACCTGGGAGGCATGGCTGCGCGCCTGTTGTTCGAGCTGGACGGCATACAGCACCAGCAACAGGGTGGTGATGAAGGCCACCGCGTTGACGGCCCAGAATTTGTATTTAAGCGAGATATTGCTAAGCCAGGCACCCATGGAAGGTTTTCTCTGATAGCGGAAACAGCATTGGCAAGGTGCCATTATTGTGCCGCTACTCAGGAAAGCGTTTTTGACATGGGTCAATGCGCCGCATCACTCCACGGCAGGCAGGCCGAAAAAGGCGCGGGCACAGGCGGTGCTGTGCATCGCCAGCTCTTGCATCGTTTCATTGCGATGCAGGGCAACCTCGCGCAGCACTTCGGTCAGGAACGCGGGTTCATTGCGGCCGTTCTTCGGCTTGGGGCGCAGCGTGCGGGGCAGCAGGTAGGGCGCGTCACTTTCCAGCATCAGACGGCCACGGGGAATTTCCCTGACCAATGGGTGCAGATGCGTCCCACGGCGCTCGTCGCAGATCCAACCGGTGATGCCGATGTGCAGGTCGAGGTCGAGGTAGCTGAAGAGCGCGGCTTGCTCGCCAGTGAAGCAATGCACCACGGCAGCGGGCAGGTAGTCACGGTAGTCCTTGAGAATCTCCAGCAGGCGTTGGTTGGCGTCGCGCTCGTGAAGGAACACGGGAAGTTGCAGCTCGACGGCCAGGACCAGGTGTTCCTCGAGGACTTTTTCCTGCTGCGGGCGCGGCGAAAAATCACGGTTGAAATCCAGTCCGCACTCGCCGACGGCGCGCACGCGTGTTTCGCTGAGCAAACCGCGCAAACGTTGGGCACTATCGCGGTTCCAAGCACTGGCGGAGTGGGGATGGATACCGGCGGTGCTGAACAGGCGTTGTGCGCTTTCATCGAGTTTTACGCACAGTTCCAGGGCCTGCTCGCTGCCTTCGACGCTGGTGCCGGTGAGCACCAATTGTTGCACGCCAGCGGCGTAAGCACGCTCTAGAACGGCTGAGTGCCTCTCGTCGAAACTGGGGTTGGTCAGGTTGACGCCGATATCAATGAGTTGCATGGTGCTATCTCCGCCTGCGGCCGGAAAGCATATCAGAGCTGTAGATTTATAAGAAAAACGAAGAACTACAACGCGTTATCGCTGTCTTTGAACGTCGCAAGCGACATTGTGCGGGGCCCGCTGCCTCTCACCGTGTCGCCGTTGCGCGCCTTGCCAGCGCTTAAAGCGCTCTGTTTCTGACGCCCAACACCTCGCTTTTCACGAAGGCGTTGGCCAGTATTCTTTCCGGAGAGCGGATGATCCGACCCTCGGCTTTGCTTGTAGTGTGCGTGACGTTGCTGCTGCCCATGGCGGCGGTCGCGCGTCTGGATGGGCCGCTGGAAGTGACAAAGCCCGGCAAGGTGCGTGACCTGGCAGACATTCGTTCCAGTCGCACCCTGCGTGTACTGGTCAACCAGAGCCGTAACAGCTCCGGTGAAGTGCAGGGCCAGGCCATCGGTGTCGAATACCATCGCCTGCGTGCGTTCGAGCAATACCTCAATGGCCATGCCCGTGATGGCCAGCAAATCAACCTCAAGATCATCCCCAAGGCCAAGGAGCAATTGCTTGGCGCACTGGCCCGTGGCGAAGGCGACCTGGTTGCCCCTGGCGAATTGCTGGACGTGAAGGCCGCGCACAAGATCAGCGCCAGTGCCCCGATCGCCAGTGATGTGCCGTTGTGGCTGGTCGGCGTCAAGGGTGAACGCCGGTTTACCAGGTTGGAGCAGTTGTCGGGCCGTACCCTGACGCTGACCACCGGCAGCGCGGCGGCGGATGCGATCAGCCAGGTCAATCAGAAGCTGGCCCTGCACAAGCAGCCGCCGATCAAGGTGGAATGGGTCGACCCGAGCCTGGCGGTGGAAGACGTGCTGGAGATGGTGCAGGCCGGGATCTTTCACCTGACCATCGTTGAAAAGCCGATTGCCGAACGCTGGTCGAAAATCCTGCCCAAGTTGCGCTTTGACAAGCAGGTGGCCATCAGTGAGCCGGGTGACGAGTACTGGTTCGTGCGCCAGGATGCGTCGATGCTGCGGGCGAGTATCGATCGCTTCCTCAAGACCTATCACACCCCCTCCGACCAGGATGTGGCGTTCCAGCGTATCTATCGACGTCTCTATCAAGTGCGCAACCCGTTGGCCCGCGCCGATCGTCAACGCCTGGAGAAACTGCGCCCGATCCTGCAAAAGCATGCGCGCGAGCAAGGCATGGACTGGTTGAACCTGGCTGCGCTGGCCTTCAAGGAGTCTGCGCTGGACCCTGGCGCACGCAATAGCGGTGGGCCTACCGGTTTGATGCAGATCACGCCTTCGGCGGCGCAGCGGGTGGGCGTCAACAATATCGCGAATCTGGACAGTAATGTGCAGGCGGGTGCGCGCTACCTGGCGATGATCCGGCGCAAGTTTTTCGCCAGCCCCAAGCTCAATGAGCGCGAACGCATGGCCTTTGTGCTGGCGGCGTATAACATGGGGCCGGAGCGAGTGCAGGGCATGCGTACCGAAGCCAGGCGCCGGGGGCTCAACCCCAATCAGTGGTTCTTTCAAGTTGAACGCATTGCCATGGAGCAGGTGGGGATGGGCGGCGTCAGCTATGTTAATAGTGTCAACAAATACTACCTGGCGTTCGATCGGGAGCGCGAGTCCCTGGAGCCGCCAGCGCCGAAAGTCGCGTCTCGAAAATAATCGATTTTATCGATGTTGATAAGGCAATTTTTCGGCTTTTATCATTGTTTAAACTGATTAATATAGCGGCCAACCAACCCCTACCTGAAAAAGGATTTACCCCATGAGCCCACTGATCACCCGCGTCCTGTCGACCCGTGCCGGCTACGGCCTGACTGTTCTGCGCATCTTCGTCGGCATTATCTTCGCTGCCCACGGCTCGCAAAAACTTTTCGGCTGGTTTGGCGGCGGTGGTCTGGCGGGAACCGCCCAGTGGATGGAAAGCATCGGCCTGGCGCCGGGCACGCTGATGGCCGTGCTGTCGGGTGGCACCGAGTTCTTTGCCGGCCTGGCGCTGATCATCGGCCTGCTTGCACGCCCAGCAGCATTGGGCCTGACCTTCCTGACACTGGTGGCGATTTTTTCGGTGCACATTCATAACGGGCTGTTCATGGCCAACAATGGGTATGAATTCGCCCTGGCCCTGCTTGGCGGCTCGCTGGCGGTGCTGTTCGAAGGTGCCGGCAAACTGTCGGCCGACCGCGCCATCGCCAACTGAGCGTTTCGCACCTCATGAGAGGCCCGCCCTGTGCGGGCCTTTTTCGTTGCTCGGGATTCTTGACACTGCCCCGCCAGCTTCTCTAGGATGCTGCTCATGCGCCGATTTAAACAGCTAATTGCGGGGCGCCACTGGACTCGATGCAGTCCGACAGAACCATGCACTCGTCAGGAGGCACGGGTCGAAATACCGCTAAAGCGCTGGTTCGGTGTTGCCTCTCACCTGCCCGCAGACTTTTGAGGCAGAGACACGACACGATGAATGCACTACGCCCCCTGATACGCCTGGCCCCGATCACTGCGGACCTGATTCAACGCAACCCGAAAATCCTCCTGGGCGGCAAGCACCAGCCGACGCTGCTGCGTTACCTGGACGGCTGGCCACGTCGCACCGGGCGGCCTTCGGCGTTCTTGATCCAGTTCGTGGAAGATGGCGACTCCCTGGCCCGTTTTTCCAGTAACAGCTTTGACCTCGCGGTGATCCAGGCGCCGAGTGCAGACAACGCCGAAGAAGTGATCCGCCAACTGACGCGGATTGCCCGGCAAGGGCTGATTGCCCGTCGCTGATTTCCAACCCCAAATGTTCAGCTGAAGCCTGCGGGCGGCCATCGGCGTCGACACAGCCAGCGATAACGTACCCAGGCGATCAGGCATAACACCAGCGGTACCGTTACGATCATCAGCAGCTTTAGGTTCCGCTCGAAGCGGTGCAGCGGCGCGTACGCCTGAGTCTTGAGGGCATGAAGTTCCATGGGCAGGCGCAGGCGCTCTTTGTTGAGCGCTTGCAATTGGGTATTGGTGTCCACGGCCTGGGTGCCCAAGCGTGTGGCCTGTGGATTCAACCGCTGCCACGCTTGCTCGGTACGCTCAAGACGACGTTCCAGTTCTGCGGCCGTTTCCCGATAGGCCTGTGCGGCGGCTTCGCGCATGGGTTCCAGGGTACTGAGTGAATGCGAAGTGAGGCGCGGACGAATATTCGCCAGTTCTGCGGGAGCCGCCAGGTTATCCAGGGTATTCAAAACGAACTGCACGTTGCTGTTGGCCGTTGTCTGGCTGACAGCGTCCGCGAGTAAATCGGTATCGGCAACTACCACCACCTCGATTCGGGCAGCCTTTTGTAAGCCTGGCGGCTGCCCCCTGAGACCGTCAGGAAATGCCGAGTAGGCCGGCCCCTCCAGGCGAGCGGCGATCACATGGCGCTGACCTGAGGTGGAAGCTTCGTCGATGAGTGAATCGAACGCCGTCGCTGAAGCGAAACGCCCGGCGTCCAGCAGCGCAGACTGCCGGGAGCTTTGTAGCAGCGGGGTAAACGTCATCCGGCTTTTTCGAGTGCGCAAGAGTGCGCCACTGCTTGATACGCTCAGGCTGTCGAGTTTCCAGGTGCTGACGTCGTGCGCGGTCATTGCCAGGCGTGGCAGTTTTAACCTGGCTGGGTGCAATACGGTAGGCAAGCCTGGCCCGAGCGAGGCCGAGGAGGCGTAAAGACTGTCAACCAACAGCTTGTTCGCGGGCATCCGTATGCCCCATGTGGTCAACAGGCCATCCAGCTCGGAGTCTACCGCTACGGTTTCGGCCCCCATCTCGCTCACCGGGTCGATGAAAATCATCAGCTTGCCGCCGCTTAAGGCAAACTGCTCGATGGCGTAAAGCGTTTGTTCGGCTAACGCCCTTGGCTGCACCACCATCAAGCTACCTATTGATTGAGGTACCTGAGTGATGTTCGCTGCCAACTCCACCAAGTTGAAATGCTCGCGCATCTGCTCCAGAAGATGTCCGGCGGACTCATTCAACGGCAACCCGGACAGGAGGCCGACGCTGGAACGCTGGGGGTGCATCAATTTATGGATCAGCTGGCTGATTTGATACTCGAGCAACGGCTCGTCGTCGGGGTTGAACGCTTCGATACGTTGCGTGCCCTGGCCGGCACGCGTGCCGATAAGTCCGAGGTATCCCTGTGTGTCATCCAAGCCGAATAAGCTGGCTTTGTAGGCGTCTTCTGAAAAAGGAGTGGGGTCAATAATGTGCAAATTGATCATGCCCTCGGCGGCTGCTTCGAATTCCTGGAGCACGTCTTCTACGCGTTGGCCGAAGCGTTTCATAATGTGGCTTTTCTTCGGTGCAGTAAGCGAGTTGAAATAATACAAGTCCAGCGGGCTATCAAGTGTTGCGAGCAGTTGCCGCGTGGATGGCGATAAGGTGTGAATTTTCTGTTGTGAAAAGTCCCAGCGAATATCGGATAGTTTGTTTATCCAGACCAGATTGAATGCCAGGAACAATAATGATATGACGATCAATGTCATACCCGTACGAAGAGCGGATCGCATCAGCGACTTTCCTTCTCAGCTGTTTTTATAGTTGAGTGTGACAATGGATGCAGAGAGAAAAGCAAGGATCATGCTGACAAAATATAAACAGTCATGAAGTGTTATTTTGCCGTTGTCCATTGAGCTGAAGCGGGAAATCGGGTCAAGCCTCATCACGCTATCAACTATCCAGATCGGTGCCTGATGTTCCAGTGCATCCAGGATTGAAGAAAGCCCGCTGATGGTCAGCAGCAAGCCCATCGTCAATAGGAAAATAACAAGGCGCTGGTGCGTGAGTACACAGATAAAACAACCGGCAGCTAGATAACTTCCTGCCAGCAGCCAGCTTGCCAGAAACTGTGATGCGATTACCCCGTTATCAGGCGTTCCAAGATAATGGGCGGCGATCACTATAGGAAAATTCAACAACAGCGCAGCACTGCATACCGCCCAGGCTGCCAGGAATTTTCCGATCACTCGTTCTGCTGAGGTGACGGGCAGGGTTTTGATCATATTGGAAAATCCGGCGCTGTGTTCATCGGACCACATGTGCATGGATAAGCTGGGTATCAGTAGCAGATAGAGCCAGGGGTGCAGCTCGAAAAAAGCCTGCAAGTCGCTGCTGTCTCGCTCCATCCAGCGGTAGGTGTGCAATCCCAGCGCCGCACATAGCACCAGGAAAAACGCCACGCTCAGGTAAGTGATGGGGGTGCTGGCATAACTGGCGAGTTGGCGTTTGAAAATGAGGGGCAGCAGGTTCAAGGCGATACCTCGTGGCTCAGAGGGTGAACGACATCGTTCAAGCGACCTGGCTCCAGATGCAGTGACGTTATGTTCCAGCCGCGATGGGTAATGAGCGAATTGATGGCGGGGAAGATGGCGTGCCCGGGCATGGCCAGAACCGTCACTTTGCCTGGGTTTAGACGGTCTTCTTCGATGCCTGCAACCCCAGGTAATACCGCAAGCGCGAGTAAATCCAGGGGCGGATCCGCTGCGAGTGTCACCGCCTGGAAGTGCCGGGAACTGCGCTGCAAATCCTCCAGCGAAGCGTCGATAATCAATCGCCCGCTTGCGATGACCAGGGCGCGGGTGCAGATGTCGGACAGCCAGTCGTAATGGCGGGAGGCAATGATGACGCTCATTTCCTCGTTAAGGGACTGAACAAGCGCCCTGAATTTGAGCCGTTGCTCGGCGTTCATCCCTTCCATAGGCTCGTCCAGCAGGAGCACGCTGGGGGAATGCACAATGGCTTGCGCAATCGCGACTCTGCCCTTCAAGTCCTGGCTGAGCACATCGATGGGGCAGTTGAGTACGGGAAGTAGCTCCAGTCGTGTGGCGACCCGGTCCACGTGCCTGCGTTTTTCGGCGCCGCTGAACCCTCGAGCGGCGGCAACGAAGTTGAGGATGCTTTTGACCGACAGCGTGTGATGGGTGATTCCCCCTTGAAGCTGGTAGCCAACGGCTTGCCTGGCGAGAACTGAATCGGTCTGGGTACTGAAACCCTGAATACTGATATGCCCACTGGTGGGCTTGATCATGCCGGAAAGCAAATTCAGCAATGTTGTTTTACCGGCGCCATGCTCGCCCAGCAAACCCACGCATTCCTTGCGTTGGGCACAGAACGAAAAGTCGCTGATCACGCTTTTTTTGCCCAGGTACTTTGTCAGGTTGCTGACCTCGATCATAGGATTACCGAATCTATTGGGCGATGCCTGAAGAAAGTTTCGTTAGTGTGTGGCGGTGCCTTAAAAAGACTACGTTCAATACCCGTGCTTGGGAACGCTGGGTGCACTTAATAAGTAAAGTCCTACGTTTGAGTTGATTACGTACTGAAACAATTGTTGTGTGCTGAGTACTTAATAATGGTCGGATATTTGTCTGATATTTATATAAGGTTTTCTTTTTATAATGAGGCCTGACTGCCATGATGCTTCTACGTACCCTTGTTCTTGAGCGCAGCGGCGAGAATGCCCCGGTCAACGGCGCACTGCTGTGTGGGTTCGCTGTCGAACAGACTGCTTCCAACTTCCTGGTGTATAGCCTTGATGAAGAAGCCGAGCCTGGTCATTCCAGGGTGTATATCGCGGCCTTGCGCAAAAAGCTCGAGCGGTATTTCCTTGGTGGCGTCGAGACCAAAGAGGATTTGCAAATGGCGATGCAAGTCTTCAAGCAAATCCTGATGATGGCGGCGGCATCGGGCAATAAGGACAGCGCCCTCAGCGAATCTCAGGTTCCGTTTCATTTCATTGACCTGAAAGGCTGCAGGTTGCCGCCTGCCAGGCCCGAGGACCATCACTCGGTGATCGTCAAGAAAGCGCTCGTGATGAAGGTGATTACATTGGGCATGTCCGCCCCTGCTGCGCCTGCGATCGAAAGCAGCGCAGTCATCGTGCCGTCCATTCGCTTTTCATCGCAAATGGTTGCACCGCCCCGAGGCAAGAGCCCGCCCAAGTCCGCCCCGCCGCCAGTGGAAGAAGCCCTCGTTGATGAGCCACCTCATTCACAGGTCACGGAACCCGAGGTGCCGGAGGTACCGCAGGTGCCAGCCGAACCCCTAGCGCAGTCCGTTCAGGCAGAACACCTCGAAACCCCGTCGTCCTCCCTCTCTCCGAGAGAGCATACCTCCATGCTCGAGATAGACAGTACGCTGAGCAATCTCGCAAGGGTTGCCCAGGAACTGACGCAGAAAACACAGGCCGTTACCGAACGCGAAGAGATGCTTGAACAGTGGCAGGCTCGACTGCAACAACAGCAGACCCAGCAGGATGAAAAAAGCCGGGCGTTGGACCAACGCCATTCGCGACTGCAGGAGCAAGAACTGGAGGTGAGTCAAAAGACCGAAAAAATGGTGCTGATGATGTCGCAGCTATCGCTGATGCGACAGCGCCTGCAAGGCACGCTCGTTGAACTGGACCAGGTACTCGATGGACAGGGCTGAGTCGATGAGCCTGTCGATCTGGAAACTTTGCGCCGTTGATTTATCATCGCTCCCCGCCAGACGACGCCAGGGTATGATGCCGTGGCCTGCCGACACTAATGGACATTGCCTGGGGATGTGCGCGTTTGAGTACCAAGCTGATTACCAAAGAAGGCCATGAAGCGCTGAAAAAGGAGCTGGACTACCTTTGGCGTGAGAAGCGACCGGACACGACGCGCAAGGTGACGTGGGCGGCTTCTCTGGGAGATCGCAGCGAAAACGCGGATTACCAGTACAACAAGAAGCTGTTGCGTGAGATCGATCGGCGGGTGCGCTACCTGCGCAAACGCCTCGAAGATATGCGCGTGGTGGAATACATGCCCGAGCAGGAGGGCAAGGTGTTTTTTGGGGCGTGGGTCGATGTCGAGAACGAGCAGGGTGAGACCAAGCGTTTTCGCATTGTGGGGTATGACGAGATCTACGACCGGATGGATTACATCTCTATCGACTCTCCCATGGCGCGTGCGCTGCTGCGCAAGGAGGTGGACGATGAAGCCATCGTGCAGACTCCCGGCGGTGAGGTGTGCTGGTGGATTACCCGGATTGAATATGTGAAATAGCAACGAATGGCGCTTGTTCCGAGTGGAGCAAGCGCCATTCGTGTTTCAGCCCTCGCGCAGCACCGTCAGCGGGCTGGCGTTCAACGCACGGCGTGTACCGAACACCCCGGCGCCACCGATCAGCACCGCACCGATCACCGGCAGCAGCAACAGCCAGGGGTGAGGGTGCCAGGCCAGATCGAAGGCATAGCGGTACAACACCCAGGTCACCAGTTCCGTGCCCAGTGCCGCCAGCAAACCACTGACCGCCCCCAGCAGGCCGAACTCGATGCGCCGGGCATTGATCAGCAGCCTGCGCTCGGCCCCCAGTGCACGCAACAGCGCACCCTGGCGGATTCGCTCGTCCAGGGTGGCCTGCAAACCGGAAAACAGCACGGCCATGCCCGCGGCGAGCACGAACAGCAGCACGTATTCCACCGCCAGGGTCACCTGGGCGAGGATGCTGCGCAGCTGTTCCAGCAGGGCCTCGACCTGCAGGATAGTGACGGCCGGAAAGGCTCGGGACAGGTCCACGATCTGTTGGTCATGCCCAGGCGCCAGGTAGAAGCTGGTCAGGTAGGTGGTCGGCAAATCCTGCAAGGTGCCCGGTTGGAAGATCATGAAGAAGTTGGGCTGGAAGTTGTCCCAGTTGATGGTCCGCAGGCTGGTGACCCGTGCCTCGCGATTCTCCCCGCCGATGGTGAATACCAGATGGTCGTTGAGCTTGAGTTTCAGGCTTTCAGCCACCTTGGCTTCCACCGACACCCCGGGAATGTCATCGCCCGGTTGCGCGGTCCACCAGGTACCCGCCGTCAGTACGTTACCTGGGGGCAAGTCGGCGGCCCAGGTCAGGCTCAGGTCCCGTTGCACGGCGCGATCACCGCTTGAATCCTTGCTGACAATCTCTTGTACGGGTTCGCCGTTGATGCTGATCAGCCGACCGGGCACGACGGGATACAGCGGTGCCGATTGCGCCTGGACTTCCAGAAGGCGGGCGCCAAAGGCGTCTTTGTCGGCTGGCAGGATATTGAGCGCGAAGTAGTTGGGCGCATCCTTGGGCAATTGGTTCTGCCAGGTGTCGAGCAGTTCACCGCGTAGCAGGGCGATCAAGCCCATGGACAACAGGATCAAGCCAAACGCCAGGGACTGGCCGGCGGCCGCCAGTGGATGTCGCAGCAATTGGCCCAGGCCCAGTCGCCACGGCAAGGAGGCGCGCGCAAGTAACCGGCGCAGGCTTTGCAGTAACAGCAACAACAACCCGCCGAGGATCAGTGCGGCTACCACGCCGCCGCCCAATAACGCGAAGGTCAACACCAGGTCGAGGCTCAGGCGCCACATGATCAGGCCCAGGGCGAAGAGCGCCGCCCCATAAACCATCCAGGTGCTCGAGGGGATAGGCAGCAGGTCCCGACGCAGTACCCGCAGCGGCGGCACCCGGCCCAGTGCGGCCAGGGGCGGGAGGGCGAAGCCGGCGAGGGCGACCAGCCCGGTGCCGATCCCTGCAACGGCCGGTAGCAGCCCGCCGGGTGGCACGTCTGCGGGCAACAGGTCGTGCAGGAAGTAGAACAGACCAAATTGCGCGAGCCAACCGAGCAAGGCGCCGGCCAGGCTCGCCAACAGGCCCAGTACGCTCAGTTGCAGGCTGAACAGCAGCATGGTTTCGCGTCGTGACAACCCCAGGCAGCGCAGCAGGGCGCTGGCGTCGAAGCGGCGGCTGGCAAAGCGGTTGGCCGACAGCGCCACGGCCACGCCGGCCAGTAACACCGCCACCAGGCTGGCCATATTCAGGTAACGCTCGGCCTTGCCCAGGGCACCGCCAATCTGTTGGTTACCATCGCGCGAGTCCTGCAGGCGCTGGTTGGCCGCGAGGCCCGGCTTGACCAGGTCGCGATAGGTTTGCAGCGCCGTGCTGCCGGGCGGTGCGCGCCAAAGTTCGCGGTAGCTCACGCGGCTGCCAGGCTGGACTACGCCGGTGGCGTCCAGGTCCGCCAGGTTGATCATTACCCTGGGCGTGAGGCTGTAGAAATTGCCGGCGCGGTCGGGCTCGTACGTCAGTATGCGTGCCAGGCGCAGGGTCTTCATGCCCACGTCGATGCTGTCGCCGACCTTCAGGTCCAGCGCGGTCAGCAGCCGCGCTTCCACCCAGGCTTCACCGGGTTTGGGGCCGCCGCCTGGGGTTTCGGCGCCAAAGGGCTCAGCCGTACTTTTAAGTTCGCCACGCAGCGGGTACTGCTCGTTGACCGCCTTGATACTGGAGAGCTGGATGCCGTTGTCCGCAGCGATAACGCTGGAAAATTCGACGATGCGCGCATGATCCAGGCCCAGCTCGGTGCCGGACCTGACCTGCTCGGGGCGCGCCGGTGAGCTGCCTTCGAGTATCAGGTCAGCGCCCAGGAACTCGGTGGCGCGCAGCAGCATGGCGCCGTTGAGGCGCGCGCCGAAATACCCGATAGCGGTGCTGGCGGACACGGCCACCAGCAGGGCGAAGAACAATACACGCAGTTCACCGGCGCGGGCATCGCGCAGTAATTGGCGCATGGCAAGGCTGAACAGACGTAACAACGGCAGGCGTGCCATCAAGGCTCCAGGGGCGCGACCATCAGGCCGGCTTCAAGGCGGATCAGGCGTCGGCAACGATGGGCCAGGCGCTCGTCGTGGGTGACCAGTACCAAGGTCGTGCCGCTCTCTTTATTGAGTTCGAACAGCAGGTCGCTGATGCGCTCGCCGGTGTGGCTGTCGAGGTTGCCGGTGGGCTCGTCGGCAAACAGTACGTCCGGCTCGGCGGCAAACGCGCGGGCAATCGCCACACGTTGCTGCTCGCCGCCGGACAGCTGGCGCGGCGAATGGGTCAGGCGCTTGCCAAGGCCGACGCGCTCCAGTAAGTGCGTGGCGCGCTCGCGGGCATCTTTGCGGCCGTCGAGCTCCAGTGGCAGCATGACGTTTTCCAGCGCATTGAGGCTGTCGAGCAACTGAAAGGACTGGAACACGAAGCCCACGTGTTCGGCACGGATGCGCGCGCGCTGGTCTTCGTCGAGGCTGCTCAACGCTTGACCCGCCAGGGTGACTTCACCGCTGCTGGGCAGGTCAAGGCCGGCCAGCAGGCCGAGCAGGGTGGATTTGCCGGAACCGGAGCTGCCGACGATAGCCAGGCTATCGCCCTTGTTCAGTTCCAGGCTCAGTTCGTGCAGGATAGTCAGTTCACCTTCCGCGCTGGGAACCACTTTGCTGAGGTTTCGCGCGGTGAGAATGCTTGCGCCCATGGAGAATCCGATGCGAATGTGGTTTTTGAGTGCTGGCCTGGCCTTGATGTGCATGGCCCAGAACGCAGCGGCGGGTACAGTCCTGATCGTTGGCGATAGTATCAGTGCCGGTTTCGGCCTGGATACCCGCAAAGGGTGGGTTGCCCTGCTGGAGCAACGGCTCAAGCAGGAGGGTTTCGACGATAAAGTGGTGAATGCTTCGATCAGTGGCGACACCAGTGCCGGAGGCCTCGCGCGGTTGCCTGCGGCGCTTGCAGCGCATAAACCGGATGTGGTGGTGATCGAGTTGGGCGGCAACGATGGGCTGCGTGGTCAGCCGCCGGCGCAATTGAAACAAAATCTTGCTTCGATGATTCAGGCGTCCCAAGACAGCGGTGCCAAGGTGCTGCTGCTGGGCATGCAGATTCCTCCCAACTATGGCAAGCGTTACGTCGAAGCGTTCGCCAAGGTATTCGGCGAGGTAGCAGAGGAAAAAAAGGTACCGCTGGTGCCGTTTTTCCTGGAGGGGGTGGGTGGACATCCCGACCTGATGCAAGCGGACGGCCTGCACCCGGCAGTCCCCGCCCAGAGCAAGTTGCTGGAAAATGTCTGGCCAACGCTAAAACCGCTGTTATGACGCTTTTCTACCGGCAGGCTTTCGGCTAAGGTGGCGCCCCCCCGATTTGGAGCCCCTGATGTCGCGTCCTGCCTGGTCCCTGTTTAATTACCAACTGATCGAGCCGGACGAACAGCTGGATCTGTTCGCCTGCCAGGAAGTCCGGGTGCATCTGGTGGCGCGTCAACTGGAGTTGGGCGGCTCGATTGACCGCACGCTTTGCGGCACCTTATTGCCGGCGCAACCGCTCTGGTCCTCGGTGGATCGTTCGATCTTTCAGGACCAGCGGCTGTGCCCGTTGTGCAGGGCGATTCTCGAGTCGCAAAAGCGCGGTACACCGCCGATCTGGCCAGAGCTGCGCTTCGAACTCTAGCGCGGCCGGCTTGATGCCAGGCGCTCGCTTCACGTATACAATCAGTTTTTTCCTACCGTCGTCTGCGAAGGATTTTCCGGATGTTGTCGCGCCTCTCCGTCGTTACCTGCTGCCTGTCTCTTGCTGCGCTTTGTGCGGCCGGCTCGGCGCACGCCTTGCAGTTGCCGTTGCCGCCCCCCGGTGAGGACATAGTCGGTCAGGTCCAGGTGATCAAGGCCAAATACGAAGATACGTTTGCCGACCTGGGCACCACGTATGACCTGGGTTATTCGGAAATGGTCGCGGCCAACCCGGGCGTCGATGCCTGGCTGCCAGGTGCGGGGACGGACATCGTGCTGCCGACGCGTTTCATTCTGCCGCCGGGCCCGCGTGAAGGCATTGTGATCAACCTTGCGGAATATCGGCTGTATTACTACCCCAAGGGCCAGAACGTGGTCTACACCTTTCCGTTGGGGATTGGTCGTGAAGGCTGGGGATCGCCCATTGCCCATACCAGCATCATCGCGAAGACGCCGAACCCCACCTGGACACCGCCTGCCTCGATCAAGGCCGAACACGCCGCCAACGGTGACCCGCTGCCCAACGTGGTGCCTGCCGGCCCCGACAACCCGTTGGGCCCGTTCAAGTTCACCCTGGGCACGCCGGGTTACCTGATTCACGGCTCCAACATGAAATTTGGTATCGGCACGCGTACCAGCCACGGTTGCTTCCGTATGTTCAACAACAACGTGTTGGAAATGGCCAGCATGGTGCCGGTCGGCACCTCGGTACGCATCATCAACGACGCCTATAAGTTCGGCAGCGCTGGCGGCAAGGTCTACCTGGAAGCCCATACACCGTTGAACGATGATGGCACGCCGTCGGTGGTCGACAAGCACACGGCGGTGATCAATGCCTTGCTCAAGCGTGAAGACCTGGCCAATAGCCTGCGGGTGAATTGGGATCAGGTGCGTGATGTGGTGGCGGCGGAGGATGGTTTGCCGACTGAAATCGGTGTGCCTGGCGTCGCTCCGATCGCTTCCAGCGCGCCAGTTGATTTTCAATAGACGCCCCAAGCCCTAATGCCAGTCAGTTAAGGCTTTTGTAGGAGCGAGCTTGCTCGCGAAGAACTCAGGGCCACCGCGTTTATCCAGAATGAACGTGTTGCCTAGACGTTTTTCGCGAGCAAGCTCGCTCCTACAGTGACCCTCTTTCGCTTTACTGACCGGCATTACCCCAAGCCCGCTCCTGCTGCCTGGCGCAGCAGATTTCAGGTAAAAAAAAGCCGACCCATAAATGGATCGGCTTGATAACAACCCCGAGGGATTATTACTTGCGGCTTGCTTTTTCAAGCATGCGCAGAGCGCGCTCGTTAGCTTCGTCAGCAGTCTGTTGTGCTTTTTGAGCAGCAGCCAGCGCTTCATCAGCTTTACGGTAGGCTTCGTCTGCACGAGCCTGGGAGCGAGCTGCTGCGTCTTCCGTTGCAGTCAGACGAGCTTCGGTTTCTTTGGAGACGCTGCTGCAACCGGTAGCCAGAACTGCGGCCAGAGCCAGAGCAGAGAATTTCAGAACGTTGTTCATCGTGTTCCCCTTCAAGGACTTTCTATTAGATGGCTACTGTCTCAGAGTGAGCTAATAGCCGGCGTACATACTACCCATTACTTGTAGTAAGTAAACTGACGTAGCGCAAGAAGCAAAAAAAATTCTTGCACCGAATCTATTTTGGCTAATCTTTTGAAGGTTTGTATAAAAACCCGCCAGATTTTTTCATTCTGCCGAAGATTGGATCCAGGCTGAAAGGGCCGGCCCGCATGCGTCGAGCGGTGTATATAGATGAAATTTTATATATCCAAGCCGGCACTTCCGTTGCGGCGGGTTGTCTCGCACCGGGCATCTTTTGCTCATCTAGAGGTGACTTTAACGGCGCCAGTTCGTCTCACGCTTCAACTGCCGGCAATGTTCAGGCGTTCGGTCACCGGGTGATCGAGGCCCTTTCTAATATTCCACCTGTGGCAGGGGATGACGAGTGTGCCTTGAGCAATTGCTGGATTGGTGCCTACTATTCCCTACGTGCAGGTGTGAGCGCTCAGGGTTTTCTCGTTGTCGAAACCGGCACGGGGTGGCGTAGATGTTCCTTCGCCGGAAAAACATCGGTAAGGTAGGGTCAATATTCAAGACCCGCGAGGAGTAGTGATGAGCGAGGCGTTGTCCATCCACCATGACCAGGCTGGTCATCAGTTCGAGACCAATGTGGACGGTCATCGTGCCTATCTGACCTACATGGACCTCGGGAAACAGACCCTGGATATCTATCGTACGTTCGTGCCCAACGCGTTGCGTGGGCGTGGCATTGCGGCCGCGTTGACTGAAGAAGCGTTGAAATTCGCCGAAGAGTCAGGCTACACGGTCATCCCGTCCTGCTCTTATGTGGAACGCTACATGGAGCGCCACCAGCGCCACGCCGCAAAGCTCTGAGCGAGCAGCCATAAAAAAACGCCGGGTTTAGCCCGGCGTTTTTGTGTGTGCCTGATTCAGCTTCAGGTGCGTTTGCGATTGGGCAATACGTCCTTGAGCTTGGCGTGCATGCTGCGCAGGGTGTTCTCGGTAGCGGCCCAGTCGATGCACGCATCGGTGATCGACACGCCGTACTGCAAGTCGGCCAGGTCTTTTGGAATGGCCTGGCAACCCCAGTTCAGGTGGCTCTCGACCATCAAGCCGATGATCGACTGGTTGCCTTCGAGGATCTGGTTGGCGACGTTTTCCATCACCAGCGGCTGCAGGGCCGGGTCCTTGTTGGAGTTGGCGTGGCTGCAATCAACCATGATGTTGGGCTTGATCCCGGCCTTGTTTAGCGCCTGTTCGCACAGTGCGACGCTGACCGAGTCATAGTTGGGCTTGCCGTTGCCGCCGCGCAGTACCACGTGACCGTAGGCATTGCCCTTGGTCGTGACGATGGACACGCCGCCTTCCTGGTTGATGCCCAGGAAGCGGTGAGGGCTGGAAACCGATTGCAGCGCGTTGATCGCCACCGTCAGGCCGCCGTCGGTGCCATTCTTGAAGCCCACGGCCGAGGACAGGCCGGACGCCATTTCGCGGTGTGTCTGGGACTCGGTGGTGCGGGCGCCGATGGCCGACCAGCTGATCAGGTCCTGCAGGTACTGCGGGGAAATCGGGTCCAGCGCTTCGGTAGCGGTGGGCAGGCCCATTTCCGCCAGGTCCAGCAGCAGTTGACGACCGATGTGCAAGCCGTCCTGGATCTTGAACGAGTCGTCCAGGTACGGGTCGTTGATCAAGCCTTTCCAGCCGACCGTCGTGCGCGGCTTCTCGAAATACACGCGCATCACCAGGTACAAGGTGTCGGACACTTCCGCCGCCAGCACCTTGAGGCGTTCGGCGTATTCGTGGGCCGCCTTGAGATCGTGGATCGAGCAAGGCCCGATCACGACGAAGAGGCGGTGGTCGGTGCCGTCGAGAATGTCACGGATGACTTCGCGGCCCTTGGTGACGGTCTGCAGGGCAGCGTCGCTCAGGGGGATTTCGCGTTTGAGCTGATCGGGCGTGATCAGGGTCTCGTTGGATTCAACGTTAAGGTCATTGATCGGTAAATCAGCCATCGTGTTACTCGTCAGGGTCACGGGTGCCGGCCGCCAGCCATCCCCGTGCGGCGGAGCACAGCATGATTTGGATGCAGGGGGGAGGAACCTTAGCGCGTAACACGGGCCCGCGACAATGGGCAAAGCCCGCTTTAATCCAGCACTGGCTGCACAACCGTCTCATGGGAGAACTCATTGGCGTGGCGCGATACCCAGTCGCGAGCCAAGGCTTCGAGTTGCTCGGGCGTGGGCTCGGCGGCGTCGTGCAGGCGGCAGTAGCGTTCGATCTGGCACACTTGCTCACCCATTCGTGCGCCGAACAGTGCATGTTCGTCGGCAAAACAGATGCCGATGCGATAGCCGGCCTCCACCCTGCGGCACCACGCGACATAGCCTGGATAGCGGGCGCTGGCGCCCAGGGAGGGGATATGCAGGTCGACCGCCGTGCCAGGGCGCCAGGCACGCGGCCAGTTGCAGGCAATGCCACCACGGCCGATAGTGCGCAGGCGTTGGGAGGGCAGGGCAGGAGAGGGACGTTGGATCAACTCGACAGCGACATCATCAGGGTGAGGTAGAAAACGACCCATGTACACGGACTCCGAACACCGTCCAATGGACGGCAGTGGCAGCAGTATAGTGAAGCAACTGGAATTGACCGACCTGGATATCGACCAGCAATTGCTGGGGTTACCAGGGTGTTCTCTGGTCGTGTTTACCAGTGTCGGTTGTTCCAGCTGCCGCTGGGCGCGCCAGCAGTTGCCGGGCTGGCGCTTGCCGGTGGACCGGCTGTGCTGGGTGGATGCCGGGCACAACGGCGGCGCGGTCGAACGTTACCAGATCTTTCATTTGCCCGCGTTGTTCCTCGTGTGCGAGGGTCAATTTCTTGGGCAATTACAGACGCGTCTTACACCGCCTGACCTTGTCGACGCGATAAACCAGGCGCTCACCCGCACACCAGAGGATTTGCCATGACCGCACTTGCACACCCTTCGCCACGCATTGGCATCATTGGCACCGGTGCCATTGGCGGTTTCTACGGCCTGATGCTGGCGCGTGCCGGGTTCGATGTGCATTTCCTGCTGCGCAGCGAATACGCGGCGGTCCGCGAGCACGGCCTGCGCGTCAACAGTAGCGTGCATGGCAACCTGCACCTGCACCCGGTGCAAGCGTATGCCAGCCCTGCCGACATGCCGCCGTGTGATTGGCTGTTGGTGGGGACCAAATCCACTGGCAACCCCGAGCTGGCGCCGACCATTGCCCAGGTCGCTGCGCCGGACGCCAAGGTGGTGCTGCTGCAAAACGGACTGGATGTGGAAGACAGCCTGCGCGAGCACCTGCCATCGTCGCTGCATTTGCTGGGTGGCCTGTGCTACATCGGCGTGCATCGCGCCGCGCCGGGCGTCGTCGAGCATCAAGCGCTGGGGCGGGTCAATCTTGGCTATCACAGTGGCATGGCGGCCAACGATCAAGCGCGCCAGCAAGCGATTGTCGAAGAAGGGGCCGCTCTGTTTCATCAAGCGGGCATCGAATCCCAGGCCATGGCCAGCGTGCATCAGGCGCGCTGGCATAAGTTGGTGTGGAACGTGCCGTTCAACGGCCTCTCCGTCTTGCTGGGCACGGGGACCCGCGCGCTGATGGCGGATGAGTCCAGCCGCGCGCTGATTCAAGCGCTGATGGCCGAAGTGGTTCAGGGCGCTGGCGCTTGCGGCCATGACATTGCGGCAAGTTATGCCGAGCAGATGTTCGCCATGACCGAAACCATGGATGACTACCTGCCCAGCATGTACCACGATCACGCGCATCAGCGCCCGTTGGAACTGGAGGCCATTTATGCCCGACCGCTGGCTGCCGCCAAAGCGGCCGGCTGCGAATTACCGCGCATGCAGGCGCTTTACCAGGCCTTGAGTTTTATTGATCGGCACACTCGCTGATTCGGGGGCAAGCACATGGCGACAGGATTGAGCGACAAACTGGTGCTGGCGATTTCATCGCGGGCCTTGTTCGATTTGAGCGAGAGCCACACGGTGTACCTCGCCGAAGGGGTTGAGCCCTATCGCAAATACCAGATCGAGCACGAGGAGGAAATCCTCGAACCCGGCGATGCCTTTCCGCTGGTCAAGAAACTGCTGAGCCTCAACGCCAGCCTCGGGCGTGCCCGTGTCGAGGTGGTCTTGGTGTCACGCAACAGCGCCGATACCGGCTTGCGAGTGTTCAACTCGATCCAGCATTACGGCCTGGATATTTCCCGCGCCGCATTCGTCGGAGGGCGTAGTCCCTATCCGTATCTGGCCGCCTTTGGTTGTCATCTGTTTCTGTCGACCCATGCCGAGGATGTGCGCAGTGCCCTCGACGCCGGTTTTGCGGCGGCGACTATTTTGTCCGGTGGTGCGCGCCGGGCGTCGAGCGAGGAATTGCGCATCGCCTTCGATGGTGATGCGGTGCTGTTTTCCGACGAGTCCGAGCGCGTCTACCAGGCTGGCGGGTTGGAAGCATTCCAGGCCAGCGAGCGCGAGTCGGCGCGCCAGCCCTTGCACGGTGGCCCGTTCAAGGGTTTCCTCGCGGCACTCAACCTGTTGCAGCGTGAGTTTGCTGATGAGGCCTGCCCGATTCGCACCGCACTGGTCACCGCGCGCTCGGCGCCGTCCCACGAGCGGGTTATTCGTACGTTGCGCGAATGGGATATCCGCCTGGATGAATCGTTGTTCCTGGGTGGCCTGGATAAATCCGCGTTCCTGGAAGCATTCGCCGCCGATGTGTTCTTCGATGACCAGGCCGGCCATTGCGAAAGAGCCAGGCAGGTCGTGGCCACCGGGCATGTGCCGCACGGCATCAGTAATGAGTTGAAAATCCAGGGCGAGCGCTGAGTCGTACCCCCTGGGCGCTGCTAAGCTGATTTAATCTCCGCCATCCTGGCAGTCCAGGGGGTTCTATGATTCGTTCGATACTGTACGCCACGGATCTTGGCCTGTATGCGCCGTACGTCATGCAACATGCCCTGGCGTTGGCGCGAACGTTCAAGGCAGATTTGTATGTGATTCATGTGGTGGAGCCCATCGGGCTGTTCGCAGAGTCGGTGTTGCAGAGCTACCTTGATGAAAAGGCGCTCAGCGAATGGCAGAGCCAGGGGCTGAGCACGGTCATGGCAACGATCGAGCAGCGGGTGCTCGACAGCTTTCGCGAGGAGTTGGGGGACGGGGAGCAGGACTTGAAGTTTATTCGTTCGGTGCGGGTGATCCAGGGCGACCCTTGCGAGGTGATTCTCGACCAACTGCATAAACTTTCCGTGGACCTGTTGATCGTAGGGAGTCATAGCCAAGCCAGCGCGGCGGCGACACCGCTCGGGCGTACCGCCGCACGGTTGCTGCAGCTGGCGAGCGTGCCGGTTTACCTGGTGCCGTCGCTGCAACGTCGACGCAGCGATGATATGGATCGGTAAAAAACGATAAAAAGTTCTAGATTTATATATCTTACCTTTAATATAGTTATATACCGTCGCTGATACCCGTGGCGTCTATCTGCTTTGAGGGATTCATATGAAGCTTCAACAACTGCGCTACATCTGGGAAGTGGCGCACCACGACCTCAACGTTTCCGCTACCGCTCAAAGCCTTTACACGTCGCAACCCGGTATCAGCAAGCAGATCCGCCTGCTCGAAGACGAGCTGGGCGTCGAAGTGTTCGCGCGCAGCGGCAAGCATCTGACCCGCGTCACCCCGGCCGGCGAGCGCATCATCACCACCGCCGGTGAGATTCTGCGCAAAGTCGAAAGCATCAAGCAGATCGCCCAGGAATTCTCCAACGAGAAGAAGGGCACCCTGTCGATTGCCACCACCCACACCCAGGCACGCTACGCCTTGCCGCCGGTGATCCGTGATTTCATCAAGCAATACCCGGACGTGGCGTTGCACATGCACCAGGGCTCGCCGATGCAGATCGCCGAGATGGCCGCTGATGGCACCGTCGATTTCGCGATCGCCACCGAAGCCCTGGAGCTGTTCGGTGATTTGGTGATGATGCCGTGCTACCGCTGGAACCGTTGCGTGGTCGTGCCCCAGGGGCACCCACTGGCCAAGTTGCCGAAGTTGACCCTGGAAGCCCTGGCGGAATTCCCCATCGTCACCTACGTGTTTGGTTTCACCGGCCGTTCGAAGCTAGACGAAGCCTTCAGCCACCGTGGTCTTACGCCGAAAGTGGTGTTCACCGCAGCCGACGCCGACGTAATCAAGACTTACGTGCGCCTGGGCCTGGGCGTGGGCATCGTCGCCAAGATGGCGGTCGACACCCAGCTCGATAAAGACCTGGTGGTGCTCGACGCCAGCGAGCTGTTCGAGTCCAGCGTGACCAAGATCGGCTTCCGCCGTGGCACCTTCCTGCGCGGTTTCATGTGCGATTTCATCGAGAAATTCGCCCCGCACCTGACCCGCGAAGTGATGGCCAAGGCGATCCAGTGCCACAACAAGCAGGAACTCGAAGAGCTGTTCGACGGCGTTGAACTGCCGGTTCACTGATCCCTCTAGCGAGGGCGCCAGCGCCCTCGCTATCGCGCCCTATTTGGCCTCGGTCACCGTGAAATGTTGCCGGGTGCCCGCCACCAGAATCTCTACCTCATCCTCGACACGCTTGCCCAGCAGGCTTTTGCCCAAGGGCGAGCGCGGGGTGATGACGGTTACCGGCTGGCCGACCACTTCAACCTTCAAGCCCGCGGCATCCGGCGCCAGGAACAGCCATTGCTGGCGACCGTTCTCGTCTTCCAGGCCCAGCAGCGTACCCACTTCGATCCCGCGTTGGTCATCGTACGCACGCACCTGCAGGTTCTGGCACAGCGCCAGCGACTGCTTGATCTCTTCGACCCGCTTGGCCTGGCCGGCCGCCAGATACGAAGCCTCCAGCCCCAAGGTGTCGTACTTGTTTTCTGCGATGTTCTCCTCGTGTGTCGCCGTCTCGTAGGCGGTCTGCGCGGCGCGCTGGGCGATGTCGAGGTCGGCGGAGAGTTTTTCCAGGATCAGTTGGAGGACGGCGTGTTTATTCATGATCTCTAATCGCAGAATTGCAGGACATTGGCTTTGGATTTTTCATTTGGAGCGTTCTGATCCTGTTGCAGCCAGAACTGGCATTTGGGGTTGGCCAGGTTGCGCGCATTGCTTCGGGCCTGGTCCAGGGCTTGTTGCTGCTCCTGCTTTTGCAGGTTCTGCTGGTACTGCTCGAACATACGGTTCGGCGGCTCAGGCGTGACGACGGTCGGCTTACCCAGTTGCTGCACCGCCTGGGCCACGGGTGCCAGGCTCTGCGGGAACAGGTAGCGCGATGCCAGCCAGCTGGTCAGTGCGATGGCGATAAACCCTAGCCACACGCCTGCGGCAATGGCGATACACAGCTTGAACAGCGACAGCGGACGGTCAGACATGGTGGCCTCCTGGCAGGCATTGACGGCGTGGCAGCGATTGTCGCACAGCCACTGCGCAGAATAATCGCGATCAAGCCTTCTGCATCGGCGCATTTATGCGGACAATCGAGCCTTTGAGTCGTGGAGCCCGGAATGAAAGCCCGCTGGGATATTTTTTGCAGCGTCGTCGATAACTACGGCGACATCGGCGTGACCTGGCGCCTGGCCCGGCAATTGGTCGCGGAGCACGCGTGCGATGTGCGCCTGTGGGTCGATGACCTGCGCGCCTTCGAGCGCATGTGCCCACAGATCGATGTAAACCTGGCGCAGCAATGGCAAGCGGGTGTCGATGTGCGCCACTGGCCGTTTGACTGGTCGACAACGCCTGCGGCCGATGTGGTGATTGCCGCGTTCGCTTGCCAGCTGCCGCCTGACTACATGGAAGCCATGGCCGCGCGTGAACGCACGCCGTTGTGGATGAACCTGGATTACCTCAGCGCCGAGGACTGGGTGGTGGGCTGTCACCGCCTGCCGTCGGTGAAGTTCAAGGGTGTGCAGAAGTACTTCTTTTTTCCGGGCTTTCGTCCAGGCACCGGCGGGCTGTTGCGTGAGGCGGGGTTGCTGCAACAGCGTCAGGTTTTTCAGCAAGATGCCGATGCGCAGCGACAATTCCTGCAAAGCCTGGGCGTATTTCCGCTTGCCGATGCGCGCCTGATCTCACTGTTCGCCTACGAAAACGCCGGGCTCGGCAGTTGGCTGGACGTGTTGTCGACAGACGGGCGTGCCACTCATCTGTTGGTGCCGGAAGGGCGCATCCTGGGTGACGTGCAGCGCTGGCTGGGCGAGGAGGGGTTGACGGCAGGGGCTGTTCACCAGCGCGGGGCCTTGACCGTGCAAGTGCTGCCGTTCGTGCGCCAGGCCCAGTACGACCTATTGCTGTGGTGCTGTGACATCAATGCCGTGCGTGGCGAAGATTCGTTCGTGCGCGCCCAGTGGGCCGGGCGCCCGTTGCTGTGGCACATCTATCGTCAGGACGAAGACATCCATCTCGACAAGCTCGATGCGTTCCTCGAGCTGTACACCGCCGCCTTGTCGCCGGCGGCCAAGGCGGCGCTGGTTGCACTCTGGCAAGCCTGGAATACCGAGGGCGATATGGCCCAACCCTGGAAAATGCTGCTGGAGCACTGGCCGGAACTCAGCCAGCATGCGCAAGACTGGTGTCTGGAACAGGGCTTGCAGGCCGATCTTGCGACGGCGCTGGTACAGTTTTATGAAAGTTGGATATGATACGCCACCTTGATTTTTGTAAATCCCATCCAAATTTCGGATATATGCAATGAAAACTGGTAAAGAACTGAAACCCGGTACAGTGATCCGTCTCGAAAACGACCCTTGGCTGGTTCAGAAAGCTGAGTTCACCAAGTCTGGTCGTAACAGCGCCATCATGAAGACCAAGCTGAAGAACCTGCTGACCGGTTACAAGACCGAGATCGTCTACAGCGCCGATGACAAACTGGACGACGTGATCCTCGACCGCAAGGAAGCGACCCTGTCCTTCATCAGCGGCGACACCTACACGTTCATGGACACCACCGACTACACCATGTACGAGCTGAACGCTGAAGATATCGAAGCCGTTCTGCCGTTCATCGAAGAAGGCATGGAAGACGTCTGCGAAGCGATCTTCTTCGAAGAGCGCCTGGTTTCCGTAGAGCTGCCGACCACCATCGTGCGTAAAGTGGCCTACACCGAAGGCTCCGCTCGCGGTGACACTTCCGGCAAGGTGATGAAGCCTGCCAAACTGAGCAACGGTACCGAGCTGCAAGTAGCCGATTTCATCGAAATCGACGACCTGATCGAAATCGACACCCGCGAAGGTGGTTCGTACAAAGGTCGCGCCAAGAAGTAATTCTGGCCCTGCCTTACGAATGGAAAAGCCCGACCATGCGTCGGGCTTTTTTGTGCCTGCGGGGTTTACTTCAGGTGCTGCTTGAGTTCGTCCGACGCTTGCAGCAATGCCGAGCGCACCGCCGGTACCTGGCTGACCACGTTCAGCAAACCGTAGTCGTGGATCATGCCGTTGTAGCGTACGGCAGTCACCGGCACGCCGGCCTGATCCAGCTTGCGGGCGTAGGCTTCACCCTCGTCACGCAGTACATCGGCGCCAGCGGTTTGCACCATCGCAGGTGGCAACCCCTTGAGTTGATCAGGGGTGGCTCGCAGTGGCGAGGCGTAGATCTCGGCCCGCTGGTTGGCGTCGGTGGTGTAATTGTCCCAGAACCATTTCATCATGTTCCGGGTGAGGAAGTGCCCCTCGGCGTACTGGTTGTAGGAGCCCGTGTCGAAGTTGGCATCGGTCACCGGCCACAGCAGCAGTTGGAACTTGATCGCCGGCGTACCCTTGTCCTTGGCCATCAGGCTGACCACCGCTGCCATGTTGCCCCCGACACTGTTGCCCGCGACCGCCAGGCGCTTGCCATCGACGTTGATCTCTTTTCCGTGCTCGGCCACCCATTTTGTTGCGCCATACGCTTGGTTGATCGCCACGGGGTAATGCGCTTCTGGTGACGGCGTGTAGTTGACGAACACCGCCACTGCCCCCGAACCCACCACCAGGTCCCGCACCAGGCGTTCATGGGTGGGGTAATCCCCCAGCACCCAGCCACCGCCGTGAAAGAACATGAACACCGGCAAAGCGCCCTTGGCCCCGGCTGGACGCACAATGGTCAGGTCCAGCGGCTGGCCATCGACCTGAATGGTCTTCTGGCTCACGTCTGCCCTGGGCAGGCTCAACTTCACCCCGGCCTGGGCACCTGTCAGCACCGCACGGGCCTGCTGGGGCGTCAATTGCTCGATCGGCTTGCCGGTGCCGGCGTTCAGCGCATCCAGGAAACCCTGGGTGCTGTGCTCCACATCACCGCTAGCGGCGAAGGCGGTGCTGATGGACAGGGCAAGCAGGCTGCCGGTGAGCGCTTTAGCAAAGGTGTTCATGGTCTTCTCCGATCAGGGCGCGTGGTTAAACGGTTACGTGCAGGCGCACATCAACGTTGCCGCGAGTGGCGTTGGAGTACGGGCAGACCTGGTGGGCGGCGTCGACCAGGCTTTGCGCATCGTCTTGCGCCAGGCCTGGCAGACTGATGTGCAGGTCGATGTCCAAGCCGAAGCCACCAGGGATCTGGCCGATGCCCACATGGGCGGTGATCGAAGCGTCATCCGGGATCTTGCGTTTGGTCTGGCTGGCGACGAATTTCAGCGCGCCGATAAAGCAGGCCGAGTAGCCGGCAGCGAACAGCTGTTCAGGGTTGGTGGCCTGGCCGCCAGCGCCGCCCAATTCCTTGGGGGTCGAGAGTTTGACGTCGAGGATGTTGTCGCTGGAGACAGCGCGACCATCACGGCCGCCGGTGGCGGTGGCTACTGCGGTATAGAGCGTTTGCATGGTGTCGTCCTCTGTGTTGTTAGCGCTAAATGTTTGTGCGCTAAGTAGTTGGTGAGGTGAATGTATAGCTCTAATGTTTAGCGCGCAAGATAAATTTATAAATATTTTTTTGCGATGGGAAAACAATGTGGGAGGGGGCTTGCTCCCGATGGCGGTGGGCCAGCCACTCAATGCGTATATGGCTCACCGCTATCGGGAGCAAGCCCCCTCCCACATGTTCAGTAGCGTCTTTAGATTGCGTTCTGCAGGTTGCTGCGCAAAGCAACCAAATCGGCCTGCAGCTTGCGTAATTGTTCCAGTTCCAGTCCGCTGGCACCCAGGATGCACTGGGGAATGTCCATCGCCCGGTCCTGCAACGCCCGTCCGGCGTCGGTCAACTCCACTACCACCACGCGTTCGTCTTCGCGGCTGCGGGTGCGGCTCAACAGGCCTTCGGCTTCAAGGCGCTTGAGCAGCGGGGTCAGGGAGCCGGGGTCGGTGAGCAGGCGATTGCTGATTTCACCGACGGTCAAACCATCTTCTTCCCACAGCACCATCATGGCCAGGTACTGCGGATAGGTCAGGCCGAGCGCCTGGAGGAGAGGCTTGTAGACCTTGGTCATCAGTAGCGAGGTGGAATGCAACGCGAAACACAGCTGGTTATCCAGCATCAGGGATTCGCAGGGTGTGGGATTCTTGCTCATGGCGGTGCCTCGAAAAAAGCCTGTATGGGCTGGAATCTAGCGGGCAAATCTTTAATGCACCAGATAATTCTACGCGGACGGTCAGACCATGGTGCTTCGCAGGGCCAGATCCCAGGGTGGCACCGGGCTGAAACGGGACTTCAGGTATTCCAGCAGCAATCGGCTGCGCGCATTGGGTTGTTGTTCCAGGCGTAGCGCGTAAATGCCGGTGGTTTCCGGGCTGGGCAAGCCGTTTTCACAAAACAGGGGCAAGAGTTCACCGCGCACCAGGTATTCGCTGGCCAGCCATGTCGGCAGGTGCGCAATACCCAACCCTGCCAGGGCGCCGCTGAGCAGGGCTTCGGCGTTGTTGGCACTCATGCGGATACGGCGAGGGCGGTAGATGGCACGGCGCCCGTCCAGTTCGAAGCGCCAGGCGAACATCGGCGCCAGACCGTCCCAATCCAGGCCGTCATGTTCGCTCAGCTCCCGCGGGTGCGTCGGCGTACCGCGGCTTTTCAGGTAGCCCGGACTAGCGCAGGCGATGCGCACAATACTGGCGAGCGGCGTGGCGATCAGCCGGGTGTCGGCAATATGCCCGGCGCGCAGCACCAGGTCGACCTTGCCCAAATGCGCGCCCTGCATATCAACAAAGCTGTCGATCAAATGCAGGTGCACATCCAGCCCAGGGTACAGCTTCAGGAAATCTGCAATCACCGGCGCCAGGTGCCGTCGCCCGAAAGCCGCCGGTGCATCCATGCGGATCAGGCCTTCCGGCGCATGGCTCAACGACACTGCTTCGGCGCGCGCCAGTTGCAATTCACTCACAATCCGTCGCGCCCGCTCGGCAAACGCCAGGCCAGCCGGGGTGGGCACCACGGCATGGGTGCTGCGCTGGAACAGGCGGCTGCCGACTGAGTTTTCCAGGCTGTCGATACGCCGTGCCACGGCCGAGGGAGTCAGCGGATGGCGGCGTGCAGCGGCGGAAAAGCTGCCGGTTTCGAGTACATCGAGAAACAGGCCCAGTTGGTCGGTGAGGGTATTGGGATTCATCGGCTCATGCTTATGCGAGGTTGGCACAACCATTGTGCGTTGCTGTGCGTTTCCGTGCCAGGGCCGACTGCGTAGCATGCAAGGCTTGGGATGACGGAGTAGCGAGCGGTGTTGGATTTAGCGATGTACCTGGTATTGGGCGCGGCCCTTGGCACAGTGGGCGGCTTGTTTGGCATTGGAGGCGGGCTGATTGCCATCCCCGTGCTGGGGGTGCTGTTCGGCCTGGACCAGCAGATCGCCCAAGGCACTGCGCTGGTCATGGTAGTACCCAACGTGATGCTGGCCCTGTGGCGCTATCACCAGCGCAACCGCATCGAGCTGCGCCACGCCTTGCCGCTGGGTGTGATGGGCTTCAGCTTTGCCTGGCTGGGATCGATCTGGGCGGTAGGCCTGGATGCCGGGGCGATGCGGATTGGGTTTATCGTGTTTTTGGTGGTGCTGGCGGCCTATAACCTGTTGCGCATGCTCACCCGTAACGCACCGCCGACCGCGCAAATGCGTTATTCCTGGCCCTGGTTGGGCGTACTCGGCGCAGCGTCGGGCGCCATGGGCGGATTGTTTGGTGTGGGTGGCGCGGTGGTGGCCACGCCGGTGCTGACCAGCGTTTTCGGCACCACCCAAGTCGTCGCCCAAGGCTTATCCCTTGCGTTGGCGCTGCCCAGCACCGGAGTAACCCTGGTCACCTACGCCTGGCACCACCAGGTGGACTGGCTGATCGGCGTGCCGTTGGCGGTGGGAGGCCTGCTCAGTATCAGCTGGGGCGTGAAAGTCGCTCATGCGCTGCCCGAGCGCGTATTGCGTGGCCTGTTCTGCGGCTTCCTGGTGGTGTGCGCGGTGATGCTGACGTTTAAAGTCTGAAGCCTTCGAGGATGTAGTCGGCCAGGCATTCGGTGATGGGCGACGTCATCTGCGGATTGCGCAACAAGCGCAGGTGCATCGACGGCAAGGGTGGGAAGCCTTCGTCGCTGCCGAGTACGCGCAGGTCCTGGGGCACCAGGCTTTCCATGCTGATCATCGCCGCCAGGCCGGCACTGACGACTGCCAGGATCGCCGCGCCGTTGGAGCTGTGATAGGCCAGGCGATAATCCCGCCCGGCCGCATCCATTGCCGCCCGCGCCCACTGCGTGTAAACGCAGTCGTCGCCGGAAACCGCCAGCGGCATGGCGTCATGCTCGTCCACGCAGAAACACGGCGAGGCGGCCCACACCATGCGCTCAGTGCGCAAGAATTCACCGAGATCATTGCCGGGCTCGCGGCTGATCACGGTCAATGCCAGGTCCCGGCGCTGCATCAACACCGTTGACGACTCGCAGTGCAGTTCGATCTGGATCAGCGGGTAAGCCTTGGAAAACTGCTTGAGGATGCCCGGCAGGAAGCGCATCACGTAGTCGTCCGGCGTGCCGATGCGCACCAGGCCCACCATATGCGGCTCGCGCAGGGTGTTGAACACTTCGCTGTGCAATTTCAGGATGCGCCGCGCATAACCCAGCAACACTTGGCCCTCGGGGGTCAGCCGCACCTGACGGCCGTCGCGTTCGAACAGCTTGCGCTGCAGCACATCCTCTTCCAGGCGTTTCATCTGCATGCTCACCGCCGACTGGGTGCGGTTGACCAGCTCGCCGGCCCGGGTAAAGCCGCCCTGATCGGCGATGGCGACGAAGGTGCGCAGCACTTCGGTGTCGATGCTGGGGTACGTGGACAATTGATCAATCTCCGAGATGTATTTCATAAGAAACATTCGTTGGATTGATCATAAGCCCAGGCACACACTGGCGTCATCTCCACTGGAGGGCGAGAAGATGAAAGGTCAAACAGATGTTGAATTGATGGCAAAGTGGCCGCTTTCCGGGCTTCTTCATACGATTTCGCGTTGGCAGGCGCTGCATCGTGAACGCCAGATGCTGGCGGGCATGAGCGACGACGCGCTCAAGGATATCGGTCTTAACCGTATCGATGTCGAGCAGGAAATCCATCGACATTTCTGGGAAGACCCGCTGCGAAAGTAACCGGGAATACAGTAGGGTAGGACGCGCGTATTCAAGGAGCTACCCATGCCCGCCGTCCTGTCCTTTTCCCTCAAGCAAGCACGACGCATGGCGCTGGCAGCCCAGGGGTTTTCCGGGCGCCAGCCGCCAGCACAGATAAAAGCCGCGCACCTCAACCGTGTGATCGAGCGCCTCGGTGTGCTGCAGATCGATTCGGTCAATGCCGTGGTGCGCTCCCATTACCTGCCGCTGTTTTCCCGGTTGGGCCGTTATTCTCCCTTGATGCTCGAACAGGCCGCCTGGAGCCAGGGGCGGCAGCGCTCGCTGTTCGAATATTGGGGGCACGAAGCCTCGTTGCTGCCCATGGCGCTGTACCCAATGATGCGCTGGCGCATGGAGCGGGCCAAACAAGGGCAGGGGATCTACGCGCAAATGGCGCGATTCGGGCGTGAGCAGCAGAGCACTGTCCAGCGCGTACTGCGCGCCGTTGAAGAGCAGGGCGCCTTGGGCGCGGGCAGTTTGTCGACCCGCGGGGTGCGTGCCGGGCCCTGGTGGGATTGGAGCGACGAGAAGCACGCGTTGGAATGGCTGTTCGCGGCCGGTCTGGTCACCGTTGCCGGGCGGCGTGGCTTTGAACGCCTCTATGACTTGCCCGAACGGGTACTCCCCGCCGAAATCCTTCAAGCCAACCTGAACGAAGCCGAGGCCCAGCGGGGCTTGTTGTTGCACAGCGCAACCGCCCTGGGAGTGGCCACTGAAAAAGACCTGCGCGATTACTTTCGCCTCGAACCCGTCGACAGCCGCCAGCGCCTGGCCGAGCTGATCGAGGATGGACAGTTGCTGAACTGCCAGGTGCAAGGCTGGAAGCAGCCGGCGTATTGCTTGCCGGCACCCAAAGTGCCACGCAACGTGCCGGCCAGCGCCTTACTGTCGCCCTTTGATTCGTTGATCTGGGAGCGTGCCCGTACCGAGCGCCTGTTCGATTTCCGTTACCGGCTGGAAATTTACACCCCGCAACACAAGCGGGTGTACGGCTACTACGTGCTGCCGTTTTTGCACAACGAGCGGATCGCTGCGCGCGTCGATTTGCGCGCCGAACGAGCCAACGGTTGCCTGGCGGTGCATGCGCTGCACGAGGAAGAGCCGGGCCTGGATGAGCGGGGGATGTCGGCGTTGGCGCTGAACCTGCGGCAGATGGCCGATTGGTTGGGGCTGCAACAGGTCGTGCTCAATTGCCAGCGGCCGAGCGCCGCGCGGTTACGGGTGGCAATGCTCGGTCTGGAGGCTGGTCTTTAGGGCGCCATCTGGGGCAAGCCCCCTTCCACATGTGAAATGCATTCCCTGTGGGAGGGGGCTTGCCCCCGATTGGCGTCAGTCCAGTCGACAACAATCTAACGCTTGACCTGTTTCAAGGTTTCGGCAATCAAAAACGCCAATTCCAGCGACTGATCAGCATTCATCCGCGGGTCGCAGTGGGTGTGATAGCGGTCCGACAAGCCGTCCTCGGTGATCGGCCGTGCGCCGCCAATGCACTCGGTGACGTTCTGCCCGGTCATCTCGATATGAATGCCGCCGGCATAGCTGCCTTCAGCCTGGTGTACCTGGAAGAACTCCTTCACTTCGCCGAGGATCTGCGCAAAGTCGCGGGTCTTGTAGCCGCTGCTGGCCTTGATGGTGTTGCCATGCATCGGGTCGCAGCTCCACAGCACGTGCTTGCCTTCGCGCTGCACGGTGCGAATCAGGTCTGGCAGGTGGTCGCCGACCTTATTGGCGCCCATGCGTGCGATCAGGTTCAAGCGGCCAGGGTCGTTGTCCGGGTTAAGGATGTCGATCAGGCGGATCAGGTCGTCCGGGTTCATGCTCGGGCCGACCTTGACCCCGATCGGGTTGTTCACCCCGCGCAGGAATTCGACGTGGGCGCCATCCAGCTGACGAGTACGGTCGCCGATCCAGAGCATATGGGCCGAGCAGTCGTAGTAGTCGTTGGTCAGGCTGTCACGGCGCACGAAGGCTTCTTCATAGTTGAGCAGCAACGCTTCGTGAGCGGTGAAGAAGCTGGTCTCGCGCAGTTGCGGCGAATCGTCCATGCCGCAGGCGCGCATGAAGGCCAGGGTCTCATCGATGCGGTCGGCCAGTTGGCTGTACTTTTCGGCCAGCGCGGAGTTGGCAATGAAGTCCAGGTTCCACTTGTGTACCTGGTGCAGGTCAGCGAAGCCACCCTGGGCAAACGCGCGCAGCAGGTTGAGGGTGGCGGTGGACTGGTGGTAGCTCTGCAGCAGGCGGTCCGGGTCCGGGACGCGGCTCTTTTCGTCGAAGCCGATGCCATTGACGATATCGCCGCGGTAGGCGGGCAGGGTAACGCCGTCGATGGTTTCATCGTTGGACGAGCGCGGCTTGGCGAACTGGCCGGCCATGCGCCCGACTTTCACCACCGGGCAGCCGGCGGCGAACGTCATGACGATCGCCATCTGCAGCAGCACCTTGAAGGTGTCGCGGATTTTCGCGGCGGAAAACTCGGCAAAGCTCTCGGCACAGTCACCGCCTTGCAGCAGGAAGGCGCGACCCTGGGTGACTTCGGCAAACTGACGACGCAATTCGCGGGCTTCCCCGGCAAACACCAGCGGCGGGTAACTGGCCAGGCTCTGCTCCACTTGCAGCAGATGCGTGGCATCCGGGTACCGGGGTTGTTGCTGGATCGGCAGGGCACGCCAGCTGTCGGGGCTCCAGGGTTGGCTCATCATGCACTCGTTGGGTAGGTTGACGTTCGGGCGTCAATGTTAGCAGCAATTAGTGCGTGACCTGCTGCCGTCGCTTGGCCGACAATCGCGCACTTTGCCCCGCAGCCAACCCGTTAGGAGTAGTGATGAGCGAGGAGCGTGTCGAGCGCCTGCTGGCCGAAGTCCATGATGATTTCGGCATGATCCGTGTGTTGGAAGTGGCCGATTACCGTTTTCTCGAATTTGGTGATGCCATCGAGCAAAGCTGTGTGTTCACTGCCGACCCAAGCTGGCTGGAGTACGACTACACCCGCGCCATGTTGGTCGGTGCGTTGTGCCATGAACAGCCGGAGAGCGCGCTATTCCTTGGCCTTGGCGCCGGCACGTTGACCCAGGCCTGTCTCAAGTTCCTGGCGCTTGAGGACGTCGAAGCCATCGAGTTGCGCCCCGACGTGCCGCGCCTGGCGATTGAATATCTGGGCCTGGACGATGATCCACGCCTGTATATCCGTATCGGCGATGCCCTGGAGTTGCTCGACAGTGCCGAATCGGCGGACCTGATCTTCGTCGACCTGTACACCGACGTGGGGCCTGGCGTCGGCCATCTGGCCTGGACGTTCCTGGAGAACTGCCAGAAAAAGCTCAATCCCGGCGGCTGGCTGGTGATCAACCAGTGGGCCACCGATGATGGCAAGCCGCTGGGCGCGGCGCTGTTGCGCGGGTTGTATCACCGGCATTACTGGGAACTGCCGGTGAAGGAGGGCAACGTGATCCTGCTGGTGCCTTCGGAGCTGGATCAGGAGCTGGACCTGGAGGCGCTGTCCTTACGGGCTGAAGTGCTGGCGCCGCGACTGGGGTATTCGTTGCAGGCGTTGATCAAGGTGATTCGGCCGGCGACCTAGGCGTCTGTTCGGACGCCATCGGGGGCAAGCCCCCTCCCACATTTGGAACACATTTCAACTGTGGGAAGGGGCTTGCTCCCGATGAGGCCGGCACTGCCCACTCAAATACCCTTGAACACCCCAGGCCGCTTCTCGATCATCGCCCGCACGCCCTCCTTGGCGTCTTCGCTGTTCAGCAACTTGTCCACCATCGGCGGCAACGCGGCGGCCGCCACGGTCTCGCCTTCCTTGTGCGCCAATCGCGCCGACATCAACGTTGCCTGCACCCCAAGCGGCGCCTGGCGTGCGATGCGATTGGCCAGCTCGATGGCGCGCGGCAGCAGGTCTTCGCTGGCCATCACTTCCTGCACTAAGCCCAAGCGCAGGGCTTCATGGGCGTCGAACTCGTCGCCGGTCAGCAGCCAGCGCATCGCATTGCCCCAGCCAGCGATCTGATGAAAGCGTAATGTCGCGCCGCCAAACGGAAAGATCCCACGCTGCACTTCCATCTGCGCAAAGCGCGTGTTGCTCGCGCAAAGATTGATGTCCGCCGCCAGCATCAGCTCGATGCCGATGGTCAGGCAGTAGCCATGGGCGGCCACGATTACCGGTTTATTGACCCTGGGACCGGCGAACACGCCCCAGGGGTCGCAGCCGCCCAGGGGCGGTTGCCAACCTCCCGCCATGACGCCGCTGACATTGGCCAGGTCGAGTCCGGCGGTGAAGTGGTCGCCATGGGCAAACACCACGGCAACGCGCGCGTCATCGTTTCGATCAAAATCGCCATAGGCCATGCTCAGTTCGTTAAGCAGGTCGAGGTCGAAAGCATTGCGCTTTGCCACTCGGTCCAGCCCCAGCAGCAGGACATGGCCCTGGAGTTCACGGGTAACGCGGCTGGTGCTGGCTTGATTCATCTGGGGTGCCCTCGGGGCGCGGATTAAGGTTTCAGACCAAGGGGCAGGCCTGGACAGGTGAACCGTTTAAGCGTGATGACCAACAGGGCCGGGCCTTTGCAAAATAGACCCTGGCGCAGTTATCTGCAAAGGCTGTGACGCAGCACGGTTTATCGGTGCTTTGCGATAAAAAAAGCTCCCTTTTTCAGCTATTTCCGGTATAGTGCGCGCCGGCCTTTAACCGGGCCGCGTTTAGGTAGCGCAATTCCCCGAAGTCAGCTTCGGCTGCACGTCCGCACAGCGGACTCTTCCTTGACGAATCTTTTTCATTCATTCGTTTTCGCAAATCCCCGCCGACAAAGCAGCCAGGGCGACTCTTGAGTCTCAACACGGCATGCGCAGCTTTGGAGCATGGGTCTTTGCGGATGCACTTAGAGGCAGACCCATGACCCAGGAAACCGGCGGCTTCGCCGCTTTTAATCTTAATCCGAACATTCTCGCCGCCGTCATCGCGACTGGCTACGAAGAACCTTCGGCTATTCAGCAGCAATCGATCCCGATCATCATGGCCGGCCAGGACATGATTGGCCAGGCGCAGACCGGTACCGGTAAAACCGCCGCGTTCGCCCTGCCTATCCTGCACTGCATCGATCCTGCCAAGCGCGAACCGCAAGCCCTGATCCTGGCGCCAACCCGTGAGTTGGCGCTGCAAGTAGCAACCGCTTTCGAAACCTACGCCAAGCAAATGCCAGGTGTAACCGTTGTGGCCGTTTACGGCGGCGCGCCTATGGGCCCACAACTGAAAGCCATCCGTAACGGCGCACAGATCGTTGTCGCCACCCCGGGCCGTCTGTGCGACCACCTGCGTCGCGACGAGAAAGTCCTGTCGACCGTGAACCACCTGGTTCTCGACGAAGCCGACGAAATGTTGAAGCTGGGCTTCATGGATGACCTGGAAGTCATCTTCAAGGCACTGCCACCAACCCGTCAGACCGTATTGTTCTCGGCCACCCTGCCGCAGTCGATCCGTGCCATTGCCGAACGCCACCTGCGCGATCCGCAACATGTGAAGATCCAGACCAAGACCCAGACCGTCACCGCGATCGAACAGGCTCACCTGTTGGTTCACGCTGACCAGAAGACCTCGGCTGTATTGAGCCTGCTGGAAGTCGAAGACTTCGACGCCTTGATCATGTTCGTGCGCACCAAGCAAGCGACCCTGGACCTGGCCAGTGCCCTGGAAGCCAAAGGCTACAAGGCCGCTGCGCTGAACGGTGACATCGCCCAGAACCAGCGTGAGCGCGTGATTGATTCCCTCAAGGATGGCCGCCTGGACATCGTTGTAGCGACCGATGTTGCTGCTCGTGGCCTCGACGTTCCACGTATCACCCACGTGTTCAACGTTGACATGCCTTACGACCCAGAGTCCTATGTCCACCGTATCGGCCGTACCGGCCGTGCCGGTCGCGAAGGTCGTGCACTGCTGCTGGTGACTCCACGTGAGCGCCGCATGCTGCAAGTGATCGAGCGTGTCACCGGTCAGAAAGTGGCCGAAGTCCGCCTTCCGGATGCCCAGGCCGTTCTCGATGCCCGCATCAAGAAACTGACCAACAGCCTGGCGCCACTGGTGGCTGACGCTGAATCGACCCACGGCGAACTGCTGGACCGCCTGACCGCCGATATCGGTTGCACCCCGCGTGCCCTGGCTGCAGCGTTGCTGCGCAAAGCCACCAATGGTCAGGCCCTGACCCTGGCAGCGATCGAGAAAGAACGCCCACTGGTACCGAACAACGCGCCACGCGGTGATCGTCCAGAGCGTACCGGCGACCGTCCGGACCGTGGTGATCGTGAGCGTCGTGCTCCGGTTCCATTGGCTGAAGGTCGTGCTCGTTGCCGTACTGCGCTGGGCGCGCGTGACGGTATCGCTGCCAAGAACCTGCTGGGCGCTATCCTCAACGAGGGTGGCCTGGCACGTGAAGCCATCGGTCGCATCCAGGTCCGTGACAGCTTCTCCCTGGTGGAGCTGCCGGAAGACGGTCTGGAAAAACTGCTGGCCAAGCTCAAAGATACACGCGTTGCCGGCAAGCAGCTGAAGCTGCGTCGCTACCGCGAAGATTGATCCGCCCTTGGGCTGATTGATCGCACATAAAAAATCCCCGACTGGTTCGGGGATTTTTTTTGCCTGGGATTTCAGGCAGTGCACCTGTGTTAGCCAAAGCGATAGATGTCCATGCCCAAGGCGCCGAGGGTGAAGCCCTGATGCGCCACGCTGAAATCACCGCCGGCACCTCGCGCAAAGTAAAGCGGCAACAAATGCTCGTCGCTGGGGTGGCTGCGCACTGCATGGGGCGCCAGGAGGCGATAGTCATGCAAGGCTGTTTCGTCACCGGCAGCGAGTTTTTCGACTACCCAGTCGCGAAAGGCTTGCGCCCATGGCGTGATGGTTTCCGGCCCGGCGCGCCAGTCCAGCTCACCGAGATTATGGGTGATGCTGCCGGAGCCGATCAGTAGCACACCTTGATCGCGCAGACTGCAGAGGGCATGTCCAACCCGGGTTTGAAAAGCCGGACCCATGCGGCTTGGCAGGGAGACTTGCACCACCGGAATATCCGCCGCCGGGTACATCAGCGACAGGGGCACCCAGGTGCCATGGTCGAAGGGCCGTCGGTTGTCGACCTGTGCAGTCAGGCCGTCAGCCTGCAATAACTCGGCAATTTCATTCGCCAGCCGTGAATCACCCGGCGCAGGGTATTGCACCGCAAACAGTTCGCGAGGGAAGCCGCCGAAGTCGTGCCAGGTTTCGGGCGCGGCGCTGCCACTGACCAGCAGTCCTTGGCTTTCCCAATGCGCCGATACCACCACAATCGCCTTGGGCCGTGGCAGCGCGGCTGCCAGAGCCTGCAGCGCCGGACCGCTGGCACCGGGTTGCAGAGCCAGCATCGGGGAGCCATGGGAGATAAACAGGCTGGGGAACATAAGAAGAGTCCTGAAGATTAATATCGGGCTATCTTCATTCAGATCATTAATCGAGATCTAATATAAGATTTAGTGTCTTTTGATCGATTTTTCGAGGTGATGCATGGACGCAAGAATTTGGCAGGAACGCTGGGCAACCAATCAGATCGGTTTTCATCAGGCCGACGTTAATCCTTACTTGCAGCGGCATTGGTCAACGTTGGCCCTGGTCGATGGTGCCAGGGTTTTCGTGCCTTTGTGTGGCAAGAGCCTGGACATGAAGTGGTTGGCGGATCGCGGGCATCGCGTGATGGGTGTGGAGGTGTCGGATAAAGCCGTTGAGGCATTCTTCAGCGAACAGGGACTTACACCGCAGATCGATCAGAGAGGCGTGTTCAAGGTGTATCAGGCGGGCCTGATCGAAGTGTGGTGCGGTGACTTCTTCGCCCTTGACGCAAGTGCTGTGGCTGATTGCGTGGCGTTGTATGACCGTGCGGCACTGATCGCTTTGCCGCAGCCAATGCGCTCGCGATACACCGAGCATCTCGATACCCTGCTGACCCCCGTCTGTGAGGGGCTGTTGATCACTGTCGACTACGACCAGGCGCAAAGGGCTGGCCCGCCCTTCGCTGTTCCGGATGAGGAGGTGCAGTCGCTGCTGGGCCCGCACTGGAATGTGGTCACGCTGCAAGAGCGGGACATTTTGAGTGAAAGCAGCAAATTCAGGGCGGATGGCGTTACTCGGCTTGATGAGCGTGTCTATCGGCTGACCAGGCGGTAAATCACGCCCACGAAAAAGGGGCGATCCAATCGCCCCTTTTTGTGTTGCCCTGCGCTATCAGCCGCGACGACGCAATGCGTCAATCCGCTCTTCCAGCGGTGGGTGGCTCATGAACAGGCGAGCCAGGCCCTGCTTGACGCCACCGTTGATGCCGAAGGCGGTCAGGCTGTCCGGCATGTGCACCGGCAGGCCTTGTTCGGAGCGCAGGCGTTGCAGTGCGCCGATCATCGCGCTGGTACCCGCCAGGCGTGCGCCGGCTTCGTCTGCGCGGAACTCACGTTTACGCGAGAACCACATTACGATGGCGCTGGCCAGGAAGCCCAGGACCAACTCGGCGAAGATCGTTGCAACGAAGTAGGCGATACCGCGGCCTTCTTCGTTCTTGAAGATTACCTTGTCGACGAAGTTACCGATGATTCGCGCAAAGAACATCACGAAGGTGTTCACCACGCCCTGGACCAACGCCAGGGTGACCATGTCGCCATTGGCCACGTGGCCGATCTCGTGGGCCAGCACCGCCTTGACTTCGTCGGGCGAAAAACGCTCCAGAAGCCCCTGGCTGACAGCGACCAGCGCGTCGTTCTTGTTCCAGCCGGTGGCGAAGGCGTTGGCCTCATAAGCAGGAAAAATCCCCACCTCGGGCATTTTGATGCCTGCTTCTTGAGACAACTGCTCCACGGTTTGCATCAGCCATTGTTCATGGCGAGTGCGTGGTTGAGTGATGATCTGGGTGCTGGTGCTCATTTTCGCCATCCACTTGGAGATGAACAGCGAGAACAGCGAACCGGCAAAACCGAAGACCGCACAGAAAATCAGCAGCTGATTGAGGTTCAGATCAACCCCGTTGGCCGCCATGAACCCGTCGAAGCCAAAAAGGCTCAGGGTGACGCTGGCAATCAATACGACCGCCAGGTTAGTGGCCAAGAACAGCAGGATGCGCATCATGGTTGTAGAGTTCTCCTCATGCTTAATATGTCGCTTACTGCGGGGTATATAAGGTGCGGCATGGGGTGATTCAACCGAGCGACTATTTCAAACTGTGTCCTACAGCGAAAATGTAGCGCCTTGAAGGGTTTTTCCCACAACAATTACCCTTGTCGGTTAGCCGTCAAGCGTGTCGCACCCCCGTTAACACTAGGTGCAGAGCGGCTGGCGTGGTGCTATCACCCGTTCAAGGCCGCCCGTGCCAGAGAAGTGTTGCCAGATAATCGCCGTACGACCAAATGCAGGCCGTACGGGATCATTTGCGTTACTGGCGATAGGACTTCAGGAAGTTGCCGATGCGACCGATCGCCATATCCAGCTCATCCACGCGTGGCAACGTCACCACGCGGAAGTGATCCGGCCACGGCCAGTTGAAGGCGGTGCCTTGCACCACCAGCAGCTTTTCCGACAGCAGCAGGTCGAGCACGAACTTTTCGTCGTTGAGGATCGGGCAGACTTTCGGATCGATCCGCGGGAACGCGTACAACGCACCCATGGGCTTCACGCAGCTGACGCCCGGGATCGCGTTGAGCAACTCCCAGGTGCGGTTACGTTGCTCCAGCAAACGACCTTGGGGCAGTACCAGGTCGTTGATGCTCTGGTAGCCGCCGAGGGCGGTCTGGATCGCGTGCTGGCTCGGCACGTTGGCGCACAGGCGCATGTTGGCCAGCATGTCGATGCCCTCGATATAGCTCTGGGCGTTGTGCTTGGGCCCGGAAATGGCGATCCAGCCGGAGCGGAACCCCGCCACCCGGTAGGACTTGGACAGGCCGTTGAAGGTCAGGCACAGCAGGTCTGGCGCCAGGGAGGCGGTGCACACGTGGACGGCGTCATCGTAGAGGATCTTGTCGTAGATCTCGTCGGAGAACACCACGAGGTTGTGTTGGCGCGCCAGTTCGAGCATGCCCAGCAGCACTTCCCTGGAGTACACGGCGCCGGTGGGGTTGTTCGGGTTGATGATCACCAGGGCTTTGGTGTTCGGGGTGATCTTGGCCTTGATATCGGCCAGGTCCGGGAACCAGTCGGCCCCTTCGTCGCACAGATAGTGCATCGGGTGGCCACCGGCCAGGGTCACGGCGGCGGTCCACAACGGATAATCCGGCGCCGGCACCAGCACTTCGTCGCCGTTGTTGAGCAAGGCCTGCAGCGACATCACAATCAGCTCGGACACGCCATTGCCCAGGTAGATGTCTTCAATCCCGACACCTTCGACCTGTTTTTGCTGGTAATACTGCATCACCGCCTTGCGCGCGCTGAACAGGCCCTTGGAGTCACTGTAGCCTTGGGCCGTGGGCAGGTTGCGGATCACGTCCTGGAGGATTTCGTCTGGCGCTTCGAAACCAAAGGGCGCCGGGTTGCCGATGTTCAGCTTGAGGATGCGATGGCCTTCCTCTTCCAGGCGTTTGGCGTGCTTGAGCACCGGGCCGCGAATGTCGTAGCAGACGTTGGCGAGCTTGTTCGATTTGCTGACCTGCATGGTGATGTGATCCTGAAAATGAACGATCCAGACGGCACAGGCACTACCGTACTGTGAATCCCGTGCGGCGCGCACCCATAAATACGTTTGAATGGTGATGGCGCGGGTGCCAGACTGGCGTTTTGAAGAGGCGCAATCATACGTGCCGCCTGATCCACGGAAAAGACACAGATCAGAGTTTTTCAGTTGCCGAGGTGTACCGATGGAAAAGCTGCAGAAACCCATTGAAGAATGGAAAGCGATGCTCGACCCGGAGCAATACAACGTGTGTCGGCTCAAAGGCACCGAGCGGCCGTTCTCCGGCGAGTACAACGGGACCAAGACCGACGGCGTGTACCACTGCATTTGCTGCAATGAACCGTTGTTCGATTCCAAGGCCAAGTTTGACTCGGGCTGCGGCTGGCCCAGCTTCTACGAGCCGATTGCCGATAACGCGATGGTCGAGATCCGTGACGTCAGCCACGGCATGATCCGCACCGAAGTCACCTGCGCCAAGTGCGATGCGCACCTGGGGCATGTATTCCCGGACGGTCCGCCACCGACCGGCCTGCGTTACTGCATCAATTCGGTATGCCTGGACCTGGTGCCGCGCTAGGCGAGTACCCGCACGGTCAAAATGTGGGCGGGGCTTGCTCCCCCACGTTAGGCCCTGGGTTGATTGCACATCATCATTGCCGTCAATTGAGTTGACGCTATTGAATGGCAAGCTACCTTTCTGCTTCTTCCCTTAATCAAAGGCACTGCCATGAGCGACAACTTGCTGAGCATCCCTTGCACCACTATCAAAGGTGAGCAAAAGACCTTGGCCGATTTCGCCGGCAAGGCCATTCTGGTGGTCAACACCGCCAGCAAGTGTGGTTTCACCCCGCAGTACAAGGGCCTGGAGCAACTCTGGCAGCAATACAAGGACCAGGGCCTGGTGGTGCTGGGCTTTCCGTGCAATCAGTTCGGCAAGCAGGAGCCGGGCAACGAAGGCGCGATCGCCGAGTTCTGCGAGTTGAACTTCGGCGTCAGTTTTCCCTTGTTCAAAAAGATCGACGTCAATGGCAGCGATGCCCACCCGCTGTTCGTGCAGCTCAAAAAGGCGGCGCCAGGGCTGCTGGGCTCGAAGAACATCAAGTGGAATTTCACCAAATTCCTCATCGGGCGTGACGGCAAAGAGGTCAAGCGTTTCGCCCCAACCACCAAGCCCCAGGACCTGAGCCAAGAGATCGAAGCCCTGCTCAAATGAGACTCGTCGTCTCAGGCACCCACAGGTCCAGCAGGGCCTTGAGTTCTTCGCGGCGAAACGGCTTGGCCAGGTAATCATTCATCCCCGCTGCACGGCAACGCTCACGCTCTTCGGACAGGGCATTGGCGGTCAAGGCGACGATGGGCAGGTCCGGCCAGCGACCGCTCTGGCGAATCTGCCGGCTGGCCTCGTAGCCGTCCATCACCGGCATGTTGCAGTCCATCAAGACCAGATCGAAACGCTGGTCCTCGAGGAACTTGAGGGCTTCGCCACCATGGGCGGCCACGATGACCTCGCAGCCGAGCTTGCCGAGCATGCCCTTGGCCACCAGTTGGTTGACCGGGTTGTCCTCCACCAGCAGGATGCGCGCGCGATGGCTGAGGGGCGCGGCGTCGATTGGAAGCGGGTCCTGGATTGGCTGCGTGTCGCTGCGCAAATTACGCTGCAGGATTTGGTACAGCGCGTTACGGCTCAGCGGGCGGGCTTGTTGCTGCAGCGGTGCCAGGGCGACGACTTCTTCGCTGGGCATGAAATTGCCATAGGCAGTCACCACCAGGATCGGCGCGCTGATGCCCGGCCTCAGGCGGAACAGGCACTCCGGGCAGTCGGTGATCAACAGGTCGGGAGACTGTCCGCTCAGGTCGTCTTCCATGGAGTAGCAACGCGGCGCCAACCCCCAATGGGGCAGCAGGGTCGTGAGCAACTCCCCCAGGCCACTGCTGTGGTGGGTGATGACGATCACATCCCCCACCAATGGCACTCGCGCTGCCGCCGGCAAGTGGGTGGGCAACGGCAGGTCGGCGCAGAACTGGCTGCCGAAGCCGACCTCCGAACTGATGCTCAAGCGGCCCTGCATGGCTTCGCACAGGTTATGGGTCAATGCCAGCCCCAAGCCGGTGCCGCCGAATTGGCGCGTGATACCGGCGCCGGCCTGGGTGAACGGCTGGAAAATCTTGACCTGTGCATCCTGGGCAATCCCGATACCGGTATCACAGACTTCAATGCGCACTCCGTCGCCGTGGTGGCGCAGGCGCACATCCACCCGGCCGAAGCGGGTGAACTTCAAGGCATTGGACAGCAGGTTACTGACGATTTGCCGTACCCGCGTCGGGTCGCCAATGACTTGGGCAGCAAATAGCGGGTCGATCAGGCAGGTCAGTTCCACGCTGGGCGCGGCGTTTTGTGACAACAGGTTGGCGGTGTCTTCCACCAGTGAGCCGAGGTCGAACGGGATGCGTTCAAGCTCCAGTTGGCCCGCGTCGAACTTGGACAGGTCGAGGATATCGTTGAGCAACTCCACCAGTACCTTGCCGGAGTCATGGGCAATGGACAGTTGCTGGCGCTGCTCGGCGTTGAGCGGGCTGTCCAGCGACAGGGCAATCATGCCCAGCAGGCCATTGAGCGGGGTGCGGATTTCATGGCTCATATTGGCCAGGAACGCCGCCCGAGCCTGGGCCATGCCCAGGGCGGTCATCCGCGCTGCTTCCAGCTCATCATTGATCTGGCTCAAGCGTTGGTTGCTGGTCTTGAGCTCAAGGGTGCGGGCAGAAACGATGTCTTCCAGTTGGCCCAGGTATTCGGTGAGACGATCTTCGGCATGGCGACGCTGCTGGATCTCGGTTTCCATGTTTTCGAATTGCTGGTTGGCAACGTTGACCAGCACGCCGATTTCGTCGTGCTCATGCCCTGGCGGGCAGTCCAGGCGCGCCTGTTTGCGCGTGCTCAACGCGCGAATAATGCGCACCAGCGGCTGGGTGAGCATGATGTAGAACAAGCCCAGCAAGATCCCGGTCAGCAGCAGGCTGCGCACAAAACCATTGAGCAACGTGACCTCGGCGCGGCGCAGGAAACGGCTGCCAAACGCGTAGGTATCGACATCAAGGCGCAGCACTCCCAGGGATTCGTTGGGCATATGGCTGAGGTACAGACGGTCTTCGAATTGACGGTTGGCACCGAACAGAAAATCGCTGACAGGCCGATAATGGCTTTCCTTGCGCGGCCGGTCGACGTCGGCCAGCACCATGCCGTTGTTGTCGACCAGCTGTGCGTGGGCAATGGCAGGAGAGTGCAGCAGGCCCAGGGTCAGTTCCTGGGCAAGTTCGGCATCGATGTTGTAGGCAATACGCGAGGCAGGGTTATGGCTGATTTCGATCAGCGAGCGTATTTCGCGGTTGATGGATGCGTCTTCACTGGCATAATCAATGCCGATTTGGATAAAACTGAGCAAGGTTCCCAAGACGAAACCGACCAGCACAGTCAATCTGGCTTGTTTATAAGACAAGCGGTGGGCGAACTTGATATCCATCGAGTGTTGAACCACTTCACGTTTCCCTTCGCCCGGCAAGCATAGCTGAACATCCCACCAGCGCTGACTTGCCCGGCATAAATCGATTTTCTTGACGCAGCCTTGTGCGGTCTGCCACAGGGTTGCCAATACGCCATCTTTTACAAGAACTTGCCAGAGGAATAGATGTGGATTCTCGATTGAATGCCTTTCTTGAGCGGGCTGACGCCGTGCTGGCGCGCCTGGAGCCCCTGTTACCCGCACCGCGCCAAGCCATCGACTGGAACCAGTGCCTGGCCGCCCGCTGGCAGCGCGAAGGCCGTACAGGCTTCCTGTTGCCGCTGGAAGTCAGCCTGGACATGCGCCTGTCGGACCTGATCGGCGTCGACAAGCAGCGTGAACAGCTGGCGCGTAACACCCAACAGTTTCTCGACGGCTTGCCTGCCAACCATGCGCTGCTGTGGGGTTCGCGTGGCACTGGGAAATCATCCATGGTACGCGCCTTGCTCGCCCAGCACGCCAAGGCCGGCCTGCGCTTGATCGAAATCGAGCGTGACCACCTGGCCGACCTGCCGCGCGTGGTCGAACAACTGCTCAAGCTGCCGCAGCGTTTCATCCTGTTCTGCGATGACCTGTCGTTCGATGCTGGGGAAGGTGACTATCGCGTGCTCAAGAGCGTGCTGGATGGCTCCCTGGAGCAGGCGCCGGAAAACGTGTTGCTGTATGCCACCTCCAATCGTCGTCACCTGGTGCCGGAGAACCAGAGCGACAACGACAATTGGAAGCGCGTGGATGGCGAACTGCACCCGAGCGAGGCGGTAGAAGACAAGATTGCCTTGTCCGACCGTTTTGGCTTGTGGCTGTCGTTCTACCCGTTTACCCAGGAGCACTTCCTGAATGTGGTGGAGCACTGGATCGGCGAATTGGCCGGCAAGACCGGCCTGCAGTGGCAGCGTGATGAACAACTCGACATTCTCGCCGTGCGCTGGGCGACCGGACGCGGTAACCGCAATGGCCGCTGCGCCTATCAGTTCGCCCGTTACTGGGTGGGTCTCAAATTGCTGGAGCGTCAACCATGATCGATTTACAACAGGCCGGCACCGGCCTCGAGGGCTATGCGCTGCTCTGCGCGCAACTGGAGTCGCTGCTGGCGGATGAGCGGGATTTCATCGCCAACAGCGCGCAATTTTCCGCGTTCCTGTTCAATCAGTTGGACGACCTGAACTGGGCGGGTTTCTACCTCAATCGCAATGATGAGCTGGTTCTCGGCCCCTTCCAGGGCCAGATCGCCTGTGTGCGCATCCCTTTTGGTCGTGGCGTGTGTGGTGCCGCCGCGGCGTCCCGGCAAACCCAGCGAGTGGAAGACGTGCATGCATTCGCCGGGCACATTGCCTGTGACAGCGCCTCCAACAGTGAGTTGGTGGTGCCGCTGGTCAAGAACGGCCAATTGATTGGCGTGCTTGACCTCGACAGCCCGTCGCTCGCGCGTTTTACGCCTCAGGACCAGGCGGGTATCGAACAACTCGCGGCTATTTTCCTGCGCTTGACCGATTGCTGAGCGAGCGAGGCGGGGGCAAGCCCTAATGCCAGTGAGTTAAGAAGTAGAAAGGGTAAAAAGTAACCTGTGGCGAGGGGCTTGCTCCCGCTGGACTGCGCAGCAGTCCCATCTTTGGGGCCGCTTCGCGGCCCGGCGGGAGCAAGCTCCCTCGCCACAGGTACAGGGTTCGCCCTTAACTGACTGGCATTAGGGCGAACCCCCTGCCTCCTATTGGCCGTCCAGGTCATGCAGTTGAACCTGCAGTGCCCGTTCCAGCTCCAGCATGAGCTTTTCCAGGGATTTGACCCCCGTTTCGATCACTCGCCGATCATCGTTGCGCGAGCAGGCCTGCTCCAGTGTTTCGCACTGCCCGGCCAAGGCATTGGCTTGGACGATGCGTGCGGCCCCCTTGATCTTGTGGGCCTGTTCGATTATGTCGGTGGATGAAGCCTTGCGATCCAGCAGCGCAATGAGTGCCTGACGATCATCAACGCTGCTGGTCAGCAGTTCTTCGAGCAGGCGTCGACTCAATTGCGAATCCCCTCCGGTCAGCGCGTCCAGGCATCCCAGGTCCAGTTGCGGGCTCGTGGGTTGGGGAATGATCTGTGCCAATTGCCGCTCCAGCACGGTGAGGCTGATAGGTTTGAACAGACAGTCGTCCATGCCCGCTTCCATGCAGCGTTGTCTTTCCTCCGGTTGTGCATTGGCGGTAAATCCCAGTACCACGCAGTGCGCCAACTGTTCGCGTTGCTCGTACTCACGGATGGAACGGCTCAACTCGTAGCCATTCATGATGGGCATGTTGCAGTCGGCGATCACCAGGTCGAACTGTTCCTGGCGCCAGGCCTGGAACCCGGCGGCACCATGCTCGGCGGCAGTGAATTGATGGCCCAGGTAGCCCAGTTGCTGGCACATCAGCAAGCGGTTCGCCGGATGGTCGTCTACCACCAGCACATTGAGCACCGGGGTGGAGGCCGGCTTCGCAGGCGTGTGCTCGCCCTGGGTGGTGATCGGATGCAGGCGCGGCATTTTCAGGCTGATGTGCACCTGGGTTCCGACCATGGGCACGCTGCTCAGGCTCAGTTGGCCGCCCATCATTGCGCAAAGGCTGCGGCAGATCACCAGGCCCAGGCCGGCACCGCTTCTGGCCAGGTGCCCGGAATTATCGGCCTGGGCGAACGGCTCGAACAGACGCAGTTGGTCGTCCCGGTTGATGCCGATACCGGTGTCTTCCACGACCAGCTTCACGTCGACCTGTTCCTGGGTCTGGCTCGGTTGCACCTCCACCTTGATTTTCACCTGGCCGTGTTCGGTGAACTTGATGGCGTTGCTCACAAGATTGGACAACACTTGCTTGAAGCGCAGCGGGTCTATGAGGACTTCGATGTCGTTCAGGTCGGGCTTGAACTCCAGTAGCAGGCTGAGGGTTTTCTGGCGCGCAAGACCGTCAAACACGCGTACCACGGACTCGATCACCTCGCGCAGATTGACGCGTTCCGGCGCCAGGCTGAGACGGCCGGACTCAATGCGCGCGATGTCGAGAATGTCGCCTATCAGCTCCAGGAGATCCTTGGCCGAGTTGTAGGCCACTTCTATCGCCGGACGGTCGAGATGCCCTTGGTCGGCCCGCTTGAGCGTCAGTTCGAGCATGCCGATCACGGCGTTCATGGGGGTGCGGATCTCGTGGCTCATGGTGGCAAGGAACGTGCTTTTGGCGCGGTTGGCCTCGTCGGCGCGCTCTTTGGCGGCGCGCAGTTCATCGAACAACTGACGCCGTTCACTGATGTCGATCCAGCCGCCGATGATGCCCTGGACTTCGCCAGTGGAATCGCGGTAGGGCAGGATCCAGTGGTAGATCGTCAGCTTCCTCTCCTCGATATGCAGGGTGCGGTCCAGAATCAATGGATTGCCCTCAGCCACCACCCGCAGGTAGTCGGCATGGTACTGCGCTGCTTCGGGCGCCAGGGCCATGCTCATCTGGGTCACGCTTTTGCCGATCACGTCCTCCCGCTTGACGTCGAAGGTCTGCAGATAACTGTCGTTGCAGGTTTGCAGCAAACCATTACGGTCGCGTACATAGATGGGGTGTGGTGTTTCGTTGACCAGCGCGCGCATGAACTCGAACTGATCGTTGAGGGCGCGCTCGGTCATTTTTCGTTGCCTGATCTGGCGCCGCATGTAGGCATTCCAGGCCAGGGAAATCAGGAGCAGCAAACCGGTACCGATGACGATCCTGGCAATCAGTTGGTTGTAATTGCGCCAGTAGCTATCGGATTCGACCGTGTAGCCACGCCAGCGACTGTTGATCACGCTCATTTCATCCGGGGCGATACTGAGCAGCGCTTTGTCGAGGATCGAACCCAACTCGGTGGCATGGCGCGAGGTGGCCAGCGCGAACGTCGCCGGCGTTGTGCCGATACTGGTGGTGATCTGCAGCTTGCCCTGGAAAACCTTCGAAGACAGGAAATAGTTAGCGATCAACAGTGTGTTCACAGCGCCGTCCACTTGCCCTTGTGCAAGCAACTCGGCTGCCCTGAAGGCATCGCCGGTTTCCACCAGTTGAATCTGGGGAAAGTCCTTGCGCAGGGCCTCGGCCAGCGGAGTGCCCAGGGTTATCGCCAGGCGCTTGCCCGCCATCTGCTCCAGGTTCAGCGGTGCTCCGGGCTCTTTGCGGGTCAACAGCACATACGAATTTTCCAGGTAGGGACGGCTGAAATTCAGCTGCGCCTCGCGTTGGTTACTCGGCACAATGGCCCCGATCATATCGACTTTTTGCGTGGCGACCTGCGCGATCATATCGTCGATTTCACGGCCGCGCTGCACCGCAAAACGCAAGCCGGTCCGCAAGCGAATGAGTTCAAGAAGGTCGGCGGTGATGCCGCGAAAGTTGCCTTCCGCATCGAAGAAGGTGAGCGGGGCAAAGGTTTCATTGACGATGACCGTTACCACCGGGTGCGCCTTCAACCAGCGTTCTTCGCGCGGGGTCAGTTGCAGTTTCTTGTCGGTCAGCAAGATATCGCTGCCGGCGCTCCAACGCTTGGCGATGCTGTCCCGTTCGTTGATGGGCACAGCCGCCAGCACCGTGTCGACAATGCTCAGGAGAACGAGGTTGTCGTGGCGCAATGCAAAGCTGAAACCATAGGCTTCATGCTTGCCGAAATTGGCCATGCGGATGTTTTTGAGGTAGCCCTTGTTAATCATGAAATGCGTGGAAATCGTGTCGCCAAGAAAAACATCCGCCTGGTCGAATGCCACTGCATTCAGCGCATTTTGATAAGAGGGGTAGGTGTGGATATCTGCCTTGGGGTACAGCTTCTCCACTTCATCGAGCGGCAGGTAATGATAGACGAGGCTCAAGCGCAGCCCTTCAAGGCCATCGCTGAGACTACGGGTTTCCCCCTCGCGAGTGACCAGTACCGGCTGGTCCACGGCGTAAGGTGCCGACAATCTGAGATTGGGGTTCGCGGCCTCAAAGCCATTGGAGGAGCCCAGCAAATCGATGTCGCCAGCCTCGAGGGCTTGAATGGCGGCCACCCGGGTAGGGTAGCGCAGGACCCTCACCGGTATGGCCAGTGCCTTGGCCAGCAGGCCTGCATAATCTGCGGTAAGGCCTTCGTAATCGCGACCACTGGAGGTGAGGTCGAACGGCGGGTAGTCAGGCGCGGCAGTACCCAGGACCAGTTCGCGCTTGTATTGCAGCCACTGGCGCTGGGTCCTGTCCAGTTGAGTGTCCAGTTGAACGATTCCGGCGCGGCTCAGTAAGGTGAGGTGTTGCGGGTTGGTGGAGTCGTCCGCAAGCACGGTAGTGCTGAAGTACAAACCGGCACTCAATATGATCAAATAGTCCTTGATACGGCTGGGCATCCGTTTTCTCACACTAGCGCGTTTCGTTTTGCCATCTCGATGAGCTCGACTAAAGACTGAGCTTTTAGTTTTTGCATTAGTCGCTTTTTATAAGTGCTGACTGTTTTGTTACTCAGGAACATGCCCTTGGCTATTTCTTTGTTGGTGCGGCCTTGTGCAAAAAGTTGCAAGACCATGAGTTCTCGGTCGTTAACTGCCTTGAACAAGTCCAGCTCCTGCGTTTCCATACCTTCCGCTCCATTTGCATTCAATGCCTGGCTGGGGAAGTAGTTGTATCCGGATAGTACGGCGCGGATAGCACTTAGTAGTTCACTCAGGTCGCCTTCCTTGCAGACGTAACCGTCCGCACCCGAACGCATGCAGCGCGTGGCAAACAGCGTCGGGCATTGGGCGGTAAGCACCAGAGTTTTCATCGAAGTGTTCATGGCATTGAATCGGCAGAGAACTTCGAGGCCGTCAAGTTTCGGAATGCTGATATCCAGGATTACCAAGTCCGGCAGGCATTCGCGGACCATTTGTATGGCGTCGCATCCGTTATCCGTTTCTCCAACGACTTTGTAACCTTCGTGTTCCAGTAACATTCTGATGGCGAGCCGTATGACGGGGTGGTCGTCGATAATAAAAACGGTGTTCATAATCACATTCCATGCAGGTGCAAATAAAGCGTTCACATTAGCGCAGAAGAAGAGGCAGCAGCATGAAGCGTGGGGGGGACAAGCGCAAAACAGGAAGTTTCCTACATAAAGAAAGGTATAGGCCTACGAGTAGCTAGGTAATTGTGACACTAAGTGTGTGTGTTTTCAGGGCAGTTGGCGTAGCCAACGGTCACGGGTATTTTGCGACAGCTCTCACCTTGTTTTTCGCGATTGCTAAGGTTTAAATTCCTACACTTATAATGATTAAGTTGAATTCATTAAACTCGCAAGTTCAGCTTTGTTTAACGGCTTTGATAAACAACCCAGGAGTGGCAGATTGCGCTGCGCAGCTTGTGCGGTCAGTTTGAGCAATTCCGTGGTTGGTAGCCCGCTCAATAGAATCGCTCGCATAATGAACTGACCACGGCTGGCGATTTCTACCAACTCAAGTCCGGGCAGATCGGGCAGGCATTGGTCGCATAACATCAAGTCGAAGGGGAATTCACACTGGGTCATGGTGCGTATGGCCTGTTCGGCATTTTCGACGGGAGTGAGTTGGTGGAAACCGAAGCTTCTAAGCAAGCATTGGGTGGCGAGGAGTTGAAAAGGGTGATCCTCCACCAAGAGAATACGAAGGGGATAGTTGGGCATAGAGAGTACACAGTGAGTCAAGCGTCGATGGGAGCGTAGGAATTGCTCGTCTTGTCTGCGATGGCGCGCGTGATTATTCCTCGGGAATATGTACGAATTCGATCAGGCCGCTCTGTTCCCATCGTAGGGCAATTCGTTTCAGGCAACAGAGCGACTCGATCGAGTCGTTATTGAGGGCTGGAGCGCCCGGTCATCTCTCGCGCCATCTCGGTGGCATAGCTGTCGGTCATGCCGGCGATGAAATCGATCATGCGCAGGAACGAGGCGTGCAATGGCCAGGCAGGGTCCGGCGCGCTGTTGCCCAGCAAGTCGAGAATGCGCCGGTGCTTGAACGACGGCGTACGCCCGCCGTGCTGCTCCAACGCCGCACCGCAAAAAGCGTTCAGCAGAATTTCCAGGGTGGTGTAGGCGCCGATTTCATGCAGGGTCTTGCGTTTGTCCTGGAAGATTTTCTTGCGCGCCATGTCCTTGGCATCCAGTACGCAACGCTTCGCCGGACCGTGCATATGCTCAACCAGGTCGCCAGGCAGGGTGCCGGCAAGCAGGGCGTCCTGTTGTTCGACGAATGCGCGCGCCGCTGCGTTGGTCAGGTGCTCGATGGCCTTGCCGCGCAGGATCGCCAGCTTGCGCCGACGGGAATCCTGCGGGCCCAATTGCCGATACGTCTGCGGCAGGTCATCACCCACCAGGTCGAGCAGCAGTGACTCGACTTCGGCGTACTCCAGCAAGTCCATCTCCAGGCCATCTTCCAGGTCAATCAGCGCATAGCAGATGTCGTCGGCGGCTTCCATCAAGTACACCAACGGGTGGCGGGCCCAGCGTTGCTCCTCCAGTTGAGGCAGGCCGAGTTTATGCGCGATCTGTTCCAGAATCGGCAGCTCGCTCTGGTAGCAGCCGAACTTGTGTTTCTTGTAGCCCAGCGAGTCCGCGTGGCGGGCAGTCCAGGGGTACTTGAGGTAAGTGCCCAAGGTGGCATAGGTCAGCCGCGTGCCGCCGTCGAATTGATGATATTCAAGCTGGGTCAATACGCGGAAACCCTGGGCGTTGCCCTCAAAGTTGAGGAAGTCATTGCGCTCGGCGTTGCTCATGTCATCCAGCCAGCCGCGCCCGGCGGCCTGCTGGAACCAGTGGCGAATGGCGTCTTCGCCGGAGTGCCCGAATGGCGGATTGCCGATGTCATGGGCCAGGCAGGCCGATTGCACCACCATGCCCAAATCGCTTGGATCGCACCAGTCGGGCAGGGCGCCGCGCAACGTTTCACCGACGCGCATGCCAAGGGAGCGGCCCACACAGCTGACTTCCAGCGAGTGGGTCAGGCGCGTGTGGATATGGTCATTGCTCGAAACCGGATGCACTTGGGTCTTGCGGCCCAGGCGACGGAAAGCGCCGGAAAAAATAATGCGATCATGGTCTTTGTGAAAAGGGCTGCGGCCCAGCTCTTCAGGGCTGTGCAGGGGCTTGCCAAGACGTTCGCGGGTCAGCAGGGTAGGCCAATCCAAGGCAGGTACTCTCCGTACGGTGAATGACACCTGCAGCTTCCCGTTTCCGCGCGGGCGGGGCAAGCGGAAATCTTCAGGTCGACAGCGGCTGATAACAGGCGCTGACCGCCGTTGCGCAGTTGCCCGGCGGTCAGGTTGTAGCGTGGGACCAGCGAGCGGGGCTTATTTTCTGCGAGAAGCGCCTTGCATGGCCAGTTTGATCAGCGGGATCAACCCTGCCCCCAGCCGCACCAGGCGCGTCACGCTGCTGATGCTACCGCCCTTGGCGCCCTTGCCGGTAAAGAACCCCATCAGAGTCACCGCCGCCACGCCCCACAGTGGTGCGTGCTTGATGCCCAGGCTGTCTTGCCAGTTGTGACGCAGGTCGCGCACTTTGTGCAGCGGCGCCATCAGTTGCTGGGACTCGTGACGGATTTCCTGACGGTGCATTTCCATGCGCAGGCGGATCAACGCCTTGCGCATCTCCCGACGGGACGAGTTTTGCGGGATTTCAGGCAGGCTCATGGCAGCAGGCGCTCCCGGTCATTGGCCAATTCTTCGAGGGTGGCGTGGAAGGGTGTGGACTCATCGAACACGGCCGCCTTCAAGCGTACCCCGCAGAATGCTGCGGCCAGGCTGTAAAACACGCACAGACAGATGATCCCGGTCAGGCGGTAGCCGGTGTCCCATACCAGGATCATCACCAACGTCGATAGGCCTACCAATAACAGCAGGGCAAACACTAACGCCAAGCCGGCAAACAGCAGCAAGCTGACCGTACGTGCCTTCTGTTCCTGTAACTCGATGCCAAACAGTTCAACATGGCTGTGCAGTAAGCCGAGCACGGCAGCGCCCAGGCGGCGGGAAGTGGTACCTGCGCCCTTTGACGAGCTGAATTCGTCGATAGCCATGATATTAGCGCCTGGTAGCCAGCAGACCGATCAAAAAGCCCACGCCCGCCGCAATGCCGACAGACTGCCATGGGTTGGCCTGCACGTAATCTTCGGTTGCGGTAATGGCCGCCTGCCCGCGCTCGCGCAGGGAGTCTTCGGTCAATTGCAGGGTTTCGCGGGCCTTGAGCAGACTTTCGTGGATCTTGGTGCGCAGCTCATCGGCCTGGTCACCGGCCAGGATGGCAGTGTCGTCCAGCAACCTTTCGGTATCGCTGACGAGGGTCTGAAAATCCGCCATCAGTATTTCTTGAGCAGTCTTTGCTGTTTTGCCGGCCATGGTTATCTCCGTGTGTGGCTGTTCTGTACGTGTGGTTTCGAGTCGCCGGGTTCGCCGAAGGTTCACTGCGATTGTGTGGTACAGCTTTTGCTTTGCCTTGGTGCGCATGCCTTGGGGCCTGCGCTGAATCCGGGCGGTCTAGGTGAAAACCTTGAAAAACCTTACCCTAATTAACTGAAACTCGCGCAAATACCCCGTCGGGGAGTGCCGGTTGTGTTGATCGCTGCGCTAAAGCAGTTCACGTCCTCTGAAGAACGACGGCGGCTTTGGTGCCAATTTGGTGCGAGCAACCCCAGCTTGAACCGCTTTGGTGCTGTTTGCCTTACCGCAGGCCTGCCAACCTCCATGGAAAATCTGCAAAGTGCGGTGGACACCCTTGTCCATAGCTCCAATACCCTGTTCATCCTGATTGGCGCGGTCATGGTCCTGGCCATGCACGCCGGTTTCGCCTTTCTGGAAGTCGGTACGGTGCGCCAGAAGAATCAGGTCAACGCATTGTCGAAAATCCTCAGCGACTTCGCGATCTCTACCCTGGCTTATTTCTTTATAGGCTATTGGATCTCCTATGGGGTCAGCTTCATGCAGCCGGCGGCGGTGATCAGCGCGGATCATGGCTACGGCCTGGTGAAGTTTTTCTTCCTGCTGACCTTTGCCGCCGCGATCCCGGCGATCATTTCCGGGGGGATTGCCGAGCGCGCGAAGTTCGCGCCGCAGTTGTGCGCGACGGCATTGATTGTGGCGTTCATCTACCCGTTCTTCGAAGGCATGGTGTGGAATGGCAACTTCGGTATGCAAGCCTGGCTGCTCGCGACTTTTGGCGCCAGTTTCCATGACTTCGCCGGGTCCGTGGTGGTCCATGCCATGGGCGGCTGGCTGGCGTTGGCGGCGGTGCTGTTGCTCGGCCCGCGCAACGGACGTTACCGCGAAGGGCGCCTGGTGGCGTTTGCTCCCTCGAGCATTCCGTTCCTGGCGCTGGGCTCGTGGATCCTGATCGTGGGCTGGTTTGGTTTCAACGTGATGAGCGCGCAAACCCTCAATGGCGTAAGCGGTCTGGTGGCGGTCAACTCGTTGATGGCAATGGTCGGCGGCACCGTCGCCGCGCTGGTGATCGGCCGCAATGACCCCGGCTTTCTGCACAACGGCCCGCTGGCCGGGCTGGTGGCGATCTGTGCCGGTTCCGACCTGATGCATCCGGTGGGCGCGTTGGTCACCGGCGTGGTCGCGGGGGGCTTGTTCGTCTGGTGCTTCATGGCGGCCCAGGACCGTTGGAAAATCGATGACGTGCTGGGCGTATGGCCACTGCATGGCCTGTGTGGGGTATGGGGCGGCATTGCCTGCGGCATCTTCGGGCAGACGGCGCTGGGTGGGCTGGGCGGTGTGAGCCTGGTCAGTCAGTTGATCGGCACTGCCCTCGGCGTCGCCGTGGCGCTGGGTGGCGGCCTGCTGGTGTACGGTGTGATCAAGCGCGTGTGCGGGCTGCGACTGAGCCAGGAAGAAGAGTATTACGGCGCGGACCTGTCGATCCACAAGATCGGCGCGGTCAGCCAGGATTGATCGGCGCGCCGGTTGCCCAATGTTGGGTTTAGAATGGTGGCGTGTTTTCCATTCGAGTTGATTTGCCATGCTTCCTGAATGCCAGCTGTTCGGCACCCTGGGTTGCCATCTGTGTGAAATTGCCGAAGCCGAAATCATGCCGCTCGTCGAACACGGGTTACTCGTAGAGCTGGTGGATATCACTGATCCCGACGACTTGACCGATGTCTACGGCCTGCGGATTCCGGTGCTTAGACGGGTGGACACCGGGGCTGAACTGGATTGGCCGTTCGACGCCGAGCAGGTGGTCGCTTTCCTGCGCTGATGTTTAGGCCATGGCGGGGTTTCCAATATTACGTTACTGTATGTTTGTACAGCGATGAATAGAGGGAACGCCCGTGGTGAATGTCGAACAACTGAAAAGCAGCGTCAATCGCATGTCCGCCGACGTCGTGCGCGATGCGGTGAGCGAGCTGCGCCTCGATGGCCTGGTCACGGAAGGCAAGACGCCCTTCAACAAAGTGCATTTCAATACCTGCTTTGCGGAAATCGAGGCGCTGTTCCAGCGTGCCGGTTATCACAAGCAGTTGGATGTGGTGGGTTACCAGGGCTTGCTCTATGCCCTGTACGATCCGGGCCGTTGGGAGGCCGTGGACGTACTGCGCTGGCTCAAGGAGTTTACCGAGGCGGCGAGCGCTTCGAAGGTTTTGCGCGCGCAATTGGTCAAGGCCTGAGATCTCTCCTAGGCTCCATCCCGCGCCATGCGGGATAATGCCCGCCTGTTTTTATTCCAGGCTTTGAGCATCTGCATGTCCACTTCCGGTTTTTCCCCGTCCCAGCACCAAGCCAGCACCTTGTACCTGCCGCCTGGCCCGTGGGCAACGGTGCTCGATTGCCTGTGCGATCATTTCCCGGCAATCGCCCGTGAACACTGGCTGGACCGCATTGCCCGTGGCCGGGTGCTGGATATCAACGGTCACCCCATCCGCCTGGATCTGGCGTACAAGGAAGGTCTGTGCATTTATTACTTTCGCGAAGTGCCCAACGAGAAAGTGATCCCGGTACAGGAAACCATCCTGTACGCCGATGAACACTTGGTGGTGGCCGACAAACCGCATTTTCTGCCGGTGACCCCCGCCGGCGAGTACGTCGAACAAACGCTGTTGCGCCGTTTGATCCGGCGTCTGGACAATCCCGCCCTGGTGCCCCTGCACCGCATCGACCGGCATACCGCAGGGCTGGTGCTGTTCTCGGCCAATCCCGACAGCCGCGCGGCCTATCAGCAGCTGTTTCCCACGCGGCGTATTGATAAATTCTACGAAGCCATTGCTCCGGCGTTACCTGGCCTGACCTTCCCGCTGGTGCACAAGAGCCGGCTGGTGGATGGCGAACCGTTCTTCCGCATGCAGGAAGGCCCCGGTGCCAGCAATACCGAAACGGCAGTGGAAGTGCGCGAGAAACACGGCGATTTATGGCGCTATGGCCTGTTCCCGGTCACCGGCAAGAAGCACCAGTTGCGCGTCCACATGACTGCACTCGGGGCGAGCATCTGCAATGACCCGTTCTATCCCAACGTAATCAAGGACGCGGTGGACGACTACGCCAACCCGCTCAAGTTGCTGGCCCAGGGCGTGCGCTTCATCGACCCGGTCAGCGGCCAGCAACGCACCTTTCGCAGTGAAATCACCCTGGACTGGTGAACGCCAGAAACAACAAGGCCCGCGCGAGGCGGGCCTTGTGTGCAAGCGATGGCTTACAGGTCTTTAACGGTACGAACCTGATCTTTGTTGATACGGGTGTGTTTGCCGTCCAACTGTTCGAATTCGTAGAAGCCCGAATCTTCATCGAATTTCGGGGTGTCGACGGCCTGGATTTCGCGACCGTCATTCAGGGTGATCACTGTTGGCGAAGCGCAACCGGCGAGGGTGGCGAGGCCCAGTGCAAGCATGAGAGCGGCGATGGTCCGTTGAGTCATGAGTGTGTCTCCGAGAGAATACTTTTGAAATGCTGACCTTGTGACGTGTGCAACGCCGGCAAAGTTCCTGATGCAAGGCTCATTCTGACACGCCAGCCTGTGGGTGCAACAGCTCGGGGGTATTAAGATTGGCCAGGCGCGGGTCATCGGTGGCGCATTCGAGCGCCACGCCACCCAGTTGCAGAAAAATTTTCCGCGGGCTGCGTTCGCCCGCTTGCCAGGCTCGTTCCACTTGTTCTTTCAGGGCGGTGGGGAAGATGCAGAGCAAGGGTTCCCAGAACTCGCCGTGGCGAATCATCACCGGAACCTGCGGGTTGCAGCGCGCTGTGGCACGCAAGTCGGCCAGCAGTCGTGCATCGATGCGCGGCACATCGCAGGGCAGGATCAGCAGATGCCCATGGCGTGCGGCGAACAGTCCCGCGCGGATGCCGGCAAGTGGCCCGGGAAAGTCCGGGCTATCGTCGCTCACCAGTTGGTCGGCATAGGGCGCATACCGCGCGTGGTTGCGATTGCACGAGATGATCAGGTCGTCCGTCAGCGGCCGCGCCAGGCGTTGCAGGTGCGCAATCAAGGGCTCGCCGCGCCATTCCAGCAGCCCCTTGTCCTGGCCGCCCATGCGTTGGCCACGCCCACCGGCCAACAATAAAATCGAGCAAGGCAGGGGTGAAGATTCAACAGACATGGCGGTTCCGCTGCGGCATGGAAATAGGGGCCTGTGATATAACATCGGGCTGTTCCTTCGACAACCGGACCGTGCCATGAACGCCAAGGCCGATGCGCCCTTCGTACCCCTGAATATCGCTGTATTGACCGTCAGCGACACCCGTACCCTGGACACCGACACGTCGGGCCAGGTCTTCGTCGACCGCCTGACCGCCGCCGGCCACACCCTGGCCGAACGGGTGCTGCTCAAGGACGACCTCTACAAAATTCGCGCCCAGGTTGCCCATTGGATCGCCGAGGACGTGGTGCAGGTCGTGCTGATCACCGGCGGCACCGGCTTCACTGGCCGCGACAGCACGCCCGAAGCGGTGAGCTGCCTGTTGGACAAGCAGGTCGATGGTTTCGGCGAGCTGTTTCGCCAGATATCTGTAGCCGACATCGGCACGTCCACGGTTCAGTCCCGCGCCTTGGCCGGCCTGGCCAATGGCACCCTGGTGTGCTGCCTGCCGGGTTCCACCAATGCGGTGCGCACCGGTTGGGACGGCATCCTGGCGGAACAGCTGGATAACCGTCATCGGCCGTGCAACTTCGTCCCCCATCTGAAACAGGCCGAGCCTTGTGAATCGCGTGGATAAGCCCGGCAAGTCCGGTGCCTTGATGCCGGTGGAAGTGGCCTTGCAGCGTTTATTGGACATGGCCGACGCGTCGCCGATCCGCGAGCACGAAAGCATGCGCCTGGCCGAGTGCGATGGCCGCGTATTAGCGCAAGACCTGGTCTCCACCCTCGACCTGCCGCCCTGGCCCAACAGCGCCATGGACGGCTACGCGCTGCGCGTGGCGGATTGGGCCGGCGAACCCTTGCCGGTCAGCCAACGCATTTTCGCCGGCAATGCGCCAGAGCCTCTAGCGGCCGGCACCTGCGCGCGCATCTTTACCGGCGCGCCGGTGCCCCAAGGTGCGGACTGCGTGGAAATGCAGGAAAACGCGACCCTTCACAGCGATGAGCGCGTGAGCTTCAGCGAGCCACTGCAAGCGGGCCAGAACATCCGCCCACAAGGCCAGGAAACCACGGTCGGCGAGTTGGTGTTGCCCGCGGGCACGCGCCTGGGCCCGATCGAGTTGGGCCTGGCCGCTTCGCTTGGGCGCGATCGCCTGGACGTGGTGCGCCGGGTGCGGGTGGCCGTGCTGTCGACCGGCGATGAGCTGATCGAGCCCGGTTTGCCGCTGGGGCCAGGCCAGATCTACAACAGTAACCGCCGCGTGCTGTGCAGTTGGCTGACGCGAATGGGCTGTGAAGTGATCGATGCCGGCATTTTGCCGGACGACCTGGAACAGACGCGCACGCGATTGGCTGGCGTGGGCGGCGTCGACTTGATCCTGTCCACTGGCGGTGTGTCGGTGGGCGAAGCGGATTTCCTCGGCATTGCCCTACGTGAAGAGGGCGAGCTGGCGTTGTGGAAACTCGCGATCAAACCGGGCAAGCCGCTGACCTTCGGGCACTTTCGTGGCGTGCCGGTGATCGGCCTGCCGGGTAACCCCGCGTCGACCCTGGTGACGTTCGCCCTGTTGGCACGGCCTTACCTGCTGCGCCGCCAAGGTGTGCAAGACGTTGCGCCGCTACGTTTCAATGTGCCGGTGGGGTTCGTATGGCCCAAGCCAGGCAACCGCCGTGAGTATCTGCGCGGGCGTATCGAGCAGGGCCAAGCGGTCATCTACGGCAACCAGAGTTCCGGCGTATTGCGCAGTGCAGCGTGGGCGCAAGGGTTGGTGGAGGTGCTGGAAGGGACGACCTTGGCGGTTGGCGATCAGGTCAACTTCATTCCGCTGAGTGACGTCCTGAATTGAGACCCGAGCTGAAAATCGCTCACCCTGTTTCGACGCAGCAAAAATTTGAACCGCCCGTGAATGCGCTTACCTAATGATTAGCTTGTGACGAATCGCACAGGCAATTTGCCAATATCGGCATATCCGAGAGGTGGGCAACGTGGCTAAAGACGAGAAGAAAAGCAAAGGTGAAGGTTCGAAAGCCAGCAAGGAATTGAAAGACAAAAAGTCTTCACCGGTAAAAAAATCCGCGGCGGCATCGACTCTTTCAAAAACTTCGGAAAAGAAAGACAAGAAAAAAGATGCCGAACCCAAGAAGCCCGTAAAAAAAGCTGATAGCAAGCCAGAAAAGGCGAAGAAGCCGGAGAAGGCAGAAAAGCCGGCGAAAAAGAAAAAATGATACCTGCTAGGGCCTTGCGCCCTAGCTTCTCCACGCTCGGGGCCTTCGATTCCGGAGGCTCATCAACTTTGAACTAATCATAATGCCCGTCCCCCTAACGCTGTGCAGATAATCCCTGGCTTGGGTCGATCCTGAGCTGATCAATGACACGCAAAGGTGGTGAATCATGAAGAGTGAACAAGTAGAAGGTGTGGCTGAAAAACTCGCCGGCAAGGCACAAAGTGCGGTCGGAAAGTTGTTGGGTGATTCGAAGATCGAAGCAGAAGGTGCTGGACGACAAGCTGCCGGTCAGCTGACCCAGACCTATGGCGACGCACTGGACAGCGTATCTACGTTCGTTAAAGAAAAACCAGTCGCCGCACTCGCGATTGGTGCGGTGGCCCTGCTGGTGCTCGACCGTCTGCTGCGCCGCTGAGGTTTATCGGCTTGGTCCGATAGCGCAGGTTCAGGTGACTGATACACCGCTATCGGGGCAAGCCTCAACGCCGATCAGTTAAGCGAAAGGGACTCATTGTAGGAGCGAGCTTGCTCGCGAAAAACGTCCAGGCAACGTGTTTATTCTGGATAAACGCGGGGGCTCTGAGTCTTTCGCGAGCAAGCTCGCTCCTACATAGCAAGCCCCCTCCCACATTTGAATCGGTGTTGGCCTGGCTTTATTCAGTAGTCGTCGCCACGTTCCGTCACATCCCGCTCCACCGGCCCCGCGTCGGGGTCATAGCCCACTGGGAACTTGCCCTTCAGGGTCCAGGCAAACGCGATGATTTCGGCGATCGTGCGGTACAACTCCTCCGGAATACTGTCCCCCAATTCCATACGCGCCAGCAGCTTCACCAATTCGGCGTTTTCATAGATAGGAACTTCATTTTCTCGCGCCAGCTTGAGGATCGCTTCGGCCAGGGCCTCATCGCCCTTGGCGGTCAGGGTGGGGGCTTGCTGGCCGTCGTACTTGAGGGCGATCGCCTGGCGGGGAGGTGAGGGGTTCTTCATGCGGTCTCATCCACCCAGCGTTGTTCCAGTCCGGTTTTGGGCCCGCGCGGCGGGGTGCCGAGGTGGCAATCCAGGTCGCCAACGTTAAGCCCGGACGCCACCAGGCGTTCGCGCAGGCTGCCCAGGTGGTTTTCGATCAGGCTGGCGGTAAAGGGTCGTGTCGCCCATAACTGGCTGGAGAGTTTGCCCTGAGTCAGCTGCGCTTGCACTTGCAACGGCCCCAACGGCTCCATATCGAACGCCAGTTCCACGCGCCAAAGCATCTGCTTGGGGTCTTTGCGCTCTTTGCGGTCGGGCTGCTCTTTATCCGCGGGCGGCTCCTCGCGCTGGAATTTCACCTGCAGCGGCACGATGTCCTGCAGGTTGCGCATGGGGATTTCCAGTTGCCAGGTGGTTTGCAGGCGGCCATCGGCGGTGGTGCCGGTCTGTTCCAGGCTCGACAGTTGGTGGCTCTGTAAGCGAGCGATCGCCCCGGCGGCCAGGCGCAGCAGGTTTTCCAGGTCGCCTTCGCCTTCCAGTTTGGCCATCAGCCGCTCGGGCAGTGGGAAACTCGCGGGCGTCTGACGCGCACTGACCTGACCGAGGGTGCCCAACGGGCTGCGCACAAAATTGGGCAATACCTGGGCCAGCGTATTGGCGGCGAGGATGGCATTCAGATTGGTGCTGGCGGGTAGGGCAGGCAGTAGATCCGCGACCAGGCGCAGCAGCGCGCCCTTCATGTCCAGCGGTGGTATTTGCGGGTTCTGCCCGGCAAGCAGCTTCGCCTCCAGAAAGGCCCCGCTGTTCTGCACCAGTTGCGCCAGCACCTTGGGATTGCTGACTTGTGCCAGGTCGGGGAGGGCCGCCAGTAAACGCTCGGCCGCCCCACGCAGGTCGGCGGAGGTGCTGTCGCCACGGGGCAGGTTTTGCAGGGCGGTAAACACTGCATCCAGCGAGCCTTGGCGACTTTGCTGGGTCGAGAGTTGCTGCGCGACCGCCAATTGGTCCTTCATGCCACTCAAGGGCACGAAGCTCAGGGTCTGCGCGTCCTGCACGACCGCGCTGAGCAAGCTGCCAACCCTTAACGGCTGCGGGCTTTCCACGGTGAGGGTGGCAGTGGTCATGGCGTTATTGAGCACAGTCACCAGCGAGCGATAGACCGCCGGCTGCGCGGTGCCCTGGGGCAGCATCTGGGTGGTCAGCACCTTGGCTTGCAGCAGCGTGCCCACCGGCATTTGGGTAGTGTCGATGCGGGTGAGGGCGGCGACATTGGCGCTCAACGCCTGCTGCAGCGAGAGGGTAAGGTTGCCCGCTGGCGTCTGGCCCACGGCCACGTTACTGCCCAACGGCAGCGGCTGGGTGCTGCTGGCCTGCACCAGGGTCTGGCGACCACCCTCAAGCGTCAACTTCAACAGTAACTGAAAAGCTTCGCCGCCTTGTTTAAGCGCGATGACCTCGGCGTTGACGGTTTTTCCAGGCGCGATCAAGCCGGTCTGCGGCTCCAGCAGCTTGAGCAACTCGCCGGCCGCAGGCAGCGGGGCGGGGCCTGAAGTCGCGGTTGGCGGCAGGGTAGGAAGGTTGATCTCACCGGTCATCGTGCGCATCGTCTCTGGGGAAATTGCCCTCTTTAGAGTAGGGCATCGCATGTATAATGCCGCCCGTCTGCAACGAGAGCGGTAAAAACCTCACAACTATTTGATCCAGCTCTCTAAAATCGGTCGCCAAAGCCGTTATTGTGCATTTCTCTATAACGGCCGCTGCACCGCCGACTTGAACCGTAAAGGCCCGCGATCTCTTGACCAGCCCTCTTCTTGAAGCCGTAGCGCTTGCCTGTGAACGCGACCTGCGCCTGCTGTTCGAACACCTCCAATTGCGCCTGGCGGGCGGCGACATGGTGCAAGTCAGCGGCCCCAACGGCAGTGGCAAGACCAGCCTGCTGCGCTTGCTGGCAGGGTTGATGCAACCGACGGCGGGTGAGGTTCGGCTTAACGACAAGCCCCTGCATGAACAGCGCACCGAGTTGGCCCGCAACCTGATCTGGATCGGCCACGCCGCCGGGATCAAGGACGTACTCACCGCAGAAGAAAACCTCAGTTGGCTCAGCGCGCTGCATCATCCCGCTGGCCGCGATGCAATCTGGCAGGCCCTGGCCGCTGTCGGTCTCAAGGGCTTCGAAGACGTGCCCTGTCACACCCTCTCCGCCGGCCAGCAGCGTCGTGTCGCGCTGGCGCGCCTGTACTTGCCGGGCCCGCCGCTGTGGATTCTCGACGAACCATTCACCGCCCTCGACAAACAAGGCGTGGCCCAATTGGAAGAACACCTGGCCCGGCATTGCGAGCAGGGCGGGTTGGTGGTGCTCACCACCCACCACACCCTGGCGCGCAGGCCCGCCGGTTACCGTGAACTGGATCTGGGGCGGTGGTCGGCATGAGCGTCTTTGCGCTGCTGGTCGCCCGCGAAGCACGCCTGTTGTGCCGGCGCCCGGCAGAGCTGGCCAACCCGCTGGTGTTCTTCGCCATCGTGGTTGCCTTGTTCCCCCTGGCGGTCGGTCCCGAGACTAAACTGTTGCAAACCTTGTCCCCGGGACTGGTGTGGGTAGCGGCGCTTTTATCCGTGCTGCTCTCGCTGGACGGGCTGTTTCGCAGTGATTTCGAAGACGGTTCCCTGGAGCAATGGGTCCTTTCGTCGCACCCTTTGCCCCTTCTGGTATTGGCCAAGGTACTGGCACACTGGGCCTTTTCCGGCCTCGCGCTGGTCTTGCTTTCGCCGCTGCTGGCGCTGATGCTGGGTTTGCCGGTTGAATGCTTGCCGGTGTTGCTCCTGTCCTTGTTACTCGGTACACCAGTGCTCAGCCTGTTGGGGGCGGTGGGCGCAGCGTTGACCGTCGGTTTGAAGCGCGGTGGCCTGTTACTGGCCCTGCTGATTCTGCCGTTGTACATCCCGGTCCTGATCCTCGGCAGCGGTGCTTTGCAGGCTGCGCTGATGGGCATGCCGGCAACCGGTTACCTCCTGTGGCTTGGCAGCCTGGCCGCCCTTGCGGTAACCCTGACACCCTTTGCCATAGCGGCCGGCCTGAAGATCAGCGTCGGCGAATAATGAGGTCTGGTCAGGCTTTACACGCTTAGCCAGTAAAGACCCTAAGCTGCTTGCCACGACAAGCAGCAACCGTGAGAAACAGCAATGAACTGGACCTGGTTTCACAAGCTCGGCTCGCCCAAATGGTTTTATGGCATCAGCGGCAGGCTGCTGCCGTGGTTGAGCGTCGCCGCCGTGCTGCTGATCGGCACCGGCTTGGTCTGGGGCCTGGCCTTCGCACCGCCGGACTACCAGCAAGGCAACAGCTTTCGCATCATCTATATCCACGTGCCCGCCGCCATGCTGGCGCAGTCCTGCTACGTGATGCTGGCGGTGTGCGGCATCGTCGGTCTGGTCTGGAAGATGAAGCTTGCCGACGTCGCCCTGCAATGTGCCGCGCCGATCGGTGCGTGGATGACCGCCGTGGCGTTGGTCACCGGCGCGATCTGGGGCAAACCCACCTGGGGTTCGTGGTGGGTGTGGGATGCGCGGCTCACGTCCATGTTGATCCTGCTGTTCCTGTACTTCGGCCTGATCGCCCTGGGCAACGCGATCAGCAACCGTGACAGCGCCGCCAAGGCTTGCGCGGTGCTGGCGATTGTCGGCGTGATCAACATCCCGATCATCAAATACTCGGTAGAGTGGTGGAACACCCTGCACCAGGGCGCCACCTTCACCCTCACCGAAAAACCGGCGATGCCGGTGCAAATGTGGGCGCCGTTGCTATTGATGGTGCTGGGTTTCTACTGCTTCTTCGGCGCGGTGCTGCTGCTGCGCATGCGCCTGGAAGTGCTCAAGCGTGAGGCTCGCACCAGCTGGGTCAAGGCCGAAGTTCACGCCAGCCTGGGAGCGCCTGCATGAGTTTTGCTTCATTCAGCGATTTTCTCGCCATGGGCCATCACGGCCTGTATGTCTGGACGGCCTATGGCATCTGCCTGGCGGTGCTGGCCCTCAACGTCGCCGCGCCGCTGCTGGCGCGCAAGCGTTACCTGCAACAAGAGGCGCGTCGTCTGCGCCGGGAGACCGATAAGTGAATCCGTTGCGCCGAAAGCGTCTGTTGATCATCCTTGCCATCCTCGCCGGTGTCGCCATTGCCGTGGGCCTGGCCCTGAGTGCCCTGCAGCAGAACATCAACCTGTTCTACACCCCGACCCAGATCGCTAATGGCGAAGCGCCGGTGGATACGCGCATCCGCGCCGGCGGCATGGTGGAGAAGGGTTCACTGAAACGCTCCGGCGATTCCCTTGACGTGACCTTCGTCGTCACCGACTTCAACAAAGCCGTGACCATCACCTATCGCGGCATCCTCCCGGACCTGTTCCGCGAAGGCCAGGGCATCGTCGCCCTGGGCAAGCTCAACGCCAACGGCGTGGTGGTGGCCGATGAAGTGCTGGCCAAGCACGATGAAAAATACATGCCGCCGGAAGTCACCAAAGCGCTGAAAGACAGCGGCCAATCCGCGCCTGGCTCAATGCCGGCACCTGCCAAGGAGGGCTAAGCGATGACGTCCGCACTGTTTATTCCTGAGCTGGGCCAGTTGGCGATGATCCTCGCCCTGTGCTTCGCCGTCGTCCAGGCCGTGGTGCCGCTGCTCGGTGCCTGGCGCGGCGACCGCCTGTGGATGAGCCTGGCGCAGCCGGCCGCCTGGGGCCAGTTCGCGTTCCTGCTGTTCGCCTTCGGCTGCCTGACCTATGCCTTCATGACCGACGATTTTTCCGTCGCCTATGTGGCCAATAACTCCAACAGCGCGCTGCCCTGGTACTACAAGTTCAGCGCCGTGTGGGGCGCCCACGAAGGGTCGCTGCTGCTGTGGGCGTTGATCCTCGGCGGCTGGACCTTCGCCGTATCGGTGTTCTCGCGCCAATTGCCGCAAGTCATGCTCGCACGGGTGCTGGCGGTGATGGGCATGATCAGCATCGGGTTCCTGCTGTTTCTGATCATGACGTCCAACCCGTTCAGCCGCATCCTGCCGCAGATCCCCGTGGACGGGCATGACCTCAACCCACTGCTGCAAGACATCGGCCTGATCGTGCACCCACCGATGCTTTACATGGGGTATGTCGGCTTTTCGGTGGCCTTTGCCTTCGCCATCGCCGCGTTGCTCGGCGGGCGCCTGGATGCGGCCTGGGCGCGCTGGTCGCGTCCCTGGACCATCGTCGCCTGGGCCTTCCTGGGTATCGGCATCACCCTGGGGTCTTGGTGGGCTTACTACGAACTCGGCTGGGGCGGCTGGTGGTTCTGGGACCCGGTGGAAAATGCGTCGTTTATGCCCTGGCTGGTCGGCACTGCGCTGATTCACTCCCTGGCTGTCACCGAAAAACGTGGCGTGTTCAAGAGCTGGACCGTGCTGCTGGCCATCGCGGCATTTTCTCTCAGCCTGCTCGGCACCTTCCTTGTGCGTTCGGGCGTGCTGACGTCAGTGCACGCGTTTGCGTCGGACCCTGCGCGCGGCGTGTTCATCCTGATCTTCCTGCTGTTTGTGGTCGGTGGTTCGCTGACGCTGTTTGCCTTGCGTGCACCGGTGGTCAAAAGCCAGGTCGGCTTTAACCTGTGGTCGCGGGAAACCTTGCTGCTCGGTAACAACCTGGTACTGGTGGTGGCCGCGTCGATGATCCTGCTCGGCACGCTGTACCCGTTGGTGCTGGATGCCTTGAGCGGTGCCAAGCTGTCTGTCGGCCCGCCGTACTTCAACGCCTTGTTCATTCCGTTGATGGGCCTGTTGATGGTGGTGATGGCGGTCGGCATGCTGGTGCGCTGGAAAGACACCCCGGTGAAATGGCTGGCCGGCATGCTGATGCCGGTGCTGCTGGGCAGTGTGGCCCTGGCCGTGATCGCCGGGGTGGCCTACGGCGATTTCAACTGGGCGGTGCTCGCCACGTTCCTGCTCGCGGCCTGGGTACTGCTGGCCGGTGTGCGCGACATTGCCGACAAGACCCGTCACAAGGGCTTGATCAAAGGCTTGCCGACGTTGACCCGCAGCTACTGGGGCATGCAGATCGCCCACCTCGGCATCGCGGTGTGTGCCCTGGGGGTGGTGCTGTCGAGCCAGAACAGCGCCGAGCGCGACCTGCGCCTGGCACCGGGTGAGTCCATGGACCTGGCCGGTTATCACTTCATCTTTGAAGGCGCCAAGCATTTCGAAGGGCCGAACTTCACGTCAGACAAAGGCACTGTGCGCGTCGTGCGCAACGGCAAGGAAATCGCCGTGCTGCATCCGGAAAAACGCCTGTACACGGTGCAGAGCTCAATGATGACCGAAGCCGGCATCGACGCGGGGTTCACCCGTGATCTGTATGTGGCGCTCGGTGAACCGCTGGGCGACGGCGCCTGGGCGGTGCGCGTGCATGTGAAACCGTTCGTGCGCTGGATCTGGTTTGGCGGTTTGTTGACCGGTTTCGGTGGCTTGCTCGCCGCGCTGGACCGGCGCTATCGGGTCAAGGTCAAGAGTCGGGTGCGTGAAGCCCTCGGTATGGGAGCGGCGGTATGAAGCGTTGGTTGATGGTGTTGCCGCTGGCAGCGTTCCTGGTGGTGGCGGTGTTCCTTTATCGTGGCCTGTACCTGGACCCGGCCGAGTTGCCGTCGGCAATGATCGGCAAGCCGTTCCCGGAGTTTTCACTGCCGAATGTGCAGGGCGACAAGCAGCTGTCCCGCGCCGACCTGTTGGGTAAACCGGCGCTGGTCAACGTGTGGGGCACCTGGTGCATCTCCTGCCGCGTCGAACACCCGGTGCTGAATAAACTGGCCGAGAACGGTGTGGTGATCTACGGCATCAACTACAAGGACGACAATGCCGCGGCCTTGAAGTGGTTGGCCGAATTCCACAACCCCTACCAGCTGGATATTCGCGATGAGGACGGCAACCTCGGCCTGAACCTGGGCGTGTACGGCGCGCCGGAAACCTTCTTTATCGATGCCAAGGGCGTGATCCGCGACAAGTATGTCGGCGTGATCGACGAAGTGGTCTGGCGCGAACAACTGGCCGCCAAATACCAGGCCCTGGTTGATGAGGCCAAACCATGAAGCGCCTGTTGGCTGCCGCCGTCCTGGCGCTGGGGCTGGCCGGTGTGGCCCACGCCGCCATCGACACCTATGAATTTGCCAACGACGCCGAGCGTGAGCGTTTTCGCGAGCTGACCAAGGAACTGCGCTGCCCCAAGTGCCAGAACCAGGACATCGCTGACTCCAACGCGCCCATCGCTGCCGACCTGCGCAAAGAGATCTTCCGCATGCTGGGGGAGGGCAAGGACAACCAGCAGATCATCGACTTCATGGTCGACCGCTACGGTGATTTCGTGCGCTATAAACCGGCCCTGACCGGCAAGACCGCGCTGCTCTGGTTCGGCCCTGCCGGGCTGTTACTGGCTGGCGTGGTGGTGATGGCCGTGATCGTGCGCCGCCGCCGCGCCGCGCCTGCCGATGGCTCCGATGCGCTGTCCCCTGAAGAGCGTAAACGTCTCGACCACTTGCTGGACACCAAGACTGATGATTGATTTCTGGCTCGCAGCCGGCCTGCTGCTGTTGATTGCCCTGAGTTTCCTGTTGATCCCTGTTTTGCGCGGCCGCCGCGCCCAGCGTGAAGAGGATCGCACCGCGCTGAACGTGGCGCTGTATCAAGAACGCGTCGCCGAGCTGCAAGTGCAGCAGGACGAAGGCGTGTTGAATGCCGCGCAACTCGATACCGGCCGCGCAGAAGCGGCGCGTGAGTTGCTGGCCGACACCGAGGGCCTGGAAAAGCCTCGCGAATCCCGCCTGGGCAAACCGCTGCCATTACTGGCGGCGGTGTTGGTACCGGTGCTGGGCTTGGGCATGTATCTGCATTTTGGCGCGAGTGACAAAGTCGAACTGGCCCGTGAGTTCTCCCAGCCGCCAGTGTCCATGGCCGACATGACCCGACGCCTGGAACGCGCCGCTGCCGCGCAACCGGATTCAGCAGAAGGGTTGTACTTCCTGGGGCGCGCCTACATGGCCCAGGATCGTGCGGCCGATGCCGCTAACGTCTTCGAACGCACCGTGGCCCTGGCCGGGCGCCAGCCCGAACTGCTCGGGCAGTGGGCTCAGGCGCAATATTTTGCTGACAACAAGCAGTGGTCACCCAAGATCCAGGCGCTGACCGACGAAGCCTTGAAGCTCGATCCAAAGGAAGTCACCAGCCTTGGCCTGCTCGGTATCGCCGCCTTCGAAGGCCAGCGCTACCAGGAGGCTATCGATTACTGGAATCGTCTGCTGGCGCAACTGCCCCCCGAAGACAATTCCCGTGTTGCGCTGCAAGGCGGTATCGACCGCGCGGCGCAAAAGCTCAGGGAGAGTGGCGGCACTGTCGCGCAAAAGGCCGTGCTGAAAGTGCGCGTGGACCTGTCCGCCGAAGTGAAAGCCAAGGCCCTGCCCGGCGACAGCGTGTTCATCTTTGCCCGCGCCGTCAGCGGCCCGCCGGCGCCATTGGCGGCCAAGCGTGTCAGCGTTGCCGAGCTGCCCGTCACCGTGGAACTGGGCGATGCCGACGCGATGATGCCGCAGTTGAAACTGTCCAACTTCCCTGAAGTCCAACTGGTTGCGCGCATATCCCGGGCAGGTGTTCCAACCGCTGGCGAGTGGATCGGCCGCAGCCAACCCCTGGCCAGCAACACCACTGCACTGCAGCAGCTGACCATCGACAGTCCGGATAAGTAATTCGAGGAAACGCCCATGACCGCATTTGCACGTATCACCCTGCTCAGCCTGGTAGTGGGCCTGAGCGCCTGTGCGGTCCACCGGCCACCTCCCGGGCCCACTGGGCCGACCATCCCGCCGTCCGGCCCGTCGACGCAACCGACGACCAAACCCTCCGGCCCGGTCACCCCGCCGCCGAAACCACTGCCAACCAAATCGCCAACCTTCGCCCCACCTCCCGGCGCCGCCAGCCACTGGGATGGCAAGATGCAGGTCTACGTACTCGACGACCAGCCCGACACCTTCTATCGCCAGCGCACCTACTACCGCTGGAGCAACGGCTGGAGCCGCTCCATCAGCCCGAACGGGCCGTGGGAAGAAACCAACGTGCAAGGCGTGCCGCCGGGGTTGAGCAAGCAGTACGCGCAATGACAACAGGCGACCTTTATAGGTCGCCTTTTTCATGACTGTAAAATGCATACCTCCAAACACTGAAGATCAAATGTGGGAGGGGGCTTGCCCCCTCCCACAAATGTTTACCGCGCCATAGCGATTCACTGCTGTACCGGGCAAACCGGTACAGTGGGCCAATGAGTGGGAAAACAAGCAAAGAGGGTGTGGTGATGGCAGGCAGGTTGATCTATCTCATCGGGCCTTCCGGTTCGGGCAAGGACAGCCTGCTGGAGGCCGCACGCCCACGGTTGGCCGAGCGCGGTTGCCGCATTGTGCGCCGCGTCATCACCCGGTCTGCAGAAGCGGTGGGTGAAGCGGCGCTGGGCGTGAGCCCGGCGCAGTTTGCGGCGATGCAGGCGCAAGGCGAGTTTGCCCTCAGTTGGCAGGCCAATGGGTTGTCCTACGGCATTCCCAAGCAGATCGATGAGTGGCTGGCGGCTGGGGAGGACGTGCTGGTCAACGGCTCGCGCGCGCACCTGGCGCAAACCCGTGAGCGTTATCCGACGTTGCTGGTGTTGTTGCTGACGGTCGATCAGGTGGTGTTGCGCCAGCGTTTGATCGCACGCGCACGTGAGTCATTGGCCGATATTGAGGAACGCCTGGCACGCAACGTGCGGTTCACCGAGGAACTGATCACCGCCAATGGCGAAGGGTTATTCGTGTTGGATAATTCCGGCCCGTTGGAACATACGGTCGAGCGCTTGCTCTGCTGCCTGGCCCACGGGCACTCGGCCTGAGCCCGATACTGCGTCGAAACGCCTACCCCAGATCTCTTTGATATCACCCACCGCGCCACCAGGCGCGCCTTCCGTTGTGCATATTCAGTAAAACAACCGCCAGTCAGACCAGTCAATTCTGTGCTTGAGTAAAGATAACTCTAGGGTTATTTTTATTTAGTCCAAGCCAAGGAGGCAGGGGTGCAAAGCAGGCTATTGATCAAAGAGCTGCAAGAGGCGGGTTGGGTGCTGGATCGTGTCACCGGCAGCCATCACATTTTTACCCACCGCTATAACCCGTACACGATCCCGGTGCCTCATCCGAAGAAAGATCTTCCCTTGGGCACCGTCAGAAGCATCAGGAAACGCGCCGGGCTGTTTCAGTTTTAAGGAGAGCATGCATGCAATACCCAATCTGTATCGAATGGGGCGATGACTTTACCGCCACCGGTATCCAGATCCCCGATATTCCGGGTGCTGTCACCGCCGGGGACAGTTTTGAAGAGGCGTATAACGCGGCCGTGGAGGTTGCGCACATCATGCTGCAGGAGATCGCCGCCGAGGGCGGAGTGATTCCGATGCCAACCTCAGTCGCCAATCATCACGCCCATGAAGACTACGCCGGCATGGGCTGGGGCATGTTGGAGCTGGATATCTCGCCCTATCTGGGCAAGACCGAGAAGGTCAACGTGACCTTGCCCGGCTATGTGATCCAACGCATCGACCGTTACGTGCGCGAGCATAAAGTCAAAAGCCGCTCGTCATTTCTGGCGGACGCGGCTTTGGAGAAGTTGGTGCGGTCTTAAGCGGTTGCCGCCGCCACCTGGCGCGACGCACTGAGAAACCGCAACAACGCCACCAGCGGGAACGCACTGCCCACCAGCATCACCCCCAGCCAACCGCCGTGTTCGTACACGCTGCTGGCAATCGCCGAGCCGAAGGCGCCGCCAATGAAGATGCTGGTCATGTACAGCGCGTTCAGGCGGCTGCGGCTCTGGGCGTCGAGGGCGTAGACGGCGCGTTGGCCGAGGACCATGTTCATCTGCACGCAGAAGTCCAGCACCACGCCGGTCACCGCCAGGCCGATCACACTGTACAGCGGGTGCACGAAGGCCGGCAGGAAGCTCAACGCGGCAAACAGCATCGCCAGCAGCGACGCACGGTGGGTGTGGCCGGCGTCCGCCAGGCGCCCGGCGATGGGCGCCGCGATGGCACCCAGGGCACCGACCAGGGCGAACAGCGCGATTTCGCTCTGGGTCAGGCCATGATTGCGTGCCAGTTCCAGTGGGGCAGCGGTCCAGAACAGGCTGAAGGTGGCGAACATGCAACCCTGATAAAACGCGCGCTGGCGCAAAACCGGCTGGTGGCGCAACAGGCTGCCCAGCGAGCCCAGCAGTTGACCGTAGCTGGCGCTATGATCCGGCTGGCGCTTGGGAATGGTCAGCATCAACACCACGCTGATGAACACCATCAACGCCGCCGCCGCCATGAACATCGCACGCCAGCCGAAGTGGTCCGCCACCACGCTGGACACCGGCCGCGCCAGCAGAATGCCCAGCAATAACCCGCCCATGATGCTGCCGACCACCCGGCCACGGGACTCGGCAGGCGCCAGGTGCGCGGCCAACGGGATCAGGATCTGCACCGACACCGAGCTGAAGCCGATCAGCAGCGACACCAGCAGGAACAGGTTGGGCTGCTCGGTGAACGCGGCGCCCAGCAGGCTGGCGATGGCCACCACGGTGGTGATGATCATCAGCCTGCGGTTTTCCAGCAGGTCCCCCAGCGGCACCAGGAAGAACAGGCCCAGGGCATAGCCGATCTGCGTCAGCGACACAATCAGGCTGGCCATGGCCGGCGTGAGCCCGATGTCCGGGGCAATCAGTTCGATGATCGGCTGCGCGTAATAGATGTTGGCGACGATGGCGCCGCAGCAAAACGCAAACAGCATGACCATGCCTCGGGTCATGGTGCCTGTCGCCTGGGAGGTAGCGTTCATGGTGTTCTCATAAAAGCGAAGGAAGATGGCGTGAGAGGGTAAAGACAATGGCCGGCAGTGAGTAGGCCGCTTGTAGTGATAACGGTCATGCCGCGAAATAATGACACTACACAAAACCAATGTGGGAGGGGGCTTGCTCCCGATGGCGGTGGATCAGTCAATGCCTGTGCTGGCTGACCCACCGCTATCGGGAGCAAGCCCCCTCCCACAGTATTGAGGAACGCTTACTGGCCGGAGTAAATCTGGTCAAACACGCCGCCATCATTGAAGTGGGTTTTCTGCACGGTGCGCCAGTCACCAAAGGTTTTCTCTACCGACAGGAAGTCGACTTTCGGGAAACGGTCGGTGTACTTGGCCAGCACTGTCGGGTCACGCGGGCGCAGGTAGTTGTTGGCGGCGATTTCCTGGCCTTCGGCCGACCACAGGTACTTCAGGTAGTCTTCAGCGGCCTCGCGGGTGCCTTTCTTCTCGACCACTTTGTCCACCACCGACACCGGCGGCTCAGCTTCGGCGGAGACGCTTGGGTAGATCACTTCGAACTGATCGCGGCCGAATTCACGGGCGATCATTTCCGCTTCGTTTTCAAAGGTGACCAGCACGTCGCCGATCTGATTGGTCATGAAGGTGGTGGTGGCGGCACGGCCACCGGTGTCGAGCACTGGAGCTTGCTTGAACAGTTTGCCGACAAAAGTCTTGGCTTTTTCTTCATCGCCGCCGTTCTTCAGCACATAGCCCCAGGCCGACAGGTAAGTGTAGCGGCCGTTACCCGAGGTTTTCGGGTTGGGCACGATCACCTGTACGCCATCCTTGAGCAGGTCGGGCCAATCTTTCAGGGCTTTCGGGTTGCCCTTGCGCACGATAAATACGGTGGCGGAAGTGAACGGCGCGCTGTTGTTCGGCAGGCGGGTGACCCAGTTGTCCGGTACCAGTTTGCCGTTGTCAGCCAGGGCGTTGATGTCGGTGGCCATGTTCATGGTGATCACGTCCGCCGGCAGGCCGTCGATCACCGAGCGCGCTTGTTTGCTGGAGCCGCCGAAGGACATCTGCAGGGTCAGCTTGTCATTCGGGTGTTCGGCATCCCAATGCTTCTGGAAGGCGGCGTTGTAGTCCTTGTAGAAATCACGCATCACGTCGTAGGAGACGTTGAGCAGGGTGACCGGTGCAGCCTGGACGGCGCCGGCCAGGGCCAGGCCGGCGGCCAGGAGAGAGGCGCTGAGAAAGTTTTTCACTGCTCATTCCTTGTTGTTCGAGAGAAGGGGGGAGGCACAATGCCAGCGACTATAGCCGGGGCCGCATAGTCGCTTAAAGATTAAAAAGAACTTTGCTTATTCCACTTTCTTAAAGAGATTGCTGCCACAGCGTGAGCAAAACGCCGCATTCGGCTCGTGGCTGTTCTTCCTGCACACCGGGCAGTCAGTTTGCAGCTGCTCACCGCGCATGGCGCTCGCCAGTTCTGCGGTGAATATCCCGGTGGGCACGGCAATGATCGAGTAACCGGTGATCATCACCAGCGAGGAAATCACTTGGCCCAGGGGAGTCTTGGGCACGATGTCGCCAAAGCCCACGGTGGTGAGCGTCACGATCGCCCAATAGATGCCCTTGGGAATGCTGGTAAACCCGTGTTCCGGGCCCTCGATCACGTACATCAAGGTGCCGAACACCGTCACCAGGGTGCACACGCTCACCAGGAACACCACGATCTTCTGCTTGCTGCCGCGCAGCGCCGCCATCAGGTAGTTGGCCTGCTTGAGGTAGGGGCTCAGCTTGAGTACGCGGAAGATCCGCAGCATGCGGATGATGCGGATAATCAGCAGGTACTGCGCGTCGCTGTAGTACAACGCGAGGATGCCGGGGACGATGGCGAGCAGATCCACCAGGCCATAAAAGCTGAACGCATAGCGCAATGGCTTGGGCGAGCAGTAAAGCCGCAGGCCGTACTCGATCAGGAAGATGAGGGTGAAGCCCCACTCGATATACGCCAGCACGTCGGCGTAGTTCTGGTGGATCTGGTCGATGCTGTCGAGCATCACGATCACCAGGCTGGCGAGGATGATCAACAACAGGATGCCGTCAAAGCGCCGCCCGGCGACGGTGTCGCTTTGAAAAACCATGACGTAGAGCCGCTGGCGCCAGTCGTTGTTGCTGTCCATAAGTCCGCCTGAGGTGAATATCGGCAAAGCCTAGGGGGATTCGAACGGCCTGTCCATGCGCGGTGTGCGCAGCATTCGCTGGCTGGCGCGCACCAGCCAGCAGCTGAGAATGAACGGCGCGGTCAGCGCCGGCAGGTGCAGCGCGGCAAACCCTGGGGTGAGCAGAATGGCCAGCCCGATGCCGAGCAGCGGCAGCCAGGGTTGGCGCCGTGCCTGGCTCAGCGCCAGGGCGGCGAGCGCCGGGTTGTAGCTGTGCAGGCCGAGCAGGGCGCCGCTGGTTTCGCCCAGCAGCAAGGCGACCAGTACGCCGGCGATGGCGCCGAGCAGTGCCCACACGGCGGCGCGGCGGTCAGCCAGTAGCACGCCGACGGCGATCAAGGCCCCGGCCAGGGGCTGGTCCAATAGCAGCACTTGCGCCAGGCCGGTGAACGGCGCAGCGAGTACCGTCAGGGTATCGGGCTCGATCAGGGCCAAGGTAGCGGGCGCCATGGTGCCCAGCAACAACCAGCCCAGGCCGACAAAGGGTGCGGTGTAGGCGGGTAGGTCCTGGGGGTGCGAGGCCAGTTTCAACCACTGTCGCACCAGCATCGCGCTCACGCCGCCGCACGCCAGGATCAGCGGCGGCACCAGGGCCGACCAGGCGAAGTGCTGGCTGATCAACAAGCCCAGCAAGACGCCGTTGTAGCTATACAGCCCGGCCTGGCGTTCGGCCTTGGGGTAGCCCCGGCGCTGGGCCGTGAGCAAACCCGCGACGCCGCCCAGCAAGGCGCCGCCGAGCAACGCCGGGGCGCCGATCAGGATCGCCAGCAGGCACAGCAGGCCGCACAGTGGATGGCGCTGGAGAAAAATCTGGCTGAAGCCGTTGAGCAGGGCTTCGGCCCAGTCGGGGCAGGTGGAGTTGTGCATGGCAGCTCCCTGTAGGAGCGAGCTTGCTCGCGAAAAACCTAAGGGCGCCGCGTGCATTCAGAATGCCTGCGTCATCGTTGACGTTCTTCGCGAGCAAGCTCGCTCCTACAGTAGGGTTTCGATACGCAGCGAGTTGGTCGACCCCAACTGCCCAAACGGCACCCCGGCGGTAATCACCAGCGTATCCCCGCGTTGCGCCATCCCTTGGGCCTGGGCGATCTCCAATGCGGTGGAACACACCTCATCCACCTGGCGCAGCCGATCGTTGACCACCGAGTGCACCCCCCACGCCACGCTCAAACGCCGCGCCGTGGACAGGTTCGGCGTGAGGTTGAGGATCGGCGCCACCGGCCGCTCTCTGGCCGCGCGCAGGCTGGAGGCGCCCGACTCGCTGTAGTTCACCAGCACCGCCACCGGCAGGATGCTGCTGATACGCCGGATCGCACAGCTGATGGCGTCCGACACCGTGGCGTCCGCCCCGGGCCGGCTGACATCCAGCTGGGCCTGATAGTCCGGGCCGTTTTCAACTTGGCGGATAATCTTGCTCATCATCTGCACGGCTTCCAGCGGGTACTCGCCCGACGCGGTTTCCGCCGACAGCATCACCGCGTCCGCGCCTTCTGCCACCGCATTGGCCACGTCGGTGACTTCGGCGCGGGTCGGCGCCGGGGAAAAGCGCATGGACTCGAGCATCTGTGTCGCCACCACCACCGGCTTACCCAATTGGCGGCAGGTTTTAATGATGTCCTTCTGGATCTGCGGCACGCTTTCGGCCGGCACTTCCACGCCCAGGTCGCCGCGGGCCACCATGATCGCGTCGCTCAATTCGGCGATTTCCCGCAGCCGTTGCACCGCCGAGGGCTTCTCGATCTTGGCCATCAGGAACGCCCTGTCGCCGATCAGCTCGCGGGCTTCGCGGATATCTTCCGGGCGCTGCACGAACGACAGCGCCACCCAGTCCACGCCCAATTCCAGGCCGAACGCCAAGTCGCGACGGTCCTTGGCGGTGAGCGGGCTGAGTTCCAACAGCGCCTGCGGCACGTTCACACCTTTGCGATCGGACAGCTCGCCGCCATTGAGCACGGTGGTGTCGATGGCATCGGCATGCTTGGTGAGCACGCGCAGGCGCAGCTTGCCGTCGTCCAGCAACAGCTCCATGCCCGGCTCCAGTGCCGCGATGATTTCCGGATGGGGCAGGTTGACCCGACGCTGATCGCCCGGTGTTTCATCCAGGTCCAGGCGCAGCGCCTGGCCACGCACCAGTTGCACCTTGCCCTCGGCAAAGCGCCCGACGCGCAGCTTGGGCCCTTGCAGGTCCATGAGGATGCCCAGCGGATAGTTCAACTGGCGCTCCACCTGGCGAATCCACTGGTAGCGCTGCGCGTGATCGGCGTGGTCGCCATGGCTGAAGTTGAGACGAAAGATATTCACCCCGGCTTCCACCAGCTCGCGGATGTCATCGATCCCATCGGTGGCCGGGCCCAGGGTGGCGAGGATTTTGACCTTCTTGTCAGGCGTCATGTTTGGCAGTCTCGAGGATCAGGATGGCGCGGAAGTCGTTGACGTTGGTGCGGGTCGGCTCGGTGACTATCAGCCCGTCGAGCGCGGCGAAATAACCGTAGCCGTTGTTGCTGTGCAGCTCGTCGCTTGCGCTCAGGCCCAAGGCTTCGGCGCGGCGGTAGCTGCACGGGGTCATGATCGCGCCGGCGTTGTCTTCCGAGCCGTCGATGCCATCGGTATCGCCGGCCAGGGCGTAGACGCCGGGCAAGCCCTTGAGGCTGTCGGTGAGGCTGAGCAGAAACTCCGCGTTGCGCCCGCCACGGCCATTGCCGCGCACGGTGACGGTGGTTTCGCCGCCGGAGAGAATCACGCACGGCGCCGCTAATGGCTGGCCGTGCTGCACGATTTGCCGGGCAATGCCGGCGTGCACCTTGGCCACGTCGCGTGCTTCACCTTCGAGGTCGCCGAGGATCAGCGGGCTGAACCCGGCCTGGCGTACTTTTACCGCCACCGCTTCCAGGGATTGCTGCGGCCGGGCGATCAACTGGAAGTGGCTGCGGGCGAGCAGCGGGTCACCAGGCTTGACGGTCTCCGACGCAGGGTCCTGCAACCAGTTGCGCACCGAGGCGGGCACGTCGATGCCGTAGCGCTTGAGAATTGCCAGGGCCTGTTGCGAAGTGCTCGGGTCGCCGACCGTGGGGCCGGAGGCGATCACCGTGGCCTGGTCGCCCGGTACATCGGAAATCGCGTAGGTATAGACCGTGGCCGGCCACGCGGCCTTGGCCAACCGCCCGCCCTTGATCGCCGAGAGGTGCTTGCGCACGCAATTCATCTCGCCAATGGTGGCGCCGGACTTGAGCAGGGCTTTGTTGATGCTTTGCTTGTCGGCCAGGGTGATGCCTTCGGCGGGCAGGGCGAGCAACGCGGAACCGCCGCCGGAGAGCAGGAAAATCACGCGGTCGTCTTCGGTCAGATGGCTGATCAGGTCCAGCACGCGCTTGGCCACGGCGAGGCCGGCAGCGTCGGGCACGGGATGGGCGGCCTCGACCACTTCGATTTTCTGGCACGGCGCACCATGGCCGTAGCGGGTGACGACCAGGCCGCGAACCTCGCCCTGCCAGCAGTCCTCCACAACCAGCGCCATGGCGGCTGCGGCCTTGCCGGCGCCGATCACGATCACCCGGCCGCTGCGGTCGGCGGGCAGGTAAGGTTCAAGGACTTGCCGGGGATGGGCGGCGTCGATGGCTGTGGCAAACAGCTCGCGAAGCAGGTGTTGCGGATCGACCGACATAAGCGGGCTCCGGGGGAAATTCTTGTTATTAGAGGTGCAACAATCCAACGATGAAATGAGGGCCAAATGTGGGAGGTGGCTTGCCCCCGATAGCAGTGTTTCAGTCACCTCATCCATAACCTGACACACCGCAATCGGGAGCAAGCCCCCTCCCACCTTTGAATGCATTTCAACAGGGGAGAGTGGTGTGGGTTATTTATCGCGAATCGAGAAATTCGCCATATGCTCCAACCCCTTGATCAATGCCGAATGGTCCCAGTTACCGCCGCCAAGCGCCGCGCAGGTGCTGAACACTTGCTGGGTGCCGGCGGTGTTCGGCAAGTTGATCCCTAACTCTTTCGCCCCGGCCAGGGCCAGGTTCAAGTCCTTCTGGTGCAGGTTGATACGAAAGCCTGGATCAAAGGTGCCCTTGATCATGCGTTCGCCATGCACTTCCAGGATCTTCGACGAGGCAAAGCCGCCCATCAGCGCTTCACGCACCTTGGCCGGGTCGGCGCCGTTTTTCGAGGCGAACAGCAGCGCTTCGGCCACCGCCTGGATATTCAGGGCCACGATGATCTGGTTGGCGACCTTGGCGGTCTGGCCATCCCCGTTACCGCCTACCAGGGTGATGTTCTTGCCCATCGCCTGGAACAGCGGCAGCGCGCGCTCGAAGGTCTGCGGTTCGCCGCCGACCATGATGCTCAGGGTGCCGGCCTTGGCGCCGACTTCACCACCGGACACCGGGGCATCCAGGTACTGCGCGCCGGTCTCGTTGATTTTCGCAGCGAACGCCTTGGTGGCGGTGGGGGAGATCGAGCTCATGTCGATCACCACCTTGTTCGGCGACAGGCCGGCGGCCACGCCGTCGGCGCGCAACAGCACGTCCTCGACCTGCGGGGTGTCGGGCACCATGACGATGATGAACTCGGCTTCCTGGGCGACTTGCTGGGGGGTGGCCAAGGCCACCGCGCCGGCGCTGATCAGTTCAGCCGGGGCCTTGCCATGATGTTCGGAGAGAAACAGTTGGTGACCTGCTTTCTGCAGGTTCGCGGCCATGGGTTGGCCCATGATGCCGGTGCCGATAAATCCGATTTTAGCCATGATGAAAGTCCTCTTTTTTATTAGATATGGCGCGGTCTTTTAGACGCTGCCAAGCCAATGTGGGAGGGGGCTTGCTCCCGATAGCGGTGCATCAGTCGACACACCTTTCGAATGAAACATTGCTATCGGGAGCAAGCCCCCTCCCACATTGTTTGGTGTTGTGTCTGTCAGATGGCGTTGTGGCTTTTGAGCCAGCCAAGCCCCGCTTCGGTGGTGGTCAGCGGCTTGTACTCACAGCCGACCCATCCGGTGTAACCGATGCGGTCCAGGTGCTCGAACAGGAAGCGGTAGTTGATCTCACCGGTGCCCGGCTCGTTGCGCCCTGGGTTGTCGGCCAGTTGAATGTGGTTGATCACACCCAAGCGCGTGGCCAGGGTGCGGGCCAGATCGCCCTCCATGATTTGCATGTGATAGATGTCGTATTGCAGGAACAGGTTGTCACTGCCCACCTGCTCGCGGATCGACAGAGCCTGCGCGGTATTGTTGAGGTAGAAACCCGGAATGTCGCGGGTGTTGATCATCTCCATCACCAGCTTGATACCCGCTGCCTGCAATTTGTCGGCGGCGTACTTGAGGTTGGCGACGAAGGTTTTCTCAATGGTTTCGTCATCCACGCCTTGCGGCCGGATGCCCGCCAGGCAATTGACCTGGGTATTGCCCAGCACCTGGGCGTAGGCGATAGCCAGCTTGACCCCGGCGCGGAATTCTTCGACCCGGTCGGGGTGGCAGGCCAGGCCGCGTTCGCCTTTGGCCCAGTCGCCGGCCGGCAGGTTGAACAGCACCTGGGTCAGGCCGTTGGCGTCGAGCTGCGCCTTGATCTCAGCTGAGCTGAATTCGTACGGGAACAGGTACTCCACCCCTTCGAAGCCGGCATCGGCGGCCGCTTTGAAGCGGGAAAGGAAATCCTGCTCGGTAAACAGCATGGACAGGTTGGCGGCAAAGCGCGGCATAGGGTTCTCCTTAATCGAGCAGGGAAATGGCGGTCGGTGCGTCGTTGCCGACCAGGGCCAGGTCTTCGAATTCGTTGACGGCGTTGATCTCGGTGCCCATGGAAATATTGGTCACGCGCTCCAGAATAATCTCAACGATCACCGGCACCTTGAATTCTTCAATCATTTCCTGAGCGCGGCGCAGCGCCGGCTGGATCTGGCTCGGCTCGAACACGCGCAACGCCTTGCAACCCAGGCCTTCGGCAACCGCGACGTGGTCCACGCCATAGCCGTTGAGTTCGGGTGCGTTGAGGTTGTCGAAAGACAGCTGCACGCAGTAGTCCATTTCAAAGCCGCGTTGCGCCTGGCGGATCAGGCCAAGGTAGGAATTGTTCACCACCACGTGGATATACGGCAGCTTGAATTGCGCACCCACGGCCAGCTCTTCGATCATGAACTGGAAGTCGTAGTCGCCCGACAGGGCCACCACTTTGCGGCTTGGGTCGGCCTTGACCACCCCGAGCGCCGCCGGAATCGTCCAGCCCAAGGGCCCGGCCTGGCCGCAGTTGATCCAGTGGCGTGGCTTATACACATGCAGAAACTGCGCGCCGGCGATCTGCGACAGGCCGATGGTGCTCACGTAGCAGGTGTCTTTGCCGAACACCTGGTTCATCTCTTCGTACACCCGTTGCGGCTTGACGGGCACGTTGTCGAAGTGGGTCTTGCGGTGCAGGGTGGCCTTGCGCTGCTGGCAATCATGGAGCCAGGCGCTGCGGTCCTTGAGCTTGCCGGCGGCTTTCCACTCGCGGGCGACTTCAATGAACATCGTCAGCGCGGCGCCGGCGTCGGACACGATGCCCAGGTCTGGGGTGAATACGCGGCCAATCTGGGTAGGTTCGATGTCGACGTGGATGAATTTGCGGCCCTCGGTATACACCTCCACCGAACCGGTGTGGCGGTTGGCCCAGCGGTTGCCGATGCCCAGCACCACGTCGGACTTGAGCATGGTCGCGTTGCCATAGCGATGGGAGGTTTGCAGGCCGACCATGCCGACCATCTGCGGGTGATCGTCGGGAATGGTGCCCCAGCCCATCAGGGTCGGGATCACCGGAATGCCGGTCAACTCGGCGAATTCCACCAGCAACTCGCTGGCGTCAGCGTTGATCACACCGCCACCGCTCACCAGCAGTGGGCGCTCGGCCTGGTCGAGCAGGGCCAGGGCCTTTTCCACCTGGATGCGTGTCGCCAATGGCTTGGCCAGGGGCAGCGGCTGGTAGGCGTCGATGTCGAATTCGATTTCGGCCATCTGCACGTCGAACGGCAGGTCGATCAACACCGGGCCAGGACGGCCGGAGCGCATTTCATAGAAGGCTTTCTGAAACGCGTAGGGCACCTGGCCGGGTTCGAGCACGGTGGTCGCCCACTTGGTCACCGGCTTGACGATGCTGGTGATGTCCACGGCCTGGAAGTCTTCCTTGTGCATGCGGGCACGGGGCGCTTGCCCGGTGATGCACAGGATCGGGATCGAGTCGGCCGAGGCGCTGTACAGGCCGGTGACCATATCGGTGCCCGCCGGGCCCGAGGTGCCGATGCACACGCCGATGTTGCCGGCCTTGGTGCGGGTGTAGCCCTCGGCCATGTGTGAGGCGCCTTCAACGTGGCGAGCAAGGACGTGATCGATGCCACCCACCTTCTGCAAGGCCGAATACAACGGGTTGATCGCGGCGCCTGGGATACCGAAGGCGGTGTCCACCCCTTCACGGCGCATCACCAGGACGGCGGCTTCGATTGCTCTCATTTTGCTCATGGTTTTGGTGCCTCTTGCGTTTTGTAATTGTATACAAGTGGTGTCTGGACAAAGTGTATTCACGGCGAGCGGCGTAGGTCAATGCATTTCATAAACTGAGCTTTGCGTTCGTCTGAATCACTTTTTTCGACGTATGGAAGCTTTGTCTGGAAATATTGTATACAAAAATAAATACTATTGTGTTCTATTTGTTTGATCCGGCATCTGATCAAACAGACGCTCCAACGTATTCCCAATAACAAAAGAAGGACGGCACCATGAGCGCTTTAACCTTGAAACTTGCCACCCAACTGGCCAGCCAGGCCCTGGCCGCAGGCCGCACCATTGCCGCCGCGCCACTGACCATCGCGGTGCTCGACAGTGGCGGCCACTTGGTCACCCTGCAACGCGAAGACGGGGCGAGCCTGCTGCGCCCGCAGATCGCCATCGGCAAAGCCTGGGGCGCGATTGCCCTGGGCAAAGGTTCACGGCTGCTGGCGCTGGATGCGCAGCAGCGTCCGGCGTTCATCGCGGCGCTGAACAGCCTGGGCCAGGGCAGCGTGGTGCCGGCGCCGGGTGGGGTATTGATTCGAAATCAGGACGGCGTGGTGCTGGGGGCGATCGGGATCAGCGGGGATACGTCGGATATTGATGAGCAGTGCGCGATCACGGCGATCGAGGGGGTGGGGTTGATGGCGGATGCGGGGGTGTCAGCTTGATCTTTGGGTGATCTTGAAAAGCATCGGGGGCAAGTCGAACCGTCGCACCGCCCCTCCCACATTTGACTGTATTCACAGATAGAAATGTGTGAACCCAATCAAGTGTGGGAGGGGCGGTGCGACGGTTCGACTTGCCCCCGATTAGCCCAGGCACTGCGGTCTTTCAGTCCGGCTCACACCCCTTGAGCACCAACCGAATAATCGTTTGCGCCGCCGCTTCATAATCCGCTTCATCCAGCTTGGCCTTGCCGGTCACCGCCGAAATCTGCCAGTCGAAATCGGCATAGGTCTGGGTCGCGGCCCAGATGCTGAACATCAAGTGGTTGGGCTCGATCGCCGCGATCAGGCCGCGTTCCACCCAATGCTGGATGCAGTCGATATTGTGCTTGGCCTGGGCATTGAGCTGTTCGACCTGCTCGGCACTGAGGTGGGGAGCGCCGTGCATGATTTCGCTGGCGAACACCTTGGAGGCAAACGGCAAGTCGCGGGAGATGCGGATTTTCGAGCGGATATAGTTGCTCAACACTTCCTTGGGCTCGCCCTCGGGGTTGAACGGCGTGGAAGCGGCCAGGATCGGCTCGATAATGCTCTCGAGCACCTCGCGGTAGAGGTTGTCCTTGGACTTGAAGTAGTAATAGACGTTGGGCTTGGGCAGCCCCGCCTTGGCGGCGATGTCGCTGGTTTTGGTCGCGGCGAAGCCCTTGTCGGCGAACTCCTCGCTTGCCGCCCGCAGGATCTTTTCTTTGTTGCGCTCGCGAATGGTGCTCATAAACCAGGAACTTCCTTGCCAGGACAGGCGGTTGCGCATGGTAGCACCGGCTATCCGCGGGCCTCAACAATGTGCCCGCAAAGCGTTGCGCCGCGCTATGCTCGCGCCATCTCTCACTTTACGGATACCCGATTCATGGCAGGAAGCAGCTTGTTGGTTTTGCTCGACGATATCGCCGCTGTACTCGATGACGTTGCACTGATGACAAAAATGGCGGCGAAGAAAACTTCGGGTGTGCTCGGCGATGACTTGGCGCTGAACGCCCAGCAAGTGTCCGGGGTGCGCGCCGAGCGCGAAATTCCCGTGGTGTGGGCGGTGGCCAAGGGCTCGTTTGTCAATAAGTTGATCTTGGTGCCGACGGCGCTGCTGATCAGCGCGTTTGCACCCTGGGCGGTGACGCCGTTGTTGATGCTGGGCGGCGCTTACCTGTGCTTCGAAGGTTTTGAAAAACTCGCGCACAAGTTTCTGCACAGCAAGGCAGAAGACCAGGCCGATCACGCGCAGTTAAGCGAAGCGGTGGCCGACCCGGCGACGGACCTGGTGGCCTTCGAAAAGGACAAGATCAAAGGCGCGATTCGCACCGACTTCATTCTGTCGGCCGAAATCATCGCCATCACCCTGGGCATCGTCGCTGACGCGCAGCTTACCCAGCAGGTGATCGTGCTGTCGGGCATCGCCATTGTCATGACCGCAGGCGTTTACGGGTTGGTCGCGGGTATCGTCAAGCTCGACGACCTTGGGCTGTGGCTGACACAGAAGCCGGGCCAAGTGGCGCGCAGTATTGGCGGCGCCATCTTGAGTGCGGCACCGTACATGATGAAAAGCCTGTCGGTGATCGGCACGGCGGCGATGTTCATGGTCGGCGGCGGGATCCTGACTCATGGCGTGCCGGTGGTGCATCACTGGATCGAAACCGTGAGCCAGAACACCGGGGCGCTGGCGTGGTTGATGCCGACATTGCTGAATGCGGTGGCGGGGGTTATTGCCGGGGCTTTGGTGCTGGCAGTGGTCAGCTTGGTCGGCAGAGGTTGGAAGGCGCTCAAGGCATAAACAGCGCCCACAAAAAAGGCCATTCAGTCGAATGGCCTTTTTTGTATGAGAGAGATGATCGTTCCCTCGCTCCGCGTGGGAATGCATCCCTTGACGCTCCGCGTCACCCTTGCGCAGGTGCTGGATTTTGCGCTGAAAGCGGGACGCGGAGCGTCCTGGGTGGCATTCCCACGCGGAGCGTGGGAACGATCTTGTAAGGGGCGCTGTTTACTCGGCAATCTGCAACTTGCGCGATTCCGTGTAGATATAGCGCACCTTTTCATACTCGAACGGCGAGTTCATCTGGCCGTAGCGGAAGCTGGTCTGGTAGCGCTTGTCCACGGCGCGCAGGGCCCAGATTTCCGGGTGGTTGGAGCTGACCTCGGACACGTTGAGGAAGTTGATCTGCGACTCGGCGGTGTAGTCCACCAGCAAGCCTGCGGTATCGCGCAGGTTCGACGGGCCGAAGATCGGCAAAACGACGTAGGCGCCGCCCGGCACACCGTAGAAGCCCAGGGTCTGACCGAAGTCTTCGCTCTGGCGCGGCAGGCCCATGGCGGTAGCCGGGTCCCACAGGCCGGCGATGCCGATGGTGGTGTTGACCAGCAGGCGTCCGGTGGTCTCCAGGGAGCGATGGCCCTTGAGTTGCAGCAGGCTGTTCAACAGGTTGGGCACGTCGCCCAGGTTGTTGAAGAAATTGCTCACGCCGGTGCGCAGGAAGCTCGGCGTGACGTAGCGGTAACCGTCCACCACCGGCAGGAACACCCATTGGTCGAAGCGATAGTTGAAGTGGTACACGCGGCGGTTCCACGACTCCAGGGGGTCGTAGACGTTGAGCGCGGTCAGCGACGAGCGCTCGAATTCACGCTGGTCCAGGCCGGCGTTGAACTTGAGTTTGGTCAACGGTTCCTTGAAACCGTCGGCACCGACCTTGACCGGTTCATGGGCCTTGCTGTTGTCGGCATTGGCCACGCCCGCGCACATCAGTGCGGCAAGCAGCAGAAGATATTTAGCCACGGAAGAACTCCAGCATGGCGTCGGCGTTGACGCGGTAATTGAGGTTGCCGCAGTGGCCGCCCAGCGGGTAGACGGTCAAGCGATCGCCGAAGGTTTTACGCAGGAAACCCAGGTCGCCCGGGCCGAGGATCACGTCGTCGGCGTTGTGCATCACGGCGATCTTCGGGCTGGCGTGCAGGTAGTCCTTGAGCGCGTACAGGCTGACCTGGTCAACCAGTTGCAGCAGGCTGCCGCCGTCGGAGCGGGCGCGCCACATCGGGATCACCTGTTCGGTGAGGTAGCAGTCGAAGTCGCACTGCAGGGCACGCTTGAGGAACGGCGTGAGGCTGGTGCCTTCGGTGATCGGGTATTTCGGCGGGATGATCAGGCCGCGACGGTTGATCAAGTCCGAGGTGAAGGCGATGTCGGCAGCGGAGAAACGAAACGAGGTGCCGATCAGCATGGCCATCTGTTCGTTGGTCAGGTGCTGCTTGGATTGCTGGAAGTCGTAGAGCAGGGCGTCGTTGAGGTCGATGTAGCCCTTTTGCTGGAAGTAGCGGGTCAGCTTGCTAAGCACCAGCTCATAGAAGGTGGTGGTGTTGTTGATGCCCTTGACCTCGGTCTGTACCAACTTGTCGAGGTTGGTGATCGAGGTGTAGAGGTTGACCGGTGGGTTGAGCAGCAGCACTTTCTTGAAGTTGAAGCTGCGACGGGTTTCGTCGAGCTTGCTGACAAACGCCGCGTCCAGGGCGCCCAGGCTGTAGCCGGTCAGGTAGAAGTCAGTGACCGGCAGCGAGGCGTTCTGCGCGCGCACGGCTTGCATCACGCGGTACATGTCTTCGGCGTCTTCCTGGGTGATACCCGGAGTGGCGAAGCGCGACGCGGCGCTGATGAAGTCAAAGCTGGTCGGCGACGACAGCTGCACCACGTGGTAGCCGGCCTGGTAATACAGTTTCTTCAGGTATTCATTGATGCTGCTGTCAAACCGCGCACCGGTGCCGGCGATCAGGAAGATCAGCGGCGCGGCGCGGTCCTGCTTGGCAATGCGGTAGGTGAGTTTCTTCACCGCCCAGAAGTTGTCCGGCAGGCTGAACTCGCGCTCGGGGCGCATGTTCAAGGTGTAGTCGGATTGATTGATCTCGTCGTCAGTCGGCAGGGTTGGCCGAAGATCGGGCGGCGTGGTGGCAATGGTCGCTTCGAACGGGTTCGTCAAAGGGTAGCCATAGCTGGCCTGGTCGATATCGACGGCCAGTGCTGACGCACTCAAAAAAAGGCTGCCCAGCAAGGCAGCACAGCGCAAGGAACGGAGCATGACTTAATCCCTAGGAGGAAAGGTGCTGAATGAAATTCGCAGGCTATGACCACCGCGTTGCCACCGAAGTGCCAGCCCTCGGCACGAAAAGTCGGAAAAAACGTCGGAATCGGAGTAATAGCTGGCAGAAGATACACTTTGCCACGCATTGATGAACAGATATCTGCGCAGACACCTTGCTAACGGCCCCCGTGGGATTAAGCTGAGCGCCGTTTTTGCCTATCGGAGTGCCCCATGTCCCGTCGTTTGCCGTTGATCCTGCTGCTTATCGCCCTGCCGTTATGGTTGGCGGCCAGTTACGCCGCGCGTTACGGCTTCATGGAAGACGGGCAGTGGGTCGGCATCTGTGCGGATGAGGCCAGCCGTTGGGAATGCCAGGTGCGTTCGAACCTGGGCTTGATGATTCATTTCAAGGTACTGGGCTGGGCCGCGCTGGTGACCTCGGTGCTGGGGTTTTTCGTACCGGGCCGGGCGGGATGGAGCTTGGCGGTGCTGGGGCTGGTGTTTGGGTTGCCGGCCCTGGCGTTGTACAACACCACGTTTGCAGTGTTTGCTGTGGTGATTGCAGGGTTGCGGTTGGTCAGGAAGCCTCGCGTCGCCTGATAGGGCCAATCGGGGGCAAGCCCCCTCCACACTTGATTGGGTTCACACATTTCCATTTGTGAATACGGTCAAATGTGGGAGGGGGCTTGCCCCCGATGGCGGTGTTAGGACTTGCGCACCCGCAAGCAACGCCACAAAGCTGCAACCATCATCACACTCACCACCGCCCACCCCCAGGCCTGCTGATTCAACAAACCTTCCCGGAACAGCTGCGGCGCAATGCCGGCACCGATGATGAAGGCCAGCAAAGCAATCTCCCGACGCGGCCCGCTCACCGGGCGCACCAGGTACACCAGGGCCGGCAGCACCAGTGCCGCGCTGGGGAAGCTGCGATAACGCGGGTCGAACACCAGCGCCAGCATCATCACCGCACCGGCAAAGCCGGCAATCGCCACCAGCCAGCCCGCACGTTGCTGCAGCCAGTTGAATGCGCGTTCACGCCAGCCGTCCCTGGCGCTGAGTGCCAGGGCGGCGTGGGCCAGTACCAGCAGGTTCAACACCACCAGCAAGCCGGCCCACACCCATTCATCATTAAAGCGCGCGGTGACGCGGGTCAATTCGGCCCAGGTGCCGAGGGAGCATGCGGCAATCGCACCCAGCAGCGGCAGTGCGAGGGCCGCGCGGGTTGTGCGCACGCGCCCGCCCAACACCAATGTACCCAGCAGAATCATCCCACCAACGCCCAACCACAGCGGCCAGTACGGTACGTTGCTGACCGGCCCGGCGAGGGTGCCCTTGTCCTGGCGATCAGCATCGAACAGGCCCCAATAACCGCCCACTGCGCCTTCACTGGCGCGCTTCCAGGGCTGGTCAAAGGCTTCGATCAGGTTGTAACGCCAGCCATTGGCTTCGGCCATGGCGACAAAACCACGCATGAACTTGGCTTCGTTGACCCGGCTCGGCAAGGCGGTTTCGCGCTGGCGGCCTTCACTGGGCCAACCGGTTTCGCCGATCAGGATGTCCTTGGGCGCGAACTTGTGGCCGAAGGTCTGGCGTACATCGCCTACGTGTTTGAGCGCCTGGTCGATGCCGGACGGCTCATCTTCCCAGTACGGCAGCAGGTGGATGGTCAGGAAATCCACCGCCGGGGCAATTTCCGGATGCTGCAACCAGAACTCCCACACATCGGCGTAGGTGACCGGCTGCTTGATCTGGCGCTTGACCGTTTGGATCAGCGTCACCAGTTGTTTGGCGGTGACTTCCTTGCGCAACAGCGCTTCGTTGCCGACGATCACCGAGGTCACTACGTCCGGGTTGGCATTGGCTGCCGTGATCAACTCTTCGATTTCCTTTTGAGTGGCTACCGGGTCACTGCTGACCCAGGCGCCTGCCATCACCTTCAAGCCATGCTTGCGCGCCATGCCCGGCAAGGCTTCCAGGCCGGTCATGGAATAGGTGCGGATGCATTCAAAGCGTGTGGCCAGCAGGGCCAGGTCGGCGTCCATGCGCTCGGGGCGCAGCTGGAATGGCTGGTCGAACGGCGACTGGTCCTTGTCGAACGGCGTATAGGACGCGCATTGCAGCTTGTGGCTGGCGCTCGCCACATCCGGCAGCACCACCGGCCGGCCGAGGCCATACCAGTAGCCGACGAGGGCAAGCAAGCCAATGAACAAGGCGAAAACATAGGGCAGGGCAGGGAGGCGGGCAGTCGCGGGCATGGTCGGCTTATCTGGGAGAGCAAAGGCGCGCATCTTACCCGTAATTGTCGCGTTCCAGTGGGGCTGCATACTTTTGACATGCAAAGTTCGGGCGGGAATAGGTGGGCAAGTCCTACAAAGTGGTCTGCTGGCGATGTGATGTCGTTTCTTGCTCAACCAAGGTCGCTGACAGAGCAGGGCAAAGGCCTACGCAGGTTGATGATAAAACTGTCAGTACTCCACTGATGCCTCAGCAACCGGATCGATGCGCGTGAAGGGGGCGCGGTGCACCGTATAACAACAGGTTGACGTCGCTCGGCATTCGTCGGGCGCAGCACTTTCGGGGAAGTACATATGAAGATGCGACGACTCTTGGGCGCAGCTGCCACTCTGGTAGTTGCGATGGGCTCCACACTGGCCAGCGCCGACAGCAAAACCCTGAGCATCGGTTACGTGGACGGCTGGTCCGACAGCGTTGCCACCACCCATGTGGCGGCAGAAGTGATCAAGCAGAAGCTCGGCTATGACGTCAAACTGCAAGCGGTCGCCACCGGGATCATGTGGCAGGGCGTTGCCACCGGCAAGCTCGACGCCATGCTGTCCGCCTGGCTGCCGGTGACTCACGGTGAATACTGGACCAAGAACAAGGATAAAGTGGTCGACTACGGCCCCAACTTCAAGGATGCAAAAATTGGCTTGATCGTGCCGGAGTACGTCAAGGCCAAGTCCATCGAAGACCTCAAGACAGACACCACGTTTAAAAACAAGATCGTCGGCATCGACGCCGGTTCAGGCGTGATGCTCAAGACCGACGAAGCCATCAAGCAATACGGCCTCGACTACAAACTGCAAGCCAGCTCGGGCGCCGCAATGATCGCCGAACTGACCCGCGCCGAAGACAAGCAGGAATCCATCGCCGTCACCGGTTGGGTGCCGCACTGGATGTTTGCCAAGTGGAAACTGCGTTTCCTGGATGACCCAAAAGGAATTTATGGTGCTGCTGAAACCGTCAACAGCATTGGCAGCAAGGGCCTGGAGAAGAAAGCGCCGGAAGTCGCGGCCTTCCTGAAGAAGTTCCAGTGGGCCTCCAAGGATGAAATCGGTGAAGTCATGCTCGCTATCCAGGAGGGCGCCAAGCCTGATGCAGCGGCCAAGGATTGGGTGGCCAAGCACCCTGAGCGTGTCGCTGAGTGGACCGCTAAATAACTCTGCATCTTGATGTAATCCCTTGTGGGAGGGGGCTTGCTCCCGATAGCGGTGTGTCAGCCAGCCAGTTTTCGGCTGACACACCGCCATCGGGAGCAAGCCCCCTCCCACATTAGTTTTGCACCACCTCAAATTTTTCTGTGCTCCAGCAATCCCTCGCTACACTCGATCTACTACTAAGGTCGTCTGGAACCCTTTCCACAGCCGCATACAGTGGATACGTTCCAATAATAAAAAAGCTGTGCTGCGAGGATAAAAACAATGAACGACAGCATTTACCTCTCGATTCAAAACAGCCCGCGTTTCAAGGAGCTGGTCAGAAAAAGAGAAAAGTTCGCCTGGATTCTCTCGGCGATCATGCTAGGGCTTTACTCCGGTTTCATCCTGTTGATTGCCTACGGGCCACACGTGCTGGGGGCCAAGATCAGCCCCGGTTCGTCGATTACCTGGGGCATTCCCCTGGGCGTCGGACTGATTGTGTCCGCCTTCATCCTGACCGGCATCTACGTACGCCGGGCCAATGGCGAATTTGACGACCTGAACAATGCGATTCTCAAGGAGGCTGCGCAATGATCCGGCGTCTATTGGCGGTACTCGGCGCTTCGCTGTTTGCTCCGGCCCTCTGGGCGGCCGACGCATTGACCGGCGAAGTGCAAAAGCAACCCCTGAACGTCTCGGCCATCGTGATGTTTGTCGCGTTCGTCGGCGCTACCCTGTGCATCACCTACTGGGCGTCCAAGCGCAACAAATCGGCGGCCGACTACTATGCGGCCGGCGGCAAGATCACCGGTTTCCAGAACGGCCTGGCGATTGCCGGCGACTACATGTCGGCGGCGTCCTTCCTGGGGATTTCCGCGCTGGTGTTCACCTCCGGCTACGACGGCCTGATCTATTCGATCGGCTTCCTGGTGGGCTGGCCGATCATTCTGTTCCTGATCGCTGAGCGCCTGCGCAACCTGGGCAAGTACACCTTTGCTGACGTGGCGTCCTATCGCCTCGGGCAAACCCAGATCCGCAGCCTGTCGGCCTGTGGTTCGCTGGTGGTGGTAGCGTTCTACCTGATCGCGCAGATGGTCGGCGCGGGCAAGCTGATCCAACTGCTGTTCGGCCTCGATTACCACGTTGCGGTGATCCTGGTAGGTATCCTGATGTGCATGTACGTGCTGTTCGGCGGCATGCTGGCGACCACCTGGGTGCAGATCATCAAGGCGGTGCTGCTGCTGTCCGGTGCCTCGTTCATGGCGCTGATGGTGATGAAGCACGTCAACTTCGACTTCAACATGCTGTTTTCCGAGGCGATCAAGGTTCACCCCAAAGGTGAAGCGATCATGAGCCCAGGCGGCCTGGTGAAAGATCCGATCTCGGCGTTCTCCCTGGGGCTTGCGCTGATGTTCGGTACTGCGGGCCTGCCGCACATCCTGATGCGCTTCTTCACCGTGAGTGATGCGAAAGAAGCGCGCAAAAGCGTGCTGTATGCCACCGGCTTTATCGGCTACTTCTATATCCTCACGTTCATCATCGGCTTTGGTGCGATCCTGCTGGTCAGCACCAACCCGGCGTTCAAGGATGCAGCAGGCGCCTTGCTGGGCGGTAACAACATGGCGGCGGTGCACTTGGCCAACGCGGTGGGCGGCAGTATCTTCCTGGGCTTCATCTCGGCCGTGGCCTTCGCCACCATCCTTGCGGTGGTTGCCGGCCTGACCCTGGCCGGTGCCTCGGCGGTGTCCCATGACCTGTATGCCAGCGTGATCAAGAAGGGCAAGGCCAACGAGAAAGATGAGATTCGCGTGTCGAAGATCACCACGGTCGCCCTGGCAGTGCTGGCTATCGGCCTGGGTATCCTGTTCGAAAGCCAGAACATCGCGTTCATGGTCGGCCTGGCGTTCTCGATTGCGGCCAGCTGTAACTTCCCTGTGCTGCTGCTTTCCATGTACTGGAAAAACCTCACCACCCGTGGCGCCATGATCGGCGGCTGGCTGGGCTTGATTAGCGCCGTGGGCCTGATGATCCTGGGCCCGACCATCTGGGTGTCGATCCTGCACCACGAGAAGGCGATCTTCCCGTATGAATACCCGGCGTTGTTCTCGATGATCATCGCGTTCGTGGGTATCTGGTTCTTCTCTATCACCGACAAGTCGGCGGCGGCAGAGAAAGAGCGTGCGCTGTACTTCCCGCAGTTCGTGCGTTCGCAGACTGGCCTGGGGGCGAGTGGGGCGGTTAATCACTAAGTTTGTAACTGGTTAAAGAAATGCCCCGGTCGAAAGGCTGGGGTATTTTTTTGCCTTGGATTTAGTGGTGTCTGGGTGATGGTCATCGGGAGCAAGCCCCCTCCCACAGTTGACCGAGTTCCAACATGAGAATGCGGTCAACTGTGGGAGGGGGCTTGCTCCCGATAGCGGTATGTCAGGCGACCCAAACAAAAACGGCCTCCACTAATGGAGGCCGTTCTCAATACAGCTTGCAGCTAAAGGCTTACTTGCGATCTTCCAGCTTGGTAATGTCACGCGACTCGTAGCCGGTGTACAGCTGGCGCGGGCGGCCAATCTTGTACGGGCTCGAGAGCATTTCCTTCCAGTGGGAGATCCAGCCCACGGTCCGCGCCAGGGCGAAGATCACGGTGAACATGCTGGTTGGAATGCCGATCGCCTTGAGGATGATCCCCGAGTAGAAGTCGACGTTCGGGTACAGCGAGCGTTCGATGAAGTATGGGTCGGTCAGGGCGATCTCTTCCAGGCGCATGGCCAGTTCGAGTTGCGGATCGTTCTTGATGCCCAGTTCCTTCAACACTTCGTCGCAGGTCTGTTTCATTACGGTGGCGCGCGGGTCGCGATTCTTGTAGACCCGGTGACCGAAGCCCATCAACTTGAACGGATCGTTCTTGTCCTTGGCCTTGGCGATGAAGGTGTCGATGTTGGACACATCGCCGATTTCATCGAGCATGGTCAAGACGGCTTCGTTCGCACCGCCGTGGGCAGGGCCCCACAACGCGGCGATACCGGCGGCGATACAGGCGAACGGGTTGGCACCCGACGAACCTGCCAGGCGCACAGTAGAGGTGGAGGCGTTCTGCTCGTGGTCGGCGTGGAGGATGAAGATCCGGTCCATTGCCTTGGCCAGCACCGGGCTGATCGGTTTGATCTCGCACGGGGTGTTGAACATCATGTGCAGGAAGTTTTCCGCGTACGTCAGGTCGTTGCGCGGGTACATCATGGGTTGGCCCATGGAATACTTGTAAACCATCGCGGCCAGGGTTGGCATCTTGGCGACCAGGCGGATCGCGGAAATTTCGCGATGCTCGGCGTTATTGATGTCCAGAGAGTCGTGATAGAAGGCCGACAGGGCGCCGACCACGCCGCACATGACGGCCATCGGGTGGGCGTCGCGACGGAAGCCGTTGAAGAAGGTCTTCAACTGCTCGTGAACCATGGTGTGGTTCTTCACGGTGCTGACGAACTGGGCCTTTTGCTCGGCTGTTGGCAGTTCGCCATTTAGCAGCAGGTAGCAGGTTTCCAGGTAGTCCGACTGTTCAGCCAGTTGTTCGATCGGGTAGCCGCGGTGCAGCAGGATGCCATTGTCGCCGTCGATATAGGTGATCTTCGACTCGCAAGAGGCGGTCGACATGAAGCCTGGGTCGAAAGTGAAACGGCCCGTGGCCGTCAGGCCCCGTACGTCGATAACATCGGGACCAACGGTGCCGGTTAAAATGGGCAGCTCGACGGGGGCTGCGCCCTCGATGATCAACTGCGCTTTTTTGTCAGCCATGTGGCCTCCTATTTATGCTTCAAATCATCAGACAGACCCCCCACGCAGGGCCCGCACCACTATAGTGAGATAAATTCAGATGTCAATTTGCCTAAAGTCTTGCTCCAGAAGGCTTTAACCGTACTTTTTCGTCGAAATTGCCTGCCATTTACGCCTTTTATCGCGTCAGCGCAATCAGCTATTAGGGTGAGGTGTGCGCGTTGTCATTAGTAACCTAACTGTCTATACTCGGCCACCGACCGCCAAGGGCTTTTGGGCTTGCTTTCATTGGGGGTCGCACTCCCTGGGTGGTGCTTACCTGACCAGTCGCACTCCCCAACAACTTTGCCCTGATTGTTAGGGGCTCTTCAGTGTGAAAAAAAGCCGTGAATAGCCAACGACCTGTAAACCTAGACCTAAGGACCATCAAACTCCCCATCACCGGCGTTACGTCGTTCCTGCACCGTGTTTCCGGCATCATCCTGTTCCTGGGCCTGGGCATCATGCTTTACGCATTGAGCAAATCCCTGGGTTCCGCGGAAGGTTACGCCGAGGTGAAGGCAACCTTGACCAGCCCACTGGCCAAGTTCGTAGCGTGGGGCCTGCTGTCCGCTCTGCTGTATCACCTGGTAGCCGGTGTGCGCCACTTGATCATGGATGCGGGTATCGGTGAGACGCTGGAAGGCGGCCGCCTGGGCTCGAAAATCATCATCGCCATTTCCGTGGTGCTGATCGTTCTGGCAGGAGTTTGGATATGGTAACCAGCGTAACGAATCTGTCGCGTTCGGGCCTCTATGACTGGATGGCACAGCGTGTGTCTGCGGTCGTTCTCGCGGCTTATTTCATTTTCCTGATCGGATACCTCGTCGCAAACCCGGGCATCGGCTATGAGCAATGGCACGGCCTGTTCGCCCACAATGCGATGCGAATCTTCAGTCTGCTGGCCCTTGTGGCCCTGGGCGCTCACGCCTGGGTCGGCATGTGGACCATCGCGACCGACTACCTGACGCCAATGGCGCTGGGCAAGTCCGCGACCGCAGTCCGTTTCCTCTTCCAGGCAGTATGCGGCATCGCGATGTTCGCTTACTTCGTCTGGGGTGTGCAGATTCTTTGGGGTATCTGATTCATGGCTAACATTCCTACTATTTCATTCGACGCCATCATTATTGGTGGCGGCGGTGCCGGCATGCGCGCTGCGCTGCAGCTGGCCCAGGGTGGCCACAAGACCGCCGTGATCACCAAGGTGTTCCCGACGCGTTCGCACACCGTATCGGCCCAGGGTGGCATTACCTGCGCCATCGCTTCTGCCGACCCGAACGATGACTGGCGCTGGCACATGTACGATACCGTCAAGGGTTCCGACTACATCGGTGACCAGGACGCTATCGAGTACATGTGTCAGGAAGGCCCGGCTGCGGTGTTCGAGCTGGACCACATGGGTCTGCCGTTCTCCCGTACCGAGCAAGGCCGTATCTACCAGCGTCCGTTTGGCGGCCAGTCCAAGGACTACGGTAAAGGTGGCCAGGCTGCCCGTACCTGCGCCGCGTCCGACCGTACCGGTCACGCGCTGCTGCACACTCTTTATCAGGGCAACCTGAAAGCCGGTACCACGTTCCTGAACGAGTACTACGCTGTCGATCTGGTGAAGAACGGCAAGGGCGAGTTCGTCGGCGTGATCGCCATCTGCATCGAAACCGGTGAAACCACCTACATCCGCGCCAAGGCTACCGTGCTGGCGACCGGCGGTGCAGGCCGTATCTACGCGTCGACCACCAATGCCCTGATCAACACCGGTGACGGCGTCGGCATGGCACTGCGTGCAGGCGTACCGGTGCAAGACATCGAAATGTGGCAGTTCCACCCGACCGGCATCGCCGGCGCCGGTGTACTGGTGACCGAAGGTTGCCGTGGTGAAGGTGGCTACCTGATCAACAAGCACGGCGAGCGTTTCATGGAGCGTTATGCGCCGAACGCGAAAGACCTTGCTGGTCGTGACGTCGTGGCCCGTTCGATGGTCAAGGAAATCATCGCCGGCAACGGCTGTGGCCCGAACGGCGACCACGTACTGCTCAAGCTCGATCACCTGGGCGAAGAAGTGCTGCACAGCCGTCTGCCAGGTATCTGCGAGCTGTCCAAGACCTTTGCTCACGTTGACCCGGTGGTTGCGCCGGTGCCAGTGGTTCCGACTTGCCACTATATGATGGGCGGCGTGCCGACCAACATTCATGGCCAGGCAATCACCCAGAACGCCGATGGTGTGGACGAGATCATCCATGGTCTGTTCGCGGTAGGCGAAGTGGCCTGCGTATCGGTTCACGGTGCCAACCGCCTGGGCGGCAACTCGCTGCTCGACCTGGTGGTATTCGGCCGCGCTGCCGGCCTGCACCTGGAAAAAGCTCTGACCGACGGCATCGAATACGATGACGCCACCGACGCCAACATCGAAGCCGCCCTGGCGCGCCTGAACGCTCTGAACGAGCGCACTGACGGCGAAGACGTGGCAACCCTGCGTCGCGAGCTGCAAAGCTGCATGCAGAACTACTTCGGTGTGTTCCGTACCGGCGAATACATGCAGAAGGGCATCGCCCAGCTGGCCGACCTGCGCACGCGCATCGCCAACGTCAAGATCAACGATAAGAGCCAGGCGTTCAACACCGCGCGTATCGAAGCCCTTGAGCTGCAAAACCTGCTGGAAGTGGCAGAAGCGACTGCGATCGCCGCCGAGGTTCGTAAGGAATCCCGTGGCGCCCACGCTCGTGAAGACTTTGAAGACCGCGACGACGAGAACTGGTTGTGCCACACCCTGTACTTCCCGGGTGACAAGCGCGTAACCAAGCGTGCCGTGAACTTCTCGCCGAAGACGGTGCCGACGTTTGAACCGAAGATTCGGACTTACTAAGGGTGGCTGCCATGTTGAAAGTCAGTGTTTACCGCTACAACCCTGATCAGGACGCCGCGCCGTTCATGCAGGAGTTCCAGGTCGATACCGGTGGTAAAGACCTGATGGTGCTGGATGTACTGGCACTGATCAAAGAGCAGGACGAAGGTTTCTCCTATCGTCGCTCTTGCCGTGAAGGTGTGTGCGGTTCCGACGGCATGAACATCAACGGCAAAAACGGCCTGGCGTGTATCACGCCGCTGTCCGCCGTGGTCAAGGGCAACAAGCTGATCGTTCGTCCACTGCCAGGTTTGCCGGTTATCCGTGACCTGGTTGTCGATATGAGCATCTTCTACAAGCAATACGAGAAAGTTAAGCCATTCCTGCAGAACGACACGCCGGCTCCGGCCATCGAGCGTCTGCAGTCCCCGGAAGAGCGTGAAAAACTCGACGGCCTGTACGAGTGCATCCTGTGCGCTTGCTGCTCGACGTCCTGCCCGTCCTTCTGGTGGAACCCGGACAAGTTCCTGGGCCCGGCTGCACTGCTGCAAGCCTACCGCTTCCTGGCAGACAGCCGCGACACCAAGACGTCCGAGCGTCTGGCTTCACTGGATGACCCGTTCAGCGTATTCCGCTGCCGCGGGATCATGAACTGCGTCAACGTATGTCCCAAAGGCCTGAACCCGACTAAGGCCATTGGTCACATCCGTAACATGCTGCTGCAAAGCGGCGTGTAACTGACGTAAAAGCAGGACCGTTGTGCCCGTAAATGCTGCGGCGCAGGCTTCAACCGGCGCCGTAGTTTTAACTTGAGCAGCGACTTACAAAGCCGCGGCTCTTATTTTGAAGAAATGAGACAAGCAGGGGCATTCGGGTTGGTACCCGAACTATCAGCGTGATCCTAAGTGGCTTGTTTTGGTCGCTGCACTTGGCCTTTTGCAAGCAAACTCGGTGTTTTCGCCGGTGGTGTCCCCAAATCGAGGGTGACCAAGCATGCAAGAAAGCGTGATGCAGCGCATGTGGAACAGCGGCTATCTTTCAGGTGGTAACGCTGCCTATGTGGAAGAGCTTTATGAGCTCTACCTGCACGACCCTAACGCTGTGCCAGAAGAATGGCGCACCAAATTTCAGACGTTGTCTTCAGACGGCAACGCTGCCACCGATGTATCGCATGCTGCGATTCGCGATCATTTCGTGTTGCTGGCAAAGAACCAGCGCCGCGCCCAACCGGTTTCCGCCGGCAGCGTGAGCAGTGAGCACGAGAAGAAGCAAGTTGAAGTACTGCGACTGATCCAGGCTTACCGGATGCGTGGCCACCAGGCGGCCCAGCTTGACCCGCTGGGGCTCTGGCAGCGTCCTGCACCTGCTGACCTGTCGATCAATCATTACGGCTTGACCAATGCCGATCTTGATACGACCTTCCGTGCCGGCGACCTGTTCATCGGCAAAGAGGAAGCGAGCCTACGCGAAATTCACGAAGCGTTGCAGCAGACATATTGCCGCACCATCGGCGCTGAGTTCACGCACATCACCGATTCCGAGCAACGCCAGTGGTTCCAGCACCGCCTGGAAGGCGTGCGTGGCCGTCCGGTATTGTCCGCCGATGTGCGCAGCCACCTGCTCGAGCGCGTGACTGCCGCTGAAGGTCTCGAAAAATACCTGGGTACCAAATACCCGGGCACCAAGCGTTTCGGCCTGGAAGGCGGCGAAAGCCTGATTCCGATGCTCGACGAGCTGATCCAGCGTTCCGGTTCCTACGGCACCAAGGAAGTCGTGATCGGCATGGCTCACCGTGGCCGCCTGAACGTGTTGGTCAATACCTTCGGCAAGAACCCGCGCGAGCTGTTCGACGAGTTCGAAGGCAAGAAGAAGGTCGAACTGGGTTCCGGTGACGTTAAATACCACCAGGGCTTCTCGTCCAACGTCATGACCACCGGCGGTGAAGTTCACCTGGCCATGGCCTTCAACCCCTCCCACCTGGAAATCGTTTCTCCAGTGGTCGAGGGTTCGGTGCGCGCTCGCCAGGATCGTCGTAACGACACCACCGGTGAAAAGGTGCTGCCGATTTCCATCCACGGTGACGCGGCATTCGCCGGTCAAGGCGTGGTCCTGGAAACGTTCCAGATGTCGCAGACTCGCGGCTTCAAGACCGGCGGTACGGTTCACATCGTCATCAACAACCAGGTTGGCTTCACCATCAGCAACCCGCTGGATGCGCGCTCCACCGAGTACGCCACCGACGTTGCCAAGATGATCCAGGCGCCGATTCTCCATGTGAATGGCGATGACCCGGAAGCCGTACTGTTCGTGACCCAGTTGGCTGTTGACTACCGCATGCAATTCAAGCGTGACGTGGTGATCGACCTGGTTTGCTACCGCCGTCGCGGTCACAACGAAGCGGACGAACCAAGCGGCACCCAGCCGTTGATGTACCAGCAGATCACCAAGCAGCGCACCACCCGTGAGCTGTACGCCGAAAGCCTGACCAAGGCCGGCGTGCTGGATGATGCGCGTGTTCAGGCGAAAATCGATGAATACCGCAACGCGCTGGATAACGGCCTGCATGTAGTGAAGAGCCTGGTCAAAGAGCCGAACAAAGAGCTGTTCGTCGACTGGCGTCCGTACCTGGGTCACACCTGGACCGCACGCCATGACACCAGCTTCGACTTGAAGACTTTGCAGGAGTTGTCTGCCAAGTTGCTGGAGATCCCTGAAGGGTTCGTGGTTCAGCGCCAGGTTGCGAAGATCTACGAAGACCGTCAGAAGATGCAAGCCGGCGGCCTGCCGATCAACTGGGGTTACGCCGAAACCATGGCGTACGCGACCCTGGCGTTCGAAGGTCATCCGATCCGCATGACCGGCCAGGACATCGGCCGCGGTACGTTCTCGCACCGTCATGCCGTGTTGCACAACCAGAAAGACGCGGGCACCTACATCCCGTTGCAGAACCTGTACGAAGGCCAGCCGCGTTTCGACCTGTACGATTCGTTCCTGTCCGAAGAAGCTGTACTGGCGTTCGAATACGGCTACTCCACCACCACGCCGCAGGCGCTGGTGATCTGGGAAGCCCAGTTCGGCGACTTCGCCAACGGTGCCCAAGTGGTTATCGACCAGTTCATCACCAGCGGCGAGCACAAGTGGGGCCGTCTGTGCGGTCTGACCATGCTGTTGCCCCATGGTTATGAAGGCCAGGGTCCGGAGCACTCCTCGGCCCGTCTGGAGCGTTACCTGCAGTTGTGCGCCGAGCACAACATCCAGGTGTGCGTACCGACGACCCCGGCGCAGATCTACCACTTGCTGCGTCGCCAGGTAATCCGCCCGCTGCGCAAGCCGCTGGTCGTGTTGACTCCCAAATCGCTGTTGCGTCACAAATTGGCCGTTTCGACCCTGGAAGACCTGGCCGAAGGTTCGTTCCAGACCGTTATTCCAGAAATCGATACGCTGGACGCCGCCAAGGTCACTCGCCTGATCCTGTGCAGCGGCAAGGTCTACTACGATCTGCTGGAAAAACGCCGTGCCGAAGGCCGCGAAGACATCGCCATCGTGCGTATCGAGCAGCTTTACCCGTTCCCGGAAGATGACCTCATGGAGATCATCGCGCCTTACACCAACCTCACGAATGTCGTGTGGTGTCAGGAAGAACCGATGAACCAGGGCGCCTGGTACAGCAGCCAGCATCACCTGCGTCGCAGCATCGGCAACCACAACAAGGCTTTGGGCCTGGAGTACGCCGGTCGTGATGCATCTGCTGCACCTGCTTGTGGCTACGCGTCGATGCACGCCGAGCAGCAGGAAAAACTGCTGCAAGATGCTTTCACTGTTTAACGCCTTCGCGCTGACTGAAACCGAATTTTAAGGACCTACAGATAATGGCTATCGAAATCAAAGCCCCGTCATTCCCGGAATCGGTTGCCGATGGCACCGTTGCCACTTGGCACAAGAAACCAGGCGAGGCCGTCAAGCGTGACGACCTGATCGTCGACATCGAGACCGACAAGGTTGTGCTGGAAGTGCTGGCCGAAGCCGACGGCGTGCTGGGCGCGATCGTTGCAGAAGAAGGCGCTACCGTTCTGTCGAACCAGGTACTGGGCTCGATCGAAGAGGGCAGTGCTGCTGCCGCGCCTGCTGCTGCCGCACCGGCTGCCGCTGCCTCTGCTGCCCCGGCCGCCGCTCCGGCTGCAGGTGGCGAAGACCCAATCGCTGCACCGGCTGCGCGTCAACTGGCTGAAGAGAACGGTATCAACCTGGCTTCCATCAAAGGCACCGGCAAAGACGGCCGTGTTACCAAGGAAGACGTGGTTGCTGCTATTGAAGCCAAGAAAAACGCTCCGGCTGCCGCACCTGCCAAGGCCGCTGCTCCAGCTGCCGCCGCGCCTGTATTCGCCGCCGGCGACCGCACCGAGAAGCGCGTGCCGATGACCCGTGTACGTGCCACCGTGGCCAAACGCCTGGTTGAAGCTCAGTCGAACATGGCGATGCTGACCACGTTCAACGAAGTCGACATGACCGAAGTCATGGCCCTGCGTTCGAAGTACAAGGATCTGTTCGAGAAGTCCCACAACGGTGTGCGCCTGGGCTTCATGTCGTTCTTCGTGAAAGCGGCCACCGAAGCGCTGAAGCGCTTCCCGGCAGTCAACGCTTCCATCGACGGCGCCGACATCGTTTACCATGGCTATGCAGACATCGGCGTTGCCGTGTCCAGCGACCGTGGCCTGGTGGTTCCGGTTCTGCGTAACGCCGAACTGATGAGCCTGGCCGAAATCGAAGGCGGCATCGCCGGCTTCGGCAAGAAAGCCCGTGACGGCAAGCTGACCATCGACGAGATGACCGGCGGTACCTTCACCATCACCAACGGTGGTACCTTCGGTTCGATGATGTCGACGCCGATCGTCAACCCGCCACAAGCTGCGATCCTGGGCATGCACAACATCATCCAGCGTCCGATGGCCATCAACGGCCAGGTCGTGATCCGCCCAATGATGTACCTGGCGCTGTCTTACGATCACCGCCTGATCGATGGTAAAGAAGCCGTGACGTTCCTGGTGACCATCAAGAACCTGCTGGAAGACCCGGCTCGCCTGCTTCTGGATATCTAAAAAGCAGCTGCAGGTCGCAAGCTGCAAGCGCCAAGCCCAAAGCGGCGAGCGGTGCTTTCAACTTGCGGCGTGCGGCTTGTAGCTTGCAGCTAAAAAGGGAACCTTTTTATGACACAGAAATTTGACGTTGTAGTGATTGGTGCAGGCCCTGGCGGCTATGTTGCCGCCATCAAGGCCGCACAACTGGGCCTCTCGACTGCTTGCATCGAAAAGTACACCGACAAGGAAGGCAAACTGGCGCTGGGCGGTACCTGCCTGAACGTGGGTTGCATTCCGTCCAAGGCGCTGCTGGACAGCTCCTGGAAATTCCACGAAGCCCAGGATGGCTTCGCGATTCACGGTATCAACCATGCTGGCGTGACCATGGACGTGCCAGCGATGGTCGGCCGTAAAGCCAACATCGTCAAAGGCCTGACTTCCGGCGTTGCCACCTTGTTCAAGGCCAACGGCGTTACTTCCCTGCAAGGTCACGGCAAACTGCTGGCCGGCAAGAAAGTTGAAATCACCAAGCCGGACGGCTCGGTTGAAGTCATCGAAGCCGAGAACGTGATCCTGGCACCGGGTTCGCGTCCAATCGACATTCCACCGGCTCCAGTCGATCAGAACGTGATCGTTGATTCAACCGGCGCCCTGGAATTCCAGGCCGTACCTAAGCGCCTGGGCGTCATCGGCGCCGGCGTCATCGGCCTGGAGCTGGGTTCGGTATGGTCGCGCCTGGGTTCCGAAGTGACCGTGCTCGAAGCTCTGGACACATTCCTGCTGGCTGCCGACACTGCCGTGTCCAAGGAAGCCTACAAGACCCTGACCAAGCAAGGTCTGGACATCAAGCTTGGCGCCCGAGTTACCGGTTCTAAAGTCAACGGCGAAGAAGTGGTCGTGACCTACACCGACAAGGAAGGCGAGCAGACCATCACTTTCGACAAGCTGATCGTAGCCGTTGGTCGCCGTCCAGTGACCACCGACCTGCTGGCCTCCGACAGCGGCGTGAGCATCGATGAGCGTGGTTTCATTCACGTTGACGATCACTGCGCAACCACCGTGCCGGGCGTTTACGCGATCGGCGACGTGGTTCGTGGCATGATGCTGGCCCACAAGGCTTCCGAAGAAGGCATCATGGTTGTCGAGCGCATCAAGGGTCACAAGACCCAGATGAACTACGACCTGATTCCATCGGTTATCTACACCCACCCGGAAATTGCATGGGTCGGCAAGAACGAACAGCAGTTGAAAGCTGAAGGCGTTGAAGTTAACGTCGGCACCTTCCCGTTTGCCGCTTCTGGCCGTGCCATGGCAGCCAACGACACCGGTGGTTTTGTCAAAGTCATCGCTGATGCCAAGACTGACCGCGTATTGGGCGTCCACGTGATTGGCCCAAGCGCTGCAGAACTGGTTCAGCAAGGCGCTATCGGTATGGAATTCGGCACCAGCGCCGAAGACTTGGGCATGATGGTCTTCTCCCATCCGACCCTGTCCGAAGCGTTGCACGAAGCAGCGTTGGCTGTGAATGGCGGCGCCATCCACATCGCCAACCGCAAGAAGCGCTAAGCGAGATAATAAGAAACCACGGCGGAGTTGCCCGTCGTGAGCCTTGCGCGCAAGACTCACCGCGGAATATCCGCTGGACGCAGCCTTGCGCAGCTTTACGGGCCATAAGCCCTGCAAGTTGCGCAAGCAGCAGTCACAGGTGGCGCGGCACTCATAATGAGCGCAGCGCCGAATGCGCAGTACCTAACGAAGACGGTAAAAAGCATGAATCTTCACGAGTATCAGGGTAAGCAGCTGTTCGCTGAATACGGCCTGCCAGTTTCCAAGGGCTACGCAGTAGACACCCCGGAAGCAGCAGCAGAAGCTTGCGACAAAATCGGCGGCAGCGAGTGGGTTGTCAAAGCCCAGGTCCACGCCGGTGGTCGCGGTAAAGCGGGCGGCGTTAAGCTGGTTCGCAGCAAAGAAGACGCCAAGGCCTTCGCACAGCAGTGGCTGGGCAAGCGTCTGGTGACTTACCAGACTGATGCCAATGGCCAGCCAGTCACCAAGATCCTGGTTGAATCGTGCACTGATATCGCTAAAGAGCTGTACCTGGGCGCTGTCGTTGACCGTTCGAGCCGTCGCATCGTGTTCATGGCTTCCACCGAAGGTGGCGTGGACATCGAGAAGATCGCTCACGAAACCCCAGAAAAAATTCTGAAAGCCACTATCGATCCACTGGTTGGCGCTCAGCCATTCCAGGGTCGCGAGCTGGCTTTCCAGCTGGGCCTGGAAGGCAAGCAAGTTGCCCAGTTCGCCAAGATCTTCGTCGGTCTGGCCAAACTGTTCCAGGATCACGATCTGGCCCTGCTGGAAGTGAACCCGCTGGTGATCAAGGCTGACGGCGATCTGCATTGCCTCGACGCCAAGATCAACATCGACGCCAACGCCATGTACCGTCAGCCTAAGCTGAAGACTTTCCACGATCCGTCCCAGGACGATCCGCGCGAAGCGCACGCTGCCAAGTTCGAACTGAACTACGTAGCCCTGGAAGGTAACATCGGTTGCATGGTCAACGGTGCTGGCCTGGCCATGGGTACCATGGACATCGTCAACCTGCATGGCGGCAAACCAGCCAACTTCCTCGACGTAGGTGGTGGCGCTACCAAGGAACGCGTTACCGAAGCGTTCAAGATCATCCTGTCCGACTCCAACGTCGCTGCAGTACTGGTCAACATCTTCGGCGGCATCGTTCGTTGCGACATGATTGCCGAAGGCATCATCGGTGCAGTGAAAGAAGTTGGCGTTAAAATCCCGGTTGTTGTTCGCCTTGAAGGTAACAACGCTGAACTGGGCGCTAAAGTACTGGCAGAAAGCGGTTTGAACATCATCGCGGCTACCAGCCTGACCGACGCTGCTCAACAAGTTGTCAAAGCTGCGGAGGGCAAATAATGAGCGTCCTGATCAATAAAGACACCAAAGTTATCTGCCAGGGTATTACCGGTTCGCAAGGTAGTTTCCACACCCAGCAAGCCATCGAATACGGCACCAAGATGGTTGGCGGCGTAACTCCGGGCAAAGGCGGCACCGAGCACCTGGGTCTGCCAGTGTTCAACACCGTGAAAGAAGCTGTAGACACCACTGGCGCTACCGCCAGCGTGATCTACGTTCCAGCACCTTTCTGCAAAGATTCCATCCTGGAAGCGGCATTCGGCGGCATCAAGCTGATCGTGTGCATCACTGAAGGCATTCCTACCCTGGACATGCTGGACGCTAAAGTTAAGTGCGACGAGCTGGGCGTTGTCCTGATCGGCCCTAACTGCCCAGGCGTGATCACTCCAGGCGAATGCAAGATCGGCATCATGCCAGGTCACATTCACTTGCCAGGCAAAGTCGGTATCGTTTCCCGTTCCGGCACCCTGACCTACGAAGCTGTGAAGCAGACCACTGACGCCGGTTTCGGTCAGTCGACTTGCGTCGGCATCGGCGGTGACCCGATCCCAGGCTCCAACTTCATCGACATCCTGAAGCTGTTCCAGGAAGACCCGAAGACCGAAGCGATCGTCATGATCGGTGAGATCGGCGGTTCGGCTGAAGAAGAAGCCGCTGCCTACATCAAGGCACACGTGACCAAGCCGGTTGTTTCCTACATCGCTGGTGTGACTGCCCCCGCAGGCAAGCGCATGGGCCATGCTGGCGCAATCATCTCTGGCGGCAAGGGCACTGCAGACGAGAAGTTTGCTGCCCTGGAAGACGCAGGCGTGAAAACCGTGCGTTCGCTGGCAGACATCGGCAAGGCTTTGTCCGAGCTGACCGGTTGGGCTGTCAAGTAAGCCTCGCGCTTAGCTGACGCTTTACCAGCAAAGGCCACCTTCGGGTGGCCTTTGTGCATGTCGGGCTCGGTAACATGCCTGCGACGGGTAGAGATCCAAATGTGGGAGGGGGCTTGCCCCCGATTGCGAAGTTTTAGTCAGGATGATGTGACTGAGCCACCGCTATCGGGAGCAAGCCCCCTCCCACATTTTTGTCTGTATTGCCAAATTAAGTATGAAAAAACGACATTGAAATGTCGCTTATCGGACAGTTCGCCCTGCAACAGTGCGTTTGTCAGGCTAATTCTGTACCCTAGCCGCCTCTTTATGCGTGCGCCTCCCAAAAGGAAGCCCCGCGCTGGACCGGCCGGTCCCGATCAGGACCGGCAGCCTTTCCCTCATCCATAGGGAAGCCCTCTCTAAATTCCGATTCAGTAGTGTGGTATTTCCTCAAATGAAAGTGTTGAAAAGCCAGGATATCCTGGCGTTGGGCTTTATGACCTTTGCCCTGTTCGTGGGCGCCGGCAACATCATCTTCCCGCCCATTGTGGGCTTGCAGTCCGGGCCACACGTCTGGATGGCCGCCTTAGGGTTCCTGATTACGGCAGTTGGCCTGCCGGTCGTCACCGTGATCGCACTGGCCAAGGTCGGCGGCGGTATGGATGCGCTGAGCAGCCCGATCGGCAAGATCGCCGGCGGCCTGCTCGCGGCGGCGGCGTACCTGGCGGTCGGGCCGCTGTTCGCCACGCCGCGTACCGCCACCGTTTCGTTCGAAGTGGGCCTGGCGCCGCTGACCGGCGAAAGCCCGCTGGCGCTGTTCCTGTACAGCTCGGTGTATTTCCTGGTGGTGTTTTTCGTGTCGTTGTACCCAGGGCGCCTGCTGGACACCGTGGGGCGTTTCCTCGCGCCGTTGAAGATCATCGCACTGGCCATCCTTGGCATCGCCGCGTTTGCCTTGCCGGCCGGTGAAGTCGGTGTCGCCACGCCGGAATACGTCGCTGCGCCATTCTCCCAGGGCTTTATCAATGGCTACCTGACCATGGATACCCTGGGTGCGCTGGTATTTGGCATTGTCATCGTCAACGCGATTCGCTCCCGTGGCGTGGAGTCGCCCAAGCTGATCACGCGTTACGCGATCATTGCCGGGCTGATTGCCGGCGTGGGTCTGGCGCTGGTGTACATCAGCCTGTTCCGCCTCGGCTCGGGCAGCCATGCCGTGGCCGCAGGTGCCAGCAACGGTGCCGCAGTGCTGCACGCCTATGTGCAACATACCTTCGGCTCACTGGGCAGCGGTTTCCTGGCGGTGCTGATTTCCCTGGCGTGCCTGGTCACCGCCGTGGGCCTGACCTGCGCCTGCGCTGAGTACTTCAGCCGTGTGCTGCCGCTGTCCTACAAGACCCTGGTGGTGATCCTCGCGCTGTTCTCGCTGTTCGTGTCCAACCTGGGCCTGACCAAGCTGATCGCGTTCTCCATCCCGGTGCTCACCGCGATCTACCCGCCGTGCATCGTGTTGGTGGCCCTGAGCTTCTGTAAGGATTTCTGGCAGGAGCAGGGCCGTATCGTTGGCCCGGTCATGCTGGTGTCGTTTATCTTTGGCTGCATCGATGCGCTCAAGGGCGCGGGCCTGGCGGATTGGATGCCGTCGCAACTGATGCACCTGCCGTTGAGCGAGCAGGGCCTGGCGTGGCTGGTGCCATCGGTGATGATCCTGGTGGTGGCGGTGGTGGTGGATCGCATGCTGGGAAAACGCAGCGAAGCCATCGCGTAGTACTGATTTCAACGCATTGATGAAATGCCCCGTATCAATCGATACGGGGCATTTTTTATGGGCGTCATGCAGTGTCTTTTTGCTTGAGCTAGCGTCGAACAGGTGACTCATTTCTCAAATGAAAACTGTGAACAAGGGCCCACATGTCGTTTGTCGAAACCAATCAAGTCCACCTGCTTGCTGCCCTATGGTTCATCCTGTGTTGGGGTGGTTATACCCGTTACGCCACTTGGAAGGCCCGCGACACGGCCTGCCTGGCCAGCGTGTTGCATCTGTATCGCGAAGACTGGATGCGCCGCATGTTGCTGCGCGATAACCGCATCGCCGACGCCAGCGTGATCGGTAACCTGGAGCGGAACGCCTCGTTCTTCGCCTCCAGCACCTTGATTATCCTCGCCGGCATCCTCACCGTGCTGGGCGCCTCCGAGCGGGCGGTATCGCTGCTGGCGGATATCCCGATGGTGCAGCAGGCCTCCCAGGGTATGTCGGAGATCAAGTTGCTGTGCTTGGCGCTGGTGTTCGTCTACGCCTTCTTCACCTTCAGCTGGTGCATGCGTCAGTACAACTTTGCCGCAGTGCTGGTGGGCTCGGCGCCGATGATCGGTGAGCGGCATGTGTCGGAGCAGGAGCGCAATGCATTTGCCTTGCGGGCGGCGCGGGTGATTTCGATGGCGGCCAACCAATTCAACTTTGGCCTGCGCGCTTATTACTTCGGCATGACCATGCTGGCCTGGTTCGTCAGCCCGTGGTTGTTCATGTTGATGAGCAGCGGGGTGGTGTTAGTGCTTTACCGTCGTGAGTTCCATTCCGACGTTCTACAGGTGATGGTGTATACCCCGACGGAGATGCACGCCCCGGATCCGGCAAAAGACAACGTGTCTTGAACGTCGGATAAAACAACAGGCAAAGAAAAGCCCGCTTTATAAGCGGGCTATCTTTTGCAGCACTACAGCTTTACACCGTGCAATTACTGCTTGGCAGGCTCTGCAGGTGCGGCAGGTGCAGCTTCTTTCGCGGCGGCAGCGTTCGATTCGGCCTGAGCTTTGGCAGCATCGGCGTTTTCTTTCGCAGCGTCGTTCACTTTATCCTGTGCTTTCGCCATGTCTTGCTGAGCTTGCTCAGAATGTGCAGCGGCGTCTTGGGCTTTGTCTTCGGATTTCTTGTCGCAGGCAGCCAGGCCGAGGGCAGCGGCCAGCATCATGGAAATAGCTAATGTCTTGCGCATGGTGTTTCTCCTTATTGAAGATATCTACTGGCCTTTCGAACTCAAGGGGCCAGCATTAGTTCCTTTTGTTCCACAGATATATAAAGCTTTTCGCCAGGAACTTTCCAAATTATTACCTATCCGGCCCACTCACACTAATAAGAATTTAAAAACAATGACCGAAACCCCCTTGTTAGACCGCGCCACTCGCTTTGCTTCGGCGCTTCGCCATTGCCAGGTACTGGGGATTACGGTCCATGCTGCGACGAAGGAGGGCATGACGTTGGTGTTGCCCTACGGCGCGCATATCGTCGGTGATCCCCGCACCGGAGTCATCCACGGTGGCGCGCTGACTTCGTTGATGGACACCGCCTGCGGCATGGCCACCCTGTGCGTGCTGCCCGAGTTCGAGGTGTGCCCGACCCTGGATTTGCGCATCGACTATATGCATCCCGCCGAACCGCATAAACCGGTGTATGGCTTCGCCCAGTGCTACCGGGTAACCACCGATGTAATCTTCACCCGCGGCGTGGCCTATCAGGACGATCCACAGCAGCCCATTGCCCATGTAGTAGGCACCTTCATGCGCATGGGCAAGCACCTCAAGGGGATGCCAGCATGAGTCATCGATTCAAGACCCGCCTGGAGCAAGCACTGGAGCACGGCGATTACGCGGCACTGCTCGACCTGGTTCCCTACGCAAAGCTGATCGGCGTCGAATGCACGCGCTCAGGGGACGAATTGCTGTTTCGCCTGCCAGCCAACAAGGACAACATTGGTAACCCTATATTGCCGGCGCTGCATGGCGGGGTGATCGCCGGCTTCATGGAACTGTCAGCGGCGTTGCACTTGCTCGTATTTACCGGCGCCCCGGGCCTGCCGAAAATCATCGACTTCTCCTTGGATTACCTGCGCGCCGGCCAATTTCGCGATACCTACGCCATTTGTCAGGTGTGGCGCCAGGGCCGGCGTGTCGCCAACGTGGCGATCACCGCCTGGCAAACCATGCCAGCGGAACCAATTGCCACCGCTCGCGCACATTTCAAGATCGAGGAACCGCCGCGCCCTTGAAATACAGGTTGGAGCCCCCAACTTTGATGACAACCCGCCGCCAACCCTTTCGGGCGCGGCTATTGCCATCCAATTGGAGTTTGATGACCATGAGTGTGGAAACTCAAAAGGAAACCCTGGGCTTCCAGACCGAGGTGAAGCAGCTGCTACACCTCATGATCCATTCGCTGTATTCCAACAAGGAAATTTTCCTTCGCGAATTGATCTCGAACGCCTCTGACGCTGTCGACAAATTACGTTTCGAAGCCCTGTCCAAGCCTGAGTTGCTGGAAGGTGGCGCCGAACTGAAAATCCGTGTGAGCTACGACAAAGACGCCAAAACCGTCACCCTCGAAGACAACGGTATCGGCATGAGCCGTGACGATGCGATCACCCACCTGGGGACCATCGCCAAATCCGGCACCGCAGACTTCATGAAGAACCTGTCGGGCGACCAGAAAAAAGATTCCCACTTGATCGGCCAATTCGGCGTGGGCTTCTATTCGGCTTTCATCGTTGCCGACAAGGTAGAAGTGTTCAGCCGCCGCGCCGGTCTTGACGCCAGCGAAGGTGTGCACTGGGCTTCCAAAGGTGAGGGCGAGTTTGAAATCGCCACCCTCGACAAGCCTGACCGTGGCACCCGTATCGTGCTGCACCTGAAAGATGGCGAAGACGAATTCGCCGATGGCTGGCGCCTGCGCAACATCATCAAGAAATACTCCGACCACATCGCCCTGCCGATCGAGTTGCCGAAAGAACAGACGGCTGCCGAAGGCGAAGAAACACCGGCCGTCGAATGGGAAACCGTCAACCGCGCCAGCGCCCTGTGGACCCGTCCGCGTACCGAAATCAAGGACGAGGAATACCAGGAGTTCTACAAGCACATCGGCCACGATTACGAGAACCCGCTGAGCTGGAGCCACAACAAGGTCGAAGGCAAGCTGGAATACAGCTCGCTGCTCTACGTGCCGGCCCGTGCGCCGTTCGACCTGTACCAGCGCGAAGCGCCGAAGGGCCTGAAGCTTTACGTACAGCGTGTGTTCGTGATGGACCAGGCGGAATCGTTCCTGCCGCTGTACCTGCGCTTCATCAAGGGTGTGGTTGATTCCAACGACCTGTCGCTGAACGTGTCGCGTGAGATCCTGCAAAAAGACCCGATCATCGACTCCATGAAGTCGGCGTTGACCAAGCGCGTACTCGACATGCTGGAAAAACTGGCGAAGAACGAGCCTGAGAAATACAAGGGCTTCTGGAAAAACTTCGGCCAGGTCATGAAAGAAGGTCCGGCAGAAGATTTCGCCAACAAGGAAAAAATCGCCGGCCTGCTGCGTTTTGCCTCGACTCAAGGTGAAGACGGTGAACAGGTTGTGTCGCTGGCCGACTACCTGGCACGCGCCAAGGAAGGTCAGGACAAGATCTACTACCTCACCGGTGAAACCTACGCTCAGGTTAAAAACAGCCCGCACCTGGAAGTCTTCCGCAAGAAAGGCATCGAAGTGCTTCTGCTGACCGACCGTATCGATGAGTGGCTGATGAGCTACCTCACCGAATTCGACGGCAAGTCGTTTGTGGACGTGGCGCGTGGCGACCTGGACCTGGGCAACCTGGATTCCGAGGAAGACAAGAAAGCCGCTGAAGAAGTCGCCAAGTCCAAAGAAGGCCTGGTTGAGCGGATCAAGGCGTCCCTGGGTGAAGCCGTCAGCGAAGTGCGGGTTTCCCATCGTCTGACCGATTCGCCGGCGATCCTGGCCATCGGCGAGCAGGACCTGGGCATGCAGATGCGTCAGATCCTCGAAGCCAGCGGTCAGAAGGTTCCGGATTCCAAGCCGATCTTCGAATTCAACCCGGCGCACCCGCTGATCGAGAAGCTCGACGGTGAGCAGAGCGAAGAGCGTTTTGGCGACCTGTCGCACATCCTCTTTGACCAGGCGGCCCTGGCCGCTGGCGACAGCTTGAAAGACCCGGCCGCTTATGTGCGTCGACTGAACAAGCTGTTGGTTGAACTGTCGGTTTAACACCGTTGTAGAAAAACCCGCTTCGGCGGGTTTTTTCGTTTTAGCGCACCTCAACTGGAGTGAATCATGAGCCAAGTCACACTACGTTCCGTGGTCTATCAGATTGATGGCCAGACTTATGAAAGCCGCTTGGCGTTCGATGCCAGCCACAAAGGCCCGTTGCCGGGGCTGTTGATGGCGCCGAACTGGATGGGCGTGAGCGCAGGGGCCGAAGAGATCGCCAAGAGCGTGGCCGGCCAAGGCTATGTGGTGTTGATCGCCGACCTCTATGGGCAAACCGTGCGCCCTTCGAACGGTGATGAGGCGGGTGCGGCGATGATGCCGCTGAAGAACGACCGTGCGTTGCTGAACAAGCGTATGCAAGCCGCCTTCGAACACCTGCAAAGCCAGACTGAAGCGGCTGTGGATACGTCGAAACTGGCGACCTTCGGCTTCTGCTTCGGTGGCTGCTGCTCCCTGGAGCTGGCCCGTACCGGTGCGCCGTTGAAAGCGGCGGTATCGTTCCATGGCACCCTCGACACACCGAACCCCGCAGATGCGAAGAACATCAAGGGTTCAGTGCTGGTGCTGCACGGCGCCTCGGACCCGCTGGTACCGAAAGAACAACTGCCGGCGTTCGAAGATGAAATGAACGCGGCGGGTGTGGATTGGCAATTGCTGAGCTACGGTGGCGCGGTGCATTCCTTTACCGACCCCGAAGCCAATGTGCCGGGCAAGATGATGTATGACGCCAAGACCGCAGCGCGGGCGTTCCGGTCGATGCATAACTTGCTGGATGAGGTGTTCAAGGGCTGATTTTTTAGTGTCTGTTCGGACGCTATCGGGAGCAAGCCCCCTCCCACACTTGGATTGTGAATACAGTGCAAATGTGGGAGGGGGCTTGCCCCCGATGACTATCTAACAGGCAACTCAATCCTTTCAGACTCCCCCGGCACCGTCGGCCAATCCCCAGCCGCCCAGCGCTGCCGTGCCTGTTCGATCACCGCCGGGTCGCTCGACACAAAGTTCCAGTTTATCCGCCGTGGTCCATCCAGCGGCGCGCCGCCAAGTATCACCAGGTGGCAGTCACTCTCGGCAGACAGGGTCATCTCCTGCCCAGTCGGTAAGACCACCAGGCTGCGTACCTCCAGAACCTCACCGTCCAACTGCGCGTCACCCTCCAGTACATACACCGCGCGCTCCTCGTGCTCATCCGGGATCAGCAGGGTAGTGGCCGTCTGCATCCGCACGTCGGCGTACAGCGTGGGCGACAACACCGGTACGGGCGACTTGAGACAGAACCCGCTGCCGGCGATCAGGCGCACCTGCACGCCCAGGTTATCGCTGACCGGCAAACTGGCCGCCGGGTGGTGACTGTAGTGGCCCGGCCCGGTTTCGTGGTGCTTGGGCGATGCCAGCCACACTTGCAGCCCATGCAGCGTAAAACCACTGGCCTTGACCGCCTCGGGCGTGCGCTCGACGTGGGCAATCGCGCTGCCAGCAGTCATCCAACTGACCTCGCCGGCTTGCACCACCTGGTCCGAGCCCAGGCTGTCCTTGTGCTGCAAGGTGCCTTCGAACAGATAGGTGAGGGTCGACAGCCCGATATGGGGATGCTGGCGGATATTCATCCCACTGCCCGGCGCGTAACGGATCGGCAGCATATGGTCGAAGAACACGAAAGGCCCGACGCTGCGGCATTCACGCGAGGGCAGTGGGCGCAGGATAGGCTGGCCCTCGACATCTTCGGGGCGAGGGCGGATCACGGTGAGCGTGGTCATGGGGGCATCCCTGTCTGAGCGGGTTGGACGACGCTGAGCATAACCCGCTCGGACAGAGTTGGCGTTATTGGCTGAAGGCGCCTTCCGAAAGTGTGGTCTCGATGCTGACTTCGGCGGTGGTCATCAGTTTGTGCACCGGGCACTTGTCGGCGACACGGTGCAACTCATCGCGCTGAGCGTCGGTGAGCACGCCCTTGAGGGTCAGCTTGACGTTGAGCCTGTACTTACCTTTTTGCTCTTCGGCGGCGTCGTGGGTAACTTCTACCGTCACGCCGGTGAGCGGAATGTCTTTCTTCTGCGCATAGAGCCTGACGGTCAAGGCCTTGCACGATGCCAGCGCAGCATCGAAGTAATCATGGGGAGAGGGCGCTGAATCGTCACCTCCCAGGCTCTTGGGCAGGTCGGTAAACAGCTCGTGGTTGTTGATAGCGACGCTGTGACGGAAATTCTCAGCGTTCAACGTATTGACGGTAACAGGCATGGCGAACCTCACAAGGCTGTGGATGACGGTCATGCAGTAATAGAACATGCCGGCGCTGGGGCGTTCCAGGTTTTTGTCCGTGCTGAACCCTGATGCGTGGCGTAGGGTCTACCCGTATCAGCCCCTATCGAGGTATCACCGTGCTCTGGACCCGTGTGAGTTTTGCCCTGATGCTCGCCGCCAGCAGCCTTGCCGCGCAGGCTCGCGAGTATGCCTACAGCGATGCGCACCTGCATTACGTGGATTTTTTCCAGGAAACCGCAGGCATGGACAAGCTGCTCAAGGCCATGGCGGACAATCGCATCGAACATGTGATGATTTCCGGCATTCCCGTGGCCAAGAAATGGCATGAGGACGAACCCAAGCGCCCGCGCTATTACGCAGGCGACGATGCCGATGCCTATTGGTACAGCGCCACCGATGTGATCGTCGCCGCCGCGGTCAATAAGCTGACCCCTGAACAGCGCCAGCACTTTCACCCGTTCCTGGCCGGTTTCAATCCTAACGACAAGAACTCCGCTGCCCACATCCAGCGCATGCTCGACCTCAACCCAGGGCTGTGGCAGGGCATAGGCGAGGTGTTTACCCGCCACGACGACCTCACCGCGCTGACCTCGGGTGATACACCGCGCGCCAACAACGAAGCCATGACGCGCATCTATCACTTGGCGGCGGAGAACGACCTGCCGGTGATGGTGCATTCCAACATCACCTCCAAGCGCGAGCGCAACCCGTTGTACCTGGCCGAAATCGAGCAGCCGCTGCGCAACCATCCGCACACGCGCTTTATCTGGGCCCACGCCGGCACCAGCAAGGAAATCCATCGCCATCAGGTGCAAATGGAGTTCTTGCTGCCCACCTTGACTCGCCTGCTGGAAACCTACCCCAACCTGTATATCGATCTGTCGTGGAGCATGCTCACGCCCTATCTGCTGGATGATGCGGGCAAGCCCAGGCCGGAGTGGGTCAAGCTCGTGGAGCGCTTCCCTGATCGCTTCATGTTGGGCTCCGACGTGGTAGGACGCTTCAACAAGCTGGGTAAGGAAATGCGCCGCTTTGATCCCTTCCTTGATGCATTGCCTGAAGACGTTGCCCACAAGGTCGCGCGGGATAACTTTTTGGCCATCCTGCCCAAGTCGCCTCGCGATGAGGGAGCGCATTGATAGCGGGTTTTGGTTTTGTGTAATGACGTAAGGCGCCGTTAACCTACAGCGGTGGCGCGGTTTTTGGTGTAGGGTTGGGGCTGAGGTGGCCCTATCGGGGCATAGGTACCTACGCAATTTTGGCACGCCCCTGAACCTGTGACGGCTCAGGAGCCGAAACCTCTCTAACTGACGCCCCGCGACCAAAATGTGGGAGGGGGCTTGTTCTGGCCTAATGATCCCGGACACCTCTTAAGGGCGATATGATTCGCCCAATCAGGAGGTTCCATGCAACAGCGAAAGACCTATACCCGCGAGTTCAAGCAACGTGCTGCAAGCATGGTTCTTGATGATAACTGCTCAGTTCCTGACGTCTGTGCGTCGATGAGCGTTGGGCCTACGGCTCTGCGCCGCTGGATTGATCAGGTTCGTAAAGAGCGTCACAAAGGGCAGCCAGTGGCAGGTACCAAGGCTATCAGCGACGAACAGCGAGAGCTTCAACAGCTACGAGCCAAGGTCAAGCGCCTGGAGAGTGAGGCTGAAATCTTAAAAAAGGCTACGGCTCTCTTGATGTCGGGTCCCGATCGTTTTTCCTGATCGAGGAACTGAGGGAGTCGAGTTCATATCCGACCAGCCTGCTTTGCAGTGCACTAGGCGTTTCTCGCAGCGCGTTTTATGACTGGATCAAGCGTCGCTCAGCGCCGAATGCCGAGCGTGACGCGCTTAGAGCAAAAGTCGTGCAATTGCATGTCGAAAGCCGGGAAAGTGCAGGCGCGCGGATGATTTCTCAGCACTTGAAAGCCCAGCAGATCAAGGTGGGCCGGTATTTAGTTGCAAAGCTCATGGCGGAGGCAAATCTGGCCAGCAAACAGCGCCGCCGCCATCAGTATCGTTCTAGAGGTGTCGAAGCATTTGTGGCCAAGAATCTGCTCGAGCGTAACTTCGAGCCAACCGCAATTAATCAGGTCTGGTGCGGCGACGTTACCAGCCTGATGGTTGGGAAACGCTGGTATCACTTGGCAGCGGTCATTGATCTGTTCGCCCGCCGAATCGTTGGCTGGGCGTTTTCTCTGATCAATGACGCCAACCTGGTTAGCAGGGCGCTGAGAATGGCGGTGGAGGTTCGAGGCAAACATGCAGGCTTGATGTTTCATTCGGATCAAGGCTGCCAATACACCAGCCAGCTCTTTCAATCCGAGCTGCTGGGGGCATGGGATAACGCAAAGCATGAGCCGTAGGGGGCAGTGCTGGGACAACGCGCCAACAGAGCGTTTCTTCGGGACGCTCAAATCAGAGTGGGTGCCCACCAAAGGCTATACGACAGTTGAAGAAGCCAAGCAGGATATGACTTGCTTCTTCATGCGATACAACCGGATCAGGCTGCACAGCTACAACAACTACCTGTCGCCAATAGCCATGGAGCAGGAGGCGGCTTGATCACCGTAATCGGTGTCCGGAAAAACTTGACCAGAACAGCTTGCCCCCGATGGCGGCCTGACAACCGACCAGAATGCTGGATCAGAACGAGTACATATCCGTTCCTGCGGTAACGGCGGCTGGCGGTTCCGCTTTTACAGCGTGTCACTTTTGGAAGGATCCAAAAGTAACCAAAAGGTCCTCGCCCCACCACTCGGCACCTCGCCTAGGCTCGGTGTGCCCGTAATCCGACATTGATTTGGGGGGCCGCCGCCACGCGCCATCCATGGCGCGGGGCGGCTAAACCGGCATCCCTGCCGGTTTACCCCCCAAATCACTGTCGGATTCCGGCCAGCGTGGTTTAACGGGCGCCTAAGATCAAGATCAAGAGCAGGAGCAAGATCAAGAGCGGCTCGCTTCGCATCGTGGTTACCGTAAGCTGCTACAAAAGTTGTGTAGATACCTATGCCTATCGGGGGCAAGCCCCCGATGCAGGTGACCCGGTCTCATTCAATGGCTCACAAAAAAGCCCCGAACCAGTCGTAATGCTGTTCACTTAAGCGGAGCAGCATTGCGATCCACTGGAAATCGGGTTTTTGAGATCTTCACCGTCCTCGGCCTTGCAGGTCTGGGGCGGTGATCCAGAAACAAGCTGCCGATACCCTTCCTTAGTTCGGCCAAGCGTCTGCCTGTGGCTGATACCGGATTGGCTGCCGCCATCACGATCAACTGCACGGCGATATACTGGCAAACGGGCTTAAAGCGTATGTCCGACGGAGCTCGACCAAACGCTACCGCTGCTTGACCGGCCTCCCGGCGAATCACGTTGTAAGCGAGTAAAAGCCCCCAGACCTCCTGATAGACCAAGTCGATTTTTTTACTGCGCAAGGTCACGGCATTCTGCTGCATAGGGCTTTTGATATCCCTAAAGCCCAATTCGATTTCCCAGCGTTCCTGATAAAGTTTGGCAACGACCTTGGTGCTGTAGGTGTTGGCTGGTAACGACGTCATGACAGTTTTTAATCTGCCTTGGATTTCATAGCTGACTTCGCGGGCTTCCCAGTGGGTGCCAAGAGCCGGATTTCTCTTTCTGGCTTGCGGTGAGACCTTCATGCGCACCAAGCGGTCGTGCTCGCCGTAACGGATCACTTCTTCACAGACCATGCCTTTTTTGGCGGGAATCAACCAATGACGGTGGGTTCCGGTGTTACTCAGGCTCAACAGCATTTCTGCGCCCCAAAATCCTTTATCGAATAGCGTCACGGAGTGGTCGGGGACTTGCTGCAAAAACTCGTCGGCCAAGCGCATTTCACTGCGCCGGTAAGGCCCTAATTGTGCATCCAGGATTAAGTGCGAACGCACGTTCATCAGCGCTACCAAGCGCATCATGGGGAAGGGAGTCTGACGATCACTGGGCGTATATCCTGACCCGAAATGATCTCGAAGCTCGGGTGTGTCCGGCGTGCGCAAGAGCGCACCGTCCACCGCGAAGACCTGCAAACCGTGCCAGTCGTCCTCGTCGTAGCGCTCCAAGCCCCATTGAGTGCCGGTTTTACGGAATAACCACTCAACGGGATCGGCCCCTAGTCGCTTGCGGGCTTCAGTGACGCCGCTTCGGGCCAACAAGTGGTCGGAGGCGAGGCCTTGAGCGCAAATGTTCAACCGTCTAGCGACCTCATGGACAGGCTCATCACGAAACAACGCCATGCCAAGCACCAACCAAAGCACCTGATCGGCGGGCAAGCGACGCCGACGAATAGTGGCCTGACTGGATAGATCCAGCGCAGACGCAACCCATTCAATGGGGATGTTCTGGGTGAAAGTGCTTAGGTCGCAGAAGTTGAAAAGGTCGCCGAGGTCGAGCAGGTCCTGTTGAACAGACATAAAAAAATCCGATGCCAGAGGTCTGGCATCGGATTTTCTAGGAAGCCCCGCTTTAGCTCAAATGCTTAAGTGAACAGCATTACGAACCAGTCGGGGCTTTTTCATGTGATCAGCCTACGGGCCTTACTTGCCCTGCCAGCGTTTCAACACCAGGGTGGCGTTAGTGCCACCAAAGCCGAAGCTGTTGCTCATCACGGTGTCGATTTTTACATCTTCAACGGTCTTGGTCAGGATCGGCATATCGGCGACGACCGGGTCAATCTCGTCGATGTTGGCCGAACCGGCCATGAAGTTGCCTTCCATCATCAGCAGGCAGTAGATCGCTTCGTGAACGCCAGCGGCGCCCAGGGAGTGACCCGACAGGCTCTTGGTGGAGCTGATTTTCGGCGCATTGTCACCGAATACCGCACGCACGCCTTCCATTTCCTTGGCGTCGCCAACCGGAGTCGAAGTGCCGTGGGTGTTCAGGTAGTCGATCGGGGTGTCCACGGTGGACATCGCCATCTGCATGCAACGGATGGCGCCTTCACCGCTTGGCGCAACCATGTCGTAGCCGTCGGACGTCGCACCGTAGCCGACGATTTCCGCGTAGATCTTGGCACCGCGGGCCAGGGCGTGTTCCAGTTCCTCGACCACGACCATGCCGCCACCGCCGGCGATGACGAAACCGTCACGCTTGGCGTCGTAGGCGCGGGAGGCTTTTTCCGGGGTTTCGTTGTACTGGGTGGACAGCGCGCCCATGGCGTCGAACAGGAACGACTGGCTCCAATGTTCTTCTTCACCGCCGCCGGCGAATACGATGTCCTGCTTGCCCAGTTGAATCTGCTCAACGGCAGTGCCGATGCAGTGGGCGCTGGTGGCGCAGGCCGAGGAGATCGAGTAGTTGACACCCTTGATCTGGAACGGCGTGGCCAGGCAAGCCGAAACGGTGCTGCCCATGGTCCGCGTGACGCGGTACGGGCCAACGCGTTTCACGCCTTTTTCGCGCAGGATGTCCAGCGCTTCCATCTGGTTCAGGGTGGATGCGCCGCCGGAGCCGGCGATCAGGCCGGTACGTACGTTCGACACCTGGTCTTCGCTCAGGCCGGAGTCGGCGATCGCGTCTTTCATGGCCAGGTAGGCGTAGGCGGCAGCGTGGCCGACGAAGCGATAGATCTTGCGATCGATCAGTTCTTCGAGGGGCAGGTCAATGGAGCCGGAAACCTGGCTACGCAGACCCATTTCGGCATATTCCGGGTTGAAGCGGATGCCAGGGCGACTTGCACGCAGGTTAGCGGTGACGGTCTCTTTGTCATTGCCCAGGCAAGAAACGATGCCCAGACCAGTGATAACGACGCGGCGCATGCGGATAACCCTTAAAAGTTGTCAGTGGAAGTGAATACGCCGACCCGAAGGCCTTCGGCAGTATAGATCTCGCGACCGTCGACAGTCACCGAACCGTCGGCGATGGCCAGGTTCAGCTTGCCCTTGAGGACGCGCTTGATTTGAATGTTGTAGGTGACTTTCTTGGCGGTCGGCAGGACCTGGCCAAAGAACTTCACCTCGCCCGAACCCAGGGCGCGGCCGCGACCTGGCAGGCCTTGCCAGCCCAGGTAGAAGCCGACCAGTTGCCACATGGCATCGAGGCCCAGGCAGCCCGGCATCACCGGGTCTCCTTCGAAGTGGCAGGCGAAGAACCACAGGTCAGGGGTGATATCCAGCTCGGCGACCAATTCACCTTTGCCGTACTTGCCACCCTCTTCGCTGATATGGGTGATGCGATCCACCATCAGCATGTTCGGGGCGGGCAGTTGCGCGTTACCTGGGCCGAACAGCTCACCGCGACTGCAGCGCAGCAGGTCTTCCCGAGTAAAGGCGTTTTGTTTGGTCATGCGAGCTCCTCAATAATCCCATGCGGCAGGGTAGGGCAAATCTTCCCGAACCGAATGAAGCGTTCATGCCTCATAGCGGTAGCCTACACATAGACTATTGCGTTGTAGTGAAAGTCACAGCGGCAAGGTACTCAATGTACACTTGTTCACTGAAATGTTAAACCGGACCTGTTTATCGGTCCGTTCGGGTGCCTAAGACTGCCGCACTTTCGTCTTCCACGCCAGTCGGACTTGGCTTGAACGCGACAGCTAATGTACCCAGCGCTGTAGGATTTGCTGCAAATCCGTGCGTTTGAACGGTTTGGCCAGGTAATCGTTCATTCCGGCTGCCAGACAGGCTTCGCGGTCGCCCTGCAAGGCGTTGGCGGTCAGGGCGATAATCGGCAGATCGGCGCAGCCCGGCAGCTGGCGGATGCGCCGGGTGGCCTCGTAGCCGTCGATCAATGGCAGGCGGCAATCCATCAGGATGGCCGTGAAAATCAGGCTTTCGGCGCTGCGGATCGCCTCGGCGCCATCGGTGGCCAGGCTGACTTCGAAGCCCAGGCTGCGCAGCATGGCCTCGACCACGGTACGATTAACCGGGTTGTCTTCCACCAGCAGTATATGCCGCCCGTCGCCTGCACTGGTTTTACCCACGGCGTCCTCGGCGATGGCGGGCAGGCTCTGTTGATCGATAGCCAGCGGAATTTCCAGGGTGAACACCGAACCCCGGCCTTCTTCGCTCTGGGCGCGCAGGGTGCCGCCCATGCGTTCGGCCAGCGTACGGGCAATCGGCAGGCCGAGGCCGGTGCCGCCGTAACGTCTTGAAATGGAACTGTCGGCTTGCTGGAACGCGTCGAACATCAATTCCAGGCGCTCGGCGGAAATACCGATGCCGCTGTCGCGCACGGTGCAGGTAAACCACACCAGTTCATGGTCAAGGGTTTGCCAGTGGGGCTGCACGTGTACCGTGCCGTGCTCGGTGAACTTCAAGGCATTGCCGATCAGGTTCACCAGAATCTGCCGGATACGCGTCGGATCACCGCGCACCCGCAGGGCTTCCATGCCCGATGGAATCGGCAGCTCCAGGGCCAGCCCGCGTTGCTGCGCACTGTGCTGGAACGCCTGGGCGCAACTGCTGATCAGTTCAGCCAGGTTGAAGGAAATATGTTCCAACTCCAGCGCGGCCCGCTCGATACGTGAAAAATCGAGGATGTCATTGATCACCTTGAGCAGGTGCTCGGTGGACTCGGAGGCCAGCGCCGCGTACTCGGCCTGCTCTTCGGTCATCTCGGTGGTTTCCAGCAGTTGCAGCATGCCCAGCACGCCATTCATGGGCGTGCGCAGCTCATGGCTCATCATCGCCAGGAAGTCCGATTTGGCATTGTTCGCGCGCTCGGCTTCTTCGCGGGTCTGGATCAGTTGAGCCATGGCCTGCTGTTGTTCACGGCTGGCCTGGTTGAGGCCGGCGGCCAGGTTGTTGATGTGCCGCGCCAGATCGCCCAGTTCGGAGTCATCGACAATCGGCAGCGGTGTCTTGTAGTCGCCCTGCTGGATAGCCTTCACCGCGTTCCCCATGGCGCTGATCGGCTGCGACAGGCTGGCGGCCAGGCGTCGCGCCAGCAGGCAGGTGAACAACAGCGCGAACAGCGCCAGGATGCCGGCCTTGAACAGGATTTCCTGCTGGCGCTGGCTGAACGCATCGTTGGACATCCCGACGATCACTCGGCCCAGGTAATCCGCGCGCGGCGCTGTGGGTTCGTTGAGGTTGTCCTGGAAAAAGTCATTGCCCAACTGGATATGTTGCAAGCGGATCGGTGCCTGGAACACCTTCACCGACAGTGAGCGGTCGTGTTTCTCCGACGGCTGCTCCACGTACACCAGAATGTTCTCGGCGCTGTCCTGAATCTCCAGGAAACGCACGTGCGGGGTAGCCAGCGTCGCGCGCAACAGGGTGTCGAGCACCTCGTTGTTGCCGGAAATAACGCCGTACTCGGTGGCCGGCGCCAGTTGGTTGGCGATCAACTGGCCGGTGTGGTCCAGCTCCTGGCGCAAGTCCTGGATACGCACGAAGGTAAAGAAGCTGATCAACAGCAAGGTCAGCAACAGCGCGGGCCCCAGGGTAATGAGCTGGGTGCGGGTGTTGATGTCCCAGCGACGGCGCAAGGTCATGGGCGTCTGTCTCCTTCGGCCAAGCGGGCGGCGACGGCAGCTTCGTCGACCTGTTCGATGCCCAGTGAGCGCGCGACTTGCGGGTTGCCCACCACTTTGAAGTGTTCCGGGTAGAGCGTGCGCGGCCAGTTGGCCGGCGGGTGGTCCAGCAGCCGATCGAGTACCGCGAGCCAGTCAGGCTGGTCGCTGTAGGTACTGGCCAGGCTGCCCGCCCGGACAAACCCGGCATTGGGCCCCACCAACGGCAGTTGCTGGGCATAGCTGCTCAATAACAGGTTCTTGGCGGTTTTAGGGTTGTACAGCTGCGGATCGTCCAAGCCCAGCAGCACGTCACTGTTTTTGAACAGGGCTTGCAGGGGGCGGCTGTCATTGGTGTTGTCCCAGCGTTGCGGCACGATTTCCAGGCCCAGCGGCGCCGCGTACCGGTCAAGCTCAGGCAGCAGGAATTCGCTGTCGGCACCGTAAAGCACACCGATGCGCCGGGCCTGGGGCACGATGCTGGCGATCAGGCGCAACTGGCGCGTCAGCGGCGGATCGCTCCACAACAGGCTGATTTTTGCCGGGTGCGCGCCACCCAGGCGTTGCTGGGCTTGCAGACGGCTGATGCGCAGCACCAGGGTCGGCGGGCCCTGGCTGTCCTGCAAGCGCCAGTCGAGGCCGGGCAGGTCGAGCAGGATCAGGCGGGTAGTGGCGGGCAACTGGCTCGGCGCCGGCAGGTTTTGCAGCAGGGTGAAGGAGACATGGTCTTCGGGGCGCTGCTGCGCGAGGGCCTGTGTAAAGGCTTGGACGCCGGCACCGTCCTCGGCGGCGGTCAGCAAGATTTCCGCGCTCCACACGGGCCTCGTGAACAGCAGGCACACCAGCAGCAAGCCTTTGCGCCACAGCCTTGAAACGACAGGGAGGGTCATCCGTGACGGGTCGCCCATGTCAGAACTCTAACTGCGCGCTGAAGTAGAGCACATGGCGATGGTCGTAATGGTTGTCGGGCCAGGTGGTCGGCTGGTTATCGAGGCGTTGTTGCAGCATGCCAGCCAGCTCCACGTTGGTTTTGCCCAGGGCAAGGCGCTTGGCCACCCGCAGGTCGACCCGTTCGAAGCGATACTCGTTGAGTGCGTCGTCACCATAGTAGAACAAGGCGCTGGACCAGCCGTGGCCCCATTCGCGCAACCAGCCGGCCGAGCCGCTGTTACGTGCGGTCTGCGCCTTGTCGAGTGGGTTGCTGGTGCTCGCGTCGACGTAAGCGTAAGTCAGGCGCAGGCGGTCGGCGTTGCTCACGCGCCAGTCGAATTGGGATTCGGCACCGGTAAAGCGCGAGCTGTTGGCGTTGCTGGCGATGTATTGGTTGTTGCGCAACGGCGAGCTGATCATGTCGGTGATTTCGTCATAGAACAGCTTCACGTCGACATTCAACCCGAGGTCGGCAAAGAAGCCGTTGTAGCCCAGTTCGCGCGAGCGCATCAACTCTTTATCGAGATTGCCCGGGCCGCGTGTTACCACAAAATATTGCCCGGAATTCTGCCCATACACCGGCGAACTGAGGTTGGTGACGCGGTAGCTCCAGTTGACGTTGTTCTCGAACATGTCCGGTGAACGGATCGCCTCGGAGTACACCGCCCGCAGACCGTGGCGCGGGTTGATCAAGTAGTTGACCGCCACGCGGGGTGTCAGCGAGTTACCGCTCAAGTGGGTGTCTTCGTACATCGCGCCGCCTTGCAGCAGCCAGTGTTCGCTGGCGCGCCATTCCAGGTGGCCGAACAGGCGCCAGGTGGTGTCGTCCAGCGTTCCATTGAAGTAGGTGTCGGAGTCGGCGCGGTCGTAGCGGTAATTCATTCCGCTGACCAGGCGCAGGCTGTCGGAGAGGCTGAGGGTGTCTTGCAACTCCAGGTCGTAGCGGCTTTCCTGGGTGCTTTGGTCGATATCGCCGCACACGCTTTGGCTGGCGCCGTTGCGCCATTGGTCCAGTACCTGGTTGCCCAGCGCCTGTTCGGCGGCGCTGCCGGGCGGGGCGCTACCCTGGCTGAACTGGTCCATGTGCCGCGCCAGCTTTTCGGCGTAGTTGGGGTTGAGCTGCCACAGCTGGGTCAGTTCAGGGCTGAACGAGACCTTGGCGTCACAGGCTTTCCAGATCTGCCGACGGTTCCATTGCTGGGCCGACCCCTGGATATACAGGCTGTGGTCGGGGTTGAAGTCGAAGTTCCAGCGCATTGAACCCGCGTAGTCCTTGGCGGTGACGTCGGAATTGGTGCCGCCTTCGGTAATCCCGGCGAATACCGGAGTGTAGGTATAGGGACGCTGATTGGTGCCTTCCTTGGCATCCAACTGCCAGTCGATGCTCTGTTGCGCATTCAACGTCTGGCTGACGGCCAGGCTGAAACGGCTGAGGCGGCGGCTGTCTCGGCGGTCGGCACCGGCGGCATCGCTATCAAAACCATCGTCCTGTTGCCCGGACAGCGACAAGCGCAAGTCGCCGGTGTCCCAGCCCACGCCCTGGCTGGCATAGACATCGTTGATCCCGCGTTCACCGCGTATGACCTTCACCCGCGTGCCCTGGCTGTTGGCCGGTGAACGGGTGAGGATATTGACCACCGCCATCAGCGCATTGGCGCCGTAGCTGACGGTATTGGGGCCACGAAACACCTCGATGCGCTCGATGTCTTCCATGGCCACTGGAATATCGCTCCAGTCCACCGTGGCCAGGCCTGCGCGGTACACCGAGCGTCCGTCGATCAACACCTGCATGCGCCGTGCATCGCTGGCGCTGGTGCCGTGGTAATTCACCGCCGCCTGGTTGCCGGTGGTGTAGCCGACCATCATCCCGGGCACCAGGCGCAACAGCTCGGCAATGTCACGCGCACCGCTGGCCTTGATCAACTCGCTGTCGATCACGGTCATGCTGCCGGGTACGGCCGCGGCCGATTGCTTGAGACGGGTGGCGGTCAATACCTGCGGCAGCGGTTGGCTGTCGAGGAACAGATCGTCGGCCGACGCACTGGCGCTGCACGCCAGGGTCAACGGCAGCATCAACAGCAGGGATGAGCGGGGAGGAGGGCCCAGGTACACGGCGCGGCCTTGATAATTGCGGATAGCCGCCCATGTTAACTGAGGTGAGGCCTTTTGCCAGTCGTGAGACCTGCAATAACTTCATTCAAGTGTGGCATTTTCCGACAAGCGCACGAATTCACACGGGGGCTGGCCGCAAGCAGGTCGCCCCGTATAATGCCGCCATCGCCACTGGTATGGATTAACGGATTGCATATGACTGAACAGCGCCCTATCGCGGTCCTGGGAGGCGGAAGTTTTGGTACCGCCGTGGCTAACCTGCTGGCCGAGAACGGCCACGCCGTGCGCCAGTGGATGCGTGATCCCGAGCAGGCCGAGGCCATTCGCGTGCATCGGGAAAACCCGCGTTACCTTAAAGGCATCAAGATTCATCCGGCGGTCGAACCCGTTACCGATTTGTTGGCAACCCTCACGGCCTGCGACCTGTGCTTTGTCGCGCTGCCTTCCAGCGCCTTGCGCTCGGTGCTGGCGCCCCACGCCGAACGCCTGGCGGGCAAGCTGCTGGTCAGCCTGACCAAGGGTATCGAGGCGCAGACATTCAAGCTGATGAGCGAAATCCTCCAGGAGATCGCCCCCCAGGCGCGCATTGGCGTGCTGTCCGGGCCGAACCTGGCGCGGGAAGTGGCCGAGCATGCGCTGACCGCCACGGTGGTCGCCAGTGAAGACGAGCAACTGTGCGAGCGCGTCCAGGCGGTGCTGCACGGTCGCACCTTCCGCGTCTACGCGAGTGCCGACCGGTTCGGCGTCGAGCTGGGCGGTGCGTTGAAGAACGTCTACGCCATTATCGCCGGCATGGCCGTGGCCTTGGGGATGGGCGAAAACACCAAGAGCATGCTGATTACCCGCGCCCTGGCGGAGATGACCCGTTTCGCCGTGAATCAGGGCGCCAACCCGATGACGTTCCTGGGCCTGGCGGGCGTCGGCGACCTGATCGTCACCTGCTCGTCGCCGAAAAGCCGTAACTATCAGGTCGGGTTCGCGCTGGGCCAGGGGTTGAGCCTGGAAGAGGCCGTGACCCGTCTGGGCGAAGTGGCCGAAGGGGTCAACACCCTCAAGGTGCTCAAGGCCAAGGCTCAGGAAGTCGGGGTGTACATGCCGCTGGTTGCCGGGCTGCACGCGATCCTGTTTGAAGGGCGCACCTTGGACCAGGTGATCGAGCTGCTGATGCGCGCCGAGCCAAAAACCGATGTCGACTTTATTTCCACCAGCGGTTTCAACTGAGGAACGCGGCATGAACGATTCGAAAGCAGCCCCCAAGTATGAGTCCATTGTGCTGCGCATCCTGTGGATGCTGGTATTTGCCCTGGTGTGGCAGGTGGCGCAGTTCGTGCTCGGCGCCTTGGTGGTGGTGCAACTGATTTACCGGTTGATCTATGGCGCGCCGAACCTGAGCCTGATGAACGTTGGCGACAGCCTCAGCCAGTTCCTTGCGCAGATCGGTCGCTTCGGCAGCTTCCACACCGAGCAAAAACCCTGGCCGTTCGCGGATTGGCCAACCCCGCGTGCACCGGAAGGCGAAGCCGCCCATAGCGTGTCGCCAGCACCGCACCCGGTGCGTGATGAAGAGCCCAAGCTATGAAATTGTGGATCCTGCGCCACGGGCAAGCCCAAGCTCATGCGCCAACTGACGCCGAGCGTAACCTCACCGAGCACGGCCGGGCTGAAGTATTGCGCAGTGCAGCGCACCTGATCGGCCAGCCGCTCAGTGCCATCATTGCCAGCCCTTATGCGAGGGCGCAGCAGACGGCGCAGTTGGTGCGCGAGGCGTTGGGTTTCGAGCCGCCGGTCTGCACGGTGCCGTGGCTGACGCCAGAGGGCAGCCCGGCGCAGGTGCTGGAAAAACTCCATACCGATGACAACGTGCTGCTGGTCAGCCATCAGCCGCTGGTGGGCAACCTGATCAGCTTTTTGCAGCACGGTCACTCGCGCCAGCCGCAGCCGATGCATACCGCCAGCCTCGCGCTGTTGGAGGGTGACTTCCCATTGGCAGGGTTGATGAGCCTGGTCAGCGTTGAAAATCCATAAGCTATAGCGCTTATCTGGAATGCTGTTGTGTGGCAGGATTAGGATCGTAATAAAACCAATAAGGACAGTCCCATGAGCCTGTGGCGCACGCAACCGAATATCGAACAGCTCAACGCGAGCCAGAAAAACACCATCGGTGAATTGCTGGATATTCGCTTCGAAAGCTTTGACGACGAATCCATCACCGCCAGCATGGTGGTCGATCACCGCACCCATCAGCCCTACGGCCTGTTGCATGGCGGCGCCTCCGTGGTACTGGCCGAAAGCCTGGGCTCCGTGGCGGCCTACCTGTGCGTCGATGCGAGCAAGTTCTATTGCGTTGGCCTGGAGGTCAACGCCAATCACCTGCGCGGTGTGCGCAGCGGGCGCGTCACGGCGGTGGCCAGGGCCATTCATATCGGCCGCACGACCCAGGTGTGGGACATCCGCTTGACCAACGACGAGGGCAAGGCCAGTTGCGTATCGCGCCTGACCGTGGCCGTGGTACCCCTGGGCGAACAGCCTCCGGCGCGATAGACATGGCGTGAGTGTCATCATTCCTGGCGGTTACGGTCATTGCCGTGAACGCCAGGCATGGTGACAATCAACCTCTGTTCCTGAAGAGCGCGCCGCTATGTCGCAGCATGTGTTTTTCGCCCACGCCAATGGCTTCCCGTCGGCCACCTACGGCAAGTTGTTCGCGGCCCTGGCTCCCGAATATACGGTGGGGCATTTGCCGCAGCACGGCCACGATCCCAGGTTCCCGGTGGACGATAACTGGCAGAACCTGGTCGATGAATTGATCCACCATCTGCAGCAGCAACCGGAGCCGGTGTGGGGCGTCGGCCATTCCCTGGGCGGGGTCTTGCATTTGCACGCCGCCATGCGCTGCCCGCAGCTGTACCGTGGCGTGGTGATGCTGGACTCGCCGGTGTTGACCCGCGCGGATCGCTGGGTGATTCGCGCCGCCAAACGCTTTGGTTTCATCGACCGCCTGACCCCGGCCGGACGCACCCTGGGCCGTCGTGAAGAATTCGCCGACCTGGACGCCGCGCGCGCTTACTTCGCCGGCAAGACCCTGTTTCGCGGTTTCGACCCCGAGTGCTTCGAGGCGTATCTGCAACATGGTCTGCTGCCAGTGGGCGACCGTCTGCGTCTGCGTTTCGACCCCGCGACGGAAATCAGCATCTATCGGGGCGTGCCTCACACCAGCCCCGGCCAGGTACGCCAGTTGAAAGTGCCGCTGGCGGTGGTGCGCGGCCAGCAGAGCCGTGTGGTAATGCGCCATCATGTCAGCGGCGTAGGTCGCCTGCCCATGGGTGAGATGCTCACCATGCCCGGCGGCCATATGTTTCCCCTTGAGCGACCCCAGGACACCGCGACCTTGATCAAGCATCTGTTTGCCCGCTGGCAGGCCCGTGAGCGCAGTTGCGCATGAGCGCGCCCGTGGAAGAAGTACGCCTGAGCCTGCCGCATATCGAGCTGGCCGCGCATCTGTTCGGGCCTGAAGACGGCTTGCCGGTCATCGCCCTGCACGGTTGGCTGGACAACGCCAACAGCTTTGCGCGCCTGGCGCCGAAGCTGCAGGGTTTGCGCATCGTCGCGCTGGATATGGCCGGGCACGGGCACTCGGCACATCGTCCGGCCGGGGCCGGTTACGCCGTGTGGGATTACGTCCACGATGTGTTGCAAGTGGCCGAGCAACTGGGCTGGCAACGTTTTGCATTACTTGGCCATTCCCTCGGCGCCATCGTTTCCCTGGTGCTGGCCGGAGCCTTACCGGAGCGAGTGACGCACCTGGGGCTGATCGACGGAGTGATCCCGCCGACCGCCCGCGGCGAGAACGCGGCCGAGCGGCTGGGCATGGCATTGCAGGCGCAATTGAGCCTGCAGGGCAAGCGCAAGCCGGTCTATGCCAGCCTGGACCGGGCGGTCGAGGCGCGCATGCAGGGCCTCGTCGCGGTCAGCCGCGAAGCCGCCGAACTGCTGGCCCAGCGCGGTTTGATGCCGGTGCCGGGTGGCTATACCTGGCGCAGTGACAGCCGCCTGACCCTGGCATCACCGATGCGTCTGACCGATGAACAAGCCATGGCGTTCGTACGACGCGTGAGTTGCCCTACGCAGCTGGTGGTCGCGGCTGACGGCCTGTTGGCGAAACATTCCGAATTGCTTTCACAGCTGCCCTTTACCGTGACGACGCTGCCGGGTGGCCATCATTTGCACCTGAATGACGAGCCCGGTGCGGTTCTTGTTGCAGACTGTTTCAATCGGTTCTTCTCCGCGCCTTGACTTGGCGCGGTCAACTGCCGAGGCTGGGCGGATTGAAAGGGAGTCAACCATGAACCATCTTGAAACCGCTGCGACCCTCCATGGCCACGGCTTATTGATCCGATGAGCCTGGGTAAAGGCTGTATCCGTGCCTTTGGGCTGTGCTGTTTCAGCCCGCTGGTGTTCGCCGCCGATGTAGCGGGAAGCCAGGACTTACCGGCCATTGCCCGCCAGGTGGACGCGCAGATCGTCGACTATCGCCCTGCTGAAGAAAAGGAACGCATCTACCCCATGGGTGCGATCCGCAAGATCAGCGGTCAATTGCGCTCCGAAGCCCAGGCCACCGCACGCGGTCCAACCACCGCGATCACCTACGAATTGCCTGCCGAGCACAGTTCCAGCGCCGCCTTTACCGCCACTCGTGAAGCCTTGCAGGCTCAGGGCGCGCAGCTGTTGTTCTGGTGCCAGGCCCGCGATTGTGGCGAAAGCAGCCTGTGGGCCAACGAAGTGTTCGGCAACGCCAAGCTGGTCGGGGCCGATGGCCAGCAGGAGTATCTGCTTTTGCGCCTGGCGGCCCCACAGGACAACTCGCTGGTGGCGCTGTACGGCATTACCCGTGGCAATCGACGCGCCTATCTGCATGTCGAGCAACTGGATGCCAGCACGCCGCTGGGCACTCTTCTGCCCACGTCGGCAACCCTGCTGCGTGAGCTGAAAAGCACCGGCGAGCTGGACTTTCCTGCGCTCGGCGCCGAGCCCGACGCCACCTGGTTGACCTTGATTTCCCGTGGGCTGAACCTCGACACCAACCTGCGCGTCAGCCTGACCGGGCCCAGCGCCGAAGCCTGGCGCCAGGGCCTGATCGACAGTGGCGTGCGCGCCGCGCGCCTGGAAACCGGCACAGGCAAGGCTGAAGGCCTGCATGTGCATCTGATACGCTAAGCGCCATAGGGCGAACGGACCCGTGCCGTTCGCCTAAGCTGTCTTCCTACATGACTCTTTTCGAGATACCCGATGCTCAATAACGATCGCCTGCTGGTGCAAATCCTGCTGCTGGTGCTGTTCGGTGCCAGCTTCTGGGTCATGGCGCCGTTCTGGTCGGCGCTGTTCTGGGGCGCGGTGCTGGCGTTTGCCAGTTGGCCGCTGATGGTACTGCTGACCCGTGGGCTGGGCGGTCGCGAATCACTGGCGGCCGGTATCCTGACATTGGGCTGGATGTTGCTGGTCGCGCTGCCGCTGGTGTGGCTGGGGTTCAACCTGGCGGACCATGTGCGCGATGCCGTCGTATTGATCAAGGATATCCAGGTCGACGGCTTGCCCAATGCGCCCACCTGGCTGGGCTCGATCCCGCTTATCGGCGAGCGGCTGGTGGCGACCTGGGACAGCATCGACCAACAGGGCGCGGCGCTGATGCTGAGTATCAAGCCTTACCTGGGCCAGGTCGGCAATTGGTTGCTGGCGCGCAGTGCGCAAATCGGCGGCGGCATTCTCGAGCTGACCTTGAGCCTGGTCTTCGTGTTCTTTTTCTACCGCGACGGGCCGCGCCTGGCGATGTTCGTGCACCGTCTGCTGGAGCGCCTGATCGGCGACCGCGCCAGCTATTACATCGAGCTGGTGGCCGGTACGGTGCAGCGGGTGGTCAATGGCGTGATCGGCACGGCTGCCGCCCAGGCCGTGCTGGCGCTGATCGGCTTCCTGATTGCCGGCGTGCCTGGCGCGCTGCTGCTGGGCGGCGTCACCTTCCTGCTCAGCCTGATCCCGATGGGCCCGCCGCTGGTGTGGATTCCGGCCACGGCCTGGTTGGCGTGGAAGGGTGACTACACCTACGCGGTGTTCCTTGGCGTGTGGGGCACCTTCATCATCAGCGGCGTCGACAACGTGCTCAAGCCTTACCTGATCAGCCGTGGCGGCAACCTGCCGTTGGTGATCGTGCTGCTGGGCGTATTCGGCGGCTTGATCGCGTTCGGTTTTATCGGCCTGTTTATCGGCCCGACCTTACTCGCGGTGGCCTACAGCTTGTTGACCGACTGGAGCGCGACCCAGGCTCAGGCGCGGCGCGAAGACAAGCCGCTTTAAGCCCGCGGCAGCCACATCACGGCGGTCAGGCCGCCGCCTGGCGTATCGTCCAGGCTCAGGTGGCCGCCGAGGCGCTCGACCGCTTCCTTGGCGATCGTCATGCCCAGGCCGACGCCGCCGGAATTTCGGTTGCGCGAGCCCTCCAGGCGAAAGAACGGTTCGAACACCGCTTCGCGCTTATCGGCCGCGATGCCAGGGCCGTGATCGATCACGCGGATCACCAGGGCGCCGCGGCTGTCGGCCAGTTCCACGCGCGCCGAGCCGGCATAGCGCAGGGCATTGTCGATCAGGTTGTTGAGGCACGAACGCAGCGCCATCGGCTGCACCTGCAAGGGCGCGCAGGTGCCGCACACCTGCACATCGCTGCCCTGGTCCTGGGCATTTTCGCTGAGCGATTCCACCAACGCCTGCACGTCGAGCCAGTGGCGGGTCTCGCTGGTGCGCTGTTCGTGCAGGTAGCTCAAGGTGGCGTCGAGCATGCCGATCATATCGTTGAGGTCCTGGCGCATCTGGCCTTGCAGCTTGGTGTCTTCGATCTGTTCCAGGCGCAGTTTCAGCCGGGAGAGCGGCGTGCGCAGGTCATGGGAGACAGCCCCGAGCATGCGTGCGCGCTGGCTGACTTGTTCGCGGATGCGCCTTTGCATCAGGTTGAAGGTTGACGCGGCCTGGCGTGCCTCGCGAGGCCCGGATTCGTCCAGCGGCGGGCTGTCGAGGTCGAGGCTCAAAAGCTCGGCCGCCGCGCTCAGGCGCTGGATCGGCCGGCTCAACAGCTTGGCGCCGTACCAGGCGGCGATGATCAGCGAGATGAACTGAAACGTCAGCGGCACCACCGGGCCACCGAACCAGGGTCGCTGATGCTTGGCCAACGGCTTCATCGAGCCATCCGGCTGTTCGACGAAGGTTTCCGGCGGCGGTGGCGGCGGTGGGCCGTAATGATGGAACCAGAAGAACGCCAGCACATGCGCCAGCACGATGGCCACCAGCAACACGCCGAACAGCCGCCCGAACAAGGTATTGAAGGTGGCGCTCATCAACCGATATCCCGCGCGTCGAACAGATAGCCTTCGCCGCGCACGGTCTTGATCAAGCGGGGGGCCTTGGGGTCGTCGCCCAGTTTCTGGCGCAGGCGCGACACCAGCAGGTCGATGCTGCGATCGAAGGCTTCGATGGAGCGACCGCGTGCGGCATCCAGCAATTGTTCGCGGCTCAACACGCGGCGCGGGCGTTCGATGAACACCCACAGCAGGCGGAACTCGGCGTTGGACAGCGGCACCACCAGGCCATTGTCGGCCACCAATTGGCGCAACACACTGTTGAGGCGCCAGTTGTCGAAGCGGATGTTGGCGCGCTGCTCGGTACGGTCATCGCGTACACGGCGCAGGATGGTCTGGATACGCGCCACCAGTTCGCGCGGTTCGAAAGGTTTGGACATATAGTCGTCGGCGCCCAGTTCCAGGCCGATGATACGGTCGGTGGGCTCACAGCGGGCGGTGAGCATCAGGATCGGAATGTCCGATTCAGCCCGCAGCCAGCGGCACAAGGTAAGGCCGTCTTCGCCCGGCAGCATCAGGTCGAGCACCACCACATCGAAGGTTTCGCCTTGCATGGCTAGGCGCATCGCCGCGCCGTCGGTCACGCCCGTGGCGAGAATATTGAAACGCGCCAGGTAATCGATCAGCAATTCACGAATCGGCACATCGTCATCGACGATCAGCGCACGGGTGTTCCAGCGCTTGTCGTCGGCGATCACCGCGCCTGGGTGCTCGTCGTTTACCGGGACGGAAGGAGTCTGCATAGTGCGATCATCTACCTGATTGTTATGGCCAGCATAGGCGCCCAGCCCCATGGCTGGAAGTGCTGGACGGTCGGTCATGCGGCGAGGCTAACGGTGGGGCGTGTTGGGCGCATGTCGTGAATGTATCGGCTTTGAAATAATTGTCGCAAACCGGCGCCCATCAACGCCCAAATCAGTATTTACCGATCATCGGATCCCGCAACGGCGCCGCTTGCGCTACAATCCGCGCCGATTTCGACTTGCCTGAGAGCCCATTCCAATGCCCGTCTGCCAGACTCCTATCATCGTCGCCCTGGATTACCCCACCCGTGACGCCGCACTGAAGCTGGCTGACCAGTTGGACCCCACGCTTTGCCGGGTCAAGGTCGGCAAGGAACTGTTCACCAGTTGCGCGGCGGAAATCGTCGGCACCCTGCGTGACAAGGGCTTCGAAGTGTTTCTTGACCTGAAATTCCACGATATTCCCAATACCACCGCCATGGCGGTCAAGGCAGCGGCCGAGATGGGCGTGTGGATGGTCAACGTGCATTGCTCTGGCGGCCTGCGCATGATGAGCGCCTGCCGGGAAGTGCTGGAACAGCGCAGCGGGCCGAAACCGCTGCTGATCGGCGTGACTGTGCTGACCAGCATGGAGCGCGAGGACCTGGCCGGCATCGGCCTGGACATCGAGCCGCAGGAGCAGGTGTTGCGCCTGGCCGCGCTGGCGCAAAAAGCCGGCCTCGACGGCCTGGTCTGCTCGGCCCTCGAGGCCCAGGCGCTCAAGAGCGCTCACCCGACGCTGCAACTGGTGACCCCGGGGATCCGCCCGGCGGGCAGCGCTCAGGATGACCAGCGCCGTATTTTGACGCCGCGCCAGGCGCTCGATGCCGGTTCCGACTACCTGGTGATTGGCCGTCCGATCAGCCAGGCGGCCGATCCGGCCAAGGCGCTGGCAGCCGTCGTTGCCGAAATCGCCTGATATTGAATGTGGGAGGGGGCTTGCTCCCGATAGCGGTGTGACAGTCAACAGATGTACTCGCTGATCCACCGCCATCGGGAGCAAGCCCCCTCCCACATTTATCTATCAGCTGACCTTCAGCACCAGCTTGCCGAAGTTCTCGCCGTTGAACAGCTTCATCAACGTCTCGGGAAACGTCTCCAGCCCTTCAACGATATCTTCCTTGCTCTTGAGCTTGCCCTGCGCCATCCAGCCGGCCATTTCCTGCCCGGCAGCGGCAAAGTTCGCTGCGTGATCCATCACCACAAAGCCTTCCATCCGTGCGCGGTTGACCAGCAATGACAGATAGTTGGCCGGGCCTTTCACGGCTTCCTTGTTGTTGTACTGGCTGATGGCCCCACAAATCACCACCCGCGCCTTCAGCGCCAGGCGGCTGAGCACCGCGTCGAGAATGTCGCCGCCAACGTTATCGAAGTACACATCCACGCCTTTGGGACACTCACGCTTGAGGGCGGCGGGTACGTCTTCGTGTTTGTAGTCGATGGCGGCATCGAAGCCCAGTTCGTCGACCAGGAACCTGCACTTGTCAGCGCCCCCGGCGATGCCCACCACGCGGCAGCCCTTGAGTTTGGCGATCTGCCCGGCAATGCTGCCGACCGCACCGGCCGCGCCGGAGATCACGACAGTCTCGCCGGGCTTGGGTGCGCCGGTGTCCAGCAGCGCGAAGTAGGCAGTCATGCCGGTCATGCCCAGCGCAGACAGGTAGCGCGGCAGGGGCGCGAGTTTCGGGTCGACCTTATAGAAACCGCGCGGCTCGCCCAGGAAGTAATCCTGCACGCCCAAGGCGCCGTTGACGTAGTCGCCGGCCGCAAAGTTCGGGTGCTTGGAGGCAATCACCTTGCCTACGCCCAATGCACGCATCACTTCGCCGAGGCCGACAGGTGGAATGTAGGACTTGCCCTCATTCATCCAGCCACGCATGGCGGGGTCGAGGGACAGGTACTCGTTGTGCACCAGCACTTGCCCGTCCTGCGGCGTGCCTACCGGGACTTCCTGGAAGGTGAAGGTGTCCCGCGTGGCGGCGCCGACCGGGCGTTTGGCAAGCAGGAACTGGCGGTTGGTCTGGGCAGTCATGGCGGCAACTCTTTAGAAGGGGAGTATGAGTGATAGACAAGGAACCGCCTGTGAGCAAGGTTGTTCGAGCCACGCGAATGCTTGCCGATAGACGGGGTTGATAGTCAGCCCGGTGGCCTTATCACCCAGACGCATGCAGCACCAACCGGCCTTCTGATAGTGCTGACGCGTCGCTCCCCTGATTGACTAGACTCGCCCGACGGCTATCAACCCCCAAAGGACATTCCCCATGAGCATGACGTTTTCCGGCCAGGTTGCCCTGGTGACCGGCGCCGCCGCCGGTATTGGCCGCGCGACCGCGTTGGCGTTCGCCGCCGAAGGCTTGAAAGTGGTGGTGGCCGACCTCGATGTGGCGGGCGGCGAGGGTACGGTTGCGTTGATTCAGCAAGCGGGTGGCGAAGCCTTGTTTGTGCGCTGCAACGTCACCTTGGAGGCGGATGTGCAGCAATTGATGGCGCAGACCGTCGCCGCCTACGGCCGCCTGGACTATGCCTTCAACAATGCCGGGATCGAGATCGAGAAGGGCAAGCTGGCTGACGGCAGTCTGGATGAGTTCGATGCCATCATGGGGGTCAACGTCAAGGGCGTGTGGTTGTGCATGAAGTATCAACTGCCGCTGTTGCTGGCCCAGGGCGGTGGCGCCATCGTCAACACGGCGTCGGTGGCGGGGCTGGGCGCGGCGCCGAAAATGAGCATCTATGCGGCGTCCAAGCATGCGGTGATCGGCCTGACGAAGTCGGCAGCCATCGAGTACGCGAAAAAGAAAATCCGCGTCAATGCTGTCTGCCCGGCGGTGATCGATACCGACATGTTTCGCCGCGCCTATGAAGCTGACCCGCGCAAGGCCGAATTTGCCGCAGCGATGCACCCGGTCGGGCGCATTGGCAAAGTTGAGGAAATCGCCAGCGCGGTGTTGTACCTGTGCAGTGATGGTGCGGCCTTCACCACAGGTCAGGCCCTGGCGGTGGACGGCGGTGTCACGGCAATTTAAGACTTCACACTGCAACCTGTTCGAAAAGGACTGGGGGGTTGTGGGGTGTTTCCGTAGCTGGCACAAAGCCGCGATCGAATGTGTATCACTAGGTAAAAAACTCAATAAAATCAATACTTTAATAAAATATGAGAACGGGTTTATTGGGCTTCTGTGCTTAACTGTTTGGGTTGAATAACAAACAGTTGAAGTGAGTGGCTCATGGATTTAGGGATTGATCGACAAGCCCCGGTACCGGTGGTGCAGCAAATCATCAGCGCAGTCGCGGGATGGATTCGCAAGCATGGGGTGAGCCCCGGCACACGCTTACCGTCTGTGCGGCAATTGGCCCTCGACAACCTGCTCAGCCAGTCCAGCGTGATCGAGGCATTCGAACGGATGGAGGCCCAAGGCATGCTGGCCTCGAAAAAAGGCTCGGGGTTCGTCGTGGCGCAACCGGCGAGCATTCAGGAGAACCAGTGGTACGAAGGCGCCGAACAGGGCTGGGGCAGGTTTACCGACAGCCCTTTAGGCGAGCTCAAGCTCAGCTGTGGCTGGCTGCCGGACGCCTGGCGCGAGAGCGATGACATCAGCTACGCGATCCGCGAAGTCAGCCGCACCGACACCGCAGGCCTGTTCAACTACAGCACGCCTCTGGGCTTGCCGGCCCTGCGTGAACAATTGCTCAAGCGCCTGACCCAGATTCACGTGCCCAGCAGTCTCGACTGCATTCTCACCACCCACGGCGCCAGCCATGCCCTGGACCTGCTCATCCGCACGTTGCTCAGGGCCGGCGATACGGTGGTGGTCGAGACCCCCGGCTACGGCAACCTCTACCGGCAACTGGCGTTTCACGGGGTGACATTGCTGGAAGTACCCCGCACGCGCAGCGGCCCGGATATCAAGGTGCTGGAGGCGCACCTGCAATACCATCGGCCCAAATGCCTGTTCATCAACAGCCTCTATCACAACCCTACCGGCACCAGCCTGTGCCGTGCGGTGGCCGAGCGCTTGCTGGCGCTGGCATGCAGCCGGGATTTCCTGATCATCGAGGAAGACGTCTACGGCGATCTGCAGCACGCCAGTTGCACGCGGTTGTCGGCGTTGCCCCATGATGACCGTGTCATCTACGTCTCCAGTTTTTCCAAGACGCTGAGCAGCGCCTTGCGCGTGGGCTACCTGAGCGCCAGTGCGGCGATCATCGCGCAACTGTCGCAACTCAAGACCCTGACGGGCATCGGCACCTCACGCTTTGCCGAAGCGATAGTGGCCACTTTGCTGGTCAACGGCGCCTACCGCAAGTGGGTGCAGCGCCTGCGCAAGCGCCTGAATACGCAAATGGCCGCCACCTTGCAGGTGCTGGAGGATGAAGAATGGCAGGTGTTTGCAGTACCCGCCGGCGGCATGTTCCTGTGGGCGCGGCCTGGCGCGCAAAACCCTTCGCGCGTGCAGGCGTGTGCCCGCAAGCTCGGCGTGCTGCTGGCGCCGGGAATGCTGTTCAACCCGGCGGGTGAGTGCTGCGAGTGGCTGCGCATCAACGTGGCCTACGCAGCTGATCCGCGAGCACTGGCGCTGTTTCGTGCCCTGGGTCCCGCCAGATCGACCTCGACCATTCTGAAAACGACGGGTGTGTAGCTTTTTGCCATTATTGTGGAGCCCACGACTTGTGTTCAGTGCCCCGTGATTGCGACTCTCGCTGCTGGTAAGCGGGTTTATGGCATCTGCCATTGCAAGAGGACTCAAGTGCAATGATTTCGGGCGCGCAACGACGTTTCGCCAACCTCGGTATGGCGAAAAAACTGGGCTTGGGTTTTACCCTGGTGCTGCTGCTGACGGCAGTGATAGCGGCCATTGGCGTATGGTCGCTGCAAACCGTTGGCCAGCGCTTCGAAGGCCTCAAGCACATGTCTTCGCTCAACAGTGGACTGCAGAAGGTGCGCCTGATCGAACAGGATTACGCCTTGCACGCCGACCCCAAGGCTGTTGACGCCCTGCATGAAAGTGTCGACGCGCTGGCCGCGCTGGCGGCCAGTCTCAAGGCCCAGTCCGCTGCCAACGTGCCGGTCATGGCCGATGTCGAGCAAGCCCTGGCAGCCTACCGCAAGGCGTTCGACGAGTTCGTCGAACTGACCCAGGCCAAGGACCTGGCCCTGGAAATGGCCAGTTGGTCGGTGTCCAGCGTGGCCAATAACCTCGATGTGTTGCAGGCCGGCCTGGCGGACGATGGCGCCTATGGCCTGAAGGAAAGCCAGGGCAAGGCGGGTGCCGAGTTTATCGAGCAGGCAGGGCAGGTGAGCCAGGTGTCGCGGTTGATGCTGCAGGCGATGAACGAAGCGCGGCTACGCCTGGATCAGAGCCGCAAGGCCGATGCGGAGGAGGCCGAGCAGGGCAAAATCGAGCAGGCCGACCAGGCGCTGGCCCAGGCCGAACAACTGAAAACCTCGGTCAAGGACCCCGGCTACCAGACCGTGCTCAATGAGGTGTCCGGGCATATCGCGGCGTTCAGCGAAAAGCTCGGCGAGTACACCGGGCTGTTGGCCCAGGAAAAACTGGTTTACAAACAATTGCATGATCGCGCCGATCAGGTGGTCAGCCGAGTCAACCTGGCCTATGACGCGGAAGACCAGTCGATGCAGGCGCAACTGGGCAAAAGCACGCTGCTGATCATCGGTTCATCCGCCCTGGCGCTGCTGGTGGGGCTGATCGCGGCCTGGGTGATTACCCGCTTGATCGTGGCGCCGCTGCGCAGTGTGATCGCAGTGGCACAGCAGATTGCCTCCGGTGACCTGAGTGGGCGCATGGAGGTCAACCGCCGCGACGAAATCGGCCAACTGATGCAGGCGATGCAGCAGATGGGCAACGGCCTGAGCCATATGGTCAGCGGGTTGCAGGCCGGTATCGAGCAACTGGCCAGCTCGGCGCAGACGCTGTCCAGCGTTACCGAGCAGACCAACGTCGAAGTCAGCAGCCAGAAGGAAGAAACCGAACAGGTAGCCACGGCGATGAACCAGATGACGGCCACGGTGCACGACGTGGCGCGCAATGCCGAAGAGGCCGCGCAAGCCGCACAGACGGCGGATGACAAGGTCGACAGCGGCCAACGGGTGGTGCGTCAGAGCTTGCAGCGCATCGAATTGCTGGCCACGTCCAGCAACAGTGCCAGCGCCAGTATCGAAAGCCTCAGCGCGGAGATCCAGAACATCGGCACGGTCCTGGGCGTGATCAAGAGCGTCGCCGAGCAAACCAACTTGCTCGCCCTGAACGCCGCGATCGAAGCGGCCCGCGCAGGGGAGCAAGGGCGCGGCTTTGCGGTGGTCGCCGATGAGGTGCGGGCGCTGGCCAAGCGCACCCAGCAATCGACCGAAGAAATCGAACGCCTGGTCAGCACCTTGCGCAGCGCGGCGCAGTCGTCGGTGCAGCAGATTCAACAAAGCGGCGAACTGGTGAAGCTGGCGGTCAGCGATGCGTTGGAAACCGAGAGCGCCCTGGGCAGCATTGCAGCGGCGGTGTCATTGATCCAGCAGATGAACCAGCAGATTGCCGCAGCGGCTGAAGAGCAAAGCTCGGTGGCCGAAGAGATCAACCGCAGTGTCACCAGCATCCGGGCAAGTGCCGATCAATCGGCGTTGAGCATGCAAGGCAATGCTGCCTCGAGCATCCAGCTGGCGCAGTTGGGCGCGGAACTCAAGGGCATGGTGGGGCACTTCCGCCTCTGATCGCGGCCGGCGCGCCGCGATCAGTGTGGAAGGTGATCAGGCGTTGTTGGCGAGGAACGTCAGCAGCGCCTCATTGACGAAGTCCGGATTCTCGCGGCTGGAGATATGCCCGGCGTCGGGAATCAATGTCAGGGCACAGCCGATCAGCTCGGCCATTTCCCGGGATTCCGCAGGTGGCCGCGGCTTGTCCTGCTCGCCGCACATCACCAGGGTGGTATCGCAATCCAAGCGATGAAGCTGATCGAGAATGTCTGCGCGGCTGAAAATCAAGCGGCCCAGGGGCACTACGCTGTCCAGCAGGCGCTCCCGGGGGAAATCCTGCAGCGACTGGCGAAAACCCTGATACAGGGCTGATTCGCGGTCGATTCCCGGTCTGAAGAAAATCGGCGCGATCACATCCAGCAGCGGCGGCGGGATGGCGCCAGCGTCTTCGATCATCTTGAACAGCGAGAAGTAATACTCGCGCGTGGCCCCCGGCTCGGCGCCCAGGTAGGTGTCCATCAGCACCAGGCTGTTGATGCGTTCCGGTGCCAGCAAGGCGAGGCGGGCGCCCCACATGCCGCCGACCGACAGGCCCACCAGGTTGACCTGTGAGATGTCCAGTTGGTCGAGCAAAGCCAGGTTGTGACGTGCCAGGTCATCAAGGGACAGGGTTTGCGCAGGCAGCGTGCCCGACTCGCCATGGCCCCACAGTTCAGGGACGATCACACGGTATTGCTGCGACAGCGCTTCGATCTGCGGTGCCCACATGTCGCGGTCCCACAGGTAGCTCGAACCCAACAGGACGACCGGGCCGGTGCCCTGGTCGATATAGTGCAGCGGTTGTCCATCAATCACGGCGACAGGCATAGCAGGCCTCTAACTTCACGGAGTGAGGGGCACTTTTTTACGCTAGTCGGGGGCGGGGGGATAGATGCAAACTGATGGCACCGTCATGTGCGGCGCAGGCAGGAGCGAGCAAGCTCGCCCCTGCACTCGGAAGGCCGGCCCGTGACGGGGCCAGCGGCACTCAATCGTAAATGGCTTTCTTTTTCCACTCGGCATCGGCGTCGACGACCTTCAGGCCTTCGGTCAGTTCGTTGACTTCGTCTTCGGCCGGCGCGCTGTTGGTCAACACCGTGGAGTTGGCGCGGGCCAACTGTGATTCCAGCAATTGCAGCTGTGCGCTGTACAGCACGGGCTCCGGTTGTTTGCGCAGGTACTGTACGCCACGCTCGAATGCCAGGCGCGCCTGGCCCGGCTGACCTTGCTGCAGGGCATGCTGGCCCAGATTGTTGAAGAACTCGATGTGCAGCAGCACCAGGATATGGCGGATTTCCTTGATCCAGTGCTTGGCCTCGTTGGTCGGCAGAAAGCCGTCCTGGGCTGCCCGGGTGACCTGACCATGCAGTGCTTCGAGCAGGAAGCGCACATCCTTGGCCTTGGCTTCGGTCTGGATCGGCGCGGGTGGGTTGGCCACCGGAATCGATTCGCCTTGGGCGATCATTGCATTCAGCTCGGCGATCCGCGCCTTGAGCGCGGCGCTGGACTTGTTGAGGTTCAGCAGGCGTTGGTTGACGTTGAGTTCCAGGCGGGTCAGCAACAGCTTGAGCGCCGGCGTCATCAACTGGCCGGGAAAGGTCTCGGTGATTTCACCACAGCGACGCAGCCGATCATTGAGCTCGATCTCGGTACGCTTCTTTTCCAGCTTATTGTTTTCCACCACATGGTTCATGTAGCCAATGGCGATCAGTATTACGATCCCGGCTACTACCAGCAGGGTGATCATGAGTGGTGTCACCGGTGTGACCTCTTTATAGGGTTTGCTGTGGAGTGTAGTGACTGCGCTAACCGGCGGATAGGACTGTTCGACCAGTTGCCCAGGTAGTTTCTTCTATATAGGTAAAGTGATCCTGCGTGGATGCACATTGCCATCATTTGCCTGTGGCAACTATAGCGCCTTGTGGCGCGTCAGAATATAGGCGCCAGGGCTTGGGCGCAGCAGAATGCCCGCGCAGGCCGCTCAATGGGGCGAAGTCATTGATTTAAATAAATTTATCCTTGGGGGTTGACGACCTTTCAATCCATCCATAGAATGCGCGCCACTTACAGCGTAAAGCACACAGCGAAACGCGGTAGGGAGTGAATGTTGTACGTGTGTCCCCTTCGTCTAGTGGCCTAGGACACCGCCCTTTCACGGCGGTAACAGGGGTTCGAGTCCCCTAGGGGACGCCATATGCGGGAATAGCTCAGTTGGTAGAGCACGACCTTGCCAAGGTCGGGGTCGCGAGTTCGAGTCTCGTTTCCCGCTCCAATTTACAAGCAGTGTGGCTCTCGGGCGGCATTGAGTGAAACCAGGACCACGTCTTCGGACGAGGCCTCTGGGCACTGAAATACACACCATGTGTTTCAGTAGCGTGTCCCCTTCGTCTAGTGGCCTAGGACACCGCCCTTTCACGGCGGTAACAGGGGTTCGAGTCCCCTAGGGGACGCCATTTGCGGGAATAGCTCAGTTGGTAGAGCACGACCTTGCCAAGGTCGGGGTCGCGAGTTCGAGTCTCGTTTCCCGCTCCAATTCAAAGAAAAAGCCACTCAAACGAGTGGCTTTTTTTTGTCTGCGAAAAACAGCGCTCACCTTTTTGAAGTCATTGGCGCTGAAGGCTGTTGGCCGCTTGGGCCAAGCGCAAGGTGGCTTGACGGATTTCCTCCTGATTGAGCGACGCAAAACCCAACCGCAACGCATTTTCCGGCTGGCCCAGCGGCGAGAACTGCCGACCGCTGCGCACCACCAGTCCGTGGTCCAAGGCAGTGTTTACCATTCGATCTACGTCTATTTCATCCTCGAAACGCGCCCACAGTGCCAGGCCACCTTCCGGCTCGCGCACCTGGATACGAGCGCCCAGCGACTCATGCAGACAGGTCTGCAACGTCTCTCGACGCACTCGATATTCTTTCGACACGCGGCGCAGATGCTTCTTCAATTCACCGTCATTGATCAGGTCGGCCAGCATCTTCTGGGCGACGGCGTCGGCATCTCCCAACATCAACGCCGCGTTGCGGTGCAGGGCCTCTATCACGTGGGTGGGGGCCACCACGTAGCTGCATCGAAACGTCGAGCCCAGCGCCTTGGACAACGAACCGATATAGATCACATGGCGCTGAGAACGGTCACTGGCAAGAGGCAGGTAAGGGCGCCCGTTAAAGTGGAATTCGTGGTCGTAATCTTCTTCGATAATGCAGAAGTCGTGCAGCGCTGCGAGCGTCAACAATTGTTGTCGGCGCGCGGCGTGCAGGCTGACGGTGGTCGGGAACTGGTGATGCGGCGTGACATAGATCATGCGCACTTTGTGCTGCTGGCATAGACGGTCGATCTGGTCCGTGCGACAACCCTCGTCGTCCACGTCCACCGTGACCAGTTGCGCGCCCAACTGCCGGAAAATTTCCCACGCCGGCGGGTAACTCAGACGCTCCACCAGTACCACGTCCCCCGGTGTGAGCAGCAGGCTGGCGCTCAGGTACAGCGACATCTGCGTGCCCTGGGTCAGGCAGATATTGTCGGCGTTGACGGCCAGCCCGCGCTCGCCGCGCAGCATCTCGGCGAGGGCACAGCGCAGGTGATGGCCGGTGCCTTCGCTGCCGTAGCGTACGGTGTTGGAGGCAAAGCTGTTGCGCAGGGCGTTGCGGTAGTAGCGATGCAGCACGGCCTGGGGCAGTAGGCGGTGGTCGCTGGTGCCATTGTCGAAAAACAGCGCGTCATGCCGATGGCGCAGCGCGGTGACTTGAGCGTTATGGGCAAAATACGGCACCACCGCCTGCGCCAGCAGGGGCGGTGCAAAAGCCTGCGGCGCGCCACCGGGCAGTTGCTTGGGCTTCAACTGGGCATTGACGAACGTGCCGCGACGCGGCTCGCTGATGAGCCAGCCTTTGGTCGCGGCTTCTTCATAGGCCAGGATGACCGTCTTGCGGTTAACGTCGAGCAATTGCGCCATTTCCCGCGTACCTGGCAGCAAGGTGCCGGGCGGCAGGCGCCCTTCAAGAATCGCGGTCACCAGGCCCTCGGCAATCTTGCGATAGGACGCTTGTGATGCGTTCTCATCGAGCTTGAGTAAAGGGCGCCATTTACGCATCTGGACCATCTGAAGTATCCAAAACTGGAGGTTCTTATGGGCCCAGTCTAGCGCAACAATGCAGCTTCACATTCTGAGGTCCTGAGCACATGCGCCATGTCATCGAACTGTCCCCTTCTGGGAAAACCTTTGAAGCCGGCAATGAACTGTTGCTTGATGCCATGCTCGCCAGCGGCCTGTCGGTGCCGTTCTCCTGCCGCCGTGGTGCCTGCGGCTCATGCAAGGTGACGGTCGCTGCAGGCGAGTATCGGGCCAAGCGTCTGGCACCGGATACGCCGGCGCCGTGTTACCCACTGGCCGCCAATGAAATGCTGTTGTGCCAGAGCCATGCGTGCTCCGACATGCGCCTGGAAATTCCCGGCTGGTCCCTGGATACCCCCGCGTTGGTCATTGATGCTCAGGTACTCGACAAGCGCGCACTCGGACCCGATGTCATCGAACTGGTCCTCAAGCCGGATACACCGGTGGTGGCGCGGGCTGGCCAATACCTCAAGTTCCGCCTGGCGGACGGTGACACGCGCTGTTTCTCGATTGCCAACCTGCCTGCAGAGGACGATGGGCGTCTGGTCTTCCAGATCCGTCGGGTCAGCGGCGGTTGCTTTTCCGACGGTATTCTGGGTCGCCTGGCGGTGGGTGAGCGCTTGCGACTGGAAGGACCGTTTGGCGCCTGTACCTGGCAGGACGATGCCGCCAACGCCGTCGTCCTGTTCGCCACGGGCACCGGTTATGCGGGTATCAAGCCGATCCTGTTGAGCGCGCTCAAACAGGATATCGAGGTGACGTTGTATTGGGGCGGCGCGCAGTCTACGGACTTTTATGACAGCGCCTTCCTGGACCAATCGACGCTCAAGCATCCGCGTTTTCGCTGGCATCTCATACGCTCATCCGAGGGCAGGGTGCAGGAGGTTGCATTGAGCCATGGGCATCACTGGGAAGCGGCTCAGGTCTATGCGTGCGGGAACGGCGCTATGCTCAGCCAGATACGGACCCAGTGCCTTGCGGCGGGGTTGCCGAGCCATCGGTTTGTCGCGGAGGCTTTTGTCGCCAGCGGTCGGGAGAATGCTGTAACGGTTTCCCCATCGTTCGACCCGGTCTGGGAGAAAGTCGGCCCGCGTTATTCCCTGGATGGCATGCTGGCGGCGCGAGACAAATCCATACGCGCCCTCGCGTCCATCGTCAGCCAATTGAAGGTCGGCATGACCACCGGGGAAGCCCTTGAGATGGCCGCCGCACAATTGCAGGCCATGGGCGCGTCGCACACCTGGCATCCCACCTACATCCGTTTTGGCGCCGACACGGTGCGGCCACCTCGCGAAGGCATCGATCGTCAGCGCAGGCTGCGCGCCACGGATATCGCCGTGGTCGACCTCGGCCCGGTGTGGGACGGCTACGAAGGTGATTATGGCGACACCTTTGTATTCGGTGACTCGCCGTTGTACCTGGCCTGTACCACCGCACTGCATGAAGTGTTCGATGAAACCCGCCAAGCGTGGCTGCGCGGCCTGACCGGGCGCGAACTCTATGACTTCGCCGAACAGCGCGCCGTGGCCAAAGGCTGGAGGCTGGCGCGTAACCTGGCGGGGCATCGCCTTGCGGATTTTCCCCATGCGTTGTTCGAAAGCAAGCAACTGGCCGACCTGGAAATCGCACCGAGTGAGATGGCTTGGGTGCTGGAGATTCAGCTGTGCCATCCCACTGAGCCGGTCGGTGGGTTCTTTGAGGATATGCTGATGTTACAGGCCTGAAAACCCATCTGCAGGACGAAGCAGAGCCCAATGTGGGAAGGGGCAAACCCTTCCCACATTGGATATTCACAGCTTAGGCAACTGGCCGACACGCCCCATCATTTCCGTAACGATCTGCAGGTCCAGCAGGAACTGCTCGACGGTCTTGAACTCACCGTCGGTGTGCCCGGTGTATTTCTCTTCCGGGCGGGCCAGGCCGAATTGCACGCCGTTGGGCAGGTCGTGCACGGAGGTGGCGCCGGCGGAGGTGCCAAACGTGTGCGGCATGCCCAGGTTTTCAGTGGCCACCGCCAGCAACGCTTTTACCCACTCCCCCTCGGGGTTGCGGTACATCGGTTTATCCAGCGAATAGGTGAAGTTCACGTTGACCTTGGCGTGTGCGTTCCAGGCGTTCAGTTTCTGCTCGAGCTGTGCCTTGAGTGCCTCCGGGGTTTTGCCTTTCGGCGCGCGCAGGTTCACCGCCAGCTTGAGGGCTTTGTCATCCAGGCCGACAAAGGTCGGCGAGGTGGTCAGCGGCCCCATGAAGTCATCGGCAAAGCCCACGCCCAATTTGCCGCCCAGGTAATCCAGGCCCCAGTTGTCCGCCGCATACTTCGCAGCATCGGTGATGTGGTTGTGCTGGAGGGCAATCTTGCCATCGACGCTGTGGATCAACTCCAGCATACGTGCCACCGGGTTGACCCCGGATTCGGGCTCGGAAGAGTGGGCCGACACGCCGGTGACGGTGAGTTTGACGTTCTTGCCGTCGACCTTGGCGGCCACCTGGAAATTGCCGCCATTGCGCTTGGCATAGTCATCCCCGGCCTGCTGCAGGCTGGCCGCCAATTCAGCAGGGTTATCGCTGAGCAGCGTGGCGACCGATACCGATGGAATCTGGTTGGTGGCCTTGCCGCCGGTCATGGCGATGATCTGCGCGCCGGTGCCTTCACCCTTGCGCACCGGGAAGGTGGCCATGACGGTGCCCGAACCTTTCTCGGCAATCACCACCGGGTAACCGCCATCCAGCGCCAGGTTGTAGTGCGGCACGGGGTTGCGTTCAAAGTAGTAAGGAATGGCATCACCGGAGGTTTCTTCGGTGGTATCCACCAGCAGCTTGAACGTGCGCGCCAGCGGCAGCTTTTCTTCCTTGATCACTTTCATGGCGTACATCGCCACGACGATCGCGTTCTTGTCGTCCTCGGTGCCACGGCCATACATGCGGTCGCCGATCAGCGTGACCTTGAACGGGTCGAGCTTGGTGCCGTCCTGCAGCACCCAATTTTCCGGCGTCACCGGTACCACATCGGCGTGGGCATGCACGCCGACCACTTCTTTACTGCTGCCTTCCAGGGAAATTTCATACACGCGGTTATCGACGTTACGGAAGTTCAGGTTGAAAGACTTGGCCAGGGCCTGGATTTTGTCGGCGATCTTGAGGAATTCCGGGTTTTTATACTGCGGTAACCCGTCGACGTTGAACGTCGGGATTTCCACCAGCTCGCGCAGGGTCTCCAGCGCGGCTTTGCCGTACTTCACGCGGGTGTAAACGCCCAGCAGGCGGTTGATCTCGTTCTGCTGGTCGGCGCTCAGGGTTTTGTTATCGAGAAAGGCGCTGATGGCCGGGGCGATGTCACCGGTCTTGCCCAGGTCGCCTTTGGCCAGTGCGCCGAGGAAACTGCGGAAATCGCTGACCGATGTGTCGCTGAAACTCTTCAGAATCGCGGTGTTCTGTTCAGGCGTGATGTTGGCGAGCGCAGCTGGGGTGACGGCTGCAAGGCTGGCGGCGAACAGGGTGGCGGCCGCGAGCTTTTTCAGTGGAAAGTGCATGGTTAGAGGCATTCCTTTGCAGGGAGTGAGTAGGGGTGTTTCTGACCGACAAGGCAGAAACATTTTCACACACTACCATTACCCAGATGGCCCAGGTCAATGCTGGCCAGGATGAGGCGCGGGGTACTCATCCGTCACGTTCAAGGCTCTAGCGTAGGGGCCGTCCCACAATTGCTCATGCAATTGCCCTACGCGCTTGGCCATCGCTTCACTGCGCATCACTACTTCCAGATTGCGCGAATTATCCAGGGAGCCGCCCAACCAGTTGCTGGTACCCACCCACGCTACCTGCCCGTCGATCTCCATGGTCTTGCTATGGATCACCCGCGCATAGGGGGTGAATCCTTGTTTGGCCTCGGTCAGTGTAATGCTGGCCTCTATCCAGCGAAATCGCGTGCATAACCCGGTGTTCTGGGGCGGGGATATTCACTCGTTCTGGGCTACGGACCTGCACGCGGATGCCAATGATCCCGACTCAGCGATTGTGGCGACCGAGTTCGTCGGCTCTTCGGTGACTTCCGATGGCCCGCCTTATGAGGCCTTCATGAAGATCCTGCCGCTCAACCCCCATGTGAGGTTTTTTGATAGTCGCCAGCGGGGGTATGTGTCGGTGGAAGTGGACGCCCAGCAGATGCTCACGCATTTTCGCGTGATCAGCGACCCACGCGACCCGGCGGCCACGGTGTCGGCGTTACAGTCGTTCGTGGTGGAGCCAGGCAGGGCGGGGGCAATTGCTGTGTAGCCGGATGTCTTTGTAGTGCACAGTTTAAATGTGGGAGGGGGCTTGCCCCCGATAGCAGTGTGTCTGTCAGCTTGTCTGTCAGTGATACACCGCCATCGGGGGCAAGCCCCCTCCCACATTTTTGAGTGTCAGTTGATTTCGTAGCGCACCGACAACGCGCCTTTTTTCTCCGACAGGGTCAGGATCGTCACTTGGCCCACTTCCCCCAGAGCCTGCACATGGGTGCCGCCACAGGCGTAAGCCGGCAGTTCGCCGAAGCCGACTTCGCGTGTGCCTTCATCCAGGGTCATCTGCCGTGAGTAGTCAGCGGCGATCCACTGGTTGACTTGCTGTTGGAGCGCCTCGGCGTCCATGGTTTGTGCGGTTTCGCCACGGATAAAGGTGATCTTGCTTTCCCCCGGCCAATGGTGAGCCTTGATCGGCATCCAGCCCAGCCGTTCGCCGGCATTGCCAATCAAATGCCCCGCTGAGTGAAGGCGGCTGTGCAGCGCGCGGCGTTGTGCATCGACCCAGGCAGTGATCGGGCCGGGTTCCACAGCTTGATTGACGTAGTGCACCACATGCTCGGCTTCCTGCATGACGCGCAGCACCTGGCTGTCGCCGAGCCACCCGGTGTCGAATGGCTGGCCGCCGCCCTGGGGATGGAAAATCGTCGACTGCACAACAACGGCGAATTGCTCAGCGTGCGGGGTACAACTGAGCACTTCCAGTTCGGCAGTCAGGTGATCATGGGTGAAAAACAGGCGCTGGGTCATGGTCGTCTACATCCGCATTCAGGTTCTGCGGGCAGTATAAATACTGCGCTGATAGGTGATAATCCATGCAAATATCAATGGACCTGTGCGTCATGAGCATGAATCTTCCTTTGCCGCTGCTGGGTGAAATGGCGATTTTCGTCAAAGTGGTGGAAACCGGCAGCTTCTCCGAGGCGGCGCGGCAGCTGAGCGTTTCACCTTCGGCGGTGAGCCGCAGCATTTCGCGCCTGGAACAGGCCTTGGCAACCCGGTTGTTGCAGCGCACCACGCGCAAGCTGCGCCTTAGCGAGGGCGGCGAAGAGGTGTTCAAGCGGTGCCAGGAGATGGTCAACGCGGCGCGCTCGGTGATGGAAATCAGCGGGCAATTTACCCATGAAGCCGAAGGCCTGGTGCGAGTCAGCGTGCCCAAGGCGGTGGGGCGGTTTGTGGTGCATCCGCATATGCCGGAATTTCTGCGGCGCTATCCCAAGGTGGATGTGCAACTGATCCTTGAGGATCGGCATGTGGATTTGATCGACGACAATGTCGACCTGAGCATCCGCATCACCGACAGCCCTCCACCCGGTCTGATCGGGCGGCAGCTATTGCCGATTGAACATTTGCTGTGTGCAACGCCGCAGTACCTGGCCGAGCATGGCACGCCGAGTCACCCCCATGATCTGCTGGAGCACAGCTGCATCTACCTGGGTGAAACCCCAGGGGACTCACGCTGGAAGTTCCGCCAGGCCGGCAAGGCGGTGACGGTCGGTGTACGCGGGCGATATGCGGCGAACCACACGGGCGTGCGGCTGGATGCGGTGTTGCAGCATGTGGGGATTGGCAGCTTGCCGTATTTCACGGCGCGACACGCCTTGGAGGCGGGGCAGTTGGTGCAGGTATTGCCGGAGTGGGATTTTATTGCGTCGTATCATGGTGAAGCGTGGTTGCTGCACTCACCGACGCGATACTTGCCGCCGAAGTTGCGGGTGTTTATTGATTATCTGGTGGAGTGCATGGCGAAGGAGCCGACACTGCGCCGCCGTTAAAAATGTGGGAGGGGCTTGCCCCCGATGGCGGTGGATCAGTGACAGGTAAGCTGACTGACACACTGCTATCGGGGGCAAGTCGAATCGTCGCACCGCCCCTCCCACATTTGGATTGGGTGTTCTGCAAGTCAGTGCTTGCTCTGGTCGTCCGGCATGGCCAGCAGCTGCTTTTCCTGATTCCAGTCGAACGGTTCGTCGTTCAGCTCGGCTTCATGGCGACGCTCTTCCAGGGCCTGGTACAGGTCCAGTTCTTCGTCGGGCATGAAGTGCAGGCAATCGCCGCCAAAGAACCACAGCAGGTCGCGCGGTACCAGGTGCGCGATTTGCGGATAGCGCAGGATGACCTGGCTCATCATGTCCTGGCCAAGGTATTGGCTTTCGATCGGATCGATCGGCAGCAGGGCGCGCAGTTCGTCGAAACGTTCCAGAAACAACAAATGGCTTTCCTCGGGTACCTGTTCGGCTTCGCCGACGGCAACCAGGATGCTACGCAGGTGGTCGAGCAAGACGAGATGATCGGCAACGACGTTGGACACGAGATAAGTCCTCTAAAGCAAAAACGGGCGCGAGAGTATAGGCCTCTCGCGCCCGTTTTTATATGACCGCTGGTATCAGCGGACTTTACCCTCAGCCTGCAGCAGCTCTTCCTTGCTGAAATCATCCACGTCGATCACCTTGCGGCGAGCCGCTTCGGCGTCACGCAGGGTTTGCGCTTCGGCGGGTTGCAGCACTCCAGCGTGCAGCGCGGCGTCGATGGCATGCTCGCCGGCAGTCGGTTTGACTTGCCCGCTCTTGAGCGCGGCGTGCAGTTTTTTCTGCAGCGGATGGCTGGCACCGAGCAGGTCATAGGCATGTTGCAGTGCGCCCACCGGGTCATGCGCCGATTGTGGGCGATAGCAGCCAGCCAGCAACTCTTCCAGAGTCGGGTCGCCCTTGGCACGGCCGATCACGGCTGCAACCTCGGCATCCAGGGCATCGGACGGCCCGGTATGCCGACGCCCGAACGGGAACACGATCACCCGCAGCAGGCAGCCGAGGATTTTATTCGGGAAGTTGCTCAGCAATTCATCCAGTGCGCGCTCGGACTGGCCAAGGCTTTCTTCCATGGCCCAGGCGAACAGCGGTTCCAGGTGATCCGGCGAGTCCAGGTCGTGGTAACGCTTGAGCGCCGCCGACGCCAGGTACATGTGGCTCAGCACATCACCCAGGCGCGCCGACAGCCGTTCACGGCGTTTCAATTCGCCGCCCAACAGCATCATGCTCAGGTCTGCGAGCAGGGCGAACGCGGCGGCCTGACGGTTGAGTGCGCGGAAATAACCCTGGCTCAAACGGTTGCCCGGGGCTTTTTCGAAGTGACCGATGCCCAGGTTCAGCACCAGGGTACTGGCGGCGTTGCTCACGGCGAATCCGATGTGTTGCATCAACAGCCCATCGAACTCCTTCAATGCCTGGTCATGGTCTTCACGACCGGCCAGGGCCATTTCCTTGAGCACGAACGGATGGCAGCGAATCGCCCCCTGGCCGAAGATCATCAGGTTACGCGAAAGGATATTCGCGCCTTCCACGGTGATGAAGATCGGCGCCCCTTGCCAGCTACGGCCCAGGTAGTTGTTCGGGCCCATGATGATGCCCTTGCCGCCATGCACGTCCATGGCGTGGCTGATGCATTCGCGGCCGCGTTCGGTGAGGTGGTACTTGAGGATCGCCGACAGGACCGAGGGCTTCTCGCCCATGTCCACGGCATTGGCGGTGAGCATGCGCGCGCTGTCCATCAGCCAAGCGTTGCCGCCGATGCGCGCCAGGGCTTCCTGGATACCTTCGAAGGCCGACAGCGGCACGTTGAACTGTTCACGCACTTGCGCGTATTGGCCGGTCACCAGGCTGGTGAACTTGGCGGCGCCGGTGCCTACTGCTGGCAGGGAAATCGAACGGCCCACGGACAGGCAGTTCATCAGCATCATCCAGCCCTTGCCGAGCATCTCCTGGCCGCCGATGAGGAATTCGAGCGGAATGAAGACGTCCTTGCCCGAGTTGGGGCCATTCATGAACGCGGCGCCCAGGGGCAGGTGGCGGCGGCCGATTTCGACGCCGGGGGTGTCGGTAGGAATCAGCGCGAGGCTGATGCCCAGGTCTTCTTCCTCGCCCAGCAGATGGTCCGGGTCATGAGCCTTGAACGCCAGGCCGAGCAAGGTCGCGACCGGGCCGAGGGTGATGTAGCGCTTTTCCCAGTTCAGGCGCAGGCCGAGGGTTTCCTTGCCTTCCCACTCGCCTTTGCAGATGACGCCGGTGTCGGGCATGGCTCCGGCATCGGAGCCGGCCAGCGGGCCGGTCAGGGCGAAACACGGAATATCGTCGCCACGCGCCAGGCGCGGCAGGTAGTGGTTGCGTTGCTCGTCGGTGCCGTAGTGCAACAGCAATTCGGCAGGGCCCAGGGAGTTGGGCACCATGACGGTGGAAGCCAGGTCGCCGCTGCGGGTGGCCAGTTTCATCGCGACCTGGGAGTGGGCATAGGCTGAGAAGCCTTTGCCGCCATATTCCTTGGGGATGATCAGGGCGAAGAAACCATGGGTCTTGATGTGCTCCCAGGCAGCGGGGGGCAGGTCCATGGCCTGGCCGATTTCCCAATCACTGACCATGGCGCAGAGTTCTTCGGTGGGGCCGTCGATGAAGGCCTGTTCTTCCTCGGTCAATTGCACCTTGGGGTAGGCCAGCAATTTGTCCCAGTCAGGCCGCCCGCTGAACAGTTCGCCGTCCCACCACACGGTGCCCGCGTCGATGGCATCGCGCTCGGTTTCGGACATCGGCGGCAGGACTTTCTGGAACCAGTTGAACAACGGCTTGGTAAAGTATTGGCGGCGCAGGTCGGGCAGCAGCAGAGGCACGGCCACGATGGCGATCAGCACCCAGAAAATCAGCAGCAGCCAACCCGGTGCATGGCTCCAGGCGCCCATCGCCAACAGGTAAACGGCGACCACACCCAGGGCGGGCAAGGGCGCGGTGCGGCGGTGTGCCAGGTAGGCAATGCCGACCACCAGAACCAGTATCCACAACAACAGCATATTCAATCCTCCGTGAAACCAGGGGCGAAACCACCAGGGAGCTTAGACGGCGTCCGGCCAAGCGGGGTGATCAGGGTGTTACAAGTTGTACTGGGGATACCTGAGTCCCAGCCGCTTCATCGATAGTGACCACCCTGCGGGGGTGGAGTTCGCCGGGAAACATCGTGGAACCCGCGCGGATTTATATGACCAGGCAGTCAATCTCGACGGCGACGTGCATGAGGCGGTGCGCTGCAACCCCTGCACCTTGAACACCCAGGCTTGCCGGGCGACGGGCAGAGTGATTCAAGGCGCGCGTGAACCGGCGTATGCTGCCACGTTCATCAAGCCATGTTCACCAACGATAAGGCGCGGTCATGCTGAAAATCTGGGGTCGTAAAAACTCATCAAATGTCAGGAAGGCACTCTGGTGCGCCGAGGAACTCGGCCTGGACTATGAGGCGATTGATGCGGGCGGCGCTTTTGGTGTGGTCGACACGCCGCAATACCGGGCCTTGAACCCCAATGGCCGGGTGCCGATGATCGAAGACGGCGACTTCGTACTGTGGGAATCCAACACCATCGTGCGTTACTTGTGCGCCAAGCACGCGTCGGACTTTTACCCAAGTGACCTGCAAATCCGGGCCAGCGCCGAAAAATGGATGGACTGGACCACGTCCACGCTCGCCGATCCCTTCAAGGCTGTGTTCTGGGGCATCCTGCGCACACCGCCGGAAAAACAAAACTGGGACAGCATCAATGCCGGGCGCCAAGCCTGCATCGATGCACTCAAAACGGTCGACCAGGCTCTTGCCGAGCAACCTTACCTTTCCGGCAAAACCTTCGGCATCGGTGATATTCCCCTGGGCTGCTTCATTTATGCCTGGTTCGAGATGCCCATCGAACGCCCGGCAATGCCCAACCTGGAGGCGTGGTACCAGCGCCTGAAGCAACGTCCGGCCTACCGCAAGGCAGTGATGACCGCGTTGACCTGATACACACTATTAACAAGGGTGACTGTACTTGTACGGCGCGGGCACGCACCATGCTGGAACACATCGCAGGTTGAACTACCTGCGCTGTGCCCTCATCTATTGTTTCTATTCTTTTCCTTGGTGCGTAATCCGATATGAGTTCCGCTCTGTCCATCCGGCAGCTAACCAAAACCTACGGCAACGGTTTCCAGGCCCTGAGTGGTATCGATCTGGACGTCGCCGAAGGTGATTTCTTCGCCTTGCTCGGCCCCAACGGTGCCGGCAAATCCACCACCATCGGTATCCTCTCGACCCTGGTCAACAAGACCAGCGGCACGGTGAATATCTTCGGCCATGACCTGGACAAATCCCCGGCGGCGCTCAAGCGTTCCATCGGCGTGGTGCCTCAGGAATTCAACTTCAACCAGTTCGAAAAGACCTTCGACATTGTCGTGACCCAGGCCGGTTACTACGGCATCCCGCCGAAAATCGCCAAGGAACGCGCCGAGCAGTACCTGACCCAACTGGGCCTGTGGGACAAGCGCGATGTGCCTTCGCGCTCGTTGTCCGGCGGCATGAAGCGGCGCCTGATGATTGCCCGCGCACTGGTGCATGAACCGCGCCTGCTGATCCTCGACGAGCCCACCGCTGGCGTGGATATCGAGTTGCGTCGTTCAATGTGGACCTTTCTCACCGAGCTGAACGAGAAGGGCATCACCATCATCCTCACGACCCACTATCTGGAAGAGGCCGAGCAGTTGTGCCGCAACATCGGCATCATCGACCACGGCACCATTGTCGAGAACACCAGCATGCGTAATCTGCTGGGCCAGTTGCATGTGGAAACTTTCCTGCTCGACCTGAAAAACAACCTGTCGGCGCCGCCGCAATTGTTGGGCTACCCGAGCCGCCTGGTGGACAGCCACACGCTGGAAGTGCAGGTGGACAAAGCCATGGGCATTACGGCGCTGTTCAGCCAACTGGCGGCCCAGAACATCGAAGTGTTGAGCCTGCGTAACAAAACCAATCGCCTTGAGGAGTTGTTCGTGTCCCTGGTGGAGAAAAATCTGGCGAAGGTGGCGGTATGAGTTCCGAACTGCAACCCAACCTCGTCGCGCTGCAGACCATCGTCTACCGCGAAGTGAAGCGCTTTACCCGAATCTGGCCGCAGACTCTGCTGCCGCCGGCGATCACCATGGTCCTGTACTTCGTGATCTTCGGTAACCTGATCGGCCGGCAGATCGGTGACATGGGTGGCTTCACCTATATGGAGTACATCGTGCCGGGCCTGATCATGATGTCGGTGATCACCAACTCCTACGGCAACGTGGTGTCGAGTTTCTTTGGCAGCAAGTTTCAGCGCTCTATCGAAGAGCTGATGGTGTCACCGGTGTCGCCGCACACCATCCTGATCGGCTACACCTTGGGCGGCGTGCTGCGCGGCTTGATGGTGGGGGTGATCGTGACCCTGCTGTCGTTGTTCTTCACCCACCTGCAAGTGCATCACCTGGGGGTCACCATTCTGGTCGTGGTACTCACGGCGACGATTTTCTCGCTGCTGGGGTTTATCAACGCAGTGTTCGCGCGCAACTTCGATGATATCTCGATCATTCCGACGTTCGTGCTGACGCCGCTGACCTACCTGGGCGGGGTGTTCTACTCCATCACGCTGCTGCCGCCGTTCTGGCAGACCGTGTCCCTGGCCAACCCGGTGCTGCACATGGTCAACGCTTTCCGCTACGGCATCCTGGGCGTGTCGGATATCAAGATCAGCGTGGCGATCACGTTCATGGTTGTCGCCACCATCGTCTTGTATATCGGCTGTGCGCGGTTGCTGGTAAGCGGGCGTGGGATGCGTACGTAAAAATGTGGGAGGGGGCTTGCTCCCGATAGCGGTCTGTCAGCCACCTTTGTACTGACTGATCCAAAGCTATCGGGAGCAAGCCCCCTCCCACATTTGGTTTTGTATCAAGCTTCAGTTTTTCAGCGCCAAGTCGATCAGCGTATGCAGCTCTTCAACCGCCAACGGCTGCGTCGAAAACAGAATACGAAACACCGTGGGGGCCGCGAGCAGATTGATCAAACGATCCACGCTGGGGGCTGGCTGGTCCGGGTAACGATCAACGATCACCTGCAACTGCCCGCTCAGAATGCTCACGCAATACCCCGGCGTCACGCTGCATTGCACGTCGCGCATCATGTTGCGTCCAGGCTCCGAACTCATTTCATCCAGATATTGTTCCGCCCAGGCTTGCAGGTCGCCGCGCAGGCTGCCGGTAATGGCCGGCTCGCTGTCCGGGCGCATGCGCGCCAGGGCCACGTCGGCCAGCAGCGCAGAGAGGTCACCCCAGCGCCGGTAGATGGTCGAGGGCGTGACGCCCGCGCGTGTCGCAATCATCGGCACGGTGACGCTGGCGCGCTCATGGGTTTCCAGCAGTTCGCGGACGGCCGAATGCACGGATTCTTGTACCCGGGCACTACGGCCCCCCGGGCGAAGGCCTTCTTTGATCGCCATGGGTAAAACCTTAACACAAAGAATTTGCTTTAAGCGTCGACGGGTAGCACACTCCACAAAAGCAAAATATTAGCTTTAGCGGAGCGTGCCTATGCCCAGCAACCTGTCTCAACGGTCCAGCCTGACATTTCTGGTGATCACGGTACTGACCTTTCTCGCCGCCTCCAGCGCGCCGACGCCGTTGTACCAGGTGTATCAGGACAATCTGCATTTCTCCGCAGCGATGCTGACGCTGATCTTCGGCGTGTATGCCGTGAGTCTGCTGGCGGCGCTGCTGACGGTGGGATCGCTGTCGGATTACATCGGGCGCAAGCCGGTGATTTTCGTCGCGCTGCTCCTGAATATCGTGGCGATGCTGTTGTTTATCAACGCCGACAGTACCGCCTGCCTGATTGCCGCGCGGGGGCTGCAAGGCTTTGCCACGGGGACGGCGACGGCAGTATTGAGTGCGACGCTGCTCGACACCGACCGTCTGCGCGGCCCGATGCTCAATAGCCTCGCGCCGATGCTGGGGATGGCCAGTGGCGGTTTGGGCAGCGGTTTGCTGGTGGAATACGCGCCATGGCCGACCCAGTTGATCTACTTCACCCTGCTCGGATTGATGGTGCTTCAGGCGTTGTATGTCTGGCGCTTGTCGGAAACCGTCAGCCGCATACCGGGTGCCTTGAAATCCCTGGCGCCGACCCTGCATGTGCCGAAGCAGGCGCGCCGGGCCCTGGGCTTGGCGATGCCGTTGAATGTAGCGGTATGGGCGCTGGGTGGTTTCTACTCATCCCTGGCGCCGTCGCTGGTGCGGGCAGCAACGGGGTCGACTTCGCACCTGATCGGCGGCGGGCTGGTGGCCGTGATTACCTTGAGTGGCGCAGTGATGATCTACAGCCTGCGCGAACACCCGGCGGATAAGGTCATGCGCCTGTCTGCGATGTTGCTGGCGGCGGGCGTGGCACTGTTGCTGACGGCTGTGCAAAGCGCCAGCCTGTGGTTGTTCTTTGTCGCCAGTGTGGTGGCCGGCCTGGGTTTTGGCGGCGGGTTCATGGGCAGTGTGCGCAGTATCGTCGGGTTGGCATTGCCCCATGAGCGCGCGGGATTGATGTCGGCGTTCTACGTGTTGAGTTACCTGGCGTTCTGCTTGCCGGCACTGCTGGCCGGTAACTTGAGCAGGGAGTTTGGTTTGATCGCTACCACTGATGCGTACGGCGCACTCCTGATTCTGCTGGCCTTGGGGGCTTTGGCCGGAATGCTCTGGCAGCGCTCTGTATATCTGCATAATAGATAATGTATAGAGATATTACCCGTTATATAGATATTCGATTCGCTTCTATGATGGTCTCACCCTCATGCGAGGAAGAGGATTGCCATCATGACCTGCTTGACCCCCATCAGCTATAAACCCTTCAGTCACCTGGCCCGCCCACGGGAAGTGATTCGTCAGTTCACCCCGAACTGGTTTGCCGCGACCATGGGCACCGGCGTGCTGGCGCTGGCCCTGGCGCAACTGCCGGTGGCCCTGCCCGGCGTGCATGCCGTCGCCGAGGGGCTGTGGATGTCTACCATCGGCTTGTTCATCCTGTTCAGCGCGCTGTATGCCGCACGCTGGGTGATGTTTTTCCACGAGGCGCGGCGGATTTTCGCGCACTCCACGGTCTCGATGTTTTTCGGCACCATTCCCATGGGCCTGGCGACCCTGCTCAATGGTTTGCTGCTGTTTGGCCTGCCACGCTGGGGCAACGCTGTGATCCCCCTGGCCGAAGCCCTGTGGTGGCTGGACGTGGCCATGGCGTTGGCCTGCGGCGTGTTGATTCCGTTCATGATGTTCACCCGCCAGGAGCACAGCATCGACCAGATGACCGCGGTGTGGCTGCTGCCGGTGGTGGCCGCCGAAGTCGCCGCCGCCAGCGGCGGCCTGCTGGCGCCGCACCTGGCGGATGCCCATGGGCAACTGGTGATGCTGGTGACCAGCTACGTACTCTGGGCGTTCTCCCTGCCAGTGGCCTTCAGCATCCTGACCATCCTGATGTTGCGCATGGCTTTGCACAAACTGCCCCACGCCAACATGGCGGCCTCGAGCTGGCTGGCGCTGGGGCCCATCGGCACCGGTGCCCTGGGCATGTTGCTGCTCGGCGGCGATGCGCCCGCGATTTTTGCCGCCAATGGCCTGCCGGGTGTCGGCGAAATGGCCAACGGGCTCGGCCTGGTGGCGGGCATCACCCTGTGGGGTTTCGGCTTGTGGTGGATGTTGCTGGCGGTGTTGATCACCCTGCGTTACCTGCGCGCCGGTATCCCGTTCAACCTGGGCTGGTGGGGCTTTACCTTTCCGCTGGGGGTGTACGCGCTGGCCACGCTCAAGCTTGCAAGCCAGCTGCACCTGGGGTTCTTCAGCGTATTGGGCAGTGGGCTGGTGGTGGCCCTGGCGCTGATGTGGCTGATCGTGGCCACGCGCACGGTGCAGGGTGCCTATAAAGGCGAGCTTTTTGTTTCACCTTGCATTGCAGGGCTAGCGAATAAGTAAGCGGGATTAGGTAAAGTCGTGGCCTGATCAATAACAGGCCACGCAGGAACACGGACGATGAGCCACCCCTCACAATTCACCTTGCTGCGCACGCGGCGTTTCCTGCCGTTCTTCATCACCCAGCTCCTGGGCGCGTTCAACGACAACATCTTCAAGCAATCGCTGATCCTGGCGATTCTCTACAAGCTCACCCTCGACGGTGACCGTTCCATCTGGGTCAACCTGTGCGCCTTGCTGTTCATCCTGCCGTTCTTCCTGTTCTCGGCGCTGGCCGGGCAATTTGGCGAGAAATTCAACAAGGACGCGTTGATCCGCGCGATCAAGCTTGGTGAGATCGTGATCATGGCGGTGGGGGCCACCGGCTTTCTGTTCGATCACCTGGAATTGATGCTGCTGGCGCTGTTCGCCATGGGCACCCACTCGGCGCTGTTCGGCCCGGTGAAATATTCGATCATGCCCCAGGCGCTGCACGACGATGAGCTGGTCGGCGGCAACGGCCTGGTGGAAATGGGCACGTTCCTGGCAATCCTCGCCGGCACCATCGGCGCGGGCATCATGATGTCGTCCACCCATTACGCGCCGGTGGTGGCCGTGGCGATTGTCGGCGTGGCGCTGCTGGGGTACCTCGCCAGCCGCAGCATTCCACGGGCGGCGGCTTCTACGCCGCAATTGCGCCTGGACTGGAACATCTTCACCCAGTCCTGGGCCACGCTGCGCATGGGCCTGGGACAGACCCCGGCGGTGTCGCGCTCGATCGTCGGCAATTCATGGTTCTGGTTCGTCGGCGCGATCTACCTGACGCAGATTCCGGCCTACGCCAAGGAATGGTTGTATGGCGACGAAACCGTGGTCACCCTGATCCTTACCGTGTTCTCGGTGGGAATCGCCCTTGGTTCGATGCTCTGTGAAAAGCTGTCCGGGCGTAAGGTGGAAATCGGCCTGGTACCGTTCGGCTCGTTCGGCCTGACGGTGTTCGGCCTGCTGCTGTGGTGGCATTCCGGCGGCTTCGCGCAGAATGTCCAGCCCAACGACTGGCTTGCGGTGCTCGGCTACGGGCAAGCCTGGTGGGTGTTGTTCGATATCCTCGGCCTGGGCGTGTTCGGGGGCTTTTACATCGTGCCGCTGTACGCGCTGATCCAGTCGCGCACCGCCGAGAATCAGCGTGCGCGGGTGATCGCGGCCAACAACATCCTCAATGCGCTGTTCATGGTGGTGTCGGCGATTGTGTCGATCCTGCTGCTAAGCGTGGCCAAGCTGTCGATCCCCGAGTTGTTCCTGGTGGTGTCGCTGCTCAACATCGCGGTCAATACCTACATCTTCAGGATCGTGCCCGAGTTCACCATGCGCTTCATGATCTGGCTGCTCAGCCATTCCATGTACCGCGTCGAGCACCGCAACCTGGAGCAGATTCCGGATGAAGGCGCGGCCTTGCTCGTTTGCAACCATGTGTCGTTTGTCGATGCGCTGCTGATTGGCGGCGCAGTGCGTCGGCCGATTCGGTTTGTCATGTACTACAAGATCTACCGCTTGCCGGTGCTCAACTTCATCTTCCGCACCGCCGGGGCGATTCCGATTGCCGGGCGTCACGAAGACATCCAGATCTACGAAAAGGCCTTTACGCGGATCGCCAAATACTTGAAGGACGGTGAGCTGGTGTGCATCTTCCCGGAAGGCAAGTTGACCGGCGATGGCGAGATGAATGAGTTTCGCGGTGGCGTGACGCGGATTCTGGAAGAGACGCCGGTGCCGGTGATTCCGATGGCGTTGCAGGGGCTGTGGGGGAGTTTTTTCAGTCGCGATCCGGATAAGGGGTTGTTCCATCGGATCTGGTCGCGGGTGGTGTTGGTGGCGGGGGCGCCTGTTCCTGTAGAGGAGGCGACACCTGCGCAGTTGCAGGCTGTGGTCGGTGTTCTGCGTGGGAGTGTCAGGTAGTTCTGTGCTGGATGTACTGGCCTCATCGGGGGCAAGCCCCCTCCCACATTTGAATGCGTTCACAAATCAAAAGTGGGAGGGGGCTTGCCCCCGATGGCGGTAGTGGCCTAGGTGGAGATCTTGAGGCCAATAAGCCCGCAGATAATCAACGCCACGCTGGCCAACCGAAACAGCGCCATGGATTCCCCAAACAGGATAATCCCGGCGATCACCGTACCCACGGCACCCACCCCGGTCCATACGGCGTAGGCGGTGCCCAGCGGCAGCTCCTTAACCGCCATCCCCAGCAGGCCAAGGCTGATGGCCATGGCGGCAATGGTCAGTGCGGTGGGCAGGGGCTTGCTGAAACCGTCGGTGTACTTCAGGCCGACAGCCCAGCCGACTTCGAACAACCCGGCAAAAAACAGAATGATCCAGGACATGATGACCTCGCTTCTTCAGGCGGGGTCGTCCCCGGATTCAACGCTCGTTGGCGTCGCGGGGTCGTCCCCGCGAAGCGCTTAGAGTGCCGAACATGCACCCCACGATCAAGTTTGCGGGGTGTTCTCCAGCGCGCGGCGGTCTTCCTTCTCGCTCATGCGGCGAAAATAGGTCGAGAGCAACGCCCCCGAAATATTGTGCCAGACGCTGAACAGCGCACTGGGCACTGCCGCCAGCGGCGAGAAGTGCGCGCTCGCCAGCGCGGCGCCGAGCCCGGAGTTCTGCATACCCACTTCCAGCGCCAGTGACTTGCGTTGGGCCAAGGGCAATTTGAACAGCCGCCCGGTGAAGTAACCGAGCAGGTAGCCGAAGCTGTTGTGCAGCATCACCACCGCCATGATCAACAGGCCCGACTCGGCAATTTTCGCCTGGCTGGCGGCAACCACCGCTGCGACGATGATCACGATGCTGACCACCGAGACCAACGGCAACACGTCGACCGCATGCCGTACCCGACTCCCCAGCAGACGCTGCGCGACCACCCCGAGCACGATAGGCAGCAGCACCACTTGCAGGATCGACCAGAACAACTCCATGAACGACACCGGCAGCCAGGCCGAGGCCAGCAACCAGATCAACGCCGGCGTGAGCAGCGGGGCGAGGAGGGTGGTGACGGCGGCGATGGCCACCGACAGCGCCAGATCGCCACGGGCCAGCCATGTCATCACGTTGGATGAAGTGCCGCTTGGGCAGCAGCCGACCAGAATCACCCCGACGGCAATTTCCGGCGGCAGGTGAAAGACCTGGCACAACAGCCACGCCACGCCCGGCATGATCACAAAGTGCGCGACCACGCCGAGGGCGACGCGCCAGGGATGGCGGGCCACCTCAGCGAAGTCTTCAAGTTTCAAGGTCAGGCCCATGCCGAACATCACCAGGCCCAGCAACGGCACAATGGCGCTTTTCAGGCCGATGAACCACGCGGGTTCCAGGAAGGCGAGCACCGCGAAAATCAGCACCCAGTAGGCGAAGGTATTGCCGACGAAGCGGCTCAGGGCGGCGAGTGCGCGCATGGGGTAGTCCTTGTTATAGAAATTTGTAAATGCGGTCGAATGTGGGAGGGGGCTTGCTCCCGATGGCGGTGGTTCAGTCAAAGATACCTTGGCTGACACTCTGCCATCGGGAGCAAGCCCCCTCCCACATTCTGCTCTTCACCCGGCTTAGATGCCTTGTGGCGTCTCTTCACCGCCCAGTGCTTCGATCAGCGCTGGCAGGAACTCGCCGAAGGTCAGCATCATCAGGGTAAAGCTGGCATCCAGCTGCCCCAGGGCTTCGTCGCCGCCGTCCTGTTCGGCCTGGTCCTGCAGCAGGTCTTCGAACTTCAGGCGCTTGACGGTCATTTTGTCGTCGAGCATGAAGGACAGCTTGTCCTGCCAGGCCAGGGACAATTGGGTCACGACTTTGCCGGTGGTCAGGTGCAGCTGGATTTCTTCGCCGGTCAGGTCCTGACGCTTGCAGCGCACGATGCCGCCGTCTTCGTGGGTGTCGCGCAGTTCGCATTCGTCGAGCACGAAGAAGTCGTCGGCGGGTTTCTGGGTGGTGACCCAGTCGGTCATGATCGCCGTCGGTGCGGTTTTCACGGTCAGTGGGCGAACGGGCAGGGTGCCGATCACTTCGCGCAAGGTAGAAAGCAAGTCTTCGGCGCGTTTCGGGCTGGCCGAGTTCACCAGGATCAGGCCCTGTTTCGGCGCGATGGCGGCGAAGGTCGACGAGCGACGAATAAAGGCGCGCGGCAGGAACGCCTGGATGATTTCATCCTTGATCTGGTCGCGTTCCTTTTTATAGACCTTGCGCATTTGCTCGGCCTCGATCTCCTCGACCTTCTCTTTAACCGCATCGCGCACCACGCTGCCCGGCAGGATGCGTTCTTCCTTGCGTGCGGCGATCAGCAGGAAGTCGCCGCTGACGTGCACCAGGGGCGCGTCTTCACCTTTACCGAAAGGTGCGACGAAACCGTAAGTCGTCAACTCCTGGCTTGCGCACGGGCGCGCCAGTTTGGTGGCCATGGCCGCTTCCAACGCCTCGGCATCAACGGGCAGATCTTGGGTCAGGCGATAGATAAGCAGGTTCTTGAACCACATGGGGTGAGTCTCTCCTCTATACAAAGGGGGGCATTATTCTCTTGATCACGCCCCAGGCCAACCCTGCGTAAGCCATTGGAAGGGCTGAAAAAAAAGATTTAAGAAAGTGCTTGCCAGACCTTGGGTCGCTCCGTAGAATGCGCGCCACACCGAAACGAAGGGTGATTAGCTCAGCTGGGAGAGCATCTGCCTTACAAGCAGAGGGTCGGCGGTTCGATCCCGTCATCACCCACCATTCGCTTCAAGTGTTACGCGCAGCGGTAGTTCAGTCGGTTAGAATACCGGCCTGTCACGCCGGGGGTCGCGGGTTCGAGTCCCGTCCGCTGCGCCATATTCGGTAACCTGGAACGCTGAACGCCAGGTCGCCACAAGGAGCCCGCTCATTGAGCGGGCTTTTTATTGTGCGAAATATGGCAAAAAGTCGTGCGGTAAACTTTTTTTAAATAAACTGCATTTAAATCAAGACATTACGATTTTTTGATGTATGATGCGCCCACACCGAAACGAAGGGTGATTAGCTCAGCTGGGAGAGCATCTGCCTTACAAGCAGAGGGTCGGCGGTTCGATCCCGTCATCACCCACCATTCGCTTCATGTGTTACGCGCAGCGGTAGTTCAGTCGGTTAGAATACCGGCCTGTCACGCCGGGGGTCGCGGGTTCGAGTCCCGTCCGCTGCGCCATATTCGGTCACCTGGAACACTGAACGCCAGGTCGCCACAAGAAGCCCGCTCATTGAGCGGGCTTTTTTTCGTCTGCACAATTTCGCTGCAATTGCATCCCCAACCACGGTTTTTAATAAGACGGTTAAGCTGCGTCGTTAGAACAACGGGAGGGGCGTCATGCAGCACCTGGATCACTTATCTTTGCACTTGTTCATTCTGGTCTGTGAAGAGGGCACGATTGCACGCGCCAGCGAGCGGGCATTCATTGCGCCGTCGGCGGTCAGTAAACGTATCTCCGATATTGAGGCGCGGTTTGGTACGCCGCTGCTCAACCGCAGCAAGCGCGGGGTCGAACCGACGCCGGCGGGGTTGGCGCTACTTCGGCACGCTCGGTCCCTGACGCGGGCCATGGAGCGGCTCGATAGCGAGCTTAGCGAATACGCTGAAGGCGCCCGAGGACATGTGCGGGTATTGGCAAACATCTCATCAATCATGGAGTTCCTGCCCGAGGAACTGTCGGACTTCATGATCGAGCATCCAAGAATCCAGGCAGACATCGAAGAGCGTTTCAGTCCCGACGTGGTGCGCGGGGTAGCCGAAGGCAATGCCGATTTAGGTATTTGTCGACGATCAATGGCCGTGGGCGATCTGGAATTTCTGCCCTATCGCCGGGATCACCTGGCGGTCGTGGTAGGGGCGAACCATGCCCTGGCCGGTCGTACCCATATTGCCTTCGCAGAGACCCTGGCCTTTGATCACTTGGGGCTTTCGGCTTTCGCCACGTTGAATAACTTCATGCGCAGTGAAGCGACGAAGGAGGGCCATGAGCTGCGGTTTCGCTCCTATGTGTCGTCATTTGACGCAGCTTTTCGGCTGGTGCAATTCGGCTTGGGACTTGCCGTATTCCCCCTGGAAGCAGTGGAGCGGTATGCGCGGTTGTTTGACTTGCGGATTATCCCTCTGACCGACGATTGGGCATTGGGTGAGTTCGTTATCTGCGTCCGTGACCGGGATGCACTGTCGCTGTCGGCCCGGCGATTGCTGGATCATCTGCTTTTGCGCGCGACACCGCCTGCGCCCCGCACCTGACTGTATCCGTCGCCGTTGGCGATGGATCACCGCGTAAATGACGTCTTTTTGCTGACTCCCTGGCTCTCTAATCTGAAGGTGCGCTTCAGCCTGTGAGAGCTTTTTTCATGACAACAATAACAATCAACGAAGTCGGCATGCGTGATGGTTTGCAAAGCCTTCAAGCCATTATGCCGACATCCGCCAAACGACATTGGATTGATGCCGCCTATGCCGCAGGTGTGCGGTACATGGAGGTCGCGTCCTTTGTTCCCGCCAAACTGTTGCCGCAGATGGCCGATGCCAAAGAAGTCGTCGCCCATGCCTTGAGTTTTCCGGATCTGGTTGTCACGGTCCTGGCGCCTAACCTGCGCGGCTGTCGCGATGCGCTGGAATCCGGTGCGCACCGTATCATTGCGCCCGTGTCCGTCAGCGCAGCCCATAGCCTGGCCAATGTGCGCCGTACTCCGTTGGAAATGGTCGAAGAGCTGGCGCGAATGTGCCAGCTGCGGACTGAATCCGGCTTGCACAACGTTCAAGTGATCGCCGGCATGTCTGTGGCGTTCGGCTGTACCCGCCAAGGTGATGTGCCATTGAGCGATCTCTGCGCGTTGACCGGGCATGTGCTGCAAGCCGGCTGCGATCTGGTGTCCCTGGGAGACACCACGGGCTACGCCAATCCCGGCCAGGTGGCGACCACCTTGCAGGCGGTTCGCGCCATCGCAGGTGACAAGCTCAGGGCCGCGCACTTCCACGACACCCGAGGCCTGGCGCTCGCCAATAGCCTGGTCGCCGTTCAGCAAGGTATCACCGAACTCGACGCGTCACTGGCCGGGTTGGGCGGTTGTCCGTTCGCACCGGGTGCATCCGGCAATACGGTCACAGAAGACTTGGTGTTCATGCTGCAAAGCATGGGCTACGAGACGGGCATCGACCTGGCAGCCCTGATCGCTTCCCGACATGTGCTCAACGAAGCACTGCCGCACGAGACGCTCTACGGCTGCATTGCACGAGCTGGCCTGCCACTCAATTACGCATCAGTCGCCGGTCGCGTCTGAACCTGCCAGATCAAGGAGAACCCTAATGTCCAGGCTTCCATTGGACGGCATTCGTGTCGTTGAAATTTCTCACATGGTGATGGGCCCGACCTGCGGAATGATCCTGGGTGACCTCGGTGCCGAGGTGATCAAGATTGAACCGATCCGTGGCGACGGTACACGCCGTCTGCTAGGCGCCGGTGCCGGTTTTTTTCGCACGTTCAACCGCAACAAACAGTGCATCGCCATCGACGTCAACACTCAACAAGGACGAGATGCGGTACTGGAGCTGATCGATACCGCTGACGTATTCATCGAGAACTTCAAGCCCGGCCGCATGAGCGAGCTCGGCTTCGGTTACGCGGCGATTCGAGCGCGTAACCCGCGCATTATCTACGCCTCGCACAAAGGCTTTCTCAACGGCCCCTACGACAATCGCCTGGCCCTGGATGAAGTTGTGCAAATGATGGCAGGCCTGGCCTATATGACCGGCCCGGTAGGCAGGCCTCTGCGTGCCGGCAGTTCGGTGAACGACATCATGGGCGGCATGTTCGGTGCTATCGGTGTGCTTGCTGCGCTCAACGATCGTCATGTCACCGGCGTCGGTCGTGAGGTGCAAAGCGCGCTTTACGAAAACTGCGTATTGCTCGCTGCTCAGCATATGCAGCAATACGTCGTGACCGGCCAGGCGGCTGCACCGATGCCAAACCGTATCAGTGCATGGGCCATTTACGATGTATTCGAGTTTGCCAATGGGGAGCAGATGTTCGTCGCCGCCACGGGTGAAGGTCAGTGGACCGCCCTGTGTCAATTGCTCGGCCAGACTGCGTTGCTGGACGACCAGTCCCTTGCTACCAACAATGATCGCGTGTTGCAGCGGCCACGTCTGCTGGCTCACTTGGCTGAAGTCTTTGCCAGCATGGACGCTCAAGCGCTGGCCCTGGAACTTGAGGCAAACAGTATTCCGTTTGCTCCGATTCGACGGCCCGAGGAACTGTTCGAGGATCCTCATCTGCTGCACAGCGGTGGCCTGGCAAATCTTGAACTTGAAGACGGATCGTTCACCGCCATGCCACTGCTGCCGTTGTCCCTGGATGGCGAGCGACTGCAACCCCGTCGATCTATCCCACGCATCGGCGAGCACACCCACAAAGTCATGCGTGAACTGGGCTACAGCGACGAACACATTGCCGAGCTGTGTGCCGCCGGTGTCCTGAAAACCGACGCTCAGCCTTGAGGAAGAACTGCCATGGCTATTTATCAATACGACACCCTTATTCCTGTCATTCACGCTGAAACTTTCATCGCGCAAGACGCTACCGTCATCGGCAATGTCACGCTGGCGCAGGGCGTCAGTGTCTGGCCGCAGGCTGTTCTGCGGGGTGACAACGAGCCGATTCGCATTGGTCAGCACAGCAATGTGCAGGAGGGAGCGGTGCTGCATGCCGATCCGGGATTTGCGCTGACGGTGGGCGAGGGCGTCACTATCGGCCACCAGGCCATGTTGCACGGTTGCACCGTCGGCGACGGAGCGCTGATCGGGATTCAGGCTGTTGTGCTCAATGGCGCGGTCATCGGCAGCAATTGCCTGGTTGGCGCCGGGGCGGTTGTGACCGAAGGCAAGGTGTTCCCGGACAACTCACTTATTCTCGGCGCACCTGCCAAAGTCGTGCGCGAACTGACACCTGAAGCAATTGCCGACATGCATCGAAACGCCGCTGACTATGTCGTCAAAGGTCAGGCTTACAAGGCCAAACTTATTCTGATCGGCTGAACCCATTGAGCAGGGTTCCTCAAGAGCCTTGCCTCTCTCCAATAATTACAACAATGGAGAAACATCATGGTTGCCATGACTGGCGAAATCGCGCTTGCGCGCAACGCAGAAACGATCAACGAGCTGCTGCTCTATCGGCGTGTGGCCTGGCGAATCATGCCGCTGGCCATTATCTGCTTTCTCTTTTCCTATTTTGACCGGATCAACATCAGCTTCGCCAAGACCCAGATGCAGCAAGAGTTGGGTTTGTCCGACGCGGCGTACGGCCTGGCCGCGAGCATGTTTTTTTTCGGCTACGTGCTGTTTGAAGTTCCCAGCAGCCTGGGGCTCAAGCGCTATGGCGCACCTGCCTGGATCTGCCGGATCATGATCTCCTGGGGGCTGGCAACGGCGGCGTTAATGTTCGCCTACACGCAATACACCCTGTACTTCCTGCGTTTTCTGATCGGCGTCATGGAAGCCGGTTTTGGCCCGGCGATCCTGTTCTACCTGGCGTGCTGGTTTCCCAAGAAGCACCTGGCGAAGATGAATGGCCTCTGGTTCCTCGCTGTACCCCTGGCAGGCGCGGTCGGGGGGCCAGCGGCGGGAATCCTGTTGGGCACGATGGATGGCGTGTTCGGTCTGGCTGGCTGGCACTGGCTGTTCCTGATGTCCGGACTGCCCTGTGTGGTGCTCGGCCTGCTAGTGCTGTGGAAGCTGGACCGAGACATCGAATCGGCCAAATGGTTAAGCCGTAGCGAGAAGGATCTGCTGGCGGCAAACCTGGCGCATGACAAAGTCAACGATAAGCCGGTATTGGGGTCCTTGTGGCGTGTGTTGCTGACCCGGGAAGTCGCGATCATGGCGTTCATCTACTTTGTGATCAAGACAGCTTCTTATGGCCTCAACTTCTGGATGCCGCACCTGATCAAATCGTCCGGTGTACAGAGCCTATTCTGGATAGGGATGCTTTCGGCGCTGCCTTACATCGTGGCCTGTATCGGCATGATATGGCTGACCCGGCGTTCCGATCGTACGGGTGAGCGCAAGACTTACCTTGTTCTGTGCCTGGCGGCGGCAGCCGCCGGCTATCTGTTGGCTTGCCTGTTCTCGGATTCATCCTGGGCCATGATGGCAGCGCTCGTACTCGCTACTGCGGGTACCTTTATTGCGATCCCGATTTTCTGGACCATCCCGCAATCGACCTTTTCGGGACTGGCGATCGCCACGGGGACTGCGGCGATCAACTCCATCGGTCAACTGAGCGGTATGGTTGCCCCGGTGATGGTGGGGAAAATCAACGATCTGACCGGCTCTACCTACATGGGCATGCTCTCCATCGCACCGCTGATTCTGGTCGCGGGTTTTGTGGTCCTGCGCTACGTCAAGAATCCCGGGGCCTGACCCCGTTATTCAATCCTGCAAGGGATAATCCGCTGAATCCGCCCGGCAGGCTTTGTGCCTCAGCCGATCGCCTGGGTCACCAGCGCAAACTCGGTGACCCCGGCGCTTGATCTGGGCGGCAAACCGCGCACCATCCGTGGCGCGTTATCCACGCAGGGCAGCCCCAGGTTTTCCAGCCAGTCGGCCAACCCGCATGCGATGGGAATATCCAAACGCACGAACGCACCCGGGATCAACCGAAGAAGGTGAGTGATCAAGTGTCGGGCCTGCTCCGGGTGTTGCGCGACGACGGGGCCAATGAGGTGGCCGCGGCCAAATTGGCGCAGCAGGGCGCACCCTTGCAGATGCCCCTCTACCTCGAGGCCCACCACGTGCTCGGCTGTCGGCAGCAGGTCGTTGAGTACACCGGTGCGGTCCAGGCCACTGGCGGCATTGGCCAGTTCGATTACCTTGGGGTAGTCGGCCCGGTTCAGTACGCGACAGTGCGCGTGGCGCGTCTCGGGTAGGGGCTCCGGCGTCTGCGGCACGCCCTGGTGTTGCTGAATCCGTGCAAATTCAACGAATCCCATGCTGGCGTACAGCGGCGCGCCTGACTCGGTGGCATTGAGGATCGGCGTGCGCGAGGCCACGGCGTCCAGGCACAGATTCATCAGGCGACGCCCGATGCCTTTGCGCTGGTGCTGATGACTGACGATCACCAGGCCGATGGACGAGTAGGCCCCCTGATGGCAGGCGAATGCGACGCCTGCCAAGACACCGTCCTGTTCGGCGACGAAGCCCTCGGATGTGCGCTGCACCATCGCCCAGTCTTGCTCGCGATGCGGCCATTTTAGGTGTACGGAGAGTGCATGGGCGGCGGGCATGTCGGCGGCGGTTGCCGGGCGATACAGGTAAGCGCAATTCACATCGGTTTCCTCTGCTGGCATGCAGGCACCGAGTCTACGGTGCGTTGCGGCTGTGGCGGTAATCGCTGACGGCCTCGTACACCGCCTTGCGCAGGCGGTTGATGCCGCCGATGGGGCGGTGTTCTTCCACGCCGAACCAGGGGTTGAATGACTGGTTGTCACAGGCGAGATTCAGCGCGGGCGTGTCGAAGTCCTGCGCCGGAACCCGCACCTTGGCCACGGTTTCAAAAGGTGCGTCGCTTTCCTTCCATTCGATGCTGGTGTCTTCGATGGGCATGAATGTCTGCGGGTTCTGTCGCTGGATCTGCAACACGAAGCACGCCGGTACGCGGTCGGTGGAGAGCTGCTGGTTCAGGGCGCTGCGCAGGAAGTTCGGCAGGTCCAGGTTCTGTTTGGGCAACGTATATTCCGGGCAGCTTTGCGGGTCGGGGGCGACGCGGAACTTGGCGTTGGCCGCACCGAACTTGTAAGGCGAAACCGAAAAGTAGGTGGTCTGCGTCGGGCTGGCCGGGGCGGGGGCGAGGGTTGCCAGGGCGATGAACAGGTGGCGTATCTGCCAGGTGCGTGGGTCGGCCTTGGGGAAGAACGCCAGCACTTTCTTGCCATCCGCCTGGGCCCCGATGTTCTGCGCATATTCGGCCACATCGCTGACAAAGAAGTTCGGGTGGCTGAACATCACGAAGTCCTGTTCCGTGCGCGCTTGCTGATCGGCCATCAGCTGTTTGCCCGGTACATCCAGCAGTTTGATGGCCATGCCGCGGGCATCGCGGATGCTGTCGAATTGCGGGTAGGCATTGCCGTTGGACAAGCGCATCGTCGCCTGCCAGGTTTTGCCCGGCTCGGCGAACACACCCTGGCGCAAGGCCGGGTCGAGGTCGGCCAGCACGCTGACTTCGGCTTTCACACAGCCGTGGGCCTTGGCGTGGGCATCGCGCAGGTAGCGCGTGCCTTCGCGGTGCTGGTCGACGATGCGTACCGCCGTCTGAATGATGCCCTGGGTCATGGCGGCTTCACCTGGAGGGATCTGTTCGTCCGGCGACACCGGGCCGCTATGCTGCCAGGCGAACCACAGGATCGAGGCCAGCCATACCAGCAAGCCCAGGCCCACCAGCCACAGCAGTGTTTTGCCAATGAAGGCGCCGAGACGCAGCCAGATACGCGCGAGCATGGAGGGTTCCTTGTGGGGTGATCGGATCATCATGGCAACTGTTGCTCCAGGGGGCCGCCCAACACTTTGAGGTATTCCAGCAGTGCCCAGCGTTCTTCGGGGAGCAAGCCCCGGCCGATCACGCCATTGCCACGCCGGCCGGCCCGGAATTCGTGGCCACTGTTGTGGTTGCCGGTGATTTTGGTATCGAACACAAAGGCATTCTTGAACGCGTCGGTCTCAAAGCCGAGATGGCGCGGATCATAGTTGAAGGTGCCTTTATAGAAGGTGGTGCTGCGCTCGTCCTGGGGCGAGAGCAACTGGTAGATTGTCGGCACCGAACCGTTATGCAGGAACGGCGGCGTTGCCCAGACGCCAGCCAGTGGCCGCGCTTTGTAGGCGCGCAACTCGCGCACACCGATGGGCAGGCCGTAACCGTCCAGGCGCGGGCGCTCGGCAGGGGTCACGCCGGCGGCGCGGTAGGCGTGGTCCTCGACAAATGCCGTGACGTAGGCCAGGCCCTTGGCCACGGACATCTTTTTAAGGTCCAGTGGCTCGGTCGGCGTGGGGTGCAGTTGAACGTTGAGCCCGGCCAGCTCCGCCAGGTCCCATTGCAAGGCGCTGAGGTCGTAACGCTGGTCGGCGATGTTGTTGGCCGTGCCGGGGTCGGTGCCGATGTAGTCCACCGGCAGCATCTTGAGTTGCTGCACCGGCCGGCCGCCTTCTTCAGTCACGGTAGGCACGTGACAGCCGGCGCAGTTCTCGGCGAACAATGCACGGCCCTGGGCGGCAAGGGGCTTGTCGATGGCGCCGAACAGATCTTGCGGCCAGGTGGGCGGCTTGAGGCGCTGCAAGGTTTCTTCGATCAGGTTCAGATCGCGCACGCGTACGCTGGATGGGTAGCGCGCATCGCCCTGCAGAGGCTGGCCGGCAGCGTCGAAGAAGTCCAGGGTCGCGCCCACGCCGAGGGCTTCACCGATATTGCGTGCCATGGGTTGCTGGGCCGAACCGTTCCATTGCACCCAGTCGAAGGTCCAGATATCCCACAGCTGCGGGTAGTCCACCGGGGCGTTGGCGATGCGGTAGTTCTGCGGAGAAATGGCATCGCCGAAGCTGGCATTGGCGATGCGGCCGAAGGCGTCGGTGCGCCCCGGTCCTTCTTCGGTGGGGTAGAGGCCCCGGTGGGTATCGTTCCAGGCGACCTTAATGAATTTGTCCAGCGACTGTTTGAAGTCCCGGCGCAGTTGGCTGTGCTCGGCTTCGTAGCGGTCGCCCAGAACCTGGCGGGCGAAGCGCTCGAACTTCCATGGGTTGTAATAAGTTGCCGCAAGGCTGGCGACCAGGGCCTGGCCGAAACTGCCGCCGCGCAAGGTCGGCACGCTCGACGGCAGCACATGCTGGGCTGAGCCGCCGTCGATGCGCAGGGCCTGGCCCTTGAAGTGCAACTCGCCGGTGTGGCAGGCGGCGCAGGTGATATCCAGGTATTCAACGTTGCTGCCGGCATTTTTATGCCGGGCGAAACCTACAGGCAGATTGCCGGGGTTTTGTGGGGTGGACACTTGCCTGGGGTCGACCAGGAAACCGAAACGGGCCAGGTACTCAGGCGTGGCAAAACGGCGCTCGGAAAACGGCAGCTCCAGGGCGCTGAACCAGTCGTAGTGCAGGCCTTTGACCTGGGTGCCCTGGGGGGTGAAGTAGTAGGTCTGGCGGTCGGCGGCGCTCCATTGATCCTGATAGTGCACCTGCTCGACGGGCACGTAATCCGGCAGCTTGGGGTTGACGATGTAGTAGAGCACCACGGCCAGAAGCAGGCCCAGGGCTATGAGGATCAAGAGGAAAACACGGGAAAAAATGCGCAAGTTAACTATCCTTGTCGAGTTATCACGTTGTTATGCCACTACGCCAAGGGTGCGGCAAGTGGCCATGAGCCTGGTAGTGGCCGTCCCACGATCCGTCGCGGGCCTTCATCATGGATGAAATTGCTTTTAAACACGTGAACTTATCAGACGTTTCCTGCTCACATGCCGGTAGCCATTGGTCGTGGCCGCCTGATAAGCTCGCGACTTTATTCGAATGCCCTTTTGGCGCATGAACAAGGAAATAGCATGAAACAGCATCGGTTGGCGGCGGCGGTGGCCCTGGTTAGCCTGGTACTTGCGGGTTGTGATTCGCAGACCAGCGTAGAGCTGAAAACCCCGGCGCAAAAAGCTTCCTACGGCATCGGCCTGAACATGGGCAAAAGCCTTGCCCAGGAAGGCATGGATGACCTGGACTCCAAAGCGGTAGCCCAAGGCATTGAAGATGCGGTCGGCAAGAAAGAGCAGAAGCTCAAGGACGACGAACTGGTTGAAGCCTTTGCCGCGCTGCAAAAGCGCGCTGAAGAGCGCATGACCAAAATGAGCGAAGAGTCGGCGGCCGCCGGCAAGAAATTCCTTGAAGACAACGCCAAGAAAGACGGCGTCGTCACCACCGCTTCCGGTCTGCAGTACAAGATCGTCAAGAAAGCCGACGGCGCCCAGCCCAAGCCGACCGACGTGGTGACTGTTCACTACACCGGCAAGCTCACCAACGGCACCACCTTTGACAGCTCCGTGGACCGTGGCAGCCCGATTGACCTGCCGGTCAGCGGTGTGATCCCAGGTTGGGTCGAAGGCCTGCAACTGATGCACGTGGGCGAGAAGGTCGAGCTGTACATCCCGTCCGACCTGGCTTACGGCGCCCAGAGCCCGAGCCCGACGATTCCAGCCAACTCCGTGCTGGTATTCGATCTGGAGCTGCTGGCCATCAAGGACCCAGCCAAGGCTGACGCCGCTGCCGCACCTGCTGCACCTGCCGCCAAGAAGTAATCGGCGCTTGAACAGACAACGCCCCGTTTCGACGGGGCGTTGTCGTTTATAGGGTTTGAGGCGCTGTAAACCCCCTATGAGGCTCGCCAGCTGCCGCATAACGCCCGGGCAAATCCAAACGAACGTCCGCAACCTGAAGCAGTCTGATATAAAACTCGAGCACGGGTAGCCGTACACGCCTGCCAAGTCAATGAAATCTTGGGTTTTTTTGATGTGCGCAAAAAACGCCCGATCTGACTGCAAGCCTTGTAGTTCGTGGCTTTCAGCCATGAAAAAAGGCTCTGTTCACAAGGTTATCCACAATTTGTGTGGATAACCTTTCTGTCGTATGGAACTGGAGTGACCCATGAAACCACCCTTCAATTTCACCCGCTTCCTGCCCATGGCCGCACGTCTGCTCGGGCGTGGCCGTTTGCCGACGCTGCTGTTCGCGGTCGCTGCCAAGGGCTCAAGCCAGGGCAATCGCCTGGGCCAGCTCAAGGATGATTTCAAGCTGCTCCAGGCCCTGTGCCTGGCCTACTGGCGCGGCGAGTATCGGGCGATCAGCCCCAAGGCGTTGATCTCGGTGGTGGCGGGGCTGATGTACTTCCTCAGTCCGATTGACGCAATTCCGGACTTTATCCCCATGTTCGGCATGCTCGACGACATCGCCGTGCTGGCGTGGGTCATGAAGACCCTGAGCGGCGAGCTGAGCGCGTTTCGTGCCTGGCGTGATGCGCAGCGCCCGGAAAAGCTGGCCGTGGTCGAGCGCCTGCCCGCCACGCCCGAGCTGCTCGCCCGGGAAAATCCGCAAAAAAACTAATGCTATTGACTATCCTCTGCGACCTCTGTGGCTGTTAGGATTACACTTCTAAGGAAAGAACTTACTTAGTAAGTGTTTTTATCCTACGGGGCAGTCATGGATATCCAGATCATTTCACGCAATGGCGAACCCGAATATGCGGTGTTGCCATGGGACCAGTACCAGGCGCTGCTAAAAGCGGCCGGTCAGCAACCCCCCACATTCGCTTCCTCCCCTGCCGCATCTACTGTCACCGACCAGGACCTGCATCCGCTCGCAGCCCTGCGCGGCCTGCGTGAAGCCAAGGGCCTGGCCATCGAAACCCTGGCGCGCACGGTGGGTATCAGCCCCTCGTATCTGGGTTTGATTGAAACGGGTGAACGCCAGCCGGATGCCGCCATTCGCCGCAGCCTGGCCTGGGAATTGGGCGTTGCAGGTTGGAGGGAAGAATCGTGAGCCTACGTATCAGCCGTCAACATTGGGATGGGTTACTCAACGAACTGGACCAGGCACGCCGCCAGCGCCATCTGCTGACCTACCGTGCGCTGCTCGAGCGCTTGCAGTTCCCGACGCCGGCGATGCAGACCCTGGCCGCCGCCCTGGAGCACCTGGCGGCGCTGGACGCCAAGGCCGAGCAGCCGCTGCGCAGCTCGCTGGTGATCAGCCAGGGCGCCAGCCGCTTGCCGCGTACGGGGTTCTTTGAGTGTGTGGAGCGCCTGGGACGTTTCAGCGGGCCCTCCGACGGCGTGGCCGCCGCCTCCTGGCACGCTTCGGAGGTGGTGCGGGTGTTCGAGTACGAGTACCCGGAATCCGCCGAGGCCTAAGCGGGCAGCAGCAGGTCCAGGCTGTCGATCACATGGATGCTGTAGCCCGTCACTGCTTTGGCGTGGTGCTTGGCCTGCGACGCCAGCTCCGCCAACTGGCTGGCATCAAGTTGCGCACAGGCCTGTGGATACAAATGCACCACCCCAATCGACAGTGAAAGCAATGCGAACTCTTGGCGTACGCCCTGGCGGTTGAGTGCGACGAAGCAGCCGGCGTCGAGGTGCTCGGCGCGGTAGAAGCGCCGGCATTGGGTGTGAAAGTCATCCAGCAGTTGATTAAGGCGTTTGCGCCAGTCCTGCGGGCCCAGCACCAGTAAAAAGTCATCCCCGCCAATATGCCCGACAAAGTCGCGGCTGGGGTCGACCCGATCGTTCAGACACTGCGCCAGGCACAACAGCACCTCATCCCCGCGCCCATAACCGTAGATATCGTTGAATGGCTTGAAACTGTCGATGTCCACGTAGCAGATCACCGATTCACGCTGCTGCTGCAACAGACGCGTCAGGCATTGCTGGATCGGCACGTTGCCCGGTAGCAGGGTGAGCGGGTTGGCATAACGCGCCTGCTGGATTTTCAGCTCGGTGATCAGCTTGAGTACATCGATGACCCGGCCCAGGCCCAGGTAGTCGCCGTTCAAGGTAATGATGAAATCTTCTTCAATGCGTTGCCGCGCGCGGCTGGTCAGCAAGCGGCTGACCTGCTGCAGGGACTGGCTCAACTCCACTGCCAGGAAGTCGTCGCTCATCAGGCGGCTGATGGGTTTGCGTGCGAACAGGTCGGTAGCGAACGGTTTGAGCAGCGCGTCCGACAGCGAGTGTCGATGCACAATGCCGACCGGGTGGCCGCGGCTATCGAGCACCGCCAGTGAGTTGAGATTGGCCTGGCGGCGGAAGGATTCGAGCACCTGGGCGGTTGCGGTGTTTTGGTCCACCGCCGGCTGTTCATTGAGCAGGGCGCTCAGGTCACTGCCTTCTTCACTGAGGGCGATATTGGCGTTATCCGGCTTGGGCAGCATCAAGCGTGCCTCGTGCGGCGGCTGTTCCTGGGGCCGGCAAAGCAGGTAACCCTGGACCAGATCGACGCCCATGTCCGTCAACACCGCCAACTCTTCCGGCAATTCGATCCCTTCGGCGATCACTTGGGCGCGGGACGCCTTGGCGATCTGCATGATCGAACCGACGAATTCGCGCTTGAGGGCGTCCTGGTGAATGCCGTCGATAAAGTGCCGATCAATCTTCACATAATCCGGGCGCAGCTCCGACCACAACCGCAGGCTGGAGTAACCGGCGCCCAGGTCATCCAGAGCGATGGCAAAACCCATGTCGCGATAATGATGCAACGCGGTCTGCAACAGCTGGAAATCATCGGTGGGGGTCTGCTCGGTGAGTTCGATCACCACCTGGCTGGGGGCAATCCCGAAGTCGCGCAGCAGCTGCAGCGTGCGTCCCGGTTGGTGCGCCGTCTCCATCAGGGATTCCGGCGAGATATTGAGAAACAGCTTGCCCGGCAGCTTTTGTTCGCTGAAGCGTCGGCAGGCGCTTGCACGGCAGGCCATTTCCAGTTCGCTCAGGCGCCCGGCGTGGTTGGCAATGGAGAACAGCGCGACGGGGGAGTGCAGCGGGCTGTTGGACGGGCCGCGACTGAGGGCCTCGTAGCCGAGAACGCGCCGTTCAGACAGGCAGATAATGGGTTGGAACAGGCTGTGCAAACTGCCTTGAGCCAGGATAGAGCCCAGTGCATCCAGCTGTTCGGTCATGGTCATGGCGATCTCGAGCGAAAAAAAAGGACCGCAGGCGTGAAGCCTGCGGTCCTTTATTTCACGACAGAATGATGTCTATATGATGACACTCCGAGGAGCGATCACATTAAATTGCCATCATTTACTGCTTGGCCACCTGCTTGGTGATTTTCAGGTAGTCCAGCAGGATGCGACCGGTCTCGGCCAGATAGGCGTCGTCTTCCGGCTTGGTTTTATCTGCCTCGGTGGGCAGCGCATCCTCATCTTCTTTCTTCAGCTCTTTAAGCGGCTCTTCGCCCTTGGCCTTGCGGCGCACGTTTTCCAGGACAAGCTGTTGATTTTCAATGTCGGCGTGCTGCTTGCGACGATCCGCCTCGTTGAGGCTGACGGTTTTCTCTTCCATCAACTTCTTGGCCAGGGCCAGCTTGTCGCGGATGAAGACGAACTCGGCGTCCTTGGCGGAGCGCGTATCGTGGTCAGCTTTGAGCTGGGTCAGGAACGGTTTGAACGGGTCCGACGCCGGCTTGATCGCAGGACGGATGGTGTCCCACGGCATGGCTTCGGGCAGGGCGCTCTCGCCGATTTCCTTGGTGTCGATGATCGACGGGAAGTCGATGTCCGGCAGTACGCCCTGATGTTGGGTGCTCTGCCCGGAAACCCGGTAGAACTTGGCCAGCGTCAGCTTGAGCTCGCCATGGTTGAGCGGCTGGATGGTCTGCACGGTGCCTTTGCCGAAGGTCTGGCCACCGATGATCAACGCGCGGTGGTAGTCCTGCATGGCGCCGGCGAAAATCTCCGAAGCCGAGGCCGAGAGACGGTTGACCAGCAATGCCATCGGCCCTTTGTAGAAGGCGCCCGGGTTCTCGTCTTCCAGCACGTCGACACGGCCGTCAGCGTTGCGCACCAACACGGTCGGGCCCTTGTCGATGAACAGGCTGGTCAGCTCGGTGGCTTCCTGCAGGGAACCGCCGCCGTTGTTGCGCAGGTCGATGACCACGCCGTCGACTTTTTCCTTCTGCAGTTCCGTGAGGATTTTCTTCACGTCGCGGGTGGTGGACTTGTAGTCCGGGTCACCGGCGCGGAAGGCCTTGAAGTCCAGGTAGAAGGCCGGGATTTCAATCACGCCCAGCTTGTAGTCCTTGCCATCCTGCTTGAGGCTGAGGACTTTCTTCTGCACGGCCTGGTCTTCGAGTTTCACCGCTTCACGGGTGATCGACACGATCTTGCTGGTCTGGTCGTTCGGTGCATTGGTGTGCGGAATCACTTCCAGGCGCACCACGCTGCCTTTGGGGCCGCGGATCAGCTTGACTACTTCGTCCAGGCGCCAGCCGACCACATCGACCATCTCTTTGTCGGCCTGGGCCACACCGATGATTTTGTCGGCCGGGGCGACCTGCTTGGTCTTGTCCGCTGGACCCGCCGGTACCAGGCGCACGATCTTGACTTGGTCATTGTCGCTTTGCAGGACGGCACCGATGCCTTCCAGGGACAGACTCATGTTGATATCGAAATTTTCCGCGTTATCTGGCGACAGATAATTGGTGTGCGGGTCGTAGGACATCGCGAAAGTGTTGATGTAAGCCTGGAAGATGTCTTCGGCACGGGTCTGGTCCAGGCGCGCCAGTTGATTCTTGTAGCGCTTGGTCAACAGTTCCTGGATGGCCTTGGGCTCTTTGCCGGCGATCTTCAGGCGCAGCACCTCGTCCTTGACGCGCTTGCGCCACAGGTCGTCGAGTGCGGCGGTGCTGGTCAGCCAAGGGGCGTCCTTGCGATCCACCAGAAGGGTTTCCTTCTCGGTGAAGTCGAGCTTGTCGATGCCTTTGTTCAACTCACCCAAGGCGAAGTCCAGGCGCGCTTTGACGCGGTCCAGGTAACGCTTGTAGATGGTGAAACCAGGCTGCAGATCGCCGCTCTTGAGCAAATCGTCGAACTGGGTCTTCCATTTGTCGAACTCAGCGATATCGCTGGCCAGGAAGTAGCTGCGCGACGGATCCAGCAGCTTGAGGTAGCTGTCGTAGATGATCACCGAGCGCGCGTCGTCCAGCGGCGGCTTGCTGTAGTGATGGCGCTTGAGCAACTCGACGACGTTAAGGCTGGCAATCACCTCATCGCGATCAGGCTGAAGGTTGTCCCAGCTGTTGGCTGCGAACGTATTGGTCGACATCGACGCGAAGCCGAGACCAATGAAAAGAGCGAGGGCGGTGCTGGGGAACAGATGCTTCATGCTGATTCGACGCGGGGGCAATTGATAACGCATATTAGGCCGTCTTTGAGGGAGCCGGTTCCATATGGTCCGGTCGCATAATGCAAAAAGCCCGGCGCTACTGCTACGGGCTCAGTCCGGACTCACTATGGAGGCACTGTGAAAGCATTGCAAGGCGTTGAGGGTCATGTCGAGCGGTGGAATAGCTCGCTCCTACATGCAATGTAGTCGCAGTTCGCATCCGTGAGGTGGCAGCGAACTCTTATCGCGGTGAATTCCAGAGTGGGAGGGGGCTTGCACCCGATGGCGGTGTGTCAGTGAAGAATGTTTCATCTGATAGACCGCGATCGGGGGCAAGCCCCCTCCCACAGGGGTATCTTGGTGGGTTCAGACCCAATGGTGGATCGGCCAGCCGGCCTTTTCTGCGTGTTCGTGCAGTACCGGGTCCGGGTTGACCACCTGCGGATGGTCCACCTTGAGCAATAACGGCAGGTCATTGCGCGAATCCGAATAGAAATACGCGCCCTCCAGGTTTTCACCTTCCTGCTCCAACCACGCCAGCAGCCGTGTGATCTTGCCTTCGCGGTACGTCAGCACGCCTACCGTACGGCCGCTGTACACGCCATGGCTGACATCCAGCTCGATGCCCAGCACTTCGTCGATACCGATGCGCGCCGCGATCGGCCTGACCAGGTGTGTACCCGAGGCGGAAATCACCAGGATCCGGTCGCCATTGGCGCGGTGCCGGGCGATGGTCTTGGTCGCGTCGCTGTAGATCAGCGGCTCGATCACGTCCTCGACCCAGGGCTCCACCAAGTGTTCGATTTCTTCCGGGGTGCGGCCGATCATCGGCTCCAGGCTGAAATCCATGAAGTCTTCCATGCGCAACTCGCCCCGGCTGTAGGCCGCCATCAGTTCATCGTTCTTGCGCATGAAGGATTCAGGATCGACCCAGCCCAGGCGGCCCATCTGTGCGCTCCATAACGTGGCGCAGTCGCCGTGGATCAGGGTGTCGTCCAGATCAAAAATTACCAATGCCATCCGTCTGCTCTCTCAGTCAATCGTCGCCCGTCAGGCTACTTCACACAGGGCGCTGGGGTCGATGGAAAGTGCCAGGCGCTGGCCGTCCGGATGCAGATCGTCGGCGCTGCGGTTGAGCACATCCACCACCAACTCCACGCCACGCGCTTCGATGCGGTAGCGAATCACGTTGCCCAACAGGCTGTGGCTGCGCACCAGCGCATCGAGTTCCCCGCTGCGGCTCAGTTCGATGGCTTCGGGGCGAATCGCGATGCGCCCGCTGATCGGACGTTGCAGCAGTTGGCTGGCCTTGTCGGCATCCAATAGGTTGTAGTTGCCGATAAAACCGGCGGCGAAGACATCCACCGGCGCGGTGTAGAGGGTCTCGGCATCGCCGCTCTGCACGATCTTGCCCTGGTTCATCAGGAAGATGCGGTCCGACATGGTCAGGGCTTCTTCCTGGTCGTGGGTGACGAAGATGGTGGTCAGCCCCAGTTCGCGCTGGATCTGGCGGATCTGCTCGCGCAGGTGCTTGCGAATCCGGGCATCCAGCGCCGACAGCGGTTCATCCAGCAGCAACAGGCGCGGGCGGGTCACCAGGGAGCGGGCGAGGGCGACGCGCTGGCATTGGCCGCCGGACATCTGGTGCGGGTAACGGCCGGCGAGGTCCTTGAGTTCCACCAATTGCAGGACGTCCTGCACCCGCTTGTGGCTGTCATCGGCGTTGACCTTCTGCATGCGCAGGCCGAAGGCAACGTTCTGCTCCACGGTCATGTTGGGGAACAGCGCATAGCTTTGGAACACCATGCCGATGTGGCGTTTCTGCGGGCTCAGCGGGACGATGTCCTGGCCGTCCAGCAGGATTTTCCCACTGTCCACCGAGGTCAGCCCGGCGATGCAGCGCAGCAGGGTCGACTTGCCGCAACCGGACGGGCCGAGCAGGGTGACGAACTCGCCCTTGGCGATTTCGCAGTTGATATCGCTGAATACCGGTGTGCCGGCGTAGCCTTTTTGCAAATGTTGGACGCTGACGAAGCTCATTGGCTTTTGTCCTTGTTCAAGATATTGGCGGCCCAGGTCAGCACCAGCACAAAGAAGAAGTAGGAGATGACGACGGCGCTGGTGAAGTGGCCGCTGCTGTTGCGCATGTTGTTCAGGTACACCTGCAGGGTTTCATAGCGGGTGCCGACCAGGATGTTGGCGAACACGAACTCACCGAACAGGAACGAGAACGACAGCAGCAGTGCCACCATCAGGCCTTTGCGCAGATTGGGCAGGACCACGAAGATCGCGGCTTGCCAGGTGCTGGCACCGAGCAGTTGCGAAGCGTCCATCAGGTCGCGCAGGTTGATGGCCTGCAGGTTATTGGTGATCGCGCGGTACATGAAGGGCAATGCCACGGTGAAGTAGCAGCCGATCAGAATCCACGGCGTGCCCACCATCGCCAAGGGCCCGGAACCGTACAACTGCAGCAGGCCCACCGACGACACCACCGGTGGCACGGCGAACGGCAGCAGGATCAGGATGTTCATCAGCGCATCCAGCTTGGGGAAGTGGTAATGCACCACGAACAGCAACGGCAGGATCAACACCACCGAAAGGATCAGCGCGCCCACGCACACCAGCAACGATTGCGCGAAAGCCATCAGGAAGCGCGGGTCGCTCCATAGCTGCGTGTACCATTTCAGGCTGAAACCGGCGGGCAGGATGGTGGCCGACCAACTGCTGGAGATGGAATAGACAAAGGTACCCACCAGCGGCAGTACCAGGATCAGGAACAGTATGTACACCACCACCCGGTGGTAGAGCGACGCCGGGCCGGCTTCAGCGCGAGACATGGTAGCTCCTCTTGAGCAGCAGTTGATGGACCACCGTAACCACGGTCATCAGCGCCACCAGCACCACGGCCAGGGCACTGGCCAGGTTCGGGTCCAGCGACACGTCGCCGGAAACCAGCCCCGCAATGCGGATCGGCAGCACGTTGAAGTTGCCGGTGGTGAGGGCGTACACGGTGGCGTAGGCACCCAGGGCGTTGGCCAGCAGAATCACGAAGGTGCCGAGCAGCGCGGGCGTCAGGACCGGCAAGCCGATATGCCGCCAGAAGTGCCAGCCATTGGCGCCGAGCAGGGCGGCCGACTCACGCCAGTCTTCGCGCAATGCATCGAAGGCCGGGTACAGCAGCAGCACGCCGAGGGGAATCTGGAAATACGTGTAAAGAATGATCAAGCCGGTTTTCGAGTACAGGTTGAAGTCCTGAATGATCCCCGCCTGCTTGAGCATGATGGTGATGCTGCCGTTGAACCCCAGCAGGATGATGAACGCGAAGGCCAGGGGCACGCCGGCAAAGTTGCTGGTCATATTGGCGAAGGCGGTGACGAAGTTGCGCAGCGGCGAATCGACCCGGCGCAGGGAGTAACTGCCCAGGGTGGCGATGATGATGCCGAAGACGCTGGAGTAGAAACTGATTTCGAGGCTGAACTGGATCGCCTGCAGATAGAACTTCGAGCTGAAGATGCGCGTGAAGTTTTCCAGGCTCCAACCGCTGTCTTCGGTTTGCAGGCTGTTGATCAGCACCCAGGCTAACGGTGCGATTTCGAATACGATAAAGAACAGCGCGAAGGGCACCAGGCACAGCAGGGCCAACCATTTGCCGCGATTCATGGCATTCACTTGAGCAACTCCCGGCAGACAGGCTTGTCGTGGGGCACGCCGAGCAACTCGCAGACGGTACCGCACAGCTCGGTCTGTTTCGGCGCAGCGTTGGCATCCAGGCTGAAGGCGTCGCCAAGCACAAACAGCGGCACTTCGCGCTCTTCCGGCAGCAGGCCGTTGTGGGAGCGGTCGTTGTTCATGCCGTGGTCGGCGGTGACCAGCACCTGGTAACCGGCGTCGAGCCAGCCCTGCAGGTAGTCGGCGAGAATGATGTCGGCCGAGCGTGCGCTGTTGCGGTACTGCGCGCTGTCGAGGCCGTGCTTGTGGCCGGCGTCGTCGATGTTCATCGGGTGCACCAGCAGAAAGTCCGGCGCGTGCGCAAGGCGCAGGCTTTCGGCGTCGGCCAGCAGGTGGGAGTCCGGGTAGTGGTCATTCCAGTAAAAATGCCCATGCTGGATCGCCAGCGTCTGGTCGTCGGTATGACGATCTCGAGCGGCGAGAAAGGGGCTGCGGTTATACAGTTCGCTCACCCAGTGGTAAGCCGCCGCTGCGGTGGTCAAGCCGGCATCGCGGGCGTAATGAAAAATGCTGCGCTGGTTGGACAGGCGCGAGACGTTGTTGTGGACGATGCCGCTCTGGATCGGCGCAACGCCGGTCAGTATGCATTCATACAGCGGGCGGGACAGGGCAGGCAGTTCACATTCCAGTGTGTAGAGGGCTGCGCGTCCTGCGCCAACGTAAGCCTGCAAATGCCCCATGGCGTGCCGGGCGACCTCGAAGTTCAGGCCGTCGAGCACGACAAGGATGACAGGGTGCTTCATGGGGAGAGCGCTCCGCAGCAATAGGCTTGACTCAATTCACCTGGAGGAACGAGGTCAAAAGTGTGGGAGGGGGCTTGCTCCCGATAGCAGTGGATCAGCCAATGAATCTGTTGAATGACACACCGCTATCGGGAGCAAGCCCCCTCCCACATTGGATCTCCAGTGGATTTCCAATGTGGGCGACAGGCTTACTTCATTTCTACGATGACCTGCTCGTTCCACAGCTGCGGCAGCTTTTTGGACGTGGCTTCCCAGGCATCGGCATCCTTGATCGGCTGCGGGTTGGCCTTGGTGTACTGCTCACCCGGGATCAGGTTCTTGGCGATGTCAGCCGGCAGTTTCAAGTCGGTTTCGGCGCGGATCGGGCGTGCATTGCCTTTGGCCAGGTTGATCTGGCCGGCATCGCTGAAAATGTATTCGCGCGTCAGCTTGGCGGCGTTCGGGTGTTTGGCGTACTTGTTGATGATGGTGGTGTAGCCGGATTTCACCGAGCCATCCGACGGGATCAGCACCACGTAGTCATCCGGGTTGGCCATCTTGGCTTTATAGCTCAGGCCGTTGAAGTCCCAGACGATACCCACTTCGACTTCGCCTTTTTCCATGGTGGCGATGGTCGGGTTGGACAGCGAGAGGCGACCTTGCTGGGCGATCTTGGTGAAGAATTGCAGGCCCGGCGCGATGTTCCGCTCGTCGCCTTTATTGGCGATGGCGGCTGCCAGCACGGCGTTGGAGGCCTGGGCTGCGGTGCTTACGTCACCCACCGAGACCTTGTACTTGCCGGTTTGCAGGTCGGCCCAGCTGGTTGGAACGTCGGAGCCGTGCAGCAGCTTTTTGTTCACGATAAACGCGATGGTGCCGGTGTAGGCCAGCGCCCAGTGGCCGTCCTTGTCTTTCGCCCAATCCGGCACCTGGGCCCAGGTGGACGGTTTGTAAGGCTGGGTCACTTCCTGCTTCACCGCGATGGGGCCGAAGGCCGCGCCCACGTCGCCGATATCGGCGCTGGCATTGTCTTTTTCGGCTTTGAACTTGGCGATTTCCTGGGCCGAACTCATGTCGGTGTCGATGTGCTTGAGGCCATAGGTCTTGGCCAGGTCTTCCCAGGTGCCTTTCCAGTTGGCCCAGTCATCGGGCATGCCGACGCTGTTCACGGCGCCCTCGGACTTGGCGGCGGCTTCCAGGGTTTTTAGATCGGTATCAGCGGCCATGGCTGCGGTGCACATGGCAATGGTCGAGCCTAACAGTGATGCCAGGAAAAGCTGTTTCATCCGAAGCTCCTTTGGGCGTTTTCAACGCGGCGTTTTATGCAGGCGGTGTGGTTGGTCTAGGTCAGAGCAATACCTGAGCCAATCTAGACGCGATGGATGACAGTTTCATGTCGATGTCGTTTTTGAGGCGCTGATGTCGTTCGGCGCAGACTTAGCGTAGACCATGCCCAAGTGCCCGTAACGCCTGGACTTGGCCGATGTATTGCAGGGTGTGGTGCACGAGGGTGATGCGGCTGTCATCTGTCGGTCATCTGCAATGCCTAGGCTGGCGCAACATTGAGGTGGGACGTTTATGCAGCTTTATGTGCACTTGGATGGTGCTGGTCTAGTCCAGATAGGTAACGTTGATGCGTGACGAGGCAATCAAAGCGGTAACCTCCATCGGGCTGGCGCTGCAGGAGCAGATCGACCACGGCCTGTTGCCGCCCGCCAGCAAACTGCCCGCCGAGCGCAAGCTCAGCGAGTTGTTTGGTACCACTCGCATTACCGTGCGGGAAGCCTTGTTACAGCTTGAAGCCCAAGGGCAGATCTATCGCGAGGAGCGCCGAGGCTGGTTCGTCTCGCCGCCTCGGTTGGCCTACAACCTGATGCAGCGCAGCCACTTTCACGCGATGGTCAACGACCAGGGCCGGGTGGCATCGACCCAGGTGATTTCTGCGCGCCTGCAACCGGCATCGGCGGCGGTGTGCGCCTGGTTACAGTTGCCGGCGCTGTCCAGCGTGATCCAGATCTGCCGGGGACGGCGGATCGATGGGCGGCTGGTGCTGTACGTCGAGCACTACCTGAACCCGCAGTATTTTCCTGGGATCCTGGCGTGCGACTTGAATCAGTCGATGACCGAACTGTATGCGCGCAAGTACGACTTGCACTATGGACGGGTGCGTTTCGAGATCGTACCGACCTCACTGCCGGTGGAGGCCGCCGCTGCGTTGCGCGTATCGGTGGGCAGCCCGGGCTTGCGGATCGCCCGGGTCAACTATGATCAGCACCAGCGCTTGATCGACTGCGACCTGGAGTTCTGGCGGCATGATGCGATTCATGTGGGTGTGGACGTGGTTTGAGCTATGGCGAGGGCGTGAGTGCCTTGATCACCTGATCCACATTGGTTTGCAGCTCTGTCACCGGGTCGGCACCGTCCACATTCAATACCAGCAGGGTGGCGCCCCCAGCCGTGACCGCCGCTTTCACCGCCTCACTCGGCTGGCGGTGGTGCAGCACCGTCGCCACATCATTGGTTTTCAACTGCGCACTGAACTGTTGCAGCGCTTCAGGCGTCCAGTCCGCATCCGGTCGTGCATCGGTACTGACCAGTTCCAGGTTCAGGCTGCTGACCAGATAGGCAAAGTGATCGCTCAAGCTGACCACACTCAGGTTATCGGCCTGGGCCAGGCGCGCCTCGCTGTCGGCGGCGAGCTTGAGCAGGCGCTGCTTGAGCGCGGCCAGGTTCGCGTCGATCTGCGGTTTGGCGCCCGGCGCCAGGCGGCTCAGGTCGGCCGCCAATACATCGGCCATGCGCCCCATGTTGTTGCCCGACTGCCACGGTTGGCTGTTCAAGCCATCGCTGACGCCCGGCTGCACGGCGATGCCCGGTAAGCCGCCATCCACCGGGCGTGCGGCGTCCACTTCGACAATGCGGATATTGCTGCGCCGCGCCACGGGGTAGAGCGGGTCGTCCGCCCACAGCGAGCGCAGGCCGATGGCGGCATCGGCATCCTGGGCGAGTTGGCTCAGCGCTGGCGCACCGCGCCCGGTGAAGTACGACACTTGCCGCGAACCGGGCAGGTTGGCGGGGGCGGCGCGTTCGAGCTGCACATCGGTGCCTTTAAGCAGCACTTGCGCGAGGCCGTAGGTGATCGGCAACGAGGCCAGCACCTTGACCGGTTTTGCTGTGTTGGGCTTGGTCAGCGCGGCATGACCAAGGCCATGGTTGGCGACGAAGTCCCTGGTTTGGAAGCCATCCACGACGGCGAGCGACGGGGTGCTGATCAGGCAAGCCATGGCCAGGGCCAGTGGGCGAAAGTCAGGGCGCATTATCCAAGATTCCCTTTGAGGCTGGGCACTGTACCGCGCGCAATCGCGGCGAGGGCGAAGGCGATACCGGCGACCAGGATGATTGCGGCGCCGGAAGGCACCGGCAGGTCGAAGATGATCGGCAGCAGGATGCCGCACAGGGTGCTGACGGTCGCAATCGCCACCGACACCCAGAAGAACCCTTTGAGCGACTGGCTCAGCAGCCGCGCCGCCGCCGCCGGGATCACCAGCAGGGCACCGACCAGGATGGCGCCGATCACCTTGACCGCCGCGACGGTGATCAGCGTCACCAGGATTACGAACAGATAGTCCAGGGTCTTCACCGCCACCCCGCGCACCGCCGCCAATTGCGGGTTGAAGCTGGCGAGCATGATGCGGTTGTACAGCGGCAACGCCAGGGCCATCACCAGCGAACCGACGACCGCCAGCACCAGCAGGTCGTTGCCATTGACCGTCAGCACCGAACCGAACAGCACGTTTTCCAGAATGTGCACATTGATCTTGCCGGCCAGAATCAGCAGCAGGCTTGCGCCCAGCGCCAGGGACACCGACAGGAACACGCCGATCAGCGTATCCGGCGCCAGGCCGGTACGGTTGCGCAGGTAGTTGAGCAGGATGCCGAACAGCAGGCAGTAGCCGAACAAGCTGCCGTAGGGCCCGGTGTAGGGTTCCCCGAGCAGGATGCCCACGGCCACGCCGGTCAGCGCGGCATGCCCGACCGCTTCGGAGAAAAACGCAAAGCGCTTGACCACCACCAGTGTGCCCAGGCCGCCCAGCACCGGGCCGATCAGCAGACCGGCGAGCAGGGCGTTGACCACAAAGCCGTAGGCCAGTGCCTCGGGCAGATAACCGGCAGAGGCCCAGCCCTGGACCATCAGGCGAAACGCTTCATAACTCATTGCGCCAGGCTCCGAGGGTGGGTGGAGAACAGGGTCAGCAGGCGATCGGGGGTGAGGGCCTGTTTCGGCGTGGCGTCGAACAGTACGCGGCGGTTCAAGCCGGTCACGCGGTCGGCCAGGCGCCCGACTGCCTCGAGGTCGTGCTCGATCCACAGCACGGTAATCCCGGCCAGTCGCCAGTCATTCAACAGTCGCTCGAACACCTGGATACCGGCCTCATCGAGGGCCGACATCGGTTCATCCAGCACCAGCAATTGCGGCGCCGGAATCAGCCCCTGAGCCAGCAATACCCGTTGGCGTTCACCGCCGGACAAGGCGCCCATGCGCCGCTTGCGCTTGTCCTGCATGCCGACCCGTTCCAGCGCCTCGCCAATCGCGCCGGCGTAGTGCCGGGACAGGCCGAGAAACGCCGGCCGCCGCTGGCACATGGCGGCCATAAAATCATCCACGGTCATCGGCAAACCCCGGTCGAACTCCAGGGCCTGGGGCACATAGCCAATGGTGCCGGGGCTGCCCGGCCACTCCAGGCTCAAGCGGCCCTGGTGCGGCGTTTGCCCGAGCAGGGTCTTGATCAGCGAGCTTTTGCCGCCGCCATTCGGGCCGACCAACGCGTGAATGCTGCCGGGCCGTACCTGAAAGCTCACCTCATCGAGAATAACGGTGCGGCCCAAGGTCAGCGACACCTGGTCAAAGTCGAGGGTCGGGCCACAGGCCAGGTTCAGCGGTTGCGCCGCCGTCATGTTCCCGACTCCTGGATCGCGCGAACCACGGTGTCGAGGTTGCCGGTCATTTCCACCTCATACTTTTGCGCGCTGTATTCACCGTAGGAAATATGCGACAGCGGATACAGCTTGACCCCGGATTCCCGTTGGATTGTGTCGACATAGGAAGACGGGAAATCCATTTCCGAGAAAATCACTTTCACGTCCAGGGCGCGCAGTTCATCAATGGTTTTTTTCAACTGGCTGGGGCTGGGCTCGATACCGTGGGCCGGTTCGACCACGGCGGTGACTTCCAGGCCGAACTCGCGCAGCAGGTAGTCGTAGGCCGCGTGTACCGTGGCCACGCGCAGGTCCGGGTTGGGCGCACTGGTCAGCTTGGCCAGGGCATCGGCGCGCATCTGGCGCAGGCGTTTGCCGTAGGCGCGGGCGTTCTGGGTGTAGGTCTTGGCGTTGTCCGGGTCGAGCTTGCCCAGCTCGCGGGCGATGTTGTTGACCTGGGCAATCGACGCACTGATCGACAGGAACGTGTGCGGGTTGACCACCTTGCCCGCACCGCGCGCGGCATTGCCGGTGGCGGCCAGCAAAGGCACGTTGGCGTTGGCTTCGATCACCGGGATGTCCGGGCGCTCGCTGGTGGCGATCATGCGGTCGGCGAAGTCATCATGCCCCACGCCATTGAGCACGATCACGTCCAGGGTGCCGATGCGCTTGATGTCTTCGGCGCGCGGCTCGTAGGCATGGGGGTTGAACCCGGCCGGAATCAGTGGCACCACCTCGGCCTTGTCGCCGACGATGTTTGCCACGTAGCTGTAGTAAGGATGCAAGGTGATGCCGATGCGCAGGCGTTTACCCGCCTCGGCGTTCGCCAGGGGCGCGAGCATCAGGCTGAACAGGCCAACCAGCAACAGGCGCAACAGGGGAGATGAAATGGACATGGGCAATCGGTCTTCTCGTTCAGTGGCGATGCTGGCGGGTCACGCCAGCATCGAATTGCGCGACCACTTGCCGCCAGCCGGCAGCGATCAGCGCCTGGTCAGTGAGGTCGGAGGGGGCAGCCAGGTCGTTGCCACGGTTGAGCCAGATATCCGGCTCGGTGCCCTGCACGCGCATCAACAGCGAACCGCTGGTGCCCGGTGCCTGGCTCAAGCCCAGGTAGGCCGAGGGGGCGAGCAGCTGCCAGCGATGATCGCCACGGCTGACGGAACTGGCGTCCTGGGCAAACGGCGCAAAGCCCTCCTGGGCCAACTGGGCCGGTGTCGGCAGGGCGTTATGTTCCTGCTGCAGCAAGTGGATTTCATCCAGGGTCACCCGCAGGTCGGCGTAGACCCCCTGTTCGGCGGCGCTCAGGTCGCGTCGGGCATCCAGTTGGTGGCTTGGCACCGTTGCGAGCTCCTGGGTCTCACCGTGCAAGGCCACCACCGTTCCCGACACCGTCAGGATGATCAGGCACAGCAACAGCACGTAAAGGGTTTCATGACCCGCGCCGGCCGGGCGCACTACTTGTACGGTACTCATGGCGCCTGGATATCCGCTTGGTCGATTTCCACCACGTGACCGGGGCCGGCATCGAACAGCACATAGAATTCGGCTGCGGGTTTCTTGAAGGTCAGGGTCGAATCCTCACCGAGCTTGCCCGGCACCAGGATGGTCTCGTCGTAGCCGATCACATCCAGGGTCACGCCCGGAGCGCCGCTGCCATCGGAGAACCCCCCTTTGCACTGGATCTGCTCGCCGGGGATTTCCTTGCATTCGCACATCGGGTTGTGGGCGAAGGCCACGTCAGTGAAGCCGGCGCTCAGCACTAGCACGCCAGCGGCGCGCATCAGGCGCTTGAACATCATGGTTTGACTCCTTGCTTGTTCAGCCAGGCAACAGTGGCGGGCGAGGCCTGGCTCAGTGGAATGGAACCCTGGTGCATGCTGCCGTCCCAGCCTTCCATGGTGACCCACAGTTCAGCGTCGACCGGCGTGCGTTCCGGCACCGGCAGGACGGCGCCCATGCGGTAGGGCGTGCCAAAAAAGATCACCCCGGCGGCCCGCAGGCTGCGCGGTTTGCCGATGCGCAGATAAGTCGCCTTGACCTGCTCGGCGCAGGTGGCGCACAGGGCGGCGTTAAAGGTTTTCATCGGGCCGGCCGGGTCCGGGCGCGGGCCTTCGTTGCGAAATTCCGCGAGGGTCAGGCTCCAGGGGCCGACTTGAACGTCCCCGGCGACCCGCTCGCCGATGCCGCCATCGCCGCGAAACAGCGCGGCATCGGCAAAATACTTGGGCATGAACCCCAGCGGCACCAGCAACAGCAGGATGTTTATATGAAAACGCCACCTCAGCCAGCATGCGCGCAGCGGGGAAGAGGGTTTGGCCGCGACCTTGCTCATCAGTGCGTCTCCGAGGTTTCAGCCTGCAGGGCAGAGATGGGCACAGGCGGGCGCTGGGTCTTGGCCTCGCGTTTGAGAGCGTGGAGGGTGGCCAGGGCGGTGCGCTTGGTCCAGATCAGCAAGCCGCTCAGCACCATCATGCTCAGCACCAGGCCGAAGAAGGCCCAGATCAGCTTGATCCACAGGCCACCGAAGTCACCGGTGTGCAGCGGGCGCATGGACTCGGTGACGAACTCCAGCGTGGTGCGGTCGGACAACAGGTGCGAGACCGCGATTTCACCGCTGTAGGGGTTCAGTTGCGCGGTCTGGAACATCAGCGGGTACCAGCCGCGCCCGCCGATCTGCAGGTGGCTGTAGGCATTGAGGGGCAGGAAGGCAAACGTGGCCTCCAGCCCGGGAATGCGCTGGGTGGCGATCTTGATCGCTTCGTCCAGGGCAATCATCGGGGCCGGTACGCCGGGGGCGGACAGCGGTACCTTCTCCCGGGCAATCACCGGCACGATGGGCTCGCTGGAGATGGAAATCTGATTGTCGGCCAGGGTCGCCTCGATCAGGAACCAGGTGCCGGTAATGGAAATGACGGCGATGAACCAGATCGACCAGATACCGCTCAGGCGGTGAAAGTCACCCCAGAAGATGCGCGCGCCATGGCGGATGCGCAGGGTAGGGCGCAAAAAGCCTTTCCAGAAACGCTTGTACACCACCAGACCGGTGACCAATGAGGCCAGCAAGGGCAGGCCGAGCAGCGACACCAGGTACCAACCCCAGCTGTAGCCATTGGTGAACGGCACTAGCCACCAGCCGTGCAGGGCACGGGTAAATTGCTTGAAGTCGAACGATGGGCTGATGCCCTGGATGGCGCCCGTGTAGGGGTTGGCATAGGCCTCGACCGAACGTCCGTCCGGGTAGCTGAGACCGACGGTCAACGCGAAGTGTGATTCGTCGGGGCGGATGATCGAGCGCACGATGACTTGGGGCTCGTCGTGCTTGATGGCGGCGATTACCTGGTCGAAGCTCAGCGGCTGGGCATCATCAGACGGCTTGGTCGCCCGGATATCCGGGTTGGCCAGCCAGACGATTTCCTGGCTGACCACCGCCAGGGTGCCGGTGACGCAGACGATCAGTACAAAGAACCAGATGGGCAGCGCCAGCCAGCTGTGTACGAGAAACCAGAGTTTTGAGCGTGACTTCTTCGACATGTGAATGAGGGTCTTGATCGGAGGGGGCGATGGAAGCCCGGAAAAGGCCAGTCGTAGCTTTTGCTGACGCGACGGGCTGTATCTAAGTTAAGACGGATGAGAATGAGAAATCCCCAAGGGGGAAATGAAAGAAAATGTTTCAGGCTCACCGGGGTGGCCTGCGCAGGGGCAATGATCGTGCCTGATTGCACTGAGGGATGGGGTGCAAGCGAAGCGCACGTCGAGGCTGAGTGGCTAGCGTTGAAGTACGTAGTTACATAAGTATAAAAATAATTTGGCGGGTTATTTGCTGTGCTATTTACTTTTTAAATTAACCCATGTGAGCGGCTGGATACCCATGCCTGCGGGGGTAGGCAAAGGTGCGGTTTAAAACCAGAAAAAAACAAAGGATATTGTATTGACGGTATCGGAAGCTTCGGCTTAAGTAGGTATCGGCTTGGAAGTCAGATAATTTTAAAAAAAGGAAGTTGCTATATGACCGTATTCATCGTTTATCCGAACCCTCAGATAATAAATTCCTGTCACTTTCCAGTGGGGCTGATTGCATCGGCCAGCTGATCGTCGCCTGTCACTTAAGTCGATTGTCATTGTTGCGAATATCGCTGTTCCCGAGAGGGAAGGGCACGCATTCATATGCCTGAACAGAGAGTACCCACTCATGTCGATTTTTGATCAAGAAATTCACCGCTCGGTACAGTGGCAGGACTGGCGCTGGCAGCAGAAGAACGCCCTGCGTGATGAACCGACGCTGCGCGCCGCCTGCGGTGGTTGGGACGAGGAAACGACTGCGCACATCGAACATAACCTGCTCGGGCGCAAAATGCAGATCACGCCTTACTACATCGATCTGATCAAGCGCTCCCTCACTACCGGCACGGTCATGGACCACCCGCTGTGGCGGCAAGTGGTGCCGTACTGGAGTGAACAGGTCGAGGGCGATTACGACGGCACTTCCGAGAACTGGGAGTTGGGCCATGAAATGAAGACGCCCATCTGCCAGCACAAATACGACAATCGCGTCATCCTGCGCACCACCAATACCTGCAACGCCTATTGCCAGTTTTGCTTCGAAGCGCTGCGCACGCTGCAGGTGGGCACTGAAAAGGCCAACGCCAGCAAGGATTCCTTCATGGAATCGGTCGAGTACATCCGCGCCAACCCGGCTATTGAAGAAGTGATTCTCAGCGGCGGCGACCCGTTGATGCTGGCCGACCGCAAGCTCGAAGAATACCTGGCCGCCCTGCGCGGGATCAGTGATGACTTGCTGATCCGCATTCACTCGCGGGCCCTGAGCTTCAACCCGTTTCGCGTGACCGATGAGTTGATCGCGATGCTGGAAAAGTACAAGGTCAATGCGTTCGGCGTGCACGTCTGCCATCCGCTCGAACTCAGCGCTGACTTTGCGGTGGCGGTCAAACGTATTCAGGGCGTGGTGCCGATCGTGTTTTCCAATATGCCGTTGTTGCGCGGCGTCAACGACGACGAAGCGACACTGCATAAGTTGTTCATCGATCTTTATCGCCTGGGTGTGAAGCCTTATTACTTATATCACTTCATGCCGTTTTCACCCGGCGCCTCTGAATACAAGGCATCGATCAGCCAGGCCATCACGATCATGGATCGCCTGAAGCGGCGAGTGTCTAATATCGCCCTGCCTGAATATGTTCTACCGCACGCACAAGGCAAGTTCACGGTGCCGCTGTTGGACTTTGAAAAGCCTGAGAATTTACCGCACTTCGAAGTTCGCGACGGGCAGCGCCATTACCGCTTCCTTAACTGGGAAGGGCAGTGGTGCAGTTGGCAGGATGCCTGAATCAATTGATGGACTAAGGCGGTATAAAGCATGAAACAAGACGCCATTCTTTTTATTGATGTCGATGACAGTACGGCTGTCCGTTATAACTACCGAGAGCCGCATTTTGCGGTTGCCCGTGCTCAGGGCCTGGTGTGCTTGACGGCGGGTGTGGCAGGGCGCAGGCATATACAGCGACTCGAGGAAGACAGCGATGCGGTGTTCCTGCTCAACGCACTCAACGAGCAAGCCATTCTTGATCTGGTCGGCCAGCTCGATGAGCAGTATCAGATTCGCGGAATTTTCTGCCAGGCTGGTCATCCGTCTGCGCAAGGTGAAGTCGGCTGCATCGTGGCACGGGCGTCCCGGCGCCTGGGCCTGGTGCACAGCTGTCCCGAGGCAATTGCCGTGTGCAACAACAAGTTCCTGATGCGCAGGGTACTGAAACAGCACGCCATTCGTTCCGTGCCGTTTGCGCTGTGCAATGACGAACAACAACTCCAGCAGAATGCCGAGCGGGTGGGTTACCCGCTGATCGCCAAACCGCCGTTTGGCGGGGCTTCGGCGTTTATCAAGAAATGCGCCAATTGGGCCGAGCTGCGCAGCCACTACGCGCTGTTCGTCAGGGATCACGCTGGCGCCGCGTATGCGGATTTCTACGGTTGCGTGCACACACTGCCGGAAGAAGACGGCGAACGGCATGACTACATCCCCGGGCGCAGTCTGTTATTGGAGGGCTACATCCCCGGTATCGAAGGCAGTGTGGAATGTGTCGTGGCCGGCGAGCGTGTGCACCCGCTGCTGATCAACGAAAAGCTGCTGTTGACCGAGCGCAGTGGCACGGTCCTGGAAAACCTGCTGATTACCCCACCGACGTCCTTCACCGACAGCCAGTGCGCGCAGATCCGCGAGTACGCCGTGGCGTGCCTGCAGGCGGTCGGCCTGACCAACGCCGTGGTGCATTTCGAGTTCCGCATGACGGAGCAAGGGCCGGTGGTGATCGAGATCAACCCACGCGTGGGCGGGCTCTATGTGAACGCGGCGTTGCGTGACTTGGCCGGTATCGATCCCTACCAACTGTATCTCTCATTGTTGACGGGCGAGCAGGGTGTCACTGCGCAGTTGGAGGCGGGGGCACGCAAGGTTGCCGAGACCGGGCAGCATTACGCGATGCTGGCGATTTACCCGCAGCACAGCGGCCGGTTCGAGGGCATCGAAGGCATGGAGTACCTGGAGCGTAACGCTGCGGTGCTGGAGTACGCCCAGCAGGAGCCGGGCCATATGATCGATGCGGACATCGAGGAGCACTATCTGCTCAAGTGCTGGGCCAAGGTCGACGGCGCTGCCGACGCCCACGCGCTGCATGACGCGGTCACTCAGCACCTGCGCGTTATCATCGACCCCCCAGTGGCAGGCTAGCGATATGGACATCCCACGAATTAGCGCGCAGTTGCGCGAGCAGCATTACTGCCATCGCCGTGACTTTGGCGAATTGCTCAATATCGAGCCCGCAGAAGAGCAAAGTTTCCGGGCCTACTGGGCCAACCTGGTGCGCGACGAGGCGTTCAAGGCGTACACCCATCGTGAACGGCGGATCCTGCGCTATCGTTTATCACCTTCACGGCAGTTGCAGATCGACAGGAGCACCGCGTTCAAGTCGCCGGTCACCTACGCCGTCAACTATCGTCAGGGGGTGAACCACTTGAGCTATAGCGAGGAAGGCTTTATCGAGCATCCACTGATGCACAAACTGCTGGCCACCGACCTGGCGGTGATCGCACCGCACCTGGGCGAACAGAGCTACACCATCGACATCCACCAGTTCCGCGTGCGTGCGGATGCCCAAGCGAGCAGCCCCACCACGTCGGGGATTCATCAGGATGGCCTGGATTGGGTGTTCATGCACTTTATCGGCGAGCACAACACGGTGCCGGTGGTGTCTGAAGTGTTCACCACTGAAGCGGAGCACAGCCGGGTGTTGAATGTGCCCATGGAGCACTTCCTGGAAACCCTCGTGGTTAACGACCGCAGGCTCTACCATCGCGCTGGAGATGTACGGCCGAGGGTCGATTCGACGCCGGCCTGGCGCGATATGCTGTTGGTCAGCCTGCGCAGCGTGCCCGCCGATCAAGAGGCGCCGCCCGCATGAGCCTCGATCAACAGCTGTACCTGTCGACCCGCAACGCGCGGCTGATCATTTTTGCTCGCGGCGTTTCGGACTTTGGCGCCTTTCTCAACCTGGTGGCCCTGTCCACCTATGTCTACTGGCTCAGCCAGAGCGTGGTGTTCGTCAGCATCTTCCTGGCGTGCCGCGTCACCGGTGGCATTGTCGCCAGCCTGTTTGGCATCCCGTTTTTCCGGCGCTTTGCCGGGCGCGGCACGTTGGCGGGGCTGGACCTGGCGCGAGCGTTGTTGCTGACGCCGCTGTTGCTGCTGATTCCCACCCATCAACTCAGCCTGTTGCCGTTCATTGCCTTTGGTATCGGCTTGTGCAATTCCCTGTTTGCCATTGGCCTCAACAGTCAGTTGCCCACCTGGGTGGCCCTTGAACAGCGGGTGAACACCAACGCCTGGATCACCTCGGCGGCCGCCACCGGCGCGGTGTTCGGCAGTTTGCTGTCGGGGCTGCTGATTGCCACCGGGGGATTCGAGGCGGTGTTCGCGGTGAATATCGGCACGTATGTGATTGCCGCTTGCCTGGTGCTGCCATTGCGCGGGTTGTACTGCGTCGCCATCGCCGCCCATCGCGGGCTCTCGGCCGAATGGCGCGAGTTGACCAAGGGGCTGCGCGCCGCGCCGGTATTGGCCGCCATGTTGTTGATCAGCATGCTCGACACCCTTGGCAGTGCGGCGCATAACGTCGGCTGGCCGGTGCTGTCCCAGTACATTTCCCCGGACACGGCCAAAACGGTGATGGGGTATCTGCTGGCGGTCTGGGCCTGCGGCAAGTTTATCGGGGCACGTATTGCCAGTGCGCTGTTGAAAGGCCGTGGCACGCCGAGCATGGAACGCCTGTTCATGTTCGGCGTGGCGCTGATGTCCAGCGGCTTTATCCTCACCTTCCAGCAAACCCAATTGTGGCTGGCGCTGCTGTTGGTGGTGTGGGCGGGGTTGGGAGACGGGCTGTCTGAAGTGGCGTTGGTCTCGCGTGCGCAAAGTGAACCGGATAGCCTGCGCCTGCCGCTGTTCAGTTTATTGACCCTGATTCAAATGGCGGGCTTCGGCGTGGGGATGCTGGTGGTCGGGCCGTTCTACCTGACGTGGACGCCGGCCCAGGTGATTGTGCTGTTCCATGGGCTACCGCTGACGGCGCTGGCGGTAATGACCCTGTGGCTGGGGTGCACGGCTTACCGAAGCCGGCCGGACGTGTCGCGCACACCGCCCGCGCGTTGATAGCGACCGGTGGGAGGGGGTGAGCCCCTTCCCACCTGGGTAGCGCCTCAACTGGGTTCAAGCAACTGCGCTCCCGGCCCGCGCTCACCGAGTTGGTCACCCTGGTTGCGCAACGGGCAGGCGTCCATCGACAAGCACCCGCAGCCGATACAGCCATTGAGCTTGTCGCGCAGTTGCACCAGCTTGTTGATCCGCTCATCCAGGTCTTCCCGCCAGCGTGCCGACAGGCGTGCCCAATCCTTGGCCGTCGGTGTGCGGCCTTCAGGTAATGCTTGCAGCGCCTCGCCGATGGTGGCCAACGGAATGCCCAGGCGTTGGGCGATCTTGATCACTACCACTCGCCGCAACACGTCACGCGGGTAGCGCCGTTGGTTACCGGCGTTGCGATTGCTTTTGATCAGCCCCTTGGTTTCGTAGAAATGCAGGGCGGTGACGGCCACGCCGCTACGGGCGGCCAACTGGCCAACGGTGAGTTGCTTGTCGAGCATACAAACTCCGATTCATCACTTGACCTTGACTTAACTAGAGGTTTTACCCTGCGTGGCACTGAATCGCAAGATTCTGCCTACAGAGAAAGGGGAGTGTTCATGCAGGTATCAGAGAAGAATCGCAGCTTCACGCAGTTGATCGAATTTCAGATCGACCCCCGCCAGCAGTCTGCCCTGGTGGCGGCCCTGACCGTCCAGAGCGAGCGACTGGCCGAGAACCATGGCGGCTTTTTGAGTGCGAGCGTGCAGGTCAGCGATGATGGGCGGCGGGTGCTCAACTGCCTGCAATGGCAATCCCGCGAGGATGGCGAGGCGGCATTCCGGCGCTTCGAGCAAGGCGGCGAAGACCTCTGGACGCTGATCCGGATGCACCAGGCCAGGGCGGTGACCTTTGATTCATTTCAGGTGCTGCGCAGTTTTGAGCGCAGCCATGACGACGCCTTGCACTGCCGCCTAAATGGATAGGTGCAGCATCCGCTCGCCCTGCAGGTTTCCCCCAGGCCGACGCTTGTTGACTGCCAGCTCGCCGATCTTGATCAGCCGTGTGCGCGTGACGTTGCGGCTCAAGCCCAGCAGGCTGGCGGTGTGCACCTGGTTGTAATGGCTGAAGCGGTACGCGGCGCGTAACAGCGCATCCTCGACCTTTTCGTGCAGGGCGCCGGCCTGTTCCTCGAACAGCTTTTGAAAGGCGCGCGCCAGCAACGCTTCGGCGCTGTTGTCGGTGCCGTGCTGGCTGTCGTCCTGGCGCTCGATGCGCAGGTTCGACAGGCGCAGATCATCGCGTTCGATCACGCTGTTGCGGCAGATCAGCAGGGTATGGTGAATCACGTTTTCCAGCTCGCGGATATTGCCCGGCCAACTGTAGCTGCGCAGTTTTTGCTCGGCCTCACGGCTGATGGTGATCGGACCGTAGCCCAGGCGTTGGCTGTAGGCTTCGATGAAGTGTCGGGTCAGTGGCAGGATATCGCCGGGACGCTCGCGCAGGGGGCTCAGCTCCAGGCTGACCACGTCGAGACGGTAGTAGAGATCTTCGCGGAAGTGCCCGGCATTGATGGCCTTTTCCAGTTGCACGTTGGTTGCCGCCAGTACCCGGACGTTGATCGGAATGCTCTTGCGCGAGCCCAGGCGCACCACTTCGCGCTCCTGCAGCACGCGCAGCAGCTTGACCTGAATGGCCATGGGCAGATCGCCGATTTCGTCGAGGAACAAGGTGCCGCCGTCCGCCTCTTCGAACCAGCCCGCCTTGGCGCTGAGGGCGCCGGTAAAGGCACCTTTTTCGTGGCCGAACAGCTCGGCTTCGACGAGGGATTCAGAGAACGCCCCGCAGTTCACCGCCACGAATGGCCGGTTGCGCCGCGCGCTGAGGTTGTGGATATGGCGCGCCACCAGTTCTTTTCCGGTGCCGGTTTCGCCGATGATCAGCACGCTGGCTTCGCTGGGCGCCACTTGCTGGATGTGGTCGAGCAGGGCCTGGGATTTCGGGTCTTCGAACACCTGAGCCGTGGCACGGATCGAGGTCGCGAGGGCAGGCGAGGGTGGGAGGGTCAACAGCTGCATGGGCACCTCTCTTAGGAATAGAACGTGGGAATCGGCAGGGCCTGGTTTAACGCCCAGTCACCCAGTTCGTGGAGTTTGTAATCCAGCGGGTCGTGCAGGGTTTGCGTGCGCAGGTTGCGCCAGTGGCGGTCCAGGCGCAGTGACGCGTGGGTGGACCGCGCGCCGGTGACGTCGAACAGACGGGTGCACAGATCCAGGCCCTGGCGCGTCGCGGCCACTTTGGCGGTGGCGATGGCAATGGCCAGTTGGCCGCGTTCCTGTTCGCTGAGGCTTTGGCCTTTGGCCCAGGCCTGGTCGAACAGCTCCGCGGCGCGTTCCACCAGCAGGCGCACGCCTTGCAGCGCGACCCAGAAGTCGCCGTAGTGGTGCAGCACGTAAGGGTCCTGGCGTACGTCCTCGGCCATGGATTTATGCCACGCACGGGTTTCGGTGAGCGTGTAGTGGCGCGCCTCTTCGAAGGCGCCTTCGGCAATGCCTAAAAACATATGGGTGAAAGTGAGCTGGGCAATCAACGGCCGCAGGCAGGCGAAAGGCGTGCTCAGTGGGCCCGGCTCGAGCAGTAATTCCGACTCCTCAACGCGCACCCGTTCAAAGCTTGCGCTGCCGCTGTCGGTCTGGCGTTGGCCGATGGTGTTCCAGTCATTGTGCAAGGTGATCCCGCTGCGCCCGCTGGGAATGGCGGCAATCAGCAGCTTGCCCCCGGCGCTTTCATCCACCGCCGAGGCGATGAGCATTTCTGAATCATTGGCCCCGGAGCAGAAACTTTTCTTGCCGGAAAATTCCCGCCAGCCGCCGAAGTCCTTGACCACCGTGCGCGTGTCCAGCGGGTTGAGGGCATTGCCCCAGAACCAGTTCTTGCGCGCGGTTTGTTCGAACCAGGGTTGCCATTGGTCCGGGCGCGCAAACAGGCGCACGGTGGCGAGCATCAAGTGGTGGAAGCCGAAGACATGGGCGATGGAACTGTCGACCTTGGCGAACTCGCGCACGATGCCCAGCGTTTCGCTCCAACGCGCACCGAGGCCGCCGTATTGGCGGGGAATACTCAGGGCGAGCAGGCCACTGTGGCGCAGGGCGTCACGTTCGGCCTTGGGTGTGCCGCCGCGTTCGTCGCGCTCGACGGCGCTGACGGCGAATTCGGCGGCCAGCAGTTTGGCGGTCTGCAGTGCACTGGGCAGCACGCTTTGGGGGGGGCGGTCAAGGGAAAACCTCAATCTTGTTTGGCAATGCTATCCGATGTGCGTTGGGCCTCGTCTGGCGGGCAGCGTTGTGGTGTTTATAGAGGGATTCTTATATTCCGTAAATTAATTGATTCACATATTTATATATCTTAAAAGAATATAGCGTTGTGCCTATTGAGACTGCCGCCACGGTTGATAGCCACTATCGAGGACGGTGATTTTTCCCTGGGCAGGGGCGGGAGTAGCCTGTGTTCATTGACTCGACACCTCCTTCGCAGGGCTACCGCCATGAACCGTTCACTCGCTGTTTCGCTGATGCTTGTCACCGCTGTCCTCGCTGGATGTGCAACCCATCCGGCGCCTGAATTGCGGCCTTACACGGAACAGGAAACCAGACAGCTGGCGTTGGAAGCGCTGAGCCGCCGCGGATTGTCCTTCGATGAATATCAGCAGCAGCGGGCGGCATTGACCGGCCAGCCACAAAAAACCTTTGGTTTTGATCACCAGGGCGAAATGAACGCCGAGCGCAGCGTAGCCCTGAAGGATCGCCCCAGTTGAGCGGCGCTGTTACGGTGAAGAACCCGAGTGTTCCCATAAGGAAACTCGGGTTTTTTGTTTTCCATGGCGTGACTTCAGCCTGTTAAGCTGAATTTCAGGAGCGTTCCTACGCACATTTTCATAAAGTGGTCCTTCTATAACGGCATCCGATCAGTTAAACCTGACGACCTCTGTTCTGTTCGATGCCCCCGCGACACTGTTCTCGGGAACACGCTCTGCGAGTTTTTAACGCCATGAATAAACGTCCGTTGTATTTCGACTACGCCGCCACCACACCGGTGGATGAGCGGGTCATCCAGGTGATGGTTGAGTGTCTGGGTTTGAATGCCAATTTCGGTAACCCGGCGTCCAGTTCCCACGCCTTCGGCCAAGCGGCCCGGCAAACGGTCGAGCAGGCGCGTCGCCAGGTGGCCGAACTGGTTGGCGCCCAGCCCGAGCAGATCGTCTGGACCTCCGGCGCCACCGAGTCCAACAACCTTGCACTCAAGGGCGTGGCCCAGGCGCGTGGCGTGGCGGGCGGGCATATCATCACCAGCCAGATCGAGCACAAGGCCACACTCGACACCGCGCGCCAATTGCAGGACGCCGGGGTGGCGGTGACGTATCTGGTGCCTGATGCCGATGGCTTGATCAGTGTCGAGGCGGTCAGTGAAGCACTGCGTGAAGACACCTTTCTGGTCTCGCTGATGCTGGTCAATAACGAGCTGGGCACGTTGAACGACATCCCGGCTATCGGCGCACGGGTGCGCGAGCACGGGGCGTTGTTTCACGTGGACGCGGCGCAAGGGGCGGGCAAGGTGGCCATCGACCTGGCGCAGTGGCCGGTGGATTTGATGTCGTTTTCCGCCCACAAGCTTTACGGTCCGAAGGGCATCGGCGCGTTGTATGTAGGACCGCGTGCGCAGCAGAAGGTGTTGGCGCAGATTCATGGCGGCGGGCATGAGGGTGGCTTGCGTTCGGGTACCCTGGCCACTCACCAGATTGCAGGCATGGGCACGGCGTTCGCCCTGGCAGCGGCGTCTTTCGCCGAGGAGAAGGCGCAGATCGTAGCCTTGCGTCAGCATCTGCTGGATCAATTGGCGTCGATCGCGGGTGTGCGCCTCAACGGCAGCCCGACACTGCGAATCCCCCATACCCTTAGCCTTACGTTCAATGAAGGCGAGTTCAACGCGGCTGCGTTGAGTGCAGGGATTGCCTTCTCGGCGACTTCAGCGTGCAATTCGGCCAGCAACGCGCCGTCCCATGTGCTTCTGGCCCTCGGGCATGACGCCCGCAGCGCCGGCCGTACCATTCGCCTGAGCCTGGGCCGGTTTACCACCGAGCGGGATATCGACGAAGCGGTACAACTGATCAAGTCGGCACTGGCCAGCGCACCGGCGTTCTGGGCCGTCTGAAACTTCATTCGCAGTGCATAACAATTATTAGCGGTTAGCAGGAGACATAATGACTACGCAGCCTTTGACCCATGGAACGGTTCCCCAGCGCCTGGCGCAAACCCGTGAGCTGATGAGCCGAGAGGGGATTCATGCCCTGCTGGTACCGTCTGCGGACCCGCATTTGTCCGAGTACCTGCCCGGATACTGGCAGGGGCGTCAATGGTTGTCCGGGTTCCATGGTTCGGTGGGGACGCTGATCGTCACTGCGGAGTTTGCCGGGGTGTGGGCCGACAGCCGCTACTGGGAACAGGCGAACAAGGAGCTCAAGGGCAGCGGCATCGAACTGGTGAAACTGCAACCGGGCCAGCCCGGACCGCTGGAATGGCTGGCTGAACAAACCCCGGAAGGCGGCGTTGTGGCGGTGGATGGCGCGGTAATGGCCGTGGCCTCGGCGCGCACCCTGGGTGACAAGCTGGCGCAGCGTGGCGCGCGCTTGCGCACGGACATCGATCTGCTCAATGCTGTCTGGCATGACCGCCCGGCGCTGCCGAACCAGCCGATCTATCAGCACCTGCCGCCGCAGGCGACCCTCAGCCGCAGCGAAAAACTCGCGGCCCTGCGCGCCAGCCTCAAAGACAAAGGCGCTGACTGGCATTTCATTGCGACCCTGGATGACATCGCCTGGTTGTTCAACCTGCGCGGTGGCGATGTATCGTTCAACCCAGTGTTCGTATCCTTTGCCCTGATCAATCAACAGCAGGCCACCTTGTTCGTGGCGCTGAGCAAGGTCGATACCGAGTTGCGCGCCGCGCTTGAGCGCGATGGCGTGAGCGTGCGCGACTACAGTGATGTGGCTGATGCGCTGCGAGCCGTACCGTCCGGAGCAAGCCTGAAGATTGATCCGGCGCGCGTGACGGCCGGTTTACTGGAACATTTCGACGCCGGCGTGACGCTGGTAGAAGGCTTGAACCCCACTACACTGGCCAAGTCGCGCAAAAGCCTGGCCGATGCCGAACATATCCGGCAGGCCATGGAACAGGATGGCGCCGCGTTGTGCGAATTTTTCGCCTGGCTGGAATCGGCCCTGGGACGTGAACGCATCACTGAACTGACTATCGATGAGCATCTGACGGCAGCACGTGCCCGCCGTCCGGGGTATGTGTCGCTGAGTTTCAATACCATTGCTGCCTTCAATGCCAATGGCGCGATGCCGCATTACCACGCCACGCCAGAAGAGCATGCCGTGATCGAAGGCGATGGCTTATTGCTGATCGATTCCGGCGGCCAGTACCTGGGCGGTACTACGGATATCACGCGTATGGTGCCCATCGGTACGCCGAGCGCAGAGCAGAAACGTGATTGCACGCGGGTGCTCAAGGGCGTGATTGCCTTGTCCCGCGCTCAATTCCCCAAAGGCATCCTGTCGCCGTTGCTGGACGCCATCGCGCGTGCGCCGATCTGGGCCGAGGGCGTGGATTACGGCCACGGTACGGGGCACGGTGTAGGGTATTTCCTCAACGTGCACGAAGGCCCGCAGGTGATCGCCTACCAGGCTGCCGCTGCACCGCAAACGGCGATGCAGCCGGGCATGATCACGTCGATTGAGCCGGGCACCTACCGCCCTGGACGTTGGGGCGTGCGCATCGAAAACCTGGTGTTGAACCGTGAAGCGGGGACCACCGAATTTGGTGAGTTCCTCAGATTCGAAACCCTGACCTTGTGCCCGATCGACACCCGTTGCCTGGAGCCTTCCTTGCTCACGGCGGATGAGCGCGAGTGGTTCAACGCTTATCACGCCCAGGTGCGTGAACGCCTGAGCCCGCTACTCAGTGGCGAGGCGCTCACGTGGTTACAGGTGCGCACAGCGGCGATTTGATCGCGGGCTGACTGAGGGCTTCGCGCTGTGCTGCCTTGATCGCGACCGATCAGGGCAGCACTCAGGCGGCTACTTACAAATGACGATCATACTGCGACTGGTGTAGCCGGCAGGGTTGAGGCCGAAGGGGTAATCGCCGGGTTCTTCGGCGTTATCGCCGGATTTTGCGATAACCCGATAGCCCTTGGTGCCGCAGGAATCGGCCGCACTGGTGTAGCACTTATCCCAGGAGGAGGACAGGCCCGAGCAGTTGATATGCAGCCCTTTCTTGCCTCGCTTCACTTCTGTTTTCGTGGTCGCGGCACAGCCGGCAATGCCTACGACCAGCAACAGTATCAAAATTCGTTTCATTCCCATCCTTAAATAGCCGCTTCGCAAAAGAAACGAAGCCGGCCTTTACTCGCTCTCGAGCGTAGCGTTCATGCTGTCCGTGTCGAGTTTCTCCATGAAAGACCTTCGTTTACGGCCTAAACATGGCCTAAATGAGCAGTAAATACCAGCGCTGCCTTTTTAAAGAGCTCAGTCGGCGGGCACCAGCGGTTTGGATTCGTTGCGCATTGTCAGTGTGGCCCCAACGGAGGCCAGAATGATGCAGGTGATCGCCAGCCATTGCGCGAGCGTCAGGTGTTCATGCAGGAAGAACAGCCCGGAGAGGGCGCCGAACGCCGGCTCGATACTCATCAGGGTGCCGAACGTACGCGCGGGCAGGCGGGTGAGCGCAACCATTTCCAGTGTGTAGGGCAGCGCTGTCGATAAAATGGCGACACCGATGGCGATGGGGATCAAGCCGGGAGTCAGCAGCGCGGTCCCTGCGTGCACGATGCCGATTGGCGCGACGAACAAAGCGGCAATCATGACGCCGAGCGCGGCGGTCTGCACACCGTTATCGTTACCAGCCTTTTGGCCGAACAGAATATAAAGCGCCCAGCAGACACCAGCGCCGAGAGCATAGGCGGCACCGATCGCGTCGATGCCACTGCTGGTTTCGCCCGTCGGTATCAGCAGGAGTAAACCGACGACTGCGAGCGCGATCCACAAGAAGTCCACTGCCCGGCGCGATGCATACAGGGCGACGGCGAGCGGGCCGGTGAATTCCAGCGCTACCGCAATACCCAGGGGCACGGTGCGCAACGACATATAGAAGAGAAAATTCATGCCGCCCAGCGCCATGCCGTAGACAACTACAGTGCGCAAGGACTTGGCCGTCAGCTTGGCGCGCCATGGGCGTAATAGAAGCAGCATGATCACGCTGGCGAAAATCAAGCGCAGGGTGGTGGTACCTTGCGCGCCGATGACAGGGAACATGCTTTTGGCCAGCGAGGCGCCGGACTGGATGGATGCCATCGCTATTAACAGCAGGCCAACAGGGAACAGTATGGAGGCCAGGCTGCGGGGTGGGGTGGTCATTGAAGGTTTTCGTCCGAAGTCTTTCATATAAAGGGCAGAGCGCTGATGCGCTTAACGGGCACGTAATGCGCAATATACTGCTCAAGTGCAGAGGATTTAAAGAGTTTCGGGCTGTTTGATAGGAAATTCAAATTAAACGTTGACGGCAGATTTTGTGCGCCTATAATTCGCCCCACTTCCGGCGCAGTCGAAACGGAAAACTCCTTGTTAAACAATGAGTTAAGTAAGTTTTGACAGTAAGTTGCTTCAGTTCATCGAAGCCAAAAGGAAGTTGAAAAAGAGGTGTTGACAGCAGCGTGTAACGCTGTAGAATTCGCCTCCCGCTTACGAGAGATCGCAAGCGCAAGTGGTTGAAGTTGTTGAAGAAATCTTCGAAGGCTTCTGAAAATAACCGCTTGACAGCAAATGAGGCTGCTGTAGAATGCGCGCCTCGGTTGAGACGAATAGCTCTTAACCAACCGCTCTTTAACAACTGAATCAAGCAATTCGTGTGGGTGCTTGTGGAGTCAGACTGATAGTCAACAAGATTATCAGCATCACAAGTTACTCCGCGAGAAATCAAAGATGTAACCAACGATTGCTGAGCCAAGTTTAGGGTTTCTTAAAAACCCAAAGATGTTTGAACTGAAGAGTTTGATCATGGCTCAGATTGAACGCTGGCGGCAGGCCTAACACATGCAAGTCGAGCGGTAGAGAGAAGCTTGCTTCTCTTGAGAGCGGCGGACGGGTGAGTAATGCCTAGGAATCTGCCTGGTAGTGGGGGATAACGTTCGGAAACGGACGCTAATACCGCATACGTCCTACGGGAGAAAGCAGGGGACCTTCGGGCCTTGCGCTATCAGATGAGCCTAGGTCGGATTAGCTAGTTGGTGAGGTAATGGCTCACCAAGGCGACGATCCGTAACTGGTCTGAGAGGATGATCAGTCACACTGGAACTGAGACACGGTCCAGACTCCTACGGGAGGCAGCAGTGGGGAATATTGGACAATGGGCGAAAGCCTGATCCAGCCATGCCGCGTGTGTGAAGAAGGTCTTCGGATTGTAAAGCACTTTAAGTTGGGAGGAAGGGCAGTTACCTAATACGTGATTGTTTTGACGTTACCGACAGAATAAGCACCGGCTAACTCTGTGCCAGCAGCCGCGGTAATACAGAGGGTGCAAGCGTTAATCGGAATTACTGGGCGTAAAGCGCGCGTAGGTGGTTTGTTAAGTTGGATGTGAAATCCCCGGGCTCAACCTGGGAACTGCATTCAAAACTGACTGACTAGAGTGTGGTAGAGGGTGGTGGAATTTCCTGTGTAGCGGTGAAATGCGTAGATATAGGAAGGAACACCAGTGGCGAAGGCGACCACCTGGACCAACACTGACACTGAGGTGCGAAAGCGTGGGGAGCAAACAGGATTAGATACCCTGGTAGTCCACGCCGTAAACGATGTCAACTAGCCGTTGGGAGCCTTGAGCTCTTAGTGGCGCAGCTAACGCATTAAGTTGACCGCCTGGGGAGTACGGCCGCAAGGTTAAAACTCAAATGAATTGACGGGGGCCCGCACAAGCGGTGGAGCATGTGGTTTAATTCGAAGCAACGCGAAGAACCTTACCAGGCCTTGACATCCAATGAACTTTCCAGAGATGGATTGGTGCCTTCGGGAGCATTGAGACAGGTGCTGCATGGCTGTCGTCAGCTCGTGTCGTGAGATGTTGGGTTAAGTCCCGTAACGAGCGCAACCCTTGTCCTTAGTTACCAGCACGTAATGGTGGGCACTCTAAGGAGACTGCCGGTGACAAACCGGAGGAAGGTGGGGATGACGTCAAGTCATCATGGCCCTTACGGCCTGGGCTACACACGTGCTACAATGGTCGGTACAGAGGGTTGCCAAGCCGCGAGGTGGAGCTAATCCCAGAAAACCGATCGTAGTCCGGATCGCAGTCTGCAACTCGACTGCGTGAAGTCGGAATCGCTAGTAATCGCGAATCAGAATGTCGCGGTGAATACGTTCCCGGGCCTTGTACACACCGCCCGTCACACCATGGGAGTGGGTTGCACCAGAAGTAGCTAGTCTAACCTTCGGGAGGACGGTTACCACGGTGTGATTCATGACTGGGGTGAAGTCGTAACAAGGTAGCCGTAGGGGAACCTGCGGCTGGATCACCTCCTTAATCGACGACATCAGCTGCTCCATAAGTTCCCACACGAATTGCTTGATTCATTGAAGAAGACGATAGAAGCAGCTTTAAGCTCCAAGCTGATAGCTCTTAGCTAATCAGTTGCGCTCAAAATTGGGTCTGTAGCTCAGTTGGTTAGAGCGCACCCCTGATAAGGGTGAGGTCGGCAGTTCGAATCTGCCCAGACCCACCAATTTTGTTATGGGGCCATAGCTCAGCTGGGAGAGCGCCTGCCTTGCACGCAGGAGGTCAACGGTTCGATCCCGTTTGGCTCCACCATTAACTGTTTCTGCTGTTAGAGTTTAGAAATGAGTATTCCGCTGTGAATATTGATTTCTAGTCTTTGATTAGATCGTTCTTTAAAAATTTAGGTATGTGATAGAAAGATAGACTGAACGTTACTTTCACTGGTAACGGCTCAGGCTAAGGTAAAATTTGTGAGTCGCTCTTAATTGAGTATGATCGAATTTTCGGCGAATGTTGTCTTCACAGTATAACCAGATTGCTTGGGGTTATATGGTCAAGTGAAGAAGCGCATACGGTGGATGCCTTGGCAGTCAGAGGCGATGAAAGACGTGGTAGCCTGCGAAAAGCTTCGGGGAGTCGGCAAACAGACTTTGATCCGGAGATGTCTGAATGGGGGAACCCAGCCATCATAAGATGGTTACCTTACACTGAATACATAGGTGTATGGAGCGAACCAGGGGAACTGAAACATCTAAGTACCCTGAGGAAAAGAAATCAACCGAGATTCCCTTAGTAGTGGCGAGCGAACGGGGACTAGCCCTTAAGTGGCTTTGAGATTAGCGGAACGCTCTGGAAAGTGCGGCCATAGTGGGTGATAGCCCTGTACGCGAAAATCTCTTAGTCATGAAATCGAGTAGGACGGAGCACGAGAAACTTTGTCTGAATATGGGGGGACCATCCTCCAAGGCTAAATACTACTGACTGACCGATAGTGAACTAGTACCGTGAGGGAAAGGCGAAAAGAACCCCGGAGAGGGGAGTGAAATAGATCCTGAAACCGTATGCGTACAAGCAGTGGGAGCCTACTTGTTAGGTGACTGCGTACCTTTTGTATAATGGGTCAGCGACTTATTTTCAGTGGCGAGCTTAACCGAATAGGGGAGGCGTAGCGAAAGCGAGTCTTAATAGGGCGTCTAGTCGCTGGGAATAGACCCGAAACCGGGCGATCTATCCATGGGCAGGTTGAAGGTTGGGTAACACTAACTGGAGGACCGAACCGACTACCGTTGAAAAGTTAGCGGATGACCTGTGGATCGGAGTGAAAGGCTAATCAAGCTCGGAGATAGCTGGTTCTCCTCGAAAGCTATTTAGGTAGCGCCTCATGTATCACTGTAGGGGGTAGAGCACTGTTTCGGCTAGGGGGTCATCCCGACTTACCAAACCGATGCAAACTCCGAATACCTACAAGTGCCGAGCATGGGAGACACACGGCGGGTGCTAACGTCCGTCGTGAAAAGGGAAACAACCCAGACCGTCAGCTAAGGTCCCAAAGTTATGGTTAAGTGGGAAACGATGTGGGAAGGCTTAGACAGCTAGGAGGTTGGCTTAGAAGCAGCCACCCTTTAAAGAAAGCGTAATAGCTCACTAGTCGAGTCGGCCTGCGCGGAAGATGTAACGGGGCTCAAACCATACACCGAAGCTACGGGTATCACGTAAGTGATGCGGTAGAGGAGCGTTCTGTAAGCCTGTGAAGGTGAGTTGAGAAGCTTGCTGGAGGTATCAGAAGTGCGAATGCTGACATGAGTAACGACAATGGGTGTGAAAAACACCCACGCCGAAAGACCAAGGTTTCCTGCGCAACGTTAATCGACGCAGGGTTAGTCGGTCCCTAAGGCGAGGCTGAAAAGCGTAGTCGATGGAAAACAGGTTAATATTCCTGTACTTCTGGTTATTGCGATGGAGGGACGGAGAAGGCTAGGCCAGCTTGGCGTTGGTTGTCCAAGTTTAAGGTGGTAGGCTGGAATCTTAGGTAAATCCGGGATTCTAAGGCCGAGAGCTGATGACGAGTTGTCTTTTAGACGACGAAGTGGTTGATGCCATGCTTCCAAGAAAAGCTTCTAAGCTTCAGGTAACCAGGAACCGTACCCCAAACCGACACAGGTGGTTGGGTAGAGAATACCAAGGCGCTTGAGAGAACTCGGGTGAAGGAACTAGGCAAAATGGCACCGTAACTTCGGGAGAAGGTGCGCCGGTGAGGGTGAAGGACTTGCTCCGTAAGCTCATGCCGGTCGAAGATACCAGGCCGCTGCGACTGTTTATTAAAAACACAGCACTCTGCAAACACGAAAGTGGACGTATAGGGTGTGACGCCTGCCCGGTGCCGGAAGGTTAATTGATGGGGTTAGCTAACGCGAAGCTCTTGATCGAAGCCCCGGTAAACGGCGGCCGTAACTATAACGGTCCTAAGGTAGCGAAATTCCTTGTCGGGTAAGTTCCGACCTGCACGAATGGCGTAACGATGGCGGCGCTGTCTCCACCCGAGACTCAGTGAAATTGAAATCGCTGTGAAGATGCAGTGTATCCGCGGCTAGACGGAAAGACCCCGTGAACCTTTACTATAGCTTTGCACTGGACTTTGAATTTGCTTGTGTAGGATAGGTGGGAGGCTTTGAAGCGTGGACGCCAGTTCGCGTGGAGCCAACCTTGAAATACCACCCTGGCAACTTTGAGGTTCTAACTCAGGTCCGTTATCCGGATCGAGGACAGTGTATGGTGGGTAGTTTGACTGGGGCGGTCTCCTCCTAAAGAGTAACGGAGGAGTACGAAGGTGCGCTCAGACCGGTCGGAAATCGGTCGTAGAGTATAAAGGCAAAAGCGCGCTTGACTGCGAGACAGACACGTCGAGCAGGTACGAAAGTAGGTCTTAGTGATCCGGTGGTTCTGTATGGAAGGGCCATCGCTCAACGGATAAAAGGTACTCCGGGGATAACAGGCTGATACCGCCCAAGAGTTCATATCGACGGCGGTGTTTGGCACCTCGATGTCGGCTCATCACATCCTGGGGCTGAAGCCGGTCCCAAGGGTATGGCTGTTCGCCATTTAAAGTGGTACGCGAGCTGGGTTTAGAACGTCGTGAGACAGTTCGGTCCCTATCTGCCGTGGACGTTTGAGATTTGAGAGGGGCTGCTCCTAGTACGAGAGGACCGGAGTGGACGAACCTCTGGTGTTCCGGTTGTCACGCCAGTGGCATTGCCGGGTAGCTATGTTCGGAATAGATAACCGCTGAAAGCATCTAAGCGGGAAACTAGCCTCAAGATGAGATCTCACTGGGACCTTGAGTCCCCTGAAGGGCCGTCGAAGACTACGACGTTGATAGGTTGGGTGTGTAAGCGCTGTGAGGCGTTGAGCTAACCAATACTAATTGCCCGTGAGGCTTGACCATATAACACCCAAGCAATTTGCGTCGGCTCTTTAATCCAGAGCAACCAGATTGCGGTGTGTGAAGACGCAATGAACCGAAAGTTCGAGGCTCACAAAACACCGACTTCTATCCCATACCCAATTTGCTGAAGCGAGGCCATCTGGCCACGACTCAGTACCCGAATTTCTTGACGACCATAGAGCATTGGAACCACCTGATCCCATCCCGAACTCAGCAGTGAAACGATGCATCGCCGATGGTAGTGTGGGGTTTCCCCATGTGAGAGTAGGTCATCGTCAAGATTAAATTCCAGAACCCCATTTGCGAAAGCAGGTGGGGTTTTGTTTTGGGCGGTCAAAAAGACGACGGCGCTCCCAATGCACACCATCACAGCGCGTTCGCCGCCCTTGCCTCACTTTCTCAATGATGAAATAACTCGCCGTTAAGGGAAATCGATGCAAAGTGTTTCTGCATTTTTGGTATGGTGCAGCACATTTTCACAAGGATTGACCCTTATCCGCAGGACGCGGCGTCGACCTTTTTCAACGAGATGCTGTAGAAATGCCTGAACCGATACCCATCAAGGACCACGAAAAAGAACACCGTCTGGTCAACAAACGTTTGCTCGCCTGTGCACTCCTGGTGATTGGCATCACCTGCGCCCTGGTGGGGCGCATGTACTTCCTGCAGGTCGTGCAATACGACTATCACGCCACCATTTCTGAAAACAATCGCGTTCACGTGCTGCCCATCACCCCTACGCGCGGCTTGATCTATGATCGCAACGGTGTGGTCCTGGCTGACAACCGACCCAGCTACAACCTGACCATTACTCGCGAACGCACCACCGACCTCAAGGGAGAGTTGGACGCGATCGTCAGTCTGTTGCACCTGCCCGCCGAAGATCGTGCCGTGTTCGACAAAGCGCTCAAGCAGGCCCGCCATCCGTTCGTTCCTGTCACGCTGTTTTACGAGCTGACCGAAGAGCAAATTGCCGTTCTGGCCGTCAACGAGTTCCGTCTACCGGGTGTAGACGTTGAACCTCAGTTCGTCCGCCACTACCCGCTGGGTGCGCACTTCGCTCACTCCATCGGCTATGTCGGACGAATCAACGAGAAAGAATCCAAGGCCCTCGATTCGGTGGAATACCGCGGCACCCAGTCTATTGGCAAAACCGGTATCGAACGCTTCTACGAGTCTGAACTGCATGGCCACGTGGGTTATGAAGAAGTCGAAACCAACGCCCAAGGGCGGGTATTGCGCGTGCTCAAGCACACGGACCCTATCCCCGGCAAAAACATTGTCCTGAGCCTCGACGTCAAGCTTCAGGAAGCCGCCGAAGAAGCCCTGGGTGACCGCCGTGGCTCGGTGGTTGCCCTGGACCCGCAAACCGGTGAAGTGCTGGCCATGGTCAGCAAACCGAGTTTCGACCCGAACCTGTTCGTTACCGGTATCAGCTTCAAGGAATATGCCGCGCTGCATGATTCCATCGATCGCCCGCTGTTCAACCGCGTGCTGCGCGGGCTGTATGCGCCCGGTTCAACCATCAAGCCTGAAGTGGCCATCGCAGGGCTCGACAGCGGCGTTGTCACCCCGCAAACCCGCGTGTTTGATCCCGGTTACTACCAGTTGCCGGACTTCGATCACAAATACCGCAACTGGAATCACAGTGGCGACGGTTGGGTAGACATGGACGCCGCCATCATGCGTTCCAATGACACCTACTTCTATGACCTGGCCCACAAGCTCGGCATCGATCGGCTGCATGATTACCTGGCTGAATTCGGCCTGGGTCAGAAGGTGTCCTTGGACATGTTCGAAGAATCCGCCGGCCTGATGCCTTCCCAGGCCTGGAAACGCGCGACACGTCGCCAGCCCTGGTTCCCGGGCGAAACCGTGATCCTGGGTATCGGCCAGGGTTATATGCAAGTCACGCCGCTGCAACTGGCCCAAGCCACTGCGCTGATCGCCAATAAGGGTGTATGGAACCGCCCGCACCTGGCCAAGACCATCAACGGCGTGCCCCCGGTGGATGAGAATCCGATGCCCAACGTAGTGCTCAAGGATCCGCGTGATTGGGAACAGGTCAACCACGGCATGCAATTGGTAATGCACGACCCGCGCGGTATCGCTCGGGCCGCCGCGCAGGGTGCCCAATATCGCATCGCCGGCAAGAGCGGTACCGCCCAGGTGGTGGCGATCAAGCAGGGTGAGCGTTACAACCGCAATAAGACCCTCGAGCGTCACCGCGACAACGCCTTGTTTGTTGGCTTTGCGCCAGCCGAACACCCCAAGATCGTAATTTCAGTGATGATTGAAAACGGTGAGGCCGGTGGCCGTGTAGCCGGCCCGGTGGTGCGACAGATCATGGACGCCTGGCTGCTCGACCAGGAGGGGCACCTGAAGCCCCAATATGCGACGCCGGCCAAAGCGCCCGGCGATCCGCACGTTTAAGTCACACCTGCCATTCGCCCCAGCGCTCTATGTCGTCATAAGCGAGCCAGGGCACATCATGGGCTGTCCAGATATGCGCGGTGGGCCTGACGCCCGGATCATCGTCCAGCGTCGCCACCCGCACGATGACGTGAGGCTGGTGCGCGCGTTCGGCGATCAAATGCGAGCCACAGCGCGAACAGAAATGGCGCCGTTTGCCTGGCGATGACTCAAACGACGACAGCAATTCTTCACCGTGCGTCCAGCGAAAGTGCTCGCGCATCACCCCGGCCGTGGCGACAAACACTGCCGCATGCGCCTTGCGACAGCTGGCGCAATGGCAGTGACTGATGGGCATGTCCAAACGCTCCACCCGATAGCACACACCTTTACACAAGCAACTTCCATTCAACGGTTCAGTCATAACTTATGGCCAGGTCAAGGATGGGGTCATCATCATTGCGCATAACCAAAGGTTGCGCATTGGTCGATGTCGCCTAGTGTTCAATGGAGGAGGTGACTTATGCACGTATTAGATCGCATCGAACGGAAAGTCCTGCTCAACGCATCGCGTAAACACGTCTGGGAAGCGCTCACGAACGCCGAACAATTTGGCGAGTGGTTCGGTATTGCCCTCAAGGAAAAAACCTTTGTTGCCGGAGAAACCATCGAAGCGCCGATCACCTACCCAGGCTACGAACATGTGGTGTGGAAGGCCAGGATCGAACGTATTCTGCCGCAAACCCTGTTTTCCTTCTGGTGGCATCCCTTCGCGGTAGAGAAAGACGTCGACTATGACCAGGAAACCCCGACGCTGGTGGAGTTCACCATCGAGGACCGCGCGCCGGGCATTCTGTTGCGGGTGGTCGAGTCCGGTTTCGACAAGGTGCCCCAGGCCAGGCGCCTGAAAGCGTTCAAGATGAACTCCCGTGGCTGGGACGAGCAAATGGGCAATATCGAAAGCTATCTGGACAAGGCCCGGCGAGCCTGACGCGAACGGGCATCATGGCGGATGCCCAGCGTCAGCCACCGTGGTGTTAGAAATCGATCGTCGCCGACAGCTTCGCCACCCGCGGATCACCCTGGCTGAGGAAACCGCCCTGGGCCGATTCCCAGTATTTTTCGTTGGCAACGTTCTCCACCGTCGCACCGAGCGTCACTTCACGCTTGTCCAGCGCAAAAGTGTAGCGCGCACCCACGTCGAAGCGGTTCCAGGCCGGCAGGCTCAGGTTGTTCGCCGCGTCGGCATATTGGCCGCCGGTGCGCAGCATGCGACCATTGAGGCTCACGCCTTGCAGGCCGGGCACGTCCCAATCCACGCCGGCGTTGAGCTGGAATGAAGGCACACCAATGGCGCGGTTGCCGTCGTTGGCACCGTTGAGGGTGCCCTTGAGTTCCGTCTTCATCAGGGTCACCCCACCCAACAGGCGCAGGCCGCTCATCGGTTCGCCGAACATGTTCAGCTCAACGCCCTTGTTGATCTGCTGGCCTTCACGCACATAGCGCGCCGTGGTTGCATCGATCACTTCGGCGTAACCCGCGCCAGGCTGCTCGATCCGGTACACACCGAGGGTTGCGCCATAGCTACCCATGTCGACTTTGACACCCGCTTCGATCTGCTTGGAGCGCGCGGGGGCATAGGCCTGCCCGCCGCCGATGATCGTCCGGTCGCCGGATTTGAGCGGCGAGGTCGGGCCCTGGGCCAGGCCCTCGATGCGGTTGGCGTACAGAGACACATGCTCCCACGGCTTGAACACGATGCCGTAGACCGGCGTGGTGATCGATTCGTCATAGTTGGCCGTGCGCGTACCGCTCATGTAGTTGTAACCCTGCACCACCATTTGCTGGCGACGCGCGCCCAGCGTCACCAACAAACGGTCATCGAACAAGCCAAACGTGTCGGATACTGCTGCGCTGCGCACGAAGGTCTTGTCGGTAACGGTCGGGTCGCTGAAGTCGGTGCCAGGGGTGTTGCGCGGCGTATTGAGCGTAGGGGGCGCGCCGGTCACCGGGTTGTAAATGTTAGTCGTGCTGGGTGAGCCGTTGAACACATAAGCGTTGCGCGCCTGGGTCCAAATGCCGGCGAGGCCGATGTTGAGTCGATGGCTCACCGGGCCGGTCTGAAATTTGCCGTTCAAGCCGGCCATCAGACTGGTGTTGTCTTCCTCGTGCGCGATGGTCGAGCGGCTGGAGGTGGCATTGCCCAGGTTATCGGTCAGGGTAATCGAAGAATATCGGCCCATTTCTCGGCTGTGTTTGATGCCGCCTGCGGCGTAAGCCGTCCAGTTTTCATTCAGGTCGTACTCGGCGCGCAGCATGCCCAAGGTGTCCTCAAGGTTGGTGCTGCTCCAGCTGGGTGCATAGTTGGTATCCGCCGAAGGTGCATCCGGAACCTGGGTCGCGGTGCCCAGGAACACCGAGTTTCGTCCGCCATTGATGCGCTGCTTTTGATACACAAAATCCCCCGACAGGCGCAACGCGTCACCACGGTAATCCAGGCCGACCGCGAACAGTTTTGAACGCTGGTTTTCGTCGTCGATGCCGGTATCGCCTTCGCGCTGGGACAGGTTGACCCGAGCGCCAAACCGCTCGTCTTCACCAAACCGCTGGCCGATGTCCAGATGCTCGCCCACCCGGCCATCGCTGCTGATGTCCGTGCTGAATCGCCGCAGCGGCACGTCACCGGCGCGCTTGGGTTGCAGGTTCACACCGCCGCCGATCCCCGAACCGCCTGGCGTGACGCCGTTGATGAACGCGTTGGGCCCCTTGAACACTTCCACGCGTTCCAGCGCGTCAGTAGACATGATCTGCCGTGGCAGGATGCCGTACAAACCGTTGTAGGAAATGTCGTCGCCATTCAACGGTAAGCCTCGGATCATGAACGTCTGGGCCTGGTTGGCAAACCCCGAGGCCTGGCGCACGGACGAGTCATTGAGCAGCACGTCGGCGAGGGTTTCCGCCTGCTGGTCGCGAATCAATTGCTCGGTGTAGGAGGACATGCTGAATGGCACGTCCATGATGTCCTGGTTACCCAGTACACCCAGTTGGCCACCGCGCGCCACTTGTCCGCCGGCATACACCGCAGGCAACGCGTCGGGCGCCGGGGCTTGGGCATCGATGCGCGTCGCATCCAGTTCCAGCGTGTTACCCGTATCTGCATGCGCAGCAACGCTCAGCGAGCAGCAAAGGGCGAGCAGGGTGGGGCGAAAGGGCGCAGCAAGTCGGGCACAGAGGGGCATGATCGATCCTGACGGCGAACCGTCAACTATGAACAAGGGGGGGCAACACGATGCGCTTCCTCCTTGCGCGGATACGACTCCGGTGCAAATGATAGTGATTGTTATTAATGCAGTGCAACAAATTTGTGAGATCACAGTTAACCTGCCGCGTTTGCCCGGATGCCGAGTAGAATCACGCCCTGAAAGCGATTCCTGAGGTGCGGTACGGTGGATTTACAGCAGGGGTTTGTCCTGACCCGGCATTGGCGCGACACCCCGGCGGGTACGGAGGTCAGCTTCTGGTTGGCGACCGACCAAGGGCCACGGTGTATTCGCCTACCCGTGCAAACCTCGGTGGTGTTCATTCCCGAAGCCCATCGCAAGCCGCTGGACTGGCTGCTCAAGGGCGAGCGCGATATCGAATTGCGTGGGTTGCAGTTGTGCGACTTCCATCATCGACCGGTCCTGGGTCTCTACGCCCGGCAGCACCGCCAGATAATGGATATCGAAAAGCGCCTGCGCGCTGCCGGGGTGGATGTCTACGAAGGCGATGTGCGCCCACCCGAGCGCTACATGATGGAACGGTTCATCACCGCGCCTGTGTGGTTCGGCGGCACGCCGGATGCCAGCGGCACGTTGCTCGATGCGCAGATGAAGCCCGCTGCCGATTACCGACCGACCCTGAAACTGGTATCCCTCGATATTGAAACCACCGCCCAGGGTGACCTGTATTCCATCGCGCTCGAAGGGTGTGGCGAGCGCCAGGTGTACATGCTCGGTCCGCCCAACAAAGCCTGCGCGGTGGATTTCAAGCTCGACTATTGCGACACCCGTGCCCAACTGCTCGAACGCCTCAACCAATGGCTGGCCACCCACGATCCGGATGCGATCATCGGTTGGAATGTGGTGCAGTTCGATCTGCGCGTGCTCCACGAACATGCCCAGCGCCTGAATGTGCCGCTGCTGCTGGGGCGGGGCGGTGAAACCATGGCCTGGCGCGAACATGGCAGCCGCAATCATTACTTCGCTGCGGCAGCGGGCCGGTTGATCATCGACGGCATCGAAGCCCTGCGTTCAGCGACGTGGAGTTTCGAGTCGTTCAGCCTGGAGAATGTCGCGCAAACCCTGCTGGGTGAAGGCAAGGACATCTCCACGCCGTACCAGCGCATGGACGAAATCAACCGCATGTTCGCCGAGGACAAGCCCGCCCTGGCGCGCTACAACCTCAAGGACTGCGAGTTGGTCACGCGGATTTTCGAGAAGACCGAACTGCTCAAGTTCCTGCTCGAGCGCGCCAGCGTTACCGGGCTGCCTGCCGACCGCAATGGTGGTTCCGTCGCGGCGTTCACCCACCTCTACATGCCGTTAATGCACCGCCAGGGCTTTGTCGCGCCGAACCTCGGCGACAAGCCGCCCCAGGCCAGCCCCGGCGGGTTTGTCATGGACTCGCGCCCAGGTCTGTATGAGTCGGTGCTGGTGCTGGACTACAAGAGCCTGTACCCGTCGATCATCCGCAGTTTTCTGATCGACCCGGTGGGCTTGATCGAAGGCCTCAAGCACCCCGACGACAGCGACTCGGTGGAAGGCTTTCGCGGTGCGCGTTTCTCCCGCACCCGGCATTGCCTGCCGTCCATCGTCACACGGGTGTCCGAAGGCCGCGAAGTGGCCAAGCGCGAACACAATGCACCGCTGTCCCAAGCCCTGAAGATCATCATGAACGCCTTCTACGGCGTGCTCGGTTCCAGCGGTTGCCGGTTCTTCGATACCCGGCTGGCGTCCTCGATCACAATGCGCGGGCACCAGATCATGCGCCAGACCCGCGAGCTGGTGGAGGCCCAGGGTTATGAAGTGATCTACGGCGACACCGACTCCACTTTCGTCTGGCTCGGCGGCGCTCACTCTCTTGAGGACGCCAGCCGCATCGGCCAGGCGCTGGTGCAGCACGTCAACGACTGGTGGCGCAGCCATCTGCACACGGAATACGGTTTGCAAAGCGCCCTGGAGCTGCAATACGAAACCCATTTCAGCCGCTTCCTGATGCCGACCATTCGCGGCGCGGAGGAGGGCAGCAAGAAGCGCTACGCCGGCCTGGTGGTGCGCGCCGATGGTAGCGAAGAGATGGTCTACAAGGGCCTGGAAACCGTGCGCAGTGACTGGTCGCCTTTGGCCCGGCAATTCCAGCAGGAGCTCTACCGGCGCATCTTCCATCGCCAGCCCCATCAGGATTATGTACGCGACTATGTGCGCCGCACCTTGAGCGGCGAACTCGACGAGCTGTTGATCTACCGCAAGCGCCTGCGCCGACCCTTGCATGACTACGAACGCAACGTCCCGCCCCATGTGCGCGCCGCACGCCTGGCCGACGAATACAACGACCGCCTCGGGCGCCCGCGCCAGTACCAGCGCGGCGGCTGGATCCGCTATGTGATCAGCGTCAATGGCCCGCAGCCGCTGGAAGTGCAGCAAGCGCCTATCGACTACGATCATTATGTGACGCGCCAATTGCAGCCCGTGGCTGACGCCATCCTGCCGTTCGTGAACGATGATTTCGCCACCCTGGTGGGCGGGCAGATGGGCCTGTTCTAGGCAATCGGCCACAATCCCCGTTACACCTGAAGCTTAGGAGGAACGCCCATGTACACACTCTATGGTACCGACGAATCCGGCTCCTGCATGATCGAGATTGCGCTGCAGCGCTGCGGCGTGCCGTGGCATCGCGTGGATGCCAGCTCCTGGCATGAAGGCGAGGGCAGCGAAGCCCTCGCACGCATCAACCCGCTCAAACAGATCCCCACCCTGGTCACCCCCGATGGCCAGGTGCTGACCGAAAGCGCCGCCATCCTGATCCACCTGGGCCTGGAGTTTCCCGACGCGAACCTGCTGGCCGGCAACCGCGCGCAGATCCTGCGCGGCCTGCTGTACATCGCGGCCAATTGCTATTCGGCCATCGGCATCATCGACTATCCGCAACGCTGGCTGGGCGACGCCGGTGAAAGCCTGCAAACGCAACTGACCACCGGCACGCGGCGTTATCTGCATCAGGCCTGGGTGGTGTTCGCCGATCAGTTTGCCGACCAGTTGTTTACGCCCGACAACGTACCCAATGCACTGGGCATCATGGCGGCGGCGGTGTCGCGCTGGGACGAGGGGCGCGAGGTACTCCGCAGCCTGGCGCCGGGCTTTGCCCACGCCCTGGAGCGCGTGGATGCCGACCCGGTCGTGGCGCCCGTGTTCGCCCGGCATTGGCCGCAGTGGCAGGTCTCGTAATCAGAAGAAACAATGCCCCGCCGCCCGCCAATCCCTTGCGGCGCGGGCATCCTGACCTACGCTTCTCAATGTGGCGTAGGAATCATCCTTGAATTTGACTGTCGCAGACATGAAACTCAAGAACCCTGCATGGAATTCAAAGGAGGTGCGCATGCTCATCCGGTCGCTGACCCTGGCTACCTTGATGGCTTTTACGGGGCCGTTGTTGGCTGCTGATGATAATCCGCTCAAGCTGGAGATGGGCAAAACCCGCCCTCTGGTGGTGGTGGAACTCGATGCGGGTAACCCGACGTTGGCCACGCTCAGGAAACAACTGGAAGAGCCTGCCACCAAGCAGTCCTTCGAAGAGCGCAGCATGGTGTTCTACACCGTGAAGTTCGGCAGCATCGGCGCCGAGGGCGAGAAGTTCGCCAAGGACCCCAAGGACAGCAAAAAGCTCACCCCGCCTGAAACCAATGCACTGATCCGCGCCCTCAAGCTCGGTGTCGGCAGCGGCACCAAGGTGATCCTGATCGGCAAGGATGGCGAGAAGAAACTCGAGAAGACCGTGCCGCCCGATAGCCTTGATCTCAAAGAGTTCTTCAGTGCCATCGACCAGATGCCGATGGCCGAGAAAGAAGCGGCGGCGGCGCCGGAACCTGCGCCCGTAGCACCTGCACCGGCCAAGGGCGCCAAACCGGTCAAACCCGGCAGCAAGCCGGCGCCGCAACCCCTCGACGATTGAATACATAACCCTGTAGGAGCGAGCTTGCTCGCGAAGAACTCAGGGCCACCACGTTTATCCAGAATGAGCGCGGTGCCTGGGGGTTTTTCGCGAGCAAGCTCGCTCCTACATCAGGGCTAGCCGCTGCACGTCAGCTAGACGCGCAATCAAGGCTTTGGCGCTTTACGCACCGGAAACGGAAAGTAGAAAAACCGCAGGAAGGCCACCCGCTTGATCACTTCCCCGATCAGCAACGGCACCACCACCGCCACCACGAAACCCACGCACGCGGCCATGAACGGATGCAAACCCAGGCGCTCCATCAGGTCGAAGGTCTTGTGCTGGATCTCGCCGTGGAAGATCAACAGGATCAAGGTGGATTGGCCGATGTAGGTCATCGCCCGTGTCAGCAGGGGCGACACCATCAACACCCGCGCCAGCGCCCAGCACAGGTACACACCGATCACCGCCAGCAGGCTGGTCCACAACCAGTGGTCGTAGCGACGTTGCGCCAGGTCCATGGTGTCGTGGCTGTAGAGGAACACGGCGGCGAACAGCACCAGCGAAATCAGCAGGGTCAGCAGCGAGCCTTCGTGCCGGCGCAGCCAATCACGCAGCAGGTAGCCGTACATGAAGTAGGTGCTGCTGATCAGGGTCACGTCGAGGCTGAAGGGCAGGCCGGGCAACGTCCATGTTTGTTCGCCGAGGGTAACCGGCACTTGCCAGAACCACTTCAACATCCAGATGCCGAGCAATAGTTGCGCGCCGATCAGCAGGCAAGCGGCCAGCAACGGCAGCTTCAGGCGCTGAATCAGCCGCAGCATCAACCAACTGAACAGGATCGCCACCCAGAAGTGCGGCAAGAACCACAACGCCTGCCACGGGATGGTGTCCACGGAGGCGTACAGCACGCCGCCGATATCCCCCAGCAACGGTTGCCCGCGCAGCACATCGCGCACGATCACATACACCAGCATGGTGAAGAAGAACGGCTTGAGCAGACCATCGGCCTTGCGCACCGCCATCTCCACGAATGGCTGCTCGGGCTTGAAGAACACCCCGGACAAAAAGAAGAACAACGGCAGTACGAACGACGCCAGGATCGGGTACATCAAGTCCAGCGAGGTGGCGACAAACCAGCTGTGGCCATACACGATAATCAGGATGCCAATGCCCTTGGCGATGTCCATTTGAATCCAACGATGCTTCATGTGAGTCTTCCCGAACGATCATTCACGCCTTGCGCCACGGCGTCAGCCACAGCCCCATACCCAGCAACACCACGGCGCCTGCCAGGGTGCTCAGCCCCACTTGCAGCCACACGTCTTCGATTCGAAACAACACCAGCGCCGCCAGCCCCATCAGCACCGTACTGAGCAGCCATTGCCGGGCCCAGGGCAGGGCGCCGAGCAACGCCTGGCGCTGCATCAGCAGCAGCGCGGTGCAGATCACCCCCGACAGTGCCGCCAGTGGAATGCCGGCCAGGCCAAACGCAAACGGCAATACGCCCAGCAGCAACACATTGACCAGGCTGCCGAGCAGTTCGCAGCGCAGCGGCTGGCGCGTGTCGCCGGCGGCGTAGGCGTAGCGCGCGAGCAGGGCGTTCCAGGCACCGAATACCAGCGGCACGGCAAACCAGGCGAGCAACAGCGGCAGTGGCGAGTCTGCCGATTGTGCGGGCAGCAGCAGCGCGACCAGGCTCGGCGCCGCCGCCACCAGGCCGACGCCGGCCGGCAAGGTCAGCACGCTGGCGGTTTCCAGGCCGCGCTTGAGCAGGGCCAGGCGTTCATCGCCCTGGCGTCGGCTCATCATGCCCAGCAGCACTTGATTGAGGCTCATCAGCGCAATCAAGGGCAGGTTCATCAGCTTGCGTGCCAGGTTGACCCAGGTCACCGCGCCTTCCCCCAGCAGCGACGCCACCAGGCGCTCGATCAACGCCAGGCCCTGGCTGGCGCCATTGCTGAGTAACAAGGGGCCGATACGTTGGCCCAACTCCCGCAAGGGCTCGAGCGACAGCTGCACGTGCCACGGCCGCCAGCCCAGACGCCAGAGCGCCGGCAGCAGCGCCAGCGGCATCAAGCCACTGCCGACCAGGCACGCCAGCGCGAGGTTGTGCGGCTGGCTGGCGGTGCCTGCCAAGGCGAGGTACGCCACCGGCGGCAGGTTGAACAGCAGCGAGCCCAAGCCCGCCAGCACAAAGCGCTCGCTGGCCTGCAAGGGCACACTGAACAGCGCATGCAGCAGCAGGCCCGGCACGCACCACGCCACGATCTGCAGATTGCCGCCGGCCAGGGCCGTGGCGCTGGCCGCCAACCCCGGGCCGAGCAGTTGCACCAGCCAAGGCGCCAATAGCATCAGCAGCAGGCTGGTGACCAGCGCAATCAACAGCAACGCCGGGAACAATACGGCCAGCCAGTCCAGGCGTTCGCTGTCCTTTCGTTGCAGATACAGCGGCAACGCGGCGGCGCTCAACACGCCGCCGGCCAGCGACATGCGCAGCGCCTCGGGTAAGAACAGCGCGATCAGGAACGCATCACTGCGCTCCCCCGCGCCCCAGGCCGCCACCAGCAACCACTCGCGCGCAAACCCCAGGCACAGGCCCAGCAGGGTCGCCACGGTCAGCCATACGGCAGAACCCAGCATCAGGGCCGCGCGCCATCAAGCATCGGCTTGCGAAACGCCAACGCCTTGACCTGGGGCAGGCGCGCCGGGAACAAGCGCCGCGCCTCCAGCACGTTAATCCCCACCATCAGCCAGAACAGCGCGACCATCACCACGGCAAAGCTGAAGTAGTGGTCAAACAAACCGCTGACCAGCGCCGACAGAATCCCGGCGGTGCTGCCCAGCCAAAGCGCGTTGTCCTTGGTCAGGCGGATCGGGCCCTTTTGCGGCCGGGCTTCACGCCACCAGCGCACAGTGACTGCAATAAACAACAGCATGCCGACAACGCCGGTCTTGTAGATGAAGTTCAGCCACAGGTTGGAGATCCCCAGCAAGTGCGTGCCCGGTACCGGCGGGTCGACTTTGAAACCGATGCCGAACGGGTACGCCGCCACGGCCTGCGGGAACATGCGGTATTCGTCGAAACGCACCTCGGTGCTGGCGTTGCTTGAGGAGAAGATAGTCGCCAGGCGTTCCTGCAGCGGCGGATAAGCCATCACCAACGCCACGGTCAACGCCGCGCCGATCATCAGTAAACGTCCGGTGTAAGGCACGCGCCGCGTGGCCAGCCACATCAGCACCAGCGCCAGGCTGACCATCGCCCCGCGGCTGCTGGCCAGCAGCAACGCCGCCGCACCCAGGCACGCCACGCTCAGGCCCAGTGCGCGTTTCCAACCTTGTTCGGTCATGCCGTAGCAGAACGCCAACGGCAGCAGCAGTGCCATGATTCCGCCAATGGCATTCGGGTGCATCCACGGCGAGCCCATGCGTGACGACATGGCTTCCAGGCCGAATTTCAATGTGTCGAAGTTGCCATAGTTGAGCAGTGCCAGGATCGGCGCAATCCCCGCCCCGGAGCGTGTGCGCACGAACACCGCAATCGACATCACCAGCATCGCCAGGGTGCCTAGCAGCAGGGCGATCACCAGGCTTTCGCGGTGTTTGTAGTCCACCAGCAGCTTGGCCGTGAGAAATACTCCCGAGAGGTTCAGCAACCAACGCAGCCAGTTGGCCACGCCGCTGCTTTCGGCGTGGATGCTGACCTGGCCGACGATAAACGGGAACACGCTGAACAGCATCAGCCACAGCAGCATCTGGTCGGTGGGGCGAAGCGCCAGGCGCGGCGCGTCCGGCAGGCGCGACAGAAAGCCGTGCCACAGCACCGCGCCCCAGGTCAGCGCAAGAATGGCTTCGCTCACCGTACTGCGGATGCCCAGATTAAGCGTGGAGTAGGGCATGAAGGTCGCGACCAGGGCGAACAGCAGCAAGCCCCAGAAGGGAAAGCGCAGGATGGTCACGGCCGCCGCCAGGCCGATCACGGCGAGAAACGCCTTGGCCGGTGACAGCGCCAGGGCGACCACACCGAACAGCACGCCGAAGAGGATCGCGACGAGGCTTGCCAGGGAGAGTCTCATTTCAGTTCCTCGATCAGTTCGGCCAGGCGCTGGCGATAGGCGTGTTGGTTAAAGCGTTCGGCCCATCGGCGGTGGTGTTCGGGCGTGGCTTCATCGGCGCGCTCACCCAGCTTCAGCATCAACTGGACCAACGCGGGGCCATCGGTGGGTGAAAAGCGCGGCGCCGACGGCGGGGTGATTTCGTCCAGCGAGGTGCCGCTGGCCACGGCGACCGGGGTGCCGACGCTCAACGCTTCAATCACCGGCAAACCAAAACCTTCCGCGTAGGACGGTTGCCACACGCGTGACGCCTGGCGGTACAGCGCCTGCAACTCGGCGTCGGAGACGCCACTCAACGCATGAATCCCCGGCAGTTGGCGCTGGGCTTCGGGCAAGTGCTCAAGGCTGCCCACCAGGACCAGTTCCGGCACGCTAGGAGAGTCGCGCCGCGCCTGTTGCCAGGCATCCACCAGGAACGGCACGTTCTTGCGCAGTTCACGGGTGCCGACCAGCAGCCAGAAGCCTGTGGGCAATTGGCGCGCGGACACGTCGGCTGGCGGTTCGTTGAAACCCTCCACTTGATTGGGCAGGACGCGAACCTTGCCTGCCGCCTTTGGAAACAACCGCACGGTTTCGTCGGCACTGTACTGGGAAGGCGTCCACACCCGGTCGGCGCTGCGCACCGCGTAGGCAATCGACAGGCGATCGGTGGTCTTGTACACCAGCGCCTTCAGGCGGCTGGCGTGGTAGTTGTCCAGGGTGATCTGAAACAGGTCGTGCAGCAGCACCACGGTACGCAACCCTTGAGGCTTGGGCGGTAACGGCAGGCCCATATTGAAGGTGCTGATGTACAGATCGATGTGCTGTTCGCGCAGCGCGCGGGGTAAAAAACCGGCTTCGAAGCGCAGGCGATTCTGTGGCTGGTGCATCGCCGTTTTCGCGCAGCCCCAGGCCGGGCAGTGTGCCTGCAAGCGGGTTCGATCGCCCAGGGGCGCGACGGTAAATCGCTCCAGTTCGATGTCCGGCAGGCTGCGCAGAGCGCTTTCCAGCGCATACACCTGGCGGCTGATGCCCGATTGCGGTGAGGTGCCGACGGTGCGGTAATCCAGGCCTACACGCATGCGGGCTCCTTTTGATTGAGCGGCGAAAGGGTGGCGTACACCTGCTCCAGTTGGCTGGCAGCAACGCTCCAGTCATGGGCTCGCCGCGCATAGGCGCGGCCGGCTTCACCCATGGGCGCGGCGGCTTCGGGAGCGTGCAGCAGGCGCACCACGGCGTCGGCCAGGCCGACGGCAGTTTGCCCGCCCAGATAATCCAGGCCCTCGACCAGGTCCAGGCCCGACACGCCCTGTTCGGTACTGGCCAGCGGCAGGCCGGCGGCCAACGCTTCGAGCACTTTGAGCTTGGAACCGCCGCCATGGCGCAACGGCGCGAGAAACACCGAACAGCTCGATTGCAGATTCAACAGGTTTGGCACAAAGCCCTGCCACTCGATGCGCGGGTCCGGCCAGCGTTCGCGCCAACCGTCGGGCATGCCGAAGCCGCACACGCTCATGCGCGCCTCGGGGCAGCGCTCCCAGACTTTCGGCAGGATTTCATCCAGGGCCCATTCGATGGCATCCACATTGGGGGCGTATTCATAGTTGCCGAGGAACAGCACGCGGCGGGTCGAGGGGTCAGGGCGGGCGCCGGCGAAGTGATCGCAATCAACACCGTTGACCACCACCGGCACCGGTTTGCCGGCGATGTTTTCCAGCACCTGTGCATCGCTGTCGGTGACGGCCACCACTTGGCTGGCCTGGCGCATCACGCGACGCTCCCAGCGCGTGTAGCGCCATTGGTCGTAGCGAATGAACGGCAGCGCCCAACGCGGCAAACGGTCGTACGTCGCTGCGCCGAGCGCCGACTCAACGTTATGTTCAGTCAACACGAAGGGTTGGGATTTGCGCGCCAGGGCATCTTCGTAAGGTTGGAAGGTATAGGTGTGCTCGATCTGCACCACGTCCCAATGTTCGTTGAGCAGTTGGTTGAACCTGTCTTGCAAGGCCCCCGACAGGCCATTCACGCTGGCCAGCAGCGGGTAGGGCGCAAACAGCCCGGCCAGCAGGGTTTTCAGGCTGCGCAGTGGCCGACGCGGCAGGATGATCAACTGCTCGAGAAAGCCTTCCAGCACTTGGCGATCGCTCAGCGACACCGGGTGCTTGTCATGCAAAAGCAATGTGATCCGGTGCCCACGCGCCGCCAGGCTGCGCAGCAGGTGGAACTGGCGCGTCTTGCCGCCGCTGGTGGCAGGCCAGGGCGAATAGGGCAGGATCCATAAAATGCGCATGGCGGGCTTCAATCCCATAACAGAATTTGCAGGTTCGACTTGACCGGGACAGTCAACCCGTTAGTGCCGCTCACCGGTGTCTGTGTGCCGCGCAACGGGTCATACAGCGTCGCGCTGGCGAGGCCGGGCAAGTGCGCGTTACCGCCACGGGCCGACCAGAAAAACCACAGTTTGCGCCCGTCGGCGCGGGTCCAGCCGATGCTGAACAGGCCGTCGGGCAACTGGTCGGCGGTGGGCGGGTCGCCGGGGGTCAGCTGCGGCCCACTGACGTCGAGGAAATTCTTCAACGCGGTGTAGACCGGCTTGGGCTTGGCGTCGATATCGAGCAGGCCGTAGGCACGGTCGCGCACGCTGGCGCGCTGGTCGAGGTCGCTCAGGGTAAACAGGAAGATCTTGTCGAAATCCAGCGCGCTCATCAGCGCCAGGCGGCGTATCACATAATCGGCCTGGCCCTGCTGGGTGATGATGTCCTGGGCTTCCTTGGGCCCGACGTAGTTCGACCAGCCCCACTCGGTGCTCCACAGGGTCTTGACGCCATTGCTGCGCAGTTTCTGGTTGAGCGCGCTGGTCTTGGCCACGAAGTCGAGGTTGGCCGGGTCGTTGCCCTCGGGCAGTTGCGTGTAAGGGTGGTAGGACATCACGGTGTTCAGCTTGGGCACACCGAGGGCGTCGAGGGCGTCGAGCATGGTCTGACCGTTGGGCATTTCGCTGAAAAACGCCATGCCGGCGGCCACCACCGGTTTGTTCGGGGCGACGGCGCGCAGTGCGGCGGCGGTGGTGCGCAGCAACCTGGCATAACCGGCCGGGTCCGCCGCCGGGCGCCAGAAGCCCAGTAGGTTCGGTTCGTTCCACACCTGCCAGGCGTCGACGCTGGGGTAGCGTTGGGCCAACAGGGCCATGCGGATCGCAAATACATTCGGGTCCTGCGGCGGGTACTGGTCCTGATAGGGCGCACCCGCTGGCGCGGTGGTGATAAAGGGCGCCGAGCCGACCAGGTAAAACACCGACTTGAGCTGGTTGTCCTTGAGCTTGGTTACCAACTCATCCAGGGTCGCCACCTGGTACCGGTCGGCGGCTGGCTCCAGCCGGTCCCAATGCAAATCCAGGCGCACCCATTCCAGGCCCAGGTCCTTGAGGCGGTCGATCTGCAGCTGGTAGCGCTCGGGGCTGAACCACAGGAACTGCGCGTTCACCCCGAGGAAATCCTTCCACACCACCACCTTGTTACCCTTGAGCACATGGTTCTCGGCGTCGGCCGGGCGCCCCCAGATAAAGGCGGTCAGGCCCAGGGCCGCGACCAGCGCAAGGGTAGCGAAGTAGGTCCATTTACGCGTCATACGGGGCCCCCGCGATCGCCTGTTCGAAGAGCTGCTTGAAGCGCTGCGCCGTCAGCGGCCACAAGCGTTCGCGGCCGATTGCGCCGGCGCGTTCGGCCCAGTCCCGGGCCAATGTGGGCGTGCGGGCCAGGCGCAACAATTGCTCGCCCAGCGCGGCCACATCGCCTTCGGGGTAGATCGCGCCGTTACCGCTGGCGACTTCCTCGGCAAACGCCCGGGCATCCGAGGTAATCGCCCCACGCCCGCACGCGGCGGCCCAGGACAGCGCGCCACTGGTGCCGCGCTGACGGCCGAGCAGGCCGAGTTTTTTCGATTCGCGATACGGCAGCACCATCACATGGTGGGCTTGGATCGTTTGCGCAATCTCGTCGGCCGGCAGGTTCAGCCGCCAATCAATGGAGCTCGCCAGGCCGAGGTCGGCGATCTGGCGGTTCAACTGCTCCAGGTAATTACCGCCCGCGCCAAACGCCATTTCGGCGGCAGTGCCACCGGCCAGGGTCAGGCGCACACGGTCACGCAATTCGGGGGCTTGCTTGAAAACGGCGGCCAGGGCCTGCAACAGGTCTTCAATGCCTTTGCCACGGTAGATAAAACCGAAATACAGCAGGTGCAGGGTGTCCAGCGGCGGCAGCGCTACGGCTGCAATCGCCAGGTTGGCGTGGTGGATCACCGCCACTTTGCCGGCGGGCAATTGCATCCGCTGGCTGAGGCAGTCGGCGCCCAGGCGGGTGAGGGTGATCAGCCTCGTCAGGCCACGGGCGACATGGCGTTCTTCGTGCAGGGTCAACGGGTCTGCCAGCACCACCGCCGCCTGCGGCAACGGGCTGGGCAGGCGCTGCAGCAGGTTGAGCGGGAAGGGCAGGTGCTCGCGCCGCCATACGATGCGCTCGGGGTCATGCACGGTAGCCGTCAGCGGCAGGTTCGGGTAGGCGTTGCGCAACGCGCGCAACGCCAAAAACTCCCCCAGGCGCCCGCCGCCCAGCTCGGCGTGGACCAGGTCCACGCTGCGCCAGTCGAACGCGGCGACGGCCTGCTTGATCGCCGCGCTCGTGCCTTCCACGCCGCTCAACGGTGTCAGCACCGTCACGCCCAGCTGCTCCAATGCCGTCTTGAAATGATTCGCGTAGTCGGCGATCCCATTCTTTTCCGGTGGCAAAGGCGCGAGCAGGGCAATGCGCATCAGAACGCCCCCCGATATTTGGCGATGCTGTGCAGCACCTTGGCCGGCACTTCGAATTTACGCCGGTTGATGATGATGCCATCGACTTTGCCGAACGCCGTATTGAGGATCGACAGCGCGTGTTCCACCACCGGCACCGTGCTTTTCTGCGCTTCCACCACCAACGCGATCAGGTCAGCGCGCCGCAGGTTGACGAACGCATCGCGGTTGTCCAGCAGCGCCGAGGCGTCCAGCAGCACCACTTCGCCCGGTGCTGCGGGCGCCGCCCCGCCCACGCGCACGGTAATGCCATTTTCCTGGAGCAGTTGGCGCAGTTGCTCCACCACGAAGGTCACCCCTTCACCGTGGCGCGCCGAGGTCAGCCCGAGGGTCAGGCCGCGTTCGGCGACGCGGTCCAATTGCAGCAAACCGTACAGCCGGTAGATGCTCGCATTGAACGCATTGGTGCCTTGCGCGGTGCTGGTGTCCAGCTCCGGCAGGGTCGTCCACAGCGGCAGGCCGAATTTGCGTTCCACCAGGCCGCCGTCGTGAATGCGCTGGTCGAGCAGGTAGCACAGGTAGATCACCAGCAGGCCGACGACGATGGCAAACGGGATCGCCAGCAACAGCATCAGCAGGGTTTTGGGAAAAATGCGGCCTGGGTTCAGGGTCGCTTCCTCGATCACCGCAATGTTGCTGATCTGGCTGTTGTCCAGTTCACGGTCGATGCGCGATTTTTCCAGGTTGTCCACGTACAGCGCGTAGTTGCGCTCGGTGGCACTCAGCTCACGGGACAGGCGCGCCAGCTCCGGTTCAATCTCCAGAGCTTCCTTGCGTTGCGCTTCGAGGTTGACCAGTTGCTTTTGCTGCTGCACCAGTTGTGTGCGCAACGCCAGGTTGTTGCTGGACTCATCGAGCAGCACGCGCTGCAAGTGGATTTCCAGGGTGTTCGGTGCGCGGTTTTCCGAGCTTTGTACGGTGTTGCTTTCACCGGCGACCTGGGCCTGCATTGCCCGAATCGACGCATCCAGGGCTTTGACCGGCGGCGCGTTATCGGTGTAGGTGCGCATCATGTCGGCTTTTTCCAGCAGCTTCTGGTTAAGCAAGCGACGTAAATCCTGCTGCTGCGGGTTCAGCGCAATCTGGCGAACCGTGGTCACTTCCTTGGGCTGGGTCTTGAGCTGGGTGCGTGTGCTCTCGAGGGCACTGTCCGACGAGGCAATCAAGCGCGTGGTGTTGAAGGTTTCGCCGCGCAGCACGTTGATGCGCTCGGACAAATCTTCCAGGCGATCGGTGATGCTCGCCGCGCCGATCTGGTTCAAGTGAGTCAGGATCTGCTGCTTGTAGCTCTTGATCTCGGTGGCGCTGTTGGACACCTGGCCTTCATAGAACGCATACAGGCTCTTGCGCCCCAGAGCCTGGGTGCGCTCGTTGATGTAGGTTTCGACCCAACTCTTGACCACCGCCTGGGCGATTTCGGGGTCGCTCCACTTGAAGCTGATGTCCATCACCGTGGACCCGGCCGCGTGGCTGACTTCGAAGTTCTTCTCCAGGCTCGCGGCGAGGCGTTCCACCGGGGTGGTCTGTTCAATCACGCCCACGGTTTCCAGTACCACGCGCACGCCGTCGAACACCGCGCCAATAGCGTTTTTGACGTAGTACTTGGTGCGCTTCCAGACACCTTCCGGCGGCGGCATTTTGTCGATGACTTCCAGGTAATGCTCGGCCACCGCGCGCACGATCGGGCGACCAGTCAGCAGGCGCTCCTCATCGACAATCGGGTCGCGCTGGGTGCTGGGCATGACCAGCGCCTGGCGGTTGCTGATTTCGATCGGCAACGTCGAATCACGCCCCGGCTTGACCAGCAGGCGCGCGGTGGATTCGAACTTGGCGGGCAGCAGGAAGGCGCCCAGCAGGATGATCACCAGCGCTGCGATGGCCGCCAGTTTGAACTCATGCCGGAAGATGAAGAACAGGCGCAGAAGATCGCGAAAAGAACGGATCTCGATCATGGGATGTCGCTCCTTTAGTTACTGCCGCCGCTGGTTCGGGTGTAGTTGTAGCCAACCCCGATCGACTTGGTGAATGGGATCAACTGGTTCAGGTAGGTATCCACGCCCTGGATGCGCTCGCCCACATTGGATTTGGGCACGAACACCACATCACCGCGTTGCAGGGGCACTTGTTTGCGCCCGTTGGGCCCGGTCTTGAGGTATTGGCTGAAGTCCAGGAAGTAGGCGCGATAGACGCCTTGGGTATCTTCGCGCAGCAGCGCAACCATGCTGGCATTGCCTGCCGGGTTGACCCCGCCAGCGCCGACAATGGCTTGCTCCAGGGTGTTGGCCGAGGCGATCGGCACCGTGGTCGGGTTGTTGACCGCGCCGCCGACGATGATCGAATTGCCCGGCGCCTGGTTGATGTTCACCGTCACCCGTGGCTCGCGATACACCGGCGCAAGCTTGCTGCTCAGCTCGTTCGCTACTTCGGACGGGGTGCGCCGGGCCACCTGGATCGGGCCCAGGAACGGGTAGTTGATCTTGCCGTCGGTTTGCACCGTGTACAGCGTCAGCTCATAGATCGTGCTGACGTTGAACGCCGACAGGGTCGGCATTTCCCCGGCATCGCGCACGATGCGCAACTGATCGCCGACGCGGATGCGTTCCACCGCCGGCGGCAGTTGGGCCAGTTGGTCGAGGGCGCGCTTGCCGTCCTCGACGGTCTTGCCGTCAGGCGCGACGATGCGCGCGGGGGTATTGCAGGCGGCCAGGGCCATCATGGCCAGGACGAGCAGGGTTCGTTTCATCAAATAGGACTTCCTGTAGGTCATGATGCTCACCTCCAATAACCGGGGAACATGCTGATGCGCCGCTTGAGGGCGAGGGGTAGCCGGCGTTCCTGCTGGCCCAGCCGATAGCCGAGCAACTTGAACGCGCTGCGCACCAGTACTTCGGGTACGCGATGCAATGCACCGGCTGCGCGCAATGCCGCGAGTTCAGCCAGTACATAGCGTTTACCTTCACCGCCGGCATCGCCAAAGGCCTGGCGTATCCAGGGTTCGCGACCGTAGAACACGCCAATGTCGAAGTAGCGGTGAAACTCGTCCATGAGTCGGTAATCGTGGGAGTGGTACACCTGCGCGGAGGCGGCGTAGCGCACGGTGTAGCCTTCGATCAGCATGCGCGCCGCGACGTAGGCGTCTTCACTGCCGATCACATCGGCGGGGAAACCACCTACGGCTTGCAGGGCGCTACGTCGGTAAACGGAAAACGAGTCGGAGCTGAAACAGGTCTTGATCCCCAGCTGCGGCGCATCGGCCAGGCGCTTGCTGCGGCTGTCGGCCGGGTAATTGAAGTGGCGCGACTGCGCGCCCAGCACACCGGCATCCGGGTGCGGCAGTTGGCGACCATAGGCCACGCCGTTGAGCGGGTCCTGCTGCAATTCAGCGAGCAGGTTGGCGAAGGTCTCGGGCGCGGCGGGAATGGCGTCCTGGGTCATGACGATCAGGGCATCGCCGCTTACCTGTTCGCTGGCCCAACGCCGCGTGCCGCCGTGGTTGAAGGCGCGGGCGTCGATCACCTCGACCCGCGCGCCGTATTCGCGAAAGCGCGCCACGGTGTCATCGCTGGACGCGCTGTCAACCACCAGCATCTCGTCCGGTTGCAGGGTCTGCATCTTCAGCGCAGGCAGCAGCCGCGCCAGGTGGCTTGCGGCGTTACGGGTCGGGATGATCAGCGAGGTGCGCATGTCACGGCTTCACTTCGGCAGGCGCACGCCCATAGATGTCATCGAAGCGCACGATATCGTCTTCGCCCAGGTACTCGCCGCTCTGCACCTCGATCATCACCAGGTCGATGATGCCGGGGTTGGTCAGGCGGTGTTTGTGCCCCGCCGGGATGTAGGTGGATTCGTTGGCGTTGATCAGAAATTCGCGCTCGCCATTGGTGATCTGTGCCGCGCCGCTGACCACCACCCAGTGTTCGCTGCGGTGATGGTGCATTTGCAGCGACAACGACGCCTGCGGCTTGACCACAATGCGCTTGATCTTGAAGCGGGTGCTTTCCTCCAGCACGGTGTAGGTGCCCCACGGCCGGGTGACGGTGCGGTGCAGGCTGAAAGCCGGATGGTTCTGGCGCTTGAGCTCGGCCACGATGTAGCGCACGTCCTGGCTGCGGTGGGCGTCGGCGATCAGCAGGGCGTCGGGGGTGTCGACGATGATCAGGTCACGCACGCCGACCGCACCGAGCACGCGCTTGGGCGAGTCGATGTAGCAGTTGTGCACGTCATGCAAAATCGCTTCGCCATTGACCTGGTTGCCCTGGGCATCGCTGGGGGTGAGCTGGCGCAGGGCTTCCCAGGAGCCGATATCGCTCCAGCCGATGTCGCACGGCACCACGGCCACTTGCGTGGACTTTTCCATCAGCGCCACGTCAATGGAAATGTCCGGCGCGCTGCCGAAGGCGTCACTGTCCAGTTCGCGCTGGCGCGAGGTTTTGTTTTGCAGGTGCTGGCTGTGCTCAAGGGCGGCACGCGCAGCGATCAGCACGTCGGGCGCGTGGGTGTTCAGTTCATCCACCAGGGTGCTGGCCTTGAAGCAGAACATGCCGGCATTCCACAGGTGTTTGCCGCCGTCGAGGTAGGCTTGGGCGGTGGCCAAGTCGGGTTTTTCGACAAAGCGTTTGACCCTGTTGCCCAGGCGCAGCGCTTCGCCTTTTTCGATATAGCCGAAACCGGTCTCCGGGTGGTCGGGTTGAATGCCGAAGGTCACCAGGTAGCCGGCATCGGCCAGCTCGCGGGCCTGGGCCACGGCGTCGGCGAATGCGGTCTCGTTGAGCACCAGATGGTCGGCGGGCATTACCAGAAGTTGCGCGTCGCCACCGAAATGTTCCTGCACATGCAGCGCCGCCACGGCGATCGCCGCTGCGGTGTTGCGCCCGAAGGGCTCGAGCAGCAGGTCCAGGGGCAAGTGGGCCTTGTTGACCCCACGGTAGTCATCCAGGGTGCGAAACAGCAGGTCGCGGTTGGTCACCGTGAGCACGCTTTCCACGCCGGGCAGGCGGGCGGCGCGCTGGAAGGTTTTCTGCAGCAGGCTCTGGCCGTCGCGCATGCGCATGAACGGCTTGGGCATGTTCTGCCGGGATACCGGCCACAAGCGCGTGCCCGAACCACCGGAAATGATGCAGGGAATTAATCCGTTGAGGGTATTCATCAATAGACTTCCTTGGTGGAAAGGACGGCCGGGACCGTCATGAAAACGATGTACAAGTCAAACCACACCGACCATTTGGAGATGTACTCCAGGTCGTACTCGACGCGTTTCTGGATTTTGAACAGGGTGTCGGTTTCGCCCCGGTAGCCGTTGATTTGCGCCCACCCGGTGATGCCTGGCTTGACCCGGTGGCGTGAGCTGTATTCGCTGACCGCCACTTCGAAAGGAATGCCCGCCGCCTTGGTGGCGGTGGCGTGGGGCCGGGGGCCTACCATGGACATGTTGCCCTGCAGGACGTTGAACAACTGCGGCAGCTCGTCGATGCTGGTTTTGCGGATAATGCGCCCGACTCGGGTGATGCGCGGATCCTGGCGGGTGGTTTGGCGTTCGGCGGTGAAATCGCTCTGGTCGGTGAACATCGAACGGAACTTGAACACGCGGATTTCATTGTCGTTATAGCCATAGCGGTTCTGGCGAAACAGCACCGGGCCCTTGGAATCGAGCTTGATCGCGATCGCCGTCAACAGCATCACCGGCGACAGCACCACCAGGGTGATGCTCGCCAGCAGCAGGTCTTCGCAGCGCTTGATAAAGGGCGACCAGCCGCGCAGCGGTAACTGCGAGGTGTTGAACATCAAGATGCCGCCCACGTCGGTAATGCGGCTGTGGCCGTAGCGCAGGGCGGCCATGTCCGGCACCAGCATCACGTTCACCGACATCTGCCGCAGGCGATTGACCAGCCCGTGGATACGCTGCTCGGCGGCCCACGGCAGGCAGATCATCACTTGGTTGACCTGCTCGGCGCGGATCAGCTTTTCCAGGTCGCGGGTGTTGCCCAACAGCGGCAGGCTGCTCAGCTCCTTGGGAATGCGCTCGGTGCGGTCGTCGATAAAACCGATCAGGCCGGAGCGGATATCGCCATTGCGCTGCAGGTGGTCGGCGACGTGCACGGCGGTGTCGGTGAAGCCAAGGATCACCGTGCGTTGCAGGAATTTGCCCTTGCGCATCAGGTTGCGGTACAGGCGCAGCATCACCAGGCGCTCCAGGCAGAACAGCCCGAGGCTGGCGAAGTACCACACCACCAGGTTGCGCGGGTTCAATTGCGGGAACACCTGCAGGATCTGGTACATGAACAGCAGGATGCAGAACGCCGACGACCAGGCCACGATATTGGCGCGCAGGCGCAAGCGGTTGCTGAACAGCTCTTCGGAATAGATGCCCAGGGCCTGGAACAAAATAACCGTCAACACCGCAAAAAACAGCAGCAGCCCCAGGAAATGCGAGCGCATCTCGGCGTCCATCGGGTCGAGGAAAATAGCCAGGACCAGCGGTGGCAAAATGGCGGTCAGGCCATGCACCAACTTGACAAAAACAACAAAAAACTCAACGAAGCCGGCCCGGGTCAGAAACAAACTGACCACTGATGATTTCTCGCGCATACAACCATCCCTCATTGCACACCAAGTTTGCGCCGCAGCTGTTCAACGGAGCAGTCAACGGGCCACATCTGGTTAAAACGCAACCATTCATCCAAGTGAAACCATCCAAATGAAGGAAGTTTTGCGGAGCTAGTGGCTAAAGGAGTTCCTTTTTACGGCACAGTCAATAAGTTGACCATTCTGCGAAGATCGTATTATAGGCATGTTAATTGAAGTTTTGTGTGCCATTTTTATGACGGCCGTAGTGCTGGCACTTGGGCATCTGGGTGTGATTTTGAGTGTAGGAACAAATGTCAGAATTTTCCTGTTTGGCGGGAAAAGGTTTTTTTTGGCGGGGGGTCAGGAAGAGGGCAGTTGGCGGGACGCGGAGCGTCCCAGGAGGCGTTCCCACGCAGAGCGTGGGAACAATCCATTCAACCCAGGCGCGCCGCCGCCCGCGCAACAATCTCTGCGCGCACCCTGCGCGATTCTGCCGTGCGCTTGTTGGCTTCCTCCAGCACGTGCCTGGGCGCCGTATCCGGGCGGCCCGCGTCGAACGGCGGGGCCGGCGCATATTCGATTTGCAGCTGCACCAATTGCGCTGCCGCTTCGCTGTACAGCTCCGCCGCCAGGGTCAGCGCAAAGTCGATGCCCGCCGTAATTCCACCGCCGGTAAACAGGTTGCCGTCACGTACCACGCGCGCCTGTACCGGGATGGCGCCCAATGGCGCGAGCAAGTCGTGGTAGGCCCAGTGCGTGGTGGCTCTGCGGCCGCGCAGCAAACCCGCCGCGCCCAGCACCAGCGCACCGGTGCACACCGAGGTCATGTAGCGCACGGTGTGCGCCTGGGCCTTAAGGAAGTCCAGCGTGGCGGGGTCTTCCATCAGTGCGCCGACACCGGCACCGCCGGGCACACACAGCACGTCCAGCTTCGGGCAGTCGGCATAGGTGATGGTCGGCGTGAACACCAGGCCGGTGCTGGAGGTGATCGGCGCCAGGTCTTGCCAGACCAGGTGCAGTTTCACGTCCGGCAGCGAACCGAGCACGTCATAGGGGCCGGTAAGGTCCAGTTGCTGGATGCCGGGGAATAACAGGAAGCCGATGTGCAAGGTCATGAATGAAACTCCAATCAAGAGGGTGGACGGCTTCACTGTAGAGGCCTAGGCTTTGGCGCATACGCCATTGAACCCACAGATCACGCCAATCATGCCCCGACTCATTCATGTGCTCGCTTTTGATAATGCCCAGGTGCTCGATGTCACCGGGCCTCTGCAGGTGTTCGCCTCGGCCAATGACCTGGCTCGCCAGCGAGGCTTGCCTGCGCCCTATGCGGTGAATGTGATCGCTGACCAGGCCAAACCGGTGATGACCTCCGCAGGCCTGGCGCTGGTGGCCGAGCCGCTGCCCGCTGTCGATCAGCCGTGTGACACCTTGGTGATTGCCGGTGGCTGGGGCGTCTACGGTGCCGCCGAAGACCCGGCGCTGGTGCACTGGGTACGCGAGAAATCGCGGCACACACGGCGCATGGCCTCGGTCTGCACCGGTGCTTTTCTGCTGGCCGCCAGTGGCCTGCTCGACGGATGCCGCGTGGCTACGCACTGGACGCGCTGTGAGGAACTGGCGCGCAAGTTTCCGGCGCTGACGGTGGAGCCCAATCCGATCTTTATTCAGCAAGGCACGCTGTGGACCTCGGCCGGCGTGACCGCTGGTATCGACCTGTGCCTGGCCCTGGTGGAGGAGGACCTGGGCCGCGCCGTCGCCTTGGACGTGGCACGGCAGTTGGTGGTGTTTCTCAAGCGTCCCGGCGGGCAATCGCAATTCAGCGTGACCTTGTCCCTGCAAAAGAGCGACAGCCGCTTTGCCGAGTTACACGCCTGGATCGCCGACAACCTGGCGTTGGACCTGAGTATTTCCACCCTGGCCGCCCAGGCTGGCATGAGCGAGCGCAGCTTTGTGCGCCACTACCGAGCCGAAACCGGCCAGACCCCGGCGCGGGCCGTGGAGCTGATTCGGGTCGAAAGCGCACGCCGGCAGTTGGCGGATAGCAGCATTGCGATCAAACGCATCGCCGTGAACTGCGGGTTTGGCTGTGAAGAGACCTTGCGGCGCAGTTTCCTGCGGGCCTTGTCGGTAACGCCTCAGGCCTATCGCGAGCGGTTTTCACCGGTGTAGCAACTCCAGCAGCGCCGCCAGGGTGGCCTCGGGCGCTTCTTGCGGAATATTGTGGCCCACGCCGGGCAACACCTGGCGTCGATAAAAACCGCTGAAGTGCTCGACATCGTCGTCCTCTTCCGGGGGCGGCCCCACGCCGTCATCGGCGCCGCACAGGGAAATGCTCGGCACCGAAATCGGTGGTTGCAGCGCCAATGCCTGCTCGATGAATTCCAGCCCAGGGTCCCCCGGCGCATACCCGAAGCGGTGGCGATAGGAGTGGATCACCACCTCCACGAAATCCGGGTTATCGAACGATGGCGCGGTGTGCCCATACAGGCTCGGCCCGCGCGCCCACGACGGTGACCACAACGCCCACAACAGCTGGCACAGTTCGCGGCGGTTGGCGGTCAGGCCGTCCACGCCGCGCTGGGTGTGAAAGTAATACTGGTACCACAACCGATGCTCTGTAGCAGGCGCCCGTGGCTTGGGAGACTTGGCGATGTCCTGAATGTTGTAGCCGTCTGCGCTCACCAACCCACGCACCCGTTCCGGCCACAGCGCCGCGACGATACACGCGGCGCGCCCACCCCAGTCATAACCGGCGAGCGTGGCGCAGGGAATGGCCAGCGCATCCATGAAGTCCAGCAAGTCCTTGGCCAGCGCTGCCTGCTGACCGGAACGCATGACTTGATCGTTGATAAAACGCGTAGGCCCATAGCCGCGCAGGTACGGCACCAGCACCCGGTAGCCACGCTGCGCCAGTACTGGCGCGATTTCGTCGTAGCTGCGCGGGTCGTAGGGAAAGCCATGCAGCAGGATGACGGGCTCGCCATCGACAGGGCCGTGGGTTTCGTAAGCCACATCGAGCATGGACGTGCGCACATACAGCAGCGGGGCAGGTGGTATCAGGGTTGCCATACGGTTTTCTCCCCACTGAGCTTACGGTCCAGAAACGTTGCCGCACTGATCAACGCCAAATGGCTCAAGGCCTGGGGTGTGTTGCCCAGGTGCCGGGCCTGGCTGTCGAACTCTTCGGCGTACAACCCCAGCGGGTTGGCGTAGCGCAGCAACTGTTCGAACTCCAGGTGGGCTTTTTCCACTTGCCCGGCGCGGGCCAGGCATTCGACGTACCAGAACGAACATGCGGTAAACGCGCCTTCGGTGCCTTGCAGCCCATCGATCTGGCTGTCGTCGTTGCGGTAGCGGTAGACCATGCCGTCACGTACCAGGCTTTTCTCGATCGCCTCCAGTGTCGACAGCCAGCGTGGATCAGTCGCGGCAACGAAGCGCACCAGCGGCATCAACAGCATCGAGCCGTCAAGGGCAGTGCTGTTGATGTGCTGCACGAAATGCCCACGTTCTTCGTTCCAGAAGTTGCTCCAGATGTCTGCATAGATGGCCTGGCGCGTCTGGTCCCAACGCGCGAACGGCGCCGGTAGTGAGCGCTTGGAGGCCAGGCGGATCGCGCGGTCCAGGGCCACCCAGCACATCAGCCGCGAGTGCAGGAAGTGGTGCTGCTCGCCGCGCATTTCCCAGATGCCGACGTCTTTCTGGTTCCAGATTTCGCAGACCTGGTCGACCACTTCCACGGTGTGTTTCCAACCTTGGTGGGAAATCGCTTCGCCGTATTTATTGACCAGGTAAACCGCGTCCATCAGTTCGCCGTAGATATCCAGCTGGATCTGGTCGAACGCTTCATTGCCCACGCGCACCGGCTGGGCGCCACCATGACCACGCAAGTGGTCCAGTGTGGTTTCCGGCAGTTCCTGGCGGCCATCAATGCCGTACAGGATGTTGATCTTGGTGGTTTGGCCGCAGCAGTCGCTGACCCGTCCTCTGAGCCAGCGCATATAGGCATTGGCTTCCTCGATGAAGCCCAGGCGCATGAAGGCGTAGACGGTAAAGGAGGCGTCGCGGATCCAGGTGTAACGGTAGTCCCAGTTGCGCTCGCCGCCAGGGCTTTCCGGCAGGCCGAAGGTGGCGGCGGCGATGATTGCGCCCTGTTTGCGCGAGGTCAGCAGCTTCAGCGCCAAGGCCGAGCGGTTAACCATTTCGCGCCAGCGCCCACGGTAGTTCGATTGGCTGATCCAGCCGCGCCAGAACTTCAAGGTGCGTTGCAGGTAAAGGTCGGTGCAGGCATTCGTCACGCGCGGGTCGTCCTGGCCGCCGAGGACGAATTCGGCGCTTTCGTCCTGGGCCAGGCTGAAGCGGGCCACCGCCACATTCTCGTCCAGCGTCAGCGCGTGGCTGCCGGTCAGGCGCAGGCCAGGCTGGCCGTCAGCGCTGAACACTACGCCGGTGTCGCAGGCTGTGGCGTGCGTGTTGGCGCGGGCGTAGTCATGGCGTACGGCGCAGCGCAGGTGGAATGTCGCCGTGCCGCTGACCACTCGCGCGCGGCGGATCAATAGCGGCAGGTCGTCGACCTCTTCGCTGACGGCCAGCAAATCGGTGACTTCCACCACCGCCGCATCGCTCAGCCAACGGGTCTGCAGCACATTGGTGTCGGGCAGGTAGATCTGCTCGCGGCGCGCATTGGGCAGGTCCGGGGTGAGCTGGAAGGTGCCGGCGTCGGGGGTGTCGAGCAACGCACAGAAAATCGACGGGCTGTCGAATTCCGGCCAGCAGAAAAAATCGATGCTGCCCTGGTCATTCACCAACGCGGCGCTGCGCATGTCGCCAATGATGCCGTGCGCATCGATGGGGCTTTGTGGCTCGTTCTTCAAATCAACCATTGCCACGAAACTCCGGATAAAGGCTCATGCCGCCATCGATGAACAGCGTGCTGCCGACCACGTAATCGGACGCGTCGCTGGCCAGCCACACTACTGCGTTCGCCACGTCTTGCACATCACCGACCCGGCCATAGGGAATCAACTTGAGCAGCTCTTTTTGCGCCGCGCCTTCGGTGGCCGCACGGTTGATTGCCGTGCGAATCGCGCCTGGCGCAATCCCGTTGATTCGAATGCGCTGCTCGCTGACTTCCTGGGCGAGGGTGCGCATCAGCATCTCCACACCGCCCTTGGACGCTGCGTAATTCGCATGCCCGGCCCAGGGAATCAATTGGTGCACCGAGCTCATATGAATGATCTTGCCGGCCGCGCGGGACACGCCAGCCCGCACGCCTTGCCGGTTGAAAATACGCACGGCGGCGCGTGCGCAGAGAAATTGGCCGGTGAGGTTGACGCCGATCACGGTGTTCCAGTCGTCGAGGCTCATGTCGACCAGGTTGGCGTCTTTTTGCAGGCCGGAGTTGGCCACGAGGATATCCAGGTGGCCGAAGGCATCGAGGGTCTGGGCGAACAGGCGTTCGACGTCGGCTTCTTTCGATACATCGCCACCGATGGCAATCGCCCGGCCGCCGTTGGCGTTGATCTGCGCGGCGAGGGCTTCGGCCGGTGCCGCCTGGGAGTTGTAGTTAAGTACGACGGCCGCGCCGGCTTCGGCCAACGCCTTGGCCGCACCGGCGCCGATGCCGGAGCTGGCACCGGTGACCAGGGCCACTTGTTGCTGCAAGGAAATCTGCATCGCCCACCCGCTGTTTAATGAGAGTCTTTTGTGCTGACTGATGCGCGGTGATGGAAGTTCAGCATGCCGCTGTGCATTTGAAAGGGTCGCGGACCAATGCAACTGTAGTTTCTGACAGTAGACGCGTCTTTATCCTCAAGTGAACCTACGAGCGTTGGCGTGCCCGGGGATGGATGTCATGGACATAAGGCGACTTGCGTTGCCGTGGCAGGGAAATTTCCCGGTTCGCTCTTCGTTACGCAAGACCTCCTTCCTACCCCTAGTTGGATGTTTTCAACACGTCGAGGAACCTATTGCCATCGCTCTGCCACACAGCAAAGGCCTGCTGGTGCAGACCTGCGCCACGATTCATCCATCGTTGGCAAGGCTGCGGCAGCAAGGTATCGCCCTAAATCAGCACTGGAGTACCCCATGTCGGTATCCGCATCCAATCAAGCGTTCGCCTCATCAACTGACAACCTGGCGCAGACTCGCGCAGACGCACAACCCAGCCCGGTGGCCAAGGCTGCGGGCGCGGCGGGCCCGAGTTTCGAGCAGTCGGCGAGTCAGTCCGGCCCGGTTTTCGACAGCGCAGCGCAGTCGCGCAAGCCAGGCTTCAATCCAGGCCCGCCCCCACGTCCCAACCCCACCCTGCCGGATCCTCTTTACGGAAAACAGAGCAACGAGGTGTTGGCTCAGGGGCTATTGAATAATTACAACGCGTTCAAACCCTGGTACGCACCGACCGTCACGCCTGAGCATATAAATAATATGGCAGGTCGACCCTTGACCGGGTTTTCGAAGGTGGATGAGAACATCAGGCTTGCCAGGGAATTGCTCAAGCGCCCGGGCCTGATGCAGGCCCTCGATCGAAATAATGGGACGGGGGCTCAGGATAAATCCCTGTCTAAACAAGACATCAGCAAATTCATTCTTTCGTCGAACCCACTCAAGCTTCAAGACGACAGGCAACTTGCCCAGAATGTCTTGAATAACTTCAACGCGTTGAAAGGGCCGTGGTGGAGCGCCGATAGAAACGCCATCGACGTCAACACCTTCGCAAAGTTTGCGTCGCGTCCGCTTTATGGTCATGGACCCACCGACAGCATTACCCAGCTATCGCGAGAAGTCATGGCGCGTTCTGAGTTGAAGGGCTCGATGGATAACGTCTTCGGGTTCCTGCGCGATGGCAAGATCACCCGGGACGACCTGTATCGGCTCCTGCGCTAATACCTGGCCCAATGCGTCGCATCGGTTGGTAGATACTTGGCCAGGAAATCGCTCCGCAGTGATGCTGGAACCATTTGCAAGTATTTACCACGAAGAAAGCATCCATTGGTGTGACCCATGGATGCCTTCGTTTACTGGAACAGGTAATGGCCTATGAATTCGACATCATTTGAACCTCGCCAATCTCACTCCCAGTACGCTGTTGCAAACCTGCCCGCTCCGGCAACTACGCTACACGGCCTGGGCTCATCTCAAGCAAAGGGGCTCAATCTCACGTCGTCACCCAAGTTCAGTTTCAAGGCGCCTACGACTGAAGACTTCGATAGGGGCTCGCGAGCCGTAGAGGAAGGGCCGGCGCCTCGGTCAGCAGTGTCATTGCTCGAAGCGCTGTGGAGCAAATTGTCACGCCGTCAATGACAGTCAACCCACTGACGTCGCTGGCTGGTTACAAATGTTCAAGGTTTACCGGGAGCAGGCTGGCGGCTTGCCGGAACCATTATTTTTAGGTTGCCACATATTCGATACTTGCCTCGCGCTGACCGTCACAGCGCTTTTGAAGACGGAGCACTCGAGGTCCAAGTAATGCAATCTAAATAAGGTGGGAATCAACATGACTAATGGGATAAATACTTCAGGCTCTGGATTACCGCATCTGCAGAATTGGACTGCCGGTGCGAATCAGGCGCCCGCTCCAGCCGGTGGTGGTTACGCGCGGCTCAGCGTCGTGGACAAGGCGTTGGGAACCCAGCAGCCGCTCGGAACGACCTCGAGTTTTGCCCCCAACAGCTTGATGGTCAATGGCGCCAGCCGGCATTTTGACGGCCAAGGGTTGTATGGCGGAATGTCAAAGGTGGGAAATCCCTATATCAGTTCGGACGACCGCCTGCTGGCGACAGATCTGAATAACAACTTTTCCATGCTGGATAAGTTCAAGAAAGATGGCCACCTGACCCAGAGCGGACTGCAACAAATTGCCGCTGAAGACGTGCACAAAAGCAGCGTCTCTGAACGCACCATCATGTTGGCCAGGGAGATACTCAATCGTCCCAGGCTCAACGAGGCGATTCTAGTCGATGGCGGTAAAATCACGCCTGAAAGCCTGGCCAATGCATCTGACCTGGTCGTTGGCAACACCAACCCCAATACCCAAAGTGTGGATCCATTTCATTCGAAAACCAATGCACAAGTCGTGCAAGCGTTCAGGGGCATGTTTGATCAACTGCGGGATAAATCCGAAGACTACACCTTCTTTTTCGAGAAGCACCGATACGTCAAGACAGACACACTGATCGAAATGAGCAAAGATCCTGACGAGACCGACAAGAACGGTAATGTCGTACGGGATCCGGCGACTGGGTTCCCCAAGAAAAAATACAGCGAGCAGCAGGTATACGTCGCCAAGAACATTGTTGAGCGACCAGGATTGCTCGACTCCCTGGACAGCAACAAAGCGAACGGCACCAATATTTTTGGGAGCCACAACATTGATGGCTGGTTGAAGAACTACAGCATCGATCGATGGTTGGAAAACGATAAGAAAGAAAAGGGTAACTGAAGGCGTCGCAGGTATGAGCGGGTGGATAATCAGGCCGCTCATACTGGCGAGCGTTTATACACGCACTATCCTGCCGCTGATCGCCACCGCTGCCAGCAACCCACCGATCAGCAGGAACGCGGTTGCCACGCTGCTGGCATGGGCAATGAAACCGATCACTGCCGGCCCGGCCAATATGCCCGCATAGCCCAGCGTGGTGATGGCGGGCACGGCAATATGTTCCGGCATCACCTTCTGTTTGCCCACGGCGGTATAAAGCACCGGGACGATATTGGAGCAGCCGGCGCCCACCAGCGCATATCCAAGCAGCGCCATTTCCCAGGCGGGGGACAGCGTGGCCAGAAACACACCGGCCGCTGCCAACGTGCCACCGGCCACGATCACCCAGGTAGCGCCCAGGCGCCGCACAATCACGTCACCGGTCAAGCGCCCGGCGGTCATGGTCAGGGCGAATGCCGCGTAGCCGAGGCCCGCATAAGCTTCGTCCAGGCCGCGTTCGGCACTGAGGAACACCGCGCTCCAGTCCAGTACTGCGCCTTCGGCCAGGAAAACGATGAAACACAAGCAGCCGATAAACAGCACCACGCCATGAGGAATGGCAAACGCCGGCCCTGAGCTTTCACTGCCATAGGGGAGCAGATGCGGCCTGGCCTTGAGCAGTGCCACTGCCATGATGACGATCACCACCAGGGTTGCCTGCAGCGGCGACAAGCCCAGCCCCAGCAAGCCGGAGACCCCCGCCGCACCGACGATCCCACCCAGGCTGAACAACCCGTGGAAGCCCGACATCATGGTTTTCCCGCTGGCGCGTTCAACGATCACCGCTTGCAGGTTGACCGTCGAATCCACCGTGCCCAGCCCTGCGCCAAACAGGAACAACCCTGCCATCAGCAGCGGAATCGAACTGACGGTGGCCAGCATCGGCAACGCCAGGCAAATCAAGACCGTGCCGGCGGTCAACACGCGCCGGCAGCCAAAGCGTGACGCCAACACCCCGGCCACGGGCATGGCGAGGATCGATCCTACCCCCAGGCACAATAGCAACAGGCCAAGTGTGCCTTCGTTGAGTTGCGCGCGCGCCTTGGCGTACGGCACCAACGGTGCCCAGGCCGCGATGCCGAAGCCAGCGATGAAAAAAGCGATACGGGTCGACATTTGCTCCAGCCGCCCGGGAACCACGGGGGCGGAAGTGGGGATGGCAGTCATGAATAATCCTTGGTGTTGCGTTCAACGAACGATGTCCGGCGTGACATCCTTGCACATCAGGCCTCGTCGGGCGAGCCGGGTTCCCTTGGGATTAGCGAGCGGCCCGTGACGGTATTTCCAACCTGAAGGTGTCGCGTGTGTAGAAGTGGGCGTTCTGTAATACGCTGTTGCTCTCTCTTTCAGGCTACCGACGAACAGACCGATGACTTTTTTCAAGCAGCTTACAGCGTGACTCGGTTCTATGACGCGCGCGGCAATATCTATGGGGTAGTCAGCCCCGATTATTTACGTCGCCGGGGTGTTGACCTGCCCGACGGCGCCGACCTTGCCGCGAGTGCGCGCCAGGCATGGAGCGCATCGGCCATCGCTGCCGAATGCGGGTGGGGAGCGGTGTCGCCGGCGCCCGGTGCCAAGGCTCATCGCTGCGACGGGTTGCTGGTTGGGCCGTTTCAGGCTGCGCCACCTTTCGATCTATTGATCGTCAATACTGACGGTAGCCTCGCCGAGCGCAGTGGCAACGGGTTAACCATCTTTGCCCAGGCATTGACCGACCAAGGCGTTATGTCAGAAGGCTGCGAGTTGCGGGTGCATCACGATAAAGCGGATGCAGTTTCACCGGTGGTCACGCGGGTGGAGCCTGCGGTGTACCAGCAGGTCGAGGGCTTTTGGCTGGACCTGGGGCAACCGGGTTTCGGCCCATCGGCAGCCGGTGCGGGAGTGGATAGCGGTGTGGCGCAGCAGGGTGAGTTCAGTCACGTGGCCGCGTTGGCGGCGATAGACCCGCAATGGGATAGAAGCCAGTTCGTGCGGGTGGGCAATCCCCATTGCGTAACACTTGTCGAGCAGATGGCGGCATTGCCCTCCTATCTCGCCATGCATCAATTGGCACTGTTTGAGCGATTGCAAGCGATCGCCTTCGCTCCGCCTGTGGGCAGCGGTCGTCCCTGTGTCGCGGGGGTCAATTTGCAATGGGCCGCGCGTGCTTCGGGTAATCAGGTAATCGCGCGGGTGTTCGAGCGCGGCGAAGGGCCTACTGCGTCTTCGGGTACCAGCGCCAGCGCGGTGGCCTGTGCGGCATGGCGAGCAGGTTGGGTCGGCGCCGGGGAGGTGGCGGTGGTGATGCCGGGCGGCACGGCGCCAGTACGTTTGCGGGTTGAAGCTGAAACGTTGTCGAGCGTCAGTCTTTTCGGGACCGCGCATTCACTGGCGTAAGTAATTGCCATGGTGATGTGGGTCAGCTATTTCCTTAATGGGTAGTTCTATTTGGAAGTGTCGAAGTAAGAATTTTCTTATTGTTGATAATTTGTTTATTAAACGAATTTCTTATTTTGTAAAAGACACTTCCAACCTTGTCGTACGAAACTTCTTTTTTATTTTCCAAGGGCCGAATTTTCCCTGAGATCGCTAAGCTTCAAGGCGTTCAGGCGCTTTTTCTCGGCCAGTATTCGGCAGTCAACGAGGAGAGCTTTTAATCAGCGAGTTATGGATTGGCGGGTAACAACGGATGGTTGATGCGTTTGTTTCGTCACGTTTCAAATTAATGATCCAAGGCGTCACTGCCCACTTGCAGGTACTCGCTTTCAACGGCAGTGAGTGTCTTGATCAACCGTATTTCATCCAGGTGCAATTCGTCAGCGAAAGCCCTGACCTGGATCTGGAGGCGTTGCTTCATCAGCCGGTCTATCTGTACCTGGGCGAAACGGAGCAAGGCCTGCACGGGTTGGTCTATACCATCGGCCGCGATGCTCCGGGTGCCCGGCTCACCCGTTATCACCTTACCCTCGCGCCCCGCCTGGCCTGCCTTGCCCATCGCCGCGACCAGCGGGTTTTCCAGCAGCGTAGCGTGCCGCAGATGATTGCCAGCGTTCTTGAACAGCACGGCATCCTGGCAGATGCCTACGCCTTCGAGCTCGGCCCGGTGGTTTATCCGCTTCGGCTCTTTTGCGTGCAGTATGCGGAAACGGACCTGCACTTCATCCAGCGCTTGTGCGAGGAGGAGGGTATCCATTACCACTTCCGCCATAGTGTCGACGGTCATCTGCTGGTGTTCGGGGATGATCAAACCGTATTTCAGCGCCTGCCGATGCAGCGATATTGCTCGACGATCGATCCACTGGCCGCAACGAAGGGTATTTACCGCTTCGATGTACGCCTGCAAACCCGCAGCCGGCGAACGGTGCGCCGCGACCATGACTTCGAACACCCGTCGCTGCGGTTGCAGGATACCGCCGGCGGTGTACCGGACGCGGCGCTTGAAGACTACCGTTATCCAGCCGGTTTCACCGGCCATGCACGGGGGGCGCAACTGGCGCGTCGCAGCCTGGAGCGACATCAATCCGACCGCCATTGCGCGTCAGGCAAGAGCGACCAGCCCCTGTTGCGCAGTGGCCATTTTCTTGAGTTGCAAGGCCATCCGGATCCGGTCTGCAACGACCTGTGGCTGATCACCTCGGTGCGTCACGAAGGCTATCAGCCGCAGGTGCTGGAGGAAGTGGTAGTCGATACGGACACCTTCGTCGGGTATCGCAACCGCTTCATTGCGACCCCCTGGCGTGCGGTGCATCGACCCCCGCTCAAACATCCCAAGCCGTCCATCAACGGCAGCCAAACGGCGACTGTTACAGGGCCTGCGGATGAAGAGGTGCACTGCGATGCCTATGGTCGAGTGAAGGTGCGGTTTCATTGGGATCGCCTGGACCAGACGGATGACAAGAGCAGCTGTTGGGTAAGGGTTGCCTCCGGGTGGGCCGGTGCCGGGTTTGGCGCCATGATGATTCCACGGGTGGGCATGGAGGTGTTGGTGACCTTCCTGGAGGGCGATCCGGACCGGCCATTGATCAACGGTTGCCTGCCCAATGCGTCGCAGATGCCGGCTTATTCCCTGCCGCAGCACAAGACCCGCAGCGTGTTGCGCAGTCGCAGCGTCCCCGGGGGCGCGGGCAGCAACGAGCTGCATCTTGAAGACCGCCGTGGCGAGGAGCTGATCTACCTGCGCGCCCAGCGTGACCTGGAGCAGCAGGTGGGCCATGACAGCCGTTTGGAGGTGTCTGGTGAGCGCAGTGAAATCATCCGAGGCTTGAGCACGGTGCGTCTTGAGAGCGGAGAGCAGCGCCACATCACCGGCGACCGCAGTATTGCGCTGACGGCAAACGACCATCTGGCCGTGCAAGGCGATAGCTACACCCAGGTGGCACAGGTCATGGTGATCGAAGCCGGTCAACAGATTCACCTGAAGGCGGGTGCCAGCCTTGTCATCGATGCAGGCGCGCAGTTGAGTTTCAAGGCCGGCGGCGAGCATTTGCAGATTCAGGCCGGCGGGATTTTCAGCAGCCGGCCCATCACCGTCGGTGGCGCGCCATCCGCTGCAAGGTCGGCCAGCCCAGCGTCTGTTGCGGCTACGCCTGAAGTCTCTGTTGTGCAGGGCCTCATCATGGACATGGCCCGCCAACTGGACGCGGATTTTTGCCCGATCTGCGAGCGTTGTCGCGAAGGCCAATGCGATTTCGCCGGGAGAGCCGCATGATGCAAGACTTGGCTTATCAATGGATGGCGCAGCAACAACAGGCGGGGCGTCGTTTATGCCTCATGCTCGAAGCAAATAATGAGAACTGCCAGTCGCTGATGGCGGCTCGCGACCCCTCGCAGTATTGCCAGCTCTATGGGGAAACAGCGGCAGCCGGCCTGGCGAGCAGGGGCCCCGTAATGCTGATGTTGGAGCAGATAGGGGAGCCTGCGCTGGTCAATCATCTGCAAAGTCCGGAGGCAAACCGGGGATGGCTGGGCAGTTTACCCAGCGATGACCTGGGTGTTGTGATCCGACATTGGCGTGAGCGACTGCTGGTCGGGCCAGAAGACGAAAAGGCCCTGTACCGTTTTCACGACAACCGCACCCTGGCCCGTGCCATGGCGTATCTGCCGGCAGAACAATGGCCCATCTACTTGGGCCCGCTGACCAGCGTGTGTTACTGGCATGAAGGCCGCTGGTGCAGCCGCGACAATCCCGCGCCGGGCGAGTATGCGGTCCCCGATCCCGCGCCCTGGTTGCAGGCGCCCAACCCTCAGACCGCGACCATTCTGCAGGCCAATATCCTGCGCTACCTGCTGGCCGAGCACAGTGAAGACCTGGCTGCTCTGGTGGAGTTTCACGACCCCAGGATCTGGCTGGCCCAAGTATTGGAGCAGGCCCGAAGCTGGCAATGGCGTTTGCCCGAGCAACTTGAGTTTCTGGTGGTGGGCCGGTTGGAAGAGGCGACTCGGGGCAGTGTCATTCGGTGGCAACCGTTAGAGGGGGAGGCACCGGGACAGCATTTTGAGCGGGTGCTGGAGCAGTGGCGCAAGGAGGGGCTCAAGGATGAGTAGCTGGATGGGACGTGCAGTGCTGGCTGTTGGAATGATGTGGCTTACGGGGTGCGCGGGGAAGGCTGCGGATAGCTTTACGCTGGAGGTGGATTTGCCGGCCGAGTTTGAACTTAAAACGGCGGCTAATTACCGACCTGCGCCGGGTGAAATCTGCACGCTGCCGCGGCGTCGGGGCAAGAGGCCCGAGAGGAAAGTCTTTTTTACTGACTACAAGCCTTCAGCGAGCCGGGTGAGTTATGAGTTGCCGTTGAGTGAAAGAGTGGAAGGATGTCCTTTGGTATTGGCGAGTGTGGAATTCAACTTCAATGCCAAATGGGGCACGCGGAACGCAGATTTCGGAGGGGATTATGCCCACATTGCCTTTAGGGATCGCCTGGAGACACCCGGGATGCCGGCATCAGGGGTTCAGCAGTTAAAGGGGGTGTGTCAGTGGTGGTTTCGAACGATAGGTCCTGCTCACGGAATCAGGAAGATTCTGCAGTGCCGTTCGATAGACGCTACGGGGCAACTGCAAAACGCGCGACCAGGAGGTGTCGCACAACGCGATCAGTTGCCAGGGAAAACACTCAGGATGGAGTTGACTGTGACCGATGAGGAACAGCCTGCTTTTGACAATAAATGGGTAGCTGTTCCAGGCGGATGGAAGCGTTGCCGAGGCAAGAGTTTCGAAGATATGTACGCTTTCTGCAACGGCGATACGACCCACTTCAAACCTATAAAAATGCCGGATGGTCGCATTTGTGATGTTTACCCGTCGTGTAATTAATAAGGAGAAAATTCATGAATCAGGACGCACGGAAGCAATCTTTTTTCAGTGATATTAAACCGGCCTGTGCATTGCGAGGACACTGGGTAAGTTTTTGTCTAGTTGATGAACTCGGTGTGGGGACGACTTATGGCGGCCTGCGGTACACCGTCCACGACAGTACCGGGCAACGATACGAAGGTAGATTAAACGAAGAAGGTTTCGCGAAGCTGCAGAATATTTATTGCGGGCCAGTTGTGCTTTTCTTCGACGATCCCTATTCGGGAGTAGAGCAGCTGTACCAGGAGTTGATGGTCCGATGTACGTATGCGCTCCCTATCACGGAACTTCAATTTCGCGCTGAACAAACGCGGTTTTCCAACACTCATGGCCAGCGAACCGAGAATAATCCTGTACGGCAGAAAGCCGACCGGTTCTATCAAGTCGAAGTCCGTGACTTAGTCCGGCATGCCGCCCATTTGCCGCCGATAGAACCACGCGCCCACCGCCCAAAAAGCCATGCTTTGAAAATGATGGCGGAACTTGGATTTGGCCCGCCCGAGCCAACCTTGGCGGGTATTGTATTGTTCCCCAACTACCACACAGCTCTTGAAGTGCGGCCACTGCGGGCGTTACGCCCAATGTTATCCACGCAAGACAGCTTCTGCGCCCTGAACCTGTATCAGTTGGCATTGTTTGCTGCGATGAGCTACTGCGATTTCGGCCAGGAGCCACCCATAAACCCTTTGGATAAGGTCGGCTTCCCGCAGGACCCCAGCGTTGGAAATCTGTTCGCCGAGCAGCTGTCGGGGTATCACGAAGCCTGGCGGATCGATCCGAAGCAAGAGCAGCGCTTTTATCCGCTGTATGAAGAAGTCCCTTATTCAAGACGCTTTGAAATCCTGCCCTTCGATCCCGAGTTGTACCCGCAAAATCGCCCGGAACTGAAAGAGGAGCAGGAGCACCCTGCGCGCTTGCACTTTTTCGATGACGAAAAAGACGGTACCGACACCCAGGCTTTTATCACTCACCACGATGAGGTGGTCCTGATATCTGTGCGAGGCACATTCAGCAGAGCCGACGCGCTGCGCGATGCAAATGCCCACCAAGTGGCTTTCGCTGACGGTGTCGGCAAGGCGCATGAAGGTTTTTATCAGGCATACCGAGCGATGCGCAGTTTCGTGACGCAATACCTTGACCAATTCTACATGGGGCAGCGAATTGTCATCTGCGGCCACAGCCTCGGCGGGGCGATTGCCTTGCTACTCGCTGAAGGGCTGCGGCGCATCCCGGACGCCAACTACAACATCCTGCTCTATACCTACGGTGCGCCCCGCGCCGCTGATTCCGAATTCACCGCAGGCGCCCGCGCCCTGGTCCATCACCGCATCGTCAACCACAATGATCCCGTCCCCAGTGTGCCGGCGCCGTGGATGAACACCACTGCCAAACTCTGGGTGCCAGGCGCCGTCACCTTATTTAGTGCCCCCACCGCCGGCGGCTTGTTGTTTGCCGCTGGCCTGGTACGCGTCGGTGGGAGTGCCTACCAGCACCATGGTGAACAGCAGCACTTCATGCCGATTAGACTTGCCGATGGCACACACGCTTCGGTGTTGTGGAAACCTGGCTGTGAGTCGATCCAGGAGGCTGGTTGTAATCGAGCGCTGCAGTTACACGGCGACATGCCCGACCGCGACAACCTGTTGCGGCAACTGTTCCAGGCCAACCAGCACTTCATGACCGCCAGCTATATTCCCGCAGCCTGGGCGACATTGCGGCGCTGGCAGCAAACCCTGGAGAGCCAGGAGCCTCTGGTGACCGCGAGGGAGTTCGAGCTGGTGGATAGCGCGCTCGCAGACATGCGCGAGCAGTTAAGGACCAAACGCCGCGACCTTGCCCGTTCGCGCCCGGCCAATGACCGTAGCCATGAGCACAACGACGCCTTGAACGCCGAGATCGACCGTTTGCACACCAGTCGCGAGCGCCTGGCCAGCCTGCGCTGGCGCCGCCTCGATGCGCGCGATGTGTACGGTAGCCATGCCCACAGTGCCAATCTGCAACTGGGTCTCAAACGCTGGTTCACTCACCGGGAAAACCGCGCCTTGTCCCAGGTGGCCAGTGTTCCGTCACCCCTCCACAGCGACCGGGGAAAAGCGCAAATACTGGACATCGACGCGATCGTCTAGCTCAGTGCATTACACAAACTCCACCTGCGCCGGCTGACGTTTCATCAGCACCTTGCCGTTGCGGATCGAATACAACGGCAGGCCCTGGCTGCGAATCACCTCATAATCACTGTCTGCAGAGAGGACCAACAGGTTGGCCGGTCGACCGGGTTCCAGGCCGTACCGGTCGCCGAGGGCCATGGCCTTGGCGCTGTTGTCGGTGACCAGGTCCAGGGCGTTCTGCAGGTTGCGGTAGCCGAGCATATGGCAGATGTGCAAACCGGCTTCCAATACGCGCAGGATGTTGCCGTTGCCCAACGGGTACCAGGGGTCGACGATGGAGTCCTGGCCGAAACACACGTTCATGCCGGCTTCGAGCAGTTCGTTGACGCGTGTGACGCCCCGGCGTTTGGGGAAGCTGTCAAAGCGGCCTTGCAAGTGGATACTTTCGGTGGGGCAGGAGACGAAGCTGATGCCGGAGTGACCCAGCAGGCGAAACAGTTTGGCGCAGTAGGCGTTGTCGTAGGAGCCCATGGCCGTGGTGTGGCTGGCGGTGACGCGAGCACCCATGTCGCGGCTGCGTGCTTCCTCGGCCAGCACTTCGAGAAAGCGTGAGTGCGGGTCGTCGGTTTCGTCGCAGTGGACATCCACCAGGCAGCCGGTGCGTTCGGCCAGGTCCATGAGGAACTTCACCGAACTCACCCCTTGATCGCGGGTGTACTCGAAGTGGGGGATGCCGCCGATGACGTCGGCGCCCAGGCGAATGGCTTCTTCCATCAACTCACGGCCATTGCGGAAAGACTCGATGCCTTCCTGGGGAAAGGCAACGATTTGCAGGTCGATCAGGTGCGAGCTTTCTTCGCGCACTTGCAGCATGGCTTTGAGCGCGGTGAGGTCCGGGTCGGTCACGTCGACGTGGGTGCGCACATGCTGGATACCGTGGGCGGCGAGGGCCTGGATGGTTTTTTTGGCGCGGGTTTTGGTGTCTTCCTCCGTGATGGTGGCTTTGCGTTCCCCCCAGCATTCGATGCCTTCGAACAGGGTGCCGCTCATGTTCCAGCGTGGTTCGCCGGCGGTAAGGGTGGCGTCCAGGTGAATGTGCGGTTCGACGAAGGGCGGGATCACCAGATTGCCGGCGGCATCCAGGTCGCCGGTCATTAAGGTCGGAATGCTTGTTTGTGCAGTGATGCTGGCGATCCGGCCATGTTCCAGGTGCAGATCATGCAGGCCTTCACGGTTGCGCAGGCGGGCATTGATGATGTGCATGGGCAAGTTCCTCTTGGCTAAATTCAATCAGGCGGCCATCAGGTTACCATTGGCAGTGCTCAGGCTCATGCAGGGGCGTCTGCCAGAGGTTCGCGCACGCGCAGTAAAGCAATGAGCAGCATGTAGGTGAGTGACGCGGCAGCGATCCCCACCAGCGGTGCAACCCAGGGTGAGTTGAACGCCAACAGCGTGCCCACCGCGTACGCCGCCAGCCCGGGCCAATTGAACGCGGGCAGGCGGGCATCCGCCAGGCGTGGGTATTGGCCGCGATAACGGTAGAAGAAGTCCGCCATGATCACCCCGCCAATCGGCGGGATCACCGTGCCCAACAGAATCAGGTACGGCACGAGCATGTCGTACATGCCCAGCAAGGCGAGCAGGGTGCCGATCACTGCACCGGCCAGGGTCACGGTTTTGCGCCGCCGGGTGCGCAGCAGGTTGCAGCCGGCGACGGCGAAGTTGTAGATGGTGTTGTCCTGAGTGCTCCAGATATTGAGCAGCAGCATGGCCATCGCCGCCATGGCGAAACCCTGCAGCAGCAAGACTTCCACTACGTCAGGCTGCTGATAAACGATTGCGCCGTAGGCTCCGATCAACACCATCAGGCCGTTGCCGATAAAAAAGCCGATCAGGCTGGCCAGTACCGCGACCTTGGCCGAGCGAGAAAACCGCGTCCAGTTGGTGGCCTGGGTTGCGCCGCTGACAAAGGTGCCGAACACCAGGGTGATCGCCGTGGACAGGTCCAGCTCGGCGGTCGGCACCACCGCCAGCAGGCCGTCCAGCCCGCCAACCTTTACGGTCGCGACCCACATCGACAGCACCAGCAGAATGCCCATGGCGGGCACCGCGATGTAAGACAGGATTTCCAGCCCGCGATACCCCACGTATGCCGTGGCACAGAACACCAGGCCAAACACCACCATCAATGCCAATACGCTGCCCTGGCTCAATTCAAAATACTTGCCCAGCACCACGGCGGCCGTGGCGGTGCCCCAGGCATACCAGCCGATCTGGGTGAACCCGAGGATCAGGTCACTGAGCTTGCTGCCGATTTCACCAAAGCAGAAACGCCCCATCAATACCGAGTTCAAACCGCTCCTGAAGGCGATGTAGCCCAGGCCCGCGGCGTAGATACCCAGCAGCAGGTTACCCAGGGCCACAACGCCGAGCATGTCGATAAAGCTGAAGGCCACCCCCAGCTTGCCGCCGGCAAACATGGTCGCCGTAAAAAATGTGAACCCCAGCAGCACCATGGCCGTGGAGGCCAGGCCCTTGCGCGCATGCAGGGGCACTTCGCTGAGCGGGTAATCGTTACCGGATTCTTGCTGGGTCATGTGCCTTGCTCCCTGGATAATGACGCAGGCCTGTTGCACCGTGCGTGCCAAAACGGCGGCGCGGATGCATGCGCCCTGGGGCGCCCGGTAGTTATAGCCAATGGCAGGGAAGTCGTCGGCGCAAGGGGAACTGCTGGCCCATCAAGCGCGAAAGCGGTGCAGCCGTGATACAAATCGGATCAGTCGAGGGCAGGCATAAAAAAACCACCCGCAGGTGGTTTTTTCAACAGTCCAGGACTTACTCGCCGCGATAGATACATCCGCTGGTGCACGTCTCATGGATGCGAATCGCGCTGAGTTCCGGCAGCAAGGGTTTCAATTCAGTCCAGATCCACTTGGCCAGCACTTCGCTGGTGGGGTTTTCCAGGCCGGGGATGTCGTTGAGGTAGTTGTGGTCGAGACGCTCGTAGAGCGGCTTGAAAATCGCCTTGATTTCCGAGAAGTCGCGAATCCAGCCGGTATGGGGATCCAGGTCGCCGCTCAAGTGGATCGCCACCTTGAACGAATGCCCGTGCAGGCGTCCGCATTTATGGCCGTCGGGGACATGGGGCAGGCGGTGGGCGGATTCGAACGTAAACTCTTTGAAGATTTCCACGGTATTTTCAGCTCGGTCAGGTATCTGGCAGGCGGCGAGTTTAACAGCTTGACCCGTCGCCGCGCATACCGCTGGGTCAAAGTGCTTGCAAACGCTCGCCCAGTCCACCGTTGTCCGCCAGCTGCAGAAACTCGTCGCCCAACCGCCGACTCTCGCTCATTGCCGTCTGCCAGTATTTGTTGCGACTTTTGTCGTCGCCCATGAAGCGCTTGAAGTCGCTACGGTCCGGCAATTTGCCGTGAGGCAGGCGGGCCAGGTAGTCCCTGGACGGTGCCAGCAGCAAGACATCCTGCAAACCCTGTGGATTGCTGCGCCGCCATGGCAGGCCTTTGTCGAACCAGCCCGGAATGACCCGGTCGGTAAAGTGCGGGTACAACACGATATCGTCGCCGCAGTAGGGCAGGTCGAGGTGGTAGTCCAACAAGCCGCCGTCGCGGTAGGTTCCGGCGCCTGCACCAGGCAGGTCGCGTACGCCCTGCATCACCATGGGAATCGAGCCGGACGCCAGCAGCGCCTGGCGCAGGTTGCTCATTTCCAGTGCAAGGAAGCGCGACGGAAAATCCTTCAGCGGGTGCACCGGGGGCGCCTGGCGGGGGTCGTGGACGATCAGGCGTTCGAAATGCCGCGACAACCGCGCGCGGCCGCGCAGGTTATCGGCGATCACCGAGGACAGGCCCAGGCCCAGCCGGCCTCGGTGGTCATCGGCGAGCAGGCCATGGCTTTTCACCACCATGATGTTCAGGCGATAGTCGGGGTTGTCCAGCACCTGTGCATCGCGGCCGGCCAGCAGGTCGTCGAGCATGCGCTCACAGCTCTGGCTGACTTCGGTCATGGTCACGCCTTTGGCAAAACGCTGCTCGTTATACAGGCGGCCCAGGTCGAGCAAGCCTTGCACCGGGTCGGGCAGGCAAGCGCTGGCAAATCGCCAGGAACCGATGGACGCACCGATCAGCGCGCGCTCCCGAGGCGCACGCGCCAGCCAGTCGCCGAACAGCGCCAGGTCAAGGCCCTGAATGCCCAGGGCCTTGGGGCCGCCGGCCGCGCCGGGAAGGATGCCAACGTCAGCAGGCGCAAGGCCTTGCTCGCGAATACGAGTGAAGGCGCGCGTGCCGGCCTTGAGCGTCAGCGCGGGGAATTTGATGTGAATGGCGGTCATACACGTCTCGGGCAGGGGCGAGGGTGCTCGCGAAAAACGTTAACGATAAGGGTTGTATCCAGAGTAAACAGTATGGCGTGGGAGATCGAAGCGAAATTGCCATGGTGGCAATTCAGTTTCAGTTAAGTTGCCGCGCGTACCGTGATCAGGTGTAGGAAAAACATCCTGAAACGGAGACTCATCATGAAGCGCCTTACAGCGCTGGTCGCCGCCGGTATCATTGCATCCTCGATCACGCAGGGCTGGGCAATGGACCCCGACAAACCGCTGAAATTGCCTGGCACTGTTACCATTGTCGCCTTCGATCAGCTTGAAGCCACGGCCCTGGCCTTGCATCCGGGTTCCACCTTGCTGGGCACTGACCTGGACGAGGAGTACGGCAAGTACGTCTACCAGGTCGAACTGGAAGATGCCCATGGCCTTGAGTGGGACGTTGAATTGGATGCGCTCACCGGGCACGTTCTCAAGAATCATCAGGACACGTAATGACGCTATATCGACGCGCCGGTAGTCTGGTGCTGCTGGCGCTCCTGGCCTTTTGCTCAAGCCTGGCCGCTCGCGACCTCAATCAGGATGAAGCCTTGGCGCTGCGCCAGCAGGGGGTGATCCTGCCGCTGGAGGACCTGTTGCATACGGCCATGTCACGCTACCCTGGAGCCCGGCTGCTGGAGGCGGAGCTGGAGAAAAAGCACGGCGAATATGCCTATGAAGTGGAACTGGTGACCACCGAAGGCGTAGTGCGCGAAATCAAGCTCGACGCAACCAACGGTACATTGATCAAAGATAAGGAAGACTGATGCGCCTGCTCCTGGTGGAAGACAACGTCCCGCTGGCCGATGAGCTGCTGGCCGGCCTGCAGCGCCAAGGCTATGCGGTCGACTGGCTGGCCGATGGGCGCGACGCGGCGTACCAGGGGCGCAGCGAACCCTATGACCTGATTATCCTCGACCTTGGCCTGCCGGGTTTGCCGGGGCTGGAGGTGCTGGCGCAATGGCGCGCGGCAGCCCTGGCCACGCCGGTGCTGGTGCTGACGGCGCGTGATTCCTGGGCCGAACGTATCGAGGGGCTCAAGGCCGGCGCCGATGATTACCTGAGCAAGCCGTTTCACCCCGAAGAACTGCACCTGCGCATTCAGGCGCTGTTACGAAGGTCTCACGGGCATGCCAACCAGCCGACCCTGCAAGCCGCCGGCCTGCACCTGGACGAAGGCCGCCAGTGCGTGCTGCGCGACGGTGAAGAGATCCAGCTCACGGCAGCCGAGTTCCGCCTGTTGCGTTATTTCATGCTGCACCCCGAACAGATCCTGTCGAAAAGCCATCTGGCCGAGCATCTTTATGACGGCGAGACCGAGCGCGATTCCAACGTGCTGGAAGTCCACGTCAATCATCTGCGCCGCAAGCTGGGGCGCAGCGTGATCGAAACCCGGCGTGGCCAGGGCTACCGGTTTGGCGCCAGCCCTGCATGAAATCGATCCAGCGGCGCTTGAGCCTGGGGTTGATCAGCGTGCTGGTGATCGTCGGCGTGGTGCTGGCGCAAACCAGCCTGTGGCTGTTCGAAGCCGGTTTGCAGCGTTATCTGGAGGCCGGCCTGCGCAACGACAGCGAAAACCTGCTGGTGGCGCTGGTGCGTGGGCCCAACGGCGTACAGTTGGATGAGCATCGCCTGTCGCCCGCCTATCAACGCCCCTTCTCGGGGCATTACTTCCGCATCGATTTTGCCGACACTCACTGGCGCTCCCGCTCCTTGTGGGACCAGGAACTGCCGACGCTCCCCGAGGCCGGGATCAAGGGCAACCTGCAACTGGGGCCTGAAGGCCAGAAACTGCTGGTATTGCGCTCCGACTACAAACGCTTCGGCCTGCCGATCTCCATCAGCGTGGCGCAGGACTACACGCCGGTACGGGAAAGCTTTCGCCTGATGCGCCAGATCGGCCTGGTACTGGGGCTGGCGGCATTGCTGGTGGTGCTGGTATTACAACGGATCACCGTGCGCCGCGCCTTGCGCCCGTTGGAAACTGCTCGCAATCAGATTGCTCAGTTGCAACAGGGCCAGCGTTCGCAACTGGACACCCAGGTGCCGCTGGAGCTGGAGCCGCTGGTGGCGCAGATCAACCATTTGCTGGCACACACCGAAGACAGCCTCAAGCGCTCGCGCAATGCCCTGGGCAACCTGGGGCACGCGCTGAAAACCCCATTGGCGGTGATGTTGAGTGCGGCGTCGAGCGAGGCACTCAGGGATCAGCCGCAGTTGAGCAAGTTGTTGCGCGACCAGCTTGAGCAGGTGCAGCAGCGCCTCAACCGCGAGCTCAATCGCGCGCGCCTGGCTGGCGAAACCCTGCCGGGGGCGTTGTTCGACTGTGAAAAAGAACTGCCGGGGCTGTTGGCTACCCTGAACATGATCCACGGCGAACACCTGGACCTGCGCTACCACGTCGCCCCCGGCCTGCAACTGCCCTGGGACCGTGAAGATTTGCTCGAGTTGCTCGGCAACCTGCTGGACAACGCCTGCAAATGGGCGGATGCCGAAGTACGACTGAGCGTGAGTGAGACGCCGCACAGCTACCTGCTGGCCGTCGAAGACGATGGCCCCGGCATTCCCGAGACCCAGCGTGACCAAGTGTTCAGCCGTGGCGCACGCCTGGATGAGCAGGTCGACGGCCACGGTCTGGGGCTGGGCATCGTGCGCGATATCGTCGAGGTGTGGGGCGGGACGTTGCAGTTGCAGGAAAGCGAGTTGGGCGGGCTCAAAGCGTTGATCGAATTGCCCAGGCGGTAGTGCCGATTTAAAAATGTGGGAGGGGGCTTGCCCCCGATGGCCATAGGTATCTACACAACTTTTGTAGCATCAGCCTACGGTAACCACGATGCGAAGCGAGCCGCTCTTGATCTTGCTTTTGATCTTGCTTTTGATCTTGCTTTTGATCTTGCTTTTGATCTTGCTTTTGATCTTGCTTTTGATCTTGCTCTTGATCTTGCTCTTGATCTTGCTCTTGCTCTTGATCTTAGGCGCCCCGTTAAACCACGCTGGCCGGAATTCGATAGTGATTTGGGGGGTAAACCGGCAGGGATGCCGGTTTAGCCGCCCCGCGCCATGGATGGCGCGTGGCGGCGGCCCCCCAAATCACTGTCGGATTACGGGCGCACCGAGCCTAGGCGAGGTGCCGAGTGGTGGGGCAAGAGCGTTTTGCTTACTTTTGCGCTTTTCAAAAGTGAGACGCCGTAAGGGCGGAACCCTAAGCCGCCGTTACCGCAGCAACGGATATGTACTCGCCTTGATCCAACATCTTGGTCGGCTGTCAGGCCGCTATCGGGGGCAAGCCCCCTCCCACATTTGGATCGCGCGGCATCAGTCAGATAGCTATAGGCCGCCAAGTCGCCACGGGCGCAAGCTCCCTCGTCACAGGTTCAGGGCCGTGCCAAAGTTGTGTAGATACCTATGCCCCGATGAGGGAGTGTCGTCAACACATCAGTGACTGACCCACCGCCATCGGGGGCGAGTCGAATCGTCGCACCGCCCCTCCCACATTGGATCTGCGTCAGGATAAGAGTGGTTACACCCTGAACTGATCCATCAACCCCTGCTGCTGATTCGCCAGGCTGTTCAACGCCCGGCTCACCCGCGCCGATTCATTGGCCTGTTCCGACAGCGACTCAGTCACATCCCGAATCGTCGCCACGTTGTGGTTGATCTCTTCGGCCACCGCGCTTTGCTCTTCGGCGGCGCTGGCGATTTGCAGGTTCATGTCGCTGATCACGGTCACGGCGTCACCGATCTGGCGTAGCGCGGTGACGGCCTGGCCGACCTGTTCGACGCTGCCTTGGGCCTGGCGGTAGCTGTTGCCCATGGCACCGACCACTTCCTCGGTGCCGCTTTGCAATTGTTCGATCACCACGCGGGTTTCTTCCACCGACTCCTGGGTACGCCGTGCCAGGTTGCGCACTTCGTCGGCCACCACGGCAAAGCCACGGCCAGCCTCACCGGCACGGGCTGCCTCGATGGCGGCATTGAGCGCCAGCAGGTTGGTCTGCTCGGCGATGCCGCGAATCACTTCCAGGACCGAGCCGATTTTTTCGCTGCTGCTGGCCAGGCCTTCAACCTGCGCCATGGCCGTGCTCATGTCAGCGGCCAGCAAGCCGATGTTGCTGGTGGTCTGATCGATCACGGTCAGGCCATCGCGGGTCGATTGGTCGGCATCGCGGGCGGCTTGCGCTGCCTGGGCTGCGCTGCGGGCGACGTCCTGGGCGGTGGCGCTCATTTCGTGGGAGGCGGTGGCCACTTGGTCAACCTGGCGATACTGCTGCTCCATGCCGGCACTGGTTTCGCTGGCAATCGCGGCGGATCGGTCGGCCGTGCCACGGGCGTCCTGCACCGAGCGTTTGACCTCGGCGATGATCGGCTGCAGCTTGTCGAGGAAACGGTTGAACCAGCCCGCCAGTTGGCCCAGCTCGTCCTGTTTGTCGTAAGCCAGGCGGCGGGTCAGGTCGCCTTCGCCGCTGGCGATGTCCTCGAGCATGTGCGCCACGCCGAGGATCGGCCGGGTCACGCTGCGCGCCATCAACCACACCAGAATCAAACCGACCACGGCGGCCAGCAGGCCCAGCCCGAGTTCCAGCAGGGTGCCCCGGGTATTGTCGGCATCCAACTGAGCCTTGAGCGCCTCGGCCGGCGCCACCAGGACTTTTTTCGGCACGTCCAGCAACACGCCCCACGGCTTGCCGCCGGGGATCGGGGCAAAGGGCGCCAGCACTTTGAGTTGCTGATCGCTACGCAGGCTGCGGGTCTGTGTGCTGCTGGCCAGGGCAGTGATCAACTCTGCGCCATTGGTCGTGTCGACCTGGTCCAGGCGCTGGCTGAGCTTGCTGGCGTCCGGGCTGTAGCCGGCGAGCAAGCCGGTGGGGCTGAGGATGCTGACGTGGGTCTGGCCGTCGTACAGTTTCTGGCTGGCCTGTTGGCTCACGGCCTGCAGGCTGTTGAGGTTGATGTCCACCGACAACGAGGCAATGACCTTGCCGTTGACGATCAGCGGGAAGACGATACTGGTCATCAGCACATTCTGCCCGTCGATCACATAAAAGTAAGGCTCGATCACGCAGGGCTTGAGGGTGGTGCGCGGGCAGGTGAACCAGGCGTTGGCTTTTTCGCCGCTGGGGCCGACGGAGGTGTCGCTCATGTCGCTTTCGGGCAGCGCCATGGAGGTGATTTTGCCGGGCGTCGGCTGCGACCAGTACAGCGCGAAGCGGCCGGTGTCGTTACTGCCCAGTTCCGCCTGGTTGGCGAACAACTCATCCTTGCCGTCCAGCGCATTGGCTTCGAACACCAGGGACAAGCCGAGCAGGTCGGGGTTGGCCTGGAGCGCGGCCCTGACCTGACGGGTCAGGTCTTCGCGGGTGTCGAAGGCGTCGAGAAAGCGTTTTTCCGCCTGCTCGCGCAAAAACAGCACCTGGCGGGAAAACCCATGGCCGTACTGGTAGGCATCCATGAACTGCTGGCGAATGCCCAGCGCCTGCACTTCACCTTGAGCCTCGATGCGCGCCTGGGCGGCCTCATCGAGCATCTGCATGCTGGACGCTTTTACCTGCTCGGAACTCTGCGCCATGCGATACAGCGACAGACCCACCAGCAGGGTCACGATCCCCAGCAGGCAGAGGCCCGCGAGCAGGGTGATTTTCCATTGAATGGAGAGCTGCCTGAGCGACATCGGGACATCCTTTACCTGAATACACATAGAAAACCGTTATCGGCTACGCTGGTTTTTTCTTTATTCAAACATTCAATTTAACCCTCAAAACGGCGTCGCTTTTTGACATGGCCGCCCGGCTGCTGCAAAGTGCGCGACCTCTAATAAGACCTCTTTGAGCCCGTACGCCGGCAGCGCCTTCAATGGCCGCTGAGGCGCGGGCATGCCTGTCTTTTATGTTTATGTCCTGAGGTAACCATGATTAACGCTGTTATCGCCGCGGTCGGCACCATGCTGGTGCTCAGCCTGTCCCGCGTGCATGTGGTCATCGCCATCATCGTGGGCGCCCTGGTGGGCGGCTTGACCGGTGGCCTGGGTATCGACGCCACGCTCAAAGCGTTCAACAGTGGTTTGGGCGGCGGTGCGACGGTGGCTTTGTCCTACGCCTTACTCGGCGCTTTCGCGGTGGCGATTGCCAAATCCGGCCTGGCCCATGCCCTGGCGGACAAAGCGCTGTTGCTGGTCGATCGCCAGGAAGCCAGCGGCGGCAATCACGTCAAATGGCTGTTGATCGGCCTGTTGTGGGCGGTGGCGATTGCTTCGCAGAACATCCTGCCGATCCACATCGCGTTCATCCCGCTGCTGGTGCCGCCGCTGTTATACGTGTTGACCAAGCTGCAACTGGATCGCCGCCTGATCGCTTGCGTCATGACGTTCGGCTTGATCACGCCCTACATGTTCCTGCCGGTGGGCTTCGGCAATATCTTCCTCAACCAGATCCTGCTGGCCAACGTAGCCAAGAGCGGCGTGGACATCAGCCAGGTCAACGTGACCCACGCCATGAGCCTGCCCGCGCTGGGCATGGTGGTCGGCCTGCTGGTGGCGGTGTTTATCAGCTACCGCAAAAAGCGCGTGTACGACCTTGAAAAAATCGAGCGTGTCGAGCAGGTGGCGGTGCAGTACAACCCGTTGACCCTGCTGGTCGCCGGCCTGGCGATTGCTTCGGCGTTCATCATTCAGCTGTGGCTGGACTCGATGATCATCGGTGCGCTGGCCGGGTTCCTGATTTTCTCGGTGTCGGGCATCGTGCGCTGGCGCGACACCGATGACCTGTTCACCGAAGGCATGAAGATGATGGCGATGATCGGCTTCATCATGATCGCCTCGTCGGGCTTTGCCGAAGTGCTCAAGGCCACCGGTGATGTGCGCTCGCTGGTGGAGGCCTCGGCGGCGTTCATCGGCCATAGCCGTGGGGTAGGGGCGCTGTTGATGCTGCTGGTGGGGCTGTTGGTGACCATGGGCATCGGTTCGTCGTTTTCCACAGTGCCGATCCTGGCGGCGATTTTTGTGCCGTTGTGCGTGCAGCTGGGTTTCAGCCCGCTGGCGATCGTGTGTATCGTCGGCACCGCCGGGGCCTTGGGCGACGCCGGTTCACCGGCGTCAGACTCCACCCTCGGGCCGACCTCCGGCCTGAACATCGACGGCCAGCACCATCATATCTGGGATACCGTGGTGCCGACCTTCCTGCACTACAACCTGCCGCTGCTGGCGTTCGGCTGGCTGGCGGCGATGACGCTCTGACAGCCGGGCCCATACCTTACTGTGGGAGCGAGCTTGCTCGCGAAAAACGTTTAGATAATGCGTTCATCCAGAATGCACGTGTTAGGGCGGAGACCTTCGCGAGCAAGCTCGCTCCTACAGAAATCACGCGTTTGGCCGCTAACCTCTCAAGTCGCCCCTAATAAGAGAGAAAAGCCATGCGTCTGAGCCTCAAGGCCAAAGTCCTGACCCTTGCCATAGTGCCGGTGTTGCTGTTCGCCCTGGTGATCAGCCTGACCACCGTGTGGATACTTCAGGGCCAGGCGCGCAACGAAGTGGATGAAACCCGCCAGCGCCTGCTCAACGACGCCAAGGCCACCCTGCAAGGTTATGTCGAGGTGGCCATGACCACCATCAAGCCGTTCTACGACGCGGCCGCCCCCGGTGATACGGCAGCGCGGGCGCAGGTGGTCAAGTTGCTGTCCAACACCAGCTACGGCAAGGACGGTTATTTCTTCGGCTACGATTCCGAGACCATTCGCCTGTTCAAGGGCAACAGCCCGGACGGCGTGGGCAAGAGTTTCAAGGACAACCGCGACCCCAACGGCGTCTACGTCAACCGCGACCTGGTCAAAGTCGGCAAGGACGGTACCCACTACCTGCAATACAGCTCGACCCAGCCCGGCCAGACCGAGCTGGTGCCCAAGCTCGGCTATACCGAATACCTGCCCAAGTGGGACATGGTCATCGGTACCTCGGTCAACCTGGATGGCATCGATGCTCAGGTTGCGGTGGTCGAGGCCAAGGTAGAGAAACGCATGGAAGGCGTACTGTTGAGCATTCTCGGTCTGGCGGTTGTGGTATTGCTGGTGATTGCTGCCGTCGGCCTGCTGGTGGCCAACACGATCCTGCGCCCACTGAGTCTGATGAAGGCCAACCTGGACGATATCGCCGCCGGTGAAGGTGACTTGACACGCCGCCTGGCCATTACCAGCCAGGATGAGCTCGGCGACCTGGCCGGCGCGTTCAATCGGTTTGTCGACAAGATCCACGGCCTGGTCCGCCAGATCACCGAAATGACCGCGCAACTCACCGGCCTGGTGAGCCAGGTGTCCGAGCAAGCCCAGCGCTCGGAAACCGCCATGGAACGCCAGCGTCACGAAACCGATCAGGTCGCCACCGCGATCAACCAGATGTCGTCCGCCGCCCATGAAGTGGCGCGCAGTGCCCAGGGGGCCGCCGTCGCCGCGCAGCAGACCGATGCCGAGGGCCAGGCCGCCAAGCGTGTGGTGGACGGCAGCATCGCGCAGATCCATGCGCTGGTGAACGATATCCGCAGCAGCGGTGTGTCCCTCGACAGCCTGCAGCAGGACGTGTCGTCGATTGTCAGTGTGCTGGGCGTGATTCGCTCGATTGCTGAACAAACCAACCTGCTGGCGCTCAACGCGGCAATTGAAGCTGCGCGGGCAGGGGAGGCCGGACGTGGGTTTGCGGTGGTCGCCGATGAAGTGCGCGCCCTGGCCAGCCGCACCCAGACCAGCACTCAGGAAATCCAGGGCATGATCGACCGCCTGCAAAAAGGCACCGAAGCCGCCGTGGATGCCATGCGCCGCTCCAGCGATGCCGGGGACGGCACATCGGCCCAGGCCAACCAGGCCGGCGCGTCGCTCGACACCATGGCCCAGCTGATCGGCACCATCAACTCCATGAACGCGCAAATCGCCAGCGCCGCCGAGGAACAAACCGCCGTGGCGGAAGAGATCAACCGCAGCGTGCACCAGATTGCCGTGGCGGTGGACAGCGTGGCCGATGAAACCCAGCTCGGCGCCCAGACTTCCCGCAGCCTGGCGGACTTGGGCCAGCGCCTCGGGCAGTTGGTGGGCCAGTTCAGGATCTGACCTACACGTCGCGCATCAGCAAACCAAACGCAAGGTCCAGCTCGGCCGGCAGGGGCACATACACCGTGTGCCCATCCCCCGGCGCTACCTCGATGGCGTCGCCCTTGGCGTTATGCAAGGTGGCCAGGGCAAAGTGAAAGTTGCCGGCCGGCGTCATCAGTTCCAGCTGATTGCCCACGGCAAAGCGGTTCTTCACCTTGACCTCGGCCAGCTCGCCCCGGCGTTCGCCGGTCAACTCACCCACAAACTGCTGGCGCTCGGAGACGGAGCTGCCGTTCTGGTAGTTCTGGTATTCGTCGTGCACATGGCGGCGCAGGAAACCTTCGGTGTAACCGCGCTGGGCCAGGGATTCGAGGTCGGTCATCAAGCGGCGGTCAAAGGCGCGACCGGCCATCGCATCATCAATTGCGCGGCGATACACCTGGGTGGTGCGCGCGCAATAGAAGTGCGATTTGGTACGGCCTTCGATCTTCAGTGAATGCACGCCCATGTGGGTCAGGCGCTCCACGTGCTGCACGGCACGCAGATCCTTGGCGTTCATGATGTAGGTGCCGTGTTCGTCTTCGAACGCCGGCATCTGCTCAGTGGGGCGATTGGCTTCCTGCAACAGGAATACCTGGTCGGTCGGCGTGCCGATGCCCAGCGTCGGTTCGAATGCCTGGACGATGTCACCCGTGGCATTTTCCACCGCCGGGTTCGCCTGGTATTTCCATCGACATGCATTGGTGCAGGTGCCCTGGTTGGCGTCGCGCTTGTTCATGTAGCCCGATAGCAGGCAACGCCCGGAATAGGCCATGCACAGGGCGCCATGGACGAACACCTGCAGTTCCATGGCCGGCACGTGTTGGCGAATCTCGCCGATCTCTTCCAGCGACAACTCCCGTGACAGGATTACCCGGCAGATGCCTTGTTGTTGCCAGAACGCCACACTGGCCCAGTTGACGGTATTGGCTTGAACCGACAAGTGAACCGGCATCTGCGCAAAATGCTGGCGCACCAGCATGATCAGCCCTGGGTCGGACATGATCAGCGCGTCCGGGCCCATGGCGACCACGGGGGACAGGTCCTTGAGAAAGGTTTTCAGCTTGGCGTTGTGCGGCGCGATGTTCACCACCACGTAGAAGCGCTTGCCCTGTGCATGGGCTTCCTGGATCCCGAGGGCCAGGTTGGCGTGGTCGAATTCATTGTTGCGCACGCGCAGGCTGTAGCGCGGCTGGCCGGCGTACACCGCATCGGCGCCATAGGCAAAGGCGTAACGCATGTTCTTCAACGTGCCGGCGGGCGCGAGCAGTTCGGGGGCGATCAGTGGGAGCATGGAGGTGTGAGCCGCAAAAGGCGCGAGGGTAGTGCAGGCCTTGGCGTGGTGCATTGACCCACGTCTAGATAAGCCGATCTATGCTTGTTCGATCAACCAGGGCACTCCCAGGTTTCGCTGCGGACTAAGCAACAGGGCCGACACCGGCCCTGTGCTTTTTTGACATGGATCGGACATGAATCAAACCAACCTGCAATTCAAGACCCTGCTGTTACTGCTGGCCCTGGTGACCGTCGCCTTCATCTGGATATTGCTGCCGTTTTACGGCGCGGTGTTCTGGGCGGTGATCCTCGGCATCATCTTCGCGCCCATGCAGCGCCGCCTGCAGCAGCGCTTTGGCTGGAACCGCAACCTGACTTCCCTGACCACCTTGACGGTGTGCCTGGTGATCGCGATTTTGCCAGTGATCATTACCAGCGCCTTGCTGGTGCAAGAGGGCGCCACCCTTTACAAGAACGTCGAAAGCGGCCAGTTGGATGTGGCCGGTTATATCGAGCAGTTCAAGCATTTCCTCCCGCCATACTTCCAGCACCTGCTGGACCGCTTCGGCATGGGCAACCTGGAAGGGCTGCGGGAAAAGGTGGTGAAAGGCGCGATGCAGGGCAGCCAGTTCTTCGCCACACAGGCGTTCAGCTTCGGCCAGGGCACGTTCGATTTCCTGGTGAGCTTTTTCATCATGCTCTACCTGCTGTTTTTCCTCCTGCGCGACGGCCCGGAACTGGTGCGCAAGGTGCGCACGGCGGTGCCATTGGCCGAGCCGCAAAAGCGTCGCCTGCAACTCAAGTTCAACCGGGTGGTGCGAGCCACGGTCAAGGGCAACGTGCTGGTGGCCGTCACTCAAGGTGCGCTGGGGGGCTTTATTTTCTGGTTCCTGGATATTCCCAGTGCGTTGCTCTGGGCGGTATTGATGGCGTTTCTGTCGCTGTTGCCCGCGGTGGGCGCCGGGATTGTATGGGGCCCGGTGGCCGCCTACTTCCTGTTGAGCGGTTCGATCTGGCAGGGCGTGGTGCTGGCGCTGTTCGGCGTGTTCGTGATCGGCCTGGTAGACAACGTACTGCGCCCGATTCTGGTGGGCAAGGACACCAAGATGCCGGACTACCTGATCCTGATCTCGACGCTGGGCGGCTTGTCGGTATTCGGCCTGAACGGCTTCGTGATCGGGCCGCTGGTCGCGGCGCTGTTCATTTCCTGCTGGGCGTTGTTCGTGGAAACCAAGCCGCGCGTCAAATTGCCGTTACCCTAGGCTTCAAGCCTGTAGTTGGCAGCCAGTTGCAGTTGGGCGTCGGATAACGAAGTGAGCGGGCCGCTGATAGGCTCGCCATCGCGTACTACATACCAGCAGGCGAGCAAGCCCAGCTTGCGAAGAGGGGCGGGAACGGCGCTGCCGATGACGGACATGATCTGAACAGTGGGCATAAGTACCTCCAAACGTTATGGAGGTCACCTTACGGTGCGGCGGCGCGTAGGAAAAATCACCTGGCTCGATAGTCAACATCAACGCCGGGCGTCAGTCCACCACCTGATCAAGCATGTGCACCACTTCCTGTTCGCTGAGCAGTCCCTTGCGCACCAGGTTCTCTGCCAGCAATGCCAGGAACTTCGCGCTGCGGTGGCCTTCCAGGTGCTTGAGTTCGGTCAGGGCGCTATAAACCTTGCTGGAAGTGCAGAGGCCAGCGGTGCGATGCGGATTTTGTGTGGGCATGGTCAATCGTCCGTAATTGTTATTGGGTGGACAGGGTCGATAGTGAAACGGGCTCATGACACAAACATGACAGCGTTCGTACCGGTCGAGCAAGAGGAGATCCCAACCGGATCATGTGGGATTGCCGCCCGAGCATTGTCCTCACAACGACCTTTGCAAGATAAATCCAGACGTTCAAGGCAAAAAAAGGCCCCGCGTTTGGGCGAGGCCTGTTGCATGTACAGCAATGTGTTACCAGCCGTGGCGGTAGTAGCCGTGGGGCGGGCCATAGTAGCCGTAACCCCGTGGCGGGCCGTAATAGACCGGCGCCGGGCGGTAATAAACCTGTTGCTGCACGTACACCGGTGGTGGCGGTGCGTAGTAGACCGGCGGCGGAGCGGCATACACCGGCTGCGGCTGGACGTACACCGGTTGCTGCACATAAACCTCACGAGGCTGGCTGGCAACCACGGAGCCGACAACGGCTGCACCGACAAGAGCACCCAATACGGCCGGGCCGCCCCAACCACCACCGTGGGCGGAGGCTTGGCCTGCCATCGCGAGTGCGCCAATAAGCAAGGCGATCCTGGGGACTTTACGCATCATGGTCATTCCTCGGTTAGCCCCTGCGCTTGTGGTCTGCAATCAATAGACTCAAGGATTGTCGCGGGGATACTTTTAAGACAACGTATTTCTGAAAAACAGCACAGCCGATAGGTAAAGGTTGTGTAAGGTCTGTACCGATTTGCTTACTTCAAGGAGCTACCCATGCAGATGCACCCCAACAAGGACACCCAACTGTGCATGTCACTGTCGGCGCGGCCCGGGAATTTCGGCCTGCGTTTCCATAACCATCTGTATGAGCAGTTGGGCCTGAATTTTTACTATAAAGCCTTCAGCAGCCAGAATCTGCCCGGCGCGATCGGTGGCATACGGGCGCTGGGCATCCGAGGTTGCGGCGTGTCGATGCCGTTCAAGGAGGCTGCCATCGCTTTAGTGGACGAACTGGACGATTCGGTTCAAGCCATCGATTCCCTGAACACCATCGTCAACACCGGCGGCCGTCTCAAGGCCTACAACACCGACTACATTGCCGTCGAGCAACTGCTGAAAAAACACCAGGTGCCGAAGGACTCAAGCTTCGCCCTGCGCGGCAGCGGCGGCATGGCCAAGGCCGTGGCCAGCGCTTTGCGTGACGGCGGTTACGCCAATGGCGTGATCGTGGCGCGCAATGAGGTGGCGGGCAGGGCGCTGGCACGCAACCTGGGGTATGAGTGGCAGGCTGAACTGGGCGGGTTACGCCCGCGCATGCTGGTTAACGTGACACCGATTGGCATGACCGGCGGGGCAGAGGCGGATCAGTTGGCGTTTGAAGCCGATGCCGTTGATCAAGCCGAGACGGTGTTCGATGTCGTGGCGATCCCCGCTGAAACCCCGTTGATCGTGCGCGGGCGTGCCCAGGGCAAGCGGGTGATTACCGGGCTTGAAGTGATTGCGATCCAGGCATTGGAGCAGTTTGTGCTGTATACCGGCGTGCGTCCTACACCGGAGCAATTTCAGGCGGCCGTGGCGTTCGCCCGGACCTGACGGTTTAAGCGGGGAGCGATGTAGGAGCGAGCTTGCTCGCGAAAAACTCAAGGGCGCCGCGTTTATCCAGAATAAATGCGTTGCCTGGGCGTTTTTCGCGAGCAAGGGCTAGCCGCCCGCCTCGCTCCTACAACTGGCAGCATGTTCCAAGTTGGATGCTCGTCAGGCCTGTTCCAACTGCGCCAGGCGTTCTTCCAGCGCCGCAATTCGCGCTTCCAACTCTTCGATACGCTCGACGGAGACGCCCCCGCCGCCGCGCTCCACCGGGTTACCGCGCGCGGCAATAATCGTTTCGATATCCGCCGGGTCCCCCAGCGCATGGGTATACCGGTCCTCGCGCTGCCCCGCCTGGCGCGGCACCAATAGCGCCAGGCCCCGTGCAATCAGGCGTTCGAGCTGGTGCACCACCTGCTCGGCATCCTCAAAGTCATGCATGCGCCCGCTGCGCGTCAGCAACTCATTGACCGTCTGCGGGCCGCGCAGGAACAGCAGCCCGATCAGGATCATTTGCGCGGGCACCAGTTCCAGCGCCTTGTCCACGCGGTGTTCCCAGCGGTCGGCGCGGCTGCCCATGACCAGCCGGGTGTAACCCTGACCTTCCAGCACGCGCAAGCTCTGGCCGACCTGGCCCTGGCTGAGATTGGTCACCGGTTCCCGGCTGGTTTTCTGGTTGCACGCCAGCACCAGGGCGTTGAGGGTCAGGGGGTAGGTTTCCGGGTTGGTCGCCTGTTTTTCGATCAGGCAGCCCAGGACGCGGATTTCCGTGCTATTCAGGCGCGGCTCAGGCGTGTCGGTGTCGTGCTCGGCGGTCATCGCGCTTTCCCTATGCAGTGAATCCACTAGCCTAAGCCGGAAAAAATAAAAGACAAGCGGCAGGCATGGCTATAATCGTCGCTGGTTCCAACCCTGCCATTACCACGAGACTGACATGACTATTTCCCTGTATGCCGCTTCTATCCCAGTCTTCAAGCAAATGCTCAACGCCCTCAGCGATGTGCTGAACAAAGCCGAAGCCCACGCCACCGCCAAGAACATCGAGCCGAACGCTCTGCTGCAAGCGCGCCTGTTCCCGGATATGTTCGCGCTGGTGCGCCAGGTGCAGATCGCTGTCGACTTCGCCAAGGGCGTTTCCGCGCGCCTGGCCGAGATCGAAGTGCCGAAGTACGAAGACAGCGAAGTCACCTTCGCCGACCTGCAAGCGCTGATCGCCAAGGTGCTGGCCTTCGTCGATACCATCAAGCCCGAGCAGATCGACGGCAAGGAAGGCATCGAAATCGTCACCCGTCCAGGCACCCCGAAAGAGAAGCGCTTCAGCGGCCAGTCCTACCTGCTGACCTACGGCCTGCCGCAGTTCTTCTTCCACGTCACTACCGCTTACGCCTTGCTGCGTCATAACGGCGTTGAAGTGGGCAAGCGTGATTACATGGGCGCTTTCTAAGCACCCACTAAAAAGCCCGGGTGCGTTCTTCAACGAACGGCCCGGGCTTTTTTACAGCTGGCGTTCACGCCAACTGTTTATCCTTGTCCAGGCACGCCGCCGCAGTGAACAGCACATCGGTGGACGAGTTGAGCGCGGTTTCCGCCGAATCCTGCAGCACACCGATGATGAAGCCTACAGCCACCACCTGCATGGCGATCTCGCTCGGAATGCCGAACAGGCTGCACGCCAGCGGAATCAACAGCAGCGAACCACCGGCCACGCCCGAAGCCCCGCAGGCGCAAATGGCCGCGACCACACTGAGCAGCACGGCGGTGGGCAGGTCTACGGCAATGCCCAGCGTGTGCACGGCCGCCAGGGTCAGCACCGTAATGGTGATCGCGGCGCCGGCCATATTGATCGTGGCGCCAAGCGGGATCGACACCGAGTAGGTGTCTTCATGCAGGCCCAGGCGTTTGCTCAGCGCCAGGTTCACCGGAATATTCGCCGCCGAACTGCGGGTGAAGAACGCGGTAATACCGCTTTCGCGCAGGCACAGCAGCACCAGCGGATAAGGGTTGCGACGCAGTTTCCAGAATACGATGGCCGGGTTGATCACCAGCGCCACGAACAGCATGCAGCCGATCAGCACCACCAGCAGGTGGGCGTAGCCGAGCAGGGCGCCGAAGCCGGAGGTGGCCAGGGTCGAGGCGACCAGGCCGAAGATCCCCAGCGGGGCAAAGCGGATCACCACGCGCACGATCAGCGTCACACCGTTGGACAGGTCATCGAGCACCGTGCGGGTCGTTTCGCCGGCATGGCGAATGGCAATGCCCATGCCGATGGCCCAGGCCAGAATGCCGATGAAATTGGCATTCATCAGCGCGCTGACCGGGTTATCGACCACGCTCAGAAGCAGGCTTTGCAGCACCTCGCCGATACCGCCGGGAGCGCTCACGGTGGCGTCATGGGTGGCCAGTACCAGGGACGACGGAAACAGCATGCTGGCAACCACCGCAACCACGGCAGCGGCAAAGGTACCCAACAGATACAGGAACAGGATCGGCCGGATATGGGTTTCCTGGCCGTGTTTATGATTGGCGATAGACGCCATCACCAGCACGAACACCAGGATCGGCGCGACGGCCTTCAGCGCCGTGACGAACACTTTGCCGATAAACCCGGTGGCCTTGGCGGCCTCAGGCAAGCACAGGGCCAGCAGAATCCCGGCGATCAGGCCGATGATAATTTGGGTGACCAGGCTGACGCGCATTAAACGTTGCAGCAGGGAAGGGGCAGCAGTCATAAACAGTTGTCTCTGGTTTTTTTAGTAGGGCACAGCATTGCAAGGAGAAAGTACTGTAGGCAGCAGGCGCGAAGTCTAACATGCTGTAGGACGGGTCCCGTTCGCTGCGTCATTCCGTCACTCGCACTGTCGGATTTGGATTCATCGGCGCGGGCGTGTCATCAGGGCAGGGTGGTAAACAGTTCGCGTCGGGCGCCCTCGGTAATCGCCACGATGCCAGGGTGCTTGACCTTGCGCTCCACCGAGATGGCATAAAACGACTCGGTCACCGCGTCGGTCTGGCCGATCAGCGCCACGCCGTATTGGCGCACCACCTCATCGGCGATCACGCTGGGGGCGATAAAGATGCCGCTGCCCGATTGCCCGAAGGCCTGCATCAATGCGCTGTCGTCGAACTCGCCGATGATCCTGGGTTGAATCTGCTGATCGGCAAACCAGCGTTGCAGACGGCTGCGCACCACGGTCTCTGCGCCGGGGATCAGCAACGGTGCGCCGTGCAAACACCCTGGGAAATCGCCGCTATGTTGGTCAGCCAATGCCTGGGTGGCGAAAAAACTGATGCCACATTCCCCCAGCTTCTGGCTGTAGCCCTTGATGTCCAGGTGCGTGGGCATCGGGCTGTCGGAGATCACCAGGTCCAGGCGCTGGATGGCCAGGTCGGCCAATAACCGTTCGAGTTTGTCTTCACGGCAGGTGATGCGGATCGGTTCGCTCAGCTCCATGGTGGGGGCAATCAGCCGGTACACGATGGACTTGGGCACCACATCCGCCACGCCGACGCGAAATACAATCTGCTGCTCGTTGGGTTGTGCGCGCAGCATCGCCTCCAATTCATTGCCGGTCTGGAACATCTGCTCGGCATAGGGCAGCGCCTGGCGTCCGGCTTCGGTCAGCTCCAGCTGGCGGCCGACACGCTGAAACAGCGCGATGCCAAAGGTATGTTCCAACAGGCTGATCTGCCCGCTGATGGTCTGGGGGGTGAGGTTCAGTTGCTCGCAGGCACGCACGATGCTGCCGGTCTTTGCCACCACCCAGAAGTAATGCAACTGTCGATAATTGAGCATGGCTTTCTACACTTCGTAAAAATCGAAGTATACGCGAGAAAAATACGAATTTTCCTGAACTGTTTGCCTGCATAGAATGCGTCGCTATCGCGGGGCTACTATTTGGACCCAAGCGTTCTAACGAGGAATACATCATGAAACTCAATTCCCTGGGCGCGGCTGCACTGCTTGCGCTTTCATTGGTGATGATCGGCGGGTGTGATCAAGTCGAGAAAAGCGCGCAGCAGGTACTGGGCAAAGCCACCGAGACGGCCAAGCAAGCAATCGATGACACTCAGAAAGCCGCCGAGCAGGCATTGAGTGAAGCGACCCAGGGCCTGATCAATCCGCAGAAGAAGGATGATCAGCCAGAAAAAGATGCAGAATCCGATACCCAAGAAACCTAATTTCCCAGCACAACGTCAGGACTGACCTATGGATTATCTTTTACAACTGGCCGCCAGCCCCACCGCCTGGATCGCACTGGCGACCTTGATCGTCATGGAAATCGTGCTGGGCATCGATAACCTGATCTTCATCTCGATCCTCACCAACAAATTACCGGAGCAGCACCGGGCTAAGGCGCGGCGCATTGGTATCAGCATGGCGTTGGTGTTGCGCCTGGGCCTGTTGAGCACCATCGCGTTTATCGTGCAATTGACGGCGCCGGTCTTCGAAGTGTTCGGCCAGGCGTTCTCGTGGAAAGACATGATCCTGATTGCCGGTGGCTTGTTCCTGGTGTGGAAGGCGACCACCGAGATCCATCACAGCATGGACCCAGAGCCTGAGGAAACGACCACGGTCGGCAATACCGTCGCCATCGGTTTTGCCGCAGCGATCGGACAGATCCTGCTGCTCGACCTGGTGTTCTCCATTGACAGCATCATCACGGCAGTGGGCATGACCGAACACTTGCCGATCATGATCATTGCCGTGGTGACCTCGGTGATCGTGATGCTGGTGGCGGCAGAACCCTTGGCCAAGTTCATCAACGACAACCCGACCGTGGTGATGTTGGCCCTGGGCTTTTTGATCATGATCGGCATGACGCTGATCGCCGAAGGCTTCGGCGCCCATGTGCCCAAAGGCTACGTGTATGCGGCCATGGCGTTCTCGGCGGCTATCGAGTGCCTGAATATCGCACGGCGTAACCGCCACAAGCGTTTGCTCGCTGCCCGCCAGTAAGCGCTGTACCAAAAGGCCGGCTGCGCTCATATGAGCCCAGCCGGCCTTTTGCTGTCTGCTAGAATCGGCGCACTTGATAGCTTGAGGTCCACCATGAACGAGCCGATTCGCCTTACCCAGTACAGCCACGGTGCGGGTTGCGGCTGCAAGATCTCGCCCCAGGTGCTGGAAGTGATCCTTGCCGGCAGCGGCGCGCAGAACCTCGACCCCAACCTGTGGGTAGGCAACGCCTCCCGTGACGATGCGGCGGTGTACGCCATCGACGACGAGCGCGGCGTGGTCTCCACCACCGATTTTTTCATGCCGATCGTCGACGACCCCTTTGACTTCGGCCGCATCGCCGCCACCAATGCCATCAGCGACATCTACGCCATGGGCGGCGACCCGTTGATGGCCATTGCCATTCTCGGTTGGCCGGTGAATGTGCTGGCGCCGGAGATTGCCCGCGAAGTCATTCGTGGCGGCCGCGCGGTCTGCGACGCTGCCGGTATCCCGCTGGCCGGTGGGCACTCCATCGACGCCCCGGAGCCGATCTTCGGCCTGGCCGTGACCGGCATCGTGCACAAGCGCCATATGAAGCGCAACGACACCGCCACCGCCGGGTGCAAGCTGTACCTGACCAAACCCTTGGGCATCGGCATCCTCACGACCGCCGAAAAGAAAGGCAAGTTGCGCGAGGAGGATATCGGCCTGGCCCGCGACTGGATGTGCACCCTCAACAAACCCGGTAGCCGTTTCGGCAAATTGGCCGGGGTGACGGCGATGACCGATGTCACCGGTTTCGGCCTGCTTGGTCACCTGGTAGAGATGGCCGACGGCAGCGGCCTCACGGCCCGCATCGAGTATGCAAAAGTGCCCCGTCTGCCGGGCGTCGAGTACTACCTGGAGCAGGGTTGCGTGCCGGGCGGGACCTTGCGCAACTTCGACAGCTACGCCAGCAAGCTCGGGCGTGTGCAGGAGCTGCACAAGCGCGTGCTGTGCGATCCGCAAACCAGCGGCGGCCTGCTGATCGCCGTCACGCCCGAAGGCGACGCCGAGTTCCACGCGGTGGCCGCTGAACTGGGCCTTACCCTTGAGCCGATCGGCGAACTGCTTGAGCGACAGAGCAACGCGGTAGAGGTGGTTTGATGGCGACTGACATCACCGATTACCGCGACATCTTCCTCAACGACCGGCCGATGATGGATACCCGCGCGCCGATCGAATTCACCAAAGGCGCGTTTCCCGGGGTGGTCAACCTGCCGTTGATGACCGACCAGGAGCGCCAACGTGTAGGCACCTGCTACAAGCAGCAAGGCCAACAAGCTGCAATCGTGCTGGGCCATGAGTTGGTGTCGGGGCCGATCAAGGCCGAACGCATCGCGCAGTGGGCGCAGTTCGCCCAGGCCAATCCAGACGGCTACCTGTATTGCTTTCGCGGCGGGCTGCGTTCGCAGATCGTGCAGCAATGGTTGAAAACCGAAGCGGGTATCGAATACCCCCGCGTCGGCGGCGGCTACAAGGCCATGCGCACCTTCCTGCTGGACACGCTCGAGCAGGCCACCGTCCAATGTGATTTCGTCTTACTCGGCGGCATGACCGGCACCGGCAAGACCGAAGTGCTCGGCCAACTACGCAACGCCCTGGACCTGGAAGGCCACGCCAACCATCGCGGCTCCAGCTTCGGCAAGCGTGCCACGGCGCAACCGTCCACTATCGACTTCGAAAACCGCCTTGCGGTAGACCTGCTGAAAAAGCGCGCGGCAGGCATCGAGCAGTTCGTGGTCGAGGATGAGAGCCGCATGATCGGCAGTTGCGCGCTACCGCTGCCGTTGCACAAAGGTATGCAGGCGTTTCCAATGGTGTGGCTGGAAGACAGCGTTGAAGGCCGCGTGGAACGCATCCTGCGCGATTACGTGGTCGACCTGTGCGCCGAGTTCATCGGGGTATGGGGTGAGAATGGCCAAGCGATGTTTGCCGAACGGCTTACCCAGAGCCTGGCCAATATCCATAAGCGCCTGGGTGGCGAACGCTTCCAGCGGCTGCAGGCGATTTTGCAGGACGCCCTGGCGGAGCAGGCGCGCACTGGCGCCGTGGATGTGCACCGGGTGTGGATTGAAGGGCTGTTGCGTGAGTATTACGACCCGATGTATGCGTTTCAGCGTGAGAGCAAAGGCGCACGAATCGAATTTTCCGGGGAGCAGGGCGCGGTGGTGGAGTATTTGCGCGCGCGGGCTGCTCGGGTGGGGTGAGTTTTCGGATGCCATTGAGCTCACAACAGGTTGAGCCGGTTTCTTCAGTTAATGCCGGGAAACAGGAGTTTTGGCTCTCGAGCGCCGGATGATCCAGTCCAAACGCCGCAGGCCCAATGTGGGAGGGGGCTTGCCCCCGATTGCGGTGCAGCAGTCACCCATTTTTTAACTGACAGACCGCCATCGGGAGCAAGCCCCCTCCCACACTTAGGTCGCGGGGTGCGATAAAGCCTTCACCCAAAACCTAAAGAATCACCGCCCCGATCAACCCGCACACCACCCCCATCAGCATGGTCAGCCCGGCCACCGTCACCAGCACCCGCGCATCGAAATCCTTACGCAGCATCAGCAACGACGGCAGGCTCACGCTCGGCAGGGTCATCAGCAAGGCGACGGCCGGGCCGGTGCCCATGCCCAGGGTCATCATGGTTTGTACGATGGGAATCTCCGCCGCCGTAGGAATCACGAATAACGTGCCGACAATCGCCAGCGGTACCAGCCACACCAGGCTGTCGGCCATCGCTCCGTCCACATGGGGGAACAGCCAGACCCGCGCCGCGCCAAGGATCAGCACCGCGAGGATATACACCGGGATGGTGCTCCAGAACAGCTGCCACAAGGTCCGTAACCAGCGCGCCAGGAAGGATTCGGACTCAACAGTGCTGACTTCGGCCACAGCCTGCAGCGCCGCTTCCGGCACTTGCTCCGGACGTGCAATGCGCTGCGCCACCAACGACACACCCACCACCAGCACAATCCCCGCCACCAGCCGCAGCGCGGTAAAGCCCCAGCCCAGCACAAACCCCATGAACACCAAGGTGGCCGGGTTCAAGACCGGGTTGGCGATCCAGAATGCCAGCGCAGCGCCGACCGATACCTTTTGGCGCCGCATACCCGCCGCGACAGGCGCCGCGCAGCAGCTGCACATCATGCCCGGCAAGGCGAACAGCCCGCCACGCAGGGTCGAGCCCAGGCCGGCGCGGCCAAACAGGCGCAACAGCCAGTCGCGAGGGATCAACACCTGCAACAGCGAACCGAGGATTACCGCCAGTACGGCGGCCTTCCAGATCGCCAGGAAATACACCTGGGCATAGGCCAGCGCCGCCGCGAGGGGCGAGCTTTGCTGGTCATTGAGAATCGACGCGCCGATGCTGTGGTTATCGGCCGCTACAAAAGCCTTGAGGTAGTAGGGCGACCATTTCACATAGTAGAGGCCGATGCAGGCCACCAGTAGAAACAGCGCAGGTTTGCACCAGAACGACCAGCCCCGGTTGGGCTGGGCAGAAGCGAGGTTGGACATGGAGATGATCCGCAGATGAGTCAATAGCGGCCATCATACGCGCCTGACGCCCAACCTTCAGGTATCTGCGCTGACCTGGGTCGGATCCGGGCAGGTTTCCTCACCATTATTGAGCCCCTGCTTGTAGTTGCGACTGAGCAGCGAGGCCTTGCCGTTGTGCCAGGTCAGTGTCAGCACATACAGCGAGTCGTAGTCATTGCCAGACCAGTCCTCGGTGATGGTGTGCTTCTCGCCGGCCGCTTCACTGGCGACCTTGTTGATCAACTCGGGCAGGTAACCGTGGGACCAGGCCGTGTAGATCGTCGCGTTGTGGTACTTGTCTTCGACCAGCTCATCGGCCAGGGCACTGGTGTCGTTCGCGGAAAACTTGATGTTCACCGGCAAACCCAGCTTGATTGCGCTGGGACTGATGGTCATCAGTGGGCGGATATAGCTGTAGGAGTTATCCAGCTCGCCTTCCTCGACATTGCGCGTGGGGTTGGCGGCGAATACGAAATCGGCCTTGCCGAACTTTTCCGGTAATACACTGGCCAGGTTCATGGCGCGGTTCAGGCCCTGGCAATTGAGCTGGCCCAGGCCGCCGGCAGGTTTTTCGCCGTGGCGCAGGAAGACCAGAGTTTGCACGCCGTCCACCGGTTGTGCGCGGCTTTCGCGGGCATCCAATGCCGTGACAATGCCGGCGGTGACCAGCAGCAGCGGTAACATCATGTATGAATGGCGTTTGAATTGTTGCACAAGGCGCAGAGGCTTGATCTTCATTATGGGTTCGAGTCTTCGTGCGTCGGGTTAAGGCGGACAGGCCCGGCCCAATGGCGCAGTGTGCGTCCTGGGGGTGTTCCTTGTCGGTATAGCCAGGTGCCTCCATTCACCCTGCGAGCGCATTTAAGAGTGCGCTTGGGCATTTTGGTTCGCCCGTGTGGGATTCTAGCCAGGCAATGTTGCTTAATGATGACCCATGCAGGGTGGCGAACAGATGACTATCATGGGGGCTTTCCGCCCAGGGATGTCTCTTGATGAACGCACTTGCCGCTTTCCCGATCAACAGTAAATGGCCCGCCCAGCACCCGGAGCGCTTGCAACTGTACTCGTTGCCTACGCCCAACGGTGTAAAAGTATCAATCATGCTTGAAGAGCTGGGCCTGCCCTACGAGGCACACAAGGTCAGTTTCGACACCCAGGACCAGTTGTCTCCCGAGTTCATGTCCCTGAACCCCAACAACAAGATCCCTGCGATCATCGATCCCAATGGCCCAAGCGGGCAGCCGCTGGCGTTGTTCGAGTCCGGCGCGATTCTGATTTACCTGGCGGAAAAAACCAGCCGGTTGCTTTCCGAAGATCCGGCCACCCGCTATGAAACCCTTCAGTGGTTGATGTTCCAGATGGCCGGGATCGGCCCGATGTTCGGTCAGGTGGGCTTCTTCAATAAATTCGCCGGCAAGGCTTATGAAGACAAGCGCCCGCGTGACCGCTACGTCGCCGAGTCCCGCCGCTTGCTCCAGGTACTGGAGAAACGCCTGCTGGGCCGCACGTGGATCATGGGGGATGACTACAGCATCGCTGACATCGCCACCTTCCCCTGGATTCGCAACCTGATCGGCTTCTATGAATCGGGCGACTTGGTGGGTATCGCCGATTTCCCCAATGTACTGCGCGCGTTGGATGGCTTTATCGCACGCCCAGCGGTGATCCGTGGCCTGAACATTCCGAGCTGAAGCATGCCGACTTTCGATTTCAAGCAACTGGATGTATTCAGCAGCGTACCCCTCAAAGGCAACCCGCTGGCCGTGGTGCTCGGCGCCGACAGCCTGACGGACCAGCAGATGGCCGACTTCGCCAAGTGGACCAACCTCAGCGAAACCACGTTCTTGCTGAAGCCCCGTGACCCACGCGCCGATTACCGAGTGAGAATTTTCACCACCTTGCAGGAACTGCCGTTTGCCGGGCATCCAACGTTGGGCAGTTGCCAGGCGTGGTTGCACGCAGGTGGTGTTCCGCGTGGGCAAGAGGTCATTCAGGAGTGCGAAATCGGTTTGGTCCGCATCCGACGTGAAGGCGAGGAACTGGCGTTTATCGCGCCACCGCTGTTGCGTTCGGGCGTTGTCGACGCGCCGCTGCTGGAGCGTGTGCGCCTGGGGTTGGGCCTGGTCCCTGACGCGATTGTGCGCAGCCAGTGGGTGGATAACGGCGCTGGTTGGCTGGCGGTGATGCTGGCTGATCGCCGGGCCGTGCTGGAGGTGAGGCCTGACTACGCGCAACTGCTCGGGTTGGCCGTTGGTATCATTGCTCCTTGCGATGGGGAGGACGCACAGTTTGAGGTGCGCGCCTTTATCGCCGGCGACGGTGCCCAGGAAGACCCGGCCACCGGCAGCTTGAACGCCGGCCTGGCCCAATGGTTGCTCAGCGAGGGCCTGGCGCCGGAGCGCTATGTGGTCAGCCAGGGCACGGCCATGGGACGCGCCGGGCGTATTCGTATCGAGCGCCAGGATGATGAAGTTTGGGTCGGCGGCGCCGTTGCGGTATGCATCGAAGGCCGTCTACAGCTCTAGATCAATGCAATTGTTACGTGCCGCGCAATACACTGTTGGGCCCTCGGCATTTGTGCTGCGGGTGCTTGGGGCATAAGCTTTGGTCCCAAAGATTCCAGCCATTTTTTCAGGAAAGCCATGACCAGCCAGTTCCCCCAAGCCCGCCCCCGTCGCCTGCGCCGCTCCCCGGAGCTGCGTGGCTTGTTCCAGGAAAGCGAATTCACGCTCAACGACCTGGTGCTGCCGATTTTTGTCGAAGAAGAAATCGACGACTTCGTACCGATCACCAGCATGCCGGGCGTGTTGCGTATCCCTGAGAAAAAACTGGCCGGCGAGATCGAGCGTTATGCCCGTGCCGGCATCAAGTCGGTGATGACCTTTGGCGTATCCCACCATCTGGACGCCAGCGGCAGCGACACGTGGAAAGAACGCGGGCTGGTTTCGCGCATGTCATCGATCATCAAGGACGCCGTGCCGGAAATGATCGTGATGTCCGACACCTGCTTCTGCGAATACACCGACCACGGCCACTGCGGCGTGATGCATGGCGCTCACGTCGACAATGACGCGACCCTGGTCAACCTGGGCAAACAAGCCGTGGCCGCCGCCCGCGCCGGCGCCGACGTGATCGCACCCTCGGCAGCGATGGACGGCCAGGTCCAGGCCATCCGCCGCGCTCTGGACGACGCCGGTTTTACCCACATCCCCATCATGGCCTACTCCACCAAATTCGCCTCGGCCCTCTACGGCCCGTTCCGCGAAGCCGGCGGCAGCGCCCTCAAGGGCGACCGCAAAAGCTACCAGATGAACCCGATGAACCGCCGCGAAGCCGTCCGCGAATCGCTGCTCGACGAGCAGGAAGGCGCCGACGCGCTGATGGTCAAACCGGCCGGCGCTTACCTCGACATCATCCGCGACATCCGCGAAGCCTCACGCCTGCCGGTGGCGGCGTATCAGGTGAGTGGTGAGTACGCGATGATCAAATTCGGCGCCCAGGCGGGGGCGATTGACGAAGACCGCGTGGTGCGCGAGACCTTGGGCTCGATCAAACGGGCGGGGGCGGATTTGATTTTTACGTACTTTGCGATGGATTTGGCGTTGGCGGGGATTTAAGGGCGCCATTTATCCCTGTGGTGAGCGGGTCGGATTTGCTTGCCACAGGGGTAGGAGGGCGACCTTGTATACTGATTTTGAACAGCGCTCAATTAAATTTTTCGTAATCTTCCGCACCTAATGACTCTAACCATTTCTTGAAGAAATCAATTTGATCCTGTGGGTTGTTTGTTAGGTTTTCCTCTTCATAGTCGAATAAATGGACAATGTTGTCGTTGGTTGCTTGTTGGCCTAAAGTCATTTCGTATGCCACAAGCCCAGCGCTCATCTGAGAGGCCATTCTTGATGGTTTTACATTTATTTTGGCCCCTTTACATAGAAAGGTGATGTGCGGAAAATCCGCTCTAATATTTGCGAAGCAGACGTACAGGTCTCTTCCTCTATAAATTTTCTTAAAGTTTTCGGCTTCTGAAAATGTCATGGTGAGTTTTGTTGGGTCATATTTGACGGTGACTTGTTTGTGTTCATTGTTGATTATTACTTTTATATTTTTTGTTTCCATTTTATTTTCTGTTAGGGTTTGGTATGAAATATTCAATGCGGCTAACCTCCCCTTGGAGCTAGATCAGGTGTTGGCAGAAATTTAAGAACGCCGTAATTCTGCGGTGGGCGAACTTGCTCGAGTGGGGCTGGGCGGCAGCAACTTAACTGGCTACACGGATCTAATTGACTGAGCGGGCCATACTGATTAGTTTTATTCCCTGAGTAAGTAACTGGCGAATTTTTCTATTATGCTCTGTGGCTCGGGCTTGCTTGTCACATGGTCGTCGAGCTAAATTTGCAGTGATTCGGCCCATTTTTTGCGGTAAGAAATCTGTTCGTTGATGTCATTTGTAAGTTCGTTTTCTTCATAGTCGAATATACGAACGAGTTTTGCATCGGAATCACCTATTTGGGTTTCATAAGCAACGATTCCACTAGACATTTGTGATGCCATGGCTGAAGGGTAGACATTTATTTTTGAACCTTTACATAGAAATTTAATATCACTAAATTCTTTTCTCAATGAGCCAAAGCATAGATAGATATCTGCTTCGCTATACGTTTTTTTCAGTCCGCTGGCAAAGGTTATTGAAAGTGTTGCTGTTCTTCCGTCGCATTCTATTGTGGCTGTTTCTCGAGTTGAGTTTTTGATTACGAATATCTCTAGTTTCTTCATTTGTCAGCTTCTATTTGGGTTGATTAATGAGTAGCCTTTATGCGTGCCGTTATCGTTCAACGGAGTGGCTCCTATAAGAAGAAAAGTGTGACAAATCTATTTTTTAGGTGTCTGCGTGAGACAAATATGAGTTGGCTGTCGTGCGCAGGCAAAAATCTCGACAAATAAAAATTGAATATGCGCTGTCGGTTGCGTCGCCAATGAAAATTACATTTTGCTTAGTAGTTGCTTTTATTTTTTCTTCTAGTGAGTTTAGTGCGGCCTGTGATGAGGATGGACCAATATGAGTGTTTATTTGAATAGGCTCCAAGTTATTTTATTTTCTTGGAAAGGGCGGTCCCATTTATATTTTCTACAATTAAATCGTGCTTGAGTTCTGGCAGGATGACGAGTTTGATATTCAGCAGGTTGAAGTCTTTGGCTATTTCGTCGTCAAGATAGCTCATTTTTTGCAAACCTCTTGGAGGGAAAATGGACAGATCTATTTGTGCTGAGTTCTCTTTTGTCGATGATTTCATAATAGAAGTAAATGTCAAAAAAACAGGTACAGAACTAAAGTTTGCAGGTGGGTTAAACGTTGAGAGGTTTATTTCCTCCCGCAGCGAATGGCTTGGTTTGTCAAGGTTGTATGAAATATAGATTAGATGTGGAACCGTCAATTTTCTTGGCTTTCCCCTTTTTCAGGTAAGCGTTGAACTCACGTTTCATGGTTTCTATGTTTGTATATCTTTTGTACTTGTGCGGTGTTTCGCATGCGTACAGGTACAGCCTCCAAGGGTCGAAGCCGTCGACCCTCTCGTCCGGACCATAATCAAAGTCGACACATATTTCAGATAAATAGACTCTGCAGCCAACTCCGTGCAGTTCGTAGGTGACTTCATCAACGACCGTCCCGCGTTGCGGGATTTTTTTGGATCGCCATAGTCTAAGGAGATTTTTGGTTCCAAATACGTGCTCAAATAAATCGGTGACCTTTTTTACTTGCGCTAAGTATTCGGTGATTAAATTTTCTAGAGTTTGAGTGCTCATCATCTCGGCTTTCCTAGTCTATCGAGTCCTACTGTATTGAAACGTCTATCACATCTTTGGGGGCGGGTGTTGTAGTGTTTTTTTAAAGCTGGTGCCTATCGACCCTTCGAATTTTTTGAGTGATGGCTATCTTGTTGTTAGATCCCTTCTATAGACTCACGCGCGACTAAAGCTCCCCCGGAACTAAATGTTTGCAGGAATTTAAGGGCGTTGGTTAACTATAGCCAGCTTGCTCGCGTGGGGCTGCGCCACATAACTAGCCACACTGATTAGTTTTATTTCCTAAGTAAGTAACTGTCGAATTTTTCTATTATATGGTGAAGCCATAACGGCCCTGATGCCCATTCATTAGGGTAGTAATAGTAGCAGTATTGTTCGTGCAGTAAGTTTTCTAGGAGTTCTGATTCGTTTGTGTAGGCGTCAATTAGCTCTATGATTTCCTTTCTTACAGTGCAAATTATGTCTGTGGATGAGTCCATTAGAAAAGTGTCGATGACATCGTCGGCGCAGGCGTGATCGTCTACCCAGTCTTGATTGAAGTAGGCGCCAAAAAATTGCTGTAGTTCAGTTAGTGTTGTGTTCATTTTTCTATTGGATACCCTGTAAGTAATAGGTAATCATTCGTTGTTTTGGGTTTTCTTATTAGGACCAAAATAAATTTATGTACGGGTACGGACTTTGTGGTGCCTCTTATAACGCTCAATCCTACGGGGTCATTCGAGTGTTCTCTAATTATATGTTTGTCTTTTTTTCCTTTTAGGAACTTTGAAATTTCTTGATGGCGTGTGGTTAAGCTTTTAGATACGAGAGCTTCTGCTTCTGCAAGGGTTTTGAACGTAGATGCTGCTGGTATATTAGGTTCCCGTTCAAGCCTTTCAACTAATTGAGCATCGGTCTGCCCGATATGCTTCCTGATTAAATGTCCGCCGGATTTTTCATGCTCAGCTAATAGGCTATCGGATAGTTTGTTTGTTTGAGCGGAATCGACTTGTGAGCCCGGACAAGCTCCAACTTTGCAGCTTAGTCCTAACGGATCCACCCATCCAGTAGGATTGGGCGCGTACCGGTACGCGTTGATCCCACCCGCCAGCTTCACCGGATCAGGCGTCAGGTAACGACCAATATCCGGATTGTAGTAGCGATGGCGGTTGTAGTGGAGGCCGCTTTCCTGATCGAAGTATTGGCCTTGAAAGCGCAGCGGGTTGTCGACTTTGCCTACGTCGAGGCGGCTGATTTCACCGTAGGCGCGGTAATGGGCGGACCAGACGATTTCGCCTTCAGGCGTGGTGAGTTCCTGCGGTGTGCCGAGGTGGTCGAGTTGGTAGTGGTAGGGCTTGGTCTCTGCTGGGCCGAAGCCTGCCAGCAATGCCAGTGGGCGGAAGCTGTCCGGCTCATAGATGTAGCTGCGATGACGATCGGCATGGTGTTCGGCGATCAGCTTGTCGCCTTGCCAGAAGAACTCCGTGGTGATGCCGTCGACGGTTTTGCTAATGCGCCGACCAAACGGGTCATAGCGATAACTGGCCGTTTTCCCGTTGGGCTTGGTGATGCCGATTAGCCGGTGCTGGCAGTCGTAGCGGTATTCGGTGACGAGCTGATGGCTTTTGCCGCGCCGTTCGCGGGTCAGGTTGCCGAAGGCGTCATAGTCATAATGGTGATCGCCTTGGATCACTAGGCGGTTGCCCGCGACGATGTCCGGGCCAGGCCTGTCTTGCATCAGCAAGTTGCCGGCAGGGTTGTGGCCGAAGCGTTCCTGGACGTCTTGCGAGTGATCGGCGCGGGTCAGGCGGTGGAGTGGGTCGTAGCGGTAAAGGTGTTCGCCTTTGCGGGTGTCGTGCAGGCGGGTGAGGTTGCCGGTTTTGTCGTAGTCGTAGTGACGTTGGTAGAGGTGGTTTTCCTGCTGGGTGACGGCGTGGGTATGTAGGCGGTTTTGGTCGTCGTAGTGGTAGTGGCTGAGCAGTTGGCCTTGTTGGCGTTGGTGTTCGCGACCGGCTTTGAACAGGTGGGAAGTTAGCAACGCACCGTTCAGTTCGACGGTGGCAAGATGGCCGCCTTTGTCGTGGTTGAAGGTGAGGCGGTTGTTGTCGGGCAGGCGCAGGTTTTTTAACTGGCCGCAGGCGTCGTAGCCATAGCGCAGCGTGCCCCAGCCTTGGTGTTCGGCAGTGAGGCGGTTTTGGCGGTCGTATTCGTAGGCCAGGAACCAGTGGCCGTCGTCGACGCTGAGGAGGTTGCCTTGGCGGTCGTAGGCATAATCGACAACGCTTCCGTCGGGCAGGGTTTTTCTTACGAGGCGGCCGGCGTGGTCGCGCTGGTATTGAGTGACGAGCTGACTGCCATCGTCGCCGTATTCGGTTTTCTCCAGCAGGTTGCCGTTGAGGTCGTAGATGTACGCGGTGCGTTGGCCGTCAAAACCGGTTTCCTGTTGGATCAGGCCGTTGGGGTGGTAGTCGAGCCGGTAGGTTTCGCCGACTTCGTTTTCGATGGCGGTCAGCAGTAAGCGGGCGTTGTCGTAGCGGTAGTTGACCTGGGTACCGTCGGCATTGATGCGGCGGCTGATCAGGTGCAGGCCGTCGGCGTATTCGTAGCGGGTGACGTGGCCGAGTTCGTCGCGCTCGGCGATGATTTTTCCGTAGGGGTTGTAGCTGAATTCTCGTGTGGCACCGTCCGGCACTACCAAGCGAGTTAACCGACCCACGGCGTCCCATTGATACTGGGTCAGCGCGCCCTGTTCATCCTCACGCGCAACCTGACGGCCCTGGTCGTCATAGCGATAGCGCTTGATCCCACCATTCGGTAGCTGTTCTTCAACGAGTTGCCCGCGTTCATTCCACACCAAGCGATGGCAGCTGTTGTCGGGATACCAAACCCCGGTCAGTTGCCCCTGTTTGTCGTAGCTGTAGTCGGTCGCGTTGCCATCGGGGTCGATCTCGCGAATGACATCGCCCTGGTCATTACGCTCGTATTTCCAGACCGCCTCGCCACGCCGCACAACCCGTACGAAACCGTTGTCATGCTCGTAAGACGTTGGTTCGTCATCCCCGGGAAACAGCGCCACCAAGCGTCCGGCGTCGTCGTATTGATAGGCCGTCACCGCGCCCAGCGGGTCCTGCTCGACGGTCAGGCGGCCTTTATCGTCGTAGGATTTGAAGTGCTGGGCGCCGTCGGGGTCGATGCGCTGTACCAGCCGCGCCCGCTGGTCATGTACGTAAACTTCCTGGCTGCCGTCGGCGTTGTGCACGGTGACGCGACCGTCATCGCCCCAGGCATACCGCGTGTCCATCTGCGAGAAACTGGCCCAATGCCGGACACAGCGCGCCGCCTTGCCGGAACGTTCCCACTCCCAAAAGAAACTCGCCCCACCGGCCAGTTGCCGTTCAAGAATGACGTGCTGCTCGTCGTACCGATAACGCTCACATTCACCTACGGCATTGGTTGCTGAAACCAGTCGTCCACTGTCGTCATAGGCGTAGGAAACGACGTTCTGCTCGGTCACCCAGACGAAGGGTTCATGCCCCGTGGCGCGATGAACCTGGTAGTCCACCGCCACGATGCGGTCGAACTCATAACGCAACAAAAGCGAACGGCCCACGCCGTTATCCAACCGCTCAATGCGGCCCAATCGATCCCGGACAACCGACAACCGGTTGTCATACGCATCGCTGATCGCCGTCAGCACACCGTCGCGAAAGTGATAAAACCGGGATGACCGGGCCAGCACCAATTCACCAGGCAACGACCCCAGATAAATCGCCGCTTCCGCCAGGCTGTTGGTAATCGCCGGCCGAGCCACCGTCGGCAAGGGCAGGGTGGTCGCGCGATTCTCATGGTCCGTCCACACCACCGAATCGCCCGACACCACCAGCCGCTGGGCCAGCGCATGACTCCAGCCAAACCCCAGCCCACAATCCACTTCCACCGCACTGGTGCGATACAAGCGCGTCCACTCGAACGGCAAGATCCCATCCAGCGCGCCATCGGTGAGCGTCAGCAGTTCCTCGCCGGTGACCATCGACACCGGGCAACCGTTCGTAACGGTTTTATCCGCCGGAGCCGCCGCATCGCCCTTCGGATTCGACGCAACAGCAGGCACATCATCCACCGCCTCCTGCCGCACCAACGCCGTACGCTGGGTCTTGCTGCGCACCGCCGGCACCGGATTCGAAACCAGCGTGTCGCCAGCCTTCAAAGGCGCCACCGGCACCGCCTTGATCGGTATTGGGGCACTGCCCAGCAGCACCGGCTTAAGCGCTTCGGTGTGCCCCTCCAAGCGAGCTGTGCCGAACTGCGCGGCTATCTGCTCCACCCACCTGCGCACCCGGCGTGACTTGATGCCGGCCAGCACTTTGGTGCTGATGCGCACCACAACCCCCATGCAGGCCGTTGCCATTCCCAATAGCAGGGTGATGACGATCTCGGCGCCAATCGACCCGAGCATTTCGTTCATATACGGCGGTGGCAGCATGCGCATCCAGCTGACCAGGGCCGCCAGGTGAACGAACAGCAAAGGCTCATCGCTGAGCACCAGCAAACCCTTGGCGAGGGTCTCGGCACTTAACGCGAGTAACTTTTCAAGCTCGTCCTGGGAAAGGTAATGCAGCAGCTTTTCAGCGTTGGCCAGCGGGTCGGACAACCACTGGAGTAACTGCGTGATGTTGTCCCAAACCGAGTAAAGAACTTCGCCAAAGCCTTGGGCATAAGCGCGGTGCAGCGAGAGGTAACGCTGGAGAAAATTCGCTTCGCAATAGTTCTTCCATAGCGGTTCGAAGGTGGTGTCCCATTCGCTGCGCAGCCAGTCTTCCAGTGGCGTGATGACCGACTGATAAGAGGCATACAGCGCCTTGAAATGCGCCGAGGAAACGTCGGGGTAAAAACTGATCCGGTACCGCTGGTTGCGGTCGCACTCGGTGACTTCGAGGATGCCGCTTGGGCCGATGGTTTTATGGATCGGCTCGCCCAGCGGGCCACCGTCTGGATCGATGCGCTGCAACATCACCGGCGTGTTGCCGATCGGCACGAAGCGCGAGCTCTGGAACATATGCACCAGTGTCAATGTGCCGTTGGCCTGGCATGTAGCGACGGTGCTGCTGGGGAAGATCGAACGGTTGATCGGGGCGACCAGCGCCACCTCGTTCCCGACCTTGAACACCTGCTCCACATCCAGTGCCGAAGAGCTGAAGAAGTGCTGCGCCCAGCTGTCGTAGTGGTTGAGGCAACCGCGGAAATCGCTGAGCACGGATTCGACGTCCCGCGTCTTAGAATCCATCGCGGCCAGCACCAGAAAGCCGATGGCTCGGCCGGTTGCTTCGATCATGGGCGAGCCCCATCGATCAGGGCTCTCACTGGAAAAACCATCTGCACTCCCTCGCACTGTTTAATCAGGCGAGGGACTTTGCAGAGGTTTTCAGGGCAGGGGAGTAGAGCTTATCTGGCGTTAACGTGGGAATTTTCAACCAGCGCCGCACCACGTTCGGCATAGCAGCGAACCCCGGTCAGACTTGCCTGTCGATATCCCCATTGCCCGGCCCGCCGTTCACCAAGGAAGCCTCATGTCTTCAAGCCGCCTGATCCTCTGCCTCGCCACCTTGCTGCTGCTGGCCGGTTGCGCCACCTCGCGAGGGCCGCAACAACCCGAGCGCAGCGAGGCCGAGGTGAAGGCGCAGATCGTGCGCCTGCTCCCCGCCAAGGTCGCGGACCGCGACGGTTGGGCCCAGGACATCTACACCGCGTTCGACGCCCAGAAGATCTACCCCAGCACCGAAAATATCTGCGCCGTGCTGGCGGTGACCGAGCAGGAGTCCACCTTTCAGGTCGACCCACCGGTGCCAGGCATGGGCAAGATCGCCCAGGATGAAATCCTGCGGCGTGCCGGGAAAGTTCATGTACCGGCGTTTGTCGTACGCAGCGCCTTGCAAGTGCGCTCGCCCACCGGCAAAACCTATGCCGAGCGTTTGAACGCCGCACGTACGGAGAAGGACCTGAGCGCGATCTTCGACGACTTCATCAGCGTGGTGCCCTTGGGCAACACACTGTTTGGCGGCTTCAACCCGGTGCACACCGCCGGTCCGATGCAGGTCAGCATCGACTTCGCGCAAAAACAGGCACGGGGTTATCCCTACACGGTGGACGGCACGATTCGCCGCGAAGTATTCACTCGCCGTGGCGGCATGTACTTCGGCATCGCTCATTTACTCGGCTACCCGGTGAGCTATGACCAGCCGCTGTACCGCTTCGCCGATTTCAACGCGGGTTGGTACGCCAGCCGCAATGCCGCGTTCCAGGCCGCAGTCAGCCGTGTCTCAGGCAGCGAATTGACGCTGGATGGGGATTTGATTCGCTATGGTTCGCTGCTGCCCGGTACCACCGAACTGGCGGTGCGTTCACTGGGAGCGAAATTGGATATGCGCAATCCCAGCATCCGCAGCCAACTGGAGCAGGGCGATCAGTTGGATTTTGAGGACACCACGCTCTACAAGCGCGTATTCGCCCTGGGCGACAAAGCCGCCGGCAAGCCGCTGCCGCGAGCCATCCTGCCGGGCATCGTGCTCAAAAGCCCGAAGATCACCCGCAACTTGACCACGGCCTGGTTCGCCAAACGCGTGGATGAGCGGTATCAGCGCTGTATGAAACGTTGATCAGGTGCGGCGCGTCGGACTGAAGCGTTGCCATCGCCGGCAAGCCAGCGCCTACATGTTGATCGAGTTTTTCCAGGGGATCGATAAAGAAAAGGCCCGGCTTTTCGTGGAGCCAGGCCCTTTCCGTGTTGCTCGTTGAATCAGTTGCGTTGGAGGGCCAGCGCCACGCCCTGGCCGCCGCCGATGCACAGTGTCGCCAAGCCTTTCTTGGCGTCGCGCTTGATCATTTCATGCAGCAGCGTCACCAGAACGCGGCAGCCTGAAGCTCCAATAGGGTGGCCGATGGCGATGGCGCCGCCGTTGACATTGACCTTGTCAGCGTCCCATTCCAGCTCTTTGCCCACCGCCAGGGATTGCGCGGCGAAGGCTTCGTTGGCTTCGATCAGATCCAAGTCGCTCAATTGCCAACCGGCCTTGTCCAGGCAGCGGCGGGTGGCCGAAACCGGGCCGATGCCCATGATTGCCGGGTCGACCCCTGCGTTGGCATAGCTGGCGATACGCGCCAGCACCGGCAGGCCAAGGGCCTTGGCTTTGGCGGCGCTCATCAGCAGCACCGCAGCGGCACCGTCGTTGAGGCTGGAGGCGTTGCCGGCGGTGACGCTGCCGTCTTTTTTGAAGGCGGGCTTGAGCTTGGCCAGGGACTCGGCGGTGGTACCGGCGCGCGGTTGTTCGTCCATCGTAAAGGCCAGCGGGTCGCCTTTACGCTGGGGAATCAGGATCGGCGTGATTTCATCGGCAAACCGTCCGGCTTCGATAGCGGCGATAGCTTTTTGCTGGGAGGCGGCGGCAAAGGCGTCCTGCGCCTCGCGGCTGATGCCGTACTTGTCCACCAGGTTTTCGGCGGTGATGCCCATGTGGTAGTCGTTGAACGCATCCCACAGGCCGTCGGTGATCATGCTGTCGATCATCTTGGCGTGGCCCATGCGCAAACCGGTGCGCGCCGCGGGCAGCACGTACGGCGCAAGGCTCATGTTTTCCATGCCGCCGGCGATGATGACGTCGGCGTCGCCGCAACGGATCGCCTGTGCGCCCAGGTGCAGGGCCTTGAGGCCCGAGCCACAGACCTTGTTCAACGTCAGGGCGGGAACGGCATGGGGCAGGCCGGCGAGAATCGAGGCTTGGCGCGCCGGGTTCTGGCCGCTGCCAGCGGTGAGCACCTGGCCGAGGATCACTTCATCCACTTGGGCCGGGTCGAGGCCGGTCTGCTCCAGCAGGCGACGGATTACCGCAGCGCCCAGTTCAGGGGCCGGGATACTGGCCAGCGAACCTTGAAAGCTGCCCACGGCGGTGCGGGTGGCAGCAACAATCACGACGTCTTGCATGGAATCTGTCCTCACTGGAAATGCATTTCTGGAACATGGTCCGGGACGATCAGTTTACCGGCGGTCTTGCTCACAATCTCTTCAACGCTGACGCCAGGTGCGCGTTCCTTGAGGACAAAAGCGCCATTTTCGATTTCCAGGTAGGCCAGGTCCGTGAGCACGCGCTTGATGCAGTTGGCGCCGGTCAGCGGCAGGCTGCACTGGCTGAGCAATTTCGACTCACCGTCCTTGGACGCATGGGTCATGATCACGATGATATTTTCCGCACCAGCCACCAGGTCCATCGCGCCGCCCATGCCCTTGACCAGCTTGCCGGGGATCATCCACGAGGCGATGTTGCCCTGTACGTCCACTTCGAACGCGCCGAGTACGGTGAGGTCCACGTGGCCGCCGCGAATCATCGCGAAGGACTCGGCGGAGGAGAAAATCGAGGCGCCGATGCGTGCGGTGACGGTTTGTTTGCCGGCGTTGATCATGTCGGCATCGATGGTTTCTTCGGTCGGGAACGGGCCCATGCCGAGCAGGCCATTTTCCGACTGCAGCATCACTTCCATGCCTTCGGGAATGTAGTTGGCCACCAGGGTCGGAATGCCGATGCCGAGGTTGACGTAGAATCCGTCCTGCATTTCGCGGGCGACGCGTTGAGCCATTTGTTCGCGGGTAAGAGCCATGTCATGAGTCCTTATTGTTCGGGCCGGGGCGGATTACTTGCGCACGGTGCGCTGTTCGATGCGCTTCTCGAAGGTGCCGCAGATGATCCGGTCGACGTAGATGCCAGGGGTGTGGATCTGCGCGGGGTCCAGCTCGCCCGGTTCGACGATTTCCTCGACTTCGACCACGGTGATCTTGCCGGCGGTGGCGGCCAGTGGGTTGAAGTTCTGGGCGGTGTGCCGATAGATGACATTGCCGAAGTGGTCGGCTTTCCAGCCTTTGACGATGGCGAAGTCGCCGGTGATGGACTCTTCCATCAGATAGGGACGGCCCTTGAATTCGCGGGTTTCCTTGCCTTCGGCAACCGGGGTGCCGACGCCGGTGGCGGTGAAGAAGGCCGGGATGCCAGCACCGCCTGCACGCATTTTTTCCGCCAGGGTGCCTTGGGGGGTCAGCACTACTTCTATTTCACCGCTGAGCAGTTGCTTCTCGAACAGGGCGTTTTCACCGACGTAGGAGGCGATCACTTTGCTGATCTGCTTTTCTTCCAGCAGGATGCCCAGGCCGAAACCGTCGACGCCGCAGTTGTTGGAAACCACGGTCAGGTCACGGGTGCCTTTGCGCTTGATCTCGGCGATGAGGTTTTCCGGAATGCCACACAGGCCAAAACCGCCGGAGAGTACGGTCATGCCATCTTCCAGGCCTGCCAGCGCCTCTTCATAGGACGCCACGCGCTTATCGAAACCTGCCATATGCACCTCGTTATTATTAGTGGGCCAGCCAATGGACCGAGTGTTGCGCCGACTGATTGATTTGTTAAGTTGTTTTTTTAGGTTGATTGGTTTGAAAAACAGCATAATCAGCTCCAAGCGGCAAGCTACAAGTATTGCCAGTGGCCGCTTTCACTTGCAGCTTTCAACTTGCAGCTCGGAGCTAACCTATGACCGTTAAACAGATGCGTGCCTTCCTGGCCGTGGCCCAGAGCCTGAGTTTTGCCGCTGCCTGTGAGCGCCTGCACCTGTCCCAGTCGGCGCTGAGCCTGACTATCAAAGGCCTCGAGGAAGGGCTGGGTGGGCGCCTGTTCAGTCGCAATACACGTAATGTGGCGCTCACGCCCGAAGGCGAATCGCTGCTCCCGCTGGCTCGCCGTTTGATTGCCGAATGGGACAACGCGGAGGACGAACTGCGTCAACGCTTCACCTTGCAACGTGGTCGCGTGACGGTGGCGGCAATGCCGTCATTTGCCGGTAACCTGCTGCCGCCGATCCTGAAGATATTCCGCGCCCGTTACCCGCAGGTGAACGTGACGGTGCATGACCTGATCAACGAGCAGGTGCTGGAGATGGTTCGCGACCGCCAGGTGGAATTGGGCGTAGCGTTCGAACCGTCCGACGGTTCGTCATTGGCATTCACCCCGTTGTACCTGGACCGATTCATTGCCGTGGTACCGGGAGATTCGCCGTTGGCGCAATTGAACGAGATCGACTGGAAAAGCCTGTTGGAACACCCCTTCATTACCCTTCAGCGCCCATCGACCGTACGGGTAATGCTCGAAGAGCACCTGGGTGCCTTGCAGATGAAACTGCCGGTTGCGCTGGAAAGTCATCAACTGGCCACAGTGGGCAAGATGGTTGCCAGCGGCTTGGGCGTCAGCGCTGTGCCCGCGTTGTGCGCGCGGCAGATGGAGGAGGCGGGCGCCCATTGCATCACCTTGACCGGCCCGGTAATCGAGCGGCTCATTGGGGTACTGACCAAACCAGGGCATGAACTGTCGGCGGCGGCGCAGGTATTGTTTGATATCTTTCAGGATGAAGCGAAGAAGGGGCGGTTTCCGACGTTCTGAAGTTCACATAACAAAAGTGGGGGCTGGCAAGCCAGCTCCCACAATAGATCAAGTACTACTTAGTAGTAACGGTCGATAACTTTAACTTGCGAGCTGTCTTTGAAAGACGCCCAGGCATTGTTAAGTGTGTCGAACACCTGCTCGATAAAGTTGCGATCGGCTGCGGCTTTCTTGCCGACATAACCCTGGCCACGACGGTACATCTTCAGGCGCGCCGCCAGTTCGCGGTGATTGCGGTCGAACTCGGCTTCTTCGGTGTGGGGCGCCAGGCAGTCAAGTTGAACTTCGCCCGATTTGCCAATCCACAGGATATGGTCGTCGAGTGTGTCTTTCTGCGCTGCGAACATCTCAGCCAATTCATCGATAGTTGGTTGGTTGTTCAGATTCATGTGTAAGCCCCTTGACCAGTTGGCGATCTATCAATTGATTCATTGAAACTTCAAGTTGTCTCCGGCTCAGAAAACCGGGCGTCAGTGACGGTCTGCCGAATACGGGCAGGGTCTTGAACCTGATGCATGTAGTCTTGCTGATGAACTGCTACGCAATGCTTTCATAACGAAGACAAGCAGCGCTTAAGCTCCTTGTACCGAGCCCCCTTCGGGGCCAGTCAGCTTCATCAATCTGCCTTGTGGGCAGTGCACATCCGGAAAAACAGCTCGGCGGTCAGACGAGCCTGTTCAAAACGCGTGTTACCAACACTCCCGATCCGGGAGACGTCTCGATAATGCAAGGACAAAAAGCTTACGTCAACGATTATGTAGTGATTATTTTCAGGCACTACATAAATCGCTGTGAGGGCGGGAAGATGCGGGAAATCGTGACTTGGGCGTCATTTTTTGGGGCGGCTGGTCTCAGGAGTAACTAGTGTTTCCTGGGGGCACATTGCGACTGTAAGTTTTTCGCGAGCAAGCTCGCTCCTACAGTCGTTCGGCCAGCAAGGGCAGTAATTGCTCGCACGACGCTTCGATTTTCACCTGCAGCAGCTCATCCCCACGGGTCTTGCCCAGGTTGATCGCAATCACCGGTTTACCCTGTTCCACTGCCGCCTTGCACAGGCGAAACGCCGAGTAAGCCATCAGCGATGACCCCACGACCAGCAGCCCCTCGGCATCGTGCACCGCAGCCATGGCCCTGGCGGCGATAGCGGGAGCTACGTTCTCGCCAAAAAACACCACGTCCGGCTTCAGTCGTTGGCCTTCGCAATGGGGGCAGCGTGGCACCTGGAAGTGCTCCTCAAGCGTAGGGTCGAGCAAGGTGTCACCGTCAGGCGCTTGCACCGCATGGACGTGCGCAAAGTGCGGGTTGTCGATTTCCATCTGCCGCTGGACCACATCGCGCTCGCTGCGCTGCTGGCAATCCAGGCACAGCACCCGGTGCAAACTGCCATGCAACTCGATCACATCATGGCTGCCGGCCTGATCGTGCAGCGTGTCGACGTTTTGCGTGATCAGGCCGCTGATGACCTGCCGTTGCTGCAAGGTCGCCAGCGCCTGATGAGCCTTGTTCGGCCGGGCCAGGCGCACCCGTGGCCAACCCAGCATTGCCCTGGCCCAATAACGGCGCCGTGCTTGCGCGGTGGCGAGGAACTCCTGGTACATCATCGGCGCCTTGCCCCGGCGCACTCCTTCGCTGTCACGGTAGTCGGGAATGCCCGATGAGGTGCTGATCCCCGCACCGGTCAGCACCAGAAAGCGTTTTTCGGCCATCGCCCGATGCAAGGTGTCGAGGCGGTCCTCTTGATGTTCCAGCGTGTCGAGCATGAAGTCTCCTATTCGCCGCGGATGTACTGCTCCAATTGTTTAATCAGGTCAGCCTGTTCGGCGATGGCCTCTTTGACCAGGTCACCGATGGACAAAAGCCCCAGCAGTTTGCCGTCTTCCACCACGGGCAGGTGGCGCAGGTGACTGTCGGTCATGATGTTCATGCACGCTTCAACCGTTTTGTGGGTATCTACGGTGATGACCGGCGAACTCATCACTTCATGAACCCTGGTGGCCACCGACGACAGACCCTTGAGGATAAGTTTACGTGCGTAATCGCGTTCGCTGATGATCCCGACCACGGCGCCGTCCTTGACCACCGGCAAGGCCCCGACGTTTTTCTCGGACATCCGCACCAGCGCCTCGAATACGGTGTGGTCCCACTGGATAGTGTGGACGTCCTGGTTCTTCTGGTCTTTGGCTTTGAGTAATTCTGCGACGGTTTTCATGGCGGCCACTCCGGTGTTGTTGTTAGTAGTCAGCGATTGCCCCTACAGAATCCTAGACGGGCCACGTTGCAGCAAGGTCCAAAGCGGCGTTAAACCCGTCGAAAAGCGTCATTCGCCGGTTTTTTTTGCGTTTTATCCGGCTTTTACCGGCTTTTTCGCCCTTTTGGGGCTGGCCGTCATCTTGCGTGGCGCGCTCTTGCGCTTGTTTTTCCACGGTGTGGCGCCTTTGCCTGCCGGGCTGGCGGGACCGGTGATGGTCATGCGCATGCCATGACAGCGAGCCACCTGCTTGCTCATCCACGCCGCTTGTTTGGCGACAAACTCTTCCAGGCTCATTTCGCCGCTTTGCACCATATCCAGCGCCTGCTCCCAGATGGCGGTGGTGCCGGGGTCGGCGATGGCGCGAGGCACCGCGTCAATCAGGCTGAAAGCCGCTGCGGTGGCCGACAGCGCCTTGCCGTTCTTCACCAGGTAGCCTCGGTCCAGCAGGCCCTGGATGATCCCGGCGCGGGTGGCTTCGGTGCCGATGCCGGTGGTGTCCTTGAGCTTCTGCTTGAGCAGCGGGTCTTCGACCAGCTTGGCGACGTTTTTCATCGCTTTGATCAGGTCGCCTTCGGTAAAGGGCTTGGGCGGTTGGGTCCACAGGTCCTTGAGATTGACCTTGGCCACTGCACAGTCCTGGCCTTGCACCAGCATCGGCAAGGCTTGAGGCGCAGGCGTTTCCCTGCCTTTGGCGGGAGCAAGGGCTTCGGGCAGCGCGCGTTTCCAGCCCGATTCGATGACGACTTTGCCCACCGCGCGCAACGCCTGGCCGGCACAATCGAAATCCGCCTGGGTACGGTCGTATTCATGGTTGGGCAGGAATTGCGCCAGGTAGCGCGCGCGAATCAGCGTGTAGACCGCACGGTGCTTCCCGGTGAGTTGCCCAACGTCCTTGCCGGCCCCTGTCGGAATAATGCCGTGGTGGGCGCTGACCTTGGCGTCGTTCCAGGCGCGTGAGCGACGATTGGGGTCCATGTAGGCCATCAGCTCGGCCACGGCTGCATCCGCGCGGCCGAGTGCGGCGAGGATCTTCGGCGCTTCGCTGTGCTGGCTCAACGGCAGGTAGCCGCAATCGCTGCGCGGGTAGGTGATGACCTTGTGGGTTTCGTAGAGGGATTGGGCGATATCCAGGGTTTCCTGGGCGCCGAGGCCGAGCTTCTTGGAGCAGATTTCCTGCAGGGTGCCGAGGTCGAAGGGCAGGGGCGCGACCTCACGCATGCGCTCGGTGCGCAGCTTAACCAATCGCGCACTGGCAGCGCGGGACATGGCGTCAGCGGCGTCCCGGGCCAGTTGCGGGTTGAGGCAACGGCCCTGGTCATCGCAGGCATCGTCGACGGCGCGCCATTGGGCAGTAAAGGTCATGCGCTCGTGGAGCAGGTCCACGTCGATGGCCCAATACGCCACGGGTACGAAATCGGCGATGCTGCGGTCACGGTCGACCACCAGGCGCAAGGTGGGGGTTTGCACCCGGCCCACCGGCAATACGCCCTGATAGCCGGATTGTCGCCCAAGCAAGGTAAACAAGCGGCTCATGTTCATGCCGATCAGCCAGTCGGCGCGGGAGCGGCCCAGGGCCGAGTGATACAGGCTGAAGGTTTGCGCACCGGGCTTGAGGGCGGCCAGGGCCTTGCGGATGGAGGCCTCGTCCAGTGCCGACAACCACAACCGCTGGATCGGCCCGCGATAACGGCAATGTTCTACCAGTTCACGGGCGATCATTTCACCCTCACGGTCGGCGTCGGTTGCGATCACCAGTTCCCGGGCTTCCCCCAGCAAGCGCTTGACCACCTTGAACTGGCTGGCGGTCTTGGGCTTGACCTGCATTTTCCACGTTTGCGGGACGATCGGCAGGTCGGCGAGCACCCAGCGTTTGTATTTAGCGTCATAGGCGTCAGGCGGGGCGGTTTCCAACAGGTGGCCGATGCACCAGGTGACTGTGACCCCGTTGCCCAGCCAGCATCCATCGCCCCGGCGGCTGGCGCCGAGCACGGCCGCGATGTCCTTGGCCTGGGAGGGTTTTTCACAGAGGTACAGCTGCATGGTCATCACATCAGATCGGGTTGATGCCTGGCAGGATGCTTAGTCAGAGAGATTTGAGCAACCATTATCTGTATGGATGTACAGCTTAAAGTTTCAAGCTACAAGCTACAAGAAAGAGCCGAGTGGCTTTTACTTGCCGCTTGCAGCTTGCCCCTTAAAGCTCATTCAGTTGTTATCGATATCCACATGCCGGGTTTCCTTGAGGCAGAACAAGCCGACCACCAGGCTGACCCCGGTCACCACCACCGGGTACCACAAGCCATAGAAGATATCGCCGGTGTACACCACCAAGGCAAACGATACGGTTGGCAGGAACCCGCCAAACCAGCCGTTACCGATATGGTAGGGCAGCGACATTGAGGTGTAGCGAATGCGTGTCGGGAACAGCTCCACCATCAGCGCCGCCAGGGGGCCGTAGCACATGGCGGCGATCAGGATCAGTGCCACGATCAGCACCACCACCATGACCTTGTTGACCTGGGCCATGTCCGCCGAGCTTGGGTAGCCGGCCAGGGTCACCGCGCCGCGCAGTGCCGCTTCATCGAAGCCATCGATACGGACGTCACCGACGCTGACTTGCACCGGCGCGCCGGCTGGGGCGGCGACGCTGCTGTACGGCAGGCCTTGCTTGACCAGGAAGGTCTTGACCTTGTCGCACGGGCTGTCAAAGCGCGCCTTGCCAACTGGGTCGAACTGGAAGGTGCAGGTGGCCGGGTCGGCCAGCACGGTAATCGGTGCCTGGTGACTGGCCTGGTCCATCGCCGGGTTGGTGTAGTGCGCCAGGCTCTTGAAGATCGGGAAATACAGCACGGTCGCCAGCAGCAGGCCGAGCATCAGCACCGGTTTGCGCCCGACCTTGTCCGACAGCCAGCCAAACAGGATGAAGAACGGCGCGCCAATCACCACACTGATGATCAGCAGCATGTTGGCCAAGGCCGGGTCCATCTTCAGGAACTGGGTGAGGAAGAACAGCACATAAAACTGCGCCGCATAAAAGGTCACCGCCTGCCCACCGTTGATGCTGAACAGCGCGATCAATACGACCTTGAGGTTTTCCCATTTACCGAACGACTCGCGGATCGGCGCCTTGCTGGCCTTGCCTTCCTCTTTCATTTTCAGGAACGCTGGCGACTCGTGCAGGCTCATGCGAATCCAGGTGGAGATGCCCAGCAACACGATGGAGAACAGGAACGGAATACGCCAGCCCCACACCTCGAACTGGTCGCCGGTGAAATAGCGGCAGGCCAGCACCACCAGCAACGACAGCAACAGGCCGAGGGTGGCGGTGGATTGAATCCAGCTGGTGTGCAAGCCGCGTTTGCCGGGGGGCGCATGTTCGGCGACATAGGTGGCGGCGCCACCGTATTCACCGCCCAGAGCCAGGCCTTGCAGCATGCGCAGCACGATCAGAATGATCGGCGCAGCGATGCCGATGCTGGCATAGGTCGGCAACAGTCCCACGCAAAAGGTTGCCACGCCCATCAGGATGATCGTGACGAGGAAGGTGTACTTGCGCCCGATCATGTCGCCCAGGCGGCCGAATACCAGCGCGCCGAAGGGCCGCACCACGAAGCCTGCGGCGAACGCCATCAATGCGAAGATGAACGCCGTGGTGTCGTTGACCCCGGCAAAGAACTGCTTGCTGATCACCGCCGCGAGGGCGCCGTAGAGGAAGAAGTCATACCATTCGAACACCGTCCCGAGAGACGAGGCGAAAATGACTTTCTTCGAGTCGTTGCGGGTGCTCGCATGTATCGCCGAGCCCAGGGGTTGAGCATGTTCTGACATCGGGTAGCCCTCACAGTGATTATTTATTGTTGTTCCACTGTCGGCGCCAGGTGTGGCGCCGCTATTCAGATTGCGTGAACCGTTTCTCTCTGCGGGGCGAGGCTCCTTGTGTTCGGTGAAAGGATCAGTTGCGCGGCCTTCTCGGCGATCATCAGTGTCGGTGAGCAGGTGTTGCCGGAGGTAATGCGCGGCATGATCGAGGCATCGGCGATGCGCAGGCCCGGCACGCCATGTACGCGCAACTGCGCGTCGACCACGGCTTCCTGGTCATTGCCCATGCGGCAAGTACCCACCGGATGGAAGATCGTCGTGCCGATACGCGCCGCCGCTTCGTGCAGTTGTTCTTCGGTTTGCAGGGCGTCACCGGGCAAATATTCAACCGGTTTGAACTGGCTCAGGGCCGGGGCGGCCACGATCCGCCGTGTCAGGCGAATGGCGTCGGCGGCTACGCGCAGGTCTTCGGGATGGCTGAGGTAGTTGGGCCGGATCAGCGGTGCGTCCGCCGGGTTGGCCGAGCGTATGTCGATGCGCCCGCGACTGTGCGGGCGCAGGTCGCAGACCGATGCGGTAAAGGCAGGGAACGCGTGCAGCGGCTCGCCAAAACGCTCCAGGGACAGCGGCTGCACATGGTATTCAAGGTTGGCCGAGATCTGCTCCGGCCCGGAGCGGGCAAACGCGCCAAGCTGGCTGGGCGCCATCGACAGCGGCCCGCTTCGGTCGTACAGGTAGCGCAGGCCCATGCCCATCTTGCCCCAGAGGGTGCCGGCGATCTGGTTCAGGGTGCGGGCGTTTTCCAGCTTGTAGATCAGGCGCAGTTGCAGGTGGTCCTGCAGGTTGCCACCCACGCCCGGCAGTTCATGAACCACGTCGATGCCCAACGGCTTGAGCACATGGGCGGGGCCGATACCCGAGCGTTGCAGGATGCCCGGCGAACCGACGGCGCCGGCGCACAGCACGATTTCCCGGCGCGCTTTCCAGCTCAGTGGTTGGCCGTGTTGGCGCCCGACGACCTGAGAAGCGCGGCCGTTCTCCAGCACCACGCGATCGACTTCAACATCCGTCAACACGGTCAGGTTCGGCCGTTGGCGCACCGGTTTGAGAAACGCCTTGGCCGCATTCCAGCGCACCCCGGCCTTCTGATTGACCTGGAAATAGCCGCAGCCTTCGTTATCGCCCTGGTTGAAATCGCTGATGTTGGCGATGCCGCTTTGCTTTGCGGCCTCGCGAAACGCATCCAGGATCGGCCACGACAGACGCTGCTGCTCGACACGCCACTCGCCGCCGTCGCTGTGGAATGGCGAGGCGCCGGCAAAATGGTTTTCGCTGTGCTTGAACAGTGGCAATACGTCGTTCCAGGCCCAACCTGGATTACCTTGCGCCGCCCAGCCGTCATAGTCCTGGGCCTGGCCGCGCATGTAGATCATGCCGTTGATGGACGAACAGCCCCCCAGCACCTTGCCGCGCGGGTAACTCAAGGCACGACCTTGCAGGCCAGCCTGGGCTTCGGTCTTGAAGCACCAGTCGGTGCGCGGGTTACCGATGCAGAACAGGTAACCGACTGGAATATGGATCCAGGGGTAGTTGTCGCGACCACCGGCCTCCAGCAGCAGCACGCGATGGGCCGGGTTGGCGGACAGCCGATTGGCCAGCAAGCAGCCGGCGGGGCCAGCGCCGACGATCACGTAATCGTATTCAGCAGGTGCAATGGGCATTGGGGGGCTCGCTTGTTTTTCTTATTGGCTCCATCCTAGTTGTTAGTTTTCGTCTTAAAAATGTTAGTTTTTGCCCAGCTGCTGTGCGTTTTTAAACAGCGCTGCCCACGCGTGCGCAACGGAGGCGATATGTTCGACTGGAATGACCTGCGGTTTTTTCTCGAATTGCAGCGCAGCGGCCGTTTGCTCACCGCCGCGCAACGTTTGAAAACCACGCACGCCACGGTGGCCCGGCACATCGAGGCCATCGAAAAAAGCCTCGGCACCGCGCTGTTCGTGCAGCACGCCCAGGGGTATGAGCTGACGCCGGCCGGCGAAGCCCTGCTCAAACATGCCGAAGCCATGGAAAACGTGGCCCTGCTGGCGGAAGACGAACTTACCCATTCTGCAGCGCCCCTGGGCAAGATTCGTCTCGGGGTGGCGGAGGGCCTGGGGGTGATGTTCCTCGCCAGTCGCATGGGTGGCCTGTTTGAACGGTATCCCGGCTTGGAAGTGGAATTGGTCGCGGTGCCGCGCTTTGTCAGCATCCTCAACCGCGAAGCGGAAATCAGCATTCATCTGGAACGCCCCAGCGTCGATCAGTTGGTCACCCGCAAACTCACCGATTACCGCCTGGCGCTGTATGCCAGCCGCGCTTATCTGGAGCGTCATCCGCCGATTGAAAAACGCGAAGACCTCGCGGCCCATTCATGGATCGATTATGTCGACGACCTGCTGTTCAGCCAGGAACTGAAATTCCTCAGCAGCTTCTGTCGCAACCCCAAGGTGGTCTTCCACAGCACCAGCGTGATTGCGCAACACCAGGCCGCGCGGTCGGGCTTGGGCATTGCGGTATTACCCTGTTTCATGGCAGCGGGCGATGCTGACCTGGTGCCGTTGTTGCCGGGGGAGAGCATCCAGCGCAGCTATTGGATCAGCTCGCGTCGGGAGTTGCACAAGTCGGTGCGGTTGCGGGTGTTGTGGGATTACGTGGTGGAGCTGTGCGCGCGCGAGCAGAGACTGTTGCTGGGTGAAGTTGACTGACGAAACCGAATCAACACTGTGGGAGGGGGCTTGCTCCCGATGGCGGTGGTTCAGTCACAGCTGCATTTGCTGATATACCGCAATCGGGGGCGAGCCCCCTCCCACATTGGATTTGGGCAGGGGCTTAACTTGGGGCGGGGCTTTTTTTTAAAGAAACCAGCGATATTCCCGCGCAGAAATCTCCTGCTGGAACGCCAGATGATCCTGGCGTTTGTTCTCGCAATACACATCGACGAATTCCGCGCCCAGCTTGTCGCGCACCACCGACTGATGTTGCATGGCGCGCACGGCGTCGAGCATGTCCACGGGGAAGTCGGTGCCACTGCTGCGGTCTTCGTTCAGCGGCGCGATTGGCTCCTGCCTGGTTTCAAGGCCATACTCCAAACCGGCGAGGATCGCCGCCAGCACCAGGTATGGGTTGGCGTCGGCGCTGGCCAGGCGATGCTCGATTCGCAGGTTGCGTGGGTCGGACTCGGGGATGCGCACGCACGCATCACGGTCTTCGAAGCCCCAACTGGCGCGGGTAGCGGCGTTGACCGTACCGCCGAGGCGGCGGAACGCGTTGTGGTTGGGCGAGAAGATCGGCATGCAGTGGGGCAGCAACGCCAGGCAACCGGCCACGGCGTGGCGCAGCGGTTGCTGCTGGTGCGCCGCCAGCACGTTATTGCCCGCGCCGTCATACAGGCTGACATGCACATGCATGCCGCTGCCGGGAAACTGCAGGTAAGGCTTGGCCATGAAGCTGGCGCGGTAACCATGTTTGAGCGCCACGCCACGCGTGCTGCGGCAGAACAGGGCGGCCCAGTCGGCGGCGCGCAGGCCGTCATCGCAATGGCCAAAATTGATTTCGAATTGGCCCGGGCCGATTTCGGCGGTGATCACCGTGATATCGATGCCCTGGGCCTTGGCGGTTTGTGCCATGTCCTCCAGCACGTCGCTGAAGCGCGACAGCCGCTCGATATGCAAGTTGGGCTGGTCATCGACATCGTCGCTCAGCGGGTCGCGGGCGAATTGCGGTAGGCCGTCGTCGAGCTTTTTGTCGAACAGGTAGAACTCCAGTTCGAACGCCACCACCGGGTGAATGCCTTTGTGGTGCAGGCGTTCCAGCACCCTGGCCAACACTTCGCGGGGTTCGAATTCGATGGGCGCTTCGGTGCCGTCGGAAGTGATCAGCATCTGCCCCAGCGGCTGCGACTCCCAGCTCACCGGCTTCAGCGTACCCGGCACCAGGCGCCGATTGGCATCCGGGTCACCGTCGTTGAAGCAGTAGTCGCCGATCTTGAACAACCCGCCTTGTGCCCCCAGCAACACGGCGTTCTGCGGCAGCTTCAACGGGCTGCCGGCGGCGACTTTTTCAAGCATCTCCACCGGGTAGCGCTTGCCGTAGAAATGCCCCGGAATGTCCAGGGCGATCAGGTCGACGTAGCGCACCTCGGGATGGTTCTGGCGGAAGGTCCGTACTTCGGCCAGCAAGGTTGCAGATGGGCTTTTCACGGGTGCAGCTCCTAGTTGTAAACCCACAGCACGCGGGCGGGCAGGTCGGTCAGGTTGGCATAGCGACAGTGGGCGAAACTGGCCAGATGAAAGCTGTCGCCAGGGCCGAGGGTGACCGCATCGGCCTCGCCTTCAACCCACAGCGTCAACTCACCCTCCAGCACAAAGCCGGCCTGTTCGGCACGGTCGCTCATGGCCTGCTCACCACTGTTGGCGCCGGGTGCCAACAGGCTGTCGAGCATCGAAAACGCGCCGTTCATGCTCGGCGAGACGAGGATGTCGGTGATGCCATTGGCGTAATAAACCGTGCGCCGCTCGTTGGGCCGCGTGACCCAGTCCACCGCCTTGGGTTTGGGTAGGCTGTAGAAGTAAGTAGTAGGCACGTCGAGGGCGTGGCTGATGGCGGTCAGGTCGGCCACGGTCGGGCGCGACAGGCCACGTTCCACTTGGGACAGGAAACCCACCGAACGTTGGATCTTATGCGCCAATTGCGCCAGGGTGAGTTTCTTGTGCTTGCGCAGGTCGTGGATCAGGGCGGCGAGGGTGGCGAGTTCATCTTGAGGTGTCATGAAATTTAATTCGAATAATTTCATGAAAAATTACAGGATTAATTTCATGGAGGCAATGGGTGTGGAGATTCGTAGTGGCGAGCAGCGGATGAGGTTTTGACCTGAATGTTTTCACGCCCCTGCGGTCGGAACCTGGGTACGCACTCAAAATTGAAGGAGCACCCATGAAGTCCAGATCCCTCGTTGCCTGTGTTCTCGTTGCGGCAGGCCTGTCTACCGCCAGTTTTGTGGTGCAGGCCGGCGATACGCCCCAGGAAACCGTGCAGCCTTCCAACATCAATACCCGTGATTTGAAGGAAGGTGACCGCGCCCCGGATATCCTCATGCGTAAGGAGTCGGCCCTCAGCGACTGGAAAAAACGTGGCCTCAAGCAGCCCGAAGAAGAGAGCCAGTGGACGCGGGTCGGCGATAAATATGTGCTGCTCAAGACCACCAACGGCACCATTCTTGAGATCACACCGGTCAAGAAATAATCCTGCCGCACCACCTGCTCGTTTCACCTTTCTTGCGTTAAGGTAACCGACCGCAATGGTCGCGTTATCTTCAAAGAAAAGAGAGCAGGATGCTTGCCACCATCAAAAACTACCCCCGCACGGTGAATCTGTTGCTGTCCGCCACGTTGCTGCTGACGTTGGCCAAGGCGATCACCTTTCCGTACCTGGTGATCTACCTCACCCGCCACTTTGCCCTCGACATCAGCCAGGTCGGCCTGGTGATCGGCAGTTCGCTGATTGTCGGCTCGTTGCTCAGCGTCTATGGCGGGTTCCTTGTCGATCGCGTCAACAGTTACCGTTTGCTGCTCGGTTTGAGCCTGGTGTTTGTGCTGGGTTTTATCGGTACGGTTGTGGCGCAGAATATCTGGGCGTTCTACAGCTGCCTGATCCTGATCAACCTGGCCTATGCGGTCATCGATATCGCGATCAAGGCCGGCTTCGCCAGCTTGCTGCCCGAGGATGGGCGCAGCGAAGTGTTCTCGATCAAATATACATTGACCAATATCGGCTACGCGGTGGGGCCGTTTTTTGGCGCGATGGTGGCGACGCTGGATATCAGCCTGCCGTTTATACTGTCGGCGCTGTTGGGCGTGGGATTTTTCCTGCTGTACTGGCGTTTGGGCGACCGCACATTGACCTCCGTCGACGCCACGCAAAAACCGGTGCCGTTCCTCGCCGTAGGCCGGGTGCTGCTCAGGGATCGCCGCTTGGTGTGCTTCACCCTCGGTGGCCTGCTCAGTGCGGTGGTATTCGGCCAATTTACGGCCTACCTATCGCAATACCTGGTGACTACCACCACTGCCGAATATACCTACACTGTAATCAGCGCCGTGCTCACCACCAACGCCGTGCTGGTGATTGCCTTGCAGTACCTGATTGGCCGGCGCATCTCGCACCGTTACCTGAGTCAATGGCTGATCGCGGGTTTAGGCATGTTCATGCTGGGGCTGATTGGCTTTGCGTTGGCCACCAGCGTGGTCTGGTGGGTGGTCGCGATGGCGGTGTTTACCTTGGGGGAAATCATCGTGTTCCCGGCCGAGTACATGTTTATCGACCGAATTGCGCCTGACGCCCTGCGCGGCATGTATTACGGCGCGCAGAACCTGTCCAATCTCGGCGCCGCCTTGGGGCCGGTTTTATGCGGGATGGTGCTGGCCAGCCTGCCGGCGCATTACATGTTTTATATGCTCGGAATGTTTATTGTCGGCGGCGGGGTGTTCTATTTCATTGGGGCGAAGATGAAGGCAAGTCATCCAGCGTGAGCTTGCCGACGTTGTTGCTTTGCAGCTCATAGCGCAATTCATCCACCATTTTCGCCACTTCCTCCGGGGTCTGCAGCCGTTTGGTGCTGATCCCGGTGACCACCAGGTCGACCCGTCCGGTTTCGGCGTCGAATACCTTGAGGGTCAAGGATGCGTCCCGGCACAGGGTGAATTCGCAGGTCAGCGGCGACAAGCCTTCTTCGATGCAATTTCGCAGTTGAGAGAGGGTAAACATGCAGGTTCCTTCGAGGCACAGAAACGATGCCTTAAAGGTTATTGATTAGCCCGCTGTCTCATAAGGCGAATTAGCACTAGCTGCACTAGTGCATTTGCACTCTTAACGCTTGTTCTTTATCCGTACTTCACCGGCAAACAGCCCGCGTTCGCGGGCCCAGACGATGGCCGTACTACGGCTGTGCACGCCCAGCTTGGAGTACACCGTCGCTACGTGGTTGCGCACGGTGTTGGGTGCCAGCTTCAGGCGCGAGGCGATCTCCTTGTCGGCCAGGCCCTCGCAGATCAACCCCAACACGTCGCGCTCACGGGCGGTGAGGTCGGTGAAGGAAACGTTCGGCAGGTTAGGGCTGTTGACGCTTTTGGCATTGGCGAGTTTTTCGATCAGGGTCTGGCTGAACCAGGACGCGTCCTGCATGACTTCCTCGATGGCTGCCACCAGTTCCAGCTCCGAGCGTTTACGTTCGGTGATGTTCATGAATACCAGCAGGTAGCACGGCATGTCCTGGATGATCACGGTGTCGGCAGACACCACGCAGTCGATCACTTCATCGCCTTTCTTGCGCACTTTGAGGTCATGACCTTCCAGGTTTCCGGCTTTCTCCAGGGTCGCGAACAACTGGGCGCCGGCCTGGGGGCTGTCGATGAAGTCGATGTCTTCGATGGATTTGCCGATCAATTCTTCACTGATATAGCCGGTGATACTCATGAACGCTTCGTTGATATCCACCACCTGGCGATTGGCGGCGTTGCACACCAGGGTTGGCACGGGCGTCAGGCGGAAGGACTTGGCGAAGCGTTCTTCACTCTGGCGCAGGGCAATTTCCGCTTTGCGTCGCGGCTCCAGGTCCATGAACGAAAACAGCATGCAATCCTCTTCGTTCATGTCCAGGGGCTGGCCGGCGACAATCACCAGCTTGCTGCCGCCTTCGGGCAGTCGCAGCTCTGCCTGCATCTGTGGAATGGTCGAGCCTTGCCCCAGCCGCTCAATGGCCAAGTCCTTGCGTTCGGCCTGTTCGAGCACGTCCAGTTCATACACGGATTTACCGATGACCTGGTCGCGGTTGTAGCCGGTCATCTCCAGGAAGCCCTGATTGACCTTGATGTAGCGCAGGTCGCTGAGGCGGCAGATCACGGCGGGCGCGGGGTTGGCGTTGAAGGTTTTCTCGAAACGCTGCTCGGCGCTCGCCCATTCGGTGGCGTCACTGAGGATCAGCACCAACAGTTCCGGCTCGCCGTGCGAGTCGGTAATCACCAGGCTGCGCAGGCGGTGGACCCAGGTCTTTTCTTCATCGGCCGTAGGAATGACCTCCACGATCACGTCGCTGAACTCATCACCCGCCGCCGCGCGGGCCAGGGGGTAGTTATCCAACTGCAACGGGTGGTAATTGCGATAACGCAAGGTGAAGCGCTCGGCGTATTCCTGCCCGTTGGCGCCCAGCCCCATGACGTCGGTGACGCCGTGCATGGTCAATGCGGCTTCGTTGGCCCAGAGAATGGTCTGGTCGACCTCGGCCAGGATCACGCCGTCGGACAACCCGGAGATGATTTGCTGCAGTTGGCGGCGGTTGGTTTCTTTGGCAAGAACATCCTGTGTCATAGGTTCTCCAAGGTGTGGACGCATGGGTTTTACGACATCCCCGGTTCAGGATAGTGCAGAGAAGTTGACTGAGTGGGAGTGCGAATGGACCAGGCAGGGTAGTGCATATGGGCCCCATCGCGTGCCATTCGCTTGATATGGTTTGCAGTAGGGACGCCGCCTGTATGAGTGCGTAAAATGCCGGGATTTCACGCGTTTCACGCAAGGGTGCCCTTTGAGCGCAAGCAAAACCGTCGGACTGTTACTACTCTCTTCCCTGCTGGCGGCGTGCGGCACCTCGCCGCCACGCACGCCCAATGATATCTGCGGCATCTTTCGCGAAAAGGATGACTGGTACGACGCGGCCAAGGTCACGCAAAAACGCTGGGGTGTGCCGATCCAGGTGCCCTTCGCGATCATGTATCAGGAGTCGGGCTTTCGCTACGACGCCAAGACGCCGCGTAAATACCTGTTGTGGATCATCCCCTGGGGGCGCGTGTCCACCGCGTCCGGCTATGCCCAGGCCAAGGATGAAGTGTGGAATGACTACCGCAAAAGCACCGGCCGCAGCGGCGCCGATCGCGAGGATTTCGACGACGCCATCGACTTTATCGGTTGGTACATGGACAAGACCTACAGCATCAACGGTGTCTATAAATACGACGCCTACGGCCAATACCTGAACTACCACGAAGGCTGGGGTGGTTATCGTCAGCGCACCTATGCCAGCAAAGCCTGGCTGCCGCCGGTGGCGAGCAAAGTGCAGGCCCGTTCGCAGATGTATGCGCGGCAATATGCCGGGTGCAAGGATGAATTGGGGCGAGGGTTTTGGAGCCGGTTCTGGCATTGGTTATAAACGCCGATTACTGGATGCATGCAGATCGAAATGTGGGAGGGGGCTTGCCCTCGATAGCAGGGTGTCAGTCAATGATGGGGTGACTGATGCACCGCTATCGGGAGCAAGCCCCCTCCCACATTGGATCGCGTGGTCATGACACTTGCAAAACCCACCCGGTTCTGGGAAAACCGCAGCCTTTCACGCCTTCAATGAGAGCCCCATGAGCAACGACGAATTGCAGATCACCGACATCCGCCTGGGCGACGGCAAAGCCGTGGTCAAGGGCGCGCTGATCACCACTCAATACACCGGCACCCTGGAAGACGGCACGGTGTTCGATTCGTCTTGGGAGCGGGGCAAACCGTTTCAGTGCGTGATTGGTACAGGTCGGGTGATCAAGGGTTGGGACCAGGGATTGATGGGCATGCAGGTTGGCGGTATACGCACGTTGTATGTACCGGCGCACCTGGCCTACGGCGAGCGCTCGATGGGTGCGCATATCAAGCCAAACAGCAACCTGCGTTTCGAGATTGAATTGCTGGAAGTGCTGACGCGGGATGATTGAAAGGATTGAATATGGACGTTAATCCACATGTGTTGCCCAGGTGCACCCTCGAAGGCATTCGGGTGGTTGAGCTACTTGGTTGTGACGAGGCTGAGCTGCAAGATTTTTTTGAACAAGCGCCGGATTACTTCAAGGCGGTTAACGGCGAACCCGCTACCCCGATTGAGGCTCGGGAAGAGCTAAACGGCCAATTGCCCGCAGGCTGGCATTGCAGCCGTATGTACTGGCTGGGTTACCGCGATGCGCAAAACCAATTGGTCGCCGTGGTGAATATTGCCGCAGATTTGCTTGCCGTCGGAGTGTGGCATATCGGATTGTTGATGGTGCATACACGTTGGCATAGCAGTGGGCTGGCGCAGCGGCTGCACGCGGACCTCCAGGCATGGGCGGTGGGGAAGGGTGCCCACTGGCTGCGGTTGACGGTTGTGGTTGGCAATACTAAGGCCGAGCGTTTTTGGCCCAGGCTGGGGTATGTGACGGTGCGCATTCGAGAGGGAATTGCAATGGGGCGGCAGGTGAATAGGGTGCTGATTCAGGTCAAGCCGATTGCCGAAAAGGGTATTGACGCCTATCTGGCCTTGGTCGAGCGCGACCGTCCCGGTGCTCCTTAGCCTGGAACTTACACCGATCCCATGTTGTGGGCTTGCCTGCGAATGCAGAGTGTCAGGCATGAATTAGTAGCTGACACACTGCCATCGGGAGCAAGCCCCCTCCCACATTGCTCATTGGTGTGGTCGAGAAAGGGGTTCCTGAACCCATCCTGAAGAAATTTCTTATTCATCATGTGGAAACTTTCCTACGGTTTACTCTGCATAAATCGCGGCGTAAGCTTCGCGCGTTTTCATCAATAGCGGAGACCCTCAGTGGGTACTTGTTCGAGTGACAGTAGTCGGCCGGTTTCAGTAACCGGCACATACTTGGCAAGGTAACGCGCATTTTTTCGATGCCGTTGTCTCGCCAGAAAAGCGAGAAGCGGCATCCCGGCAGCAGCCATTCCTGGCGCCTGCCTGATCCCTCTCATCGACGCTGACCAGCACCCGAGTTGCCTCGGGAGGCTACGGACGCGCCTGCCTTTTACGGTGGGCGGGCCAGGTTCGGCTGCGCCTGTTCGGCAGGCGCGGTGCGGATGGGCGGTACCTGCACGAGGGTTTTTCATCGCGCAGGAGTAACACCATGAACCTCACGCTGCTCAAAGAGTTCTTCGCCGGTTTTCTGCGGACCCGGCATATCGCCCGGCATTTTCGGCGCCTGACGATGCTGGAGACCGTGACCGACGCCAGTGTCAGCCGCGAAGTACCGCCTAGCCTTGCGCAAACCCTTGTGGCCGCAGCCAACGGCAGTGCCGTGCAGTTGCTGGGCATGCTGGGCAGCCACGCCGAGGGTTTGAACGCCCAAGAGGCCGACGCGTTGCGCGGGCAATACGGGCTCAATGAAGTCGAGCACGAGCAGCCGCTGCCTTGGTGGGTGCACGTGTGGCACTGCTATAAAAACCCGTTCAACCTGCTGCTGACGTTGCTGGCGGTGATCTCCTGGCTGACCGACGACATGAAGGCCGCTTTGGTGATTTTCTCCATGGTGGTGCTGTCGACCCTGTTGCGTTTCTGGCAGGAGGCCAAGTCGAACAAGGCTGCCGACGCCTTGAAGGCCATGGTCAGCAACACGGCCACAGTGTTGCGCCGGGATGCGGCCAAGCGCCTCGAACTGCCGATCAAGCAACTGGTACCGGGCGATCTGATCGTGTTGTCGGCCGGCGACATGATTCCTGCTGATTGCCGCGTACTCAGTGCCAAGGACCTGTTTGTCAGTCAGGCGGCGATGACCGGTGAATCGATGCCGGTGGAGAAGTTCGTCCAGCAACAGGATGCCCAGGTTCGCAACCCGCTGGACTTGGAAAACATCCTGTTCATGGGCACCAACGTGGTGTCCGGCGCCGCCACGGCGGTGATTCTCGCCACCGGCAATCACACTTACTTCGGCGCCCTGGCGCAACGCGTCACGGCGACCGACCGTGCCACCACCTCGTTCCAGCAGGGAGTCAACAAGGTCAGCTGGCTGTTGATCCGTTTCATGTTCGTGATGGCCCCGCTGGTGTTGTTCATCAACGGGTTCACCAAGGGTGACTGGACTGAAGCCTTGCTGTTCGCGCTGTCGATTGCCGTGGGCCTTACCCCGGAAATGCTGCCGATGATCGTCACCTCGACGTTGGCCAAGGGCGCGGTGTTCCTGTCGCGCAAGAAGGTCATCGTCAAGCGCCTCGACGCGATCCAGAATTTCGGCGCCATGGATGTGTTGTGCACCGACAAGACCGGCACGCTGACCCAGGACAGGATTTTCCTGGCGCGACATGTGGATGTGTGGGGCCAGGAATCCGAGGATGTACTGGAAATGGCCTACCTCAACAGCTACTACCAGACCGGCCTGAAAAACCTGCTGGATGTGGCCGTGCTTGAGCACGTCGAAATCCATCGTGACTTAAAGGTCGGTACCGCGTTCCAGAAGGTCGATGAGATTCCATTCGACTTCAATCGGCGTCGCATGTCGGTAGTGGTGGCGGAGCAGGACCAGCCGCATCTGCTGATCTGCAAAGGCGCGGTGGAGGAGATTTTGGCGGTGTGCAGCACCGTGCGCCACGGCGAGGTCAACGAGGCGTTGACGGACGAGCTGTTGGCACGCATTCGCCAGGTGACCGCAGCGTTCAATGATGAGGGCCTGCGTGTGGTGGCCGTGGCCGCGCAACCGATGGCGCCAGGTCGCGACACCTACAGCCTGGCGGATGAAAACAACCTGACCCTGATCGGCTATGTGGCCTTCCTCGACCCACCCAAGGAAAGCACCGCGCCTGCGCTCAAGGCCCTGAAGGCCCATGGCGTAGCGGTCAAAGTGCTGACGGGCGACAACGAACGGGTCACCGCAAAAATCTGCCGTGAAGTCGGCCTGGAGCAGCAAGGGCTGCTGATGGGCAACGACATCGAGGACATGACCGATGCCGAGCTCGCCCAGGCCGTGGAAACCACCAATGTGTTCGCCAAGCTCACGCCCAGCCACAAGGAGCGCATCGTGCGCCTGCTCAAGGCCAATGGGCATGTGGTCGGGTTCATGGGGGACGGCATCAACGATGCACCGGCACTGCGTACGGCGGATATCGGCATTTCGGTGGACAGCGCAGTAGACATCGCCAAGGAAGCCGCTGACATCATCCTGCTGGAAAAGAGCCTGATGATCCTGGAGGAGGGCGTGCTGGAAGGCCGCCGCACCTTCGCCAACATGCTCAAGTACATCAAGATGACCGCCAGCTCCAACTTCGGCAACGTGTTCTCGGTGCTGGTGGCGAGCGCGTTTATCCCGTTTCTGCCAATGCTGCCGATGCACCTGCTGGTGCAGAACCTGCTGTATGACATCTCGCAGATCGCGATTCCGTTTGACAACGTCGACGAGGAGATGCTCGCCAAGCCGCAACGCTGGCAGCCGGCAGATGTGGGCCGCTTCATGCTGTTCTTCGGGCCGATCAGCTCGATCTTTGACATCACCACGTTCGCGCTCATGTGGTACGTGTTCGATGCCAACACGCCGGACCACCAGACCCTGTTCCAGTCGGGCTGGTTCGTGGTGGGGCTGCTCACCCAGACGTTGATCGTGCACATGATCCGCACCCCGAAAATCCCGTTCCTGCAAAGCCGTGCGGCGATGCCGTTGATGGTGATGACGGGCGTGATCATGGCGGTCGGGATCTTCCTGCCGATGGGGCCACTGGCGCATTACTTCAAATTGCAGGCGCTGCCGTCGCTGTACTTCGTGTTCCTGCCCTTGATCTTGCTGGCATACATGGCACTGACCCAGGCAGTGAAGGGCTACTACATCCGCAAGTTTGGCTGGCAGTAGTTGCCGCAGCAGTCATGGAGGTTTTTTTATGCAGGCAATCAATAACATCAACCTCGACTCTCTGGTGGATACCGTTGTCAGCCTCACGGCGGCGTTCCTCCTCGGCGGCTTGATCGGCTTCGAGCGCCAGTACCGCCAACGCACCGCAGGCTTGCGCACCAATGTGCTGGTGGCGGTCGGCGCAGCGATCTTTGTCGACATGGCCAATCGCCTGGGCGGTGCGGAAGGCGCGGTGCGCGTGGTCGCGTATGTGGTGTCGGGCATCGGCTTCCTGGGGGCCGGGGTGATCATGCGTGAAGAGGGCAATGTGCGCGGGCTCAACACAGCCGCCACCCTCTGGGCGTCGGCCGCAGTGGGAGCCTGTGCGGGGGCCGACCTGATCCTCGAGGCGTTGCTGGGGACGCTGTTCGTACTGGCCGCCAATACGTTGCTGCGGCCGATCGTCAACAACATCAACCGCCAGCCTCTGGACGTGGTGTCGGCCGAGGTCACCAACATCCTCTATGTCATCGCGCGGCGCAGCCAGCAACAGGCGGTCATGGTGCTGCTGGAAGCCGAGCTGGCGCGATGCAACTACCCGGCCAGTGATGTCGACGTAAGGCCGTTCGGCAGCGAAGAAGTTGAAATCGAGGCCACCCTGGCCGCGACGTCGGTCGACGGTGACGAGCTGGATGCGTTGGTGGCGCGTATTTCCACCTCCAGCCTGGTGGTGCAGGCGTTCTGGAGCCCAAGTACCACCGACTGACCTGCCTGTGCGCAACCCCGTCGAGCAACGTCGGCTAAGCTTTTTTGTGGAGGAAAAATCCTACAGATAGTCAGGAATATCCCTTCAATCAAAACGTCATTGCATTGTTAAGGTTGGGCACTTACGGCTGGACGCTCGTTCTCTTCCAGCCGTTATTGCTCGTGATGTTTCAATGCGAGGGGCCTGGCTGTGAGTGGTTATCGTCCTGAGAGTTTGCAGTACCGTTGGTCGGAACTGTCATTTCTCACAGGTGACGAGGTCCCATTTGATCTGTAAGGGTACGTTGACCGCCAAGGGGTGTGTATGAGCAAGGCATTAATCGTGGATGACCATCCGTTTATACGTGCGACGGTCAAGCATTTGCTGAAGTTGGAAGGATTCGATGACATTTATCAGGCGGGTGACGGTGCAGATGCAATGCAATTGGCGCGGGAGCAACGTCCCGAACTGATCATCCTCGACCTGGCGATGCCCAAGCTGGGTGGGTTGGAAGTTATCTGTCGGATCAAGTCCCTGGGCCTGCCGTGCAGGATCCTGGTGCTGACCTCTTACCTGGCCGTATTCTTTTCCACCCGTTGCATGCGGGCCGGAGCCATGGGGTTCGTGGCCAAGACCGGCGAGCTGGACGAACTGCAAAAGGCCATCAGAGCGATCCAGTCCGGCTACAGCTGTTTCCCCAGCCTGCCGACCAGCTCGGTACGCCGTGACGATCTGCAAGAAACAGAACGGCAGATGATCGAATGCTTGTCGGACCGTGAACTGACTGTGTTGCAGAAACTGGCCCTGGGGCTGGGCAACAAGGAAATTGCCGAAGACATGCTGTTGAGCCACAAGACGATCAGCACCTACAAGACTCGCCTCAAGGAGAAATTACGTATGTCCTCAGTGGTGCATCTGTCCAAATTTGCCCAGCGCAATCATCTGATCTGATTTGAAATGACCGCCATCGCGTTCAAGCGGTTCGCCACGATCCTCTGGTTGAGCCTGTTGCCCATGGTCGCGATGGCGCTTGATGAGCCCAATGTCTTGCGGCTATTGGGCCACTCCCGTATCACCCCTCCGACCGTCACGCTGCAAGAGGCTGACTGGAGCTGGTTGCGCGAACGGCGCACATTGCTGATGGGGGTGTCCGCTCCTGATTACGCCCCGTTTGACCTGACCAATAACCGTGAAGAACTCGAAGGCATCACCGCCGACTTTGCAGCGCTGATCAGCCAGGCCCTGAATATTCCCATTGAGGTCCGGTGTTACGAAACTCGAGATGAAGTGATTGAAGCCCTCAAGCGGGGTGATGTGGACTTCCTCGGCTCGGCCAATGGCTATGAAGCGGCCGACCCGCAACTGGTCCTGTCCCGTTCCTACGCCAATGACCAACCCACTCTGGTGACCCGCACCAGCGATAGCCAGGCGCTGACCGAGGACTTGGCGGGCAAGCGCGTGGCGATGCTCTATCACTATCTCCAACCTGAAGTGGTGCGGGCGTTTTACCCCCATGCCCAGGTAGAGTTGTTTTCTTCGGCCTTCGAGGCCATGGGCGCCGTGGCGTTCGGCCGCGCCGATGTGTATCTGGGCGATGCTATCAGCACCAATTACCTGATCCACCGAAACCAGCTCAATGTTGTACGCATGGCGGATTTTTCAACCCTTGAAGTCAACCCGTTTGCCTTTGCGTTCACCCAGCGGAATACGCGGTTGCCGCCGATCATCAATGCTGCGCTGGAGGCAATTCCCGCCGGTGAGCAGATGGAAATATTGCGCCGCTGGAGCGGCGGCAACCTCGGGATTGTCGGGGCCGGTCGTTTGCACCTGAGTGCCAGCGAACAACGTTGGCTCCTCAAGCATCCACGGGTCAAGGTCGCGGTACTCGACAAACTGCTGCCGCTGTCGGTCATTGACGACCAGGGGCAGTTCGAGGGACTGAGTGCCGAGGTGCTGGCGCGCATCAGCCTGCGCACCGGTTTGAAGTTCGACGTGGTGCGGGGCAACTCGATACCGCGTCAGATCGACCAGGTCAACGTGGGCGCGGCGGATATGATGGCGGTCGTGACCCCCAGTGTTGAACGCGCCGAAAAGGTGCGGTTTACCCGTCCCTACCTGACCAACGCCTTGGTGCTGATCACCCGAGGTGATCAACACAGCCCGGTCACCTTGGAAGATATGATAGGTAAACGCCTGGCGATGATCAGCGGCAATGGGCTGCGCGATACGATCTCACGGGACTTTCCCGGCATCGTGTTTATCGATGTCGAGAGCGCGGAGCAGGCGATGGCGATGGTGGCGAATGGCGAAGCGGAGGGGACGGTCAACGCCCTGATCAGTGCGCGCTATATGATCGCCCGGTATTACCGCGACCGGCTGCGAATCACCAGTACGGTCGGCTCCGAGCCTGCGCGAATCACGTTCGGGGTCAACCGCAGTCAGTTGGAGCTTTATTCGATCCTCGACAAAGCGCTGCTGAGCATCACCCCGCAGGAAATGGATGAGATGATCTCTCAATGGCGCAGCGAGGTGATCATCGAAGACAGTTATTGGCTCAGGCACCGCAACATGATCATCCAGGGGTTCGGGCTGGCCGCGTTACTGCTGATCATCACATTGAGCTGGGCCATCTACCTGCGCAGCCTGATTCGCAAGCGCGTCCAGGCCGAACGGGCCTTGAGCGACCAGATGCGCTTCATGAGCGTGTTGATCGACGGCACGCCGCACCCAATTTATGTGCGTGACCGGCAGGGGCGATTGATGGCCTGCAATAACGCTTACCTGGACGTATTCGGTTATAAGCTCGAAGACGTGATTGGTAAAACCGTGGTCGAAACCGACGCCGACAACCTGCCCCAGGCTCAGTCGTTTCATCAGGATTACCTGCGCCTGATGGCAGAAGGCGAGCCGCAGATTCATGATCGAATACTCAAATTGCCCAACGGCGATGCCCTGACCATCTACCAGTGGATGCTGCCCTATCGCGACGGTGACGAGAAAGTGGTGGGCATGATTGCCGGTTGGGTGGACGTCAGCGAGCGCCAACAGTTGTTGGGTCAGCTGCAAGAAGCCAAGGACGAGGCTGACGCCGCCAACCGGGCCAAGACCACCTTCCTGGCGACCATGAGTCACGAGATCCGTACGCCGATGAACGCGGTGATCGGCATGATCGAGCTGGCCCTGAAGAATGCCGAGCGGGGCGTGGCCGACCGGGATGCCCTGGAAGTGGCGTCGGAGGCTTCGCGTGGCATGCTGGAGTTGATCGGCGATATTCTCGACATCGCTCGGATCGAGTCCGGTCATCTGTCGTTGGCCCTGGAACCGGCCAACCTGCACGAGTTACTGACCTCGGTGGCGCGGGTGTTCGAAGGTCTGGCGCGGGCCAAGGGGCTGGCGCTGCAGGTTGAACTTGATCCGTTGATCGACCGCGTGGTCCTGATTGACCCACTGCGTTTCAAGCAGGTGGTGTCGAATTTGCTGAGCAACGCCATAAAGTTTACCCACGAGGGCGAGGTCAGGCTCGGTGCTCATGCGGCGTTCGAAGGGGAGCATCTGGAGCTGAAATTCTGGGTGCAAGACACCGGAATTGGCATCAGCGCCCACGACCAGCTGCGCCTGTTCAGCCCCTTTATCCAGGGCAGCAATGGCGAACAGTCGGCACGTAGCGGCTCCGGCCTGGGGTTGGTGATCAGCCGCAACCTGTGCGAAATGATGGGGGGGCGACTGCACTTGAGCAGTGTGCTGGGGCAGGGCTCGCGGGTAGATGTAACGTTGGCCTTGGTCATGACCGCTGTATTGGCGCAGGAGGGGGCGTCGGCAAAGCCTCCGGCAGAGCCGCCCGATGCCCTGAGTATCCTGGTGGTGGACGACTACCCGGCCAACCGCTTGCTGCTGGCTCGGCAGTTGAGTTTCCTGGGCCACCGTATCACCACGGCCGAGGACGGGATTCAGGGGCTCGAGCAATGGCGTGCCGGGCAGTTCGATGGCGTCATCACCGACTGCAACATGCCGTTCAAGAATGGCTACCAGTTGGCACAGGACATCCGCGTATTGGAGCGTGAACGAGGCCTGGCGCCGTGTCTGCTGCTGGGGTTTACCGCCAATGCACAACCCGAAGAGGCCGAGCGCTGTCGGCAAGCCGGTATGGATGGGTGCCTGTTCAAACCCACCGGGCTTGACGATTTGCGCGTGGCGCTGGCGTCGCGCTCCACTTACGCCCTGAGCCCAGAGGCGGCAGCGTTTGATTTGAGCACCTTGATCGCGTTGACAGGCGAGGACCATCACGCGCTTACCGAATTGTTGACCCCCTTGCTCGACAGCCTCGAGGCGGACCGGGCGCTATTGCCGACGCTGCAGCGCAAGGCGGACTTCGCCAGGCTGCACGACCTCGCCCATCGCGCCAAGGGCGGTGCCCGCATGGTCAAGGCACAGGTGTTGATCGCTCGCTGTGAAGCACTGGAGGCAGCCTGTGAAAGCCAGGACCGCAACGCGCTGGGGGTGGCGATCGATGAGGTGGCGCAGGCGATGATCGCTTTGCATGAGGGGTTGAGTCTCCATTGCAATCAGCCTTGATCCCGATAACAACCATTCGGAGCTTTTGGGAGAAGTCCTACGTGCTGGGGGAACATGCCTGATTTTGTCGTCGGGATTTGTCTGGAAAATGGGCCACGCTCACTGACGAGCGCTGCCTGCCCAGGGGCTTGCCATGCCGAACAAAGCACTGACCATCCTGATTGCCGATGATCTGCACTTGCAGCGGCTCTACATCGAAAAGATGCTTAACCAGTTGGGGTATTACCGGATCGTGCCGGTGCAAACCTTCGAAGAAGTCCAGATTCTCACCGCCATTCCGGCCGAACCCTTCGATGTGCTGATCATCAATGCGGGGCTGGCGGCTCATGCGCCTGGGCCCCACCCTCAGGCACGCCATGTATTGATCTACGACAACCTTGACCTGGGTGATCCCGCCGGCGCAATGCCGACGGTAGCGGTACGCCTGCCGGGCGTACCGGATAACGTCAATCTCGAACATTTCATGGACATCATCGACCCCCCCGAGGCCATGACCGGCTTGCGGGTTTTGCCGTGGCTAAGGGCGCTGTCCCGCCAACCGGTGGTCGGCGTCTAGGCCCACGTAACTGCCCAAGTGGCTTGTGCCCGATGACGGCCAATCATTGGGTATGGCTGTGTTCACGAAGGCGCTCGGCGGCACTGCGCAGCAACTGCTCGGTGCCCGCCCAACCCAGGCAGCCATCGGTTACCGACACGCCGTATTTCATTGACGGGCTCAGAGGCTGGCAACCTTCGAACAGGTGGCTTTCGAGCATCATGCCGATCAGCGACGTATCGCCTTGCAAGCGTTGCTCCAGCACCTCGCTGAACACCGCCGGCTGGCGCAACGGGTCTTTGCCGCTGTTGGCGTGGCTGCAATCGACCATGATGCGTGCCGCAACGTTGGATTTGGCCAGGTCATGTTTGACTTGGGACACGCTCTGCGCATCGTAGTTTGGCCCGCGGTGACCGCCGCGCAGCACCAGGTGGGTGTCGGGGTTGCCAGACGTCTGGATGGTCGCCGGATGGCCCTGGCTGTCGACGCCGAAGTGGCGGTGCGGGTGCGAGGCCGAGCGCATCGCGTCACAGGCAATCGCGACGCCGCCGTCGGTGCCGTTTTTGAAGCCAACGGGCATGCCCAGGCCGCTGGCCATTTCGCGGTGGATCTGCGATTCGGTGGTGCGCGCACCAATCGCGACCCAACTGAGCAGGTCATCGAAGTAGCCGGCGGCCATGGGTTGCAGCAGCTCGGTGGCGACCGGCAAGCCCAGGCGCAGCATTTCGCGCATCAGTTCCCGAGACAGCGCAAGGCCTGCGGCCATGTCGTCGCTGCCATCGAGGTGCGGATCGTAAGCCAGGCCTTTCCAGCCAATGGTCGTGCGCGGTTTTTCGACGTAGGCGCGAATGACCAGCAGCATTTGGTCGCTGACTTCAAGCGCCAGCTTCTTCAGGTTACGCGCGTATTCCAGGGCCGATTGCGGGTCGTGTATCGAGCACGGGCCGACAATCACCAGCAAGCGTGGATCATGCCCATTGAGGATGGCGCGCACGGCTTGGCGGTGGGCGTGCACCTGTTCATTGAGGAACGGGCTGAGGGGCAGTTGATGCTTGAGCTCAAGGGCGCTGGGCAGGCGCTGGGTCAGGGCTTCATTGGCGCTGTCCAGGGTGGAGACGGGCAAAGCGGCGACAGAGACGTTCATATTCTAGATTTCCTGGGCAAGCGGCGGGCAATTCCCGCGCGCTTGGCCTACTGGGGTGTTCGACAATTGGCCGTATCGGCTACGTGTGTTGGCTTGCCACCAAGAGGTGACCGGTCGGAGGCGGCAGGCTGTCCCGAACGGGGCTGGCTAAATCGCCATGCAGCGCAAGTGTCGTGACGGTAATAGGTGATGGTGTTCATGGCGTGATTCCTTTATTTAAGTGTGCTGATCAAAAAAAATATCAGGGCCTGAAAAAACAAAACCCCCGGTCGGGGAGCCGACCGGGGGTTAGATTTCTCTGGCAGGCGACCCCTTGAGTAGTGGGCGCCGATTTCAGGTATCAGGCGCGCCAGCGGCTAAACCAATACCCAAAATAAAAGCTGACCAGTGCGCTCGAACCGTTCACACGGGTAGCCGACACCGAGCGCGATGCGCTGGCAGCGGGGCAAACCTGAATGTGGGTGAGTTGCAACATGGCATGTCTCCAAATGATGCGGGGAGCTTACTAGAGCGGCGCAGGTGGATTCAATCAGTAATTTCTATCGCATGGGGGGACTTACGGCTATGGGGGGAGTGTCGATATGCTGAACGCACTTAAGATTGCCAGGACGCAACCATGACTGCCTTGACCCTTGCTGCGGCGCAAACCCTTTCCATCGCAGGCGACGTAGCAGCCAACATCGCGCGACATCTCGAGTTCATGCAGGCTGCAGCTGCACAGGGCGTGCAATTGCTGGTGTTTCCAGAGCTGTCGCTGACCGGCTATGAGCCCGCGCTGGCAGCCAAGCTGGCCATTGCGCCTGAAGACCCACTGCTGATGCCATTACGCGAGATGGCCCAGGAGCTGCAGTTGACGGCGGTGGTAGGTATGCCGATCCGCCTGGCGCCACGGGCGGATGTACTGATTGGCGCCTTGGTGCTGGGGGCTGACGGCTCGGTGGCGGTCTACACCAAACAGCATCTGCATCCGGGCGAAGAACTCACGTTTGCGGCCGGGCAGGGCGGTGCGGCGCTTGAGTGGGGGAAGGATCGTATTGCGCTGGCTGTGTGCGCTGACTTTTCCCACGCCAGTCATCCGCGCCAGGCGGCGCTGGCGGGCGCCACGGTCTATGCCGCAGGCGTATTGATCAGCGAGAGCGGCTACGCCACGGACAGCGCGCTGCTCCAGGGGTATGCGGCCGAGCATCGCCTTCTAGTGTTGATGGCTAACCATGGTGGCCCGTCGGGCGGCTGGGCTTGTGCCGGCCGCAGTGCGATATGGGCGGATGATGGTCGTTTGCTTGCGGCGGTGCCTGGCGTCGGCGAAGCGCTGGCGATTGCCCGTCGCGATGGCGAGCGCTGGGTTGGGCACGTGGTGGCTGTGTAAATGCCTTTCTACCTGCGCGCTGCGACGGACCACGACCTGCCTTTTGCACGATCCCTGACTCACCGGGCGATGGATCGTTATTACGTGCAAAACCAGTTGCTGTGGTCCGACGATGGCTTTGATAGGGCCTGGGCTGCTCGGGAAAACTGGCTGATTTACGCGGATGACTGCGTTGTCGGGTTTATCAGCCTGAGCCGTGATAGCCACGCGCTCTATATCCGCGAACTGCATATGCTCGAGGCCTATCGCGGGCTCGGTGCGGGCACTTGGGTGCTGGAGCAGATGGCGCTCAAGGCCCAAGTGCCGGGCCTGTTGCGTTTAACCGTGTTCAAGACCAACCCGGCCAAAAGGCTTTATCAGCGCACGGGGTTCAGCGTTGTCGGTGAAGAGGCCGGATTCTGGCGGATGGAGCGCGTTTGTCGCTCAACATCCTGTTGACGGTGCCGTTCCTTGATGTTTCAGCCTGGCCTTGTGCAGGGGTACGCATTGCGGGCATAGTTCAAAAAACCGTTTAATTTGTTTAACGAAGTGATAAGCCTGTCACCTCTTGCGGTGTGCCAAATAGGATCATGCATCCAGATGAGTGGAATCGGTTCGCGTTTAAGGCAAGAAAGAGAGCGACTTGGCCTGTCGCAAAAGGTGTTTGGTGAAATCGGAGGCGTGGAAGCCAACGCCCAGGGCAAATATGAAAGCGGTGGGCGCGCGCCCAAGGCCGACTACTTATCTCGCGTGGCCAGCAGAGGCGTGGATGTGCTGTACGTGTTGACCGGGACCGCGACGCCGACTCCACTGGAAAATCTGAGCCAGCTTGAAGAAAAAGTGCTGGTTGATTACCGGGCATTGTTCAAGGAAGACCAAGAGGCAATCCGCCGCCTGACGTCGACCCTGGCCGAGCATTCCCTTTCTCGCCATGGAAAAACCAAGCCTGCGCCGCAGGATTCCTGACCTTTTGCCCAGCAAATCCGGCCGTTCGCCGCTCGATAGAGGCGTGCCGAGCGCTCAAACTCCACATATATGACGCTTGCAGCTAGGTCTGCGCCCTGGTTTTTTGCTAAGGTGTTCAGCAACCTATAAGACCATATCGCGAGGTGTCTGCTTGATTAGGGTGCTAGTAGTCGATGACCATGATCTCGTTCGTACAGGCATTACACGAATGCTGGCTGACATCGACGGCCTGCAAGTAGTCGGCCAGGCCGAGTCGGGGGAGGAATCTCTGATCAAGGCCCGGGAATTGAAACCCGATGTGGTGTTGATGGACGTCAAGATGCCGGGAATCGGCGGTCTGGGCGCCACTACCAAATTATTGCGCAGCCATCCGGATATCAAGGTTGTGGTAGTAACGGTGTGCGAAGAGGACCCATTTCCTACGCGTCTGCTGCAGGCGGGAGCCGCGGGTTACCTCACCAAAGGCGCCGGCCTGGCGGAAATGGTGCAAGCCATTCGCCTGGTATTTGCCGGCCAGCGCTACATCAGCCCGCAGATTGCCCAGCAGCTGGCCATCAAATCCTTTCAGCCCACCAGCGACTCGCCGTTTGACGCGCTGTCGGAGCGGGAAATCCAGATCGCCTTGATGATCGTCGGTTGCCAGAAGGTGCAGTCGATCTCCGATAAGCTGTGCCTCTCGCCCAAGACCGTCAACACCTACCGCTATCGCATCTTCGAGAAACTCGCCATCAGCAGTGATGTTGAATTGACCCTGCTCGCGGTGCGCCACGGCATGGTGGACGCTAGCGCCTGACATGACCACACCGTTTGATCCAAGTGCCTTTCTCTCGACCTGCAGCGGCCGCCCCGGCGTGTACCGTATGTTCGACAGCGAGGCGCGCCTGCTCTACGTAGGCAAGGCCAAGAACCTGAAAAACCGTCTGGCGAGCTATTTTCGCAAGACCGGTCTCGCGCCGAAAACCGCCGCCCTGGTTGCGCGTATCGCCCAAGTCGAAACCACCATTACCGCCAATGAAACTGAAGCGCTGCTGCTTGAGCAGACGCTGATCAAGGAATGGCGGCCGCCGTATAACATCCTGCTGCGTGACGATAAATCCTACCCCTACGTGTTTTTGTCGGATGGTGCCTTCCCGCGCCTGAGCATCCACCGGGGTGCGAAGAAGCAGAAGGGCAAGTATTTCGGGCCTTACCCCAGCGCCGGCGCCATTCGCGAGAGCTTGAGCCTGCTGCAGAAGACGTTTTTTGTGCGCCAGTGTGAAGACAGCTTCTACAAGAACCGTACGCGCCCGTGCCTGCAGTACCAGATCAAGCGCTGCAAGGCGCCCTGTGTGGGCCTGGTGGAGCCGGCGGAGTACGCCGAGGATGTGCGTCACTCGGTGATGTTCCTCGAGGGGCGCAGCAACGCGCTGACCGATGAACTGTCCGGGGCCATGGAGCAGGCGGCCAGCACCCTGGATTTCGAGAAGGCTGCCGAGCTGCGCGACCAGATATCGCTGCTGCGCCGCGTCCAGGACCAGCAGAGCATGGAAGGCGGCACCGGCGACGTCGACGTGATCGCGGCGTTCGTCAACCCGGGCGGCGCCTGTGTGCACCTGATCAGCGTGCGTGGCGGGCGGGTGCTGGGCAGCAAGAACTTCTTCCCGCAAACCGGGATCGATGAAGACGTCTCCGAGGTGATGGCCGCGTTCCTCGGCCAATATTATGTGAGTAGCCCTGAGCGCGACTTGCCGTCGGAGCTGATCGTCAACGTGGTCCACGAGGATTTCCCGACCCTGATCGAGGCGATCCATGAACTGCGCGGTCGCGAGCTAGACATCAGCCACCGCGTTCGCGGCACCCGTGCCCGCTGGCAGCAGCTGGCCGTGACCAACGCCGAACAGGCCCTGGGCGCGCGCCTGGCCAATCGACAGCACGTCGCCGCACGCTTCGAAGCCCTGGCCGAAGTGCTCAACCTGGACGAGCCGCCCCAGCGCCTGGAGTGCTACGACATCAGCCACTCCAGCGGCGAAGCCACCGTGGCCTCCTGCGTAGTGTTCGGCCCTGAAGGCCCGATCAAGGCCGACTACCGGCGTTACAACATCGAAGGCGTTACCGCCGGCGATGACTACGCCGCCATGCACCAGGCCCTCACGCGGCGCTTCAGCAAGTTGAAGGAAGGCGAGGGCAAGTTGCCCGATATCCTCTTGGTGGACGGCGGCAAGGGCCAGTTGTCCATGGCCCGCGACGTCCTCAATGAACTCGCCGTGCCCGACCTGATCCTGCTCGGGGTGGCCAAGGGCGCCACGCGCAAGGCCGGTTTCGAGACGTTGTACTTGAATGATGCCGCGCATGAGTTCACTTTGAAGGGCGACTCTCCGGCGCTGCACCTGATCCAACAGATTCGTGACGAAGCCCACCGCTTCGCCATTACCGGCCACCGTGCACGACGCGGCAAAACCCGCCGAACCTCAACCCTGGAAGGGGTGGCAGGGGTCGGCCCGACGCGGCGTCGCGACTTGCTTAAACATTTTGGTGGCTTGCAGGAGCTCTCCCGTGCCAGCATTGACGAAATAGCCAAAGCACCCGGTATCAGTAAAAAGCTCGCTGAATTGATTTATGCCAATCTGCACAGCGAATAGAATGCCTTCTCACCTCGTAGCCAGTTGTGCCGATGAATATCCCTAATCTGATCACCGTTCTACGCGTCCTGCTTATCCCGATTTTTATCCTGCTGTTCTATTTGCCGTATGAATGGAGCTATGTCGCCTCCAGTTCGGTATTCGCCTTTGCCGCCGCCACCGACTGGCTCGACGGCTACCTGGCGCGCCGCCTGGAGCAAAGCACCCCGTTTGGCGCGTTCCTTGACCCGGTGGCCGACAAACTCATGGTCGCCGTGGCCCTGGTGCTCTTGGTGCAGGAACATGGCAACTTGTGGCTGACCCTGCCGGCTGCCGTGATCATCGGTCGCGAGATCGTTGTCTCGGCCCTGCGCGAATGGATGGCCGAAATCGGCGCCCGCGCCCACGTCGCCGTATCGAACATGGGCAAATGGAAAACAGCCGCGCAAATGCTCGCGCTGGTCATCCTGCTGGCCAATCCGTCGGACTTCTCGTTCTGGGTCCTCACCGGCTACGCCTTGTTGCTCATCGCTGCAGGCCTGACGCTGTGGTCCATGCTGCAATACCTGCGCGCCGCCTGGCCCCACCTGCGCACTACCGTTGAAAAGAAATAAACTTTTTTGAATCAAGGGGTTGACGGGTGCTGGGGATTCTATAGAATGCGCATCACCAAGCGGGAATAGCTCAGTTGGTAGAGCACGACCTTGCCAAGGTCGGGGTCGCGAGTTCGAGTCTCGTTTCCCGCTCCAAATATTGCGCTGCAGAGTTCCACTGAATTCTGTAAGTGATTGAAATCAGGGCCTTTAGGCCCTTTTTTCGTTCCAGCGGGAACCACTGAAATCCAGCTCCATCCAGTGCTTTTAAGTCCCGATTTAAGTCCCGAATGAGGATCTTGGATTTGGATGTGCACTGAATCGGTTTTTTGCTGGAGCAGCTTGGATAGCGAGACGAGCATCTGGCCCTGACTCTGTTCAGGAGCTCGCTATGGCACTCTCGGATACTACCGTTCGGCAAGCCCGAATCACCGGCAATGACTACACGATAGGCGACACGGATGGGCTTGCGCTCAACGTGACGGCTCGCGGCGGAAAAATCTGGCGTTTCAGATACTACTGGGCGGGCGTGCAGAAGCGCATGTCTCTGGGTAGCTATCCGCAAATCAGCCTCAAAGAAGCCCGCGTCCGACGTGACGAGGCGCGAGCCTTGGTCGCCCAAGGCATCAATCCCTATGAGCACCGTAAGCAGCAGCGTCGTGCTGTTCGTTTTGCGGCAGAGCACACCTTTGAGGCTGTGTTCAATCAGTGGGTGGAGTTCCGTAGGCTGAGCCTGAAGGAAGGGCGCCAGAGTACGCTCTCGCAAATCCTGCGAATCTTCAATAAGGACGTTCTGCCCACGCTCGGTGTGCGGTCTATCTACGATATCAGTCGTCATGATTTGCTGGATTTGCTGAGCAGGATCGAACAGCGCAAAGCCTTAACGACCGCCGAAAAATGCCGGACCTGGTTCAACCAATTGTTCCGCTATGCGCTGGTGAAGATCGAGGGGCTGGAACACAACCCAGCTTCAGACCTTGATGTGGTTGCACTCCCCAAACCTCCGGTTACGCATAATCCATTTCTTCGTATGGACGAGCTCCCGGCATTGATGGCTGCTCTTCGAAACTACGGTGGCGCCAACCAAACTCGGCTTGGCCTTCGGTTGTTGCTGCTGACCGGTGTCCGCACGGGCGAATTGCGGTTGGCAACACCCGACCAGTTCGATCTGGAGAAACGGTTGTGGGTGATACCCGCGGAGGTGGTGAAACAGCTCCAGCTAGCCATGCGAAAGCCAGGTAAGCAGACCCAAAGTGTACCGCCTTATATCGTGCCGTTGTCGGTTCAGGCTCTGGAGATTGTGCGTCACTTGCTGGAACAGGTTGTCCCCGCACAACGCTACTTGTTTGCGCATCGAAGCGATCTGAGCAAGCGTATCAGTGAGAACACGCTGAATGGCGCGTTACGCCGGATGGGGTACGCCGATCAACTCACCGGTCATGGCATGAGAGCGACGATCTCGACGGCGCTGAACGAGATCGGATACCCGAAGGTGTGGGTGGATGCCCAGCTTTCTCATGCCGATCCAGACAAGGTGAGTGCGGCCTACAATCACGCGGAGTATGTCGAGCAACGCCGGACGATGATGCAGGACTGGGCGAATCGTCTCGATCTTTGGGGCAGGGCCAGCTGAAAGCGGCAAGCTCTCCGCTTACCATCCGATTGGAGGGGGCCGCTTCGCTGCCGTCGCTGGAAAACGTGAAAACGAATTCCATTCAATTCAACGGCGCCTTTCCGATGACAACCGTCTCGGCGCCCAAGGCTTCGGTTAGCAACGAACCAGCTCTGATTGTGTCGCACCAGCCGCCTGTCGTACCTCTTTCGGCCCCGACTGAAACGCCGCATAAATCTCACGTGTCTGACATCCAGCGCGAACGCGCCGAGATGCTTGCCATTTATGAGGCCGCTAGTAATTTGCCGTTACTGGTTTTCGCGAAATTGGCTGGCAAATCCCGAGATCAGATCAACCGTGATATCAAGGCTCGCCGTCTGCTGTCCCTGAGCCTGGGGAATCGCGGTCAGCGCATTCCGGATTGGCAGCTTGATCCGTTGCGGCATAAGTTGGTACTCGTATTGCTTGAGCGGTTTCCAGATGTAAATGCTTGGACGCTTTATCGGATGCTCTGTGAGCCCCATGAGCGACTAAAAGGCTTTTCACCTATTGATGCTCTTACTCCCGAAAATTTCAATCAAACTACAAGAAAAGTGGTCCAATGCTTAAGCTAAAAACTGTGGTGCTATATCAACGCGGTGACAAGGACTGCGTCGCGTGCTTGAGTGATGAGCGCTCTTGCTATTAGAGCGCTTGTCAAATAATAAAAATTTCAGATTTTAGAAACTCTATAAGCCGGTTGGAATCTTTTCCTGCGGTTTTGAGCCCTCCATCTCTTGTTATAACAAAGCTCGCAACAAAATCCCGAGTGGTTGATTTAAATGTCAATGCCGATATGTAGTAGGCTCTTCCGGCGATCAACTGCTCAACCGTTTCTTTGATGTTCAATCCGCCAGTTGCAGTGATTTTTGCAGAGGTACCCTCGCCAAGGTCTATCTGCGAGATACTTATTGAGGTGTTTTGGAAATTCGAAGCTAAGAAATTATTGGTATAAGTGAGTTTTCTAATGTCCAAAGAGATGGGTTCGATGGAAAAATTAAAACCACTAGCTTCGCCAAGTTTCATTATAAATGTGTTTAAGTTTCTTCCTGGATTGATGATTTCCAAAGTGTTACTGCTAAAAAATATCTTAAACTGTGTGTCCCTATATACGATTCTGCGGGTGGTTATGGTTTCGCCAAATGGATCTTTTTGGGATTCGTCATATTCAATTCTTTCGATATATCTTGCCTCGATTCTATCCTTGCGAAAACTTGAGATTTGAAAACCATCGGAAGAATATTGATTGAACTTTATCTTGTTGATTTTTGAGTTCAAAGTTTCGGCGTCTAAACTAGAGGAAAACTTGTACCATTTTATTCTGGTCATTGCTCGTCTTCCTTTTGGCTGCCATTGGTGTACGAGGTTTGCTCTGTCTTTAAGTTATGGATCACAATTTGAGCTGTCTGCTCAATTAGTGCAATATACTCTCGTTTTTCATCGTCTTTGAATGATCTAATGCTTTTTGTGTATTCAAGGCTGCTAAAGTTGTAATACCCTTTGATACTGAATTTAAAACCTTCCCCAGTTTCAGGTTTCTCAAATCCAGCAAAAAATTCTACTCGCTCTCTTTTTCCTGAAGTTTTATCGGACCTCCATACGATAGAGGCTATGTAGAATCCTCCGTTTTTGAGATCTTGGTATTGTTTAGAGCTGAGAAGGCTTTCTCCACGTAGTGCTGCGTTTTTTACTACGCCTAACATCTCATCCCGGGCTTCATCACTAATGTCCGCTTCCTCCTCGTCATCGCTAGGCAGATTGTTCTTTGTGTGGCTGGACTCAACTTTTATATTGGTAACATTGCTAAGTCTAAATCCGGGTAGTGATGTGATAAGTCGTGTGAAAAATTCAGTTTTTGCGAGATGTCCCGAAATGTCAATTAGCTCAATTTTTAAGATAGGAATGATTTCTTTCTTTTTTTCTTCTATCCTGTTTGTTAGTTTTTTTTGCTATAGATTCTCCTTTGCTGTTTGCTGGGAATCTCAAGATTGTATTTTTTGAATTAACCTCAAACTCAATGTCGGCTTCTTTTTTGATGCGTTGCATCAGTCTGCTTTTGGCGTAGTTCAAGTCGGAATATTCTATCTTTACGGTGATCTTGTTTCCGTCTTGAACTATCTTTACTTTCTCATCCTCCTCAGGACTCTCTTGGAACTCCTTGGCAATTTCCTTGATCTCTTCAATAGTCAGACTTCCATTAAGCGTTTCACTCTTGATTTTGTCACTTCTATTGTTTTGCTCACGCCTAGAGAGCAAAACATTCAGGTCGTAATAATCATGCGGGAGAAGTGAGATTTTTTCTGCAAGATCATCTCTATCTTCATTTGCAGAGTAGAAAATCCCTTTGTCTTTTGCGAGCTCTAAAAGAACGTGTTCAGTTAATCGTTGCTTGGCTGATTTTAGAACGTCAAAAATTTCTTTATCAGTAGCACAATAATAGAGTGGATTTTTTTTATCAGTCATCACGCATACCTATTTCGACCTCTGAAAATGTTTGGGTGGTAGTCGTCATTTGGGAGAATTCTATGCTGTTCAATATTTTTCCGATTTCTCCACCGCCGCAACGTTCCGCATATTCGTCGACAGCTAGCTTGAATTTAGCGTTTGCTGATTGATGGGGGTCAAGAATTTTTATTGTCACTTTGTTTCCGCTGACTAGAACCTGATAATGCATAAGGCAGTCGATCAGGTATAAAAACTCGGCTTGTTCAAAGCCTCGTTTCCTATAAAAGATTACAAAATCATTTTTGGGAGCGTCGGGAACCATAGAGTACTGCATGATGATCCAAGAAGAGGTAAGCATTTCAAGTGTGGCAGCTGGGGCCTTTTCAAGCTTAACGTTTTTTTTGTTTGATAGATGAGGGTAGAAAAATTTGCATTGATTGCGAGATGGTAAGTCTTCACTGCCTCGCATTCTAAGTATTTCATCCTTGACATTGTTAAGCCAGAATATATCCGCAGGGCTTAGTACGACGAGCTTAGAACCTTTGGGGATGTTGAGCTCTTCGCTTTTTATATTTTCAATTCTTTTGGAGAAATCCGCATCGAACTTCCCATCATGGTTGTAAATAAAAAGCAATCCGCAGATATTTTTTGCGACATGTTCGTGAGTGTATTCAGATTGCCACGGTTGGCTTTTTTCTGCACACTCCAAGCTGTTGGCCAAACTCTTTACGGCCACTTTAACTTTTTCAGTCGTAATTGTTTCTTTCTTGTAGCTTTTTAGGTCGCAGTTGATATAGGTTCGAGCTTGTGAATACGGCTCTTCGTACCAAAAAACAATATCGGTTGGGTGGGTCGAAACGCTATGTTTTTCAGGTTCTTCGCAAGTCCAGTTCCTATCGTGCGGGCCAACTCTGTTCCATAAAAACTCTCCGAATATACCTTTCGAGAGTATTTCCGCCATTTTTGCAATATTAGCTGTCTCAGCCATGTCATTCCTTGATTATTGATTTTAAAATATCACTGTACTGTCTCATTGCTATTGCGTCCATCGTAGTTAAGTCGATTCTAAAGCTCTAGGCAAGTCCGGAGGCGCACGCCTATGAAGTTTCAGGAGTGTGCCGCACGACGGTTCGGGAGGAGGCACTGGAGGCCTATCGGGAGGAGTCTGGAGGGCGCCAATTTTTATGGTGACGTTGTCGAAATCTCTACATTTAGGTACTGCCGGTTATTTCTAGGAACGGGTTATCCTCTGGTAGTTTCTCGAATAGGTAGTCGGGGCTTTGTAAGATATATCCTTGTATTTTCGAGGTTTTTCGTGGCCCCCTCACCGTACATACCCAGATATTCATACCGTTGCCACGCTTTCTATGAACCCTCAGTTTCTCAAACTGCTTCTGCACCCAACGCCATTCTTCGATCTCTTGGCAGGCGCCCAGAGAGATGCCGGGGAACTCCTGCGTATAGCGTTGAAAGAGACCAGGGGTGACCAGAAATACGTTCCCACCCACCGTGTGGATTTTGGCCTTGCTGTCATTGATGATCAGCCTGTGACTCCGGATGCCTTCTTTGACCCAATTCAGGAATGCCTGGCCAGGGTCATCCGACGAGGGATTTGAGATTTCGAGAATGTGTGCTGACGATTCGTCGCTGACCTCAGGCTCTTCCAGCTCGAACATATCCAACAGCGTGCCGAGAGAGTCAGCGTCTTCCATCGCCATGGGATTTGTCAGCGAAGAGCTTTGACGCGATCCATTACTGACAGTCTTAGGCGCTGGAGGTGATGCCGAAGCGTCAGACGGATGGTCATCGGTTACCACGCTCACTGTTCCGCTGAAAGTCTCAGGCCGGTCTTCGTTCCCCCAAATCAGTGCCGGTTGAAGGCGCAGAAAGGTGAAATGCTGCTGCCAATTTCCCTGTGCCACAAGCGCGGTCCAGATGGCTTTTCCTTCCGGCGTGGACTCAACCAATCCGTGCGACTGCAGCTCATCGAACACTGCGAGGTTGGACGAGGGAATGCCCTCAATCGATTGCGACAGTAGATAGGCTCGCAGCTTGTCCGTGACCGTCTTGTTGACGAGCCAGAGCGCGTCCTGGGTCAGCCATCCCGCGGCACCTGGCTGGTTGAGTTTCAGTTCGTGCTGAACCAGATGACGCAATCCGCTGATCAAGTGATGTTGCAGCGAATGAATCGGTGCTTGCAGCGCCTTGCTCGGGTTACCACCGATGTTCTGTGCGGTGGAAACGCGGTCGGCCTGCATCACCAACTCACCGAGCACGCCGGCACGTTCGTACTGGCCCGCCAGGACATACAGCAGATTGGCCCACAGAGGCGGAAATCCACTGAGCCAATCGAGAATTGGCCGGTCGATAATCTGGTTGTAGAGCAAGCCTGCGGCCGCGCCGTGCAAGTGGTAGTCGCGCCCCTTGAGATAGCGGAAACGATACGGCTGATCCAGGGAACCCTGCCAAGGATGCCAAACACGGCCATCCTGGCGTTCGACAAACAGGTCCACGGCAATCTTGCCGATGTCATGGAGCAACGCGCCATAGGCGATGCCAGCGGACCAAGCGTCAGTCTGGGCGGCCTGGTCTTCGGGCGCCGCACCAGTGGGAAGCAGATAGGATTGGCGCAGTTTCAAACTGCAGGCGACCAGTTCCAGTCCATGGTCGAGCATGCCGCCGAGATACGCATGGTGGTGCGTCTCGCTGGCCGGGAGTTGCTGGACCTGTTCGGCGTAGCGATGGATCGGATTTAAATAGAGCTGGATGAACTGCGCGTGGGAGAGGGCGGTGTACTGCCAGATGCGATCGAGCAGCTGGCGGCGGTGCTCCGCGGCTAACAAGTTGTGAGCCGACTCGATGGACAGGTAACCTTCGGCGACGTTGACGGTCGGTGGCAGAGGGGGCTTCTGCCTTTTGCGGCGAAACAGGCTGAGCATCGTGACCTCCGGAAAGTGGCTGGGTCAGTGGCCTTTTAGCCTTTTCGGATAGCGCTCTTACCCTTGAGTCCCCATTCCCTTCCAACCCTTACCCGTCCTTTTGGCTCGTGTCCCTTTGCATGGCAATCGGAATATGGATACGGCTAGGCATCGTTTTGTTGGGGCTAGTACGGCAAAGACAAGAGTCGGTACACTGCGGTGCATATTTTTTGGGTCTAGCCATGAACCTCACTGACGCCACGCTCGTGCTGCTGCTCGCGGCACGTATCCATGGGACCGACGAAGCCGTCCGGGCCTCGGCGAAGAGCGTGGTCAAGAAGTTACCGCGCAGTAAACGCGATCTGATCTACAAGGTGATCGATAGCCGGAGTCCGCTCGAGCTGGTGGATTTTCTGGCGCAGAACCTGGATGCGGAATGACAGGCTGCGGGTGTGTGCCCATCCCTGACTCTTTGCGTCAGTGCCGGCGGCAAAAGTTTTTTTCTGGGCGCAGAAAAAAGGGTCCAACTCGTGTTGGACCCTGTGAGGCGTTTGCAGCGGAGAGGTAACGATCAAGCTCCATCGTTCATGCAGAGTGAGTCGTCCAAGACCGCTCGCTTCAGTTGCTGCTCCAGGTTGAGTACATATTCCGAGGCGCTTCGGGCCTGACCACTGGCGCGAAAGATCGCGCGTTTGTCAGCCTTGAGCAGGCCGAGCCAGGAGTCGATATAGCCCTCGTGCCGCACCTCTCCCTGAATGCCGGCGTAAGCACATAAAAAAGCAGCGCCCATTTCGGCGATCAACTCCTCAAACGCGTAGCCTGGCGAGCCGAACGGACAGGATGAAGTCACCCCCTCGCGCTGCAACCGAGCGTGATGCCCGGTCCAGTGCGTCAGCTCGTGAAGTGCGGTGGCGTAGTACCCACCTTCATCGTGAAATTGCGCTTTTGTCGGTAGTTGGATGAGATCCCTGATCGGGTGGTAAAAGGCTTCGTCGGCAGATCGATGAACGATGTGTGCACCCGAACTTAACAGCAGATTCTCCGCGGCGCCGTTGGGCTGGAAGGGATCACTCTGTTCCGTCTCGATCAGGGTGTCATTGAGCATTTCGAGCCCTTCCGTTTGCTCGATGTTGAACAGAAAATGTGTCCTGAGAATGCCGAAGTGAGCGACCTTGGGCTGACCGTTTTCATCGAGTACGGGTTGGCCTGACTCGGTCTGTTCCTCGCGCTCCATCGGCTTGTAGAGTACCGCCAGGGCGCTGTGCTCACCCTTACGGATGTGCCCGCCGGCCTTTTTGGCTTGATTGAAGGTCAGCCAACGATCTTGAGTGAATCCCCGCAACCTGGCCTCGGCCCAGAGCAGCGGTAAATTGATGCCCGAATACGGACGTCGCGTGATGGCGTTGATGGGGTAGGGTTGATGATGACCGACGTCAGCGGAGCCACTTGAGGACCAGGGTTTGATCCAGGGAGCAACGCCTTGGACTAACGCGGTAACGATCTTGTCAGTTACGTCTTGGTAGATATCGCGCATGGCAATTTCCTCGAGAGAAAAACGGAGGAACGCCTTGCCCGTCGGGGGAGGGTTCCCCGGTTGGGTGATGGGTTGGATTGATGCAGGTCTTGCATGCCGTCCAAATGTGGAGGTGGGCGCCGCCAATTGCGCTTAGAGCAGGTGTTCTCCTGCAAGCGCTATCAACAAGGCGTCAGGCTGGTCCGGCTCTTGGAGCAGACTGAGGCTCAGTTGCAGCAGCGGGTCATGGTGTGGATGACCCGTTGGCGCGATGTGGGCTACCTCGAACAGCACATAGGGCTCGTGTGGATAGGCCAGGTGAGCCTCGAAAGCTGCGCGCAATACGTGGCTCAGCCGATCGACCTGCAGCCTCTCAGGACGACCTGAACGCTCGAGCAGTACTGCGCATTGCCACGCGCCAGCGTGAACACAATGGGCAACCGAAGGGTGTTCAGTGTTTCCGGTGTAAGTGAGTCGGGCATGGAATGTCTCCGTTGAAACGCGAAGAAACCTGTCCCGTGGGGGAAAGAATTTCCCCGCTGTGGGTTGAAGAAAAACAAGAAGGTTTGCCTGGCGAGCAGAGCTCGAAAGGCGCTCAGGAGAGCAGTAGGCGTTCATCACCGTAGAAACGGTCACCGTGCGAGCCACCGAACGCTAATCGCACTTGGGGAGAACCATCACCGAAGTGACGTAGCCTTGAAGGTTCTGGCTACCTGGGAAAATGCTGTCGATAACAGCGATCCGTACCCGGGTTTAGCCGAGCTGTTCGCGAATAGCAACGAGATAAACCAACGCTTTAGACGAACTGAGTCTACTGAAAGCCAGCCTTGTTTTTCGACCGGATTGACTGACAAACGGTTAGGCTTGGAGCGCTACCGGCAAGCTTCTAAAGGGCGTGATACTAGGGTGATGATGTTCAATGAAGTTGTATGAAAATGTGGTTATCGGAAATTTTCTCTACGGGCTGGGGTTCGCTCTTGGTTCACAGCTGAGATCCGGTCAGTTACCAAGTATGGTGAACTTGCTTCAACAAACGCCAGACGATAAACGATTGGGGGATTTGCTGATGGCATTCCCTGGCACAGTACGTTTGATCGAGTTTAAGACTGAGGCTAACAAGTCAAAAAAAGAGGCTGGTCGTCACCAGTTTCTATCTCGAATTTTTTCCGAAAAATTGGACGAATTGCCTGACCTGCCAGGTACTTCGCGGCGGGTGCATTGGTACATCGAAACGGCGCCTCTTCCCAGCGCTGCACTGTCGGCACGCATTGAGCCCTATCTCGATGCATTTGGCGAAGGCGCCAGGCAACGGCCTAAGTCAAGCGAGAGGTTCCAAAATTTTATCGAGGAGCTGGCTGCTGGCATTCTGCAACGCAGATCGGCTGAGATTACAAGGGCTGAGCGCGACTACATCGATCTGGTGCGGCTTGCTCAAGGGCCAGAGGAGACCGGAACAGGCGGATTGGTGCTGGTGGCCGGCAGCGGTGGAGGTCTGCATTTCGCCGCCTTACAGGATTTGATGGATTTGAACCTGTCCCACAAACAATGGATCGAGTACAGCCAGGAGCGATATCTTTCCCTTCAGAGAGAGATGAAGCAACCAGATCACGAGATGCCCGATCTAAAAGGTCCAACTTTAGGAAGATATTGATGGCCGGAACAAGTCAAGAGCAAGCGCACGATCGAAATTTTCAGGCCCTCTTTGGCGCGGCTCGCAAAGTTCTCGAAGCTGTAGAGATCGATGAGAGCAAGTCTCGACGGGCTACTGAGGCGTTGCGTGAGCTGCAGGATAGCGTCGAAAAGAAGCTGGTTCGACTGGAGGCGGGCGTCAAACAGAGCATCGAGAGTTCTGCACAGTCAACTGCGAATCAAGCCGCTGAGCTGTTGAGCAAGAGATTCACGGAGGCAGATGCTGCCGCTCAGCGGGCTGCTGAACTGTACAACATGGCAGCAAAGAAATTGAATAGCAGGCGTTGGCTCTACTTCCTGTCGGCGCAGGCTACGATCCTTACATTGGTAGTAGTGTCTCTCTATCTGTGGGTGCCGTCGTTAGACGAAATAAAAGCGCGTCGAGGCGAGGTGGCGAGGCTGGACGAATTACGCAGTCGGGTTGAGTGGTCGAAATGCAACGTTGGGAATGGTCAGACGCGCGATTGCATACGCACGGACGAATCGGAGCATGCGGACTTTTTCGAAGACCGCACAAAAAAGGGCAAGACCTATCGCATACCGAAAGGTTACTAGCCGTTTACGGGTCCTATTCTTGGCGGACTAGGATATGGGGGCTGTTTTCAACGCGCAGCCCATATCAACGCTCGCGGCGCCGTCTGAGCAAACTGATAAACGGTCAGATATCGACCGCTTTCAGTAGTAGGCTAATACTCTTGCCTCAACCATGAAAACGCTCAGAAGAGGGCGAGACCATGCCGACTCAGCAACCTGTTCAAAGTTTACGTGCCCACCGCTGGGCGTACGCCTGTGGTCTGTCGGTGAAGCGTGGTTATCGTAAGGTGAAAGCGTTTGAATCCCGCGTGGTTGAGAGTGCGGAGACGGCAGGAATACCCGCAGGTAAATTACTTGTTCGCGGGAGTTTTCTAGTTATCAAGTTGGCAATAGCCGCCGGACTCCTTCTAGTTAGCTTATGGTTCACAGTGTCGGTGATGATCCTTATTGTCTTGTGTTGGGCCATCGCCAATGGAACGCCTATCAAACCTAAGGATGCTCTCCGGTACAAGGCATATGGCGACCCATATGGTGAGTATGAGTATGGCCGCGCACCCGGTCAGCCTGATTTAAAAGACCTGTAGTGGAGTTCTTCACCCCTTCCTTAAGGCTTTTCCAGCAGATATCAGAGCTCCAGCGCCCCTTGCACCGGCGTCCTGCGCTTGAGCTGCTCCTTTGCTAAGCATGCCGTCGGCAATTGAGCCAACGCTATATCCTGCCCAGCTCATTGCAGCCAAAAACAACATCGGAAGCACGACGAACATTGCCCCCATCACGTACTCGATCACCTGCGCGGTGACCGTCCCATCCATAAGTCCGGATGTGGGCAGCGACAACAGCACCTGATTTGAAGCCGAAACCTGGTTGTACAAGGTATCGAGCATACTGGAGTCGACCCAACGCGCCAGTTCCCACCAGAAGCTCAGCATGTGTAAGGTGAACAGCGCGAACGTCACGGTCATGACGGTCTTCAACTGGTAGGTACTGACCAACAGAATCAGCGGCAAGCTGATGATGACGCCCATGATCAGGAAAGCCTGCACCATCGGTAGGGCGGCGCGTAGCGCATTCATCGCCGGAAAGTTGCTGAAGGAGCCGAGGGCCAGCCCGGTGTTGGTAGCCAGGTTATTGAGACTCTGATTGATTGAGCCCCCGCGGGCGCTGGAGCCATAGTCCTGGTACACCTGTCCGGGCGACATGGACATCGTTTGCTGGCGCGGGCTGACCAGTTCGCGCAGGGTGGCATCTTCGATCTCGTTGCTCGAGCGGCCAGTCAACCAACCTTTCAGCTGAGTCAGCAGCGATGGATCGACCTGCTCGATCAAGCGCTCGCGCAACCCGACACCGCTGTCGCTCCACCACTGCTTGCAGGTGGGGTAGCCCGCACCATTTTCTAACCGCGGCAAGGATACATCGCGGTTGTCGTCATACGGCCAATTGACGCGCGGTGTGCGTGAACGATCCGTATCGTAGTAGCCGGGCGTATCGAGCAAATAGCTTGAGCCGATCCAGGAGGCGTCATGACTTTGTGCCTTGTCCAACTGCGGACGGTTGGTGAACAGCCGAGAACGGGAATAGCCGTAGCAGTCGCGGGTGAAATCGGCGACCTCTTGCAGCAGCACCTGGCTGTCGATGCGCGAGCTGTCGATCTCCATGCGCATTTGCCGGATATCCGGTGCGCAGGGGATGGAAGCGGTGGCCGCCGCGGTCACGCCTTTGCTCAAGGCATGCACCAGAAACCACCAGATCGGTACGTTGGCGGAGCGTTCGCCGATAGTATTGAAGGTCATCCCCCAGGCGGTTTCCGTCGGTTGGGCCACACTGACGCCGCAGCGCTGGCTTGCCGCATCATTGAACGCCATTGATGAGAGGCTCAACGGAAACACAGGCGCGCAACCGAACAAGACGACGATGTAGGCCAGCCACAAACGGTTCTCTATCCGTGGCACCGAGAGCAGCCCCTTGTTACCTTCGTCCGCGCCTTGCTGACGGGCCGACAACCATTCCTGGAGGATGATTGCACCAAAGGGCGCGGCGAACAGCCCGGTGTCGGACAGGACACTCCAGAGGCCGTTGTTGATGATCCAGGCCAGCAGAGAGAGGTAAAACTCCAGGTAGCTGTTGGTGCTCATAAGCATGGTGCTGACCTCACAGTCGGGTGAGTTCGACGCAGGTAAAGAGCACGAGCCCTATTGTCCCGATGCGTTTCAGGCGCAGTCGATCCTGTGGTCGATGTCGGTAGCGCCGAAGCAGGTCCCACCAGAGCGCAAAGAGGGCGGCGTAGAGCAGGGCGCGCCACCACCGCAGATAAGGTCGTGCGGATTCGAATGTCTGCTGCCAGACCTCGAAACTACCCAGCGCAGTGCGGCCAATCCAGGCGACCAGTGCGGCGGTCAGGATCATCGCCGCGGCAATCCCCAGACTCGAAAGCAAAGTGAATAGCGGTGAGCGTTTCATGGCTCACTTGCGCCTGGCGTCAGCATCATTGAGTCGACCGGGCTCGGGGTCGCCTTGCTCGACGGTGCGCGAAGCATCGGCACCACCGGCATGCCGATCGAGCACCAGGCTGGCGGTATTGGTCGTCAGCATCTGCCTGACCTGCAACTCGGTCTGCAGCAGGCGAATTTCGCGCTCCAGGGTTTCGATATTTTTCGTCAAGGCGGTTTGGGCTGGCTCGGCGGAGGCGATGTTCGGTTCGTGACTGCCTGCCAGCAGCGTGCGCAGTAGCAGCAGTGCTTTGTCGAGCACACTGGACAAGGCCGTCTCGCTGGCCAAGCGCCGTGTCAACAGATCCTGGTCGGGATCGTCGCGCAGGGCTTCAATCACGCCACGGGTCACCGGCAGCATTGGGCTGGAGGCTTTAGTCAGATTGTCAGAAGTAGGCGGCAGCGCGCCAGACAACAGCCCTTGCAGGGCCTTGAGGCGCTCGTTATAGGCCTCCTGGATCAGCGGCGTCAGTCCGCTGCCAGCGGTCGCACGCAGAGTTTCGCAGCTGTCGCAGGTCGCGACTTCGTTCTCGCCCAACACCCGAACGGCCCAGTCGGACTCCTCCTGGGGCGAAGCCCATGTCTGACAAATAGCCCCTCCCAGGCAATCACTGCTACTGATCGAGGCACTGTCATCCACCGACCGGTTATGCAGCAGGTTATAGCCTGCGCGGACCACGTCGGCGGTCACCCGAATGGGTGTCTGTCCGTTACCTCCGGCTTTCGAACCGCCGACCCAGGACACCCCATTGTTGCCGTTATGGGCCTCGGTGTTTTTCACCGCTGCCACCGCATCACCGCCGGTTTGCTCCAGATTGCCCTGCATCTCCTGGTTTTTGGCCAGCGCACCCCAACCGGCTTGACCGACCTTATCCGCCATCTTTTCGGCCATGGCCTGGCAGGTTAGCTTGGAGCGGTCGAAGTCGATCCGACCTTGCATCACCCCGTTACTGAGCAACTCATAGAGACCGGGGTTGGCGCGTTGGATGATCAACGCCGGCAGCGACATCACCGCTTGGGTCGCGTTCTGCACGATGCTGCCCATGATCTGCTGGAAACCTTCGGTGACGCCGTTCAGCTGGTTTTGCAGGGTGTTGGTGAGGCTCATGTTTCCGCACATCATGTTCGCTCGCCAGGAGCCGCCGACACCGAGACCACTGGGTCGGTAGAGCGAACTCGGTGAGCCGACTGCCGAGCCGCCACCAATGGTGTACATCACTCGGTCATCGAGCACTTCGCCTTGAGTGCCCAGGCGGTAATCGCCTTCGGCGGCGTGGGCATGCGTGGCCATGGCGAGCAGTCCACAGAGCAACAGACTTATCATGCCCAACCAGGATCGTACGAGAAACCGACTCATGAAGCACCTCCTTCGAAGTCAATGCTGAACAGGAAGGTCTGCCCCTCACGCTTGCAGCAGCTATAGGGGCGCCACAACGACCAGGCGTAGCCGCCATCCGTGCTCTGGACCGGATCGCTGGGGAAGATGGCGCACGTGGGCTGAACCTGGGGGTAGAGCAACTGCCATTTGTGGGTTGAGGCGTCGTTTTCGACGATCGGGCCAGGCGGCCAGTAGCCGTCGCGTGGTATGGGTGTGAGCGGTACATACACATGCGGCTGCCAGCTGCGGGTCATCACATCGCCGGCCCGTTGCGCCATGACCGCGGCAGCCTTGAAGTCGTCGGGCTGTACCAGAAAACCCTGCCGGGGATAAACGTTACCCCACATGTTTCCCGTGGCCTGACGTCCGATTTCACGGATCCCCGGCACGAGCGACTCGGGGTAGAAACTTTCCGGGATGCCATGGCGCCAGGCCAGTGAGTCCAGGGTACTCAGGTAGTAAGGCATGAGTGCAGTTGCACCGCTGGCGCAGGCATAGCCGGATTGCGAAGCCAGTTGCGTTGCGATCCAGCCACCGGGGTGGCCGATCCCGTCGACGTTCTTAAAGCGGGGCAGGTTGTCGCGGTGGGTGTTCGGGGTGATCAGGTTGCCGCCACCTTCCGCACCGCTGATGGGAGATGAGAGGGCAGCCATCTCGGCCCAGGGATTGTTGCCGGTGGTGGTATAGCTCGAAACCACCAGTTCAGGAATGAAATGACGAACCTTGGTTGAGGTTTTGACCTTGCAGCCGAAGGGTGTGCAGAGGAGCCAGAAACAAATGCCTACGACCTTGTATGCGAGGCAATTTGGCGAAAGCACAGAGGCGGTGATGCTGCCGGTATCCAGCGCCATGCTTGGGCCGCACGCCAGCAGGACGCCCAGCGCCAAGGGCCGTAGCTTTGTGGGCGTGATTGACGAGCAGGCAACAGGCATGATCCAGGCTCTCAGTGTATGGCCTGGGCAGGTTCGGTTAGGAACCGAAGACTGTCAGTGGAAATTATGAAGGCGGATGTATCGGGTTTGTGAGACGTGAGACTATTATTTGACGTGAAGGGAGCTGCGCAGGATATCGGGTTCCACAAGTAACTGATCTGCGGTAATTTCGAAAATATTGGCGAGTTTGCACAGGACCAACAGCGACGGATTGCCCGTGCATCGTTCGATTTGACTGACGTAGGTGCGATCCACCTCGGCCATGAGCGCGAGCTGCTCTTGGGTAAGGTTTTTTACGCGTCGCATCCAGCGGATGTTTTCCGCCAGCTGCAGACGAAGCTGTTCGTAGTCTTGAGTCATGCGCGCAAATTGCGCCTTGAGGGACTCTCAATCCACGGGATATAGTCTACATTGGTATTGATCTAGGCCATTTGAGGCTTATGCCTGTTATCGAGCGTTCATTTGGTGTCGTTAAGATTTCGAGGCTGGGTCCAGCGTCTAACAATAAAATCAGACATCTAGGGTGTGTATGGACGAAAACTACATTTCAATTCCCGCGGCGGATGGTTGCCCAAGTCTTCTGACACCTTGGGGTAGCGAATTTTCGCCGATGATCGAGCTTGGTGTGCAATGTGCCCAGGCTTGGCTTGAGGCAACGACCGATACTCCTTTGTGGTGGGAACTGGTTCAAACCCGCAAGACCTTTCCTGTCGGTGACTGCCAAGATGCTTTTGAAGCAGGATTCTTGTTGAGGATTCAGCAGCGGCTTCAGCGCGGTACACGGATACCTGTATCGACTTGACCACCCGTTTGCATTTAGCCTGGCCTATCGCATTGGCACAGTCCAGCAGGTTGCGGTCCTAAATTACTTTTGGTTTTTAGGTGCGGCGTTTTGTCCCGATGTTTGCTCTGCGACTCGCGCTGCCCTCGACGAAAGCGAGCGGGCATCAGGTTGCGCAAGGAGTCCAGATATGTGGCAGCAACCCACCGATCTCTCTCATTCTCCGCGTCGGTAACAGCACCAGCATATCTTCAAGAGGGCACATCACTATGGCAAACAAACTCGATCTGCATCACGAAATGAAAAAGATGCTACGCGTAAAGACTGCCATTCTACGTCGCTCACCAGGTGATTCCCTCGCAGACATCGTCGCTTCTGATCGTGAAGCGTTCTCGGGCATTCGTGTGTTGTTCGCGAGCGATGAGGGAGGGGTTCCATTGCAAGCTTTGGGCCGGTCAGATAATCCAAATGTGCCCGTGGTTCCTCTATTTGCTGGAAAGGGCATTTTTGCGTTTTCCGATGCAATCGAGAGGCAGATGAGGAGCGGTAGTGCGCCTTTGGAGTTTCCCTTTTTCTCACTACTCGATACAAACTTTCTTACTGAGTTACCTGGTTTTTTTCGTCATGAAGATTCGAGTCACCGCGAAAAGGTGCGGGCGACCTTGCAGTTCATTGAAGATCAAGGCGGGCGTGGTTTTGATTGGATGTTTGCGGCACTGGAAAACCTACGTGAGGTTGTAAAACCTAATAACCCTTGGCCGTACCAGAAAGTTGCGGCGGCAAAGATGTTTGATGCCATGATGCATATCCCCGAAGTTAGGGGAAGGGAAGGGTGCTGAACGGGCATGCCGAACAGATTCAGGACTACATACCGGCAGCTGAGGAAATGTGGGATGCATTCTTGACCAATCGGGAGGTATGGGCCTGTATCCAGCGGCGAGATATGATGCAGTCGATAATTTTACGCGCGATGCTAGAGTGCTGGAGTGGCCAAAGCGTAGATGATGGTATTCGCTGCTTGGTGGATTTTTGTCTTGATAATTTTGACGTCATACCCCTAAAGGAACTTTACTTCGGATGGAAGGCCCTGAGCGGATTCGCTGATAAGCAGAATAGAATGCCTATCTTTGACGAGCCAGCATTGCGGAACCCGAACGGAGATTCGAATAATAGGATTTCCGCGCTTGCGTGGGACCTTTATATGTTTCGACATTGCGAAACGCTTATGACAGAAAAGAAGGGTAATCAATTCATGATTCCTGTTGTAACTACGCTTGATGATGGTTTGTTAAAAGCCATTAAGAGCTGTCCACTGAGGGCGCTTTTGATTCATGATGAGGCTCGAAAAGTAGAAGCTATATTTGATGATGAGATGGAATTTTCCACTTGTCTAGATCGCGCGCTTTCGGATAAAACAAAGGTGCGAATAAATGACCCAGTACGTATGGCCAGACCGAAGCGTATTTCGAAGCATGATTTGAGTTATCTGATAAACAGCTTGGAATCAGAAGTGAAGAAGGCTGCTAAAGCAAGGTCACAACCAGGGTCGCATCATTAATCATAGAAAGTGGTGTTGCATTTTGCGGATATAAAAAATATTTGAAGTGGCCCCGCGCGGGCGATGGCCAGCAACAGACCGCCCGGTTAAGTGTGGAATACGAATGCAATCAACTGTTCAGTTGCCGTGCAAACGTCTGGTCAGTTGCGATGCAATTTCATAGTTCACTCTCTGGAAGAGCAATGCCTGAATAGCTATTCCTATGTTGATTCTATTCCTCGCGCTCTATCGATCCGTTCAGCTACCCGGTAAGCCGCTTCCAACTCTGAGCAAACGTTCTCCTGCATCAGTGTCCAGCGCTCGGCTTTTTCCTCGGGCTCCGTCATGGCCAGGGCGAGATAGAGGCTGGGTGGCACGGCCCGAAACAGCGTTTCGAGCTTCTTCGATAGCACGACCCCCTCAGTGTATTTACCCGGCTCCTTACTGGCGGAGAGCAGCAAGGCTTTCTGTGCCGGCGTGAGTTTCTTGAACCGTGCGATCTCTTCGATTTCCGCGGGCGGCATGTTCAAACAAATCCACCATTCGATCATGTTGAGCATGGTCTGCGCGGCAGCGGGAAAGTCGGCAAGGTTTTGCGTCGCCAGCCAGAACCAAGCGCCGAGCTTGCGCCACATCTTCGTCCCCTTGACCACGAATGGCGCCAGCAGCGGGTTTTTGGTGATGATATGGCCTTCGTCGGTGACCATGATGATCGGCCTCCCCAGGTACTGGTCGCGTTCGGCGAGGTTGTTCACGGTGTTCATCAGGCTGAAGTAGCTGATGGACATCTGTGCCTCGTAGCCTTCGCGAGCGTAAGTGGCCAGATCGACAATGGTCACATCGCTCTCAGGCCAAGGCGTCCCCTCGCGATCGAACAGTTCACCCTCGAAGCCCTGGCAAAACAGGTCGATGGACTCGCCCATTTCCTGGGCACGCTCACGACGTTTCTCCGGCAAGTGCGGGTCAGCGGCGACGCGCAGCAAGGCATTGCGCACGTCGCGGGTCAGCACCTGGCGATCCGCAGCGACACAGGTATGCGCCGCATCCAAGATGCACTCGCGAATCAGACTGCGATCGGCCCGGCTCAGGCGCGCTTCTTCCTTGGCCTCACCGCCGGTGATCATCAGCCGGGCGGTGATTTCCAGTTCGCCGAGGACATCGCGCTGGTCTTCGCGATTGGTTACCACCTCATCGTCCAGCTCATCGATCGACAGACTCGCCACCTGATCCGGCTGCTCGACCAGGCGCCAAGCATCGGCAAAGGGGGCGAGACTGACCGAAGCGCCAGGTTTCAATTGGACCTTATTGACCGAGAGGCCCTGTGTCGCGAAGTAGTCACCCTGCAAACCGAATGAGTTACCGGCCTCGACGATAAACAGGCGAGGGCGGTACACCGCCATGACCTGCATCAGCAGGGTGACCAGGGTGGCCGACTTGCCGGCACCGGTGGGGCCGAACAACAGTAGATGGCCGTTCATGGCCCGGTCTAGACGTGACAACGGATCAAAACTCAACGGCGAGCCACCACGATTGAACAGGGTGATGCCCGGGTGGCCGGTGCCGGTACTGCGGCCCCACACCGGAACCAGGTTAGCCAGGTGCTGGGCAAACATCAGGCGGGTGTACCAGTTTCGCGTGTCGCGGGCCGGGTTGTAAGCCATCGGCAACCAACGCAGGTAACTGTTGCAGGCGGCGACTTCATCGCCTTCGCGTACCGGCTGTAGGCCCGCACCCAGTAGTGTGTTAGCCAGGCTGACCGAACGCTGGTGCAATTGCTGCTCATTGTGACCGCGCGCGTAGAACGCCAGGGTGCCGCGGTACAGCTTGTGCTGGCGACCGATGATCGCGCGAGCCTCTTCAACATCTTGGCGGGTCTGGGTCGAGGCCAGGTTTTCACCGATGGCTTTGCGCGCCAGGCGGTTCAACTGGTCCTCGAGCACATCCTGGGGTTTGACCACCAGGGTCAGGCTCATCACCGTACCTTCGGGTAACTGGTCGAACAGTGCATTCACCGCGTCTCCCTTGCGGATTTCGCCAGTGAGTTGACCAATCAATGGCGCCCGGCGCAGCTTGTCCACCACCATGACCCGGTGGGGCTGACCATCAAAAAACCAGAGTCCCTGCTGCACGTCCGAACGCGGTTCGTTGAAGAACAGGCGTTCGGCAAAGTCATGATCGAAGGGCAGTTCCAGCGACTCGCTCTCGCCAGACTCCGGATAGGCCACACGGCGGTAGAAATCTTCGGGCGATTCGTCTGTGAGCTTGGGGGCTGGATTGAACCAGGGCAACAACCAGGCATACAAACCTCGGCCATCGACGCGCGTCGATTGCACCCCGCACGCCTGCAACGAAACAGCGACACGTTCGCAAGTTTGTCGCAGCGATTGCACTGGCTTGAGTCCCGCTTCCTCACCGTCAGACTCAAGCCAGCGATAGATCACCAATCGCACCCGACGGTTGTTTCCTCGCCAGGGCAGGCGCGTGACTGCCTTGTCCTCGAACAGGCCGCCAGGCTTGGAGATGGCTTTCAGATGTCGGCGAATGAGTTCCAGGTACGCTTCGGTGAAAACCGTGCCTCGGGCGCTGTCATGAATATAGTCGGTGAGCCGGGTGAGGTAGGGGGTGAAGTCGTTGTCGTCCTGGCAGAAAAACTGCGCCACCCAAGGTGCTTGGTCCAGCTCGTCAAAGCTATCCTGCAGGGCATCCTCAAGGGCATCGCGGGCTGCCGTTAGCCAATCGGGTTCACGCCCTTCGGTGCCGATGGGCAGTAACTCGAACACCGCACCCACAGAGCGATTGTCATCTAGTAGAAAACACTGCTCGGTTTCGAGGTATTCGACCCACGGCAGGTGATCGGCGAAGCTGGGATTGTGCGCATAGAGCGCAGCTTCATCGGCCAGTGTCGCGCGGGGGCGCGATGGGTTGCGCCAGTCTTTCCATGCAGACGTGCGGTCGCCCGTATCGTCGCTACACATTACAGATCTTCCTGACGTTCACCCGGCAGTGCGTACTGCACCCGCTGGTAGAATGGAAAGACGGTCGAGTACCCCGGCACTGGTGCCTGCTCGGTACCACTCAGATGCGGATACACGTACATCACCAAATCAGGATTGGGCAGGCGAGGGAACAGGTTGCGAATTTCATTCGCTGCTGTACGCGTATACGGTTCCTGGAGCGCAGTGGAGAGATCTGTTTGAGCCAACGGGCGACGCAACTGTCGCCGAGCATCCAACAGTTGCTGTTGAATACCCTGTGAGCCGGCGCCGTTCCAGATATCCAGCATGGTTTGCTCGCCATGGGGCAAAAGTGTGTCCTTGTCGGTGGAACACCCCGTCAGGACCCCGCAGATCAAGCTAATCCAGGTTAGGCAGAGAAGCATGGTCTTTTTCATGGCGAACACTCCGGCCCTTGGGCTCGTAGTCGATGGTGATCTCATGGTCGAGGTGAAGGGCGACTTCTGCTGCCGGTGGTACGTACACGGCAGCAAAGGCTTCGCCATACAGTTTGTTGACCCACTCTCGAATGTCGCTGGCCCCACTACTGAGAATTGAGGTCAGTGCGCTATTACCACTGTTGTTAGTGACCCCGAAGGCACTGCCGCCCGAACTGATGACGCTGCTGTTGTTCTGTTCATTCCCGAGCAGGGCGGCGACGCCAGCACCGGCGGCAGTGATCAGAGTCTGACTGCCCAAGTACTGCTGAGCATTCGAGCGACGCTCGCCGGCAATGCAAGGAATGCCATACGGATCGGAGAGGTAACCGAGTCCACCGCGGATCTTGTCGGTATTTGAGCTCTGGGTGGTGGAGGCATTGCGGCTGGAGACCGTCTTTGGCTGAGGCACCGTGCGGATGGTGCCATCCGTAAACACAAAGGTGATCGACTCGACCTGTCCGCGTACGCAAGACAAGGTCCAGTCACCGGAGGCTGTGCCGCTCATCACGGCCCCTGCGACGTCCGGCAGGTCGATGCCGTTGGCCGTTAGGTTCTCGGGGCCGACCAGCACCTTGAAGGGATAGGGATCATTCACGGTGCCGTCCACAGGGACTCGGCCGATCAGCGCGGTCATGGCGACCGAGCCCATCAATGTCGCATTTTCGGGAATGGTGTAGACCGGCTGCGCACCTTCGGTACGATCACCGGATCGCGTCAGGTCACGCTCACCCTTGGTGACCTCGCGTAACTGCTTTTGGCTGCGGTTGATGGCATTGTCCTTCAAGCCCTCGAGCGAGTTGAAGGCATTAGGCAGACTCGGTGCGGAAGAGGTCTTGGTTTTACCTCGGGCTTCGGTGGAGGGAGCATCCGAGGGTTCAATCCACTGCAGCGCATCGTTGGCAGTATGCCGCCCTTCGAACTGGTCCCCATCGCCCGGTTCAAGACCCAGTCCGATCGGCATATCCTTGCCTTTGCCGGTCAGCCCCGACAACTGTTCCTGCAATTGCGTCAGCAGACCGCTAGCCTGACGACTGTCTTGTTCCGCTTTGATGCGTGCTTCATTGGCTTGCCGGCGGCCTTCGTCTACCTGCTGGGTCACACTGCCAAGTGCCGTCTGAATACGCGAGTCGACGCTGTTTTCCCGCTCGCGCAGGCGGTTGTTCTCCGTCTGCAGCGAATCGTTGTGTTTCTTCAAACCTAGCATGTCGCTGCGCATGGCCTTCACTTGGCCTACCAAGGTGGCGACCGTGTCGCGTGGGGTATCGCCCGCAATGCCGAGCGACTTGGCTTGCTCGGCAGATAATTGAATATCGCCCTGATGAACTGGGTGCTCTGGAGACGGCTTGCTGCCTCCCGCGACCCAGCTTTTCATGATGATCAGTACCACGGCCAGCAGCGCAGCCGGTACCAGCCATTTGAGCAAGGCGTTAGCCTTCATCGTCAGCACCCCGCGCAACGGGCGGAAGCATCAGGGCGTGTTCGAGGCCGGCACCGCGAGTGATGAGGTAGGCAATCGTGGTGTCTTCCGCGCTGCCGACCGGCCCGAGGAAAGCATGCTGGAAGGTCGCGGCGAACAGCTTTGCCTGCAGTCCACGTGGATCTAGTTGCACCGTAGCTGTACCTCGATTGCGCAACTTCACGGTCGTCACCCAATAGTCACCAAGCCGCCAGGCGGCGATAGGTGTGCTGGAAACGTTTTCGCTCGGCAGCAGGGTCGGCAGTTCGGTGCGCAGCTTGAGCGGGACGCGGCGTACACCGGGCAGGGACTCCACGGTGCGCAGCGGCGCGTACAGGCTTTGCGCGGCGTAGCGCGTCAACGCGTCCGGGATCGGTGTACGTTCGGGAACGGGGACGGTGCTCGATTCAGACTCGATAGCTTGCATCGGAGCATTCTTGAGAATACGCACGGGCTCCAGGGGTTGATCGCCAGGCGTGGCCGCGATATCCAAGAGGATGATCTCGCCCGTCTTAACCGATTGCAGCTGCAGTCGTGTCGGTGCAATGGCTTCCGACGCGCGCAGGTACAGCGTGCCTCCGGTTGATTGCACGCGCAGTTTATCCTTCAGAGCGGAAGGCACGCCGACACGAACAGCTTCATCGATAAAGACCACTCGTTCCTGATTGATCACCAGTGGGACCGCGAGCGGTAGGCGTTCCCAGTGCATCAGTTCGATGGCCTGCGCGGCTGCGCCCGATAGCATCAGTGTGAGGCTGAGTCCCAGGGTAGAAATCCGCTTCATGGTTCACCTCCAGGCGGGGAGATTTTTTGCGGCGTGCCCTGATAGCAATCCAGTGCAAGGCCCCACTTATTGCGTTCGGGGTCCAGATCGAACCGCACCACCCGTAACGGATAACGCACGACCACCCGTTTCACCGGTTCGGCGGCGTAATACTCATCAGCGTTGAGGTCGAGTGTGACCAACCAGCTGTCGCGATCAAGTTGCTTGACCCGCAGTTCCGGATCTTCACTGTAGCCTCGGCCTAGAATTTCGTAGACGCCACGCACCCGTTGACGCAGTTCGCCTGCGGCCTTGCGATACTCGTAGTCGCCATCGAGGAAGGCCTTGCAGGCGGGTGTCAGGTAGGACTGCAAGCCATAGATCGCGCGGCGATAATCCTGTTCGCCATCCGAGGGCCAGCGGTTGAGTTGGCCAAAGATGTACAGGGCAAAGGCATACACATTCTCTGGGGGAACATCCCACCACTTGCGCGTGCTGCCCGCGCGCAGATCAGGGGGGACATGCACGGTCAGATCGGTTGGTGCTGAGCGCCAGCCATACCATAGTCCGGCGCTGAGCAGGGCGAGCGTCACTATCGCCAGACGTAGGCTGAAGATATGGGCCTGTTGGGCATCGACCTTGTTTCGAAATCGACTCATGGCTGCCACCGAGACAGGGCAGGGCGCAGTCGACGCGAACGGCGAACTGTCCAGGCACCGGAGTGGAGAATCAAACTTCCACGCCCCAGGCGCCAACGGCTGGCGAGTATCCATTCGAGCTTGCGGTACAACCAGGTCTCCGGTCGAGCCCGTTTGGCCCGACGCAGTAGCGTGCCCCCAACCAACAACACCACTGTCATGCCTGCGATCATGCTGGTCGGCGCCATGGCAATCGAGGCGGTGGCGATTGCCAGAGGAACGCCCACCAGCAGGCCAATGACGGCGCCGGTGCCTAGGGCCACCCACATTTCATCATTGGTTAAACCGCGCAATACGGCGGGATCACGATTGAGTCGCTCCGGCAGAAAGACCAAAGTGCCGTCGGCAAGGCGTTCGATGGTGTCGTTCATGCCAACCTCAGAGAATCGCGGAAGCTTTGGTGAGGAACCAGATGATGATCACCACCAACAGGGCGCCGATACCAACTACCGCGCCGAGGTCTTTCCAGGTCTTGCGCTGGTTTTGGACGTCGGCAAATACGGTCAGGGAATGCCAAGCCACGCCGAGAAACGCGAGCAGGGCAATCAGCAGACCTAGTAGAATGCCGGCGTCGTAGGCGTAGTTTTTGATCGTCTCGATCAATCCCGAACCTTCGCCTCGGGAAGGCGCCTCCATGGTCGGTAGCTCGGCAAAGGCTAGGCCTGGCCCAAGGACCAGCAGCAGACCGATCAGGCGTTGGCTTGCACGATCACGCAGGTTGTTTTTAAGGGGGACAAGGCACTTGAGCATGATGGCGATCTCCGGTGTTAGGACAGGGTGAAGAACATCAAAATCAGCAAGGTAAGCAGTACGCGCGCAGCGTTTCCGCCGAAGGCTCCAAAACGCACATTGCCGGTGGCCCAACCTCGGTAAGCGGTCCACATCACCCAGGCACACCACAGCAACGCCAGGACCATAACCATGGAAATCCAAAGCGCCGAACTGCTCTGTGCCGAGAAGCCGGAAGCGTTTTGAAAGGCGGCGGTCTGAGCGTCAGTCATGCTCATGGCGAAGGCTCCGCAGACGGGGTATCAAGTCGGTAATCACCGACCATTTCACGGGGATCGCGAGGTTGAGCGCGGGAGGGGGAGAGATAGTCCTGCACACCCTGGCGGATGCGCTGGATGTCTCGAGTTAGGTGGGGATAGTCGAAGCGATAACGCTCGGTTGATTCATCCTGGCTAGCTGTCTGGGCTCTTGTCGCAAGATGTTCGATAGCGTCGAGTTGCTGCAAAATCAGACTCAACTGCTCCTGTTCATGAGCAGATGCGGCATAGCTGCCACTATTGAACGTGGTCAGTACGAGCAGGCAGCAGATTCGGCAAAATACAGTTGGCATGTGCATAGCCCATTTGGTTATGGGGCTAGCATCCAACTGACGAATAGGGCTCAGCAGTAAAAAATACGAAGTGCGCGACGTCATTTTACTTCGATACCGGCGCTGACGATGTAGCGAGCTTGTTCCCTGTGTCGAGGTTATGTCGCGGAGAAAGGAAGTGAATTGGAGCGCAAATACGAGCTCGATTTATGAGGGCTTACTGAGGTCGTGCAAATGAGTCGTTAAGTCAGTGCAAATACCTCCAGGTGTCAGCGGGTCTGGGAGAAATAGCTCCAGCCAACGGTGTGTTTAACTAGTCTTCCAATACCACTTACTCAAGGATGATCCCCATGTCAGATAACTCTGAAGCCAACATAGCCACAGCGGACGCTCTCACACTGCTCCTGCACAACCAGCACGCCCTAGCAGCCGCCCTTGAAGAGGTGACCAAATGGATCTCAGAGAATGGAGTGGAAAGTGTCGCCGTTAACGCAATCGGGACCATGGAAACGCTCGACCAAAATGCCCGAGCCATCACTGATGCGATTATGCGGCTACGTCAGTTATAGGCATCCTCTAACGCCCGCTACACGCTTGCAAGTACCGAAGTGATTCTGTTGAATTAACCTGTAACCTGTCGCTTTATTCGTTGGATCTGATCATTTGAGATGTGGGGAGTCCGATGCGAATTGACCAGCCTTGTTCCCCACCGGAGAGTAGTGTTCAGGAAACATTCCGGTAGCTGGAAACTGCCTCGCCAAGATTAGCTGTTAGAATTACACCGGTTTAGTGATCAGGCGCTTGAGAACCAGCATGAACAAAAAATTGACCGAAGAAGAGATGCGCCAAGCATTGTTCGGCAACGCTGAAATAGCTGCGCCGATGAGCACCGTTCCCGTGGAAAAAATCCAGCCGGACTTCGTTGCCGCACCCGTATCAAAAATGGCGAAAAAGAAAGCCCCCAAAGCCTTTACCCCAAGGCTTCGGGTAACTCTTCGTGTGAGCAATGAGTTTGAAGGAAAGACGCTTGAGATCGCCCATGAAGCCGATACTCTCAGTACGTTGCTGGCAGAGCAGGAAGCCACCAAAGCAGCCAGAAAAAAATTCCGGTATGTAGAAGTGGCGTCGGTCCAGTCGATGTAAACCATATTTCCGAGTATGCGGTAAGTCAGTCTGCTTCTGGCCCAGAGTGTGTAAAAACGCCTTCGCGAACACTCGCTATGATTTCAGAATTCATCGCAAGGATCGCCATGACTTTTATCCAAGGGGAATATCGAGGCCAAGGCACGTTACTTCCCGAAAGCCTTGACGATTACGTCAGCGATACAAATCCGGTGCGCATAGCCGACGCCTTCGTCGATGAACTCGACGTGGCCAGTCTGGGTTTTGACGGTGCTATTCCTGTTGATACAGGCCGGCCTGGTTACTACCTCGCAATCCTGCTGAAGATCTATATCCACGGTTATCTCAACCGCATCCAGTCGAGCCGACGTTTGGAACGAGGAGCCCAGCGCAACGTCGAGCTGATGTGGCTGCCCTGGCGTTTGATGCCAGATTTCAAAACCATCGCTAACTTCCGGAACGACAACAGCAAGGCCATCCGAGGCGTCTGTCGCCAGTTCGTTGTGCTGTGTCAGCAGTTGGGACTGTTCGGAGAAAATTTGATCGCCATCGATGGCGGTAAATTCAAAGCAGTCAACAACCGCGACCGCAATTTTACCAGCGCCAAGCTGAAGCGGCGAATAGAAGAAATTGAATCGAGTATCAATCGTTAGCTGGCGGCACTCGACTCTGCCGACCAGCAAGAACCCACAGCTTCCGAGCCCAGCGCCGTGCGGCTGGAAGAGAAAATCGCCAAGCTTAAATGCAAATGAAGGAGCTTCAAGCGATGGCAGCGCGTGGGCGTTGTACGCCAGTACGATATTGATAGGCACTGGGGTCGCCCTGGGCAACGTGCTGCTGCCCGGCCTGATCAAACGCGACTTCCCGACAAAAATGGCGTCCATGACCGGCCCTTATTCCATAACGATGGGCGCAGCGGGCGCTGTCGGTTCAGCCGTAATAGTGCCGCTGACCCAATCATGGGGATGGCCGATGGCCCTGAGTTTGTTGGTCGCAGCCCCATTATTGGCGCTGGTGGTGTGGCTGCCGCAGTTGAAAAAACACGGACACGTAAATCTGTCCGGTCCGAAACAAGCGCCAACCGTGGCCGTCTGGCGTTCGCCGCTGGCATGGCAGGTCACACTCTTCATGGGACTGAACGCGATGCCTTTTTATGTCGCCGTCGGCTGGCTGCTGACGATTCTGATAGACCATGGCATATCCCCGGAGCCAGCAGCCACCGTACACGGCACGCTTCAACTGACCACGGCCATTCCCGGCCTGATTCTAACGGCCACGCTTCGCCGTCTCAAAGACCAGAAACTGGCAGCCGCTACCGTCAGCCTGTTAACCGCCTCATCCCTGATCGGGCTCATTTACGCGCCAGACTACGCCATGTTGTGGGCCGCGTTCCTGGGCTTGGGCTCTGGTGCCATCATGATGCTCGGTCTGACCTTCATCGGCTTGCGCACAAAAAATGCCGGTGACACGGCGGCACTTTCAGGAATGGCGCAGTGCGTCGGCTACCTGATGGCAGCTGCAGGCCCCTTGCTGCTGGGCCAACTGCACGATTGGACCGGTGGCTGGACAGCACCGCTGCTGATCACAGCCGCAATCTCCGTAGCCGGCGCATTCACTGGCATGCTGGCCGGGCGCAACGTTCAACTTGAACATGCTGAATCATCGTCGCGAACAAGCCCGGCAATCCAGTCAGCGAATGCACTCACGGCTGGCGAAAGAAAGCGCTGATGAGGGTATAGCAGGTGCACAGGAACCGATGCAGGCTGCCAGTCAGCAAGCACTTCGACCAGCCGCCCTTCTCGCAGATGCTCGCTGACCACGTTCTCGGCGAGCTGCACCAACCCAAAACCTTCAAGGCACATTTTGATGTAGAGCCCAGTCTCGTTGACGGCCGCTGTGCCGTTGACCGGGACTGAGACCTTTTCAGTGCCACGGGCAAAGCGCATTTCACCTGCTTGCCTTGCGCGGCCTGATAAGTAATGAATGGATCGATGGTGAGACAAATCTTGCGGGGTTTGCGGAGTACCGTTCTCTTCGAGATAGGCGGCAGACGCACAGGTCACCCAGCGAAACCGTCCGAGTGGGCGCGCAACGAGCGTTGAGTCATCGAGCTCGCCTGTACGAATGACGCAATCGACACCCTCCTGAATCAGATCAACCTGCCGGTCATTGACGCCTATCATCAGATAGATATCCGGGTAGCGCCGGTAAAAGTCTTGCAGATTTGGCATGACGATGAAGTGTGCAATGCCACCCGGCATATCGACACGCAAACGCCCCTGTGGCCGTTTTACGGAATCCGTCAGGCTGTTCTCTGTGTGTTCGATCAGCTCCAATATTTCCCTGCATTGCGCCAGATATTGAGCGCCCTCAGGCGTCAGGCTGACTCGCCGCGTTGTTCTGTTCAGCAGGCGCACCTGCAAGTACTTCTCAAGATTTTTAACGCTGCTGGTAACTGTCGAGGCCGGCAGAGAGAGCGTCTGCGCCGCCTGGATAAAGCTTCCTGCTTCAGCCACACGGACGAAAACCTGCATCGCTTGAATACGGTCCATGACTGTTAGCAGCCTCAAAGCAGTGATCGGGAAAGGTCTTATTATTCGTAGAAATTGAATAACTAAAACAGTTTTACACCTTTTTCCCGCAGTATCGCCTTGCGTACATTGCTTCCAACGAAATTTGAAGAGGTGTACAGAAAATGGCTGAATATAACCGCAGCATCGTGCAAGGCCCAGCCGCTCCGGCCGGCCGCACACTTATCCGTGGCGCCACTGTGCTGAGCATGGATGGCGATATCGGCAATCTGGCGCGCGGCGATATCCTTATCGAAGGCAGCACCATCACGGCCATTGGTGAAAACCTCGAGGCAGGCGATGCTGTTGTTATCGAAGCATCCGGCATGATCGCCATGCCGGGCATGGTCGATACGCACCGTCACTCCTGGGAAGGGCAACTGCGTCGAATCAATCCAAATGCCGAAACCCTTGAAGACTACTGCAACGCCACGCACTTCTCGTTCGCTAAATACTATCGCCCGGCTGACATGTATATCGGCAACCTGCTGACTGCATTGGGCTGCATCGATGCCGGCATCACCACCGTGGTCGATAACTCGCACAACAGCCGTACCGGCGCGCATTCTGACGCCGCAGTCGAGGCATTGCTCGATGCTGGTATCCGCTCTGTACACGCCTCCGGTGCGCCAGTTTCCGGTGAGTGGGACAAAGCCCACTGGCCCGGCAACCTGGAGCGCCTGCAGGAAAAATACGTCAAGAACGGCGACAACCCACTGCTCTCGCTGGCGGTGATGGCGCAGCTGGAGCTTGAGCTGTGGGCTGAAGCCCGGCGTCTGGGGCTGCCGATCATTACCGAATTTTTCGGTGGGGACATGGCAGCTGAGCTGGAGGGTTTGCATCGCGAGGGTCTGCTGCGCCCCGATAACATCTTCAACCACTGCACCTCGCTGCCGGACGCCGGCTGGAAAATCCTTCGCGAGGCTGGCGTGCGGGTCAACGTATGCCCGCGTTCAGATGCCCACTACGGCATTGAAGATGGAATGTTCGCCATGCAGTCGGCCCAGCGTCACGGCATCAGTCCGGGGCTGAGTGTCGATAACGAAACCTCCTACAGCGGTGACATGTTCATGGAGATGCGGGTGGCGTTCTACCTGCAGCGCGTCATGGGCATGCACCAGCAGCGCTGCTGCGGCGCAGAACATCATCCGGTGACCCTACCTGCTCATGGCCTACTGAAAGCCGCCACTCTCGACGGCGCTACCTGTGCCGGATTGCAGGACAAAGTCGGCAGCCTGGCCCCCGGCAAACAGGCCGACCTGATCCTTATAAACGCGCAGGACATCAACCTTTACCCGTCAGGCAACGCATTCGGCACCGTTGTACACGCGGCCGAACGCAGTAATGTCGATACCGTCATTATTGGCGGGCGCATCGTCAAGCAGGGCGGCAAGGTGCTGGGCGTGGACAGCGAAAGGCTGCGTGCGGCGATCGACGAATCCCGTGAGCATCTGTTTGCTGCTGCAGGCTATCAGCCGGATATGTTTGCCGAGAAATTCCTGCCGCTTGAGTCAGCCAAGTAAGGAGGCGTGAGATGAACGCAGCCTACTACCTGCTGGCCGTCTGCGCAGGGCTTGGCATCACCCTGCAGACCACGCTGAATGGCCAACTCGCTAAAGGCGTGGGTGGAGATTCGGTCGCGGCGGCGCTGTTCTCTTTTACTGCCGGTGCGTTATGCCTGAGTATCTTTTCATTGATGCGCGGCGGGATAGTGGTCTCACTGGCGGCTATACCTGCCCAGCCCTGGTGGAGCCTGCTGGGCGGTCTGCTGGGTGCCGGCGCGTTGCTTAGTTATGTGGTGCTTGCGCCAAAAATCGGTCTGTCAGCCCTGCTGGGCCTCGCTATCGCCGGGCAGATTATTTCGTCACTGGTTATCGATCACTTCGGCTTGATGGGGGCATTGGAAAGGCCGGTGTCTCTCGTCAAGTTGGCCGGGGCAATGGTGATGCTCGCAGGCCTGGCCATCGCTCTGTTCGGTGACAGGTGGTTAGCGCTTTTCTCCAACTGACTGCCTTGTTTATCCCATCCTGTTTCGTAGGACGCAACCATGTTTAAAGCCCTAACCGACACGACCAGTCTTCTTGGCGAGTGTCCTGTCTGGTGTGAAAGAACCGAACGCCTGTTCTCGACCGACATCCCCGGCCGCGAGTTGCGTGCTCTGGACCCCGAAAACGGCGAAGTGCAGCGATGGTCCCTGCCAGAGCCGCTAGGGTCATTTGCCCTCACGGCAGACGAAGACATATTGCTGATGGGACTGGCATCCTGCTTGGGCTACTACAACCTGAGCTCCGGTCGTTTCAGCAAAGTCACAGCCACCCCTGGCGTGGCAGGAACCCGGATCAATGATGGCCGCTGCGACCGTATGGGAAACTTCGTATTCAGCACGATGGACACCGGCGAGCCGGTGCAAACCATAGGCAGATTTCACCGGCTCAATGCCGCGACGCTCGAGACAGAAACGCTGGACCTTCCCGAAGTGGCGATCCCGAACAGCATCTGTTTTAGCCCGGACGGTTTCACCATGTATTACGCGGACTCCCTGCAAGGATGCATTTTCTGCTGCGATTACCCATCGCTAGAAAACCAGCGTGTATTCACTACAGTCAACGGTCAGGGTGCTCCAGACGGTTCTTGTATTGATGCGCATGGTTTTCTCTGGAGTGCGGAATGGGGCGGTAGCAGAGTCGTGCGTTACGCGGCAGACGGCAAAGTTGACAGCGTGATCGGCTCCCCGTGTATTCAGACCACTTGCCCGGTCTTAGCGGGACCTGGTTATGAAACGCTTTACTGCACCAGCGCAAGGATAGGGCTGGATAAGCCGGCAGATTTCGATGGCACGCTGATAAAGCCGAAGCCGTTTTAGCTGCCGGATTGCCTGAAGAGCGATTTGCAGGACGACTGCACTGAATAGTGGGTTCTAGCCTGTCGCGCCGTTCTGAATGCCAATTGGTAGACGCGTATGAATGACCGCTTCTGGCCGAGGCTGTGTAAAAACGTTTTTGAGCGCGCCATGTGCCCAAAACCGGACTGAAAATCGCGTTTCTACGCAAAATCCACATCTTCAGACGTGCCGATAAATTTCAGATTTAACGTAGACGCGCACACTTCAATTTTGGCGAAGCGTTTTTACACACTCTGGGCCGAAAGCTGCCTTTCCTGACCGGCAGAAATCGGCGAGCAGCGGCCGTAATTCTCCTATAGTCAGAGAGCCCCCGTTGCCCAAACGCCTCACGTGCGAACTCCAAAAAGCTGCTCAGCTTTGGGGGCAGTCTTTGGTCAGGGGCGTAGAGCATATGCGTCCTTCACTGTCTCGATGCCGAAGGCGAAGCCCTCGGCCCGGTCGGCGGCGTGCAACGTATCGGCCACGGTGCTCGCTTGGGCAATACTGTTCAGCAACTTAAGGGCTCGGACATGCACCGCTTGCGGGAAGTCCAACGCCACGAAGGGGTCGATCACGCTGTTCATGCCCATTTCCAGCATTGAAGCTCGCGGGCTGCTCGACCGCAAGGTCGTATTGTTCTGCCTGGATCAACAGCCAGCCACCCGGCTCGTTGCGCCCGTCGGTGATCGGTCCTTGCAGCAACAAGCCACCCGGCAGGATCACGCGCAAGGCGTTCGCTTCATTCGGGCCCTGCAGGTAACGGTCGAACTCGTGCGAAACCGTCCGGTACCGACATTACGCACGCGGGCGTTCAATTCCAGCATGGTGAGGTCCTTCGACGGCTGACCCAAGTACAGTGACAGCACGGTGGCGGTCGCCAGGCCTTCATAGGCGTATGACATGGGGCAGCGTCCGACGCATTGACCAGAAAGTTAGCGTGGCAGACCAGCACCGGGAGAGTGGTTGCCGCCAGCGCAAAAAAAGGCCCCCACGCCTGAGTCAGGTGTTGGGGGCCTGTTGAACATAAACGGCGCATCAAAAAAGCCATCAATCGCGCTAAAAGGCTAACGCGACTCCTTGGCGTTGAGCATCCCAGCCGGCGGCGTACGGCGACGTTCGAGATCGTCCCACTGCTCAGGCCTGCGCTGCTCTCCACAATACGTGCAGACATATTCCTCCGGATTTAAGTCCAGGTAGTAACCCTTGCGTATATAGGGATGACCACACTTTTTTTTGAAGTCTTCACTCCGCTTTTCGAGTTCTTCAGAGACATTCCGAATTCCCTCTCAGACACGATGTTCCGCGCGTCTACTCACTACATATTTCACTGTTCAGTCAACCCGTATGAGCGGACCACGCCTTCGCTTCAATAGAACTTCCCCATTTCCTTGAACTGCTCGGTCGCCTCGATCAGCGCGCTGATAATCCCTGGTTCAGACGGCGCATGGCCTGCGTCGTTTATGATCTTCAGCACCGAGTCTGGCCAAGCTTTGTGCAAGCGGAAAGCGGAATTGGGCGTGGCAATCATGTCGTGTCCACCCTGGATGATTTTGCACGGGAGATGCTTGATCGCCTCAATGTTGGCTATCAGTTGGTCTTCTTCAAGAAACAGACGGTTTTTAAAATACCAAACGTCAAGGCGCCCCATGCCGGTACTGGTTGTTTGATCGGCGGCTTGTTCTTCAACCCCGTCCGGATCGTGGCGTAACAACGAACAACTTGCCGAGTAGCGAACCCAAGCGCGAATGGCTTCTCCGCTTGATTTCTCGTCGTCGCTCGTCATTCGATCGAGATAAGCCTGCAGCAGATCCTGGCGCTCCTCCTCGGGAATGAAGTTCACGAAATCCTCGTGTGCTTGTGGGAAAAACCGACGCATGCCATGGATGAACCAGTCGATCTCATCTTCGGTGCCAAGGAATACGCCCCGTAAGATGAAACCCAGACAGCGCTGCGGATGAGCCTCACCATAAGCCAGAGCGAGCGTGGTGCCCCACGAGCCACCGGTTATCAGCCAGCTTTCGATATCCAGATGCTTGCGAAGTGTTTCCAAGTCGTCGACCAGCGCCTGTGTCGTGTTGTTGCGCAATTCTCCCAGTGGCGTCGAACGGAGGGCGCCACGTTGATCGAACAGCACGATGCGGTAGTGATCGGGATCCCAGAACTGGCGCTTGCCGGGTGGCGCACCTTCACCGGGGCCACCGTGCAGGTACACCACTGGGACTCCGCCAGGGTTGCCGCTTTCCTCCCAATAGAGGGTATGAGGTTCATCGACTTGCAACGTACCGCTGCGTCGCGCTTCTTCGATGGCAGGGAACAAGTTGTAGGTGACTTCACAAGGAGCTTGCATTATTCATCCTCTCGGCAAACTGCTGGTGCCTCATAGATTCCTGACTTCGGCACCGAGTCGATGGCGGGCCGCTCGGAGTGGCCTTGTGAGGTTCCAAGCGGCCCAAGGTCATGTCGGTACTCATCGGCCACGCAGGCTGCGCGTGGAGGTCAGAACATGCTCCAGTTGCGGTTCTGCCAGCGCCATGTGCATGGCCAGGTCCTGCGCCTGTTCCCATTGCAGATCGGGGCGTAACCATACCTGCGCATCCTCGGCAGTGAACGCCAGCAGGCGCTGCTGTCTTGTGGAACTGTCGTTGTGCATGACCAATACGAGCCCGTCACAGCCATTGAAGTGTTCACTGACCTGCGCCAGCGCCGCGAGGAAGATCGGCCCGTTCTCGCGTGACGTGGTGTAGCTGAGGCGGTGGCTGTTTTTCAATTGCTCGGGTTCGCAGGCTTCATACCAACCGTCAACCGCTACTAGCATGCGTCCGTCGCGCTTCACCCGGTCGAATACCCTCGAACGCATTACAAGATGGAGTGGCAGATGAGTCATCGGCGGCATTGTTCCCATCGACCAGAACGGTTTCCAGCCCCAACGAACCTTGATGCATTCTAGGACGCCGTTGCGGCTGTGTATGGCATTGACCTGCATGTTCGGTTTGATCACGTTTCGGCTGTCCTGCGGTTCAAAGGTTCGGTGCAGGCTACTATCCGCAATGCCAGTTGCATTCCCCACGCCTTGGTTTTGCACCTTGGCAAACAGCGCTTCGAAACCCTCGGCTACATCATATTGAACAATGTATTCACACATCGCGAAATTCCTGGCAGTGGCACTTCTAAAGAGTCTGCCGCGTCGCGTCTTATCAATTTTTACGGATTGAATGCGGCAGATTATGTAAATGCGAACCAAGGTGTTGCCTGGCGGTTCGAAACTCCTTTTGTTGAGCAGACGAACGGCAAAAAGAATTTGCGTTTCATCGGCTTAGGTGACCACTCATCGGATGCTGCCGTTTAAAAACTGAGGTGATAGCTCGATCTTTTTGTCGTCATTCAATCGGCTTCCAAGCAAACCAGGAGGGCAGCGGATGTCAGTTAAGTCAGACAAATACCGGGACGTTCCAGAGCGCCCCGAATCACCGTCAGCAGGTCATATCGAGGTCGATTGCTTGATTGTCGGCGCCGGCCCTGCAGGGTTAACGGCGGCGGTTTATTTGAGTCGTTTCCATCGGCGAGTCGTGGTCGCCGACGGGGGGCAAAGCCGTGCAAGCCTAATTCCGCTTTCGCACAATTATCCCGGCTTTGCGCCAGGCATATCGGGCAACGATTTGCTCGATCGATTGCGCGAGCAGGCCGTGTCTTACGGGGCGACGATTGAAGCCGGAAGCGTGGAATGTCTGCGCAAAGACCACACTGGTTTCGTTGCGCAACTCAACGGACGAGCGCTGAGCGCGCGGCGTGTGGTGCTGGCAACTGGAATGGTCGATACCTTGCCGCAGATGGATCGACCCTACGATGGCATTGCACACTCGGTGATTCGGCTGTGCGCCATATGTGATGGCTACGAAGTCAACGGTGACAACGTGGCGGTATATGGCGAAGCACACTGTGCTGTTGAGCACGGGCTATTTTTGCGCAACTTCACCGACCACGTGACGGTGCTGGCCGAGGGTGATAGCGAAGCTGGTGAGGACGTGAGCGCGAGAGCGCGGTGCGCCGGTATACGTTTGATTAGGGACCGGGTCGAGTACATCGAAGTGAGGGGCGGCAAAGTCTACGTAAAAGCGGGGAAAGGTGAAGATTACTGCTTCGATATCGTCTATCCATCGCTGGGCTCACGGTATCGCTCGGAGCTAGCGGTGCAACTGGGCGCGCAGGTGGACGAGGAGGGCGCTTTGTGCGTTGACAACCATCAGCGCACATCGATTGACGGGCTTTACGCTGTCGGGGATGTCGTGGACTCGCTCAAGCAAATTAGCGTCGCTACAGGCCAGGCGGCGGTCTGCGCGACTGCTGTGCATAACAGCCTGGAACTACGTCTTTGGGATCGGTTACGGGACGAAAGAACCGTTCGGGGTACCGCTTGAGTACATAAGCGGAATAGCGTCTTCGGTCAAAATAGTTTCAGCCTAACCAGCGTAACACCGCGAGCTCCACGGTAGAGGTCATCGGACACTTCAATTCACCGTTTCGATCTCTAAATCCTGATAGCACGTATTTATTCGACGTGGAAGTCAGGCAACCCGCGATGGGGGGGCTTGCTATGATGATTTTCAGCACCGAATCTGTCCAGGCTTTATGCAAGCGAAAAGCGGAGTTGGGCGTGGCAATCATGTCGTGCCCCCCTTGAATGATCTTGCACAGTAGGTATTTGACTGCCTCAATGTTATTTATCAGTTGGTCTTTTCCAAGAAACATCCAGTTCTTGAAATACCAAACATCAAGAAGTCCCATGCTGGTGCTGGTCTTTTGATCGGCGGCTTGCTCTTCAATGCCGTCCGGATCGTGGCGCAATAATGAACACTGGCCGAGTAACGAACCCAAGCGCGAATGGCTCCGCCGCTTGAAACCTCGTCATCGCCTGTCATTCGATCAAGATATACCTGCAGCAGATCGTGCCGCTCCTCCTTGGGAATGAAGTTAATGAAATCCTCAAGTGCAAGGGGAAAACCGGCGCATACCGTGGATGTACCAGTTGATTTCATCTTCGGTGCCCATGAATACGCCCCGGCAAGATGAAACCCAGACAGCGCTGCGGATGAGTCTCGCCATAAGCCAGAGCGAGCGTGGTGCCCCACGAGCCACCGGTGATCAGCCTGCTTTGATGCTCGCGAAGTTTTTCCAAGTCCCCGACCAGCGCCTGCGTCGTGTTGTTGCGCAGTTCTCCAAGTGGCGTTGAGCGAAGGGCGCCGCGTCGATCGAACAGCACGATGCGGTAGTGATCCGGATCCCAGAACTGACGTTTGCCGAGCGGCGCTCCTTCACCACGGCAGCCGTGCAAGTACACGACTGGAACGCCGCCAGGGTTGCCGCTTTCTTCCCAGTAAAGGGAATACTTGGGTATGCGGCGGTGCGCTGATGCTGCTGGGAATTGCCCTTTACGGGTGCAACCGCTTGGCGACTACAGTTGCGGAGTCTGGTTGCATGTGCGACTAGCCGTCGTAGCTAACCGTTCGTCTGAGGATGATCAAAAAATTTCGATGCCCTCCTCAGATCTCTTTGTCATCAATTAGAGCGGAGAATTCAGGTGCCGGCTCGTTGAAACATTCACTTGGTGATGACTGATGAAGGAGATCGACCAATGTCCAAAATCGATAATCTGCTGGACAACAAGGGCACGCCCTTGGACAAGCAGAGCTTTACCTGGCGCGATCTGGCCGGCAAGCCGATCAGTAAGCTGGACGATGATGCATTCACCCGGGTACGGGTGATTTTGATGAACGGCGTTGAATCCGACGCCTTACGACTCAAGCACTTCGGCTCGCGGTTTCACAAAGAGTTGCAGCTGCCGCTGGCACAGATCCGCCGTGTCGAGCAGCACCAGATGACGGCGGTCAACTGGCTGCTGTCCGCGGATCATTCTCCCTTGGAAACCACCGTTGCCTACGAGCAGGTAGCGATCGAGGTGACCGCCGCCGTCGCCCAGAATGAGCCCGACCCCTACCAGGCCCAAACCTATCGCTTTGGCTTGCTGGAAGACTTCGACCACCTCTACCGCTACGCCGCTATGCTCGACCGGCTAGAGGGAAAGGACGCCAACAATATTCTGCAGGGCTACACCGACCTCGTACCCGGCAGGCCTACCAGCGAACATCACCGCGCCCCCGGCGATGACCTGCGAGACAACTATCAGAAAGACAGTGCCGCACTGATCACCAAGATTCACGCCGCACTGATCACCGGGGCCGAATACCAGACACACGACTATTACATGAACATCGGTCCGCTGTTCGCCGACCCGGTGGCTCGCGCGCTGTACGCCGAAATCGCCTCGGTCGAGGAGCAACATGTGACCCAGTACGGTTCGTTGCAGGACCCCAGCGAAACCTTCATGGAAAAGTGGCTGGTGCATGAGGCGATGGAGGTCTACACCTACGCCAGTTGCGCCGAGCAGGAAGAAAATCCGCGCATCAAGGCGCTCTGGGAACGCTTCGTCGACTATGAATTGGGACACCTGAACCTGGCCTGCGAGTTATTCAAGCAATATGAACGCCGCGATCCCGCCGAGGTATTGGCCGGCCCGCTGCCGCGCATGATCGAGTTCAAGAGCCAGCGCGATTTCGTGCGCGAGACCTTGTCTCGCGAGGTCGACCTGCGCGCCCATGGTATCAATTACTTACCAAAGGAAAGGGAAGGGCAGGCGTCTCTGGATCAACGCGCACGCCTTAACAGTGAGGGCGTTCCAGCCAACGTGGTGTCAGCTGGCTACGCCTTCAAACCGGGCACCGAACTCAACCCAGCGGGAGAACAGCAATGAGCGAACGTCAAGTGATCATCGGCACCAACCGCACCGGCGCGCAGATGTCGCCTGAAGGCACTGCACGCCAATTGGAAGCTACGCGCATGTTTCCCGCCGATGTCCCGGGCGACATGGGCGCCTACACCGCCGCGCGCGAGAGTGCTATTCGCGAAGCCGACCTGATCGGTTCGGTGCCGTCTCCAGGTAGCGCTAAGGGTGTGGTCAAGACTGCGCTGGACAAAACTATAGGCAAGGCGCCTGAAGTGCTGCTCGACAAGCTCGGCGAGCGCCTGGCTTTCGAGCGCACTGGCGTACGTTTATATGAAGCGATGGTGGCCAAGGCCATGTCCGCACCGGGCGCCAACCCCGCATTGGTGGGCACCCTGCGCCAGATCCAGGCCGAAGAACTAGAGCACATGGACCTGGTGCGCGAAGCCATCGAAACCCTGGGCGCCGACCCCACCGCCATGACGCCGTGCGCGGACGTGGCCGGGGTCAAGGCCATGGGTGTTCTGCAGGTACTGACTGACCCACGCACGACTGTGTCGCAGTCGATGAGTGCGATCCTGACCATTGAATTGGAGGACAACGCGGCGTGGGATTTGTTGATTGAGCTCGCCCGCGCAGGTGGCCATCCGCTGATTGCGAAGCGCTTCGAGCATGCGTTGCAGCAGGAGGAAACACACTTAGCGACGGTTAGCCAATTCATTCGCGACGACCTGCTTGCCCAAGTGAGCTGACGGTTTGCGCGATGCGTAGTTTCGCGCCGGACATGGGCGTGAAACTACGCGCACTGCCTCAGGGTTCATCGGATAGGTCAGTAGAAACGACGGGTCGAGCTCGCCTTTCTGGATGTGCTCAAACAGCATGGGTGCGCAACGCTGCCCTTGGTTGCTGCCCGTCTTCAGGGTTTATATCTTATTTGGAGCAGGAGGGCCGCATTTGACTCCCAGTTCACGAACGGCGCTACATTTGCAGGGAAATTGCGGAACCCAGTCCCACGCGCTTCGAGCCAAAAGATGACTTCTTGAGACATCTCCTCCATTCCAGCGCTGACTCCGGTGTGTCTGAATCAATGTTCCCTGCCAATGTGTGCGCTTCACTTTGTCTGCCAAATCGCCTTATGCTCACGCTGGTTGATTTGCCAGCGCCACGCGTCGTAGAGCATTTGCTCCAGTGAAAAGCGCGCTTGCCAGCCCAGCTCGTCGATGGACTTTTGGGGGTCGGCCCAGCAGCAGGCTATGTCGCCTGGGCGACGCGCTTCGAAATTCAGCGGGATCCTGACGCCGCTCACCTTTTCAAAGGCGTTGATCACATCCAGCACCGAATACCCGCGCCCCGTTCCCAGGTTCCAAATACTGACGCCACAGCGTTCGCGCAACGCTTCTAGCGCGCTGATATGCCCCAACGCTAGATCGACGACATGGATGTAATCGCGAACGCCGGTGCCGTCCGGGGTCGGGTAGTCCTTGCCGTACACTGACAACGCTTGCCGCTCGCCACTGGCAACCTGAAGCAGATAGGGCAATAGATTGTTCGGTGTGCTGGTCGGCGCTTCGCCCAGCAGGCCGGAGGCATGGGCACCGATTGGGTTAAAGTAGCGCAGCAGGCCTATCGACCAGCGCGGGTCAGAGCTAGCCACGCTTTTCATAACGTTTTCACACATCAGCTTCGACATCCCGTACGGGTTGGTCGGTTGCCCGGTGGCGCACGCTTCGTTGATTGGCATGCGGGTGCAATCCCCATACACCGTTGCGGATGAGCTGAACACCAACCGGAATACGCCGGCCTTTGCCATGGCCTGGCAAAGCACCACGCTGCCGCCGACATTGGTGTCGTAGTAGCGCAATGGCTCGCGCACGCTCTCGCCGACGGCTTTCAACCCCGCGCAATGCACTACGGCGTCGATGGGGTAGTCACGCAGCAGCCTGTCGAGCAACCGTCGATTACGCACGTCGCCATAAATGAACTCCGGCCGCTTGCCCGCCAAGGCGCTTACCCGGTCGATCGTCGAGCGACGGCTATTGCACAAATTATCCAGTATCAACACTTCTTCGCCTCGGACCATCAATTCCAATGCGACGTGCGCACCGATGTATCCCGCACCGCCCGTAATCAAAATCATGCGCTCGCCCTCGTTCGCCTGGCATCTACCCGATGCCTGTTTCCTCAGTTCGGTCAGCGCTGTTTGTGCAGCTGACTGTTCAAGGTAGGGGTCGCTTTCTAGGAGGAGTTCAAGCCGTTTGACTGATCGGTATATGCAGTTCATCGGCTGCGCTGATTCTTGCACTGAACGACCTGCGACGACCGTGCTTCCAACTTTCAAGAGCCGAATAGCCTGGATAAAGACTGTTGTGCACTTGCCGTATCGACACGGTATGGCCAAAGGGCTCGATGCATGAGCCGTCATCTTTTCGCTTGATAAGGACGTTGATATGAACCTTTCGGAACAGCCCGTGCCGTTTGCCCAAGTAAGTGGGCTAAGTCCTGTTGAATCCGCCAGCCAGGCCCGTCCTACGCTGGTGTGCCTATCCCATTTGCGCTGGGAGTTCGTCTACCAGCGTCCGCAGCATGTGATGTCGCGCCTGGCGAAAGACTACGACGTGATCTTCTTCGAAGAACCGGTGGTAGGCGGTGGCGAGCCTCCTCGCCTGGAAACGTCGAGCCCGGCGGCGGGCATCCGGGTGGTCGTCCCGCACCTGCCTGAGGGCCTGGGTGAGCAGGCGATGATCGAGGCGCAGCGACGGTTGCTGGATGAGCGTCTTGCCAAGGCCGTGCAAGGTGATCTTCTGCTCTGGTATTTCACGCCCATGAGCCTGGCGTTTACCGACCACCTCCAGGCGCGGGTCACGGTGTTCGACTGCATGGATGAGCTGTCTGCGTTCAAGGGCGCGCCGGCCCAACTGGTGCACATGGAGCGGCTGCTCATGGACAAGGCCGACGTGGTGTTCACTGGCGGTTTCAGCATCTGGGAGGTCAAGCAGCACCAGCACGGCAATGCGCACCCTGTGCCTAGCAGCGTCGACATTGGCCATTTTGCGCAGGCACGAAACGCGTTGGCGGACCCTGCCGACCAGGCGCCGGTCGCGCGGCCACGCCTAGGCTTTTTCGGTGTGATCGATGAGCGCTTCGACATCGAGCTGGTTGACCATGTGGCGGCGTTGCGTCCCGACTGGCAGATCGTATTGGTTGGGCCAGTGGTCAAGATCGATCCGCAGACCCTGCCGCGACGCCCCAATATTCATTATCTGGGCGGGCGGCAATACGCCGAGCTGCCAGCTTACCTGAACGGCTGGGACGCGGCCCTGATGCCGTTCGCGCTCAATGCGTCCACCCGTTTCATCAGCCCAACCAAGACCCCCGAGTACCTAGCCGGCGGCTGCCCCGTGGTCTCGACGCCGATACGCGATGTAGTCAATGGCTACGGCCAAAGCGGTGCCGTATTTATCGCCGACACTGCCGACGCGTTTGTCAGCGCCATCGAAGGCGCTCTGCGCCTGAAAGGCACGCCCGATTTCCTAAAACGTGCCGATGCGGCGCTTGAGGGGATGTCTTGGGACAACACGTGCCGCTTTATGAAGGAGCAGATCGAATGCCTCAGATAAACCTTGAAACCGCCAAGTCCGGACCGTCCTGCCAACCCGGGCGCGGGGTCTATGACTACCTGGTCGTCGGTGCCGGGTTTGCCGGCAGCGTCATCGCCGAACGGCTGGCCCAGGGGCTGGGGCGCAACGTGCTGTTGATCGACCGACGCGCGCATATCGCCGGCAACGCATACGATCACCCGGATGCGGCGGGGGTACTGGTGCATCGTTACGGTCCGCACATCTTTCACACCAACGCGCAGCGGATCGTCGACTACCTGTCGCGCTTTACCGAGTGGCGGCCCTATGAGCACCGTGTGCTGGCGCAGGTCGATGGGCAACTGGTGCCGATCCCCATCAATCTCACCACGCTTAACAAACTGTACGGTTTGTCGATGACGTCCGAGCAAGCCGAAGTGTTCTTGGCCGAGCGCGCGGAGCCGGTGGCCACGATTCGCACGTCGGAGGACGTGGTGGTCAATCAGATCGGGCGCACGCTCTACGAGAAATTCTTCCGTGGCTACACCCGCAAGCAATGGGGCCTGGACCCTTCCGCGCTGGACAAGTCGGTGACCTCGCGGATCCCCACGCGCACCAATGAAGACGACCGCTATTTCACCGACACCTTCCAGATGATGCCCCGCGATGGCTACACGCGCATGTTCGAGCAGATGCTCGATCACCCCCGGATCGACGTGCTGCTGGATACCGACTTCAAGGACGTGCGCGATGAGGTGAAATTCAACCACGTGATCTATTGCGGCCCGATCGACGAGTACTTTGATTTCCAGTTGGGACGCTTGCCCTACCGTTCGTTGCGGTTCGAGCACCAGACGCTCGAGCAGGAGCGCTATCAGCCGGTGGCGGTGGTCAACTTCCCGGACCCGGAGGTGCCCTACACGCGCATCACCGAGTACAAGCACCTGACCGGTCAGGTCCACCCCTGCACCAGCATTACTCGCGAGTTTCCCTGCGATGAGGGCGACCCTTATTACCCGGTTCCACGCGCCGAAAACGTCGAGCTGTACAAGCGGTACAAGGCCCTCGCGGAGCAGACGCCGAATGTGACGTTTCTCGGGCGCCTGGGTACTTACAAGTACTACAACATGGACCAAGTGGTGGGCCAGGCGCTTGCGTTGTACCGCGACATTGAAGCCGCGAGCAGCGAAGCCACCGTTGCAGCCGGGCTCGATGTGTTATGAGCGCGCCGCCGGAGCAGAGCCAGAGGGAGCCCCGCGAGCGCGGTCATCACGCGCTCTTCAACAGCTTCGTGATGGCGGGCTATGAGTGCTCCAGCCAGCGCCGCCAGGATGGTCGGCGCCTGGACTTGCTGGCCGCCACCGGGCACGCGCGCTGGGCACACAAGGACTACGCGCAACTGGCGGGCCTGAATGTGCGTTGCGCCCGTGACGGCCTGCGTTGGCACCTGATCGAGCGCAGCTCCGGTCGCTACGACTGGAGCAGTTTCCTGCCGATGCTCAGGGCTGCGCGCGATCACCAGGTGCAAGTGATCTGGGACCTTTGCCATTACGGGTATCCGGATGACCTGGACGTCTGGCGCCCGTCGTTTGTCGACCGGTTCGCACGTTTTGCCGGCGCGGTGGCAGGGCTGATGGCGGATGAAGGTATCAGCGTTCCGATCTATTCGCCGGTCAACGAGATATCGTTCTGGAGCTGGGCGGGGGGCGACGTCGGTTATTTCAACCCCAATGCCCACGGGCGCGGCCAGGAGCTCAAGCACCAGTTGGTGCGCGCCAGCATCGCCGCGATCGAGGCGATTCGCGAGCGCGCGCCGGCTGCGCGTTTCGTGCAGTGCGACCCGCTGATCAACGTGGTCTCCGAGTCGCAGCGCAGCGAGGACATTGAAAACGCCGAACGCTACCGGGTGGCCCAATTCGAGGCCTGGGACATGCTGATCGGGCGCCAGTGGCCGGGCCTGGGCGGGCAGGAGGATTACCTGGATATCATCGGCGCGAATTTCTATCCGCATAATCAGTGGTATTTCCACGGCGGGCGCATTGCGCTGGGTGAGTCGGATTACCGCCCACTCGCCGGTATGCTCAAAGAGTTGCACCAACGCTATCAGCGGCCGCTGCTGATCTCCGAAACCGGGGCGGAGGACCAGGAGCGTTTGCCCTGGTTGAGCTATGTCGTGGACCAGGTGCTGATGTCGCTGGAACGGGGGGTGCCGGTGCAAGGCATTTGTTGGTACCCGTTTCTCGATTACCCCGGCTGGGATGATGGCCGTTATTGCCCCACCGGCGTGTTTGGCTACGCCGACGGAGAGGGCGAACGCGCGCCTTTCCACCCGTTGCACCTGCAGCTCAAAGCCCTGCCCGAGCGTATCGAGGCACGCTTGCGCGAGCTTGATGCAAGGCGGGCGCAGAGGCTGCGCACATGATCTTCCAGCGCTTGCGCGACGAGCCTTTGCCGACGACAGCCAGCGCGTTTTTATGGCGCTACGTGAGGGTGCGCCCGCTGCATTTCAGCGCGATGTTGTCACTGGTGATCGGCGCGGCCTGCTGCGCGGTGGCGGTGCAGTACGGCATGAAGTTGCTGGTGGACGCCATGGCCGGAGAGTCGCAGGCCGACCAGGTGTGGCATGCGTTCAGTCTGTTCATTGGGTTGATCGTGTTGGAAAACGTGCTGTGGCGGTTGGGCGGTTGGGTCGGCTGCCATACCGTGGTGGGCAGTTGCGCCGACCTGCGCGTTGACCTTTTTCATCACCTGACCGGTCATCCGATGCGCTATTTCAACCGGCATTTCGCCGGCTCGCTGGCTAATCGAGTGTCGGCGGCCGGTGCCGCCGCCAACACGGTATACGGCGGCCTGGCCTGGCGCATCGTACCGCCGTGCGTGGATTTTATCGGTGCCGTAGTGGTGTTGTTCGCCGTGCGCGGCTCAATGGCATTGGCCCTGATCGCGTGTGTGGTGCTGGTGGCCGCGTTGATCACTGTGGTCGGCGTGCGTGGCAGGAACCGGCATATCGCCTTCGCCTCGCAGTCGGCGCAGGTCGGGGGCGAGATTGTCGACCTGGTGTCCAATGTCTGGACGATCAAGGCGTTCTCCGGGCGCGAGCGCGAGCGCGTCAGGCTGGAGCGGGAGATAGGCGTCGAGGCGGGCGCGCATCGGCGCAGTTGGATCTACCTGGAAAAGGCACGCGTGCTCCACGATATCTGCCTGTCCATCATGGCCGGGTCAATGCTGGGCTGGGCGATCCTGCTGTGGCGCCAGGGCCAGGTTACGGCGGGCGATGTGGTCATGGTCAGCGCGTTGACGTTTCGTATCCTCCACGGCTCGCGCGAATTGGCGCTGGCGCTGGTGGAAGCCAGCCAGCAGATGGGCGTCATCACCGAAACGCTCGGCATCATCGCGCAGCCGCACGAACTCAGCGATGCGCCGGAAGAACTCGCGCCGACCCGGGGCAGCATCAAATTGCTGGACGTCAGCTATGCATACCCCGGCGGGCGCCAGGTGTTCAACCATTTATTCCTGGACATTCCTGCGGGCCAGAGCGTCGGGATTGCCGGTACCTCGGGTTCGGGAAAATCCACGCTGCTCAGCTTGCTCCAGCGTCTGGACGATGTGCACAACGGCGCGATCCTGATCGACGACCGGGACATCCGCTCGGTCAGCCAGGACAGCCTGCGCCGGCAAATCGCCGTGGTACCCCAGGAGCCGGCGCTGTTCAATCGCAGCATCCTGGAAAACATCGGCTACGGCCAGCCGCGCGCGACTGAGCAACAGATTATTGATGCCGCCCGGCGAGCCTACTGCGATGAGTTCGTGCAGGCGCTGCCTGATGGTTATCACACGCTTGTGGGGGAACGTGGCGTGACGCTTTCCGGCGGGCAACGCCAGCGCCTGGGGCTGGCGCGGGCGTTCCTGAAGAACGCGCCAATCTTGATCCTCGACGAGGCGACCTCCGCACTGGATTCCGATTCCGAGGCCATCATCCAGTGCGCGCTGATGGACCTGATGCGCGGCAGGACGGTACTTGCGGTGGCTCACCGACTCTCGACCATCGCCAGCTTCGACCGGGTGCTGGTGCTGGAAGAGGGGAAGGTGGTTCAGGACGGTGCACCCGATGAACTGCGTCGCCGCCAGGGACGTTTCCGCACGCTCTGGCAGATGCAGACGATGGTCCAGGACCACTGATGCCTGAGCGTGCTCGGAGCGGAGTACGCCGTTGATCGGCCTGCGCCGTTTGCCGAACGAACGCGTGAGAATAGCCTCGGTTCGAACCTTACATGGCCGTTGACGCCCTTGGGCGAGCCTACTTTTCAGGACAGAAGAGGAATTGACCATGCTGGTACAGGTAGACAGTAATCATATTGAAGGCAGTGCCGATCTTCAGGCGTGGGTAGGCAGTACAGTGGTTGACGAGGTCGAGCGCTACAGCTCGATGCTGACGCGCGTGGAAATCCACGTGGGCGACGTGAATGCGCAGAAGTCCGGTCCGCAAGACAAACGTTGCCAGATCGAAGTGCGCCCCAAGGGCCACAGCTCGTTGTCCGTTACGCATCAGGCGGAAAGCCTGGAGCTGGCCGTCGCTGGCGCCGCGCGCAAAATCCACCACGCGCTGGAACATCTGATGGGACGCTTGTCGCCCAAAGTCGAATCCACCGGGCATCTGACGGCGCCTCCGGTCCAGGAAGAATCGCCGGCGCAAATCGACGCGCTGCTCGAAGACGATTTCCTGGCCAGGCAGGCTGATCTGGACAAACACTGAGGAGGCTCCCCATGGTCCACGTTCAAACCTTTACCCGCGACACTCTGGACACGCTTCTGGCCCTGGCGGATCGCACCAACCTGAGTGTCTACATGCCCGCCCAGCAGACGTTTCCCGAGCGCACGCAAAACCCGATTCGTTTGAAGAACCTCATCAAAGACCTCGAAGGCCTGCTGGCTGATCAGGCGCAGGCCGAGACGCTGCTTGCACCGTTTCATGACCTGGTGGCCGACACCGAATTCTGGAATAGCTGCCCGCCTTCGATCGCGATCTTTGGCGGCGCCGAGTATTTTCTGGTGGTGGGGTTGCATCGGATGGTCCAAGAAACCGCCATCGTCAACCGCCACCCCTATCTCAGGCCGCTGCTGCGCCAGGCGCCAATGACCGAACGCTACCAGGCGCTGTGCCTGACGCGGGACAGCGTGCGGGTTTACGAGGGTGCCGCGCAGACACTGCAGCAAGTCGAATTGCCGGAGGCGGTGCCCACTTCCCAGGCCGATGCCTTGGGCGATCAACTGACCTCCCGTGACCAGCAAGGCCACCCCGACGGGTTCAGCGGCGCGGGTGAGCGCGGCGATCCGATGATGCATGAGTCGGGCGGTGGCGGTAAGCAGGACGAAGTGAACCTGGACCGCGAGCGGTTCTTCCGTGCCGTCGACAAAGCGATCACCGAGCACTGTTCGCGCGTCTGCAAACTGCCGTTGGTGCTGGTGGCGCTGCCCGAGAACCAGGCCGTGTTCAGGGCGCTCAGTCACAACCCCTTCCTGCTGGCGGACGGCGTGCGTAAAGACCCCGCCACGCTCTCATCAACCGAGTTGGCGCAGGCCTGCACCGCCGTGATGAGCAAGCGCTACGAGGATTCGCTGAACACCGCGTTTGATCGATTTGGCGTGGCCGTAGGGCAGCGGCTTTATGCCTCGCGGCTGGTGGACATTGAGCATGCGACGCTGGAAGGCCGGGTGGCGTTGTTGCTGGTGGAGGCTGACGGCAGCGAGCCAGGCGCCCAGGTCGCCGAGGAAGACGCTGCGCTGGACGAGCTGATCCTGGCCGTTATCCGCCAGGGCGGCGAAGTGGTGGTGGTGCCTGCCGAGCGCTCGATGCCCACCGACACCCGCGCGGCGGCTGTATTGCGTTACTGAGGCGCACGGGCTTTTTACTCAGCAGGAGCGCGAGCATGGAAAAAAGCGAAAAAGCGATGGAGATTCGGGCCTGGCACCTTTTGCTTGAAGACGATAGCTACCGCCTGGATCAGCTTGACGACTTTTATCGGACCCTCATCAACCGCGCCGACGAGCTGGTGCTGCGCGAGATCATCAGCCTGGAGGAGTGGCAGCGGCTCAAGGACGCCGCAGACGCGGTCTACGCAAAAACGCTGCAAAGCCTTGCAGCCCAGGAACGTGATCGACTCGACACCGTGGCCATCGACCTGTGCATCGATGCGGCGCAGTCGACGTCCTCCCCGAAATAAACCGACCGTCGTGTCTTGGAGGCAACCATGAACAACCCGACACTCAAAGGGGCACTGACTGCCCTGGCCCTGTCGCTGGGCATCCCGCACGCGTATGCCGCCGAAACCAAGCGCGTCGATGTGATGCTGGTGGGGGCGGGATCATGAGTTCGACCCTGGCGGTGTGGCTCAGTGAATTGGAGCCGGGTTGGTCAATGGAGATGGTCGAGCGCCTGGACAAGGTCGCCGAGGAGAGCTCCAACGGCTGGAACAATGCCGGCACCGGCCACTCGGCGCTCGCCGAGCTGAACTACACCCCGGAAAAAGACGGCAAGATCGACATCACCAAGGCCGTGGAAATTAACGAAGCGTTCCAGATCACCCGGCAGTTCCTGGCCTGGCAAGTCAAAACCGGCGTGCTGCACAACCCGCGCTCGTTCATCAACTCCATGCCGCACATGAGTTTCGTGTGGGGCGACGACAACATCCGCTTCCTGAAAAAACGCTACGAGGCGTTGCAGGCCAGCCCGCTGTTCCGGCCGATGCAGTATTCCGAAGACCCGACTCAGATCAAACAATGGGTGCCGTTGATGATGGAGGGCCGCGATCCCTCGCAAAAATCGCCGCGACCTGGACGCCCATCGGCACTGACGTCAACTTCGGCGAGATCACCCGGCAATTCGTCAGCCACCTGCAAACCCGCCAGAACTCCGCCCTCAGGCTGTCGACGGAAGTGCGCGACAGCTAGCTAACTAATCTCCGAATGCTGGCATTAGGGTGGCAAGTAAGCGCTTGTTTGAATCTTCATCAGCGTTTTCATTGAATACATGGCGTTTATGGTCGATGGTATATGTTCGACTATTCATGGACGACCCGATATGTTTGCTAACTACGACGATCACAAGTGCATCAAATGTGATGCACCGCTCGAACTTGGCGAGAGCGAGGTCACCTACATGGTTCCATCCGCATCTGAACAGCGCTGCCCAAAGTGCCGACGCAAGTACTCCGTGCGGGTCATGAACACCGCACTTAGCCAAAGCGTTAAAAGGATGTACATCATGGTGGACAACCGAAAAAATTAGAACGCGTTATAGCTAAGCGCCATCAGTCATCGTGTAGTTGGGTCGCTTTCTCGCTCAAATCTGGTGGGGGCGGTACATATGCTTGGGCGATAAACGGGATATCACCCGACGGACGCCACCTCACGTTTGTAAGGCCGTACCGCTCACCCATTGGCTTGCTGATCCGTTTTATTTTTTCGTTCCGAAACCTAGGGATGATCCCTATCCCTACATCGCACGCTGCCCAGTGCCAAGCTTCCGCATTGTTCATGACCTCCGCTCTTACGATGAAAGATTTAGGTACGTCATGGATTTCGTATTCGATGATATATAAAGAATTTTTCATATCGCTTCTCCCTGAACTTTTTTGTTACTTCATCAGAAAGAAGGTTCAGAATTTTTGTGTTGTACAAAATAGTTCGGGTTGTACAATTCCGTCTCGCTTGTTATTCGCCGTTCGTCGACAGCGACAAATAAAAACTAAACTGACTCTGCATCCTTTGGCTCTCAATACTGAGCCTGTTCGCTCAATCAGTCTCAAGGTATTACTCCTGTTTTGCCCGCACTAAGTGCGGGCTTTTTTTAGGTTTTTATATGATGACTGAATCGTATGAAGTTAATGGCGGGTATCCATCAAGCCAATGCCCCCATCCCTATATCAGAAAGGGCTACTACCTAGGGTTGAGCCCGGATGTATACGTGTGCATGCGCTGCGGAGAACAGCGCAGGCGCGAACACTGGGAAGCTTTCGAACGTCGGCGCATGCCCCCTGCGGGATTACTCAACGTATCGGACGCAACGGTATCCCGCGGCTAACAACGCGAAGTATTCTGATATCGCCGCTTATGTTCAAAAGGCCCCCACACTTTGACCAGGTGCGCGGGCCTTTTTGTTTGCCTGCGTAAACCAGGCCCCGGCAGGCTGGTCTACCATTACCGCTGCGCTTGGTCGAAGCGTGCTTACTAAGGAAGAGCGACGTGTCGCTACCCATCACTGCGCGGCAGATGAATGCGCTAAAGGCGCTTCAGCGGCAGGACCCGGACCTGGGCGAACTGGCCATCGCTATCGCACAGGCCTTCGATGCCGCGAGGGTCGAAAACCCGGAGCTGGCCGTGTTGATCCTGGACAAGACCTGCCGGCGCATGGTCGCCCGTGAACCCGGCAGTCAAGAAGCAATGATCCAGCACCTGGCGACCTTCGGTAAGTTGAATTGCCTGATACCCACCCAGGTCAGCGACTTTACCGATCGAGTCAGGAGGCACGCTTAATCATGAACAACGGATTCAGGAAGAAGCACTGCGCGCCCTGATGGAGGCGGCGCGGTGCGCGATACGCTGGTCAGCCGACAAGAGGAAAAGTGGACGCTGGCTATCCGCCTAGGCGGCTCTGGCAGTAGCTGGTTGGCGGTACGCTCGCGCCGTGAGGCGTTGCGCATTTGGACCAGCCTGACGGCTGTAGGGCGCTTTGCCGATGGGATTGAGTTGCGTAGCTTTAATGTTGAGCTGTGACGGGCGAAAGCTTCAAGGCCAGTTGCAGCATACCCACCACGTCCGGGCCGTCCTCGTTGATCCATGTGCATAGTGCTGGCGGATCATGTGCTATTGGTGTGTCCCATCTGTTCGGCAATCCAGTCGATATAGGAATTGGCCGTGGTCGGCATTGACTGGCGTATGTGTACCGGCATTGGATAAGCCCTTGTGTAGTATCCTTTTGGCCGATTACTGCCGAAAAGTGGTCTATTACAGCCCGCTGCAGGACTTTCTCACACGCCGAGGATGGCTTGGAATGCCTAAACCTACAGGCCTGACAAAACGGAGCCATCAAGCATCCTTACCGCCACAATCCCACGCACCGAAGCCCGGTTCCTTTCTCTCTGGCTATAGCAACCTCGTGCATTACATTCAAGCAGTACGTTCTATCAAAGGTGTTTTTTGAACGTTGCCGCGGTGATAGCAGTTGCTATTCCGACCATCACCGCGCAAGGCAAGTAAATCGCCATGGGATTGAGCGAAAACGGTAGGAATAGGTAGATAATCCAGGGCACGATTAGCAGTGGTAACACTGCTCGCTTAGCACGGTGATAGACAAAACTGCTTTCTTGCCCAGCGCCAAATTTGCGCAGATCACGGCGCATTAATCCATCAACAAAACCAGTGAGCATGCTCAGTAAGAACAGCGGCGTGGCTAAGACCAGAATGGTCAGGCGCACTACGAAGGTGAAGGTAACGTACACCGCGGCCAGCACGAAATCCTCAATACTCACGTAGAGCTGATTGGTCCAGTGCCAGAACCCGTGTCCCTGGCTCGACACCCGGGCCTGATGAGCGAAGTCCGCAAATCCAGTTTTGACCAAAAGCCACTGGGTGAGGATATCCAGTATCTGGACAATCATCTGCCCGGGTTGTTGAAGAATGAGTGAAGATTTGAAGTGCGCGCTAAGCCACCCCAGTTCATTAGTCAGCATGCCTTGGCTGTGCCTCCAGCCTTGATCCCCCCAAAAGAAAAGCAGGCCAGCCCACTCGATCAAGATCGAGAACAGCAATGAGGCAATTAACAAACTGATAGTGCGCAGTACTAAGCCGATCGCCGAGATGAGCAATCCTGAGCGCTGGGTCTGTTGTGGCGGCGTGTTCCGGACGGAAGTCGCCATCGTTCACTCCATTGTGCTTTGCATTTGGTATCGTCACGAAACTTTCTGAATAGCTTGCTGCTGCATCGACTCCTGTGGTGAGACCGGGCTAGCCCACCTGATCCAAATCGAAGTTTGTAGTCGGGCCACCACCGCTAGCCCTCCACCATTGACCCGCCTGCTGGTTGTAAGTCGCCCGCATCATCTGAGTGAGCTCCTGCAGGTCCTTGGGCATGGCGTCGTCGTTAGAAGGTTTCGGTAACGGCATACGAACTTTCCAGAGCTGGCCACCGGCCTGGAAGGAGAACATCTGCCCTTTGGGCAAACTAACGATGTGTGCTGGCTCGATCAGCGGCACACTGGTGCTGCTGACACGGTCCTGTGAGGACGAGGTGAAGTCCGTGTTGGCCCCCGGATCGGAGGTGTCGGTCGCACCCGAGACCAGGGTCTTGGTCAGCACATTAACCTTGGGCAACTGCTGGGTGAGCAGTTCCGCGGTCGCGGTTTCGCGTACCCGTAGCATCTGTAGGGTGTTGAAATTGCCGACCACCTGGCCGGCCTTGGCGCGGTTGCCGATACGTGCTTCGATGTCGCTGAGGGTTTGGGTGTAGGCGGTTACCTGGATACCGGCACCGCCCCCCTTGTTGATCAGCGGAATGAACTCATCGCCCATCAACTCGTTGAACTCATCGGCATGCAGGTTGATTGGCAGTTTGTCACCAGCGTTGCCAGATTGAGGCAGCCCATGGTCAATGCCATGTTTGTAGATATGTCCCGCGACCGAGACCAAGTCGGCGAACATTGAATTGCCCACGGCGGCGGCCACTTCGGCATCAGTCAGCGCATCCAGGCCAACGTAGACGATGCCGCGTTTTCGGATGATCTGCATCCAGTCGAAGATCGGCCGCGGGTCATCCAGGTCGGTGTAGTTGGGAGCCAGTAACTGAGCGGTCTTGCCGGTGGTGAGTTTCTCCAGCAGCGGCAGTAGCGAGGCCACGATTTTGTCGAAGTAAGTGCGGTCGTAGCGCACCGCCGAACGCAGTCCGTCCATTACCGGATCAAATACACGCTTCACCGCCAGGTATTGCTCGATGGCCACCACCCGCTTTTCGCGTCCTATCATATGCCGGGGAATGTTCTTCTCTGTGAGCTTGCCTTCGAGCTGGACGATCACTTCCCACGCCTTCGGGTCGGTCTTGGCGAAAAACTGCTGGGCGTACTCGATGAACAGGGCGTCGATGTTAACCACATGTCGCTGGATCTGCAGGTAGTCCGGGCGCCGGCCCAGCTCGATCAGAGCGCGAGCTATGATGTTGACGAAACGCCAGGCGAACTCACGGAAGGCCGCCGAGTTGCCTTCACCGCTGAGCTGCCCGGCGATGCGCGACGCCACTTCCGAGATGCGCCCGAAACGTCCCACCGCGTTGTAGCGCGCGGAGATTTCTGGCCAGCCAAGATGGAAGACATAAAACTCTTTCTCCCGACCGGCGTGTTTGGCTTCGACGTACATGCGCTTGAGCAAGTCGGCATCGCCCTTCGGGTCGAAGACAATCACTACCTCATGTTCAACGCGGTGAATGTCTTGAGTGATGTATACCTCGGCGAGTCGCGTCTTGCCGACGCGGGTCGTGCCCAGCACCAGGGTGTGACCGACCCGTTCGCCCAGAGGTAGACTGACTTCCGTTTCATCGGGCTCGACCCCATGCAGCAGCGGTGAGCCTCCTACCGGAGGTAAAGGGCGCAATGGATTGAAGGCACTGTCCCAGGCAGTGACACGGGCCAATGTCGAGAGCGGAAACGGTGCCTGCTCAAGGGACCGTTCGAGTCCACGGGCTAGGCGATAACGGGCTGGTTGGTCGACATAATGGGCGACCGCTGGATCCTGAGCCTCGACCAAGCGCTGGGTGTGCAGGCGCGTCCAGCGAAATCCTCTGCCCATAAACAGACGCTTGCGGCTGACCGGGATTTCCCCACTAGTCAGTTCGTATCGGGGCAGTCTGCGAATATTGCGCCGATAGCGCAGTACCTCCCATGCTTGTCGCAGGCGTATCAGGCCGAATAGTGTATAGGCCAGCGCCGCAACCAGCCCGATCTCGGGTGACAGGGCCACAGCCCAGGGCGAGTACACGCACAACACCGCGGCGGCGATGCAGATCGCTACGGTGTACAACTCCACCGCCGGTCGGAGCTTGGACTCCATCGCATGCTCGGCCATGACCTGGACTCACTGTTCCAGTGAGGTGGCGGTGATCAAGACGGGGTAGTGCTCGATCTGCAAGCGGGTGGCGATGTCGTTACCGTTGACCGGCAGGATGGTGATGCCCGGCGCGGCGGCTCGAATCCGGGACAAAGCTTCGGTATCGGTTACTTCAACCGCTAGACCGGCTGCGCCCATTTCCTGCAGTTCAGGCGCGCGTTGACGCAACCAAGCCAGTGAGTGGGTATCCTCACCCACCAGGAAAAATGGCCGTAAGCCTGGCATGTTTAGGGCGCGAGACGTGATTTGGCCGGGGCTCAAGTGAGCGCTGCGAACGGGTAATATCCAGGTTTCATCGGCAAACGTGGATAAGTCCGCATGCATGGCGCGACCAGGCTGGAGATTGTTGTTCATGGGCGGCCTGGCAACTTGAAAATGGGGACGGTTGAAGCCGCCAAACTGGTCCTCTGCAACGGATTGTTTCGACTGGGCGAAAGCAGCCAAGAGCAGGGAGAAGTAATAGGTAATAGGAATTCGTTTCATGGTGGTGTGCCTTGTTCAGCGGAAGCTTGTAGCCGTGCGAGTTGCCGGGAGAATCCATCGCGGTAACGCGCTGCGGGTAAACCTCCCCTAGGGCGGTGATAACGCCCAGCGGCTGAAACCCAATCACCGGTGACCGCGTGATGCTCTTGCAGCAGGGCGGCAGTCACAGCCAGATTGCGGTAGGGTTCGAGAGCTTCGCAGGGACTGGAAAAACGTTGTCCGTGATAACCCAGGTTGGTTTGCCCAAGTCCGGCGTCGACCCGTTTAGCGTCATATTGTTTGAGCGCCTGGAGCAAGGCGTGACATGCGGCCTGGCGAGTGGCGAAACGGTAGGGTGTTCCGGCTATATTTAGGGTCCACGGCCACGGCAGCAGTCGACCACGGACGCGAATACCGCTCTCCTGTAAGGCAATCGCGAACAACACCGTAGACGGGATGTCGGCATCATGCGCCGCCAGTTGATAAGCCGGAGGCGGAAGTTCGTCAGCCCGAACCGCGTGCACTGCCAGTTGGAGCGCAATAGCAATCAATCGAGACTTTGCCATTGTCCATTCACCTGTTGAAATGTGACGGGTAATGGTCTTGGGGCGCCCAGGCTGAACCAGCGACCACGGTCATGGTTCAGGGTGATCTGCCGGCGTTGAACCTTGGCCGGATCAATGTCCGCTTGCCGAGCCCAGCTGCGGACGCGTTCATCCTCGCCTTGGCTGCCCACCAGGTAGATATCGAACGCCGTATCACTGCTTTGCAGACGCTGTGCTTCGGCGGTGCACGCAGAGCAGTGATCTTCGACAAACAGAGCTCGGCGCGGCTCTACCGGTGAGCTAGACGAGGGCGGGGATGCCATACCCTGAACCGGCAACAGCCCCGGAAACAGCTTGGCCCAGGCCGCTGTGTAAGCGTTTTGGTAGGCCAATTCACGCTCGGCGCGCTTGGCTTCCAGTGCTACCTGTAATTCGGCATATCGCTGGCGCTCTTGGTCGGTCTTGGACTCAACCCCGAGGGCGGTTAACGGATCGAGGTTCGGGCTCCAGAAACCGCGTGGACCGGCTTGGATCTGTTCGAAGCGTGTCCATTCCTGCTCGGTCAGGCCCCAACTCGCTGCCTGTTCAGAGTCAGAGCGCCCCAAGGGCGCGACCTGCGTGTCCTGGTTCCTTGACGGTGTCGTGACGGGGTTGCCCATCGCAGCGCCTATGGCCAGTAGCGAAGCGAGACAGACGATGGGGAGTAGTGAGGCTCTGTTCATGATCGCTTCTCAAGGGAGTTGCACTGTCTGGTCTGGCTGAGCAGCCACTGCGAAGATGGCCGCCTTCGGCTCCAGCACTTTCAGTCGCCATGTGCCAAGCTGCTCGCCGGTGTGCAGCAACCGGGTATCGTTGAGCGAGCGACTATCAGGAGGCGCGACCGCCAGAAAGCGCTCGCCACCACGGGACTCGACACTCAACACTGAGAATGGCGGCGGGAGCGGTACAGACTTGGGGCGAGAGGTTTTCTTCGGTTTGGCCGGGGAAGATGTCGGTGGAGGAAGTGTTGGCTGTGGCTTGAGGTCCAGGAGTTGCTGCTCGACGTGCTCAAGTCGTGCGCGTAGCGCGTTCATGTCGGCTGTGGTGGCTCGGTCTGCCAGACCGTCGCGTAGCTCCTGTATCTCTTGTGCCCATTGATCCAACATAGGGCCGAGTGTGTTGGCCTGTTGTTCACCGGAATCCACCATCTGCTTCAGGTCCTTCAGTGCATGCTGCAGCTTCTCCTGCGCGTCTTTGAGATCGCTCGAATCACGTTGCAAGGTTTGCAGGATCTGTAGGTGTTGGGCGTTCGCATTTCCCAGCTCGGTCACGCGTTGATACTGGTCATACAAACCACCACTCAGTCCGGAGACCGCCAGGCAAAGTAAGCCAACAATGATGGTTTGAAACGTCGAGGCTTTCATGGCCGTGCCTCCGTCTGATGGGACGAGTCTGGTTTAGCCGGCACGATGCCGACATCAGCTTTCTGCTGTTCGAAGCAGACCGAACGGCTGACCTCATTGGTCATGAGTTGCCAGGCGGAGCCAGCCAATACCTGTAGTGCGCTGCGTAACGGAACCGGGCCGAGCCGGTAATGGGCTGCAGGCAGAGGTCGAGTGAAAAGTGTCTTTACTGGTTCGGTGGCAGGGCAGAGCGAATAACCCGAGCGCTGCAGCGCGTAGTGCATCGCCTCCTGTACCGAGGGATTAAAGTTGGACGGTATGTTCACATCAATGATTTGAGCGAGAAGATCACGTTGCTCCGTGGTGGGCTCGGTGCTCACCAGCGTATAGCGACCATAACGGATTTCCGCCGGATGGCTTGCTTCGGCTGGGCTCCTTGATAACTGGGTCCGATTGGAACCACTGTCGATCTTTGGATTAGTCGGCAATGGGGTGGGGATTTGCGCGCTGCAGGCACTCAAAAAACCCAGCAGGCAGACAGGCGTAAAAAAACGCTCCATGAAAAAAACCTCATGTCAGATTCAGTGCAGAACCTGACATGAGGTGAAGGAGCGATTCAGTGAGAAAGTCGATTTATGGCGGGTCGTGTTAACGCTAAATGCGTTGCTATTCATCAAAAATGGCGAGCGTGTCCAAGACGGCAGCGTCGGGGTCGAAAATCAACAAGCGCACATCCGCCAATGCCGCCAGATACAGTACGTTGACCAAGGCTGCCGGTGTACCGGCATCGAGTTGCTGTTGCCTCAGCGATGAGTAAGAACAGCCCTCGATTTTGACCAGGTTATCGTCGGTCCAGGGCGTGCCGATCAGCTTACACCCGACGCCATTGCAGTCCTTCAGGGCAAAGGGTTCGAACAGCAGACCGGATGGTCTGGAGTCGAAATTGCCAGCCCGGCGCTCCACGTAACGCAATGCTTCTTCAGTGAGGTGTGTGGTACTGATCTCCCAGATTCGACTGTAGTGTCCTGTCTCGAAGCTCAAGCGACGGATCACAGCTTCGGCATCTTCCAGGGAGTACAGATCGCCGACATGATGCCGCTCGTTGAGCATTTCTCCCATTACGGCGTAGATCACTTGGCGCACCAGTCCGGTGGACTGACAGCGTTCTTCCAACTCATCCGGAATGGATTGACCTTCGCTGATCAAGGCGAAATCTTCATTGAAGATGCAGAGGAACATCTGTAGTTCATCGTCGGGCAAATGGACCTGTGAGTAGTGCAGGGGGCGAAAGCAGGGAGGGTAGTTGTTTTCGTAGGTGATCAGTAGCAGCCGTTCGATATGAAGGTTGTCATAACCGCGAGCAAATGGGTTTGAAGCCGGGAGCAGGGCTAGGGTTTGGTTCATGAGGGTTCTCCAGAATTGAAATGAACAAGGCGCCCGTAGGCGCCTGTGAGGGTTAAATCCAGCCGTATTCGGCAAGGGAGAGCGGGCGACCTTCACCCACGATGAAGTGATCCAGTACGCACACGTCGATCAATGCCAAGGCCTCTTTCAACCGTGCGGTCAAAACACGGTCCGCCTGGCTGGGCTCTGTGCACCCTGAGGGATGGTTGTGAACAAAAATGACGGCTGCAGCGTTATGCGCGAGGGAACGCTTAACGACTTGGCGGGGGTAAACGCTGGCGCCATCAATGCTGCCGTGAAAGAGGATTTCGAACGCCAGCACCCGGTGCTGGGCGTCAAAAAAATCACACCAAAGACTTCATGGTCTTGTTGCGCAAGACGCAGTTTTAGGTAAGCCGCCACGGTGTCAGGCGACGTCAGGATAGGCCCGCGGGCGAAAAACCGACGATCCAGAATATGCAGCGCTTCGTCGATCAGCTGGTTTTCTTGGACAATGCGATCAGCCTCGAAATCCGAGGTCTCAATCAGTGTGAGTTGGGGGCTCATGGCGCTACCTCCGAAGGGAATAATCAGGGGTACACGCCCGAGGGGAGTGGTATCCCCAGGGTGGGTATGGAGTTGCAGGCGTTTGCAGGTGATGCAGGTTTACAGCCGATTGTATCGGTGGCGTTGACCGTGCATAGGTGAACCACAACTGTCGCAAGGCAACGGAGAAAAGGCTCTTATGCCCCAGCCGGTTTCGGGATCGAAGTCGGCACTGATGGGCATTAAGCGAACCAGCCCACGATGTATCGCGGCGATGCGTTGTTCGATCTCATCTGGCGAGTGATACAGCGATAACGTGCTGTAGTCCTCGTAAGCCGCACCGAACAGGCAGTCGTCGCAAAGCCAGAAGCATTCCATATTGGTTCTCCTGTGCTGTTTGAAGAAAAGGCGCTCGATCGAGCGCCTTGATGTAAAAAGCGTGGATTGTTCAGGCGGACTGAACAGCACGTGTGGCGACACGGCGGGCCGTGCGGGGAGTGGTTGGAGATTCAGGTTCAATCCTGGGCTCTGTAGGGGTGTCGGTATCCTCAGCTTTGGCATCAGCCGACGTTGGAGAGGGTTCATTGATCGGCGCTGGCTCAGCAGGTGCTGTTGCTTCCTGCCTGGCGGGCGCTTTGTATTCGAACTTGCCATTGACCTTGATCCAGTCGATGAGCAGCAAACGACCTTTCAGACTGGCGCCCGGTTGGCCTTGTTTCGCGCCTTTCTCATAGAGAAATGGGTCGATCCACAGGTCACCAATACGGAACGACAGCAAGACCTTTTTCTCGGCCTTGACGGCGTCCATATAGAGACGAATCAAGCGGTCAGCTTCGCCACCAGCGACTTTGCAATCAAAGCGGGTGTACTCCACTGCATCGGAGGCACCATGCAAGGCTGCGATATCGCAGGCCATGAATGGCTGACCGCGGCGGACCTGTACTTCACGAACACGGTTGAGGTAGCCGATACCGACGGTGTGCAGGTTGAAGTAAGAGGTCGCTTCTTGGGATTGGTTGGCGTAGGCCATGGTGGTTCTCCAGTTTCAAGGGAAAACGGCGACGCACAGCCCCTGGCAGGGAAGTGAGCCCCGTCAGGGTGGGTAAGATGAAGGCGAGCGATGAACGACTCGCCACCGGCAAGCCGATGACCATCAGAATGAAGCTTCTGGGTGAGTAGCTGTGCAGCAGAGGAGAGTCTGCAGTGGTAACCCGCAGGCATGGAGTAGTCGGCATTCATTACCGCTTAAGCGGCAACCGCGCGAGCTTCCGAACGCTGATCGCACTTGGGTAAACCACCACGAACGTGGCGTAGCCTTGAAGGTTTTGGCTACCTGGGCTGTCAACGACAGCGAACCACGCCCTTTGTATAAGCCTGTCACCGGGGAGCGTCAAGACGCTACAACCCGATTTTTTAAGGCCGGAATACGGTGGTAGCCACTGGAGTTAAGAAAATGAAAAAAAAGAAGAGTGGGCCTGGCGGTGTGCCAGGCGAGGAAGAGAAAAACCACCTTTGACGGTCTTACGCAGTCGACAAGCTCCTCGCAAAACTTGGTTGAACTGCGCAATGATTCGCCAACCGACCCTTGTCGTGGCCTGGGTCGGAACATGCTGGCACGCATCCGCGCACAAAGGGTGCCCCTTGTTTCCCCGGTGGGCTCCGGGACTGAATACGATCGCCGAAGCGGATGACCGCTATTGCCGGGTAGAGGCAACAGTGGTCATCCGCCACCACAATCAGGTCGAGCACAAAACGGGAACGAGATCCCGCAGAAGAGGAGGCTCCGAACTCCGGGAGTCCGACCGAGCTACCCGGAGCGTATCGGTCTTGGGTTGCTGTTAGCGATCATCCGAAGGCACTACAGCAGACCGGGAAGGCTGACGTCAAGGCGTAATCGTCCGACGAACACACCTTCTAGATCTCAACGCTAAGCGCAAGGGTTTCCGCGGAGTTTACCCGATAGCGTCCAGATCAGAAGCGCGAGGGGCAGATAGCCCCAGACTGACTGTCCATCCCTGCCTTGGCCATGATTTGCGCGCGCACCCCTGAGCCAGATCGCTGGCTACAACCTGATAGAAACCTCAGCGACTAGCTTTTAACGTTTCAAGCATCGCCTCGGCGGCCAGAGTGTGGACTTTGCGGGTCGGGTGCCATTCATCCCAGTAGTAGTGGGCATCTGGATTTTTACACACGGGCTTGACGGCCGGATAGGTGGCTTGGCACGGGGTATCCAGATCCTTAAAACCCGCAACATCGGGCGCCGCGCGAAGCTTGTCGCTGAAGGCCAGGTGGTCAAAGTAACTAATACTGACATGATGGGTTTTAGCCAGTGTTGTTAGCACGTTTGGCAGTTTTTGTTCGAGTATCTGTTGGTATTCTGTTGCGCTCTTGACTTGATTGCCCTGCACCACAGCCGGCACATGACTCAAATCTGTAGTTCCCACGACCATCATGTGCTTGGCGCCTGCTGCAATCAGCGTCTCGGCGGCCCTCTGTATGTTCGCCACACTGTTCTGGCTTAACACGTCAATCGACTCTGGGTGCGAGAAGTCGGCCCATTCAAAAAAGTCGTTGGCTGAGATGAAAATGAAATAGAGCGAATTTGGATCCGCTTTGTGTGTTTTAGCGGCTTTCAGATGATCGGAGATTTGACCGAAAATCCCAGTGTCGCGATATTGCTCCATCCAGGCATAGTAGTTGCCGTTGCCGCTCTTGGCACCGCCAATCCCGTAGTCAGTCAAGGGGGTTTTCAAGGCGAGAGCCAAGTCCTCGACGGCGGTAGGGCCATTGCTCCAGCGCCCCTTCCAATACAACGCACCGGGTAACTCCTGCGCATCTTTGACCTTCTGCGTGGCCAATTGGCTAGTGAAGGTTTGACCCGCACCATTGTCAGAGTAGCTGTCACCGAAAGCATAGAGATGATCGTAGCTAGGGGCGCCAAAGGCGGTTGATGCAGTTAGTGTCAATAGAGCGGCTAAGCGAGCGCGTCGAGTCATTGAAAGTCTCCCTGGTTATCGCCTCAGACTACCGGCGGCGACATTCTTTCCTTGCCACGGTTGCGACGTATGTTTAGCCATGTGCGCAAAGACTGTCCTGTTCGCGACTGGTGTTGGCGGGTAGCGACAAGGCTGTCTATCGGCTCAAAGAAGATTCTGCTCACCTGAAAGCGTTTAATGAACTGGAGCAGATATGGGTTTCGACCGGCAATTCGCGTGATCAGTAAAGTGCGTTATGTACGACGCGTGCTTTTGCTGGTTGGCATTGTGCCCTTGCAGTCCGGATAGTCTGAGCATGACCAGAACGGCCCTGTTTTCCCTTTTCGCTTACACATGGAGGCGTTGCATATGGGGCAGGTTGGACCGGCTTCAACAGGCAACGCTAACGTAAGGGAGCTGCAATTTGCGATCAACTGTGCAATCCAACTCGCCTGCTTGGCGACGAACGCATCGAGGCTTAGACGTCCCGCCTCGATTTCATCCAGAGCCTGCTCCCAGATCGCGGTCATACCTGGATCCGTAACTGCAACGGGTACCGCCTCTATTAAGGTATGGGCCGCGGCGGAGGCCATTAAGGTGCGTTTTTTCTTGAGCAAATATCCGCGATCAATCAACCCTTTGATAATCCCGGCGCTTGTAGCTTCAGTACCGATACCGGTGGTGTCCCGAAGTTTCTGTTTCAGGCGTGGGTCGCTGACCAGTTTGGCCACGTTTTTCATCGCTTTGATCAGATCGCCCTCGGTGAGAGGGTTGGGAGCGGCAGTGCGCATGGACTTGAGTTCGACATCGTCCACGGCGCACTGAGTCCCCTGCTGCAAGCCGGGTAAAACTTGGGATTTATGCGTCGGCTCATTATCCTTGGGAGAGTCGGAGAGTATGCCTTTCCATCCCTGAACCAGTATCTGTTTGCCGACAGCGGTCAGCTGTTCTTCGCCACATTCCAGTTCGACTTGGGTTCGATCAAACTCATGATGCGGAAGAAACTGCGCAAGGTAGTGGCCACGGATAAGTTCGTAAACGTGGCGCTCGTGTTCCGACATTCGCGCAAGATTTGCCGGTTCGGTGGTAGGGATTATGGCGTGGTGAGCCGTGACCTTGGCATCGTTCCACGCTCGTGAGTGCAAGGATTGGTCTAGGTTTCCGAGCGCAGACTTTAGTGCGGGATCGGTTTGGCGCAGGGCATCGAATACTGTGCATACCTCGTTGAACATACTCTCTGGCAGATAGCGACAATCGCTGCGCGGATAGCTAGTGGCTTTATGGGTTTCATACAGGGATTGAGCGATGTTCAGGGTTTCCTGAGCGCCGAGTCCCAGTTTGCGTGAGCAGGCTTCTTGCAGAGTACTCAGGTCGAAGGGCAGGGGCGGCGCTTCCCGGAAATGCTCAGTTCGAAGAGAGAGTACTGTCGCGGTCTTGGTACCCGAAATTGCTTCGACGGTCTCACGGGCAAGCGCCTGTTGCAGGCAACGACCAGCATCATCTCGCGCGGAGTGGTGTGGTAGCCACGACGCGATGAATGGTTGCCCTTTTGAGGAAAGGTGCACATCCACTTCCCAGTAAGAAATTGAAACGAAGCTGGCAATCGCACGATCACGATCAACCACCAAACGTAACGTGGGTGTCTGGACACGTCCAACCGACAAGACACCGTCGTAACCCGCCCGCCGACCAAGAAGGGTAAACAAACGACTGAGGTTCATGCCGATCAGCCAGTCGGCACGGCTGCGGGCGAGGGCCGAGTGATAGAGCGGGAAGGTCTCCTGACCCGACTTCAGCGAGGTCAGCGCTTTGCGAATCGACGCCTCATTGAGTGCGGACAGCCAGAGGCGCTGAACAGGGCCTCGATATTGGCAGAGCTCCAGCAACTCGCGTGCAATCATCTCACCTTCGCGGTCGGCGTCGGTTGCGATGACAATGGTGGTAGCTTCGCTGAGCAGGCGTTTTATGATTTTGAACTGCGCGGCAGTCTTGGGTTTGACCTCCACTTGCCACTGCGCCGGAATGATCGGTAGATGATCCAACGACCAATTCTTGTACTGAGTGCCGTAGGCTTCAGGCGGGGCCATCTCCAGTAGGTGGCCGATACACCATGTGACAGTTGTCTCGGGGCCGATCAGGCAACCATCACCGCGCCGAGTGGCTCCGATAACCTTGGCGATGTCACGACCCTGGGAAGGTTTCTCGCAGAGGAAGAGGCGCATATATCTACTCCGGATTGAGTTCGGAGCAGCGTTGTTCGAAGTAGCAGGGGCGAGATATGAGAAACCTGAATGGCAGGTTCCTCATATTAGTCGGTGAGGGCGGCCTTGAATGAGCTGAAGCTGCTACCTTATTGGAGCGTTCGTAGCTGGGTGGGGGGCTTCATGAGCCGCGAGCAATGGCAGGCCTGGAACTTCGCGCAAAGGCGCAATTTTTATGCCTGAAGTCGTCAGGCCTTAGGTGATTGCCCTCTGTGTTTCTTGGGTTTCGACGTCGGCGAGCTGGCCTGCTCAGCATTTTGAGCGGCCGTCGGTTCACTGGAGCGTTCCCGCATGACCACGCTTTGTACCCGGTGAGGCAGGATGCCGACTCGACGGGCCTCGATCTTGAAGGTCACCCGCGCATTGTCTTCGCTGTCCTCCCACTCATCGCGCACCGTACGACCTTCGACCAACACGCGCATGCCTTTCTGGTACAGCGTGCTCCAGTGTTCAGCCTCACGGTGCCAGAGCTCAACCGGCGCCCAATAGCCGCCCCGATCTTCATAGCTGCCCTCGCGTGGGATGGGGTTGTCGAAGTACACATTCAGCCTTAGCAAGCGCCGTGGCTCGTCATTGCCTGAGGCGAACTCCTGGAACTCTGGCGCACTGCCGATATTGCCTTCGCCGACGAAAAAAGTACTCATCGTGTTGCCTCCACTGCGGGTGTGAACTGGCGCAGCAACTGTTCGGCACTGGCCATGTTGATCGCGCAGGTCGTAGCCTGGCGGTAGAGCGAATGCACCACACTCATCTGAAGGTTTAGTGCGATACGCGCGCATTCGAAACGGTGCAATTCATCTCGTACGATCTGCGGCAATGCTTTGTTGGAGATCTGACGTTCCCAAACCGCCACACCCATGCGAGCAAAATCACGGGTGCGCCAACGCAAAAATGTGGTGCCAGCACCGGTCTTCTGCAGTACCAATCGTATATCTAGTAGTGAATACGGCGGCTGCCCGGCTTGCTGCACCACAGCCTCCATCAGGCGACATAACTGCGCCTCGATTTCCCTCGCCACCTGCGCCAGGTGCTCCAACTCCCCCTTACCCTTAAAAGGTTTTAAAAGGCCTTTTAGGGAGGCAGCGTGTTCGAGCTGCCGGTAGGCATTCTGTGTCAACGCTTCGAAGGGCATTGGCTGAATCGGGATCATGGGATTCATACATCAGCCTCCGACTCATCTACGCTCGCAGACGGACCGTCCACTACCTCTGCCAAAGCGTCAGCGTCATCCACTGCTACAGCACCACGGCGAATGATCGGCGGCGCAAACTGAGAACGGCGATGACCCTCAAGGATGTCCATCGGGGGCAATCCATACTTCTCCACGGCCGCCAGGGCGCGGGCATTATTTGCGGCCATATCATCGCGTGTGACGCCGGCATGTCGATAACGTTGCGCCTGACCGAACAGGCTGCGTAGCAGATGGGCGCCGTCGTCGATCCAGGCTTCCATGTCTCTTCGACCGATCAAGGCGGTGTGATGGGCGAGTAGGGTATGGCGTACCAGCGTGTCGTAGTCGGTTAGCAGGTAAACCGCCAGAAAACCCAGTTGGCTGCCGATATACAACGGCAAAGTCACAGGGTGGATGTTGAGGTTGTCCCCCATGTCGATCTGTGTTGGCAGGTCCTGTCTGATTCGGTCCAGCTGTTGGGTCAGTTCTCCCATCCCGGCCTTCGCCTGCATCAATTTTTCTTCGAGCTGCACGATGGCCCAATCAGCATAGGGATCGTCCTGGGCGGCCGTTTGTTTGATCAGGTTGGTGACACTGATGTAACCGGCCATACCCATGATCGAGTGGACGCCTTCGCGTGCGGCTCGACCTTGCCAGATACGGGCTGCATGGTGGGTATGCAGGGTCAGGGTGATGCTGCTGCGCAATGAACCCAGATTGAGTTGATAGTGATCGGCCATGGTGTTGTCCTCGCATAGGCTTGGACGGGAAGTTGCGACAGATGAGGGGCAAGGGCAGCCAAAAAGCTGAACGCGGTCTGTTCGGTTTGATGAGAAAGAGAAATACATAACGTCTACGTTTAGTTGAGTACGTCCCGGTGTTCCTCTAAAAGCTCCATGGCCCGGTACGACATTTCGTAGACTGGAGCTCTATGGATTTGATGCCACTGGCATCAACTCTACTGAGTTCCACCGCGTGCACGCAGTTGGCGCAGCTCATTCAGACACGCTTGGGCGAGGGCTGATGCGGGTTCGCCCTTTTTCCGAGTCGGCCGCGAGGGAGCGGATGGGGGCGGCTCTGCGACGGGTGACGGTTCGACCTGACTTGCCCAAGGACGAAAGTCGCCTTTCAGCGCACGCTGGATCAGGCCCATCAGATAGGCCGCTGGCTTGCGGATACCGCCGGCCTTACAGCGTGCCCCCGCCTCGTTGAGCACAGCCTGCTGATCCGCTGGGTTAAGCTTGATCAGCGCCGCCGCGACGGCCTGACGTTCGCTGGGACTCAGGTGTAGCGCAGTGGGCCAGCGCAGGTTATCCACAGTAGAGGTCGCGCGCGGTACTGTACATTTACTTTCTTTTAATACAGTACAGGCAGCGTTCGGATTCCGAACGGTGCTGGAAACGTTAGGGTTCAAGCCTGATTCGGAATCCGAACGAGAGCCTGCACGATTCCGAACGCGGTGATCTTCCCTCTGTTCGGAATCGTGGAGTGCATCACCGGGTGGCTGATCCAAGCCTTGCTGCGTCCACTGTTCGCCCCAGCTGTCGAGCCGCGTCGGTAACCGACCCTGATCGATATTCGTGTCCTGTCGGACCTCCTCCACAATGTGTTGAGCGACAATCCGCACCGCCTTCGTCGCATGACCGAGGGCATGTCCGACCAGTTCTAGATAATCCTGATCCAGCTCCATGGCTTCGGCGGGGGTTAACGGCTCATCGTGCAGAACATACAAAGAACCTTGTAGCCGCCCGCTGATTTGATCGCGACCGCGGCTAACCAAGCTGAGCCAACGAGTGAGCCTGAGCATCGTCAACACGCGAGCAATGGTTTCACGCGAGGCTGACGCACCGTAGGGCACGCTCGAGAGGTAAGGCTGCAAATCCTCATAGCGCGGCGTGACCACGCCCTGGCCTTGCAGCATGAGTCGAAATACCTGCCAGGCATTTCGCTCCAATGGCGTCAGCCGATTGTCCAATAGCAGCCGACGTGGCACGACCTCGTGTGATTGGCCGCTAAACAGAAAGCCAGCCTGTAGAGCCTGGTTGGAGGGCTGTTCAGTGGTAGGGCGTGCTGGCCAGCGCTCATGCAGCTGCTGTGTGCATTGCTGCAGGACACGTTGCCAGCGACTGGCAGGACCAGCATTCATGTTTTGTTGCTGTACTGGTCGATTTGCTGCCAAACGATGGTCAAGCTGATCTGCTGTTCTTCGGCAAGCATCATCATGGCGTCGAGTTTATCCTCGGTGCCGTCCTCTGTTCGTATTTGTCGCCAACGTTGCCACAACGCATGCTCCTGCGCTTCGCTTAAATGTTGGGGGCGGCCTTTACGGGTTTCTATCTTGAGTAGACGCCGGCGCATGGCTGTTTCCGAATGCGCCAAGCCAAAACACTGGTACATAATGGTGCTGCTGGCGCCGAGTTTGAGCGCTCGGTTGATCAACCGTTCGTTCTGTTCGTCGCGTTCAGCTTGTTCAATCAAACGATGCAGCACTGGCGAGTCAATCTTGACCTCAAGCCAAGGGACTGTGGCATGGGCCAGGCGCGATAACGTGGTCGGTGGTAAGGATTGCAGCACGAAGATGTCATCCTCACTGAGTCCAAGTGCCTTGCAGCGTTGCAGGTTGCCCAGGCGTAGTTCGTGCAGTACCTGGGTTAGCATGGCTTGATTGAGCATATTGAAGGACAGGTTCATCTCAGCTCCTTCGGTAAGTTTTCTTCAGAGGTGAGCGTTAAGTCGATTAGTCTCCGGGCCAAGCGGATCAGGCGAAACAGTTTGATTAGCAGATTGTCAGGCAGTCGCTCCAGCCCCACGTCTGTGACTGGTCGATCTGGTAGAGGGAGTTGATAGACCCCTAACAACAGTTGCCCGAACAGTGCGGAAGGTATTTGCTTGCGATCTTCCCAGTTCACCTCGTCTTGAGCACGTAGCAGGGCCAGGAGCATTAGGTGAACGCCGGTCGAGCGAGGCGCTGAAAGATCGAGTCGCTCAATGTCCAACGCGAAGCCCAAGCCAAGCTTTTGATCAATGATGCACTCGGCATCTCCGGCATAGGCCGCCATTTCACGAGCCAGTCCGGCAATGGCTAAACGCAGTTGCTCGGGGGTATCCATCAGTGGTTTGATGATCCAAAGGTCGTCGATTGGGCAGGTTTCGACTGGGGACGTCGTTTCGGTGGCTATCTCGCGATCGATTTGCTCACGAATCTGTTGAACGCGTGATCGAGGACTGGCCGCTGGTAAAGCATTTGTTTCGGGTTCTGCGAGCAGTTCTTCTGAAATTGGCTCTATCCTGCTCTCGGCCTCGATTGATTTTGATTCCGCATCGGAGGAGGGCGGTTCTGCCGCGGCTTCATGCTCGCTTGGCGGATGACTGCTTTCTGAAGGCGTGGTGACGATAGCCCCAGGCGTGCGGGCGCCCCGTTGGGTATCGCTCAGCTCCAGGGCCAGCATACGGTAGGACTGTCCGAGCAAGCTGCTCATGCGTTCGAGCAGTTCGTCCTGGATCTGCTCAAGATCAAACGAGTCAGGATCACCATCGAAGTAGCCCATGGTTTCCAGCCAGAACTCTGCAAACGCAACTGTGGCAGTTGGATAACGGTTCCAGGTTCGTTCAGCCTGACTACGTAGACCGATCAGACGCTCTATCTGAGGCTTACCCAATCCGGCATACAGAGTTTGTGGAATGGCGGGTAATAAGTGTTCGAGGGTGTCCAGCATGCGGCTGATATGCGACTGCGAAATCGGATAGCCTCCAGCGGCAAGGCGTCGAGCCAGCTCCCGTTGTGAGAGCTCTGGGCCATCCGACTCAAGCATGGTTTTGAGTTTGGCTACCGCCAGAGCCCGTTCGATGAACGTGAGTTGACCGTGCAGATCGCTTTCAGCCAAATGACCGAGTAGGGCGGTGATTTCATTGCTCCAAGGTCGGAACAGGCAGTGGATCCGAAAGAAACGCTCGTCGCGAGTTTCCTGCCACAGCTCGCCGAGAATTGCCAAGCGCGTATTACCGCCGTTGCGGATGATGAAAGAGGTTTCACCCGGCCGGCGGGTAATCGGTGGCGGTTGATCCAGCCCGCGTTCACGGATCGATGCCTTGATATCGTCATAAAGCGGGTTACGTATGAAGCGTGGGTTGTGTTCGTAGGGACGTAACTGTTCCAGAGTGACCAACATGGGAGTGTCGATGACTGGATCGGACAGTCGCTCCAGTCCAGGACCTTGAGTGAAGTGGTCCTGGCGCAGCTTGTCGGTGATTTCCTCCTGACTGAGCTTCTTCATCGGAACCGCCTCGATTAACGCCGGCTACGCAAATGGTCACCGACCTCGAATTTCACGATTTCGGCAGTCCCTGAACCTTCGAAATGTTGGGAGAGTTCTGCGAGGAACCACACCATGGCCGAGCGCCCCCCTTGCAAATGAAAAACCACGGTGCAGTACTCCTCGCAAGCCGCGTCGCTGGGTCGAATGGAAGGCTGAACAACGATAGGAAACTGATCCAACATTAGAAAACTCCTTACCAAGCCCTGTTGGCTTCAAGGTCGATCAAACAAAAGTAATTGGGTGAAATGCTGATTGGGCAATTTGTTTTATTGAGGTTCCGCACACCTCATTACCGATGAGATCGCTTCGCGCCATTCCGGAAATAATTCGATGGCCAGCGCCTGCATGATTTCTAGCGCAGACTGCGAGCGTCGACGTTTACTCGACGGGCGTGTATCTATTCGGTGGACCGGTAAGCCGAGGGAGGCGGCATTGAGATAGGCCACTCGGTCCGGGATTACGGTGTCTAGCACCGAGATATTGGTAGCCTCTGCGAAAGTCTCGCGCAGGCTTCGGATGATCATCCGGGTGTCCACTCGATTGACGTTTACCTGGTTCAGTAAGAGCCGTAAGGGCGGCGGGTCGATGCCCAGGTGGCGAAACGGCTCGAGCTCACTCAATAGCTTCAAGGTGCCACGGCGCATTTCGCGGGCAGCGAGCATTTCTGGCGTGATGGGAGAGAGGGCGAGATCGGAGGCCAGGATGGCCATCTCCAGCAGTACACTGCGTGCTCCCTGAGTATCGATCAAAAGCAGGTCATAATTGAGACACAACTCGTTGAGCAAATTGTGCAGGCGTAGTCGTCCGTCAGGGGCATGCAGCAACAAGGTGCTCAGTCGACCTTGATCGTCGTTGGAGAAAATCAGGTCGAGACCGACGACTGCAGTCCTAGATATTATTCGCTCAGGTATTGTTAGCTTGAGTGCAATGAGTTCGTACGCACCTGCATGAGCTTTTTGGCTCAATGAGTAATAACTGGATAGGGTGGGTTGGCTATCTAGATCCAACAGCAGAACGCGCAAGCCAGCATCGGCCAACAGACCACCGAGATTGGCCGCTACTGTCGTTTTACCTACCCCGCCCTTAGTGGAAACCACCGATATCACGTGCATCCCCTCACTCCTGTTGCGAAAGGCGTTCTGCAATCCAGTGCTCGATTTCCAGTGAGTCCCAGCCAACTGCGCGCAGTCCGATACGCTTCGCCCGCGGAAACTTGCCTTCCTTCATCAGGTTGTAAATGTGCGCACGTTTGAAGCCGGTTTTTTGTTCAACCTCATCACGTCGCATGATGTGGCGTTGGGGTTGAGGTGCTTCAACTGAGGTGACAGATTGGTTGGACATGCTAGTCACTCCTGGCGCCGATTGGCGCGTGGTGGGAAGTGACATGGATTGAATCGCACAAGGCGGGATGAGTCATTGCATTGCAATCAAGCCTATTGCAACGCAATTGACTGGATCAGTTGTTTTTTTTGAGGCTACGATTGGCCACGGCAAACTTTTCATCCAGCGTGCGCTTGCTGAGGCCGGGCACATCTTTGTGACGAGCGACAATGGCATCAACGATGGCTGCTTGATTCGTGAATACCGAAAGAGGTTTTCCGGCGGGCGAATGGTCCAAGAGAAGGCTGACCAATGCCCCAATGATGTTGTGATAGGTCAGTTCGCTGCGCTCGCTGAGTTGACCATTCGTTTTGGCCAAGGCTTTGAGATCATCTCTCTCAAGTCCAATCGACTGGAGTTCTCCCAAGATTTCTTGAATGAGCTGCTGTTGCGCTTTGAACGCTCTCGATAACTCATCTCGATCTGCTTTCAACGAGAGAAAAGTTCCGAGGCTCACCTTTGCAGGTGCATCCTCACCGGACTCGAATAAAAAACTGGGCTTATGGTCGGGATAATGAATCTCCATCCAACGGCGTAAGTCTGAATGGCGGATGGTAAGCTGATAGGGCTCTACATAGCTTCCCAAAGGAACAGAAATGCCGAGGCAACCATAAGGCAGTTCTCCATTTCGTAAAGCATCACCGATCTTTTCTACGGCTGCCTGAAGACTTGGCCATCGACAAAACAGCTGAGGCAGGTTATTTGGCTGCAGCCAAGCGGCTTTCAATATTTCAGACTCATGATGAATAAGATTACACCAGCGCAGAGCCGCTTCTATGGGCCTATAGAAGAGCTTGGTTTGCGGATTAGAAAAGTTAGTAGGCATCTACTGGTAGACCTCCATTTCTGGATGGATGGGCCTCCCGTAGTACCTTCTTACATCGCGAACCTGCTAATAGCTGATTTGCAGCGACGGATTCACTCAAGTTGACTCGGTGAGGTCATTCCATTTGACTGATTATATTGCCGGCGCAGTTTTTATATCCCGATTTGAAAGTATAAGTTAGTTGGAACAGTTGCAGCGAGGATGTCTTATGCGCTACACCTCGGCCGATATCTAAGGGCACCGACCGGTAGCAACTGTTATTACATGCTCTACAGGGGGGTGGCGCATCCTGTGCTTGCATCGAGAAGGTTATTAATTCATAGCATGCGGCGCAACACATTGTTACGAGGGTCGCGGTCGAAGAGTCGGTGCTTGAGCGCACCCGCGATATGCAGCACGATCAACACCAGCAAGGTATAGGCCAGTACCTTGTGTAGCCATTGGAACACGACAAACCAATCGTCATTCTTTGTCAGCAGCTCCGGCAGGTTCACACCGAAAAAGAATACCCCGTCGCTCATGGTGTAGGTGCTTGACATCGAGTACCCCATCAACGGGACGGCCACGATCAGCACGTACATGGAGCGTTGTACAAACCGTGAGAGGAAACGCTCATGCGCCGCCAGTGTTTGCGGTGGCTGCGGAAGGGCGGGGGTGCGAACACGCAAGGCGATCTGTACTAACACCAGCAGAAACGCCAGCACGCCGAACGATTTGTGCCACGGGTAGTAGAGCGTGTATTTACTCACGACTTCATCATCGAGCCCGGTCATGTGCCAGCCGGCCCAGAGCAGCCCGGCTATGACGACGGCACGCACCCAGTGCAGGATGCGCAGGGACACGGGATACCGATCGATTGCCGTTTGTGTTTGGTTGTTCATCGCAGTCTCTTCATTGATCATCAAGGCGTTGAAAACGCACGATTGAATGCCACCCTCCGCGGCCATGGCCGCGAGGATGGCAAGTGCAGTGACTGCTCTCAGGCAGGCAGCAGCACGGTGATCACTTTCTCCTCGGTGTAGACCAGCGCGCCGCTCAGCCCGCCTTCGCGGCCGATGCCGCTGGCCTTGACGCCGCCCCACGGCAGGTTGGCGTCCAGCGGGCTCCAGCAGTTGACGCCGATGGCGCCGACCTTTACCGCTGCGGCCACGCGGTGCGCGCGCGCTAGGTCGGTGGTCCACACCGTGGCGGCCAGGCCGTAGGCGGAGTCGTTAGCCAGTGCCACGGCTTCTTCTTCGCTGTCGAAGGTGATCACCGTGCCGACAGGGCCGAAGATCTCGTCCTGGGCGATCGTCATGTCATTGCGGGCATTGGCGAAAATCGTTGGGCGTACGAACCAGCCCTGGTTAGGGGTGGATACGCCGCCGGCCAGCAGCGAGGCGCCTTGGTCGATACCGAGCTGGATGTAACGGTTGACGCGATCAAATTGCGCTTTCTTGGCCACCGGCCCCATCTGCACGTCAGGCTGGCGAGGATCGCCGACCTTGACCGCGCGCGCGGCGTCGGCCAGTGCACCAGCGAATCTCTCGGCGAGGCTGCGCTGGACCAGGATGCGCGAGCCGGCTGCACAGATCTGCCCCTGGTTGGCGAACAGGCCCAGGGTGCAGCCGAACAGCGCCTCATCGAAAGGCGCATCGTCGAACACGATCTGCGGGCTTTTGCCGCCCAGTTCGAGTGCCACACGCTTGAACAGCACACCCGCGGTGCGCTGGATCTCACGCCCAGCCTCGGGGCTGCCGGTGAAACTGATCTTGGCCACATGCGGGTGTTCGCATAAGGCGCGGCCTACCTGGGCACCGTAACCGGTGACTACGTTAATCACGCCGTCAGGAAATCCCGCTTCCTGCGCCAGCGCCGCCAGATGCAGGGCCGATTGCGGGGTTTCTTCCGAAGGTTTGATAACCACGGTGCAGCCCGCCGACAGCAATGCGGCGAGCTTCCACACGGTGATCATCAGCGGTGAGTTCCACGGCACGATGGCGCCCACGACTCCCACTGGCTCGCGTACGGTGTACGAGAGGGTCTTGCGACCGAAGTAGCCGCCGGTGGGAATGGTGCGTCCTTCAAGCTGGTTGGCCCAGCCGGCGGCGGCGCGCAGGTTGGCGATAGCGTTGGGCAGGTCCATCCGGCGCGGTTCGAGCGGTGAACGGCCGATGGCGTCGGCGTCCATGTCGGCCAGTGATTCGCTGTCGCGCTCCACCAGGTCAGCGAGTTTCGATAACAGCCGGCCGCGCTGGGCGCCGTCAAGCCGGCTCCAGGCGCCACCTTCCAGCTGGGCGCGCGCCGCTGTCACGGCCCGGTCCACATCCTCGGCGGTGCCGCTTGCGCAACTGCCGTACACCTGTTCGGTCACGGGATTGATAAGGGGGATGCGCGCGCCGTCGCTGGCTTCGAAGGGCGCGCCCTGGATAAAGTGGTTCAGGTGCTGAGTCATGTGGATGTCCATGCGTGATTGTTCGGAGGTGACACGCCTCATGCCTTGAGGGAAGCCAGCGCATCACCAAAGATGTCCAATGCCTTGAAGAACAGCGAGCGTGTGATCGTCAGCGAGGGCATCACACGCATCACGTTGCTGTAGCGCCCGCAAGGGATCATCAGTACGCCATGGTTCATCAGGTAGCCCATGAGTTGGCCAATCTTGGCGCCCTCGAGCGGTGTCTTGGTGGCGGCGTCTTCCACCAGCTCGATACCGATCATCAAACCGCGGCCGCGGACTTCGCCAACGAACGGGCTGTTGAACCCACGGATACGTTCCTGCGCTTCCAGCCCCAGGGTGTGGGCGCGATCGAGCAGACCGAGTTCCGGGTCCTGCAAGATACTGATATTGGTCAACGCCACGGCCGCAGACAACGAGTTGGCGGCGAAGGTATTAGGCATCGAGCCGTCGGGAATCTGGGCGGCGAGGTCCGAACGCATGATCAACCCGGCCATTGGCAAGTCGCTGCCAATGCCCTTGCCGAAGGTCAGCATGTCGGGTTTCACACCGGAGTGTTCGACCGCCCACATCTTGCCGGTGCGGCCCGCACCGGACTGTACTTCGTCAACGATCAGCAACGCGCCGGCGCGGTCGCAGGCCTTGCGCAACAGTTGCAGGAACTCGGGGGAGGGCGGCACGTAGCCGCCTTCGCCCTGCACCGGTTCCACAATCACCGCGGCCACGTCATCGGCGGCGGTGTAAGGACTGTTCAGCAGGTAGTCCACATAGTCGCCAGCAATTTGCTCGGCACTTTTTTGCCTGGTGTCGAAGGGAAAGCGGTAGGCGTATGGGTAGGGCGCGTGAATCACGCCGCCCATCATCGGGCCGTAGCCCTTGCGGTAGGCTGTGCCGGTGGTCAGGGCGCCGGAGGCGTTCCACACGCCGTGGTAGCCGCCGTGGAAGGCGAGGATCTGGTGGCGCCCGGTAATGCGTTTGGCGAACTTGATCGCAGCTTCCAGCGCATCGCTGCCGCTTTGCGTGAAGAACGTGATGCAGTCGCCGCGCAGGCCGTCGGGCGCGATCTCGGACATCTTGGCGGCCAGTTCGGTGCGGCGGGTGCTGTTGATTTCCAGGGCATGCATCAGCACTTCGGACTGTTCGCGGATGGCTTGCACGACTTTCGGGTGGCAACGACCGACGCTGCTGACGCCTACGCCCGCAGACAGGTCGATGAAGGTGTTGCCGTCGGGATCCTTGAAGGTCGCGCCGAACGCGCGGTCCATGGCGATAGGCATGCGGCCGCCGCCACGCGCCATTGATTCGGTGCTCGCCGACAACGCCAGGGCCTCGCGGGTCAGGGGGCCGGGCAGGGTGCTGGAAATAATTCGCGGGGCATCCGCGAAGTGCAGGGATTCTAGTTTGGACTCGATCATGACGCACTCTCTGGGGTAGCGGTTTCAGTGTGTGGATCATTCTCATGGAGTGTCCTTGACCGTTAGCCCGAATCGGCAAATAGATGAATCGGCCGTCCGCAGTTTTCGACAAAGGGGATTTGAGAAGAAATTTCGCGGGATTTGAACTTTGTGCGAATATCGCAAAGGAATGCGAACTAAAAACAAAAATTGGCAGAGGCTTTTCGCACATCATGAGAAACCACCACATAAGCCATTTTCGTGATATCCATGCCCATGCGGCCACCGTTCAGGAGTGGAACCAGGATTACAGCCAGTTAACCGCCGGTCTGGCCGAAAGTTCGCTGATGCAGCTGACCACTGCGCGTTGCCACGTTTTCCGCGAGCAGATCAACCAGCGGGTGGTGCAGCGCGGTGTGGCGCCGCGCGGCAAGATGTGCTTCGCCGTGCCGATCAGCGTGCCGGGTTCGACGCGCATGCAGGGGCGCGAAGTGGATGACAGCAGCCTGTTCTTTCTGCAGGGGGGCGAGGAGTTCATGTTCCATATGCCGATGGGCATGGAGCTGCTGTCCATCACTTTCGAACGCGATTGGTTCGAACAGGCGCTGGCGCAGACGGCGTCGGCCAGTGAGATCACTCGGTTGCTGCGCCAGCCAGTGATCCGAGTGTCCGCCCAGCGCTTCACCCAGGCTCGGCTTCGATTGCTCGCGATGCTTTCCCTGGCTGAGATCGATGACGAACTCGACAGCGTGCGCGAGCAGGGGCTGGAACGGGCCTTGCTCGGTGAGTTGTTGCAATTGCTTACCGACCCGGCCTGTGACAAGCAGCAACGCAGTCCGAGTTCCACGCGCAGCTTCATTGTCGAGAAATGCCACCGGCTGACGACTGCCGAAATGATCAACGTGCCCAGCGTTAACGAGTTGTGCCAACGCCTGCAGGTAAGTCGGCGCACCGTGCAAAACAGTTTCCGCTCGGTAGCCGAGACCACGCCGCTGAACTACTTGCGCTCGGTCCGGCTCAACGGTGTGCGCCGCACCCTGATGTGTACCCTCGCGTCCCACCTTTCGATTGGTGATGTCGCCGCTCAATGGGGTTTCTACCACCTCAGCCATTTTGCCGAAGAGTACCAGACGCTGTTTGCAGAGTTGCCGTCCCACACTCCTCGCGCTGCCATCCCCGTCTGCGCGCGCGCCTGAACACCAGCGCGGCGGTGGAGCTGAGCGTACGCCTGGCCGCGCAGTGCGGTCGATGCCCGCTACGTTCTAGGCGCGGAACTGGTCCATCAGTTTCATTTGCTGGTTGGCCCGTTCGTTGAGCTGACTGCTGATCTGCGCCGACTCGGCGGCCTGTTCAGTCAGTGTCTCGGTCACGCCGCGGATGGTCGAGACGTTGCGATTGACCTCCTCGGCCACCGCGCTCTGCTCTTCCGCCGCGCTTGCAATCTGCAGGTTCATGTCATTGATGACCGTAACCGCGTTGCTGATTTTACCGAGCGCCTCCACGGCCTGATGGATCTGGCTGGCGTTGCTCTGGGCTTGAGTCTGGCTTGAGTGCATGGTTGCCACTACGCCACGCGTACTGGTCTGGATACGCTCAATCACCAAACGGATTTCCTCTACCGAATCCTGAGTTCGCTTGGCAAGGTTGCGTACTTCGTCGGCAACCACCGCAAAACCCCGGCCGCTTTCCCCGGCCCGTGCGGCCTCGATCGCGGCGTTGAGGGCGAGCAGATTGGTCTGTTCGGCGATGCTACGGATCACTTCCAGCACCGAGCCGATCTGTTCGCTGTTGATCGCCAGAGCTTCGACTTCAGTTACGGCCTTGCTGACATCACTGGCCAGCGCGTTGATGTCACGGGTGCTTCGCTCAATGATGGTTATGCCTTCTTTGGACGCCTGGTCTGCGCCCCGGGCCGCCAGGGCTGCGTTTGACGCGCTGTTGGCGACTTCGTGCGCAGTAGCGCTCATTTCGTGGGAAGCGGTTGCCAATTGATCAATCTCGCGAAATTGTACCTGCATCCCTTCGCTGGTCTGGCGCGCGATTTCCGAAGACTGGTCGGCGGTGCCGCGCGCTGCGGTGATGCTCTGCTTGAGCTGCGCGATGGTGGGTTGCAGTTTGTCGAGAAACCGGTTGAACCAGTTCACCAGTTCGCCCAGTTCATCTTTCTTGCGGTAATCCAACCGCTGGGTCAGGTCGCCGTCGCCGCTGGCAATCGCCTTGAGCATTCGAGCGACACTGTTGATGGGGCGTGTCACACCGGAGGCGGTGAACCAGATTAGTAGCAGGCCCAACAACCCTGCGCCGATGGCGACCAGCAGCGACTCCAGTATGTCGCGGGTTTGCGTCTGGTCAAGCAAGGCCTGAAGCTTCATTGAGTCCGCCAGCAGGACGCCCTTCGGCAGGTCGATAGCCACTCCCCACGCCGCCGCTTCGGGCATTGGCGCAACGGGGTAGACAGCGCGAATCAGGTCATCACGTGCCAGCACTACCGGCTTTTGTTGTTTCAATGCGGTGAGCACTGCTTTGCCATCCTCTGCCAAAGGAACGCTGATGTTTTTTCCGATCTGACTCGCGTCCGCGCTGTAAGCGGCAAGTACACCACTGTCGGAAACAATCAGCATGCGCCCTGAACCGTTGAACAGCGTACGCTGAGCATCGCTGGCGGCAGCTTGCAGAGCGCCGAGCGCGAGATCGACCCCAAGGGTGCCGACGACCTTGCCATCGGCGATCAGGGGCATCGACAGCGTGGTCATCAGTTGAACCTGTCCGGCCTGGGTGTCGGCATAAGGGGCCATCAGGCAAGTGCTTCGGGTATCTCGTGGGCAGGTGTACCAACTGTTATAAGGCGTGCCGCTGATGCTCAGTTCGGTTTTCTGCAAGTCGCTTTCAGGGATCAGGATATTCATCGCTTCGCCTGCGCCGCGATTCCAGGCGCTGGCAAACCGTCCATCTTCGTTGGAGGCGCGTGCGGCGTCGTTGGCGAACTCACGGTCTTTTCCATCCAGCGCATCAGGTTCGTAAACCAGCCAAAGCCCTAGAACCTGCGGATTGCGTTCGAACGTCGTCTTGAGCGCCAGGTTAAGTTCCTCACGCAATGTAGCGGCCGCCAACCCCCGCTGGGCGGCCATGGTGCGTAAGTTGGCCGCCTGGTCGGAAAAAGCGCTGATGATCTGCAGGCTATTGCCGAAGACTCTTTGCAGGTTCGTTGCCTGCTCCGCGGCCCTGGCCAGCAGCAGGGTTTCGCCGCTTTCGGTCAGCATCCTGCTGCTCGAGGTGCTGATCAACCGGTTGTTCTGGTTACCCTGATAGAGGTTCATGCCGACGATCAGGCCGATCACGCCAAGCAGGCACAAACCGGACAAGAGGACGATTTTCAAGCGGATGGAAAGGGCGTCGAGCATTTGGCTATCTCACAGGTGAACAGCGTGTTGATCGATCATCGGTTGGTTTGGGACCACCGACTTTTTATTGGATGTGTCACTACATCGGCTGCTGTCACCTATTCATGACAACAGTTTACGTGGCCTGACCAGCAGCGCTGCCATTAGCAACAATGCCGCACAGGCCGCCAGCACGGCGACGAAACCTGCGTCGAACGCCGCACGGGCTAACTCGGTCAGCATCGTGACGTGTTCGGGCGAAGACGTCGCGGCAACCACCAGCGCATCGTCGAGGCTCTCGAAGATCATGGGATTCAGGGCCAGCCATGGCGCAATCGTCTGGCTCGCCGAGTACGTGTAGATTGCCGATAACAGGCTGCCCGCCAGCGTCACGCCCGCGGCGCCGCCCAGTTCAAAGGATACTTCCTCAAGGGAGGCGGCCATGCCGGCTTTGTCGGCGGGCACGCTGAGCATGATCGTGCTGGACGCTGCGGTCAGCGCTGCGCCCATCGTAAAGCCCAGCAGCGCAAGGCTGACGATCTGCACTGGCGCTGCGGCGTTGTGCGCCAGCAAATAGGTGAGCATCGCAGCGGCTGAGAGCAGCAGCGTCCAGAACAGCATACGCTGCTCTCCCAGGCGCGGCAGGTAATGCCCGGCAAGCGGTCCGGCGACGAACGAACCCAGCGGCAGCGGCAGGATGAACAGCGCCGCCTCCAGCGGCGACAGGCCCAGCACCAGTTGCAGGCGCTGGCTGAATACCAGTTCCATGCCGATCAAGGCGGCGGCTGATACCACTGCTGAAATCACTGCATTTCTGAAGCCTGACGCGCGGAACAGCGTCAGATCAAGCATCGGCTGATCGGCACGCCGCTGACGTCGAATGAAAAGCGTCAGAAATAACGTGCCCAAGACGAGCGCAATCAGCATGGCTTCGAAGGAGGGGTGCCGTTTACCCAGTTCCTTGACCGCATAAGCTACGCTGATCAAGCCGATCATGACCTGCAGCGAACCCAGCCAGTCCCAGCGTCTTTGCGCATTCCCCGGGTGATCGGGAATCACTGTCGCTGCGAGCAGCAGAGCCAGCAGCACAATCGGTACATTGATGAGAAACACCGAGCCCCACCAGAAATGCTCCAGCAAAAGCCCACCCACTACGGGGCCGAATGCGGCGCCCCCGGAGGCTACTGAGGCCCAGATACCGAACGCCATGGCTTGCTCGCGCGGGTCGGTAAACGTCAAACGCACCAGCGCCAACGTAGCGGGCATCATCATCGCTGCGCCGACCGCGAGGAAACCACGGGCGCCGATCAATACGCTGGCCGACGGCGAGAATGCAGCGATCAGCGAGAACAGGCCGAAAACGCCCAGGCCACCGATAAACAGGCGTTTGTGCCCAAGGCGGTCCCCGAGGGTGCCCATGCCCAACAACAGTCCGGCGGCGACCAGCGCGTAGATATTAATGATCCAGAGCTTTTGTGACGCCGTGGCCCCTAGCTCTCGTGTCAGTGTGGGCAAGGCGGTATACAGCACCGTCATGTCAATGACGATAAGCAGTAATGCGCTGGAGATTATGGCCAGTATCAGCCAGCGGCGCTTGGAGTCAGTAAAGGGCATGGCTGGCATCCAGAATAGGGGGCTGGACCTAGCATGCCTGAATGCAGAGGGGCTCCGTTATCCCAAATCGGTCCTGAAGGCCGGTATCTGTCGGTCTGATGTGACACCGGCGATGTTACCGATTTGGGATAGCGGGTTGTTCGTGGGGGGGCATAGCATCGAATACAGCGTGCAATCCCAAAAACAAAAGCGCTACCTGGTACCGATAGCGCCTTGATCGGACCTACACCACAGCGACTGCCTCATACAATAAGGTTAAGAACATGAGTCTATCTATCCCGGTCAACAGCTCCACGGAGCTCAAGCGTGGCGCCTTGGGTGTCGGCTTTATCATCTTCTTCGTGATTTCGGCGGCGAGTCCGCTCAGCGTCATCGCAGGAGGATTCCCGATTGGCATCATGCTGGGCAATGGTGCCGGTACCCCGGCGTTGTTGTTGCTCGCCTTGCTGGTGCTGGTGGCGTTCTCGGTCGGCTACACCACCATGGCTCGCCACGTCACCAACGCCGGTGGTTTCTACGCCTTTACCTCGCGTGGCTTGGGTGGCCTGGCCGGAGGGGCGGCGGGTGTGCTGGCGATGTTTGCCTATAACATCCTGCAAGTTGGCCTCTATGGCATGTTCGGTGGTGTGGTCAGTGGCACCATGGAGAGCGTGTACGGCTTGGTGTTGCCCTGGTGGTCCTACTCGCTGATGGCGATGGTCAGCATCGCGATCCTCGGCTATCGCAAGATCGATCTGTCGGCCCGCGTATTGTCGGTGGTGGTGATTGCCGAATACCTGGCGATCCTGACCCTGGATGTCGCGATTCTCAAGACCGGCGGCGACAGCGGTGTCAATCTCGACTCCTTCACCAGCCGGCACGTGTTCAGCGGTACTCCGTCGATCGGCCTGCTGTTCTGCTTCGCGGCCTTTATCGGCTTCGAGGCCACTACGATTTACGGCGAAGAAGCGAAAAACCCACACCGCACCATTCCGATTGCCACCTACAGCTCCGTGCTGCTGATCGGCGGGTTCTACGCGCTGTCAGTCTGGTCGATGGTGGTGGGCGTAGGATCGGATAAAATCGTGCCGATGCTGCAAGCCTTGCAGGACCCGACCACCTTCATCTACGGCATGTCGGACCACTTTGTCGGCCCCTATCTGACGCAAATTATCCGCGTGCTGTTCATGGTCAGCATCTACGCCGGGCTGCTGGCGTTTCATAACGCCGCGGCACGCTATTTCTACGCCATCGGCCGGGACGGTCTGCTGCACAGTTTGCTGGGTACCACCCACCGTGTGCACCAAAGCCCGCATATGGGTTCGGCGTTGCAAAGTCTGATCGCCGCAGTCGTGGTGCTGATCTTCGCCGCCATGGATGCGGATCCGATCCTGCAACTGTTCGCCTGGTTCTCCAACCTCGCCACGCTGTGCGTCATTTTGCTCATGGCGATGACTTCGATCTCGGTGTGTGTGTATTTCCACCGGCATCCCGAACTCAACGTCGGCATCTGGCGGGGGCGTATTCTGCCGATTTTCTCCTGCCTGGCCTTGCTGATGGTGCTGGTGCTGGCGGTGGTGCATTTCGATGTGCTTACCGGCGCGAGCCAGCTCTTGTCCTACGCCTTATGCGCAGTCATTCCAGCGGCGCTGCTGGGCGGGGTTTTTCTCGCCGCGCGACTGCGCAAGGTATCGCCGCAGCGTTTTCTGGCGCTGGGCAGCCACAAACTCTGAGGCATTGAGCGATACCGTCTCACTGCACCTTGCACACTATAGACTGTTCGCTTGCCGGTGTCCGGCAAGGCTCGCCAGCGTTAAAGGAAGATGACACATGCACCACTACAAGATGCTTATCAATGGGGTTCAGGTTGCCGGTGAAAACGGACAGTTCGAGGTGATCAATCCGGCCACCGGCGCCGCATTTGCCCAATGCCCGGCCGGCTCGCTGGCTCAACTGGACGATGCGGTGGCCGCCGCCCAGGCGGCTTTCAAGGAATGGCGTCATGTTTCGCATGCTCAGCGCTGCGAGCGTCTGTTGGCGATTGCCGAGGATATCGAGCAGGGCGCCGATGAGTTGGCCCGGTTGATCGTGCGCGAACAAGGTAAGCCGCTGGAGCTGGCATTTTCCGAAGTCATGGGCGCCGCCGCCTGGACCCGCTATGCCGCCGAACAGCAGATTGGCGTGGAACTGGTGGAAGAAACCCCGACCCAGCGCATTGAGCTGCACCGCAAACCCTTGGGTGTGGTGGCTTCCATCACTCCGTGGAACTGGCCGTTCATGATCGCCGTGTGGCACATCATGCCGGCACTGCGCGCCGGCAACTGCGTGATCAGCAAACCGTCGAGCCTGACGCCGCTGAGCACCCTGCGCCTGGTGGAAATCATTGCGCGGCATGTGCCCAACGGTGTGATCAACTGCGTGACCGGCGAGCAGGGGTTCGGCAGTGCGATCACCTCGCACCCGGGGATCCAGAAAATTGTCTTCACCGGTTCCACCGCCACCGGCCAGAGCGTAATGCGCGGCGCGGCCACCAATCTCAAGCGCCTGACCCTTGAACTGGGCGGCAACGACGCCGCGATCGTATTGCCCAGCACCCCGGTGGAGGAGGTGGCCGAGGAGATTTTTCAGGCCGCCTTCCTCAACATGGGCCAGACCTGCGCTGCGCTCAAGCGTTTGTACATTCACGAATCCCAGTACCAGGCCTTTGCCGATGCGCTCACGCTAATTGCTGAACGCCAGGTGGTGGGTGATGGCTTGGAGCCCGGCGTCAACTTTGGGCCGGTGCAGAACCTCGATCAATTGCAACTGGTTGAAGCCTTGGTCGCCGATGCACGGGCCCAGGGCGCACGGGTGTTGTGCGGCGGCGCACGTCTGGACCGTCCTGGGTTCTTTTATCCGCCTACGTTGGTCGCGGATGTGACCGACGGCCAGCGTCTGGTGGACGAGGAGCAATTCGGACCAGTGCTGCCGCTGATCGCTTACAGCGACGTCGAGGATGTGCTGCGCCGTGCCAACGCCGGTGACATGGGCCTGGGCGGCTCGGTATGGGGACCGGAAGTCGAACAGGCCCAGGCCTTGGCCAGTCGCTTGGAAAGCGGCGTGGCCTGGGTCAACTGCCACGCCCGGATCCAACCGAACACGCCGTTCGGCGGCAGCAAGATGTCCGGCTTCGGCGTCGAGTTCGGCCTTGAAGGTCTGTTGGAGTTCACCGGCCAGCAGTTGCTGTTCGTCAATAAGCGCGCGGGCGAGTAACGCCTCGGCGAACCTGGCGCAGCGCGGCTGCGCCCCTGTTATGCCAATTACCTGAGACAGCCTTTAAAGGCGCACTTCAAGGAGCTTCGATCATGCGGTATCCCTCCACTTCATTTCTCAACGGTACATTGGCCTGTACCCTGACGCTCTGCGCCATCAGCCAGGCCCAGGCCTACGAGCTGTACAGCGATGAGAGCCGCCATTTCAACGCAGACATGACCGCCGTATTCGGTATGTTCAACAGCCGCAAGAACTATGACGGCACGTCGGGTGGCTCAACCTGGCGCGAAGGCTTTATCAAATACGGCTTGAGCGGCGACCAGTCCCTGGCGGGCAACGGCACCGCCTATGGTGCGTTCGCCCTGCTCAGCTCCGCCACTTGGGGCGACGGCGACCCGGCCGGCAACACTCTGGGCACCGAACGCACCACCAAAATCGAAGACGCTTACCTAGGGTGGCGCTCCGGCGATCTGTTCCCGGCATTGGGCCAGGACGGTGTGGATATTTCCGGTGGGCGCCAAGTGGTCAAGCTCGGCAGTGGCTTCCTGATCAACGACGACGGGCCGAACCTGGGCAAGGGCCCGGCCGATGGCAAGCTGAACCGGGGCGGTGCTTACTACCTGGCGGCGCGCCATGCTTTCGATCAGACCGCGTTCCTGCGCTTGGGCGGCAAGGATGGCCTGCATGGCAGCCTGTTGTGGCTCAAGTCCGACAACCGCGCCCAGGCTGAAACCGAAGTGGCCGCCGGTACGCTCGATTACACCACCAAGCCCGGCACCCTGGGGTTGACCTGGGTGCGTGGCATTGATGTGAATGATCGCTGGGCGAGTGATTTTCAGCGCCAGCGCAAGGGTATGAATATCTATAGCGTGCGCGGCGAAGGCGATGCGGGCCTGCCGAACGTCAGCCTGGCATTCGAATACGCCTGGCAGGACAAAGACAGCGGACCGGAAAAAGCCTGGTACGGCGAAGCCGGTTATACCTTTGCCGATGTGGCCTGGGCACCGAAGGTTACCTATCGTTATGCCCGCTATTCACAAAAATGGGATTCGCTGTTTACAGGTCTGAGCTCCGGCTACGGCACCTGGCTGCAAGGCGAAGTCGCCGGCAACTATGCCGGGCCGTTCAACAGCAACACGCGCATCCAGCATGTGGGTCTCAAAGCCACGCCGCTGGAAAACCTGACCCTGGGTGCGTTGTACTTCGACTTCGACACGCTGCGCAAAAGCGATGCGCTGAATCTCAGTGCGCGGGAGCTGGACCTGTACGCCGAGTGGGCCGTCAACCCACACTTGATCATCACGCCGCTGATCGGTCTCTACAAGCCAAAACAGGACTCCACTACGGGCGGAAACCAGGCTGTCGGCAATCGCACCAACCTATACAGCCAGGTGACCGTCGCCGTACCGTTCTGATCCACCCTGGCTGTCGCGCCTCAACTTCAGGGCGCGGCGGCGCCCGGCTGATTGCGCATGTTCTCGGCAATCCGTCGCGTGGTGTCCATCACCATCTCGATCACGGTTTCCTGGCGCAGCAGCCTGAAGCTTTGAGTACTGCCGACGGCGGATAAGCTGCCCACCACTTCGTCCATATCCGGCTGGATGATCGGCGCCGCGATGCCGGTCAGGCCCAGGTTGAGTTCATCGTGGGTCAGGCAATAGCCGTCCTTGCGAATCTTCTTCGTGGCCTTTGCAAAGCTTGCCCAGTCATAGGCACTTTCCGGGTCGCCGGCCATATGTTCTTCGAACAGGCGTTGCAAGCGCCGACCTTTCTGATAGGCGATTAACACCTTGGATTGCGCACCGCGAAAAAACGGCAGCGGGTGCCCGCGCCCGAAGGAGAAGTGGTAAGTGTCAGTCGGTTCGGCGATGTAGGTGTTGATGATGCGCCCGTCATAGAAAACGCTGGCGAACACCGCAAGGCCGGTCTGCGTCGACAGTTCATGCATCAGTTCGCGCCCGGCGAGAAGGATGGGGTCGTACTGGCGCATCATCCAGTCCAGCTCGATCACGCGGGGCCCCAGGCCGTAACTGCCGGCGTCCACGCGCGTCAGCAGCCCGGCGTCACACAGGTCCTTGACGTAGCGATACGCCGTGGCGCGCGACAGGCTCATGCGCTCGGCGATGGTGTCCGGGTCGATCTTCAACGTCTGTGGACCGAACAGGTCCAGGACACTCAACAACTTACTCAGACTGCTCATTTCGTTCCTAGAGAAGGGGAGGCGTGCGGGTAAGCACTATAGGCGAAAACGCCCCAGATCCAATGTGGAGCGGGGCTTGCTCGCGAAAACGGTACTTCAGTGACGGCTGTGTGGACTGACATGCCGCTTTCGCGAGCAAGCCCGCCCCCACACGTCATCACTCTATATTGAGAACGTATTAATTGCATATAATCTCAAAATAAGAGATTTAACTTAAATTAAATCTTGTTATGAGTGTCTTTATATGTGATAAATCTCATCAAAGAAAACGCTCAAGTGAGAGGGCTGACAATGAATGGCGCACAACTAATAGTGAATGCGGCAGCGGCAAGTGGTATCGAATACTGCTTCGCCAACCCGGGAACCACCGAGATTCCGCTGGTGGCCGCCATGGCCAGTGCACCCGCCCTCAAGCCGGTGTTGTCGTTGTTCGAAGGGGTGTGCACCGGCGCGGCGGACGGTTACGGTCGTATCGCCGGCAAACCGGCAATGACCCTGACGCACCTGGGCCCGGGCTTTGCCAACGGCATCGCCAACCTGCACAACGCACGGCGCGCCAACACGCCCATCGTCAATGTGATCGGCGACCACGCGTCATGGCACGTCAATTACGACCCGCCTTTGGCCAGCGACATCCAGGCCCTGGCCGGTACTGTTTCCGGTTGGGTACGCACCTCGCGCACCGCGTCCGGTGTGGGCGAGGACTTGCAGGAAGCCATGCGCGCCGCCTGGCAAGCCAAAGGCCAGATCGCCAGCTTGATCCTGCCCATGGACCTGCAATCCAATACGGCGACCCACAATGGGCAGTTCAGCCCGCTACGTGCGCCGGTCCGGCGCTTTGCCGGCGACCGTATCGAAGCCGTGGCCCAGGCGCTGCGCGATGGCCAGCGCCTGGTCTTCATCGTCGGTGACCAAGGCTTGTCAGTGGCCGGCCTGGAAGCGGCGGGGCGCCTGGCGCAACTGCCCGGCGTGCGGATGTTTGCCGAGACTTTCCCGCGCCTGAGCTACCGCGGCGGCGGCTTGCCCGACCTGGATCGCTTGCCGTATTTCCCGGAAGTGGCAATTGAGATCCTCGAGCAATACGACAAGGTTGTGTGCGCCGGTGTCGTGGAGCCCATCAGTTATTTCGGCTACGAAGGTATTCCGTCACGGTTGGCTGAGCGTGAGCGTCTGCTGTCGCTGGCCGAAGTGGGCGACGATGTGGCCGGGGCGCTGACCGCGCTGGCCGATGCGCTGGATGCGCCGGCCTATGTACCGACGCCGCAGGACATCCAGCTGCCGCCGGGCGAGGCGGCTTTGAGCCCGCAGTCGGTGGGGCAAGTGTTGGCCGCCGCGCTGCCGGACGACTGCATTGTCTCGGTGGAGGGCGGCACCTGCGGCTATCCGTTTTTCACCGCTTCTGCCCGTGCCGCGCGGCACCGTGTATTGACCAATACCGGTGGCGCCATCGGCCAGGGCATTCCGGTGGGTTTTGGCGCCGCACTGGCCGAGCCTGGCAACCGGGTGTTTTGCCTGCAATCGGACGGCAGCGCCCAGTACACCATTCAGACCCTGTGGAGCATCGCCCGCGAGCAATTGCCGGTGGTGATCCTGATTGCCGCCAACCACCGCTACGCGATCCTGCAGAACGAACTGCGCCGTTTCGGCATGACCGAGCTCGACCCGCAGGCGCTCAAGCTGACCGTACTCGACAGTCCGCGTATCGATTGGAAGGCCCTGGCCAAAGGGTATGGCGTGCCGTCCTGCACCGTACACACCAACGCCGAATTGCAACGGGCGCTGGCCAACGCCGCCGCCAATGCCGGGCCTTGCCTGATCGAAATGGCGCTGTGAAGGAGTCGACCATGAACCTGCTCCAATTATTGCCTGCCGTCCAGGCGTTCCTGGACCAGCCCGGCCGCCTGTTTATCGGCGGTACCTGGCAGGACGCCGCCGGCGGTCGTCGCTTTGCCGTGGAAAATCCGGCCACTGAACAGACCCTGACTGAAGTCGCCCAGGGCGATGAGCGCGATGTGAATGCGGCCGTGGCAGCTGCCCGCGCAGCCTTCACCGGCGCCTGGGCCTTGCAGTCACCGGCGCAGCGCGGTTTGTTGCTGTTTCGCCTCGCCGATCTGTTGGACCAGCACCGCGAGGAGCTGGCGCAACTGATCACCCTGGAGAACGGCAAGCCGATCGCCAATGCGCGCGGTGAAGCGGCCAGCGCGGCGAACATCATTCGCTACTTCGCCGGCTGGCCCACCAAGATCGAAGGCAGCACGCTGCCCGTCTCGCCGGCCAGCGGCGCGCCGATGCTCAACTACACCCTGCGCGAGCCGGTGGGCGTGTGTGCGCTGATCGTGCCGTGGAACTTCCCGTTGACCATGTGCGTGTGGAAGCTCGGTCCGGCGCTGGCCACCGGTTGCGTGGCGGTGCTCAAGCCCGCCGAGCAGACGCCGCTGGTGGCGATTCGTCTGGTGCAACTGATTGAAGCGGCAGGCTTCCCGGCGGGCGTGGTCAACCTGATCACCGGCCTGGGCGTCGACACCGGCGCGCCACTGGCGCAGCACCCGGACGTCGACAAGATCGCCTTCACCGGCTCGACCCAGGTCGGTCGGCTGATCGCCCAGGCCGCCACCGGCAACATGAAAAAGGTGTCCCTGGAGCTGGGCGGCAAATCGCCGAACATCATCTTGCCCGACGCCGACATCGTGCGCGCCGCCAAGGGCGCCGCCGATGGGATTTTCTACAACCAGGGCCAGGTGTGCACGGCCGGTTCACGCCTGTATGTGCATGCCAGTGTGCTTGATCAGGTGCTCGAAGAACTGCAGCGTCATGCCGCCGCCCACGTACTCGGCGATGGCCTGGACCCGGCCAGCAGCATGGGCCCGCTGGTGTCCGCGCGGCAATTGAACACCGTCAAGGGTTACCTCCAGCGGGGCCAGGAAGAGGGCGCCGAACTGATCTGCGGCGGCGGCCGTCCCGAACACCTGGAGCGTGGTCACTTCATTGCTCCGAGCGTGTTTTTGGACCGCGCCGAGCGCGCCTGCGTGGCCCGCGAAGAAATCTTCGGCCCGGTGCTGACCGTGATGGCCTGGACCGAAATCGACGAACTGGTGCTGCGCGCCAACGACTCGCCCTATGGCCTTGCCGCCGGCCTGTGGACCCGCGACCTGCGCTCGGCGCACCGCGTGGCCGCGCAGCTCAAGGCCGGCTCGGTATGGATCAATTGTTGGAACGTGGTCGATCCGGCCTCGCCGTTCGGCGGCTACAAGCAATCCGGCTGGGGCCGGGAAATGGGCAAGAACGTGATCGACGCCTACACCGAGACCAAAAGCGTCTTCGTCGATCTCGCCTGAATCGAACAATCACAAGAGGAAATGGCAATGGATCTGGAATTGAAAGGCCGTGTGGCAATTGTGACCGGCGGCGGCATGGGCATCGGCAAGGAAGTCGCACGTTTTCTGTCCGAGGAAGGTTGCAAGGTGGTGATCTGCGCGCGGCGCATGGCGTTCCTGCAACTGGCTGCCGAAGAGATCACGGCACAGACCGGTAATGAAGTGCTGCCGCTGTTCTGTGACACCAATGACATGAAGGCCGTGTCGGAGATGGTCGATGCGGCGTACAAGCATTTCGGCCGCATCGACATCCTCGTCAACGGTGCTGCCGCGCCGTCTGGTGTGGTACGCAATGACATCGAGCACGCCGGCGACGAGGAGTTGCTGTCGGACCTCAACACCAAGGTGATCGGCTACTTCCGTTGCGCCAAGGCCGTGACCCCGCACATGAAGGCTGCCGGCTTCGGTCGCATCATCAACATCGGCGGGCTCACCGGGCGCAGCAGCAAAGTGCTCTCGGGCATGCGCAACCTGGCGATTGCCCACATGACCAAAACCCTGTCCGACCAGCTCGGTCCGTCGGGCATCACGGTCAACCTGATTCACCCCGGCGTGGTGGATACCCCGCATATCCAGGAGCTGTACGAGCGCGAAGCGGTCAAGCAAGGCAAGACCGCGGAACAGGTTGAACAGGCCTACATCGACGCGACGCCGATTCGCCGCACCCTGGCACCGATCGAAATGGGCTGGCTGATCGGCTTCCTGGCGTCGCCGAAGGCTGGCGCGGTAACCGGTGAGTCCATCGGCATCGACGGTGGTTTGACCCGTGGCATCTATATCTGAGGAGTATCAGAGATGAGTAACGGAACCCTTTTAGTCGCCACCGTCGGGCAGGCGGTGATTCGCAGTGCCGACGATGGCAAGACCTGGCATCGTCTGGGCCTGGGGCAAGACCTGGAATTCGACGCGATCACCCGCTCCTTGAGCGTGCATCCCGACACGCCCGAGCGAATCTATGCCGGCACCGACGTGGGCTTGTGTGTCAGCCACGACACCGGTGGGCACTGGCAGCGCGTCGATTCGCCGTTCAACGGCGAGACGGTGTGGAAGGTCGCGGTGGACCCGCAGGATGCCCAGCGGATCTTTGTCGGTACCGGTGCGCCCTCGCGCGCTGTGCTGTGGCGCACCCTGGACGGCGGCCTGAGCTGGGATCGCGCGCCGGTGGAGATCCCGGAATTCTGCGACGGCGTCAGTCGCCCACGTTTGCTGGCCTTCGCCTACGACCCCACCGACCGCAATCAGGTGTGGTTCGGCCTGGAGGAGGGTGGGCTGTTCCATTCCCGCGACGGTGGCGACAGCTGGACTCGGGTTGATGACCGCCTGCTGTGGGACTTCAACTCGGATATCCACAACATCCTGGTGCTGCCCAACCATGGCGAAAAAGTCATCGTGGTGGTGTGCGTCAACGCGGTCTACCGCAGCCTTGATGAAGGCTTGACCTGGACCGGCATTGTTGGCCGGGAAGCGTTCGGCCTGTACTACATACGCGCCATGAACGCGCCGCCGGGCACCGAGGACACGCTGTACCTGAGCATTTCCGACGGCACTCCCGGCACCACCAGCAAAATCCTGATTTCCCGTAACGCCGCCCTCAGTTGGGAGGTATTGCCGCTGCCGCAGCAACCCAACTCCTGCGTCTGGGCCATTGCCTTCAACCCGGCCAACCCGCGCCAGATCGTGGCGGGCACCAAGTATGGGCACTTGTTCACTTCTGACAATGGCGGGGACGGCTGGCAGAAGCACTGGCGTGAATTCAGTGAGATCGCGGATGTGCTCTGGACGCCTGCCGTGGCGCAGATCAAGGCCGGGCATCAATCCATCGTCAAGAAAAACTGAGGAAATCGGTGATGAAAGTCAAAATCCTTCGGACTCACTTATCGCTATTTGTGAGTGATCCTGATGTGTCGGCGCGCTGGTATGCCGACATCCTGGGCATGCACGAAAGTGCCCGGGGCGAAAGCTGGGTCATGATGGCGTTTGGCACCAAACATCACGACATCGCCTTGATTCGTGCAGAACCGGGCGCCCATCAGGGCGGCCTGGGCCTGCAGCACTACGGATTGGAAATCGAAGGTGACATGACCACCTTGCGCCAGCTCTACGGCATGTTGCTGAAGAAGGGGGTGGAGGTGGTGAAAATTACCGATCATGAAATCGGCAACGGCCTGTATTTCAACGACCCCGATTGCAATCGCATGGAATTCTTTCTCGAGACAGAGCATGACGATGCGTGCGGCAAGGCCCGCTTCAAGGCCGCCCGTGCGCCGAGTCGCAACATCACGCTTGACCCCCTTGACCCCCTTGACCCGATTTGAACCGAGGTTCACCTGATGAAAACCGCGAATTTTGCCAGCTATCACATCCGCAAATGGTACAGCTTCATCGAAGAAACCCTGGCCAACGAAAGTGGCCAACTGGCCGATGGCGAGCCGCTGTTCAAATACGCCGTGGCTGCCGTGATCGCCAACCCTTATGCCGGGCGCTACAGCGAGGACCTCTCGCAATTGACTGAGCCGTCGCCGCTGCTGGGCGAAGAGTTCGGCCGGCGCATCAAGGCATTGGCCGGCGCACATGAAATTGTCAGCTATGGCAAGGCCATCCTGGTGGGCAGCGCGGGAGAATACGAGCACGGCAACGCGTTCCTCACCAACCCGGCCGCCGATCCGATCCGCGTCGCCCTGGGCGGTGGCAAGTCGTGGGTGCCCTCGACCGGCAAACGCGGCGGGCCGGGTTCGACCATCGACGTACCGCTGGCCCACAAAGACGCGCTGTACGTGCGTTCGCATTACGACAGCTTCTCCCTGACGTTCGGTGACGGCCCTTCGGCTGATGAGGTAGTGGTGATTTGGGCGTTCGCCACCCGCGGCCGTTTGCATGCGCGGTTGGGCGGCCTGAAGGCCGAGGATGTAAAAGGTATTGACGGGCTGCACTGATAAAGGCGCAGCATCAAGCAGTATTGGATCAAAACCACAACAAGAAAGCGGTGAATAGCGATGAAGCAGGAGAAGACCCAGGTTGTCATCGTGGGCGGTGGCCCCAATGGCATCACGGCCGCGCACTATATGGGAATGTACGGTATCGACTGCATCGTCCTTGAACTGGCCGACGGCATCCTGCCTTATCCCCGTGCCGTGGGCATGGACGATGAGGCATTGCGTGTGTTGCAGGGCATCGGTATCGCCGAACTGGCGGTACGCGACATGATTTGCGATGTGCCGCTGCGCTACTACAACGCGCGCGGCGTGTGTTTCGCCGAGGTCAAGCCAAGTGCTGCCCACTACGGCTGGCCGATGCGCAATATTTTCATGCAGCAACTGCTCGAAGGCACCTTGCGTGAGCATCTCGGGCAGCGCGCCAGCGTCGAGTTGCGCCAGGGCCACGAACTGCTCGAACTTGCGCAGGACGATCAGGGCGTGACCCTGCAGGTGCGCGGTGCCGACGGCGAGACCTACCAGCTTCAAGCCGACTATGTGATCGGTGCCGACGGCGGTCGCTCCACGGTGCGTAAAAAACTCGGTATCGAACTGCTGGGGCTGACCCATCCACGCAAATGGGTGGTGGTCGATACAGCCAACGACACGCTGGACGCACCCTACACCGCGTTGCATGCCGATCCGCAGCGGCCTTTCGTGTGCATCTATTTGCCGTACCAGCAGCGGCGCTGGGAATTCATGCTGATGGAGGGCGAGGACGAAGCGAAAATGTGCGAAGAGGCAACGATTCGCAAGCTGATCCACGGGCATATCGGCGATGCCGTAAACGACCTCAATGTCATTCGCATTCGTGCCTATACCCACCACTCGCGCGTCGCGGCGCGCTTTGTCGAAGGGCGTGTGGCGCTGGTGGGTGATGCGGCGCATATTTCTCCGCCCTGGGCCGGGCAAGGCCTTAATTCCGGCCTGCGCGATGTGGCCAACGTGGCCTGGAAGCTCGCGGCGATTATCCAGGGGCGTGCGGCGCCCTCGATCCTGGCCAGTTACGACCAGGAACGCCGTGGTCACGCCACTGAACTGGTAGCCCTGGCCGACAATATGGGCGCCGTCCTTGGCTTGACCAACCCGCTGATGGCAGGCGTGCGCGACTGGCTGTTCCAGGCAGTCAACAGCGTCGACAACCTGCGTTCGCACTTGCTGGAGTTCAAGTTCAAACCCAAGGCGACCATCACCAAAGGGCTGGTCTATCACGAGCGGGCCGAATTGCGTGAGGATGATCTAGTCGGGCAACTGTTCATCCAACCGAATATCGAAGATGCGCAAGGTCAGCGCCGGCGCCTGGACGAAGTCCTCGGCAACAGCTATGCCGTGCTGGGTTACCGCGTGAATCCGCGCGAGCACCTCAGCGAACCGATGGCGGATTATTGGGCACGTTGGGGCACCTGTTTCATCCAGGTCAACCGGTCGCGCAGCGGCGTGGGCCGAAACCAGCCGTTGACGGCCAGCGACGCCGTGAGTGTGGAGGACGTGGATAACCGCCTGGGCGAATGGTTCTCCAAGGTGCGTGACTGCATCGTGGTGGTGCGTCCGGACCGATTTGTCGCGGCGATTACCACTCCGGAGCGGCTTGATGGCGTACTGCGCAAACTGGCGGAGCAACTTTCATGAGTGGCGCCAACGCACTGCTCGGCCAACTGTACGAGGCCTGGCGCACCGCCCAGCCCATTGCACCGTTGCCGCCCGAGGCGCTGGACCGGCTGGAAGGCTACGGTCTGCAGCTTCAGGGGCTGGCACGGCGCCAGGCCGGCGGCGAGCGGCTGAGCGGTTGGAAGGTCGCCTTTGCAGGCCGCGCGGCGCAAGCGCGCTTTGGCCTCGACGAGCCGGTGTATGGCGGCCTCACGGCGGTCATGGAGGTCGAGCCGGGCAGCACGGTGTCATTTGAGCGGTTGATTCAGCCCAAGCTTGAGGTCGAACTGGCGTTTGTGTTCGGGCGCACGCTGGTAGCGGGCGACTACGGGGATGAGGAGATTCTGGCGGCCATCGCCGAGGTGGCGCCGGCGTTCGAGATCGCCGACTGTCGCTGGCAGGGCTGGCATTTCGGGCTTGGCGCGTTCCTGGCCGATAACGCCGCCGCGGCACTGTACTGTGTAGGGCAGCCTGTGCCGTTCGATCCTGTCCGGCATGCGTGCGTGGCGTATCACTTGGAGCATGAGGGTGTGTATCTGGGCAGCGGCGATACCCAGGACCGAGAAGACAGCCCCCTGTTCAACCTGTGCTGGCTGGTGCGGCGCTTGCTGGCCGATGGTCATCGCGTAGAGGCCGGGCAGGTGGTGCTTTCCGGTGCGCTACTGGCGCCGATGGATATTCACCCAGGCACTTATCATCTGCACATGCTTGGCACGGAACTGGCTTTGGTTTTCCAGGCGGACGTTGCGCCTGTGTAACGCCAACCGATGTCACGGATGACTGAGCCACCTTCAGGCCAAAAGCAAGAACCCGGCCGCCGAGGAATGACGAATATGCTCGCTGAAGTCCGAACCTTCAATGACTCTCAACAGCACGCCGGCTCGATCCAGGGTTGGCAGCAGGTCTATGACCAGCTCGGTCGCGGCTGCCTGACCAGTGAGCTGCGGCAACTGACCGGTGATCGCTTCCAGATCTTCCAGGAGGTGCTGGACAAGCGGGTGGTGCAGCATGGCCGTTCGCCCCAGGGCCGCTTGTGCGCAGCCATGTCACTGGGCAACCCTCCGGTGGTCCAGGGGCAACGGGTAAGCGCGCAAAGCGTGGTGCTGCTGCGTGATGCCGAAGAGTTCGTGCTGCATGCGCCGCAAGGCACGCATTTTTTTGCATTCAACGTCGATGCCGTGCGTTTCGCCAAACTGGCGGCTTTCGAGTTATCCAATGATCAGCTCAAGCGTTTGACCAGCGTGCCCGCGCTTAACGTGGATGAACCGTCACTGCTGCGCATTCGTCAGCGCATTCACCTATTGTTTCGTCACTTTCTGGAACACGCGGACGCCATCAGCCCGGCGTCGGAAAAAATCCTGGAAGATGAGCTGCTCGGTGCGTTCCTCGATCTGTTCACCCACGCAGGCGACGAAGTGCGTGGCCGGCGTGGCAATTTCGCGGTCAGCGCCTATTTGGTCAGACGCAGCCAGGAATTGATCATTGCTAGTGGCGATACCCCGCTGAGCATCCTGGACCTTTGCGAGCAGTTGCGCGTCAGTCGCAGAACCCTGCAGAACAGTTTTCAGGCAGTGACCGGTATGCGGCCAGTAGAGTACTTGCGCAATTTGCGTCTCAACGCGGTCAGGCGACGCCTGATCGCAACCTGCCCGAGCAAGAAAAACGTCGGTGAAATCGCCGTGGCCATGGGTTTTTTTCACCTGAGCCATTTCGCCACGCATTACCGCGAGCTGTTCGGCGAATCGCCGTCGGAAACGCGCAGGTCACCGCGCTGAATCCGCCAGGCCTGGGTCCACCCGCTTGCCGATGTCCTTGAGCCGCGCCAGTTGGTCGATCATCGAAGGCGCTTCATCCAGGCAACTGACGAAGGTCCACAGGTAGGTCATCACCGCGTAGATATGCCCGGCTTTCACCGCTGGCGCCAAGGCCAGTTGGGTGATCGCGACCACGAACAGCAGCGCCGCCAGAATGCCAATGGACAGGAACGCCACTGCTTCACGGTCCGATAGCCCGATGCGCAGCCGCGACAGCACCTGATAGTGGCGGTGCAAGGTATGCGCCCCGACCGTTTCCACCAGGCCGATTTCCTTTTCCAGCCGATTGTTCAAGCGCTCATGCAAGCGTTGGTTGCGCCGCGCGAAGCCCGGCATGAGCGTGACGCATAGCAGCAACGCCAGCAGACAGGCCAGGCCGACCCAGGGCTCGATCACCAACAGCATGCCCGCCGCCCCGACGATCGACACCAGCGCGGTGGCGATTGTCGGCACGTGCTTTTCAAAAAAGTCGACGAAGTCGCGCGCCAGCACCACCCGCGCCGCCGCCTTGGAGGTGCTGTGGCGTTGCAGGCGCTGGTTGAGAATTACCGGTACCGCAAGGTCGGCGTAGATGCGCGTAAAGGTGCGCGTATCCAGCGCCCGCCGCGCCGCGCCAACCACCCAGAAGCCCAATACCACGGCGGCATACCACAATGCACTGGCGGCATCGCCGCGGATGATCGAGTCCACGGCAAACCCGGCGAACAGCGGGTAGGCCAGCAGCAGCGCATTTTCCAGTGCGACCAACGATAAGGTGCCGAACAATTTACCGGGATAGGCCCTGGCGATGGCCTTGAGGGTCTGGCTGGCAGATTGCTGTCCCAGTTTTTTACTTTCTTCGAGCAGAATCGGCGGTGTTACGGATGCCATGGTGCACCTGTGTCGCGCGTTGCGCGTTGATGAAAGTCGCGGGAGATGCCGAGCCGATGACGCGCTTCGTCGGTCATCAACAACAGATCGATCTGGACTTCTTCGATGATGATTTCCAGGGTGATCAGGATGCAGATGGTCGGCGCTGTCAGCAGCCAGTGATAATAGGATTGGGTTATCAGCGATGCACATACGCCCAACAGCCACAGGGCCAAGACACAAGAAGGCGCGTACTTTTGCAGGGGAATACAGAAGCGCTGCACCTTTTTGAGTTTGAATGTGTAGAGCGTCAGTGACGCTTCCAGTTGTTTAAGGGCGATAGGCATCCGCGCTGAATGCAGTGTCGGCATAACAGTTATCCACGTTGGAACGTTAAACAAGGGTGCCAGGCATTACACGGTGTGGCTGATCGCTGCCCGGCGTTCAAGGCCTGGCAGCGTTTGATTGAGCCAGGCGAGATTGACTGCTTCGACTTCCATCCATTCACCTCTGTTGGGGATTTCTTCGCAACTCATGAATGCGATACAACGTCCTTGTAGGTCCAGTAAGGCAAAGTGGCGATATTTAATTGCTCTTTTGAATAAAGAGATACGGAGACGCATGCCATCACCTTGGTGGGTGTTAATAGAGCAAACTTCGCTTCAAGGTTGTCAGGGTTCGATATTCAAAAGGGTTGCCGTTGGCCAACTGAGTTCAAATAAAGTGCCGCCATTTACAAGTGTTCGACAGGCCACGGCGCCGCCATGGGCCAGCGCGATCGAACGCACCACGGCCAGGCCCAGGCCACTGCCGCCCTGGGCGCGGGAACGCGAACTGTCGCCACGCTGAAACGCATCGAAAATAAGGGCGGCGAACGGCTCGTCGACACCCGGACCCTCATCCGCGACCCTCAGGAAATTGCCGCGCTCGTCACTGCCGAGCTGAACGCTGACGTTGCCCGGCGTGGCATGCCGGCGGATGTTGTCCAGCAGTGCCAGCAAGGCCTGGCGGATGCGGGCGGGATCGCAGTGCACGGGGCCCTTGCGCAGGTCCAGCAGCAGGACGAAACCGGCACTGTTCAGGCTGGGTTCGAACAACCGCGCTTCGGCCTCCAGCGCGTCGGCCAGCTCGACATGCTTGATTTCCAGCTTCAGGTAGCCGTTATCCCCCATGCCCACCACGCGCAGATCTTCAACCAGGCGCGTCAACCCTTCGACCTGGCTGAGGAGACTATAGAACTGCGAAGTGTCAGGCTTGAATACACCCTCGGCCAGGCCTTGCAGACGGCCGCGCAGGATGGTCAGCGGGGTGCGCAGTTCATGGGCAATCGCGGCGTTCCAGAAGGCTTGTTCTTCGGCCATGCGTTTCAATCGGTTCGCCATGCTATTGAAGTCATTCACCAGGCGGGCAGCTTCGCCCGGAGAAACGTCTGGCGCCACTGCCCGTGCATCCAGGTCGCCGTCGGCCAGGCTGCGCAGACTGGCCGCCACCGAGTTCAGCGGCATGAGAATGCGTCGGGACAATTTGACGGCCACCGCCACGCCGACGCCCAGGCTGACGCAGGTAATCAAGCTCATCCAGGCCCATTCTACGCCACTGGGCAACCATTCATCCGCCTCCAGCTCCAGCTGCGTCGGGGGCGACAGGGTCCAAAGCAATGCATAGAACACATAGGTGCCGACGACCGCGAGTGCGATTACACACAGCACCACGGCGGTCATCGACAAGATGATCTGCCGGCTCATGCTGTTGCTGACGTTCATGCCTGGCTCCCGAACCGGTAGCCGACGCCCCGGATGCTGGCCGGCACGCCGCGCATGCCGAGGTCTTCGATCTTGCGGCGCAATTTGCTGATATGGCTGTCGACCGTACGCTCCAGGCTGTCGCTCTCAGGTGAGCAGAGCACCAGCAGTTCGGCGCGGCTGAACACTCGACGCGGCGACTTTGCCAACTGCGCGAGCAACCTGAATTCGGTCACCGTCAGTTGCAACGGCTGTTTTTGCGTGCCGATGCGCACGCTTACCTCATGGTTGTCGATGTCGATCTCGAATGGGCCGACGCGCAGCACACTGTGGCCGCTGCCATGTCCCTGATCGGCGCATCGGCGCAGTACTGCCTGGACCCTGGCGATGACCTCCGCCGGGTTGAAGGGTTTGACGATGTAGTCATCGGCGCCTATGCGCAGCCCCATGAGCTTGTCCATGTCCTGATCCTGGGCCGTCAGCATGATCACCGGCGTGTTGCCGCGATGACGAACTTCCGCCAGCACCATCCAGCCGTCCAGCTTCGGCATCAGCACATCGAGCAGCACCAGATCGGGCTTGAGCGCCTGATGCAGCTCAAGCGCGCGCCGCCCGTCCTGCGCATGCACGGTTTTAAAGCCGGCGCGCTTGAGATAGGCCGCGAGGATATCGGCAATCTCCGGCTCGTCTTCGGCGATCAGGATCAGCGCCTGGTTGGCGCTCGATGCAAGGGATGATTCAGTCATGGTCTGCTCGGTCGATGTGCTATGCCGTGGCTCAATGCTGCAACGGTGCGCAGTTTTTCAGCAACGGATTGGATGATGCCTCATCAGCATGCACGTTCAGCGTAGGGTTTATGGAGAAATGATGGAGACCGAAACTTAATTTCCCGGCGAGGGAAGGGAGGGCGGGGTTTCAGGCGAAGCTGATGCGCTCGTTATAGGCGTTTCGCAGCATTGTGCGTTGGTATTCGCAGGGCGTTGTACTGACCAGTTTCTTGAAGTCGCGCAGGAAGTGCGACTGATCGGAAAAGCCCAGGTCCAGGGCGAGTTCCGAAAACGATACATCGTGCTGGGTATTCAGGGTTTCCAGAGCCGCCTGGCAGCGGATGATCCGGCAGAAGGTCTTGGGTGACAGGCCAGTGTCCTGGCTGAACTGGCGATGAATGCTACGGCTGGTGTAGCCACTGAGGTGTTCAAGCTGTTGGATGCGCAGGTCGCCGCGGTGGGCGAGCGCCTGTTGAATGACCATGGCCGTCAGCTTTGAGGTCCTGCCCATCAAGCGCGGGATCAGGTAGTCGTTGAACAGCTTCATTTGCTCCTGCAACTGCGGGGCCTGGACGATGCTCTCGAAAATGCGCTGGGCAAATGCAGACACTTCCAGCAGGTCCCATTCCTGTTCGGTCAGGTCCTCGGCCAAGACGTTGATGAAACCCGGAATCACCCCCGGCGAAAAGCGCACGCCGAAGTAATGATGACCCTGCAGCAACTGGACCCGCTGCGCCTCCAACGGCGTGCCACAAATCCTCACGGTGGGGCGCGTGGCATCACAGTCGAACACGATGTCCACACAGCCATCCGGGACCGCCAGCAGGTCGGCCGAGTCGGCAACGTCAAAGGCATAGAAATGCGAAATCGCCGGGTGATCGGAAGGCACTACCGAATACCGCGATGAGTTGAGCACGAACCAGGGTTGTTCGTACGCGGTGTGGTGCCGCAGCGTCGGCGCGCACAGGTTGACCATCATAGCACCTTCAAGTGGAGACATCCGGGAATAATCACGCATTTATCGCGCCAGTACGTGCGCGCGGAATGCACCGTGATGTCCGAAATTTACAATACCGCCGAAATTCGCCCGCTGATACTCAAGGTCGATAGCGTGGGAGCAGCGCCTACCGCAGCGATATTACCTCCAGTCCGAGAATAATTATGTCCATTACTAAAAAAATAGACTTCATCTACCTGTCCGAGCAGGACATGATCCGCGCTGGCGTGACCGACATGCTCGCCTGTGTGAACACCATGGAAGAGATGTTCGGCCTGCTGTATAGCGGCGACTATCGCATGGCCGGGCCGAACAATGATTCCCACGGCGCCATTGTGATATTCCCGAAGGATTCGCCGTTCCCGAACATGCCCAAGCCCACCGCTGACCGGCGCATGATGGCGATGCCGGCCTACCTGGGCGGCAATTTCTGCACTGCGGGCGTCAAATGGTACGGCTCCAATATTGCCAACCGCGAAAAAGGCCTGCCCCGCTCGATTCTGATGTTCACCCTCAACGACCCCGACACCGGCGCGCCGCTGGCGCATATGTCCGCCAACCTGCTGTCGGCCTATCGCACCGGCGCGATCCCCGGCGTGGGCGCGCGGCACCTGGCCCGCAAGGATTCAACGGTGGTCGGTCTGCTCGGCCCGGGTGTGATGGGCAAGACCACGCTCGCCGCATTCATCGCCGTTTGCCCGCAAATCGATACGTTAAAGATCAAGGGCCGAGGCGAGAAAAGCCTGAACGATTTTATCGCCTGGGTGAAGGAAACCTACCCCCAGGTAACCACGATTAAAGTGGTCGATAGCCTCGAAGAAGTGGTCCGTGATTCCGACCTTGTTACTTATTGTAGCTCCGGTAAGACGGGCGACCCCTCAATCTACCCAATCGTTAAACGCGAGTGGGTCAAACCGGGGGCCTTCATGGCGATGCCGGCATCCTGCTCCCTGGATGAAGGGATGGAGCGTGCCGACGTGCGCAAGGTGCTGGACAACACCGGCCTCTACGAAGCCTGGTTCGAAGAATTGCCCAAGCCTGCCCACCACTGCGTGCCGGTGATCGGGGTGCGTTTCATGGACATGATCGCCGAAGGCACGATGCAACCCGAACAGCTTGAAGACATCGGCAAGATCATTGCCGGCGATGCCCCAGGGCGCAGGAACGATGAAGAAATCATCATCATGTCGGTCGGCGGCATGCCCGTGGAAGACGTGGCCTGGGGCACCGTGGTGTACCGCAATGCAATCGAAAGAGGCATCGGCGTGAAACTGAATCTGTGGGAAACCCCGGAGCTGCGCTGAGCCATTTCCTATACAACTGAAGAGACCTTCGACATGACAAAAATCATCAAGCTCAAGACCGGTTCCCCGTTTGAAGACCAAGCCAGCTATTCGCGCCTGGTGGTGGTGGACAACTGGATCTATGTTTCCAACACCGCCGGCCGTAACCCTCAAACCAAATTGATCCCGGAAGACGTCCTCGAGCAGGCGCACCAGGTCTTCGCCAACATCGAAACCGCGCTGGCCGCCGTCGATGCCAGCCTGGCCGATGTGGTGTGCTCGCGCGTGTTCATCCAAGACCCCAAGGATGTGCCGGCGGTGATGGCCTTGATCGGCGAGAAGTTTCGCGGCGTCGATCCGGCCAGCACCGTTACGTGCCCGCCGCTGGGCTCGACGGTCTACAAGGTGGAATTGGAAGTGACGGCTTATCGCAACGCTTCCAAGGCGCAAGTCGACGTCATTCGCCTGTCGCAGTAACCCGTTACGTGGCTGTGCGCGTGCGCGGCTGACCTTAATTGCTTATCGAGTCTTGATCATGGCCCCGACGATTGCGCCCGTGGATACGTCCACCGTGTTTCCCACTGCGACCTGCGTCGTCATTATCGGCGGCGGCATCATCGGCTTGACGGCTGCACTGACGCTGGCCGAACGCAATATTCCGGTGGTGGTGCTGGAAAAAGGCCGTATTGCCGGCGAGCAGTCCTCGCGAAACCTGGGCTGGGTGCGCAAGACCAGCCGGCACGCGCACGATATACCGCTGGCCCTGGCCGCAGACCGCTTGTGGGCGCAAATGCCCGAGCGGGTGGGCGCGGATGTGGGCTATCGGCAAGAAGGCATCATGTTTGTCGCCCGCAACGACACGCAAATGGCCATGCATGAAGGTTGGCTCAAGTCGGTCGAGCATCTGTCCCTTGATTCTCGATTGCTGAGCAAACGCGAGATCGAACAATTGGTGCCGGGCGGCGAGGGCGACTGGGCCGGCGGGATCTACACGCCGTCCGACGCGCGTGCGGAGCCGACCCTGGCCAGCAGTGCGATTGCCAAGGCGGCCATGGCCCTGGGCGTGGTGATCATCGAGCAATGTGCGGTGCGTACGCTGCAGATGTCTGCCGGCAAAGTCAGTGGCGTGGTTACTGAAAAAGGCGAGATCCGCTGCGATCAGGTATTGCTCGCCGGCGGTATGTGGTCGCGGCGTTTTTTGGGCAACCTCGGTGTGTCCTTGCCGACGCTGGCCTTGACCTGCTCGGTGTTGCGTACCCATCCGATGCAGGGCCCTACTGAAATTGCCGTGGGCGCGCCGGACTTTTCGTTTCGCAAACACAAGGACGGCGGCTTCATCATTACCCAGCGTGGCAAGCTGGACGCCTTCCTGACCCTCGATCACCTGTTGCTTGCCAAGCAATACATGCCGCAATTTCGTGCGCAGCGCAGCGTGTTGAACGTGTCGCTGGGCAAGTATTTTTTCAACGACCTGGCGCTGCCCCGGCGTTGGTCGGCCGACAGCATCAGCCCGTTCGAGCGTGTACGCACGCAAGACCCCGCCGCCAACCCGCGGCTGAACAATGATGCGATGAACAACCTCAAGGCGGCCTGGCCGGTATTCGAGCAAGCCCGGATCGCTCAAGCCTGGGCAGGCACCATCGATGTGACCCCGGATTCCAACCCGGTAATAGGCCCGGTCGCGCAAATTCCCGGCCTGACCGTGGCCACCGGTTTTTCCGGGCACGGCTTTGGTACTTCACCGGCGGCGGGTCACCTGGCGGCGGATATTGTCAGCGGGCACGCGCCCATCATCGATCCCAGCCCTTATCGCTTCGATCGTTTCTAAGTCGATCCAGGCCCTGCACTCACGGAGCAAAATCATGTCCCCAGACAGCCGCTTTTTCACCAATCGCGCCGGCTTGCGTTTGCATTTTTTACGTTGGGGCGACCCGAGCGGCGTGCCGCTGGTGCTGTTGCATGGCTTGCGCGCCTATGCACAGACCTGGGAGTCGTTGGTCGAGGCGTTGGGGGGTGGTTATTGCATCTACGCCCTCGACCAGCGCGGTCGCGGGCTGAGTGACTGGGCCCCGGCCGCGAGCTACCACACGCAGTCTTATGTTGAGGATCTTGAGGACCTGATCGCCCATGTGGATCTGCAGCGTTTTGTCTTGCTGGGGCACTCATTGGGTGGGGCTAACGCTCTCGAGTATGCGCGGCAACATCCGGGTCGTTTGGATGGCTTAATCATCGAGGACATTGGCCCCGGCTCCTCAAGCCAAGGCGATGGCGCTGCGCGTATTCGCCGCGAGATGGGCCAGACGCCGTTGCACTTCGACAGTTGGGAGGCGGCCCGCGCATTCTGGAAGGCTTCACGCCCGGGCTTATCGGAGCAGGGCCTAGCGTCGAGGCTGACATATTCGATGCAAAAGTGTGACGGCGTGATTGCCTGGCGCCATGATCAGCAGGGGATCGCCGAGGCACGGCTGAGTATCGAACCGACGGATTTGTGGCCAGCGGTGCGCGCGCTGGATTGCCCAAGCTTGTTCATTCGCGGCAGCTGCTCGGACTTTCTGCCCCCCACGGCGCTGCAGGCGATGAGGGCCAGCAACTCGCACGTGCGGACGGTGGAGGTCGCCGACGCCAGTCACTATGTTCACGACGATCAAGGTGCTGTATTCAATGCGCTAGTTGCAGACTTTCTTGCAAGCCTTGCGCGCTCCGAATGAAGCCCACTTTGCGCTTGGTTGCTCTGCTGGCCTCGCTGACGGCCTTCGTGCCTTTTTCTATCGATACCTACCTGCCCAGCCTGCCGCGGATTGCTGTTGAACTGTCGAGCAGCACTGCTCACGTGCAATATACGATTAGCATTTTCCTCGCTGGCTTGTGCCTGGGCATGTTGTTTTATGGTCCGCTGTCGGACCGCTATGGGCGGCGCCCGTTGCTGCTGGGAAGCCTGGTGCTGTACGGTCTGGCGACGCTGGGTTGCCTGTTTGCTGCAAACATCGAGCAACTCATCGCCTGGCGCTTTATCCAGGCGCTTGGCGGGGCCGGTGCAATGGTGCTGGCCAGGACTGTGGCCAGAGATCTGTACGGCCTGGCGCAGGCCGCGAAGGTGCTGTCCTGGATGCAAATGCTGACGATGATGGCGACGCTGGTCGCACCAATGGTCGGCACCTGGCTGGTACTGATCGATGGTTGGCGCACCATATTCGCCGTGCTATTCCTACTATGTGGGCTGTGCCTGCTGATGGTCAGCGTGGGCTTAGAAGAGAGCCTGTCGCCGCAGGCTCGAAGCACCTCTGTGAAAGCGGCGTTTGCGGCCTATCCGAGTATTCTCCGTCAACCCCGGGCAGTGGCATTGATCCTATGTATGTCACTGACGTTTGGCGGTGTGTTCGCCTTTATCACCGCTTCGCCCTTTGTGTACGTGGAGTACTTCGGTGTGTCGCCGCGCACGTTCAGTGCGCTGTTTGGCCTAAATATTTTAGGCATCATCATGGTGAGCTTTATCAATGCCCACTGGGTCAATCGCCTGGGGCCACCACGTATGCTGGGGTTTGGCGCAGTTGTGGCGGGTGGAGCGGGGCTAGCGTTAATGGTCGCGGGATACACGCAGTGGGTCGGCCTGACCAGTATCGTGTTGTGCCTAATGCTGTACATGGGTGTCACCGGGTTGCTGGGGGCCAATTGCACGGCAAGCCTGATGAATATGTTCCCGACGCAGGCGGGGGCAAGCGTCGCACTGGGGATCTCAATGCAGTTCGCCTTCGGGGGGCTGGCGAGCCTGTGGGTCAGCCGCATAGCGGACGGCACGCCATGGCCGATGTGCCTGGTGGTGGGCTGTTGCGGGCTTGGCTGCCTTTTGGCATACGGCATTGCGCGGTGCGCGCCGGCGATGCCTGCTGACGCCGCATACCCGTTATCTGATCGTTATTGCCGAGATTGCACGGACGAAACCCGGTGCGTTGCTCATCAACACCGCGCACGTCCCGTTGGTGAATGACAACGCGGTGTCCGACGGCCTTGCAGCTGCCAGCGATTGCGCCTACCACGTAGGGCAGGGCGACGACAAAACCCAGAGCTCCACTGGAGATGCCCAGGCTTTTGATGATTTGCGGGAGCCAGATACCGATACCGACCGAGCCCACGATGCAGCAGAAGTTAATGGCCGCGAGCGTGAATACTTTCGGATTGGTCAGGGCTGCCCGCAACGTGTTGCCATGGGAGGCGCCAATTGCTTTTTGCTCTTCAGACAGGCGATTGTTGAGCCAGGTTTTTTCGCGATCCGATAACCACCGAGCCTTCAAGGGAGTGTCTACCAGCAAAAAGAGGCACGCGATGCCCAGAAGTACAGCGGGCAGCGCTTCGGTAATGAGCAGTAGCTGCCAGTTCTGTAACCCCAAAACGCCGTGTTGTTCGAGCAACCAACCCGACAGCGGTGAACCGACGATGTTCGCCACTGGTATGCCGAGCAGGAATGCGGCGGTCGCCTTGGCGCGCCACTTACCCGGGAACCAGTAGGTGAAGTACAGATAAACCCCTGGGGTGAATCCGGCCTCGGCAACCCCCAGCAGGAAGCGTGCAATGCTGAAGCTGATTGGGCCGGTAGCGAACGCCGTAGCCATGGAAATGAGGCCCCAGGTAATCATGATGCGAGCAATCCATATCCGCGCGCCAAAGCGTTGCATCAGGAGGTTGCTGGGGATTTCAAAAATGAAATAGCCAAAGAAGAATAGACCGGCGGCCCATCCAAACATCGTTGCGGTCAGCCCTAGATCCTTGTTCATGCTGATCGCCGCGAACCCTACGTTTGTGCGGTCGAGATAGCTGATGACATAGCAGATAAAAATGAACGGAACGACGCGCCACAGGATGCGGCGCATCAGGCGCTCACCCTCGGCGTCATCAAGCGGCGCAGAGTTGCTCTGATTGTCGTAAGTCATGTTGTCACGTCTCTTATAGTTGTTGTGTGAACTGCACTGCGGATTCAGGCATGGGAGTACATCGGCAATCCGGGTGCGGCGGTTTCGACTTGCAGAATGCTCCCGGTTTCGGACTCGACAATGAACAGCGTCTGACCGTCCTCGCCACCAAACGCCAGGTTGGTATTGCTGATGCCCGCGCAAGAAACGATGCGTTGCAGCGGTTCTGCCACTTTCGAAAGTTTCCAGACGGAACCGAAGCCCGTGTGCGCAATGTAGAGATTGCTTTCTGCATCAAGCGCCAGCCCATCGGGGCCGCCGAGGCCTCCGTGCAACTGGGCGAAGCCCCCGACCTTGCCAACGATTGATCCGTTGCCAAGCGGGATACGCCAAATCTGTTGGGCGCGAGTGACTGCAATCAGCAGGTGATTCAGGTTGGGGTCGTAGACGATGCCGTTGGGGCTCGGGACGGTATTGAGCAGGCAAGTCAGGTTGCCATTGATGTCGAGTTTGTAAACCCGACCGCTCGCATCCTGCAGGCCGGTTTGGCCTTGATCGGTGAAGTACAGGTCACCATTCGGCGCGAAGACGAGGTCATTCACGCCCTTGAACCCTTCGGACCCCGCCGACGCCAGAAATGGCTGAATATCGCCGGTTGTCGGATCGAGCACCATGATCCCGTGCTTGTAATCCGTGATGAAGATGCGCCCGTCCTGGTGGATTTTCAGGCCGTTCGGCCACCCGTCATAAGTGCATACCAGTTCCCATTCGCCGAGAGGGGAAACCCTGAAGATGCGCCCGTTGGGGATATCGGTCACATACAGGCGACCTTCTCGATCAAACGACGGCCCTTCCAGAAACGAATCTATTGCTCGACCTTGGCGGTTGGCATTCGCCCAGGCCGAGGGACGTGCGTTGCGAAAGTGGTCCGGCAGACGCGTGAACACGCTGGTCTGGAGGGTCGGTGGGGCGGCAAAAAAACTCATTTTCGCTCCTGGCGGCGGGATGGGCGTGGTCGCCCATGAATTGTTATTAATCTTGTTTAATGCAATGTCGTTTCAAAATAAAACAATTTCTGACGAAAGGCGATCTGTCTATGTCTAAAAAATAGAATTTAGATCAGGTAAATCCACGAGCTTGACGACGAGTTCGCTTTGTGTGCCATATAAAAAGAAATGGCATTTCAAAAAAACAAAAATAATGAGGTCGTCCGTATGCTCCGTTCGTTCCGGAAAAAGGGTTGTCGCCCTGCGTTATCCGCTTGCTTCGCCTCCATCACTTGCGCGCTTTTAGCTGGCCCCGCATGCGCTCAAACCGAGCAGGATAAAGTCACGCTCGCCATCCAGTACGGCTATGCCTACCTCCCGGTCACGGTCGCCGACAAGCTGGGTATGTTCCAGGCCCATGCCAAAGCCCATGGTCAAGCGCAAACCACCTTTGAAATCAAACGCATCAGCGGTTCGCCAGCTATCAATGATGCCTTGCTCAGCGGCAATGTGGACATCGGAGGTTATGGCCTTTCAGGGACTCTGGTGGCTTGGAGCAAGACCCGTACTTCACTGGATGTCCGCGTGCTCTGTGGCCTTGTGGCGGGTGACAACGGTCTTTTCGTCAATGATCCTTCTATCAAGTCCATTGCGGACTTCAAGCCCGACGACAAGATCGCGGTCAGCTCTCCAAGCGGTCAGCAGGCACTGTTGCTGCAAATGGCTGCGGAGCGCCAATTCGGCCCCGATGGGGTGCACCGATTGGACAACCTCATGGTAAGTCTGCCGCATCCCGATGCGACCTCGAGCTTGCTTAATAGAACAGGGGTCAAGGCTTACATCGGGCCAAACCCTTATAGCTATCAGCTTTCCCAGGACCCGCGTGTCAGCAAGCTTTTCGACTTTTCCACCGAACTGAACCTGCAAATGACCAGTGGCGTGCTGACCAGCACCGGGCGTTTCGTCAAGAAAAACCCAGAGCTTAGCGCTGCGGTAGTGGCCGCCATCAGCGAGGCCAACGATTACATCCGTAAAGAGCCGCGTAAGGCCGCAGAACTGTTTTTAGCCAGTGAGTCTTCAAGTCTTTCAGTTGACCAAGTGGAGGCGATGCTGCGTCAAGTGAGTGGCGAGTGGTCGGTGCAACCTCACGGCGTCATGGCGCTGGCAGACTTCATGGTGCGTTCGGGGGCGCTCAAAACCGCTCCAAGTGACTGGCGACAGGTGTTCTTCGCGCCAGTATCCGAAGGGGAGGGTAGCTGATATGGGGGCTCTCTCATCCCTTTCTCGTCCTGAGGTCGCGACCCGCGCGCTGCTCACCGTCGAGAACGTAACGTTGCAGTACAAGACGCGCGAACAGTTGATCACGGCTACTCATGGGGTATCTTTTAATGTGCAGCGCAATGATCGTTTTGTGCTGCTGGGACCGTCGGGTTGCGGTAAGTCGAGCCTGCTCAAGAGTGTGGGTGGGTTCATCGAGCCCGCCGCCGGGCAGATCTGCCTGGAGGGACAGGTTGTGCGCGAACCCGGTCCGGATCGGATGATGGTGTTTCAAGAGTTCGATCAACTGATGCCATGGAAGACCGTTCTTGACAACATCATGTTCCCGCTTCGGGTATCCGGCCGCTTTCCACGCAATGAGATTGTCGAGCGCGCCACGCGTGCAGCCATAAAGGTGGGGCTTGAAAAATTCAAGGATGCCTACCCGCATCAGCTCTCCGGAGGCATGAAGCAGCGTGTGGCTATTGCCCGAGCCCTGGCGATGGAGCCCGCCGTCTTGTTGATGGACGAGCCGTTTGCAGCGCTTGATGCGCTCACTCGACGGCGCATGCAGGAGGAACTCTTGGCGTTATGGGAGCAGGCGCCCTTCACGCTGATGTTCGTTACCCATTCCATTGACGAGGCCATCGTGCTGGGTTCGCGGATTCTAGTGCTGACCCCGCATCCCGGACAGGTGCGTGCCGAGCTCGACGCAAGTGCATTCGGCTTTGCCGAGCAGGGGTCGCCAGCCTTCGGGGCATTTCAGCAGCGTATCAATCGAATGCTCTTTGGTCACAGCGAGACTGCTCATGAATAAGCAAGTGATTCAAGCACGTCCAGATATCGAGTATGCCCCTGTCAGAACCGGACAGGTCGGTGATATTGCCCGTCGCCTGGGGCTGGTGGAGCGTCTTTACGCCAATGCTGGCGTGCGACGATCACTGGTATTGGTGGTGCTGGCGTTGATTTGGGAGGTCTATGCACGCTACCTGGGTAATTCCCTCATGTTTCCTACATTCAGCGAGACCGCTGTCGCAATGGCGCAGGATTTGGCCAGTGGGGTGTTGCCCTTGGCGGTGGCCAGTTCGCTCAAAGTACTGTTGATCAGCTACGCATTGGCTATTGCGCTGGCTGCTGTGCTCACCACATTGGCGGTCTCGACTCGGCTGGGTACTGACGTGCTGGCGACATTGACGGCCATGTTCAACCCTTTGCCAGCCATCGCCATTCTTCCATTGGCCATGCTGTGGTTTGGCCTGGGGATTCAAAGCTTGATGTTGGTGATCGTCCACTCCGTTCTCTGGGCCGTCTCACTCAATACGTATTCGGGGTTTCAGTCGGTGAGTCAAACGCAGCGCATGGCTGGGCGAAATTACGGTCTGCGTGGTCTGGGCCTTGTCCTCAGGATTCTGATTCCCGCGGCCGTACCTTCAATCCTTGCAGGCTTGAAGATTGGTTGGGCGTTTGCCTGGCGTACGCTGATTGCCGCGGAATTGGTGTTTGGTGTGTCGGGCAATTCAGGCGGGTTGGGCTGGTATGTTTTCCAGCATCGCAATGCATTGGAAACCCCCAACGTATTCGCGGGTTTACTGATGGTGATTGTCATCGGCCTAGTGGTTGAAGGGTTGGTGTTCCGCAGTATCGAAGTCCTCACCGTGCGTCGTTGGGGCATGCAGGGCTAATCAACAATAACGCCATAATAATTAACTCCGGGCGTCCACCAGGCGCTCGTTGGGAGCATTTGCCTTGAAAACCGTAATCACCTTCTCTCGACTGACGGTAGCCTTGTGTTGGGGTCTTGTTGGCGTGCATGCACATGCTGACTTTCTTAGAGATAGTCACGCCGATATGTCAATGCGTAACTTTTACTTCAACAGCGACAACCGGGACGGACCGGCCAAGCCTTCCATGATTGAGGAATGGGCCCAGGGCTTTCTGCTTGACTATCGCTCCGGTTACACACCTGGCGTTGTAGGGTTCGGTGTGGATGCCATGGGTATGCTCGGCATTACATTGGATAGCGGGCGTGGGCGTCATCCGGGCAGTTCGATGATTCCGTCCGATGGCGACGGGGCTGTAAATGAGTGGAGTCGGTTTGGCGCGACGGCCAAGTTGAAAATGAGCGAAACCGAGCTTCGGTATGGTCAGTTGATGCCAAAGATTCCGGTCCTTGTGGCGTCGGACGGCCGTCTGTTGCCGCAAACGTTCCAGGGCGTACAGATACAGTCCAGGGAGCTCAAGGACTTCACATTGATGGGTGGCGCGCTGGATCGTGCAACGGGGCGAGCCCCTACTGACCGCACCGGGCTGGCTGTGAGTGGGGGTACCCAGCAAAGCAACCGTTTTTACTTCGCCGGGGTCGATTATCGCGTTGATAAATCGCTCACGCTCCAGTACTACACCGGGCAGCTCGAGGACTATTACACGCAGAATTTTCTGGGGCTCAACCACAGTTGGAGTCTTGGCGATGTGGGTTCCCTGGCCACTGACCTGCGCTATTTCCGTACTCGCTCCGACGGGGCCAATGGCACCGCTGCCGGCCGCTCTCAAGGCTACGTGACCAGTGGCTACACGGCGGATGGGGACGGCGAGGTTGATAACAGTTTGTGGAGCGCGGCACTCACCTATCGCCTGGGTGGCCACGCTGTAACGCTGGGCTATCAGGATGTATCCGATAACAGCAATTTCGTTCAGATAAACCAGGGTTCCATCGATAAAGGCGCGGGAGGCAGCAGCCTGTATCTGTGGACCGACAAAATGCTGCTCAGTTTTACGCGTGCGGGTGAGCGCACCGGATTTGCGCAATACGCTTACGACTTTGCGGCTGCTGGTGTTCCAGGACTTAAAGCCTCTGTGATGTACCTCAAGGGGGACCATATTCAAACCGGAAGTGGAGCGGAGCAGTCAGAGTGGGAGCGAGACGTGTCGCTGGACTATGTTGTACAGACGGGCACCTTCAAAGGGGTCGGGTTCGCCTGGCGCAACGGTATGGCGCGCAGCGAGGCCGCGCGTAATGGTGATCAGAATCGCCTGATCGTCAACTACACACTGCCGTTATTCTAAACGTCCAGTCCTGGAGTGATCATGCAATCTCCCCATGCACCTGTACGACCGGATTGGCTTGCGCGGGTGCAAGAACCTATCCTCGACCCTGCTCGTTCTATTGTCGATGCGCACCATCATTTGTGGGAACGACCTGGGCAGCGATACTTGGCCGAAGACTATTTGGCCGATGTAACCGGCGGACATCGAGTGGTTGCGTCGGTTTACATTCAGTGTCGTTCGATGCTGTCCGTCGATGACGCTGAACCTGTTCAGACTTTGGGTGAGGTCGAGTACGCCAATGGCGTTGCGGCGCACAGTGCGAGTGGGCTGATGGGGGATTTACGCATGTGTGCAGCCATTGTCGGCGGTGCAAATCTTTTATTGGGTGATGATGTCGCGCCAGTCCTGGAGCTGATGCGGCACAGAGCAGGAAATCGATTCCGGGGTATACGCAATACCACCGCCTGGCATGCTGATCAGCGGCTTGTATCGAACCCGAAACCTGCGCCTCCCGGCTTGCTGCAAGTGCCGGCGTTTCGGCGGGGAGCCGCTCATTTGGCGCGACACGGTCTCAGCCTCGATGTATGGGCTTATCACACTCAGTTGGACGAGGTCGTAGAGTTGGCGAAGGCTTTCCCTGAACTCATCATTGTTGTGGATCACTTGGGCGGGCCGTTGGGCGCGGGCCCCTATGCTGGAAGACGGGATGAGGTCTTTGTTCATTGGGCTTCTATGCTGGTGCGGCTGGCGCGGTATCCGAACATAAGGATGAAACTCGGCGGTCTGGGCATGAGAGTGGCAGGTTTCGATCTGGATGCGCAGCTTGATCCTCCTGGCTCCTCTGAGCTTGCCCAACTCTGGAGACCCTACCTGATGCATGCGATCGAAACGTTCGGTGTCGAGCGCTGCATGTTCGAAAGCAATTTTCCGGTGGATAAAGGGATGTTCAGCTACCTTGTGTTGTGGAATGCCTTTAAGCGAGTGGTTTTCGACTTCACTGACGACCAGAAGGACAGGTTGTTCAGTGGAACGGCTGGCGAGGTGTACCTGGGGGAGGGCAACTGACGGCGGTATTCCAACTAAACGCTCGGTCATGCGTCCGCGACGCTTCACCATCGCACCGATGACGAAGATCAACCTGGCCCACGCATCACGGCATAGGTATTTACACAGCGTTCAAAGGCTGGAAAATCCCTCTGTGGTCAGCGGAAGGCCCCGCAGAAGTGCGGTGATCAGCAGCAGGGTGTTCTCCCCAAACGACTATTCCAGTACGACCAAACCCACCCTTGGCTACGCAATAGTCACGGGGATGGCGAGGAGACTATCGTTGTAAGATAATGGATTTTCCTGCCCTGACAGTTTTTCAGACGGGCCCAGCAATAGAGGTATATTCGATGGTAAAGGCGCGGCCGCGTCCAGCGGTGAACGGTGTGGCTTCGGCTGACCGAGTCTTGACCGTTCTGTCTGCATTTCGAATCGGCGATTCTGCGTTGAGTCTGGTTGAGCTGGTGGCACGAACGGGGCTCATCAAGAGCACGATCATGCGCTTGATGGTTTCGCTTGAAAACCAAGGCTACATCACGCGGATGACCGACGGGCGTTATCAGTTGGCCAGCGAGGTCATGAGGCTTAACGCGGTGTATCAGGAGTCGCTTGATCTTGAGCGTCATGTGATGCCGCGACTGCTGCACCTCTCCGGTCAAACGGGTGAGACCGTTTCTTTCTATGTTCGCCATGGCGCCTATCGGATGTGTCAGTACCGCGTGAATTCTTCACATCGCCTGCGACTCAATATGCAGCCTGGCGATATGCGTCCCATGGACGAGGCAGCTGGAGCCCAGGCGTTGCGGGCACCTTTTCATGTCGGCATTGCACTGGAAAAGCCTTACTATTCTCGCGGTGCGACGGATCCGCATGCGTCCTCTATCGCGCTGCCGATCTACGGGGGGCAGCAAGAGTTGATGGGCGCGCTCGTCATATCAGGGCCTGCCAGCCGACTGACAGAGGAGTGCGCCGATAACTTGAAGGACATTTTCTTCGAGGCTGCGCGCGACCTGATGCGCAGCCTGGGGCTAAAGCCGGCGGACGGCCAAACCGCCGGAGTGGAGTCAGAAGCCGTAAAGTGAGGTGGGGTTGTCGCGCAGAATCAATTCGCGTGTACCTGCGTCCGGAGCCCAGAACGCCAACAGATCCAGGATATTAGCGTCATCAGGTTTCTGGTCTATTGCAAGTGTCGGGTGGGGCCAGTCGCTCCCCCACAGCATACGTTCGGCGTTATGCTTGATCAGCGCGCTGGCTACCTTGCTGACGTCTTCATACCTCGGCGCCCCTGTCTTTGAACGCAAGTAAGGGGCGGACAGTTTGACCCAGGTTTTTTCATTATTCAGCAGCCGGGTGATCGAGGCGAAGGCGGCAGAGTTCAGTCCATCCGGTTGTGGCACATGTCCCATGTGATCGATGACCACCTTTGCCGCAAGCTTCGCCAATCGGGGCTCCAGATCGACCAGAAGCGGGCCGGGTGCAATCTGAACGTTCCAGCCCAGTTCATTCACGCGCAAGGCAAGCGATTCCAGGTCATTAAGTGCCGCACCGCCAACACTAAGATTAAACCGTATGCCGCGCACGCCGGCGCTGTCCAGGCGCGCCAACTCCCTGTCGGTGATTGAGCCATCGACAACCGCGACCCCGCGTGCATCGCCGCGGCTGCGAAGCAACCCATCGAGCAAAATGCGGTTGTCGGTGCCATACGTGGATGGCGTTACGATAACCATCCTTTTCATGCCCAGGCGTTTTTGCAGTTGACGATAATCTTCCAGTGAAGCATCGGGCGGGAACAAGGTTGCATTGGGTGCAGTGGGATAGTGGCCGTCATACAGGTGCATGTGGCAATCCACGCTGCCGGCCGGTGGCGTAAGCTTCGGCCTTTCATCCCCTTGGCTGAAAGGAACGTTTGCAAAAGCGCCCATGGACGCAGCAGCGCCCAGTGCACTGCCTGCTTGCAGAAAGCGGCGACGAGATAGAAGCATCGCAAAACCTCTTGTTATTATTTTTACATCGCGATACCAACGCTCCGATAGGGAAGCGCTGGCATCGTAGCCTTGATTAAGAAGTATCTACTTGGCGATCATGGACGCGCCCAGCTCGGCTTGTTCGCGCTGACGCTTGCGACCGACCACCAAAACCATGACTCCGGCCAATGTGCAGAGGGCTGCCAGCGGCATGAGCGCCAGGGCATAACTGCCGGTTGCATCGTGGATCGCACCGTAGGCATTCACCATCAGGCCGCCACCGATCAGGTTGGCCATCGCGCCGACTGCCGCGAGCCCTGCGGCGGCGGTGGAGGATGACAGCCAGCCGGAAACCAGTGCCCAGAATGGGCCTTTCATTGAGTATGCCCCGACCAGAACCATGGTGAGCATAATGACGGTCGCGATCAGCGAGGAGGTGAACAGCGTCATGAGCAACCCAGCCGCGATCAGCAACAAGGTCGTTGCCGTGTGCCAGCGACGTTCCCCGGTGCGATCGGAACTGCGTCCCCAAAAGATCATGAGTACCGAGGCGATGCCATAGGGAATGGCGTTCACCAGGCCAATCTCCAGGGAACTCAACCCGAAGGTCTTGAGCAGCTGAGGGGCCCATACGCTCATGGTGCTGCCAGCGGCGGACGCGCCCGAGTAAATCAGTGCGAGCACCCAGATGTCTTTATGGCGCAGCAGCTTCCACAAGGAGATATGCCCGATTGCAGTTTTTTTCGAGGCTTCTTCAGCCAGGCGTTTAGCCAACCAGCTACGCTGTTCATCAGTGAGCCACTTGGCTTGCTCGGGGCGATCCGTCAGCACAAACAGGCAGGCAAGTCCCAGCAATACAGCGGGTATGCCTTCTAGAATGAATAGCCAGTGCCACTCGCGCATCCCCATCCAGCCATCCAGGCTGAGCAAAAGGCCGGACAGTGGCGAGCCAATGAAGTTGGCCGCAGGAATAGCCACCATGAAGATCGCGACCATCCGTGCACGATAAGCGGAGGGCAGCCAGTAGGTGAGGTAAAGAAGTACGCCAGGGAAGAAGCCCGCCTCGGCGGCGCCGAGCAGAAATCGCATCACATACAGCGAATGGGCGCCCTGCACGAACGCTGTACCCGCAGAGATGAGCCCCCACGTGATCATGATCCTGGCGATCCAGATACGCGCGCCATATTTTTGCATGGCCAGGTTACTGGGTACTTCGAGGAGGAAATAAGCAACGAAGAACAAGCTGCTCGCGAAACCAAAAACTTTCGCCGTCAGGCCCAGGTCTCCGTTCATCTGCAGCGAAGCCATGCCGATATTGCCGCGGTCTATGATCGCGATCAAATAGCAGATGATCAGGAAGGGCAGGATTCGCCAGGCGACCCTGTGCATCGTACTGCGCTCTAGCTCGCTTATGGGGGACGTTGCTGTAGTCATGAGGCTCTCCGATTGTTATTTTTTCTGGAGTGTCGCGTTTCATTTTGAGGTTCCCGTTTTTCAGGGAAGACAGTGGGGATCACTCCACAGCTGAACAGACATCGAATAGGTGTCGGTTGACAACGCAGCGAGGATCCAGAGCCTTGCCCGCCCACACATCGAAAATCTGTTGAAGCGCAACGAGGCCTACGCGGTCGCGTGCCTCGGAGGTATTTGCGCCGACGTGTGGCGTGGCCACGAGTGTCGGCAGGCCCCAGAGTGGGCTGTCGGCAGGGGGCGGCTCCGGATTGAAGGTGTCCAGGCCGGCGCCGGCTATCTTGCGTTCGCTCAATGCCTTGACCAGTGCCCCGGTATCAATCAACTCGCCCCGGGCGGTGTTGATCAGGATGCTGCCCGGGCGCATGCGCGCCAGCTGTGCAGCCCCGATCAGATTGTGGCTGGAGTCGGTCAGAGGGCAATGCAGGCTGATGATATCGCTCTCGGCCAGGAGTCGATCGAAATCGTCCTCGCGCTCCACGTGAGCGCGTTGCGGTAGTTGCTTCAAGTAGGGGTCGTAGACCTTTACCTTCATGTTCAAAGGGGCAACCAGGTCCATCAGGATGCTGCCAATCGAGCCCAAGCCAACCAGTCCGAGCGTCTTGCCAAACAATTCAATGCCGTTCGCCGAGGACTTATCCCAGTGACCGTCGCGCATGCGTGCGTCCAGCAATGCGGTCTGGCGCGCCACGCTGAACATCAGCGCGAAGGCGAGTTCGGCCACGGACTGCGCGTTGGCGCCGGCAGCGATGCTGACCGGAATGCGATGGTCTGCGGCCGCCTGAATATCAATGGTGTTGTAACCCACGCCGTGCTTAGCAATAGATTTGAGGTTGGAGGACGCCTCAATCATGGCGCGGGTCAATTGCCCTTGGCGGACAATGATTGCATCGGGTTGCTCCGCACGGATTATCGCTTCCAGCTCTTCAGAAGAAAGGTAGGGTGTTGTGGGGATTACCCTGACGCCTTGGCTCGCGGCCAGGTTCATGGCGTCAGTGGCGAGTTCGGGCCCGGTAAGCAGGATGGTTCGGGTCATGACAGGTACCTTGTTTTTATGGTTGTGGCTGACGGTCGAAAATGATGCATTGCAGTGAGTCAACACTACCATAATGAAATGACGTTGCAATATTGATGATGAAAATACGAAGATGTGCAGATTGCTGGTGCGAATTTGATGTTGATTTTGAATAAATGAAATGTAATTCTGAAATTAAGGTTTGGCTGCTTGGCCAACGACTGCGAATAAATTCAATAAAACAACGTCAATAGAGGTAGGTCGCATGAGCATTGGATTCAGGGTTTTGGAACGTGCGCGCAAGGTCGATGCCGAGTGGGTCGCACGTTACCGGGAAGTTCCAGTGGCGAATGTCAGCGACTCAATGAACCGCATGACCGCCGGTGGCGCCAAGCTTCGTCCTATGCATCGTGCCGGTGTGCTGGCTGGCCCGGCGCTCACGGTCAAAGCCCGTCCGGGCGACAACCTCATGCTGCATTACGCACTGGATATAGCGGAGCCGGGTGATGTGGTGGTCGTCGATGCTGGGGGCGATCTATCCAATGCCTTGATCGGCGAAATGATGGTTGCTTACGCCATCAAGCGCGGTGTCGCGGGTATCGTTATCAATGGCGCGATTCGAGATTCGGCAGTCATCGGCGCGGATGATTTTCCCTTGTTCGCGGCAGGCATTTCACATCGCGGCCCTTACAAGGATGGTCCGGGTGAGATCAACGTGCCCATTGCGATCGATGGTATGGTGATTGAGCCCGGCGATCTGATTATTGGCGATGATGACGGCCTCTTGTGTGTGCCATTCGATCAAGTCGGCGAAGTCTATGAGTGGGCGGCTGCCAAGCATGCCGCCGAGAGCAAGCAGATGGAGCAGATTGCTATAGGCACCAACGACCGTACCTGGGTACTGGAATCGCTGAAGAAAAAAGGTTGCCTGCTGCCGTAATCTGCCATTGATGCGTGCGGGGCGGGCATTACTGTTACTTGTCAATCAGGAGCAATGACTTGCCTGACCCCCACACCACGCACCGTAGTCAGTGGCCTGCATCCGTGAGGGCGCTGGCACATCGCAATTTTCAAATCTATTTTGCAGGGCAAGCCGTTTCCACCCTAGGCAAGTGGGTTCAACAAGTCGCGTTGTCGTGGTTGACCTATCACCTGACAGGCTCGGCGGTGCTGCTCGGCGCTATTACCTTCCTCAGTCTGGCGCCACAGCTGCTGATTGGCCCTTTGGCAGGCGCCTGGACGGATAGGCACGACAAGCGTCGCCTGCTGATTATCGTGCAGACCGTCCTCGCTCTACAGTCCTTGGCACTGGCGATTCTCGCCTATGGGCAATGGATGAACGGCCTGACTATTGCGCTCATGGCTTTGCTGCTCGGATTGCTCAATGCCGTGGAGACTCCGCTCCGTCAGGCGTTGATCACAAGCTTTGTTCCTGATCCGGCCGACCTGCCCAATGCCCTCGTACTTAACGCCATGTTAATCAATGCGGCTCGCTTTGTCGGGCCACCCTTGGCCGGTGCCTTGATTGCCTTGGCGGGGGAGGCAGGCTGCTTTTTACTGACTGCCCTGGCGTTTCTGTGTCTGCTGATCGGGCTCATGAAAGTGCGCGTGACGCCAAGCCCAAGAGCCAGTGGCTCAACAGGTGAAGTGTTTCGAGAAGGGGTGCGTTATCTCTGGAGAACGCTTGAAGTTCGGCGGTTGATGGTCAGTGTCGTGATTATCAACCTCCTCGCGTCCTGCTATACCGCGTTGCTGCCCATTTTAGCCAAGACAGTTTATGAGGGGGATGCTCGCACGCTTGGGTGGCTATGGGGCGCTGCAGGTGCCGGCGCTTTCCTGGCGACCGTCGTGTTAGCGGTAAGCGGTTCAGCGTCGAGGTTGCAGCATTTTATATTGGCTGGAGCGGTGTTATGCGCAATGGGCTTGCTTGGGCTGGCTGTGCCTGGCCATCTACTGCTGGCGTTAGTGTGTTTGGCAGTCCTCGGGTTTGGGATCACCGTGAGTAATGTGAGCAGTAATATGCAACTGCAAAGTGGCGCGCCCAGCGCACTTCGCGGACGAGTCATTGCGTTTTACATCGCATTGCGTTTCGGTTTCGAGGCCATTGGGGGGCTGTTTGCGGGACTAATTGCGGCCCACCTGGGGGCGCCTTTGACGCTTGGCATAGCTGGTGGACTGTTGTTAATGATCGTTATTGGTCGTGAAATCGCCAATCGTGGGTAACGTGCCCTAGGGGCAGTCTGAAATAGAAGCTGGAGCGGGTCTGCGATGACACCCGGCGTATTGCTCAGGGGCAACGGCGCTGGTTGGGGATCGGATTCGCGCCGTCGACGCTGTACGGCGCGCTACCTGAGCTTATCCGACGCCTGCGCAGCGATGGCGGTATCGAGCTGGGCCTGTCGGAAATGGTCATGTTGCAGCAGGTCGAAGCCCTGAAAAGTGGGCGTATCGATATCGGTTTCGGGCGCATCCACATCGACGCCGCCGTGGTGCAAAAAAGTTATACATCAGGATCCCCTGGTCGTGGCGCTGCCCGCCGGGCACCACTTGCTGGGCGCGACGGTAAGCATGGAGCAATTGGCCCTCGAACCCTTTGTACTCTATCCTGGCAATATTCGCCCCAGCTATGCCGATCATGTGCTGCGGCTATCTGCCCGGCATGACTTGAAGGTCCGTGTGGCGCAAATGACCAATGAACTGCAGACCGCCATCGGGCTAGTAGCGGCGGGTATTGGCATTTCCCTGGTACCGGCTTCGGTGCAGCGTTTGCACCGCGACGATATTGGCTACTCGCCCTTGTTGGAACCTTTGGCGACTTCGCCGATTATTGTCAGTTACAGGGCAGGGGATGAGTCGGCGTTGCTGCAGCAGTGCCTGACGTGGATCGCCAAATTAGCTGCATCGATGTCGCTCGCCGCTGAAGTTCAACAGGAGACATCTTCGAGGCACCGGGATGTTGCGCATCAAACATCGGACCTGTAAGAGCGATCTGGAAGTTGGAACGACTTTCATCTGGACTCACATGGAGCGCATGTTCCAGCTCGGGTGCGCTGCTTCTTGGATTACCTTGTCGAACCCTTCCGATACTGAGACAGCGTTGGTTAAGGGGAACTGTTTACAGTGACAGCTAATGAGTACACAATTCAGGCCATAAAGAAACTGTTACATTCTGAAACCCTAAGACTTTCAAGAATTTGGAGGGTGAGTAATGGTCCCGTCCGCTGCGCCATATTTAGCTTCGAGGCCCTTGAACTCCTTGAAGCGAAAGAAAGCGACCTTAACAGGTCGCTTTTTTTGCTCTTTTTTCAGGTGCGGTACCACGGAAATAGCATCCGTGAGCCGCTTTTTTCGTTTTCCGAATTCCACTGAAATCCATCTCCAGCCACGGTTTTCAAGTACGTATTCAAGTACACCGCTGGCACAGCCCTTTACGATTCCTTGTGCATCAACTTTCGGATGGGTCCTTCTACCGCTGGGTTGTATTCCCTTGCTTGATGCGGCCAGGAGTGTTCGGGATTGCGGTGTGTCGCTCAGTCTATCTATTGACCGACACACCGCAATGCTGGGCAAGCAGGCTTATCTGCATTGTCAGTTCGGCGGGTGCTGTTCAGGATTGGCGCAGAGGCCTCGTTAGCAGCTCAACCGAATTGACTTGCCGATTCAACTGCGGTTTTTGGCTTCCTGCTACGTGTCAGCTGATAAGCAATTGCCAGCCATATGAACCACCCCGGCATGACCATCAAGGCAACGCGGGTGTCAGGTCTTAGTGCCAGCAGGCACAGAACGAAGCCCAAAAAAGCCAGTGAGAACCATGCCATCGGGACGCCGCCCGGCATCTTGTAAGACGACTTGGCGTGAAGCTCAGGATGCTTTTTGCGATAGGCAATGTGGGACGCGAGGATGGTCGACCACGTGAAGATCACCAGAATCGCTGACACGGTGGAAACGATGGTGAATGCCGTCATGACTTCCGGAACGATGAACAGCACGAGTACACCCGCCAGCATCAACAGGGTGGTGAAGGCCAGGCTCAGCAGCGGCACACTGTTGCCCGACAGTCGCCGAAAAATACCCGGGGCGTTGTCCTGATTCGCCAGCCCGAACAGCATACGGCTGGAGGAGAATAAGCCACTGTTGGCCGATGACGCGGCGGATGTCAGGACCACGAAGTTAACGATGCCGGCTGCTGCGGGAAAGCCGGCGACGAGGAAAAGTTCGACAAAAGGACTTTTTACAGGTGACACCTGTTGCCAGGACGTCACGGCAATAATGCAGCCCAATGCCAACACGTAGAACAGGATGATTCATAGCGGAATCGAGTTGATTGCCTTGGGTAGGGTCCGCTCCGGAGACCGGGTTTCTGCCGCAGCGGTGCCGATCAGTTCGGTGCGGGCAAAGGAAAATATCGCCATCTGGAAGCCGGCAAAGAAACCCAGCACGCCATGAGGGAATGCAGCCTGCTTATCCACCAGGTGGCCCAGGGACGCGGTAACGCCACTGGGGGATACGAACGAGCTGGCAATCAGCACGATGCTCACGCCGATAAGCGTCACCACGGCGATGATCTTGATGATCGCGAACCAGAATTCGACTTCACCGAAAAGCCTGACCGTCAGCACGTTCAGGGCGAACAGTGTCGCGAGCATCCCGATAGCCGGTATCCAGGCGGGCAGGTGGGGGAACCAGTACTGGAAAAAGCCTCCCACCACGACGGCATCGCCGATCACCGCAACGCTCCAGCTCAGCCAATACGACCAGCCGAGAAAAAATGCGGCGCGGGGCCCCAGGTAGGCGCCGGCGAAATCCGCAAAGGTCTTGAAATTCAAGTTGGAAAGCAGCATTTCGCCCATGGCACGCATGACGAAGTAAACGAACAGGCCAATGATCATGTAGATAAGGATGATCGAGGTGCCGGAGAGGGCGATGATCTTTCCGGAGCTCATGAACAAGCCCGTGCCAATGGCGCCGCCCATGGCCATTAACTGGATGTGACGATTGCTGAGCGTGCGCTGCAGCGCAGGCTGCTCAGCCCGCTCTGATGAATTCGATTTCATTTCAAAACCTCTTGATCTTATGTTTTTGAGTTTTGGCAGAAAAGTGGATATCCAGCGCCATTGTCAGGAGGCAATGGCGGGTGACGGTGTTGTTTTATGTGGACAGTGACGGCCCCCAGTTCAAATGCCGGGGGCGTCACTCGCAGGTCAACTGGCCGTGCGCAGATGGGCGGCTTTGGCCGGCTGCTGATCCGGCATCTGGAACAGGTTCTTTATATTTTCAGGCGTGGGGACCAGGTGGATGTGCCGACCGACCTGATGTTCGTGCGCCATCGCCTGCAGGTAGCGAAGCGACGAGAAATCCTCAAGGGCAAAGCCCACGGAATCGAAGACCGTCACCTGTTCATCGTTCTCGCGTCCCTGGACGTCGCCTTGCACGATTTGGAAAAACTCGACGACGGGCGAGTCAGCCTCCAGTTGCTGAATATCACCTTCAATCCGCGTTTGAGGTTCAAATTCCACGATGACCCGGGCGTTGCGCAGGATGTCGGCGTGCAGTTCGGTCTTGCCCGGGCAGTCGCCGCCGACGGCATTGATATGCATGCCGGGCTCGATCATCTCGGGCGTCAGGATCGTTGCGTAGGCCTTGTCGGCGGTCACGGTGGTGACAATGTGCGCGCCCTTGACCGCCTCCTGTATGGAGTCGACGTGAATCACGTTGATCGTCGGGAAAGCCGCCAGGTTACGCAGCAGCTTGAGTGAGGCATCGCGATCAATATCGAAGATGCGGATTTCGCTGATGCCCAGCATTTCATGGAAGGCAAGCGCCTGAAACTCGCTCTGAGCGCCATTGCCAATGAGCGCCGGTGCCGGTGTGGATCGGCGGGAGGCCGGGCTTGCGCAAGGTCAGTTGCAGGTCGGGGCTGATCCGCACCCACCAGCCCTCGCGCAGCGCCATCAGATCAAGCGGCGCAGGCGGCGCGGCAAACGATTAATGTCCATGCGGGCGTCCTCCACGACCAGTGACCGTGGCGAAACGCTCCATCCAGGCCGGGAACAGTTCACCCGCCAATGCGCGCATTGTTTCCAAAGCAGCGGGGGCAGCGCGGCCTGACGGCTTACGGTATTCGACCCGATGCACCGGCCACTGCTGGGTAGCGGCGCGCGGATAGGCATCAATCGCCGGCACCGCCGTGTGCAGCACCTGGACCCCGCCGCTATGGCCGAACACCTGGCGCAGTGCCCGTTGAATTTGCCGCGCATCGGCCGAGACCGGGTGCACACGGTTGATCAACAACCGCAGCGGCGGCGGCTGGATGCCCAAGTGACGGTAGGGCGCAATATCGTCCAGCAACTGCAAGGTGCCCCGGCGCAGTGCGCGCGCTGCGAGGATCTCCGGGGTCACCGACGACAGCGCCAGGTCTGCCGCCAGCACCGCCATCTCCAGCAGCACACTGCGCGCGCCCTGGGTGTCGATCAGCAGCAGATCGTAATACGCTTCAAAAGTCGGCAACAGGTTGCGCAACCGCAAGCGCCCATCGGGGGCATGCAACAGCAAGGTGCCGAGCTGCCCCAATTCGTCGTTGGAGAGGATCAGATCCAGGCCGGGAATGCTGTGCGCGACACCAACCGCTGCAGGTCATGCTCGTTCAAGGCCAGCAACTCATAAGCGCCGGCACATGCTTGGCGAGTCAGGGCAAAGTAGCTGGACAGGGTCGGCTGCACATCCAGATCCAGCAGCAACACGCGCAAGCCGGCGTCGGCGACAAAGCCGCCGAGATTAGCCGCCGTGGTGGTCTTGCCGACACCGCCTTTGGTGGAAATCAGGGACACAACACGCATGGTCATCTCCCCTCAGTTGCGCTCGGCGCGGCGTTCGGCGATCCACTGTTCAACCTCCAGCGAATCCCAGCCCACCGCACGGATGCCCAGTGGAATGCTTTTAGGGAAGCGCCCGGTACGCATCAGAGCGTACAAGTGAGCGCGCTTGAGGCCGGTTTTATGCTCGACATCCACCCGGCGCAGTACCCGGCGCTCGGCGTGGGAGGCTATGGAGGTGTTATCAGTCATGGTGATCACTCCGGAAGGCTTGTATAGGGTGATCGGTATTCAATAGCCTGCCTCAGCCGACGGCTACCGCAACTACGGCGCGTCCCACCGCAAGTGCGGCACCGGCCAGCAGGCTCAAGCGGCCAAGCTGCGGCGAGCGGCCGCGAAATGCTTTTGCATCGTGCGCTCGGTAATACTCACCCGCCCGCCGTGGTAGGTCATGACTGTCTGGATGATCGCCGCGTCACTGTCGAACTGGCTGTAACGCTGGCCACCGGGCGAGCTGCCGCGCAGCGCCGTCAGCAGGCCGTCGATGATGTTCAACAGTGCGGAGCGGCCGCGATCACTGAGTTCCTCGCCGGGCGGCGGCAAGCGCCGGATCTCGGCTAAACTACGTTTGAGCAGGGTATTGCGTTCCTTCAACTGCGCGGTTTTATCAGCGCACATGTCGAGCTGCACTTTCAGTGCCGTGTGATTAGCGGACATCTCCTGCAATGCCGCCCAACTCAGGCCACGGCGTTCGGCCGGGCCATACAGGAAACGCGGTTTTTCTTCCGGGTAGTTTTGCTGCATCCACGCCTTCAGATGCACCTCGCATACGCACAGGCCCGGGTCATCGAGTAGGCTCACGTCCCGGCAAATGACGCCGTGTTTGCCGAAGGGCAGATCACCGTTGTGCAGCCCGCAATAAAGCCGCTCGCTATTCAAATACAGGGTTGGCCAGCGTGGAAAGTCGTCCTGGGTCGGGCGCAGACGGTTACCGAGTTGGGCCAGGATCAAGGGTTCGAAGCGGTGCAGGTTGCTCCAGCGGATCGCCGCTTCAATCGGGTGGTAATAGGCTTTGATTAACGGAGTAGGTAGTTTTCGCATGATCAATACCTTGCATGAAAAGTGAAGTCATCAATCAATTCCTAGTTTGGGCGGCCATGCTGACAATGAAATAAACGAGGCGTGTGCCAGCAGCCGTCGCGGGTAGCATCTAACGAAACGGTGGAGTTTGGGGGGCGAAATACCGGCCAACGCCAAATACGCGCCCGGTAGACATGCTCGAAGAGCCGATACCCCTGGCGGCATCTGGAAGTGCAGGTTTTCCACACGGCAGCGCATGGAAAAGTTGCCGTAGGACCACACCGACGCCAACCGCGAATCCGCGCCGATGCGTGTCAGCGGCCGGTCACCTGGCTCGCCACAGCTATCATCCTGCGGGCGTGGCGGTGGCCAGGACGCAACATCGTCTGACGGGGCGCACGGGAATGGGGCAAGAGAATAGGGTGATGACTCCATTCGGCACCCTAGGAGTAGGACGAAAACGGGCGCGGTGCCTGGCTGAACCGCAGCGCCCCCCGTCAGGCAGGGGCTCAAGGTCTGGAGGGACAATCGGTTGTCCGATTAGGGCGTGACGGACCACAGCATCAGGCGGGTCGCTGTTGCGGTCAGTTCAAGATCGTCCTCACCGTTGAGGATGCGTGTGAACGCCCCCCACTGAGGGTCGAAATATTCCCCGAAATCGTCGCCGCCGAGCTCGTTGCGGGCCAACGCCCACCAGTCGTCGAACGCGTCGATATCGGGATTGCAGCCGACCGCGTAGGCAATCACTTTTTGGCGTCCATCGGCTTGGCGCTCGCCCCGCTCGGCGAGCCAGTAGACACCTTGGTCCTTGACCAAAATGATGCAGCATTGATTGGCGATGGCCTCTACCAGCACCGGCTTCAGATCGCTGCCTTTGAAGAACAATGACATGGAGGTCTCCTTGCAACAGCGGGACCTCCTACCGCAAGGGTGGGCGTCCCTTGGGTTGACGGAAGGATGAAGGTATGAGGCGGCCGATACGCCATTGACGCACCGCGGTCTTGAAGGCTTTGACCGCCTGGGACGTTGCTGGCGATGCCAGCGAACATGGCGGCAGCGTGGTCGGGGTGAGTGGCAGCCGGCATCCGTTAAACCGCATGAGGGACGTACCGGTTTATGGCGGTCAGTACTCATCTAGCAGGAACACTTCGGTAAAGTTCCGGGCTGATTCGGTGAAGATACGGAGGTCGAATCCATCGCCGACGGCGTAGGACGACAGCAGGTAGCCGCCGAGGGCCACGGCCGCACCGTTGTAGCGTCGATGCTCTTCGCGCACATCGTCCCAATCACCGCAGATATGTCGGCGCACATAGGGTAGCGGGTCGAGCCGGTCCTGTCGGATCAGGGCGTCCACAGAGCTGGAAAAGCTCAGGCCGTCCAAGGAAAAACGGGGCTTGGGGGAGCGCACATGGCGCTGCGCAAACACTCCGTGGTGCTGGGTCTCGGTACTTTAGCAGGGCAAATATCCCGACGCGGCGGTCAGCGTCACACTCGCGCCGGGGGAGGCCGGCTCTCCGCACGTATCCAATCCAATGGGGACACTTTGTTCGTTGAAGGTAACTGCGCCACTCCTGCTGCGTTGTGCGTTCGGAACGGTTGGTTTCCTTGACCGCAAATAGCAGGTAGCGCACCGCTTCAGGATAACGACGTATTTGGCATGGCGTTTGTTCTTCATGAGGTGCGTGTTGGAACCGTGAGGCTTTTGCCAAAATTATCTAATACATAGCGTTTATCGATGAGGTGATAGCTGCGAAGGCCAACGCTATTTCATCGCGGTCGTGTCTATCAATGCGATACGGCGTGCCGGTAATCGCTTTCAGCGCCGAGAGGACCATTGGCATATTCCGGCATATGCTCGGGTCATCTGCAAATGTCTCAGGCGGGTGAGGATGGCCGTAGGATGTCTGCAACCATGGGGATCCCCTGGGCGCATTGATATCGCCCTTGCTGGCGAATATTGGATCTATGGGCAACGCAGTGGTGCGAGCGATTGCCTGTGGCGATGTAATTATTGTGCGCTACATGCCATGTACGTGCTGGCGAGTTTCCTAGTGCTCTTTTTGGGACTGTCTCGCCGTCAAGACGATTGGTTCAGGGGCTGATCACTGCTGGGGATATATGTCCTAGCGATAATCAGGTTTGTGCATCTGCTTGAGCAGGAGGTAGAACGGCCGGTACGAAAAATCACAGCTCCCGTTATCGTAGATGATCAGGTCCCTTTTATTGTTTGGCTAGGGCAAATGCCTGATGTGAGGCTTTGTTTTAGCCTGGCCCGTACCGAATTGAATCTGCTTCAGCAGTTTTTATCCATTGACCTGTTGCAAATATCTCTAAGCTTAAGTCGAGCGGGGAGAGAAGAATATTTGATTTCAGGTGTGTGATTTCCTGACGGGTAGGAGCATTTTTATACATGACGTCTAGTTAGTTGGCCAGCCGTTCTCAGTTGAGATATTTTGCCTTCAATCTGAGTCCGGCCTGCCGCAGGAGCGTAATGGGTGAGCGCGAACCAGGCTGACGCTAAACGATCTTAATCCTGTGGTATACAGAGCTCAGACTGCTCAGACCTCGACGTGCAATCATTCGGTTTTGTGAGTGAAGAAGATATGCCTCTTCAACTCCAATTCTAGCGAAGGCTTAACTGGCTAGTTCAGCTCGTTTTTTAATTAGATTGCTTGAGGTCGTGTCAGGTTTGTGATTTGGCACGTTCGGTAAGCTCAGCGCTTCTTGTGAGAATACATTAAATTTGTCGCTTGATTTAATGCCGGAAATGGCGATATTTATTTCTTTAGCCTTAGCAAGCTGCGCCTGCATAGTGTTTTCAATATTTGATTTTAATTTTAGAATTTTATTGTTTGTGAGTTCTAGGATCGTATTGGTATCGGTGATAACTTTATTTGTCATATGTAACAGCTGTATATGATCGATTCTATCAGCGAGTTCGACCGCATTCTCACGTTGGTTTTGTAGTTCAATAATACTCTTTTCAATAAGATTGGCTTTATATGGAATAGACTGCAGCTCCGAAAAATTTGATTTATATGAGTTTACCAGTGGCTGGGTATTGTCACTAACGAGATCTTTCCTGCGTTCGGCAACCGTAATAACTGAGAGCGCTAAAACTTCTCGGTGATCTAGCAGGCTACTTTCCAGAGTCTTGATTTCGGTATTTTTCCTTGACATCTTCCCCTCAAGCGCTGAAATGCTTCTATCGGCATTACCCCAGGCTGGCGACAGTGAGCCCCGCTCACCATACATGTCGATTATGTTGCTTTTAGTTTTTTGATGCGAAGCTATTTTTTGCTTAATAGCATATTTATCCCCATTCAAGTTATTGATTTTTTCTTCTAGTTTAAGGATGTTGGAAAAACCACTACCCAACTCATTCAAAACCCCCCCAACTTCAGCTCTGAATTCAATACCTATATTGTTGTGAAGAATAGAATTTGAAATTTTCTGCACATGCTCATGGTGCCCATTCATCATTTTCTGCAGTCCAGTCAGTTCATTTTTCGCTTGGGTTATTCCTTTGTTGTATATTTCTACAGCGCTAAGTGCATGCGTCTTCGCAAGATTTGTATTGACCTCTTGAGGCATAAACTGCTTCAGTTCAGGGTGCTTTCCAACTTTCCTCGAAAGTAACTTTACGATTTTTTCGGGAATGTTTTGTGTTTCTTTCAGGCCCTCAGCAATACGTAACGTTCTGCCTGAAGAAATGTTGCCTCCCGTTATATTGTGAAACTTGATGCTGATACGATCTGTGACACTTAGCGACATAAATTCCCACTTGTTCGATTCGTTAATTGATGAGCCAGGCAAGTACTAAACTATTTAAATTTCTCCAATATTTCAGTAATAGAGTTAAGTCCATATGCTTGGCTGTGGCGAAGCAGCATTAAATTGTGTTTTGGGGCCTGGGTAGAGTATAAAATCGCATAGGTCAGTAAATTCCGTCAGGTATTTTCTATTGTGTCAGCCAAAAAACTTAAAGTTGCATAAAGCGATTCAGCTAGCATTGCTCTTGCGTCTAGTTAAACCTCGGTTTTTAATACCTGCATGAATGATGCGTATGAATGAAATCATCCTTGAGGATGTGGGATTTCTAACGCGGTTCAATTTTTGAGTAGTGCCTTCGCTAAGAGTATGAGACGCTTCTCGATTCAGCAAGGAAATTTCTATATAGTGCATGGAGGTTTCTGTGGGCTCGCATGTTCATAGCAGCACAGGTCTGTGCATAATCACACTTTGGAAAATATGACATCTAACTCCTCGTAACATGTGTCCATTCTAATTTTTTATTCGTGTGCGGAAGGGGTGCGATTGTTCTATTGGTGGAATACGTCCGCTGCAGTTGCAGTTGTGATAACTGCTCCCCTGAGACGTCTGCGTTGAAATTTCTCATGGGGCAAGGGAAATTTCCGAAGCGATTATAGGGGTTTCTCGATAGAGCGGCAGGTATTTGCATGCAATAATTAATGAGCTGGCCGATGGTGTATTGTTAACGTTGCTTATGGCCGCCGTCAGGAGCAACAAGGTGAAAGCTGCCTCTACGGTTAGAGAGCGGTCGAGCAATGATTTAGTAATCTCTTAATTATGTGTTCAGGTTCCCCGGGGAAGAATTGTTTCGTATCTTGCGGATGGGTGGGGGCAGGTTTCAGTGATGGACGAGCTGGGTAGATCATCATACTTTTTTGGTGCCATCATAATCTACTCAAGTTTTATTGCTGATTAATAAGTATGCTTATGTTTGCTTAGGTTGATGGGTATCAATATGTCTATATATGAAGGTTCTTCCGTACGTACGGGAAGCTCATGGCCTACAGATTTCGCATCGGTCAAAGATGGGCTTTTTGCTTGGCGTTTGACTGTCGGGACTGAAGACATATCCCTAATCAATGTTTCATCTGAGGACGCATGCCAAGAGCACTACGATTTTTCCGCCGGGTGGCACGGCTTGCTGGTCGGCACCGGGTTTGAGGTGATTTGCGGTGCAGGCCATGTGCAGTCTGTGAGCCTCGCTACGTTGGCTCGATTGCAGTTGTTCATTGATCAGTCGGGAGTGCTGCCTGGCGAAGATGTAATTACATCGCAGTCGTTTAATTCTATTGCCCTGGAAATTACCAACTGGCAATCAGATATTGAGTCTTGGTACCTAGAGCAAGGTTGGTGTGCTTCGCACAGTTATTTGCGGTTGGCGGCCTACCTGCGCCGAACGGAGGCCTATGGGTTGGTCAGCTTTTTATGGGGTAGTGGCACCGGTGCCGAAAAGTTGCACAGTTTGGCCAAGCGTTATGGGGTGTCAGTGCCTCATTTTCGCCGCTTATGCCGTCGAGTTATTGGGAAAACCACCAAAACCCAATTGCGTGATTGGCGTCTTGCCCGTGCATTAATGGATTTGACAGAAGGTAAACATACGCTTGTCGAGATTGCTTTGAATCACGGCTTTTCTTCTTCCGCACATTTTTCTCGGGAAATGAGTGAGCTGCTTGGGGTGTCACCGCGAGGCTTGTCTGATATCACCAAGTTGGCAGCTAAATGAACAGTGTTATAATGAAGTTACATACTAGATTAGGCTTGGGGTTTTTGTTTTTTCTAACCTCGGTTACCAGTGTATATGCCGCTGACGGGTACGTTGCGCGGCAAGATAATTTGCGAACCTTTTTTGAGGCCTTCTCAGGCGAGCTGGGGAAGCCGGTGGTCGTGAGTAAAGGCGCTGCACGCCGAACAATTACCGGAGAGTTCGTATTCAAGCAGCCTGAGGTTTTGCTAGGAAAGCTGTCTCGACAAATGGGCTTGATCTGGTATGACGATGGTCAATCGATCTATTTGTATGAGGCCTCTGAGGCAAAGAGAGCGGTTGTTTCCTTGCATAATATAACAGTGACGAAGCTCAATGCTTTTCTGCGACGTTCTGGCCTGGATGATGCGCGGTTCCCTTTACGCAGCGATGGCCTACGTACTTTTTATATTTCCGGGCCACCCATTTACGTAGATTTGATTAGCCAAGCTGCCAAGCTGATGGATGAGAACAGCTCGGATCTTGAACTGGGGCGACAGCGTATTGGCGTGATTCGTCTGCAGAATACATTCGTCGGCGACCGCTCGTATGCGCTGCGTGACAACAATGTGGTTATTCCCGGTATGGCAACCGTTATTGAGGGTTTGTTGCGTAATGAACAGCGGGCGGTTGAGGGGGTGGATTCGACCCGACCGGGCTCAACAAAGCTGTCGGATTTTACGCTGAAGGAGCTGGCAGAGAAAGCTCCGCAAGACGCGAGCGAACTGCCCCGTATTATTCCAAGGGAACTAGCGGCCGGGAATATTCGTGTCATGGCTTATCCAGATAATAACAGCCTTTTGGTCAAGGGCTTGCCTGAACAAGTGCGCTTTATAGAAAATCTTGTAGGGGCCCTAGATGAAGAGAAACGCCATGTTGAACTTGCGTTGTGGATTATTGATCTGCAAAAAGAAGATCTTGATCAGTTAGGCGTGAGCTGGCAGGGCTCGGCAAACTTAGGTGGGAATATCTCTGTTTCCCTAAATGGAGGTTCTCTCAGTACCCTAGATGGTCAGAGCTTCGTCGCATCGGTGCTTGCACTGGAGCGAAAAGACCGGGCTCGTGTGGTTTCACGTCCCGTGTTACTTACCCAGGAAAATACGCCGGCCATCTTTGATAATAATCGTACGTTCTATACGCAGCTGATCGGTGAACGCAGTGTGGAGCTGCAGCACATAACGTACGGTACCTTGGTCAGCGTGTTGCCACGGTTCTCTGCTGATAATCAGATCGAAATGTCGTTGAGTATTGAAGACGGCAATGAAGTTAAGCAGGCAGAAAACGGAACCCAAGGTGCTATTTTACCTACAGTAGGGCGCACCCATATCAGTACAGTGGCGCGTGTGCCTGCTGGTAAAAGCCTGTTGGTGGGTGGTTACACTCGAGACGAGAGCGGTGAGCAAATAGGGCGGATCCCTGTGCTCGGTTCTATTCCGTTTATTGGGCGCTTGTTTAGTTATCGGCAGTCCCGGCAAACGAATACTGTTCGGGTCTTTTTGATCGAACCGAAGGAAATCACTTCCCCTCTTGAATCACATGGAGATGTGCTGACTGGGACAGCGAACTCCGGGCGTTGGGGTGCAGAGGATGCCAAGCTTCTGAAGGCGTTAGGCCGCTGATGGTTACCTCTATACCCTCGGCCGGGCGCTCTCCTCAGCATCAACAGCAACTGCATATCAAGCGAGAAAGCCGAGAAGCGAAAGCGCAACAGTCTCAGGCAGCGGCCGAGAATGGAGCTGATTCCCAGATTGAGGACACCTCGCCAGGCGCGCAACTGCAAAAATTTATGCAGAGCGTTGATGAGCTTTCAACAGGGATGCGCAGTTTGTTGAATCGTCGTCGCTTTGAGAGCAAAGGAGAAAGTCTTAGCGATAGTTTTGAGCGTGTACTCGAAGAAGACCTTCTTCCGAGGGTCCAACAGATTTTAAGTATTGCCAAATCGGGCGGGCAGTCGCTTGAACTATTGCTTCAAAAAGCACGTAGCCTGTTCGCTGATGACAGCGACCTGGCGCTGGTTCTGAGTGAATTATTGCGGCGTCGAAATCTGGATAAGGCTCAGCGCAAACAGCTTGAGCAGATGCTGGAAACATTGGTGGTCCAAGCGCCGCCCAAGCGTCTGCGGGCGGGTATCAATTGCGCGTTGAAGGCAAAACTGTTTGGCAAGGCAATGGCTCTCAAGCCGGGTTTTTTGCGCCAAAGCTACCGTGAGTTTCTTGAAAATGAACATGGGCCAGTCTTGGACTATGAAAATTGGATCGCGCTGTATGGTTATACGCAGCGTACCGTCGTGCTGGATTTTATCGAGGCGGCGCTGTTAACCGATATAGATGCTCAGGAACCGAGCTGTTCTAAAACTGAGTTTGGCGAGCTACTGAAGAAGCTGAATCAACTCAAATGCCTACGCTCGGCTGATCTTCTATTCGTGGGACGGATGCTCGGAGACGAAATAACCAGGCGTTACAACGGCTGCGAGTCTGACTGGTTGCTGTTCCTTATTGGCTTGTTGCAGGCGCCCGAAGAGTTGGACGAATTGCTGTATGGAGTGCTAGGGGAGGCGGTGATTCTGGCTGAACCGCATCAACGCGCGGCTTTACTGGGGGCGGTGCGACGCGGATGTTCTCTTTTGCCGCCAGCTTTATACGAGGATGACGAGATACCTGGTTTGCTGCAAGAGCGGTTTGAGGTCTTGATGAGCATCGCTTTTGAAACGGAAGTTTTAGCCCGGCGGCGCTGCTGCCCCGACAGTTTATAACGTGGAAGCACTACGCTCTTATGCTTAATTCTTTGCTACGCAATATTCAGTCGCGTCCGGAATTGTTGATCCTGACATTGATGATCATGATCATCGCCATGTTGATCATTCCATTGCCAACACCGTTGGTGGACTTTCTAATTGGCTTGAATATCGTCATTTCCATTTTGGTGTTCATGGGTTCTTTCTATATTGAGAGGATTCTTAATTACTCGACATTCCCTTCGTTGCTGTTGATTACAACCTTGTTTCGCTTGGCGTTGTCCATCAGCACCAGTCGCTTGATTCTCACGCAGGCTGACGCAGGCGATATCGTTGCGTCGTTCGGCCAGTTTGTGATTGGCGACAGCCTAGTGGTGGGGTTCGTCATTTTCTCAATTGTGACGGTGGTGCAGTTCATCGTCATTACAAAGGGTTCGGAGCGGGTTGCAGAGGTTGCAGCGCGGTTTTCCCTTGATGCGATGCCTGGCAAGCAAATGAGTATCGACGGCGATCTTAAGGCCGGGGCAATCACCTCTGACGAGGCGAGCGAACGAAGAAGTGTGCTGGAGCGTGAAAGTCAGCTGTATGGCTCATTTGACGGCGCCATGAAGTTTATCAAAGGCGATGCTATCGCCGGGATAATCATCATTTTCGTCAACTTCATCGGCGGTATCGCCGTCGGTATGGCGCAGCTGGGGATGGACCTTTCAACCGCGCTTTCGACATTCACCATGCTGACCATCGGCGATGGATTAGTCGCCCAAATACCGGCTTTGCTCATCGCTATCAGCGCTGGCTTTATTGTGACCCGCGTCAATGGTGATGATGCGAATCTAGGCCGAAACATTGTTGCCCAGGTACTTGGCCATCCATTTGTGATCGGCGTAACTGCGGTGTTGGCCCTGGCTGTAGGCTTGCTTCCTGGTTTCCCTACACTGACATTTGCCGTACTGGCACTGGCGCTGGGGTTATTACTTTTTTTCCGTCACAGGGCTACGCTCAAGGCGCAGACCGGTACCTCATCCGATTCGGGTACGGCAGAGGGTAGTGCCAGAGAGGAAGGTGCACTGGGTTTGATCGAAGATTTGGAAGCCACTGCGAGTGAAACCGTTCCTCTTATTCTCTTGGTCGCACCGACGCAAATAGAAGACTTGCGCGTGCACCGCCTTGGAGAGCGCATACGTAGCCAGTTCTTTATCGATTATGGAGTGCGTATCCCCGACTTGAGCCTGCGAAGTGTCGAAAATATGCCCGTTGACCAAGTATGTGTACTGATCAACGAGGTGCGCGCAGATCAGTTCGATATTCATTTTGAGCGGTTGCGCGTCCTTAACCATTCTGATGAGCTTGAAGGTCTGGGGCTGGACCTTACGGTGGGTCAGGACAGTAATAAGCAGGTCTCGATTTGGGCGGGGATGGAAGACAAGACACGTCTCGTCGCGCTGGGTTACGACCTGAGGCCTGCCTACGATGAAACCTATCATTGCCTGGTTGCGCTTTTGGCGCGCAACGTCAACGAGTTCTTTGGCGTGCAGGAAACCAAGACATTACTTGACCAGTTAGAGGCTAAATATCCCGACTTGCTCAAGGAAGTCTATCGGCATGCCAGCGTGCAGAAAATCGCTGAAATCCTACAGCGTTTGCTCTCTGAGCGTATTTCAGTACGCAATATGAAGCTCATTTTGGAAAGCATCGCCCACTGGGCCTCTCGAGAAAAAGATGTATTGACGTTAGTGGAACACGTACGTGGGGCATTGGCGCGTTACATCAGTAATAAATTTACCGTGCAGGGTAAGTTGCGGGCCCTGATGTTATCGGCAGACTTTGAGGATGTAGTGCGTAAGGGCATTCGGCAAACGTCAAATGGTTCTTTCCTAAACTTGGAGCCCACCGACAGTGATGGATTGTTGGATCGCCTTGTGCTGTCCATGGATCGAGTTAAAATTCCGCACAAGGATATGGTGATTCTCTGTTCTGTCGACGTGCGTCGCTATATTAAGCGTCTCGTTGAAGCGCGTTATCGGGAATTAGATGTTATGTCCTTTGGTGAAATTTCCGATAGTGTGTCGGTTGATGTTCTACAACAGATATAAGGATAAGTCATGAATTTAGATATTGGTGTGCTCGTACGAGGAGCATTGGAACATAGTGGCTGTACTGGGGGCCAGATCGGTAATTTTGATGGTTACTCTACTATTGCCTTGGAGCTGGACGGGCTGCCGAGCGTTTATATTGGTTCAGAAAATAATGACTTTTGGATCTGGTCTGAACTGGGTGAGTTTTCTGCTTCCCAGATATCCTACTGTTCGGATGCGCTGCTGACTGAGTTGATGCGTCCTTGCGACTATGCGCGTCCTCGGCAGGCACAGCTGCTGAATCTTGATGGTGTGTTGGAACTGCGAGTATTGCTCGGTGAGATGGCATTGGGCGATCCCCAACATATGGCCGCGGCGCTCGATCAATTCCTAGAAAGTCTTACAAATTGCAGTGAAGCTCTTCGTCAGTGAAGCGTAGGACAATACTGCGCTGCGGCGCTCATCCACAACGAGCCGCGGGGCCGATCCTAGAGGCGCGTTTACGCAATGTGGTTATTGGCGAGCTCTGTGAGGTGCGGCGACACTGGTTGGATGAGACGTCCGTCGCTAAGGCGCAAGTCATAGGCTTTCGCGCGGATACGGTTTTACTGAGCCTGTTGGGTGAAGCGCGAGGTTTATCCCGCGAATCCATCTTATTGCCCACGGGAGGGGGCGCCCAGCTCAATTGCAGCGCGCAATTATTGGGCACGGTCATTGACGCCAGTGGTCAAGTTGTCGAACGTCTGTCGGAGCCGGCAAGCGGCAGGGAGAGCGTGCTTCTACCACTGGATGCTGACCCTCCGCCTTACTTTCAGCGCCGATCAGTGCGTGAACCGCTGATAACCGGCATACGCACGATCGATGGCGTTTTAACCTGCGGTGTCGGGCAACGCGTGGGCATTTTTGCATCCGCCGGTTCGGGTAAGACTTCCTTGATGAATATGTTAATTGAACATTGTCAGGCGGATGTCTTCGTCATCGGTTTGATCGGCGAGCGAGGTCGTGAAGTGACGGAGTTTGTCGAGGCATTGCGCCTTTCACCCAAGCGCAGTCGCTGCATAGTCGTTTATGCAACCTCTGATCAAGCATCCGTTGATCGCTGTAATGCTGCGCTGCTGGCAACCACCGTTGCCGAATACTTTCGCGATCAAGGGGGGAGGGTAGTGTTGTTCCAAGACTCCATGACACGTTATGCCAGGGCTAGGCGAGACCTGGCACTGGCGGCGGGTGAGGCACCCGCTCGGCGGGGTTATCCAGCCTCTGTATTCGATTGTTTACCGCGCCTGCTGGAACGGCCAGGCGTAACAGAGAGCGGTAGCATCACGGCCTTTTGCACGGTACTGCTGGAAAGCGATGACGAACCTGATCCTATTGCTGAGGAGATCCGCTCTATCCTCGACGGTCATATCTACCTCAGCCGTACACTTGCGGAAAAAGGCCAGTACCCCGCGATCGATTTATTACGCAGTGCCAGTCGGGTTGCGGCTCAAGTTACTGATACCGACCATCAGCGCTTGGCAGCGAAATTGCGGGAGATGCTCGGGCGTCTTGACGATCTGCAGATACTGATCGATCTAGGCGAGTACAAGCCTGGGCTCGATGCTAAAAATGATTTCGTCATGGACCGTTCGGAGGCAATACGCGAATGGTTGTCCCAACCTATGGCTGAAGAGTGTGCGTGGAGCGAGACACTGGATAGTTTGCAACGCTTGGTGAGTTGATGTTCCCCAATCAATATCCAATCAAGACTTAAAGCGGCTTGACCCCCCAGTATTAGCTGCCGAGAAAGGCGGATACAGGAGCAGCTGTGAGCCATATTCATGGTATGACCCGCTTGCTGCGAGGTGTGGCGCAGCGCCAACGGCGCCACGAGGCCAACATGGCTCGGATTAGTGAGCGCATAACGCGTCTTTCAAGGCAAGTAGATGAAATGGATGAGCGTGTATGTAGTTTGAAGGCGTTATTAGCTTCTCATGATCCGAGCTCAAAACGGCTGGACAGGGGAGAGCTGTTCGAGGTCCAGCGCCGCCAAGCAGTTATTCGTCGCCAGATGCATGTGCTCGCCTTAGAGCGTTCTCGGTTGCTGGCCGATAAGCAGATAGTAGAACCGGAACTGGCCAACGCCCGTGAAGCGTACCTAGTGTGTGTGAAAAAGCAGCAGAAATACCAACATCGGCTGGTGCAACTTAAGCGTGCGCGTAGGCTCGCCGCATTGTGCCGTGATGAACTAGAACAGGAGGAGCTAACCCCATGGGCGAAGTAAATATCCCCCCGTCCCTCAGCATTAAAGTGGTCCCACTGTCTGTTGAGGATGACGCTATTGCGGATCAGCTCGACCAAGCTCTAGAGTTCGCAGTTAGGGAGGATGACTTGATAAAAGACCAAGTTGATCAACTGCCGGAAACATTGAGAGCGCTGTTGGCGCATGTCCCTGTTGTCTTCGCGGGCGGCGACCAAAATATGCTGGATAAGGCGCAAAAAGTACAGGTGAGTGTCGATGTACAAAAGAGTCCATTGAGCTCGATAAAAGCACCGGCAAATACGCAAGCACTGGAATCAGATGTTCACCACTCAAAGTTCGCAGTAGATTCGTTCCAACAGGTGGAGAGCCCAGCGCCGCGCTTGAAGTTTCATCGGCCAGCGCTTGAAGGTTTTGTAGAGGCGGGCGCTGCCGCCTCTAAGGTGAAAAGGATCGCCGTGGAAAAGCCAGTACATGAGCGAGTTTCGGCAGCGATACCAGTAATGAATGGCCCGGTGGAACGGGCATCGGGTGACCAGGTGGTTATTCACCAAGGCCTCGACGTCTGGAGCTTAGCCACAGCGCAAACCGCGACTAATGACACCCCATCACAACCTGAGCTTGTCCAGTCGATCCCTGCTGCGCGGTCAGGCGCTTACTTGAGTATTGGAAGTACTCCCTCCGAAATCGTCGGGCCTCAGCCGCGTACGCAGCTCCCAGGGGAGCAGCGCATACAAACGGAAGCTGCACCGATCGAAGGGGGGAGCAAACTCGTTTATGAGTTCAACTCTCCAAAAGCGTTTGGCCAAGTGGTGGTGCAACGACAGGAGCATGATTCCGGCATGCGGCTACAGATCAGTAGCAATGATCCAGGGCTTCATCGTGAGCTATTACACCACTTTCCGGCGGCGCGTGAGCCCTCCTGGCGATTGACTCAGGATCAAGGCCAGGGCGGAGGAAACGGGCATCGCTACGAAGAAGAAGAGTCGGCCGAGGAGCAAAGCGGATGAGACAATTGTCCTTGCGTCGTTACGATCCGAAAGAGCGCAACGACGAGCGTCTACTTGCACTTTGGGGTTCTGCTGGTAATGAGTTGAAGGCCGCTTCACTGTGCTCTGCTACGCAGTATTTGCATTTCGAGGCCGAGGCGCTGCAAGGCCGCTGGCGTGGTCTGTTGGAACCCCGTGAATGGCTGGCTGCGGCAGTACCTGGCCTCGCAGGCTATGCGCCGCAGGGGGTAACTAACGAACGTATTGTTGAATTATTTGCTGCATCGCCCCAACCGCTGGACTTGCCGTTTAATGAGTTGGCGATTAAACGTGTTATTTCGTGCGAGATACAAAGAGGAGCGGACTACGGCGTTAAAAAATTACCCAGTATACAGACCCCATTTGGTCAACTTTGGTTATCGGCCTTGCCTGAGATATTCACACCGATGAATAACTCGCTTGAGCGCAGACTAACGAAATTATCTTTTCCTATAAGTGTGGTACTTGGCTATACCGACGTGAGTATGCCCATCCTGCGTCGATTGGCTAAGGGCGGCGTACTGTTACTGGCCGATAAGGCGCAATACTTCACCATGGCGGGCCGTCGCCTTGGCCACTTTGATCTAACCGGAGAGGGAATACACGTGCACACGCTCGAAAAGACACATGAAAAAAACAGGCTTAATTCGGTCGTTGATCTGGGGCATTTACCGGTGCGCCTGGAGTTTGTGCTGCAAGAAAGCGTACTTGACCTCAGCGAGCTGAAAGCACTGAACGAAGGAGGGATTCTGCCCCTCGTGCCAGGTGCTGAGCGGAGTGTTGAGCTGCGAGCCAATGGCCTTCGCTTGGCGCGAGGAGAATTAGTTCAACTCGATGGCAGCCTGGGCGTTGAGTTAATGGAGTTGTTTATTGAAGGTAACGAGCATGTCGAATGACATCTCAATGATTGCACTGCTGTCGTTCGCGACACTGTTGCCATTTCTGATTGCGTCAGGAACCTGCTATATAAAGTTTTCGATCGTTTTCGTCATGCTGCGTAACGCCTTAGGGTTGCAACAAGTACCCTCAAATATGACATTGAACGGCGTCGCGTTGCTGCTCTCGTTTTTCGTAATGATGCCAGTGGTGCATTCAGCTTATAGCTATTACCAGGAGCACCCGGTTAGTTTCAACAGCGTCGACGCAGTCGTCGAGTTCACCGATACCGGTCTGCAGGAATACCGTGTCTATTTGGAAAAACACACCGATCCTGAGTTAACGCAATTTTTTGAACGCGCCCAGCTTGAGCGAGAGGATCGAGTAGAGAGAGAGCAAGGTTATGCCGACGCCGAGGCGCCGCGTGCCTCTTTATTTTCGTTGTTGCCAGCTTATGCGCTAAGCGAAATAAAAAGTGCCTTTAAAATCGGATTTTATTTGTATCTTCCCTTTGTCATTGTTGATCTTGTAATTTCAAGTATCTTGCTGGCATTGGGGATGATGATGATGAGTCCGGTAATTATATCGGTCCCGATAAAGCTCATTCTATTCGTTGCATTGGATGGCTGGACCCTGCTTTCCACAGGGCTAATTGGTCAATATCTTGAATTGACTTTTTAGGGAGACGCCCAATGAACGATTTGGTATTTGTCGGGAACAAAACGCTTTATTTGATCCTCATGCTTTCTGCCCCTCCCGTGATTGCCGCGACGGTGGTGGGGTTGCTGGTTGGTTTGTTCCAGACAGTGACCCAGTTGCAAGAACAGACGCTCCCCTTCGGTTTCAAATTGCTGACGGTCAGTTTATGTATGTTTATGTTGTCTGGCTGGTACGGGCAAACGTTGCTCAACTTTTCTCGTGAAGCGTTCCGCTTGGCGTTGCGCCATACAGGTTAATGTATGGTATTGCCCTTATTCTTCGATTTACATCTCTGGTTGGCCGGGGCGGCCCTTGGGTTTGCACGATTGGCCCCGGTGTTTTTCATGCTGCCATTCCTCAATAGCGGTGTGCTATCCGGTGTGGCTCGTAACGCTGTAATTGTGCTGGTGGCATTTGCGCTTTGGCCGTATTCCGCTGCTGAGTTGCCGGCCATGGATAGCTTGCACTACATGGGGTTGATGCTGCGTGAGGCAGGCGTCGGCGTGCTCCTCGGCTGCTTGCTTTGCTGGCCGTTCTGGGCATTGCATGCCCTCGGTTGTCTGATTGATAACCAGCGCGGGGCCATGCTGAGCAGTACTGTAGACCCCGCTAATGGTGTGGATACCTCAGAACTGGCGAACTTCTTCAATTTATTTGCAGCGGCGGTTTACCTTGAAGGTGGCGGCTTGCTGCTGATGGTTGAAACGTTGAAAGCAAGTTATCAGCTCTGCGATCCTTTGGGGGCATGCCTGCCTGGCCTCCCGCCTGTATTAGGAATGCTTGACGGCTTGGTCACCCGTAGCCTGTTATTGAGTGCACCCGTCGTAACCGTACTATTGCTCAGTGAAGTCGTGCTCGGCTTGTTGTCGCGTTTTGCACCTCAGATGAACGCTTTCTCAGTGTCGCTGACGATTAAAGGCAGTATCGCACTATTGATGGTTCTGTTGTATTTCGGTGCTTACTTGCCAGATGAAATTCTCCGACTCGCTCATAATTCACTTGGGTTTGCTTCTTGGATAGACGCGGGAGTCGATTAAATGTCTGCGTCTTCAAAAACCGAGAAGCCCACAGCAAAACGCCTACGGGACGCGGCAAAGCGCGGCCAGACATTTAAGTCCAAAGACTTGGTGACTACCTGTTTGATGCTGTGCGGCATTGCCTTTTTAGTGGGCAGCGTATCGTTGCTGGAATTAATGGCGCTCTACCGGCGCTATATTCAAAGCGGTTTCAGCCTGGACCCATCGGTCTATATAATGGGGCTTGCTTTACACGCGTTTAAAGTTGTGGCGCCTATCATACTGGTTTGCTTGCTTGCATCCGGCCTGCCGAGTTTATTGCTCAGCGGGTTCCAGTTAGCCTCCGAAGCGCTGAAGTTGAACCTGGGGGCCCTCAACCCAGTAAATGGTTTTAAAAAGCTATTCAGCCTGCGTACCGTCAAGGAAGCGATTAAATCGCTGTTATACCTCATCAGCTTTGTTGTCGCGGTAAGCGTTACTTGGCAGGTTGTACGTGATCGGATTTTTTCGCTCGTCTATGCGCCTATCGGTGGGCTATTTGCCGTATGGGGTAGTCTCTTACTCTCGTTGATGCTGATATGGCTCGCCTGCATTCTGCTGATCGTACTGTTGGATATGCTGATCGAATATTTCCTGTTCATCAAGGAACATCGAATGGATAAGCAGTCGGTAAAAAATGAGCATAAGGAGCAAGAAGGCAGCCCTGAAACGAAAGGTCGGCGCCGGGAACTGCATCGAGAGTTACTGTCCGAGCAGATCAAGTCAGATATACGCAACTCCAAGGTAGTCATTGCTAACCCTACCCATATTGCGGTGGGTATTTATATGAACCCAGAAGTACTGCCCATTCCTTTTATCTCCGTGATGGAAACCAATCAGCGAGCCTTGGCGGTGCGTGGTTATGCTGAAAAAGTGGGGGTGCCAGTGGTGGCTGATGTGGCGTTGGCGCGGCGTATCTTCAAAACGCACACGCGTTACAGCCTGATCAAACTGGACGAGGTCGAGCAAGTGCTGCGGCTGTTGCTGTGGCTTGAGCAGGTGGAAAACGCCTGAGCCCTACGTATGAGTGATTTGTGAATGAACCAAAAGCTAGAGCTTGGCTTAATGAACCTGTCCGGCGAACCGGCAAAGGAGTTACGTAAATGAGTTCGCAGATGTCAGATGATGACGAAGTAGCAGCGGATGTAATGCAAGCCGTTCTGGAGGGCGCAACCCTGCAGGACCTGCATGGTATTTCAGAAGGGCAAATGGAGAGCCTCTACGGCTATGCCTATGATTTTTACTGTCAGGGACGATTGGAAGACGCGGAAAAGTTTTTCCGGTTCCTGTGCATTTATAACTTTAACAATACCGATTACTGGATGGGGCTCGCCGCTGTATACCAAATGCAGAAGCGCTTCGAAAAAGCCTTGGATATGTACACGGTAGTGTTTGCACAAAGCAAAGCTGATTACAGCTCGATGCTGCATGCAGGGCAATGTCAACTTTCCTTGAGAAGAGTGGGCAAGGCTCGACGATGTTTTGAACTGGTCATTGAGCGAGGAACCGCTGAGTTGTGCGCAAAGGCACAGATCTATCTGGACGCGATGCGCCAGGCTGCAGCTACCAGCGCTAACGAGGACGATGATGAATAATATCAATGCGGTGAGAGATACGCGGGTTTTGGGTGCATACCTGAATCAGGAGCAGCGTGTGGACACCGAGAAAGCAAGTTTCGCCAGTCCGGACTTTGTCCGGCGGGCGCAAGACTCGGCGCAGCAATTGGCGACTGTGGTCTTGGGCCAGTCCACGGAGCAAGGCCGATTTGATCCGTCTGCACCGATGCTGCGTATGCCGGTACAAAATGAAAAAAAAGAAGGCATGAGTTCCCAGGAGCATTTCATGCTCGTGCTCGCGGCTGTCATGGAGCTTGTCGAGGGGGTCACCACGGCTACCCTTAAGCGCAATCTGGAAATCCTGCGATCGTTCGCCGCCGCGCACGCAGAAAGTAGCACCAAGCGTTCCGAGGAGTTTCAAGGCGCCGTGGACGCTGCGTCCGAAGCAATAACGGATGCCGAACAAACTGAAAAAAACCTGAACAGCGCACTCGGCGCTCAGAAAACGGCCCAGGGTGCGCTGGATCATGCGCAAGCCGAATTGGATGCAATGGATCCGGATGATCCGCTGTATGCAGCGGCGCAGGCCAAGCGTGATAACGCAGCCAAGCAACTGAGCCAGGCAAGCGGTCAAGTTAAAGCGGCTACCTCTGCGCACAACGATGCTTTGGTGAAGGCAAATGCCAAGCAGGCTGAAGCTGAAGCACTGAAAGAGCAACTGAAAGGAAAGCAAAGCCTGACAGGGCCAGACAGTGCCAACGCTGAAAAAACCTTAAATAATACCGGGCTCTTGCTTAAGTTGATGTTGAGCGTTGCGCAAATCATGTCGGAGGCGATCGAGGCGGACAACCAGGCGCAGTTTGAACTTAACAAATCAATGAGCAAGGCACGCCAAGCCTATCTGGAGAAAAAGTCCGACGAGTACCTGGAAGAGGTACGCAAGGCCGAAGAAATGCAAAAGGCCATGGGGTGCCTGGGGAAAGTCTTGGGTGGGATCCTTACGGCAATTAGTGTCGTGGGCGCGGTATTCACAGGTGGCGCGAGTCTGGCAGTCGCAGCTGTAGGGCTCGCACTCATGGCCGGCGATATGGTGAGCAAGGCACTGTTTGACTTCTCCTTTATGGAGGCCGCACTCAATCCAATCATGGAGCATGTGTTCAACCCTATCGTTCAAGCGTTGGGCAAAGGTATCACCGAGTTATTAAAAGCTGTGGGTGTGGATTCGGCGGCAGCCGAGATGATCGGCATGATTACCGGCGCCATTCTCGCTGCGGCAGCAATGGTGGGCGCTGTCGTCCTGGGCGGCGCTGCTGCCGGCAAAGTAGGGGCGAAGATAGCCCAGAGCAGCATCAAGAAGAGCATTGAGCAAGCCCTTGGCAAATTGATGGATAAGCTGGTACCGGACCTAGTCAAGCAATTCGCGCGTGGGGCCGGGCGTGGCATGGGCCACGCTGTAAGTAAGGTCGGCACCCAGGCGCGTGAGTTTTTTGGGCTCAAGAGTGATGCGGCTTCAATACAGCGATATTCGAAAATACTTGATGGTATGAGCACGGGCGTTCAAACCGTAGGCGCGACCTCTACGGCATCAATGAATGTCGTCAAGGGGCACAGTGAAATGAAGGCTGCTGAAGCCTTGTCTGAAGTTGAGTTGAGTCGCGCGGATATTGAGAAACTTCAACAGATGCTGACTAAATTGATCCAAATGATCCACGAGGCTGTCCAGGACGTGCAGCGTCAGTTTATGAAAGCGATCGATAATCTGGAAAATCAGTTCGCAGTGGCGCACTCAGTCGTTAATAAAATTAACCGTTCGGTTTAATGAGGTTTGTCTATGTCTATTAATATTGGATCCGCCTCTCAAGGGCCCATTGTAAACACCAAAGCGGTTGATGCGAGCCGACATAACGAAAGCCGTCTTGCGATCGCTGAGACGCTTTCTTCCGATGCAGTAGTCTCTGGTGCACAGGTAACTGTCGAAAATCCGCAAATAGAAAAAATACTGAACTTCATCAAGGAAGCCGGACTCGCTGAGCTACCCACACTGGCTGAGCAACAAAAGCTCAGGATTGCATTGTATGAGATGGTGCCTGAGGCTTTACGACTGGCCGACAAGCTCGGCCCTAAAACCGGGAATGTCGGGGAAATCAGCCAGGCAACCGAGGTATCCATCGAGAGCAATTTTGCAGAAGCCGTTCGCGCCGCAACTGAGAAACCGGAAAAAACTGAGGCGTTCCTTGACCCGCTGACGCTGACGGGGCGACAAGCGCTGCTGTATCAACTGTTATTGTTTGTCGAGTTCGAGGCGAGGGCCGCAAAAGGTAAACAAAAATCAGCCTATGCGATCATGTCTTTCGAACAGATGCTGTCAAAGGCAGCGGCCAAAGTTCAAGAAGGTAAACAACTGTTTCATGCCGCCATTGCCAACAGTGCAACGTCGCTTTCGATGACGGTGGGTGGTGCTGTCGCTTCTGCTAAAGCCATTCATACAGAAAGTGTCACACTGAAAAAGAATAAAATGCCCGCGAATGACCTGGGGCTGAAGATTCAAAATAAGAATCTGACCATTGATTCCGGCGGACTTCAAATTAATCCCCAAGATAATCTTAAATCATTAACTCGTCACAAAGGAGCGGGCACCGAAGAAATGCAACTCGCGCCGAGCGGGCACCAGACGACAACGGAAGAGCGAGCAATCATGAAGCGCGACCTGCTGGATGATCAGGCGCGTGTTAATGAACTGGAGCAGATGCACCAGCAAGTCATGCTCAAAGCGGAAAAGCTAAAGCTGGTAGCGCAAACGCTGATGAGTAGTGGGCAAGTGCTGGGTATGACTATGAACAGCGCACTACAGATTGAAGCCATGGCCCTGCAGGCAGATCAGATGATTAAAGAAGCGGCCAGTTCGGTGATGAGCTCGCTGTCGCAGTCGTCTGGTACGGAAGAAGGCTATAGCCGCGATCTGATCAAGAAATTACTTGAACTTTATGACAGTTATCGTAAAGCAGATGTGGCGGCTTTGAATCATATTGCTAGCAAAATCTAAATTTAATTTCGCTATCGGCCGGTATGGTCAAAATTAGGATACGTATGTTTGGTATAGCCGTTGTTACGGGGGCTTCGATACGCCCTTCGAGTGTGTATGGGTTAAGTGAGTCAGGTTCAGTGCGAGAGGATACGGTCAGCGCCAAATTAACGACGGGTGTGGAAAAAGACCGGACTGAGAAGAATCGACACGACCTTCTGCGCAGTGTTCAGCTATGGTCGAATAGCGTCGAAGCACTTCAGCTCAAACTTAGAATGGTCGATATCAATAAGGGCGATGGTTCTCGAAAGCTAAGGGAATTGCTGGAGGAGGCGCTTGTGTCTAAAACCAGCGCGTTGTTAGACGTAAAGAAGGCGTTGTTTTCTGGTGCTTTTGATTTGGTGAGGCTTGAGGGGTGTCTAAGGCCAATAAATACAGCGTTGCAGTTAAATTCTACGGTACCGCCAGATATGAGGCGGAGCGGGGAGGTTGAGAAAAGTTTAGAAGATAAAATTGTAGAACTCATTGAGCAGTTAGATAAAGAATATCAAGCGTCTTATTTTTTTGTTGTTGAGCAATATGCCGCCTTGTATTCCGATTTTAATAAGAATATCACTGCGGAAATGTCTGGTTGGATCGATGCTGATGACAAAACAGTTTATGTCTGGGTTGGTGAGATTGAGGCAGCATTGGAGGACATACTCGCTAAGTACAAGCGCCATCCTACAGGTGTTTTGTATCCGCCTCAGGAAGATGGTCATGTGAGTGTGGTAAGCCGCGAAGAAGCGGAGAAATGGGTCCAAGAACTTGGCTCCGGTGTTATCGTTGAGAATGACGATGGGGGCTGCATCATAATGATGGATTTAAGCCCTATACAAAAAATGATAGACACGTTGCCAGATGATACCGCAGGAAGTGACTACGCCTTTTTGGATCACGCGAAGTATTCAGCTTGGCAAACAGGTTTTGGTAGCCAAGAGGAAGAGCTAAAAAACACGCTTCAACAGTTCACAAACAAACTGGACTCTGCAGCAAGCTTGGTGAGAAGCTTTATTCAAACGTTGTCATCAAGCATTAGCGCAATTGAGCAGACCAATAATCAGATTATGAATAATTTGAAGTAGGCAGCTGATATGAGATCAACTTCTCCTTCAAATATTGCCATACCGTTTCGCAGGGCTAATTCTCTTATCCGAAATCATTTGGATGGAAAGGTGGTTAAAGGAGGTAATGCAGACAAGCAAGTACAATTTTTATCAAGGGCTGACACTGCGGCGCGTCAACATTATTTAAGAAATGCAGTGGGTGCTGGATCATTGGACTCATTACTTGGAAAGCACAATAGTTTGAAGGGTGCTTTGGATGAGTTGGCATCGAACTATAGGGAAGCACATTTTTCCTCCAGAGCCAATAGTTGTTACCAAGAACTTAGCGCTTCGCAATTGCGTGAAATTAATGATTTGCAGCGGGTGGTAATTGTGAGTGCTGCCAATATGCCATCGATCGCCGTGACGTTGTTTGGCGAGCTTAATACCTTTTTGGAGGATAATGCAGGTAAACTAAAAGAAGGAATTTCGCTTATCGCGTCTGACTCAAAGTCTGCCTCGCTGGTTAAAAGTTTTGACGCTTTAAAACAGTCTGTGGCGAAGCAGGTACGTTATGAAGAAGCCTACGGGTTTTATGCTGATGTTAACAAAAATTTTGGTAAGCCTGCTATCTCCGCATATTTGAAAAATAGGGAGGTTTCCATTCCTACTGGTTCCGTATTGCCTGAAGGTAAAATCATGAGCCAGTCGGCCGCTGAGACGATGGCTGATCTGAGAAGAACGAATACAGAGGGTAAAACAGGCGGTGTGCTGGATTTCGTTTCACTTTCTGAGGTGGTAAAGTTCGTAATGACCGAAGTGGATCTTCGCCGTCCACTGATTGAGAAATCGCCGAAAGAGCTGGTGGGCGACGGTGGCTCTGGGACCGATCGCTCGACCTCCGCGCCCGAAAGAAGAGGCCGAAATGCGCCAGGCACACCAGGAATCACGAACTCAAATGTGCAGAACATTAATATTAGCGCAGATTTATTGAGAGCTCTGGCAGGCGCGGCAAATAGCCATGAGCCAACTGCCATAAATAAAAAAACTTCAGAGCAGAGCGTGCCTGATGAATCAATACCTGCTGGAACTGATGCGCTAGACATGCCGCAGGACGTTAACGATAAGTCGAATGTTGCAGAGCTGAATTCGCTACCGCCGCCGCCGCCGCCGTCACAGTCGCCGTTGAATCGTCAAAGTTCAGTTAGTGCGCTGATTAAAAAGTTTGACGGAGATCGAAATGATACCCTTGATCGGGAGACTCTCAACAGCCCTGAACACGATAAAAAAAATGATGATGTTGAACTCCGACATAAACTCAATCCAAACTCGCCAGCGAGTGTATTGAGTTTTGGAAATGTAACATACGTACCTTGGACTGATCGGGACTTTAGTAAACGCGGCAGCATTATGCTCGATGCGCGCGAGAGCCTGGCTGCAATACTCAAGGCTGTGAGTTACTCTTTGCAGGTTTCTAGTGCTGACACGAAGAATCAACGGCATGCTGTTAACCTGCTTAAGCGAGATTTGAGTAATTTTGACGATACCCAAAGTCTTTCCAGTGCCAGTTTTGAGACGTTAAGTCAAATGCTGAACAGCGGCCGCATGAATAAATTTGCATTGGATCTGAAAAGTGGATTGAAGTCATTTGAAAATAACAATATTAAAATGCGACGTAACTATGAAAACGTGAGGCAAACAATGGAAAAACTGCAAGCATTATTCGCGTTCATTGAGTGATCAACTTCACGGCTTGTTCAAGCGCAGTAATATGAGGTGGAGGGCGTGGGGTGAATGAAATTGATCCAGAATTTAGTATGCTACGAGCACTATTAGCCTATCACTTCAGGCTTGCTCAAGAAAAGATAACTAGCAAGACACTAATTATTGAGCAGCTTATGGCGGATTCGTTAGACTTGATTGATATAGGCTTGCAGTTGAATGAGGTATTTAATATTGATTTGAATGTGTCGCTGGTAGCGACTAGTCATAGCGTGGAGGATATGTATTTGCACGTTAGAACAGCGCTCGCGCTGAACGAAAATACGTAAAGTAATGCCGTAAAGCGTCCTAAAAAAATAAAAAATCCAATTATGCAACTTAAGCATCAATCATTCTATGAGCCTGTGCGCTACTAGCGCGTCAGAAATTTCTTGTGTCGTGCTGGATGTTTCCGGCGCTATTGTGGTCGTTTCTTATCCACCCGGCGCCTTTCTTGCCTCTAGTATAGCTCCATCGATTTTGGGTAGTCGTTTTGGCGGCGCATTATACTGGCGAGGTTAGAAAAGTGACTGACATAGTTAATCCTTCTTTTACTGAAGATGTGGCATTTGGAAAGTGGGTTTGGAGAAAAAACAGAGGTCTTTGGTTAGGCAGTGAGTGTGTGCATTTGCCTCCTAAAGAATCCAGGCTCCTTGAACTATTGCTTGCCTCTGAGGGGCGGGAGCTGAGCAAGGATAGGTTGCTGGATAGTATCTGGCCACATCAGGCGGTGGGGGAGGAGTCTCTTAGCCGTTGTATTTATATCTTGCGCAAAATACTGCGCTCTTCAGATAGCAAAAGTTATATCGCAACCATCTATGGCAAAGGCTATCGGTTTGTTCGGCCTGTTATATCCATACCTGAAACCACGCACTCGATCGCGATTGCGCACTCTGTGAAGTTAACCCCGAATGGTGCCAGTAGTGGTCGTTCAGATTCCGCTCACGCGCCGTCTAGTGTCACCGCACTTATCTGCGACACTCAAATGCTGGATGAGCTGGGTGGATTGCAGAACGGTCGACGTATGTGTTTAGAGCTGGTCAACCAATGCGGCACCTTGACACTGCGCCGATTGAATCCCTCCGCTCCAGAGCCTATTGAACGGTTCACTTCTGGGGCGAGTCGGAGTGCTGCCTAAGCATGAGAATATATAAAAAAGTTGAACTTGCAGTCCATTCGAGCGCCGCACCATTGTCCGGTGGATCCAGGTTTTTTGAAGAGTGTCCTGTTTGTCTTGTCAGCCAAAGACGCCTGCGAGAGTCGGCCAGGTTCGCGGGGAGGCTGCTTTGACCCGATATCTCTTGGTCGGCCTGCTACTGTTGACAAGGCCTTCTTGGGCGGATGCTTTCTGCTGGGAACAGGTGGGAGCGTCCTACGATATTGAACCAGAGCTTCTTTTTGCTATAGCACAAGTCGAGTCTTCGCTGCGAACAGATGCGCTGAATCATAACCATGATGGTTCGCGGGATATTGGTTTAATGCAAATCAATAGTCGCCATCTACCGTGGCTCAGTGAGATGGGTATCGACGAAGGCCGACTATTAAATGACCCCTGCTTGAGCATCGCTGTGGGTGCCTCAATACTGAAAGAGTTTATTGGGCGCTTTGGCTATAGCTGGGAAGCTGTCGGCGCTTACAACGCTGGAGGTTCTGCTTCTAGGGCAACGTCACGGCAGCGTTATGCCAAGCGTGTCCAGGAGCGTTATCACATGATGCGCAGTGATTTGAATCTTGATGGATAATACTTCTATCCATCAAGATTTAATATCGAGTTGGCATTAATCTATGTCCATATCGCGCGATGTAAAACGGTGGAAGGGCAATATGTTGTTAGGCGAAAAAGAGCAAGGCACCACGAACTTCGGTTGCGTGCTACGTGTTCTGGATGGGCCGCTGTGCGGCTGTGAGTATGAGTTGCGTGATAAACAAAACCTGTTCGTCGTCGGTATGGAAAGAGAATTTTTCAACGATGAATCAGCCGTTTCCTTTCCTGAGCACTCATTTTATATACCGCTGGAGGGCAGTAGTAGTAATTTTGAAGTGCTTGTTGAAGAAACTGCACAGTCTGGCGTCATGGTGCGTATATTCGGTGAGGAAGTAGTAGAGCGATCTTTAACTTATCAAGTCATTCACCGTGTAGGTAGTTTGCGTATTGCTTTACGTCCGATGGATGCAGACTGGGTTGACGGTTTGTTTGACGAGCCTGCGCCCGAAACGTTTGCACGGACAATTTCTAATAGGCTCTCGGTGAAGAGCGTAATAGCGATGCTACTAAGTGGCGTAGTATTGATCGCCTGCTTCTGGTGGGAAAGCCGGCCAACGCCAGTGGTGAGTGTGAAGTCTGTCGTTGGCGGGGTCAGCAGCCCTTACAGAATTATTAAAGGCCGCGATGACAAGATTTACATGTTTGCTTCAAGCGAGCGCGAGCTGAGCTGGGGGCGACAGGTCATGATGCGAAACAATAGTACTGGCATCGATGTGAGGTCGATACGCGAGGAAGCAAAGCGTGTTGAAGGCGAGTTGCTTCGTCATTACACCGGTTTAGCATTCCATCGACTCGATCTGAATAATCCTGAATTTCCCCGTCTGGTTCTGAGTAAGGAGCGTGCTCACTTAGACCTGGCCGCTGGCGAGGCGCTTAGGACTTTCTTGTTAAAGGACATGCCTTATGTGCAGTCAGTAAAAATCGAGCGACGCAGCGACCTGGAGCTAGAGGCACTGGCAAAAGATGGTTTGCAGCGCTTGGCTGTTCCATTTGAACGAATGCATCACCCGGCTGGCGTCACGTTTAAGGTTAGAGGTGCGTTGAATGACGGTGAACTAAATAACGTACGCGAGCTGGTTGAGTCGTTTTATCAGCAATGGGGAGGACGTTATGTTTCATTTGCGCTAGAACTCGATGACGATTGGTTGAAAGGCAAGTCCTATCAGCTAGGTTCACAAGGTTATATAAAAATGAGTCCGTCTTCTTGGTATTTTCCCGCACCGACTTAATAAATTTGAGGTAATAAAACATGGCAAACACTAATAGCCCTAAACCGGCAGCGCCTAGTGGCTGGTTGACCGAAGTTTCACAAGATTTCGATGAGTCGGTGACGGATCTTAAAAAGGAATTGGATGCTTCATTGGATAAGCTAAAGGGTGATGCTTCAGATCCCTCCCTACTTGCTGATTATCAAGCTCGGTTGTCGGAGTATAATTTGTTTCGTAACGCACAATCGAACACCGTAAAGGTATTCAAAGATATTGATGCTGCGATTATTCAAAACTTCCGTTAGTGCTTAATTGATCTCCTTTTTTCACATCTTGGGGCCCCGTACCGGGGCTGGTTAAGTTTAGAGTGTATTTATGTCCGGCTTAGAACTAATCGCTTCTCCTAGCGCACAGGTGAGCTTTTTAAACAACCCCGCCAGTGATGCGTCAGAATCTTTGGAGGGCCGGCTTATCCAGGCCTTTTCTGAAAAAAGCGTGGAAGCAGAACACTATGTATCCGCAATCAACTCAATTTTGTCGCGTCCGGGAATGCTCAGCGACCCAGAGGTTCTCTTCGAACTGCAACAGCAAACCGCGAATTATAATCTCGATATCTCCATGGTCAGTACACTTACACGTAAGGCCGTGGGGGCCGTTGAGGCATTGATGCGCTCATGATGCTGCGGTGGCTATTACTCGGATTGGTGTTCTTGGGGTTGGTAGGCTGTCGTCAGGCGGATCTGCTGGACGGATTAGATCAGCACCAGATAAATGCTGTTATCGCTGTACTGCAGCGTAACAATATTGAGGCGGTCAAAGTCGATCAGGGCAAGAATGGTTATAGCGTCCACGTCCGCCAGTTGGATTTTACCGCTGCAGTTGACTTGTTACAATTGCATGACCTGCCACCCAAGCCTCGGCTTGAGGTTGCACAAATGTTCCCACAGGATTCGCTGGTTGCTTCGCCCCGAGCAGAGAAAGCCAGATTGTTCTCAGCCTTGGAGCAACGCCTGGAACAAACATTGGCCACACTGGAAAAGATTGTCCGGGCCAGGGTGCACGTCAGTTATGACCTAGATGCCGGGGAAGGAGGCCGTAAGGCTTCGCCCATACATCTTTCTGCCCTGATCGTGCATGAGCGGGGTGTAGACTCACAACTATTGATCGGTGATATCAAGCGGTTTTTGAAAAACAGTTTTTCGGATGTCAGTTACGACGATATTTCAGTTGTGCTTTCACCTAAAAGCGAAATTCAGCACTTTGCGCCTTCAGCGGCACCCACGAATCATAATAAGAATTACCTGCTGGGCGGTCTGATTCTGATGGTCTTATTAGGCGGCCTATCGAGTGCTTATTGGTATTGGTCAGTAAAGCGGCGCCAAACTAAGGCGGACCTATGATGGATTTTGCCCCGCGGTTGAGACATATCATGTTTGATCCTTTGGCCTACCTACATCCAAGTCGTCTGAGCAGGACAATCAATCTTAGTTCTGCGCGGCAACGGAGCGCGCTTAATGGGATTTTTCTTGACGCACTACCCAATGCGATGCCGGCTACGCCGGAGGTTGATTCTGTGTATGCGCATTGGGTGAGATATTGGCACCGCCTGCCTCATATTGCTCTGGCTCTGGGGGCGCAGCAATTGCGTCAATACCTGGCGCAAGGAGGGACTTGGTTATGCCTGCCTGAGCAAGCCCAGGCCTTCGCAGCCTATAAGCTTCGTGAAGCCCGCGAAGAGGAAAAAACGTCTTTGGTGTCTGTGGCCCAAGTCCAGGCATGTGGGCTTTCCGCATTGCTGGCGTGGAGAGAGTGGGTGCCTGAGGCACTGGTAGCACGGCTGCCGCTACTCTTCCCTGAGAAAATAGTCGAGCTGCAGGGAACCCAGCCGATACCTTCTGCTGATCTATTAATTTTTAAATTGGCTCTACAAAATGATCAGAATTATTCCCATTCACGATAACCTTCTGATTGAGGATAGCGTCTGGGTCGCCTCAGTGCATCTGCAGAAGCAAACGCAGGCCGTCGACATTCTTGACCAGGCGATTGCTCAAGCCAATAGCCGTATCCACGCGGCTCAGTGCGAAGCGGATGCAATTCATCAGCATGCTTTTCGCCAAGGGTATGACAAGGGCGTCTGCGTCCTGGCGCAAGATGTCGTGCATGCAGTGGGCCAAGCAAGTGCTCTTCAGAAGCGTCTAGAGGTGATCTTGCATCGTACTGCTGTTGATTTAGTCGCGGACTTGCTGGGCCGGCCTGAGTGTTTGGAGGCCATGTTTGCCAGATGGCTGAAAGAGAGCAGAGCCGACGCCAGCTCGGACCAAGCTATGACCGTGGTATTGCCTCAACGCTTGGATGCGTGTGGTGAGGAGTTTGTGGCTCGTCTACGCTTGCATTGGAGTGGCACAATGAATGTCGAATTCGTCGACGGGGAATATTACCGATTTCGTTGTGACCAACAATTTGCCGAGCTGAATGGTCGGGCTATCGGCGAAGAACTGGCCCCGGAATTGATGGTGAAATTAGGCCTATTGACGGAGCAGTGCGGGCGGATTTCTGGCGAGGTCCGGTCTGCTATTTTGCGGTTTACCGGGTTGGATGAGTCGATTTGTTTGAATAAAGGGATCATGGAATGAACATTGGTGCCATTCGCCCCGCTGGTAGCCAAGCCGTGCTCGCCGCTCAAGAAGCGATCCTTGATCTGGATCAGCGTGTGCTTGAAGTTGGTGCGCTATCCAAAACCTCTTTGGATGATCCTAATTTCGAAGCGTTCTACCAGAGGTTATTGGCTATAGCAGACGATGGTTTGAGCGGCGCAACAGTTTATGAGTGCTTACGCGCGTTTGAGGCTGATGGAGCGCATCCTTATCGCACCACTGAAACCCAGGCTGCAGTTTTGGCCTTGACCCTGCAGCGCCTAAAAGAGGATAGTCTTCAAGATACAGCGCTATATAAGAGTGTCACAGAGGCTCAATCTCGTGTTTTTTCGGCGAAATTTATGGTTCAGGAATATATGCAGCAAATATTCATGGTGGCTGAAGAGCTGCCCGAATGGTGAGCTCACAATGTGGACGACATCGCGCCTGATCACTTCAGAGGTCGCGGGCGCAGTCAATCTTTTAATACCATTATCAGGTGTAGACAGTGGGAAAAATACTGATTGTTGATGATCATCCGATACTACGATTAGCTGTTCGTTTGTTGTTGGAGCGTGACGGGCACGAGGTGGTGGGGGAGGCGGACAATGGGGTCGATGGTGTCAGTTTAGCTCGAGAGCTGAATCCTGGCCTGGTGCTGCTTGATATAGGTATTCCGAACCTCGATGGGTTGGAGGTAATCGCTCGTATCCAGACATTGGCAACGCCGCCAAAAGTCCTGGTACTAAGTGCACAGGAACCTGCTTACCTTGCCCACAGGTGCATGCGGGCTGGGGCTGCCGGTTTTGTGTTTAAGCAGGAGGATCCAGCGGAGCTACTCGCTGGTGTGCGTGCAGTGTTGTCGGGCTACAGTTTTTTTCCTAGCCAAACGCTCAATGACGTTCGCAATGACGCAGGGAAATCTGACGAGGCTACATTGCTAAGTACGCTGACCGATCGAGAGCTCACCGTTCTTCGTTATCTGGCGTTGGGATACACGAATAAACAAATAGCTGATGAGTTACTGATCAGCAACAAAACGATCAGCTCTTATAAAATACGCTTGCTTGAAAAATTGAACGCCTCTAGCCTTGTAAGCTTGGCTGAACTGGCGAAAAGAAATTCACTGGTATGAACGTTTAAACAACCGCTTGCGGTAGAGCACTCTGTCATGAGCGCTATTTGAAAGCCTGCTTCAGACGCTATTGATACTTTCGGGTCTCATTTGGCGTCTTGAGGCAAAATAAATGAATGTTAAAAACGTTGGCGCCGGGTCAGCGCCAGTAGGCGTGTTTCCCAGAACGACTTCAGATCTGCCAGTGCGAACATCGTGCAGTATTCGTAATGTACTAGGGATTTCCAGCCGCCAGCTAGATGAGTTTTGTTCCGAACATTTTGGAAATATTCTTACGTTGTGTGCATCGTATAGGCAAGCATCAGCGATCATGGCGGGCCACTTAGAGAACTTACTGGAACAAGTACGCGAAGTCACGCCCGACCAATGTGATAAACATAAAATTGTCAGCAGCCTCACAAATAATTTGCTGGCCAGTCTGACTCATATCGACTTGGAACAAGCGCAGCGCGCTATAGAAAAAATCCAAAGTCATTTCGATCAGAGCGCATTAGATGGCGCTCTGAATGCGTTGCGTCTGTCTTATCACAAAGCTACCCATTCAAGCGGTCGAATGGCGCACGCACAAGAAATGCAGAGTGACGTACTGCATTTTTTCCAAGGGCATTCTTTCGAGCGTCTAGCCGGTTTTCTCGCATATTTTCATGATCACGTTCAAATACTACAAAAAGATGGCACTGGCATTGGCAATCAACAGCATTGGGGGCTGAATGAGATAGCCACGGCTGCGGCCTTGGGGACCTTGGCCGAAGAGGCAACGGTCGACGTTACGGGGCAAGAAAGTCTTTGCCGGGTTGCGGCTGCGGTTATTCCCAGCGGCACAGCTTTCGATTTTATGCCAAATATAGGTAGAGACGGAAAACCCGGGCTTGGTACTGTCATTGAAGGCCTGTTGAGAAGTGGTGCACTTTCAATTCCGGATAATGCAGCATGCGAGGATATCGTGGCGATGGCGTACACTCTTGCCATTTGCGATACACAGCGTAACAACCTATCCGGTCTCGCTAGGCCCACGAATAAAATTGTGTACACAGTGGCGCCTGCAGTTTATAGGCTGTTGATGGAGTGCGCACAAGAAGATCCCCTGAAATTCGGTACTCTATTTTTTGACAACGGGCGGCTTAGCGAGGCCGGCCTTGCTCTGTGCAGCAAATTGACAACTACGGTTGAAGTGTTTGAAGAGTTTGCGCCTTATACGGATGCCACAGCTAAGAATGAGAAAGGGGGGCCTAACAATCCGCTCAGCGTGATTTATACCGAGGGGACTCTGACTGCGCACGAAAAACAGCGTGCAGTACTTGAACTTTTAGGTGGAAATGGTTTCTTTGGTTCCGCCAATGTGGCAGAGGATATTGAGGGGTTCTCAAAAACATTCCGTCATCCCGTCCTAGAAAAAATAAGAAGACGTTCCATAATGCCCGATCCGCGAGAAAGTTATATATATGGGTACGCAAAGCTCTCAGAAAAGCTTGGAGCTGAATGTCATGCAGGAAGAGTTAAACTGGATGCTGTGCTTGGGGAAATCAAGGCTATGGGCGGGTCTGTGTTAGACCGAGAAAAAACAACTGAGAATATCCTATGCTTGCCCTGCTGATGTAGTCCAAGCAATCCATTACATAATTTCTCGCGTACCTTGTCTTCATGGCATGGGGCGCGAGTAATACCCATCCAGCTCTGTCAACTGAACTCTAGATTATTTCGTTGCTGGGGTTGGACCAAGCTTGACGCTGCCATAATATGGAAAATAATCGTAACCGGCGAAGATTGCTTCGATTGCGTTAAGGAAGTCGCGTATGCCTGCGCGCTTACTGACAAAACCGGAGGCGCCGGCCCGTAAACAATATTCTGCGCAAGGCACTGCGGGATATGTACAAAAAATTAACATGCTAGGAGCATTCGATAACGAAGACATTTGTTTGATAATTGCTAACCCCTCTGTTTGATTTTGGCCAATATCAAAAGTTACAAGATCGGGATGATACAGGTTCGCAAGTCTTAGACCGTCTACTCCGTCGCTGATGTCGGCCAGAACTTTAATGCCTCGTCTTTCTAACACCGCTCTGATTGCCAGTCGCACGATCGGGTGTTTATCAATAATTATCACACTGTTCGAGTCTATCATGCGTCTACACCTTAGTTGGAATAAGAATTCTACAAGAACTCGTAAGACTTAACCATGGCGGAAGGGGCTGAAAGACAGTAGGAAAATTCTAGGCGCGCTAATTGTGTCGCGCGGCGGAAAGATAATAGCGCCAGTTGTAGGCAGGGTTTATACAACGTTTAAGGTGCCTTTAAGCGGTAAGGCGGGCAAACAATTGGCCGCCTATATCCAAGGATCGGCGTTACGGCCGTAATGAGTACATCGCGGGAGAGGGTGCTTCAGTCCACCTACTCAAAGTGTTTTTTTCTCTGGCGAATCAGATCGCGTTCTAATCCTACCATTGCCTGATCAAGGGCTAGGACCACGGCCGGTAAATTAGAATCTGACGGGTCAAGGTGACAGGAAGCTTCCAAAGCTTCACAGTGCTTGATCAGACTGCGAACCTTAACAACGCGAGCACTGCCCTTGATTTTATGAGCAAGCTCGGATAAGCCACGCAGATTGTCGTTTTTATTAAGCCGTCGTAATTCCTCTAAATCATCGGTGATACTATTAATTAATCCATCCAGCACACGCTTTAATATGTTGAGGTCTCCACCGGTAAGGTGCTCAAGGGTATTCAAGTCAAATTTATTGGATTCAGAATAATTAATTTCGTCATGAATGGCTATTGCGGAGCGTTTGATGAAACGCTCTAAGGTATCCAGCTCCACTGGTTTAAATAGGCAGTCATCCATGCCAGCCGATATGCACCGCTCGCGCTCCTCACGTTGAGCATTAGCAGTAAATCCTAAAATGATAGAGCGCACCCGGTTTTGAGCGCTCTCAATCACGCGTATTGCTTTCGCAAGCTCATATCCGCTCATCACTGGCATATTGCAGTCGGTAATGATGACGTCAAATATTTTCTGTTTCCATAATGCAAGGCCTTCAGCACCATTTTCAGCAAGATGCACGGAGTGCCCCAAGTATATTAGCTGTTCACTCAACAGCAATCGATTGGCGTAGTTGTCGTCAACCACTAATACACCTAAAATTGGAGCCGGGTTGGCTGCGGAGCTGTTTAATACTTCGGCCTTCTTTTCCTGCCGTGGTTCGAGCACGTTCAGTGTCAGTCGGCCAATGGCTTGTGTGCCCTGATCGATTTCGCTGTCGAGCTCCAATTGGCCTCCCATCATTTCACATAGATTACGGGAAATCATTAATCCTAATCCTGTACCAGAGCGGGCGTGCTGTCTCGTTCCACCTATCTGGGTAAATGGCTGGAATAAGCGCGCTATATCGTTAGCAGATATACCAATACCGGTGTCATTGACCGAAAATTCGACCTGTAATTGATCATCTGCTAATAAGCAAGAATGAACAACCACATCGACCCCGCCGTTTTCGGTAAACTTAATCGCATTACTGATTAAGTTGGAAAGTACTTGTTTAAAGCGCAGCGGGTCAACCAATACGTCGTAATTTATACTTTCGTTAATGTCTAACTTTAGAGTTAGGTTCTTTTGCTTGGCCAGTCCACTGAATACTCGAATAACAGATTCTACTAGGTCCTTTAGGTTGGCCCGCTCTTGATTCAGACTAAGGTGACCTGTCTCTATACGGGCAATGTCGAGTATATCACCAATTAAATCAAGCAAGCCGCGGGCGGAATGATAGGCGACTTCTATTGATGAGCGGTCATATTTTTCTTTATCGCGTTTCAAGCTTAATTCCAGCAATCCTATGATCGCATTCATAGGTGTTCTGATTTCATGGCTCATAGTCGCAAGGAATGTAGTTTTGGTCCGATTAGCCTCATCAGCATCATTTTTGGCTTGTTTGAGCTCCTCCAGAAGCAAGTGCCGCTCAGTTATATCTATCCAACCTCCGATTAAGCCTTGATTGGCACCTTCAGAGTTAGAGAAAGGTAGCATCCAGTGATAGATAGTTTGATGACGTCCAGCAATGTAAACTTCTCGATCACGCAAAAGAGGTTGGCCTGTCTGCAATACAGTTTGGCAATCCTTTTCATAGGCCGCCGACCTTTCCAATGAGGTTTTTGCTGAACTTAAACCACGAGCAATATCACCCTCGTTTGAAAGCGATTTTACGTAACTGTCATTGCAAATTAATAGGCGATTTTCTAAATCCCGCACGTAAATTGGATGCGGCGTGCCGTTTATCAGGGCTTCCATAAAGTGAAGCTGATTGCTGAGTTCTCTTTCGGCTGCTCTGCGTTGCATGATTTGCCGACGTAAGTAAATTCCCCAACCCAATGCGATAGTCAATAGTGTGATAGTGCCAACTACGGATTTAAATATAATCTGACGATAGTCGCGCCATGATGGGGGCGCAATAACTGCGTTTGTGCGCCACCGGTTGGTAACAGAATCAATAACATCTGGCGGGATGCTTCTTATGGTTTTATCGAGAATTGCGTAAAGCTGACCTTGCCCCTTAAGTACACTGAGCGACGCTGTCGCAGGTGCAGAGTTTATAATCGATGCAATTTTCAGTGAGTTATCGCGGCTACGCAAATTGTAGCTGGCAATAGGTGCAGGTAGGATTGTTGCATCTACTGAGCCATCCTCTACCCAAGCAAGGGCCTCAAAATTATTCTCTGCGTTCTTTAAACGAATGAGCGGGTAATGTTCGCGTAACATCGGCAGAAGCGCATGGCCTGGCGCAACGCTTAACGTCCTGCCTGCCAGAGCCTCCAGCGTATCTGGGTATGCACTTTGATTGCGTACTACAAGTGCATAAGGTGCGATTAAATAAGGACGTCCAAATAAAAAAGATTGCATGTTTTCCTGGTTTTTAGGCAGGTCCGTTGCGATTTGCACTCTTCCCGCTTTTAAGCTTTCCTGCATTTCTCTAATGTTGGGGTGAGGTTGTATGTTGAATTTTAAGCCCGTTTTTCTCTCAATTAACTTAAGCAAGTCTCGTGTAATACCAAAATAATTACCATGGATGTCGAAATATGAAACGGGTGCCAGGTACCGGCTCACTGCTATATTTACCACAGGGTTTTTCTTGATCCAATCTTTCTCGTCTGCACTTAAATCCAGTGGCTGGAGCGTGAATAAGAGTTTTTCGCTCCAGCGTGTTTGTATTTCAGTTTTTACCTGTTCTGGCACGGCCCCTAGGGCGGTATTGATAAGGTTCAGCAAACGCGGGTTATCAGCGTTAATGGCAAAGCTGAAGCCTTCTTGTGCCGGGGGGGCGATATCCAAAATATCGAGATGGCTGGAATAATTTCGCGAAATAAGGTATTGAGAGGATATAGCATCCCCTAAAAATGCATCAGCTTGTCCAAAGGCGACTGCCGCGATAGCATTTTCTGTCGATGTGAACACTTCTATGTTTGCTTGAGGAAACATCCGCCGAGCCGCAGCCTCACTAATATAGTCGGAGTCAATTGCCAAGCGAATACGCGCGACTTTATCGTCGAAAGACAGGCTAATGCCTATGCGGCCGATTAGAGCGAGTCGATCATCGAGGTAGTTGTTGCTCAGTGCCAAATCTATTCTATTTTTTTCTCTTCGATTAGCGCTGCCCAATAAATCTATTTCGCCAGTTTTCAGTGCTTCCACGGCTTCCATATGAGTAGCGTAACGGCGAACGTCCACGGTTACACCAAGATAACCAGAAATTATCTGCATGTAATCTGCTGTGATACCCTCATAGTCACGATTGGAACTTGATATGTCCAACGGCGGATAATCAGGAAGCGACGTACCCAGTACCAAAGTCTTCTTTTTCTTTAGCCAGCGCCAACCGTTGTAGTCTAAATTTAACTTCTGGTGATCTTCATTGGTGTGGCTGAAGAGTTCTAAATTGTCCACACGACTAGCATGGGCTTCTGGCCCGGCGAATAGCGCGATCCAAAGCGCCGCACAGATATTGAGCGACAGCGTCTTCCTGAATATGTATTTTGGTGTTGGTTTTTTTTTAATTTGCACGCTTAGGTGAATCGATTTCATGGTAACCCCTCTACAAATGTAGAACAGTACTTGAATATTTGGATGGTTGAGGCTTTGTTGCAGGATCGCTTTTTGAAATACTACTATAGCCTATTGCTGTAGGTTTTGTGTGTATAGCGATGCCTTTCTTTTGAATTGGGAATTGTAACTTGGCCAGTATTTGAGGAGTAGTGTAATGAGTGGTTTTGAGAGCGTTAGTGTTAGTAGCAGCGGGGAACAATTGGCGGTGCGAATTTATCCTAGCACATCAGTGATCCCGGCACCTGTTCTGGTGCTGTGCCATGGGTTTTGTGGCATCCAGAACGTTGTTCTGCCTGAGTTTGCTTTCGCTTTTGCTCAGGCTGGCTACAATGTCATTACCTTTGACTATCGAGGTTTCGGTGAAAGTGGAGGTGAGCGCGGCAGGCTTCAGACCAAAATGCAGATAGAAGATATTCATGCCGTTGTTAACTGGGTAAGCCAGCAACCGTCATTTGATACGTCACGCATTGGTCTGTGGGGAACATCACTAGGTGGCTGTCATGTCATTACGGTTGGGGCGCAGAACCCGCTGGTCAAATGCATCATCAGCCAAACAGCCTTTGCTGACGGGGAAATATTAATCACTAGCGCAATGAGTATTAAAGAGGAAAGTAAGCTATTTTCGACATTAAATCGGATGCAGGAGAAGAAAGAATCAAGCGGTAGGGAGTTATTTGTGCCTCCGTTAATGGTGCTGGATGATGAGCAGTCTCGAGTGTTTTTCGAAAAGCATCAAAAGTTTAATCCTCAGCTAAATACAAAAATACCCTTTTTAACCGTCCGGGAAATCATAAACTACAAACCGGTTATCATGGCCATGAGCGTTCGTCAGCCTGTATTGGTTGTCGCTGCCGAACACGACATTGTTAATCCCCCGGATCAAGCAGTCCGATTGTATGAAGCGCTGCATGCTGAAAAGACAATCATTATGCTTGAAGGTGCTGGGCATTATGATGTCTATGAAGGTGACACTCATTTTAAAGTTTTAAGACATCAAATTAACTGGCTGGGAATGTATCTTTAACCGCCACACCTACAGCAAGGAAGAACTATGGAACCTGTGGCTGCAATTAATGAGATTTTACTGAGTAACGAGCGGACTGTGATTGGGCGTGAAGATACTCGTAGATTTTTGCGTCTTGTAAGCGATGTGCATAATACCACTGCCGAATTAGTTTTTTCTGGTAAGACGCCGACCGTTGGTGCTACGATTTTTCGATTAGTTACTTTAGCGCTATCCTCAATATCGTTATCAGCAGGCTCTTGGTTAGGTCCGCCCGGAGCGCTTGCCACGCCATTATCGAACCCATTGTCAGACGATTTATTCAAAACACATATCGAATCTTTTGGGTTTGATGTTGTGTCAAAAGGCTTCGAGAGTCTAGAAGGGGCTAAGCGGGAATTTCTCACGCGAACTATTAATAACGGGATCTCTGTGGTTACTTCAGTAATAGAGTCTCTAAAAGGTATTGATGATCCGACATTTGATGCCAAGCTTACTGAGTGGGGAGTGGATCCCAGTATACGTCCGAGACTGTTGGAGAATTACAGAGCGATGCAGTCAATGTTGCTTTGGATGACGGAAGAGGGCGGGCAAGATATTTATCTTGTGGAACCGTATGACAATTCCGATCCCACTGCCGCCATTAACTTGGTTCAAGACGGCGAGCAAAGGATTGCGTTTTCTCTACAATTCTTTAAGAAATGCGCCATTCCCGCTGTTAATGCGCTTTTGCATGAGGTGGCGCATCTCTGCTGTAATAAATTTGATTTCTATTATTTTTCTCGTGAAAAGTCTTGCTTGGATGATCAGTATGCTGAACTGCCTTTGCATAGACAGATAAAAGATTTCGCCAGAGGTTTTGAGCAATCCTCCAAGCTTGTGGCAGAGCATATTGAAGGTGAGGAATTTCTTTCCGCTATTGCTCCCCAAGATAACACAAAGACGCTCACGCAACTTTATAATGAAGATGCTGACACCAAAGTAATGGTGAACTTTATGAATGCCGATTCGGTTAGCGCGTTGGCGATCGTTATTGCAGACTATAATTTACACCATGATGGCAATGTCCCTTTAAAGGAAACGTCATCCTTTAAATCTCCACCGGAAGCGGGTCTATATGTGGAGAGTTGAGATTCGTTTCAATCATTGATTTGTAGGATCTCGCACTGTTTCGTAAGCAGTGCGAGCTGGTTTTGTTGCGGGTGGTACTAAGGATAACGAAGAGTCCGTAATACATCGGAGGTTTGGCTTAAAATAGCATCCGCTTATAGCGAGATATAAAAGTGGCGCCGAATTCCAAACGTCATACAGTTGCAGAGTTTGTATCGGTAGTTATTGTCATACCGCAATAGCTGCATGTGTAACTGGTTATCGAACCATAAAGGGCAAAAAATAGTTTTTTTTCGTGCAGAATCTCAGAGGTAAGAAAGTTCCTCGTCCGACGAGGAAGATTCTTGCCGCTGCATTGAGCGGTCTGATGTTGTGGTGCATCTCGATGTGAAAAAATTATAGACAGTTGGAACGAGCCCGTAGGCTAAAAGTGTGATCCAACCTATTTCTCATCGTGACTGCGTGGTTGTCCCTAACTTTGCCGCCGGAGCAGGTCTGGTTCCGGTTGGAGTAAAGCGTCGGGTAGCTCCCATGTGCCTTCCAGTCATTTAGTGCGTTCTTTAAGGGCATAAAGGAGCAATGCCTGTTTAAAAAGGCGCCCTGAATAATTCAGTAAGAAAATTTACTGTTGATATCTGCCGTTAGTAGTGAGAGAGCACATCAAGCATGTTTTACGAGAGCAATATTATGTGTTGCGATGATATGTTAAGGCTCGGCGATTTTGAGTTTTATAATGGTACATTAAAAGAGGTTTGTTGTGGTGATGCGTTCGATAGTATTAGCAGCGTTGATTTTTTTCTCACATCAGGCCTTAGCAACCTGTAGCATAAGTGGTGCAGGCGAATTTAAACTTGGAAAGGATATAGCGCTTTCGAGTAATGTTCCTGTAGGTACTGTACTAAGTAGTCATCGTCAGGTTATTACATACGGGGGGTGTCGGGCGGACGGGGTTGCATATTTGGAGGTGCCTCAAAAGCTACAAGTCGGAAGTGGACTATCAGTTGTTTTTTATTACGACGAGAAGCCAATAAATGGGACTACTGCAAGGCTGGGATTTTTCAATTCTCGCACCGCTAATCACTACTTTGTGTCTTTTGATTTGGTCCGCAGCGCGGGTCCTGTAGCGGCTGGTGATTTACATGCCGGCGGGATTCGGGCTAAACAGCTAGATTCTGATGGTGTCTCGCTAGGACCAGACCAACCAGGCGCAGTAATTGGTAGTGCTATTCTCGGAACGTGCGTTGTTACAACCCCAAATATACTTGTTCCTTTGCCGGCGGTAACCAGCTCTGAACTTTCTAGCATAGGCGCAACATTTGGTGAGGTATTCTTCACTATGGCTGTCAGCTGTAACAGCTCGAGTAAGGTATACGCCGAATTCACTGACTCGAACAATGTATCTAACAGTGGTGAGTCTTTGGAATTAGGAGCGGGCTCGACGGCAAAAGGGATTAGGTTTCAGATGTTGCTTGACGGCTCTTTGGTAAGGTATAAGCAAAGAAGGGGCTTGGGCGATATTCAGTCGGATGGCCTAATTCCCATGTCAGTTCGTTATATTCGAGACGGTAATCTCATTCCGGGTAGGGCTGTTGCGCAGTCTACTTATATAATCAGTTATGATTAAATTCTTGACTAAGCCATCTTTTTTTCTCCAGGTGTTTCGAGAAAACCGCTGTCGAACAATAATAGAGCCGTTGAATGTGCTCTTTGAATGCGATACTCAGTTGTGGTTGATGATTAAAATTGTAATGCCCCCTACACTCGTGCCTACTGCGATTTGTCAGTAAGCAATGGTGTTGGCGAGCCAATTAAAATTCATATATAAACTAAGCCGCGCTCTTTATTCTGCACTCTGTGTTGCTGCTGCAGTCAGCAAGGATGTTCATGGGGTGTTAGGAGGCGGATTGTAGGAGGGGCATAGGGTTGCTGCCCCGCTGAAATAGTTTCTGCCATGGCGACGGCGGCAACCAGCTTTGGTGGTTAGATGCTTGGCTCCGATCGTTTATTGGGTGAGAGGGCCAAAGGCCCTCTCACCTTGTCCTATTTCCGGCGCTTTGATTTGGATAAATGAAATGGTATCTGCCTCCAATAATACCAGTCCACTTCCTTGCGCGCTAAAGTCTGCTACATTATCCGGACAAGTCATTTCCTTTTGGGGTGAAGTAAGGATAAAGGCGTTCGATATTTCACGAAGTTGTCCATCTGATTCAGCCTAATATACTGCTATTCGAAGCCGGATGCAGCGGTTCTTCAATCCCAGCGGGTCGTCGATTTTAGTGCTGCTGGCATTGATTCGACTGGCGCTCTTGGAATGGGCGGGGCGGGGTAAATAAAATCTAACGGGCTCATTTTGGGTCCATGTTCGCTCGTGTCATTAGGTGTGGGGTTCAGTCTTTCTCGAGTGAGCTTTATATCCTTATCATAAAAAATGCTCTTAGCATGATCATCTTCTCTCATACAGCGTTTGTTCACAGCGCTGTCGTTGGCGGGCAGGGTTTCGATTGCTGGCTTGGATAGTGCCTTTACAGGTTGCTCAGGCCTAGCGCACTTGGAGTGTATAGTATTGTGGTGGTAAACATAATTTTTCTGACCTCTTGCTTGAAGCGCTGACCAGCTGTATTCCCGTTTGAATTTCATCCCTATTAAACAGCTTGTATAATCGGCTGATTTTTCTGCTGGAGTCCGCATCGTTAATGTTTCTAAATCCTTGAGTAGTTCGGTTTTCCTCCTCAATGCCTTAGAATTTTGTGTATAAAGGATTTCGCGGATGTGTTTGACAAATTCTCTTGCTTCGTTTTTTTTCGCGGAGTTGTATAGCTTTATATGGCTGTTCCGTACTATTTTAATGGTTTTTTTTAAGTCCCCGCTTTTGACTCTTTGATTAACTATTGTTTTGGCTGTTAAGCTCGATATTGCATGATGCTGATTTTTCGGATATTTTCATAGAACGTCAAATAGTGATGGTTGTAGTTTGGTTTTCCGTATTTTGGCGTGAGAAAGTTTAGAGTTGCAATTTTCAGGTGTTTTAGGCCTTACAGGTGCGCTCAGTGGACCTTAGTATTGGGCTTGATACTAAATATACAATTTATGTAGGGGGCTTAATTTCAAAAAACGCTCTCAGGGTCTACGCATTTAGGGCCGGCACCGGTCGCCGGCTACCAGGCAATGTGGCCTACAAAACCTTAGAAGCCAGAGCAATTCGGACGGAGAGGGCATGCAGATTTTGGTGGGGAGCTAGAAGCAATTCATCCCGCTCCGAGAAAATTCTGGTCTAGGGCGAGCGAATTCTGACTTGAAATGAGAGCGTGCTGATGTGACGGGCTTACGGCCGAGTTTAAGATTTTCTGCCCTGTCAGGTATCGCAGCACCTAAATATCTGAAGGCTAAAAAACTCAGTTTATTCTAACTTGGCTATTGCGAGACCCGCATAAATGAACTTCAAAGTGTTTTCTGTTGCTGTCTGTTTTGTCAGCCTAAATCTGCCCGTCCTTGCTCTCGCCGCCCAGACTGGACAGATCAACATCACTGGCAGAATTATCGAAACGAGTTGCGTACTTGATGCTTCTTCCACCAATGTCAACGTTGTACTGCCGACCGTGGACAAAAGTCAGCTCGCTGGCGCTCAGAGCGCTACCGGTCGTACCGGCTTCACGCTGCAGGTGACCGACTGCCCGGAGGATGCCAAGGTTTCTGCTGCATTTCTGCCTGATTCCAATGTTAATCCCTACGGCAACTTGGTAAACAACGCTGTAAACAAAGCCTCCAACGTCGAGGTTCAACTGCTCGATCAAAATCATACCGTCATCAATATCAATACCGATGACAATGCTTCCCAGGCTTCACGTGCCGTGGATATCAACGGAAAAGGCAGCTTGCAGTACTTCGCGCAGTACTTCTCCCAAGAGGGGAGCGCGGGTGGCGGTGATGTTTCCGTCATGGCCAATTTCATGCTGACCTACGAGTAATCGACTCGCCCGGGGTGTTCACCTCGGGCACCACTGAGGTACCCCCTGATGTCACCTGTCTCCGCTCGACACTTGCCCTCTTTGATGGCAGGGCTGTTCCTTGCTGCATGCTCGATGTCCAGTGCTGTTGCCGGTGTCATGATCGATGGCACCCGTGTGATCTATTCCGCGAAGGAACGAGAAGTCACCGTAAAGCTGACCAACAAGGGCCAGAGCCCCGGGCTCCTGCAAGTCTGGATTGATCGTGGCGACGCCCAGAGCCGACTTCAAGATGCAGACGCGCCCTTTCTCGTTACGCCACCCATTTTCAGGTTGGACCCACAAAAAGGCCAGAGTGTACGCATTGTGTTCACCGGTGAAACGCTGCCTCAGGACAGGGAAAGCTTGTTTTGGTTCAACGCCCTGGAAATCCCACCTATTCCTCAAGGTGCCAGTGCTGGGGCGAACATGATGCAAATCGCTGTGCGTTCACGCCTGAAGATGTTCTATCGCCCGGTCGCTCTGTCCGGCGATGTTCGTAGCTCCGTGAGTCGGATGAAGTGGTCTGTGCAGCGAGTCGATAAGGGCTATGTCCTGCGCGGTGATAACCCGACGCCTTATCACCTGTCGTTTGGTGAGCTGTCAGTGAAGCAGGGCGACAAACGCTACGAAACCGGCGGCGGCATGATTGCTCCCTTCAGTCAGCAGGATTTTTCTCTCGCCGGTCATACCGGCAGTACTGGTGGCCAGGTGCTCTACCGCTGGATCGGTGATTTTGGCACCACCGCCGAACAGAGCATCACACTGAACTGAAATTGACGAGCTGATGTGCCGACAGGTATCACCTCGATACGCGTGCTCAGGTAATCCCATGTTTTTGACGACTCATGCACCGCATTATGCCGGCCGTTTTTTTGCTGCCCGGCATTGGCTATTTGTTACGACGCTCGGCGCGGTTCTGCCCGACAACCTCGCACAAGCCGAGGAAAGCAATGCTGCTCTCGCGTTGTTTAATCCGGCCTTTCTACAAGGCCAGGAAAGAAGTCTGGATATGTCGCGCTTCGAACGCGGGAACGGGGCCATGCCAGGCTCATATCGCCTCGATGTCTACGTCAACCAGCAGTGGATGGGACGCCAGGACATTCGGGTGCGTGACGGCGGCGATGGGAAACCGTCGCGAATTTGCTTTACTCCCGCGCAGGTCTCCAGCCTGGGCATTGACCTCAAGCGCCTGCCTGAAAGCCACGCCCTTGAAAGCGATGACTGCGCGGATATCGGCCTCTGGGTCCCTGATGCCCATATCGACATGGACCTGGGGGCATTGCGCCTGGACTTGAGCATTGCCCAGACTTACCTGAACCGCGCAGCACGAGGCTACGTTGATCCAGGTGACTGGGACCGGGGCGTGACTGCTGCGTTCGTTGACTACAACAGCAATGCCTTTCATAACGATTCACGCGGCTCCAACAGCACAGAGTTCTACACGGGTATCAATAGCGGTTTGAACCTGGGGGACTGGCGTCTGCGCCACAACGCAAGCTACAACCGCAGCAGTAGTGTTGGCGAATCCCGGAGTAAGTACAGCGCGCTGAGCACCTATGCACAGCGCGACCTGACCACGCTCAAATCACAAATTACCCTGGGGGATTACTACACGCCATCCGAGCTGTTCGACAGCGTATCTTTCACCGGTGTGCAAGTGGCGTCCGATGATCGCATGCTGCCTGATTCCCAGCGTGGATTTGCGCCCTCCATCCGAGGCATGGCGCAAAGCAACTCTCGAGTGACCGTGCGTCAAGCTGGCAACATACTTTACGAAACCAGCGTGGCGCCCGGCCCGTTTGTCATCGACGACCTCTACAGTACTGGCTATTCCGGTGACCTAGATGTCACGGTGACCGAGGCTGACGGCCGTATCCACAGCTTCATTGTGCCCTTTGCTTCGGTGGCACAATTGCTGCGCCCAGGGACCTCGCGCTACAGCGTCTCTGCCGGTCAATACCGTGATGACCGCTTGCGCAAAGTGCCAACATTCGTCCAGGCAACCTATCAGCGTGGCATTTCCAACCAGGCGACGGCCTACACTGGCAGCGTCGTCGCCGACCAGTATCTGGCGGTACAGGGCGGTATGGCGTTGAGTACTTCGGTGGGAGCGTTCGCGTTCGATGTCACACAGTCCAACGCTTCTGGTCTGCAGTCAAGCGATGAGGGTACTGACCCACTCGATAGCACCGCTAGCGGAAGGAGTTATCGACTGAGCTACAGCAAGCTCGTCGATAGCACCAAGACTAACTTCGTCGTGGCAGCTTACCGTTTCTCCAGCGAGGGCTACCTGTCCTTTAGCGATTATGCCCGAGCGCAAGACCTGACTGGTCCGGCACCTAACCGCCAGCGCAGTCGGCTTCAAGTGAACATCAACCAGCCATTGCCTGGCGATGCCGGCAGCCTGTACCTGAGCGGGTCGTCGCAGAATCACTGGAATAACGCCAAGAGCCGCGATACCAGCTTCCAGGCCGGGTATTCCAATAGCTATAGCTGGGGAAACCTGAGTCTTTCAGCCAGCCGTACCCAGGGTAGCAATAACAAGGACGATACCCAGTACATGCTGACGCTCTCGATGCCACTTGGCAGAGATCGCCATACCTCATACCTCACCAGCTCCACGACTTATTCGGGTAAAGGTGATGTGGGGACTCAGGTTGGGCTGTCTGGCTCTGTGGGGGAGCAGAGCGAACTTAGTTATGGGGTGTATGGCTCGCATGATCGTGCCTTCGGAGCCAGCAATAGCTCTACGGGGGCCAATGCCCAATACCGTATGGCCAAGACCAATCTATCGGGAAGTATTGGACAGGGGGAAGAGTACAAGCAAGTCGGTATCGGCCTTTCCGGCAGCATCGTGGCCCATCCTGGCGGCGTGACCTTCAGTCAGTCCAAAGGTGAAACGCGTGTCATTGTGGAGGCCAGGGGGGCACAAGGCGCGAGTCTGCTCAACAGCAATGGAGGCGCAATCAGCAGCAGCGGGTATGGAGTGGTGAGCGGCCTGATACCTTATCGTCATAATGAAGTTGTCATCGACCCGAAAGGTATGGCGGCGGACGTTGAGCTGGAAATGAGTTCGCAGAATATCGCACCGCGTCATGGCGCAATCGTGATGCTGAAATATCCAACCACTCAGGGGGCGCCGGTTCTGCTTAACCTGCGTGACGAGGCGGGTAATGCGTTGCCGACGGGGGCCGAAGTACTGGACGCTGAGGGCAATAGCCTGACCTTGGTTGGGCAAATGAGCCGAGCATTCATTCGTGCAGCGGAGCCGAAAGGTGAGCTGATAGTGCGTTGGGGAGACACGCTCGACGGTCAATGTCGCGTTTTGTACACCCTGTCAGCTGCAGCACGCAAAGATAAAGTGGATTTCGAAAAAGTCGACGCGTTGTGCACTAAACAATCAAGCACTTCCGTGGCGCTTAGGTAATGGCTACCGTTGAACTATAAGGTTAAATATGAGTCGCTGTCTGCTTGTTTTCTATTTCGTCAATTTCCAAGGCCGATGTCGGCATCCCGCTCACAGCGCAATTTTTGCACGGGATAAGGCGATTGGTTCTACCACTAACTGGAAAGAAAACACAAACTCTCAGCGCGTAGGGATGCTATGCCAGTACATGGGCGGGCGTAATGTCGGCATAGTGAATGGCACGCTTGTATCTGGATACTCAGATGCCTATCAGCCCAGTAATCCCGGTATAGGTATCCGTTTCAGAGCAACTACTTGGTATTCAGCTTCACAGCAAAGAGCGCTTCCATTTGATATTCCTGGGAATGGGCCCTCCGACTGCTAACCTTGCGTCACCATAATAAAAAATATGAGGGCTTCTGCACAGCTCGTCGTGGTGGGGCAGGTCTGTGCAGGCATTATTATGTCATTTCCAACCGCCCGCATCAGCTATTATGATTCTTAAGAGAGGGGGCCAATGAACGTGAAAATCAGCACGTTTCCAAGTATTATAGAAGCATCGTCCTGTAACGTAGATGGCGACATTATTGCCACAATGCCCAGGATTGAAATAAATCGACTCCCAAGCGTCGGAGCGGTCGCTGAAAGGACGCCTTTCACTATTGGAATGAATTGCGATTCTTCGATTGCTGTTCATATGGTCATCACTGATGCACTTAATCCGGGTAACATTGGGAATGTGCTGACGCTCAGTTCCGACTCGGAGGCAATGGGTGTGGGGTATCAGATTCTACGCGACAACAGCCCGATCAATTTCGGTCATGCCTCGTCTATTGCGGGCGCTTTAAATCAATTCAAGATTGTAAGTTCTACAGGTGGCACCGGGGGCCGGTTCCTGATTCCGTTTGATATCCAATATCAACGAACGGCGTCTTCGAGGCCGAAAACAGGCACGGCCAATGCCGTTGCGGTGTTTACCATGTCTTATCAGTAGTATTCAAATCGCACAATTAAGCGTCAGTACTGTGCGGTGAAAAGGAATGAATTGACTGAAGTTTCGCTCTAGCGAGGCAAAACCTAAAAGGTTGAATGATGAATCTTTATATACTCCCGCTGGTATTTTTGGGGGCTTTCTCGTCTCTATCAATTGCCGCTGTAAATATTCCCCTCGATAGCGCTGTTTTCGCGCGCGATAGGGAAGTCGGCTCGACCACCAACTGGAAAGCCAGTACTGGTTCTCAGGGCGTATGGGCGAAGTGTTCATACGAGGTGCGCAGCATAGGAACGGTTAATGGCCCTCTTGTTCCAGGCTTTTCGGATGTTTATCAGACTAATAATCCTGGCATTGGCGTGCGTTTTCGGGCGACGTCGTGGGATGCAGTTTCAGTACAGCGTACTCTTCCGTTCGATGTTTCTGGTGTTGGAGCTAGCTGTAAACCCAATCAGGATGTATTAAAACACATGAAAGCGACTGCGCAACTCGTGATAGTCGGCCCCGTCAGCTCTGGAACGATAACTGCATTTCCGTCCGCCAATGTGACCTATATTGATAAGGTTAAGAGAGGCGTAATGGATATCAAGATTAGCACTGCTCCAACCATAAAGGCGTCGACCTGTGATGTTGATGGCAATATTGATGTCAAGATGCCAAACATTGGGCTAAATCGCCTTCTGGAAGTTGGATCGGTTGCCGGCAGAACGCCTTTTAATATTGGAATGAATTGCGATCCTTCGATTTCTGTTCATATGGTTATGACCGACGCACAGAACCCGGGAAACACTAGCAATGTGCTGTCGCTCAGTCCCGGCTCGGATGCAACGGGTGTAGGGTATCAAATTTTACGCGACAACAGCCCAATCAATTTAGGTCCTGCCTCGTCTATCGCGGGCGCTTTAAATCAATTCAAGGTTTTAAGTTCCACAGGCAGCGCCGGAGGTAGGTATCTCATTCCGTTTTATATTCAATATCAACGCACAGCGTCTTCCAAACCGGGATCCGGTACGGCCAATGCAAATGCAGTGTTCACGATGTCTTATCAGTAGCCTCCAGAGTGGTTAGTCCAGACCTCCTAGTCTATTGCGAAACCCCAGGTAAAAAATTAGCCAATTTCTAATCAATCGAGGCCGGCCTGAAATTTCCCAAGGTGCATGGGAAATTTCCAGGGTGATCGCAGGGCTTTCCAATAGGCTCGCACTCGTTCGCGTGTAAAAATTTACATGCTGGCCGGCTGGATGCGGATAACGCTATTTGGTTGATATCAGTCTTATTGGATGCGAGGATCGAAGCTATGAAATTTCTTTGGGGTGTATCTGCGTTAACTTGCGTTCTACTTGGTGGGGTGGGTGTGGCGCATGCAGCAAGTAGTGGAAAAATTGAATTCTCTGGCGAGCTGATTGCGGCAAGCTGTACGGTCGCACCGGGTGCTGGTTCGTCAGGTAGCAATGGCAATATTAACGTAGATCTTGGGAAGGTTTCACTCAGTGATGTTGGTGATCCCGGTGTGGGCGTCACTGCAGCTACTCATATCAACTTGGACATTGATTGTTCATCGGGTGTGGGTGGCTTGAGTACAGTAAAAGTAAAGTTTGACCCGCTTTCTGGCTCTGGAATTGATAGTGCTGACGGTCGCCTGCTTAAACTGCAAAGTAGTGAAAAGGCGGCAAAAGGTGTCGCCATTGCAATTCTCAATGACAACAATCAAGTTCTAAACCTGAGTGCCAACGAAACGATCGATGCAGCGCTGAAGGTTGACGAGGGGAAAGCTACCGCTAACCTGAGCATGCGCGCTGCTTATGCGCTTAATGGGGCATCAGATGATGTTAAAGCTGGTGTTGGGAATGCGACCCTGCCTTTTACCCTGACTTACGAATAAAAAATTGCGATGGGGAGGATGATCTCCCCATTTGTAGCTTCGTGGAGGCGAATCAGGTGTTTAATAAGGCGCTATTTAGTTTTTCATTATTTCTATTAACCTTCTTTGTCAATCATTCGCAGGCAGCCATCTCATTGGGTGCCACTCGAGTGATTTTCGACGCTAAGCATCAAGAAGCTTCGTTGTCTGTGCTAAATCAAGGTGGTGAGGATGTACTGGTCCAGTCTTGGCTAGAGTCTGACTCAGCAGATTTTAACATTTCATCCTTTGCGGTCACTCCACCGTTATCCCGCCTATCGAAAGAGGGTCGTCAACAACTAAGGATACTTTACAGTGGAGAGGGAGTTCCATTGGATCGAGAGTCAATTGCTTGGCTGAACGTACAGGAAATCCCACAAAAAGTTAATGGGGAAAGTGTTCTGCAGCTTGCGGTACGCCAGCGGATTAAAGTGTTTTTTCGACCGCCTGGGTTGCCGGGTAGTGCGGTAGAGGCACCGACTCAGCTTAAATGGACGTTAAATAAACGTTCTCAGACTGCCGTACTGAAGGTTGAGAACCCAAGTCGATTTCATGTGTCGTTGACTGGATTGAGTTTGAGAGGCGCTGGTTACAATGATTTTCTAATGGGGGAGGGGCGTATGGTCGCCCCTAGTGAGAATGTAGAAATACCAGTCAATCCAATGGCTTCGGCTGCCAGTCTCAAATTGAATTTCAACGTCATTAATGATTACGGCGGACAGAACTCATATACGGCTGATCTATATATAGATAAAGTCAGTTCCGCTACGCCGAATACATTGGCTGACAAATAATTTTTATTCGCCAAGTTCTGTTGTACTGTCGAAAGGTTTGTTCTTGTGTTTTTTATGAAAAAAATCAGTGCTGAAAATCGCTCGGGTCTGTCCGCGCGCGTGCAGGAAAGCACGGCGGCACCTCACGACTTGGCGGATAAAGGTTTTAGACTTCGTAAGCTCGCTCTTGCAGTTGCCTTAGCGTTACCGGGGGCGGCCTATGCTAATTCCACGGGGAGCGAAGCAAATATTCCAGAGTTCGACCTTGCCTTTATTCAGGGCGGAGGCGAACAGCTTGACCTAGCCGAGTTTCTCAGGCAGGACAATGTTGCGCCTGGAACCTATCGTGTTGATATTTATGTGAACCGAGCTCTGACTGGGCGCAGAGATATTCGTTTTGATATCATTGATAAGTCAGGTAGGACTAAACCCTGTTTGACTCTGGAAGTGCTCGAAAAACTTGGCGTGGATGTGGAAAAGCTTAAGCGTAATGGTGTGATTGACACGGGCCTGCCGGACCGCTGTTATGACGCGAGTGAGTTAATCGACAAAGCCAGCGTTGAATACGATGCTGCTCGACTTCAACTGCATATTGGCATACCTCAAGCGGCTATGCTGCGAAGTGCCAGGGGCTATGTTGATCCTGCCCTTTGGGACTATGGTGTCAATGCTGGCTTCGTAAACTATCAATTCAGTGGACGTCGCAGTGAAAACTCAGGTAGCACGAGTGACTATTACAGTTTGGGATTGCGTAATGGCTTAAATATCGGTCAGTGGCGTCTGCGTAACGAGTCATCTTTGTCGGATGGCAGTGGAAATAAACGGCGCTTTACCAGCAACCGTATTTTTGCCGAGCGCGACATCACGTCGTTGAAAAGCCAATTGACACTGGGGGAAACTTACACCAGCTCTCAAACATTTGACAGTGTGCGTTTTCTCGGCATCCAACTGAGTTCAGACGAAGCCATGCTTCCCGATAGCCAACGGGGCTATGCGCCCGTTATCCACGGGACTGCGCAAACCAACGCGACCGTTGAAGTGAGCCAGAATGGTTACTTGCTATATAGCACTACGGTTTCCCCCGGGCCATTCGAAATTAGTGATATCTATCCCAGCGGATCAAATGGAGATCTTGAAATCACCGTGATCGAGGCGGATGGGAGTCGCAGTAGTTTCACCCAGGTTTACGCATCTCTACCACAGATGGTACGACGCGGAATGCTGCGCTATAACGCTGCCGCTGGCGAGTATGCGAGTAACAATCCTGATGACGCAGCGCCTTCACTGGCGACCTTAGGGTTTGCCTACGGCCTGACCAACGCCACAACCCTTGTGGGGGGCGTGCAGTGGGCTGAGGACTACAGGGCAACGAATGTTGGCGTCACACAGAACACGCCTCTTGGCGCCTTCGCGATAGATGTCACCCAATCAAATAGTGAAACCCGACAGCAGCGAAACCGAGGGCAAAGCCTCAGGTTGAACTATGCGAAAACACTCGCCGCTACCAATACGACTTTTACCCTAGCTACTTACCGTTATTCGACTGAAGACTATCGGACATTGGGCGACCATGTCACCGACCTGCGATTCATGGACGGTAACCACAGAGGGCGTGCGAAAAACCGTTTTGATATAACGATAAATCAGAGTTTGGGCTCGAGGGGAGGATCGTTTTATCTGAATGGCACTGAACAGCGTTACTGGAATTTACCCGGCAGTTCTCAGCAACTTCGCGTCGGCTATAGCAATAACTGGGGCTCGATCAATTATAATATTGACACCTCCTTTAGCCGTAACGATGCCTCTAATTATAAAAATGATAAAAAGCAGGTTGCTCTGTCGATCTCTATGCCTTTGGGAAGTTCACAGCGATCGTCGCGTGTCAGCTCCAATCTGAATTATGACAATCAAGGGCGTCATTCAACACAGATGGGGCTTAATGGCAATCTTCCGGGGCAAGATGATGCTTATTACAACCTCCAGGCAGGGCATGACAGCAGCGGGGGGGGCTCAGGGTCCGCAAGCCTGAGTGCGGTCACCTCAGTGGCTCGGGTGAATGCTGGTTACAGTCAAGGTCGTGATTATCAGACTTTTAGTGCTGGCGCTTCCGGTTCGGTAGTAGCGCATGCCGGAGGAATTAATCTAGGTCAACCCGTGGGCGACACATTTACCCTTGCAGAGGTGTCTGGGGTATCTAATGCAAAATTTTCCAGCCACGCCGGGGTTATCACCGGAAGGAACGGCTACGCGGTAGTACCCAGCGCTCAGATATATCGGACCAACTGGCTTACTCTGGATGCCCGTGACCTCGGGGCGGATACTGAGCTGCTGACCACCGCCCAACAACTGGTTCCCCGTCGCGGTTCCATAACACTAGCTAGCTTCGCGGCGGAAAGTGGGCGCCGAGTACAATTTGAGTTTCGAAGCGTAGACGGTAGCCCTATACCCTTTGGGGCTAGTGTTCAGGATGAAAATGGCAAAGTGCTAGGCGTTCTAGATCCAAAAGGTATGGCGCTTGCCTTAGTTGACCAGGAAGAATCGACTCTGATTGTAAAATGGAAAAGCGATAGTTGCCAGGCACATTATATTCTAGCACCACGAAAGCTCGATACAAGATTTGATAAAGTTCAGTTAGCATGCAAATGAGGGGAGTAAATTTAGGCGTTATTGCCAGTCTCTATTTTTGTTGAAGGTGTTAATCAGTCATCTCGACAGATATTAAATGTTTAGGGGGTTAATATGGGAAGCGAAATTATCGGTTGCTTAATTTGTGGTGCTATTATTTTGATCGGAGTGCTTATGCACTTCGCAAAGTGGAAGGTATAAGGCACGCCGCTTTATCAGCTCATCTGTCAGGTCGCAGCTAGTTATCAGACTATTGAGCGGTAATCGCAGTCAGCAGTTAATTGGTATTTTACAGAGAGAGTTACTTGAATAACCGAAGTGAGCAGTCGTTGCTCCAACAATCTACCGTCATGATGTTAGCAGTAGCGATCGCTGGGATTGCTACTGGTTTCGTTACGGGCGCTCAATCCGTCCTGTTCGATGGTTTTTTCTCGTTGATTGCAACCTTTATCAAAGTATTAATGCTGATTACAGCCAAACTGATCGCCAAGGAAAGTAATCACCGGTTCCAGTTTGGCTTCTGGCATTTGGAACCCATGGTGTTACTGATCGAAGGCAGCTTTCTGTTTTTGATCGCAATCTATGCATTTCTTAACGGAGTGTCTGGATTCATCAACGGCGGTCGTGAGATTGAATTAGGGATGCTGATCATCTATGCGGCAGTGTTTACAGTCGTCGAGTTCGCCTATTTTTTCTACATCCGTTATCGAAACCGTGAGCTTAAATCAACGCTGATTCAGTTCGATAACATTAGCTGGTTGGTAGATGCGATGTTATCGGTAGGACTGCTTGTCAGCTTTCTCACTGCGTTGTTGCTCACGTCACGGGGCTATGGTCATTTGGCCGTATATGCCGATCCGCTGATTTTGATCTTGCTGGCACTGAGTATATTGCCTCCCGCTTTCAATATACTGCGTCCGGCCTTGCGTGATGTGTTGGGCATGGCGCCAGACCAATTGGACAACAAAGTGCGACAGGTGATGGACGCGATTAAAATCGAGTACGGCTTCGAGCATTACGTTTCTTATGTACAGAAGCATGGGCGAGCGCGATTTATCGAGATCCATATTGTGCTCTCGACTGATTATCACGTGGAAGCGGTCGGGAACCTGGATACGTTACGTGACGAAATCTCGGCGAGATTGGGCCACGCAGATTCGGCACGGTGGCTGACGATTTGTTTTACGGGGGACCGGAAGTGGATTGTTTGATCTCTACGTGGTCGTCACTGAAGTGGGCAAGTTGCAAGGTGGACGTAATCAGCGGGAATGCGAGTGAGTTTGAGCGATAGTGCGTTTACCTTCTACGATGTTGCTGGTGACCGGGTCCGCACGGGCAAGCTGTGGTCGGTGCTGTCCGACAAGTTCGATCTGGAGCGGCGGTTATGGATCATACCGGCGGAGGTGATGAACAACTCCAGTTAGTGGTACGAAAACCAGGTAACTCCCTTTCTGAAGATCTGCGAGGTGCAGGTCATCAGGTGGGGCGTTCCATGGCTCTGAGCTTGATGAAGAAGGTCGGGATCGCCAGCCGCCAACGCAGGCCCCACAAGTCTTCAGACGTCGAGTCTTTGGTGGCTGAGCAGAGCTGGAGCGTGAGGTTTACGTAGCTAATACCGTTCGCGGACGTCACCTATATCCAGCTCGGTAAGCGCTGGATCCGCGCTCGGTAGTTTTGGATCCGTTTGCGGCCGAATGGCGGGATGGGCGTATTCATTGGGCGCCGATGCGGCACTGGCAAATGAGGCGGAGGGCTGTTGAATTGATAGGGCGGCCTGAGGGCGTGCCGTTTCATTCTCACCAAGGCTGTCAGTACAATAGTCAAATAATTCAGGGCTGAACTGCAAGCACATAAGCTGAAGCAGCGCATGTGTCGAAAAGGGCAGTGTTGGGATAACGCATGATTGAGCTTTTTTGGCAGTTTGAAGTCCGAATGGGTACCCTAGAGAGGTTATAGCCCGGAGTATAAGGCCCCGGTAGACATCAACCTATATGTGGTGCACTGCAACAGCGCAAGGCGCTACGGTTACAAGAGCTATCGCTCGCCGATGGTGGCGGAAGAGCTAGCGGTGTGAGAACCGAAAAAACTATCTGCAATTACTGGATCAGTCCAATGCGACAAACCCCTTAATCCGCTGCTCTCTTGCGGGGGATTAAGGGGATTAAGGTTTAACGGACAAATGCGACGCCGTTACTGCTCTCCTTGATATTCTCGATGATAAGTTCGAAGCGATAGTCCTTTCGTTTGACCAGCTTCCAGCCTGCCGGGAAAGTTTCAGGATAAGTGATGAAATTTAGAGAATCTGTCGGCGCATCATACATAAAATAGGCTGCGCCAATTTCCATCGGAACCTTGTTTTTATCAAACAGGATGACAGACGTGACATACATTCTTCCATCATTGGGGATAAGCCCGACAATCTGGAAATCATCATTTACAAGAATATTTACCGGATTATCGATGGTATATGTCTGGACGAAAACATAATCTAGCGCTGTGTTTTCTGAACTGTTCGTTAGTTTAATCGACAGAAGTTGCGTATTTTTCGGTGCCACAACAAATTTGGAAAGTCCCTGAATTTCAGTGATGTCCGATGTGGACTCTGTCCATACTTTATAAATTTGATCAGCTTGTGAGTCCCGAAAGTGTCGCCATCCATGAACCAGACTTTGTTTGCCAATTTTAACAGAGAGAAAAGTATCATTCAGTTCCGATGGAAGCTCATAAACTACTTCCCTTTCTTTATACTCATGCGGCGTACCACTGAAATTTTTTTGTTGATAAAATGTGGCGCCGATTGAGCTATTTTTTTGATCCTTCATATAACGCTCCTTTTTGAGTAAATCTTCCAGATATTAACCTAGCAGGGAATTGGATAAAGCGCAAGAAAAGGCACTGGAAGAAGAGTGCTTTACCCAGGAAGTGGAAAACGGTTGCCATATCGAAGTCAGGGCCCGGGAGCGCGAAGACGCCGATATCGAAGTGTTGGTCAGCGTCTATACCGCGACGGGGCAATGCGTGGTCGAACGCACAAGGCAACTGCCCGGCGCCGAATGGACCGTGCACGACGGGCTCAAACGCGGCATCGATCAGGCGGAACGGATTGCCGGCGGGGAATCGGGACGCTTGCCCTGCGCTGACGCGCATTTGCACGACGACGATTGACGGAGGCGCTGCGCTGGTCTCCCAGCGGAAAACGGAACTTTGGCGGCGCGGGCATTTCCCATTGTAGATAGCCCTGCGTCAGCCGGCCCGCGCCGGATGATCGCTCATTGCAACCCACGCCAGAGCCGCCCATGCCCGTATCCAGCCTGACCCAAGGCGCACCCTCCAAACCGTCCTTGCGCCGCGCCGTGACGGGGCCGATGTTGTTTCTGTTCATCCTCGGCGATGTGCTCGGCGCCGGTGTGTATGCACTGGCCGGCACCATCGCCGGCGAGGTGGGTGGGGCGATCTGGGTGCCGTTGCTGGTGGCGTTGTTTTTTGCCATGCTCACGGCAGGCTCGTACGCGGAACTGGTGACCAAGTACCCCCATGCTGGCGCCGCTTCGGTGTTCGCCGAGAGGGCATTCAAGTCACCGCTGATTTCATTCCTGGTCGGCTTCAGCATGCTTGCGGCCGCCGTCACCAGCGCAGCGGGGCTGTCCCTGGCGTTTGCCGGCGACTACCTGGCGGCGTTCATCGAGGTGTCACCGCACCTGGCCGCGCTGATATTCCTGGCAGTGATAGCGCTTCTGAATGCGCGCGGTATCAAGGAGTCGCTGGGCGCCAACATGGTCATGACCTGCGTCGAACTGTCCGGGCTGCTGTTGGTGGTGGTGGCCGCGGCCTGGTGCATACAGTCCGGCGAAGCCAACCTCGGCCGCGCGCTGGAGTTCAAGGCCGGAGTCAACCCGATGCTTGCCGTACTGGGCGCGGCATTGCTGGCGTTCTATTCGTTCGTCGGTTTTGAAACGTCGGCCAACCTGGCCGAAGAAATACGCGGCGTGCGCAAAGTGTATCCGCGTGCGCTGTTTGCTGCGCTGGTGACGGCGGGCGTCGTATATATGGCGGTCGGTGTCGCCGCTTCGGTGGTGCTGCCGATGGACAAGCTGACGGCCACATCCGCGCCGTTGCTCGAAGTGGTGCGTGCCTCGGGCTTGAGCATCCCGCCCCAGCTCTTCGCCTTCATCGCGCTGGTGGCGGTCGCCAACGGTGCGCTGCTGACCATGGTAATGGCCAGCCGCCTGGCCTATGGCATGGCCCGCATGGGCCTGTTGCCGGAGCCACTTTCGCACGTGCTGCCCAAGCGGCGTACGCCTTGGGTCGCGATCATCGCCAGCACCCTGGTGGCCATCGCCCTGACCTTGACGGGTACCCTCGCGGCGCTGGCCGAGACGGTCGTGCTGTTGCTGCTCTTCGTGTTCCTCAGCACCAACCTGGCGGTGCTGGTACTGCGCCGCGACACCATCACCGAACAGCATTTTCGCGTGCCGACCTGGGTGCCGGTGCTGGCAATTGTTTCGTGCTTGATCCTGCTCAGCCAGCAAAGCCTGGACACCTGGCTGCGCGGTGGCGCGCTGATGCTGCTGGGCATGGCGCTGTACGCATGCAACCGCTTGGCGACACCGGCTGTAGGCCCAGGCTAACCACTCATCTGATCTATATCCCCGGCTGAAAAATCCCTGTAGTGCCCTTAGGGCTTGAACACCGCCAGCAGGCAATTATCGGCCTGGAAGACATCCCTGACGAGGATTGGCTAAAGACCTTTAACGTTAACGTCACTGCGATGTTTCGCATCTGCAAGGCCGCGCTGCCGCACATGGTCCAAGGCAGTTCGATCATCAACACCAGCTCGGTCAATTCCGATGCGCCCAACCCCACGCTGTTGCCGTATGCGGCGACCAAAGGCGCGATCGCCAACTTCACTGCGGGCCTAGCGCAGATGCTCGGCAAGCGCGGTATTCGCGTCAACAGTGTGGCGCCCGGGCCAATCTGGACGCGATTGATCGTATCGACGATGACCGAGGACTCCGTGAAGAGTTTTGGTGGCAATACGCCGCTGGGGCGCCCCGGCCAGCCAGCCGAAGTCTCGCCCATCTATGTGCTGCTGGCGTCGGATGAGGGCAGTTATATCTCCGGTGAACGTTACGGCGTGACAGGTGGCAAGCCTATTCTTTAAATGAAGCGAGGCATTCGATAACGACGACGTAGGCGACTTTCTGGTTGAGCGGCTCAGCCAACGGGGGGGGGCGATGCCGCAGAGGCACTAGCAGCGCTGTTACCGTTGTCCATCACACCATGTACCGTCCGCTTGCTGGTCAGCTTGGATGCTGTCCGCCTGATGGCGATGGACAGGATGAAACGGCACAGCCGGGATCCTGCTTTCTAGGCCTTGATACTCCCAGAAAACAAGTCCAGAATTAAGTCTTTTCCTGCCCAGGAAAGAAAAGAAACCCCTTAGATTTCAATGAGTCGGACGCCAGATACGAGTCTCGTTTCCCGCTCCAAATATCGATCTACAGAGTTCCATGGAATTCTGTAAGTCATTAAAAATAGACGCTTAGGCGTCTTTTTTTGTTCCGCCAAAATCCATCGAAAGCCACGGATATCTGATCTTGAGCGAGGGCTGTGGGCCATTCCGTGCCCCTGTCGACCCAGGCGGTGGAGGTGGTGCGCCAATTGTTGAAGAAGGTGCGTCCCGCTCAACGCCACTTGTTGTCCCATCGCAGTAACCTAGGCCAGCGGATCAGTGAAAACACCCTCAATGGCGCCCTGCGTCGGATGGGCTGTATCGATCAACTGACGGGCCACGTATCCGGTGCCACGCTGTCTACCGCGTTGCATGACATTGGCTACCCCAAGCCTTGGATTGACGCCCAGTTGTCCCATGCGGATCCGGACAATCCCTATTCAGAGTTTTCAGCCCAAGTTGCTCTTCAGGTGGAAGGCAAAGCCAGCCAAGAGAAACTTGCGCAGTCCTTTGCGTAGCACACTCTTACGGTCATCATTGAAAAAGACAGCAATATGGTTACTCGCGAGCCGTCGATAAAATTGGCACAACTTGCCATCCGTGCATGCTCTAAAATTTTGGTGCTATGGGGCTGCGTTGCCTTCCAGCGCCCATTCCAAGCTTCCAGTTGGGCTGGGTGGGGTATCCAGCTGGCGACCCAAGCGACTGATCAATAACGCTGTGGAATCGGCATTGCTCAAGATACTGATCACCCTTCGCAGTGGATCAGTGCTAAAAATCTGCCGGGCATCGTCAAGGGTCTGTCCGCCGGTGACCCTTAAAATGTGATGTAGAAGCGAGCCTTCGGGGTCTATCAGGGTCGAGGCTGTTGAGTCGAGGACCTGAAACAACTCATTCGGCGGTGTGTTGCTGGACAGGGGCGCGTTCTGACTCCGCTCCACGAACGCCTTAGCAATTCGGCCTTGTGGCGTGTGGGTATCAATCAGATCTGGATAGGGGTGTACCGACTCTAGATAAGCGATGTCGTGGGTTCCGCTGACATGGTGGGTGAGTTCATGAATGAGGGTGACCGCACGCGCATGGACGTTGACGTAAAACGGTTCTCTCAGCAAGTTGTTGTAATTGAGTGTCGGTTTGAAAAACGCTGCGGTCAGGTAGATGATGTTATGAGTGTCTGGAACCAACGTAAACGCCAACACCTGTTCGGTTCCAGGAGGGGGAGTCATGCGTGACTCCCCTATGACAAAACGGATTGACTGGGCGTTAGTCAATGATGGCTCTGTGAGAGCGTTGTAGATCAGATCAACAGCAAACTGTATGCGTATCAGGTGATCGGTTTCAACCGTCTGGAGTCCGAAGAATTTCTTGATGTGCGTGAGCGAGCGTGTCAGCGCTTGGGGAGCATTGGCCAATAGACGTAAGTTGTCTCTGGCGTTTTTTGCATAGTAGGTGGCCAACGTCAGGGCTTCAGTGATCATCAGCGCTTGTACAGGGTAAAGCGTTCGGATGGCCTGCATGCCGGAGGCCTGGATGTTCATGCTTTGTCGTGCAAAGGGCGATGAGTAGAACCGGTTACTCAGGCGTGATAACGCTCGGCGTGCAGAGCGCAACGGTACCGGGCTGCTGAGCATCCACTGTTCTCGGGTGTTTTTGTACACGTAAGGGCCGATCTCGCGGCCATGACTGATCCGCCACCGTTCACCCTGTTTGGTGACTTGGACGACCTTACCCTCGACGGGAGCGTAATAGTGATTCTGCTCGGATTGGTAGAGTCCAAGGCGGTCAATCTTATTCAGGTCTTGCAGGGCCCTGTCGGTCAATGCATAAGCTTGCAACTCTGTTCGTTCGGGGGCGGTAATATCAAGGGCAGGCCATTTCGCCACAGCTTCGCTTGCGGTGCTGTTGGGAGGAGTGGACAGGATTGTTTCTGGCGAAGAACGGGAAACCTGTTCGCCGGTTTCAGGCATCGATTGGCGCAGCATGGCCAGCTCTGCCACACCACTGATGAAATTATCCATCGCTTCACGCCAATGATGGCCCTGCAAATTCTCGGCAGAAGCCATGAACAGTTTGAAGCTCTGCCAGACGATCCAGGGGTAGGCCAGTTTTCCGGCAAGAAACAGAACCCCTTGGTAAATTGCGCTTTTGAAGATGTCTATTACCCAGTTCCAGTGCGCGTGCGCATTGGTAATAAATTGACAGCCCAATAACATCGTAAGCACTTCAAGATTATCGGTAAACAGGCGGTTGAACAGTGGGCCGGTGATGGGGTTGGAAGTCAAACGCAAAGTGCTTGCTGTATTGGCCGACTGAACGAAAAAGCTAGTCAGCGTCGTTTGGTGTGCGTCCCCAAGCAGCCTGAAAATCCAAGTTTGCAGTTCGCCAGGCCGACTCAGCTCAGTCAGCAGACTCGCTTCGTCCAGGTACTCTTTAAAGTCATGGCTTTGACTGTAGGGGGCATACAGAATATGCGGTCCCTGGCCGGTTGTTGGGCTGATCAGATAGACGCCCGTCACTTTAATCGCAGTACTGGCGGCAGAGGTCAGAAATTCCAGTGGCCGAATAGTAGCGTTGGTATCAATCACGGCGGCACGGGCGATCGCATCCGGCATGTCGAAGACCTGCTGAATAAACCCGAAGGCGGTTTCACTGAGGTTCTTTTGGAGCATTTGCGCATGAGCGTATTGTAAAAGTTGCCAAGGCAGTTGCCTTGCAAATAGTTGCTGGCGTTCTGCTTGTCCTGGAGTTCCGGCGCCCAGCATTGTCTTCAAGTAGGTTTGATAGTCACTACCCAGTGTCAGCGCCTGGAGCTGAATGTTCAGTGTTCTCCCGTCGACCATTGTGGAAAAGAGTTGTGCGCCAGTCGACGTGAAACGTGGGGGAACGATGGCCCTTTGGTCGCGATGGAGCAACGCATAGTTAACTAATGTCACCGTTCGTTGGGCGCCGGCGTTGGAAGTCGTGAACGTTACGTTGATCTGATCAGGGGTCAAGGCGCTTTGAGGGGCAATGCTCCGTAACAGGGTGGAGAGTTTTTTCCGAGTAAAGCTTTGGATGGATTCGATGCCGTGCAGATAATCCTGATTGTCCTGCACATTGTTTCGGTACTGCTCCAGGAGTTCGACGTGTAGCTGTTGGTCTCGCTCAGGGGCCATACCAAGCCATTGAGGCAATGATTGTTGAAAAATCAGGGCTTTGGCAATCGCCATGGCGCGCTTGAGATTGTTCGCCGGTACGCTCTGCGTGATGTGGACTTGCCAAATATTGCGCAGTTGTTGGCTGGACAGTGTTGAACCCAGTATTTGGTTTTGTTCCCATCTCTTTTGATCGGCCCAAGTTTGCTGGTGATGTGCGCCGAGGTTATCTTCAATGAGTTGGAGCGCGCCGAGTGTATAACGATGGCTGGGGAGCTGTAGCGATGGTGCCAGATGCTCTATCAATGCCAAGCGTTCATCAGCGTCAGCCAGGCGTTCAGCCAACTCGGTCTTGGCATGGGCCAATGAGTCGAATGTTTCCAGCCCCAGGGCCGATGTCCAAAGGATGGCGCGGCCGGAATACAACACGTCTTGTCCGCCTCGTTCTGTCAGCAAGAAGCAGCCAGTTAATGTCACGGGGGCTGTCAGCTCTTGGCTGTTCAGCGTCAAGGCAAATGCGTCAGGTCTAAAGCCGTTCAGACTGCGGCGCATGTCGCGCTTGTAACTATTCAGAACCTCGAGTATGACCGCCTGGTCAACGGGCAGCAGCGATTGGTTCAGCCCCCTGAGTAGGACTTCCCCCCTCAATCCGCCAGTCAGCGCTGTTTCAAACAGGGTCGAGAGGTCAGGGAAGATATTATGGATGCGCCGCAGATAGTCTGGAAACTGCTTTAAGGCGCTGTCGATCAGTGCGTTAAAGGTTCGTATGTCCAGATTGGAGAGCTTTGTGGCCACACCTGCGGAGATTGCTGTAAATAGCCCGTAATGAGGGGTATTGGGTGCAACCTCCGCCTCTGCACAAAGTCGTTGAAGAAAATACTCCACCATGCTGATGGAAGTCGTCGGTGAGCGCCCCTCAATCTCACTTGGCGGGCCAGGGTACTGGTTTAGAAAAATATTCGAGGCGTGCAGATTACCTCGTTGTGCGTTTGCCATTAGCGAATTGAGCAAGGCTGCGGCGCATTGTTGCAACGTTGGACGGGTTGCGACTTTGCTGTTCACTTCGTTGTCGATACGTTCGAGTTTTTGTAGTTCAGCCTGAGCGGCTGGCAGAACCGAGGGGGGCGGTGACGGGTGCCATGAGGCTGACAATTGAGTGCTCCAGCGACCTTGGGCGTCGAGCTCCAGCAATTGGCGATCAATCATGGCGCGCACATCAAGAAGATTATCGATTGTAGCGTTGATGTCGATTGTGCCCTTGCTTTGGCGGTACAGGTCGAGAGCGAACTCCAGGTTCTGAGCCTGCTTTTCGATGATGCTCTGCACTAGGCCAGGAAATAGGGCTTCGGTGGTGGGCGCGGTGATGATGGACAATCGGACGAAGTCAATGATGGAGTAGCGTTGTGGTCGAGAGAGGTAGCCCATCCATAGATCCGGCTTTCTCACTGTATTCAACATGTTCAACAAATAAGATTTGAGTCGCGTAAGGTCGTTGAACGTCTGGAAACCCTGGGATTGTGTGTAGAGAAGAATGGCCTGTGGGTTGGAAGTGCTTTCTTGCTGGCTGAACACCAAGGTGCCCGCGAGCTCGACATAGGTCATATCCGAGGACCCCAGCAACGTTTTTTCGATCTTGATGGTAGGCGAGGATGTCATTTTTTCTGTAAGAGGGAGCGCTTGCAGCGCAAGGCGTTGCTGGGGCGACAGATAGTTTTGCTGCTGTTGGTCGAGTAACGCAGCCCGAAATTTGTCGGCCATGGCAATAGCTATCAGGTTCAGCCGTGATAAGCCCGTTTGGCTCTCAGACTTCCAGAATGTGCTGAGTTGTTGGGTGATATGGTATTTCAAGCCGTGGGCAAGTTCTTGTACGGCTCTCTCCCAGTGAAGTTGGTCGTCGGTATGGCTAGCGGTTTGTTCTGTGGAGGTGGGCCATTCTGGATGGCTGTACTGCCTGGTTTCACCCACGGGCCAACTGTTGGCCACAAAATAATCAAGGACAGTCACGCTTAGTGAGCGGCTCGCAATGGGCCGTTTGGTCGATGTCAGCGTGCCGTTCGGTGCCCGTGTGGTTTCGGTGGTGTAGCTGTTTACGCGGGTTTTGCGCTGATCCAGATCTGGAAATCGTATGCGCAATGTTTCGGTTAAATATTGGTCGAGCATTGAAGTAAAACTGGGCAGCATGCCCAGTTCATCGAGAATTTGCTGTGCATTGTCGACCTGATTGTATGCAATGGTACGGTGCAGTGCTTCGAAGACAGCGCCCACGATGGGATGGACGGTGATTGTCAACGCATCATTATTTTTCAGAGTTTGCCGCTGCGCGATGGATAAGTAGCCCGCCAATGCTTCTTGCTGCTCGGAGGGCTTCAACCAGGTACTCAGTTGCGCGAGGACTGTGGCTCGACTCTCAAACTTCTCCAATCCCCGACTAGGCGTGTACAGGAAAACACTGCCATCAGGAGAAGGACTCAACAGACATGCACCTGCGAGCTCAATCGGTGGGGCCCCGAAAGGGGTCACGGCGATAGCTTCGACGTGCATCGGCTGCGGCTGGCCAATACGAGCCGCGTCGTCGGCAAGATAGACATTGTCAAGCCAGGCCAAGTCCTCCAGCGTAAATTTTCGCGCCCGCTGGCGTTCGGTCAGGTGTTCTCTTGTAGCTAGCGTTTCAGTGAAGAAGTACGGTAAATCGTTGTCGTCCATGGTCATTGGCTCAAAGCAGTAAGGGGCGCGGCTCTTGAACCGTTTCCGTTCGGATGAGCGAGAGATTGTCCACACAACTTTGCGAGCCTGAGCAGTACATATTTAGTCCGAAAACCATAGCGACGGCGTTGACCGGACTGGTCTTCCACCCCCAGATCGGTGATCAGCTTGCCGATGTCGATTATGACCGGGTTTCTGCAAGGTCTTTATCGCCTCGACAATCGGTTGCACGCGCAGCCCAACGGCGGTGCGACAATTCGACAAGCCCGCTCGCCACAATAGCCCTATCTGCCGGGCGTTCAGCGTAGAGCCAAAGTTGTAAAGACACCTATACCTTTGGTGCTCAGGCTCACTTATACAAAATCGCCTGATGAATATTCTCCAACGCCATGATGCGCTGGGCGGCGTTGAGCTTGATGGCTTCCTTGGGCATGCCGAACACCACGCAACTGGCTTCGTCCTGGGCTACCGTGGCGGCGCCGGCTTCGAGCATTTCCTTTAGCCCGCGTGCGCCGTCGTCGCCCATGCCGGTCATGATGATGCCGGTGGCGTTCTTGCCGGCGAATTTGGCTACCGAGCGGAACAGCACGTCCACCGACGGGCGATGGCGGTTGACCAGTGGGCCGTCGATGACCTGGGCGTGATAATAGGCGCCGCTGCGGGTCACCATCAGGTGTTTGCCGCCGGGAGCGATCAGGGCGAGGCCGGGCAGGATGCGGTCGTTGTTGCGCGCTTCGCGCACTTCGATCTGGCACACGCTGTTGAGGCGCTCGGCAAAGGAGGCGGTGAATTTTTCGGGCATGTGCTGCACGATCACCATGCCAGGGCACACCCTCGGTAGAGCAGTCAACACGGCCTCCAAGGCCTGGGTTCCGCCGGTGGAGGTGCCGATGGCGACGATGCGTTCGGTGGTCTGGGCCATGGCGTGGCCGTTGGCGGCGGGCAGGATTGCGTCTGCGCTGAGCTTGCCGGGTGGCGCGAGGGCGGGTGTTGGTTGGACGGTTCGTTTGCCCAGGTTCTTGACGTTGGAGTTCGCCGCCGCGCGGATGGCCGCGACCAGCTCGGCCGCCGATTCGATCAGGAAATTCTTCAGCCCGGTGGTGGGTTTGGTGATGATTTCCACTGCTCCGGCCGACAATGCCTGCAGGGAGGTTTCGGCGCCTTTCTGGGTCAGCGAGGAACAGATCACCACCGGTGTCGGCCGCTCGCTCATGATTTTGCGCAGGAAGGTGATGCCGTCCATACGCGGCATTTCGACATCCAGCACGATCACGTCTGGCCATTCCCGAGCCAGTTTATCCATGGCGAAAATCGGGTCGGACGCGGCGCCCATCACATGGATGTCCGGCGTGTCGTTGAAGATCGCCAGCAGCACTTGCCGTACTACGGCCGAATCATCGACCAACAGCACGCTGATTTTTTTGGTAGGCATTTTTTTTGAATGTTCCCATTGGTTGGTGCCGGACCCAGACGTTGCCGTTCCACAGGTCGAACACAATATTGCGATAGCCGGTACTGCCCATGTCCTGAGCGGTCAGGTGCAGGTGATGGCGCTCGGCCAGGGCCAGCGCTGCGCGAATATTCAGGCTGGCCACGTCCTGCGCCGGGAGGGGGCGCGGCTGTTCGGGGAACATCTCGCCGCCGCCGAACAGCTTGACCTGATAGTCCTGGGCCTGCGTGCCGTTGGCATGAGCGTGGCGCAGCAGCAATTCGAGCGCCTCGTCGGCATATTTGCCATCCAGGGGCTGACCTTTGCGCGAGCGCGCCGGCAACATGAAATGGCACATGCCGCCGATCAGCCGTTGCGGATGCCAGAAGGTGATCGCCACACAGGACCCGAGCAAGGTACGCAAGCGTGTCGGCCGCGTCGCAAAACTGACTTGGCCCGGCGCCAGCACCACTTCGACCACATCGGCAGGCTTTTTCATGGCTTGCGATAAATCGACGGCGCGACCAGCTTCAACGTGTCGTTGACGCCGTTGAGGCTTTCGGAGTGGCTGATGATGAAGTAACCGCCGGATTTGAGCAGCGGCAGCAGCCTGGCGACCACCTGGCTTTTGGTCTGCTGGTCGAAATAGATCATCACGTTGCGCAAGAAGATCACATCGAACTCGCCCAGGCCGGGCAGCGGTTCGTTCAGGTTGACCTGGATAAAGTTGACCCGGTTGCGCAGGGCCTTTTCGATCAGGAAAGTCCCGTGCTGGCGCCCTGTTCCCTTGAGGCAATATTTGACCAGCAGCGGCTGGGCCAGGGTGCCGGCGCGCTCCATGGAGTAATGCCCGTTGCGTGCCTTGGCCAGCACCTGGGTGCTGATGTCCGAACCGATGACTTCCCACGGCGTGGTGCCCAGGTTCTCCGCCAGCGTCATCGCCAGGCTGTAGGGTTCTTCGCCCGAAGAGCTGGCCGCGCTCCACACGCGAAACAGTTTGCCCGGCGGCGCCTTGGGCAGCACCTGCTGGCGCAGGAAGTCGAAGTGCTTGGGCTCGCGGAAAAAGTAGGTCTCGTTGGTGGTCAGCAGGTCCAGCGCAACTTGCAGCTCACCCTTGCGCTGGTCGCTCATGATCAGCTTGAAGTACTCGCCGTAGCTCTGCAGTTCGTAGTGTTTGAGGCGTTTGAACAGCCGCCCGGCCACCAGGGCTTTCTTGGCGGGCGACAGGTTGATGCCGGCCGCGCGGTACAGCCAGGACTGGAACTGGCCGAATTCACGATCATCGAGTGGGCTGGTGCCTGGCATGATCGAGCCTCAACGCGCGTCGAGGTCGAGAGCCAGCGCCTGGCCAGTCTCGGCCAGGCTGGACATCTCGTCGATGGACAGCACTTTGTCCACCTCAAGCACAATCACGAACTTACCATCGACCTTGGCCATGCCGCTGATGAAATCCGCGCGGATGCGTGCGCCGAAGTTGGGTGGCGGTTCGATCTGTGTCGCCGGGATTTCCTGCACGGCGGAAACGGTGTCGACCAACAGCCCGATATCCTGCGGCTGGCCGTCTTCGGTGATGGCCTCAATGATGATCACGCACGAACGCCGGGTGATCGACGAGTTCGGCCGGCCAAAGCGCGCCGACAGATCGACCACCGGCACCACGGCGCCGCGCAGGTTGATCACGCCGCGCACGAAGGCGGGCATCATCGGCACCACGGTCAGGCTGCCGTATTCGATAATTTCCTTGATGCCCAGAATGCCGATGGCGAACATCTCGCCACCGAGCATAAAGGTCAGGTATTGCGCATCCTCGCCTGCCGCGACGGCGGTATGGCGGGTAGTCATCACTGCGCCCATGTCATTCTCCCTGTGAGCCCGCATCGAGTCTTGCGATCAGAAGCGGGTGAATTCCGATTCGTCCGGGGCGCTGGCCACGTTATAGGCGAAGGCTTTGCGCGGTACCTGCTGCTCCGCGCGTGGCGGCTGGCGGTCAGGCTTGCCGGCGCTGCCCACGCTGCGGCCTTGAACCGCGGCCTTGGGGCCGGAGTCCAGCACGAAAAAGCTCATGGCCTGTTGCAGCTGCTCGGCCTGGCTGCTCATTTCTTCGGCGGTGGCGGCCAGTTCCTCGCTGCTCGAGGCATTTTGCTGGGTCACCTGGTTGAGCTGGGTCATTGCGGTGTTGATCTGCGCGACACCGGCGGCCTGTTCCTCGGACGCGGCACTGATTTCCTGCACCAGGTCGGAAGTTTTATTGATGGAGGGCACCATTTCGTCGAGCAACTTGCCGGCTTTCTCGGCCATGTCCACGCTGCTGGAAGACAGTTCGCCGATTTCCTGAGCGGCTACCTGGCTGCGCTCGGCCAGCTTGCGCACCTCGGCGGCCACCACGGCAAACCCCTTGCCGTGCTCGCCGGCCCGGGCGGCCTCGATGGCGGCGTTGAGGGCCAGCAGATTGGTCTGGTAGGCGATGTCATCGATGATGCTGATGCGCTGGGCGATTTTCTTCATCGCCACCACCGTCTGCTGTACCGATTCGCCGCCTTCGGTGGCTTCCTTGGCGGCCTTGCTGGCCATGCCATCGGTGACCTTGGCGTTTTCGGTGTTCTGGTTGATGCTGGCGCTCATCTGTTCGACCGACGCACTGGTTTCCTCGACGCTGGCGGCTTGTTCACTGGTGGCCTGGCTCATCGATTGCGCGGTGGCGCTGACTTGCTCGGAAGCACTGGCCAGGTTATCGGCGGCGTTGCGCACCTCACCGATGATATGCGCCAGCTTGCCGACCATGTTGCGCATGGCGTTGAGCACCATGCCGGTTTCATCCTTGGCACCCGGTTCGATGTGCGCGTTGAGGTTGCCTTCGGCCAATTGCCCGGCGGCGGTGGCGGCTTGTCGCAACGGGCGGGAAATGATCCGCGCGATGAACAGGGCCAGGCCAATGCCGATCAACAGGGCGACGACCAGCGCCGCGATGATTGACAAGCGTGCGTTTTCATACAGCGACGCGCCCTTGTCACCGGCGACGGTGGCGCCGGCGTCATTGAGTTCGACCATCTTCTGCAGGCGGCTGGTCACCTCATCGAAATGCGTCTTGGACTCTCCCCTGAGCAAACCGCGAGCCTGGGCTTCCTGGTTCTGCCGGGAAAATTCCAGCACCTGCTTGCTGGCTGCCAGGTAGGCGGACCAGGCACTGTTCACGCTGGCCAGGAGCTGGCGGTCTTCATCATTGGACAGCAATTTTTCGTAGGTGCCCATGCGGGTTTCGAACTGCTGGCGCGCGTCGTCGGCTTCCCGTTCGGCCTGCGCCTTCTCCTCGGCGATCTCGGTGCCGATGTGGCGGTTTTCCTTCAAGCGATAGTTGGCGGCAAAAAAGCGCATGCCGGCCGCTGCGCGCATGGAGGGCATCCAGTTGCCCTTGATGTCCTGGGCCGCCTGATTGACTGCACCGAGCTGGTGAATGGCGAAGCCGCCCATGGCCGCGGTAAGCGCCAGGACCACCAGGAATGAGCTGATCAGCTTGGTGGAAATTTTCAAATCGTAGAACCATTTCATCGGGGAACCTCCATGGAATTGCAAATACGTCAGCGAGCAGCGACCGGGGGCGACTGAGGCGCCTGGGCCGTGCGAGCTTCCAGTTGTACGATTTGGTTGAGCAGTGCCGGTATATCCAGGATCAGGGCCACTGCGCCGCTGCCCAAGATGGTCGAACCGCTGATGCCGCGCAGTGCGCCGAACAGCTTGCCCAGGGGTTTGATCACGGTCTGGAACTCACCGAGCAGGTCATCCACCACCAGCCCGGCCTTGTGCTCGGCGTAACGCACCACCACCACATTCTGGCGGCGGGCGGCCGGGCCTTCGTGGCTGAAGTGATGGCGCAGGTCCACCAGCGGCAACACTTCGCCACGCAGGTCCAGATACCCCTGGTCGCGGCTGGAATGGCGCTGGTGATCATCCAGTTCGATGCATTCCTGAACCATGTCCAGCGGAATCACGTAGGTGGATTGGTCGATGCCGACCAAAAAGCCATTGATGATCGCCAGGGTCAGCGGCAAGCGAATGCGCACCACGGTGCCCTGGCCGGGACGGCTGTCCAGGTCGACGGTGCCGCGCAACAACGTGATATTGCGCTTGACCACGTCCATGCCAACACCACGCCCGGACAGATTGGTCACCGCCTCGGCGGTCGAGAAACCGGCTTCGAAGATCAGGTTGTAGATCTCCTGGTCGGTGAGCACCGCGCCGCTGGCCACCAGCCCGCGTTCCTGGGCCTTTGCCAGGATACGTTCGCGGTTGAGCCCGGCGCCGTCGTCGGCGATTTCGATGACGATGCTGCCCGAGTCATGATAGGCATTGAGGCTCAGGTGGCCTTTGGTCAACTTGCCGGCCGCGCGCCGCGCCTCGGCGCTTTCGATACCATGGTCCATGGCGTTGCGCAGCAGGTGCATCAGCGGATCGCCGATCTTCTCGACCACCGTCTTATCCAGTTCGGTTTCCGCGCCGCTGATGATCAGGTCGATGTCCTTGCCCAATTCCTGGCTGACATCGCGCACCACGCGGCGAAAGCGGTTGAACGTGTCGCCGATGGGGATCATGCGCAAGTGCAGGGCGCCATCGAGTATTTCTTCCACCAGCCCTGATACCGTCGAGGTGGCCTCTTGCAGCGGGTCGTTATTACAGGAGCGGGCCAGCAGGCTCGCGCCGGCGCTGGCGATAACCAGCTCGCCGACCAGGTTGATCAGTTCGTCGAGCTTGTCGGCGTTGACCCGCACGTAATTGCCATCCCGGTTTTTTTCGCCGGCCGCCGCCACGCGCTGCTGCGCGGGCGGGGCAAATTCAGCGCGGGGGGCCACCTCGGTCGCGGGGCAGGCAGGGGTGTCGACGGGGTCGTCGACGGCGCTGATGCTGACTTCACAGTCGTCACGCACAAAGTCGAACACTTCGTTGAGGGTGGCGTGGCTGGCCGTCGAGCGCAGGTCGATTTCGAACCCCAGGTAGCAGCTTTCCGGGTCCCAGCTGTCCACGGCCGGAATGCCGTCGGTCAGGGTGGTGACCTGCAACAGCGTGCCCAGGGTGTCGAGGTAGCGCAGGAAGGACAACGGGTCCATGCCGTTGCGAAAGACATCCACGCCGAAGCGCAGGGAAATATGCCAAAGCACTGCGTCCGCCGTGGCGTCGTCCACCGCCGCGGTTTCGACGCGGGCAGTCGCGGTCTGCAGCGGCTGATAGGCACTCAGCGCCTCGCGCAATACCTCACCGCGCTCCAGCGCGGCAGGCGTGGGCGCCTCACCGCGGCTGGCGACCACATCGATCAGTTCGAGCATGTGGTCGCCGCACTTGAGCAGCAGCGCGATCAATGCGGCGTCCACCGCTACACTGCCGTCGCGCAGGCGGTCGAGCACATCTTCGACGATATGCGTGAACCCCACGATCGACGCCAGACCGAACAGGCCCGCCGACCCCTTGATGGTGTGCGCGGCGCGGAATATCGCGCCGATGGCATCCTGATCGCCGGGCTCGCTTTCCAGTTGCAGCAGGGATTGCTCCATGGCCTGCAACAGTTCGCGTGCCTCGACGATGAATGTCTGCTGTGCCTGATCGAGATTGATGCTCACCTGGACCTTCCTTGTCGATCAATGAGAGTGGGCAGCGCTGGCTACAACGCGGCGTTGCGACACAGTTCAAGCGCCTGGGTGACCGCTTGGCTCTGGCCGGTCACGCTCAAGGCGGTGCCGGCAATGCCGGCTTCACGCTGGATGACCGCGAGCAACTGCAAGCCGGCGCCATCCATCTCGGTGACCTGTGACAGGTCCAGCTCCAGGCGAGGCGTCGCGCCCGTTTGCGGCAGCAACGCGCTCGCCAGTTCGGCCACGGTGTAAATCGTGAGTTCGCCGTCAACGCCCACGCGGGCGGTGTCGTCGAGTGTTTCGCACGTTATCGGCATGGGGGCCTCCCGGGTGTCAGGGCAGGATCAGTTTGGATACAGCTGCCAGCATTTGCGCCGGCTGGAACGGCTTGACCACCCACGCCTTGGCGCCAGCAGCCTGGCCTTCGGCCTTTTTCGATTCCTGGGACTCGGTGGTCAACATGATTATCGGGGTGAACTTATAGTTGGCCAGCTTCTTGACCTCCTTGACGAAGGTGATGCCGTCCATGTTGGGCATGTTCACGTCGCTGATGATCAGGTGCACTTTCTGCCCGTTGAGCTTGCTCAGGGCATCCCTGCCGTCGCTGGCCTCGATTACGTCGTAACCGGCGCTTTTCAAGGCAATGCCGACCACTTGCCGCACGCTGCTGGAGTCGTCGACCACTAGTACATTCTTCGCCATGAGGGGCTCCTTAAAAAAACGTGATGTCTTGAGAATTCTGTTGCACGGAGGCCGCGCCATGGTGCGTGCGCCGTTGCTCATCAGTGGCGTAGGTGGCTTCCATGCGCGCCAGCCACTGCCGGGCGTCGACGGCCACGGCCTGGTCCGGGGACTGGCGGGTCTGCATAAGGTGCTCATGCAAGGCGTGCATGTTGTCTCGCACATGGCTGAGGATCTGGCTGACCCGGTCCTGGAATTGCAGGTTGACCAGTACTTCAGTCATCTCATCACGAATGCCGTGGCTTTCCTGCTTGAGCAGGTCGGCGGAGTCGGCCAGGCGCCCGGTGATGTTCTGGAAGCGTTCGAGCACCAATTGAATGCTGTTTTCAGAGGCGGCCACCGAGTTGCTGTCCTGGTCGGCACTGCTGGAGGCGGCCTGCACCAACTGGGTGATGGCGTTATTGATGATGTCGACCTTGGCCGACATCTGCTGGCCGGTTTCGCTGGATTTGCTCGACAGGCTGCGCACGGCATCGGCCACCACCGCGAAGCCGCGACCGGCTTCACCGGCCCGCGCCGCCTCGATGGCCGCATTGAGCGCCAGCAGGTTGGTTTGTGCGGCAATCGCGGCCACGTCGGCGGCCATGGTGCGCAGTTCGCCGGTATAGGCGGTCAGGCTGCGTACTTGGGCGAGCGTCTGGTCACGGCTGGTTTGAGTGGCCTTGAGTGAGTTGATCACCTGGCTCAGCTCGCTGTCGCTGCGCGCCAGCACCTCCAGCGCGCCGTCGGCGGCCTTGCCGTCCAGTTCGCCGGCAGCCTGCTGCGAGGCTTGTACCGTGTCCTGCAATCGCGCAGCTATCCCGGTAAATCGGTTGGCCAGGCTCACAATCGCGTCTTCGGTCTGCTGACGCGAGCTTTCCACCTGCTTGGCCCAGATCGGCATGGCGCCCAGCAACACTTCATCAAGCTGTGCCCGTGAGGCCATGCCGCTATGCGCCGCCTGCGCGCCTGACTGATCCGCCAGCGCCCACGCGGTGGCTCGCAGCACTGCGTCACGCTGCGAACCGGCGCTCCAGGCGCACGCACCGAGGCCGATCAGCACCACTACCGCGCAGGCCGCCAGGCTGGCCACAGAGGTTGACTGCAATAGGATCCATATAACGGCGGGCACCACCGGAATGAAAGCGAACCAAAGAAAGCGCGGATGACCAGGAAGGGGGGCGTGGCTGGATTGACGCTGGGTCATGAGTTCGGTCCTTGAACAGTCTTGCGGATATAAACAACATAGGGGTTATCTGCTGTATATAGAATAGCTTTAGCCTGCCGCTGTACCGTCCGTCCGATTGATGATAATTATGTTACTTACTTAGAGAGATATTGGTGGTAGTAAGTAGAAGGAGATGGGTAGGGTTCTAGTGTCCGCGTACGTCTTGATGTTTATCGATTAATCGGGCAGGCAGATTCAAAGTGACAATTTAGTTGAATCGTCGGAAAGTTCGTACCAAAGCGGCTTTATATTTATTGCATTTATTATTATCGCATCGGTTATTGCTACCGTTATTCTCGCGGTGCTGTTGACCAAGAGTATTGTTCGGCCTCTCTCTTAGTTGATTCTTTTACAAATGAACCTACATTGAACGAATTGATTCGAGAGACGAATCCGGTATTGCTCAAGTCGTTGAATGACCCAATGATTGCTTTCTGCCAGTGGTGCTTTGGGGCAGCGGCCAAGAGGGCGGGGGTCTCACAGGTGATTTCTTATTTTTGTGATCGTGGTAGGTCATCCTATGACCGTGCCTGAACGACAGCAATAGCTGCTTTTCTCAGGATTGAAACATATGCCGTGGCTCAGGCGCAGCGTTTGCGTGAATTTGACCCGGTTCAATATCATTTCTACAGCCCGACGCCTCCGCTTTCTGCTGCTGAAACATTTATAAACACTCTCGTTTAAGAATTGTTGTACGACGTCGTATCTATCGTGTTCGACTGCGCTCGTTCTCACAAAAAAAATAAATGGAGATACCCTCTATGACGAGCATTCGTTCCGTCGAAGGCCAGGCTGCGGCGCCCGCGCAAAATCGATTTTCCCGAATACTCAAACTGCTGGGCCCCGGAATCATCGCGGTACTGTCATGGCTGGGCGCAGGTGACCTGATCACGTCGTCCGTGGCCGGTGCCAATTACGGTTACGCAATGATGTGGGTGCTGGCGGTCTCGCTGCTCCTGAGATACCTGATCGTAAACATCATCGCGCGCTTCCAGCTGTGCAATAACCAGGGCATGACCATCCTGCAGGGCTATGCCCAACTGAATCCCTTTTTTGCCTGGTTCATGCTCGTGTACGCCCTGTTGATGGGGCACTTGATGAACGCCTACATGATCAAAGGGGCGGGTGAGTCGCTGGCAATGCTGTTTAAAAGCGACCAGCCACTGCTGTGTTCATTGGCGGTGGTACTCGCGGTGTGGATGCTGGTGGGGCGTAATATCTATTCGATGATCGAAGGCGTGATGAAAGTGCTGTTGGCGATCATGACCCTGGCCTTCATTGCCTTGGCCGTGATGTCGGGTCCTGATGTGGTCGGCATCGTCAAGGGCACCATCGGCTTCAGCATCCCACCGGATGAAGGCGTGCATGGCGCGCTGCTGGTGGCGGTATCGGTTATCGGCGCGGTTGCAGGCTCCATCGCCAACTTCGTGCATCCGTATGTCATGCGCCAAAAGGGCTGGGTCGGGCCGCAGCACAAGCGTGTTCAACGCAACGATCTGCTGTTTGCAGTGTTCGTCGGGATCGTCATCAACCTGGCCATCTGGATTGTCGGCGCGGAAATCCTGCGGCCCAACGGCATCGAGGTGAAGACCTTGGGCGATCTGGGCAAGGCCCTGGAAATGTTCTTCGGCCCGGTGGGTTGGTATGTGTTCTTCATCGGCGTGTTCGCCACCTTGTTTGCCAGCATTTCCGGCAAGACCACCGCGTTCCCGATGCTGATTACCGATGCCTTCCAACACGTTCGTCCTGAACGTCGCGAAAAGTACGGCAAGGAGTTTCATCATGACCCGATGCACAAATGGTTCATGCTGTTCATCCTGGTCACACCGTTGATCTGGTCGCTGCCAGGCATGCCGGATTTCGTGACCCTGACCATTGGCGTCAGCGCGTTGAACATCATTGGCTTGCCGGTTATTTCCCTGGGCCTGCTGATCATGTCCAACCAGAAGTCGCTGCTGGACAAGCAATATCGCAACAACCTGTTTGAAAACATCGCGTTGCTCTTCGCTACAGGCCTTGCGCTGTGGGTTGCCTTCCAGTTGAGCGTCGATCTGTTTACCTGACAAAGAGCCACCGTGGGACGCAATGTCCCTCGGTGGCTAACCTGGGCGCGCATGTGTGTAGCGAACCAGGTAGCCAGCCAGCGCAGCCGCCTGATCTTTGCTAAAGAACCCTGCCAGATAGCCATCCGGCCTGACCAACACGGCGCAGCCTTCACCGAGGGCGTAGAACCGCGCGAACTGACCCAGGTGATCTTCGATCTCCAACCCGGGCCCGACGCTGTGAATGTGCAAGCCTGCGCTTGGCGCGAAGTCCGAGGAGCCATTGACCAGCAAGGTCCAATGGGTGCCTTGGAACAGGTTGAACAAACGCGCTGGGCTGCCGCTTGCGCCTCGCACGATGGCATCAGGTGCACGATCGCCTGGCGCGAGCGCGCTTTTGGCAACTTGCGACGCGAGCGATAACGGCGAGTGCGGATAACCGATATCCAACTGCTGAGCTTCACGGGGCCGTCGGTTGTCGCCAGTTTTGAAACCTGCAAGCAGCCGCGTGGACAGGCCGAGCACATCCGCCGCCACTGGCCGGCGCTCAGCTTCGTAGGTGTCGAGTAGCGTCTCTGGTGCGCCGGCCAATACGGCGGCCAGCTTCCAGCCCAGGTTGTAGGCGTCCTGAACGCTGGTGTTGAGCCCTTGCCCGCCGGTTGGCGGATGGACATGCGCCGCATCGCCGACCAGCAACACCGGCCCCTCCCGGTAACGCTCGGCGAGCCTGGCATTCATGCTGTAAGTGGAGGACCAGGCGACTGAACGGACCGTGATGTCTGTACGCCCGGTGTGCAGGGCAACACGTTCGGTCAGCGCCGCCGCACAAAGGTCAATCTCGCCCTCCAGGGGAACAGGCGCCTGGATCTGGAACAGGTCGGTGCCTGCCAACGGGCAGATAGCCAATGGGCCTGAGCCCGCACCCTCGAACTGGTGCCACACGTCGCGCGACAATCCAGCCAATTCCACATCGGCCACGATCGCTCGCACGCCCAGGGTCTTGCCCGCAAAGCCAATCCCCAAGGTACCGCGCACGAAGCTGCGCCCACCATCGGCGCCCACCAGGTACCGGGCCTTGAGTGTCTGCTCGCCATCAGGGGTTGCGAGTACGGCGTTGATCCCCTCGGACCCGACCACCATTGCAGTCAGCTCGACACCAAACGCTGGGGCATGCCCCAGTTCGATCAAGCGCTCGCGCAAGATCGCTTCGGTCTTGAACTGGGGAATCATCAACGCAAGGCAATACGGCTCTGCAGGTGTGGGCTCGGCAACGCTCGTTACCGGCTGGTCAGCGTGACTGCCATCGGGCGCGTATTTGCGAATAGCCGGGTAGATACCCCCTGCGGCCCTGACCCGGTCCAGGATCCCGAGATCTTCGAAGACCTCCTGGGTACGAGGCTGTATGCCTTTGCCGCGCGAGCCCGAAAAGGGGGAGGGGCGCTTTTCGATGAGGGCAAAACTCACCCCGCGCCGGGCCAAGTCGATTGCCAGGGTCAGGCCAGCGGCACCGGCACCACAAATCAGGACGTCAACAGAGTCACGCATTTCACTTCCCCTAAGAATGTGTAAGATGCACATAACAGGGAGCAGCTTATGACTACGAAAAATAAAGTGCAAGATACACATATATCGGTGCAGATGAAGGATCTGCACCGGTCCTTGATCTCGATCGTGAGCGTGATGAACCGGCCTCGCAACGACGAGCGACTGATCGCGGAAGCGGGTGTCCATCTGGATCAGGCGCTCTTTCGCCTGCTGGTGGTCATCGAGCGGGTAGGACCGATTGGCGTCGTGGATCTGGCAGGTCGCCTTGGCCGGGACTACACGACCATCAGCCGCCAGGTCTCCAAGCTTGAACGCATGGAGTTGGTAATTCGGCATGAGAACTCTGAAGATCGCCGGATGCGCGAGGCGGTGGTGTCTGAGAAAGGCAAGGCAGTCACCGACAAGATCGACCAGGCGCGTGAGCGCCTGGCCCGGGAAATTTTTCAGGACTGGGCTGCCGAAGACATCACCTCCCTGGTGCGCCTGATGCGTCAATTCGCGCAGGCCCTGGAGCAGGGCACAGAAGTTGGCTAGCGTCAGCAGCTTACGACGTGCGTTGCCTCATGCGCTGCCGGTCTCACACGCCAGCGCTTCATCCTGATGTGAAATCGGCAGCACCGCCAGGTGCGGCGATTCGTCGAAGTACTCGATCAGCAGTTCGGTGAGGACGCGTATTCGCACAATCGGCCTTGCGCACTACGGCTCCTGCTGCAGCAGTTCCCGCGCGTTGCCTTGGCTGATCTGCCGCGCCCGCTCACTGCCGATGCCCATTTTTTCAAACCACAGCAAGCTGTCTACCTGCCATTCTTCGATATCCGGTTGAGAGGTCTGGCCCAGGTCGGAACTGTACAGCGCCCTGGGAACGTCGCACAGGACGCTGCTCAAGTCTTCCCATGGCTGGTAGCCGAGCAGGTAGGTCAGGGCAGTTTGTTCGGTGTACACCATGGGTGCTTGAGCCAATTCCAGCAGGGCACTGGCGTCCAACCCGGTCAAGGGGTTGGCCGGCTGATTGAGCATCAATCTGGGCACATCCAGCCGTACCGCCGCGTCTATCAGCAAGCGAACCTCCTGAGCGTCGGCATGACCGGTAGAAATGACGATGGGGTAGTCTCGGGCCATCCGCAGCACATCCAGGGTTTGCTCAGTCAATTTCCCTTCATGGCTGACGGTCAGCGGCCGGATGGGGTATTTATCCAGGATCCAATGACCACTGTTGCGTTTGAGGCGGGACTGGTGGGTGCGGCCCGTGACGGTGGGCAGGTGCACGATCAGCCGCGCTTCGCTGTCTCCGTGATGGCACAGCGAACGTTGTACCACCCTGAAATCGATACCGCCGGCGATTTCGTTGAGGACCACCGAGCCGGAGACGGGAAGCCCTTCTTGTCGAGCCTCCCAGGCTTGTGAAGCGCTGCAGCCCAGATGATTCTTCAACACCACCCAGCCATTCAACACGCTGTAGCGCCGACCGGCCTCCATTACGCCATGGCGCCGCAGGTAGGCGTCGGGACCGGCGTGATAATGCACGTCGATAAAGGCAACCTCGGATAAACGCGGCGGGTGGCTCATGCGGCCATCTCCAGGTTGATGCCCAAGTGGTCGCGCACGGTGCGCATGACCAATGCCGGCGCATCGAGCAATGGGCGCATGCCGCCATCGGGTATCGGTAACCGGTAATGGCGGGCCTTTTCGTTGACATGCACATTGATACCGCGCACCAGCTGTGACTGTTCGCCATAGACGGTCAATAACCCGCCAGGGAAGCTGTGGCTGGCTTGCCGCAGGTCGAGGCCATTGAGCAGCCGGAAACCCAGGTGCAGGCGCCTTGATTGGAGTGCGGCGCTAGCCTGGTCGATATCGATTGGGCCGCTGGGGCGTATGCGGGTCGCCGGTTGCACGAGTCGATCGAGTAGTTGGAGGGCTTGTTCCAGATCGCCGAGCAGGGCCAGGTCAGCCATTTTTCCAAGGCGGCCGTCGAGAATGCCATCCGCCAGGGCAGGCGAGGACAGCAGCAGCACGTTACTGACATGGGCAGCAAGGCTGCTGCCGAGCAGTGCCTGGACAACCGCGCCACCCAAAGCCGAGCCTACCAGCAGATCAATCTGGCCCAGCGCCGACAACACATGCATCCAACGTTGCGAAAACACCTCAAGCGATTCGTGTTCGTCGGTCAGTAGCGATAAAGTGTCGAATATGACCACCCGATAACCCGCTTTTACCAGTGGTGCGATCATGGGCTGGAAGAACTGCCCTTCATCCCATACGGGCATGACGGGTGACATGACCACCGCCAGCTGATGGCCGTTGCCCCATTGGCTGCTGATTGCATTGGACGTTTGCATAAACCTTCTCCGGATCATCAGGCAATTTTACCGAGAGCCAGCAGTTGCTGGCTGTTGCGCAAGATTCGCGTGGTTTCGCTCAACAGGTCATGGACGATCTGGCGTGCGGGCTTGATGTCGCCTACCAGATCCAGAACTTCACCGGCCCAGATCGCACGCTGGTCGAGATCATCAGCAAGGACTGCCTTGGCGTAGTCCTGGCGGATCGACTCCGGCGCTTCTTGCAGTGCCTCGTCGCGGCCCAGCCAAGCCTGCGAAAAGCGGTTGGCAATGGCCCGGCCGCTGTAGTTTTCAGGCCATTCGATGCCGCGCACCCGATCGAAAATCCGCGTGCGCACCGTGTCCGACGTACTGGATTCGATCAGGCGCTTTTTGAACGCGGCCGAGGGCAGGGCCTCCTCGGACGCGAGGAACCGTGTGCCCAACATGACCCCGTCGGCACCCAGCACCAGCGCCGCTGCGACGCCACGCCCATCTGCGATGCCTCCGGCTGCAATCAGCGGGATCTTGTCCCCGAACCGATCCTGCACGGCGGGCAACAGTGGCATCAGGCCGCGACGCAAACTGTGCCCGCCGGCCTCGGCGCCTTGGACGATCAATGCATCGGCGCCGGCATCCAGGGCCGCACTGGCCTGGTCCAGCTCATGGATCTGTACGATGGCTTTCGCGCCGGCCCGATGGATGATCGGCACGAATGCGGCAGGATCGCCAAATGACAAGGCGACGACGTTGGGTCCGTATTCCAGTGCCAGGTCCAGCAGCGCCATGTTTCGGGCCACGGTGAACATCACCAGGCCGACGCCCCATGGCTGCTTCAATGCCTGCATGGGCGCCAGTTCAGTGCGCATCCACTGCTCGTCGCCATAGCTGGCGCCGACCAGTCCCAACCCTCCGGCCCTGGATACCGCAGTGGCCAGTTTTGCCCCCGAAGCCCCTCCCATGGGCGCGAGGACGATAGGGTGGGAAATATTGAAGCTTTGTGTAAAGCGCGTATTGAGGCCAGCCATATCGATACTCCTGTTCTCGTGCGGGCAGGCCGGTTCGGGCCTGCCCGCTTCGGCTTCTGTGTTCACTCAGCGATGAGTGCCGTGGTCAGCGCCTGGGGGATGAAATCGCTCACCTGATAAAGGTGAAATTCCCAGGTCCCGGTTTCCTTGAGCCCCGAATAACGCGACGTGAATGACTCGTCCTGAAACAACGAGTCAAAGGCATCCTTGCTGCTCCATTGCGCCTGGTTGATGACCGTTTTCCCGTCGAGGCTTTTGTACAGCCGGCTCCATTGGAAGGCCGGGTAATTCTGCGCCACGTACTGGACGGTATCGCGCAGGACGGCGAGGGCGGCATCTTGCTGGCCTGGATTCACATGGACGACGTTCACCAGAAAAATGGCCTGGTCTTCGCCCGATTGTGGTGCCTGGAAGTGTTCGATCTGAGTCATGCGTCATTCTCCTGGGGGGGGCAGGTTATTGCGTCAGCCGAGCGGATATCGCCGGGCTGCCGTTTTCCCAAAGCAGTGGATTGATAGGCTCGGCGAACTGGACCGCGTCGACGCGGCCGATGATCACATCGTGGGTGCCGTAGCCGAGGCGTTTGTCCAGGGTGCAAATAAGGCACGATTGCGCATCCGCCAGGCAGGGCAAGCCCTGGATGTCTTCCCAGTGGCCATGGGCGAAACGTTCGGCGCCTTTGACCTGGCCGGCGAATACCGGCACCAGGTCGCTATGGGCCGTGCTCAGCAGGTTGACGCTGAAGCGTCCGGACAGCATGAGCGGGCTGTGGAGGCTGGCGGAGCGGTTGATACAAATCAGCAGCGCGGGAGGGCTAGTGCTGACTGAGACCACCGCCGTCGCGACCATGCCCACCGGGTCATCGCCGTCGCGGCTGGCAATGATCGCCACGCTTGACGTCAACCGGCGCATGGCGTTTTTGAACTGGTCCGCCAATTCGACGGATTCAACGCCGGTGGTGACCGGCAAGACCGTGAGATTGCCCGAAGCATTGCGGGCCTGGGAATATCCGTTCATGCCACCGCCTCCATGATCCGGCCAGGTTTGTGCGGTGCGCGTTGACCGGCTTGCTCCATCAAGGGCAGCACTTCCTTGACGAAGCGCTGAAGCCCGCTTTGATAGTCCAGCCAGGTCAGGTTGATGCCGTCCACGCCCAGGTCGGACCAGCGCTGCATCTGGTCGACGATCATCTGGGAGGTGCCCACCAATGGCACGCCGGCAAAGCCCGCTTTGAAATGGAAGCGGAAACGCTCGGCATCGGCGGCGTCCTTGAACATGCCACTCTGTACGCCGATTTCACGGGTCACGTTGTCCAGCGCGGCGTCGTCGCCATGCTGGGTCACGTAGTAGTCGAGCTGCTGGTGCGCCTGGTCCAGAGTGTCTTCGTGAACGACATAGGCGTACACCCAGATTTGCAGTTCGCGGCCATGTTCCAGGCGTGCCAGGTCGCGATAGGCGTTGATCTGCGCGCGGATGGTGTCGTCGTCGTCTTCGTGCTTGAGGATCAGGAACGCGGCGTCACAATGTTTGGCACAGAACTGGCGACCCCTTGGCGAACCACCGGCGTTCATCAGGAACGGCCGGTTGATCGGTTTGGGTTCGGCGTAGCCTTGCTTGACGTTGAAGAACTCGCCCTCATAGTCAAAGTACCCGTTGGCCTCCCATGCCGTTTTAGCGATCTCTACCCACTCATCGGCATGGTCGTAGCGTTTGTCATGGTCACGCTGATGACCATTGAACATGCCCATTTCCTGGCCGAACCAACCGCAGATCATGTTCAACCCGAAACGGCCGCCGCTGATGTGATCGATGGTCGCCGCCTGCTTGGCGGCAAACAATGGGTGGACGGTGGACACATGCGACGTGGCGAACAGCGCGATCTGCTCGGTGACCGAGGCGAGGCCGGCCGCCCAGGTGTAGGTTTCGTAGGAAACGCCCATCGGATTGCTGGCGCCTTCCCAGCCGCGCCAACGGCCCACGGGCAGCAAGAGCTCAAGGCCTGCGCGATCGGCCAGGGTGGCGATTGCCAAGTTGCTTTGCCAGTCAGCCGCTCGGTGGCGCTCCGGGGCGGTGGTCAGCGTGCAGCCGCCTTCAATGTTGAAACCGAACACGCCGAGTTTGATTTTGTTCTGGCTGTCGCGCACAGGGTTAGGCTTGCGAATGGACGCCTTTGCAGTAGTCATGTCGTGAATACTCTTTCAAATGAATGGAATAAGTCGCAACTCAAACGTCGGCTTGCTTTTCCTTGGGTGACAGCCAGGGCTGGTCGTAGCGGTGCAGGGCGCGGGCCTGTTCCAGGGTGGAGCCAGCATTCACACTCTGGATAATGTCCTTCTCGGTCCGCTCGACGGCCTGGGCGCGCTGGATGACCTGTTCGGCCTTGTCGGCAGGTATGGCCAGGCAACCGCTGCTGTCGCAGATCACCAGGTCGCCCGGATTGACCGTGACCCCGGATATCTGCACGGGTACCTGGGTTGCTTTGAGCTGCACCCGGTTTTTCGCTGACTGCATGAAGCGGGCGCGACTGAACAGCGGGTACTTCAGGCGCTCGACCGTATTGATATCCCGCGCGGCACCGTCGATCAGCGTGCCGCGAATGCCCCGGCTTATCGCGACGTGGGTCAGGATGTCGCCCCAGGTTGTGCAGTCGGTACGCCCAGGGTTGCTGGAGACAATGACCGCGTCGGGCGGCACCTCATCGATGTAGTTGGCGGCGGTCCTGAAGCCGCTTCGTTCTGGCACAGGCTCGTACAGCACCGTGTAGGCGAAGCCTGCGCAGCGGGTTCCCGGCACCTGCTGGTTAAGACCTGCCAGCCCCCCGGCCAGCCCCAGGCTGTCGAGTGCATCCGACAGGCTGGCGGTGTCAAGTGCCTCGCAGGCTTTGAGCAGCGCATCGTTGTTTTGCACAGTGGCAGACATGATCGCGTTCATGCGTGGGCTCCTTTTTCCAGGGCGTGCTTGTCCAGGTTTCCGAACGGCTGGGATGTGGGCACGTCAAGCGACGCCGCCCACTCGAGGGTTCGCTCGATAATTGCCGCCGCCACTTCGAAGGTGCTGGCCGTTCCACCCAGGTCGTAGGTGCGGCAATCACTGCGTGCCACCTGGGCAACAGCGTTGCGAGTCGCTTGCGCGGCGTGCACGTGTCCGAGGTGTTCAAGCATCAGCGCAACTGACAGGAACATCGCGCTCGGGTTGGCCCGGTGTTGCCCTGCATAGGCGGGTGCGCTGCCGTGCACCGGTTCGAAGTAGGCGCCCTGGGCCCCGATGTTTGCGCTGGGAGCCAGGCCCAGGCCACCCATGACCCCGGCCCCGAGGTCGGAAAGAATGTCGCCGAACATGTTTTCCGCCACGATCACCCCGAAGCGCTCCGGCCGTCGGACCATCCACAACGCAACGGCATCGACGTTATCGATGCTGCATTGGATGTCGGGGAAGTCCGTGGCTACCGATTCCAGGATCTCCCGCGCAAACGCACCGCTGTGCCGCAGGACGTTGGGTTTATCCGCCAGCGTGACGCGGTCATAGCCTTGCTGGCGCGCATGCTCGAAAGCAAAACGGAACAGCCGCAAAAGCCCGGCGCGTGTTTGCAGGCGCACCGTCATCGTGGCATCGGTGCAACTCTCACGCGTCCACGGCGCGCCATTGCGTTCGCGCTCAGCCAGTATCGGTTCGAAAGCATGGGGAATGCTGGCAAAATCCAGCCCTGCATAAAGGCCCTCGGTGTTCTCCCGAATCACCGAAAAACGATAGCGATTATCGCCCATTACATCTGTAACGGGCCGCACATTGGCAAATAGCCCGAGTTTCTGGCGAAGCTGGATGACGGGCGAAACATAGTCTCGCCCGGTCCTCCTGAGTGCTGATGGAAGTTCTGCTTCTGCCTCACGGAGCGGCTTGCTGGTAATGGCGCCCAAGAGTGTTGCATGACTGTCGTTTATTAAACTCCAGGTTTTATCAGGAATGCAGTTTCCCTCTGTTTGCCAGCAACGCCAGCCAATCTCTCCAAACATAAGATCGATGGGTAAGTTTAAGGCATCGAATAACGGCAGTACTGCCTCGGTCACTTCGACGCCAATGCCGTCGCCGGCCAATACACATACTTGTTGGCGCGGGCTCATTAGCGAATACCTCCATGTGCCAGGGAGGGCGACAGGGTTGTCGGTAATGGCTTTATAGACTTTTCCGGTTTGCGGTTACCTTGTTCGTGCAATATCTGCAAGGCGTGAAAAATTGAAGCGGGGCTGTGCACCTTTATCACTTCATCCAGGCGTTGCTGAACATCAAAGGGCATGTTGTAAGTGCCCATCATGACATCCGTCAGTGACAGCGGAAGGCTGCTGGCGGGCACGGTGTCGGCGGTGACCTGGGATAAGTGCAGGGCACTCACCAGATCGTAGTCATTGCGAAGACCGGCACGGTGCAGGTACGCGACAAACACACCCAGGTGCAGGTTGCCGGCACCCTTACCCATGCCGCAAATGGACGCATCGATGTATTCGGCCCCGGCATTCATGGCGGCGATCGAGTTGGAAAGCGCCAGGGAAAGGTTGTTGTGGGCATGAAAGCCCAGGGGAATCAGGACCCGGCTGGAGATTCGCGTGATCAGCCGGTCGACATCGGCCGGAATCATATTGCCGTTGGAGTCTGCGAACACCAGCAAGTCTGCCCCGGCGTTTTCCGCGCGCAAACTCATGTCGGAAATTTCTCCAGGCCCCAGCGTCGTGACATGGGTGATATTGGCGCTTACCTGAAAGCCGTAGGCCTTGGCCAGCCTCAGGGTGGCTAACCCGTCCTCAAGGCGGTCGCGGCGCAGGCACACCCTGATCATCGACACGCCATGTTCCTGAAGCAATTGGAAGTCACTGGCATCGACGTTGTGCGGATGCACCATGACGCACAAATCGATACGACCCGCGGCGGCGGCATGGACCGCGCTCAGGTACTCGGCATCGACAGCGCTGGTCAGCCCATGCTCGTGCTTGCGCAGGAATGAGCCGTTGCGATAACCGATTTCGCAATACGGAATACCGGCTTCTATCATTTGAGAAATTGCAGACTGGGCGTAATCAACGGTGAAGTTGAAATCATTACGGTACCCTCCGTCTCGCAGCGTGACATCGATAATCTTTATCTGGCTCATGAATACAGTCCCTTTATCATGTTTCGAAGGCACGCAAGTGTGCCGTTTTAACTTCGAATAAGCAGAGGCAACCGGGATTACAATGTCTGGCGCAACCGAATACGTATAACGATCTACCCACAAAGGGTGGCGTTATTTTATCGTACGGACAGGGGGATTATTATTATAGGAGTGTGGCGGTTATGGCAGTGTACAAGGTCATGGTTGAGCTAATAATTGTTTTCCTGACCTGGTTCGATAGTGGGCAATATCCTACAAGTTGTAAACAGGTTGTTTTTAACAGCGGCTGTTAAAAATTTCCCGGCTGAGCCAAACCGTGCATTAACGATGATGCTGTGCAAAGCATTGAATGACGAAGTCCATCATTGCCCGTATTCCGGGGGCAGTTCGCATGTCGCGATGGACCACCAGCCACAGTTCAGCATGCAACGGCTGCTCTTCGATCGGCACCCTTTGCAAAGCGCCTGAGGCATCGGCCATGAAGACGGGCAGCAACGCGATACCCGCCCCCGCCCTGGCCGCTTCGGCCTGCACATCGAAGGATTTGACCCTTAGCACCACGGGCCGCTGGCCTGCGGCATTTTCCAGCCAGATGCGTTGGGGGGAGGGCTCCTGTTCATCGTCGTGGGCGATGAATTCATAGGCTGGGGCGGTGCGGTTCTGGAGATAGGAGGGTGCAGCGAAGAAGCCGAAGTCCAGGGTGCCGATCTTGCGCACGACCAGGTCCGTCTCGGTCGGTCGTCCGACGCTGATCGCGATGTCAGCTTCGCGCCTGGCCATGGAGGCCATGCGCGGGGTGGACAGGATGCGCACGTTAACGTCCGGGCATTGCTCCCGTAATCGACCCAGCTGGGGCGCAATGAAATGCGTTGTCAGGTGCGGCGGCGCGCTGAGGGTAATGTCTGCGACTTTATCGGTGCGGATCGCGCAGACCGCGCGACTCAGAGCGCAGGCGGTTTCCTGCATACGGTTACCCAGCTGGGCGATCCGTTCGCCATTTTCGGTCAGCTCGTATCGGTGGCTACGCCGGTCCACCAAGCGTATTTTCAGCGCGGTTTCAAGGGCGGCAATGCGCCGTGATACGGTCGCGTGTTCGACATTCAGTGAACGTGCGGCGGCGGCAAGCGAGCGTATCCTGGCGAAGGTAATGAAATACCGAAGGTTCTCCCAGTCAAACTGGGTGCTGTCCACAGGGAAATCGACGAGCTGCGTGGCTGAGAGTGATGTGCTGCTAACATCCATATCGTGACTCCGTCCGAGTGGTTATGACCGATAAAAACTCCGTAACGTGCAAGAAAAGACCGCGGCTTGCCGCGGTCCCAGGGAATGACTCTAGTGCAAAATCGCTTGGACTTCCGGCGCAAGTTCCGGTTGCCTTGCTCCATATATCAGTACCTTGGCCATTATCACCACCGCTGCCAGCGCGCAGAAAACCAGGCCACTGACGATGGTTCCCTCCATGCCCATGCGCGCGAGGAACCATCCGCCCGCTGTTGCCCCGAGCGTTACGCCCAAATTGATGAATGAAATATAGAGACCGGTGACAAACTCTGGCGCTTCCGGGGCCTCGGAGGTCAGCCAAACCTGGGTCACGATCAGTCCACTGGTATGGGTTGCACCCCACAGAACCACGATCAGAACCATTGGCAAAATGGCCGGGCTGGCAAAGAAGTGGAGGATCAGGTACGACGCTCCCAGCATGATCGGGTGCATCAGCGTGGTCACTGTCTTGTTCTTTGACAGCAGGCGACCTGCCAGCAAATTACCGGCCACACCGCCTACACCGAACAGGATCAACATGGCGCTGATCACTTCACCGCTCATGCCGACTTCGCGCGACAGGTACTCGGCGCTGTAGGAGTACACCGAAAACATCGCACCGAATATCAGCGTCGAAGCCAGTATGTTAAGCCACAGTGTAGGCTTGCGCAGGATGGCCAGTTGTTCACCATAAGGCGTCCGCTGGCCGGCGAAGGTATCGGGTAACCGGGCAATGATGCCCAGGCCGGCGATGACGTTGACGGCGGTGCAGAACAGGAACGCCGCTTCGTAGGAAAAACGTGCCGCGATCCAGGTGGTGATAGGGACGCCGAGTACCATGCCCATGCTGGTGCCGACAAACGCCTTGGCCGTGGCCTGCGTGGCTTGCTCTTTGGGATAGAGGGAGACCACAGCGACAAACGCCAGCGAGAAATACACCGGATGGAAGAACGCGGGAATGATCCGCAGGATCGCGAGTGTTCCGTAGGTGGGCGCATAAGCCGACAAAGCGCTGGCGCCGGCAAAAATGAACAGCGAGAGGGTCAGGATCCGCTTGCGGTTGTAGCGCGAGAACAGCAGCACCATGAAGGGACCGAATACCGCGATGATCAGAGCGAACAAACCTACCAGGTAACCCGCCTCGGACGCGCTGACGCTGTAGCGTTCGATGATCACCGGCAAAATACCGACCACGCCGAATTCGATGGTATAGACGCCGAACAGGCCCAAGGCAATGAAAAACAACGGGTTGAACAGTTTCATGGTCGGTCCTCCAGGGTCACGATGACTTTGCCCAATTGCTCACCGGCTTCCAGGTATCGGTGGGCTTCTACGATTTCCTCGAAGGCAAAGGTCCTGGCGATCACCGGGGACAGGCTGCCATCGACCAGGCCGCTGGACACGAACGCCTTGCCTTGGGCAAACAGGACGGGATCGTTGACGATTTCGTGCAGCAGGTAACCGCGCAGCGTGAGGCTTTTCCCCAGCACGGTGAACAGCGGGAAGGGCGATGGCTCGCTGCTCAGGGCGCCGTACTCAATGATGATTCCGCCACGACGCGTGGCGTCCGCCAGTTGCTCGATAGCCGGGCCGCCGACTGGGTCGAAGACAACCCGCACGCCATTCCCGGACGTAATGTGCGCGACACGTTCCGCCAGATCTTCCTCGTCGCTGACAATCACATGGACGGCACCGGCGGCCAACAGTTTTCGCACTTTTTCCTCGCCCCGGGTCACCGCGATGGGGATCGCTCCCACGCGGTTGGCAATCTGGATGGCCGCCAGGCCGACGCTGCTCGAGGCAGCGGTAATGAGTATGAAGTCTCCAACGGCCAGCCCGGCGACGGGCAACAAGGCGCCCCACGCCGTGAGGTATTGCATCCAGACCCCGGCGGCCTGTTCCATGCTCAGGGTGTCCGGATGCCGCACCAGCATTGCCGCCGGCACCACCGCCTGCTCGGCATAGGTTCCCCATTGCGCGATGCTCGAAGGGGGAACGAGGCTGACGGGGTCACCTATCTGAAAGTCGCGTACGGCTTCGCCCACGGCTTCGACAAAACCGGCGGCTTCATACCCCAGCCGGCTGGGAAACTCGGCTTGTTCAAGGTACTGGCCACGCCTGAACATCGACTCGGCTCGGTTGAGGCCGATGGCCCTCACGCGGATGCGGACCTCATCAGGGCCTGGCTGGGGGACCGGTAAATCCTCGATCCGCAAGACCTCTGGATCACCATACTCATAGAACCGAACGACACGTGTCATGGCATTTCTCGCAAGGATTAGGAACGTTTGCAGTCTAGAGGCGCGTCCGATGCAGAAAAACGCGCTGGAGTTCCGGTATTAACGGATAGATGTGTCCGCAATGAACATCGATTGGCCCTGGCGCACACGGCGGCCGACACTGCGAACCAGCACATAGAAGAGCGGGGTGAAGATGAGCCCGAATGCGGTCACGCCCAACATGCCGAAGAACACCGCGATGCCCATTGCCTGGCGCATTTCCGCACCGGCACCGGTGGAAATCACCAAAGGGACGACCCCCATGACGAAGGCGATCGAGGTCATCAGGATCGGTCGAAGCCTCAGTTTGCTGGCCTCCCAGGCGGCGCTCTGTGGGGTATGGCCCTGGCTCTCCAGATCCCGTGCAAATTCGACGATCAGGATGGCGTTCTTCGACGCCAGGCCCACCAGCACCATCAGGCCGATCTGGGTGAAGATATTGTTGTCGCCTCCGGTCAGCCAGACGCCCGCCAACGCCGAGAGCACACCCATTGGCACGATCAGGATTACCGCCAGCGGCAACAAAAGGCTTTCATACAAGGCCGCCAGCACCAGGAATACCAGCAATGTGCTGACTGCCAGTACCCAGCCTGTCGCGTCACCGGCCAGCCGCTGCTGGTAGGTCAGGTCGGTCCATTCCATGCGTATGCCCTGAGGCAGGGTCTGCCGGGCGATGCGCTCGATGGCCGCTTCTGCCTGGCCCGAAGAGTAACCTGGGGCGGGCGCGCCGTTGACGTCTGCCGCTGTGAACGCGTTGTAATGCACGACCATTTCCGGGCCGTAACCTGGCTTGACCGACAGCAATGTCGACAGCGGCACCATGTCGCCGTATGTATTGCGTACCTTCAAGCGCGTGATGTCTTCCGGGTTGGCCCTGAACGCCGCATCCGCCTGCGCACGGACTTGGTAGACACGTCCGAACTGATTGAAATCATTGACATACAACGAACCCAGGTAAATCTGCAGGGTCTCGAACACGTCCGTCACCGAGACACCGAGCTGCTTGGCTTTGACCCGGTCCAGATCAACATCCAGCTGGGGCACGTTAATCTGGTAGCTGGAGAACAGCGGCCCCAGCTCCGGTGCCTTGGCGGCCTCGCTCATGAAGGCCTTGACCGCGCTGTCGAGTGCGACATAACCCAGGCTCGCCCGGTCTTCGATTTGCAATTTGAAACCGCCAAGGGTGCCCAGTCCCAGGACGGGCGGCGGCGGGAAAACAGCCGTGAACGATTGGGCAATAGCGCTGAATTGGCGATTGAGGTCCGCCGCGATCTGGTTCGCCCCCAGCGCCTTGCCGGAACGTTCGGCAAAAGGTTTGAGAATCACGAAGATGATGCCCGAGCTGGAAGAGTTCATCAGGCCGTTGACGGACATGCCGGGAAACTCAAGGGTATGCGCAACGCCAGGGTGTTTGAGCGCGATATCGTTCATTTGCTGGATGACCTGCTCGGTGCGATCCAGAGAGGCTGCGGCGGGTAATTGGGCGAAGCCCACCAGGAACTCTTTGTCCTGGGCTGGAACGAACCCCGTTGGCAACGTGTGGCTGAGCCATACGCAGGCACCCAGCAGAACGCCGAATAACGCCAGCGTCCTGCCCTTACGCGCCAGAACTCCACGCACGCCGGCGCCATAGCGGTCTTCGGCCCGCTTGAAGCGGCGATTGAACCCCCTGAAAAAACGCCCCAGCACCTTGTCGATGCCGCGCTCCAGCATATCCTTCGGGGCGCCGTGCGGCTTGAGCAGCAGAGCGCAAAGGGCGGGGGACAAGGTCAGTGAATTGAATGCCGAAATCACGGTGGAAATGGCGATGGTCAACGCGAACTGGCGGTAGAAACCGCCCGAGAGACCGGGCATGAACGCCAATGGAATGAACACGCAGACCAGCGTGAGGGTAATGGCGATGATCGGTTTGCTGACCTCTGTCATCGCCTTGTGCGTTGCCTGATGCGGCGTTAATCCCTGAGAGATATTGCGTTCGACGTTTTCCACCACCACGATTGCGTCGTCCACGACGATGCCGATGGCCAATACCAGGCCAAACAGTGACAACGCGTTGATGGAAAAACCAAACGCCAGCAAAAATGCCAGGGTGCCCACGATGGATATCGGCACTGCCAGCAGTGGTATGACGGACGCGCGCCAGGTTTGCAGGAATACGATGACCACCAGCACCACCAGTACAATGGCTTCGAACAGGGTCGTGATCACCGCATCGATGCTGGAGCGAACGAACTGAGTCGGGTCGAAAACAATCTTGTAATCGACGCCTGCCGGCATATCTGATTTGGCTTCAGCCATGATTTCACGGGCGCGGGCAGAGATGTCCAGCGCGTTGCCGCCTGCCATCTGGAAGACCCCGAAGCCCACTGCCGGCTGCCCGTCCACCAGCGAGCGAAGCGCGTAGGTCGAGGCCGCCAGTTCGATCCGGGCCACATCACGCAAATAGGTCACAGCCCCATCAGGCACTGTCTTGACGACGATGTTGCCGAACTCCTCTTCGGTTTTCAGCCGTCCCTGGGCATTGACCGAGAGCTGAAGCGGGACGCCGGCCCGCATGGGCGAAGCACCAATCACGCCGGCCGCGACCTGGATGTTCTGCTCGCGGATTGCCTGGACCACTTCGCCGGCAGTGAGCCCCCGCTGCACCACGCTGTCGGGGTTGATCCAGATACGCATGGCATAGTCGCCGCCGCCCCAGATGCGCACCTCGCCGACACCGGGGATGCGTTCGAGCTGGCTCTTGATATTCAGAATGCCGTAATTGCGCAGGTAGTTGGCGTCGTATTCGTTGCCGGGTGACACCAGGTGGATCGCCAGTGTCTGAGTCGACGACGACTTGCTGGTGGTGACGCCCAAGCTCAGTACATCGGCCGGCAGGCGCGGCAATGCTTCCGAAACGCGGTTCTGCACCAGTTGCTGGGCCTTGTCAGGGTCGGTGCCCAAGGCGAATGTCACGTTGATCGCCAACGTACCATCACTGTTGGTCTGGGATTGCATATACAGCATGCCCTCCACGCCATTGATGCGCTCTTCCAGCGGTGCGGCGACGCTTTCAGCCACCACCTTGGGATTGGCGCCCGGATATTGGGCGTTCACCACGACCAATGGCGGCACCACGTCGGGGTACTCCGACACGGGCAGCCGCGTCAGCGAGAGCAGGCCGGCGAGCAATACCAGGGCGCTGAGAACGCCTGAAAAAATCGGACGGTCGATAAAAAATCCGGAAATATTCATCACTGCGCCGCCTGTGGTTGTGACGGCGCGCGTACGGGGGCGACTTGAGTGCCCGGTGTCGCCAGGTGCAAGGAACTCACCACCACTTGTTCCTCAGGTTCGATGCCTTGGTCAATGACGCGTAGCGCACCCTGGCGTATCCCAGGCTTGACCTGACGGTACTGGACGCGCCCCTCGGCGTTGACCACGAGCACGTACTTCTTGTCCTGGTCGGTGCCGATGGCGCTGTCCTCGACCAGGGTGGCGGAGCGGCTGGCACTGCTCGGCAGGAGAACCCTGGCAAAAAGGCCCGGGCGCAGTTCCCCATTGCGGTTGTCGAAACTGGCCCTGACCCGGATGGTGGCTGACCGGGTGTCCAGCCGGTTGTCCAGTGAACTCAGGCTTCCTTTGCGTGGGTAGCCTTCCTCGTGGGCCAATCCCAGCATCACCGGGATCGAATCGCCGGCCGGGCGGTTGCCCAGGTAGCGCAGGAAGGTCTGCTCATCCACCTCGAAGTCGGCATAGATTGGCGAGATCGATACCAGGTTCGTCAGGGCTGTGGAGCGTTCCCCTACATCGACGATATTTCCCGGCGTCACCTCCACGCGCGAGGCTCGGCCATCGAACGGTGCGAGGATGCGCGTGTGCTCCAGATCGAGCCGTGCCAACTCGACCCTGGCCTGGGCTTCATTCACCATGGCCTGGGCTTCGTTGGCGCTCTGTACGCGCTTGTCCAGGTCGGTTTTGGCGATGGCATTGCTGGTAATCAAGTGCTCATAGCGCTGCAGTTCTTTCTGAGCAAACAGACTCATCGACCTGGCAGCCACCAGCGCGGCTTGGGCTTGCTGCAGCGTCGCCGCATACGGCCGAGGGTCGATCTCGAACATCAGGTCGCCTTTGCGCAGCAGCGCTCCGTCCTTGAAATGTACGCTGACGAGCGTGCCTGCCACCAAAGGCTTGATGATCACGGTATCGGTAGCAACCAATCGGCCGGTGTAGCTGTGCCAGTCGACGACATCACGCTTGACCGCGGCCATCACCTGCACTTGCGGCAGCGGCGCGGGTTCGGTCTTTGCCTGGGCAACCGGCGAGCGCGTGCTGATCGCCAACCCGGCAATGGCCGTCAGCACCAATACGCCCAGGGCCCAAGCGGGCACGCGGGTTAACTTGCGAATAAACGAAGACATGGCAAGCATCCTTTCTAATGGGGAAAATCAGAGCTGAGGGACGCCCAATGGCCGCTCAAGGGGGGCCGCCTTGCCCCAGCGCCTCATGGCGGGCCGCTCAACGCATGCGAAAAGCAGCCAGCCACCCAAGAGCGACAGACAGAACGTGGCGGCAAGAATGAGAAAGGCCGGAGCAATAGCGAAACGTTGTCCGTCCAGCAGCGAGGTCACGCACATCATGATCAACAGATGGATCATGTAGAAACCGAACGAAATCTCCCCCAGCCAGACCATGCGCGGGTGACGAAACCAGGAGCTGCGTTGCGCGACATCGGCGGCAGCCAGGCTGGTGATCAGGAAGGCGATCGGGATGACGGTGGTGAGTGTCAGGCTGTAGATAAAGGGCATTTCACCCGCGACGAAATACGCCGCTGCCATCAAGGCCAGGGCTGGCGCGACCGGTATGGCCGGCCAACGTCCGGCCATCAGGATCCGTGCCATCAACATCCCGATAACGAACTCGAACAGCCGCAGCGGTGGAAAGTAGTAGGCCAGCCACCATTGATTCAAGGCGATCGGGTATTCGACGATTTGCGGCGCGCCGGTGACAAACTCGGCGATGAGCCACTGTGTCGCCGCCATCGCGCAAACCACCAGGCCTGCGATCGGCCAGAGCCGATCTGCAGGAACTTTCCACAACGCGCGCAAAAGAAATGGGAACGCCAGGTAGAAAACCAATTCGCAACACAACGACCAGGACGGCCCGTTGACACTCAGGAACACCGACATGTCCGGCACCCAGGCATGAATCAGGAGCAAGTTGGGCAACCAGGCGCTGACGGCCGTCAGCGGTACGGCGAACAGGATCATCGCCAGGGCGAAAGTGACCAGATGGTTGGGGTAGATCTTGACCAGGCGCCGGCGCCAGAAGGCCCCGAGCGTATCGTTCTGGCGGGCCGACCAGGTAATGACGAAACCACTGAGCACGAAAAAAAACGACACCCCGATCCAACCGCCCACGCTGAACAACCGCTGGAAGCCGGCGATGATGTCTTGGTCGGCAAATGGATTGAATCCGATGATTTTCGTCAGTGAGGCATGGAAGAAGAACACCAGCGCCGCTGCGACAAAGCGAAATCCTGTCAGGGAGTCCAGGCGCACATGGGTGTAGTTGTGATACAGGCTTGAATGCGTCATGAGTCGATACCTTTCAATAAAGATCCGCGGCACGGTCGAGGTTCGAGGTGCCTGGTCAATTCCATGGGCAGGTAGCCAAAACAAAACTGAACAACTCAAATGGCATTCGCATGAAGGCCGGCCTTCAAGCCGGTCTTCTCGTCATGTCTCTTTATCGCAACGCAGGTTCTGCGTTATTCAAACGCCATAGACGGCGTTGCACAGATCAACGGTGAATTGGCCGAACATGCCTTCGAAGGCGGTATTGGTGAACGCCACCACGGACAGCTGCTGTGCCGGGTCGACGAACCAGGAATGACCAAACGCTCCTCCCAGGCGCCAGGTGCCCGCTGACTCCGGCACCTGCGCTGCTTGCGGATCGGTCAGTACGGTGAACCCCAGGCCGAAACCGCGTCCTGGCCAATTGGCCAGTTCCAAATCGCCGGTCTGGACGGTCCCCATTTCCTTGGCCAGGTTCGCTGGCATAAGCGCGCCACCCCCCTGGCGCAGGGTTTCGAGCAGCGTCAGGAATTCCTCGGCGGAGCCGATCATGCCGGAGCCGCCTGAAGGGTAGGCGCTGTCGTCAAGGGCACGGTCCGCGTCCATGCGGATGCCCGCGGTGTTTTCGAAAACCTCGATCACTTCCACGCCGTTCATGCGTCGTGGGGCAGGATCCGCATTGAGATAGGCGGCCGTCAGGCGAGACGTGTCGACCACGTTGAAACGGGTATCGGACAGGCCGAGCGGCTCGCACACCAATTGGTTGATCGCGTCGGCCAAGCTGCTGTCACACACCCTGGCAATGAGTGCGCCCAACACATCGGTGGCTATCGAATACCCCCAGTCGGCGCCAGGACGGTACAGCAGCGGCGCGGTCGCCAGTCGCCGGATGTTTTCTTCCAGCGTCAGCGGCGCGTTTTCCAGCCCGTCACACACACCAGCACGCGCATAGGCGCCGCCACCTTTGGCTTCGAGGAAGCCGTAACCCAGGCCGGCTGTATGGCTGAGCAAGTGGCGTACGGTGATCGACGCGCGGGAACCGTCCACCAGGGATGGCTGAAATTCCGGTAGCCAGCGGGCGACGGGGTCGTCCAGGCCAATGCGGCCTTGGGCAACCAAGGCCAGCGCGGCGGCGGAGGTAATCGGTTTGGTGACTGAGGAGAGACGGAACAAGGCGTCGGTGCGCATCGGTAAACCGGCCTCTCGATCAGCCAGCCCCACGGCGTTGCGATAGGTGATTTCGCCGCGACGGGCGACCAGCACGACGGCCCCCACCAGGCGCTTGTCTTCGATGGCGCTGTGCAGTGCCGCGTCGATTCGCGCCTGCATGGGGTCGGTGGCGATAGCGCTGGATAATTGAATGGTTTCTTTGGCGGTCATGTTCGCGATTCCCTGCTGGTAGTAGACGTCGCCATGCTAGGGCGCAGACGGCAGGGGAAACAGAGGCTAGAATTCCGGACACATCGGACGTTTCGTTCCGCAATTCAAGGCGCAGAACTCAAGGAGAGTGCGTGGACAACCTCAGCGGAATCTCGGTTTTCGTGCAGGTTGCCGAAACTCGCAGCTTTGTAGCCGCGGGCCGGCAATTGGGCGTGTCATCGTCGGCGATTGGCAAAAGCATCGCGCGCCTGGAACAGCGCCTGGGCGTCAGGCTGTTTCATCGCAGCACCCGCAGCATCAACCTGACGGCGGAGGGCATGCTGTTCCTGAACCGCTGCCGGCGCGTGCTCAATGAGCTGGAGGCGGCGGAACTTGAGCTGTCGAACACCAGCAGCGAGCCACGTGGCACGCTGCGCGTGAGCCTGCCCTTGGCCGGGCAGTTCTTGTTCACGTTGTTATCCAGCTTTGCCAAGCGATACCCGGACATTCATCTGGAACTGGATTTCAGCGACCGACTGGTGGATGTCGTGGAGGAGGGCTTTGATGCGGTGGTCAGGACCGGTGAGTTGAATGACTCCCGTCTAGTGGCGCGACGCTTGGGTGCTTTCCGTTTCCTGCTGGTGGGCGCCCCGACCTATTTCCAGAACCAGGGTGCGCCCCTGGATGCCGGCGACTTGAGCAACCATGACTGTTTGCTGTACCGGGTGCCATCCACCGGCAAGCTCGAGCGCTGGCCGCTACCGGACAAAGCTCACAACGGCGCGCAGGACCTGCGGGCCGTGCTGATCAGCAACAACATCGACATGCTCTTCAACGCCGCCATGGAGGGGCGAGGCATTGCATGCCTGCCGGAATTTGCCGTGAAGGATGCTCTGGAGGCTGGAGCATTGCAGGCCGTACTGACTGAAGAGGTCACCCGCACCATTCACTTCAGCGTGCTGTGGCCGCCAAACCGCTTCATCACGCCCAAGCTGCGCTGTTTTGTGGATTTCATCTCCTTGCATATGTGAGTGTGCGAGTGGCGTCGAATGCGGGCGGGCGCATTGATGAAGTCGCCGGCGTATTTTTTCGGTCGCTCACTGTAGCAACCCGATAGGGCACAGCAGTTCGAAGTGCTGGGTAAAGTCGACACACACACCTGTCGCTATACACCGAGGCCTTCATGCTGACCCGTTGTTTTATCCCTCTTCTATTACTTGTTGCACCCTTTATTCCCGGACAATCCCATGGCAGAGATCTGGCGCAAGGACTGACCAATCAGGGCCCGTCCGCAGCCTTGCAGAACCACGACCAGCAGTATGGGCTGTGGTCCGGAATTGGCCTGATGAAAAATGCAATCGGCCAAAGCTGCAATGCGGTGCTCCTGGACACCCGTGACCGCCAGAACAAAGCCGTCGGCCCGGCTTATGTATTGACCAGTGGGCATTGCGTGTATTTCAGCTACGGCACGGCCGCGATCAACCAAGCCATAGAGGCGAACATCACGTTTAATTATTTCCACGATACGCCCGTGCAACACCGCAGTTTTCTGATTAAAAAGGCGCATTGGAGCAGTATGGTCGGTACTGATCTGGCGATTCTTGAACTCGATACCTCACTGGCCGCGCTCGTTGCAAAAGGCATCGTGCCACTCAAGCTCGCAGCTCATCAGCAGGCAGGAGAACGAGAGGTAATAAATGTCGGATCCCCGAGCGGGTTTCGCGAAAAAGGCTTGCGTATGAGTGCGTGCAAGGAAACGGCAACCAACAGCTTTGTCGAACATCCCGGTGTATTTCCTGGCGCCACCAAAAATCGTTGCCAGGATCTTCAGTACGGGAGTTCCGGGAGCCCGATGCTGGACCGGCGTACCAACGAAATCACCGGTATTGTCAGTAAGGTCGCGGCTGTCATCAAAAAGGACATCCTCAGCAATTGTCAGAATACCTCCGCGTGTGAAGCGGCCAAATTCAACTACAGCTATCCAGCCAACGACCTTCATCATTGTTTTGTCGATGGCCGGTTCTTGAATAACACGCTGAACTGCCAGCTAAAATCCGTCGAACTTGTCCTTGAAGAACCCTGGAAGCTCAATCCCTATGTGCATTTGCAGCAGGGCGCGACGGGGCTGAGTGTTCGACCCACCTGGAATATCCGGTTCTCGATCCTTGATCCCTTCTATCGATTCAAGTCCGTGCGCGACGTCAAGGAGTGCCGATTCCCCAACGGCTATTACAGCGCCGTCGCCTCGGCAGAGGGTTACATCAATCAAGAAATCGGACCGGCGTTGGGTCCCCATGTGTTGTGCATCATCGGGATACAAAGCCGCAGCGAACCGCTGACGCCGGCGCTGCTTCACAATGTTTTCACACACGCCGTCTTCTTGACCGCCCCAACGCCCGCACCTCAGATCAGCCTGAACTACAACGTCAACTGGGACGACCAACACACAGACTTCACCCAACATTACTTCTATGTCGATACTTCCCAAGGGGCTTTGTGCCAAGACATCGATGATGTCCGCTATGCATTTGCCAACGGCAGCGCTACTTATGAAATATCACAGCTTCCCATTACGTTGTGCAGCTACGCACGCAATTCTGCTGGCCAACCGTCCGCCGTGCGTACGGATGTGATCGAAATATCAAGGTATCTTCCTACCACGCAAATGCTGGAGCCGTCAGCGTCGCTGCGATAAGACCTCATCCGAACCGGCTACATTCCTGTCGCCAGTTCGCAATGAGGCAGGCGTATCAGCAACGGGTTCTCATCGAACTCAAACCCGTTGCCTCAAAGCCCTGTAGCGCTTTACTTGAGGGTGACGTCAAGCATCGGTGGGATGTAACCGTAGTCATATTCGGCGACTACGAATGTTTGCTGCCCCTTGATCTTGATGCCCACCGTTGGTGCCTCGGTGCCGCCGATACGCATCGTTGTCCCGCTTTCGCCGGTAGGTACGCTGTCGATAAAGGAAGTCACCAGGCCGTTGGGCATCACGCAGTGGGAGTAGGTCTGGAAGGGCTGGGACGACGGGTTGCCCAGCACCAGGCCGGAACCGTTCAAGGGCACGTAAGGGCCGAACAGCGAGTCTGCGACAAAACCGTACACCCCGTCTGGCCCGGTTACCCCGTCGGCATAGGTGAAGGTGTGGCTGATGGTGAACAGGTAGTACTTGCCGTCCTGGAACACGAAGTGCGGACGTTCGGTCTGGTCATTGACGCCGACTGCGGTCAGCAGCGGCGGCAGCATTTCCCAGTCGTCTCCATCCTCATCACGGGCCACAGCGATACCGACACAAGCCGTCTGGAAGCGCGAGTTGCCGACGTCTTCATAGCCCGGCGGCACATCGCCGATTTCCGCCTTACCCACTGTGTGCGAGCCACGCTCGCCAGCCACGTTGCCCTCGAACAGCATGTACAGCTTGCCGTCCTTCGGGTCGCGGAACGGCCACGGATCGCGGAACCCCCAGAACGCATTCTGCGCTTCGGTCTGGTACATCTTGCCGTCGGCCTCGAACAGCGGCTTGACCTTCTCGAAGCCCACCAGGCTGACGCCATGCTCGGTGGTCACCACGCGGCCACGCACCTTGACGATGGTCGCGCCTGGCGTGACTGCGGTGTAGTACAGGTCCACTTCACCCTGTTCGTTCAACAGGATCGGCGTGCCAGCCCATTCGCGGACGGTGGGCGAAACCCCTTCAGCCATGACCCGGCCGCCGAGTTTCCAGTCCTTGCCGGTGCGGGAAAACCAGTAGTACATCTTTGCCCGACCATGGCGATCGTTCCAGTCGCGGGTGATGTCGTAGTTGCCATTCTGATCGAGGTATTGCGGGTCGGTCGGGTGGCGGTCTGCGGTCAGGGTGAAGATCACCGACCAACCATCGACGGAGGTGATGTTGCCGTCGATATCACGCAGCGGCATGGTGTCCCAGATAAACACCTTGTCGCTCAGTACCGGGAAGTCGGCACTCACCAGTGGCTGGGTGGTGGTGGGGTCGTCTGCGCGGACTTTCAGCGCATCGGCGCGGGTCCACAGGCTGGGTTGATGGGGCGTTTTGCCAAATTTCGCGGTGATGCTTTTCATAAGGTAAACCTCGTCCATGAAGGTAGATAAATACTGTATTCATATACAGTGATTTGACTTTAGAAGACTCTATCCTTCGGGTCAAGGACAAAAATGCATTTATGCATAATTAAGGTTTTTCGGTGAGCTGATACGTTTCATCTTGAGGCTTTTACGGAAGTTAGGCGCTGTGTAGGCGCGTTCTGCGCTTCACCGGCCCTCGGTTTGAATGGACGACGCAGAGAAGCGCTGCACTTGCCACTCACATGAGCCAACGCTCATGCTCAGCGTTTTCCAACCACTCGCCGGACACCCGCCCATGAGAGACCTGCCGCCGACCGCCACACTGCGCGCGTTTGAAGTTGCCACCCGGCACCCGACCTTTACGGCGGCCGCGCAGGAACTGCATGTCACCCAGAGCGCGGTCAGCCATCAGCTCAGGCATCTGGAGGCGTTGTGGGGGCTGCAGTTGTTCGAACGCGGCAAGGCATTACGCCTCACGGCGGCAGGGGCCACGCTGGCGCCTATCGTGCGGGAGTTCTTCATGAGCCTGGAGGCGACCCTCGGCGATCTGCGCGAGCAAAAAGGCAGGGTGCGCCTGAGCGTCAGCACCACCTACTCCTTCGCGTTGAAATGGCTGCTGCCACGCTTGCCGAACCTCGCTCGCCAGCACCCCGAGCTGTTGGTGTCGCTACACACCACGGACGACATCATCCACTTTTCCGGCAACCAGGCCGATGTTGCGATCCGGCTGGGCAAGGGCAATTACCCGGGGCTGCATACAGAGTTCTTGTTTGGCGAGCAGGTGTTTCCGGTGGCCAGCCCCGAATTGCTGCGGCGTATGGGTACACCGCGCAACCCGGAAGAACTGTTGCAGTTTCCGCTGCTGATCCGCGACGGCGCCGAGCTGGCGCCGAAATGGGAGGTCTGGTTTGACAGTGTCGGGCTGGCCTTTTCGCCGCTCAAGGAAAGTGTCAGGTTTGGCGACACCAACATGACGGTCGAGGCCGCCTTGCTCGGCCACGGCGTGGCGTTGGTGCGCAGTCGGCATGTGGAGAACGAAATCAGCGATGGCCGCCTGGTGCGGCTGTTCGATGTGCCGTTCCCATCGCCACTGGCCTACTATTTCGTGTGCCCCAAGGGCATCGAAGCGCAGCCGCATATCGTCAACTTTCGCCGTTGGTTGAGCAGTGAGGCGCTGAAAGTGCAATGAGCCGGGTCTGAGGATTTGCTCATGCTGCGATGAAGAGACTTCGCTGAAGGCAGGGCGTTGGATTGCTAGGATGGCGCATGCCTATTCATTTGATCTGCCTGGTACTTTTCGCCGCGCTGCTGCATGCCAGTTGGAATGCACTGCTGCGTGGCGGTGCTGATCGACTCTGGTCTATGACGGTGATGTGCATCGCCATCGCGATCACCTGCGTCGTCGCCGCTGCGTTTCTGGTGCCGCCCGCCATTGAAAGCTGGGGCTATGCGCTGCTGTCGGCATTGCTGCATGTGGGCTACAACCTGTTTCTGGTGCGCAGTTACCGAGTCGGTGACCTCGGGCAGATCTACCCGATATCCCGTGGCTCGTCGCCGGTGCTGATCACGCTTGGAGCTGCCGTTTTCGCCGGCGAAAGCATCACCCCCGGCGAGTTGTTCGGTATTGCGCTGGTGTCAGGCGGGATTATTTCCCTGGCGTTCCGAGGCCGCAGGCTGTCGGTGCCCAGCTTGCCCTATGCGCTGGGCACTGGCTGCTTCATCGCCGCCTATAGCGTGGTTGACGGCATTGGCGCCAGGCTCTCCGGCGCGCCGCTCGGCTACACGGTGTGGATGTGCGCGTTGTGGGGCGTGCTGATGCCAGTGGTGTACATCGGCCTGCGCGACGCCCGCAGCTTGTTCCGCGTGCGGCCCGGCACACTGACCGCTGTGGTCGGCGGGCTGGTCTCGTTGCTCGCCTATGGGATTGTCATCTATGCCATGAACGAAGCGCCGTTGGGCGCGGTGTCGGCATTGCGCGAAACCAGTGTGTTGTTCGCGGCGTTGATCGGCTACCTGTTCCTCGGCGAGACGCTCACGGCACGGCGGGTCCTGGCGTGCGCAGTGATCGCCAGCGGCATCCTCATTATCGGTTGACAGGGCTGACGGCTCAGGAGGTATTTCAATGGTTAACGTCTCACAGGCACCGCTTATTCTGATAACCGGTGGCAGTCGCGGAGTGGGCGCAGCCACCGCCCGGCTGGCTGCCGCAAGAGGCTACGATGTCGCGATCAGCTACGTGGCCAACCAGCCTGCGGCCCTCGCAGTGGTGGCGCAGGTCGAAGCATTCGGGCGCCGAGCCTTGGCCATGCAGGCCGACAGTGCCGACCCGGCACAGGTCGCCGAGTTGTTCAGCGCCATCGACCGTACGTTCGGGCGAATCGATGTGCTGGTCAATAACGCCGGGGTACTGGCGACTCAGTCACGCCTGGAAGACCTGGGCTTCGAACGCATGCAGCGCATCTTTGCGGTCAATGCCATAGGGCCGATCCTCTGTGCCCAGCAGGCGGTGAAGCGCATGGCTTACCGGCACAACGGTCCGGGCGGCGTGGTGATCAATGTTTCTTCGGCATCGGCGCGCCTCGGCAGCCCCGGCGAATACGTGGACTATGCGGCGTCAAAGGGCGCGCTGGAGACGTTTACCATCGGCTTGGCCAAGGAGGTCGCGCGGGAGGGCATACGCGTTAACGGTGTTCGCCCAGGGCATATCTATACCGACATGCACGCCAGCGGCGGCGAGCCGGGACGGGTCGATCGCGTCAAGGATTCGATTCCCATGGGCCGTGGCGGTCAGCCGGAGGAAGTGGCACAGGCCATTCTTTGGTTGGCCAGCGCAGAGGCATCGTTCGTTACGGGTACGTTCCTTGATGTGACGGGGGGTAAATAAAAAGCCTGCCTATGTTTTATTCGCACTTTCCTGAGTCGCAGCAACACGCCAGCGCAACAAGTAGTCAGTGACAGTTGTTAATTAAAATAGTGTGCGCAGACAAACTAACGATGCCTGGCCTGACATAGGGCTCGTTGTGTGCGCGCCAACAAGGAAGTTCAAACGATCAGCGCAATGAACGGCAATTGCGTGAATTGAAGGGGCAGCGAGGCTGCCCCTTCCACTCTCACTCAAGAGCCCGACTTCCGGCCGCCGCCATGGCTGTTCTGCCCGCCTTTACGGCCCGCCTCGGACGCTTTGTCACGGTCATTGGCGAAGTTGCCGCCCGACGATTGGCCGCCTTTTTTCCCTGCTTCGGATGCTTTTTCGCGATCGTTGGCAAAGTTGCCTGGGTTTTTATTGCCTGTGGTCATGACAGTTCTCCAGTCGCTAAGTTAGCGTTTCGTTAGTTGCCCGTTATGGCAGCGGGCATCTATTCCGATAGTGACGCCAGCAGAAATGTTTTACTGATTTTTATAACAGGCGACGAACGGCAGATAAGCCGGAAAAGTTGTACAAGTTCGCCGTCTTAACGCCGCTTCGTATAAGTTTTGCCCGTTGCTGCATGCCGGCAATAACAGCGCTCACGCCATTCGTCTTTTTCGTTGCACTTGAACTCCATGGGCCGGCTCAAACGAAGTTCCCCCTCTTTGTGAACTGGAGATTTTTTGCCATGAACCATGACCCATCCAACTCACAGCGCCGACCAGTTGAACCGCTCGATAAGCCGAATGACGATGGTTGCGTGATCGGCACCGCCGGACGTGACGAAGACCCAAACGCAACCACTGACTGGGACCACCCCGACAGCCATGCGACCGCTATCGAGGCCACCGTGACGCCGCCTAACGGCACGCCCGGGATCGACACCGTTCCAGAAGCGGATGATGCCAGCTGAGCAGCAGCGCCGCCGTTTCGCTTGTTGTACAACGGTTAACCGCTCGTCGTGATGCGCAAATTAATTTTGAAATTTTTCACGCGCCGCTCGCTTCCCATGAAAGGTAGGCGCGCATCCACGAGATGCCGCCACTTTCAGTATGCCTGAGGAGATTTGTTGATGTTTCTACATAACAAGCGACTTCAATACACCGTACGTGTGGCCGAGCCTAACCCAGGCCTGGCGAACCTTTTGCTCGAACAGTTTGGTGGCGCTCAAGGTGAGTTGGCGGCCGCATCCCGTTATTTCACCCAGGCCTTGGCTGAGGACGATCCAGGGCGCAAAGACCTGTTGATGGACATCGCCACCGAAGAACTCAGCCACCTGGAGATCGTCGGCTCGATCATTGTGATGCTCAACAAGGGCGCCAAGGGCCGAATGGCCGAAGGCGTGGAGGAGGAGGGCGAGTTGTATCGCTCACTCAACGGCGCCGGCAATGATTCCCACATCACCAGCCTGTTGTACGGTGCGGGGGCGCCGCTGATCAACTCGGCCGGGGTGCCCTGGACAGCGGCTTACATCGACACCATCGGTGAGCCCACGGCGGATATGCGCTCCAATATCGCCGCCGAAGCACGCGCCAAAATCGTTTATGAACGGCTGATGAACGTCACCGACGATCCAGGCGTGAAAGATGCCCTCGGGTTCCTGATGACCCGTGAAATTGCGCATCAGATGTCCTTTGAAAAGGCTCTGCATTCAATTCAACCGAATTTCCCCCAAGGCAAGTTGCCAGGCAAGCCGGAGTTCACTCAGGTGTACTACAACATGTCCCAGGGCGCGGAAGACCTGCGTGGTCCTTGGAACCAGGGCGATGAATGGGAGTTCGTGGAGAGCCCGCAACCTGCGGTCGATGGCGGGGATGGCACGGCCAGCGTGCAGTTGGACGCTGACGACGAAGCAGTGCTGAGCGCGATGAAAATCCGCACGGCCTCCGACCCTACCAGCGACCCCATCACCGGCGCTGACCTGGGCTCGGGCCTTCAGCCCAAGCCTGATCTTTGATGCGCGCCAGCCGCACGCCCAGAGGCGTGCGGCTTTTTTATTGGCTTGAAGAGGAGTAACAAGATGGCAACCCCACAGGAAAACCTGCTCGACTGGCTACGCGATGCCCATGCCATGGAGCAACAGGCCGAGAAAATGCTCAAGGCACAATCGGAGCGACTGGAACATTACCCGAAGCTCAAAGCCCGGATCGACGAGCATATTCAGGAAACTCTCGGCCAGCAGGCGCTCATTGATGAATGCCTGGCGCGCCTGGGCGGCAGCGCGTCGACCTTGAAAGACATGGGCGGCAAATTGATGGCGTTCGGGCAGGCGGTTGGTGGCTCACTGATGAGTGACGAGGTGATCAAGGGCGCGATGGCCGGCTATGTGTTCGAAAATATGGAGATTGCCAGCTACACGGCGCTCATAGCGGCCGCGAAAGTAGCCGGAGACGCCGAGACACAAGCGGCCTGCGAAAAGATCCTGCCCCAGGAAATTGCAATGGCCGAGTGGCTGCTCGAGCATCTGCCCGAGCTCACCCAGGCATTTCTGGAGCGCTCTGCAGCGCCCGACACAGAGGCCAAACGCTGAGATTGCGCGCGGCGCCCCGTCGGCGCCGCGCGTGATTGGGCGCAGCCTCGCACTCCGCTGCATTTTCACGGTCAATGGATCACGCACCACTTATCTGGAGGTGAACCGTGGACACAAAGAAAAAGCCCACAGTCGGCGCTGAGGCGTTGGCGGTGCTGTCTTCCGACCGTAAAGATCTGTTCTTCGCCGCCATGCAAGCCAGCCACAGTGCAATGATCGTGACCGACCCCGCGCAGCCCGACAACCCGATCATCTTCGCCAACCCGGCGTTTCTTGCGCTGACCGGGTTTGAGCATGACGAGGTCATCGGACGCAATTGCCGGTTGCTGCAAGGGCCAGAAACCGACAAGAGTGCTCTGCGGCAGGTGCAGCGTGCGCTTGAGGGCCACCATGAGGCCTGTGTCGAGGTGCTTAATTACCGCAAGGACGGCTCGACCTTCTGGAATGAGATATTCATCTCGCCGTTGTTCAACGAGCGCGGCCAACTGGTGTACTTTTTTGCCTCCCAGCTGGACGTGAGCCGGCGGCACGACGCGGAACTGCGCGTGCGCCGCGTCCAGGACCTTGAAGCGCTGGGGCAACTGACGGGTGGCATCGCTCATGACTTCAATAACCTGCTGCAGGTGATGGTCGGGTACCTGGAGCTGATCCAGCAGAGCGCCAAGCGCCCCGGCAGCGACCCGCAGCGCATCGTCAACAGTGCCAGCCGTGCCCGGGCGGCCGCTGAAAAAGCGCAAACCCTGACCCAGCAATTGCTGGCGTTTTCGCGCAAGCAGCGGCTCGACAGCCGTGTGATCAATCTGAACAGCGTGTTGAGTCGGCCCGACTTCAGGAGCGTACTGCATGACGTCGAGCTGCACATAGAACTCGCCGACGATCTGTGGAACTGCTGCATTGACCCTGCCCAGGCAGAGCTGGCGGTGCGGCACTTGCTGTCGAATGCCCAGGATGCATTGCAAGGGTGCAGCGAGCCAGCAGTGACGGTTAAAACCCTCAACATCCAGGTGCCGGGCGAGGTCGGTGCTGAACGTGATGGCCTGGCCGAGGGCCGCTACGTCAGCATCTCGGTGTCAGATAATGGCAGCGGCATCACCGAGGGTATTCAGGATAAAGTCATGCAGCCGTTCTTCACCACCAAGGAAGAAGGCAAGGGCTCGGGCCTTGGACTGTCGATGGTGTATGGCTTCGTCAAGCAATCGGGCGGCACGGCGCGGATCCATTCCTATCCCGGTGTCGGTACCACCATACGTCTGTACTTTCCGGCCGATGATAGTCAGCCCTGGGTCGAGCAAACATCCGCCACCGCCTCACTGCAGGGCCACGAGAACATCCTGATTGTAGAGGACCGGCCCGAGGTGGCCGAGTTGGCGCAAGTGATCTTGTCTGACTACGGTTACCGGACCGGCATCGCGCACACCGCCGCCGAAGCATTGAGCATGCTCCAGAGCGTCCCGTATGACCTGGTGTTCAGTGACTTGATCATGCCGGGCGCGATGAATGGGGCGGTACTCGCCCGTGAGGTTTCGCGCTTGTATCCGCACGTCAGGATCCTGCTCACGACCGGCTATGCAAAAGACGCATTGGAGCGCGCGGAAATACAGGTGCATGAATTCGAGCTGATTCAAAAGCCCTATCAACCCACGGACCTGCCCCGAAAAATCCGCGCGGTGCTGGATGCCGGATCTACGGGGACAGCGGACACGGTTAGCGGAGTACTGCCAGCGACAGGTTGAGTACCAGCACCAGCAGAATCGAGCATCCAAATACCCTGCGCGCCCAGCCAGGCGGGTCCGTCAGGCGCGTGGCGCTGGCAGCGAGCGCCATCCAGTAACCGCAGAACCCGAGCATCAGCGCGAAGTACAAGGCGTTCATCTGCGCAACCACGCCCAGCGCCATGGTGCTGGCGAGGAATGCCAGCATGTACGCGTGTATCTGTCGGTGGGCCTCGGGCAGGCTCAGCAGGGGCAAGCGCGCGGCGCGAAAGTCCTCGCGACGCATCACGGTGATGGCATGGGAGTGAGGCATCTGCCAACAGCAGAACACCAGCACCAGCAGCATCGCCGTGGCGTCGAACCGACCGCTTACCGCGCAATACCCGATCACCGGCGGCATTGCCCCGGAAAGGCTGCCAATCAGGGTTGCCCAGTGGGAGCGCCGCTTCAGCCAGTAGGTATAAACGCCTGCATAAACGACCAGCCCAACCAGTGCCAGAGTGCAGGCCAGCATATTGCTGCCAGCCCACAGCAAACCGAAGCCGGTGACACCCAGGGCGATGGCGTAGCTGACGGCGGCGGGCACGCTGATGGCGCGCAGTGCCAGCGCGCGGTGGCAGGTACGCACCATGCGTCGGTCGATATCCCGGTCGGCACAATTGTTGATGACACAGCCGCAGCCGATCACCAGTGCGGTGCCAATCAGGGTGGCCAGCAAGTGGGCGGGATTCGCCAGATGGCCGCTGCCCGCGAGGAAGTAGCCCCCCAGCACCGACGCGAGATTGCCGAAAATAATCCCCGGCTTGGTCAGTTGAACCCCGACATTGAACAGCCCCAGCCAGTGTTTCAGTGAGCCAGCATGTTGTGATGAATACTGTTCATGATCCATAGCGAAAGTCCTACCAGCAGAAGGATGATGACCGCCGAGAAAATCAGCGCAATCAGGTTCCAGCGTTGCTCCTCGGCGGTATCCAGATGCAGGAAGAACTTCAAGTGGACCACGATTTGTATCGTGCCCAGCGCCACCACCAGCCAGGCGGTGGTGGTGCGTGGCAGTGTCGGGAACATCACCATGGCGAACGGGATCAGGGTGAGCAGCACCGACACCAGAAAGCCGACCAGGTAGGAGCGGCTGCTGCCATGGCTGCTACCTGCGCTGCTGTGAACCGAACTTTGTTTGTACATGTCACACCACCCCCAACAGATAGACCACGGTAAAGACGCAGATCCACACCACGTCCAGGAAATGCCAGAACAGGCTCATGCAACTGAGCCGGGTGGCGTTGGTGCTGGTCAGGCCACGCTGGTGCACCTGCACCATCAGCACCGCCATCCACACCAACCCCGTCAGGACGTGCGCGCCGTGGGTGCCGACGAGGGTGAAGAACGCGGTCAGGAAGCCACTGCGGTCCGGCCCATGGCCCTCTGCAATCAACTGATGGAATTCGTTGATTTCCATAGCGATAAACCCGGCGCCCAGCACGAAGGTGAGCCCCAGCCAGCGCAGAACCTGGGACTGCTGGCCACGGTTCATCGCCAGCATCGCGTAGCCGTAGGTGATGCTGCTCAAGAGCAGCAGCATGGTTTCACCCAGCACATAGGGCGGCTCGAAAATGTCCGCACTTGAAGGGCCGCCCGCCACGCTGTCGCGCAACACCGCATAGCCAGCGAACAAGGTCGCGAACAGGATGCAGTCGGTCATCAAGTAGATCCAGAACCCGAACAGGCTCAGGGAACCGGCGTCTTCATGCCCTTGTTCGTGGGTGTGGGCGATGTCTTTTTCGATCACGATATTGGACATAAGAGTCAAGCCTCTGCCAGGTCTTTGAGACGGGCCGTTTCGATGCGCGCCACCTCTTCTGCGGGCACGAAGTAGTCAGTGTCTTCGTCGTAACTGCGCACCACGAACGCAACCACCGACGCCACCAGACCGAACGCCGCCAACCACCAGATATGCCACACCAGGGCGAAGCTGCAGATCAGCGCGAACACACTGATAACCAGGCCCGACGCGGTGTTGCGTGGCATATGGATGCTGCGATAGTCGGTGTGGCTCAGGGTGCTCACGCCGCGCTCCTTCATGCCCCAATAGGCGTCCAGGTCGTCAACCTTGGGTTGCTCGGCGAAGTTGTACAGCGGCGGCGGAGAGGAGGTGGCCCACTCCAGCGTGCGCCCGTCCCACGGATCGCCGGTGAGGTCGCGATACTGGGGGCTGTGGCGGTTGCGGATGCTGACGAACAGTTGCAGTGCCTGAGCGGCCACGCCGCAGAGGATGATCGCCACCCCGACCAACTCCAGCAGCAACCAGGGCCGCCATTCCGGGTTGTCGAAGTGGTTGAGGCGCCGGGTCATGCCCATGAAGCCCAGCACGTACGACGGCATAAAGGCGAAGTAGAAGCCGATCAACCAGCACCAGAACGCGATGCGTCCCAGCTTGTCGTTCAAGCGGAAGCCGAAGGCCTTGGGGAACCAGTAGGTCAGGCCCGCCATGTAGCCGAACACCGCGCCGCCTATGATCACGTTGTGAAAGTGCGCGATCAGGAACAGGCTGTTGTGCAGCAGGAAGTCGGCGCCGGGAACTGCCAGCAGTACCCCGGTCATCCCGCCGATGCTGAAGGTCACGATAAAGCCCATGGTCCACAGCATCGGGGTTTCAAAGCGCACTCGGCCACGGTACATGGTGAACAGCCAGGTGAAGATCTTCACCCCGGTCGGCACGGCGATGATCATCGTCATGATGCCGAAGAACGCGTTGACGTTGGCCCCCGCGCCCATGGTGAAGAAATGGTGCAGCCACACGATGAACGACAACACGGTAATCGCGATCGTTGCCCATACCAGCGACACATAGCCGAACAGCCGTTTACTGCTGAACGTGGCGGCAACCTCCGAAAACACCCCGAACGCTGGCAGGATCAGGATGTACACCTCCGGATGCCCCCAGGCCCAGATCAGGTTGACGTACATCATCGGGTTGCCGCCGGCTTCGTTGGTAAAGAAATGCATGCCCAGGTAACGATCCAGGCTCAGCATCAGCAGGGTGGCGGTCAGGATCGGAAACGACGCCAGGATCAACACCGAAGTGCAGAGCGCATTCCAGGTGAACACCGGCATCTTGAACAGGGTCATGCCTTGGGTCCGCATCTTCAAAATCGTGACGAAGAAATTCACCCCCGTCAGTAGCGTGCCAATGCCGGATATCTGCAAGGACCAGATGTAGTAATCCACCCCCACACCGGGGCTGTACGCTAACCCGGATAACGGCGGGTAGGCGACCCAACCGGTTCGCGCAAACTCACCGATCCCCAGTGAGACGTTGACCAACGCGGCACCGGCCACGAACAGCCAGAAGCTCAGCGCGTTGAGAAACGGGTAGGCCACATCGCGTGCGCCGATCTGCAACGGCACCACAACGTTCATCAAGCCGACCACGAAGGGCATGGCCACGAAAAAAATCATGATCACGCCATGGGCGGTGAAGATCTGGTCGTAGTGTTCCGGCGGCAGATAACCCGGCCCGCCACTGGCGGCCATGGCTTGCTGGGTGCGCATCATGATCGCGTCGGAAAAACCGCGCAGCAGCATCACCAGTGCAACGATGATGTACATGCAGCCGATCTTCTTATGGTCCACCGAGGTGAACCACTCGCGCCACAAATAGCCCCATTTGCGCTTCCAGGTAATGGTCCCCACCATCGCCACACCGATCAGGCCGATAATGGCCAAGGTGTACATCACGATGGGTTCAGTGGTTGGAATCGCGTCCCACGACAGTTTTCCGAACATTGTTACCGCTCCTCAGCCAGCAGACTCGGGTGTTGATCGGCGCGCGTTTCAACGCCGCTCACGGGTGCGCGCTTGGGTTTATTGGCCTTGTTCATGCCTTCGTATTTATCGACGATGTCCAGGAACAGCCGCTCCTGAACCGCCGAGTAGTAGGTCACCGGGTGCTTGATGGTGGGCTTGGCCAATTGCGCATAGCTCGTCTGGTCCAGCGGCGTTGCCGCGCCCTTGACCTTGCTCACCCAGCTTTGGAAGTCGGCGGGGCTCAGCGACAGGGTGGAGAAATGCATGTCGGAAAAACCGGGGCCGTTGTAGTTGGCGGCGATGCCCTTGAATTCGCCGGTCTCGTTGGCGATCAGGTGCAGCTTGGTCTGCATGCCGGCCATGGCGTAGATCTGCCCGCCCAACGCCGGGATGAAGAAGGAGGTCATGGCCGCATCGGACGTGATGGTGAAACTCACCGGCGTGTGCACCGGCAGGGCCAGTTCGTTGACGCTGGCGATACCCAGGTCGGGGTAGATGAACAGCCACTTCCAGTCAGTGGCCACCACTTGCACATTGATCGGCGGCGTGTCCGAGTCGAGCGGGCGATAGGGGTCGAGGGCGTGGGTGGTTTTCCAGGTCACCCAGCCCAAGGCGATGATGATCAGCAGCGGCACGCCCCACACCACCGCTTCGATCTTGTGGGAGCTGGCCCAGCGTGGCGAGTAACGCGCCTTTTTATTGGTGGCACGGTAGCGGTAGGCGAATACAAACATCAGCACGATCACCGGCACCACCACCAATAACATCAGGCCCGTGGCGAGGATAATCAGGTCACGTTCATCGGTTGCAACCTGCCCCTTGGGATTGAACACCACGAGGTTGCAGCCGGTTAATAAGAAAGTGCTGGCGAAATAGGCCAGGCAATAACTCATCGTTCGTTTCATGCCTTGCTCCTGTCGTGAAAACATCCGTGATTGCGCTGTCGAACAATTTGAATGGGCCCCTCAGGGGTTGGTTTAACAAAATGTTACGTCGCCTGACGAACGGTTTAACAAGCGAAACGCTAATGAGGCTTCTATAAAGTTCGCCTTGGAAAAAACACGGAATCCCTGCTAAAGAGTTCAGGTCTTAGTTGAAAGACCAACTCCTAATGGTCTTGGAGAACAGCTATGTTCATTCGCGGCAATACCTATAACGCCTGGGCCGCAACAGCACTGGACGAAGAGTGCTTTACCCAGGAAGTGGAAAACGGCTGCCATATCGAAGTCAGGGCCCGCGAGCGGGAGGATGCCGATATCGAAGTGCTGCTGTGCGTTTACACCGCTACGGGCCAATGTGTCGCTGAGCGCACCAAGCAGCTACCGGGCGCGGAGTGGACAGTGCAGGACGCGCTCAAGCGTGGTATCGACCAGGCCGAAAGGATTGCCGGCGGCGAATCCGGTCGATTGCCTTGCGCCGACGCACACGGTCACGACGACGACTGACGAGGCGCCTGCGCTGGATTCGCACGAATAAAGGAACTTTGGTGACGCGGGCATTTTCCATTGTAGATAGCCCTGCCTCATCCGGCCCACGCCGGCTGATCGCTGATCGCAAACCGCCGCCAGAGCTGCCCATGACCGAATCCACCCTCAGCCACGCCGAACCTTCCAAGCCGTCCTTGCGCCGCGCCGTCACCGGCCCGATGTTGTTCCTGTTCATCCTGGGCGATGTGCTCGGCGCAGGCGTGTATGCGCTGGCCGGCACCATCGCCGGCCAGGTGGGCGGGGCGATCTGGGTGCCGTTGCTGGTGGCGCTGTTCTTCGCCATGCTCACGGCCGGCTCCTACGCCGAGCTGGTGACCAAGTACCCGCACGCCGGCGCCGCTTCGGTGTTCGCCGAGAAGGCGTTCAAGTCACCGCTGGTCTCGTTCCTGGTGGGCTTTTGCATGCTCGCAGCGGCCGTGACCAGCGCGGCCGGGTTGTCGCTGGCGTTTGCCGGGGACTACCTGGCGGCGTTTATCGACGTCTCCCCCCATGTGGCGGCGCTGGTCTTCCTGGTGGTGATTGCGCTGTTGAATGCCCGTGGGATCAAGGAGTCGCTTGGGGCCAATATGGTCATGACGTGCGTGGAACTGTCCGGGCTGTTGTTGGTGGTTGTCGCTGCGGCGTGGTGCTTCCAGGCCGGTGAAGCCAACCTGGGGCGGGCGTTTGAATTCAAGCCTGGCGTCAATCCCATGCTGGCGGTGCTGGGGGCTGCGTTATTGGCGTTCTATTCGTTTGTCGGCTTTGAGACGTCGGCTAACTTGGCGGAAGAAATCCGTGGGGTGCGCAAGATTTACCCACGTGCCTTGTTCGCCGCGTTGATCACGGCCGGTATCGTGTATATGGCGGTCGGTGTCGCTGCATCGGTGGTGTTGCCGATGGATAAGTTGACGGCCACTTCGGCGCCGTTGCTCGAAGTTGTGCGGGCCTCGGGCTTGAACATTCCACCCCAGCTGTTTGCCTTCATTGCCTTGGTTGCGGTGGCTAATGGCGCTTTACTGACGATGGTCATGGCCAGTCGCCTGACCTACGGCATGGCGCGCATGGGCCTGCTGCCGGAGCCGTTGTCGCGGGTACTGTCCAAGCGCCGTACACCTTGGGTGGCGATCATCGCCAGCACTGCGGTGGCGATTGCGCTGACCTTGACCGGCACGCTGGCGGCGTTGGCTGAGACGGTGGTGTTGTTGCTGCTGTTTGTGTTTCTCAGTACCAACCTGGCGGTGTTGGTGCTGCGCCGTGACCGGGTCGAAGAGCGGCATTTTCGTGTGCCGAGTTGGGTGCCGGTGTTGGCGATTGTGTCGTGTCTGATCCTGCTTAGTCAGCAGAGTCTGGATACTTGGCTGCGGGGTGGGGCGTTGATGGTGCTGGGGGTGGTGTTGTATGGGTGCAATCGGTTGGTGGCGCCTGCTGTTCAGGAGCCAAAGCCTCTCTAACTGACGCGCCGCGTTCCAATGATGCTGGATCAGAACGAGTCCATATCCGTTGCCGCGGTAACGGATATGGACTCAGTCAACCCCACCGCCCATCAGGGCCTGAACACTACCCGCATACATGCATCCGACTTCTCCTTGAACATCGCGTATCCCTGCGCGCCATCTTCCAGACTCATCGGATGGGTCAACAGATAAGCAGGATCCAACTCGCCTTTCTGAATATGCTCAAACAAGGTCGTCGCATAACGCTGCCCCGGCTGCTGCCCGGCTTTCAACGTCAGGGCCTTGTTGACGATCGCCCCCATGGGAAACTTATCGAGCAGCCCCCCATACACCCCGACTACCGACACCGTACCGCCTTTGCGACACGCGCGTATGGCCTGCCTGAGCACACTGCCGCGTTCGGTGTGCAGCCTGAGCAATTGCTTGGCCTTGTCATAGGCATAGTCGATCTCGGTACCGTGCGCCTCCATGCCCACGCAGTCGATGCAGCGGTCCGGCCCGCGGCCACCGGTCAGTTCCAGCAAAGCGTCGTGCACATTGGTGTGCTCGTAATTGAGCGGAATCGCCTTGCCGCGCTCTTGTGCCAGGCGCAGCCGGTCGGGGTAACGGTCGATCGCGATGACCCGTTCTGCGCCCAACAGATAGGCGCTGCAAATAGCCATCTGGCCTACGCCGCCGCAGCCCCACACCGCCACGGTGTCGCCGGGCTGAATGCCGGCATTGTCCGCCGCGAAGTAACCGGTCGGCGCTGCGTCCGACACGAACAGCGCCTGCTCGTCGCTGACCCCGTCGGGCACCTTGAACAGGTTGACGTCGGCGAACGGCACCCGCACGTAGGTGGCGTGGCTGCCGGGGTAGCCACCGAAGGCATGGCTGTAGCCGAGGATGCCACAGCACGGCTGGCCGTACAGGAGGTCCGTCGCAGAAGGGTTGGGGTTGGAGTTATCGCAACAGGAGAAATCGCTGCGTTGGCACGGTTCGCAATTGCCGCAGCCAATGATCGAAATGGTGATCACTTTGTCACCCTGGCGCAGGTCCGTGATGCCTTTGCCCACCTCGACGACTTCCCCCATGAATTCGTGGCCGATGATATCTCCAGGCTTCATCGCCGGTACGTAGCCGCCAAGCAAATGGAGGTCGGAACCGCATACGGAAGACAGCGTGACGCGAATGATCGCGTCACGCGGGTTGAGGATCGTCGGGTCGGGAACGTTGTCGACTTGCAGTGTATTCGGTGCTTGCCAAGTGAGTGCGCGCATCAGTGATTTCCCCCTTCAATGGCGACGCCGGTTTTGACTGCCGGGTGATCGGTGGTTAGCTGGTCGTCGGCGGCGTGTACGTAAAAAAAGTCGTCGTCCTGTTCCGGTCTGAGGCGGTTGTTGCTGACCTCGCCGGTTTCCAGTTGCTGTTTCACCGCCTGCAATGCATTGAGCAAGGCCTTGTCACTGAACAGGCTGATTGCACGAGCGAGGCCATAGCCCAACTTGCCCATGGCCGGCTTGCAGACCACCACCGCTTTGACTTGCGTGCCACGGCCGGCGGGAGCGGAGGTCAGTGAGACGGTAATGTCGTGCGCCCAGCGCGCATCGCCTGGGGTTTTCCAATGCAACACGGCCGGCTCCTGGGTTTGGGTTTGGGTTTGGATCAGCGTGCACTGCACGCGTTTGCCGACGGGAGCGCGGAGCGTCCAGCGCGTGGTGTCCGGCAACAATTGTTCGATGCTGTCGACCCAGCGCAGCAGCGGGCCAATCTGCTCGGGCCGGGCGAGGAAAGCAGACACTTCTTCGAGCGGGCGACCTATTGTGATACTGCGCGTGATCGCCTCGCTGATCGGCCAGTGATGCTCGCGACTGAACTGCTGTTCGAAGGGGGTTGGCGTCAGTGCCTGCTTCAGCGTGCAATGGCCGGCCGTACCGCGAACCAAGGCGTAGGCGCCTGCTGCAGTCTGCAATGCGCCGGCCAATCCGCCGGTGCGCCAGCCGTTCAGCAGCAGGGCTGCGCCGGCCGTCAGCGAAAGTGTGCGTTCGGCCTTGGTCAGCGTGCCGCGTCGGTGGGTGTCTTCAGAGGTATGGTTCGCTATCAGTGGATGCTCAGTCATGTTGCAGTCCTCCAACGGGTGTGTGTGCGGTAGAAAATCCGCCGCCGTTTGAGGTTCCACAACATTTTGCGTAGGGGGATGAAAGGTGTCAGCGCCTAGGGAGGGTTCAGAAGTCCGCGAGGCGGCATGCGGCGACGCGCGAAGTCGTCCCAGCGCTCAGGCTCACGCTGTTCGCCACAGCGCATGCACGCATATACATCCGGTTCTAGGCCCAGATAGTAGCCCTTGCGTATATAAGGATGATCGCACGCAACTGGCCGATAGCCTTGGCCCGTCCGACTACACTGCTTAGTCATATAAACTGCCCTGAAAAAAAGCCCGCACTAAGTACGGGCAAGACAGGAGTTTTTACCAAGAGCCTGGAGTGAACAGACTCACTATTGAGAATCCAAAAAAGCCGACGCGGTTTTATTTTTTTCGTAACTGCCGACGAATGGTCGTTGGCCGATACAAACAAGAAAACTGTGCAGGCTGGTCAGTTAGCCAAGAAAAATTCTGAACCTTCGTTCTGATCAAACAACAAAAAGATCAGAAGGAGCGGCTATGAAAAATTCTTTATATATCATTGAGTACGACTACCACCATGAGCCGAAGTCTTTCATTATAAGAGCGGAGGTCATGAACAATACGGAGGCATGGCATTGGGCATGTTGCGATGCAGGGATCGGCATTATTCCAAGGTCGCGCAATGAAAAGATCAAACGAATGAGCAAGCCACTCGCCGAGCGTTACGGCATTGAACATGTAAGGTGGCGTCCGTCCGGCAGTGTTCCGTTTATTGCACAGCCCTACGTCCCACCTCCGCCTGAATAAAGGCGAGTTTAATGGGGCATCCAGTCGCCCTTTGTTCAGAACTTACTGGTTTTCTCGGCGAGTTTGCAGGGCATATAACTTTTGCACACTGCGTTGAAGTGCATCTTTCATAAGTTCGGCCGCGTACAGTTGCCTGCACGTCGGGCAGAGCATTTCAGAGGCTGTCGCCACCAGGTACTCAGGTTCGTCCGTGGTCGGTTCATAGGTTGTCTTGCATTGAACACAACGGCGGTTCGCTTGTAGATGGGGCACATCGATTCCTCCCTGAATGGAGTGCCACCATTCATCATCGGGCGGATGTTTTCAACCGCTAAACGGGAAAATTTCAAACAAGCGATTAGTTGATATTTTAATGCCAGTATCCTGAGTCGACAGCGCATCGTGTCCGGGCGAAAGGCTAGGAGTGGATGAAGCTGCTCACGAACTCCGCCTTGATGACCGGCAGTTCGATGCCGTGGATCAAGCCGGCGGCCAGCGCCTGGTGAGGGTCGAGAATGCGCGGTGCGGCGATCAGGTACTTTTCCGTTTCCAACGGTTCGCTGGCAGCGGCGGTGCGTTCGGCCACGATGCGTGCATACAGTTGCAAGTCGTAATCGAGGCTCATCGCGTATTCGGACATGCGCGAATGATCGACCGCGCCTTGTACGTGCCAATGAAACGGGTGGAACAGAAATTTGCTGTGGGTGCAGGCGGTGCGGCGTTCACCGGCGAGAAAAATGATATTGCCCATCGATTCCACCGTGCCCAGGTTATGGGTATGCACCGGGATCGGCAGCGACATCAGGAAGTTGTACATCGTAAAACCATAGCTGCATTCGCCGCCCATGGTCGCGATGTTCAATACCAGGCCCGAAGCATCTTGCTGCACGGCCAACGAGGCTTTTTCGATCAGTTGGCTGCAGGTCGAGGCGGTGACAGGGCCGGTAAAATTAATAATGTGTAAAGGCATGGTGTCCCTCATCAATGAAAGCAGGGGAGCACTGCTCCCCTGCGTCAAGCACATTAACTATTGCGGCCGCCACCATGGCTGTTTTCGCCGCCTTTACGTCCGGCTTCCGAGGCTTTCTCCCGGTCGTTGGCGAAATTCCCGCCACTGTTCTGGCCGCCTTTGCTACCGGCTTCAGCGGCGCGCTCGGGATCATTCTTGAAGTTGCCGCCGCTGTTCTGACCGCCTTTGCTACCGGCTTCAGCGGCGCGTTCAGGATCGTTCTTGAAATTCCCGCCACTGTTTTGGCCGCCCTTGCTGCCGATCTCTTGATAGAACTCTTTATCATGAGAAGCAGACGTGGCTTCGCCACCTTTTTTACCGGCTTCGTTGACACTCATTTGGCCTTTTTTGTCTTGAGTACTCATGTTCAGTTACCTCGTCGTTATGTCGGTTATACAACGTTCATTTCGATCTTGCAGGGAACTTGCACTCAGTCTGCGAGTGCGCTGGCTATAAGTTTCTCTCGCACAACGGTGGTGTTTGCGTCGCGCCGACAGTTGCTTCGGCTAGTTCGGAAACTTGCCGGCGTTCGTAACAGGGAGTCGTGCTTGAACGCGCAACGGTCTTTGCCTCAGTTCGCACTTCCATCACCGGCTGGCGATGGAGCTCGCCACGCTGATAATCAATTGACGCTCGCATGATTGATGCCCTTCGTTATGACTTGCGTCCACCACCATGGCTATTCTGGCCGCCTTTACGACCGGCTTCCGAGGCTTTCTCGCGGTCGTTGGCAAAGTTGCCCCCTGACGACTGGCCGCCTTTTTTTCCGGCTTCCGAAGCTTTTTCGCGGTCGTTAGCGAAGTTGCCAGGATTTTTATTACTCGTGGTCATAACAATACTCCAAGTTAAATTGTCGTTTCGCTAGTTGCCCATTTATGCAACGGACATCTACTCCGATAAGAGCAGGCGGGCAGTGGTTTTGAATTTTTTTAGAAACGCCGATGAACGGTAGTGAGTAGCCAGAAACTTATACAAATCGTCGCTTGGCAAGCCGCTTCGTATAACTTTTCAGAGGGAGGTTGATATTGAAATAATGGCGTTGCTGACCATTCGGCTTAGTTTCAAGTGTGTGTTTCTGAAGGCGGAATAAGCGTGGCTGATCTTTGTCGGCGTTACTCCTTGCTTGGCGCCGTCTGCGGCCAAAGCTGGCCTTTTCACACGCTATTGCTGCAGCCCCGCCAGACTGCTTGTATGCTTGTGCCCCGGAACCGGTGGCCCCTGTGAGTACCGACGTTCGATTGATGGCTGGAATGGAACCGGACTTCCTTTAAGGTGCTGACGTGAAGCGTGATACCCGCCTCGTGATGCTTTTGCTGTTGGTGATCAGCTGTTCCCTGACTTCGTTGACGATCTGGAAAGTCCTGTCTTCCCGTGAGCGCGCGCTGGCGGAAGTGAACGTGCATGGCTTGAACCTCACCCAGGCGCTCACGACCTACACCGAAGGTATCGTGCGCCAAAGCGCGCTGCTGTTGCTGGGCCTGGTCGAGCGTCTGGAAACCGAAGGCAGTGGCCCGGCGCAGATCGAGCGCATCAGCGCGTTGATACGTCGCCAGCAGCCGGTGATGCCGCAACTCAGCGGCATCACCGTCTATGACCGGCAGGGTGGCTGGCTGATGTCGTCCAACCGCGTGATTCCGGCGGGCGCCAACAGCAGCGCACGCGCCTATTTCATCCATCACCGCGACGATCCGAGCCGTGAGCCCTTCATCGGCCCGCCGATTCAGAGCCACACCACCCAGGAATGGGTGGTTACCATCAGCCGCCGCTTCGATGACGCGGCCGGCAACTTTGCCGGGGTGGTGGCCGTGACCCTGGGCGTGGAGAACTTTCTGCGCGTGTTCGGCACACTCGACGTCGGCCAGGACGGCGCGATCGGTTTGTCGTATACCGATGGCACCTTGCTGGTGCGCTATCCCTTCCGCGAGCAGGACATGGGCCGCAACTTTTCCACCTCGCCGATCTATTCCCAGTATCTGGTCGACCGCTCCGTCGGCACCGCTGCATACACCTCCAGCCTGGATGGGGTAGAGCGGCTGTATGCCTTCCGCAAAAGCGAGAGCCTGCCGCTGATTACCACCGTCGCCCTGGGCAAGCACGAAGCGCTTGCGGCCTGGCGCATTGAAGCCGCGTTGTCGGCGGTGGTGGTGACGGGGCTGCTGGGGCTGACCGGTTTGATCGGTTGGTTTCTGATCCTTGATATCCGCCGGCGAACCGAGGCCGAAGAGGCGCTGCGTATCGCCCAGCAGCAGTTGCTCGACTCTAATCGGCAGCTTGAATTACTGGCGATGAAGGACGCGCTGACCGGCCTGGCCAACCGACGCTGTTTTGATGAGACCCTGGCCCTGGAAGCGCGCCGGGCGCAACGCGACGGCACGACGCTGGCCTTGCTGATGATCGACGTCGACTATTTCAAACGTTACAACGACGCCCTCGGTCATGTCGCGGGCGATGCCTGCCTGCAGAGGATCAGCGCACTGTTGGAGACATGCGTGCGGCGCCCTTCGGACCTGGTGGCGCGTTACGGCGGCGAAGAAATAGCGATCATCATGCCCGCGACCGACGGCGAAGGCGCTGCAGTGGTGGCGCAATTGATCCTGGATCGACTACTGCACGCCGATATCGCTCATCCGGGCAGCCCATTCGGGCGTGTGAGTGTGAGTATCGGGGTGGCGGCGGGTGCAGGTGCTGAGCTGGAGCCTGCGCTCGGCTTGATCGAAGCGGCGGACCAGGCGCTTTATAACGCGAAGTCTGCAGGGCGTAATGGATTTGCGCTGTGCTGAGGAGCCGGACGCGAATTAACTGCCTGATCGCGTTCCAAATGTGAGAGGGGCTTGCTCCCGATAGCGGTGTATCAGATGACCTTGAGCTGAATGACACTCCGCCATCGGGGGCAAGCCCCCTCCCACATGGATGACTTCAATCGGCACCTACCAAGGCGGGCCGACGACCGCCGAGTTTGCGCAGGTGCTCCACCGGTGTATTCGCTATTGCCTCCTCATGCAATGCGGTTTCCAGCGCTTCCAGATGCCGCGACAGGATCTTGACCGAGCCGCTCGGGTTGGCAGGGTCGAACGGGATCTTGCCATTGGCGACCAAAACCATGGCCAGTTCCCAGGCCCGCTGCGAGTTGTTCATTACGCCACCTCCTTTTTTCAACAGGTTCAGATAAGGCTGTGACCCGCCTGCAAGGAGACGGTATCAATTTGGTTGCTTCTGAAATATTGATCAATTCAACGATTCAGTTCCGTCGGAACTATCGTTTATTTAGATTCGGCGCCTGTCAGCGCAAAAATTCTGAACCCTGCCGCCGCCCCGCCAACCTAATGCTGCATAACCGGGAGGTGCACCATGGAACTGACGTATTTCTGGATTGGCTTGATGATCATCCTGTTGTTGCTCGACCTGTGGGTCCTCAACAGCGTGTGGCGTAGCGAAAACTCTTCGGGGAGCAAGGCAGGGTGGACCGCCGTGGTCGTCTTGCTGCCGTTGCTGGGCGCGGTGATATGGGCGGTATACGGTCCGCGCGGCGTGACCAAGGGTCCGTCCTCGCCGGAGCACAGCAAGGGCTGAGAGAGGGCTGGCTATGCGCGAGTTAGAGCCTGATGACCTGCACAGCCGCAACTATCCGGTACGCGAAGACATGCCTTTGCAACGCAAAGTCTGGCGCTTCGAGCGTCTGGGCTGGTACGGGCTGGTCGTGCTTATTGTACTGACGCTGGCGGGGCTGTTTTCCAAGGGGCCGTTGAGCACCACCGAGGTGCGCAGCGCCGACGGCCAGTTACGCGTCGAATACCAGCGCTTCCTGCGCAATGGTTCCTCCGATGCGTTGGTGATTCATCTGCAGGGCGCCGCACGCAAGCCGTTGGAAGTCGAAATCAACGGCGAGCTGTTGCAGGGCTTCAACGTGGAGATGCTCCAACCCCAGCCCCTCAAGGCCAGTGCGGCGGGAGAGGGCGTAAAGCTGTGGACGCTGAGCGACGATCAGGGGCGGGCCACGCTGTATCTGAGCTTGCGCAGTGATGGCGTCGGCAATTTCGACACTCGGGTTTCGCTGGCCAACGGCGCAACCGTGGACGTATCCCAGTTCATTTATCCCTAGGGAGCAAGCATGGACTCCGTCTTGCGGGCAGCCGCGATTTACCTGGTATTGATGATCCTGTTCAAGGTCGCCGGCCGGCGCTCCCTCGCCGAACTCAACACCTTCGACCTGGTGCTGCTGATGGTGATCGGCGAGGCCACTCAGCAGGCCCTGCTGGGGGATGATTTCTCGCTGACCAATGCGGTGCTGGTCATCGTCACGCTGATCGCTATCGACATCGGCCTGTCATTGCTCAAGCAACGTTCGCTGTGGTTTTCACGGGTGCTCGATGGCGGGCCGACAGTGGTGGTCGAAGAGGGCCGAGTCCTGCACGAACGCCTCAAGCGTGCCCGCCTGGATGAAGACGATATCCTTGAGGCGGCCCGGTCGGCCCAGGGCATCCTGGAGATCAAGCACATCCGCTTCGCGATCCTCGAGCGCAACGGCAAGATCTCGGTGATTCCTTACCAATAACCGCGCCTAGCGCCGTGCGCGGCACAGGCTCTGGATTAAGCTGATCAACGCATCATGGGTGACGGGTTTGCTCACATGGGTGCTGAAGCCCGAGTCGGTGGCCTTCTTCTGGTCACTGCTGGCACCGTAACCCGTCAACGCGATGGCGGGCACCTGCTGGAGGTGGCTGATCTGGCGCAAGTGCTGCATCAGCTCATGGCCGTTCATGTTCGGCATGCCAATGTCCGAGACAATCAGGTCGAAAGGCGTGTCGCCGGCCACTTGCAGTGCAGCGAGCGGGTCATCGAACGCACTCACCTCGGCGCCTTCCATCTCCAGCAGCATATTCAGCACTTCCAGCACATCGGCCGAGTCGTCCACCAGCAGCACTTTGACTCCGCTCAAGCGCTCGTCCGAAGCGTCCGCAGCATTGGCGCGGGGCAGGCGGTCCTGTTGCTTGGAAAGTGGCAGCGCTATCGAGAAGGTGCTGCCAAAGCCAAGCCCCTCGGAGTGAACGCTGACCGTGCCACCGTGAGCTTCCACCAGTTGCCGCACCAGAGACAGGCCGATACCCAGGCCTTCGCGCTGATGGGTCTGGTGTTGGTTTTCCGCCTGGCCGAACAGGTCGAAAATCTTCTCCAGGCTGTCTTCGGCGAGCCCGGCGCCGCTGTCGATCACGTCCAGCCGCGCGTACCCCTCGGTACGGCTGACCTCCAACTGTACGCGGCCGTCGCTGGGGGTGAATTTCAGCGCGTTGTTGACCAGGTTCCAGATCACCTGTTCGAGGCGCGTAGGGTCGGCGTCGACGAACAAGGCTGCCGGCGCCGTCGGTTTTTGCAGGGCCACCTGGCACCGATGGCCGTCGGCGAGCACCACTGCATGGATATCCTCAAGCGTGCGGATCAGGTCGATCGGTTGCTTCTTCAGCTTGAGCTTGCCGGTGCGCACCCTGGCCACGTCCAGCAGGTCGTCGATGATGCGCGCCTGGCTCGATACCGCTTCGCAGATGGTGTTCACGGCCTTGGTTGCCTGGCCGGTGGCCTTGGTCGCCGGCAGGCGCCGCAGCAATTCGGCATTCAGTTGAATCAGGTTCAACGGGTGCTTGAGTTCGTGGGACATCACCGCGAAGAACTCATCCTTGAGGTGGCTGTTGGTCTGGGTCTCCATCAAGCGTTGACTCTGTTCATCCTGGGTGCGCTTATGGCCGGTGAGGTCACGGGCGATCTTGACGTAGCCCTGCAGGTTGTTACTGGTCAGCAGGGTGACTTCGCCGCTGCAATAAAACCGGCTGCCGTCCTTGCGTACGTGCCAGCGTTCGTCTTCGCCGCGCCCGTGTTCGCGGGCGGCGCGCAGCTCGCTTTCGGGGATGCCGGCGGTGCGGTCTTCAGGGGAGAAGATCAAGTCGTAATAGGCGCCGAGCACCTCGTCCTTGGTATAGCCGAAGATCAACTCGGCACCGGTGTTCCAGTCGGTGATGGCGCCATGGTCATCCAGAATGATGATGGCAAAATCATGGGTGCTGTCCGCGACCAGGCGCATGCGCTCTTCACCCAGGCGCAGTTCTTCTTCGGCCTGGCGCCGCTTGGTGATATCGATAAAGGTCAGCACCGTGCCATCGATATGGTCTTCGCTGGAGCGGTACGGCAGCAGGCGTGCGATGTACCAGCGGTCGTCCTTGCTGCTGATTTCGCGTTCGATCATGCTCAACGATTCGAACACTGTGGTGGCGTCTTCGGTCATTTCCGGGTAGTTGAGCCGGTGGGTGATGTCCATCAACGAGCGCCCGGTGTCCACCGGCAGCATGCTGAAAATATCCGTGGCCCGTGGCGTGAACCAGCGGATGCGCATGTTGCGGTCGACGAAGACCGTGGCGATATCGGTGGAGGCGATCAGGTTGGTCAGGTAGTCATTGACCTTGTCGGTCTCTTCAACCTTGGTCTTGAGTTCGAAATTGACCGTCAGCAGTTCTTCGTTGATCGACTGCAACTCTTCCTTGCTTGTTTCCAACTCTTCGGTGGCCGAGCGCAACTCTTCGTTGACCGCCTGCATTTCTTCGTTGGACGCCTTGAGTTCTTCGCTGGAGACCTCGGCCTGCTCGATGGTGTCCTGCAGGTGCAACTTGGTCCGCTGCAGTTCGCGCTCCAGGTTGCTCATCATCTGGTTTTCGGCTTGGCTGATGGCGGTTTCTTCGGCGTGCCGGGGGTCGACTTCAGTTTCCTGGAAAATCACCAGGACATAATCGCTCTCGGTGAGATCGTCCTGGTAGGGCAGGGCGGTGACATCGACCACGTAGGGCACGTGATCGCGCTCGATGCGCACTTTGCGCGACGTCACCGCAAGGCCCGACTGCTGGGCCTGGAACAGCGTGGTACGAATGTCCAGGCGCAGGTCCGGGTGCACCAGGGCCAGCAGGTTGCGCGTCATCTCCCCGGCCACATGGCGCAGGAAGCGCGCCGCGCCTTCACTCATGTGCAGGATGTCGGCGTGTATATCCACGATGACACTGGGCGGCGCGGCCTTCTCCAGCGCGCGCAGGTGAATGTCGGCGAACGAGACCTTGTTCGGTACCTTGACCTGGGCGGCAGCGGTGGTGGCGCTGGGCCGCAGGTAGCCACCGCGCGGCATGCTGGGCGCGCGGCGCATGGCCGCTGAACCGGCCCGCACGCGGAAAATGCGGTTGCGCTTGTCCACCGGCACGAACAGGTCCAGGCAGCCGTCGGCCGACTCCGAGGAGCCCAGGAACAGGTAGCCGCCGGGGCGCAGCGCAAAGTGGAACATCTGCAGGATGTCGCGCTGCACCTCGCGGTCCAGGTAGATCAACAGGTTGCGACAGACGATCAGGTCGATCTGCGAGAAGGGCGGGTCGCTCAGCAGGCTGTGCTTGGCGAACAGGACTTTTTCACGAATTTCCTTGCGCACCCGATAGTGCTGGTTTTTTTCCTTGGCAAAGTGCTGGCGCAGGCGTGAGGGCGGCACGTCGGTAATGATCGCTTCCGGGTAAACGCCGTTACGCCCATGGTTGATCGCGCGCTCGTCGATATCGGTGGCGAACACCTGCATTTTTGCATCGCTGCCATCTACCGCCAGTTGCTCGGCGACCAGCATGCCCAGGCTATAGGCCTCTTCGCCGGTGGAGCAGCCGGCCGACCAGATGCGCACCTCTTCGCGTTTGGGCACGCTGTCTTCCAGTGACTTCACCAGGTTGGGCACCACATCGCGCTCGAGCGCTTCGAAGGCCTCGCGGTCACGGAAAAAGTTGGTCACGCCGATCAGCATGTCGCCGAGCAATGCCTTGGTTTCTTCCGGGTGCGCCTGGAGATATTCGTAGTAGCTGGCCAGATCCGGTTGGGCGGTGACCTGCAGGCGGCGTTCGATGCGGCGCAGTACGGTAGCGCGCTTGTAGTGCTTGAAGTCGTGGCCGGTGGTGAGCCGCAGTTGTATCAGGATATCCAGCAGCAACTGTTCGGCGACCGCCGCGTCACGTTCAGTTGCAGGCGGCGTGGTTTTGATCTCGGGGTCATTGGCGGTAGGCAGGGTGATGGAGCGGGCGTTGCGCCATAGCTCCAGCAATTTTTGCGGCATCTCCACCACGGGCAACACCAGGTCGACCATCTGGGTTTCGATGGCCGCCAGTGGCATGCCGTCGAATTCCGCGTCTTCCGGGGTTTGCACCAGGGTGACGCCGCCCTGTTCCTTGATGCGCGAAAGCCCCACCGCGCCGTCCGAACCGGTGCCGGACAATACCAGGCAAAACGCGTGCTCTTTATGGGCATCTGCCAGGTCGCGAAAGAACAGGTCGATGGCAATATGCGAGCCGCCTTCGCGCGCCGACGGCAAGACGGCCAGGTAGCCATCATTCATTGCCAAGTGCTGCGCCGGCGAAATCACGTACACCCGGTTCTTCTCGATGGGCGTCGTCTCGGTGACCTGCAGCACCGGCAGCCGGGTCGACTCCTGGATGATCCTGTCCGCGACGCTTTGATGGTCGGGGGACAGGTGCAGGATCACCACAAAAGCCATGCCGCAGTCTTGGGGCATGTGTTCGAAAAATGCCTTCACCGCCTGCAACCCGCCCGCCGACGCGCCGATACCCACCACTGGAAAATTCAGGGTGCTGGGGATCAGATCCTTGCGTTGCGGGACATTGGGTGACCGCGGGGGGGCAGACTTCATAAACACCAACCTTGGTTAACTGCGCAGGGCAAGAATTCGAAACGGGATGAGGGATAAACGAATAGCGGAATATAGCTGAAAAGCGACCTGTAACAGAACGCTTCGACACCACTCGATACCCCAACGGGCGTTCACCCTTCGGTTGAGAGGCGTACTTTGCAAAGGTTTATTCCATCGGACGAGCGGCGCAGCCGTGCGGGTACGGTCATCCGGTTTTCTGAAAATTGCTCTGAACTATCGGGCGCGGCCGACCCTCGCAACACTAACCACACACAGGAGGGAATCCGATGAGTAACTACCCAAAACCACCCTTCAAGCCACAGCAGCAGCCTGTACCCGGCGACCAGCGCAAGATGGAGCCGATGCCCGATTGCGGTGAGCAGACCTACAAAGGCTCGGGCCGGCTCGCCAACAAGATTGCCTTGATTACCGGCGCCGACAGCGGCATCGGGCGTGCGGTGGCGATCGCCTTTGCCCGCGAAGGCGCGGACGTTGCCGTGTCGTATCTGGACGAGCATGAGGACGCCAAGGAGACCCAGCGCTGGGTCGAGGCGGCGGGGCGCCAGTGCCTGCTGTTGCCGGGCGATCTGGGCGACGCGGCGCAGTGCAGCGCAATCGTCAACGACACCGTGAAGGAGTTCGGGCGTATCGACGTGCTGGTCAACAACGCGGCGTTCCAGATGACCTATAAATCCCTGGAAGACATTCCCGACGAGGACTGGGTCAAGACCTTCAACATCAACATCACCGCGATGTTCAGGATCTGCAAGGCGGCGCTGCCGCATATGGCCGAGGGCAGTTCGATCATCAACACCACGTCGGTCAATTCCGACATGCCCAACCCGTCGCTGTTGCCTTATGCGGCCACCAAGGGCGCAATCGCCAACTTCACCGCCGGCCTGGCGCAGATGCTGGGTGAGCGCGGGATTCGCGTGAACAGCGTGGCGCCGGGGCCGATCTGGACGCCATTGATCGTGTCGACGATGACCGACGACATGGTGGAAAACTTCGGTGGCAACACGCCGCTGGGGCGTCCTGGCCAGCCGGTGGAAGTGGCGCCTATCTATGTGCTGCTGGCGTCGGATGAAGGCAGTTATATCTCTGGCGAGCGCTACGGCGTGACGGGGGGTAAACCGATCCTCTGAACAGACGCATGCCCCTGATATTCAGGGGCATGCCTCATGTTACTTTTTCCTGGCGCGGTGAATGCGCATCCACTCTTGATAAGCGGCGGTCCGTTGCGCGTCCGCCAGCTTCTTCGCCTCGGTGAAGCGCGCCCAGGTCGCGGTATCGCCGCTGTAGTGTTCGATGATCTTATAGGCCTGGGCATCCAATCGGTCCGCTTCGTAGAACATCTGGGTGTTCTGTGCGACTTCGTCGTCCGACGTTTGCCTGGCTGTGTAATCCAGCACCTGACTGTTCATGATGTAATGCCCTCTGCCCACTGAATCGCTGCCGCACCGCACCAGCGCACATCCGTAATGCCGTATTTTTCCGCCATCGGCTTGGAGACGCGCTTGAGGTTGTTTTGCCCGAACCTGGGGATGACCGCCACGCCGGCATCGCAACTGGCCCAGTGCCAGGCTTCAGCGTTATTCATGCGCGCTGCACGCACGATGAACGACCTGGGCTCGCCGTGAAGTTGATACCTGATGGTGAATAACTCGTTGTTTTTCATGAGGACTCCCTATGCTCATGAAGTACAGATATTTGACGTCAAAAATAATTCAAATAAGTTGTCGGACAATGCGATGGCCTGCTCGCAGGCTCAATCGTCCACCGTAAAGGTGACCCAACCTGGCCCGTCAGCCGGGCGTTCCAAGGCCACGATCACACCGCTGACAGACGTGCCGTCGGGCACGTTGACGGTGACGAAGTTGGGGTTGCCGGGCCAGGTCAGCGGGGTATCGAAATCCAGGCGAACGATGGTGGGCTTGCCGCTGCTGGTCATTTTTATGTTGGCGTTTTCGTTCAGGCATTCATCGTCTTCGGTGCCCAGATGGCGGGAAGCGGTAATGACGCTGGCAGGGCCTTGATGGTCGTAAGACATAGTTGAACTCCTCATGCGCGGGGCAGCTGATGCGCCCCTTTCCTATGTGGCAAGCGCCGGCAAATAATCGTTCAATCCAAATGACCAGCTGCCGCTGTCAGTGCTGGTGGGCTGCCTGGGTGGGGTCTTCGATCTGGATGACAGTGCCCTGGCGCCAGGCGTCCGCGCCGGGTGCTATGGCCGGAGCGGGGATGTCGGCGCGCGCCTGCTTTTTCCTGGCGCTGTCGACGCCCAGCCGCTGGTCCCGTTCGGCGACCATCTTCGGATCGGCTTGGCCATCGGCGGTAAAGCCCATCATCAATTGCGGAACACCCAGCGGCAGGCGCTTGTTGAGGTCGGTGTGCCAGGTGTGCCAGGTCTTGCCGTAGGTATGCACCAGTTTTTCCATCAAGGCATGCTCGGCCACCGCAGGAATACCAGGCGCTACCAGCTGGCCCGACTTCACCTCATGCACATGGCTGTGCCACAACGCCTTCTCGGGCGCAGGCAGGCTGTTGAACAGCTGTTCGCTGATGATGTACTCCACGCCCATCAACTTGGCGTCCTTGCGGTTGCCGTCGTAGATCACACACTGGATCACTTCCTCATTGAGAATCGCGCAATAGTGATGGGCTTCCATTTGCACGTCGGGATGGCCGTTGTAGAAGTGGAAGCCGTCCAGGTAGGCATTGAGCGCATCGATGGGCGGGCGCGATTGCAGCAGGGCGGCGCCGGTGTCGAGAGTGCGCGTGGTGGGTGATTTGGCCTCACCGGGCGCGACGACGTTGGAGGCTGAGTCGTTGCCGGCGCAGGCGGTCAGCGCGGCCATCGACATCGCCAGGCACAGCGAAGGCAAGGCGGGTTGCAGGCTGTTGATGTTCATTGGGGACTCCCTCCGTGGGGTGGTGTTGGAACACATCTAGAAAGCCTGCCGCAGTGGGTGTTCAACCGGATTTCAGTGCACGACCAAGAAGATTTGTGGAACAACCGTTCGGCGTGCCAGGTCATTTTTCATAAGTGTTCAATAGCGCGAATGGAGACCCCGGATGCAACCCCAGCCAAACGATGCCCGACCCGATGTCCCTCAGTTGCTTCACCAACTGTTGCTCGCCCGTGGCCCTGGCGGCCAGGAGGATGAGGTGCGCGCCATTTGCCTGGAGCATTTGCGGCCACTGTGTGACGACACCTGGGTGGACCCTGCCGGCAATGTCGTCGGCCTGATCAAAGGCGTGCAGGACGATGGCGAGCCCCGCCGCGCGGTGCGGGTCATGGCGCATATGGATGAGATCGCCATGGTGGTCAAGCATGTGGACGCCGACGGCACGTTGCGCGTGACCGCGTTGGGCGGTGCCAACCCGGTGAATTTCGGCATGTGCCCGGTGGACATACTCGGTGATCACCAATTCATTCCGGGGGTGCTGTCCTTTGGTTCGATGCATGCCACCGCCAACGCGCCCCAGGGTGCCGATGTGTTGTCAGGGGACGTGCACTGGAATGACGTGCATGTAATCACCCGTTGCTCCGTCGAAACCTTGCGTGACTACGGCGTACGCCCCGGCAGCCGCGTCACGCTGAGCCGCCATTGGCGTGCGCCGTTCCGGGTGGGTGACGCGATTGCCGCGCACTTCCTGGATGACCGCGCGCCCATCGCCGCGGTACTTCATAGCGTGAAGCGCCTGCACCAACGCCGACAGGCGCTGACGTGCGATGTGTATTTCGTCTTCACCACCCTGGAAGAAGAGTGCAACGCCGGGGCGATGTATGCGGCGCAGACACTGCCGGGCGATACCACCATCGCAGTGGAAGTCGGCCCGGTGATGAGCGAGTACGGCACCCGCCTGAGCGTCGATCCGATCATCAATACCGGTGACCTCAAAGGCTATTACACCCGTTCCGTGGTCACCGGCCTGGCAGACGCCGCACAGCGCTGCGGTTATGCGCCTCAATATGCGCTGCTGGTGGATTTTGCCTCGGATGCCAGTGCCGTCATGAGTAACGGCACGTCGGCGCGCGGCGGTTGCCTGGCGATTCCAACGGAAAACACCCACGGCTACGAGCTGATTGTGGACGGCGCAATTGAGGCCTGTGCGCTGACATTGGCCGACTACCTTGCAACCTTTTGAACGCGGGAGATTGTCATCATGGATATAGCCGCAGCCACTATCGATTACCTGAAACACCACCAGCTCACCCTCACCAGCGCCGAGTCGTGTACGGCAGGCAAGATCATCACGCTGCTGTCGGAGGTCAGGGGCGGCGGGTCATGTATTGAAAGTGGTTATGTCGTGTACTCGCCCGAGGCCAAACAGCGCTTGCTGGGCGTACGCGCGTATACGATCGATACCTTCAACCTCACCAGTTGTGAAGTCGCTCGCGAGATGGCCGAAGGCGCGTTGCGTGACAGCCCGGCCGGGGTTGCCGTTGCCACCACCGGCCTGCTTGGCCCGGATGACATGGACGGCATTCCGGCCGGAACCATATGTTTTGCCTGGGCTTATCGAATCGAAAACCGGCTGAGCATCTTCAGCCGGAAGGAGCGCTTCATGGGCTCCCGTGAGCAGGTGCAGCTGGATGCGACGCTGCATGCCTTGAAGTGGCTGGCGCATTTTCACCAGCGTGCGTTGGCGGGTGAGCGGGGTTAATGACCTGCCGCGCCCGGCCGTTCCGGCTGAAGTTCAATGTTCAACACCAACTCATCGGTGCCCGATGCCTGGGCATCCACGAGCACGCCATGATAAGTGCGGTTCTCAACCTTGATCGATACGGTATGTGCCTTCGGCAGCTCCTTCGGCCACGGCCCTGGGATGTGCAGCGATAGGCGCTCGCCGGCCTGGGTAATCCGCGCCATGCATGCATGGGAGAGCGGGTTGACGCCGAGCAGTGTGTCTTGAAGGTAATCGATGGTGCAGCGTTGCGACGGTGCAGCGGTGGAATCCGGCATGGAAAGCCTCGTTCTGTTTTTAAGCGTATTTACCCCACGGATGAAAGGCGGGAGGTTTTTCGGGAAACTACCATGTCTTCCATGATTTCCCGTACGAGCCGGTTGATACCTGACTCGCCGTGGTAGCGGGCGCGGTTGATATTGGCGATGGTGAACTGATTGGCGTCAGGCGCAAGTACCGTGACGGACAAGCTGCTGTCTGCATTGATCGTGCAAGAGACACGGCAATTGCGCAGTCGCTGTGCAAGAGCATGCTCGATTTGCGCTTTGGTCAACGTGTCCATGGGATCACCGGCTAACAGGCTTTAACGGGTCAAGGTTAGCCCAAATATGCCGTACGTAAATGCTAGCTAATTAATGGCAAACCATTCGTCAGCCTCACGGCCTGTGCAGGGAACGTTCGTGTCCGGAAACTGGCCACATGCAGCACAGGCTGATGAATAGGTTTAACAGGAGATCTTATGAAAAAGCTGTCTATGTGCTTGGGTTTTTGCAGCATGTTCCTGCTGCACGGCTGTTTCGACAATTCCGATAACACGACCAAGGGCAACACCAGCGGCAGCAAGTCTTCGGTGCAGATGCAGGAGGGCAAGGCTGACGAGAGCAAGTAGGTCCAACTTGGCCAAATGTGGGAGGGGGCTTGCCCCCGATGGCGGTGTGTCAATGAATGCATGTGTAACTGACACACCGAATCGGGGGCAAGCCCCCTCCCACATGTGATCACCTATATCAAAGAGACCGCGCTCCGGCCTCAACGCATATGCAAAATGATCGGGCTGCTGCTGGCCGGGTCGGTATGCCCGCGCAGTTTGCCCACCGCCTGGGCGTCCACCGCGCCACCCTGGTTGCCCCAGGTACTGCGCACGTAGGTCAGCACCTGGGCGATGTCCTGGTCGGACAATTGCGCACGGAACGCCGGCATGCGATAGGCGTCGGGTATGCTGGCGGCCACCACCCGTTGCGAGCCGTTGAGGGTGATGTTGATCGCCGAGGCGCTTTCCTTGGCCAGTGCCGAGGTGGCGCCGGCCAGTGGCGGCATCCACTCCGGCTGGCCCTTGCCGTCCAGGCCATGGCAGGAGGCGCAGCGGGTAGCGTAGGTATGGGCACCGGGGGCATCCGCACGCGCGTCGGCGGCCACGGCCTGATACTGCCAAGGCGTGCCATCGCGCTGTGGGTCGCCGGACAGGGACTTGAGGTAACGGGCGATGGCGGCCAGGTCGTCGTCAGCCATGAACTGTGTGGAGTTGTTGAACGCTTCGGTCATCGAGCCGTAGACCACCGCATGCTGGTTGCGCCCGGTCTTGAGGAACTGCACGATCTGCGCCTCGCTCCAGCGGCCCAGGCCGGTGTTGGGGTCTTGGCGCAGGCTCGGTGCGTACCAGCCGTCGAGCAGCGCACCGGCCAGGAACGGCGCGCCGGATTGGTCCAGGGCTTTCTCGTTGAAGGCCAGGCCGCGCGGCGTATGGCAGCTGCCGCAGTGGCCAGGGCCTTGCACGATATAAGCGCCACGGTTCCACAGGGCGTCCTGGCTGGGGTTGGCGGCGTAGGCGGCGGTGGGCGCAAATACACCATTCCACAGGGCGATGGGCCAGCGCAGATTCAGCGGCCAGGGAATATCACTGGGGATGTTCGGCTGGTTGGCCGGCTGCACGCCCTTCATGAAGAACGCATACAGCGCTTTTATGTCGTCGTCGCTGAGTTTCACGTAAGACGGGTAGGGCATCGCCGGGTACAGCCGCCGCCCACCCGGCGCCACGCCGTGGCGTACGGCGCGGTCGAAGTCAGCAAGGCTGTAATTGCCAATGCCATGCTCGCGGTCGGGGGTGATGTTGGTGGCATGAATCGCCCCCAGCGGCGTGGCCATTTCCAGGCCACCGGCAAACGGCGCCTTGCCCGCCAGGCTGTGACAGGCCACGCAGTCGCTCAGACGCGCGACATACTCGCCGCGACTGACCAGTGCCGGGTCAAAGCTGGCGGTTTTTTCCTGTTCGAACGGCGAGGCGGGCTCGCGGGTGACGTACCAGGCCAGCAGGCCTGCCACGACTAGGCAGGGCAGCGCCAGCCAGCCTGCGGTTCTTGCGAATCGGCGGTTGTTCATGGGCATTCCCTGTGCATTAACTGAAGGTGTAGCGGCTCAATGGCAAGCTGCGGATACGCTGGCCGGTCAACTGTGCCACCGCGTTGGCCACTGCTGGCGCCACGGCGGGCAACGGTGGTTCGCCGATACCGCCCATTTTTTCGCCGCTCTCGACGATCTTCACGTGTACCCGCGCCATCCGCGAGGGCGGCAGGATCGGATACAGGTCGTAGTTGCGCGCCCGCGGCTTACCGTCCACGTACACCGCTTCCTCCAGCAAGGTTTGCGACAAGCCCAAGGCCACGGCGCCGTTGACCTGGGCTTCAATGATCGCCGGGTTGACGATGCTGCCCGGGTCGATGGCCTGCCAGATGTCATGCACCTTGACTTGGCCGTTGTCGATCGACACTTCGGCGATCACCGCCGCATGAGAGCCAAACGGTGAAGCCATGGCCACGCCTCGGGCTCGTCGGCTACCGTCTTCGGCGGTGAACGGCCCGCGCTTCCACCCGCCGGACAGTTCGCCCACCGCTTGCAGCAGAGTGGTCAGCCGCGCATTGTCGCGCAGCAGGTGCAGGCGCAGTTCGTACGGGTCATGGCCGCCCTTGTCGGCCAGTTCATCGAGGAACGCTTCATAGAAGAAGTCGTTCAACGAATTGCCCACCGAACGCCAGTAACCGAGCATGGCCGGGCCCTTGACGTAAATCTGTGCGATGCGCTTGTTGGGGATCGCATAATTTTTTCCGGACAAGCCTTCGAGGGCGGTGGGGTCGAGAGCATCGCCCTGTTTGCCGGCAATCGCTTCGGTGGGGCCTTCGGTGGCGCTCACCGCTTCGATGGCCACAGGCAGGCCTTTGTCATCCAGCGCGGCGCGGAACTTGACCACCGCGACCGGGCGCAGCACATCGCGCACGAACTCTTCCTCACGGCTCCAGATCAGCTTGATCGGCCGGCCGACGGCCTTGGCCAGGGCGATAGCCTGCGGGTAGGGGTTGGCCGAGTCATACAAAAAATGTCGCCCGAAAAAGCCGCCCAGCAGCGGCGAATGCAGGGTGATTTGCTCAACGGCAAGGCCGGTGCGCTTGGCGATGTCGGCGCGGAACATATCCGGCGCCTGGTTCGGCAGCCACACCTCCAGCGTGCCGTCGGGGTTATAGCGCGCCAGTGCCGAAGGCGGCTCGAGCTGGGCATGGTTGAGGTACTGGTTATGATAGGTGGCGTCGACGCGGGTCTTGGCGCTGGCCAGCGCGGCGGCCACGTCGCCCTGGTTTTCGTCGTCGCGGGCCGGGCCTTGCTGGGCGGCGAGAAAGTCGCGGTATTTATCGCTGGAAAAATCCGCCGGCATCGCGCGCACGGCAGAGTCGGCGGCGGCTTCGAGCCATTCCACCTGGATCGCTTCCACGGCCCGCTTGGCGTGCCACCAGCGTTCGGCAACCACCGCCACGGCGCCGGGCAGAGTGTGCACCGAATGCACGCCCTTCATGGCCTCGACCTGGGCCTGGTTGCGCAGGCTGCCCACCGTCATGCCCAGGCGCGGTGCGTGCTGCACCGCGGCGTGGAGCATGCCGTCGACTTTGAGGTCGATGCTGTACTGCGCCTTGCCGGTGGATTTGTCATAGGCATCCAGGCGTTTGACCGGCTTGCCGATCCAGCGGAACTGGCTCGGGTCGCGCAGGGTGATACTGGCGGGGTCGGGCACGGGCATGTCCAGGGCGCGGCCGGCCAACTCGCCATAACCCAGCGAGCGGCCCGACGCGGCATGCACCACGCGGCCGGGCTGGGTGCTCAGTTGCGCCACGGGCACACCGAGCTGTTCGGCGCCCGCCTGCATCAGCATGGCGCGGGCGAGGGCGCCGAGGCGGCGCATGGTCGGGTAGCTCATGCGCACCGACATGCTGCCGCCGGTGATGCGCAGGCCATTTTCCATCACCACGTAGGCTTCACCGGGCGGTGCCGCTTCGACCACGAAGGTGGCAGGGTCGGCATCCAGCTCCTCGCCGATGATCTGCGCCATGGCGGTGTGCGTGCCCTGGCCGCCTTCCATGAAGGGGCTGAGCAGGCGCACGCTGCCGTCCGGGCGAATCTCCAGGAACGCCGGCACCTGGGTGCCGCGTTCAGCGGCGGCGGCCGTGGCAGCCTGCACCCTGGACGCGCCGAGGGGCAGGCCGAAGCCGACGACCAATGCACCGACGGCGGTGCTCGCCAGAAAGCGTCGGCGCGACAGGTTGATCGGGGCGTCCAGGGTCACACCGGGCAGAATCTCGGGCGTCTTCATCAAGCGGTCTCCTTGCCGGCGGCCAAGTCATCCATGGCGGCGTAGATGGCATTGTAGGTGCCGCAGCGGCACAGGTTGATCATGGCCGCGTTGATCTGCTCTTTCGACGGTGCAGGGGTGTGCTTGAGCAGCGCCGTGGCCGCCATCACCTGCCCGGACTGGCAGTAACCGCATTGCGCCACCTGGCGCTCGACCCAGGCCGCCACCACGCGCTTGCCCACGTCATCGGCTTCAATCGCCTCGATGGTGGTGATCTCGCGGCCGACCAGCGCCGCCACCGGCGTGACGCACGAGCGCACCACGTTGCCGTCCACCAGCACCGAACACGCGCCGCACTGGGCCAGGCCGCAGCCGTACTTGGTGCCGGTCAGGCCCAGGTCGTCGCGGATCACCCACAGCAACGGCGTGTCGGCGTCGGCATCGACCTGATAGGCCTTTTGGTTAATACGTAATTCCATGGCGGCTCACCTGCTGATCATCGGTTGGTGGTGCTGAGTTCTTAGCGTTCTTATAAGAGAGGTGCGACCGCAGGTCGCCCATCGTCGAACTCTAGACCAGCGCGCAAGGGCCATCTATGCAATAGCCCACAAGTTCAGAGGATCAGGCAAGTATTCAACAGGATTGGGTCAATGGGGCGCCAGCAAGCTCGCTCCCGCAGCGCTGCGGATACCTTCCAGGAGCATGGTGAACGCCGGGTTGTCGTTGTGCTCGCGCCAGATCAGGTGCAGTTCGCTCTGCGCGCCTTCGCCCAGGTCGATGTCGCGGAACACCACGTTCTTGAACACCACGCTGCTGGCGCAACGCGGCACCAGGGCCAGGCCCATACCGGCGTTGACCAGGGCGAGGATGGTCAGGGACGAGCCCAGCCACTGCACGTACTGGGGCGCGACACGGGCCGAGCGCAGCAGGCCGGTGAGCAACTCGTTGAACGGTGGGTAAGCGGAATGGGCGTACATCAGGAACGGCTGCGCATCCAGGTCTTGCACGCTGACGGTCTCCGCCTGGGCCAGCCGATGACTGCTCGGCACCGCCAGCACGAACGGCTCGCGCACCAGGCATTCGGTGGCGTAACCGGGCTCCAGCAGCGGCGCGCGGACGATGCCCAGGTCGATGCGCCGGGCGCGCAAGGCTTCATATTGCTGGTAGGTGTTCATCTCGGACAGGTCGATCCTGACGTGGGGCTGTTTGAGACGCGCCTCGGCAATCACCTTGGGCAAAAACTCGTACACCGCGCTGCCGACGAAGCTGATATTGACCGTACCGATATCGCCCTCGGCAAAGCGCCGCGCGGTCACCGCCGCTTGTTGGGCACGCTCGAGCAGGTTTTGCGCCTCGACGAAAAAAGCCCGCCCGGCGGCGGTCAGGGCGACGCTGCGGGTGGTGCGGGTAAACAGCTCCACGCCCAGGTGATGCTCGAGCAACTGGATCTGCCGGCTGAGGGGCGGTTGCGTCATGTTCAAGCGTTCGGCCGCCCGCCGGAAACTCAGTTCGGTGGCCACGGTGGTGAAGCAGCGCAGTTGGGTCAGTTCGAACATTGATCTAATTCCGGTATCAATCGAATGCCAGGTTAGATTAGACGGGAACAATCCTTGGCGTTTATCATCGGTCTGCTCCTAAAAAACTATCCCTAAAAAAACGATCCCTAAAAAAACAATGACTGGGAGTTGCCCGTGGATACCCTTCAGAATCTGCCAGACCCGAGCGTGCTCGCCCGCGCTGCCGCCAAGGTCAAGCGCCATGTCCTGCCGCTGTTCGTGGTGATGTTCATCGTCAACTACATCGATCGGGTCAATATCGGCTTCGTGCGCAGCCATATGGAAACCGACCTGGGCATTGGCGCGGCGGCCTATGGCTTGGGTGCCGGGCTGTTCTTCATTGGCTATGCGATTTTCGAAGTGCCGTCCAATTTGCTGCTGCAACGCTACGGCGCGCGTGCCTGGCTGACGCGCATCATGTTCACCTGGGGCGCCGCCGCGATGGGCATGGCCTTTGTGCAGGGGGAAACCAGTTTCTATGTGTTGCGCTTTGTGCTCGGCGCGGCCGAAGCCGGGTTCTTTCCCGGCATCATCTACTACTTCACCCAGTGGCTGCCGGCCAGCGAGCGCGGCAAGGCCATGGCGGTTTTCCTCAGCGGTTCGGCCATTGCCTCGGTGATCTCCGGGCCGGTGTCGGGCGCGCTGCTGAATGTCAGCGGGTTGAGCCTGCATGGCTGGCAATGGATGTTCCTGATCGAAGGCTTCGCCTCCATCGTGCTCTGCGGGTTTGTGTGGTTCTGGTTGCAGTCCCATCCCCATCAGGCCAAGTGGCTCAGTGACGAGGAAAAACACGCGCTGGTCAGTGCCATTGCGCTGGAGCAGCAGGCGCGCGAGGCGAGCCAGTGCGTGCGGCCGTCGATGTTCAAGCTGTTGGCCGACAAACAGATCGCGCTGTTCTGCTTTATCTACTTCTCCATCGCCCTGACCATCTACGGCGCCACCTTCTGGCTGCCGAGCATGATCAAGAAAATGGGCAATCTGGGTGACTTCCAGGTGGGCTTGTTCAATGCCATTCCGTGGTTGATTTCCATCGTCGCCATGTACGGCTTCGCGGCGCTGGCCAGCAAGTGGAAGCACCAGCAAGCCTGGGTGTCGCTGATGCTGGTGATCGCGGCGTTCGGCATGTTCATGTCTACCCTGGGCGGGCCGGTGTTTGCGTTTGTCGCCATCTGTTTTGCCGCGATTGGCTTCAAGGCCGCGTCGGCGCTGTTCTGGCCGATTCCCCAGGGCTACCTGGATGCGCGGATCGCGGCGGCGGTGATTGCCTTGATCAATTCGGTGGGCAACCTGGGCGGGTTCGTCGCGCCTACTACCTTCGGTTTGCTGGAGCAGACCACCGGGTCCATCGAGGGCGGGCTCTACGGCCTGGCCGCCACTTCGCTGGTGGCGGCGGTGGTGGTGTTCTTTGCCCGCACCGCACCGCGTGGCGGTACACCGTCCAACCCATCCACCGCGCCTCACGCTTTGTCTTCAGATCCACAGGGAGCCGTCTCTTGAAAATTATCCGCGTCACCGTCACCCCGATTGCCTTTCGCGACCCGCCGCTGTTGAACGCCAGCGGTATCCACGAGCCTTTCGCGCTGCGCTCGATCATCGAGATTGAAAGTGACACCGGCTACATCGGCCTCGGCGAAAGCTATGGCGATGCCCCGGCACTGGCGATCCAGCAACAGGTACAGCAACAGCTGATCGGCCTGGACCCGTTCAACCTCAATGGCCTGCGCGCTATCGTGCAGGCCACCGTGGCCGCGCATAAACCGCTGAGCGTGGCCGGTGCGGAACTGGCGCCGGGCTCCCATGCCAGCAAAGCCGTGAGCAATGCCTATTCGGCGTTCGAAGTGGCGTTTCTCGACCTGCAGGCGCATTCGCTGAATGTACCGCTGGTGGACCTGCTCGGCGGCGCGATCCGTGACCAGATCCCGTTCAGCGCCTACCTGTTTTTCAAATACGCCGAACACATCGATTCGCCCTACAAGCCCGACAGCTGGGGCGAAGCCCTGACTGAAGTGCAGATCGTTGCCCAGGCCCGACGCATGCTCGAGACCTACGGTTTCAAAAGCATCAAGCTCAAGGCCGGCGCACTGGAACCCGGGCATGAAGTGCGCTGCATCAAGGCGCTGAAAAAGGCCTTTCCCGGTGTGCCGCTGCGTATCGACCCGAACGCTAACTGGTCCCTGGAGACCTCGATTCGCATGGCCGAACTGCTCGGCGATGACCTGCAATATTACGAAGACCCGACCCCCGGCCTGGAGGGCATGGCCGAGCTGCACAAGCGAACCGGCTTGCCCCTGGCGACCAATATGGTGGTCACCGATTTTGACGAGTTCCGCCGCAGCGTGGCGTTGAACAGCGTGCAGATCGTGCTGGCGGACCATCATTACTGGGGTGGCCTGCGCGACACCCAGGTGCTGGCGAAAATGTGCCACACCTTCGGCTTGGGCGTGTCGATGCACTCCAACTCACACCTGGGCATCAGCCTGATGGCCATGGCCCACGTCGCGGCGTCGGTGCCCAACCTCGACTATGCCTGCGATACGCATTACCCATGGCAGGAGCCAGACGAAGAAGTGATCAAGGGCGGCAAGCTGCCCATCGTCGACGGCTGCGTGAGCATCACCCGCGCGCCGGGGCTGGGCCTGGAGCTGGACCACGATCAGTTGGGCAAGCTGCATGACCAATACCTCAGTTGCGGTATCCGCCAGCGTGACGATGTGAAACAGATGCAGCGCTATCAACCGCAGTGGAAAACCGTCAAGCCACGTTTCTGAAGCCGGTCGCTTCGCTTTGCCCGGTGACGCATCCGCTTGCGTCGCCGGGCCTTTTTTTGTGCGCCGCCTCAGCCGTCGAATCGAAACCCTCCCGCCAGCTGCGCCTTTAAAAAACCTACCAGCGCGTTCACTGCCTTCGGCACATGGGGCGAGTAGGGGCGGATCAGGTAGATTTCATCGGCAAATGCGCCCTTGAGCGTCCACCCCTTCAATACCTGCACCAGCTTGCCCTCGGCCAGCGCCGCATGGGCGCTGAAATCCGGCAGCAGGGCGATGCCCAAGTGATTGAGCGCCGCGTCGCGCAGGGCTTCGCTGTTGTTGGTGGCGAAGCTGCCGGCGATGGGCACGGTCAGGCGTTCGAGGTGTTTGCTGCCGCGTTCGAAGGTCCAGGCCGGCTGGTCGGCGCCCCGTGGGTAAAACAGACAGTTGTGCGCCGACAGGTCACCCGGCTCGCGGGGTTCGCCATGGCGCTGCAGGTAATCGCGGGTGGCGACCAGCACCGAGGCGGTGTCGCAGAGCTTCCAGGCCACATGGGTCTCGGGTATCTGGAAACCATGGCGCACGGCCAGGTCGTAACCTTCGGCGGCCAGTGAACTTAAGGCGTCGGACACGTCCAGCTGGATGCGCACCTGCGGGTATTGCTGCAGGAATTGCGGCAGATGCGGCACCAGCTGTTGCCGAGCGAACGCCACCGGCGCGGTCAGCCGCACCAGGCCACGCACTTCGCCGGCCAGGTCACGCACCGCAGAGAAACTGCGGGCGATGTGTTCATAGGCGCTGCGCACCTCGCGGGTCAACGACAGCCCCGCATCGGTCAGCCGTACGCTGCGCGTGGTGCGCGTCACCAGGCGGGTGCCGGTGGCTTTTTCCAGGTCGGAAATCCGCTGGCTCACCGCCGACTTGCTCACCCCAAGGCGCGCGGCAGCGGCGGTGTAGGTGCCGTGTTCTTCCAGCACTGACAGCCAATGGATGTGAGTCCACAGCCCTTCGATCTCAGCTTTTTCCATGGGGATATTGTTCGCCAGAATGCACAATAAGTTCAGGATTCTGCTCTGGTTCGGAACAAAGCGAAAGCCTAAGGTGTGTACCAACGCCAACCACCTGGATCGCCTGCCATGCCGATTACCCTTGAGCACTACATCAATGACCAGCGCGTGAGCCGCGATGATCGCTATCAGGACGTCTACAACCCGGCCACCGGCGCAGTCACCGCGCGCGTGGCCCTGGCCAGCCGCCAGACCGTGGCCGAAGCCGTCGACGCCGCCCAGGCCGCCTTTGCCGACTGGGCCGACACCCCGCCGATCCGCCGCGCCCGTGTGCTGTTTCAATACCTGCACCTGCTGCGTGAGCGCAAGGACGACCTGGCGCGCATTATCGTCGCCGAACACGGCAAGGTGTTTACCGATGCCCAGGGCGAAGTCGACCGGGGTATCGACATCCTCGAATTCGCCTGCGGCATTCCCAACCTGCTCAAGGGCGAACATTCCGACCAGGTTTCCCGTGGCATGGACAACTGGACAATGCGCCAGCCGCTGGGCGTGGTGGCCGGCGTCACGCCGTTCAACTTCCCGGTGATGGTGCCCATGTGGATGTACCCGATCGCGATTGCGGCGGGTAATACCTTCATTCTCAAGCCCAGCCCCACCGACCCGAGCGCCTCGTTGTTCATGGCCGAGCTGCTGCGCGAAGCGGGCCTGCCCAAGGGCGTGTTCAATGTGGTGCAGGGCGACAAGGAAGCGGTGGACGCGCTGATCGAACACCCGGACGTCAAGGCCGTGAGCTTTGTCGGTTCCACGCCGATTGCCCAGTACATCTACGAAAGCGGTGCGCGTAACGGCAAACGCGTGCAAGGCCTGGGCGGCGCGAAAAACCATATGGTGGTGATGCCCGACGCGGATATCGAGCGCACCGTCGACGCCCTGATGGGCGCCGCCTACGGCAGTGCCGGCGAGCGTTGCATGGCAATCTCGGTGGCGGTGCTGGTGGGCGATGTGGGTGACAAGGTCATCGCTGCCTTGACCGAACGCGCCAAGCAACTGCGCATTACCGATGGCCGCGATCTCAAGGCCGAAATGGGCCCGATCGTGTCCCGCGCTGCCCTGGAGCGGATCAGCGGCTATATCGAGCAAGGCGTTCAAGCCGGTGCGCAACTGCTGCTTGATGGCCGCGACTATGTACCCTCCGAGCCCGGCCTGGAAAACGGTTTCTGGCTCGGCGCTACCTTGTTCGACCATGTGACCCGAGACATGAGCATCTACCGCGAAGAAATCTTCGGCCCGGTGCTGGCCTGTGTACGTGTGGATGATTTCGCCGCCGCAGTGAAACTGGTCAACGACCACGAGTTCGGCAACGGCGTCAGCTGCTTCACCCGCGACGGCAACATTGCCCGCGAATTTGCGCGGCGCATCGAAGTGGGCATGGTCGGCATCAACGTTCCGATTCCGGTGCCAATGGCCTGGCATGGGTTTGGTGGCTGGAAAAAAAGCCTGTTTGGCGACATGCATGCCTATGGCACCGAGGGCGTGCGTTTTTACACCAAGCAGAAATCGATCATGCAGCGTTGGTCGGAGAGCATCGAGCAGGGCGCGGAGTTTGCGATGCCGGTGTCGAGGTAAGGTTTACCCTGCTCCAAAAAAAATGCGCCCAATCGGGCGCATTTTTTTTTCGGTCAGCTATCGCCGGTCAGGCAATCGCATCCCAGGCCCGATCACCGTGCTCGTCTTTGATCCGAGTCGGCAAGCCCATCACGTCCAGCGCTTTGAGGAACGGCTCAGCCGGCAGTTCCTCGACGTTGGCCATGTGTTTCACATCCCACTCGCCGCGCGCCACCAGCAGCGCAGCGGCTACCGGTGGGACGCCTGCGGTGTACGAGATGCCTTGGCTGTCGGTCTCGGCAAAGGCTTCTTCGTGATCAGCCACGTTGTAGATGAACATCTCGCGCGGCTGGCCGTTTTGGGTGCCTTTGACCAGGTCACCAATGCAGGTTTTGCCGGTATAGCCCGGTGCGAGCGATGACGGGTCGGGCAGTACCGCCTTGACCACTTTCAACGGCACCACTTCCAGGCCTTCAGCGGTTTTGACGGGCTTCTCGGAAAGCAGGCCGAGGTTTTTCAGTACGGTGAATACGTTGATGTAGTGTTCACCGAAGCTCATCCAGAAACGCACATTGGGCACGTCGAGGTTTTTCGACAGCGAGTGCACTTCATCGTGGCCGGTGAGGTAGAGGTTCTGCGAACCGACTACCGGCAGGTCGTCGGTGCGTTTGACTTCGAACATGGTGTTGCTGGTCCACTGGCTGTTCTGCCAGCTCCACACCTGTCCGGTGAACTCGCGGAAGTTGATTTCCGGGTCGAAATTGGTGGCGAAGTATTTGCCGTGGGAGCCGGCATTGACGTCGAGAATGTCGATCGAATCAATGCGGTCGAAATGCTGTTGCTGCGCCAGCGCGGCGTACGCGTTGACGACACCCGGGTCGAAGCCCACGCCAAGGATGGCCGTGATGTTCTTCTGTTTGCATTCTTCCAGGTGGTTCCATTCGTAGTTGCCGTACCACGGCGGGGTCTCGCAGACCTTGCCCGGCTCTTCGTGGATGGCGGTGTCGAGGTAAGCCACGCCCGTATCGATGCAGGCACGCAGCACCGACATGTTGAGAAACGCGGAACCCACGTTGATGACGATCTGCGAGTCGGTCTCGCGGATCAGGGCTTTGGTCGCTTCCACGTCCAGAGCGTTCAGCGCGAAGGCCTGGATGTCGGCGGGTACCTTGAGGCTACCCTTGGCCTTGACGCTGTCGATGATGGCCTGGCATTTGGAGATGTTGCGCGACGCGATAGCAATACGACCGAGTTCGTCGTTGTGCTGCGCGCACTTGTGGGCCACCACCTTGGCGACACCTCCTGCACCAATGATAAGAACGTTCTTTTTCAATTGCTTTATTTCTCCTATATCCGCCAGCTTACGAAAGGCTGGACAGGTAGTCGTCGTAACCAAATTCACGAACCACTTCGACTGTACCGTCGAGTTGTTTCACTACGATGGACGGCATTTTCAGGCCGTTGAACCAGTTTTTCTTGACCATGGTGTAACCAGCGGTGTCGATGAACGACAGCCGATCGCCGATGGCCAGCGGACGATCAAATTGATACTCGCCGAAGATGTCGCCGGCCAGGCAGGATTTGCCGCACACCATATAGGTATGCTCACCCTCGCTCGGCGCCAGCTTGGCGTTGAGGCGGTAGATCAGCAGGTCCAGCAGGTGGGCTTCGATGGAGCTGTCGACCACGGCGAGGTTTTTACCGTTGTAGAGCGTGTCGAGCACGGTGACTTCCAGGGACGCGCTGTTGGTGATCGCCGCTTCGCCGGGCTCCAGGTACACCTGCACGCCGTACTTCTCGGAGAATGCCTTCAACCGTGCGCAAAACGCATCCAACGCATAGCCTTCACCGGTGAAATGGATGCCGCCGCCGAGGCTGACCCACTTGACCTTGTGCAGCAGCGCGCCGAAGCGTTCTTCGATGGTGCCGAGCATGCTGTCGAACAGGCTGAAATCGCCGTTCTCGCAGTTGTTGTGGAACATGAAACCGGAGATTTGATCGATCACGCCGTCGATCTTCACCGGGTCCCACTCGCCCAGGCGGCTGAACGGACGCGCCGGGTCGGCCAGCAGGTAATCGGAGCTGCTTACCTGTGGGTTGACGCGCAGGCCACGGGTCTTGCCTTCGGAACGTTCGGCAAAACGCTGCAGTTGGCTGATGGAGTTGAAGATGATCTTGTCGCAGTTATCCAGCATCTCTTCGATTTCATCGTCGGCCCAGGCCACGCTGTAGGCGTGCGCTTCACCGTCGAACTTCTGGCGGCCGAGCTTCAACTCATACAGCGACGACGAGGTGGTGCCGTCCATGTATTGCTGCATCAGGTCGAACACCGACCAGGTGGCAAAGCACTTGAGCGCCAGCAGAGCCTTGGCGCCGGACTGCTCGCGCACGTAGGCAATCTTCTGCATGTTGACCAGAAGCTTCTGTTTATCGATGAGGTAGTACGGCGTTTTGATCATTTTTGAGAGCCTGCGGCGGTGCCTGCCAAAAAAGGACACGCATTGTGCCCGCACTTGGATCAGATCGAAAGGTTAGCCGGCGGATTTTGCTGTGCCGGTTTTACGATCTTAACCACTGAGTATGACTACTGATCGTTCCCACGCTCTGCGTGGGAATGCATCCCATGACGCTCCGCGTCACCTCACAAGCGGGACGCAGAGCGTCCAGGCGGCGTTCCCACGCAGAGCGTGGGAACGATCAACGCTGTGTAGCAGGGCTTCACTGACATCAAACCGTCATCTTCCCACCACCTTCCTGCCACATTCCCCCGTTACTGTCCTCGCCAATGAGATCGATCTCAAGCGAGTGACAATGACTGACCTGAAAGACGTTGCGCAGCTGGCTGGCGTATCCCGCGCCACTGCCGCCCGCACATTTGCCTCCCCCGACCAGGTGCGCCCGGCCACCCGCGAGCAGGTGTTTGCCGCTGCCCGTGAGTTGGGCTTTCGGCCCAACTTGCTCGGTCGCCAACTGCGCCTGCAAACCACCCGGTTGATTGGCGTGGTGGTGCCCAACTTGCTCAATCCGGTGTTCGCCGAACAGTTCCAGGCCATGGAACGTGCGGCGCGGTTGCGCGGCTACAGCCTGGTGTTGGCGACCACCGACTACAGCGCTGAACGCGAAAGCATGGTGGTGGAAGAACTGCTGCGCCAACGTGTCGACGGCCTGGTACTGACGGTCACCGATGCCGAGAGCAACAGCGTGCTCAACAGCCTTGCCAGCGAACAGACCCCGTTCGTGCTGGCCTACCACCAACCGAGCAACCCCAGCTACAGCGCCGTGTCGGTCGACAACCGCGCCGGCATGGCCGTGGCCACCCGCTATCTGCTGGAAGCAGGGCACCGGCGCATCAGCATGGTTGCGGGCCCCGCGTTGCAGTCCGACCGTGCGCGCCTGCGTTACGCCGGTTACTGCGACGCGATGCAAGCCTACGGCCTCAAGAGCCGCCCGGTGATCGAAATGCCCGCGCACACCCAGGCTGAATTCGTCGCCATCGAGCCGTACCTCGAAGGCCCCGAGGCGCCCACGGCACTGGTGTGTTCCAACGACTTCCTCGCCATCAGCCTGATCGCCGAACTGCGTCGCAACGCCTGGCACGTACCCGAGCAACTCTCGGTGATGGGCTTTGACGGCATTGACCTCGGCACCCAAATGCACCCAACCCTGTGCAGCGTGGTGCAGCCCATCGCGCTGCTCGCCAGCACAGTGATTGACCAATTGCTGGCGCAGATCGCCGGCAACGCCCCGATTTCCCATTGCCTGCCTTGCCATATCCGGCCGGGCGAAAGCACTCAACCCCACGAGGAATCCCTTGATGCGCGCATTGCGTAAAACCCTGGCCGCCGTGCTGCTGTGTGGTACGGCCAGCCTGGCCCAGGCCGCCGACACCGCAATTTGCTACAACTGCCCGCCGGACTGGGCCGACTGGGGCACCCAGCTCAAGGCCATTGCCGCCAGCACCGGCGTGCAAGTGCCGCTGGATAACAAGAACTCCGGCCAGTCGCTGGCGCAACTGGTGGCCGAAAAGGCCGCACCCGTCGCCGACGTGGTGTACTACGGGGTGACCTTTGGCCTGCAGGCGCAAAAAGCCGGCGTGGTCGACGGCTACAAACCCAAGGGCTGGGAGCAGATCCCCGCCGGCCTGAAAGACCCGGCGGGCCAGTGGTTCGCAATTCACTCCGGCACCTTGGGCATCATGGTCAACGTCGATGCATTGGGTGGCCTGCCGGTGCCGCAAAGCTGGGCCGACCTGCTCAAACCTCAATACAAAGGCATGGTCGGCTACCTGGACCCGTCCAGCGCCTTTGTTGGTTACGTCTCTGCTGTGGCGATCAACCGCGCGATGGGCGGCGACTTGGACAACTTCGCCCCGGCCATCGACTACTTCCAGAAACTGGCGAAAAACGCGCCCATCGTGCCCAAGCAGACCGCCTATGCGCGGGTGCTGTCCGGCGAATTGCCGATCCTGGTGGACTACGACTTCAACGCCTACCGCGCCCGCTATAAGGACAACGCCAACGTCGCCTTCGTGATCCCCAAAGAGGGCAGCATCAGCGTGCCCTACGTGATGAGCCTGGTGGCCAATGCGCCGCACCGCGCCAATGGCGAAAAGGTGCTGGACTTCGTGCTGTCGGACGAAGGCCAGGCACTCTGGGCCAACGCTTACTTGCGTCCGGTACGCCCGGTGCAGATGCCGGCTGAGGTCGCCGCGCAGTTCCTGCCCGACAGCGACTATGCGCGCGCCGGCGTGGTGGACTACCAGAAAATGGCCGCCGTGCAGGAAGCCTTCGCGGCCCGTTATCTGAACGAGGTCAAGTAAGTGGCCACATCGGCAAAACGTGCGGCCTGGGCGCTGGCCCCGGCCTTTGCGGTGCTGTTCGCATTCTGGCTGCTGCCGCTGGCGCACTTGATCGTGCTCGGCGGCGAAAGCCGCGACAGCCACGGCAGCGGCTATTGGCAGGTGCTCAGCAGCGCGCAGTACCTGGGCAGCCTGGCGCAGACCTGTGTGCTGGCCATTGTCGTGACGTTTACGGCGTTGTTGATTGGCGGCATCAGCGGCGTGTTTCTCGCGCGCCAGCGGTTTTTCGGGCGCTCGGCGTTGGTGGCCTTGCTCACGTTTCCCCTGGCGTTTCCCGGGGTGGTGGTGGGCTTCCTGGTTATCCTGTTGGCCGGGCGCCAGGGGCTGCTGGCGTCGCTCGGCCTGCAATTGGCCGGTGAACGCTGGATCTTTGCCTATTCGCTGGCCGGGTTGTTTGTCGGCTACCTGTATTTCTCGATTCCACGCGTAATCCTCACGGTGATGGCGGCCTGCGAAAGCCTCGACCGTAGCCTGGAAGAAGCCGCGCATTCGCTGGGCGCCGGGCATTGGCGCGTGGTCTGCGACGTGATCGTGCCGGGCCTGGCGCCGGCGCTGGCGTCGTGCGGGGCGATCTGTTTTGCCACGTCCATGGGCGCCTTCGGCACGGCCTTTACCTTGGGCACGCGGCTGAACGTCACCCCGGTGGCGATCTACAACGTGTTCACCAACTACGCCAACTTTGCCGTCGCCGCCGCGTTGTCGGTGGTGCTTGGCGTGGTGACCTGGGCGGTGTTGTTGCTCACGCGATGCCTGGTGAAAAACGCGGGGACTGTCCTGTGAAGCGTTCAGCGCTGTTTGTGATTCAACTGCTGTTCACCTTGCTGGTGTGCGCGTTCATGTTGGTGCCGGTGCTGATGTCGTTGCTGGCCGGGTTGACGCGCAATTTCTTTGTCGGCATGTCCAGTGGACTGACTTTCGATTGGCTGGTGCAGGTATGGCAGGCCTATTCGCCGACCGTGTGGCTGTCGCTGCAACTGGCCCTGGCCTGCGCGGTGTGCGTCTGCGTGATCGGCGTGCCGGCGGCCTACGCCCTGGTGCGCATGAACAACCGCTTCAGCCGCGCCTTCGAGGAACTGATGGTGCTGCCGGTGGCGATGCCGGGCCTGGCCAGTGCGCTGGCCTTGCTGCTCACCTACGGCCAGTTCGGCACGTTTCGCAGCAGTTGGTTGTTCATCCTGGTGGGCCATGTGCTGTTCACCTTACCGTTCCTGGTGCGCCCGGTGATGGCGGTGATGCAGCGCCAGCATCTGCCGGTGCTGGAAGAGGCGGCGGCCAGCCTTGGCGCCGGGCCCATCAAACGCTTTTTCAGCGTGGTGGTGCCTAACAGCCGGGCAGGGATTCTGGCGGGTGTGCTGATGGTGGTCACCTTATCCCTGGGTGAGTTCAACCTGACCTGGATGCTGCACACGCCGATGACCAAGACCTTGCCGGTCGGCCTGGCCGACAGCTACGCCTCGGCGCGCCTGGAAATCGCCAGCGCCTATACCCTTATCTTTTTGCTGATGATCGTGCCGCTGCTGATTGCATTGCAGGCCATCAGTGCCCGTTTATCCCGTGGAGAGCGTCGATGACCGCTATCACTATCCGCCTGCAAGGCTGTCGCAAGGCATTCGCCGACGGCACCGTGGCCGTGCATGACCTGGACCTGACCGTCGAAGGCGGCGAAACCCTGGCGATTCTTGGTCCATCGGGCTGTGGCAAAACCACCACCTTGCGCCTGATCGCCGGGCTGGAGCGCCCGGATGTGGGCCAGGTGTTTTTCGGCGACGACGACGTCACGCGCCTGCCCATCGAGCGTCGCGACGTGGGCATGGTGTTCCAGAATTACGCGCTGTTTCCCAACCTGGATGTGGCCGGCAATATCGTCTACGGCTTGAAGATTCGCGGGATGTCGCCGCTTGCGCGCAACAAGCGCTGCGACGAATTGCTGGAGCTGGTGGGCCTGCAACAGCATGGCAAGCGCAGCATCCACGAATTGTCCGGTGGCCAGCGTCAACGCGTGGCCCTGGCCCGTGCCCTGGCGCCGCGCCCGAAGGTCCTGTTGCTGGATGAACCGCTGGCAGCCCTCGATGCGCAACTGCGTGAGCGCCTGCGCAGTGAGCTGAATGAACTGCTGCGTGGCCTGGGCATCACCTCGGTGTTCGTCACCCACGACCAGGGCGAAGCCATGGCCCTGGGTGATCGCATCCTGGTGATGGAGCACGGCCGCGTCGCGCAACTGGCCAGCCCGCGGGACATTTACCAGAAACCGGCGAATGCGTTTGTCGCCGGTTTTGTCGGCAACCTGAATGCCTTTCACGTGCTGGACCAGTCGGTCCATGGCTTGAAGGTGAGCGGCGGTGTGCTGCCGTGGCACACGGCCAGTCAACCCACCACGGTGTACTGCCGCCCCGAACACCTGCGGGTGATGGAGAGCGAAGGGCACCTGCACGGCCATCTGCTCGCACAGTTTTTCCAGGGCGCGCAAAGCCGCTTGCTGGTGGACGTGGGCGGCCCGCAACCGCTGCTGGTGGACAGCAGCGACAACCACCTGTACGCCGTCGGCGCGCCGATTGCCCTGGCAATCGCGCCGCACATGTTGTTCACCCTGAATGCGTGAGGGTCTGCTTGTGAATCGTCCGTTTCTTGTCGCACAGATCAGCGACCTGCACCTTAAAGCTGGCGAGCGCCTCACCTATGGCGTCGTCGATACCCTGGGCGCGCTGCGTCGTGCCGTCGACCACCTCAACGCCAGCCACCCACGGCCCGATATCGTGGTGGTCAGCGGCGACCTGGTGGACTTCGGTCGCCCGGATGAGTACGCCGTGCTGCACCCCGAACTCGCACGCCTGCACATGCCGTGCTACCTGGTGCCCGGCAACCACGACACACGCGGTCCGTTGCTCGAAGCATTCCGTGATCACGCCTATTTGCCGTCGTCGGCAGAGGGGCCGCTGGACTGGGTGGTGGACGAGCATCCGCTGCGTTTGATCGGCCTGGACTCGACCATCCCCGGTGGCCATGGCGGGCAATTGCTGGACAGCCAGTTGCAGTGGCTGGACGAGCAACTGGCGCGACGCCGGGATGCGCCGACCTTGCTGATTCTGCACCACCCGCCGTTTATCAGCGGCATCGGCCATATGGACCGCGAACCGTTTATCAATGCCGCCGCCCTGGAAACAGTCGTGGCGCGCCACCCGCAAGTTGAACGCCTGCTGTGCGGGCACCTGCACCGGCCGATGCAGCGACGTTTTGGTGGCAGCTTGAGCTGCGTGTGCCCCGGCACCTCTCATCAGATCGTGCTGGATTTGCAAGCCACCGCGCCCGCGCATTTCAACCTGGAACCGGCGGGATATCTGTTGCATCGCTGGGACGCGCAACAGGGGTTGCTCAGCCACAACGGCGTGTTCGGGGATTACCCCGGGCCGTATCCGTTCTATGACGCTCATGGGTTGATTGACTGATCCGATTGACTGATCAATCCTGGTATAAACATGAGTAGAACTTGTGATCATCTAAAATAAAATGAGTTTGTCTCACTATCAGCATCTGCCGACAATGGCTGCCATTGAATACCTACAGTGGAGTTGTAAGTCATGGCAGTCGCTCATTCCCTCGGATTCCCGCGCATTGGACGCGACCGTGAACTGAAGAAAGCGCAGGAAGCGTTCTGGAAGGGCGAACTCGACGAAGCCGGCCTGCGTGCCGTGGGCCGTGACTTGCGCAAGGCCCACTGGGCGCTGCAAAAACAAGCGGGCATTGAGCTGCTGCCCGCAGGTGATTTCGCCTGGTATGACCAGGTGCTGACCCATTCGCTGATGTTTGGCGTAGTCCCCGAGCGTTTCCGCCCAGCCGATGGCCAAGCCACGTTGCACACGTTGTTCGGCATGGCCCGTGGCGTCAGCGATAACTGCTGCGGCGGTGCTCACGCCCAGGAGATGACCAAGTGGTTCGATACCAACTATCACTACCTGGTGCCGGAGTTCAGCGTCGACCAGCAATTCCACCTGGGGTGGGAACAGTTGTTCGAAGAAGTCCAGGAAGCGCGCGACCTCGGGCACAGCGTCAAGCCGGTCGTCATTGGCCCGCTGACGTACCTGTGGCTGGGCAAGGCCAAGGGCGGTGATTTTGACAAGCTCGAGCTGCTCGACCGCCTGCTGCCGCTGTATGGTCAGATTTTCCAGCGCCTCGCTGATCTGGGCGTGGAGTGGGTGCAGATCGACGAGCCGATCCTGGTGCTCGACCTGCCGCAGGCCTGGAAGAATGCCTTTGAGCGCGCCTATAACCTGATCCAGCGCGACCCGCTGAAAAAGCTGGTCGCCACCTACTTTGGCGGGCTGGAGGAAAACCTCGGCCTGGCCGCCAACCTGCCGGTCGATGGCCTGCACATCGATCTGGTACGGGCGCCGGAGCAATACCCGACCATTCTCGATCGCCTGCCCGCGTATAAAGTGCTGTCCCTGGGCCTGGTCAATGGCCGCAACGTATGGCGCTGCGACTTGGAAAAAGCCCTGGCGACGGTGCAGCACGCCCATGAAAAACTGGGCGATCGCTTGTGGGTGGCGCCGTCCTGTTCACTGCTGCACAGCCCCGTGGATCTGGCGCGTGAAAACCAGTTGGACGCCGAGGTGAAAAGTTGGCTGGCCTTCGCCCTGCAAAAGTGCGCGGAAGTCGCGGTACTGGCCCAGGCCGTCGACCAACCCGAGGCGCCAAACGTGCTGGCAGCGCTGGCGGAAAGCGGCGCGGTACAGGCTGCGCGTGCCGCTTCGCCGCGTATTCACAAGCCTGCCGTGCAAGCACGCGTTGCCGCTATCAGCGCCCAGGACAGCCAGCGTCAATCGCCCTTTGCCCAGCGTATCGAGAAACAACGGGCCGGCCTCGACCTGCCGCTGTTTCCGACCACCACTATCGGTTCGTTCCCGCAAACCGCGTCGATCCGCCTGGCGCGTCAGTCGTACAAGGCTGGCAGGTTGAGCGAAGCCGACTACGTCGATGCGATGCACAGCGAGATCAGGCACGCCGTCGAGGTGCAGGAAAACATTGGCCTGGATGTACTGGTGCACGGTGAAGCCGAGCGTAACGACATGGTCGAATACTTCGCCGAGCAATTGGACGGCTATGCGTTCACCCGTTTCGGTTGGGTGCAGAGCTACGGTTCGCGCTGTGTGAAACCGGCGCTGATTTATGGCGACTTGAGCCGTCCGAAGGCAATGACGGTGGAGTGGATTCGCTATGCCCAGGGCCTCACGCGCAAGGTGCTCAAGGGCATGCTGACCGGCCCGGTGACCCTGCTGATGTGGTCGTTCCCACGGGAAGACGTGAGCCGCGAAGTGCAGGCCCGGCAACTGGCCCTGGCGATCCGTGACGAAGTCGTCGACCTGGAAGCCGCCGGCATCAAGATCGTGCAGATCGACGAGGCCGCATTCCGCGAAGGCTTGCCATTGCGTCAGGCGCAATGGCAGCACTACCTGGACTGGGCCACCGAAGCGTTCCGCCTGTGCGCCTGCGGCGTGCGTGACGACACCCAGATCCACACCCACATGTGCTACAGCGAGTTCAACGATGTGATCGAATCCATCGCGGCAATGGACGCCGACGTGATCACCATCGAAACCTCGCGCTCGGACATGGCATTACTGGACGCGTTCGAAGCCTTCGCTTACCCCAACGACATCGGCCCTGGCGTCTACGATATTCACTCGCCACGTGTGCCGGACGTTGCGCAGATGCTCGACTTGCTGCGCAAGGCGGCCAAGCGGATTCCGACGCAACGGTTGTGGGTAAATCCCGATTGTGGCCTGAAAACCCGTGGCTGGCCGGAGACGGAAGCGGCGTTGATTCACATGGTCACGGCGGCGCGTCAACTGCGTGCGGAACTGGGTTAACGGCAAAGATTGCGCGGCTGGCGTTTGCGTTGTCAGTCATACTGGCACCCATGACTTTCGACTCGCCGCTCGCCGCTTATCAAGATGCTATCGCCCAGCAGGGTTTCGTGCCCGACGACGCTCAGCGCCGTGCGGTGCAGGCCTTGCAAACCTGTCACCAGGCGTTGCACCAAGGCCGTTCGCCGATTGCCGGCGTTTACCTGTGGGGGCCGGTGGGGCGCGGCAAGACCTGGTTGATGGACCAGTTCTATCAAAGCCTGCGCGTGCCGGCGCGGCGTCAGCATTTTCATCACTTCATGGGCTGGGTACACCAGCGCTCGTTCCAGCTCAGCGGTATCAAGGACCCGCTGCAGGCGTTGGCGCGGGAACTGAGCCGGGACGTGCGCGTGCTGTGTTTCGATGAGTTGTTCGTCAATGACATTGGTGACGCGATCATTCTCGGTCGTCTGTTCCAGGTGATGTTCGAGGAGGGTGTGGTGATGGTCTGTACGTCCAATCAACCGCCTGAGCAGCTGTACGCCGAGGGTTTCAACCGTGAACGGTTCGTGCCGGGCATCGAGGCGATCAAGCAGCATATGCAGGTGGTGGCAGTGGACGGTGGCGAGGATCATCGCTTGCACGCCGGTGTGGGCCTGCAGCGCTACTGGGTGAATCAGCCCGGGGCACTGGCCACGGTGTTCAAGCAACTGAGCGCGGGGCAAACGGTCAGCGAGGGGAGGGTGGTGAACGTGGGCCATCGCACGATTACGGCGGTGCAGGCCAGTGACGCGGTACTGTGGTGCCGCTACGCCGAGCTCTGCGAGCAGCCGCTGGCCGCGATGGATTTCATGCTGCTGTGTGATCGCTTCAAGGCCATCCTGCTGGCGCAGGTGCCCAACCTCAGCGCACCGCAGCGCCCGGGGCGGATCGCCCGTGGTACCGAAGACGGGGCCGAGCGCATTGTCGCAGGGGACCGTCAATTGCCGGAGCTGTCGGTGCACGACGACAGCGTGCGACGCTTTATCGCGTTGGTGGATGAATGTTACGACCGCAAGGTGCCGTTGTTCATCGAGGCCCAAGTGCCACTGGAACGTCTGTATACCGAAGGCTACCTGGCGTTTCCTTTTCGTCGCACCTTGAGCCGCTTGCGAGAAATGCAGCTGCAGCGCTTCGGCGCCTGACCCCGGCCAGGGCTTTGGATGCCTGCAACCTGGGCGCTTTCTGTCAGGCATTTGTCGTTAATCGCCTTCATCTGCTGCCGCATCCACGCTTACAATCACCCTTCTCAAAGGGAATCGATTCCCTGGTTGTCGTTATCGAGGACGGAAATGGACACCCCAGACATCCTGGTGCTGCAAGCCAGCTACACCAACGCCGTGCACGCGGATGCCATCGGCTCGCTGCTCAACCACTATGCTGAAGATCTAATGGGCGGCGGCCACACGTTGCAAGCCGACCTGTTGCAGCAATTGCCTGGGGAACTGGCCAAGCGCCCCTATGCGTTCAGTGTGCTGGCGTTCGTCGGGGGTGAGCCAGCCGGGCTGGTCAATTGCTTCGAGGGCTTCTCGACATTCGCTTGTCGACCCTTGGTCAACGTCCATGATGTGGTGGTGGCGAAACAGTTTCGTGGCTTGGGCTTGAGCCAGAAAATGCTGCAGAAGGTCGAGGAAATCGCCCGGCAGCGCGGGTGCTGCAAAATCACCCTGGAAGTGCTTGAAGGCAATGAGTTGGCACAGTCGGCCTATCGCAAGTTCGGTTTCGACGATTCGGTTTTTGATCCTGCCCATGGCCGCATGTTGTTCTGGAACAAGGCACTGTAATAAAAAAATTGCAAAAAAAAAGGCGCCATTGAATGGCGCCTGATAAACCTTTGCCAAGGGAGCGCAATGGCAGAAGGTGGTGCGGATTAACTCAGCATTAATCAACTATTGGGTTGTGCTGTTTCGGCAGTGGTGGCTTTAACCGGTTTGCCGTCGGCGGACGCAACTTGTTGTTCGGCCTTGCCGTGGGTTTTTTCCTGAATGAAGCTGAAGTTGTTATAGAACTCTTTCGAACGCTCTGAACCGCCTTCTGCAAAGGCGGCGGCGGAGGTCAGGGTCATCAGGCTGGCAAGCATCAAAGTCGAGAGTTTCAAGGCGGTATTCCCATTAGATTGATAGGTGATCGGTCACTCCCTGATCTGATCGTGGGGCGACTATGGCGTTATCCTATTAAGTGGGAATTAACGAAGTTCACCTGCGAAGTTAACAATTTTGTTAACTTTGCGAGGGGCCGTTATAGCCTCCAGTCAAGTGCCAGCGTGACCGAACGTGGATCGCCCCAATACACACCATTATAAAAGCCAACGCGTTCGTAATATTTCTTATCAAATAGGTTGTTGACGTTAACCGACGCCGTAACATGTTCATCGAACTGGTAGCGCGACATCAGGTTGACCACGGTGTAGCCCTGTTGCGTGATTTTCTCCCGGGTGGTTATCGGTCTGCCTTCGCTGTTGCGCGCCCCCGTGGGGCGGTCGCCGAAGTCATACATCTCGCTTTGCCAAGTCACGGCGCCGCCCACGGTAAGGTTGCGCCAGGCCCCCGGCAGGCGGTAAGCGCTGGATAACTTCAACAGGTTCAACGGCTGGCCGGTGTTGTTGCGTGTGCCTGCGCCATTCACCGAATGGGTGTAGGTGTAGCCCGCAGTCAGGTTCCAGTCCGGCGTGATTTCCCCGGCCGCTTCCAGCTCGAACCCGCTCACCTTGTTGCCCTTGCCGCCGGACTTGTAGTACTCCTCGCCGGTGGCCGGGTTGCGCGGCACCGAGTCGTCCCGCTCGGCGACGTTGTCCTGGGTGCTCCAGAAATACGCGGCGGCCAGGTTCAGACGCTCGTTGAGAACGCTGCCCTTGAGCCCCACCTCATAGTTGCTGCCCACCACCGGTTCCAGGTACTTCTCGTTGACGTCTTTCGCGCTTTGCGGCTTGAAGATGTCGGTGTAGCTCGCGTAGAGGGTGTATTGCGGCGTGATGTCGTAAAGCAGCCCGGCGTAGGGCGTCCACATGTCGTTATGGGTTTGCCCGGTTTTGCCGGACGCGGTCAGTTGATCGTTGGCGTCGTATTTGGGGGTAGCGCTTTGCAGTTCCCAACTGCCGTAGCGGCTGCCGAGTACGGCGTGCAGGCGGTCAGTCAGGCTCAGTCGAGTCGCAAGGTAACCGGCTTTCTGTTGTTTCTTGCTGTGCTCACCCTTGAGGCCGGTGACGTAATCGCTGAACTTGCCGATGCCGCCCATGTGTTTCCAGTCCTCAATGGAGTAGTAGCTGGAGGGCAGGTCGGTGCGCATGAAGGGCGAACTGTCCCGCTGCGCGGCCTCGCCATAACCCATCATCAGCGCGTGTTCACGGCCTAGCAACGCGTAGCTGCCGGCCAGGTTGAGGTCGATGGCTTCCATTCTCGAGGTGCCGCGCATATGGCTGGCCCAGGCCGTCATGCCGCTGCGGTCGGCGTTGGGGAACCCCGCGCCGCCGTAATACACCTTGCCATCGGTATCGCTCTGGCGATGGGTGTAGGCCGCCTTCAGATGCCAGTCGCCGCCCAACCGATGATCGAGGGTGGCGAAGGTGGTTTTGTCGGTCAATGGCCAGGAACTCCAGTGCGCCGCCATATTGGTGGAGCGCGACAGTCCGGCCTTGCCGCCCTGGCTGTTCCAGTACGGCACGGTGCCCCAGGAGGTGCCTTGTACCTGCTTGTCCTGGTAATCAAAGCCTACGGCCAACACGGTGTCGTCGGAAAGGTCACCCTCGAGAATGCCGTAGCCGACCGCCCGCTGCAGGGCATAGTTGTCGCGAAAGGATTGGCTGTCACGGTAGGCCAGGACGCTGCGCCCGCGCAGTTTGCCGTCGAAGGCCAGCGGGCCGCCGACGTCGAGGTAGCTGTAGTAGTTGTCATGGGTAGCGCCGCTGATCCCGGTTTTCGCCTGCCATTGGGCGGTAGGGCGCTTGCGTACCATGTTGACGGTGGCCGAGGGGTCACCCGCGCCCGTCGTCAGGCCGGTGGCGCCGCGAACCACTTCGATCCGGTCATAGATAATGGTGTCGGCGTCGCTCTTCATGTAGCCGAAGGTGTTGAGCATTCCGTCAATCTGGAAATTGCTGATGCCGTAACCACGGGCGGTATAGGACACGCGGTCCGAATCATTGTGCTGGACGTTGACACCGGTGGTCTGGCGCAACACATCGGTCAGGGTGTTGAGATTGAAATCGTCCATCTGCTGGCGCGTAATCACCGAGATCGATTGCGGGGTCTCCTTGATCGACAGGTTCAGGCGCGTGGCGGTGCTCATGGAGCCAGTGGTGTAGGCGCCGGTGTGCTCGGTGGTCGCACCCAGGCCTTCGGCGGTGACCGTGGTGGCGCCCAGTTCGAGGGCATTGGCGGGGGCGTGTTCGGGATCGGTTTCGGCCAGCAGTTCAGGGCTCAGCGCAAGGCTGAACAGGCCAAGGGTAAAGGTGATGGAACGGGTAAACGGCGCGAGCATCGCGGCAAACTCCTTGTCGTCTTTGAGACCGCCCCGGATGGGGTGGGCATGGCTCAAAGACGAAAGGAGGCGCGGAACTTTAGGCTTTAACGAGAATGATTGTTATCTTCTTGTTACAGGTTGCTGGGTTACTTGACCACCACGTCGGTGCTGTCGGCCTTTTTCGGCTTGATCAGACTGAAGTCAATCAAGGCCTTCTGCTTGGTCTCGTAAGGGTTGCCGATCAGCAAGGGGCGCGGCTTGAAGCTGTCGCTGACCAGGCTTTTGCTGCGGTCCAGTTCATCGAAACTCAAACCTGCCAGGTCCGCCCAGGTGTGGATCAACTGCGAACTGCTGTAAGGCCGTTGCAGGTCGCCGGCGAAGCTCCAATCGTGGCTTTCGCGCCACTTGGGCGAGGCGTAGGCCATGAAGGGAATGGTGTACATCGGCGCGGTCGGCTTGCCTTCGTTACGGCCCAGGGTGTCATGGCCGGCCGAGTCGAACACGTCCTCGCCGTGGTCCGACAGATACAGCAGGAAGCCATTGGGGTCGGTCTTGGCGTAGTCCTTGATCAGGCTCGACACCACGAAGTCGTTGTACAGCACCGCGTTGTCATAGCTGTTGTACGTCGGCAGCTGTGCATCGCTGACACCGGGCGGCACGCCCTGGCGGTCGGTGAACTTGTCGAACGTCTGCGGATAACGGTACTGGTAGCTCATGTGCGTGCCCAACAGGTGCACCACGATGAACTTGCGCTCGGCGGTATCGGCCAGGGCCTTGGAAAACGGGGCCAGTACATCGCCGTCGTATTGACGGGCGTTCTGGTTCCGGTTGTTGTTGAGGTACACCTGCTCGTCGGCCTGTTCGGAAAAGGTCGTGAGCATGGTGTTGCGCTTGGTCATGGTTTGCTGGTTGGTGATCCAGAAGGTCTTGTAGCCGGCCTGTTTCATCACGCTGACGATCGACGGCGTCTTGAGGTACAGGTCCGGGTTTTCTTCGTCGGCGAAGGTCAGTACCTGCTGCAGCGCTTCAATGGTGTACGGGCGCGGTGTAATGACGTTGTCGAACACCGCCAGTTGGTCGCGCAGCTTGTCCAGTTCCGGCGTGGTGTTACGCGGGTAACCATACAGGCTCATGCGCTGGCGGTTGGTGGATTCGCCGATCACCAGCACCAGGGTGGACGGCTGGCCGGCCATGCTGTCCTTCAGGTTCTTCAGCGGTGGGATCTGGCTGGCACTGGTCAGCATGCCTTGCATATTGTCCAGCTGTTCGGTGTAGCGGCGGTAGGCGACGATCATCTGCCATGGCACGGCCGGCTCGATCCGGGTTTCGAAGCGGTCGATGGCCAGTTCCATGGTTTCGCTGGTGGCGATCTGCTTGACCAGCGGGTAGCCGACCACGGCCAATACAATGGCGATCGCTGCCACGATCGACTGACCGCGAGGCAAGTACACCGGGCGCAGGCGTGTCCACAGGAAAATCGCGAAGGCGGTGTGGGCGATGAACGCCAGCACGATCCACCAGGCAAAGTACTGGGTGGCGTATTCGCCCGCTTCAGAAATGTTCGACTCGAACATGATGAAGATGACGCTCTGGGAAAATTCCTGCTGGTAAATGAAGAAATAACCCAGGCTGGCCATGGAACAGGCCCACAGCACCACGCCGATCAAGGCAGCGAGCAGGCGTGTTTGCCGAGGGAACAGCAACATCGGCGCCAGCCACAGCGCACTCATGAAGAACGCCTGGCGGAAACCGCTGAAGCCGGACGTGCCGGTCAGTTGGATAAGAAGTTGGGTAATCCCAGAGAAATACCAGAAAAACAGGAATAACCAGCCAAGGCCGGCCCAATCAAAGCCTTTCGCAGTCGTCGTGCTGCGTTTGAACATCGCCATCCAGCGCCCCATCAGAAAATAATCGTCGCGCACAGGCGCGCAACATCGGGCCGCCCAGAAAGTGAGCGGCATCGCGGGCGGGAGTATCGGGATAAGTGTGTGAAAACTTCGTGAGTTTTCTGTAGGTATTGCCTTACGGGCTCGCCAGGGCGGCTCAGCAGAGCGCGGGCTTGGCGCCGGACGGCAGTTCAAGCTGGGCCTGCAGATGTGAACGCAGACGCAGGACTTCCTGTTGCAACTGATCGCGCTCGTCCTTCAACTGGCGCAATTCATCGCGGCGGATGCTGACGTAGAGGGTCTGAGGCGGTCGGGTCATCTGTGCTGTGCTCATTGCTTACCTCGCAAATAGCGGTCAACGGCGCTGCCGAATCGGTTCGCGGCAACAGTCGGAGGTAAGTCTGAATTCTTTTTCACATCAAGGGAACTTTTTTATTTTTGGTGGTCGTGTGACTTTTACAGGGGTGATGGTGAAATGATGGCAACTTTTTTGCCATGAAACTACACGGATCCGCTCTGGACTAACCCTCATTAGCCTCATTGCGCTATAAACTATGTCACACATTTTTTTGCAGTTAGGAGCATCAGCACATGCAACTGGGGATTATCGGACTAGGCCGCATGGGCGGTAATATTGCGCGGCGCCTGATGCTCAATGGGCATTCCACCGTTGTTTATGACCGTAATGAAGCATTCGTAAAGGGCTTGAGCGAGGAGGGCGCCACCGGCGTCGCCGGGCTGGAGGCCCTGGTGGCCGGCCTGCAAAAGCCGCGCGCGGTATGGGTGATGCTGCCGGCGGGCGCGCCGACCGAAGACACCATCAATGAACTCAGTGAGCTGCTGGAAAGCGGTGACGTGATCATCGACGGCGGCAATACCAATTACAAGGACGACGTGCGTCGCGGCAAGGCCCTGGCGGAAAAGGGCCTGCACTATGTTGACGTCGGCACTTCCGGCGGTGTCTGGGGCCTGGAACGTGGCTACTGCATGATGATTGGCGGCGACGTGGAAACCGTGCAGCGCCTCGACCCGATCTTCAAGAGCCTCGCTCCCGGTATAGGCAGCATCCCTCGCACCAAGGACCGTTCGGCTTCTGCCGACCCACGTGCCGAGCAGGGTTATATCCATGCTGGCCCAGCGGGCTCCGGTCACTTCGTCAAGATGATCCATAACGGCATTGAATACGGAATGATGCAGGCGTTTGCCGAAGGTTTTGACATCCTCAAGACCAAGAACTCGGAAAACCTGCCGGAAGATCAGCGCTTTGACCTGAACGTGGCCGACATCGCCGAAGTCTGGCGCCGTGGCAGCGTGGTGTCGTCGTGGCTGTTGGACCTGACCGCCGATGCGCTGGCCACCGACCCGAAACTCGACGGCTACTCCGGCTCCGTGGCCGACAGTGGCGAAGGCCGCTGGACCATCGAAGCGGCCATGGAGCAAGCGGTGCCGGTACCGGTGCTGTCTACCTCGCTGTTCGCCCGTTTCCGTTCGCGCCAGCAGAGCACCTACGGTGACAAAATGCTCTCGGCCATGCGCTTCGGCTTTGGCGGCCACGTGGAGACTTCCAAAAAATGACCGCCAACGGCAAGAAACCCAAGGCCGAACCCGCTCCACCCACTACGTTGTTCCTGTTTGGCGCCCATGGCGACCTGGTCAAACGCCTGCTGATGCCGGCGCTGTATAACCTGAGCCGCGACGGGTTGCTGGGCGATGGCCTGCGTATCGTGGGCGTTGATCACAACGCCGTCAGCGACGCGGACTTTGCCAAGAAGCTCGAGGATTTCATTCGCACCGAGGCGGCCAGCAAAGTCCGGGGGAATGCCGACAATGCGCTGGACCCACACCTGTGGGCCCAGTTGGCCAAAGGCATCAGCTACGTCGAGGGCGACTTCCTCGACGACAGCACCTACGCGGATATCGCGCAGAAAATTGCCGACAGCGGCACCGCCAATGCCGTGTTCTACCTCGCGACCGCACCGCGCTTCTTCAGTGAAGTGGTGCAACGCCTGGGCAGCGCCGGATTGCTCAATGAAACCGAGGAGGGCTTTCGTCGCGTGGTCATCGAGAAACCTTTCGGTTCCGACCTGGCCTCCGCCGAAGCCTTGAATGCGTGCCTGCTCAAGGTGATGAGCGAGAAACAGATCTATCGCATCGACCATTACCTGGGCAAGGAAACGGTGCAGAACATCCTGATCAGCCGTTTTTCCAACGTGCTGTTCGAAGCGTTCTGGAACAATCATTACATCGATCATGTGCAAATCACCGCTGCGGAAACGGTCGGCGTGGAAACCCGCGGCAGTTTCTTCGAAAAAACCGGTACCTTGCGGGACATGGTGCCCAACCACCTGTTCCAGTTGCTGGCCATGGTTGCCATGGAGCCGCCGGCAGCCTTCGGTGCCGACGCGGTGCGCGGGGAGAAGGCCAAGGTGGTGGGAGCAATCCGCCCCTGGTCCCTGGAGGATGCGCGGGCCAATTCCGTTCGCGGCCAGTACACCGCCGGTGAAATCGCCGGCAAGTCGCTGCCGGGCTACCGTGAAGAAGCCAACGTTGCGCCCGACAGCAGCACCGAGACCTTCGTCGCGCTGAAGGTGATGATCGACAACTGGCGCTGGGTCGGCGTGCCGTTCTACTTGCGTACCGGCAAACGCATGAGCATCCGCGACACCGAGATCGTGATCTGCTTCAAGCAGGCGCCTTACGCGCAATTTCGCGACACCGAGGTCGATGAGCTCAAGCCCACCTACCTGAAAATCCAGATCCAGCCGAATGAAGGCATGTGGTTCGACCTGCTGGCGAAAAAGCCTGGGCCGGCCCTGGAGATGGCCAACATCGAACTGGGCTTTGACTACAAGGATTTCTTCGAGATGCAACCGTCGACGGGGTACGAGACGCTGATCTACGACTGCATGACCGGCGACCAGACTTTGTTCCAGCGCGCCGACAACATCGAGAACGGCTGGCGTGCCGTGCAGCCGTTCCTGGATGCCTGGAAAGAAGATGACGGTATCCAGACCTACAAGGCTGGCGAAGATGGCCCGGCGGCGGCCGACACCTTGCTGGCCCGTGATGGTCGCACCTGGCACAGCCTCGGATGAGTGATGCAGCGATTCATCCCATCCGCTTTATCCTCAGTGACGTGGACGGCACGTTGCTGCATCCGGATCACAGCCTGAGCCAGCGCACCGCCGATGCGGTGCGCGCGCTGCGTGAGGCCGGGGTGTTTTTCAGCCTGGCCAGCGGGCGACCACCCAAGGCCATGCTGCATTTGATCGAGACCTTTGGCATCGACGTGCCGGTGGCGGGTTTCAACGGCGGTACGTTGATCAACCCGGATGGCAGCATCCTGGTGGCCCACCATCTGCCGGCGGAAGCAGCCCTGGTGACGTTGGCGCTGTTTTCCGCCGAGCCGGACGTGGAAGTGTGGGTGTTCGCCGACGGCGATTGGCTGCGTCGTGACCCGCCAGGGCCGATGGTGCAGCGCGAAGCCGATGGCCTGGGGTACGGGCCGGTGGTGGTCGAGAGTTTCGAGCCGTACCTGGACCGGGTCGACAAGATCGTCGCCGCCAGCAACAACACGCAATTGCTGGTGGAGCTGGAGGCGCAATTGCAGCCCAAGGTACAGGGCTTGGCCCAGGTGTCGCGTTCGCAGCCGGTTTACCTGGATGTGACGGCGATGCTGGCCAATAAGGGCGAGGCCTTGAAGACCATTGCGGCGCACCTTGGGGTGCCGCTTGCGCAAACGGCGGCCATTGGTGACGGCGGCAACGACCCGGCGATGTTCCAGGTGGCCGGTTTATCGATCGCAATGGGCCAGGCGGAAGAAACCGTCAAGCGTCAGGCCAGCGTCGTCACCGGCAGTAATGTCGAAGACGGCGCTGCTGAAGCGTTCGAGCGATTTATGCTGACCGCGCGATAAGTAAGTCCAACTTCCGATCACGCGAGTGCAGTGATCGGAAGTTAACCTGCCGACTTACTTGGGCATTGCCCACTGTTGCAACTTGTAGCCATCTTTGTCGAGCTCGGCACGCGCCTGCAACAACAGGTTTTCCAGTTGCGCCGGGTCGGTGTAAGTGTTCGAGGACAGCTGTTTGCTGCCGATGCGGGTATTGGTGCGGTCGATGACGCTCAGGCTGAGGGCGCCATTGCCATCGTGCCAGGCCACGCACTGAAAGGGTTGGAAAGCGCGGTCTGCAATCAAAAGAGCTTCGTTGATGCGCAGCGGAGCGTTCATGTGGGTCGTCTCTCTCTATGCCCATTCAAGTGAGTACCGGCGGTTGGGCTGACCGTGCGGTGGGTTACTTGTACTGATGCGCGATGGTGGGGTACGGGTCACATGCTAGAGCAACAAATTTTAATGTTTCCTGACTAACGTCATGTAAGTCGCTGTTTTAAAAGCTCAACCCAGGCATTAACGGTTCAAGGATAGGTGGCTTTTTGCCCGCACTTATAGCGAATGGTTACAAAGGCTGCGTCAAGATTTTGTTAAGGTTCCTGTCAGTCATCACAAACTGTTGTTTCTAATAACGTTACTGTTCTGACGCCAAGGAATATTCATGATTGTGTCCCCCGTCCAACGCCGCTTGCTGGTGGTCGACCCGTGTGCGGATTGCCATGGGTTGCTACCGGGCTTACGCACGGTCGGATGGGACGTGGACAGCTGTGCCCTGGAAGCGGTGGGGGATAGGTCCTGCGATGTCGGTCTGCTGCGGTTGCAGCCGTGTCATCTGGAACGCCCCGAAGCGGTCAAGGAACTGATTGGCCGAAGCGGCACCGAGTGGATCGCGGTACTCAGCCAGGATGTATTGCGTCTGCAGAACGTCGGCGATTTCGTCTGCGAATGGTTCTTTGACTTCCACACCTTGCCGTTCGACGTATCGAGGGTGCAGGTCACCCTGGGACGCGCCTTCGGCATGGCGCGTCTGCGCGGCAAGGGCAACACCCCCGTGGGTGGGCCTGGGCATGAGCTGCTGGGCGACAGCCGGCCCATTCGTGAACTGCGCAAGTTGTTGTCGAAGTTGGCGCCCACTGAATCCCCGGTACTGATTCGGGGCGACAGCGGCACCGGCAAGGAACTGGTGGCCAAAACCCTGCACCGGCAATCGCAGCGGCACGCCAAGCCGTTTGTGGCGATCAACTGTGGCGCGATTCCGGAACACCTGATCCAATCCGAACTCTTCGGCCATGAAAAGGGTGCCTTCACTGGTGCGCACCAGCGCAAGGTCGGACGCATCGAGGCCGCCCACGGTGGCACGCTGTTCCTCGATGAAATCGGCGACCTGCCGATGGAACTGCAAGCCAACCTGTTGCGGTTTCTCCAGGAGAAACAGATCGAGCGCGTCGGCGGCAGCCAGCCCATCCCGGTGGATGTGCGGGTGCTGGCGGCCACCCACGTAGACCTTGAGGCCGCCGTGGAAAAGGGCACTTTCCGCGAAGACCTGTATTACCGCCTGAACGTCCTGCAAGTGGTCACGGCACCCTTGCGTGAACGCCATGGTGACGTGGCGATGCTGGCCAATCACTTTTCGCGCTTCTATAGCCAGGAAACCGGCCGCCGCCCGCGCAGCTTCAGCGAAGATGCATTGGTGGCGATGGGGCAGCACCTGTGGCCAGGCAATGTACGTGAGTTGGCCAACCGCGTGCGCCGTGGCCTGGTGTTGGCCGAAGGGCGCCAGATCGAAGCGGTGGATCTGGGACTGCAAGGCGAGCAGGCGGCTTCACTGCCGATGGCGACACTGGAAGATTACAAACACCGCGCCGAACGTCAGGCGTTGTGTGATGTGCTCCATCGGCACAGCGATAACCTCAGCGTCGCCGCCCGCGTGCTGGGCATTTCGCGGCCGACGTTCTACCGGTTGCTGCATAAGCACCAGATTCGCTAGGGCGGTTGTGGGAGGGGCTTGCCCCCGATGGCATTGTTTCAGCCAGCCAGTCTGTTACTGATACACCGCCATCGGGGGCAAGCCCCCTCCCACAAGGAATATTGGTTGTCCATGAAATAGCTGACGAAACCGAATCAAAATGTGGGAGGGGGCTTGCCCCCGATAGCCATAGGTATCTACACAACTTTGTAGCAGCCTACGGTAACCACGATGCGAAGCGAGTTGCTCTTGATCTTGCTTTTGATCTAGGCGCCCCGTTAAACCACGCTGGCCGTAATCCGATAGTGATTTGGGGGGTAAACCGGCAGGGATGCCGGTTTAGCCGCCCCGCGCCATGGATGGCGCGGGGCGGCGGCCCCCCAAATCACTGTCGGATTACGGGCACACCGAGCCTAGGCGAGGTGCCGAGTGGTGGGGCAAGAGCCCTTTGCTTACTTTGGGGCTTTTCCAAAGTGAGCCGCCGTAAGGGCGGAACCCTAAGCCGCCGTTACCGCAGCAACGGATATGTACTCGCCTTGATCCAACATCCTGGTCGGCTGTCAGGCCGCCATCGGGAGCAAGCCCCCTCCCACATTTAGGTCGCGGGGCATCAGTTAGAGAGGCTTCGGCTCCTGAGCCGTCACAGGTTCAGGGCCGTGCCAAAGTTGTGAAGATACCTATGGTCATCGGGAGCAAGCCCCCTCCCACAATGAATATTGGTTGTCCATGAAATAGCTGACGAAACCGAATCAAAATGTGGGAGGGGGCTTGCCCCCGATAGCGGTATGTCAGTTGACACAGCAGGTCACTGGCCCTGCACCATCAACATTTAACAGCGTTCGCCCCTCAATCAGAAGTAATACGGAAATTTCAGGCTGAAGGTAAAGTCCGGCGCATCATCGGTCATCCCGATCGCCAGGTTCGGCACGATGGTCAGGTTATCCGATGCGGCAATCGTCATGCCCACGTTGAAGTAGCCGGCGTTGGCATCGCTGGAGACCACCGACTGCCAGTCGCCCCCGTCGGGCTTGAGTTTGCTTTTGCGCTGTATCAGGTCTGATACCGAGAACGACATACTCATCTTCTCGTTAAGCGCAAAGGCTACGCCGACGCCGAGCTGGAAGCTGTCACCCAGGCGCACTTTGCCGCCGACCTTTTGATTGACCTCACTGCTGATGTCATCGAACGAGTCTTCGAAGTTGTGGGTGTACGACAGCGAACCGAACAGCACGGCAGGGTCGAAGGTCTTGACCAGGGAAATACCCGGCGTGATCGACCAGACGCCGTTGCCCGTCGGCAGGCTTTCCGGTATGTACAGGTTGTCGTTGTTGGGCTGCTTGACCAGTTTGATGCCAAACGGCTCTTTACCCGTCGGCGCCTTCACCCGTACCGATACCACCGCATCCGGCAAGGTGGGGGTTTCATCGAGGAATTTGTACGCCACGCCGAAGTTGACGTCGCCGATGGTCGGGTCGCGGGTGACAGAACCTTCCGAGGTGGCCGTGGCATCGTTGCCGGCGCCGCCGGACTGATAGGTCGAATCGCGGTAGACCACCGGCACGTTGAGGTCGAACTGCCAGCGATTGTCGACGTTGTAGCGCCCGGTCAGGTCCAGGGTCCAACTGTCGGATTTGATTCGGTCCAGGTTGATGTTGCCGAGGAAGATCGAATCCAGCGCGAGGAAGCCGTTGAGGGTCAGCTGGCGGGCGTCATAACGGGCATAGGTGATGCCGGTTTCGAGGCTGAACTTGCCATTGCCGAAAAAGCCGCTGGCCTCGTTGTAGAGGTTGCTCACGCTTTGCGCGGGGGCGGAGTCGTCCTTGAGTGACTGGCCGTAGGAGCTGCCGCCACCGCCGGCACCACCCGATGCCGCAGCCGCGCCCGTGCCGGCGACGGTGGTAGCGCCTTTCTTGAAGTCGGCGGGGGATTTGGCCAGGCGCCTGGGCGCTGGCGTCTGCGGTTGATCTTCCACCTGGCGCACGCGCTGTTCCAGCACGGCCAGGGCCTTTTGCTGCACGTCGTAGCGTTGCTTGAGTTCCAGGAGTTCCCGCTTGAGGGTTTCGATATCGGCATCCGGTGCGGCGTACAGCACGGAGGCGGGCAAGAGCGTACTTAAACAGATCACCGCGCGGAGCGATATCGATCTATGCATGAAATAAGCCGTCCTTTTTGATGCGTAAGTGTCGAGGGTCAGCGTAGTTCAATAACCGAGCGTGCGTAGGCCTTTGAGTTGATCCAGGTTGCAGTTCAACGCGCCGTTGTTCAAACCGTTATTGTTCATCACGACGTTGAGTTGGGTCATGTTGTTGACCAAGTTGCTATTGCCGGTCAGAACCGTCCCTTGCAGCACATTCCCGCCGCCGATCTGCTGCAGGCTGTTGCCTTGGTTGTGGTTGGCCTGGATCGCCATCTGCAAGCCGCCATGGTTGGCCGACACGCTGACATGACCTGCCGGGCTGTCGCCGCTGACGGTGCCGCCGGCCACCAATACCTGCCCGGACTGCACAATGTTGGCAGGGGCAAAGCCGTCCTGGGTGACGTTGATGCCCACCGTGTTGTGGGCGGTGTTGCCATCGCCAGCGGTGCGCACGCTCTGGATCACACCCTGGCCACTGCCAAGGCCCGCGCCGCCGACCACATTGCCGGCGCCGATGTCCTGGTTGCTCCCAGCCCCCGCCGCGCCGGTGGTTTGTACGTAGAACTGCGGGGTGATGGTGGCCTTGTCGAGCTGCAGGCTGGCCTTGCCGGTGATGCTGTCGCCCACCGCATTGGTCCAGGTGCTGCTCATGACAATGCCGAAGCTGATGATTCGCCCCGGCATCACATAGCGGCCGCGCAGCTCGGCCATTTCCGAATCCTTGAGTTCGATCGGTTTGAAACCCGATGAAGCATAAGCGGGCATCGAGGCTGCCAGACACAAAACCGTCAGCCAACGGGAAGTGTTCATCTTTTGCTCCTGGAGCGTCCTGCTCCTTATTGCGCTTCTAGAAGAAGTCGCTCTGGATAAAACCGAAATCCATCAGCTCGGCGTCGCCTACGGGCCGGAACTCGTTCAACTGGTTCTTGGCGGTCAGCGGCGCAGGCGGGTCGAGCAACACGTTGCTCTTGTCGTAGCCTTCGCCCAATACAGCGAACACGATGCCATTCCAACCCTTGACGAAGTCATCCCGCGAATAGCGCTTATGGCCCAGCACCGGGTCGCCGATATACACCCAGTCCTTATCGGCCCGCTGCATCACCACGAAGTGCTTGTAGCCACGAATTTCCAGCAACACCACCACCGGGATTTTCACGGTTATCAGGGTGTCTGGCGCGATCTTGTAGCCCCGGGCACGCATGCCGATGCTCTCGAGGTAGCGCTTCATGTCCAGCATGGAAAAACCCTGGGTACGCACCAGGTCCTGATCGGCAGTGAGCAGCATGCCTTTGATGAGGTGATCTTCGTCGACGTCCAGCCAATAGGCCTGGCGCAGGATGGTGGCGAGTGCCGCGGCACCGCAGCTGAAATCGGTTTTCTGTTCCACCAGGTTGGCGAACCGGCGTTCACGGATGCTCTCGACCTTCTTGAAAATCACCGCACCGCCAGGCATGGCGGAGATCGCCATGGTGCCTGCCCACGCGGGGCCGGTGAGTAACATCAGGAGGGTGAGGGTCGCGAGGCGCATGATCGAATGACCTGTTGGACACTGGAATAAAAAGGGGCCTTGTTGCCAAGGCCCCGTTGGATCAGAAGCGCACGCCACTGGCGCAGACGCTGCAACCTTGGCCGATCGACAGGCTGTTGCTGCCTTGGTTGCCGGCGCCGGATTGCAGGTTCACACCCACGTTGCCGGAGTTGCGGTTAACCGAATTGTCGAGGCTGGCATTGTTGGACACGTATTGCGGTTTGCCATAGCCATGACTGCTGGTGGCGCTATTGAGGTAGCTGTTGTTGAGCGAGTTCTGCTCGGTGTTGGAAGCCGCTGCGATGTTCTTGCCGTCAGCGGTGGTGATCGCCAGGTTGTTTTTACCCTGGTTGCCTTGCCCGGCCTGGCCGTTGTAACCCACGTTACCGGAGTTGCCGTTGACCGAGCTATCCAGTGAAGCGTTGTTTTGCGTGCCTTTGTTGACGAAATTGTTGTTGCTGCTGCCTTGATCCACATCGATCACCGCGAACACCGTGGCAAAGTCGCCTTTGGCACTGGAGATGGCACCGGCGTTGTCAGCCTGGTTGCCGGAACCCGACTGCACGTTCACGCCCACGTTACCGCTGTTGCCGGTGACCGAACCGTCGGCAGAGGCGTTGTTTTCGGTGTTGGTGTCGTCGAATTTGTTGTGCTGGCTTTTTTGCACATCAGTGACCACAGCGGCAACAGTACCGCTAGGTTGAGGCGCCGGATGCCAGCCACCCCCTGCTTGAGCGGCGGCAGCCATGAGCGCGGCGAGAGCGAAAACCAATGGTTTCAGAGCCATTTGAGGTTTCATGGTGTTTCTCCTTGCTTCTAATTAGTTGGGTTAAGTGTTGGTACGGTCCAGCCAGTGCTACCAAGCGTTCACTTGATAGTGATACCCAGGGTGTTAGCCACTCGGTTCCCCACCCCGGCACTCTGGTTCACCTGAATCACTCCTCGGCTGCCGGTGAAGGCCTGGTCGCTGGTCACGACCTGGCGGCTGCCAGTGGTGGGGGTGAGCCCTGAGTCGGTCAACTGCGTCGTGTTCTGTTGCAACAGGACGCTGTCATCGATGCTTTGCGGGCCAGGATTGAGACTGATCCGCACGGCATTGATCGATTGGTTATTGGCCCCGGCCGACTGGTTGATGCCCAGCACGCCGTTGCCGTTGCTGAAAGAGGTGCCCAGGATCGCCGCCTTGGCGTTCAAGGACGGGTCGACGTTGCCGTCGAGTTTCTGGATGTTGAGGTTGGTGGCCTGGCCGCCGAGGACAATGGCGCGGCTGTTGGACATCTGTTGCTGGTTACCGGCCGCCTGGTTGATCGACAGCACGCCTTCGTACTGGTTACCGCTGCCTTGGATCACGGCGGTGTTGTCGGCCATCGTCGACGCGCTGCCCAGCAGCGCCACCATCAGCACGAGGCGCTTCATCACTTGCCCCCCATCATGCTGCCGAGGTTATTCAAGGGGGCCATGCCGCGCTGGATCGAATCACTGATCTGCCCACCCATGCCGCTGCCCGCGCCGTGGCCGGCGGCTGCGCCGGTGCTCAGGGTCGACATGCCGTTTTGCGTGGCGTTCAAGCCCGCCTGATTACCGCTGGGCTGGAGGGAACGCGCAAGGCTCGAACCGCTGCGAATACCGCCGATGTCCACATCGCTGAGTTCGCCGGAAATGGCGCTGTTCACTTCTTTGCTGGGGTTGGCGTTGGCGGTGCTGGGGTAGGGGTCGGGAAGCGAGGTGCGCCCGTACATATGACCTTGCACGGTGCGCCCTGTCACGATCACGCCATCACCCGCCTGGCTCGGCAGGCTGATGCCAGCGCTGAGCACGCAACTGATCAGCAGTGCGTTTATCGAGGCATGAGTGAGTGCGTTCACGGCGGCAGTCCTTGTTATTCACGCTGACCCTAAACAGCGCTGTCAGGGAAAGAGCAGAAGGCGTGCCGCTTTTTATTTTTCTTCAGGATTCAGTGTGTTGCGAGTTGCGCTGGAGGATTGATCGGCTAGGGTGTTTCACGCGTGAGACAGTCGCCCTGCGGCGCGATATGCTCCGCCGCTCGCGCCAGTTGTATCACTGATGAAACAGTGCCCATGACAAAACCATGAATCCGCAGCCACTGGGCGATTCAGCGCAGTTGGGTGTTTCAAAAATGGACAGGTAGCCGCAGGCTCAGCCTTTGGGCGTTTTACGCGGAATGGAGTTGAGTACAGGGTTGCCATCCTGGTTCTGGGTCAGGTAGACCGGCAGCACCTTGGGCAGGGAAGGGATGAGGTTGTTGACCTCACTGAGGTTATAGATACCGCCAATGCGAATGGTCCCGGTGCCCGCGTCCGCCAGCATCGCGGGTTTGTCCAGGTAGCGGTTGATCAGCGGCAGGGCGTCGGCCAGGGCCAGGTTATCGAGCACCAGCTTGCCCGTGCGCCACGCCAGCGCGCTGTCATTGGAGTTGAAGGCCTGAACCTCGGGCGTGGTGTCGCCCTGATGATAGCTGGCCTGCATGCCAGGGCTCAGTTGCACGCCGGGGTGCAGGTTGTCACTGGAGATCTGTACGGAGCCTTCGAGCAGCATCACCCGGACCTTGTCTTCGTATTTCCAGACGTTGAACTGAGTCCCGGTCACCCGCACCTGGCCTTCCCCTGCGCGCACGATGAAGGGGTGGGCGCTGTCATGGCTGACCTTGAAAAACGCTTCACCCTTTTTCAGCGTAACGCGCCGCTGGTCCTTGTATTGGCTGTAGACCAGTTCAGTGCCCAGGTTCAACTCCACCTGGCTGCCATCGCCGAGGGTAATGTTGCGCAAACCGTTGACCGCTTCGAAACGCTTATAGGAACTGGGCAACCAGCCGGCTTCCCAGCCAGTGAACGCGGCCAGGGGTAGCGCGGCGAGGCAAATCGCGGCTGCGACCGCGTAGGTGCGCCAGCGCGAACGTGGCTTGAACGGTAGCACCAGGGGCGGCGCCGGGCTGCGGGGCAGGTGGTCGGCCACTTCCCAGATTTCCAGCATGGCGGCGTATTCGAAAGCATGCAGCGGGTGCGCATCGTGCCATTGGGTAAAGGCTTGGCGCTCCGCCGCCGTGCAGTCGCCCGCATGCATGCGCATGCACCAATGCGCGGCCGCGTCGGTGATGGCGTCATACTCGGCTTCTGAAATCGGCTTGTCGGTCATTTACGCATCCTGATTTGGGCCATTCTAACCTCCCAGGCAGGACCGCGAGAACCGCCATCGTGGCAAATGCGCATCAATGAGAATGAATCTCTCTGAAGCGCATTGCGCTCGGGTCGGGGGTGGTGGCTTGTCAGGCCCCCGGATCCAACTCCCGGCCCAGATGGCTGATCAGGTAGGCGACCGAGTCGGCGTTGGTCAGGATCGTGTCGATGCGCTTGTTGGCGTCGCTCATGAAGATGGACCGGGCATCGGCCAGGGTTCGGGCACCGGTGGTTTTCAAGACCTTGTCCTTGAGGGGGCCAGTACCCTCTTCGCTGTCAAAGTCGTTCCATTGCTGGGTGAACTCGTCCAGGGTCTTGAACAACCGCATGGCCGGCGTCATGACCGACAGGGCGGTTTCACGCAGTTGGGTCAGGTCGGTCTTCATCAGAGCGCCGCCCTGGATCTGCACATTGATCAGGTCCGGGAACGGCCGCATGCTGTCGAGGTAAACCAAGTCTTCGGTCAAGGATCTCAGGTGCGTTATCTCGTGGATCAACACGGTCGCCCGCGCATGGGCCGAAATGTCGAACGGCAGAGTCAATCGATTTTGATAGGCGTCCATTTTGGGATCGAAGAACCGATCCAGCAGGTAGATTTTCTTGTCCGCGTCATCGGGCAGTACAAAGGCAAAGGTATCGATTTCGCCAGGGTGGTGGGTACCGCTGACGAACCGCATCGAGTCGGGGTTGATCAGTGTGGGGTTGACCAATTCGTTGAGTACCTCGTCGACCCTGGTTTCGATTCTTCGCACTTGCTCGGCCGAAAGCGCGAAGACGCCGAACATTTCCGTGAAAAAACGCCCGAGGCGGCTGTTGGGATCGCGCAGGGCTCCAAAATTTACGAGGTTGCGTTTGCACGTCACCGCGTAGTACGTCGCCACGTTAAGTGCTTCGTTGATGCACTGCGCCTTCCAACTGGAAAGCGCGGCAATAGCCGTCATACCCACTGCCTCGATATTGATGGATTGGCGCTCGGCCGCGCGGGTGAATGACCTGTGGATATATTTGGAGAGGGTCTTGCCGTAAAGCGGGTGGTGCAGGTTTAGGTCCAGCACCCATTCGCCACGGGCATTGCGCTGCACGTAGGGGCCGTGCTGGTCGCCCACGCTCATGCGCCAGTGCTGACCGGCTTTCTTCACTGGATAGACCTTGCCGGCCACCGGAATGAAATGGCGGTTTTTGGCCTCATCCTCGTAAACGTGGGTCAAAGGGCTCTGTTTCAAGTCCTCAAGATTGACCCGCGTGTCTTCGTACACGCGCAGGCGGGTACGCAGAGGCGCGGTCATATCCAGGGTGGCCAGGGTCATTGCCGGTGGCGCAGGGGTGGCAAGCCATTCTTCCACGGTGGTGGAGGGCGGGGGCGTCGCCGTGTCGGGCAACAGCCCGTCCAGTTTCTTGCGCAAGGTGGCCATTTCGGCAACGCCTGCAATAAACGTTTTTAGCGCGTGTTGCCAGCGGTGTTGCTGCAGGTCTTCGGCCGAGCCCTTGAACAGCTCGAAGCTGCGCCAGACCACCAGTGGATACGCCAATTTGCCGGCTATGAATTGGAGAGCATTGGGGATGCCCTCGCTCAGCAGGTTCTTGACCGCCTCCCACTGCGCCTCGGCGCCCCGGCTGAATTGGCAGGCAAGCATCTGGGACAACTGAGTGAGGTTGTCGGCGAACAGGCGTGTCAGCAGGTTGCCGGAGATGGGCGTATAGCCGAGACGAATGTCCGATAAATCGCGAAGCGTTTGCTGACCCAGCAGGTTGCGATAGGTCGCCTGATGAGGAGCTTGCAGACGACTGAGCAGCCAATCCTGCAACGCCCCAGGGCTGGTGAATTCAGTGAGCAGGGCCGATTCGCTGGGGTACTCCTTGAGCAGATGCCTGGGGCTGTAGGGCGCATACAGCAGCGTGGGGCCAGTAGCGCCAGCCTCGGGACCGATCAGGTAGCAGCCCAGGACGTTGGCTGCGGTGGCGCCCGCTGTAGCGATCAGCTCGAGGGGGCGTACGACCGCTGTCACCCCGTCAATCATGGCGCGGGCCAGGGCATCGGGCATGTCGAAGACCTGCTGGACCACGCTCCACGCCGCGGCCGACAGCTGTTCATCGAGCCTCTGTTGATGGGCGTACTGCAGCATTTGCCACGGCAACTGCCGACAGAACAGGTCACGGCGCTTGAGGGCGTCATTGCTCTGGCCGCCCAGATGGGCGGTCAGGTGCGCCTGATACAACCCGTTGAGGTCCAATTGGCGCACCAGTTGCACCACGGCGCTGCCGTCCAGCGCAGGCGGCAGTGGTTGGGCGGTACGCGAAGAGGGGCGGATGTCTTCGGCGCGCAGCTCGGGCCAGTGGCGCATGGCAAAGTCCGTCAGGGTCTGGGTATGCCCCTTGAGGTCGGTGCGCAGGGTGATCAGCACATTGTCCGGATTCACCACCTGGCCCGGAAAACGCAGTGTGAGCAGGTCGTAAAGCCTCAGCGCCGCCTGCACGCGCATCGGCATGATGCCGTGAAGGTAGTCACGCTGCTGCGGCGCGCTGAGGCGGTATTGTTCCAGCAGCTCGGCATGCAGGATCTGTTCGTGAGGGGGCGCCAAGCCCAGCCACACCGGCAGCCCTTGCTGGTGGAGCATCGCTTGGGCGACAGCGATGCCGCGATGCAGGCCCGATGGCGGCGCGCGTCGCATCAGGGCGTCCAGCCAGTTCTGCAGCGCCTGTGGGTTCAAGTTCATCAGTAGCACATGCTCGATTTCGGCACGCATGAGTTGGTTGTAACTGCCCAGGCGGTTGTTCAGCAGGTGATCATCGATACGTTGCAGGGGGCCGAGCCTGTAGGTTTGATGGGGCTTGCGCAGGGAGATGGGCAAGTTTTCCAACAACAGCAGCCTTAGCGTGGGATCGGCCAGGCGTTGCGTCAGGGCATTGAGCAGAGTGGCGATCGACGCAAAGGCCTCATAGCCATCGCGGGGCGACCACAGCACAGCAATGCCGGAATGGACCGGGTCGAGTCCGCCCCGTTCGCTCAAGACAAAGCAGCTTGCCAGGAGCGCGGGCGCGATATTGGCGCCGACGTAGAGGCTCAGGCCGAAGGCGTCCGGGATGAAACCGTTGAGGCCGTGGCGCTTCAGGCGCGTCATGCTGTCGCCCGTGAGTACGCTGTCCAGCAGCGCCAGTGCGGGGGCCGGGAGGTTTTTTTCCAACTGGCGCAGTTGCATTTCACCGCTCAGCCCCTGCAGCAGGCCACGGCTCAGGGGGGGCCGCTCATTGTCCAGGAACACGCCGGGCAGTGCAGGCAGATCATGTTGCGCAAAGGTCGTGAGGACCCGCTCGATCACTTGATTGAAGAGGGGCACCGTCAGGCTGTTCAGCTTGTCAGCGGCGCCCGCAACGCGCTTGCCGTAAAACCCCGCCAGGGGCGATGGCGACAGTGCTTGCGTCTGCCTGGCCAGGCGTGCGATCAGATGTTCGACCATACTTGCCGAGGTCAGGGGTGTACGCCGTTCACGCGCTTGAGGCGACGTGGCGTAGGTATTGATGAACACCCCTTCGGCTTGCACTTCCAGATGGTTGCTCTTCAACTGCGCGTCCAGCGCTTGCGCCGCCAGGCTGTGCAGGGTCGGATGCTTGCTGAGCCTGAGTGCGAGCGCCGTCTGCACGGCCTCCAGCCGCTGTAAATGTTGCCTGGTCTGTTGCGCCTTGACGGTGGTGGGGCCGCCGTCGCCGCCAGTGACGGGGTGCATGCTCCAGCGCCCATCGACCGATAACGCGAGCAAACGGCTGTCAAGCATAAACCGGATATCCAGGGCGCTGTCGAGCCGCGCTCCCAGGTCGATGGTGCCGCCGCTGCGTCGGAAAAGCCTCAGCGCATGCTCCATGTTGTCGAATTGTTTGATGATAATGTCCTCGACCATTTCCTGAAACAGGTCGTCGGCCACAGGCAGGCCGGTGACCTGTATCTGATCCATGCCGATAAATACATTCTGTTCATCCACGGTTAGAAAGTTGAGCAACTCATCTTCATGGCCGCGAGCCTTGAGCATCGCCAACAGGGTGGCGTGGAGGTCGTCCAGGTCCTTCAGCACCTGCAGGCCACGGGTCTGGGTATACAGGTAAGCGTCGGCGTTGCTGATCATCAGGGTGCTGGCCAGTTCAACCTGATGTTGATAGAGCGCGTGAACACGCACTTTCTCTATGCGCATTGGGCGGGCCGAGGCGACGCGCACCGCCCGGGTCGGTAGCAGCAGCGCCCGCAGCGCAAGGCTTTGCTCGGTGGAAAGGATGGAACTCTGGTGCTTGAACAGCAGGTCCGCACGGAATTTGTCGCTGATGACCCGGGCAAAAAACGCCAAGCGAGACTGACCGCTGACGGCGTCTTCGTTCCAGTAGGTTTGCAACAGACTGCCCAGCAGTTTCGACAGGATGCCGCTGGTTTGCGCGACGACATTGTCCCAGCGCTGCACGTCCTGGTCCTGTTGCGCCTGGGTAAAGGCGCTGGTGTCATGACGCGGGTTCACGTAACGGTGCGTTTGCTCGGCAGGCCAACCCTGCCTGGCATAAAACTGCAGCAACGCCTCGCGCAGGGGGAGGGAGGCGACCCAGCGGCTGTCCGATTCCGTGCCGGCCTGGCTAAAGAAATTAACCCGCGTGTCGCCTTGGTTCAGGCCCGGAAAGGCGGTGCGGGCCATAATGCCGAGCAGCGTGTCGAGCATGTCGTACAGGTTGGGCAATTGGCGCAATTGGTCGAGCATCGCCTCGACGTTGCTGTGCTGGTTGTCCAGGATCACCTGTTGCTGGTGTTCCATGACCGCGCCAGGGATGACCGTGCTGGTCAGCATCAACGGCGCATCGGCCGGTAACGAATTACGCTGGCTGATCGACAGAAACCGCAGCAGCTCCGTGCGCTGGCTGGGCTGTTTCAAGCGCTCCTGCACTTCGGTGAGCAGAGCAGCATGGCTGTCGAACAGCTCCATTCCGCCATAGGGCGTGTACAGCACTGCTTTATGGGTGTCTGGCGCCGGGCTCAGCACAAACGCGCCGGCCAGGGGGATCTTGGGGGCGCCGATGAGGTTGATCTGCAAGCTTTCCGCCAGCATGGGGTCTTTGAGCTTGGTGTCTCGTCGAGCGGCATCGTTGGCGTAGTAAAGCGTGTGCAGCCAATCGAGTTCCTTCACCGTGAATCCCAGCTCACGCTCGCGATCAGTTGGGGTATTGCGTTTGACGGGGCGCAGGAACTCTTCAAAAAAATAAGGTGGATCCAGGGTTGGCATGGCGTGCTGTCCATCAGGTCAGGGTCAAAGCCCACACTAGCGACGGGGCGAGCGCCGGTGGCGGTAGATAACTGGGTAAACCGTTCAAGTGCACATTGACAGCAGGCATGGGCAGCGTTGTTTAATCGGCGGTCTGGATTCTTGTTGCCTCTACCAATTATAAAATCGGAGCTACAGATGTCTGCCCAGTCCCCGGTAGTTGATCGTGCCAGCGCGTTCATCGGTTTCACTGAGCTGGTGGCCTTGCTGCAAACAGTGTTTGTAAAGCACGGCACTTCGCCCGAGGTCGCGGCGATTCTGGCGAACAATTGCGCCAGCGCCGAGCGCGACGGTGCCCATAGTCACGGCATCTTTCGCATGCCCGGCTACCTCAGCACGCTCGCCAGCGGCTGGGTGAACGGCCAGGCGCTGCCGGTGGTGACGGACGTCGCCAGCGGTTTCGTGCGGGTAGACGCCTGTAATGGGTTTGCCCAACCCGCCCTGGCTGCCGCTCGGCCATTGCTGGTGGCCAAGGCCCGCAGCGCCGGGATCGCGTTGCTGGCGATCCACAACTCCCACCATTTCGCCGCGCTGTGGCCGGACGTTGAGCCTTTTGCCGACGAGGGCCTGGTGGCCTTGAGCGTGGTCAACAGCATGACCTGCGTGGTGCCCCACGGCGCCGACCGCCCGTTGTTCGGCACCAACCCCATTGCCTTTGCCGCGCCGCGCGCCGACGGCCCGCCGATCGTGTTCGACCTGGCCACCAGCGCCATCGCCCATGGCGACGTGCAGATCGCTGCGCGCAAGGGCGAACGCTTGCCTCCGGGCATGGGCGTGGACAGCCTGGGCCAGCCAACCCAGGATCCTCAAGCCATTCTGGAAGGCGGCGCGCTGTTGCCGTTTGGCGGGCACAAGGGCTCGGCGCTGTCGATGATGGTCGAGTTGCTGGCGGCCGCGTTAACAGGCGGTCATTTTTCGTTCGAATTCAGTTGGGCTGATCATCCGGGGGCGCGTACACCGTGGACAGGCCAGCTGCTGATCGTGATCGACCCGAGCAAGACCGCCGGGCAAAGCTTTGCTGTGCGCAGCCAGGAACTGGTGCGGCAGATGCATGCGGCGGGGTTGCGGCGCTTGCCGGGCGATCGGCGGCATCGCGCACGGGCGAAGTCGCAGGAAACGGGGATTGAACTTGAGGTACAGGACCTGCAGCAGCTGCAAGCGTTGGCTGCGGTTTGAAGGGGCTGCGCCCTGGGCGCAGCCCATACTTATCAGTGACGGCGACCGAGCAGCAGGCCTACCACCAGGCCAAAGCCTGCGGAAATCGCCACGGTCTGCCAGGGGTGACCACCGATATAAGTCTCGGTGGCATCGACTACCGGCTTGCTGCGCTCACGGACGTTGGACACTGAGTCCAAGGCTTGCTTGAGTTTGATGGCGACCTGCTCGCGCAGGGTTTCGCCTTCCTCACCCACCAGTGATGCACTGCTCTTGAGCAGTTTGTCGGATTCTTCAATCAGCGAAGTCAGTTCGCTGAAGGCTTGATCCTTGATTTGATCTTCGACGGATTGAGCGGCGGTTTTGCGGGCCATGTGTGACTCCTTGCAAGTGTAGGTGACAGTGAACAATGGAGTATCGGGCGCTGGCAAAAGTTGCAGTTATTTTGCGGGCTGCCCATTTGCGGCAAAATCGAAATCGGGTCTTTTCGACCTACAGTGTAAGATGTCACCTATTTGTGCAGCAGGTAATTCAACATGAGCTTCAATCTCGCCAACAAGACCCTCGCCGAACGCGCCGAGCTGGAAGATGAAAAGTCCCGTCTCTACGACCTGTGGCAAACCAACCTGGGCAAGGCCAAGGGCGAAGCCGCGCGCTTGTTCGGCGAGCGCGCCAAGCGCAAGGGCAAATGGGCTGAGTGGGTGCGTGCGGAACTGGATGGCATGTCGCCGCCGGAGTTTTCCAATATGGTGCGCAGCGAAGTCAACAAGCTGATGGCGGCGGCTAAATAAAGCACGCCTCGATCGCTTCGCGAACCTTCAACAGCAAGGGGTCGAGCTGGGCCTGGGTGCGCCAGCCCAGCTCGACCGGATAACGGGGCAATGCCAGTGGGCAGGGCAGTACGCGCAAGCCGGTCAGGCGAGCGATGGCCTCGGCGGCATGCCCAGGTATCGTTGCCACCGCCGCGCTGCCCTTGAGCAGAAACGCCAAGGCGGCAAAGTGGCTGGTGGACGCGCACACCTGGCGGCTCAAGCCGTGCGCCGCCAAGCCTTCATCGGTAATGCCGATAAACCCACCCGACGACACAAGCACATGTTCGCGCGCGACGAACTCCGCCAGGTCGAGCTGTTGCTGGCCGGGCGCCAGGCTGTCCGGATCCACCAGGCAGCGATAGTCACCTTCCCCGAGCACTTGCCGACTCAGGCGCCGCTCGGCAAACCCGCCGGCGGTGATCGCCAGGTCCAGGCTGCGGTCGAGCAGGGCGTCGGCGACGATCTGGCTGTGGGTCTGGCGGGTAGTCGGTGTGATCGAGCGCAGTGGCAGCACCTTGTATTGCACCGTGTTGTATTTTGAGCCCATGGGCGGGCTTGTGGCCAAGCACCGCAAGCTGATGCCCACCGGCACCGAACGGCTGATCTGGGGCAAGGGCGACGGCTCGACGTTACCGGTGATCGACACCGCAGTCGGGCGGATTGGCGGCGCGGTGTGCTGGGAAAACATGATGCCGCTGCTGCGCACCGCGATGTACGCCAAGGGTGTACAGGTGTGGTGCGCGCCGACCGTGGATGAACGCGAGATGTGGCAAGTAAGCATGCGCCACGTGGCTCATGAAGGGCGTTGCTTTGTGGTGAGCGCCTGCCAGGTACAGGCATCGCCCGCGGCGTTGGGCGTGGAGGTCGCCAACTGGCCGGCGGATCGACCGTTGATTGCCGGAGGCAGCGTGATTGTCGGGCCGATGGGAGACATTCTGGCCGGGCCGCTGGTGGGTGAGGCGGGCCTGCTGACAGCGCGGATCGATACCGATGAGTTGGTGCGGGCCAGGTATGACTATGACGTGGTGGGGCATTATGCCCGGCCGGATATATTCGAATTGGTGGTCGATGAGCGCGCCAGGCCGGGTGTGCGCTATATCACTGACTAAACGCGATTAAAAATGTGGGAGGGGGCTTGCCCCCGATGGCGGTGGTTCAGTCACCTGCCCCAGTGACTGACAGGCTGCTATCGGGAGCAAGCCCCCTCCCACATTTGATCTTTATCGTTTGAGAGATTTGGATTCCAACCACTCTTCACGGCTCATTTCCCAAATGTCCCGTGGGAAAGTGCCTGCAACAAATTCGCCCTCATCCGTCTTGATCAAACGCATGCCGGTGCGCTCTGAAATCCGCCGTGACCCCAAGTTCGGCGCAGCCTTGGGCACCCGTAACACGGGGCGCTGGAGCACGCCAAACCAATAGTCGGTCACGGCGGCACTGGCTTCGGGCATCAACCCTTGCCGATGCCACTGCGGTCCCAGCCAGAATCCGCGATTGTTGTCCGCTTCATCCATCAGGCTGACATTGCCAATCAACTGTTCAGGCGCGGTTTTAAGACGGATCGACCAGTGCCATTCCTCACCCCGGAGCATGGCGGGCAGGGCCACGTGTTGCAGATAGGTGCGTGCGCCATCCGCCGGATAAGGCCATGGCACCTGCGCGTTGAGGTAGCGCACCACCTCCCAGTGGGGAAATTGCTGCTGGATCGCCTCGGCATCTTCAAGCACCAGCGGGCGCAGAATCAGGCGTTCGGTGAAGAGTGTCGGTTGCATGCCCTTCACCAGGTCGCCGTATTCGGTAAATCCAAGGTGCCCCGCTCGACAAAGCGCATCGTCCCGAACAGTCCACCCGCCAGTTTGCCGCGCAGTACATAGGGCAGGTTATTCAAGCTCTGGGTCTGGCTCAGGCCCAGGGTCTGGCGCAATACGGTGAACGCCGAAACGCTGACCGGCACCATCAGCACGGCTTCGGAGAATCGCGGGATGCTGCCGGCCTGGTCGCTGACGCCCGAGGCCAATGGGCGGCCGTTGACCTCCAGGTCCAGGGCCACGCCGTTGTAGTCGATTGGCGTTTCATTGGGGTTCTGCACCCGCAGCTTCACGGCGAAGCGTACTTCCAGGTCCTGGCTTTGCAGGGGTTCGATGCCGACCACGTTGATGTTGACCGGATCGCGATGGGGGAACAGCGCGCAGGCGCTCAAGGTCAGTAGCAACAGCGATAGAACCATGAGCTTGCGCATACAAAGGTGCTCCTAGTGTTTGGTGACGTCCGGGTCCTGCATGACCTTGAGGGTAGAGGACTCCGGATCGAATTCGTCTTCTTGCAGCTCTATGAACTCTTCCGGCAGGAAAATGTTCAGCAAGATTGCACAGAACGCCCCCACGGTGATCGGTGATTCGAAAATGTTGTGCAGCGCCTTGGGCAGGTCGCGCAGCACTTCCGGCACGGCGGCCACGCCCAGGCCCATCCCCAGGGAAATCGCCACGATCAGCACATTGCGTCGGTGCAGCCCGGCTTCGGCGAGGATCTTGATGCCGGCCACGGCCACGGTGCCGAACATGATCAGGGTCGCGCCGCCCAGCACCGGCTTGGGCATCAATTGCAGCACCGCGCCGATCATCGGGAACAGACCCAGCAGCACCAGCAGGCCGGCGATGAAGTACGCCACGTAGCGGCTGGCAACGCCGGTCAGTTGGATCACGCCGTTGTTCTGGGCGAACGTTACCATCGGCAGGCTGTTGAAGGTGGCCGCCATGGCCGAGTTGAGCCCATCGGCCAACAGGCCGGATTTGATGCGCTTGATGTACAGCGGGCCCTTGACCGGCTGCTGGGAAATCATCGAGTTGGCCGTCAGATCCCCGGCGGCCTCCAGCGGCGAAATCAGGAAGATCACCGCCACCGGGATAAACGCCACCCAGTCGAACGAAAACCCGTACTTGAACGGCACCGGCACGCTGATCAAGGGCACCTGGGGCAGGGCGGTCATGTCCACCCGGCCCAGCCACCACGCCACCACAAAGCCCAGGGTCAGGCCGATCACGATCGAGCCCAGGCGCAGGAACGGGTTGTCGAAGCGATTGAGCACCACGATGGTCAGCAGCACCAGCGCCGCCAGGCCCATGTTACTGGCGGCGCCCAAGTCGCCCGCACCAAAGCCGCCGGCCATGTCGGTCACCGCGACCTTGATCAGCGACAAGCCCATCAAGGTGATGATGGTGCCGGTGACCACCGGGGTAATCAGCTTGCGCAGCTTGCCGATGAACTGACTGAGCACCACTTCGATGAAGGCTGCAAAAAAACAGATGCCAAAGATCGTCGAAAGAATCTCATCAGTGCCGCCGCCGCGGGCCTTGACCATGAAGCCGGCACTCAGGATCACGCTGATAAAGGAAAAACTGGTGCCTTGCAGGCATAACAGCCCGGAGCCGATGGGGCCGAAGGTACGTGCCTGCACGAAGGTGCCGAGCCCCGAGACAAACAGCGCCATGCTCACCAGATAAGGCACTTCGCTTTCCAGGCCAAGCACGCCACCGACGATCAGGGTCGGCGTGATAATGCCGACGAAGCTCGCCAGCACATGCTGCAAGGCGGCAAATATCGCCGCCGTGAAGTGCGGACGGTCTTCCAGGCCGTAGATCAGGTCGGATTTATAGCGCGGGCGGGGGGCTTGAGCGTCAGACAAAATGAGGGCTCGGGTCAGAAAAGGGAGGCGCAGGATGCCAGAAACGGCCAGTCGTCAGAAGTGTAATAAATTATTTATAAAGCGCCTGCATAAAACGTCGACATCAGCCGATACCCCGTATAGGCCCACCTATCCATTACACCAGGGGTGGCCAAGGTCTGGGTAGCGCGTTGGCGCTGACGGATCGATTCGCGGCAGGCCGCTGGCGAACATCACTTCTGAGAGCCCCCTTATGTCCCTGCGTCATCTGAATATCGCCCCTCGCGCATTTCTCGGGTTTGCCTTCATTGCAGTCCTGGTGGTCATTTTGGGGGTATTTGCGGTCAACCGCATGACCCTGATGCGCCAGGCTTCGCTGGACATGAGCACCAATCAGCTGCCCAGTGTGACGTACCTGGGGCATATGACGGAAAACGTGTTGCGCATGCGCATCCTGTCCTTTCGCGTGCTGGTCAACCGTGAGCCGGCGGCCCTGCAAGAAGCCGAAGCCCGCATCGGCGTGTTGGTGGACAAAGCCAGGGTCGCGCAGACCCATTACGCCGCGTTGCCGGCAGGTGCCGAGGAGGCGGTGTTGTATAAGGCATTCGCCACTACCTTGGACAACTACGTCAAGGCCCAGGCCGACATGATTGCCCTGTCCAGGCAAGACAAGGTCGATGAAATGCGCGCCCTGATCAACAGCCGTATCAAGGAAGGCACCGACCAGATGGGCGAGCAGTTGAACAAACTGATCGCCCTCAACGCCGCCGGCGCCAAGGCTGCCGATTCCCAGGCAGAGCACAGTTACGAAGGCGCCATTACCGGCGTCATCGTGGTGTCGGTCGCCGCTGCGTTGCTGACGGTGTTGCTGGCCTGGCTGCTGACCCGCAGCATCGTCACGCCGTTGCGCAAGGCCGTGCAAGCGGCTGAAAGCATCGCCGGCGGCAACCTGACGACAACCATCGAGGACGACGGCAAGGACGAACCGGCGCGCCTGATCAGTGCCTTGTCGACCATGCAGGCCAACCTGCGCCAGACCATCCAGCACATTGCAGGCTCGGCCACGCAGCTTGGGTCGGCTGCCGAAGAACTGAGCGCAGTCACCGAAGAAGCCTCCCGTGGCTTGCAACAGCAGAACAATGAAATCGACCAGGCGGCCACGGCGGTCAATGAGATGACTGCAGCCGTGGAAGAGGTGGCGCGCAATGCGGTGTCCACCTCCGAAGCGTCCGGCCAGTCCAACCAGGCGGCGCGGGAAGGGCGCGACCGGGTGGTGGAGACGGTCGGGGCAATCCAGACCATGACCCAGGATGTGCAGAACACGGCGGCGATGATCGAAGGGCTGGCAGCGCAAGGGCGTGACATCGGTAAGGTACTGGACGTGATCCGTGCGATTGCCGAGCAGACCAACCTGTTGGCGCTCAACGCCGCGATCGAAGCGGCGCGTGCCGGTGAAGCCGGGCGTGGCTTCGCGGTGGTGGCCGACGAAGTGCGGGCGCTGGCCCATCGCACCGCGCAGTCCACCCAGGAAATCGAGAAAATGGTCGCTGGCATCCAGAACGGCACCGGTGAAGCCGTGCAATCCATGCAGCAGAGCAACCAGCGCACCCAACACACCCTGGAACTGGCCCGCGCCGCTGGCGTTGCGCTGGAGCAGATCACCCAGTCGATCAGCCTGATCAACGAACGCAACCTGGTGATCGCCAGCGCCTCGGAAGAGCAGGCTCAGGTGTCGCGCGAAGTGGACCGCAATCTGGTGAATATCCGTGACCTGGCGACGCAGTCGGCAGCGGGCGCCAACCAGACCAGCGCGGCCAGCCATGAGCTGTCGCGGTTGGCGGTGGATTTGAATGGAATGGTGGCCAAGTTCGTTATCTAGAAGCTGAAATGCAATCCAAATGTGGGAGGGGCTTGCCCCCGATAGCAGTCTGTCAGCCAGTCTATTTTTAGCTGACCCACTGCTATCGGGGGCAAGCCCCCTCCCACAGTTTTAATGCATTTCAACCTGAGCGCTTCAGGGTTGCTCGGTCTTGCCTGCCACGGGTTCCCAAGGTCCACACGGTCAAATGTGGGAGGGGGCTTGCCCCCGATGGCAGTGTGTCAGCCAGTCTATTTTTAGCTGACCCATTGCTATCGGGGGCAAGCCCCCTCTTATCAAACAAAAAATAACTCATTGTTTTTGCTCTTAATTTCAAGCCGCTTTAACCAGCTGCATTCCTAACTTACGCGCCTTGCGCTCCAAGGCGCGCATCTGCCGGTCACGGCTTTTTTCTTCAAACTCCTCGATTCCTTTTTCAACGTACGGTTGACCTTTAGTCAGCATCGCGTAAATCAGCCGGGCCAGTTGATGCGCTGTCGCCTTGATTGCGCAGCAAGTATCCATTCGGGTTAGGCGCGCCCGATGGCTTGCTCCGATAAAGCTTTTATCATTGCGTGCGATAGAAGCGGCTTGCTTTAAAGCCTGTGCAGCTCGGTTAATCACTTTTAGAGATTTCCCGGGCAAGGGTTTTCCTCCCGAAATTCGCGTTGGCGGCGCGAGGCCCAGCCAGGAACAGAAGTGCTGTGAGGTCGGAAACCGTGACAAGTCCGATCCCAATTCGCTAGCCAAAACCAACGCCGTATCGATGCCGATAGTAGGAATTGCGGTTAAATCTACCCCCATCACCTTATTCAGCGCTCGATGCAGGGTCAATTGCTGCTCAGTGGAGCGGTGTGGGTTGCGCAGCGTTTTAGCTGGGAGCACGACCTCGTCTTGAAGAACAGGCAACCGTTCAAGTGCAAAGGCGATGGCTTGGTCGCATTCACCAATCTGTTTTTCAAGGAAGTCGTAAGCCGCCAGTTCCTGACTCAGTGCATGCAAATGCTCAGCTCGCCAGTTACCCCGCAAACTTCGGGCGACAGTGGCCTGGTCGGCTTTGACGCGCTTGTCTCTAAGCATGGCAAGTACTTCGGGGTCACGTTCTCCATCAACGATTGCCCGCAAAATACTCATGCCTGTCACCCCGGCAATGTTGCTGATGACTTGAGCCAGTTGGATGTTCATCTGGACCAAAGCCTTTTGCATCCGGTTGAGGGCCTTGGCTTGGTCGCGGACCTTATTGCCACGCTGACGGACCAGTGAGCGCAATGAACACACATCGTCCGAGGGCCGAAAAGCGCCTCGCAGCAGCCCGTGCGTCATGAGCTGAAGGATCCACTGACAATCCAGTACGTCGGACTTGCGACCGGTTATTTGCCGGGTCGCACGGGAATTCACGAGATAGACTTCAAACCCTCGTCTATCGAGTATTTCAAAGAGCGGGATCCAATAAACTCCAGTCGCCTCCATCGCCACCACCTTGACGCCCATGGATTCAAACCAATCGGCCATGGCATGCAAATCATCGGTGAAGGTTGAAAACCGCTTAACCGGATCATCGCATTTGGTCGGATCAACAGCGGCCAAATGCTCACTGCCGCCCACATCAACGGCAGCGCAGTCCGGATGGATAACCTCAAAACGCTTTTGGTTCTTGCGCGTCATGACAATTCCTCGCAGGATTGAACGACGCGGGCGGGGTACACGGTGGCGAGCGGATTCACTCTCTTATACGTGGTCACAGCTTTGCTGTGCCGACAATGACTCCACGCCGATACCGTGCAGGCCACTCTCCCACTCGGGTGCTGTCACACCAGTGTTGGCTACGGCCTTTGCCCCGCACGCGTTCTTCAACCTTACGATGAACCAGTTTGATGCGCGACAGCGCTACGTCGAAGACTTAGTGGGACCTCCCACATGAGTTCACTATTTCCAGGCGGCTGCGTTCACCAGGTTCTGCGGCCGCTCTCCGGCCAACGCCTGCAGCAGATTATCCACCGCACATTTGGCCATCGCCTCGCGTGTCTCATGGGTCGCCGAACCAATGTGCGGCGTCGCCACCACATTGTTCAACCGCAGCAGCGGCGATGCGTGGTCGAGCGGTTCTTTCTCGAACACATCCAACCCGGCCGCGCGAATGGTGCGCTGTTGCAAGGCTTCGACCAGCGCCGCTTCGTCCACCACCTTGCCCCGGGAAATGTTGATAAAGATCGTCTCCGGCCCCATCAACGCGAACTCTTCAGCGCCAATCAGCTTCTCGGTTTCAGCCGTCAGCGGCAAGGTCAGGCAGACAAAATCGGCCTCTTTGAGCAGTTCCGGCAAGCTGCGGTACTGCGCGCCAAAACGCGCCTCTACCGCAGGCTTGGGCGAATGGCTGTGGTAGATCACCGGCATGCCGAAGCCAAAATGCCCACGCTGGGCCAAGGCTTCGCCGATTCGACCCATGCCGATGATGCCCAGAGTCTTGCCGTGTACATCGCTGCCGAAGTGTGCCGGGCCGATGTTCTTGTTCCATTGGCCGGCGCGCACCATGTCGGCCAGTTCCACCACGCGTCGGGCAGTCGCCAGGATCAGCGCAAAGCCGGTGTCGGCGGTGGTTTCGGTGAGCACATCCGGGGTGTTGCTGAGCAAGATGCCGCGCTGGGTGAGGTAGTCGATGTCGTAGTTGTCCACCCCCACGGAAACGCTCGCCACTGCCGCAAGCTTCGGCGCCAGATCAAGCAGCCCGGCATCCAGGCGCAGGCTGGCGCCCAACAGCCCGTCGGCGTTGGGCAGGGCGCTGCGCAGTTGGGCCAGGCCAGCCTCGTCCAGTGAATCGATCAGGGTCACGTCGGCCTGCTCATGCAGGCGGGCCATCAGCGGCGCGGAGAGTTTCTTGTATAAAATCACGGATTTTTTCATCAGGAATTGGCCTTCATTTCGAGGGTAGCCACGGGCTCGCGTACGCGGTCGCTGGCGCCGGGCTTGAGGAAAATCGTCAGCACCACCGACAGCATCAACGCACCGCTCATCAACAGGTACGAAGCGCCCGGCGAACCGGTGCTGCTATTGAGGTAACCCACCAGGTACGAACCGCCGAACGAGCCCAGTGCGCCCATGCTGTTGATCAGCGCCATGGCGCCGCCGGCGACGTTGGCCGGAAGGATTTCCGGAACGATGGCGAAGAACGGACCATAAGGCGCGTACATGCACGCCCCGGCGATCACCAGCAGGGTGTAGGACCACCAGAAGTGTTCAGCCCCGAGCGCGTAGGAGGCATAGAACGCGATGGAGGCAACCAACAGCGGCGGCCAGACGAAGCGTTTGCGCTTTTGCAGCTTGTCCGAACCCCAGGACACCACCAGCATGCCGATCACCGCTGCGAGGTAAGGCAGGGCTGACAGCCAGCCGGCTTCGACCATGTCCATCTTCAGGCCGGCCTTGAGGATCGACGGCAGCCACAACACGAAGCCGTACACGCCAATGCTCCAGCAGAAGAACTGCAGCGCCAGGATGATCACCTTCGGCGAGCGAAAGGCCTCGGCGTAGTTCTTCACCGCCTTGATCCCGACTTGCTCGGCGGCCAGGGCAGTTTCCAGGCTGTGCTTTTCCGTGTCGCTCAGCCACTTGGCGTCCTTGGGACGCTCGTCGGCCAGCTTCCACCAGATAAATGCCCATAACACCGCCGGCAGGCCTTCGATGATAAACATCCAGCGCCAGCTGAAATGCTGCACCAGATAGCCCGAGACCACCGACATCCACAGCATGGTCACCGGGTTGCCGAGGATCAGGAAGGTGTTGGCCCGCGAGCGTTCCGCACGGGTGAACCAGTGGCACAGGTACACCAGCATCGCCGGCATCACCGCAGCCTCGACCACCCCGAGCATGAAGCGGATGACGATCAGCATGTAGGCGTTGGAGACCACACCGGTCAGGGTAGCCAGGCCGCCCCACAGGATCAGGCTGACGAAAATCAGCTTTTTGACGCTGCGCTTCTGCGCATAGATCGCCCCTGGCACCTGGAAGAAAAAGTAGCCGAGGAAAAACAGCGCCCCGAGCAGGGACGACATGCCCGGCGTGATCATCAGGTCTTCGGCCATCCCCGAGGCGGCGGCGAAGCCGTAGTTGGCGCGGTCCAGGTAGGCCAGGCTGTAAGTGATAAACACGATGGGCATGATGTACCACCAACGGCGGGTGGCGAGTTTCACGGTTTCCATAAGGTTGCTCCTGAGCTTGTTGTAGTTGTGGCAACAGGGAGAGTGGGTAATGGGTCAAGCAACGGATCGGCTGGGTAATTCGGCGCGGGTGGGCAGCCCTTCCATGTCGCCGCGGCTCTGCACGGCGCGGCTGCCAATCCAGTTGCCGCGTTGTACCGCCTCGGGAAAGCTGGCGTTTTCCAGCAGGGCGCTGATCATGCCCACGGCAAAACCATCGCCGGCGCCCACGGTGTCGACCACCTTGTCCACGCGCACGGCGGCGACGAAGCCCTGGTCCATCTGGGTGCGGTAATACGCGCCATCGGGCCCGAGTTTGATTGCCACCGCTTCGGCGCCCTGGTCGAGGTAGAACGCGGCAATATCCGCCGGGTCATCGAAGCCGGTGAGCAGCTGGCCTTCGCCCAGGCCGGGCAATACCCAGTCAGCCAGGCCGGCCAGGGCGTTGATTTCGCGGATCATCTGCGCCTGGCTGGCCCACAGGGATGGACGCAGGTTCGGATCGAAGGACACGCTGCGCCCGGCCTTGCGCATCTGTGTCATCAACTCCACGGACAATTCGCGGGTGGCCTCGGACAACGCCGGCACAATCCCGGTGGCATGCAGGTGGCGGGCTTGCAACAGGGTCGGGCTGATGGCCGCAATCGACAGATGGCTGGCCGCCGAACCTTTGCGGAAGTACTCCACCTGAGGATCGGCGCCAGCTTCTTCGCGGGACTTGAGCTGAAAACCGGTGGGGTGCAGCGGGTCGATGGCTACGTGGCTGCAGTCCAGGCCTTCGTTGACCAGGGTATCGACCACGAAGCGCCCGAGGGAGTCGTTACCCACCCGGCTCAACCACGCGACATTGAAACCCAGGCGCGACAGGCCAATCGCGACATTGCTGTCGGCCCCGGCAATGCGTTTGTGAAACTGGCCGACCTGGGCCAGGTCGCCGGTCTGCTCGGCGACGAACATCGCCATGGTCTCGCCAAACGACAGGATATCGATCTCAGACATGGGCATTCTCCACGCGGGGTTGGCCAAGGCGGGCGAGGGTGGCGACCTGTTGCGCGGTGACCTGGATCAGGTCGTCGCCCTGCAGCGGAAATTCCACCGCCCGGGTAATACCTTGGGTCATGTGCGTGAGCAGTTGTTCCCACAGATGCAGGTCGGTCGCGCCAGGCGGCTGGGCTACCAGCTTGCCGTCCGGGCGACGGGCCACGGCCTTGCAGTGCAAGTAGTCCACGTGCCGGCCCAGCAGGCGCGCGGCGGTGAGCGCGGATTGGTCCTGCCATTGCCAGTTGCCGATGTCGAAGGTCATCCTGACCGGCAGGCCCAGGCGCTCGACCTCGGTGAAAAACCGTTGCATCGGCTCGATCCGCCCACCGTGCAGGGTCTGGTCATTTTCTACCAGCAGCTTGACCGCGTGGCGATTGAGCAGGGCGTGCAGGCTTTCGAGGTCGTTGGTGTCGGTGAAGTAACCCAGGGACACTTTCAGCCAGCGCGAGCCGAAGGCCTGGGCGCGGTCCAGGGTCGCGGCCAAGTCTGCATTGGGCTGGGCTCGGCCGGCAACCCAGAGTTCCAGGGGCGAGGAAAATACCGACTCCAGGCCTTGCTCGGCGGCGGCCTGGGCCAGGGTGCCAGGCGGTTCGGTGGTCAGCAGTTCTTCACGCCATTCGATGCGCCGGGCACCGGCGGCGTGCAGCAGCGCGACAAAACTCAATTGGCCCTGCTGGCGGACCAGATCGGCGCCGTAACTGGAAAGGCTGATGGAGACGGGATATTCATGCATTGTTGTTTACCTCTGAAACCGGTTTCATTTTTATGCGCAGAACAAAATGTGGGAGGGGGCTTGCCCCCGATAGCGTTGGGTCAGCTACAGCTAAGCTGACGGATATACCGCAATCGGGGGCAAGCCCCCTCCCACAGGGAGTTGGGTGGAGCCTCGGATGATCAGTTGGGGCAAAAAATCCAGGGTACGCGTGGGGGCTGTATCGCCACGCAAACGCTTGAGCAGGCAGTCGAACGCGCTGGCACCAATCGCCTCGGTCGGCTGGGCGAGCGCTGTGATGCCACTGCCCACCAGCGGATACCAGTCGAGGTCATCCAGGGCAATCAGGCCAATATCGTTGAACAGGTGGCAGCCCAACGCCTTGAGCGCACGGGTGCACGCCAGCGCCGCCACGCCGTTGGCGCAGAACAGCGCTTTGCGCGCAGGTTTGGCCAGGAAGACGCGCAGGTGATTTTCCAGCGCGTCGTTCAACTCGAGTACGGCGCCGTTCATGTCCGGGCGGTTGGCGACTTCAGTTTTGAAACTGTGCAGGCGTTCGAGCCGTGAACTGGTGCCGTCGGTCGCCTCGCTCACCAGCAGCACCTCGCGATAACCCTGCTGCTCAAGGTGTTCCAGCGCCATACGCACCGCCGCCGGGTTGTCCAGCCCCACCAGGTCGCTGTGCAGCGGCTCGACCTTGCGGTCCACCAGCACCAGGGGCATTTCCCGTTGCAGTTCCAGCAGTTGGTCGAGGTGATGGCCGAGGGTGTTCACGATCAACCCTTCGATGTTGTACGAACGCAGCGCCGCCAGATGCTGGCGCTCTTGTTCGTCATCGCGGTCGGTGTTGCATACCACCAGGCTATAGCCATGCTGGCGGCAGGCGGTTTCGACACCGTGCATCACCGCAATGGAATAGGGGTTGCGGATATCAGCCACCAGCATGCCGATCAGGCGCGTGCGCCCACGTTTGAGGCCACGCGCCATCTGGTTGGGGCGGTAGCCAAGTTCATCGATGGCTTGCTCGATGCGCAGGGCGATGGCATCGGAGAGCAGGGCGCGGTCATCGCCGATAAAACGCGACACGCTGGCCTTGGACACACCTGCGCGCTCGGCGACATCAAGCATGGTCACACGGCTGCGCTGGGCGGCGGAAAATGAAGTCACGGTGGCGGGCCTTTCTTATTGGAATAGAAAATTGTGGGTCAGGCTGAAACCGGTTTCAGAAGACACCACACCGTGCGAGTCGTCAAGAAAAAACCTAATGGATCTGCGTTTGTGACCGGCTGGAATCCGACGAATGGATAGCTACACCTGTGAGTTCTGACAGTATCGAACGGGTGTGATTGAGGCTTTAATTTCTACAACCCCAGGCCGGCTTATACGGTGATCGCTGGTTATTCCCGGCTGCAATGTTGAGGAAATATTTATGTCCGATACCGACGAACCGGCTATCACCGACGACAGCTCCAGGCTGTATGACAACGGGCCTCTGGCATTGGCCCCGATGATTATTCCCGGAGTGGACCCGCTGGATCTGGAGGGCCTGATTCCGGCGGCGCTGATGCTTGCACCGCTTGAGGTGCTTATTCCCCAGTGGGGGCCGCCACCAGAACCACTGGATACACCCCATATCCTGACGCTGTATTGGGCACGGGGCGGTGCGGTGGTCTATCGCGACTTCCTGGAGATCAATGCGCCGCCCCCCCCGTTGCCGATCGAGCATCAGATGTTTGTCCCGGTGGTGGTACTGCGCGCTTTATCGGGCCCCGTTGAGCTCTATTACTCAGTCACGGACTCATTTGGCGGCGATACTGTGCTGGACCCCAAACGCACACTCACCGTGGATATGGATGAGCCGCAGTTGTTGGATCCTGCGGATCATCTGGAGTTTGTGGTGCCCCCTTCACCTGTGATGGACGAGGCTTATCTGCTCGCCAACCCTTTGGTGGCGTTTCATGTGCCGGCTTACAGGGGGCGCAGCGATGGCGACGTCCTTCACTTTTACACCTCCAATCTGGCCAACCCACCGGTCGCGCGTGAGGACGGCGTGTACGAGTGGGTATCGAGTGGCGAGCCCCTGATCGCGTATCTGCCCGCCGACGTATTTCGTCGTCTGGTCAATGGTGCCGCTTATATCTTTTTTCGCATTTTCGACAAGGCCGGCAATTTCAGTGATCGCAGTGCGGGCCTTCCGTTTCAACTGGGCCTGATCCCTTTGCCCTCTAATCCGCCGCTTCCCGAAATCTATCCTCCTGAGCTTTACACCGACTTGTTGATCAATCGCGAAGATGCCAGGGCCGGGATTTTTGTGCGGATCGGCAGCTATGACGGCTGGGCACCCGGGGATCAGGTTGTGGTGTATTGGAAAGGCAGGCCCACGTCGCTCCATCCCGTTGACGGCTTCCCCACCGATGTGCCGATTTCATGGCCGGTGTTGCGCGGACCTCTGACGGATACGCTGGCGCCGGAAACGGTGCCGGTACGCTATGAGATTATTCGCGGCACGCTGCCCGCCTTTCCTTCGTTTGCCATTCGCGTGAATGTGAACCTGACCATCGCCGGGCAGGACCACGCCAATGCGCCGGCATTGCTGAATCCGGATTTACCCCTGGCAGAGGTCCGCGGGCTGGTGTCCAACCTCCCGAATGTGGTCAATCATGATGACAACCCTGCCGGCGCACGGGCCCGTGTCTTCCTGTATGAAAAGCCGGAGCAGGGGCAAGTCCTGCGGTTTTTCTGGAACGGTGTCGGGCCGGTCGCGTCCTACACGGTTCAAGCGGGGGATGTCGAAGGGCAGTTGGTGTTTTCCACTGTCATTCCCTGGGCGGTCATGGCGGGTTTTATTCATCCTGCCTTGCCCGTGTACTACACCACCAGTAATGGTGTGAATGAGCAACAGTCTGAAAACACCTTCGTCAATGTCAATACCGGCACGCTGATCTCATTTCCAGCGCCGATACTCAAACATACCCTGGTCGGCGGAGCCGGTTATTTAGCCTGTTGCTCAAAGCCCGAGGTGCTTTATGGCGTGCATTGGCATATAGCCAATGATCAACGCTTTGAACTTGATGATGTCGTGAGGTTTTTCTGGGCTGGATACGCCACGAATAATTGGGAGGGGCCGGTGATTGAAGACTCTCGCTATGCTGAAAGTAAATCCTTTGATAGCGAGTATGACTTGATCAATGGATTGGACTTTACGGTAGCACCCTATGAAGAGAAAGTTGTACCGATGCACGACTTTGGTTCCGCTCAAGTGTTTTATCAAGTCAGGCGACGTGGCCTATTGATCGGCGAGTCCGTGCCCAGAAGAATTCGTATCGATTTAAACTATTCTGCCGGCGGCTATTGTAAGGCGGGTGACATTATTAGTTGTTCAACGACGGGGCAAGCCACCCGCGTCTTGCCTGAATAAGTTAAAGCTACTGCAGTGTTTTATAGGTTGAAGTTTAGGCTGCTGTTATTGAGCGAGTGCTAGGCATTTTCGCAATGTTGTAGGGCGCGGATTCTCTCGCCTCGAAGTTACCCTTACCTGAAGAATCATGGAGATATCATGAAAAGGCAAACGTTGGACGCTATTCGCAATTTCCAAAATGAACGCAAAGCTAACCCGGACTTGTCGGTCTTGCCTGACGCCAGGCTGCAGGGGCAGGTGTCCGGATTTCCCGGGTTGATCACCAAATCCGTCGCTCTGGCCGAAGACATGATGGTAAGCATTCCGCGGCCGGATGATTTCAGTACCAATCCGCTGGAACCTGATGTCTATAAGCTGTGGGTCCAGCCCAACGACCAGGCGGACTGGGCAAACCCTATCATCGTCCCGGAAGCGAATGTTCCGGCAACCGGGCTGGAAGTAAATGTTGTACGCGGGCGGCGCCCTGTCGGTATCAATAAGCTGAAATATAGTATAGAAGTTTTCAGTGTCGGCAACAGTACCGAGTCCAACCCGCAATTGCTCATCATCGATCTTGAGCCGGCCTATGCAAGTTGGGTGGGTACCATCCCCAAGCCTATTCCCCCGGCTGATTTACCCGAAAGCGTAGATGCCGAATACTTCTTGCGCCAGCCCAATCAGACGGCAATCTTCACATTCCCCGATTATGTGGGGCAAGGTAAAGCCCCAGGGGACAGGGCGCTGCTTTACTTTGCAAATTCGGATGATCCGTATTTGCCGGTAGTCGGTAACCCGGATCCGTTTTGGACGATCCCTGCAGACCTCAGTTTGCCTTTACCGCTGTCGGTGGTTCAAAACCATCCGGATGCCTTGCATAGTTTGCGCTATGTGATTGTGGATGCGGCGGGCAATGAGTCGAGGTTGTCTGGCGCGTTTAACCTGGATGTGAGCCTGTTTCCCAAACCCGGCAATTTTCGGGAGCCTACCATCGACTTGGCGGTTCCCGGCGATGGTTTGATCAACCGTGCTGATGCGGCGGCACTCAACGGCGCGATAGTGCGTATTCCCCAATACGATAATGTGCTGCGCGCGGACGATGAACTGATTATTACCCTCACCACCAGCCTGGGCACGCAAACCTTGCCCGGCTTTCCGGTTGGAAGCGCAATTTTTCCGATTCCCGTGCATGTCAATTACGCGACGCTGGTCGCGCTCTACGGGGCCACGCCAGGGTTGCTGGCATTGACGGTTTCTTATGCGGTCAGGCGCCGCTCGGTCCCTTACCCGGCGGGCTTGACAGCGACGACGGACCTGGACCTGTTTGTCGTAGGCCCAACCCCGGAGGGTCCCGATCCGATCAACACCAAGCTCAATCGGGTGCGTGTGATAGGTGTGCGGCTGGACGGCACTGAAGGGCCGGATGACGACCAATTGACTCCGGCGCATGCGTCCAGAGATGCCATCGCGCGAATCAGACTGTGGGATGAACCACCGACACCTGACGCCAGAGACTTTACGATCAAGCTTTTTTATAACGGAAATATGGTTGATTCCCGCTTGATAACCGGTGGGGTCGCTAACGACGATGTCGATATGGTTATTCCGTGGGTCGCCATCTTCGACGGTAAAAACGGTACCAACAAATTGGCGTATTACACGATTGAGTCGACAGGCACTACCAATTCGCAGCAGTCGCCTCTCACACCTGTCAATGTGACTGCGATCGTTATCTCGCTGGACGCACCGCGGGTGAGAAACCTCAACGCAGCCGGCTTCATCAATTGCGAAAGTTTCAGGCCTGTCGGGCCGCCCCCTGGCGACTTGGTGGTGTTTATTCCACCCAGCAATGAGTTTCGAATCAATATGGTGGTGACGCTGCATTCGCAGGGCTATAGCGATGACCTCGGAACAACGCCCGTTGGCGCTGCTGTTGGCCTGGCTACCAGGACCATCCTGACGGAAACTGATATAAACCTCGGGTTCGAAATGAATCTGGGACCTTACGCGACCATCTTCAAAACCATTCAACCAAACGCTGCTGCGCGCCTTATGGGTTCGATGAAACTCTGGTACAGCATCCCATTCTCTGGCGGTCCCTTGGACTCCGATGAGGCGCTCCATCGTGCCCGTGGTCACAGAGCTGGGGCACCAGGCACTGCGGGAACTTTCTGTGATGGAACTGCCGTACCCGCATAGCTAGTTGGGTGTAACGGTCCAGACCTAAGAGCGGCAGACCCGGCTCTTAGGTTTTTTTTTGACAAAGAAACTATGTGTTGACTCCGGGCCCAAACCCGCATTCATACGGCAGCTTAAGACTAATCCTACATAAAATGGTAAGCGCTCTGGATACCTTGGCACCGCTCGATCGGCTGGCTCCCGCGCACTTTGGAACCGGCCAGATTTTTTCCGTGAAGGAATGCCAACCCAGAGGTCCATTCAATGTCAACTGTATTCAATTTCAAGCCATCGCCTTTAAGCCTGGCGTTGAAAGTCAACGCTGTCACCTTGTTGATGCTTGTAGCACATGCCGCCGATGCCCGTGTCATCACCAAGCCTGACGATTTCGTCGTGCCTGGACCTACCCCGGACTCGTTTGAGTTAAGACCAGGCTCGGGCTTTACCGTCAAGGGTGCCGTCACCAAGAACATTACCAGTCAGTCCGCAACCTTGACACTTGAGCCGGGCAGTTCTACCCAGGACATTACTGCCTATGGGTCCACTGTTCGTATCGACGGTTCCGATGTCATTGCGCGTAGCACCGCGAATGCCGCCGTGCAGTCCAGCGACAGCAATGTGTTGGTCACCAACAGCAATATCCTCAACAAAAACGGCAGCGGGCTGGTCGCCGGCCGGCAAGACGGGTCCAAGGTGGGCTCTAAAATCAGAGTGGTTAACTCCACCATCACCGGCACGCAGCGCGGCGCCAGTGCCAGCGCCTACAGCGTACTTGACCTGGTCGATACCAAGGTTGAAGCCACCGGTGCGACCGGTGTGGGGATTGCCCTGTTCAGCGGTCAGGCCTATGCCACCAACAGCCAGATTGTCGGCGGGCAGAACGGTGTGCAAATGGGTATAGACGGCACCTCCGGCGTACTGGGCAACAGCCTGGTGCTGGACGGATCGAGCGTTGAAGGCAAAAGCGGCGCGGCCATTCTCACCCGGCAAGGCAGCAACGCCGACATCCAGGTGCGCAATGGTTCCAATCTGATCGGCGGCAATGGCAATCTCCTCGAAGTCACCGGTGGCTCCACGGCCAACCTGAACGTGGACAGCAGCTCGTTGTTCGGCGACGTGGTGGTCGAAGACGGCAGCCAGGCAAAAGTGCAACTCAATAACGGTGCCTTTCTGACCGGCCAGTTGAAGAACGTCGCCCAATTGAGCGTGAACGAAGCGTCCAGGTGGGTGCTGGTCGGCAACAGCAATGTTGACGCCTTGAAAATGGGCGGTGGCTCAGTGGAATTCGGCGCGCCGAACGAGTTTTACCAACTGGATGTGAAGAGCCTGGACGGTAACGGCACCTTCATCATGCACACCGACTTTTCCACCAACCAGACCGACTTCCTCAACGTGCAGGGCAAGGCCGAAGGTAACCACAGCCTGCTGTTGGCGGCCACCGGGTCCGAACTGGCCAAGGGCGAGCCGATCAAGGTGGTGCACACCGAAGGCGGTGATGCGCAGTTCGCCCTGGCGGGCGGCACCGTTGATATTGGCGCCTATGATTACGGCTTGAAGAAAGAAGGTACCGACTGGCTGCTCGACCCCTCCCGTCGCGGCACCAGTACTACCGCCCACTCGGTGCTGGCCTTGTTCAACAGCGCGCCGACCGTGCTGTATGGCGAGATGAGCATCCTGCGTACGCGCATGGGCGAATTGCGCTTCAGCGAAGGCGCGGGCAACGGTATGTGGATGCGCAGCTACGGCAACAAATTCGATGTGGCGGCCAACAAGAACGGTGCGGGCTACACGCAAAACCAGAAGGGCTTCACCATCGGTGCCGACGCGCCGTTGTCCGGAGGGGACGGCCAGTGGATCGCCGGTATGATGGCCGGTCACAGCGTCTCCGATCTAAGCCTGAACCGTGGCAGCAGCGGCGAGGTCAAGAGCTACTACGTGGGCGGTTATGCCACCTGGATGGACGCTGAAAGCGGTCTGTACTTCGACGGTGTGGCCAAGCTCAACCGGTTGCACACTGAAAATGATGTGACTATGAGCGATGGCAAGAAAGCCAAAGGCAACTACGCGCAAAACGCCGTGGGCGCCTCGGCTGAGTTCGGTCGCCATATCAAGCTGGACGACGGCTTTTTCGTCGAGCCTTATGGGCAGTTGTCGGCCACCATCACCCAGGCGCAAAGCTACGACCTGACCAATGGGTTGCACGCCAAGGGTGATCGTTCCAGTTCGGTGGTCGGTAAGCTGGGTGTGACTGCGGGCAAGAACATCCAACTGGAGAGCGGCGGTATCCTGCAGCCTTACTTGCGTACTGCGGTCGCCCACGAGTTTGACCAGAGCAACAAGGTGTTCATCAACGACCAGAGCTTCAACAACGACCTGTCCGGCTCGCGTATCGAGCTGGCGGCCGGTGTAGCCATGGCCGTATCGGAGAACGTCAAGCTGCATGCCGACTTCGAAACCAGCCAAGGCAAGAAGATCGACCAGCCTTGGGGCGTCAACTTCGGCGTGCGGTACGACTTCTGAAGTTGTCGTTCGATTGAACAGGGGGAAGCTATGGCTTCCCCTTTTTTACATTCAGATCACTACACTCAGCCAGGTTGAACCCAGCAGAAGCAGGGCCATACAGCGGTTGAAGCGTTGCATGGCACTTGGCGAACGCAGGAACTGGCTTGAGCCCGCACCCAGCACGGCCCAGGTTGCCAGGCATGGCAAAGAAATCAGGAAAAAAACCATCGACAGGGTCATTACCTGGCTCTGGCGCTCTGCACCATTACCCGCAAATACACTGACCACTGCCAGCGCCATCATCCAGGTCTTGGGGTTGATCAATTGCAGGCTGGCGGCACCGCTGAAACCCAGTCGCTTTTGCGCTGACTGTACGTCCAAGGCCTCCACTGGCGCGCTGAAAATCTGCCAGGCGAGATAGCTCAGCCAGGCCACGCCGGCCCACTGCATCGCACTTTGTACCTTGGGCAAATGCACCAGTGACTGGCCCACACCGGAGCCCACCAATAGCACGATGCCTGCTGCACCCAGGCAGGCGCCGAGGATGATCGGCAGTGCGGCCTTAAAGCCATACCGTGCGCTGTTACTCAGCACCAGGATATTGGTAGGACCCGGGGTGATGGAGGCGACAAAGGCAAACAGGATAAACGGCAACATGGCGGGCGACTCCCAACAATCGATTGATGGAGTCGATCTTCACAGGCCTGAACGCTACCTGTCTGGAACATTTGAGCAACGCCTGCGGTACGCGGCGGGCGTGAGACCGTAGGCGCGCACAAACCAGCGGCCCAGGTGGCTCTGGTCGGCAAAACCCAGGGCAATCGCCACATCCGCCGGTTGCTCGCCCTTGCCCAGTAAATGCCGAGCGTGAGCCAGGCGCAGTTGCACCAGGTAGGCGTGAGGCGGCAGGCCGAATGCGCTCTTGAAGGCGCGACTGAGGCGGAAGCGGTCGACACCACAGGCCAGAGCCAGTTCGTCCATGCCGATGTCTGCGTGCAGATGGGCATGCAGGTATTCCCTGGCCTTGTGCGCCACCTGCGGCAATCGCGGGTCCTCGCGGTAGCGGATGCGCCAGTAGAGGTGGCCGGTGAGGCGCTCCAGCAATTGGTCCATGGCGCGTTGCCGCACAATGCGCAGCTCGCCGCTGTGCAAGGTTTGAAAGGCCTGGCTGGTGGCCAGGGCCAGGCGCGGATCGCCGGTCAAGGTGCTGGCGAAACTCAACTGGCTGTCCAGCGGCGCCTCTTCGAACACGGCGCTCACTTCACGCGCCAACCAGTGCGGGTCGAGGTACAGCATGTGATAGGTAAAGCCGTCCGGGGTGGGCGCGTCGCCGTCGTGCAATTCACCGGGTTCCACCAGGAACACTTGGCCCGGCACGCTGTTGTGGCGCGTGCGGCGGCAGTTGAATTGCTGTACGCCTTGCTCGGTGACGCCGATCAGGTAGCTGTCGTGCCAGTGGGGATCGTAGGCGTGGCCCTCGAAATGCGCGCGCAGGGTCTCGATGCCGGTGTCGGCGTCCTGGGACAGGTCGATCCAATTGTGCGCGGCCATAAAAACACCGAGGATGAATGTGTAATGCCATTAGCGCCCAAGGGCGGCCAGGCGTCTAGAAGGTTTGTGCAACTCAGCCAAACAGGCCTGCGGCGATATTGATCGAAAAGCCCAGAATCGCCGTGTTGAACAGAAAACCGATCAACGATTGCCCCAGCACCACCTTGCGCAAGCCACGAGTGGCGACGCCGACATCGGACGTCTGCACCGCCACGCCGATGGTGAAGGAGAAATACAGGAAGTCCCAATAGTTGGGCGTGAGCAAGCCTTCGGCAAAGCGCAGCGCCGGCTCCTTGCCGTTCCAGGTGTAATAGAGCCTGGCGTAGTGCACGCTGAAGATCACCCCGATCAACAGCCATGAACCGATCACCGTCAAGCCGGTGAAGCCGTAGTGCAACAGACGTTCGGTGGGCGCCAGGTCTTTGCTGCCGACCAGTTCGAAGGTGATGGTGGCCAGGCTGGCGATCGCGGCGATGCACACCGTGAACAGCACCAGGCCGGCGTTTTCGTCCTCGACCTCGGCGATACGCTTGACGTCCTCTGCCTTGGCACGGCTGGTCAGCCACAGCATCAGCACCAGGTAGGTCCAGACCCCGGCGTTCCAGCCGATCAAAATTTTGCTGGCCAGCGTATCGGCGGGTACCAGGATGCCCACGGCGAGGCCGAGCACGGCGGCGGCTGAGAGGCGAGGGTGGGTACGGGCGAGGAAGGGCATGGCGCTCACGAATTGGGGGAGTAGTGAGCACCATAGGTTGCGCCGCTGCAAGCTTCAAGCTGTAAGCGGCAAGCAAAAGCACGCCTGCTCTTACTTGCCGCTTGAAGCTAACCGCTAACCGCTAACCGCTAGCGGCTGCGCTTGCGTACCACCACCTTCATGACAACCACAAAGAACACCGGCACGAACACCACCGCCAATGTCGCGGTGATCATCCCGCCAATCACCCCCGTACCAATCGCCTGCTGGCTCGCCGAGCTGGCACCGGTGGCAATCGCCAGCGGCACCACGCCGAGGATGAACGCCAGCGATGTCATGATGATCGGGCGCAGGCGCAGGCGCGCCGCCTTCAAGGTGGCGTCGATCAGATCTTCACCCTGCTCGTACAGATCCTTGGCGAACTCGATGATCAGAATCGCGTTCTTCGCCGACAAACCGATGATGGTGATCAAGCCGACCTTGAAGAACACATCGTTGGGCATGCCGCGCAGGCTCACGGCTACCACCGCGCCGAGCACACCCAGCGGCACCACCAACAACACGGAGGTCGGGATCGACCAGCTTTCATACAAGGCCGCCAGGCACAGGAACACGATCAGCAGCGACAGGCCCAGCAGCAACGGCGCCTGGGAACCGGACAACCGTTCCTGCAACGACAACCCCGTCCATTCCTGGCCCAGGCCCGCCGGCAACTGGCTGACCAGGCGCTGGATTTCGTCCATCGCCTCGCCGGTACTGTGCCCCGGCGCCGCTTCGCCGCTGATGGCGATGGCCGGGTAGCCGTTGTAGCGGGTCAATTGCGTCGGGCCTTGGGTCCATTTGGCTTCGACAAAGGCAGACAACGGCACCATCTTCCCGGCGTTGTTGCGCACGTTGATCTTCATCAAGTCCGCCACCTGGCTGCGCTGGTCGCCTTCAGCCTGCACCACCACACGCTGCATGCGGCCCTGGTTGGGGAAGTCATTGATGTAAGCCGAACCGATGGCCGACGACAGCACATTGCCCACATCGGCGAACGATACGCCCAGCGCATTGGCCTGCTTGCGGTCCACTTCCAGCTGCACCTGCGGCGCTTCGGCCAGGGCGCTTTCGCGCACGTTGGCCAGGACCGGGCTTTTACCGGCAGCCTCCAGCAGCTCGGTGCGCGCGGCCATCAACCCCGCATGGCCGACGCCGCCGCGGTCCTGCAGACGGAACTCGAAGCCGCTGGAGGTGCCCAGGCCGTCTACCGGCGGCGGCAGGATCGCAAAGGCAATCGCATCCTTGAGCCCGCTGAAGGCCATATTGGCGCGGTCGGCAATCGACGCCGCGGAGTCATCGCCGCCGCGTTCCGACCAGTCCTTGAGCGTGGTGAACGCCAGCGCCGCGTTCTGCCCGGAACCGGAGAAACTGAAACCCATGATCATGGTGGTATCGCCCACGCCCGGCTCACCGGCGTTGTGCGCCTCGATCTGCTCGGCCACCTGCACCGTGCGGTTCTTGCTGGCACCCGGTGGCAGCTGGATATCGGTGATGGTGTAGCCCTGGTCTTCCACCGGCAGGAATGAGGAGGGCAGGCGACTGAACAGCAGCCCCAGGCCCACCAGCAATACCAGGTAGATCAGCAGGTAACGGCCGCTGCGCTTGAGCGCATAGGCCACCCAGCCTTCGTAGCGGTCGGTGAGCTGTTCAAAGCGTTTATTGAACCAGCCGAAAAAGCCACCCTTGGCATGGTGCTCGCCCTGGGCAATCGGCTTGAGCAAGGTGGCGCACAGCGCTGGCGTCAAGGTCAGGGCCAGGAAGGCCGAGAACAGGATCGAGGTGGCCATCGACAACGAGAACTGCTGGTAGATCACCCCCACGGAGCCTGGCATGAACGCCATCGGCAGGAAGACCGCGACCAGCACCAGGGTGATACCGACAATGGCGCCGGTGATCTGGCCCATGGCCTTTTTCGTCGCCTCCTTGGGCGACAAGCCTTCAGTGGCCATAATCCGCTCGACGTTCTCCACCACCACAATCGCATCGTCCACCAGAATGCCGATCGCCAGCACCATGCCGAACATGGTCAGCACGTTGATTGAAAAACCCAGCAACAGCATGGTGGCAAAGGTGCCCATCAACGCAATCGGCACCACTAGCGTGGGGATCAGGGTGTAGCGCACGTTCTGCAGGAACAGGAACATCACCGCGAACACCAGCGCCATTGCCTCGAGCAGGGTGTAGACCACCTTGGTGATCGAGACTTTGACGAACGGCGAGGTGTCGTAGGGAATCTTGTATTCCACGTTGGCCGGGAAATAGCGCGACAGTTCGTCCATCTTCGCCCGCACCAGGGTCGCGGTGTTCAGCGCGTTGGCCCCCGGCGCCAGCTGCACGCTGACGGCGGTGGACGGTTTGCCGTTCAGGCGCGTGGAGAACTGGTATTCCTGGCTGCCGACTTCAACCCGCGCCACATCGCCGATGCGCACGGTGGAGCCGTCAGGGTTGGCCTTGAGCACGATGTCGGCGAACTCCGCCGGCGTCGACAGTTGGCCCTTGACCAGAATGGCGGCGGTGATTTCCTGGGTGTTGGTGCCCGGCAAGTCGCCGATGCTGCCCGCCGACACCTGGGCATTCTGCGCGCTGACGGCGGCATTCACGTCGGCCGGGGTGAGGTTGAAACCGATCAGCTTCTGCGGATCGATCCAGATGCGCATGGCGCGCTCGGCGCCATACAACTGGGCCTTGCCCACACCGTCCAAGCGCTTGAGTTCGTTCATCACGTTGCGCGCCAGGTAATCGCTGAGCGCCACATCATCGAGCTTGCCATCGCTGGACGTCAGCGTGACCAGCAGCAGGAAGCCGGCCGAGACTTTCTCCACCTGCAAGCCTTGTTGCGTCACTGCTTGCGGCAGGCGCGGCTCTACCGCCTTCAAGCGGTTCTGCACATCCACCTGGGCCATTTCCGGGTTGGTGCCCGGCTGGAACGTGGCGGTAATGGTCGCCGAGCCGAGGCTGCTCTGGGACTCGAAATACAGCAGGTGATCGGCGCCGTTGAGCTCCTGCTCGATCAGGCTGACCACGCTTTCGTCCAGGGTCTGGGCCGAAGCGCCAGGGTATACCGCGTAGATTTCTACCTTTGGCGGCGCCACGTTGGGGTATTGGGCCACCGGCAATTGCGGGATCGCCAGGAAGCCGGCCAGCAAGATGAACAGGGCCACCACCCAGGCGAAAATCGGGCGGTCGATAAAGAACTGCGGCATGGCGGGTTATTCCTTCACGAGCGGGCTGTCGTCCACTTCAACTTTTTCACCGGGGCGCGCATGTTGCAGGCCCTCGACGACAATGCGGTCACCGGGCTTGAGGCCGCTGCTGACCACCCAGCGATCGTCGATCACTGCGCCCAACTCCACCGGCTGCTGGCGCACGCTTTGCTCGCTGTCCAACAACAGCACCATCGGGATGCCGGCGCTGTCGCGGGTGATGGCGCGCTGCGGCACGCTGAGGCCTTGCTGGTCGACGGCTTGTTCCAGGCGCACCCGCACGAAGCTGCCGGGCAGCAGGTCGAGGTCCGGGTTGGGAAATTCGCTGCGCAGAATGATCTGCCCGGTGCCCGGGTCGACACTGATCTCGGCGAACAGCAACTTGCCCGGCAACGGGTACAGGCTGCCGTCATCCTGGATCAGGGTGGCCTTGGCCTGGTCCTGGCCGACCTGCTGCAAGCGACCGGCGCGAAACGCGCGGCGCAGGTCATTCAGCTCGCGGGTCGACTGAGTGAGGTCGGCATGGATCGGGTCCAGTTGCTGGATGATCGCCAGCGGCGTGGCTTCGTTCTGGCCGACCAGGGCGCCTTCGGTCACCAGCGCACGGCCGATGCGCCCGGAAATCGGTGCGGTCACCGTGGCGTAACCCAGGTTCAACCGGGCCCGCTCGACGGCGGCCTTGTTGGCGGCGACCTCGGCGTTGGTCTGGCGCAGGGCAGCGCGGGCGTTGTCGTACTCCTGGCCGCTGATGGCGTTGCCTTCCACCAACTGGCTGTAGCGCTGCTCCTGCAGGCGCGCCTGGAACGCATTGGCCTCGGCTTTGCTCAGGTTGGCCTGGGCGCTGTCGAGGTCGGCCTTGAACGGGGCCGGGTCGATGCGAAACAGCACGTCGCCCTGTTTCACGTCATGGCCTTCGTTGAAGACCCTTTGCATCACCACCCCGGCCACCCGTGCGCGCACCTCGGCAATACGCGGCGCGGCGATGCGCCCGCTCAATTCGCTGGTGATGGACAGGGGCTTGGCCTGCAGCGTCTCGATGCGCACTTTGGCCAGGGGCACTTGCGGCGCCTCGGCTGTGGAGTTGTCACACGCGCTCAACGCCAGGGTGAGCGCCAACAGGCAAAACGGCGCAAACAGATTCTTCGACATGCTCTTATCCCAATATTGACTGGCGCATCCTAAGGTCACCTGCGCCGTGGTGCTGTGAAGCTGTGTAGTGCGTCTGTGAAGAAATGTAAGGTACGGCGCGCGGGGCGTCGGGGGCGTATATCCTTGCACAACCTCGCTGACAACGAAGATCAAATGTGGGAGGGGGCTTGCTCCCGATGAGGGCGTGTCAGTCATACATCTGTGATTGAACCACCGTTATCGGGGGCAAGCCCCCTCCCACATTGGATTTGTGTACGGCACTTCACTGTATTTTCTGGAAACACCTTCATGCCCAACATCCTGCTGGTGGAAGACGACGCCGCGCTCTCCGAGCTGATTGCCAGCTACCTGGAACGCAATGGCTACCACGTCAGCGTGCTCAGCCGTGGCGACCAAGTGCGCGAACGCGCGCGCCTGAACCCGCCGGACCTGGTCATCCTCGACCTGATGCTGCCCGGCCTCGACGGCCTGCAGGTCTGCCGCCTGCTGCGCGCCGACTCGGCGGGCCTGCCGATCCTGATGCTTACCGCCCGCGACGACAGCCACGACCAGGTGCTGGGCCTGGAAATGGGCGCCGACGATTATGTGACCAAACCCTGCGAGCCACGGGTGCTGCTCGCCCGTGTGCGCACCTTGCTGCGCCGTAGCAGCCTGTCGGAACCCCAGGTGGCCAGCGACCGTATCATCATGGGCAACCTGTGCATCGACCTGTGCGAGCGTACCGTGACTTGGCGCGAGCAGGCGGTGGAGCTGTCCAGCGGCGAGTACAACCTGCTGGTGGTGTTGGCGCGACATGCCGGTGAAGTGCTCAGCCGCGACCAGATTCTGCAGCGCCTGCGCGGTATCGAATTCAATGGCACCGACCGTTCGGTGGACGTGGCCATCTCCAAGCTGCGCCGCAAGTTCGATGACCACGCCGGTGAAGCGCGCAAGATCAAGACCGTGTGGGGCAAGGGCTACCTGTTCAGCCGTTCCGAGTGGGAATGCTGAGCCATGTTTCGTGTCCTGCTGCGCCTCTACCTGATCACCATCGTTACCTACAGCGCGGCGATCTACTTGATCCCCTCCCTGGTGATCCAGCTGTTCGAACACCGTTACATGAACTACAACATCGAGCAGACCCGCGGCCAGCAGAAGCTGATCGTCAAGCAATACGTGCGCGCACCGGTGGAGCGCTGGTCACAGGTCACCGAGCAGCTGGGCCACGATTTTGCGCCGTTGAAGGTGCAATTGCTGCTGCGCCAGGATGCGCGCTATACCCCGGCGGAAGAAAAACTGCTGGAACAGGGCAAATCGGTGGTGCGCCTGGGGGAATGGGGCTGGATGGAGGAAATCAGCTCGCCGATCAATGAGCAATTCGTGGTCAAGCTGACAGTACCGCCCGATCCGTTGGACATGAACGTGCTGTATTGGGCGATCAACGTGCTGATCGTCGCGGCGCTGCTCGCCTGCCTGCTGGTGTGGCTACGCCCGCACTGGCGCGACCTGGAACGCTTGAAAAGCACCGCTGCGCAATTGGGGCGGGGCAACCTGGCCGAGCGCACGCTGATCCCCGCCAGCTCCAGCATCGGCAGCCTCGCCTCGGTGTTCGACACCATGGCCGACGACATCGAACACCTGCTCAACCAGCAGCGCGACCTGCTCAACGCGGTGTCCCATGAACTGCGCACGCCGCTGACCCGCCTGGATTTCGGCCTGGCCCTGGCCCTGGCGGAGGACTTGCCTGCGGCCAGCCGGGAGCGCTTGCAAAGCCTGGTGGCGCATATTCGTGAGCTGGATGAGCTGGTGCTGGAGTTACTTTCCTACAGCCGCCTGCAAAACCCGGCGCAGGAGCCGGAGCGCGTGGAGGTGGTGCTCGACGAATTCATCGACAGCGTATTGGGCAGTGTCGACGATGAACTGGAGAACCCCGAGATTGTTATCGACGTGGCGCTCGACTGCGCCGTGGAGCGCTTCAGCCTCGACCCGCGCCTGACCGCCCGCGCCCTGCAGAACCTGTTGCGCAACGCCACGCGTTACTGCGACAAGCGCATCCAGGTCGGCGTCAGGGTCTGCCCCAACGGCTGTGAAATCTTCGTGGAGGATGATGGCATCGGCATTCCGCCGGACCAGCGCGAGCGCATCTTCGAACCGTTCTACCGCCTGGACCGTAGCCGCGACCGCGCCACCGGAGGTTTCGGCCTGGGCCTGGCCATCAGCCGGCGGGCCCTGCAAGCCCAGGGCGGCAGCTTGACCGCCGAGGCTTCACCCTTGGGCGGCGCGCGGTTTCGTGTGTGGTTGCCTGCCGTCGATCCAGCGATTAGAAAATAACCGCGAGACGGCGCACACTGTGGCCCCCGCTTTACCCGAAGAGAGATTGGCAATGACTGGTGTCCACGCGTCCGCTCAGCAAGGTTTCTCTACCCAGGCCCGCACTTACGCGCAAGGTCGCCCCGGCTATCCGCGACAACTCACCGGCTGGCTGGCCGACGCGCTGGGCATCAATGCCCACTCGACCGTGATCGACCTGGGGGCCGGCACCGGCAAGTTCACGCGCCTGCTCAGCAGCCTGGCGCCGACGCTGATCGCCGTCGAACCGGTGATGGAAATGGGCGCCCAGTTGGTCAAGCTGCTGCCGGGCGTACGGCTGGTCAATGGCACGGCCGAGTCCATGCCTTTGGCGTCCGCGAGCGCCGACGCGGTGGTCTGTGCCCAGGCCTTCCACTGGTTTTCCAGTGAGGCGGCGCTGGCGCAGATCCACCGTGTACTCAAACCCGAAGGGCGTTTGGGGCTGGTGTGGAATGTGCGTGATGAGTCGGTGGACTGGATCGCTGCCATCACGGCCATCATTACTCCCTACGAGGGCGACACCCCGCGTTTTCATAGCGGACGTTGGCGCGAGGCTTTCACTGGTGAGTATTTTTCCGCCCCTGAACTGACCTGCTTTGCCTATCACCATGTCGGCAGCCCGAAGGAAGTGATCATGGACCGCATCCTGTCGGTCAGCTTTATCGCCGCATTGCCTGCGGCGGAAAAGGCCACGGTCACGGCGCAACTGCAGCAGCTGATCGACACTCATCCCGCCCTGAAGGGCCGTGACACCGTGGCATTTGCGTACCAGACCCAAGCGTATGCCTGCCAGCGATTAGCAGAAAAGGCATAAAGTCAGATCATATTGATATAAGTAGTTATAAGAAAAATCGCTATCCTGCCGCCAGAATTTTATAAGGCCGCAGGTAGCTGTAATGGATGTGGGTAATGTGGGTTTCGTGGTTGCCGGCCTGATCGTAGGATTTATCGTGGGCATGACCGGCGTGGGTGGCGGCTCCCTGATGACGCCGATCCTGTTGTGGTTCGGCATCAACCCGGCCACCGCCGTTGGCACGGACCTGTTGTATGCCGCCATTACCAAATCCGGTGGTGTGCTGGTGCACAGCAAGAACCGGAACATCGACTGGACCATTACCGGCTGGCTGACCCTGGGCAGTGTGCCTGCGGTGCTGCTGACCCTGTGGTTCCTCGCCAGCCTGCACACCGACCCCAGCGCCATGAACGCGGTGATCAAACAGGCACTGGGTGTGGTGTTGCTGCTGACGGCCCTGGCGATCCTGTTCAAGCAACGCTTGTTGGCGTTCGCCCAACGCCATGCCGGTGACGACTATCACATGCGCCCGCGCAACCTGAATGCGCTGACCGTAGTGACGGGCGTCGTCCTCGGCACCATGGTTGCGCTGACCTCCATCGGTGCCGGCGCGCTGGGTACCGTGGCACTGTTCATCCTGTACCCGTTCCTCGCCACGCGCCGACTGGTGGGCACCGAGATCGCCCATGCCGTGCCGCTGACCCTGGTGGCGGGCCTGGGCCATGCGAGCATGGGCAATATGGACTGGCACCTGCTGGGCTTTTTGCTGATGGGCTCGCTGCCGGGCATTTACCTGGGCAGCCACATGACCGGCAGGATCCCGGACGCGGTGCTGCGTCCGTGCCTGGCGGTGATGTTGATGGCGGTGGGCTACAAACTGGCGTTCTAAAAATGTGGGAGGGGGCAAGCCCCAATCTCCTGTAGGAGCGAGCTTGCTCGCGAAAAACGTCAACGATAACGCGTGCTTCCTGAATAAACGCGGTGCCTGTGAATTTTTCGCGAGCAAGCTCGCTCCTACAAAAAGCCTTAACTGACTGGCATTAGGGCAAGCCCCATGCCACACATATGGAACCGGCCTCAGGCCTTGGCCGGGCCGTTGCCGATTTGCCAGACAAACGGCGGCTCAGTGCCGTTGATCACCCAGTCACCGACGATCCGTGCCTTGTAGATCAGCGGATTGTGCGACGCCACCGTCCGCGCATTGCGCCAGTGCCGGTCCAGGGCCTTGCCTTGGCGCACATCCGAGGCCCCCAACGCGTTGAACAATTGGCTGGTGGCACGCTGGATCAGTTCCGAGACCACCACCTGGGCCGTCGCCGATTCGATCTCGGCCGCCACGTTAGCCTCGCGCTCGGCGACCTCATCCCCACCAAATCGTGCCAGATAAGCCCGTTGCGCCGGCAGCGCGGCCTTCAACGCGCTGGCCTGGGCGGCGTAAACCAGTGCGGCGACTTCGCCGACCACCTGTTGAACCTGCGCGTCCTGGCTGACGTGCGGGGCATTGCCGTGGCTGTAGATGCGCTTGCGGCTGCGTACCTGCTGGGCCACGTCGTTGAGCGCGGCGCGGCCGATGCCGGCCAGGGTGGCCAGCAACACCAGTTGATAGAACGCGGTCTGGTATTTGAAGCGCTCGGCAAAGTCGATCACGTTGTGCGCTTCGACCACCGCATCGGTAAAGCGCGTGGTGCCGCTGCCGGTGGTGCGCTGGCCAAAGCCGTCCCAGTCATCGCTTTGCACCACGCCTGGCTGGCGGGTGCGGGTGGCGGCGATCACGTCGCCGCCGGTGTCGCTGCGCTGGGCGTACACGTCGATCCAGTCGGAAAACAGGCTGCCGGTGCTGTAGAACTTTTCACCGTTGAGGGCCCAATCGTCACCGTTGGGGCTGACCTGGGTCACCACGTCGCCGATCGCGACAGTGCCGATTTCTGTCCAGGCACAGCCGACGAGGTCGCCGTCGACAAAGCGCTTGAACCACACGTCGCGCCCCGCGCCCGGCGGCGCGTTCAGGCGGTCTTCGGCAAACGCGAAATGCCCGCGCAGGGCCTGGGGCACGTTGGAATCGGCGGCGGCGAGTTCGATCAGCAGTTCGAACAGCTGCGGCAGGGACGCGCCGCCACCGCCATATTCCACCGGCACCCGCACCGCGCCAAAGCCGGCTTCCTTCAACCAACGGATCGGCTCATGGGGCAGGGTGCGGCTGTGCTCACGTTCTACCGCGCCGTCGGCGATGCGCTGGAAGATCGGACGGAAACGCTCGGCCAGGGCGGTGTAGTCGACGCCGATGGACAGCGGGTTGATGACGTGTTGCTTGGTCATGGGGTTGGGCTCCTGGGCAGTGATCAAGTCCCAGGGTGGTTGCACAGTCCGTGCCGGGCACGCCGGCCCGTATTTACGGCGCGGGGATGCCCGCCGCTGTTGCTCCAGCAACAGCATTTGGACAAAGCGCAGCGATCCATGACAGTCGCGGCACGTCACGCAAACCCCGGGTTTTGCGCCGCAACCCACACGGCCAGGGCGTTTAACCGTGACTGGCACGCTTGCTGCTCAAGCCCTGGGTACATCCCTGTGTGCGAGGAACCGTTCAATGAGTCAGCAAGCCGTAAAATTTGCCTATTGGGTGCCCAACGTCAGCGGTGGGTTGGTGGTCAGCAAGATCGAACAACGTACCCACTGGGGCATCGACTACAACCGTAAACTGGCGCAACTGGCCGAAGCCGCCGGCTTCGAGTACGGCCTGACCCAGATCCGCTTCACTGCCGGCTACGGCGCCGAGAACCAGCACGAGTCGGTGGCCTTCAGCCACGCGCTGCTGGCGGCGACCACCACCCTCAAGGTGATTGCGGCGATCCTGCCGGGCCCGTGGCAACCGGCGCTGGCGGCCAAGCAACTGGCAACCATCGACCAGCTCACCAACGGCCGTATCGCGGTGAATATCGTCAGTGGCTGGTTCAAGGGCGAGTTCCAGGCGATCGGTGAACCCTGGCTGGAACACGATGAGCGCTATCGCCGCTCCGAAGAATTCATCCGCGCCTTGAAAGGCATATGGACCCAGGACGATTTCACCTTCAAGGGCGACTTCTACCGCTTCAACAACTACACCCTCAAGCCTAAGCCGCTGGGCCAGCCCGAGGTGTTCCAGGGCGGCAGTTCGCGGGCGGCGCGGGACATGGCCGCGCGTGTGTCGGACTGGTACTTCACCAACGGTAATACCCCGGAAGGCATCAAGGCCCAGGTCGATGACATCCGCGCCAAGGCGGCGGCGAATAACCATTCGGTCAAAATCGGTGTCAACGCCTTCGTGATCGCCCGCGACACCGAGGAAGAAGCGCGTGCCGTGCTCGCCGAGATCATCGATAAAGCCGACCCGGAAGCGGTCAACGCCTTCGGTGACGCGGCCAAACAAGCCGGCAAGTCATCCCCGGAAGGCGAGGGCAACTGGGCCAAGTCCAGCTTTGAAGACCTGGTGCAGTACAACGACGGCTTCAAGACCAACCTGATCGGCACGCCGCAGCAGATCGCCGAGCGCATCGTGGCGCTCAAGGCGGTGGGCGTGGACCTGGTGCTGGCCGCTTTCCTGCATTTCCAGGAAGAAGTGGAGTATTTCGGCAAACGCGTGTTGCCGCTGGTGCGTGAGCTGGAGGCCAAGGCTGCGATCAAGCAGGTGGCTTGAGGTTCAAGCGGACGCTTGCAGCGTCAATACTTCGAACCCATCGGCCGTCACCGCAACCGTGTGTTCCCATTGCGCCGAGAGACTGTTGTCCTTGGTCACCACCGTCCAGCCATCCTTGAGGCTGCGCACCTTCGCGCTGCCCTGGTTGAGCATCGGTTCAATGGTGAACACCATGCCTTCACGCAGCTCCAGCCCCGTGCCGGGACGGCCGAAGTGCAGGATTTGTGGCTCCTCGTGCATTTCCCGGCCAATGCCGTGGCCGCAGTATTCACGCACCACGCTATAGCCGTTGGTGTGTGCATGGTGCTGGATCGCATGGCCAATATCACCCAGGCGGGCACCGGGCCGCACCTGGCGGATGCCCGCCCACATGGCCTCGAAGGTCATCTCCACCAGGCGCCGCGCCTTGGGGGAGACAGTGCCGATCATGTACATCTTGCTGGAGTCGGCGATAAAGCCACCTTTTTCCAGGGTAATGTCGATGTTGATGATGTCGCCTTCCTTGAGCAATTGCGTGGCGCTGGGCATGCCGTGACACACCACTTCGTTGATCGAGGTATTGATGCAGAAGGGGTAGTCATATTGCCCGAGGCTGGCCGGGCGGGCTTTGAGCTCCTGGCGGATGAAGGTTTCGACGGCGCTGTCCAGCTCCAGGGTGGAGCGGCCGGCGACGACAAAGGTGTCGAGCATGCTGAACACCTGGGCCAGCAGGCGTCCGGCTTCGCGCATGACCACCAGCTGTTGTGGCGTCTTGATCATTGGCTGCGCCCTCGGATCAGGTCGGGTTTGTCCAGCAACAGCTTGTTGATCAGCTCGTTGTAGGGCAGGTGAGGATTGAGTTCAGCCAGCAGGCCGATCTTGATCCAGAACTCGGCCTGGGCGTTGATGGAACGGTCCATCGCGGCGCTGGCCAGGCGCAGTTGCTCGTGCAATTGGTCGGTGATCTTGACGATGCCCATAAGCTTCACTGTGTTGGGTTGATATACGAATCGTATATGTTTCGTATGGTTTGCGTAAGTCCCTCTCGACTCAACGGCGACAGGTGAATTGGTTGCCATATGTTGCTGGAAAAACCGGCCTGCGCACGCATCCTGTGGGTTAAACGTTTAATCGAAGTGGTTCGGCGAGGATGTAGACAGTCAGATTTTCCATATATAAGCGCCGCCAGCGCTTATGAAGAATGGTTACAACAGCAGGAGATTTTGCCGAGTAGGCTTATTTCTGTAGGCGTCTTCCAGGGCCGGCAAGACGTGGCAGGCAAGTGCCTGCCGGATACTTATAAAACCATTGGCAGTCTCAACAAAGGAGAGGTTAGCCATGCTTTCGGAACTAGAGCTTCGCAGCATCATTGAAGGAAGTTTCCTGCCTAAGCGGTGTGAGTGCACCAAAGCCGAAGACGCTTCACTGACGATCAAGGTGTACGACGACCGCGACCGTGATCGAGTGGACTTGGAGGTGAAAGGGATAAACGCCGACAAACTCGACAGCAGTCGCGCCATTTGCAGCCTGATCGCTGAACTGCGTGAATACCTCAAGCACAGCCACACGCCCTTGCTGCAACGAGCAGGAGGGCGCAGATCTTAAGGGTGTGCCTCGTTCAACGCTGACCTGTGGGCTTGGTATTGACCAGGCCCTCAAACCACACGGTCTTTCCAACTCATACGCACCCCGGCGTTGCCGCTCACGCCCTCGCGCCAAAGGTGACACCGCCATTGAGGGTGCCGCTGTCGCAGACGTAGGTATCGTCGCCGGAGCCGGGGGTAAAGGCACACGCGGAATGCGCGGCCTATGGGCGTTCAGCCTAGCTGGCTGCGGTAAGGCAGGTCCGGCCCGGTGCGGGTGCAGGTCAGCGCTGCGGCGCGAATCGCAAAGCCGAGCATGGCGTCGATCTGTTCACGGCTGAGTTGTTGCAGCCCTTGCACCGAGTCCAACCGGTGCTCGGTCAACCAGGCGATCAGCGCCGCCTGGAAGGTGTCGCCGGCACCCACCGTATCGGCCATCACGATATCGATTGCCGGTTGCGACCAGTTGCCATGGCGGCGGCTGAACACACTGGCGCCGTCGCCGCCACGGGTCAGAAATACCAACTGGCAGCGATGTTGCAGCCAGCCTTGCAGCACGCTTTCGGGGGACTGCTCGGGGTAGAGCAGGTGCAGGTCTTCATCGCTGACCTTGATCAAATCCGCATGCTTGACCAACTCCATCACACGGTCGCGCCACAGCTGGATATCCGGTTGCGGGTTCAGTCGTACGTTAGGGTCGAGGCTGATCAGGCGCTTGCCGCTTTCGCGCTTGACCAGCGCCAGCAGCGTGTCGCCAATCGGCTGTACCACCAGGGAAAACGAGCCCACATGCAGCCCGCGAATCTCATCACCCAGGGGCGGCAGGTGCGTCAACTGCAGTTGCCGGTCTGCGCAGCCTTCGCCACGAAAGCTGTATTGCGGTGAACCATTGGCGCCCACGGCCACCATGGCCAGGGTGGTTGGCGCGTCGAAGGGCACCAGGAAATCTTCACTCACGCCTTCGTCCTTGAGCACCTGTAGCAGGCGCCTGCCCAGGTAGTCGTGGGAGATCCCGGCGAAGAACCCGGACTCGATCCCCAAACGGCGCAGGCCCACCGCCACGTTGAACGGCGAGCCACCGGCAATCGCCGTGTAATTGAGCTTGGCAACCTGCCCATCGGCATTCTCCTCGCTGAAAAAATCAAACAGCGCTTCACCACACACCAGATACATAGTCACTCGCTCTTAAAGGGTTGCCACAAGCTGTTGATAGCGCTCATAGGCCTGTTGATAGGCGCTCACGTTGGCCGGCACCGGCAGGGTGCGGCTGGCCGGGTCCAGGCTGACGCATTTGTCGCACAGGCTGGCCAGGGATTCGCCGGACTGGCACCACGCCGCCTGGATCGCCGCGCCCAGGGCCGCGGCCTCGCTCTGTTCGGTACAGACCACTTCGGTGTTCATGATATCGGCGACCATCTGCCGCCACAGCGGGCTTTTCGAACCGCCACCGATCAAGCGGATGCGCAGGCTTTGCAGGCCGGTCTGGCGCAGCAGGTCGAGGCCGTAGCGCAAGCCGAAGGTGGTGCCTTCGACCACCGCGCGGCACAGGTTGGCGCGGGTCAGGTTGGTCATGGTCAGGCCGTGCAGGCTGCCGGTGGCCTGGGGCAGGGCGGGCACCCGTTCGCCGTTGAGGAACGGCAGCATGCTCACCCCGTCCGCGCCGATGGGGGCCTGCTCGACCAGGGCATTGAAGGCGTGCAGGTCGAGTTCGAACAGCTCGCGGATCACCCCGGTGGCGTTGGTCAGGTTCATGGTGCAGATCAACGGCAACCAGCCACCGCTGGAGGCGCAGAAGGTGGCGACCGACGCCTGGGGGCTGACGTTGGGCTGGTCGGCAAAGGCGTAGACGGTGCCCGATGAACCCAGGCTCATGGTGATCACCCCAGGGGCGATGTTGCCGGTGCCGATGGCGCCCATCATGTTATCGCCGCCGCCGCTGGCGACAACCGCGTTGGGGTTGATGCCCAGTCGCTCGGCAATGGCCGGCAGGATCGTGCCCACTGCTTGATCGGCTTCAATCAGCTCGGGCAGCGCCGCCTGCAGGCGCCCACTGGGGTCGATGTGCGCAAGCAGCGCCACGTCCCATTCACGGCGGCGCACATTGAAATAGCCGGTGCCCGACGCATCGCCGTATTCGGCGACGGCGCGGCCGGTGAGCCAGTAATTGAGGTAGTCGTGGGGCAGCAGGATATGGGCGATGCGCGCAAACAGGTCCGGGTGCTGTTCACGGGTCCAGAGCATTTTGGACACCGTGTAGCCCGGCGCAATGGCCACGCCCAGGCGCTCCAGCGAGCCGCTCTCGCCGCCCAGGTAGTGCAACAGGCGCTCATTTTCTGTGGCGGTTTCGGTGTCGCACCACAGCTTTGCCGGGCGCAGCACCTGACCCTGGGCATCGAGCAACACCAGGCCGTGTTGCTGGCCGGAAACACCAATGCCGAGGATGTCCTGGCCGTCCACCCCGGCCTGTTGCAGGGCGCGGTGGGTGGCTTCGGTGAAGGCGTCCAGCCATTCCTGGGTGTGTTGCTCACGCCGGCCATTGGCGCCGCTGATCAGGGTGTGCGCGGCGGCGCCCAGGCCCAGCACCTTTCCGCTGGAAGCGTCGAGGACGATGGCTTTGGTGCCCTGGGTGCCGCAGTCGATGCCGAGGAACAGGTTTTGCTGGGTCATGATGGAGTGCTCAGCAGTTTTATTGTTGGAGTTGTCAATGCGGTCAATGTGGGAGGGGGCTTGCCCCCGATGAGGGAGTGTCAGTTTATGCATCTTTTGCTGACCCTCCGCTATCGGGGGCAAGCCCCCTCCCACATTTTTAAACCGGTTTCTTCAGTAACCGCTTCAGGGTTTCAGTGACGCCGTGATCGCGCAAGCTTGCATAACACCGCTCGAACGCTGCCACAAATGCAGCCGAGTTGGGAATAGCCGTGCCGAAAATCTCTTCAACCCCCAGCAGGCGCTGGCTGATCAACGCGTCATCACTCACTAGCGCCTGGCAGAACGCAGCCCGAGGATCGGGAATCGTGTAGGCCACGCCATTTTCGTCGACACCCTTCAGGTACAAGGCCCAGGCGGCCACCACCAGCGCCGCGCGCTCAGTCTCACGCCCATCGGCAATCAGGCGATTGATGGTCGGCACGGTGAACTTGGGAAACTTCGACGAACCGTCCGAACACACCCGTTCCAACTGGTCGGCAATCGCCTGGTTGGAGAAGCGGTCGACCAGGGTCTGCTTGTACGCCGTCAGGTCGATGCCCGGCACCGGCGCCAGGTGTGGCGTGACGTCGAGGTCCATGTAGGCGCGCATGTAGGCGACGAACAGCGGGTCGTTCATGGTGTCGTGAACAAACCGGTAACCCTTGAGAAAACCCAGGTAAGTCAGGGCGAGGTGACTGCCGTTGAGCAGGCCGATTTTCATTTCTTCGTAAGGCGTCACGTCATCGGTGAACTGCACGCCGACCCTTTCCCAGGCCGGGCGGCCGTTGACGAACTTGTCTTCCAGCACCCATTGCACAAAAGGTTCGCACACCACTGGCCATGCATCGTCGATGCCGTGCTCGTCATGCAGTTGCAGGCGGTGGGCGGTGCTGGTCATTGGCGTGATGCGGTCGACCATGGCGTTCGGAAAGCTCACATTGGCTTCGATCCAGTCATGCAGTTGCGCATCGTGCAGCGCGGCGAATGCGAGCAGGGCCTTGCGGGTGACGGCGCCGTTGTGCGGCAGGTTATCGCAGGACATCACGCTGAACGCCGGGGTGCCGGCGGCGCGGCGCTTGGTCAGCGCGGCGCAGATAAACCCGAACACGGTCTGCGGTGCGCCGGGGTGCGCCAGGTCATGCTGGATCTGCGGCAGGTGAGCCATGAATTGGCCGTTGCTGTCGTCGATGCAGTAGCCGCCTTCGGTGATGGTCAGCGACACGATACGGATAGCCGGTTCGGCCAGTTTATCGATCAGGGCCTGGGCGCCGTCTTCTGCCAGCAACATGTCACTGATGGCGCCGATCACGCGTACTTCGGTGTCGTCGGTGTCGCCCAGTTCATACAGGGTGAACAGATAATCCTGGCCGGCCAGGTCGTCGCGCGCCTTGCGGTCTTCGGCCCGCAGGCCAATGCCGCAGATGCTCCAGTCCAGGCCCTCGCCGGTGTTCATCAGGGCGTCGGTGTAAAACGCCTGGTGCGCGCGGTGGAAACCGCCGACACCGATATGCGCAATGCCCTGGGATGTACTGGCAATGGCATAGGCTGGCACTTTCACGTCGGGCGCCAACTGGGTGAGGTTCTGTTTATTCAGCTTCATAGCGTAATACTCGCGAAATCAGGCGGCAGCGCGCAGGGGACGGGCCACGGCCACGCCGTCGGTGTCGAACAGATGGCAGTGGGCCGGGTCGAGGTGCAGGTGCAGCGTTTCGCCATATTGGCTGGCCATGTCGCCGCGAATGCGCATCGTCAACGGCTCACCGTTGGCGGTGATGACGTGGCAGAAGGTGTCGCTGCCCAGGCGCTCGCCGACGTCGGCGGTAACGGTCAGGGTGGTCTGGCCCGGCGTGGCGATTTCCAGGTGTTCCGGGCGAATGCCCAGGGTGACTGCGCTGCCCACGCTCAAGGTCGGGCCGCTGAGCGGCAGGCTGATCAGGGTGCCGGCGTCGAGCTGCACGTCACAGCCCTGGCCTTCGACACGCGTGACCTTGCCCTTGAGAAAACCCATCTTCGGCGTGCCGAGAAAGCCTGCCACAAACAGGTTGGCTGGCTGGTGGTACAGGTCCAGCGGCGAGCCGACCTGTTCGATGCGCCCGCTGTTGAGCACCACGACTTTATCGGCCAGGGTCATGGCTTCGACCTGGTCATGGGTCACGTAGATCATGGTCGCTTGCAGTTCTTTATGCAGGCGTGCCAGTTCCAGGCGCATCTGCACGCGCAGGGCGGCGTCGAGGTTGGACAAGGGTTCGTCGAACAGGAAGATCTTCGGGTTACGCACAATCGCCCGGCCAATCGCCACGCGCTGACGCTGGCCGCCGGAGAGCTGCTTGGGCTTGCGCTCCAGCAGCGGGCCCAACTCCAGAATGCGCGCCGCTTCGTTGACCTTGCTGTCTACCAGTTTTTTGTCGACGCCGGCCAGGTCCAGGGCAAACGACATGTTCTTGCGCACGCTCATGTGCGGGTACAAGGCGTAGGTCTGGAACACCATTGCCAGGTCGCGCTTGGCCGGGGTCACTTCGGTGATGTCGCGCCCGTCCAGCTCGATGGTGCCTTCACTGACTTCCTCCAGGCCGGCGATCAGCCGCAGCAGCGTGGATTTACCACAGCCCGACGGGCCGACGAATACCACGAATTCCTTGTCGTTCACTTCCAGGTCGATGCCCTTGATGATGGAAAAACCTTCGAAGCCTTTCTGCAGATTCTTGATTTTCAGGTTGGCCATGATGGGCCCTCCGCTTGGAATTATTATTTAACGGCGCCAAAGGACAGGCCGCGCACCAGTTGTTTCTGGCTGATCCAGCCGAAAATCAGGATCGGCGCGCAGGCCAGGGTCGACACGGCGGACAATTTGGCCCAGAACAAGCCTTCGGGGCTCGAATAGGAGGCGATCAGCGCGGTCAGCGGCGCGGCGCTCGATGACGTCAGGTTCAACGACCAGAAGGCTTCGTTCCAGCACAGGATCAGCGACAGCAGCACGGTGGAGGCCAGGCCGCCCTTGGCGATCGGCAGCAGCACCCGCACCATTTCCTGCCACAGGGTGGCGCCATCCAAACGTGCGGCTTCGAGGATGTCCTTGGGAATGTCCTTGAAGTAGGTGTAAACCATCCACACCACAATCGGCAGGTTGATCAGGGTGTAGATAATGATCAGCGCGATGCGCGTATCGAGCAGGCCAAAGCTCTTGGCCAGCAGGTAGATCGGCATCAGTACGCCCACCGGCGGCAGCATCTTGGTGGACAGCATCCACAGTAGCGTGCCCTTGGTGCGCTTTGTCTCGTAGAAGGCCATGGAGTAGGCGGCCGGCACCGAAATCAGCAGGCACAGGGCGGTGGCGCTGAACGAGATCAGCACCGAGTTCCAGGCGTAGGCGAAGTAGTTGCTGCGCTCGTTGATGTGCAGGTAGTTCTCCAGCGTCGGCGTGAAGATAAACTGCGGCGGCGTGGCGAACGCGTCGATTTCGGTCTTGAAGCTGGTCAGCACCATCCAGAAGATCGGGAAGAAAATCAGGATCGCGATGGCCCAGGCCAGGGTGCCGAGCAACAGGCTTTGCAGGCGGCGGGATTGTTGAAGCGTCATGGCGCGGCCCTCAAGGCTTGTCAGTCAGGTTTTTGCCGATCATCCGCACCAGGATGATCGCCGCGATGTTGGCGATGACCACGGCAATCAAGCCGCCGGCCGAGGCCATGCCCACGTCGAACTGCACCAGCGCCTGGTTGTAGATCAGGTAGGCGAGGTTGGTCGAGGCGTAGCCGGGGCCACCGTTGGTGGTGGTGAAGATTTCGGCGAACACCGAGAGCAAAAAGATGGTTTCAATCATCACCACCACGGCAATCGGACGGGCCAGGTGCGGCAGGGTCAGGTGCCAGAAAATCGCGATGGCGCCGGCACCGTCCAGGCGTGCGGCTTCCTTTTGTTCCTGGTCGAGGGACTGCATGGCGGTCATCAGCAGCAGAATGGCGAAGGGCAGCCACTGCCACGACACAATGATGATGATCGACAGCAGCGGGTAGTGCGCCAGCCAGTCCACGGGTTCTGCGCCGAAGAACTTCCACACCGCAGCGAGAATCCCCGACACCGGGTGAAAAATCAGGTTCTTCCAGATCAACGCGCCGACGGTGGGCATGATGAAGAACGGCGAAATCAACAACACCCGCACCAGGCCGCGACCGAAGAACTCACTGGCCTCCAGCAGCGCACTGATCAACACGCCGAACACCACGCTGATCAGCAGCACGCTGCCCACCAGCAACAGCGTGTTAGTGGCGCCGGGCAGGAAGCCTGAGTCGGTGACGAAGTAAGTGAAGTTCTCCAGCCCTACGAACTGGTTTTCGCCGGGGTAGAGCAGGTTGTAGCGGATCAAGGAGAAGTACAGGGTCATGCCCAGGGGCACGATCATCCACAGTAGCAACAAGGCCACCGAGGGGCTGACGAGGAACCAGCCGGGGTTGGCCAGGCGGTTTTTGGGTGCGGTATTCATGGTGATCAAGACCAGTCGGATACGAATCGGAGCGCGGTCAATGTGGGAGGGGGCTTGCCCCCTCCCACATTTGACGGTGGTGGGCCGGCTTTATTTGGGGTAACCGGCCCGCTTCATTTCCCGCTCGGTGGTGGTCTGTGCGGCCGTCAGTGCGGCATCGACCGTCTGCTGGCCGGTCAGCGCGCCGGAGAAGAACTTGCCGACCTGGGTACCAATCGCCTGGAATTCAGGAATGGTCACCAATTGAATACCGATATACGGCACCGGTTTTTCGGTGGGTTTGGTCGGGTCCGCCACTTTCAGCGATTCCAGGGTCACCTTGGCGAACGGCGCGGCCTTCATGTACGCGTCGCTGTAGGTGGATTGGCGGGTACCTGGGGGTACGTTGGCGACGCCGTCGGTCTTGGCGACCAATGCGCCATATTCCTTGGAGGTGGCCCAGGTGGTGAACACCTTGGCGGCGTCCTTGGCCTTGGAGCTGGTGGGGATCGCCAGGCTCCAGGAGTACAGCCACGAGGTACCCTTGTCGGTCTTCTCGTGGGGAGCGAAGGTGAAGCCGACATGCTCGGCCACTTTGCTCTGGCTCTTGTCGGTGACGAACGAGCCCGCCACGCTGGCATCCACCCAGATCGCGCACTTGCCGCTGTTGAACAGCGCCAGGTTCTCGTTGAAGCCGTTGCTGGACGCACCTGGAGGGCCGGATTTTTTCATGTTGTCGACGTAGAAATTCAGCGCGTCTTTCCACTCGGGGCCATTGAATTGCGGTTGCCACTTCTCGTCGAACCAGCGTGCGCCGTAGCCGTTGGCCAAGGTGGTGATCAGCGCCATGTTTTCGCCCCAGCCGGCTTTACCGCGCAGGCACAGGCCGTATTGCTCTTTGCTCTTGTCGGTGAGTTTGGCCGCGTATTCGCCGATCTGGCTCCAGGTCGGATGCTCGGGCATGCTCAGCCCGGCGTCCTTGAACAGGTCGGTGCGGTAATAGGTGATCGAGCTTTCGGCATAGAACGGCAGGGCGTACAGCGAGCCTTTGACCGACAGGCCGTCGCGTACCGAAGGGAACACGTCATCAAGGTCGTAGGAAGCTGGCAGGTCCTTCATCGGCTCCAGCCAGCCCTTGGCGCCCCAGAGTGCGGCTTCGTACATGCCGATGGTCAACACGTCGAACTGGCCGCCCTGGGTGGCAATATCGGTGGTCAGGCGCTGGCGCAGCACGTTTTCTTCGAGCACCACCCAGTTCAGCTTGATCTCCGGATGCTCGGCCTCGAAGGTTTTCGAGAGCTTCTGCATGCGGATCATGTCGCTGTTGTTGACGGTGGCAATCGTCAGGGTTTGCGCGCCGAGGCTGACGGCGCTGAGGGTCATGCAGGTCAGCATGCAGGTAGAGACAAGCAGAGCTTTTGCTGTGAACTTCATCGCGCACTCCATTTCCGCGCCCAGAGGGCTACAGAAGGACGGTTATTGTTGTTGTGTCTTCCCACAGGGAGTCAGGAAGAGTGTGCGTTGATTACAGCCCTCAAACGCGGCGATGACAAATCCTTGGGAACACTGGGACTGATACTTTTTTGCACTCTCGGGACAGCGAATCAATGCGCTATTGCGGGTCGTGTACCTGTTAGTTCTGACAGTAGACGCCCTATAAGGACTGAGGATTAATGACCGAGCAAAATCCAATCAGGAGACGTTTATGAACCTTTTCCGCACAAGTTTCAAAAACACTACGCTCTATAAATTTGCACTGGGCGCGGTCGTCGCCATGGCTGTGAGTGCCTGTACCACCGAGCCACCACTGGAGTCACGAGAACCGGTTTGCACGAAAGCCGGCTACTTCAAAAGCACCAATGTGGTGGGTGGTTACCATCGCTGTGTATTCAGCCAAAACATTAATCGGTGGATTCAATACCCGTTTAACTGCCCGGCCGGGTTGGAGTTCGATGAGTCCGTGGGTACCTGTGTAAGGCCCTGACGGGACTGCCTGTCGCCGACACTTTCAGCCGCAGCAAGCCATTGAAAAGGGATCGGTACCCAGGTACCGATCCCTTTTTTACCTCTACGTCACGGTCGGATACGGCGTCTGTGTGATACAGATATCATCGATGTCATACACCCCGCCGGTGGTCGGGTTTCTGACCGAAACGGAGGCCTCGAACGGTTTGCCGGGCAAATAACCGAGCGGCACATTGACGCTGAGCCAGGTGTTCAACGTGGGCACGTTTTGCGTCCATTTCAACGTGCCCAGATGAATCTCGACAAAGGTCGGCGCCCCAATCGCGGCAAACTTGCTGATCCTGTAGCGGAAGCTGACGCGGTAGTAGCCCTCGGCGGCGGGCGTCAGCACTTTGTACAGACTGACGCCCCTGCCGGTAGTCGGTGTCGACTGCCAGAAATAGTTGCCATTCGACTCGCGGCGAATGCCTGCGTCCGGCCATTCACTGAGCCAGTAGTTCATGTAATTGTCATTGAACGTCGTGCACTCCTTGATCATCACGCTTTGCAGCGTGTAACGAGTGGGTGGAAATTCAATCGCTTGCAATTCATCCCTTAAGCCATTGAGCGCCACTTTGAATTGCAGGGTCAGCTGGCTGCGATTGCCAAGGTCTCGCAGGTAGGTGATCAATACGGTTTCCAGGTGATAACCCTGGCTGATCCAGGCCGAGTCGACCTCGGCCTTGTTCGAACCATTCATCAGGGTCAGGTTATGCGGCGTACCGTCGGCTCTGAAACCGTACAAATACAGCCATACGGGCAGGTGTGGGGCAATGAATGGGAAGGTCGTCACCCTTGCGGTGGCGTTGCCGGGCAGGGCGTCCACATCGATCACGCCGCTGGCGGATGCTTGATCGATACGAATCACGGTTTTTTTCAGTTCGCTCAGCGGCAGGCTTTCAAGATTGACCGTGAGCGGTACCGAGGGCCGGGTTTGCCCGCTTCGTGTCACCGTATACCTGATCGTGAACTGCGTAGGCGTGTTGCCGATATTCGCGGCGATCACTGAAGCGGGCACGTCGACGATGACGGTGCCATCGGTTTCGCCATACGTCGGCCCGATCACTGCCGAGCCTGCAGCGGTTTTACCCACGATCTCCACGAAGATGACGTCGCTGGTATACATCGGGCTGGTGGACACCTGCACATGCGCCCCGTGCTGTGCGTTCAAGGGGGCCAGGGTGACCAGTGTGCCGGAGCCGGTTGCCTCGATCAGGATCGGCACCGGGAACTGCGTGGGCAAGGCCTGAATGGTATAGCGCCGCTCCTTGAACCAGACCGCATTGGCCAGCTCGGCGCTGCGGTCGAACGTTACCCCGAAGCGCATTTTCAGTGGCGAACCGTCCTTGAGCTTGCGCAATTCGGGGACCGGCGCCGGTGGACGAATACCGTTCAATTCGCCGTCCTGTGTCACCAGGTCTGCCGTGTAAAAGGCGTGGTAGAAGGGATAACCGTCAGCGTAGGTGCCGGACATCTCGAACCACATTCGCTGGAACCGATGACTGAAGTGCCAGCGGTCTTCAATCGCGCGTTCGGTACCGTTCAATGTGCCGACATTCAGCACGCCATCATAGGAGTGGCCTTCTATGTAGGGTTCAGGCAGCGGCGGTGGCAACAACTCCAGGGCCAGCACAGGCGAAGGGGACTCGTGCTCGCCCCGCATGACGAAGTACTGCACGTGGATGACATGTCCCTGGGCCTGGATGTTGGCGCCCACCACCTCTGGGTCAATATCAAAGTGCAGGACTTTCGAAGAGCTGCCGTATTGGGTCTCGCAGTAAGTGCCGATGCCCGCAATGCCGGTCCAGCAACAGCGAACCTGATGGGAAGGCGCCATCTGCGGGTAGTCGACGACGACAGTCGCGCCGTTTATCGCGGCCACCGCCGCCAACTGGTCGGGATAGCGCGTGGCCTGCACGACCTCGGGACGCTTGAGGGTCAGCGCTCGGCCCACGGTAATGGTCCGGCGCTCCGAATAACGGCGTCGGCTGCCGTCCTTGGGTACCAAGGCGTAGCTCAGGCGGATTTCCTTATTGTCATTGGCAATGACGAACGCTTCGTCCACCAGGACCACTACCGGCTTGCCGGCCGTATCGGAATAGAGTTCGACTTCCTCTCCAGTGGTTCCGCTGGCGTTGGCGCCCAGCCATGTCCAGATGAACTTGTCCCCAGGGAACGTGCGTGGGTAAGGCAACGTCAGCTTGAGCTGACCTCCGATCACGCTGGCAGGGTCCAGGTTGTCGAACACGTCGACATACTGCAATAGCGGCGCCGGCAACTCGGCGACGACCGATCCGAAAATGACTTCCAACACTTCGGACTTGCGCACCGTCTGTACGCCTGGGCCAAGCGTGCGCATTTGATGGTCATTGACGAGGTAGTAGACCTTGACCGACCCCACGCCAATGAAGGGCGCAAAATCCTCCTGCAGTACGATGCGAAAGCGATCAGGTGGCGGTGGGGCGCCGGCGTTCACGGTTTCTTCGTATTCAATCAGGCCGCCGCCAGGTCGCGGTGCTTCCATGCGAAAGGTCACGCTGTTGCTGGGGGCGTAAGGGCTGTAGACCGGAAAAATGGCTCTGATGAAAGGGTGTTCCGGATCAATCAGGCCGCCCTCGTCTTGCTCGATTCGCATCGGGGGCATCATTTTTTTCGTGCCGAACACGCGAATACTCAGGCGTCGAGAAGCGCGCAGGAAGGCGCCGCTGGCCGTTGTCAGGGTATATTCGATGCGCAGTTGTCCATCGATCACGTCTTCAAGGTACTTTTTGTCCAGCACGATGGAGGACGAAAGGCCGATGCGTGCAGGAAAACCAGGCAGCGTCACCACGCTGGATGAGCCATCCGGGAAAAACTGGGTCAGGGTTACATGGATCAGCGCGCCGGCTGGGGTAGGTCTGGCGGTATCATTGGGCGTAGCGGGTAGCGTTCGAGGAACGACCATTTCCGCGGTGAACACCTCGTCTCCATGGGTATCAAAATTCAGCTCGTCGACGGACTCAACGCCGACCACGAAGTGCGGCCGATCAAGCAAGCCGAGTTCAAGGTCGGTCTCCAGCTTGACCACCTTCGACCACTGCGGGTCTTCCCCGGAATAGTTGAGTACGCGGTCAAACACCCGGAAGAGAATGGAGACTGCGCCGCTGCCCCCTGAAATAATCGTTTGTTCAGGTACATGCACGATGATGGGCTTGGTGCCATCAACGTGTTGCTGATCGATTTTTTGAAAAATAGCGATACCGTTCCACCACACTTCAATAGTGTCGCCTACCGTGCAGAACGGATAAAAGTCACAGGTCAAGTCCACTCCTGCCTTGGCACGCTCGGCGTCCAGCGGCGTGTATTCCAAGTCTTCAGGCAGGTGTATCACCAGGTTCGAGTGGAACCATGGGTAGACGCTGCGACCACCTGGCCGTGAGGTTTTGGTATACCAGGTCTGAGGTGGGGATGTGCTGGGCGTGGCGCTGCCCACTCTGATCGCTTCACCGAAGCAGGGATAAATCGTGCCTTCGGGCACCAGCGATGCGGGAATGACCAACTGCACACGGTCTTTGTACAAATCTTCCGGGTAAACCTCGCCTGCACCCAAAGCGTAGCTGGTACTGCCGGCGAAAAATTTATAGGTGTCACCGACATTGAAGTTCGACCATCTTTCAAAACTCACAATCAGCCACGGATCGATCTGTCGAATGCCCAATCCTACGTCAGCATCCAGATTCGGCTGCAGTGCGCCGTTGACATACGGCGGGTCAAGGTTGACGGCGGAGGGCGATGGGGGGTCGTGGGGCGGGGATTCACACAGGGGAATGGGCAGGTTGGAGGACGTTGGTTCTTTCATCGTGAGCGCTCCTTGTACAGTGGTGAAACCGGGCAAGGAAATCACACACCCCTGGCAGCAGAGCGGATAGCTGTCAAAGTTGACAGAAGCGACGAGTGGTTGCGTCAGGCTCAGGCCTGGTTACGCTCGGTCAGCCGTTGTACGGCCAGGCGCCGATAGTGCGATGGGGTCATGCCCTTGAGCTGCTGAAAGCGCCGGTTGAAGTTGGAAATGTTATTGAAGCCCGACTCAAAGCACACATCCGTCACCGCCTTGTCGCCATCGGCCAGCAACTCGCAGGACTTGCTGATGCGCAGCCGGTTGACGAACTCGATAAACGTGCGCCCGGTAGCCTGTTTGAACACGCGGGAAAAATAGGTGGGCTTCATGCCCAGGTAGTCCGCCACTTCCTCCAACGGTAGCTCGCGGGCGTAGTGGGCAAAGATATAATCCACCGCGCGGTTGGTGCGGTCGATGCTGTGCTCATCGGCCAGCTGCGGTGTAGTGGCACCCGACAGCAGATGGTAGTCCTCGCAGGCGCTCAATACTTCCAGCAAGATAAAGAAGTGCCCCAGCCGCGCCATGCCCTGGGTGTCTTCGATGCGCTGCATCAGATCCATGGCTCGCGCGATGGTGGTTTTGCAGCGGAATTCGATGCCGTACTGGGCGCGTTCGAGCAGCGGCGCCAGGCTTCTGAGTTCGGTGAAGATCTGACTGCCGTTTTCCAGCAACTCGTCGGTAAAGTTCACCAGCATGTCGCGCTTGGGGACTGTCTCATCGGCCTCCACCTGGCTGATCCAGTTATGCGGCAAATTGGGGCCCGTCAGGAACAGGCTTTCGGGATAGAAGTTGCCGATGTAGTCGCCAATGAACACTTTTCCGGAGCTGGCGACGATCAGGTGCAGCTCGTATTCCTTATGGAAGTGCCAGCGCACCAGCGGGCAGGGAAAGCCGTGCTGGCGATAGATGATGGACAGGCCGTTATGGTCGTCCATCAACTCGTAGGAAGGGTCGGTGATGCGCGTTGCTCGGGTCATGTTGCCGTCGCTTTATTGTGGGTGCCGCGTAGGATAATGCCCCGTTGCGCGCGACCCTGCCAGCGTCGCGCGTTAAAGACTGCGGTTTTTTGCCTCGATCCATTGAGACATGTACTGCGTACTTTTATGCGCATGGTGGCGCAGCATGCTGCCGGTGAAATTATCCCGTCGATGGGCGTCCAGCTGGCTGCGACAGTGTTCCAGGCAGGCCACCAGCGCTGGGCCGTGGAAAGTTTGGTCATAGCGCCGGGCAAGCAGCTGACGGCCGTGTTCCTGGGCCTGGGTCCAGCGTTCGCCGTCTTGGTAGAGGCTCACGGCGGCAGCGGCCAGGGCCGGGGCGCTGTGCTCGATTGCCCCCGGCCAGGGCTGTTCAGCGCCCATGGCTTCGGCACCGATTGGCGTGGTGATAGTCGGCGTGCCACACAGCATCGCGTCCGCCAGTTTGCCCTTGATCCCCGCGCCAAAGCGCAGCGGCGCCAGGCAGATGCGTGCGGCCGTCATCACTTGCAGCGCATCTTCGGCCCAGTTCATCACATGAAAGCCCTGCGCCGGGTTGTGCAGGGCGGTGGCCTTGGGCGGGGTGTAGGCGCCGTAGATGTGCAACTGGGCGCCCGGTAATTGCTGGCGGATCAGCGGCCAGAGGCTGTGCTTCATCCACAACACCGCGTCCCAGTTGGGCGCGTGGCGGAAGTTGCCGATGCTGAGAAAGTGCGCGCGGTCTTCGAACGGCGCGAAGGCTGCGGTCGGCGGCTGCATCATCAAAGGGCACCAGTGGAGCAGGGCGGCGGGCACCTTGAACTGCTCGGTGAGCAGGCGGATCTCCACGTCGGAGATCATCAGGCTGATGTCGCAGCGGTAGATCGCGGCAATTTCGCGTTTGGCCAGGTCGGTGTCGGCCATCCGTTGGAATTCCTGCTCCAGGTCCGGGGCGAACAGGGCGGTAAAGTCATCACGCTCCGGATCGGCTTTGAGCGCCGCCTTGAGCCGCACATGCCGGGCGTCGCGCAGGCTTTGCAGGTCGGAGGTTTCCAGCACGCGCAGGGCGTCGGGGCAGCATTTTTCCACGCGCCAGCCGAACTGTTCTTCCATCATGAAGCGGTCGAACAGCACGATGTCCGGCGCCAGCTCACGGATGAAGTCGTCGAAGCTGCTGTTATTGAGCGCGATGGCGCATTCACGGATGCCCAGCGCCGGCAAGTCGGCCTTGTGCTCGCCGACGGTGGCCGGGCTGCTGAAGGTGATATCCCAGCCCTGAGCAAGAAAACTCTGCAGAATTTGCATCATATGCCCGCCCGCAGCCGAAGAACGCGGCTCCGGCCAGACGTAACCGATGACCAGGACTTTGGTGGCGGGATGATTCATCGGCGTTGATTTCCTTGGAGGGCAGGCGAAAAGCGCGCAATTAAACCACAACCAGATGGCATGACAATTTGTGTCTGGCGGTAGGTAGCCAACGGACTTTGTGGTTAACTTCGGCCTCTCGAATTCGTTTAACCAAAACCCAGCATAAGGATTCCGTTCATGGCTCAAGTTACCCTCAAAGGCAACCCGGTCCAGGTTGAAGGCGAACTGCCGAAAGTCGGCGCCAAAGCTGCAGATTTCACCCTGACCGCCGGCGATCTGTCCGACGCCACCCTGGCTACCTTTGCCGGCAAGCGCAAAGTGCTGAACATCTTCCCAAGCGTTGACACCCCAACCTGCGCGACTTCGGTGCGCAAGTTCAACGCCCAGGCCAACGATGTGGAAAACACCGTGGTGCTGTGCATCTCCACCGACCTGCCATTCGCCCAGGCGCGTTTCTGCGGCTCCGAAGGCCTGGAAAACGTGAAGAACCTGTCGGACTTCCGCGATTCGGATTTCGCCGTTGATTACGGTGTGGCGATTGCCGACGGCCCGCTCAAGGGCCTGACCGCTCGCGCGGTGGTGGTGCTGGACGAAAACGACACTGTGCTGCACAGCGAGTTGGTCAAGGAAATCGCTGAAGAGCCAAACTACGACGCCGCCCTGGCGGTGTTGAAGTAACTGTATCTGCGCGTGACTGTCGTTTGGCAGTAACACGTATGATGCATGATTGCGGCCTGGCCTAGTCCAGGCCGTTTTTATTTGAGCGTCAGCGGTTTAGCGAAATAGCCGGCGGACCAAGATCAGCAGTTAAAAGTTGTAAGCCCAAGGTAAATAGCCGGTAAAGGTGCTTTTCTAAACGCACCCCAGTGCTTATCTTTCAGCCTCCCAAAGAAGAAGCTCTCGCGCCCAATGGTTGATCACTCCATGCAATCCTCCCCCCGCAACTCCCGTCGCTGGCTGTTCGGCCTGCTCGTGCTGCTGGTTATCGCCGGCCTGTGCTGGAAATTCTGGCCCAACGGTGCGGCCCGTAAAGACGCGCCGGCCGGGCACACCGGCAAGACCGGTATGGCGCGCCCAGGGTTTGGCGGTGCCACCGGCCCAGTGCCGGTGCGGGTGGCGCCTGCGGCACTGGGTGATTTCCCGGTGTACTACAAGGCATTGGGCACGGTGACGGCGCTCAACACCATTAATGTGCGCAGCCGGGTGGGCGGTGAGCTGGTGAAGATCGCCTTTGAAGAAGGGCAAATGGTCAAGGCCGGCGACCTGCTGGCGGAAATCGACCCGCGCAGCTACCAGAACGCCTTGCTCCAGGCCCAAGGCACGTTGTTGCAGAACCAGGCCCAGCTGAAAAACGCCCAGGTCGACGTCGAGCGTTATCGCGGCCTGTATGCCCAGGACAGCATCGCCAAGCAAACCCTGGACACCGCCGAAGCGCTGGTGATGCAGTACCAGGGCACGGTCAAGACCAACCAGGGCGCGGTCGACGATGCCAAGCTGAACCTTGAATTCACCAAGATCCGCGCACCCATTGCCGGTCGCGTCGGCCTGCGTCAGCTCGATGTCGGCAACCTGGTGGCCGCCAACGACACTACCGCCCTCGCGGTGATCACTCAGACCCAACCAATCAGCGTGGCCTTCACCCTGCCGGAAAATACCCTGGAAACCGTGCTGGCCCGTTACCACGCCGGCAACAAACTGCCGGTGGAAGCCTGGGACCGTGGCGACGCGAAAAAGCAGGCGGTGGGCGTGCTGCAAAGCCTGGACAACCAGATCGACGTGACCACCGGCACCTTGAAATTCAAGGCGCGCTTCGATAACAAGGATCAGGCGCTGTTCCCCAATCAGTTCGTCAATGTGCATCTGCTGGCCGACACCTTGCACAACGTGGTACTGGCACCTTCCGCTGCGATCCAGTTCGGTAACAACGGCACCTTCGTCTACAAGCTCGATGGCGACAAGAAGGTCAAGGTCCAGCCGCTGGTGGTGGGCGACACCGATGGCGACAACACCGTGATCAAGCAAGGCCTCGCGGCGGGTGATCGGGTGGTCATGGAAGGCACCGACCGTCTCAAGGACGGCAGTGAAATCGAAGTGGTCAACGACAGCAGCGAAGTGCCGACCACCCCGACCGAACACCTGCAAGGCAAACCCGCGGCAAAAGGGGAGACCGGCACTGACGGCGGCAAGGCGCAAAAGGTCGGCGCATGAACCTGTCGCGCCTGTTCATCCTTCGCCCGGTCGCCACCACGCTGAGCATGCTGGCCATTGTATTGGCCGGCCTCATCGCCTATCGCCTGTTGCCGGTGTCGGCCTTGCCCCAGGTGGACTACCCGACGATTCGGGTGATGACGCTGTACCCCGGCGCCAGCCCCGACGTGATGACCAGCGCAGTCACCGCGCCGCTGGAGCGCCAGTTCGGGCAGATGCCCGGCCTGACCCAGATGGCGTCCACCAGCTCCGGCGGCGCGTCGGTGCTGACCCTGCGCTTCAACCTCGACATCAACATGGATGTCGCCGAGCAACAGGTACAGGCTGCGATCAATGCCGCCACCAACCTGCTGCCCAAGGATTTGCCGGCGCCGCCGGTGTACAACAAGGTCAACCCGGCGGATACCCCGGTACTGACGTTGGCCATCACCTCCAAGACCATGCTGCTGCCCAAGCTCAATGACCTGGTCGACACGCGCATGGCGCAAAAGATCGCGCAGATCAGCGGTGTCGGCATGGTCAGCATCGCCGGTGGCCAGCGCCAGGCCGTGCGCATCAAGGTCAACCCCGAGGCCCTGGCGGCCAACGGCTTGAACCTGTCGGACGTGCGCACCTTGATCGCCGCGTCCAACGTCAACCAGCCCAAGGGCAATTTCGACGGCCCCACGCGGGTGTCGATGCTCGATGCCAACGACCAGTTGGTCTCGCCCCAGCAATATGCCGAACTGATCCTGGCCTACAGCAACGGCGCGCCGCTGCGCCTTAAAGACGTGGCGCAAATTGTCGACGGCGCCGAAAACGAGCGCCTTGCTGCCTGGGCCAATGAAAACCAGGCCGTGCTGCTCAATATCCAGCGCCAGCCGGGCGCCAACGTGATCGAGGTGGTGGACCGTATCAAGGCGCTGCTGCCGAGTATCACCGACAACCTGCCGGCGGGCCTGGACGTGACGGTGCTCACCGATCGCACCCAGACCATCCGCGCGTCGGTGAAAGACGTGCAGCACGAATTGCTGATCGCCATTGTCCTGGTGGTACTGGTGACGTTCCTGTTCCTGCGCCGAGTCAGCGCCACGCTTATTCCATCCATCGCCGTGCCGCTGTCGCTGATCGGCACCTTTGGCGTGATGTACCTGGCGGGGTTCTCGGTCAACAACCTGACGTTGATGGCCCTGACCATTGCCACCGGGTTCGTGGTGGACGATGCCATCGTGATGCTGGAGAACATCTCCCGCTACATCGAGGAAGGCGAGACGCCCATGGCCGCCGCGCTCAAAGGCGCCAAACAGATCGGCTTCACCCTGATTTCCCTGACCCTGTCGCTGATCGCCGTGCTGATCCCGCTGCTGTTCATGGCCGATGTGGTCGGGCGCCTGTTCCGCGAGTTCGCCATTACCCTGGCCGTGGCGATCCTGATTTCCCTGGTGGTGTCCCTCACGCTCACGCCGATGATGTGCGCGCGCTTGCTCAAGCGTGAGCCGAAAGAAGAGGAGCAGGGCCGCTTTTACAAGGCCAGCGGCGCCTGGATCGATTGGCTGATCGAAGCCTACGGGCGCAAGTTGCAGTGGGTGCTCAGGCACCAGCCGCTGACCCTGCTGGTGGCCATCGCCACCCTGGGCCTTACGGTGGTGCTGTACCTGGTGGTGCCCAAGGGCTTTTTCCCGGTGCAGGATACCGGCGTGATCCAGGGCATTTCCGAGGCGCCGCAATCGATTTCCTTTGCGGCGATGAGCCAGCGCCAGCAGGAACTGGCGAAGATCATCCTGGCCGATCCGGCGGTTGAAAGCCTGTCGTCCTACATCGGCGTGGACGGTGATAACGCCACGCTCAACAGCGGCCGCTTGCTGATCAACCTCAAGGCCCACGGGCAGCGCGACTTGAGCGCGACGCAGGTGATCGCGCGCCTGCAGCCGGAAATCGACAAGCTGGTGGGCATCCGCCTGTTCATGCAGCCGGTGCAGGACCTGACCATTGAAGACCGCGTCAGCCGCACCCAGTACCAATTCAGCATGTCGTCGCCGGACGCCGAGCTGTTGGCCCTGTGGAGCGACAAACTGGTGCATGCCCTCAGCCAGTTGCCGGAACTCACCGACGTGGCCAGTGACCTGCAGGACAAAGGCCTGCAGGTGTACCTGGTGATCGACCGCGATGCCGCCTCGCGCCTGGGCGTCAGCGTCTCGACCATCACCGACGCGCTGTACGACGCCTTCGGCCAACGGCAGATTTCCACCATCTACACCCAGGCCAGCCAGTACCGCGTGGTACTGCAGGCCCAATCGGGCGAGACCCTGGGCCCGGCCGCGCTCAACCAGATCCATGTGAAGACCACCGACGGCGGCCAGGTACGGCTGTCGAGCCTGGCCCATGTGGAGCAGCGCCAGGCGCAGTTGGCGATTGCCCATATCGGCCAGTTCCCGGCGGTGATGATGTCGTTCAACCTGGCCCCCGGCGTTGCGCTGGGCAAAGGTGTGGAGCTGATCAACCAGACCCAGAAGGACATCGGCATGCCGGTCGGCGTGCAGACCCAGTTCCAGGGCGCGGCCCAGGCGTTCGAGGCCTCGCTGTCGAGCACCTTGCTGTTGATCCTGGCGGCGGTGGTCACCATGTACATCGTGCTCGGCGTGCTCTACGAGAGTTATATCCACCCGATCACCATTCTCTCGACCTTGCCCTCGGCGGCGGTGGGTGCCTTGCTCGCCTTGCTGCTCAGTGGCAATGACCTGGGCATGATCGCGATCATCGGCATCATTTTGCTGATCGGTATCGTCAAGAAGAACGCGATCATGATGATCGACTTCGCCCTCGACGCCGAGCGCAACCAGGGCCTGGACCCGCAGACCGCCATTTACCAGGCGGCGCTGCTGCGCTTCCGGCCGATCCTGATGACCACCCTGGCCGCCTTGTTCGGTGCGGTGCCGCTGATGCTGGCCAGCGGTTCCGGTGCGGAACTGCGCCAGCCACTGGGCCTGGTGATGGTCGGCGGGTTGCTGGTGAGCCAGGTGTTGACGCTGTTCACCACGCCGGTGATCTACCTGTATTTCGATCGGTTGGGACGGCGCTGGCGCAAGGAACCGCAGAGCCTGGAGCCGGTTGAATCATGAACCTGTCCGGACCGTTCATTCGCCGGCCAGTAGCCACGATGCTGCTGAGCCTGGCGATCATGTTGCTCGGCGGCGTCAGCTTCAACCTGCTACCGGTGTCGCCGTTGCCGCAGATCGACTTTCCGGTGATCGTGGTGTCGGCCAGCTTGCCCGGCGCCAGCCCCGAGGTCATGGCGTCTACCGTGGCCACGCCGCTGGAGCGCTCGTTCGGCGCGATTGCCGGCATCACCACCATGAGCAGTTCATCGAGCCAGGGCTCGACGCGGGTGATCCTCGCTTTCGATTCCGACCGCGATATCAACGGCGCGGCGCGGGAAGTGCAGGCGGCGATCAATGCGTCGCGCAACCTGCTGCCCAGCGGCATGCGCAGCATGCCCACGTACAAGAAGATCAACCCGTCCCAGGCGCCGATCATGGTGCTGTCGCTGACCTCGGACGTGCTGCAGAAGGGCCAGCTGTACGACCTGGCCTCGACCATCCTGTCCCAGAGCCTGTCCCAGGTGCCGGGGGTGGGTGAAGTGCAGATCGGCGGCAGTTCGCTGCCGGCCGTGCGCATCGAACTGGAGCCCAAGGCCCTCGACCAGTACGGCGTGGCCCTGGACGATGTGCGCAATACCATCGCCAACGCCAACCAGCGCCGGCCCAAGGGTTCCCTGGAAGACAGCGAGCGCAACTGGCAGATCCAGGCCAACGACCAGTTGGAAAAAGCCAAGGACTACGAGCCGCTGCTGATTCGCTACCAGAATGGCGCGGCGCTGCGCCTGAGCGATGTGGCGAAGATCAGCGATGGCGTCGAAGACCGTTACAACAGCGGTTTTTTCAACAATGATTCGGCGGTGCTGCTGGTGATCAACCGCCAGTCCGGCGCCAACATCATCGAGACGGTGCGGCAGATCAAGGCGCAGTTGCCGGCGTTGCAGGCGGTGTTGCCGTCCAGCGTCAAGCTCAACCTGGCCATGGACCGTTCGCCGGTCATCACCGCCACCTTGCACGAAGCCGAAATGACCCTGCTGATCGCCGTGGCCCTGGTGGTGCTGGTGGTGTACCTGTTCCTGGGCAACTTCCGCGCCTCGTTGATCCCCACCCTGGCGGTGCCGGTGTCGCTGGTGGGCACTTTTGCGGTGATGTACCTGTACGGGTTTTCGTTGAACAACTTCTCGCTGATGGCGCTGATCCTGGCCACCGGCCTGGTGGTGGACGATGCCATCGTGGTGCTGGAGAACATTTCCCGGCATATCGACGAGGGCGTGCCGCCGATGAAGGCTGCCTACCTGGGCGCCGAGGAAGTCGGCTTTACCTTGCTGTCGATGAACGTATCGCTGGTGGCGGTGTTTCTCTCCATCCTGTTCATGGGCGGGATCGTCACCAACCTGTTTCGTGAGTTTTCCATCACCTTGTCGGCGGCGATCATCGTCTCGCTGATCGTGTCGCTGACCCTGACCCCGATGCTCTGCGCGCGCTGGCTCAAGCCCCATGTCAAAGGGCACATGACCGGGTTGCAGCGCTGGAGCCACCGCATCAACGAGCGCATGGTCGCCGCCTATGCCACCAGCCTGGACTGGGTGCTGCGTCATCGACGCCTGACCCTGCTCAGCCTGCTGGTCACCGTGGGCGTGAACATCGCGCTGTACGTGGTGGTGCCGAAAACCTTCATGCCCCAGCAGGACACCGGCCAGTTGATCGGTTTTGTGCGCGGCGATGACGGGCTGTCGTTCAATGTGATGCAGCCGAAGATGGAAATTTTTCGCCAGGCCGTGCTCAAGGACCCGGCGGTGCTCAGCGTGGCCGGCTTTATCGGCGGCAACAGTGGCATCAACAATGCGGTGATGCTGGTGCGCCTCAAACCCATCGGTGAGCGCAAGGTCTCGGCCCAGGCGGTGATCGAGCGCTTGCGCAAGGAGGTACCGCTGGTGCCCGGCGGGCGCCTGTTCCTGATGGCCGACCAGGACCTGCAGTTTGGTGGCAGCCGCGACCAGACCAGCGCGCAGTACTCCTACATCCTGCAAAGCGGTGACCTGGCCGCATTGCGCCTGTGGTACCCGAAAGTGGTGGCCGCCATGCGTGAACTGCCGGAGCTGACCGCCATCGACGCCCGCGAAGGACGCGGCGCGGCCCAGGTCACGCTGATCGTCGACCGCGATCAGGCCAAGCGCCTGGGGATCGACATGGACATGGTCACCTCGGTGCTGAATAACGCCTACAGCCAGCGGCAGATTTCCACGATCTACGACAGCCTCAACCAGTATCAGGTGGTGATGGAGGTCAACCCTAAATATGCCCAGGACCCGATCACCCTTAACCAGGTGCAGGTGATCACCGCCGATGGCGCGCGCGTGCCGCTGTCGACCATTGCCCATTATGAGAACAGCCTGGCCGATGACCGCGTCAGCCATGAAGGGCAGTTCGCCTCGGAAAACATCGCGTTCGACATGGCGCCCGGCGTCACGGTGGAGCAGGGCACTGCTGCCATCGAACGCGCGATTGCCAAGGTCGGCCTGCCGGAAGATGTGATCGCCAAGATGGCCGGCACCGCCGACGCGTTCGCCGCGACCCAGAAGGGCCAGCCGTTCATGATTCTCGGTGCGTTGGTGGCGGTGTACCTGGTGCTGGGCATTCTGTATGAAAGCTATATCCACCCGCTGACGATCCTGTCGACCTTGCCGTCGGCCGGGGTCGGCGCGTTGCTGTCGATCTACCTGCTGGGCGGGGAGTTCAGCCTGATCTCACTGCTGGGATTGTTCCTGCTGATCGGGGTGGTGAAGAAAAACGCGATCCTGATGATCGACCTGGCGCTGCAGCTTGAGCGTCATGACGGCATGAGCCCGCTGGAGTCGATTCGCAGCGCCTGCCTGCTGCGCCTGCGCCCGATCCTGATGACCACCCTGGCGGCGATTCTCGGGGCCTTGCCATTGCTGCTCGGCGCCGGCGACGGCGCGGAAATGCGCCAGCCCCTGGGCCTGACCATTATCGGCGGCCTGGTGTTCAGCCAGATCCTGACCCTTTACACCACTCCGGTGGTTTACCTCTATCTTGACCGCGCGCGCCACCGCTTCAATGCCTGGCGCGGCGTGCGTACCGATGCTGCCCTGGACACTGCGCTATGACCGATTCAACCAACGCCAACCCCACTGTAGGAGCGAGCTTGCTCGCGAAAAACCTGCACGCACCGCGTTCTTCCAGGTTCGGCGCGTTATCGTTGACGATCTTCGCGAGCAAGCTCGCTCCTACAGTGGGGTTGGCGTTGCTACTGAGCGCCTGCGCCATCGGTCCTGATTACCAGCGGCCGGCCGTGGTCGAACCGGCACAATTCAAGCAAGCCCAGGGCTGGCGCCAGGCCAATCCAAGTGATTCCCTGGCCCGTGGCGCATGGTGGGAGCTGTACGGCGACCGCCAATTGAACGACCTGGTGGTGCGCCTCAACACCTCCAACCAGACCGTCGCCCAGGCCGAGGCGCGCTTTCGCCAGGCCCAGGCACTGGTGCGCAGTGCTCGCGGGGCGTTTTACCCCAGCGTCGACCTGAGCGTCGGTAAAACCCGCGCCAGCCAGGGCACCGGCAGCAGCAGCGCCAGCCTCAGCAGCTCCAGCAGTGGTATTCGCGACACCCTCAATGCGCAGTTGGGCGTGAGCTGGGAAGCCGATGTCTGGGGCAAATTGCGTCGGGGCCTGGAGGCCAACGAAGCCAGCGCCGAGGCCAGCTCGGCCGACCTGGCCGCAATGCGCCTGAGCCAACAGTCGGAGCTGGTGCAGAGCTATTTGCAGTTGCGGGTCATGGACGAACAGACACGCTTGTTGCAAGCCACGCTGGACACCTACCAGCGCTCGCTGCAAATGACCGAAAACCAATACCGCGCCGGTGTGGCCGGCAAGGACGCCATCGCCCAGGCGCAGACCCAGTTCAAAACTACCCAGGCCAGCCTGATCGACCTGATCTGGCAGCGCGCGCAGCTGGAAAACGCCATTGCGGTATTGATCGGTGAAGCACCGGCCAATTTCAGCCTGGCCGTGAGCAAAGACATCCCTGCACTGCCGCAGATTCCCGTCGGCCTGCCGTCGCACCTGTTGGAGCGTCGCCCGGATATTGCCTCGGCGGAACGCTCGGTGATTGCGGCCAACGCCAATATCGGTGTAGCCAAGGCTGCCTATTACCCCGACTTGACCTTGAGCCTGGCGGGGGGCTATTCCAGCAGCACCTATGCAGACTGGATCAGCCTGCCGAACCGCTTCTGGTCGGTGGGCCCGAAGCTGGCCATGACCCTGTTCGACGGCGGCCAGCGCTCGGCGGAAGTCGACCGCAGCGTGGCCAGTTACGACGAGACCGTGGCCAAGTACCGTCAGACCGTGCTGGATGGGTTCCGCGAAGTGGAAAACTACATGGTGCAGCTCAAGGTGCTGGCGGACGAAGCGGTAGTCAGCAACGAAGCGCTGGAGGCTGCCCGCGAGTCGTTGCGGTTGACCGAAAACCAGTACAAAGCGGGGCTGATTGCTTATCTGGACGTGGTCACCGTGCAGGCGACGGCCTTGAGCAACGAGCGCACGGTATTGACCTTGCTGCAGTCGCGGCTGATGGCGAGCGTGCAATTGATTGCGGCGCTGGGTGGCGGATGGGACGGCAACACTGCTCTGGTCGAGAAGGATTGACCGCAGACACCGATCGTTTCCACGCTCCCGCGTTGGAACGATCATCCCCGTGGAAAAATGAGGACAATGTGGGAGGGGGCTTGCCCCCGATAGCGGTGTATCAGCTGAATGAATATCGACTGGCAATCCGCCATCGGGGGCAAGCCCCCTCCCACAGGGTTTACCGCCGACCTGCCCGCGTACTCACATCCACCCACACCGCCAGCACTAGGATGCTGCCCTTCACGATCATCTGCCAGTAACTGTCCACATCCAGCATCGACATGCCGTTATCCAAACTGGTAATCACCAACGCCCCGAGCAAGGCGCCATACACCGTGCCCGACCCGCCGCGCATCGAGGTGCCGCCGATAAAGCACGCTGCGATGGCGTCCAGCTCGCCCATATTGCCCGCCGACGGTGAGCCGGCGGCCAGGCGGGCGGTGTTGACCAGGCCGGCGAGGGCGCACATCACGCCCATGATGCCGAAGATCCACAATTTCACCGCCTGCACGTTGATGCCGGACAGCCGCGTGGCTTCCATATTGCTGCCCACCGCATACACGCGGCGGCCGAAGACGGTCTGGCTGGTGACGTAGCTGAACACGCCGAGCAGCACCAGCAGCAGCAACACCGGCACCGGGATGCCGTCGTAGCTGTTGAGGGTGGTGACAAACCCGGCCAGCACCGCGCCGATCAGCACCACGCGCAGCACGTCGCGCACCAGAGAGTGCGCGGCCAGGCCATGCAGGGCGCGGTTGCGCCGTTGTTTCCAGGTGAGGAACAGCGTCAGCGCGAACAGCACTGCGCCCAGCCCGATGCCCACGGTGTGCGGCAGGTAGCCTTGGCCGACGTACACCAGCGACGGCGACACCGGTGCGATGGTGGTGCCGCCGGTGATGCCCAGTAAGATCCCGCGAAACGCCAGCATCCCGCCCAGGCCGACAATGAACGAGGGGATGCGCAGGTAGGCGGTCATGTAGCCGTTAGCCAGGCCGATCATCAGGCCGCACAACGCCACCAGGCTCAGATTGGCCAGCAGCGGGATGTGGTACACCACATCCAGGATCGCCGCCAGCCCACCCAGCAAACCGAGCAACGAACCCACCGACAAATCGATTTCGCCGCTGATGATCACCAGCACCATGCCGCACGCCAGGATCCCGGTGATCGACATCTGCCGCAGCAGGTTGGACAGGTTGCGCGGCGTAAGGAAGCCGCCGTCGGTCTGCCAGCTGAAAAACAACCAGATGAACGCCACGGCGATCACCAGGGCGAGCATTTTGTAGCGGGTGAAAAGGTGTTTGACCTGATTCATCTACGCGGTCTTCCGATCATTGTTATTTTGGCTGAGCGCAGCGGCGAGCACCTGTTCCTGGGTGAGCCCCTGATTGATGAAATCACCCCGCAACTGGCCGTCGCCGATCACCAGCACGCGGTTGGACACGCCGAGCACTTCGGCGAGCTCCGACGACACCATGATGATCGACACCCCCTCGGCCGCCAGCGCGCCCATCAGTTTGTAGATCTCATACTTGGCCCCCACATCTACCCCGCGCGTGGGCTCATCGAGGATCAGCACCTTGGGCTTGGCCATCAGCATTTTCGCCAGCACGGCTTTTTGCTGATTGCCACCGGACAGGCTGGTGATCGGCAGAAACGGGCTGGCTGTCTTGAGGTGCATGCGGGCGATCTGCTGATCGATGCTGCCCAGTTCGGCCTCGGCGTCGATGCGGGTCAGGTGGGCGTAGGTGTCGAGCACCGCCAGGGTAATGTTCTGGCCCACGCCCAGGTCGGGAATGATGCCCTGGCGCTTGCGGTCCTCGGGCACCATGCACAGCCCTGCGCGAATCGACTTGAGCGGCGTGCGCGTGTCGATCACCTGGCCCTCCAGCCATACCTCGGCGCTGTAGCGGCCGGGGTAGGCGCCGAACAGCGCCGACACCAGTTCCGTACGCCCGGCGCCCACCAGCCCGGCGATGCCGAGGATTTCGCCGCGCTTAAGCACAAACGAAATATCGTCGACGCGTTTGCGCCTGGGGTTGTCGACGTCGTAGCAGGTGACGTTGCGTGCTTCGAACACCACCTCGCCCACCTCGTGGGGTTCGGTGGGGTAGAGGTTGCTCATCTCGCGGCCGACCATCTGCGTGATGATCCGTGGGATGTCCATGTCGGCCATGGCGGTGGTCGCGATGTGCTTGCCATCGCGAATCACCGCAATGGTGTCGCACACGGCGGCCACTTCATCGAGCTTGTGCGAGATATACACACAGGCCACGCCCTTGGCCTTGAGGTCACGGATAATGTCGAGCAGCACCTCGATTTCCGAGCGGGTCAGGGCCGAAGAGGGCTCGTCCAGGATCAGCAGGCGCGCCTGTTTGTTGAGGGCCTTGGCGATCTCCACCAGTTGCTGGTAGCCGCCGCCGTACTGCGACACCGGCAGCGCGACGTTCATGTCCGGCACCTTGAGTTCGCGCATCAACGCCTCGGCGCGGTGCAGCATCGCCGGGTAATTCATACGCCCACCGGGCAGGGTCAGCTCGTGGCCCATGAAGATGTTCTCGGCCACCGACAGGTCGGGCACCAGGGTCAGTTCCTGGTGGATGATGACGATGCCGGCGGCCTCGGTTTCGCTGATCGACTGGGCTTTGAGCGGTTGCCCGTCCCAGAGGATTTCGCCCTCCCAGGTGCCATACGGGTACACCGCCGACAGCACCTTCATCAAGGTGGATTTGCCGGCGCCGTTTTCGCCACACAGGCCGACGCATTCCCCCGGCTGTACCTTGATGTCGATGCCGTCGAGGGCGTTGACACCGCCAAAGCTTTTGACGATGCCGTTCATTTGCAGCAAGTAATCGGCGGCCATAGCGGTCATTGCCCGGCGATCTGCTCTTTGGTGTAGAACCCGTCCTTCTCCAGCACGTCGATATTGGCCTTGGTCAGCGGCGTCGGCGTGAGCAGGATGGTGTCGACCTGCTTGCTGCCATTGTCGTATTGCGAGCTGTAGGTGGGCTTTTCATTGCGCGCCAGCTGCACCGACAATTTGGCCGCCTCGGTGGCGATCAACTTGAGCGGCTTGTAGACGGTCATGGTCTGGGTACCGTCGATCACACGCTTGATCGCCGCCAGGTCAGCGTCCTGCCCGGAAATCGGCACCTTGCCTGCCAGCTTCTGCGCGGCCAGGGCCTGGATCGCACCGCCGGCGGTGGCGTCGTTGGAGGCGACGATGGCGTCGATTTTGTTGTTATTGCGGGTCAGGGCGTTCTCGACAATGCTCAGCGCCTCGGTGGGGTTCCATTCCTTGACCCACTGCTGGCCGACAATCTTGATATCGCCCTTGTCGATGGCCGGCTGCAGCACTTTCATCTGGCCTTCGCGCAGCACCTTGGCGTTGTTGTCGGTGGGCGCGCCGCCGAGCAGGAAATAATTACCCTTGGGCGCCGCTTGCAGCACGCCGCTGGCCTGCATTTCGCCGACTTTTTCGTTATCGAAGGAGATGTAGGCGTCGATGTCCGCGTTGAGGATCAGGCGGTCGTAAGACACGACTTTGATCCCGGCCTTCTTGGCTTCGGCGACCGCGTTGGTCAACACCGTGGCATTGAACGGCACGATAACGATCACGTCGACGCCACGGGAGATGAGGTTTTCGATCTGCGAGATCTGCTTCTGCTCATTGGCATCGGCCGATTGCACGAACACCTTGGCATCGAGCTTTTCCGCCGCTGCGACGAAGTAATCGCGGTCTCGGGACCAGCGTTCCAGGCGCAGGTCGTCGATGGAAAAACCGATTTTCGGGTGCGCCGAATCGGCCATCACCGGCAGGGCGAGCAGGGCCAGGGCGGTGGCGAGCAGGGTACGTTTGAATGACTTCATGGTGGTGCGTCCTTTTATTGTTGTTGGAAAGACACTGTGGCGAGGGAGCTTGCTCCCGCTGGGCTGCGAAGCAGCCCCAAAACCAGACACCTCGGTATATCAGGTAAACCGCAGAACCTGTAGACGGGGCCGCTTCGCGACCCAGCGGGAGCAAGCTCCCTCGCCACAGTCAGGTGTAGATAAATCGGTTCACAACCCCCTCCAGCATCTCCTGCCGTCCACTCACGGCCTGCGGGTCCAGTTCGTTGGCGAACGCGTGTTCGGCCAGGGATTGCAGGCTGAACTCGCCCGCCAGTACGGCTTTGCCCAGCGGCTGGTCCCAGCCGGCATAACGCTGGTCCTTGAACTGCTGCAGCCGGTCGTTCTGCACCATCGCCGCCGCACGTTCCAGGGCCAGCGCCAGTACATCCATAGCCGCTACATGGCCATGGAACAGGTCCACATCATCCAGGCTCTGGCGGCGCACTTTTGAATCGAAATTGTAGCCGCCGTTCTTGAACCCGCCGGCCTTGAGAATCTCATAGGTGGCCAGGGTCATTTCCTCGACGCTGTTGGGGAATTGGTCAGTGTCCCAGCCGTTCTGCGGGTCGCCACGGTTGGCGTCGATGCTGCCGAAAATCCCCAGGGACACGGCGGTGGCGATCTCATGATGAAAGCTGTGCCCGGCCAGCGTCGCGTGGTTGGCTTCGATGTTCACCTTGATCTCGTGTTCCAGGCCGTACTCATGCAGGAAGCCGAACACCGTGGCGCTGTCGTAATCGTACTGGTGCTTGGTCGGCTCCTGGGGCTTGGGCTCGATCAACAGGTCGCCCTTGAAGCCGATCTTGTGCTTGTGTTCCACCACCATGCGCATAAACCGGCCGAGCTGTTCACGCTCGCGCTTGAGGTCGGTATTGAGCAGGGTTTCATAGCCTTCACGGCCGCCCCACAGCACATAGTTGGAGCCCTTGAGCCGCAGCGTGGCATTCATCGCGCTGAACACCTGGGCAGCGGCGTAGGCGAACACCTCTGGGTCGGGATTGCTCGCGGCACCGGCGGCAAAGCGCGGGTTGCTGAAGCAATTGGCGGTGCCCCACAGCAGCTTGATACCGGTCTGTTCCTGATGACGCTCCAGGTGATCGACCATCTGCGCAAAGTGGTTGCGATATTCCTTGAGCGAGCTGCCTTCGGGCGCCACGTCAGTGTCGTGAAAACTGTAGTAATCGATGCCCAGCTTGGAGAAGAACTCAAAGGCCGCATCCGCCTTGCCGATGGCCAACTCCATCGGATCACCGCTGCGCTGCCACGGTCGCTTGAAGGTGCCCACGCCAAACATATCCGCCCCCGGCCACACAAAGGTGTGCCAGTAACAGGCGGCCATGCGCAGGTGCTCACGCATGGGTTTGCCGAGGATCAACTTGTTGGCGTCGTAGTGGCGAAAGGCGAGAGGGGCGTCGCTGGCAGGGCCTTCGAAGCGAACCTGCTCGACACCGGGGAAGTACGGCATGGCGTTTTCCTTATTGTTCTTGGCGGTGTCTGGATACTAGCAACGGCACCGGGGCTGCTGATTATGAAAATCACCAAGGGATGGTGCGATTTTGTGCAGTCAGGTCTAGTCTGTCTCAACCGGCCCCAGGACAAAAACAATGAAAACCCTACCGCCCGTTCACCGCATCGCCTTGCTCTTCAATGGCAGCAAAATCTACGACCGCGGCATCATCGCCGGCATCGGCAATTACCTGAGCAGCACCCGGGCGTCCTGGGATTTGTTTCTGGAAGAAGATTTCCTCTGCCGGTTGCGCGGCATCGAGCGTTGGCAGGGCGATGGCATCATTGCCGACTTCGATGACCCGCTGATCGGCGAGGCGTTGGCCGGGAGCCGAATACCGGTGGTGGCGGTGGGCGGTTCGTATGAGGACGCCGGCCAATACCCCAAGGGCATTCCCTATGTGGCGACCGATAACCATGCCTTGATGAAGTTGGCCTATGAGCACCTGATCGAAGCCGGGCTGACGCGGTTTGCCTGTTTCAGCCTGCCCGAAGCCCAAGCCAATCGCTGGGCACAGGAGCGTGAGAAGGCGTTTCGCCGCTTGATGCAGCGCGATGGCCTGCACGTCGAGGTGTATCGTGGCCTGGGCACCAGCGCGCCGTTATGGGACAGCGCGGTGGAGCAGCAGATCGCCTGGCTGCACAGCTTGCCCAAGCCCATCGGCATTATTGCGGTGACCGATGCCCGCGCTCGGCAACTGCTGCAAGCCTGCCTGACAGCAGGCATTGCAGTGCCTGAGGAAGTGGCGCTGATCGGTATCGACAACGACCCGCTGACCCGCACCCTGACGCGGGTGCCGCTCAGTTCGGTGATCCAGGGCACCGAGACCATGGGCCGCACCGCCGCCGCGCTGCTGCACCAGATGCTGCATGGCAAACCCTGTGCCGGTACGCAGGTGCTGGTGCCGCCGGACGCGATCAACGTGCAGGCCTCCAGCCTGCATCAACCGTTGGGCAATCCCTATGTGATGCAGGCCCTGCTGTTCATTCGCCAGTATGCGTGCCAGGGCATCAAGACCGCGCAGGTGGCGGCGTATGTCGGGGTGTCGCGTTCATCGTTGGAGTCGCACTTTCGCAAGGTGCGCGGGTGCAGCGTGCACGATGAGATCCTGCGCTTCAAACTTGCCGCCGCCGCCAAGGGCCTGGAAAACCAGGCGCTGGCGATTGCCGATATCGCGCAGACCTGCGGGTTCACATCGGCGCAATACCTGCACACGGTGTTTCGCCGTGAGTACGGGTGTACGCCGAGGCAGTACCAGCAAGGCGTGGCTTAGAACACCGCCTTGACTTGCAAACCCAGAATCAGCGCATCGTCGATGCTCTGCCCGGAAAACGCGCCGGGTTCGATGATGTATTGCACGTCCGGCCGCAGGGTCAGCCAGGGCGTGGCCTGATAGCCATAACTGAGTTCGATCAACTGCTCGGCGCTGTCGAGAGCCGGGTAGGGGCGGTCGGCATTGAATGCCGCAAGCGCCTGCACGTCGCGACTGCGCGGGTTCGGCACTGCGCGGCCATAACCCAGGGCGACGGTGTCACGCGGGCGGCCCTCGAACGGTTTGTACAGCACCACCCCGGCGCCATACCACTTGCTGAACGGTGACGCCGCCTCGCTGGCCGCCGAATACTGACCGAAGGCGTGCAGGCTGCGGCCCTGGGATGACCGGGAAGCCCATACGGCCTGGTCGATCAACAGGTAGTGGCCGCCGCGACCGCTGACCTCCTTGTCGCTGCCGATGCGTTTTACATCGGAGCTGTCGTAGTAGTAACCCAGCTTGTATTCCCCCGGCAGGCTGCCGGCGTGTTTGTAGATCAGCTCGATGGGCACCACGGTGCCAGTGGTGTGCTTGGGCCCCAGGTGCCAGGCGCGGCTCGAGTTGCCGTTGCTGGACGGGTCGACATTGAACGCCGCCACGCGCAGCTGCCAGTTCGGCGAAATATCGTATTTCACGCGGGCGCCCAGGTGCGCATTCGGGTAGTTGGCCCAGCCGCTGCCGCCCGACATGTTCAGCGGATGCCCGCAGAAACCGGCGTTCATGAAATTGCACAGGATGCCGCTGTCCAGGCCGCCGAGGTCATTGCCCATGGCCGTGTAGCCGAGCTTGACGTTAAGTGCCGGGGTGAACAGCGTACGCTCATAGCTCAGTTCGGTGAGGCGCGTATACAGGCCGCCATAATTTTCCTGGATCGGCAGGCGGTTGCCCACCAGGTCATCGGAGGCGCTGTTGCCGCGCCGGTCGTTGATGGTCAGCTGGATGCGGTCGCCATGGGTGAAACCGTAGAGCTTGCCCAGGTCGAACTGCACACCGAGTTTGAGGTTCTGCGAATAGCGCGCCGAGCGATGCTGGCCGCCGTGGGCGTTGTAGGCGGTCTCACCGCTGTAGTCGCCGGTAAAACGCACGCCGCGTTCGTCGAGTTCGCGGCGCAGGCCGCCCCAGTCGCCGGTCAGGGTGGTGTCGTCGGCCTGGACGGGCAGGGCGGCAACAAAGGCCAGGCCCAGCACCAGGCGCCCAAGGGCGATATGAGAAGTAGGGTTCATGGGGGGATTTTCCAGACACAAAGCGCGGTGCGGGCGCACCGCGCGAACAGAGGGTGGTTACGGCAAGGCGTAGGCGATCACGTAGTCGCCACGGTCGGTGGACTGGCGCGCACCGCCGGCAGTGACGACGATGTATTGCTTGCCGGTTTTCGGTGACACGTAGGTCATCGGGCCGCCCTGGCTGCCGACCGGCAGGCGGGCTTTCCAGATTTCATCACCGTTGCCGCTGTTGAAGGCGCGCAGGTAGAAGTCCTGGGTGCCGGCGATGAAGATCAGGCCACCCTGGGTCGACAGCGTACCGCCGAGGGTCGGCAGGCCTACTTTGATCGGCAGGTGCATGCGGATGCCCAGGGGACCGGTGTCTTCAACGGTGCCCACCGGTACTTGCCAGGCGATTTTTTGCGTCTTCATGTCGATGGCGGTCAAGGTGCCGAACGGCGGCGCCTGGCACGGAATGCCGGCCACCGACAGGAAGCGGTTCTTGTTCACCGCATACGGCGTGCCCTTGAGCGGCACGGCGCCCATGCCGGTGTTCAGCGCTTCACCCCCGGACGCCGCCAGGGCCTTGTTCTGCGACGGAACCATCTGGATCCACAGGCCCAGGCGCATGTCGTTGACGAAGATAAACCCGTGCACCGGATCGGTGGAAATGCTGCCCCAGTTCATGCCGCCCAACGAGCCCGGGAAGCTCAAGGATTTATCGGTACCCGGCGCGGTATACAGGCCATCGTAGCGCATGCCCTTGAAGTCGATGCGGCACAGCAACTGGTCATAGGGCGTGGCGCCCCACATGTCCGATTCAGTCAGCGTCTGCGCGCCGATCTGCGGCATGCCCACTGATTTGGGCTGGGTGGGGGAATACGGCTCATTGGGAATGTTCGCGGCTTTCACCGGCACTTCCTGCACGTCGGTCAACGGCTTGCCGGTGGCGCGGTCGAGCACATAAATCTGCCCGGCCTTGGTGCCGATTACCACCGCAGGTACGGCCTTGTCGCTGCCTGGCGGGGTGAAATCGATCAGGCTCGGTTGCATCGGCAGGTCGAAGTCCCACAGATCATTGTGAACCGTCTGGTACACCCATTTCTCTGCGCCGGTGGAGGCGTCCAGCGCCAGTACCGAAGCGCCGTATTTGTGATTGAGCTCGGTGCGCTCAACACCGTAGATGTCGGTGGATGAGCTGCCCATCGGCAGGAAAACCGTGTTCATCAGCGGGTCGTAGGACATCGGCGCCCAGCTGTTCGGGGTGCTGCGCACGTAGGTGCTGCCGTCGGCCGGCGCCTGCTTGTCTTGCGGGTTGCCGGGGTCGAACGCCCAGCGCATCTGGCCGCTGATCACATCGAAGCCACGGATCACGCCGCCCGGCATATCGGTTTGCACGTTATCGGCCACGCGTCCGCCCACCACCACGGTGGTACCGGCCATCAACGGCGCGGAAGACAATTGGTAGTAGCTGTCCGGGACATTACCCAAGCCCGCCTTCAAATCCACCTGGCCGTGGGTGCCGAAGTCTTCGCAGAATTTGCCGGTGTCGGCATCCACGGCGATCAGGCGTGCATCGATGGTGTTGGTCAGCAGGCGCCGCTGGCATTGCGCACCGGCGGGCACGCTGGCGGCGATCACCGGCGAACTGTTCGGTTGGGTCGGCGGGGCAATCGGCGCAGTCGCGTCGAAGTAGGCCATGCCACGGCATCGCTGCCACACCGCCGATTGGGCATTGATCTCGTTCTTCCACAGCTCCTTGCCGGTGTCGGCGTCCAGCGCGATGAGGTTGTTGTGCGGGGTGCAGATGAACACTTTGTTGCCGATCTGCAGGGGCGTGAGCTGGTCTTCGGCGCCGTTGCCGTCGCTGATGGCCACGTCACCGGTGCGGTAGGTCCAGGCGACTTTGAGCTTGTCGATGTTGTCGCGATTGATCTGGTCCAGCGCGGCGAAGCGGCTGCCGCCTTCGGTGTTGCCGTAATGTGCCCAGTCTTTTTGGGCATCGGCGGCGGCCACCGGGGTGATGCCAGGGCCGGCACCGGTCGGCGCTACGCTTGGGTGAGCGACGAACATATTGCCCGCCGCCACCGCCGCGCCCAGCGCCAGCACGGCAGCAACGCCATACGCGCCCCGCGCCGGTTTGCCGACCAGCAATGGATAGACCAGCGCAACCACGATGCCGATCACCGCGAACATGAACAGTCGCGAGAACAGCGGCCAGTACACCAGCCCTACATCCGCGACAGCCCATACGGCCGTGCCGACCAGGAACGCGGCGAACCACCACGCGCCCGCCGACTTGCGCCGGGCAATCAACAGCCCGGCAATGGCCATGACCACGCCACCGACCAGGAAGTACCAGGAACCTCCCAGGCTGACCAGTTTGGCGCCGCCGACGGCGAGCGCAAGGCCGAGCAGGGCGATGATTACGCCCAGGCCCAGCAGAAGAAAACGTGAGACGCCAGCGGCGCGCGATGCTCGTTTCATGTCGAAAAGACTCGAGTGAGAGAGGGCAAAGCACGATTTTAGCAAGATAAGTAACTGGTTAGTACATTGTGCGGCGCAATAGACTGTTACCGATGCTGCGATGATGGCCTGAGGCCAAAAGAATGTGGAGCGGGCAAGCCCGCTCCCATGATGTGGTTGATGAGCGGGCGCCTGCAGCCGGTCAACGAAACGCGGGCATCACCTGCTCAATAAACAGTGCTAGGGACTTCTTTTTCTCGGCATGGGGCAGGCTGTTGTCGCACCAGAAACTGAACTCATCCACGCCCAGTTCCTGGTAGTACCGAATGCGCGGGATGATCTCTGCTGCGGTGCCGATCATTGCGGTTTTGTGCAGGCTCTCCAGTTCGAACTCTGGGCGTGCGGCGAACTTCTCTTCCGGGCTTGGCTCCAGGAAACCATTGACCGGCACGTTCTTGTTGCCGAACCAGGCATCGAAGGTGCGATAGAACTTCGAGATCGCCTTGGCCCCGACTTCCCAGCCTTGCGGGTCATCAGCGGCGTGCACGTGGGTGTGACGCAGCACCATCAATTGCGGGCGGGGCACGCCAGGGTTGTTGTCCAGGGCGGCCTGGAATTTGTTTTTAAGGTCCAGGACTTCTTCGTCGCCCTTCATCAGCGGCGTGACCATGACGTTGCAGCCGTTGGCCACTGCAAAATTGTGGGAGTCGGGGTCGCGGGCGGCGATCCACATCGGTGGGGTGGGCTGCTGGATCGGCTTGGGCACGCTGGTGGAGGTGGGGAATTTCCAGATGTCGCCGTCATGGGCGTAGTCGCCTTTCCAGAGGGCGCGCACTACCGGCACCATTTCGCGCAGGGCCTGGCCGCCGCTCGAGGCGGGCATGCCGCCGGCCATGCGGTCGAATTCCACTTGGTAAGCACCACGGGCCAGGCCCACTTCCATGCGTCCATTGCTGATCACGTCGAGCAACGCGCATTCCCCTGCCACCCGCAGCGGGTGCCAGAACGGCGCGATGATGGTGCCAGCGCCCAGGCGAATAGTGGTGGTCCTGGCCGCGAGGTATGCCAGCAGCGGCATTGGACTTGGCGAGATGGTGTATTCCATGGCGTGGTGTTCGCCAATCCACACGGTGCTGAAGCCACCGGCTTCGGCCATCAGGGTCAGTTCGGTCAAGTCTTCGAACAACTGACGGTGGCTGACGCTTTCATCCCAGCGTTCCATGTGTATGAACAGCGAAAATTTCATGACGCATACCTCGGATCTATTGTTATTTTCCGCAAAAAAACGGGTTCAGCGGGGTATCAGGCAGGCACCGGCAGGGTACCCATCTTGCCGTGGCAATACACCAGGGGCCCATTCGGCTGTGTGGGAACGATCAGGTTCTTGACCGAGCCAACCATGATTGCGTGGTCGCCGCCTTCGTATTCACGCCACAACTGGCATTCAATGACCGCCGTGGCGTTGGCCAGGATCGGATTGCCCAAAGCACTCAAGGTCCACTCGATGCCCTGGGCCTTGTCCTTGCCTTTGCGCGCAAAGGCATAGGCTTCGCTTTGCTGCCCGCCGGACAACACATGGATGGCGAAGCGCTTGTTCTTGATCAGTACGGGGTAGGAGTCAGAGCTGTAGTTGGGGCAGAAGAGCACCAGGGCCGGGTCCATGGACAGCGAGCTGAAAGCACTGGCGGTGAGGCCGACGATTTGCCCGTCGTCGTCCAGCGTAGTAATCACGGTGACCCCGGACGGAAACGAACCCATCACTTGTTTGTAGATGGCGGCATCGATCATGAGATGGTCCTCTGCTATGAAGCGGTTTTTTAAATTTATAGGTCTGATGGTATACCGTAATACAGTAGTTGCAAGGGCTTTTTTGGATAGGCGATAAACGTGTCTCTGACCCACCAAAGCCCTCTATTACCGGGGTTTATCCTCTGGTAGCGGTCTTTCCAGAGCCGGGATTACCAGATCAGAGGCGGGCGAAAAAAGCGAATCAATCTTGTTAAAAAGTTGGAATACCATAATATGGTGTTCATCTGAGGCGGCTGTAGAGCTCCCCTCGGTTGGCGTCAAACAACTATAAGATCAGACAAACGCGAGTTATTCCTATGCCTCAGATGTCCCGGCAAGACCCCCTGATCGAGCATCACACGGTCGATTACGTCCCCCTCGCAGAGCGCCACGGGAAGGCCCGCGACCTGTTCACCTTGTGGTTCAGTACCAATATCGCGCCGCTGCCCATCGTCACCGGCGCGATGGTGGCCCAGGTGTTCCATCTCAACCTGCTGTGGGGGTTGCTGGCGATTGCCCTCGGGCATCTGCTGGGCGGTGTAGTGATCGCCCTTGCCTCGGCCCAGGGCCCGCGCATGGGCATCCCGCAGATGGTGCAGAGCCGCGGCCAGTTCGGGCGCTATGGCGCGCTGCTGATCGTGTTTTTCGCAGCGCTGATCTACATCGGCTTTTTCATTTCCAACATCGTGCTGGCCGGCAAATCCATCGTCGGCATCGTGCCCTCGGTCCCGGTGCCGGCGAGCATCCTGATCGGCGCTCTCAGCGCCACGGCCATCGGCGTGATCGGCTACCGCTTTATCCATACCTTGAACCGCATCGGCACCTGGGTGATGGGCAGCGCGTTGCTCGCCGGTTTTGCCTACATCTTTGCCCATGACCTGCCGGCCGACTTCCTCACCCGCGGCGGTTTCAACGCCGCCGGATGGCTGGCCACGGTGTCGCTCGGGATCATCTGGCAGATCAGCTTCTCGCCCTACACCAGCGACTATTCGCGTTACCTGCCGGCGGACATCGGCATCACCCGACCGTTTATTGCCACCTATCTGGGCGCAACGCTGGGCACCATCCTGTCGTTCGCCTTCGGCCTGGTGGCAGCGCTGGCGACACCGGAAGGCACCGAAGCGATGGTCGCGGTCAAACAAGCCACGGGCGCGCTGGGGCCGATCCTGATGGTGCTGTTCCTGCTCAATATCATCAGCCACAACGCACTGAACCTGTACGGCGCAGTGCTTTCGATCATCACCTCGATCCAGACCTTCGCCAGCCACTGGACCCCCGGCATCAAGGTGCGCGTGGTGCTCTCGGGTATTATTCTCGCCGGTTGCTGCGTGGTGGCGCTGGGCGCGTCGGCGGACTTCATCGCGCAATTTATCGGGCTGATCCTCGCGCTGTTGCTGGTGCTGGTGCCGTGGGCCTCGATCAACCTGATCGATTTCTACGTGATCAAGCGCGGGGTGTACGACATTGCCTCGATCTTTCAGGCGGATGGCGGGGTGTATGGGCGGTTTAACCTGCACGCGATCGTGGCGTATTTCATCGGGATCATCGTGCAACTGCCGTTTGCCAATACGTCGTTGTATGTGGGGCCCTGGGCCAACCTAGTGGACGGCGCGGACTTGTCATGGCTGGTGGGGTTGGCGGTGACGTGTCCGTTGTATTACTGCCTGGCGACACGCAAGCACACGCAGAAGGTCCGTGCGGTGAAGCTGGGTTATTCGGACTGATCATCACGTCAAATCAGATACCCGGCGCTTGCCGGGTATTTTTTTGTAGTCGGTTTTTCCTGGCGAGGTAGTCTGGATCATTTGGTACAGACTTGATACGACGCTCCGATGGCGGAACTGCCAGCTACAAACTAACTGACGGATATTTCGCTATCGGGAGCCAGCCGCTGCCACATGAAGTCTTACAAGGCAGGCTCAGTGCGCTCCGGCCGCCTTATTCAAATCACTCTCGGCCCACTCCGTATACACACACGCATCCGCCGTGGCCCAACGCACCCGCACCGGATCGCCGGCCTTGAGCGGCATGCCCGCCGCCGAGAGCGCCTTGACCGTCATCGAAGTACCGCCGAGGGTCTTCACTGCGCAGGTCTGGCTCTCGCCCAGAAACAGCACCTCCCCGACAATCGCCGAGACCTCATTCCAGCCTGCGGCCAACGGTTGCTCGATGGCCTGTTCGACGCTCAGCGCCAGGGCCTTTTCCGGGCGCACCATCAGCAATACATCCTGCTCGGTTTGAAGGCCGCTGGTCAGGCGGATCGACAGCGACTGGCCTTCGAACGACGCTGCCGCATTGCCCTGGGCCTTGAGCTTGAGGAAGTTGGAATTGCCCAGGAACGAGGCGACGAACGCGTTCGGCGGGTTCTGGTACAGGTCGAAACCACTGCCCAGGCCGACGATTTTGCCGTGGCTGAAAATCGCGATGCGCTGTGACAGACGCATGGCTTCTTCCTGGTCGTGGGTCACGTAGACGATGGTGATGCCCAGGCGTCGGTGCAGCTGGCGCAGTTCGTCCTGCAGGTCTTCACGCAGCTTCTTGTCGAGGGCACCGAGGGGTTCGTCCATCAGCAGGATGCGCGGCTCGTACACCAGCGCACGGGCGATGGCCACTCGCTGTTGCTGGCCACCGGAGAGTTGCGAAGGGCGGCGATGGGCGAACGGTTCCAGCTGTACCAGCTTGAGCATGGCGTCCACGCGTTTCTCGCGTTCGGCGCTGGCCAGTTTGCGGATGGCCAGGGGGAAGGCGATGTTGTCGCGCACCGACAAGTGCGGAAACAACGAGTAGCGTTGAAACACCATGCCGATGTCACGCTTGTGCGGCGGCACGTTGACCAGGGATTGCCCGCTCACCAGGATCTCGCCGCTGCTCGGCGTTTCAAAGCCGGCGAGCATCGACAGGGTGGTGCTCTTGCCCGAGCCGCTGGAGCCGAGGAAGGTGAGGAACTCGCCGTCCTGGATGTCCAGGGAAATGTTGTCCACGGCGGCAAAGTCGCCGTAGTACTTGTTCAGGTTACGCAGGCTGACCAGGGGTTGGCCGGAATTCTGCGCGACATCTTGGATCACTGCACTCATGTTCTGCTCCTGGGCGCTTAGGCGTTGGTTTCAGTGCGCCGACGAAGGGCGGCGGCGATCACCATGACCAGTACCGACAGGCCGATCAGCAACGTCGAGGCGACGGAGATCACAGGCGTCAGGTCCTGGCGCAGGGTGGTCCACATTTTGACGGGAAGGGTTTGCAGGGTTGGGCTGGCCATCATCACGCTGAGCACCACTTCGTCCCACGAGACGAGAAAGGCGAACAGCGCACCGGCGACCATCCCTGGGCGAATCGCCGGGAAGGTCACCTTGAACACCGCCTGCACGCGCGAGGCGCCGCAGATCACCGCCGCGTCTTCAATTGACTGGTCGAACAGCTTCAGCGAGTTGATGATCGAGATGATGGTGAACGGCAGCGCGACAATCACATGGCTGACCACGAAAGCGAACATCGTGCCGGTATAGCCGAGCTTGAGGAACAGCGCGTACATCGCCACGGCGATGATCACCAGCGGCACGATCATCGGCAGGGTGAACAGGCCGTAGAGCAACTCGCGGCCGGGGAAGCGTCCGCGCACCAGGGCAAAGGCGGTCGGCAGCCCCAGCGCGACGGCGAACAGCGTGGTCAGCACCGCCACCTTGAGGCTGGCCATCGCCGCGCTCATCCAGTCGGGGTTGGAGAAGAACTGGCCGTACCATTTCAGTGTCCAGCCCGGTGGCGGGAACACCAGCCATTGCGACGAGCCGAACGACAGCAACACGATAAACACGATCGGCAACAGCAGGAACAGGCCAATCAAACCGGTGGTGGTGTAGAGGCCCAGGCGCATCCTGCGACTCATGGCGTTGGGGGTCAGGAGCATGACGGCTTACCTCGCGTTGCTGGCGCCAACCGGGGATTCCGGCTGGAGCTTCAGGTAGAAGTAGAACAGCACCAACGTGATGAAAATCAGCAACGCCGCCCCGGCACTGGCCAGACCCCAATTGAGGAACGATTGCACCTGTTGAATGATGAACTCGGGCAGCATCATGTTCTGTGCACCGCCGAGCAGAGCCGGGGTGACGTAGTAACCGAGGGACATCACAAAAACCATCAACCCGCCGGAAAACAACCCCGGCCGGCACAGCGGCAGGAACACCCGGAAGAAGTTGGTCCACGGGCTGGCGCCACAGATGGAGCCGGCCTGCAGGATCATCGGGTCGATGGCCTGCATGGTCGCCTGCAGCGGCAACACGATGAACGGAATCATGATGTAGCTCATGCCGATCACCACGCCGGTGAGGTTATGCACCATCTCCAGCGGTTGATCGATGATGCCCATGGCCATCAACGCCTTGTTGATCACCCCCGAGGCCTGCAGCAATACCAGCCAGGAATAGGTGCGGGCGAGTAGGCTGGTCCACATCGACAGCAGCACGATACTCAGGATCCAGCGGCCCCAGCCGCGCGGCACGAGGGTAATCGCCCAGGCGAGCGGAAAGCCCAGCAGCAGGCTGAACAGGGTCACCAGGCCGGCCACTGAAAAGGTATTGAGCAACACCCGCGCATAGGCCGAGTTGGCGAACAGCTGTTCATAGTTGCCAAGGCCCGGTACCGGCTCCAGCACGCCGCGCAGTAACAGGCCGATCAGCGGTGCCAGGAAGAACAGGCCGAGGAACAGCAGGGCCGGGATCAAGGTGCTCGACCCCCGCCAGCGTTGCGCCAGGGATAGCGCCCCGGCCTTGTGGGAAACCGCGTCGGCAGCGCCGAGGGCGCTCCCGGTCGGCGTGGTTGCCGTCATTTTCATTTGACTAGCCATTCATTCCACCGTGTCGCAATGGCCGGACCGTTCTTGGCCCAGTAGGCGAAATCGAGGGTGATCTGATCCTTGGCGTACGCCGTCGGTAGGTTGGGCGCCAGGACCGAATCCAGGCGCTGCACGCTGTCGATATTTACCGGAGCGTAGGCGGTCAGGTTGGAGAAATCCGCCTGGCCCTTGGCGCTGCTGGCACTGACCAGAAACTTCATCGCGGCCGCTTTGTTTTTCGAGCCTTTAGGCACCACAAGAATGTCGGCCATCACCAGATTCTGTTTCCAGCTCACGCCCACTGGTGCGCCATCTTCCTGCAAGGCGTGAATGCGGCCGTTCCAGAACTGGCCCATGCTGACTTCGCCGGAGGCCAGCAACTGTTGCGACTGCGCACCGCCGCCCCACCAGACGATGTCTTTCTTGATGGTGTCGAGTTTCTTGAAGGCGCGGTCCAGGTCCAGGGGGTAGAGCGTGGCGGCGGGTACGCCGTCGGCCAGCAGCGCCAGTTCAAGCACACCTGGGCTTGGCCATTTGTAGAGGGCGCGTTTGCCGGGGTAGGTCTTGGTGTCGAACAAGGCGCTCCAGTCCTGCGGTTTGCCGGTGCCGAGCTTGCCTTCGTTGTAGCCGAGCACGAAGGAGAAGAAGAACGAGCCGACGCCATGGTCGGAGACGAAACGCGGGTCGATCTTGTCGCGCTCGATCACCGAGAAGTCGAGGGGCTCGAGCAGGCCTTCGGCGGCGGCGCGCAGGGCGAAGTCGGCTTCGACATCCACCACGTCCCACTGTACGTTGCCGCTTTCGACCATGGCCTTGAGTTTGCCGTAGTCGGTGGGGCCGTCCTGAACGACGGTGATGCCGCTGGCCTTGCTGAAAGGATCGGCCCATGCCTGCTTCTGCGCATCCTGGGTGCTGCCGCCCCAACTGACGAAGTTGACACTTTCCGCCGCCAACGCCGCCTGGCTGGCCACGCTCAACAAACCCGCGAACAGCACCGCGGTTGCACCTGTGTTCAACACCATTTTTACGCCCTCATTGTTGTGTTTATGAGCGGGGCTTTGGAGTGCCCGCCTGTCGGGAGCAATCGGTCCGGGTGGCCTGATTCAGGTTGTCCGGCCTATGGAATATCATATTATGGTATTCCAAGCTTTGCGCAAGCACTTTGCCATACCGGCTATCCGCCGACGCTGGGTTTCCAGCCTCAGGTGAAGGGGATGCTTTCCACGACTTCCAGGTCGTAACCGGTCAAGCCTGCGTATTTCAGCGGTGGTCCGAGGTGGCGCAGTTTGCCCACGCCCAGGTCCTGCAATATCTGAGCGCCAGTACCCACTTCCGAGTAAATCCGTGACTGGGAGCGGCTGAACTGACGCGGCGCCTGGGTCAACTGCGGTACGCGTTCCAACAGTGCCTGGGACGACTCATGGTTGGCCAGCACCACCACCACGCCGCTGCCTTCTGCCGCCACGCGTTGCAGGGCGGCCCACAAGGTCCAGTTGGACGGCCCACTGTAGTCGGCGCCGACCAGGTCGCGCAGCGGGTCGATCACGTGCACACGGACCAGTGCCGGTTCATCGCGGCGCAGTTGGCCCATGACCATGGCCATATGCACGCCGCCGTCGATGCGGTCTTCAAAAGTGATCAGGCGGAAGGTGCCGTGCACTGTGGGCAGGTCGCGTTCGCCGATGCGTACCACGGTGCGTTCGGTGCTGAGGCGGTAGTGGATCAGGTCGGCGATGGTGCCGATCTTGATCCGGTGCTTGCGGGCAAAGGCTTCCAGATCAGGTCGGCGGGCCATGGTGCCGTCGTCGTTCATCACTTCGACAATCACCGAGGCCGGTATGTGCCCCGCCAGGCGCGCCAGATCGCAACCGGCTTCGGTGTGGCCGGCGCGGGTCAGCACGCCGCCATCCCTGGCGCGCAGCGGGAAAATATGCCCCGGCTGCACAATGTCGGCGGGGCCCGCGTTGATGTCCACAGCCGCCGCCACGGTGCGTGCGCGATCGGCGGCGGAGATGCCGGTGGTCACGCCGGTGGCGGCTTCGATGGACACGGTAAACGCAGTGCTGAACACGCTGCCATTGCTGGGCACCATCTGCTCCAGGCCCAGGCGTTGGCAATGTTCATCGGTGAGGGTCAGGCAGATCAGGCCCCGCGCTTCACGGGCCATGAAGCTGATAGTCTCGGCGGTGCAGCACGCTGCAGGCAACAGCAGGTCGCCTTCGTTTTCCCGGTCTTCGTCGTCCACCAGAAGCACCATCTTGCCCTGGCCGTAGTCTTCGAGGATGTCTGCGATGCTGTTGAAGGGCATGGGGAGTGCTCTGTTTGTTGGTTATATGTATTATGGTATACCACAAATTCTAAGCAAGAGGATGTCTCGATGAAGGCCTATTGGATTGCCCATGTGGATGTGTCAGATGCAGAGCAATACACCCAGTACACCCAGCGCGCCCCGGCTGCTTTCGCGAAGTTCGGCGGGCGATTTCTGGCCAGGGGCGGGCGCAGTGAGGCGCTGGAAGGCGGGCCGGCACGGCAGCGCAATGTGGTGATTGAGTTTGAGAGCTATGAGCAGGCGGTGGCGTGCTATGAGTCTGTGGAATATCAGGAGGCAAAGGCGCATAGAGCGGGGGCGGGAGAGGCGCAGATCATTATTGTGGAAGGGCTGGCGCCCTAGGTGCCAAGTGTATGCCAATCAGATGCAGGAGGCCCATCCACAGTAACCTGCATTCAAATTCGAAATGAAAAGGCGACCTTTCAAAAGTCGCCTTTTTGTCATTGCTCGCATTTCTTGCTCGGCTGCCTGCGGCGCGCTCTGCATTTTTTTGCTCGCGGTCTTAAGCAGTGGCCGCCATCACAACCAGAATCAATAGCAAGTATCGGTATTCAGCGATCCGTATCAGGACGACTTGAGTTCGCTCAGCCGCTTTTTATGCGCGAGGAGAATTAAGGTGGGTAAGTTCTTACAGAAAATTCAGAATTTGTTTTGAATCTATGTGGGTTTGTAACAGCAATACAATGTGAAACAAATACTTCATGGTCTCGCAGCCTTACAAATTATAAAAAGCTCAGCATGCTCCTACAGGGGGACGGTTTTACGATTGTTTTATAAGGAGCCGATGATGTCATTGACGGCGGAAGATGTAACGCAGCAACCACGCTCCAGCCGGTGGATAGCTTTAGCAATATTGATGCTACCGGTCCTGCTCGTGACCGTGGATAACACTGTACTGGGTTTTGCCCTGCCGAAAATCGCTGAAGCCTTGCATCCCAGCGCCAGCCAGCAGCTATGGATGATTGATGCCTATTCATTGGTCTTGGCCGGGCTGCTCATTTCCATGGGTAGCCTGGGTGATCGCAAAGGTCATCGAAAACTGCTGCTGATCGGCTCATTGGGATTTTGCGTAGTCTCCGTCATGACGGCTTACTCCGGTAATGCCGCGCAATTGATCGCCGGGCGCGCCTGCATGGGGATCTTCGGGGCCATGTTGATGCCTTCAACATTAGCCTTGATCCGTGCACTTTTTGAAGACCGGGAAGAGCGGCGGCTTGCCGTGGCTATTTGGGCAACGACCTTGACGGTCGGTTCTGCACTCGGGCCTTTGATAGGCGGTGTGCTACTGGAGTTCTTCAGCTGGGGATCGATTTTTCTGCTGGCGGTGCCGGTGCTGGTGCCATTATTGGTCCTCGGACCGTTGCTGTTACCCGAGTCTGAGCCAGATGGGTCGGGGCCGATGGATACCATAAGTACTGTGCAATCGATGGTGGCCCTCGGTGCGCTGGTGTATAGCATCAAGCACATCGCAAGTGCTGGTCCGGATGTGTTGGCACTGGTGGCCTTCAGTGTTGCTCTCGTCATCGGCTGGCTATTCGTGCGGCGGCAACTGCGCCTGCCAACGCCGTTGATGGACCTGAGCCTGTTTCGCAACAAAATGTTCAGCGGGTCGGTGGCCATCAACCTGATGAGTCTGGCGTTTCTGATCGGTTTTATGTTTTTTTTCACTCAGTTCCTGCAAATCGTCCTGCGGATGTCTCCCCTCAACGCCAGCCTGGCGCTGATACCGGGCCAGGTTATGGCTATCGTCGTGGGGCTGCTGATAGTCCCGGTCGCCCAGCGAGTATCGGTCATTGTTTTGATTCCAATTTTGCTGGGTCTTATTGCTGCAGCCTTTTTGCTGGTTGCCGGCCTTGGTAGCAGCCTGATGGTACTAGTGGTGGCATTTGCCTTGCTGAACATTGGAGTCGGCGCCATCGCCACGGTATCCAACGACGTGGTGCTGTCGGCCGTCCCCTCCACCAAAGCTGGAGCGGCTTCAGCCATCAGCGAGACTGCCTATGAAGTGGGTGTCGTGCTCGGTACCACCGTACTCGGCGGCATCGTCACCGCAAACTACCGCGGCACATTACAGTTGCCGGACTTCCTGACACCGCTGCAAATGCACTTGGCCAGCGAAACATTGGCAGGTGCCCACGCGGTATCGGCAACATTGACAGGAGATCAAGCCAATGAGGTGATGTATAACGCCACACGAGCATTTGAAGGCGGTATCAGTTTGATGGCCTGGGCAACTTTCAGTTTGGCGGTGCTGGCGATCCTCATTGCCAGGTGCACATTGAAAAGCCCCAAAGCGGCTCCGGTATAGTGTAAGGAAGGAGCAGTGATCATTTTCTTGGTACTGTTATCGGGAGCAACGCGAATCGTCGCACCGCGCCTGCCACATTAAGACCCAGCCCTTTCAAGGTCTTTTGATTTTAGCGGCCTTGAGCACCCGATCCGTCGACACATGGGCATTCGCGGCTTTGCCTTCCAGCCATTCCTTGGGTTTAGGCACCTTCGGCCCCCGTTTGCTCTTGACGACCGCTTTGGGCTGGATATTTCGAGCAAGTGCAAGCAGGTACTGGGCCAATCCCTCTGCGGGGATAGGGATGGATAAATATTCTGGCAAAGCTATTTGCATTCCCTCGTAACCGCTGCGTACCTGCACCGTCAGGTGGAAAATCGATGCCTCCCAATCGTCGGGCAAAGTCTGGCGATGAGCCTGCTCGACGCTGCGTTTGAGCACGGCCAGAACGTTGTAAGCCAACACGGCTGATGCAAATCCCAACAGGGCTGCTTTAGGGTTGCCCAAGGTTTCGATTTCACTGTCCAACACCGCTTCCAGGCGCTGGAACATCCCTTCAATGCTCCAGCGACGGCGGTACAAATCGGCGATTTGCTCAGCACTGATAGAGTCGGGCAAGTTGCTCCAGAACAGCAGCGTGGTGTCGCCGGATTCGGTGGGGTTTTGCAGGCTCAGTTCGACTCGCCGCCACTGGCGTCCACCTTTTACTTCGATGATTTGCTCACGCACGCTGCCTGCCGCGACCGCAATAGGCAGCTGCCAGTCGCTTTCCTTAAGCAGGCGTGGATGTTTGCTCTGTTCGCGAATGATGAACGAGGCCCCGGTATCTTCGCAGGCCTCCATGACTGGGAGCGTGCAGTAGAGTCGATCAGCCATCCACAGTTGCCCCGCGTTGGCCTTTTCCAGCAACGGCAGCACGCTGACGCGTTCGCTGGCATAGGCATCTTCACAAGGCTGAAGATCAACGACCTGGTCCAGATCGGGGTCGTAAACCACAACGGAAAAACCAGGCCGGGCGGCGCCTCGTTCACGGCGCAAAGCGCCCAGACGCTTTTCGCTGGAAGGCAGGTGGTTACCGTCAACGACCCGTAGTTGCCAGCCAGGCAAAATGGCTGTGTGCCCCAGTTCTTTTATCGTCGGTGCCAAACGCTCTGCGCTACCGGTAACCAGGGCGCGCAGTAGCGCAGGCTCTGTACGACTGACCTTGTCATACAGCGCCGCCAAGCTGACAGGAAGATCTTCCATCTGTCGCGCGGCGGCATGCAGCGAAGGTCGCAAACCCAATGAAACAAGGGACATCAGTTCAACGATGGTTGAAAACAAAAGCTCTCGTGGGTACTGCCGCTGACGGTGCTCTTCGAACACCTGGTCGACCCACTCAGCAGGAACAGCCTGCTCCAATACCACTCTGGTCATGACACTGGTCGGTGCTTTTTTCTCAAACCGCGCTAGAACCTCTGCCCACATCGCTTTCGTCACCCTGATCGGAGTTTTGCGGGATTTTATCAAAGACCTTGAAAGGGCTGACATTAAGACCGGTTTGGCCTGGGCTCAGCGCATGAAGTGGATTTTGCCGCTGTCATCATTCCCCATGTAGATGCCATACACCCCAGCCTGGCGTTCCTCGATGTAACGCTCGAGGATCTGCCGGATCGCCGGGTAATAGATGCTGTCCCACGGAATGTCCTCGGGGGCGAAGAATGTGTAGGCCAGGGTTTCCGGGCCGAACTGGCCGGTGATCTCCAGCGCGATGGCGCGGAAGATGATGTACACCTCGCTGATTTTCGGCACGCTGAAAATCGAGTAGGGCGACACGATCGCGGCGCGCACGCCGGTCTCTTCCCAGACTTCGCGCAACGCCGCTTCTTCGGTGGTTTCGCCACCTTCCATGAAGCCCGCCGGCAGCGTCCAGGTGCCGGGGCGTGGGGGGATTGCGCGCTGGCACAGCAGGTATTTGCCGTCCTGCTCGATGATGCAACCGGCGATGATCTTGGGGTTGATGTAGTGGATGTAGCCACAGTCCCGGCACATCAGGCGCTCGTGGGTGTCGCCCGGTGGCAGTTGGTGACCGAGGTCACGGCCGCCGCAGGTCGGGCAGAAGCTGGGGCAGGGCACGATCAGTGACCTATGCGCGGTTCTTTGAGCGCGATAGGCAGGGTGATCTCGGGGAGCTTGCCGGTTTCTTCCTGTTTGCGCTTGAGGTAATCCAGGGCCACGGCTGCCGCTGCACGCACGTGATCGACGCAGGCTTGGTGGGCTGCCAGGGGGTCACCGCTCTTGATCGCCTGAACCATGCGTTCCATTTCCTGGTTGCTGGCGCCACGCCGGTTTTGCTGGGACACAGACGTCGCGCGCAGGTAGCTGATACGCGCCTGCAACTGGCGCAACTGAGTGGCGGCCACGTGATTGCCGCAGCCTTCGAGCAACACATCGTAGAAGCCCTGCACGGAGTCGATCACTTGCTGCAGTTCGCCTTCCTTGAGAGCCTTGCGGTTTTCCTCAAGGGCTTTTTCCAAGGCCTTGATGTCCTTGGCCTTGGCGCGCAGGGTGAACAGCTGCACGATCAAGCCTTCGAGCACGCAGCGCAGTTCATAGATATCGACGGCATCGGCCAGGGTGATGATCGCCACCTGCGGGCCCTTGGCATCGGCGAATTCCACCAGGCCTTCGGACTCCAGGTGGCGCAAGGCTTCGCGCACCGACGTGCGGCTGACACCGAGGCGGTCACACAGGTCGCGCTCCACCAGGCGGTCACCGGGCAGTAGCTGGAAATTCATGATGGCGCTGCGCAGTTTCTCCAGCACGATTTCGCGCAGGGTGACCGGGTTGTGATTGACCTTGAAGCTATCGTCGAGGGGCGCGCGTTTCATGGGGTCTGCTCTGAATGTAGCGGTTAACTGGAGGCCTCGGCATCGGCATCGGCATCGGCATCGGCTTCGGCGAAGGCTTCACGGGCCAGCCGGAAGCTGTCCACAGCAGCGGGAACCCCGCAGTAAATGCCGACCTGAAGCAGAATTTCGCGTATTTGTTCACGACTCAGCCCGTTGCGCAAGGCGCCACGCACGTGCAGCTTGAGTTCGTGAGGCCGATTGAGGGCCGAAATCATCGCCAAGTTTATCATGCTGCGTTCTTTAAGCGACAAACCCTCCCGGCCCCACACATGGCCCCAGCAGTACTCGGTGACCATCTCCTGCAGCGGTCGGGTGAAGTCGTCGGCGTTGTCGATTGAACGCTGTACATAGGCTTCACCCAAGACCTGGGTACGAATTTTCAGGCCCTGTTCATACTTGTCGTTGCTCATGGTTCAGCGCTCCTCAGGCCAGGGTCGGCAGTGGGCCCAGCTTGCCCTTGTGATAGATCATCGGCGTGACCGGCTGTGTGGGCAGGATCAGGTTCTTCACCGCACCGACAATGATCGCGTGGTCGCCGCCGTCGTATTCGCGCCACAACTCGCACTCGATGATGGCCGTGGCGTTGGCCAGCAACGGGTTGCCCAGCTCGCTGAGGTACCACTCGATGCCCTTGGTCTTTTCTTTGCCTTTGCTGGCGAAGGCATAGGCTTCGGCGGTCTGGCCGGCGGACAGCAGGTGGATCGCGAAGCGCTTGCTGTCGCGCAGAATCGGGTAGGTGTCCGACGCGTAGTTGGGGCAGAACAGCACAAGGGCCGGGTCGATCGACAGCGCACTGAAGGCGCTGGCGGTGATGCCGACGATGCCGCCGTCCGGGTCGAGGGTGGTGACCACCGTGACGCCCGAAGGAAACGAGCTCATGACGTCTTTGTAAATGCCGGGTTCGATCATGGTTGTGGTCTCTTAACGCATCACAAAGGGATCAGGCATGGGCGCCTGGGAGAGGTTGATCCACACCGTCTTCAGCTCGGTGTAGGCGAGCACCGAATCGATGCCGCTTTCGCGTCCATAGCCGCTGTTCTTGAAGCCGCCGATGGGCGCCATGGCCGAGACGGCGCGGTAGGTGTTGACCCAGATGATCCCCGAGCGCACGTCGCGTGCCAGGCGGTGGGCGCGGCCCAGGTCACGGGTCCAGATGCCGGCGGCGAGGCCGAACTGCGAGTCGTTGGCGATGGCCAGGGCCTGGGCTTCGTCCTTGAAACGGATCACCGAAGCCACCGGGCCGAACACTTCTTCCTGCATGATCTTCATCGAATTGGTGTCGCACTCGAACAGCGTCGGCTCATAGAACCAGCCTTCGCCGAGGTTCTGCGGGCGCTTGCCACCGGTGCGCAGGCGCGCGCCTTCAGCGATGGCATCCGCCACCAGGCCTTCTACCACGGCCAGTTGCTGGGCGGTGGCCATGGGACCCATTTCGCTGGCGTCGTCCTGCGGGTTGCCGATGCGGATGCGTTGGGCGCGTTCCACCAGACGCTCGACGAACTCGTCGTAGATTTCATCCTGAACCAGCAGGCGCGAACCGGACACGCAGCTCTGCCCGGACGCCGCATAGATCCCGGCGATTGCACCGTTGATGGCACTGTCGAGGTCGGCGTCGGCAAAAATGATATTCGGTGACTTGCCACCCAGTTCCAGCGACAGCTTGGCGAAGTTCTCCGCGCTGCTGCGCACCACATGCCGTGCCGTGGCCGCGCCGCCGGTAAAGGCGATCTTGCGTACCAACGGGTGGCGGGTGAGGGCGGCGCCGGTGTTTGGGCCGTAGCCGGTCACCACGTTGACCACGCCTGGTGGAATCCCGGCTTCCAGCGCCAGGCGCGCCAGCTCCAAGACGGTTGCCGAAGCGTGCTCCGAGGGTTTGATCACGATGGTATTGCCCGCCGCCAGGGCCGGCGCGAGTTTGATCGCCGTCAGGTACAGCGGGCTGTTCCACGGAATGATCGCGGCGACCACGCCCATGGCTTCGTGGACCGTGTAGGCCAACAGGTCCGGTTTGTCCAGCGGCAAGGTGCCGCCTTCGAGCTTGTCGGCCAGGCCTGCGGTGTAGTGGAAGAACGCCGGCAGATAGCTTACCTGGCCACGGGTCTCGCGGATCAGTTTGCCGTTGTCGCGGCTTTCCAGCTGCGCCAGTTGTTCTGTGTTTTCGGCGATCAAGTCACCCAGGCGGCGCAACAATTTGCCCCGTGCAGTAGCGCTGAGGCCGCGCCAGGCCGGGCTCTCGAAAGCCGATTGCGCGGCCTGTACGGCGCGGTCCACGTCGGCTTCATCGGCATCGGGCAATTGCGCCCAGGGTTCGGCCAGGGCCGGGTTGAGGCTGTCGAAAGTCTTGCCGGACAGGGCATCGACCCATTCACCGCCGATGCACATCTGGAAGCGTGCGAGTGTCATGCAACGATCCCCTTTATTGGATTGTTTTGGGCGTACACGGTGTCGAGGAACCCCAGCAGCAGGCTATTGACCAGGCGCGGTGATTCCACCGGCATCATATGCCGTTGCTCGGCCAGCACCGCAACCGTGGCGCCGGGAATACGGTCGGCCAGTTGCCGGGCCATTTCCGGCGTCGAGCCGGGGTCCAGTTCGCCGGTGGCTACCAGGGTGGGCACGCGCAACACCTTGAGGTCGTCGGCGCGGTACATGTCCTGGGTCGCAAACAGCTCGTAGGTGGTGAGGTAGCCCTGGGGGTCATTGCCCGCCAGGGTCTGGCGCAACGCGGCGATCTGCGCCGGGTTGGCCGCCTGATATTCACGGCTGAACCAGCGCGACAGCGCCGCTTCCGCATTCGCATCCGGCCCGTGCTCGGCGGCCTGGGCCGTGCGCGCGATCACGCCGGCACGCTGCTCGGGGCTGCGGTTGAATACACTGTTGAGCACCACCAGGCTTTTTAGACGGTCGGGGTAATGCAGGGCAAACGCCCGGGCGACCAGGCCGCCCATGGAAAACCCGATCACCGTGGCCTGGGGCAGTTGCAGGTGGTCGAGCAGTTCCAGCAACTGGTCCGCATAGCCGAGCAACGGTGTGCCGGGGGCCGGGCGCGGGCTGGCGCCATGGCCGAGCATGTCATAGCTGATCACATGATAATTGGTGGCCAGGCCAACGATTTGCCCGCCCCACATTTCTTTGTTCAGGCCCACGCCGTGGATCAAAACCACAGGCTGGCCTTGGCCGGTCGCCAGGTAACTGGTACCCGCCGGGGTGCGTTCAGCGGTGAGCCGAATCATGGAGCGCTCCTGCATGCTTTTTCTTATGGCCGGTGTCGCTTACTGGGCTTTTTCAGCCGCCAGCTCTTCCAGGTCGATGTAACGGTTGCCGATCCGTGGGTGCAGGCGACCGCCATCGGCGCAGCCCAGCACGACGACGATTTCGTCAGCGCGCGGCGCGTCTTCGATTTGCATTTCCAGGGTGATGTAGTGCGAGCGCAGGCCTTCGTCGTCCTTGTGCATCATTGGAATCTGGATCGAGGTACCCGGGCCGCCGCGCTTGTTGGTGAAGCTCAGGTAGCTTTTGGCCTTGACGGCTTCACGGTAGTGGTTGCCGAAGCGCAGGGTATGGATGATCGCGCTCGCGTGTTCGATCTCGCCATCGGCGCCTACCACGGCCGCTTTGCCGTAGGCCTCGATCTTGTCGGCACCGCCGATGATGCCCACCAGGCGCTCGACCATCAGCGCGCCGAGGTCGGAGCAGTTAGCGCGGATCTCCGGCTTCAGGTCTTCGACGAAACCACGGCCCAGCCAGGGGTTTTTCAGTACCACGGCCAGGCCGACCATTTTCACGGGCGTGTCGGAGGCTTTGCCGCCCTCGATAAAGGTCTCTTCTACATAACTGACGATCTTGCGGATTTCGAAACTCATGGGCTGCTCCGTCTCAGTGAGGGTCTGCGTATGATGGTATACCATAATACGAGAAGCGCAATAGGCGTGCGGCAAGATCCCAGGCAGGCGTGCGTGGGTTTGTTGAGGAGGGGGGTATGCAGCGATCAGGCGGTGAAGGGCTCACCGCCTGCCTTGGGAGAGGACGTCAGAACTTGAAGCGGCCCACCAGACCGTTGAGCTGACCGGAAATGTCGGTCAAACGCCCCGACCCGCTCTGCGCCGTATGCGCAAACTCTTCAACCAACTGCGCATCGGCATGAATCTGTGCGATGTGCCGGTTGATCTCTTCGGCCACTTGGTGCTGCTCTTCGGCGGCGGTGGCGATCTGGGTGTTCTGGTCGCGAATCGAATCCACCGAACCGCGAATCTTGTCGAAGCTGTCGCGGGCCTGCTGGATGCGTTCCACGCTGGTGTGCGACCCCTGCAGGCTGCTTTGCATTTGCTGGGTGACTTCCTTGGTGCGGCGGGCAAGATTGCCCAGCAGGCTGTCGATCTCGCCGGTGGAGTCGGCGGTGCGGCGGGCGAGGGCGCGGACTTCGTCGGCGACCACGGCGAAACCTCTGCCCTGATCGCCGGCGCGTGCGGCTTCAATCGCAGCGTTAAGCGCCAGCAGGTTGGTCTGTTCGGCAATCGAGCGGATGGTATCGAGGATGGCGTTGATGTTCTGGCTGTCTTGTTCGAGCAACTGCATGGTCTGCGTGGATTTCTGCAGGTCTTCGCTGAGCTTGAGCACGCTGCCGGTGGCTTCGCCGATGTGCTGCTGGCCGTTGTGTACGTCGCGATAGCCTTCGTCGGCACTCGACGCGGCGGCGCTGCACGAGCGCGCCACTTCATTGGCGGTGGCCACCATTTCGTTGAAGGCGGTGCTCACCAGTTCCACGGCTTCGCGTTGGCGGCCGGCGGCCTGGTTCATGTTATTGGCTACTTCACGGGTGTCGGCGGCGGCGGTTTGCAGGTCCGAAGACGCGTTGCCGATGCGCTGCACCAACTGGGCGATCATGCTCAGGAACTGGTTGAACCAGCCGGCCAGGCTGGCGGTTTCGTCTTTGCCCTGCACCTTGAGCTGGCGCGTGAGGTCGCCTTCACCTTCGGCAATTTCCTGCAGGCCGTCGGCCACCCCGCGAATCGGGCGCACGATCACGCGGGCGAAACTGGCGCCGACGATGGCGAATACCACCGCCAAGACGGCGGCGATGGCGGCGATCAACCACGTCAGGCGGGTGGCGCCGGCCATCACTTCGTCACGCTTGATCAGGCCGATAAAGCGCCAGCCCAGGTCTTTGGAGCTGACCACGTTGGCCATATAGGCCACGCCGTCGATGTCGATCCGGGTCACGCCGTCGCCGCCCTTGGCCAGTTCGGCGTAGTTGGGCCCCAGATCGGCCAGGGGCTTGAAGTTGTGCTTGGCATCGCTGGGGTCTACCAGCACGTTGCCGTTGCCTTCCACCAGCATCAGGTAGCCGCTGTCGCCCAGCTTGATGGTGCGCACCAGTTCGGTGAGCTGCTTGAGCGACACGTCCAGGCCGACCACGCCAAGGATATTGCCAGTGGTGTCGGCGACGGTATGCACGGTACCGATCAGCACCACATCGTCCGGTGCCCAGTAATAGGCACCGGTGCGCACGGTCTTGCCTGGCGCAGCAATGGCCGCCTGGTACCAGGGGCGTACGCGTGGGTCGTAGTTGGTCAGTTTGGTGTCGTCCGGCCAGCTGGCGTAGCCGCCGTCGCGCAGGCCCAGGGACAGGTAGGCAGTGCTGGGATGGCTTTTGGCGAACTGGTCGAAAATCGCCAGCAGTTCGGTATTGGTCGGTGTCAGCGGGATTTGCGCGGCGTCCGCGCTGGCGTAGCTCTTCAGGTCCTTGGCCGCGATAACGCGCGGGTCCTTGGCCACGTACTCGACGTTCTGGCTGATGCCGTCGAAAAACTGCTTCATGCCATTGTCGATCTGGCGGATCTCGCGGCCGCTGCTGTCGAGAAAGTTGGCGAGGGCGCCTTCGCGCACATTCAGCACCACGATCATCGCGACCAGGATGACCGGGAGGCACGCGATGGCCGCAAACGCCCATGTCAGCTTCTGCTTGATATTCATGACTTCACCCGCGGGTATTTATAGTTTTGGCAAGGGAGAAAACGGTCGTGCTGTGCGTCGCATGCGTTTTATGAGGACATGGTCATGCTTACCCTCGGTATATCGACCGAGGGCGGCGGCACTTGAGGGGAGGGGGGCAATCAGCCGATCTGGTCACCGGCCAGGGCGTCACGACGCATCGACTGCAGGTTCTTCTCGATGGTTTCGCAGATCGCTTCCATTTGAATCTGATGTTCACTGGAGCGAAACGGGCTTTGCAGGTCGGTGCCGATGCGTTCGATGGCCAGCAGCATGAAACCCACCACCGTGGAGGCCAGCGGGGTGAACCAGCCGAGGGATTCCACCAGGCCCACGGGCACGATCAGGCAGAACAGCGAAATGAACAGACGTGGGAAATACACGTAAGGGTAGGGCAGCGGCGTGTTGGCGATCCGCTCCATGCCGCCCTGGGCATTGGACAGGTCCACCAGGGTCGACTCCAACCGCGCCAGGCGGATGCTGTCCAGATGACCGGCCTTGTATTCCCGGGCCAGCAAGGCGGCCGAGCCGGTGAGGATGTCGTTGGCGAAGTTGTTGGTGGCGCCATTGCGGGCGAATTCCGCGTCAGGGATGAACGCGCGCACTTCCTCCGGGCAGGGCTCGCCTTTGAGGTGCGCGGCCAGGCAATTCACATAGGCCACATGACGGCGCAACAGCGTGGATTTGATCGGGTTCACTTCGCTGTCGGGATCGTCCAGCAGGGTCAATACCTGGCGCGCGAAGCTGCGCGAGTTGTTGACCATCGAGCCCCATAAGGTGCGCGCTTCCCACCAGCGGTTGTAGGCGCTGCTGTTACGGAAACTGATCAGCACCACCAGTGCCGAACCCAGCAAGGTCAGGGGCATCAGCGGCAGGTTGATCTTGGAGTTGAGGAACAGCATGAAATCCACCGTGACGGCGATATCCCACAGCAACAGCCAGAACAGGGCCCAGCCCACATAGCCCATGGTCTTGATGATCAGGCGGTATTTCTTGAGAAGGGCAGCTTTCAAACGAGAACCTCGCGGCGTGCGGTTGGCAACAGTGCCAGGTTACGACGCCGTAGACGGGTGAAGGTTCGCCTGACGGGATCCGGTTCGGGAAATCTGGAACAACTTTGGTACTGATGTCGTCTGGCGCGGCAATCGCTGTACATTGCGCCGAGGCAAAAAGCCATTAACCGCAGGGTTTACCACGTGATTTGTTTTGGGGCCGGGCTGCAGGGATTTCGTAGCTGAGATCAGTGGAATCAAGTTGGATGATCAGGGCTCTTTCATGCATGTCAGTTCGTTGAAGTCGGCTATGTGTAATACCGCGCAAGCGCTCGAACGTCATAGGGATTTTGAATCGTGCTTGAGAGCGCATTACCACGTGCTGCTCGTGCCCTATTCCAGACGACCGTTTTTCTATAAGAGTGCACTTAAATACAGCCGTTTGATGGTGTCGTTTGCGTTATTGAGCGAGTACTTCGCCACACCGCTGCCGTTGTTGTCCGAAGTTAAAAACCTGTGCGTGACGCGCAGGTATTGTTCGAAAAACAGCCTGGAGTCGATCTTTCTGTTGTTTCGTGCGCTGGGCTTCATGGAGGTTGCGCCGCACCCTGAAGACAGTCGCTTCAGGGTGTATGCGCCCTCGGACGAAGCCTGCCGTGAAGCGCGCCTGATGTTGACCTCCCTCACGGAGTCGTTGGCGCGGTTGTACCCCGAGAGGGCGATTTTTCAGCAATTGCGTGAGTTGGATGACCGCGGTTTCCTGGCCCTTTACTTCAAGGGGTTTGCCATCATTCTCGACGCCGACCTCACGGTCGATGTATTGCTGCCCGAGTGTTACTGGCTGGTTAAAAGGGACGCCGGGCACCTGTTGATGTTGGCCATTTATAACGATGCCTTTGCACCGGAAAATGATCGGGCGACGTTCAGGTCATCTTCGTATCTGGCATTGGCCAAGCAACTGTCGGTGTCCAAGACCCACATTATTCGGATGGTGCAGGAGGGCGTGGAAAAAGGCTATTTCAAAGCGCACTCCAAGACCCGGCTGGAAGTTTTGCCGCCCTTTGTCAGCCTGGTAAAGCGGTTCATGGCCTTTTCATTTGCGGTTGGCCTGCATGCTATTGAAATGGGAGCGTAGGGATGCCTGCTCACTTGAAGTTAAGGCCCAGGATGCGCCGGTTGCTGTCGCCTGCGGTAACGCAAGCCGAATGGATAGGCATCGTTGCCTGGACTGGTATCGGCTTGATCCAGGCCATGATGTTCGACCCGTATGTGTTGAGCGTCACCCTCGGCCTGTTAGTTGTGTGCCGTTTTCATTCGCTGACGACGAACTTCCTGTTGTGGCGGTTGCTGGGGGTGACCTATATCGTGCTGTTGTCGGTGGGGTTTGCCTACATCATTCACTTGAATCCGCCATTGCGTATCTACGGCTTGCCCCTGGCCGTCACACTGGTGGTCGGCAGCGCGATCCTGTTTATCAGTGTCCAGGATTATCTGGTCGGCGCCCTGTCGGTCTGGCTTATCCTGTGGTCGCCGATGCAGGCCGAACTCTATGTCGGCACCCAAAGTTATCTGCTGATATTTTGCGCGTCGTCAGTGTCGATCGGTTTCATCCTGAGTTACTCATACTTGAAGAACCTGCGTTCGGTGTTGCTGGTGGAAAGTGAGTTTCGCGCATTGGCCGAGACCGATTACCTGACCTCTATCCTCAACCGGCGCGCGTTCATGCAAAGCTTCGAAAAGTTGCTCGACAGTGGCCAGGGCGGCTACTTCATCATGTTGGATATCGACAGCTTCAAGGCCAAGAATGACCTGTACGGCCACGACGTCGGCGATAAGATTTTGCGCGCCATGGCGCTCTGCCTGAAAAACGCCAAAGGCAGCCACAGCTTTGGACGCATCGGTGGGGAAGAGTTCGGCGTGTTGTTGCAGGGCGATGACCCGGCGCTGGCCGGCGAGTTTGTGCTGGATCTGTTGCAGGCGATCCGCTGCAGCGTCGCCCCGCCTCACAACTACACGTGCAGTGCCGGCATGGCGCGCTTTTCGGCAGGTGACGACTTGTCGACGGTACTCAAGTTAGCCGACAAAAACCTGTATGGCGCCAAGCGCAATGGCAAGGACTGTGTGCATCTGGATGGCGCGCCGCTGCGGCCGGTCACGGCCTGAAGCGCAGGGGCCGGTGTTCACCGTTGGGCAAGCACACTCGCCAACAACCCGGGGAAGCGACCTTCGAGCTCTTCGCGACGCAACGAGTTCATGTGGGTGGTGCCGACATTGCGGGTGTTCACCAGGCCCGCATCACGTAACACCCTGAAGTGGTGGGACATGCTCGATTTGGGGCGCCCGCCGTCCAGTTCGCCACACGTGGCTTCGGGCACGCTTGCCAGGCAGCGCACGATTTCCAGGCGCACGGGGTCGCTGAGGGCGTAGAGCACGCGCTCAAGTGTCAGCTCTTGCGGGGTAGGGTGTTTGAAGGCTCGCATGACGCGGATCATAACAGGGGGGTAGCGTTGAATACCATAGTTCGATTACCATCGAACTATCGAATCACGCACGCTTATCCGGAGTATCTGATGTCCGCTTTGTTCGAACCGTTCAAACTCAAAGACGTAACCCTGCGTAATCGCATTGCCATCCCGCCGATGTGCCAATACATGGCCGACGACGGCATGGTCAATGACTGGCACCACGTGCACCTGGCCGGCATGGCCCGTGGCGGTGCTGGCCTGCTGGTGGTCGAGGCCACTGCCGTCGCGCCGGAGGGGCGTATCACCCCAGGCTGCGCCGGTATCTGGAGCGATGCCCATGCCGAGGCGTTCGTGCCGATGGTCAAGGCGATCAAGGCTGCAGGTTCCGTACCCGGTATCCAGATTGCCCACGCCGGCCGCAAAGCCAGCGCCAACCGTCCATGGGAAGGCGACGACCACATCCCGGCCTCCGATGCCCGCAGCTGGGAAACCATCGCCCCGTCGGCTATTGCGTTCGGCGCGAACCTGCCCAACGTGCCGCGTGCCATGACCCTGGAGGATATCGCCCGCGTCCAGCAAGACTTCGTCGACGCCGCCCGTCGTGCCCGTGACGCCGGTTTTGAATGGATCGAGCTGCACTTCGCCCATGGCTACCTGGGCCAGAGCTTTTTCTCCGAACACTCCAACCAGCGTACCGACGCCTACGGTGGCAGCTTCGACAACCGCAGCCGCTTCCTCCTGGAAACCCTGGCCGCCGTGCGTGAAGTCTGGCCGGAAAACCTGCCGCTCACCGCCCGCTTCGGCGTGATTGAGTACGACGGCCGTGATGAGCAGACCCTCACCGAGTCCATCGAACTGGCCCGCCGATTCAAGGCCGGTGGCCTGGACCTGCTGAGCGTCAGCGTTGGGTTCACCATTCCCGACACCAACATCCCGTGGGGCCCGGCGTTCATGGGCCCGATTGCCGAACGTGTGCGCCGTGAAGCCGGTATTCCGGTGACCTCGGCGTGGGGCTTTGGTACACCGCAACTGGCCGAAAGCGCGCTGCAGGCCGGGCATCTTGACCTGGTCTCCGTGGGCCGCGCGCACTTGGCAGATCCGCATTGGGCGTACTTTGCGGCCAAGGAACTGGGCGTGGACAAGTCGTCCTGGACCTTGCCGGCGCCGTATGCGCATTGGTTGGAACGTTATCGCTGAGCTAGCGACTCGGTAAAACTGTGGGAGGGGGCTTGCTCCCGATAGCGGTGGGTCAGTGCCAGATAGGCTGCTGATCCACCGCCATCGGGAGCAAGCCCCCTCCCACATTTGGTTTATGGACATCAGGAATACCGAGCCAATCGATACAAAGGCGATACGCGAAAAATAACAAATGAGAATGGATGTCAAACGCGAATGCGTTGATATATGATGCGCGGCGAATTCTTGGCAGGTTTGCCGCCCCATCTGGCTCATTCACTAGGTTCAACATCCATGCGTCGTACCCTGATTTCCATCTGTGTGCTTCAGGCGTTTTCCCCTTTTAGCTGGGCAGAAGAGTCCCCGGCTGAAAAGGCCGGTATCGAGCTGCAAGCAACCAATGTGACCGCCACGGCGGATTTTGAGTCAGCCCAGGGCCCGGTGCAGGGCTACCATGCCACGCGATCAGCCAGTGCGACGCGCACCGACACCTCGATTCATGAAACCCCGCAGTCCATCAGCGTGGTGTCCAGGGATGTGGTCGAAGACATCAGCGCGACGCGCCTGCAGGATGCCCTTGACTATGCCGGCGGGGTTGGCCGCGCCAACAACTTCGGTGGCCAGGGCCTGACCACCTTCACCGTGCGTGGCTTTACCACCGGTGAGTTCTACCGCAACGGTTTCCCGATCAATCGCGGTTACCCGAACATGCCGGATGCCAATACCATCGAGCGCCTCGAGGTGTTGCGCGGCCCGGCGACCATGCTCTACGGCCGTGGCGACCCCGGTGGCACGTTCAACGTGGTGTCCAAGCAGCCGCTGGCCGAACGCAGCGTCACCCTGGGCAGCCAAGTCAATGACCAAGGCATGAAGCGCGGCACCCTGGATGCCTCCGGCCCGCTGGACGAAGCAGGCCGCCTGGCCTATCGCCTGAACGTGGTGGGCGAGGGCGGCGACACCTTCCGCGATCATGTCGAGACCGAACGCTACGGCGTGACACCGGTGCTCACCTGGCAGGCCAGCGATGACACCAAGGTGATTTTCGAAGGCGACTTCATGCGTAACAATGCCCCCTTGGACCGTGGCCTGACGCGTTATCCGAATCAGCGAGGCACGCCGTCGCGCGAGACGTTCTGGGGCGACAAGGACGTGGGCAAGCTGCACAACGACAACAACATGGCGCAGTTGCGTTTCGAGCATGCGCTCAATGACAACTGGACGTTGGGCGGCGGTTTCCAGTGGTTGGAGGGGACGTTGAAGGGCAACGCAATCGAGGCTAACGGCCTGGGCGCCGATGGCCGTACCCTGGAACGCAATTTTAACTACCGCAAGCTGGAGTGGACCGACAAGGACTATCAGCTCAACCTGACCGGGCATTTCTCCACCGCTGGTTTCGAGCACACCTTGCTGACCGGCATCGAGTACGAAGACTACGACTATAAGTCGATCATCCAGCGCTCCAGCGCCACTGCGGGCACTTACCCGATCGATATCTTCAACCCGGTCTACGGCCAGGCGCGCCCACCGCTGACGCGCACGCCGACCCATGACAAGGAAAACCTCAAGACCTACGCGGCCTTCGTGCAGGACCAAGTGGCCCTGACCGAGCGCTTGAAAGTCCTGGCCGGTGCACGTTTCGAACGGTTTGAACATGACTATGAAAGTTATGTGCCCGGCGTGAACCCCTTCCAGAGCGCAGAAAACGCCGTCACCCCACGTGTGGGTGTGATCTACGACCTCACCGATACCGTCGCGGTGTATGCCGACGCCGCACGTTCGTTCAAGCCGAACACCGGTGCGGCACGCGAAGGCGGTGGCTTCGCGCCAGAAAAGGGCAAGTCCTATGAGATGGGGATCAAGTGGGAAGCCCTGGACCGCCAACTGAGCGTTGACGCTTCGATCTATCAGATCGACAAGAAAAACGTACTGACCACCGACCCGGTGGTCAACACGTTCAGCGTCGCAGCGGGGGAAGTGCGCAGCCGAGGCTTTGACCTCAACGTCGCGGGCAACCTCACGCCTGAGTGGCGCATCATCGGCGGCTATGCCTACGTGGACGCCGAAGTCACCAAGGACAACAGCATCCGCTCCGGCACGCGCTTGTTGAATATTCCGCGCAACAGCTTCAGCCTGCTCAACGTCTATGAGTTCCAGGACGGCGCCCTCAAGGGCCTGGGTCTCGGCGCCGGCGGCAAATACGTCGACCAGCGCGCCGGCCAGACCGCCAATACCGCCTTCTCGATGGACGCCTACACCGTGGTCGACCTGCTGGGCTACTACAAGGTCAACGAACAGGTACGCCTGAACCTGGACGTGAAAAACCTGTTCAACCGCGAGTATGAGGAGGGCGCGTTCGGCAATATCTACGCCTATCCAGGCGCACCGCGCACGGTGCAGGTCGGAATCTCCTACACCCTCTGACGCTGTACACAGTTCCAAATGTGGGAGGGGGCTTGCTCCCGATTGCGGTGTGTCAGTCTCAATATTTTTGACTGATATACCGCTATCGGGGGCAAGCCCCCTCCCACATTTGATCCCATTTATCCCCTGGGCGCGCTACAACGGCGTGAGCACATTCATCACTGTATCCAACGCCACCCGTGTGTCATCCAACTGCACCAGCGATGCATGCCGTGCACCCAGCGCGTCGCGGTTTTTGATCGCGGTGAGGATCGCCTTGTGCCGGGGCAGGCTCAGGCCCTGGATATCCGGGCGACGGTTGGTGATGTTGATCGACTCGCGCAACGGCAAAGAGAGCATGTTGCACATATAGGCGAGCAGGTCGTTGCGTGTGGCGTCGGCAATGGCGCGGTGAAAGTCCAAGTCGGCCTGCAACAGGTCTTCGTGGGTTTTCGCGGTTTCCATGCCCACATAGGCTTTTTCGATGGTGGCGATGTCTTCATCGGTGGCGGTAGTCGCGGCCATGGCGGCGATTTCCGGTTCGAGGATGCGCCGCACCCCGGCCAGCGTGTTGAAAAACTCGCTGTGGGGTGTGGACTGCATCAACCAGGACAGCACGTCCGGGTCGAGCAGGTGCCACTTCAAGCGTGGCCGCACCACGGCGCCCACCCGAGGCTTGGAATACACCAGGCCCTTGGCGCTGAGCACCCGCGTCGCCTCGCGCAACACCGAACGGCTGACCTTGTATTCCTCGCACAGCGTGGCTTCCATGGGCAGTCTTTCTTCCGGCTTGAAGCGCCCGGAAACGATGTGCATGCCCAAGTCCTGAACGATCTGGGCATGCATGCTCTTGCGCGGCTTGGGCGGCTGGTGATCCATAACGACGGGCAGGCTCTGGCTTAAATTCGCCGCATCATAGCATCCCAATTAGTGGGAATGCCGTGGGACTTCGGCGCCACGGCAGCCCACCAGGAAGTCGAAGTCGCAACCCTGGTCGGCCTGCAGCACATGGTCGATGTACAGCTGGCGATAGCCGCCGACGATGAGCTTCTCGGGCGGCGCCAGGTCGGCCATGCGCGACGCCAATTCGGCGTCGGGAATGTCCAGGTGCAAGCGCCCGTTGGCGCAGTCGAGTTCGATCCAGTCACCTTCCTGCACGGCCGCCAACGGCCCGCCCGCTGCGGCTTCCGGCGCCACATGCAGCACCACCGTGCCATAGGCGGTACCGCTCATGCGCGCATCGGAAATCCGCACCATGTCGGTCACGCCCTGGGCCAGCAATTTGGCCGGCAGGCCCATGTTGCCGACTTCGGCCATGCCTGGGTAACCCTTGGGTCCGCAGTTTTTCATGACCAGGATCGAGTTGGCGTCCACGTCCAGCTCGGGGTCATTGATGCGCGCTTTGTACATGTCGAAGTTTTCGAACACTACTGCGCGGCCTCGGTGCTGCATCAGCTCGGCGCTGGCGGCAGACGGCTTGAGCACTGCACCCAGCGGCGCCAGGTTACCGCGCAGCACGCAGATGCCGCCGTCGGCGCGGATCGGGTTGTCGAGGGTGCGGATCACTTCGTCCTGGCCGTAGATCGGTGAGTCCTTGGTGTTCTCGCCCAAGGTTTTGCCGTTGACGGTCAAGGCATTCGGGTGCGGGATCAGGTTGGCTTCGCCCAGGCGGCGCAGTACGGCGGGCAGGCCGCCGGCGTAGTAGAACTCTTCCATCAGGAAGCGCCCCGAGGGTTGCAGGTCGACGATGGTCGGCATGCCACGCCCGATGCGGGTCCAGTCGTCCAAGTCCAGCTCGACGCCGATGCGCCCGGCGATGGCTTTCAAGTGGATCACCGCATTGGTCGAACCGCCGATGGCCGCGTTCACCCGGATCGCGTTTTCGAAGGCTTCCTTGGTGAGGATCTTCGACAGCTTCAAGTCTTCGCGCACCATCTCCACTGCACGCATGCCCGACATGTGCGCCAGCACATAACGCCGCGCATCCACTGCCGGAATCGCCGCGTTGTGGGGCAGAGAGGTGCCCAATGCCTCGGCCATGCAGGCCATGGTCGACGCGGTGCCCATGGTGTTGCAGGTACCCGCCGAGCGCGACATGCCGCCTTCGGCCGCGAGGAAATCATCCAGGGTAATGGTGCCGGCCTTGACCTGTTCGCTGAGCTGCCACACCACCGTGCCCGAGCCGATGTCCTGGCCCTTGTGCTTGCCGTTGAGCATCGGCCCGCCGGTGACGACGATGGCCGGCACATCACAACTGGCGGCGCCCATCAGCAGCGCCGGGGTGGTTTTGTCGCAGCCGGTGAGCAGCACCACGCCATCGATCGGGTTGCCGCGAATCGCTTCTTCCACGTCCATGCTCGCCAGGTTGCGCGTCAGCATGGCAGTGGGGCGCAGGTTGGATTCGCCGTTGGAGAACACCGGAAATTCTACCGGGAAGCCACCGGCTTCGATCACACCGCGTTTAACGTGCTCGGCGATCTGGCGGAAGTGCGCGTTGCACGGGGTCAGCTCCGACCAGGTGTTGCAGATGCCGATGATCGGCTTGCCATGGAACTGATGGTCGGCAATGCCCTGGTTCTTCATCCAGCTGCGGTACATGAAGCCGTTCTTGTCGGCAGTACCGAACCACTGGGCGGAGCGTAGGCCGGGCTTTTTATCAGACATGATCGATTCTCTTATTGTATGACTATATGTTCTGAGCGTGGTTAAACATAAGCGCAAAATCGAAGCTTTGGAAGAGTTGTTTTGCAAATAGTCCTACTATATAGTCTTTCTCAACTGAGGTATGACCCTGGCGGATTTTCGCGAGAGGCGTCCCCCGAGCTTCTATAAAAACAACAATCGGAGATCGACCCCATGAGCCAGGAACTGCGGCTTATTCAGCGCATCACGCTGAAATTGATTCCCTTCCTGATCCTGCTGTACCTGATTGCCTACGTGGACCGCTCCGCCGTGGGCTTCGCCAAGCTGCACATGGGCGCCGACGTCGGCATCGGCGATGCGGCCTATGGCTTGGGCGCGGGGTTGTTCTTCATTGGCTACTTCCTGTTCGAGATTCCCAGCAACCTGATGCTCGACCGCTTTGGCGCGCGGCGCTGGTTCGCGCGCATCATGATCACCTGGGGCACCATCACCATCGGCATGGCCTTTGTACAAGGGCCGCACAGCTTCTATGTGATGCGCTTTCTGCTCGGCGCGGCCGAGGCCGGGTTCTTTCCGGGCGTGCTGTACTACATCACCCAATGGTTCCCGGTGCGCCATCGCGGCAAGATCCTCGGGCTGTTCATCCTCTCCCAACCAATCGCGATGATGATTACCGGGCCCGTGTCCGGCGGTTTGCTGGGCATGGACGGCACCCTGGGCCTGCACGGCTGGCAGTGGCTGTTCATCGTGATCGGCATCCCGGCGATCCTGCTCACCTGGCCGGTGCTGCGCTACCTGCCGGACGGCCCTAAACAAGTCAAGTGGATGAGCGAGGAAGAGAAGGCCTGGCTCACCGGTGAGCTCAACAAAGACCTGCAAGCCTACGGCCAGACCCGCCACGGCAACCCGCTGCATGCGCTCAAGGACAAGCGCGTGTTGCTGCTGGCGCTGTTCTACCTGCCGGTGACCTTGAGTATCTACGGCCTGGGCCTGTGGCTGCCGACCTTGATCAAGCAATTTGGCGGCAGTGACCTCACCACCGGTTTCATCTCCGCCGTGCCGTACATTTTCGGCATCATCGGCCTGCTGATCATCCCGCGCAGTTCCGACCGTTTGAATGACCGTTACGGCCACCTCGCCGTGCTCTATGTACTGGGCGCCATCGGCCTGTTCTTCAGCGCCTGGCTCAGTGTGCCGGTGCTGCAGATGGCGGCGCTGTGCCTGGCGGCGTTCGCGATGTTTTCCTGCACTGCAGTGTTCTGGACCTTGCCGGGGCGCTTCTTCGCCGGTGCCAGTGCGGCGGCCGGTATCGCGTTGATCAATTCGGTGGGCAACCTTGGCGGCTACATCGGCCCGTTCGTGATCGGTGCGCTCAAGGAATACACCGGCAACCTGGCGTCGGGCTTGTACTTCCTATCCGGTGTGATGCTGTTCGGGCTGGTGCTGACCCTGGTGGTTTACCGCCTGCTGGAACGCAAGCATGTGCTGCCCGCCGACCAATTCGCCGCCAGTGCCCGTGGCGCCACACGTACTTAATTCAGGAGAAATGGCATGCGTTTAGTTCAGTTCGAGTTGCCCAACGGCGAACGCCGCGTCGGCGTAGTGGAAGGCACACAGCTGCGCGAAGTTCAGGCGGCGCGCAGCGTGCGTGAATTGGCCCTGGCCGCGATCGAAGCCGGTGTTGGCCTTGAGCAGCAGGTGAACAGCCTTGGCCTGGGCGACGGCCACGACTACGCTGCGCTGTTGGCCGAACTCAAGGTGCTGCCGCCACTGGACCACCCGGACCCGGCCCATATGCTGATCAGCGGCACCGGCTTGACTCACCTGGGCAGCGCCTCGGCGCGAGACAAAATGCACCAGGCCGGTGACGACACCGCCCTGACCGACACCATGCGCATCTTCAAATGGGGCGTTGAAGGCGGCAAGCCAGCCGCCGGGCAGGCGGGCGTGCAACCGGAGTGGTTCTATAAAGGCGACGGCAGCACCGTGGTGCGCCCCGGCGCAGCGTTCCCGGTACCGCCGTTTGCCGAAGACGCCGGCGAAGAGCCGGAAATCGGTGGCCTCTACGTGATCGGCCCGGACAGCAAGCCCTACCGTGTGGGCTTTGCGGTGGGCAACGAATTCTCCGACCATGTGATGGAACGCAAGAACTACCTGTACCTGGCCCATTCCAAACTGCGCAGTTGCAGCTACGGGCCGGAATTGCGCGTGGGCGAGTTGCCCCAGCACCTGGCAGGCACCAGCCGCATCCTGCGTAACGGCGAAGAAATCTGGCGGAACGAATTCCTCAGCGGCGAGGCCAATATGTGCCACAGCCTGGAAAACCTCGAATACCACCACTTCAAATACCGCCAGTTCCTCAAGCCCGGCGATGTGCACATCCACTTCTTCGGCACTGCCACGCTGTCATTTGCCGACGGTATACGTACCCAGGCCGGCGATGTGTTCGAGATTACCCAGGCTGAATTCGGCGCGCCGCTGGTCAACCGTGTCGGCAGCGACGACGCGGTATTCGCACCCGGCAACGTCATTACCCTTTAAAGGAGAGCCCCATGCCTCAGTTCCTCGGTCACAACTACATCGGCGGCCAGCGCAGTGCCAACGGCAGCACCCAGTTGCAGAGCGTCGACGCCACCACCGGCGAAGCCTTGCCCCAGGCGTTCTACCAGGCCACCCCGCAGGAGGTCGATGCCGCCGCCAAAGCGGCCGCCGCCGCGTACCCGGCTTACCGCGCCTTGAGCGCGTCGCGCCGTGCGCAATTTCTTGATGCGATTGCCGACGAGCTGGACGCATTGGGCGATGATTTCGTCGCACTGGTCTGCCGCGAAACCGCCTTGCCGGCGGCGCGCATCAAAGGCGAACGTGGGCGTACCAGCGGCCAGATGCGCCTGTTCGCCACCGTGTTGCGTCGCGGTGATTTCTACGGCGCGCGTATCGACAAAGCGCTGCCGGATCGCCAGCCATTGCCGCGCCCGGACCTGCGCCAATACCGCATCGGCCTGGGCCCGGTCGCGGTGTTCGGCGCCAGTAACTTCCCCCTGGCATTTTCCACCGCCGGCGGTGATACCGCCGCTGCGCTGGCAGCCGGTTGCCCGGTGGTATTCAAGGCCCACAGCGGGCATATGGCGACGGCGGAGCAGGTGGCCGATGCGATCATCCGCGCGGCCCAAGCCACCGAAATGCCGGCGGGCGTGTTCAACATGATCTTCGGCGGCGGCGTTGGCGAAGCGCTGGTCAAGCACCCGGCGATCCAGGCCGTCGGCTTTACCGGCTCGCTCAAGGGCGGCCGTGCCCTGTGCGATATGACGGCGGCGCGCCCGCAGCCGATCCCGGTGTTTGCCGAGATGTCGAGCATCAACCCGGTCATCGTGCTGCCGCAGGCGCTGCAGGCCCGCGCCGACAGCGTCGCCCGCGACCTGACCGCCTCGGTGGTGCAAGGCTGCGGCCAGTTCTGCACCAACCCTGGCCTGGTGATCGGCATCGCGTCCCCAGCGTTCAGCGCGTTCACGCAACAGGTCGCGAAGCTGATCGGCGAGCAACCAGCGCAAACCATGCTTAACGCGGGCACCTTGGGCAGCTACGGCACGGGCCTGGAAAAGCTCCTGTCTCACCCCGGTGTCGAGCACCTGGCGGGCAACGCACAATCGGGCAACCAGGCCCAGCCGCAGTTGTTCAAGGCCGATGTGCGCCTGTTGATCGACGGCGATGAAGTGCTGCAGGAAGAAGTGTTCGGCCCGACCACGGTGTTCGTCGAAGTCGCCGACCAGGCCCAGCTCAGCGCCGCCTTGCAGGGCCTGCACGGGCAGTTGACCGCCACCATCATTGGCGAACCGGCTGACCTGCAACAGTTCGCCGAGCTGACGCCGCTGCTGGAGCAGAAAGTCGGGCGCATCCTGCTCAACGGTTACCCCACCGGTGTGGAAGTCTGCGATTCGATGGTGCACGGCGGGCCGTACCCGGCCACCTCCGATGCCCGTGGCACTTCGGTCGGCACCTTGGCCATCGATCGGTTCCTGCGCCCGGTGTGCTTCCAGAACTACCCTGATAGCCTGCTGCCCGACGCGCTGAAAAACGCTAACCCGTTGCGTATCCAGCGGCTGGTGGATGGCGCGCCGTCTCGAGAATCCCTGTAAGTCATCCGGAGGCTTCATGTCGTTGAGCGCAGTCACCCCGCACCGTGCCCGGTTGGGCGAAGGGCCGTTCTGGGATGCTCCGTCCCAGGCCCTGTATTGGGTGGATATCGCCGCCCGCCAGGCCCTGCGCCTGATGGACGGGCAGTTGCGAGTCTGGCAATTACCCGAGCACGTCTCGGCGTTCATCCCCTGCGAAAGCGGGGATGCGCTGGTGACCCTGAGCAGCGGTGTGTACCGGCTGGACTTGAACACCGAAGCCCTGACTTTGCTGTGCGTGGCCGACCCGCAACCGGGTAACCGCGGCAACGAAGCCCGTTGCGATGCCCAGGGCCGACTGTGGCTGGGCACCATGCAGAACAACATCGGCGCCCACGGCGAAGACCTGCCCATCACGCGACGCTCCGGCGGGCTGTTTCGTATCGACGCCGATGCGACGGTCACGCCGCTGCTGAGCGGGCTGGGCATTCCCAACACGCTGTTATGGAGCGACGACGGCGGCCATGTGCATTTCGGCGACAGCCTGGATGGCACGCTGTACCGGCATGCCATTCAGCCTGACGGCCAGCTCGACGCCGCCCGGACCTGGTTCGCTGCCCACGAACGCGGCGGGCCGGACGGCTCGGCCATGGACAGTGAGGGCTACATCTGGAATGCGCGCTGGGACGGCAGTTGCCTGCTGCGCCTGACGCCTGAAGGGCAGGTGGACCGCATCGTCGAACTGCCCGTCAGCCGCCCCACCAGTTGCGTGTTTGGTGGGCCTGATCTGACCACCCTGTATATCACCAGCGCCGCCAGCCCCTTGGATCACCCATTGGACGGTGCGGTACTGAGCCTGCAAGTGGAGGTGCCAGGCAAGCCCTGTCACCGCTTCGCCGGATAAACCGAAAAACGAATATTCAAAAACAACAACAAGGAGTCACCCGTATGAATCGTCGTCGTGGTTTGCGTTCCCTGTGCTGCGCCGCTGTGGCGGTCTCGGCCATGAGCTTGAGCGGCCTGCTGCTGGCTGCTGAAGAAGTGAAGATCGGCTTTCTGGTCAAGCAGGCCGAAGAGCCTTGGTTCCAGACCGAATGGGCCTTCGCCGAAAAAGCCGGCAAGGAGCACGGTTTCACTGTGATCAAGATCGCCGTGCCCGACGGTGAGAAAACCCTTTCGGCCATCGACAGCCTGGCCGCCAACGGCGCCAAGGGCTTTGTGATCTGCCCGCCGGATGTGTCCCTGGGCCCGGCGATTGTCGCCAAGGCCAAGGCCAACGGCCTGAAAGTGATCGCGGTGGATGACCGTTTCGTCGATGCCAAGGGCAACTTCATGGAGGACGTGCCGTACCTGGGCATGGCCGCCTTCGAAGTGGGCCAGAAGCAGGGCGCCGCCATGGCCGCCGAAGCGAAAAAACGTGGTTGGGACTGGAAGGACACCTATGCGGTGATCAACACTTTCAACGAACTCGACACCGGCAAGAAACGCACCGACGGCTCGATCAAATCCCTGGAAGAAGCCGGCATTCCCAAGGACCATATCCTGACCGCCGCGCTGAAAACCCTCGACGTCCCAGGCAGCATGGACGCCACCAACTCGGCGCTGGTCAAGCTGCCTGGCGGCGCAAAAAACCTGATCATCGGCGGCATGAACGACAACACCGTGCTGGGCGGCGTACGTGCTACCGAAAGCGCCGGCTTCGCGGCGGCTAATGTGATCGGCATCGGCATCAATGGCACCGACGCCATCGGTGAATTGAAGAAAGCCAACAGCGGCTTCTTCGGCTCGATGCTGCCCAGCCCGCATATCGAGGGCTACAACACCGCGCTGATGATGTACGAGTGGGTCACCAAAGGCACTGAACCGCCGAAGTACACCGCCATGGACGAAGTGACCCTGATCACTCGCGAGAACTTCCAGGCGGAACTGACCAAGATCGGGCTGTGGAAATGACCGCTGCGGCCCTGCGTTTTGACGGTATCGGCAAAACTTTCCCTGGGGTCAAGGCGCTCGACGGCATCAGCTTCACCGCCCACCCAGGGCAAGTGCACGCCCTGATGGGCGAGAACGGTGCGGGTAAATCGACGCTGCTGAAGATCCTCGGCGGCGCCTATATTCCCAGCACCGGCACGGTGCAGATCGGCGAGCAAGTCATGGCCTTCAAATGCGCCGCCGACAGCATTGCCAGCGGCGTCGCGGTGATCCACCAGGAATTGCACCTGGTGCCGGAGATGACGGTTGCCGAGAACCTGTTCCTCGGGCATTTGCCGTCGCGTTTTGGCGTGGTCAATCGCAGCGTGCTGCGCCAGCAGGCGCTGGCATGCCTAAAGGGCCTGGCGGATGAAATCGACCCCCAGGAAAAGCTCGGGCGCTTGTCTCTGGGCCAGCGCCAACTGGTGGAAATCGCCAAGGCGCTGTCCCGTGGCGCCCATGTGATCGCCTTCGATGAGCCGACCAGCAGCCTCTCGGCGCGGGAGATCGATCGCTTGATGGCGATCATCACGCGCCTGCGCGATGAGGGTAAAGTGGTGTTGTACGTGTCCCACCGCATGGAGGAGGTGTTCCGTATCTGCAACGCGGTGACGGTGTTCAAGGACGGCCGCTTCGTGCGCACCTTCGATGACATGAGCGCGCTGAACCACGACCAGTTGGTGACCTGCATGGTCGGCCGCGATATCCAGGACATCTACGACTATCGCCCGCGAGAGCACGGCGAAGTTGCCCTGAAGGTCAACGGTCTGCTCGGTCCCGGCTTGCGCGAACCGATCAGTTTTGAGGTGCGCAAAGGCGAAATCCTCGGCCTGTTCGGGTTGGTAGGGGCAGGGCGCACGGAACTGTTCCGACTGCTCAGCGGCCTGGAGCGTGCCAGTGCCGGCAGCCTGGAGTTGTGCGGTGAACCGCTGCAATTGCGCTCACCTCGCGATGCCATCGCGGCCGGCGTGCTGCTGTGCCCCGAGGACCGCAAGAAGGAAGGCATCATTCCGCTGTCCAGCGTCGCCGAAAACATCAACATCAGTGCCCGTGGCGCGCATTCCGCGTTCGGCTGGCTGTTGCGCGATGGCTGGGAGAAAGGCAACGCCGAGCATCAGATCAAGGCGATGAAGGTCAAGACCCCGAACGCGGCGCAGAAGATCATGTACCTGTCCGGTGGCAACCAACAGAAAGCCATCCTCGGCCGCTGGCTGTCGATGCCGATGAAGGTGCTGCTGCTGGACGAACCGACCCGTGGCATCGATATCGGCGCCAAGGCCGAGATCTACCAGATCATCCATAACCTCGCGGCGCAGGGCATCGCGGTGATCGTGGTGTCCAGCGACCTGATGGAAGTGATGGGCATTTCCGACCGCATCCTGGTGCTGTGCGAAGGCGCCTTGCGCGGTGAACAACTGCGCGCACACGCGACTGAATCCAACCTGCTGCAGCTGGCCTTGCCGCGCGGCCTGGCGAACTGAGAGACGACCATGACCACTCAAAACAACGCGCTGCCCTCGGCACGCAAACCCCTCGACCTGCGCGCCTTGCTCGACAACTGGGCCATGCTGCTGGCGGCGGTGGGCATCTTTGTCCTGTGTGCCTTGCTGATCGATAACTTCCTCTCGCCGCTGAACATGCGCGGGCTGGGCCTGGCGATTTCCACGGTGGGGATTGCGGCGTGCACCATGCTGTTCTGCCTGGCCTCCGGGCATTTCGACTTGTCGGTGGGTTCGGTGATTGCCTGCGCCGGCGTGGTGGCGGCGATTGTGATGCGCGACACCGACAGCGTGATGCTCGGCATCGGCGCGGCGCTGCTGATGGGCCTGATGGTGGGGTTGATCAACGGTATCGTGATCGCCAAGCTGCGGGTCAACGCGCTGATCACCACCCTGGCAACCATGCAGATCGTGCGCGGCCTGGCCTATATCTTCGCCGACGGCAAAGCGGTGGGCGTGTCCCAGGATCAGTTCTTCGTGTTCGGCAACGGCCAGCTGTTGGGCGTGCCGGTGCCGATCCTGATCACCATCGTGTGCTTCCTGTTCTTTGGCTGGTTGCTCAACTACACCACCTACGGGCGCAACACCATGGCCATCGGCGGCAACCCGGAAGCGGCGTTGCTGGCGGGGGTCAATGTGGATCGCACCAAGATCCTGATCTTCGCCGTGCACGGCTTGATCGGCGCGTTGGCCGGGGTGATCCTGGCCTCGCGCATGACCTCCGGCCAACCGATGATCGGCCAGGGCTTCGAGCTGACGGTGATTTCCGCCTGTGTGCTGGGCGGTGTGTCGTTGAGTGGCGGTATCGGCATGATCCGCCATGTGATCGCGGGGGTATTGATCCTGGCGATTATCGAAAATGCGATGAACCTGAAGAACATCGATACCTTCTACCAGTACGTGATTCGCGGCTCGATCCTGCTGTTGGCCGTCGTCATCGACCGCATGAAACAACGCTGAACTTGATCGTTCCCACGCTCTGCGTGGGAATGCACCCCGGGACGCTCTGCGTCCACTTCTGAATCGGGACGCGGAGCGTCCCAGGTGGCATTCCCACGCGGAGCGTGGGAACGATCAATGTAGGGTTTTAGTTGGCGGTGAACTTGAAGATGGTGTTCTGGGTGTAGGTCTGCCCAGGGTTCAAGCGGGTCGAGGCAAACTTGGGCTGGTTAGGCGCATCCGGAAAGTGCTGGGTCTCCAAGGTAAACCCACTCCAGTGCTGGTAGGTCTTGCCAGCCTTGCCCTTCACCGAACCATCCAGGAAGTTACTGGTGTAGAACTGCACGCCCGGTTCGCTGGTATAGAGCTGCAAACGCCGCCCCGACTCAGGATCATGCACCTCGGCCGCCAGTTGCTTCACGTCGCCTTTGGTGTCCAGTGCCCAGTTGAAGTCGAACCCACCCTGTTTCGGTTCGGCGAACTTGAGCTGCGGATGATCCTCCTTGATGTGCTGGCCGATGGCGGTAGGCTTGAGGAAATCCATCGGCGTGCCCTTGACCGGCGCCAGTTCGCCGGTGGGAATCAGGGTGGCGTTCACCGGTGTGTAATGGCTGGCGTGCAAGGTGGCGACCTGCTTGAGAATATCGCCATTACCCGCGCCAGCCAGGTTGAAGTAGCTGTGGTTGGTGAGGTTGAGCACGGTCGGTTTGTCAGTGGTGGCCTTGTAGTCGATGTGCAGTTCGTTCTTGTCGTTGAGGCGATAAGTGACTTCGGTTTTCAGGTTGCCGGGGAAACCCATTTCACCGTCCTTGGACAGGTAGGTGAGGGTGACCCCGACCGAATCCTTGTCCTTGACCGGCTTGGCTTGCCACACCTGCTTGTCGAAGCCCTGGGCGCCGCCATGCAGCGAGTTGGGGCCGTCGTTGAGCGGCACCTGGTAGCGTTTGCCGTCGAGTTCGAACGCACCGCCGGCCAGGCGATTGCCGAAGCGGCCGATGGTCGCGCCGAAAAATGCGGTACCGCCTTGATAGCCTTGTACGTCGTCAAAGCCCAGCACCACGTCGTCGACCTTGCCGTGTTTGTCCGGCACCTTCAGCGATTGCAGCACACCGCCGTAGGTAATCACCGTGGCTTGCATGCCATGGCTATTGCGCAACACGTATTGTTCGACGGCGGTGCCGTCGTTGGTTTTGCCGAAGGGTTTGTGTTCGCTGGTCAGGCCTGCGGCCTGGGCGCCGCCGCTGGCGATCAACATGGACATCGCCAGGCCGGACAGCAGGTATCGAGGGTGCTTCATGGTCGAACTTCCTTTTGTTGTTTTTGGATTGAATAGTTCTACTAATGTGCGATATTTCATGATTGAGACAGCGAATTTATAGCCTTTAACGCCGATTTCGTAAAATAAAATAAGACTAATTGATCGAGGCATCACGTTATGAGTACTCAGCAGGCCCTGTATCCCGACCTCAAGGGCAAGACCGTATTGATCTCCGGCGGGGCTTCCGGGATTGGCGAGTTCATGGTGCGGGCGTTCGCCGCCCAGGGCGCCAAGGTGGCGTTCGTGGACCGCGCCCAAAGCCAGGGCGAACGCCTGGCTGCGCTGTTGAACTCCAACGGGCATAGCGTTGAGTTCGAATGCTGCGATATCACCGACGAGATCGGCTATCGCGCGGCGATCGGGCGCTTCGAACATTCCCTCGGCCCGATCACGGTGCTGGTCAACAACGCGGCGAACGACGTACGCCATACCCTGGAAGAAATCGACTCGGAAATGTTCGACCGGCTGATTGCGGTCAACCTCAAGCACGCCTTCTTTGCCGCCAAGGCCGTGGTACCAATGATGAAACAGGCCGGTGGCGGCTCGATCATCAACCTGGGCTCGGTCGGCTGGATGATGGCCTCCGCCGGCTACCCGGTGTACGCCGCCAGCAAGGCCGCCGCCCACGGCATGACCCGTGGCCTGGCGCGGGAGTTAGGCCCCCACCACATCCGCGTCAATACCCTGGTGCCAGGCTGGGTGATGACGGAAAAACAACTGGCCATGTGGGTGGACGATGCGGCCCGTGAGCTGATCGCCCGCAGCCAGTGCCTGCCGGGCAGCGTGATGCCCGAGCATATCGCCAATATGGCGCTGTTTTTGGCTTCCGATGCCTCGGCGATGTGTTCGGCGCAGAACTTTATCGTGGATGGCGGTTGGGTCTAGGCCAGGCGCCACTGTTCAACTGTGGGAGGGGGCTTGCTCCCGATAGCGGTGGGTCAGTCAAGGATGCATTGACTGACATGCCCTCATCGGGAGCAAGCCCCCTCCCACATTTGAACAGTGGTGTTTATTCGATCGGGTCAGGCTTTGAAGGCCGCGTGCCGCGCGAGGCTTCATGCCGAACGCCTGGCAGCCCCCGGCGGCTGCCCGGTGATGCGTTTGAAGGCACGGCTGAATGCCGCCTGGGAGGTGTAGCCCAGGCGTTGCGCCACCGTTTCGATGGGCATGCGTTCCAGGGTCAGCCATTGGCTGGCCAGGCGCATGCGCAGTTCCGTGGCATAGCGCAGTGGCGGTATGCCGAGGACGGCCTGGAAGCGGTCAGCGAACACCGAGCGCGAGGTATGACACTGGGCGGCCAGCTCCGCCACGCTCCAGTCGTGGCCCGGCTGCTGGTGCAAGGCGAGCAGGGCGCTGGCCAGGCGCGGGTCGCGCAACGCGGCCACCAGGCCCGAGGCGTTGCCACAGGCGCACTCGACCCAGCCGCGTACGATCATCGCCGCCACGACATCGGCGAGGCGCGCAAGAATACCGGCAAAGCCTACGCGCGCCGTGGACATTTCGCGTTCCATTACCGCCAGGATCGGCATCAGTCCCGGGTAACGCTGGCCGCCGGCATCGATCAGCATCAGGGCCGGCATCAGGTTGCCGAGCCCCTGGAGGCTGCCGAGCTCAAACTCCATGCACGCACTGAACAACACCAGGCTGGGGACGGTATCGGGTGATGCATCCACGGCGCATACGGTATCTCCCAACGGTGCGCTGTCGAAATGGTCGATGTCCTGCACGACGGCATCCGCTGCGGATAACAGCGCGTGCGCGCCGCCGTGGGAGATGAACACCGCATTGCCGGCCGACAGTGCGAAAAGGCTGCCGTCCTCAGTGCGCAGCGTGGCGCGGCCGGCCGCGATAAAGTGGAAATAGGCGTGGCCCGGCCGGGCGCCAAAGCCCATGCCGAAGGTGGGCCCGGCCTGGATGCGCCGGTACTGCACACCGCGCAGGCGCATGCCGCGCAGCAACTCGTTGATCAGCTCTGAAGAAGCGGTGAATGCGTCCACTGAAGTCATACTCGGGGTTTCGGTTAAAAACTCAAGGCTTTGTATCATAGATCATCCTGGCCGGCCTACCTAGACTGAGCGCCTCGCTAATGACTTGAGGAAGACCTGCGATGACTGATTGTGCAGCCCATGCGCCTGCGGGCGTTGTGACAGAGCCGGCCTGGCTGGCGGTATTTTCCCTGGCGATGGGGGTATTCGGCTTGCTCACGGCGGAGTACTTGCCGGCCAGCCTGTTGACACCGATGGCCCTGGACCTGGGCGTTACAGAGGCGCTGGCCGGGCAAGCCGTCACAGTGACGGCGGTGGTGGCGCTGTTTGCCGGTCTGCTGGTGCCGGGGCTGACCCGTGGTATCGACCGGCGCGTCGTGCTGCTGGGGTTTTCCACGCTGATGATCGCCTCCAACCTGCTGGTGGCATTGTCCTCCAGCCTGACGGTGCTGTTGTTGATGCGCATCCTGCTGGGCATCGCCCTCGGCGGTTTCTGGAGCATGGCGGCTGCAGTGGCGATGCGCCTGGTGCCGGCGGCGTCCTTGCCCCGTGCGCTGTCGATCATTTTCAGCGGAATCGCCCTAGGCACCGTGGTCGCCGTGCCGCTGGGCAGCTATATGGGGGGCCTGTACGGCTGGCGCAGTGCGTTTATTGCGGCGGCCGCCGTCGGCCTGCTGACCCTGGCGTTCCAGGCCTTCACGCTGCCGCGCATGGCACCCCATGGCACCGCGCGCCTGCGCACCGTGCTGGACGTACTGCTGCGCCCCGGCATCGCCATCGGCATGTTTGGCTGCGTACTGGTGCACACCGCACATTTCGCACTGTTCACCTACATCCGGCCGTTCCTGGAAAGCACCACCGGGGTCGACACCGAGGGGCTGGCGTTGATGCTGCTGGGTTTTGGCGTGGCGAATTTCGCCGGCACGCTGCTCGCCGGGTGGCTGCTGGTGCGCCGCCCACGCACAACACTGGTGTTAATGCCGGTGTTGGTGGGAATTGCGGCACTGGCCCTGGTCTGGTTGCCGGCGTCACTGCCGGGCCAGGCGATGCTGCTGGCGCTATGGGGCATGGCATTTGGCGGCGTGCCCGTGGCGTGGTCGAACTGGGTCGCGCGTGCGGTGCCGGACCAGGCGGAAAGTGCCGGAGGCATGGTCGTCGCGTCGGTGCAGTCGGCCATCGCGGCGGGCGCTGCCGGTGGCGGGCTGATGTTCAGCTTCAGTGGCATTGGTGGGGTGTTTATCGGTGCGGGTGTGTTGATGTTGCTCGCGGCCTTGCTCATCGCCCTGCGTGTGCAGGTGCCTGGGCAAGACGGGGACGCCAGTGTGACGCGCCACGCATCTTTGGTTTAGTCTAAAACCCTTTGTTGATCGCAAGCGCCCCTAGGAGCACCGAGCATGGCTGACTACGTACCCCCCAAGGTCTGGACCTGGGACACCGAAAGCGGCGGCACCTTCGCCAGCATCAACCGGCCCATCGCCGGCGCCACCCATGAAAAAGCGCTGCCGGTCGGCAAGCACCCGTTGCAGCTGTATTCCCTGGCCACGCCCAATGGGCAGAAGGTCACGATCCTGCTCGAAGAGCTGCTGGCGCTCGGGCACACCGGTGCCGAATACGACGCCTGGCTGATCAAGATCGGTGACGGCGACCAGTTCGGCAGCGGTTTCGTGGCGGTGAACCCGAACTCGAAGATCCCGGCGTTAATGGATCACAGCGGCGCTGCGCCGATTCGCGTGTTCGAGTCGGGCGCGATCCTGCAGTACCTGGCCGAGAAGTTCGGCGCGTTTTTGCCCACCGAACCTGCCGCCCGTGCCGAATGCCTGTCGTGGCTGTTCTGGCAGATGGGCAGCGCACCGTATCTGGGCGGCGGCTTCGGGCATTTCTACGCGTATGCGCCGAGCAAGATGGAATACCCGATCAATCGTTTCGCCATGGAGGCCAAGCGCCAGCTGGATGTGCTGGACAAGCGCCTGGCGGTGAGCGAATACATTGCCGGGGACGCCTACACCATCGCCGACATCGCCATCTGGCCCTGGTACGGCGGGTTGGTCAAAGGGCGGTTGTATGGGGCGGCGGAGTTTCTCTCGGTGCATGAATACAAGCACGTCATGCGCTGGGCGGATGCGATCGATGCACGGCCGGCGGTGCAGCGCGGGCGGCGGGTGAATCGGGTGTCCGGCGATGATCAGTTGGCCGAGCGCCATAGTGCGAGCGACTTGGACTGAAAGTGTGGGAGGGGGCTTGCTCCCTCCCACATTTGGATCTTCTTGGCTTCAATTATTTGTAGCGCTGTTCGAACACCGCTACCTGTTCGGGTTTTATGAGTTCGAAGGGCACCCACACCTCTGACTCGATTGGCTCGCCCTTGATCATCCGCACCGCCGCTTGTACCGCTTGAGTCGCCTGGGCTTTGGGGTCCTGGAACACTGAGGCGGTGAGCACGCCGCGCCTGATCGCCGCCAAGCCATCGGGCAGGCCATCGATGCCGACAATCGCCACGTTGCCCTTGGCCTTGCCGGCCTGCTGCAACGCCATGGCCGCGCCAATCGCCATTTCATCGTTGTTGGCCACAATCGCATCGAACTGCGTGCCCGCCAGCAGCCAGTTGCTGGTCAGGTCCATGGCCTTGCTGCGTTGCCATTCGGCACTTTGCTGCTCGACGATCTTGATCCCGGGAAAGTCCTTGAGCACCTGCTTGGCGCCCTCAGTGCGATCATGGGTAGCGTTTTGCGCCAGGTCGCCCATGATGATCGCCACGTTGCCCTTGCCGCCGAGTTTTTCCGCGAGGTAGCGCATTTGCAGTTGCCCGGCTTCGATGTCGTTGGACGCCACGGTCACGACCCCCTTGGGCAGCGTGCGTTGGTCCGGATGGCGGTTGACGTACACCAATGGCTTATTGGCGGCCACGGCGGCGCGGGTCATGTTGGCGGTGGCGGCAGTGTCCACCGGCAGCACGATGACCGCGTCGACGTTCTGGTTGAGGAACCCTTCGACCTGGTTGAGCTGACGCACCACGTCGCCCTGGGCGTCCTCGAACTGGATCTGCACGTCCTGTTGTTTGGCGGCCGTTTCAAGGCCGGTGCGCACATAGGTCATGAAGTTATCGTCGACCCGCGCGATGCTCACGCCGATGCGATACGCGGCGAAGGTCCATTGGCTGAACAGCAGCAACAGGGTGGCAACGATCAATGAATAGCGATGCATGAGGTGTTCCTCTTGTTGTTATAGGGTGAAGGCTTGGCGAAAACGCTCCAGGGCGGCTTCGCTGTCGCCGCTGGCCCAGGCTTCCAGGCCGACCACGCCGCTGTAGCCGATGGCCTGCAGCGCCCTGGCAATCGCCGGGTAGTGGATTTCGCCGGTGCCAGGCTCCTGGCGCCCGGGCACGTCCGCCACCTGGATTTCGCCGATGGCGCTGCCCGCGCGCTGGATCAATTCGATCAGGTTTCCTTCGCCGATCTGCGCGTGGTAAAGGTCCAGGTTCATTTTCAAATGCGGGCTGCCCACGGCCTCGATCAGCGCCAGGGTGTCGTCGGCGCGGGCGAATGGCGTGCCGGGGTGGTCGACCTCGGTGTTGAGGTTTTCCAGCAGGAACACGCGGCCGGCGTCTTGCCCCAGGCGAGCGATTTTCTCCAGCGTCTTGCAGGCGCTCAGCCACATGCGCCCGGTGGTCCGGCTGACGGGTTGCACCGGCAGGCCGCCGTCACCCAGGCCGGTGCCGTGCAAATTGAGGCTGGGGCACTTGAGGCGCTCGGCAACGCTTAAGGATTCGCGGGCGCTGTCGAGCAAGTGGCGGATACCGTCGGGGTCGGTGAGCGTGCCGCTGATGTAGCCGGTCATGGAGGTGAAGTCCGCGCCCGTCGCAGCCAGGGCGTTGATGTCCTTATCGGTCCAGTTCCAGATTTCGGCGCTGAAACCCAGGGCATGAATCCGTTTGACCCGCTCGACGAAGGGCAGGTCAAGGAACACCATCTCGGCACTCACCGCCAGCGTGAACGGGCTCATAGGCTCACCGCCGTGCCTTGCTCATAGGATTGGATACACGCGCGGGCAATCGCCAGGGCGGCGCGGGCATCTTCCCCGCTGGCCAGGGGCTTGGCGCCGCTTTGCAGGCAGTCGACGAAGTGGTTGAGCTCGGCAATGTAGGCATCGCGCAACAGGTCGGTGTCCAGGCGCTGGGTGTCGGCCTGGATGCCTTGGGCCTGGTAGCGCACCAGGTCGCAGGCCTGCACGCCGCCCATGGTCAGCATGCCGGCGCTGCCGAACACTTCACCGCGCACGTCATAGCCATACACCGCCTGGAAGCTGGCTTCGGCAGTGGCAATCGCGCCGTTATCGAAACGGATCGTGACCACGGCGGTGTCGAGCAAACCCTGGCTTTTGTAGTCCGGGGCGATCAGGGCGTCGGCCATCACCTGCACTTGCACCGCTTCGGCGCCGGGGTTGAGGTAGCGCAGGGTGTCGAAGTCGTGGATCAGGGTTTCCAGGAAAATCACCCATTGCGGTGAGGCGCCAGGGTTGTTCAGCGCCGGGTCGCGGGTCAGGGAGCGCAGCAACTGCGGAGTGCCGATTCGGCCTGCGGCGACGTCGAGGTGGGCGGCGCGAAAGCTGTTGGCGAAGCGCCGGTTGAAGCCGACTTGCAGTGGCACTCGGGCATCGGCCGCAGCGGCGATGGCGCGGTCGGCTTCATCGAGGGTGATCGCCATGGGTTTCTCGCAAAAGATGCCCTTGCCGGCACGGGCGGCGCTGATCACCAGTTCGGCATGGCTGCGAGCGGGGGCGGCGATGAGTACGCCGTCGATATCCGGGTCGTCGAGCAGTTGCTGCGGGTCGGTGTAAACCTTGGCTACACCCAGCTCTGCCGCCAGACGTGCGGCTTGCCCTGGCGTAGGGTCGGCGATGGCGGCGAGGCAAGCGCCGGGAATGTGCCGGGCGGCGGTCAGGCCGTGGAAGCTGCCCATGCGGCCGGCGCCGATCAAGCCCAGGCGGATGTTTTTTGTATTCATGTATGACCCCTTTTTATTGTTGGCCTCAGGACGGTCCTGGCGGGTAAAGGGGTAAGAGCAAGGGCTGTGCCAAAATCCAAGTGACTGATATTTAACGGTTATAAATAAACACCAAAAAAATAGTGTTCATTTAAATGACATGTCTATGCTGACATGTTGAAAACATGAACATGGACACCGCTTATGAGCATGGCGATCAGTGCGCAAGACCTCGATTACCTGACGGCGCTGGGCCCCGCGGCGCTGAATGACGGCCCGGTTGCAGCCTTGGAGCAGGCGTGGCAGGCCTGCCTGAGCGGCCAGCTGCAGCGCCCGCCCGAGGTGCGTCAGACGATCTGGGATTCCTGGCGGCGCAGCGTCGAGGCCGGCATCGATCCGGCAGACAACGCTTACCGTTTCGTCGCCGCCGACACACTGGCGGCCACCCTGGCCAGCCACCGCGTGCTGATCGTCGCCGCCGCGCAAGTCATGCACGGATTACTGGCGTACAACCCGCGCGGTCATATCAACCTTACCGACGCTGACGGCACCACTTTGTATTTCTGTGGGTTGGACATCACCCCCGTGGGCAGTCGCCTGCTCGAATCGGTGCAGGGCACCAACTGCACCGGCCTGGCGCTGGCCGAAGATCATCTGGTGTATGTGCTGGCCGAAGAAAACTTCGCCGTCGGCCTGCGTCAACGCCGCATGCACTGCGCCGCCGCGCCGATAAAGAATGCCCAGGGCCAGACCCTGGCCATGCTGACGCTGACGGCCGAGCCCGGCTGGTTTCACTTCCATACCCTGGGCACCGTCCAGGCGGCCGCCGAGGCCGTGTCGCGGCAGATGGCGCTGCAAGCGTTGCTGCAAGAGCAGCAAACCGTGCTTGAAGTGCTTAACGAAGGCTTGGTGGTGCTGGATGAACGCGGGTGCATCAAGGCGATCAATCGCTACGCGCGGCAACTGTTCAACGTGGGCCTGGAGCTGCTCGGCAGCCCCTTCAATCGGCTCGCTCGCAGCGAGCTGAGCGACGCCATGCTGCTGCGCGGCGGCGAAAACCTGCGCGATCTGGACTGCACCTTTCACTTGCACGACCGCAGCCAGCTCGCCTGCCTGGTCTCGGTGTGCCCGCTGGAGCAGGGTGGGGTGATCGTGTCGGTGCGTGAAAACCGCCGCATCCGCGAAATCACCCGGCGCATTGTCGGCACCCAGGCCCGCTACACCTTTGAAACCATCCAGGGCACCTCGCGCGCGATCCAGGACGCGCTGCACCTGGGACGCATCGCCAGTCGCAGTGATTCCACCACCTTGATCCTCGGCGAAAGCGGCACCGGCAAAGAGTTATTTGCCCAGGCCATTCATAACGCCAGCGAGCGTTGCACTGGCCCCTTCGTCGCAGTCAACTGCGGCGCGATCCCACGGGACCTGGTGCAAAGTGAATTGTTCGGCCATACCGAAGGCGCCTTCACCGGCTCGGCACGCGGCGGTTCGGCGGGCAAGTTTGAACTGGCCGATGGCGGGACTATTTTCCTCGATGAGATCGGCGACATGGCCTTCGACGCCCAAGTCAGCCTGTTGCGCGTGTTGCAGGAAGGCGAGGTGACCCGCGTGGGCGCGAAGACCTCACGGCCAGTGGATGTGCGCATCATTGCGGCGACCCACCGCAATCTCAGCCAGGCGGTGGCCGAGGGGGCGTTCCGCGAAGACCTTTACTACCGCCTCAACGTGCTGAATATCACCGTGCCGCCCCTGCGTATGCGCCGTGACGATATTCCCTTACTGGCGCGGCATTTCCTGCAGCGTTGCGCGCGTTCGTTGCGCAAATCGCTGCAAGGATTCTCGCCGGATGCGCTGGCGTTGCTGTCGGCCCATGGCTGGCCGGGCAACGTGCGCGAGCTGGAAAACGCGATTGAGCGGGCGACCAACCTGGCGATGGGCGAGTGGATCGAGCCTGGCGATTTACCCTTGGAGGCCAGGCCGCGCGCCCCGGCCAGCCCATATGCCGCGCCACCTACGCTAGACCTGAGCAGCCATGAAATGCACGCTATCGTCACTGCGCTGACGGACACTGGCGGCAATATCCGCCTGGCTGCCCGGCAGTTGAACGTGTCCCGGGGCGGGCTGTACAACAAGATGAATCGGTTCGGGTTGAATGCCGGGGATTTTCGCGGCCGGTGAACGGTTACCGATGCGGGAGGGCGATGAAGCGCACGCCGCCCTCTGTAGGAGCGAGCTTGCTCGCGAAAAACGCCCAGGCAACGCGTTTATTCTGGATAAACGCGGGGGGCCTGAATTTTTCGCGAGCAAGGGCTAGCCGCCCGCCTCGCTCCTACAAAAAGCTCTGACTGACTGGCATCAGGGCAAGCCCCCTCTTCAGGTGCCCATGTTTTCCGAGGTGACAATGTGCGGCGCAATATGCACCCGATGCCGCGCCGGATCGAACGCCTCGTCGCTCTGCAGCGCCACCAGCAAGTCTACCAGCGCCACCGCCGTCTGCTGCGGCTGCGAATCCATCACCACATCGATCAATCCTCGGCTCAACGCCTGGCGCGACAACTCGGTGGACTCCTGCAAAATGCAGCACAACGCCGGGCGCTTGGGCAGTTGCGCCAGGGCGTTGATCACGCCGTCACCGCCGCCGCCCACCACGCACAGCCCGCGCAAGTCGGCGTGGCGGCTGAGCAGGTCGAGGGTGGCTTCTTCGGTGATGTCGCAGTTGTCCAGATTGATCAGGGGTTCCAAGGGTTTGAGCCCCGGTGCGTGTTCGGCCAGGTAGCTGTGCAAGCCTTCGACCCGCGCCTGGTGGCCGAGAAAACGGTGGCCCCCCAGCAAGATGCCCACGCTGCCTTTACGCGCACCGCAGGTACGCGCCAACAGCCAGCCCATGGTGCGGCCGACGACGTGATTATCCTGGCCCACATAAGGTTCGGCCGCGCGTTCGTGGATGTCCGAGAGCAGCGCCACCACCGGCACCCCGGCTGCGCGGATCTGCGCCAGGCACGCATTGATCAACGGGTGGGCGAAGCTGACCACCGCCAGCGCGTCGCACTGCACGGCCAGTTGCTCGATCTGCGCGACGATGGCGCTGGGTGTGCGGTCAACGATGTACTCGAACTGGCAGCTCAGGTTGGCGCTGGCGTGCTGCTGCGCCGCCGCGCTGATCGACTGGGCCAGGTTGGCATAGAACGCCTGGGCGGTACCAAGCAGGAGAATGCCGAAACGGTAGGTCGGACGCCGTTCGCGAATACGCTGGCCGATCAGTCGCGCGGCGAAATAACCGACCGCTTCGGCAGCCTGGAACACCTGTTCGGCGGTGTCCGGATTGACCGGTGCGCGAGCGTTCAATACACGGTCGACGGTGGCCACACTGAGGCCCGCGTGGGCGGCAACCGTGGCGATGGTCGGGCGTTTATGGGTATTCATGGCGAGCCCCTTGAGCGTCTTGATAGAAAACTATCAAGCCCCGCTGGGCCTGGATGATAGCTTGATAGGGAATGGATTCAAGCCCTTGAGGCTGATTTGGCCGCGCTCTATGGTTGGTCTCGCAAAGCCCCTGAAACCCCACGCTTGCGGAGAACAATAACAATGCCTGAACACACCGCTCACTGCGCCCGGCGCGACTACAGCCTGACCGGCCCCGAAGCCGCCCGCGCCGCCGAAAAAGGCCTGGTCTCGGCCCGTTGGTACCAATCGCCGATACCGCGCAAACGCATGAAGGAACTGATGCAGCGCCGTGACGGCCCGGCCCTGGTCGATACGGCCATCTGGTTCACCGCGTTGTTCGTCACAGGCTTTGGCGGCTACTGGTTCTGGGGCTCCTGGGCCTGTGTGCCGTTCTTCCTCGCCTATGGCGTGCTCTACGGCACCGCCTCCAACCCGCGCTGGCACGAAACCGGGCATGGCACGGCGTTCAAGACCCGCTGGATGAATGACGCGCTGTACCCGGTGGCGTGCTTCATGTGCCTGTTCGAACCCCATGTGTGGCGCTGGAGCCATGCCCGGCACCACACCGACACCATCGTCGTCGGCCGCGACCCGGAGATCGTCGAGCCGCGCCCGCCAAGCTTCTGGATGATGTTTCTGAGCCTGTTCAATCTGCCCCTGGCCTGGAAGACCTTCAGTGGCGTGGCCCGCCATGCCATCGGCCGTATGAGTGCCCAGGAGCAGGACTTCATCCCCGAATCCGAATGGCCCAAAGTGTTTCGCGCCGCGCGCATCTGGGTGGGCATTTACGCGTTGATCATCGGCACCGCCTTGTACCTGCACAGCTGGTTGCCGCTGATGCTGGTTGGGCTGCCGAGTCTCTATGGCGCCTGGCTCGGTTACCTGTTCGGCCTCACCCAGCACGTGGGCCTGGCCGAAGATGTGCTCGACCACCGCAGCAACTGCCGCACCATTTACATGAACCGCGTGCTGCGCTTTATCTACATGGACATGAACTACCACCTCGAGCACCACATGTACCCGATGGTGCCGTACCACGCGCTCGAACAGCTGCACGAAGAAATCCGTCGCGACTGCCCACCGCCGTACGCCAATCTGTTCGAGGCCTACCAGGAAATCCTGCCAACCCTTTGGAAACAGCGCAGCGACCCGACCTATTTCGTCCAGCGCCCCACCCATAGTGGCGAGCGAGCTTGCTCGCGCTGGGCTGCGCAGCAGCCCCAATAAACCTGACGCGGTCTTTCAGATAACCCTCAATCGCGATCCTGGGGCCGCTTCGCAGCCCAGCGCGAGCAAGCTCGCTCGCCACCAGGAACGTTATTCACCTGGAGAAAAATCATGAACGATCAATGGATCGACGTCTGCGCCGTGGGCGAAATCGACGAAGAAGACGTGTTGCGCTTCGACCACGGGGCACACACCTATGCGGTGTTCCGCTCCGCCGACAATGAGTTTTTCGCCACCGCCGGCCTGTGCACCCACGAGAAAATCCACCTGGCCGACGGCCTGGTCATGGACCATGTGATCGAATGCCCCAAGCACAACGGGCGTTTCGATTACCGCTCCGGCAAGGCCCTGGGCGCGCCGGTCTGTGTCAACCTGAAGACCTACCCGGTACGGGTTGAAGCGGGGCGAGTGTTGCTCGCTGTCACGGCGTGATGATGAGCGCGCCCCTGATTATCGTCGGCGCCGGCCATGCCGGTGGCCGTGCGGCGTTGACCCTGCGCGAGGAGGGTTACGACGGTCGGCTGATCCTGATCGGCGACGAACCGCACGTGCCCTACGAACGACCCCCGCTGTCCAAGGCCCTGTTGCAAGGCAGCCAGGACCTGGCCGGGTGTAGCCTGTGCGACAGCGCGCGGCTGACCGAGCTGGATATCGAGCATATCGCGGGCAATGCGGTCAGCCAGCTGGCGCCGCAGCAGCATCGGCTGCAACTGGCCGATGGCCGCTGGCTGGACTATGCCGGCGTGCTACTCGCCACTGGCGGCCGTGCGCGGCGTCTGCCTGAGGCCCAGGCCAATGTGCTTTACCTGCGCACCCACGATGAAGCGCTGGCCCTGCGCGCCCAGTTGCGCCCCGGCACCCGGCTGGTGATCGTCGGCGGTGGGTTTATCGGCCTGGAAGTGGCGGCGACCGCGCGTGGCCTGGGCTGCGCGGTGACGGTGCTCGAAGCCGGGCCGCGCCTGGCGGGCAGGGTATTGCCAGCGATCATCAGTGCAGCACTGCTGGATCTGCACCGCGAGCAGGGTGTGGACGTGCGCTTGAACGTCGCCGTGGCATCCATCCAGGCCGACGCCGTGCAACTGGTGGATGGGCAGACGCTGCCCTGTGACCTAGTGGTGGTCGGCATCGGCATGCAACCCAATATCGAACTGGCCGTAGCGGCCGGGCTGGAGGTAGGGCAGGGCATTCGCGTTGACGCGCACTTGCGTACCAGCGCGGCGAATATCTACGCAGCGGGAGACATCTGCGAGTTCCGGCTTGGCGGCCTCTATCAGCGTCAGGAAACCTGGCGCAATGCCGAGGCCCAAGGTCGGCACGCCGCGTTGAACCTGCTGGGCCGGGCATTGCCCTTTGACGCCGTGCCGGGTTTCTGGTCCGACCACTATGACTGGGGCTTGCAGACGGTCGGCGTGATGACGCCGAGGGTGGTCAGCCGCATCTTGCCCCACGGCGGTTTGCTGCTGTTCTACCTCGATGCCGATGGGTATCTGCAAGGCGCCTGCGGCTGGGCGCCGGGCAACAGCGTGGCCAAGGACATCAAGCTGTGCGAGCGCCTGATCATCGCCCATGTGCCGTTGCCGTCGGTGGGCCTGGCTGATCCGGCGATCTCTCTCAAACACTGGCTGCGGGGCTGACATGCGCGAATTTCTGGTATTCCAATCGCTGTGGGCGATGCACACCGAACCCGGCCCGCTCGAGGCGCAACTGGATCGCATCGCCGCCGCCGGTTTCGATGGCGTCACCGATCACTACTGGAAGGCCGCCGAGGTCGCACGTCTGCACGCGGCCGCCGACGCACGGGGTTTGCAGATCGAAGGCCAACTGTTTCCGCAATCGGTGGATGACCTGGCGCGGGCACTGGAGGTGATCAGCCGCTACGGCTGTCATCACCTTACCCTGCAAGCTGACGTGCGCCCGCGTACCCAGGCCGAGGCGGGCCGGTTGATCGACGGCTGGCAGCGCCTGGCCGAGCAGGTGGCTTTCCCGATCCTGCTGGAAACCCACCGTTATCGCCTGACCAGTGACTTGCTGTTCACCCTCGACCTGCTGGCGCACATGCCTGACCTGAAACTGCTGGCAGACCTGTCCCACTACGTGGTCGGGCGCGAATTGCCCGAACTCGGCGCCGCCGCCGACGATGAACAGATACGCACGATTCTGCGCCATAGCTGGGGCTTTCATGGGCGCGTAGCCAGCAGTGAACAGGTGCAGGTCGCGCTGGATTTTGCGCAACATCAACCCTGGCTCGAGCGCTTTCTCGGCTGGTGGCGCTACGGAATTGAGGACTGGCTGGCCCGCCCGGACACCCCCCAAAGCCTGTCCTTCACCTGCGAACTCGGCCCGCCGCCCTATGCGATCACCGGCGCGGATGGCCGTGAGCTCAGTGATCGCTGGGCTGAGGCGCTCACCATGAAAACCCTGGTTCGCAACCTATGGAAGCAGTGCCTGGACGATCAACTCAGCAGCCCGGTGCTGACCGCCCCAATCAAAAACACCCCCAGCAGCGCGCGGTAGATCACGAACGGCCAGGTGGAGAAGCGTTCCAGAAACTTCATCAGGCCCCAGATCGCGAAAAACGCCGAAATGCTTGCCACCACCAGGCCGAAGAGCAAGTGCGGCCAGGCGTGGGCGGGCAGGTCGGCGTGCAGCAGCACCCACAGTTCTTTCAGGCCGGCGAGGGCGATGGCGGGCAGGCCCAGCAGGAATGAAAAGCGTGCCGCTTCTTCGCGTTTGAAATTCAGGAACAGCGCGGCGGTCAAGGTCGAGCCCGAGCGCGAGACCCCGGGAATCAACGCGCCGATCTGGGCGATGCCGACGATCAACGCATCACGCAAGCGCATTTCGCTCACCTCGCGGGTGTGACGGGCGCGCAGTTCGGCTGCCGCCAGTAATATCGCCATCACCACACAGGCAATACCGATCACCATCAGCCCGCGCAGCGGCGAGTTGCAGGTATTCAAGGTTGACGACAGCGCCAGGCCGGCGATGCAGATCGGGATGGTCGCCAGCACAATCGCCACCGCCAGCTTGAACCAGCGGTCGTTGTAGTCGCCCCGGCGCACGGCACTGATGCTGCCCGTGGTCACTTGCTGCACATCGCGCCAGAAGTAACTCACCACCGCCGCCAGCGCCGCCAACTGCATCGCTGCGGAAAACGCCGAGCCAGGGTCTTGCCAGCCAAGCAGTGCAGGCACCACGCGCATGTGCGCGGTAGACGACACCGGCAGCAATTCGGTAATGCCCTGGATCACCCCCAGGATAAAAATCTGCAGGTAATCCAGGGAGGCAAACCCCACATCCAGGCCGGCGGAGCAGACGTTAGTCAAAATACGTGTCCTTGAAAAAAGGGATAGCCGGCGAAGTTTATTCTAAATGTTTCTGGATTTCGGCCAGGGGCCAGGGCTATTTGCAATCGGTTCAGCCAATAGAAAGGTTGGGCAATGTATTGGCCTTGCCAGCCGATTTGTGAACAATGGCGCCCTGCGTTTTTCCACCGAGAGCCCCATGCCTGAAACCACTGTCGAATTGATCCAGACCGGCCCTGAACACGCCGAGCTGATCCGCAACCTCTACCAGTACTACGCCTATGAGTCTTCGGATTGGGAACAGGAAGATGTCGAGGCCGATGGCCGTTTCTACATCCACGACGAGCACCTGGCCCGCTATTGGCAAGACCCGCAGTGGAGCGCCAATCTGTTATTGGTCGACGGCTATGTGGCCGGCTTCCTGCTGATCGAAGGCAGCGAACTGCCAGGCATCGATGCCCTGGAGCTGGCCGACCTGTTCATCCTCAAGCGCTACCGCCGCAAAGGCATCGGCCGCGCCATCGCCACCCAAGTGCTGTGCAGCGGCGAGGCCAATTGGCTGGTGCGGTTTTATGACCAGGACGAAGTCTCCCAGGCGTTCTGGCGCACGGTGTTGGATAACCTGCCGCGCCCGGTGCAAACCCTCGAACTCGAGGATGAACCGCACTTGATCAGCTACCTGGTGACCCACGCTTCACTGCATTGAGCGGCCATGGGCCTGGGCGGGGCTGAACAACACCTGCTGCATCGCCTGCGGCGGTTGCCCGAAGGCTCGCAGGAACGCCTGGCGCATACGCTCGCGATCTCCAAAGCCGGTCTCGCGGGCCACCACTTCGACCGGGTGGCGACTGGTTTCCATCATCGCTCGCGCCGCCTCCACGCGCAGCGCCTCAATGGCCTTGGCCGGCGTTTGCCCGGTTTCTTCGCGAAATACCCGGCTGAACTGGCGCGGGCTGAGACGGGCGACCTCGGCCAGGGCTTCCACCGACAGGTCGTGGGTGAGGTTTTCGCGGGCGTAGGCCAGGGCCAGTTGTACGCGGTCGGGCTTGGGGTCCAGTTCCAGCAGGGCCGACAGTTGCGACTGTTCACTGCCGCGCCGTTGTGCGATCACCAGCTTGCGCGCAATGCGCCGGGCCAGGTCGCTGCCCAGGTCGTTCTCGACCATGGCCAGCGCCAGGTCGACCCCGGCGCTCATGCCGGCGCCGGTCCACACCTGGCCATCGACCACGAATAACTTGTCTTCTTCCAGATGGATATGCGGGTAGCGCTTGCGAAACGCCGGCGCGTGGATCCAGTGGGTGGTGGTGCGCTTGCCTTCGAGCAACCCGGCTTCGGCCAGCACGAAAATACCCATGCACAGAGAGGCCACGCGGCGCGATTGCGCGGAGGCGGCCTTGACCATCTCCAGCAGATTGGCCTCCGGCAGGCGAAACTCCAGGTAGCCGCTGACGATCAGGGTGTCGTAACCCTGCGGCCGGATCGGCGCGGTGTTAACCGAAAAACCCTGGGAAGTCATGACTGCGCCGCCGCTTTCCGACACCAGGTGAAACTCATAGGCCGGCTCGCCCCGCAGCAGGTTGGCGCACTCGAACACCGAGCCCAGGCTGAGGCTCAAGGACTGGAAATTCGGGTAAACCATCAACGCAACGCTGTGCATCGGCATTCTCCAAGGGGCGCGGGAGAGGCGATTGTCGGCGCGTGCCAGGTAAACGGCAACTGCCTTTGGCCGATGGCCGGAATCCTTGCGCATATGACATTGTGAGCCTGCGCCTACGGCCCTAACATTCCTCCAACGAACTAGACGACTGGTCTAATCGGCAGGGGCCAAGCATGAACAGCGAAACCAAAAGTGCACGGCAGACCATTCTTGAAAGTGCGCAAGCGATTGTGGGCGCCAAGGGATTTTCTGCGGTGGGGTTGAACGAAATACTTCAAGCCGCCGACGTGCCCAAGGGTTCGTTCTATCACTACTTCAGCTCCAAGGACGCCTTCGGTGTGGTGTTGCTCGATACGTATTTCGACAACTACGTGCTCGGCATGCAGCAGTTGTTCAGCCAGGCGGACCTGTCTGCGTACGCCAAGCTGATGCGCTACTGGCAGGCCTGGATCGACAACCACACCGGCTGCACCGATGCCGGCAAATGCCTGGCCGTCAAACTCGGCGCCGAAGTGTCTGACCTTTCAGAGCCGATGCGCCTGGCGTTGCAGCGCGGCACTTCACGCACCATTGAGCTGCTCGCCCTGGCGCTGCAGCACGGTGTGCAAGACGGCTCGTTGATGATCGGGCAACCTCCCGAAAGCCTGGCGCGACGCCTGTATGCGTTGTGGCTGGGAACCAGCGTCATGGGCAAGATTACCCGTACCACCGCGCCGTTCGATGAGGCGCTGGGGCTTACCCGACAGTTGTTGGGCCACCCCGAAAACCCTGTTAATCACAACGATCGAGGCACTGGAAAATGAAAGTATTAATGGTACTGACCTCTCACGACCAGCTTGGCGATACCGGCCGCAAGACCGGCTTCTGGCTCGAAGAGTTTGCCGCTCCCTATTACGCGTTCAAGGACGCCGGTGCCGACGTCGTGCTGGCATCGCCCGCCGGTGGTCAGCCGCCGCTGGACCCGGTCAGCGATCAGCCGGACTTCCAGACCGACCAAACCCGACGCTTCGCCGCCGACCCGGCCGCGCAACAGGCCTTGGCCACCACGGTGAAACTGGACTCGGTCAACGCCGATGACTTCGACACCGTGTTCTACCCAGGTGGCCACGGCCCGCTGTGGGACCTGGCCGAGTCGCCGGTGTCCATCGCGCTGATCGAATCGTTCGAGCGTGCCGGCAAGCCTGTCGGGTTTGTCTGCCATGCACCGGGCGCCTTGCGTCACGTCAAGGCGGTCAACGGCGAACCCTTGATCAAGGGCCGTCGCGTCACCGGGTTCTCCAACTCCGAAGAGGCGGCGGTGGGATTGACCGAGGTGGTGCCCTTCCTGATTGAAGATGAATTCAAGAAGCTGGGTGGCAACTATGAGAAGGGCGCTGATTGGCAGTCTTTCGTGATCGTCGATGGCTTGCTGGTGACGGGTCAGAACCCCGGCAGCTCCAGCGAAGTGGCCAAGGCGCTGCTCAAACTCACCGCTTAATTTAAATAACCGATTGATGCGTTGGCGGCTCGCGAGAGTCGCCAGTGTTTTCGCTCGTCCTGAATTTGGAATATCCCATGGCTCATCCATTGAACACCCCGGTAAAACTGGGACATCACACCTTGAACAACCGCATCGTGTTGCCGCCCCTGACGCGTCAGCGCAGTGCCCAACCCGGCGATATCGCCACCGACTTGATGGCCCGCTACTACCGTCAGCGCGCCAGCGCCGGTTTCATGGTCAGCGAGGGCACCCAGATCGAGCCGCGTGGCCAGGGTTACGCGTGGACGCCGGGGATCTACACGCCAGCGCAGATCGACGGCTGGCGCAAGGTCACCGAGGCGGTGCATGCCGAGGGCGGGGTGATCTTCGCCCAGTTGTGGCATGTGGGCCGCGTGTCCCATAACGCCTTGCAACCCGAGGGCGCCGCGCCGGTCGCACCGTCGGCGATCCAGGCCGTGCAAGCGAAGGCATTTATCGAAACCGCGCCGGGTGTCGGCGAGCTGAAACAGCCCCCGGTACCCCGTGCTCTGACGGTGCTGGAGATCGAGGAACTGGTCGGCCACTACGCACAGGCGGCGCGCAATGCGTTGGACTCAGGCTTCGACGGGGTGGAGATTCATGCGGCCAACGGCTACCTGGTCAACCAGTTCATCTCGGCCCATTCGAACCAGCGTGAGGATGAATACGGCGGCTCACTGGACAACCGTCTGCGCTTTCTGCGCGAGATCGTCGAAGCCGTCTGCCGCGTAGTGGGTCCGGAACGTGTGGGCGTGCGCTTTTCGCCTTTGTTCAGCGGCACCGACCAAGATCGCGTGTACATCGGCCTGGTGGAAGAAGACCCGCACCACACCTACATCGAAGCGATCAAAGTGCTGGAGCAGTCGGGTATCGCCTACGTCTCCATTGCCGAAGCCGACTGGGATAACGCCCCCGTCCTACCGCACAGCTTCCGCCAGGCCGTGCGCAGCACCTTCAGCGGGCGCATCATTTACGCCGGCCGCTACACCGCTGAGCGCGGCGCGCAACTGGTACAGGCAGGGCTGGCGGACCTGATTGCATTCGGGCGCCCGTTCATTGCCAACCCGGACCTGCCGCAAAGGATTTTCAATGACTGGCCGTTGAATGCGTTGAAGGCTGAAGGGCTGTATGGCGGGACTGAGGCGGGGTATGTCGATTATCCGGAATATGCCAAACCGGACTGAGCTGAGCGTTACCCCTGTAGGGGAGGGCTTCGCCCTCCAGCGGGAGCAAGCTCCCTCGCCACAGGGGCGTGAAGGGTTTATTCGACGCGCAACACAATCTTGCCGATATGATCGCCACCTTCCATCCGCGCGTGCGCCTGGGCGGCGTCAGTGTATTCATACACCTTGTCGATGATCGGCAGGCAGCGCCCCTCGCTCAATACCGGCCAGATATGTTCACGCAACTGCTCGGCAATCGCGGCCTTTTCTTCGCGGGTGCGGGCGCGCAATAGCGAACCGGTGATCACCGCGCGTTTGCCGAGAATGGTCAACAGGTCCACATCATTGGCCTTGCCGCCACCGAGAAAGCCCAGCATCACCAAGTGGCCGTCCATGCCCAGGGCCTTAAGGTTGTTGTTGAGGTAGGAGGCCCCCATGATGTCGAGGATCACATCAACGCCCTGGCCGGCGGTCTTCTCGGCGATGACCTGAGCAAAATCCTCCTCGCGATAATTGATCGGCTGCGCGCCGAGCTTGGCAATTGCTGCGCATTTTTCGGCGCTGCCAGCGGTGGCGAAGGCCTGGATACCGAATTCCTGGCAGAGCATCAAGGCGGTAGTGCCGATGCCGCTGGTGCCGCCATGGATCAAGGCGCGTTCGCCGCTGCAGGCGCCGCCCAGACCGAACAGGTTGGCCCAGACGGTGAAGAAGGTTTCCGGCACCGCAGCGGCCTGAATCCAGTCCATGCCTTCGGGAATCGGCAGCGCCTGGCTGGCCGGTACCGCGCAGAACTGCGCATAGCCGCCGCCATTGGTCAGGGCGCAGACCTTATCGCCGAGCGCGAATTGATCCACGCCTTCACCCAGCGCCACCACTTCACCGGCCACTTCCAGGCCGGGAATCGGGCTCATGCCGGGTTTCATCGGGTACTTGCCGGCCCGCTGCAAGGCGTCGGGGCGGTTGACCCCGGCCGCATGCACGCGAATCAGGATCTCGCCCGGGCCGGCCACCGGTACGTCGGCACGTCGCGGTTGCAGCACTTCGGGGCCGCCGGGGGCGGTGATTTCGATCAGGGTCATTTCTTGAGGCAGGGTCATGAAGGGGTTCCTGTAGCAATGAGCGTATGGGTTGGGACCGTGGCGAGCGGTCGACGGTTCAGCCAGATCATGCCCGCTTCCAGCAACAGTGCAACCACAATGGCGCCAGCCGCGATCAGGAACAACAGCCCATGCTGGCCGCCACTGCCGTTGAACAGCGCCGAGTAGGCAAAGCCGGCGAGCGCCTGGAAGGTAGCAAAAGACACTGTCGCCCGGCTCCAGGCGATTTGCTGGGGGTGATGTTCGGGGATCAGTTCGTGGATTCGCGCCAGCGCCAGCGGCACAATGCCCGGCGGGAACGAGCCGAGGATCAGCGCCAACACGGCAAGGGCCACGAATGAGCTGGAGACCGCCAGCGAGCCCAATGCAATCGCCTGTATCACCAGCACGACGCGAATACTCAAGCGGGCACCGAGGGTGTCGGCAAGAAATCCGTAGGTCACCGGCCCGACGATGGCGCCCAGGCCATACATCACCCAGATCCTCGCCCCGACATGCGCCCCGGCACCCAGGCCGCGTGCCACGTAATCCACCAGGAACACCATGGCCGGCACCAGGCCCGCCGCCATGAAGGCGTATTGCGCGAACAGCAGGTACACCGCTGCCGGTGTCGGCGCTTTAGCCGTTGGCGGCGTTGCCTCCTGCAGCGTGCCGTTGGGCCAGGCGAACCAACTGGCGGCGGTCAGCACCAGGGCCAGCAGGCCCAGGCCGAACCAGGTCTGTTGCAGGCCCAGATTCAACAACGGCGGCACCATTGTGCCGGAGCCGGCGATGCCCAAGCCGATGCCGAGGAAGATCGCACCACTGGCCACGCCACGGCGCGGGGCCGGAACATGCGGCAGCACGGTCGCCGCCACCAACACCATGATCGCGCCGCCGGCGATGCCCGACAGCAAGCGCCAGGCGAAGAACCACAGCACCGACAACGGATAGCCACAGGCGAAAAACGCCAGGGTCACTGCCACCATCATCAGGCGCAGCGCCGTTTTGTTGGAAGTCGCTCGGGCGATGGGCCGCCCGATCAGCGCGCCCACCAGGTAACCCACCAGGTTCGCGGCGCCGAGGTAGACCACGTCGCTGGCGGAAAACCACTGGGCCTGGATCAGCGAGGGGATCAACGGCGTATAGGCAAAGCGCGCCAGGCCGATGCTGACCAGGCTGGCGCAGAGCCCGGCGAAGATCGGTAACCAGACGGCGTTTCGGGATGAAGCCTGTGTGTGCAGCATGATGGCGGTCCTGGATATTTTTCTGTGGCGGCCAGCATAGCCAGGTTTGCTGATGCAATAATGCAGCGAATTTGCGGCGCGTTGATGCGTTTATGCAGTGGGGGTAGTGATGAATTGGGACGATGCGCGAGTGTTCCTCGCGGTATGCCGGGAAACCACATTACGTGGCGCGGCTCGGGTGCTGGGCGTGGACCAGGCCACGGTCGGGCGGCGGATCAACGCCTTGGAAAAATCCCTCGGCGCGACGTTGTTCCTGCGCACTTCCGAAGGCTATGCCTTGACCGCCGTCGGCGAAGCCGCGTTGCTTTCGGTGGAAAAAATGGAGCGTTCGGCCCTGGAGTTGCAGCGCCAGATACAAGGGCTGGATGAGCGTCTCACCGGCACCGTGCGCGTCAGCACCACCGACTCTTTGGCCATCGACTTCCTGATCCCGGCCATCGCGCGTCTGCATGAGCAGCACCCGGACGTGCGCGTGCAGTTGGACGCCTCGACCCAGTTCCTCAGCCTGGCCAAGCGTGAAACCGATATCGCCGTGCGTAACATCCGCCCGGACAACCCGGACCTGATCGCCCGGCGCATCGCCCGCTGGCCGGTGGGGCTGTTCGCGGCGCAGTCCTATATCGATCGCCACGGCGTGCCGGAACCCGGCAGCCTGTTCGAAGGCCATGACCTGGTGGTGTATCAACCCTACCTGCAAAGCCAGAAAGACTTGACGCTGGTCTGCGAACCGTTGGGGCGCGGGCGGATTGTGGCAGCGTTGAGCTCCAGCCTGCTGGTACGCCGCGCAATTGCCGCTGGCATCGGCATCGGCGAGATCCCGGTGTACACCGGCGAACGCGACGGCCTGGTCCGCCTGTGGCCGCAGCGCACGCGACCGTTGCCCTATGACGTCTGGCTGGTAACCCACGCCGACCTGCGTCATACCGCACGGGTGCGGGTGGTGATCGATGAAATCGTTGCGGGTTTTTCAGTGTCACCGGTCTAAGGTCAGCACACGCCTGCAAGCCCATCGTCGCGGCCAGGGCCACACTGGCGGTCGGTCATTTTCGACGGACACAGGTGGCATATGAGCGAAATAAAAAAACAGGATGTCGGGCTGTTGTTCCTGCGGGTCAGCGGGGCGCTGTTTTTGCTGTGGGTGCATGGATTGCCGAAACTGCTCAACTACAGCGACCAGTTGAAGCTGATCGAAGACCCGTTTCACCTGGGCGCGCCGCTCACCTTGCTGCTGGCCATATTTGCCGAGGTGCTGTGCCCGCTGCTGATCATCGCGGGGGTGTGGACGCGCTTGGCATGCCTGCCGATCCTGGCGGTGCTGGTGATCGCGCTGCTGGTGGTGCATCCGGAATGGACGCTGTTCGAAGGGCAGTTTGGCTGGCTGTTGATGATTATCTTCACCAGCATCCTGATTGCGGGGCCGGGGAGTCTGAGACTGGGGCAGCGACTTGCCTGAATAGTAAAGGTGATTCAACTGTGGGAGGGGGCTTGCTCCCGATAGCGGTGGGTCAGTTATCAGTACGCTGACTGAACCACCGCTATCGGGAGCAAGCCCCCTCCCACAGGGGTTACTCAGCGGTTCAGGAAGGCCAGCAGGTCTTCATTGAGCTGTTGGGTGTGGGTGGCGGCAAACCCGTGGGGCGCGTCCTTGTACACCTTCAGCTCGGCGCCCTTGATCATCTGGGCGGCAACTTTGCCAGTGGTTTCGAACGGAACGATCTGATCACCGTCACCGTGGATGACCAGGGTCGGCACGTCGATTTTGGCCATGTCCGGGCGGAAGTCGGTCTGGGAGAACGCGGTGACGCAATCCACGGTGGCTTTCAGCGAGGCTTGCAGCGCGATCTGCAGGGTCTGGGTGAGCACGCCCTCCGAGACTTTCTGGCCCTTGTTGAGGCCAAAGAACGGCGTGTTGAAATCGCTGATGAATTGCGCGCGGTCCTTCAGCAGGCCGGCCTTGATGCCATCGAAGACGTCGTTGGGCACGCCCTGCGGGTAATCGGCTTTCTGCCCGAAGATCGGCGTCACCGCACCCAGCAGTACCAGCCCGGCGACCCGCGCACTGCCATGGCGCGCGATATAGCGGGCCACATCACCGCCACCCATGGAGAAACCCACCAGGGTCACGTCGTTGAGGTCCAGGTGGTCGATCAACTGGGCGATGTCGTCGGCGAAGGTGTCGTAATCGTTGCCGGTCCACGGCTGGTCCGAGCGGCCAAAGCCTCGGCGGTCGAACGCGATTGTGCGAAAGCCACGGCTGCTCAGGTATTCCATCTGGTATTCCCACATGTCGGCATCCAGCGGCCAGCCGTGGCTGAACAGCACGGGTTTGCCGCTGCCCCAGTCCTTGAAGTAGATCTGGGTACCGTCTTTGGCAACGAATGTGCTCATCTGAAACTCCTGTGTCTGCATGAAAAGACTGGGTAAAAAATCCGCCTTGTTACATCGCGAAAAGCCTGCGCCAAAAAACCAAGCCGGGCTTGTATCGGTGTGCTTGCCTCAATTACCAACTGAACTTGAGCTCCATGCCCAGGTAATTGCTGTCGTGCCCGCCGGCATCACGCAGGGTCTGGCCGACCGCGTAATGCACGGCTTCGACCGCGCCGGTCAGGTTCGGCGTGAAGGCGTAGTCGGTTCTCAGCTGACCGTAGGCACCGGTCCAGCGTTCACCCTGGCCCGCAGTGCCGGCGACCGGCACGCTGGGCTGGGTGTAGACCGCATCCGCCGTGGTTTGCCGCCACAGCAAGCCGATGGCGGTTTGCACGCTGAGCTTGGCGATGGGCTTGACGGTGATCGATGGCTTGACGTGAATCAGGTTGCTGTAGCCGGTATAGCCCGCCAGGGAAAAGTAGTAGCCGTTGGGAAACAGCGGGTTGAAGGTGCCGACGGTGCCGTCACCGGTTTTGCGATCGCCCGAGGCGATGTCCAGTTGCAGGCCGAGGCGCGGCTTCCACGCCAGGCTGTCGAAGGTGTAGCCGGTGCGGCTGCCGCCGGCCCAGGCGCGAATGTCTTTGTTGCCCACCGAGCCGCCTTGCAGCATGGCTTCGATGTCCCAGTCGAAGCCCTGGACCGCGCCACCCAGGCGCGCATCCAACAGCTGGCGCGTTTCGTCGCCATCGGCGTCAAGGTAGTGCGCCGCGCTGCGCTCATACACGCCATAGTAGGCCGACAGCTCATTCGTGCCGCCCACCAGGCGCTCGACCCGCAGCATATGAAAACGCGCGTCACTGTTGGACTTATCGTCGAAATGCCGGCCATCCTGGTACTGCACCGGTTGGCTGGCGATCCCGATAAAGCGCCAGTTTGGCGTTTCCCAGTCGGCCCACAATGCATCGAACGACTGCCGCACATTCGGGCCGTCCCGTGACGAAATGAAGCGCTGCAAGTCGAAGGCAAAGTCCTGGCGACCGATACGGCTCTTGAGCGTGCCGCTGCTGAAGGTGTTCACGTATTCGGCGAAGGCCAGGCGCAAATCCACGCGGTTCTGATCGGCGCCGCCCAGGGTGGTTTTGTCATAGGCGCGCACGTCTTCGAGCTGGGTGAACACGCGCCAGTGTTCATTCAAATGCAGGTCGGCATGAACCTGGAAGCGTTGGATCAGGTAGCGATCACGGGCCACGTTCTTCACGCCGAAACCGCTGGCGTCATTCATCTCGAAACGCTCGCGCAAGGTCGCGCCCAGGGACAGGTAGGTGTACGGGTTGGCGCCCGACAGCGGGATGTACTTGAGGGTGTCCAGCGGCTGCGTGCGCAGCGCCGGGTCCTTGAGCACCGACCAGTCTTCCTGCCAGCGATTGGCCTTGATCGCCGGTCTGCTCGGTTGATCCTCGGCGTGGACGCTGCCAACGAGCAGCGGCCACAGCACGGCCAGGCTCCAGCCTGTATGACGGATCATTTTTTCGCGGTGAGCTGGTGAATTTCCGCCACATAACCGCCGGGGAATTCGACCACTGCACTGCGCCGGCCTTTGCTGTCGAACGCGGGCACCAGCACCTTGGCGCCAGAACCGCTGGCCTTGCCCAGGGTGGCGGCCAGGTCGCTGACCTGATAGCCGGTGGTGTCGTGGCCGAACGGGTAGGGCAGATGGCCATTGGTGACCAGCACCGCCATGCGCCCGAAGGCTGACTCGATCTCGACGCGACGGTACTCGCCGCCCGTTTGGCCGACATCAGCGGCGGGGGCGTGCTTGTCGTCGTTCACTATTTTGCCGTGGGAGAAGCCGAGGAACGCTTTGATAAAGCGCTCGGCGCTGTCATTGGATACATACACGCGGTTCTCCGGAATGGTCTCGAACGCCGCGTAATCCGGGGTCTTGGTGTGCCAGTAGAGCTGCATGTTGACGCCGCCCGGCCACTGCACCACGGCATCACGGCCGATGGGGTCGGGAAAATCGCTAACGATCACATCGGCGCCATTGTCCCGCGCCGCCTTGAGGGCTATGTCCATGTCCTTGACCAGATAGCCGTTGCGTTCCTGACCGAACGGGTGCGGCACGGGCGTGGTGAAGCCGAACAACGAGACCGTGCCCGCCGGGGTCTGCAGCAATTGCGAAGTAGTGCTGCTCGGCACCGGCAGCACATTCACCACCACTTGGGGCGTGCTTTTGCCGCCGAAGGTAGCCAGGAAACTCTGGGCGAAACGGTCGACATCGGCCGGCGCGACATACACGTGGCTGGTGTCGTATTGCGGCGCCACGGCGACGCTTGGGGTGGCCGCCAAAGCGCTGTTTATCATGGCGCTTGCCAACAGCGTCAATGCTACGGATACCTTGATTGCTTTGTTACGCATGCCCATTCTCCAGCGCTTCTACGGGTTCGAAAGCCGTGAGGTTAGGGGGCAGGCGCCATTGGGAATTGTATGGACGTGCTCGGTTGAACGTTTCAGCGGCTAGGCGTGTCCACCGAACTCTTCCGTCAGATCACACAGGTGAACGAAATGGCCAAGACTTACAGCTATGCCGCTCGGGACTCCAAGGATTCGCTCAAGCCCTTTACCTTTGAGCGCCGCGCCCCCGGCGCGGATGACGTACAGATCGAGATTCTTTATTGCGGGGTATGCCATTCCGACCTGCACACCGCCCGCAACGAGTGGAACAACACCCTGTACCCGTCGGTGCCCGGTCATGAAATCGTCGGCCGTGTGACGGCGGTCGGCGCCAATGTGAAGACATTCAAGGTGGGTGACCTGGCGGGTGTCGGTTGTATGGTCGACAGCTGCCAGCAGTGCGCATCCTGTGCCGAGGGCGAGGAGCAGTATTGCGAGAACGGCTTTACCGGCACCTATAACGGCCCGCTGTTCGGTGGCGAGAATACCTACGGCGGCTATTCGGACAACATCGTGGTCAAGCAGCAGTTCGTGCTGCGCATCTCCCACGATGATTCGAACCTGGCGGCGGTAGCGCCGTTGCTGTGTGCCGGGATTACCACCTATTCGCCGCTGCACCACTGGAAGGTCGGGCCGGGCAAGAAGGTTGGGGTGGTCGGGCTTGGCGGGCTTGGGCATATGGCGGTGAAGATTGCCCACGCCATGGGGGCACATGTGACGTTGTTCACCACTTCACCGAACAAGCGTGAGGATGGGTTGCGTTTGGGTGCTGATCAGGTGGTGGTGTCGAAGAATGCCGATGAGATGGCCAAGGTAGTCAACAGCCTGGATTTTATCCTCAATACGGTGGCTGCGCCCCATGACCTTGATGCTTTTATCAGCTTGCTCAAGCGTGATGGCACGATGACGCTGGTGGGTGCGCCGGACAGTCCGCATCCGTCGCCTGCGGTATTCAACCTGATTTTCAAGCGGCGCAGTTTGGCGGGGTCGTTGATTGGTGGGATTCAGGAAACCCAGGAGATGTTGGATTTTTGTGCCAAGCACGGGATTGTTTCTGATATTGAGATGATTGATATCCAGGGGATCAACGAGGCGTATGAGCGAATGCTCAAGGGGGATGTGAAGTATCGGTTTGTGATTGATATGGAGAGTTTGAAGAGGGAAAGTCAGGTGGCCTGATGACTGCGCTGGGGTGGGGTTGACCGGGTACATATCCGTTATTTATGTCATGGCGGCTGGCGGTTCCGCTCTTACAGCCAGCCCTTTCAAGGTCTTTGATAAAATCCCGCAAAACTCCGATCAGGGTGACGAAAGCGATGTGGGCAGAGGTTCTAGCGCGGTTTGAGAAAAAAGCACCGGCCAGTGTCATGACCAGAGTGATATTGGAGCAGGCTGTTCCTGCTGAATGGGTCGACCAGATATTCGAAGAGCACCGTCAGCGGCAGTACCCACGAGAGCTTTTGTTTTCAACCATCGTTGAACTGATGTCCCTTGTTTCATTGGGTTTGCGACCTTCGCTGCATGCCGCCGCGCGACAGATGGAAGATCTTCCTGTCAGCTTGGCGGCGCTGTATGACAAGGTCAGTCGTACAGAGCCTGCGCTACTGCGCGCCTTGGTCACCGGTAGCGCAGAGCGTTTGGCACCGACGATAAAAGAACTGGGGCACACAGCCATTTTGCCTGGTTGGCAACTACGGGTCGTTGACGGTAACCACCTGCCTTCGAGCGAAAAGCGTCTGGGCGCTTTGCGCCGTGAACGAGGCGCCGCCCGGCCTGGTTTTTCCGTTGTGGTTTACGACCCCGATCTGGACCAGGTCGTTGATCTGCAGCCTTGTGAAGATGCCTATGCCAGCGAACGCGTCAGCGTGCTGCCGTTGCTGGAAAAGGCCAACGCGGGGCAACTGTGGATGGCTGATCGACTCTACTGCACGCTTCCAGTCATGGAGGCCTGCGAAGATACCGGGGCCTCGTTCATCATTCGCGAACAGAGCAAACATCCACGTCTGCTTAAGGAAAGCGACTGGCAGCTGCCTGTTGCGGTCGCGGCAGGCAGCGTGCGTGAGCAAATCATCGAAGTAAAAGGTGGACGCCAGTGGCGGCGAGTCGAACTGAGCCTGCAAAACCCCACCGAATCCGGCGACACCACGCTGCTGTTCTGGAGCAACTTGCCCGACTCTATCAGTGCTGAGCAAATCGCCGATTTGTACCGCCGTCGTTGGAGCATCGAAGGGATGTTCCAGCGCCTGGAAGCGGTGTTGGACAGTGAAATCGAAACCTTGGGCAACCCTAAAGCAGCCCTGTTGGGATTTGCATCAGCCGTGTTGGCTTACAACGTTCTGGCCGTGCTCAAACGCAGCGTCGAGCAGGCTCATCGCCAGACTTTGCCCGACGATTGGGATGCATCGATTTTCCACCTGACGGTGCAGGTACGCAGCGGTTACGAGGGAATGCAAATAGCCTTGCCAGAATATTTATCCATCCCTATCCCCGCAGCGGGGCTGGCTCAATACCTGCTTGCACTTGCTCGAAATATCCAGCCCAAAGCGGTCGTCAAGAGCAAAAGGGGGCCGAAGGTGCCTAAACCCAAGGAATGGCTGGAAGGCAAAGCCGCGAATGCCCATGTGTCGACGGATCGGGTGCTCAAGGCCGCTAAAATCAAAAGACCTTGAAAGGGCTGGCTCTTACAGCGGGTCACTTTTGGAGGGACCCAAAAGTAACCAAAAGGTCCTCGCCCCACCACTCGGCACCTCGCCTAGGCTCGGTGTGCCCGAACGCAGGCTTGAATCCGTGGGCCGCCGCCATGCGCCATCCATGGCGCAGGGCGGCTAACCCGGCGTCCTGCCGGGTTACCCACGGATTCAAACCTGCGTTCGGCCAGCGTGGTTGACGGGGCGACTGAGATCAAGATCCAAAGCAAAAGCAGGAGCAAGAGCCAGATCAAAAGATTGCTGACTTCGTCAGCGTCTGAGGAAGTAGAAGCTACACCGCGTACGCTTCGATGGTCAGGTCGGCTTTAAGGCCGCCTCGTTTTGCTAGTGATTTTGATCTTAAGCGCCCCGTTAAACCACGCTGGCCGGAATTCGATAGTGATTTGGGGGGTAAACCGGCAGGGATGCCGGTTTAGCAGCCCCGCGCCATGGATGGCGCGTGGCGGCGGCCCCCCAAATCACTGTCGGATTACGGGCACACCGAGCCTAGGCGAGGTGCCGAGTGGTGGGGCAAGAGCCCTTTGGTTACTTTGGGGCTCTTTTCCAAAGTGACCCGCTGTAAGAGCGGAACCGCCAGCCGCCATGACCTAAATAACGGATATGTACACAGTCAATTCCAAAAAAATCCCGGCCAACCTCAAGCCACCATGATGATCTTCGACACCAACTCCACCACCGTCTTGGCCTGCAACTTCCTCATCAACCGCGCCCGATGCACTTCCACCGTCCGATGCGAAATCCCCAATCGCAGCGCAATTTCCTTGGACTTGAGCCCATTGACGATGTGCATGGCAATCTCCCGCTCCCGCGGCGTAAGGTCGCCCGTGCCTTGATGGGTGCGGTCCAGCCGTTCGAAGTGCCAGATCATCAACTTGAACGGATCCCTGGGCGTGAGCGTGTAGCCATGGGACCTGGCCCAGAACACTTCGCCATTGCGATGCTGCATGAAGCGCTCGTCGGAATAAAAACCGCTGTCGCTGTCGAGCAACCACTCATGGCTGCGCTTGCCAATGGCGTGGTAGTCGGCCTGGGACGGGTAGATCAGCAGGGTCAATTGATTGACCAACGTCGCGTGGGTGTAGCCGAACAGGTTCAGGAACGCGTCGTTGCAGTCGATGATCACGCGGTTGCTGGTGACCAGCTGCGGCGCGGGGGACAGCTTGAACGCCAGGCGTTCAAGGTTCTGGAATGGCGGGGTAATCACAGTCATGGGCATCCTGCCTCGTTATTCAACTGATTGGCGGACTACTTATCCATGTAAGTAGTTACACGAATTGGCCCGCGACCAGAGGTGGGTCATTGTAGGGAAAGTCCGGTTCAAGAACAGAAGAAATTGATTATGCCTGCTGATTGCGTGTCTATCGTTGCCGCTGGTCATTCGCGTTTTGGTCGCTTGGAAGGTACCACGCTGGAAGATCTGATTGTTCAGGTCACGCGTGAGGCCTTGAGCGATGCTGCCCTCGATGCGGCGCAAATCGACGCGCTGTTCCTCGGCCATTTCAATTCCGGGCTGGTGCCGGATGGGTTTGCCGCGTCGTTGCTGCTGCAGGCCGACCCCGGGCTGCGCTTCAAGCCGGCCACCCGCTGCGAGAACGCCTGTGCATCCGGTTCGGCGGCGATCCAGGCCGGCGTCAATGCGATTCTCTCCGGCAGCGCCGAATTGGTGCTGGTGGTGGGGGCCGAGAAAATGACCCACACCACCACGGCCGCCGTCACCCAGGCGCTGGCCGGCGCTGGTTACCAGAACGATGCGGCCGAAGCCGGCCTGAGTTTCCCGCAGTTGTTCGGCCGCGCCGCTCGCCAATACGCCGAGCGCTACCATTGCCCGCTGGGCTCGATGGCGGCGATTGCCACCAAGAACCACTCCAATGCCATGGCCAACCCGTTGGCGCAGATGCACCGCGAGATGAATTTCGAGCACTGCAATAACGTGTCCCAGAGCAACCCGTTCGTGGCCGAGTCGCTGCGCCTCACCGATTGCTCGCTGATCAGTGATGGCGCTGCGGCGATTGTGCTGGCGTCGCCCAAGCGTGCGCGGGCGTTTCGCCGCGATGTGCAGATTCGCGCGATGACTCAGGTCAACGACACATTGCCCATCGCCCAGCGCGACATCCTGGCGTTTGAAGGCCCGCAGCGGGCGATTCATTCGGCGCTGCGCGGGGCGAATGTGACCCTGGCCGACCTGAGCTTCGCCGAGGTGCATGATTGCTTCACCATCGCCGAACTGCTGATCTACGAAGCCATGGGCCTGGCGCCCAAGGGCGAGGGGCACCGGGTGCTCGACAGCGGCGTGGTGCGCGCGGGCGGGCGTTTGCCGGTGAACCTTTCCGGTGGGCTCAAGGCCAAGGGCCATCCCGTCGGCGCGACCGGTGTCTCGATGCATGCCCTGGCATTCCGGCAATTGACCGGCGAGCCGATTGGCCTGGCGGTGCCCAACGCGGAGTTCGGCCTGGTATTCAACATGGGCGGTATGGCGGTGGCCAACTACGCTTCGGTCCTGCACGCGCGTCGGTACTGAACCATGAACATTGCCAATTGGTTGCACGACACCCAGCGTCGCGACCCGCAACGCCCGGCACTGTTCGACGGCGCCCGGCAAGTGGCCGACTACGCCACCTTCGCCGCCCATGTGCGCCAGCGCGCCGCGCACCTGGTCGACCAGCACGGCTTGCAGCCAGGGGACGCGGTGGCGGTGCTGATGAAAAACAGCTGCGACTATCTGGAGTTGCTCTACGCCATCTGGTGGATGGGCGCGGTGGCGGTACCGATCAATGCCAAGCTGCACCCGACCGAGGCGGCATGGATCGCGGATAATGCCGAAGCACGCTTGATCTTTACCGATGGCGGCCGGGTGTTTTCATCGCGGGATTTGCCTGCGCGCTGCACGGAACTCGACGGTCACGTGCTGCCGCCGAACCAGGGCTGGCCAACCCTGGAGCAACCGGTACCACGCCAGGACAACGACCTCGCCTGGCTGTTCTACACCTCCGGTACCACCGGGCGTTCCAAGGGGGTGATGCTGTCCCATGGCAACCTGATCGCCATGTCATTGTGCTACGCCACCGACGTCGATCCGGTCAGCGCCGACGATGCCGCGCTTTACGCCGCGCCGATGTCCCATGGCGCCGGGCTCTACAACTTTATTCACGTACGCTGCGGCGCCCGGCATGTGGTGCCGGCGTCCAACGGTTTTGACGCCGCCGAGTTGTTCGGGCTGGCGACAGAGCTGGGCAGCGTTTCACTGTTTGCCGCACCGACCATGGTCAAGCGCATGGTCGAGCAGGCACGGCAACAGGGCTATCACGGCGAAGGCATCAAGACCATCGTCTACGGCGGCGGCCCGATGTACCTGGCCGACTTGCGCGACGCCGTCGACACGTTTGGCCCCCGCCTGGTGCAGATCTACGGCCAGGGCGAGAGCCCGATGACCATCAGCGTGCTGCCCCGTGGGCTGATCGCCGATCGCCAGCGCGGCGACTGGGCGACGCTGGCCGCGTCCGTAGGCTACGCGCAAGCCTGCGTGGAAATCCGCATTCTCGATGCCCGCCACCGACCGTTACCAACCGGCGAGCGCGGTGAAATCGCGGTGCGCGGCGCCACGGTGATGCAAGGCTATTGGCGCAATCCGCAGGCCACCAGCGACACCCTGGTCGAGGGTTGGCTGCTCACCGGTGATATTGGCTTTCTTGACCCCGCCGGCTACCTGACCCTCACGGATCGCTCCAAGGACGTGATCATCAGCGGCGGTAGCAATGTGTACCCGCGCGAAGTCGAGGAGGTGCTGGCCCAGCATCCCGAGGTCTTCGAAGTGTGCGTGGTGGGCGAGCCGGACCCGCAATGGGGCGAGTCGGTGGTGGCGTTTGTGGTGACGCGCAGCGGCGAGCCCCTCGACGAAGGCGAGCTCACGGCATGGTTTGTGGCGCGCATGGCCTCGTTCAAAAAACCGAAAAAATATGTGTGGCGCAGCGATTTGCCCAAGAACAGCTACGGCAAGGTCCTCAAGACCGACTTGCGGCAGTGGTTGAAAGCAGCGACTATCGCCGCGCTTTAGCACGGATCGACCAACAGACAAGGAGTCCCCCCGATGGGCAATCACGCGCAAGACACCGTCCGCAAACGCCGCCGCGCGTTTCTCGGTGCCACCTCCGGCCACTTGATCGAGTGGTATGACTACGGCGTCTACGGCTTTCTTGCCGTGTATATCGGCCAGGCGTTCTTCGTTTCCGACGACCCCATTACCAGCCTGCTGGCCAGTTTTGCCGCGTTCGCCCTGAGCTTCTTCATCCGCCCGTTGGGCGGGCTGTTCTTCGGCCCGCTGGCGGACAAAATCGGCCGGCGTAAAACCCTGATCATGGCGCTGGTGATGATGACCGGCTCCACGGTAATGCTGGGCCTGCTTCCGACCTACGCCACCCTCGGCATCGTCGCCCCGATCCTGCTGATCCTGGTGCGCTGCGTGCAAGGTTTCTCGGCGGGCGGTGAGATCGGCACCGTGACCAGCTTCATTTCCGAATACGCCGGCCCTGGCCGACGCGGCTTTGCCACCTGCTGGCTGATGGTCACCGCGGTGCTCGGCCTGCTACTGGGCGGCGCTGTGGCCAACGGCATGACCTGGGTGCTGGGCGCCGACGTCATGCAGGAATGGGCCTGGCGCGTGCCGTTCCTGATCGCCGCGCCCCTGGGCTTCATCTCCATGTATATCCGCCTCAAGCTTGAAGACAGCCCTGAGTTCCTGGCCTTGCAACGCGCCGGGCAAACTTCCCGTGCGCCCCTGCGCGAGGTCTGGCAGTGGAAGCGCGCCATCGCCCTGGTGTTTTTCATCATCACCTTGCACAGCTCGATCTTTTACCTGGTCCTGACCTTCGCCTCGACCTACATGGCCAAGATCCTCAAGTTCGACAGCGGCACCACCTTGCTCTATGTGTTCGTCGCCAGTTTCTCGGCGGCCTTCGTCATGCCGTTCGGTGGCGCATTTACCGATAAATACGGGCGCAAGCCGTTCCTGATGGTGGTCGGCACGCTGGCGACCCTGGCGATGTTCTGGCTGTTCAAGATGGCCCCGACCGCAACGCCGGCGACGTTCTTTGCGCCGTTGATGGCGGTGGCTATCCTGTTCGGCCTCTATGCTTCGTCCACCTATGCACTGATGAGCGAACTGCTGCCCACACGCATCCGTTCTACCGGCATCGCCGTGGCGTACAACGTGCCGGTGGCGGTATTTGGCGGCAGCGCGCCGCTGATCTCCACCTGGCTGATCAAGGTGACCGGCGACATTACCTCGCCCTGGTACTTCTATGTGGCGACCGGGGTGGTGTCGTTGATCGCCTTGGTGCTGTTGCGCAAGGACGACTTCGTGGCCAGCGCCAGCCCGGCGGCGGTGCCTGCGGGAGCGGCATTGGCCTGAGGGCGTTGCATCGGCGCTCTGACTGCGCCAGGCTTGGCAGCCTCATCCCTTCGGAATGAATCGCGTGCAGGCTACCCGTTTGACCCTGATCTGCCATGCGGCCACGCCGTCGCAAAAACAGGCGCGCTTTGCCGATGACGAATCGCTGGTCATGGACTGGCAGGGCGCGGCGTTGTCGTTGGCAGGCCGTTACCCCAAGACGGCGCGCCTGCTCTGCGGGCCGGAGGCGCGAACCCGGCAGACGGCGGGTTTGTTCGGCGAACAGCCGCGCATCGAACCGGCCCTGCGCGACGTCGACCTTGGGCACTGGAAAGGCCTGGCTCTGCGCGCGCTCGACAGCGCTGAACTCAACGCCTGGCTCACCGACAGCACCCGTGCGCCCCATGGCGGCGAGTCGGTGGCGCAACTGTGCACGCGGGTCGGGCAGTGGATGAAGGCCCTGGAAAGCCAGCCCGGTCATGTGCTGGCGGTGACCCACCCCTTTGTGATCCGTGCCGCGCTGTTGTACGTCATGCAGTATCCGGCCTTGATGTTCTACCGGATCGACGTAGAGCCACTGTCGCGCACCGAGCTGCGCTTCAACGCGGTCTGGCGCCTGCGCCTGGAAACTTATGCCTGAGCCCACGATCATGGCAAAATCCACGCCCCGCAATGAGAGCAACCCATGAAACGCATCCTGATCATCGGCATTGGCGCCGGCAACCCTGACTACATCACGATGCAGGCCGTGAAGGCGCTGAACCGCACCGACGTGTTTTTCCTGATGGACAAGGGCCAGAGCAAGGACAAGCTGATCGACCTGCGCCGTGAAATCTGCGAAACCTATATCACCAGGCCCGGCTACCGCTTCGTCGAGGCCGACTGCCCCGAGCGCGTGCGCGGTGATATCGACTACACCACTGCCGTGCGCGACCTCAACCGCGACAAGCAGCAGACCTTCGAGCGCATGATCAACGAGGACATGGCCGACGGCGAAGTGGGGGCGTTCCTGGCCTGGGGTGACCCGGCGTTGTACGACAGTACTATCCGCATTTTGCAGGCGATCCTTGCCGAGGGGCGCTGTGCATTCGAGTTCGAGGTGATCCCCGGTATTACCAGCGTGCAGGCCCTGGCGGCCCAGCATAAGGTGGCGTTGAACCGTATCGGCAAGTCCATTGAAATCACCACCGGGCGCCGCCTGGCGGCGGGGCAGGCGAGTGATGCCGACACCCTGGTGGTGATGCTCGATGCCGAAGATTCCTACCGCAGCGTGGCGGATCAGGACCTGGATATCTATTGGGGCGCCTACCTGGGCACGCCGGATGAAATCCTGATCAGCGGCAAAGTTAGCGAGGTCGCGGACGACATCCAACGGGTGCGCAAGGCCGCGCGACTCGCCAATGGCTGGATCATGGACACCTATTTGTTGCGCAAACCCTGAGGGATAGACCCCATGCTCAAACTGCTCGCTCTCGCGCTGACCTTGCTGGCCGGTGTCGCCCACGCGGATTCCGACCTGCATACCGACCTGCCGTTGTCGTACCTGGAGCAAACCCAGGGCGATGCACGCAACCAACCGCTGGTGATTTTCCTGCATGGCTTTGGTAGCAACGAGCAAGACCTGTTCGGTATCAAGGATGCGCTGCCTTCCACCTGGACCTACCTGTCGGTGCGCGCGCCGATGCCGGTGGAGCCGCATGGCTATCGCTGGTTTACCAAGACCCCCGGTGACGGTGATTACGATGGGGTGACGGCTGATCTGCAAAGCAGCGCCAGGCTGCTCGAAGACTTTGTGGCCAAGGCCACCGCCAAGTACCACACCCAGAGTGATCGTGTGTTTCTGGTCGGGTTCAGCCAGGGCGCGATCATGTCCTATGAGGTGGGTTTGCGCAGGCCCGAGCTGGTGCGAGGGATTGCGGCCCTGAGCGGCAGCGTGTTACCGGTGCTCAAGGCCGAGCTCAAGCCGAATGAAGCGTTGGACAAGCTGGCGATCTTTATCGGCCATGGCACCTTGGACCAGGCGCTGCCCTATGCCTCTGGGACGCGGGCCAACGAGGTGCTGGAAGGGATTGGCTTGAAGCCGCAGTTTCATGGGTATCCGGGGATGAACCATACAATCAGCGAGGCGGAAATCCAGGACCTGAAGGCTTGGCTGGAGAAGAGCCTGCGGTAAACACCGTAAAAAATGTGGGAGGGGGCTTGCTCCCGATGGCGGTATTTCAGTCACAGATGTATCGACTGATTCACCGCTATCGGGAGCAAGCCCCCTCCCACATTGGTTTTATGTTGCTTGGGAGGTTGGCTTACTTGCCACCAGTAATCTGCTTCACCAGCTCCGCATGCCCCTTCACATCATCCGCTCGCGAAATCGCTTGGATCACCAGCAGGTGATTGCCGGAGCCAGCCAGGAACGTGGAGTTCAGGGTCTTGCCGCCGCCTTGGGTAGCCGTGCTGTCGACCTGGCGCAGGCCAAGGCCCTTGAAGGTCAGTTTTTTCTCGCCGAGTTTCTTGAAGTCGGGCAGGGCGGCGCTCTGGTTCTTGACGAAATCGCTCACGGCGCCATCGAGAAATTTGGCGTCGTTGTCCTGGATTGACACCCCATCGTTACGCACGGTTTCGGCGACGATCACCACACTTTTCGTGGTTGCGTTGGCGTACAGGGTGCCTTGGGTATCGGCGGTGCCGTCTTCAGCCTTGCCGGAGGGCAGGGCGTCGGCGGTGTAGGCCTTGGGCAGGCTGAAGGTGAACTTGCCGCCCAGGGTGGAGAGCGTTTGCGTGGCCGGTTTGGCGGCGGCGAACACGCTGCTGGCGGTAAGCGCGAGGGCCAGCAGCACTGCAGTCTTGGTGAAGGTGGCCATGAAGCGCTCCAGAGATGAACGAAATTGCGGCGTATTCTGTCAGAAAATTCGCAATATCGTTCATCTGCAGCCTCACACCTTGTCGGACTCTTCCTGAAGCCGATCCATCTCAAACAAGCGCGCCAGTTCTGCACGGGCTTCCTGGGCGGTCTGCATGACTTTGGCCGCATCGTCGTACACCGCATGCTGGGCGGCGAGGACTTGCTGGTCGTGGGCCCTGAAGCGGTCGATGCGCGCGTCGGCCTGGGCCTGGCTCAGACCAAGGCCGACCAGGGTACGGCGGCTCATCTCCAGGCTTGAGTAAAAGGTTTCACGCACCGGTGAGGCGTCCAGGTCCACCAAGCGGTGAACGTGCTGGCGGTTACGCGCGCGGGCGATGATCTTCATGTGTGGGTAGAGGTTGCGCACCAGTTCGGCGGTCTTGATGTTGATCTGCGGATCATCCATGGCGATCACAAAGAACTCCGCCTGGTCGACCTTGGCCGCGTGGAGGATTTCCGGGCGTTGCGGGTCACCGTAGAACACCGGCATACCGCCAAAACTGCGGGTCAGTTCGATGGTTTCCACCGAGGTGTCGAGGGCGATGAACGAGATGTTCTGTGCGCGCAGGATTCGCGCAACGATCTGGCCCATTCGCCCCATGCCGGCAATCACCACACGCGGCGCGTCGCCTTCGATAGCGCGGTACTCCTCGGGCACGTCCACCGGCTTGGCCTTGGACTTGAACAGCTTCGGGCACACCAACAGCAGCAGCGGGGTCACGGCCATGGACAGGGTGATGGTCAACACCAGCACATCGTAAAGGTGCGGTTCGAACAGGCCCTGGTCGCGGCCGATCTTGAACACCACGAAGGCGAACTCACCTCCCGCCGCCAACACCACGCCCAGGCGCAGGGCGCTTTCACGATTGAGTTCGCCCACCATGCGCCCCACGGCGTAAAGCAGTGGCAGTTTCAAACCGATCAACAGCAAGGTCAGCCCGATCACCACCAGCGGTGTGCTGAGCAGCAGGCTGAGGTTGGCGCCCATGCCCACGCTGATAAAAAACAGCCCCAGCAGCAGGCCCTTGAACGGTTCGATCTGGGATTCCAGTTCGTGGCGGTATTCCGAGTCCGCCAGCAGCAGCCCGGCGAGGAACGCGCCGAGGGCCATGGACACGCCCACCAGCTCCATCAGCCAGGCGGTGCCGATCACCACCAGCAGCGCGGTGGCGGTGGAGACTTCACGCAGGCCGGTCTTGGCGACGATACGAAACACCGGTCGCAGCAGGTAGCGCCCGCCGATGATCACCACGGCAATGCTGCCGAGGATTTGCAAGACGTGTTGCACGCCCTGGGCTTCGCTGGTCGGATGATCGCTGCCGGCCAGCAGCGGCACCATGGCAATCAACGGGATCGCCGCGATGTCCTGGAACAACAGGATCGCGAAGGCCAGGCGCCCATGGGGTTGGTTGAGCTCCTTGCGCTCGGCCAGGCTTTGCAGGCCAAACGCGGTGGAGGACAGCGCCAGGCCCAGGCCCAGCACAATCGCGCTGTTCCAGGACTGGCCAAACAGCCACAGCGCCACCACGCCCATCACCAGCCCGGTCAGCAGCACCTGGGCCAGGCCGACACCGAATACCGCCTTGCGCATCACCCATAACCGTTTGGGCGAAAGCTCCAGGCCGATGATAAACAGCAACAGCACCACGCCCAGTTCAGAGAACTGCGCCACGCTTTGCGGGTTGCCGATCAGGCCCAGCACCGAGGGGCCGATGATCACCCCGGCGAACAGATAGCCCAGCACCGCGCCCAGTTGCAGACGCTTGGCCAACGGCACGGCCAGCACGGCGGCGAACAGGAACACCACGGCTGCTTGTAACAGGTTGCCTTCATGGGGCATTGCGAACTCCATTGTTTGCTTGAATCAGATGCTGACGCCTTCAAGGGTGAGGTCGGTGTGGTGAGGGAGCAGATGCACTCTCCACCGGGCCTCGCTACCAAGGGAAAGGGCGCTATTAGAGCGCGTTTTCACATTTTGAAACTTGTATTTTTGATGCGGAGGTCAATGAATGTGGCTGTTATCTGGCGGATTTCGACGGCTACGGATGTTTGCTTTTCGTGGAAGCTGAAGAATCTACAAACACTTTCTCCCGATGCTCGGCTGGCAGACTCGTCATCTCTGTACCTAAATTCATGCTCTTGAGTTTATATTCCTTGGGTGGCATATTTGCATGGTATGGGACATTGAATACACGGATGAATTCGGCGAGTGGTGGGGCAACTTGGGTGAGAATGAGCAAGCTTCGGTTGCTGCCAGCGTGGATCTGCTGGGCCTGCTCGGCCCGGGGCTTGGTTTTCCCCACAGCAGCGATATCAGAGGCTCTCGCCACGGTAATCTGCGCGAACTGCGTATACAGCATGCAGGTCGTCCCTATCGGGTGCTGTATGCCTTTGATCCCCGGCGCTGCGCAGTCCTGCTGATAGGTGGCGATAAAACCGCACAGCATCGTTGGTACGACGTGCACGTACCGGTGGCGGAAAAGCTGTATGACATCCATTTGAAAACATTGCGCAAAGAGGGCCTTACCCATGGCTAAAAAATTCGCTGATCTCAAGGCGCGCATGACCCCCGAGTCGCGTGCCGATGCCGAGCAGCTTTTTCAACAGCATCTGAAAGAGATGCCCCTGCATGAGCTGCGCAAGGCGCAGCAACTGAGCCAGGAAAGCCTGGCCAAGGCGTTGAATATCAATCAGGCGGCGGTCTCGAAAATGGAGCGTCGCACCGATATGTACATCAGCACATTGCGCGACTACATACGTGCGATGGGGGGAGAGCTGGAAATTATCGCGACGTTTCCCGATGGCCAGGTAAAAATCGACAACTTCGCTCGCTGAACCAGTCCGGCGTCGCGATGCCTGTGGTTTTCATCTCGGCTTGATTGGCTCTTTGTTACCATGGCCGCCCCTTGTCACCAGGAGTCACCGGCCCATGCAACAGCAGTGGGATGAAATGCACCGCACCCGCAAGCCTACGTTCGTCCTGTGTGGCGAGCCTCAGGGGGACGTGCTCAATCTCTACGTGCACGGTTATTCGGCGTTTTTCAGCCAGCAGCAGTTGGCCGGCTTCAAGGAACAACTGGCCGGCATTGAAGGCTCGACCAACCTGATGTTGTTCTGGCCGGCGGGGCACTTCCTGGAAAACCTGTTTGCCCCGTTCAAGGAGGTGATCGCCTCGATGCTCGGCGGCGGTGGCCTGGGCGCGGCGACGGTGGGTGTGGGCAAGGCGATCGCCTACTTTCTCGACCATTACAAAAGTGTCGAGGCGCGGGTCGATGAAGTGGCCAGGACCTTGTTGCCCGAGCTGGCGAGCTACCTGCACGCCGAATCGCTCCAGGTGCGGCAGATCAACCTGATCGGCCATTCCCTTGGCGCCCGGATCCTGGTCAAGAGTGTGCTGGCCAGCCCTGAAACCGCCCATGAACTGCCATTGAATAACGTGCTGCTGATGGGCGGGGCCATCTGTACGTCGAGCCCTTGGGAGGCGGTGTCGGCACCGCTCAAGGGGCGGCTGATCAATTGCTACTCGAGCAAGGACTGGGCACTGGCGATGAAGCCGGATACCGAGCGTTGCATCGGCCGCTATGCGATTGCGGTGACACCGGCGCTCAAGGCCAAGGTCACCAACGTGCATCTGGCCAGCTTCGACCATGCCGCCTACTGGCCGCAGTTGCGCAAGGTGGTGCAGTACACCGACCTGCTGCAGGAACGCCGTGGCCTGATCCGCGCCGACCTGCGCAGCAGTGAAGCGCGTTTTGCCGAAGAAGATCTCGATCTGTTTCCGATGCTGCTGCAGGCGCGCCCGGATGAGCTGAAGTTTCTTGCCGAGCTGATGGCGCAAAAGCGCAGTGCCTCGATTGATGCCAGCGTACGCGAACCGCGCAAGCTCGCCATCGAATTGCAGCGCATGGGCGGCGACAGTTTCATGAACCTGGCCCGTGGTCACGGCGTGGCTTATCGCCAGATCGCCGAAGCGGTGGCGCAACGCTTGGGCATCAAGTTCGACGATGCAATGGCCAGCGTGGCCCTGGCGGATATCGAAGCGCAGGTCGCGGAAAAACTCCTCAAGCAGTATCAGGACAACCTCAGCGGTGCCGACCGACAGGCGTTCGACGCCGAACTCAAGGCCGCGATGCAAAAAGAGCAAGGTGTGTTCAAGCGTCTCGACATGGGCCGTACGGCCACCACCGCCTTGAGCGGCACGGCATTGGCGGGGCTCACCGGGTTTATGCTGCGGCGCGGTGCCGCCACGGCGATTCCGGTGGTGGGCCAGGCGTTGGCGGCAGCGATGTTGCTGGTCAGCGGCGTACGGGCGTTTTCCGGCCCAGCGTATTCGATCACTACGTTGGCGGTGTTGGTGATCGGCGTGATTCGCCAGCGTCTGGAACGTGAGGCGCTGAATCAGGAGCTGGACCTGGTGGTGCAGGTGGTTGAGGCATTTGACCTGCCCCGGGAGACGGTGATGCGCACCGTCGCGTCGGACTGCTAAGCTGGCGCCCTGACTTGTGTGTTTGCCTGGGATCCCGCGTGAAATTCAGCCTGCCGAAAATTGCTACCGCCCCTTTCTGCCCGCCGGAAGTGGCCGGCTCCGTTGTCGTTGATCCCAAGGCGTCGTTCTTCAAACGTGCGCTGATGTTCGCCGGCCCCGGCCTGTTGATTTCCATCGGCTACATGGACCCCGGCAACTGGGCGACCGCCATCGAAGCCGGGTCGCGCTACGGCTATAGCCTGTTATTCGTGGTGCTGCTGGCCAGCCTGGCGGGGATGGCGGTGCAGTGCCTGTGCTCGCGGCTGGGTATCGCCACCGGTAAAGACCTGGCGCAACTGTGCCGCGAGCGCTACAGCAAGCGCTCCGCGCGCACCCAATGGGTGTTGGCGGAAATCTCCATCATTGCCACCGACCTCGCCGAAGTGCTCGGCTGCGCCCTGGCATTTCACCTGCTGCTGGGTGTATCGCTGACCACCGGGATCGTCATCACCGCCTTCGACACGCTGTTGATCCTGGCCCTGCAGAACCGCGGTTTCCGCCGGCTGGAAGCGATCATGCTGGCGTTGGTCGCGACCATCGGTGTGTGTTTCTTCATTGAACTGGTGCTGATCAAACCCTACTGGCCGGACGTGCTCAGTGGCTTCACGCCCTCGCTGTCGGCCATCAGCGACGCCGCGCCGCTGTACTTGGCCATCGGCATCCTCGGTGCGACCGTGATGCCGCATAACCTCTACTTGCACACCTCGATTGTGCAGACGCGCCTGATCGGCAAGGACCTGGCCAGCAAACAGGACGCGGTCAAGCTTGCACGCATCGACACCATTGGCTCCCTGGCCTTGGCCCTGTTGGTCAATGCGGCGATCCTGGTGCTGGCCGCCGCAGCGTTCTACAAGACCGGCCATACCGACGTGGTGGAGATCCAGGACGCCTATCATCTGCTCGACCCGCTGGTGGGCGGTGCGTTCGCCAGCATCCTGTTCGGCATCGCCTTGCTGGCCTCGGGCCAGAGTTCGACCTTCACCGGTACGATTGCCGGGCAGGTGATCATGGAGGGTTACCTGAACCTGCGCATCCCCTGCTGGCAGCGCCGCCTGATCACCCGTGGGCTGGCGCTGATCCCGGCATTCCTCGGCGTGTGGCTGATGGGCGACGACGCCATCGGCAAGCTGCTGATTCTCAGCCAGGTGGTGCTGAGCCTGCAGTTGCCCTTCGCGTTATACCCGCTGATCCGCATGACCGGCGACAAACAACTGATGGGCCCGTTCGTCAACCGGCTGCCGACGCGGATGCTGGCGTGGTTTTTGTTTGCGGTGATCAGTGGGGCGAATGCGTGGTTGATTGGGCAGTGGGTGTTCTGACTCATCGATCCCAATACGGCACCGTCCCAAAACATTCCACAAAATAATCGATCACCGTGCGCACCTTCAGCGACAGCCTGCGGCTGCCCGGCCATAACGCCGCGATCTGCTGGGGCTCCAGGGTGGTCGCCACTTCGTAATCGGTCAGCACCGCTTGCAAGGTGCCGGCGCGCAGGCCTTCACCGATCAGCCAGGAAGGAAACACCACCAGCCCCAGGCCCTGCTCGGCGGCGTGGGTCAGGGTGTCAGCGTGGTTGCCGGTGATCGGGCCCTTGACGCTGTAGGCGCTCCAGTCGCCGTGGTCGCGGCGGAAAAACCAGCGCTCCTGGCCTTTTATGCCCTTGTAGGCCAGGCACTGGTGGTTGACCAGTTCGTCGGGATGGCGCGGCGTGCCGTGCTGCGCCAAGTAGGCGGGGCTGGCGGCGAGGCGAAAGCGTTGCGGCGCGAAGATCCGCGCCTGCATGCTGGAATCATTGAGCACGCCAATACGAAACAACAGGTCAGTGCCGTCCTGCAGCGGGTCGACGAAGGTATCGGTCTGCTGGATGTCCAGTTGCAGCTTCGGATAGCGCCGGCACAGCTCTCCCAGCCACGGCGCAAGGTGACGCTGGCCGAATACCATGGGCGCATTGATGCGCACCAGCCCGCTAGGTTCACTGTCTTGTTCCTGCAGGGCCTGGCTCGCTGTTTCCAGCTGCTCCAGCATCAGCCGCGCGTGTCGCCCGAGCAGGCGTCCGGCTTCGGTCGGGCTCACGGCACGGGTATGGCGGTACAGCAACTGCTGACCGAGGGCTTGTTCCATCAGTTGGATCTGCCGGGAAATGGACGAGGGCGCAAGGCCTTCGCGGCGTGCCACTTCAGAAAAACTGCCATGGTCCAGCACGGCGACGAACAGGCGCAGCGCCTTGAAACTCAGTTCATTCAAACCCTGCATCATGACTCCAGGCTGTGCGTTTTGCGCAAAGGTGTTGTCTGCATGCTGCCATTTATCGCACAGCCAAGCCACTGGATAATGCACGCCTGTTTTCTTCTTCAAGCGCAGGTGATGTATGCAGGCACATTCTATCGAGGCTACGGCGCAGTCCCGGCCAAAGCGAAACGTTCTCCGGCTGCTGTTGTTGCCGTTGGTCATCCTCGCGGGCATGGGGCTGTCGGTCGAGGCCGGTTTGCTGGGGCCATTGGGTGTGCAGGTCGGGCATTTATGGGCGACCTTGAGCATCTTTGGCGTCGGCTCGGCGATCCTGTTCTTGCTGTTGCTGTTCAGCGGCCCACAAAAGGGCCCGGCCTTCACCCAACTGCCGCGCTGGCAGTTGATCGGTGGTTTTCTGGGACCGATGTACGTAGTGGTGCTGACCCTGGCCACGCCCCATATCGGTGTGGCAATGACGATGATTGCGATCCTGTCCGGGCAGGTGGGCAAGAGTGTACTGATCGACCATTTCGGTTGGTTCGGCACGGCGCGCAAGCGGGTCAATGTAGAGCGCTGGATAGCCCTGGCGTTGATTGTGGCGGCACTTGTTCTGATTGCACGAGGGTAAGGCGATGAATCTGTTTGTGTTGTTGGTCGTGGTGGTCGCCGCAGGTGCGGTATTGAGCGTGCAGGCGGCCATCAACGGTCGCCTGGGGCAGACCGTTGGGGTATTGCGCAGCAGCCTGCTGACCTTTGCGGTCGGTGCGCTAACCACCGCGCTGTTGATATTTTTCTTCGAGCCCGCCCAGGCGGTCAGTTTGTTGGACGTGCCGAAGTGGCAACTGACCGGCGCTTTATTCGGCGTGGTGTACATGATGGTAATGGTCGGCGCGGTGCCGGTGGTCGGTACGGCGGTTGCCACGGTGGCAGTGATCGTGGGGCAATTGGGCATGGGCATGCTGATCGACAATTTCGGCTGGCTGGGCAACCCGGCGATCGAACTGTCCGGCAGCCGGATCGTCGCGATGCTGTGCCTGGCCCTGGCGCTGGTGTTCATGTATCGCAGCAATACGCGCCAGGCCGACTGACGGCGCTGAACCTTGGCGCCGCGCCTCGGGTCACTGTTTCAGGTGTGGCGTTCGCTGCACCGCGACGACCATGAAGAAGGAGTCTGACCATGCCGGATCAAACCTGTGCTTGCCCACACTGCAAATGCGTACTGGGCATCGACGCGGTCATGAAGGACGGGAAGGGCTATTGCTGCCAAGGCTGCGCCGAGCATCATGCGCACGGTGAACCCTGCGCTGCGGCGACGGGCTGCGAATGCGCCAAAGCGGCTGCCAACGCGAACTGAACCGTCCAATGTGGGAGGGGGCTTGCCCCCGATAGCGGTATGTCAGTCACTGCATCTGTGGCTGAAACACCGCTATCGGGAGCAAGCCCCCTCCCACATTTTGCTCTGCATCAGGCTTCTGGAACGCCTTTTTCCCAGGTCGACCAGTTGTTCAGGATCGCCTGTACCAGCGGATTGCCCGTGCGGTACAGATTCTCCAATGCCGGTACGAAACCGCCTTGATCGGCGTACTTGAGCAGATTGTCCACTTCGCTGTAGCCCGGATACGGGCGGTCGAAGTCGGAGCCGGCACGCACCACGGCCAGGCGCTGGATATCCACCAAGCCTTCACGGCTGGCGCGCAGCAGCGCTTCGTAAGTGGAGTTGTCTTCCTGCTGGGTGGTGCAGTATTCGCCCTTGTTGTCCGTGAGCAGTTTGGTCCACACCTCGGCGCGCTCGCTCAGGCGCGTACCGGAGAACCAGGTGTTGCCGGCCAGGGTGTCGCAGCGGGTGACTTGCGGCGGCTGGTTGGCCGGCGCGGCAGGGTAGTGCCTGCGCCAGGCGGCGGATTCCTTGCTTTCCGTCAGCTCCACCTTGTGCGACAAGGCGAATGCCTTGGCTTGCAGTTTGGGGTTGAGCTCGAACACTTCAGTCTTATAGTCCAGCGGCGGTTTTTCATTGGGCCCCTTGGTGTTGATGCCGATATAACCGGTCGGCCACTCCTTGGGTGCATCCCGTGAATCCAACTCCCACTGGGTACCGAATTCCACCAGGTAATGCGCCCATGCGGCGGTACCAATGGTGCCGTGCTTGGGGCTGATACCGCCAATCCCGGCGATCAGGAAATAACTCTGGCGCAGGTCGAACTTGGGCGACAAGGCCAGGGCCAGGGTCGAGGCGGCGGCGTTGGTCTGGCCCATGCCAGTGACCAGCAGGCACACGTCCTGGGTGTTGCAGCGAATCACCGGGTATTCGGCGGACAGGCCCGGCACGCGCACTTGCTGCTTGAGTTCCAGGCGGTCTATCCAGGTTTGCGCCTCGGGGGCGAACATGGTGATCAGCATGACCTTGGGTTTGATCGGCGCGGCGTTGTCTGCCAGCACCAGGTGGGGCAGCAGGGCAAGGCCCATGGCCAGCGAGAGGCGGGTAAAGGTATTCATCTGCAGCTCCTTGATCAGAATTGGTATCCCACGCCGGCGTAGTAACCCCAGCCGTCTGAGCGGGCGCGGAAGTTGCCTTCACCGAAATTCAACTCGCTGCCATCCTCCCAGTTGCCGCCGTTATGAAAGTAACGGCCGACCAGGGTGAAACGCAGGTGCGTGAACGAGTACAGCAACACGTTGGTGGCCACCAGGGAATTGGCGGTGCGCGCCGGGTTGTCCTTGTGCAGGTCCGAGCCGAAATCATAGTTGGTGAAGCCGATGTAGGTCAGCGAGGCGCCATTGTCGAATTTGCCGATGGGCACGATGTATTTCATCTGCGCGCGGTAGCCGTCCCAGGAATATTCATTGCTGGCGCCGTAGTTTTCCCACTGGTAACGCCCGTAGAAGTTCGCCGACAGGTTGACCCGCGAGTGGGTGTCGATATCGGTGCCAAGGCCGCTGTACAGGGTGTTGGCGCGGTTCTCCTTGTTGCTGCCGTGGTCGTAGATCCAGTCGAACGCCACATACCATTCCTTGAACGGTCCGATCGCCAGGCTGCGGCCAGCGAGGTAGTCGATGGAGATTCGCGGCTCATGCTCCATGAACACTGGCGAGCCATGGTCCCAGGCGCCTTTGTCATTGCTATTGCCGATGCCGAGGATCTTCGGCATATCGATGTAGCCGTACAGCTCGAACGGCCCCTTGCGGCCGAAATACTCGTACTCCAGGTAAACGTCATCCTGCGGTTTTGGGCCGAAGCTGATGTCCTTGCTGCCGATCAGCGTCAGGTCCTGGTTGAACCATTCCGACAGGTAGGCGCCTTTTTTCGCCGGCGGGTTGGCCTCGGGACTGAGGGTTTCGCCCTGTGCTGAGTCATCGGCGGGTTTGTCCTGCGCCAAAATGGGTGCACTGAGTACTCCCGTAACGGCGGCCAGTAGCAAGGAAACACCAAAGCAAGCGCGAGGCGTTGAGGTGGGGTGCATTGAAAATCCCTATTCGTACGCGGTTTGAACCCGATTGCACGGGTGGAGTGAACCTGGTGGCCAAGTTCGTTCCGCAAACGTTTGCACAGGCTGTACCAACTTTGCTCAATCGTCTGAAAGGCCTGCAAAAAAGCCTGATTAGTCGTCTTTATGGTCAGAAATGACTGGGTGTCATTTTTTCCAGATGATTGCCGGTCTCGCGCCGATACTCACTCGGTGTCTGGTTCATCTCGATGCGAAAGTGCCGGTTGAAATTGGACAGGTTCGCGTAGCCGACTTCGAAGCAAATATCCGCCACTGACATATCGCTTTGCAGCAATAACCGGCAGGCGCGCTGCACGCGGAATTTGCGCATCAGCTCGATAAAGCCATGGCCGGTCGTGCGTTTGAAGAAACGCGAGAAACCCGGTTCGCTCATGTCCAGTTGCCGGGCGATGTCTGACAGGCGCACCTCGCCGCCGAGTTCACGCATCAGGTAGGCGAAGGCCTTGTTGATGCGTTCGGCACTGCGCGGGTCCAGGGTCGGCGCGTAGCGCGGGCTGGCCAGCACCTTGAACTGGCGGGGCGGGGCGTTCTTGAGGGTGTCGAGCAGTTGCAGGAACAGGATCAGCCGTTGCAGGCCCTGGGCGCTGCCGATGGCTTCCATCAACCGTGCCGCGTGCACCGCTGTTTCGCCGGTGAACTCAAGGCCGCGTCGCGCGTGTTCGAACAGCGGCTGCAGATCGCCGAGTTCCGGCAGTGCCTTGCGCAAGGCGAGGAGGGCGGCGCCGTCGAACTGCAGCACCACGTCGCGACCGCTCAGGCACTCGCCGGGTGCCACGTCGCCAATCCAGTCGTGGGGCAGGTCGGGGCCGATCAAGGCGACATGCCCGGCACTGAATGCACCGATATAGTCGCCCGCCACCAGCTTGCCGCTGCCGTGGCGAATCAGGTGGATTTCGAACTCAGGATGATGGTTCCAGCGCGCCAGCTCAATCGGATAGTCGTGTTCGAACCAGCGAAAGCAGTGCTCCGGTTCGGGCAGGATCACTTCCAGTTCGGCAGGACGGTGCTCGAACAGCGGGGCGCGGATGGGCATGCGGCTGCCTCTTGTGCGTTGGATGCCCACCAAAATACCCGCCTCGGCAGGCCTGGCGCTACCCCCGGCGTCGCCCCACACTGATACTTTTTTGCGCCTGGGACACCGGTTAAAAAAGTATCGGTCGGGCATCCGCCAGGGGTTTGTGAGAAACCGGCCCAAGCTGCTGTAATCGGCGCTCAACAACAAAAACAACCGGTGGACACCGCCATGCTATCAACCCGCAAAGCCAAGCTTGCCCAAACGCTGTTGCTGCTCTCCAGCCTGGCCATGAGCCTGCCCAGCCAGGCCGCCGACACCCTGACCATCGCCACGGTCAATAACAGCGACATGATCCGCATGCAGCGCCTGTCCAAGGTGTTCCAGGCGCAGCATCCGGACATCCAGCTCAATTGGGTGGTGCTCGAAGAAAACGTGCTGCGCCAGCGCCTCACCACCGATATCGCCACCCAGGGCGGGCAGTTCGATGTGCTGACCATCGGCACCTACGAAACCCCGCTGTGGGGCGCCAAACACTGGCTGGAGCCACTGACCGACCTGCCGGCCGACTACGATGTTGAGGACATCTTCCCCTCGGTGCGCCAGGGCCTGTCGGTGAATGGCACGCTCTACGCCTTGCCGTTCTACGGCGAAAGCACCGTGACCTATTACCGCACCGACCTGTTCAAGCAAGCCGGCCTGAGCATGCCCGCGAATCCAACCTGGACCCAGCTCGGCGAATTCGCCGCCAAGCTGACGGTGAGGGACAAAGATCAATATGGCCTGTGCCTGCGCGGCAAGGCGGGTTGGGGCGAGAACGTTGCGTTGCTGAGCACCATGGCCAATGCATTCGGCGCACGCTGGTTCGATGAGCAATGGCAGCCCGAACTGACCAGCCCCGAGTGGACGGCTGCGGCCAATTTCTACGTCAACAGCCTCAAGCAATACGGCCCGCCGGGCGTGTCGAGCAATGGCTTCAACGAAACCCTGGCGTTGTTCAACAGCGGCAAGTGTGCGATCTGGGTCGATGCCAGCGTCGCCGGCTCCTTCACCACTGACACCGGCCAAAGCAAAGTCGCCGATCGCGTAGGCTTCGCTGCGGCGCCCACCGAGGTCACCGATAAGGGCTCTTCCTGGCTCTACGCCTGGTCGCTGGCCATCCCGGCCACCTCCAAGCACAAAGACGCTGCCAAGGCTTTTATCCGTTGGGCGACGTCCAAGGATTACATCCAGCTGGTCGCTGAAAAAGAAGGCATCACCAACGTACCGCCAGGCACGCGGCAATCGACCTACAGCGAGGCGTACCTGAACGCGGCGCCGTTTGCCCAGGTCACGCTGCAGATGATGAAGCACGCCGACCCGGCGCACCCCTCGGCCAAACCGGTGCCGTACGTGGGCATCCAGTACGTGACGATTCCCGAATTCCAGGCCATCGGCACTTCCGTCGGCAAACTGTTTTCGGCAGCGCTCACCGGCGGCATGACGGTCGACCAGGCGCTGCAGCAGGCGCAGACCACCACTGAGCGCGAGATGAAGCGTGCCGGTTATCCGAAGTAATTCCACAGGACACCTCGATGAAACGACTTGAAGGTAAGAGCGCGCTGATCACCGGATCGGCGCGGGGGATTGGCCGCGCGTTTGCCCAGGCCTATATCCAGGAAGGCGCCACCGTCGCCATTGCCGATATCAACCTGCAGCGCGCCGAGCAGACGGCGGCCGAACTGGGCCCCCAGGCGTATGCGGTGGCGATGGACGTCACCGACCAAACCTCCATCGACGCGGCCATGGCCGCAGTGGTCGCCCATGCCGGCAAGCTGGATATCCTGGTGAATAACGCGGCGTTGTTCGACCTGGCCCCCATCCTCGACATCACCCGCGACAGCTATGACCGGCTGTTTTCAATCAACGTCGCCGGTACGCTGTTTACCCTGCAGGCCGCCGCGCGGCAGATGATTCGCCAGGGCCACGGCGGCAAGATCATCAACATGGCCAGCCAGGCCGGACGGCGCGGCGAGGCGCTGGTGGCGGTGTATTGCGCGACCAAGGCGGCCGTGATCAGCCTGACGCAATCGGCGGGGCTGAACCTGATCAAACAGGGCATCAACGTCAATGCCATCGCCCCGGGTGTGGTGGACGGTGAGCACTGGGATGGGGTGGATGCGCTGTTCGCCAGGCATGAGGGCCTGGCGCCGGGCGAGAAGAAAAAGCGGGTAGGCGACGAGGTGCCTTATGGGCGGATGGGCACGGCGCAAGACCTGACCGGCATGGCGATCTTCCTGGCTTCGAAGGAGGCTGACTATGTGGTTGCACAGACCTACAACGTCGATGGTGGCAATTGGATGAACTAGAACCATCGGTCACCCGTGGATCTCCATGTCCGGTCACTCGGCAAAACTGCGGTCGAAGAAGTAAATCTCTCCTGGCTTCAACATCTCCAGCGTCGCCTGTGGCCTGCCGCCTTCACCCTGCTTCTTGCGCCCCGTCTCACGCAAATATCCCGCTTGCGTCAGCTTCAACAAGCGCTGGCGCACGCTGGTCTTGAGCACCGGCCGCGCCAGTACCAGGGAAAAGATCGCGGTCGCTTGCGGCGCACTGAACTCCTTGCCCAGAAACATCAGCGGCAAGCTGCTGTAAAGCGCTTTGGACAACAGCCGTTCCTGCACCGCCGCGACGATCAGGTTGTGATCGAAGGGCAGCTTGATGCTGCCGTCCGCCACCGCGTTGAGGGAAAACCAGGCCTGATGTTCACTCAGCGTTACCTCGTCTGCCACAATCGCCAGGTAGTAAGTGGACGACGACCAGCAGCGCGGGTCGCGAAACGCATCGCCCACCGTGCCAACCTGCTCGCTCCAGGCCAGCTCCAGACCGACTTTGTCACTGGCGCGCAACCGTTCCACGGCATCCTTGAGGCTCAGATCCTGCACGCCGCCATTGACCAGCACACCCGGCAGCGCCCAATGCCCGGCGAAGGGCTCGGCGTCACGTTTGTTCAGCAGCAGTTTGAGTTCGCCCGAGGCGCGGCAGTAAAACACTGCGCACAGGTCGACGGTGTGGAGGTAGGCGCTAAGTGGCATGTGAAGTCCTTCTGAACGGCGGTGGGGCACAGTCTAACGGATCGAACCGCTATGTCATGTACTTGCTGAAGTACCGGTAAATAAATGTTTCTTGCAATGAAAGTACATGACATGTACTTTTGTTTCCAGGCCACCGGAGAATCACCATGACCCTCGCCAAAACTGCCATCGCTTCATTCGATGTCGACGCCCAGAAGAGTTTCACGCCGCTGTGTCCCGACGAGTTGCCCGTCGTCGGCGGAGATCTGATCGGCGCCGAGCTCAACTACATGGCCAGCCTTGCCGGGCATCGTGTCGGCAGCAAGGACGCCCACACCCCACACGCGCCCTGGGTGGTCGCGCAGCACAGCCAGATGCTGCAACCCACGGGCCTCGTTCACGCCGATGTCACCTGGGTCAGCCACTGCGTACCCGGTACCGAGGGCTTCACCTTGCTGGATGAGTTGCCCACCCCGTATGACTACGACTACTTCATCTGGAAGGGTGTCGAACCCGACCTGCACCCTTACGGCGCGTGCTACCACGACCTGCACGACAAGTTGTCGACGGGCGTCATCGAATACCTCAAGGCCCACGGTGTCGTGCGCGTCATCGTTGGTGGCCTGGCCCTGGACTACTGCGTCAAGACCACCGCCTTGCAACTGCTCAAGGCCGGGCTGCAAGTGGTGCTGCACCTGCCGGCGTGTCGGAGCATCACTGAGGCGGGCGGGGTTCAGGCCGTCAATGCGTTGCTCGAGGCCGGCGCTGTCATCAGCAGTACCCGCGAAGAACTGGCCGCGATGGCCACGCGTTAAGGAGACTCACCATGGAAAGCGCGTATGACGATAAACCCCCGGTCATCCAGGGCTTGCTCGACACCGATTACTACACCTTCACCATGATGCAGGCGGTGCTGCACCAGCATCCCAACGTAGACGTGGAATACAACTTCATCGTCCGCTCCAGGGAAAAACTTGGCCACCTGATCCCGGCGTTGCGAACCGAGCTGGAAAAGCTTGCCGGCCTGCAGATGCGCGAAGGCGAGCTGCGCTTCCTGTTCAACCCGCGTTTTCGCGAATACCTCACGCCGGATTACGAGCGCTTCCTCGGCCTGTTTCGCTTCGACCTGCGCTATATCCACGTCAGTGAAGTAGACGGCCAACTGAACATCCGCGTGATCGGCCCGATGCTGCATTGCATCATGTTCGAGCAACCGGTCCTGGCGCTGGTCAGCGAACTGCGCAACCGCGACAAATACCCTGATGTGACCCTCGAAGACGTCACCCGCAAGCTGTATCAGAAGTTCGACTGGCTGGAGAAGAACCTCAGCCGCGAAGAACTTGCCGACCTGCGCGTCTCCGACTTCTCCACCCGTCGGCGCCTGTCATTCAAGGCCCAGCGCGAAGTAGTCGACATCATGCGCCGCGACTTTCCCGGCCAGTTTCTTGGCACCAGCAATGCGCACCTGGCCTACGAATTCAACCTGCCACTGATCGGCACCATGGCCCACCAATGGCTGATGGTGCATCAGCAACTGGGCCGTCTGCGCGAAAGCCAGAACGCCGCCCTGGAGAACTGGGTGCGCGAGTACCGTGGCCGTCTCGGTATGGCCCTGACCGACTGCATCAGCACCGATTTCTTCCTCAAGGATTTCGACCTGTACTTCGCCAAGCTCTACGACGGCCTGCGCCAGGACTCGGGTGACCCCATCGCCTGGGCCGACAAAGTCCTGGCCAGATATAAGGAACTCGGCATCGACCCCATGACCAAAGACCTTATGTTCTCCGATGGTCTGAATTTCGAAAAATGCCTGCCGATCCTGCGACACATCCGTGGCAAGGCGCGGTTCGGCTTCGGCATGGGCACCAGCCTGGCCTGTGATGTGGACGGCGTCGAGCCGCTGAGTATCGTCATGAAGCTGGTGCGGGTACACGGTGAGCCGGTGGTGAAATTCTCCGATGACCCGGTCAAGAACGTCTGCGAAGACCCGTCGTTTTTGCAGTACGCGGCACAAGTATTCAACGTTGGTAGCGTGGAGGAATGACATGCAAACTCAAGAACGGATCGCGCGTGAACTGAACGTCAACCGCTCGCTGGGCAAAGGTGGCGAGCCCGAGGAGATTCAACGGCGTATCGACTTCATCAAGACCACCTTGCGCGATTCAGGCTGCAAGGCGCTGGTGCTGGGCATCAGCGGCGGTGTCGACTCACTGGTCGCCGGCCGCCTGTGCCAGCTGGCGGCGCAGCAACTGCGCGAAGAAGACTACGCCGCGCGCTTTATCGCCATGCGTCTGCCCTATAAGACCCAGGGCGACGAACACGATGCCCAGGCTTCCCTGGACTTTATCCTGCCGGACCATATCGACACCCTCGACATCGCGGCCAGTGTCGACGGCCTGATGGCCAGCCTGGCCGCTGCCGAGGCCAGCGCCGCCCAACTCGATTTCATCAAGGGCAACGTCAAGGCCCGTGCGCGCATGATCGCGCAATACGCGGTCGCCAACCTGCACAATGGTCTGGTGGTCGGCACCGACCAGGCGGCCGAAGCGCTGATGGGCTTTTTCACCAAATTCGGCGACGGCGCCTGCGACCTGGCGCCGCTGTCTGGGTTGACCAAAACCCAGGTGCGCCTGCTGGCCACGGCCCTCGGCGCGCCAACGAACCTGGCGTACAAGCCGCCCACCGCAGACCTTGAAGAACTGGCACCGGGGAAACTGGATGAGGACGCCTACGGCTGTTCGTATGAAGAAATCGACGCCTACCTGATGGGCGAGCCGGTGAGTGAGCGGGTGAGGGGATTAGTCGAGGCGGCCTACAGCAAGACAGCGCACAAACGCGCGCTGCCCTTCGTGCCGTTGTGATCAACGCTCGATCGAACGACTCCATCGCGCGTTCCACTCCGGACGTGCCTGGTTGACCTGGTCCCAATTGATCGAAATCGCCGTCTGCAGGTAACCCTGCATCGCCTCGACCCGTGCGCGGGTCTTGTCGGTGGTCGGCGTGGTCGGGTTTGACGGGATCTGGTCACCGTCTTCCAGTGCCGGCGCCTGGGCTTGGGCGCTGAGCAGGAACGCCGCGAGTTTTTGCGCCAGTTCCGGCTGGTCATTGCGTGCGATCACGCATTCGGCCACGTTCAGCACCACTGCGCCTTCCTTGGGTTGCGCATATTCCATGGGCACGCCGAGCAGTTTCTGGGTGGCAACCTGGGTCGGCGTCAGCGGGAAGATCGCCGCTTCGTCGGTTTGCACCATCTCGGAGATTTTTGCCGAGCTGGCGATGTATTCCAGCACGTTGGGGCCGACGGTCTTCGGCCACGCCTTGAAGCCTGGCTCCACGTCGGCCTCGCTGCCGCCCTGGATACGGTTGAACATTAGGAAAGCGTGCAAGCCGAAGGTGGAGGAGGCCAGGGACTGGAACACCACTTTTTCCTTGAAGCGCGGGTCGGCCAGGTCCATCCAGGAGGTGGGCGCGGCCCAGCCGTTTTCCTTGAACATTTTGGCGTTGTAGCCAAGGCCTGTAACGCCGAGGGTCACGGCCACGGCCTGGTCCTTGATTTTTGCCTTGGCCGGGATCTGCTCCAGGGTCGGGCTGGGCGCCAGTTTGTCGCACAGGCCCATGGAGATGGCGCGGTACATGATGCCGTCGTCGAGGAACATCACATGCATCTGCGGGTTGTCCTTGTTGGCCTGCACCTTGGCAAGAATGTCCGACGAGGTGCCCGGCACAATCACCACCTTGACGTTGTTGGCCTTCTCGAAGGCGGGCAGCACTTTATCGGCGTAAACCCGCTCCATGGTGCCGCCGTTCATGCCCAGGTACAGCGTGGGCGCGGCATGGACATTGGACGCGAGCAAGGCGAGGGACAAGCAGGACAGCGCGGTACGTGGGTTCATGGGGTTTTTCCTCTCAGGCTTGGAAACGACGGATGGAAAACGCTTCAATGGGCTGGCGGCTGGCACCCGAGCAGACGATCTCTGCCAGGGCTTCACCGACCGCAGGGCCGAGCTGGAACCCGGCGCCGGCAAAACCGAAACCGTGGAGCAGGCCGGGTTGGGTGCTGCTGGGGCCGATCACCGGTTCATGATCGGGTAAATAACCTTCGGTGCCGCTCCAGGTACGGATGGCCTGGGCCCCCCGCAGGAATGGGTACAGCTCACCCGCATTGCGCAGGATCTCCAGTACCGCCGCGTGGCCGGGCCGGGCCTGCTGCGGGCCAAGGGCGAAGCCGCGACCACCGCCGAGGATGCAGTTGCCGCGCGCCACTTGCCGCGCATAGATGCCGCCGCCTTCGACGCCGGTGCTCACGTTCATCACCCTCGGCAACGGCTCGGTCACTAACATCGCCGGGTGTGCCGAGATCATCGGCACCGGTTCGCCAAATTGCGCGGCGACGCTGCCGGCCCACGCACCTGCGCAGTTGAGTAGCCATGGCGCCTGCAGGTGAAGGCCATTGGCGCAATGCACCTGGAAGCGCTGGCCGTCATGGTCGATGCGGCTCACTTCTGCCTGCTCATAAACGCAGGCGCCACTGCGTTGCGCCGCTCGGGCGAAGGCCGGCGATACCAGGCGCGGATTGGCGTGGCCGTCGTCGGGGCAGAGCGAGGCGCCCACTGCGATGTCGCCCACCCACGGGAAGCGCTCGCGCAACTGGGTGTAATCGAGCAATTGCAGGTTCAGGCCAAAGCCACGGGTGTGCGCGGCATAGGCTTCAAGCGCGGCAAAATCCCCATGACTGCGCGCCAGTTTCAGATGCCCGGAGCGCACGTATTCGCCGTCGATGCCGATCAATCCAGGCAGGTCGGCCCACAACTGATGGGCGCGCTGTGACAGCGGTAACTGATGCAAGGGCCGTCCTTGGCGCCGCACGCCGCCGTAATTCACGCCGCTGGAATGCGAGCCGCAAAAATCCCGCTCGACCAGCGCCACCCGCTGACCCTGGCGCGCAAGCATTAAGGCCGCCGACGCGCCAACAATCCCGCCGCCCAACACAATAACGTCGATCACGGCTGCACCTGCACGCCGAACGGCAGCGGCTTGATCGGCGCCTGGGCACGCAGGCGCCCGACCTGTTCAATGCTCCGCCCGCTGCGCTCGGCGACAATCTCCGCCGCCGCCAGCCCGCACATGCGCCCTTGGCAGCGGCCCATGCCGACGCGGCAGTGGGCCTTGACCCGGTTGATCTCCCAGTGGCCTTCATCCACCACCGCGCGCACCTCGCCCACACTGACTTCTTCGCAGCGGCACAGGGTCAACGCATCCGGGGCCTGCGCGGCCCATTGTTCAGGGAAGGGAAACGCGGTTTCCAGGCCCTGGCGAAAGCGCTGGATGCGCGCCAGCTGCTGTTCCAGCCGGGTGATGCGACGCTGATCGACCCCCTTGCCGATATCTTCCAGTACGGCCAGCGCTGCACGCTCACCGGCCAATTGCGCCGCATCGGCGCCCATGATGCCGGCACCGTCGCCCGCCAGGTAAACCTGCGCCACGCTGCTGCGCCCGGCGCTGTCGCGGCGCGGCAACCAGGCCCGGTTCAGGCGGTTCCAGGCAAACGCGCAACCGAGCAGGTCTGCCAGTTGCGTCTCACTGCGCAGCGCGTGGGCGAAGGCCACGGCGTCGCACGCCAGGCGCTGTTCGCCCCAACGAATACCGCTGACCCGCTGTTCGCCGTCAATCTGTCGCAGGGTTGCGCCCTGATGCACGGCAACCCCGTGGGCGGTCAGCCAGGCGCGGTAGTACACGCCCTTGGCCAGGGTCAGCGGCTGCCCGAGCAGCGCCGGCAGCGCACGGCATTGGGCGCTTAACGGCGCGCTGTCTAGAACCGCCACAACCTTGGCGCCGGCCTTGGCATATTGGTAAGCCACTAAATACAGCAAGGGCCCCGAACCACAGAACGCGACGCGCTCGCCGATGGCGCAGCCCTGATATTTCAACGCAATCTGCGCGGCGCCCAGGCTGTAGACGCCGGGCAAGGTCCAGCCTGGCACCGGCAGGATACGGTCGGTGGCCCCGGTGGCGACGATGACCCGCGAGTACTCGACGCGCTCGGCACGGCCCTCTGTGAGCGTGTCCAGGCAGGCGTCTTCGGCATTCCACACCAAGGTGTCGGGGCGATAGTCGATCAGCGGTGCCAGCTCGTCCAAGGTGCGATGCACGGCCTGGGCCTTACCCGCTTCGAAGCCGTAAAGCTGCTTGGCCGAGCGCTGGAAATTCATCGGTTGGCGCCGATAGACCTGCCCGCCGCCGCGCAGGCTTTCATCGATCAGGCACGGCTTGATGCCATGCTCGAGCAAGGTTCGCGCCGCCGTGATGCCGGCCGGGCCTGCGCCCACAATCACAATCGGTTTCATGCGTGGCGCCCCGGTTCACGGCTGATCGCCTGGCCCTCTTCCAGTAACGTCGAACAGGCGCGTACGCGGCGCCCGTCTGCAAGGCGCACCCAGCAGTCCTGGCAGGCGCCCATCAGGCAGAAACCGGCACGGCGCTCCGCGCTGAAATCGCTGCCGCGCAGGTGCTCGGCGCAGGTCAGAATGGCCGTCAGCAGGGTGTCGCCGAGCAGGCCTGCGGCCGGTTGGCCGTCCAGGGTGAACGCCAGGGCAGGGCGCTGGGTTTCAGCGAGTCGCTTGAACAGGGCCATCAGTGTTTCCCCACCAGCACGCGGTCCAGGCCGTACACCCGGTCGAGCAGAATCATGGTCGCCGCCGTCAGCGCGATCACCAGCGCCGAGACCGCCGCCATCATTGGGTCGATGGACTCGGTGGCGTACACGTACATGCGCACCGGCAGGGTTTGCGTGGCCGGTGAGCTGACGAATATCGACAGGGTCACCTCATCGAAACTGTTGATGAACGCCAACAGCCAGCCACCGGCCACGCCCGGCAGAATCATCGGCAGCGTGATCTGGCGAAACAGCGTAAAGCGGCCGGCACCGAGGGATTCTGCGGCCTGTTCGGCGCTGCGGTCGATACCGATGGCGGCCGCCAGCACCAGGCGCAGCACATAGGGCGTGATGATCACCACATGGGCGAGCATCAGCCAGGTGAAGCTGCCATTCACGCCCATCAGCGCAAACAGGCGCAACATGGCGACGCCCAGGACCAGGTGCGGGATGATGATCGGCGACAGAAACAGCGCACTGAAAAAATCCCGTCCTGGGAACGAATAACGGCTGATCGCCAAGGCTGCCGGCACCGCAATCAGCGTGGCCAGCGTCGCGGCGGTAAACGCCAGAACCAGGCTGTTATAGAACGCCTGGATAAAGTCGGCGCGCTCGAACACCGCGCGAAACCAGCGCAGGGAGAAGCCCGACGTGGGCAGGCTCAAGGTGTTTTCCGGGGTGAAGGCCACCAGGCACACCACCACCAGCGGCGCCAGCATGAACACCACCACCAGGGCGTGGAAACTGAGGGCCAAAGGACCGTTTCTAGACATGCGCTCAAACCCCCAGGGTTTTTTTGTAGCGGCCTTCGACCATGCGGTTCCAGCTCAGCATGATCAGCAGATTGACCAACAGCAGCACCACGGCGATGGTCGCGCCCATGGGCCAGTTGAGTTCCGAGAGGTATTGGTCGTACACCACCGTGGCGACCATTTTCAGGCGGCGCCCGCCGAGCAGGCCGGGGATGGCGAACGAGCTGGCGGCCAGGCCGAACACAATCAGGGTGCCGGACAGCACGCCGGGCATCACTTGGGGCAAGACGATCTTGCGCATCACCGTGGCCTGGCTGGCCCCCAGCGACAACGCGGCCTGTTCAGCCGACGGGTCGAGCTTCTGCAACGAGGTCCAGACCGGGATGATCATGAACGGCAGCATCACATGCACCAGTGCGATGATCACCGCGAACGGTGTGTACAGCAGCTTCACCGGGCGGCCGCCGAGCATTTGGATCACTTGATTGACCAGCCCGTCGGCGCCGAGCAACAGGCTCCAGCCAAAGGCGCGCACCACCACCGAAATCAGCAACGGCGTGAGGATCAGGATCAGGAAAATCGAGCGCCATGGCGTGCCCATGCGGCTGAGGATATAGGCCTCCGGTACACCGATCACCACGCACAACAGGGTGACCAGCGCACTGATCCAGAAGGTGCGCCAGAAGATCTCGTAGAAGTAGGCATCACTGAACAACGACAGGTAATGGGCCAGGGTCCACTCATCGGCCTTCACGCCTACCTGGTAATCGAACACGTTGAACGACAGCACCAGCGTCAGGCCCAGCGGCAGCACCAACAGCCCGGCAAACAGCACCAGCGCCGGCAGGGATAGTAAGTAACCCCGGCTCATGGGCGCACCTCGTCCGGCGCCAAGACCCGCAACAGGTCCGCTTGCCAATCCAGGCCCACTGCCGCGCCGTTGGCCAGCGGCGCGCTGCCGTCGTTGCTGCGTACCACGGTGATTTCGCCAAGGTCGGTATGGATACGGTACAGCCACTGGCTGCCGAAGAAGTAACGGTCCAGCACCTTGCCCTGCAAGCGACCCGAGCCCGCGTCCAGCAGTTGGATTTTCTCCGGGCGCAGGCTCAGAGTCAGCGCGCCAGCGCCGCTTGTATGGCGCACTTGCGGGATGCCCAGCGCATCGTAGTCGCCGGCGAGCAGATTGGCCTTGCCGACGAAGTCCGAGATAAACCGTGTGCGCGGGTGCTCGTACAACCGGTAGGGCGCGTCGATCTGGGTCACGCGCCCGGCCTGCATCACCACCACGCGGTCGCTGATCGATAGCGCCTCGGCCTGATCGTGGGTGACCATCAAGGTGGTGATGCCCACTGCGCATTGAATACAGCGGATTTCGAACTGCATTTCTTCGCGCAGGTTGGCGTCGAGGTTGGACAGCGGCTCATCCAGCAGCAGCACCGGCGGCTCGATCACCAGCGCGCGGGCCAGGGCCACGCGCTGGCGTTGGCCGCCGGACAGCTCCCGGGGGTAGCGTTCGGCATGGGGGGCCAGGCGCACCAGCTCCAGCACGGTCTTGACCTTGGCGGCGATCTCGCCGGCGGGCACCTTGCGCATCTTCAGGCCGAAGGCGACGTTGTCGCGCACCGTCATGTGCGGGAACAGCGCATAGCTCTGGAACACTACGCCCAGGCCCCGGCTGGCGGGCTTGGCATGGGTGATGTCGCGACCGTCGAGCAGGATCTGCCCGCCGCTCACATCGACGAAGCCGGCGATCATCTGCAAGGTGGTGGTCTTGCCACAACCCGAGGGGCCGAGCAGGGAAACGAATTCGCCTTTTTCCACCGCAAGGTCGGTGGCGACTACCGCATCGACGGCGCCGTAGCGTTTGCTCAAGGCGCGAAGTTGGAGAAATGCCATGTCTGCGTTCCACCTGTTTGAGTCGCGTCGAAACGCGCTTTTTTTGTTTTGGGCAGATGCGAAAGAACAGTTGCGGGTGCGCTGGCGCTCGATCTTCGGTCGGCTGCCGGTTGTTGTTCGTTTCGCCCCTGTGGACGCAGATTAGGACGAAGACTAGAGTGGACGGAAGACGGTATTTCACTGAATGGATGATTATTTTCTGTTTTATTCATTCATCAGAATTTAGTTGGAGATTAAGAGTGAATGATTCCACTGAGCGGAATGAAGGAGCGAGGGAAGTTGGCTCAGGCGGCGTCTCTCGCCTGTTTGCACTGCTGCGCATCCTGGGTGAAGTGCCGGAAGGCGGTGAACGCGTGACCCAGCTTGCGCAGCAGGTCGGCCTCTCGCAACCGACCACCCACCGCCTCCTGCGCAGCCTGATGGACGAAGGCATGGTCGAGCAGGACGCGCGCAGCAAGCGCTACCGTCTGAGCCTGGAGTTCTTTGCCCTGGCGGCGAATGCCGGCAAAACCGGCAACCTGCGCGACCTGGTACGGCCAAGCCTGTTGCGCTTGAGTGCGTCGCTGGGCGATTCGTTGTTCCTGCTGGCCCGCAGTGGCTTCGACGCAATCTGCCTGGACCGCAGCGAAGGCCCGTACCCGATCCGTACCTTCACCGGCGATATCGGTGGGCGCGTGGCGCTAGGCGTGGGGCAGGGCAGCCTGGCGATCCTTGCATTCCTGCCCGAGGAAGAGCGCGAAACGGTAATCCGCTACAACCTGCCACGGCTCAAGGATTTCCATGTGTACGACGAGGTGCTGTTGCGTTCGGAGGTCGAGAATGTGCGCAGCCTGGGGTATGCCGCGCGCAACACGGGCGTGCTCGAAGGCATGGCCGGGCTGGCGGTGCCCATTCTCAACCGTGACGGGCATGCGGTGGCGGCGTTGAGCGTAGCGACCATCAGTGATCGCCTGGGGCCGAGCCGTTTGCCGATGGTGGTGGAATTGTTGAAGCGCGAGGCGGCGGCGATCGGGCCACGGATCAATCCGTTTGATCCGACGTTGCGCCGGCCTTCGCAGGCGTTTGGTGGGTAGTCCACTTCTGATGCGTAAGCGTATATGAGAGATCTGGGCTTTTCAGATCGGTCCTACGCAAATGCAATTCTTTTTCGCATCGTTGCACAGGCTTTTACTTTGCGTGCGACGGTAAATTCCTTGCGTGTAACTGCATGTTTATTTGGAACTGCACTGTTTTCGGTTGCCACCAAGAGGTAGCTGAATCGAGGGCTTACTGGCCTGGTTAAGCAGTTGTTACGTCCAAGACATGAGGTGTTGCAATGAATCCTAACTTCAACCAGCCGCTCTATTCGCCTCCACCCGCACAGAGCTTCGGATATACCCCTGCCGACTATGAGCGCAAGGCTACTGCGAACATGCCGAGCAACATGACCAGCATTTATTCCAATTCGGCAGTCGCAGAGTCGCTGCTACGCAATTTTGAATACTTCTCGTCTGGAGCTGCTTTCGTTACGCGAGACTCGCTTATTGACTTTGCCAATCGTCCACTGGTAGACGGTGGTTACCATGATCAGATGACGTTGCTTGCCAGGGATATATTGGGCCGGGACGACCTCCCACGCCTCTTTGATGGCGTTCAGAACGGCGGGCAGGAAGACGGGCTGATCAACCAAGAGGATGTGGAGCTAGCCATCAACCAGTTAGCTCAGCAAGGCGCACGTGGCTATCGGTCAGCGGGTTATAACGGCGCGATGCAACAGCCAACAGGGGAGTTTGGCGCGCGCTATACCAGCGCGATGCAGCAACAGAGAGTCAACCAGCAGTTTGCTCCTGCGTTCTGCGAACGGCCTTTCTCCAATGGGCCGCGCGGCATGGAAGGCTGGGACGCGTCGCCACCTGCACCACGAGCGTTCGGGGCGCAGCAGCCGTTCTATGCGGGGATGCCAGTCAGTCAGCAGTGGAACCCCACGACGACAGGGCAGCGACCGTATGCGAATGACAGTAACGAAGCCTTATCGGCCAAAGTGCTCTCCCATTTCAGCAACCTGCAAGACCCCTCAACGGGGACGATCACTGACGCGTCACTGAGTGCTGCAGCGTCGGGATACGCTCTGGATGGTCGGCCTATCAGCGCGGCGGATGCCGCTATCGCGCAGGAGCTGCTGGAGCGGGGCCAACTGTTCAAGACCCTTGATCAAGGCCGCAGCGGCACACTTGACGGCAGTATTGCCCGGCAGGATCTGGGCGATGCAGCGAGTGAGTACCGCACAAATAGCAACGCCGAACTTCTGCAGGCCGTGAAAGATAATTTCAGGCAGTTTACCGCCGGTGGGACTGATGATTATGTCAATGTCAATGAGTTGAAAGAGGCGGCGGGTCTTATTCCGTCCGACCGAACGTTCAGCCCGCAAGCGCGCGAAGTGGCCTTGGAGTTGCTCAATCGTCCGGGATTATTGCGCGAGTTGGATATCGGCGTTCGGGAAGACGGTACGCCAGGCGCTGAAGATAAACGTTTCGACATGGTTAACATCGACCATATGATCAAGAAAGAGTCCTCCCCAGAGCGCGCCAAGCCTGACGCCAGCGCATCTGTGGGTAATTACTCCGTGGCTGCGGGTGGCTAGTATCGACTGAGCGCCAACGGCTGCTTCCGGTGACTCAGGTAGCAGCCGTCGGTGCTTGAGGCTTGTGCAGTGGGATCGTCATGTCGGCGTAGCATTCGCGGTTCAGCGCCAATAGACTCAAGCGATTGACGACACCACCGAGACCCAGGGCCCCGAATCATCATGGAAGTCATCCAGCAACGACCGCTGTGGCAGGTCTATCTGTTTTTTCTGGCACCGATGGTGCTGTCCAACTTTCTGCAAAGCTTTTCCGGCACGCTCAACGGTATCTATGTCGGGCAGATGCTGGGTACCCACGCGCTGGCGGCGGTGTCGGGCATGTTCCCCATCGTATTTTTCTTCATTGCCCTGGTGATTGGCCTGGGGGCTGGCGCCTCGGTGTTGATCGGCCAGGCCTGGGGCGCCCGCGAGACGGGAATGGTCAAGGTGATCACCGGCGCCACGCTGACCCTCGGCGCGCTGGTGGGCCTGGTTGCCGCCCTGCTTGGCAGCCTGTTGGCTCGCCCCGCGCTGCAGGCGTTGGGGACCCCTGTCGATGTGCTTGACGATGCGGTGGGCTACGCCCAAGTGATGATGCTGATCATGCCGCTGCTGCTGGTATTCATTCTTTATACCCAGCTGCTGCGCGGTGTCAGCGATACCGTTTCACCATTGTTGGCCTTGATGGTGTCTACCCTGGTGGGTTTGCTGCTGACGCCAGCGCTGATTCGCGGCTGGATCGGCCTGCCGCCCATGGGCATCCAGAGTGCGGCGTACGCGGGGCTGGCGGGGAATGTCTTGGCGATGCTGTTCCTGATCCTGCGCCTGCGCCACAAAAACTCGGTGATGGCGCCGGATAGCGACATGCTCGCAGCCTTGCGCCTGGACCGGGTGATCCTCGGCAAGGTCCTGCGCATCGGCCTGCCGACAGGCCTGCAGATGGTGGTGCTGTCGTTGTCGGAACTGGTCATCCTGGCGCTGGTCAACGGCCACGGTTCCCAGGCGACGGCGGCGTACGGCGCGGTGACGCAGATCGTCAACTACGTGCAGTTTCCGGCGCTGTCGATTGCCATCACCGCCTCGATCCTGGGGGCCCAGGCGATTGGCGCCGGGCGCCTGGAGCGCATCGGGCCGATCCTGCGCACCGGGCTGTTGATCAACACCGCCCTTACCGGTGGCCTGATCGTGCTCGGCTACGGGCTATCGCATTGGTTGCTGGGCCTGTTCATCACCGACCCCGCCGCGCGCGTCAACGCTGAGCACCTGTTGCACATCATGTTGTGGAGCATCCTGGTGTTCGGCTTCCAGGCCGTGATCGGCGGGATCATGCGCGCCAGCGGTGTGGTGTTGATACCGGTCGCCATCTCGATTTTCTGTGTGCTGTGCGTGGAGTTGCCGGTGGCCTACCTGTTCAATGCGCATTTTGGCCTCGAAGGCGTGTGGATGGCGTTTCCGGTGACTTACCTGGCGATGCTGGTGCTGCAGACCGCGTATTACCGCCTGGTATGGCGGCATAAGCAGATCAAGCGGCTGCTGTGATAAAAGGTTGCCCACCCAAGCAGAGAAGGCGCTTTATCGATGGCTAACCCTTACGCCGAGCTGTTCCAGGTGCCAGGCGCTCGCGCTTTTGTGCTGGCGGGAATGCTGGCACGCATGCCGATCTCCATGACCGGGATTGGCCTGATCACTATGCTCTCGCAGGTGCATGGCGGTTACGGCCTGGCGGGTTCGGTGGCGGCGGTATTCGCGTTGGCCACCGCGTTTTGCGCACCGCAGGTGTCACGCCTGGTGGACCGCTACAGCCAGGGCAGGGTGCTGCCCATTGCGGCGTCGATCGGTGGCGGCGCGTTGTTGATGGTGTTGCTGTGCACGCGTTTGCAGGCGCCAGGCTGGACGTTGTTCCTGTTCGCCGCATTGGCCGGCTGCATGCCCAATATGTCGGCGATGGTGCGGGCGCGCTGGACCGAGCTGTACCGTGGCCAGCCCAAGCTGCACACCGCATTTGCCCTGGAGTCGGTGCTCGATGAAGTGTGCTTCATCATCGGCCCGCCCATTTCCGTCGGCCTCAGTGTGGTGCTGTTCCCCGAGGCCGGGCCTTTGGTGGCGGCCGTATTGCTGGCGGTGGGTGTGACCACCTTCGTATTGCAACGCACCACTGAACCGCCGGTGCATGCACGTCACGATCATCACGGGCGCTGGTTGATCGCCTCGCCGTCGGTGCTGATCCTGATGGCCTTGCTGCTCGCCATGGGTGTGATCGTCGGTGTTGTGGATGTGGTCAGTGTCGCGTTCGCCCAGCAGGCGGGCCACCCGACGGCAGCCAGTATTGTGTTGTCGGTCTACGCCATCGGTTCCTGCCTGGCAGGCTTGGCCTTCGGCATGCTCAAGCTCAAGGCGCCGCTGCCCAGGCAGTTTCTGTACTGCGGCGTAGCTACGGCCGTGACCACGTTGCCATTACTGCTGGTGACTGACATTCCGGGGCTGGCCGTGGCGATCTTCATCTCCGGCCTGTTCTTCGCCCCGACCCTGATCGTGTCCATGGCGCTGGTGGAGCAAGTCGTCCCACCCAGCCGCCTCACCGAAGGCATGACCTGGCTGATCACCGGCCTGAGCATCGGCGTGGCCATTGGCGCCGCCAGCTCCGGCTGGATGATTGACCACTTTGGTGCCGCCAGCGGGTTCTGGGTGGCGCTGGCGGCGGGGGTGGTCGTGTTGGGTTCGGCCGTGCTGGGGTGCCGACGATTAGGCAGTCAGCCAATCGCCGCGCAAGGCTGCGGGAAATGATGGTGTAGAAACTCATCCAGCGCCTGGCGTGTCAGGTCGTTCAACGTCACTTTCTTGCGGTTCGCCGCCAACGCTGCCGCCAGATGCAGGTCATGGCCGACGCGTACGTTGAACGAGCCCTTGCATGGCTTTTCGGGAGTTTGCCCGAGCGACTGGCAGGTGGCGAGGTAATCGTCCACCGCCTCTTGGAAGGCCGCGTCCAACTCTGCGACGGTCTTGCCTTCGTAACTCACCAGGGCCTTGATGAACAGGATTTTGCCGAACAGGCAGTTGTCCTCGAGGCTGGCTTCGATGGAGCCGATGTAGCCTTTGTGTTTCAGCTGGTTGTTCACTGAATCAGTTCTCCTGATTTCAATTGTTCGATGATTTGGCGCCGAATGTAGTGTTTCAGTTCGTTGCCGGGGTGAGGCTTGTGCAAGGTGATCATTGCACTGGGGTCGCCAATGTCGAATTTGACCCGGCTTCCAGCCCCTTCAATCTGTGTGTAACCCAGTCGCCGTAACAGGGTTACGAGTTCAGACCAGGTGAATGCCATGTGCTCATTGAGCAGTTTGGCGAGCAGCTTTTCATTTTTGGACACGGCGTTCCCTGCGTGTAACTAAATGTAGTTGCAAAAAGTGGTGTGCGTCAATGCTAGCTCGGTCTGATGCGTCTTTCCCAAGATTGATGTAACCCGTGATGACACCTCGCTTGCAGGCCCCCATTCCTCGCTAATTTTTCCCTCTGCGGTTCGTTTTATAGGGACGACGTGCCTTTGTGCTTCCTGCCTATTGCTCCGGACTCCAACAAATGAATGCTGAAGACTCCTTGAAACTTGCTCGCCGGTTTATCGGGTTGCCCCTGGAAAAACGCCAAGTGTTCCTGCAGGCCTTGCAGAAAGAAGGCGTGGATTTTTCCCGGTTTCCGATTCCGGCGGGGGTTGAGGCCGAGGATCGCCAGGCGCTGTCCTATGCGCAGCAACGCATGTGGTTTCTCTGGCAGTTGGATCCGGCCAGCGGCGCCTACAACCTGCCCGGCGCCGTACGCTTGAAAGGTGCGCTCAGCCTCGACGCCCTGGAGCAAGCGTTCGCCAGCCTGGTGGCGCGTCACGAAACCTTGCGCACGGTGTTTCAGCGTCAAGCGGATGAGCGCCTGGCGCAGGTTTCAATCGAGCCGTCGTTGGCCATCGAGCACCTGGACTTGAGCACCCTGGCGCCCGTTGACCGTGAGCAGGCGGTCAACGCGGCGGCGACGCGCCAGTCGCTATTGCCGTTCGACCTCGAGTATGGCCCGCTGCTGCGCGTGCAGCTGCTCAGGCTCGACGAACACGAGCACGTGCTGCTGCTGACCTTGCACCACATCGTCTCCGACGGTTGGTCGATGAATGTGTTGATCGACGAGTTCATCCGTTGCTATGACGCCCACGAGCGCAACGAGGCGCCACAATTGCCGGCGCTGGCGATCCAGTACAGTGACTACGCCCTGTGGCAGCGCCGCTGGCTGGAGGCCGGCGAACAGGCGCGCCAGTTGGCGTATTGGCAGGCGCGCCTGGGCGATGAACATCCGGTTCTGGAGCTGCCGACCGACCGTCCACGCCCGGCCATGCCAAGTTACCAGGGCACTCGCCATGCCTTCGAGATCGACCCGGCGCTGGCCACGCAACTGCGCGTGTGCGCGCAAAAGCACAACGTCACCTTGTTCATGCTGCTGCTCGGCGCCTTCAACGTGTTGCTGCATCGTTATACGGGGCAGGGCGACATTCGTGTCGGCGTGCCCATCGCCAACCGCAACCGCACTGAAGTCGAAGGTTTGATCGGCTTCTTCGTCAACACCCAGGTACTGCGCACCGAGCTGACCGGCCAAACCCGCATTACCGAATTGCTGCAAGGCATCAAGGAGCACGCCCTGGGCGCCCAGGCCCATCAGGAATTGCCGTTCGAACGCTTGGTCGACGCCTTGAACGTCGAGCGTAGCCTCAGCCATACGCCGCTGTTCCAGGTGATGTACAACCATCAGCCGGTAGTGGCGGATATCGCCTCCGTCAGCACCGCCTCCGGCCTGGAACTGGCCCTGGTGGAATGGCAAGGCCGCACCACCCAGTTCGACCTCACCCTCGACACCTATGAAAAATCCGGCACCTTGCATGCCGCGCTGACCTACGCCAACGACCTGTTCGACGCGGCCTCCATCCAGCGCATGGCGCGCCATTGGACCCGCCTGTTGCAGGCGATGGTGGCGGACGCTGAACAGCGCATCGGTGAGCTGCCGATGCTGGACGCCGACGAGCTACAACTGCTGGTCAAGACCTGGAACCACACGGCCACGCCGTACCCCACCGAACGCGCGATCCATCACTTGATTGAAGACCAGGCGCAACGCACACCTGATGCGCCAGCGCTGGTGTTCGGTGAGCTGACCCTGACCTACGCCCAGCTTGACGCGCGCGCCAACCGGTTGGCCCATGCATTGCGCACACAAGGCGTCGCCCCGGACGTGCTGGTGGGCATCTGTGTCGAGCGTTCCATTGAAATGGTCGTGGGCCTGCTGGCAATTCTCAAGGCGGGCGGCGCCTACGTCCCGCTGGACCCGGAATACCCCGAGGAGCGCCTGGCGTACATGATCGACGACAGCGGCATCAGGCTGCTGCTCAGCCAGCAAAGCCTGCTGGCACGGCTGCCGACCGCAGGCCTCCAGGTGATTGCCCTGGATCAGCCGGCGAACTGGCTCGACGGCTACAGCACCACGGCCCCGGACGTCAGCCTGCATGGGCTGAACCTGGCCTACGTGATCTACACCTCGGGTTCCACCGGTCAACCCAAGGGCGCCGGTAACAGCCACCGCGCACTGGTCAACCGCCTGTGCTGGATGCAGCAGGCCTATGCGCTCGATGGCGGTGACGCGGTGCTGCAGAAAACCCCGTTCAGCTTCGACGTTTCCGTGTGGGAGTTTTTCTGGCCGCTGATGACGGGCGCGCGCCTGGTGGTTGCCGCGCCGGGCGAACACCGTGAACCGGCCCGCCTGATCGAGACCATCGGCCGGCACGCCATCACCACCGTGCACTTTGTGCCGTCAATGTTGCAGGCGTTTATCCATGAGCCCGGCGTAGAGGCCTGTGCCAGCCTCACGCGCATTGTCTGCAGTGGCGAAGCCTTGCCGTTGGACGCGCAACGCCAAGTGTTCGCCAAGCTGGCGAATGCGGCCTTGTACAACCTCTACGGCCCGACCGAAGCGGCAATCGACGTCACCCACTGGACTTGCATCGACGAAGGCGCCGACAGCGTGCCCATCGGCCGACCGATCGCCAACCTCGGCACCTACGTGCTGGATGCCCAGCTCAATCCGGTTGCGGCTGGTGTCTCAGGCGAGCTGTACCTCGGCGGCACCGGCCTGGCGCGCAGTTACCATCGCCGCCCGGGGCTGACGGCCGAGCGCTTTGTGCCAAGCCCGTTCGTGGCCGGCGAGCGCCTGTATCGTACCGGCGACCGTGTGCGCCAGCGCGGCGATGGGGTGATCGAATACCTTGGCCGCCTCGACCATCAGGTCAAGCTGCGCGGCTTGCGCATCGAACTGGGTGAGATCGAAACGCGCCTGATGCAGCACCCAGCGGTACGCGAAGCGGTGGTAGTGGTACACGGCGGCAAGCAGTTGGTGGCTTACCTGGTGCTTGAACGCGACGCACTGCCCGACCTCAAGGCCTGGCTGCTTGGCAGCCTGCCGGAATACATGGTGCCAAGCCACTTCATCACGCTTGCCAAACTGCCGGTGACCGCCAACGGCAAGCTCGACCGCAAGGCGCTGCCACTGCCGGACGCCACGGCGCAGCAGGCCTTTGCTGCCCCGGAAAATACCGTGCAACAAGCCCTGGCCGCGATCTGGAGCGACGTGCTGGGCATTCAGGCTGTCGGCCTGGACGACAACTTTTTCGCGCTGGGCGGCGATTCGATCATCTCCATTCAGGTGGTCAGCCGGGCCCGCCAGGCCGGTATCCGCCTCAGTCCGCGCGACCTGTTCCAGTACCAGAGTGTGCGCAGCCTGGCGCTGGTGGCGGGCGTCGACGAACTGAGCGAAGTCGATCAGGGGCCGGTCAGCGGTGAGGTCATCCTCACGCCGGTGCAGCAGGGCTTTTTCGCCCAGGCCATCCCGGCGCGTCACCATTGGAACCAGTCGTTGCTGCTGACCCCGCGTGAACCACTGCAGCCCGCTCGGCTCGACGCGGCCGTGATGCAAGTGGTCCGGCATCACGATGCCCTGCGCCTGCGCTTCGTGGCGCAGGCTGAAGGGTGGCAACAGCACCACGCCGCTGCGGTCGATGCATCGCTGCTGTGGCAGGCCCAGGCCGACACCGACGCCGAATTGGCCGCGCTGTGTGAAAAGGCCCAGCGCAGCCTTGACCTGGAGCACGGCCCGTTGCTGCGCGCCGCCCTGGTCGAGATGGCCGACGGCACCCAGCGGTTGCTGCTGGTGGTGCATCACCTGGTGGTGGATGGCGTGTCCTGGCGCATTCTGCTGGAAGACCTGCAACAGGCGTATCGCGAGCAGCGGTTGCCGGCAAAGACCAGCGCCTATCAGCACTGGGCGCACCGGCTGCAGGAGCGGGCGCACGTTCTCGAGCACCAACTGGCGTACTGGCAGGCGCAATCGGTCGATGCCGAGTTGCCGTGTGATCATCCTGAAGGCGGCCTGCAGCATCGCCTGGGCGTCAAGCTGGAAACGCGCCTCGACGCCGAGCACACGCGCCAGTTGCTGCAAGAGGCGCCGGCGGCCTATCGCACCCAGGTCAATGACCTGTTGCTCACCGCCCTGGCGCGCGTGGTCAGCCGTTGGAGCGCTCAGCCCGCCGCGCTGATCCAGCTGGAAGGGCATGGCCGCGAAGACCTGTTCGACGGCATCGACCTGACGCGCACCGTCGGCTGGTTCACCAGCCTGTTTCCGCTGCGCCTGCAAGCGGACGGCGAGTTGGCCGGCGCGATCAAGGCGGTCAAGGAACAACTGCGTGCAGTCCCCGACAAGGGCCTGGGCTATGGCCTGCTGCGCTACCTCGGCGCGCCCGGAGCCCGTGAAACCCTGGCCGGCCTGGCCGTGCCGCGCATCACCTTCAACTATCTAGGTCAGTTCGATCGCCAGTTCGATGAATCGGCACTGTTTGTACCGGCCGCCGAAGGCAGCGGCCAGGCCCAGGACCCCGAGGCACCGCTGGCCAACTGGCTGACGGTGGAAGGGCAGGTGTATGGCGGCGAGTTGGCGCTGCAATGGGGTTTCAGTCGCGAGATGTTCGAGGCGGCGACCATCCAGCGCCTGGCGGATGAATTCGCCTGTGAGCTCAAGGCCGTGATCGCCCATTGCTGTGCCACACCGGCGGGGCAGGTGACGCCATCGGACTTCCCCCTGGCACAGGTCAGCCAGGCGCAACTGGATGCGTTGCCGGTGGCCGGGCCAGCCATCGCCGACCTGTACCCGCTGTCGCCGATGCAGCAGGGCATGCTGTTCCACACCCTGCTGGCGCCCGAGGCTCAGGCCTATATCAACCAGTTGCGCGTGGACATCGAAGGCCTTGAGCTGCTGGCGTTCGGGCGCGCCTGGCAGGCCGCACTGGACCGTCACGACATCCTGCGCAGCAGCTTCCATTGGCTGGGCCTGGACAGCGCCCATCAAGTGATCCGGCGCCAAGTCGACCTGCAGTTGCAGGTGATTGAAGACCCGAGTGCCGATCTGGATGCGCTGGCCCAGGCCGAGCGTGAACGCGGTTTCGCACTCGATACCGCGCCGCTGTTTCGCCTGATGCTGGTGCGCGGCACGGGGGCGACCTGGCACCTGATTTTCACCAGTCACCACATTCTCATGGATGGCTGGAGCAACGCCCAGTTGCTCGGCGAGGTGCTCGCCCATTACGCCGGCCAGGCCGTGCCCGCACCGCTCGGGCAATTTCGCGATTACCTGGGCTGGCTGCAACGGCAAGGCAACGGCGAAGCGTTCTGGAAAGCCCAGCTGGCGCCGTTGCAGGCGCCGACCCTGCTGGCCCAAGCGCTGCGTACGCCGGTTGCAGGGGCGGGCACTGCCGACCATCAAGTCGTGCTGGGCCGTGAGGTCACCCACACCCTCAGTGAGTTCGCCCGCCAATACAAAGTCACCCTCAACACCGTGCTGCAAGGGGCCTGGAGCCTGCTGCTGCAACGCTACACCGGCCAGGCGTGCGTGGCGTTCGGCGCCACCGTGGCCGGGCGTTCCGCGCCGTTGCCGGGGATCGAACAGCAGTTGGGCCTGTTCATCAACACCTTGCCGATCATCAGCGCCGCCTCGCCGGCGCAATCGGCCATCAGTTGGCTCGGCGAGTTGCAAGCGCTGAACCTCAGCCTGCGCGATCACGAGCATGTGCCGCTCTACGACATCCAGGGCTGGGCTGGCCAGCCAGGCGCCGCGCTGTTCGACACCCTGCTGGTGTTCGAAAACTTCCCGGTGGCCGAAGCCTTGAAACAGGGTGCGCCGGCCGGGCTGAGCTTCGGGCCGTTGCATAACCATGAGCGCACGCATTATCCGCTGACCCTCGGCATCGAACTGGGTGACAGCCTGCGCCTGGAATTCAGCTACGACCGGGCGCACTTCAGCCAAGCCCAGGTCATCCGCCTGAGCGACAACCTGCAGTATCTGCTCGCGCAATTCCTCGCGGACGCGCAAAGCCCCCTGGGCAACCTGCGTCTGCTCGACGCCAGCGCCCAGCGTGATGTGCTTGCCCTCAGCCAATTGCCCGCAGCCGCCCAGCCTCATCAACGCGCCCATCAACGCATCGCTGCCCAGGCCCAGGCCACGCCGGACGCACTGGCGGTGCAGGCTGGCAGCGAACGCCTCAGCTATGCCCAACTCAACGCCCGCGCCAACCGCCTGGCCCATCGCCTGCTGGAATGCGGCGTCGGCCCCGGTCAGCGCGTGGGCCTGGCGTCCCGTCGTGGCCCGCAGTTGATCGTCAGCCTGCTGGCGGTGCTCAAGAGCGGCGCGGCCTATGTGCCGCTGGACCCGAAATACCCGGCCGAGCGCCTGGCCTACATGCTGGCGGACAGCCGCCTCGACCTGCTGCTCAGCGAAACCGGCCTGCTGGCCGATTTGCCATTGCCGGCAGGGCTGACCCGCCTCGACTTCAGCGCCAGCGGTGATGAATTGGCCAGCTACCCTGCGACCAATCCGCCCAACCATGCGGCGACGGCGGACCTGGCCTATGTGATCTACACGTCCGGCTCCACCGGCCAGCCCAAAGGCGTGGCCATCGACCATGCCGCTCTCGACCAGTTCTGCGACAGCGCCGCGGTGTACAGCCAACTGAGCGGCCAGGACCGCGTGCTGCAATTTGCGACCTTCAGTTTCGACGGCTTTGTCGAGCAGTGCTATCCGCCGCTATGCGTGGGCGCGGCGCTGATCATGCGCGGCGATGAACTGTGGGACGCCGGGCAACTGGCGCGAGAAATCGTCGAGCAGGGCGTGACCCTGGCCGACTTGCCCGCCGCCTACTGGTACTTGCTGGCCAAGGAATGCGCCGTGCACCGCCGCCCCCTGGGCCAGCTGCGCCAGGTGCATGTGGGCGGTGAGGCCATGTCTGTGGAAGGCTTGCGCGCCTGGCATGCCGCCGGGTTGGGCGGTGTGCGGCTGGTCAACACGTACGGGCCGACCGAGGCGACGGTGGTGTCCAGCGTGCACGATTGCCGGTTGGCTGATGCCAGCGATGCGTTCGGCGTGCCGATTGGGCGCGCGATTGCAGGGCGCTCGCTCTACGTGCTCGACAGCGCTTTCGAACTGCAGGCGACCGATGGCGTGGGCGAGTTGTGCATTGGTGCCGAGGCCGGCCTGGCCCAAGGCTATTTCGACCGCCCGGCGCTGACCGCCGAGCGCTTCCTGCCTGACCCGTTTGCCGCCGTCCCCGGTGCGCGGCTCTACCGCAGCGGCGACCTGGCCCGTTACAACGAGGCGGGTGTGCTGGAATACGTCGGGCGCATCGACCACCAGGTGAAGATTCGCGGCTTGCGTATCGAAATGGGCGAAATCGAAGCCAGCCTGCAAGCCTTGCCGCAGGTGCGTGAAGCGGCCGTGCATGCGCTGCCGAGCGCCACGGGCACGCAATTGGTCGCCTACGTGGTAGCCGCCGAGGGCCATGTGCTGGAGACACAGGCACTGGCGAGCCGTTTGCGCCAGTCACTGCCGGACTACATGGTGCCTGGGCAGTGGGTGGTGCTCGACGCCTTGCCCTTGAACACCAACGGCAAGCTCGACCGCCGCGCACTGCCGGCGCCGGACCTGAACCTGCAAGCCCCGGCCTACGTAGCCCCCCACAGCCCGCTGCAAATCCAGCTCGCGGCGATCTGGCAAGCGGTGTTGCAGGTTGAGCGCGTCGGCCTGGACGATCACTTCTTTGAACGCGGCGGTCATTCGTTGCTGGCCACCCAGGTGATCTCTCGGGTGCGGCATGCGCTCAAGCTCGAAGTGCCATTGCGCGCGCTGTTCGAACAGCCGACCCTGCGCGCATTTGCCGACGCTTGCGCGGCGTTGCAGATGAGCACGGCGCAGCCGTTGCTGGCGCTGGACCGCGGCCGGCCGCTGGCGTTGTCCTTCGCCCAGGAACGCCAATGGTTCCTCTGGCAGTTGGACCCCGCCAGCGCGGCCTATCACGTGCCTGCCGCCTTGCACCTGCGTGGTCAACTCAACCGCGCCGCACTGGAGCAGGCGTTCCAGGCCCTGGTACAGCGCCATGAGCCACTGCGCACCACCTTTGTGGAGCAAGGCGAGCACACTTTGCAAGTCATCCATCCGCACCTGGCGCTGACCATCGAGCAGCAGCGCGTCGATGTGGCGGCGATCGAACAGGCGGTGGCCGAGGAAATCCAGCGCCCGTTCGACCTGCGCAACGGCCCGCTGATGCGGGTTAAAGTGCTCGACGTCGCGCCAGAGCATCATGTGCTGGTGATCACCCAGCACCACATCATCTCCGACGGTTGGTCGATGCAAGTGATGGTCGATGAGCTGGTGGCGCTCTATCAGGGCGATGACGCTTTGCCGGCGTTGCCGATCCAGTACGCTGACTATGCCCAGTGGCAACGTGACTGGATGGCGGCCGGGGAAAAACAGCGCCAGCTCGATTATTGGTGCGCGCGCCTGGGCAGTGAACATCCGGTGCTGGCGCTGCCCCTGGACCACCCGCGTCCGGCGGTGCAAAGCCATCGGGGCGCGCGCCGGCAGATCCATCTGGACCGCGCGCTGGTGGCCGAGCTCAAGACGCTGGCCCAGCGTCAGGACGTGACCTTGTTCATGCTCCTGCTGGCCTCGTTCCAGACATTGCTGCATCGCTACAGCGGCCAATCCGAGATCCGCGTCGGCGTGCCGATCGCCAACCGTACGCGCCTGGAAACCGAGCGACTGGTCGGTTTCTTCGTCAACACCCAGGTACTGCAGGCGAAGTTGCATGGGCAAATGCCTTTCGAACAGTTATTGGCCCAGGTCAAGCGCCGTGCCCTGGAGGCCCAGGCGCATCAGGACCTGCCATTCGAGCAACTGGTCGAAGCCTTGCAGCCCGAGCGCAGTCTCAGCCACAACCCGCTGTTCCAGGTGATGTTCAACCATCAGGACAACCTGCGCGCCGGCCCTGTGCACTTGCCGGGCCTGGCGTTGCAGGCGCTGGACTGGGCCGGGCACACCACCCAGTTCGATTTGAGCCTGGAAACCGAAGAATCCGCCGATGGCCTCTGGGCGTCGCTGACGTACGCCACCGACCTGTTCGAAGCGGCGACCCTGGAACGCCTGGCCGGGCATTGGCACAACCTGTTACGCGCAGTGGTGAGCGATGCGTCCCAGGCGCTCGATGACCTGGCAATGCTCAGCGAGCCGCAATGGCAGCAAATGGTTGAAGACTGGAACCACACCTCATTCGACTATCCAAGCGAGCAGTGCGTGCACCAGTTGTTCGAGGCCCAAGCCCTTGCCCAGCCGGAGGCCGTCGCACTGCGCTTCAATGGCGACCACCTGAGCTACGCCGAACTCAACCGCCGGGCCAATCGCCTGGCGCATCGCTTGATTGCGGCAGGCGTGGGCCCCGACGTGCTGGTGGCGGTGCATGTGGAGCGCTCCCTGGACATGGCGGTCAGCCTGTTGGCCACCCTCAAGGCCGGCGCTGCCTACGTGCCGCTCGACCCGCAGTTCCCGGCCGAGCGCCTGGCCTTCATGCTCGACGACAGCGGCGCCCGGGTGCTGCTGACCCAGGCGCGGTTGCACGGCCAGCTGGCCCAGCCCGAGGGCCTGCAGGTGCTGCTGGTCGAGGATGAACCGGGAGCAGAACACAACCCGCAGGTTACGCTCACGCCGGAACACCTGGCCTACGTGATCTACACCTCCGGCTCCACCGGCAAGCCTAAAGGCGTGATGGTGCGGCACCAGGCGCTGTGCAGTTTTACCTGCGCCATGGCCGACAGCTTGTCCATCGGCGCTGATGCCCGCCTGTTGTCGTTGACCACGTTCTCGTTCGACATCTTCGCCCTGGAGCTTTACGTGCCGCTGAGTGTCGGCGCGACGGTGCTGCTGAGCGAGCAGGCCATGGCGCTGGACCCGGAAGCCATTCTCGACCTGGCCCACAGCCAGGCGGCCACGGTGCTGCAGGCCACGCCGTCGACCTGGCGCATGCTGCTCGACAGCCCGCGCGCGCAGCTGTTGCGCGGCGTCCAGTGCCTGTGCGGCGGCGAAGCGCTGCCGGCTGACCTGGCCCAGCGCCTGCTCGATCTGCAAGGCCCGGTGTGGAACCTCTATGGGCCGACGGAAACCACCATCTGGTCGGCGGCCCATCGCCTGCACGAAGCGCAGCCTTTGGTCGGGCGGCCCATCGCCAACACCTCGCTGTTCATCCTCAATGCCGGGCTCACGCCATGCCCGCAAGGCGCGGCCGGTGAGCTGCTGATCGGCGGGGTCGGCCTGGCGCGTGGGTATCATGCGAGGCCTGCGCTCACCGCCGAGCGCTATGTGCCAGACCCGTTCGGTGCGCCCGGCGCACGCCTGTACCGCACCGGCGACCTGGCGCGTTACCGCGCAGACGGTGTGGTCGAGTACCTTGGCCGGGTCGATCACCAGGTCAAGGTGCGCGGTTTCCGCATTGAACTGGGTGAGATCGAAGCCTGCCTGCGTGACTACCCAGGCGTGCGTGAAGCCGTGGTGCTGGCCGACAACGACCGCTTGATCGCCTACCTGGTGAGCTCCGTACCGGACCAACAACAGGCCTACAAAGCCGCGTTGCGCGAGCGCCTGCCGGACTACATGGTGCCGGCGCACCTGCTGTTCCTCGACCGTCTGCCCCTGACCCCTAACGGCAAGCTCGACCGCAAGGCCTTGCCCAAGGTGGATGCCAGCCAACTGAGTAAAGGCCATCTGGCCCCCGTCACCTCGCGCGAACAACAGGTCGCGGCGATCTGGGCCGAGGTGCTGGACGTGCCGCAGGTCGGTCTCGACGATCACTTTTTCGAACTGGGCGGGCATTCCTTGCTGGCCACGCGGGTGGTGTCGCGGGTGCGCCAGGCCTTGGCCCTGGAAGTCGCGCTCAAGACCCTGTTCGAACAACCCCTGCTGGGCGACTTTGTGCGCGCACTGGGCGAGGAGGGCGTCACCGCGCCGGCGCTGCAGAGGGCCGACCGCACGCAACCCTTGCCGTTGTCTTACGCCCAGGAGCGCCAGTGGTTCCTATGGCAACTGGACCCGCACAGCACGGCCTACCACATCCCCAGTGCCTTGCGCTTGCATGGCCCGCTGGACCAGGTCGCGCTGCAACGCAGCTTCGACACCTTGCTGGCGCGCCATGAAAGCCTGCGCACCCATCTGCGCCAGGAGGCCACGGGCGCGGTGCAAGTCATCGAAGCGCTGGGCCTGATCGATATCGACCGGGGCGCCTGTGCCTACGCCGACCTCAAGGGCGCTGTGGCGGCCGAGGTCGCACGCCCCTTCGATTTACTGCGCGGGCCGCTGTTGCGGGTCAAGTTGCTGCGCTTGGCTGAGGACGACCATGTGCTGGTGCTGGTGCAGCACCACATCGTCTCCGATGGCTGGTCGATGCAACTGATGGTCGAGGAACTGGTGCAGCTGTACGCCGCGTTCAGCCAGGGGCAAACGCCGCACCTGCCGGCATTGCCGATCCAGTACGCCGACTATGCCGTGTGGCAACGCCAGTGGATGGAGGCCGGCGAGCAGGCGCGTCAACTGACTTACTGGCGCGAGCAGTTGGGCGGCGAGCAACCGGTGCTGGAGCTGCCGTTCGACTACCCGCGCCCGGCGCTGCCGAGCCATCGCGGCGCACGCCTGGGCATCGAGCTGGCGCCAGGGCTGCTGGACGGCCTGCGCACCTTGGCGCATAACGTTGGCGTCACGCTGCCGATGGTGCTGCTGGCGTCCTATCAGGCGCTGTTGCACCGCTACAGCGGCCAGGAAGACGTGCGTGTCGGCGTCCCGGTTGCCAACCGTAACCGCCTGGAAACCGAGGGTTTGATCGGGTTCTTCGTCAACACCCAAGTGCTCAAGGCCGATCTGCACGGGCAGATGAGCGTCGAGCAGTTGTTGAGCCAGGTGCGCCAGCGCTCCCTGGACGCCCAGGCCCATCAGGACCTGCCGTTCGAACAGCTGGTGCAGGCGTTGCAACCGGAGCGCAGCCTCAGCCTGAGCCCACTGTTCCAAGTGCTGTTCAACCACCGCGTGACGTCCGCCGCAAGCCAGTTGCAGCAGCTGACCGACCTGCACATCGAAGTGCTGAGTTGGGACGAAGGCGTGGCCCAGTTCGACCTGGCGCTGGACGTCGAAGAAAGCCCGACGGCGCTGCATGCCTCCCTGAGCTATGCCACCGACCTGTTTGCGCCTGCCACCATCGCGCGCATGGCGGCGCATTGGCAGAACCTGCTGCAGGCAATGGTCGCCGATCCACACCAACCCATCGGCCAGTTGCACCTGCTGGGTCAGCATGAGCAGCAACACATCCTGCAACTGTGGGACCGTACCGAATCCGGCTACTCGGCCCAGCGCCTGGTGCATGAGCTGGTCGCTGACCGTGCGCGGCAGACCCCGGATGCAGTGGCGGTGAAGTTCGATGCGCAGACCCTGAGTTACGCTGAGCTCGACGCCCAGGCCAACCGTCTGGCCCATGCGCTGATCGCCCGTGGCGTCGGCCCGGAAGTGCGGGTGGCCATCGCCATGCCGCGCAGCGCCGAGATCATGGTGGCCTTCCTCGCCGTGCTGAAGGCCGGGGGCGTGTACGTGCCATTGGATATCGAATACCCGCGTGATCGTTTGCTGTACATGATGCAGGACAGTCGTGCGCAACTGCTGCTCAGCCATACCCAGGCATTGGCGCAACTGCCGATACCGCAAGGGTTGGAGACCTTGGCGATTGACGCTACCGAGCAATGGGCACACCTCAACGACAACGCGCCGAACTTGGTTCTGCACGGCGACAACCTCGCCTACGTGATCTACACCTCCGGTTCCACCGGCATGCCCAAGGGCGTGGCGGTGCCCCACGGGCCGCTGGTGGCGCACATCATCGCCACTGGCGAGCGCTATGAAACCAGCCCCGCCGATTGCGAACTGCACTTCATGTCGTTCGCCTTCGACGGTGCCCACGAAGGCTGGATGCACCCCTTGATCAACGGCGCCAGTGTGCTGATCCGCGACGACAGCCTGTGGTTGCCGGAATACACCTACGCACAGATGCACCGCCACCACGTGACCATGGCGGTGTTCCCACCGGTGTACCTGCAACAACTGGCCGAACATGCCGAGCGCGACGGCAACCCACCGGCGGTGCGCGTGTACTGCTTCGGCGGTGATGCGGTGGCCCAGGCCAGCTATGACCTGGCCTGGCGCGCACTGAAACCGACTTATCTGTTCAACGGCTACGGCCCCACCGAAACCGTGGTCACGCCGCTGCTGTGGAAGGCGCGCAAAGGCGACCCGTGCGGCGCGGTGTACGCGCCCATCGGCACCTTGCTCGGCAACCGCAGCGGCTACGTGCTCGATGCCCAGCTCAACCTGCAACCCATCGGCGTGGCCGGCGAGTTGTACCTGGGCGGCGAGGGCGTGGCCCGGGGTTATCTGGAACGCCCGGCGTTGACCGCCGAACGTTTCGTGCCGGACCCGTTCGGCCAGCCCGGCAGCCGTGTGTACCGCAGCGGCGACCTGACCCGCGGGCGTGCGGACGGGGTAGTGGACTACCTCGGCCGTGTCGACCATCAGGTCAAGATCCGCGGCTTCCGTATCGAACTGGGCGAAATCGAAGCGCGTTTGCGTGAACAGGACAACGTCGGCGAGACCGTGGTGGTGGCCCAGGAAGGCCCGACCGGCAAGCAGTTGGTGGCCTACGTGGTACCGGCCGATGCCAGCCTGGCCGACCAAGGCGAGTTCCGCGACACCCTGCGCCGCGCCCTGAAAAGCGGCCTGCCGGATTACATGGTGCCGGCGCACTTCGTGTTCCTCGCGCAGATGCCGTTGACCCCCAACGGCAAGCTCGACCGCAAGGGCTTGCCGCTACCGGACGCCAGCCAAATGCAGCAACGCTACGTGGCGCCGCAGACCGAACTGGAGCAGCAGATCGCCGCGATCTGGGCCGACGTGCTGCACCTTGCGCAAGTGGGCCTGAATGACAACTTCTTCGAAGTCGGCGGGCATTCCTTGCTGGCCATCCAGATCACCTCGCGGGTCCAGGCCGAGCTGGGCCTGGACGTACCGCTGATGGAACTGTTCCAGACCGAATCGCTGCGTGCCTACGTGCAGGCCGCAGCCACCTTCCGCGCCGGCAGCGAGGAAGACTTTGATGATCTTCGTGACTTTTTGAGCGAACTAGAGGCGATTTGAACCATGCTTTCCAACCCTAACATCGACTTGGTGTCGCGCTTTCTTCGCCTGCCTCTGGAACAACGCCAGCAGTTCTATCAGCGTCTGCAGGGCCGGGGCATGAGTTTCGCTCAACTGCCGATTGCCCCGACGCGTCACGACAGCGACACCGTGCCGTTGTCCTACGCCCAGGAACGCCAGTGGTTTCTCTGGCAACTGGACCCCGATAGCGCCACTTACCACATCCCCGGCGCCTTGCGCTTGCAAGGGCGGCTCGACCTGGCGGCCCTGCAGCGCAGCTTCGACAGCCTGTTGGCCCGTCATGAAAGTTTGCGCACGCAACTGATCGAGGACGGCGAGCAGGTGCGCCAGGCCGTGCTGCCCGAGGCGCGGGTGCATATCCAGCAGGCGCAGATTGATGAAGCGCAATTGATGGCGCGCGTGGAAGCGGAGGTGGCCCAGCCTTTCGATCTGCTCCAGGCGCCGCTGCTGCGCGTGACCCTGTTGCAACTGGCTGAAGATGACCATGTGCTGGTGATGGTGCAGCACCACATCGTGTCCGATGGTTGGTCGATGCAGGTGATGGTCGAAGAGCTGGTACAGTTGTATGCCGCCTACAGCCAAGGCCAGGGCCTGCAACTGCCGGAACTGCCGATCCAGTACGCCGACTACGCCCTGTGGCAGCGCGGCTGGATGGAAGCGGGGGAGCGGGCGCGGCAACTGGCCTATTGGCAGGCGCTGCTGGGCGGTGAACAACCGGTGTTGGAGTTGCCGCTGGACCGTCCGCGCCCGGCGCAGCAAAGCCATCGCGGCGCCAGCTTGCAGGTGCATCTGCAACCCGAGCTGGTCGCCGGCCTCAAGCGCCTGGCCCAGCAGGAGGGCGTCACCCCGTTCATGCTGCTGCTCGCGTCGTTCCAAACCCTGTTGTATCGCTACAGCGGGCAGTCGGACATCCGCATCGGCGTGCCGATTGCCAACCGCAACCGCGTTGAAACCGAGCGGCTGATCGGGTTTTTCGTCAACACCCAGGTGCTCAAGGCTGACCTGAACGGGCAGATGAGTTTTGTCGAGCTGCTGCAACAGACCAAGCAGCGCGCCCTGGAGGCCCAGGCCCACCAGGACCTGCCGTTTGAGCAATTGGTGGTGGCACTTTCGCCTGAGCGCAGCCTGAGCCACAACCCGTTGTTCCAGGTGATGTTCAACCACCAGACCGACGGCCAGGGCGCGCGTGACGGCCAGGCATTGCCGGGTCTGCGCGTGGTGGAACTGGACTGGGACGGCCAGACCACGCATTTCGATCTGAGCCTGGACACCCACGAGTCAACCGACGGGCTGTGGGCGGCGTTGAGCTACGCCACCGACCTGTTCGACGCCGCGACCATCGAGCGCCTGGCGCAGCACTGGCAGCAGCTGTTGCAGGCGCTGGTCAGCGCGCCGCGCAGCCGTCTGGCCGAGCTGCCGATGCTGGGGGCCGCCGAGCAGCAGCGCATGCTCCAGGACTGGAATGCCCCGGCCTGCGCCCATGCATTGCAAGGCGTGCACCACTTGTTCGAGGCCCAGGCCGCCGAGCAGCCCGAACGCCAGGCCCTGGCCCTGGATGATCAAACCCTCAGTTACGGCGAGTTGAACCGCCAGGCCAACCGCCTGGCGCACTACCTGATCGCCCGTGGCGTAGGCCCGCACGCATTGGTCGGGATCGCCGTGGAGCGCTCCTTTGCCATGGTGGTCAGCTTGCTGGCGGTGCTCAAGACCGGCGCCGCCTACGTGCCGCTGGACCCCGAGTACCCGCGCGAGCGTCTGCTGCATATGCTCGAGGACAGCGGCGTGCGCCTGGTGTTGACCCAGTCGCACCTGCGCGAGCGCCTGCCATTGCCGGCGCAGGTAGACGCCGTGGCGATCGACCTTGCCCAGGCGTCGTTGGCGTTGTGCGCCGAACACAATCCCCCTGGTGCTTTCGAACCGCAAAGCCTGGCCTATGTGATCTACACCTCGGGCTCCACCGGCAAGCCCAAGGGCGTTGCCATCAGCCACGCGGCGTTGAGTGAGTTCGCCGGCATCGCCGCCGAGTACTCGCACCTGGTCGCGCAGGATCGGGTGTTGCAGTTTGCGACCCTGAACTTCGACGGCTTCGTCGAGCAGTTGTACCCGGCCCTGACCCTCGGCGCTACGGTGGTGCTGCGCGGCCCGCAGCTGTGGGACGGCGCCGAGCTGTACCGGCAGATCATTGCGCAGGGCATCACCCTGGCCGATTTGCCCACGGCGTACTGGAAGCTGTTTTTGCAGGATTGCCTGGCGGCGGGCTCGCGGCCTTACGGCGCCTTGCGCCAGGTGCATATCGGCGGCGAAGCCATGCCCTTGGACGGCCCGCTGTTGTGGCAGCGGGCGGGCCTGGGGCATGTGCGGCTGCTCAACACCTATGGGCCGACCGAGGCCACCGTGGTCTCCAGCGTGCTGGACTGCACCGACCCCAACGTCATCAGCGGTGTCACCGCCAGCCCCATTGGCCGCGCAGTGCCTGGGCGTGGCTTGTTGGTGCTTGATCGCGACCTGAACCTGTTGCCGATCGGTGCCGTGGGCGAACTCTACATTGCCAGCGCCAGCGGCCTGGCCAGTGCTTATCGGCAGCGCCCGGGCCTGACCGCCGAGCGCTTTGTGGCCAACCCGTTCAACGCCTGTGGCGAGCGGCTTTATCGCACTGGCGACCTGGCGCGTTATCGCGCCGATGGGGTGGTGGAGTACGTCGGGCGGGTCGACCATCAGGTGAAGATTCGCGGGTTCCGCATCGAACTGGGCGAGATCGAAACCTTGCTGCTGGCCCAGGACAGCGTGCGAGAAGCGCTGTTGCTGGCGGCTGACAATCAGCTGCTGGCCTACCTAGTGCCCGCGCAGCCGTTGAGCGAGGCCGAGCGCGAAAAGACCGGCGAGCACTTGCTGATCATCCTGCGCGCACACCTGCCGGATTACATGGTGCCGGCGCACCTGATCTTCCTTGAACGCATGCCGCTCAACCCCAACGGCAAGCTGGACCGCCAGGCTCTGCCCAAGCCCGACGCCAACGCGGCGCAACCGGGCTGGCTGGCGCCGGTCACGCCGTTGCAGCAACAGGTCGCCACGGTCTGGGCGGATATTCTCGGTGTCGAGAAGGTCGGTTTGAACCAGCATTTCTTTGAACTGGGCGGGCATTCGTTGCTGGCGATGCAAGTAGTGTCGCGCATTCGCCAGGCATTGCAGCTGGAGGTGCCGCTCAAGGCGTTGTTCGAATACCCGCGACTGGATGCATTTGTCGCGGCATTGCAGGCCCAGGACAGCCAGGTGCCGACCGCGCCAGCCTTATTGCCGACTGGGCGCGAGCACCCCTTGCCGCTGTCCTACGCCCAGGAGCGCCAATGGTTTCTCTGGCAGTTGGAACCCCACAGCGCCGCGTACCACATCCCCAGTGCGCTGCGCCTGAAAGGGCAGTTGGACCTGGACGCGTTGCAGCGCAGCTTTGATGCGTTGCTGGCCCGGCATGAAAGCCTGCGCACTTATCTGCGCCAGGATCACGCGCGCACGGTTCAAGTGATCGAGCCGCTGGCGTCGTTGCAGATCGCGCACGCCGAGGTCGACGAGGCCGACCTCAAGGCACAGGTGGAGGCGCTGATCGCCCAGCCGTTCGACCTCGAACGCGGCCCATTGCTGCGCGTGTCGCTGCTGCGCCTGGCTGCGGATGAGCATGTGCTGGTGCTGGTGCAGCATCACATCGTCTCCGATGGCTGGTCGATGCAGTTGATGGTCGAGGAACTGGTGCAGCTGTATGCGGGCTACAGCCAAGGCTTTGATGTGCAACTGCCGGCGCTGCCGATCCAGTACGCTGACTACGCCGTGTGGCAGCGCAACTGGATGGAGGCGGGCGAGAAGGACCGCCAGCTGGCGTACTGGCGTGACCGGCTCGGCGGCGAGCAAAGCGTGCTGGAGCTGCCATTCGATCACCCGCGCCCGGCCGTGCAAAGCCACCGTGGCGCGCGCCTGGCCTTCGAACTGGCCCCTGAACTGAGCCACAACCTCAAGGCCCTGGCCCAGCAACAGGGCGTGACCCTGTTCATGTTGCTGCTCGCGTCGTTCCAGACCCTGCTGCATCGCTACAGCGGCCAGGAAGACATCCGCGTCGGCGTGCCCATCGCCAACCGCAATCGCAGCGAAACCGAGCGTCTCATAGGCTTCTTCGTCAACACCCAGGTGCTCAAGGCCGAGCTGCACGGCCAGATGAGCGTCGAGCAGCTGTTACAACATACCCGCCAGCGCGCGCTGGAAGCCCAGGCCCACCAGGACTTGCCGTTCGAACAGCTGGTGGAAGCGCTGCAACCGGAGCGCAGCCTGAGCCACAACCCGTTGTTCCAGGTGATGTTCAACCACCAGACCGACGTCGGCCAGGCCCAGGTCCAGCAGCAATTGCCGCAACTTCTGGTCGAAGGGCTGGAGTGGCAAAGCAAGACCGCGCATTTCGACCTGGACCTGGATATCCAGGAGTCTACCGAAGGTATCTGGGCCACCCTGGGATATGCCCAGGACCTGTTCGACGCCAGCACCGTGCAACGTATGGCGCGCCACTGGCAGAACCTGTTGCAGGGCATGGTCGCCAACCCTCGGCAGCAGCTTGGCCAGTTGAGCTTGCTGGACGCCGCCGAGCAGCAGCAGATTCTGCAACTGTGGGACCGTACTGAATCCGGCTTCTCGGCCCAGCGGCTGGTGCATGAATTGGTGGCCGACCGCGCCCGCGAGGCGCCGGAGGCGGTGGCGGTGAAGTTTGCGGACGAGCAACTCACCTACGGCCAACTGGACCGCCAGGCCAACCGCCTGGCCCATGCGCTGATCGCCCGTGGCGTCGGCCCGGAAGTGCGGGTGGCCATCGCCATGCCGCGCAGTGCCGAAATCATGGTGGCCTTCCTCGCGGTGCTCAAAGCCGGTGGCGTGTACGTACCGCTGGATATCGAATACCCGCGTGACCGTCTGCTGTACATGATGCAGGACAGTCGCTCGCGGCTGCTGCTGACCCACTCGGCGGTGCAACACCGCCTGCCGATCCCGGAAGGCCTGCAAGCCCTGGCTGTGGATCAGCTACTGGCTGGGTGCGATGCGCATGACGCGGCGCCGAATGTGGCGCTGCACGCCGACAACCTCGCCTACGTGATCTACACCTCCGGTTCCACCGGCATGCCCAAGGGCGTGGCGGTGCCTCACGGGCCGTTGGTGGCGCACATCATTGCCACTGGCGAGCGCTATGAAACCAGCCCCGCCGATTGCGAACTGCACTTCATGTCGTTCGCCTTCGACGGTGCCCACGAAGGCTGGATGCACCCCTTGATCAACGGCGCCAGTGTGCTGATCCGCGACGACAGCCTGTGGTTGCCGGAATACACCTACGAACAAATGCACCGCCACCACGTGACCATGGCGGTGTTCCCACCGGTGTACCTGCAACAACTGGCTGAACATGCCGAGCGTGACGGCAACCCACCGGCGGTGCGCGTGTATTGCTTCGGCGGTGATGCGGTGGCGCAGGCCAGCTATGACTTGGCCTGGCGCGCACTGAAACCGACTTACCTGTTCAACGGCTATGGCCCCACCGAAACCGTGGTCACGCCGCTGCTGTGGAAGGCGCGCAAAGGCGACCCTTGCGGCGCGGTGTACGCGCCTATCGGCACCTTGCTTGGCAACCGCAGCGGCTACGTGCTCGACGGCCAACTCAACCTGCAACCCATCGGCGTGGCCGGCGAGCTGTACCTGGGCGGCGAGGGCGTGGCGCGGGGTTACCTGGAGCGTCCGGCGTTGACCGCCGAACGTTTCGTGCCGGACCCGTTCGGCAAGCCCGGCAGCCGCGTGTATCGCAGCGGCGACCTGACCCGTGGGCGTGCGGACGGGGTGGTGGACTACCTCGGCCGTGTCGACCATCAGGTCAAGATCCGCGGCTTCCGTATCGAATTGGGCGAAATCGAAGCGCGCCTGCGTGAGCAGGACAGCGTCGGCGAAACCGTGGTGGTGGCCCAGGAAGGCCCGACCGGCAAGCAGTTGGTGGCCTACGTGGTGCCGCTGGACCCGGCCCTGCTCGACGATGCCGTCGCCCAAGCCAACGGCCGCGAAGCCCTGCGCCGCGCCCTGAAAACCCGCTTGCCGGACTACATGGTGCCCACGCACCTGATGTTTCTCGAACGCATGCCGCTGACCCCCAACGGCAAGCTCGACCGCAAGGGCCTGCCGTTGCCGGATGTGAGCCTGATGCAGCAGGTGTATGTGGCGCCGCAGAGTGAGCTGGAGCGCAAAATCGCTGCGATCTGGTCCGACGTGTTGCGCCTGCCGCAAGTGGGCTTGCATGACAACTTTTTCGAGCTGGGCGGCGATTCGATCATTTCGATCCAGGTGGTCAGTCGCGCGCGTCAGGCCGGGGTGCGGTTCTCGCCCAAGGATCTGTTCCAGCACCAGACCGTGCAGAGCCTGGCGGCCGTCGCCCGGGAAGGCGAGGGCGCAGTGCTGCTGGATCAGTCGGCGCTGAGCGGCGCGTTACTGCTGCTGCCGGTACAGCAGGCGTTTTTTGCCGATGACATACCCCAGCGCCACCACTGGAACCAGTCCGTGGTGCTGCAACCGCACCAACCGTTGCAGGCACCGCTGCTGGTGGCCGCGCTCGAGGCGCTGATCGTGCACCACGATGCGCTGCGCAGCACCTTTGTACACGGGCCGGCGGGCTGGAGCGCGGCGTATCGCGAGCCGCAACAGCACCAGGCCGACCAGGTGCTGTGGCAGACCCGCTTGAATAGCGTCGAGGAACTTGAGGCCCTGGGCGAAGAAGCCCAGCGCAGCCTCGACCTGAGTGCCGGGCCATTGTTGCGCGCGGTGCTGGCGCAGTTGGCCGACGGTTCCCAGCGTTTGTTGCTGGTCATCCATCACCTGGTGATCGACGGCGTGTCCTGGCGCATCCTGCTCGAAGACCTGCAAAGCACTTACCAGCAACTTGCCCAGGGCGCCGCCGTGCAACTGCCGGCCAAGACCAGCGCCACCCGTGCCTGGGCCGAGCGCTTGCAGACCTATGCGCGCAGCACCGCCCTGCAACACGAGCTGGCCTGGTGGCAGACGCACTTGCAGGGCAGCCCGTCCGGCTTGCCGGGCGCAGACCCGCAGGCCAGCCTGAGTAACCACCTTGCGCTGAGTGTGACCACGCATTTGGACCCGGCCTACACCCAGCGCCTGCTGCAGGACGCGCCGAGCGCCTACCGAACCCAGATTAACGACCTGTTGCTGACCGCCCTGGCCCGTGTGATCACGCGCTGGACCGGCGACGAGTCGATGTTGATCAGGCTCGAAGGCCACGGTCGCGAAGACCTCTTCGATGAGATCGACCTGACCCGCACCGTCGGCTGGTTCACCAGCCTGTACCCGTTGCAACTGCTGCCGGCCGCGACGTTGGCCGGCTCTCTGAAACAGATCAAGGAACAGCTGCGCGCTGTCCCGGCCAAAGGCCTGGGCTTTGGCGCATTGCGTTACCTGGGCGATGCCGAGGCCCAGCGGGCATTGGCCGCGTTGCCGCGCCCACGCATCACGTTCAACTACCTGGGGCAATTCGACGCCAGCTTCGACAGCGCTGAGCAAGCAGGGCTGTTCGCGCCGTCCGATGACGCCAGCGGTGCCGAGCAAAGTCCGGAGGCGCCACTGGGCAACTGGCTGGAAATCAACGGCCAGGTGTATGGCGGCGAGCTGAAGCTCAATTGGAGTTTCAGCCAGGCCATGTTTGCCCAGGCGACTGTCCAGCAACTGGCCGACGAGTACGCCGAGGAACTCAAAGCCCTGATCGACCACTGCTGCACGCCTGCCAACCAGGGCGTGACGCCCTCCGACTTCCCGCTGGCACAGTTGACTCAGCACCAGCTTGACGACTTGGCGCTGAACGCGGTCGAGGTCGAAGACTTGTACCCGCTGTCGCCCATGCAGCAAGGCATGCTCTTCCAGTCACTGTATGGCGAAGGTTCGGGTGACTACATCAACCAGATGCGCATCGACGTGCACGGCCTGGATGTATCGCGCTTCCACCAGGCGTGGCAGGCGGCGGTCGAGCGTCACGAGATCCTGCGCAGCGGGTTTGTCTGGCAGACCGCGCTGGAGCAGCCGCTGCAGGTGGTCTACAAGCAGGCACGGCTGCCGTTTTTCGAGCTGGATTGGCAGACCCGCGAGGACACCGCCCAAGCTCTCGACAGCCTCGCCGAATCGGCACGGGCCCAGGGCTTTGTGCTGGAACAGGCCCCCCTGTTGAGCTTGACGGTGGTGCGCACCGGCGCGTCGAGTTATCACTTGATCTACACCAACCACCACATCCTGATGGACGGCTGGAGCGGTTCGCAGTTGTTCGGCGAGGTGTTGCAACACTATGCGGGTGAGCCGTTGCCAGCGCCGACCGGGCGTTATCGCGATTACATCGCATGGCTGCAAGCCCAGGACAAGGCGCTCAGCCAGGCGTTCTGGAAAGACCAGTTGAGTGACTTGCAGGAACCCACGCGCCTGGCACGGGGCACACATGCCCAGCCAGACGTGAGCCTGGCGGTCAACGGTGAACATCGCCTGGGCCTTGACGCGCCGCAAACCGAACGCCTCAAGGCATTCGCCCAGCGCAACAAAGTGACCCTCAACACCCTGGTGCAAGGTGCCTGGCTGTTGCTGCTGCGCCAGCACACCGGGCAAGCGACCGTGGCGTTCGGCGCCACGGTGGCGGGGCGCCCGGCGCAACTGCGCGGGATCGAACAGCAGGTCGGTTTGTTCATCAACACCTTGCCGGTGGTGGCGACCCCGGATGCGCAGATGTCGGTCAGCCAGTGGCTGCAGCAGATCCAGCAGCAGAACCTGGGCTTGCGCGAGCAGGAACACACGCCGTTGTTCGAGATCCAGCGCTGGGCCGGCCTGGGCGGCGAGGCGCTGTTCGACAGTATTCTCGTATTCGAAAACTACCCGGTGTCAGAGGCCCTGGAGCAGGGCGCGCCGTCGGGGCTGCGCTTTGGCGCGGTGCACAGCCTGGAGCAGACTCACTACCCATTGACGGTCTTGTTGGCGCTGGGCGACAGCCTGGGCGTGGAGTTCAATTACGACCGCCATGCCTTCAGCGCGACGCACATCCAGCGCTTGGCCGAGCATTTCCAACAATTATTGCTGGCATTGGCCGACGATGCTTCCCAACGCCTCGGTGCATTGCCGTCCATGGCTGCAGCCGAGCGCGAAACGGTGGTGCAGGCCTGGAACGCCACGGCGGTGGAGTATCCGCTGGATCAAGCGGTGCACCAGTTGATCGAGGCCCAAGCGCAGCGCACACCCCAGGCCCCGGCCTTGGTGTTCGCCGGGCAGACCTTGAGTTATGCCCAATTGAATGCGCGGGCCAATCGTCTGGCTCATCGCCTGATGGCTGCCGGCGTCGGCCCGGATGTGCTGGTGGGGCTGGCGCTGGAGCGTTCGATCGAAATGGTCGTCGGCCTGTTGGCGGTGCTCAAGGCGGGCGGTGCCTATGTGCCGCTGGACCCGGAATACCCGCGTGAGCGCCTGGCCTATATGCTGCAGGACAGCGGTGTGCAACTGCTATTGACCCAGGCCCACTTGCAGGCGCAACTGCCGGTGCCGGCGGGGGTGCAAAGCCTGGTGCTGGAAAGCGGCGATGCCTGGCTGGACGCCTTCAGCGCCCACAACCCGAACATCGCGGTGCAGGGCGAAAACCTCGCCTATGTGATCTATACCTCCGGCTCCACCGGCCAACCCAAGGGCGCCGGCAACCGCCATCGTGCGCTGACCAACCGCCTATGCTGGATGCAGCAGGCGTATGGCCTTGGCGCGCACGACAGCGTGCTGCAGAAAACCCCGTTCAGCTTTGACGTGTCGGTGTGGGAGTTCTTCTGGCCGTTGATGACCGGCGCACGGCTGGTGGTGGCCGCACCGGGCGACCATCGTGACCCGGCCAGGCTGGTCAGCCTGATCAACGCACAGCACATCACCACGCTGCACTTCGTGCCGTCCATGCTGCAAGCCTTTTTGCAGGACGCGGACGTCGCCTCGTGTCACAGCCTGCAGCGCATTGTGTGCAGTGGTGAAGCGCTGCCTGCAGACGCCCAGCAGCAGGTCTTCGCCAAACTGCCCCGCGCCGGGTTGTACAACTTGTATGGCCCGACCGAAGCGGCGATTGACGTGACCCACTGGACCTGTGTCGAGGAAGGCCGCGACGCCGTGCCGATTGGCCGGCCGATCGCCAACCTGGCGTGCTATGTGCTCGACGACAACCTGGAACCGGCACCGGTCGGTGTGTTGGGCGAGTTGTACCTGGGCGGTGTGGGCCTGGCGAGGGGGTATCACCGTCGCCCGTCGCTGACCGCCGAACGCTTTGTGACCGACCCGTTCGGCAGCGGCGCGCGCTTGTATCGCACCGGCGACCTGGCGCGTTATCGTGAGGATGGCGTGATTGAATACGCCGGGCGCATCGACCATCAGGTAAAACTGAGGGGGCTGCGCATCGAGCTGGGTGAAATCGAAGCACGCCTGCTGGCGCTCGACAGCGTCCGCGAAGCGGCGGTGCTGGCCGTCGACGGCACGCATCTGGTGGGTTACCTGGTGCTGCAAACAACTCAGGAGGATTGGAAGGCGCAGGTGGTTGCGCACCTGGCCGAGCAGTTGCCGGATTACATGGTGCCGGCGCAGTGGGTGCTGCTGGCGCAGATGCCGCTGAGCCCGAATGGCAAGCTGGATCGCAAGGCATTGCCCAAGCCGCAGGCCCACTTCGCCGAGCAGTACCAGGCACCGCATAGCGAACTCGAACGGCAGGTCGCGGCGATCTGGAGCGAGGTGCTGGACGTGGAGCGCGTGGGGCTGCACGACAACTTCTTCGAATTGGGTGGCCATTCGTTGCGGGTCCTGATGCTCAAGGAGCGCATCCGCAAAGTCAGCGGCGTGAACGTGTCGGTCAGTCAGTTGATGCTTAACCCCACCGTAGCGGGTCAGGTCAGATGCGTGCAGGGCGATAGCCGCACGTCGTTGATCGTCAAGCTCAACCAGCAGACCGAAGGCACGCCGTTGTTCCTGTTCCACCCAAGTTTCGGCTCGGTGCATTGTTACACCGCAATTGCCCTGGCACTGCGCGAGCAGCGCCCGGTATTGGGGGTGATGTGTCGTGCCTTGGCCGAGGACGGCGCAGCGGTGCCGCACTGGCAAGTGATGGTCGAGGATTACACCGCACAACTGTTGACGGCCCAGCCTGAGGGGGTGTTCCGTCTGGCCGGTTGGTCGTTGGGGGGCAACCTGGCGATGGAAGTGGCGCACGGCCTGGAACAGGCGGGGCGTGACGTGGAGTTCGTGGGGTGGATCGACGCCGCACCGCCACAGTGGGTCAAACCCTACTGGGACGCGGTGGACCTCGGGGACGATCGTGAGGTGTCAGCCAACGAGCGCCGAGCCGCTTTATTGGGTGTGATGTTCCCTGAATCCGCCGACGCGATTCAGCGTGCCTGGGCGCAGTGCCAGCGCGATGCCGAGGATGAAGCGGGACAATGGCAAGGGTTCGTGAGCTGGGCTGAGCAGGCCTTGGGTGACACCTTTATCGCGATCAGGGAGCAATTGCTGCACGGTAACGAAGCGCAGATTGCCTGGGACGTCGACCGGGCGCTGAGCGAACGAATGGTGGCGGCCGACTTCAAACCGATCAAGGCGCCTGTCAGTTGCTGGTGGGCGTCCATGAGCCGGGCAGGGCGCTTCAGGGAACTGATCGAACAGCAGATGGCGACAGTGATCAGCCAGGGACGCATCGAGCGTTCGGTGATGATCGAGACGGACCACGACGGCATTGTCGACAGTGCCGTGTTCATCCGCAGCTTGGCGGAAGCGATGGGGTAACCCGTATCCAATGTGGGAGGGGGCTTGCCCCCGATTGCGGTGTCACAGTCAACAGATGTATTGACTGACACACTGCCATCGGGAGCAAGCCCCCTCCCACATTTGGATCTCCATTACTCCACAGATTGGGGAGCTTGCCGCAGTGCGGTCAGAAGTCCCAGCGGGTGCTGACCATCACGTTACGCGGCTCGCCGTAGGCGGCGGAGTTATAGAAACCGACGTTGGTGTAGTAGGACTTGTCGAAGATATTGTTGAAGTTGACCGTCGCCGACAGGTTCTTGGTGACCTGATAGCGGGTCATCAGGTCCACCAACCAGTAGGATTCCTGGGTGATGTCCTGGTTGGTTTCGAGCGGCCCGTTCCAGATCTCGTTCCAGCCCTTGGTCTGCCAGCGTACGCCGCCGCCGATGGTGAACTTGTCCAGGTCACCCTTGAGCTTGTAGGTGGTGTTCAGGTTGACCTGATGCTCAGGTTCGAAGGTGGAGATCTTCTTGTCGTCATCATCGCGCACGATCTTGTGGGTGTAGCCACCTTGCACTTGCCAGCCTGGGCTCAGTTCACCGGAGATTTCCGCTTCGTAGCCTTTGGTCACGGCCTTGGAGCCTTTGAACGCATAATTTTGCGGGGTCGGCGTCTGGTTGTTGTACGCATCGTCCGAGATCGCGCGGTTGGTCTCGTGCACTTCGAAGTAAGCGATGCTGGTGTTCAGGCGGCCCTCGAAGAATTCGCCCTTGAGGCCAATCTCGTAGTTTTGCCCTTCGTCCGGTTCCAGCAGTTTTTCGTTGCGATCCTTATAGGTACTTTCCTGCGGCTGGAAAATATCGGTGTAGCTGGCGTATGCCGAGAAGTTCTCGTTGAGGTCGTAGATCACCCCGGCGTACGGGATGAACCGGCCGGTTTCCTTGTAGGAAGGGTTATTGCCCGTCACATGGTAGTTAGCCACGCGCCCGCCGAGGATCACGTTCAGGTCATCCATCACGTTCAAGCGTGTGGTTACGTAGTAGCCTGTCTGGCGGATGGTGTCGTCGATGTACTGCTGGGCCGGGCCGTAGATCGGCTTGGAGATATGGCCATTCCAGTTATAGAAATCGACTTTATTGCCCCCCGGCCATTCCGGCGACCAGTAACCCTTGCCCTGCCAGCGCGAGGTACCGATCGAACCGCCCACCACCAGCTCATGTTCGCGGCCGAACAGGCTGAAAGGCCCGGTAGCGTAGAGGTCGGCGGAAGTGCTTTTGGTTTCGCCGGTGTATTTCTGCCCGTTGATTTCAGCGGTGCCATCGGCTGCCGGCTGGACGAACTGGATCGAACCGAGGTCGGCGTGATAGCCGTTGATCTTGTGGTCGAGCTGGAACTTGGTCACCCAGCCGTCGCCCAGGTCATGCTCGAGCATGGCGAACGCGGTACGGGTGTTCTGCTCCCAGGAACTCCAGGTGGTGCCATTGTTGTAGGAGCGCGGCATCTTGTTGATGCTGCCGTTGGAATTGACCAGCGGGAAGGAGCCGGACCAGCTCGAACCCTGCGGAACGTTGTCCTGGTAATCGAAGCCCACGGTCAGCATGGTGTCGGGGGACAGGTCGAATTCGGTGATGCCGTAGTAGGTTTCGGTCTTGCGCGAGTAGTGGTCCATGAAGGACTTCTTGTCCTGGTAAGCGGCGACCGCACGCCCACGCACATTGCCGCTGTCGGTCAGGGGGCCGCTGACATCCACTTCGCTGCGGTAGTTGTCCCAGGAACCGGCGCCCAGTTGCACGTGCCCTTTGAAATCCGCCGTTGGTTTCTTGCGGATCAGGTTGATGGTTGCCCCCAGGGAACCGGCCCCGTTGAGCAGGCCGGTGGCGCCCTTGAGCACTTCAACCCGGTCGTAGATCGCCATGTCGCTCAAGGTGTTGCCCGCCGAGTAACCGACGTTACGCACGGTGGACGGAATACCGTCGTACTGGAAACTGTTGACCGAGAAACCACGGGAATAGTAGTTGGTACGGTCGCTGTCATAGGCCGACACCGTGATGCCCGGGGTGTGGCGCATCACGTCATCCATGTTGTTGAGGCCGAAGTCTTCGATGTGCTGGCGGGTGAGCACTGTGATCGACTGCGGGGTTTGCCGGGGTGTCAGGGTCAGGCGCGTGGCGGTGGCGATGGTGCCCGGAGTATAGGAACCCGAGCCTTCAGTGATGTTACCCAGGTAGTTGGCGGTTACCTCGGTCGGGCTCAGCTCCAGCCCGCCACCCGCGCTGGCAGCAGCCACGGTCAAGGTATTGCCGTTGAGGCTGTAGGTGGTTTGGCTGCCTGCCAGCAATGCATCGATGGCCTGCTGCGGCTGCAGCTTGCCCTTGATGGCCCGGCTGTTCTTACCCTGCACATCGCCAGGGCTGTACAACACTTGCACATTGGTCTGGCGCCCGAATTCCTGCAGCGCGCTCCCCAGCGGCTGGGCAGGAATGTTCAACTCGATCTCCTGGGCCTGTACATAGCCTGCAATCGGCAGCGACACCGCCAGTGCCAGGGCACTCGGAAGAAGGTTCATGTTCAGGGCCCTGCGCATGGATAACACTTTGCTCAGGGGGCTGAGACCGAGTCGTGCTGGCATGGATACTTTCTCTTCTAGGTTTTAAGTGGGCAGTTATACGTATCTATTGAGGTTAATTCTCATTACCACTAGTGAGACGTTCCTACCTCGAAAAACCGGAAAATAAAATTCACGCCGGCTCCATCTCGTGCACCACTTGGCCGGCGCGCAGGCGCACCAGTTGGTCGGCAATGTCGAAATAACGGTCGTCGTGGCTGATCACGATGATGGTTTTGCCCAGGCGCTTGAGGTCCGGCAACAGCTCGGTGTAGAAGATTCGGCGGAAGGCCGGGTCCTGGTCGGCGGCCCATTCGTCGAACACCAGCACCGGGCGTTCTTCCAGCCAGGCGTTGACCAAGGCCAGGCGCTTGCGCTGGCCGGTGGAGAGGTCGGTGGTGCTGAACACACCGTCCTTGACACTGACCTTGTGCGCGATTTCCAGGCGTTCCAGGTATTTAGTGGCGCTGTCCAGGGACTGGGTGGCGCTGCCTTGCACCAGGTCGTCGAACAGGTAGTAGTCGGAAAACACCGTGGTGAACAGCTGACGATAGTCGTCGCGTTCCGGGTCGGTGACCGCTTCGCCGTTCAGACGAATCTCGCCGGCCTGGGGCGGGTACAGGCCCAATAAAAGCTTGATCAAAGTGGTCTTGCCGCTGCCGTTCTCACCGACGATAAACACGATGTCGCCTTGCTTGATGCTCAGGTTGATCGGCCCCAGGTGGAACGGTTCGCTGCCTTCTACCGCTGGCGGGCTGTAGCTCACGTCGCGCAGCTCGAGGCTGTTGACCACCGGCTTTGGCGCTTCACTGTCGTCCATCAACAGGTGCGGTTCCGGCGACGAGAAGCGTTCCGACAGCTCACTGATGCGGCCAAAGGCAATCTTGGCCTTGCCGACCACAGGCAGGTAACCGAGCAGGTGCTCCAACGGGCCTTTCATGTACAGCAGCACCAGCACGAACCCGGTGATTACGGTCGGATCCGGATTGGGGTTGTACGCCTGCATTGCCAGGGCCAGGCCGATGACCACGAAGAACAGCATCGAGCCAAACGTCTTGGCGAGGATGTAAATGTTCACCGAGCGCACCTGGATATCGCTGATGCGGTCGGCGGTTTCCTGGATGCGATGGGTGTTCATGCGAAACCGCCGTGGCCGGTGCATGCGCAGTTCCTTGGCGCCGGACGCGATCGCGTTGTAGTAACGCTGCAACTCGTCTTCATGGCTGCGCGCCAGGTCGAAGCCCTGAATGCCTTTGCCGCCGGCGATGAATTGCACGGCGCTGCCGATAATGATCGCCACCACCATCATCAGGAACATCGGCACGGACAGGTAGGCCAGGTAGCCCAGGCAACCGAGAGTGACCGTGGCCGCGATAGCCAGGGGCGTGAACGCGAAGGAAAAGTCACTGATGGTATCGACGTCGTGGGTCAACACCGGAATCAGGCGGTGCGAGCGATACCGTTCGATCTGCCCGATGGGCGCCGACAGCACCTTTTCGCCCAGGTCCTTGCGCAGGGCGGCGATGATTCGTTGCCCGACGTAGTTGGTGCCGATGTCGGAAATGATCGAACTGAGCAGCGCCACCACGCACAACGCGGCAAAGGTCATCACCACGCCCTGGGTCATGCCGTCGGCAGAATGCAACGCATTGTTGATGGTGGCCAGCAGCAGGGTAATGGCCAGGCCGCCGACCATGCCGAGGCCCACGGAGATCGTCACAATGGCGCGAAAGGGCCGGAGCAGGGCGAGCAAACCGTTGAAGGCGCCGCGTTTGGGGTCGGTCATAAATACATCCCGGAGAGTGAAAAGAGGGGCTGGGCACACAGACCCTTACCCATGACAAACGAAGTGTCGGCGCGACTATTTAGCCCGGTGTGCCGGCGCGGGGATAAATTGCGCGAGGGCTGATTCGTTCCTGTTGGGTAGGCGCACGGCTATTCACGCCGTACGTATTCCTTCTGCGAGAGCGAGACAATGACGAAAAAGAACCTGGTGTATGTGTGGTCCCTGAGAAATGCCGCCGCCGACAAGGCCGGGCAGCCGGTGGCCTACAAGGACCATGAGCGCTACATGAAGTCGGTACTGGAGTTTCTGGTGGGCTCGCTCAACGACACCTCGCTGGGCGACGCCTACAACCTGGTCGGCGTGGTGTATGACGATGATGAGCAAAACCCGCGGGATCAGGCACTGGTCGCCGATTACGGCTTCGCTTACCAGCCTGGCCGCCAATGGCTGTACCCGGCCGACTTGCGCGTGCAGGGCACGTTGGTCAACGACCTGCTGCTGAGCGTGCCGTCGACCTATCGCCGCCTGCCACGGGGCAGCGCTGAACATATCGCCGGCAAGCAGGATTTCGAACGACGCCTGCATGACACGCTGGTTGAATTGAACGCTGACATCGTGGTGCTGGATGGCTTGCTGGTGATCCTCGATGACCTGGTGCGCCCAGGCGCGCCGTTTGCGCGGCGCATCATGAACATCCATCCGGGAATCACGCGTATCGAATCGCCTTACGAACGCCGTGGCGCCTATGCCACGTGGAACGCGTTATACGGCGCACGCGGGCAGACGGTGGTGGACTGGGCGACCAAGGCCACCACACCTTCGGAGCCGCTGTACCTTACCGGAGCATCGTTCCACTATGTGGATAACGGTATCGATTCCGGCGAAGTGTTCCACGACGTATTGAAGACCGAGATTTCACCAGAGGACACGATCCTCGAACTGCGCTGGAACAACTTCAACAACAGCCTGTTCCCGGCGTTGCATGAAGGCCTGGAGCTGTTGGCCAAAAAAGGCTGAGCGCAATCCGAAATGTGGGAGGGGGCTTGCTCCCGATAGCGGTGTATCAGTCGACATCTGCATTGACTGAATCACCGCTATCGGGAGCAAGCCCCCTCCCACAGTGGATGCGTGTATGGCTTAGAGGTCGCGCACTACCCGAAATCCAATCCAGTCACCGCGCGTCTGCGGGTAGATGTTGTTGCGGTTGCCGGAGCGGGAAAATACTGGCGCTTCGCCCCAGTCATTGCCGCGGATCTGGTAGGCCTCACAGTTCGGCTCCACCCAGGCACTGCCGTCAGTCGGTGCGCCGATGTAGTTGGCATGCTCGCAATCGGCAACCCGCTCGTACACGTTGCCGTGCATGTCATACAGGCCAAACGCATTGGGCGGGTAGCTGCCCACCGGTGACGAATAGCTGTAGCCGTCCGCCGGGCCGTAGGTGTTGGCGTGCTGGGCGATGCTGTAGCCCTTGCCCTCGTCGAACGGGAAGGGGAACGGCCCGCTGGTGCCGGCACGGGCGGCGTATTCGCGCTGGGCCTCGCTGACCATGTGGTATTGCTGGCCGGTTTTCTTCGACAGCCAGCTCACGTAGCGCTTGATGTCGTCCATGTCCATGCACACGGCCGGCTGGCGAGGCCCCTGAGGGTAGCGCGGTTTGCTGGCGATGCATTCGCGGCCGGGGCGATCGTCGCCGTTGGCGATGGTGACCCCGGTCTGGCGCACGTAGCTGTCCCACTCGCCGGCGGTGATCTGGAAGCGGCTCATGGCGAAGGGCTTGGCGAAGGTCACTTCATGCATCGGGCCTTCGTCGGGCTCGCGGCCGACTTCGTCTTCCGGGGTGCCCATGGTGAAAGTGCCGGCGGGCAGCACCACCATTTCCGGGCAGTCCTTGCAGTCCTTGAAGACTTTGCCCGGTTGCGGTGCGGCCGCCTGGGCCAGGCCAGGGAGCAGGGCGCCGCACAGTGCGGTGAGCGCCAGGGCGGTCAGGGGTTTGAGTCGAAGGGGCATCATGTGAGCGTCTCGTTCAAATAAAAAAAGGGGTCACAGCCGCTGGCTCAGCAGCGCCATGAAGCGCTGGATTTCAGCCGAGCTGTTGAGCAGGCCGGGGGCGGTGCGAATGACCGGCCCGACATCGCGGTCCACCGCGTCGATCACCACACGGTTTTGCCGCATGTGCGCCGCTACTGCATCGCTGTCCTGGCCCTTGACCCGAAAGAAGGTAAAGCCCGCCGATAACTCCGGGCTGCGCGGCGTGACCAGTTCGATCTGCCGATGCGCCAGCAACTGTTCCTTAAGCTCGGTGTTGAGTGCGTGGATTCGCGCCTGCACCGGCGCCTTGCCCAACTGCAGGTGCAACTTGAACGCTTCGTCGGCGGCCCAGCGATGCTCGAAAGCGTGGTAGCCGCCGGGGGTCATGGTGGTGGCGAAATCCTTGTCTTCTGAGAACGTCGGCACCATCGGCGTGACGTACCTGTTCTGGGGATCTCGAGCGCACACCAGGCCGGTACCTCGCGGGCCGAACATCCACTTGTGGGTGCCGGCGATAAAAAAATCGCAATGCATGCCAGGGAAATCGAGATCTTCCACGCCGAAGCCGTGCACACCGTCGACTACATAGAGGATGCGGTCGTTGTCGTCACGGTGGCGGTTGTGTTCATCCACCAGTTGGCCGATTTCTCCGATGGGCAATTTGACCCCGCTGCCCGACTGCACCCAGGTCATGCCCAGCACACGGGTGTTGGGGCGGATATTGCGCTGGATATTGCCCAGCACTTCATCGACGGACACACGGCTGGCGCTGTCGAACAGGCGGATACGGCGCACCCGGGTGCTTTCCTTGCGCACGCGAAAATCCAGCACGTTCTGTGTCGCGTAATGCTCATGCTCGGTGGTGAGGATTTCCTGGTCGGCGCGCACCTGGATCCCGCCGTAAATCATCGCCAGCCCCTCGGACGTGCTGCCGGTCAGGGCGATCTGCGGCGGCGTGGCGTTCAGGTAGCGACCGGCCCACTCACGCACCTGGCCTTCGCGTTTCCAGGTTTCCTGCAGGTCCCAGTCCATCGTCAGGCCGGGGTTGCGGTCGATCTGCGCGCGGTAGCGCTCGATGGCCTCGCGCACCGGCCTGGGGTGCGAGGCCACCAGGAAGTTGGAAAAATGCAGGTAATCCGGGTCCTGGTCGAAAAGCTGCTTCAATCCCGTCCAGGGATCGTTGGTGGCGGCTGCCAGCACCTGCGGCATCAGCGCGGCGCCCAGCGGCAGGCTGGCGGCAAACACGCCGGCCTGCTTGAGAAAGGTGCGGCGGTCGGTCATGGGCTGACTTCGCGGTTGGCCAAGGGTTTGGCGGCTTTTTGCACCTGCTCCCATACCCGCAGGAAGTTGCCGCCCCACAGCTTGGCGATATCGGCTTCGGAATAACCACGCTGGATCAGTTCGGCGGTGACGTTGCGCACCTCGCCGACGTTCTCCCAACCCTGCAGACCGCCGCCGTCGTTGAAGTCCGAAGCGATGCCGACGTGGTCGATGCCGATCTTGCGCACGGTGTAGTCGACGGCATCCCCCCAGTCCTTGAGGGTCGCCTTGGGTTCTTCTTCGAGGATTGCGTACAACTCACTGGCGTATTGGCCGAAGCGCTGTTCGGGCCACGCGGCGATGATCGCGTCGCCCGGCATCAGGGCCATCGCCAGGTTCGGCAGGGGCGGCAGGTCGAAGCGCGCGCGCAGGGCGTTGAGCTTGTCCTGGGTCGGTTGGCTCAGGGGGCGCAGATAGGCAGGAAAGCCCACCACCTGCACCACGCCACCGCTGTTTTTGATCAGCTGCAACTCCTTGTCGCTGAGGTTGCGCGGGATGTCCACCGACGCCCTGGGTGCCGAATGGGAAGCCACCAGTGGCGTACGGCTCAATTGCGCGACCTGCTCCAGAGCCTTGGTCGACATCTGCGACACGTCGATGATCACGCCCAGGTCGTTGAGGCGTTGCACCGCTTGCTGGCCGATGGGCGACAGGCCCTCGAGGGCGTCGGCGGTGTCATTGAAAAACGGCAGCGGGCGCGATGAGTCCGCCCAGGCGTTGTTGCCGATGTAGCTGAAACCGAACATGCGCATGCCGCGCGCCGCCCACAGGTCCAGCTGGTTCAGGTCGTTGCCCAGCGGGTAGGCGTTAAGCATGCTGATGAAAATCGCGAACTTGCCTTCGCCGTGCAGGCGGCGCATATCGTCCGGGGTATAGGCGATGCCGACCTGGTTGGGAAAGTCGCGGACCATGCCGGAGATAATCTTGTAGCGCACCTCCTGCTCGTGGCGGGCCTCTTCGACAAAGCCGTCGGTGGGTTTGTGCGGGGCGTTCGGGCCGTTCCAGATTTCCGGCCAGCCGAAAATGGTCAAGGCCGCACCGGACAAGCGGCCGCGCGACGCTTTGGCCAGGTCGAACTGGCCGCTGCCATCCTTGTCGGCTTCATTGCCGGCGGTGCCGAAATCCATGGGTACGGTGATATGGCTGTCGAACGACAACAGGCGATCCTGCAGTTCGTTGGCTTGCCTGATCACCTCCAGCGGGTAGCCGGCGTTGCCCTTGAACCAGTGATCCCAGACCAGGAAACCGGCCCCGGCGGCGACGGCCAGAGCCAGCGGCAGGCCGATATACAGCGCCTTTTTCGAACGTGGTTTTGTCATTGCCATCTCAGTCAGTTGAGGCCGTTGCTATCAGGGAAGAACGAGCGATGGCAGGGGAAATTTAGCGGGCGCCGCCGGGCCGGTAAATTTCCCCGGCCTGCAAACGTTCTAGCTCTGATTAAGCCGTTTCCTAAGGTAGACAATGACGATCTCTCGACGTGGGTTCATCGCAGGCCTGGCGCTGACCGGCGCGGCCGTGCCTGCGGCCTTTTATGCCCATCGCGAGCTGACACGGGAAGACGAATTCCCGGTCACCCCCGGCGAAGCCACGGTCGACCTGGCCGACACCCAGGGCCAGCACTTGGCGAACACCTTGCGCGGCGTGTGGAACCTGCGCCTGGAAGGCCGTGATGCCGGCCTCAAGGGCCTGCCGTTGCAGGGCCTGCAGTTGCTGCTGGATGTCGCACCCCGTGGGCGGGGCTTGCGCGGGTATCTGGACACCGCTGAGAACCTGCGTGGCGACGGCGAGCCGCGCTACCGTGTCTTGGGCGATCTGCTGACGGGCGAGGGCGCGTTGCTTTATTGGCGGCTGATCGACCGTGATTCGGCAGCGGGCATTCCTGCCTACGAATTCAAGATGACCCTCGATGAAGTCTGGGCCGACTTCGGCAATGCCGGCAGCGCCACCCTCAGTGGGCAGATCCTCGACCTCGAGCGGCCGTTGGCATTGACCGAGCGCGACAACCGTTTTATCGCCCACAAACAGCTGTTCCCCGAAGCCCGCCAGCGTATCGGCCTCAACAAGGCCCTGCTGGCGTGGTTGATTGCCCCCGAACATCGCTTGTTTCACCAGCTGTGGCACGCCAGCCGTGACCAATGGCACAAACTCTCCGAGGAAAAACGCGAAGCCCTGCGCGGCATCGGCTGGCAACCCGGCCCGCGTGGCCAGGAGCGCGATGCGCGGGGCAAGCGCAAGGACCGTAACGGCTCGGGCATCGACTTCTTCTTCATGCACCGCCATATGCTCGGCACTGCCCGCTCCCTGCAGGACCTGCCGTCATGGCCGCATTTCCCCGCGCCGCAGCCGGCGCTGGAGCGTGATCGCCAGGGCTTTTTGCGTTACTTCGACAACCACGACGGCTTTGCGCTGCCGCCCTGCTGGTCGGCGCCGGACGACGCCGATTACACCCAGTGGGTCAGCGACATTAAGGCCGCCGAGACCTACCACAGCAATTTCCAGGTGTGGGAATCCCAATACCGCGACCCGCGCTACCTGGCCCGATTGACGCTCGGCCAATTGGGCTCGGAAATGGAATTGGGCCTGCACGACTGGCTGCACATGCGCTGGGCCTCGGTGCCGCGCGACCCGTCCAACGGCGCCCCGGTGCCGTTTGCCCGCGACCCTGCGGACTTTGCCGCGCGCTGGTACGCAGCGGAGAATGACTTTCTCGGCGATCCGTTTTCATCCCATGTCAACCCGGTGTTCTGGCACTTTCACGGCTGGATCGATGACCGTATCGAAGACTGGTTTCGCGCCCACGAACGCTTCAATCCCGGCGAAGTAACCCGGCTCGAGGTCAACGGCGTAGCCTGGTTTGCGCCGGGGCGCTGGGTTGAAATAGGCGACCCCTGGCTCGGCCCGGACACCCATGGCTGCAGCACCACGCCGGGGTTGCAGCAGGGGCGCTCGATGGAAATGGACCCGGAAATCATGAAACTGGCCCTGCGCATCACCTTCGGCGCCGATGAAGAACGGCTCAAAGGCCTGTTCAAGCGCGTGCCGCAGCGGCCGTGGTACGCGCGGCACTTGAAGGTCAAGCGCGAAGCGTAAGGCAGCCCGTCACAGGGTGAGGCGTCTTGCGGGTTTTACGCTGCAAACGTTGACGTCTAAGCGCCCATGCGCCACGATCAACTCAATTTTGGAAAATTGAGTTTCAGTTGTGGCAAAGATCCATAAACCCACTGATTTCGGCACGTTATTGAGTCGTCACGGCTTGCAGGTGTTCGAGCTTGCACGCATTTTCAAGGCAGTCGATGACAAAGGCCGGTATCTGCATTGGGATGAATTTCGCCGTTACCCCACACCCGGCGTCGATAAGGAAGCGGCATGGGCCGCCATCAAGATGTCCCGGGCCTGTGCAAGCAAGACCCTTGAGCTCAAGAGCGAATGCGGTAGCGCTTTTTTCTTATGTTCCACGGATTTCAGTGATGCGGTGGTTCACGCCGTCGAGTCTGTGACCTCCAGCCTGGGCGGTGCAGCAGCAGCGTCTCCTCAGTACCGCGATAATGCTCAGTACCTGGTCGATTCATTGATGATGGAGGAGGCCATCTCCAGTGCCCAGCTGGAAGGTGCGGCGACTACGCGCAAAATCGCCAAGGACATGCTGGCCAAGGAGCGTGCGCCGCAGAATGATGATGAGCGGATGATCCTCAACAACTATCACCTGATGAAACATGCCAAGTACAACCAGGGCGAAGCGCTATCTGTCGCGTTGATCTGTGAGTTTCATGCCATCGCAACGGCGGGTATTGAAGAGGACGATGTTCGCCCTGGGCATATCAGGACGACCAACGATATTTTTGTTGGCGGCGCCGGGAATGAAATCATTCATCAACCACCTCAGGCCGCAGTGCTGCCGGACAGGCTCGAGGCGCTTTGCAGGTTTGCCAACGATCAGCATGACGGCCAAGGCGGCGCGCACTTTATCCATCCAGTGGTCAAGGCCATCATTCTTCATTTCATGCTGGGTTATGAACATCCCTTCAGAGACGGCAACGGTCGGACCGCACGGGCTTTGTTTTATTGGTTCATGCTCAAAAGTGGTTATTGGCCCTTTGAGTACATTTCCATCAGCGCACTGCTTAAAGAAGCCCCCATGCAATATGGGCGTTCGTATATCCATACGGAAACCGATGGGTTCGATCTGACCTATTTCGTCATCTATCAGTTGCGAATCATCGAACGCGCAATGAACGAATTCATGTTGTATTTCGAGGGTAAAAGACGAGAAGCCGTAGAGCTGATGAGCTGGTTGGATGCCCTTGATTTAAAGGAGGGGTTGAATTACCGACAGGGCCATTTTTTGAAGAAAGTGCTGCAACATCCTGGGCGCATTTATACGCCCAAGGAACTCACCCATGACTATGACATTTCGGAAAACACCGCACGCAAGGATCTTGAAAAGCTGGTCGGTATGAAACTTCTGTTCAAGGTACAGGAAGGAAAAAGTTTCCTATACATCGCGCGGGATGATGCGCAGGCCAACTTGAAGAAGCTGACACCTGCGGGTTGAGCGCTTTCAAACCTGTTCTTCATCCCGCAACTGCCCGCTCATTGCATCGCAACTGCGCGCCCAGTCGCTCATCCATTGCGGCACCGGTGGCGAGGTCTCATCCAGGCCCAGCGCTCGCACGAACTCCGCGGGGGGCAGGGTGCCCTTGGAGGAGCGAAACAGCCCACGTATCACCACCACGCCGATGACTCGGCCATTGCTGACAAACCGGTGCTCCATCAGGCTCCATTTGTGGTCCCAGCCGAGCATGCGGGTGTGCACTTCGAATACTTCGAACAGCTTCAGCTCCCGGCGAAACTTGCCCCAGGTATCGCCCACGATCGGCACGGCTTTGTTGCGCAAGGCCACGCGAAACGCGCCCGTGCGCAGGACGAAATCCATGCGGGCCACATCCGCCAGGGAAAAATACCGGCCATTGGTGACATGCCGGTTGAAGTCCAGGTCCAGCGGCCACACGCGCATGCGCACCACGGTGGTGGCCAGGCCATGCGCCGGTGTGCGCCAGGGGCGACGCAATAACATGCGCAACAGTCGAAACCATAAATTCATAAGTACACCAGGCAATTGATCGATGCTGGCACTGTACTGACGTGGAATCGGCTAAGGTAGGTGCGCAAATGACTTATTTCATGCGAAAAGCGCAAGTGGGTTTCTAAAATGCACATTACCTTGCTGCTGGCGGATCAATGTTCGGCGGCCAACGCTACCCTGGCCATGGAAATGCTCAGCGCAGCCAACTTGTTCGCCGACAATCCGCCCTTCGAGGTGGTAATGGCTTCCCTGGATGGCCAGGCGGTGACGACCTGGGGCGGGCAGCGCCTGCAGGTGCAATGTTCTCTGGCTGAAGTTATGCGCACTGACTTGGTGTTGATCCCCGGTTTTCTGTTTACGTTGAAACAAGCCCTGCCGACGTTTGCAGCTTACGGGCCGTGGCTGCGCGAGCAACACGGGCAAGGCGCGGTGCTGGCCTCAATGTGCACGGCTGCCTTTTTGCTGGCCGAGTCAGGCCTGTTGCACGGTGCGCGCGCCACCACCCACTGGGCATTTGCCGCGTTGTTCCGGCGCCGCTATGCCCAGGTCAGCCTGGATGACGCACAGATTCTCTGCGAAGAAAACCGCTTGATCACCTGCGGCGGCGCGACGGCGGCGATGGACCTGATGCTGCACCTGATCCGCCGCTTCGGCTCACCGGAGCTGGCGCATACCTGCAGCAAATACTTGCTGATTGACAACGTGCGCACCGAGCAATCGGTGTATGCGCTGTGGTCGTTGCCCAAAAGTCACGGCGATGGGGAAATACTGCGGGTGCAGCATTGGCTGGAGCAGCACTTCGCCCAGCCGGTGGTGATCGATGACGTGGCGCAGCGCTTCGGCTTTGGCGTGCGCAATTTCAAGCGCAGGTTCAAGGACGCCACCGGCTATACGCCCATCGGCTACCTGCAAACGCTGCGCCTGGAGCGGGCCAAGCAGATGCTTGAATCGACCCGCATGACCCTCGACAGCATCACCTACGCCGTCGGTTATGAAGACAGCAACTCGTTTCGGCGCCTGTTCCAGCAACGGGTGGGCATGTTGCCCGCCGCGTATCGGAGGAAGTTTCTGGTTGTCGCGTCCTGAGCGCCTGAATCAGAGACGAAAAAAAACCGGCTGATCAGGCCGGTTTGGGGTGTCCCTTCAACAGCGGGAGTTATACCTGGTTGCTCGGTAGGCGATCCGCACCGCCTTCAGCCAGGCCACGTTCCTGCAAACGGTCCGCACCGCCTTCAGCCAGGCCGCGTTCCTGCAAGCGATCAGCACCGCCTTCGGCCAGGCCACGTTCCTGCAAGCGATCCGCACCGCCTTCAGCCAGGCCACGTTCCTGCAAGCGATCTGCACCGCCTTCAGCCAGGCCGCGTTCCTGCAAACGGTCCGCACCACCTTCGGCAACGCGGGTTTCAATCAGGCGTTCCGCGCCGCCTTCAGCGACTACCGGGTGGGCGAAAGCGTTTGCAGCCAGTACCGAGAAAGCGAGGCTAAGCAAGAGTTGGCGTTTCATGAGTGTGTGCTCCGAGTGTCTTGGTTGGGTGCCGTTTGGCATGGGTTTGATGTTACGCGTCGCAGTTTTTAAGAGAACTTCATTGCGCTGATGGTGACTATCGATGCCAACAATGGTCATGGCATCTGCGGCAGTTCGTTGGGGCGCAGGTCGAACACCAGCACCTCGGCGTCTTCGCCGTGGCTCAGGCGAATCTCGCGCTCGTCCCGTACCCGCACACCGTCGCCTTCCTGCAAGCGCTGGCCATTGAGCTCGACGCTGCCGCGTGCCACATGGATGTAGGCGTAGCGATCCGGCGCCAGGTCCAGTTGCGCGCTTTCATCGCCATCGAACAACCCGGCGTACACCCGCGCATCCTGGCGTACGTTCAACGAACCGTCGGCGCCATCCGGCGAGATGATCAACTGCAGGCGCCCGCGTTTTTGCGCTTCACTGAAGTGCTCCTGCTGATAGCGCGGCTTGGCGCCGGCTTCGTTGGGCACGATCCAGATTTGCAGGAAGTGCACGCCCTGGCGCTGGCTGTGGTTGAATTCGCTGTGGGCCACGCCGCTGCCGGCACTCATCAGCTGCACATCACCGGGACGGATCACCGAGCCGGTGCCCAAAGTGTCCTTGTGTTCCAGGGCGCCTTCGAGCACATACGAGAAGATTTCCATGTCGCGGTGCGGGTGTTGGCCGAAGCCTTTGCCGGCGGCGACGCGGTCATCGTTGATCACCAGCAGGTCGGAAAAACCTTGCTCCTTGGGGTTCCAATAGTTGGCGAAGGAGAAGGTGTGGAATGACTTCAACCAACCGTGATTGGCGGCACCGCGTTCGGAAGCTTTGCGAAGGGTCAGCATGGTCCAGTCCTCAAGTGAGCGCGGGCTGCGAAATGCAGGGCGCTTGCGTTGAGAAGAAGGTTAATGGTTAACCGTAAATTCATTAAGAAGATGAAAATTGAATAACTGTCATCTCTGAGTTGACAGTAAAGTCATGCCATAATGCTCGTCGCCTTTCTACTTGATGGACATTCCCACCTATGAAAACCGTGGCCATGGCGCTGTTCCCGGACTTCCTGCTGCTCGACATGGCCGGGCCGCTCGAAGTGTTTTCGATTGCCAACCGCTACCTGCCGGCGGCCGACCACTACCGCATCCTCACCATCGGTACCGAACCCGGGCCGTTGCGTGCCTCCAATGGCGTGATGGTCCAGACCGACCTGCTGCTGGAGCAGGCCCAGGCGAACTACGACCTGCTGCTGGTTCCGGGCGGCCCGGGTGCCTATAACGAATGCCACCCCGCGCTGCTGCCCTGGCTGAAGGCGGTGGCGCCACGGGCCCGGCGTTTCGGTTCGATCTGCACCGGCGCCTTTGTGCTCGGGCATGCCGGCTTGCTTGACGGGCACCGCGTGACCACTCATTGGCACTACACCGAGCGCCTGATCAAGGCGTTCCCCTACGCCATGGTCGAGACCGATCGCATCTACCTGCAGGACCGGCGCCTGATCACCTCGGGCGGCGTCACTGCCGGTATCGACCTGGCCCTGTCGATTGTCGCCCAGGACCATGGCAAGCAAGTGGCGGTAGATGTGGCCAAGGTGTTGCTGGTGGTGATGAAGCGTCAGGGTGGCCAGGCCCAGTTCAGCCCGATGACCGCCGCCGTGGCGCCCCAGGAAACCGCGATCACCCGCGTGCAGCACCATGTGCTGGCGCATCTGGACCAACCCTTTACCATCGAGTCCATGGCCGAGCTGGCCGGCATGAGTGCGCGCCACTTTGCGCGGCTGTTCGCCAAGGAAGTGCAGATGACGCCCATGGCGTTCCTGCAAGGCGCGCGCATCGACCGGGCACGGCAGTTGCTGGAAACCACCGATTTGCCGCTCAAGACCGTGGCCTTCCACGCCGGCTTCGGCAGCGTGCGGCATATGCGCTTTTTGTTCAGTGAAAAGCTCGGCCTGAACCCTACCCAATACCGACAACAGTTCAGTTAACGACACAATGTCCGTCTGAGGCACCCGATTGTCCGTATCGCTCCCTGTGCCGGGATTGTCCTGTCATCCCTAGCTGGCAAGATAAGCCCGAGCCCACGGAAAAGGATGCGCAGGCACTCAAGCACGGGTGTTTCAGCGCGGTTACGGACATGAATGATTCTGCGGCGGTGAGCTTCGGCCCCTACACCTTTCATCGGCACCAGCGCCTGGTCAGCAAGGCCGGTTGGCCGGTGCCGCTGGGCGGGCGCGCGCTGGATATTCTCGCGGTGTTGCTGGAAGCACCGGGGCAATTTATCAGCAAGGCGACGTTGATCGAGCGGGTCTGGCCCAATAGCGTCGTCGAAGACAATAACCTGCGCGTGCACATTGTCGCGTTGCGTCGCGCCCTCGACGGGCAGCGTGTCATCCTCAACCACCCGCAGCGTGGCTACTGCTTCGCCGCGCCCGTGCAAGGCACACTGCCGACGGTGCCGGCACAGCACAACCTGGTGGCACGGCTCAGCCCGGTGCTCGGTCGCGATGAGCTGGTGGCTGTGCTGGTGCGGCGCATCGCCGGGCAGCGCCTGTTGACCCTTACCGGGGTGGCCGGCATCGGCAAAAGTACGCTGGCCCTGGCCCTCGCCGAACGCGTGGTGCCCCGCTATCGCGACGGGGTGTGGTGGGTCGACGTGACCGGCCTGCAAACCCCGGGCGAACTGCTCGGCCATCTGGCCACGGTATTACAGCTGAACCCCGCCGACAGCCTCGACGAGCTGGCCCGACAGTTAGCCTCGCGCCAGTTGTTGCTGGTACTCGATGGGGCCGACCTGCTGCTCGGTGCCTGTCGCACGCTGGTGCGTACATTGGGCGAAAGGGCACCGCAGGTCAGCGTGCTGATCAGCAGTCGCGAAGCCTTGCTGGCGCCTGGTGAATGGGTGGTGCGCGTGCCCCCGCTGAGCGTGCCGTCACTGTCGGCGTTGGTCAGTGTCGAGCAGGCCATGGCCTGTCCTGCGGTGCAACTGTTCGTCACACGGGTACGCGCCAGCCAGCAGGGGTTTGTGTTGCGGCCTCAGGAGCTGGCGCCGTTGCGTGAGATTTGCCGGCGGCTGGACGGCATCCCGTTGGCCCTTGAACTGGCCGCCGCCCAGGTCGACGCACTCGGCATCGGCGGTGTGCAGCAGCAATTGTGCATGGGCTTGCACGGGCTGAGCCGCGGGCGTCGCACCGCGGTGGAACGCCATCGTTCGCTGGCTGCTGCGCTGGACTGGAGCTATGCGCGCCTGAGCCTGCCGGAGTGCTGGCTGTTCCTGCAGTTGGGCTTGTTCAAGATGGCGGTGACCCTGCCCACCTTGAACGAAATGGTGAGCGGCACCGAGCTTGAACACGCCAACCTTTCCCACCTGCTGACGCGTCTGGTGAATATGTCGCTGCTGAGCGTCGAGCCCGGCCTGGGCCCGACGCGCTATCGCCTGCTCAACTGCGTGCGCAGCTACGCCCTGGCGCAACTGCGTGACCCGCTTCAGGTAGCGCGCTTGCAACAAGGCTACGGGGAGTGCCTGGGCGCGTTTTCAGGCCGGCCGTTTGTCCTGCAACTCGTCGAGCAGGCGGCGTACGCGCAGTAGATCCTGGGTGGCGAAGCCTTCGGTAAATCGGGCGTAGAGGGGATTCAGCAAGTCGATGCCTGCCTGTTTGCGTTCTTGTTGTTGCCAAAGTTGCGCCAGGGAGCCCGCACACCGCAGCTCCCAGGCCAGGGCGCCTTGCTGACGTGCCAGGTCGAGGGCTTCGAGCAGCAGCGTTTGCGCGCCCTGGGTATCACCTTGCTGCGCTACCTGCCCGGCATAGACCCGCAGGATTTCCGGGGCACACCAACCCGCCGCGCCACTGCGCGCCCGCTCGAGACCTGGCTCATCGACGTGGCGCATGCCGAAGGTGACCAGGGTGTCCTCGATCAGCCCCAGGCCCTGTAAATCCCCGTTGCACAGGATGCCGGCGTAATGCCCGGCCCAGGTCTGGAACAGTTGCACCGAATGCGTGTGGGACTGCTCCAGCAGCAGACTTTGCAGGGTTTGCGCATCGTCTTCAGCACCGTTGTAGCGGGCGATCACCACACCGGCCAGGGCCAGGGTGTAGCAGATCGACGTACCGTGGTTGATCTGCAGCGCCAGTTCCAATGCCTGGCTGGCGGTGCGCCAGGCGCGCTCGGGAAAGCCCTGCAACCAGAGGATTCGCGCCAGCACGGTCAGGGACGCGACGCTCTGGTCGTATTGCACGCCGACGCCATGGGCGAAGCGGTTCACGTGGGCGCTGTGGCTCATGCGCTGCAGCACCTGCTCGGCCTGCTGTCGGGCCAGCGCCTGATGGCCGGTGTAATGCTGGGCCAGGGCGCGCAAGCGTTGGGTGCTCAGGTCCAGCAGCGGCTCGGTGCGCGGGTCGAGGCGATCGAACTGCCTGCTCTGTTCCAGCGCTTGAACATAGCGCCCGGCGCACAGGTTCGCCGCCATGTGCCCGGAAACCGCACGCAACTGGCCGGCCAGATCCTGGCGCTCTTCAGCCAGGCGTGCGGCCCCGACAAACGCGGCGATGGTCTGGGGCGCGGCGCCCACGGCGTGGTAGGAGAGGCTGCCCAGGGCCAATTGCAGCTGCAGGGCCAATTGCGTGCAGGGCGCTTCGACCTGACCGATCAGGGCCAGTGCCTTGTCCACATAGCCGGCGTGCTCGCGCAGCAGCGACAGTTCCTGCCACAGGGGCATCGCACTGACCGTCAGGCGAATCGCCAGCAAGTGCCCGGCAGTGTCGGCAAAGCCCCAGTCGAGGGCGGCGCGCACGTCTTCACGCAGTGGAGCATAGCGATCGATCCAGGGCTGTGTAGCAATCAATTCCCAATCGCCCTGGGCCTGTTCCATCAGGGCCAGGCAGCGTGCCGCGTGGCGCTCGCGGGTGGCTTGCAGCTCGCCGGCGAGGCTGAGCTTTTCCAGGGCATAGGTGCGGGTGATATCGAGCAGGCGATAGACCATCTCGTCCTCGCTGGCGTCCACGTTCAGCAACGACTTGGCCACCAGTTGCGTGATCGAGCCCAGCACTTCGGCCGGGGCGATGTGCTCCCCGGCGATCACCGCCGCCGCGCTGACCAGGCTGAAGCCGCCGCGAAACACCGCGAGCCGGCGCAGGCAGATTTTTTCGCAGTCGGTGAGCAGGTCAAAGCTCCAGTCGAGCGTGGCCCGCAGGGTTTGCTGGCGGGGCAGGGCGCTGCGCCGACCGCGGGTCAGCAGGCGGAAGTTATCTTCCATCTGCACCAAGAGCCCCGCTAAGCCAAAACGCTCGATCTGCGCGGCCACCAGCTCAATCGCCAGGGGAATGCCGTCCAGGCGCTGGCAGATATCGATCGCCAGCGGCAGTTCGGCGTCGCTGAGGGCAAAGCTGTCTTGATGGGACATGGCGCGCTCGATCAGCAGCTGCATGGCCGGGTAACCCAGGGCCTGGGCGCGGTTGCCGGTGGCAGGCGGGCAAGTCAGCGGTTCGAGGCGTTGCACGTATTCACCTTCGGCGCGCAGGGCTTCGCGGCTGGTGGTGAGGATGTGCAGGTGTGGCGCATGGCGCAGCAGGGTTTCGCTGATCAGGGCGATGTCGTCGAGCAGGTGTTCGCAGTTGTCGATCACCAGCAGCATCTGGCGTGCCTGCAGGCTGCGGGCAAAGCCGGCCAGCGGCGCATGCTCGCCAGGCGGGACGCCGAGTAGGGCGGCGAGGTTGGGCAGGATCATCGAGGCGGCACTGAGCGGCGCCAGGTCGAGCAGGTGGATGCCGTCGCGGTAATGGCCGATCAGCAACTCCGCCACGCGCAGGGCGACGGTGGTCTTGCCGATGCCGCCGGCACCGGTGAGGGTGATGAAACGTTGCTGCGGCAATTGCTGCACCAGCGCGTCGATCAGCGCCTGGCGGCCGAGCATGCGCGTGCGCCGCAGCGGCAGGTTGTGGCTTGGGCGTTGGGGTGCGCCGTCGGTGGGTAGCGTCATCGGTTCGATGCTCAGTGGCGCGACAAAACTGTAGCCGCGCTGGGCGACCGTGACGATATAGCGCTGCCCGGCCTGGCCGTCGCCCAGGGCCTTGCGCAACGCGGCCATGTGCACCCGCAGATTGCCGTCTTCCACCACGCTTTTGGGCCAGACCCGTGCGATCAGCTCTTGCTTGCTCACCACATTGCCGGCGTGCTCGAGCAGGATCAGCAGAATATCCACCGCCCGCCGTCCCAGGCGCAACGGGCGACCGGCCTCCAGCACCAGGCGCTCACGCGGATGGATGCGGTAGGGGCCGAAGTGCACGGCCTGGTCGCTCAAGTCATTCATGGCTGCACAGGTTCAGGAGTCAGGGAGGGGTCAGCATATTCCAGGTGCATCAAGACCACTAGGCGGCGATCACCTCGGGTTTGGGGCGCGAGTGGTGGTTTCGCCAGGTCATCGGGTTCACGCCTTCGCTGCGGGTGAACATATGACAGAAGTGCGCCTGGTCGCAGAAGCCACATTCCAGGCTGATTTGCGTAAGGCTAAGGGACGAGCCGGTGATCAGTTCCTTGGCGCGCAGGATGCGTTGCTGGCGAATCCATTCCTGGGGCGAGACGCCCGTGGAGCACTTGAATGCGCGGGAAAAATGGCTGCGCGACAGGGCGCATGCCTGGGCCAGCTCGGCAATGCTCAGGCTTTCGCCGAGGTTGGCGAGAATCAATTGCTTGGCGATACGCTCGCGCCGGGGGCATAGGCCTCCGGTGGCGGATAAACGAGGGGCATATTGCTCGAGTCGGGCCATGACAAATATCCGCAGTCGATGGGAGCGTTCCCGGTGAATGGATGCAGTGTAGACGCCGCTCATCTTGTTGCCGGACCGCCTGGCTGACGAGTTAATCGTTGTTAATTTCGCCAGGTACGGGCGTGGAAAAGACAGCACAGGTATGCAATCCAGAGCGTTCCGGGCATGCTTTCCTGACCCTCTGCACACCGTATGGATACCGCCATGAACCGCAACGACCTGCGCCGCGTCGACATGAACCTGCTGGTGATTTTCGAAGCGCTGATGTTCGAAAAAAACCTGACCCGGGTCGCCGAAAAACTCTTTATGGGCCAGCCGGCGGTGAGTGCGGCACTGGGCCGCCTGCGCGACTTGTTCGACGACCCGTTGCTGCTGCGCAACGGTCGCGGCATGGAACCCACGCCACGGGCGCTGGCGATACTCAAGGAACTGCAACCGGCCATGGACACCATTTCAGGCGCCGTCAGCCGCGCCAAGGATTTCGACCCTTCCACCAGCTGCGCGGTGTTTCGCATCGGCCTGTCCGACGATGCGGAGTTCGGGTTGTTTCCGCCATTGCTCAGTCGCCTGCGCGAAGAGGCGCCGGGCATCATCGTGGTGGTGCGCCGGGCCAACTTCCTGCTGATGTCGTCGTTGCTGGCCAGCGGCGAAATCTCGGTGGGGGTGAGCTACACCACGGAACTGCCGGCCAATGCCAAGCGCAAGAAGCTGCGGGACATTCCCTGCAAAGTGCTGCGCGGCGATGATGGCGAGGCGCCACTGACCCTCGACGATTATTGCGCCAGGCCCCATGCGATGGTGTCGTTCTCGGGCGACCTGAGCGGCAATATTGACCTGGACCTGGCACGCATCGGACGTTCGCGCCGGGTAGTGCTGGCGGTGCCGCAGTTCAGCGGGTTGCGTGCGCTGTTGGCAGGCACGCAGATCATCGCGACCGTGCCGGATTACGCGGCCTGCGCCTTGACCGAAGGCACCCGCCTGCGAGCCGAGGACCCGCCGTTCGCGATTGATGCGGCAGAGTTGTCGATGGTGTGGAGCGGGGTGCATGACAATGACCCGGCCGAGCGGTGGTTGCGCGGGCGGATTGCGGAGCATATGGCGGCGGCGAACTGACTGCCAGATCAAATGTGGGAGGGGTTAAGCCCCCTCCCACATAAAAGCCAAACAGCACATACATCCAATTCCCCGCCGTCCCAGCTCGGCAAACTTCCCCCATCGCTCAATGCCCTGGGGAAACACCCAATCATGGACCCAACACCCAACACCAGCCCCGACGAAGTCGTCACGCTGGTCGTCAAGCACCGGGTCAAGCCCGGCCGCGAAACCGAGTACGAAGCCTGGCTGCGCCGCATCGTGCGCATCGCCGGCGAACGCCCCGGCCACCTTGGCGTCGACGTAGTGCGCAGCCAGCAGGGCGGCATGGCGCTGTTTACCTGCGTACTGCGCTACCGCTCAACCGACGCCCTGGAGTTGTGGCTCGAGTCGCCACAACGTCGGGCCCTGATCGATGAAGCGGCGCCAATGCTGGCCGACGGCGACCAGACCGAAATCGGCGGCGCCAATGAATTCTGGTTCGCCCCCCAGGCCGACGGCGCCGCCAAGCCGCCGCGCTGGAAGCAAGCAGTGGTGAGCCTGTTTGTGATCCTGCCGCAAACCCTGCTCCTGCCGTTTATCTGGGGCCCGATCCTGCGGTTGCACCCGTTTCTGTCCAACTACGTGGTCTCCACCTTCCTGGTCACCCTGACCATTGTGCTGCTGGTGGTTTACCTGCTGATGCCAGCCGCCACCCGCCTGTTTGCTCCCTGGCTTGAAGCCTCTGAAAAGGAAACCCTATGAACGCCGACCTGATTCTGTTCAATGGCCAGTTCCACACCGTGGACCGGGAAAACCCACGCGCCACCGCCGTCGCCATCCGTGACGGACGCTTCGTCGCCGTGGGCACTGACGGTGAAGCCATGGCCCTGCGCGGTAGCGGCACCCAGGTCATCGACCTCAAGGGCCGCACCGTGATTCCCGGCCTCAACGACTCGCACCTGCACCTGATCCGTGGCGGGCTGAACTACAACCTCGAGTTGCGTTGGGAAGGCGTGCCGTCCCTGGCCGATGCCTTGCGCATGCTCAAGGATCAGGCCGACCGCACCCCCACGCCGCAGTGGGTGCGCGTGGTGGGCGGCTGGAACGAATTCCAGTTTGCCGAAAAACGCATGCCGACCCTGGAGGAGCTCAACCAGGCTGCGCCGGACACGCCGGTGTTCGTGCTGCACCTGTACGACCGCGCCTTGCTCAACCGGGCCGCGTTGCGCGTGGCCGGTTACACCAAGGACACGCCGAACCCACCGGGCGGCGAGATCGTGCGCGACAGTAACGGCAACCCCACCGGCATGCTGGTGGCGCGGCCCAACGCGATGATCCTGTATTCCACGCTGGCCAAAGGCCCGAAACTGCCGTTGGAATATCAAGTCAACTCCACCCGCCAGTTCATGCGTGAACTCAATCGCCTGGGCCTGACCAGCGCCATCGATGCCGGCGGCGGTTTCCAGAACTATCCCGACGACTACGCGGTGATCGAGCAACTGGCCAAGGACCAGCAGTTGACGGTGCGCATCGCCTACAACCTGTTCACCCAGAAGCCCAAGGAAGAGCTCAGCGACTTCAAGCACTGGACCGGCAGCGTCACCCTGCACCAGGGCGATGACTACCTGCGCCACAACGGCGCCGGCGAGATGCTGGTGTTTTCGGCCGCCGACTTCGAAGACTTCCTCGAACCGCGCCCGGACCTGCCGCTGACCATGGAACAGGAGCTGGAACCGGTGGTACGCCATCTGGTGGAACAGCGCTGGCCGTTCCGCCTGCACGCCACGTACGACGAGTCGATCTCGCGCATGCTCGACGTGTTCGAAAAGGTCAACCGCGACATACCGTTCAATGGCCTGCCGTGGTTCTTCGACCACGCCGAAACCATCACCCCGAAAAACATCGAGCGCGTGCGCGCCCTGGGCGGCGGCATTGCGATCCAGGACCGCATGGCATTCCAAGGCGAATACTTCGTCGAGCGTTACGGTGCCAAGGCCGCCGAAGCCACGCCGCCGATCAAGCGCATGCTCGCCGAAGGCGTACCGGTAGGCGCGGGCACCGATGCCACGCGGGTGTCGAGCTACAACCCGTGGACCTCGCTGTACTGGATGGTCAGCGGCCGCACCGTCGGTGGCCTGGAGCTGCATGCCGAGGGCTTGCCGCGCCTCACCGCGTTGGAACTGTTTACCCACGGCAGCGCCTGGTTTTCGTCCGAGCAGGGCAAGAAAGGCCAGATCAAGGTCGGCCAACTGGCAGACGTGGCGGCGTTGTCGGCGGACTTTTTCAGTGTCGATGAAGAAGCCATCAAGTGGATCGAATCGGTACTGACCGTGGTCGGCGGCAAGGTCGTCTACGGCGCCGGTGATTTCGAAGATTACGCACCGCCACGCGTTCCGGTACTGCCGGACTGGTCGCCGGTGGTCAAGGTGCCGGGGCACTGGCGCCCCAGCTCACCGCTGCAGGCCCAAGTTCACCAGTGCAGCGGCCCGTGTGGCGTGCATTCCCACAGCCATGAAAAAGCCCGTCTTTCCAGCGTGCCGGTCAGCGACTTCCAGGGTTTCTGGGGGGCGTTTGGCTGTTCGTGCTTTGCCTTCTGATTGTCACTACCCAAAGGAGTTACCCGCATGACTTATTCGCGCTTGAACAAAGATGATGCTGTCGTACTGCTGGTCGATCACCAGACCGGCCTGATTTCGCTGGTGCAGGATTTCTCCCCCAACGAATTCAAGAACAACGTACTGGCCCTGGCCGACGTGGCGAAGTTCTTCAACCTGCCGACCATCCTGACCACCAGCTTCGAAAGCGGCCCCAACGGCCCGTTGGTACCGGAACTCAAGGCGCTGTTCCCGGACGCGCCGTACATCGCCCGCCCTGGCCAGATCAACGCCTGGGACAACGAAGAGTTCGTCAAGGCTGTCAAGGCGACCGGCCGCAAGCAGATCATCATTGCCGGCGTGGTGACCGATGTGTGCGTCGCGTTCCCGACCCTGTGTGCCCTCGATGAAGGCTTTGAGGTATTCGTGGTCACCGACGCCTCCGGCACCTTCAACGAAACCGTGCAACAGGCCGCCTGGGCGCGCATGACTGCGGCCGGTGCGCAACTGGTGAACTGGTTCGCCGTGGCCTGCGAGCTGCAGGTTGACTGGCGCAACGACATGGAAGGCCTGGCCAACCTGCTGTCGCCGCGCATCCCCAACTACCGCAACCTGATGAACAGCTACTCGGCGTTCACCGCCAAGTAAAAGGTGTAGATAATCCCCTGTGGGAGGGGGCTTGCTCCCGATAGCGGTGTATCAGTCAGCTTATCTGTTGCTGACCCACCGCTATCGGGAGCAAGCCCCCTCCCACATTTGCCTGTGTTCACATTTTGATTTGTGGTGCTGCGACCAACCGGTTATAAAACAGCCCATCGTCCACCGAGAAGCGACAATGAACCCTTTCGAAGACATGCGCCTGTTCTGCCAGGTCATGGAATCCGGCAGTTTCACCGCCGCCGCCGAGCAACTGGGCCTGTCCAAGCAGTTTGTCAGCCGCCGCCTGATCCAGCTCGAAGATCGTCTCGGCGTGCGCCTGCTCAACCGCTCCACGCGTCGCCTGGATGTCACGCCTCTGGGCCAGAGTTACTACGAATCCGCCTTGCGCCTGCTCAGTGATGTGGAGCAAGTGGAGCAGGGCATCGCCGGTCAGAACAGCGAACCGCGCGGCACCATTCGCCTCAGCGCGCCGTTGTCGTTTGCCATGGCGCATTTGGGTTGCCTGTTGCCGCTGTTCTTGCAGCGCTATCCCGAGGTGGCGGTGGAAGTCGACCTCAGCGACCGCCCGGTGGACCTGATAGGTGAAGGCTACGACCTGGTGCTGCGCATCGGCACCCTGGAAGATTCCACCTTGATCGCCCGTCGCATCGCCAGCATCCCACGGGTCTACTGCGCCAGCCCCGACTACCTGGCCCTGCGCGGCACACCGCAAAAGCCCGATGACCTCGCCGCCCACGATTGCCTGCCCTACGGCCACGGCCGCCACGTGCAATGGCGCTTCAAGGGCAAGCTGCAAGCGCTGAACGTGAGCGGGCGCATGCGCGTCAATAACGGCGATCTGCTGCGTGACACCGCGATTGCCGGCCTGGGCGTGACCTACCTGCCGACCTTTATCGTCGGCGACGCGTTGAAGGACGGCCGCCTGGTCAGCGTACTGGACGAGTTCGCCCCCGAAGCCCTGACCTTGTCGGCGGTTTACCCCCAACATCGGCAGAGTTCGCGGCCGGTGCAGGCGTTGGTCGAGTTCCTGCGCGAACGCCTGGCTAGCGGCTGCTGAACAACTGACGGATCAGGCTGGGCGTGCTGCCGGTCCAGCGCTTGAACGCGCGCCGAAAGTTCGCCGCATCGTTGAAGTTCAGGTACGCGGCGACTTCATCGTTGCTCAAGCCTTTGACCTGATACAGGTGCAACGCCATGTGCTTGCGTACCCGGTCCACCTGTTGCTGAAAGCCGGTGTCGTGCTTGTGCAGCTTGCGCTTGAGGGTCGCCGGGCTCATGGCGAAGGCCAGTGCGGCCTGTTCCAGGCTCGGCGGCTGGCGCACGTGCTCGCGCAGGTAGTCATGGAGGCAGTCGAGAAAGCTGGCGGCAAAGCCCAACTGGTCGATCTGCTCGCGGGCGTGCTGGCGCGCCACCTGGCCTGCCGTGGCCGAGGCACCGGGCCAGGCGCGGGTCAGGTACTCGCGCGGCAGGCACATCATGTCCAACGGACGTTCGAAGCGCGTGTGTTCGCCCAGGTGCACCCAGTATTGCTCCACATAGCGCGGCTCGGCGTAGCTGAAACCGCACACCCACGGCAGGCGCTGGCCGCCGAGCCATTGGCTCATGGCCACCAGCGAGGTCATGCTCGCCTCCAGCACAAAGCGCCAGTGCTCGCCGGCGCCGCAACTGTCCCGCCAGTACAGGTAGGCATGGTGCTCATCCAGCTCCAGGTTCAACGTGACCAGCGGGCTGAGCAGCACCTGTTGCTGGATCAGGATCTCCAGCGCCTGGTGCAGATTCTGCGCATGCCCCAGTGCATGGCTGGCCGCGCCATAGTGACCGGGCAGCAAGCGTTGGCCAAACAGGAAACTGCTGTCATCGGCGTCCAGCAGTTTGCGGCTGTTGCCGATCACGTCGAGGAACTGCCGGGGGCTCAAGCGCGCGTTTCCAGCGAGGATGTCTTCGTGGAACAGCCCGGTGCCGCGCAGCAGGCGATGGCTGTCGATGTCTCGGGACAAGGCCAGGTCGATCAACGTGGCGGGCTGGTAATGGCCGGGAATGAAGCGGCTGTCGCTTTCATACCAGCTGGCTTTCACGGCCATCTCAGGCGCTTTTCGCAAGGGGTTGCTTGGCCCGCGCCAGCGCCAGGTTCAGGCGCCTGAGCAGATCGTGGGGCGGCTCGTCCAGGGCCATTACCACCGCCGTGGTCGCCGCCAGTTGCAGGCGTTCGCCCTGCAGCCGGGTTTTGTGCGCCAGGCTCTGCACCGCTTGCTGCAACTCCAGCGCCAACCCCTGGGCCTGGCGCTCGCCGGTGTTGGCCAGCAGCATCACAAAGCGGTCGCCGGCCAGGCGGCACAGCAGGTCCTGGCGGCGCAGGTTGAGCAACAGCACATGGCTGACCGCCTGCAGCACCGCATCACCCTCGGCATGCCCATAGGCCTGGTTGATGGCGGCAAAGTGGTCCAGGTCCAGGGCCAGCAGCGACAGCGGTTGCTGCTGGTCGCGGCTGTCGTACAGGCTGCTTTCGAGCTGGCGCTTGAGGTAGTCGGCACCGGCCAGGGGCGTGAGTTTGTCGAACAGCCGATGCTCGCGGAACAGGCGCTCACGCTTTTCCATCTGTGCACTGATCGCCAGTTGTTCGCGGTGCCAGTGGTAGATACCGATCGTCAGCAGGATCATGCCCACCGGCATAGGCCCCGACTCCAGCCAGTGGTCCCAAGTGATGCTGTCGGGCAGGCGAATGAACTCGTCGAGGCTGTCGATCCACCAGGAAAAAAATATGCACGACAGGCCCAGTGCCAAGTAGTTGGTGACTCGCCCGGCGGGGCGGCTTTTCAGTACCAGGCCGAGCCATATCAACGCGAGCAGCGCCGAACCGCCTTCACCGACGATATCCAGCCACACCCACTCACTGAGGCTTTTGAGCTCGCCGCAGGCCAGGTGCAGGATCAGCCCGAGGTTGGCAGCGATCAGCAGCAGGGCGAGCTTCCAGCGATGGGGTTTGAGCACGCAGAACATGGTGCGGGTCCTTGGATGGTCCAGTCGTGAGCGCCAGCACAGCAGATGCATGTGACGGTTGCGTGACGGTGGGGGAGGGTCGGATCAGCTCACATCAAAGGGCGATGAAAATCAAAATGTGGGAGGGGGCTTGCTCCCGATAGCGGTGCATCAGTCACAGCTATTGGGGCTGACACACCGCTATCGGGGGCAAGCCCCCTCCCACAGGGGATCTTCACAGGTCATATCAGCTCATTTCAGGCCGAAAACCTGCGCAAACCCCCGGTTTAAGGGGTTCGCCATTGCCCCTGTCACAGAACCGTCATCCCCCACCCCTAGCTTGCCCTTCCAGTTGCCGGGCCCCTTGCCTGGCGCCAACGGATTCTTGGGGAGGGTTTCATGTACAAGCGCACCGGGCTCGTCAGCTTTACGCTTACCGCCTTGGCCCTGGCGATCACCTGCGAGCGGCTCAATGCTGCCGAGACCGAGCATGTCGAGGTGGTCGGCCAAGCCGCCGCCATCGGCAGCGCCCTCAAGGAACAGCGCAGCTCCGACAGCATCAAGAGCGTGGTGCATGCCGACGGTGTGGCGCAGTTGCCGGACGAGAACGTCGCCGAAGCGGTGCAGCGGCTGCCGGGAGTCAGTGTGGAGCGCGACCAGGGCGAAGGCCGGTTCGTCAGCGTGCGCGGCCTGGGCCCGGACCTCAACAGCGTGACCATCAACGGCACCCTGGTGCCGTCGCCCGAGAGCGAGCGCCGCGCCGTGGCCCTCGACGTACTGCCCTCGGAACTGGTGCAGTCGCTGTCGGTGATCAAGACCCTCACGCCGGACATGGACGCCAACTCCCTCGGCGGCACCGTCGACGTGAAGAGCCTGTCGGCGTTCGACCACAAGGGCCTGTTCTATACCGGCAGCACCGAGGCCAGCTATGACAAGAACACCGCCCAGACCAGCCCGAAATTCTCCGGCGCCGCCAGCAACCGCTTCAGCCTCGGCGACGGTGTCGACAACTTCGGCGTGGCCGCGGCCCTCAGTTGGCAGCAGCGTGATTTCGGCTCGGACAACGTCGAGACCGGCGGCGCCTGGGATTTCAGCAACGGCGCCAGGCTCAACGAGTTCGAACAGCGCGACTATGACATCCGCCGCGAACGCGCCGGTGGCGGGCTGAACTTCGACTACAAGCCCGATGACCTGAGCAGCTACTACCTGCGCACCCTTTATAGTCGCTACAAGGACACCGAAACCCGCAACGCCGCCAGCCTCGAATTCGCAGACCCCCAGGCGCCGGGCGAACTGGGCGAGGCCGAGGGCAAGCGCAAGCTGAAGAGCCGCGAAGAAACCCAGCAAATCCAGTCCTACGTGTTCGGCGGCGAACGTATGCTTGGCCTCTGGACCTTGAGCGGCCAGGCCGGCTACAGCCGCTCCAGTGAAGACAGCCCGGCGCATATCGCCGGGGCCACCTTCGACGGCGGTGACTTTGCCGACAGCGGTTTCTACGACACGGCCAAGCCACGCCCGATCATTGGCAGCGGCTTCTACGACCCCGGCAATTTCACCCTCGACAAGGTCGACTGGGAAAAACAGCACACCCAGGACACCGAGAAAAACCTGCGCCTGGACCTGGCCCGCGACTATGACCTGAGTGGCTACGCCTCCCAGTTCAAGTTCGGCGGCAAGGTCAGTCGGCGCCACAAGGACAACGACCTGGAGGCCTGGGTCTACAAGGATCTGGATGAACAGGGCTTGACTGACGAACAGCTCAACCTCAGCCAATTCCAGAAGGGCAATGTCGACTACCGCCTTGGCCGTTTCGGGCCGGGCATCAGCGCGGGTAACATCCGCCAACTGATCGGCGGCCTCAACCGCGATGATTTCTACGACCCCACCGAATCCCGGGTCAACGACTTCACCATCCACGAAGACATCAACGCCGGCTACCTGATGAACACCGTCGATATCGACGACTGGCGCTTCATCGCCGGGATGCGCTACGAGGGCACCGAATTCGACGCCAAGGGCACCGGCGCCACGGACGGCCAGTTCAGCGCCACCGAGACCAAACGCCGTTATCACCACTGGCTGCCGGGCCTGCATGCGCGCTACCAGATCGACAAGAACACCCAGGTGCGCGCTGCCTGGACCAAATCCGTGGTGCGCCCGACCTTTGGCCAACTGGCCCCCGGTTTCGTGATCGACGATGACGAGGCCACCTTCGGCAACCCGGACCTCAAGCCCCTGGAATCGAGCAACCTGGACCTGGGCATCGAACACTTCATGGGCCGCGCCGGTACCGTGTCGGCGTTCGTGTTCTACAAGGACATCCAGAACTTCGTCTACAACACCGACGTCGCCGGCACTGGTGCCTGGGCCAACTTTGCCGAGGCGCACACCTTCGCCAACGGCGACAGCGCCAAGCTGTATGGCCTGGAACTGGCGTACTCGCAAAAATTCGACTGGCTGCCCGCGCCGTGGAACGGCCTGCTGATCGGCGCCAACAGCACCTTCAGCCGCTCCAGCGCGGATATCGAGGGCTTCGACAGCGCCAGTGGCGGTAACCGCAAGCGCAACATCAGCCTGCCCAACCAGTCGGACACCGTCGGCAACCTGATGCTGGGCTGGGAGGACGACAGGCTCAGCCTGCGCGTTTCGGCCAACTACAAGTCGGCCTACCTGTACGAGCTGGCGTCGATCAACGACAAGGCCCACGACCTGCATGTGGATGCGCAGACCTTCGTCGATTTCAGCGCGCGCTATTCGCTGAGCAAAAACCTGCAAGTCAGCTTTGAGGCGCAGAACCTCACGGATGAGTCGTACTTCGTCTACACCGGCCACCGCAGCTACAACGGCCAGTACGAGGAGTACGGGCCTACTTACAAGCTGGGCCTGACCTTCACCCATTTTTGAATTCAACCCATTCCCAATGTGGGAGGGGGCTTGCTCCCGATAGCAGCGGGTCAGTCAAAGCTGCATCAACTGACACACCGTCATCGGGAGCAAGCCCCCTCCCACATTGGATCTCCATCGTATTTAAAGGATTTGTTTGTCCATGAGAATTTGCAAGCTGTTGCTGTTGATGGCGCTGTCAGGCCAGGTGTTAGCAGTTGACTTGGCCCTGTCTCCCTGGGCGCCGGGGTTGACTGCTGAGGCTGTCGCCTTCCTGCCCAACGGCACCCAACGCCTCGCCGCCAGTGCCCGCGATGGCCTGTTGCTGCTTGACGAACACGGCGTCCAGCTGGCCCGATTCAAGGGTCATTTCAGCAGCCTCGACACGCGCACCGTCGGCACTCAAACGCTGGTCGCCAGCCTCGACAACGATCGCCAGCAGGCCTTGCTGATCAGCCTGGACAACGCCGGCAAAACCTGGGGCAAACCTTTGTACCTGCCGACCCGCGATTACCCAGTGAATGGCCTGTGCCTGTACCGCGATTCGGCTGCCAACCTGTTTGTGTTCCTGGTGGGCGAGGAGGGCAAGGGCGAGCAATGGTTGGTGGGCAACGCCGCGACGCTGCTGGCCCAGGCGCAGCGTGTACGCGGGCTGCCGCTGCCGCCATCGGCGCAGTTCTGCCAGGTGGACGATGCGGCCGCGCGCCTGGTGGTGAACGAGGCCAATATCGGCTGGTGGGCCTACCCGGCGCACCCGGAAGCCGCGGTGAAACGCACGCCCGTGGCGCTGTTCGATGACCCCAGGCGCGAAGCCGGCGCCATGGCGCTGGTGCCGGGTGGAATGGTGGCCCTGGACCCGAAAACCGCGCAATTGCATCTGTTCCAGCAAACCGGCGAACGTTGGGTCGAGCAGTCGAGCTTGAGCTTGCCGGGCCTCAAGGAACCGGAGCAACTGGCTATCCACGGCCGGCAGTTGCTGGTGCGCGATGATGACAGCGGCCAGCTCTATCAGGGCCGCCTCGACTGGCAGGCCACGCCGGTGCCGGCTGCCCCGGTGCTGCCGCAGGTCGGCGCGTTGCGCCAGACCGAACCGGTGAGCCGCCAGGGCGATGCGGCGGATGATCCGGCGATCTGGATTCACCCGCACACCCCCGCGAAAAGCCGTGTGCTGGGCACCAACAAAAAACAGGGCCTGCTGGCCTACGACCTCAACGGCAAGCTGTTGCAGGAACTGGCCGTGGGGCGCCTGAACAACGTCGACGTGCGCCCCAACTTCAAGCTTGGCGCACAGACCGTCGACCTCGCCGTCGCCAGCAATCGCGATCGCAACAGCCTGAGCCTGTTCAGCATCGACCGTGAAAGTGGCGAGCTGCAGGCAGCCGGCGAAGTGCCGACGCCGCTCAAGGAAATCTACGGCATCTGCCTGTTCCAGCCCGCCAGCGGCGAGCTCTATGCGATTGCCAATGGCAAGGACGGCACCTTCCTGCAATACCGCCTGAGTGCGCCGGCCGGGCGTGTGCAAGGCGAGTTGGTGCGCCAGTTCAAGGTCGACAGCCAGCCGGAAGGCTGCGTGGCCGATGACCAACGCCAGCGCTTGTTTCTCGGGGAAGAAGACGTCGGCGTGTGGGCGGTGGATGCGCGTGCCGACCAGCCGGCCACCTTGACCAGCGTGATCAAGGTGGGTGCGCAGCTGCATGCGGACGTCGAGGGCCTGGCGCTGTATCAGAGCCCCGCGCGGGATTACCTGGTGGTCTCCAGCCAGGGCAATGACAGCTACCTGGTGCTCGACGCCGAACCGCCGTTCGCCGTGCGAGGGGCGTTTCGCGTCGGTTTGAACGCCGCCGCCGGCATCGATGGCGCCTCGGAAACCGACGGCCTCGAGGCCACCGCCGTCAACCTGGGAGGGCCTTGGAGCGAAGGCATGCTGGTGGTGCAGGACGGGCGCAAGCGCATGCCCGAGCAAGCCCAGAACTTCAAGTTCGTGCCCTGGGCCGAGGTGACCCGCGCCTTGCAATTGCCCTGAGCTGTCATCACCCAGTCATGCACTTTTAATCGAATAGGAGCTTCACCATGCACGCGACGATGGAACATATGACGATCTGGAGCTTGATCAGCGACGCCAGCCTATTGGTCAAGGCGGTGATGATCACCTTGCTGTTGGCATCGGTGATCAGTTGGTACCTGATCATCCGGCGCGGCAGTGTGCTGCGGCGCCTGGAGCGGCAGTTGCACGCCTTCGTGGTGCGCTTTCGCGCCGCATCGGATCTGCAACCGCTGTATCGCGACGCTGTGCAGGCGGGTGAGGGCGGTGTGGCGCCGATTTTTATCGCCGGCCTGCAGGAATACCAGCACCTGCACCACCACGATCCCGCAGTGCTCGAAGGCGTGGAGCGCGCCTTGCAGGTGGCGATCACCGAGCAGGAGCTGGAGCTGGAAAAGGGCCTGCAGTTTCTCGCGACAGTGGGCTCGGTCAGCCCCTACATCGGCCTGTTCGGCACGGTGTGGGGCATCATGAATTCGTTCCTCGGTTTGTCCCAGGTGCAACAGGCCACGCTGTCGACGGTGGCGCCGGGCATCGCCGAAGCCTTGATTGCCACGGCCATCGGCCTGTTCGCGGCGATCCCGGCCGTGATCGCCTATAACCGCTTTGCCGCGCGCAGCCAGAGCCTGCTCACCCGTTACTACGCCTTCGGCAACGAACTGCAAGTGCGCCTGCACCGCGCCCTGCGCGGTTCCCCGATCAACTTGGCCGTGGCCGCCTGAACAAGGAGCGAACCGATGTTGACCAGGCCGCAACGCAAGCACGGGCCCAAGGCCGAGATGAACGTGGTGCCTTACATCGACGTGATGCTGGTGCTGCTGGTGATCTTCATGGTCACCGCGCCCATGCTGACCCAGGGTGTGAAGATCGAGTTGCCCAAGGTCGCCGCCGAGGCGCTGGCCACCGACACCCGCCAGCAGATCCTCACGCTGTCGGTGCAGGCGGACGGCGGTTACTACTGGAACCTGGGCGGCGAGCTCGACACCCGCAACCAGACCGACAGCGCCGTGAGCCTGGAAGAAATGGGCGCCAAGGTCATGCAGGTGGTGGCGGCGCGCAGCGACACCCAGGTGTATATCCGCGCGGACGACAACGCCGGGTACGGCCGTGTGGTGGCGGCCATGGCGGTGTTGCAGAAGGGCGGTGTCAGCAACCTGGGGCTGGTGACCGAGGCCCCGCAATGACGGCGATGATCATGCACAGCCCGACACAGGCGCGGGCGCCACACAGCGACGGGATGTGGCGCATCAGCCTGGCGGCAAGCCTCGCCGTGGCGTTGCATGTGGCGGTAGTGGCGGCACTGATGCTGGGCTGGTCGCCGCAGACACCGCAGGTGGACGCGCCTCGGGTGATGCATACGCAACTGGTGATGATGCCGGCGCCGGCGCCTGAGCCTGTAGCGCTCGCATTGCCTGAGCCGGTTGCGGTCCCGGTACCGGTACCGGCCAAACCGACGGTTGACCCGCAGATCCAGGCGCAGAAAATCGAGAAGGCCGCTCTGGCGCGCAAACGGGTCGAAGCGCAGAAAATCGAGCGGCAACAGCAGCGCCTGGCCACCGAGCAACGCAATCGGGAGATGGAACAGCAACGCCTGAACCAAGAGCGTGTAGCGTCCGAGAAAGCCCAAGTTGCCGTACCGGCACCCACGCCAGCGTTCGACAGCCGCCAATATCAGCCCTTGAGCAAGGAAGCGCCGGACTACCCGGAGCGCGCACTGGACAAAAATATTGAAGGCGACTGTTCTGTGGAATACACCGTCAATACCCAGGGCCGCGTGGAAAATCCCAAGGTGCTGGACGGCTGTCACCCGTTGTTTATCCGGCCTTCACTGGCGGCGGCGAATACCTTTCGCTATCAGCCCAGGGTCGTCGACGGCCAGCCAGTCGCCGTGCCGGCGGTGCGCAACACCTTCCACTACCGCATCAAATAATGGCTGACACCGAACCAATGTGGGAGGGGGCTTGCTCCCGATGGCGGTGTGTCAGTCTCTATATCAATGACTGACCCACCGCTATCGGGAGCAAGCCCCCTCCCACATTTAAACGGCGTCAGGCGTTAGCGAGATTTGCCAATTCGATGCCCGAAACATAGCGCTCCAGATTGGCCAGAAACGTATCGGCAATCTCATTGCGGCTATTGGTCGAAATCGCCGACGTATGCGGCGACAACCGTACCCTCGGATGGCTGTACAACGGATGCCCATCCGGCAACGGCTCCGGCTCGGTCACGTCCAGTGACGCCAGGCCGATCTGGCCGTTATCCAGCGCTTCCAACAATGCTTTTTGATCCAGCAACCCACCGCGCGCGATATTGATCAGGTGCAGCCCCGGTTTGGCGCTGCCCAGCACGTCACGGTTGATGATGTGCCGCGTGGCCTCGGTCAGCGGTGCTGCCACCACCAGGTGGTCGGCACGGGCGAACAGGTCGTGGATGTCCTTGGCGGCTTCTACACCCACGCCAAACGGTGTCAGGCTCTGCCGCAACGCGACGACATTGATGCCCAGGGCCAGGGCTTTCTGCGCCAGGCTTTGACCAATCGCGCCGAAGCCGAGGATGCCCAGGGTGGTGCCCTTGAGTGGGCGCAGGGCGGTGAATTGCCATTGCGCGTCTTTCACCCAAATGTCCGGCAAATGCTTGGACGCGGCAAAGATCGCCGCCAGGGCGAACTCGGCGAGGTTGTCGGCGGCGCTGCCCCGTGAGGTGGTGACGGGAGGGCCGTTGAACAGCCAATGCGGGTAGAAGTCGATGCCCGATGACACCAGGTGCACCCATCGAGCGCCGTACGGCCAGCCCGGTGGTGGCGTGTCCGGTGCAGTGTAGCCGCGCACATTGATAGGGCGCAGCAACAGGATATTCGCCTGGAGCGGCAGGTCGCTCGGCACGCCGGCGGGCACGCCGATCACCTGGGCGTGGGGGTGCCGCGTGGCCAGACGTGCGCGGATTACGTCGTTGTAGTCCTCGTCCAACTGGCTGGCAATAATCAGCTGACTCATGTGCGTTCCTTCTGGCGTTGGGCGAACACCGCTTTACCGACGCCTTGCAGCACGGCGTCGTTCTGCGGGGTGTGGACGCGACTGCACAGCACATCGCGGTAGTGCCGTTGCAGTGGGCTGTGCCGTGACAGGCCGGGGTTGCCCGAGGCTTCGATGGCCAACTCGACCGCGCGAATGGCGTTGCCGGTCACCAGGTACTTCAATTGCGCCGCGTTGGCGGCCGGCGTGTGGCCGTCGGCGGCGGCATCGAGCAGGCTGCGGTTGGCAAACAACAGGGTATCGATATGGCCGACGGTCTCCTGGAAACGCGGCAAGGTGGACAGCGCTGCGCCGAGATTCGACGGCTGGCGTTCTTCGAGCCAGTTCACCAGCCAGTCCCTCGCGGCCTGGGCCACGGCGTCGTACACCGATGACAGCAGCACCGACATCCACAGCAAGCCCTCGCCATCCAGCTCCGGCTGCGGCGCGCTGCGCGGGCTGACGCTGACGGCGTGGTCCAGCGGCACCAGCACGTTGTCGAGCACCACTTCATGGCTGCAGGTGGCGCGCATGCCCAGGTGATCCCAGGTGTCGATGATGCTCACCCCGGGGCTGTCCTTGGGCACCAGCCAGGCGCCTACCAGCGGGTCGGCATCGTCGCTGCGCGCCCACACGCTGAACCAGCTCAGGCCATGGCTGCCGGTGGAGTAGATTTTGCGCCCGCTGATGCGCCAGCCGTCGGCGCTGCGTACGGCGGTGGTCGCCGGCAAGCCGCCACGGGCCGGCGTGCCGAGGTCGGGCTCGACGCGCAGGGCATTGATCAGCGCGCCATGGCGCACCGCGTCTTCGCCGACGCGCACACGCAAGTGCCGGGGCCAGGTCTTGCTGTCCTGCAAGCGGCTGTGCTGCAGGTATTGCATCACCAGGATCAGCGCGGTGGAGGGCTCGCCCTTGGCAATCGCGCTGATGGCCTTGCGCGCCAGGGGCAGGCCGGCACCGCCGCCGCCGAGGGCGCTGGGCACGGTGAGGGCGATCAGACCGTGCTCATGCAGCCGCTTGAAATTATCGTGGGGGAAGGCGCCGCTTTCATCATAAAGGTGGGCAGTGCTGGCCAGCTCGGCGCTGAGGCGCTCAAGTATGGCGTCGAAATCGACGGCCTCCACAGCGCGTAAAGATGATTGAGTCATGAATATGTACTCGGTCAAATGTGGGAGGGGGCTTGCTCCCGATAGCGGTGGTTCAGCCAGTGGATGTACCGCCTGACAGATTGCCATCGGGAGCAAGCCCCCTCCCACAGGGGATGGTGTCAGGCCAGGGCTTTTTCGGGGGCTTCAACCACGCTGTAGCGGTTGGCCGGCACCTTCAGGCCGAGGTTGTCGCGCAACGTGTGCCCGCTGTACTCGGTACGAAACAACCCTCGCTGCTGCAGCACCGGCACCACCAGTTCAGTGAAGTACTGCAAGCCATCGGGCAGCACCGAGTTGATGATGAAGCCATCGCTGGCTCCCTCTTCGAACCAGTGCTGGATCGCATCGGCGACCTGCTGCGGCGTGCCGACGAAGTCGCGCTTGGGCCGCGAGAATCGCAGCGCCACTTCGCGCAGGGTCAGGCCTTCGTCCCTGGCCAATTGCTTGATGCGTTCGGAGCCGCCTTTCTGGCTGTTGGCGCCCAGATCGCCGAGTTCCGGAAACGGTGCGTCGAGCGGGTATTGGCTGAAGTCATGGTCGTTGAACGGGCGGCCGAGGGCGACGATGGCATCTTCGACGGTGACCAGTTCCACCGCCTGCTGGTAACGGCTTTCCACTTCGGCGGCATCGCGCCCGACAATCGGCCGGATACCCGGCAGAATCGACAGGCTGTCGGGGTCACGCCCGAAGCCCTTGGCCCGGCGTTTCAAGTCGGCGGTATAGGCTTTGCCCTCGTCGACAGTCTCCACATGCACAAAGATCGCATCGGCATTCTGCGCGGCGAAGTTGCGCCCGTCTTCCGAGGTACCGGCCTGGAAAATCACCGGCTGGCCCTGGCGCGAACGCGCAATGTTCAGCGGGCCCTTGACCGAGAAAAATTCGCCCTGGTGGTTAAGCGCATGCAACTTGTGCGGGGTGAAGAATTCGCCGCTGTGCTTGTTATAGGCAAAGGCGTCGTCTTCCCAAGAGTCCCACAGGCCCTTGACTACATTCAGGTGTTCCTTGGCGATGCGGTAGCGCACGACGTGAGGCGGGTGTTCGGCTTTGCCGAAGTTATCGGCGGTGCCGCTCAGCCACGAAGTGACCACGTTCCAACCGGCGCGGCCACCGCTGATATGGTCCAGCGAGGCAAACTGGCGCGCCACCTGGTAGGGCTCGGTGTAGCTGACGGTCACGGTGGCAACCAGGCCGATGTGCGTGGTCAGCGCGGCCAGGGCCGACAGGATGGTCAGCGGTTCAAACCGGTTGAGGTAGTGCGGGCTGGATTTGGCGTGGATATGCAGGCTGTCGGCGATGAACACGAAGTCGAACCGGGCGGCTTCGGCCAGTTCGGTCTGCTGTTTGTAAAAGCCGAAATTCGTGCTGGCGTTGGGTTGCGCCTGCGGGTGGCGCCATTCGCCCCAACCGTGGCCGACACCGTGGACCATGGCCCCGAGTTTCAATTGACGTGGCTTGCTCATGTTCTGCTCCTTAGCGCGATGCTTGGGAATTGGGGGCACGCTGGGCGTTGAAGCTCTTGTCGAAGCCTTGCGACACGTCGATGTGCCGGCTCAACAGGCCTTCCTTCTGGTAGGTGTCGGCGGTGGCTTGCAGGCCGCTGATCACCGCGTCGTCAATCTGCACCGGGGACAGGTGGGTGTCCTTGGCCACTTCAATGTGCACCGCCAACGGCAGGCCGGTGATTTTGGCCTGGGCGGCGGCGTATTCGTCGGGGTGCTTGTTGGCCCAGGCGTAGGCCCGGTCGACGCGGGCGACAAAGTCATCCAGTTGCACGCGCTTGTCGGCAATGGCCTGGGCGGTGGCGGCGAAGTACAGGTGGTTGCTCAGCAGGTTCCTGCCGCTGACCAGCACCCGGGCGTTGCTTTGTGAGGTGACCACGGTGGTGTACGGGTCCCAGGTCGCCCAGGCATCGGCGGTGCCGTTATCCAGCACCAGGCGGGATTCGGCGGGCAGCAGGAAAATGAACTGCACATCCTTTGACGTCAGGCCGGCGCTGGCCAGGGCCTTGATCGCCAGGTAATGGCCGATGGAGCCGCGCCCGGTGACGATTTTCTTGCCCTTGAGGTCGGTTGCGGTCTTGATCGGCGAATCCTGGGGCACCAGCAACGCGGTGGTATTACGCCCTTCGGCGTGGATGATGCTGATCACTTTGAGCGACGCACCGGCGCCGAGGGCGAACACATAGGGCGCATCGCCCAGGGCGCCGACATCCACCGCACCGGCATTCAGCGCTTCGCCCAGGGGCGAGGCCGAGGGGAATTCCGACCACTTGATCTCGTAGGGCACGTTTTTAGTTTCGCCGGAGGCTTCCAGCAGCGCCTTGATCGTCGACTTCTGGTTGGCCACGCGCAAGGGTTGCAGGTCGGCGGCGTGGGCATTGGCAAGCAGGCCGAGCGCCAGGGCGCTGCCCAGCAGCAGGCGTGTGAGGCGAGTAGTGAACAGCATGGGACAAACTCCAGGCGTTGGGTAAAGGAAGGTACCTCCGCCTGGAGAAGGGGTCGGATATCCGGGAACGGTGCTGCGGTGGATCAGATCACGTAGAAGCCGTGGGTGCCGTCGCGGGCCAGTTGCTCGACCAGGCCGAATTCCCAATCCAGGTAGGCCTGCATGGCTTCCCGTGGGTTATCGGTGCCTTCATAGGGGCGGCGGTAGCGGTCGATACGCGGTGACGCCAGGTGCGTTTCGCCTTCCTCCAGCGGCAGTTGCGCGGCGATCCAAGTGGCGGTGCCGCCCTCCAGCAGGAACACTTGTTTGCCGGTCAGGGCTTCAACCTCGGGCACCGCCAGGCGCGCCAACTGGCTGCTGCCGCAGGTCAATACGTAGCGCTGCGCGCGGGGCACCTTTGCCAGCGCCTCGGGCAGTTGCGCACGCACCGCCCACCAGGCACCGGGGATATGGCGCTTCACGTAATTGGCGCTGGCGGTGAAGTCCAGCACCAGCGTGTCGCCATGTTCGAGCCAGTCGGCGAGGGTGTGCGCGCTGATCAGTTCGGCCTGGGGTGGCGCGGGCACCGGCGCGACCCAGGCGCCGTGTTCGCTGAAATGCGCGGCGTGCACCTCGTCAAGCACATAGACGTCCCAACCCAGCTGGGCGAGCCAGGAGGCCGACATATTGGCACGCACGCCGTCATCGTCCACCAGCACCAGGCGCGCACCACGCACGCTGGCGACATGGTCGGTTTCCTGCACCAGTTGCCCGCCCGGCGTGGAGCGGGCGCCGGGCAGGTGGCCGGCCTCGAATTCTTCCGGGGTGCGTACATCGAACAGGTAGGTGGTGCGTGTCGCGTCCTGCTGCCAGCGTTGCAGATCATCGAGGGTGGCACGGCCGACGCGGGCCCTGTCAGCCACGCCGCGGGCAGCTTGGGCGGCGATCTGGCGATGTTCCTCGCTGGTGGGCGCGAAGCGGCGTGCTTGACCATGGGCGAGTGTCTGCCCGGCCAGGGTCCAGCCGATGGTGCCGTTGCGCAGCGCCGACACCGGGTTGGCCACGCCGGCGTTGATCAATGACTGGGTGCCGATAATGCTGCGGGTACGCCCGGCGCAGTTGACGATAATGCGCGTCGCCGGGTCCGGGGCCAGTTCACGGGCGCGCAGCACCAGTTCGGCACCGGGCACGCTGATGCCGGTGGGAATGCTCATGGTTTGGTATTCATCGAAACGCCGGGCGTCGAGCACCACCACATCGGCCTGGCTGTCGAGCAGCGCCTGGACTTCCTCGGCCGCCAGGGACGGCGTGTGGCGCTGGCTTTCCACCAGTTCGCCAAAGGCCTTGCTCGGTACGTTGACGTCGATAAACAGCTCGCCACCGGCCTGGCGCCAACCCTCAAGCCCACCTTCCAGCAGGCTGACCTGGGTGTAACCCAGCGCAACCAGGCGTTCGGCGGCGCGCTCGGCCAGGCCTTCACCGTTGTCATACAGCGTGACCTGGGTATCGCGGCGTGGAATGCGCGCATACACCTCCAGTTCCAGCTTGGACAGGGCAATGTTTGCGGCAAACAGCGGGTGGCCTTCGGCGAACGGCGCTTCCTCGCGCACGTCTACCAGGGCGACTTCCTCATGGTCCAACAGGGCCTGGCGAATCTGGGCGTAGCTGCGGGTCGATACGGTGCTCATAGGGCAGGGCTCTTTTCTTTGGACAGGTCCCAGATATTCGGGAGGTAGGCGTTGGAATAACCGGAGATAAACAGCTTCTCGCTGCCGTCGGGTTGATACACCGCCCGACGCACCGCGCCGATGTTGGCGCCGTACACATGAATGCTGATGGACACCTGGTCGTCGTGGGCATTGCTCACCTGATGGATATCACCGATCTTGGGCGACACCGCTTCGACCTGGCCCGGCAGCAGTTGCACCGGCGTGCCTTCGGCAACCAGGGCGCCACCAGGCGCCCGGGCAAAACCCTGGGAAAATTCCGCACCGCGCAACATGCCGATCAGCCCCCACACCCGATGATCATGAATCGGCGTGCGTTGACCCGGCCCCCACACAAAGCTGACGATGCTGAAACGCTGGCGCGAATCGGCATGCAGCAGAAATTGCTGGTAGCGCTCGGGGTCGGGTTGGGCGAATTCGTCCGGGAGCCAGTCATCATGGCTGACCAGTTGCGCCAGCAGCTTGCCGCCACGGTGCAGCAGGTCGCCCTCGCGCGGGTTGCCGTCGATCAGCTCAGCCAAGGCGCCGATGAAGGCGCGTAATCTCTCGGGGTGTCGGGCCTGGCTCATGAACATTCCATTCGCGGTAGTTGATGGGCTTATCTAAGCATAATGTTTGTTGTTAATATGCTATTTTTTAATGATTAGCTTATAGCTGTAAGTAATTTAGAATCGTCCTGTATAGCGTTAGACGTTATTGATCACAGCACGGGCTATTCAGACCGGGTGGCGCCAACTATGCTTGGCGCACATCTTAACGACTGTTCTCTATGTGCGGCCCAAATGAAAATTGACGATATCGATGCCTTTGTCGAAGTGATTCGTTGCCAGTCCATCAGCCATGCCGCCGAGTCGTTGCAGTTGACCCAGCCGGCCATCACCCGTCGCGTGCAGAATTTCGAGCAGGCGCTGGGGGTTGAGCTGTTCGACCGCAACACCAAACCACTCAAGCCAACGCGGATCGGCACCCGGGTGTATGAGCAATGCCGCTCGATCCTGCGCGAGATGGACGCGCTGCGCGAGCTGGTCGCCACCGACGCACCGCCCAGCGGCGTGCTGCGCCTGGGGGTGCCGCAGACCATCGGCGACGTGGTGCTGCTCGATGCGCTCAAGCACCTGCGCAGCGAGTACGCCGACCTGCGCGCCCAGGTGGCGACCGGCTGGGGCAGCCAGTTGGTCGGCAAGATCGAGCGCGGCGAGCTGGATGCGGCGGTGGCGTTATTCCCGGCGGGCAAGATTTTTCCGGACAACATCGTTGGTGAGTCGATCGGCAAGATGGACCTGGTGGTGGTGTGCGCCACGGCGCAACTGCCGAAAAAACCGTGCAAGCTGGCCGACGTGTACCAGCACGGTTGGATCCTCAACCCGGACGGCTGCGGCTTCCGCGCCGGTCTGCAACGTACCCTGTCGGACCAGGGCCTGGCCTTGCGGGTCAACCTGGAAACCTTCGGCACCGAGTTGCAATTGGGGCTGGTGGCGGATGGGCTGGGCCTGGGCCTGGTGCCGCGCCCGTTGCTTGCGCGCAGTGCCCATCGCGAGCAACTGGCAGTGATGCCGCTGAAGGACTTCAAACCGGTGATGGATTTATGGCTGATCTATCCGCACTTTCTTGGCAACCTGCAAGGGCCGGTGGATGCGTTTGGCCAATGGGTGGCCGATTCCCTGCACAAGATCCGCAACGCTGCCTGAATCCGTGTGGGAGGGGGCTTGCTCCCGATGGCGGAATTTCAGTTAAAGATGATTTGACTGATCTACCGCTATCGGGAGCAAGCCCCCTCCCACATTTGTTATGTGTAGTTGCCGAGAATTTTATAAAAATTAATAATAATTAGCTTAGATTAAAATGTGCTTTTTATTATTTTTGCGCATCGCCTAGGCTGGCCGGGAAGTCCTTAAGGCCATCCAGGAAGTTTTGCCATGAGCAGCGTCACCTCGCTATCGAGCGTTTCCAGTACCGTCCGCCAACGCGTCACGCCAGAGGAATGGGAGGTGCGCGTCAAACTGGCCGCCGCCTATCGACTGGCGGCCTTGTACAACTGGACCGACCATATCTACACGCATTTCTCCGCCCGTGTACCGGGCCCCGAGGAACATTTCCTGATCAATGCGTTCGGCCTGCTGTTCGATGAAATCAGTGCCTCCAACCTGGTCAAGGTCGACCTCGACGGCACCCTGGTCGATGACCCCACCGGCCTTGGCATCAACTACGCCGGCTACGTGATCCACAGTGCCATCCATGGCGCGCGCCACGACCTGCAGGCGGTGCTGCACACCCATACCCGCGACGGTATTGCGGTGTCCGCGCAGAAGGACGGGCTGTTACCGATCTCCCAGCATTCCATCGCGTTTTCCGGACGCGTGGCCTATCACGGCTACGAAGGCGTGGCCCTGGACCTGGACGAACGCGAGCGGCTGGTGGCGGACCTGGGCGACAAGAGCGTGATGATCCTGCGCAACCATGGGCTGTTGACCGCAGGCATCAGCGTGGAGCATGCATTCCAGCAGTTGCAGGGGTTGGAGCGCGCCTGCAACATCCAGATTGCGGCGCAGGCAGGCGGGAATGCGCAGTTGATTTTTCCACCCGCGGAGGTGGTGGACCGGGTCGAGCAGCAGGCCAAGGTCTTCAGCAGTGGGGAAGGGCCGGGGGTGGCGCGGCATTGGAATGCGTTGATCCGGAAGTTGGAGCGTAGCGATACCGACTACAAGAATTGAGCCGTCGCCAGTCTGGATGCAGCAGGGGGCAAGCCCCCTGCGCATCGAGAGGGGTTACTCAGCCCGGTTGTGCTGGATCTGCTGTTTAGCCAGCTTCACCACATTTTCCTTAGTGAACCCGTACTTTTCCTGCAACTTCGCCAGCGGCGCCGACGCGCCAAAGCTGTTCATCACCACTTTGGCGCCGGTCTGCCCGACGTAGCGATCCCAGCCCAACGGGCCGGCCTGTTCCACCACCACGCGCGCCTTCACCGCCGGCGGTAACACGCTGTCGCGGTAGGCCTGGTCCTGATCTTCGAACAGTTCCCAGCTGGGCATCGACACCACCTGCGCGGCAATGCCTTCGTCCGTGAGTTGTTCGTAGGCGGCGACCGCCAGGCTGACTTCACTGCCCGTGGCGATCAGGATCACTTCAGGCTTGTCTGCGCCGGCCAGCACGTAGGCGCCCTTGGCCGCACCGGAGGCGGCGGCATAGCGGCTGCGATCCAGCGTCGGCAGCGGTTGGCGCGACAACACCACGCAGCTTGGCCGATCGGTCTGCGCCAGCGCCACCTTCCACAACTCCAGGGTTTCGTTCGCGTCCCCTGGGCGCAGGGTCAGCAGGCCTGGGGTGGCGCGCAGTTGGGTTAGGTGTTCGATGGGTTGGTGGGTGGGGCCGTCTTCGCCGACGCCGATCGAGTCATGGGTAAACACGAAGACCACCGGCAACTCCATGATCGCCGCCAGGCGGATCGGCGGCTTCATGTAGTCGCTGAACACCAGGAACGTCGAGGTGTACGGCCGCAGGTAGGACAGCGCCATGCCGTTGGCAATTGCGCCCATGGCGTGCTCGCGAATGCCGAAGTGCAGGTTGCGCCCGCTGTAGTCATCGGCACTGAAACGGCCGGCGCCGTCGAAGGTGAGGTTGGTCTTGGTCGAGGGCGACAAATCCGCCGAGCCGCCGAGCAACCAGGGGATGTGTTGGGCGAAGGCGTTCAGCACCTCGCCTCCGGATGCACGGCTGGCGACACCCTTGGCATCGGTCGCAAAGCGCGGCAGGTCGGCCTGCCAGTGCTCGGGCATTTCTCCGGCGCGCATGCGCTGCAGTTCATCGGCGCGTTGCGGGTCGAGGGATGACAAGGTCTGGTTCCACTCGGCATACAGCGGTTCGGCACGCTCATGCAGTGCGTCGCGCAACGTCGTACGTGCCTCGTCGGGCACCAGGAAACTGGAGTCCTCTGGCCAGCCATACGCGGCTTTGGTCAGGCGAATTTCATCCTCGCCCAACGGCTCGCCATGGGCCGCAGCGGTGTTGTGTTTGTGCGGCGAGCCGTAGCCGATCACGCTGTCGACCACGATCAGGGTCGGCGCGCCGGTATTGGCCTTGAAGGTTTCCAGCGCCACGCTCAGGGCCTGCAGGTCATTGGCATCGGTGACGTGCACGGTGTGCCAGCCATATGCCTGGAAACGCTTGATCACATCTTCACTGAAGGCCAGCTCGGTGTGGCCCTCGATGCTGATGGTGTTGTTGTCGTAGATCCAGCACAGGTTATCCAGCCGCAAATGCCCGGCCATCGACGCCGCTTCGCTGCTGATGCCTTCCATCATGTCGCCGTCACCGCACAGGGTGTAGACGTCGTAGTCGAACAGCACCTGGCCGTCGCGGTTGAACCGCTGGGCCAGCCAACGCTCGGCCATCGCCATGCCCACGCTGTTGGCGCAGCCCTGGCCCAGGGGGCCGGTGGTGGTTTCCACCCCGGTGGTCATGCGGTACTCGGGGTGGCCCGGGGTTTTGGAACCCATCTGCCGGAACTGCTTGATGTCGTCCAGGCTGACCGCCGGTTGCCCGGAGCGCTTGCCGTGGGCATCGATTTCCACCACGCCGGCCAGGTGCAGCAGCGAGTACAGCAGCATCGACGCATGCCCCACCGACAACACGAAGCGGTCACGGTTGGGCCAGTCGGGATGCTCCGGGTGGTAGCGCAGGAAGCGACTCCACAACGTGTAGCCCACCGGCGCCAGGCCCATGGGCGTGCCGGGGTGGCCCGAGTTGGCCTTCTGCACGGCATCCATGGCCAGGGTGCGGATGGTGTTGATGCATTGCGTGTCGGCAGCAGTGGCAGTGTGATTCATAAAACCGGTCTCCCTCGGGTGGCGATCTACAGTGGAGGGCAGGGCAGGGCAAAGGTTTTATTGCATCGCCGGGGTTACGACGAACGGGGAGGGTTTGACCTTGAACATGACAAGACCCCTGGGAATGGGCTAGTTTCAAGGGGTAGGCCATTGATCAACTTGTGGAGGTACGCCATGCCAGTGAAACACGACCTGTATCAGGACTTGGGGATGAGCAAGGAAGCTGTTCACGAACGCAGGGCGAGTGACAAGCGTCTGGACTCGTTGCTCACGAAATATGATGTTGCCGACGGCAAGGTGCTGGAAGCCGAGTCGCGCAAAGCTGATGACTCGGAGGTCGAGGTGCTGAAGAAGGAGCGCTTGTTGATCAAAGATCAAATTGTCGAGAAGTTGGGTTAAACATAACCCGTCACCCGTGGCGAGGGAGCTTGCTCTCGCCACAACCAGCCTGTTGCATTCGAATGTGCACATTTGTTCAGAATTGTTTGCAGGACACGCTCAAGCTCACTCCTTATGATGCGCCCCGTCCACCCGGCTCTGGGGCTTTTCGCGGCGCAAGGATTGCGTTGTTGAGCCGGGCGGACACTCTCGAAATTCAGGTCATACGTTGTAGAATCGGTCTGCAGAAAACGCCGCTAAAGACACATATGGTTTTAGCCCAACCGCCATGCAGGCAAGCGCATCACCGATAGCAGGCGCAAATTTGAATCCGTGCCCCGAGCATGCGGATGCGAAATAAGTCGATTTCAACACTTGGGGTTCCCCGATCAGAAACGACTCATCAGGACTAAGCGTATAGAAGCAGTTTTTTGCTTGGATAGGCGAACGCTCCAACTTGGGAAAAAGGTCTCCAACCACCTGCGATATCTCGTCTAAATATCTTTTGTGTACGGGAATATTTTTCCAGTTAGGAGCAGCTGGCGTCTGTTGCCTGTTGTGAAAACCGATTTTTACACCAGGCTCGTTGCTAAGGATGGATGGCACACCGTAGAGGAGGGCTCCATCCTGATGTTCATATAAGAAAATGGGGAACTGATCTGACGAAAAAAGATTACCAAAACCCGTTTTTGGTTTGAACCAAAATACGGGAATCTGACGCGGATCTATATAGCGTTTGAGCTCCGGCAGGAGGTGAGTGCCAATCCAGGGTCCTGCTGTGACTATTACGGCTTTTGCAGAGTAGGTTTGCCCGCTTCGAGTGCTTAAGCGCATCTCCAAACCGCTGGTTTCCAAGCCTGTAACGCTGTTACCAAATTCGATGATGGCGCCCTGGTGTACAGCCTCGTTGAGCATCCCTAATCTGGCTTCGCAGGCCGATATTGCATAGGCTCCGGGCTCAAATACCGTCTGCGACCCATCCGATACATTGAATGCGGGAAAATGGGACCTGGTTTCTGATTCGCTCCACACAGCATGTTCTATCTCTCCCTTCCTTGCGGTTTCAATGCTCCCTACTACCACGTGGCTGGACTGATGCCCAACGAAAATCCCCCCTGTGCGAAAAAGCAGCTTTTGCTGTATTAACTTTTCCAATTCCTTCCAGAGCAAATCGGATTGGTTCAATAATGGCAGGTATTTTTCGCCCTCCCAATAAGCGCGACGGAATATGCGAGAGTTTCCATGTGACGACCCGTAGCTGTGAGTGGGGCTCGATGCGTCAATTCCAAGTACTCGAGTGCATTTCGAAGCGACTTTCCACAATGCAGATGCGCCCATGATTCCCAAGCCAATTACGATAACGTCGTAAGTGTTCCTCATGTTTAGAAATCCCCGTTATTCTTTTGGCGAGCGGGTAGGTAGGCTGTCGTAAGCCAGAAGGCAGACTAATACGCCCGTGGTGGAGATGATTAAGGTCAGAGACAAAGTGGGAATATTTTTCCCATTGGTTACCAGGCCAATGGCTAGCAGTGTCAGTGGAAGTATGAACTGCAAAAAACCTGTCAGGGACAACGGAATTTTTCCGGTGGCGAACGAGAACATCAGTAGCGGCGTGACTGACACCGCTCCGGCTAACCAAATAAGCGGAGCTGAGCGATATGACACTTCACTCGGCCATATGATTGGGAAATCGAAGATCCAGACGGCAACTACAATACAACTGCTCAAGAAAACAGTTTCCAGGAACAGGCCGGTCACTGCATTTAAAGGTGTGTATTTTTTTAGGTAGGTGTACACGCCCCATGTTGCAGCGATCAATAGATAAACCCAATGGTTCAGCTTTTCAGTGAACGTTATCAAAAGCAATATCGCGACGAGTGCGATAGCGATAGACAGGGTTTTGATCGCTGAAAATTGCTCATGATAGATCAGGGCTCCCAATGTGATAGGTATGAACGGCGCCAATAAGTAGCCGATTCCGCTTTCCAAAATATATCCGTTGATTGAAGCCGCCATGAATGTGGCCCAATTAACGGCAATAAAGATAGAAGCGGTGCCGTGCAGAGCTATTAGTTTGGCTGTCAGTTGGTTTGCCTGGCCAAGGCGTCGAAAAATTAGAAGAAGTGCACTGAGAATCATGCAGGACAGGACAATCCTATAGGCAACTAGTGTTGCAGAGGATAATCCGTCAAGCGCCCTCCAATAAAGAGATGACGCTCCTAGCATTAAATTCGCGAGCGCCGACAATGCGATTGCCGTAAAACGCCTTGTAGAAGGCGCTGGTTGTATAATCATGATTTTTATTTGGGATAGTAGAATTCAACGATTTCTTAAGACCAGAAAATTATGCCGTGTTTGTCGACGGAATATGCAGCTAAGTCTTGATTTGCCCACTGTTCGAATTCGCTTTTTAAAAGTTTGCTCGTGGCCTGCCAATGATCAGAGTAATAAAGAAGTGGGAGTGTATGGCGTTCCATGAGTCTGTAAGCCAGCGGCGGAGCACCGTGATGCCTTTCCCTGTACCCGTTCAATACATCACGTATTCCCACTAAAGAATTAAGCCCCACAATGGCCGTTCCCGTGGGTGCCAGGTATTTGGGAAGATTATCAAGAAAGCGGGCGATGATTTGCTCTCCGTAGAACATTGCTTCCAGAGGTAACTGTCCCGTCGGCTCGATGATGTCCAAGCGCTGGGTGAGCGAAGGTGAGGGAGTTCGCCAGCCAGGCGGGTTAAAGGTGATTGTTTCAAATTGTCTTTCGGGCAGATTGCTGAACAGGTCGCCAATACAAAAAGAAATGGCTGGCTGCTTGAAGTTTATGTGTTCGTGAAGTTTTGCCTGTTCAATGGAGTATGGGGAGATGTCCGTGGCAAAAATGTCTTGAACTCCAAGTTTGCGCGCCAATAGCGCATGGACGCCGCTGCCTGTCCCGACATCCAGGAGGCTGTTGTTTGATCTGCTGGAGCTGAGTGAACGTAACAGATAATGGCCGAGCCTCACGCCCGCGAGGCTTACTCTGAAAACGGTGGGCGAATGTATAAAGTCAAGTTGTTGGCCAAGTCCATAATAAATGCTGTAGCTGTCGCTCAGACAATTCGATTTATTAAAATCTAAATAGTGCTGTCCTGCTAGCCCATGATCAATAAGTCCGTGCATATCTATCACCTCTGACCCAGTTCCATCGAGCGAGCGCAGGATATTTTGAGACCTCCTATGATGGCGGCTCGTACCCCGTGCTGATTAAACCAATCAATTGCTCGCTCTGTCGTTCCACCTGCAGTCATCACTTTTTCACATAGATTAATCGCAGGTTCCTTGCGTTGCTCCAAAATTGCCGTGGTTCCGCGTAGCAGCTGGAGAATTATTGAGGTAGCACTTGATTTATCGAAGCCAGCCGAAATAGCATATTCTGTGAGCGCCGCGGCGAAGTAGGCAATGTAAGCGGGGCCGCCGCCAACGAGAGCTGTGGCGCTATCCAGCAAAGCCTCATCTTTTAACTCCAGTAAATTTCCAAGCTTGGCGAGAAGTTGATTAACCACGATATTGCTTGCAGTCGTTGTCTCAGTCGCGGCAATTAAAACGGTCATTCCTTCATTAACGCCGCACGGAAGATTGGGTATAGTTCGATAGATTTGCGAGTTTTTCAAGCGGGCTGTGAGTTCGCGGATACGGATTCCAGCCATAACTGAAATGACGATGCCAGCATACTGTCCGATGCGAGCATTATTTTCCAGGAACCTCAGGAAAGCCTGAGGTGGGATCGCTAGAAAGATAACGTCAGCTATTAAAGGAGTTGGTAGTTCTTCCAGCGTTGAAATACCTGCATTTTTGATATCGTTTCGGCGAGTAGCGTCGGGCTCGACGACAGTTATCAGCATGTCTGCACTGGATCGCTTTAAACCAAATGGATCGCACTGCCCATATGCCCGCCACCGATGATCATGATATTCATTGCTGCTGACATAACTATCCCCTCCGGCGCTATTAAACTGCTGGGTTGGCTAAATATCAGCTTCGTATGGAGTCGGAGTTATATCAAATCATTGGCTTCCTAAAATGGTGTAGGGCGTTTCTGGTGGTTACTGGTTCAGCGAGCCGAGCCGACATCCCCTTTATTCCCGCAGCGTGCTCATGCACTCATCCATCGAACGCTGCTGCGTCTCGCCATACAACTGCAACTCATCGACTGTCCCGCGGCCCAGCGCCTGCTCGAATTCGGCCCGGTTCGAATTGGCTGCATAGTGACTCTGCGCCGCATCGCCAAGGTTCGACTGAAAAATCCCCGCCGCGCTCACCGGCAGGAAATCCTCGTACACCAGCGGTTCAACCTCCACATGCCCCGCGCTGATCAGTCCCTCCAGTGTGCGCGGTTGGTCGGACTTGCCGCGGGCCGCCAGGCCTTTTTCAGTGGGGAAATAGCGGAAGTACGCCAAGCCTTGTTCACGCATTTGCGCGTGGTCGTCCGGGAATGCCTGGAAGTGCTGCGCCATTAATTGCTCATAACGTGCGGCGTTGGATTCGTTGGGGAAGGCGCCGAGTTCATCGCGAGCGGCATTCAGCAGTTGGTCGTACAGGGCGCGCCCCTTGGGCGTGAGCGCAACGCCGCGTTGTTCGATTTCGCCGAAGCGTGCGCTGTGGCTGCCCTGGGCATCGGTAAAGCCAATGGGCTCGTCAAGGGCCTTGGAGCTGGTCTGGCGCAGCAGGATCGGGCACTTGCGTCGAGGTGGGCCTTCGATCACGGCTTTGGGGGTAATGCCGTGGCCGGGCATGGCCGCCTGCACCAGGTCGATGTCCAGGGTGCGCGGGGTGAGGTGATTGATGTGCGGGCCTCTGAAGGCCACCACGTCGGCGATCAGGCGATGCTGGTCGCTGAGTTGCCGATACTGCGCGGCCGTGACGGTGGCGGTGGGGTGCCAGCGAAACGTCTCCAGCGCCTGGCGAATGAATGCCTCGGCGTCGGTGGCATCAAGGCCGCCGTGTTTTTCCGCCTGTTCGATCAGCGCCAGGGCGCCGGGGGTGAAGATCGAGCGCTTGGCCAGGGCGGTTTCGGCAAAGCTGCGCAGCGCCGGGCTTTCGATCAGCTCCAGGCGCAGCAGCGAGGTGAATACGCGAAACGGGCTGGTTTGCAGCGACTGTTCGTGGACGGCGCGAAAGGCCGTGGAATGGACCGGCACGCCAGCCGGGGTCAGATCGTAATAGCCCACCGGTTGCATGCCCATGACCGCGAACAGACGGTTGATGGTCGCCAGTTCCGCAGCGGTGCCCAGGCGGATCGCACCGTGGCGCTCCATGTCCAGACGCTGGGTCTCGCCGGTACGGCGCAGGTGCTCGGCCAGGCCCGGGTTGCTCTCCAGCACCTGTGCGTTGGTCTGGGCCACCAGGGTCATCAGCGCGCCGTACAACGGCACTTCATCCCTGTACATATCGGACATCGCCCGGGAAAAGCCCTTACGGATCTCGTCGGGGCTGACATGTGCGGTACCTGGCATAGAAAAATTCCTGAAGGCTGAGGCGAGGTGTGTGGCTTTCCCTGGATTTTGTTGGGCCCAAGAGGCGCGTGCAAACGAAGTTTCCTCTGGACTTCATTCTGCAAATGAATGAGGTGACGCCCCTATGCAGTCTTCATGTGCATCCGGGCGGCATTGGGTTCTACACTGCTGCTCATCCGGCAGGCGATGGAGCACTCAATGACGGCCACACCCACACACCGAATGCTCAACACCCTCGAAGGTCAACGCCTGGCGACGGAGCATGCAGAAAGCTGGCGCGAATGGGGGCCGTACCTGAGTGAACGCCAATGGGGCACCGTACGCGAGGACTACAGCGCCGACGGCGACGCCTGGGCCTATTTTCCCCATGAACATGCCCGCAGCCGCGCCTACCGGTGGGGCGAGGATGGCTTGGCCGGTTTCAGCGACAAGGCGCAACGCTGGTGCCTGGGCCTGGCGCTGTGGAACGAACGTGACGCGATCCTCAAGGAGCGCCTGTTCGGCCTCGATAACGCCGAGGGCAACCACGGTGAAGACGTCAAGGAACTGTACTTTTTCGTCGATGGCGTGCCGAGCCATGCCTACATGCGCATGCTCTACAAATACCCCCATGCAGCGTTTCCCTACGCCGACCTGATCGCCGAAAACGCCCGCCGTGGGCTGGCTGACGCTGAGTATGAAATCCTCGATACCGGCGTGTTTGACGATAACCGCTACTGCGACGTCAGCGTTGAGTACGCCAAGCATCAACCCGACGATATTTTCATGCGCATCACTGTGCACAACCGTGCCGAGCAACCCACGCGTCTGCAGGTATTGCCCCAGCTGTGGGCGCGCAATGACTGGAGCTGGACCTTCGGCGCCCCCAAGCCCGGCTTGACCCTGGACGGTGACCGCGTGCGAGCGCGTCATCATGAGCTGGGCGACCGCCATCTCAGCGCCTGGGGCCAGGACGGCGTGGAATGGTTGTTTTGTGAAAACCAGACCAACCTCCCCAGGCTGGGTGGGCCGGCGGCGCCGGGGCCGTTCAAGGACGGTATCAACGATTACGTGGTCGGCGGTGTGCAAGGCGCGATTCGCCGATATACGGGCACCAAGGTGGCGGCGCGGTTCGTCCTGGAGCTGGCGGGCGATGAACGCAAAGTCCTGTACCTGCGCTTTGCGCCGGTGGACGCGCCCGAGGTCAACGCGCGCAAGCTGTTCGAACAGCGTCGCCAGGAGGCCGACGACTTCTACGCGGCGCTGCAACAGGGGATCGCCGACGACGATGCACGCAATGTGCAGCGTCAGGCCCTGGCCGGGTTGTTGTGGTCCAAGCAGTTGTACTATTTCGACGTGAACCAGTGGCTCGACGGCGACCCGGCCCAGCCCGCGCCGCCGCCCGAGCGCCTGCATTTGCGCAATACCCATTGGCGGCACCTGTCCAATTTCGACATTCTCTCCATGCCCGACACCTGGGAGTACCCTTGGTATGCCTCGTGGGACCAGGGCTTCCAGGCGGTGGCGATGGCGCTGATCGATCCCGGCTACGCCAAGCAACAACTGCTATTGCTGGTGAAGGACCGCTTCATGCACCCCAATGGCCAACTGCCGGCTTATGAGTGGCGCTTCGACGATGCCAACCCACCCGTGCATGCCTGGGCCAGCTGGCGCGTGTATCAGCAGGACAAGGCGTTGACCGGTGTAGGCGACCTGGACTTCCTGGAGCGGATTTTCCACAAACTGCTGCTGAATTTTTCCTGGTGGGTCAACCGCAAGGACGCCGAGGGCCGCAACCTGTTCCAGGGCGGCTTTCTCGGGCTGGACAATATCGCCCTGTTCGACCGCTCTGCCGCGCTGCCACCGGGCTATCAGCTGGACCAGGCGGACGGTACGGCGTGGGTGGCCGCCTATGCGCTGGACCTGATGCGCATCGCCCTGGAGCTGGCCAAGCGCAATGGCGTGTACGTGGATATCGCGGTGAAATTCTTCGAGCACTTCCTGTATATCGCCGGCGCCATCAACCGCGTCGACGACAGCGCCGATGGGCTGTGGGATGAGCAGGATCTGTTTTTCTACGACGTGCTGCATCGACCCGATGGCGAGAGCGAACCGGTGCGCCTGCGCTCTATTGTCGGGCTGATGCCGTTGTTCGCGGTGCTGGTGCTGGAGCAGCGCGAGCATGAAGGCCTGGCGGGCTTGCGCGAGCGGCTGTTGGGCTTCATGCACCACCGGCCGGACCTGGCCAGGCTGGTATCGCGCTGGAACGAACCGGGGCAGGGCAATCGGCTGCTACTGGCATTGCTGCGCGGCGAGCGCACCAAGGATTTGCTGCGGCGCATGCTGGATGACGATGAGTTCTTGTCGGCGTTTGGCGTGCGCTCCTTGTCCAAGGCCTTCGCCGAGCAGCCCCTGGCCCTGAAGATGAATGGCGACACTCTGTGCGCCAGTTACCAGCCCGGCGAATCCGATTCACGTTTGTACGGTGGCAACTCCAATTGGCGCGGGCCGTTGTGGATGCCGGTCAACTACATGCTGATTGAGTCGCTGCGCGAATTTCATCGCTATTACGCGGATAACTTTTCGGTGGAATACCCCAAGGGCAGCGGTTATCTGTCATCCCTGGAGGAAGTGGCCGACAGCCTCAGTCAGCGCCTGACCGGGTTGTTTCTAAGGGACGAAAATGGCCTGCGCCCGTCGATGGCGGCGTATGCGCAGTTGGAGGCGGACCCGCTCAGCCGTGACCTGGTGTTGTTCCATGAGTATTTTCATGGGGAGACCGGCAGGGGGTTGGGGGCGTCGCACCAGACGGGGTGGAGTGCGCTGGTGGCGTTGTTGCTGCAACCTAAAAACTAAATGTGGGAGGGGGCTTGCTCCCGATAGCGGTGTCTCAGCCAGCTTACCTGTTACTGATACACCGCTATCGGGAGCAAGCCCCCTCCCACATTGGATCTTCATCAAATTCAGGTTGTGCCTGAATCAGGAAGGAAACAGCTCGCTCAGCTTCATGGCCAGCATCATGTCGCCTTCGGTGCGCAGTTTGCCGCCCATGAAGGCCTGCATGCCGTCGGTAGAGCCGTCGACGATGCCTTCCAGGGTTTCGCTGTCCATTACCAGGGTCACCTGGGCGTCCGGGTTTTCACCTTCCTGCAGTTCGCAGGTCTTGTCTTTGACCACCAGCGAAAAGTTCTTGGTGTCGTCGATACGGAAACCGAATACCAGGTCCAGGCCTTCAGCAGCGGCTGGGTTGAATTTGGCTTTCATTGCTTCTACGGCTTTAGCTACGTCAGTCATGGTTTCGATCCTTTAGGGTAGAGTCCAGTGACCTTTGGGTCACGGTTGGCCGCACTTCATCGGAAAGTGATGAACTGCGGCGCCTTCAACAGGTGCAAGTGGGTATGACTGTTGAAGGAAGCCAGTGCCACCTCGCGACCACGGAATTTCAGTTGATTGAGCGAGGTGTTGACAATTTGCCAGTTCAGTTCGAATGCCTGGGCGGCCGGCATACGGGTAATCAGGTGGAGCAGGGCGGTGATGGTGCCGCCGGAGGTGAATACCGCGATCTTGTGCGAGTTGTCGGCCGCTTCAAGGATGCGCTGCAAGCCGCCCTGGACACGTTCGACAAACCCCAGCCAGCTTTCCAGCCCCGGTGGGTCGTAGGTGCCGGCCAGCCATCGCTCGATGATCAGGGCGAAGATGCGCTGGAACTCGCTGCGGTTCTGCGCACCATTGCGCAGGATGTGCACGGCGTCGGGTTCGGCGCCTAGCAGGTCGGGGAGCAGGCCGCGAATAATCGCCTCGCCGTCGAATTCGTTGAACGCGCTGTCGATTTCCAGCGGCGGAACGGGCAGGCCGAGGGCGCTGTATTGATCGAATGTGGCGGTGGCGGTGTGCTGCTGGCGGCGCAGGTCACCCGACAGGCAGCGATCGAACGTCAGCCCCAGGTCGGCCAGGTGGCGACCGAGTACCTGGGCTTGTTCCACGCCGACGGGCGACAAGACGTCATAGTCGTCTGCACCGAAGGAGGCCTGGCCATGTCGAATCAGATAGATGCTGCCCACGTCCGTTTTCCCGGTACGTTGAAAGTCTGGCGAGGTTATGAGGATGCCCGCGAGCTGTCAATGAAAAAACATACGCTTGTTTTAAAAGCCTGTTAGAGGTGCGCTGGTGGCGGTTTGGGCACTGGTCCGCGGGCATTGGCGCCGGTATGCTGGGCCATCCGCGCCTGGCGCAGTGCATTCTTAAGGAGACATATGGATTTTTTGGCCGAATATGCGAGCTTTCTGGCGAAGACCGTCACCCTGGTGGTCGCTATTCTGGTGGTGCTGATCAGCTTCGCGGCGCTGCGCAGCAAAGGGCGTCGCAAATCCGCTGGCCAGTTGCAGGTCAGCAAGCTGAACGATTTCTACAAGGGCTTGCGCGAGCGCCTGGAATCGAGCCTGCTCGACAAGGACCAGCTCAAGGCCCTGCGCAAATCCGAAAGCAAAGCCGAAAAAAAGCACGGCAAGAAGAAGCCCGAGCCTAAAGCGCGGGTATTCGTGCTGGATTTCGACGGTGACATCAAGGCCTCCGCCACTGAAAGCCTGCGCCACGAAATCACCGCACTGCTGAGCCTGGCCACGCCCAAGGACGAAGTGGTGCTGCGCCTGGAAAGCGGCGGCGGCATGGTGCACAGCTACGGCCTGGCCTCTTCCCAACTGGCGCGTATTCGTCAAGCGGGCGTGCCATTGACCGTGTGCATCGACAAGGTCGCGGCCAGCGGCGGCTATATGATGGCGTGCATCGGCGAGAAGATCATCAGCGCCCCGTTCGCGATCCTCGGTTCCATCGGCGTGGTCGCCCAGTTGCCCAACGTCAACCGCCTGCTGAAAAAGCATGATATCGACTTCGAAGTGCTCACCGCCGGCGAATACAAACGCACGCTGACGGTGTTTGGCGAAAACACCGAGAAAGGGCGCGAGAAATTTCAGGAAGACCTGGACATCACGCACCAATTGTTCAAGAACTTCGTCTCGCGTTATCGCCCGCAGTTGGCAATTGACGAGGTAGCCACCGGAGAAGTGTGGCTGGGTGTTGCTGCCCTCGACAAGCAACTGGTCGACGAGCTGCAGACCAGCGACGAATACCTGGCCACCAAGGCCAAGACCGCCGAGGTGTTCCATCTGCACTACGCCGAGCGTAAAAGCCTGCAGGAGCGGGTAGGGCTGGCGGCCAGTGGTTCGGTGGACCGGGTGTTGCTGACTTGGTGGAGCCGGCTGACCCAGCAGCGGTTCTGGTAACCCACTACCAACTCGATCGCTCCCACGCTCTGCGTGGGCGCGCATCCTGTGACGCTCTGCGTCACCCTCGCGCAGGCGGGACGCGGAGCGTCCAGGGCTGTATTCCCACGCGGAGCGTGGGAACGATCACCGGTCAGTTCAAGCGGAGCTGGATGGAATCCGCCAGCCGCGTGAGGATCAGGCAGCACGACACCGCCCCAGCATCCAGCGCCCCGAGCGAGCGTTCACCCAGGCGGCTGGCCCTGCCGATCTTCGCCACCAGGTCCCTGGTCGAATCACGCCCCTGGGAAGCAGCGCTTTTCATTGCTTCCAGCGCCGTGTTGAACGAGGCCCCATCGGCATGCGCTCGCTCAAAGGCTTGCACCGCCGGAATCAGGGTGTCCATCAAACACTTGTCACCCACACCCGCCTCGGTAATGTCCTGCAACGACGTCAGGCCGCCGCGCAGCAAACGGGCGAAGGTGGCGGCGTCGATGTCTTCACTGCCGCGCACTTCGTCGGCCATGCCGATAAACAGGCTGCCATACAACGGGCCCATCGAACCGCCGATGCCCTCCATCAGGCTCAGGGTCAGTTCGTCCAGGGCTTCGGCCAGGGTCAGTTGGCGACCTTCAAGCGCGCGCCCGCAGTGGGCAAAACCCTTGGCCATGTTGATGCCGTGGTCACCGTCGCCAATCGCACCGTCGATTTCGCTGAGGTAGTCACGGTTGGCCACGATCACGCTGACCAGGTCGGCGACGATGGCGCTGCCGTCGTGGCTGGAAAAATGCTCACTCATGGTTCACTCCGCCTGGGTCATGCCGATGGAACGGCAGGGTTGGTCGATCAGGGTTTTCAGCTCCGCGTCCAGGCCGAGCAGGGTCAGGGTCACGCCCATCATTTCCAGGGAGGTGAAGTAGTTGCCGACATAGCAGCGGTGAATCTTCAAACCCTTGGCCGTGAGCTGGCGTTCCACCTCGGCATAGAACACGTACAGCTCCATCACCGGCGTGGCGCCGAGACCGGAGACCAGCACCACCACGCTGTCGTCCTGGCTGAAGTCGCGGTCTGCGAGGATGGGGGTGAGCATGCGCTCGGCCATGGCGGCGGCGGACTCGATGGGGATCACTTCGATGCCCGGTTCGCCGTGATGGCCGATGCCCAGTTCCATCTGGCCGTCGGGGATCTGGAAGTTCGGCTTGCCCACTGCAGCGATGGTGCAAGGCGTGAGGCCGATGCCGATCGAGCGACAGTGGTTGACGGCTTTTTGCGCGACGCGAATCACACCGTCCAGGTCGTAATGCTGGGCGGCGGCGGCACCGCCGATCTTCCACATGAAGATTTCCCCGGCCACGCCGCGCCGCTTGGCGATATCCGCCTGGGGCGCGGAGGCGACGTCGTCGTTGGCGACCACGGTGCGAATACGCATGTCTTTACTGGCGGCCATTTTCATCGCCAGCTTCACATTCATGTTGTCACCCGCGTAGTTGCCGTACAGGCAGGCCACGCCCGCGCCATGGTCGGCGGCGCGGAAGGCGTCGAAAAAGCTCTTGGCGGTGGGCGAGGAGAAAATCTCACCGACCGCCACCGCATCCACCAGGCCCGGGCCGACGTAGCCGAGAAAGGCCGGTTCATGCCCGGAACCACCGCCGGTGACGATGCCGACACGGCCCTGGGCCGAGGGTTTGGCCTTGACGATGACCCGTGGGTTGGCTTCGTACTGGCGCAGTTCAGGGTGCGCGACCAGGACGCCGCGCAGCATGTCTTCGACCACTTGGTCCGGATCGTTGATGACTCGATTCATAACGCGGGTTCCTGTTTTTGTTCTGTTGGTTCGCAGTTGTTCAGTGTGGGAGGGGCGGTGCGACGATTCGACTTGCTCCCGATAGCGGTGTGTCAGCCAACTAATTTGTCACTGTTGCACAGCCATCGGGGGCAAGCCCCCTCCCACATTTGGATTTGTGGTGTGCTTAGGGTTGCAGTACCACCTTCAGCGATTTGTCACCACGCTCCATCACCGCAAACGCTTCCTTGAAATCCGCCAGCGCAAACTTGTGGGTTACCACATCGCGCATGTCGATCTTGCGGCTGCCGATAAAGTCGATGGCGCGCGGGTACATATACGGCCCCAGGTGCGAGCCGAGAATATCCAGCTCCTTGCGGTCGCCGATGATCGACCAATCCACCGTGGCTTCATCATTGAACACGCTGAATTCAACGAAACGTCCCAATTTGCGCAGCATCGCCAGGCCCTGGTTCACTGCCTTGTGGTGCCCGGTGGCTTCGATATAGATGTCGCAGCCGTAGCCATCGGTGATCGCGCGGATTTTCGCCAGCACGTCGACTTCGGCCGGGTTCCACACTTCGTCGGCGCCCATGCGCAGGGCCAGGGCGGCGCGTTCGGGTTTCATGTCCAGCACGATGAGTTTTTTCGGGTTGCGCAGACGCACCGCGCCGATGATGCCCAGGCCCAGGGTACCGGCGCCGGCGACCACTACAATGTCGTCGTGGTCGACATCGGCGCGTTCCGCCGCGTGCAGCGAGCAGGCCAGGGGTTCGATCAGGATCGCTTCATCCGGGGCGATGGATTCCGGCACCTTATGGATGATGCCTTCCTTGGTGAAAATCATGTACTGGGCCATGGCGCCCTGCACATTGTTCTGGAAGCCGTAGAGGTCATGCTTCTGGCACATCCAGTATTGGCCGTGGTTGCAGAACCGGCAGCCCCAGCACGGCACGATCTGCTCGGAAATCACCCGCTCACCGACTGCCACGCCGCGTTTTTCCGCGCCAGGGCCAAGGGCAACCACGCGGCACACGAACTCATGCCCGGGGATCATCGGCGGTTTCACGTAGCGCGGTTGCTCGGCATCGCCCCAGAACGACGGCGCGCCGCGATAGGTCTTGATGTCGCCCATGCAGATGCCGCACAGCTCGACCTTGGTGAGAATTTCATCAGGCCCCGGTGTGGGCACGTCGACGGTTTCCAGGCGATAGTCTTCCGGGCCATGGCACACCACGGCCTGCATGGTTTTCGGGATGACCGGGGCCAAGTGTTCAGCGCTGCGTTCGGTAATGGTGGACATGACAAAACCTCACATAAAGATGAATTACTGAATGCTGTAGCCGCCGTCGATCAGCATGTTCGCGCCAGTGATCATCTGCGCGGCATCGCTGAGCAGGTAGAGCGCCAGCGCGGCGATCTCCTCGGGCTGGGCGAAACGTCCCGCCGGGATCTGCGCCTTGGCCCGTTCGCCCACTGCGCCGGCCCAGGCTTGCTTGCCCAGGGCGGTCTCGACGATGGTGGGGGAGATGGCGTTGACGTTGATCTGCGGCGCCCATTCCATGGCCAATACCTTGGTCATGCCGACTATGGCGGCCTTGCTCGCGCAGTAGGCGACGTGGCGGTCCAGGCCGATTACGGCAGCCTGGGAGGCGAGATTGACGATGCGCCCGCTGCCCTGGGCCAGCATGTGGCGGGCGCAGGCCTGGGCCACGAAAAAGCTGGCCTTGAGGTTGATATCCAGGGTGGTGTCCCAGGCGCTTTCGCTGACCTCGACGGCCTTGTCCAGCAACACCACGCCGGCGCTGTTGACCAGGTAATCCAGGCGTTGGAACTGTTCGAAAACCTGATCGATGGTGGGTTGTATCTGGCCCATCTGGCTGAGGTCGACGGCAATGCCCAGATGCCCGGCACCGAGGCGGGCGGCCACCTCGACCACTGCCGGGTCGCGGTCCAGCAGCGCCACGCGTGCACCACGTTCGGCCAGCAGGGTGGCGCAGGCCAGGCCGATGCCGGCGGCGCCCCCGGTGATCACGGCGCAACGGCCGCTGAGGTCGAAGGCTTGATTCCAGAAACCTGACATGAATGACTCCTCTTTCAATAACGCTCGATCATTCCCACGCTCTGCGTGGGAATGCCGCCTGGGACGCTCTGCGTCCTGATGATGGATGACGCGGAGCGTCATGGGATGCATTCCCGCGCGGAGCGTGGGAACGATCTATAACTACTTACCGCCACTGACCTGCTTGTACAGCGCATCGGCATTGGCATTCGTCACGGGCACCCACGGCAGGATGTAGTTCTTGGCCGTGCCATCCCCCCATTTCACGTCGTTGCCGTAGCGCGCCCAGATCACCGATTGCGGCTTGTAGTCCTTGCCGGCCAATGCGCGCAACGCCACGTCCAGCGCACCCTGGGACTGGGCCTGGGCATCCTGGAGAAAGGTGGTGACTTCGTCTTTTTTCGCCGCCTGGATCGCATCCGGCATGCCGTCGATGGAGGTGACGGGCACGTCCTTGGAGGTCAGCCCATGGGACTTCAACGCCTGTACCGCACCGAGGGCCATGTCGTCGTTCTGGGCGATGACGCCATTGATGCCTTTGGGGTGAGCGTTCAGCCAGTCTTCGGTAAGGGTCAGCGCCTGGGCGCGGTCCCAGTTGGCGGTTTTTTTCTCGATGATCTTGATGTCCGGATGTTTGCCCAGCACTTCCAGTTCGCCCTTTTCCCGGTCGATCTGTGCCGACTGGCCAATCGGACCCTGGATGATCACCACGTTGCCCTTGCCATTGAGCTTGTCGACCATGGCCTGGGCCTGCAGGCGGCCGCCTTCGACATCGTCGTTACCCACATACGGCACGTTGGCATCGGCTACTTTCGTATTGGAGGCGATGACCACCACGTCGTTGCTCATAGCGGCTTTCACCGTGCCGACGCCGGCCTTGGTATCAATGGGTACGAACAGGATGGCGTCGTAGCGCTGGGTCACCATGTTTTCGATCTGGTTGTTCTGCGTCAGCGCGTCGTAGTTGCCGTCGAACACGGTCAATTGCACGGTGCCGTCCTTGACCGCAGGGTGTTCCTTGAGCTCGCGGACCCAGTTCTGCATGAACTGGCCCTTGAGGCCGTAGACGGCGGCGCCGATCTTGTAGGTCTTGCCATCGGCGGCCAGGGCGATACTGCTGGCCAGCAGGGTAAAGGTCGCCGCAGCGGCCAAGGTTGTACCCAGTTTCATAAGTAGAACTCCGGTTATTGTTGTGGGTCGTTCTCTAGCGTTTTTTCTTGCGCCACACGTCGATCAGTACTGCAAACACGATGATCAGGCCCTTGGCGACCTGCTGGTAATAGGAGGACACGCCGAGCAGGTTCAGCCCGTTGTTGATCACGCCGATCAACAGCGCGCCGAACAATGTGCCGACGATGCTGCCGGTGCCGCCCGACAGGCTGGTACCCCCGATCACCACGGCGGCAATCGCATCCAGCTCATAGGAAACCCCGGCCTGGGGCAGGGCGGAGGTGGTGCGCGCCGACAGCACCACGCCGGCCAGTCCCGCCAGCAGGCCCGACACCACGTACACCGAGAACATCACCTTGCGCACACCGATACCGGAGGTGCGCGCGCTTTTTTCATTGCCGCCCACCGCGTACACATAGCGCCCGTACGTGGTGTAGCGCAGCACCATCCAGAAGATCAGTGCGACCACTGCGAAGATGATGATCGGCACGCCAATCGGGCCGATCTTGCCGATGCCCAGCGCCAGGTAGGCGTCGGGCAGGTCGGTGATCGGGCTGCCGTCGTTGAGGATGAAGGTCATGCCGCGGGCAATGCTGAGCATGCCGAGGGTGGCCACGAACGGCGGGATCGACAGGTTGGCAACCATGAAGCCGTTGACCACGCCGAGCATCGCCCCAGCGAACATCCCCGCGCTGACCGCCGCCAGCAGGCCATAGCCCTGGGTCGCGACCATGGCGCTGCACAGCCCGGCAAACGCCAGGATCGAGCCCACCGAGAGGTCAATGCCTTTGGTCAGGATCACATAGGTCATGCCCACGGCAAGGATGCCGTTGATGGAGGTCTGGCGCAGGATGTCCATCCAATTGCGCCAGGTCATGAAGTACTCGCTGGAAAACGCCATCACCACGCACAGTAAGATAAACACCAGCGGCAGGCCGAAGCGGTCGAGGGACAGGCGCAGGCGGTTGCGCGGTGCGGCGGTAACGGGCGCAACAATCGTTTTGGCATTCATGAGGCAAGACTCAACAAGGCTTCCTGGGAAAGGGCGGTGTCGCTGCTGATGGTCACCAGCCGGCCGCCCTTGAATACAGCGATGCGATCGCTCAGGTGCAGCAGCTCGGGGGCTTCCGACGACACCACAATGGCCGCGCCCCCGGCGCGTACGAACTGGTCGAGCAAGTGGTAGATCTCTTGCTTGGCGCCTTCGTCGATGCCCCGGGTCGGTTCATCGCAGAGCAGGCAGATCGGTTCGGTGGACAAGCATTTGGCGAGCACCACTTTCTGCTGGTTGCCGCCGCTCATGGAGGCCACCGGCAAGTCCAGGGAGCTGGTCTTGATCTGCAGGCGCTTGACCATGTTTTCAGCCAATTGGGTTTCCTTGCGTGCGTTGATCAGCGACCAGCTCGACAAGCGCTTGTAGGCCGACAGCGCAATGTTGGAAAGAATGCTGCCGGTCAATACCAGGCCGCTGTCCTTGCGGTCTTCGGTGATCAGCGACATGCCGGCGTTGATGGTCGCCTTGGGCAGCCCGACAGGCATGGGCTTGCCTTGCAGGGTGACGCTGCCGGAGTCCGGTGTGGTCAGGCCGTAGATGCAATTGAGGAATTCGCTGCGCCCCGAACCCATCAGGCCGTAGATGCCGAGGATTTCGCCCTGGCGCAGTTGCAGGCTGATGTCGTGAAATTCGCCGTTGCGGCTCAGGTTGTCGACTTGCAGGCAGGTGGCGGCGGCGCACTCACGGCCGACCTTGTGGTCGATCCGCGTCAGCTCCTGGCCGACGATGCCGCGCACCAGGTGGTTGCGGTCGATATCGGCCATGCGCCCGCTTTCCACAAAGGCGCCATCGCGAAAGATGCTGTAGTCGTCGGCGATCTGCGCCAGCTCGCTCAGGCGATGCGACACGTACACAATGCCGGCGCCGCGTGCAGTGAGGCGGCGAATCGCCTTGAACAGGGTTTCTGCCTCGCGCTCGCCGATGGCCGAGGTGGGTTCGTCCATGATCATCACCTGGCAGTCATGGCTGAACGCCTTGGCGATTTCCACCAGTTGGATCTGCGCCACGCTCAAGCGGTGCATGGGGCTGGTGGGGTCGACGTCGAACTCCAGGCCTTCGAGCAGCTCGCGGGTGCGGCGGTTGAGGGCCTTGCTGTCGACAATGCAGCCGGCGCGGCGCGGTTCGCGGCCCAGCCAGATATTTTCGGCGACGCTCATGTAGGGAATGGGTTCCAGCTCCTGGGTGATCATCGCGATCCCCGCCGCCAAGGCTTCGCTCGGACGGTTGAACTGCACCGCAACACCCTTGAGCCGGATGCTGCCGGCGTCGCGCGGGGTGATGCCCATCAGGATGCTCAGAAAGGTCGACTTGCCGGCGCCGTTGCCGCCACACAGGGCATGCACGCTGCCGGCCCGCAGAGAGAGGCGCCCGTCACGCAGGGCAGGGACCCCGGCGTAAGCCTTGGCGACGTGTTCAGCCTGGAGCAGTAATGGCGTGGCCATCGGCGTGTCCTCGTGCTGTGAATTCTTATTAGGTCGCACAGTCATGTTTCGCTGTGAGCATATGTGTATCAAATGAAATTCTGATCAGTCAATCTCTTTCACTTGAAAGCGATCATTCTCATCTGTCGTGGCGGTATTGGCTTTTAATGCCGCATTAGCGGGAGCTCTGATGAAAACGAGCTTGACAGATCAGCCCATATGCCCGAGAAATGCCTGAGCGAAATTTCACTGAGTGATCACATGATCAGTCGTAAGTACGATGACGGCAGCGGAGCCAGACGCCATGAACACACCTTTCCCGGTGGCTATCGGATGCGATGAAGCGGGCTTTGAGCTCAAGGAATTGTTGAAGCGGCATATCGAAGCGCTGGGTTACCCGGTGACCGATTTCGGCACGCATTCCACCGCGCCGGTGCTGTACCCGGACATTGCCCTGGCCGTAGCCAATGCCATCACCGCCGGGCAGCAGCGTCTCGGCGTGCTGGTTTGTGGCACCGGGATCGGCATGGCCATTTCCGCCAACAAAGTGTTCGGCATTCGTGCGGCCCAGGCCCACGACACCTACTCGGCCGAGCGTGCGCGCAAGAGCAACGATGCGCAGATCCTATCCATCGGCGCGCGGGTCATCGGCATTGAACTGGCCAAGAGCGTCGTCACCGCGTTCCTGGCCTCGGAGTTCGAGGCTGCGCGCTCGGGGGCCAAGGTCGCGCGCATCAATGCGATCGAGCGCGATGGGCATCAATAGTGGACGGCGCGGGGCAAGAGTCGGGAGAATGCGCCTTTGACGCCGAAACGGAAGCCCGTCCCCATGAGTGACAGTAGCCAGCGCATGGCCAGCGATATCGATCAGATGACCGAAGTGGCGATGCTCTATTACCTCGAGAACGTCACTCAGGAGGCCATCGCCAAGCGCTTCGACCTGTCGCGGGCCAAGGTCAGCCGCTTGCTCAAGCGTGCGCGCGATGAAGGCATTGTCGAGGTGCGGGTGTTGCAGCACCCGGCGATGAACAACGAGCTGGAGCGGGCGCTGGTCGAGCGCTTCAAGCTGGATCGCGCGTTGATCGCGGTCGATCACAGCGACCCGGACACCCAGCGCTCGGCCGTCGCCAGCCTGGTGGCCAATTACCTGAATAAAACCTTGGGCGACGGCATGATCGTCGCGGTGGGCATGGGGCGTAACGTCGGCGCGGTGGCCGATAACGTCTTTCTGCCGGTGACGCGCAACTGCACGTTTGTCTGCGCCATCGGCGGTTCGCTCAAGGCCGGCGAGTACATGAACCCCGACCATATCTGCCGGCGCCTGGCCCTGCGCTTTGGTGGCGAAAGTGAAAGCCTGTACGCCCCGGCGCTGGTGGCCAACCCGGAACTGCGCGGTGTGTTGATCAACAACGACACGGTGCGCTCCACCCTGGACCGCGCGCGCCGCGCCGATATTGCCCTGATCGGCATCGGCGACATGAGTGAAAACAGCAACATGGTGCGCATGGGCTGGTTCTCGCCCCAGGAAATCGCCCAGGCACGCTTGTCCGGCACGGTGGGCGACATGATGGGTTACGACTTTATCGATATCCACGGCCAGCCGGCGGTCAACGCCATCCAGGGGCGGGTCATCGGCCTGACGGTGCAGGAACTGTTCCGCATCCCGGACGTGGTGGCGATTGCCAGTGAGAACACCAAGGCGGCGGCGACCTTGGGGGCGTTGCGGTCGGGGGTGATCAATACCCTGGCAACGACCGTCACCAATGCCCACACCATCCTCGCGCTGGACGACGCCACCCGAAAATCCTGACACACCACCGGTCAAAATGTGGGAGGGGGCTTGCCCCCGATTGATCGTTCCCACGCTCCGCGTGGTAACGCCGCTCGGGACGCTCCGCGTCCCGCCAACGTCCGGTGACGCAGAGCGTCACGGGCTGCATTCCCACGCGGGAGCGTGGGCACGATCTTGACAGATGACACCGCCATCGGGAGCAAGCCCCCTCCCACATGGGTTTTGTGTGGGTTCAGAAGACAGGTTTTGTAATAGTTTTGCGTTGTAGGCAAATCGTATTTGGGCTGTAGGATTCAAGTCCTTTCGTTACCTCAGGACTTGCATGAACACCCTCTCGGAGCCTCCCAGTCGTCTTTCCCCAAGACTCCCGCACAAGCACCCCATATTGCATCGACTAACCTTGTCCCGGTCCCATGACCGCGCTTTGCCGTGCCCGGCATTCTTGAATACAGAGACTCTATAAATGGAATGGTTAGCGGATCCAACGGCCTGGCTCGGCCTGGCGACCTTGATTGTGCTGGAACTGGTGCTGGGTATCGACAACCTGGTGTTTATCGCGATCCTGGCGGACAAGCTGCCGCCGGAGCAGCGCGACCGTGCGCGGCTGATCGGTTTGTCCCTGGCCTTGCTGATGCGCCTGGGCCTGCTGGCAAGTATTTCCTGGTTGGTCACGCTGACCCAGCCGCTGTTCGAGGTATTCGACAAAAGCTTCTCCGGCCGTGACCTGATCATGCTGTTCGGCGGTGTGTTCCTGTTGTTCAAGGCCACCATGGAATTGCATGAGCGTCTGGAAGGGCATGTGGCCCAGCATAAGGGCAATGTGGCTTACGCGATGTTCTGGCCGATCGTGGCGCAGATCGTGGTGCTCGACGCGGTGTTCTCCCTCGATGCGGTGATTACCGCCGTGGGCATGGTCGATGAGCTGGCGGTGATGATGATCGCGGTGATCGTGTCCATCGGCCTGATGATCGTGGCGAGCAAGCCGCTGACCCGCTTCGTCAACGCACACCCGACCGTGATCATGCTCTGCCTGGGCTTTTTGATGATGATCGGCTTCGCGCTGACTGCCGAAGGCCTGGGCTTTCATATTCCCAAAGGCTACCTGTACGCGGCGATCGGCTTCTCGATCCTGATTGAAGTGTTCAACCAGATCGCCCGTTCGCGGCGCAAGAAATCGGCGCAAGGCGTGTTGCCGGTGCGTGAGCGTACTGCCCACGCGGTGATGCGCTTGCTCGGCGGTCGCAGCCTGGCGGTGGAAGAGGTGGGTGAAGAGGTCGCCGACATGCTGGGCGAGGTGGATGCTGCGCAGGGGCCGTTGTTCGATCGCCGCGAGCGCGTGATGATCAGCGGTGTGCTGCAACTGGCCGAACGCCCGATCCGCACGATAATGACCCCGCGGGCCAAGGTCGACTGCATCGACCTGGCGGATGATCCCGAGAGTATTCGCCTGAAGCTGATGCATTCGTCCTATTCGCGTTTGCCGTTGATCCGCAACGGCGCGGTCGATGAGCCCTTGGGTTTCGTGCACAAAAAGGAGTTGCTCAAGGAGTATCTTTCCGGCAACGAGCCGAACCTTGAGCATCTGGCGCGTCGGGCGATCAACCTGCTAGACAGCTTTTCGATCCTCAATGCCCTGGAGCAGATGCGTCAGGAATCCACCCACATCGCCTTTGTGATCAACGAATTCGGCGACTTCATGGGGGTTTTGAGCATGACCGACATCCTCGAGTCCATCGCCGGTGAGTTGCCGGACGCCAGTGAAATCGAGGGGCCGGATATCGTCGCGGAGGGTGACGGATTTCGCGCCAGTGGCGCCTTGAACTTGAGCCAGGTCGGTCAGCGCACGGGCTTCAAGGCGGCGGCTACCGAGGATTATCAAACGCTGGCTGGCCTGTTGATGAGCCTGCTCGATCGTCTGCCTGTGGTGGGCGATAGCCTGGAATATGAGGGCTGGCGATTAACGGTGGCTGCGGTTGAAGAGCGGCGGGTGACCCAGGTGGTTTTGCAGCCTTGCTCCGGTCAAAGCGCATGAATAGCGCGTGCACGAACTGCTGTTGCTCCTCCACGGGGCCGAAACCCTTGTGCAGTTCCACCCTGTTGCCGCGCTCGTAGACCAGCAGCGTTGGCGTGCCGGTAACGTCAGGGTGCCTTGGGGTGTGCGCGCAATCGAGCACCATGCACACGATCCACGGATGTTGCCAGGCAACCTGTTCGAATAAGGGCACTGCGCTGACGCAGGCGTGGCATTGCTCTGAAACGAACAGGATGAAGACGGGGCGCGGTGTGTTCAGCACGCGCTGGAAGTCCTTGGCGCTGGAAATTGTTCGCGTGGCTGCGCCCATGGTGATCTCCTGCCGGTAGCGTGGGTGTGGACCAACGCTAAGCCGCTGGCTCACCCGCGTCTACTGTCAACCTTCACAGGTCCGGCCCACGCTCCAGCCGTTCCCGTGCCTTGCGCGCCTGGCTTGCGCACTTGCGGTATTCCTCATTGTCGCGGGCCGCTTTGGCGTCGCGGTAGTCATGGTGGTTCTGGCTGGTATAGTTGGTGTCGAAGGCTTCCTTGAGTTTTTGCAATTCTTCCTTGCAGTCGCGGCGGTCGTTGCTGGCCAGGGCGTTGCCGGCCACCAGAAAACACAGGATTAACAGGCCAAGGCTCAATTTCATCGCGGGTCCTTTCATCTAGGAGCTTGCTCGCTCTACAGGTTAGTCCAAGGGCGCACAGTTGGTGCGCAGTAACATCGTTGTGGGGCATTGAGTAGCAGCGTGACTCAGGTGATGGTGCAACGCCGTAAAACGCTTCGATGACTATCTTGCTGATCCATAAAGGGTTTACCTCCAGCATATTTTTCTTCCTGCGCCTATGGCACACTTTCTGCTGTCTATTCCGTTGTTACATACCAAGTTCCGGTATAGCGGAATACACAACTCCTGGAGTGCTTGTCATGCATCACCGACCTTCCGTGTTCAAAGCGTGTGTTTTTCTCTTCGCCGCATCGGCTACCGTTGCCAGCCTCGCGCAGGCAGCGGACAGCAAGCTCGATGATGTGCTCAAGCGTGGGCACCTCATCGTGGGTACAGGCAGTACCAATGCGCCGTGGCACTTCCAGGGAGCGGATGGCAAGTTGCAGGGGTTTGATATCGACATCGGCCGCATCGTGGCCAAGGGCTTGTTCAACGACCCGAGCAAGGTCGAGTACGTGGTGCAGTCTTCCGACGCACGTATTCCCAACCTGCTGACCGACAAGGTCGACATGAGCTGCCAGTTCATCACCGTCACCGCCAGCCGTGCGCAGCAAGTGGCCTTCACCCTGCCGTATTACCGCGAAGGCGTGGGCGTGCTGCTGCCGAACAACAGCAAGTACAAGGAAATCGAAGACCTGCAGGCGGCGGGCGATGGTGTCACCGTGGCCGTGCTGCAGAACGTGTATGCCGAAGAATTGGTCCACCAGGCGCTGCCCAAGGCCAAGGTCGATCAGTACGACAGCGTCGACCTGATGTACCAGGCCGTGAACTCCGGTCGCGCCGATGCCGCCGCCACCGATCAGTCTTCGGTCAAATACCTGATGGTGCAGAACCCCGGCCGCTACCGCAGCCCGGCCTACGCCTGGAGCCCGCAGACCTACGCATGCGCGGTCAAGCGTGGCGACCAGGACTGGCTGAACTTCGTCAATACCGCGCTGCATGAAGCCATGACCGGCGTTGAATTTCCCGCCTACAAGGCGTCGTTCAAGCAATGGTTCGGCGTGGACCTGCCAGAGCCGGCGATTGGTTTTCCTGTGGAATTCAAGTGATCCAGAACAATCGGGGCGTGCTTGACGGCGCCCCACTCAGGTACTGCCGACCATGAACTATCAGTTGAACTTTGCCGCCGTATGGCGTGATTTCGACACCTTGCTGGCGGGGCTCGGCCTGGGCCTGCAGTTGGCCTTGCTGTCGATCGCCATCGGCTGCGTGATCGGCCTGCTGATGGCGTTTGCCATGCTGTCCAGGCACCGGGCGTTGCGTGTGTTCGCTTCGGTGTATGTGACGGTGGTGCGCAATACGCCGATCCTGGTGCTGATCCTGTTGATCTATTTTGCCTTGCCGTCGCTGGGGATCCGCCTGGATAAAATTCCCTCGTTCATCATCACCTTGTCGCTGTACGCCGGGGCTTATCTGACCGAAGTGTTCCGCGCCGGGCTGTTGAACATTCCCAAGGGCTTGCGCGAAGCCGGGTTGGCGATCGGCCTGGGGGAGTGGCGTATTCGCGCGTATATCACCGTGCCGGTGATGCTGCGCAACGTGCTGCCGGCGCTGTCGAACAACTTTATCTCGCTGTTCAAGGACACCTCGCTGGCCGCTGCGATTGCAGTGCCGGAGCTGACCTATTACGCCCGCAAGATCAACGTCGAAAGCTACCGGGTGATCGAAACCTGGCTGGTGACGACGGCGCTCTACGTGGCCGCCTGTTACCTCATTGCCATGCTGCTCCGTTATCTGGAACAGCGTCTGGCGATCCGTCGTTAAGGAGGGTTTTCCATGTACGAATCCCCTAGCTGGCTGCATGAACTGTGGATCGCCCGGGAGACGCTGTGGGCCGGGTTCCAGACCAGTCTCTATTGCTCGGCGCTGGCGATTATCTTCGGCACCCTGATCGGTATCTTCGCCGGGCTGGTGCTGACCTACGGCAAGTTCTGGATGCGTGCGCCGTTTCGCCTGTATGTCGACCTGATTCGTGGCACGCCGGTATTCGTGCTGGTGCTGGCGTGTTTCTACATGCTGCCGGCGCTCGGTTGGCAAATCAGTGCGTTCCAGGCCGGCGCGGTCGGGCTCACGCTGTTCTGTGGCTCCCATGTCGCGGAAATCGTGCGCGGTGCGCTGCAGGCCATCCCCCGTGGGCAACTGGAAGCGGGCAAGGCAATTGGCCTGACGTTCTACCAGTCCCTGGGCTACGTGCTGTTGCCCCAGGCGCTGCGGCAGATCCTGCCGACCTGGGTTAACTCCTCCACGGAAATCGTCAAGGCCTCGACCTTGCTCTCGGTGATCGGCGTGGCCGAGCTGCTGCTGAGCACCCAGCAAGTCATTGCGCGCACCTTCATGACCCTGGAGTTCTACCTGTTCGCAGGCTTCATGTTCTTTGTCATCAACTACGCCATCGAGTTATTCGGGCGCTACATTGAAAAGCGGGTGGCCTTGCCATGAATCAACCTCAAACAATCGAACCGTTGCTGAACATTCGTGGCCTGCGCAAGCAATACGGGGACGTTGAAGTGCTCAAGGGCGTCGACCTGAGCCTGCAGCGTGGCAACGTGGTGACCTTGATCGGTTCCAGTGGCTCGGGCAAGACCACCCTGTTGCGTTGCGTCAACCTGCTGGAAGAATTCCAGGGCGGGCAGATTACCCTGGATGGCGCGTCCATCGGCTACAGCGACGTGGCCGGCAAGCGCGTGCGTCACCCCGAGCGGGTGATCGCCCAGCACCGCGCCATGACCGGCATGGCGTTTCAGCAGTTCAACCTGTTCCCGCATCTGACCGCCTTGCAGAACGTGACCCTGGGTTTGTTGAAAGTTAAGAAAATGCCTAAGGACGAGGCCGTGTCGCTCGCGGAAAAATGGCTCGACCGTGTGGGACTTCTGGAACGTCGCAATCACTTCCCCGGCCAGTTGTCCGGCGGCCAGCAACAGCGCGTGGCGATTGCCCGGGCCATTGCCATGAACCCCAGCCTGATGCTGTTCGACGAAGTCACCTCGGCCCTCGACCCGGAGCTGGTGGGCGAAGTGCTCAGCGTAATCAAGGGATTGGCGGAGGAGGGCATGACCATGTTGCTGGTCACCCACGAAATGCGCTTTGCCTATGAGGTCTCGGACAAAATCGTCTTCATGAACCAGGGCCGCATCGAAGAGCAGGGCTCGTCGAAGGACATCTTCGAGCGGCCGCAGTCACCGCGTCTGGCGGAATTTCTCAAGAGCATTCGTTTTTAATCAGGAGCTATTTTATGAGCATTACTCGTTACGGTACCGGCAGCACCGCCGGCGGCGGCCAGCCGCGTCCTTTCGCCCGTGCGGTGGAAGCCGATGGTTGGTTGTATGTGTCGGGCCAGGTGCCGGCGGTGGACGGTGAAATCATCAATGGCGGCATCATCGAACAAACCCGCCAGACGATGCGCAACGTAGTGGCGATTCTGGAAGAGGCCGGCTACGAATTGAAAGACGTGGTGCGCGTCGGCGTATGGCTGGAAGACCCACGGGATTTCTGGAGTTTCAACAAAGTCTTCGGCGAATACTTCACCCCGGAACACGCCCCGGCGCGCGCCTGTGTGCAGGCCAACATGATGGTGGACTGCAAGGTGGAGATCGATTGCGTGGCCTACAAGAAAAAAGGCTAAATTGCCCCACTCTTGAAGCCACAATGGATCAAATGTGGGAGGGGGCTTGCCCCCGATAGCGGTGTATCAGCAACAAATGTACCTACTGGCACACCGCCATCGGGGGCAAGCCCCCTCCCACAGGGGATCACTGTGCAGCACACACCTTGTCAGGACTTAACACTGCCATGACCGAAGACACCATCAAACGCCGCGCCAAAGGCCTGGACCGTGCGTTCGATATCCTCGATTTTCTCAAGGAAATCGGCCAGCCACTGCGCCCGAATGATATCGCCAGCGGCATCGGCAGCCCCAAGTCCACGGTCTACGAACTGGTCGCCTCGCTGCTCGAGCGGCGCATCCTGGAAACCGTGGGCAAGGACGGTCACGTCTACCTCGGACGCCAGTTGTACTTCCTAGGCCAGGCGCACCTGCGCCACTTCGACCTGACCCGCGAGGCCGACCACGCCTTGCAGGAGATCGTCAGCCAGACCCACGAAACCGCGCAGATGTGCCTGCTCAACGGGCGCAAGTACACGGTGGCGCTGATGCGCGAAGGCCAGCGGCATTTTCGTATTTCCTCGGATATCGGCGAAAACGCGCCGATCCCCTGGACCGCCTCCGGGCGCCTGCTGCTCGGGCACTTGAGCGACCGGCAAATCATCGACCTGATCGACCCCGACGATTTCATCCTGCCGGATGGCCTGCGCCTGCCCGTGGAGACCTTTCTGGCGCAGATCCGCCAGGCCACCCTCGACGGGTTCTTTTCCTTCGACAGCGTGGCCGACACCTTCACCCACTGCTTTGCCGCCCCGGTGCGCGACGCGCAGGGCGTCAGCATTGCGACGCTGTGCATCGTCGCCCCGCGGGCCGATGCGAGCAAAAACTATCACGACTACCGCCGGGTGCTGATCGACAGCGCCAATAACCTGGCCCGGCGCATCAACGAGTAGGAATTTCCCATGTCTGCCTTCAATGCCGTTGAAAAAGGCGCCGCCGCCGTTGGCGCTCACCTGGTCCGCGATGTCAGCCTGCCGGCCCTGGTGCTGCACCGCGAGGCCCTGGAACACAACATTCGCTGGATGCAGCAATTCGTCAGTGACAGCGGCGCGCAGTTGGCGCCACATGGCAAGACCAGCATGATGCCGGCGCTGTTTCAGCGTCAGCTCGCGCAGGGCGCCTGGGGCATTACCCTGGCCACTGCGGTGCAGACCCGCGCCGCCTACGCCGGCGGGGTGCGCCGTGTGCTGATGGCCAACCAACTGGTTGGCGCGCCGAACATGGCGCTGATCGCCGACCTGCTGGCCGACCCGGATTTCGATTTTCACTGCATGGTCGACCATCCGGACAACGTTGCCGACCTCGGCCTGTTCTTCGCGGCCCGTGGCCTGCGCCTGAACGTGATGATCGAGTACGGCGTGGTCGGTGGCCGTTGCGGTTGCCGCAGCGAGCAGCAAGTGCGCGAGCTGGCAGAGGCGATCAAGGCCCAGCCGGCCCTGGCCCTTACCGGTATTGAAGGCTATGAAGGCGTGATCCATGGCGATCAGGCGATCAGCGGCATTCGCGCGTTCGCGGCCAGCCTGGTGCGCCAGGCGGTAGACCTGCAAGACAACGGCTATTTCGACCTGCCCACCCCAATCGTAACGGCGTCGGGTTCGGCCTGGTATGACCTGATTGCCGAATCGTTCGAGGCGCAGAATGCCGCCGGCCGCTTCCTCAGCGTCCTGCGCCCCGGCAGCTACGTGGCCCACGACCATGGCATCTACAAAGACGCGCAATGCTGTGTGCTTGACCGTCGCAGCGACCTCAACGAAGGCCTGCGCCCGGCGCTGGAAGTCTGGGCCCATGTGCAATCGTTGCCGGAACCGGGCTTTGCGATAATCGCCCTGGGCAAGCGCGACGTAGCCTACGATGCCGGTCTGCCGGTGCCGCTCAAGCGCTACAAGGCCGGAATTTTACCGGCCGAGGGCGATGATGTGAGCGCGTGCCAGGTGACCGCCGTGATGGACCAACACGCGTTCATGACCGTGGCGCCTGGGGTTGAACTGCGCATTGGCGACATCATTTCGTTTGGTACTTCCCATCCATGCCTGACCTTCGATAAGTGGCAGGTGGGTTGCCTGGTGGATGAGCAACTGCGGGTGATCGAGTCCCTGCGCACCTGCTTCTAGACCGAGTCGCGCCTATCGGGGGCAAGCCCCCTCCCACAGGGGAATGCATTCCAAATGTGGGAGGGGGCTTGCCCCCGATGAGTCCATCAGCCCCACCGAGACAGCAGCCATGACCACTAAACCGCGCATCGCCCTGATCGGCGAATGCATGATCGAACTGCAACACCGCGCCGACGGCAGCCTGCACCAGAGCTTCGGCGGCGACACCCTGAACGCGGCGGTGTACCTGCGCCGCGAGCTGGGCGATCTTGGCACTGTCGATTACGTCACCGCCCTGGGCGATGACAGTTTCAGCGATGCCATGTGCCAACAGTGGGCTGATGAAGGCCTCGGACTGGGCATGGTCCAGCGCCTGGCCGGGCGTTTGCCGGGTTTGTATTGCATCCAGACCGACGCCAACGGCGAGCGCAAATTCCTCTACTGGCGCAACGAAGCGGCTGTGCGCGACTGTTTTACCACGCCGGCCGCCGAGCCGATCCTGGCAGCCCTGCCGGGCTATGACTGGGTGTATTTCAGCGGCATCACCCTGGCGGTGCTGGGGGAAATCGGGCGTGAGCGTTTACTCGAAAGTCTGATCGAAACCCGGCGTCGCGGCGGTAAGGTCGTATTCGACAACAACTACCGGCCGCGTCTGTGGGCGAACATCGAGGCGGCCCGCGCGGCGTATCACCGCGTGTTGGGCGAGGTGGATATCGCCTTGCTCACCGAGGACGACGAGCGCGCGTTGTTCGGTTATGCCGACAGCGAGCAGGTGTTTGCGGCCTACCCGATGATTGAGGAGGTGGTGCTCAAGCGCGGCGCGGATGACTGTTTGATCCGCTGCGCCGGCGAGCGCTTTGCTGTGCCGGCGTTGAAGGTGGAGAAGGTAGTGGACACCACGGCAGCGGGGGATTCGTTCAGCGCAGCGTATTTGGCTGGTCGGCTCAAGGGCGGTTCGCCGGAGCAGGCTGCTTTGGCCGGGCATCGGTTGGCGAGTCGTGTGATTCAGGTGCCGGGTGCTTTGATACCCAGGTGAATGCCGCCTGCGGCGGATCGGGGGCAAGCCCCCTCCCACAGTTAACCGCGTTTTAACTGAAAGAATGCAGTCGAATGTGGGAGGGGGCTTGCCCCCGATAACGGTGTAAAGCCAACCCCTCAGTCCCGGTAAAACACCTGCACCAAGTGATAGCCAAACTTGCTCTTGACCGGCCCATGCACCACCCGCAGCGGTTTCTTGAAGATCACTGCATCAATGGCCCCAACCATCTGCCCTGGCCGCACTTCACCCAGATCACCGCCGCGCTTGCCCGACGGGCAAGTGGAGTACTTCTTGGCCAGCACATCAAAGGCTTCGCCCTTGGCAATGCGCTGCTTGAGCTGTTCGGCTTCTTCGCTGGTTTTCACCAGGATATGACGGGCTTGGGCTTTCATCGATTTCTACCAGGTGTGCGACGGCGCGCGATTATGCCTGAACTCAGGCATCGACGCCGATCATGCTGCGGATTTTGGTCGCCAGCAGGTCAATGGAAAACGGTTTGGCCACCATGTCCATGCCGTGCTCCAGAAAGCCCTGGCGCTCGGCGGCTTTTTCGGCGTAGCCGGTCATGAACAGCACGCGCAGCCCCGGCCGGTGCTGGCGGGCGATTTCCGCCAGTTGCCGGCCGTTCATGCCCGGCAGGCCGACGTCGGTCACCAGCAGGTCGACGCGTAAATCCGATTCCAGCAACGGCAGCGCCGTGCGCGCGTCCGCGGCCTGGTGCGCGGTGTAACCCAGTTCATCGAGCAGATTGACCACCAGCATGCGCACCGCCGGGTCGTCCTCGACCACCACCACCGCTTCGCCGGCCAGGGCCAGCGGCGCTTCGGCCAGGCTGGCGGGCAGGCTGCTTTCCAGCGCAGTGCCGTGCAGGCGCGGCAGGTACAGGCGCACGCAGGTGCCCTGGCCCGGTTCGCTCTGGATAGTCACGTGGCCCCCCGATTGCTGGGCAAAGCCGTAGATCATCGACAAGCCCAGGCCGGTGCCCTGGCCGATGGGTTTGGTGGTGAAAAACGGGTCGAAGGCTTTGGCAAGAATTTTCGGCGCCATGCCGCTGCCGTTGTCGCGCACGCCGAGCATCACGTAGTCGCCGGCCTTGACCGGCTCCAGGGTGGTGATATCGGTGCCGTCCAGATAGCTGTTGGCGGTTTCGATCAGCAGTTCACCGCCGTCGGGCATGGCGTCACGGGCATTGATTACCAGGTTGAGCAGCGCATTTTCCAGTTGGCTGGCGTCGGTGTTCACCGGCCAGATGTCTTTGCCAAGCTGCACGGTGAGCGTGATATGCGCGCCCTTGGTGCGGCGGAACAGATCTTCCAGGGACGCCACCAACTGGTTGGGATCGGTGGGGCGCTTGTCCAGCGACTGGCGCCGCGAGAACGCCAGCAGCCGGTGGGTTAGGGCGGCGGCGCGGTGGGCGGAGGCCACGGCGGCATCGGCAAAGCGGCCGATGTCTTCGCTGCGGCCGGCGGCAATGTAGCGTTGCATCAGGTCGAGGCTGCCGATGATGCCGGTGAGCATATTGTTGAAGTCGTGGGCGATACCGCCGGTGAGCTGGCCCACGGCTTCCATTTTCTGCGCGTGGCGCAGCGCGTCTTCAGCCCGCTCGCGCTCGAACATTTCGTTGTGCAGGCGCTGGTTGGCCTCGGCCAGCGCCTGGGTGCGCTGGGCCACGCGCTCTTCGAGGTTTTCGTTGAGATGGCGCAGGGCTTCTTCAGTGAGTTTGCGTTCGGTCTCGTCGATCACAAAGATATAGAAACCGTTCACCGAGCCGTCAGTGCTGAAGCGCGGCAGGTACTTCATCAACGCGTGGCGCGGCCGCCCATCGCGATGCGGCGTGACGGTCATGAAGCTGCACGCCTTGCCGTTGAGCGCGGCGGCGATCTTGTCTTCGCGCCCGGCGTACACCTCGTCGCCCAGCACTTCGCGAATGGTCTTGCCGTACAGCTCCTGGGGCGTCTTGCCGTACCAGTCGAGGTAGGCGCTATTGTTCAAGCGAAAGCGTTGCTCGTGGTCGACATAGCCGATCAGCACCGGCATGGCGTTGATGATCAGTTGCAGTTCGGTCTGGCTTTGACGCAGCGCCTGCTCGGTGTGCTTGCGCTCGGTGAGGTCCAGCGCGGCACCCAGGAAGCGGGCGGGGCGGCCTTGCGGGTCCTTGTAGCAACGGCCACGGGCAAACACCCAGCGTACCTGGCCGTCGGCTTGCAGCAGGCGGTATTCCTCGGCGTATTCGGTGCCGAAGGTGATGCAATGCTTGATGCTGCGCGTGACCGTGCCACGGTCTTCGGGATGCACGCCGAGCAGGTAGGCGCTGATGGGCAGCAGGCCGGCGTCATTGGGGTCGACGCCGTGCAGGTAAGCGAAATGTGCGTCGGCGATAAACTGGTCTTCGCCGATGTCCCAGTCCCAGGTGCCTACCGCGTCGGTCGCCGCCAGGGCCAGTTGCAGTCGTTGCTCGGTGTTGTGCTGGGCCTTGAGGCTGTCTTCGGAGCGCTGCTGCAGTTCGAGGGCCTTGCTGCGCCGCTCGTTGGTTTCGATGGCCGTGACCAGGATGCCGGCTACGCGGCCGCTTTCATCGCGCACCGGGCTGTAGGTCAGGTCAAGCCAGATCTCGGTGTCGCGCTGGTCGCGCTGCAGCACGAAACGCTGCTCGCTGAAGGTGCGCACCTGGCCGCTGAGCACCGCGTCGTAGACCGGCGCGGCGAAGCTTTGCAGCTCCGGCCAGGTCGCATGCACCGGCTGGCCCAGGGCGCCGGGGTGCTTGTTGCCAGCCAGGCGGGCGAAACCATCGTTATACAGCTGGGTGAGCTGCTCGCCCCAGAGCAGCAGCATCGGCATGGGCGAATGCACCACGATATCCACGGCGGTGCGCAGACTTTGCGGCCAATCATTGGCCTCACCGAGGGGGCTTTGCGCCCAGTCCAGCCGCTCGATCATTGCCGCGGCGTCGCTACCGGTGGATGTTCCATTCATGAAAAAGCCTTGCGTATCACGCTTTGAAAAATGACAACACCCATTATTCCAAGAGACAACGACGGGTGGCTACCTCAAAAAATAGCACGCATTGCCGGTTTTTCTGCAAAACGCCGTATCGGGGCTGAAACCTTTCATCTGTCACGCCAGCTCAGGGCGGTCGCGAAAGTGTTCGAGTGCCTCGGGATTGGCCAGCGCATCGGTGTTTTTCACCGGTTCCCCATGGACCACATTGCGCACTGCCAATTCGACGATCTTGCCGCTGATGGTGCGCGGGATATCGGCGACCGCGAGGATTTTCGCCGGCACGTGGCGCGGCGTGGTGTTGGCGCGGATCACCTGGCGGATCTGCTGCTCCAGCGCCTCATCCAACTGGACACCGTCAGCCAGGCGCACAAACAGCACCACGCGCACGTCGTCCTGCCAGCGCTGGCCGATGGCGAGGCTTTCCAGTACCTGCGGGACTTTTTCCACCTGGCGATAGATCTCGGCAGTGCCGATGCGCACGCCGCCAGGGTTGAGCACCGCATCGGAGCGGCCATGAATCAGCAGGCTGCCGTTGGGACGTTGCTCGGCGTAGTCGCCCTGGGCCCACACGCCGGGGAACTGGCTGAAATACGAGGCGCGCAACTTTTGCTGCTGCGGGTCGTTCCACAGCCCGATGGGCATGGCGGGAAAATGCCGGGTACACACCAATTCGCCTTTCTCGCCGACCAGTGGGCGGCCCTGCTCGTCCCACACTTCGATAGCCATCGCCAGGCTCTTGCACTGCATTTCGCCACGGCGCACCGGCAACACCGGGTTGCCGATCACGAAGCAGGAGACAATATCGGTGCCGCCGGACATCGACGACAGGCACAGCTCGGCCTTGATCTCGCGGTACACGTAGTCGTAGCTCTGGGGCGACAGCGGCGACCCAGTGGAGATCAACCCTTTGAGGCTGCGCAAATCGTGGCTGAGGCGCGGTTGCAGCCCGGCCTTTTCCAGGGTGGCGAGAAACTTGGGGCTGGTGCCGAACACGCTGATGCGTTCGGCGTCGATCAGGTCGATCAAGCGTTGCGGGCCCGGATGAAACGGAGAACCGTCATACAGCACCGCCGTGGCGCCCAGGGCCAGCACCGACACCAGCCAGTTCCACATCATCCAGCCGCAGGTGGTGTAGTAGAACAGGCAGTCTTCACGGGACAGGTCGGCATGCAGGCCATGTTCCTTGAGATGGGTGAGCAGTACGCCGCCGGTGCCGTGAATGATGCACTTGGGCACGCCGGTGGTGCCGCTGGAATAGAGGATATACAGCGGGTGATCGAACGGCACCGCGACGAACTCGGGCGTGCCGCCGGGTTGGTAGAAGTCGCTCCACAGCGCGACGCGTGCGGGCGTGCGGTAATCCGTGACCTGCGCCTGAGGGCGGGCGTAGGGGACGATGATCAAGTGTTCCAGGGACGGCAGCCGTGCGAGGATTTCATTGAGCTTGGCGCTCTGGTCGAGGGTCTTGCCGGCGTAACGATAACCGGCGCAAGTGATCAGTACCTTGGGTTCGATCTGGCCAAAACGGTCGATCACGCCTTGGGTGCCGAAGTCCGGTGACGAGCACGACCAGATTGCCCCGAGGCTGGTGGTGGCGAGCATGCCGACCAGGGTTTGCCAGGTATTGGGCATGCACGCCGCCACACGGTCACCCACACCGACACCGGCCGAGCGCAGGCTGTTTTGCAGGCCGGCGACATGTTCGGCCAATTGCGCGTAGCTCAATTGTTCACGCTGGCCGTCTTCACTGATGGCAACCACCGCCGGGTGATCGTCGCGACGGCGCAGCAAGTGCTCGGCGAAGTTCAGGGTAGCGCCGGGAAACCACTGGGCGCTGGGCATGTCGGCGCTCTCGATCAACGTGGCGCTGGGCGGGCTGCGAAATTGCACCTCGAAGAACGCCACGATCGCCTTCCAGAAATCCGGGCGCTGGTCGATGCTCCACTGGTGCAGGGCGGGGTAGTCGCCCAGCTGCAGGTGGTGGTGCGCATTGATGTAGCGGCGGAACTGGTCCATGCGCGTGTTGGCGATGCGTTCCGGGGAGGGTTGCCAGAGGATGTCGGACATTGCGGGGTCTCTCGTTCTTCCAAACAACAGAGTTCCAATGTGGGAGGGGGCTTGCCCCCGATGGCGGTGTTTCAGTTTGCACATTCATTGACTGACCCACCGCTATCGGGAGCAAGCCCCCTCCCACATTTTTGATCTCCAGTGTTTGGGGGTTATTGGGCCAACCAACCACCATCAATATTCCACGCCGCGCCACGCACCTGGCTACCGGCCTCACTGCACAAAAACAGCACCAGCTCACCCAGCTGCGGCGGTGTCACGAACTCCAGCGACGGTTGTTTCTCCGCCAGCAGATCATGCTGCGCCTGCTGCGGGCTCACCCCGTTGGCCGCGCGATCGTCGATCTGCTTCTGCACCAGCGGCGTCAGCACCCAGCCCGGGCAAATCGCGTTGCACGTCACGTTGCTGGTCGCGGTTTCCAGGCCCACAACCTTGGTCAGGCCGATCACCCCATGCTTGGCCGCCACATAGGCCGCCTTGCCCACCGAACCCACCTGGCCGTGCACCGAGGCGATATTGACGATGCGCCCCCAGCCTTTGGCCTTCATGCCCGGCAGGCTCAAGCGCGTGCTGTGGAACACCGATGACAGGTTGATGGCGATGATCGAGTCCCAGCGCTCCACCGGAAAATCTTCCACCGCCGCCACATGCTGGATGCCGGCGTTATTGACCAGTATGTCGACGCCGCCGAATTCGCGCTCGGCATAGGCCAGCATCTCGGCGATCTGCGCCGGGTCGCTGACGTCTGCCGGGTGATGCCCGACCTTGCCGCCAAACGCCTGCACCTGGGCGATCACGCCGCTGGCATCGCCGAAGCCGTTGAGGATCAGGTTGGCGCCGGCCTTGGCCAGGCTCAGGGCAATGCCCAGGCCGATGCCGCTGGTGGAGCCGGTGACCAGGGCGGTCTTGCCGTTCAATGTCGTCATGAAAACCTCACACTATGCCGGTGGCGTAGAACGTACCGATCACCACGAACACCGCGAGGGTCTTGATGATCGTGATGCCGAAAATATCCTTGTAGGCTTCGCGGTGGGTCAGCCCGGTCACCGCCAGCAGCGTGATCACCGCGCCGTTGTGGGGAAGGGTGTCCATGCCGCCGCTGGCCATCGCCGCGACCCGGTGCAGCACTTCAAGGGGAATATTGGCCGCATGGGCCGCTGAAATAAAGCTTTCGGACATGGCCGCCAGGGCGATGCTCATGCCGCCGGATGCGGAGCCGGTGATCCCTGCCAGCAAGGTCACGGTAATCGCTTCGTTGACCAGCGGGTTGGGGATGCCCTTGAGCCAGTCCGCCAATACCAGGAACCCAGGCAATGAGGCGATCACTGCACCGAACCCGTATTCGGAAGCGGTGTTCATCGCTGCCAGCAGCGCGCCGCTGACCGCACTTTTACTGCCCTCGGCCAGCTTGCTTTTGATCGCTGAAAAACCGCACACCAGCACCACGATGATCCCCACCAGCAACGCCGCCTGCACCGCCCAGATCGCGGTGAGCTTGGCGATTTCGGTGGTCACCGGGGCGCTCATGCCCGGCAGGCTGAGGCTGTGGGTCTTGCCGTACCACTGCGGGATCCAGTGGGTGAACAGCAGGTTCATCACCCCCACCAGAAGCAACGGCGACAGCGCGATCCAGGGGTTGGGCAGGGCCAGGTTCTCGGCGGTTTCCGGCTCGTTGCGCAGCTCGGTGCCGTAGCCTTCACCCGCGCGCTGGGCCTTGTTGCGCTGGCGCGACAGGTAGAGCATGCCGGCGCAGAACACGAAGATCGTACCGATCAGCCCCAACCACGGCGCCGCCCAGGCGGTGGTGTTGAAGAAGGTGCTGGGGATAATGTTCTGGATCTGCGGCGTGCCGGGCAGGGCGTCCATGGTGAACGAGAACGCACCGAGGGCGATGGTGGCCGGGATCAGGCGCTTGGGGATATTGCTCTGGCGGAACATCTCCGCGGCAAACGGGTACACCGCAAACACCACCACGAACAGTGACACGCCGCCGTAAGTGAGCAGGGCACAGACCAACACAATCACCAGCATCGCCTGGCGCGTGCCGAGCAAACGAATGGCGGCGGCGACGATGGAACGCGAGAACCCCGACAACTCGATCAGCTTGCCGAACACCGCACCGAGCAGGAACACCGGGAAATACAGCTTGATGAAACCGACCATTTTCTCCATGAACACCCCGGTGAAGGCCGGTGCGACAGCGGAAGGGTCAGTCAGCAGAACAGCGCCGAGGGCGGCGATCGGGGCAAACAGGATAACGCTATAGCCACGGTAGGCAGCCAACATCAGCAGCGCCAGGGCTGCCAAGGCAATGATCACACTCATGGTGTGTCTCCAATTGTTATTTTTGTGGGTGAAACGCTGGAGAACGGCTATAGCGAGATGTGTGCCATGTTTCTAACTTATTGAAATATAAAAATATTTAGCTGTTTCTTGGCGAGAGTTCCAGTCATTGTCTCAATTCAGAGACCGCCACCGATCAAATGTGGGAGGGGGCTTGCCCCGGTACAAACCGGGGACATCGTTTACATTTCTAACCGGGGACATGGTTTACAGGTTAATACGCATGATCAGGAGGTAACTGATCATGCCCTGGAACCAAGAGTCTCCGATGAATCAACGAATCAGACTGGTCGCTGACTGGCTTTCTGGTAATTACACCAAAAGCCAGCTGGCGCGCCGCTTTAACGTAAGTCGGCCTACCGTCGACAAATGGATCGGCCGGCACAATGGCGATTTAAAGTCGTTAGCCGAACTGTCCCGACGCCCTCACAACAGCCCCAATAAAACCGACGATGAAATCCTGGCCCGTGTGGTGGCGATGAAGGAGGCGCACGATAAATGGGGTCCGAAGAAGCTTCTCGAGCTATTGCGACTTGAAGATCCCTCCATCGCCTGGCCTTCCCCAAGTACAGCAGGCCAATGGCTTGATCGACTTGGGCTCGTCCAAAAGCGGCGCTTCAAGCGCAGACACGGTACTTCCCCTGTAGTAATGCGCGAGGCCAACGAACCTAACCAGACGTGGTGCGCCGACTACAAAGGGCAATTCAAAATGCATAACGCGCAGATGTGCTTCCCTTTGACCATCACAGACCACGCTTCCCGGATGATTTTGGCGTGCAGGGCTCATTCAAAGATCAAGACTGAACCTGTTGAACAAGCCTTTGAGAGACTGTTTCAGGAGTACGGCATGCCCGAAGTTATTCGGTCGGACAACGGTGTTCCGTTTGCCTCTCCTGGCCTGGCAAGAATATCCACGCTGGCAGTTTGGTGGATACGTCTGGGCATCTATCCGGAGCGCACCATGCCAGGAAGACCGGCCCAAAATGGTCGCCATGAGCGGATGCACCGTAGCTTGAAACTGGAGCTGCCCTTAGGAGAAAACCTAATCGAGCAGCAGCTTTTGCTAGAGCACTTCAGGCATGAGTTCAATTACGTGCGCCCTCATGAAGCGCTCAGTATGAAGCGTCCAGGGGACGTGTATGTGCCGTCTACCCGGATTTACCCAGGATGCTTGCCGGATGTGGAGTATCCGTCCGAAATGAAGGTTCGAAGCGTCAGACAGGACGGGTCGATCAAGTGGAACGGCAAGTTGGTATTTATCAGCGAGGCGCTGTCAGGGGAGCAGATAGGGCTTAAAGAGGCTGAGGATGATGTTTGGGATTTGTACTTGTGTGATTATCCCCTGGGAAGGCTTGGGCGAGGTATGACCCGCGTCCAAGCCTCAAATGTGTAAACGATGTCCCCGGTTTCAGATGTAAACGATGTCTACGGTTCTACACCCCGATGGCGGTGGGTCAGCCAGCACAAACATTGACTGAACTATAGTTATCGGGGGCAAGCCCCCTCCCACATTAGACTGTCTTGAAAATGAGAACACTGTCTCTTTAGTGAGACTGAGTAAGGCCCAGAGCTAGCATTTTCTTGTACAGCGTCGACCGCCCCAGCCCCAATCGCTTGGCGGCCGCCACCACATTCCCTGCGCATGTTTGCAAGGCATCACCGATCAACTGCCGATCAAACCGCTCCCGCGCCGCCGCATAGGTCTCACCCTCGGCCGTGGCTACCGCACCACGCGCCACCGGCCTGAACGTGCCAATCGCAGCCCGAATCTCCCCGGCGTTCAACACCAGGTCATCGCTCAACAACGCCGCCCGCTCCAGCACGTTGCGCAGCTCACGGATATTTCCCGGCCACGCATGCTGCGCCAACAGGGCCAGTGCTTCGCGGTCCAGTTCATGCTGGCTGCGCAGTTCCTCGAGGATGGCTTCGCTCAGCGCCGGAATATCTTCCAACCGTTCACGCAGCGGCGGCACCTGGATCGGCAACACGTTCAGGCGGTAGTACAAGTCCGCACGGAACTCGCCACGCTTGATCGCCGCTTCCAGGTCCATGGATGTCGCCGCGATCACCCGCACATCGCTGTGAAGCATTTCGTTGGACCCCACCGGTTCGAATTCCTTTTCCTGCAACACCCGCAATAACTTGCTTTGCAGCGGCAGCGGCATGTCGCCGATTTCATCGAGGAACAGCGTGCCACCCTGGGCGATCTGGAATTTGCCGGGACGGCCCTTGCGGTCGGCGCCGGTGAAGGCACCTGGGGCGGTGCCGAAAAATTCAGCTTCGAGCAGGTCGTGGGGGATCGCCGCGCTGTTGATGCTGACGAACGCCTTGTGGGCTCGGGGCGAAGCACCATGGATGGCCTGGGCGAGCAATTCCTTGCCGGTGCCGGTTTCGCCGAGCAGTAGCACCGGCGATTCGGCGCTGGCACTGCGCCGCGCACGGCGCTTGACTTCAAGGCTGGCGGCGCTGGTGCCGATAAAGTGCGCGAAGTTGTATTTGCTTTGCCGCGAGCGCAACAGCGAACGCGTGGACGCCAGTTCCTGCTGCATGCTCAGGTAGCGCTCGATCAGCGGCGACAGGTTGCGCAGCTCATCGAACAGCGCAAAGCCAATCGCACCGATCACCGCGCCCGCATCGTCGTGGATCGGCAGGCGCATCACCACCAGCGGGCCCTTGGGCGTGTCCTGGATATCCAGCAGAATCGGCCGGTCGTTGCGCACCACCTGGCGCAACAGGCTGTTGGAAATCACCTGCTCGCAGGGTTGGCCGATGGCCTGCTCGGCGCTCTTGAGGCCGAAACGCTTGGCGTAGCGCTCGTTCATCCAGACGATATTCGCATCACGGTCCACGATCACCGTGCCTTCGCTGGACTGCTCGATAATCTCGAACAGCGACTGAATGGCCAGGCCGCGAACGTGTTGGTAGTCCTTGAGGTTTTCGGTGGTGTTCATAGTCATAGCGCCGATTGATGGTCCAGCAGGTGAAGCGTGGCGAGGGAGCCCGCTCGCCACTATAAACGCGCTTCTACAAGGGGATGTGTGCGGCAGCCAACAGTTCCTTGGTGTAGGGATGCTGCGGCGCTTCGAACACGGCATGGCTGGGGCCGCGCTCTACCACTTTGCCGTCCTTGACCACGATCATATCGTGGGCCATTGCCCGCACCACCGCCAGGTCATGGCTGATGAACAGGTAGGTCAGGCCGTATTTCTCCTGCAGTTCGCGCAACAGGGCCACCACTTGTTTTTGCACCGTACGGTCCAGCGCCGAGGTCGGCTCATCCAGCAGCATCAACGCCGGCTTGAGCACCAGTGCCCGGGCGATAGCGATGCGCTGGCGCTGGCCGCCGGAAAATTCATGGGGGTAACGGTGCCGGCTGGCGGGGTCCAGGCCGACGTCCTTGAGTACCTGGATCACCTGCGCTTCGCGCGCGTCGAGGCTGCACGGGGCGTGCACTTCCAGGCCCTCGCTGATGATCTGTTGCACCGACATGCGCGGGCTGAGGCTGCCATACGGGTCCTGGAACACCACCTGCATCTGCTTGCGCCATGGGCGCATCTGCCGGTGGTTGAGCGGGTCGAGGGCCTCGCCCTGGAAGCGGATGCTGCCGGTGGAATCGAGCAGGCGCAGGATCGCCTGGCCCAGGGTCGACTTGCCCGAGCCGGACTCGCCGACAATCCCCAGGGTCTTGCCGCGTTGCACACTGAGGCTGATACCGTCCACCGCCTGCAGGTAGCGCTTGGGTCGCAGCAGCCCGCCGCCGAGAGCAAACCGCACGCTCAGGTCGTTCACCTGCAATACGGTCTCGCGCTCTTCGCCGCACAACACTTCAGCCGAGGGCTCGGCGTCCAGCAGCAAGCGGCTGTAGGGGTGCTGTGGCGCGGCAAACAAGGCCTGGCAGTCGGCCTGCTCGACGATCTCGCCGGCGCGCATCACGCACACCCGCTGGGCAATGCTGCGCACCAGGTTAAGGTCATGGCTGATCAGCAGCAGTGACATGCCCAGGCGTTGCTGCAACGACTTGAGCAGCAGCAGGATCTTGCGCTGCACGGTCACGTCCAGTGCGGTGGTGGGTTCGTCGGCAATCAGCAGCTCCGGCTCGCAGGCCAGGGCCATGGCGATCATCACCCGCTGGCGCTGGCCTCCGGAGAGTTGATGGGGGTAGGCCTTGAGCCGCTCCTGGGGTTTCTGGATGCCGACCAGGTCGAGCAGCTCGAGGATACGCGCCTGCGCCGCCTTGCCGCCCAGGCCCTTGTGCAGCAGCAGGGTCTCGCCGATCTGCTTTTCGATCGTGTGCAGCGGGTTCAGCGAGGTCATCGGCTCCTGGAAGATCATGGCAATACGGTTGCCGCGCAGCTTTTGCAGGGCCTTAGGCGACGCGCCCATCAGCTCCTGGCCGCGATACTTCACCGAGCCTTTGCTGAGCGTGCCGGCTTCGGGCAGCAGTTGCAGGATCGAATGAGCGGTCACCGACTTGCCCGAGCCCGACTCACCCACCAGCGCCAGGCACTCGCCGGGGCGCACGTCCAGGTTCACATTGCGCACCACGGTGTGGCCGCTGAACGCCACGCTGAGGTCACGGATTTCGATCAGGTTCATATGCAGTCACTCATGAGCGAGGGTCGAAGGCATCACGCAACGCCTCGCCGATAAACACCAGCAGCGACAGGATCAGCGCCAGGGTGAAAAACGCCGTCAGGCCCAGCCATGGGGCTTGCAGGTTCTGCTTGCCCTGGGCGATCAACTCGCCCAGCGACGCACTGCCGGCCGGCATGCCGAAGCCGAGGAAATCCAGGGCGCTCAAGGTCGAAATCGCCCCGGTGAGGATGAACGGTAAATAGCTCAAGGTGGCGGTCATGGCATTGGGCAGGATATGCCGGCCAATGATCTTGCCGTCGCCCAGGCCCAGGGCGCGCGCGGCCTTGACATACTCCAGGTTGCGCCCGCGCAGGAACTCGGCGCGCACCACATCCACCAGCGCCAGCCAGGAAAAAAGCGCCATGATGCCCAGCAACCACCAGAAATTCGGCTCGACAAAGCCTGACAGGATAATCAGCAGGTACAGCACCGGCAGGCCCGACCACACCTCCAGGATGCGTTGCCCCAGCAAGTCTACCCAGCCGCCGTAGTAACCCTGCAATGCCCCGGCGGCAATGCCGATGGCGGCGCTGATCGCGGTCAGCGCCAGGGCAAACAGGATCGACACCCGTGCGCCGAAGATCACCCGCGCCAGCACATCCCGCGATTGGTCATCGGTGCCCAGCCAATTCACCGTCGATGGCGGGCTGGGGGCAGGGCGGGCCAGCTCGTAGTTGGGCGTATCGTCGCTGAACGGGATCGGCGGGAACCACATCCAGCCGCCGTCCTGCTTTATCAGCTTCTGCACGTAGTCACTGCGGTAGTCGGCCTGGAACGGCAACTGCCCGCCGAACTGCTGTTCGGTGTAGCGCTTGAATACCGGGAAATACAGCTCGTGCTTGAAACTGAGCACCAGCGGCTTATCGTTGGCGATCAACTCGCCACCGAGGGTCAGGATAAACAAGCCGATAAATAGCCACAGCGACCACCAGCCGCGACGGTTTTTCTTGAAGCGCTCGAAACGCCGACGAGCCACGGGCGACAGATTGAGCATCAGGCGTTCCTCGCAGCGAAGTCGATACGCGGGTCCACCAGGGTGTAACAGAGGTCGCCGATGAGTTTTATCAAGAGGCCGAACAGGGTGAAGATAAACAACGAACCAAACACCACTGGGTAGTCCCGTGAGACGGCCGCTTCATAGCTCATGCGGCCCAGGCCGTCGAGGGAGAAGATCACTTCGATCAGCAGGGAACCGGCGAAGAATACGCTGATGAACGCTTGGGGAATCCCGGAAATCACCAGCAGCATCGCGTTGCGAAACACATGGCCGTACAGCACGCGGCGTTCGCTCAAGCCCTTGGCGCGCGCGGTGACCACGTACTGCCGGGTAATTTCGTTGAGGAACGAGTTTTTGGTGAGGATGGTCAAGGTGGCGAACCCGCCGATCACCAGTGCCGTGACCGGCAATACCAGGTGCCAGAAATAGTCGGCGATCTTGCCCACGGTGCTCAGTGTTTCGAAATTTTCCGACACCAACCCGCGCACCGGGAACCAGTTCAGCGACGTGCCGCCGGCAAACACCACGATCAGAAACATCGCAAACAGGAACGCCGGCATCGCATAGCCGATGACTATGGCGGTGCTGCTCCACACATCGAAGCTGCTGCCATGGCGCACCGCCTTGCGGATGCCCAAGGGAATCGACACCAGGTAAGTGATCAAGGTGGCCCACAGGCCGAGGGAAATGGTGACCGGCATCTTTTCCAGGATCAGGTCGATCACCGTCGAGCCGCGAAAGAAGCTGTTGCCGAAGTCCAGTTGGGCGTAGCTCTTGAGCATCAGCCACAGGCGTTCCGGTGCAGGCTTGTCGAAGCCGTATTGCTTTTCGATGTCCTTGATCAGCTTCGGGTCCAGGCCACGACTGGCCCGCGAGCCGCTGATACCTTCGCCTGCGCCGCCGCCCACACCACCGCCGCCGATGCCTTGCAAGTGGGCGATGGCTTGTTCCACCGGCCCTCCGGGCGCGGCCTGCACGATCACGAAATTCACCAGCAGGATGATCACCAGGGTCGGGATGATCAGCAGCAGGCGCCGCACGATATAGGCAAACATCAGCGCGCATCCCCACGTTTTTTCAGCTCGGCTTGCATCTGCTCGTTGGTCAGTGGCGTCGGGCTGACTTCCCACCAGGTTTCCAGGGCTTCATCGTTTTTCGCCTCGATGGCTGGGCGGCCGAAGCGGTTCCACCACGCGGCGGAGGTGCCGGGCGGGTAATAGTTGGGAATCCACAGGTAGTTCCACTGCAGCACCCGGTCCAGGGCGTGGGCGTAAGTGAGCATCTGCGCCTGGGTGTCGGCCTTGACCAGGCCCTTGATCAGGCGGTCGACGGCCGGGTCCTGGAGCGCCATGTAATTGTTGGCGCCCGGATCGAACGCAGCGGCGGAACCGAAGAAATTGTACAGCTCCATGCCCGGCGAGGTGGTAACCGGAAAACCGGTGACGATCATGTCGTAGTCCCGCGCCATCAAGCGGTTGACGTACTGGGAGGAGTCGATCCGACGGATATTCAAGGTGATGCCGATCTGCGCCAGGTTGCGTTTGTACGGCAGCAGTAGACGTTCCAGGCCCGCCTGGGCGTTGAGGAAGGTGAACTCTAACGGCTCGCCCTCGGCGTTGACCAGTTTGTCGCCTTCAGGCTTCCAGCCCGCCTCTTCCAGCAGGGCCAGGGCCTGCAACTGTTTGTCACGGATCATGCCGCTGCCATCGGTAACGGGCGCCTTGAATACCTGGGTGAACACCTCATCGGGAATCTGCCCGCGCAAGGGTTCCAGGATCGCCAGTTCTTCCTCGGTCGGCAACTGGGTGGCGGCAAGCGGGCTGTTGGAAAAATAGCTTTGCTGGCGGATATACAGGTTGCGCATCATCTGCCGGTTGGCCCATTCGAAATCCCACAGCATGGCCAGGGCCTGGCGCACGCGGCGGTCCTTGAACATCGGGTTTTGCACATTGAAGACATAGCCCTGGGCCGGTTGCGGCATCTCCTTGGCCAGATGCGCGCGTTGCAGGCGGCCATCGTCAAGGGCCGGGCCGTTATAACCGATGGAGTAGCCAGTGGCGGAGAATTCCCGATTGAAGTCGTAGGCACCGCCGCGCAGCACCTGGCGCGCGACTTCGGTGTCGCCAAAATACTCAAGGCTCAAGTGATCGAAGTTGTACAGGCCACGGCTGATCGGCAAGTCCTTGCCCCACCAATCGGGGTCGCGAGTAAAAGTGATGGTGTTGCCGGAGTCGATCTTGCTGACCTTGTACGGGCCACTGCCCAGTGGGGCTTCATAGCCGCCGCCGTTGGCGAAGTCGCGGCTCTTCCACCAATGTTCGGGGAACACCGGCAGGGTGGCGAGATCCAGGGGCAGGGTGCGGTTTTCATTGCTGGAGAAGTCGAAACGCACCTGGCGCTCGTTTTCGACTTCGACATGCTTGACGTCGGCGAACAGCGTGCGAAAACGCAGGCTGCCTTGGGTCATCAACAAGTCGAAGCTGTAGCGCACGTCTTCGGCGGTGATCGGTTTGCCATCGGCAAATCGCGCCTTGGGATTGAGGTAGAACCGCAGCGACAGGCCGTCGTCGGCGCGTTCCATCTTCTGCGCGACCAGGCCGTAGACCGTGTAGGGCTCGTCCAGGGAGCGCTGGGCCAGAGGCGAGTAGAGCCAGCCATCGACCTGGGAGACACCGATGCCTTTATCGACATACGGCAATACATGGTCAAAGCGCCCGATTTCCAGGGCGGAGCGGCGCAGGCTGCCGCCTTTGGGGGCATTGGGGTTGGCATAGTCGAAATGGCTGAAACCGTCGGGGTACTTGGCCGGCTCGCCATACACCGTGAGGGACGCTTGTGGCGCCGCGGTCACGGCGTTGCTGGTCAGGAACACGACCAGGGTGATGCTGAACAGTCTGGGAAAAGCCAATCGCATTATCAGCCTTGAGCGCGGATGAACAAAAATAGAGAGCTGTACGTTAACGGCTTAAGCGTCGTCAGTCATCACATGCACAACGGCCCGCCAAATGGCGGGCCGTTGTCTACAACATCAGCACAGACTGAATCAGTCCTGGCGGCTGGTGACTTCCAGCAGGTGATAACCGAACTGGGTTTTCACCGGGCCTTGTACGGTATTGACTGGGGCGCTGAACACCACGCTGTCGAATTCCTTGACCATCTGGCCGGGACCGAACGAACCCAGGTCGCCGCCTTGACGGCTGGACGGGCAGCTGGAGTTGGCTTTGGCGACTTCTGCGAAATCAGCGCCGCCTTCGATCTGGGACTTGAGTTCGTTGCACTTGTCTTCAGTGGAAACGAGGATGTGGCGGGCGGTGGCTTTGGCCATGGGAAATAACTCCTTGAGTAAAAAAACGGTGAGCCTACCGGATTCAGGCGGTTATTTCCTGGCAAAGTTCCGTCTACTTGCCTGAGCGGGCCGGAAGCGGCCTGGCCCGCGGGGTTCAGGCCAAAACGATGTAGTCGTTTTGTTGGATGATGGCGGCGTGCGGGCCTTGTACAAGATGCACATAACGGCCGTCCACCAGGTCGATGGGCAGGCAATCGTCGATATCCATTACCGCGTCGGTGTGGGCCTGGGACCAGTGGCGCAACACGTGCTGCTTGCCCTTGCTCATCGCTTCGCGCTTGTCGCGCGCCACCAGCAACAGGTAGTGATGCGCCTCGCCGAAGCGGTTGGCCTCATAGCCGCCGAGGTTGAGGAAATACAAGCGAGGCGCATCGCCATGCGGCGCCAATTGACTGAATTCGACCTTCCAGCCGTCGACGCCATCGACCGCCATCCACGAATCGATATGCACGCCCTTGGGGCTGCCAAACCAGGCGTCGCGCAACTGCGGGTAGGTGGCCTGTAGCGTATCCGCCACGGCAAACGCGACATCGTGTACTTCGATCCGGGCCCTGGGGTGCTTGCCCCCGAGCATCACGACAAACAGCATTGCGGGTGATTCCTGGCGATTGATCAGAGGCCAACCATACTGCGATTGAACCCTTTTGTCCGGTCAATGCCACACTGTTAATCCGCGAACTCATCAGGAGGTTGTCATGCGTACTATCGATCTGGCCGGTGTTCCCGTCCCTGTCATCGGCCAGGGAACCTGGCGCATGGGCGAAGACCCAAACCAGCGCCGTGCCGAAGTGGCCGCCTTGCAGCTGGGTATCGACGAAGGCCTGACCCTGATCGATACCGCTGAAATGTACGGCGAAGGCGGTGCGGAGGAGGTGGTCGGCGAGGCCATCAAGGGCCGCCGCGACCGGGTATTTTTGGTAAGCAAGGTCTATCCGCACAACGCCAGCAGCCAAGGCGTGCCCCGCGCCTGCGAAGCCAGTCTTCAGCGCCTGGGCACCGACTACATCGATCTGTACCTGCTGCATTGGCGCGGCCAGTACCCCCTTGCAGAAACTGTCGAAGCGTTCGAGCGTCTGCGCGAAGCTGGCAAAATCGGCCGTTGGGGTGTTTCCAACTTTGATGTGGCAGACCTGCAGGAACTGGCGTCCCCCGCGTGTGCGACCAACCAGGTGCTCTACAACATTGAAGAACGTGGTATTGAATTCGACCTGCTGCCATGGTGGCAACAGCACCATCTGCCCTTGATGGCTTACTGCCCGATTGCCCAGGGCGGCAAGCTGTTGGCGAGCCCGACGCTCAAGCAGATTGCCCATCGTCATGAGGCCACCCCCGCGCAAGTCTCTCTAGCCTGGGTTTTGCGTCAAGAAGGTGTGATCGCCATCCCCAAGGCAGTAACGCCCGAGCACATACGGCAAAATGCCGCTGCTGCGAAGCTGGTGTTGGACGAACATGACCTGGACGCGATCGACCGCGTTTTTGGCGCCCCCAAGCGCAAGCACCCGCTGGCGATGGTGTAGCGCGAGCAGGAACGGCACCTTCCCTGGGCCGTTCCCGCCACCGCCACCGCCGCGGTTAGCCGGCTACTGGACTGCGCCAGTCGTCCGAGCCTGAAGTGCCGGCTACTTCATGGGTCCAGACGATCTTGCGATAGGTGAAATACACGTCCTCCAGATGGGTGAAGTGGGCGTTGTCCGGGTCCTGGCAGTTGGGCATGCGCGACTGGATGTCCACGATCGTCGCGCCTTCCAGTTCAATGGTGAAGTAATGCTCCTGGGTGCCTGCCGAAGAGGTGCGAAACCATTCCAACCGGCATGACACTTCTTCCCCCGAGGTCAGTGCGCTGAATAGCAGGGGCGAGGATTTGTCGAAGACCTTGCTGATCATCAGCGGTTTATGCACGCGCTGGCCGGTAGGCTGGCCCGATTGCGGGTCGCGGGGAATGATCACCTGATGGGCAAATGCCTGCACCAGAATCTGATCCTCGTGGCCTTCCTGATAAATGTTGCCTACCGAGTCCTGGGTAAATGTACCTGCGGTGATCAAACCTTGTTTGACACCGGTGACTGAGAGGTACGCGGGTGTTGGCATGACGGGTTTCCTTGTCTGATTGAGTAGGTGCTCCCGAGCGATGAAGTTGTCGGTCGGGTGAAATGCCTTTAACAAAAAGCGTGCCTGAAAGTGCGTGGGTCAATGAAATCAAGGTGTAGAAAGTTAGAGCGTTTCATAGGGGGCTGATTTTGCGGGTTTTTAGTATTTTAAGTTGCACATAAGTGCGCAGTTAGTTGCTCATGGTGAGAAGTGAGTAATCATGCGCAGTTGGCGGTGATCGCGGGCTATTTAACTTGATTAAGTGCGCAAAATACTGCGCAGGCCTTGATTTTAGAGGGCTTGTAGGAAATTCCTTAAGTGTGAGGCTGTGGCTTGCTGACTGTTTTTTTGATGGCTAAGGTTCGTTCACTTCGTTGTGTGTTGAACGAGGGTTAAGCGCAGCTCTGCTACGCATTTCCCAGCATCAAGTTTGCCTATTCAGCCTTCATAGTTGTGTGCAGCCCAAAAATGGTTCATTCAGAAAAGTTGTGCGCTTATTACCAGGAACTTGCACGGAAACCTTGTTCGCCAGGGGATTTCGCCGGCAATGACGTGCGCTTTTCGAGTGAGTTTGAAACCGTGGAAGCCGAGGTTGCCAAGGCGCAGTCCATACATGGCGCGAGCCTGCCGGACTGGCAGCAGGTCTGCGAGTCCAGTGAGCGCCTGTTGCGTGAGCAGTCCAAGGACCTGCGCCTCGCTGTGTGGCTCACCTGGGGACTGCATCAGCGTGATTCATTCCCGGGGTTGCTGGCCGGCCTCGGTTTGCTGGTTTATCTCTGTGAGCATCACTGGGCGGCGGTCTATCCCACCAAGCTGCGCACCCGCGTTGCCGCATTGGGTTGGCTGGTGACGCGCCTGGCCCCGCTCTTCTCGCAGAACCTGTCGCTTGTCGACCGATTGCCCTTGTTCCAGGCGCTGCAGGCACACCTCGTGCGCCTTGATGAGCTATTGAACGAACGCCTTGGCAGTGACGCCCCGTTGTTGTTGCCGATCCGGCGACAACTGGCGGAACGTCTGGCGCGTGCCGCGCAAGACGGCGCGCAGCCAGCGGGCGCTGCGGGCGTGATCACCCAGGTCAAGCAGGCGCTCACGCAGTCGCTCAAGCCTGAGCTGCTGATCAACAATGAAAAAGATGCCCAAAAAGTGCTGCGCGCCTTACAGGAACAGGCCCGTACATTGTGTGCCTGGTGGTTGCGCCAGAATGCCACCGACCTGCGGGCCTTGCGTTTGGGACGCACCTTGGCGTGGCTGAGCCTGGTCAATTATCCCGATGCCAACAGTGAGGGGGTGACGGCGTTGCGCCCGCTGGCTCCCGACAAGCTTAAACGTTACCAGGATCATCTCAGCCAAGGCCATCACGCCGAGCTGTTGCTTGAGCTCGAGGTCAGCCTGGCGGGCGCATTGTTCTGGTTCGATGGGCTACGCATGCTCTGGGAATGCCTTGAAGCCTTGCACGCGAACTTGGCCATGACCGAGCTGGAAACGAGCTTCGCGCTGTTATTGCAACGTTTGCCGAACCTGCCCGAATTGCGCTTCGACGACGGCACGCCGTTTGCGGGCGCGGCGACCTGTGAGTGGATCACGCTTCATGTTGTTCGCCACCTGCACAAAGCCGAGCCTTTCAATGCCGTTGCCGATGGAGGCAGCGAACCCTGGGAAGCCGCCTTGCAGACGGTCATGCCCAGCTTGCGCAAGGATGGGCTCAAGGCTGCCGTCGGCGTGCTCAAGCAGGGTTTGCACAGCGCTGGCAGTGAGCGCGCGCGCTTTCATTGGCGGCTGGCACTGGCCAGGTTGTGCATGCGCGCGGGCAAGCCTGACCTGGGCAGAATCCAGCTGGAACAGCTGGACCTCGAACTACAACGCGCGGGCCTGGACCGCTGGGAGCCGGAACTGGCCCTGCACGTCGGCCGGCTCCTGTACCGCTGCTATGACCTGTTGCCGCAAAACCACGCCGTGCGCGAAAGCAAAGACGCCACGCATCGCCGGTTGTGCCAGTTCGATCTGGAAGCAGTACTCGAATAAAAATCATCAAAAGGAGAAGCACCATGGCCAAAGACGGTTCGGTAGCACCCAAGGAACGTATCAATATCACCTTCAAACCCGCGCTTGGTGGTGCACAGGAGGACGTCGAGCTGCCGTTGAAACTGTTGGTGCTGGGAGATTTTTCCCAGCGCGACGACCCGCGCAAGCTTGAGGATCGCAAGCCTATCGGGATCGACAAGAACAGCCTCGACGAGGTGTTGGCCAAACAGGCCCTGAACTTGACATTGAGCGTGCCCAATCGGCTTCAGGATGACGCTGAGGTTGAAGAACTGGCGATCCAGGTGCGAATCAACTCGATGAAGGACTTCAACCCCGCCAGCCTGGTCGAGCAAATACCGCAGTTGCAAAAGCTGATGGTGCTGCGTGAGGCATTGGTGGCACTCAAGGGCCCGCTGGGCAACACCCCGAGCTTTCGTAAAGCCATTGAGCAGGCCCTGGCCGATGACGACTCCCGTGCTCGGGTGCTGGCCGAACTGGGGCTGAGCAGCCCTGATGCCAAACCTATTCAGTAAAAGGACACTGATACCATGACGACTACCCAGTACAACTCGCTGCCTCTGCCCAAATCCGCCGACGAGTGCAGCATTCTCGACAACATCATTGCCCAGACGTTGCTGAGCGCCGATGACGAGGCATACAGCATCGCCAAGCGGGGTGTGTCGGCGTTTATCGAAGAATTGGTCAAGCCTCACAACCGCGAAGAACCGGTCAAGAAGCGTCTGGTCGACCGGATGATTGCCGAGATCGATGCCAAGCTCAGCCAGCAAGTGGACGAGATTCTGCACCACTCGGACTTCCAGGCACTGGAGGCAGCCTGGCGAGGGCTGCAACTGCTGGTAGAGCGCACCAATTTTCGCGAGAACATCAAGATAGAGCTGCTGAATGTCTCTCGGCAGGACCTGCTGGACGACTTCGAGGATTCCCCGGAAGTGACCCAGTCGGGGCTTTACAAGCATATCTACAGTGCTGAATACGGCCAGTTTGGCGGCCAGCCGGTAGGGGCGATCATCGCTAACTACTTCCTGTCCCCCAGCGCGCCTGATGTGAAACTCATGCAGTACGTTTCCAGTGTCGCCGGTATGGCTCACGCGCCGTTCATCGCGGCCGCCGGGCCAGGCTTCTTTGGTCTGGAAAGCTTTACCGGCCTACCTGACCTCAAGGATCTCAAGGATCATTTCGAAGGCCCGCAGTTTGCCAAGTGGCAGAGCTTTCGCCAGAGCGAAGATGCCCGCTACATCGGCCTTACCGTACCGCGTTTTTTATTGCGCACGCCGTACGATCCCCTTGAGTGCCCGGTCAAAACCTTTGCCTACCAGGAAAATGTGGTCAACAGCCACGAGCACTACCTGTGGGGTAATACGGCCTACGCCTTCGCCACTCGCCTGACCGACAGTTTCGCGCGCTTTCGCTGGTGCCCGAACATCATCGGCCCCCAGAGTGGCGGGGCGGTCGAGGACTTGCCGCTGCATCATTTCCAGAGCATGGGTGAGATTGAAACCAAGATCCCTACCGAGGTACTGGTTTCAGACCGGCGCGAATACGAGCTGGCGCAAGAAGGGTTCATCGCCCTGACCATGCGCAAGGGCAGTGACAACGCTGCCTTCTTTTCCGCCAGTTCCGTGCAGAAACCCAAGACGTTCGGCATCAGCGAAGAGGGCAAGGCAGCGGAGCTGAACTACCGGCTCGGTACCCAGTTGCCTTACATGATGGTGATCAATCGCCTTGCCCACTACCTCAAGGTCCTGCAGCGCGAACAACTGGGCTCGTGGAAGGAACGGACCGACCTGGAGTTGGAACTCAACAAGTGGATTCGCCAATACGTGGCGGATCAGGAAAACCCCAGTGCCGAGGTGCGCGGGCGCCGTCCGCTGCGCGCAGCGCGCATCGTCGTCAGCGATGTCGAGGGTGAGCCGGGCTGGTACCGCGTCAGTTTGAGCGTACGGCCGCATTTCAAGTACATGGGGGCGGACTTCACCTTGTCCCTCGTCGGCAAGCTCGACAAAGAATGAGCCGAGGCCAGGGGATGCGCCACCAAAACAGCCTTTTCGAGCGCCTCGAGCCCGATGCGTGCGCCAGCGTGTGCCGCATGACGTCCGTCGCCGCGCATTTGACGAAAATGCTCAGCACCCGCGCCGGCAGCGTCCAGACGCTGCCGGATTACGGCTTGCCTGATCTCAATGATATGCGGCTCAGCCTGCATGAATCCCTGACCCAGTCACGCCTGCTGATCGAGCGCTTCATCCAGGCTTACGAACCACGGCTGGTGAATGTTCGCGTCAGGGTGCTCCCGCGCGTCCATGAAACGTTGGCACTGGCATTTGCCATCGAGGCCGGGCTGCTCATCGACGGTGGCACACAATCTGTCGTGTTCCATGCGCGCCTGGCGGATGCCGGGCAGGTAGAGGTCTGCGCAGATGGCCTTTAACCGCTATTTTCAAAGCGAACTCAGTGCCCTGCGACAACTCGGGCGGCGCTTTTCCGAGCGCAATCCGGCCCTGGCACCGTTTCTCGCCGAGACCGGTCAAGACCCGGATGTGGAGCGTTTGCTGGAGGGTTTTGCATTCCTGACCGCACGCCTGCGCCAGAAGCTCGATGACGAGCTGCCTGAGTTGACGCATTCCCTGATGCAGCTGTTATGGCCCAATTACATGCGCCCAATGCCTGCTTTCAGCATCCTGCAATTTGACCCGTTGAACTGCGCCGGCCCCAGCGTTCGCGTGGCACGGGACACCGCAGTGGAAAGCGTGCCCATCCAGGGCGAGCGTTGCCGTTTCAGAACCTGCTATGCCACCGATGTGATGCCGCTGCAACTTCGTAGCCTGGATTACGCCTGCCAGGGCGAAGCAACCTGGTTGGACCTGCGCCTGACCCTGAGTGCAGAGGGGAATTTCAGTGCGCTGACATTCGAATCGTTACGACTGCACCTGGCCGGAGACCATTATGTGAGCCAAGGCCTGTACCTCAGCTTGTTGCGACATCTGGATGGCATCCATCTGCAGCTATTGGATCAAAACGATTTGCCGGTCAACGGGATCGATGGTCAACCTGCGACGCTATGGCTCAGCGCCAGCCAGGTTCAGCCGGTGGGTTTTGCAGAGGAACACGCATTAATTCCTTACCCGCAAAACACCTTCCGTGGTTATCGCCACTTGCAGGAATATTTCACGTTTCCCGAGAAATACTTGTTTGTCGATGTTCAAGGGTTGGGTGCGCTGCATCGATTCCCCCAAGAGGTGCTCAAGCAGGCACATGGCATGGTGTTGCGCTTCGAGCTGTGCACCCAGGGGCATGCGTTCCAGCGCCCCACCCTGGACAACGTCAAGCTGTACTGCACGCCTATCGTCAACCTGTTCAGTCACGACGCGATACCCATTCGGCTGGATGGAAAACAGGATGAATACCTGCTGTTGCCGGGGGAATATTCTCCGGAAAACGCCGGGGTGTTTTCGGTTGACCGTGTTACCGGATGGCGTCCTGGCGGCTTGGGCTATCAAACCTACGTGCCCTTTGAGTCGTTCGAGCATGACCATGATGGCGAAACTTCGCGGGCGCTGCCCAGCTTCAGCATCCGTCAACGGCCGTCGGTCCAGCATGACGGGCTGGCTACCTGGATAGGCTTTGGCGATCGCTGCGAGCAGGGCCCGGAAACACTGTCGATCGAGCTGACCTGTACCAATGCCGGTCTGCCGCGACAGCTAAGGGCAGGTGAGATCAACCAGCCCGGCGAGCACACCCCTGAGTCATTGACGTTCCGTAACATCACTGCGCCAACCGCGAGTTTTGCGCCGCCACTGGACCAGGATTATCTCTGGAAGCTCATCAGCAACATGTCGCTCAACTATGTGTCGCTGACCGATATCAACGCATTGAAAGTGATTCTCGCGACCTACGACCTGCCGCGCTATCACGATCGACAGGCGCTGAAAATCAGCCAGAAAAAGTTAGGCGCGCTGCGCTCTATCCAGCACGAAGCGGTTGACCGGTTGCACCGGGGCCTGCCGATTCGCGGATTGCGGGTGGACCTGACGGTGGATCCCCTGGGGTTTGCAGGCCAGGGCGATCTGTTTGTGTTCGCTTCGGTCCTCAATCAGTTCTTTGCGCTTTACGCCAGCCTCAATTCGTATCACGAGTTGCGAGTGATCAGCACACAAGGAGACGTGTATCTATGGCCGTTCCGGATGGGGCAGCAACCCCTGCTTTGACTCAGCTTTGCCATGCCATCCGCGAATACACGCTATTCCAGGCGGTGGTGCAGGTGGTCGCACGTTTACGTGAAGCTCATCCCCTGCTGGATGAGGATGCGCTGTATGACCAGCTGGAATTCCAGGCCAATCCAGGCCTGGGGTTTGCAGGACACGATATCGACCGTGTGGAGTTTTTCCTGGACCACGGGCACTTGCGGGCGCGTCTGCGCATCAACGTGCTGGGGTTGTTTGGCGCGGGCTCACCATTGCCCGCGTTTTATGCCGAGCAGGCGTTTGCGGAGCGCGCAGGTGGTAACCCCACGCGGGACTTCCTCGATATGTTCCACCACCGACTGCACCGTCTGATGTTACCGATCTGGCGCAAATACCGTTACCGGGCCTGCTTTCAACAGGGCGCCAGTGATGGGTTTTCCCAGCAAATGTTTGCGCTGATTGGCCTCGGCAGTCACGCGATACGGAGCGCCTCGCGTCTTGATTGCAAGCGCTTGCTGCCTTACCTCGGGCTTCTGAGTCTGCGCGCGCACTCGGCTGCGTTGATGGAGACCGTCCTGCGGTATTACTTCAAGCATGCCCAGGTGTTCATCGAGCAATGGGTCGAACGCACGGTGGACGTCGCGCATTCGCAGCGCAATGACTTGGGCCACGCCAACTGCACGCTTGGCGACGACCTGGTATTGGGGCGTCGCATCGCTGATCGCAGCGGCAAGTTCAGAGTGCACATCAAGGCCCTGGGTTGGCAGCGTTTTCACGACTTTCTGCCCACGGGAACGGCCTATGCCCCCGCATGCTCGCTGGTGCGTTTAACCGCGCGAGACGCGTTGCAATTTGACCTGCGCCTGGTACTGGCACCCGGCGAAATCAGGGCGTTGCATATCGGCGAAAACAATGTGTGCCGCCTGGGTTGGACCAGTTGGCTGGAACATGAGCGAGCGGACGGTGCGATCACGCTCGCCGGCCATTTTCATTAAGGATTGATGAGCATGATTAATGTGGACCTGCAACAACTGATCCTTGCATTGACGGCCCAGACCCGCCGGGACCTGACGCGCGCGGCCGAGCGCTGCATGGCGCGTGGTGGTCATGAAGTGTTGGTGGAGGATCTGCTTCTGGCCTTGCTCGAGCATCCCGCAGGGCTGATGGCCAAGGCGCTGGCAGATGCCGACGTTTCCCTGGGCGAACTGCAAGCAGCCTTGCAGCCCAGGAGTGAGCAGAGCGCTACACGCAACCCGGTGTTCGCCCAGGCCTTGGTGCTGTGGTTACAACAAGCCGTGATGGTTGCACACGTAGAGTTAGGCCAACGTTGCGTCGATCACGGTGCCCTGTTGCTGGCACTTTTACAGCACCCGCTGGAGCATGCGGGCAGCCGGTATCACGCTGTGCTCAGCCGTCTAAATACCGGCAGGGTGCGTGATTTTCTGCAGGGCCAGCCCTGCGAAAGTCAGCCGATTGTCACGGAGTCGCTGTTGCAGCGCTTTACCCAGGACCTCACCCAGCATGCCCGTGAGGGTCGGATAGACCCAGTGCTGTGCCGCGAGCGCGAAATACGGCAATTGATCGACATCCTGGTGCGGCGGCGCAAGAACAACCCGATTCTCGTGGGGGAGGCCGGGGTGGGGAAAACGGCGATCGTCGAAGGGCTTGCGTTGCAGATCGCTGCTTTGCAGGTGCCCGAGGCCCTTAAAAGCGTTCGCGTGCTGACCCTCGATATGGGCTTGCTGCAAGCGGGTGCTGGCCTCAAAGGCGAGTTCGAGCGACGTCTCAAAGGTGTGATTGATGAAGTGAACGCATCGCCTGAGCCGGTCATCCTGTTTATCGACGAAGCCCATACCTTGGTGGGCGCTGGCGCCCAGCCGGGAGGCCTGGACGCGGCCAACCTGCTCAAGCCGGCCCTGGCGCGCGGCGCGCTGCGTACGATCGCCGCTACCACCTGGTCGGAATACAAGCAGTACATCGAAAAGGACCCGGCATTGGCGCGGCGGTTCCAGCCGGTACTGGTCGAGGAGCCGAGTGTCGAGCAGGCAGTGTCGATTCTGCGGGGACTGGTGCCTGTCTATGAAGCGAGCCATGGCGTGTATGTCCGTGATGATGCGGTGGTAGCAGCGGCCCACATGAGCGCACGCTATCTGGTGGGCCGACAGTTGCCGGACAAGGCGGTGGACGTGCTGGACACCGCCTGTGCCAGCGTCCGCACGCGTCAGGCAATGCCGCCTGAGGCACTGCAGGCGCTACGCGCCGAACTGATCGAGGGCCAGCGGCAGGCGCGGGCGCTGAGTCGAGACGCTGATAGCGGATTGCCTGTGGATGCGCAGGCCCTTCAGGCGCTGAAGTTGCGCCTGGAAACCCTTGAGCACCAGCGCCAGGTACTGGAGCAACAGTGGCTTGAGCGCGAGGGACCGTTGGTGAAACCTGAGGTCTGCCCGCTCGGCGTAGCGCATGTCATCAGCGCGTGGACCGGTATTCCCGTCGAGCAGCTGGCCCTTGAACCGAATACAAAAGTGCTTGGGTTTGCCGCGGCCTTGCGCTCGCGCGTGCTTGGGCAGGACCACGCGGTGCAGGCCCTTGATCGTGCCTTGCGCGCCGTCGCCGCCGGGCTCAACAAGGTCGATGCCCCTGTCGGGGTGTTTCTGCTGGTGGGGCCAAGCGGTGTAGGCAAGACAGAAACAGCCCTGGCCCTGGCGGATCTTCTGTACGGCGGTGAACGGTTTGTCACCACCATCAATATGTCGGAGTACCAAGAGAAGCACGCGCTTTCCCGATTGATCGGTGCGCCACCGGGTTATGTCGGTTATGGCGAGGGCGGGGTTTTGACCGAAGCCGTACGCCAGCGTCCCTATTCAGTCGTGCTGCTCGACGAGGTGGAGAAGGCCGACCCGGAGGTATTGAATCTGTTTTACCAGGTCTTTGACAAAGGGCGCGCGAATGATGGCGAAGGGCGGGAAATCGACTTTCGCAACACCGTGCTGCTGATGACGTCCAACCTCGCCAGCGACGCTATCAACGCGCTTTGCGCAGGCGGTCAACGACCTGAACCGCAGGTGCTGCAAGACGCCATTTACCCGGTGCTGCGTGCCCACTTCAAGCCCGCATTGCTCGCCCGTATGCGCGTCATACCGTATTACCCGATTGACGAGCAGGTGCTGCACGACGTGGCAGAGCTCAAGCTTGCGGGCCTTGGCCAACGGCTGCACTCGCGCAAACTGGCATTCACCTACACGCCAGAATTGGTCGCGCACATGACCGAGCGTTGCGCGGACGGTGACAGCGGTGCGCGGTACATCGACCATTGGATCGAGCGCCATTTGTTGCCGCAGATGGTGGACGGTCTGCTCGGCGCCATGGCCATGGAGACCCCGGTTTCCTCGGTGCATGCGCGATTGGATGGCAACGGCCTGCCGCTCTGCGAGTTCAGCCAATGACCGACCTTGATCAATTGCCTGACCCGCTTGCCCACGCCAACGCCTTGATCGGCTGCTTCAAACGTATAGGCCTGGACAGTGACGGCGCTTCATTGCCCGGCGCGTGCGTCTCAGCGGTGGCGCAACTGAGTCACTGTGAGCTCACCCAGTTGTACCGGCTTGACGAAGCGACCGGCCGGCTTGAGCTGGCCGCCCAACATCTGAGCGCGACGCCCTCGGTGGCGGTGGCGACTTCAAGTATCGATCCGCGACAGGTGCCTTTACTGCGCGACACACTGGATCAAGGCGCCGCGGTCAGTGTGGATGATGTGCAAAACAGCCCTTACGACCTGGGTTTCTTGCCGGTGCTCGCATCACCTTGGCGCGCCTTGTTGAGTGTGCCGCTGTTCAACCGCCTCAATACGCTCACAGGCGTGCTGCTGTGCGTGACCCAACGCCCGGCAGCGTTGCAAGGCTACGCGTCCTCGCTGGGCCAGTTCGCCAGCTTCGCCTTGCACCAACTGGCCCTGCTGCGCAGCCTGCGGTGGGTGCCGGCTGTTGCGCCGCAAGGGCGCCCAGTGTCGCTGACAGGCAAGTATGGCCTGATTGGCCATAGCACAGCGATGGCGCAAACCTGCCAATTAATCAGTAAGGTGCTGCATACCCCTTATACCGTCCTGCTACGGGGAGAAACCGGCACCGGCAAAGAGGTGGTGGCTCGGGCCATCCACTTGGCAGGGCCGCGAGCAGCCAAGGCTTTCGTGGTGCAGAACTGCGCTGCGTTCCCGGAAGGCTTGTTGGAGAGCGAGCTGTTCGGCTACCGCAAAGGCGCATTTACCGGTGCCGAGCGCAACTATGCAGGGCTGTTCGACGCCGCCCATGGCGGCACGTTGCTGCTGGATGAAATCGGCGATATGCCACTGACCCTGCAAGCCAAGTTGTTGCGGGTATTGCAGGAAGGTGAGGTTCGCCCATTGGGCGCCAGTGCTGCGCACAAGGTTGATGTGCGCATCATCGCGGCGACCCACCGTGACCTCGCAGCCATGGTCGCCGAAGGCAGTTTTCGCGAGGATCTTTATTACCGGCTTGCCCAGTTCCCCATCCAGTTACCGGCCTTGCGTGAGCGAGACGGGGATGTGCTGCAGCTGGCACGGCATTTCGCCGACAAGGCGTGCGCAAGCCTGGGAAGGACACCTGTGGAATGGTCGAATATCGCCCTTGATCAACTCTCGAGTCATGCCTTTCCTGGCAACGTGCGTGAACTCAAGTGCCTGGTGGAGCGAGCCGTTCTGCTGTGTGACGACAACGTGATCCTGCCGGCGCACCTGTCGCTTCCCCAGGCGTCGGCCGCGACCGCCGTTGATGATGTCACGCTGCGCCAGCGTCTGGAGCGGGTAGAGCGCGTGTTCCTGCTCGATTGCCTGCACAAGAATCGTGGCAACCGGACCCGTACGGCGCGTGAGCTCGGCGTCGCACGGCGCACGCTGCTTTACCGGCTTGCACGCTTGAACATTCCTTGCGGCGAAGCCAGCGGGGAGCGTTGAACGGTGCATCCGAGGATTGCCGAGATCATTGCCGCCATCATCGATATGAAGTCGGCGGGCCTTTTCACCGAGGAGAAACCTGATGCCTGATCGTCCGTGGCACGTCGTCGTGCTTGTGTTGTGTCTGCTTGGCGGTTGTAACGCCAATTACGTATTCGATGATGCCCAATACCGTCCTTTGGGTGAGCCCCAGGCGGTGACCCGTGGCCGATAAGAAAGAGGGAGCTTGACCATGCGGCTTGTGTTTGAGGTAAGTGAGGCCGCAGGCGCAGACCCTGTGTCCACGGTGCGCAAAGTGTTTGACGGCGTGGGCGGTGTGATTGGGCGTGGCTCTGGCTGTGACTGGGTCATCCATGATCCCAGCCGGCTGCTCTCCAGTCACCACGGTTTGGTGGGTTACCGCGAAGGTCGTTACTTTCTGACGGATATCAGCAGCAACGGTATCGGCATGGCAGGCAGTTGCGAACGGTTGCACAAAGGGCAGGCGCGATTGATCGAAGATGGCGACGTGTTCGAACTGGGTGCGCTGTCGATACGTGCGCGGTTGATGGAGCCGACTCCACTTTTGCGTGAGCAGCCCATCACCACGGGAGTGCCGATTCCCGACGATGCTTTCCTGGCCCTGGACCCGTTGCGGGCACTGGACCTTGAGCATCAGCGACATAGCACCTCGGATGAACTGGCAGCTTTGAATGCGGGCGTTGGCGAGCCCGGAGAGTGGGCGGACCGGCACGCCGCCGACCGTGAGCATGTGGCAATGCCGTGCCGGGTGGAGCCCGTCAAGCAGCTTCCCGTAGCGGACTCTGTCGCGACGGCACCGCCGCCGGATGACGTCTTCTGGACGGAGTTTGCTGCGGCGCTGGGGCTTGACCTGGGCCGCCTTGACCACGTTGCCCGAAAGGCGCTGGCGATCAAGGTGGCGCGCCTTTGTCGGCTGGAGGTTGAACGGCTGCAACACAGCCGGGCCTTTGAAGAACAGGTTCGCCTGATCTCAACCCTGCACAGCGATTATCCAGGATGATGTCCATGTATCGAGTCACCCTCACGCCCCTGTTGCTCACGCTCGGCCTGTTGGCTGGCTGCAGCGCCGTATCGCCTTTTTCGACATTGACCAAACTGGACCTGGTACTGACCGCCAGTGAGCAGGTCAACCCGGACCTTCATGGCCGACCCTCGCCGGTCGTGCTGCAACTGATTGAACTGCGCCATGGCGTAGCTTTCGAGAATGCCGACTTCTTCAGCCTGTATGACCACGCCGAGCAGGTATTGCCAAAGGACTGGGTGAGCAGCGAGGAAATAGAGCTGCGCCCAGGGGACCGACTGGCGCTCAAGCTGAGTGTCGGGCCAAAAAGTCATTTTGTGGGCGTGCTGGCGGCGTACCGAGACTTGCCGCACGTTCAATGGCGGCTGCTCGTTCCGCTCACCGCGCAGCAATTGAACCGTGCCGAGCTGGTACTGGACCACGACGGAATCCGGCTTGCCGACCCGCGCTCCGGCAAGGAGGTGCAGTGATATGCACGCGCATAAAGTCATTTGGCAGGAAGGCATGCTGTTGCGGCCGCAGCACTTGCAGCACAACGACCGCCATTACCAGCAACAGCTCAACCAGACGCGTTTGCTGGGTCCTGACGCCTGGGGCTTCCTCACGCTGGAACTCGATGTGCAGTACCTCAACCTGGGCAAACTGGTGGTCACTCAAGCCAGCGGTGTGTTGCCGGACGGTAGCCTGTTCGACCACGGCACCGCGATGGAGCCTCTGGTATTACAGGTACCCGCCAACCCAGGGGAACAGGCTGTTTACCTGGCGCTGCTGCTGGCAACCGGCAATCAGATTGAAGCCCGCCAACCGGAGCAGGGCGATGTCCTGGCGCGCTACCTCGCTTGTGAGGTGGAGGTAGGTGATTCGAACGCTGGTGCCGACGCTCGCTGTCGAATTCACTGCGCGCGACCTGATTTGCGTCTCCTGCTGGGTGAGCAGCACAGGGAACAAGGCTTCGTCAGACTCAAGGTCGCCCAGGTGCTGGAGTCTACCGACGCGGGGGGCGTGCGCCTGGATGCGGAGTTCGTCCCGACGTTCATTTTTATGCAGGATCGCGGGTATGTATCGTCTTGTCTCAAGGAGGTGATCGGCCTGCTGGCGTCGCGGGGGGACGCCATCGCGGCGCGGATCCGGGGCGAGAGCAGCGCCGCCGGCACGCAGGTGGGCGATTTCCTCATGCTGCAAGTGATCAATCGTACCGAGTTGGAGCTGCGCCACTGCTTGAGCCAGGCCCAGGTTCGCCCTGAAGCGGTGTTCCGCGCACTGGTGGCGCTGCTCGGTGAGTTGTCGACGTTCGCCAGCGATAGCAGGCGCCCGGCGCTGGATGTGCATTACCGGCACGCTGACCAGGGGGCAAGTTTCCGGGGGCTGATGGAGGCTGTGCGTACGGTGCTGTCGGTCGTGCTGGAACAGCACTCCATCGAGTTGCCATTGCAACAACGTCAGTACGGCGTATTGGTTTGCCCGGTCAGCGACCTGAAATTGCTGGGTACGGCGACGTTCATCCTGGCGGCTACGGCGCAATGTGATTCGGAGACATTGCGCCAACGTCTGCCAGCGCATTTGAAAGTCGGCGCGGTTGAGCGCATACGCGAATTGGTCAATCTGCACCTGGCGGGTATCAAGGTCAAACCACTGCCCGTGGCGCCGCGCCAGATCCCGTTCCACGCCGCCAAGACCTATTTCATGCTGGACATGAATGCCCGCGATATCGCGCAGCTGGAGCAGTCGGGTGGCTTCGCGTTCCATGTCGGGGGCGAGTTCGCCGGGCTTGAGCTGACCTTCTGGGCCATCAGGAATTGAATGCTATGGACAGTGAATACTCGCAGGACGAAAAAACCGTCCTGCTCGATCGCGACGGCCACGGGCCCGCGCAAGGGCCGCTCACGGAGTTCCCGGCGCCGCCGCGCTATGAACAATTGCAGGACCGGATGATCTACGCGAGCCAAGCACTGGGTGCGCACAGCTTCACCACAGCGCTCAATCCCCTCGTGGTCGCCGCCTGGGAGCTATTGTCGCAAGTGGTCCAGCTCAAGGGCTGCTCCGGTCGGGAAAACCTCATCACGATCAACGACCGATTGTCATCCGCGGTGACTCAATTCGAAACCCGTGCCTTGCAGGGTGGCATTGAAAATACCCAGGTCATGTCTGCGCGCTACGTGTTGTGCAGCGTGATCGACGAAGCAGTCGTCACCACGTCGTGGGGCGCTCGAAGTGACTGGTCGAAGGTGAGCCTGTTGAGTCGCTTTCATCACGAGACGTTTGGCGGCGAGAAAGTATTCCAGTTGCTGGAACGCCTGGCGCGCGACCCGGTAAAACACTTGGCGATGCTGGAGCTGGTGTACCTGTGCCTGTCCCTGGGGTTCGAAGGTAAATACCGGGTGATGGAGCGAGGGGTAGTGCAACTCGAAGCCGTTCGCGATGGCCTGTATCGACAGATCAGGCAGGTGCGAGGCAATCCACCGTCGGCGTCGGTGTTGCCGGAAGGGCAGGGGCGCACGCGACGCAGGCACGTACGCGTCATTCCGGTTGGCGGGTGTGTGGCCTTCACGCTGTGCGGTTTGCTCGCGATGTACACGGGATTCGCCTGGGTGTTGGAGCGAGAAAGGGCAAGTGCGCTGCAAAGCCTTCAATTGTCGGCGTCGGATCTTACCCGCACGCCCTAGTAAACGCAGGGAGCAACGAATGAACGCATTCTTCAAGGGCGTGGGCGCCGTGCTGGCCAAGGTTTGGGTGTGGAGCCTGATGCTGGTGCTTTGCTGCGCTGCATTTGTGTGGTACGCCGGACCGCTGTTGGCCGTGGACGACCACCGGTTCTGGCAAAGCGCCACTGCCCGCCTGTTGACCCTCAGCGTATTGTTTCTACTGTGGGGATTGGCGATGGTCCTGGCTGGCGGGCGCCGTGCTGCAGGACTCGAAAGGCCGGCTCCGCCAACCGCTCATCCGCCATTGAGAGCGGTGGAGGACGAGCAGAAGCACGTCCGTGGACGTTTCAAGGAAGCCCTTCATCGGTTGAAAACGTCTGCGCGCTATGGCGAGCGCAACGCACGTTGGCGCCATGATTTGCCCTGGTACCTGGTGATCGGTGAGCCGCGCAGTGGCCAGACCCAACTGTTGGCGGCAGCGGGTTTGCAGTCACCGTTCGATCAGGTTGACACGCGGCCGACGGGCGGCAGCGGGCAGTGTGACTGGTACTTCGCCGATGAAGGGGTGCTTATCGACACGCCAGGGCGCTATCTGATTCAACCAGACCGTTCGGTGGATGCCGCCGGCTGGACCACGCTGTTGGCCAGCCTGAGGTGGCGGCATCGAGTGCGCCCGCTCAACGGCGTGGTGGTGACGCTGTCGGTAGACAGGCTCCTGAGCGGTAATGAGCATGACCTGGAGCAACTGGCGCGCCATGTCCATTCGCGCGTGCAGGAAATTCAGCAGGTGCTGCAGGTGGACGTACCCCTCTATCTGGTGGTGACCCAGGCCGATCGACTGGCGGGGTTCATCGAGTACTTCGACTCACCGTCAGGGGACGATGTCGGAGCGGTGCTGGGCCAACCTCTGGAGGCTGACAAGGCGGGCAATGACATCACCCAGGTTCGCCGAGCGTTCGAGCAATTACTGCAACGTTTGCACGGCGAACTGATTGAGCGATTGCATCAGGAGCGCGATGTCGAGCGCCGCGGGCGAATGCTTGATTTTCCCCAGCAGACCGCGCAAATAGGCGAGCGTTTGTGCCTGTTTATCGAGTGGGCGTTTTGCGCCCATCGCTACCAGCGCATCAGCGGCTTGCGCGGGTTCTACCTGACCTGTGCCAGCGACAGCCGCAGCCATTTCGTGCAGGGCCTGTTCAGTCGGGTGATCTTTGCCGGAGCGGACCTGGCCGCCTTGCAGACCCGGGAGCGCCAGCGCATCTGGCGGCGCAATGGGTTGCTGGGGATGGCGGCTGCGCTGGTCCTGGCGGGTGCCGGGGGGCTGTGGATGCACAGTTACGCGGCCAACCAACAACGTTTGGCTCATATCGCTGCACTTAGCGCCCCCGTCGTGCAGGGTAGCGATGAAACCTTGACACTCCTGGCGCTGCTGGACGCTCGCTGGGCGGCGACCCAGGTGTTTCCCACACCAGGCGACACTCCGCTGATCGAGCGAGCCGGCCTGTATCAGGGCGAGGTCAGCCGACCGTGGGTGGCGCGCGCCTATGAGCAGGCGTTGCAGCAGCGACTGCTGGGCCGCACCGTTGCCCTGCTCGAAGAGCAGGTACGCGCCAGCCTCGGCGATCGCGAGCGCCTGCTCGACAACTTGCGTGCGTACCTGATGCTCAATCTGCGCGAACGCCGGGATACCGCGTGGTTGGCGCAGCATATGGCCAGCCATTGGTCGCTGCGGTTTCCCGGTGATATGCCGGTACAGAAGCGCCTGAATGAACATTGGGCGCGACTGCTTGAGCAGCCATTTTCCGCCCGCCTCAACGACGAGTTGGTGGCTCAGGCGCGGGCCGCGCTGCGGGGCGAGTCATTGGCCGACGTGGTGTACCGGGTGCTGCGCGAACAATCGCGCGACCTGGAGCCGTTGCGTCTGGCCGAGGGCAAGGTCTTTGCCGCCATCGATCCACCGGTTCCTGGCTTCTACACCAAAAGGTATGTGCAGTACTTCGAAGCGCAAGGCCCCAGGCTGGTAAACGCCATCGCCCAGGATAACTGGGTACTGGGCGAAGGCACTGACTTGAGCAACGAGGATCTGCAGCGCTTGATGATCGAACTGCAACAGCGCTACTTCAGTGAGTATGCCCAGGCCTGGAGCGACGCCCTCGGTCGCGTCAGGCTGCTGCACACCGACGGCCTGCGCGAGGATGCCGAACGGCTCGCGGGGCTGACGTCGGCCCAATCGCCAGTCCTTCTGCTATTGCAGCAGCTTCGTGAAAATACCCGTTTACTGCCGGGCCTGGAGCTGCCAGCAACGATGGCCCAGCCGTCAGGCGCGTTGGGCGTGATCGCCAAGGCTGCGGTGGCGCAGGGGCAGGCTGCCTTGGGCGACTCGGCACGCCGGGCTTTGCAGCGGCGTTTTGAACCCTTGCATCAGTTGCTGGATGAGCAGCAGAACCCCAGCGCGGAGCTGGCCCAGGGGTTGCGCCTGCTCGACCAATTGCACCTGCAATTGGCGACGCTGAGCCGTGAGGGTTCGCCGGAGCAGGCGGCCTTTTTGCGGGCAAAGCGGCGGATGGACGGCCAGCAGGACGTGCTGGGCGACCTGCGTGCAGCGTCCAGCCGTTTGCCGCTTCCGCTTGCCGGTTGGTTTGAAGGGATTGGCGATCAGACGTGGCGCCATTTATTGGACCAGGCCTATGCCCATGTCAATCAGCGCTACCAGAGCGAGGTGCAGGGGCTTTACGCCAGGGCGATTCGCCAACGGTACCCGTTCAATGCCCACGCGACGAGTGATGTGGCCCTTGACGATTTTCGTGAGTTCTTTAAACCCCAAGGCGTGTGGGCGCGTTTTTACGAGGGGTACCTGCGCTCGTTTGTCACTGCGGATGGCACGCGCTACCGGTTGCGTGGGCTGGACGGACAGGGTTTGCCGATCTCGCGTTCGCTGCTGGATCAACTGACGAAAGCCCAGGTTATCCGACGCAGCTTTTTCACCGAAGATCAGGGAGAGTTGGCGGTGGGCTTTACCTTGGCGCCCTACAGCCTGGATCAGTCGGTCAACCGAGCGATCCTGCGATTGGGTGAAAAGCAGTTGGAATACCGGCACGGCCCGATCATACCCATGACGTTCCGGTGGCCCATCGAAGCAGATAACGGACGCGCCAGCCTCGTACTGGAGAGGGGGGGCGAATTGCGCCCCCTGGGTATCGAGAAGAGCGCCGGCGCGTGGTCGTTGTTCCGTTTTTTCGACTTGCTGCAACGCGAGCCTGCGAGTGACCGCAACGCGCAGATCGTCAAGGCTGACCTGGCCGGATTGCGCGCCAACTACCTGCTGACCAGCCAACGGACACCCAGCCCATTTGAGATGGACACGTGGCGCACCTTCCGTCTGCCGGAGCAACTGTGAACCCGATGCGGCCCACATGGCGCAGCGCCGGGCGTACACAGCGCGGGCAGTCACGGCCGCGCAATGAGGATGCCCTGCTCGATTGCGCGCAAGGAGGCTGTTGGGCGGTGGCGGACGGCATGGGCGGGCACCGGCACGGCGATCTCGCGAGCGAGTGGGTGATCAGCAGCCTGGCTTCGTTGTCGGCGCAGGGCAGCCTTGACCAGCGGGTCGATGCGGTTCGACAACGGCTGCAAGGTGTCAATCAGCGGCTGGCGGATGCGCGGCGCACCGGCAGTGCGACGATGGGGAGTACGGTGGTCACACTGTTGCTGGATAACGGGCGTGCGGCCTGTGTGTGGGCGGGGGACAGCCGCTGTTATTTGTGGCGTGAACAACGCCTGTACCAGCTGTCGAAAGATCATTCGCTGTTGCAGCGCCTCATGGACGAGGGGCAGTTGAGTGCGACGCAAGCTCGGGCCCACCCTGATGCCAGAGCCTTGACCCGGGCCATTGGCGCGCACGCGTCATTGCGGCTTGCGGTGCTGGAGCTCAGGACCCGCCCTGGCGATGTGTTTTTATTGTGCAGCGATGGTCTCTACCAGGCACTCAGCCATGTCCAGCTGGGCCTGGCGTTGAGTGCAGGCGGGCCGCAGCAGGTCGTGGAAAGATTGTTCGCCAGCGCGTTGCGCGCCCCGGCACGCGATGATTTGACCGCCGTCGTGGTGCACTCATGAGTGCGGCATCAACTCCCCCGGTTTTGCTCGTTGGCCGCTACCACCTTGAGCAGGTCGTGGGCCGGGGCGGGATGGGCGTGGTGTACCGTGCGCGCGATCTGTTACATGAGCAATTTGGCGAGCCTTGTTCCGCTGTGGCGCTCAAGCTGCTGGACGAGTCTTTATCTGCATGCCCGGACGCCCATGTATTGCTGTTCAGCGAGTTTGCCCTGGCGCGCCGCCTGCGACATGAGCGCGTGGTGAGGGTGTATTCGTTTGAGGTGGATACATCCAGCCAGATCGCCTTTTTTACCATGGAGCTGCTGCATGGCCTGACGCTGGACCGACTGCTTGTGGAATGCCCTGATGGATTGCCGTGGGCAGAGCTGCAACCGATTGCCCTGCAACTGCTGGACGCGTTGGTTTATGCCCATCAACACAACGTGCTGCATGGCGATATCAAACCGGCCAATGTCATGGTGGGCGAAGCGGGCGTGCGTTTATTCGATTTCGGCCTTGGGCAGTCATTTGCGCAGACCCCGGCGGACTTGGCGGCGGTGAATCGCAGCCGGTTGAATGCCTGGACCCGGGCCTATGCGGCGCCTGAATTACTGGCGGGTGGCGCGTTGACGCCCGCTGCGGACCTCTATGGCGTGGCGTGCATCCTGTATGAGCTGGCCCAGGGCAAGCGCCTCGGGGAACGTCAACCGGGCGCCGGGCTGCCTCGGCCCAGGCAGTTGCCCCGACGTTGCTGGCCGGCACTGCACACCGCCTTGGCGCAAGACCCGCAACGCCGGGCCCTGACGGTCGCCGAGTTGCGGCAGGTCATGGGGTGCAGGCGGCTTCGCTGGTTCGGCTAGCCAGAACGTCAGCCAGCCAGGTCATGCAGTTGGCAGTAGTCGGCCCAACTCATGCCGGCCATCTGTGCGACTTCCTTGTGCACCTCGAGGCGCTGAGTTTCGAAGGCTTCGCTGGACTCGGCAGTCAGCTTGAGGGTCAGCTCCCAGGCGAACAGGCCCTGGCGCTCGGCCTGCGCCTCGAACGCTTCATACAGACGCTCGGTACGATACTGCGCCACGGTTTCTCCCCTGGCCTGGGCAGCCAGTGGGTTGAGGTTGTTCAATTCAGCGGCCACATCCGGGTGTTCGTGCAGGAACCGGTCCAGTGCGCGTTGATAGTTATCGCCAGGTGCTGACAACGCCAAGCCCCTCAGCGAGAGAGAGGGGAGTCGACGTCGGGCGCGTGCCCGTCGACGTGACGCCGAGCGCGCTTGCGCGACCTGCGCTGGAGCCAGCGTTGCAACGGTGCCAGTAAAAAGAACATCAGGTAGGCGACAAGCACCAACGTCAAATCTATCCAGGTCTCCGCGACGGGCCCGGTATACAGTTCGATGACGTTCTTGATGATAAATAACAGCGCCACGCTGCACAGCCACAACAGGATGGTGACAAATAGGGGGCGCATGGTGCTGGACCGCTTATGGTGCATGGTAAGGCTCTCTCTCCTTTGTGCCTGCTTCTGGCCAGGCAATATTCCCTGAGTGGGCACCCGGTGTTAACCAGGTTGTAACATCCTTTAACAAACGGAAACGCGGCGGATAATACCGACTCAGACAGGTTTAGGGGATGACTCAGGTCAGAAAGTTCGATTTTTTATCTAGGAATTTTCACAGCCCCCAGGTTTTTTTTGCTGAAAAGCCCGGTGAGATGGCAAAAAGCTTTCGCGCCGAGCATCAGGGCGTGTAGCGTTGACGGGTATTCCGGCGCTGATCTCCAGACCCCGCGAATACGGGCAGAGGGCGGCTCATGGCGCAAACGCTGTTCAAACTTTTCCTTACCCAGCGCCTGGCGGCCCTGGCCAGTATCGAGTCGTTGCGTGCGATTCGGGAGGGATTGTTGTGGATCCTGCCGTGCCTGTTGGTGTCTGCCATTTTCCTGATCCTGTCCGAATGCGCCAAGGTGCTGGGCTTCAGCCCACCGATAGTGAGCTTTCTTTCGGGCCTGCATGACCGGATCAGCTCGGTGATTCCACTGCTGGTCGCCGCTTCCATTGGCTATATGCTGGCCATTCAGCACCGCTTGCCACAACTGCCAATAGCCTTTTTGTGCCTTGCCAACGTAGTGGTGGCCACGTTTCTTTTGCGCGAATACCCTCGGGCTTCGGCCACCTTCCTGCTGTTCATTGCCATCGCGTCGCCGCTGATCAATGTGCCGGCCATCGCCTGGCTGCACCGTTTGCGTTGGACTCGCCTGGTGAATGAAGTCCTGATCGGACACAACCTCAAGGGCACGATCAACATGGTGCTGCCCGGTGCGATCACTGCGCTGGCATTGGTGGTGGTGTTGTCGTTGCTGCTGCAGATCCCCTATGTGGCGCAACTGCAGGGACCGCAGGTGCTCAATACGTTACAGGCGCCTTACGGCAGCGGCCTGTTTGTGACCTTGATGAACTCGCTGTTGTGGTTTTTCGGGATTCATGGCGTGTACGCCATGCAGCCGCTGTTCGACGTGCTGGATCAAGCTGTGGTACTCAACGGCACCGCGCTGGCGGCGGGTGAGCCGGTCCAATACCTGCTTAACAGCGGCCTGTTGGGCAGCTTCGCATTTATCGGTGGGTCGGGCGGCGCGTTGTGCCTGCTCCTGGCAATCCTGCTGTTTTCCAGGAGCCAGTCCATGCGGTTACTGGCGATGGCCAGCTTGCCGCTGTCGTTATTCAATGTCAGCGAAGTGCTGTTGTTCGGTTTGCCGATCATCCTCAACCCGCGGTTGTTCATACCCTTTTTGTTGGTGCCGGCGGTCAATGCGACGGTGGCGCTGGCGGTGGTGCAACTGGGTTGGGTAGCACCGGCCGTGGCCAGCGTGCCGTTTACCGCACCGGTGTTGCTCAATGCTTACCTCAGTACCCATGGCGACGTCGCGGCCGTGGTATTGCAGGTTGTACTGATGGGCCTGGGGACGCTGGTGTATGCGCCGTATGTACGGGCGATCCATCGCCAGGCAAGTGACGGCGGCACGGTATACCTCAAATCCCTGGACATGACATTTCGCGGCCTGGAGGAGAAGGGGCGGTTGCTGGAGTTCGACCCGGTACTCGCGTCGCACCGCGCCCTGGCCCGGCAGGCCATTGAGTTGAACCGGATCCAGCAGATCAGCGACTACGAGTTCTATCTTGAGTTTCAGCCCCAGGTCTCCACCCGTACCGGCCTGTGCACCGGCTGCGAAGCCTTGATGCGCGCCCGGGACAGCGAGGGCACGGTGCATTCACCCTGGGAGTTCCTGCAATGGTTGGCACAGGCCCGGTTGATGCCGGATGTGGACGTGTGGGTGGCGTCCCAGGCCGTACGCCAGTATCAACAGTGGAAGAAGGCCGGTTTTGAATTGCCCATGACCATCAATGTCTCCAGCGTCACCCTCAAGGACGCGGCTTATGGTAATCGCCTGGTGGAAATTCTCGCCCAGGCCCAGGGCTGGGTGTCGGTGGAAATCACCGAAGATGCGCTGGTCAGCGATATCCAGGCGACCCGTCAGACCATCCAGAAACTGCAGGCATTGGGGGCAAAGGTATATATCGATGACTTTGGCACCGGGTTTTCGGCGTTGAGTTACCTGCATCAGTTTCCGGTGGACTTCATCAAGATTGATCGCAGCTTCGTGGTTGCCCAGCACGATCCCAAGGGCGCTCAGGTGCTGACCGGCATGCTGCGTTTCTGTGAGGCGCTCAACCTGGGCGTGGTGGTGGAAGGGGTCGAGACCGCCGAGCAATTGGCGTTTCTGAATACGGGGGCTGAGTTGTTCATTCAGGGCTGGTATTTCAGCAGGGCGTTGCCGGGGCATGAAGTGCCGCTGTTTGTGCGCGAGCGGGCGGGGTTGGCGTGATCTGGCAGTCATGGGCTTAAGTATCTACACAACTTTGCAACTTTGTAGCAGCCTACGGTAACCACGATGCGAAGCGAGTTGCTCTTGATCTTGCTCTTGATCTAGGCGCCCCGTTAAACCACGCTGGCCGGAATTCGATATTGATTTGGGGGGGTAAACCGGCAGGGATGCCGGTTTAGCCGCCCCGCGCCATGGATGGCGCGTGGCGGCGGCCCCCCAAATCAATGTCGGATTACGGGCACACCGAGCCTAGGCGAGGTGCCGAGTGGTGGGGCAAGAGCGTTTTGCTTACTTTTGCGCTTTTCAAAAGTGAGCCGCTGTAAAAGCGGAACCCATAGCAGCCGTGACCGCAGAAACGGATATGTACTCGGTCCGATCCAACATCCTGGTCGGCCCAGAGGCCGCCATCGGGGGCAAGCCCCCTCCCACATTAGACCGCCTCGTAGCCCCGATTGGTCCGCTCGATCTGCTCGACCAGTGCGTCTATCCCCTCCAACCGTGCCCGATTGTCATGGTCCCAAGGATGAAAGCCCGGTTTGAAATAGTGCAGCCACGGCCGCAGCATGCGCGCAAAGATGCCCTTGGGGCATACAGAAACTTGAGCATGCGCCAGAACCCCTGCAGATGCCCACCCGACTTGCGGTCGGCAATCAACAGGCGCACGTGGAAATCGAACACCACCAGCCAGAACAGCAGCGTGGTAAACAGCATGGTGCCGGTGCGCAGCAAGTAGCGCTTGGGCCCAGGCGTGATCACCCGGTTCCACACATCGAAGGCCACCGCTTTATGTTCGGTTTCCTCAAGGGCGTGCCAGTACCACATCTGTTGGTAGCCCTTGAGTGAGTCGCCGAAACGCGACGGGTCGCTCAGCAGGATTTCCGCGAGCATCGCGGTGTAGTGCTCAAGGGCGATGGTCACCGCGAGGTTAAAAGATGGCGGCAGGTGTTTCTTTTGCAGGTCGAGAAAGAATTTCAAGCGGCGATCGAGGCTGTGCGCCGGCAGGCCTGCCGCTTGCAGCAGGTCGTTGTAGGCCACGTGTTCCCGGCTGTGCATGGCCTCCTGGCCGATGAAGCCCTGGATTTCTTTCTTGAGGTCCGGATCGTCGATGCGGGAACGGTAGTGGCGCACGCTGTCCATGAAAAACAGCTCGCCCTGGGGAAACAGCAGCGACAGGGCATTGAAAAAGTGCGTGATGAACGGGCCTTGTTCATGCCAGTTGGTGATGCGCCCGGCGGGCAGGGCGAAGCGGATATCACGGCGAATCGGCAACATGGGGTGTGCTCCTGTTCAGAGACGGGGCTCGTCGTTGGTTTCAAACACGGGCGTGCGTGGTTTGGGCGCCATGCGCCTGCTGGCAAACACCACCAGCGCTTGATAGGCCGCCGGCAGGCAACGGGCGAGCAGGTCGAGCAAATACGCGTCGCGGCCGATCAGCACGCGGCGTTTGTTTTTGCGCACGCCTTGCAGGATCACCTTGGCGGCCTGGTCGGCGTCGGTGATAAACAGCTTTTCGAAATCGGCGCGTGCCTGTTGTTCGCTATGGATAAGGAAACCGGTCATGTTCGCGTCAATCCGGCTGCTGCGGCAGATGTCGGTGCGAATTCCGCCAGGATGCACGCAGGTGGCGGAGACGCCGCAGCGTTGCAGGTCCAGCTCCTGGCGTAGCGCTTCGGTAAAGCCGCGCACCGCGAACTTGCTGGCGTTGTAGCCACTCATGCCGGGCTGGGCGAACAGGCCGAACACGCTGGAGGTGTTGACGATATGCCCGTCGCCGCTGGCCTTCAGGTAAGGCAGGAACGCCTTGGTGCCATGCACCACGCCCCAGAAATTGATGCCGACGATCCACTCCAGGTCGGCATAGTCCACGCCTTCCACGGTGCTCGACAGCGCCACTCCGGCATTATTGAAGACTAGGTTGACCTGGCCATGCTCGGCCGCACAACGCGCCGCCCACTCCAGCATGGCTTGACGGTCCGAGACATCCAGTACCTGAGTGGTGACGGTCACCGGCGACAGGGTCGAGGTCCTGACCAGGTCCCGTGTGCGCTCCAGCCCCTGGCTGTTCTTGTCGGCCAAGGCCAGGTGGCAACCCTCCCGTGCCAGGGCCAGTGCCAGTGCGCGACCCATGCCGGAGGCCGCTCCCGTGATTGCCGCCACGCGGCCGGTGAATGACTTCATGACAGACTGCCTTCTGTGGCGCAATGAGGGGTGGGTGCGGGGCGCGGCACAGGCACAACGGGCGCCCGGCTGACCACATAGTCCTTGAGCGCAAAATGCCGGGTGACTTGCTTGAAGCGCCACGTCGAGCCGGGCCACAGCGTGGTGTTCTTGCCGGTACGCGGGTCGAGGTACCAGCTTTGGCAACCGCCGGTATTCCAGATGGTGCGCTTGAGCTTGCCTTGCAATTGCTCGTTGTAGGCCTGCTCCACGGCGGGTTTGACCTCCACCATGGCGATGCGTTGGCGCTGCATCTGTTGCAACGCATCAAGGATGTAAGCGACCTGGGCTTCGATCATCAGAATCATCGAGTTGTGCCCCAAGCCGGTGTTGGGCCCGACGATCAGGAACAGGTTGGGATAGCCCGGCACCGTGGTGCCTTTATAGGCATGGGCGCCGTCGTGCCAGGTGTCCATCAGGTCGACGCCGTTGCGTCCGATGATGCAGCCACGGGGCAGGGGATCGGCAGCCTGGAACCCGGTGCCGAAGATCAGGCAATCGGCGGGGTGCTTGATGCCGTCAGCGGTGATCACGCCATCGGCTTCGACCCGCAGCACCTGGTCGCTCACCACCTCGACATTACTGCGTGACAACGCCGGGTAGTAGTCGTTGGAGATCAGCACACGCTTGCAGCCGATGGTGTAGTCCGGCGTCAGAATCTTGCGCAGGGAAGGGCGGGCCACTTGTTTGCGCAAATGACGCAGGGCGATTTTCTGCACCATCTTCATCAAGCGCGGGTGCAGGGCAAAGCCCACCACACGGCCTTCCAATGCCCAATAAAAGGCGCTACGCACCAGCCTTTGGGTCACTGGCAGATGCTTGAACAGCCAGCGTTCGACATGTGAGATCGGCCGGTCGGGTTTGGGCATGATCCAGGGCGGCGTGCGCTGGAACAGGTCCAGATGCGCCACTTGCGGCGCAATCTGCGGCACGAACTGAATAGCACTGGCGCCGGTGCCGATCACTGCCACGCGCTTGCCCTTCAAACTGTAGTCATGGTCCCACTGCTGCGAGTGGAAACGCTTGCCTTTGAAACTGTCGAGCCCAGGAATATCCGGCAATGTAGGACGCGACAGGCCACCCATGCCCGACACCAGCACTCGCGCACTGACTTGGCGGCCATCGCTGAACGTCAGTTGCCAGCGTTGCTGCTGATCATCGAACACCGCCCGTTGAAGGCCCATGCCGAAACGCAGGTACGGCGCCAGCCCGAAACGCCGCGCGCATTGCTCCAGGTAAGCGCGAATCTCCGCTTGCGGGGCAAATTGGCGCGTCCAGTCGGGGTTGGGCGCAAAGGAAAAGGAGTAGACATGGGACTGCACGTCACAGGCACAGCCAGGGTAGTGGTTGTCACGCCACGTACCGCCGAGTGTGTCGGCCTGCTCAGCGACGAAGAAATCGCTGAGCCCGGCTTGCTTGAGTTTGATCGCCATGCACAGGCCGGCGAAGCCCGAGCCGATGATGGCGATGTCGATTGCGTCGCTGTGGGCATTCATAAGCGGTCCTTGGTGGGCATCGGATGTGCTCCTGTTTTTCTTTTGTGTTTTAGATAGAACACCATTGCAAAGGAAAATTGAATTAATTATTTTAAAAAAGATTTTAAATAATCTACCTGAAAATTTCGCCTACGCTAGGACCTTGTTCGATCTATGCGACTTGTCCGACAGACGCGCATGGAGGCTGGGTCCAAGGTGTGGACGAAGGTTGAGGCCTTGATCAATCCCGATCAGGTCGCCAGCAGCAGGGAAGCAGAGGACCGAGCTATGGCTGTCGAGTGGGTTGTCGCTGCAGGTGTAGTGATAGGCGCGAGCGCTGTGTTGTGGGCTTTCAGCGCCTGGATGACACGGCGTATTGAAACCGCCGTTCCGATCAACGGGCGCGTCGTCGAGGTGGATGGCGAGCGCTTTCATTATGTAGACGAAGGCCAAGGCCCAGCGCTGGTGATGATCCACGGGCTGATGGGCAGCAGTCGCAACCTGACTTACGCGTTATCCGGTCAGTTACGTGGGCAGTTCCGCGTCATCAGCGTCGATCGCCCAGGGTCGGGCTACTCCAGTCGGCACAACCACACGGCGGCAGACCTGCCGGCCCAGGCGCGCCAAATGGCCGCTTTTATCAAAACCCTCGAGCTGGATCAGCCGCTGGTGCTTGGGCATTCCCTGGGCGGTGCGGTCGCCCTGGCATTGGCCCTTGACCATCCGCATGCGGTATCCGGCTTGATCCTGGTGGCGCCCTTGACCCATCCCCAGCGCATGCTGCCATTGGTGTTCCTGTCCTTGGCGGTGCGCCCCGCCTGGCTGCGACGCTGGGTGTCGCGCACCTTGACCCTGCCCATTGGCCTGTTGACCAAGGGCGCGGTGGTCAAGGGCGTATTCGCCCCCGATGCCGCCCCGCCAGACTTCGCTACGCGCGGCGGCGGTTTGCTGGGGATGCGTCCCGAGAACTTCTACGCGGCGTCCACTGAGATCAACCGAGTCAACGATCACTTGCCGGACATGGTCAAGCGCTACCCGCAATTGACGTTGCCAATCGGCCTCATCTACGGCGCCCGGGACAACGTGCTCGACTTCCAGAAACACGGTCAGGGCCTGGCCAGCAAGGTGCCCGGGCTGAAGCTGCAGGTGGTGGAAGACCGAGGGCACATGTTGCCGATTACCGCCACAGAGCGAGTGGTGGCGTTGGTCGAGCAGACCGCCAAACGGGCTGGGCTTGCACGAAGCGCCGCCGTATTGCAGCCCTCGTTTGCCTTGGCGGGCAAATAACCATGTCATGCGATCTGCGGTTCCAGCGCGTCGACGCCCGCCCTAGACACTTGGCCGGCGCTCTGAAAAAGAGACTGCCCGGTCACACAAAAAGGCCCGGATAAACTGGTTGACGACCTAACGATTCCGCGCTATTTATTTAAAAAATTATTTCAATTTCTAATTTGAAATATTTTTTGAAATGCCTAAGAGCGAATAAAATAATGAAAAAAACGCCTTTTATCGCATGGTTGATGTCTTGGAGCGGCCAGCGCTCCGCCCTCCTGTTTGCTGCCTCCGCCTGCGCTCGGAGGTGGGCATGAACCCGTCCCTGGCGATGCCAGGCGTCTGGGCCGACGGCAAGCGTTACCTGTGGTGGCTCGGCATCATGCCCCTGGCGACTCCACTGCTCTCGGGGGCCCTGGCTATCGGCACCGGTATTCAGCAACTGTGGTGGATCGGTGTGCTGGTCATCTTCGGCTTGATCCCATTGATCGACGGCCTGTTGGGTGAAGACCTCAGCAACCCGCCGGAATCTGCCGTCAGCCATCTCGAGTCCCAGCGCTACTACCGTTGGATCGTCTATACCGGCGTGCTGTTTGTGATCGCCTCGGTCGTGATCACCGGTTGGCTCGCCGCCGGCGGCATTGACTGGATTATCGGCGGCGGGCTGCTGCGGGCCACCACGACGCCCGATCCGTCGAGCGGGCTGGCACATGCCGCAGCGTTCATTAGCGCCCGCACCGAGTTGCACGGCCCCGTCAGTGGCTTCACTTATCTGGGCATGGCGATGTCCACCGGGGCCGCTACCGGTATCGCGATCAACACCGCTCATGAGTTGGGGCACAAACCCAAGCCATTGGAAGTGTTCCTGGCCAAGGTCACGCTGGCGCCGACGTTCTACGGGCACTTCTACACCGAACACAATCGTGGCCACCACGTACGCGTCGCCACACCGGAAGATCCGGCCAGTTCGCGGCTGGGTGAAAGCTTCTGGGCCTTCCTGCCGCGCTCGGTATGGTTCAGCGCTCGCTCGGCCTGGAACCTGGAGCGCGAACGCCTGCGCAAACTTGGCCTGCCGGCCTGGCACTGGAAGAACGCGGTGCTCAGCGCCTGGATGTACAGCGTGCTGCTCTGGGGGGCGATGATTGCCTGGCTGGGCGCGGCAGTGATCCCGTTCCTGATCATTCAGGGCGTCTACGGTTTCTCGTTGCTGGAAGTGGTGAATTACGTCGAGCATTACGGCCTCAAGCGCCAGAAATTGCCCAATGGTCGTTATGAGCGCTGTTCGCCGCGACACTCCTGGAACAGTAATCGAATAGTCACCAATATCTTCCTGTTTCAATTACAACGGCATTCCGATCATCATGCCAACCCCACGCGGAGTTATCAGTCGTTGCGCCACTTTGATGAGTCGCCGCAACTTCCCTATGGTTACGCGAGTATGATTGTCTGGGCCTATGTACCGTACTTGTGGCGGCGCCGGATGGATCATCGTGTATTGAATCATTATGCCGGTGATATCAACTTGGCTAATCTCCAGCCTTCACAGCGCTTGAAGTATCTGGAGAAGTACAGCGGCGAAGCCAAGCCGTTTTAATTTGAAATAAAAACGCGTTTTTCGAGTGTATTTCGATAAGGATTTCTACGTCGATTGTTTGTTAGCTTAGTTACAAGATGGTTGTTTACCCGAACGAAAATAATTTCAAGAGAAGGGCGTAAACATGCAAGTAACTCAGGTCACTATAAAGTTCACCGTTAAAGTCGTACTGGCCGCGCTGGGCATGATCGCGTGGCATCACGCACAGGCTGCCCGTATCGAACCTGCCGGTAGCGCGTTTACAGCCCAGGGCCCAATCAGCTTCTCCAAAGGCGCGTTGATCAGTGCCGACTGCACCATCAAGGTGGCCGGCAAAGTGACGGCCGATGGGACATCCGTCAATATCGACAAAGTGGCGTTCGATGGCGGGCTCAAGTGCAGCCGGGTCGAAGCTATTAATTTGCCATGGGTCTTGATTGCAAAGGATACAAAAAGCGGCTCGATGTCGAAGATCAGCGTCGACGTGCATGCATTCGGTCTGGGCGGCAAGTGCGGTCCTTCTACCGCAGTCGGTACGTGGGATAACGCCACCGGCAAGTTGGAGGCTGTCAATGTACCTATTGGTGATGATTGCACCATTAAAGCGGTGTCAATCAAGATGCCGCCTGATTTCAAAGTAGTTGAATAAGGTTGTCGGACTTAACTGAATTTGGCTGGAATATGAAGCTCTGCAGTTTTACAGGTGGCTTCGTGTTCATGGTCATTACCCCAGGCGAATAACTCGCCATTACATGTGAGGCAAAATAATGAAAAGCTTGAAAACCCTCGTTTGTGCAACTTCGTTTGCAATGTGCTTTGGCGCCGCGTCGATGGCCAGTGCGGCTTCCGTCTCTCCGGACGGTCCGTTCTCGACTAACGCAGGCACCATCGTGGTGAAGTCGCCTTCGTCTTTTGGCGCGGCAGTGACATGCGGTATCACTTTTACCGGCAATGTTAGCGGTGGCGTGGCCTCGATCAACGGCGCAACGCTGACCGGCGGCGGTCTGTGCGCTTTGCCAACGCTGACTAACCTGCCTTGGGTATTGACTGCCTCGACGGGCACCACCGGTACCGTGACCAATGTCGGCTACAAGATCAGCTCGATCCCAGCCACCAACTGCGGACCAACCCCTATCGCAGTCAACTGGGCTGCAGGGACCAAAACCCTTTCGGCCGCCAATCAGTCGCTGAGCGGAAACTGCACTGTGGTTTCGCTGAACGTTGTGGCCCCGACGCTCACGGTAAACCCGTAAGCGCGTGACTCCGTAAAGGGCTGATCACCCGTTGAAATGCCGGCGCCCCCCGCGAGGCGCCGGTCAACGGTAAATCGCCTTCGCTTATCACCCATCCCTGATTGTCATACACCGTTCCAGTACAGGCGCTTTTGAACAACGCTCCATGGCTACACGACCCACCGGCAGGGGCCGGGCGCACATAATAATAGGGAGTACCGCATGAATAATAAGAAACAACACGCTTACACGTTACTGGGACTGGCCCTGCTGGGAGGCCTGATCACTACGGGGCATGTGCAGGCGGGCGGGTTTTCCACGCCCACTTATGGCGCCCCCGGTTGGGGCCGCGCATTTGGTGGCGGTTCTCTGTTCAAGAATGACCCGAGTGCGGCGTACAACAACCCAGCGGCCATGGCGTTCATCGATTCAACCATCGTGCAGCAGACCGTCGATTACGCCCGGATCAAGATCAAATATTCCGGCCAGGCGTATGACCATAACGGCAACCCGGTGACCAACACGCCAGTGCTGGATGACCAAGGCAACCTGGGCGATCCGACCCTCAATACCAATAATGGCGGCCAGGGCGGTTTCACCGCATGGCTGCCCACTGGTTTTATGGTCATGCCCATCGGCGACCGCTTCGCTTTTGGCCTGAGCCAGGTCGTACCCCAAGGTATGAAAAGTACGTGGAACGAAAACTCAAAGCTGCGGGATTTCGCGGTCGACACCAAAATCGAGACCATCGGCCTGACAGGCTCCCTGTCGTTCAAGGTCAATGATGAATTTTCGGTCGGTGGTGGTGCCATCGTTCAGCGCAGCCAGGGCAACGTCAGCCAGAACATTGATCTGTTGGCTGCCGCAGATGTTTCTCCCGGGCTTGGCGGCACTGGCTTTCCGACCGGTGTCGGGCATTCCCTGATACGCGTGAAAGTCGACAACATCTCGGTGGGCTGGTTTGGTGGGGTGGTGTGGAAACCGACGCAGCAAGACACGCTGGGCTTGAATTACCACGCCAAGATCAAAAACAAGATGACCGGCAAGTACGATGTTTATACAGACGCCATCGGCCGTAACGCAATGACCAACCCGATTGGTCCGAACGGAGAGACGCTGGTTGAAATGGCCTATCCTGGCCTCAATCTGTTCCCGGATGGCGCGCATGCCAGTACTCAATTGGATATCCCGGCGACTGCTGCGATTGACTGGGTCCATCAGTTCAATGACCGCTGGACGCTCGGTGTGAGTGCGCAGTGGACTGAGTGGTCCTCATTTCAGGACCTCACACTCAAGTCGCAGGGCTCGACCATTGTTGCCATTCCCTACAACTACAAAAACGCGTGGATGACCTCAATCGGCGGCGATTACAAAGCCACCGACGAGCTCACCCTGCGTGCAGGTGTGGCGTATGACCAGACGCCTACCCGTAACTCCACCCGCGATCCGCGGATCCCTGATGGCGATCGTTATTTCCTGGCGTTTGGTGCCGGGTACGACATCAAGGCAGTGCCAGGCCTGTCAGTGGATGCCGCGTACTCGCACCAGTTCGTCGAAAAGGTCAACCTGAAAACCAAGAACGTCGATCGCCTCGGCGCTGCTCAACTGGACGGGAAGGCTGAGTCGTCAGGTGACGTCGTGAGCTTGTCGGCGACCTATAAGTTCTAGTCACGTACCTGACCGTGTTGAAGCCGGGTATTCAGCGCATCTTGAGACCCGGCGCACACTGACACGCTTACAGAACAATCCGCAGAACCTAATCGGAGCCACATGACTGATGCAATTAGGCTGCCTCGTTCAGCCCTGAATATTTTCGCCAGACCATTAAATAAAAATTTCAAAACAAAATTTGAATTTATTTTCCCGAGTTTGTAGTGTGGCTCTACGCCCCGCTCAATCCGAGCGGTCCGCACGGGTGCCACGCCCTGAATCAAGTAGAGGTATCCCATGGTTATCTGGTTATTGGTGGGTTTCGTTACGGCGATTGCCCTGGCGTATCGACAAGCCGCTGCCACCCTGTGGCTGGGCGCCGGCCTGGTATGGCTGGCGGCTGGCTATCTGTTCAACGCAGTGGCCGCATTCGGCGCTACCGTCACGGCGGTGCTGGTGGTGTTGCCGGCCTTGTTGTTGGCGATCAAACCCCTGCGCCGCGTGCTGTTGACCCGCAAGGCCCTGGGGCTGTTTCGTACGGTCATGCCGGCGATGTCCGACACCGAACGTGCGGCCATCGAATCCGGCACCGTGTGGTGGGACGCCGAGCTGTTCAGCGGCAAACCCAACTGGCAGCGCCTGCTGCAAGCCGCGCCGGCCAGCCTGAGTGCCGAAGAGCAGGCGTTCCTCGACAACGAAGTCGAAACCCTGTGCGACATCGCCAACGATTGGGAAACCACTCAGGTGTGGCAAGACATGTCCCCCGAGGGCTGGCAGTACACCAAGGATGCCGGCTTTCTCGGCATGATCATTCCCAAGCAGTACGGCGGCAAAGGCTTCTCCCACTATGCGCACTCACAAGTGGTGATGAAGCTGTCGACCCGCTGTTCGGCCGCGGCCATTTCGGTGATGGTGCCCAACTCCCTGGGGCCCGCCGAACTGCTGCTGCATTACGGCACCGACGCCCAGCGCAACTATTACCTGCCGCGTCTGGCGCGGGGTGAGGATATTCCGTGCTTTGCGCTGACCAGCCCATATGCCGGCTCCGATGCCGGGGCCATTCCCGACGTGGGGATTGTGTGCAAGGGCATGCACGAAGGCGAGGAGGTGCTGGGGTTCAGCGTGACCTGGGACAAGCGTTACATCACCCTCGGCCCGATTGCCACGGTGCTGGGCCTGGCGTTCCGTGCCGAGGACCCGGACGGTTTGCTCGGTGCCGCAGGTGCCTTGGGCATCACCTGCGCGCTGATTCCCACCTCCCATCCAGGCGTGAACAGCGGCCGTCGCCACTGGCCGCTGAATGCGGTATTCCAGAACGGTCCGACCACCGGCAAGGATGTGTTCATTCCGCTGGAATGGGTGATCGGCGGTCGCGAACAAGTCGGCAACGGCTGGCGCATGCTGATGGAATGCCTGGCGGCGGGCAGGGCGATTTCACTGCCGTCGGCCAACGTCGGCCTGGGCAAAGTGGCGGTCCGTGGCACCACCGCCTACGCTGCGATGCGTAAGCAGTTCGGCCTGCCCATCGGCAAGTTCGAAGGGGTGCAGGCACCGTTGGCCCGCATGGCCGGGCACTTGTATGCCTGTGATGCGGTGCGCAAGGTGTCGGTGGCGTCCCTGGATGCCGGCGAGAAACCTTCGGTCATCTCGGCCATCGCCAAATACCACGTCACCGAGCGCGCGCGAATGATCGTCAACGATGGCATGGACATCGTCGCCGGCAAGGGCATCTGCATGGGGCCCAATAATTTCCTGGCGCGCGCCTATCAGCAAAGCCCCATCGCCATCACCGTGGAAGGCGCGAACATCATGACCCGCTGCCTGATCATCTACGGCCAGGGCCTGATCCGCTGCCATCCCTATGTGCTGCGCGAAATGGAAGCGGCGCGCAACCCGGACCAGCGCAAGGCCCTGCAGGCGTTCGACAGCGCGATGTTCGGCCATGTGAGTTTTGTACTGGCCAACACCGTGCGTGCCACGGTACATGCGCTGACCGCTGGCCGGCTGATTTCTGCGCCGGCCAAGACTGACCCGGCGCTGGCTTCCTACTACCGCCAGGCCAATCGTCTGTCGGTGGTGCTGGCATTGGTCTCGGACGTTTCCATGGGGGTGCTGGGGGGCGCCCTCAAGCGCAAGGAAAGTATCACCGGGCGCCTGGGCGATATGCTGTCGCAGTTGTACATCCTGTCTTGCGTGCTCAAGCGCTTTGAGGACGACGGCCGGCCCCAGGCCGACTTGCCGCTGGTGCATTGGGCGGCCCAGGACGCATTGCTGCGCGCCCATGAAGCGCTGGCCGAAGTGCTCGACAATTACCCGTCCAAAGCCGCTGCGGCGGTGCTGCGGGCCTTGAGTTTCCCGTTTGGCATTCCTTTGCGCAAACCGTCGGATCGCCTGTTGGCCCAAGTCGCCGAGGTCGTACAGACCCCCGGCGAAACCCGCGACCGTTTGCTCGCCAACTCCTACATCCCGCGCCCGGAAATCGACAAGCTGGCCTATGGCGAACTGGGGTTCCGCCTGTTGCCCCAGGTGGAACTGATCGAGGCACGACTCAAGCCCGTCATCAAGCAAGGCCTGCTCGCGCCGATGCCGATCTCGGCCACGGCCTTTACCGGCTGGCGCGTCAAGGCACGGGCGTTGGATCTGATCAGCGACGACGAAGACGCTTTGCTCGCACGCTATGTGGAATACGCCGACCACGGCATCCAGGTCGACGATTTCCCGCAGGACTTCGGTTTGCTCGAGGCCCTGCAGCAGCGCAAGCAGGCGTTGGAGCCCGCCGCCAAACGTCGCGCCAGCCAAAGCGAGAACGCTTCGGTCAATTAATCCAAACGCGGTCCCAATGTGGGAGGGGGCTTGCTCCCGATAGCGGTGGCTCAGATGCAGATTCACTGACTGACACTCAGCTATCGGGGGCAAGCCCCCTCCCACATTTGATCGGATTTACAAAGCAGGATTTGTGTTATGAGTGACCGCTACCTTTCTTTCGTCAATTCCCCCTGGGGGCGCCGCCTGGCCCAGGCCGTTGGCTTGCCGCAACCCTTGCCCCTGCAACGCCATCGCAGCGGCCAGCACGGGTTGGCCAACCCGGTCATCGTCGCCGGGGCAGGGCGCCTGACCGAGCACGTACATCGCCTCTTCAGCAACACCGACACCGTCGCCGCCACCGCGGCGACCGTCAAGGCGCCGTCGACGGTGAAGGTGCAGGGCGCGGTGTTCGATGCCACGCACGTGGCCGACGTGCAGCACTTGGATGAGCTCTATACATTTTTTCACGCCAACGCCAGACGCCTGAGCCAACACGCGCGCGTGGTGGTACTCGGCACCGCACCGGAACATTGCCAGGACTTGCCCCAGGCCGTCGCCCAGCGCGCGCTCGAGGGGCTGGTGCGCTCGCTGGCCAAGGAGCTGCGCCGGGCGATCACCGTGCAATTGATCTACGTGGCGCCGGGCGCCGAAGACGCGTTGGACAGCAGCCTGCGTTTTTTCCTGTCGCGCCGTTCGGCTTATGTGTCGGGGCAAGTGATACGCCTCCAGAAGCCTGTGGACAGTCACATCACCCTTCACTGGGACAAACCGTTCGCCGGCCGTCGCGCCCTGGTGACCGGCGCCTCCCGCGGCATCGGCCTGGCCATCGCCCAGGTGTTGGCGCGCGACGGTGCCCATGTGGTGTGCGTCGACGTGCCCCAGGCCCAGTCGGCGCTGCAGCAGGCCGCCGACAGTGTGGACGGTTCGGCATTGCCCCTGGACATCACCGCGCCGGATGCCGCCGCGTTATTGCAGGCGCATGTCAGCCAGTATGGCGCCTTCGATGTGGTGGTCCACAATGCCGGAATCACCCGCGACAAGACCATCGCCAAGATGACCGAGACCGCCTGGCGCAGTGTGCTGGCGGTCAACCTGGAGGCGCCGTTGCAGCTCAGCCAGGCGCTGCTGGACAACCACGGCCTGAACCCCGGCGGGCGGATTGTGTGCGTCTCGTCGATTTCCGGTATCGCCGGCAACCTCGGGCAGAGCAACTACGCCACGTCCAAGGCCGGGGTGATCGGCCTGGTGCAGGGGCTGGCCCCGCGTGCGGCGGCACAGCAGGTGACGGTGAATGCGGTGGCGCCAGGGTTTATCGAGACGCAGATGACCGCGAAAGTCCCGCTGTTGATCCGCGAGGCTGGGCGGCGCATGAATTCGTTGCTGCAAGGCGGCCAACCGGTCGATGTGGCCGAGACCATCGCCTGGCTGGCGCATCCGGCGTCCGGTGGGGTCAACGGCCAGGTGGTGCGGGTGTGCGGCCAAAGCCTGCTGGGAGCCTGAACCATGGACTATGTGACCCAGATCATCGACCCGCCACCCTCGCGCATCCAACTGGTGTTCGACGCTGTGCGTGGCTTGCGCAAGCCCGAGCCTGGGTCCGCGCCGCCATTGCCCAGGGAGCGTCTGGTACGCACGGCGGTGGAGCTGTCGAGCCCCGCCATTGCGGCGTATGCGCGTACCTGTGGCTTTCGTCGCGAGCAGGGTGTGCCGCTGTCCTATCCCCACGTGCTGGCGTTCCCTTTGCACCTGATGCTGCTGACCCGACCCAGCTTCCCGTACCCGGCCAGCGGCATGGTGCATTTGGCCAATCGTATTCGCCAGCGCCAACGTTTGCATGAAGGCCAGGCGCTGCGCCTGGAAGTGTTTTGCGAACGCTGGGTTGCCCATCCAAAGGGGCAGGCGTTGAGCATCGCGACCCGTGCCTACGGCGCGGGCGCCCTGGTATGGGAAAGCGACAGCCTGTACCTGCGCCGGAATGTGAAAAATCCCGTCGGGGAGCGGTGGGTGGACGCACTGCCGTTACAGGACGAGGGCTTGCTACGCACCCAGCGCTGGGTATTGCCCGCCGATCTGGGGCGCCGTTTTGCCAAGGTCTCGGGGGACTTCAACCCGATCCATACCTCGGTGATGGGCGCGAAACTTTTCGGCTTTCGCCGCGCCATCGCTCACGGCATGTGGACCCTGGGCCGTGCGCTGGCGGCACAGCAGCCACCGGGTGGCCTGGACCACGCCGAGGCCCACTGCGATTTCAAATTGCCAATCTTCCTGCCCGGCCAGGTCGCCCTGTGGGGCCGCCCCGTGACCGGCCCGCTCCGTGAATTCGAAGTGCGCAATGTGGCCGGCGACAAACCGCATATGCGCGGGTTGTTGCTGTGGGATCAAACGCCTGGAATGAGAGCCTTACATGAGTGACTACAGCTTCAATCCGCCACCGACCCGACGCGTGGCGATCATCGGCGGTAACCGCCTGCCGTTTGCCCGTTCCAACACTGTGTATGCCCATGACAGTAACCAAGACTTGCTGGTGGCCGCCCTGCAAGGCCTGGTGGATCGCTACAACCTGCACGGTCAGCGCCTGGGCGAATTCGTCGCCGGTGCGGTGATCAAGCATTCGCGCGATTTCAACCTGGCGCGCGAGTCACTGCTGTCGACCACGCTGTGCGCGCAGACTCCGGCCTACGATGTGCAGCAGGCCTGCGGCACGGGCCTGGAAGCCGCGTTGCTGGTGGCCAATAAAATCGCGCTTGGCCAGATCGAAGTGGGTATCGCGGGAGGCGCGGACACCACCTCCGACGCGCCCATTGGCATCAACGAATCCCTGCGCCACACCTTGCTTGCGGCCAATCGGGCCAAGGGCATGGGCGACAAACTGAAGGCCTTGTTGAAGGTGCGCCCCTCGATGCTGTTCAAGCCGCTGCTGCCGCGCAATGGCGAGCCGCGCACCGGCTTGTCGATGGGCGAGCACTGCGAAGAAATGGCCAGGCGCTGGCAGATCAAGCGCCTGGCCCAGGATGAGTTGACCCTCGCCAGTCACCAACGCCTCGACGCGGCCTATAAGCGCGGTTTCTTCGACGATCTGATCAGCCCCCATCGGGGCCTCGCACGGGACAACAACCTGCGCGCCGACATCAGCCTGGAAAAACTCGCCAGCCTGGCGCCGGCCTTCGACCGCCAGGACGGCACGCTCACCGCCGGCAACTCAACGCCCCTGACCGACGGCGCTTCGGTGGTGTTGCTGGCCAGCGAAGCGTGGGCCGCTGCCAATGGCTGGCCGGTGCTGGCCTACCTGCGCACCGGCGAAACGGCGGCGGTGAATTTCGTCGACGGCACCGAAGGCCTGTTGATGGCCCCGGCCTACGCCGTACCGCGCATGCTCAAGCGCGAAGGCCTGGGCTTTGCCGATTTTGATTTCTTCGAAATCCACGAAGCATTCGCCGCCCAGGTGCTGTGCACGCTCAAGGCCTGGGAAGACCCCGACTACTGCCGCGAGCGGCTGGGCCTGGACGCACCGCTGGGCGCCATCGACCGCGCAAAAATGAATGTCAACGGCGGTTCGCTGGGCTGCGGCCATCCGTTTGCCGCCACCGGTGGCCGGCAACTGGCGGCGTTGGCCAAGGCCATCCATGAGCGCGGCGGCGGTCGCGGTTTGATCTCGATCTGTGCGGCGGGCGGGCTGGGTATTACCGCCATCGTCGAAAAGTAGCCCTATCCACAACAACAATAAGGACACAGCCATGAACGCCATCAGCCTGGAACACACCGAACGCATCTGGTTGAACGCCTACCTGCCCGGCGTGCCGGCGGACATCGACGCCGCTATCGAGGCTTACCCCTCGTTGCGCGAAGTGTTCGTGGAACACCTGGAAAAATTCCGCGAGCGGGTGGCGTATGTCAGCATCGGCACGCCCATGACTTACGCCGACTGGCACATCCAGGGCAGCGCATTTGCCGCCTGGCTGCAGGGCCAGGGGGTGAAGAAGGGCGACCGCGTCGCGTTGATGATGCCCAATTGTCTGCAGTACCCGATCTGCCTGCTGGGCACGATCCTGGCCGGCGCGGTGGTGGTCAACGTCAATCCGTTGTACACCGCCCATGAACTCAAGCACCTGCTCAAGGACAGTAGCGCCGAGACCGTGGTGATCTTCGAAAACTTCGCCCACACTCTGGAAAAGGTCATCGCCGGTAGCAGTGTCAAGCGCGTGGTGGTGGCGGCCATCGGCGACCTGCTCGGCACCTTCAAGGGCGCGGCGATGAACTTCATCCTGCGCAGCGTGCAGAAGCAGGTGCCGGCCTTCACGCTGCCTGGCTCGGTGCGTTTCAACCAGGTGCTGAAACAGGGGCGGGCGCTCAATTTTTTGCCCGTCAGCATAAGTCGCGATGAGCTGGCCTTCCTGCAATACACCGGCGGCACCACCGGCGATGCCAAAGGCGTGATGCTCAGCCATCGCAATATTATTGCCAACCTGTTGCAAGCCAAGGCCTGGGTCGGTGATCAACTGGACCAGGACAAGCAGGAGACCAACGTCACCTTGCTGCCGCTGTACCACATCTTTTCTTTGACGGTGAACTGCCTGATGTTCATGTGCCTGGGCGGGCGCAATATCCTGATCGCCAACCCACGGGACGTGAAGCGGGTGCAGATGATCCTGCGCAAGGAACGCTTCAACGGGATCGCCGGGGTCAACACGCTGTTTAACGGTTTGTTGGAGAACAAGGAGTTCTGCGCGCGGGACTTTTCCGACCTGCGCATGGTGATCGCCGGGGGCATGGCCACGCACACAGCGGTGGCCAAGCGCTGGAAGGAAGTCACCGGCTTGCCGATCATCGAGGGCTACGGGCTGACTGAGTGTTCGCCGGTGGTGAGCATCAGCCCCATCGACATCAACCGCATGCGCGAGATGGAATTCACCGGCAGCATCGGCGTGCCCTTGCCGTCGACCTGGGTGCGCTTCGTTCGTGAAGACGGCGAAATGGCCGAAATCGGCGAGCAAGGCGAACTGCAAGTGCGCGGGCCGCAAGTGATGCAGGGCTACTGGAAGCGCCCGAAGGAAACCGCCGAAGTGCTGGACGCCGAGGGCTGGTTGTCGACCGGTGATATCGGCGTGATGGATGAGCGCGGCTACATCCGCCTGGTGGATCGCAAGAAGGACATGATCCTGGTCTCGGGTTTCAACGTGTACCCGAACGAAATCGAGGACGTGGTGGCGATGCATCCAGGGGTGGCGGAAGTGGCGGCGATCGGTGTGGAAGATGGCGTGACCGGCGAGAAGGTCAAGATCATCGTGGTGCGCAAGGACCCGAGCCTGACCCAGGAGCAAATCCTCGCCCATTGCCGGGAATATCTGACCGGCTACAAGGTGCCGCGTTATGTGGAGTTCCGCACCACCGAACTGCCCAAAACCACGGTGGGCAAAGTACTGCGCCGAGCCTTGCGCTGATATTGAAGGCGACTGCGATCAAATGTGGGAGGGGGCTTGCTCCCGATAGCGGTGTATCAGCCGACTCATGTATTGGCTGAACCACCGCCATCGGGAGCAAGCCCCCTCCCACATTTAGATTGAGTTCACTTCGACCCAGCGCTCTTCAAGCGCCGCCACACGAATCGCCGTCGCCAGCCGCTCCACCGCCCACGCCGCTTCAAAATCAGTGCCATCCGCACCTTGCCCCGCCAGCGCCATGATCAGTTCGTGAACCTCCAGCGTCTTCAACTCGTTGTACCCCAACTGGTGGCCCGCCGCCGGGCTGAACGCGGCATAGCCGGGCAGGGCCGGGCCGGCGAGCAAGCGCTGGAAGCCATCCTGGCCGGCTCGGCACAGGCGCAGCTCGTTCAAGCGCTCCTGATCGAACGCCAGCGTGCCCAGGGTCCCGCTGATTTCGAAGCTCAGGTGATTCTTATAGCCATGCTTGAGCCAACTGCTGCTCACCGTGCCGCGCGCGCCGTTGGCAAAACGCAGCAGGGCATGCACCTGGTCATCCACGGCGATGCTCTTGAGTTCATGGCTGCCTTTGAGGGCCGGTCGTTGAGCGTGGACGGTGTGGGTATCGGCGCACACGCTGGCCACATCGCCCACCAGGTAATGGGCCATCGACAGTAAATGGCTGCCCAGGTCCGCCAGCGCGCCGCCAGCGTGTCCTACCTCGCAGCGCCACGACCATGGCGAGGCCGGGTCGGCCATGAAGTCTTCGCTGAATTCGCCCTGGAAACTGATGATCTCGCCAAGCTCGCCGCTGGCAATCATCTGTCGCGCCAGCACGATCATCGGGTTGTGCTGGTAGTTGTAACCCACGCGCGTCACCACACCGGCCGCGCTGGCAGCTCGACGCATGGCATCGGCCTGTTCCAGGCTGACGGCCAGCGGCTTCTCGCAATACACCGCCTTGCCGGCCGCAATCGCAGCCATGGCCATGGGGTAGTGGAGGTGGTTGGGGGTCGTGATGGCCACGACATCGACCTTGGGATCGTCGATCAGCGCCTGCCAGTCGGCGTGGGCCTGGGCAAACCCCCAGGCGCTGGCGCAACGCTGCGCGCGCTCGGCGTCGGCATCGGCCAGGGCCGCCAGTGTAAGCGTGACGGGCAGTTCGAACACCGCCCGAGCGTTGTTGAACGCCAGCGCGTGGGCGCGCCCCATGAAGCCTGTGCCGATCAAGCCGATTCCGAGTTCACGCATCGCCGTGGTCCTTTGGATTATTGTTTTCAGGAAGCGTATTAATGGAATAAATATTCTCAAAATTCAATAGATGGAATAAAAATTCATTATCCCGCATGGCGGTCTGATCGTTCCCACGCTCCGCGTGGTAACGCCGCCAGAGACGCTCTGCGTCCCATAACATCATCATTTGAGCTGATGCAGCTATATTCACCATGTGGCCAAACGCCGCCAGTTAACAAAAGATAACGTAGCGCCGATTGTCAGACGATTCCAAAGCCCGATAGGATGGCCCGTGCTTGCGTCAGGCGCTCTAGATTGCAGGTTTCAGAGCCCCGCGCAAAGCAACACGACCTAACAATAATAAATGGGAGAAAGGTCTATGAGTGAGCCTGTCATGGGTTGGGTTGTTTGCCGCCCACGCGCCGCACGCAAGCTTGCGTTGCTGGCCACAGCGCTCTCGCTGTTTGGCGCCGTTGCGTTACCCAGCGTCGTCCACGCCGCCAGCGATACCCCCGCCGCAGCGGTGTTTGCGATTGAATCCCCCAAGGCCGCCAAAGGCCTGATGATTGACGTGGTCCACGCCGGCCAGCGCCTGGTGGCGGTGGGTGATCGCGGGCACATCCTTTATTCCGATGACCAGGGCAGCACCTGGACCCAAGCCAAAGTCCCCACCCGGCAGTTGCTCACGGCGGTGTTCTTCGTCGATGCCAGCCACGGCTGGGCGGTCGGCCATGATGCGCAAATACTCGCCAGCAGCGACGGCGGCGCCACCTGGACCCAGCAATACCAGGACCTCAAGCGCGAAGCGCCGCTGCTCGATGTGTGGTTCAACGACGCCAATCACGGCCTGGCCGTGGGCGCCTACGGTGCGCTGATCGAGACCACCGACGGCGGCCAGACCTGGGAAGACGTCAGCGACCGCCTCGACAACGAAGACCAGTTCCACCTCAACGCCATCGCCTCCATCAAGGACGCCGGCCTGTTTATCGTTGGTGAGCAGGGCAGCATGTTTCGCTCCAGCGACGACGGCCAGACCTGGGAAAAACTCGAAGGCCCCTATGAGGGCTCATTGTTTGGCGTGATCGGCACCGCTCAAGCGCAAACGCTGCTGGCCTATGGTTTGCGCGGCAACCTGTACCGTTCCACCGATTTCGGCAGCACCTGGGAGCCCGTCGAGTTGAACGCGGCGCGGGGAGCGCTGGAGTTTGGTTTGTCCGGCGCGACCTTGCTGGAGGGTGGCGCCATCGTCGTCGTCGGCAATGGCGGCAGCGTGGTGGTCAGCCATGACGACGGCCAGACCTTCAGCGTGTTCAACCGTCCGGACCGTATCTCACTCTCGGCGGTCACTGCGGCCGGCAACGGCAACTTGGTCCTGGTCGGGCAGGGCGGCGTTCGCGTCGCTACCGCTGCTGGCGCCGAACCGCTCCTAAATAAAGAGCCAAAATAAGAAGAAGGCGGGAAATATGAGCAGTCATCACAACGATAAAGCGACCTTTCTTGAGCGCCTGATTTTCAATAACCGCCCGGCAGTGATCGTCATCTGCCTGCTGGTGAGTATCTTCCTGTTCTGGCAGGCGACCTTGATTCGCCCGTCTACCAGCTTTGAAAAGATGATTCCCCTCAAGCACCCCTTCATCGAGAAGATGATGGAGCACCGCAACGACCTGGCGAACCTGGGCAACACCGTGCGCATCTCCGTGGAAGCCAAAGACGGCGACATTTTCACGAAGGAGTACATGGAGACCCTGCGCCAGATCAACGACGAGGTGTTCTATATCTCCGGCGTCGACCGCTCGGGCCTCAAGTCGTTGTGGAGCCCCAGCGTGCGCTGGACCGAAGTGACCGAAGAAGGCTTCGCCGGCGGTGAAGTGATCCCGCAGAGCTACAACGGCTCGCCGCAAAGCCTCGACCAGTTGCGCAACAACGTGCTCAAGTCCGGCCAGGTCGGCCGGCTGGTGGCCAACGACTTCAAGTCGAGCATCGTTGATATCCCACTGCTGGAGTCCTACCCGGACCCGCAGGACCAGGGCAAGTTGCTGGCCCTGGATTACCGCAAGTTCTCCCATGAACTCGAAGACAAGATCCGCGACAAGTTCGAAGCGCAGAACCCCAACGTCAAGATCCACATCGTCGGCTTTGCCAAGAAAGTCGGTGACCTGATCGATGGCCTGGTGATGGTGGTGCTGTTCTTCGGCATCGCCTTCGTCATCACCCTGATCCTGCTGCTGTGGTTTACCAACTGCCTGCGCAGCACCGTCGCGGTGCTCAGCACCACGCTGGTCGCGGTGGTCTGGCAGCTCGGCCTGATGCACTTCTTCGGCTTCGGGCTGGACCCGTATTCGATGCTGGTGCCGTTCCTGATCTTCGCCATCGGCATCTCCCACGGGGTGCAGAAAATCAACGGGATCGCCCTGCAGTCGAGTGAGGCAGACAACGCCCTGACGGCCGCGCGGCGCACCTTCCGGCAACTGTTCCTGCCGGGGATGATCGCGATCCTCGCCGATGCCGTGGGCTTTATCACCTTGCTGATCATCGACATCGGCGTGATCCGCGAACTGGCGATCGGCGCGTCCATCGGCGTGGCGGTGATCGTGTTCACCAACCTGATCCTGCTGCCGGTGGCGATTTCCTATGTCGGCATCAGCCCGCGGGCCATCGCCCGGAGCAAGAAGGACGCGAACCGCGAACATCCTTTCTGGCGCCTGCTGTCGAACTTCGCCAACCCGAAAATCGCCCCCATCTCCATCGCCCTGGCCGTGCTCGCCTTCGGCGGCGGCCTCTGGTACAGCCAGAACCTCAAGATCGGCGACCTCGACCAAGGCGCGCCGGAACTGCGCCCCGACTCGCGCTACAACAAGGACAACAATTTCATTATCAGCAACTACTCCACCAGCTCCGACGTGCTGGTGGTGATGGTCAAGACCCGCGCCGAAGGTTGTTCGCGCTATGAAGCCATGGCGCCGATCGACCAGTTGATGTGGAAAATGCAGAACACCGAGGGCGTGCAGTCGGCGATCTCGCTGGTCACTGTGTCCAAGCAGATGATCAAGGGCATGAACGAGGGCAACCTGAAATGGGAAACCCTGTCGCGCAACCCGGACGTGCTGAACAACTCCATCGCCCGCGCCGACGGCCTGTACAACAATAATTGCTCCCTGGCGCCGGTGCTGGTGTTCCTCAACGACCACAAGGCCGAGACCCTCGACCGCGCCGTGCATGCGGTGCAGGACTTCGCCAAGGAGAACAATAAGGACGGCCTGGAATTCATCCTCGCCGCCGGCAACGCCGGGATCGAGGCGGCCACCAACGAGGTGATCAAGGAGTCGGAGCTGACCATCCTGATCCTGGTGTACCTGTGCGTGGCGACCATGTGCATGATCACTTTCCGCTCCTGGGCGGCGACCCTGTGCATCGTGCTGCCGCTGGTGCTGACCTCGGTGCTGGGCAATGCGCTGATGGCGTTCATGGGCATCGGCGTCAAGGTTGCGACCTTGCCGGTGGTGGCGCTGGGCGTGGGGATTGGCGTGGACTACGGCATCTACATCTACAGCCGCCTGGAAAGCTTCCTGCGTGCGGGCTTGCCGTTGCAGGAAGCCTATTACCAGACCCTCAAGTCCACCGGTAAAGCCGTGCTGTTTACCGGTTTGTGCCTGGCCATCGGCGTGTGCACCTGGATCTTCTCGGCCATCAAGTTCCAGGCCGACATGGGCCTGATGCTGACTTTCATGCTGCTGTGGAACATGTTCGGTGCGCTGTGGCTGCTGCCGGCACTGGCACGCTTCCTGATCAAGCCCGAGAAGCTGGCGGGGCAGAAAGGCAACTCGCTGTTTGCCCACTAAACGGCAAACAACCTGTAGGAGCGAGGGGGACGCCCAGTTCTTGCTCGCGAAGATCGTCAACGATAACGCGCTCATCCTGAATGAACGCGGCGCTCTCAGGTTCTTCGCGAGCAAGCTCGCTCCTACAATGAACGATGTTTCACAGGGCTTCGTATCACGGCGCCAACGGCAGGAACCAGCGCTCGGCCAGCCCCTTGTCGATCAAGCCACGGTGCACATCGACCACGGCCTGAGCACTTTGTGCCTTGGCCAACAGCGAGTAATAGCTTTGCTTGCGTTGCTCCCTGGTTTTCAGGTGCGCGGCGGTGTAGCTGGCTTTGGGGGCGTCAGCACTGGCGTAGTGAAAGTGCGCATACCACAACGGGTAGCCCTTCAGGTCAGTGACGGCATATTCCTGTACAAAGTCGCGACGCTCGCCACTCAATTGAATGCGCTCACCGTACCGTGCCACACCGACGCGTTTCTGGCTGATCAGGTACTCAAGATTGCCATGGGTGGGCGCCAGCTCCAGGCACAGCTGAATCCGCAACTCATCACCCTTGGTCGTCAGGCGAACGGCGGCCTGGCGCATTTCGGCCGCGAGCGCTTGGTCGGTTGCCACGCGGGCCTCTGCGGGAAGCGCCTGGATGGCCTGATCCAGTTCCGTGGCAAGTTTGTCGTAGCGTGCAGCCTCGAAATGCAGTACTTCCTGCACATCTTGAGGGTGTCTGGAAACCTTGCGGTAGTCGTCTCCCCTGCGTAGATGGGTATCGAGCATGGCCAGTAATTTACGCGCCTCACCCTTGACCACGCTCAGCCCACGGGCCACCGCGGGTGGTTTGGGAGCAAGTGGCTCGGTGAATGCTATCCACTCATCGCCACGTTGCGAATACAGGCCCAGCAGTTGGTCACCGATCTCGGAGCGTACCTCCACGGTCTCCAGACTGCCGATGGATTTCACCTCACCGATCAAGGTGCCGCGTTTCGGTGTCTTGATGACCTTTTTTGTCGGTCTTCCTGCCGTTGCCAAATTGCGCTTGGGTGCGCGCCGGCGAGGCTGTACCACCGGTTTGACTTCACCGGCCAATTGCTGGACGGCCTGCTGATAGAGTTCTTCTACCCGCATTGAGAGTCGGGCGAAGTACTCGTTTTCCAGTTCGTCGGCATTGACAATGCCGATCCCCTTCAAGGCGTCCACACTGCGGCCATAGTGTTCTACCAGGCTCTCCAAGACCTTGACGCGATCCTCAGTCGTCAGTTCCAGGGCGTTGAGCTCACTGTGAGTACGCACCTGTTCCTGCAAGGGGGTAAAAATACTGTCCAGGGTGTCGAACAGCGGATGACCAAATTCTTTGATCACGAGCAGCTTGAGGCTGCGGATCTGCAGATCCTTGATTGCCAGAGCGCTGATTTCGTTCGGTCGGTCCTGGGTCAGCCGCGCAAGCACCTCGCTGGCGGCGGCGCCCAGGTTGAACAGTTCATCCAGATAGCGATCCCTCAATTCCAGCCATTGGATCGAACGATCATTGATTTCCAGAGAGTCCTTGATGAACCGCTCATAACCTACAGGGTCACCGATGACGGCAAGTTTCAGCCGCGCACCGGCGACGGTGAAGTCCTTATTGGCATCGTAAAGGGCCGACCGATCTTTTTCGGCAATGACGACGTGTTTTCGCGCATTGTTGACGGTGTTTTCCATCAAGGACACGACGGTGCGGGTTGCCAGCGGGATACCCAGCTCATCACGCTCCTTCAGGCTCTCCAGCAATTGTCGATACTCGGTCGTCTGCTGTTGCAACGCCCCGTCGAAGCGCTGACGAGTGCCGGCTCGCTGTGCGGCGTTGAAGCGGTTATCGCGCTCGGCGCTTTCCATGACGGATTGTGCAATGTCGGTTGCCCTTTGCCGGTTTGTTTGCAAACTGATGAATTGGTTGTATTCGGCTTCCAATTGGCTGATCCGCTGCGCCCGCCGCTGGCGTTCAGCGGCAATACGTTTGGGGGGCATGCCGCCGCGCAGACGCAGCCGGATATCAACGGACCAGACACCCTGAGTGTCGGTACGTAAATGCGGGCCACGCCGTTGCGGTGCGGCGGAGTCGACGATCACCACCTCGCCGTCGGGCTCCAGGGTCACCTGGAACCAGTGTGAATCCACCAGGGCGTGCCAGAGGTCATTGATCAGGTACAGACCTTTGCGCGGTCCGTTCAAGATCGGCGCAGGCACAGTGGCCGGAGGCGTGGCGCGGAAGTCGGTCAGGCGCACGCGTTGGCTGGCCGTGAGCGCATGGGTCTGGGAAAAGCTGAAATCCAGAACGGTATTTTCCGGTTTCGGCAGCACGCCAGGCAACGACACGCCGGCTTGGTGGATGCGCGGCGGGCTGGGTACCGGCCACTGTTCGGCTATGCGTCTTGGCAGTAGCGGCGCCAATGCGTGCTCCTTGAATTCGGTCGCTACCACCGGCCGCGCCCGGTTCACGCTGGGTATGCCCTCCAACAGCAACAGGCCGAGGTTGAGCAGCATATCGATAGCCGCCAGCTCATGGGATTTTGGATCGCTATCACTTAAGGCACTGATGTCGCTGCCAAGGCTGGCATACAGGCTGAACAACCAACCCGTGACCATGGCCGGACCGCGCAACAAGGGCAGCAGGAGGTTACTGAACAGCAGGCTGGCCCCCTCCAGGAATACTTGCCAGCGGCTTTCGCTGTTGGACACCGAATCACTGTCTGCCTGCACCACCAGGGCCCGGGCGTTTTCGCTGTAGAGGTACTGCATCAAACGGCCTGTCACCAGGCATTGGTGCAATTCATCTTGATCGCTGCCCGTGGCCAGTTGGGCTGGTGAGGGAGGCCTGATGTAGGTGAACTCATCGCCAGGATGAAAATGTACGATGTGCGGTTCTTGAAAACCGCCGTTGGCGTAAATCGATCGGGCGCTGTCGGGCAGCCATGTCAGCACGCTGGTTTGCAGGGCACCGGGTTGCGCGATGGCCTGGAACAACGCCTCCCGGCTGGTGAACTCCTGGAGCGGGTCTGAATATAAGGGACGGTACAGGATGTGTGATCCCTCAGCGGTGTCCTGCCCTTCGATGATGTACATGTTGCTCACGATGTCCGGCTGGGCGCCGGGCTCGCGCAACAGTGACAGGTGGCGAATGACGATACCGCGCTGGTCGGCAACGTCTGTGTGCATCAACGCTTCAACCATGTGCGCACCGGCACGTGTCAGACCGAATGCCTGCTTGAGGCTCAACTCCAGGGCCAACAGAGGCAGATACACCGACTGTTGGTCGGCGAACAGCACCTCACGCTCTTGTGCCTGGGACATGTTTTCCAGCAGACGCTCGTTGAGCATCTGGGGGTAATACGTGCCGATGTCCACGCGCTCGATGAGACCGGCGGAGCCGGTGATATAGCCTGGGGTCAGCCAGGAGGGCAGTATCGCTCCCTGACGATGGGCAATGCTCAATTGACCGCTGGGCGCACTCACCAGGTTGTTGATGGCCAACTCCGTCAGACTCATTTGCTTGTGTTGGATAATGCCGACGGTGCCGGGGTAGCCGGCGGCAATCACGAACGTCAGTTCCAGGTCGTCGGGGTGCAAGGCGGATACCTGCGCCGGCGTGTTGAACTGTATGGCATCGTGTTGCAGCGCCTGCAGCAGCGCATCCACTGTAAAGGTCTTGAGGTCCTTGATGTCGCTGAGAAAGGTACGTCCGTTCCCGCGCTGTTTTGCACTGGCCAGGGCCAGGCTTAAACGACGATAGCTAAACTGATCGTCGACGCTGGCCTGTCGCAGCCAGTCCGGGAGCAGCGGACGCAATAGGGTCAGCAGCTCAGGTTGGATATCCGGTGCGTCGAGCAGGTATTGCCCGGGGTCGGTAATTTCGTGGTAGAGCGATTGCAACGCATCGAAGCCCTGGTTGACTGGCAGGCGTAATGCGCCGAGATTTTCCTGCTGCTGATTGAAAATCATCGCGGCCTGGTGATCGAAGATGTTGCCTTCGGGTTCATAGCGTCGGGTCACGATTTGCTGCGCCACGTATTGGGTGCTCAGATGCTCTCCCCAGGCTTGTATCAAGGCGTCCATGGACGAGAACGCCTCGATGCGCCCCCCAGCCTTACATAGCAATGCTGGCGCGGTGCCGTTGATGGTGCGTGTCAGGACTATCTCCGGCCCCAGCAAGGTGACGCGTTGGGGGGCACTGTCGATAGTGGTCTCAAGACAGTAGGCGAATACCGCTTCCTGGCCGTATTGCGCAACTCGCCGTTCGCGGTCCGGGCGGGTGATCAGTTGATCCACGGTCTCACGTTGCCAGACACCCAGTTCGGGTTGCTTGATGGCGCTGATTCTGAGGGCGTCCATCAACATATTGCTCAGCCAGCCCCAGGCATCGGGAACGACGTTGTTCCAATGTTGGAGCAGCGCGTTTTGCAGGGCGATGGGCAAGGTAGTGGGCAGCTCCTTGATCAAGGCCTCGATAACCTTCATGTCGAGCTTTTCCAGGGTCAGGCCAGGCAGTTTCAGACGTTTTGGCGGTGCTACTGAGAGGTAGTAAGACTTATCGCCGACGTCGCTGAAGTCCAGAATCGCACCGCTGGCCAGATATTCACGCACTGCTTGTAGCAGTGGGCGAATCTTGTACTCATTGTGGGTTTGCGGAATGAAGAGAGAGGACTTGGACAGGTCTATCGTGAGGGAAGGGTATTTTTCGGTAATGGATTCGCCGAGTAACTGTTTGATCACATCATTCAGGTCGGGCGGATCGGCAAATCGCGCGCTGACAGCTTTTGCCGTCAGGGGGCGGGGCTCTTGGGGGGTATGTATTTGCATGAAAAGTCCTTTTTTACAGGTAGCAGGTGGAATGGTTTTACTCGGCGGCACACGAATGGCAGGGCCATCGAGGCCTTGTCCGGCATGGGTATCTACACAACTTTTGATGCGACGCGAAACCCTGTGGCGAGGGAGCTTGCTCCCGTGACGGTCTGCCAGGCGAAACGTATTTAACGGGTTTATTGCGATTTAATTGTGGGAGCGGGCTTGCTCGCGAAAGCGGTGGTTCAGTCAAGGATGTATTCACTGACACAGCGCATTCGCGAGCAAGCCCGCTCCCACATTTGGCCCGCGTTTCACCCGCTCTATACCTGTCGGCTGTGAGGCCGTCCGGGTTCGAGCCCCTTCGCCATCGCAAGTACAGGAGCTCACCTGAGTTGTGTCGATACTTATGCTTATCCGGGCAATAGGCTCAAAAAGAGTTGCTGATCCAGCGGGGCAGTCACGGGGTTATAGAGGTCGCGCACGATGGATTTACTGTCTGCGCCTGCCTTCACGATCAGATCCTTGAGCGTCAAAAAACGATGTTCCGGTCGTTTCAAGTGGGCGGCGGTGTATTCGCCACCCGCGCTGGTGGGGCTGCTGTAGTGAAAATGCGCATACCACAATACGGTCTGAGCATTTTTCTCGCGCACGGCAAACTCAGAGACATAGTCCTTGGCGGCTGTTCGTTGCGGGCCATGCACCAGGCCGATATCCACCGCGCCGTGGCGGCGCAGGTAGTCGATGTTTTCTTGCCGAGGGCGTTGGGCCTTGTAACCTTCAATGCAGTGCTGCACGCCTTGCTGCCGGATCACACCGGCTTGCTCGCGCAGGCGTGCCACCGTTTGCGCTACCTCTGGTTTGTCCTGGTGAGCGGTGTGTATTTCATCGGCGATCGCCTCGATTCTTTTGGCCTGGTAATCGAGCATATCGCTCCAGTCACGAGGGTTGAGGTCGTCGCGGCGCAGTGGGTCCTTGAGTTTGCGTTTCTGGAATTCGATCGACTTTTCGATGGCCCCGACTTCACCGATCAACCTGTTGCCTTCCCCACGCAGCGTTGCAAAGGCGCGTACCTGAGGTGCGGGGGCGGGCGCTGCCGGTTTGGCGTCGACGATTTCCACCCAGCCTTCTGCGGGGTGCTCCATGAACCGGCCGCTGATTTGCTGGGTGATCGGATTGCGCGTGACAATAGTAGGAAACGGTGTGCCGGCCTCGGTCGGTTGCAGATCGCCGACCAGCGCCCCCTTGTCCCGTGATTTGAAGGTCCGCTTGGTTTGCGACACGGTTTTTATCGGCTTCAAGCTGGCCTGCCGAGGCGGCAGGAATTCTTCCTCGCGCAACAGGTTGGCCAGTTCGGTCTCGGCATTGCTGTTGGCGATTTCCAGGCGTTCGATCAACAGCATCATGTAGTGAGGGCGGACCAGCGGTGAGTCAAGTTCCACCAGGGAGCGGCAGATTTGCAGGCGTCTGTTGTAGTGCTTGATCAGATTGTTCAGCACATCCTTGTGCTCGCCGGACGTGAACCCCTCGGTGGTGAGCAGATCTATGTGACTGTCCTCTATCGACGACATGGCGCGCTGATAGTTGTCATAGAGACTGAGGAGATACTGTTCTTGTGGGGTTTGAGCAGAAATCGTCAGATCGATGCTCAGGTCGGTCAATTTATCCAGCGACGCAAGGACTACATATATTCGGTTGTAAAATCTGCGTACCGGATCGGCATTGAGATATTTTGTGCGTTGTGAGGCACCGCTTTTCTGCAGCTTGACCATTTCTTCGAGGGTGTTCTCAAGGTCGGTTATAGCCTGCGCATGCAGTTCAGCCGCGGCAAACACGGTCTCCATAAGATCCTGCACATAGGCGGATGACGCAGGATCGTGTGCCGTCCTTTGCAACTCGATCAGCGGTTGCCCCTCATCAGAATAAAAAGACGCGTGGTAAAACGAGCCAAGGCGTTTGATGCGCAGCTCATTGGCGGCGAGGATAGACAGGTATTGATCGATGCATTTCGATTCGTCATCAAACTGATTTTGCACCGCCTTGAATTCCCGATAACGCTTGATCAGGTCTCGGCGCAGTTGCAATAGAACGTCAGTCGTCTGATGAAACTGTTCTTCGCTGATCTTGTAGTTCAAGCGTGCTCTTGAGTACTGGGTCATCCGGGCTGCGTGCTCAGCCACCAGCGACTTGTCTTCAGGTGATGAACGCAACTTGGCGTAGGCAACCTTCAGCTCAACATGGGCTCTTTCAAACTGCCGTTTGGTGTCATTCAGTGCGTCGTCGATAGGCATTACGCGCGTGGTCTCTTGACGCACGGCATCAATTATCCGGTTGAGGTCTTCCCCGATCTCAGTGCGCTTTTGGTCAATTTCCGCCAGCTTTGCCTTAAGTCGGTTTTTCGGACCGCCCCCTCGCAGCTTCAGCCCTTGATCTAACGCCCAATGCCCATGTCCGTCGGTCTTGAGCCTGAACCCCGGGTGGGAGGGTTTTTCCGGATGAATAATAAAAACCTCAGCGAACCCAGGAACGATGCTGACGCGAAACAGCAGGCCCGCCACCGACGCGTGCCACTGATGACCGAGTCGGTACAACCCTTTGTAGGGTCCAATTTCGACGGCTGAAGGTGCCGGCTCCGGCCATGGGACGTTCAGTTCACGCAAGGCATTGAGCAGTCGTCGACTGGACGAATCCCTTGCGGTGGAGTGAATAAAGTCCACCAGCGTCTTGTCGCCGGCGGGTGGTTCGGCCGCCAGTGCTATCGGACCTTGCTCGACAGGTACCGTCGGTTGCGGTGAAGTGTCGGGCTGCGCACGACGCAAGGCCGCGAGGATCAACGGGCGATCGTTGTCGGCTGAACGCTGTGAGGGCTTGATGACCGGATGCTCCCCGGAACCTGCGTGCAACAGGATCAGCCCGATGTTAAGCAACACATCCACCCAGGCCAGTTCCCTGGCTGTGGCGTCATCACTTTGCAGCGCAGCAATATCCTGTTGGAGGCTGGTCGCCAATTGCAGCATCCAGCCTGCCAACATGGCCGGCCCCCGCAGCAGCGGCATGAGCAGGGTGTTGAACAGCAGCCAGCCGCCTTCCAGCAGGATCTTCCAGCGGCTCTCGGTATTGGAGACCGAGTCCCGGTCGGCCAGGTCCACCAGCGTCCTGGCGTTGCTGCCATACAGGTACTGACTCAGATTGCCGGAGGCCAGCGACTGCGCCAGGGAACCGTGAACCGCGTCACCGTTGGAGGGGCGGGCCAATTGGGCGGCTGGGGGCGCAGCCCATTGAACGGTGTCGTCTCCTTGGCCAAAGCGCAGGATATGCGGGCTGAGGAAACCACCATTGCTATAGATCGTCCGGGCGCCCTCCGGCATCCAGCTCAGTACACTGTCTTGCAAGGCGCCGGTCTGGGCAATCGCATCGAACAGCGCCTGGCGGGTTGCGAACTCCCGCAGCGCGTCCTGATACAGCGGTCGGTAGAGAATATGAGGGCCGACATCGCTGTTGCGAGGCTCAATGATGAACATGTTGTCGACGATATCCGCAGTGGTATCAGGCGTGCGGGTGAAAGCCAGCGGATGGATCTCTATGTCTTGCCCGTCGACAACGCGTCGGGGTGCATCGCGTTGCATCAAGGCCTTTACGTAGCGGTAGCCCAGGAACGTGAAGCCGTGTTCGCCACGCATCTTGTGTTCCAGCGCCTGAAGCGGCAAATGTACGCTCAACGCCTGATCGAACAGCGCCTCGCGACGGCGCGATTCGCTGCTGTCGCTGAGCAGCAGCTCACGGATCTTCTGGGGATAACGCTCGCCGATGTTGACCCGGCTGACCAGCCCGGGTGAACTGCTGAAAAGGCCCTTTTCACCGAGAATATAGTCCGCCGTCAGCCATGGCGGCAGCGGTGTTCCGGAGGTGTCACGAAGGGTCATTGCGCCGTGTGGAGCGGCTGCCAGATTGTTGACCGCCAGCTCCCGAAGACTCATGGTCACAGCGCTCAGATAACCGCCGCGCAAATCCCCGACCGGAACATGAAAGGTCAGCTCCAGGTTGCCCGGTTCGACACTGGACTCGGGATGATCCAGGCGTATCAGCTCGCGCAGTGCGCGGTCGGTGAAATCATGCAGGTTTTCGATCCCATCGAGAAAAGACGCGCCTGCCGTTTGCCGGCGCAGGCGTGCCTGTTCCACCAGCAGCTGACGATAGGCAAACCGGTCACCGGCGTTGGCCGTCTGTAGCCATTGGGGCAGTGCCGCCTTGATCGCCGCCTGGTTTATCGGATCAGGCACGGGCGCCTCATTGAAGAAGGGCGTGGGGTCGGTTATATCGGCGAACAGTTTTTCCAAAGGTCGCACACCGTCATGGGTCGGCAGTTGGATGGCTTCGAGGTTTTCCAGCTGGTGATTCAGCAGCAGGGCCGCCTGGACATCGAAGAGATTGCCGTCGGGTTCATAGCGTTTGATGATGATCTTATCGACCAGTACCTGGCTTTCCAGGCGTTTCCCCCACGCCTGGTTGAAGGCTTCCATTGAGGGGTACGCCTCGACGCTCCCGGAAGCCGCGCACAATAGTGTCAAGTCTCCCTGCACCACCAGAATATCGGGCGTCAGCAGGCGTGTGGTGGTGCCGTTGGCAATCAGGCAGGTTTCGAGGCAGTAAGCATGGATAAACCCGTCTGGATGCGGCATGGCCTGTCGCTCACGACGGTCGGGGTAGCGGGCCAGGTCAAAGAGCGCGTGCTGGGCTGCACGGCGTGCTTCGCCCCACAGGCTGGCCGCACTGCTCAGGTTGCCGGCCAGCAGGTCACCCAGCCATTGCCAGCGGCTGACGCCGGTGTCGCTGTTGAGGTTCCAGTAGGCAGCCAGTGCTTCCTGAAAGTGGAGGGGCAGGGCGTCAGCCAATTGGACGATGACCTGCTCGATAACCCGCATGTCCGGTTCTTTGGGGCCGTTGGCTTCATAAGTCAGATGCCTGGGGGCTTGCTGGGTCAGGAAGCAGCGCCGCCCGTCCACATGGGCGGTAAAGTCCATCGGCGTACTGTTGGCCAGATAGTCGAGTGCAACATCTGTCAGCAGTTTCAGGTCCCAGCCGCCTCGTTGATTGGGTTTGGCGACCTTGGCCTTGCTCAGGTCCAGCAGCAGGGGCGGGTAATGCTCAAGGATGGACTGGTGCAGAACTTGTTCGACTACATCGTGCAGGGTCGGTCGGCTGGCAAACTGGTGCGCGACGGCGTCGGCCGTCAGGTTGCTGCGGTGGGGACGCGGTGGGGATGAAATATCCGGCATGGCAGATTCCGTTCTATGGATAAAGGGCTGTCGTTTTGGGGCCAGAGTGGCGGGTCTGCAATCAATGAGGGTGGTAGCTGGCTACCGCTGAGGACTAAAAGGGCAACGACTCGAGCACGGCATGCTTCAAGCAAACGCCCGACGTTAAACCGTCGAGCGTTTGTGTTCGGATGGCTGTCGGTACGGCTTGAATTTACGGTGCAGGTGCGATGGCTAAAAAGAGTTGGTCCTGAGGCGGCACAATCAGCACGTAGAGGATTTTTTCAATGGGCTCGGCCCCTGGCTCCTGCTGGCTATGCAAGAGCGCTTGTACGTGCTGTTTGAGCAGGTCCTTTTGGGTGTACTTGCGCTGACTGGCCAGCTTCAGGTGTGCTCTGGTATAGCTGGCAGGTGGCGCATCGGCTGTCGCGTAGTGGAAGTGGGCGTACCACAACACGGTCGGAGGCTTTTGCGCTTTGTCATACACGGCATATTCAGTGAAAAAATCACCGCTGAGGGTAGGCCTTTGCGGGTCTGCCTGGCTGGTCAGGTTGATGTCGATTTCTTTCTGTCGCCACAAGTATTCAAGGCTTTGCAGCGTCGGCCACTGGCGTTTGTAAGCCTCGCTGCATACACGCTTCGCCATGCGCTGCATGTCTCTGGCGTGTGCCCGGTAGTTGTCGATCAAGTCTTGCGCCGAGGGCTGGCTGCGGTGTTCCCGAGCAATTTCATCGGCCAGGTCGGTTAGTTTTTTCGCCTGCCCGGTGAGCAACTCGTCCCAGTCAGCTGGATTGACATCTTGCCGGGTAAAGGGGTTTTCCAATTGGTGCTGCTGAGCGGTTATGGCCCGTTCAATCTCTGTGCGTTGCTGCACCAGTTTCTCGCCCTGGCTCTTTATCGCTGCCAGGGACCGCGCCTGTGGGGCAGGTTCTGGCACGTCCATCGGTGCCAGGGTTTTTTCCACCCAGGTGTCGGCCTCAAATTGTTCGAACGAAGTAACGGTTTCATCGAAAAATGGGTTGGTGATGGTGAAATGCTCTTGAGGGTGTTGGCCATCAGCAGGCCTGAGGTCACCGACCAGATAGTGTCTATTGCGGGTTTTGAAGATGCGCTTTGTACGGGCTTTTGGTCTGCGCAGCTTTGCCAGCGACGCTTCGACTTCCAGTGCCTCCTGGCTGCGCACCACGGCTTCCAGCTCGTTTTCGGCGAGGGTGCGAGCCCGTCTCAGCCCGCTCAGCAGCCGTTCGGCGATGAGGTGCACGCGCTGCGGATTAACAAACGTGAGGGCTTCGATGGCGGATGCGTAGCTGCGGTACTTGCCAAGGATAGTGTCATATAGCAGACGCTGTTCCTCGAGAGGATAACCGGTGCTGCTGCGCACTTCGGTGTGCGACAGCAAGACTTCACTCAGCCTCGATTCATCGAGATGTTTGATATACAGCAACTCCAGCGGGGAGGGCTCAACTGCTGACAGTTTTACGACCACCCGCGATAGCGGGATCAGAGCGTGGATTTCCAGATTTTCTGAAAAAAAATGTTGAGGAACGCTGATTTTTGCCAGCAACTCTTCCCGTATCACACGCCCCACCGCTGAGTCCTGCTCTAACAATTCAAGGGTGGTTTCCATTTCGCGGGAGCGGACCGCCATACGTTGGATCACGTCCGCGAGCTCAATTAATCGAGTAACGTGGTCGTTATAGTGCCAGGGACGTCCGCTCTGTATCTCAGGAAGCATGCGCTGCACCAAGTTATTCATTGGCTCGCCACGGTCGCTGAATAGAAAGGTGTCCGCCCATTTTTGCAGATGAAGATGCAGGCGCAGTTGATCATCCCAGAGCGACTTCAGGGTTATTGCCCTGTCCTGGACATGACCACGAGCCCCGGCGCACCGTTCGAGGTCCTGGCCCACCTTGTACAGTTCAATTCGCCGTGGCAGCAAAAGCGCATGCTTTTTTTCCAGGATATCCAGAGAAACTTCATAGCTGACGCGTATCTTTGAGTAGCTCGATATCTCCTGCTCGTGCCGCGTTTGAAGGGCTGTTTTCTGAGCGTCGGTGGCATTTTGCAGAAGCCGCCATACCAGTTTCAACGTACTGATTTGTTTGATCAGGTCATCACGGCTGCTGTTCATTCGAGTCAGCCACGTTCTGAATTCGGCCATCCCATGAGTGAGCTCCACATTGAGCTCTTGCATGCGGCCCTGAAGCAGTTCCAGTTGGCGGCGATTTTCCTCGCGCAGGGCCGCCACGCGCTTGGGACCACCGCCCGTCAGTTTCAGCCCACGATCCAGGGTCCAATGGCCGTTCCCGTCGGTGCTGAGTTTGATGCCGGGATGGTTGGGTTTGTCGGGATGAACAATGAACACTTCGTCAAAACCCGGAACGACAGTGACCCGAAAAAACAGGCCACCCACTGAGGCGTGCCAGTGGTTGTCGACCTTGAGCAACCCCTTGAGCGCACCAATAGCGATAGGTTCCGGTACCGGCTCAGGCCAAGGCGTGTTGACCTCGAGCAGTTTTTCCAGCAGACGCGCCGCTGCGCTGTCGCCGGCAAGGGAGCGATCAACGTCCAGCAGGGTTCTGCCGCCCCCTGGCGGTTCGGAAGGGAGGCCAACGATGCCACGTTCAATCAGCGGGAACCCGCTGCCTGCCCGGCCGGGTGGGCGCCTCAAGGGCAATCCTGCAAGGGTCTGTCGGGCGGTATTATCCTCGAGCAACGGCCCGCCTGAAGGTTGTGTGGGCAATCCATGGTGGATCAGTACCATGCCGATGTTGAGCAACAGGTCGACCCATGCGAGTTCCCTGGCAATGGGATCTTCGCTCGTCAATGCCGGCAGGTCCTGATTAAGGCTCAGTGCCAATTGCAGGAACCAGCCCACAGCCGCCAACGGTCCGCGCACCAGCATCAATAAAGTATTGAAACCCAGTTGCACCCCTTCGAGAATCAGCGCCCATCGGCTTTCAGTATTGGAGGTTGACTCACGGTCGGCCTGGTCGAGCAACTGACATGCTTCGCAGACAAACAGGTACTCCATCAATTCATTGCGGTTCAGTGCCTGCAGGATCTGATCGTTGCTTTCAGCATCCGCACTTGCCAGCGTCGCGGGCTTGGGGATGCCGGGCAAAGGGTCGAACTCTGAACCTATTCCGCTGATACGTATGTAATGCGGTTCTTTAAAGCCGCCATGGCTGTAGATGTCCCTGGCGTCATCGGCCAACCAGGCCAGTACGCTTTCCTGGATTGTCCCGGGCTGTGCGATGGCCTCCAGTAAACTGGCGCGGCTGGCAAACTCCAGCAGTGACTCACGATAGGCCGGGCGATAAAGCAGGTGCGGTCCGGATTGCGTGTCACGGGGCTCGATGATGAACATGTTCTGCACCACATCAGCCTTGGCGCCGGGTTTGCGTTGAAAGGCGAGGGTGCGCATGACGATTTCATCGGCGTCGACCCAACGCTCTGTACGGTGGGTGCCGACCACTGCCCTGACGCAACGCAAACCTCTTGGCGTCAGCCCGGCTTCACCTTTGATCTTGTGCTCAAGCGCCTGCATTTTCAGGGCGACGGGCCGTTGCCCGCAGAACATGCGTTTGCGCTTTTCAGCCTCCGGGGTATCACTCAGCAATTGCTGCTGTATATAGGCGGGGTAGTTCAGGCCGACATTGACACGTTGGATCAGTTCGTCCACGTAAGCCGTGGTCAGCCACGTTTCGATCTCCAGGCCTGCGGTGTGACGCAATGTCATGCGGCCTCTGGGTTTTCCCGAGAGGTTTTTCAAGGCCAGATCGACCAGGCTCATCGTGACCTTCTCGATGTAGCCACTTTGCAAGGTGCCGACGGGCACATCGAAGCTCAGTTCCAGTTCGTCGGCTTTGTATTTTGACTGCGCAACGTCTGTACAGGCGGCCTTGGCGTGCAATACGGCGTTTCTCTTCAAGCACAGTTGGTGATTCAAATGACGGGTGGCATAAGTGCGGATATCGTCCAGCCCATCCAGGTAGCCTTCACCCTGCGTCAGGCGTCTGAAGCTGGCTTGTTCGAGTAAGCATTGGCGGTAGACAAAGCGGTCGGCCGGTGAGGCATCTTGCAGCCACCTGGGGAGCGCGGCCTGGATTGGCGATAATGTTTCTATGGCGGTGAGTGGCGAAAGCGCAAACAAAGTGGCTGGATTGGTGATCGACGCAAACAGCGTTTCCATGTCGCTGACGGTGGTGGCGCCAGGCAGTCGGACCGCTGCGAGGTCCTCCAGGTGCTGGTTGAGCGCGAGTGCTGCCTGTACCTCGAAAATATCGCCGTCGGGTTCGTACAATTGCCAAGTGATTTTGTCGGCGATGAATTGCTCTGCCACATGTTTACCCCAAGCCTCCCCGAAAGCATCCAGGCTGGTGTAGGGCTCAATCCGGCCTGACACGGTACACAAAAACACCCGCTCGCCGCTGACCACCAGGATGTCGCTGGATTGCAACGTCAAGGTTGTGGCAGCACGTACAAGGTGCGTTTCCAGGGTATAGGCATGGATCGAGTTGTCGGGCCATGATCGCTTCGCTCTGGCCTCCCGGCTGGGGCAGTTTGCCAGTGTGCTGAGTATCTGCAGTTGTTGGGCATCATCCCCTGATTGGCGAATCGCCGAAGCCCTCAGCAAGCCTTGCAGCAAACCGGCCAGCCATTGCCAACGACTGCCGCCGGCATCACTGTCCTGGTTCCAGTATTTGGTCAGCGCATCTTGAAATCCGATAAACACAATCAAGGGCAGTTCCCGTATCACGCTTTCGACGACGTTCAGGTCATAGGAGACATGCTCATTGGCTGGCAGGGTGAGGCGGGTGCCCGTGGCGTCACTGAGGTAACTGTCGAGGTTGTGGCGCACGGAGAGGTCGGGGAAGCTGCCGTCGGCCATATGTTTGAGGGCCACCTCCAACAGCGGATGCAGGGCTCGGCCGCCGCCGTCACGGGGCAGTGCCAGGCAAAGATCGGAGAGCGCATTGGACAGGGATGGGAATTGTTCCTTCAAGGTATAGGTCAGCATCTGAGTAGCGACTGAACGCAGGGATGGACGCGTGAGAAATTGTGCTTCTACGGTCTTTTTCAGAAGGTTTTCAGCTGGGGCGCGCGTGGTGGTTGGCACGGGAGTCATCCTTAACGTGGGTTGGCGAGGTCCTCGTAAAGTAATGTCGACGGCGTGCCTGATGCGGTAGTCGGCTACCGCATGGCGATGGGAAAGAAGAAAGGCGCAAAGGATTGGTCTATCATCGACATTTTTCCCCTTGATGAATGATCCTGATGACTGCCGCCAGCCTGCTTACTGAACTTCAAACCAGCGACATGCTCGAAATCGATGGGCTGCATGCCTTCGATTTCACCTCAGACGAGCAAGGCTTGCGCATGACCTGCATGGACGGCCGGGCCGAGAAGCGCTGGACGTTCAGCCTCGCGCAAGTACAGGCCGCGACCTTTGATGACGCCTTGCAAAGCTGGACCCTCACCGGTGATTCGGGCGAACACCGCCTGGTGTGCATGGCCGCCTTCACCGGCAACAATAACGACGAGGAAGACGAGCATGATGATGCGTAAATTCTGGCCGCTGCTGATGGCCGGCAGTGTGGGGGCGATGTCGGTGCAGGCTGCACCGGCTGACACCTATGAATTGTTGGTGGGCAGCTACACCGCTGGCGCCAGCGAAGGTATTTATCGCCTGCAATTCGACAGCCGCACTGGCCAGTTCCAGGGCAAACCGGTGCTGGCAGCGAAGGCTGACAACCCTTCGTGGCTGACGGTCTCCAAAGACCAGAAGCACCTGTTTGTGGTCAATGAAAACGGTCCCGGCCAGCAAGACCCGGTCGGTCGCGTCAGCAGCTACAGCATCGACCCGAAGAGTCATCAGCTCACCCTGATCAATCAGGTGCAGAGCCTGGGTAACGAGCCGACCCATTCCAGCATCGCTGCGGATGGGCGTTACCTGTTCGTCGCCAATTATTCGGTGGTGGAAGACCCGGGCGGCAGCCTGGCAATCCTGCCGGTGGACGCTACCGGCAAACTGTCGGCGCCGGTGCAGTTGAGCGGGCACCCGGCCAGTCGCGTCAACCCCGAGCGCCAGGCCTCCAACCACGTGCACTCAGTGGTGTCTTCGCCGGATGGCAAGTACGTGTTTGTGCAGGACCTGGGGGCGGACAAAGTATTTGCCTACCATTACGACCCCAAGGCCAATCACGAATTGCCGCTGACCCCGGCCAACCAGGCATCGGTGCAATTGCCACCGGGCAGCGGCCCACGTCACCTGCTGTTCAGCGCCGATGGCAAGCACGCCTGGTTGACCACTGAGATGAGCGCGCAGGTCGCGGTGTTCGATTATGCCGACGGCAAGCTCACCCAGACCCAGTTGGTTGACTACGCCGCCGGGCAACCGGTGTCCGATAAGGCCGGCGCCGCCGTGCATGCGTCCAGTGACGGCAAGTTCCTGTATGTGAGCAATCGCGGCACCGCCAACCAGATCATCGTATTTGGCGTAGACCCAGCCACCGCCCACCTCAAAGAGCTGCAGCGCCGCAGCGTGGAAGGCGACCACCCGCGCGAGTTCAGCCTCGACCCGAGCGGCAAGTTCCTGCTGGTCGCCAACCAGAAGAGCAACGAAATTGTGGTGGTCGAACGTGACCCCAACACCGGCCTGCTGGGTAAAACCGTGCAGAAATTGCTGATCGATGCGCCCAGCGACCTCAAGTTCCTGGTGCGTCAATAAGCCACAGGCCCCGCAACGCGGGGCCTGACCCTAAGTATTAATTCCATTGATGACGGCTACTGTTTCAAAGCATTTCTAAGGTTCAACCCCCGGGCGTAAGTTGGGTTCCAAGGCCTCCCCAGGCCACTCAACCAAACGCACACAAGGGTTACCGACATGAATCTGAACCTCTTCTCCGTCATCGCCGCTTCCGCTGTTTCCGCCACCGTGGCCTTGCCTGCCAACGCCAGCGTGGACGTCGCCGGGAAAAAATCCAGCACCAGCGCCTACACCCAGAAATACCTGCAACAGAGCGCCAACTTTTATGCGGCGCTGGATCACAAGACCCAGGGCTAACACTGATCAACCTGTGGGAGGGGGCAAGCCCCCTCCCACAGGTTGATTGATGTTGGTTTCAGGGCTTTGCCATCACCGCGATAAACAGCGGTGACTCCAGAATCCGCTGTAGCCACGCCTGTAGCCGTGGATAGGGCGTACCCGCAAACCACTCGCGATCCACATGGGCGAACTGCCGCACAAACGGCACGATGGCTGCGTCTGCCAGGCTCATGTGCGCGGCGAGCAAGTACTCACGATCCGCCAGCAAACCCTCCAACTTCTGCAAGAACACCTCGCCCTCGGCCCGATAATCTTCCATCGGCTGCTGCGGATAGCGTTCGGCGTACTTGTATCGATTCAAATGATGTTTGAACAGGTCGTCATTTTCGGCGATCAATGCCAGTACCGCAGGATCACCTTGCAGTCGCCAATCGCCGGGGTCGTTTTGCGCCAATGCCCATTGCATGATCTCCAGGCTTTCCTCGATCACCCGACCTTCCACGCTCAGCACCGGAACCGTGCCCTTGGGCGACAATGCCAGCATCTCGGCCGGCTTGGCCTTGAGGCTCACCTCGATAATCTGCACCGCCACCCCCGAATAGCGCAGCGCCAGGCGTGCGCGCATCGCATAGGGGCAGCGCCGGAATGAATACAGCAGCGCTTCGCTCACTTGACCTCCAGGGTGCTCAAGCCATTGCCCTGGCGCTTGACCTGGATCTGCACCGGGATGCGCTCATGCATTTCCTGTACATGGGAAATCACCGCGACCTTGCGGCCCTGAGCCTGCAAACCGTCGAGGGCGTCCATGGCCAATTGCAGTGATTCGGGGTCGAGGCTGCCGAAACCTTCATCGATAAACAGCGATTCGATCTTCAACGTGCTTGACGCCATCGACGCCAGGCCCAAGGCCAATGCCAGGGACACCAGGAACGTCTCGCCGCCGGACAACGAGTGCACCGAGCGCAGTTCATCACCCATTTCCGTGTCCATCACCAGCAGGCCCAACATGCTGCCGCCACGCTTGAGGCGGTAGCGGCGCACCAGTTGGCGCAGCTGCACGTTGGCGTGATGCACCAGCAGGTCGAGGTTGTAGGCCTGGGCGATCTTGCGGAAGGTGTCGCCGGTGGCCGAGCCGATCAGCGCGTTCAGGCGGGCCCAGCGCTGCCATTCGTCATAGGCCTTGGCGATTTGCTCGGCCAGGGCGCTGTTGGCATCCTGGCGGCGCTGGTCCTCGGACTGGCGCGCGCGCAGTTCGGCGCAGTGTTTCTCGCCCTCGGCCAATTGCTGGTTGAGCGCGGCGAGGCTGCTGTCCAGCTGTTCGGCGTCCAGGTTGCCATTGTGCAAGGCCTGGTGCTCGGCGAGGCGTTGTTCGCGCTCTTGCAGCAGTACGCTGGCTTGTTCGACGGCTTTTTCGCAGGTGTGCAACTGCTGGCGCAGGTCGGTGATCTGGGCGTCGTCCAATGCCAGCAGACGCGCCAGACCGTCATCGTCCAGCTCGGGGCGCGCGGCGCGCCACGCGCTGATGCGCGTGTCCAGGGCCTGTCGTTCGCTCTCGAGCGCTTGCTGGCGCTCCTGCACGGCCTTGAGGTCGGCGACCAATTGCACCAGTGCGGAGTGAACGGCGTGCAACTCCTGGCTGGCATCGGCTTCGCTTTGGCGCGACTGGGCGACGGCCTGATCCAGTTGCTGTTGCCACTGTTCGGCGCTCGCGTGCTCGCCCAGCAATGCGCTGAGCGTTTCCTGGGCGTCGCGGTGCTGGGTGGCCAGCTCGGCGACCTGCAGATTCAGCGCCTCCAATTGCTGCTGGCGATGCTGCTGGTGGGTCTGTTGCTTCTCGATGGCCTGCTGACGCTCTTGTTGTTCAGCCAGCTCATCACGCTGATGGCCCAGGTGTTCCAGGCGCTGGCTGACCTGCTGATCAAGCTGCAGGAAGGTCGCCGCCGGTTCACTGCGCAAGCCTTCCAGCGTCGCGCTGGGCAACAGGCTGGCGAAGCTTGCAAGTTCTGCATCCAGGCGTTCGCGGTCGTTGGCCAGGGCGCGCTGCTGGTCGAGCAACAGTTGGCGGGCCTGCTGGCTGGCGTCCTGGGCGGCTTGCAACTGCTGCTGCAAACGCCCGGCGTTCTGTTGCAGGTTGAGCAGGGCGCTTTGGCGCTGTTCGTCCTGGGCGATGCTTTGCGTCAGTTGCGCCAGTTGCTGGGTCAACCAGCTGCTGCGCTTGGCGGCGTCCTGGTTGAACAGCGCGGCGCACAGCGGATGCGCCTGCAGGCTTGGCGCCAACGCTTGCTGCTGCAGCGCAAGCTGCTCCTGCTGCGCCAGGAATTCCTTTTGCTGGGCGATCAGGCCACCCACTTCGCCACGCAGCTCGGTGAGCTTTTCCTTGAGACTGTCGACGGCTTTCTGCGCCGTGGCCTCTTCGTTTTCATCGTGGCGCCCCAAGCTCTGCAACAACGCTTCGGGCTGGTGATACGGATGTTCGTGGCTGCCGCAGACGGGGCAGGGCTGGTCATCCTGCAACTGCTCGCGCAGTTCCTCGACGCTGGCACTGCGGGCCAGGCGCTGGCGCTCCAGCAGTTGCTTGGTCACCGTCAGGGTTTGCTCGGCCACCGTCAGCTCGGCTTTGGTTTGCAGGCCGGTCTGGTTCAGTTGCTCGCGCTGCTGCGCCGCCTCGGCGAGTTTTTGCGCCAGGCTGCTGGCCTGGGTGTCGAGCTGCTGCTGGCTGTCCCACAAACGTGCCAGGTCTTCGAAGGCACGTTGTTGCTTGCGATTGTCCTGCAAGAGGCTGGCGAGCAATTGCAGTTGTTCGGCCACTGCGTGCGGCTCGGCCCCGGCCTCCTGGTACAGCAGGTCCAGGGCTTCGCGCTGCTGGGTGAATTGCGCCACGGCGGCGGTGACGCGCTGTTCGAGTTGCGGCAGTTCGGTCTCGCCCTGATTCAGGCGATTGCCGATCAGCATCAACTGTTGCAAGCGGTCGCGGTAGGCGGTCCAGGCGTCGCTCAGGGGCGCGAGGGCGGCGCTGCGCTCCAGTTCAGCGGCCAGGCGTTGCAGGCGCTCGCCGACCTGGGCCTGCTTTTCTTGCAGGCTGTTGAGCAAAATCTGACCTTCGCTGCAGGCGGTGGCGTGCTGCTGCTGGTCCTCGGTGCGCTTGGCCAGTTCCTTGGTCAAGTGGGCGAGGGTGGTCTGTTGTTCGAAGGCCTGGCGCAACAACGGCGCGGCCTGCGCCTGGTTCTGCTGGGCTTGCCCGAGTGCCGACTGGGCGCTGGCCTGCTGCTGTTGCGCCTGTTCCTGGCGGCTGTGCAGCACGGCTTGTTGTGCAAGGTGCTGCTGAATCTGCGTGGCGAGCGGTGCCAGCAAGGCGTCGAGTTCTGCGCGGCGCAGGAAGTGATGGCGCTGTGGGGCGAGCTGGTCCAGGCGCGTCAGGTCCTGGCGCTGCTGGCCTTGGCTGTCCCACTGTTGCTGGGCGTGCTGCAACTGCTCGGCAGCGCTTTGCTGGCGCTCCTGCCATTCGCGCAGTTCCTTGAGCCAGGTGTGCTGCAATTCCAACTGCTTGAGCTGGGCCTGGTGGGTCTTGAGTTGCTGTTGCGCCTGGTTCAGTTGTTGATCCAGCTCGGCGCGCGCTTCGGCGGCCAGGGGCACCACGCCAGTGGCCTGGTCCTGCAACTGTTTGTGGGCGTCCCTGGCGTCCTTGGCCTTGTCGAAGGCGCGGCGGCCAAGTTGGGTGTAGAGCGCGGTGTCGGTGAGCTTTTCCAGCAGTTCGCTGCGCTCGTTGTCGTTGGCCTTGAGAAAGGCACTGAACTCGCTCTGCGCCAGCAGCACCGCACGGGTGAACTGTTCGAAGTTCAGGCCCAGGGCCAGTTCCAGCTGGGTCTTGTATTCGGTTTTCTGGCTGGCCAGCAGTTGCTCGCTGTCCAGGTCGATCAGGCTCTGGCGGCTGCTCTGCAGCTTGCCGCTGGCCTTGTCGCGGGCGCGGTTGGCTTCCCAGCGCGCCCGGTAGCGCCGGCCGCTGACGCCGACGAAATCCACCTCGGCGTAGCCACCGCCGGTACCCCGCCTGAGCAGGGTGCGCGGGTCGCCGATGGAAATATCGCTGTCGGCATCCGGCATCTTCGCCTGGCCGGTATCGCCCAAACGCGGCACCGCGCCAAACAGCGCCAGGCACAGTGCATCGAGCAGGGTGCTTTTGCCGGCGCCGGTCGGCCCGGTGATGGCGAACAGACCGGCACTGGCCAGCGGCTCGGCGGTGAAGTCGATCTCGAACGGCCCGGCCAGGGACGCGAGGTTTTTCAGGCGGATGGCGAGGATCTTCATGGCTGTTCGTCCTCCTGTTGCACTTCCTGGAGCAGCACGGCGAAGTCCTTCAAGGTTTGTTCATCCACTTCGCTGCCGTAGCTGTCCTGCCAGGCACGGCTGAACAGTTCCTGGGGCGTGAGCTGGTCGAGTTCGACCAGGCGCTCTTCATCGCCGTCAGCGCGCGGGCCGTTGCCGGCGTATTCGGCGGCGATGCGCACCAGGCGCACGGCCTTGCCTTGCAGGGCGGTTTCGATCTGCTGGCGCAGGTCCGGTTGTGGTTCGTCCAGGCGCACGCGCACTTCCAGCCAGGGATGGCGCTGGGTTTCGGCGAGCAGGTCGATGTCGGGCAGCTCGGCCAGGGCCTTGAGAATATCGGCCAGAGGCGCGGCTTCCAGGCGTTGCAGGTTGACCGAGCGCGGAATCAGCAGCGGTTCGACGCCGACCAGTCGTTCGCCCTGGAACGTTACGTCGAGCACCTGGTGCTTGTAGCTGATTTCGGAAAACGACAGCGGAATCGGCGAGCCGCTGTAGCGAATGCGCTCTTCGCCATTCACTTTTTGCGGCTTGTGCAGATGGCCGAGAGCAACATAGCCGACACTCTTATCGAACAGGCTGGCCGGCAGCGCCTCGGCATTGCCGATGATCAGGCTGCGCTCGGAGTCTTCCGACACCGAACCCCCGGCCATGTGCGCATGGCTGATGGCAACCAGCGCCTGGCCTTTCTTGCGTTTGGCGTTGGCGGCCGCGATCAGCCATTCATGCACTTGGCCGATGCCGCGCAGGTAATCATCGCCCAACTGCGCACCCGTGACTTCCGCCGGGCGCAGAAAGGGCAGCGCCAGGCACCAGGCGACGATCTTGCCTTTGGCGTCCGGCAATGGGATCAGCAGGCGTTCGGCATCCAATTGGCCGTCATCCAGCCACAGCACACGGCCCAACGCATGGGTACGCAGACGGCGCATCAGCGGGGCGGGCAACTCGATGCGCGAACCTGAGTCGTGGTTGCCGGCGATCATCACAATCGTCAGCGTGGGGTTTTGTTCGTGGGCGCCGATGATGAAGTCATACAGGCGCTCCTGGGCCTTGAGCGGCGGGTTGACCGTGTCGAAGATATCGCCAGCGATCAACAGCGCCTCCGGGCGGTGGGCCTTTAGTTGGCCCAGCAGCCATTCGAGGAAGCAGGCATGTTCGAAGTCGCGTTCCTGGCCGTGCAGGTTTTGCCCAAGGTGCCAGTCGGAGGTGTGAAACAGACGCAAGGCGAACTCCGTGGAGAAGATGAAAAGGAGGGGAGTTTACCTGTATTACTAGCGCAGTGCCTTGGGGGACGCCGGGGGTGATCGTTCCCACGCTCTGCGTGGTAATGCCTCCTGGGACGCTCCGCGTCCCGCCAGGCGCTGCAAGTTCCGCTACTGCACACAGGTGACGTAGAGCGTCACGGGCTGCATTCCCACGCGGGAGCGTGGGAACGATCTTTGAAGCCGCGCTCCACAGGGGGGGGCGTTATGCCTGGGGTTGCAGGCACTCCAAGGCTCGGTCCGCCAGGGTGCGGGCCATGTCGATCAGGTGGGCGGTGGAGCAGGCCATGTCGCGTTGGGCGCCGTTGAGGTCTTCAGCGGTCTGCGTTGCGGTAGTGGCGGCGCAACGTAATAGCGAGGCAATGCTTGCGATGGCGTCCTCGAAGCTGAGGTCTTCGTGGGCGACAAAAATCGGAAAGGGGGGATCGGGGACGAGTTTGTTCATGCGTGAAGCTCCTGCTTGGATTGGGAGCCATTCTTTTGCCGATCTCACACGTCAAAAGGTGGCAGCTATGTGCGGGGTGAGATACCGGAAAGCAGGACCCGGCCAGACCAAAGCCTGCCCGCACATAGCCGCCATAGACGGTCGTAGCGCATGGCGCCTGCTAATACACGGCATCTCACACCCGATCGCTGATATGCAGCGACGAAGCGAAGGCTATCCAGCGAAATGAGCAGGCGCAAGGCCGAAGGATTGTCTAGGAAACGTCCTGCAAATTAAAGCGATATGGATTGCTGGCCTTTAACAATGCATGTCCAGCAGGCGATGCAGGCCAACTGTGGGAGGGGGCTTGCCCCCGATGGCAATGGATCAGTGACAAGTATGTTGACTGACACACCGCTATTGATCGTTCCCACGCGGGAGCGTGGGAACGATCTTAGGTGGGGGCTTGCCTCGTGTCAGGGGTTATTTGGGGTAGAGCGGCGGCAGGCTGGTGGTATCGGTGGCCGGGTCTTGTACGCGCTCCGCCACGGGGATGGCCTTGATTGCGCGCCACAGGTCTTCACCCAGCCAATACTGGCCACTTTCGCTGTACAACGCGCCGTTCAGCCCGTCCAACGCATCCGACAGCGGCACGAAGCGCGCGGCCATGTCGGCGAGGGTTTCCGGTTGTTGGCGGGCCCAGGCATCCAGGGCCTGGCGGGTGGCGTGGGGGTCGTTGGCCTGGGTCGCGCGCTTGAGGTCGTCGAGCAGGGTGCGCGGGCTGGGGCCGGTTTGCGCGGCGCGTTGCACGGCGGGTTGGCGGCGGGCGCGCCACCACAGGCCGAAGCCCAGCAGGGTAGTGCAGGCCAGCAGCAAGGTGCTGAGCTGCCACAGCCACAGGCGTTCGTCATCCGGCGCGGTGATGACGGTCGGCGTGGCGGGGGTGTCCACCACCAGGCTCGGGTTGACCGCCACTTGCAGGGTGCGGGCCGGCAGGCTGGTGCGTTCCAGGTGGTCTTCGTGGGTGTTCCACCACACCACTTCCACGGCGGGCAGTTCCAGCGCACCGGCACGGGTGGGCACCAGTGCCTCGCGGTCTTCGCGGCTGCCGATCAGGCCACGGTCGCTGGTCTGGTTGCCCAGTACCGGTTGGTCCGGGTAGCGGCGCAGGCCGTTGACATCGGTACTGGGCAGCGCCGGCAGTTGCGCGCTGGACAGGCCCTCGACCTTGACCGTGAGGCTGCGCGTCAGCGAGTCACCGACCTGCACATGTTCGGGCACCGGGTTCCAGGCTTCGTCCAGGCTCAGGCTGCGCGCCGGCAACCAGGGCGTGTCGGCAGGGTAGAACTCGGGCTTGGGCTTGACCGTCAGCGCAAGCGGCGCTGAGCTGGCGTGGATCAGCTTGCCCGGCTTGGTGCCCTGCAGCGTATTCTCCTGGGGAGGGCGCGACTCCACCAGGGTCGCGCTGAAGGTCTGCGCCCCAATCGCCAAGGGCCCGCTGTGCTGCGGATAGATCGCGTAGCGGGTTTCGATCACGCCATGGCGAATGCTGTTGATGACTTTTTCATAGGTGCGCGACTCGCCCAATTGCTCGACCCGAGCGTCGGGGATTTGCAGGGGCGTGAGGCTGCTGTCGTCATACAGCGACACCGAGTGATACACGCGTACGGTCAACAGGGCCTGGGCCTGCACGTAAACGCTGGTCTGGTCGAGGTTGGCTTCGACGAACACCGGTGCCAGTTCGGCGCTGGTGTTCTGGCTGGCGGTTTCCAGCACTTGCAGGGTGATCGGCTGGGTCTTGAGGTCGCCCACTTGCAGCGGCGGGATCACCACGGTGCCGTTTTCCCTGGGCAGCAGGGTGATGATCCAGCGCGTGGTCGCGTGGTTATCGCCGCCCAGGGTGGTGAGCTGGTTGATCTGGCGCGTGCCGCTGACTTCGAACTGCGCATCCAGGGGCGACAGGTCGGGCTTGCCGAACTGGGTCACGTCGCTGGATTCCACCGTCAGCTCCACCGTTTCCCCGGAATTGAGGCGGCTGCGGTCGACGCTGGCGACCAGGTTCGCCGCCTGGGCGTGGCCTGCCGACAAGGCGAGCAAGAGCAGAAGGGTGGTGCGGCGGCTCATCGAGTCTTGTCCTGATGTTGTTGCTGTTCGTACCAGAATTTGCGTCGCAGCAGTTCACCGGGGTTGTCCGGGATCTGTTGCAGCCATTGCTCCAACGCCTGGCGATGTTCGCCTTCAAGGCTGGCATCGGCGGGGCGTAGCGGCGGCGTGGTGGTTTGCTCGTCGCCGAGCTCGCTGCCTGGCACGTCGTTACCGTCGGTTGGCGGCACGCCAGCGGTGTCGGTGGCGCCGTTGGCGGCTTGGCCCTGACCCTGGGTGGATTGTTCGCCACCCTGGGCATTTTGCCCGTCGGCGCCCGGTTGCGCAGTTTGGCCGGGTTGGGTGGTTTCGTCATCCTGGTTTTTTTCGGGTTCGTCGGGCTCAGGCTGGGCTTGTTCGCGCAGCAGGTTTTCCACCAGCGCCTTGTTCTTCAGGGCCGGCTGCAGATCGGGTTGGGCTTCCAGCGCCTGTTCGTAGGCATCGATCGCGGCTTCCAGCTCACCCGATCGGGCCAGGGCATTGCCGCGATTGTAGTGGGCGTAGGCGTTGTCACCCTGGGCAAAACGCTTGATGGCTTCGGCATAGTTACCGGCTTCGTACAGGGCCACGCCTTGCCATTGCGGGTCCTGGAAGCGTTCGGCGGCCTCGGCCGGGCGTTTTTTCTTCAGCAGGTACTGGCCTTGCTGGTCGGGGCGCAGCCACAGGTCCTGGAATTCGAAGGCATAGCTGGGCTGCGGTGCGACCATCAACAGCAGCGGCAGGCAGAACAGCCAGCCGCGGCGCCCGGCGCAGGCGGCCAACAGCAGCAGCGGCAGGAGCAGCCAGTAACCCTGGTCGGCCCAGGTGTCCAGGCGCAGCAGTTGACCGTCGTCGCGCAAGGCCTGGGGCGGGTCGAGTACGCCGAGTTGGCGCAGGTCTTTGTCGTCCAGGCGCGCGGCCCGGTAGCGGCCGCCCATTTCGCTGGCGAACGCCTTGAGGGTCGGGCTGTCGAGGCGTGGGATCAGGATCGCGCCCTGTTCGTCCTTGAGGAATTCGCCGCTTTCCTGGGTGACTGGCGTGCCTTCACGACTGCCGATCCCGAGGATCGACAAGCTCGGCGCCTGACTGCCTTGCAACAGCAACCGGATACCCTGGCGCTCCTGTTTGGACAGCGACGAGCCGATCAGCAGCAGGCGCCCCTGGCCGAGGCCGCCGTGCTTGAGCAGGGCCAGGGCTTTTTCCACGGCCAGGTCGGCGCGGTGGCCGGGCTCGGGCATGATCGAGGGGCGCAGCGCTTCAAGCAGGTTACGGCTGGTGGCCAGGTCATCCGACAGTGGCACCAGGGTGTGGGCGCTGCCGGCATACACGACGATGGCGGTTTGCGCATCGGTGCGTGCCTGCAGCAAGTCATAAAGCTTGCGCCGCGCCTGTTCGAGACGGTTGGGCGGGCTGTCGGTGGCGAGCATCTGCGGGGTGAGTTCCAGCAGCACCACCAGCGGGTCGGAAGGCTTCTGGCTGAGTTGTTCAACCCGTTGCCAACTGGGCCCCAGCAGCGCCAGCAACGCCAGCAGCCAGGCGATGCCCAGTACCACCCAAGGCGATTTGCTTTCGCGGCCGTTGCCGCCACTGAGCAGCGTGGCATGGAAGGCCTGGGGCAGGATGAGCTGCCAGCGCCCGGCGCGTTTTTGCCGGTGCCACAGTTGCCACAGCAACCAGCCGAGCAGCGGCAGCAGCAACAGCCACCACGGGCGCAGCCAGTGCGGCCACAAAGCGATCATCGACGCCTCCGCAAGCGCAGGCGCTTGAGGCGCTGGCGCCATTCCGGGCTCTGTGGCAGGAACATGCCCTTACTCGAGAGTTTGGTGTACAGCCGCTGCAAGGCGTTGTTCGGCCAGCGTTCGTGCACCACCAGCAACAGGCTGAGGAGCAGCGCCAGGGCCAGCGGGCCGCTGTACAACGCGTGGGCCGGGCGGGCCTGGGTGGGCTGCTGTTCGACGGGCTCGAGGGTATCGAGGGTGGTCTTGATCTGTTCCAGCTCGTTGCCATCGCGGGCGCGGAAATACTGGCCGCCCGTCGACTCGGCGAGGGCCTTCAGCGCCGGTTCGTCGAGGTCCAGGCTCGGGTTCACGCCGAGAATGCCCAGGGAGCCGGTTTGCTCAGGGTCGGCGCCGATGCCGATCGGGTAGATTTTCACGCCTTCTTCTGCGGCCAGGCGCGCAGCGGTGAGCGGGTCGATTTGTCCGGCGTTATTGGCGCCGTCGGTCACCAGGATCAGCACGCGGCTTTGCGCCGGGCGCTGGCGCAGGCGTTTCAGGGCCAGGCCGATGGCGTCGCCGATGGCGGTGTTCTTGCCGGCGATGCCGATGCGCGCTTCATCCAGCCAAGTGCGCACGGTGCGCCGGTCGAAAGTCAGCGGCGCTTGCAGGTAGGCCTGGCTGCCGAACAGGATCAGGCCCACGCGGTCGCCTTCACGGCCCTCGAGAAAATCCCCGAGCAAGTGCTGGACCAGCGCCAGGCGGCTGACGTCTTCGTCCTGCCAGTGCATGTCGGGAAAATCCATGGAGCCGGAGACATCCACCGCCACCAGCAAGTCGCGGCCACTGGCGGCAATCGGCAGCGGCTCGCCGAGCCATTCCGGGCGGGCGGCGGCGGTCAACAGCAACAGCCACAGCACCACGAACGGTGCCTGCTGGCGCCAGCCCGGCAGGTTCACCCGAGCGCGGCGCCGGGCCAGGCTTTCGAGGTCGTTGAGGTAGCTGACTTTCAACGCGGGTTCGCCACTGTCGGCTGCCGGCAGGACAAGGCGCATCAACCACGGCAAGGGCAACAGGGTGAAGATCCACGGCCAGGCGAACTCAAACATGTTTGCGAATCCAGGTGTCGACGGCTTGGGTCAGGCCAGCGATGGCCTTGTCGTCGAGTTTGCATTCTGGCTTGTAGGCGCCTTCGACCAGCACCATCCAGCGCGTGAGGCCGGCGGCGGGGCAGCGGTTATCGAGGAACGCCAGCCATTTGCGGCCGTTGAGGGTGTGGCTTTGGCTGTAGGGGTAGTCGTTGCGGCACAGGCGCTTGAGCAAGCCATTGAGTTGCTGCAGCCACGCTCCGGCGGGCGCGCCGTCATAGGGTTTGGGCATCAGCGCCAGCTCGGCCAGGGCCGCAATGCGCAGCGGGTCCAGCGGTTGTTCGGCGCGGGCCACGGGGCGGCGCGTGGGCAGGAAACGGCGCAGCCACCACAGGCCCCAGCCCAGCATCGGGAGCAGCAGCAACAACAGCCACCAGCCCGGCGCGGGCGGCCAGAAGCCGATGGCTGGCGGGGCGATCAGCGGTTGCAGTTGGTCGAGGTTGCTCATTGTTTTCTGACCGGGCGTTGCGGGTTGAGGTATTCGCGCAGTTGCTCGACCATTTCACTCTGGGTGCTCAACGGCATCAACAAGACGCGCAGCTTTTGTGCCAGCAGCTCCCAGCGGGCGATGCGCGCTTCGGCCTGGGCCTTGTAGGCCTGGCGCAAATCGAAATTGAGCGTATCGAGTTCCAGTTGCGCGCCTCGTTGCGCGAAACGCAGCAGCCCGGCGGCGGGCAGGGCGTGGTCCAGCGGATCGGAGATGGGCAGCAGCAGCAAATCGCAATGACGCGACAACAGGCTCAGTTGCTGCTCGGCGCCTTCAGTCAGCGCCCGTTCATCACAGATCACAATGCCCAGGCTGCCGGGGCGCAGCACTTCGCGGCCACGGCGCAGAGCCATGCCCAACGCGTCGGCTTCAGGAAGGCTTTCGGTGTTCAGGCTCTGGTTGACCCGCACCAGGCGGTTAAGCAGTTGCAGCAGGCTTTGCTTGCTGCGCCGGGGTTTGATTTCGTAATGCTCGCTGTCGCCGAACACCAGGCCGCCCACGCGGTCGTTGTGCCCCAGCGCGGCCCAACCGATCAGGCTGGCAGCTTGTGCGGCGAGCACCGACTTGAACATCTGCCCCGAGCCGAAAAACAGCCGGCAGCTTTGCTCGACCATGATGAAAATCGGCCGCTCGCGCTCTTCGTGGAACAGCTTGGTGTGGGGCTCCTGGGTGCGGGCGGTCACGCGCCAGTCGATGGTGCGCACGTCGTCCCCGGCCTGGTACACGCGCACCTGGTCGAAATCCACACCGCGCCCGCGTAGCTTGGAGTGGTGCAGGCCGATCAGCGGGCTGCGCTGGCCGGGGGTGGAGAACAATTGCACTTCACGCACGCGATGGCGCATCTCGATCAGCTCACTGAGCGTGACGTGGATACCCGCGCTCGCGTTCATCGACTTCAAGCGACGGCAACGACGTCAAGAATGCGTTGCACCACGCGGTCCTGGTCAACGCCTGCGGCTTCGGCCTCGAACGACAGAATGATGCGGTGGCGCAACACGTCGAACAGCACCGCCTGGATGTCTTCGGGGCTGACGAAGTCGCGGCCGGCCAGCCAGGCATGGGCGCGCGCGCAACGGTCGAGGGCGATGGAGCCGCGCGGGCTGGCGCCGTAGGCAATCCACTCGGCCATTTCCGGGTCGAACTTGGCCGGGGTGCGCGTGGCCATGACCAACTGCACCAGGTATTCCTCCACTGCATCGGCCATGTACAGGCCGAGAATCTCCTTACGCGCGGCAAAGATCGCCTGTTGGCTGACGCGGCGCTCGGGCTTGGTTTCGCCGTTGAGCGCTTCGCCACGCGCCTGTTGCAGGATGCGCCGTTCGACGGCGGCATCCGGAAAGCCGATCTTGACGTGCATCAGGAAACGGTCGAGCTGGGCCTCCGGCAGGGGGTAGGTGCCTTCCTGCTCGATGGGGTTCTGCGTGGCCATCACCAGAAACAGCGGCGACAGCTCGTAGGTGCTGCGGCCCACGCTGACCTGGCGCTCGGCCATGGCCTCGAGCAGCGCCGACTGGACCTTGGCCGGTGCGCGGTTGATTTCGTCCGCCAGCACCAGGTTGTGAAAGATCGGCCCCTGTTGAAAGACGAAGCTGCCGGTTTCGGGGCGATAGATTTCGGTGCCAGTGATGTCGGCGGGCAACAGGTCGGGGGTGAACTGGATACGATGGAACTGCGCTTCGATACCTTCGGCCAGCTCTTTGATCGCCTTGGTCTTGGCCAGGCCCGGCGCGCCTTCGACCAGCATATGGCCGTCGGCGAGCAGAGCGATCAGCAGGCGATCGATGAGTTTTTCCTGGCCGAGAATCTGCGTAGAAAGAAAGGTTCGCAGCGCAAGCAGCGCTTCACGATGTTCCATCGATGACGGTTCCTGGAAAGATGAGCCCGGGTGTCAGGGAAGAACACCGGCCTGGGGCGCTTACTTTAATGCATCGTGGGGTGTGGCGACTAACGGCGTGACGGGTATTTTTGGCAAAACTTGTAGGAAATTTGTGTAGGTGGTGCGCTTTCTGTTGTGAAGGCCGTCAATGTGGATGAGGGCCACTGTGGGAGGGGGCTTGCCCCCGATGACGGTGGGTCAGTCAATATTTCTGGCGACTGGCACACCGCTATCGGGGGCAAGCCCCCTCGCACATTTGATCCTGGGTGCAGCTCAAGTCCGCGTGTAGGTGCCAGTGCCTTTGAGGATGTTCTGCAGGGTTTCCTCGACCTCGGCCAGGTCGGAGGCGGCCGTGGCGTGGGTGATCTGCAACTGATCCTTGCCCCCCAGCGCATCCGCATCGCCGGCCGCCAGTTCGATCAATAAGCGGGTGTCGCCCAAGGTGACTTTCAGCCCATCCAGGGTCGAAGGCTCGTAATCCCAGGTCAGTTCCACCTCGTCTTCATCCGGATACCGGCTCAGCATGAACATCTCGCCGTTCTTGCCGTGGCAGCAGAGCATGGCCATGTTGTCTTCTTCGTCGTCACACGGGGTGACCATCAAGGCGTCGGTTTTCAGCTGCAGCATGGGGAATCCTGTGTGGAGGAGGGCGTTTGCGCCGGGTGATTGTGCCATTGCGGCGAATTTTATGCTGCATTGCGTGTCAGACCGAGTGCATGACCTGGCGGTCCAAAGCAGTCATTTTTGATACTGGCGGGCCTGAATATTGCCGGTTGCCCAAGTCGCAACCCCACACCTGCTTACCGATGACCGAATATGTCGCAGCACCGCAAGCAGCCGGCTTCCTACACTCGTTAAGCTGCGCAACGGATGTGCCCCGTGCCAGGCGCCTGACCTGCCCGTCGTACCGTCACCCGGCGCGGTGAGCATCTTGTGGAAGTTGTATGTGACCTGACTGTCTTGTCCAGCTTCACCCACCTGTCACTCTGATTCGTTTATGGTGCTTGTCATCACTACCAGAACAGAGCTGACGGTCTCCCCGCAAGGGGATAACACGCGACGCTTCCATCAATAACAAGCCCAAGCGGAGTACCACAGATGGCGTTCTTCACCGCAGCCAGCAAGGCCGACTTCCAGCACCAACTGCAAGCGGCACTGGCGCAGCACATCAGTGAACAGGCACTGCCACAAGTGGCGCTGTTCGCTGAGCAATTCTTCGGCATCATTTCCCTGGACGAACTGACCCAGCGTCGCCTTTCCGACCTGGCCGGTTGCACCCTGTCTGCCTGGCGCCTGCTTGAGCGCTTCGACCACACCCAACCGCAAGTGCGGGTTTACAACCCCGATTATGAACGTCATGGCTGGCAGTCGACCCACACCGCGGTTGAAGTGCTGCACCATGACCTGCCATTTCTGGTGGACTCGGTACGTACCGAGCTCAACCGCCGTGGCTACAGCATCCACACCCTGCAAACCACCGTGCTCAGCGTGCGCCGTGGCAGCAAGGGCGAGCTGCTGGAAATCCTGCCCAAGGGCACCCAGGGCGAAGGCATCCTGCAAGAATCGCTGATGTACCTGGAGATCGACCGCTGCGCCAACGCCGCCGAATTGAATGTGTTGAGCAAAGAGCTCGAGCAGGTGCTGGGCGAAGTGCGCGTGGCCGTGGCCGATTTCGAGCCGATGAAAGCCAAGGTCCAGGACCTGCTGGCCGGTGTCGACGCCAGTGAATTCGTGATCGACGGCGAAGAAAAAGCCGAGATCAAGAACTTCCTCGAATGGCTGGTGGGCAACCATTTCACCTTCCTTGGCTACGAAGAGTTCGTGGTACGTGACGAGGCGGACGGCGGTCATATCGAATATGACGCCAGCTCTTTCCTCGGTCTGACCAAGCTGCTGCGCGCCGGCCTCACCGCCGAAGACCTGCGCATCGAAGACTACGCCGTGGCCTACCTGCGCGAACCGACCGTGCTGTCGTTCGCCAAGGCTGCACACCCCAGCCGTGTGCACCGCCCGGCTTATCCGGACTACGTGTCGATCCGCGAGATCAGCGCCGACGGCAAGGTCATCAAGGAACACCGCTTCATGGGCCTGTACACCTCCTCGGTGTACGGCGAAAGCGTGCGGGTGATCCCTTACATCCGCCGCAAGGTCGCGGAAATCGAGCGCCGCTCGGGCTTCCAGGCCAAGGCGCACTTGGGTAAAGAACTGGCCCAGGTGGTGGAAGTACTGCCGCGTGACGACCTGTTCCAAACCCCGGTCGATGAGCTGTTCAGCACGGTGATGTCGATCGTGCAGATCCAGGAACGCAACAAGATCCGCGTATTCCTGCGCAAAGACCCGTACGGCCGTTTCTGCTACTGCCTGGCCTACGTGCCGCGTGACATCTATTCCACCGAAGTGCGCCAGAAAATCCAGCAAGTGCTGATGGATCGCCTGAAAGCCTCGGACTGCGAATTCTGGACCTTCTTCTCCGAATCCGTGCTGGCCCGTGTGCAGCTGATCCTGCGGGTTGACCCGAAGAATCGCCTGGACATCGACCCGGTGCAGCTGGAAAAAGAAGTGGTGCAGGCCTGCCGCAGCTGGCAGGACGACTACGCCAGCCTGGTGGTGGAAAGCTTCGGCGAAGCCCACGGCACCAATGTGCTGGCGGACTTCCCGAAAGGTTTCCCGGCCGGCTACCGCGAGCGTTTCGCCGCGCACTCGGCCGTGGTCGACATGCAGCATCTGCTCAGCCTCACCGAAGCCAACCCGCTGGTGATGAGCTTCTATCAGCCGCTGGGCCAGGTTTCCGGTCAGCGCGAGCTGCATTGCAAGCTGTATCACGCCGACACCCCGCTGGCGCTGTCCGACGTGCTGCCGATCCTGGAGAACCTCGGCCTGCGCGTGCTGGGTGAGTTCCCGTATCGCCTGCGCCACGCCAACGGCCGTGAGTTCTGGATCCATGATTTCGCGTTCATCGCCGCCGAAGGCGTGAACCTGGATATCCAGCAGCTCAACGACACCCTGCAGGACGCGTTCGTGCATATCGTCCACGGCGATGCCGAGAACGATGCGTTCAACCGCCTGGTGCTCACCGCCGGCCTGCCATGGCGTGACGTGGCGCTGCTGCGCGCTTACGCCCGTTATCTGAAGCAGATCCGCCTGGGCTTCGACCTCGGCTACATCGCCAGTACCCTGAACAACCACACCGACATCGCCCGCGAGTTGACCCGGTTGTTCAAGACCCGCTTCTACCTGGCGCGCAAGCTCACCGCCGATGACCTGGAAGACAAGCAGCAACGCCTGGAACAAGCGATCCTCAGCGCCCTGGACGACGTTCAGGTGCTCAACGAAGACCGCATCCTGCGTCGCTACCTCGACCTGATCAAGGCCACCCTGCGCACCAACTTCTATCAGTCTGACGCCAACGGCCAGAACAAGTCGTACTTCAGCTTCAAGTTCAACCCCCATGCGATCCCCGAGCTGCCCAAGCCGGTGCCGAAGTTTGAAATCTTCGTCTACTCGCCACGCGTCGAAGGCGTGCACCTGCGCTTTGGCAACGTGGCCCGTGGCGGCCTGCGCTGGTCCGACCGTGAAGAAGACTTCCGTACCGAAGTGCTCGGCCTGGTAAAAGCCCAGCAAGTGAAGAACTCGGTGATCGTGCCGGTGGGCGCCAAGGGCGGCTTCCTGCCGCGTCGCCTGCCGTTGGGTGGCAGCCGTGACGAGATCGCGGCCGAGGGCATCGCCTGCTACCGCATCTTCATTTCCGGCCTGTTGGACATCACCGACAACTTGAAAGACGGCGCCCTGGTACCGCCGGCCAATGTTGTGCGCCATGACGACGATGACCCGTACCTGGTGGTGGCGGCGGACAAGGGCACTGCGACCTTCTCCGACATCGCCAACGGCATCGCCATCGACTACGGCTTCTGGCTCGGTGACGCGTTCGCCTCCGGCGGTTCGGCCGGTTACGACCACAAGAAAATGGGCATCACCGCCAAGGGCGCGTGGGTCGGCGTGCAGCGTCACTTCCGTGAGCGCGGCATCAATGTGCAGGAAGACAGCATCACCGTGGTGGGCGTCGGCGACATGGCCGGTGACGTGTTCGGTAACGGCTTGCTGATGTCCGACAAGCTGCAACTGGTCGCGGCCTTCAACCACCTGCACATTTTCATCGACCCGAACCCGAATCCCGCAACCAGCTTCGTCGAGCGCCAGCGCCTGTTCGAACTGCCGCGTTCGGCCTGGACCGACTACGACACCAGCATCATGTCCGAAGGCGGCGGTATCTTCTCGCGCAGCGCGAAGAGCATTGCCATCTCGCCACAGATGAAAGAACGCTTTGACATCAAGGCCGACAAGCTGACCCCGACCGAACTGCTCAACGCCTTGCTCAAGGCACCGGTGGACCTGTTGTGGAACGGCGGTATCGGTACCTACGTCAAGGCCAGCACCGAAAGCCACGCGGATGTGGGCGACAAGGCCAACGATGCGCTGCGCGTCAACGGCAACGAGTTGCGCTGCAAGGTGGTGGGCGAGGGCGGTAACCTGGGCATGACCCAGCTGGGCCGTGTGGAGTTCGGCCTCAATGGCGGCGGCTCCAACACCGACTTCATCGACAACGCCGGTGGTGTGGACTGCTCCGACCACGAAGTGAACATCAAGATCCTGCTCAACGAAGTGGTGCAGGCCGGCGACATGACCGACAAGCAACGCAACCAGTTGCTGGCGAGCATGACCGACGAAGTCGGCAGCCTGGTGTTGGGCAACAACTACAAGCAGACCCAGGCCCTGTCCTTGGCCGCGCGCAAGGCTTACGAGCGTGCCGCCGAGTACAAGCGCCTGATGAGCGACCTGGAAGCCCGTGGCAAGCTGGACCGCGCCATCGAGTACCTGCCGACCGAGGAGCAGCTTGCCGAGCGCGCCGCGGAGGGCAAGGGCCTGACGCGTCCAGAGCTGTCGGTGTTGATTTCCTACAGCAAGATCGACCTCAAGGAAGCGTTACTCAAGTCCCAGGTACCGGATGACGAATACCTGACCCGTGACATGGAGACCGCGTTCCCGCCGAGCCTGGTGGCCAAGTTCTCCGAGGCCATGCGTCGTCACCGCCTCAAGCGCGAGATCGTCAGCACCCAGATCGCCAACGACCTGGTCAACCACATGGGCATCACCTTCGTTCAACGGCTCAAAGAGTCGACCGGCATGAGCCCGGCGAACGTGGCTGGCGCCTATGTGATCGTGCGCGACATCTTCCACCTTCCGCACTGGTTCCGTCAGATCGAAGCCCTGGATCACCAGGTGTCCGCCGATGTGCAACTGGAGCTGATGGATGAGCTGATGCGCCTGGGCCGTCGCGCCACGCGCTGGTTCCTGCGCAGCCGTCGCAACGAGCAGGACGCCGGGCGTGACACTGCGCACTTCGGTCCGCACCTGGCGGCGCTGGGCCTCAAGCTCGACGAACTGCTGGAAGGCCCGACCCGTGAAGGCTGGCAGAACCGTTACCAGGCCTACACCCAGGCCGGCGTTCCGGAGCTGTTGGCGCGCATGGTTGCAGGCACGACCCACCTTTACACCCTGCTGCCGATCATCGAAGCCGCCGACGTGACCGGGCATGACGCCGCCGAAGTGGCCAAGGCCTACTTCGCCGTCGGCAGCGCCCTGGACCTGCCGTGGTACCTGCAGCAGATCAGCGACCTGCCGGTGGCCAACAACTGGCAGGCCCAGGCCCGCGAAGCCTTCCGCGACGACGTGGACTGGCAGCAACGGGCGATCACCATTTCGGTACTGCAAATGGCCGACGCGCCACAAGACATGGAAGCCCGCGTGGCCCTGTGGCTTGAGCAGCACCAGGACATGGCTGATCGCTGGCGCGCAATGATGGTGGAAATTCGTGCAGCGGTTGGCACGGACTACGCCATGTATGCGGTGGCCAACCGTGAGTTGCTGGACCTGGCGTTGAGCGGTCAATCGGTGTTGCAGCCGGCGTGATGCGTTCGTAGTACCCATGTGGAAGGGGGCTTGCTCCCTCCCACACTGATCGTTCCCACGCTCTGCGTGGGAATGCCTCCCGTGACGCTCCGCGTCGCCCGCTCTCAGTCGGGACGTGGAGCGTCCCCAGCGGCATTCCCACGCAGAGCGAGGGAACGATCAGCTCAAGGGTGTTTGAGTAGTTTGCTTTCCAGGTGATCCAGGTGCTGGGTCATCAAGCCCACCGCAGCGTTTATGTCGCGCTGCTCGATCGCATCCACAATCGCCACATGCTCCTGCCACGCGCAATACGTGCAGGCTTTCGCTTCATATTGGGCAATCACCAACGACGTCAGCGGCACCAGGCTGTTGAGGAACTGGCTCAGCGGGCCGTTGCCTGCAATGGCAGCCAACAACAGGTGAAACTCCCCCGACAAACGCAGCGCCGGCCCGCGCTGGTCACGCTCGATGCAGTCGCGTTCGCGGCTGATCAATTCCCGCAATTGACGTAGCTGTGCACCGGTGGCCTGGGCGCACACCAGTTGCACCACAGTGATTTCAGTCAGGCGCCGCGCTTCGAGGATCTGCCGCGTCTGGTGCGCGTCCGGCGCCGCCACCTGGGCGCGGTGGTTGGGGCGCAGGATGATCACTTGCTGGTGGGACAGTTTGGCCAGCACCCGACGAATCACACTGCGGCTCACCCCAAAGGTTTCACCCAGGCTTTCTTCGGTAAAGCGGCTGGCCGGGGCGATGCGCTGCTCAAGGATCGCATCGAACAGGCGTGGGTAGATGTCATCCACCGAGGGCTTTTTGCCCGCTACCAGACGCAGTGCGGGAAGGAGGGGGTCGCGTTGCAGCGCGTGAGCGTTCATGGCTGGTCTCCAGAGTATCAACTGCCCAGATGGTCGTCCGGGATGTTCAAGCGGATGCCCATGCGCAGGCCTTCCTGCAGGATGTGCCGACGCATTTCGGCACTGGCCAGGGCGCTGTTCTTGTTACGGATGGCTCGCACCACCGCCTCGTTCTCGCGCAGGCGCTCGGCCAGGTGTTCAGGGGAATTGCGCAGCACCTGGGCGCTTTGCTTGAGCGCGTTGCTGGTTTGTTGCACCACGTTCTGGAAAATCGGGTTGGAGGTCAGGGCGAACAGTTCTTCGTGAAAGCCGATATAGGCGTTCATGCCGGCTTCGGCATCGTCGGCATCGAGGGCTTCGCGCATGTCCATCAGGGTCAGGCGCAGTTGGCCGATTTCCTTGCTGCTGATGGACTGGGCGACCAGGCCGACGATGAAGGGCTCGAGGGTGTAGCGCAGTTGCAGGATGTCTTCCAGGCTGGCATCCGCCACCGCGTCGCTCGACTGCGGCCCGCTGACACTGGTTTCCAGCACCACCACGCCTTTGCCGGGCATGGAACGCACCAGGCCGAGGGTTTCCAGCACAATCACCGCTTCACGCAGGCTCGGGCGGCTGATGCCCATCTGTTCGGCCAGTTCACGCTGGCCGGGCAGCATTTCCCCACGCCGCCACTGGCCGCGCGCCAGGGCGGCGCGCAGTTTTTCCACGACTGAATTGACGACGGTTGAGGTGCTGATCACGTCGTTATCTCCTTAATGTTGCGAATACAATTGTCAGGCTGACACTGGACAAATGTGGGAGGGGGCTTGCCCCCGATAGCAGTGTGTGAGTCACAAAATCCCTCCCAGATTGGCCTGTGTCGCCCTCAGAACTCCTGATGCGCCGGCACCACCGGCTTCTTGGCCTGGAACGCATAACCCTGCTGGCCGTCGAGCACCTTGTTGGCACGCTGGATATCAATGTCTTTTTCCCAGCGCGCAATCGCCACGGTAGCGACGCAGTTGCCGATCAGGTTAGTCAAGGCGCGCCCAATCCCCATGAACCAGTCCACCGCCAGGACCAGCACCAGGCCGACCACCGGAATCGCCGGGATCGCCGTAAGCGTTGCCGCCAGAATTACCAGCGCCGAGCCCGGAATACCGTGGGCGCCCTTGGAGGTGATCAACGAGACCAGCAGGATGGTCAGCAGGTCGGTCATCGACAGCGGGGTGCCGGTGGCGTTGGCGATAAACACGATGGCCAGGGTCAGGTAGATCGAAAAACCGTCCAGGTTGAACGAGTAACCGGTAGGAATCACCAAGCCAACGGTGGAGCTGCCGATACCCAGATGCTCCAGCTTGCGCATGATCTGCGGCAGCACCGCGTCGGACGACGCTGTGCCCATCACGATCAGCAGTTCTTCGCGCAGGTACTTGAGCAGCGGCAGCATGCGTAGCCCGGAAAGGCGCATCACCAGGCCCAGGATCAGCCCGACGAAGGCAAAGCAGGTCAGGTAGAACAGGCCCACCAGGCTGCCCAGGTGTTGCAGGGAGTCCAGGCCGTAGGTGCTGGTGGTGAACGCGATGGCGCCGAACACGCCAATCGGCGCCAGGCGCACGATCATGCCCATGATGCGAAAAATCACATGGCTCAGTTCGTTGATCAGCCGCGAGATCCCGGAAGCCGCTTCACCCACCAGGTTCAGTGCGCTGCCGAACAACACGGAGAACAACAGCACCTGCAGCACGTTATTCTCGGCAAAGGCACCGATCACCGAGTTGGGAATCAGGTCCATCAGGAACTGGCTGGTACCGCGAATGTGCTGGCCCTTGTCGGCCAGTTCATTCAGGCCGGCGGAGGACAGTTGCTCCAGATGAATATTCGCGCCGCTGCCGATGCCGGTGCTGAAGGCCATGATCAGGCCGAGCACCAGGGCGACGGTGGTCAGCACTTCAAAGTAGATCACTGACTTCAAGCCGATGCGCCCGACTTTCTTCAAGTCGCCGGCGCCGGAAATGCCGCTGACCACTACGCAGAACACGATCAGGCCGATCAGCATTTTGATCAGCTTGATAAAGCCATCACCCAGGGGTTTGAGTTGCGAGGAGAATTCGGGAAGGGCCAGGCCGCAAATGACGCCGAGCATCAGGCCAATCACGACTTGCAGGAAAATCGAACGCGAGCACCATCTGAGCATGGGAAGGATCTCTATTCGGTGCCCTGGTGGTTCCAGGGCTTAATTGTTGTGGTCTTACCGGTAAGTCCAGTGCGCGGCCAGTCTACGCCCGGTTTTTTTCAAACCACAAGCAAATATTCGGCGGTTGGGGCGCGCCGGTCTGACCAGTGCGCCTGCAACCGCGATGCTTGAGCGGTTGACGGGGCGCAAATTTTTTTGCGTATCATCCGCGCTCGGCATGCGAGGTGATAAATGGACCCATCAGGGCTGACAACGGACGAAACCGGGCGCACCCACTGCGCGTGGCGCAACGCCGCGCCGCAATACCCGCAGTACCACGACCACGAGTGGGGCGTGCCCGTGGCGGATGACATCCAGTTGTACGAGAAGATTTGCCTGGAAGGTTTTCAGGCGGGTATGGCGTGGATCACCATCTTGCGCAAGCGCGAGCAGTTTCGGCAGGCATTCGACGGCTTTGATTTTCACAAGGTGGCGCAGTACGGCGAGGTGCAGATCGAACGCTTGATGAACGACCCCGGTATCGTGCGTAACCGGGCGAAGATCCTGTCCACGATCAACAATGCGCGCCGCGCCTGTGAGCTGGTCAGCGAGACCGGTTCCCTGGCGCGCTGGGTGTGGTCTTTCGAGCCCGGCCCCGAGGAGCGCCCGGCGGTGGTGGATATGGCGTACTGGACGGCCAACCCGACGTCACCGGCTTCGGTGCGACTGTCCAAGGCGCTGAAGAAGCGTGGCTGGACCTTTGTCGGCCCGACCACGATGTATGCGCTGATGCAGGCGATGGGGATGGTCAATGATCATCTGCAGGGTTGCGTTCGCCGTGAGCAAATCGAAGTGCTACGCCGCCAATTCCAACGACCCTGAGTCATTGCCTCAAAGATATTTGAGCCAAGTGATATCCCTGCGCCGCGCCTTAAACCCGGCAAACCATCGCACCGGCACATACAACGCCAGTGGCAGCGCCAACGCCGCCAGCCACACGGCGCCCATGCTGTCGAAACCGAAGTAATTGCCGTGATTCAACCCAAACAACGCGACGGCAGCGACATACAACAGTTTGAGCACATACAGGTGCAGCAGATAAAAGAACATCGGCGCCGCGCCAAATACCGCAAGGATGCTGATCCAGCGTTTCTGCCCGGCCCGTTCGAACGCCAGCAGCAATAGCAGGCCGACGCCCAGCGTCAGCGCCAGGAACAACAGCGAAGGCGGGTATTTGGTGATGTTCAAGAAGCTCATCACTGTCTGCACGCCGCTGTCATAGGCCTGCCAGGGTTTTTCGCCATAGCCGTTGGCCGCCCGCAGCAGCACAAAACCCAGCAACGCACCGGCACCCGCCAGCAGCAAATAACCCTGGCGCACGGCGGGCAGGGCGGCATTTGCAAACCATGGGCCGAGGCCGTAGCCCAGGGCGATCACGCCGATCCACGGCAGCACCGGATACGTCACGCGCAGGCGCAGGGTATCGGACACCTCGATCCAGCTGCGCTCATGCAGGATCGACCAGGCAACCTGCAAGGCCGATCCGGGCGCGAAATGCACGCCATCGAGCAGGTTATGCCCGGCGATGATCGCCAGCGCCAGGGTGATCAGCAACGGGCGCGGTAACCACACCAGCGCGGCGAGGGCGAGCATGCTCACCCCAATCGCCCAGATCACCTGCAGGTAAATCACACTGGGCGGCAACTGGAAGGTCCAGGCGAAGTTGACCAGGGTGAACTCCAGCACCACCAGAAACAGACCCCGCTTGAACAAAAATGCCGACACCGCACGCCGGCCCTGGTATTTCTGCCCATACAGCCAGGCCGACAAACCGGTGAGCAGCACAAACACCGGCGCGCACAGATGGGCGAGGGTACGGCTGAAAAACAGCGCAGGCTCAGTCGTGTCGATGCTCATCGGGTCGCCCACCTGGCGGTGCAGCAGGAAGGTTTCGCGCACATGATCGAGCAACATGAACAGGATCACCAGGCCGCGCAGGGCGTCGATGGAAAGCAGGCGTGGGCGTAGCGCAACAGCGTCAGGCATGGGGGGCGGTTCACAAGGCTGGGCGAAGATGGGTTGTTATTATATAACATTTATCGGCACTTTGCCGCGTCGCGCAGGTACAGGCTCCGGTGTGCTTAATCAGCTTTTTGTCAGACAGCGCTATTCCTAGCAGGAATGCCCCCATAAAAACCGCGCATTGTCTTTATCGCCGCAGATCTCGTAGCGTTAGGCCTCATTTCAAGGAGATCGTCCATGAGCCACCGTCCGCTGCGCCTCTACGTTGATTCGCTGTTTACCAGCCCTTATGCCCTGTCGGTGTTCGTCGCGCTGCAGGAAAAAGGCCTGGCATTTGAAACCGTGCCGTTGGACCTGGACGCCGGCGAGCACCAGGCTGCGGGTTATGCGCGTTTGTCGCTGACCCAGCGGGTGCCGACGCTGGAGGACGGCGAGTTCTCCCTGTCGGAATCCTCGGCAATCACTGAATACCTGGACGAAGCCTACCCCGAGACGAGCATTTACCCCGTCGACCTGCAGCAGCGGGCGAGGGCGCGGCAGGTGCAAGCGTGGCTGCGCAGTGACTTGCTGCCGATCCGCCAGGAGCGTTCGACGCTGGTGGTGTTCTGCGCGCAGAAAATGCCGCCCTTGTCGCCACCGGCCGGCGCGGCGGCAGACAAGTTGATCAGCGTGGCGCAGGGGTTGCTGGCGGGTAACCCGGATTACCTGTTCGGCAGCTGGTCGATCGTCGACGTGGACCTGGCGCTGATGCTCAATCGCCTGATCCTCAACGGCGACGCGGTGCCTGCCGAGTTGGTGGCGTACGCGCGGCGTCAGTGGCAAAGGCCGTCGGTGCAGGCGTGGGTCAACCAGCCACGCCTTGGGGTGTAGCGCTTTCGTTGATTTGCGCGACGCGCCGGTCCAGGTCTTCCCAGTCCGCCATGCCCAGCACGCGCGTGGTATTCAAGCCGCGCAGGTAGCCACGCAGCTGTTGGGCACTGGAGGCTTGCTCGTCGGCGCCACTGGCCTCGTTCAACAGCACATTTTCATATTCGACCAGGTAATCGGCGACCCGCTCGCGAAACTCCGGCAATACGGCTTCGCGGATGCGGTCGAAGGTTTTCTGGTGAGGCTTCATGGCGTGGTCCTTATAGGTTTTATGGGGCTGGGCTGCCTGACACTATCGGTTCAAATGATAGTCACCATCAAGGATCACAAGTTCTGTTTTTATGGCAAAAGCGCAGAATCCGCTCATCGAAACGCTGCTCAAGGAACTGCGCGATGAGGACAATAATCCAGCTGGCTTTGATGACCCTGATGCTCGGCACTGCGGTGCTGGCCAACCCGGCGATTGCCGATGAGCTGCGTACAGGCCATTTGCTGCCACTCGTTGCTAGCGTAGACTCCCTGCAGCGCGCGCAGTCGGTGGGGGTGTTGTACAGCGAAAACACACGCGACAACCTCAGCTACCTCGAGCGCTACCACGCCATGGCGCTCAATGGCGCCAAGGATGCCCTGGATGCACGCATTCGCGAGGCGTTCGTCAACAGCTCCGATCCGGAACTGGCCATCGACTGGCTGATGCACTCGCTGCAAGGCACATTTGTCTCGGTCACGGTCTATGCCAGCCTGGATGACTTGGTGCAGGCGCATCCGGACGTGGTGGTGGTGCTCGATACCCATAGCCAGCTGCTGACACCGCGTAATGACGTGGTCGAGGCGCGCTTTACCGCGCGGTTCTATGACGCCGACCTGCAATACATCGCCAAGGCCGAAGGCTCGGTGGATAAGCAGGTGCCGTCGGTGTGGGTGCATGACAAGTCAGCACTTGAGATCGCCGCGCAGATCGAGCAGCAGCGAGATGTACAACAAGATGCCTTGAAGCAGTTCGATGCGTCGCTAAAAGCCTTGGTCCGCGCCGGTTGATACGCGGGCCGATGCAAACCTATCTGTTATTTTCAGGAATGTTTATGCGCTCTTTTTTCGCCCCGGCCCTGGCCTTTGCTTCCCTGCTGCTGACCGGTTGTATCACGGCGCCCAATGCCCCCTCGCTGACCCTGCAAACCACCAAGACCCCTGAAGGCTATGTGCAATGCGTATTGCCCAAGCTTGAAAAGCACGGCATCACCTCGACCGTGACCCAGAACTCACGCCACGCCAAGGTGCTGTTGACCAGCAAGGTCGCGGCCGATGATGTGCTGGAAGCCTACAAATCCCAGGACGGCACCAAGGTGTTCCTGTATGAGCGCAAGCCCCTGGCTTCGGCACTCAAGCCGTCGCGGCTCGAGCAGGCGGCGCAGGATTGCCAGTAATCTCAGGATCACACTGACCAAAATGTGGGAGGGGGCTTGCTCCCGATGGCGGTGTGTCAGTCAGCAAAACTGTAGCTGACCCACTGCTATCGGGAGCAAGCCCCCTCCCACATTTTGATGGCGTTCGATTCAGGGCTTTGCTTCGTTGCTGAAGCTGTTCACGGTCTTGACCAGCCCTTGCGCCGCCAACGCCACTAATTCACCGCCTTTCTCCACCGTCGCCAATGCCGGGTCCGAGCCCATGCGCCCGTCGGGGAAGCGGGCGCGGAAGTCCAGTGCTTCGCGGATCGGGCCGGTGTTGGCGATTTTCGGCGAGTAATCGGCTGACTTGATCGAGTCCGGGTAGGCCCATTGCGTCACGGCGATCTCCGACGGTGTCGCGTGGCTGCCATGGCCCACCGGGAACTGGCGCTGCGCCAGGTCGGTGACGCCCTCCAAATCCCACCAGTTGACCAGTTTCAGCGCGAAGCCGGCCGGGCGGCGGGCATAGCTGGCTTCGGCATAGAGCTCGGAAAACGCCGCTTCGATGGTGGCAATATTGCCGCCGTGGCCGTTCAGGAACAGGATCTTGTCGAAACCATGCCCGGCCAGCGAGCGCACCCAGTCGCCGATCGCGGCGATAAAGGTGGACGGGCGCAACGAGATGGTGCCGGGAAAGCCCAGATGGTGCTGGGCCATGCCGATATTGAAGGTGGGGCCGACCAGGATGTCGGCGTTCTTCTGCGCCTCGACGGCGATGATTTCCGGGCACATCCAGTCGGTACCCAGCAGGCCGGTGGGGCCGTGTTGTTCGTTGGAGCCGATGGGAATCACCACCGTGCGGCTGCGCTCCAGAAACTGCCCGATCTCGATCCAGGTGGATTTATGTAGAAGCATGCGACGCTCTCTTTTATCTGTGGGGACAGGCTATCCGCCACGGATTGTACGACTACTCGCCACCTGTTGGGGTTTGCAATTGAGATAGGTCGAAGACTTCAACCAGCGTTGGTCGGGGTACCAGGAGAACATGAACTGCCCGTCCTTGAGCTTGTCCACCACTTGGCGCGCGACTTGCGGGCGCACCGCCGGGCAGCCCTGGCTGCGGCCGATACGGCCTTCGCGCTTGCTCCACAACGGGCTGACGTAGTCGGCGGCATGAATCACAATGGCGCGGTCGCGGGCCAGGTCATTGAAACCGGGCTCCAGACCGTCCATGCGCAGCGAGTAGCCGTGGGTGCCGAGGTAACTTTCCTGGGTGCGGAACAGGCCCAGGCTGGACTGGTGGCTGCCTTCGAGATTGGAGAACGCGGTGGCGAAGTTTTCACCGGATTTGGCACCGTGGGCCACCAGGTCGCGCAGGACCAAAGTCTTTTTGCGCAGGTCGAAGATCCACAGCCGACGGGCGGTCGAGGGCTGGGAGTAGTCAATCACCGCCAGGCGATCAGAACGTTCCTCGCCATTACTGACCGCGCACTGCACCGCGTTCAAGGCGCTTTTGAGCACGATGGGATTGAGTTCTGGAGCCGAGCGCGCCAGGCTGCTATACAAAGAAGGAGGGGGGCCATTGGCGGCCAGCGCAACATTGCTCAGTAACGCCAGGCTCCCGGTGATCAAGCCCAGCTTGGTGATGCCGAGCCGGCGGATAAAAGTCAGCATCTACAGTCGATTCTCCCGCTGTGGAGTGGAGCTAAGCAATTGTTCAAAAAACACGCATGTTACTTGAGCATTTGCCTGCTCGTTACACCACTGGTCGCCACAGCCGAAACGCTGCCGCTGGAACCATTGCCGGTCACGACGCCTGCACCGGTTGACCTGGCGCCGCTGCAACAAGCCTTGGCGCAATTGGCCAGTGTCTGCCCGCAGCTCGCACCGCGTATCGACGCCACCGCACAATTGCGTCTGCAAGCCTTTTACCAGCAGCAGGGCGACACGCCGCTGTGGTCCGACGACGCGCGCCGGCAAGCCTTGCACAGCCAACTGCTGATGCTGGCCGACGATGGCCTGGACCCCACCCACTATAGCTTGCCCACCGCAGATGCCACGGCCAATGTGCTGTGCAGCGATATCGCAGTCAGCCAGCAGTACCTGCAAGCCCTGCAGGACTTGCATTACGGGCGCCTGCAGCAGTCGCGCTTCGAACCGCTGTGGCACGCCCAGCCGCCGGCCGTCGATCCAAACACCGCGTTGCTTGCCTTCGCCGCCACCGGCCTGCGGGACATGGCCCAGGCGTTCGACCAGGCGCGGCCCAGCGCGGATTTGTATCGCAGCCTGCGTAACGCTTATTCCAGCGTGCGCCAGCAGCCGTTGCCGCATTGGGAGGCGGTCGGCGACGGGCCGCTGTTGCGCCCCGGCATGGAAGACCCACGGGTGCCGGAACTGGCGCGTCGGCTCTACAGCGGCGGTTACCTGACCCAGGAACCCAAGGGCAGCGCCAAGCAGTACCGCGTCGAGTTGGTCGCTGCGGTCAAGGCCTTCCAGCTCAGCCATTCCTTGCAGTCCGACGGGGTGATCGGCGCCGGCACCGTGGCTGAACTGAATATCAGCCCGGCGATGCGCCGCGACCAGTTGCGCATCAACCTCGAGCGGTTCCGCTGGCTGGCCCAGGACCTGGAGCCCGAAGGCGTGGTGGTCAACGTCGCAGCCGCGCAATTGAGCGTGTACCAGAGCGGTATTCCAGTGTGGCAAACCCGCCTGCAAGTGGGCCGCGCCGAGCGCCAGACGCCGTTGCTCAAGTCGCGTATCACGCGGTTGACCCTCAACCCCACGTGGACCATTCCACCCACCATCATGCGCGAGGACAAGCTGCCGGCCATCCGCCTCAACCCGGAATATCTGCGCCAGCAGAACCTGCAAGTGCTCGACGCCGAAGGGCACCCGCTGGCACCCGAGCAGATCGACTGGGCTCACCCTGGCAATATTCTGCTGCGCCAGGAGGCAGGGCCGCGTAACCCGTTGGGCAAGATCGTGATGCGCTTTCCCAACCCGTATTCGGTGTACCTGCACGACACGCCGAGCCAGCCGCTGTTTACCAAGGGGCCACGGGCGTTCAGTTCGGGGTGCGTGCGCGTTGAGCAACCGTTGTTATTGCGCGACCTGCTGGTCAGCCCGGCCGAGCGTACGCGCACCGACGAGTTGCTGGCCACCGGCGTGACCCATGAATTCAGGCTGGCCACGCCGGTACCGGTGCTGCTGGGCTATTGGACGGTGGAAGTGGATCGCCAGGGCAGCCTGGTGTACGCGCCGGATATCTACGCGCGCGACCCGGTGTTGATCAAGGCGATGGGGGCTGTGCTGTAGTGTGGGAGGGGGCTTGCTCCCGATTGCGGTATGTCAGTCAGTTTATCTGTAGCTGACACACCCTCATCGGGAGCAAGCCCCCTCCCACATTTGGATCTGTGTTCATTCAGTTAATTATTCCGGCATCAGTTGCTGGCGGCATTCCAGCACAAGCCGTGCGCCGCCCAGTTCGCTGGTGCCGACTTCCAGCTTGAAGCCGTGCAGGTTGATGATCGCCGCGACAATCGACAAGCCCAGGCCAAAGCCGCCTTGTTGATCACTTTCATCGACCCGGTAAAAGCGCTGGAACACCGAAGCGCGTTCGGCGGCCGGAATGCCCGGCCCGGAGTCGAGGACGTCGATCCGCGTGCTGCCCAGGTCATTGACTGCACGCAGGATTACCTTGCCTTGGGGCGGGGTGAATTTGATCGAATTGCTCAGCAGGTTGGCCAGGGCCTCGAACAACAGGGCGCGGTCGCCGGTAATCCAGGGCAGTGAATCCGGGGTCTGCAGCACCAGTTCCAACTCACCTTCTTCTGCCAGGGGCAGGTAGAAGTCGTGCAGTTCGCGTAACAGCGGCAGTGGGTCCATCAGCAAAAAGCCTGAACGACGCTGGTGGTCTTCCAGTTCGGAAATGCGCAGTAATCCGCGAAAACGTGCCATCAGCGTGTCGGTTTCGGCAATCGCGTCATCGAGTTTCACCGCATGGGCCGAGTCTTCCTCGGCTTGCTGCTTGATGCGGTACAGCTGCGCGCGCAGGCGCGTCAGCGGGGTGCGCAAATCGTGGGCGATGTTGTCGCACACGCCCTTGACCTCGTTCATCAGCTTTTCGATGCGGTCGAGCATGGCGTTGACGATGGCCGCGAGCATGTCCAGCTCGTCGCGCCGGTCGGAGAGCGGCAGGCGGTGCGTCAAGTCGCCGGCGACGATGGCTTCGGCGCTCGCCTGGATCCCGCGAATGCGGCGCAGCGGACGCCGGCGCAGCAGGTGCCAGCCGGCGGCGCCAGGGATGATGGTCAATGACACGGCCCACAGCAGGGCATGCCAGATAATCCGGGTCACCCCGAACAACGAACCGTTGGCGCGCACCAGCACCAGCCAACGGCCGTCTTCGGTGTGGGTGGCGACGGCGTCGCAGCTGTCCTTGGGCAGTTTCGGGTCATCGGAGTCGACGCAGTTGGCCAGGGCGTGGATCTTGCCATCCAGGGGCAGGTCGGGCGGTACTGCGTGGATCGGCCCGCTCAAGGGACGAAACTGCTCGTCGAACAGGCCATAGGCATCCACGCCCTTCATGTCGAAAGTCATGCTGGTGGTCAGTGCGTCTACCAGTTCTTCCCCGTCGAAATGCTGGAACAAATGCTGGCGCTGCATCAGCGAATGGCGCGACAGGTCACTGAGATACCCCGACACCTCGTAATACAGCACCCCCATGAGGATGCAGCTCCACGCCACGAACAGCGAACTGTACAGCGCCAGCAGGCGGCTGCTGGAAGAGCGCCAGCCCTTAGAGGGGTTCAGCAATGACATAGCCCGAGCCTCGTACCGTGCGGATCAGCGGCGGCAGGCCCGGTGGGTCGATTTTTTTGCGCAGGCGACCGATATGCACATCGATCAGGTTGGTGCCGGGGTCGAAGTGATAACCCCAGACTTCCTCGAAGATCATCATCCGCGACAGGATCTGCCCGGTGTTGCGCATCAGAAATTCCAGCAACTTGTACTCGGTGGGCAGCAGGCTCAGCGGCTGCTCGGCGCGGCTGGCTTCGCGGCTGATCAGGTTCAATTCGAGGTCGGCCACGCGCAGCGCGGTTTCGAATTCCTTGACCGTGCTTTTACGCCGCAGCAGTACCTCGACGCGGGCGGCCATTTCATCGGACGCAAAGGGCTTGGTCAGGTAGTCATCGCCGCCGGCGCGCAGGCCGCGCACGCGTTCGTCGACATCGGAGAGGGCGCTGATCATCAGGATCGGCGTCGACACCCCGATGGTGCGCAGGGTGGTGACGATGGCCAGGCCATCCAGTTCGGGCAGCATGCGGTCGAGGGTGATCAGATCGTAATCACCACTCACAGCACGGACCAAGCCTTCGCGGCCATTGTCCACCCAGTCTACGTCCAGTCCATGGCTACTCAGCTCGGCGACGATCTCGCGGGCCGTTACGGCGTCATCCTCGATGGTCAAAATGCGGGTCATAGGATTACCTGGTGAGCGTTCACACTAGAAGTGCGGACATTTTGCCAAGAAGTTGCTGAATGTTTCCTAAATAAAACTTCATCTACGCGAAACCGGTACTTCCAAGCCTTGCCCAATTCAGTGTGGGAGGGGGCTTGCTCCCGATAGCGGTGGGTCATTTTGTCAATGCTTAACTGATACACCGCTATCGGGAGCAAGCCCCCTCCCACAGGGAATGCATAACGCCCGCTCTCTATAAGCAATTCTTGCAACTTGCATGACTTTAGGAAGTTCAATTTAGTTAACTTGCTGAAATATAAGGATTTTATTTTTTGTTTACGCTGGCACGCTGCCTGCACTGTCCTTTTTGAGACTTGTAACACTATTTTTCATGCCTGGAGCAAAACAACAATGATCACATCCTCATCCACGCTGCAAGAGTCGAGCGCGCTCTCCGGGGTTTCCTGGGGGGCGATTTTTGCTGGTGCCGCTGCGGCGGCTGCGCTGTCCCTGATCCTGGTGCTGCTGGGCTTCGGCCTGGGCTTTTCGGCGGTATCGCCGTGGGCCGACAGCGGCATGAGTGCCAAGGGGCTTGGCATTTCCACGATTGTCTGGCTGGCTTTCACCCAAATCGTCGCGTCGGGCCTGGGCGGCTACATTGCTGGCCGGTTGCGCGTGAAGTGGGCCAACATGCATGGCGATGAAGTGTACTTTCGCGACACCGCCCACGGGTTCCTGGCCTGGGCAGTGGCGACGCTGATCACGGCGATGCTGGTGGTCGGTTCGGTCAGCAGTGTGGTCAGCGGCGGCGTGAAAGCCGGTGCCAGCGTGGCCTCGGGTGCCGCCAGCAGCATGACTCAAGCCGCCGGCAACGCAGCAAAAGGCGCACACAGCGGTGATTTTGGCTACTACGTCGACAGCCTGTTCCGCGACGATCGCCCTGCAGCTGTCAGCGATGACGCCGCCCATGCCGTGGTCGGTCGCATCTTCGCCCGCACCCTGAGCAATGATGGCCAACTGGCGCCGGAAGACCGTACCTACCTGGCCCAGTTGATCAGCCAGCGCACCAACCTCAGCCAGGCCGATGCCGAAGCGCGTATCGACAAGGTGTATGGCGATGCCCGCAAAGCCATCGAAGATGCCAAGGTCAAAGCCAAGCAAGCCGCTGACACGGCCGCCAAAGTGGCTGCCTACACGTCGCTGTGGACCTTCGTCGCCCTGCTGATCGGCGCGTTCTTCGCCAGCTTCGCCGCCACCTTCGGCGGTCGCCGCCGCGATGCTGTGGTGTACGTCGAAACCGAAACCTACGTTCGTTAATTCAAGGAGAACATGATGCGCTCATTACTGCTGTGGTTCCTCGGCATTCCAATTCCGTTGATCATCCTGATCGCAATCTTCATGCACTAAACCCGAGCATTACTTGGTCCCATGTGGGAGGGGGCTTGCTCCCGATGGCGGTGGAACAGTCGATGCTGCAAGCGACTGACACACCTCCATCGGGAGCAAGCCCCCTCCCACATTTGGTTTGCGGTGAGCCCCGCTTCAGTCGTCGAACCCGACCTGCTCGTGAATCTCATCCACCTTCAGTTCCAAGCGATACGCCACCGCAATGAACAATGCCTGGCACAGGCACAACGTCGCGCTCAAAGAGCGGAAGGCGAACGATGAACCTTCATTGACCAACAACACTGCATTTGCCCGCTTGGCCAGGGGCGACAGGTTGCTGTCGGTGATGATCAGCGTTTTGGCCTGGTGATGCTGGGCGATGCGCAGGCAGTGCTGGGTCTCTTTGCCGTAGGGCGTGAAGCTGATGGCGATCACCAGGTCATTGGCGCGCACGCTGCGCATCTGTTCGCGGTAGCTGCCGCCCAGGCCCGAGATCAGGTGGATGCGCTTGTTGGTGTGCTGCAGGTTGTAAACCAGGTAGTCGGCCACCGCGAATGAGCGGCGCACACCGACCACGTAGATATTGTCGGCATTCACCACCAGGTCCACGGCCTTGTCGAAGGCCACGTCGTCGAGCTCCATCCCCAGGCGTTCGATGCCGGACAGCGTCGCGTTGACGCACTCACGCGCCAGGTCGCCGCCGCTGGCCTTCTGCGACTTGTTGGCGATCATGCTGCGGATGCGTTGCTGGTAGTTCTGCACCGGTGTGGTCTTGTGGGTGTACGCCTCGCGAAACAGCGCCTGCATCTCACTGAACCCGCTGAAACCAAACCGCTGGGAGAAGCGCACGATGGCCGAGGGATGCACCTCGCATTCACGGGCGATGTCGCTGATGCGGTCGACCATGATCCGGTCGCTCTGCTGGCTCATGTAGCTGGCGATGCGCTTGAGTTGGCGCGGCAGGCTTTCGTATTCGTCGGTGATCAGCTGCAACAGGCGTTCGGCATTGATCGGAGGGCTGGCGATCGTATCTTCCAGGTGGGTCTCGGGATCGGTGCGGGACATGGGCAATCCTTCTGGCGTGTTCGTCTGGTGCGCTGATGGGTGGCGCAAGTCTACAGGGTAGGCGCAAAAAAATACCTCGGCATCACGGCCCGCCTGGGCTGCTGAAACGATGCACGACGGCTGCCGCAGCATTATGCTGGCTTATTGGAAAAAATATTCCACTAAAAATAATTATGGAATAAATATTGATTGCGGCCGCCGGACGTTCTAGTCTGCTCCCACCAAGAGCGTTTGCCGTCGCCACGGCGGCACAACGCAGGCTGATAAAAATAACAGGAGCCAGCATGGGCCAGACTCGTTTTGCCAGTGGGCGTCAATTGGATCTGATTTGCCTCGGACGCCTGGGCGTCGACCTCTATGCGCAGCAAGTGGGGGCGCGGCTTGAGGACGTGTCCAGCTTCGCCAAATACCTCGGCGGTTCCTCCGCCAATATCGCCTTCGGCACGGCACGGCTGGGGCTCAAGTCGGCCATGCTCAGCCGCGTGGGCGACGACCACATGGGCCGCTTCCTCCTGGAATCCCTGGCCCGTGAAGGCTGCGACGTCAGCGCTGTCAAGGTCGACCCGGAACGCCTCACTGCCCTGGTGCTGCTCGGCCTCAAGGACCGTGAAACCTTCCCCTTGGTGTTCTACCGCGAAAACTGCGCCGACATGGCCCTGCGCGCCGAAGACATCAGCGAAGCCTTCATTGCCTCCAGCAAGGCGCTGCTGATCACCGGCACGCATTTCTCTACCGATGGCGTGTACAAGGCCAGCATCCAGGCGCTGGACTACGCGGCCCGGCACAACGTCAAGCGCGTGCTCGACATCGATTACCGCCCGGTATTGTGGGGCTTGGCCGGCAAGGCCGATGGCGAGACCCGTTTCGTCGCCGACCAGCAGGTCAGCGAGCATGTACAGAAGATCCTGCCGCGCTTCGACCTGATCGTCGGCACGGAAGAAGAGTTTCTGATCGCCGGCGGCAGTCAAGACCTGCTCGCCGCACTGCGCAAAGTGCGTGAACTGACGTCCGCGACCCTGGTGGTCAAGCTCGGCCCACAGGGCTGCACGGTGATCCATGGCGCTATCCCAGGGCGCCTGGAAGACGGGGCGATCTACCCCGGCGTGCGCGTGGAAGTGCTCAATGTGTTGGGCGCCGGCGATGCGTTTATGTCGGGCTTCCTCAGTGGCTGGCTCAACGACGCAACCGATGAGCGTTGCAGCCAGTTGGCCAATGCCTGCGGCGGCCTGGTGGTGTCGCGCCACGCCTGCGCGCCGGCCATGCCCACACCTGTCGAGTTGGAATACCTGTTCAACAGCCCGGTGCCGATTACCCGGCCGGACCAGGACGCGACCCTGCAACGCCTGCATCGTGTCAGTGTGCCGCGCAAAACCTGGAAGCAACTGTTCGTGTTCGCCTTCGACCACCGCTGGCAGCTGGTGGATCTGGCTCAACGCGGCGGCCAGGATCTGGCGCGCATCAGTGATGCCAAGCAACTGTTTATTCAGGCCATCGAACGCGTCGAGAAAAAACTGGCTGATCAGGGCATTGAAGCCGACGTCGGCCTGCTCGCCGACCAGCGCTTCGGCCAGGACGCGCTCAACGCGGCCAGCGGCCGGGGCTGGTGGATCGCCCGCCCGGTGGAAGTCCAGAACTCGCGGCCCTTGGCGTTCGAACATGGCCGCTCCATCGGCAGCAACCTGATCGCCTGGCCTCAGGAACAGATCATCAAGTGCCTGGTGCAATTTCATCCCGATGACGCGCCGCTGCTGCGCCTGGAACAGGAAGCGCAGCTCAAGGCGGTGTACGAGGCGTCGATTGTCAGCGGGCATGAACTGCTGCTGGAGGTCATCCCGCCCAAGGATCACCCCTCGACCTATCCCGACGTGCTCTACCGCAGCCTCAAGCGCCTGTACAACCTGGGCATCTACCCGGCGTGGTGGAAGATCGAGGCGCAATCGGCCGAGGACTGGAAAAAGCTCGACGAACTGATCGAAGAACGTGACCCGTACTGCCGGGGTGTGGTGCTGTTGGGCCTGAACGCCTCGGCCGAATGCCTCGCCGACGGCTTCCGGCAAGCCAGCCGCAGCACGACCTGCCGAGGGTTTGCCGTGGGCCGCACGATCTTCCAGGAACCGAGCCGCGCGTGGATGGCGGGGGAGATCGATGATGAAGTCCTGATTCAGCAGGTACAGGCTACCTTCGAACAGCTCATCAACGCTTGGCGCAGCGCCCGAACCTGATCACAGTTCCAAATATGCAATGCAATTCCAATGTGGGAGGGGGCTTGCTCCCGATAGCGATAGTTCAGTTACAGGAGTGTTGCCTGACACACCGCTATCGGGAGCAAGCCCCCTCCCACATAAAGCAGAAGCAGATCTCAGTGATACCTGAAAACAATAAAAGGTGCAGCCATGCCCGCAATCCGAATTGGCATCAACCCGATCTCCTGGAGCAACGACGACCTGCCGGCCCTCGGCGGTGAAACGCCGCTGAGCACCGCCTTGAGCGAAGGCAAGGACATCGGCTACGAAGGTTTTGAACTCAACGGCAAATTTCCCAAGGACGCCAAAGGGGTCGGCGACGTACTGCGTCCCTACGACCTGGCGCTGGTGTCCGGCTGGTATTCCAGCCGCCTGGCGCGGCGTTCGGTGGCTGAAGAAATCGAGGCCATCGCCGGCCACGTCGAGTTGCTCAAACAGAACGGCGCGAGCGTATTGGTGTATGGCGAAGTGGCCGATTCGATCCAGGGCTCGCGCATCCGTTTGATCGAACGCCCGCGTTTTCACAGTGAACAGGCGTGGCAGGCCTACGCCGACAAACTCACAGAACTGGCGCGGTTCACCCTGTCCCAGGGCGTGCGCCTGGCTTACCACCACCATATGGGCGCCTATGTCGAATCGCCCGAGGATATCGATCAGTTGATGGCACGCACCGGCCCGGAAGTCGGCCTGCTGTTCGATTCGGGCCACTGTTACATGGGCGGCGGCGAACCCCTTGAGGTGCTGCGCAAACACATCGCGCGCATCTGCCATGTGCATTTCAAGGACGTGCGCAAACCCTTGGTGCAACTGGCGCGCAACCAGATGTGGAGCTTTCCCGACTGCATCGTCAACGGCACCTTCACCGTACCCGGCGATGGCGATATCGACTTTGCCGAATTGCTCGATGTGCTGTTGGCCGCCAACTACGCGGGCTGGCTGGTGGTCGAGGCCGAGCAGGACCCGGCCGTGGCGCCCAGCTACATCTATGCAAAAAAGGGCTATGACACCTTGCGTGCGCTGCTCAACGAGAGGACTTAACCATGAGCTTGCTGGTCAAGAGCAATAAACGTGGGCAAACCATGGTCGCCCTGGAAGCCGGGCGCCTGGAGTATGTGGGTTTTAGCGCTTATCGCTTGAGCCTGGGCGAAACCCTGCCGGTCAGCGCCGGCGATAAAGAGCTGTGCCTGGTGCTGCTCAGCGGCCGGGTGAATATCGAAGGTGAGGGCTTCGACTGGCAGAACCTGGGGGACCGTCAATCGGTGTTCGAGGACAAATCCCCGTTCGCCGCCTACCTGCCGCCGGGCACCCAGGCCCAGGTCAGCGCCTTGAGCGACGTGCAGATCGCTGTCTGCGCCGCGCCTGGTGCGAACGGTTACACACCGCGCCTGATCCGCCCGGAGCAGTGCAAGCGCAGCGTGCGTGGCAAGGGCGCCAACACCCGCTACGTGTGCGACATCCTGCCCGACAGCGAGCCGGCCCATTCGCTGCTGGTGGTGGAAGTGCGCACGCCGTCCGGGCATTCGTCGAGCTATCCGCCGCACAAGCACGACCTTGATGACCTGCCGCACCAGAGCTTTCTGGAGGAGACCTACTACCACCAGGTCAACCCGCCCCAGGGCTTCGTGTTCCAGCGGGTCTACACCGACGATCGCAGCATCGACCAGGCCATGGCCGTGGAAAACAGTGACCTGGTGGTGGTGCCCAAGGGCTATCACCCGGTCAGCGTGCCGTACGGCTACGAGTCGTATTATCTGAACGTGATGGCCGGCCCCAAGCGCGCCTGGCACTTCCATAACGACCCGCAGCACAGTTGGCTGCTGGACCTCTGAACGGTTTTGCATGGAGAACAACAACAATGAAGTCGCCGTTACGTTTTGCCCTTAACCGCATGGTCGCGCCCAACCTGTCCCTGCCGGATTTCATCCAGTTGGCCGTGGCCTTGAAGTGCGACGCCATCGAGATCCGCAATGACCTCAAGGACCGCCAGATCGAATACGGCGCCCCGGCCAGCCGCGTGCGCCAACTGTGCGCGGCCCAGGGCATCACGGTGCTGTCGATCAACGCCTTGTACCCCTTTGATGTATGGAATGACGAGCGCCGTGCCCAAGCGATCGAGCTGGCCACCTATGCCCGGGAATGTGGCGCGCAAGGCCTGGTGATGTGCCCGTTCAACGAGCCGGGCGACATCCGCAACGAAGCCCAGCGCGCCGCCGGTTTGCGCACCGCGCTAAGCGAGTTGGCGCCGATCCTGCGCGAGCACGGGATTCTCGGTTTTATCGAACCGCTGGGCTTCGAAGAATGCGCCATGCGCCGCAAGCGCGTGGCGGTGGACGCGATCCAGTCCATCGGCGGCCTGGATGTGTTCCGCCTGGTGCACGACACCTTCCATCATCACTTGGCCGGCGAGCACGAGTTCTTCCCTGAGCTGACCGGGCTGGTGCACATCTCCGGCGTGGAAGATGCCGAGGCGCCGCTCAATTCGATCCGCGACGGCCACCGCGTACTGGTGGGCGAGGGCGACATCCTCGGTAACGCCGCGCAGATCGACACCTTGCTCAGCACTGGCTACAGCGGCTACCTGTCGTTCGAGCCGTTTGCCACAAGTGTGCATGAGCTGGCGGATATCCAGCAGGCCTTGGGGGCAAGCATCGCCCACCTGAAAAAACGTTAAGGGGTGCGACATGACCACAACCCGACTGACCATGGCCCAGGCCCTAGTGAAGTTCCTGGATAACCAATACATCGAAGTCGATGGCGTGCAGAGCAAATTCGTCGCCGGCGTGTTCACGATATTCGGCCACGGCAATGTGCTGGGCCTGGGCCAGGCGCTGGAGCAGGACAGCGGCGACCTGGTAGTGCATCAGGGCCGTAACGAGCAGGGCATGGCCCACGCTGCCATCGGTTTCGCCAAGCAGCACCTGCGGCGCAAGATCTACGCGTGTACCGCATCGGTCGGGCCCGGCGCGGCAAATATGCTCACCGCTGCGGCGACCGCGACGGCCAACCGTATTCCGTTGCTGCTGTTGCCGGGCGATGTCTATGCCAGCCGTCAACCGGACCCGGTGCTGCAACAGGTCGAACAGTTCCACGACTTGAGCATCAGTACCAACGATGCATTCCGTTCGGTGAGTAAATACTGGGACCGCATCAACCGTCCCGAGCAACTGATGACGGCGGCGATCCAGGCCATGCGCGTGCTTACCGACCCCGCCGACACCGGCGCGGTGACCTTGGCCCTGCCCCAGGACGTGCAGGCTGAAGCCTGGGACTATCCCGACTATTTCCTGCAAAAGCGCGTGCACCGTATTGAGCGTCGCCCAGCCACCGCCGCGATGCTTGGCGATGCGCTGGCGGCCTTCAGCGGCAAGCGCAAACCGTTGATCATCTGCGGTGGCGGGGTTAAATACTCCGGCGCGAATGCCGCGTTGCAGGCCTTCGCCGAGCGCTTCGAGATTCCCTTCGCCGAAACCCAGGCGGGCAAGAGCGCGGTGGTTTCAAGCCACCCGCTGAACGTTGGCGGCATTGGTGAGACCGGCTGCCTGGCGGCCAACCTGCTGGCACCCGAGGCGGATCTGATCATCGGCATCGGCACCCGTTATACCGACTTCACCACGTCGTCCAAATCCCTGTTCAAGCACGCCGAAGTAAAGTTTCTCAACCTCAATATTTGCCCCGGCGATGCGTTGAAACTCGACGGCGTGCAAGTGCTGGCCGACGCCAAGGTTGCCCTCGAAGCGTTGGCCGATGCCCTCGGTGATTACCGTTCCGGCTGGGGCGAGCAGATTGCTGACGCCAAGGCGCAGTTGGATGCCGAAGTGGACCGCGTGCATCAGGTCGAATACCACGGTGATGACTTCGTGCCGGAAGTCGACGACCACCTGGACCGCGCGGTACTGCGCGAATTCATCGAGCTGACCGGCTCATGCCTGACCCAAAGCCGAGTGCTTGGCGTGCTCAACGCGACGCTCGCCGATGACGCAATCATCGTCGCCGCCGCCGGCAGCCTGCCCGGCGATCTGCAGCGCGCCTGGCGCAGCAAGGGCGTCAACACCTACCACGTCGAGTACGGCTATTCGTGCATGGGCTACGAGATCAATGCCGCCCTTGGTGTGAAGCTGGCCGAGCCGAGCAAAGAGGTGTACGCGCTGGTCGGCGATGGCTCCTACATGATGCTGCATTCGGAGTTGGCCACTTCGATCCAGGAGCGCCGCAAGATCAACGTGGTGCTGCTCGACAACATGGCCTTCGGTTGCATCAACAACCTGCAGATCGGTAACGGCATGGACAGCTTCGGCACCGAGTTCCGCTATCGCAACCCCGAGAGCGGCAAGCTCGACGGCGGCCTGGTACCGGTGGATTTCGCCATGAGCGCGGCGGCTTACGGCTGCAAGACCTACAAGGTCAGCAGCGTGGAACAGCTTGAAGCGGCTCTGGCCGATGCGCGTACTCAAACCGTGTCGACCCTGATCGATATCAAGGTACTGCCCAAGACCATGGTCCATGGCTACCTGTCGTGGTGGCGGGTGGGCGTGGCGCAGGTGTCCACCAGCGAACGCACCAACGCCGCCGCGAAAAAACTCAATGAACACCTGGCCAAGGCCCGGCAGTACTAATAACAAGAGGAGTGTTTGTATGTCGTTGAAGCTTGGAGTGATCGGTACCGGTGCCATCGGCCGTGACCATATTCGTCGTTGCAGCCAGACCCTGCTCAATAGCCAGGTGGTGGCGGTCACCGATATCAACCTGGAACAGGCGGCTAAGGTGGTGGCCGAGTTGAAGCTGGACGCCGAGGTATACCCGGATGGTCACGCGCTGATCAACTCGCCGCAGGTGCAAGCCATACTGGTGACCTCGTGGGGGCCGAGCCACGAGGAGTTCGTGCTCGCCGCCATCGCTGCGGGTAAACCGGTGTTCTGCGAGAAACCCCTGGCCGTGACCGCCGAAGGCTGCCGCAGGATCGTCGAGGCCGAAGTGGCGCACGGTAAACGTCTGGTGCAAGTCGGGTTCATGCGCCCTTACGACGAAGGCTATCGCGCCTTGAAAGCCGTGATCGACAGCGGCCAGATCGGCGAGCCGCTGATGCTGCACTGCGCGCATCGCAACCCGACGGTGGGCGAAAACTACAAGACCGACATGGCGATTACCGACACCCTGATTCACGAACTGGATGTACTGCGTTGGCTGCTCAATGACGACTACGTCTCGGTGCAGGTGGTGTTCCCGCGCAAGACCAGCAAAGCCCTGGCCCACCTGCGCGACCCGCAGATCGTGCTGCTGGAGACCGCCAAGGGCACGCGCATCGACGTCGAAGTGTTCGTCAACTGCCAATACGGCTACGACATTCAGTGCGAAGTGGTGGGGGAGAGCGGCATCGCCAAATTGCCCGAGCCTTCCCAGGTGCAACTGCGCAGCGAGGCCAAGCTGTCGAATGCGATTCTGATGGATTGGAAGGACCGGTTTATCGGCGCCTATGACGTGGAATTGCAGGCGTTCATTGACAGCGTGCGGGCCGGGCAAGTGGGCGGGCCGTCGGCGTGGGATGGCTATGCGGCAGCGGTGGCGGCGGATGCGTGTATTGAAGCGCAGGGCAGTGGGCAGATTGTAAAAGTCAGCCTGCCGGATCGCCCACACTTCTACGGCTGATCACAATTTCACAGGTGCAACCGGGTCAATGTGGGAGGGGGCTTGCTCCCGATGGCGGTGTGTCAGGTACAGATTTAGTGACTGATACTCCGCTATCGGGGGCAAGCCCCCTCCCACATTTGATTCGGTTCCACTTCAAGTAAGGAGTGAGTTATGCGAATCGGACTGGTCGGCTATGGCCATGGAGGGCGCTTTTTTCATGCGCCACTGATTGCAACATTGCCGGGCGCCACGTTTGTGGGGGTGGTGACCCGTTCACCCGAGCGTCGTCAGCAATTGAATACCGATCTGCCAGGGGTCAAGGCCTTCGACAGCATCGGCCAGATCGTCGAAGCCGGCGTCGATGCCCTGGTCATCTCCACCACCCTCAAGGGCCGCCCGGCGCTGGTACTGGAAGCCATCGAACATGGCGTGGCGGTGGTCAGCGACAAGCCCTTCGCCGCCAACGCCGAGCAGGCCCGGGCCTTGATCACCGCCGCTGAACGCCAAGGCACGCTACTCAGCGTCTACCAGAATCGGCGCTGGGACTCGGATTACCTGACCCTGCGCAAACTCATCGATGCCGGTGCCTTGGGTGAGATCACCCGTTTCGAGTCCCGTGTCGAACGCTACAGCCCGCAGGCAGTGGGCAATGCCAGCGGCGGCGGCTGGTTGCGCGACCTCGGCAGCCATTTGGTGGACCAGGCGCTGCAATTGTTCGGCCCGGTGGACAAGGTATTCGCGCAATTGCAATTCACCCCTGAGCACCCCAACGTCGATCACGGCTTCTTCGTGTCCCTGACCCACGCCAACGGGGTGGTCTCCCATTTGTGGGGCAACGCCCTGCAGAACTGCCAGGCTCCGCGTTTTCGCGTCAGCGGCACCTTGGGTTGCTATACCGTGGACGGGCTGGATGGCCAGGAAGAAGCATTGATGGCCGGCAAGTCGCCGAAAACCGAAGGCGATCATTGGGGCGCGGAAGAACATCGACGCTGGGGCTGGTTCGAACAGGGGCCGGAGCGTGAAAGGGTGCCCTCTGAAAAGGGCTGCTGGACCCAGTTCTATCGGCAGTTGCAAACGGCGGTGCAAGGCCAGGGCTCATTGCCCGTGGACGCCTATGACGCGCTGGAAACCACCCGTATATTGGACGCCGCACGCCTCAGCGCCGAGCGCCAGCAGGTGGTTTCAACAAAAATAGAATAAAATTCTAAAACAGGTTGATATGGAAATTATTTTCCAATAAAGTCTTTTCCAGGTTGCATAAAGTACGTCTTGGGCTCGACCCCGGCGACTCAACAAAAACAAGATCAAAAACAACCAGGTACCGTCAGATGAAAATCTTCAACGCTGTACTGCGAGTTTTACGCCCTGCCCACACGCCACGCGCACTGCCCCGCGCCCGGCCGTTCTACTTCTCCTTCCTCAATGTGCTGTGCGTCGAAAACCAGGGCGCGCTGGTCTGCTGCATTCCAGGCGCGCCGGTGGTGCGGGTGCCCGCCGAGCGCTGATAAACGCAACGTCCATAAAACCAACAAGAAAGTGGAGACAGACCGTTCATGAAGACCCCGATTCGTTTTACCGCGCTGGCCCTGTCGATGCTCCTCGCCAGTGGCGTCGCCACGGCCGCCGACATCAAGGTGGGCGTGAGCATGTCCGCCTTCGATGACACCTTCCTCACCTACCTGCGTGAAGACATGGACAAGCAAGCCAAGTCCTATCCCAAGGGCGACGGCGTGCAACTGCAGTTCGAAGACGCCCGCGCCGATGTGGTCAAGCAATTGAGCCAGGTCGAGAACTTTATCAGCCAGAAAGTCGACGCCATCATCGTCAACCCGGTGGACACCGCCTCGACAGCCAACATCATCAAGGCCGCCACCGCAGCGAAAATTCCGCTGGTGTTCGTCAACCGCCGTCCCGACCAGAAAGACTTGCCCAAGGACGTGGTCGCGGTGACGTCCGATGACGTTGAAGCCGGCAAGCTGCAGATGCAGTACATCGCCGAAAAACTCGGCGGCAAGGGCAAGATCGTGATCCTGCTCGGCGACCTGGCGAACAACTCCACCACCAACCGCACCAAGGGCGTGAAGGAAGTGCTGGCCAACTACCCGGGCATCAAGATCGAGCAGGAACAGACGGGTACCTGGTTGCGCGACAGGGGCATGACCCTGGTCAACGACTGGCTGACCCAGGGCCGTGAGTTCAATGCCGTACTGGCCAACAACGACGAGATGGCGATTGGCGCGTCCATGGCGCTCAAATCGGCAGGCACCAAACCCGGCACCGTGTTGATCGCCGGGGTTGACGGCACGCCGGACGGCCTCAACGCAATCACCAAGGGTGAGATGGCCGCCTCGGCGTTCCAGGATGCCAAGGGCCAAGCCGTGGGCTCGGTGGAAGCGGCGCGCAAGATGGCCAGGAACGAGCCGGTGGAGCAGAACGTGGTGATCCCGTTCAAGCTCATCACGCCGGACAACGTCAAAGACTTCAAGTAGCCCTGACCTCACAACCCTAAGCCGGCAGGGCGGTCACGGCCGCCCTGCAGATGGAGTACCTTCCTATGCTCGCTCATGCCACTGTCTCGCAGCCGCCGGGTATCCAGCCGCTGGCGCAGGACGAACCCTACCTGCTGGAAATTCTCAACATCAGCAAAGGCTTTCCCGGCGTCGTGGCCCTGGACGATGTGCAGTTGCGGGTGCGCCCCGGCACGGTGCTGGCGCTGATGGGCGAGAACGGTGCGGGCAAGTCGACGCTGATGAAAATCATCGCCGGCATCTATCAGCCCGATGCCGGCGAAATTCGCCTGCGCGGCAAGCCGATTGTGTTTGAAACGCCCCTGGCGGCCCAAAAGGCCGGGATTGCGATGATCCACCAGGAACTCAACCTGATGCCGCACATGAGCATCGCCGAGAATATCTGGATCGGCCGTGAGCAGCTCAACAGCCTGCACATGGTCAACCACCGCGAAATGCACCGCTGTACCGCCGAGCTGCTGGCGCGGCTGCGCATCAACCTCGACCCGGAAGAACAGGTCGGCAACCTGAGCATCGCCGAGCGGCAGATGGTCGAGATCGCCAAGGCCGTGTCCTATGACTCCGACATCCTGATCATGGATGAACCGACCTCGGCGATTACCGAGAAGGAAGTCGCCCATCTGTTTTCGATCATTGCCGACCTCAAGTCCCAGGGCAAAGGCATCGTCTACATCACGCATAAAATGAACGAAGTGTTCGCCATCGCCGATGAAGTGGCGGTGTTTCGCGACGGCCAGTACATCGGCTTGCAGCGTGCCGACACGATGAACAGCGACAGCCTGATCTCGATGATGGTCGGCCGTGAGCTGAGCCAGTTGTTCCCGGTACGCGAGACGCCAATCGGCGACTTGTTGCTGTCGGTGCGCAACCTGAGCCTGGACGGTGTTTTCACGGACGTTTCGTTTGACCTGCACGCCGGCGAAATCCTCGGCATCGCCGGGTTGATGGGCTCGGGCCGCACCAACGTGGCGGAAACCATTTTCGGCATCACCCCAAGCAGCAGCGGGCAGATCACCCTCGACGGCAAACCGGTGCGCATCAGCGACCCGCACATGGCCATCGAGAAGGGCTTTGCGCTGTTGACCGAGGACCGCAAGCTCAGCGGCCTGTTCCCGTGCCTGTCGGTGCTGGAGAACATGGAAATGGCGGTGTTGCCGCACTATTCGGGCAACGGTTTCATCCAGCAGAAAGCCCTGCGCGCCTTGTGCGAAGACATGTGCAAGAAGCTGCGAGTGAAAACCCCCTCGCTGGAACAGTGCATCGATACCTTGTCCGGCGGCAACCAGCAGAAGGCGCTCCTGGCGCGCTGGCTGATGACCAACCCGCGACTGTTGATCCTCGATGAGCCGACCCGTGGCATCGATGTGGGCGCCAAGGCCGAGATCTACCGCCTGATCGCCTTCCTCGCCAGCGAGGGCATGGCGGTGATCATGATTTCCTCGGAACTGCCCGAAGTGCTCGGCATGAGCGACCGGGTGATGGTGATGCACGAAGGCGAACTGATGGGCACCCTGGATCGGGCTGAGGCCACCCAGGAAAAAGTCATGCAATTGGCCTCCGGTATGACCGTGGTCCACTGACTCCAGAATAAGAAGGTAATTGGCTATGAACGCAATAACAGACAACAAGCCGGCGATGGCACCGGTCAAGAACCGTCGACGCATGCCCACTGAATTGAGCATCTTCCTGGTGCTGATCGGCATCGGCCTGGTGTTTGAGTTGTTCGGCTGGATCGTGCGCGACCAGAGCTTTTTGATGAACTCCCAGCGCCTGGTGCTGATGATCCTGCAAGTGTCGATCATCGGCTTGCTGGCCATCGGCGTGACCCAAGTGATCATCACCACCGGCATCGACCTGTCGTCCGGCTCGGTGCTGGCCTTGTCCGCGATGATCGCTGCCAGTTTGGCGCAGACTTCCGATTTTTCCCGCGCGGTGTTTCCGTCCCTGACCGATTTGCCGGTGTGGATCCCGGTGGCGATGGGCCTTGGCGTGGGGCTGCTGGCGGGGGCGATCAACGGCAGTATTATCGCGGTGACCGGGATTCCGCCGTTCATTGCGACCCTGGGCATGATGGTCTCGGCCCGTGGCCTGGCGCGTTACTACACCGAAGGCCAGCCGGTGAGCATGCTGTCGGACTCGTACACGGCCATCGGCCATGGCGCGATGCCGGTGATCATCTTCCTGGTGGTGGCGGTGATTTTCCATATCGCCCTGCGCTACACCAAGTACGGCAAGTACACCTACGCCATTGGCGGCAACATGCAGGCGGCGCGTACTTCGGGGATCAACGTCAAGCGGCACCTGATCATCGTCTACAGCATCGCCGGCCTCCTGGCGGGCCTGGCAGGCGTGGTGGCCTCGGCCCGTGCGGCGACCGGCCAGGCCGGCATGGGCATGTCCTATGAGCTGGACGCAATCGCGGCGGCAGTGATCGGCGGCACCAGCCTGGCGGGCGGGGTAGGGCGCATCACCGGCACCGTGATCGGCGCGCTGATCCTCGGCGTGATGGCCAGTGGGTTTACCTTTGTTGGGGTGGATGCGTATATCCAGGACATCATCAAAGGGCTGATCATCGTGGTGGCGGTAGTGATCGACCAATATCGCAACAAGCGCAAGCTCAAGCGTTGAGACAATATTGAGGACAGCACCGGTCAAATGTGGGAGGGGGCTTGCTCCCGATTGCGGTGGCTCAGTCAAACAGATGGCGACTGACACTCCGCAATCGGGAGCAAGCCCCCTCCCACATTGAGTAATGCGCCAGCTTGTTCAACCGTTTGTCTTCTATATAGCTCACCTGGACTGAATTTCTTGCTATAAACGCACTCCGATGACCGTTCGCCAAGCCCGTCCTGGTGCTTTTGGGGGTTGATCGGGAAAAATGCCTGTCATTTCAGTTGCTGCGCCTTCAAGTCGGCCTTAGACTGCCGCCCCTCGTAAATTGAGTGCCGGGTGGCGCTTGGAACGGATGGCGCCTTTCCGAGACCTGCAGAGGTCGGCCGGAACGCTCCCTTATTCGCCTTAATGCACGTATTTTTTATAGAGAAATCAATGACAAAGGAAAAGTTGCTGGCCATGCCGGCGGATGACTACATGAATGCCGAACAGCACGCTTTTTTTGAGAAGTTGCTGCAAGACATGAAAGTGGAACACCACGAGCGCATTGAACAGAACCGTATCGCCATTGAAAGCCTGGACACGCCTGCCGACCCGGCTGACGCTGCTTCCGTGGAAGAAGAGCGCACCTGGCTGGTCAATGCCATCGATCGCGACCAGCGCATGTTGCCGCAACTGGAGCGTGCCCTGGAACGTATCAAGGAAGATTCCTTTGGCTGGTGTGATGACAGCGGCGAGCCTATCGGCCTCAAGCGCCTGCTGATCAGCCCCACCACCAAATACTGCATCGAAGCGCAAGAGCGCCACGAGCAGATCGACAAGCACCAGCGTCAAGCCTGATGCGCTGCACGGGGGGCCGCATGCCCGGCTCCCCAAAGAATTATTCGTTACGCCCTGGTTATTGATCTACTGCATGCACTTGCACTAAAGGCCCATGGATAATGGCCCGATAGTGGCGTTTAATGCAGACACAATAACGACAAGCAGCGGGGTAACGACAATGGCTGGAGACGGATCTCTGACGGGCGCAGCAGTGCCACCGCAATCGGTGGCGCGCGTGCTGCCCGGCTGGCTCACACCGCTCGCGCAGAGCGCCGTCCTGGTGCTGCTACTGCTGGGCCTCGCGTTTACCCGCTTGCCGCTCTATGTGTGCCTGCCGCTGGCCTTGCTGGTGATCTGGCTACCCCGCCTGAAAAGTCCCAAGCCTGGGGTGGCGCACGCTGCGGCCAGCGATGCGATTGGCGAGCTGACGCGCGATCTTTCCTATACCACCAGCCATAATGCACTCTCCGCTGCGGGCGTGGCCTATTCGGTCAAGCAGCTGGCGGCGCGTGTGCAATCGCAACTCGGCGCCTCCCAACAGATCGTCAGCAGCGCGCAAGTGATGATCAGCACCGAACAGGTCACTTCCCAGCTCAGCCGCCAGGCGTTGGGCGCGGCCAGCCAAGCCCATCAGCGCAGCAGTGAAGGCCGGGAAGTGCTGGTGCAGTCCATCACCCGCATGCATCAACTCAGCCAGCGTGCCGATGCCAGCCGCGAGCTGATCGAAGCCTTGAGCCAGCGCAGCGAGGAAATCCAGCGTGTGACGCTGGTGATCCAGTCTATTGCCAGCCAGACCAACCTGCTGGCGCTGAACGCGGCGATCGAGGCGGCGCGGGCCGGTGAACATGGGCGTGGCTTTGCCGTGGTCGCCGATGAAGTACGCGGCCTCGCTGGCCGTACGGCCACGGCCACGGATGAAGTCGGGGTGATGGTCGCTGACATCCAGCAACGTACCGCCCAGGTGGTGGAGCGGATTCGCCAACTGTCGGCGGACCTGCACACCGGTGTTAAACAGGTGGAATCTGCAGGCGAACACCTGGCGAGCATCGCCAGCCTGGCGGCGGATGTGGAAACCCAAGTCAGTGAAATCGCCCAGGGCACCGACACCAATCGCACGCAACTTGACAGCTTGTTCCACGCCGTGGAGCAGATGCGCAGCGACCTCACGGTAAGCGATCAGCAAACCCGCCAGCTCGCCGACGCCGCTGTGCAAATGGAAGGGCAGGCTGAAACCATCAGCGAACGCCTGGCGCAAGTCGGCCTGGATGACTATCACCAGCGTATCTACGACTTGGCTCGCGAAGGCGCCAGGCGCATTGCCGAACAGTTCGAGGCGGATGCGCTGAGCCGCCGGATCAGCCTCGAGGATCTGTTTGACCGCAACTACACGCCGATTGCGAACACCCGCCCGAGCAAATATAAAACCCGGTTTGACGCTTACACCGACCAGGTGTTGCCCGCCATTCAAGAGGCGCTGTTGCCACGTCATGAAGGCTTGGTGTTTGCGATCGCCTGCACCCAACAGGGCTACGTGCCGACGCATAACAAAGTGTTTTCCCACGCCTTGACCGGGGATGACCAAGTGGACGCAGTGCAGAACCGCACCAAGCGCAAGTTTGACGACCGTACCGGCATACGCTGCGGTAGCCATCAACAGCCCATGTTGCTGCAGACTTACACGCGCGATACCGGCGAGCTGATGCACGACTTGTCGGTGCCGATCATGGTCCAGGGGCGCCATTGGGGTGGTTTGCGTTTGGGCTACAAACCGCAAGGTGCAAAGCCAGGGCGATAACGATACGACGCGGCACCACCTTCACCAGCCGTGAGGAGGCGCAGGAATGCAAGGCTGCCTGGCAAGCGCTGATGCGCCGGAGCAATCAGGCAGCCTGCATTGCATCAAGCGGCGGGAGACTCGTGCAGCAGGGCGTTGAGGTCATCGACCGCAGGCGCCCATTCGGCGTCGATATGCAATTGTTCCCTGAGGAAGGCCGCTTGTTGCTCGCTCCAGAACGGCGCGTCGATGAGTTTGACGTCATCCGGCAAACGGTGTTCGGCGGTGAAGCGTTCGATGGCTTCCTGGCTGGAATCCAGGCCTAGTTGTTCGAATAGGGTTTCAAGTGTCGGGGTGGTGGTGTCCATAACATTCTCCATGCGGGCTGATCATCGTCCTGCATGTGAGGGGTATGGCACGCCAGAGTTCTATCGGATTATCAAGAACTGAGTGCGCCTGAATCCACGGCGGCTTTCAGCTCCTTGGCGGCCTCTTTTGCTGCGATGGCCGCAGCGTCGACAGTTTTGAACCAGCGGTCTTTCTCTACCTGATGCGCTGTCACTGTGGTCAACGGCGGTTTGGCCCGCATGATGATGACTGCTTGAAACTCACCGTCTACTTCCCTGGCATCGCCATGGATAAAAAATTCGCCAATATCAAATTCCGTCACGTATAGGCTTCTCTTCAAGGTAACTGCACTGATGAAACCTGACCCGCACGGGGCAAACTCCAATGGACGGGTCAGTATGGCAGTTGTTGAAGGGCCGCTGTGCAGTAAAGTCAGCCAGGTGACGAAACGAGTGTGCCGTGCAGACTATACAAATTGGCTTCCAGGGCTTTGGCCAATGCACAGGCCTTGGTGTGATCGCTGCGAAAGCCTTTTATCCTGCCGCTGGTCACTTCCTGGATATGGAAAAAATTCCTTCCGGCCGGCACAACGCGATAAAGCACGGAATGGGAGTACCCATCGGGCGTAGGTAAGCAGTAGTATTGCGGTTCGTCCGGACATGATGAACGCGAGTGGAAGGACGTATCGTCGTGTTGACGTCGTAGCATGCTCAGCTCCTGTCGATCGACCTTGTTGTTATAGCCGCCACATTTTGGGTGGTTTGACTAGTGTTGCTGTTTTAGTATTGTCGTTGGCGGCACGCGCCTGGTTCCATGTCCAGGTGTTTTCTTTTGTGATGCGTGTCGGAAAACTGTGTTTTTAATCGGGTTATTCTCTGAAGTTGCTCGACTCGTATTCTCGGGTCGTTGAACCTGTGATTTGCTGTGTTGCCGGATGACCTCGCATAAGGGCCGCCGCGCTTATCTGTACGGGTCTTATGGGTTTTCTTCAGGATTTTAACGAGTCTGTGATCGTGCCGTAACGGCCGTTTTTTTGTGCTGCCCGCTCAAGCGGTCAGTGCTATTTCGATGTGGGGACGTTTCCTTGGCAGTCAGTAATCTGGATATGCACGCGTTATTCGTGCTGGGTGATTTGCGCGCAAAGTTGGTCAAGCAGTTTCAATCTCGTTTTGTCTACGTCACCGAGCAGACACCGGAAGGTATCTACGTCGCTGAGATCGATACCGAAGCCGCGTTGGTGGTGGACGACAAGCCACGCCTGGAACTCAAGGTCGGCGACCATTTTCGCGCGGCGGTATTGCCCAGCCGCGAAGGTGGCAAGTTCGAACTGAAATTCCGCGATATCAAGTTGACCGTGTATGGCCTGGGCGACTATGCGTTTGTGTCATCGGCCGAGGGCGAGGGGATTGTGTTCAAGGAAGGCCACAGCGTCATGCTGGTATTTGCTGCCCACGAACAGCTGCAGGAAGGCCTGACCAAAACCCTCAAGGCCGTGACAGGCAAAGCCGCCAAGTGGCGCAAGGGCGAACTGGTGACGTTCAAGGCCAGTGAATAAATATCGCCACGGCGAACTTCTTTTATCTTCCGGAACCTCTACTACAGTTGAGTTGACTTAACTATTCAGAGGCTTCGCGCATAGCAGCAAAGCCGTCCGCTGATGGCTGCGATATCGCGAGGTGCGAGGGTATGAAAGGAATGCGAACACTGTTGGCTGCATCGTTGACGGCCCTGGGCCTGTCACTGGCGTCAATGCCGGTATCGGCCGCCCAGGCGCCGGTGCACTTTGCCGACCTGAACTGGGAAAGCGGCAGCCTGATTACCGAGGTGCTGCGGTTCATTGTCGAGAAGGGCTACGACTTGCCAACCGACACGTTGCCCGGTACCACCATCACCCTGGAAACCGCCCTGGCCAAGAACGACATCCAGGTGATCGGTGAAGAGTGGGCGGGCCGCAGTCCGGTCTGGGTCAAGGCCGAGGCTGAAGGCAAGGTGGTAGGCCTGGGCGATACGGTCAAGGGCGCCACCGAGGGCTGGTGGGTGCCGGAATACGTGGTCAAGGGAGACCCGAGCAAAAATATCAAGCCCCTGGCCCCTGACCTGAAAAGCGTAAACGACCTGGCGCGCTACAAGGATGTGTTCCGAGACCCTGAGTCTCCCGGCAAAGGGCGCTTTCTCAACAGCCCCATCGGCTGGACCTCGGAAGTGGTCAACAAGCAAAAGCTCAAGGCGTACGGCCTGGACACCAGCTACGTGAACTTTCGCAGCGGCTCGGGGGCGGCACTGGATGCCGAGATTGCGTCGTCGATCCGCCGGGGCAAGCCGGTGCTGTTCTACTACTGGTCGCCCACGCCGTTGATGGGCCGCTATAAATTGATTCAACTGCAAGAGCCGCCGTTCGACGCCGAGGCCTGGAAGACGCTGACGGATGCGGACAATCCTGATCCCAAGCCGACGCGCTCGCTGGCCTCGAAATTGAGCATCGGCGTGTCCACGCCGTTCCAGAAGGAGCATCCGCAGATCGCCGAGTTCTTTGAGAAGGTCGAGTTTCCCATCGAGCCGCTCAACAAAGCGCTGGCGGCGATGAGCGAGCATCACACAGCACCCAGGGACGTCGCCCAGGCGTTCCTCAAGGAGCATCCTGATGTGTGGAAGGCCTGGTTGACGGACGATGTGGCGCGCAAGGTTGAGGCAAGCCTCCAGTAGAGCGCGGATCAACCTTTGGGAAATGAGCGCGCGGGCTTGTGCGGCGCGCCCGCTCCGCCGACGAAATACCTGCAGAAACCTTCAGGGCGACTATCCTCATTCGCACATTTCTGTGAGGAGCCCGCCATGAGCTTCATCATCGCGCGCTGGATCGTCGCAATTTTTACCTGCATCAGCATGGTGCATCTGTACTGGGCCGCGGGCGGCAAACTCGGCAGCCTGGCCGCCATTCCTCAATTACCGGGCGAATTCGCCAGCGGGCCAAGGCCGGCGTTCAAACCCTCGGCGCTGGGCACCTTTCTGGTCGCCATGGGGCTGGTGGCGATTGCGCTGCTCGTCTGTCTGCGCGCCGGGCTTTATTTTTCGCCGGTGTCCCATGGGGCGCTGCAATGGGGGATCAGTGCGATCGCCGTGGTAATGTTTGCCCGGGCGATTGGGGATTCGGAGTTGGTGGGGTTTTTCAAAAAAGTCAGCGGCTCCAGGTTTGCCAAGCTGGATACCTTTCTCTATTCGCCGCTGTGCCTGGTGCTGGGCGCCGGGCTGTTGGTGGTGGCATGGGGCTGAGGGGTGGAGGATAGGGCAATCTGATGGCCCCTCTGTAACAAAATTCTCGCCAGAATCACTTTTATTTCAGGTGGTTAGGTGAGGAAGCTAATGCGCACTGTTGGAATCATGCTGATTGCCTGTTCCCTGGCCGGCGGCGCGGCAGCCGCGCAGGCTCGGGAGTTGCGCGAGGGTGACAAGTATATGTGCAGTTGGGGCGCAGGCACGGCTGCCAGGGCTCAGGAGCTCAAGCTTTCGGGGGTGTCGCTGTACGCCGCGCGGCAAAAGATCCAGACCATCAAATTCAACAAATCGTGGATGCGCATGATGGCCATGGGCATTACCGAGCAGACCTATGACAGCCGTTCACGGCTCAAACCCGAGGTGATTCGCCAGAGTTTTTACCAGGATTGCGTGCGCTATAAGGTGGCGCGTAAATAAGCGTTTTTTCCTACCGTGCTGCCGAGTGGTTTACAAATCCACGACAAATGCTGTGTAAGTATTTGCATACAATCGCGTGCTTGATCAGGAGGCATGTATGCAAGTGCTTATTCGAGTGGCGACCGTCGAAGACCTCGACACGCTTATTAAAATTCGTACCTCGGTGGTGCAAAACCATTTGAGCCTTGAACAGATGGCTGATCTGGGGATCACGCCACAGGTACTGGCCGACGCGCTGCGCACAGCCCCGTGCGCATGGGTCGCAGAAGTGGACGGCCAGGCAGCGGCCTTTTCCATGGTCGATCTTGAGACCGGCGAGGTGTTCGCGATGTTCGTCTTACCTTCCCACGAGAACCTGGGCCTGGGCCGGCGGTTGATGGCGGTGGCCGAGGCCGCGTTGTTTGTGCATCACGAGCGCGCGTACTTGGTCACTGATGGCCGCGATGAAGTCCGCGCTAACGGGTTTTATCAGCGCCTGGGGTGGCTGAGGGCCGGCCGTGTTGAGGGTGATGACGTTCGCTACGAAAAAAGCAGGGCGCACTGACTTCATGAGCGCCTAAGCCTCCCGATTAGCTAATAGCTTGCGCAACTTCGTGCTGGCGTGTTGGGCGCTGCAGCGCGCATGCAGGCGATTGAACAAACCGTTATTGAAAACTGTGAAAGTGGAATAACTAATATCCCTTTTTTATAAGTGGATAAAGTTCAAAGCCTTGCCCCTAACTTGCACCAAAAAGTGGCACAAATTTGCCTCTTTCCTTAAAAAACATGTGGTTATTGAATGACTTACGATGCTTCCATTCCGACGAAAGGAAGAAAATAATCTTGTGACGTGTTTTTGCAATCGCTAATATAGCCGTGCGTTCACCTCCCACGGTTTATGCATTTTTAAATCCCAAGTTTCCATCAGCTACTTGGGATTTTTTTTGCCTTGAATTTGACCCTGTGCACAGCAGTGGCAGCACGGCTCGCCAGTCAAACCGTCGCGTCAGAGGCGGCGCAGGAAAGATTTGACGATGTGCCGCGTGGCGTCAGTGGTGTCTAACTCATCGAGAGCGTTGTAGGCGTACCACTGGCAGTCGACGATCTCGTTGCACGGTCGCGCCTCGTCGATGTTCACCACCGAGGCCTCAAACACATGGTGCAGGGTGTCGCGGGCCTTCAGCTCCTGCAGGTACAGCAAGCCGTCCACGTTCAACCCCGTTTCTTCTTCCAACTCGCGTTCTGCCGCGCCCACCGGGCGTTCGCCGCGTTCGACCTTACCGCCCGGCAACGCCCATTTCGATCTTGCCTTGCGCACGAAGAGGATATGCCCCTCGTGTTCGCATATGACCGTGGCCCGTATTTTCATCATCTGTGCCCGTAACGAAATCTCTGTCATAAAAGTGTAATGCAATTGTCATGCTAAGTGGTTATGGCGCGCCAGGGTGTGTATGTGGATACTGCCCGATTGACATAAACGAACGAGGAGAGCAGATGAGCACCGTACGTTGGGGCATGATCGGCTGTGGCAGTGTCACTGAATTGAAGAGTGGACCCGCTTTCTACAAAGCGCCAGGTTCTGCCCTGGTAGCCGTGATGGGGCGGCGCGAGGACGCCGTGCGCGATTATGCGACACGTCATGGCATTGCCCGCTTCTATACCGACGCCCAGGCCCTGATCGACGACCCCGAGGTGGACGCGGTGTACATCGCCACGCCACCCGACAGCCACCTCGAGTACAGCTTGATGGTGGCAGCGGCAGGCAAGCATTGCTGCGTCGAAAAGCCCATGTCGTTGAACGCCGAACAGAGCGCGTTGATGCAACGCACCTTCGAGCGCGCCGGGCTGCACCTGTTCGTCTCCTACTATCGGCGCTCATTGCCACGCTTCCAGCAAGTGCGCAGCTGGTTGCAGGAAGGCCGTATCGGCGAGCTACGCCACCTGACCTGGACCCTGTGCAAGCCTGCGGCACAGGCCGACACCAATCCCGCCAATTGGCGCACAGACCCGGCGATTGCCGGCGGCGGTTATTTTGCCGACCTGGCCAGCCATGGGTTCGACCTGTTCCAGTACCTGGCGGGAGATATCGTCGAAGTGTCGGGCTTCACCGCACGGCAGGCCGGGCGTTACGCGGCGGAAGACGCAGTGACCGCCTGCTGGACCTTTGCCAGCGGTGCGTTGGGCATGGGCTGCTGGAACTTCGTGGCAGACCGCCGCGAAGACCGGGTCGAGCTGATCGGCAGTCATGGACGCATCACGTTCTCGGTATTCGAAGACCAGCCGCTGCGTCTTGAAGGGGAGTCCGATGAGGTGCTGGAAGTGCCTTGTCATGCGCACATCCAATGGCACCACGTGCTTGCGATGAATGCCCATATCCGTGGGGAAGCCAAGCACCCTTCGCTGGCAATCGAGGCGCTGAAGACGGATCGAATCCTGGACAAGGTGCTGCAACGTTATTCTCAACATCCCTAGCCGTCGCGATAGCGTGGTGATTCACTTTGTTTAAACGGATATCGCGATGAAATACTGGATGGTGGGGTGGCTGCTGATCATCACCGGCGCAACGGCAGCGCCGCGCAGCCAAGGGCTGCCGGGGGACTTTGATTTCTATGTATTGTCGCTGTCATGGTCGCCGACGTTTTGCCTGACACACCCGGACAACGAGCAGTGTTCGGGCAAAGGCTACGGGTTTGTCCTGCATGGCTTATGGCCGCAGTACGCGCGAGGCGGGTGGCCGGCCTCCTGTGCCCCTGATGTGCGATTGACCAACGAAGAAATGCGCAAGGGCGAGACGCTGTTTCCCACCCGTGCGCTGCTCAAGCATGAATGGGCCAAGCACGGCACCTGCAGCGGGCTCGTGCCGCTGGATTACCTGGAGAAAACCGATACGGCACTGGGGGCGGTGGTCATTCCGCCACAACTGCAGCCGTTCAATACGCCGCCGTCATTAGCGGCCAGCGAGATCGAGGCACTGTTTCGCGACAGCAACCCACGCATGGGCAATCACGGGATGGCTGTCATCTGCAAAGGCAAAGTGCTGTCTGAAGTGCGGGTATGCCTGACCAAGGACCTGGCCTTCGCCGGTTGCCCGCGCAGCGTGAAAAGCCAGTGCCGCAGCGGCGATATCCGGATCCCCGCGCAGCGCTGAGCCTGGATGCCTCACGCAGCTTGCAGCTTGAGGGGCATTTTGTTCAATACCGAGTTCGCTCCAGCCTATAGCGTGATGTCATCCGTCTGACATCACGAAAAGGAACCGCAATGAGCTTGATCATTTCCATGGCGGCGTTCGCCCTCGCCACTTCCATTACGCCAGGGCCGGTCAACGTGGTCGCCCTGAGCAGCGGCGCGCGCTTCGGGTTTGCTGCCAGCCAGAAGCACGTGTTCGGCGCTGCGCTCGGCTTCACGCTGCTGTTGATACTGATCGGCCTGGGCCTGCACGAGGTGCTGCTGCGCTGGCCGATCCTGACCCAACTGATCCAGTGGGGCGGGGTGGCCTTTTTGCTGTACATGGCCTGGAAGCTCGCCGTCGATGATGGCCAGTTGCAGGCCGATGGCGCTGCCACGGCGCCATCGATGTTGTACGGCGCGATCATGCAGTGGCTCAACCCCAAGGCCTGGCTGGCCTGTGTGGCGGGAATGGGGCTGTTTGCGGCGGACGGCGATGCCGGGCAAGTCTGGTTGTTCGCTGGCCTCTACCTGGTGATCTGCTACCTGTCGGTGGCGTGCTGGGCCTATGCCGGAACGTTTCTGCGGCGCTACCTGCACAATCCCCAGGGTGTCAGAGTATTCAACCGCTCGATGGCCGCGTTGCTGGTGGCCAGTGTGGGTTATTTGCTGATGGCTTGAGTATGTCGCGGTATTGCCCGGGCGTGGCGGCGAAATGCTGTTTGAACGCACGCTGGAAATGCGCCTGGTCGGCAAAGCCTGCGGCCAGGGCCACGTCGGCAATCAGCTCGCCATGGCGCAGCTGGGTGCGGGCGAACTGGATACGGCGATTGACCAGAAAGGCATGGGGTGTCAGCCCGTAATACTGTTTGAAGGCGCGAATCAAATAAGACGGCGACAGCTCGGCCGCTTGGCAAATGTCCTCGAGCTTCAGGGCCTCGGTGCAGTGTTCACGGATGTAGTCGGCGGCCCGCTCCAATTTGTGATTGACCTCCCGTACCGGTGCGAGCGAAGGATTCAGGCGCTGCTGCACCTCGCTGAAATAGCTCACCAGCGCGCTCTGTTTGTGCAGCAGTTCGGCCCGCTCATCCACCAACAGGCGGTACAACGCCAGCAAGCCGTTGTACAACGACGGGTCCTGCGTATGGGGGGTGTTGAACGGGCGGTAACCCTGGTCGGTACTGAAGCCCAGTTGATGCTGCAGGTCGGTCAGCCAGGGCGTGTCGAGGTAGAGCATATGGTAGGACCAATGCTCGTTTTCGATGGGATTGCAGGCATGCACATCGCCGGGGTTCATCAACACCACGGTGCCGGCGCTGATCTGGAAGGTCTGCGCGCCATGGTGGTAATAGCTGCGCCCGCGGGTGATTGCGCCGATAGAAAAATGTTCATGGGCATGCCGCGTATACGTCACCTTGCGTCCGTCGGCGATGGTGCGCGCCTCGATGAACGGCATGCGCTCGTCGCGCCAGAAGCGCGGCGAGTGCGAAGGGTGGGCGCGAGTGTTCAACGACATAGCGAGAGCTCCTACGTTAAGCGGGCACCAGAAAGGCCGCTTCCAGCAATTGCCGAGTATAGGGGTGCTGTGGGTTGGCGAAAATCGCCCCGGCATCGCCTTGCTCCACTACTTGACCCTGCTTGACCACCATCAACTGGTGACTCAGCGCCTTGACCACCGCCAAGTCATGGCTGATGAACAGGTAGGTCAGGTTGTACTTGGCCTGCAAACCGCGCAGCAGTTCCACCACCTGGCGTTGCACGGTACGGTCCAGCGCCGACGTCGGCTCATCCAGCAGGATCAGGCGCGGTTTGAGCACCAGGGCGCGGGCGATGGCGATGCGCTGGCGCTGGCCGCCGGAAAACTCATGGGGGTAGCGGTGCCGCGACTCCGGGTCCAGGCCGACTTCCTTGAGGGCGGCAATAATTGCTGCTTCCTGCTCGGCGGGCGTGCCCATTTTGTGGATGCGCAACCCCTCGCCGACGATCTCGCTGACGCACATGCGCGGGCTCAGGCTGCCGAAGGGGTCCTGGAATACCACCTGCATCTCGCGGCGCAACGGGCGTACCTGTTGCTGGGTGAGGCGGTCGAGTTGCTGGCCTTCGAAGCGAATGCCGCCCTGGCTGCCAATCAAGCGCAGGATCGCCAGGCCCAGGGTGGACTTGCCCGAGCCGCTTTCGCCGACGATGCCCAGGGTTTGCCCCTGGGGCAGGCTGAAGTTGATGCCGTCCACGGCCTTGACGTAATCGACGGTGTTGCGCAAAAAGCCTTTCTTGATCGGGAACCAGACTTTCAGGTCGTCCACTTCCAACAGCGGTGGCCCGGCGGCGTTGGTGGTCGGCCCGCCGCTGGGTTCCGCCGCCAGCAATTCCTGGGTGTAAGGGTGTTGCGGCGCCTGGAACAGCGCCTCGCAATCGGCCTGTTCGACGATGCAGCCCTGTTGCATCACGCACACCCGGTGTGCGATCCGGCGTACCAGGTTCAAGTCGTGGCTGATCAGCAATAACGCCATGCCCAGGCGCGCCTGCAGTTCCTTGAGCAGTTCCAGGATCTTCAATTGCACCGTTACATCAAGTGCCGTAGTCGGCTCATCGGCGATCAGCAGTTCCGGCTCGTTAGCCAGGGCCATGGCGATCATCACCCGCTGGCGCTGGCCACCGGAGAGTTCGTGGGGCAATGCCTTGAGGCGCTTATGCGGCTCGGGGATGCCCACCAGCTCCAGCAGTTCCAGGGTGCGCTGGGTGGCGACCTTGCCGGTGAGGCCCTTGTGCAGGCCGAGCACTTCGTTGATCTGTTTTTCGATGCAGTGCAGCGGGTTCAGCGAGGTCATCGGCTCCTGGAAGATCATCGCGATGCGGTTACCGCGAATGTGCCGCAGGGTCCTTTCCTTGAGCGTCAGCAGGTCTTGCCCGGCGTAGTGGATGGTGCCGGACGGGTGCCGCGCCAACGGGTAGGGCAGCAGGCGCAGGATCGAATGGGCGGTCACCGATTTGCCGGAGCCGCTTTCGCCGACCAGGGCCAGGGTTTCGCCGCGCTTGATATCAAAGCTGACGTTATTGACCACGCGATGGTGATGCTCGCCGGTGACGAACTCGACACTGAGGTCGCGGATTTCGATCAGATTGTCCTGATTCATCTCATTTCCTCGGGTCGAAGGCATCGCGAGCGGACTCGCCGATAAACACCAGCAGGCTCAACATGATCGCCAGCACGGCAAACGCGCTCATGCCCAGCCACGGCGCCTGCAGGTTGGATTTGCCCTGGGCCACCAGTTCGCCCAATGACGGCGAGCCGGCCGGTAGGCCGAAGCCCAGGAAGTCCAGGGCGGTGAGGGTGCCGATGGCGCCGGTGAGGATGAACGGCATGAAGGTCATGGTCGAGACCATCGCATTGGGCAGGATATGGCGGAACATGATCGCGCCGTTCTGCATGCCCAGCGCACGGGCCGCGCGCACGTACTCCAGGTTGCGCCCGCGCAGGAACTCGGCGCGCACCACGTCCACCAGGCTCATCCACGAGAACAGCAGCATGATGCCCAGCAGCCACCAGAAATTGGGCTGCACGAAGCTGGCGAGAATGATCAGCAGGTACAGCACTGGCAACCCGGACCAGATCTCCAGGAAACGTTGCCCGGCCAGGTCCACCCAACCGCCGTAAAAACCCTGCAGGGCGCCGGCGATCACGCCGATGATCGAGCTGAGCACGGTCAGCGTCAGCGCAAACAGCACCGACACGCGAAAACCGTAGATGACCCGCGCCAGTACATCGCGGCCCTGGTCATCGGTGCCCAGCAGGTTGACGCTGGACGGCGGCGCAGGGGCCGGCACTTTCAGGTCGTAGTTGATGCTCTGGTAGCTGAACGGGATCGGTGCCCATAAGGTCCAGGCGTCTTTGGCCTTGAGCAATTCCTGGATATACGGGCTCTTGTAGTTGGCTTCCAGGGGAAACTCGCCGCCGAAGGTGGTCTCCGGGTAGCGCTTGAGCGCCGGGAAGTACCAGTCACCGTCGAAGTGCACGGCCAGCGGTTTGTCGTTGGCGATCAACTCGGCGCCCAGGCTCAGCCCGAACAGGATCAGGAACAGCCACAGCGACCACCAGCCACGCTTGTTCGCCTTGAACCGCTCGAACCGGCGGCGATTGAGGGGGACAGGTTCATCTCAATGCTCCCGGCTGGCGAAGTCGATACGCGGATCGACCAGGGTGTAGGTGAGGTCACCGATCAGTTTCACGATCAGCCCCAGCAGCGTGAAGATAAACAGCGTGCCGAACACCACCGGATAGTCGCGGTTGATCGCCGCTTCAAAGCTCATCAGGCCGAGGCCGTCGAGGGAGAAGATCACTTCCACCAGTAAGGACCCGGTAAAGAAGATGCCGATGAAGGCCGAGGGAAAACCGGCGATCACCAGCAACATCGCGTTGCGGAACACATGGCCGTAGAGCACGCGGTGGTTGGTCAGGCCCTTGGCCTTGGCGGTGACCACGTACTGTTTGTTGATCTCGTCGAGAAAGCTGTTCTTGGTCAGCAGGGTCATGGTGGCGAAGTTACCGATTACCAGGGCGGTCACGGGCAGGGCCAGGTGCCAGAAGTAATCGAGCACCTTGGCGCCCCAACTCAATTCGTCGAAGTTGTTGGACGTCAGCCCGCGCAAGGGGAACCAGTCCAGGTAACTGCCGCCGGCAAACACCACGATCAACAGAATGGCGAACAGGAACGCCGGGATCGCATAGCCGACGATGATTGCCGAACTGGTCCACACATCGAAATGGCTGCCGTGGCGCGTAGCCTTGGCGATGCCCAGGGGGATCGACACCAGGTACATGATCAGGGTGCTCCATAGCCCGAGGGAAATGGACACCGGCATCTTTTCCTTGATCAGGTCGATGACCTTGGCGTCACGGAAAAAACTGTCGCCGAAATCCAGCCGGGCATAGTTCTTGACCATGATCCACAGGCGTTCCGGCGCCGACTTGTCGAAGCCGTACATTTTCTCGATTTCCTTGATCAGCGCCGGGTCGAGCCCCTGGGCGCCGCGATAGCTGGAACCGGCCACCGCGACTTCGGCGCCGCCACCGGCGATACGGCTGGTGGCGCCGTCAAAGCCTTCGAGCTTGGCGATCATCTGTTCCACCGGCCCGCCGGGGGCGGCCTGGATGATCACGAAGTTGATCAGCAGAATGCCGAGCAGCGTGGGGATGATCAGCAACAGGCGACGAACAATATAGGCCAGCATTCAATCGCCTCCGCTCGCCGCTTCGGCGCTTTGTGTGGTGTCCAGGGGGATCGCCGGTTTGACGTCGGGTTTGGCCCACCAGGTGGCGGTGCCGACGTCATAGCGCGGCGAGACTTGCGGATGGCCGAGGTGGTCCCAATACGCCACACGGAAGGTCTTGATGTGCCAGTTGGGGATCACGTAGTAACCGAACTGCAGCACGCGGTCCAGCGCCCTGGCGTGCGCGATCAGGCTTTTGCGCGAGTCGGCGTCGATCAGTTGTTCGACCAGTTGGTCGACGGCCGGGTCTTTCAGGCCCATGTAGTTGCGGCTGCCGGGTTTGTCGGCGCTGGACGACTTCCAGAACTCACGCTGCTCATTACCCGGCGAGGTGGATTGCGGAAAGCTGCCCACCAGCATGTCGAAATCCCGCGAGCGCAGGCGGTTGATGAACTGCGACACGTCAACCCGGCGAATCACCAGGTCGATGCCCAGGTCGGCCAGGTTGCGCTTGAACGGCAGCAGGATGCGCTCGAATTCGGTCTGGGCCAGCAGGAATTCAAGGGTGACCGGTTTGCCGGTGGTGTCGACCATCTTGTCGTCGACGATCTTCCAGCCGGCCTCTTGCAACAGCTGATACGCCTCGCGCTGCTGCGCACGGATCATGCCGCTACCGTCGGTTTTGGAAGGCTCGAAGGACTGGGTGAAGACTTCGGCAGGGATCTTGTCGCGCAGGGGCTCGAGAATCGCCAGTTCATCCGGGCCGGGTAAACCGGTGGCGGCCATTTCCGAGTTTTCGAAGTAACTGCGCGTGCGGGTATAGGCGCCATTGAATAACTGTTTGTTGCTCCATTCGAAATCCAGCAACAGGCTGATGGCCTTGCGCACCCGGACATCCTGAAACATCGGTTTGCGCGTATTGAACACGAAACCCTGCATACCGGTGGGATTGCCGTTGGGGATTTCTTCCTTGATCAAGCGGCCCTCGGTTACCGCCGGAATGTTGTAGGCGTTGGCCCAGTTTTTCGCGCTGAACTCCAGCCAATAATCGAACTGCCCGGCCTTCAGGGCTTCCAGGGACACGGTGCTGTCGCGGTAATAGTCAGTGATGCGGTTATCGAAATTGTAGAAACCCTTGGCGACCGGCAGGTCCTTGGCCCAGTAGTCCTTGACCCGCTCGTAGCGAATCATGCGCCCGGCCTTTACCTCAGCCACCTTGTACGGGCCACTGCCCAGCGGAATTTCCAGGTTGCCCTTGGAAAAGTCCCGGCTGGCCCACCAATGTTTGGGCAGTACCGGCAATTGCCCGAGGATCAGTGGCAGCTCACGGTTGTTGGTGCGCTTGAATTTGAACAGCACCCGCAACGGGTCCTCGGCGACCACTTCATCCACGTCGGCGTAGTAAGTGCGGTAGAGCGGGGTGCCATCCTTGATCAGGGTCTGGAAGGTGAACACCACGTCTTCGGCGCGGATCGGGTGGCCATCATGGAAGCGTGCCTCGGGCCGCAGATAGAAGCGCACCCAACTGTTGTCCGGCGCCTTTTCGATCTTGCCGGCCACCAGGCCGTATTCGGTGATGGGCTCGTCCAGGCTCTGCATGGCCAGGGTGTCGTAGATCAACGGCAGATTGTCTGCGGGCACGCCTTTGCTGATGTAGGGGTTGAGGCTGTCAAAGCCGCCCATGGCCGACTCGCGGAAGGTGCCGCCCTTGGGGGCGTCGGGGTTCACATAGTCAAAATGCTTGAAATCGGCGGGATACTTGGGCGGCTCGTTATACAACGTCAACGCATGTTGCGGGGCGGCCTGGGCCGCGCTGCACAGCAACAGGCTGGCGAATAGAGTACTGCGCAAAGACATCATTGGGCTTTCTCCGAAGCTTTCAGCCACCATGCGCTCAAGCCCAGGCTGTAGGGCGGCGTGGTGACAAACGCGAACCGGTTGCGGTACGCCAGGCGATGATAGTTGAGGTACCAATTGGGAATGCTGTAGTGCTGCCACAGCAGCACCCGGTCCAGGGCGCGGCCGGCGGCCAGTTGTTCTTCGCGGGTCTGGGCCGCGAGCAGTTGTTCCAGCAGGTGGTCGACCACGGGGTTGGCGATGCCGGCGTAATTCTTGCTGCCCTTGATGGCAGCCTGGCTGGAATGGAAGTACTGCCACTGTTCCAGCCCTGGGCTGAGGGTCTGGTTGAGGGTGACCAGGATCATGTCGAAGTCGAACTGGTCGAGGCGCTGCTTGTACTGCGCACGGTCAACGGTGCGCAGGTGCGCGTCGATGCCGATACTGATCAGGTTCTCGACATAGGGCTGCAGGATGCGCTCCAGATTCGGGTTGACCAGCAGGATTTCCAGGCGCAGCGGTTGCCCATCCTGGTTCAACAGGCGTTGGCCGGACAGCTTCCAGCCGGCCTCGCCGAGCAGGCCCAGGGCGCGGCGCAGGGTGTCGCGGGGGATGCCGCGACCGTCGGTTTGCGGCAGGCTGAAGGCCTGGGTAAACAGCCTGGCCGGCAGTTGGTCGCGGTAGGGCGAGAGCATCAGCCACTCGTGACCGACCGGAACGCCGGTGGCGGAAAATTCGCTGTTGGGGTAGTAACTCAAGGCGCGTTTGTAGGCATTGCTGAACAGGGTGCGGTTGGTCCATTCGAAGTCGAACATCAACCCCAGGGCTTCGCGCACCTTGGTCTGGCTGAAGGCCGGGCGCCGGGTGTTGATGAACAGGCCCTGGCTCTGAGTGGGGATGCGGTGGGCGATCTGCGCCTTGATAACCTCGCCGCGGTTCACCGCCGGGAAGTGGTAGCCGGTGTCCCAGTTCTTGGCCTGGTGTTCGATATAAATGTCGAATTCGCCCGCCTTGAAGGCTTCAAAGGCGACGTCGCTGTCGCGGTAGAACTCCACCTCGACCTTGTTGTAGTTGTACAAACCCTGGTTGACCGGCAGGTTCTTGCCCCAGTAATCCTTGACCCGTTCGAACACCAGCTGGCGGCCGGGGGTGACCTTGCTGATGCGGTACGGCCCGCTGCCCAGTGGCGGCTCGAAGGTGGTGGCCTTGAAGTCGCGGTTCTTCCAGTAATGCTGGGGCAGCACGGGCAACTCGCCCAGGCGCAGGATCAGCAGCGGGTTGCCGGCGCGCTTGAACACAAAACGAATGCGATGGCGATTGAGGATGTCGACCCGCGCCACTTCCTGCAGGTTGGTGCGGTATTGCGGGTGGCCTTCGGTCAACAGGGTTCGGTAGGAAAACGCCACGTCATCGGCAGTAATCGGTGCCCCATCGTGAAAACGCGCCTCGTGGCGCAGGTTGAACACCACCCAGCTACGGTCCTCGCTGTATTCCACCGATTGGGCAATCAGCCCGTAGCTGGACGTCGGCTCATCGCCGGAAGGGGCGTACTGGCCAGTGCCGACCATCAGCGGTTCGTTCAGCTCGTTGACGCCGTACTGCAGGAAGTTACCGGTGGAAACCGGGCTGGTGCCCTTGAAGGTATAAGGATTGAGAGTGTCGAACGTGCCAAAGGCCATCACCCGCAGTGTTCCGCCTTTCGGCGCTGCAGGATTTACCCAATCGTAATGGGTGAATTTGGCCGGGTACTTGAGTGTGCCGAACTGCGCGTAACCGTGGCTCTCGGTAATCGTCGCGTTCGCAGCAAAGCTCAAGGCCAGACTTATTAGTAGAAGGAGGGAACGCTTCAAGTCAGAGATCCGATCCGGGCGGCTTGGGCTTTATGATCGGTACAGTAACAGCTTGTTCCGGATGGAAAAAGGCTGCTGAGAGCACTGAAGATCCAATGTGGGAGGGGGCTTGCCCCCGTAGCTTTGTGCCAGTCAGTACATAGGCTAACTGAGCCACCGCTATCGGGAGCAAGCCCCCTCCCACAATTAGCTCTTCAGTGTTCTTGAGGTATCAGCGCGGCCCGGAAACCACCAGCATCTGCCCAGGCTTCAACGCCTGGCCGGTACGTGGGTTCCAACGCTTGAGATGTTGCATCTCGACGTTGAAGCGCTTGGCGACCATGTACAGCGAGTCGCCTTTCTTGACCTTGTACTGCACCGGTTTGGTCGCGGCGGCTTTACGCGTGTCCTGCATCACCAGGGTCTGGCCGACCTTGAGCGCCTGGCCGTTGAGCTTGTTCCAGCGCTGCAGGTCATGCACATCGACCTTGTTGGCCTTGGCGATCAGTGTGAGGTTGTCGCCAGTGCGCACCTTGTAGCTGCGGGTACGCCCAGCCACCGCCTTGGTCTCGACTTCGTCGAACACCGGCTTTTTCGGGCGCATGCTCAACAATTCTTCCGGCTTCATCGTCGACAGGGTGCTGGTGAGCAGTTGCGCCTTGGAGGTGGGCACCAGCAAATGCTGGGGGCCGTCCAGGGTGGTGCGTTGTTTCAGGGCCGGGTTGAGCTGGAACAGCTCGTCTTCATCGATTTCCGCCAGCGCGGCGACCCGGGACAGGTCCATGCTTTGCTTGACTTCAACCACTTCGAAATACGGCGTGTTGGCAATCGGGTTGAGGTTGACGCCATACGCCTCGGGGGCCAGCACCACCTGGGACAACGCCAGGAATTTGGGCACGTAGTCCTTGGTTTCCTGGGGCAGCGGCAGGTTCCAGTAGTCCGTCGGCAGGCCGAGCTTCTCGTTGCGCTCGATGGCCCGGCTCACCGTGCCTTCACCGGCATTGTAGGCCGCCAGGGCCAGCAGCCAGTCGCCGTTGAACATGTCGTGCAGACGGGTCAGGTAGTCCAGTGCGGCGGTGGTGGAGGCGGTGATATCGCGGCGACCGTCGTAGGCGCGGGTCTGGCGCAGGTTGAAGTAGCGCCCGGTGGACGGAATGAACTGCCACAAGCCGACCGCATCGCTGCGCGAATAGGCCATCGGGTTGTAGGCACTTTCAATCACTGGCAGCAGCGCCAGCTCCAGGGGCATATTGCGTTCTTCAAGGCGCTCGACGATGTAATGAATGTAGAGGCTGCCGCGTTCGCCGGCGTTCTCCAGGAAGGACGGGTTGCTGGCGAACCACAGGCGTTGTTGCTCGATGCGCGGGTTGACCCCTACGCCGTCCTGCAATTGAAAGCCCCGACGCATGCGTTCCCAGACATCCTGGGGCACTTCGGGGCTGGGCTTCTCTGAGAGCCAAATAGGTTTTTGCTTGATCTTGGCAGCAAGATTGGGTTTGGGTTGCACGGTGGATTGTGCAGCGTAATGAGTCGATTGGCAGCCCGCCAGAGTTGCGGAAACGGCCACCGCCACGGCTTGAGCCAGGCGGGTCAATGCGTCTGAAGAAATGGATTTACGAATAGATGACGACATTGGCTGGAAGTAAGTTCCGGGCAAAAATGTCGGGCGATTCTAGAAAGCGCTTCGGTTCCGGTCAACCATTCAGAAATTACGTATCAGATTGCGTCCGCTTAGAACTTATCTTTCCAAGCCCTCAAGCTAGCAAACACCTCGGCCCCAGAGCGGTTGTCGCGTCCGTTCCGTTCGTCCGCTTTTTGTTTAACGGATGTTTCAGAGGTGCGTAGAAAAGGGTTGGTGCGTTTTTCCAGGGCCAGGTTGGACGGCAGCGTCATCTCGCCACGGGCGCGCAATTGAGCGACTTCTGCCACTCGTTCAGCGATGTCGGCATTATGCGGTTCCACGGCTTGGGCAAACTTGAGGTTACTTTGTGTGTATTCGTGGGTGCAGTACACCAAGGTATCGGCAGGCAGGGCAGCCAGGCGTTCCAGGGACGCGTGCATCTGTTGCGGCGTGCCTTCGAACAGGCGACCGCAACCGGCGGCAAACAGGGTGTCGCCACACAGCAGCACGCCTTGATGGTAATAAGCGATGTGGCCAAGGGTGTGGCCGGGCACTGCATACACATCGAAATCCCAGCCGAGCACGGTGATGCGGTCGTTATCCTGCAAGTCGACGTCCCGTGCCGGGATTTTCTCGTTCGCGGGGCCATACACCCTGGCGCCGGTGACCGTCTTGAGTTGCTCGACGCCGCCGACGTGGTCATGGTGATGGTGAGTGACCAGGATATCGCTGAGGGTCCAGGCCGGGTTCTGCTTGAGCCAGGCGAGCACCGGCGCGGCGTCACCGGGGTCGACCACGGCGCAACGGTGGGTTTGCTCATCCTGTAACAACCAGATGTAGTTATCGGTGAAGGCGGGCAGGGCACTGATCTGTATCATTCTTCGATTCGCCAAGCTGAACACATTGGTGCATCTTAGAACGTCTAGGCGAGTTGGAGAATGCAATGACTGATAAAGCGTTCGCCCAGGCCGATCCTGAGTGGCTGGCCCTGATCGGCGCAGCCCGCGAATGGTTGTCCGGGCCGCTTGGGCAATTTCTGCTGGATGAAGAGCGGCGCATGCTCGATGACGAGCTGGGCCGGTTCTTTGGTGGCTATCTGGTGCATTACGGCCCGTCGGCCGAAACGCCGCCGTGCGCACCGCAGGTACAACGCAATGTACGCCTGGGGGCGCCGTTGCCGGGCGTGGAAATCGTCTGCGAGGAGCAGGCCTGGCCGTTAAGCGAAAACGCCGCTGATGTGGTGGTGTTGCAGCACGGCCTGGATTTTTGCCTGTCTCCCCATGGCTTGTTGCGCGAAGCCGCCAGCAGCGTGCGTCCCGGTGGCCATTTGCTGATTGTCGGCATCAACCCCTGGAGCAGTTGGGGCCTGCGCCACGCGTTTGCCCAGGACGGCCTGCGCCAGGCGCGCTGCATCGCACCTTCACGGGTGGGCGACTGGCTGAACCTGCTGGGCTTCGCGCTGGAGAAACGCCGCTTCGGGTGCTATCGTCCGCCGCTTGCGTCCGCCAAATGGCAGGGGCGCCTCGCCGGCTGGGAACGCCGCGCAGGTGCCTGGCAACTGTCGGGTGGGGGCTTCTATTTATTAGTGGCGCGCAAGATCGCGGTCGGGCTGCGGCCGGTGCAGCAAGTGCGCCGCGAACCGCTCGCCAAGCTGGTGCCGATGCCCCTGGCCAAGGTCAACCGCGAACAGCGCGAACCGTAAAACCTCTTTTGATTCAGGCTCAATAACCGATGACCGATAGCGTAGAACTCTTCACCGATGGCGCCTGCAAGGGCAACCCCGGCCCCGGCGGCTGGGGCGCATTGCTGGTGTGCAAGGGCGTGGAGAAGGAGTTGTGGGGCGGCGAAGCCAACACCACTAACAACCGCATGGAGCTGATGGGCGCCATTCGCGGCCTGGAAGAGCTCAAGCGGCGCTGCAACGTCCTGCTGGTGACCGATTCGCAATATGTGATGAAGGGCATCAACGAGTGGATGGTCAACTGGAAGAAGCGCGGCTGGAAAACGGCGTCCAAGGAACCGGTCAAGAATGCCGACCTGTGGCAATTGCTCGACGAGCAATGCAACCGGCATGACATCACCTGGAAATGGGTGCGTGGGCATATCGGTCATCCCGGCAATGAACGGGCTGACCAGCTCGCCAACAGGGGCGTGGATGAAGTGCGCGGCTACAAGCAGAGCTGAAGCCGGCTGACGTGTTAACATCGCGCCCTTTGACTCACCCCACACCGTTGAGAGCTGAACCCTGATGGCCATCCGATCCGTTGTACTCGATACCGAAACCACCGGCATGCCGGTGACCGATGGTCACCGGATCATCGAAATCGGCTGTGTCGAACTGATGGGCCGCCGTCTGACCGGTCGTCACTTTCACGTCTACCTGCAACCGGACCGCGACAGTGACGAAGGCGCGATCGGCGTCCACGGCATCACCGACGAGTTCCTCAAGGGCAAGCCGCGCTTTGCCGAAGTGGCCGATGAGTTTTTCGAGTTCATCAACGGCGCCCAACTGATCATTCATAACGCGGCGTTCGACGTCGGCTTCATCAATAATGAATTTTCCCTGATGGGGCAGATGGATCGAGCGGATATTTCCCAGCACTGCTCGATCCTCGACACCTTGATGATGGCCCGCGAGCGTCACCCGGGCCAACGCAACAGCCTCGATGCCTTGTGCAAACGTTACGGCGTGGACAACTCCGGCCGTGAACTGCACGGCGCCTTGCTCGACTCCGAGATTCTGGCTGAGGTTTACCTGGCCATGACCGGTGGGCAGACCAGCCTGTCGCTGGCCGGTAATGCCTCCGATGGCAACGGTTCGGCGGAAGGCTCGGGCAATCGTCCCTCGGAGATCCGTCGCCTGCCGGCTGATCGCAGGCCTACGGCTATCATCCGTGCCAGCGAGCAGGATCTGGCCGAGCATGCCGCGCGATTGGACGCGATCGCCAAGGCAGCCGGTGCGCCAGCGTTGTGGACTCAATTGACCCAACAATGATCCTGGTTTGATGCAGTAAAAAAATGTGGGAGAGGGCTTGCCCACTCCCACAGGGTGCTCATGACATGGGCGTCAGACTTTGAACTGGCGCAAGAGCCCGTCAAGCTGCTCACTCAAGCCGCGCAATTGCGCGCTCGCCACGCTCGACTGTTCAGCCGCCAGCGCGGTGCTGTGGGATAAGCCGGCCGCCTGGGTGACGTTCTGGTTGATGTCTTCCACCACATGGGCCTGTTGCAGGGTGGCACTGGCAATCGAGGCGTTCAGCCCGTTGAGATTATGCAGCGCCTGGCCGATGGCACTGAGGCTTGCACCGGCCAGGCCGGCTTGTTCGATGGTCAGTTGCGAGGCGCTGTGGCTGTCGCTGATGACCTTGACCGCCGCTTCCGAATGGCCCTGCAACCGCTCGATCATCGCCTGGATCTCAGCCGTGGATTTCTGCGTGCGCTGGGCCAGCAACCGTACCTCATCGGCCACCACGGCAAACCCACGACCCTGCTCGCCGGCGCGTGCGGCCTCGATGGCGGCGTTGAGGGCGAGCAAATTGGTTTGGTCGGCAATTGAACGAATCACTTCCAGCACGCCGCCGATCTGGGTGCTCTCGCTGGACAGGGTTCGGATAACCTCCACGGCCTGGCTGATGGTGGTGGAGAGCTGGTCGATCTGCTGCAAACTGCCGTCGATGTTGACCTGGCCTTGTTGCGCCTGGGCTTGGGCGTCGCGCATTTCGCTAGCGGCGTGCTCGGCGTTCTTGGCCACGTCCTGCACGCCGTAGGTGACTTCATTTATCGCGGTGGCCACCAGTTCCATCTGTTGCGACTGCTGCTGGCTGCGGTCGTGGGCCTGGCTGGCGTTGTGGCCCAACTCGGTGGACGACTCGCCCAGGGCGTTGGCGCACACCTGCAATTGGCCGACCACCTGGCGCAATTTGGCGGTGAAGGTATTGAAGTGCTGGGACAGTTGGGTGACCTCGTCGCGTCCGTGGGTATCGAGGCTGCGGGTCAGGTCGCTTTCACCGCTGGCGATGTTGCCCATGGCATTCACCGCCGCCTGCAACGGTTGCAGGATGCTGCGCGCGATCAACAGCACCAGCAGGGCCATGATCAGCGCGATGCCCAGGCCGATGGCAGAGGCTTTCCACACCTGGACGGTGAACTCGGCCTGCACGTCGTCCACGTAGACGCCCGAGCCGATAATCCAGCCCCAGGGTGCGAACAACTGGATGTAGGAGGTTTTCTGCACCGGCGCATCGGCCCCCGGTTTCGGCCAGCGGTAATTGACGATGCCGGCGCCCTTGGCCTTGGCCAGGCTCACGAACTCGTTGAACACCGCAAACCCGTCCGGATCGCGGATCGCCGAGAGGTTCTGGCCGTCCAGCTTGGGATTGGCCGCGTGCATGATCATCACGGGGGTGAGGTCGTTGATCCAGAAGTAATCGTCGTGGTCGTAACGCAGGCCGCGCACAGCGCTCAGGGCTTGCTGCTGCGCCGCTTCGCGGGTGAGCACCCCGGTTTTTTCCAGGTTCTGGTAGTAGCCCAACACGCCGCTGGCGGTTTGCACCACATGCTGGGTCTGTTGACGTTTGGCCTGGTAGAGGTCGTCATGGATCTGTTTGAGCATCAACGCGCCCAAGGTCAGCAGCATCAGCACGGCGACTACCAGGATCAGCCAGAGACGTCGGCTGATCGACATATTGCGCAAACTGTTCATCGTCCTGTCACTCCGTGCCTTTTATAATTGTGGGTGTTGCATCGACTTTTTCGGCTTGTCTGATAGGCTTTCGGCCCGTAATCGAAAAACCTGAGTACTGCCTGATTTTTCACGGAATTTTTGCAGTCCGGCATTGAGAATCGATGCCGGGCGCTGCAGCGCGCTCGTTGTCAGTGAACTTAAAAAACATAAGAGGCATGCCAGGCGCGTGACCTTTGGAGAAAGCATGGATTTTTGGACTGCCATACAGGCATTGATTCTTGGCGTGGTCGAGGGGCTGACGGAGTTCCTGCCGATCTCCAGCACCGGCCACCAGATCATCGTCGCCGACCTGATCAACTTCGGCGGCGAGCGTTTCGAGGCATTCAATATCATTATCCAGCTGGGCGCGATCCTGGCCGTGGTCTGGGAATTTCGCCGCAAGATCCTCGACGTGGTCATCGGCTTGCCCACTCAGCGCAACGCCCAGCGCTTCACCGTGAACCTGATCATCGCCGTGTTGCCGGCGGTGGTGCTGGGGGTGATTTTCGCTGACCTGATCAAGCATTACCTGTTCAACCCGATCACCGTGGCCACGGCCCTGGTGGTGGGCGGCGTGGTCATGTTGTGGGCTGAACGTCGCCAACATGCCGTTCATGCCGAAACCGTGGACGACATCACCTGGAAAGACGCGCTCAAGGTCGGCGTCGCCCAGTGCCTGGCGATGATCCCAGGAACTTCGCGCTCCGGTGCGACGATTATCGGCGGCCTGCTGTTCGGCCTGTCGCGCAAGACCGCCACCGAGTTTTCGTTCTTCCTGGCGATGCCGACCATGGTCGGTGCAGCGCTGTACTCGGGCTACAAATACCGCGACCTGTTCCAGCCGGCGGACCTGCCGGTGTTCGCCATCGGCTTTGTCACCTCGTTCATCTTCGCGATGATCGCGGTCAAGGGCCTGCTCAAATTTATTGCCAACCACAGCTACGCGGCCTTTGCCTGGTACCGGATCGCGTTCGGCCTGGTGATCCTGGCGACCTGGCAATTCGGCTGGATCGACTGGACCGCCGTCAAGCCATGAGCATTCAGCATCCGCGCCTGAAGGCGTTGGTCCTGCTAGTGCTGTGCGCCGCTCCGTTGCTGGGTGCGGCGCTATTGTGGCAGCGCGGCGAAACGGTCATGCCGTTGGCCGCCTACGGGGTAGTCAGCGTGGTGGCGTTCTTTCTGTACTGGAGTGACAAGCGCAAGGCCCAGACCGAGGGCCGGCGCATCCCGGAAAACATCCTGCACGCCGTCGAGCTGGCGGGCGGTTGGCCGGGGGCGTTGATCGCCCAGCAAGTGTTCCGGCACAAGACGCGCAAGGTGTCTTACCAGGTGCTGTTCTGGGTGATCGTGCTGCTGCACCAGGTGTTCTGGCTGGACCAGCTGCTTCTCGGCGGCACGCTGCTGTCGGTTCTATAGCAACAACCCCACCTGCGTGCGCTTGGGCAGCTTGCTCACCACCAATTGGTGGGAGCGCTGCAACAAGCCACGCAGTTCCTCGGGCGCCAGCGGGTAGGGCGTGTTCATGATGATCCATTGAGCGCGTGCCAAGTACGGCGCCGGGTGGATGCCTGGGCGGTCGACGTGGCCGAGGAACAGTTCCTTGTCGACCTTGAACGCCAGCGAGTCGCCGCGCAGGTTCTGCAGCGCGAACATCTTGTTGCCGGCAATCGAGAACACCCGTACGCCGCCCCATTTGTAGTCCTCGCGTGCGCCCGGCAGGCTCAGGCAGAATTGCGCGACTTGCGCTTCGGTCATGCTCATAGCAGGCGATCTCCACAGCCTTTGAAACCTTCTTCCAGGTAGTCGATCCAGGCGCGAATGGCCGGCAGCACGCCGCGCCGGTGCGGATACACGGCCTGCAGCCAGCCGCCGGGCAACGACCATTGCGGCAGCAGCTGCACCAGTCGGCCGCTGGCCAGTTCCTCTTCGCAATACATCATCGGCAGCACCGTGAAGCCCACGCCCATGAGGGCGCTGGTCTTGCGTACGATAAAGTCTTCGATGCCCAGGCGCGCCTCCATGACCAGCTCGTGAGCGTTGCCCTGGGGGTCGATGATGCGCTGGTGCACCATGCGGTCCGCCTCGAGTGCGCCCATTATCGGTAATTGCCTGAGGTCGTCCAGGCTGTCGACCTGTCGATCACGCAGCAGTGCCGGGCTGGCCACCAGCACGGTCTGCGCCTGGCGCAGGCGTTTGGTGACCAGCAACGGGTCTTCGTCGCCCAGTTCGCGCACGCGCAAGGCTACGTCGATCCCTTCGCCCACCAAGTCGACGCGGCGGTTGACCAGGGTCATGTCCAGTTGCACCAGGGGGTGGGCGGCGAGAAAGCCGGCCACCAGTTCCGGCAGGATCTGTTGGGCCAGGCCGACCGGGCAAGTGACCCGCAGACGCCCACGGGGCTCGGTGGACATGCTGGCCACGGCCTCATCGGCCATCTCTGCTTCCAGCAACATCGCCTGGCAGTGGCGCAGGTAGCGCTCGCCGACGGCGGTCAGGGTCAGTTGCCGGGTGGTGCGTTGCAGCAGGCGCGCGCCCAGGCGTTCCTCCAGCTCGGCAATGCGCCGCGACAGGCGCGATTTGGGAATCCCCAGCAGGCGGCCGGCGGCGGCGAAACCGCCGGCTTCGACGACTTTGGCAAAATAGTAGAGGTCGTTGAGGTCTTGCATGGTCAGCCTATTGTCCTGTCAGTGGGACAATCTATCGCATTCCAGATGGCTTATCGACCATTGGTTGGATGCGTAGCATCAACGCCATCTGATCGCCCCTGTCGATCCCACCCTCGGAGATCCACCATGAAACTGTTGCATATCGATTCCAGCATCCTCGGCGACAACTCCGCTTCCCGTCAGCTCAGCGCCGGCGTGGTCAAGGCATGGCAGGCCGCCGAGCCGGGTGTGGAAGTGACTTACCGTGACCTCGCCAGCGAAGGCATCAACCATTTTTCCGGCGCCACCCTGGGTGCGCTGGGCACCGCTGCCGAACTGCGCGATGCCGCGCAAAAGCATGAAGCCGAACTGAGCGCATCGTCGCTGGCTGAATTCCTCGCCGCCGATGCCGTGGTGGTGGGCGCACCGATGTACAACTTCACCATCCCGACCCAACTCAAAGCCTGGATCGACCGCATCGCGGTCGCCGGCCAGACCTTCCGCTACACCGAGGCTGGCCCTGAAGGCCTGTGCGGCAACAAGAAAGTCATCATCGTCTCCACCGCCGGCGGCCTGCATGCCGGCCAGGCGTCCGGTGCCGCCCATGAAGGCTACTTGAAGTTGCTGTTCGGCTTTCTCGGCATCACTGATATCGAAATCGTACGTGCTGAAGGCCTGGCCTACGGCGACGAAGTGCGCAGCAAAGCCTTGAGCGACGCCAACGTGCTGATCAGCGAGCACTTGTTCGCCGCTGCGTAAGGCTTGTGTAAATGTTCGTCGCGGCCGGTTTCAATCTGAAGCCGGGCGTCTAAACTCTGTATTCTGTTCGCCTGAGCGCGAGCGGAGTACGGAGTTTTTGCATTTATGGCCCAGGTTATGCACGCTTGGGTTCACTACCCTGGAATTTTCATACGGCATGCCGGTTCTCACGCAGCAAAGGTGGACATCCCCATGATGCGTCTCTGTGCTGTTTTGGTTCTTTCCCTGTGCGGCGGCCTGCTTTCAGTGCACGCCGCGCCTGCGCCGCACCCGCATTGGAGTGTGGGCTTTCATCGCATGAGCGTCCTGGACCCGCTGGATTCGCAGCCGATGAAGGCCATTGCGTTCTACCCCTCCACCGACACCGAGCACACCACGACGTTGGGCGCCTACCATGTAGCTGCCGGCGAAGACGCCAAGGTCGCCATCGGCCGTTTCCCGATGCTGATGCTGTCGCACGGCAATACCGGTACGCCGCTGGCCCTGCATGACCTGGCCACCTCGCTGGCGCGCAAGGGCTTTGTGGTGGTGGCGGTGCTGCACCCCGGCGACAACTACAAGGATCACAGCCGCCTGGGCACCGTGAGCAATCTGTATGGCCGGCCGATCCAGATTTCCCAGGCAATCACCGCGACGCTGGACGACCCGATGCTGTCGCCCTTCGTCGACATCGACCAGGTGGGCGTGATCGGCTATTCGGCCGGCGGTGAAACTGCGCTGATCCTGGCGGGGGCCAAGCCGGATTTCGAGCGCCTGCGCCGCTATTGCCAGCAGCGCCCGGAGGACCGTGACGCCTGCACCACCAAAGGCGAACTGGTGGTCGACCGTGACGACTTGCAGCCCCAGGCCGACCCGCGCATCCATGCCCTGATGCTGATGGCGCCGCTGAGCCTGATGTTTGGTCGCCACACCCTGGCTGACGTGCACGTACCGGTGCTGCTCTACAGTGGCGATGGCGACAAATTGGTGGCGGTGGACAAAAACGCCGCCGCGCTGGCGCGCAAACTGCCGGAGCCGCCGGACTTCAAACTGTTGGCCGGGGCAGGGCACTTCGTGTTCATGGCGCCGTGCGACAGCGACCAATTGGCGACGATGCCGGCCATCTGCACCGATGCCGACGGTGTCGACCGTGAGGGCATCCACCGCGATCTGGTCTCCGAGGCCGGGCGCTTTTTCAGTCACACCCTCGGCGAGGCCACCCGTGCCGGGTTACAGACGGCCGATCAGTAAGCGCGACGCTTGAGCAGCACGGTCAGTGCCAGCGCCGTGACTGACAGCAGCGCCGCGCAGAAGAATATCCAGCCATAGCCGAGGTTCAGCGCCACCGCGCCCATCAACGGGCCGGCAATCGCCAGGGCCAGGTCGAAAAACACCGCATACGCACTCAGCCCGGCGCCACGGCTACTGTCTGGCACGCGCTTGATAGCCTCGACCCCGAGCGCCGGGTACACCAGTGATAAGCCAAAGCCGGTCAACCCCGCGCCAATCAACGCTACGCCGGTCGACGGCGCCAGCCACAACAGCGTAAGGCCCAGGGTCTCGATGAGCATGCAGGCGATGGCGGCGGTGAAACCGCCCACGCGGCTAATGGCGGAAATGAACACCAGGCGCGACGCGATAAAACACACGCCAAATACCGTCAGGCAGTACGCTGCGCCGGTCCAGCCGCGATTGAGGTAGTACAAGGTGATAAAGGTGGTCAGCGTGCCGTAGCCAATCGAGGCCAGGCACAGGCTGGCGCCAAACGGAGCGATACGTCCGAACACCGCCCAGAACGGCAGGCGTTCGCCGCGCACCACCGGCACCGAGGGTTTGTTGCGGATCAGCACCAGGCCCAGCGCGGCCAGCCCTGTCAGCGCCAGGCCCAGGCTGGCGAAGCCATAGTCGGCCACCATCACCACCCCCAGCGGCGCGCCAATGGCGATGGCGCCGTAGGAAGCGATACCGTTCCAGGAAATCGACCGGGCCGTGTGTTCGGTGCCGACCGCGCCCATGCACCAACTGATGGTGCCCACGCCAATCAAGCCCTGGGCCACGCCCAGCAACAGCCGACCGGCGATCAGGATGGTCAGGCTCAGCGCCGGCAGGTCCTCCAGCAGCACCGCGATAAACGTCAGCACGCCACTGATCAGGATGCCGGCCAGGCCCAGCACAATGGCGCGCTTGGTGCCGACGTTGTCCGACATGCGCCCGGCCATCGGCCGACTGAGCAAGGTGGCGAGGTATTGCGAACCAATGGTGACCCCGGCCACCACGGCGCTGTAGCCCAGGTGTTCGTGAACATAGCCTGGAATTACCGCAATCGGCAGGCCGATGCAGATAAACGCAATGAAGGTGTAGAAGACGATGGAGACGATCTGCAGGGTGATCGACAGGGAGGAGGGGGCGGCGGGCATGTGAACTCGTTCGCTGGCGGGCGGTGCGGTCATGATGCCACTGCGCTGTTCAATGTGGGAGGGGGGGTTGCCACCTCCCACATTGGAAACTGTTTGGCCCGGCAGCTATGCGCTGTTCTTAGAACACCACACCCTGGCTACGCAGGTAATCGTCATAGGTGCCGCTGAAGTCGATCACGCCGTCTGCGCTCAACTCGATGATGCGGGTAGCCAGGGACGATACGAACTCGCGGTCGTGGCTGACGAAGATCAGCGTGCCCGGATAGTTCTCCAGCGCCAGGTTCAGCGCTTCGATGGATTCCATGTCCAAGTGGTTGGTCGGTTCGTCCATGATCAGCACGTTCGGCTTTTGCAGGATCAGCTTGCCGAACAGCATGCGGCCTTGTTCACCACCGGAGATCACTTTTACCGACTTCTGGATTTCGTCGTTGGAGAACAGCATGCGGCCCAATGTGCCACGAATCATCTGCTCGCCCTGGGTCCACTGGCCCATCCAGTCGAACAGGGTGAGGTCGTCTTCGAAGTCATGGGCATGGTCCTGGGCGTAGTAGCCCAGTTCCGCAGCGTCGGTCCACTTGATGCTGCCGGCGTCCGGGGTCAGTTCGTTGACCAGGGTGCGCAGCAGGGTGGTCTTACCAATACCGTTCGGGCCGATGATCGCCACGCGCTCGCCGGCTTCAACCTGGAAGCTGAAGTCTTTGAACAACGGCTTGCCGTCAAAACCTTTGGCCATCTTCTCGACCATGACCGCCTGGCGGTGCAGCTTTTTGTTCTGTTCGAAACGGATGAACGGGCTCACACGGCTCGAAGGCTTGACCTCGGCCAGTTGGATCTTGTCGATCGCCTTGGCGCGGGAAGTGGCCTGCTTGGCTTTCGAGGCGTTGGCCGAGAAGCGGCTGACGAAGGACTGCAGCTCGGAGATCTGCGCCTTCTTCTTGGCGTTGTCCGACAGCAGTTGCTCGCGGGACTGGGTCGCCACGGTCATGTACTCGTCGTAGTTACCCGGGAACAGGCGCAGCTCGCCGTAGTCCAGGTCAGCCATGTGGGTGCACACGCTGTTCAGGAAGTGACGGTCGTGAGAGATGATGATCATCAGGCTGGAGCGCTGGGTCAGGATGTTTTCCAGCCAGCGAATAGTGTTGATGTCCAAGTGGTTGGTCGGTTCGTCGAGCAACAGCACTTCCGGGTCGGAGAACAGCGCCTGGGCGAGCAATACGCGCAGCTTCCAGCCGGGCGACACTTCGCTCATCGGGCCGAAATGCTGTTCCAGGGGAATCCCCAGGCCCAGCAGCAGCTCACCGGCGCGGGATTCGGCGGTGTAGCCGTCCATCTCGGCGAACTCGGTTTCCAGCTCGGCCACGGCCATGCCGTCTTCTTCGCTCATTTCCGGCAGCGAGTAGATGCGGTCGCGTTCGGCCTTGACCTTCCACAGCTCTTCGTGGCCCATGATCACGGTGTCGAGCACGGTGAATTCTTCGTAGGCGAACTGGTCCTGGCGCAGCTTGCCCAGGCGCACGTTCGGCTCGAGCATGACCTGGCCGCCGGACGGTTCGAGGTCGCCGCCGAGGATTTTCATGAAGGTCGACTTGCCGCAACCGTTGGCACCGATCAAACCATAGCGGTTGCCGGCGCCGAACTTGACCGAGACGTTCTCGAAGAGCGGCTTGGCGCCGAACTGCATGGTGATGTTAGCTGTGGAGATCAATTACTTTACCTATCAATGGGTTGCGAGCGTGACGGCAGGAGCCTTCAGGCATGCGTCAACAGCGACATCGAGGCGCGAAACCCGGTCGCTGAGCGCAAAATCTGGAATGTGTGTTGGAATTTGGCGCGCATTGTCGCATATGTCAGGCGACAGGTGTATGGCGAGCGAAGGATGGTTTTGCCAGTGTCTCGGGCATGGCCAGCCCTACCAGCAGCAACGCGACGGCCGCCACCCCGGCCAGGGTCAGGAAGGCGGCGTTGTAGCCGGCTATTTGCACCACGAAGCCTGCCAGGCTGCTGCTCAGCGCCGCGCCCAGGCCAAATACCGTGGACAGCGCGCCGAGGCTGACATTGAAGCGGCCGGTGCCTTGGGTCAGGTCCTTGACGATCACGGGGAACAGCGCGCCGAAAATGCCCGCGCCGATACCGTCGAGCATCTGCACGGCAACCAGCCAGTAGGGGTCGCTGGACAGGGTATAAAGCACGCCGCGCAACGGCAGAATCATGAAGCCGGCCAGCAGCAGCGGCTTGCGCCCCCAGAGGTCGGCCTTGGCTCCCACCAGCATCGCCGTCGGCACCATCACCAGTTGCGCGGCGACGATGCAGGCCGAGGTCAACGGGGTGGCCATCTGCAGATTGATCTGCGACAGCTTCTGGCTGACCAACGGCAGCATCGCGGCATTGGCGAGGTGAAACAGCGCACAGCAAATGGCGAACAGCAACAAGGGGCGGTTGGCGAGCAAGACGTTCAGGCCCGAGGGCTGCTCATGGTCAGTATGATGCGCGGGGTCGAAGCCCCGGGCCACCTCATGGTCGATCGCCTTGCCCGGCACGCAACCGACCGCGATGACACTGGCGACGGCCATAAACGCCATCAGGTAAAACACCACCACCGGCCCGAACAGATAAGCCAAGCCCCCGGCCAGCAGTGCTGCCACGGCGTTACCGGCGTGATTGAAGGTTTCGTTGCGCCCGGTCCGCCGGGTAAACGCACGCGGCCCGGTGATGCCAAGGGAAATCGCGGAAATCGCCGGGGCGAACACCGACGCGGCGATGGCGCTGGCGGCCTGGGTCAGCGCCACCCAGCCAAACGAACTGACGAAGGGCAGCGTCAGGCAACTGAGCGTGACCAGCAGCGCGGCAAGTGCAATCACCGCGCGTTTGCTGCGGGTACGGTCGATCAATGCGCCTGCCGGACCTTGGGTGATCAGCGCGGCAATGCCCGCCAGGGTCATGACCACGCCAATGCTGGCCGGGTCCCATTGATGGACCGCCAGCAGATAAATCGCCAGGTACGGCCCCAGGCCGTCGCGCACATCCGCGAGGAAGAAATTCAGGCTGTCCAGGGACAAGGCAGTGCGCAGGTCTGAGTGATGGGCCACGATGCAACCTTCCAGAGTGCAGTCCAGGGGCCGGACACGCGTTGGGCTAGTGACCTGCGCACTTGGCGATAAGTTTCGCGCTGGCCCAGGGCGTTTTTCTGCGCGCAAAAAAAGCCCGCACATAACGGCGGGCCAAGGGAATCACTGGAGTAGGTAGGCCTCACCCTATAGGCCGGAACGTGAAGGCCTCGTGAAAATGCCGTGATCAAAGCGGATAAGGGCGTCGTTCATGCCCGGCGCACGAAGGTGCGCATGGTTTGCCCCGGGCCGGTACTGAACACGGTGGGCCGGGGCATGCCTTCATCGGCAGCGATAAATACAAAATGATCACCTTCGAGCCGGTAGCTGGCCGGTAGCGACTTGCCGGCGTCCGCGCCGATGGCGTCCACCCAGGTAATGCTCTTGGGCGTGGTGTCGGCGTCCAGGACAAAACGCCCCGCCAGCAAGAGGTCGCCCTCGACCGTGACGACTTCAAACGTGTCCCCGCTGATCCTGGTGATGGCACCTGGCGCGCTATGTGCATCGGCAGGGTTGAGTACGCCGTTGTCTTCCAGGGCGGTTTGCTCCCAGGCACCTTGCAAGGCGTGGTAATCCGTGACTGAAGGGGATGACATGCAACTTCCTTTTGCTGAGGGGGGAGGGGGATTGTATCCGCACAGGTGCAGTGCTTTCAGGTGGCAGGATTTTTTCTTTATGGGATAGCTATTTGACAGCATTTTCATGTTGTATTAGCTACGCTTGTAGCGTGATTAATCCCACATCAAAATATCTTTTTGGCTACACATCGACATAAAGCAGAAATAATCCTTAAATACGCGGGATTTTTCGTCAGACTCAGTAGTCAGATTGCCATCGTTCCGCCGTGCTCAGGGCGTTGTCCCTGATTTGAAGCCTTAGGACTTCTTCGAGTGATGGCCTTTTAGTATTAATTAAGGTGTGCTTATTTTGAATCGTACTTCCCCGCCAGCGTCTGATGAAATTGATCTGTTTGAATTGTTTCACGCCATCTGGCGACAAAAAAAGCTGATCGTGGGGTGTACGATTCTGGCGGGAGTTTTAGGCGCGGGGTATGCCTTCCTGGCGCCCAAGACCTACGAGGTCAGCAGCGTGCTACGGCCTGCGGCGATCAACGAGCTGGACGCGTTGAACCGCTCTGAAGTGTATAAATTGCCGCCCGCCGATGCGTTGCTAAAAGTGGGCGCGCAGTTGGACTCCTACGAGGCTCGCCTTGGGTTCTTCAAGGATCACGAGGAATTGTTCAAGGCGTTTCAGAAACCAGGGCAAACCCTGGAACAGAGTTTTGAAGCCTTCAATCGAAACTCGGTCAACCTCATCCTGCCGGACCCGAAGAAGTCCGACTCGCTGAGCAACTACATCCGTCTGGAATTGCAGTACCCGACCGATGTTGATGGGGTGAAAATTCTCAACGGGTTTGTCGACTACGCCATTGCCGCAGAGCGCCAGCAGGTCGGCGCCGACCTCAAGGTGATCGTGAATAACCGCTTGTCCGAGCTCAAGGGCAAGATCGACGCGGCCCGGGCCAACTACGACACCGAAAAGGAATCGAAAATCGCCAAGTTGCTCGAGGCGGACCGTCTCAAGCGTGCCCAATTGCAGGACGAACTCAGCGCCCTGCGCTTGCAGATGAAAATGGAGCGGACCAACCGCCTGGCGGAATTGGCTGAAGCCATCGGCATCGCTCAGTCCATGGGGATCAAAACACCGACCACGCCATCCTCCATGGCCGACTCCGCGCGAACCGGCTCGAGCCAGGTGATGCGCACCGAAGTCAACAATCAGAAGATTCCGCTGTACTTCATGGGTACTGAGGCCCTGGAGGCCGAGCGCGCCGCGCTGCAAAAGCGCACCAGCGATGACTTCACCAATCCGCGTATTGCCGAAATTGGCAAGGAACTCCAGCTGTTGGACGCGAACCGCGAAGTTGAAGTGCTGCGCAAACGTGGCAATGAAGACATCTTCCTGCAGGACGTCGAGCCGCTTCGCGCCGAAGTCGCCAGGTTGCGTGGTTTGAACATCGACATGAGCAACCTGAAGCTGGTGACAATTGACCGTCGCGCCCAGGAGCCTCTGGCACCGATCAAACCGAAAAAAGCTCTGGTCATTGCGTTGAGCCTGGTGGGCGGGTTATTGCTCGGGCTGATGGTCGCGCTGGTCCGCCACCTCATGTTTACCCAGCGTGGTGCAGTACCGTATTCGGCATTGGAAGACAGCAGTTTTTCACGCCGCGAACGTAAGGACGATCAGCTTTAAGCCGTAGCGACGTCTCTGGCCGGCGGGTCCTGGGGGCCCGCCGGCACAACCTCCCCAACACACTCAGTGGACAGCTTTTCACAATTCTTAGTTAACCTTTGGTTACAAAGTATGGCTAAATAACGGCCAATGGTCACACATCGGAAGGTCATCCTGCCGGTCGTGTCGCCTGTATGTGAATTGTGATTTCAGGTGCTGCTTATCCATCCTCGGCCGTTGTGGGCCCGCAGGAGCAGCCTGTTCTCTCCCTGACGTGTGACGAATCCCTTGAAACTCATCATTGTTGCTCTCTACGTTGCCTCCATCGCGTATGTACATTTGCGTGGCCGGGTGCGACACAAGTTGGGTCGCCAGCTCAGCGATCACTCGACGTTCCTGGCGCCGATCAACTGCTTCCTTTATCTGTTCTCCAAGCAACCCAGCCGCCCTTATCTGTCGCCCAGCGATTTTCCGGACCTGAGCCCATTGCAGGCGCACTGGGAAGAAATCCGCCAGGAAGCCCAGAACCTGATGCGCGCCGGAGAGATCAAGCGTTCGGAGCAATACAATGACGTGGGCTTCAACTCGTTCTTCAAGTCCGGCTGGAAGCGCTTCTATCTGAAGTGGTACGGCGACAGCCATCCTTCGGCAATGAAGCTGTGCCCGCGCACCACCGAACTGGTGCAAAGCATCGGCTCGATCAAGGCTGCAATGTTCGCCGAGCTGCCGCCGGGCTCCAAACTGGTGCGTCACCGTGACCCCTATGCGGGCTCCTACCGCTATCACCTGGGGCTGGATACCCCAAACGATCCGGGCTGCTACATCAATGTGGACGGCGAGAGCTATTACTGGCGCGACGGCGAGCCGGTGATGTTCGACGAGACTTACATCCACTACGCGGAAAACACCACGGCGCACAACCGCATCATTCTGTTCTGCGACATCGAGCGGCCGATGAAATACCGCTGGGCAGCCGCGTTCAACCGCTGGTTCAGCCGCAATGTAATGGCCGCTGCGGGTTCGCCCAATGATGAAGGCGACAAGACCGGCGGCCTCAACCGCGCTTTTACCCGTTTGTACAAGATCCGGTTGCGCGGCAAGGAGCTCAAAAAGCGCAACCGCACGCGCTACTACCTGGAAAAGTGGGCGATCTTCGCTGGCCTGGCGCTGATCTTCATCCTTATCTGAGCCCCACCCGTGGCGCGGATCACTTCGGTGGTTTGGCGCCCAGCTTGTCCCACATCTTCTTGCTGATCTTCTGTCGATTGGCATAGCCGGCCCAGGGGTCGGTCTTCAAACTCTGCAAGCGTTCGTGCAGGTTGGCGACTGTCCATTGCTGGGAACTGCGCAACCCATTCAACTCTTCCCGGCTGATCGGTACCGAAACCGGTAGGCCGGGTCGCGCCCGCACGGAGTAAGCGGCTACCGTGCTGGCGCCCCGGGCGTTGCGCAGATAATCGATGAAGATTTTGCCCACGCGGTTTTTCGGGCCGCTGGTGGCGGTGAAGCGCTCGGGCAGTTGCTGGGTCATGAATTGGGCGATGGCCTTGGCGAAGGCTTTCACGCTGTCCCAGTCGTCTCGCCGGGCCAGCGGTACGATCAGGTGCAAGCCTTTGCCACCGCTGGTTTTGACGAAGGCCTGCAAGCCCAATTCATCCAGCACCGAGAGGGTCAGTTGCGCAGCTTCCAGCATGGCCTTCCAGGGCAGGGCGGGGTCCGGGTCGAGGTCGAGTACGAACAGGTCGGGGGTTTCGATCTTGTCCGTGGTGGCGCCCCAGGTGTGCAGCTCGACCGTGCCCATTTGCACGGCGCCGACCAGGGCGTCTGCAGTGTCTATTTCCATCAGGCGTGCATGGCCGGGGTCCAGGGCCTGGTCCAGTTGCTTGATGTGCGGGATCGTCATGCGTTCGATGTGCTTCTGGAAGAACTGTTCGCCTTCGATGCCCTCCGGCGCCCTGAGCAGCGACACGGGCCGGTTGCGCAGGAACGGCAGGATCCATGCGCTGGTGTCGGCGTAGAACTGTGCCAGTTGCTGCTTTTGCGTACCGCTCTGCTTGTCGATGACGCGATCAGGGTGGGTGATTTTCAGGTCCTTCACGGTTTTCACCTGCTTCTCGGTTTTTTTCGCCACAGGCGCCTTGACCGATTTGGCCGCGCGCGGCAGTTCGTGAATGATCTGCGCGGCGGGCTTGTCGGTGCGCATGCCCACAAACGCGGCCTGGCGCACCACGCCTTCACGGGTCCATTCGGCAAATTGCACTTCGCCGACCAGGCTCGGTTCGACCCATTGCACGCCACGCGCCTGGGCGCTGGTCAACGGCTTTTGCAGTGGCGAGTCGTCGCGCTCGAGCGCGGTGAGCTTGGTGTAGATGGCTTTCAGCGATGCCTGGTCGAAGCCGGTGCCCACGCGCCCGGCGTATACCAGCCCGGCGTCGCCGTTGACCGCCAACAGCAGCGCGCCAAACCCGGTGCGCGAGCCTTGGGGGCGGGTATAACCGACAATCACAAACTCCTGGCGCAAGCGGCATTTGAGCTTGATCCAGTCGTCACTGCGCCTGGACACGTAAGGGCTGCCGGCACGCTTGCCGATGACGCCTTCCAGGGCCAGGTCGCAGGCGCTTTCGAAAATGTCGCGGTGGTTGGCCGCAAACGCTTCGGAGAAGCGCAGCAGCTTGCTCTTGCTGGCGGACAGCGCGGATTTGAGCGCGGCGCGACGCGTTTCGACCGGGTCTTCGCGCTGATCGCGGCCATTCAGAAAGGGCGCGTCGAACAGGTAATAGACGATGTCGAGGCTGCGGCCGATGTCGAAGGCATTCTGCAACGCCTGGAAATCCGGCAGGCCGTCGCCGTTGAGGCTGACCACCTCGCCGTCCAGCCAGCTGTCCTTGAGCTTGAGCGCTTGCAAAGCCTTGGCCTGACGCGGCAGGCGCTCGGTCCAGTCGTGCCCGTTGCGGGTGAACAGGCGCACTTCACCTCCTTGGATGCGCGCGAGGATGCGGTAACCGTCGAACTTGATCTCGTACTGCCAGTCACCTTCCGGTGCCCGATCGACCAGGGTGGCCAGTTGCGGGGAGAACTGCTCGGGCACGGCGGTGGCCTGCTTGCGCGTGCTCGCCTTGGGAGCTGCTTTGGGTGCCGCTTTGGTTTTCGCCTGAGCCTTGGCCTTGGGCTTGCCGACCACCGCGTCGCTCAGCACGCTGGCGGGTTCGGCCTGGACAATATCGTATTCGGCGATGGGCCGTGCCTGCTGGTCCTTTTCCTTGATCAGCAGCCACTGTTGCTTGTCGCCGCTGCCCTTGAGCCGGGTGCGCACCAAGGTCCAGTCCCCCGAGAGTTTTTCGCCGACCAGGCTGAATTTGAGTTTGCCGGCCGCGTAGGCCTTGTGCGGATCGTCATGGGGTTGCCAGATGCCGCGGTCCCACACGATGACATCCCCGGCGCCGTATTGGCCGGCGGGAATACTGCCCTCGAAGCCACCGTAACTCAGTGGGTGGTCTTCAACGTGGACCGCCAGGCGCTTCTGGCTCGGGTCCAGGCTCGGGCCTTTGGGCACCGCCCAGCTCAACAGCACGCCGTCGAGTTCCAGGCGAAAGTCATAGTGCAGGTTACGCGCATCATGTTTCTGGATCACAAAGCTCAGGGCCGAGGCTTTGCGCTTGCCGGCCGGTGAGTCGCCGGCGGGTTCGGCGGTAATCCCGAAGTCGCGTTTACGGTTGTACTCGCTCAGGGGCTTTGCCATGTCGTTCTCCAGCCAATGGCAGGCTCAAGAGGCCTTTTTGTTGGATTTCTTCGCAGCGGGTTTTTTCGCCGCAGGTTTGCCCGCAAGGCTGCGCTTGAGCAGTTCCGTCAGGTCGATCACATCGGCCGATTTGCGCTCTTCGCTGCCTTCGGTCGATTCCACGTCTTCGATCTTGCCGGCCTTGGCCTTTTTCTCCACCAGCGCCATGATTTTTTCCTGGAAGCTGTCGCGGTATTCCTCGGGTTGCCAGTCGGCGCTCATGTCTTCCACCAGGCGCTTGGCCATGTCCAACTCGCCCTTGGCCAGGGTGGGTTTGGTCACATCGCTGCCAAGTTCCAGCTCATCCAGGCTGCGCACCTCGGCGGGCCAGCGCAGCATGACCAGCACCAGGGCCGACTCCAGCGGCATCAATGCGGCAAGGTGCTGCTTGGTATGCAACACCACATTGGCCAGGGCGACCTTGCCGGTTTTCTTCAGGGTTTCGCGCAGCAGCGCATAGACCTTGCCGCCGCGTTTATCCGGGGCCAGGAAGTAGGGCGTGTCGATGTTTTGCAGGGGGATCTGGTCGCTGGCGACAAAGGCGATGATTTCGATGGTTTGGGTCGACTTGGGGTGGGCTGAGCGGATCTCATCTTCGCTGAGCACTACGTAGCGGCCTTTTTCATAAGCTACGCCCTTGACGATATTTTCCTTGGTGATTTCCTTGCCCGTGGCCTTGTTGATGCGCTTGTAGCCCACCGGGTCCATGCTGCGTTTGTCCAGCCAGTCAAAATCGACGCCTTGGGCAGACGTCGCCGACACCAGCGACACCGGGATGTGAACCAAACCGAAACTGATGGCGCCTTTCCAGATTGCCCGGGGCATAAGTACCTCTCCTTCAAAGATAAGCCTGTGTTCTGGTGACTCGTGGGCCTGGGCAAAAGTTTCGGCGAGCGGATGCTTGGACAGATCGTGTTACACCTGATGAGCAACTATTTAATGTCGCCAGACGAACCCCTGGGGTAGCGTGTTATCGAAAGCACGTACTCCTCGGCATAGAGAGGCATCGTCATGAACCGTTATGTGCGTCATCTTGCAGGGCTGGTTGCAGCGCTGGCTTCGGGCCTGGCCCTGGTGCCATTGGCCCAGGCGCAAAACCTGCCGGGTCGTTACGACTCCAACAACAGCCCTATCCACCGGGCCAACCCCAACAGCATGCAGGGCACCCAGCCCAATGCGCCGGCCGTTCGCGGTATCCAGACCGCGCCGACCCAACCTCGGCCCACCGTGGAAAACGGCGGAATCGGCAACAGTTATCCCAAGCGTGACGCCGCGCCCAGTCGCCCGAATACCGAAACCAAAGCTCCCACCTATGATGCCAACGGCAATCGCCGGTAAGGATCCGTCTTATGTTTCTACGCAAAACCCTGCTAGCCGCTCTTTGCGCAACCACGCTGCTGCCAATGGCTGCGGTTCAAGCCGCCGATGCCCGACAGTTTCCCAGTGAACAAGGCAGCATCACTGCGACGCCGGTCGCCAAGGGCCTGAATCGCCCCTGGGCGGTGGCATTCCTGCCGGACAGGCAAGGTTTCCTGGTGACCGAGCTTCCCGGCCAGCTGCGCTTTGTCAGCCCGGACGGCAAGCTGTCCGCGCCCTTGACCGGCGTGCCCCAGGTGTGGGCCAAGGGGCAGGGCGGTTTGCTCGACGTGGTGCTGTCGCCCGACTTCAAGCAAGACCGCATGGTCTACCTGTCGTACGCCGAAGGGGGCGGCCAGGACGGCAAGGCCGGGACCGCCGTGGGGCGAGGGCGCCTGGCCGATGACTTGAGCGGCTTGAAGGACTTCACGGTAATCCTGCGCCAGGAGCCCAAGCTGTCCACCGGCAACCACTTCGGCTCGCGCCTGGCGTTTGACCGTGACGGCTACCTGTTCGTGACCCTGGGCGAAAACAATGTGCGGCCCACCGCCCAGGACCTGGACAAGCTGCAAGGTAAAGTCGTACGCATTTATCCGGATGGTCGCGTACCCGACGACAACCCGTTTGTTGCCCAGCCTGGGGTACGCCCCGAGATCTGGTCCTACGGCCAACGCAACCCACAGGGCCTGGCGTTGAACCCCTGGAGCGGGACGATCTGGGAAAACGAACATGGGCCACGGGGCGGTGATGAAATCAACATCATCGAACGCGGCAAGAACTACGGCTGGCCGCTGGCGACGCACGGCATCAACTATTCCCTCACGCCGATCCCCGAGGCCAAGGGCAAGACCGCTGAAGGCACCGTGGCGCCGCATCATGTGTGGGAGAAATCACCAGCGATCAGTGGCATGGCGTTCTACGACGCCGACCGTTTCAAGGCCTGGCAGCACAACCTGTTTATCGGCGCGCTGGCCAGCAAAGAGCTGATCCGGCTGCAGTTCGATGGCGACAAGGTCGTCCATGAAGAACGTCTGCTGGGTGATTTGAACGCGCGGATTCGCGATGTGCGGCAGGGGCCGGATGGCTATCTGTATGTGCTCACGGATGAGGATGATGGGGTGCTGTATCGAGTTGGGCTGAATCAGGACTGAGTAACAGCCGCGCGGATCGTTCCCACGCTCCCGCGTGGGAATGCAGCCCCTGACGCTCCGCGTCACCTGTGTGTATTAGGGACGCGGAGCGTCCCGGGAGGCATTCCCACGCGGAGCGTGGGAACGATCGGGCTACAGACTTAATTCGGACAACCCCGGATGATCATCCGGACGCCGCCCCAGCGGCCAGTGGAACTTGCGTTCACTTTCCTTGATCGGCAGATCGTTGATGCAGGCAAAGCGATTGGTCATCAGGCCGTTTTCGTCAAACTCCCAGTTTTCATTACCGTACGAACGAAACCAGTTACCGGAGTCATCGTGCCATTCATAGGCATAGCGCACGGCGATGCGGTTGCCGGTGAAGGCCCATAGCTCTTTGATCAGTCGGTAATCCAGCTCTTTGGCCCATTTGCGCGTGAGGAAGCCCTTGGCCTCTTCGCGGTTATGGGCGAACTCGGCGCGGTTGCGCCACTGGGTGTCCAACGTGTAAGCCAGCGACACCCGTTGCGGGTCGCGTGAGTTCCAGCCGTCTTCGGCCAGGCGCACTTTTTCAATCGCCGACTCGCGGGTAAAGGGTGGTAGTGGTGGGCGGACTTCTGGGTTAGAGGACATGGAACGGCTCCTGAAAAGTTATGAAAGTGCATCGACAGTAGTTCAAAGCCCCAATAGGGTCCGTGCCATCGCTTGCGCAGTATCGGCAGCCGTTGAATCGCCCATCACCAGGGCAACGGTAATGGCGCCATCGATCAGGATCAGCAGCTGCGCGGCCTGCCGCTTCGGGTCGGGGGTGCCATGTGCTTGACACAGTTCAAGCGCGTACTCGAACAGTTTCTGTTTGTGAGCCTTGGCCAGCAGGCGTACCGGGGCTTGCGCGTTGCCGGTTTCGCCACTGGTATTGATAAAGGCGCAGCCGCGAAAATCCGCCGAGTCGAACCAGCTTTTCAGCGCGCTGAACAGCGCCAGCAGGCGCTCGCCGCTGTCTTCATGGCGCTCGACTTGCGTGCGCAGCCAGCGCATCCAGCGTTCGTCGCGGCGCTGCAGGGCGGCAATCACCAGTTCATCCTTGTTGCTGAAGTAGCGATAAATGCTTTTTCTCGAGACGCCGGCGGTTTTCACCAGCAAGTCCATGCCGGTGGCGGCGATGCCGTGGCGATAAATCAACTTCTCGGTGACGTCGAGAATAATATCGCGGGTTTCATTAAGAGTCATATCGTTCATGCCTCAGACAGTAGAACGATCGTTCTTCTTGGTCAATGGATATTTTTCCCTGTGCGCCGACGAGACCTGAGCACCCCCATGGTGTAAGCTTTGGGCCTCTTCGGATTCGACCCATTGCGAGCCTTATGCCGTCGTTCTTCAAACGCTCCCTGTTGCCTAAACTGCGCGGTTTTCCGCTGTCCACCGATGCCATCGAGGTGTTGCCCAGCGCCGATGCCTATCGGCGCTGCCTGATGGAGAAAATCCCCCAGGCCACCCGGCGCATCTACATCGTTGCGTTGTACTTGCAGCAGGATGAGGCGGGGCAGGAGATCTACGACGCATTGCACGCCGCCAAAGCCGCACGGCCGGCGTTGGACATCGTCGTGGTGGTCGACTGGCTGCGCGCCCAGCGTGGCCTGATCGGCGCCGGCAAGCAGCCGGGCAATAGCGCCTGGTACCAAGCCATGACCCAGGGTCACGCCAGTGAAGTGCCGGTGTACGGCGTGCCGGTGCAAACCCGCGAGCTGTTCGGCGTGCTGCACCTCAAGGGTTTTGTGATCGACGACACGGTGCTGTACAGCGGCGCCAGCCTGAACAACGTGTACTTGCACAAATTCGACAAGTACCGCTTCGACCGTTATCACCTGATCCACAGCCAGGCGCTGGCCGACTCCATGCAGCACCTCGTGGAACATGGCCTGGTCGCGTCCAAGGCGGTGCATCGCCTCGACCTGCCCAACCCGCCCACCACCCGCAGTCTGCGCAACGACATCGGTGACCTGCGCAGCCGCCTCAAGCATGCGGCGTATGACACCAGCGCCGGGCAGTTGCCCAATGGGCACTTGCAGGTCAGCCCGTTACTCGGTGTCGGCAAAAACAACCCGCTCAGCCGGGTGATCCTGGAGCTGATTGCCAGCGCCCAGCAGCAACTGACTATCTGCACGCCGTACTTCAACCTGCCGCTGCCGGTGACGCGCGAGATCAACCGGGCCCTGGCGCGCGGGGTGAAGATCGACATCATCGTCGGCGACAAGACCGCCAACGACTTCTACATTCCGCCCAGCGAACCCTTCAAGGTGATCGCGGCGTTGCCGTATCTGTATGAAATCAGCCTGCGTCGCTTTGCCAAGCGCCATCAGCCGATGATCGACAGCGGCCAGTTGAATCTGCACCTGTGGCACGACGGTGACAACAGTTACCACCTTAAAGGCTTGTGGGTCGACCAGCGCTACACCTTGCTGACTGGCAATAACCTCAACCCCAGGGCGTTCCGGCTCGACCTGGAAAACGCCTTGCTGATCGACGACCCCCAGGGCCAGTGGTTGGCGCCGCGTGCGCAAGAGCTTGCGCATATTTTCCAACACACCACGCGCATCGCCGGCTACCAACAACTGCAGACGCTGGTGGATTACCCGGTGGCGGTGGGCAAGTTCCTGCGCCGGGTCAGCCGGGTGCGCATCGAGCGGTTGCTCTACCGGATTCTGTAAAAACACCTGGCAAAAAAACACCCAGGCGCCGAAAGGGATTCATTGTAGGAGCGAGCTTGCTCGCGAAAAACGCCCAGGCAACGCGTTCATTCTGGATAAGCGCGGGGGGCTTGAGTTCTTCGCGAGCAAGCTCGCTCCTACAAAAGGCATTAGCTGACTGGCATTAGGGCCTGGGTGTTCGGGCTTAGTTCAGGCCCAACTTGCCGCGCAGCATCGACAGGTCTTCAGCCAAGGTATTGACCGGGCCAACCAAGGCCTTGCGGTCGTTATCCTTGACCTTGTCGTAGGTCTGAAAACCGCCGTCCGGGGTCTTGTACTTGGCCAGGATCTTGTCCACGGTGGCGAAGTTCTTGTCGACCTTGGCCAGGAATACCTTGTCTTGTTTCTCGATCTGGCCACGGAACAGGTCAACGATCTTCTTCGCGCCGTCGATGTTGCCCTGGAAGTCGTACAGGTCGGTATGGCTGTAGCGGTCTTCTTCGCCGGAAATCTTGGTGGCAGCGACTTCTTCGAGCAACGCCGCGGCGCCGCCGACGACTTTTTCCGGTGGGAAGGTCAGGCCGTCGACCCGGGTTTTCAGGTCCAGCACGTCGCTGTTGAGCTTGTCGGTGAGGGCGTCTAGGCCCTGGGTGGTGTTTTCAGCGAACAGGCTGTACTCGATGCGGTGAAAGCCGGTGAAGTCTTCGGCCTTCACGCCTTTTTCGTGATCGTCGACCCGTGAGTCGATGGAGGCGTCGAGGTCACTGAACAGCTCGGCGATCGGCTCGATGGATTCATAATGCACGCGGGTCGGCGCATAGAGTTTCCGGGCGGTGGCCAGGTCGCCTTTTTTCACGGCGTCGGTGAAGGCCTGGGTTTGGGTGACCAATTCACCGATTTCCTCGGTGACATAAATTTTGTAGTCCGACACCGGACCGACCAGGTCCAGCGGCGCCGTGGCGGCAAAGGCGGACAGTGGCGAAAGGGTCATCAGCAACGACAACGCGAGGGTCGACTTCTTCATGGGACGGTATCCGCTCTGAGTGTGTTTTAGGTAACGGCAGTGGTTCGAGGGTGCGTTGCTGCAAGCAGTGTGCGCCCGATGAAATCGTCGGGCCCCGTGACCCCCGGCAAGGTGAAGAAATAGCCGCCGCCGACGGGCTTGAGGTATTCCTCTAAGGGCTCGCCGTTGAGCCGGGTTTGCACGCTGATAAAGCCTTTCTCCAGGTCAGCCTGGTAACAGATGAACAACAGCCCCATGTCCAGCTGACCGTTTTTATTGACGCCGTTGGAGTAGTTGAACGGCCGCCGCAGGATCAGGTTGGCTTGGGTCTGCGGAGTGCGCGGGTTGGCCAGGCGGATGTGGGCATCGAGCTTGGTCAGCTTGCCTTCCGGGTCCTTGCTGTAGTCCGGGACCTGGGATTCCTTTTGGCCATCCATCGGCGCGCCGGTGGGCTTGATGCGGCCGATGATGCTTTCCTGTTCCTGCAGTGGGGTGCGGTCCCAGCGCTCGACGAAGTTACGGATGATGCGCACGGCCTGGTAGCTGCCGTTGGCCGCCCAGGCCGGTTCGTCACTGCCTGGCTGCACCCACACGATCTGGTCCATGGCCTTGGCGTCGTTGGAATTGGGGTTGGCCGAACCATCGCGAAAGCCCAGGAAGTTACGCGCACTCTGCGCCGGCTCGCCGGGTTTGGCCGGCGCCTGGGGCGGTACGCTGCCTTCCTGTTTCCAGCGCACCAGCAGCAGGTCGGGCAGGTTCTTTACGATGTCGCGCAGGGCGTGGATGTTGGTGTCCGGGGTGTTGGAGCTGAACTGCAGGCTCAGGTCGCCGTGGCACTGCGAAGGTTCCAGCGCATCGTTGGGGAAGCCGACCATGCGCGTCAGGCGCTTGGGCTTGGCCGCGCCGAGGCCGAAGCGTTCATCGAACAACGACTCACCGACCGAGACCGTGATGGTCAGGTTATCCGGTGTCACCACCGGGCCGAGGATGCCGGAGTCGGTGGGCGGCAGTTTCGGGTCGACTTGCGGCACGGTGCCGCCGGTCATCAGGAAGGCGATGCGCTCGTTCAAGGTGCGGAACAGGCGCTCCAGGTCTTCACGGTCACTGGCCAGTACGTCGAATGCCACGAGCATGCCGCAGGCGGGACGCGGGGTGACGATGCCGCTCTGGTGCTTGCCGAAGAACGCGTGGTGGTCTTGGGTCTTGTCACTGCGTGGCGCGGTGGTGACTTGCTCGGCGGCCGCCGCCATGGCCGGACAGGTCAGGGTGCTACCGGCAATCGCGGCGCCGGTGGCGGCCATGCCGAGCAGGACACGGCGGCGTTGGAGGTCAAATTGTGCTGAATCACTCATGTATGCGTTCGTCTCACTGCAGGCCGGAAAGGCCAAGGGCGGGGTCGATTCCATCGAGTGCGGCGGCCAGGGCCTTGGCCTTGTCGGCGATCTGCTTGCGCTGATCGGCGTTCACGCTGTCATAGGTGGCGTAGCCGTTGTCGACCTTGAAGCCTTGGAGTTCGGCATCAAAGGCGGCAAGGGCGCTGTCGACGTTGGGGAGCAGCTCGGCGGCGGACTTGGCCAACAGCGGCCGCATCAGCGCGACGATCTTGTGGGCAACCTCCAGGTTGGCGGCAAAACCGTTGAGGTCGATGTGGCTGTAGCGTTCCTCCTCACCGCTGTTGGCGCGTACATCCGCCAGGCTATTGAGGTTGCGCACCACAATGCTCACCAGTTGCTCCGGTGGCAGGGATTGGGCCAGCAGCTGTTGCTTGAGGGTGCTGACGTCGTTGACCAACCGCTGTGCGACGGGCGCCAGGCCGTCGAGGCTGCGCTGCTGAAACAGGCTGTATTCCAGGCGATGGAAGCCACTGAAGGCCGGGTCTTGCTCGCGCTTTTCAAAATAGTCGGCGCGGGCGTTGATCGCGTTGTCCAGCTCGGCCAGGCGTTGCGATGCCGGCGCCAACCGTTGGTAGGCTTCGCGGGCCGGTACATACAGGGCTTGGGCCTGGGCGAGGTCGCCGGCATCGATCGCGTGTTGCAACGCGGTGACCGCCTTCACCAGTGCAGTGCCCTGGCCGCTCAGGTAAACGCGGAACTCCGACAGCGGCCCGATAAACGCCACCATCGACGGCTTGGCCTTGGCCTGGGCCTCGGATTGCGCAGTCGGCGTGACATGCAAGGTGCCGCGGGGGTTGCTCAGCAGACCGCAAGTGATCGCGTAGTCGCCGGGCTGCAGATTGGCGTTGATCACCTGGCTCAGGCCGGGGGCAATATTTTCCCGCTCTTCGACGACCAGGACGCCATCGAGGATTTCCCATTCCACCGCGCGGTCGGAGCGGTTGATGATGCGAAAACTCGCACGCCCGGCGGGCACCGTCAGGGCGTTGGGCTCGCAAGCGTGGCCGTGGATGGTCACCGCGATCTCATTCTGGTTGGCCTGGCGCTTGCTGGCAGCCAACTGCGCGGCGTAATAGAACAGGCCACCGGCGGCGATCATCACGACCACCGAGCCGGCCACGGCCCAGCGCAGCGCGCGGGACGACGGAGCCGGTTGAGGGGTTGGGTTGGACAAGAGACGGTCCTTACTGGCTGGAGACGGAAGAAGTGGAGGTGACGGGCTTGGCCGAAGGCGACGGCAGGAAGAACATCACCAGCGCCACCACCAGGTAAATCAGATAGGCGCCGAGGGTGCTGACGGTCGGCGCTTCCTGATAACCGAACATACCGGCAAGCACTGAGCCCAGCGGGCTGTCCATGGGCAGCGCGGCGCTGAAATCGAACAGCACGGTCTGCAGGTGATTCCACACGCCCGCTTCGTGCAAGGCTTGCACCGAGTTGGCGAGAATGCCGGCCGCCACCACGAGGATGAACAGGCCGGTCCAGCGGAAAAACGCACCGAGGTTCAGGCGCATGCTGCCGGTGTAGATCAGGAAACCGACGATGATCGCCAGGATCAGGCCGAGCAGGGCGCCGACAGGTGCACCCGGGCCCTCGCTCTGCTGGAACACGGCGAGCAGGAAGAACACCGTTTCCAGCCCTTCGCGGGCCACGGCGAAAAACACCATGGCGATCAGCGCGAAGACTTGGTGTTGGGAGCCGGCCAATGCGTGGTCGAGGGACGCATGCAGCGAATGCTTGATCGAGCGCGCCACCTTGCGCATCCAGAACACCATGGAACTGAGAATGCCCACCGCGACCAGTCCGACGATGCCTTCGAACAATTCCTGCTGTTTCTGCGGGAATTCGGCACTGACCAGTTCCAGCCCGCCGCCCACCAGCAACGCCAGCGCAGCCGCGAGAAATACGCCGATCCACACAGCGGGCATCCACTGGCCGCGCCCGGTCTGTTGCAGGTAGCTGGCGATGATGCCGACTATCAGCGCCGCTTCAATGCCTTCGCGCAGCATGATTAAAAAAGGAACGAGCATCGGGCACCAGGGCGTAACTAGATAGGAGGCTAAGTTGTAACATAATGATACTCATTGCCAAACAAGAAATATTGACCTTTGCTGAACGTGGGCTGAACGGTGGTGGCGAAGCGCAACCGCCCTTATCATGCAGGCCACCCGAACCGCAGCCGGATTGCCCAACAGCCCATGTCGGAAAAAGACACCATCTCCATCCACCTCGTGCGCGAAGCCCTGCTGCAGAGCTGTGCGCCGGGCGCGGCCACCGTCGAGGCGTTAAGCAAAGTCGGGATTGACCCGGTGCTGCTGGAACAGCCCGGCGCACGGGTGGCCGCCACCGCCTATGCGCGCTTGTGGCGTTTGCTCGCACGGCGCAGTGATGACGAGTTTTTTGGCATGGACCCGCGCAAGCTTAAAACCGGCAGCCTGGCGTTCCTGTGTCGTGCCGCTATGGCACAACCGAGCCTGGTGGCCGGCCTGGAAATCGGCCTGGATTTTCTCTCGCTGATGCTCGAGCGCCTGCCTGCCCAGTTGGTGCGCCAACAAAGCCTGGCGGAAATCGTGTTGCTCGAACCGGAGCCCGAGCCCAAGCGCGCGTTCACCTATTTCACTTACTGGATGATCGTCCACGGCGTCGCCTGCTGGCTGGCGGGGCGGCGCATCCCGATTCTGGCCATCGAATTGCGCTGCGCACGGCCGGACTTTTGTGATGATTACCAAGTGATGTTTTCCGACAACTTGCGCTTTGATCGGCCACGCACCCGCATGATCTTTTCCGCCGAGTGCCTGGACCTGCCGATCAAACGAACCCCACAGGAATTGCAGCGTTTCCTCAGCCACGCGCCGGCCAATATCCTGGTCAAATACCGCGACCCGCAAAGCCTTGCCAGCCGCATCAAGCATGACCTGCGCCACATGCCCCCACACACCTGGCCGGAGACCGACGGCCTTGCCGCCACCCTGTGCATCTCCGCGTCCACCCTGCGCCGCCGCCTGGCAGAGGAAGGCCAGACCTACCAGGGCCTCAAGGACAGCGTACGCAAGGAACTGGCGATTGTGTGGCTGGCTGAGCCGCAGATCAGCTTCGCCCAGATTGCCGAGCGATTGGGGTTTGCCGATACGAGTTCGTTTTATAAGGCGTTTCGTAAGTGGAGCGGGTCGAATCCGGGGCATTATCGGAGTTTGATTCTTAACGACGCAACGTAGAACAATGATCGTTCCCACGCTCTGCGTGGGGATGCCACCCGGGACGCTCCGCGTCCGCTTTCAGCGAAAACTCAGGCACTTGCGCAATGGTGACGCGGAGCGTCACGGGATGCATTGCCACGCGGAGCGTGGGAACGATCAGGACTGATAAGCGGGCAAAAAAAAGCCCCGCGACCGAATCGATCGCAGGGCTAAAAATTGGCTGGATGCGACCAACCAAAGGAGCTCTTTACATCACTTGGCTGCAGCGACCACCGTATCCGGCTGCCAGCCACCTCCCAGTGCCTTGTAGATCGCAACGATGCCGCGATACAGATCCACTTCGGCCTGGGCCTGGGAGTCTTCGGCGGCCAGGCGTTCGCGTTGGGCGTCGAGCAGGACCAGGAAGTCTACGGTGCCTTCGCGGTAGCGGATCGCGGCCAGGTCGGCGGCGGCGCGGCTGGATTCGCTTTGGCGGATCAGCGAGACCAGGCGTTGCTGACGCTTGCCGTAGTCACTGAAGGCGTTTTCAGATTCTTCCAGGGCCAACAGCACTTGCTGTTCGTAGTTCGCCAGGGCGCCATCGGCTTCGGCGTCCGCGCCGCGCAAGCGGGCGCGTACGCTGCCCAGGTCGAAGGCGGCCCAGGTGATGCTCGGGCCAAGGGCCCAGGCATTGGCGGCGGACGAGCCGATCTGCGAGCCGCGCCCGGCGGTGAAGCCGAGGAAGCCGCTGAGGCTGACCCGTGGGAACAGGTCGGCCTTGGCCACGCCGATGCGTGCGGTGGCGGCCGCCAGTTTGCGCTCGGCGCTGAGGATGTCCGGGCGCCGTTGCAGCAGTTGCCCCGGGTCGCCGATCGGCAGCGCCTTGGCAATCGCTGGCAGGTCTTTCGGGCTCAGGTCCACGCTCAGTTTGTCGGGGCGTTGGCCGAGGAGGGTGGCGATGCGGTTACGCTCGCGCACTTGCTCGGCCTGCAGTTGCGGCACGCTGGCTTCCACCGCCGCGAGGCGCGCATCGGCGCGTTCCACGTCGAGTTGGTCGCCCACGCCGGCATCGCGCAGGCTGACGGTGATGCCGCGGGAGTCCTGCTGGTTTTTCAGGTTGTCCAGGGCAATGCGTTCACGCAGTTGCGCGCCACGCAGTTGACCGTAGGCATCCACCAGTTCAGCGATCATGGTGACTTGCAGCTGGTACAAGTCAGCCTCAGCGGCCTGCTGGTCGGCGTCGGTGGCTTCCAGGTTGCGCTGGATGCGACCGAACAGGTCCAGTTCCCAGGCCATGTCCAGGCCGAGGTCGTAGCGCTCGGTCTTGACGCGGCGGGTGGTCTGGCCGGGAATCTGGCCCTTGCCCTGGTCACTGCTGACGCGGCTGGTGATGGTCGGCATGGCGTCGTTGCTGGCGTCATCGCGGATCGCACGGGACGCACGCAGACGGGCAAAGGCGACGCGCAGGTCGCGGTTGCCCTGCAGCGACTGGGTGACCAACTGGTTGAGGGTCGGGTCCTCGAACTGCTGCCACCAGATGCCTTCGAACCTGGCATGGTCATATTGCTTGGCATCGGCGGCGGCCGTGATGTTGGCCGCTTCCGGGGTCTGGGCTTTGTAGTCCGGGCCCACGGCACAGGCGCTCAGCGCCAGTACCAGCAAGCTCGGCAGGAATACTTTCACGCTCATTGCTGTGTCTCCAGCTTCAAGGCCTTGGCCGCTTTGCGCGCTTCGCTGCGCTCCACATAGCGACGGATCAGTACGTAGAACACCGGCGTCAGCAACAGACCGAAGAAGGTCACCCCGATCATCCCGGAGAACACCGCCACGCCCATGGCATGCCGCATCTCGGCACCGGCACCGCTGGACAACACCAGTGGCACCACACCCATGATGAAGGCGAACGAGGTCATCAGGATCGGCCGCAGACGCAAGCGGCAGGCTTCCAGTACCGCGGCGAGCGGGTCGAGGCCTTCCTGCTGTTTATCCTTGGCGAACTCGACGATCAGGATCGCGTTCTTGCAGGCCAGGCCCACCAGTACGATCAGGCCGATCTGGGTGAAGATGTTGTTGTCGCCGCCGGAGATGATCACCCCGGTGATGGCCGACAGCAGCGTCATCGGTACGATCAGGATCACCGCCAGTGGCAGGCTCCAGCTTTCGTATTGGGCGGCCAGTACCAGGAACGCCAGCAGTACGCAGAGCGGGAACACGAACAGCGCGGTGTTGCCCGAGAGGATTTGCTGATAGGTCAGGTCGGTCCACTCGTAGGTCATGCCGTTGGGCAGTTCATCCTTGAGCAGTTTTTCAATCGCGGCCTGGGCCTGGCCGGAGCTGTAGCCCGGTGCGGCGTTGCCGTTGATTTCAGCGGTGATAAAGCCGTTGTAGTGCATCACGCGGTCCGGCCCCGAGGTGTCGCTGACCTTGATGAAGGTCGCCAGGGGGATCATCTCGCCTTTGTTGTTACGCACTTTCAGCTGGCCGATCTGGTCGGAGTCCTGGCGGAACTGTTGCTCGGCCTGCACGTTGACCTGGTAGGTACGCCCGAAGCGGTTGAAGTCGTTGGCGTACAACGAACCCAGGTAGACCTGCAGCGTGTCGAAGATGTCGCTGATTGCCACGCCGTGGGTCTTGGCCTTTTCACGGTCGATGGCGGCATCGACTTGCGGCACGTTGACCGTGTAGCTGGTGAACAGGCCGAACAGCTCAGGCACGCCGTGGCTTTTGGTGATGACGTTCTGCACTTCTTTGTACAGCTCGTCATAGCCGAGGTTGCCACGGTCTTCGATCTGCAGGCGGAACCCACCGATCGTGCCCAGGCCTTGCACCGGCGGCGGCGGGAAGATCGCCATATAGGCTTCTTCGATACTGGCGTACTGGCCGTTCAGCGCACCGGCAATCGCACCCGCCGACATGCTCGCGTCTTTACGCTCGTCGAACGGTTTCAGGGTCACGAACACGATGCCGCTGTTCGGGCTGTTGGTGAAACCGTTGATCGACAGGCCAGGGAACGCAATCGCGCTTTCCACGCCGGGCTGTTTCAGGGCGATGTCCGACATGCGCTTCATCACGCTTTCGGTACGGTCCAGGCTCGCCGCGTCGGGCAGTTGGGCGAAGGCCACCAGGTATTGCTTGTCCTGGGCCGGTACGAAACCGGTCGGCGTGTGGGCAAACCCGAAGAATGTCAGCACCATCAGGCCGGCGTACACGAACAGCGCGATACCCGTGCCGCGAATCACCCGGCGCACGGTACCGACGTAGCCATGGCTGGCCTTTTCGAAAAAGCGGTTGAAGGGACGGAACAGCCAGCCGCCGAAGATTTTGTCGAGGAACCTGGAGAAACGATCCTTCGGTGCGTCGTGGGCGCGCAGCAACACGGCCGCCAGGGCAGGGGACAGCGTCAGCGAGTTGAATGCCGAGATCACCGTCGAGATGGCAATGGTCAAGGCAAACTGTTTGTAGAACTGCCCGGTCAAGCCACTGATAAAGGCGGCCGGAATGAACACCGCACACAGCACCAGCGCCGTGGCGACGATCGGGCCGGTCACTTCGCGCATGGCTTTTTCGGTGGCCGGGAACGGCTCCAGGCCCAGTTCGATATTACGTTCGACGTTCTCCACCACCACGATGGCGTCGTCCACCACGATGCCGATGGCCAGTACCAAGCCGAACAGCGACAAGGCATTGAGTGAGAACCCGAACAGGTGCATCACCGCAAACGTACCGATCAACGACACCGGCACCGCCACCAAGGGAATGATCGAGGCGCGCCAGGTCTGCAGGAACAGGATCACCACCAGCACCACGAGGATCAGCGCTTCGAACAGGGTGTGCACCACCGCTTCGATGGAGCCGCGTACAAAGATCGTCGGGTCATAGGCGATGCGGTAATCCATGCCGGCCGGGAAGCCTTTTTTCAGCTCGGCCATCTTGGCGCGCACATCGTTGGAGATATCGATGGCGTTGGAGCCCGGACGCTGGAAAATCGGAATCGCGACGGCAGGCTGGTTATCGATCAACGAGCGCAGCGCGTATTGGCTGGAGCCCAGCTCGACCCGGGCGATGTCCTTCAGACGGGTGATCTCACCGTTGGCGCCGGCGCGAATCACAATGTTCTCGAACTCCTCCTCGGTGACCAGGCGGCCCTGAGTATTCACCGACAACTGGAAGCTGGTGTCACTCGGCGCCGGCTGGGCGCCCAGGGCACCGGCGGCCACTTGACGGTTCTGTTCGCGGATCGCGTTGACCACATCGGTTGCGGTCAGGTTGCGCGAAGCGGTCTTGTTCGGGTCCAGCCAGACGCGCAGCGAGTAGTCGCCCATGCCGAACAACTGCACGTCGCCGACGCCGCCCAGGCGGGCCAGCTCATCCTTGATATTGAGGATCGCGTAGTTGGACAGGTACAGCATGTCGTAACGCTGATCCGGGGAGGTCAAGTGCACCACCATGGTCAGGTCGGGAGAGGCCTTGTCCACGGTGATACCGATGCGCGTCACTTCCTCAGGCAGTTTTGGCTGAGTCCGCGTCACCCGGTTTTGCACCTGCACCTGCGCGTTGTCCAGGTCGGTGCCCAGGGCGAAGGTGATGGTCAGGGTCAGCTTGCCGTCGGCGGTCGATTGCGAGGACATGTACAACATGTTCTCGACACCGGTAATGGCTTGCTCCAGCGGAGCCGCCACGGTTTCGCCGATGACTTTAGGGTTGGCGCCGGGGAAGTTGGCGCGTACCACCACGGTCGGCGGCACCACTTCCGGGTACTCACTGATGGGCAGTTGGAACAGCGAGATTGCACCGGCGATCAGGATCAACAGCGACAGCACCGCTGCGAAGATCGGCCGCGAAATGAAGAACTTGGAAAAATTCATCTTGAGTCGTATCCCTTAACCGCGTGGAGTCGCGCTGCTGGCGAGCTTGGGCGCGGGTTTTTCCGGCGCCACTTGCTCCAGGTTGCTGGCTTCAAGCGCTTGTCGTTGTTGGGCCAAGGCGGCGAGGGTTTCCTGGCTGGCCATCGGAATGGTTTCCGGTGCGACCGGCGAACCTGGGCGTGCGCGCTGCAGGCCCTTGACGATAATGGTGTCGTCCTTGTTCAAGCCGCTGCGCACGATGCGCAGGCCTTCGATCTTCGGCCCCAGTTCCACGGCGCGATAGGCGGGCTTGTCGCCCTCCATCACCAGCACGAACTTCTTGCCCAGGTCGGTGCCCACGGCTTCGTCGTTGATCAGCACGGCGGAGTAGGTGCCGCTGCCCACCAGCTTCAAGCGCGCATACAGGCCAGGGGTGTATTCGCCCTTGCTGTTATCGAACACCGCGCGCCCACGGATGGTGCCGGTGGCCGGGTTGACCTGGTTGTCGACGAAGTTCATCTGGCCCAGGTGCGGGTTGCCGGTTTCATTCGACAGGCCCAGGTACACCGGAGTGGTCGCGCCGCGACGGCCTTGACGGGCCAGCTCGGTGTACTTGAGGAACACACGCTCATCGGCGTCGAAGTAGGCGTAGACCTTGTCGGTGGAGACCACGCTGGTCAGCGCGGTAGTGTCGGCGGTCACCAGGTTGCCGGCGGTGATCTCGGCGCGGCTGACGCGGCCGCTGATCGGCGACGTGACGCGGGTAAAGCTCAGGTTCAACTTGGCCAAATCCAACTGCGCCTGGATCCCGGCAACAGCGGCGCGGGCTTCCTGGGCGGCGGTGGTGCGCGAGTCGGCCAGTTCGGCGGAAATCGCATTGCTCTGGCGCAGGCGGTCGCCGCGTTGCGCTTCGTTATCGCTGCGGGTGGCGGCGGCTTTCGTTTGCGCCAACTGGGCTTCGAGGCGGCGTACCTCGGCCTGGAACGGACGTGGATCGATCTGGAACAGCAGGTCGCCTTTCTTGACCAAAGCGCCTTCGGTGAAAGCGACTTGGTCAATCTGGCCCGACACGCGTGGACGAATCTGTACGGTTTCCGGTGCTTCCAAGCGCCCGGTGAATTCATCCCACTCGTTGACCGGCTGCTCAAGTACCTTGGCCACGCTGACTTTCGCCGCTGGCATGGCGGCCGCTTGGTCCGGGGTCTTGCCGCATGCGCTCATCACCACCACGGCCAGGATCGCCAGGGGGAAGCGCAAATGTTTGAGTGACTGTTCCATGAGGTGCATCCGCCAATGTATTGAGATGGACGGATCATGCGCGGGGAGACGGTATGTCACGAATCGAATGAAGCAAAGGTAACTATCATTCGGAATGATATAAGCGCGCGGACAGCCCGCTAGCATGGGGGTTTCGTTAGGGGGCTATCAATGCCCTTGATGGCAATAGTCTATTGCGCAGGCTGCAAGAGACTCACGCGAGAGCGCCGTTATCCCTTCAACACCAACGACATGCCCGGATAGTGCGCGCAGATGAACTCCACAAACGCGCGAACCTTCGGCGCCGCAAGGCGCCTGGATGTATGCAGCACCCACAGCGCGGGTTCCATTCCGTGCACGGTACCCCACTGGACCAACTCACCACGGGCAAGCTGGCTCCCGGCAATGGACTGTGGAATCAGGGCGGCGCCGGCGCCGGCGACAGCTGCATCCCGCACCATCAATAACGAAGAGAACCGTAGCTTCGGCTTAGGCTCCAGCACCAGCTCCCCGCCATCGAGATGCCAGTGGGTGGGCTCGAAACTCGACGTCACGATAGCGGCAACGGGCCGGACCGCGCCGGGCATCGGCTTGAGCACCTCCGGCGCCGCCACCACGATCAGTCGGTCTTTGGCGAAGCAGCGGCCAACCAGGCTGCTGTCCGGGCTGGGGTTGATGCGGATGGCAACGTCAAAGCGTTCCTCTACAAGGTCAACCAGGCGATCCTCGGCGACGACTTCGATCTCCACGTCAGGGTAGGCGGCGCAGAACTCGGCGCCAATGCGCCCCATCGCAAGCTGGGAAAACAGCACCGGGGCAGCCACGCGCAAGCGTCCGCGCGGTGTTGAGATGCCCTCACGAGCCGCCGTCAAGGCTTCGATCACCTCGCCCAGCGGACCTTCCGTGCGCGTCATCAGCACTTCACCGGCTTCGGTGAGTTTCAAGCCGCGTGCGCTGCGCTCGATCAGCCTGACGCCCAGCTGTTCTTCCAGGTCAGCGATGCGGCGCGACAAGGTCGCCTTGGCTATACCGCTCGCACGGCTGGCCTTTCCGAGCCCTTCATTGGTGGCGACGAGGGCAAAATCGATCAGCGCGTTCAGGTTCATGGTGTCCCACTTTTGAAACGAAGTGTCTGTATTTTGGCGTCTGTGCTCCGCCTGCGCAACAGCATATCGTTGAACACATCGCAGCGAGCGTTGCGGATTTCACTCACTAACTTATCTAAACCCACTGCAGGAGTTTCACCATGAGCATTCTGGTTATCGGCGCCACCGGCACGATTGGTTCACTCGTCACCCAAGGCCTTGCAGAGGCGGGCGCCGAGGTCAAGGCCCTGGTTCGCCAGGCGGGCAAGCGCGATTTCCCGGCAGGCGTCACCGAGGTTGTCGCGGACCTCACCGATGTCGTCTCCCTGCGCGCCGCGCTGTCGGCGGTACGCACGCTGTTCCTGCTCAATGCCGTGACGCCCGACGAGGTCACCCAAGCCCTCATCACCTTGAACCTCGCGCGTGAGGCGGGGATCGAGCGCATCGTTTACCTGTCGGTGATTCATGCCGACACTTTCACCCAAGTGCCGCATTTCACCGGCAAGCACACGGTTGAGCGCATGCTCGAAAGCCTCGACATGCCCGCGACGATCCTGCGCCCCGCTTACTTTATGCAAAACGACCTCATGGTCCGGCAGACCATTCAGGACTACGCGGTGTACCCGATGCCCATTGGCTCGGCCGGGGTTTCAATGATCGATACGCGCGACATTGCCGATGTGGCCGTGGCAGAACTGCTGCGACGCGATAAAGCACCTTCCGCGCTTGCGCGCGTAACCCTGGAATTGGTCGGGCCAACCGCCCTGACGGGTGCCTCCGTGGCGAAGATCTGGAGTGCCGCCTTGGGCCGCGAGATCGCCTACGGCGGTGACGATGTGGCGGCCTTCGAAGGGCAACTGGCTGCCTACGGCCCCGCTTGGTTGGCGTACGACATGCGCCTGATGATGGCCGCTATCCAGACGTTCGGCATGCACGCCGCCGAAGGTACCGTGGAGCGGTTGGAGGCGATCATCGGGCATCCGTTGCGTGCCTATGAGGACTTTGTGCGTGAAGCGACGGCCGGCTTCGTCAGCCAACCGCACTAGCAGCGTCGTATCGCCGTCGAACCGCAACGCTGCAGCAGTTCAATCTGTTCCGCCGGCACCAGCGTACGCAGGGTCTTGTACAGCACCCGGGTTTCCAGCAGGTTCCACACCCGCAGCATGGTCTCCAATGCGTCGAGGGGTTTGCTGATGAAATCCCGGGCGCCCAGGGCCAGGGCGCGCAGGCGCGTGTCGCGGGTTGCGTCGGCGGTGAGTACCAGGATCGGCAGGTATTCGCCTTGAGGGATGCGCCGGTTGAGTTGTTCCAGCACGGCAAAGCCGTCGAACTCCGGCATGTGCAGGTCGAGGATCACCAGGTCCGGCTCGAAGCTGTTGAACAACTCCAGGGTGCGCAGCGGCTGGGTGCTGCTCAGCACGTTAGTCAGCCCCTCGCGCGCCAGCAGTTGTTCCACCAGGTCGAGGTTCGGGCGTTGGTCGTCGATGATCAGGATACGCAGGTCGAGGTTCACGCAGGCTCCGGAAAAGCTTGGTCGAGGTGGGCAAGAAACCCAGGCACGTTGATCGGTTTGTTCAATACGGCGGTGGCGCCTGCCTGCAGCAATGCTTGGCGGGTCAGGTCGCTGGCGTCGGCGGTGAGCATCAGCACCGGTGTGTCGCGGCTGATTGGTGACTGGCGCAAGCGTTGCAGCACCTTCAAGCCATCGATGTCGGGCAGCGCCACATCCAGCAGGATCAGCTGTGGCGCATGCTGCGCGGCGAGGTCCAGCCCCAACTGGCCCTGCATGCTCGACAGCAGGCGAATGCCGGGCCGGCGTTGCAGCAGGGTCTCGATCAGCGCCAGGCTGGAGAGGTTGTGTTCGATGCACAACACCTTGCCTTGGAACGTGCTGGCGACGGGGGCAGGGCGCTTTAATTCGGGCTCGATGCCAGGTGTGGCGCCACTGTGGGCGTGGGCCAAACGCACGAAGGGCAGTTCCAGGGTGAAGCGCGAACCGATGCCGGGCTGGCTCTGCACCTTGAGTTGGCCATCCATGTTTTCCAGCAGGCTTTTACTCAGCGCCAGGCCCAGGCCGCTGCCTTCCACATTCGGGTCGGCCCCCAGGCGTTCGAACGGCTTGAACAGTTGCCCGATGTGATCGGCGGCGATGCCGTTGCCGGTATCGCACACTGACACGCTGATCCGCTGACCGTGAATACTGATCTCAAGGCTCACCTGGCCCTCGCGCCGGTTGTATTTGATCGCATTGGACAGCAGGTTCAGCAGCACCTGGGTCAGGCGTTGGCGGTCGGCGACGATGCCGGTATCCGCCCCCAGTGCCGGCAGCGGCTGAAGCTGCACGCCCGCGTCGGCGGCCATCGGCGACACCAGGGTCAACGCCTCTTGCAGGGCACTCGCCAGCGGGATCGGTGCGATGTTCAACGCCAGGCTGCCGGCCTCGATCTTGGCGATGTCCAACACTTCGTTGATCAGCGTAAGCAGATGCTGGCCGGCGCGCAGAATGTGCCCGACATTGGCCTGTTGCGTCTCGGGCACGTCCATGTCCAACAACTGTGCGAAGCCCAGGATCGAGTTGAGCGGGGTGCGCAGCTCATGGCTCATGCGCGAGAGGAATTCACTTTTGGCACGGCTGGCGCGTTCGGCTTCCTCGCGGGCGGTGCGCAGGGCGATCTCCGCCGCACGGCGGTCGGTAATGTCGCGGGTGATCTTGGAGAACCCGCGCAGCGCGCCGGTAGCATCGTGTTGCGCGGTGATCACCACGCTGGCCCAGAACCGCGTGCCGTCCTTGCGGCAGCGCCAGCCTTCTTCGGTGTAATCGCCGTTGCGGGTGGCTTCGCGCAATGCCAGGTCGGGGTGCTGCGGGCATTCCTCGGGTAGGTAGAAGAGTGAAAAATGCTGACCGATGATCTCCTGTTCGGTATAGCCCTTGATCCGCTGCGCGCCGTTGTTCCAACTGGTGACATGGCCCGCTGTGTCGAGGGCGAAGATCCCATAGTCCTTGACCCCGTCGATGATCAGCCGCAAGCGCTCTTCGTTGTCGCGCAATGCGCGTTCGCGTTCGGCCAGCAATAAGCCGGCCTCCACCAGGCGGGTGCCCAACTGGCCGATTTCGTCTTTTTCCGGGGGCTGTGGCAGCAGCGGCGAACCCTGGGCCAGGCGCTGGGCGTTGCGCTGCACATTCTGCACCCGGGCCACAATGCCCTTGGACAGAAACAACACCGCGACAATCGCCCCGAACAGCCCGCAGATCGCCGCCAGCCAGGTGGACAGCAACAGCCTTTGCCGGGTATCGGATGCCGCAGCGCTACGCTCGGCCAGCAGCGAGTCTTCAAGGGTGAGCATGGTGCTGATGTGTTGGCGCAGGGCATCGAGGATGTGTTTGTTGCTGATCAGGATGGCACTGATGGCTTGCGGTGTGGCCTTGCTGTCCTTGAGCATCTGCTCCAGCCCGTCGACCTTGGCCTCGATCAGCGGTTTGATCGCGCTGAGCTGCTCGCGCACGCGTTGATCGCGCACATTGCGGTCGAGCCGGCGCAGGGCTGACTCGATCTGCGGCTTGGCGTTCAGGTAGGTGGGCAGGAAGTCTTCGCGGTGGGTGAGCAGGTAACCGCGCACGCTGGCGGCGGCTTCGGCGAGCAGGGTATGCACGGCCTGGATATCGCCTTGCACGCGCAACACGCGGCGCACATCTTCTTCGGCGCGGGCGGTCTGGCGCTCCGTGGTGTAGATCAGCACCAGGGACAGCAACAGCACCACCAGGGGCAGCGAAATGACCACCAGCGCTTTGCCGCGTAACGGCAGGTCGGCCCAATATTTTTTCATCGGCGTCGCTTCATGGTGGCGTCACCAGGCCCAGGGCGATGCCCCGCACGGCGGCCTGGGTGCGGTCGGCCGCGCCGAGTTTGCCGATCACCCGCTCGACATGGGCCTTGGCCGTGCCGGTGGTGATGCCCAACTGTTCGCCGATGGCCCGGTTGCTCATGCCGTTGGCGACCAGGCCGAGCACCTGACGCTCCCGTGGGGTCAGTGGCTCGCCGGGAGCGGCGCCGCTGGCCTGGCGTTCGGTCATGCGCCGCAGCAGCCGGGCGCTGACCGCCGTGTTAAGCGCTTCGCCGCCGGCGGCCACCTGTTGCAACGCCTGAATCACCTCGGCGCGGCTGGCATCTTTGAGCAGGTAGCCCACTGCACCGGCTTGCATGGCCGCCTCGAGGTACTCGGGGCTGTCGTCCATGGTGAATATCACCACCTTCACCTCCGGCAGGCGTTGTTGCAGCAAGCGGGCGGCGCCCAAACCGTTGAGGCCGGGCATGCGGATGTCGAGGATGACGATGTCTGGCAGCAGTCGCTCACACAGCTCCACCGCTTGCAGGCCATCGCTGGCTTGACCGACCACCTCGAACTGCGGGTGGCCCGCCAGCAGGGAGACGAAGCCGGTGCGCGTGACTTCATGATCGTCCGCCAGCACCAGGCGCAAAACGTGGGTCATTGAGGGACTCCGTTCCAGTGGGCTGGCACGCGAGCGTGCAGTCGGGTACCGCCGTCGGTGGCGCTGGCGCAGGTGAAGCTGCCGCCCAGCAGGCTGGCGCGCTCCTGCATGGTGGCGAGGCCCAGGTGCTGGGCGTCATCGAGTGACGGCTCCGACGTGAAGCCCTTGCCATTGTCATCAACCCGCAGCGACGCGTGACCGTCACGCAGTGCCAGGGTCAATTGCACCCGGCTGGCGCGCGCATGCTTGAGCACATTGTTGATGGCTTCCTGGCCGATCCGAAACAAGGCGATCTCCACCTGGCTGGGTAAGCGCGTGTCACAGTGCGCCTGCCAGAGCACGTTGATGCCGGCGTCACGCAGGCGGTCGGCTTCTTTATCGAGGGCTTTGAACAGACCGAAATCATCCAGCACCGTGGGGCGCAGGCCCGCGATCAGTTGCCGACCCTCGCCGACCGAGTGTTGGGCCAGGGTCAGTATCGCCTGCAGGTCGGCGGCCAATGCGTCCGGCAGCGGCGGGCAACGCCCGGCGAAGCCTTGCAGCCGTTGGTGCAGACCCGCGAGGGTTTGCGCCAGGCCATCGTGCAGGTCGTAGGCCACACGCTTGCGTTCATCCTCCTGGGCGCGGAGCAAGCGGTTGACCAGGTCGGACAGGGTTTTGTCGCGCGTCTTGAGGGTGCTCAGCAGGCGATCGTTTTCAAGGTGGGCAGCCAGCAAGGTGGCGAGCAGTTGCAGCGATTCGCTGTCCTCATGCTCCGGCGTGCGCAGGCTGACGCTATTGCCCAGCACCAGTACGCCAATGGCGGGGCCGTCGCCGGCGCGCAACGGCACTTGCAACACACTGGGCAAGTCCTCTGATGGCCGTTCCTGCCAACACGGCGAGCGCAGGCTGCGGTCGGCGAGGTGGGCGAGGCTGCTCAATCGCGCCGGGTTGCCATGGCGGGCGCTGGTGTGTGCGATGCCGTCGGCGTCCCACTCCTGCAGCAGCCCGTGGTCCATCGCCAGAAACCCGCAGGCCCGCGCGAGTACGCGTTCGCGCATGGCGTCGGGGGCCAGTTCGCGCAATTGCTGCCCGGTATCCACCAACAGGCGCAGGCGCGCCGTACGACTTTCCGACTGGCGGAAATGCGCGCGCATGGCCAAGGCGCTGGCGGGGTCATGGGGGTTGTCATGCACGGATAATGCTCCAGTGGACGGCGGGCGCGAGGGGGATGTATTAAACATCGTTGAACACCTTGGGCGCTATCTGCCAAATGGCATAGGTAAACACCTCCGGTTGGCCGATGGCGGGCGCCGGGGAGGAGGGCAAAGTGGGCTCAACGACGACCACTGGAGTAACGCCATGACATTCAAGATCGCGCCGCTTGCCCTGATATTTGCCCTGAGCGCACCGATTGTTCACGCTGCCGAGACAGCCCCCTATGTCTACCGTGAGGTGGCCCAGGCGCCGGCCAATGTGAAAGACCGCGAGATTGCCGGGCTGTTCGACCGCTGGAACAGCGCCTTGCAGACCGGCAACGTTAAATCGGTAGTGGACCTCTACGCACCAGGCGCTGTGTTGCAGCCGACCGTGTCGAACCAGGTGCGCACCACGCCGGAGCAGATCACCGACTACTTCGACCACTTCCTGATGCTCAAGCCGGTGGGCCAGATCAACTACCGTGAGATCCGCCAACTGGGCAGCAACGTCGCCATGGACAGCGGCGTGTACACCTTCACCCTGACCGAATCGGACGGCAAGGTACGCCAGGTGCAGGCACGCTATACCTTTGTCTATGAGCAGGTGGGCGGGCAGTGGAAAATTCTTAACCATCACTCTTCGGCGATGCCGGAGGTGCAGGCCAAACACGCCGGGAAGTAACCGCTGGAACAAAAATGCCCATGCCTGTGCCGGTGTGGGCTTTTTTTTGCGGTCAGCCCCGTTGAAGGGCTGGGGGGACAGGGCTGTACTGCACAATGGCGTTTTCTTGCGCCCATTCTGTACTCTATAAATCCAATAAGACGTGGATTATCGCATAATTTAAGCCATTAATATCCAATATACTGGATTTACCAAGCTTGTTAGTCACTGTGGTTAACTCTATAGTCACGGGGGTTAACTGGCAGAGCATGGGCTGGGTACACACTATGTTGGATTTAAGCTTCAGCAAGCCGAGCGAGGTCGTCAAGCGCCTCTGCGATCGCTTGCGCACAGAGCGCCTGGCGCTGGACATGACACAAGCTGACCTGGCCGGACGTGCCGGCATCGGCACCAACACCGTGTCCAACCTTGAAGCCGGGCGCAATGTCGGGTTCGAGAACGTGGTCCGGGTGGCGATGGCCCTTGGCCGAACCAAGGAACTCGAAGGCCTGTTCCTGCCGAAGCTGGACAGCATCGAGGATATTCGACGCTACGAAAACAGCGCCAATCGTCTGCGTACCAAGAGGAAGCCCGGCAATGCTTGAGCAGGTGAATGTCTTCTACGAGGGCTGGGGCGAGCGGTGGCAATGGGGCACGCTGGTCTCCACGACCGCCTTGACCGGTCGCCCATTGATCCTGTTCGAGTACAGCCATCAAGCCAGGCAAAGGGGCTTGGAACTGTCCTCCTATACGCTGCCGTTGGAGGGGGCTCAACTGCGCCGAGACTTTCCAGACCACCAGCTGTACTTGCCAGGTCCTGTTTACGACGCGTTGCCGGACGGGTGGGGCATGATGCTGATGGACCGACTGTTCAGGCGCCGCGGGCTCAGTACGGCGCGAATCGGCCCACTGGAACGGCTGGCCTACGTCGGTAGCAGCGCGATGGGCGCCATGACGTTCGAGCCCGTGGTACCCGAAGGGCTGGAATCCACTGCCCACATTTCGCTGGAGCAGCTTGCCAGCGAAGTGCACGAAGTGCTCCATGGCGATGGAGGAGAGTTCCTGCAGACGTTGCTGTTGGTGGGCGGCTCGCCTCAAGGCGCCAGGCCCAAGGCCCTCGTTTATCGCGATCCGGAAACGGGAAGGTTCACCACCGCTGTCACGCCGGACTTTGAAGCATGGTTGATCAAGTTCCCGGCCAAAGAAGAACAGGCCGAGGTGTGCGCCATCGAAATGGTGTATGCCCAATGCCTGCGCCTGTGCGGTATCGAGACCGCTGACACGCAGTATTTCAGTCTGCCCGGTGGCTTGGCAGCGTTTGCCTGCAAGCGATTTGACCGCCGGGACGGCGAGCGCATACCCATGCAAAGCCTTGCGGCCTTTACGGGGGCCAATTACCGGTCTCCTGGGGTGTTGGACTATGTCAACTTCGTGCGGGCAACGCAGATGTGTACCAACGACGTGCGAGAAATGGCGGTGGCGTTCGAGCGTGCCGTCTTCAATGTAGCGTTCAACAACAGAGACGATCATCCCAAGAATTTTGCCTATGTCATGTCCAAAGGCGGTCAGTGGAGACTGTCTCCGGCTTACGACGTAACCTTCTGCGAGGGGCCAGGCGGCTACCACCAGATGGACGTGATGGGAGAAGCCCTGTCGATTTCTCGCGCGCACATGCTCAGGCTTGCCGAGGAAGCCGAGCTGCCCCCGGAGATTGCAGGCCGAGTGATTGACGGCATTTGTGAGGTAGCGAGCCGGTTTGCAAGCATCGCCGAAGACCTGTACCCACAGGCGATTACCCGAGACACCTTGCGCATGATCCAAGGCCGCATCGATCAGAACGTAGCCCTGCTACAACCCGATCAAAAGGGGACGCTCAGCTCAGGATCGAAGCCGCCACGGAGAAAGAGCCCGTTCAAAAAGTGAAACGGCTCGGTGCAGGAAACGGTTGAAGCGCGCGGCATCACGGCGCAGCCCTGCCTGTTGGCCGCCAATCAGGCACAGATGGGCCATCTGGCCCATCACTTCGGCTTCGCCGGGCCCGTGCACCACGCTGCGGCAAGTGCGTATGGCGAAGTCCAGGCGCCTTGCGTCCACGCGTTGCTGGAACTCGCCCACCAACGGGTCGTGCAGCGACCAGGCGCGGATCGAAATTTCACGCCCGGGTTGTTTCTCAGCGGCAATACTCAAGTAGCGTTTCAAGGTTTCGCCCGCGCCACGACCCTGCGCGGCATAAGCGAGCATGCGCTCCGTGTAGTCTTCCTCCCAGGCGGCCAGCAAGGCGCGGACAAAATCTTCGCGATTGCGGAAATGGTGGTAGAAGGATCCACGGGTCACATTCAGTCGGCGCGACAGACTCTCGGCCGACACGCCAGGATGCCCCACTTGATCGAGCGCCTCAAAACCCGCCGCGATCCAATGGTGCCGCGTTAGTGTGCTCACCCGTTATTCACTCCCTATTTAGCGCCATACAGGCTGTGTATGGTGCGCAAACGATGGATAGGCTACGAACACCCGCATAGATGGCCGCTGCGTTTTGCAGGCCTGCCTGTTCATGGAGTTCGCCTTGAAGAAAATCGTCCTGGTTGCTTTCGACCATTTCACCGATATCGACCTGTTCCTGATGTGGGACATTCTAGGCCGCAATACGGAGGACTGGCACGTGCGAATAGTGGGTGCCAGCCCCATCGTGCGATCAGCGCACGGCTTGCCTGTTTCGGTGCACGGTCCGCTTCGCGAGGCCAATAGCGCAGACGCGGTATTGTTCGTCAGCGGTAAGCAAGGCATACCCGCTGCACTTGCCGCCCCGGATTTCCTGCCGGTGTTTGAACTTGACCCCAAACGCCAGCGCATCGGCGCCATCTGCGCCGGCGCTTTCATTCTTGAACGGCTCGGGCTGCTCAACGGCCTGGCCACGACGCACCCGGATGCACGATCACACCTGCAGGCTCTGGGAATTGAGTGCATGGACCGGCCGCTTGTCTTCCAGGGAAACGTTGCAACCGCTGGCGGATGCCTTTCGGCGCTCTATCTGGTGGGATGGCTGGTGGAGTCCTGGTTCGATGTCGACAAGCGCCGTGCGACGTTGCTCCCGGTACTGCCAACCGGCCAGCAAGCGCTCTATGATGCCTTGATCGGGCTCAGTATTCGGCAAGGAGAAGTGGGCACCTTAACGACATCCCGTTGATCCATGCTCATGCCCCTTAGCACCCAAAAGAGATTCCCCCGATGCCCCGAGAATGCGAGCTCGTTACGTCCGTGCCTGTTCCCTCAAGGTCCAGTATCACCCACCTTTATCAATCGATGCACCTGGCGGACGCTTTTGCGATTCGGCTCCCGGCAGGTACATCCGCTGACGCGGATGTGCTGGTGCGATTCATCCTTTCCCACCAGCCAGCGTGGATCGGCTGGCTCATGACGGTGCGCGACACGATCGTTGCCTGTTTTGGTCTCAAGACCGCCAGGTACCTGGCATCACTGGCTGATCGGGTTGGCGTCTTCAAGGTCTACAGCACCCACCGCACCGAAATTGTGTTGGGCGAAGACGACAAGCACCTGGACTTTCGCATATCGCTCCTGTGTGCGGATGAGGCCGAGCCAGATGGCAGTCGCCAACTGGTTTTTTCAACCGTGGTGCACTGCCACAACCGCCTGGGCCGGGCCTACATCATGGTTATCGCGCCGTTCCACCGCTTGGTTGTCAAGGCCAGCCTGGTTCGGGCGGCGCGCGTCGGTTGGCCGCTGGCTAACCGCCCCTGAGGCCCAGGGCGCAGCGCTCCATTCATCAGCACTTCAGTTCAGCGAACGGCTGACATCACGCAGGCGCACGTCGTTCAGGTTGCCAGTGGAGGCCAACAGGTGCAACTGAGCCATCAGAATGGCATAGCGCTGTTGGACCAGACGTTGCTGGGTATCGGTGACCACCTGTTGGGCGTCCAGCACATCGGTGTTGATACGCGAGCCGGCTTCGAAGCCGTGGGTCACGGCGGCGAGGTTGATCTGGCTGGAGTTCAGCACCTGCTTGAGTGCCCGGTATTGGCTTATGCCGTTCGTGACTTGCAGGTAGGCCTGACGCGCCATCAGCCCGGCGTTGCGGCGCGCCTCTTCCACTTCATCCGCCGCCTTGCTTTGCAGTGCGTGAGCTTCGCGCATGCGGCTGCTGGTGCGACCGCCGCTGTAAAGTGGAACGCTCAACTTGACCCCTACCACGGTCTGGTTATAGCGATTTTGCGGCAATGTGACGTCGTACACATCACCGCCGACCGAAGCGAAGCGGCCATGGGCGGCGATCAGGTCAAGGGTCGGCAAGTGGCCGGCCCGTTCCTTGTCGATGTCCATTTCAGCCAGGCGCTGGGCAATCTGTGCCGACTGCACGGCCAGGTTGCCTTGTTGCGCGGTGCTGGCCCAATCACCTATGGCGGCGGGCATTGGGGCACTGAACTGCGGCTCTTTGCTTGACCACGGGCGCGCCTGTGTGGCGGTCAATTGGGTGAGTGTTTCGTTGGCAATGTCCAATGCGCCACGCGCGCCAATCTGTTCGGCAAATGCCTGGTCATACTTGGCCTGCACCTGTGCGAGCGTGTTGGCGGTGGTGGCGCCATCGGCCAGCAGTCGTTGGCTGCGGTCCAGACGCTCACGCAGCGTTTGCAGTTGTTGCGTGCGTGTATTCAACAGTTCCTGGTTGAGCAGTACATCGAAATAAGCGCGGGCAACGCGCAGCATCAGGTCCTGGCGCGCCTGTTCCGTGTGGATTTCACTGGCGCTGATCAAGAGCTTGCTCTGATCGTGGGCAATCACGTTCTGCCAGCGCAGCAGTGGTTGTGTAAGGACCACCGCGTAGGCGTTGGTGTTATTGCGATTGCGGTGGTAGTCGGATGAATCCTCGGCATCGACCCAGGCCGCGCCGCCGGTGACAGACAGGTCCGGCAGCAGGTCGGCGCGGCTTTGCGGTTCCTTTTCCGCCGTGGCCAATTGCTGGGCCTGTGCAGCGGCGAACTGCATGTCATGGGTCAGCGCCTTTTGGTAGAGGTGATACAGGTCATCTGCCGACACCTGTGCGGGCGCGCAGGTCAGGGCCAGCAAGCACAGGGGCGTGAGCAGTGTGGTGGTGTCGAGACGCAGGCCTGGAATACGCAAGGGGTGTGCTCCACTGAAAAATTTATCGACTGACGGGGCTTCTACGCATCATCAGCACCATTGGAATACCGATGGCCATCACGGCTCCCAAGGTGCCGAACAACATGCTGAACGCCAGCATTTGCCCCTGCTCGCGCGCTTGCAGGTAAGGCATCAGGGCTATGGCTTGCTGATGGCTCGCCAGGCCCAGGGAGAGAAACAACGGGTCGGTCTCCACGCCTGCCCAGCCGCTCGCGACGAGACTGGATTCGGTGACGTGTTCGGAGAGCAGGCGATAACGCTCCCACGAGAATCGCGTGAGCAGCGTGGCGGCGATGGCGATGCCGACACTGCCGCCCAGCTGGCGCATCAGGTTCAGGACCCCCGAGGCGCCGGAGATCAATGTCAGCGGCAGGCGGCGCATCGCCAGGTTGGTCAGCGGTACGAAGATCATGCCCAGGCCCAGGCCACGGATCACCAGGGGCCAATAAAGCGTGTCCGGGTTACTGTCGAGGGTGAACTGGGTGTGCAGGAACATGGCATAGCAGTACATCACGATGCCCAAGGTCACGAACACGCGCTCGTCGATTCTGTTTTCCTGGGACAGCTTGCCGATCACCAGGGTGCTGATGGCGCTGGCCACCGCACCTGGAAAAATCACCAGTCCGCTCTGGTAGGCGCTTTGTGCCAATAAGGTCTGCAGGAACAGCGGCACCATGAACAGGGTGCTGTACAGCCCGAAACCCACGCAAAAGGCACAAATGCATCCCATCAGGAATTCACGGTTCTGAAACAGCGCGACATTGACGATGGGGTTGGTCACCCGCCGTTCCCACCAGAAGAAGCCCACCAGGCTGAAGCTGCTGAGCAACAGGCAGGCGACGGTCCAGTTGGACGCCATCCAGTCCCAATGTTCGCCGCGCTCGAGCAGGATCTGCAGGCTACCGACCCCCAGGGCCAGCAAGCAGAAGCCGCTGTAGTCGACGCTGCTGGGTTTTTGCTCGTTGGGCGAGTCGCTGATACACAGCCAGCACAGCAGCAGGGCCACGGCGCCGATCGGCAGGTTGATCAGGAAGATCCAATGCCACGACAACGTGTCGATCAGGTAGCCGCCGACGGTCGGGCCCAGGGTCGGCCCCATCATCACGCCCACGCCGTACAACGCCATGCCGCTGCTGACCTTTTCCTTGGGGAACACGTCGTAGATGATTGCCTGGGAAATACCCAGCAACCCGCCGCCTGCCAGGCCTTGCAACACCCGGAACGCGACCAGTTGCCACAGTTCGGCCGACAGTGCGCAACCCAGGGATGCCAGCACGAATACTGCAGTTGATACCAGGTAATAGGTACGCCGCCCAAACCACGCCGACAGCCAGCCACTGACCGGCAGAATGACCACGTTGGCCACGACGTAACCGGTGGAGACCCAGGAAATTTCATCGACCGAGGCACCGTAGGTGCCCATCAGGCTGGGAATCGCCACGTTGACGATGGTGACATCCAGCAACTCCATCATCGACACCAGCGTGACGGTGAACGCAATCAGGTAGGGCGACCTCATAGCGTCTGGCTGCCGTTGTGGTGTGTGGCGACTTCAACAAAGGCACTCATGCCCGGGCTCAACAGCGCCTTGTAGTTATCCGGCACACCGGTAAGCGCGATGCGTACCTGCACACGCTGAACCACCTTGGTGAAGTTGCCCGTGGCATTTTCCTGGGGCAGCAAGGAGAACTTCGCCCCGGTGGCCGGTGCCAGGCTTTCGACGACGCCGTCGAAGGTGTGCCCGGGGAACGCATCTACGGTAACCCGGGCATTCTGGCCGACGCGTACGCGGCCCACCTGGGTCTCCTTGAAGTTGGCGGTGATCCACAGCGGGTCGGTTGCAATCAGGCTCATGAGCTTTTGGCCGGCAACCACGAACTGGCCGGGCTCCACCTCTTTTTTCGAGACAATGCTGCGCATCGGCGCGGTCTGGCGGGCGTCGTTCAGCTTGATCCTGGCTTGTTCCATTTCGGCTTGCGCGGCGGCGATCCGGTAGTCCTGCACCTTGAGTTCAGCCTTGTTGGCCAAGGTGCTTTGAGCGGCGGCCTGAGTATTACTGCGCGCCACTTCCTGAGCATGACGAAGGGCGTCGAAACGCGCCTTGGCCACTTCCTGGTCCTGGGTGCTCAGCGCGCCTTGAGCACCCAGGCGACGGGCACGTTGGTAGTCATTGCGCGCCTGCTCAAGGTTGGCACTCGACTGCGCCAGGGCCGCCTGCGCGGCTTCACGCAGGGCAACCGCACCGAGGACCTGGCTGTCCAGCGCACCCGGCCCTCCGGCGCGCCCGGCGGCGGCAAGCAACGCTTGCCATTGTGCTTCGCGCTGCTGCAGCTGGTAGTGATATTCACTGTCGCGTATCTGAAACAGCAAGTCACCGCTTTGTACGGTGACGTTGTCCGTCACCGGCACACTGATCACTACGCCCGTTAGCTTGGCCCGCACCGGGATAATCACCCCATCGAGTTCTGCATTGTCGGTACTCACGTAGGTGCTGGAATACTGCCAGCGCTGCCAGCCCAACATCAGCAGCCCGCCCACCACGACGCCGCACAGCGTCAGTTTTACCAGCTTGCCTTTGGTCATGAGGTACTCCCTGTAATTGCGCGTCTGTGTCAAGCAGGCTCAGAAACGGTTTCGACCTCACGCACAGGGCGGTCCGCAGTGGAATGGGCCTTGTCCAGCAGGAACTGGTGCACGCTGTTCCACAGCTCGATCCGTGAATTGATGGCGGTCTTGGCACTCTCGACCATATGCAGGTGTTGCGCGGGTGTGGTGACGATCTCGGCGATGATGCGCTTGGCTGCCGGACCGTGGTCGTCGCCGTCCATTTCGATGTGGCGCTTCAAGTAGTACGTGAGCATCGGTACATCATGTTCACTGACCGACCATTGCGACAGCAGTCGGCCAAACATATCTGGGATGATGTCTTCACGACCAAAGAAAAAGTACGCCAGCACCGCTTCGGTCGTGCCGTGTTGTGCAATGTCGAGGGTTTGGCACATGAACACTTTCGCCGCCGTTGGGATAGCCGGGTCGTTGAGCGCCTTTGCCAGGGGAACCTGGGCCTTGATCGCTGCCAGGAAGCGGCGGAATACCGTGCTGTCGGCACCGATTTCATCCATGGCCGTGAGGTACAAATCCAAGTGGCTGATAAAACCGCCATTGGGGTGCTCGTCGGTTTCTTCGCCGACCACGATTTCATTGATCAGACGGGCGGCGGTGATGTGTACCGGCGGCACCCAGGGCAACTCCACACAGGTAAGGTCGCGCTGGATGCGCTTGAGCAAGGTCATGAAGTCCCATACGGCGAACACATGAAACTCCATCAGCGTGCGCACGTCTTCGAGGGTGCGGATGTTTGCAAACAGCGGATGGCTGAACAGCTGTTCGCGTTCGGTTTCAATGTGGCTATCGATGTTAAAAGGCATAGGTGCTCCTGCGGCCTGAGGGTTCAGGCGGAAAATCCATGGGGAAATTAAGGGTGTTTGTCGTTCAGCGTGTTTCCACGATAGGGGTGGCGACTGCAGGCGTATCGGAAGGACCGAACGAAGTGCTTTTCAAGCAGGTATTGCCGGCCTGCATACCATCCCGCGTCCAACAGGTGGCGGTGTACCTGGGGCAGTCGCCAGCACGGCACTGCGGGATAAAAATGATGCTCCAGGTGAAAATTCGAGCCGGCGTGCAGCCAGGTGTTGAAGCGCGAAGTGCGTGAGCGCGCTGGCGGCTGTTGATGGCCCGCTTCGAAAGCATGTTCCTGATAGGCATTGACCGCCGAGATCAGGAACGCCACCGCCAGGCTCAAGGAAAACCCCAGAAGCAGCCCGTCGATGCGCCAGATAGCCAGCCCGTAAAGGCTGAGCCATCCAGCCTGGCAGGCAATATTGCAGCGAGCCAGCCGTTGCACCTCGATCGCACTCAGCGGCAGTGGCGAGGGCGTGTTCAGTGGGCCGAAGGCCAGGCGCCAAGTGGCCTGCAGATAGCGCAGGGTGGCGACCAGGCGCGACAGCATGATGCGGCTTGCCAGCGTGTGGTAACGCGAAAAGAGCCGGTAGTCCGGGTCCTTCTCGCTGTTGCTGTAACGATGGTGTTGCCAATGGTCCACGAAATAACCGGTCACACAGAACCCTGGCAGCAACGAACTGGTGGCAATGCCCAAGTAGCAACTGTGCAAGGGGTTCGCACTCAAGTTGAAGTGAAAACCTTCATGCCCAAGGATCGCTTGCAGAAACAACCCATATCCGGCCAATACCACCAACGGCGAGCACACCAGCACCCAAAAAACGGAGGAGGTGCTCACCACCCACACAAACAGCGCGAGAGGTAACAGGTAGAGACTCAAGGCGTAGGCAATGATCAGCAAGGATTCTCCTGATCGGGCCCTGAACAAGGCACGGTCGAGGCGGACCTGGGGTTTGGGATGCGGGTGGCTGGCCATTGGCTACGGCTTACTCGATCAGTTCAGGTTTGAGTGCCAGGTGGCCGCCACGCGTGAGCGTGCGCAGGCGCAGGGCGATAAAAGTATCAACCACGCTTGGCATGCAGCGCGCGGTGTACATGGCCAGCGTGCCCATGAACGTCAGCCCACGGTTGCGCAGGCCATTTTTCTGGCAGGCGCGCACCAGGCCGGCAGCGGCTGCCTCCAGTTTTTCTTCCAGCGACAGCAGGGTCTTGTCACCCCACTTGAACGTCACCAGGCGCTTGACCGACAGGCCCACACGCTGCGCCGGCAAGTGGATTGCAGTGTCAATGAACCCCGGGTACACCGTGACCACGTCGAGTTCGCCGCGGTACTGCATGCGCAACACATCCGAATAAGCGCTCAGTGCACGTTTGCTGGCAGCGTAGGCGGCCACGTAGGGCGCGTTCACCAGCGCGAACAGTGACGACACGTTGACCACTTTGCCGCGTTTGCGCAGCAACCCCGGCAGGAGCCCCGAGACCAATTGCCATGGTGCGAACAGATTCACATCGACCGCGCGGGTCACTTCATCGGTAACGCCGGTTTCGCCGCGTTCCAGGGTCAGGATGCCGGCGTTATTGACCAAAATGTCGATGTCACCGAAATCGGTGCTGATGGCACTGATTGCGGCGGCCAGAGCGTGACGGTCGCACAGGTCGACTTGATAAAACGCGTCCAGCAGGCTGCCCTCCTGCGGCGTAAGTATGTCTAGACCAATCACCGTGGCGCCCTGTTGCTTGAGCTTGCTGGCGGTCGCCAAGCCCAGGCCGCGCGCGGTACCGGTGATTACGATGATTTTTCCGAGCAGGTTCATGGGTGCGCTCCGGTCATGCTGAAGGTTGAGTCGGTCAAGTAGGTGTCGAGGTTGGTCGCCATCGAGATCTTTGCCGGGGGATGGAATTGCAGGCCGCGGCAGGCCAGTAAGCCGTTGGAACTCTGGTTGCTGGTGATGAACGCCATCCCCCCCAACATGGCGTGGGCCTGGTCGGAGAGCTGGGCAAGCCGCCGTTCGATGCCGTAGCGCACCAACAGCAGGCGGGCCAGCACATTCGGCAAGTCCTGCGGGTTGCGCTCGATATCCAGGGCTGCGCCTTCCAGTGCACTGATCGCCAATTGCAGGTCGGCTGCCAGATCCACGCGGTGATGGGCTGTCCAGCGTGCGGCGTCGGTCACTGACTCGACCAGACCCGCGCAGGCGCCTACATAAGACGCGCAAATCAGCAGTTCGAACCAGATAAACCCCACGGTCTGCACGTCACCCAGCAGGTGGGTGTAGCCGGCGGAAAACAGCATGCGCTCAGGCACCAGCACGTCGTTCAGGCGCACTTCGATGCTTTCAGCAGCGGCCAGGGCGCTGTTCTGCCAGAAGGCACTGCGGCTGATGCCCGATGCAGTGGCGGGAATCAAAGCGACCATCAGTTCTTCACCCGCCGGGGTTTGGCGGATGTAGCTGGCAGTGAGCAGGTCCATCGACTGGCCGAGGCAGCAGGGCTTTTTGCTGCCGCTGAGCAGTACCCCTTCCGGGGTGTGCACCGCCTGCATGGCCGAATCGAGGATCCCGGCGCCCGAAGTGCCCTCGGCAAAACCCGACGACAGCAGCAGGCGGTTTTGTGCGACGGCGGCCAGCAACAGACCTTCGGCGCCGCCGCCGTTTTGTGTGAGTGCCAACAAGCTCGCCACGGAAAACTGGTGCATGGTGCTGGCCACCGCCAGTGAGGGCGACCGCGCGCCAATGGCGATCTGCACATGCATTGCGTCGAGGATGTCCGCACCCAGCCCGCCTGCTGCGCGGTTGACCAACAAGCCCACCGGACCATGTTGCTTGAACAGGGCGATGACGTCGCTTTGGGGGGCTTCGCGCTCGCCGGCCGGTATCGCCGCCAGACGCTCGTCAAAACCCGGGGCGTAGCGTTGAAGCAGGGCGCGCGAGCGATTCAGCAATGACAGTGACATGGTTCACGCCTTCAAGTAGCTCGCCGGAAACAGGCCGGTGATGATTGAGTGGATGTTTTCCCGAATGGCCTGTGTGGCCACCGGGTCGAGCATGTCCGCAAGCATCGGAAGGCCCAGGTCGAAGCGTGATTCAAAGGTGATGATCGCGTCTTTGCCGTCCGGTAAAACCTGCCAGGTGCCGGAGAAGTGATCGACATCGCCGGCCATTTGCTCGAAATGAATCTCCCGGGTCTGAGCATTGAACGTGTCGCGCTCCTGCCACTTGAGGATGCCGCTGTGGAAGTTGACCTCCCAGGAGGTGAACGAGACCTGGTCGCTGACTTTGTTGATGGTGATGTTACGCACCGATTTACACAGCTCGACGTACTTGCTGAAATCGCTGATCACGGCAAATACTTCATCAGCGCAGGCATGGGGAATGTGGGCCTGCACGTTGACTTCTTGCATGGGGGAAACTCCATTCAAAGGGATGGCATTGAGGTGGTCAGCGCCTGCGCGAAGCCTTCGAGCAACCAGTTGCAATCCTGGGCGGTCAACAGCGGCGATGGCGTGAGCCTCAGCACCCGATGATCATTGAGCGAGTGGCACACAATGATTCGTTGCTCGATAAGGGCCATGACCATGTTTGCTGCGATCGACGCGTCGGCAAATTCAAAGCCGAACAGCAAACCTGCGCTACGCAGCTCGACTCGCTCGGTCCAGCCCCGTTGTTGCAACAGCGCGCTGAAGCGGGCATGCAGGTCCTGCCCAAGCAGCCGGGCACGCGCTACCAGGTCTTCTTGCACCATCACTTGCAGCGTGGCCTGTACCGCCGCCATGGCCAGCGGATTGGCGCCGAAGGTCGAGGTATGAACCGTGGGGTTGCGGTTGAAAGGCGCATAGATCGTAGCGCTGGCAACCATGGCACTCACCGGTACGCAGCCGCCCGACAGGCTTTTACCTACCAGCATGATGTCGGGCACCACCTGCTCATGGTCGCAGCCCCACCAGTAGCCGGTGCGGCCCAGGCCAGACTGGATTTCATCGATAATCAGCACGGCGTCATATTGGTCGCACAGCTCGCGCACACGTTTGAGATAGCCTGGCGGCGGCAGGACCACCCCAGCTTCGGCCTGGATCGGTTCGAGGATCACGCAAGCCTTTTGCGACGATGCCCGCAGTTGCTGCTCCAGTGCCACGCTGTCGCCAAACGGCACAAAGTCGCTGTCGCTGAGCAACCCACTGAACGGCTCGCGGTAGCTTTCGCGGCCGGTGACGGCGAGGGCACCGAGGGTCTTGCCATGGAAGCCGCCGAGAGTTGACAACGTGCGGCGGCAGCCGTTGAGGCGGGCGAGTTTAAGGCCTGCTTCAGTGGCCTCGGCGCCCGAGTTGCAAAAGAACACATACTCCAGATTGCCTGGGCAATGTGCAGCCAGTGCGTGCGCGGCAAAAGCCTGTTGCGGATTGAGCAATAGCTTGCTCGCCAGCGCATTTTTCTGCAGTTGCCGGGCGACCGCTTCCACGACCACCGGATGGCCATGGCCCAGGAAAAACACGCCGTATCCGCCGGCGTCCAAGTACTGGCGGCCTTGCTCGTCATAGATGTAGACGCCACGGCTGGACTGCTCGATCGGCAGGTTCATCAGCGAAGCGAGGCGTGCGTAGCCCGAGTTGACATGCTTGCGCAAATACTGGTCGACCTGTGCGGCGTCGATGGCGGGTTCGGCGACAAGCGGGTTCATGCCGCGCTCGCTTGTGTGGACGGTAACAGCGGCTGCTTGAGCATCCTCGTCAAGGCTCCCAGCTTGGGTGCCAGGTGGTTGAGCGACAGCAGTAACTCACGGCTGACATCGCGCTGGCTGAACGCCGTTTCGCCGAGTAACTGCGGCAAGGACGTGGGCAGCGGCGTGCGCAGGCAGGCATAGCGGCACAGCTGTGTGGCGCGGGTCAGGGCGGCCTGGATATTGCCGCTCAGCGCCGGAAGAAATACCGGGCGGATCAACCGTTCGTAAATGTCCGGCGCCAGGCATCGTGGCCGTGTGAACGGTTGCGCCTGGGCTTGCATGGACTGGCACATCAGGTCCAGCAGACCATCGAGATCAAGGGACTGGGAACCGCTGGTAAGAAAATAGTCTTCGCCGATTAAACGCTGGCGCAGCGCGTTGGTAATGGCCTGTGCCGCGACATCACGGGCGATCAGGTCGACATAGCCGGCAGACGGGCAGGGCACGATGGGCAGCACGCCGGACATCATCAGCCCCATGGTCATATGAAAGCCCTGGAAGTTGGGCATGAACCCGGTCTTCGCATCGCCAATGATGATGGATGGGCGAAAAATCGACACATCGATACCGGCCGAGCGAACCAGGGTTTCGGCTTGGCGCTTGGCGACTTCGTAAGGGGTTTCGGCTTGGACGCCTTCGTAATAGTCGCAGGGATGGGTGAAGGCGGTGCTGATGTGATACAGCGGAACCTTGGCTTGCTTCACAAAGGCCACTACGTTTTCGGTGCCGAGGTAGTTCACCGAAAAAATCTGATCGATATCGCCGTCCAGGCGAGTCACCGCTGCGGCGTGGATCACCCAGTCGACACGCTCAAGCAGCGCTGCATGAACGTCGTCGGCCAGCCCCAGGCGAGGGCTGCAGATATCGCCCGTGAGCACTTCCACCCGGGGATCGCGGATGCGGCTTTTACGCGCCAGGCAGACCAGGTCAAAGTCTTCTGCCAGGCAGTCGATCAGTGACTCACCCAGTACGCCTGAGCCTCCTGTGAGAAGGACGGTTAATTTTTGCTGTGCTGACATGTAGGGCGCTTCCCTGCGGACTCATCGAAACAATTAACGGGGCCATTCGCCGAATCGCAGGCACGGGTGCCCCTAGCGAACACTTTTTATTCACGGTCGGTGGCGCTGAGTGGCTCTGGAGGGAGACGATCAGCGCTTACCGTTTTTGCGAATAAGATGCGATCGATATTGGCGTTTTGATATCAGCGCGTCTTGAACGAAACGCTTGTCTTGCGCAAAACCTCTGCGGCAGTGCGCGGCGTCATACCAATCATGCGGCGCATGATGCGGGCCAGGTGCGCCTGGTCGGAGAAGCCACCTTCGGCGGCGGCGTCCGATAACGTCGAACCGCCGGCCAGGGATTTGGAGGCCTGTTCCAATTTGTTCCAGATGATCCATTGGGAGAGGGACACCCCCATCTGGTGGGTGGCGACGCAGCGCAAGCGTGGGCTGGACAACCCCACCGCATGGGCAGCGCGACTGACGCTACCGGGACCGTCGCGGTCCAGGCGCAGAATATTCAGGGCTTTGTAAAGCCTATGGTCGATCGGCGTGGTAATCGCGAGCAACCGCGAGAGGGCGTCGACAAAGTGCGGGAGGGATGTGGCGCGGCGAAAGCACTCCAGTAATTCGTCACTGGCCAGGGCGATGCCATTGTCTTGCAGCAATGCATTGAGCGCACGGCCCAATGCCGAGTCCGGGCTGACATACACAAACGCCACTGGATGACTGTCGGCCACGGCCCGGTGTTCGACGTTGGGCCCGATGATCACACCGGCTGCGCGGACCAACTGTCCGGGCAACTCCAGGGTGACCGGCTGGCCCAAGCCGATGCACAGTTGGATAGCGACATGGGAGTGGGCGGTGTTTTGATCGGCACGGCCAATGTAGCCGGCCCACGAGTCGCCAAAGGTAACGCTGCCATCCCACATTAAAGGTCTTCCTGACGCACTGGGTGAGTGTTGCACGCGTGCAGGGTAGGCCTTCGCAGGTCTGGATTCAAGTGAGTGGTGCGCTCTAAAGCTTGCCCGCATGTAGCACGGGGACGCAATGGCGCTTGGTGGCACAGCCCTTTTGAAATGGCTGTGTCACCTGCCTTACTGACAGCGCCTCACTGCTCCTGGCTGCAATCACGCGGCGTGATGCCTTTCTCTTTGGCGTACCCGGCTGCGGAGGCTTCGATGATCGGTCGCAGCAGCGCGCGGTCGGCCTGGACCCAGTCGCTGATCAGGTTCCAGCGCTGGCCGTCCCATTGCTGGAAGCGCACGGCGCCGCCGCCCTCGTGGTCGGCGCAGGACAGTTTCAGCGGTTGCACCAGGCCCTTGGCGCCCAGCGCTTGCAGGCGCGCGTCGTCCAGGTTCAGGTGTTCGAAGCCCCAGCGCACTTGCTCACCGGTGAGGGGCTTCTGGCCATATTTTTCCTGGGCCAGGCGCAGGGCTTCGACGTTCAGAATGCCGTTGACCACGCCCAGGTTGTAATACACGGTGCCAAATCGCTTGGGGTCGGCCAGGTTGCCCTTGCCGGCATTCACCACGCTTTGCTCGATGCCTTGCAGCACCGGGAAGTCGGTGCCCGACGGGTGCGTGGTGATCGCGATAAACCCCTTGGCGGCGGCACCGGCCGGCACCACGTCTTCTTCGGAGTTGCTCCAGATATTGCCGATGATGTGATCGGCCGGGTAGCCGACTTTCTGCGCGGATTTGAGCGCCACCGGGTTCATCACGCCCCAGCCGCGCAGGATCACCCAATCGGGCTTGAGGCGGCGAATGTTCAGCCACTGCGATTGCTGCTCGTTGCCGGGGTGCGGCACTTCCAGCAAGGTCAGTTCGAAGCCGGCGTTTTTCGCCAGCGTCTCGAGCACGCCATTGGTTTCCTTGCCGTAGGGCGAGCCGTGGTAGAGCACCGCGATTTTCTTGCCCTTGAGCTTGTCGGCGCCGCCTTCGCGCTGGCCGATGTAGTTGATGATCGCCGAGACTTCCGAATACGGGTTCAGCTGCAGCGGGAACACGTAGGGGAATACGCTGCCGTCGGTGGAGTCGGTGCGGCCATGGTTGATGGTGATCAGCGGCAATTTGTCGGCCGTGGAACGTTCCAGCGTGGCGTAGGCGATGCCCACTGACAGCGGGTTGGTGGCGGCGGCCGGTGCGCCGTTGAGCCCGCCCTTGAGGCGCTCGTAGCATTCGACGCCTTTTTCCACCACGTACTCGGTCTCGCATTCGCTCCAGGTCAGCTTGACGCCGTTCACTCCGCCTTTGGCGTTGATGTATTGCAGGTAGTCGATGAAACCGCCGAAGAAACCGCTGCCGCCAGCGGCGTAAGGGCCGACCCGGTAGCTCTGCAAAGGGAAGTATTGTTCGTTGGCGGCCTGGGCGCCGGCCGTGAGCCCGGTGGTGATCAGGGCCAGGCACAGGGCCAGGCGGCGCAGCGATAAGCGGTGTGTCATGGAGGTCATTCCTGGGGGGTTATTGAGTTCAGTAACGCAGCGGCCAGACCCTGGCCCGTTGACGAAAGCGCTGCCACAGACGGGCCAGCCCCTCCGGTTCCTTGATCAGAAAAACGATGATCAGCGCGCCAAACAGCATCTTCTGGATGTTCTCCAGCTGGCCCGCGTCCATCAGCCCGACGGGCAACAGGGCGAAGAGGTTGCCCAGCAGGATCGGGAACAACACGATGAACGCGGCGCCGAGGAGGTTGCCGAGTACGCTGCCCAGGCCGCCGATAATGATGATGAACAGCACCTGGAACGAGCGGCTCAGGTCAAAGCCATGGGGTTCCACCGTGCCCAGGTAGGCGAAGGCCCACAGGGACCCGGCGACGCCCAGGTAGAAGCCGCTGATTGCAAACGCCAGCAGCTTGGCCTTCAACAGCCCAATACCGATGACGGCAGCGGCGGTGTCCATGTCGCGCACGGCCATCCAGTTACGCCCCAGTTCGCTGCGCACCAGGTTTTTACCCAGCCAGAACAGCGCCACCACCACGGCTAGTGTCAGCACGTAGCGGCCGCGCGGTGAGCTGAAATCCAGTCCGCCAATCAGCAGCGGCGGGGAGGTGATCACGCCGGACGCGTTGTCGTTGGTAAACCAGCTGAAGCGGGTGAGTACCCACTCCACCACGAATTGCGCGGCGAGGGTCGCCACCAGCAGGTAGAACCCCTTGATGCGCAGGCTCGGCAAGCCGAAGAACACCGCCACCCCGGCGGCAATCACGCCGCCCAGGGCAAAGCTGACCAGCAGCGGCAGACCGGGTACGCGCAAGTGCAGGTTGTAGGCGGCAAACGCGCCCACGGCCATGAACGCCGCCGAGCCCAGTGAGAGTTGCCCGGCGTAGCCCGTCAGCAGGTTGAGCCCGAGCCCGGCCAGCGACAGCACCAGCAGCGGCACCAGGATCGCGCTGAACCAATAGTCATTGCCCAGCCAAGGCACCGCAAAAAAAGCCAGGCCCAGCAGCAGCCACAGCGCGACGCGGTCCTGACGCAGGCGAAAGGTGCGGCGCTCGGCCGCATAGGAAGTGCTGATTTGACCGGCTTCTTGATACAGCATGCAGGGAGTTCCTCAGGGACAATCAAACCCGTTCGATGGCGCGCTCGCCGAACAGCCCGGCAGGCCGCACCAGCAGGAACAACAACGCCAGGACGTACGGCACCCAGTTTTCAATGCCGCTGCCGATGACCGGGCCTAGGTAGATCTCGGCGACTTTCTCTGCCGCGCCGATGATCAAGCCGCCGACAATCGCGCCGCTGATGGACGAGAACCCGCCGATGATCAGCACCGGCAGCGCCTTGAGCACCACCAGCGAAAGCGAGAACTGCACGCCCAGGCGGGCACCCCAGAGCAACCCGGCCACCAGGCCGACACACCCTGCCGCCGCCCACACCAGGGCCCAGATGCGGGGCAGGCGGATACCGATGGCCATGGACGCCAGCGGGTCGTCGGCCACCGCGCGCAACGACAGGCCCACCCGCGTCTTGTTGAACAGCAGCGACAGGACGATCACCAGCACGGCTGCGGTGCCGGCGGCAAACAGGTCGAATTGCGAGAGCAGCATGCCGCGGATTTCCAGCGGTTCGTCGGCGATGCCCAAGTCCAGTCCGTGCACCTGTGCGCCCCATAGGAACTGCGCAAACCCTTCGATCATGTAGGACAGCCCAAGGGTGGCCATGAACAGGATGATCGGTGGCCGGTTGACCAGCGGGCGCAGTACGACTTTTTCAATCAGCAGCGCCAGCACCACCATGCTCGCCAGGGTGACCAGGAACGCCCAGGCGAACGGGAAGCCGCGCTCCAACAGGCTGACAAACGTCAGCGCGGCAAACAGCACCATGGCGCCCTGGGCAAAATTGAACACGCCGGAGGCCTTGTAGATCAGCACAAAACCAATCGCCACCAGGGCATACATCACACCCGCCAGCAGCCCGCCGATCAGCACTTCGAAGAAAAATTCCATGCTCAGGTACCCAGGTAGGCGGCGATCACGTCGGGGTTGGCGCGCACTTGTTGCGGGGTGCCGTCGCCGATCTTGCGACCGTAGTCGAGCACTACCACGTGGTCGCACAGGCCCATGACCACGCCGATGTCGTGTTCGATCAACACCACGGTGGTGCCGAACTCGCGGTTGATGTCGCGGATGAACTGGCTCATCTGCGCCTTCTCCTGGGCGTTCATGCCGGCCATGGGTTCATCCAGCAACAGCAGGGTGGGTTCGGCGGCCAGTGCGCGGGCCAGTTCGACACGTTTTTGCAGGCCATAGGGCAGGGTGCCTACCAGCACATGGCGCCAGGGATGGATCTGCAGAAAGGCAATCACCTTTTCCGCCTGCAAGCGGTGCGCGTCGTCCTCACGCGGTGCCCGGCCCAGGCGCAGCATTTGCTCGAGCCAACTGCTGCGGCGCTTGAGGTTGCGCCCGGTGAGCACGTTGTCGAGCACGCTCATGCCCTTGAACAGCGCGATATTCTGGAAGGTCCGCGCAATCCCGCCTTCGGCCGCCTGGTGCGCGCGCATGCGTCGACGGGTCTGGCCCGCGTAGCGAATGCTGCCGCTTTGGGGGTGGTAGACCCCGTTGATGACATTGAGCAGCGAGCTTTTACCGGCGCCGTTGGGGCCGATCAGGCCGCAGATGTCGCCGGCCTTGACCTCAAAGCTGATGGAAGTAATGGCCTTGATGCCTTTGAACGACAGGGAGATGTCATCGAGCCGCAGTAATACCGCTTCAGTGGATGTGCGCATGGAAGGCTCGTCAGGCAGATTGAGGCAGCAAGTGGTCGCTGGGTTCGTGGCGGGAAGCGGGTTCTTGCCAATGGCCGGGATGGATGCCCAGGGCACCGAAGAACGCCGCACTGTCCGGATTCAGCGCTGGCCCGACCAACAAGGGCACGCGCAGGCGGCTCATCCCCAGTACATCCAGCAGTGGCCGACGGACCAGCCAGTGCCCCAGCCAGCGGCGCAGGGGGGATGGGCTCGGCTGCATGGCCCAGCGGTACACGCGATGGCTGAACGTCCCCGGCAGCGGCAGGCGTTCACGCACCCACTGCTCCAGGCGTGCATAGGATTCGCGGGTGCCCAGCACCAAGGTCGGGCCCAGCTCGCGCCGGTCGATGTCGCGGGTGGCCAGGGCCTCCGGAAAGTTCAGCCCAAAGCCGGCATGCAGCCAGGGTGCAAGCAGGTAGCGTGCTTGCCCGCTGGCGGCAAACACCCGTGCGGCCAGGGCCTCGTCGTCGGCGCCGAGGTGTTCCCGGTCGACCAGCGCACGGCCGTCCGCGAGCAACTGCGCATGGGTCAGGCGCAGGGTGGTCTCGGCATGAAAGACGAAGGCCGTGGCGTCGGGTTGCGGCGTGTGGGCGGGGGGCGGGGCATCGGTACGCAAGTCGGCATAGTCGATCAAGCCGGCGTCCGGGTACTGGCTCTGGCCACGCCCGTCGAGGAACACCACCACGTCGCGCTCACGCAGTTGTTGCAACGTGTCCAGGTCTTGCACGACCACGAAGCGCGGCCGCAGCACGTCCAACAACGCCTGGTTGTCGCGCTCCGGGTCGAGCAGTGTGACGCTGGCGCCCAACCATTGCGCCGCCAGCGCCAGCAGCAACGCTTCGGGACGCGCCTGGCTGATGATCAACAGGTCATCGTCACGCCCCAAGCTGCGCTGATGCAAGGCAGCGGCGAGCTGGCTGACCTCGCCAGCCACCTCACTCCAACTGCGCTCATGCCAGATGCCCAGGCGCTTATAGCGCAAGGCGATCGCCGACCCGCGGATGTGGGCTTGACGCAACAGCGCGTGGGGCAATGTCTGGGGCATGGATGCATCCTTCGGGATAGGTGCAAAGCTGATTGCATGCGCCATGCCAGAGGGATAAATGTTTGTATTTCAAATGGATAGGTAGCGTGCCTGGAGATTGGCGTGTGTTGATTCAGTACAAGCTGTCCAAGCACTGTTGGTGCGTGAACAGTGCTGACGCGAGGCGCGCCCGGCAGGCTGTCGGGAGTGCGCCTCGGTCATCACTCCCGTATTGCAGCGGTTTATTCGCGCTGAGTCGATCTTAAAACCTGCGCCAGTCGCTTTCTCCTTTCAAGTTCCTGGCTGCGCGGCCGATCCAGTCCTTAGCGCTCCGAGCAGTCTCCCTCGAAGTACGCCGACGCTTCAAACCAGCTCCACAACAATAAAAAACCTAACGGGGTTAGCCATGACCATTTTACAGCGGGTTATCGGGGGCTTTGCGGTGCTTGTGCTGTTGCTGCTGACCATGGCAGGGGTCAGCTATCAAAGCACGCATTCTATAAGCGAGCGTCTGGGCATCATCACGAGCCAATCGGCACCATTGAGTCGCGCGGCCAGTGAGTTGTACGTGCATATCCTGCGCGCCAACCAGGCGTTGCTGGCCATGCTGATCAGCGCCGATGTCAAACAGATCGACGCCGGCAAGCAAGCGTTCACCGACAGCATTACCCAGTTCAATCGCTTGCTCGACAGCACGGCGGTCTATGTGGTCGACCGCGACGAGTTGAAGGCTGGCCTCGCCCAGCAGCGCCAGTTAGTGACGGCCTACGCCGACCAGGCGCAAACCCTGATGGCCTCGCACCGTGAGCATGTGCAGCAACTCGCGTTGACGCGAGTGCTGCAAGGTTACAGCAGCGCCCAGGGTTCGCAGTTGGCGGGTTACCTGCGCGATTACATTGCTCGGGCCCGCAGTGCCGGCGACGCACAACAGGTGGCGGCGGCTGAAAAACTGCTGTTGGAAGTCAACAAATCCTATGACGGGCTGGCCGCGCATGCGGCGACGCCAGCCATCGACACCTTGCAACGCGTGCTGAACCTGCAGGACGAGGTCATCAGCACGCGCCTTCAGGCGCTGTTGGCCGTTGACCCCAGAGGCGGGCGGATTGCCGCCGTGATGGTCAATCGTCTACTCACCGATCTGACCGGCGCCGACGGCGTGTTCCATGCCTACCTCGCCGAGGCAAAATTGAGTGCGCAGGTTGTGCAGCAACGCACTGCGGTAGAAGTCGCCCTGCAATCCACCCTGGGCAAGATTGGCGAATTTGGCAGCCAGGCCCTTGAGGTCGCCAATCACGCCCGGGACGATGCCAACGCCACCATCGGCACCAGCCGCAGCCTGGTGTTGATCGCCTGTGTACTGGCGGTGCTGGCCGCCGTACTGATCGGCATTTGGGTCGCCTTCAGCCTGCGTCGTCCCCTGGCGGCGTTTCGCGAGGTGCTCAAGCAACTGACGGCCGGCGATATGCGCGTCAGTTTCGATGTCTCGCGCAAGGACGAGTTCGGGGAGCTGGGGGGCTACCTGAATGAACTGACCATTGCGCTGCGCAAAACCTTCCGTGAGCTGATCAGCTCCGCCGATGCCCTGGCGACCACGGCGGACAACAATGCCTTGAGCAGCGAGCAGACCACTCGCGTAGTGGATGAGCAAAAAGACAGGTTGCAGTCGGCGGCCTCGGCCATGACTGAGATGGAAAGTACCGTGGAAGAAGTCGCACGGCGCGCGCAAGACACCCGCAAGGCGGTGGACGACACCAGTGACCTCACCGATCAAGTGCAGGAGCGTGTGGCCGAGACCATCGTCAACATTCGCCTTCAGGCCGAGCAGGTAAACAAAGCCACCGAGGTTACCGACGAACTGCAGAAGTACGGCCACAATATCGAAGGCATTGTGGTTGCCATTCGTACCATCGCCGAACAGACCAACTTGCTCGCACTCAACGCGGCTATCGAAGCCGCGCGTGCGGGCGAACAAGGCCGAGGTTTTGCCGTCGTCGCTGATGAAGTGCGCTCCCTGGCAAGTCGTACCCAGACCTCTACCAGCGAAATCCAGGAAATGATCGGACGGATGCAGGAAAAAATTCATTCCGTGGTCCAGGTGATGAACGAGAGCCAGGTGCAGTCGGGCCAATGCGTGACGCTGGCCTCGGGAGCCGGTGAATTGCTGCACTCGATGAGCGAGGCGGTCGGCACGATTCGCGACATGAACATCCAGATTGCTGCGGCCACCGAGCAGCAGAGCGCCACCGTGGCGGAAACCAGCCGGATGGTCATCCAGATCAATGATTCGGCGCAGCAGACGGCCGAAGGTGCCGAGCAATCGGCCAGCAGCAGCCAACGCTTATCGGCCATGGCCAAAGTGCAGCGTGAACTGCTTCATCAATTCAGCGTTTGACCCTCGGGAGCTAGAAAATGAAAGCATGGTTCAGATGTTTCCTGGGGTCGGCGCTGTTAACCACAGGCCTGGCCCAGGCCGCTACGCCGCTGGTGGGCGTGGCCATGGCCAAATACGACGATAATTTCCAGGCGTTGCTGCGCAATGGCGTGCAGCAAAAGTCGGCGGCGATGGATATCGATATTTTCATGGAGAATGGGCAGGACAATTCCGAATTGCAGCTGCGGCAGTTTCGCAACCTGATCCATTCCAAAGTCGACGCGATCATCGTGGCCGTGGTCGACGGCAAAAGCACGCCGCAGATGATGCAGTTGGCCAGCGAAGCGAATATTCCCCTGGTCTTCGTCAACCGCAATCCTTCGCCCGAAAAGCTCACCGCGCGCGCTGCGTTTGTCGGCTCCAATGAACTGGAGTCAGGCACGTTGCAGATGGAAGAGCTGGCACGCCGGGCCGGCTACAAGGGCAACGTGGTGATTCTGGTCGGCGACCCCGCCAATGCGTCCTCATTGATGCGCACCGAGGACGTGGAAAAAGTCGTCGCCAAGTACCCGGACATGAAAGTCGTGCAGAAAAAAGTCGCCAACTGGGAGCGTAGCCAGGCCGCCACGGTGGTCATGGACTGGGTGAAGCAGGGCGTCGATTTTTCGATTGTCGCGGCCAATAACGACGAAATGGCGATCGGCGCGATCATGGGCCTGGAGAAGGCCGGCAAGCAGGCCAAGGATTACTGGGTAGGGGGCATCGACGGTACGTCGGATGGGCTCAAACTCATGGCAGATGGAAAGATGGCGGTCAGTGTGTTCCAGGATGCTGTAGGGCAGGCGAGTGGAGCGGTTGATGCGGCTGTCCGCCTGGCGCGTGGCGAAAAGCTGGATACACCGATCATCTGGGTGCCGTTCCAGTTGATTACTCCGGAGAATCGTCAGCAGTTCGAGTGACGGGCGATGTGAATCGGCTCAAGGGACGGGCGCGGTTGAACCGGCCCGCCCCTTTGAACATAGGTAGCCAGCAGCAGTGGGGGAGGCGGGCAGGTAGTGCACTTGCCGACCCAGCCCCAGCTTGACCACAGCGTCACGCGGGATCGCTCTCAGCGTGTGAGTTGAAAGCTGTCTTCAATCAGTGAGTGAATTTCTTGCGCGCCGAGTGGGCCGTTCAGCAGGACGGTAATCCAATGCTCTTTATTCATATGATAAGCCGGGTAAATGCCGGGCTTTTTCCTCAAGGAGCCGACCAACTCGGGCTCAACTTTCAAGTCGAGTACGTCAACCCGCGCATCTTGATCAACGCCTATTTTCTCGGCAGGAATTTCCATGAGCAGGGCATACCATTTCTCATTGTCCGAATGTCTGAAGACGGCGTAGTCGGGGAATTTCTCCCATGGGTGATCAGGCTTTGTCTGGTATTTCTTCAGTATGTAATCGATCAATTGCTGGCGGTTCATGTAGTGCTCCTTAGTCTGATAGCGCTCGTTTGCCGAGAATCCTCCCGGCATCTTGTGCAGGAGGCAGTCCAAATGCCCGTGAATAATCCCTGCTGAATTGTGTCGCACTTTCATAGCCGACTTCGAAGGCCGCCGCCATGACGCTCTTGGCGTGGGCCACCATCAGTGTTCTAGCCTGGAGCAGGCGAACCCGTTTTTGATATTGCAAAGGACTCAGGTTGGTGACTGCCTTGAAGTGGCGATGAAACGCCGAGACGCTCATTGATGCTCGTTGCGCCAGGCGCTCCACCCCAATTGGCTCAGCGAAGTCACGGCGGATCCACTGGATCGCCATGTTGACTCGGGCCATCGCCGTATCCGGTGCTGCAATTTCCCGCAGCATCCAGCCATGGGGGCCCTGGAGCACACGAAAGATGATCTCCCGTTCATAAACCGGGGCCAGGGCTGCGATGGCGTCCGGATCGCCCATTAATCGCAACATTCGCACCCAGGCATCCATCAGGTCGGTTGTGACTGGCGCTACGGAGAACCCGAGATTGTTCTCAGGGCGGCTGACAGGTTTGGGCAAGTCTTCAAATAGCGTTGACAATACAGTTGGGTCAAGAGTGAGGCTGACTGCCAAGTAAGGTTCTCCCGATACGCTTGGATGAACAGACCCCACTGCTGGCAAATCAATGGACATGACGAAATAGGTCGCAGGGTCATACTGAAGCGTCCTATCCCCCACGCTCATGCTTTTACTGCCTTGCAGGATCAGGTTGATCATCGGGTCATAGACCGCCGCCAGCATGTGTTCGGGGATCTTGCCCTTGACCATGGCCACGCGTGGGATGCCCGTTTCGGTGCGGCGATTTTCAGCCTTGGCCGCGAGCGACCTGAGTTCATTCAGTTGATTGTCCATGTCGGGATGCTGACGGCAGAACCCTGCGCCTGCAAGCGAAAAGCAGAAACAGGCAGGTTTCGAGTAGAAATGGGTACGACCGTGGCGATCGTGATGAGTACTGTGGGGCCACCTATAAGCCACAGAGGAACATCAAATGAGCGTCATCGTCATTACCGGCGGCAGCCGTGGAATCGGTGCCAGTGCCGCCGAGCAGATTGCTCGGCGCGGTATGGGTGTCATCCTCACCTACAACGCTGATTCCCAGGCTGCCGGCGCAGTCGTGGAACGCATCGAACGCGTCGGTGGCAAGGCTGTCGCTCTCAAGCTCGACGTGTCTGATGTTGGCAGCTTCGTAGCGTTTCGCAAGTCAGTGGTACTGACCTTACGGGACACCTGGAACGCTAACATGCTGGGTGGCCTAGTCAACAATGCCGGGTACGGGCTGTTCAATCCCTTGGCAACTGTCACCGAAACGCAGTTCGATGGCCTGTTCAATGTGCACCTCAAAGGGCCGTTTTTTCTCACTCAAACCCTCCTGCCGCTGTTCGCGGAAAATGCCAGTATCGTCAACCTGACCAGTGCCACTACCCGCGTCGCCACTGCTGGCGTAGCGCCCTATGCTGCCTTCAAGGGCGGGCTCGAGGTGCTCACCCGTTACATGGCCAAAGAATTCGGCGAGCGGCGAATACGGGCCAACGCGGTATCACCCGGCGCCATCCGTACCGAATTGGGCGGGGGGCTGAACGCTGAGTTCGAGGCGAAGCTGGCGGCGCAAACGGCACTCGGCCGGGTCGGCGAGCCGGAAGACGTCGCGCGCGTTATCGCCATGTTGCTGTCAGAGGAGGGCGCCTGGATCAATGCCCAGACCCTCGAAGTAGCCGGCGGCTACAACATCTGAATCACGAGGGTTTTGCCATGCTGGATCATATCTTTTTGTCCGTGAGCGATATCGCACGGTCCATCCGTTTCTACGAAGTTGCCCTGACCCCGTTGGGTATCACCGCGCGCCTGAACTACGACGGCAAGGATGGCCCACCGGGGCATCCTGACCTGAAAGGCTTCGGTGCCAACGGCCGGATGTTTTTCTGGTTGCGTGAGGGCGTTGTGGAAGAGCGCGCGGTACATGTAGGTTTTGTCGCAAGCAGCCAGGCTGAAGTTGATGCCGCCTATACCGCTGCGCTGCATCAGGGAGCGGTCGACAACGGCCCGCCTGGGGCACGCTTGCATTACGATCCCGACTACTACGCGGCCAATGTGCTGGACCCGGATGGGTACAGCCTCGAATTTGTTTTTAAGAAATGGCAGCACATCCAATAAGTACCCTAAGGCTTATCCAGGGGGTCACGATCCGGATCGAGTACGGCACCTGACGGAAATTTTGCCGGTGAATTTGGTGAAAAGCTCATCGCGGGCACTCCGCTGGGTCGCTTCGGTGAGCCGGAAGATATCGCACCCCTCGCCGTGTTTCTGGCATCGCGGCATTCGCACTGGGTGACAGGTGAATCCATCACCCAGGATGCGCTCCGACTGACCGAAAGAATAAATATCGGCGGTGTCTATGAAGTTGATCCCTTGCGCCAGAGCTTGGACGATCAACCTGTTGGCTTCGCCCTGTTCAACCGCGCCGATTGCGGCCCACATACCCGCGTTAGCATTACCTCCGAGCGTCATCGTGCCCAGGCACAGCTCGGATACATACAAGCCCGTACGGCCAAGTCGCTTGTATTGGTGGCCGCCTGCCCCATCTGAGCAAGGTACGTTTACTTTGAGGGATGTTTTGACTCGTCTTCAGCTACTCAACGCGCGTCTGCCAACCTTAACTACGACGCAGATTTGATTGCGCCCATTGTTCTGCGCTGGTCACTGGTAATCCATGTATTGCGTTGAATGTCCTCGCTACATCCCACGCCACACCACAGCCCATAGCAAAAACTGCCCGATATTTTCGTAAATTATCGTCAGGTTTTTCTGCAAGGTCTGCTAGCAACTGCTGCACGCTAAGCTCTCGGCGCTCGACTTTCCGTTCGATGATGTGCTCAACCAAATCAGCCAAAACACCGTAGGTAAGAGTGTCACCAGCGGTGTATACGACCTGATTAATAAGGCGCGGGCTGTGCAGGACAATGGCTGCGGTGAGCGTGCCTATGTCTTCCGGTGTTGTCACCGTAACCATAGTTTCAAAGCTGCCCAACGCATTGACCTGCCCGGCGGTCAGGTCAACGACCCCGAAAGCTGGATCGAATAGAAAGCTGGTGAACATGCCGGTGGTGATACCGAGCGGTCTGGACGCTCAGGAAATCGTGCGTCTTTCACAGGATGCCTGTCGCGCACTTAGCGAGGACGAGGATGGTCTCAAGCGCGATATCCTCAGTCATTCCGGTAACCGATGGTCACTAGGCGTAGTGCATGCGCTGGGTGTGAGTAGCCCCTTGCGGCACTCGGAGTTACGCCGCCGATTGCACGGCGTCACTCAACGCATGCTCACTCACACGTTGCGCCAGCTGGAGCGCGACGGGCTGATCTCTCGTCACGATTTTGGCGAGAAGCCCTTGCGTGTCGAATACGCTCTGACCGAACTTGGAATGGGATTATTGGTGCAGATGATTCCTCTATGGGCGTGGGTGATCGAACAGTCAGAGAGGTTTAATGAGGCACGGAGCCGTTATGACAAACGGTAAAGGTCGGATAGGAGGATTTACTGTTAGAGAAACAAAGCTCTATCGCTATCTCCCCGCTTGATGATATTCCCAACGATTAGCTTCCCAGTTTGACCCAGCGAAATGGAAGTAAGTCGGTAGTTCACTCGTTTTCCGACGTAGCGGGGAGTGACATCAATCAGTTGCCTCGCACGAGTGGCAGTCAGTTAATCAGTAAGCGTGACGTCCGGAAATACACACTTAAGTTCGTCTGGCTGTAGCCAGCAAGGCGGCTGCCCCGAGCATCATTCCACCCGTTATGCGATGGATAACCGATAATTTCCGTTCCGAAGGGCGCAGAGATCGAGTGATGCTGCCAGCGAGGGCCCAGCCTATAGCGGCGATAAACTCGACCGCAATGTAGATTGCACTTAAAACGATGAACTGGGCAGTGAAGGAGGCGCCAGCACCAGAAACAATGAATTGGGGAACAAAAGCAGTGAAGAGCAAGATTGCTTTGGGGTTGGTCATGGCAGTCATGAACTCCCGGCGTGCCAAGGAGTAGGCATCGAAAGGCTGGATTAAGCCCGAAGCCCCATCTTCGTTACAATCACGGCCTATCATCATATTTACGCCGAGATAGACAAGATAAAGAACACCGGCCCATTTAAGAATCTGGAAAGCAGGTTCAGACGCCTCTAGCAATGCTCCCAAACCGACAATCACCATCGCGATCATCAATACAAAGGCCATACACCGACCTAACAGGGCGACCACTGTAGGCAGCAAACCCCGCCTGCTGCCATTTGCGAATGCAAGCAGGTTGTTGGCGCCTGGTGAGATGGCAACGATTGCTGCTGCGGGGAGAAACAGAAGGATTTGGGCTAGGGTCATGGTTGGAACCTCGGCATCGGTAATGTTTGATTCTAGCCAGGGTATGCATCCGGCCAAGTCATCTAGTCGCGCTTATTCACTGACCAATGCGCCGTGGAGAGATCAACAGCTTTTTCTAGGACGGCCTGCAACATCTTCTCCGACGATTGTCCCTTGCTGAAGCTCTTCTCTGAATACTCCTCGGTCGATTTATTGATGAGAACGAGCGATCCCGATTGCTCTCTCTGTTCTTGATAAAGTCTTTCGATACTATTCCTGAAGCCATCAGGGTAGGCCGACCTCTCAACAGCAGGCAGATCATCGAAATAGTCCATGATGCCTTTGAATACTTCACTATTGTCGCCTCCATTCGTTATTTTGGCGTACAGCTTTGAGAAGTATGCTTCGTCCTGTTTGTTAAGCTCCCCATAAGCGGCATAGCGCTCGGCATCGGTATAGGTTCCCGTGTCATCATAAACAATCGCGCTTAGGCCGTTTCGCGCCATGCCCTCAAACGGATTAGGAAGATTTTTAGGTGGGACTTGAGAGAGGCCGATGGAGTAATCCAGTGACTTCTGGCCTAACGCCAAACGGTCAGGGTCATCCGTTTTGGGGAGCATGTCTTCCTTGTTGTAATTCCCGCCAGCAATGCGGTGCCCGAAATTATAAATATCCTTTTGCCCTTTTTCATGCATTTCTTTCAAATCGCTTTCTGACATAGATACTTGTCGTTCGCTAGAGCTGCTTAGAATATAAAGTGCCCGTGCAGAGCTGGATATTGAAACAGTTTTCTCTGTACCTGAGGAGAGGTTATCCGAAGAAGAATCAGCAGACGTCTCCGAACGAACGATCTCTTGCGCAGAGACTTTTGCGGGAGTACCCGCCTGATAAGTTTTAATCGAGATATCCATTATAATATTCCAGAAGTTGGATAATAAAGCATAGCTATTTCCCGCTAGGATGCCTAGGAACCTCCAGACAAGCCCTCAAATGCGCTGAAATACGATCAATGCCGCTTCTGATCTTTGCCTGCTTGGCCGGTCTTCAGGCTCAAACGACAGGGCGGTCACGTCACTTCCAGAGCAACAGCATCAGGCATAAGCCGGTGCTCTCACTCTGCCGTCTTGGCCTCGAATACTTGAGATGCTCCACCACCGGATTGTCCTGCTCGAAATTGGCGGATATGGAGCTACTGCTGCGCGATGAAGTGCACCGACAAGCTCAGAGACTGGAGTAGATTTGTGGGGATTTCTCAGGGACAGATTTATTTTTAAGATAATAAATCTGTCTCCTTTTTTGCTTTTTTTGAGTCAATCAACCGTCGTTCAATCTCGCGGGGCCTGGACGGTCGAACTTCCAATGCTCGCGAGAAAAGTTTCGGTATCCCGATTAGACCGCAGGCGAACAACGCGGCAATCTGATGGCGCTGTTGCCACAAGTTGCTGCATCTTTGCTCGCGCTGTTTTTTTCGTCCGCCACATGAATCTAAAAAACTCCGGCAGGTTGGCCAGCAGTTCGGGGCAGTTCTGCGGCAGGTCAGGCCGAGACTGACCACGTTGGAGCAGCGTTCTGCGCAGTACGCGCATGAATCGAAGCGTTGCAGATCGGTCAATCCAAATCAACAGATCTGCGCGTGCCAGCCGGTTATCCCACGTGGCTGAATGGCCACCTTCGAATATCCAGCAATCTCGGGCCTCTACTTCGAGACAAAGCTGCGTCTTCTCGTCCCGGCTTCTTTCAATCCACCCTGGCTGCCAGTGGATAGTGTCGATATGAACAACCGGTAGCCCCGTGCGCTGGCCAAGCTCACGCGCCAAAGTGCTTTTGCCCCCCCCAGGTTGACCAACTATCATCACCCGTTGCATCGAAGCTCCTTCTCGCTATGCAAGCTGATTTTTTGGGGTAGCGATTTTACGTCAATGCCTATCTCGGTCAACAACAAGCGCTCAGCACAGCAGGCAGCTCCTGGCCGAAACCACGCACTCAAACACCCCACCCAATCAAACAGCAACATCTCCCGCAAAATACGGAGATTTCCCGAAATACTCGATCAACAATTCCGCAAAGACCCGGATCTTCTGCGCAGGATGCTGACCGGCCGGGCGGACTAAGTAAGCACCCGCTGGCGGTGGTGGATACCGCGTCATGATCGGCACCAGTGCGCCGGATGCCACGTTGTCATACGTGAGGCAATCGGGCAGGTACGCGACCCCGAGTCCTGCGACTGCGGCGGCGACTAGCGCGATGCCGTTGTCAGCCTTGAAGCGTCCTTGCGGGCGAATGGCGACGATCTTGTCGCCATCCATGAATTGCCAAGCTTCGGTGCTTTGCATCAGAGCTTGATGGGCGGCTATCTCCTCAGGTTTCTCGGGTGAACCATAAGCCTTGATATAGCCCGGACTCGCGACCAGCTTGCCGTTGATCGGGCCGATGCGTCTTGCGATCAGGTTGGAATCCTGAAGGTAGCCGACGCGGATTGCGCAGTCGTAACCTTCGGCGATGAGGTCAACGAAGCGGTCGCTGTAGCAGGTCTGGATCTGAAGTTGCGGGTGTCGCACAGCCATTTCCGCCAGTACGGGGGCGAAGTGAGTCGGGCCAAAAGAAAGCGGCGCGGCCACTCGTAAACGACCCTGCAGCGCTCCGGCAGGCAGGATCGCTTCTCTGGCTGACTCCATTTCTGAGCAGACCCTCGCTGCATAGTCGCGAAAGGTCGCGCCGGCCTCAGTCAGCGCCGCACCGCGAGTCGAGCGTGTCAGCAACTGCACGCCAAGCTGCGCTTCCAATCGCGCCAGCCTGCGACTGACGATTGACTTGGACACGCCCAGCCGGGCTGCGGCAGGCGAAACGCCTCCTGCGTCAGCAACCTCTACGAATGTCTGAAGCTCTTCGATATCCAAACGGTGTTCCTCATTTCGCGACACAGCCAAACACTTGGCAACACTACCGGATTAAGCATCGAAACAGCACAGTGTTGTTCGCAGGCAGCGTCGGCGCTGGCGTATGCCGCTCATTACCAATCCAATTCATAACGACAACACGGGATCTACTAATGACTTTTCGTAACGGCCTTACATCGCTTCTTCGTCCTGAAGATTCGGTACTCGTTCTGATCGACCACCAGCCTTTCCAGCTCACTAATCTGAACAGCCATGAGCCGCAAATGGTGGTCAACAATGCGACGGCGTTGGCGAAGGCAGCCAAGGCGTTCAACGTGCCTACCATCTTGACCAGCGTGATCGCCGAGCGGGGCGGTTTCATCTTTCCGCAAATCCTCGATGTTTTTCCCGGCCAAGAGGTGATTGATCGGACGCTGATCAACACCTGGGAAGACCAGAAGGTGGTGGACGCGGTAAAAGCGACGGGCCGCAAGCAACTGGTTATCGCGGGTCTGTGGACCGAAGTCTGCGTCGCCATGCCCGTGATCCAGGCACTCGGCGAAGGGTGGGATGTAACGGTGATCACTGACGCATCCGGCGCGGTTTCGGTCGAGGCCCATCAAGTGGCGATCCAGCGCATGATTGCGGCGGGTGCGAACATGATGACTTGGCTCGCTCTCGCTGCAGAGTGGCAACGTGACTGGGCTCGGGAGGAAACCGCCGGTGCGCTGACCGATGTGCTGCTGCAGCATGCTGCCGGTAGCGGTATTGCGTATCTGTGGGAGCAGCAGTTGCTCAACGCGCCAGTGCCGGCCAGCGCCGGGTGATCTGAGTGGGGGATGAAGAGCTGGTTGATCGATGTCTGGCCACGGACATTGCGAGTCTTCATCTCCTCTCGCAGCAACTGGAGAGGTCTGTTCAGCAGAATGTGAGCCGTCGGTCGCGAAGGGAAATCGGGTATTGATATATCGCTAAATCTCGATATCATCCGAGCTATGGACTTACTCGAAATATTCAAAGCACTCTCAAATCCGGTACGCCTTCAAATCCTGAAAGGCTTGAAGGACCCCGTGAACAATTTCCCTGCGCAGGATGAGGGTGACGTTTTCACGGTGGGTGTCTGCGTCAGCAGTATCCAGGAGGGTATCGGGCTGTCGCAGTCTACGGTGTCGGGTTATCTGGCAACCCTGCAACGAGTGGGCCTGGTCGAAGTCAGGCGCATCGGCCAGTGGACGTACTACAAACGCAATGAAGCAACTATCAGTGCCCTTGCCGAGTTGATCGGGAAAGATCTGTAATTTTTTACCGCATAATATCGAGATATCCCGATATTCCTTTTTGTCGATACGAGGATTTCAAAATGAAAGCGATGCTACTCAAATCATTTGGCGGCCCGGAATCGTTCGAACTCTGCGACGTACCCAAGCCAGTGCCGGGTGTGGGACAGGTCTTGGTGCGGGTACACGCAACCTCCATCAACCCCTTGGATTTTCAGGTTCGGCGCGGCGATTACGCTGACCTGGTGCCACTGCCGGCGATTACCGGACATGACGTTTCGGGCGTTGTCGAAGAAGTCGGGCCGGGGGTGACGGGCTTCGCTCCGGGAGACGAAGTCTGGTACACCCCGCAAATATTCGACGGGCCAGGCAGTTATGCCGAGTACCACGTTGCGGCCGAAAGCATCATCGGCCACAAACCGCCATCGCTGAGCCATCTTGAGGCGGCAAGTCTGACTCTGGTTGGCGGCACGGTGTGGGAAGCACTGACCGTGCGAGCGGCGCTCAGGGTAGGGGAAAGCATTCTGATACACGGCGGCGCGGGAGGCGTGGGTCATGTAGCGATCCAAGTCGCAAAAGCCATTGGCGCGCGGGTCTTCACCACCGTGCGCGAAGCAAACTTTGAGTTCGCCCGTAGCATGGGTGCCGATGTGCTCATCGACTACAAAAAGGAAGATTACGTCGACGCCATCCTGCGCGAAACCGGCGGCCAAGGCGTGGATGTGGTGTTCGACACCATAGGCGGCGACACCCTGTCGCGCAGCCCGGATGCGCTGGCTCAACTGGGCCGCGTGGTCTCGATTGTCGACATCGCGCAGCCGCAAAACCTCGTTCAGGCCTGGGGCAAGAACGCCAGTTATCACTTCGTCTTCACCCGACAAAACCGCGGCAAGCTTGATGAGCTGAGCACGTTGGTGGCTCGCGGTCAGTTGCGCCCACACGTTGGCGCGGTCTATTCGCTGGCCGATATCGGCCTGGCCCATGCTCGGTTGGAAAGTCCAGAGAACGGCCTTCAAGGCAAAATTGCGATTGCAGTTGAGCCATCGCTTATTTCCTGAGCGCCTATTTTCAGCCGTCTAAGTCGTATCAGAGGAAATGCCATGATTTATGAAATTGCTCTGCTTCCCGTACACAAAGAACGCATTGAACAATTCAAAAGTGCCTTCGCCGAGGTCGCGCCGTTGCTCACCCGCGCGAAGGGTTACGGCGGCCACTTGCTCGCGCAAGGAATCGAAACCCCCGAGCATTTCAACCTGATAGTGCGCTGGGCTTCACTTGAAGATCACTCGCCGGGCTTCGAGGCGAGTGATGACCATCAGATGTTCATGCTGGGCCTTAAGGACTATTTTTCTGAAGAACCGAAGGTCCACCATATCGAAGGAGCAGTTTTCTAACTGGATCGATGCTCAGTGGACGGCATCGCTCGCCGCACTCCACCGTTCACACCTGATCCAACGCGTCAATCACACCTTTGTCCTCGCCCAGAAAACCACCGCTCTGGTGCTGCCAAAGCCGCGCATAAACGCCATTCTTTGCCAGCAGTTCACTGTGGGTTCCCTGTTCGATAATGCGCCCGTCATCCATCACGATGAGCCGGTCCATGGCGGCAATCGTCGACAGTCGATGGGCGATGGCGATTACGGTTTTGCCTTGCATCATCTCATCGAGGCTTTCCTGGATCGCAACTTCGACTTCCGAGTCCAGCGCGCTGGTGGCTTCGTCGAGCAGCAGGATCGGGGCGTTTTTGAGCATGACTCGGGCAATTGCCACGCGCTGGCGTTGGCCGCCCGACAACTTGATGCCGCGCTCACCGACCAAGGTGTCGTAGCCGCTATGACCTTGGCGGTCGCTGAGTTGGCTGATGAACTCGTCGGCCTGCGCATTGGCGGCGGCGCTGCGGATTTGTTCGTCGGTCGCGTCGGGTCGGCCGTAGGCAATGTTGTCGCGGATCGAACGGTGCAGCAGGGACGTATCCTGCGTGACCATGCCGATTGAGGCGCGCAGGCTGTCTTGCGTCACTTTTGCGATGTTTTGGCCGTCGATGCAAATCTTGCCGCTGTCGACATCATAGAAACGCAGCAGCAGGTTGATCAGCGTGGATTTACCCGCACCGGAGCGTCCGACCAGGCCGATTTTTTCGCCAGGACGGATGTTCAGGTTGAGGCCGCTGAGTACTTGGCGCTCGCCGTTGTAGTTGAAGCTGACATTGTTGAAAGTCACCGCGCCGCCGGTGGTCTGCAGCGCGCCCGCATCCGGCGCGTCCTGCACTTTGGTGCCCAGGGTCAGCGTCGCCATTCCATCCTGGGCGGTGCCGATGCTTTCGAACAGCGAAGTCATTTGCCACATGATCCAGTTCGACATGCCATTGATCCGCAACGCCATCGCAGTGATTGCCGCCACGGCACCCGCGCCGACCGCGCCGTCATGCCAGAGCCACAACGCATAACCGCCCGCCGACATGATCAACGCCACTACCAGTGCCTGATTGACGATCTCGAACTGGCTGACCAGGCGCATCTGGCGGAAACCGGTTTGCTTGAAATCCTCCATCGCCGCACGCGCGAAATGCGCTTCGCGATTGGAGTGGGAAAACAGTTTCACCGTGGTGATGTTGGTGTAAGCGTCCGAAATTCGCCCGGTCATCATCGACCGTGCGTTGGCCTGCTCCTGGCCGACTTTGCCCAGACGTGGCACGAAATACCACATGGCCAAGCCGAACAACACGAACCAGGCCATGAAGGGCAGGATCAGCTTCAGCGCGAAGCCGCCGGCCAGCGCGATGATCGCGATGAAATACACGCCGATCCCCGGCAGGATCTCGATCATTGTGAACAGCACGTCGCGCACGGCCAGCGCAGTCTGCATGACTTTGGTGGTGACGCGGCCGGAGAATTCATCGGAAAAAAACGCGAGGCTTTGTCGCAGCATCAGGCGATGGAAATCCCAGCGCAGCCGCAACGGCAAGTTGATCGCCAATACCTGGTGCTGCACCATCGTGCGCAACGCCACCAGCCCGACGCTGGTCACCATGACAATGCCCATGCCCCACAACACGCGGCTTTCCTGCGCCGCCGCTTCACCGCCGGCCTGCCAGGTCGAGAGCAGGTCGACGATTTGCCCCAGAAACGAAAACAGCCACGCTTCGTAGATCGACACACCGGCACTCAGCAGCGCCAGCGCCAGGATGTAACCGCGAGCGCCGCGCGTGCAGGCCCATAGGAACCGGGCCAGGCCAGCGGGCGGCGGTGGCACTTCGTCAGGCGGGAAGGGGTCGAGTCTTCGTTCAAATACACGAAGCATGCTGGTCTCCAAAACGATCAAGTTGAGGGGATTCTGCCATTGAACGGATGCTTTGAGGGTTTTGCGAACGCTGGGGGCCGCGATGAGGCGAGGTATGCGATATCTCGCCGACCTCAAAATCGGCTCATATTCATGGAGGAAAAAATGCGGATGTGCATCACAGGTGCCTCGTGTGCGGGCGTCACTACGCTGGGGCAAAACCTCGCAACGCTGCTCGGTGTACGGCATGTCAATGTCGATGATTTTTCTGGATGCCGACGCACGACCATCCCGATTTTTCAGGACGCAATCGAGTTTGGCACGAGGCTTGGGTATCCGGCAGAAGGCGCCGGTGTTGCGTGTTGATGGGGTGGAGAGTGCTGAGACGATAGTTGCGGGCGTGGCTCAAGAGGTGCGGATACGACACGGAGCGATTCTGTAAACACAATGCCTGGTCGAACAAGCGGTGAATGCCGCGCTGACCGAAGCGTTTGACGCGGCGCGGGCATTGCTGATTGATAGCTTACACCGTCTGCGGCGGGCAGGACCGGTGACCAAGCCCATTTGTGCCACCGCGGCATGTCTGAAATTCCATCTGATCGCATTTCCCTGGCTCCCCGAAACCCCTAATTTAGACGCCTAAGCATGTGGCTGAAGGATGAGAGTTATTCTTCAATTAGCGCTCGACCACTGTTGATCAACCCTGCAAAGCGCTTGGCGTCCAGAGGTGGAATGCGCGTTCAGGCTGTGACGACTTAGTACGCAGCCTCGGGTATGCGGTTAATGCACATGAATTGATTCAGGGGAATGATCAAAAAATTATGCCGCATGTGGAATGCCTATTTTTGTTCTGCCGTCTTATATGGACTTTTAACTAAATGTCTATGGGTTTCATATTAAGAGAGCGCAGTAATGATCAGATTTAATGACCTAGCCATTTTTGTACGTGTGGCAACCGTTGACAGTTTCTCCGTCGTGGCCAGGGAAATGGATCTCTTTCCTGCTCAAATCAGCGCCGCTATCAAGCGCTTGGAGTGTGAACTTGATACGCGCCTGTTTGCGAGATCAACACGAAGTCTGCGCCTGACAGCCGAAGGCGAACGTTATCTGCCTTACGCTCGGGAGGTTTTGAATACGCTCAGTGAGGGGCGAGCCGGGTTACAACAGGACGATCGTAAACTCCATGGCGTCTTGCAGATCGCCAGTGCCTCAGATTTCGGGAGAAATGTGTTGCTTCCCTGGCTGATCGATTTTCGAAGAGACAACCCTGGTCTGGTGCTTCGGGTGATGTTGTCCGATAGCGTCTCGGACATCTTTCGCGATCCGATAGACGTAGCCGTCAGGTATGGCACAGTACAAAACGCCGACTTTATCTCGTTGCCTTTAGTACCTGACAATCGCCGCGTACTGGCTGCATCGCCGGCTTATATAGCGCTGCACGGGCGGCCCAAGTCCGTGGAAGATCTTAAGACTCATGCGTGTCTTCGTTTCCATATGAATGGAAAACTCTACGACAGATGGATATTTCCCAAGTTGCCGGAGAGTGACTTCGTTATTGTAAACGGCCCGGTTCTAAGCGATGACGCAGACGTCATTCGACGATGCGCCATCGCGGGAGAGGGGATTTTGTACAAATCATGGATGGACGTTTGTGAAGATGTCAGTGCCGGTCACTTGGAGGTATTACTACCTGAGGTTCCAGGTGAGCTTTACCCTTTGAGTTTCGTTTGCCCGCACAGGAAACAGTTTACCCCGGCGATTCGTTTGCTTTACGCGTACTTGAAAGATAAGTGTGAATCGCTGTTAGTGACGCACGCCTAGGCGTGCGGCAGACGTTATTGTGCCAACACTTGGCTGCTTCAACCTGGCTGGCCAGAAAGCCCGGGATAGTCGGTGTAGCCTTCCTTCCCTTGGCTGAACCACGTCGAACGATCCCCCTGCCTCAATGGCAAGCGACGGCGAAGTACCTCTGGCAGTTGGGGATTGGCGATAAATGGACGTCCGAACGCCACGGCATCGGCAATACCCGCTTCCACAACGGCCTCGGCCCGAGCCGAATCGTAATCTGAGTTAAGGATAAGCGTGCCTTTGAAGGCATTACGAATAATGGCTGCGCTTGGAGGGTATTCCGAGACGCCAAAACTCCCATCAGCCGGCGGCTCGCGAAGCTCGAGATGGGCGACACCGATCTCGGATAACACGTCAGCGGCGTGGGTAAATAAAGGCACAGGATTACTGTCCCTCACGCCCTGGTCATGACTGCTGGGGGTTAACCGAACACCCGTCCGATCTGCTCCAACGACTCCCGCGACCGCTTGCGTCACTTCCTTGAGCAGCCTGACCCTGTTCTCAATTGAGCCTCCATAGGCGTCGGTTCGAAAGTTGCCGCTGTCGCGTAAAAACTGATCGATCAGGTATCCGTTGGCGGCGTGAATCTGGACGCCATCAAACCCCGCCAGCAATGCATTCCTGCCTGCCTGGGCGAAATCGGCAATCAGTTGCGGGATCTCCTCGAGCGGCAGCGCTCGAGCCTGGGAGTAGGGTTGTTTCCCAGCGTAGGTATGGGCCAGTCCAGGTGCTGTCGTCACCGAGGGACCTATGGGCTGTGCGCCATCAAGGAAGCTGGGATGTACCACCCGGCCCATGTGCCACAGTTGAGCGATTATTCGACCACCGCCAGCGTGCACGGCGTCGGTAATCAATCGCCAGCCGGCAATTTGCTCAGCGGACCAGATACCGGTTGCATAGGCCCATCCCAGGCCTTGCTGGCTGATGCCGATCGCCTCGCTGATGATAAGCCCCGCCGTCGCACGTTGAGCATAGTAGTCAACCATGATGGGGGTAGGGACGTGGTTCTGCGTTCCCCTGGCCCGAGTCATTGGGGCCATGATGATGCGGTTGGGTAATGTCATGGCGCCCAGACGCAGAGACTCGAACAGTGTGGCCATGTGGATCTCCTTTGTGTTGACGAAATTGTCAGGTTTAAACCAGGCGTGCGCCGCCATCGACGTTGATCGTGGCGCCGTTCATGAAACCGTTGCTCATCAGGAAAACCACTGCCGCGGCCGCTTCGTCGGCAGTGCCCAGACGGTGCAGAGGCAAGGTTTTCTCCAGTGCAGCGACAAAGCCATCGCGCGCATCGCCCATGGCTTTCGCGAGGATCGGCGTATCGATAGGGCCTGGAGACAGGGTGTTGACCCGAATAGGCGCCAATTCGAGGGCCAGGCCGCGGGCGAATGCCTCCATGGCAGCTGATGCAGCGGCGAGCACCGCCGTGCCGTGCGCATTGGGTCTATCTGCGAGCGCACCGGAAATAAAGGTGACGGAGCCGTCTTTGGCAAGGCGATTACCAAGCGCTCTCAAGGCATATACCGAGGCCCAGATTCGCTCGTCGAAAGCGCGTTGCAAATACGCCACATCCGCTTCGAGCACTTTGCCGGCGACGAACGTACCGGCCAGCAGCACCAGGTGATCAACCTTTGGGATATCGGCCAGAGCGACCTCGATTTGTTCGGGTTTAGTGACATCAGCGGCACGCCAGCCATCCAGCTCGTGGGTATTGGCGGCTTGCTGTGCCCGGTCCGGATTGGAGCCGATCACGAAGACCTTTGCACCAGACGCCTTGGCCTGAATTGCAGTTGAAAGGCCGATTCCCGATGTGCCGCCGACGACTACCACGGTTCGATCCAGAAGGAGTTGTGGGCGTACGTTGCTATGGCCTGGGTTGGAAATGTCGATCATCGCTGTTGGCTCCTCTAGGGCATCGAATTGATGCTGCGAGGACAGCCTATGGGCAACCTTCAAAGTTGATAATAGGGGTTCAGGTGGTTACTATTATTCCATGAAAGCACAAATTGGATTGGACCGCCTGACAGGCCTTATTGCGTTTGCTCGCACGGCCTCGCTGGGCAGCTATACAGCCGCTGCACGGGATCTCTCCGTGTCACCCTCGGCCGTCAGCAAAAGCGTTCAGCGCCTGGAAGAGCATTTAGGTCTGCGCCTCTTCAGTCGCACCACCCGCTCGCTGACCCTGACTCCCGAGGGACGTGAACTGTACGAGCGTGCATTGCGGGTGATCCGGGAAATCGAGGACATTGAGCAGACTGCGGTAGCGTCGAGAGGCGAGCCGTCAGGCACTCTGAAAGTAACCGCACCGCTTCCCATCGGCGTCAACATTCTTGCTCCTGCGCTCCCGGCATTCCGTGAGCGTTACCCGAAACTGGCGGTGGACTTGCGGCTTGGCGATCAATTCGCCGACATTATCGAGCAGGGGATAGATGTCGCCATCAGGGTCGGCAACCTGGCTGACTCCAGGCTGGTTTCCAAGCCTCTCGGCCCACACCGAATCTGCACCTTCGCATCGCCCGGCTATCTCGCCAGAAAGGGCAAACCGCGCAACATCGATGATCTGGTCAATCATGATTGCATCAATTTCCGTTATCAGAGTTCGGGACAGGCGCTACGCTGGCCCTTCCAGGTGGGGGAGCGCGTTGTCGAGATCACTCCCGACGCCACCATGACTATTGATGTGAGCGATGCGGTCGCGGTGACGCTCGCGGCAGGCGGCGGTATTGGTATCTCTCCGACTTATGTTGCTGCGCCTTTTGTGCTGAGGGGGGAGTTGGTACCGGTGTTTCCCGAATATGCGGTAGACAGATTCGTCATCACCGCTCTCTGGCCCGAAAGCCGCAGAGGCAATCCAAACGTGAAGGTATTTGTAGACTTCCTACAAGAAGTGTTCCCGGTACCGGCCCCTTGGGATGTGATAGTCGAATCGGCGGGTAATAATCCCTAAGGACGTACGACAGCGTAGCGCTCAGTTGAGTTGCTCGATCCAGGAGGACACCGGGTCACCACTGCTCATGTTCGGCCGGATAATCCCGTTGATCATGAACGTGGGCGAAACGTGGACGCCGTTCTGTCGAGCATACTTGGACTGCCATTTGATGGCCTGATCCAGGGTTGGAGTTGCGAAAGCCTCTGCCAGTTTGACGCCACTATAACGCTCGAGGCGCTCAATGATGTCTCTGGGCGTTACGTCCAGATTGGGGCCTTCAGCGTGATTGTCGAATTCGAATTCCCTCCGGTGCGCTGCGACAGCGGCCATGACGCCCTTGGCATTTTTTTTGCCGCCCTCAAGCGTCGCCGCGGCAAGGATGCACCGGATGATGACGCCTGAAAACATATGCCAGGGCTGGGACTGCAGGCGAATGATCAACGTGATCCGGTCTTCGCCGGCCTCTGCGAGGAGCGCATCGAATTTGAGGAACGCCTTGACGGAATAGGGGCAGGTGGGCTCAAGAAAAACTTCAAACAGGTGAGGGCCATGGCCCCACGAAAGCGTGTCCACTTTCACTGGCTGGTCGTTTTCAGGTTTTTGCATAAAGGTACCTTTCAATGAATCAGATCGAAGTGGGGGCCCCTGTGGGAGACAAAATAGCCTGAGTGCACTCAGGCATAGAGCACATCCCAGAGCCGTTTTAACTTGAGTGTCATATTGGTTTCAGACACGCTCTGAAGTGTTATGGCTTCTTTGAAATATTTGGCGTAAATCGCTTCAGTTACGTGTCGGACCTCGCCGTTTTCATCCAGTTCGACATCGGAAAATCGAAGGATACCTACAGGCTCGAACCCCGCACGCTCAGTGAACTGTTGCATGGCTTTCGACTTCATCGTGACGTATGAAAAAGCCATTGCGATACCCATCGCTTGAGCCAGGGCATCCACAATATAAGCCGCAAAAAGAGTAGCGCCCGTGCCCCGATGCGCCGGAGCGCACACACCATAGCGGCTATGGAGCGTCAGCGCGTCTCGATCCACTTCCAGGCACAAGGCGCAGACAATTTCCTCGCCGTGTCGACCGATGTAGACGATAACGTCCTTCGTCTCTTCACCCGAAAAGTAAACCTTCGCCTCATAGAATCGTGGGTCAATATACTTTTTGCCAGATCCGACACTGATGTCCGGATACCACGATTTGATAAGCGCGCATAGAAGGTCAATATCGTTACGTTCCAATTGCTCGTAGTTATATTCAGTCGGAGTGATGGTGTTTTTGGGCAGCTCCGTGAGTAGCGGCCAGGATGCGTGTTTTATCATGTCGATCTCTTGGTGCGTTAAAGTTCAGGCGTGATGCTGCTGACGATTTGAAAGCAGTTGTTTGCCCGGAGTTATGGATTTTCAGGCTCGAAGCCGGTCAGTGGTGCCTTAGCCATTTCAGAAACCCTCCAGGTACCGCCGTCGGCGCTTTCTGCATAAGAATGGAGCGGGCATGTTGCTGGCGGAGCATTTGGAGGCGGGTGAGGGACGTGCGTAATTGCGACCTTTCACCCATACACCGACGTACTTCATCCCGATGCAGTTGAAGTACTTTCACGGCGGAAAGCGCAATGAATTGCGCGCCGTTTGGCTTGTTATCCATGACGCCTTCTTCGCCTAGTACTTCCCCTGGCCCCATCCGCGCGACTTCGACCCAATGGGCTCCATCGTTCAACTGGACGGACACCACTCCACTGCCGATAACCAACAAGTATTCGCTGATTGCGTTGGCTTTCAACACAAAGTCGCCAGTTGCCAGCCAGGTTGATAGCAGGTTCATGGCAAGACGGTCTTTATCCTCTGAAGTGAAACTTGCGAAAATGCGCACGTCGTCCAACACAAAGCGAGTGATACCGGCCACCGGGATTTCAGCGGAATTGGCGATATCAACGCCGGATGCGCGTAGATGCCTGTAAGCAATGTCGTAAAGGCGATTACGTGCTGCAATTTTTTCGGCAGGCGTGCCGACAAAACCGATGACCTCATACTCCAATAAGCCTTCCGTTATGTTTTTGAGGATGACCTTGGGCGCAGGAACTGGCAGTAGCGCTGAATAACCCAGCAGCGCCTGCTCGAGTATTTCCTGGACGCGTTCGGGTCGAAATCGCAGAGGCAGGTGCAGGCTTATCGTCACCCCGTGTTGATCTTGGGGCCTGCTCATGTTTTGTATTTTGGTTTTCGCCGCCACCGAATTGGGTATGACGACGGTGCTGCCTTGCGAGGTCAGCAACAGTGTGGCGCGCCAATCGATGTCGGTGACCCTGCCTTCCATGCCATCGATTTGAATCCAGTCGCCCACTTGATAAGGGCGAGTGGCATTCAGGACAATCCCGCTGAATACATCGCTGAGTGTGCTTTGCAAAGCCAGGCCGACGATAATGGCCAACGCGCCAGAAGTGGCGAGCAATCCTTTGACGGGAAGTTCCAGTACGTAGGCTGCCGCTGCGACGGTGGCGACCAGAAAAATCAGAGCGCCGAGCACTTCCCTGAGCAAGCGACCGCCTCCCTCAGTTCTGGATATCAGGATTGCGCCGAGCAACTCCGTCAGCATCCGCGCGCTTAAAAACCACCAGACGAGTACCAGCAGTGTTGCAGCCAACTGCCAGGAACCAGAGTCAGGATCGCGCACGGGTTGCAAGGGGGAGTTGCCGGACAGAAAGATGGCAGCGCTGTAACAGGCGTAGAGACAAATATTAATGCCCACGCGCAACCCCTGCAGCCTTCGGGGAACAACCCACCAACCAATAATATCGGCGATTAATATCGCCCCGAGGAGGGCGCACAGCCATTCAAGTGTCACGATGTGGCCCTCCCGGAGTCTGGTGCATTCGTGCTTTCCCACAAGCGGCGGAACAGGCGATCAAATGGCGACGCCACGCCAGAACTGGTGGAGTTCAGCACTGATGAATTCAGGCTTTTCCTCAAATACCCAATGTCCGCACTGCGCGATGACACCACCTTTTGCCGACAGCGCGATGTGTTTTGCCGAGGTAAAACAATGGTCGCCAAATGACACTTCGCCACCCCAGGCCAACACTGGGATCTTTAGCTTCCCCTTGGTCAGTTGCGCGGTCTGCTCCGCCATTTGCGGGATAGAGCCATAGTGATTCAGGCTGGCACGCAGGTTGCCCGGTTGGCGCATCTGCATGACGTAATAGTCGATGTCTTTCTCGGGCATTGCCGTCGGGTTGTAGGCAAAATCTCTGAAGAAGTGCCGCAGGTACATATCCTCCCGACCTTCAATAAGGGCACGGCTGATGTCCATGTTCATGTGCATGCTCAGATGCCAGTAGGGCACCCGCGGATCGACATAACCTGGAAAATCCAGGCCAAAAAAAGGTGTTTCGATAGTGGCCAACGACAAAGCGCGTTCAGCCGCCAGGTAGGCCAGGGCAACCGAAGGCGGACCTCCCAGGTCATGGCTGAGGATGTGGAATGTATGAGCCTGTTCAACCTCCAGCAGACCGAGCATGTCTTTAGCGATATTGATGGGGTCGTAACCTTGATACGGCTTATCGCTGTCGGCGAAGCCGCGGAGGTCGGGGGCGATGAACGTGTAATGTTCTGCGAGCCTGTCGATGACCGGCATGAACTCTCGATGATTTTGTGGCCAGCCGTGCATACAGAGGACCACGGGGCCTTTCCCGGCAACCACGTAGTTGAGTCGAACACCGTTAACGGCGGCGCGTTTGTGCGTCAGGTTGGTCATGGCGAGTGCCTTTTTTGTCCCGTCTGACCCGGGCCTTTCGAGCCCGGGAGCGTAAGGCGGGTGTGCAATGTGATGCATGCCGGACCCGGCCGGGTGAACGGCATGCGCAAGGCTTGCTTAGTTAAGGTGAGCCTTGAGTTCTGTGCCCGCCTGCCTCATGGCCGCCTTGACTTCCGGTACCTGGCTCAACGGGTTCAGCAGGCCATAGTCATGGATCATGCCGTTGTAGCGAACCGCCGTGACATCGACCCCGGCCGCGTCCAGCTTCTGCGCGTAGGCTTCGCCTTCATCGCGCAACACGTCCAGCCCCGCAGTCTGTACGAGGGCAGGTGGAAGTCCTTTTAACTGATCGATGCTGGCCTTGAGCGGGGAGGCATGAATTTCCGCCCTGGCTTTCAGGTCGGTTGTGTAACTGTCCCAGAACCAGGTCATCATGTTCCTGGTCAGGAAGTGGCCTTCAGCGAACTGCTTGTAGGTGTCCGTCTCGAAGTTGGAGTCCGTGACCGGCCAGAGGAGCAGCTGAAATCGAATTTTCGGAGTGGCTTTTTCTTTAGCCATCAGGCTCACGACAGCGGCCATGTTGCCGCCGACACTGTTACCGGCCACCGCCAGGCGCTTGCCATCCACGTTGATCTGTTTGCCGTTTTCCGCCACCCACTTGGTGGCCGCGTAAGCCTGGTTAATGGCGGTGGGATAATGGGCCTCAGGGGATGGTGTGTAATCGACGTACACCGCGACCGCACCGGAGGAGACGACAAGGTCGCGGATCAGGCGCGCATGGGTGGGATAATCCCCCAGGACCCAGCCGCCACCATGAAAGAACATAAAGACAGGAAGCTCGCCTTTGGCTTTTTCAGGCCGAACCACCGTCAGCTTGATCGTCTTGCCATTGGCGGTAATGGTCTTGTCACTCACCTCAACGCCCGATAGATCAACCTTTACCGAGTTTTGCGCGCCCGTCAGCACCGCGCGGGCTTCTGTTGGACTCAATTGCTCGAGCGGCTTGCCGCCACCCGCCGCCAGCGCATTCAGAAAGGCTTGGGTTTGATGTTCCGGTATTGGATTGCCTGCGGCCATTGCGGACCCGACCGATAGGGCGATCATCGCCGGCACTGCTTTCACGACGTGTTTCATGTTGCCTCCTGAAGCCATTGGTTTGTATGAAGCGTGTAAGAACGAGGGCGACTATCGGTGTCATCCGGCCAGCCTCGTATGGGGGTTATTGGGCGAGATAACCGTTGCGGGCGAATGCGAAGCAGGCGGCTCGACCAATCCCGGTTAATGCTCCGGTCACAAGAACGACGTTGCTCATCATGGTTTCCCTTCTAATAAGACATGGCCACGTCAGGACGACGCAGCGCGTGAGCTGTCTCGACGTCAAACCAGTCGCGAACCTCCATCGATATTGATCGTGGCGCCGTTCATGAAGCCGTTGCTCATCAGAAACACCACGGCTGCACCCGCTTCGTCCGCCGTGCCGAGGCGATGCAGCGGCAGGGTTTGCTCCAGCGCGGCGACATAGCCATCGCGCGCATCGCCCAAGGCTTTCGCAAGGATCGGCGTGTTGATGGGCCCTGGAGAAAGGGTGTTGACCCGGATAGGTGCAAGTTCCAGAGCAAGGCCACGGGCCAATGCCTCCATGGCAGCCGATGCAGCGGCGAGCACCGCGGTGCCGTAAGCGTTTGGCCGATCTGCCAACGCACCTGAAATCAAAGTCACCGAGCCCTTTTTGGAAAGGCGATCGCCGAGAGCCCGCAAGGCATGTACCGACGCCCAGATCCGCTCATCAAAAGCGCGCTGCAAGTACGGGATGTCCGCTTCGAGGACTTTGCCGGCGACGAAGGTCCCCGCCAACAGCACCAAATGGTCAACCTGCTGTATGTCTGCCATTGCGGCATGGATCTGTTCGGGCCTGGTGATATCGGCCGCACGCCAGCCGTCCAGCTCATGGGTCTTGGCGGCCTGCTCTGCGCGTTGCGGATCTGAACCCAGAACAATGACCTTTGCACCCCGGCCCTTGGCCTGAATCGCGACAGCCAGGCCAATTCCGGAGGTCCCCCCAAAGACAACAATGTTTTTGCCTGCTAAATCACCGGTTAAGGCGTCCTGCGCGGAAGTAATAGAGTTCATGTCTTAATCCTCATACTGATAGCGGTGGTGTATTTTTGAAGTCTTGTCCGACGCTACTTGATGGTCTGCCGGAGGGACGTTCGGAGCCAGTTCGATACGGCCTGTGCAAAGGCTTCAACGTCTTTTCCATTGCCAGTGATGATCCACTTCAAGGCCACAACATCGTCGGGCATAAATATCGCGCCATAACTACTCAACTGGATCACCAATTCGACGGAGTTATTGATGGTTGCTTTTTTTCCAACCAAGATGCCTGCCTGGGCAAGCACTATTGCGCCAAGTCCAATTCCCGCAACCAACTTTCGGGCTTTATCGAATTCTTGTAGTTGAGCGATAACATTGATGTTATTCCACAAATACTCTTTAGTCCCCGCTCCCCCCATCACAGCGATGGCATCGAAACATTCACTGTACAGCTCTTCCAGATCTTGAGTCTTGATGTGTTCAAAAGTCATTCCGTGCGTAGTGCGTGCATCGACGGAGAAAATTTTCAGGTTATATTCTTTGCGCCATACACCCAGGCACGATAAGAGCATCGGTGCGTCTATACGTCTCGGCGGGATAATGATGGCTAAGCTTTTCATAGATGTATCCTAACGACCCAGCTAATTAAAGGTGCCGTATAAAAGTGCATATAGGCTATCGCCGTTATCTGTAGCCGCTGCACCGATTGCAGCTCTGGAGTGAGCATCACCCTGTCGCATTTAAAAATACAGGTGCGCTACGGATTAACACCTAAACTCTTGCGATGTAAATGCGTGCAGTCCAGAGTTTTAAAGGCGTAGCGGCATTAGCACTAAATTCATTTAAGTCCTAAATGCTGGCGTGCGTTCTCTTCTTCGCTGTTTGGAAATATGATCCAACTGCAAAGGGTTTACTCGTTGATCAATCTGCACGGTGACCCTTCCAAGGCGGCATGTCGTCAATTGAACATGTTAAGGAAATCCGTGAGGTGTTGAATGAGCGAGCCATCGGAAAAGCTGCAGGTGTTCGTAAGCTATAATCAAATCCGGGTGCAGTTCCATGCCTGTCCACCTCGGCCTTGGCCTGAACTACAAGATGCCCTCGATCGCCTCGCATCGTTGCCTGGGTGCGTTAATTACGCATTAAGCTATTGGACACATAGTGCATTCCAATGGTCGATTATGGGTGTATGGACTGACGAGGAAGACCGTGATCGTCATTACTGTAGTGAACAGATTCAAGTTCTTTTCAATTGCCTTATTCAGCAACATGCCGCATTGATCTGTTGCAGCGAGGGGCAGATTTGAGCTTTGTGGCGGGGAACGTCTGAGCGTCCTACATGCGGGAGAATAAAAGTAATGAGCTTCGAAAAGCGTTATCAACCTCATCGCGGCCCCGCAGCAGGATGGGGAGCTCTTTTGTCCGTTGCGAAATATTGGATGCGAAGTGGTAATGCAATGAAAAATGTCCGCGCGCTTCGACTGTGCTGCCGAGTAAAGCGCCGCTCATGCGGCGCTCGCGCTAGCGTGCTGGCCCGGGATGGCGCCAATCAGCTCACGGGTGTAATCGCTGGTCGGGCGGTTGAAGATGCGCTCCACCGAGCCCTGTTCGATCACCCGGCCATTGCGTAACACCAGCACCTCATGGGCGAAGTTGGCGACCACCGACAAGTCGTGGGACACCAGCACGTAGGCGATGCCCATGTCCCGTTGCAGCTCTTGCAGCAGTTCAAGGATGTGCGCCTGCACGGACACGTCGAGGGCGCTGACCGGTTCATCCAATAGCAATAGATCCGGTTTCAGCGCCAGGGCGCGGGCGATGGCGACACGTTGGCACTGGCCGCCGGAAAGTTCGCGCGGCAGGCGATCGAGGAAATTCACCGGCATATGCACGCGACTGATCAGCTCGCGCGCGGCCTGTTCCAGGGCCGGGCCCTTGAGCAAGCCGAACGACACCAGCGGTTCGACGATGCTGTCGAACACGGTGAAGCGTGGGTCCAGCGCCGCAAACGGGTTTTGTTGCACCAGTTGCAGGCGCTGGCGCAGCGGGCGGAAGTCGCGCCAGCTGAGGTCGGTGACGTCCTGTTGCTCGAACCACACCCGCCCGCGGCTGGGTTTTTCCAGGCCGAGGGCGATGCGCAGCGCGGTGCTTTTGCCTGAGCCGGACTCGCCGACAATCGCCAGGGTCTGCCCGGGGTAGACCTGCAGGCTCAGGTCCTCCAGCGCTACAAAGGTCGCGTCTTCGCCCTTGACCTTGGGCAGCGCGAACGTCTTGCCAACGTTCTGCAGTTGCAGGATCGGCGGCTGCGTCGGGTTCGGACGGGCCAGTGGCTGGCGGCGCTTGGCGAACGCCGGCGCGGCGGCGATCAAGGCGCGGGTGTAGTCATGCAGCGGCGCGCCGAGAATCTGCCGGGGTGCCCCTTGCTCCACCACTTGCCCTTGTTGCATCACCAGGACGCGGTCGGCGCGATCCAGCGCCACGCCAAGGTCATGGGTGATGATCAGCAACGAAATCCCGCGCTCACTGACCAGCCGTTGCAGGTGGTCGAGGATCTTGCGCTGCACGGTGACGTCCAGAGCACTGGTCGGCTCGTCGGCGATGATCAAGCGTGGGTTGCCGGCCAGGGCAATGGCGATCAGCACGCGCTGGCGCATGCCGCCGGAGAGTTCATGCGGGTACTGGCGCGCGCGCAGTACCGGCTTGTCGATACCGACCTGTTGCAGCAGCTCGACGATATCGGCATCGACGCCGGGGTAGCGCTTGCCCTTGGCCAGGATCAGCGCCTCGGCAATCTGCTGGCCAATGCGCAGGGTCGGGTTGAGGCTGACCATCGGGTCCTGGGGCACCAGGCCGATGGTGCGCCCGCGCAGGCCGCGTCTCTGGCGTTCGCTGGCGTGGGTGAGGTTGTTGCCGTCCACCCACAGCTCGCCGGCGCTGATGGTTGCGCTGTCCGGCAACAGGCCGAGAATCGCGTTGGCCAGGGTGGTTTTACCCGAGCCGGACTCGCCGACAATCGCCAGCGTCTCGCCTTGGGCGATGGTCAGTGACAGCTGGTTTACCGCCAGGTTGCCGTGCCGGTAGCTGACACTAAGCTGGCGAACATCCACTAAAGCATTCATCGCTGAACCTCCTCGAACGTGCGGGCAATGTGGTTGAGGCTGAACACCACCGCGACCAGGAACAGGCCGGGCAGCAACGACACCCAGGGGGCGGTGATCAGAAAGTGCCGACCGTTGGCGATCAACGTGCCCCATTCGGCGGCTGGAGGCGCGGCGCCGAAACCGAGAAAACTCAGGCCGGCGGTGGCGAGGATGGCTGCACCGAAATCCAGGGTCGCCAGTACCGCCACTGGGCCCCACGCGTTGGGCAGGATGTGCCGCAGCAAGGTGCGGCCCCAGCTGGCGCCGCCCAGGCGTGCGGCTTCCACGTACGGCAGGGTCTTGACCCGCAGCACTTCGGCGCGGGTGGTGCGGGCGAATCCGGGGATAATCCCGACGCCCACGGCGATAGCCACTGGCACCGTGCCGAAGCCGATGGCGGTGACAATCGCCAGGGCCAGCAGCAAGCCGGGCAGGGCGAGCAACACGTCGACGAACCGCATGATCACTGCATCGATACGCCCACCGGCAAAACCGGACAGAATGCCCAGCCCGAGCCCGCCCAACAACGCGATCCCCACCGCCAGCAAGGCCGCCAGCACCGACAGCCTGGCGCCGTAGACCACTCGGGTGTACAGGTCGCGGCCCAGCTCGTCGGTGCCGAACCAGTGGCTCAGGTTCGGCGCTGTGAGCTTGACCGCAGGGGCGGTGGCATAGGGGTCGAAGCTGGTCAACCACTGCGGCGCCACGGCGGCCAGCAATGAAAACACCACAATCAACACCGCCAGGCTGAAACCCGGTCGCCGCAGCAAGGGCATTACCGCCGCCGTGGCACGTTGTCGGCGGGTGCGGCGTTGCCAGAGTGGGCGCACAAGGCCGAGGTTTTGCTCAAGGATAGTCATGGTCTAGGACACCTTTGGCGTGTGGGAGATGCGCGGATCGAGCCACGGGTACAGCAAGTCCACCAGCAGATTGACCAGCACAAAGGCTGCCGCCGACACCGTGACAATCGCCAGCACCACCGGGATGTCCTGGCGCAGCACGGCCTCCTGGGCCAGGCGGCCGATGCCGGAGCGGGCGAAGATGGTTTCCACCAGCACCGCACCGGACACCGTGTTGCCCACCTGCAGGCCGATCAGCGTAAGAATCGGCAGCGCCGCGTTGCGAAACCCATGGCGCGCCTGCACCTGGCCACGGCTCAGGCCCTTGGCGTAGGCGGTGACGATATACGACTCCTGCCACACGCCCTGGAAGCTGCGCTGCAGCACTTGGGCATACACCGCCGCACTTGGAATCGCTAGGGTGATCGCCGGCAGTACCAGGCTTTCAAAGCCCCGGCTGCCGGTGGCGGGGAGCCAGCCGAGGCCGAAGGCGAACACCTGGATCAGCAACAGGCCCATCCAGAACACTGGCACCGAAAACCCCAGGGAAGGCAGGCGCGCCAGGGCTTTTTTCAGCGGTTGCCAGCGGATATAGGCGGTCAGGTAGGCCAGGCCGACACCGCCGACCAGCGACAACACAATCGCCAGGCCGGCCAGGGACAGGGTTTGCGGCAGGCGCTCGGCGAGCAACTCGGCGACCGGGCGGTTCAGCGACAGGGACTGGCCGAAATCTCCGTGCAAGGTGCCCAGTAGCAGGTCGACATATTGCTCGAAGAGGCCCTTGTCCAGGCCGTAATAGGCGCGTGCCTTGGCCAGGTCGGCCACCGACAGCGAATCGGCCTCCATGCCCGAGGCACTGAGCATGATCGACAGCGTGTCGCCCGGCAGCAGATAGAGGATGAAGTAGGTGATGCTATAGGCCCCCCACAGCACCAGCAGGGCTTGGCCGACGCGGCCGATCAGGTAGCGGCTCATGGCGTGCCGATCTCGATATCACCCAGCAGCGCGAAGCCCTCGGCGGTCCAGCGAAAGTTCTTCACCTTGGGCGACGTTGCGGCCTGCCACACGCGCTCGTACACCGGGAATGCCGAGCTTTCGTCGATCAGCAGGTCCTGCAGGTCGCCATAGGCGGCGGCGCGTTGTGCGCCTTGGGTGGCTGTAATGCCGGCATCGAACAAGCCCTTGGCTTTTTCCAGGGTGGCCGGTTCGTAGGTGTTAGTGGCCACGGTGGAGCTGTTGGCGCTGCGCGGGTCGAGGATGGTTTGCAGGATGATCGGGTCGGCGCGGGTCATGTAGTTGATGGTCAGGTCGTAGTTGCCGGCGGAGTTGTTGGCCACCCATTCGGCGCGGGTCACCACGCTGAGTTTCAACTCGATGCCGACCTTGCGCAGTTGGTCCTGGATCAGTACGTCACCCGCGGTTTCGGCCGGGCTGATGTTGTAGCTCAGGCTCAGGCGCTTGCCGTTTTTGCTGCGGTAACCGTCCGCGCCCTTGGCCCAGCCGGCTTGATCCAACAGTTTCTCGGCAGCTGCCGGGTCGTAGCCGAGCTTGCTGCCCTGGCTTTTGAAGTAAGGCGTGGTCACGTCGAAGATGCCGTCCACCACCGGGAACTCGGCGTTATACACGGTGTTGGCGTAGCTCTTGCGGTCGATGGACTTCTGCACGGCCAGGCGCACTTGTTGATCGGCGAGAATGCGTTCGCCACGCGTGTTGGGGTACAGGTTCAGCGCCGGGCCCGGCAGCGAGCGGCTCTGGATGGTCGCGCCCTTGGACTGGAACAGCTTCAGGTCGACTTCCGAAAACGGGTTGCGTGGCCACAGGATGTCGGCCTTGCCCTGCAGGAACAGGCCGTTGCGCACGCTTTCTTCGGGGATGTAGCTGATGTCGACTGCGTCCAGATGTGCCTCACCCGGGTTCTTCATATTCGCCGAGGGCCACGCGTAACCCTTGCGTTTGGTCAGGTGCGCGCCGACTTCCGGGGTATAGCTGGCCAGCACAAATGGCCCGGTGCCGATGATCTTGCCCAGCGAGCGCTCCTTGACCGTGAGTGCATAGGACGCGGGCGCGAGAATTGCCAGGTTGGTGGTCGAGGTGGCTTGTAAAAAGCCCGCGTTGGGTTTGGCCAGTACCAGCTTGACGGTGAAGTCGTCGACCACTTCGGCGTGGTCATAACCGGCCAGGTAGGTGGCGCCGAAGGTCGCGGGCAGCTCGGTGGCCAGGGCCTTGTCGCTGTCGAACGCGGTTTTCACCGCTTTTGCGTCGAAGCGCTCGCCGTTGCTGAACGTCACGTTGTCGCGCAGGTGAAAGGTGTAGGTCAGCGCGTCGTCACTGATCTCCCAGCTCTTGGCCAGCCAGGGGATGATCTTGCCGGTGGCCGGGTCCTGGTCGGTGAGCGACTCGGCGACATTGCGCAGCAGCACGCGGTGTTCCAGCCAGTAGACCTGGAACGGGTCGAGGCTGACCAGGGTGGTGTTGTCGCCAAAAAATGCAATATTCAGGGTTTTGTTCGCTTGCGCCTGGTCACCCGAAGGTGAGCAGGCGGCCAGGCTGATCGCCAGGGCGCAGGGGGCCAGCAGACGGCTCATCAAGTTGGAGGTGTTCAATGGGGTGCCCTCGTTTGGCGATGTGAATCAGAAGTCGTAGGCCAGCTTTGTGTACCAGTAGCCGCCGCCCGGATAGAACGGCGGGTTGCCGTAAGGCGCCAGGCCCAGGTTGCTGTAGACGGCGTGCCGGTCGGGGCGCACGTCGAAGATGTTGGTGCCGCCGATGCTGACGGTGATGCTGTCGACGAAGGTGTAGCTGACGTCGAGGTCTGTGATCCATTTGGCGCCGAAGCTGCGATCCCCGGTGGGGTTGACCGCCAGGGTCTTGACCGCGCCGTAGCGGGCGGTTTGCAGGTTGACCGCGAGGTCCTCGACCTTCCAGTTCGCGCCGAGGATCCACTTGGTCTTGGGCGATGCCTGCGTGAGGTCACCCTCGCGGTCGCGGCCCACCAGGGTCACGCCGGAACCGTTCAGTGCGGCCGGGGTGTCACGGGCGCCTTCGATGGTGGTCTTGTTCCAGTTGAACCCGAGGCTCCAGCGCACGTCGCCCCAGGCATCCAGCGGCGTGGTGTGGTCGGCCACCACATCCAGGCCACGGGTGCGGGTGTCGAAGGCGTTGGTGTAATAGTTGACCCAGGTGCCGGTGGGCACCCCTTGGGCGGCGAGGATCGCGTTGACTGCGCCATTGCCCTGGTCATAGATATTGCTGGTCAGGGCGATGCGGTCGTCGATATCGATCAGGTAGGCGTCGGCGGTGATGCTGGTGCGCGGCGCGGGTTGCCAGGTGAGGCCCAGGCCGAGGTTGCGCGACTTCTCCGGTTTCAGGTCGTCGCCACCCAGCGCCTTGGCCAGGTTGCTGCCCGATGGGGTCAGGCGGGTGACTGCCGGAACCACGTTGCCGTTGACGTCGGTGGCCACGCGGTTGTCCGCCACGGTGTAGCCGATCTGGGTCAGCGACGGCGCACGGAAACCAGTGCCGACGGTGCCGCGCACCGCCACGCTGTCGGTCAGCTCGAAGCGCGAGTTCACCTTGAGGCCGAAGGTGTTACCCGAGTCATCGTCGTAATGTTCGACCCGCCCGGCCACATCGAGGAACCAGCGCTCGGTGAGGTCAAAGCCCAGGTCCAGGTAGCCGGCGTAGTTGTTGCGGATCAGGCTGACCTCATCTTCGGGGCGAATGGTCACCGCCGCCTGTGCGCCCGATGCCGCCGGGTAGGTGCCGGTGATGTAGGCCTCGGGGTCGCCGGCGAAGGTGCTGAAATGCTCCCAGCGATGCTCCAGGCCGGCCGACACCTGCACCGGCGACGTGAGGTTGAACAGGCTGTCGTAACGGCGGGTGAAGTCGAGGTTGTTGACCCATTGCTCGAAGCGGAAGGTCGCCAGGTTGTCGAATTGGGTCGGCGAGGCGGTGCCCAGCGACGGGTTGATATTCAGGTCGCTGGAGTGGTGCACATTGTTGCGCCCGTAGGTGGTGCTCAGGTCCCAGTTCCACTCAGCCACTTGGCCCTTGCCGCCAAACAGCAACTGGTAGTCGCGGTCCTTGATGTTGTTCAGCGGGTAGTAGCCGTCGGGGAACACCTCGGGCACCGCCGCGCGGCCGGTGGGCAGACGCAAATAGTTGGCCGCTTCGGCGTCGCGCTCGCCGTAGGTGGAGAACGAATAAAGGGTCAGGTCTTCCAGCACCAGCTCGGCGTTGTAGGCCAGGTTGAAGGCCTTTAGGTCGGGGTCGCCGTTCTTGATTGCCACCCGGTCCCAGGCCGCTTCCCTGGCCGGATCGTTGAAGGCACGTACGCTGCTGTCGGCCTTGTCGTTCCAAGAGGCTTCGCCGCGTTTGCGCGCATCGGCCGAGAGGTGGAAGAAGCCGCCATCGCCGAGCTTGAAACCCTGGTCGCCGGCGACCTTGATGGTTTCGCCCTGGCCGGAATACAACTGGCCATAGCTGGTCTCCAGGTGCCCGCCGTTGTTGGCGGACTTGAGGATGATGTTGATCACCCCAGCCACCGCATCCGAGCCGTACTGGGCCGCAGCGCTGTCCTTGAGTACTTCGATATGGTCGACCGAGCTGACCGGGATCAGGTCGATGTCCACGGCATTCGCGCCGCTGTTGTCGATCGAGCCGCGCTGGCCGGTGGCGCCGTTGTGGCGCCGTTTGCCGTTGACCAGCACCAGGGTGTAGGCCGGGCCGAGGCTGCGGTTGCTCAGCGGGCGGGTCACCGAGTTGTAGCCAGCGATATTGGTGCCGAAGTTAAAGGAGGGCAGCAGCTTGGCAATCGCCTCGGACAACTCGGCGCGGCCGGTCTTGAGCAACTGCTCGTTGTTGATCACATCAATGGGTGCCGGGCTGTCGGCCACGGTGCGCTCCTGGCCGCGCAAACCGGTGGAAATCACGGTTACCGTGCCGAGCTTGGCGTCCTCGGCGCAGACGGGCACCGCCGCCAGCAGCAGCGAGCTGGTTAACAGCGACAGGCGGAATTTTTTCAGCGGGGCGGGGAGAGAAATATCTGGCATATCGAGAGAGATCCATGTCAGGAGTACGTCCTCCGCCAGGCATGGGGTCGGTCTGTGAGGTGAAGATATCTCTATAAAAAACGGCGGGGAAAGTCTTTTTTGGAATAAGCTAATTATTAGATAATGTTATCTTTCGTCTTAATAAAATCATCTATTTTTATTATCTGGCCCTTGGATGTGCGCAACGTCATCGCCTGTCATAATCCACCCGTCTCACCCCAGCCCCCACACGGAGTCCATACTATTGATGGTGCTGTTCAATCGATTGGGCGCGTTTTCCATCCAGGCGCGCAGGGCACTGAAGCTGGTGTGGGGGACGTCGCGGCCCTTATTCATAGGCCTGCTGCTGGCAACCATCGTTGCCGGTCTGTTGCCTGCGCTGGCGGCCTGGATCGGCCAGCGTATTGTCGATGGCGTGGTGCACGCGATGCAGATTCACGCAGCCGGCAGCCAGGCGCCCGTGTGGCCAGTGATGCAATACGTGCTGGCCGAGGCGGGCGTGTTGGCGCTGCTGGCCGCCGCCCAGCGCGCGTTGTCGATGCAGCAATCGTTGCTGCGGGTGCAGTTGGGGGTGAAGGTCAACCTGATGATTCTGGAGAAAGCCCAGACCCTCTCACTCCTGCAATTTGAAGACGCCGAGTTCCACGACAAGCTGGTGCGCGTGCGCCAGGGCGCGTCGACACGGCCGCTGAGCCTGGTCACCAAGGGCCTGGGGCTGGTGCAGAACCTGATCTCGCTGATCAGCTTTGCCGTGCTGTTAGTGCACTTTTCGCCGTGGGCACTGGTGATTCTGGTGGTCGGCGCCTTACCGGTGTTCTTCGCCGAGACGCATTTCTCGGGCAATGCGTTTCGCCTGTTCCACCGGCGCGCACCCGAGACCCGTCAGCAGAATTACCTGGAATCGCTGCTGTCCCACGAGACCCATGCCAAAGAGGTCAAGCTGTTCGGCCTGGCGCCGCTGTTCCTCAAGCGCTACCGCGACAACGCCCGGCGTTTGTACACCGAAGACCGCCAGCTGACGGTGCGCCGGGATGCCTGGGGCTTTGCCCTGGGCCTGCTGGGCACCGCGGCGTTTTATGTGGCTTACGCCTGGGTGGTGCTGGACACCGTGCGCGGCCAGACCAGCCTGGGACAGATGACCATGTACATCGTGCTGTTCAAGCAGGGGCAAAGCGCGATCACCGCCAGCCTCAGCGCGATTGCCGGCCTGTATGACGACAGTCTGTTTCTGTCGGACCTTTATGAGTATCTGCTAACCCCTGTGGTCGTGCCCAGTGGCCGGCTTACCCAGGGCGCGCGTCCCGGCGACGGTCTGCGCTGCGAGCACGTGGGGTTCAGTTACCCGGGCGCTGAGCGGCCGGCATTGACTGACATCAACCTGCACTTGGCGCCGGGGCAAAGCCTGGCCCTGGTGGGCGAGAATGGCTCGGGCAAAACCAGCCTGATCAAACTGCTCACGCGCCTTTACACCCCGCACGAGGGGCGCATTCTGCTGGATGGCAGCGACTTGCAAGACTGGGATGAACAGACACTGCGCCAGCGCACTGGGGTGATTTTTCAGGATTACATCCGCTACCAGATGACCGTCGGCGAGAACCTTGGAGTGGGTGACGTCGATGCGCTGAACGACGAGGCGCGCTGGCGCACTGCCGCAACCCAGGGGGTGGCCGCCGAATTCATCGAGCGCCTGAGCAAAACCTACGGCACACAGTTAGGGCGCTGGCTTGGCGGCCAGGAGTTGTCGGGTGGGCAATGGCAGAAAGTCGCCTTGTCACGCGCGTATATGCGCCAGGAGGCGGACCTGCTGATTCTTGACGAGCCCACTGCCGCGCTGGACGCCGGCGCCGAGGCGGCGGTGTTCGAGCACTTTCGCGAACACGCCAAGGGCCGCATGACGTTGCTGATTTCCCATCGATTCTCCAGCGTGCGCAATGCCGACCACATCATCGTGCTGGACGGCGGGCGAATCCTGGAGGAGGGCAGCCATCACCAGCTGATGGCGGCGGGTGGGCGCTATGCCGAGTTGTTCGATGTTCAGGCGCGGGGGTATCGCTAGGTTCCCGAGCGCTCGTCCAGTCCATGGGGGCAGTCAGCTCGATTTCGCGCGCAGCAGGTCTGTTGAGACTATGCTCATCCCCACCTCAGGCCATGTACTGGCTTCAGTTGCCGTCCGCCAAGGAAAGGAGTCTGTACATGTCTGGTTCTTCATACCCGGTTCTATTGTTGCACTGGCCGAACGAGCAGTCCGACCCGCTGAAATGGCTTCATCGACAGGCTGTCGGCAGATGTAGAGGGATGACTGTGGGTCAATCCCGGGCGCGATGGAGGACGACATGAAGGCTCAACCGATCCACACAATCATGTGGCGGTTCGCCGGCTACCTGGGTGGGCTAATGATGATTGCCGCCAATCCGGTCCAGGCCGCCGACGGTGGTATCGCCAGCGGCCCTACCGCAAGCTATGGCATTGCCTTCAGCAACTCCTATGCGGGCAGTGATTTTCGCAAGGTGATGGTGCGCAACTGGCGGGAGATTGCGCTCCAGGCGCAAAAAGAGGGTTTGATCGGTGAGGCTCCGGTGGTCAGCGCCAATAACTCGGCCTCGGAACAAGCGGCCCATATTCAGGAGATGATCGTCAACGGCGTCAACGCCATCGTCATCCTGGCCGCGTCCGACACGGCCCTCAACGGGGTGATCCGCGATGCCTGCAACGCCGGCATCGTGGTGGTGGTCATGGCCAGCCTGGTCACCGAACCCTGTGTCTATACGGTGGACTACAACTGGTCCGCCATGGGCCGCGTGGAAGTGGATTACATTGCCGAGCGCCTCAAGGGTAAAGGGACACTGCTGGAAATCCGCGGCATTGCCGGCGATGCCACCGATAAAAATATCAGCGACGGCATTCGCAAGGCCGCCAGTGACTATCCGGGCCTGAGGTTCGCCAAGACCGTGTACGGCAACTGGACGGAGTCTGTCGCACGCAAGGAAGTGGCGCTGGCGTTGCCATCGCTACCTAGCATTGATGCCGTTGCTACCCAGGGAGGCGACGGTTATGGCGCGGCCATGGCGTTCAAGGCGGCGGGGCGTCCTTTGCCGATCATCGTGATGGGGAATCGTCAGGACGAACTCACCCTGTGGCAACAGGAGCGCGATGCCAACGGCTACGAAACCGTCTCCGTTTCCGCTTCTCCAAGCGTCTCCCAGGTGGGGTTCTGGGTGGCCCAGCAGGTGCTGGCGGGCAAGCAGGTGCCGAAGTTCGTCGAAGTACCGCTGGTGCGTATCGATGCGAAAGACCTCGACGCCTGGCTCGCCAGCATGCCGGTGGGCGGCGCCGCCAATCCGCTCTACAGCCAGGCTTCCGTCGCGGCGATGATCGACGCGGCCGCCAACCATACGGCGCCGTCGGCGCCTTTGCCGGAAGTTGCGAAGTAGTGGCGGGCGGGGGGCGCGGCTGCGGGGCGCCATGTTGATATTCAAACCCGTCAGCGATCGGCCCATTGCCGTCAAAATTGGCTTGGCGGTCGCCGCCCTGGTGTTCCTGATGTTGACGGTGTCTCTGGTGAACCTCTACGGCCTGCGAGGCATGGTACGCGCGGTGGACTCGGCCAGTCATTCCGCAGAAATCCTGGCGTCGGTCAACGCGGCCACCGGGCGGGTGGAAAACTTCATTGCCACCCGCGATCAGGAAAGTTTGTCCCAGGCCGAGGGCAGGGTGGCGACGGCTATCGCTGGCCTCACCGCCATTCCGGTGGCCGAGGCGGAATCGCTCAAGGGCAGTCTGGAGCGGCTCGCCGCCGCGATCGCCGCCTTGCGCGCGGCGAGCCTGACCATGGATGGCGAAACGGAGAACATGACCGCCCATTACGGCCGGATGCGAGAGGCGACGACTCTCGTCGAACAGGGCATCGCCGATGGGTTGAAGGCGGTCGACGCTCGCGCCGTTGAGCACCAGGCGCGGGTGAGCAACATCGAAAGTGCCCACCGCATCCTCGATGTCCTGCGCAACGGCGAACGGCTCATCACCGCCAACGTGGCCAGGATGCTGGTGACCGGTGACGGGGTCGCCGCCACTGCGGTGCGTAATGCCTGCGCGGCACTCCAGCCCCTGGTCGAACAGTTGCGCGAGGTGATGGGGACGTCGCAGGAGAGCGAGGTCCTCGACCAGTTGGCCGCGGCGCTCGCGGCTGCCAGTGTGGCGATAGAGCGTCTTGGAGAGGCACCCAGGCTGCGCGCAGAGGAAGTTTTGCGGCATCTCTCCGCCGTGGGGGATGTGGCCGGGCGCCTCGAGGCGCTGTTGAGTGATGTGGAAGGGGACGTTGCCCATGACGCCAGCGACATTCAGGCAGCCACCGGTTTGCTGCACAATGCAGCGGCGTTATCCAAGCGTTTCGCCGAGCGTGTGGCGACCCTGGAAGCGCAAACCCTGTCGTTTCGTCTGTCACCGTCGGCCGAGATCGCCGGCGCCGTCGGCACCCTCCTGGACGAGCTACTCCGTCTCTCTCGGGTGCTTCCTTCCTCCGTGGGGCTGCAAGGCACGGCTACGCCGCTGACTGTCAACGAGCAGATTGCCGGCTACCGGGCGGCATTCGCCAGGTTCCATCAGGCGAGCAACGCCTTGAGCGACGCGCGCGACCAGGTTCGCAACGAGGCCCGCAGCGCCGGCCTGTTGGTTGCGCGCTTCGCGGGTCAAGCGCGCTCCGACGCCCTGGTCCACAATGACCGCGGCATGCTTGCGACGATCATTGCGGTTACCGTCGCCATCCTGCTGGCCGGCGCTATTGCCTGGAGCACCTCGCGATTTGTCGCGCAGCCCATCGTGGCTCTGGCCTCGGTCATGCGTCGGCTTGCGGCCGGCGACCTGCATGCCGAGATCGCCAGCGTCGGACGCGGCGATGAGATTGGCATCATGACCCGCGCCGTTCGGGTGTTCCAGGAGAATGCCCTGCGCATCCGGGTGCTGGAGGCCGAGGCCGAAACCGAGCGACAGCAAGTCCAGGCCTCTTTGGAGAGAATGGTCGCCGAACGCACCGATACGCTGCACCAACAGACCGAAGTGCTGGAAGCGCAAGCCGTCGAACTTATCCAGGCGCGCAACCAGGCCGAGACGGCCAACCAGGCGAAGAGCGATTTCGTGGCCACGGTCAGCCACGAATTGCGCACCCCCCTGACCCTTATTCTCGCGCCCTTGGAGCAGCTCTCGGCGGCGGCCACCCCGCCCGTGGATTGGCGCGTGCAGATCGAGCGCGCCCAACGCAATGCGCTGCGCCTGATGAACCGGGTGAACGATATCCTCGATTTCTCCAAGGCTGAAGCGGGCAAGTTTGAGGTGTGTCCAACGTCGGTTGATTTGAACAAAGCGGTGGGGGTGCTGGCCGAGGATGCCGCCATGGTGGCCGAGGGCAAGGGTTGCACCTTGACCTGCAGCATTGACCCCGCGCTCGGCAGCGTGTTCCTGGACCCTCGACACTTCGAGAAGATCCTGCTCAACCTGGTTAGCAATGCCATCAAGTTCACGCCTGCTGGCGGCACGGTGCACCTGGCAGTGACGCCGATCGATGGCGAGCGATTTGAACTGGCGGTGCACGACTCGGGGATTGGCATCGCGCCCGACAAACTGCCGCTGCTGTTCCAGCGCTTTTCCCAGATCGATAATTCCGCCACGCGCCACTACAGCGGCACAGGCATCGGCCTGGCCCTGGTCAAGGACCTGGTCGAATTGATGGGCGGCGAAGTCGGCGTCAACAGCGAGCCCGGACGGGGCTCGTGTTTCTTTGTTCGACTTCCACTGGGGGCTGAGCAAGACAGGGTAGCGACCGAAGGCGGCCCTCTGTACGAGCAGCCGTCACTGAGCACAACAAGCTCAACCGAGCAGCGCCACCTGCGTTTTGACGACGGCCACCAGGGCGCTCCAACGCCAGACGCAGGCGAGGAGCAGCACCCGGAACACGCCTCGCGGTCCAGAGTGCTGGTGGTAGATGACAGCCCGGAAATGCTCAGCTATCTCACCGAGCTTTTGCACGACGACTACAGTGTCGCCACCGCTACGGATGGAGAGCAGGCCTGGGCGCTCCTGCAGCGTCGACCGATCGATGTCGTCGTTTCGGATGTGATGATGCCGCTGCTCGACGGCTTCGGCCTGACCGCCAGAATCAAGGCCAGCACCGGTTTTGCCCATTTGCCCGTAATCCTGGTGACCGCCCGCGGCGGCGGTGACGCCTGCGTTTCAGGGCTGGAAAGTGGCGCCGATGACTACATCGCCAAACCCTTCTCGCCGTTGGAGCTCAAGGCTCGCGTTCGCGCGGCGCTGCGCATGAGCCAGGTGCAAAGCGAACTGCATGCCAAATCGCGCCAGGCGGGCATGGCCGAAATCGCCACGGCTGTGCTGCACAACGTCGGCAACGTCCTCAACAGCGTGAACGTCTCGGCAGACCTGGTCAGCAATCAGTTGCGCGCATCCAAAGTCCATGGCCTGGGCAAGGTCGCTCAATTGATGAACGAACACGTCAACGACCTGAGCGATTTTCTTACCCAGGACCCCAAAGGCAAGATGCTGCCCGACTACCTGCTCAAGCTGGCGCAGGTGGTGACGGCAGAGCAAAAAGGCATTGTCGAAGAGCTCGGGCAACTCACCAAAGGCATTGACCACATCAAAACCATTGTCGCTGCCCAGCAGTCCTATGCCGTTGCTGTCAGTGTCGTGGAGACAGTGTCGGTCACCGCGTTAATCGATGATGCCTTGCGCATGAGTGCCGGCTCGCTGGAGCGCCAGGGGGTGACGGTGGTCAAGGAAATTGCCGATGTGCCTCTACTCACGCTGGACCGTCACCGTGTGCTGCTGATTCTGGTGAACCTGATCAGCAATGCCAAGCATGCGTTGGAAGGCGTGGCCGATCGCAGCCCATGCGTCACGCTCGATGCCGCCCTCGTTGACTCATCAGGGCTGCGTATTTCGGTGACCGACAACGGCAGCGGGATTACGCCAGAGCACCTGGCGCGGATCTTTTCGCATGGCTTCACCACACGCAAAGAGGGCCACGGCTTCGGCCTGCACAGCTGTGCACTGGCTGCGCAGGAAATGGGTGGCCGCTTGACTGTACACAGCGACGGCGCCGGACAAGGCGCAACGTTTACCCTGGATATCCCCCTTGATGCTTCGCTGAATCAGTGATGAACAGCGGGAAAATCGATTACGCGCTGTGCCAGCCTGCCCAGAGAAGGAAAATTTTGCCCCCATGGGCTCTGGAATCCAGTGGAACTGGACGGACGGGGCCGAACTAAATTTAGCCATAACTTTATGTTAATAAAGGTTTTTTGGACTTTTGTTCACCCAGCAGCATGCGGAGTGCGTTTCAGGTCAGCGGCAACACCTGGCTCGCCTTGAGGCGTCACACGCAACCTGGAATTCTGCCCACCGCCAGCCGGTGCATCTGTCAGCAGGGTGGTCATGCGCGTGGCTAACTTGAACGAAAAGCGCCGAAGCTCAGGGACGGCGGTGGCTTCCCAATACTGCGCCTTGAGCATGGGCCCCACGTAGCTAAGCCAAGGGATCGGCTGATGCTGCTGATCCAACACGCGCAATTGGTCGTCCACAAGTATCCCGAAGCCACAAGGGGCAGCGCTGAGAAGCCCTTGCTCCAGCAAGTTGTTGACCAGGGAGGTATCGACTCGCTGGATGTCAAGGTTGGGCCCGGTGCAATTGATGATGTTGCTGACCCTGAGCGATACAGTTGCCTGGTCGCTGCGCCGTTTAAAGCCCACAATCAAGCCTTTGCCCAGCAGCGCCACATTGGTCAACCTGCCGGCATGAATGGCCAGTTGTCCACTTTCCAGATGATCTCGAAAGTGTTCGAAAGTGGCAGGCGCCAAACGATGACGATGGACGTCCCACCAAGGTTGGACATGCCGTAGAAATTGTCGCTGCTGCGTGGTATCCATCGCGCACCAGAGTTTTTGTACCCACGGACGCAAGCTGTCGATCACGGCTCGCCAATCGCCTCCTCGGCGCTGATGTTCCTTGACCCGCTTGCGCAGTGTCGCCATCAGCTGTCGAGGTGAGCCGCGCCCCAGGTGCACAGGGGCGCAAAGGGGGGCAATAACCTCCGTTGAGTGTCCAAGGGGCAAGAGCCCGCGCCGAGAGAGTAAATGGATTGGGCCGCGATGGCCTTTTTGAAACAGTTGCAGTGCCATGTCGACCGCTGTCAAGCCGGAGCCGATCAACAGCACTGCGGCGTCTGGATCGGACGCCAGACATAGAGGAGGACTCCAGGGATCATGCGCGTAGGTCTGCGGACGTAGGGTCTTGTTCAAATTGCAGCAGTCGGCGGGAGGGAAGTTGCCAAAGGCGAGGATCACATGATCCGCCTCGAGGGTACATCCATCCGACAGCTTGAGCCGGGCGCCGTCACCGCAGGGTTGCACCTGTATGACCTCCGCGACAATCCGTGACAACTGCGCACCAGGGTTTAAGCGTTCAGCGCTGTCGAGCACATCGTTCAAGTAGTCGCCATAAAGGTTGCGAGTGACGTACGAAGTAGACTCAACGTTGAGGTGCCGGCTTCTGCAGAACCTCAAAAAATCTTCTGGTTCATCATCCAGCGCACTCATTTTCCCCACGTTGGCGTTCAATAGGTGGAGGGGGCTGCTGGTGCCGTAGGCCAGCCCTCGTGCCATGGCCCGCGTACGATTGACCAGTATTATGCGCAGTTTGGTGCCTGCGCTACGCAGGATCTGTGCCGCAGTGACCACACCGCTGAAGCCAGCACCGACGATAACGAGCGTCTTCATAATGGTTGCCCCATATGAATGTAACGGTTAGTTCCAGCACCGACGGTTGTGCAGGAATGCTTCGATGGTGCGCGCGGCCTGCTCGACAGAGGTCGTTGCACTATCGATCAAGATGTCGGGGGATAGGGGCCGTTCATAGGGAGAGTCGATACCGGTGAAATTCTTGATCAGGCCCCTACGCGCCTTGGCGTACAGCCCTTTGGGGTCGCGTCGCTCCAGGACTGCCAGCGGCGCATCAATGAATATCTCGATGAAATCGTCGGGGGCGAAGAGAGCTCTGGCCATGCGACGCTCTTGTTCGAACGGTGAGATCAGGCACACCAAGGTGATCACGCCCGCATCCACCATCAGTTTGCCCACCTCGGCGGTACGCCTGATGTTTTCCTTGCGATCGTCATCGACAAAGCCCAGGTCGGCGGTCAGGCCCTGACGAAGCCGGTCACCGTCCAGCAGGCACGTGTGCAGCTGGTGCTCGTGCAGGTTGGCCTGGACCCGGTTGGCGATGCACGACTTGCCCGCGCCGGACATGCCGGTGAACCACAACAGGAGCGAACGGTGGCCCTTCAGATCGGAATGTTCCTGACGCCCTATCTCGAAGGGGTGCGGGACCAGGTCCGAGTGCACTGGGAGGGTTGGCGGTAGTGCCAGCGAAGAAGACATGAGGTATCTCCGTGGAATTTGTGTGGGTCAGAACTCAACGACGGCGCGATAACGCACCTGATTGTTGCGCAGTGCATCCAAGGCCTGATTGATTCCTGTCGCCGGAAATGTTTCGACCAGGGGCCAGACGTGATGCTCGCTGGCAAACGCCAACATTTGCAGCATGTCGTGACGCCCGCCAACATTGGCAGTGGAAACCGTCAGGGTTTTGTACGTCATGGCTGCGATGTCCAAGGTGACCGGGTTGGGCATACCTGCAAAGCACAGCGTGCCGCGCGGCCGCAGCAAGGCGATGGCGCTCGCCCAGTCCTGATCGTTGGAGGCCGTCACCAACAGGAAATCCAGGGTGTTTTCCTGGGCTTTCAGCGTGTGCGGGTCCAGGGTGCAGAAGTGGCTGGCACCCAATTCCATGGCTTGGGATTTCTTGTCCTCAGAGCTCGACAGCGCGGTCACGGTGCACCCGAACTTGGCGGCGAACTGGATGGCCAGGTGACCCAACCCGCCGATCCCCAGCACGCCGACCCGCATGTCCGGACGGGTGCCACGCAGCAGTGCGGTAAACACCGTCTGTCCCGCGCAAAACAACGGCGCCGCCATGGCTGAGGGCAGGGCATCGGGAATGGCGAATACGAACTTTGCGTCACAGGTCAAAAAGTCCGCGAAGCCACCTCGCTGCCCATTGCTGCACGTAGGCACTACCTTTGGACAATGCTGCTCTTCACCCTTCAGGCACCACTCGCACGCAAGGCATGCCCCCTTGTACCAGCCGACGCCGACACGTTGCCCCGCGGCGAGCCCCGTTACCGAGGACCCGCTGCGGACTACTTTTCCGACCACCTCATGACCACACACTTGCGGGTATTGGGAGGCTTCGCCCCAGTTTCCTTCGATCAAATGCAGGTCGCTCGTGCAGGCGCCGCAATGGGTGACCCGGATCTCGACTTCATTGGGACCCGGGTCCAGGCGGGGGTACGTAAAGGGCTCCAATGGCGAGCCTGGGCTATGGGCCGCCCATCCGGTGGTAGTCTGTGTCATGGGATCTCTCCTGTGTCCAGGTTGAGTGCGGTGAGGTACTGCTGCGTCCATTCGGCATCGATCACCGGGCATTCCAGCTGCGCGACTTGCAACGGGGCCGGGTGGCTGAAGTGTTTGAAGTCTTCGATGATCATTGGAAGGATCAGCAACGTGCGCTGTAGCACGGCGTTGCCAGGTGCCTGGGCTTCGAGTCTGACGCGCCATTGAGCGAGGGGGAGTGCCGTGAACCGGTCCGCCCCCAAGAGCGTCTGGATCCAACTGCAGATCTGTTCCCAGCGGGTGTTTTCTGGGTTGTAAAGGTGATGGATTGACGTCGATTGCGTCATCGATCCGCCGAGGGCACAGTGCACGAAGATCCGTGCGACATGATCCACCGGCGTGAGATTCAGCGACCAGTCGCTTTGCGCCGGCCAGGCCTTGAGAGCAACACAGCTACGAATCATCAGTCCGACATAGTCGTCGGGGTTGATGCGGTCGCAGGCATTGGCCTCAAGGGGAGCGCTGATGTCCCCGCATCTCAGGATGTGCAGATCTATGCCGGTCTGTTCACGGAACCTTATCGCTACGCTTTCGGCAACCAGCTTGGCTCGGTTGTAGCCGGTGGTCGGAACCGTTTCGGGCAAGGTCGAGGCGATGACAACGCCGGCACCGCCAAGGGCAGCCAGATGCAGCACTTCCAGAACGCCGCCTACGTTAGTCTCGGCCAGGCGTTCATAACGCTTGAGCCAGTTGACCTCGGCACCACAATGAATGATGCAGTCGACCTCCGAAGACAATCGACGGTAATCCTCGGGTGACAGGCCTAGCCGGGGTTGGCCCAAGTCCGCAACTACAGCCTCCACTGACCCAAGATCCGCAACCCTCTGCTGTGCGTGAGCCGGGTTTTCGGCCCGCACCAGGCATAGAATGCGTTCCACGCCCACGGCCTGTTGCAGGTGGCGCACGATCATTCGCCCCAGGTACCCCGTGGCCCCTGTAACCAGTATCGTGCGCCGTGCCTCGCGTTGAGGCATATGCGTAACAGGCGCTTGCAGCCTGGCCAGGTAAAGCTCGGTTTCGGCTTCGACAGAGAAGGGGGCCTCCTTGACGGGCTCGCCTTGAAGCTCAAGCGCGATCAGCTGCGTAATGCCCGCCAGGGTAGCGTCGCGGGTGATGTCGGCAACGGAGAGATCGAAACGGAAAGTCCGGTTGATCAGGTTTATCAATTCCAACAGCAACAGGCTGCCACCCATGTCGAGGAAGTCACTGTCGGGGCCCAGGGTCACACCCTGAAGGTTCAGGCAGTCGCCCCATAAGGCAGCAACCCGGGATTGCAGGGGCGTGAGCGGCGGTTCGTCATCTGGCAGAGGGACCAGTGGCAGTTGCAGCAGTATGTGCGAACCCAGGCGCTTCTGACTGGCACCGGCCGGGATCGATGGGGTCAGGAAGTAGGCCACCGGAACGCTGAAGGCCGGCAAGTGTTGACTCGCCCATTGCCGCAGCGTGCTGGCATGGGGCGGGTGTTCGGCATCCGCTGGGGCGATAAAGGCCACCAGTTGCAGGTCAAGCCCGTCGCCGCGCGTGGTGACCAAGGCCGTGCGTACTTCGGGATGAGCAATCAGGATGCGTTCCACATCGGTGCAGAATACCTTGAACCCGCGCAATTTCAGATGCGTGCTGCTGCGGCCCAGCAGGTGGATATTTCCGCTTTCGGTGAGTTGCACCCTATCACCGGTGCGCAGCAGCCGCCGGGCCAGGTCCGGGTGGGTTGGCGCCAGCGGATTGGATACGAAGGCCGCCTGGTCGGCCGTATCGTCCTTCAGATAACCCAGCGTGAGTCCCTGGGTGTGCACGTAGAGTTCGCCAGAGCTGCCCAGGCGAACGCATTCAAGTGTCGAGTCCAGCACGAAGGCTTCGGTGCCGGGGGCGAAGTGCAAGCGGCCTTGCGGGCCGACCAGGGCCACGTCCCCGGCTTCGTTCGAGCCATACAGATCGAGCACCTTACAGTGGGGCAGCCAACGCGTGAGTTGTTCGCGAATCGCGTCGGGTAGCGGCTCGCCGCTCAGCCACAGAGTATGCACACTGGCAAACGCCTGCTGGAATGCCTGTTCGTTTTGCAGCAGGCCGGCCACGAGACTGGGGGTGATCATCAATTGAGAGAGACGACTGCTTTGGATAAAACCTGTGAGAGCGTGGGGATCCAGCACCATGGCGTCCGGAATCAGGCAGGCCACCGCGCCGCTGAAGATGGGGTAGTAGACATAGCCGGTCATCCACGCATTGAGGCCGATGCGATCCCCGGGACGCAAATGCTGACGCCAGAAGGCGAGTGAATCGAGGCGAGCGTGTTCGCCAATTGTGACGACCTTTGCCATACCCGTCGTACCAGAGGTCAGCAAGCCATAGGCCACATCACCGAATGGCTGCGGTCGAACCTCTGGCGCAGCGTCGCAGCGCTCCGGCAGGCGGTCCAGCAGCAGCGTGCGATAACGGCCTGCCAGGGACTGGAGAGTCAGTGTATCGCCCACCACGACCACTGGATCGAGTTTCGCCAGGACGTTCGCAGTGGCGTCGGGGCCGTACCATTGCGGGATGTCCAGGTAGGGCCAGCGCAGCAGGCTGCAGGCGGTCATGGTCACCAGCGTGCGCAGGTCTTTGTCCAGGCGGATAGCCACCCAGCCGCCGTGGGGGCAACTGTGCAAAAGTCGCTCAGCCAGCTTGCGGGCCTGGTCATTCAGATCGCGGGCGCTCAGGCTTCGTTGGGGGCTGGCGGCGACCGTGCTGTCTGGGGCATCGCGCAGCAACTGACGCAGATGCGTGTGCCAGGAGGGCGTTGTTGCATCGGCCGGGGCGTTGAGACGCTGGGTCGTGATCTGCCGCTCGCGACTGTGTTGAGCTGCCGCCCGCTGGTACTGAGAAATCTGTGGGCTGACTTCATTCATTGCCGGGTTATCTCGATCGACAATGATCAGCTTGACCCCGGTGTGGCGTGCGTATGGGCTGTCGGGGCAGATCAGGCACAGCTGGCGATGACTCAGACGGCCTACGAACTCGAGCGGCACCGGGTCTTCAGAGGTCGTCAGCGTCACCAGAGGCAGGTCCTGCAACTGCTCGATCTCGCGGATGATTGCGTCGAAATGGCAGGCTGTGGGGCTGCTCCATAGCCAAACGGCATAGTCGCCAGGCAATTGCGCTGCCCATTGCAACGCACGCAGAAGCTGCTGCCTCGTCGATGCCAGCAACAACACGCGCAGATGTGCCTGCGCCGGTTCATGAAGGCAGGCAAGGTGATCCTTCGTGGGGGGCACGCGCTGCCAGGCAGCTGCCAGATGGAAAAACCTGTAGAGGTGTTGCTTGTCCCGTGCCGTGGATTCGACGGCATCCGGAAACGTGATTTCGGGGTGCGCGACTTGGGCGAAACCGCACGAGCGCTCGGCATCGTCATGCCAGCCTTGGAAAAATTGCCACTGTTCGACCTTTTCCGGTGCCCAGCTCAACAGGCGAGGCGAAAAGTCGATACCGGCGAAATCACAAAAGCGCGCCAGCGTGCCTCGCGTATCACCCATCAGGTCCTCATCACTGTCCAGGTACAGCACCTGACTGGCATCACACTGTTCGAGCACCCGCTCATGGATACGAGCCAGCTCATCGAAGCCGGATTCATCCGCATCGAAATAGGTGGTGCCACCGCTCTGGCTGACGCGATACAGCGAACGCATCACATCCCGCGGCTGGCGGACCAAGAACACATGCCTGAATTGCGCCAGCCACGTGCTATCGATCGAGTCGAAGTCGACGAAGTAAGCGATCTCCTTGGAGAATTGCAAGCGGTGCGGTGGTGCTGGACGTTCGCCGAGCAACGCCATCGCCTCGGCGTAACCGGTAATGCCGGGCGGTCCGTTATTGGTGCGGCGGGTGTGTTCAATCAGTGCATGTTTTTCGGGAAAGTGCTTGGCCAGAAAGGGTTCGGAGAGCCTTTCGTGCAACACCCTGACGCCCGGATGCTGCATCACGGCCCGCTCGAAAGCGGTAGAGCGGCTGCGGGAAACCGCCCACAGAATCACATTGGGCAAGGAATCAAATGACGTCAGCATAAACAGCTCCTTGTTAAGGCCTGTGCATGTGAAGCGTTCAGCGCGTAGCAGTGGGCTTGTTCAGCAGGATGAAGCCTGAAATCAGGATAAGGGCCAGACCGGCCGCGGTCCGGCCATTGAGCACTTCATTGAACAGCAATGCCCCCCAGGCAATCGCGAAAATCAGGTAGGTGTAATCGAATGCGCCGATGATCGAGGTCTCGCCGATTTGATAGGCCCGGGCGATGCCGGTACTGACCAGTACCATCAGAATCGCCAGCACCACCATCACGCCCCAGTCGCCGATCGCCATGGGCGACCAGTCGCCCACCAGAAATCGCAGGCCCTCGTTGGCCGGCAGGTGAGGGCCAGTCTGTGCGACGACAATGCTGCCGACCATTCCCATCAACAACAGGACGATATTCAGCGCCAGGGCCAGGTGCATGGGCGCCTCATTGGCGCACTTGCCCTTGGTCACGACCGCTGCGAGGGCATATAAAATCGCAGCGAGCACGGGCAGCAGTGTCCATAGGTTGAAGTCAGCCTGACTCGGTGCGAGTGTGACCAGCACCCCGGCGAACCCCACCAGAATGGCCACCCATTTGCGCGGTGTGACATGCTCGTCCAGGGTGACTGCCGAGAACAAAGCGATAAACAAAGGTGTCGTATAGATTGCCAATGCGGCTATGGTCAGGCTGATGAAGGGCAGTGCGCTGTAAAAGGCAATCCACATCAGGGCAAGCAGCAGGCTTCTTGCACCTATCCACAAAGGGGAAAGCGGCCTTTGCTGCGTTGTGCCGCGGCGGTACATCAGCAAGGCGACGAGCATGCCAATGGCCAGTACCGAACGAATCACGTAGAGCTGCCACATCGATGTCTCGGCGCTGGTGGCCTTGATAAGAGCATCTGAAACTGACAACAGGAACACCGAACCTACGACGATGAGTATGCTTTGTCGGTTTTCAGCGGCGGTAACGGTTGTGGTTGCAGACATGACGGGTCCTGATGTGATCGACCTGGAGGATTTTGGTTGAGCTCGTATTGCATTTAAAGTGACTTATGGTTACGCAGGAGGAATGAAAATTATGGATAACTTCAAACGCTCACTGCCCCCACTTTCCAGCCTGGTTCCCTTTGAAGCCGCGGCGCGTCTGGAAAGTTTTTCCAAAGCCTCGGATGAGTTGCATCTCACCCAGGCTGCAATCAGTAAACAGATACGATCCCTGGAAGAATTCCTTGGCGTCGCGTTATTTACGCGTAGAAATCGCGCCGTATTTCTAACCGAGGCGGGCGCAGAGTTTCGCGACGCGGTGCGCACAGCGTTCTTGGGCATTGCTTCACGCGCCGAAGACTTGAAGTCAGGGCGAGATAACAGTGAAATCGTCCTAGAGGTTCAATTGTGCGAAGCCTTTTACTGGTTGATGCCAAATATCACGCATTTGCACAGGAAGTACCCTGACCTGGAAGTTCGCCTTAATGCATCCATCCAACCTATTACCGAAACCGCGGAAAAATTCGATATAGCCATCCAAACCTCGGGTCGCCCATCCGGTGATCACACCCGGCTGTTGACCTTGAGTGATGACGTGTTTCCGGTGTGCAGTCCCGGCTACCTGACCTCGTTGGGCGATCACCCTCTGACCTTGCGAACCTTGGTGGATCTGCCTTTGCTGCATCACGTCGCTACGCCTCAGTACTGGAGCACCTGGAGCGACTGGCTGGGGGAGTTTCATATCAGGCCCGGAGAACTCAAGGGCAAGTTCTATGACAGTTATCCGGTCATGATGCAGGCGTGTGTCGAAGGCCTGGGTTTTGCCCTTGGGTGGCGTCGAACCAGTGAAAAGATGCTCGCCAGTGGTGATCTGGTAAGGCCTTTTTCCGAATCCATACACCTCCCTGAGGCCCTGAGCGTGTACAGATGGCGTAATGAAACCCTGAACCTGTCGGCTCGCCAGGTGCTGGAATGGTTAAGTTCATCGTTCGCAGACTGACGACTGGTGGTCCGTGTGCAGCAGTCCCAGCGCGGCGAGCGTTTTTTTCTGAATATCGTGCACGGCATGCTCGCTGTTGGCCCCAAGTGCCGGGTCAACGATAAAGCGACCTTGCTGGTAGCCGTCGCTGTTCAGGCCGCGCTGCACACTGGCGCACAGGGGGATATCTTCTTCACGGATCACGGCGACGAAGTCGATGACCTCCTGCTCTTCCCGGGAGGGCGTTGCTGCCGTGCAAAACCATTCAACCACCTGCAGGGTCTTGTCCACGCTGACCGGCAGATGATGCAACACATTCATGTACCCTCCTGGATAGACCTCCAGGCAAAAGTTCGGCCACAGGTACCAGGCGCCAAATTCGCGCGATCGGGCCGAGCCTTGCTTCATCGTATAGCCCTGGTTGGCGCCACTGTCGCTGCTGATATGGGCGTGATAATGCTCGTGGATCGCCAGGTGATAACTTTTCAGGTCAAGGGTCGCTGTCGAGAGAGTGGGATGGCACATCGGGCAGTGGTAACACTCTGAGTAATTTTCCACAGAGACCTTCCAGTTGGACTGCACGCTGTATTCCTTGGAGTAGGCGTGGAACAGCTTTTCCGGGGCTGGCGAGAAGGTTCGGATTGATGACTCGAGGCCGGGTAGCAGGGCCTGCATGGGCTGCGCATTCCAGTCGAAGTTGATGAAGATGAAACCGCAGAACACCTCCAGGCGTACCGGCTTGAGTTGAACCTGATCCGTGCTGAAGTCCTTGAGATGCTCGGATTTACGCGCGCTGATCAACTGTCCACGGGTGTTGTAGGCCCAGGCATGATACGGGCAGGTCAATAACCCAGGCACATGGCCGCTGCCCTCGACCAATCGATGCGCGCGATGCTGGCAAACATTATGAAAGGCCTGCAGCGTACCGTCCTTGTCCCGGACCACCAGGGCACTTCGCCGACCGAGGTCACGCACTCGGTAGTCACCCGCATTGGGAAGCGCGGAGACGTGGCAGACGTATTGCCAGGTACGCGCAAACACCGCTTCCATTTCCCGGTCGAACAGCTGGCTGTCGATGTAATGTTCGTTGGGCAAGGTAAAAGACGCAAAAGGGTCGATGTCGAACCCGCGAGCCAGGTGCAGCGGAGCAGGGGCGCTGGTCATGGAACCTCCATGGATCAGTTGGAAGGACAGTGAAATTTATCCGTATTGGGCGACGGGGTGCTCGAACTGCCGGGAGTCAAGCGTCAGCCCCAGGCCTGGGCGGTCACGCAGGTAGGCACGGCCTTGGCTGATTTCAAAATCCACCTCGGCCACACGCATCTCATGGTGTCGGCAGCAATTCCAGCTGGCACGATGCAGGCGGCCAGGGGTCGAGGCCGCTAGATGCATCACGGCGCTGTCACTGACCTGGGTGCCGCCAACGTCTTCAATATTCATCCGGATGCCGTGGTAGATGCAGAAGTCCCGAAGCTGTCGGGCTTTGGTCAGGCCTCCGACGCGGCCAATCTTTAACCCGATCAGTTGGGCGATGTTCTGGCGCTGGCCTTGTACCAGGTCGCCAAGGGTCACAATGGACTCATCCAGAATGATCGGGTTGCGTGTCAGTTCCCGCACCGCTCGACATTGCTCCAAGGATTCGCAGGGCTGTTCAAAGCACACTGTGGGGTCTTCCACGCTGTTCATCACAGCGACGGCCTCCGAAACCGTCCAGGCACGATTGACATCGAAAGTGATGACCTCCCCGGGCAGGCGCTGATCGAGCAGGCGCCGGATTTGAGCTACATCCTCCTCCACCCCGATGCCGACCTTGCAGGAGTGGGTGCGATAACCTTCGCTGCGGGCGAGGGCCAAGTGGGTCGCCATCTGCTCTGTATCATCGGTGGGGATGCTGCTTTGCAAGGCGATCGACGCCTGGAACCGTCCACCAAGCAATGCATATACCGGCAGCTGGCAGTGTTTGCCGAGGATGTCCCAGCATGCCAGGTCGATTGCAGCTTTCACATAGGGGTGACCCGGTAGCATCACGTCCATGCGTGCATTGATTTGATCCAGGTGCAGTGGATTTTCACCCAGCAGGTGCGGCGCTAATTCCTCGATGCCGGCCCGCACGCCTTTAGCGTAAGCCGGCAAGTAAGTGGCGCCCCATGGGCAACTCTCGCCGACGCCCACCAAGCCGCTGTCCGTGAAGACCAGGACGATGGTGGAGTCGAGTGAGTCATAGTGCAGTCGTCCGCCGCTGAGGCTGTATTTATTCTTGAGCGGTATATCCAGTTGATAGACCTTGATAGAAGTAATTTTCATGGTGCGACCGCTCCCTGTCGCAATGCCGGCCCGACTGCGCGGGCAGGGGAGGGAAAGCCCAGAATCGACTGGAGAAAAATTTGCTCGATGACGGGCAGTCGCAGCGCCTGCTGGAGCTCGCCAACCGCTGCGATACTGTCCAGGCACGGTTCATAGCTATCCAGGTGTTCGGCAACCCAACTGGGGCCGCAACTCCAGTTCACCACCTGCTCGATCAGCGCGTCCGCAAGACCTATTGCGCGGCCGATTTGCCAGGCCTCGTCGAGGATGACCTTGTTGATGCAGGCCAAGAACTCCACTAGGTGCGAGGCCAGCTTGATCTTGCTGTTATCGGTGAATACCAGGCCTGAATGAAACATCGGTGTGAGGGCTGGTGTAATACGGCCCATGGGGTCCTCAATCACTTCGCCGCTGTGGCAATAGTCGCGGTTGGCGCCATAGGGCGAAGGTGCATGAAAATCGGGCAGGGTGAGGGATAGATCGTTTTCCCGCTCACTCAAGGCCACCACTTTTACATGATTGTCCTGGCTGTCGAACAGCGTTCCCGCCTGGTGATAGCGCTGGGCGACGATGCGTCCCAGCGGCATTGCCACCCCCAGTTCATCGGCCAGTGCCTCAGTGAGACTCGTGTCCTTGACGGTGATCTCCAACGTACAGGAATGATCGTAGCTAGCGTCGAATATGAACGGGGTCAACTGGTTGCTGACAAAGCAGTTTCCCCGCGAGACTTTCACGTAGTCCCAGAGCCAGTGCAGCGGAATATCGTGGGCCCTGGCCATGACCAGTAACTCGGCCCATACCACGGTGGCGGTGTAGAACAGCAGGTTGGTGAGCAACTTGACCGATTGGCCGGCGCCGATCTCTCCAACGTAGAAAGACTTGCGGCCCATGGTGTCGAGCGTCGTCTGGCTCAATCGATAGCCGCGCTCATCCCCGCCGATGTAGAAGCACACGTTGGCGAAATCCACGCCCATATGTGACAGGTTGCTGACGGGCGCTTCCAGGCTGAATATATTTTTTTGCCAGGCTAATTCAGCGATATGACGGGTGTTGTGGTAATCGGTGGTGGATGTGTCGATCCACACCGTACCTTCCGCCATGCCCGCCAGGGCTCCGTGCTCGCCGGTCATGTTTTCCAGTACATGGTGCGGTAGCGGCAGGCAGGTCACCACGATCTGGCATGTGTAGGCGCACAGCGCAGGCGTGTCTTTCCACACGGCGCCCAACTCGATCACCGGGCCCGCACGTGCGGGGTCGATATCATGCACCTGGACCTCGTACCCCGCGTTCAGCAGGCGCTCTATCAATGGACGGCCCATATTACCGGTACCGATAAAGCCGACTTTCGGCTTGGCAGCTTGCATATCGATTCCTCTTGAGGGTGTAATCAAGCGAGTTCGCGGGCCCTGCCGGCACCCTGGCCGGTTACCCAGATTGAGTTGAAGTTTTCAAGCATGACTTGCTGGCACGACAAGACCTGGTCGCTGCCCAGAGGGTTGAACCTGGCGTCCACATTCGGGTACACAAAAAACGGCAGCGATACACGGGCGTTGTCCGCACGGTGAATGACTTGGTGCGGTGTACTGGTAAACAGGCCGTTACTCCACTTCATCAGCATGTCCCCCAGGTTGATCACCACTTCGTGTCCCCGAGGCGGTACGTCGATCCAACGTCCTCGGGAAAAAGCGCGTAGCGCGCAGGCATCACCGGCCTCTTGGAAAAGCAAGGTGAATATGCCGTTGTCCGTGTGTTTGCCCGCGCCACTGCGCTGGGGTGGGTAGTACAGGGCGCGCTGGATCAGCACCGGATCAGAAAAGAAGGGCTCGAAAAATAGCTTGTTCAACCCCAGTGCAAGCGCCAGCCCGTGTAATAATCCAGGCACCACGCGGTGCATGACTTGATCCTGCAGGGCCAACATTGCCTTGGCAAACGCGGGAGCGGTTTGCTCGTCTGGGAGCAGGTTCGGACCGGTGAAGGGTTTTTCACACAGGGCGGCCTCCCTTCCCATGTCGAAGTGCTGTTTACAATCGGGGCCCGTAGGCGCGTGCAACGTTTCGCCAAAGGTATGTACATAACCCCGACAAGTTTTGGGGCTGACCTTTTGGTGGTCTTGGGAGAACTGATTCTTGATCTCCAGCGGCAGTTCGAAGAATTGTCGCGCCGCAGTAAATGCCTGATCGATAAACGACGGACTTATACCGTGATCGGTTAAATAAAAAAAACCGTCCTTAATACAGGTTTCACGTAGACGGCGTACTTCGCGCGGCGTATCAATAGACTCAAGCATTTCAAGTGAAATGCGATTTAAGGCTTCCATGCTGCAGTCTCCTTATCGGGCAGTTCTAAATGCCAGGTAGTGAGCATGTACCTCATCTAAATAAGGAGCGTTCATAAGTGACGGTAGAGAGGATAGTTTTTTGGCCGCGACTAAACTGTCCAACAGGTCCGCGAAGTTTTCTGCTGTATAAAACGTGCAGCGCGTGCTAAACAATAAAAGTCCGCCGGGGGAGGTCATGCGAATAAGTTCGTGAATGGCTTCTATGGGCAGGTGGCCTTCGATGAACGCACCGCAGCACAAGGTTACGTCATACCTGTTGTCCGCAATCAACGTGTTGTGTTCGGTCAGATCCACGCCGCCGTAGAGCGCCCCATACGCCTGAGTCTGACGCGCCAACTGTGTCATCGCCGGTGATAGGTCGCATCCTTCTATGTTGCTAAAACCTCGCTGGGTCAGTTCTTTCCCCACCAATCCGGTCCCGCAACAGGCATCCATGATGCGCAAAGCGCTACGAGGTTGTTTGTTGTTTGTGTCTGCGTTGCCAAGCAGCGATGTCAGCAGGTCGCTGATCACGAGTGGGCCACAATAGTTCTCTTCTGACACATCGTTGTCGTAATCAGTAGACCATGTCTCATAGTAATCCCTGAGGCGAAAGTAGTCGCGATTGAAGTTCAGGGCGCGATTGACCGATGTCGCACAATAGGCGTCGGAAGTTCTCGTGGCGTTATTTTCGCTGGCCATACTGTATTCTCCGGAAAATTATTTTTCAGGTTGAATGAATCAGGGTGGTGGCGTGAGTGAGTGTTCATTCTTATTCGCCAGTTGGTGCACTGTAAAGACCAAATAGACGACTTATCCTTCGTCTTTTTCCTACATTGGTAACCAGGTGTTATACATTCCGGCTGTCTGTGGGGGACGCAAGACAGGGGCTATCGGAGTATTTCTACTTCAACGTTCAGTTGGTTGATGATGGATCACACGCGCAGACAATGCGCGGCAGCGCTCACAAATAGTAGAAGAAACACCAGGCCCCCTAACGCAAATGAAAGACTGCTCATATGGGCAACGAAACCGATCACCGCCGGGCCTATCAAAATTCCTGCATAGCCCATGGAGATAACCGCCGGTATGGCGACTCTTTGGGGCATGCGGTCCTGTTTTCCGGTGGCGGTAAACAGCACGGGAACAATGTTCGAGCATCCTGCGCCGAGCAATGCATATCCCAGTAACGAGGCGGGCCAGCCCTCGAATCCAAGCGATACGAGCATGCCGGTGGCAGCAATCATTGCGCCATAAGCCACCACGAGCACGCCGCCGAATCTGCGTACGAGGGCATCCCCTGTCAGCCGTCCCAGGGTCATCGCCGCCGCAAAACTGGCATAACCCAAGCCGGCCAAGGTGGGCTCCATGTTTCGGCTGGATACGAGAAAGACAGCACCCCAGTCCAGTACTGCGCCTTCGGTTAAAAAAACGATGAAGCACAGCGCGCCCAGTAAAAAGACAATGCCTTTTGGGATTGCAAAGATCGGGCCGTCTTTTTCGGTTCCATAGGTCAATAAACTTGGAATCGCTTTATACAGGCACCCCATTACCACGATGACGACGCACAGCACTGAAAACACCGGTTCTAATCCCATGCTCAACAATGCAGTCAACGCGCCGGCACCCAGAATGCCTCCGACGCTGTACAGGCCATGGAACCCCGACTGAAGTGCCTCGCCACTGTTTTTTTCCACAATGATGGACTGAATGTTCATCGCGCAATCCAGCATGCCCATAGCCGCGCCAAACAGCACTACGGCCAATGCCAGGCCCGGCAGCCAACTGAGGCTGCTCAACAGTACAAGCAATACACATAAAGTCGCAGTGGAACACACAATGACTGGGCGGCAGCCGTAACGTGCGGTGAGGTGCCCGGCAAACGGCATGGCAACAATCGACCCCACGCCCAGGCCCAGCAGCAAAAGCCCCAACCCGCTTTCGTCCAACCCCGTGCGCGCCTTGGCAAGCGGCACTAAGGGCGCCCATGCCGACATGACAAGCCCTGCGATCAGGAAAGCAATACGGGTTGACGTGCGTTCGCCGTAATTGGCGTTGATCGCTAACGATGACGTAGTCATTTGAATCACCCAAACAGGCACACGAAGAAAGGCCTGGCAGCGACTGCGCTGAGGCCTGGAAGGAGGAAGGGGCAAGTTGCCAAGGCGTAAGCCTTTCAATGCACGACTGTATTGAAAGGCTTACCCATCAGGCATCGTTCTTATCCGACAGACTTCAAGGGGATAGGCCCCTTGATCCTTTCCATCATGGTGGCGCAATACCAATCATCGAATTGGCAGACACCGGTCTCTGCGGTCTCGGAATACGGGCCTGGCTCATAAGAGGGTGAAGTCACACCACGCTGCGTGCCTTCTACCAGAGTGCGGTCCTGATCGTTGGTCGCGATCCATACCTTTGTCAGCCGATCAATGTCGTAGTCCACGCCTTCTACGGCAGTTTTGAGCACCAACCACTTGGTGGTCACCAAGGTTTCCGTCGCGCTGATGGGGAGCACGCGGAAGCTCAGAGCGTGGTCCCCCAGGAAGTGGTTCCACGTCGACGGATAGTTGAAGTACAGCAGTGCGCCGATATCCGCTTCGCCGGTGGTATCCAGGCGGCTGGTCACCGCGGGCTTGCCGTCCATGGTGTAGCTCACCGCGCCCTTGGACAATGGGATGCGGGTCATGCGGAACTGGCCTTTGATGTCCATCACCAAGCGGCTCGGCAAGCCGGCTTTTTCGCATTTGTTCCAGTAAGCGGAAAGCTCGGGGTCGTCGTCGCCGCTGGTGCCGCCCACGGAAAGGTTGTCCACGAACGATTGCAGCAGCTCGGGGTGAGATCCGTCGCAGTGGTAGCACTCACGGTTATTTTCGAAGACCAGTTTCCAATTGCCTTTCTCGACGATATTGGACTCAAAGGCCACTTTGCAGTCATCGAGGTTATGCGGGGCGACAAAGGGGGTCACGGCGGTACGGAAGTGTTCGAAATCCGGTGCTTTGCTCGCGACACACACATAAATAAAGGTGTTCACGATTTCGCAGTGAACGCTTTTGAGGTTGTATTCGGATTTGTCGAAATCCTGCCCCATGTTCCCGGCGAATAGCAGGTTGCCGTCCAGCTCGTAGGTCCACTTGTGGTAAGGGCACACCATTTTGGCGACTTTGCCATGGTCGGCTTCACAAATCTTGGCGCCACGGTGGCGGCAAGCATTGTGAAATGCTCGCACCTGGCCGTCCTTGCCGCGTACCACGGCCACCGGGTAGTCACCCACTTGCAGCGTGAAGTACTGACCGGGCTTTTCCAGTTCAAACGTGTGTCCGGCGAAGATCCAGTCTTTGTGCCAAATTTGCTCAAGGTCCTGGCGATAGACGCCTTCGCTGCTATAGAGCTTTCCCGGGAGTGAGTGCCATGGTTTACGTTGGGCAATCAGGTCAAACACGGTTTCTTTATTATCCATCTTATCCTCCCAGGATAAATAACGTGAGCGCTCACCTTTAACGGTGACTTTTATAGTGCTCTAAAAGTTCGGCATCGGTTGCCTGCTTAATGGCGGTGCAATAACTTCACGGCCTTTTTAGATAGATGACAGCCTAGGGGGCCGTCGCGACGCCCGCAAACGACATTTCGTAGGGGCAATCAATAATTCCAGGTTATCGATCAGCCGCTTCCTCGGAATGCGTAACGCTTGAAAATATAGGCTCCAGCGTCGTAATGGCTGAGTACGCCTGACCCAATGAATGAATCGCGTGCTTCACCGCAAGGCTTCGTTCAACTCCAAGATGGCTACTGAACAGGTCGAATTTTCCATCCAGCTCAGCGGCCGTCATCGCGGTGTGCGGATCACCTTTTGCCGCTGTCACAGGGCTGACGATGATCGTACCGTCTTTCAAGGTAAGGGTAAGTCTGGAAAGAATTTCATCCGGGAAACGCGCGGAAATATCCGCCGCTTCGACAATCTCGATGCGTGAACTCAGCGAGAGAATATCGGGGGCGGTGATTGAGCCCCCCGTGATTTCATCAGGCCCCAGCTTGCCTCGCACAATCAGCGCTGCCAGCGGAAACGCCAACGCGTATTGGGCTTCATCTGCGTTACGTGGGGTATGGCCCTGCAGGCACATCGATTCGAAGAACGTTTCCACGCGAATTGTTTCAAGGGTGCTCGCGCTCACTTCGGGATGCTGGCGCTGTAATTCAAGCATTGCCGTCAAGGCGGGTTGTGCCCATCGGCATACGGGCCATGGTTTGAAGTACTGGCTATCGATTTCCCAGCGGTTTCCTATATCCGCCCAGTGCGGCGCGACACTTGGGTCTTCCACGATCTCCGCGGGGGCACCGGTCATGCCTGCCTGCGCCATCAACAGTGCATTCAAGCCAACGTAAGCGCCTGCTCCATGTGCATCGCGCAACATGGTCGGTGCCAGCACCACACGCATCATTGGGCAGCGTGCGCTGAAATACTCGGCAATGCCCAATGCGTGCCGAAAGGTCGGCTCATCGAACTCAAGCAATCGTGCGCCAGCACACACCACCCCCATGGCGGAAAAACCACCAGAAGCGTGGTAGGTGGGTGAGGTTGCCATCAATGCAGTGCCAGCGCGTAGCGCCGTTTCATAGCCAATGCACAGCACCGAAAGAAGTTCGTGCCCGCTGATCTCCTGGCCGTTGTGGTGCAATGCGTCGGCCAGGGCCAGCAACGCCGGAACCACCGTTGCGCCGGCGTGCCCTTTGGATTTGAAGTGCCCTTCGTGAGCGTCCAGGCTGTCTGCGGAAAATCCGCCAGCCCAGGCGGCTCCAAGCATACTGACGCGCTGGCCATCGAACATCAGCCGACTGGTGTACACACCACCGGGGTAGTGGAGGCGTGCATAGCTGCGCATTATCTCGCTGGTGTCATTGGATGCCGCACCGGCCATCACACCGACGATATCCAACAGGCTGTTTCTGAGTATCGCTTGCGTGTGGGCGGGTGCTTGTTGGAGATCGAAATCGCGACAAAATTCGAACAGTGACATCCCGGGCATTCCTTACGAAATCATTATGGTGTCGCTGCACCATGATCCAGCGAGGGCTCACCGTTCCAGCAACATTTTCGTAGGGCAATCGATAACAAAAATGACGACTCTGCTTCTAAGGCATGCGGCGTCAGCGGGGGAACTTGGCCAGGAGCCACTCACGAAACCGGCGCAGCTCATCTTCGTTCTCGGCGTTTTCTCGACAGCTTAAGTAGTGCGAACTGTTGCGCAGCTGAACTTGCTGCTGGATCGGCCGCACCAACACCCCACGCTCTACCAGCCGGGTAACCAGGTGGTTCCAACCCAGGGCGATACCTTGGTGGGTCAGCACCATGCTGATCAGCAAGTTGTAGTCGTTGGCATTGAAAATCTGGGGGCTGTCTTGCGGGCGATCATCAATGTCAATCGACTGAAAGGCAAACCAGACACCCCAGTCAACGTGCTCGGCTACCTGGGATCGTCCGTAGGGGCTCAGGTTCAGCAGGGCTGAGTCTCTCAGGCCTTCGATCGTCGAGATTTCCGGGTGTTGCTCCAAAAATTGCGGGCTGCACACGGGATAGATCACGTCATGGCACAACGGGTAGCTTTTATAGTCGTCCCGGACACGGGCCATTTTGGTAATGAAGACGTCCGGCTGTACCCCGGGCTCCATGGTCAGGAAGTTCTGCGTCGTGACCAGGTTCAACTCAATGCCGGGGTTTTGTCTGATGAATTCGGGCAGGTGGTCTGACAGCCATAGGGCGGAAAAGGCGGGAGAGCAGCAGACGGTCAGCATTTTTTTGGAGGACTGGCTGCTGCGGATTCGCTCGGCTGCCTGGGCGATGTTTACAAATGACAGCTGCGCGGCATCAAAGAACACTGCCCCGGCAGAAGTCAGTTCGACAGCACGCCCTACGCGGTTGAAAAGCTGCGCACCCAGGTACTCCTCCAGCTCGCGAATCTGCCGGCTGATAGCCGCCTGCGAAACACAAAGCGCCTCGGCGCCGAGGGTGAAGCTCTCGTACTTGGCAGCCGCTACAAACGCTTTCACGGCCCTCAACGACGGCATTTTCAGCAGAATGCTGTCAGGGTCGACATGCTTTGACATCCTTACGTTCTCCTCATGCAGCCGCTCCCCAGCGAAGCGACGCGAGAGTAACTGAAGCCAGGCGGTAAAAACGGTGTGCAGGTCGTTTTTGAGACATTACGGGTCGTTCCTGTGTGCCGCAGCAAGAAAACTGTCCGCTTGAGACGATCTATAACCCGACGTTATCCAATTGTCCCTGTAAATGTAGTTGGAATTGACGGTGGGTTACTACTAAATTTGAAACATCCCTCTTTCCTAGGGGCCAAAAAATAATAAAAGGAAACCCGTCGTGAAACTCTCTATTCATTCCCGCTGCCGTTTAAAACTATTTTCGATCGTTTGCGCATCGCTTAAAGCGAATAGTGCTGAACACGAAGGGGCAAGGTATGACTAATTCCGACGAAATCATTTCCGTCAAAAATGTCTATAAGGTATTCGGCACTCAACCGGACCTTGCAATGAAGTTGCTGGCTGATGGGGCCTCTAAAGAAGAGGTCTTTAAAAAAACCGGGCAAGCTATTGGCGTCTTTGATGCAAACTTCTCCGTCCGCCGCGGCGAGATCTTTGTCATCATGGGGCTGTCGGGCTCCGGCAAGTCAACCATGGTCCGCTTGTTCAACCGCTTGATTGAACCCACCAGTGGCTCGATCTTTCTGAATGGTAAGGAAATCACCGGTCTGGCGGATAAAGACCTTCTGCAAGTGCGCAGGAAAGACATGGGCATGGTCTTTCAATCCTTTGCGCTGATGCCGCACATGAGCGTCATCGACAACGTCAGCTTTGGTTTGGAGATCAGCGGCGTCGCCGAGAAAGAACGCTACTGCCGCGCCATGGGCGCGCTGGCCCAGGTTGGGCTTGCTGGTCAGGAGTTCAGCTTTCCCCATCAACTCTCCGGCGGCATGCAACAGCGCGTCGGCCTCGCCCGAGCCCTGGCCAATGACCCGGCGATCCTGTTGATGGACGAGGCGTTTTCGGCCCTCGACCCGATGATTCGTAGCGAGATGCAGGGCGAATTGATTAAGCTTCAGGCCGAGCAGAACCGCACCATCATCTTCATTTCCCACGACATTGAAGAGGCCGTACGGATCGGCCACCGCATCGCAATCATGGAAGGCGGTCGGGTGGTGCAAATTGGTACACCGCGCGAGTTACTGTGCAACCCCATCAATAAATACGTGCGCGATTTCTTTAATGGATTCGACACCAGTCGAATCCTGAAAGCGGGCGATATCGCTCAACAGGACACCAGCATCACCTATGAGCCTGGTCGTCACACCCCCCTAAAAGCAGAAGCTTCGCTCAGAGAGATTCTGCATATCGTCGCGGCCTCCGCAACGCCTATGCCGGTGGTGGATGAAGTTGGCCTGTATAAGGGCTCGATTTCCCAAGGCCATCTTCTGAGCTGCCTGAATAATAGTTAATTTGAATAATCAGAGCAGTCTCAAGTTCTGAGGGCGAGGAAGTATCATGTCGGACTTTAATTATTTAGACCCGTTCCAAAGTTTCACTGTTCCATTGGGCGCTTGGGTTGAAGCGACGCTGACTTATCTGGTACATAACTTTCGGGAAGTCTTTCGCTCGATTCGATGGCCGGTTGACCAAGTGCTTGATGGTGTTCAGTGGGGCCTGCTTTCCGTGCCCCCCACAGTATTCATTCTTATCGCCGGATTGATCAGTTGGCAGATCGGCGGTAAACGAATCGCAATTTTCAGTATCGCTACATTGACCGGACTAGGCTTGATCGGTGTATGGGCCGATGCCATGGTGACTCTCGCTTTGGTCCTGACTTCATTACTCTTCTGTGCGGTTATTGGTATTCCCCTGGGCATCCTCTGTGCCCGCAGCGACCGAATGGAAGTGATCGTGCGTCCGGTGTTGGACGCGATGCAGACATTGCCCGCTTTCGTTTACCTGGTGCCTGTGGTGATGTTGTTTGGCATCGGTAACGTTCCAGGCGTCATCGTGACGATTATTTTCTCGGTTGCGCCCTTGGTGCGCCTGACCAACTTGGGCATTCGCCAGGTACCCGCCGATAAGGTCGAAGCCGCACGTGCGTTTGGCTGCACCGCCACCCAGATGCTGTTGAAGGTCCAACTGCCCCTTGCGGCGCCGACCATGATGGCCGGATTGAACCAGACACTTATGCTTTCACTTTCGATGGTCGTCGTTGCTTCGATGATATCCGTTGGCGGGCTTGGGCTGATGGTATTGAGCGGCATCGGCCGCCTGGACATGGGGCTGGCCAGCGTCGGCGGTGCCGGCCTGGTACTCCTGGCTGTCTTCCTCGATCGTTTGACCCAAGCGATGGGTGAGCGCAGCAGTGATCTGGCAACCGGCCAGCGTTGGTACGAAACCGGGCCGGTTGGCCTAGTGATGAAATTCAAGAAGAAAAAGAACGTAGCACACCCAGTGACTAACTAAGCACACCTGCTCACCTACTATAAATTCAAGCGCGGTGAAATATGAAACTTGCAAATCTCAAGCAAACCGTCGTCGCGACGCTGATGGCGTCCATGTTGGGTGCAACTGCATGTTCGGCAGCGTACGCCGCTGATGCAAACAAACCGGGTGACGGTGTTTCCATCACGCCTATTTTCCCGACTATCGCTGAAGAGCGTTTTCGCGGTGAGGTGGCGATTGCAGGCTTGAAAGACCTTGGCTATGACGTGAAGGCCCCGAAGGAAGTTGATTATCCCGCGATGTTCCTGGCGCTCTCCTATGGCGATGCGGATTTCACCGTGCATGAGTGGGAGAACCTGCACGCTGCCTTTTATAAGAAAGGCGGCGGCGACGACACCATGGTGAAAGTTGGCCAGGTCATGAAGGGCGTGCTGCAGGGCTACATGATCGACAAGAAAACGGCCGACGCATACAACATCAAGGATCTCTCGGATTTGAAGAAGCCGGAGATCGCCAAGCTGTTCGACGCCAATGGCGATGGCAAGGCAGACATGACAGGCTGCAACCCCGGTTGGGGCTGCGAAGTGATGGTTGAATACCACATGAAAGCCTATGGCCTGAGCCCAACCGTCGTGGACAACCGGGGTTCTTACTTCGCGCTGATGGCAGACACTATCGCCAGGTTCCAGCAGGGCAAACCCGTGTTGTATTTCACCTGGGTGCCGCAATGGATCTCCAGCGTGCTGGTGGAAGGGCGCGACGTCGTATGGCTGCCGGTTCCGTTCACCTCGTTGCCTGATGGCAAAGACAGTAAAGACACCTTTTATCAGGGCAAAAATCTCGGTTTCCCGGTGGATACCGTTAACGCTGTGATGAACAAAGAGTTTGCCGAGAAGAACCCGGTGGCTCGCAAGTTTCTGTCGGAAGTCAGTATCACCACGGACGACGAAAGTGCCCAGAACCTGCGCATGCAAAAGGGTGAGAAATCACTCGCTGACATCAAGCGCCATGCGGCCGAATGGATCAAGGCTCACCAGGCGCAATACGATGGTTGGTTGAGTGACGCGCGCGCCGCAGCCAAGCAATAGAAAACAGCAAGGAAAGTGCTGCCAGCTCGATTGAGCTGGCCGTACGCGGGACCGGCTGCGTTTGTTTTACGTAATAAAGTGATCAGGTGGCGAAGATAATGGATACCTTCCAAAGCTCGTTGAAGTTCCAGAATATTGGGTTTCGGCAAACTACCGACTCGGTCGGTCATGAAAAAGTTGTACGGGTGGCATTCATTTTGCTCGACCACTTTTCATTAACCGCACTCTCAACAGCGATGGACGCGCTGGCGACCGGCAATCTGATCAACAGTAATACCGTCTACAAAGTATCGACGTATTCGCTCTTGGGCGGACTGGTTGAAAGTGATATCGGCATACCGTTGTCCTCGGAACGTTTGAACGTTGAAAAAATCAATCACGATGCACTTGTGGTTATCGGTGGCCAGCGGGTAAGGCTGTCCAGCAACCCCACCATTCGCCGCGCATTGAAAAAGGCGGCAGGGGGAAGGGGCATCGTCGCTGGTGTATGGAATGCTGCGTTTTACCTGGCCGATGCGGGCTTGCTCGATGACCAGGATTGCGCCTGTCATGCCGATAGTTGTGCGTTGATAAACGAGTATTACCCCCAAGTGAAAACGGGGGAGTCCGAATACACCTTTACCCAGCGGCGCGCGACGTGCGCTGGTGCTTCATCCGCGCTGGATATGATCCTGGCAATCATGCAGGACCTCAGCTCACTGCGCGATGCTGATCTGGTGGATGAAATCAAACGTGTACATCAACCCAAAAAGCCTCAATTCAATACTGTAACCCTAGGTGCTGTCAGCCTGGTTAAACCGGTACCTCGCCCTCTGAACGTTGCGGTCTCCCTGATGGAAAACCACATTGAAGAACCCATGGAAATCAATGAGATCGCCAGCCACGTGGGGGTTTCGCGTAGACAGCTTGAGCGCAGATTTGCGCGCTATTTAAACGCGGCGCCCAACCGCTATTACCTGGAACTGCGACTTACCCGCGCCCGCCAACTGATTATTCAAAGTAATCGCTCGTTGACGGACGTGGCACTCGCTACCGGTTTTGTCAGCTATCCGCACTTTTATAAGCGCTTCAAGGATTTGTTCGGCCTGCCGCCCATGACGTTCCGGGATAACTACTATTCCAGCGACTTTAGCAATTCGGAACGCTATGCAATTGCGGCAGGTTTTTGAAACGCGTTTTGCCGCTGTGTCGTCGGTTAGTTACTCAGTTTATTTCGTCCTGCGCATTGTGTTGTGTTGGACCCGGTAATGCATTCAACTTAACGGCCTACTATTATGAAAGTTACCTCGTTACCCGCCGACGATAATAGCTGTGGCTGGTTTCATTTAAGCCGCCCGCGTAAGCCTAATCCCGCCCACCAGGGACACAGTACTGCCCGTTGGGTGATTGTTGGTGCGGGCTTTACCGGGTTGTCGGCAGCACGGCAACTGGCGTTGAGTTTTCCGAATGACGAGATCGTGCTGGTTGAGGCTCAGGAGGTTGGTCTCGGGCCCTCCGGCAGGAATGCCGGGTTCGCTATCGATCTGCCCCATGATATTGGGGCAGAGGATTACATCGGCGACATCACCCTTGCCAGGACCAGCCTGAAGCTCAATCTGGCGGGGCAATCCATTCTGCGCGACTTGGTCGATCAATATGGCATCGACTGTCAGATGAAGGCCTGCGGCAAGTATCAGGCGGCCGTGGAGGACCGCGGCATCGCGGTACTCGAAGCCTATCGGCGTGGGCTGGATAAGTTGGATCAGCCTTATCAAATGATTGAGCAAGATGAGCTGCCTCATCACCTGGGTACGCACTTCTACCGCAAAGCTTTATATACGCCAGGTGCCGTTCTGCTTCAGCCATCGGCACTGGTCAAGGGGCTCGCTGACCATCTGCCAGCCAACGTGACCTTGTATGAGCGTACGCCGATTCTCGAAGTTGAGTACGGTGCGAAAACCGTACTGAAACATGCCAATGGAAGTATCACCGCCGACAAGCTGATCCTCGCGAACAACTCATTTGGCATGCGCTTTGGTTTCCTCAGGGGCCGGATGCTACCCATCTATACCTACGGCAGTATTACGCGGCAATTGACGCCAGAAGAGCAGGCACAACTCGGTGGAAAACCGTATTGGGGCGCGATCCCAGCTGATCCATTTGGGACCACCGTCAGGCGTACACCGGATAACCGCTTACTGATCAGAAACAGTTTTAGCTTTAATCCCGACGGCCGCAGCGACAGTCGATATAACGAGCGATTCATACGCCGTCATAAAGCCTCGTTTGATAAACGCTTTCCCATGTTGCCCAACGTCAATTTCGAATACACCTGGGGCGGTGCATTGGCCATGACTCGAAACCACAACGGTTTCTTTGGTGAGTTGGCCCCCAACGTTTATGGGGCGTTGGGTTGCAATGGCCTAGGCGTGACCCGCGGCACAGTGACAGGGCAACTGCTTGCCGAGTGGCTCGCGGGCCAACGTGATGAACGGATCGACTTTCTATTGAACGCACCCGGGCCGAACAGTAACCCGCCGCAGCCGTTTCTCTCGTTGGGTGTCAACGCAAATCTTAAATGGGGGCAGTACCGCGCCGGTCGAGAAAGCTGAGTTTATCTCAATGAACTGTTTCCCACAGAAATTCGCGCATTTGCGGTCGGCGTAGGCACGTCGCTCTCACGCATCGGCGCCGCCGCGGGCACTTACTTGGTGCCGATTTCATTGAGCAAGTTAGGGATCGCCGAAACCATGTATGTCGCCGCCGCCATTTCGTTGGTGGGGCTGGTGTTGTCTTGGGTGCTGGCGCCTGAAACGCGGTCACTCAACCTGCAACAAGCCGCCTCGTTGAATTAGCAACCCCTGGATCAACCCTTGGAATTACTGGAGAAAACAGCATGAACTTTGACGGCATTTTTACCCCCGCGATAACTCCGCTCTCTTCGGATGGTCAAGTTGATTACTCGGCCTTTGATGAAGTGCTTGAATACCTGGTCGAGTCCAGGGTTCACGGCATCATTATCGGCGGCTCCACGGGCGAGTATTACGCTCATACGCCTGCTGAGCGTCTGGCGGTGGCTGAACGTGCGAAGAGTGTCCTGCAAGGTCGTCTGCCGCTGGTTGTCGGCACCGGCGGGATCAGAACCGAGGATTCGGTGTATTTCGCTGAGCAAGCGAAAGCGATCAAGGCAGATGCGATCCTGGTGGGTTCGCCGCCTTATGCCTTGCCCACCCAAAAAGAAATCGCCGCCCATGTGCTGGCGGTAGACAAGGCGGCAGGCCTGCCCATCATGCTCTACAACTACCCGGCGCGTATGGGGGTGGCCATGGGGGATGAGTTCTTCGAAGCGATTGCGCAGTGCAAGAACATTGAAGCAATCAAAGAAAGCTCCGGGGAAATGAATCGCCTGCATCGCCTGGCCTGCGCCCATCCTTCGATCCAGATCTCGTGCGGTTGGGATGATCAAGCCCTGGAGTTCTTCGCCTGGGGCGCTCGCAGCTGGGTATGCGCCGGCTCCAATTTCATTCCTCGCGAACACGTTGCGCTGTATGAGGCCTGCGTGATTGAAAAGGACTTCGATAAAGGCCGTCGCATCATGTCGGCCCTGCTGCCGTTGATGGACTTTCTTGAAGGCGGCAAGTTTGTGCAATCGATCAAACATGGCAGTGAGCTGATTGGCTTGCGTGCCGGTGGTGTCCGCGCGCCATTGCAAGCGTTGGAAGAATCCGAGAAGCAGGCGCTGAAGGCGGTGATCCAAACGCTTAAACAAAACGTTGCGCACATTGTGGGAGGTGCTTGAAATGGCCGATTTGCTGAGTAAAGAAGCCTACCGCGAACTGGCCGGCAAGCTTGAGTTTCGCACTCAGGCGTTCATTGACGGCCAGTTTCGCAGCGCGAAATCAGGCCGTACGTTCACCACCACCAACCCGGCCACCGGTGACGTACTGGCCGAGATTTCGGCCTGTGATGCCGAGGACGTAGACGTGGCGGTGGCGGCTGCCAAGGCAGCGTTTGAAGATGCACGCTGGCAGGGTCTTTCACCTGCTGTACGTAAAAGCGTGCTGCTGCGTTTTGCCCAGTTGTTGGAAGACAACTCGCACGAACTGGCGGTACTTGAAAGCCTGGACAGCGGCAAACCCATCCGCGAGTGCCAGAACGTTGATGTACCAGAGACAATCCACACGCTGCGTTGGCACGCCGAACTGATCGACAAAATCTACGACGCTACCGCGCCGGTGGGTTCGGGCGCTGTGACTATGGTGGTACGCGAGCCCATCGGCGTAGTGGGCCTGGTGCTGCCGTGGAATTTTCCGCTGCTGATGCTCGCCTGGAAAATCGGTCCGTCGTTGGCCGCAGGTTGCTCGATCGTGGTCAAGCCAGCAAAGGAAACCTCGCTGAGCGCGCTGCGTGTCGCTGAGCTGGCGTATCAGGCTGGTGTTCCCGCCGGTGTGTTCAATGTGGTGCCTGGTGGCGGCAAGGAGGCAGGTGAACCGTTGGGCCGGCATGGTGACGTGGCCATGGTCAGCTTTACCGGCTCGACCGATACGGGCCGGATTTTCCTAAAGTACTCCAGTGAATCCAACCTCAAGCGCATCGTGCTGGAATGTGGCGGCAAAAACCCAGCGGTGGTGATGAATGATGCCGAGGATATTGACCAAGTCGCGCAGCATGTGGTGAACGGTGCCTTTTGGAACATGGGCGAAAACTGCTCGGCGTCTTCGCGCCTGCTCGTTCATACCGATATCAAGGAAGCGTTGCTTGAGCGTATTCAGGTGCACCTCAAAGACTGGAAAATGGGCGACCCACTTGACCCGGACAACCGCTTGGGTTCAATGGTCAGCAAAGCGCATTTTGAGAAAGTGCGGTCCTACATCGAGCATGCCAAGGACGAAAAGCTGACTGTTCTGGCGGGCGGCAATACTGTTGACAATATCTTCGTAGAGCCGACCATCCTGGACGGAGTAGGGCGTAGCAGTCGCCTGTTCCAAGAGGAAATTTTCGGCCCTGTGCTAAGTGTCACCACCTTCAATACCCTTGATGAAGCCATCAAGCTGGCCAACGATACGGCCTATGGTTTGGCAGCGTCGGCGTATACCGGCAACCTGCGTAATGCGCTGAAGCTCTCACGCGGCATCCGCGCCGGCATTGTGACCGTCAACTGTTTTGGAGAGGGGGATGCGTCTACACCCTTCGGTGGTTACAAGGAGTCGGGGTTCGGTGGGCGGGACAAATCAATCTGGGCGCACGACCAATACACCGAGATAAAAACCATCTGGATCGACGCCTCCTGAGTGCTGCAGAGGGCGTGACGGCCTTATCGCCCCAGTCGCGGGACTGGGGCAATTCCGAGGCTGTAAAGGGGTGGGGCGAGCTGGGAAGCAACCGACGGAGTTGTCGTGAATAGCGAGCAAGGTCTCTACGAACGGCTGAAGCAACAGATCCTGACATTGCAACTGTCGCCCGATCAGTTGCTCGCTGAAGTGCCACTCAGCGCTCAGCATGGCGTTTCTCTTACGTCTATCAGGGATATCCATCGCCGCCGGTCAGTTGCCTGCCCAACGACACCTAAAGACTCTCAGGGTCGCCAAAAAACATCTGAATCCGCGACCGCAACCACCGCTCCCCCGGATCATTATCCTGCGACCCACGCCACGCCATGTGCAGCTCAAACGAACGCACCGGCAGCGGCGGGTCTTCGGCTCGCAAACCACCCGCTGAGGTCAGCGCCTCTGCCGCGTAATCCGGTACGGTGGCGAGGATATCGGTGCCCGCCAGTAACGTGCCCAGCCCATTGAACTGGGGCACAGCCAGCACGACGTGGCGTTTGCGATCGAGCTTTTCCAGCTCTTCGTCGATAAACCCGCTCAGGTCACCGGCAAACGATACCAAGGCATGCGGGCGGGCGCAGAAGTCGTCCAGGCTCAGTGGGCCGGGTACGCTGTCGGCGCGCAGCAGTTTCGGCAGGCTGCGGCGCAGGACCTTGCGCTTGGCGTTGGCCGGCAGGTCGGCGGTGTAGCTGACGCCGATGGAGATTTCGCCGGAGGCCAGCAAGCCAGGCATCAGGATGTAGTTGACGCGACGCACCACCAGCACGATGCCGGGGGCTTCGGCGCGCAGGCGTTTGAGCAATTGCGGCAGCAGGGCGAATTCCACGTCATCGGACAGGCCGATACGGAATACCGCAGTGCTGGTAGCTGGGTCGAATTCGGCGGCGCGGCTGACGGCGGTGGAAATCGAGTCCAGGGCCGGGGAGAGCAGGGCGAAGATTTCCACGGCGCGGGCTGTTGGCTCCATGCTGCGCCCGGTGCGTACGAACAGCGGGTCGTCAAACAGCCCGCGCAGGCGTGACAAGGCCGCGCTGATGGCCGGCTGGCCGAGAAACAGTTTCTCGGCGGCGCGGGTCACGCTGCGCTCGTGCATCAAGGTTTCGAATACGATCAAGAGGTTAAGGTCGACACGACGCAGGTCGTTACGGTTCATCTTGTGTCCTGGAAGAGTCAGCGAACTTGACGAGAGCGGCCATATCCAGAACCTCCAAGGTTCCGTTCAGAAGCATGACCGGCATGAATCTTACGGGGAAAGGCTGGTACTCTGCACAAGATAATTGAGTTTTCCTACGATAGCTGAGGTCTATGCCTCACATGCGGAATCAATGACAGACATGTCGACTATTAATGGCGACCGGTGGTCTTACCGGGAAAGCCCAGATAGAGTTCATGGCATTAGAGGTTACTTTGACGAGGTTTGCGATGTCCCGCACGATTCGTTTTCACAAGTTTGGTCCGGCCGAGGTGCTCAAATGCGAAGAGCATGCAACCGCGCAGCCCGCACCGGGCGAAGTGCAGGTGCGTGTCGACGCGATTGGTATCAGTTGGTACGACGTTTTGTGGCGTCAGAACCTGGCGTCGTCCCATGCACGCCTGCCGTCTGGCCTTGGCCATGAAATGGCCGGCGTGGTTGTCGCCCTGGGCGACGGCGTGGACGACTTGGCGGTGGGCGACAAGGTCGCCAGTTTTCCTGCCGAAAGCCCTAACGATTACCCGGTGTATGGCGAGCAGATCGTTCTGCCCCGTTCGGCCCTGACCCGTTACCCGGATGTCTTGAGCCCCATTGAAGCGAGCGTGCACTACACGCCGCTGCTGATTGCCTACTTTGCCTACATGGACCTGGCGCGGGTCAAGCCTGGGCAATTTGCGTTGGTGACCGATGCCAGCCACTGCGCCGGGCCTTCGTTCGTGCAGTTGGGCAAAGCCTTGGGGGTACGGGTGATTGCCGCGACCAAAGACAGCGCGGAGCGTGAATACCTGCTGTCGTTGGGGGCGGAAAAGGTCATCGTCACCGAAGAGCAGGACCTGCTCATGCAAATCAACAAAATCACGGGTGACCGTGGCGTCGATGTGGTGTTCGACGGCCTGGGCGGGCCGCAGATGTCGCTGCTCGGTGACGTGCTGGCGCCGCGTGGCAGCCTGGTGTTGTATGGCCTGCAAGGCGGTAACCAGACACCTTTTCCGGCCTGCGCCGCGTTCCAGAAGAATATTCAGTTTTTCGTGCATTGCATCGGCAACTTCACTGGCAAGCCGGAGTTGGGCATCATTCAGGACCAGGTTGCGTTGCAGCGCGCTTTGCGGGATATCAACCAACTGACTGCCGACCGGGTACTGGTGCCGTTGAAAACCACGGTGTTTCCGTTCAGTCAATTCGTCGAAGCCCACCGCTATATGGACGAATGCCCGTGCCGCGAACGAGTTGCGTTGCAGGTTGAAGCTGTTTGAGCTGTAGGAGTATTCGCAAATGAATACTCCAGCGTCTGCGCGGATGCAGCAGATGCGCCATTTATCAGGGCTTAACCCACGATCGGGTTGAGCCACTCCGAGGGCGTTGCGCCCTGCAAACAATACCTTTGGCCCTTATGCCGCCCTGAAATCCAGCGCGGCGCTGTCGTGTGGGCGTCACTGAAGTTCGCGCCGCAGATCATCTGAACTGCTTTCCTGCGCGGTTCTGTATCTATTAATCATTAGTTGAGTGCCGATAATTGCGGCTTAACCATCATCTCAAGGATTGAGCAATGATCAGCTGCCCGACATTACTGTCTTGCATCAGCAAACTAACGAGGCGTTACCTTGCCCGTCGAAAAAAACGTTCGAAACATCCCTTCTTCTTGCAAGAAGCCAGATTAAGTGGGTGATTTATTATTTGTCGGAGGTTTCGCTAATTAATTAGTTAACGCGCTGTAGGATAGTGTCGGAACATTCCTAGGAGTTGCCACTTGAGCACACGCGACTGCGGGTTAGCGCGTCTGTCTGTGGGATGGGGGGGCCCGCGACTCAGGTGTCCGCTCCGGTAATTTTGTTGCAGGGTGCTAATGTTTAATCATTCTTATGCCCTGCCGCGCAAGACAGACCTACAGATGTAATGGGTCAGGCAACGACGTCACAGAGTTGCTTGAAACTGATATTTCAACTCAGGTAGTAGAACAATGAGCGCAATTCACGAACAAGCCATGAACTATGTTTATCAGCAAGTTCTGCAACGTTTGATGGGGCACTTCACGCGCGCCGAACGGACTGCACTTCAATTGTTGATCCAGCGAATCGTGGTGGCGGCAGGCGGCATGGAACATGTGGGTAACTATAAAGTATTGATCGCCCACGGCGGCGGCGAAGTCAGCAGTTATACCCTGGCGCTGCTGCGCGCGGCACAGTTGAGCATCGCCGGCCGTACGCCAAAGACCTTTCACCTGCGCGTGGCGACGCTGCGGCATGCAGGGATGACCCAGGCCACACTGGGCAGGCTGAATGAGGGCTATAGCGCGCTGTTTTTTCACGATGACCCTCGGGTGGAGGTGCTGATGGTGGAAAATCAGGAGGTGCAGCCTTTCAATCATCAGCGGCCCGCTTCCAGCGCCGGCCGTGAGGTCAACCAACGCGACCGGCTAATGATCGGGCACCTGACGTCCGGGGATGTGCGTGCCACGCTGTGCACTGACACTTACCTGGCCCTGGGGGATTTCTACCAGCGTGTGAGCGCGTGGAACGGCGGCGTGCATGCTCTGGTCAGCGGCGATTCTGCGCGCAAGCAAAGCCAATACCTGGCCTGGCTGAAGCGTTCGGCCCTGGCTGCGGGTGTCGCTGTCCCGCCGCGCCAGTCCGCGTCGCTCAATATTCTGTTCGCGCGCATGGAAGAGTGGAGTACCGGTTGCTACCGCGACCTCTACGGCGAGCAATACGTGGAGGCCCAGAGCCCGGGGCATGGCGGGCACCGCCATCTGGCTTATATCGGGGTTGCCGACCTGCTCGACGAGGTTGACGTTGCCTCGTCACCGCTGCTCACCGAGTTCCTGGCCCACAAACCGGACCCGTTCGACTTTCACTTCAGTCATCCTGACTATCCCAACCCGTTGCTCATGGCGCATCTGCACGGGTTGCAGGCCCAATGCCTGCGTGAGCTGTCCTACGGCGAAGGCGTCGAGGCTTTTGTGCGGCAGGCGAGAGACGCGATGAGCCATCGACACATTCCAGACACCTTGATCGACGCATTGGGCGGCCACGATGGGCGCGTATTGTCGACGACCTATGCCCAGGAGTTCTTCGGCCTGGACGAGGGCCAGTTGACTTGCCTGTTGTTCTCGCCCTTCATCCATCATGGCGAGCGCCTTGAGGGTTACCTGCGCCAATGCCACCCCGGCATGCTGGTGGGGCTTCCCGAGTTGCACAAGGCGCTGCAGGGCAAACCCGCCGCAGATATGCTGCAGCAGTGGCTGATTGATACCAGCGGCCTGCCATTGCCTCTGTTACAAAACCTGTACCGCAAGCGTCCTCAGCAGGCGGGTCGTTGCACCCAGGCGCGCAAACGGCGTGGGGCCCAGGCGCAGATTGCGCAAGTGTCGGGGCGTTAGCCGCGTGCCTGTGCGTGCGAACTCGGGCGGGCGCTCATGAGACTGCGCGGGGAGCGGCAAGCGGATTTTGCCTACCAGGCGGTGTACCGCTACATGATCAACCTGATCAACGACGTCAGCCTGGAAAAACCGGTAAAGCTGCCGTCCCTGCGGCAGTTGTCGACCCGCTTGAAGGTGTCGATCTCGACGATCCAGTACGCCTACTCGATATTGGAAAAGGAAGGGCGGATCTACTCGGTGGCCAAGTCCGGCTACTTTGCCTGGCCGGTGGCCGCTAACGCGCCAATGGCCACGAGTGGGGACTTGCTTGAGCGCCTTTACGCGGCAGCGCGGCGGCCTGGCATGGTGGTACTCAGTGGCGACGAACCGGCGCTGCTGGGCTCACTCGATGGTGCGTTGCTTTCACTGGAGCGCCAACTGATCCGCCGCTATCCGCACCACCTGCAAACCCACTCGCAACCCTCCGGCGTCTGGGAGCTGCGCGCGGCGCTGGCGGCACGTTATACCTCATCGCCCACGCGCTGCTGGCAGGCGGATGAGGTGTATATCGGCGCCGACGTGCGTGGCGTCCTGGAGATCCTGATTGACGCCCTGGGCCTCAAGGGCACCGTGGTGGTGGCCGAATCACCCTGCGATTATCTGGTCTTGCGCCTGTTGCAGGGGGCCGGCGTGCGGGTAATCGAATTGCCCTGGCTCGCCGACGGCCGCTTCGATCTGAGTACCTTTGAACACCTGCTCAGCCACGAGCCGGTGCACCTGGTGGTGCTGTCATCGGTGGTGAGCATGCCGTCGGGCAGCGTGCTGTCGGTTCAGGAGCGCATGCAGGTGGCGCAATTGCTGGACCGATTCGGCTGCTGGCTGCTGGAGAATGACACCTTTGGCGAACTGAGCTTCGCACCGTCCTCCGTGTCCCTGCGGCACCTGGTCGACCCTGAACGGCTGATAGTGTTCTCTTCGTTCGAGAAGATCCTTGGCCCGGAAGCACCGTTTGGTTTTGTACTGTCGCGCCAGCTGAGCCGCGAGCTGCAGCGTCAGTTTTTATTGCGTGCATTCCGGTTGTCGTCGATTCGTCAGCGCGCCATTGCCCGCTTGTACGAAAGCGGACGGTATGACCAGCATGTGCAGACGTTACGCCAGCGCCTGCGTGAGCAGGCACAGGCTATGGGCCTGCGCCTGGATGCACGTCTGGAGGGGTGGGTGAGCTATCGGATGCCCGTCGCCGGCGCAAGTTTCTGGCTGCAGTCGACGGCGGCTGTGGACATGCGCCATGTGTTCCAGCGCATGGTCACGCAGCAGGTGGTGATCGCTCCCGGTGAGCTGTTCAGTCTCAGCGGTTTGCATCACCAGCATATGCGCCTGGGGCATGCGTTCAGCGGGCATCCGAACCTGGACATCGCCTTGGATACATTGGCCGAGGCACTGCAGCAGGCGCAGATTTGACGCGTATGAAATTTCTATATTAGTTGTGGGATCGATACCGTCGCGCCGTAGTCCAAGTCACCGTAAACTGTCATTTTTCCGAATCCTTATTTTTCTCGAGGTTTATGCATGACTATCAGTCCTTTTGCGGGCAAGCCGGCGCCAGCCCAGTTGCTGGTGGACATCCCGCGACTGGTCACGGCCTATTACACCGGCCAGCCTGATGCAGCGATCTCCACCCAGCGCGTGGCCTTTGGTACCTCCGGGCACCGTGGCAGCTCGTTCGAACTGAGCTTCAACGAATGGCATGTGCTCGCGATCAGCCAGGCCATCTGCCTGTACCGCCAGGCCCAGGGCATCGACGGCCCGTTGTTTGTCGGCCTGGACACCCACGCGCTGTCGACGCCAGCCGGCGCCAGTGCGCTGGAAGTGCTCGCCGCCAACGGCGTACACGTGATGCTCGCCGAGGGCGACGAATACACACCAACGCCGGCAATTTCCCACGCGATCATCTGCTACAACCGTGGCCGCACCAGCGGGCTGGCGGACGGTATCGTCATCACGCCGTCCCACAACCCGCCGCAAAGTGGCGGCTACAAGTACAACCCGCCTAACGGTGGCCCGGCCGACACCCACGTCACCAAGTGGATCGAAGCCAAGGCCAACGAGCTGCTGGCCAACAAGCTCGCCGGAGTCAAGCGCATCACCCACGCCCAGGCGCTGAAGGCCGATACCACGCACCGGCATGATTACCTCAACAGCTACGTGGCCGACCTGGTCAATGTGATCGACATGGACGCCATCCGCAGCGCCGGCCTGCGCCTGGGCGTAGACCCGCTGGGCGGAGCAGGGGTGCGCTACTGGTCGGCGATTGCCGAGCACTATCGGCTGAACCTGGAGGTGGTCAACACCGAAGTCGACGCTACCTTCCGCTTCATGAGCGTCGACTGGGACGGCCAGATCCGTATGGACCCGTCTTCCAGCTACGCCATGCAAGGTCTGATCGGCCTGAAGGAGCGCTTTGATGTGGCGTTTGCCTGCGACCCGGACCACGACCGTCACGGCATCGTGACCCCGTCCGGCGGGCTGTTGGCGCCGAATAACTACCTGGCGGTGTCCATCGACTACCTGTTCCAGAACCGTCCTGACTGGCGCGCCGATGCGGCGGTGGGCAAAACCGTGGTCAGCAGTGGCCTGATCGATCGCGTCGCCGCGCGCATCGGTCGTCGTTTGTACGAAGTGCCGGTGGGCTTCAAATGGTTTGCTGACGGTTTGTTTGATGGTTCGCTGGGGTTTGGTGGCGAAGAAAGCGCCGGGGCTTCATTCCTGCGCAAGGACGGTACGGTCTGGAGCACCGACAAGGACGGCCTGATCCCGGCTTTGCTTGCGGCCGAAATGACCTCGCGCAAAGGCCAGGACCCGAGTCAGATCTATCGCGGCCTGACTGACGCCCTCGGCGAACCCTTTGCCATCCGCGTTGATGCCAAGGCCACGCCAGCGCAAAAAGCCCTGCTGGGCAAACTGTCGCCGGAGCAGGTGACGTCCACGCAATTGGCCGGCGAAAGCATCCAGAAGATCCTCAGCCATGCGCCGGGTAACAACCAGGCGATCGGCGGCTTGAAAGTGATGACCGAAAACGGCTGGTTCGCCGCGCGTCCATCGGGCACCGAGGACATCTACAAGATCTATGCCGAGAGCTTTATCGGCGAAGATCACCTCAAGCAGCTGGTGGAAGAGGCTCAAGTACTGGTAGACGGAGCAATCTCCCAGTAATCACGCAACACCCATGTGGGAGGGGGCTTGCCCCCGATAGCGATGTGTCAGTCGATATATTCGATGCTGATCCGCCGCCATCGGGAGCAAGCCCCCTCCCACATTAGAGGCTAACAAGGCTTGAGATCAGGCGAGATCAACCAACACAATCTCGCTGTCTTCAATCGCCGTCACCCGCAACACCTGCTCATCGGCAACCGCCACGCCGTCTCGAGCCTGCGCACGCAAGCCGTTGACTTCAATCGTCCCCGTTGCCGGCACCAGGTACGCCCGGCGGCCGCTGTCCAGCCGGTACTCGGCACTTTCCCCAGCCTTCAGATTGGCCGCCACCAGGCGTGCATCGGCACGAATGCGCAGGCTTTGCGTGTCTCCGGCCTTGCCGCTGGCCAGGGTCACGAAGCCTTCGCGCGCACCCTGTGGAAACGGCCTGGCGCCCCAGGAAGGCGGCAAGCCGGCCTCATTCGGGATGATCCAGATCTGGAAGATCTTGGTCGGCGTGGCTTCCAGGTTGTATTCGCTGTGGGCGATCCCGGTGCCAGCGCTCATCACCTGTACGTCGCCAGCCTCGGTACGGCCCTTGTTGCCCAGGTTATCGGCATGACTGATCGCGCCTTCGCGCACGTAGGTGATGATTTCCATGTCGCGATGCGCGTGCTGCGGGAAGCCGCTGCCCGGCGCAATGATGTCGTCGTTCCACACCCGCAGGTTGCCCCAGTGCATACGCTCGGGGTCATGGTATTCGGCAAATGAAAAGTGATGATGGGCGTCGAGCCAGCCATGGTGGGCGCCGCCCAGGGTGTTGAAGGGTCGAAGTTCAAGCATGATCGTCTCCTGTGGATAGCCCTATGGTCCGTCAGTGCATGATCGATAAAAAGCGTAAAAAATGCCTGATTCCTATCTGTTTATTTGATGTTTATCTCAGGTATCAACTTTCACTTCATCGCCTAACCGCATGAGATCAAAGCATTTGGCTGGAACTGAGCGGCAATTCCGGCGACCATGGCGCACTGTAAAAACCTAGCTCATCGCAGGAGTCCGCGTGCCGCACCCACAGCCTGATCTGCCCCCTGAACTGCGCCCCCTGGCTGAAATGCCGCTACTGAAACGGCTTGCCGCGCGCCTGTTCGGCCATGGCCTCACGCGTTTGCGCGCGCAGCACCGGTTTTCGTGGTTGCATGGTCAAGCCGACGGTTTTCGAAGCGGGCATGAAGCCGGGGTGGAATACGGTTATCGCGAAGGCAAGGCGGACGGTTTGGAGGAGGGCCGGCAAGTCCTGCTGATCCGCGATTTCCGGTCCGATGAACACCGTGCGCCAGGTATTGATGACAGCCTGTTCGACGACTGGCGCTTGCCGCTCACCGCTGACATCAAAAAACGCATCAAGGCCGACGTTGCACGTTTGCTGCCGGCACACGCCCAGCCCAGTGCGGCGCAGTGGAAGATGATCTTCAGCGACACGCCGTCCAGTTCGGTGATTGCCGGGGCCGGCGCGGGTAAGTCGACCTCTCTGGTGCTGCGCATCCTGTTGCTCACCCATTACCTGGGCTTCGAGTTGAGCTCGATGACCGTGGTGACGTTTACTCGCGAATCGCGCAAAGACTTCATCCAAAAGCTCATGCACATTCTCAGCTTATGGGGCCAACCCCTTGACCATAAAGAAGCCCAGGCGGTGGTGCGCACCTTTCACTCACGCATCCTGCCGATGGTGCGCAGCCTGCCGGGCTTTGAGCGACTGCAAGCCTTCGAGAACCTCAGTGCCGGGTTCGAGGATGCCGACAGCAACCCGTTCGACCTGCGCATCAACGACGCCCAGCGCCAGCAGATGAACGCGTGTTACCACCGCTTGCACGGCCGTCATGCGCGTTTTCGCGAGTTGATCGCACCGCTGGCACGCCATGGGCTGCAGCTCAAGGAACTGGAGCGTGATCATCCCGATGTGCAGAAGCGCGTGGCGGTCACGGAATTGGCGGCCAAGCGTGACGAAGAACTCTGTGACGTCATCGAGGACCTGTGGTTTCGTGCAGGCGCCTGGCCCATCAAGGGCATCGAACCGAGCCGGCAAACGTTTGAGATCAATGGCGCGCAGTTTCATTGCCATGGCTATATCCCTGAACTGGACGCCTGGGTAGTGCTGGGCTTCGATTCGCGGGAAAACCCTCAGATCAGCCGGCCAAATGCCAAGCTGTCCGTGCGCGCAGAGTGGGCGGTAAAGCGCACGCTGTTTCAAGCTTTCTGTCGTAAGCCATTGATATGGTTGGATAGCTACGATTCTTCACGAAGAGTGTTAAGTTGCCTGGCGGGCGATGCCACGGCCGGGCCCGGGTTTGATTACAAGGTCAAGGGCGAGCTTGCCTCGGCGCCGCTCCTGGACAGCTTCGTCATGGCCGCCGGCTTTATCGAGAACCTCGGGTTGGATGTGCCCACCGCCGTGGGCCGGATGAGCTTCGCCAAAGACGATCCGGACCGCTTGTTCTTCGAGGCTCTGGGTATTTTCTGGAAGGCCCTGGAAGACCACTTGCTTGAGCAATCGCCGCCAATCATGACCTATAACCGCATGTTTTCGTTGTTTGGCGAAAACACCCCGGAGAACCTCAAGCTGCTCAGCGACGCGCTGCTGCGGCCGATGTCGCATCTGATGATCGACGAGTTCCAGGACGTGTCGCCGCAGATTGTCTCGTGGATCCGCGCCAGCCTGCGTGAAATCCGCAACCGTGGCCCGGCCATGCACGTTGGTCGCGGGGCGCAGCGTTCATCGTTGCTGTGCGTAGGGGATGACTGGCAGTCCATCTATGGCTGGCGCGGTAGCTCGCCCAAGTACTTCATGGAATTCAACAAGGAGTTCACCTCGCCGAGCACCACCCGCGTCATGCTGAGTGAGAATTACCGTAGCCACCAACACATCATCGACGCTGCCGAGCACATCGTGCGCAGTGCCCCGGCCATTCCCGGCAAGAAGGCGAAGGCCGCTGGCGAGCCCAGGCCCTTGGTGCCCGTGGTGGTGCTGGAGCGCGACGACGCGGCGTTGGCGCGGCAGTTGATCGAGCACTATCAGCGGGGCGATACAGTATTAATGTTGTATCGAAAAAGCAGCGATAACCTGTTGATACAAGAGCATATTCAGGCGGTAGTTAATCTGGATTCCAGCTTGCCGTCCCAGGCGCGCAGGCTGAAACAGCTGACCTACCACAGCGCCAAGGGCCTGCAGGCGGATGCGGTGTTTCTACTCGGGGACTGCCAGCACCTGACCAGCTCGCCTTACAAGAACCAGGTCTACCGTATGGCGGGCCTGGGCAAGGATGGCGACAGTGAGGCGTACGACAACGCTCAAAAAGACGAAGTGCTGCGCCTGGCCTACGTCGGCATCACTCGCGCGGTCAGCCACTGTTATTGGTATGTGGAAAAGCCCGAAGGCCAGGCGGTGAATGTGCCAAGGGCATCGGAGCGAGTAGACGGCAAGAAAGTATTTTTCGACGATCAGCGCGGTTAATGTGTGAGGGGGCTTGCCCCCGATGGCGGTGTGCCAGTCGACCTTTCAGTGACTGACCCAACGCTATCGGGGGCAAGCCCCCTCCCACAATTGGATTTCACAGGTCTGCGGATATTGATCAGGCCCGCAACGACAGAGGCGGCACAAAACTCTCAAGCTCAGCCTCCACCGCCTCGATGATGCGCTCCACATCGGCGGCGTTCATCACGGTGGCGCAGGGAATGCCGGCGATCGCGATCAGCGTCTCGCCGCTGGCCCGGTCGAACAGGCGAGCAACCATGCTGCCGGGGGCGTCCATGCTCCCTTCGAAGCCCATCGGATGAAAATGCCAGCGCATCAGCTGACAGGCGTTGGGGAATGTCACTTTGTTCATGTTGCCTACCTTGTTCATTGAGCGCTTCCTTTAGCTCGAGGCAGGGGCCAGGACCTTCACTAGTCATGGCATCGAACCCTCAAAATAGCATTCGTTCGCAAGACGAGGTGTTTTTTTCAGGCCCGTTCGGCGGTTCTTTACCTGACATTGACCTGGATCATGTTCCAAGCCTACGGATTGTCCAGGTCATGCCCCAATGACTGGATAAACAACATCGGCCTGCTGGCGTTGTCGGTGATTCTGTATTGCATCAGTGGCCGGTTGAGTCCGGTCTTTCAGAAATTGTAAGGAGTGGTTATGCGCGCACGTCAATTGGGCATCACCCTGGGGCTGGGCACGCCTGGGAAATGGAATGCGATCACCGATGTGCCCGGCGTCCGCGTCGGCCATGCCACGCTCAACAGCGAGGTCGGCGTCAAGCAGGTACGCACAGGCGTCAGCGTGATCCAGCCGCGCCCTGGCGAAGCACGCCATCAACCCTGTTTTGCCGGGTACCACGTGCTCAACGGCAATGGCGACGCCACCGGCCTTGAGTGGATCCGCGAAGCGGGGCTGTTGACCACGCCGATAGCCATCACCAACACCCACAGCATCGGCATCGTGCGTGACAGCTTGATCGCTCTTGAGCGTGAGCGCCTGGCTGACCCGGCGGTGTACTGGTGCATGCCGGTGGTGATGGAAACCTATGATGGCTTGCTCAACGACATCTGGGGTCAGCATGTGCGCCCTGAGCATGTGCGTGAAGCTCTGGACAAGGCTGAGTCGGGCCCGGTGCAGGAGGGCGCGGTGGGGGGCGGCACCGGGATGATCTGCCATGAGTTCAAGGGCGGCATCGGCACGGCGTCGCGGCGGTTGCCGGCAGAGCAGGGCGGCTGGACCGTCGGCGTACTGGTGCAGGCCAACCATGGCAAGCGCCAGGAGCTGCGGATCGATGGTTATCCGGTCGGTCGCTACTTGATGCAGATCGCTTCGCCGTTCGCCGACCGCGGCACACCGGGCATGGGCTCCATCGTGGTGATCATTGCCACGGATGCGCCGCTGTTGCCCCATCAGTGCCAGCGCCTGGCGCAGCGCGCCTCCATCGGTATCGCCCGCACCGGCGGCGGCACCGAGGATTCCAGCGGCGACCTGTTCCTGGCCTTCGCCACGGGTAATCAGGACTTGCCGCCCGCCGATTACGGGCGCAAGGATTTGCCGCACAGTACGGTATTGCGCATGGTCAACAACGACCACATCTCCCCGCTGTTCAGCGCCGCCGCCGAGGCGGTGGAGGAGGCGATCATCAATGCCTTGCTGGCCGGAGAGGACATGACCACCCAGGACGGCGTCACGATACCGGGCCTGGCCGGCGAGACGGTATTGGAGGCGCTGCACACATGTGGCTGGCGTAATGTCCCGGTAAAAGGGGACAACGCAGTTTAATGGTGTAAGTAGTGGCTCTTTAATGTTGCCAATGACACCGTGACAATATATTGGATCCCTTATTCAAGTAGGCCGCGCAACTAGCGCGGCTTTACCTGTATTTAATATTTAAATATCGCTGCGCGCTATTCGGTCACCTAAACACAACCGTCCCCAACAAACGCTACGCACGACTTCCTCAAGTTGCATCTGGGGCAGCTTTTCCCTGCTGAAATATGTGTAGACGAAAGATTTCAAATTGTGTCAGTTTTCTTACGCCTTCAAAAGAGGTGAGTGATAGGACTATCCTCGCCCGCGAGGTTCCTATCGAACAAAGACTGATGCACTTGCAAACAAGGAAGTACGTTTATGTCAAAAGTAAAAGACAAGGCTATTGTATCTGCCGCGCAAGCCAGCACTGCTTACTCGCAAATCGATAGCTTCAGCCATTTGTATGACCGTGGCGGCAACCTGACGGTCAATGGCAAACCGTCCTACAGCGTGGACCAGGCAGCCACCCAGCTGTTGCGGGACGGCGCCGCGTACCGGGACTTTGATGGCAACGGCAAGATCGATCTGACCTATACCTTTCTCACCTCGGCATCCTCGAGCACCATGAACAAACATGGCATCTCGGGCTTCAGCCAATTCAACGCCCAGCAGAAAGCGCAGGCCGCACTGGCCATGCAATCCTGGTCGGATGTTGCCAACGTGACCTTTACCGAAAAGGCTTCCGGCGGTGACGCACACATGACCTTCGGCAACTACAGCGGCGGCCAGGATGGCGCGGCGGCTTTCGCCTACCTGCCCGGCACCGGTGCAGGCTACGACGGCACCTCGTGGTACCTGACCAACAACAGCTACACGCCGAACAAGACCCCGGACCTGAACAACTATGGCCGGCAGACCCTGACCCACGAAATCGGCCACACCCTGGGCCTGGCTCACCCTGGCGACTACAACGCCGGGAATGGCAACCCGACCTATAACGACGCGACCTATGGACAGGACACGCGTGGCTATAGCGTCATGAGTTACTGGAGCGAGAGCAACACCAACCAGAACTTCAGCAAAGGCGGGGTCGAGGCTTACGCTTCCGGTCCGCTGATCGACGATATTGCCGCGATCCAGAAGCTCTACGGTGCCAACCTCAATACCCGCGCCGGTGACACGACCTACGGTTTCAACTCCAACACCGGGCGTGATTTCCTCAGCGCCACGTCCAATGCCGACAAGCTGGTGTTCTCGGTATGGGACGGTGGTGGCAATGACACCCTGGACTTCTCCGGCTTCACGCAAAACCAGAAGATCAACCTCAATGCAGCCTCGTTCTCCGATGTCGGCGGCCTGGTGGGCAACGTTTCCATCGCCAAGGGCGTGACGGTCGAGAACGCCTTCGGTGGCGCGGGCAACGACCTGATCATTGGTAACCAGGCCGCCAACCTCATCAAGGGCGGGGCCGGCAACGACCTCATCTACGGTGGCGGCGGTGCGGACCAACTGTGGGGCGGCGCCGGCAGCGACACCTTTGTGTTCGGTGCCGTGTCCGATTCCAAGCCAGGAGCGGCGGACAAGATCTTTGACTTCACCTCAGGTTCCGACAAGATCGACCTGTCCGGTATCACCAAAGGCGCGGGCGTGAGCTTCGTCAACGCGTTTACCGGGCATGCCGGCGACGCGGTGCTGTCCTACGCATCAGGTACCAACCTGGGTACGTTGGCCGTGGACTTCTCCGGGCACGGCGTGGCGGATTTCCTCGTCACCACCGTTGGCCAGGCAGCTGCCAGCGACATCGTGGCGTGATGCAAAGCGCGGCGCTCCGGCGCCGCGCTCCAGGATGGAGCCAGGCAATGCAGCGTTTTTCCAAAGGGGTCACCCTATTGATCGTGTCGGCAGGAGCCCATGCAATGGCGAGCAGTCTTGTTTTACCCACTACCGCACAGTTGGCGGGGCATTGGCAGTTGCACCAGGATGACCAGGTGTGTGCGCTGGACCTGCTCGAGCAGCCCAACAGCCTGGGGGGCGATGTGGCGTGTGCCGCGCAATGGCTGGGCGATAAACCGCTGACGTGGTCGCCGACGCCGGACGGCATCTGGCTGATGAATGCCGAAGGCAGTGGCATTACGCACTTGAATCGCCAGAAGGAAGGCGAATATCAGGCCCGCACTAAATCTGGAGCCATCGTGGTGCTGCAACGTACACCTTAGTTTCAGGTTATAAGCTTATAACTTCATTTATTAGTTGGCCGCCCGCTATTCAGGGGGTAGGGCAACTAGTGCGCGTACTTTGGGTTCATGGAAGATAAGAAGATATGGCCAAGCCCCATACCGTTGCACCCTTGTTCAAGGCGCTGGGTGAATACAAGAGCATCTTGATCAGCGTTGGCTGTTTTACCGCGCTGATTAACCTGTTGATGCTGGTGCCCTCGATTTACATGCTGCAAGTGTACGACCGCGTGCTGTCCTCCCAGAATGAAACCACCCTGGTGATGTTGACGTTGATGGTCGTGGGGTTCTTTGCCTTTATAGGCCTGCTGGAAGTTATCCGCAGTTTTATCGTGATCCGCATCGGCGCCCAGTTGGAGCGGCGGTTCAACTTGCGCGTGTACAAAGCCGCATTCGAACGCAACCTGCAACGTGGGCAGGGGCACGCCGGGCAGTCCCTGGGCGACCTGACCCATATTCGCCAGTTCATTACCGGGCCTGCGTTATTCGCGTTTTTCGATGCGCCGTGGTTTCCCATCTACCTGTTCGTGATTTTCCTGTTCAACCTGTGGCTCGGCGTGTTGGCCACGGCCGGCGCGGTGCTTTTGATTGCACTGGCCTGCCTCAACGAATATCTGACCAAAAAGCCCCTGGGCGAAGCCAGCGGTTATTCCCAACAGTCGACTCAGTTGGCCACCAGCCATTTGCACAATGCCGAAACCATCCAGGCCATGGGCATGCTCGGCGCGCTGCGCCAGCGCTGGTTCGCGGTGCATTCGCAGGTCCTCGGCTTGCAGAACAAGGCCAGCGACACCGGTTCGGTGATCACCTCCCTGAGCAAGTCCCTGCGCCTTTGCCTGCAATCCTTGGTGTTGGGCCTCGGTGCGCTGCTGGTGATCAAAGGCGATATGACCGCCGGGATGATGATCGCCGGTTCCATCCTGATGGGCCGGGTACTCAGCCCCATCGACCAGTTGATCGCCGTGTGGAAGCAATGGAGTTCGGCCAAGCTGGCCTACCAGCGCCTCGACGAGCTGCTGCGCGAATTCCCACCGGAGGCCGAGCAGATGGCCTTGCCGGCGCCCAACGGCCAGGTCAGCTTCGAGCAGGTCAGCGCCGGCCCGCCGGGTCGGCGCCTGGCGACCCTGCACCACGTCAACTTCAACCTCGGCGCCGGTGAAGTGCTGGGCGTGCTCGGCGCCTCGGGTTCCGGTAAATCCACCCTGGCCCGCGTACTGGTAGGCGTGTGGCCGACCCTGGCCGGCACCGTGCGCCTGGACGGCGCGGATATTCACCGCTGGGACCGCGACGACCTCGGCCCGCATATCGGCTACTTGCCCCAGGACATCGAACTGTTCAGCGGCAGCATCGCCGACAACATCGCACGCTTTCGCCTGGCCGACCCGCAGCTTGTGGTGACGGCGGCGCAACAGGCCGGGGTGCACGAGTTGATCCTGCGCCTGCCCCAAGGCTACGACACCCTGCTGGGCGACAACGGCGGCGGCCTGTCCGGCGGGCAGAAGCAACGCGTGGCCCTGGCCCGCGCACTGTATGGCGGCCCGCGCCTGATCGTGCTGGATGAGCCCAACTCCAATCTCGACACCGTCGGCGAAGCGGCGTTGGCCAGCGCCATTGTGCAGATGAAGGCCCAGGGCAGCAGCGTGGTGCTGGTGACGCACCGTTCGTCCGCATTGGCTCAGGCTGACAAGTTGCTGATCCTCAACGAAGGCCAGTTGCAGGCCTTCGGACCCAGTCAGGAAGTGCTGCGCGCGTTGTCCGGGCAGCAAGAGGCACCGAAGGAAAAAACCGGCGTCAGCTTTAGTCGCCAGTATCAGGCCGGAAGGAATCCAGGCGCATGAGCAGCCTTATAGTTGAACAACACGACGCACGTTTCTTCGTCCGCATGGGCTGGCTGCTGACCGTTGTCGGCGCCGGCGGTTTTTTCCTCTGGGCCAGCCTGGCGCCGCTGGATCAAGGCATTCCGGTGCAGGGCACGGTGGTGGTGTCGGGCAAGCGCAAGGCCGTGCAAACCCTCAGCCCCGGCGTGGTCAGCCGGATTCTGGTGCGCGAAGGCGAGGCCGTGAAGCAGGGCCAGCCGCTGTTTCGCCTCGACCAGACCCAGCACCAGGCCGACGTGCAGTCGCTGCAAGCCCAGTACCGCATGGCCTGGGCCAGCGCTGCGCGCTGGCAGAGCGAACGTGACAACCTGCCAGGTGTGCGCTTTCCGGCCGAACTGAGCGCCAACCCCGACCCGGCCCTGGCGCTGGTGCTCGAAGGCCAACGCCAACTGTTCAGCAGTCGGCGCGAAGCCTTTGCCCGTGAGCAGGCCGGCATCCGTGCAAGCATCGATGGCGCCACCTCGCAGTTGGGCGGCATGCGCCGCGCCCGCAGTGACTTGAGCGCCCAGGCGCAATCCCTGCGTGAGCAACTGAGCAACCTGCAACCCCTGGCCGACAATGGCTACATCCCGCGCAACCGCCTGATGGACTATCAGCGCCAGTTGTCCCAGGTGCAGCAGGACCTGGCGCAAAACGCCGGCGAGACTGGCCGCGTCGAGCAGGGCATTGTTGAATCGCGCCTCAAATTGCAGCAGCACAGCGAGGAATATCAGAAGGAAGTGCGCAGCCAACTGGCCGATGCGCAACTGCGCAGCCTGACCCTGGAGCAGCAACTGACCTCCGCCGGGTTCGACCTGCAGCACAGCGAAATCAACGCGCCGGCCGATGGCATCGCGGTCAACCTTGGCGTGCACACCGAAGGCGCCGTGGTGCGGGCCGGTGAAACCTTGCTGGAGGTCGTGCCCCAAGGCACGCGCCTGGAAGTGGAAGGGCACTTGCCGGTGCACCTGGTGGACAAGGTCGGCACGCACTTGCCGGTGGACATCCTCTTCACCGCCTTCAACCAGAGCCGCACCCCACGGGTGCCGGGGGAGGTGAGCCTGATTTCCGCTGACCAGATGCTCGATGAAAAGACCGGCGCGCCCTATTACGTGCTGCGCACCACGGTCAGCGAGGCGGCGCTGGAAAAACTCCACGGCCTGGTGATCAAGCCGGGCATGCCCGCCGAGATGTTCGTGCGCACCGGCGAGCGCTCGTTGCTCAATTACCTGTTCAAGCCGCTGCTCGATCGCGCCGGCTCCGCGTTGACCGAGGAATGAGCATGAAACCTGTGTTCATCGCCTTGCTCTTCAGCTGTGCCAGCGCGCACGCCGCCATGGGCCCGTTCGATGTGTACGAGCAAGCCCTGCGCAATGACCCGGTGTTCCTTGGCGCGATCAAGGAGCGCGACGCCGGCCTGGAAAACCGCACCATCGGCCGCGCCGGCTTGTTGCCCAGGCTGTCGTACAACTACAACAAGGGCCGCAACAATTCCGAGGCGCACCTGCCCGATGGGCGCGGTGGCAGCTATCGCGACGACCGCAACTACAACAGCTACGGCTCCACCTTCAGCCTGCAACAGCCGCTGTTCGACTACGAAGCCTATGCCAACTACCGCAAGGGCGTGGCCCAGTCGCTGTTTGCCGATGAAAGCTTTCGCGACAAGAGCCAGGCGTTGCTGGTGCGGGTGTTGAGCTACTACACCCAGGCGCTGTTCGCCCAGGACCAGATCGACATCGCCCGCGCCAAGAAGAAAGCCTTCGAGCAACAGTTCCAACAGAACCAGCACCTGTTCCAGCAAGGCGAGGGCACCCGCACCGACATCCTCGAGGCGGAATCGCGTTATGAGCTGGCCACCGCCGAAGAGATCCAGGCCCTGGATGAGCAGGATGCGTCCCTGCGCGAGCTGGGTGCGTTGATCGGTGTGCAAAGCGTCAACATCAACGACCTGGCCCCGCTGAATCAGGGCTTCGCCGCCTTCACCCTGACCCCGGCCAACTATGACACCTGGCATGAACTGGCGATCAGCAACAACCCGACGCTCGCCTCCCAGCGCCAGGCCCTGGAAGTGGCGCGCTATGAAGTGGAGCGCAACCGCGCCGGGCATTTGCCCAAGGTCACTGCGTACGCCAGTTCGCGCAAGCAGGAGTCCGACAGCGGCAACACCTATAACCAGCGCTACGACACCAACACCATCGGCGTCGAAGTCAGCGTGCCGCTGTATGCCGGTGGCGGCATCTCGGCGTCCACGCGCCAGGCCAGCCGCGCCATGGAACAGGCCGAGTACGAGCTGGAAGGCAAGACCCGCGAAACCCTGATCGAACTGCGCCGCCAGTTCAGCGCGTGCCTGTCGGGGGTGAGCAAGCTGCGCGCCTATCAAAAAGCCCTGGCTTCCGCCGAGGCGCTGGTGGTGTCGACCAAGCACAGCATCCTGGGCGGCGAGCGGGTCAACCTTGATGCATTGAATGCCGAGCAGCAGCTCTACAGCACCCGCCGCGACCTCGCCCAGGCGCGGTACGACTACCTGATGGCCTGGACCAAATTGCACTACTACGCGGGCAACTTGCGTGACACCGACCTGGCCAAGGTGGATGAAGCCTTCGGCCCGGAGAGAAAGCTGTAAGGGCGGCAATAACAATAAACAGGAGTGTACGGATGATCACGGATTCACCACGTTTCAAACCTTTCACCGCAGGCTCATTGCTGCTGTTGTCCGTTGCGGCACAGGCGCAATACGCCGAAACCGGCCAGCCGGGTGATCCCGCCAGCTGGCGTTCCGCCGAGTTCCAGAGCGACTGGGGCCTGGGGCGCATGAAGGCGGATGAAGCCTATGCCGCCGGGATCAGCGGCAATGGCGTGAAAATCGGTGCGCTGGACTCGGGTTTCGATACCAATCACCCCGAGGCGGCCAAAGACCGTTTCCACCCGGTCACCGCCAGCGGCACCTACGTCGATGGCAGCGCCTTCAGCACTACCGGCGCGCTCAACCCGAACAACGACTCCCACGGCACCCACGTCACCGGCACCATGGGCGCGGCCCGCGACGGCGTGGGCATGCACGGCGTGGCGTATAACGCGCAGGTGTATGTCGGCAACACCAACGCCAACGACAGCTTCCTGTTTGGCCCCACCCCGGACCCCAAGTATTTCAAGACGGTGTACACCGCTCTGGTGGATTCCGGCGTGCGCGCCATCAACAACAGCTGGGGCAGCCAGCCCAAGGACGTCAGCTACCAGACCCTGGACGACCTGCACGCGGCCTACGCCCAGCACTACAACCGCGGCACCTGGCTGGATGCGGCGGCGGATGTGGCCAAGGCCGGCGTGATCAACGTGTTCAGCGCCGGCAACAGCGGTTACGCGAACGCCAGCGTGCGCTCGGCGTTGCCGTACTTTCAGCCGGAACTGGAAGGCCACTGGCTGGCGGTGTCGGGGCTGGATAAAGCCAACAACCAGAAGTACAACAAGTGCGGCATCGCCAAATACTGGTGTATTTCCACGCCCGGTGCGCTGATTAACAGCACCATCCCGGACGGCGGTTATGGTGTGAAATCCGGCACCTCGATGTCGGCGCCCCATGCCACCGGCGCGTTGGCGCTGGTGATGGAACGCTATCCCTACATGACCAACGAGCAGGCGCTGCAGGTGCTGTTGACCACCGCCACCCAGCTCGACGGCTCGATCACCCAAGCACCCAACGCCATCGTCGGCTGGGGCGTACCGGACCTGGGCCGGGCGATGCACGGGCCGGGGCAGTTGCTCGGTGCGATGGACGTGAACCTGGCAGCCGGGCAGGGCGATGTATGGAGCAACGGCATGTCTGACCAGGCATTGCTCCAGCGTCAGGCAGAAGACCGCGCCGAGCACATTGCCTGGCAGCAGACCCTGCTCGATAAGGGTTGGCAAAACGGCGTGGGCGCCACGGCCAGCCAGCAGGACCAGACCGACTACGCCGTTGGAAACGCGCGCGATCAAGCTGCAGCGAATCGCGTGTACGAAGGCAGCCTGATCAAATCCGGCGCGGGTAGCCTGGTGCTCAGCGGCGACAGCACCTATCGCGGCGCAACCACCGTCAACGGCGGCCTGCTGGCCGTGAACGGCTCGTTGACCTCGGCCGTCACCGTCAATAACAGCGCCACCTTGGGCGGTTCCGGGCGTATCGGCGCGCTGTCGGTCAACAACGGCGGGCGTGTCGCGCCGGGCAATTCAGTGGGCACATTGCAGGTGGCGGGGGATGTGAACCTGGGCGCAGGCTCTACCTACGCGGTCGAACTGACCCCGACCAGCAGCGACCGCATTGTCGCCGGCGGCAAGGCCGTGCTCGGCGGCGGCACAGTGACCCTGGCCCTGGAAAACAGCCCGACGCTATTGAGCCAGAGCCAGGCCCAGAGCCTGATCGGTCGCCAATACTCGATCCTTGAAGCGGCCGGCGGTATCCAGGGCCAGTTCGGCCAAGTGCTGCCGAACTACCTGTTCCTCGGCGGCACCCTCGACTATGCCGCCAACGGCGTGCAACTGGCGGTCGGGCGCAATGACGCCAGCTTTGCCAGCGTCGGCGCCACCCGTAACCAGCGCGCCGTCGCCACGGCCGCCGAGCAATTGGGCGCCGGCAACCCGGTGTATGAAAGCCTGCTGCAGTCGGACTCGGTTGCGACGGCGCAGCAGGGCTTGCAGCAGCTGTCCGGTGAAATCTACCCGGCCGTGGACGCGATGTTGATCAACGACAGCCGCCAACTGCGTGACGCGGTAGGCGAACGTCTGCGCCATGTGCCGGTGGCCGGTGAAAGCAACCTGTGGCTCAAGGCCCTGGGCGCCTGGGGCAAGTCGGACACTCGCAGTGAAACGGCGGGCGCCACCACCTCCATCGGCGGCTTGCTGGCCGGGGTCGACGGCGCACTTGACGAACAGACCCGCATCGGCGTGGTCGCTGGCTACAGCGACAGCTCCTTGAGCCTGGGCAGCGGCACGCACTCATCGGCGTCCATCGACAGCTACCACTTCGGCGCCTATGCCGGGCGCGAGCTGGGCGCCTGGCGGGTGAGCGTCGGCGGTGCCTACAGCTGGCATCGCGGCGATGTGAAACGTGACCTGCAATACGGCGAGGTCAGCGGCAAGCAGAAAACCAAGCTGGATGCGCGCACCGCGCAGTTGTTCACCGAAGCCGCCTACCGCATTCACCTGCAACCGCTGGCACTGGAGCCGTTTGCCAACCTGGCCTACGTGCATCTGGACAGTGAGTCGTTCCACGAAAAAGGCGCCGCAGCGGCCCTGGAACGTGGCAGTGATCGACGTGATGCGGTGCTCGGCACCCTGGGCCTGCGGGCGTTGAAAACCCTGGCGTTGAACGACCACCAGCAGCTTGAGCTGTCGGGCTCCCTGGGCTGGCAACACAGCCTCACCGCCGTCGAATCCGAAGAACACCTGGCGTTTGTCGCAGGTGGCCCTTCATTCGCCGTGCGCAGCGCGCCGTTGCTGCGCGATGCGGCCCTGGTGGGCGTGCAGGCGAGCCTGGCGCTGAGCCCGTCGACGCGGGTCAACCTGGATTACAACGGCCAATTGGGTGGGCGCGAGAAAACCCAGGGCGTGGGGCTGAGCCTGAACTGGCAGTTCTAGGGGGAACACCGCAGTTCAACTGTGGGAGGGGGCTTGCTCCCGATGGCGGAGTGTCAGCCACCGAATGTACTGACTGATCCACCCTCATCGGGAGCAAGCCCCCTCCCACCTTGGAAGTGGTTCACATACTGGCAACAAGAAAACTAAGGAAGGTCACCGTGAAAAAACGCAAGTCAGGGTTAACTACCGCCATCCCCACCGGCCCGGGCTATCCGCTCAAGGCCTTGAGCAGCGTGCCATACGGCGCGTTGTTGTGTTGCCTGGCAAGCCTGGGGACCGCCCAGGCCGCACCCTATGTGGAAACCGGCAAGCTGGGCGACGCCGCCAGTTGGCGCAGCAATGAGTTCAAGGCCGATTGGGGCCTGGGCGCAGTACATGCCGACACCGCGTATGCGGCGGGCTACACCGGCAAGGGCGTCAAGCTGGGCATCTTCGACCAGCCGGTGTACGCCCAGCACCCGGAATTCGCCAGCCCCAACAAAGTGGTGACGATCGTCACCGAGGGCATCCGCCAATACACCGACCCGTATATCCCGGTGAAGGCCGGTGATGCGTTTCGCTATGACGGCACGCCGTCCCTGGGCTCAAACGGCAAGCTGGGCAACCACGGCACCCATGTCGGCGGCATTGCAGCCGGTAACCGCGACGGCGGGCCGATGCATGGCGTGGCGTTCGACGCGCAGATCATCAGCGCCGAAAACGGTGACCCAGGCCCGGAAGACGGGATCATCCTGGGCAACGATGGTGCGGTGTACAAAGCCGGTTGGGATGCACTGGTGGCCAGTGGCGCGCGGATCATCAACAACAGTTGGGGCATCGGCATCGGTGATCAGTACGCCAAGGGCGGCCGCGATCCTGCCTTTCCGAACTTCACGGTCAATGAAGCCCAGGCGCAATTCAACACCATTCGGCCGATTCTCGGCACGATTGCCGGTGGTGCCTATCAAGGTGCGATCGACGCCGCGCGCAGCGGTGTGCTGACCATCTTTGCCGCTGGTAACGATTACAACCGCAACAACCCGGATGCGATTTCGGGCCTGGCGTACTTCGTACCCGAGATTGCACCGAACTGGCTGTCGGTGGCGGCCCTGCAGCAGAACCCGGACACCAGCAGTGCCAACCCGTACGTGATCAGCACCTTCTCTTCGCGCTGCGGCTATGCGGCGAGTTTCTGCGTGTCGGCACCGGGCACCAAGATTTTCAGTTCGATCATCAACGGCACCAATCTGGACAACCTCACCACTGACTACGCCAACTTCAACGGCACCTCCATGGCCGCGCCCCACGTGGCCGGCAGTGCGGCGGTGCTGATGGAGCGCTTCCCGTACATGAGTGGCGACCAGATCTCCACGCTGCTCAAGACCACCGCCACCGACCTTGGCGCGCCAGGCATCGATTCGCTGTACGGCTGGGGCATGATCAACCTGGGCAAGGCGGTCAATGGCCCGGGGATGTTCATTACCGCCGAGGATATTCCGGCTGAGTTTCGCATCGACGGCGCCTATGGCACTGGCCAGTTCGTCGCGGACTTGCCGGGTATCGGCGCGGTGGTGGATGCCGGCAAACCGACCCAGCGCGTGTGCAACGACGTGCATTGCGGGCTGGATGTGTGGAGCAACGACATCGCCGGGCATGGCGGCCTGACCAAGCAGGGCATTGGCACCCTGGTGCTGACCGGCGCCAACACCTACAGCGGCCCGACCCTGGTTAACCAAGGCTTGTTGGCGATCAACGGCTCGGTTACCTCCGACGTGACCGTCAGCCAGAGCGGCATCGTCGGTGGCTCCGGGCGCATCGGCTCGCTGAGCGCAAACAGCGGCGGCACCGTGGCGCCGGGCAACTCCATTGGCACGCTGAACGTGGCGGGCAATGTCACCTTCGAACCGGGCTCGACTTACGCGGTGGAATTGTCGCCCACCAGCAGCGACCGTATCGTTGCCGGCGGCACCGCCACGCTGAACGGCGGCACCGTGACCCTGGCCCTGGAAAACAGCCCGACCCTGTTGAGCGCGACCCAGGCGCAAAGCTTGATCGGCCGCCAGTACAACATTCTGCAAGCCGCCGGTGGCGTCACTGGCAGCTTTGGTGCGGTACTGCCTGACTACCTGTTCATCGGCGGCACCTTGAACTACGCGGCCAATGGTGTGCAGCTGGACGTGGCACGCACCAACAGCTTCGCCAGTGTGGCCGCCACACCGAACCAACGCGCCGTCGCCGCCGCCGCCGAGCAATTGGGCGCGGGCAACGGGGTGTATGAAAGCTTGCTGCTCGCACCGACCGCGGCTTCGGCACAAGGCGCGTTCCAGCAACTGAGCGGCGAAGTCTATCCGGCGTTGGAAACGGCGTTGGTCAATGACAGCCGCTACGTACGCGAAGCGGTCGGTGAGCGCCTGCGCAACGGTGAAATGGGCGCGACCAGCCAGGCCATCGACAGCCGTGGCAACGTGTGGGTCAAGGCGCTGGGTGCATGGGGCAAGACCAACAGCCGCAACGACACTGCGGGCTACACCACCTCTATCGGCGGCATGCTGGCCGGTGTCGACGGTGCCCTCGACGACGCGACACGCATCGGCCTGGTGGCGGGCTACAGCGATACCTCGTTGAACATGGGCAGCGATACCCATAGCCGTGCGTCGGTCGACAGCTACCACTTCGGCGCATATGCCGGGCATGAAATCGGCGCCTGGCGCCTGAGCGGCGGTGCCACCTACAGCTGGCACCGTGCCGATGTGAAGCGCGACCTGCAATACGGTGACGTCAGCGGCAAGCAAAAAGCCAAGGTCGATGCCCACAGCACCCAGCTATTCACCGAGGCGGCATACCGCGTCAACCTGCAACCACTGGCCCTGGAGCCGTTCGCCAACCTGGCCTACGTGCACCTGGACACCGATGGCTTCACCGAGAAGGGCGATGCCGCCGCGCTGAAAAGCGGCGACGACAGCCGCGACCTGGTGCTGAGCACCCTGGGTGTACGCGCCTTGAAAACCTTCAACGTTAACGATCACCAGCAACTGGAAGTGTCCGGCACCCTGGGCTGGCAGCACAACTTGAGCAGCACCGACTCTGAGCAGCACCTGGCGTTTGCCTCGGGTGGCCCTTCGTTCGCGGTGGAAAGCGCGCCGATGGTGCGTGATGCCGCACTGGTCGGTGCGCGGGTGAGCCTGGCGTTGAGCAAGGATGCGCGGGTGAACTTCGATTACAACGGTTTGCTGGCCAGCAAGGAGAAGGTGCACGGCGTCGGTTTGAGCCTGGACTGGGCGTTCTAAGGCTACACACCCCCTGATGGAGTCCGTCAGGGGGTGACAGGTGTTTTCGCTTTCTCTACAAATCCAACAACAGAGAGGCAATACCATGGGTATCTTTGACTATAAAAACCTCGGGACCGAGGGCTCCAAAGCGTTGTTCGCCGATGCGATGGCGATCACGTTGTATTCCTACCACAACCTGGATAACGGCTTCGCCGTGGGGTATCAGCACAATGGCCTGGGTTTGGGCCTGCCGGCCACGCTGGTCGGGGCGTTGCTGGGCAGCACCGATTCCCAGGGGGTGATTCCCGGTCTGCCCTGGAACCCCGATTCGGAAAAAGCCGCGCTAGAGGCGGTGCAACAGGCCGGCTGGACGCCCATCAGCGCCAGCACCCTCGGCTACACCGGCAAGGTTGATGCCCGGGGTACCTTTTTCGGTGAAAAGCCAGGCTACACCACGGCCCAGGTCGAGGTGCTGGGCAAGTACGATAACGCGGGCACGTTGCTGGAGATCGGTATCGGTTTTCGCGGCACGTCCGGGCCGCGTGAACATTTGATCACTGATTCTATCGGCGACCTGGTCAGCGACCTGCTCGCCGCCCTCGGCCCCAAGGACTACGCAAAAAACTACGCCGGCGAAGCCTTCGGCGGCCTGCTCAAGAACGTCGCCGAGTATGCCGGAGCCCACGGCCTGAGCGGCCACGACGTGGTGGTCAGCGGCCACAGCCTGGGAGGGCTTGCGGTCAACAGCATGGCCGACTTGAGCGACAGCAAATGGTCGAGCTTTTACAAGGATTCCAACTACGTGGCCTATGCCTCGCCGACCCAGAGTGCCGGTGACAAGGTGCTGAACGTGGGCTACGAAAATGACCCGGTATTCCGTGCGCTGGATGGCTACTCCTCCAACCTGTCGTCGTTTGGCGTGCACGACAAGCCCCATGAGTCCAGTACCGATAATATCGTCAGCTTCAACGACCACTACGCGTCGACGCTATGGAACGCGCTGCCGTTTTCCATCCTCAACCTGCCGACCTGGGTGTCGCACCTGCCCACCGGCTATGGCGACGGCATGACGCGCATCCTCGACTCCGGTTTCTACGAGCAGATGACCCGCGACTCCACGGTGATCGTTGCCAACCTGTCCGACCCGGCGCGGGCCACCACCTGGGTGCAAGACCTCAACCGGAATGCCGAAGCGCACCAGGGCAATACCTTCATTATCGGCAGCCACGGCAACGACCTGATCCAGGGCGGCAAGGGCGCAGACTTTATCGAGGGTGGCAAAGGTAACGACACGATTCGCGACAGCAGCGGGCATAACACCTTTCTGTTCAGCGGGCAGTTTGGCAATGACCGGGTGATCGGCTATCAGGCGACGGATAAGCTGGTGTTCGACGGGGTAGGGGGCAGCACGGATTATCGTGATCACGCCAAGGTGGTAGGCGGCGATACCGTGCTCAGCTTCGGCGCCGACTCGGTGACACTGGTGGGTGTGAGCAGTTTGTCGGGGGAGGGGATTGTGATCGGCTAACTATTGGAACGCGGTCAAAACTGTGGGAGGGGCGGTGCGACGATTCGACTTGCTCCCGATAGCGGTGGGTCAGCTACACATAAGCTGGCTGACCCACCGCCATCGGGAGCAAGCCCCCTCCCACAGTTTTATTGTTCCTTGCGCACCGTCGCCACGTCATCGGCCTTGATACGGATGCGCTTGCCGGCGATATCGGTGAACTCATAGAAGCCGTCGGCGGTTTTGGCGTTGGGTGTGTCCTTGGTCAAATACTGTGTGCCGTTTTGCAACGTCACCACGGTTTGCGTTGAGCAACCGGCCAATACCAGAAAAGTGAGTGCAACCAGCGGCAGACCCAAATTCTTCATGTTCATTACCCTTACCTTTACCTTGAAAAGCCCCGCAGCGTCTGGCTGCGGGGCATAAATGTTACGCGATCAGCTCCCACATCTGATCGCTTTTTTGCAAAAAGTTGCAGGCGCCATTTATCTATTACCGATTGCAACAATGCGTTTGCGACGGCACTCTGTATGCATAACCAGTAGTTGATTGCTCTGCGCCATGGCCCACCCCCTTGAAGACCCCTTGTATTACCTGCACAACTTCCGCCAAGTGCTGATCGGGTTGCAGCAGCGCTACGCCGATTTGCTCGACCCGGACGAATTGCAGTTCATTCAGCAATTCGACAGGTTGCCGCAAGCGTCCCAGGCGTTATTGGTACGCATGGTCATGCGCAAGGGTGTGCATTTTCGTGGAGCAAAGCTCGATTACCTGGAAATCGGCTGCCCCCATGCGGCCATGCAGCCACTGCTGGCGAGCGGTTGGGTCGATGATCAATGCCTGTTGGGCTTTGATGAACTGTTCGGCTTGCTGCAAAAAGGCGAACTGCTCATGGCCTTCAAGCCCTGGATCGACCAGCCCAGCGCCAGGAAGTCCGACTGGCTGGCGCCATTGGCTGCGCGGTTCAATGAACGCCGCAGCTTTGCCCGTTGGTGCCCCGAACTGCAGGACGTGCTCTACAGCCTCACCGTGATGGAGCTGTGCGACCGCCTGCGCCTGATGTTTTTCGGCAACCTCTACCAGGACTGGTCGGAGTTCGTGCTGGCGGACCTGGGCATTTACACCTATGAGAAGGTGCCGTTCTGCGCCGAGTCCCGTGGGTTGCGCAGCCGCGCCGACGTGGAGGGCTGTGTGTTCCTGCACCAGTGCCAGCAAGCGTTTGAGGCGGGTGAGGCGCTGGAAACGGTGTTGGCCCACATCGCTAGCTTGCACACCGACAACCCCTGGCTGGAAAAACGCCGCGCCAAGTTGCTGTTCCAGATCGGCCAATGCTGTGAACGCAGCGCCGAATTGGGCTTGGCCGAGCAGATCTATCGCGGCTGCAGCTATCCCGGCGCGCGCGCACGATTGATCCGCGTATTGGAGCGCCAGGAGGCTTATGCGCCCGCCCTGGCGTTGGCTGTCGCCGCGCAACAGGCGCCGGAAAGCGCCGCCGAGCAGCAACACCTGCTGCGCGTAGTGCCGCGCCTGCGGCGCAAGCTGGGTGAGCCGAAGGTGGCGAAGGCCAAGCCGCGGCCCCTCACGCGCCTGGACCTCGCCTTGGCATTCCCCGAGCCGCTGATGTCGGTGGAATATTGCGTGCAGGCCCATCTGAGCGAGCCGGACGCGCCGGTGCATTATGTGGAAAATGGCCTGATCAATTCGCTGTTCGGCCTGCTGTGCTGGGATGTGATTTTTGCGCCGCTGCCGGGCGCGTTTTTCCACCCGTTCCAGCGCGGGCCGGCCGACCTGCACAGCGAAGACTTCCAGCAACGCCGCGCCGCCTTGTTCAGCGCGTGCTTCGAGCAACTGCGCGACGAGCGCTACAAAACCACTATCCGCCAACGCTATGTGGACAAATGGGGAATTCAATCGCCCTTTGTGTTCTGGAACCTGCTCAGCGAAGAGCTGCTGGAGCAAGCGCTGACGTGCCTGCCTGCCGAACACTTGCGCTACTGGTTCGAGCGGCTGCTGCTGGACATCCGCGCCAACCGCACCGGGATGCCCGACTTGATCCAGTTCTGGCCGGCGCAAAAAACCTACCGCATGATCGAGGTCAAGGGGCCTGGCGACCGCCTGCAGGACAACCAACTGCGCTGGCTGGAATTCTGCGGTGAGTACCAGATGCCGGTCACGGTCTGTTATGTGCGCTGGGCAGAGTCCGCTTGAGCTATAGCGTCGCGGTGCGGGCGTTGTGTGAGTTCACGGCCAAGGTCGGAGACCTGGACCTGCGCTTTACCCCATCGCCCAGCGCCCAGGAAGGCATCGTCGGCCATCGCACGGTGGCATCGCGGCGCAGCGCCCACTATCAGAACGAAGTGGCGCTCGAAGGCGAGTATCAGCAACTCAAGGTACGCGGCAGGGCGGACGGCTATGACCCGGACAGCAATCGTCTCGAAGAAGTAAAAACCTATCGCGGTGACCTCCAGGCCCAGCCGGCCAACCATCGGCAACTGCATTGGGCCCAGGTCAAGGTCTACGGTTGGTTGATGTGCCAGAAGCTCGGGCTCGATGACATCGAACTGGCGCTGGTGTACTTCGATATCGTCGGCGAGGGCGAAACCCTGCTCAAGCAACGCTTTACCGCGCCCGACCTCGAACATTTCTTCAACCAGCAATGCGCGCTGTTCCTGCACTGGGCCCACCAGCAGATGCAGCACCGTGAAGCGCGCAACCGCGCCGCGCAGAGCCTGGCGTTTCCCCACGCCGCGTTTCGCAGCGGCCAGCGCGCGCTGGCCGAATCGGTGTACAAAGCGGTGAGTACCGGCCGCTGCCTGATGGCCCAGGCACCTACCGGCATTGGCAAGACCGTCGGCACGCTGTTTCCGCTGCTCAAGGCCCTGGCACCGCAGCAATTGGACACGGTGTTTTTCCTCACCGCCAAGACGCCTGGGCGCAAGTTGGCGCTGGATGCCGCCCAGGTGCTGTACGACAGCAGCCCCGACTTGCCTTTGCGCGTGCTGGAACTGGTGGCGCGGGACAAGGCGTGCGAGCACCCGGATAAAGCCTGCCACGGCGATTCGTGCCCGCTGGCCAAGGGCTTTTACGACCGCTTGCCCGCCGCGCGCCAGGCGGCGTCCGGGATGCGACTGCTTGATCAACGTAATCTGCGCGAGGTGGCGCTGGCCCACGACGTGTGCCCGTATTACCTGAGCCAGGAAATGGCGCGCTGGACCGACGTTGTGGTCGCCGACTACAACTACTATTTCGATTTTGGCGCGATGCTCTTCGGCTTGGCCCAGCTCAATCAATGGCGGGTCGCGGTGCTGGTGGACGAAGCCCATAACCTGGTCGAGCGCGCGCGTTCGATGTACAGCGCCAGCCTCGATCAGTACAGCCTCAAGACCCTGCGCGAGAGTGTGCCCGAGGTGCTGAAAAAGCCCTTGCAGCGCCTGAACCGTGAGTGGAACGCCTTGCACAAGGACCAACTCGCGCCGTATCAGGCCTACGCGGCCAAACCCGACAAGCTGCTCCAGGCCCTGAGCCTGTGTGCCAGCGCCATGGGCGATTACTTCAACGAGCATCCCGAAGCGCTCAACGGCGACCTGCAAGCCTTCTACTTCGAGGCGCTGCAATTTGCCAAGGTGGCCGAGCTGTTCAATGAGCACTTCATCTTCGACATCAGCAAGCGCACGTTCAGCGGCAAGCGCAGCAGCTCGACCCTGTGCCTGCGCAACGTGGTGCCGGCCGAATTCATCCGGCCCCGGTTGACCGCCGCGCGCAGCAGCGTGCTGTTTTCCGCAACCCTGAGCCCACGCCACTATTACGCCGACCTGCTCGGGCTGCCGACGAACACCGCCTGGGTCGACGTCGAATCGCCGTTCCAGGCCGAGCAATTGCGGGTGAGCATTGTCGAGCATATTTCCACACGCTTTGTGCATCGCCAAGCGTCGCTGGAACCCATTGTGGCCTTGATCGCCCGGCAATTTGCCGAGCAACCCGGCAACTACCTGGCGTTTTTCTCAAGCTTCGATTACCTGCAACAAGTGGCGCAGCTGATGGCCGAGCGTCATCCGCAGATTGCGCTGTGGTTGCAGTCGCGGGGCATGGCCGAGGCGCAGCGCCAGGCTTTTCTGGACCAGTTCACCCAACACAGCCAGGGCATCGGCTTTGCGGTGCTGGGCGGCGCCTTTGGCGAGGGCATCGATTTGCCCGGTGCGCGCCTGATCGGGGCGTTTATCGCCACCTTAGGCTTGCCGCAGCTCAACCCGGTGAATGAACAGATGAAGGTTCGCATGGGCGCGATCTTCGGCGCGGGGTATGACTACACCTATTTGTACCCCGGTATCCAGAAAGTCGTGCAGGCGGCGGGGAGGGTGATCCGCAGCCAGCACGACCGCGGGGTGGTGATGTTGATCGATGACCGTTTTGGCGAGGCGCGGGTGCGGCAGTTGTTGCCCAGGTGGTGGTCGATTGATATTTGACAGGTGGACTGCGGTCCATGTGGGAGGGGGCTTGCCCCCGATAGCGGTGGGTCAGCTACAGATAAGCTGGCTGATAGACCGCCATCGGGGGCAAGCCCCCTCCCACATTGGGGCTTAGACCACTTCCAGATAGGAGCTTTGTATCGATCGCGCCAACTCGCGCACGCTGTCGATAAAGTCCGTCAGCCGTGTGTGCAGCCCGTCTTCCAGGATCTCATCGATGCCCGTGTACCTGAGCCGCGCCTCGAACTCCGCCGCCAGGCGCTGCGCCGTGCGCCCGTAGCTGCCGGGCAGGTCGGCGAGGATATGGCTCAGTTCCTCGATGCACGCATGCAGCGAGCGCGGCACATCACTGCGCAGCAGGAGCAACTCCGACACCGAGCGTGCGTTCAAGGCGTTCGGGTACAACTCGGTATACGCCTCGAACGACGATAACGCGCGCAGCAGGGCGCTCCACTGGTAATAACCGCGTGCCGACAGGTCGCTGACTTCTTCGGACTCTTCACCAAACATCTCATAACGCGCATCCAGCAGGCGCAGGGTGTTATCCGCGCGCTCGACAAAGGTGCCCAGGCGAATGAATCGATAGGCGTCATTGCGCATGATGGTGCCGGAGGTGGCGCCGCGAAACAGGTGCGAGCGTTGCTTGACCCAGTCACAGAAGTGGCTGATGCCGTGTCGCGCCAGGCCGCCGGCGGCGATGCTGCGCATTTCCAGCCAGGTGGCGTTGAGGTTTTCCCACATGTCGGCGGTGATGCGTCCGCGTACCGCATGGGCGTTGCTCCGGGCGGCGCGCAGGCAGTTGTAGATGCTCGCCGGGTTTTCTTCATCCAGGGCGAAGAAATGCAGCATGCGTTCGGCGTCCAGTTGCGTGTGGCGCTCCAGGTAACTGTCCAGGGTGCCGCTGCTGAGCAGTGACATCGCCAGTTCATCCAGCCCATCGCTGCGCCCGGCCTGGGGCATCAACGACAGCGAATAGCTGACTTCCAGCATGCGCGCCAGGTTCTCGGCGCGTTCCAGGTAGCGGGACATCCAGTACAAGTCTGCGGCGGTTCTACTCAACATACTCAGCCCTCCACCACCCAGGTGTCCTTGGTTCCGCCGCCTTGCGACGAGTTGACGATCAGCGAGCCTTCACGCAACGCCACGCGCGTCAGGCCACCGGGCACCAGGCGCGTTTCCTTGCCCGACAGCACAAAGGGGCGCAGGTCGATATGCCGTGGCGCGATGCCGTTTTCGACAAAGGTCGGGCAGGTCGACAGGCTCAGGGTCGGCTGTGCAATGTAGGCGTGGGGCCGGGCCTTGATGCGCTGGCGGAAGTCCTCGATCTCGGCGGCGCTGGACGCCGGGCCGACCAGCATGCCGTAGCCGCCGGAGCCCTGGGTTTCCTTGACCACCAGGTGCTCAAGGTTGGCCAGCACATGGGACAGCTCCTCCGGCTTGCGGCACTGGAAGGTCGGCACGTTTTGCAGCACCGGCTCTTCATCCAGGTAGAAGCGGATCATTGCCGGGACATAGGGGTAGATCGACTTGTCATCCGCCACGCCGGTGCCGATGGCGTTGGCCAGCACCACGTTCCCGGCGCAATACGCCGCGACCAGGCCGGGCACGCCGAGCATCGAGTCGGGATTGAACGCCTCGGGGTCGAGGAACGCGTCGTCAATGCGCCGGTAAATCACGTCCACCGCCTTGGGGCCGTCGGTGGTGCGCATGAACACCTTGAGGTCGTGGACGAACAGGTCGGCGCCTTCCACCAGCTCCACCCCCATCTCCCGGGCGAGGAAGGCGTGTTCGAAAAACGCGCTGTTGAAGCGGCCCGGCGTCAGCACCACCACGTTGGGGTTGTCCAGGCGGCTCGAGCTTTTCAGGGTCTTGAGCAGCAGGTTGGGGTAGTGGTCGACCGGCGCAATGCGCTGCTTGGCGAACACTTCCGGGAACAGGCGCATCATCATCTTGCGGTCTTCGAGCATGTAGCTCACGCCGCTGGGAGTGCGCAGGTTGTCTTCGAGCACGTAGTAGGTGCCGTCGCCGTCGCGCACCAGGTCCACCCCGGAAATATGCGAATAGATGCCCCGGTGCAGGTCGAGGCCGACCATTGCCTGTTGATAGCCCTCGTTGCCCAGCACCTGGTCGGCCGGGATGATCCCGGCCTTGATGATGCGCTGGTCGTGGTAGATGTCGGCGAGGAACATGTTCAGCGCGTTGACCCGCTGGATGCAGCCACGCTCGATCACGCTCCATTCGCTGGCGGGGATGCTGCGCGGGATGATATCGAAGGGGATCAGGCGCTCGGTGTCCTGTTCGTCGCCATAGAGGGTGAAGGTGATCCCGGCGCGGTGGAATAACAAATCGGCTTCGCGGCGTCGCTGGGCCAGCAGTTCCGGCGGCGTGTTGGCCAGCCAGCGGGAGAAATCCTGGTAGTGCGCGCGGCAAACGCCTTGCGCGTCATTCATTTCGTCAAAGAAAGATCGAGCCATTCCAGTACCTTGTCAGTGCCGAGGGGAGCGCGGGGGGCACTGCCGCTTTTAAACGCATTTTTTATGAGCCCGTGGTCGAGGGTGCCAACGGGCCTGGTCCTTACTTTCTTATGGGGTCGGCTCTGGGTCGGGGGGTAACGAATGCTCCTGAATGTGGGCAGATGAATGGTTTAAGCAAGGCGTGTGCCGGAACCGCTGAGACACGCTGATTCTCCCGCTGGAGTGCGCAGCACGTCCTGTTGCAGGGCCATTGCCGCCCGGCGCAAGCAAGCGCCCGCGCCACAACGCTTCAATTTGGTGCGCGACAAACTTGAACTTCACCCAGGCGCGCTTCTTCTAATAAGCCTTGAAACCTTGTGGAGCCCTTCGTCGTGCCCAGAATCATTTCGCCCAATACCCCGAAAGCGGCCCTGACCGACCACAGCGAGCACAACGCCAAGATCTTCGGTTCGCCCAAGGACCGTCTCGACTTCTATCGTCGCGAGATCCAGTACGAAACCAGCATCCTGGCCAACCGCACCGACGCCTACCTCACCGCCCAGTCATTTCTGGTCATTGCCTTCGTCTCCGGGATGGGCAATCTCAACCCGGAGTGGGGCAAGCTGTTCACCCTGCTGGTGCCGGCCATTCTCGCCGCGCTGGGGATCCTCAGCTCACTCAACGCCTGGCCGGGCATACGCGCCGCCTACGAGATCATCGATCACTGGCACTACAAGCAAAGCGAGCTGCTGCGCAGTGAACCGGTGATGGGCATGGCCTACGATGACTCGCCGTTGTTTTCCGAAATGGAGTCGACCCACAAGGGCTATCGCAAATCGCTGCTGTTTTCCATGCGCGCGCCTTGGTTATTCATGGGGTTCTGGCTGGTATTGGGCATCTACGCCTTCTACATCCAGGTCGACAACCCGTTGCGATGAGCAATCGTACGGAACTTCATCCAGTAACGCGGCGCCTTAGCATTACGGGGTATAGATTCCCCACAGGCCTGTAAGAGGTGTGCCATGACGACAAACAACGATCCCCAAACCAGTAACCGCAACGACCCAGCGATCGACGGTGGCGAGCCGGCCCCCAGCACTGGCGCCGATGCGCCCAAAGATCCAGCGCCGGCAAGCGACCCAAAGGCCAGGGAAAACGACTACAGTCCAGACTTCAAGCCTGAGCCGCTCGAGCCCAAGCCTGAAACCGATGCTGATATCGACACCCAAGGCGGTTAGAGGAGACAGTTATGTCAAAAGAACTGGATGAAGAACTCAACGATCCTGGAAATGAAGACCCAGGTTCGTTGATGGACGATGCCGAAGTGCCGCTCAACGACTTGGATGAAGCGGCGGACGTCGGCAACACCGAGGAGCAGGACTGATCCGATGGCTGCCAAGGGGGCTCGAGCTTGCAGCAAACGTCTTGCTCGGGCTGCCCACCGGCCTGCGCCCGTCGCGATTACAGCGGCCAGGCGTCACGTTTTTTGCACGGCACGGCGCTCGTACCACGCCAGCATCGGCTGAGTGCTCAGGCCATGCACGACAATGCTCAAGGCTATCACCGACACCGTAAGGTCCACGGCTACCGCGCTGCTGGTGCCGATCAGGCCGTGATTGAGGGCATAGAACAGGTAGAAGATACTGCCGATCCCGCGAATGCCGAACCAGCCCATCAAGCCGCGTTGGCGAAGATCGATCAGGCGTCCCCAGGGCATCGCCAATACGCTCAGCGGCCGGATCACGCAGAACAACAACGCCGCTATCGGCAGAGCGCGCCAATCCCAATGACTGGCCAGCACGATCCCCAGCACCGTCACCAGGAACACTTCCATCGAACGCTCCACCAGCCCGCCGAACGCGAGCATGTCGCCCATCATGACCCCGGCGGCAATTTGCGTGTCTTCCAGCGCGCTGACATCGCCGTGCAAGGCTTTTTCCGGCGCCACTTCCAGATGCCCGACCACGGGTTGGGCCAGGTGCTCGGACGGTGTCTGCGCTTTGCCACTGGATTTGAATTCGGCCTGGCGCAACCCCAGCCCGGCGGCGAATACTGCCAGGAAGCCATAGCCACCCACGGCTTGCGCCGCCACGTAGGCCAGGGCAATCAAGGCCAGGGTCAGGTAATCGTTGGGCGACAGGGTGCTGTCGGCATTGGCGATGCGCATGCGCAAGGTCACACGCCCGATGCCCCGGCCCATCCAGTAGCCAATCAACAAGCCGGCCGGCACCGCCCACAGCAGGTTCTTCAGTACCCAGCCACCCAGCCAGTCACCGTCGAAGCCGCCGTGCTGCATGAACAGCAGCGCGAAAATCACAAAGGGAAAAGCCGTGCCATCGTTCAGCCCGGCTTCACCGGACAAGCCAAAACGCAGCGGGTCATCGTCCTGGGCATTGTTGACCTGGACCAGGCCGGCCAGCACCGGGTCAGTCGGTGCGAGCATGGCGCCGACCAGCAATGACGCGCCCCATGACAACGCCAACAGATAGTGCAACGCCAGGCACACGCCGAAGATGGTCAATAGCATCACCGGCCCGGCCATGCCGAAGGCGATACGCCAGGTGCGATGCTTGAGGGGCAGGCGCAGTTTCAAGCCGCTGACGAACAGTGAAAACAGCACCGCAACTTCAGTCAGGTGCTCCATCCAGCGGGCCGAGCCCTTGATGTCCAGGTGCAGCAGGTTAGCGCCCATCGGGCCGATGGCGACCCCCAGCAACAGGCACACCGCCGAGGTAGTCACCGGCATCCAGCGCAGGTAGGAGGAGGTGAGGGCCAATATCAGCAAAATAGCCCCGAGTACGGCCATCCATAAAATAAACGTCATCAAGCGTGCATCCGGCCGTGGTCTATGCAGGTTGGAGAGGCATGGCCGGACACAGGTTCAATGTGGTTTGACGCTTGCTAGCCGCAGTATCAAGAGCGCCGGAGTCATCGGTCAACGCGCGGGTACCAGGCGCTCCAGCAGCAGGCGCTCCAGGGTGGAAGCCGGCAATGGTCGGCTGAACAGGTAGCCCTGGATCTGGTCACACCCGGCCTCCTTCAAAAACGCCAACTGCTCCTGGGTTTCCACGCCTTCGGCCACCACCCGCAGGTTCAGGCTGTGGGCCAGTTCGATGATGGTGCGGGTGATGGCCGCATCCTGTGGGTTGGTGGTGACTTCGCGGATGAACGCGATGTCGATCTTCAGGGTGTCGATGGGAAAACGGCGCAGATACGCCAGGCTTGAATAGCCGGTGCCGAAGTCATCGATGGAGATTTTCACGCCCATGGCGCGCAGGCGCTGCAGGCTGGCGATGGTGCGCTGAGTGTTCTCCATCAGCGAGCTTTCGGTCAGTTCGACCTCCAGGTAATGGGCCTGAACCCCGGTCCTGGCCAGGGTATGGGCGATATCGGCAATCAGGTCGCCTTCGATCAATTGGTGACCCGAGACATTCACCGACACTTCCACAGCGCCGATAACGCCGCGTTGCCAGGTCGCGATCTGTCGGCACACGCTGTCGATCACCCAGCGCCCGACAATCACGATCAAGCCAATGCTCTCCAGTATGGGAATGAACACCGCCGGAGACACTGGCCCATAGCCTGGGCGCTCCCAGCGCAGCAACGCCTCCAGGGCGCATATCTGGCCACCGGCCAACTCGATCTTGGGCTGGTAGTGCAGGGTGAAATCCTGTTGCTCAACCGCCAGGCGCAAGTCCTTTTCCAGGTCCTGGCGCGCCAGGTCGTGCACGCTCATGCCGGTGGTCTGATCGGTTTGCCGCTGCAGTTGCTGCTCGAGCAACAGGCTATGGTTTTTCAACTGGTCGCCACGGGCCTTGAGCCGCAGCAGGTTGCGCACCCGCAGCCATAACTCGACGCGCTCCACCGGCTTGCTGAGGAACTCCTCAGCGCCGGTTTCCAGGCCACTGACGCGGGCGCTGGACTCGCTCAGGGCCGAGAGCATGATGATCGGGATGCTGGCCGTGGTTTCATCACCCTTCAAATGGCTGGCCACTTCGTAGCCGTCCATGCCCGGCATCATGATGTCCAGCAGGATCAGGTCCGGCGGCTGTTGCGCCACCAACAGCAGGGCTTCTTCACCGCTGGCGGCGCTCAGGGTCTGGTAGCCCTCATGCTGCAGCAGGGTTTCCAGCAGCTTGCGAACCTGGGGTTCGTCGTCAACGATCAACAGCGTGGCGGGTTGGCTGGCCATGGAGAGGGCTCATGTGAGGGGGTTGATAGTCTTTTGCAGCAAGCTGTCGATCACCTGGTACAGCTCTTTGTAGCGCAGCGGCTTGATGATGTAGGCATCGCAACCGGCCAGGCGGGTTTTTTCGCGGTCCTCCTTCATCGCCATCGCGGTCAGGGCGATCACCGGGATATGGGCGGTGATGGGGTCTTGCTTGAGCAGAGACGTGGCGGCCAGGCCGTCCATGCCCGGCAGTTGGATGTCCATCAGGATCAGGGCCGGTTGTTTTTCCCGGGCCAGGGTCAGGCCGATTTCGGCATCGGCGGCCCACAGCACCGTGTGCCCAGCGTTGATCAGCAGCAGGCGGGCCAGGCGCATGTTGGCCTCGTTGTCTTCGACGATCAGGATGTCGGCCATGACGCCTCCGGGGCACGATGCAATGGCAGCCACACTACGAAGCGCGCGCCCAGGCCCACGCGACTGGCCACAGCGACGCTGCCGCCGTGCAGGTCGGTCAGTTGCTTGACCATCGCCAGCCCCAGGCCCGTGCCTTCAAACTTGCGCGCCAGGCTGCTGTCGATCTGGCTGAAGGCCTTGAACAGCTTGCTCATGTCGTCTTCGGCGATACCGATGCCGGCGTCGCTCACGCTCAGTTCCAGAAACCGCTGGTGCGCGCTGGGTTGCAGGGCGAAGCCATGGGCCGGCCAATCCCCCTGCACCTGGCCGACCTGGGCGCGGCTGACTTCGCGCACCGCCAGGGTCACGCGGCCGCCGTGTTCACTGAACTTCACCGCATTGGCCAGCAGGTTGTAGATGATCTGCTTGGTCTTGCGCAGGTCCAGGGCCAGCACGCCGAAATCCGTCGCACATTCGAGCTTCAACTCGATGCGCTGCAGCGCAGCCTTTTCCCGCACGATCAGCAAGCTGTTGGCCAGCAACCCGTCGAGCGCCACGGCTTCCAGCTCCAGGTCCATCATCCCGGCCTCGACCTTGGACAGGTCGAGAATGTCGTTGATCAGCGACAGCAAGTGCTGCCCGCTGGTGAAAATATCGCCGATGTATTCGCGCTGCACTTCGCTCATATCGCCCACCAGGCCATCCTTGAGCGCCTCGGAAAAGCCGATCACCGCGTTCAGCGGCGTGCGCAACTCGTGGGACATGGTCGCAAGGAACTCGGACTTCATGTGGCTGGCATGCTCCAGCTCCAGGTTCTTTTCTTCCAGCGCGCGCTCGAAGCCTTTGCGTTCGGCTTCCTCCTGCTTGCGTGCGGTGTTGTCGGTACCGATCAGCAGGTAGCCAATGATGGTGTCATGGCGGTTGCGCAAGGCGGTCACCGAGACCATGGCCGACAGGCGACTGCCGTCCTTGCGGATATAGGTCAGTTCATAAATGTCCTCGATGCCACGGGAAGCCTTGAACACCAGGGCTTCGAAGCCCGGTGTGATCGGCGTGTCGAGTTCCAGGCTGAGGGCCGCGGCGCGGGTGATCAGTTCGGCAGGGTCGGAGATGTCGGCGGGGGTGATGCGGTTGAGCACATCGGCAGCGGCGTAGCCGAGCATGCGTTCGGCGCCGACATTGAAAATCTGGATCACGCCTTTTTCGTCAGTGGCGATGCTGGAGAAATACGCGCTGTTGAAGATCGCATCCTGCAGCGCACCGGTCTTGAGCAAGGTTTTCTGGCGTTTGAACTCAACGATCTTTTCAGCGCGTGATTGGGGCGGGTCGGGTAGAGGGGTGTCCATTGCCAAGCATTCCGTGAACTTCAGGCCTGCCATCGGCAGAGCACGATGGCGTGGAGCATGCTCATTGACGATCGCGCGAACGCGACGCGCAGGAGATGCGTTCTTGGGACAATAGCAGAAAACATGGCGTTTTGATGGCTACGCCATCCATTTGACGCGTAAAAGCCGGCGCTACAGGGCTTTGCGTATTTTTTGCTGGGTGAAACGTTTCATCAGGCAAATAAATGCGCACGCAAGCGCTTGCGTAAGCAAATGTATCTGGACTAGAGTCGGCAGCACTCGACAACAAAAACAATAAATCCAGGAGCTCATCCATGAGCCTTGAACCCTTGCTTGAGATGCAGGGCATCAGCAAAACCTTCAACGGTTTGCGCGTGCTCAAAAGCGTCGGCCTGAAGGTCTACCCCGGCGAAATCCACGCTTTGATGGGGGAGAACGGTGCCGGCAAATCCACGCTGATGAAAATTCTCTCCGGCGCCTATCAAGCCGACCCTGGCGGCGAAATCCGCATCGATGGCCAGCCCGTCGCGACCTTCACGCCTGCTACCGCAAAAGCCCTCGGCATCGCCGTGATCTACCAGGAATTGAGCCTGTGCCCGAACCTGAGTGTGGCCGAGAACATCTACCTGGGCCGCGAGCTGCGGCGTGGCTGGACCATCGACCGCAAGAGCATGCAGGACGGCTGCATCGAGGTGTTGCAACGCCTGGGCGCCGAGTTCAAACCCTCGACGCCGGTCAGCGGCCTGTCGATTGCCGAGCGTCAACTGGTGGAAATCGCCCGCGCCCTGCATGCCCACGCCAGGATCCTGGTGATGGACGAGCCGACCACGCCGCTGTCCTCCCGCGAGACCGACCGCCTGTTTGCGCTGATCAAACAACTGCGCGGCCAGGGCTTGGCGATCATCTACATCAGCCACCGCATGGCCGAGATCTACGAGTTGTCGGACCGGGTGTCGGTGCTGCGCGACGGCCAGTACATTGGCGAACTGACCCGCGATGCGTTGTCGGCCGAAGTGCTGGTGAAAATGATGGTGGGCCGCGACCTCTCCGGCTTCTACAAGAAAGAACACGCCGCCTATAACCCTGGCAATGTGGTGATGCGCGTGCGTGACATGGCCGACGGCAAGCGCGTGCGCCACTGCAGCTTCGACCTGCATGCCGGCGAAGTGCTGGGCATCGCCGGGTTGGTCGGGGCAGGGCGCACGGAGCTGGCGCGGCTGATCTTTGGCGCCGACCCACGCACCAGCGGCACCCTCGAAGTGGTCGGCAAGCACGTGACCCAATTGCGCACCCCGGCCGATGCGATCCGCGCCGGCGTGGTGTACCTCACCGAGGACCGCAAGGCCCAGGGCCTGTTCCTCGACATGAGCGTGGCCGACAACATCAATGTGTGCGCCTGTGTGCCGGATGCCCACGCCGGCGGTGTGCTGGATCGCAGCCATGGCGCACAGCGCGCCAACGACGCAATCAAGGCGCTGTCGATCCGCGTGGCGTCGGGCAAGGTCAATGTGGGCGCGCTGTCCGGTGGCAACCAGCAAAAGGTGTTGCTGGCGCGGCTGCTGGAGGTCAAGCCCCATGTGCTGATCCTGGATGAGCCCACCCGTGGCGTGGACATCGGCTCCAAATCCGAGATCTACCGCATCATCAATCAGTTGGCCCAGGCGGGTGTTGGCATCGTGGTGATCTCCAGCGAGCTGCCGGAAATCATCGGCACCTGCGACCGTGTGCTGGTCATGCGCGAAGGCCAGTTGGTGGCTGAAGTCGGCGGGGCCTCCGGTCACGTCATCTCCCAGGAACGTATTATCGACCTCGCCACCGGTGGCGATCAGGTGGTGGTCAATGGCTGAATCGAATATCGCAACAACCACGACGGGCAAGGCTGAACGCGTACGCGAGCTGATGCGCACGGTGGGCATGTTGCCGGTGCTGGTGCTGCTGCTGGTGGGCTTTGCCCTGGCCAGCGAAAACTTCCTGACGATGCAGAACCTGTCGATCATCACGCAGCAGGCCTCAGTGAATGTGGTGCTGGCGGCCGGCATGACGTTTGTGATTCTGACGGCGGGTATCGACCTGTCCGTCGGCGCGATCCTCGCGGCGTCGGCGGTGGTCGCCCTGCAGGCGTCGATGTCGCCGCAGTTCGGCATGTTCGGGATTGCCGCCGGTATTGGCTTCGGGCTGTTGCTGGGCCTGGTCAACGGCGGATTGATCGCGTTCATGCGCCTGCCGCCGTTTATCGTCACCCTCGGCGCGCTGACCGCCATGCGCGGCTTGGCGCGCTTGCTGGCCGATGACAAGACGGTGTTCAACCCGGATTTGCCGTTTGCCTTTATCGGCAACGACTCGATCCTCGGCGTGCCGTGGCTGGTGGTCATCGCCGTGGCCGTGGTGGCGCTGTCGTGGTTCATCCTGCGCCGCACAGTGATGGGCGTGCAGATCTACTCGGTGGGCGGCAACCCGGAAGCCGCGCGGCTGTCGGGAATCAAGGTGTGGAAAGTGCTGTTGTTCGTCTACGCCATGTCCGGCGCCCTGGCCGGGCTTGGCGCGGTGATGAGCGCCTCGCGCCTGTTCGCCGCCAATGGCTTGCAATTGGGCCAGTCCTACGAGCTGGATGCGATCGCGGCGGTGATCCTCGGCGGCACCAGCTTCACCGGCGGCGTCGGCACCATCGGTGGCACGCTGATCGGCGCACTGATCATCGCGGTGCTCACCAATGGCCTGGTGCTGCTGGGGGTATCGGATATCTGGCAGTACATCATCAAGGGCATCGTGATCATCGGCGCGGTGGCGCTGGATCGCTATCGCCAGTCCGGCGCCCGAACCTGAGTTCACTCCTACAACAATCACAAGAGAGACCGCCATGAACGTCAAACGTATCTTCCCCGTCATTGCCTTGGCTGCCCTGATGTCCCAGGCCGTGCACGCCCGCGAACTCAAGGCCCTGGGCATCAGCATGGGCTCGTTGGGCAACCCGTATTTCGTGACCCTGGCCGACGGCGCCACGGCGCAGGCGAAGGCACTCAACCCCAACGTCAAGGTGACGTCGGTGTCGGCTGACTATGATTTGAGCAAGCAGTTCTCGCAGATCGACAACTTCATCTCGTCCAAGGTCGACCTGATCCTGATCAACGCCGTCGACCCGTCCGCCATGGCCTCGGCGATCAAGAAAGCCCGCGACGCCGGCATTGTGGTGGTGGCGGTGGATGTGGACGCCAAGGGTGTGAACGCCACGGTGCAGACCGACAACGTCGAAGCCGGCAAGCTGGCCTGCCAGTACCTGGTGGACAAGCTGTCGGGCAAAGGCAATGTGATCATCCAGAACGGCCCGCAAGTGACCGCCGTGACCGACCGCGTCAAAGGCTGCAAGGCCGCACTGGCCACCGCGCCGGATATCAAGCTGCTGTCCGATGACCAGGACGCCAAGGGCTCGCGCGAAGGCGGCCTGAACGCGATGCAGGGTTACCTGACACGCTTCCCGAAAATCGACGGCCTGTTCGCGATCAACGACCCCCAAGCCATCGGCAGCGACCTGGCGGCCAAGCAGCTCAAGCGCAGCGGCATCATCATTACCTCGGTGGACGGCGCGCCGGATATCGAGAATGCGCTCAAGACCGACACACAAATCCAGGCATCTGCCAGCCAGGACCCGTGGGCCATGGCCCAGACGGCGGTGAACGTCGGCAATGACCTGCTCAATGACAAGGCCCCGGCCGAAGCGGTGACCCTGCTCACGCCCAAACTCATCACCCGCGACAACGTCGGCAGCTACAGCGGCTGGTCGAGCAAGCACTGATTGACTCAAGGGGAGCGCGCCGTGGTCACCATGGACGACGTGGCAAGCAGGGCCGGCGTGTCGCCGTCGACCGTGTCCCACGTGTTGAACGGCACCCGCAAGGTCAGCCCTGCCACGGTGCAGGCGGTACAGCGTGCGATCCGGGAGCTGGGCTACATTCCCAACACCCTGGCGCGCGCGCTGGCCCGTTCCACCACCAACACCATTGGCGTGGCGATCTCGGCGCTGTCCAACCATTACTTCAGCGAGACGGTGCACGCGATTGAAACCGAGTGCGCCCGGCACGGCTACATGATGCTGTTTGTCGACACCCACGACGACCCGGAGCAGGAATTGCGCGTGGTCACCGCGCTGCATCACCGCCGGGTCGACGGGATTGTGCTGGCGCCGTCGAACGGCTCGCTGGCGCTGGACTACCTGCGCGCCAATGAGCTGCCTGCGGTGCTGGTCGATCGCATGATGAGCGAGCAGTTCGATCAGGTCGGGGTGGAGAATAGCCAGGCCACCCAGGCGTTGATCGAGCACCTGATCGCCCACGGGCACCGGCGCATCGGCTTTATCGCCGGGCGTGCGGGCTTCAGCACCACCGATGAGCGGGTGGCGGGCTACCAGGCCGCGTTGCAGGCGGCGGGGCTGGCGTTCGATCCACGGTTGCTGGTCAACGGCGGCTCCAATACCGAGCCGGCCCGCCAGGCCACCCGGCAGTTGCTGAGCCTGGCCGAACCGCCGACCGCCATCATGGCCGGCAATAACCTGATGACCCTCGGCGCCATGCACGCCCTGCGTGATGCACAGATCGAGGTGCCGGGGCACATGGCGTTGGTCGGCTTCGATGATTTCGAATGGGCGGACTTTTTCGTGCCGCGCCTGACCTTGATCGCCCAGCCGGTCCAGCAACTCGGCGCCCGCGCTGTCGAGCTGTTGCTGCAACGCATGGCGACCCCCACTGCACCCAAGCACAGCGTGCGCTTGGCGCCACGCCTGCAGGTGCGTAATTCCTGTGGCTGTGATTGATCGGACCCACCCCGTATGAACCGTCCTGTTTCCCTTGGTATAGACCTTGGCACCTCCGAACTCAAAGCCATCCTCATGGACCTCGACGGCAGCGTGCTGGCCCGCGCGGGCGTGCACTTGAGCGTGTCGCGCCGCCATGGCGGCTGGTCCGAGCAGGCGCCCGAAGACTGGTGGCAGGCCTGCCTGCAGGCACTGGACTCACTGCGCACCCATGAGGCGTTTGCCCGCGTGGCCTGTATCGGCCTGTCGGGGCAGATGCACGGCGCGGTATTGCTGGGGGCCGACAACCGCGTGTTGTACCCGGCAATCCTGTGGGACGACTCCCGCGCGGTTCGGCAGGCAGAACAACTGGGCACCGGCTATGCCGAGATCACCGGCAGCTTGCCGATGGCCGGGTTGACCGCACCAAAACTACTCTGGCTGCAACAGCACGAGCCCGAGGTGTTCAAGGCGATTGATTGCGTGCTGTCGCCCAAGGATTACCTGCGCTTGCGCCTGTGCGGGGAGCGGATCAGCGAGATGTCGGACGCCGCCGGCACCCTGTGGCTGGACGTGGCGCGGCGTGAATGGTTTACCCCGATGCTGCGCGCCACCGGCCTGACGCCTGCGCAAATGCCCCGACTGGTGGAGGGCGGTGCCGCAAGCGCTGGTGTCACGGCCGCTGGCTTGGGCTTGTCGCCGCAGGTGGTGATCGCCGGGGGCGGCGGCGATAACCCGGCAGCGGCCGTCGGGATCGGCGCTATTGATGCCGGTGACGGGTTTATCACCCTGGGCACCAGCGCGGCGATTGTCGCGATTACCGCTCACGCCGCCGGCAACCCGGCCAGTGCGGTGCACAGCTTCTGCCATGCACTGCCCGAGCGCTGGTACACCATGGGCGCCATGCTGGCCGGCGCCAGTTGCTTGCGCTGGGTAACGCGCCTGACGGGCACGGCGGATGAACAAACGCTGTTGGAGCAGGTGCAGGCGCAACTGCCAATCGAACACGCGGTGCCGCTGTCCACCCCGTTGTTTCTGCCGTACCTGGCGGGTGAGCGTACGCCGCATAACGACCCCTTGCTGCGCGGCGGCTTCATGGGGCTTGGCCATGACTGCGCACCGGCGATGCTTGGCTATGCGGTGATGGAAGGCGTGGGTTTTGGCTTGCTCGACGCCTGGCGCGCGGTGCAGTCGACCGGGGCTGAGGTCAAATCCTTCGCGCTCGTCGGCGGCGGGGCGCGCAGTGAGTATTGGGCGCAACTGCTGGCGAATATTCTGCAGCGGGAGGTTTTTACCCTGCATGGCAGCGAACTGAGCGCATGCATCGGGGCGGCGAAATTGGGGTTCATGGCCATCGGGGAGGGCGCTGATTTGCTGGCGGCGGGGATGCCGGTGAAGGCGCGGTATGTACCTGACGAGGGGGTGCAGCCAGTGTTGGCGGCGCGGTATGGCAAATTCAAGGGGTTGCTTGCTGCAGCCAAAGCCCTCCGGGATTGAACAGGATCATTCCCACGCTCTCGCGTGGGAATGCAGCCCGTGACGCTCTGCGTCATCTGCTCACTTGCAGCGGTTGGCGAGACGCGGAGCGTCCCAGGAGGCGTTCCCACGCAGAGCGTGGGAACGATCAGTGTTCTGCGTGCTGTCAGTCGGTCAACGGCGGCAAGCGCCGTTTCACCGGGGTTTTTTTGACGATGGCGGTGTTGGTTTCGGCATACCCATTGATCCGGTCGAGCAGGCTGTCCAGGTGGTCCATGGTGCGCACATGCAGGCGGGCGATGAAGCAGTCTTCGCCGGTGACTTTATCGCATTCGGTGAATTCGGGGATCGCCTGGATCTGCCGTTCCACTTCCTGCAACTTGCCGGGCAGGGGACGGATGCGCACGATGGCCTGCAGCAGGTAGCCAAAGTGTTTGGGATCGATATCGACGGTGTAGTGGGTCAACACGCCGCGCTCCTCCAGGCGGCGCAAGCGCTCGCCGACGCTTGGCGAAGACAGCCCGGTGATGCCGGCCAGGGCTTTGAGGGACAGGCGCGAGTCATCCATCAAGGCGGCGATCAGTTGCTGGTCGATGGTGTCAATCATAGGGTTCGCCTAATAAGAAAAGGTGAATCGACGGTTTGGCCTTTTTTAGTCGCTGGAGCGGCTGTCGGGCAGCTTGCCATAATTGCGCCTCACTTGAGGAGCATCAATCATGGATACAGCTGTCCGTCGCGGAACCTGGGAAATGATTGCCGCCATGCTGATCTCCGGCACCATCGGCTGGTTTGTGCTGGTGTCCGGCGTGTCGGTGATCGAAGTGGTGTTCTGGCGCTGTGTGATCGGGGCGCTGGCGCTGCTGCTGGTGTGCGCATGGCTCGGCTACCTGAAGCTGGACTTGCTCAGTTGGGCCAAGTTCGGGCTGGCGGTACTCAGCGGAGTGGCCATCGTCGGCAACTGGCTGCTGCTGTTCGAATCCTACTCGCGTGCGTCAATCGCCATCAGTACGGCGGTGTACAACGTGCAGCCGTTTCTATTGGTGATGCTGGCGGCGCTGTTTCTCGGTGAGAAAATCACCCTGCAGAAGATGGCTTGGTTGAGCGTGGCGTTCTTGGGCATGCTGGCAATCGTCACGGCCCATGGTGAACAACCGGCTGGCGAGGACTATTTGACCGGCATCGCGCTGGCCCTGGGCGCGGCGTTGTTGTATGCGATTGCAGCGCTGATCATCAAGCAACTCAAGCAAGTGCCGCCGCATTTGATGGCGTTGATCCAGGTGACTACCGGCGCGGTATTGCTGGCGCCGCTGGTGCCTTGGGACCACTTGCCCGCGTCGACCGATGCCTGGGCGGCACTCGCCACCCTCGGCCTGGTGCACACGGGGTTGATGTATGTGTTGTTGTACGGGGCGATACAGAAGCTGCCGACTGCGATGACCGGCGCCTTGTCGTTCATTTACCCGATTGCGGCGATTTTCGTCGACTGGATCGCCTTCGGGCATCGCCTGGGATGGCTGCAATGGTTGGGCGTGGCGGCGATTCTGCTGGCGGCGGCGGGGTTGCAGCGGGGCTGGTGGTGGCCCCGTAACCTCGGTAGGAGCGAGGGGGACGCCTAGTTCTTGCTCGCGAAGAACGCTAACGATAACGCAGCTCATCGGGTAAACATGCGGCGTTCTCAGGTTTTTCGCGAGCAAGCTCGCTCCTACAGAGGGTCAGTGTGTGCCCTGGAAAATGATGTTTTCCGGGTTGAAATGCTCCACGGCGCTGCCCGGCTGCGGCAATCCGAGGATGTGCCCCTTGATCTTGCCGACCACGTGCATTTCGCACGGTTTGCAGTCGAACTTCAGCGTCAGCACTTCATCGCCATGGATCAACTGCATCGGGGCCACCTTGGTCTTCACCCCCGTCACACCCTTGGCCTGTTTAGGGCACAGGTTGAACGAGAAACGCAGGCAGTGCTTGGTGATCATCACCGGCACTTCGCCGGTTTCTTCGTGAGCCTCGAAGGCGGCATCGATCAGCTTCACACCGTGACGGTGGTAAAAGTCGCGGGCCTTCTGGTTGTAGACGTTGGCCAGGAACGACAGGTGCGCGTCCGGGTACACCGGCGGCGGCGTGGTCTCGGCCTTGCGTCCACCGCGCGGGTGCGCGGCGACGCGAGCGACGGTCAGCGCTTCGATCACTTCACGGCGTAGCGCCTTGAGCTGCGAGTTGGGAATGAAGAACGCGTGCGGCGCGTCCAACTCGATGCGGGTGGCGTGGTACTCGGTAGTACCGAGCTGGCCCAGCAGGTCGCGCAGGGTATCCAGGGCCTGTTCCGGCTTGTTGGCCACGCCAAACGGGCCGGGCAGGGTGACGCTGGCGCTGATGCCTTCTTCGCTGGTGGCGGTGATTTGCAACTGTTCTTCACGCAGGCGCGCCACCCACGCCAGGCCGATACGACGCTCGGCTGAGGTCTTGAGCAGCGCCTGTTGCCAGTTATGGTCCAGATTGCGGTTCAACGGGTGATTCGGGCGCAGCTGGTGCAGGCCCGCCGGCATTTCGTTCGGTTCGACGCGGTAGCGATAGCGCTTCTCGCCGTCTTCCTCGAATTCGCCCTTGGGCTCGGCGATGTTGGCGCGGAACCCCACCACTTCACGCTTGACCAGTACATTGAGGCCGTCGCCGTTGGACAGCGGCTCATGGGTGACCACCTGCAAGTCGCGCTTGCCGGCTTTTTCCACCACACCCACCGGCAGGCCGGTGAAGGTCGGGGTGTCGAAGGCGCCGATATCGATCTTGCGGTCGCTGACAAAGTAGTCGGTACTGCCACGGTGGAAGGTTTTTTCCGGGTCGGGCAGGAAGAAGTGCGCGGTACGCCCGCTGGAAGCGCGGGCCAGGTCCGGGCGGTCTTCGAGGATTTCGTCGAGGCGCTGGCGGTAGTAGGCGGTGATGTTCTTCACATAGCCCATGTCCTTGTAGCGGCCTTCGATCTTGAACGAACGCACGCCGGCTTCGACCAGTGCGCGCAGGTTGGCGCTCTGGTTGTTGTCTTTCATCGACAGCAGGTGCTTTTCAAAGGCGACGACGCGGCCCTGATCATCTTTCAAGGTATACGGCAGGCGGCACGCCTGGGAGCAATCGCCACGGTTGGCGCTGCGGCCGTTCTGCGCGTGGGAAATATTGCACTGCCCGGAGAACGCCACGCACAAGGCGCCATGGATGAAGAACTCGATGGCGGCATCGGTCTCGTCGGCGATGGCGCGGATCTCTTGCAGGTTCAGCTCGCGGGCCAGTACCAACTGGGAGAAACCGGCCTGGTCGAGAAACTTGGCGCGGCCCAGGGTGCGAATATCGGTCTGGGTGCTGGCGTGCAGCTCGATGGGCGGAATATCCAGCTCCATCACGCCCAGGTCTTGCACGATCAAGGCATCGACACCGGCGTCGTAGAGCTGGTGGATCAACTTGCGCGCCGGCTCCAGCTCGTTGTCATGCAAGATGGTGTTGATAGTGGTGAAGACGCGAGCGTGGTAACGGCGGGCGAATTCCACCAGTTGAGCGATATCGCTCACCTCGTTACAGGCATTGTGACGGGCGCCGAAGCTCGGCCCACCGATATAAATGGCGTCGGCGCCATGCAGGATAGCCTCGCGTGCGATGGCCACATCGCGGGCAGGGCTGAGCAATTCCAGGTGATGCTTGGGCAAGGACATAGTTTTTTTAGTCAGGCTTGTCACGGTCGAGGCGGGCATTGTAGCTGCGAAAAGTCTTACCGGCATCTACCACAGGGCTGTCGGGCTCATGGACCTGCCGCTGATGGCGGTGGGTCAGTCACGCGTGCACTTGTTGAGACGGCCTCATCGGGAGCAAGCCCCCTCCCACAGTTTTGACCGAGTTCGGCATCCAGGCCCGGTTGGCTCCAAGACCTTTCGCTGTGTTTACCCAAAGCGGTCGGTATGCGCCGAGCCAATGTGGGAGGGGGCTTGCCCCCGATGGCGGTGGGTCAGTCACACATGCACTTGCTGGCACTGCCTCATCGGGAGCAAGCCCCCTCACACAGTTTTGATCGAGTCAGGCCTTGGCCGCCATCGCCGTTACTTCAACACGCATGCCTTCTACAGCCAACGCGGCGACACCCAACGCAGCCCGTACCGGCCATGGCTTGGCGAAAAAGCGTTTGTAGACTTCGTTGAACGCGGCGCGGTCGGCCATGTCGGTCAGGTAGATGGTCAGGTGCATGACCCGGTCCATGGAACTGCCGGCTTTTTCCAGCGCGACTTTCAGCGCTTGCAGGGTGCATTCGCTTTGCAGCGTGATATCGCCCAGTTCCAGGCTGCCGTCGGCGCGGGTTGGAATCTGGGTGGAGACCAGGATGCCGTTGAAGCCGATCACGTCGGAGGAGATCGAATCGGCATCCGGGTCGGGTGTGAAGGTCAGGTCGCGGTTGGCCATGGGCGCCTCGTGTTGGCAGGAACGAAAAGGCGCCATGGTCCCTGAAAAAACCACCTGGGGCAAACCAGGGGTTTACTCTTTCACGTCCATGAACTCCTCAGCCCACGCCACATAGCTCTCCGGCAATGTGTAGGTGTGGGTCAGCTCGGTCGCGCTGAGGTTCGAGGTGCTGTGGGTCAACTGCCGTTGCGCGCGCAGGCTGTCGTAAGTGGCCTTGATCGCGGCGAAGTAGGCGCCATGCCCGGCCACCACGATGCGCACGCCCAGGCTCGCCAGGCGCTCGCTGTCGTGCAGTTGGGGGTTGCCGTAGGTCACCAGCATCAGCGGCACCGTGAGGTTTTCGGCGATTTTTTCCAGGTGGTCGAAGTCTTTGACGCCGACCATGCAGATGCCATCGGCGCCGGCCTTTTCATAGGCCTGGGTGCGCGCAATCACGTCTTCGGTGGGCAATACGCCGGCGTTGGTGCGCGCGATGATCGACAGTTCAGGATCGACACGCGCCTCCAGAGCCGCCTTGACCTTGCCGATGCCTTCTTCGACGGAGATCAGGTCCGTGGATTTACGCCCGAATTGCGCAGGCAGCAGGGTATCTTCAATGGTCAGCGCCGCGACGCCAGCGCGTTCCAGCTCTTCAACCGTACGCATCACGTTCAGGGCATTGCCGTAGCCGTGGTCGGCGTCTGCAATGAACGGCAACTGTGCGACGCGGCCGATGCGGGTGGCCTGTTCGACGAACTCACTCAGGGTAATCAACGCGAAATCGGGTGCCGCCAGTACCTGCAGGGAGGCGACGGAGCCGCCGAGAATACCCACCTCAAAACCCAGGTCGGCCGCGATCCGGGCGGACATGGGGTCGAAAACCGAGGCGGTTTCAACACAGATGGGCGTGGCAAGCAGTTCGCGGAAGTGACGGCGCAGCGCTGAGTGAGAAATCTTGGGCATGTTCTTTCCTGGCTTTGGTCATCGTCAAGTGACGATCAATGTCTATTCGTGGTGGCGTGAGATTACCACGCAGACGGGCAGGGGTTGATGACGTTTGAATGCGCAAGAGGCGTCTTGCGCGGCGATGCGCCGATAAAATGCAATATGTGCATTTTTAGTGAATTACGTTATGCAATATAAATATTTTACATGTCTTTCTTATAACCTCATCGTAATGCCCCTTACGACTATCGCCGAGACCGCACGCGCGGATCGACTTGACGTGCCTCCCATGGCATCTGGAGACGAACGTGCGTTACCTGTCAAAACTGGCGACCGGCATGGCCGCCGCATTGATCTGCTTCACCGCCCATGCGCAAACGCTGGTAGTGGGCGATCAAAGCTATAACGCCCAAGCCGCGATGGAAGCGGCGGGGGTGCTTGAGGATCTTCCCTACACCCTTGAATGGAAGCAGTTCACGGCCGGATCGCCGGTGGCCGAAGCGCTCAACGTCGGCAGCCTGGATATCGGCCTGCTCGGCGACGCGCCGGTGTTGTTCCTGGGCGCATTGGGCGCGCCGATCAAGGTGATCGCCGTCAGCCGGCAAAACCTGGCGGGCGTGGCGATTCTGGTCAAGCAGGATTCGTCGATCCACAGCCTGGCGGACCTGGCGGGCAAACGTGCAGCCATCTGGAAAGGCTCCTGGAGCCAGCAACTGCTGCTGAGCGCACTGGATAACGCCGGCGTTGCCCGCGACGCGCTGCAGTTGCGTTACCTCAGCGCACTGGATGCGTCCCATGCGCTGGAAGGCGGCTCGGTCGATGTCATCGCCACCTGGGAGCCTTATGTGACCCAGCAGGAACGCCAAGGTGCACGGGTACTCGCGACGGCCGAGGGGTTGATTCCCGCCCAGAGTTTTATCGCCGCCAACGCCACTGCGGTCGAAGACAAACGCGCGCCCATCAACGACTTTCTCCAGCGCCTGAAAAAAGCCCGTGACTGGGCACGCCAGAGCCCGGCCAACACCAACGCCTACGCTGACGCATGGGCCAAACGCACCCGCGCCGACGCTGAAATCGCCCGCGCCTGGTTTGCCAGGGCACGCACCACGGTCGAACCGCTGACTGCCCAGGCACCGGTCGAAGCGCAAAAGACCGTGGACTTCTTCGCCAGCGAAGGCCTGATCAAGGCTTACCCGGCCGCCAGCCTGTTCGACCCGTCATTCGCTGCGGCCCTGCAGCCCGCCGTCGCCCAGGCACAGCCCTGAATACACCAAGGAATCTCTCTGATATGACCAAACGACAGCTCAAACTGGGCGCCTTGACCATGGGTTGCGGTGGGCCGGGTCGCCACAATTTGTGGCTCGACCCGCAATTGCCTGCCGACGCCAGCGTGAACATCGACTGGTACATCGATATCGCGCGCCAGGCCGAGGCAGCGTTGTTCGACTTGATCTTTATCGTCGACAGCCAGTTCATCACCCCGGGCTCGCCTTCCCATTACCTCAATCGCCTGGAACCGCTGACGTTATTGTCGGCGCTGGCCGTGAGCACGCGGCATATCGGCCTGGTCGGTACGCTGACCACCTCCTACAACGCGCCGTATAACGTTGCGCGGCGCCTGGCTTCCCTGGACCTGATCAGCAAGGGCCGCGCCGGCTGGAACGTGGTGACCAGCGGCGATGCCGGTACCGCCGGCAATTACAGCCGTGACGAGCATTATGACTACACCACGCGTTACAGCCGCGCCGTCGAACACGTCCAGGTGGTGCAGGGGCTGTGGAACTCGTACGAGGATGACGCCTTCGTGCGCGACCGCGCCACCGGCCAGTTTCTCGACCCGAGCAAACTGCATAGCCTGAATCATCAGGGCGAACACTTCGCGGTGGCCGGCCCGCTGAACATCCAGCGCTCACCCCAGGGGCAGCCGGTGATCTTCCAGGCCGGGGATTCCGAGCAAGGCCGCGACCTGGGCGCCGCCACCGCCGACGTCATCTTCACCCATGCCGCCAGCATCGAGCAGGGCCAGGCGTTTTACCGGGATATAAAGGACAGGGCGCGGCGACGCGGGCGCGATCCGGAGCAGATATTGATCATGCCCGGCGCGGAAATCTATGTGGGCGACACCGATGCCCACGCCCGCGAAATCGAGCAGCATTATCATCAGGTCGACCATAGTTTCGAGCTTGCGCTGAAAGAATTCGGGCGTAATTTCGGCTGGCACGACTTCAGCCAGTACGACCTGGATGCGCCATTTCCTCAAGAAAGCCTGGAGGCTGCGCGCAGCAGCTTTTTCACTGCGGCCAAACGCATCGCCGATCAGGCCCGCGAGAAGGGTTTCAGCCTGCGCCAGGCCGTCGAGTTTGGCCGCCAACTGCGTCCAGGGGCCTTCACCGGCACGGCCGACACGGTGGCGCAAAAAATGGCGGATTGGCTGCACGCCCGCGCCGTGGATGGTTTCAACATCTACATCGGGCACCCGGAGCAGTTCACTCGCTTTACCCGAGAAGTCATACCGTTGCTGCAGGAACGCGGTGTTTACCGGACCGCGTATGAAGGGAGTACGTTACGCGAGCGCCTGGGGCTGGAAATTCCGCAGTTTGCACGGCGTTAAGCCGCTGCCTGGCGCAATTGCCGTGCGGATCTCTATAGTTCACTCACCCCCACAGCGCACTCAACGGCGCTGTGCAAACCCGCCGAAGACTGAGGTGAGCCTGATGAACCGTGAATTGAGCCGCGCATTGTCCGATCCCAACCAGGTGGACGCCGAGTACTTCGAGTACAGCAAGGCCGCCAACCCCATCAGTGCCAATCTCATACCGCGCATTCCCTACCACAGTTTTCCTGCCGCGCTGTATGACAGCGGCCCTTCACGCGTCGTCCCGCTGGACCTCAGCGACGCCCTGGGCTGCGAAGGCCCGGCCACAGGTCCCGGATTGTGCGCCAACTTTATGCGACTCAACCGTGGCGACACGCTGGCCGTGCAACCCAACGCGACCTCCCAGGTGTTCTACGTGATCGCCGGGGAGGGCCGCGTGGTGCAGGCCGAGCATGAGATTCAATGGTCCAAAGGCTGCTTTATCGCGCTGCCGGGTTTGCAGGCGGCGCACTTCAGTGCCAGCGCGGATGCGCGCCTTTACTACGTGCACGATGAACCGTTGCTGCGCTACCTCGGGGTGGTACCCAGTGCAGATCGCTTCACACCAACGCTGTACCCCGCAGCGGTGGCCAACGCCAAGCTGCGCGAAGCGGCGGATGACCCGCGTGCCCAGGACCGCAGCCGCATCAGTATCCTGCTGGGCAATCGCAACTTTCCCCAAACGCGCACCGTTACCCACGTACTGTGGGCGATGTACGGCATCCTGCCGGCCGGATCGGTGCAAAAGCCCCACCGGCACCAGTCGATTGCCCTGGATTTCATCATTGACTGCCCGCCAGGCTGCTACTCCCTGGTCGGCACCGAGCTGGACACGGATGGGCAGATCCGCAATCCGGTACGGGTCGACTGGTCGCCCGGCCTGGCGTTCGTGACGCCGCCTGGGTATTGGCATGCGCACTTCAATGAATCCGACACCGAGGCGTTCCTCATCCCGATCCAGGACGCGGGGCTGCAAACCTACCTGCGTGCGTTGGATATTCGCTTCAGTTGATAAAACAACGCCCCAATGTGGATTGCACGATCAGGGTGAAATAGGATCGCTCGCCGGGAAGGTTTCTTCGATGGCCTCGTCAAGCTGGCTATCGCTGACAGCGCGGTCCTGCACCTTTACATGCGACTCGCAATGGCATTCGGCACTGGGGCATGCCTGACCGCGTGGGTGCAGGTCGGCGCAGGCCTGGCTGCAATAGGTTTTGCCATCGCGTTGATAGCGCGCGGCATCGGTCACCTGGCAACTGCAGCCTGGGCAGGCGCATGGCAAATCCGGGATGGCTTGGTTCATGAGTCCTCCGATTGTCAGTGTGGTTGAAGCGTTCACACCTGTTTTGATCAGCGTAAATTCAAGAGTTTAAAAAAAACAGGGTAGGGGTGACGAGCGGCGGGTGTGCGTGTGTGAGACAAGAAAACGAACCCTGCGCTGCCTCGTGCGTCTATGGTGATAACAACGATCACACAGACGCGAGGAGGTTTACCCATGATTGATTACGCAGCGGGCGACACCGATTCAGAAGCGCGCAACCGTTCGATCGGTGATGCCATAGGCCTGGCCGCCGATGAAGTCGAGTTGTGGGTGGCTTCGGTGGAAGAAGACGGCAGCGGCATGGGCTACGTGCTGACGTTTTCCGCGGACACGCCCAGCGAAATCCTCGCCAAGGTCGAGGGGCTGGGCGCTGACCGCACGATTAATATCGGTCCGATCGATTGAATCTTGCAAGTTCACGGGCCATTTATGGCTGCTGGTGACGAGGTAATGCGATTTCAGGTCACTGTAGGAGCGAGCTTGCTCGCGAAAAAATCAGGGCCCCCGCGTTTAACCAGAATGAACGCATTGCCTGGGCGTTTTTCGCGAGCAAGGGCTAGCCGCCCGCCTCGCTCCTACAAAAAAAGCCTTGACTGACCAACACGATGCGCGCCATGGAGCAGGTCAAATGATTCGTCCGCTGTTCGTTTCGCTGGACGGGCCCAAGGGCACCGGCAAGACCACGCTGCTGGAGGCTGTTACCTCAGCATTGAGGGCAGACGGCAAAAAGGTGATCCGACTGTGCGAAAAAAAGAGCGATCCCCATCGGGGTGAAACCATGGCGCTGGTCAACCAGCTCGTCAGGCATCCCAGCCCGGCACTGGAGTTGACGGTGTGTGAGCGATTTGCTGATAGCCGTGGCTGGATTTCCCGGCATGTACTGCCCAAACAGCCTTCTGACAGCATCATCCTGATTGACCGCTGGTACCCGTCTGACGCGGCGTTTCGGCGCCTGATTCCGTTCGCGCAGATTCTAAAGTTGAACATCGAGCGAGGCGTGCAGGTGCCAGACCTGCATGTCGGAGTGGTCACCGACGCTGAGACGTCATGGGCGAGGGCGGCAGCACGAACACGTGGGCTGGGCAGTACGGTGCTGCACTCCGTGGAAGAACAGGTGGCCTGCACGCTGGGGTTCGAGCGAGAGGTTGCCGATCACGGTTGGGTGCTATGCCGTAATGAAGGATCGATCGAGGACGCTACGGCGCAGGTGGTTGCTGAGATCTATGGCGTGCTGAGTGGGCGCTAGCAGTTCCGTATCGCAGTGTATCTACAGGCCCTGCGGATACTTGCGGATTCAATAGACCGCTTTACCGACACATCCGCGATACCTGCAGGCGGTTCAATTGGCTCCAGCGAGGGACACCCCCTCGGCCAATTGAGCAGGTAGCGCCATGTTCTTGATCGCCTTTCTCGGCGGCATCGTCACGGTACTCAGCCCGTGCATTCTTCCCGTCGTGCCGTTTTTATTCGCCCGTGCTGACCGCTCGCCAGCGTCAGTGGTGTGGACCCTGCTTGGCCTGGCGCTGACCTTTGCCCTCGTGTCCAGCCTCGCCGTGGTCAGCAGTGACTGGGTGGTGACGGCCAACGGCATTGGTCGCCAGCTCGCCCTGGTGGTGCTGGTTCTGTTCGCCCTGTCGTTGCTTTCCGCCAAAGTCGGTAACGGGTTGATGCGGCCGTTGACGGCACTGGGTAATCGCCTCGATCCCGCCACGCGCAGATTGTCGGGGCCCGGAGCATCGCTGCTGATCGGGGTCGCAACCGGATTGCTCTGGGCACCGTGCGCGGGGCCCATCCTCGGAATCATCCTGACCGGCGCAATGCTTCAAGGCCCGAGCGCGCACACCAGCCTGCTGCTGTTGGCCTACGGCTTGGGCAGTGCCGTCTCGTTGGGCGTGCTGATCTTCGCGGGCCGAGGCCTGGTGTCTCGGTTGAAGTTGTCGCTGCCCGTGATTGCCTGGCTGCGACGCGGCACAGGGCTGGCCGCGCTGGTGGTCGCAGGGGTGATCGCCAGTGGCTCACAAAGCCAATTACTCGCCGGCACTTCATCCCAGGGCGCTGCCAAGCTGGAGCAGTCGCTGCTGAGCGGTGTGCCCAAAGTCACTGATTACCTGGTGGACAGCGCCAAGGCCGCGACCACACCTGACCTGAGTGCCAAGGGTGAAATGCCGTCCCTGTCGGGCGCTGTCCAGTGGCTGAATTCACCCGAACTGAGCAAGGAGTCGTTGCGAGGCAAAGTGGTGCTGGTGGACTTCTGGACGTTCGACTGCATCAATTGCCAGCGCAGCATTCCGTATGTGAACGAGTGGGCAAAGAAGTACGAGAAGGAAGGGCTGGTTGTCATCGGCGTGCACACCCCGGAGTATCCCTTTGAAAGGGTGATAGACAACGTGCGCAAAAACGTAGCGAAGCTGGGCCTCAACTACCCGATCGCGATCGACAATAACTATGCGATCTGGCGCGCATTCGACAATCAATACTGGCCCGCCCACTACCTCGTCGACGCCGAAGGCAAGATCCGCTACACCCACTTCGGCGAAGGCAGCTATGACACTCAGGAAAAAGTGATCCAGCAGTTGCTGGCGGAGGCTAAGAACAAGGGGTGATGACTATTGGGGATGATCCATAGGCGTCTTTGCGGAAAGTTTCAGGGTTGGCGGCAGTTTCAACTCCACACACAGACCGCCGCCATCCCGGTTCACCAAGCGCAGGGCGCCTTGCAGGGTAAGCGCCAGTTGTTGCGAAATCGCCAAGCCCAGCCCTGTGCCACCGGTTTCCCGGTTTCGCGAATTCTCCACGCGATAAAAAGGTTTCAGCACTTCGGGCAATTGGTGGTCAGGTATGCCGGGGCCACGGTCCAGCACTTGAATCAGCAGCCCACCGTCCGGCTGGCGCTGCGCGATGATTTGCACCTCTGACCCGAACTTCAAAGCGTTGTCCACAAGGTTCACCAACACTCTGCGAAGCGCGTGGGGGCGGGTATCGATGGCTGCGCCGCCGTCAGCTTTTAACGCCACTTGCTTGCCGGTATCAAGGTAGTCAAAGACCAGGCTTTCCAGAAAGGAATCGACATCCACGCGCCGGCTTGGCTCATTGGAACCCGCCATGCTCCGCGCGTAGGCCACGCCTTCCTGGACCAGGTGCTGCATTTCCTCCAGGTCGTTGCAGAGCTTGTCCTTTTCCACCGAATCGTCCATGAACTCCGCGCGAAGCTTCATCCGTGTGATCGGGGTTTGCAGGTCGTGGGAAATCGCTGCCAACAGCTGCATGCGTTCCTTGACGTAATTCGCAATGCGCTCCTGCAGGGTATTGAAAGCCACGGCCGCGTAGACCACTTCGATTGGCCCTTCCTCCTTGAGCGGTTCGCCCTGGCCATTCGGATCCAGGCCGTCTACCGCTTGGGAAAGCCGCGTCAGTGGCCGTATGACCGTGCGTACGGCGAGCCAGGTGCAGACGAACAGCAGCAACAGTTGCGCAACCAGAACTGCCGGTAACCAAGGTGATAGCGGCATCACCAAGGGTCGTACATCAATCGTCAGGGGGCTGCCGTCCTTGAGGCGCAAGTGGGCCTGATAATGAGGGCGCGCATCGGCAATATCGCTGAAGCTCAATGGGTAGTCCCGGCCCAGCGTGGCTTGCATGGAGCGCACGGAGACGGGAGCGCTGGTCATGTCCATTGGCGTGCCCGGCTGGCCCTCATCAAGTTCGTATCGGTAGTTGGGGTGTTCCAGGCGCGGCAACCAGGCCTCACGCTCATTGGCCGGCAACCGCTCCAGTATCGCCAGTGAGGTGGTCAGGTCTTGTTCGAAATTGTCCAGCATCAACATCTTGGCACTTTGGTAGCGCTCATAGAACTGCAGCCCGAATGACAATCCATGGGCCACCGCCAGGCTCACCAGGAAGATCAGTGTCAACCGCGAGGCCAACGTGCGCGGCCAACGCGTCATGGTCATGGCTGTGCTCCTGACACTCGCACCGCATAGGTAAAGACATAGCCCTCGCTGCGAACAGTCTTGATGTAGGCAGGATCGCGGGCGTCGTCCTGCAGCCGGTGGCGCAACCGGCTGACGAGCAAGTCAATCGATCGGTCGAAGAGGTCGGCGTCCCGGCCCTGGGTGAGGTTGAGCAACTGATCGCGGTTCAGCACGCGCTGGGGGTGATCGAGGAAGACGCGCAGCAAGCGATACTCCCCGCCACTTAACGTCACGATGGTGCCTTCGCTGTCCAGCAGGTGTCGAGCCGTGGTGTCCAGCCGCCATTTGCCGAATGCGAGCAGCCGGCCTGCTTCGGTGACGATCAGGTTGGGCGGCAACATGCGGGTGCGGCGGAGCACGGCGTTGATTCGCGCCAGTAACTCCCGGGCGACAAAGGGCTTGGCCAGGTAATCGTCGGCGCCCATCTCCAGGCCGATGATTCGATCCGTATCGTCATTGCGCGCGGTCAGCATCAGAATCGGCGTGGCCTTATGCTTGCCTGCGCGCAGTTCCCGACACAGCACCAGCCCATCGTCTCCGGGCATCATGATGTCCATCACAATCAAGTCGACCGGCGTGGACGCCAGAAAGGCACGCATCTGGCGACCGTCCGCCACTACCGTCGTGCGCAGCCCGTTTTTCTGAAGATAATTTCCCACCAGCTCTCTGATCTCGCGGTCATCGTCGACGATGAGAATGTGATCTACGTGCTCCACTTGACTCACCTTTATCCCTGTTTAACGGCGTTGAAGAAGGTGGCGTCGAGTATATCCAGGTGACGCTTTCCAGCTGATAAAACTTTTGCACCAGACTCGCCTGGGTGGGTTTGTATCGTTGTGTATCTGCGCCGCAGCCAGATACACAGTGATTCGTTCAAGGCGGTTGGTGACACATACCGGATACCTGCGGGGCGTTAAATGAACCCATCGAGAAGGCGCAGCCCCTCTCCAACTGATGGCTCATCTAACGCTCGGAGATCTCGTTATGCCCTGGAAAAACCCCGTGAGGATGGGCGTGTTTGGTTTGGCCCTGGTCGCAGGCAGCGGCGGTGCCTGGGCCGCCGAAGCGTCAGTTGCCAGTTCGGCCACGATCCAACCCGAATCGATCCGGCCTTACCGAATTCATGTCGATGAAGCTCAACTGACCGATCTCAAACAGCGCATCGCCGCGACCCGCTGGCCAGATAAAGAGACGGTCAATGACGTCTCCCAAGGCGTGCAGCTGGCCCAGGTTCAGGCGTTGGTGAAGTATTGGGGCAACGGCTATGACTGGCGCAAGGCCGAAGCGAAGCTCAATGCGCTGCCTGAATTCATCACCACCATTGACGGCGTGGATATTCAGTTCATCCATGTCCGCTCGCGCAACCCGAATGCAATGCCGCTGCTGCTGACACACGGATGGCCGGGCTCGCAGTTCGAGTTCCTGAAGACCATCGGCCCGCTGACCGACCCTGTGGCTTACGGCGGTAAGGTCGAAGATTCGTTCGACGTGATCATTCCCTCGATCCCCGGTCACGGCTTTTCCGGCAAGCCCACTGAATTGGGCTGGGGGCCGGATCGCGTCGCGAAGGCGTGGGATGTGCTCATGAAGCGTCTCGGATACTCCCGCTATGTTTCCCAGGGTGGCGATCACGGCTCGGTGATATCGGATGCACTGGGTCGCCTGAATCCGCCGGGTCTGTTGGGCATTCACTTGAACATGCCGGCCACCATTCCGCCCGAGCTGGTCAAGCCGATCAACAGTGGTGACCCGGCACCTGTCGGGCTCAGCGAGCCTGAACGCAAGGCGTTTGAGTCCCTGAGTAGCTTCTTCGGCCGCAACGCGGCATACGGCGCAATGATGGTGACCCGCCCGCAGACCATCGGCTACCTGCTGGCCGACTCGCCCACCGGTACGGCGGCGTGGATGTATGAAAAGTTCGCCGCCTGGACCGACAGTGACGGTCAGCCTGAGCGGGTACTCAGCCGTGACGAGATGCTGGACGACATCAGCCTGTATTGGCTGACGAACGTCGGCGCATCGTCATCGCGTTTCTACTGGGAAAACAACAACAACAATTTCAGCGCCGCCGCGCAGAAAACCACAAGCATCAAGGTGCCGGTGGCGATCACGGTCTTTCCCCACGAAATCTATCAGGCACCCAAAAGCTGGGCGCAACGCGCTTATCCCTCACTGGCCTACTACAACCAGGTTAACAAGGGCGGCCACTTCGCTTCCTGGGAACAACCGCAACTATTCAGCGAAGAATTGCGTGAGGCCTTCCGGCCACTGCGCGCCAAGCTCGGCGTAACGAAGACCGCTCAGTAACGCCTACCCAACCCTGTCAATACACCGGGCCGTTATGCAGCGGCTCGCTACGGAGAAACATCATGGAGATGACCTTGCTGAACAACCAGAATAAATCCGGCCGCCTGCAGGGTTTTGCCCCCTCGCTACTGGCAGCAGCGTTGCTGCAGTTCGGCGCCGTGGCGGCAGGGTTTGCCCAGGCCAGCGCTGCTGACGTACCGGCCTCCACGGTGGCCGCTATTACGCCGGGCGCTCACACTTCGCTGGGTGACCTCAAGCATGTGAAAGCGGGTCTGCTGGACGTTTCCTACGCGGAACTCGGCCCCGCCGATGGCCCGGTGGTTATTTTGCTGCACGGCTGGCCCTACGATATCAACGCCTTCGCTGATGTCGCGCCGGCTTTGGCGGACAAGGGCTATCGGGTGTTGATCCCGTCTGCCCGTGGGTATGGCGACACGCATTTTCTCTCGGCCAAGACCGTTCGCAATGGGCAACCCGCTGCACTGGCCACCGACCTGATCGACTTCATGGACGCGCTGAAGATCAACAAAGCCGTGCTGGGTGGATTCGACTGGGGCGCCCGCACTGCCGATATCGTTGCCGCACTATGGCCGGAGCGCGTGAAAGCCCTGGTGGCGGTCAGCGGATACCTGATCGGCAGCCAGGAAGCGGGCAAAGCCCCACTGCCACCCGCCGCCGAGTTGCAGTGGTGGTACCAGTTCTACTTCGCAACCGAGCGCGGGCGTCTGGGCTACGAGAAAAACACCCATGACTTCGCCAAGCTCATCTGGAAGCTGGCGTCGCCAAAGTGGAATTTCGACGACGCCACGTTTGACCGCAGCGCGGCATCCCTGCAAAACCCGGATCACGTGGCCGTGTCGATGTTCAACTACCGCTGGCGCCTCGACTTGATCAAAGGCGAGCCCAAGTACGACGCGATCGAGAAGAAGCTGGCGGCATTCCCTACCATCAGCGTGCCGACCATCACGATGGAAGGCGATGCGAACGGTGCGCCCCATCCACCGGCTGAAGCGTATGCAAAACGATTCACCGGCAAGTATGAGTACCGCCTTATCAGCGGTGGAATAGGCCACAACCTGCCTGAGGAAGCGCCGCAGGCTTTCGCCCAGGCGGTGATTGACGCCGATCATCTCTGACAGGGAGTGTCACCATGAAACTCATGCATCTGTCCGGGGCTGTTGCAGCGCTTGCGCTCACCGTCGCTGGCGTCGCAGCGGGCGATTCCGCTGGCAGTGACGCTTCGCCGATCTACGGCGTAAAGATTCCCGAAGGCTATCGCCAGTGGCCGCTGATTGCGCCAGCGCAGGAAGCCGCGCCCTTGAATGAACTGCGCGCCGTGGTCGGCAATAACCTGGCAATCAAGGCCTACCAAGATTCAGCGCTGCCGTTTCCCGATGGCACGGTGCTGGTGAAACTGGCGTGGAAGCACGTCCAATCACCCGAGTTCGAGCCCGCCTCAATACCCGGCGCGGCCACCACGGTTCAAGTCATGGTGAAGGATTCGAAGCAGTACGCGGCGACCGGGGGGTGGGGCTTTGGGCGTTTTATCAACGGCAAAGCGGTCGACCAGGCTCAGCACGAGACGTGTTTTGCCTGCCATCAAGCGCGCGTCAAAAACCATGATTTCGTGTTCACCCGGTACGCCCCATAATCCCAAGTTCAAGGAGTTCTCCATGAAGAAAATCATTGCCTCGCTGGCAGTCGCTGCCTCTGTGTTGGTCGGTGCTGACGCGTTCGCGCAGACTGTGAAGCCGACGGTCGTGCTTGTTCACGGCGCCTTCGCCGACGCCTCGAGCTGGAACGGCGTGGTCAAGATCCTCGAAAAGGATGGCTACACCGTCGTCGCCGCGGCAAACCCGTTGCGCAGTGTGAAAAGTGATGCCGCATCCGTCGCGTCACTGATCGCGAGTATCAAGTCACCCGTTGTGCTGGTGGGGCATTCCTACGGCGGCAACGTCATCAGCGAAGCGGCCAATGACCAGGCCAACGTCAAGGCGCTGGTCTACGTGAGTGCGTTCGCTCCCGACACCGGCGAAACCGTCGCCGGCCTGGCTGGCAAGTTTCCCGGCAGCACCTTGGGGCCGACCCTCGCGGCACCGGTGCCGTTGAGTGAGGGTGGCAAGGATCTGTACATCCAGCAGAACAAATTCCACGCGCAATTCGCCGCTGACGTGCCCGCGGCTGAAGCGGCAGTGATGGCCGCCACCCAGCGTCCGGTCACCGAAGCCGCGCTGAATGAGCCGTTTGCCACGCCGGCGTGGAAGCACATTCCAAGTTGGGCTATCTACGGCGACAAGGACAAGAACATTCCGCCCCAGGCACTGGCCTTCATGGCCAAGCGAGCGGAGGCTAAAGCCGTGGAAGTGGTGAAGGGCGCCTCCCATGTGGTGATGGTTTCAAACCCGGCGCCCGTTGCTCGCTTGATCGAAAGAGCCGCGACGGCGAAATGAGCGCCCTATGAAGCCCCCAAGGTGAAGCCTATGTACACCCTCAGCACGAGCTATATAGACGGCACATTTGTCCCGGTTCGGGGCACGGAGAGCTTGCTGATTATTTCTCCCACGACCGAGAACGTCCTCGGGACGGTCACGCTGGCAAACCGCGAAGATGCGGTGCTGGCCATCGAAGCAGCCGCGCGGGCCCAACGTTTATTCGCCAGAAGTCCTAAGGCGCAGCGGATTGACATGCTCAGAGCGCTGCAAGCTGCGGTATTAAGGAACGCCGATAGCATTCGCGACTCTGCCATTGAAGAGTACGGCGGGGTCTACTCGCGTACTCAATGGGTAAGCCAGTACGTCTCGCAGAGCTTTGCGAATGCTATCCAGACGCTTGAAGACTACCCTCTGGTGCGAACAATCGGCGCGGCGCGGGTATCAATGGAGCCGGTGGGTGTCGCAGCGCTGATTGTGCCGTGGAACAGTGTCGCCGGAACCGTCTGCAGCAAATTGGCCTCGGCTATCGCCGCAGGTTGTACCTCTGTGATCAAGCCCAGCGAGCTCAGCCCCCTCCAGACACAGGTGATTACCGAGGCGCTTCACAGCGCGGGGTTACCGGATGGACTGTTCAATGTCTTGCTGGGCAGAGGGCACGACGTTGGAGATGAACTGAGCACCAACCCGACGGTTGCGAAAATTTCATTCACGGGCTCTACCCCAACCGGCAAGTTGATTGCGCGTGCAGGCCTCGACAGCCTGAAGCGGGTGAGCCTGTCGTTGACCGGCAAGTGCGCCTCGATTCTGCTGGAGGATGCAGATTTGGCGAGTGCCATCCCGATGATCGTGAATGCCGCGTTCATGAACAACGGCCAGGCCTGTGTCGCTGGCTCGCGACTCCTGGTGCCGAGCCAGCGGGCAGACGAGGTCGTTGCTGCCGTGAAGGCCTGTGTTGATGGGTTGGTGGTGGGCGACCCATGGCGTCCCGATACCAGCCTGGGGCCGCTGGCCAGTGCAGCGCAGTTTGATCGAGTCCAGCATTTCATCCGCCAGGGCTTGGAACAGGGGGCCCGACTCGTCGCTGGCGGGGCAGGGCGCCCGGACGGCATCGACAGAGGCTACTTTGTCAAACCAACGGTATTTGCCGATGTGACGAGTTCAATGGCGATCGCGCAGGAAGAGATATTCGGGCCGGTGCTGTCAATCATGACCTACGACTCCGAGGAACAGGCTGTCGAGATTGCCAATGACACCATTTACGGACTGCAGGCCTATATCTTCGGTAAAAATCTCGACCGCGCCAAGCGTATGGCCTCCCAGCTTGAGGCTGGCACCGTCTTGATCAATCGTGCCACTCCAGAATTACTCGCACCCTTTGGCGGTTTGAAGCAGTCGGGGATAGGCAGAGAGTTTGGCGTGCATGGCCTGGAAGCGTTTCTTGAGGCTAAATCGGTGGTGGTGGGTTAGGCGTCAGCGTTATGTCTCCTAGCTAACGACAAATGGGGATGTCAGTGAAACGGTCACAGCGCTGCGAGCGAGGACAACTCGACCTTGTGGCGGGCGAACGCACCCCAATGCCGATCAGTTAAGCGAAAGTGGTTCATTGTAGGAGCGAGCCTTAACTGGCGGGCGCCAGGGCTTGCCTGCGTTGGGGCGGAGAAATAACTCCAAAACCAGGCGCTGCAATCGCGCAGCGCCCACCCATAAATCAGGGCTGCAAACGCCGCACCTTCCAGCCCGTATCGCTGCGGTCATAGCGCAACCGCTCATGCAACCGTTCCTGCCCATTCCCCCAGAACTCCAGCGATTCAAGTCGCAACTCGAACACGCAATACCCCTCGGGACGTGGCAGTGGGCCTTGCGCCTCGGCCAGTTGCCTGGCGGCGTTGCGCATGGCTTGCACATCCTGCAGTTCTTCACTCTGGTGCGATACCGATGACATCGGATGCGTCGCATACGGGCGCTTGAGCCATGCTTCATCGGCCTTGGCGTCCGGCAGGCGCACGGCCTGGCCATTGAGGATGATCTGCTGACTGGTCTCGCGCCAATACAGCACACCCGACGCCCACGGGTTGTCGGTCAGTTCACGGCCTTTCTGGCTGCCAGCATGGGTGCTGAACAACAGCCCGGCGTCGCTGATTTCACTGATGACCACGATCCGCGTGGAGGGCCGGCCCTGGCGGTCGGCGGTGGCCAGCGCCAGGGCCTTGGGTTCGCGGATGCCCACGCGGCGCGCACGCTCCAGCCAGTTGTGCAGCACGCTCATGGGGTCGGCGGGCAGTGTCTGATATTCGGGGAAGGGCGCATCCAGTGTGCCGGTGAGGGATTCCGACATACCTTTACCCAGCAGCGGCTTGCCTTGCAGTGAAAGGTTCATAACACGATGCTCCCGCGTCCGAACGTGACGCCATGACCGGATACCTCGACTCGCGTCAGTTGATCGGCGCGGCCCTCGGCTTTGGCGAACATCAGTGAAGGACGGCCGATTTCCACGCCCTGCAAAATCTCCACGGGTTGGCCGAACGCAATCTGGCCATGGCGCGCCAGGTGAATCGCCAGCGGCCCGGCAGCAGAACCGGTGGCCGCATCCTCGACCACGCCGTAGGCCGGCGAGAACATCCGGCTGCGCCAATGCCGTCCCGCGCCGGCAAAACAGTTGATGGCCATGTCGTGGAAGCTGGACAGCGCGCGATGGTCGGGGTGCAGGGCCGACAAGGCTGCAATGCTCGGTAGGCCGACGAACACATGGCGCGGGCCGTTGTGATAAATCTCGATGGGAAAGATCGACTCGCTGATGCCCAGGGCCTTGAGCAATTCAGCGTCGCGGCCCAGGGCCGTCCAGGTCGGGATCGGCTGGTCCATGCTGGCGGCGATCACGCTGCCGTTCTGGCGCTCGAGTTCAAAAGCGATGGTGCCCATTTCGGTTTCCAGGTACAGCCGGTGATTGTCGGTGTGCGCACCCAGGGCAATGGCCGTACCCAGCAACGGGTGGCCGGCGAAGGGCAGTTCGTTGACCGGGGTGAAAATCCGGATCAGCGCATCCCCACCGTTACGTGGCTTGAGCACGAAGGTGGTCTCCGACAGGTTCATTTCTCGGGCGATGCGTTGCATCTGCGGGGCCGGCAAGTCGTCGGCGTCAAAGAACACCGCGACCGGATTGCCTTCCAGCGGCACGCTGGCAAAGGCGTCGATGATGACGTAGTTGTGCATGGTTATCTCCCGGCGGCCGAAACGGTGCTGTCGACAGGTGCGTGGATGAGGGCGTGCCGCAGCAGGTCGGCGATGATGCGCGGGCCTTCCTGGGTCAGCAGCGACTCGGCATGAAACTGCATGGAGGCAAACGACGGCCCGCGCAGCGCGTGGACCTCGCCGGTCTCGCTGTCGCGGCTGATCTCGACCGTGCCGATGCCATCGATGTCCAGGCGGTCACTGGAACTTTGGGCCGCGAATGTGTTGTAGAAACCCACCCGTTCGGCGTTGCCGAACAGGTCGATCTGTTTTTGCACGCCCTGGTTGGGAATGGCCTTGCGTTGCAACTGCAGGCCCAGGCACAGGCTTAGCACCTGATGACTCAGGCACACCGCCAGGAACGGTCGCTGCTGGCTGAGCAGGGAACGGATGGCTACGTGCAGATGGTCGATTTTCGGCAGTTGGACATCGCTTGGGTTGCCAGGACCGGGGCCCATGATCACCAGGTCGTAACCGTCGAAACTGTACTCGTCGCTGAAGCTGCACACCGTCACCACCAGGCCCAGCGCCCGCAGCTGTTTGGCGATCATCGAGGTGAAGGTGTCTTCGGCGTCGACGATCAGCACATGTCGCCCGCTGAAGTCGGCTTGGGTTTGTTGGCGCTGCTGGCTGTCCATCAACCAGAAATCCGAGACGTAGGCATTGCGGCTGGCCAATGCTGCGCGCACCTGCAGATGGCCACCGAAGCGCGAAGGTGCCTGGTTTTTCAGTGCGGCGATCAGGCCGGCGGCCTTGGCTCGGCTTTCAGCAGCTTCGGTCAGCGGCTCGGAGTGGCGCACGATGGTCGAACCCACGCTGATGCGTACTTGCCCGCTGTTATCGATGTCGGCGGTGCGAATCAGGATCGCCGAGTCCAGGGAGCGTCCGCCCTTACCATCGCTGCCGATCAGCGCGGCCATGCCGCTGTAGTACGCCCGGCCTTGCGGCTCATAGCGCTGGATCACCCGGCAGGCGCTTTCCAGCGGGCTGCCGGTAACCGTCGGGGCGAACAGGGTTTCATGCAGGATCTCGCGCACATCACGCCGGGTCTTGCCTTCGATGAAGTACTCGGTGTGGGCCAGGTGCGTCATTTCCTTGAGGTAAGGCCCCAGGACGTGCCCGCCGTCTTCACAGATGCGCGCCATCATTTTCAGCTCTTCATCGACCACCATGTACAGCTCATCGGCCTCCTTGCGGTCAGCCAGGAAGTCCATGACGTCGGTCAGGCTGGGGCCGGCGGGAGGGTAGCGATAGGTGCCGCTGATGGGGTTCATCACCGCGAGCCCGTCCTTGACGCTGATGTGGCGCTCGGGGGACGCGCCGACAAAGGTGCGACTGCCGGTGTGAATGATGAATGTCCAATAGACGCCTTTTTCCCGCTCCAGCAGATGACGAAAGAACGACAGCGCACTGGCCGGGCCGTACTCACTGATCTCGGCCAGAAAGGTGCGCTTGATCACGAAGTTGGCGCCTTCCCCGGAGCCGATTTCGTTGGCGATCACTTGGCTGACGATCTCGGCATAGGTGGCGTCGCTGAGGTCGAAGCGTTCGTTGTTCAATTGAATCGGCACGTTGGGCAGCAACGCCAGCAACTGCTCAATGCCGATGGACTGCTGCTCGGTGATGTTCATCGCCAGCAACGGTGACCCATCGTCCACCGCCTCGAAGCCGCGTTCGGCAATCTGGCGGTAGGGAATCAGCGTCAGTACATCCAGGCGCGGGGCACCGATCGAGGGCGCAGGCAAGTCGATATCGGCCAGTACCTGCGGCTGCGACATCTCGCCGATCAGCACGTTCAGCAGCCCGGGACCGCTGGATTCCGGACGATACAAGAGTGCAAACGGTTCGGGCGCCGGTTGCAGGATGCGTTCCATGAGGCGGGCGGCGGCTTGGCTCATAGCACCACCTCGTCGGTGGTGACGACCATGGCGCAACGGCTGGCGGCGTATTCCATGGCCATCCAGTGATGCTCCTTGCTGAAGTCGGCGATCGCGTCGGCAACGAGGAAGGGTTGAATGTCGTTGGAGTAGGCATCCACGCTGGAAATCAGTACCCCGACATGCGCATACACCCCGCACAGGATCAACTGGTCGCGCTCGCCGGCGTGCATGCGTTGCAGCAAGTCGGAATTGAAGAAGGCGCTGTAGCGCCACTTGGTCAGCAGCCAGTCACCCGGTTTGGGCGTGAGGGCGTCGACCACCTCGCGGTCGGCCGGGCTGGCCTGCATGCCTGGGCCCCAGAAATCCTTGAGCAGCCCGCGTTGCTCCGCGTTCATGCTGCCCGGTTGGGCGGTGTAGGCCACTGGCACGTCGTTGTCGGCGGCCCACTGGCGAATGCGCGCGGCATTGCTCACGACTTCTTCACGCAGGGCCTGGGGCAAGGGCCGCAGGAAGTAGCGCTGCATGTCATGCACCAACAGCACGGCGCGCTCGGGGTCGATACGCCACTGCGCGAGGTTGGAGGGCAGGTCGCGGGAGGTGGGCAGGGCGTAAGGGACGATCGATGGAATGCCGGTCATGGCGACAAACTCCAGTCAGAGGGAACCAAGGGTGGAGGAGGGCAGGTTTGCCAGGCCATCACCGCAGCAATGGCTTGCCGAGGGTTCAGGCGCGGGTCGCACAGGCTTGTGTAGTGGCTGGCAACCTGGTTCAGGCCGGCGGCATCGGAGGCGCACTCGCTGACGTCATCCGGGGTGGTTTCCAGGTGCAGTCCGCCGGCCACGCCACCAGCGGAGATCACGGCATGTTTGAAGGCGGTGATTTCCTCGGTGATGGTCTGCACCATGCGGGTCTTGTTGCCGCAGGGCGCGACGATGGTGTTGCCGTGCATCGGGTCGCTGAGCCAGATGATCTGGTGGCCGGCACGGCGCACCGCTTCAACCAGCGGTGGCAGGCGGTCGGCGACCTTGTGGGCGCCCATGCGGGCGATCAGCGTCAGCCGGCCGGGCTCGCGCCTGGGGTCCAGGCGCGAGCACAGGCTCAGCAGCTGGTCCTGGGTGATGTCCGGGCCGACCTTGCAGGCCACCGGGTTGAGCACTTCGCTGAGCAAGGCTACGTGAGCGCCGGTCAACTGGCGGGTACGCTCGCCAATCCACGGCCAGTGGGTTGAGCCGAGAAATACCCGGCCCTGCTCGTCCTGGCGCACTTGCGGCAGTTCGTAGTCGAGCACCAGCATTTCGTGGCTGGTCCAGGCGGGAGAACCGCTGAGCGACTCCTTGCCGGCCGGTTCTTTCCATCCCAGGTGTTGCATGATGTCCTGCGCGGCGCGATAGCCGCGCACCAGGCGTTGCGCATCATGCTGGCGATGGCCGCTGACTGCCTCGCGACCGTTGACCATGTCACCGCGATACACCGGCAACTCGACATCGCCGATGCGTTCGCTGTGGTTGGAACGCGGTTTGGCAAACTGCCCGGCAATCCGCCCCACCCGCACCACCGGTTGCTGGGTTACCAGCCGGAACGCACCGGCCAGAATGTCCAGCACCGCGGCTTTGCGCGTCACATGGCTGGGCGCGCTTTCATCCATGTCCTCGGCGCAGTCGCCGCACTGGATGATCATCGCTTCGCCCGCCGCGACCCTCGCCAGGGTGGCACGCAGGACCAGAATGTCTTCGACGCGAATCAGTGACGCGCTGTCCCTGAGGTAGGCCTGCGCGTCATGCAATTGTGAGGGTTCGCTCCATTGAGGCTGCTGGAACGCTTCACAATTTAGAACCCGTTTCAGTAAGTCTTCCATGATGCGATCACTCTCCCAAAGGATTAAGCAGGGATGCCTTCACGCTTGATGTGCGGTACCGCAATACCCAAGGCGCGCAGTTGTTGAAAGACATTCATGAATTCACGATTGCGTTTTACTTTGCCGTCCTCCAGTTCGAAAGAGTGCAGGAAGTGATTCTCGTAATAACCTTCCGGGTAACCCGGAAAGAGAATCTTGCCGTGACCATCGCACTCGACCCAAATATGGTTAGGGTCATCGGTTTCAAACACCTTGACGTTGTACCATTCCCAATCCGGGAAGCACTTGAGTGACCAAACAGCGTGTTCGGCCAATTTGGCTTTGCCGCTGATTACAATCGGGGCGCCGGTATCCGTGGTCCATAAGCCGCCGGAACCGTCTTCAGTGAATAGTTCATGACGGCGCAGGCGATCCTGGCCTTTGGTGCGCATGTATTGCTCGACCGTGGCGCGGTTCTTGCGACGTAGTTCAGTGTCATTAGTTGTCAGTTGTTGTGCTGCGCTGGTAGACATGCTCAATCTCCAATGGATAAAGGGCTTATGAGGCGGGGATCCCTTCGCGCTTGATGCTTGGAATCGGGATGCCCAAGGCGCGAAGTTGTTCGAAGGGGTTCATGAATTCACGGTTTTGCGTGATCTTGCCGTTGTCCAGCTCGAAGGAATGGATGTAATGGTTTTCGCAATACCCCTCCGGGTAACCGGGCACCAGGGACTTGCCACGGCCGTCGCTTTCCACCCAGAAATGGTTGGGATTGTCGGTTTCAAACACCCGGACGTTGTGCCATTGCCAGTCTGGAAAGCACTTGTCCAGCCACACGCCGAGGGCGGCGAGTTTCGCGTGGCCTTTAAACACAAGGGGCTCACCGGTTTCGGTGTTCCAGGAGCCGCCGCTGCCATCCGGCGTGAACAGCTCATGCCGGCGCAGGCGATCTGCGCCGTTAGTGCGCATGTACTGTTCAACCGTGGCGCGATTTTTTTGGCGAAGTTCGAGCTGATCATTAAAACCGCCAGTGATAAGCGAAGCAGGCATGGGCAGCGTTCTCCTTAGTTGGATCAAGATTTAAAAATCAAGTAAATATTTAGTTAATTGCGCATGGCCGTATCTAACAGTTGTTTTAACTGCGGTGCCTTCGCGGCTGTTCCGAGCGGTGTTGTTTATACACCCGCATTTCCGGGGCTTGGAACTACCAGATCTTGTAGTGGCTCAAGCCTGAGTGGTGCGGTGCGGGCTGTCGGATAGGTTGTTGCAGTATTATGAATGGGCAGGTTCATTCGTCGGCCGAGAAACAGTGGCCTATGGCTAGTTAGTTGGGTTAGTCATAAGAAATCTAGTGCTAGTGCGAAGCAGTCTATGGCGCTGGGATTTTGTGTTTGACATGAGTTCAGGTTGGTTTAGTCTCACATCTCCTTTGGAGCTTTATAGGTGTTCAAAATGGAATTAGGACAGCTGTTGGGATGGGATGCTTATTTTTACAGTATCTTTGCGCAAACCATGAACATGGAGGAATTCACGGCGGTTTCATTGAGGGTCTTGCGTGAACTGCGGTTTGATTTCTTTGCTTATGGCATATGCAGTGTGACGCCGTTCATGCGGCCCAGAACCCATATGTACAGCAATTATCCCGAAGACTGGATACAGCGCTATCAGGCAGCTAACTACGCAACGATCGACCCTACGGTGAAACACAGCAAAGTCTCGTCGGCCCCTATTTTGTGGAGCAATGAGCTGTTCCGGGGCTGCCCGCAGCTGTGGTCTGAAGCCAACGATTCGAATCTGTGCCACGGCCTGGCACAGCCCTCGTTCAACACCCAGGGGCGTGTCGGGGTGTTGAGCCTGGCACGCAAGGACAACGTCATCAGTCTTCAGGAGTTCGAAGCATTGAAGCCGGTGACCAAAGCGTTTGCCGCGGCGGCCCTGGCGAAGATTTCCGAGTTGGAAAGCGACGTTCGTGCGTTCAACACCGATGTGGAGTTCAGCGAGCGGGAATGTGATGTGTTGCGCTGGACCGCAGACGGCAAGACCTCGGAAGAAATTGGCGTGATCATGGGTGTGTGCACCGACACCGTGAATTACCATCACCGCAATATCCAACGCAAACTCGGTGCCAGCAACCGCGTGCAGGCCGTGTCTTACGCGGTCGCGCTGGGCTATATCTGAGGTTCATCGACTGCGCCGAGTCGTCCAGCAGGACGACTCGGCCGGTATCATGCGGTCTCTTCCAGAAACGCCCCGGACGTGAAGGCTGAAGGCATGCGCGCACCACGGTGGTGTTCACGGTGAGCCGAGAGTTTGATCGCGAGGATTTTTTCGTCCTGGTGCAGGGTGACCGGCCCCAGGCGTTCGTAGTTGACCCCATTGATTTTGTAATAGCGCTCCATCGTGCTGTTGACGATGCCGACGATGGCATCGGCGCCTGCCAAGCGAGCGGTCTTGAGACTTTTCCAGAACAAGGGCATGGCCAATTGCGGTTCGCGGGTGGTGAAACGTGTCATTTCCCAGATGGCGGTATGCTTGGGCGGTGTGCCTGCACAGGTATGGCTGAAGACGCCCTCCAGCAGGTTGGGGAATATTGTGGGTATCAGGCGGGCGCAGCCTATAATGGAATGATGCTCGTTGAACGCCAGGAGGTAGCGGGCGTGCTCCGTGTCGTATTGGTCCCACTCACAACCGGCCTGATGCGGCTGGATGGGCAATCGCCATCCAAGTTTCTCGACGAATTGTTCGTGCCGAAAGCGACCTAACATGAGTTTGAGCTCGTCACTCATTTCGCTCAGCGTATGCTCTTCCATGTGCATGACAGGATGTTCCTTGGGGAGGGGGCAAGTGCGGGTTTTTATAGAGGACTTGTAGAGGCTTGGCACCTACAAGATCTTGTAGTGGGCTCTATGCGCCATTTTTACTGAACTACCGAAACCCATAATGATCTAGCGTCCATTGCAGGCTCAGAAAAGATCTTTGCGGGTGAAATGAGATTTATCTGAAGTGGAACGCCGTCTCAGGCAGAGTAGGCCCCAAGACGGTGAAAACAGATGCGTTCCAATCAGGTGTTTGAGGAATGAACGATGTTGAATTTTGATGAGCGCCCCAGAGACGCGCGCGAGCCCAGCGAGTACGAGAAGCTGGTCGCGATGGGAACTCAAACGCTCGATGCCATTCCCGGGGCTATCTATCTCTGTGACCACAACGGGTGGCTCGTCCGATTCAACAGCGAAGCGGTCGAGCTGTGGGGCAGGACGCCGGCGCTGGGGGAGGGCGCAGACCGCTTCTGCGGTTCGTATCGCCTTTATTCCACAGATGGCACGCCGTTGGCCGTTGACGAATGCCCGATGGCCTCGACCCTCAAGGCGGGCCAGTGCGCGCGTAACCAGGAAGTCTTGATCGAGCGCCCTGACGGATCGCGATTCGTGGCACTCATGAGTATCCGCACGCTGAGAGACCGGGAGGGACACATCCAGGGCGCAATCAACTGCTTTCAGGATGTCTCGACGCACCACGCCATCGCCGAGGAGCTGCGACGCAAAAGCTGCGACCTTGAGGACTTTTTCGAAAACAGCGCCGTGGGCCTTCATATCGTCAGCGGCGAAGGCATTATTCTGCGGGCCAACAAAGCCGAGTTGTCGCTGCTGGGCTATTCAGCGGACGAGTACATCGGCCGTCACATCACCGAATTCCATGTGGATGAGCCGGTTATCGGTGACATCCTCACCAAGCTTGGCAGCGGCGATTGCCTGAACAGCTATCCGGCGCGCCTTAAAGCCAAGAACGGCACCATCAAGCATGTCGCGATTACCTCCAATGGGCGCTTTGAAAACGGCAAATTCTTCAATACCCGTTGTTTCACTATCGACGTGACCCGCGTGCACGACGCCGAAACCGAGCGCCAGGAGAGCGATGACCGCTTGGCGGCGACTTACGAGGCGGCGACCATCGGCATTGCGGAAGCAGGGGAGGACGGTCGCCTGCTGCGGGTGAACGATGCCCTGTGCACCATGCTCGGTCGGTCTCGCGAACAACTGCTGGCGATGACCTTCCTGGACTACACCCATCCAGACAGTGTCGAGCAGGACGCGGAGTTATACGCACGGCAGGTGGCGGGCGAACTGGACAATTACGTGTTGCGCAAACGTGCCGTAAAGCTCGATGGCCAGCCGATCTATCTGGATATTCACAGCTCATCGGTAAGGGCTGCCGATGGCAGGTTCCGCTACGGCGTACGGGTCATCCAGGACGTGACGCTGGCCCGAGAGATGGAACACCGCGTGCGCGAAAGCGAGCGACACATGCGCAACCTGCTGGAGGCGCTGCCGGCGGCCGTCTACACCACCGACGCCGTAGGGCGCATCAACTTCTATAACGGCGCGGCCGTCGAGTTGTCGGGGCGCACACCGCAACTGGGCGACCTGTGGTGCGTCACCTGGAAACTGTTCAACACCGATGGCACGTATCTGCCTCACGACCAATGCCCCATGGCCGTGGCGCTCAGGGAAAATCGGCCGGTGCGGGGCGTCGAGGCCATTGCGGAACGCCCGGACGGCACTCGCGTGTCCTTTGCGCCGTATCCGACCCCTCTGCACGATGCCGACGGAAACCTGATCGGTGCGATCAACATGCTCGTGGACATTACTGAGCGAAAGCAGGCAGAAGACCGACAGAAAAACCTGATCGATGAACTCAATCACAGGGTCAAGAACACCCTGGCCACGGTCCAGTCCCTGGCGGCGCAAACCGCGCGCAGCGCGCAGGATGCCAACGAAGGCTATGTCCGCTTCGAAGCCCGGCTGCTCGCGCTGTCGCGTGCCCACGACCTGCTGACGAAGCGGCATTGGGGCCACACTCCACTGAGCGTGCTCGCCCATGAAGTGCTAATGCCGGTATTCGGCGATGAACCTGGGCGCATCATGATCGCCGGTGATGCCATTGATGTGGACACCCGCGTCGCCCTGAGCCTCACCATGACCCTCAATGAGCTGGCAATCAACGCCCTGAAATACGGTTCGATGTCGAACGAGACCGGGACACTTTACGTGAACTGGAGCGTTCAACCCCAACCGGACGGCGCGCTACTCACCCTGGACTGGCGCGAGGAGGGCGGCCCTGCGGTGATCACGCCAGAGCGCAAAGGGTTGGGTTCGCGTTTGATGCAGCGCTGCATCGAGCGTGATCTAAACGGTTCTTTTGAACTCGACTATGCCCATGAGGGCGTTCATTGCCGCTTCTCGTTCATGGTCGTTGAGAACACACCATGACCGTGTTCCCAGGGATCAGGGTGCTGCTGGTTGAGGACGAGGGCGCCATCGCGATGTTGATCGAGGAAATGCTCGAAGGCATGGGATGCACGGTAGTCGCCTCCGTGGCCCGACTCGCGAAGGCACTCGAAAAGGCCAGTGTGCTCGACGTAGACCTGGCGATTCTGGACGTGAACCTGGCGGGAGAACGCGTGTTTCCGGTTGCCAGTGTTTTGCGTGCACGCCACATTCCGTTTTTATTCAGCACGGGGTATGGAGCCAGCGGTTTGCCGGAAGAGTTTGCTGACTGCCCGGTTTTGCATAAGCCGTTCGCGGAAAAGGATCTTCGGTTGAAGATGGCGCTGACGTTGAATGAGGCGTGATCAGAGCGCGGTTTATTGACGTCAAATCATAATTGTGTAGGACGCCATTCAGTTGCCCGATTGTCCGCCGATACCTATTCAAGTCGTATCCGTTGACGGTAAAACCGAGGGTCAGTCCATGTTCAATAAAACTATAAAAGATGAACTGGAGGCCAGGAAGGCTGAAGTAATGGGTTACAAGGGATTGTTCGAAGCACTGGGCCGCTCCATGGCGGTGGTCGAGTTCGATCTGGACGGAAAAGTGCTGCGAGCCAACGATAATTTTCTCGCCACCATGGGCTATAGCGCCGACCAATTGCTTGGTAAGTCGCATCGAGACTTCTGCCCCCCTGCGTTAACTCGCAGCGCGGATTACAGCCAGTTTTGGGCGCAACTGCGTGCCGGTACATTCGTGTCGGGGACTTTCCAGCGAATTAACGCGATGGGGCAGAATGTCTGGCTTGAAGCCAGTTACAACCCGGTGCTCGACGAGCGCGGCCAAGTGAACAGGATCGTCAAGTATGCATTGGACGTGACTGAAAAAGTCGCTCAAGAAGCGCTGGCGCAGGGCAAGCTGGCCGCGCTGGATCGCGCCATGGCTGTGATTGAGTTTGACCTCACGGGCAATATCCTCTCGGCCAACGACAACTTTCTACACACCATGGGCTACGGCCTAAACGAGCTCAAGGGTAAGCACCACCGGCTGTTTTGCGAGCCAAGCTTGGTCAATAGCAGCGAATACAGCGACTTCTGGCGTCGATTGAACGCCGGAGAGTTTTTCAGTGGTCAGTTCAAACGTATCGGCAAAAACGGACGGGTAGTCTGGCTGGAAGCGACCTATAACCCGGTGTATGACGCTGACGGCAAATTGTCGAAGATCGTCAAGTTCGCCAGTGATATCACCGCGCGCATCGAGCGCTTTGAAGAGGACTCGCGCGGCGCTTCCCGGGCGTACCATATTTCCGCCGAGACCGAGAAAGTCGCCGAACAGGGCGCCCAAGTCATCCAGGAAACAGCCAGAGAGATGCGCCAGATAGCCGAAAACATTGGCGCGTCGGCGCGGCTTGTCGGTCAGTTGGGTGACCGTTCCGAACAGATCACGGCCATCGTCAATACTATTCGTGGTATCGCTGATCAGACCAACCTGCTGGCCCTCAACGCCGCCATTGAAGCCGCTCGAGCGGGCGATCAGGGCCGAGGCTTTGCGGTAGTGGCCGACGAAGTCCGGCAACTGGCAGGGCGCACCAGTCGCTCGACTGCGGAAATTGCCGAAATGATCGGCAAAATCCTTTCCGAAACCCGTGATGCCGTCGCCAGCATGAACGCTACTCAAGAGGGTGCGCAACGCGGCGTCGGCCTGGCCGATCAGGCCGGCTCGGTGATATTGCAGATTCGCAGCGGCACCAGCGACGCCGTCGCGGCAGTGAGCATGTTCGCCTCCAAACTCGACGAGTCGGAAGTGATTCCCAAAACTGCTGTTAGTTGGGTTGGGTAAGAGGTTAGAGCAGGTGCGTACTTAAATTGTAAGGGTACGGGTCATGCCCATTCATGCGGGCGCAAAAAACGGTTAAGGACATTTTTAGTTATCATCACAGTGTAGAGATCATCCACTATGAGGCCGTGCACCCATTCACAGGTAGCAGCCGTAAAAACCTGTCCTTTTCCTTTATTGAAATGAACAATCATACCGGTACCGCGACTGTGCTGACGGACGCTTTCCTCGGAAAGCTGAGGCGCCAATAAAGATGCACGGTACTGGGCGTCGCGGTCGTCAAGCATGAACGAATAGGCATCTTCACCACGGCCATTTTCGGCAGAAGTAGCCCAGCCCATTGCCAAGATTTTCAGCCCTTGAGGAGCACCATCAGTGCCCAGTGGTTCAGGCAGGCCTTCAACAAAGCTGTAGTCGAGCCCGTCCACTTCATAACCGAAAATGCTCGCCTCATCGCCAAACATATCCGCATAAGAAAGGCCCGTTCCTGCAAAACACCAATGTTCAGGCCTGAACACTTGGTATCCACGGGGACTGCGCCGAGCCATGCCTCCAAAGCTTGCATAGATGCCTCGAAGTCCATTTACACCAAACGTGCTGGCGCCCGGAGAGTTCACCATAGGGTCTTCCCATGCGCTGGTCAGCCGCGCCGGATCGGTGCGAGCGAAGGGGTCAAGCGTGCGAGCATCGTATTTGTACGCGACTTGCCGCTTATGGTCATCTTCCAGCCGGATCTGCCACATGAAGTTGCCGGCGAAGCGGGCGACGTTTCCGCCGCGTTCGACAAAGGCATCCACGTGGTCGCGCATTTCCCGGGTCCAGTACTCGTCGTGCCCGACAAAAACAGCGCAAGCATAGCCCTCAAGGGCGTCGGGCTCTCGATGCAGATCTTCCTGGGTAATGATGTCGACCGAGTAGCCTTGCTCTTCTGCCCAGATCACGAACGGACGCTCGTAGGAGGCCCATCCGGCGAGTGCATAGTATTTGCTGAAACCATGCAGCGAAGCCCATTCGATGAATTCGTAGCGTGCAGGCCCCGGTTTATGCGGGCGTCTGGCGTTAATCGAACGCGGTGCATCCTCTGGCAGCCAGACTTGTCCACGCGCCCAGGGACGCTGAGTTGACAGTAGGGGTGAGCGCCCTCGCGTCGTGTCCGGATGTATGCCGTAATAGTGGTTCGCGCCGCCCCAGTCGTTGTACGCCGTCCAAGTAGAAGTTGCGGCTACCAGTACTAAAGAGTCTGAGTGCTTTTGAATCGCCTTCACGAAAAACAGATGGTGCCCGAGGACGACACCTGCCGCATTCACAACTTCGACTACATAGGCGCCCGCCTGGGTGCCTCCGGCAATTGTCCATTGCGATAAGACCGGCCAGTTGCATCCACGCTCATAAGCCCGGTCGGGCAGGGGATGGAAGCGAGTATTGAGGAGGGTTGTTTCATGCACAGTCCGCGCTACAGCGCCATCGCGGTAGATCCTCAGGGCGACTTGATCGGTGTTTGAGGAGACGTGTAACAGCACTGTGTCTCCTGGCAGATAAGAGTGGCGATCGCAGTAGCACCAAGCCGCTGCAGGCCCGTTCTCTGTCGGGACTTCTACCCAGGTTTCGCGAGCGCCCTGGCGCGATGCTGAAGTCTGACTGACAGTGATGTCGGTGCCGGCTTGCTTGACAGATGTCGGGAGCGTCTTTATCGCTGTCATGGTATTTACTCGCGAACTGCAATGAGTGATCGAATGGCTGTGCCCATACCGTTAGATGAATTTAAGCTCGGGCGTTGCGCTTATGTCAACTAATGATATAGTGAGTCACCAGATGATACGATATTGAGCAGTTTTGCATTTATATGGAGCAATTTCATGGTAGATACAGCAGCCAACCCCCTGTCCAAAGTGCGCGCGGTGGAGCGCGCGATGACGATCCTGCGCGCGTTTGGGCCTAACGCGCTGCGTCTGTCGCTGGCAGAGCTGACTCGACTCACGGAGTTGGACAAGGCAACCACGCGTCGCCTGTTACACACCCTTGCAGGCGGCGACTTCATCGAGTTCGACGATGCCACCAAGACCTACGCCCTTGGCCCGGGTGTGCTGCTTCTCATGCCGGGCGTGCAATATGGCAACGACCTGCGCGCCATTGCGGCTCCAGCCCTCACGCGTCTGTCAGAAAAAACAGGCGCGACCGCTTTTCTCTGGACTTACTTCGATGGTTCGGCCCTATGTCTGGACAGAGTGAACTCGCCTGATTTGCACATCCACACGCGCTGGTCCGGCATTGGTACTCGGGTTTCGTTGAACCATAGCGGCGGTCCCAGGGTGCTACTTGCTTACCTTTCAGCCGAGGAGCGCGCGAAAGTCCTGAGCGGTCCGCTGGAGCGTCCGACCGAGCTCTCAATGGTTGATCCGGTCGCGCTGGAATCAGCGGCGGCAGACATCAGGCAGCGGGGATGGGAGTTTGCGGTTAATGACTTTACGCTTGGTATGTCAGGGCTTGGGGCGCCCATCTTGGATCACAAGGGAGACTTGGTTGCCAGCGTCAGCATTGCGACCCTGACCCCGCAGTTTGCGATGAGCAATGGTCAACCGGAACATCTTCCTCTAGTCCTGAAGGCCGCAGCCGAGATCGCTGCGAGCCTGCGGCGAGATTGATCTTCCTGCAATGAAATTCCGGATCGAAATCCAGGCGGATACCGCATGTCGAACAGATCATCCAATGAGCAACGCCGCGAGCTTGGGATCTTCCTGTCCAGCCGCCGGGCGCGTCTGACCCCGGCTGACTTCGGCCTGCCGCCAGGGCCCCGGAGGACCCCAGGGCTTCGTAGAGAAGAGGTGGCATTGCTCGCCGGGGTCAGTGTCAGCTGGTACACATGGCTTGAACAGGGACGCGATATCAAGCCCTCGACCGCAGCACTGCAACGGCTGTCGAAAGTGTTCAATCTCGACAACGTGGAGTCTGCGCATTTACTGGCTTTGGGAGCACGCACAGCGCGCCCGGTCTCGCTGAGCGGCGAGGTAAGCACCGGTCTGAAATTGCTGGTTCGCGAGATGGATCCGATACCGGCTTATGTTCGCAACACACGGTTGGACATCCTCGCCTGGAATGACGCCATCGCTCAATTGTTTGTCGATTATGGATCGCTGCAACCTGACGAGCGCAATACGTTGCGCCTTTTATTCCTCTATCAGCCTTACCGCACGGTGATCCTGGACTGGGAGAACATGGCGCGAGGCATGATCTCGACCTTCCGTGCAGCCCGTGCTCAGGCCGATGACAAGGCGCCTTTCGATAGTCTGGTGAATGAACTCAATGCACTGAGCCCCGAGTTCCGCGACTGGTGGCCGGATACGGATGTGAAGGGGTTCGATGAAGGCTGTAAACGCCTCTTGCATCCCAAGGCAGGGCATATCGAGTTTACGTACATAGCGCTGACCCCGCATGGCCGCCCGGATCTTTCGCTGGTGACTTATATCCCGCGGCCCGTTGACTGTGAGTCTCGGTCATAGGTTCACAAGGCACCTTCTTGGGGCCGCAGGTGTTGCATAAGCTCTACGGCTTGGGCAGAGCGCTCCGCAACGGGCAAGACGATCGGCTCGGCCGGCGTACGGACATTAACAATGTGCCGCGACCGAAAGCTGAAAGAGTCGGACCGCCGGATCCTGCCTTTATCAACCCAGCCTGGAAAGAGCACATCCTATGTATACACCCGATAAAAGCCCGGTTTTTCAACCTGTCACCTTAGCTGGTCTACACCTGAAAAACCGTATTGTCATGGCCCCGATGACACGCAGCAGATCTGACGATGATGGGGTCCCTGCGCACTACGCTGCCGACTATTATTCGCAGCGCGCCGGGGCCGGCCTGATCATCACCGAAGCGACGAATATTTCCGCTCAGGCCCGTGGTTATCCACGAACACCGGGTATCTGGTGCGACACGCAAGTGGCCGCCTGGAAACGCATCACCGATGCAGTGCATCGCCAGGATGGGAAGATTTTCCTGCAACTGTGGCACACCGGTCGCATGTCGCATCCCGATATGCAGGGTGGCGAACTTCCGGTGGCACCTTCGGCCGTGAAGCCGGCTGGTCAGATCCGGGTACACGATGGAATGAAGGATTTTGTCACCCCGCGGGCCTTGATGGCCGACGAGATAGGGCTGATCGTGGAGGACTATCGTCGCGCCGCAGTGAATGCGCAAATAGCAGGCTTTGACGGTGTCGAGGTGCATTGTGCGAACAATTACTTGCTGGAGCAATTCATCCGTGACAGTACCAACCAACGCACTGACCAATATGGGGGCACGCTTGATAATCGCTTGAAGTTTCCCCTGGAGGTCATCAACGCGGTGATCGGGGTATGGGGAGCGGATCGCGTCGGTGTCCGAATTTCTCCTATTACCACGACGCCGGGTGACACCCCGCTTGATAGCGACACGATGAACACGTACGGCACTTTTCTGGACGAGTTATCCACTCTGGGATTGCTTTACGTCCACGACATTGAAGGCATCACGCAAATGAGTCGCGAGGAGTCTGGTGGGGTGAGCTTTGAACAGTTGCGCAAGCGTTTTCAGGGCGCCTACATAGCCAACAATCAGTACACGCTGGCCTTGGCCGAACGAGCCTTGTCCCAGGGCAATACCGACCTGGTCAGTCTGGGGCGGCCGTTCATCGCCAATCCCGACCTCGTCGACAGACTCCGCGCCGGCGCGCCACTGGCAGAAGCTCCCAAGGAGTATTGGTATGGCGGTGACGCTACCGGGTATTCGGATTGGCCTGGCATGCGATAGGCCATCAACGCTCGAGGATCGCGCCAGCGATCCTCGTCCGGCGATCAATCAGCAGATTCGCCCGTGCGTGGAGGCAATGCCCAGGCGGACCTGATCCCGGACTTCATGCAGAGGCTTGCGCTCGCAAAGGCCAGACGGCGCCACGAGACAGAAAGCGCTCGGTAAACATCTCTTCATAAGATAATGCGGCAATCAGAACGTTCTCATCGGCCCCCCGTGCACCAATGAACTGCAGTCCGACTGGCAAGCCCATACGTGTGCGGCCGCAGGGGGCGGAGCAGGCGGGTTGCTGGCTGAGGTTAATGGGAAAGGTGAATGAGGCCCACTCGATCCAACTCGTATAGCCGAGGGCGACGGGGACATCGGCTCCCGCTTCAAACGGCGCGATGGCGACCGTCGGCGATACCACAAGGTCATATTGGGCTAGAAGCGCATCCATCTTCGCGCCATAGTGTGCCCTTGCCACTTGCGATCTTGCATGGTCCACCGCACTGAGTTCCCGCCCAAGCGCAGCCGCCGCAAGCAGGCCGGGGTCACATTGGGCCTGCGCGTTTTCGTCGATCCCGGCGATTCGCGCCGCGGCCCCCACATACCAATGACTTTTGAACATCTCTGGCAAGGCGTCCTGGTCTGGAAGGCGAATCGGTTCTACGACTGCGCCCGCCTGGGCCAGCGCATTGATTGTGGAACGTACGATTGCGGCGACTTCATGATTCACAGGCCCGATGCAGGGCATTTCCCAATACCCGATCTTCACGCCCTTCCAGTCGAATGGGCTGGCACGGATGCCTGAAAAGGCCGTCGGTGGTTGGCTCCAGTCGCGCAAGCTGCGGCCGCTGAGGATGTCGAGCATGACTATCACGTCGCCGACGGTTCTGGCCATTGGCGCAACGTGGGCCAGGGTTCCAAACGTACTGGCGGGGTGCGACGGTACGCGGCCAAACGTGGGCTTGTGTCCAACCACGCCGCAAAAAGAGGCGGGAATGCGGATTGATCCTCCACCATCGGTGCCGAGATGGAGCACGCCCGCTCCCGTTGCCGCTGCAATCGCGGCGCCTCCTGAAGAACCGCCCGCGGTCTTGGATGGATTCCAGGGGTTGCGTGAAATGCCGTTGCGCGGGCTGTCCGTCACTCCCTTCCATCCAAACTCAGGCGTGGTCGTCAAGCCTAGAATGACCGCGCCAGCAGCTCGCAACCGTTGAACTGAAGGCGCATCCTCCATGGCGGACGAACGGCCAGCAGAAAGACTGCCATAGCGAACATCCAGGCCTTCGCACGCGATGAGGTCTTTGACCGTGATCGGTATCCCATCGATGGCAGACAGTTGCTGCCCACGACTCCAGCGTACTTGCGCCGCTTTCGCCGCCGTCAGTGCACCGTCGTGATCAATGACCGTAAATGCGTTAAGCGTAGAATTGATGCTTTCAGCTCGCGCCAGGCACGCCGCTGTGACCTCGACCGGGGATACGTCTGCGCTGGCAAACGCGGCACAGAGATCGCTCGCTGACGCCTCGCACAGCTCAGACAGGGGTTGCGAGAAATTTCTCATAGGTCTTCAACTATTCCAGCCAAAAGCGCCACGCCGTGAGCGAAGCGCAGTGCGGGTTTCAGGTTTAACGGGCTGCGTCGCGGTGGGTATTCGCTGCGGGCAGGGAGGGCGTTGCGAGGTTTGCCGATACGTTACTGGCATCAATTTCGCTGAGGTCGACGCCGGCCGTTTCGCGGATCAGAAATCCTGCGGCAACCGCAACAAGTCCCAGGCTCATGACGTAGTAGCTATAGACATGTTCCAAGCCAATGCCCGCCAGGTAAGTATTGAGGTAAGGGGCGGTACCACCGAACACGGCAACCGAGACCGACGAGACGAAACCTACGCCCTGGGCGCGTGCCTGGGTTGGTACTTGTTCCGACAACACCGCTGGGAAAATCGAGGCAATCAGTGACCACGCGCCGAGACCGATCACCTGCGCCCAAAACAGCGTATGGGGTTCGGTAGTGACCATGATGGAGATCGGATACGTCAACAACACCACCAGAATGCCCCACGCGACAATCACCGGTTTGCGGCCGATCCGGTCCGATAACATTCCGCAGATCGGTAACCAGATCGCACAAAGAATCATGGCAAACAGACTGGCGCGATAGGCGCCCACGGGGTCCATGCCCCGAGTGATGGCAGTCGCCGGGGCGAAAGTTACCCAGGTGTAATAGGTCAGATTGGCTGAGCAGTTGAGCATCACCAGATTACGTGCAATACGGAAAAGTTCGCCCCGTGACAATTTTCGACTGACTTGGGATTTCTCTTCCTGCGCTGTAAAGACGTGCGACTCCTCAACATTGCGACGCATGAAAAGTACATAGATACCGAGCACTCCGCCGATCCCGAAACCGATACGCCAGCCATAATCATTCATCGCGTCTGGGCCGAGCATTGACGTTAACGCAGCCGCAACGATCGTCGCGGCGATGACGCCAACAATGACACCCAGATAAATCGAACTGGACCATAGACCGCGATGCTCTTTGGGAGCTATTTCAGCGACATAGGTGTACGACACCCCTGTCTCGCCGCCGTGGGCAATCCCTTGCAACAGCCGAAAGAACATCAGTGCAATTGAAGCGAGCAAACCGATATCGCCGTAACTTGGAATCAGGGCGATGCCAATGCTGCTCAGTGCCAGAAGCGACATGGTGATCAGCATGATCTTCTGTCGCCCCAGTCGGTCTGCCAGTCGGCCGAATATCAGCCCACCCACCGGCCGCGCAAAAAAACCGACTGCAAACACCGCAAGCGTCGAAAGCATGGCAGAGCGCGCATCGGTTTTATCAAAAAGATTTCGGGCCAGATACACCGAAAACGTCGCATAGAGCGTCCAGTCGAACCATTCAAGCGCATTGCCAAGCCCTACAGCGCGTAAGGATCTGATGCGCCCGCGATAGGGATTCAAATCAACCATGCCTGTTCTCCAAAATTGTTTTTATCAGGAACGGCGACCAGGCTCGTCTGGTCGCCAGTTCATTAGAGGAGTAAATGCTTGTGGTGTCAATGCATGATTCATCGTGTCATTAGATGATACGATCAAGCTTTAGAAGCCCATTTCTGGTAGTTACGCCGGGGACGCGGAGTGGGTATAAATATCGGGATACGAGCTCACCCTATTGGGTGATCTCGATGACTGCGCAGCTGTGGGACCATCCTGGTAGTTATTTGACCGAGTCTTCGCCATGGACGACGACCGGCTTTCTTCTGCGCAATCTTAGCGTGGCTTGACTGCGGCAGAAACCAAGCCACGGTCGTTCAAGTTGTCGAGCAGGGCGCGATAACCCATCTGCCATGCGGGAGCGCGGTCACTGGTGGTGACCCGGTTGACCAGTGTGCCGAACTTGGCGCTGCTGATGGCTACCAGATCACCCTCTTTATGGGTAAAGCCTGCGCCGGGCAGGTCGCGGTCCTGCTTGGGCGCAAACAGGGTGCCGAGAAACAGCACAAAGCCGTCCGGGTACTGATGATTCTCGTTAAGTGTTTGAGCAACCAGGTCCAACGGGTCGCGGCTGATCTGGTTCATGGAACTGCTGCCGTCCATGACGAAACCATCCTCGCCGACCACACGCAGTGCGACTTCTGCCGAGCGCACGTCTTCAATGCTGAAGGATTCATCGAACAGCCGGATAAAAGGCCCCAGCGCGGTCGACGCATTGTTGTCCTTGGCTTTGGACAGCAACAACGCGCTGCGTCCTTCGAAATCGCGAAGGTTGACGTCATTGCCCAGCGTAGCACCCTGGACCTTGCCGCGACTGGAAACCGCCAAAACCACTTCAGGCTCGGGGTTGTTCCAACCGGATTTGGGGTGGATGCCCACGTGTGATCCGTAACCCACCGCTGACAAAGGCTGGGCCTTGGTGAATATCTCCGCATCCGGGCCAATCCCCACTTCGAGATACTGCGACCACATGCCTTGGCTGATCAGCACTTCCTTGAGCGCGGCGGCCTGGGAAGAGCCCGGTACGATTTCTCCGAGGTCAGCACCGATGCTCTCAACCAGCGTTGCGCGAATGCTGTCGGCCTTGGCCGGATCGCCCTTGGCCTGCTCTTCGACCACTCGCTCAAGCATGCTGGTGGCGAAGGTAACGCCGGCCGCTTTCACAGCTTGCAAGTCGATCGGAGCCAACAGCCAAGGCCGTGTTTCGTCGCGAATGGATGCATCACTGTTGGTCAGTAATGCGTCAAAGCTGATCAATGGCTCCTCCAGCGATAAGCTGCGCAAGTAGGTCACGGGATCATCCAGCTCAAGCAGCGCCGAAACGGTCGCCACCCGAGCACTGATGTCATAGATCTGCGCGTCTCTGAGCAACACGACGGCGGGCCCTGCAGCGACACCGGGCACCCAGGCGCGGCTGATCCAGGTGCCTTGCGCCAGGTCCTGAGCCGGTACGTTCAACGCCGACAATGTCGTTACAGCGGATGGTTGGGGCATGGGTATTACCTTCTGTAAAAGGACAAATCAATGGGAATGGCGTGGATCGCCGCTGCGTGCGATGACACGCAGGTGCAGGGTCGCAGGCTCCAGGCAGCCACCGGTCGAGAGCTGGCCAACCTGCTGTCGGTAGATTTCCTGCCACGGCGTCTGCGAGGCTGGGATGGATGGCTTGAACGCCGCTTGTCGGCGTGCTATTTCGCTTTCATCCACCAGCAGGTCGACCCGGCGCGCATTGAGGTCGACGCGCAGACGGTCATTGGTTTGCAGCAAACCTATGCCGCCGCCCACGGCGGCTTCAGGCGACATGTTGAGAATCGAGGGGCTGGCCGAAGTCCCGCTCTGACGTCCATCACCCAGGCAGGGTAGGGAGTCGACGCCGCGTTTGATCAGCGCTGCGGGCGGCGCCATGTTGACCACTTCGGCGCTGCCCGGATAACCCACGGTGCCGCAGCCCCGGATGACCAGAATGCAGCGTTCGTCGATGTCCAGCGCAGGGTCGTTGATTCGGGCTTGATAGTCCTCCGGGCCTTCGAAAACGATGGCGCGGGCTTCGAAACTGTCCTCTGCACCAGGCTCGGACAGGTAGGTTTTACGAAATGCTTCTCCCACCACCGACATCTTCATGATGGCGCTGTCGAAAAAGTTGCCGCTCAACACGATAAACCCGGCGCGTTGGATCAAGGGGTCTTCATACGCATGGATCACATCCGTATCGCTGGCGGCGCTGTTGCTGACGATCTCGCCAATGGTCCTGCCCGACACCGTGGCGCACGCTTCATGCAACCGGCCGGCATTCTTCAGTTCATGCATTACCGCAGGCACACCGCCGGCGCGGTGGAAGCCTTCGCCGAGGTATTTGCCGGCCGGCATGCAATTGACCAGCAAAGGCACGTCTTCGCCGACGCGTTGCCAGTCTTCCAGGCTTAAGTCGATGCCGGTGTGCCGCGCGATAGCGATGAGGTGCGGCGGGCAATTGGTCGAGGCACCCAGTGCCGACGCCACGGCGATGGCGTTCTCGAAGGCGTCGCGGGTCATGATGTGCGAAGGCCGGATATCCTGACGCACCATGTCGACAATGCGCTTGCCCGTGGCATAGGCCATCTGACCGCGCTCACGATAGGCCGCCGGAATACTCGCGCAACCCGGCAGCGACATGCCCAGCGCTTCGGCCAGCGCATTCATCGACAGCGCAGTGCCCATGGTGTTGCAATGACCGATCGAGGGGGAGGCCGCGGTGGTCATCTCCATGAAGCCTTCGTAGTCGATTTCACCGCTGGCCAGCAGGTTGCGCGCATGCCACAGCACGGTGCCGGAGCCAATCAACTGGCCCTTGTGGTGCCCGTCGAGCATGGGGCCGCCCGACAATACGATCGCCGGGATATCCACCGTCGCCGCCGCCATGAGGCAGGCCGGCGTGGTCTTGTCGCAGCCCGTAGTCAGCACCACGCCATCCAGCGGGTAGCCGTGTAGAATCTCGACCAGGCCGAGGTAAGCCAGGTTGCGATCCAGTGCCGCAGTGGGACGCCGGGTTTGTTCGGCCATCGGGTGCACGGGGAACTCCATCGGAATCCCCCCGGCATCGCGAATGCCCGCCTTGGTGCGCTGCGACAGTTCGAGGTGGTGGCGGTTGCACGGCGCAAGATCGCTACCGGTCTGGGCGATACCGATGATGGGGCGGCCCGATTGCAACTCCTCGCGCGTCATACCGTAATTCATGAAGCGTTCAACGTAGAGCGCGGTCATGTCGGCATGACTGGGATCGTCAAACCATTGTTGACTTCGCAGAGGCTGAGGAGTGTTTTCAGGCATGGTTTTATCTCTTGTTGTAAGCAAATCGATAGAAGTGAACACCCGCAGGGCGGTGAAGAAGTCAGCATCGCCACGTGTTCGAATGCCTTTATGTTACCGGTAACATCGTTTTTGTAAAGGCCCAATCGATACTCGAGCGGGCGCTTTCCTCAGGGTGTAACGAGCAGAGGTAGGCCAGTGGGTGCCTATGTATAATCAGCGCCCATCCGTGTTAGTGGCGTTGATTCCCAGGGTCCGCCGGTCATTTTCAGGAAAACAGGACGTTCATGAGTTACGAGGATTCAGGCAAAACCAACCCGCCGCCGCGTATGGCCGATGTCGCCAAGCTGGCCGGTGTTTCGAAGATGACGGTTTCCCGGGTCCTGGCCGGTCGCGATGTGTCGGAGCGCACGCAGAAGCTCGTCCATGAAGCGATTGAAACACTCGGCTATTTGCCTGATGCCTCTGCAGGGACGCTGGCCACCGGGCGCTCCGAATTCATCGTGGCGTTGGTGCCTTCCTTGGCCAGCTCCAACTTTGCCGACACCGTGCGCGGCCTGAATGACGCCGTCAGCGAACACGGCCTGTGCCTGCTGCTGGGGGACACGGATTACCACTTGGAGCAAGAGGCCTTGCTGGTGCGTACGCTGCTGCGGCATCGGCCGGTGGGGGTGATGTTGACGGGCAGCGCGCATCTGGACGAAACCCGCAGGCTGCTGCGCCAGGCGCAAGTGCCGGTTGTCGAGACATGGGACATTCCAGACGATCCTATCGAGCAATCGGTCGGGTTCAGCAACGTCGCCGCGGCGGCGGCACTTTACGAGCATCTGTACCAGCAAGGTTATCGGCGCATAGGCTACATCGGCGGGGCGTCGGTACTCGACCACCGTGGGCAGCAACGTCAGCAAGGCTACCTTCAGGCCGTCGCGGCGTCGGGGGCAGGGGAGCCGAGGGTGATGGAGTATGGCGAGTCGCCCATCACCATGAGCCATGGCGGGGAGTCGGTGAAGCGGCTGCTGGAAAAGTGGCCCGACACCGAGGCGGTGATGTGCGTCAGTGACCTGTCGGCGTTCGGAGCGATCATGGAGTGCCATCGACAAGGACGCCGCGTGCCCGAGGACATCGCGGTCGCAGGGTTCGGTGATTTCGAAGTCTCACGCTACTGCACGCCGTCCATCACCACCGTCTCGGTCGATCCTTATCGAATCGGCCGGCGCGCCGGTGAATTGCTGGTGGCCAGCGCGGCTGCGCAACGCCTTGGGCGGCCCCGCCCGCAGGTGTCCGATGTCGTCGAATTCAAAATCATAGCGCGCGAAAGCAGCTGAATTTTTTAATCGGGCCCGCTTGCGCTGCCTCGAAATTAATGGCTAAACTGGAAATGTTACCGGTAACAATCCACTTGCAGATTCCTTTTCCTGTCGATTGACTCAAATCAGCCCAGGGAACTCTAGGTCGCAAGCCAAAATAAAAACAATCGGCATGACGACATGCCTTGAGGTCTACAGATGGAATCAGTTTCTCAGCGTTCTCTCGAAAGAGAGGGCTCGGCGGCGCTTACCTCCGAGGACCGCACTTACCGCAAAGTCATCCTGCGTATCCTGCCAATCCTGCTGTTTTGCTACATGGCGGCGTACCTGGACAGGGTGAATATCGGCTTTGCCAAGCTGGACATGCTTAACGATCTGCAATTCAGCAACACCGTCTACGCACTGGGCGCGAGCATTTTCTTCTGGGGTTATTTCCTCTTCGAAGTCCCCAGCAATCTATTGCTGCATCGCTTTGGCGCGCGCCTCTGGATCGCCCGCATCATGATCAGTTGGGGCATTGTCTCCATGGCGGTGGCGTTCACCGTACCGCTGGCCAGGTTCTTTCACATCGAATCGGAAACCATGTTTTACGTGCTGCGCTTTCTGCTGGGGATATGCGAAGCCGGCTTTTTTCCAGGGGTGATTCTCTACCTCAACTACTGGTTTCCGACGCACCGGCAGAGCCGGGTGATGGCGGGCTTCCTGATGGCCATGCCGATCAGCCTGACGTTGGGCGGGGTTTTGTCCGGCTGGTTGATGGGGGCGATGCGGGGTGTCCACGGCATGGCCGGCTGGCAGTGGATGCTCATTATCGAAGGCATTCCATCGCTGATCATGGCCGTTGTCGTGGTGACGTTGCTGGTCGATAAGATCGACAACGCCAAGTGGCTGACGAGCGCCGAAAAGAACATGCTCAAAAACAACCTCGATCGGGAAAACACCACCAAGGCGTCGAGCCTTCGGGATGTGATCTTCAATGGTCGAGTGTGGTTGTTGGTGTTGATTCTGCTGACGTTCAACACCGGCTTTTACGGGCTGGCATTTTGGATGCCGACGATCATCAAGTCCACGGGGGTGTCCAATACCCTGCACATCGGTTTGCTGACGGCGATCCCGTACTCCATTGCCATTGTGGCCATGACCCTGAATGCCTGGCACTCCAACAAAACCGGCGAACGCCGACTGCATGCGGCCATTCCAGCGTTCATCGGTGGGGTAGGGCTGATTTTCAGCGCGGTCTTTGCCCATAACCTGCCAGTGTCGATTTTCTTCCTCAGCATCTCCGCATCAGGGTTACTGAGCCTGATGCCGATTTTCTGGACTTTGCCGGGTACGGTTTTATCGGGTGTGGCAGCTGCGGCCGGCATCGGCATGATCAACGCGATCGGCAATCTCTCCGGGTTCACCGGGTCCATGATCACGGCCATGGCGGAAACGCTGACAGGCGACATAAACAACGGCACCTATGTGTTAGGTGGCTGCCTGCTCATCAGCTGTGTGCTGATCCTGTTGATTCCCAAATCGATGCTTTCCAAACGCATCGAGAGCTGATTGACGGTCGATTGCGCATCGCCATTCGGACGGCAGCACGGTGCACCTGCATTGGTGGGACAGCGCTGAGGATCGAGGCTCGGCGGTGATGGAGATCTTTCGCCTTGAAGGTGACCACATCGTCGAGCACTGGGACGTGATGCAGCCCATCCTTGCCGACCCGACCAACGCCAACACGATGTTCTGATCCTGAACGGCAGGATAGATTTTTACTTCTCTGAAATTTCGATTTTCACTTCCGGGGACCGTGGAGGGTTGATTGGGATATGCCTGTCTTGATACAGGATTTAACAAGTGGGCGATGTCAGATGTTCATAAGACGCTCCCCAGCGCACTGCACTTGGCTCAATAGCTCAAAACGAATGCGATTGTTCATCGAGTTATGTTCATGGACGAGATTTTCCGCTCGTCTGGTCGATCCGAACTAGCGAATTCGAACCGTGAAGATTGAACTGGCGCGGCATCACTTTGTAGAAGGTGGCGTCAGTGACCTGATTGAAATTCGCGAAGGCGATGCACTCGACAGCCTTGCCAGCAACCTGCCGCGGACGGTCGATCTGTTGCTGCTCGATGGCGCCAAGGCGTTGTATGGCGACGTATTGAGTCTGGTTGAAAAACACCTGCGCCCCGGTGCACTGGTGATCGCCGACAACACTGACTATTGCCCGGAATACCTGGCTCACGTGCGCTCGCCGCAGAACGGTTATCTCAGCGTGCCGTTCGGCGATGACATCGAAGTATCGATGCGTCTGGGCTGAGTCATCACCTCGCCGGGCCTCGGGCGGCGACCCGGCGTCGCCTCAGCGCGAACGATCAGATCGCTGCCCTGGCGGGGCGGACAGCCTCAACCAGTTGAAGGTAGTTGCCCAGCATCGCCAGGCCTTGCTGGGTCATCACTGACTCGGGATGAAACTGCACGCCATAGATCGGCAATTCCCGGTGCCTCAGCGCCATGATCTCTCCCGGGTTGCCGTCGTCATCCAGCGCATGTGCCGTTGCGATCAACGGGTCGGGCAGGGTGCCTGCCACCAACGAGTGATACCGGGCGACTTGCAATCCGTCGGGCAGGCCGTTGAACAAGTCGCGACTGTCGTGACGGATACGCGACACTTTCCCATGCAGGACCTGGCGGGCCCTGCGCACCTCACCGCCAAAAGCGGCGGTTATACACTGATGACCCAGGCAGATGCCCAGGATCGGCAAGCGGCCCGCAAAGTGCTGGATGGCTGCAAGAGAAATGCCCGCTTCGGCCGGAGAGCAAGGCCCGGGCGAGATAATCAGCGATTGCGGGGCCAGGTCTTCGATTTCTGCCAGGGTGATTTCATCGTTACGACGCACTTCAATATCAGCCCCGAGCATTCCCAGGTATTGCACACGTTGTAGGTGAAAGAGTCGTAATTATCGATCATTAAATGCATACGCCACCTCCTGGTGTTGTGCGAGTGCTTCACACCGCCCGGCTGCAACCCGGATCAACTGACTTTTCTCCATGGTTTCCTGCCACTCGCGTTCGGCGACCGAGTCCTGCACCACGCCGGCACCAGCCTGAACATAGAGGCGAGCGTCGTGCAGCAGGGCGGTTCGGATCGCAATCGCCAGGTCGGCCCGGCCGTTCCAGTCCAGGTACCCGATGGCCCCGCCATAGACTCCGCGAGAATGCGGTTCCAGTTCGGCAATGATCTCAAGCGCCCGCACTTTCGACGCCCCGCTCAGGGTGCCAGCCGGGAAAATGCTTTTGAGCAGCTCCAGGCCACTGACATGGTCAGGTATCTGGCCGGTCACCGTCGAAACGATGTGCATGACATGGGAAAACAGTTCCACATTCAGCAATTGGGTCACGTGCACGCTGCCCACGCTGGCCAAGCGGCCGAGGTCATTACGCGACAGATCGACGAGCATCATGTGCTCGGCAATTTCCTTCGGATCAGCGAGCAACTCCTCCTTCAGGCGATGGTCTTCGGCCACCGCATTGCCCCGGCGACGCGTGCCTGCCATGGGCCGGGTCGTGACCGTTTGCGCTTCCTGTCGAAACAACATTTCGGGTGATGCGCCGACCACCTGGCAGTCGCTAAGGTTGAGCAGGTAGCGGTAGGGCGTGTCACATAAGTCATACAGGGAGCGATAAAACGCGACGGCGTCTTCCTCGAAAGGAAGGCTCATGCGTTGGGATAAAACGACCTGCATCACATCGCCTGCAGCGATGTAGTCCTTGATACGTGCCACGGCCTCAACGAACGCCGGCTGCGGGAAGGCCGACTGAGCGCCAAGCGGAGTCACTTCAGTCAATTGCACGCAAGGCGCGGGCGCAACGAGCAGTGGACGCAAATGCGCAACCATCCGGTTCAGCCGATCCAGCCCGTGCTGATAATCACCCAGCGCCTTCGGGCATTCATGCACGATGCAAAAGGCCAGACGCTTGCGATGGTCCAGCACGATCAGGTCGGTGCTGATCAATTGCAGTACGTCAGGGAGATCAAAACCTGAGGGTTTGCGCGGGACTCGACGCAGACGAGGCTCGATCAGGCGAGTCGTTTCGAAACCGAAATAGCCGAAGAATCCTCCGCTGAATGGCGGAAGACCTGGGCAGGACGGGATACGAAAGTCCTTTTGTACCCGAGCCAGTTCTGCCAGCGGATCGCCGCATTCAGTCCTGATGGACAGTTCGCCGTCGCGATAAAGGCGCAGGCCCCCTTCATCAAGCTCGATACGCTGACTGCAAGGCAGGCCGATCACCGAGTACGTCTGCTCGAACACACCTTCCTGGTAATGCCCGGTTTCAAACAGGTAGTCCTGCCCGCAGTTGGCTAGTACCTCGTACAGTGAAATGGCTTCGACTCCGGGCGGCAACAGCAAGCTCTGCCAAATCGGGACATGGGAATAACCCGCTTCGCCGTAGGCAAAAAAGTCTTCCAGACTCAACATACTCGTGTCTCCTGTGAATCACGCCGCAACCGATCGCCCCTGACGAGGAGGGGCAGGGGATGAACTTACTTCAGGGGGGTATCGACAAACGCCGGCAGTTGTTCGACGCGATCAGCGTAAGTGGCAAGCGCCGTGTAGCTTTCGACATTCACCAGGCTGGAAACCCTGAACTGCGACGCCAGGCGGCGGCCACAGTGACATCGGCCTGCGATATCTGCTCGGTGGCGAGCCACAGACTGGCGCAGCCGGCAGCCTCTTCCAGAAGTAGCAGCGCGGCATGCAATTGCTCGGTCACGCGAGTCATCCAGGGTTCGTAGTGATACTCGACTGGCTTGTTGTGCTCGTATTCAAGTTGCACAGCCTTTTCGCAGACTGCGAGGCCAAGTCCAATCAGCGAAAGCACTTTTTTATGCTGACCCGGATCCTTCGGCATCAAACTACGGCCTGGTTCGACCATGGATTCCAGATAATCAATGATCATTGAGGAATCCATGATCGTTTCGCCGTTATCGCAAATCAGTGTGGGGGCTTTGACAACCGGATTGATGGTTCGGAATTCATCCGCGTTGCGAAACACCGAGATCTGTTTGTGTTCGTGCCCCAGACCCATCAAACGCATTGAAATCGCCACGCGCCGAACATAGGGTGAACCCATCATGCCAACCAGTTTCATCGTTTTCTCCAAGGTGCCAATCGTCCGTTTATCTAACTTTCACTCGGTGTGTTGCCGGTAAAAAGAGTGCGACCTACACGTGCACAAGTGACGGGAGTCACTATGTATCCATTTTCGAAAACGAGACTGCTGATTTGTAAAATAACGAGGCTCGTTCTGAAACCGTTTCGATATCGCCGGTGGTAAAGAATCTGTTGTTCCCTGTTCTTTTGGTAGAAAGATGAGGGTTTCTCCTGAGGTGCTCAATCAGACCCCGGGCGCAAGTATCGGGTTGGGAAACAATTCGCGTTGAAGCCGGCAGTTCCGCCCGCCATAGATGCTCAACGATCGGATAGTGTGTGCATCCCAGTACGCAGACATCCGGTTTTTTCGAAGTGGCGCTTAGAAGTGCATCTACGTGTTTACGGATCTCCGCACGCAGAACTTCCTCGCAAGCGTCCTGTTCAATGAGTAACGCAAGACCATGACAGATCTGTTGATAAACTTTTATATGGGGCCGTCTGCTATTGATTTCGACGCCAAAGGCATTGGATTGCACCGTGTGTTGAGTTGCGAAAACAGCGACGCTCTCCACACAGGGATCATCTATGACATCGAACGCCTGGCTTACCGGTGTGCCTGCGATCTCTTCGGCGACAGGGACAATGACGCCAATCACTTGCCGATTCGGATACCTCTCTGGGAGCCAGGTTTCCCGCAGTTTGCGCAGGCTGGTGGCCACTGCCGTATTACAAGCGATGACGACCAGTGTGCAGCCGTGCTTGAACAGCCGGCCCACAGCGGCTTGCGTCAGATCAAAGATATGCTCGGATGAATTATTGCCATAGGGCGCATTGCCGTGATCACCCAGATAGACAAACTCTTCATTGGGTAGCGCGGATTCAAACGCGCGCATCACTGTTAACCCACCGCTACCGAAGTCAAATACGCCAATCAATTTACACCTCACTGAAATGCTTGTGATACCAAGCCGTTGGCCTAAATTGTTGTCGCAATGGCAGTCGCGACACCGATATACAGAACGCCCGTCACAACACTCATCTGGCGCTTGGTCCGAAAGACTTTTGCCGCATGCCGAGCCATCAGCATGTACATGGCGTACACCGATGTGGAAATGAAGATTGCCGTCGTCACCAGTGCAATGCACTGCGGGAGGTATGGCAGCGCCTTGTTGATGAACGTCGGGAATAAAATGACATTGGTCAGAATGCCTTTGGGATTTGTGAATGAAACAATTACGGCGCCGGTGAACATTTGCAAAGGCGTGCGCTTGCTGGAAGTTGCAACCAATACTTGAGAATGGGAACGCAATGACTTCAGCGCAAGATAGAGCAGGTAGGCAACGCCGATCCATTTGAGCCAGAACAAAATGCCAGGGTGCTCGCTGACCAGTATCCCGAGCCCCGAAAGAACAATAACGGCGTGCCCACCGCTTGCCAGTCCGAAACCAATGGCGCCCGGAAAAGATTCCTTGAAGCCATGATCAAGTGCCTGCGCCATGGAAAAAGCAACGTTCGGGCCTGGAAGAATCGCGGCCGAAAGGAAGACGATGCAAAACAAAATCCAAAGTTGAAAGTCCATGTTGCGCTATCCCTACACACGTGCCGAATTCAAATGATTTCGTACTGGATGAAGTTGTTATTAGAGTCCTGATGCCCGATCACTCAATGATTCAGGCAGGCGATCCTATCCATTCTGGAAGAAACGCCTTGATCCAGGTTTCAACTGCCGAGTCATGTCGGTGCCAACCGGCAAGATGTTCACTGGCAGGCCTTGCACCCGGCGCTTTGAGTCGTTCGGTACCACGCGTGACCCAGCCGTCGATCGTCTCGTAGGTCACTTCGGGGTGAAATTGCAACGCGTAGGCGTTGGTTCCGTATCGGTAGGCTTGCACTGGGAAAGTCGAGCCTTCGGCGAGTTGCGTTGCGCCGTTGGGCAAATCGAAACCTTCGCTATGCCATTGATAGACATGGTCCGGAAAGGGTGTGCTTGCCTCAGCGGTTATCTCGTGAGCAGCCGCGAGCGGCGTGATCGGATAATAGCCGGCCTCGATGGCGCCGTTGTCGAGCTGGTACACCCGGGAGCCCAAGTGTCGGGTCAGCATTTGCCCGCCCAGACACAGACCCAGTATCGGTTTCCCCTCTTTCAACGGTCTGGCAAGCCAGTCGATTTCTTCACGAACATACGCGTCATTGTCATTGGCGCTCATCGGGCCGCCGAAAATGATCACGCCTTCATGTTCCGACATGTTCTTCGGAAGTGGATCACCAAATCTCGGCTTGCGGATATCAAGTTCGAACCCCGATTGGTGCAGCAGGTGGCCGACACGGCCAGGCGTCGAGTGTTCCTGATGCAGAACAATCAGGACCTTGCGTATTTGATCCATTGCACAACTCCATTCATTCAGATGATCAGGCTGGATCCGGGTTTCGGTTCAGAGTGACCCCGTAAATGGAGGATTGCCGACCCACAGTTCTGCGAAGTTCTGTGCCGCCGGGCCCGAACCGAGAATGCGATCAAGCTCGGCCGTCTGAAGTCGCCGATGGAAATCAGCGTTGTCGTCGTAGCGATGCAGCAGCATGGCCATGAAGTGGGAAAACTGAACATCTCTCCACACTTGCTTCAACGCGATGTCGGAATAAGACAGCAGCAGGTCATCCTTGTCGTGGGCGTAAAACCGTTCAAAGGCCTGAGCAAGGATGTTCGCGTCGGAGACGGCGAGGTTAAGCCCCTTGGCGGCAGACGGCGGCACGATGTGGGCGGCATCCCCCGCAAGAAAGAGCCGTCCTTTTTGCATCTTCTCCGCAACAAAGCTTCTGAGTTGCACGAGGCTTTTTTCGATGATGGCGCCCCCGTTGACTTTCTCCGGCCTACCTTCGATGCGCGACTGCAGAAGATCCCAGATTTGCGAACCCTACCAATCATTCGGATCTTCGTTCTGAGCACACTGCAGATAAATTCGGGAAACACTGCGGGAGCGCATGGTGAACAACGCCAGCCCGGTTTCGTGAGGGGCGAAGATGACGTCCTCTGAAATGGGCGACATTTCGGCGAGGATCGCCAGCCAGGCAAAAGGGTAGGTGTGCGAGTGACAGGTCAGCGCGTTAGCAATATGAGGACGGCAAATACCATGGAAACCATCGCAGCCGACAACAAAGTCGCATTCCAGCGTCTGTTGTGTGCCGTCTTGAATGAAGGAAACGGAAGGGGTGCTTCCATCGGTGCCGTGAACCTGAACATCGACAATCATCGTTTCTTTGTAATGACGTCACTCATGTATTGATGCAAGTCACGCAGATCATTCACGCTCCAGGCATGTGGCGGTATCTTCATGCCATTCTCTCGCAACGTTTTTGGAATCAGGCTTCCACTGGGGCGAAGTATTATTGAGGACACAATCACGCCCGGATAATCATTGAGACGCTTCTTGAACGCAGCCGTTGTAAGGTCTGGCGTTGGTGGATTGCTTTTATTGGCCAGCGGCCCTGTTCCCTTGATGTCGGGGCCGTGACACACGGCGCATCGCTGTACAAAAAGGGCTTTTCCGTTGGCGTTGTCGGCAAAGGAAAGTGATGTCTGAAGCAGCGATAAAAATCCTAGTAAACCGATAAGTGATCTTTTCATTTTTCTGTGGCCTTGTTGATCCATCAAGTCGCAAGCGACACCGCCATGCACCGCGCTATCTCTGTGGCCAGAAGTCGCAAATGTACCGATGTTGATTCATGAGGCCGATAAAATTCGTCGCGCGCTTCAGAAAAAGAAACGAGCGGCGCGTCGTTACGCATATGTTTGAACGTCATGCCGTAAAGGCTTTATTTGATTTGAGTACTCGTCAACCGACGAGGGACGACTTCATGCCGAGGACGTAATAACGCCAATCATTGATGCGGCATCGAACAGAGGCTGAAAGTGTACGAAGTGCCCGGGAGGGAAAGGCAAGCGAAAGAGAAGATGGATTTATAACAGTGATATGAAACATGCCAATCCCTTGAGCGTTATTGTGGTTATTACAATGAGTACTATCCTCACTCATGGGCGTTACGATCACATTTGTTTCTGGATATGTCAATATCAAAAATCAAATTGACAATATTGCTTTCAACGCTTCCCTGACTAGGGCGTTCGAACCCGCAGTTGACGTTGCCAGTCACGGACAGCGATACGTCCAACGAGTCTCCAGTCTGATCGAAGCCATTGATTCCTCTATCCATTGCCCAACGATAAAGCCTTCGAAATCCTACCAGTACTGTCCTCGTTTTTTTGATCTCTTCGAGAGCAGTGATTAGTTGATGTGTAGCCCAAGGAAGTCCGGCCGCGAAATTTGTACCAGGTAAAAATCGAAGGGTATCCGCGAACATTGCCGCAGTTCGAGGTGCATATTTCTCAAGTGCATAAGCCATAAAGCCTTTGCCTATTTCGATTAGCTCTGAATTCAACTGGATCGCAGTCCAATCGATTTTCATTGCTAGTCCACCGTCATACCAGGTCCACACCTTCAGTTGAGTATCGACATATCGTGGTTGGTCATTAGTGCGAGTTCGAATCGCAACGTAAGCGGGGCCCTTGAACACATAAGCTGGCAAAGAGGAGGGTGGTGATGCGTGTTCTTGATCGGCTGATTTGGTCACGGCGAACCTCCTTAACTGTCTAGTCGACTCCAGGCTGCCGAGGTGCGCTGGGCGTTATGGAGGTTGGCCGACTCGGCTAGATAACGACCTGCGTAGCGGCGTGGCATCGTCGAGGTCTCAGACCAACCGCAGACTCGCCGGAGTTCGTCCGTGGCCCGCTCGAGGTCATGCCCACGCTTTTCGACCAGGTAAGCCAAAACCGGCCTGCAAATGTGTGGCGAAAGTCATGCGCAGAAAGTGTAGGCAACAACCCTGGATCAGCCAGTTCAATGGTCAGAAACAGCCGAATCCAGATCTCGGCTTTTGGCATAGGCGTAGAAAGCCTGGATCGCGCGCAGGTGCGCCGCAGCCGTATTGTAAGCGCGGTGCCTGAGTTTGAGTTGGACGTAGATGAACGGAATGAGTATGGGCAACGGAGTCGCATCACCAGCTTGTACAAGCAGCGGTAGTCGTTGACCTGAAGAGAAACGGCACTGAATCAGTCTCATCGGCAGCCACCTCATTCAAGGATTCGTCATGAACACTATGGACATAGCCCGTTGAGAGAGTAGGCGTCAACACGAATTCGTCGAATCAGTCACTTAGGCAGCTCATGAACATTTATGACATGGCCTGTCGTTTAACATAATATACATTATGCGTACCGTCCTATACGGAGCTGAGGGGCTCTGGCGGTCAGATTTAAAGCCTGGACAACTCAAAGCTCACTACCTCGACACTGCACGCTTGTATTGACCATAATAGTTTGGCCAGGCCCACAGCTCATTCTACTCACAGAGAATAATCATCATGGACGAACCGCAAGATGCTTCGATGGGTAGCGAAGAAAAAACTACATCCAAGATGCCTCAGCAATTTGGCGTCCAAGCCAGGGGCTTTAACGATGCGGAAACGGCAACGCGCCTTGCCACGGTTGTTGGCCATGCGGTGCGCAAGCTGGGTGATACATTCGATTTGAGCGGCCTCGACGGCGTAACGCTGGCTGTAGACTACAACCAGGCGTTGCTTGATCTCGATCGCGGCTACGAGACGAGCCATAAACTGACGGCTACTAATTCGCACGTTGTGGGTGTTGCAATGACACCAGGCGTCTTACGTGACGGCGTTTTGAAGTCGCACATCGTTCTCAATGCAAACTACATATGGCCACTCAGTGACCAGAATGATGCTGAGGGACGAGATAATGCAGTGCATATTTTGGCTCATGAGTGTGGGCATGTCCAAGTAACCAGTGCGTTCGACAATTGCTTCCCCAACGTATTGCTGAGACAAAAAAACAGTCCGCTCCTTGAGCAAATTCATTGGAAAGTGATTCTTCCAGTATGGGACGAGTTTGCAGTCACATCCCTCTCTGCTGGTTTTGGAGCAAGTCAAACAGAAACGTACGAAAATACGTTCATAAACGATTTGGCTGAAGCTGATGAGCGCTCCAATAAACTGCTTTTGAAGTATCAGGAACATGGCTCAGTAGATCAAATTCTAAGCGAGATATATGGCTGCTACGGAAACCTTTTGAAATTCGCTGCCTACCACTTAGGCAACTTAGATGGCGTCGGAATTCGCTGGCAGGATTCACAAAAAACTGCCTCACTTCTCAAGGATCATTGGTTTTTGCCATATTTTGAGCGTTTAGAAGCTGCCTGCATCGAAATCGCGAAGAGCTACGGGCGTTGGGAAAACACAGACAGCTTTATGCTCATTGCCGACATAATTGATGACCTGGTTGAGCGAGCTGGATTGTTGATAGAACGAATGGACGATGGTCGTCTTTGGGTGGATATCCCCTATACTCCTGAAACAGATCCCCTCCTCTGCAAATAACCAAAAATAATAACTATACTAAATAGTCATTTAGTATAGTTATATCTACCGATTACTAATCAGCAAAAAAAATCTTCAATAACCACCCGCCGCCGTCATCGCTCCGCCCACGATCGCAATTCCTGAACTACTGCCCAAACGTGTCGCCCCGGCTTCAATCATCTTTAAAGCCGTCGGATAATCGCGCACACCGCCGGACGCCTTTACACCAACCCCTGCGCCCACGGTCTGGCGCATCAGTGCCACATCTTCGACTGTCGCGCCGCTTCGGCTGAAGCCGGTGGAGGTCTTGACGAACGCCACACCCAAGTCGCGGCAGATTTCGCAGGCCTGGACCTTCTGCTTGTCGTCGAGCAGACAGGTTTCCAGTATGACCTTCAACGGCACGGCGCCGCAGGCCTCGTGGACCAGGGCGATGTCTTCGCGCACGGCGTCCAGCAGCCCGTCTTTCAACCATCCGATATTGAGCACCATATCGATCTCCCCTGCCCCGGCGGCAATTGCTCGTTGGGCTTCGAAAGCCTTGGTGTCACTCAGACCGGCCCCCAATGGAAAACCCACAACAGCACAAATCACTACGCTTTTGTCGGTCAGGCATGACGCGGCGTAAGGTACTTGACCCGAGTTCAGGCATACGGAGTAAAAGCCGTGTTCACGGGCCTCTTCGCACAAGGTTCGGATCTGCTCACGGGAGGCGTCGGGAGCCAGCAGGGTGTGATCGATGTACTTGGCCAATGCTGCGGGTGGAAGATTGTTCATTTAACGATCCCTTGCCTGTATGTTGCCAATGATTGTGGCGCGCGCGTCACAGTGCGCATATAAAATAGTTACAATAACAACATTTAATGTTACTTATTTAACAACAACAATCAACCCCCTGGAATACTCGTGGACAGTAGAAAAGCCGAGCGACTGAAGCTCATTCAACAAGCCTTGCAGGACCAGAATGCCATTCACTTGAAGGAAATGGCCGCGCTGCTGGAGGTTTCCGAAATGACCCTGCGCCGCGATCTCAACCACTTCAGCGATCATTTGCGCCTGCTGGGCGGCTACATCACGCGAGTCGGCAACGAGGCCGGCGATTATCGCGTGGCGGAGCAGGACACGCGTCACGTTGAGGAAAAACGCCGCATCGGAAAGCTCGCTGCCCAGTTGATCCAGGCCGGTGACACGGTATTTTTTGACTGCGGCACCACCTCGCCTTTTGTGGTTGATTTCATTCCCGATGCGCTGGAGTTCACGGCGGTGTGCAGTTCGCTGAACGTGCTGCTCAAACTGCAGAACAAGCCCAATTGCCACATCGTGTTGTGCGGTGGCACCTTTCACCGCAAGAACCAGGTTTTTGAAAGCCGCGCCGAAAGCAGCATCCTCGACAGCGTGCGCCTGACATGGGCCTTTGTGACCGCCGCCGGCGTCAGCCAGGAATTCGGCGTGACGTGCTTCAACTTCAACGAAGTCGAGGTCAAGCAAAAGGTCATACGCCAGGCCCAGCAGCGCGTGCTGCTCGCCGATTTCAGCAAGTTCGACACGGTGCGCACCGCTCACTTCGCCGCCCTGGAAGACTTTCATTACGTGGTCAGCGACAAGAAAATCCCCCGTAGCTACAAGGAAGTCATCCAGGCCAACGGCACGCAATTGCTGGTCTAACCCAACAGCTTCCGCCGCTCCTGCGCACTCAAGTAACCGGTGGTGACACTGAACGAAGCGCTGGCTCCAGCCGCCAGCACACGCACGTGACCTTTGGCTTTCTCAGCGTTATAGCCCTCGGGTTCACAGGTGGACGGCAGGACGAACGCCGCCACTTGCTGATCCGGCGTGTACAAGATCCAACGCGCGGCGTGCTCGAACTGTTCGGGACGGTAACGGGTGTAAAACGCCGCGCCATTGGGATGATCGAGTAGAAAATGCGCCTGGCCCGCGGCGTCAGTGGCAACACCATCAAAGAAAAACACGATCTCGGGGTCGTACAGTGACGGCTGTTCAAGGCAGGCCAACTGAGACGGGTGCTCGGCCAGTCGGGCCATGTAGGCGCTCCAGGCTGGCGTCGGCTTGACGTGGTCCGGCACGCTGGTACGCAGGCGCAGGCGTTGCACGCCCAACGGTTCGACAAACCGCGCACCGGTCACAAACGCGTAGTTCATGTGGGCCATGTACATCAGGTCCATGGGCTTTCCGGCAAGGTTCGTCACGTCCATATTGATATCGAACAAGGCCGAATCGGCGCGCAATGTGACGCTGGGGCAAGCCAGGTAACGATCGCCGAACCCCTTGGCGTACTGATACGAGCCGCCCAGGCGCAAAAAGCCCTCGCCCACTTCCAGCCAGGCCGTGTCCAGGGGCGCGCAGGGCATTTCGCCGTGCAAGGCGTGCGTGTCGTCCGGCGTCGGGCAACCATTGCGCAGCAGGCCACTATGAAACATGAAGCAGCCATAGGTGTCGATGACCGTCGGGCTGGGCCGAGGTTGCTCGAACAGGTTGTTCATGGTCAGGTTGCAACCGTCGAACTCGGCTGACCAGATCATCTGTCCTTGATAAGGCAGTACCACCAGCTTGCCACGGCTGTTCTCCAGGCTCAGGGCCAACACACCGGACGCATAGGTCCAGGCACTGACCTTGAATGCAGGGGATTGCAGAAGGATCTTTTCCTGCTCGCCAAACACCGCTCGGTACAGTGGGATACGTGTATTCATGAGGCCACCGCCCCGGTGGCGCCCGCCGGTAAGGTGCCGGGTTGGCGCATGCACTTGAGCGCATACATTACGATCACGATAAAGCACAGTAACGGCACGCTGTAAGCCAGCTGCATGTTGCCGCCGCTGGCGTCGGACAGCAGGCCCTGGAAGATCGGGATCACCCCGCCGCCTACAATGCTCATCACCAGCAATGAGCCACCGACACCGGTGTCTTCACCCAGGCCATCGATGGTCAGGCCGTAGATGGTCGGCCAGCAGGGGCCGAGGAAAATGCTCACGCCGACTGCTGCATACACCGCCGAAATGTTCGGCACCAGAATGGTATAGGCCAGCAGCACGATACACAGCACCCCGTAGATCGCCAGGACCTTGGCGGGGTGCAGCCGCCGCATCAACAGGTTGGCGATCAACTTGCCGACAAAATACGCGGCAAAGGTGGTCAGCAAAAACCAGGAGGCGCTGCGCTCGTTCATACCGCCCATTTGCATGGCCAGGCGAATGGTGAAACTCCACACGCCGACCTGGGCGCCCACGTAAAGAAACTGCGCCAATACGCCAAAGGTAAAGCGTGGGTTGCGCCACAGCCGGCCCAGGCTCTGACGCAGACTGCCGGGCTTGCTGCCAGCGGGCTTATTGCCCTTGCAGGCGGGAAATCGCGTAATGGCGATCAGGATAAAGATCAGCACCAGCACGGCGATCATCCACTTGTAGGGCAAGAGCGTGGACTGGATCATTTGCAACTGCGCAACCGCCGCCTCGGAAGCGCTCATCTGCGTCAGTTGTTCCCTGGTGGCGTCCGTGTCCTTGAACATCACAAAGCTGCCTACGTACACCCCGGCCATTGCGCCGAATGGGTGGAAGGTCTGCGAAATGTTCAAGCGTCGGGTCCCGGTTTCCCGTGGTCCCATCAGTGTCGAATAGGTGTTGCACGCGGTTTCAAGGAACGACAGCCCGGCGGCTATCACAAACAGCGCCAACAGGAACATGCCGTACTTGGCCGTGGACGCCGCCGGAAAAAACAACAGGCAGCCGAACATATACAGCAGGAGGCCGATCAGGATCGTGCTCTTGTAGCTGAAGCGACGCACCACCATCGCGGCCGGGATCGCCACGAAAAAGTAGCCCAGGTAAAACGCCGACTGCACAAAGGCGGTCTGGAAATCACTGAGCAGAAACGCTTTCTTGAAATGGGCGATCAGCACGTCGTTCATGCTCGCCGCCGCCGCCCACAGCGCAAAGATGCTGCACAACAGGATAAAGGCGAACCAGGGCGTGCGGTTCAGGTAGAAGCCATCGGGAGTCGGTTGCAGCGCAGGTTTGTTCATTATTGTTCTCCGGGCTGGGTGGGGTGTTACCGCTGTTGCTGGAAACGCGTGAACGTTTCGTGGTCGGGATAAGACGTTTGCGTGCCCAGCGCCATGACCGAGCACGCGGAATACGCTACCGCCTGTTCAATGGCCTGACGGATATGGCCGTCGCGGTTCCAGTGGTGAATGAAGCATCCGATAAAGGCATCGCCGGCCCCCGTGGTATCACGGGCCACCACCTGTACGCCGGGCACATGGAATTCGCCCTCTTCGCCCACGTACAACGCACCGTGCTCGCCAAGGGTGACGATCACGTGTCGAATGCCGCTGGTGACCAGGCTGCGCGCGGCGGCCTGGGCCGAGGCCGGCGAGTTCACGACGTGACCGGTGATCAGCGCCAGTTCCGATTCGTTGGGGATCAGGAAGTCCAACTGCGCCAAGTGCTCGGCGCTCAACCCGGTCAGCGCCGGTGCCGGGTTGAGCAGCACCGCGATAGCGTGTCGGTGAGCGAATTCGATGGCGTGGTAGACCGTCTCCACGTTGATTTCCAACTGCAGCACGATCAGCGTGCACTCACGCAGGTCCGCTGCAGCGGCATCGATGTCCGCCGGCGACAGATGCGCATTGGCTCCTTTGACGATCAATATGCTGTTGTGCGAGTCAGTTCGCACGAAGATCGGCGCGACGCCGCTGGAAACACCCGGCACGCGCTGCACGTAACGGGTGTCGATGCCAAAGCGTTGGAAGTTGGCCACAGTGTTGTCGGCAAACATGTCGTCGCCGACCTTGCTTAGCATTAGGACATCAGCCCCCAACTTGGCGGCCGCGACGGCCTGGTTGGCCCCCTTGCCGCCGCAACCGAGGGCAAAACCCGGCGCTTCGAGGGTCTCGCCCTGGGCCGGCATGCGGTCGATGTAGGTAATCAGATCAACCATGTTGCTGCCGATGACTGCGATCTTGCTCATTGCTATTCCACCTTGTTACGGCACGACGAGGCAAGGCGTGCCGCTCTTATTTTGTTATTTAAATAACATTAGGTGTGAATATTCAATCTTTTTTTGTGGGGTCGAATCAATTTTGCCGGATGGTCTTACCCGGTTCCCCTTTCTGCGGACAAAAAAAACCGGCCTCAGAGGCCGGCCCTTGATCAACAGGTCTACACGCTGAACCGATCCACCGACTGCGACAATTTCCCGGTCAGGCCGGCCAGCTCATCGGTGGTCGCGGCTGTTTCACCGATGACGCGGCTATTGTTTTGCGACATGCCGGCAATCATTTCCACTTGATGGGCAATTTCATTGCTGGCCAGGCTCTGCTCGCCGATGGTCCGGGAGATGTCATTGACCAACTCCGTGGTGCTCAAGGTGGCCTGCAGAATCTCGCGAATGGCGCGCTCCACATCGGCGGTCACGGCCATGCCTTTGTCTACCTGGGCGACGCCCTCCTCCATACTGGTCACCGCCTCCCGGGTGCTTTGCTGGATACGCCCGACCATGCTGGCGATTTCCTGGGTGGAGGCACTGGTGCGGCCGGCCAGGCTGCGCACCTCGTCGGCAACAACGGCAAAACCGCGCCCTTGTTCACCGGCGCGAGCGGCTTCGATGGCGGCGTTGAGGGCCAGCAGGTTGGTTTGGTCGGCGATGCCCTTGATCACTTGGATGATGCTGTAGATGGCCTCGGATTCCTTGTCCAGGGTGCGAATGACCAGAGCCGATTGCTGGGCGGAACGGGCAATGCCGTCCATGTCGCTGACCACTTGGTGAATCACCCGGCCGCCGTCCTTGGCCAGGGCTTCAGCCTGGTTGGCCATGTCCAGCGCGCGCCCGGCGTGGCGGGTGATTTCTTCGATGCTGGCGGTCATTTCGCTGGCGGCAGCGGCCATGGTGCTGGCGGCGGCGCTTTGCTGCTGGCTGCTGCCCGCCACTTCATGGCAGCCCTGGCTCAGTCGTTCGCTCACGCCATTGACGCCATGGGCATTGCTGCGCACCACGTCGATCATGCCGCGCAGGTCGCGCTGCATGGTGGCAAGGCTGCGTATCAATGAACTGGCTTCGTCCTTGCGGCTGGGCTCGACAATCGGTTCGCTCAAGTTGCCGCTGGCGATACTCGCGGCGATGCGGCTGGCCGCCTGCAGGGGGCCCATGATGCTGAGGATTACCCAGCGTCCCTGGGCCAGCAGCAGCAACAGGCTGGCGATCAAGACTGCGCCCAGGATCAGATTGGCGTTATGGATGGTGCGTTGGGTGGCTTCGCCCGTGCGTTCGGTATGGCTTTCGATCAACTCACTGAAGGCGCCCATTTGATCTTCAAGCTGGCTGAAGGCTTTATTGAAGGTTTCAAGCTCCCCGCGAGCGCCTTCGGGGTTGCCCAAGGCCAGCGCGACGATACGCTCGGCGGCGCCGATGTAGGTGTCCAGGCTGGGCTTGATGTTGTCGAGGTTGGTTTTGAGCGTGGCTTCCAACGGCAACTTGAGGTTGGCCTCCAGCGACTGGCGAAAGTGCTCGGCGTGCTCCTTGAGCGAACTATTGACCTCAGCGGCGGTGGTGGTGCTTTTGCCCAGGCCTACCAGCATGGCGGACAACACATCGGCGCGCAGCGCGTCATGCATCATGTCGGCTTCCATGTGGTTGCGCAAAACGGTCATGCTGACCTCGTTTTCCTGCACGGCAGCGCTCATCTGCCGGTTTCCAAGGTAACCGGCCAGGCTCATGACCACGGCGGTCAGCAACCCGGTCGCAATCAACAGCGTTAAGCGTAACTTGATCGTCATGCGGATATCCCCTTACCCAAGCGCCGATGCGTCGTTACTAGCGTTATCGGCATCACTGGCTGTTAGTGAAGCTCAAGTTTGCGGATCTGCGCGGATACCTTAAGCTGGGCGTCTTTTGCCTGCCCGGGACACCCATGCCTCAACGTATTGCCCACCTCGCCTTGCTGCTGGGGTTGATCACCGCCATCGGCCCGTTCGCCATCGACAGCTACCTCCCCGCCCTCCCCACCCTGGGCGCCAGCCTGCAGGCGTCGCCCGCCGCCGTGCAGATGAGCCTCACGGTATTTTTCATGATCATCGGCGTGTGCCAGTTGTTCTACGGGCCGCTCAGCGATGTGTATGGGCGCAAGCCGCCGATCTATGCCGGCCTGGTAATTTTCGCCGTGGCCAGCGTCGGTTGCGCACTGGCGCCGACCATTGAAGTGCTGATCGGGTTTCGCGCCCTGCAAGCGTTTGGCGCGTGCGCCGGCATGGTCATCCCGCGAGCGATCGTGCGCGACCTCTATACCGGCCATCAGGCCGCGCGCTTGATGGCGTTGCTGATGCTGGTGATGAGTGTGTCGCCGATCCTCGCGCCCCTGGCCGGCAGTGTGGTGATTTCACTCTGGAGCTGGCGCGAGGTGTTCGCCGTGCTGGCGGTGGTGGCCGTGCTGTGCCTGGTGATGACCGTTGTACAACTGCCCGAAACCCACCCGGCCGAGCGGCGCCTGGGCAAAACCCTGGGCGGTGCGATCCGCAGCTACGGCGCGCTGCTGCGCGATCCGGTGTTTATTGGCCTGGCGGTGGTCAGTGGTTTTGGCCTGGCCACGTTCTTTGTGTTTATCGGCAGCGCGCCGTTCGTGTATATCCAGTATTTCGGCTTGACGCCAACCCAGTTCAGCCTGTGCTTTGCCGTCAACGCCGCCTCGTTTTTCGCCATGAGCCAACTGACAGCCCGCCTGAGCGCGCGCTTTGGCCTGGCACCGTTGATTCGCTGGTCGGTAACTGCCGTGGCGGCCGTGATGGCGTTGCTGGCGGCCACCACGCTGTGGGGCGATAGCCTGGCGTTGATGATGACCCTGCTGTTTGTTGGCTTCGGTTTTCTCGGCCTGTTGTTGCCGGCCGCAGGAGTCTTGTCGCTGGAGGATCACGGTGCGGTGGCAGGGTCGGCGTCGGCGTTGTTGGGCGCGATTCAGATGGTCACCGCCGCTGTTTCAATGACGCTGGTGGGGCTGTTCGCCGACCATACGCCGGCGCCGATGCTGGTGGGCATCGCGCTGTGCGCGGCCGCCGCCCTGCTCACGGTGATATGGACGCTGCGCCGCTTGCCGCCGCACCTGGCGAGTGCTTGAACCTTACAAATCGAAGCGATCTACCGCGCGCCGCCGCTCATTGTCGTCACGCACGTCATAGCTGGCGGTGGTCTGGATGTTGGTGTGATGGGCCAGCTTCTGCGCGATCGACAGGTCATGCTCCTCGATCACCCGGGTAATGAACGAGCGGCGAAAATCATGGGGCATGATCTTCACGCCCACCTGGTCCCCACGCTGGCGCGCGATGTAGTAAATCGCGTGCTTGGTGATGCGTTCACGGGTGATATGGCTGCCGCGACGGATACGGTTGAACAGGAACGGGTCGTCCTGTTCGCCCTCCTTGAGTTGCCCGCGACGAAACTCCAGCCAGGCTTGGAGCTTGGCGAAAGCCCAGTCTGGCGCGTACTTGATCAGCTCTTTATTGCCCTTGCCGATCACGCGCAAGCTGCGCTGTTCAAAATCGATCTGCGCCAGGTCAAGGTTGACCGACTCCGATTTGCGCATGCCCGAGCCGTACAGGATGCCGATCACGGCGGCATCGCGCAGGCCTTGCGGGCGCGGGTCGGCGGCGCAGACCTCCATCATTTCGCGGATCAACGTGCGGCGCAGGTTACGCCCCTGCCCCAGGCGCGTACCGGACGCGGCCTTGACCGAGCGCATCTTCAACAAGTGTTCCTGGCTGATCAGGCTCATCCGCCATGCTTCGTTCATCACCCCGCGCACGGCATTCACATACAGCGACGAGGTGTTCGGCGCATAGCCGTCTTCGCGCAACGCAGCAACCAGGGCGATTACCTGTTCGGGCTGCAGCAGGTGCCAGTCGATGTCTTCAAGGTTGACGTCTTCAAAGCCCAGGCGGTCGGCGGCGTCCTGCAGCACGTAGCGCATGGTCAGCTGGCTGGAAGGCGCCAGGCGGGTGAGGTAGAGGGTCAGCGGGTTGCGGATGGACTCAGTCAAGGTAGATCAGCCTTTGGATTAAATATCACGAGCAATCTATTGATTAATCGCGATATTTATTGAATTGGCGAGGGCCGAGTCTAGCGCAGTCTTGGCACTGCCATCAAATCACGGCGCCACGTCATCCTCTTGCGTGGGCTGCTGGGGTTGGGTCTGGGACTGGCTCCAGTCGGCGTCCTGTTTTTTCATCAGCGCAAACCAGTGCTGACGCATGAACGCCAGGTAGCTGTCCGGTGCCTTGGCAAAATCCTTCTCGTCGCCATAGCAGCCCGGCAGCGGTAGCTCGGTGCCCTGCTCTTTGTACTGGCTGACCAGAGCCTGCTGCGCGGCAACGCTGCAATCGGTCGGCAACGGCATGCCGCGCAGGGCGCCGGCGTCTTCGTCCCACCAGGCTGCGCCGAAACGGTCGACGCCGCGCAGGCGATACTTCTCGGATTTGCCGGCATGCATGATCAGCTTGAATTCATTGGGGCTCACGTCGCTGGTGCAGGTGCGCGAGTAGCCGACAGTCGCCTGGGTCGTGCCGTCACCCAAAAGGTCGGTGACTCGGGTGGCTGCCGTGTCAAAGTGCAGCCCGGCGTCGAACTCGCACTGGCGCACATCGTCGTAAAGCATCCACACGCGCTTGGGATGCTCGCCGGCCAGCAGGTACTGGGCCGCGTAGACAAAGGCCGACTGGGTGCCATCGTCGTCCCGCTCGCTGACCTGTTCGGCCAGCACCAGCAGGTTCTTGCCCTGGCGGTCGTCCCAGGTATAGGCAGCGACCTGCTTGCCGCGTACTTCGACGCCTTCCGGCACCTGGTCAATGCTCGCCAGGGCTACGCCCTCATCGGCCCGCACGGTGGTGACACAGGCGACGCACACTAACAATCCGATCAACACCGGCCGCAACTGGCCGCGTAAAAGCTGCACGCTATTCATCCGAGTACCCTGGCAAGAGATGGCTTACTTTACCGGCACTTGAAGGGCAATGCAGAGAAGATTGTTGAATAGAGGCAGTGCAGCCATCACGGGCGCCGCTCACCTGAACCAAATACGTGCCAGCCCGTTCCTATTCGGCTGAACATTCACAAGGTTTAACACCTTGGCCACATAGCTGAACACTGGCTGTCTACCTGTCAAATAAACGAGTTTTTCATCCGCCTTTCATATTCGTTGAACATTTTTGCGCTTAACCTTATAGGCATCACTTCAGAACAATCCGGGGTTTATCGACTAACCTGTTGATTACACTTTATCTTTAGCGCCGTTTTGTCATCTGCGGGCCGTAGTTTCGCCCACTAATCGCTGCTGTTTTCGCGCTCCAAGTTGCTCCAGCCGAGGTTATTAATCTTTGAAACCCTACCCTATTCATTGCGTATCGATCGTTATTCCGGTCTATAACGAGCAAGAGAGCCTGCCTGAGTTGCTGCGCCGCACCACGGCCGCTTGCCAACAGCTGGCCTACGACTACGAAATCATCCTGGTGGATGACGGTAGCCGCGACAATTCGGCGCAATTGCTCGAAGACGCCGCCGCCGAAGATGGCAGCAAGGTGGTGGCGGTGATTCTCAACCGTAACTATGGCCAGCACGCCGCGATCATGGCGGGTTTCGAACAGTGCCGCGGCGAAGTGGTGATTACCCTCGACGCCGACCTGCAAAACCCGCCGGAAGAAATCCCGCGCCTGGTGGAACAAGCCGCCCTGGGCTACGACGTGGTCGCCACGGTGCGTAACAACCGCCAGGATTCAGCGTTCCGCCGCTGGCCTTCGCGCTTGATCAACCTGGCCGTGCAGCGCTCCACCGGCGTGGCCATGACCGATTACGGCTGCATGCTGCGCGCCTACCGCCGCACCATCGTCGACGCGATGCTGGCCTGCCGCGAACGCAGCACCTTTATCCCGATCCTGGCCAACGGCTTCGCCCGTCACACCACGGAGATCCTGGTGCACCACGCCGAGCGTGAACACGGCGAATCCAAATACAGCGCCATGCGCCTGATCAGCCTGATGTTCGACCTGCTCACCTGCATGACCACCACGCCGTTGCGCCTGCTCTCCATCGTCGGGTTCAGCCTGGCGGCGCTGGGCGTGCTGTTTGCCTTCGCGCTGATCGTCATGCGCCTGGCCTTCGGCGCCACTTGGGCGGGCGACGGCCTGTTCGTGCTGTTTGCGGTGCTGTTCGTGTTCACCGGTGGCCAGTTCATCGGCATGGGTCTGCTGGGCGAATACCTGGGCCGTATGTACAGCGATGTGCGCGCCCGCCCGCGTTTCTTCATTGAAAAAGTGCTGCGCAACCAACCGGCAGCACCGGCTCCCGTGGTCGTCGTCGATGGCCTGGTGTCTTCCCATACTTCTACTTCTTCTTCCGATCAGGTTCAGTCATGAGTTCAAAAGCCGTTGTATTCGCCTACCACGATATTGGCTGTGCGGGTATCGAAGCCCTGCTGGCTGCGGGCTACGACATTGCCGCCGTGTTCACCCATGCCGATGACCCCAAGGAAAACAACTTCTACGGCTCCGTCGCCCAGCTGTGCGCCCGCAACGGTATCCCGGTGCACGCCCCGGAAGACGCGAACCATCCGCTGTGGGTCGAACGCATCGCCAAGCTGAACCCGGATTTCATCTTCTCGTTTTACTACCGCAACCTGCTCAGCGAACCGCTGCTGGCCCTCGCCCGCCAAGGCGCGTTCAACCTGCATGGTTCGCTGCTGCCCAAATACCGTGGCCGCGCGCCAGCCAACTGGGTGCTGGTCAACGGCGAAACCGAAACCGGCGTGACCCTGCACCGCATGGTCAAGCGTGCCGATGCCGGCGCGATCCTGGCCCAACACAAAGTCAGCATCGAGCGCAGCGACACCGGGCTGAGCCTGCACGCCAAGCTGCGAGAGGCCGCCAGCCACCTGCTGCGCGACGCCCTGCCGCAACTGGCCCAAGGCAAACTGGCTGAAACTGCCCAGGACGAAAGCCAGGCCACCTGCTTCGGCCGCCGTACCGCCGCCGATGGCAAGATCGACTGGAACAAGCCCGCCGAAGAACTGTTCAACCTGGTGCGCGCCGTGACTCAGCCTTACCCTGGCGCCTTCTGCGCGGTGGGCGAGCACAAACTCATCGTTTGGCAGGCGGAAGTGGCCCAGGGCAACGAAGGCCTGGCGCCGGGCCGGGTGATCAGCGTCAATCCGCTGCGCATCGCCTGCGGTGAAGACTCGCTGGTGATCAAGTTCGGCCAGCGCAACGACAACGGCCTGTACCTGGCCGGCCCGTCCCTGGCCGATGAACTGGGCCTGGTGGACGGCTCCGTGCTGCGCGGCGCCGAGTCGGGCCGCAAGCCACGCCGCACCCGCGTGCTGATCCTGGGCGTGAACGGCTTTATCGGTAACCACCTGTCCGAGCGCCTGTTGCGTGACGACCGCTATGAAGTCTACGGCCTGGATATCGGCTCCGACGCCATCGAGCGCCTGCGCAGCCACCCCAACTTCCACTATGTGGAAGGCGATATCAGCATTCACACCGAGTGGATCGAGTACCACATCAAGAAGTGCGACGTGGTGCTGCCGCTGGTGGCCATCGCCACGCCGATCGAATACACCCGCAACCCGCTGCGCGTGTTCGAGCTGGATTTTGAAGAAAACCTCAAGCTGGTGCGCTACTGCGTCAAGTACAACAAGCGCGTGATCTTCCCCTCGACCTCCGAAGTCTATGGCATGTGCCAGGACCAGTACTTCGACGAAGACACCTCCAACCTGGTGGTGGGCCCGGTCAACAAGCAACGCTGGATCTACTCGGTCTCCAAGCAACTGCTCGACCGCGTGATCTGGGCCTACGGCGACAAGGGCCTCAAATTTACCCTGTTCCGTCCGTTCAACTGGATGGGCCCGCGCCTGGACCGCCTCGACTCGGCGCGTATCGGCAGCTCCCGCGCCATCACCCAGTTGATCCTGAACCTGGTGGAAGGCACGCCGATTCGCCTGTTCGACGGTGGCGAGCAGAAGCGTTGCTTCACCGACATCGCCGACGGCATCGAAGCCCTGGCGCGCATCATCGATAACGACAAGGGCGTCTGTGACGGCCAGATCATCAATATCGGCAACCCGGAAAACGAAGCCAGCATCCGTCAGTTGGGCGAAGAGCTGCTGCGTCAGTTCGAAGCGCACCCGCTGCGCGGCAACTTCCCGCCGTTCGCCGGTTTTCGCGACGTGGAAAGCAAGGCGTTCTACGGCACCGGTTACCAGGACGTTGCACACCGCAAGCCGAGCATCGAGAACGCCAAGCGCCTGTTGAACTGGGAGCCGACCGTGGCAATGAGCGAGACCATCGGCAACACGCTGGACTTCTTCCTGCGTGAAGCAATGCTTGAAATAGCGGATAAAAAGTAATGAAGGCAGGCCTGCGCATCGACGTCGACACCTACCGAGGCACCCGTGAAGGCGTGCCACGGCTGCTCGAGTCCCTGGACGAAGCCGGGATTAAAGCGACGTTCTTCTTCAGCGTCGGGCCGGACAACATGGGGCGCCACTTGTGGCGCCTGATCCGCCCGCAGTTCCTGTGGAAAATGCTGCGTTCCAATGCCGCTGGCCTGTATGGCTGGGACATCCTGCTGGCCGGCACCGCCTGGCCGGGCAAGCCGATTGGCCGTGACCTGGGGCACTTGATGCGCCAGGCCAAGGCCGCCGGGCATGAAGTTGGCCTGCACGCGTGGGACCACCACGGCTGGCAGGCCAATACCGGGCGTTGGAGCGACGCACAGCTGGTCGAGCAGATCCGGCGCGGTGTGGATACCTTGAGCGATATCTTGGGTGAGCGGATCGACTGTTCAGCGGCCGCCGGTTGGCGCGCCGACGAGCGCGTGGTGCAAGCCAAACAAGCCTTCAACTTTCGCTACAACAGCGATTGCCGGGGCACCAGCCTGTTTCGACCGACCCTGGCCGATGGCAGCGCGGGCACCCCACAAATTCCGGTAGACCTGCCGACCTTCGACGAAGTCGTCGGGCCGGTAGTGGCTGCCAAGGACTTCAACACGTTCATCCTTGACCGGTTCAACGCGTCGAAGCTGAACGTCTACACCATTCACGCAGAAGTAGAAGGGATTCTGATGGCCCAGGATTTTCGCCAGTTGCTCGCCCAGGCAGGGCAGCGCGGCATTGATTTCCAACCCCTGAGCGCGTTATTGCCTGCGGATGTGACCACCCTGCCCCAGCAACAGCTGGTGCGCGGCGCATTGAGCGGCCGCGAAGGTTGGCTCGGAGTGCAGCAGGCATGATCCGCCGCTGGGCATTGCCCTTGCTCCTGTTGGCGTTTGGCGTGTTTTACCTGTTACCACTGGCCACCCACGGCCTGTGGATTCCGGATGAAACCCGCTATGCGCAGATCAGCCAGGAAATGCTGCTGACCGGCAAGTGGGCCGCGCCGCACTTCATGGGCATTCGCTATTTCGAGAAGCCGGCGGCGGGCTACTGGATGATCGCGCTGGGCCAGGCGATCTTCGGCCAGAACCTCTTCGGGGTGCGCTTTGCGTCGGCCTTGAGCACCGGCTTGAGCATCCTGCTGGTTTACCTGATGTCCCGCCGGTTGTGGAACGACCCGCAGAAAAGCCTGATCAGCAGCGTGCTGTACATGAGTTTCGTCAGCGTGGCGATGCTCGGCGGCTACGCCAACCTGGACCCGCAGTTCACCTTCTGGGTCAACCTCACAGGCGTTGCCTTGTGGTTCTGCTTCCACAGCCGCACGCAGCGGGCCAGGTTGTGGTCCTGGGCCGTGCTGGGCCTGGCCTGTGGCATGGGCTTCATGACCAAAGGGTTCCTGGCGTGGTTGCTGCCGGTGTTGATCGCCCTGCCCTACGCCCTCTGGCAGAAACGTTCGATGGAACTGTTCAAGTACGGCCCGGTGGCAGTGGCTGCGGCGATCCTGGTCAGCTTGCCATGGGCCCTGGCCGTGCACCTGCAAGAGCCGGATTACTGGCACTTCTTCTTCTGGCATGAGCATATCCAGCGCTTTGCCGGTGAAGACGCGCAGCACGCCGAGCCGTTCTGGTATTACCTGCCGTTGCTGGTGGCGTTCACACTGCCCTGGGTTGCGCTGCTGCCGTCCAGCCTCAAACAGGCGTGGCTGGACCGGCGCCTGCCGAACACCGCGTTCCTGCTGCTGTGGCTGCTGATGCCCCTGGCCTTTTTCAGCCTGGCCAAAGGCAAACTGCCCGCCTACATCATGCCGTGCCTGCTGCCCCTGGCCTTGCTGATGGGGTCGACCTTGAGTGACAAACTCGCTCAAGGCCGTGGCCGCATGATGCGTATCAACGGCTGCCTGAACCTGGTCATCGGCGTGCTCGCCCTGTTGGCAATCATCTGGTTCCAGTGGAAGAAACCGGTGTACGAACCCGGTGAAGAAACCCTCAGCCTGGTGCTGCTGTTTACCTGCCTGTTCGGCTGGATCCTGGCCAACCTGTTTCAGGCGGCGCGCCCGTTGACACTGTGGGCCGCGCCGCTGATCGGCAGTGCCTTGCTGGTTGCCCTGGTGCCCGCCGCACTGCCCCATTCGGTGGTTTATAACAAGACCCCGGACCAGTTCATCATCGATCATGCCGAAGAACTCAAGCCTTCCATTGCGCTGTTGAGCAACGACCTGGGCGCCTCCGCTGCGCTGTCGTGGCGCCTGAAACGGCCCGACATCACGCTCTACAACACCTCTGGCGAGGTGAAATACGGCCTGGCTTATGCGGACACCGCCCAGCGTCTGGTCGACCGCAATCGAATCCAGGCCTGGATGGCCGAAACCCGCCGCAGCGGCGCCGTCGGCGTGGTGATGCGCGTCAACAGCCAGGGCGAAAAGGAAGAACTCGCCCTACTGCCTGCGGACGGCAAGCGCTATGCGCAGGGCAATATCGTGATCCTGATTTTCCCGCAGGTCGCGCAATGATCACCCTGCTTCTATTACTCAGCGCCTGCCTGCTCACATGCGCGGGCCAGGTCTCGCAGAAATTTGCCGTGGAAAGCTGGCGTGAATTGCCCGACGGTTGGGCGCTGAAGCTGCGCTCACCCTGGCTGTGGTCGGCGCTGGTGTGCCTGGGCCTGGGTTTGCTGGTGTGGCTGTTGGTGTTGCAGCGCCTGGAAGTGGGCATCGCCTACCCCATGCTCAGCCTGAATTTTGTAGTGGTCACGCTGATGGCGCGCTTTGTGTTTGCTGAACACATCGATGGCCGCCACTGGCTGGGCGTGGTGCTGATCATTGCAGGCGTTGTGCTGCTGGGGCGCCAGGTATGAGCCGGATGCGCGGTTTCGCCCTGGCCCTGGGCAGCGTCGGCCTGGTCAGCGCGGCCCAATTGGGCATGCGCTGGAGCATGACGCGCCTGCCGTTGCCGGATGCGTGGCTGAGCGCCTTGAGCAGCGCCAGCATCGACCTGAGCGCCCTGGGCGTGGTGGTCCTGGCGATCAGCGCCTATGCACTGTCGATGCTCTGCTGGCTCGGCGCGCTGAAGCACTTGCCCCTCGGGCGCGCTTACTCGCTGCTGAGCATCAGCTACGCGCTGGTGTACCTGCTGGCCGCCTGCCTGCCGGTATTCAACGAACACTTTTCGCTTGCAAAAACCCTGGGGGTGGCCTTGGTCATCCTCGGCGTACTGGTTATCAACTCTCGTCGTGCTAGCACCTCAAGTCCCAGGAATACCCCATGAAAATCAGTGTATTTGGTAGTGGTTATGTCGGCTTGGTACAGGCCACCGTATTAGCCGAAGTCGGTCACGATGTTATTTGCATGGACGTTGACCGGAGCAAGGTCGAGTCGCTGCAGAAAGGCCATGTGACGATCTTCGAGCCGGGCCTGGCGGCCATGGTCAAGGAAAACCTGGAAAGCGGACGCCTGCATTTCACCTACGACGAAAAACTCGCCGTCGAGCATGGTGAGGTGCTGTTCATTGCGGTGGGTACGCCGTCGGATGAGGACGGTTCGGCCGACCTCAAATACGTGTTGTCGGTGGGTGACGCGGTGGCGCGCCATCGCATGGCGCCGGTGATCCTGGTGGAAAAGTCCACTGTTCCCGTCGGCACCGGCGACACCCTGCGCGCGCATATCGAAAAAAACCTGCGCGCCGCCGGCCGTGAGCTGCAATTCGATATTGTCTCCAACCCGGAATTCCTCAAGGAAGGCTCGGCCGTGGCCGACTGCCGCCGCCCGGATCGCATCATCATTGGCTGCGAGCGCGAAGAAGTGCGGGAAGTGATGCGCGACCTGTACGCACCGTTCAACCGCAACCATGACCGCATTATCTTCATGGACCTGCGCAGCGCCGAACTGACCAAGTACGCCGCCAACTGCATGCTCGCCACCAAGATCAGCTTTATCAACCAGATCGCCGAGCTGGCCGAACACCTGGGCGCCGACATCGAAGCCGTGCGCCTGGGCATTGGCGCCGACTCGCGCATCGGCTACCACTTCATTTATCCCGGTTGCGGCTACGGCGGCTCCTGTTTCCCCAAAGACATGCGCGCTCTGATCCACAGCGCCAAGCAGGCCAACTGTTCCAGCGACCTGCTGGAAGCCGTGGAAGCGATCAACCAGCGCCAGAAAAGCAAGTTGTTCGAGCGCATCAACGCGTTCTTCAAGGGCGACCTGCGCGGCAAGACCTTCGCCCTGTGGGGCCTGGCCTTCAAGCCCAACACCGACGACATGCGTGACGCGCCGAGCCGCGTGCTGATGGAAGCCTTGTGGGCCGCCGGCGCCAATGTACGTGCGTTCGATCCCGAAGCCATGCAGGAAACCCAGCGCATCTATGGTGACGACCCACAATTGATGCTGATGGGCACGCCGGAATCCACCCTGGGCGGCGCCGATGCGCTGGTCGTCTGCACCGAGTGGCAGCAATTCAAGGCACCGGACTTCGACCTGATCCACCAGCGCCTGAAAACCCCGGTGATCTTCGACGGTCGCAACCTGTACGACGGCGAGAGCCTGACGCGCAAAGGCTTCAAATACTTCCCGATTGGCCGTGGTGACTCGTGCGAGTTGCCGATCCCCCAGCAAAACTGGGTGCAACAGGCCAAGGCAGGCTGATCAGTGCACAAGGTTCACCCGCCCCTGCTCACGCCAACGCTGAGCCGACAGTCACTGGGTCTGGGGCTGCTGGCGCTGCTGCTGTTCATCGCCGGCAGCTGGCACCAGGCGATTATCGGCTTCGACTCGCGCTTCGTGGTATTTGCCCAGGAGATGCTGCGCCATGGGCCGAGCTTCTTTCCCACCACCTACGGCCAGCCGTATGCTGACTACCTGGCCACCTCGACCCTGCTGACCTGGCTGCTCTCCCTGCCTATCGGCCAGGTCACCAGCTTCACGGCCTGGCTGCCCAGCGCTGTGGCTTCGGCGTCGATCGTAGTGCTGGTCTATCGGCTCACCGCGCCCTACTCCGTGCGCTGGGGCCTGCTGAGCATTGCAATGTTGCTGCTCAGCAGCACCTTTATCAGCCAAACCCGCGCCGTCTCCCTGGACCAGATGCTCGCGGCCGTGACCCTGGCGGTGTTCTACCTGGGGTATGCCCATGAGCATTTTGCTGCGGCCAAACGCCTGCACTGGGTGTTTGCGCTGTTGATGCTGGGTTTTGCGATTCGCGGGCCGATCGGCCTGGTGATTCCTACCGGGGTGCTGTGCAGCTATTACCTGATCAACCGTCAATGGCGTCAGTTGTTCAGCTTCGGGCTGTTGGCGCTGGCCTTGCTGGCAGCGTGTATCGGCCTGCTATTGCTGCTGGCCAAGCTCAGCGGTGGCGAAGACTTCATGCGTGAGGTGATTCGCATGCAGTTTCTGGGGCGCATGGATGGCAGCGAAGGCTCTGGCGGCGTGCTGTATTACTTCACCAGCTCCATAGGCAACTACGCCCTGGCCTATCCGGTGGCGCTGCTGGTGCTGCTGGCCGTGGTGAGCGGCGGCCGCCGAGCGCCAGACCCGGCGTTGAAGCTGGTGCTGTACTGCGCGGCGGCGGGTGTCTTGGTGATGCTTGGCTTGTCGGTGCCCCAGGCAAAAAAGGCGCGGTATATCCTGCCGATGCTGCCGATGGCGGCAATCATTGCCGCGTATCCGTTTCAGGTCGCACAAGGCCGTCTGTTCAGCGGGTTGCGCGGCTTGATGCTGGTGCTGTGGACGCTGCTGCCGGCGCTGTTGGCGGTGGGCCTGATCGTTGCGCGACGGCGTTACCCGCTACTGTTGGCCGATCTCGGGCCGATGTTTGGCGTACTGGCAGTGCTGCAGGTATTGGCGTTGCTGGCACTGTTCCGGGCTCGACTGCGCCCGGTCGGTCCGGCATTCGCCGCAGTCATGGCGATCTGGACGACTTACATCATGGTGGTCGAACCCTTGGAGCGCAGCCTTTACGACACCCGTACGTTCACCCTGGCGGCCAAGGAGCAGATCCTGCAACAACCGGCGCCATTGGTCTTGCATGCGTTGGGCAAAGACGCAAAAGCCATCAAGTTCATGGTCAACTTCAATTGCGACAAGGTTCCACTGTTTACCCAGTTGCCCGTCGAGCTCCAGCCTGTTCAGGCGCCCGCCTGGCTGGTGATGAGCCAGGCCGACTTTAACAGCCTGACTGACCCACGCTTGCGTGCGCTCACGCCGACGCTCACCGGGGCGTTCGATATGACCCCCTACGTGTTGTTGCACCTGAAGAAAAAAGCACCTCTTTGAGTGTGTTTGCAGCCGTCACGTAAGAAAAACGCCCGCTTATAAACCCCCTGGGCGTTTTTCATCATAATCACCGAGAAACCCCCTACAGTGCTTTGCGTAACGGCCGCTGAACTTCGCCTTCCGGTGCCCGGAGCCCAACTGTAGACTCGTTTGCAAGGGCATTAACTATCTACCACCCGTATCAAGGGCTGCCTGTAACAGCCCTGGTCAGGGAACCTGCATAACGACATAACAACAAGGAGGGCAATGCCGTGCGAGAGGATCGGTTATCTGTAGCCGCGCCGAGACTGGATCGGTTGAGGGGCTTACGTGACGCGCTGGTAGCGTTGAAGGGGCCGCTGGCCGACGAACCAGGCTTGCAGGCGAACCTGCAAAAACGCCTGTTCAATGAGGAAGTCGACAGCCTTGTACTGGGCAAGATCTGCACGCCCGCCGCCCATAACACCAATCGGATCTTCTTTGACGAAGCTCCTTAAGTACATAATTTTTGCATTCAACCCTCATTAATATGCATTGGCGCCGCTGCAACTCAGTTGGCACACTGTTTGGGTTCCTTCCCCCGATGTTGGAACTTTCAAGGGCTTTTCCGGGAAACCAGGCAGGCCTTTTTTTTCGCCCTCAGTTTCAGGACCCCTCTTCAATGCTCGCTCGCTGGTTACCTGCTGCCATCAATACCCGTCCTTCCGAATGGAGTCGCGCCGCCATCGGCATGGCCTTGGGCACACTGCTCAGTGTCTGGGTGTGTGCCCAGGTGTTCGGCATGGAAGTCGCCCTGCACCTGCTCGGCCCGCTGGGGGCGTCGGCGGTGCTGCTGTTTGCCGTGTCGTCGGGGGCGCTGGCACAACCCTGGTCGATCATGGGCAGCTATCTGTGTGCTGGCGTGGTGGCATTGCTCGTGGCGCGGGTGTTGGGACGCACCCTGGGCAGCGCTTGCCTGGCGGCGGGCATGACGGTCGTGCTGATCTGCTGGCTGCGCTGCCTGCATCCCCCGGCCGGTGGCCTGGCCATGACGCTGGTACTGGCCGACCCTGCCTCCATCGCCCTCGGCTGGCACGAACTGGCACCGGTCATGCTCGGCGCCGCTGCCCTGCTGGCGTGTGCGCTGGCCTACAACAATGCCACCCGCACGCGTTATCCCAAGGGACAAGCCGAACCGGTACCTGTCATGCTCGGCAGCGCGCCGGTGACCGACCCGGCCATCACCGCCGCCGACCTCAAGTTGGCATTGGCCGACATGGAGCAGTTCTTCGACGTCGAGCCCACGGAGCTGGAGCAATTGATTCATGCCGCCGAAGGCCATGCGCGACGGCGCAGTATCGGCGAAGTCCTGGCCAGTCGCGTGGTTTGATGCGGTGTGCATAAATGCAACAACGACCTGCATGATTCCGGGTTGTAGGCGGCAAATTTGCGCTGGTACGATCACGCGATAGTTCGCCCGCGAACATCTTGATAAAGAACAATAAAAGCAGGGAGTTAGTGATGACTGCTCAGGTGTCCTCCGAAGCACGCCACACCGATATTCAGCAGGAAGAAGTACTCAGTGAGGTGCGTAACCATATCGGTTACCTCACCCTCAACCGCCCCACCGGCTTGAATGCCATCACCCTGGAGATGGTGCGTCTGCTGACGACGCAGCTGCAGGCCTGGGCCGATGATCCGCTTGTCTATGCCGTGGTGCTGCGCGGTGCCGGCGACAAGGCCTTCTGTGCCGGCGGCGATATCCGTTCCCTGTACGATAGTTTCAAGCGTGGCGACACCCTGCATGAAGACTTCTTCGTCGAGGAATACGCGCTCGACCTGGCCATCCACCATTACCCCAAACCCGTGCTGGCCTTGATGGACGGCTTCGTGCTCGGCGGTGGTATGGGCCTGGTACAGGGCGCCGACCTGCGCGTCGTGACCGAGCGCAGCCGGCTGGCGATGCCGGAAGTGGCCATCGGCTATTTTCCGGATGTGGGTGGCAGCTACTTCCTGCCGCGTATTCCAGGCGAGCTGGGGATTTACCTCGGCGTCACCGGGGTGCAGATCCGTGCGGCGGACGCCCTGTACTGCGGCCTGGCCGATTGGTACCTCGACAGCGCCAAACTGACGGAGCTTGGGCACGCGCTCGACAGCCTGCAATGGCGCGACTCGCCCCTCAAGGACCTGCAAGGCGTGCTCGCCGGGCTGGCCCTACAACAACTGCCGGATGCGCCGCTGGCGGCCTTGCGCCCGGCCATCGACCATTTCTTCGCGCTGCCGGACGTGCCGAGCATGGTCGAGCAGCTACAGCAAGTCACCGTCGCCGACAGCCACCATTGGGCGCTGACTACCGTCGCCCTGATGCAGACCCGTTCGCCCCTGGCCATGGCCGTCACCCTGCAGATGCTGCGCCGTGGGCGCCACCTGCCGCTGGAACAGTGCTTTGCCCTGGAGCTGCATCTGGACCGCCAGTGGTTCGCACGCGGCGACCTGATTGAAGGGGTTCGCGCGTTGATCATCGATAAAGACAAGAACCCGCAGTGGAATCCGCCCACCCTGCAAGGGCTGGACGCCGACCATGTCGACAGCTTCTTTCACGACTTCAAGCAGATTGAGAAATAAGCCATGCAAGATCTTGAATATACTGAAGAACAAATGATGATCCGCGACATGGCGCGTGACTTTGCCCGAGGTGAAATCGCACCCCACGCCCAGGCCTGGGAAAAGGCCGGCTGGATCGACGACGCCCTGGTGGCCAAGATGGGCGAGCTGGGCCTGCTCGGCATGGTGGTGCCGGAAGAATGGGGCGGCACCTACGTGGATTACGTCGCCTATGCCCTGGCCGTGGAGGAAATTTCCGCCGGGGATGGCGCCACGGGCGCACTGATGAGTATCCATAATTCAGTGGGTTGCGGCCCACTCCTCAACTACGGCACAGAGGCGCAGAAACATACCTGGCTGGCCGCGCTTGCCAGCGGCCAGGCCATCGGTTGCTTCTGCCTGACCGAGCCCCAGGCCGGCTCTGAAGCCCATAATCTGCGCACCCGTGCCGAACTGCGCGATGGCCAGTGGGTGATCAACGGCGCCAAGCAGTTTGTCAGCAATGGCAAGCGCGCGAAGTTGGCCATTGTGTTCGCCGTGACCGACCCGGAGCTGGGCAAGAAAGGCCTTTCGGCATTCCTGGTCCCCACGGATACCCCGGGCTTCGTGGTCGACCGCACCGAACACAAGATGGGCATTCGCGCATCGGACACCTGCGCCGTCACCTTCAACCAATGCACGGTGCCCGAAGCCAACCTGCTGGGCGAGCGCGGCAAAGGCCTGGCCATCGCCCTGTCCAACCTGGAGGGTGGGCGCATCGGCATCGCCGCCCAGGCCCTGGGCATCGCGCGGGCCGCTTTTGAGGCGGCGCTGGCCTATGCCCGTGACCGGGTGCAGTTCGACAAGGCGATCATCGAACACCAGAGCGTGGCCAACCTGTTGGCCGACATGCAAACCCAACTGAACGCCGCACGCCTGCTGATCCTGCACGCCGCACGCCTGCGCAGCGCCGGCAAGCCGTGCCTGTCGGAAGCGTCACAGGCCAAGCTGTTTGCTTCGGAAATGGCTGAAAAGGTTTGCTCGAAAGCGATGCAGATTCATGGCGGGTATGGGTATCTGGAAGACTATCCGGTGGAGCGTTACTACCGGGATGCACGGATCACACAGATTTACGAAGGCACCAGCGAGATTCAGCGGATGGTGATTGCCAGGGAATTGAAGAATTATCAGCTCTGACTGATAAGGGTTTTATCGTTCCCACGCTCTGCGTGGGAATGCCACCTGGGACGCTCCGCGTCCCGCTAACGATGGCCACGGGTGACGCAGAGCGTCACGGGCTGCGTTCCCACGCGGAGCGTGGGAACGATCTTGACTCTCCACAGCTACTTGTCTTTGAACTCCGGTGCGCGCTTGGCCACGAACGCCGCCATCCCTTCCTTCTGATCCTGGGTCGCAAACGCTGCATGAAACACGCGGCGCTCAAAACGCACGCCTTCGGACAGGCTCACTTCAAACGCGCGGTTCACGCTTTCCTTGACCATCATGCTGATCGGCACCGATTTGCCGGCGATCAGCGTGGCCACTTTCAACGCTTCGTCCAGCAGCTCGTCAGCAGGCACGATGCGCGCAACGATGCCGCAACGTTCGGCTTCTACAGCGTCGATAAAGCGCCCGGTCAGGCACATTTCCATGGCCTTGGCCTTGCCCACCGCACGGGTAAGCCGCTGAGTACCGCCCATGCCCGGCAGCACGCCCAGGTTGATCTCGGGCTGACCGAACTTGGCGCTGTCACCGGCCAGGATAAAGTCGCACATCAGCGCCAGCTCGCAGCCACCACCGAGGGCGAAGCCGTTCACGGCGGCAATGATCGGCTTGCGGCGGTTGGCCACGCGGTCGCTGTCGCTGAACAGGTCGTCCAGGTAGATCTGCGGGTAGGTCAGCTCGGCCATTTCCTTGATGTCGGCTCCGGCGGCGAAGGCTTTCTTTGAGCCGGTCAGCACGATGCAGCCGATTTCCGGGTTGGCTTCCAGGCCATCCAGCGCCTGGTTCAACTCGCTGACCAGTTGGGCATTCAAGGCGTTCAGCGCCTGCGGGCGGTTGAGGGTAATCAGCCCGACGCGGCCTTGGACTTCGAGCAAAATGGTTTCATAACTCATGTATCGGCTCCTTAAAGATTGCGTGAGATGACCATGCGCTGGATATCGCTGGTGCCTTCGTAAATCTGGCAGACCCGCACATCGCGGTAGATCCGCTCCAGCGGGAAGTCGCTCAGGTAACCGTAACCGCCCAGGGTTTGCAAGGCGGCCGAACAGACTTTCTCGGCCATTTCCGAGGCGAACAGCTTGGCCATCGAGGCCTCGACCAAGGCCGGTTTGCCGCTGTCACGCAGGGCTGCCGCGTAATGGACCATCTGCCGGGCGACGGCAATTTGCGTGGCCATGTCGGCCAGGCGAAAGGCCACGGCCTGGTGTTCGATCAAGGCCTTGCCGAAGGTCTCACGCTCGCGGGCGTAGTCGCGGGCCGCTTCAAAGGCGGCGCGGGCCATGCCCACCGATTGCGCGGCAATGCCCACGCGTCCGCCTTCGAGGTTGGCCAGGGCGATCCTGTAGCCCTCGCCCTCCTCGCCCAGACGGTTGGCGACCGGCACCTTCATGTCTTCAAACAGGATCTGGCAGGTATCCGATGCGTGCTGTCCCAGCTTGTCCTCGACCCGCGCCACGGTATAGCCCGGCGAGTCGGTGGGAACGATAAACGCACTGATGCCGCGCTTGCCCGCCGCCGGGTCAGTGACCGCAAACACAATCACCACGCCGGCGTTTTGCCCGGAAGTGATGAATTGTTTGCAGCCGTTGAGCACGTAATGATCACCGTCAAGGCGTGCGCGGGTTTTAAGGCTGCTGGCGTCGGAACCGGCCTGGGGTTCGGTCAGCGCAAAGGCGCCGAGCATGGCCCCGCTGGCCAGGGGCTTGAGGAACTGGTCTTTCTGCTGGTCATTGCCAAATTTGAGGATCGGCACGCAACCCACCGAGTTATGCACGCTCATGATGGTCGAGCAAGCCCCGTCGCCGGCGGCGATTTCTTCCAGGGCCATGGCGTAGGCCAGGTAACCCGTGTCGCAGCCGCCCCATTGTTCCGGTACCAGCATGCCGAAAAAGCCCAGTTCGGCCATTTCACCGACGGCCTCCCTTGGAAAGCGATGCTCGCGGTCCCATTCGGCGGCGAACGGTTTCAGACGCTCCTGGGCAAACTGCCGGGCCGCGTCGCTGATTTGCAATTGTTCGTCATTAGGCAGCATGGTCAGTCCTTAATACAGGCATTCAACGGCCATGGCCGTGGCTTCACCACCGCCGATGCAGATGGCAGCGACCCCGCGTTTGAGGCCTTTCTGGCGCAGGGCCGAGAGCAAGGTCACTAGGATGCGCGCGCCCGAGGCGCCGATCGGATGGCCCAGGGCGCAGGCGCCGCCGTGCACGTTGACCTTGCTGTGGGGAATCTCCAGTTTGCTCATGGTCACCAGGCTGACCACCGCGAACGCTTCGTTGATCTCGAACAGGTCGACATCCGCCACGTTCCAGCCGGTTTTGCTCATCAACTTACGGATCGCGCCGACAGGCGCCACCGGAAACAGCCCCGGCTCATCGGCGAACGCCGCATGCCCATGAATCACCGCCAGCGGCTTGAGGCCGCGTTGCCGTGCATCGGACTCACGCATCAACAGCAGCGCCGCCGCGCCATCGGAGATCGAGCTGGAGTTGGCTGCGGTCACCGTGCCGCCGTCGCGGAAGGCCGGTTTGAGGCTGGCGATCTTGTCCAGCTTGGCCTTGGGCGGCTGTTCGTCATGCAGGATGGTTTTTTGCTCTTTGCCGACGGTGACCTGGACCGGGACTATTTCGGCGGCAAAACTGCCATGGGTGATGGCTTCCTGCGCACGCGTCAGCGAGGCAATCGCAAAGGCGTCCTGGGCTTGTCGGGTAAAACCGTTATGCTCGGCGCAATCTTCAGCAAAGGTGCCCATCAGGCGCCCCTTGTCGTAGGCGTCTTCCAGGCCGTCGAGGAACATGTGGTCGAGCACCTTGCCGTGGCCCATGCGATAGCCGCTGCGGGCGCGGTCGAGCAGGTACGGCGCGTTGGACATGCTCTCCATGCCGCCGGCAATCACCACGTCGACGCTGCCGGCGCGCAACGCATCGTGGGCCAGAATCGTCGCCTGCATGCCGGAACCGCACATCTTGTTGAGGGTGGTGCAGCGGGTGGCTTTGTCCAGCCCGGCGCCCAACGCTGCCTGGCGTGCCGGCGCCTGGCCGAGGCCGGCGGGCAGCACGCAGCCAAACAACACCTCATCCACGGCGTCGCTGGCGATACCCGCGCGCTCCACGGCCGCACGAATCGCGGCGGCGCCCAGTTGCGGTGCGGTCAGGCCCTTGAGGTCGCCCTGGAACCCGCCCATGGGCGTGCGCACGGCGCTGACGATAACGATAGGATCGTTCATGAAGAGACCTCCTTACTTGGCAGCCATACGCAAGGCACCGTCAAGACGGATCACCTCGCCATTGAGCATGCTGTTTTCAATGATATGCCGCACCAAGGCCGCATATTCGGCGGGTTTGCCCAGGCGCGGCGGAAACGGCACGCCGGCGGCAAGGGAATCGCGGACTTCCGGGGTCATGCCGGCCATCATCGGGGTTTCGAAAATGCCGGGCGCGATGGTCATCACCCGGATACCAAAACGCGCTAATTCCCGTGCGGCCGGCAGGGTGAGGCTGGCAATCGCGCCTTTGGAGGCGGCATACGCGGCTTGACCGATCTGCCCGTCGAACGCCGCCACCGAAGCGGTATTGATGATTACACCGCGTTCGCCATCGGCATCCGCAGGTGTTTCAGCGATAGCCGCTGCAGCCAGGCGCAGCAGGTTGAAGCTGCCGATCAGGTTGACGTTGATCACCTTGGCGAAGCTGGCCAGGCCGTGTGGGCCGTTTTTGCCGAGGATTTTCTCACCGCGCACCACACCGGCGCAGTTGACCAAGCCATGCAACCCGCCAAAGGCGGCAACGGCGGCGTGCACAGCCGCTTCGGCAGCGGCTTCCTGGCTGATATCCGCCACGGCGCTGCGGGCGTTATCGCCAAGTTGCCGGGCCTTGGCGGCGACGGCATCGGCGTTGAGGTCTACCAGCATGACCTTGGCACCCGCTGCGACCAGCATGTCGGCAGTGGCCGCACCGAGGCCCGAAGCGCCGCCGCTGACCAAAAATACCTTGTTTTCAATCTGCATCATGGTTTCCTTTTCAACGGATCACGCCACGGCCGCCTGGGCCTTGGCGATTTCCTGATTACGCAAAATAAAGCGTTGCAGCTTGCCGCTGGGGGTCTTGGGCAAGTCGCTGACGAATTCGATTTCCCGCGGGTACGCATGGGCCGCCAAGCGCTGGCGCACATGCAGGCGCAATTCTTCGGCGAGTTCCGGAGTCGCGCGGTACTGCTCATTGATCACCACGAAGGCTTTCACCAGTTCGGTGCGCTCCGGGCAGGGCTTGCCGACCACGGCGGCCTCGACCACGGCCGGGTGTTCGACCAGGGCGCTTTCCACGTCGAACGGTCCTACGCGGTAGCCGGAAGTGGTAATCACGTCATCACTGCGCCCGACAAAACTGATGCTGCCGTCCGGGTTGAGCTCCACGGTGTCGCCACTGAGGTAGTACTTGCCGACAAAGGCTTTGGTGTTGACGCCTTCATACCCGGCGAACCAGCACATTGGCGATTGCTCACGGTCGATGGCGAGAATGCCGGGCTGACCGGCAGGCAGTTCCTGGTAATTGTCATCCAGTACCACGATGCGATGCCCAGGCGAGGCGAACCCGGCCGAGCCGACGTGTACCGGGTGCGCCAGGCCATGGTGATTGCACAGCACCATGCCCAGTTCGGTCTGCCCGTAGTGATCGTGGATGGTCACGCCAAGGTTGTCGGCGAACCAGCGGATCACCTCGGGGTTCAGGGGCTCGCCGGCGCTGCTGACGATGCGTAGCTTGCCCTTGATCGAGCGGGCGAACGGCTCGCCGCCGGCGATCAACAGTCGATACGCGGTAGGCGAACCGGTGAGGTTGGTGATGCCGTATTTGTTGATGATCCGGCAGGTGCTTTCCACGCTGAAGGGGCCATCGTAGAAGGTGATCGGATGCCCCAGGGACAGCGGCCCGGTCACGCCGAAGTAGATGCCATAGGCCCAGCCCGGATCGGCCACGTTCCAGAACGCGTCTTCTGGGCGCAGGTCCACCGCGTCGCGGGTGTAGCTCTGGAACGCGACAATCGCCTTGAGCGGTACCGACAGGGCTTTGGATGGGCCGGTGGTGCCCGAGGTGAACATCAGCAGGAAGGGCTCGTCGCCCCCCAGCAGCACGGGCTCGCAGACGTTCGAGTGGTTGGGCAGTTCGGCCCAGAAGCTGAAATCGCCGCGTACCAGGCCTTCGCCCTTGGCCCCGGTGACCGTCACGATGGTGGGGCAGCCGTCAACGTCGGTGAGCTTGGGCCGGTTCACGGCATCGGTGACGACCAGCGCGGCGCCGGAACTGTTCAGGCGATGTTCGATCGCCTTGGGCCCGAATGCGGTAAACAACGGTTGATAGACCGCGCCGATACGCCAGGTGGCGAATACCACCACCAGCAGTTCGGCCGTGCGCGGCAACAGGCCGGCGACTTTATCGCCGCGCTTGACGCCCTGGGCCAGCAGGAAATTGGCGAAGCGTGAGGCCTGGTCCTGCAAGTCGGTGAAGGTCGCCGTGGCGCTGCGCCCGTCCCTGCCCTCCCAGAACAGCGCAATGCGCCCAGGCAATGCGTGACGGTCACAGCATTCCACACAGGCGTTGAGCGCCTGCAGGTTGCCGGCAAGGGCGGCGTCGACGGTGTGTTGGTAATCGAACTCGGTGGTGGCGGCCAGGTAATCACGCATCGCTTCAGTTCCTTGTGTGTTTTTGTTTTAAGGACACTTTCCAGGCGGTCAATCGCTCTCAAATAGTCGCCCTGCAGCGGCGCTACGAGCAATGGTCAAAGCCTTCAACATGGCTGACCGGTTTGGCCAATCGGGTTTGACACTCGCCCTGCACTGGCCGAAGCTTGAGGCTTTGTACCTGTACCCTGCCTTCGGACGCCTGCATGTCAAAGTCACGCCGTTACGCCATTGTCGGCCTGTGCGCCCTGTTGTCGATTTTGTTGATCACCTGGTTTTTCGCCCGCGCAACGCCGGTGGCCGTGCCGCCGGCGATTGCCCACGGTTATTCCCAAGCCTTGAAGCAGGCGCGCAACGGTGAGCCGGGCGCGGCGCGGGTGTTGTATCAACAGCTGGGGCGGCCGGACCTTTCACCTGAGCGCCGCGCCGCGCTGCATGCCGAATTGCCTAACTACCCCAGCCCCCAGGCGTTGAAGCTGGCAGATAAAGACTTGGCCAATGAATCGCCACGGGTGCGTGAAGCGGCAATTCACAGCATTGTCGGCCTGGTACCTTCCGGCCAGCGCACCTTGTTGCTCGGCCCGGTGCTGGATGACCCCGAGCAGCAGGTGCGCTTTGCCGCCGCCAACGCCCTGCTCGGCCTGTCGCCGGACACCCTGGGCCTGTACTTCGGCCCGCTGCAGCAAGTGCTCGACGAATTCGCCAATACCCTCAAGGCCCAACCCGAGACCGCCGAAGGCTGGATTCAGTTGGCGCGCCTGTATATCCACAGCGCCCTGCTGCCGGAGGCGCAAAACGCCCTGCAGCAGGCCATGCGCCTGCAACCGGATAACCTGCAAGCGGTGGTGGCGCAGATCGAGCTGCTGGATAAACAGAGCAAGACCGACGAATCGCGCCAGCTGCTCGCGCAGCAATTGGCGGCGCACCCGGAATCGGCCTACCTGCAACACGCCCTGGGTATGTGGCTGCTGCACCATGGCGAGCGGCCTTATGCCCTGCTCGGCCTGTCCAAGGCGGTGGAGCTTGAGCCGGACAATCAGGACTACCGCTACGACCTGGCCACCACGCTGCACGACCAGGAAGAACTCGAGGCTGCCCAGCGCCAGTTGGAAGAAATCGTGCAGCGCCACCCGGCCAATCGGAAAGCGCGGGTGCTGCTGGTCAACTATTGGAAAGAGAGCGGCCAGTTGCAGAATGTCCAGGTGCTGCTGGCACAGCTTGAGCAACAGAACCCGGATGACCCCGCGCTGCAGCAGGGTCTGTGACCGCGCTCAAAAAAATGCATGGAAGATGCCGGCGCCGCGCACAAATAATTCAAAACGTTGAACCGCCACAGGTCGATACGGTCAAGTGAATATGGCGCGCCACAGCGGCGCGCACCCAACTTGTACGTGACCTGAGGGCACTTCTTGTCTACATCTAATTCGCTTTTAAGTGAAAAGGCAGCCACTGGTATCGAAGGTCTTGATGACATTCTTGCCGGGGGGCTATCGCGCAGCCACTTGTTCCTGCTGGAAGGCGAGCCGGGCACGGGTAAAACCACCGTCGCCCTGCACTTTCTGCAGGCGGGAGCGAAAGACGGTGAAAAATCTCTGTATATCACCCTGTCCGAAACCGAACATGAGCTGCGCCAAGGCGCCAAGTCCCATGGTTGGGACTTGGACGACAACATCCATATCTTCGAATTGACTCCGCCGGAAAGCCTGCTCAACGCCGAGCACCAGCAGAGCCTGCTGTACTCCTCGGACCTTGAGCTGGGCGAAGCCACGCGGCAGATTTTCGAGGTGGTGGAACGGGTCAAGCCGACCCGCGTAGTGGTCGACAGCCTGTCGGAGATCCGCCTGTTGGCGCAGAGCTCCCTGCGCTATCGCCGGCAGATCCTGGCGATCAAACACTACTTTGTGCGGTATGACGCCACGGTGCTGCTGCTCGATGACCTGACCACCGAATCCCTCGACAAAACCGTTCACAGTGTGGCCCACGGCGTGATTCGCCTGGAAGAACTGACACCCAGTTACGGCGCCGAACGCCGCCGGGTGCGGGTAGTGAAATACCGTGGCCAGAAATACCGTGGCGGCTTTCACGATTTCACCATCATGGGCGACGGTGTACACGTATTCCCTCGCCTTGTCGCCGCCGAACATCGCGGCGGCTACACGCGCCAGACCATGAGCAGCGGCATCCCCGAACTCGACGCCCTGATGGGCGGCGGCGTCGAAACAGGTTCCAGCAGCCTGATCCTTGGCCCGGCCGGCACCGGCAAATCGCTGATTTCAATGGTCTTCGCCGCCGCCGCCGTACAGCGTGGCGAAAAGGCCGCGCTGTTTATCTTTGACGAAGAGATGGGTTTGCTGTTCGAGCGCATGCATAACATGGGTATCGATCTGGCTGCGATGCAGGCCACCGGCAACCTGTTGATCGAACAGGTCGACGCGGCCGAGCTGTCTCCTGGGGAATTCTCCCACCGAGTACGGCGTTGCGTGGACGAAGGCGGCATCAAAACCGTGGTCATCGATAGCATCAACGGCTACCAGGCCGCCATGCCGGAAGAGAACGCGCTGATCCTGCACATGCATGAACTGCTGCTGTACCTGAACCGACGGGGTGCCGCGACGTTCATGACCGTGGCCCAGCATGGCCTAGTCGGCGATATGCAGACGCCCGTGGATATTACCTACCTGGCCGACACCGTGATCCTGCTGCGTTACTTCGAGGCACTGGGCAAGGTTCGTCGGGCCATTTCGGTGATCAAGAAACGCACCGGTACCCATGAGTCGACGATTCGCGAGTACCGCATCAGCAGTCGCGGCATGACCGTTGGCGAACCCCTGGATAATTTCCAGGGCGTGCTGCGCGGCATCCCGATCTACATGGGCGCCGGCTCGCCTCTGCTCAAGGAAGAGGGAGTGTGACGTCCCTTACCCCAGTCTCCGAACGGGCCGTTATTCTTGCGCCTTTGGGGCGCGACAGCTCGTTGGCGCTGATGATGCTCAAAGAGGCCGGCTACCATGGCGTGGTTGCCGGCAGCCTGGCCGACTTGTGCGAAGCACTGCACGAGGGCGCCGGCGTGCTGATCATTGCCGCCGAAGCCTTGCGGGGCGTGGACATGGAGCCGCTGCTGGAGTACCTGCACCAGCAGCCGGCCTGGTCGGACTTGCCCATTGTACTGATGACCCATCACGGCGGCAGCGAGCAAAATGGCTCGTCGCATCTGAGCGGACTGTTGGGCAATGTCACCTTCCTTGAGCGCCCCTTTCATCCTGTCACCCTGATCAGCCTGATCAGCACCGCCCTGCGTGGGCGGCGCCGGCAATACGAAGCCCGGGACCGTTTGGTCGACCTGAGCGCCAGTGAACTGCGCCTGCAACGCACCCTGGAAACCCTCGAACAGCAAGTGGAAGAACGTACCGCGCAATTGCGCAGCAATGAAGAAGCCCTGCGCCAGTCGCAGAAAATGGAAGCCGTCGGCCAATTGACCGGTGGCATCGCCCATGACTTCAACAACATGCTGACCGGCATCATCGGCAGCCTGGAACTGCTGCGCCGGCGTGTGGCACGGGGCAAGCTGGACGATCTGGACAGCCTGATCGACCTGGGCGTCACCTCGGCCAACCGCGCTGCTGGCCTCACCCATCGCCTGCTGGCGTTTTCGCGCAGGCAATCGCTGGACCCGAAACCGGTGGAGATCAATAAACTGGTGACCTCCATGGGCGAACTGCTGGAACGCAGTATCAACGAAAGTATCTGCCTGCAAATGCGTTTGAGCGACACCCTGTGGACGGCCGAAGCCGACCCGAATCAATTGGAAAGCGCCCTGCTCAACCTGGTGATCAACGCGCGTGACGCGATGCCCAGCGGCGGCAGCCTCACCGTGGAAACCACCAACCGTCACCTCGATAGTGTATTCACAGCCGCCTATGGCACCTTGAGCCCGGGTGACTACGTCGAGTTGAGTGTCAGTGACACCGGCTGCGGCATTCCAGAGAGTGTCATGGGCCGAGTGTTCGACCCCTTCTTCACCACCAAGCCGATCGGCCAGGGCACGGGCTTGGGTCTGTCGATGATCTATGGGTTTGCCCGTCAATCCCGGGGGCACGTCACGCTGCACAGCGAAGTGGACAAGGGCACCACCGTCAGTTTGTTCCTGCCGCGCTTTGTCGGGGAAATGGTTGAGGATGCCGCGGTGAATCCGGCCTTGTTGCCGTTCGCCAATGACGGAGAGACCGTCCTGATCGTCGAAGATGACCCAGCGGTACGGGTGCTGGTGAGCGCGGTGCTCAAAGAGTTGGGCTACGCCTTTGTCGAAGCCGGTGACGCCAGCACGGCGGTACCGATCATCGAATCCGATCAGCGTATCGACCTGTTGATCAGCGACGTTGGCCTGCCTGGCATGAACGGCCGGCAATTGGCGGAAATCGGTCGACAAATCCGCCCTGACCTCAAAGTGCTGTTCATCACCGGTTATGCCGAACATGCAGCGGTGCGTGGCGGGTTTCTTGACCCCGGCATGCAGCTGATTACCAAGCCGTTCACGTTCGACCTGCTGACCGAGAAGGTGCGCGAGATGATCAGGGACTAGGGCTGCACGGCAGCCCTGGAGGGCGTCAGGCCAACAGGCGCTGGATATGCTCCTGCAGCGTATCCAGGTCAAACGGCTTGGCCAGGATCGGTGCGTTGCGCGTGATCGGGCTGTCGCAGTCGAGAATTTCCTGCGGATAACCGCTGATAAAGATCACTTTCAACTCCGGGCGCACCTTGAGCGCCGGTTCGGCGATCTGCACGCCGGAAATGCCGCCGGGCAGGCGGTAGTCGGTGACCATCAGGTCCAGGTGCGGTTTGGTCGCGAGGATTTCGAATGCCTCTTTTCCATTGACCGCCTTCAACACCCGATAACCCAGGCCCGCCAGGTATTCACCCAGCACAAACATAATGGATTCGTCGTCTTCGACGATCAGTACGACATCTTGCGCATCTTCACTCATGGGAAGCCTTTGTTCGGTCAATTGCTGGTGTTACGACCATGGGGTCACCTAGAGGTTGCGTCCAGGTGACGATTGATTTCATGCCGTCGCCTGAAGCGGCAGGCACACCCGGAACAGCGCGCCCTCGCCTATCTGGCTTTCGACCTCGATGGTACCGCCGTGGGCTGCGACGATCTGTTCGGAAATGAACAGCCCCAGGCCCAGGCCGGCCGCCGCATGGTTGACCGAAACCCGCTCGAACTGCTGAAAAATGCGCTTCTGGTTCTCTTCACTGATACCAATGCCGTGGTCACGCACTTCCACGCGCGCTTCGCCGTGTTCGGTGTAAACCCGCACCTCGACCGGGCTCTTGGCGCCGTAGCGCAGGGCGTTGGTCAACAGGTTGGTGACCACCTGCTCGATGCGGAACTCATCCCAATGGCCTTCCACCGGCTCGTCGGCGACCAGATGCATTGACGATTCGGCGGCAGCGACCTGCGGCTCGAAGTTATGCACCAGGTTGCGCACCAGTTGCGCCAGGTCAAAGCGCGCCGGGCGTATCGACAGTTTGCCGGTGCGGATGCGCGACACGTCGAGCATGTCCTCGATCAGGCGGATCAGGCTTTTGATCTGGCGCTCATCGCGGTCGACCATCGCGTGCATCTTGTCCAGGGTGAACGCTGCGGCGTTGTCGCGGGCCAAGTGCATCTTGCGCAATTGGGTTTCCAGGATCAGCCCGTTGAGCGGCGTACGCACTTCATGGGCGACGATCGACATGAAGTCATCGCGCATGCGCACGGCCTGCTCCAGCTCGGCCTGGGTGGCCTGCAGGCGCGTCAGCAGCAGTTCCTGCTCGCGGCGGCTGCGCTCCAGGGCTTCGACCTGCAGCTTCATCGCCTTGCTCTGACGGTACAGGTCAACGAATACATTGACCTTGCTCTTTACCGCGTGGATATCCAGCGGTTTGTGCAGGAAGTCCACCGCGCCGCTTTCATAGCCCTTGAAGGCGTAATTGAGTTCGCGGCCGGCGGCGCTGACGAATACGATCGGGATGTTCTTGGTTTTTTCGGTGCCGCGCATCAGTTCGGCCAGTTCGAAACCGTTCATGCCAGGCATCTGCACGTCGAGGATCGCCATGGCGAATTCATGTTCCAGCAACAGGGACAACGCCTCGTCGGCACTCAATGCCTTGAATACCTGGCGGTCTTCGCGCTTGATCAGCGCTTCGAGGGCCAGCAGGTTTTCCGGCAGATCGTCGACGATCAGCAGTTTGGCCTGGACAGTACTTAACATGGGGAAGGTTCCAGGGAAGCCAGCAATGAGCCAATCTGGCTCAAGGAAAGAATATGGTCGGGTGTGTGCAACGCCAGGGCCGCCAGGGGCATCACGGCAATCCGGGCTTCAGCGGGGTCCTGTACAACGGTGATGCCGCCCGATTGCTTGACGTGGGCCAGCCCGCGCGCGCCGTCCTGGTTGGCGCCGGTCAGCAGGATCGCCAGCAGGCCTCGCCCGTAGGCATCGGCGGCCGAGGCGAAGAGAAAATCGATGGCTGGCCGGGAATGGTGCACGCGGTCCTCCTGGCTCAGGGACAGGCTGCGGTCGTGTTCCACCGACAAATGATAGCCAGGGCCGGCGAAATACAAGGTGCCCGCCTCGATCGACTCCTTGTCCCGCGCCTCCTTGACCGGAATGCGCAGGCGCCGCGCAAAGACCTCCGCCAACTGGCTGCGACGTTCATCCGGCAGGTGCAGCACGGCAATGATCGGCAGGCCGAACGTATTCGGCAGCCTGCCGAAAATACTCAGCAACGCCTCCACGCCGCCGGCGGAGGCGCCGACGACGATGGCTTCAATCCCGATAATCGGGGTGATTGCAGCGTCGCTCATAATTTGCGGTAGATCCGTTCCTGTTTGACCAAGGGTTCGAATTGCTTGCTGTAGGCGGAGAAATCCAGGGTTTCCTTGCTGCCCAGTACCAGGAAACCGCGATGGCACAGCGACTCATGAAACAACCCAAACGCTCTGTCTTGCAACTTTTTATTGAAATAAATCAACACGTTGCGACATGAAATTAATTGAGTTTCTGAAAATACGCTGTCGGTCGCCAGGCTATGGTCGGCGAACGTGACGTTCTCGCGCAGCGTCTTGTCGAAGATCGCGTTATCGTAAGCTGCGGTGTAGTAGTCGGCAAATGAGCGTTGTCCACCGGCCTGCTGGTAATTGGCCGTGTAGGCGCGCACGTTCTCCAGGGAGAAGATGCCTTGCTTGGCCTTGTCCAGCGATGCCGGGTTGATGTCGGTGGCGTAGATGATGGTGCGCTCGAGCAAGCCTTCTTCGCGCAGCAGGATCGCCATGGAGTAAACCTCCTCGCCCGTGCTGCAGCCGGCGATCCAGATCTTGATCGACGGGTAGGTCTTGAGCAGCGGCACCACTTCCCGGCGAATCGCGAGAAAGTGCGAGGGGTCGCGAAACATCTCGCTCACGGGGATCGTCAGGAACTGCAGCAACTGCATGAACGCGGCCGGGTCGTGCAGCACCCGCTCCTGCAGCGCGGAAATGGTCGCACAGTCGAACTGGCGCAAGGCATGGGCCACCCGCCGTTTGACCGACGCACCGGAGTAGTCGCGAAAGTCGTAGCTGTACTTGAGGTAAATCGCCTCGATCAACAGGCGCAGCTCAATGTCGCTGCTTTTGTCCAAAAAACTTCGCTCCACTTAAATGCGTTCCATCTTTGGTAGCCATACGCGAATCAACGAGAACAGCCGGTCCAGATCAATCGGTTTGGCCAGGTAGTCGTTGGAACCTGCCGCCAGGCAACGCTCCTGGTCGTCCTTCATGGCCTTGGCCGTCACGGCGATGATCGGCAGCTTCTTCCAGCGCGGGTCCTGGCGGATCAGGGCGGTGGCTTCGTAACCGTCCATCTCCGGCATCATCACGTCCATCAGTACCAGATCGATATCCTCGACTTCATTGAGCTTGTCGATCGCTTCGCGGCCGTTGCGCCCGATCACCACCACGGCGCCTTTGTGCTCCAGGGCGCTGGTCAGGGCAAAGATATTGCGCACGTCGTCGTCCACCAGCAGGATCTTGCGCCCTTCGAACACCTTGTCGCGGCTGCGCGCGGTCTTGAGCATCTTCTGGCGGTCATGGGACAGCTGGGATTCGACTTTGTGCAGAAAGAGTGTGACTTCATCGAGCAGGCGCTCCGGAGAACGGGCGCCCTTGATGATGATCGAGCGCGAATACTTGCGCAGTTCGGCCTCTTCGTCGCGGGTCAGGTTGCGCCCGGTGTAGACAATTACGGGCGGGAACGAGCAGATATCCTCGGTGGCCATGCGCTTGAGCAGCTCGTTGCCTAGCATGTCCGGCAGCTTGAGGTCGATGATCATGCAGTCGTAGACATTGGTGCGCAGCAGGTCCAGTGCAGCCTGGGCGTAGCCGACATCGGTGATTTCAATGTCATCGTCGCCGATCAGGCGGGCAATGCTGTCGCGCTGCAGGTCGTCATCCTCGACCAGCAGCACGCGCTTGACCTTTTGCGTCAGCTTGGCTTCCAGGCGCGCGAACACGTCCTTGAGCTCTTCACGGGTGGTGGGTTTCACCGCGTAACCGATGGCGCCCATGTGCATGGCGGCTTCGACGCGGTCTTCCACGGAAATCACATGCACCGGAATGTGCCGGGTATTGGCGTGCGCCTTGAGACGCTGCAGCACCGTCAGCCCGGAATGGTCCGGCAGGCGCATGTCGAGCAGGATCGCGTCGGGGATGAACTCCTCGGCCAGGCTGTAGCCTTCGTCAGCACCGTGGGCGACCAGGCAGTTGTAGCCCAACTCATGGGCAAGGTCGAAGAGGATGCGCGCAAAATTCGGCTCATCTTCCACCACCAGGATGCAGCGGGTAGTGAATGGCCCTTTGTCACGGTCGTCGGCAAAGCGCGGGATAGGCTCGGCATCGGCTACCGGCAACGTCGCAACCTTTACGGGCGCGGGGGCCGGTACCGCTACGGCCTGGCGTGGGGCCTCGATCGGCGCGGCGTCTTCGGCGCGCTCAACATACTGTTCCGGCAATACCAGCGTGAAAATGCTGCCCTTGCCCGGTTCGCTGGCCACGCTGATGTAGCCGCCCAGCAAGTTAGCCAGGTCACGGGAAATGGACAGGCCCAGGCCAGTACCGCCGTAACGGCGATTGGTGGTGCCATCGGCCTGGCGGAAGGCTTCGAAGATGCTTTCCTGCTGATCCTGGGCGATACCGATGCCCGAGTCGCGCACGGTAAAGGCAATGCCCTCCCCCGGTGCGCGGGACACCGTCAGGCTGACATCGCCCTGCTCGGTGAACTTGATGGCGTTGGACAGCAGGTTCTTGAGGATCTGCTCCAGGCGTTGGCGATCGGTGAACAACAAGGACGGTGCGCCTTCCTGCAGGTCGATCTGGAAGCCCAGATTACGATCCTTGGCCAGCGGCTCGAACATGCCGCGCAGGCCATCCACCAGGCGTTCGACGCTGGAGTTTTCCGGGCGCACTTCCAGCTTGCCGGCTTCTACCTTGGAAATATCCAGGATGTCATTGATCAGGTTGAGCAGGTCATTGCCGGCCGAATAGATCGACTCGGCAAACTTGACCTGTTCGGCACTGAGGTTTTCCTGGGGGTTCTCGGCCAGCAACTTGGCCAGGATCAACGAACTGTTCAGCGGCGTGCGCAGCTCGTGGGACATGTTGGCGAGGAACTCGGACTTGTACTTGCTGGAGCGTTGCAGCTCATCGGCGCGGTCTTCGAGTTCCAGCTGCACCCGGTTGAGTTCGATGTTCTTGCGGTCCATGGCATCGCGCTGATCGGCCAGGGTCTGGGTCTGTTCGGCCAGTTGTTCGTTGGTCTGCTCAAGCTCCGCTTGCTGGGTTTCCAGGTGCGCCTGGGACTCCTTGAGGATGCGTGACTGCTCTTCCAGCTCTTCGTTGGCGGTCTTGAGCTCTTCCTGCTGCACTTGCAGCTCTTCGTTGAGCTGCTGGGTTTCAGCGAGTACTTCCTGCAAACGCTGGCGATAACGCGCGGCTTCGATGGATGTACCGATATTGCCCGCGATCAGTTCCAGCAATTCGACATCGCGTTCTTCCAGCGGGCGCAGGAAGCCCAACTCGATCACGCCGTTGACGCGGTCGTCATCGCTGGTTGGCACTACCAGTACGCTGCGGGCCGCGCCCTCGCCCAGCCCCGAGCTGACCTTGAAGTAGTCCACCGGCACGTCGTCCAGGCGGATCAGGCGATCGAGCTGGGCGGCCTGTCCCACAATGCCTTCGTCGCTGTAGATCGCTTGTTCCAGCTGCGCCTGTTCGCGGGAGAAGCCGTAGGTGGCCACGCGTTTGAGCCCGCCGTGTTCTTCGCGCACATACAACGCTCCAACGGCCGAGCCCATGTATTGGGCAAAGAACTGCAGAATATTGCGGCCCAACAGGTTCAGGGTCAGCTGGCCGAGCACCTGTTCGGCCAGTTCAGTTTGGCCGTTGCGCAGCCAGGCTTGCTGCTCCAGGCGCTTGGCGATCTTCTTTTGTGACGCGAGGCTTGCGCTGTAACTGTTTGATAGTTCAACTAAGTTTTTTCGGCCGACATACGCCAGAAACCCACTGAGCCCGAGTACGAACACCAGGTACAGGGTGACGCTGAGCACCGTGGTGCGGGTGACCTCTTCATTGCGGGTGATACGGAACTGCTGCTCCATCGCCACCGCGTCGTCATATTCCTTGCGAATTTCATCAGTCAGGCGCTTGCCCCGGCCCGCCTTCACCGCACCGCGGAAGTCGCCGCTGTCGCGCTGCAATTCAATCATCGACTGCGCGTAGTTGTTCCACTCTGCCTGCAACGCTTCAAGACGCTTGAGGCGGTCGACCTGCTGCGGGTTGTCGGCCACCAATTCCTGCAAATTGCGCAGGTCGGCAATGATTCGCGGCTTGGCCACCTCGTAAGGGTCGAGGAAATGCTCGTCACCGGTAATCAGGAAGCCGCGCATGCCGGTTTCCAGGTCGACCGTCAGTTTGGACGACTCATTGAGGTTGTTGATGACCCGGTCGGTGTGCTCCACCCACTGGATCACCGACAGCAAGTAAGTGATCAGGAAAACGAAAAACACCGCACTGAGCACACCCACGCCCAATGGCAGGGCCACATTGCGACCCAGGAGTTTACGGAAGCTCTTTTCATCAACTGACGACGCGGGAGTCATGGGCATGCCTTGGCCAAGTGCGGAAAAACCGGGAGTTTGCCCCAAAGTGACGGCCAAGACCATTTTTCTGGAATGATTTGGTACAGATTCCTACGATAGAACAGGCTATTCTGACTGGTCTTTTCTATCGTTTTTACCGCCCGACGGAACTTGTCGATAACCTGCGCTTACTCAAGTAACAGGTCGGTCAGAACGGCCGCTGGTAAAAACCTCGTCTTTTTTGGGAACGCCTTATTATGTCTAGCTCCACCATCCTTGTTGTCGAAGATGACGCTATCGTGCGCATGCTGATCGTCGATGTGCTTGAGGAGTTGGAGTTCACGGTACTCGAGGCCGCCGATGCCGAAGAGGCGCTGAAGATTGTCGAAGGCAAAGACACGGTCATCGACCTGATGATGACCGACGTCGGCCTGCCGGATATGGACGGTAAGCAACTGGCGACCAAGGTGCGCGAACTGCGCCCCGCCCTGCCCATCCTGTTCGCCAGCGGCTATGCCGAAAACATCGACGTGCCAGCCGGTATGCAGGTGATTGGCAAGCCATTCTCGATCGATCAACTGCGCGATAAAGTCAAATCGATGTTGCCCACATGATCCCTTGTCCTTTTGCAGGTTTTTAACGTGACGTCCGGGAAATAAAACAGGAAACTCATCGCCTTTATTTCCCCGTCAGTCAAACGAACTCTGGAAGGACGCAACAACATGATTGGACAACCCGCGCGCCTGGTGTTGGCGAGCCTCTCGATACTCCTGAGCACCAGCGCCTGGGCCGACTTCACGGCGACGCCGACCGAAGCACGGGCCATTGCCAAGGAAGCCTATTTGTACGGCTATCCTGTGGTGCAGATGTACAAGACGCTCTATACCCAGGCCGTTGATAAAGGCGGTGTCAACTACAAGGCCGCGTTCAATCACATCGGCAATACCGCGCAGGTTTTCACCCCCAAGGACACCGCGTTCGTGACCCCGAACTCGGACACGCCCTACTCCTTCGTCTGGATGGATCTGCGCAAGGAACCCTTGGTGCTGACCCTGCCCAAGGTCGAAGACAACCGCTACTACTCGGTGCAGTTGATCGACCTATATACCCACAATATTGCCTACCTGGGCACGCGCAGCACCGGCAACAATGGCGGTCACTACATGATCGCGGGGCCCGACTGGAAGGGTCAGCAGCCAGTCGACATCGACCGCGTGGTCTACAGCGAAAGCAATATCGCCTACGCGCTGTATCGTACCCAGCTGTTCGATGAAAAAGACTTGAGCAAGGTCAAGCAAATCCAGAGCGGCTACAAAGTGCAGCCGCTGAGCAGCTACGTGAAACAAGCGGCCCCGGCCAAAGTGCCGAAGATCGAGTGGCCCAAGCCGATGGCGAACATGAGCGACAGCCCGCAGTTGTTCCGCTACTTGAACTTCATGCTGGCCTTTGCTGCGCCGCAGGACAGTGAGAAAGACCTGCTGGCGCGTTTTGCCACCATCGGCATCGCCCCCGGCGCGCCCTTCAAGTTGAACCAACTGACCGCCGAACAGCGTAAAGCGCTGGAGGACGGGATTGCCGACGGCAAGGCCGAGTTCGTCGCCTTCAAGAAAGACAAGATCGACACCCACCAGGTCTCCAGCGGGGAGCTGTTCGGCAGCCGTGACCGCCTGAAAAACAATTACCTGTACCGTTACGCTGGCGCCAACCTGGGTATTTTCGGCAACTCTACCGACGAAGCCGCTTACTTCACCTACTTCGATGACAGCGAAGGCAAGCCGGCCAACGGCGCACGCCGCAGCTATACCGTGCACTTTGCCAAGGACCAGCTGCCGCCCGCCGATGCGTTCTGGTCGCTGACCATGTACGACGCCAAGACCAAATTGCTAGTGCCCAACCACAAGAAACGTTACCTGATCAACTCACGCATGCTGCCTGAGCTGAAGCGGGACGCCGACGGAGGCCTGACCCTGGCGCTGCAGCATCATGAGCCACCGAAGGCCGAACAGAGCAACTGGCTGCCCGCCCCCACCGGGCCGTTCTTCGCGGTGCTGCGTATTTACCTGCCCAAGCCTGAAATCAGTCAATGGACGTTGCCGCCGTTGACGCCGCTCAAGTAACACCACGCGTGGCGGGACTCGACTCACAGTGGCCTCCCGTCGCGCGTTTATGCGTCATTGCTGTTTGAGCTTCAGAAAAGACTGATGCAGGTCGGTTGCCCATCCATCGATGACGCTTTTTACATCACCGGCCTTCATCACTTGAGTGTTGTTTGCCAGCGGCTTCCCTGTGCCTTTGCGCACCACCTGGGCAATCACTTTTGCGTTGGCGCCATCAAGGAACTGCGCCTCGGTGCCCAAGGTGGTTTGCTGGTCGCGAATCCCCGTGCCGGTACTTACCGCCGCCGCGACAAACGCAACCGGAATGAACTCGTAAGGCTTGAGCCCTTCGGTTTTACTGCTGACGGCTGTAATCGCTGCGCGCACGACGATCACCCCGGGGCCAGGGCCATTTGCCAACGGCATTGAACGGGCCAGTTCACGCTTGAGCGCCTGGTTGTAATAGTCGTTGATGCCGCGCAGGGTGCTGTCTGGAATCCGGGGGGTGGCTTGAGGCTTGGGATAGAACTGCGTGGGTTCGATGTACACCGCGCTGTAGCGGTTCAGGTCCAGTGTGGGATCGACCCAGCGCATTACTTCGGCTCCGGAGGGCGACTTGGCTTCCTTGAGTCGGCTGTAGTCCGACAGAAAGCCCGAATATTCGTCCGGTTGCGTGACCTTGCTGGCGCAGCCCGCCATGCCGATCGAGGCGATGCACAGCATGCTGACCATTAGCCTGAGTTTCATCGTTGGAGCTCCCCATCGATAGCTTGAGCTCTAGGTATAGCCAATCTTGGCAAAACGGGCTGCTTATTTTGGCCATGAGCCTTGGGGGGCGAAGCCACAGGTTGTCGGTGACGGCTCGGGAGCCGAAGCCTCTTAACTGGCGCCCCGCGTTCCAAATGTGGGAGGGGGCTTGCCCCCGATGGCGGCCTGACAGCCGACCAGAACGCTGGATCAGAGCAAGTACATATTCAGATCAAGAGCTTCGCATCGTGGTTACTTAGGCTGCAACAAAGGTGTGTAGATACCTATGCCCCGACGAGGGAGTGTCTGTAAATGCATCTGCTACTGACCCATCGCCATCGGGGGCAAGCCCCCTCCCACATTTAGCTCGCGGAGCATCAGTCAGGCAGTCGTCGGCCGCCTCGCCCCTCATGATCAGAATTGCTCAGCCGCGTTCGCGGGGGATCAGGCTCTGCAACTGCGCAGCCAGGAAATTGGCGTCGAAGGCGAAGGTATCCGGGTCTTTCAGGCCATTGGTCTTCTTCCAGAGCCAATCATTTTTATCCGCCGGCAGCACCAGCGACACGCTGCCGTGGCGGGCGGCGGTCAGGCCCATTACCGCAACAGAAATAAACCCGTCCGCGCCCATCACGTCCGGCACGAACTCCACGCTTTTACCCGTGATGAGCACATTCAACTTCTCGGTCTTGAAGGTCGATGCCTCCACTGGCACGCTCGGACTGCTAGCGACATAGGCTTCCCGACGCACCTCCAGCAAACCTGCGCTTTTGACCGGTTCCAGCCACTGTTCGATCTGCTCGAACAACTCGCCAAGCTTCAGCGCCCAGCGCGCCGACTGCACCTCGAATTGTTGTTTTTTCTGCGCTTCGCTCTCGGCGTAATGACGAAGCATCTCGCCCAGTTGCTGTACATCGTCCATTGCGGATTTCCTTGGGTGAGCCAGGTTGCGAAGCCCGATCATGGCAGATACGTGCCTTCGGCGTACGGGTTATGGGCGACTGCGCCAGCGCCAGGCAGCAGACAGGTCATATCCGCTCAGTACCTGAGCAGTCCCAGGCCACCAAACGCGCATGAACTGCTCTGGTGAATTGGCGGGCAACTGCACATGACTAATCCGCCTTCGGTGAGTATGGTGGAATCCACATTCCCTGCCCGGAGCATCGCATGCGCACCATCGGCCTTATCGGCGGCATGAGCTGGGAGTCCAGCGCCGAGTATTACCGCATCATCAACCAGCAAGTACGCGACCGGCTCGGCCCGCTGCGTTCGGCGCAAGTGTTGATGTACAGCGTGGACTTCGGCCCGGTGGAACAGGCCCAGCACGCCGGGCGCTGGGACGATACCGCGCTGATCCTGGAAGACGCCGCGCGCCGTTTGCAGGCCGGGGGCGCCGCGTGTGTGGTGCTGTGTACCAACACCATGCACCGGGTGGCGCCGCGTATCGAGGCGGCGGTGTCGATTCCCTTCCTGCATATTGCCGATGCGGCGGGCGCTGCCGCCGTACAGGCGGGTACCTTGACCGTGGGATTGCTCGGCACTGCATTCACCATGGAACAGGACTTCCTCAAGGCCCGCCTGGTCGCACAGGGCCTGACCGTACTGGTGCCGGATGCGGACGAACGCAAAGCGGTGCACCGGATCATCTATGAGGAGTTATGTGTGGGGGTGATCAGCGCCGAATCACGCGCCGTCTACCAGCGGGTGATCGAATCCCTGGCCGCGCGCGGCGCCCAGGCAGTGATCCTCGGCTGTACGGAAATCAGCCTGCTGATCAAACCCGAGCACAGCGACCTGCCGCTGTTGGACACCACCGAGCTGCATGCGCGGGCTGCGGTGGCGTTTGCGCTGGAGGACTAAACCGGCGTGCGCAGGCGCGCCATGCTCAAGGTGTCGACGAACACACCGTCACGCAGGGCGTAATCGCGCAAACAGCCTTCGACCTCGAAGCCGAATTTGCGGTACAGGTTGTGCGCCGCTTCGTTGTCGGCGTACACCGTGAGTTCTACGCGATGCAGGTTCATCCAGTTGTCGGCCACATCCAGCGCGGCGGTCAGCAACTTCGAACCCACGCCCTTGCCCTGCCAGGCCGTCGCCACCCCCATGCCGAGCGACCCCACATGCGCCTGGCGCACGCGCAGGTACTGTTCCAACCCCAATTGGCCAATCACTTCGCCGCCGTGCACCGCCACCAGTTGCAAACGGCGCTCGTTATCCATTACCAGGCGCTTGCGCCACGCTTCCACTGACTGAAAAGGCATTTGCAGCACCTGACGGCATACCGCCGGTTCGTTATAGAGCGCAGCAACGCCCTCAAGATGGGCCTCGGTGAAACGCTGGATCACGATATGGGGCTCGGGGGTGTGCATCGTATTTCATCCTTTGAAAGACACGTGGCCGCCCAGTGTAGGAGCAAATTCGGCGCCCTGGCGAGCCCTTGACCTCCCGTGTACCAGGCGGCTGGGTCGCAGGCTGGTTGAGTATTATCGGAAGTTGCTGACCAAACAACCGATACGGTCCTACATTCACGGCAGGCTTTACTTGAAAAACTCGGGCGGGTCCAACCCTGCAACCGAGTGTCTGCCAATTGATAAAACAACGAACGCTATCAGCCTGCTTTTTTGTCTCTGTGCTATTGGGGGGCAGCGCTTGTACGACGAAACAACTGCCTGAGTGGGGTATCCGCTGGCTGCCGGATTGCGCCGGCCGGCCCTTCGCCGGGCTGGATCCGGAGGTGGTCGCCAGGACGCAATGCGGCATCGCCACCGTGCCCCTGGACCACCTGAACCCCAGCCTGGGCAAGCTCAAGCTGGATATCACCCGCGTTTCAGCGTTGCTGCCCGCCGAGCGCGAAGGTGCCCTGTTTACCAATCCGGGCGGGCCCGGCGCCGAGGCCGACGGATTCACCGTGCTCCTGGCCTCCATATGGAAAGGCTACGCCGATCAGCCACAGGGTGAGGCCTATCGGCACCTGCTCAATACCTATGATGTGATCGGAATTACACCAAGAGGGATGGGCAGTGACCCTCAATCGCAACTGGTGTGCCGATCCGACGAGGACATCGTTGCGCAAAACGACATCACTGAAGATCGCAGTCCGGCCAATATCGAGGCTATCGGGCATAACGCTGGCGTACTGGCCCGGGGTTGTGCCAGCCAGAGCCTGGCGCCCTATATCAATACTGAACAAACGGCGCGGGACATGGAGCTGGTGCGTGTGCTGCTCAACGAACGCCAGCTCAACTACTTCGGCAACTCTTACGGCACATGGCTGGGCGCCTGGTACGCCGGCTTGTTTCCAAAGCAGGTCGGGCGCATGGTGCTCGACTCGAGTACAGATTGGACCGCCACGTTCCAGGACGCCTCGTTGGTTCAAGCACCGGAAAAAGAACGCGTGTTCGCGCGATTTGTTGCCCAGCGCGCCGCCGACGATCCGCACCGCTACCAGATGGGAGGCACCCCACAGGCAATAAGCGCGGTTTTCCTCGACCTGTTGCCTCAAGTCAGGGTGGCGCTGCGTTCAGACAACGAGTACTACAGCGCGCCTGAATACCTGATGGCTGCCCGCGCACTCAATCAGTGGCTACGTGAGTCGCCAGACCTGCCAGACGCCAAGCTGTTGGCCAACGCCGGAGCCCATCGATTCAGCCCCGACGCTGGCGTAAATGCGCTGGCGAAACAGGCCTTTGCACGCCTGCTCGACGTCATTCGCCGCCCGTCACCGTGGAATGGTCTGGCGCTTGGCCCCTTGAACCTCACGCCCCAGGAGTCCGTCCGTAGCACCGTGTTATGCAACGATTCAGTGTCCGCAGGCGAAGCATTCTGGACCGAAAAAGAAAACCAGTACGCCATCCAGTATCCGGTGGGGGGCAGTTTCTTCCCGTCGAGGCATTGCGCCGAGTGGCGCGGCCAACAGCTTGACGGGGTCCCGCAGCGAAGGCTGGCGCAGGTCGACGGCCTCTTTATGGTTCAGGCCGAATATGACGATCAGACGCCCGCAGCAGGTGCTCTCAAAGCGTTCAGAAGCGTGCCTGCTGCGCACATGACGCTGCTCAAGGGCGCCTACCGACACGGCGTTTCGTTCTCCGGGTTCAACGTCTGCGTAAACAGGAACGTCGGAGATTTTCTGGCCTATGGACGTAAACCTGACCGCTTCTCGATCTGCTACGAATCCCCCTGAACTCAGGTTCAGCCTCGCAGCGCTGTCCGCCATAGCCGGGCGATGTCCGCCGCACGCTCACGCAACAATCGCGGCGCCTCGCTGCATGCCTGTGCAAGACTCATCGGCCCCGAGGGCAGCGCAAAGGCGGCATCCACGCCGTGGGCGTACATCTGCTCGTAGCCATCGCCCAGGGTTCCGGCGATCACGATCACCGGGACATTGTGTTGCCGGGCAATACGCGCCACGCCAAACGGGGTTTTCCCGCGCAGGGTCTGGGCATCGAAGCGGCCTTCGCCGGTGATCACCAGGTCGGCGCCACGCACCACGGCGTCGAGGCCAACCAGCTCGGCCACCACTTCAACGCCGGCGCGGAACTGCGCGCCGAGGAATGCCTTGGCGGCGAACCCCAAGCCGCCTGCCGCGCCGCTGCCGGGTTCGTCACGCACATCGTGGGCCAGCACCCTGGCGCAATGGTCGGCAAAATGACCAAGGGCAGCATCCAACTGCTGCACCTGTTCGGGGTTGGCGCCTTTTTGCGGGCCGAAAATCGCCGAGGCGCCGTGGGGACCGCACAGCGGGTTGTTCACATCCGCCGCGATTTCGAAGCAGACCCGCGCCAGGCGTGGGTCGAGGTTTTCCAGGTTAATACGCGCCAGGCCGCTCAACGCCAAGCCACCGGGTGCCAGGGGCTGGTTCTGGGCGTCGAACAACTGCACGCCGAGCGCTTGCATCGCGCCTGCGCCGCCATCGTTGGTGGCACTGCCGCCGATCGCCAGGATAATGCGCCGGGCGCCCAGGTCGAGCGCGGCGCGGATCAGCTCGCCGGTGCCATACGTGCTGCTGGAGCAGGCGTCACGCTGGCCCGGTGCAACCAACTGCAGGCCGCTGGCCTCAGCCATTTCGATGATCGCGGTGTGGCTGTCGGCCAACCAGCCCCAATGCGCCTGCACCGTATCGCCCATTGGCCCGCGCACGGCCTGGCTGCGCAATTGGCCGTTACACGCGGCGAGCACTGCTTCGACCGTCCCCTCACCGCCGTCCGCCATCGGGCATTGCACCAGCTGTGCGTCAGGCCAGACCTGAGCCAACCCTTGCGCAATGGCCTGGGCGACCCCTTCGGCACTCAGGCTGTCCTTGAACGAGTCGGGGGCGATGATGATTTTCATGGGCGTTCTCCGGTTTTTATAACGCCCATGCTGCCAGTTGGCACCGCCAATGACGCCGGTCCGATGCACAAGTGCAGCTGAGGTTTGTTGTTCATTTTTACAAAGTAAAACCTGCGCCCCATAAAAGCCAAACGCCTATGCCGGTTTGTTTGAGTTATCTGACGGCTAAAGCCTGTAACAGTGTAGGACGCCTCTTGAATAACCCATCTGCCTTGAGGCGTGGATTTACCCGCGAATAGAGTGTGGCCCGAGAAGATTCCAGGCATCGGCGCAAAGCCGGCTCAAGGAGAGTTTCATGGCGGGCACCTCTTCAACACCACGCATAGCTCCATTGTCCTACAACGCACGGGGTAACCCGGTGCATACCTGGGCCCTTACGCCCAGCCATATCACCGACCCGGTGCACTGCATATTGCCGCCGGAGGGTGTATTGCCGGTGATTTTTGTGCCGGGGATTATGGGGTCGAATTTGAAGAGTAAGCCGGTAAAGGGAAAGAAAAAGAAAACGGTGGGTCCTGTCTGGCGGTTGGATGCTGGGTTCATGGGCAAGAACATGTGGTTGGCGAAGAACTGGATCTTTAAAACGCCAGGCGAACGTCAAAAAATCCTGCACCCTGATCGAGCGGAGGTTGATAAAGACGGCGCGGTGCCCGGAATTGCCGTAGGTACGGTCATAACCGCCCCAGAGCTGGACAAGAAAAAGGCAGCCCTGGCCTTGACCACTCGCTATAGAGAGCGCGGTTGGGGCGAAGTCAGCGAAACCAGCTATCACGCTTTCCTTCTTTGGCTCGAAGACACCCTGAACAGCCAGTTCCTACCGCACAAATGGCCGCAATTCGACATTCGCCCAGAGCACTTGCATACCGCCGCCGTCGAGCCTGGGCCAACACACATCGCCCGATTGAAGCCCGGACTGCCCATCGCCATGCCAGGGTTGGGCGCCAACCTGGCGGCCCAGTTGCCCTCGATTCTTTCGGATGAATTGGTAGCGCGTGGCGGCTACCGCATGCCGGTGCACGCCTGTGGTTACAACTGGCTGGACTCCAACGAACAGGCCGCATCAAGGCTGGCCCAGCGCATTGATGAGTTGATGCACCAGTACGGGCGCAACTGCCAGCAGGTGATTCTGGTCACGCATTCCATGGGCGGACTAGTGGCGCGGCGATGCGCGCAACTGCCCGGTATGGCCGACAAGATCGCGGGTGTTGTTCATGGCGTCATGCCCGCAACCGGCGCGCCAGTCGCTTATCGCCGCTGCAAGGTCGGCATGAGCGACGAAGATCCCATTGCCGGTGCGGTGATCGGCCCGTCCGGCCAGGAAGTCACCGCAGTGTTTGCGCAGGCGCCAGGTGCCTTGCAGTTGCTGCCTACTCAGGATTACGCCCCGGGTTGGCTGAGGTTGCTCGACCAACACGGCGTGCCGGCGATGCCGCGCCAACCGGAAAAGGATCCATACGAAGAAATTTATTTGCGCCGTGACCGTTGGTGGGGATTGCTGCGTGAAGAGTGGTTGGCGCCGAAGGGCGGAGATCCGATCACATGGAAAGTTTTCACGGACAACATCCGAAGCGCAAAGGAATTTCACCAAGATATCGCGGGCTCCTACCACCCTCAAACCTACGTCTACTACGGCAACGACGACAAATACCCCAGCTTCGAATCCATCACCTGGGAAATGCGACGCGGGTCTCGCCTCAACGGCCCTTATGCCTCGAGCCCGGATGCCTTCACGGTGTCCAGCCTGCAGATGCATGACGTGCGCGACGGCGGGCGCAGCCCTCTTTACGTCGGTGGCCAGGCCGAGGCCGTGCCACCCCTGCGGGGTGACCCCGATGCGCCGGTCAGAACCGTGCAGACCAGTTACTGGGAACTGCATTGCCGTATGCAGGACGGCGCGGGCGACGGCACCGTGCCGGTGAGTTCCGGTCGTGCGCCCATCAGGCTGGCGAGCAAGGACTCAGTCCGCCACCAGGTTCAGGCGCCCGGTTTCGATCATGAGGCGTCTTACGCCCATCCGTTAACCCAGCAATTCACCCTCTACTCCCTGATCAAAATCGCGGCGAAAGCCAAGAGGCCTCTATGCGCAGGTTGAGCGCTTTTTTTTCATGCCTGGTGTTTGGAGCGGTCGCCGGGTGCACCGCCTTCAAACAACCCAGCGAACAGGAGAAACAAACCGTGCACGAATTGACCAGCAACATGCGCACCTGGGCGCTGGGCCGAGGCCTGATCAACTTGCCCGCTAATTGGACCGGCGGAGGGGATGTGAAGCTGTATTACGGGTTGGGAGCCGATCATTCGTCCGTGGAAGTGCGTGTGTTGAGTGAGGGAGTGACCCAGGAGCGGTTTGTTGCAGCCTTGTACGAGCGCGCGCGCCGGATTGCGGCGGTTAAAAACTATAAAAATTCAGATGTATCGATGCTGGTTTCGGCGAAAATTGTCTCACCCAGAGAAAAAATATTGCAGTACTACAAGCGAGCGACCCGCCGCCAAACGTTCGTTCACGAGTCTCACCTGCTGATCGATGATGTCTACGTCATGCTCCGTGCTGAGTCTTACGACGGGGATACGGATCCCGTTCAAACCCGATTGTTAAAGCTGGCGAAGGAAATCTTCAAAGTCTCCCCCGAAAATGCCGGCGCGGGGTTCGCGCTTGGGCCGGTGGTGATCCGAAGTCATCACGACCAGGAGATCGCCAGCTTCGAATTCAGTCCGCCCGCCTCAGACGTGTCGCTGGAGGTTTATGTCAACGCTTTGTCGCCAAGCCAAACGAAAAGCATAAAGACCCGAACCGAGGAAGGTGTACGGGTTTTTCTCGCGGGTGATTATGAAAACCTGCGCACGAAGAAAATCACCCTCGCGGGAATGCCGGCGGAAGAATCACTGATCGGCTTCAGCGACGACACCCATCGTCAAATACTCTTCGGCGCTGAGAACTATCGTGAAAATCCTGCCCTGGATCGTCCAAGCATGAACTTCCGCATGTCGGCGGGAGGCATGAAAGCAGACCCGTATGATCCCGACGAACCGGAAGATCTGGTGCGCTGGACCCTGCCCGAATTCGCCAACATAGGTTACGAACTGCCGCTCTGGCAACAGCCTGCATCACCCGCCCCGGTCAACCCTTCACTCACTGACCACGAAGCCATGGCCGTGTGGGACGCGATCCTCAAGTCCGTTCGCATGCGCCCCAACTCAGTCGCGCCCAGGCCGGATCCCTGGGCCTTCTACAGTGGACCTCGCCCTGAAGCTGCCGAAAACAAGCGCATTCTCGATGAGTTCATCGCCAGCTTTGAAAAGCGCAAGCCACAACCTTGAAAGGAAAGCCTATAGCGCCGTCCGAATGTCTAGGCCCCATTCTGAGGCAACAGTTGCACGCCCAGGTACAGCGCAAGCATGCCATCCAGAGTCAGCGGGTCGACGCCGCTCAGTTCGGCAATCCGTTCCATGCGGTAGCGCAGGCTGTTGCGGTGAATCCCCAGGGCATCGGCACAGGCCTGGCTTTGCCCGTCGTGGTCGCACCATGCGCGCAGCGTGGCCAGCAGTTGGCCGTTGTTGTCCCTGGCGAGGACTTTGCGCAGCGGGTTGAGCAATTCATCCAGGGCATCGTCGTTACGATGGCGCCAGAGCATGACAGGCAGACGATAGCGGTTGAGGATCAACAGGCGCGAATGCGGCAGGATATCGCGACCGTAGGCCAGCAAATCGCTGACACGGCGATAGCACCGGCGCAACCCGGCCAAACCTTGCGCCTGCCCGCCTACGGCGACCCGCAATACAGTCCAGCCCAGGCCGTCGAGCTTTTCCAGCAGGCGCGGGTTATCGATCTGCACTGACGCGGGTCGACACCACAACAGCGACAACGGCGCTGAACTGACGCACCAACTGTCCGGATAACGCGACGTCAGCCAGGCACTCAAGGCTTCGGCCGACTGCCCCGCGCCCAGTTCGAACAGGTAAGGCGTACGCGCCAGTTGCGGCTTGAGGCCCAGTTGTTGCGCTTCGTCGACCAGGCGCGGCGAGTCACCGGTATCGGCCAGCAGCAATGCCAGCAGGTCGTCACAGCGCTGGCGCCGCCACTGCTGCTCGGCCTGCTGGTGGCGGTGACTGACCAGCATCTCGGCGGTCATGCGCACCAGTTCGGCGTAGGTGCGCAGGCCTTGGGGTTCGCCGGTGATACCCAGCACACCGATCAAGCGCTGATCATGCATCAGCGGCAAGTTGATGCCAGGCAGCACACCCTTGAGGTGCTTGGCGGTCTGCCCATCGATTTCCACCACGCGCCCGTTCGCCAGCACCAGTTGGGCGCCTTCGTGGCGGGTGTTGATGCGTTCCGGTTCGCCGCTGCCGAGGATCAGGCCCTGGTTGTCCATAACGTTGACGTTGTAGGGCAGGATCGCCATGGTGCGATCGACGATATCCTGTGCCAGCTCATGATCCAGCTCGAACATGGGGCTATTTTCCTTCCAAAGCGAATTGGTCACCGGCACAGCGCAAAGCGGGCATGGCTGTGCGCAAGCACAAAGACAGTTGCCCATCGCGTCGCCGAGACTGTTTGGGCGATCAACGTTACCCTCGCATCGCTAAAAAACATAATAAAGAGAGACTCGCCATGTCACAGAGCGCCGCCGCAGCACTGGCCACCGATGACGATAAAAACGCCATCTACAAGCGCGTTACCCTGCGCCTGATCCCCTTCATTTTTATCTGCTACCTGTTCAACTACCTTGACCGGGTGAACGTTGGCTTTGCCAAGTTGCAGATGCTCGACGCGTTGAAATTCAGTGAAACCGTGTACGGCCTGGGTGCCGGGATCTTCTTTATCGGCTACGTGCTGTGTGGCGTGCCGAGCAACCTGGCGCTGACCCGGTTCGGGCCAAGGCGCTGGATAGCGCTGATGATGATCGTGTGGGGCACCTTGTCCACCTGCCTATTGTTCGTGACCACCCCGACGCATTTCTACACCTTGCGCCTGTTCACCGGCGCCGCCGAGGCGGGGTTCTTTCCCGGTGTGGTGCTGTACCTCTCGCAGTGGTTTCCGACGTTTCGCCGAGGCCGGATCATGGCGCTATTCATGTCCGCGATTCCGGTCTCCGGCCTGCTTGGCAGCCCGTTCTCCGGCTGGATTCTCAACCACTTTGCGGCAGGTCAAGGCGGCCTCGCCGGTTGGCAGTGGATGTTCCTGTTGCAAGGCATTCCCACCGTGATCCTCGGCGCCCTCGCCTACTTCCTGCTCAGTGACAGCTTCGCCCACGCCAAGTGGCTCAAACCCCACGAACGCGCGGTACTGGAAGCCGACCAGGCCACCGATCTTGCGAACAAACCGAAGACCACCACCGACTCCCTGGCCGAGGTGTTCAAGAACCCGGCGATCTGGGCATTCGGCCTGATCTACTTCTGCATCCAGAGCGGCGTCTACGCGATCAACTTCTGGCTGCCGTCGATCATCAAGAACCTGGGGTTCAGCGATAACCTGGTGATCGGCTGGCTCAGTGCGATCCCGTACCTGCTGGCCGCAGTCTTCATGTTGCTGGTGGGGCGCTCCGCAGACTTGCGCAAGGAACGCCGGTGGCACTTGGTGGTGCCGATGCTGATGGGCGCAATTGGCCTGGTGATCGCGGTGAATTTCGCTACCACCCCGGCTATCGCCATTCTCGGCCTGACCATCGCCACCATGGGCGCCCTCACCGGGCTGCCGATGTTCTGGCCGGTGCCCACCGCCATGCTCAGCGCGGGCGCGGCGGCGGGTGGACTGGCGTTGATCAACTCTATGGGCCAGATGGCCGGGTTTCTCAGCCCCTACATCGTCGGGTTCGTGAAGGATGCGACGGGGTCCACGGATGTGGCGCTGTACTTGCTGGCAGCGGTGATCGTGGCCGGCAGTGTGTTGGCGTTGCGCATGACACGCACCTTGAAGGTGTAAAGTGCGCATCGCCTGCAGGTATCGGAACGGGTGAAAGTGCTGCAGCGTTTTCTACAGGTGCGCTGCCAGACGTTGCTGAGCGCGTGAAGAAATACGCACAGGGCTTGTTCCAGAGCGTTGGTGTCTGGTATTGCATGAGCCACGTTTGCCTGCCATGAGGAGCTTTGCATGATTTACCGCACATTGGGCCAGTCCGGGTTGAAGGTCAGCGCACTGACACTAGGCACCATGATGTTTGGCGAACAGACCAGCACCGAAGACTCGCTGCGCATCATCGATAAGGCCTGGAGTCAAGGCATCAACTTTATCGACACCGCCGACATCTACACCGGCGGGCGCTCCGAGGAGATCGTCGGCGAGGCCATCGCGCGCAACCGCCAGGACTGGGTGGTGGCGTCGAAGGTCGGGATCGGCCCGGTGGATGGCGTGCCCAACCGCAATGGGCTGAGCCGCAAACGCCTGTTCAACGCGCTGGAGGCGAGCCTGGCGCGTTTGGACACCGATTACCTGGACATCTACTACCTGCACCGCGAGGACCACGACACGCCGCTGGAAGTCACGGTATCGGCGATCGGCGACCTGATTCGCCAGGGCAAAGTGCGCTACTGGGGGTTATCCAACTACCGTGGCTGGCGTATTGCCGAGGTCATCCGCGTGGCCGAGCGCCTGGGCGTTGACAGGCCCATCATCAGCCAGCCGTTGTACAACATCGTCAATCGCCAGGCCGAGGTCGAGCAAATCACCGCCGCGGCCGCCTATGGACTGGGCGTGGTGCCCTACAGCCCGTTGGCGCGTGGCGTGCTCAGCGGCAAGTATGCCCCCGACCTGACACCTGAACCGGGCAGCCGCGCGGCACGCCAGGACAAACGCATCCTGGAAACCGAATGGCGCGTCGAATCGCTGCGCATCGCCCAGCAGGTCCAGCAATACACCCAGGGCCGTGGCGTGGGGATGGTTGAGTTCGCGATCGCCTGGGTGCTGAACAACGCGGCAGTGAGTTCGGCGATTGTCGGCCCGCGCACCGAGGCGCAATGGGATGCGTACACCGGGGCATTGGCGGTAGAGATCACGGCGCAGGATGAGGCGTTCGTCGACTCATTGGTAACGCCGGGGCATTCGTCCACGCCGGGCTTCAATGACGTCGGGCATTTCGTGTCGGGCCGAGTGACGCGTTAGTCGCGATGACGCGTTCTCGCTGACCACGAAAACGCGTTCAAACCGCGCATTACACGAAAATTTACGCAAGCCCGCCCCAAAACAGCGCAGCGTTTTGACGCTAAAGGCACCATAATCCTCTGCTGGAATTGGATCTGAATCGGCTTTCGCGAGGACAGCGTGTCTAAAGGTGTTGCGTTATCGGTATTGGCCTCGGTGTTGTTCGCCGTGATGTATTACTTCACGTCCCTGCTCACACCGTTGAGTGGCCTGGAAATTTTCGGCTGGCGCATGTTGCTGACCGTGCCCTGCATGACCGTATTCATGGTAGTCAGCGGCGAATGGCGGCGGGTGTGGGAGTTGCTGCATCTGCTGGCGGCCAAGCCGCGCTTGATCGGCGGCGTGCTGGTGTCGTCTGCGTTGCTCGGCGTGCAGTTATGGCTGTTCATGTGGGCACCGCTCAATGGCCGCAGCCTGGATGTGTCGGTGGGGTATTTCCTGTTGCCGCTGACCATGGTGTTGACCGGACGCCTGGTCTACGGCGAACAGTTGTCGCGCTTGCAGCAGATCGCCGTGGTATTTGCCGCATTGGGTGTGCTCAACGAGCTGTACCAGGCCGGCGGTTTTTCCTGGGCGACCCTCGTAGTGATCATCGGTTACCCCGTGTATTTCGTGGTGCGTAAATACCTGACCACCGACCATCTGGGCGGCCTGTGGCTGGACATGGCGTTGATGCTACCGGTGGCCTGGTGGTTCGTGCAAAGCGGCGAACAAGGCTTTGCGGTACTGGATGCACAGCCCAAGCTCTACGCGTTGATTCCCATGCTGGGCGTGATCAGTGCCTCGGCGCTGGTGAGCTATATCATCGCCAGCCGTTTGCTGGCCTTCAGCCTGTTCGGCCTGCTCAGTTATGTGGAGCCGGTGTTGTTGCTGGCAGTCGCGCTGCTGCTGGGTGAAGGCATCAAGGGCGGGCAATGGCTGACCTATATCCCGATCTGGCTGGCGGTGATGGTGCTGGTGTATGAGGGATTCAAGCACTTGGTGCGTCAGCGCAAGGCCTGACTCGGTCAAAAATGTGGGAGGTCCCACTAAGTCTTCGACGTAGCGCTGTCGCGCATCAAACTGGTTCATCGTAAGGTTGAAGAACGCGTGCGGGGCAAAGGCCGTAGCCAACACTGGTGTGACAGCACCCGAGTGGGAGAGTGGCCTGCACGGTATCGGCGTGGAGTCATTGTCGGCACAGCAAAGCTGTGACCACGTATAAGAGAGTGAATCCGCTCGCCACCGTGTACCCCGCCCGCGTCGTTCAATCCTGCGAGGAATTGTCATGACGCGCAAGAACCAAAAGCGTTTTGAGGTTATCCATCCGGACTGCGCTGCCGTTGATGTGGGCGGCAGTGAGCATTTGGCCGCTGTTGATCCGACCAAATGCGATGATCCGGTTAAGCGGTTTTCAACCTTCACCGATGATTTGCATGCCATGGCCGATTGGTTTGAATCCATGGGCGTCAAGGTGGTGGCGATGGAGGCGACTGGAGTTTATTGGATCCCGCTCTTTGAAATACTCGATAGACGAGGGTTTGAAGTCTATCTCGTGAATTCCCGTGCGACCCGGCAAATAACCGGTCGCAAGTCCGACGTACTGGATTGTCAGTGGATCCTTCAGCTCATGACGCACGGGCTGCTGCGAGGCGCTTTTCGGCCCTCGGACGATGTGTGTTCATTGCGCTCACTGGTCCGTCAGCGTGGCAATAAGGTCCGCGACCAAGCCAAGGCCCTCAACCGGATGCAAAAGGCTTTGGTCCAGATGAACATCCAACTGGCTCAAGTCATCAGCAACATTGCCGGGGTGACAGGCATGAGTATTTTGCGGGCAATCGTTGATGGAGAACGTGACCCCGAAGTACTTGCCATGCTTAGAGACAAGCGCGTCAAAGCCGACCAGGCCACTGTCGCCCGAAGTTTGCGGGGTAACTGGCGAGCTGAGCATTTGCATGCACTGAGTCAGGAACTGGCGGCTTACGACTTCCTTGAAAAACAGATTGGTGAATGCGACCTAGCCATCGCCTTTGCACTTGAACGGTTGCCTGTTCTTCAAGACGAGGTCGTGCTCCCAGCTAAAACGCTGCGCAACCCACACCGCTCCACTGAGCAGCAATTGACCCTGCATCGAGCGCTGAATAAGGTGATGGGGGTAGATTTAACCGCAATTCCTACTATCGGCATCGATACGGCGTTGGTTTTGGCTAGCGAATTGGGATCGGACTTGTCGCGGTTTCCGACCTCACAGCACTTCTGTTCCTGGCTGGGCCTCGCGCCGCCAACGCGAATTTCGGGAGGAAAACCCTTGCCCGGGAAATCTCTAAAAGTGATTAACCGAGCTGCACAGGCTTTAAAGCAAGCCGCTTCTATCGCACGCAATGATAAAAGCTTTATCGGAGCAAGCCATCGGGCGCGCCTAACCCGAATGGATACTTGCTGCGCAATCAAGGCGACAGCGCATCAACTGGCCCGGCTGATTTACGCGATGCTGACTAAAGGTCAACCGTACGTTGAAAAAGGAATCGAGGAGTTTGAAGAAAAAAGCCGTGACCGGCAGATGCGCGCCTTGGAGCGCAAGGCGCGTAAGTTAGGAATGCAGCTGGTTAAAGCGGCTTGAAATTAAGAGCAAAAACAATGAGTTATTTTTTGTTTGATAAGAGGGGGCTTGCCCCCGATAAGGCAGTGTCAGTCAGCGCATATGTGACTGAGCCACCGCCATCGGGGGCAAGCCCCCTCCCACATTTGATCGCTGTTGTGTCAGGGATTATTGCTTAGTCAGCGGTCAACACACCGCGACGCACCTGATCACGCTCAATGGACTCGAACAACGCCTTGAAGTTGCCCTCGCCGAAGCCATCGTCGCCTTTACGCTGAATGAATTCGAAGAACACCGGGCCCATCAGGGTTTCCGAGAAGATCTGCAGCAGCAGGCGCTTGTCGCCCTCGATCGAGGAGCCATCGAGCAAAATGCCGCGCGCCTGCAGTTGGTCCACCGGTTCGCCGTGGTTCGGCAGGCGGCCTTCGAGCATCTCGTAGTAGGTGTCCGGCGGCGCGGTCATGAAACGCATGCCGATCTTCTTCAGCGCGTCCCAGGTCTTGACCAGGTCGTCCGTGAGGAACGCCACGTGCTGGATGCCCTCGCCGTTGAACTGCATCAGGAACTCTTCGATCTGGCCGGCGCCCTTGGAGGACTCTTCGTTCAACGGGATGCGGATCATGCCATCCGGCGCGCTCATGGCCTTGGAGGTCAGGCCGGTGTATTCGCCCTTGATATCGAAGTAGCGCGCTTCACGGAAGTTGAACAGCTTCTCGTAGAAGTTGGCCCAGTAAGCCATGCGGCCGCGGTAGACGTTGTGGGTCAGGTGATCAATGACCTTCAGGCCGGCGCCCTGCGGGTTACGGTCTACGCCTTCGAGGTAGACGAAGTCGATGTCATAGATCGAGCTGCCTTCGCCAAAACGGTCGATCAGGTACAGCGGCGCCCCGCCGATGCCTTTGATCGCTGGCAGGTTCAATTCCATCGGGCCGGTGTCGATATGAATCGGCTGGGCCCCGAGTTCCAGGGCGCGCTTGTAGGCTTCCTGCGAGTTCTTCACGCGAAACGCCATGCCGCACACCGACGGCCCATGTTCGGCGGCGAAGTACGAGGCAAGGCTGTTGGGCTCATTATTGAGGATCAGGTTGATCTCGCCCTGGCGGAACAGGTGCACGTTCTTGGAACGGTGGGTTGCTACCTTGGTGAAGCCCATGATCTCGAAGATCGGCTCCAGGATGCCCGGGGTCGGCGAGGCGAATTCAATGAACTCAAAGCCCATCAGGCCCATCGGGTTTTCGTATTGGTCGGTCATGTTCGGTGCCTCATCATGCTTGCGGTAACAACTAGTTATTTACTAGCTATATGGTTATTTGCGGGCAAGGATGAGGTCAGCGGGTGGCGCACAGGAAAGGCCTCGCACGCTGCGGGCGAGGAAGTCACCAAAGATGAGGGGCGAACCGAGTTGCTTCATGTCATCAGTCTCTGACGGCGAGGCTTGCGTGAGCGCAAGTCCATATTCTTGTATGCGTAAATCGATTCTACACAGCGTAACCGTGTTTGTCCGTACTCTTATCAAATCTCCATTGCCTTGCCTTGCGCAAGGGGTTTGTTACACAGGTAAATGCCCAGCAGGATCACACCGCCGCCAAGCAGCATGGGCAGCGTCAGGTGTTCGCCAAGTAACAACGCCGCGCAAATGACGGCGGTCAGCGGGTTGAGCGCAATGAACACACCGGAACGCGTCGCGCCGATGCGCCGAATGCCATCGTAATAGCCGATATAGGCCAGGGCCGAGCCCATTATGCCCAGGTACCCCAAGCTGGCCCATTGCGACACATGCAGCACGCTCAGGCCCGCCAGGGTCATGCGCCCGGTGACAAGGATCGCAGCCAGGAGCATCACCGTGCCCAGCAGAATTGACCATGTCACGGTTTGCAACGGCCCCAGGCTTTGATTCAACTGGCGCGAGCCCAATGAATAGACGCCCCACCCCACGACGCAGCCGAGTATCAACAGATCGCCACGCCAGGCATCCACATTGCCCTGCAGCAATAGCGGGTTGCGACTGATAATGACAGCCGCCGCCCCGCCCAGGCACAGCGCAATACCCACGCACTTGGCGCGCTCCAGGCGCTCGTTGAACAACCACCAACCCGCCAGGCCGATCACGGCCGGGTTCAAGGCGACAATCAGTGAAGCCCGCGACGCATTGACGTAATGCAACCCATAGAAAAAGCACAGGTTGTAGAAAAAAATCCCGAAGAAACCCAGCGTCGCCAATTGCACCCATTGCCGTGGGCTCGGGCAGGTCAATCGGACCCGGGCGAACAGCATGTACAACGACAACGCCACGCTGGCCAGCACAAAGCGCAAGCTTGCCGCCAGTAACGGGTCTACCTGATCGGCCAGGTAGCGCCCGGCAACGAAGGTTCCGCCCCAGATAACGCTGACAGCGGCAAGCTTGAGATAAGTAAAACCATCAGCAATGCGGCGCATAAATTTGCTCGAAGAATAAGGGAGAGCCTATTCTTCAAGTAATGATCAATCATCGTAAAATGAGTCTTTCCTCATGACCCTGACCCAGTTGGAAATCTTTTCCCTGGTAGCTGAACTGCAAGGCTTTACCAGCGCCGCTCACCGCCTGGGTATCAGCCAGTCGGCGGTGTCCCATGCGATCAAGGCACTGGAGCAGGAGTTGGGTGTGGAATTGTTCCGACGTCACCAGACCCTGGTTGAACCGAGCGATACCGGCGTGCAATTGCTGGGGCGCGCCCGTGCCATGCTGGGCCTGGCCAACACGTTGCAGCAGGAAGCCGCCGACGCACGTGGCATGAAGCGCGGTACGCTGCGTATAGGCTCGTTCGGGCCCACTGCTTCAATCCGCTTGCTGCCCAACATCCTCAGCCACTTTCGGCAGGCTTACCCAGGCATAGAGGTACACATCGACGAAGGCCCCGACCGGCAGGTCATACACTGGCTGGATGAGCGGCGGGTGGATGTCGGGTTTGTCGTTTTGGAGCAGGACCGCTTCGATACCGTGGCGCTGTTGCAGGATCAATGGGTAGCGCTGTTACCGGCCGGGCATCGGTTAACCGCCCAGGCCGCGCTGCCCCTGCAAACGTTATGTGACGACCCGTTTATCCTGACTGAAGCCGGATCGTCGGAATGGGTCACGCACCTGTTCAGCCAGGCCCGATTACAGCCGAAGGTGCGTTACCGCTGCGCGCAGTTGCTCAGCACGCTGGAAGCGGTCAGCCGTGGCGACGGACTGAGCATTGTCGCGCAGGCATCGCTGCCGGCAGTCATCGATCCGCGTTATGTGGTGCGGCCATTGGCGCCTCAAGTGCCGCGCCAGATTGGTCTGGCTGTGCTCGACCGTCGCCAGTCATCACCCGCGACACTTGCGTTCATTGCAGTGGCGCAAAAGTTGTATCCCGCCCCGGTTTGAACTCGATCAAGCGCTGTTACGTTTTGCCGAGCACCGTGTGGCAATGCCATCTATCATCGGCATAGTCTCCCCTTTTCTGCATGGCTGCCCCTGTATGCCCCTGACCTCCCAAGGCCCACGAAACCGAGTCGCCTGCTATGTGTTCAGCGCAGTCTGCGGCCTGCTTCCCGTTTTGCTTGGGGTGGTAATTCTTTATTGGCAGGCCGAGCGCACGCTTGAGCAAAGCACCGCGCAAACGGCGCAGGAAGCCGTGCGTCAGTTCGACTTGATGCTCGACAACACCGCCGCCGCCGCCCAAGCGCTGTTACCACTGGCCGGCTTGCCGTGTGATAAGGCCGCGAAGCTGGCGCTGCGTGAGCAGGTCACTCGTCGGCCGTTCGTGCGCGCCACCACCTTGTCCTGGCAGCGAAACATTTATTGCAGTTCGTTGTTTGGCAGCGGTTATGAGTCGCCGGTCAACCCAGATGACTACGTTGACGGCAGTTTGTGGTTGATGAACGGTAATCCCGTCACGCCGGATACCGCGCTGCTGGTGTACCGGTTGGTCGACGGTGATCGAGCCGCGTTCGCCTCGATTGACGGCTATCACCTCACCAATGCCCTGCGCCTGATCAGCCGCTATGCCTTCCTGGTGCTGAAGGTCGGCCCCCATTGGCTGGACGCCGGGGGCAAGGTGCATACCAGCGCGTCACCGACGTTTGCCGTGGCCCAGCACTTTTTGGCCTCCAACCGCTATCCCTACAGCGTTGATGTGGGCATGCCCGAGGGTGAGGTGTGGCGTTATATGCAGGCGCGTTACCCGGCGGTGTTCAGTCTGGTGGTGTTTTTTGGGGTGCTGGCCGGCGTCCTGGCCCATTGGCTGCAGAAGCGCTCTTCGGCACCTACCCACGAGTTGCAACGGGCCTTGGGCGCCAACGAGTTCATTCCCTATTTCCAGCCGGTGGTGCGCGGCGACACTCGCCAATGGGCCGGCTGCGAAGTGCTGATGCGCTGGAAACACCCTAAAGAGGGCCTGGTGCGGCCAGACCTGTTTATCCCCCTGGCCGAGCACTGCGGACTGATCGTGCCCATGACCCGCAGCCTGCTGCGCCAGACCGCCGCGCAATTGGCGCCGCATGCCGAGCACTTCAGCCCGGGCTTCCATATCGGCGTGAACATCACCGCACGCCATTGCCTGGACCTGGACCTGGTGGACGATTGTCGCGAATTCCTCGCAGCCTTCCCGCCCGGCCAGGTCACCCTGGTCCTGGAATTGACCGAGCGTGAGCTGATCGAACCCACCGACATCACGCGCCGCTTGTTCGACGCTCTGCACCAGTTGGGCGTAATGATCGCAATCGACGACTTCGGCACCGGGCACTCCAGCCTGGGTTACTTGCGCAACTTCAATGTGGATTACTTGAAGATCGATCAAAGCTTCGTCGCCATGATCGGAGCGGATGCGCTTTCCCGGCATATTCTCGACAGCATCATAGAACTGTCCGCCAAGCTCGACCTGGGTATCGTGGCTGAGGGTGTGGAAACAGCGCAACAGTGTGATTACCTCATTGCAAAAGGCGTGGACCTTTTGCAAGGTTACCTGTTCGGCCGTCCGGTGCCCTGCGATGAATTCATTAAGGCGTTGACCCGCCATTGAATAGCCATCGACTTTAGATGAAACAATCTTATTTGGACAAAGACATGATTTACTCGAAGTGGATTAACCACTACAATTTTTCGTGCCGGCGATACACTCACGCAGGTGTTTTCGTTGAGTTAGCTTAATCCTCTTGGCTTAAGGCTTTCTTCGCAGTAGCTATCAGCTAACTACACTATTGGAGTACAGATTTTGTCCAGACTCGCCGAATTTCGCGCAGCAGAAAAAGCCCTTCAAGAGCAGCTCGCCCAGCTGGAATCGCTGAAGAACGACGCCGGGCTGAAGAAAGAAATCGAATTCGAAGAAAAGCTTACAAAGCTGATGAGCAGTTATGACAAGAGCCTGCGCGATGTGATCGCCATCCTTGATCCAAACCCGGGCAAATCGGCTGCTGCGGCCGTTCGTGCGCCGAAACAGCGCCGCGCACGTGTGGTCAAGGTTTACCAGAACCCGCATACCGGCGAGCTGATCGAGACCAAAGGCGGCAACCACCGCGGCCTTAAAGCCTGGAAAGAAGAGCACGGCGCAGCCACTGTAGACTCTTGGCTTCGCGGTTGATTAACATGCACTAACAGAAAGCCCCGCTTACGCGGGGCTTTTCGTTTGTAGGTTCACAAACGAAACTAACTTAAGTTCACATTCGTTCGCCTAGAACCATTCAAAGTTTGAGGCTATCACGCACCGAACTGACCTCATCTTTGCTGGCCTCGTACGCTTGCGCCTGGCCCGCATATGAAAACACGTAGGCTTTAACGGCATCCACTGCCCCCACTAGTGTTTGCGACAGCACATGTCGACCGTTCTCGGTAATCACACAGGTAGTTTCCAGCGCCTCAAGACGGCTCAATGTAGCGGGGTGCATTTTGGTGCACACGCTTTGATAACCACCCTGGGCAAAATCTTTCTGGATGGATTTACGCATTTCCAGCAAAACGCCTTGAAGATTGACGTTATGCCCAGCCTCGATCGGCGTACCGGTCAACTCCATCACCATCAAGGTCTTGCCATTTTCATCATTTTTGATCGCGCGCTGTCGCGACACGGCCTGGGTCCTCCCGGCTGCGTTGCCATCAGGCTCAACTTCCTCGACCTGCCAGCCGCTGGGCCAATGAATTTCCGGCTCGGCCGCCAGTACGAACGGGCTGCCCAACACTAAGCACAACGTAGCCAATAACGGTTTACGAAACTCGATCATTGCCAAAAGCATCCAAGGTTCCAGCACCAAAGTTTGCGACCCGAGCCCCGCCCCTCGCAAGGGCCGCGTGAGCTTTTTCATTTGGCGCGATCGGCAGGCCTTGCGTATCATGGCTCGGCTGCACGGATGCTTGCCGCAAGCCAAGGGACCGCTTTGCCCCATTTTTTCTGGAGGGCCCATGAGCCTGCACGAACTGAACACCTTTCCCGGCGTTACTGCCCAACCCGACACCGCCACCACGAACTTCGTGTTCAACCACACCATGTTGCGGGTCAAGGACATCACCAAGTCGCTGGATTTCTACACCCGCGTCCTGGGTTTTTCCCTGGTTGAAAAACGCGATTTCCCGGAAGCCGAATTCAGCCTGTATTTCCTGGCCCTGGTGGACAAGGCACAGATCCCGGCTGACGCTGCCGAGCGCACCCAGTGGATGAAGTCGATCCCAGGCATTCTGGAACTGACCCACAACCACGGCACCGAAAACGACGCCGACTTCGCTTACCACAACGGCAACACCGACCCGCGTGGCTTTGGCCATATTTGCATCTCGGTGCCGGATATCGTCGCGGCATGCGAACGCTTCGAGGCCCTGGGCTGCGATTTCCAGAAGCGCCTGAGCGATGGCCGCATGAAAAGCCTGGCCTTCATCAAGGACCCGGACGCCTACTGGGTTGAAATCATACAGCCAGCACCGCTGTAAAACAAAAACCCCATGATCGCTCATGGGGTTTTTTATTTGCGCGCTGTTTTTACGCCGGCGCGGACGTGCGGATCAGATGGTCGAATGCGCTAAGGGAAGCCTTGGCGCCCTCACCTACCGCGATGACGATCTGCTTATACGGCACGGTCGTCACATCACCGGCGGCGAATACACCCGGCAATGAGGTCTCGCCACGCGCATCGACGATGATCTCGCCGCGAGGCGTCAGTTCCACGGTGCCTTTGAGCCAGTCGGTGTTAGGCAGCAAACCGATCTGCACGAAAATGCCTTCCAGGTCGATGGTCTTGAACTCGCCGCTGTCGCGGTCCTTGTAGGCAAGACCAGTGACTTTCTGGCCATCGCCCTTGACTTCACTGGTCAGCGCGCTGGTGATCACATCGACGTTTGGCAGGCTGTACAGCTTGCGCTGCAACACAGCGTCAGCACGCAGTTTGCTGTCGAACTCGAGCAACGTGACGTGGCTGACAATGCCGGCCAGGTCGATGGCCGCTTCGACGCCGGAGTTACCGCCACCGATCACCGCCACGCGCTTGCCCTTGAACAGCGGGCCATCGCAGTGCGGGCAGAAGCACACGCCCTTGGCCTTATATTCCTGCTCGCCCGGCACACCCATTTCACGCCAGCGCGCACCGGTGGCCAGGATCACAGTCTTGGACTTGAGCGTTGCGCCGCTTTCGAAGCGAATTTCGTGCAACTCACCGGCATTCTTCGCGGGTACCAGGCTGCTGGCACGCTGCAGGTTCATGATGTCGACGTCGTACTGACGCACGTGGGCTTCCAGGGCACTGGCCAGCTTCGGGCCTTCGGTTTCCTGGACCGAGATAAAGTTCTCGATGGACATGGTGTCCAGCACCTGGCCACCAAAACGCTCGGCGGCCACGCCGGTACGGATGCCTTTGCGTGCAGCGTAGATCGCGGCCGACGAGCCCGCCGGGCCACCGCCGACAACCAGTACATCAAAAGCATCCTTGGCACTGATTTTCTCGGCCGCTTTTTCGATACCGCTGGTGTCGAGCTTGGCGAGGATTTCTTCCAGGCCCATACGGCCCTGGCCGAAGTTCACACCGTTGAGGTAGACACTGGGCACTGCCATGATCTGACGCTCATCGACTTCGGCCTGGAACAGCGCGCCGTCGATGGCCACGTGGCGGATATTGGGATTAAGCACGGCCATCAGGTTCAGCGCCTGGACCACGTCCGGGCAGTTCTGGCACGACAGCGAGAAGTACGTCTCGAAGCTGAACTCGCCTTTCAGCGCACGGATCTGTTCGATCACTTCGACACTGGCCTTCGACGGGTGGCCACCGACTTGCAACAGGGCCAACACCAAGGACGTGAATTCATGGCCCATGGGGATGCCGGCGAAACGCAGGCTGATATCGGCACCCGGGCGGTTGATGGAGAACGACGGCTTGCGCGCATCATTGCCATCGGTGTTCAGGGTAATCAGCGTAGTGAGGCTGGCTACGTCCTGCAAAAGAGCGAGCATTTCCTGGGATTTCGCACCGTCGTCGAGGGAGGCGACGATCTCGATCGGCTGGGTGACCCGCTCCAGGTAAGATTTCAACTGAGCTTTAAGATTGGCGTCCAACATACGGGCGATTTCCTTTAATTCTGGTATAAAAAAACGCCCGAACGAATCTCGCCCGGGCGTTTTTTGAGGGCGGTTGCAGCTTACTGGGTAGGTGCGGTTACCCGCCCTTGGGACTTCACAGACTTAGATCTTGCCGACCAGGTCAAGGGACGGAGCCAGAGTGGCCTCGCCTTCTTTCCACTTGGCTGGGCACACTTCGCCTGGGTGGGCAGCGACATACTGAGCAGCCTTGATCTTGCGCAGCAGCTCGGAAGCGTCACGGCCAACACCGCCGTCGTTCAGTTCAACGATCTTGATCTGGCCTTCCGGGTTGATCACGAAGGTACCGCGGTCTGCCAGGCCAGCTTCTTCGATCAGCACGTCGAAGTTGCGGGAGATGGTCAGGGTTGGGTCGCCGATCATGGTGTACTGGATCTTGCCGATGGCTGGCGAGGTATTGTGCCAGGCAGCGTGGGCAAAGTGGGTGTCGGTGGACACGCTGTAGATTTCGACGCCCAGTTTCTGGAATTCGGCGTAGTTGTCAGCCAGGTCTTCCAGTTCAGTCGGGCAAACGAAGGTGAAGTCGGCTGGGTAGAAGAACACTACGGACCACTTGCCTTTCAGGTCAGCGTCGGTCACATCGACGAAGCTGCCGTTTTTGAAAGCGGTGGCTTTAAACGGTTTTACTTGGCTGTTGATGATAGGCATCGTTGACTCTCCGTCAGGGGTTAAGAAGTTGATGAGGTGAATCCTACCCACTCCGACCGACGATGGCTCATTGGCAAACCTGATGCTGACGATTGGTTTTCCCTATCAGGCGGCTGTATTAATAGAAGAAATCTCACAGCAGCGGTTGAGTCGCCAGCGTCATGCCGAGAAAGGGCGTCGCTTCAACATAGCGCATGGCCGATTTCATGTCGCTCCAGCCGACGTAACTCATCAATGACTTCAAATCCCAGCCGCTGCGATGGGCCCAGGTAGCGAAGCCACGTCGCAGGGAGTGGCTGGTGTACTGCTCGGCGGGGATGCCTGCGCGCTCCAGGGCTTGACGCAATAAGGGGATCACGCTGTTGGGATGCAGCCCCTCCTCCCCCAGATTGCCCCAGCGATCGATCCCGCGAAACACCGGGCCACGTACCAATGCCGAGGCACTGAGCCATTCGCTATAAGCCTGTACCGGGCACAAGCGCAACAGCGCGGGGGTGTGGTAGGTCTTGCCGAGGTTATCGCGGTCACTTTTGCTGCGCGGCAAGTACAGGCTGATGCCGGCCCCAGGCACTGCCTGGACATGCTCGATGCTCAAGCGACACAACTCATCGCTGCGAAAGCCGCGCCAGAACCCCAACAGGATCAGCGCGGTGTCGCGCTTGGCACGCAGTAACCCGGGCTGATCCTGGTTTTCAGCGGCTTGCCTGGCCTCATTTTCAAGCGATGCAACCACCTGCTCCAGATGCGTGAGCTGCAATGGCTGCGCTTGCCGCTCCTGCGCAGGGTGCACGGCGCGGATGCCCTTGAGCACCTTGCGCACCACCGGCGCCTTGGTCGGGTCAGCAAACCCCTGGCTGTTATGCCATTGCGCCAAGGCCGAGAGCCGCAACTTCAAGGTGTTGACGGCCAGCACGCCCGCATGCGCCACCAGATAGCGCGCCACGCTGTCGCTGGTGGCCGGCAGGAACCCACCCCAACTGACTTCGAAATGCTCGATGGCCGCGCGGTAGCTACGGCGGGTGTTATCGCGGGTAGCGGCATTGAGGTAGCGGTCGAGATCATTCATGGCAGGGCCCATTCGTACTGCGAACGCCTGTATCGACGTTGAAAATGCGTGTGACACGGGATAATACGCCAATATCCCATCTGTTAAATAATGAATTTAAAGAGTTTTTTAGCCGTGATACAGTATGTATATACATATCATGTACCACAGTACGAAATCGACGGAGACCCCATGGCACGCGGCGGCATAAACAAAGCAGTAGTTCAAACGGCACGCCTGGCAATCCTCGCCCGCGGTGAAAACCCCAGCATTGATGCTGTACGCATCGAGATGGGCAATACCGGCTCGAAAACCACGATTCATCGCTATTTAAAGGAACTGGACGAAAGCGAAGCCCGGCAAACCATCACCGAAGCGCCTATCGACGATGAGCTGGGTGAGTTGGTGGCACGCCTCGCACAACGCCTGAAGGAGAAAGCCCAGGAACCCATTGACCTCGCCCTGGCGCAGTTCGAACAGCAGAAAAGCGCCCTCCTCACTCAGCTTGAAGCGCTGCAGGAGGCCCATCACCAGTTGCAACAGCAGTTCGATATCCAGGCCGCCGCCCTCGCCGAGGAAAGCGCTGCGCTGCAAACCGCCAGTACCAGCCTGCAGGCCGAGCAAACGCGTAATGCCGGGCTAAGCCAGGCATGCAGCGATTACGAACTGAGGATCAACGACAAGGACGAGCAGATTCGCTCCCTGGAAGACAAGCACCTCCACGCCCGCGATGCGCTTGAGCACTACCGCAACGCCGTCAAGGAGCAGCGTGAGCAGGAGCAGCGCCGCCATGAAGGCCAGTTGCAGCAGGTACAGGCCGAACTGCGCCAGACCCAGCAGAGTGCACTGGTGCGTCAGGATGAAATCACTCAGTTGCATCGAGACAATGAACGCGTGTTGATCGAGCATCGGGTGACTGCCAAGGCGCTGAGCGCACTGCAGGAGCAGGTACGCAAAGACCAGGCGCTGCGGCTCGAATTGAACGAGAGGATTAGCCAGGTCGACAGCGAGCGCACGCTGCTTCAAGAGCGCCTGCGGGTTGCGCTGCTGGAAAGTCAGTCACGAAAGGACGCGCTGACCGAACATCAACAGGCCAACAAGGCGCTGGAACTGGACCTGATCAAGGCCCAGGCCAGCATTGAAGCGTTGCGCCTGGCCGCCGTCGTTGCAACGACGCCAGAGGCAACGCCCGAGTCCTGATCAGCTCTCCACAGGCGTGCGCATGGTGACGAACTCTTCCGCCGCCGTCGGATGCACGCCAATGGTCTCGTCGAAATGCTGCTTGGTCGCGCCAGCCTTGAGCGCGATCGCCAGGCCCTGCACGATCTCGCCGGCATCGGGCCCGACCATGTGGCAGCCCAGCACTTTGTCGGTGTCGGCGTCGACCACCAGCTTCATCAGGGTCTTTTCCTGGCAGTCCGTCAGGGTCAGCTTCATGGGCCGGAAACGGCTTTCGAAGATCTGCACCTTGTGGCCGTTCTTCTTCGCCTCTTCTTCCGTGAGGCCCACCGTACCGATGTTCGGCAGGCTGAACACAGCCGTTGGAATCATCGCGTAATCCACCGCGCGGTATTGCTCGGGCTTGAACAGGCGACGCGCCACCGCCATGCCTTCGGCCAGGGCCACCGGCGTCAATTGCACGCGGCCGATCACATCACCAATGGCCAGGATCGACGGCTCGGCGGTCTGATACAGATCATCTACGCTGACAAAGCCACGCTCGTCGAGTGTGACACCGGTGTTTTCCAGGCCCAGGTTGTCCAGCATCGGCCGGCGGCCGGTGGCGTAGAACACACAATCAGCTTCCAGCACGCGACCGTCTTTCAAGGTGGCCTTGAGGCTGCCATCGGCTTGCTTGTCGATGCGCTCGATATCGGCATTGAATTGCAGGTCGAGGCCGCGCTTGGTCAGCTCTTCCTGCAAATGCTTGCGCACCGCGCCATCGAACCCGCGCAGGAACAGGTCGCCGCGGTACAGCAACGAGGTCCGTGCGCCCAGACCATGGAAAATGCCTGCGAACTCAACGGCGATATAACCACCGCCCACCACCAGTACGCGCTTTGGCAGCTCTTTCAGGAAGAACGCTTCGTTCGAGCCGATGGCGTGCTCACGCCCTGGAATCTCAGGGATCTGCGGCCAGCCGCCCGTGGCGATCAGGATATGTTTGGCGGTGAAGCGCTCGCCGTTGATTTCCACCTGATGGGAATCAACCAGGCGCGCATGCCCTTCGTGCAGGGTCACGCCGCTGTTGACCAGCAAATTGCGATAGATGCCGTTGAGACGGTTGATCTCGCGGTCTTTGTTGGCGATCAGGGTCGCCCAGTCAAAGTTCGCTTCACCCAACGACCAGCCAAAACCGCTGGCCTGTTCGAAGTCTTCGGCAAAGTGCGCGCCGTACACCAACAGCTTCTTTGGCACGCAACCCACATTCACACAGGTACCGCCCAGGTAGCGGCTTTCCGCCACGGCCACCTTGGCGCCAAATCCGGCGGCAAAGCGCGCCGCGCGAACACCGCCGGAACCGGCGCCAATTACATACAGGTCAAAATCGTAGGCCATTTCATTCTCCTCGGCAGGCCATCAGCATACCGACTTACATGGGGCTGAAAAACGAAAAAGCCACCCGAAGGTGGCTTTCACTTGAAACAGATGAGCAACGCTAAAATCAGTAAGCCTTGCCAGTCTTGTAGAAGTGCTCGTAGCAGAAGTTGGTAGCTTCGATGTAGCCTTCAGCGCCGCCGCAGTCGAAACGCTGGCCTTTGAACTTGTAGGCAATCACGCAACCGTCTTTGGCTTGCTTGAGCAGGGCGTCGGTGATCTGGATCTCGCCGCCTTTGCCTGGCTCGGTTTCTTCGATCAGCTTGAAGATGTCCGGGGTCAGGATGTAACGGCCGATGATCGCCAGGTTAGACGGTGCATCTTCCGGCGCAGGTTTTTCGACCATGTCACGCACGCGGATCAGGCCATCACCAATGTCGTCACCGGCGATCACGCCGTACTTGTTGGTTTCTGTCGGGTTGACTTCCATCACCGCGACGATGGTGCAGCGGTATTTCTGGTAGAGCTTGACCATTTGGGTCAGCACACCGTCGCCTTCCAGGTTCACGCACAGGTCATCGGCCAGTACCACGGCGAACGGTTCGTCACCGATCAGCGGACGACCGGTGAGGATGGCGTGGCCGAGGCCTTTCATCTGGGTCTGACGGGTGTAGGAGAACGAGCATTCGTCGAGCAGCTTGCGGATACCGACCAGGTATTTTTCCTTGTCGGTGCCCTTGATCTGGTTTTCCAGCTCATAGCTGATGTCGAAGTGGTCTTCCAGCGCGCGCTTGCCACGGCCGGTCACGATGGAGATTTCATTCAAGCCGGCATCCAGTGCCTCTTCGACGCCGTACTGAATCAGTGGCTTGTTCACCACCGGCAGCATCTCTTTGGGCATGGCTTTGGTCGCTGGCAGGAAGCGAGTGCCGTAACCGGCTGCTGGGAACAAGCATTTCTTGATCATATGAGTCCTTACAAAGGGCTGTGCGTACGGAATTCGGCGCAGTCTAATGAGGCCGCAGTCACCTTACAATGGGTCCTGCTGGCGCCGCGATGTCATCATAGAGAAAAAATGTCGGCGTAAGTTCCGCTGATCTTTCAACAGGCAGACTGACCGGCGCTTGGGGGTTGATGTTTCCAAGGGCTGCACCCTTTGTAGCACGCTTTTCGGCGTCCGGCACCGGGCTTGAATTACTTGGGCAAACCCGGAGTATTTGCGGCTATCATTGCACCCTTGAATCAGCTTACGAGATTGCTAATTAGATGTCAGAACCAAAAGGCGTAAACGGCTACCTGATCACCCAACGTACGGACGGCTGGCACCTGATCAACTTCCATGGCGACAGCGTCGCAGGCGTTTTCGAGACCGAAGCCATGGCGATTGCGGTAGCCGAAGTGTTTGTGGATGAAGCAGGTCATGCGTCGAGCAAGCGGCCAAAAGGCAAATAATCCACGTTGCCTTGCATCAAAAGCCCCGCCAAGCGGGGCTTTTTTGTGTTTGGCTGTACCTAGATGGCAGTTCGCTATAATCTTCCGCCAACGCCCCACAATAGTGTCAGCGCTCCCCTCAACACCTTCGAAGACGACTCTCTATGAACAAGATCCTGGCACTCACTGCGGTATTGGCGCTGGCTGGCTGCACCACCACGTCGGACACCTACCTGAAAAATGGTGAACAAGGCCTGACCATTGACTGCTCGGGCGAAGCCAACTCGTGGGCCAGTTGCTATGAGAAAGCTGACGCCTCGTGCGCGGGGACTGGATACCGTATCGTCGGCACAGACGGCACCCCGTCACTCAAGGAAAGTGAACAGACTCTGGGCAAGGACGTAGGCAATTTCAAAAGCCGCAGCGTAGTGGTGGTGTGCAAGTAAGCCGTAGCACTACAGATGAACTTCGGCGAACTTGATCCCCAGGCTGCGCAGGATTTCAATCAAGTCATCCAGGCGCGGAAATGACTCGACCTCATCCTGATCATCCACCAGGAAGTAACTGCGGCCGTCACTCTTCTTGAAAAAGACGATCCACTCGCCCAGGTCGGCGGGGTTCTGGATGACGTGGGTCGCCGTGATCTGACCTTCAGCATGGCGGGCTTTAACGTGTTCTCGCTTCATAATGGGCGTTCCAGGCAGGGCATGCCGCTCAGACCCAGGGTTTGAGCGGCATTTTTGTAGGCGGTGACCGACAGTTTACCGGATGCCTTGCCCGATCAACACGCCATCTACCGTCTGGCCATAGAGATTGACGCCATCATTGGCGTGAAACTTGATGCGGGTCTTCTCTATCGATCCCTCGACCAGCCTCGGATCCTGGGGCCGCTCGTGGCTGTTGATGTACGCCGCGACATCCCATGCCTGCTGATCGCTCAAGCTGCCGATCTTGCCCAGCGGCATGTTGTGCTTGATGAAGGACGCTGCCGTGTTGATCCGGTGCATTCCGGCGCCCCAATTGTAGGAATCCTTACCCCACAACGGCGGCATGACATAACCCTCGCCCACCTTCTGCCCCTGCCCTTCAACGCCATGGCACACCGCGCATTGCCCGTTGTACACCTGCGCGCCCTGGGCCAGGTCGTAGCCTTTAGCCGGTTGCGCCACCTCGGGATAGCCGCGCCCGGGTAATTCAACCCCCAAGGGCGCTTTGCTGGAGAGCCAGTAGGCATACACCGACAGCGCGGTGATTTCGGGACTGTCCGCCGCCGGCGGAGTACCGCCGTTCATGCTGAACTGGAAGCAGCCCTGCAAGCGTTCGGCAAAGGTATTGACCTTGTCATTCTTCTTGCGATAAGCCGGGTACATCGGGTACGCACCCCACAATGGCGCCGAGTTGGCCATGCGGCCTTGATCCAGATGGCAGTTGCTGCAGTTGAGCCCGTTGCCTACAAACTGTGGTGCCAGGCGCTTGGTGTCGACGAACAAACCATACCCCTGCCTGACCAGCTTGCCGTAGGCATTGTCCGGCAGTTCGCTTTCCTGAGGGGGTTGAAAGGCAGGGGCATTGGGGTGCGCAGCGGCCTGCAATTGGGATTGGTCTTCCATGGCGATCGGCGTGGCATAGGCGGGCACTGCCATCAACATCCCCATCAACATGAGCGCCTTCATGGCTTGGCCTCCAGCGGTAATGAGGCGAAGTACTGGGCCACGCCCTGCACCTCATCCGGGGTCAGGGATTTGGCGATGTGCCCCATCAGGTCACTGGGATCGTCGCGCCGTGTGCCGTTCTGCCAGGCGCCCAATTGCGCGGCCAGGTACGCCGCCGGCTGGCCGGCCAACGGCGGGAATGCGTCCCCCACACCGACACCGGAAGGGCCATGACAACTGACGCACGCGGGAATCTGCCGCTCCCACGCTCCTTGCAGGGCCAGTTTCTGTATCGGGTTGGCAGGCATTTCGCTGCGGGGCATCCTGGCGGTTAAAGGGGCTGGCATCGCGGCCACAGCCTCGCTTAGCGCGGCGATTTCGGCGTCGGTGAGCGCCTTTGCCAACGGCTGCATCACCGGATTACTTCGCGCCCCACTGGCAAAGTCCGACAATTGCCTGCGCACGTATTGTGCGGGCAACCCCGCCAACCTGGGGAAACCTGCCGCCGCAAGCCCCAGCCCATCGGCGCCATGACACGCCACACAGGGCATCGCGCCTGGCTGAGAGCCGCCCTCGGTATAAATTGTGTTGCCGTCGAGCGCGAAGGCATTACCCAACAGCAGCCATAACGCGCTTCCCACCAGTGCTCGTTCCAGAGACTTCATCACAGCTCCATCTTTATGGTTATAAGCTTAGGCATAAAAAGCATAACCATGCAGATAGTATGGGAATTAACCCAGCGTCACAACACCCCGAAACAGCCAAAAAAAAGCCCCACCCTGTAGGAGCGAAGGTGCTCGTGCCTACAGGGTGGGGCTTTTATCGGGTCAGTGCGTGGGATTCGCCTTGGCTTAACCGGAAATGCAATTTTCCCCGGCTTTCTTCACATCGCCCGGCCGAATCGGCACGTTGGACATGCTTTCATAAAGTTTGATGCTGCTACCGCTGGAGCGATCCTCGATTTCGAAGATCGCCGATGGATCGGCCGAGAACTTCTGCGGCACGATCACTTGAAAACCCTCTTTATGGCGCTCGATCTGCGGTGGACGACGTGTCGCCTCCAATTTGCGCACTACGCACGCAGCATATTCCTGCGGTTTTTTCCCGGAAATGACCACCAACGTAGGTGGGGTCTGCTTGATATCTGCAACCGAAGCACAGCCACCTATCGCCAAGGCCAGCACCAACACACTCCACTTCATACTAAAACCTCCGATAAAGACCCTACGACAGCGGGCGCAGGAGATTTCTCCCGCCGATGTAGGATTTATCTCTGAAAACTCGGTAAATAACTGTTTTAAATTGTCGAAGTCGTCGACGACGACCCGATAATAAACGCGCTGGGGCTGATAAACTCCATCTTATCCTACGTATCGTTCTGATTTTTCAGAAAAAGCCCTTCTGGAGACACCCCATGAAATTTATCCATCAGCGTGAGCACCTCAACGAGGGAGACATTGTCGTCATCGAATGCTCGCAGACCTGTAATATTCGTCTCATGAGCGACGCGAATTTTCGCAGCTTCAAGAACGGCGGCCGCCATACCTACCACGGTGGGGCATTCGACACATTCCCGGCAAAAATCACCGCACCCAGCACTGGTTTCTGGAACATTACCCTTGATGTGGTCACACGCCGCGCCATCAGCGTTACCCGCAAGCCCGCGTTATCCCACAAGATTCGCATCGTTCGTCGCACCGGCACCAAGCTGAGCTGACCCCGAACACCGCAAGGAAAAAAGCTGTGACCACCACGACCAAATACGTCATCAAGTACAAGCTCAACGGCGAACGTCGCTTCGAATTTGCCCAGTTGACCAGCAATAGCGTTGAGGAAGCCAAGCAAGCCCTGGCGAAAATCCACGATGCGAGCGACGAAATTACTGACATCAACGTGAGCAAGGCGCTGTAAGCCATGCCGGGCCCTCCTGCTGACCTGTTTGCCGACGACGCCCTGCAACAGCCCGCAAGGCGCGAGAAGATCGGCGAAGAGTCTTATGTTCTGGGAGGCTACGCCCTGCCTTGGGTTGAGCGTTTACTGCCAGAGTTGCGGCGTATCCTGGCCCAATCGCCGTTTCGGCAGATGGTCACGCCCGGCGGCTTTACCATGTCGGCCGCGCTGAGCAGTTGCGGCGAGCTGGGCTGGACCACCGACACGTCCGGCTATCGCTACAGCCCGCTCGATCCGCGTAGCCAGCAGCCTTGGCCGCCAATGCCCGACGTGTTGCGCGAACTGGCGATATCGGCGGCAAACGCGGCGGGCTTCGCCGATTTCTCACCGGATGCCTGCCTGATCAACCGCTATGTGCCCGGCGCAAAAATGTCCCTGCACCAAGACAAGAACGAGCGGCGTTACGATGCACCGGTGGTCTCGGTGTCCCTCGGTCTGCCGGCGATTTTTCTGTTCGGTGGCCACCGGCGCAGCGACAAGGCGCAAAAGATTTCGCTGTTCCACGGTGATGTGGTGGTCTGGGGCGGTGTGGATCGCCTGCGTTACCACGGGGTGATGCCAGTCCGAGAAGGCGTTCACCCGATCATGGGGCCGCAACGCATCAACCTGACCTTTCGCACCGCCGGCTGATTTGACCGCAAGCTTCGCCCGTTAACCCGCTGCACAACGCATCGCCCCCGTCCAGTGAATAAAACAGACTGGCCGGGCGCCAGGGGGCCTGCTAAAACAGCGCAACGCTTACTGAAGCTGGAGACGCACCCCATGAGCACCTGGCCAGACACGCGCATTATCGATCTGCTGGGCATCGACCTGCCCATCATCCAGGCCCCGATGGGGGGAGCGACCACCACCGCCATGGTGATCGCCGCTTGTCAGGCCGGTGCGCTGGGTTCCATGCCTGCGGCGGCGCTGAGCATCGAGCAACTGCGCGAGGCGTTGACCGTCATTCGGCAAGCCGGCGTCCGCCCGCTCAATGTCAACTTTTTCTGCCATCAGGCGCCCGAGGCGGACGAAGCGCGCGACCGCGGCTGGAAAGCATTGCTTGCGCCCTACTACCGCGAACTGGGCGCCGATTTTGATGCGCCGACGCCAGTATCGAATCGTGCGCCCTTCAACGAAGCGGCATGTGAAGTGGTTGAAACCTTCCGCCCTGAAGTCGTCAGTTTTCACTTTGGTCTGCCGGAAAAATCCTTGCTGGCCCGGGTAAAAGCCACCGGTGCCAAGGTGTTGTCATCGGCTACAACGGTGGAGGAAGCGGTCTGGCTGGAAGAAAACGGTTGTGACGCCGTGATTGCAATGGGCATTGAAGCCGGTGGGCACCGGGGGATGTTTCTCAGCGACGACCTCAACAGCCAGATCGGCTTGATGGCGCTGCTGCCGCAAATCGTCGACGCCGTCAGCGTGCCGGTGATCGCGGCTGGTGGTATCGCCGATTCGCGCGCAATGGTCGCGGCCTTTGCCTTGGGTGCCTCGGCGGTGCAGGTCGGCACCGCGTATCTGTTCACCCCTGAAGCCAGCGTCAGCGCTGCCCATCACCATGCGTTGCGACATGCCCAGGCCAGCGAAACAGCCCTCACCAATCTGTTCACCGGGCGTCCGGCGCGGGGCATTGTCAATCGGGTGATGCGTGAGTTGGGCGCGATCAACCCCGCTGCGCCGGCGTTTCCACGGGCCGGTGGCGCGTTGATGCCGCTTAAGGCCAAGGACGAAGCCGGCTTCAGCAACCTGTGGGCAGGCCAGGCCTTGCGCCTGTGTAATGAACACTCAACTTATGACCTGACCCGCCATCTGGCAGCGCAGACCTTGGCCAAACTGCAACGGCAGCGTTAGCGCTTGGAACAACGCGGCACTGTACCGGCAGCAGGCAACCGCTATATATTCTCCTACATAGCGATACCCAGCCGTACATCCTCAAGGAGTTGTTTAATGTTGATCCGCGCCTCACGCCTGGCCCCCCTGCTTGCCGTCTTTGCCTTGGGTTCGGCGCATGCCGATGAGGTGCAAGTCGCCGTGGCCGCGAACTTTACCGCGCCGATCCAGGCCATTGCCGCCGACTTCGAAAAAGACACCGGTCACACGCTGATCGCGGCCTACGGGGCGACCGGGCAGTTCTATACCCAGATCAAGAACGGCGCGCCGTTCGAAGTGTTCCTCAGTGCCGACGACACCACCCCACAAAAACTCGAGGCCGAAGGCGATACCGTCAAGGGTTCGCGCTTTACCTACGCGGTCGGCACCTTGGCCCTGTGGTCGGCCAAAGAAGGCTACGTGGATGCCAATGGCGACGTGCTCAAACAGAATGCATTCAAGCACCTGTCCATTGCCAACCCGAAAGCCGCGCCCTACGGCCTGGCAGCCACCCAGGTGCTGGCCAGGGAAGGCTTGACCGACAAGGTCAAGGACAAGCTCGTCGAAGGCCAGAACATCACCCAGGCCTATCAATTCGTCTCCACGGGTAACGCCGAGTTGGGCTTTGTGGCGTTGTCGCAGATCTATAAGGACGGCAAAGTGTCCAGCGGCTCGGCGTGGATCGTGCCGTCGTCCTTGCATGACCCGATCAAACAAGACGCCGTAATCCTCAATAAAGGCAAGGACAGTGCTGCCGCCAAGGCACTGGTTGACTACCTGAAAGGGCCGAAGGCCGCTGCGGTGATCAAGTCCTACGGTTACGCGCTGTAAATGCTGCTGACGAGCGCCGATTTTTCCGCGATCTGGTTGACGGTCAAACTGGCGTCGCTGACCACTGTGATCCTGTTGGTGATCGGTACGCCGATCGCCCTGTGGCTGTCGCGCACTCGTTCCTGGTGGCGCGGCCCGGTGGGGGCCGTGGTTGCGTTGCCATTGGTGTTGCCGCCGACGGTCATCGGTTTTTACCTGCTGTTGTCCATGGGCCCCCATGGCTACTTCGGCCAGTTCACCCAATGGCTCGGCCTGGGCACCCTGACTTTCAGCTTCGCCGGGCTGGTGATAGGGTCGGTGATCTACTCCATGCCCTTCGTCGTGCAACCGCTGCAGAACGCCTTCTCAGCCATCGGCACGCGCCCGCTGGAAGTGGCCGCGACCTTGCGCGCCGGTCCTTGGGACACTTTTTTCACGGTGATCCTGCCGCTGGCACGCCCGGGCTTCATTACGGCGTCGATTCTCGGCTTCGCCCACACCGTCGGCGAGTTCGGCGTGGTGCTGATGATCGGCGGCAATATCCCGGACAAGACCCGGGTGGTTTCGGTGCAGATCTACGACCACGTCGAAGCCATGGAATATGCCCAGGCCCATTGGCTGGCCGGCGCGATGGTGGTGTTCGCATTCCTCGTGCTGCTGGCGCTCTACTCCAGCCGTAAAACCAACATGGGCTGGAGTTGAGCGCGATGATTGAAGTACGTCTGCACTTGAAATACTCCGGTTTCGCACTGGACGTGGAGCTGCAACTTCCCGGCCGTGGCGTGACCGCCCTGTACGGCCCATCGGGCTCCGGCAAAACCACCTGCCTGCGCTGTATCGCTGGCCTGGAGCGCGCCGAAGACGGATTTGTGCAGATCAACGATGAAGTCTGGCAAGACAGCCGTAACGGGCGGTTCGTGGCGCCGCATAAACGCGCCTTGGGTTATGTCTTCCAGGAGGCGAGCCTGTTCCCTCATCTGTCGGTGCGGGCCAACCTGGCGTTCGGCCTCAAGCGTATCCCGCGTTTGCAGCGGCGTGTGGAGATGGCCCACGCCACTGAGTTGCTGGGCATCGCGCACCTGCTTGAGCGCAATCCGCAGCATCTGTCCGGCGGTGAGCGCCAGCGCGTCGGCATCGCACGCGCGTTGCTCACCAGCCCCCGATTGCTGCTGATGGATGAACCCCTGGCGGCCCTCGACAGCCAGCGCAAAAATGAAATCCTGCCCTATCTCGAACGCCTGCACGACGAGCTGGATATCCCGGTGCTGTACGTCAGCCATGCCCAGGACGAAGTGGCGCGGCTGGCCGACCACCTTGTCCTGCTCGGCGACGGCAAGGTCCTGGCCAGCGGGCCCATCGGCGAAACCCTGGCGCGGCTCGATCTGCCCCTGGCACGAGGCGACGATGCCGGTGTGGTGGTCACGGGCAGCGTGATTGCCTACGACGATCACTATCAGTTGCTCACCCTGCAATTGCCCGATTGCCCGCTGCAGATACGCGTGGCCCACAGGCCGATGGCCGTGGGCAAACAGCTGCGGGTAAAAATTCAGGCGCGGGACGTCAGCCTCAGCCACCAGGCGCAGGAACACAGCAGCATCCTCAATCGCCTGCCGGTGACGGTCATCCAGGACGTCGCCGCGGATAACAGCGCCCATGTACTGGTACGCCTGGATGCCGGTGGCACGCCGTTGCTGGCGCGCATCACGCGGTTCTCGCGGGATCAGCTACAAGTGCAGCCGGGCCAGGCGCTGTGGGCGCAAATCAAGGCGGTGGCGGTGCTGGCCTAAACCATTTGGCACGACCGCAGGGCGACGCGGTCAATCAGACATACCGGCCTGATCCATTGCCAAGGAACCTGCACCATGCCCGACTCTTCGCCGCCCGTCGCTCTGCCCCGCGACCTGCATTACGTTGACGACACCCAACCCGGCATCCGCCGCAAAAAAATGCGCGGTAAGTTCCAGTATTTCGGCCCCGACGGCGAGCGCATCACCGATGCCGATGAGATCAAGCGCCTGAATGCCCTGGCGGTACCGCCCGCCTACACCGATGTGTGGATCTGCGCCGACCCGCAGGGGCACCTGCAAGCCACTGGCCGCGACGCCCGTGGCCGCAAGCAGTACCGTTACCACACGCGTTGGCGCGAAGTGCGCGACAGCGACAAGTACGCGCGGCTGCAGGCATTCGGCAGCGCCCTGCCCAAGTTGCGCAAACAGCTGGAAGCCCAGATCGCCGAACCCGGCTTCACCCGCGAAAAGGTGCTGGCCACGGTGGTGATGTTGCTCGACGCCACGCTGATCCGTGTCGGTAATACTCAGTACGCTCGCGACAATAAATCCTACGGCCTGACTACCCTGCGCAACCGCCATGTGGACATCAAGGGCAGCGAGATAAAATTCCAGTTTCGCGGCAAAAGCGGCGTGGAGCATCAGATCAGCGTCAAGGACCGGCGCCTGGCCAGCGTGGTCAAGCGGTGCATGGAGTTGCCGGGGCAGAACCTGTTCCAGTATCTGGACGAGGACGGTCAACGCCATACCGTCAGCTCCCAGGACGTCAATGCTTACCTGCATAGCCTGACCGGCGAAGATTTCACCGCCAAGGACTATCGCACCTGGGCCGGCACGGCCATGGCGCTGGCGGTGTTGCGCGAGTTGGCGTGGCAACCGGAGTCCGATGCCAAACGGCACGTGGTGACCATGGTCAAGGACGTCGCCCGGCAGTTGGGGAATACGCCGGCGGTGTGTCGCAAGTGCTATATCCACCCGGCGGTGCTGGAGCATTTCAGCCTGGGTGAGTTGTCGAAACTGCCCAAGCCACGGGTGCGCAAGGGGCTGAAAGCCGAAGAAGTTGCCCTGGCCATGTTCCTTGAGCAACTGGCCGCCGACTTGCCCGGGCAAGCCAAGGTGGGTTAGCCTCTGCCTCCCTTCTGAATCGCGGGACGATCGCCTACGTGAACAACTAAGCCTTCCAAAATGTATCTGCAACAAGCCCGCCTGGCGCGCTTGTTGGCCTGTTCGACATTTTCCTGGAGGTGCTGATGACTCACGTCAACCGGCTGCCCGTACTGGTCTCCCTGCAACACCTGTCTTTCCAGTTCGCCAATGGCGAAACCTTGCTGGAAGACCTCACCTTGTCCATCGACCACACGCCTACCGGCATTGTCGGCCGCAACGGGCGCGGTAAAAGTATCCTCGCGAAACTGATCGCCGGCATCCTGCAACCCTCCTCCGGTACGCTGAACGCGCCGGCCCAGGTGGCTTACGTGCCCCAGACCGTGGTGGTGCGGCCGGGTGCGACCGTCGCCGATATCACCGGCACCGCCCAGTGCCTGGCCGCCCTTGCACGCATGGCCCAGGGCACAGGCGTGGCCGGTGATCTTGAACGGATCGATGATCGCTGGGACCTCGCCGAACGCCTGCGAGTGGCCCTGGATACGGCGGGGATGCCCTCGCTCAGCGCGACTTCCCGGGCCGACCGGCTCAGCGGTGGCCAATTGGCCAAGGTGGCGCTGATCGGCGCGTTGTTGGCGGCGCCGCCGTTACTGATCCTCGACGAACCCAGCAACCACCTCGACAGCCTCGGGCGCGTTTGGCTGCTGCAGCAATTGTCGCAATGGCGCGGTGGCCTGGTGGTGGTCAGCCATGATCGCCAATTGCTCAACGCCATGGGCCGGATCATCGAACTGTCGCCCCTGGGTGCGCAGGTGTATGGCGGCAACTACGATGCCTATCTTCAGCAACGCGACACACAACGGCAGGCGGCTATCGCGGCGTGGGAACACGCCCGCGAACAGCGCAGCCGCGAACGTCGACGCTTGCAAAAAGATCATGACAACCTGCAGCGCAATGCGGCGCGTGCACGCCAATATGCAGCGACCGCCAACGTCGACCGGTTTACCAAGGCACGATGGAAAAGCGCGGCCACGCAAATCGTCAGCACTCTGGGCAGCGCCCATCATGATCAAAAAGACACCCTCAATGCGCAGGTGCGCCAAGCTTACGAGCGCGTGGTGGATGAGACGCCGACCTTGTTGGCCTTGCCGGGTGCGGCGGTGCCCAACGGCCGCCAGGTTCTGAGCCTGCAACAGGCACAGTTGCCCTGGCTGGATCCGCAGGCACCTTCCACCTTTCTGACGCTTGACCTGATCGGCCCCATGCGGGTGGCTGTGCGCGGGCCGAACGGTTGCGGCAAATCCACCCTGCTCAAGCTGCTTGCCGGGCAATGGCAAGCGCCCAGTGGGACGTGCACGGTGGCGCTGCCCTGCGCGTATATCGATCAGCACCTGACGCTGCTGGATGACCAGCGCACTGTCGTCGAACAGCTCAACCTGCTCGACACGCCGCTGGTCGAAGCCGAACTGCGCACGCGCCTGGCCTTGCTGCAACTGGATGCCTCGCGGGTGACCCAGCCGGCAGGCCAACTCAGCGGTGGCGAGCGGTTGAAAGCGGCGATGGCGATCGCTTTGTGGCGCGGCGTGCCGGCGCAACTGTTGCTGCTGGATGAGCCGACCAACCACCTCGACCTGGAGACGGTGATTGCGTTTGAACAGGCCTTGAAAGGTTTTACCGGGGCATTGCTGGTGGTGTCCCACGATGAAGCCTTCCTACAGGCGACCGAGCCCAGCCATTACTTGAGCTGGCATAGCACGGGCTGGCGCCTGGAGCCGGTGTGAGGTGATTGCGCGCGCACGCAAAGCGCCCTAGGGTAGTGGCCGAATAACTTCACTGGAAAGCCCTATGCTGCCTTCGCCCGCCAAGCCTTACACCAACGCCGCGCTCGCCCATCGACAGCGTTGGCGTGGGCGTGTGGGCTTAATGCTGGTGGCCGGTTTGTCGGTACTGGCAGGCATGACCGATGCCATTGGTTTCATGGCCAGCGGCGATTTTGTCTCGTTCATGAGCGGCAACACCACGCGCCTGGCGGTTGCGATCAGTGCGGGTGACCTTGGCCTTACCGGGCGGTTGCTGTTGCTGGTTGCCACCTTCATCGTCGGCAATGCCTTGGGCGTGGTTGTCAGCCGCGTAAGCAAGCGTCGCGCGCTGCCCTTGTTGCTGGGCATCGCCGCGCTGCTCTGCGGTGCGGCGCTGCTGCCATGGGCCGAGACCTTGCCCGCCCTGTTAGCGGCGATTATCGCCATGGGCATGCTCAACGCGGCCGTCGAGCAAGTGAACGGGGTGCCGGTAGGGCTCACCTATGTCACGGGGGCGCTGTCGCGTTTCGGTCGCGGGCTGGGCCGCTGGTTGTTGGGCGAGCGCCGCAATGGTTGGCGCATGCAGCTGATACCTTGGGCGGGAATGTTTATCGGCGCCGTGATCGGCGCGCTGCTGGAGCAGCAGATCGGCCTGAGCGCCCTGTGGGTCAGCGGCGCGTTGGCGGGATCATTGGGCCTGGCGACCCTGGCGATTCCGCGACGCTGGCAGTTAGGCTTCATGCCACGCTGAACAGTGGCCCCGGAAGGAGGTGCCCGCCCGACGTTTAAGCCTCGACATCCGTGTACCGGTAAAGAGCCATTACGTCGGGCGAGCGGGTGAATAATAGGCCAAATATGACCAAGGCAAAGTATTAAAGACAAGTGGCGAGTGCGGCCAAACGGCGTTTGGCGGGCATCGTGTCTTCTGCGGCGTAATACTTGACGGTAGAACCTGCGCCCGTGCTCAGCACATCCACAAAATAGTCTCCGCCGGTGGTGTACACCGTGAAACCCCCGGCCTCGGTGGCTTCCTTGAAGCCGCCGGCGTCGACGCCAAATACGCTTTCGTCCTGCCAGCCGTACTGGATGCATTGGGCGACCACCAGGGTGGCCTTGTCCGAGGCCATCGTCTTGTAAGGGCTGCCCGCGCGCGCCTCCTTCATCTTCGAACCCGCGCAACCGGCCAGTGCTGCCAGTACCAATGCGCCTATCACCGCTTTATGCATGCTCGTGCTTCCCTGGAAAAACCGTGACTCTACCATTGCGCCGCCGCCAACTGACGCGCCCATGAATTTTGTTTCACTGTGCAGGCAAAACCGGCCGCTTATAGTGGCCAGGCTCATTTTCAAGAAGTCCTCCTTCTGCCCGCCCTCCGCGGGCTTTTTTTCGCCTGCGGCTCACAACCACCAGCGCAACAGATAGAACAACACCATGCTCGACAACACCGTGATCAGCACGCTGCGCGTCCAAATCATCAGCGCCACGGCGCAGATCCCAGCCAGCAAATAGGGGTTGCTCGGGCTCAGGTTGAGCTGGTGGTCTTTGATGAAAATAATCGGCCCGCAAATCGCGGTGAGCATGCCCGGCACGGCGAACCCGAGGAACTCACGCGCCCCCCGGTTCAGTCGCACCGGCAGGCGCGGTTCGATAAACAGGTAGCGATTGAAAAACACCACCAGCCCCATCGCCACAATCATCAGGTAGATCATCGCTGGCCGACTCCCAGGCGCTTGCAGGCGAACCCGGCGCTCATTCCCAACACCCCCGAGACCACCACCGCCGATTCCCAGTGCAGGTAACTCAGCCACACCGAGCACAACAGCGAGACGGCAACGCAGACCACCGTCGGCACGTCGCGCACTACCGGCGTGATCAGGGCGATAAAGGTTGCGGCAATCGAAAACTCCAGCCCCAACTGGTCCAGGCCGGGAATGCTTTTGCCCAGGACGATGCCGGCCAAAGTGAACAGGTTCCAGATGATATAGAACGTCAGGCCGACACCCAGGGCATACCAGCGATTGAAGGTCTGGCGGTCATAGTGGTTGACCAGGGCAAAGAACTCGTCGGTCAACAGAAAGCCCAGGCTCATGCGCCAGCGGGTGTTGAGCGAGGACAGCGTCGGGCGCATGTGCATGCCATAGAGCAAGTGCTGGGAGGTCAGCAGCAAGGTGGTCAGCACGATGGAGATCAGGCTCGCGCCGCTTTTGACCATGCCGATCGCCACCAACTGAGCGGCGCCGGCGAACACGATGGCGGACAACCCTTGGGCTTGCAGCGGGGTGAACTGCGCATCGATTGCCATTGAGCCGGCGAGCAAGCCCCAGGGGGCACAGGCCAGGGATAACGGAATAACAGCGATTGCGCCACGCGTGAACGCGTCATGAGGCAGGGCAGTAGGCATGGATGAGGCTCATCGACAGACAGTCGGCAAGCATGCCAGCGCGCCCAGGCACTTGTCTTGAACGATCTTGCTCAGGCGAGCTTTACCGACACCAGCTCCACCGAGTCGCGCGCTTCGCGTAGTTCGTAGGCGTCCTGGTTCAACCGGTGAATGGTGTTGAGCAGGCGCTGGCGCAGCACCTCATCGCCGAGTTTTTCGACGGCACGCATCAGGTCGAACGCAGCGGTTTCGTTATTTTCCGCGACGGAATCCAGGGTCTTGCGCAGGTTACGAGTGGCTCGGGTCACGCGGTCTCTTCCTTCATCAGCAATGGGCGGCACTTTAGGACATTCGTGTTTCAGTTTAATTTCAATCACTTGTGGCTGATTAGGAGGCAGTTGATCCACGTCAAACGAAATCAGGATTTGGCTTACATTGAGGCTTATCCTCCTGTGCGAAATCGCAGACAGGCAAACGCCATGGATAGGTCGGCCCCTACCCTGTTTAAATGCCTGGCCAACACCACCCGAGCACAGTTGATGCGATTGATCCTGCGCAAAGGCGAACTTTACGTGGGCGAACTGATCCATGCCTTGGATGACAGCCCGCCAGGGTTGCAAAACGACGCGCGGCGTCTGGATGCAATGGGCGACAGATCACAACAGGCCAGCACTTGCTGAGCCATCGGAGCGTTTATTCATGCTTGTCGCAATTGCTATTTTCATCATCACTATCGTGCTGGTCATCTGGCAGCCCAGAGGCCTGGGCGTCGGCTGGAGCGCCTCCCTGGGCGCGATCCTGGCCCTGGCCTGCGGGGTGATCAGCCTGGCGGATATTCCGGTGGTGTGGCACATCATCTGGAATGCCACCGGCACCTTTGTCGCGTTGATCATCATCAGCCTGTTGCTGGATGAAGCCGGGTTCTTTGCCTGGACCGCGCTGCATGTGGCGCGCTGGGGGCGTGGCCGGGGCCGGCGATTGTTTGCCTATATGGTGCTGCTGGGCGCACTGGTGTCGGCGTTGTTCGCCAATGACGGCGCGGCGTTGATCCTCACCCCGATTGTGATGTCGATGCTGCTGGCCCTGCGTTTTTCGCCGGCGGCGACGCTGGCATTCGTCATGGGCGCGGGCTTTATCGCCGACACCGCAAGCCTGCCGCTGGTGGTGTCGAACCTGGTGAATATCGTCTCGGCGGACTATTTCAAGATCGGCTTCAATGAATACGCCGCCGTGATGGTGCCGGTGAACCTGGTCAGCGTCGCCGCGACCCTGGCGGTGCTGCTATGGTTTTTCCGTCGCGATATTCCGCAGTCATACGACCCCGCCGACCTGGAACAACCCGCCAGTGCCATACACGACCGTGCGACCTTTCGCGCCGGCTGGTGGGTGCTGGGTATTTTGCTGGTGGGCTGCTTCGCACTGGAACCGCTGGGCATTCCCATCAGTGCAATTTCCGCAGTATGCGCCGTGCTGTTGCTGGTGATTGCCGCCAAGGGCCACACGATCTCCACACGCAAAGTGCTGAAAGACGCGCCGTGGCAGATCGTGATCTTTTCCCTGGGGATGTACCTGGTGGTCTATGGCTTGCGTAACGCCGGCCTGACCGACTACCTGGCCACCTGGCTCGACACCTTCGCCAGCTACGGTGTGTGGGGCGCGGCCATGGGCACCGGCGTGCTCACCGCGCTGTTGTCCTCGGCGATGAACAACCTGCCAACGGTGTTGATCGGCGCGCTTTCCATCGAGTCGAGCCATGCCGTGGGCGTGGTCAAGGACGCGATGATCTATGCCAACGTGATCGGCAGCGACCTGGGCCCGAAAATCACCCCCATCGGCAGCCTGGCGACCTTGCTGTGGCTACATATTCTGGCGCGCAAAGGCATCACCATCACTTGGGGCTACTACTTCAAGGTCGGGATTGTGCTGACCGTGCCGGTGCTGTTGATCACCCTCGCCGCGCTCGCTTTGCGCCTGAGTTTGTGAAGGCAGGCGGTGTTCATTCATCCCGACACTGACGTATGCTCGCGCACTTTCTCGGAAGGACGCGGGCATGCTGACGATCTTTTTCTATGCGCTGGTTTTCGGTTTTGTGTTTTGCCTGTCTCCCGGCGCGGTGCTCGCTGAAACCCTGCGCCGAGGCTTGCTCTACGGTTTCACACCGGCCCTGTTGGTGCAGATTGGCTCGTTGGTGGGCGATGCGGTCTGGGCGGTGATCGGGCTGACTGGCATCGCGCTGCTGATCCAGCATGACGCGGTGCGCGTGCCGCTGACGGTGGTCTGCGCGCTCTACCTGGCCTGGCTGGGCATCCGCAGCCTGGTGGATGCGTGGCAGCTACCGCAAGTCGAAAGTGCACCCACCAGCTCCGGGAAAAACGCCCTGGCGGTGGGCACGGCGATCTCACTGGCCAATCCGAAGAACATCGTCTACTGGGGCGCCCTGGGCAGCGCGTTGTCGGGCATCGTCGGCACCACCCCGAGCCATGGGCAAACGCTGATGTTTTTTGCCGGCTTCATGCTGGCGTCGGTGCTGTCATGCTTTCTGACTGCCGCGCTGGTCAACGTGCTGCGCAAGAATGCTTCGCCAACTTGGCAACGCATCAGCTATGGCGCCTGTGGCCTGGTATTGATTTATCTGGCCATTCTCGCGGCGCAGGGTATTTAACAGGCCGGGGCGCGACGGTGAGGTTTCAGGCCTTGGTCTGGTGCTCCAGCTGCACTTGCAACTGCGCATCGATTTGCAACTGGGCGGCTAAATCGTCCAGGTAATTGCGCTCCGCGTCCTGCTGGTCATCCACCAACATGACGCTGGCCAGATACACCTCGGCCGCCAACGCCGGGTCGCTGGCGAACTCGGCGAAATCTGCCGCATCCAGAGGCTTGGCGACTTCAGCGTCGAGCCACTGCTGCAATTGCGGGTCGTCGGTATGCTTGCCCAGCTCATCGGAGATCAACTGCTGCTCGTTCGCATCGAACCGGCCATCGGCCTTGGCGGCAGCGATCAGTGCGCGCAATACGGCGTGGCTGTGCGCTTCGATTTGCGCGCCCGACAGCTGATCGGCCGTCTGAAAGGCCTGCTGCGGCTGGCTCGCCTGTTGGCTCTGCCAGGCCTGATACGCCTTGTAGGCCATCATCCCCAGAGAAGCCAACGCGGCATAGTTCATACCACCGGCGCGCCCTTGCGTCGAGCGCGTTGCCGCGCCACCGCCCAGCATGCCTCCCAGCCCACCCAATATTCCGCCCAGGCCGCCGCCGGCCGAAGCATTGCCGGCGCTGGTGCCTTTGAGCAGCCCGCCAAGCAGACCGCCCAACCCGCCGCCCGAAGAAGCACCGCCCTGCCCTGCGCCGCGCAACAGTTGTTCCAGTAGATCGCTGGTATTCATGGTGTCGCCCTCCAGGGCGCATAGTGGTGTTAAATCAACCTTAGTCCGCCCCCGATGGAACACCATGACCGCCGGGCGGGCAAGCTTTATGATGGCGCCACCCCGCCATTCGAGAGGACGCATCGGTGAATCGCATTGAGCACATTGGGTTGATGGCCAACTACAACCAATGGATGAATCGCAAGGTCTACGAAGCCGCCGGCAAGCTGACAGATGCGGCGTTGGTTGCGAACCGACAAGCGTTTTTCGGCTCGATCCTCGGCACCTTGAATCACCTGGTGCTGGGCGATACGGTCTGGCTCAAGCGCTTTGCCGAGCACCCGGCAGGCTTTTCCGCGCTGCTACCCCTGAGCGCCATCGCCACACCCGTCGACCTGAGGCAGTTGGCGTTCGCAGACATACGCGAACTCTCGGCCCAGCGTGCCTGGCTGGATCAATTGATCCTCAATTGGGCCGACAGCCTGCAGGAAACCGACCTGGACCAGCGTTTGCGCTACCACACCATGCGCGGAGCAGCGGCTGAGAAACCGTTCTTCGGCCTGCTGGTGCATTTTTTCAATCACCAGACACATCATCGTGGCCAGGTGACCACGCTGTTGAGCCAGGCTGGGGTGGATGTGGGCGATACTGATCTACTGGCGTTGTTTGACTGAGCGCGACTGATCATTTCACCTTGCTGCTCAGCGTCTCCACACTGCGCTTCAAATCATCCAGGCTGCGCTTTAAGCCCTCGATCTCGCTTTTCTGCCGATCAATAGTGCTTTTCTGCTCGTCCAATGCATGCTTGAGGCTGGCAAGCTGACTCTCATTGCTACCGGTGCTGGAGCCATCCTTGCGCTTGAATTCGTCGAAGGCGCGGTCCTGATCCTCTACTTTACTTTTGAGGCTCTGCAGTTCGCTGGCGGTAAGCTTTCGCGCCTCTTTAAGCGCCTCAATATCCCCGACTTTGATATTCGACGGATTCAACACTAACGCATTACCCGGGCCCAATGTGGCAGCGGTCAGCGGGTCTTCCGACCACGCTCTGCGGTCACCCCACTGCACCGCACTCGCAGCCTGCGCCGGTGCGATTATCGCAGCGCTCAAAAAACCAACCATGCCTGCAGCCATCATCCAAGAATGCATACGGACCTTGCGCATCAACTGACTCCCTAAAGAACTGCCGAGGTGGCATATCGCTATGACTGTCATTTATAGAGCTTGTTCCTGGGTTGGGCCCATGCCATGGGAATAATCTGGAAGGCTGCGTAGATCACTGATCTGGCAGGTTTTTTCGGATGTCGGTTTGTGCAGGAAAGCGTGCATCGAGGTTGCGCCGAAGCCGCTGGATCTATATATTCGCAACCCTGCTGCACCGCGCTACCGCCCGAATGGCGAAACTGGTAGACGCATGGGACTTAAAATCCCCCGCTCGTAAGGGCGTCCCGGTTCGATTCCGGGTTCGGGCACCATAGATATCAAGGGCTTGCCGGGGAAACCTGGGCAGGCCCTTATCTTTTCTGCTGCGCAATTCCCTTCCTTTGGCGTCCTGCCGACCTATCTCCCTATTCATAATTTGCCTGCTACCTTGTTCACTCCACGGAGGAACACTGATGAGGTTCTGCCGACATGGTCGGACTGCTCAAGTATTGAGGGCGGAGGGAATGGCCTATCCATGGGGCACCTTGAGCTTGTAATAGTCGCGACTTGCCGGTTATAAGTCGCCCGATAACGCTACAGAGTTCAAGGTGTAGGAAATGGATAACCTGATAAAGCTGCGTATCGGACTGACAATTGCGGCGGTTGTCGGGCTTGTACCAATCACCATCCTCTTCGTAGTCGGCGTAGTGGCGTTCTTTATTCCGCTCATTTTTGTCGCCAAGAGTCCTCCGCTTGGGACGCTAGCACTTATAGGCGCAGCAATCGTCTCGGCATTCGCGATATGGTCGGCATGGAAGATCTATGCACTTTCAATGGCAGCGGCACCCGTTGTAAGCAACTCACACTTGCTGGCATCGGGAGCAGTGATTGCGATGATTTGGGGTATGGTCCTCGCGTACTGGACGCGCGATCTGCCCGAACTCACATACATATTTCTTATGCCAGGAATAGTCTCGAGCTCCATGCTCGCCCTTACATTGAAAAGAGCGAAGGCTTGAGGCGGGCGACGAGTTGGGTCAGCATTTTACCCTTCTGAATTTTCCAGCAGCACATCATTCAGCTTCTGCTCGCCCAGGCGCATCACGCTGAGACACTGCAGGTCGTCGGACTTGGGACGGGGCCGAACACCGTCACCTCTCCCTTGGCGCCGATCATGGTCAGCGCACCCACGGTGCATTCGGGATGCTCACCCGCATCGAGGTCGTCGGCGATCTTGCAAGGTCTTGGCGGCGTCGCGACAGTCTTCCCGCTTGAACTCCAGCAATTTAACGGTCATTCAGGCCACCATGAATTTGTTGATCCGCAAGCTGCGCGCCAGCATGATCTAACGTTCCGATCCGTAAAAAACGTGACCAGACTGCCTGGCACTACACCAGTCAAAGGATACTGACCTAATGAAGTCAATGCTCACCGCTGCAGCGCTAATAACTGCGACGACTCTTGTTGCAGCCTGTCAGAGCGGGCCATACATCCCGCCGGGGCCTAAAACTGAAGTACCGACTGCCAAAATGGGCGTTGGCAACTTCATTTCACCGAAAGCGTGTACGAGTGGCACAAATACTCTGAATGGCAAATTGATTGGAGCCAGCCTATGTATCCGATCGCAGAAATATGAAGTCTTCGGCGGCCCAGATATCACCCTGAGCTTCAATCGTGAGCTCGTTACGGTGCTTACCCCTGAGGAAGCGGTCAAAGGGTTCAGAGCTACAAAATACGGCGTCACTGCTTCATTCAAGTGCGAAGAAATCCCGAAAAAAGACACCGATGAAGGGCGCTCTTATCATTGCTCCTACGATGCAAGCAATCTTCCTTTGATCAGGGCTGATATCACATTTCCATAGCCGAGCATCGCACCCAATCTCGCGCCACGATTTAGCGCATTCGAAAACGTGGCGCGGATGAACCGGGTCTACTCCGCTGAATTTGATTTTATGAGACTTCAACACCATGCACGCACGTTTGTATCTCATCGCGTTACTTCTCACTGGCCCAGCACTGGCATCGGAGCCATCCCGCTACAGCTACGACGAAGCCCCTACTGACGGCTACATGTACGCCGTTAGGTATCAACAGGCCAAGCTGGCTTGTGAATCGCTGCCTGATGACCTTGAAGCGGACTATGCGAAAGCGATGCGCCTTACCAAAGAAGCTAACCCCGAATTTGAGCGAACTTTCGTCAAAGGCTTAGCGGCAGATCTTAGGTGGCGCAAACCAGCGACGCCCGAAGATCAGCATTTGGAGTGCGATCAAAGTCAGCATGCACTGCGCGTGACGGTAAGCCTCGCCCGACAGTGGTTTCCAGGGGCATGGTAGGCGCTTGTATTATTTGGTCCGCCGCTCGACACCATCATGCGCCTTGTCACAATGCAGGCAGTGCTCGCAGCTCAGCGTCCGACATAGCTAGACCTTCACCCGCTGCCAGCACGTGACCATGAAGATGTGCCGGGCACCGGCCATAGCCAGGGATACGTGTAGCGTCAGGCCGGCGGTGGTCGGGCCGAAGGAGATATTCTGGCTACGCACCGACACAACGAAACCGGTGATGGCGATCGTGGTGTAGATCAGCTTCCCAAGAATGCCACCGTCTGGTTCGCCTACGTCTCCATCTGAAGGGCCGAATTCATGGCTGTAGAGGACAGCCATCCTGAAGCCTTCGTCATTTCCTTGGAAATAGACGTCTTAGAGCAACCGCAAGAGCCGCCGCTAATCAGATGCGCGACTTGCGCGCTAAGGCAGGTACCGACAAGGCAGAGTCGAGCGGTGACATTTTGCAAGTTCGTGATCAGCTCGGGCACACCACCGTGGTCATGACCGAGAACTACATTCGCAAAAGGATCGGCAAAAAGGTCACGCCGACGAGGTGAATTCTGCACCGCAATCATTTTCTCCCCCTTGAAAACAAAGGGCTGCAAGGGGTATTAAGAGAACGCATAGCGGTGCAGAATTGATGCTATGTCATTGTTTTAAACGATTACATTGCGGACTTAAAATCCCCCGCTCGTAAGGGCGTCCCGGTTCGATTCCGGGTTCGGGCACCATAGATATCAAGGGCTTGCCAGGGAAACCTGGGCAGGCCCTTATCTTTTCTGCTGCGCAATTACCCTTCTCCAGCGTTCTGCCGATCGATTGACTCCCACAGAAAATCAACCGAACTACGCACGCATCCCAAGGTTCTATCAGGAGACGCCTGGACATTTCCAGGCCAACCCGCATGGAGCTGAACATGTCTGACGATCTGAAAAACCGTGGCCCGCAAGACCGTGCTCGAGTGAACACCTCCGAAGCCTGGGAGTTGAAACATTGGACGAAAGAGTTTGGCGTGACTGAGCAACAGCTCAAGGAGGCAGTGAAAGCTGTTGGTCCAATGGTCGAGGACGTGCGTAAAAAGCTCGGCAAGTGAGAGTGGTGACGCCCCTGCTGCATCAATTGAAGCCGCACCTGTTGCGGCTTCAATCATTGGCCAGATGGCCGTGCGAATGCTCTCTACGTCAACGAAGAAAAACCTTGTGGGCTTTTGATTTTCTTAATAAAGACGTACAGAACCAGCCCAACCACGCTAACCACTAGACAGCTAAACCAGATCGCCCAGAGGGTCTTTTTAGCAGCCTCATGAAACGACATCGTGCCGGTATAATCCCGCTGGCTAAGGATGACATTGGACAACAGGTTGGTTGCAAGGCCTGCACTGAAAAAAGGGATCAAATACAGCACGACCTGATATTGATTTCGAAGATCCCTTTCTTCGGCGGTCGAGTCTGGCAAGAGTCCAAATATGCTTTGAACCATCCCCAGAAAAAGTGCTGCCCACACAAGCAATAGTATCGATGCCGCCACATCCATCCATTTGGGGGTCTTGGGGTCGCGTATGGCAACCAACATTGCTGCTGCACCTAGACCGCCTAGAAGGGTAGCACCGATGTGAAAATTTTTAATTAAGTCGAACAACTGCGCAATCTCCTGCCCACGCTGAGATATTTGTCTTACAAAGAACCAAGACAAAAAAAAGACAACCGTTTTAGTCTATTTCCATGCCCCGGCGAGGGAACTTAATTAATAGGATCACTCCATTCCCAACAATAAAAATCCGCCGCCCTACAAGCACCTTCACTTGAATATCCAATTAATTCATCCTGAACGGGTCAAATAGAACACTTTGTCCTAGAAGCTTCACTTTACGTATAAACTCCAACGCTAATTTGACTGCTTCGGAAATCTTTGGATTTAAGCTGGCGGCTGCTAATAATTCGTCTACAAGTGCGTCAATCTGCGAACCAGAAAATATATCGTAGTCATCAAAACTCAAGTTGGAAAGCATTGGAAACTGCTTGCTATCCAGCTTGAAGAAAAGATTCGCAGCACTTAAAGGGATTTCAATTTTATCAAGACAACCCTCTTGCCCAGTGGCTGCTAGATCTTTATCCCACATCATTAAGTAATACATGATTTAAGTCTTAATAACTCATTAGTGTGCAGATAGGCCCCACAGCGCTGGCCGATGTAGGGTTTGATCAGACGCGTGCGCTCAGCCTCGGTCAGCGCATCGGCGCCGCCCAGCTCGATGGTTCTGATCGGGAAGCAGCGGGTGTCGACGGGGGTGGCCGGTGCTGCTGTCGCAGCGGACTTGCCCGGCAGGTCTTTGAGTTCGTCGATGCGCCGTTGCTGCTGTTCGAGCAAACGGTCTTGGCGGTCGCGAATCAGGTCGGTGATGCCCGGCGTGTTCTGCGCCGTGGCGGCTTGCACCCACCCGGTGGTGCTCAAGCAAACGATAACGGACAGGCCGCCCAGACGTATCAAACGCCACATGTCTAGATCCCTCTATGTGGCTCAGTGCCACCAACGGGCGCGGATCTTAAAGTGGCATTTTGTTGGCGTCAATTAAATGTAGAAATTTGTTTCTCTGGTCAGCTCTGCGCGATTCAAACAAAAAAGGCGCTCCGTAGAGCGCCTTCTTACCGCCGATTGCGTTACTGCAAACTGACCTGACGCAACTCAGGCTTTGCCTCGCTACCAATCGTGATGCGTTTGGGTTTGGCCTCTTCAGGCACCTCGCGCAGCAGGTCGATGCTCAGCAAGCCGTTGTTCAGGAATGCGCCACGCACTTCGATGTGGTCCGCCAGGCGGAACGACAGCCGGAACGCACGTTGGGCGATGCCCTGGTGCAGGTAAGCGACCTTCTCGTCGGTTTCGCGTTTTCCGCCGGAAACCGTCAGAACGCCTCGTTCGACCTGAATATCCAGATCCTCCTCGGTCAGGCCAGCCACTGCGATGACAATCCGGTAGGCGTCATCACCGTGCTTTTCCACATTATGAGGTGGATAGGAGTTCGGAGCCTCGCTGCGCAGCGCCGACTCGAACAGGTCATTGAAGCGGTCAAAGCCCACCGATTGACGGAACAGTGGGGCCAACGAAAGGGTAGTAGCCATTTTAAAATCTCCTGAGTTTCTCCAAGTGATTTAGTACGCGACCCGTCTTCGGCATCGCGTGATCAAAAATTTATGGACGCACAAAAAGAATTCAAGAGGGCTGAGAAAAAATTTTTATCTGGCGGATAACGCTATCGCGAGAACTGCGGCGTTACCGCTTGTGCTCTAATCTTAAGCCCAGGCGTGCTTTAACCCGTGAGCGCCTGAGACAGCCCTTGAGGTACAAAAAAATGAAAATGACTCTCCCTGCCCTCGCATTGGGCATCCTGATTTCCCAAGGCGCCATGGCCGCCGGGGATGGCACTGCCGCCCTGGGCGGTGGTGTCGGCGGCGTGCTGGGCAATGTGGTGGGCCAGCAGCTCGGTGGTTCGACCGGCGCGGCCATCGGCGCCGGCGTAGGTGGCGCAGCCGGCGGTGCGGTGGGCGCGCAGAAAGGCAATCGCACGGAAGCAGCGCTTGGCGGCGGGGTCGGGGCTGCAGGGGGTTCGGTTATCGGTAACCACCTGGGCGGCAGTACCGGTTCGACCATCGGCGCAGGCCTGGGTGGCGCCGCCGGTGGCGCGGTGGGCAACAACCTGGCGGATGACGAGAGCAGCCATCGCTCCGACGGCCGCAAGCACAAGGGCAACAAGCATAAACACAAGAACAAGCACCGTTGATCTGACGCTGCCCGGGCTGAACGACGTTAAGTGCCGTTCAGCCCGGCCTGCCAGCATTACATCGGCGTACTGCTGACCACGCGCAACGCCAGCCCTTCATACGCATCCAGCGTAATCGTGAACGTCCCCTCTTCCGTCAGGTCCCCTTCCACACGCTCATTGATGATGTCCACCACCGGCCCCGGTGCAATGTTGGGCAGGTGCAGGGCTTCGGTGATCGGCGTGGCGCCGAAGTTGAGCGCAGTGATCTGCGTGCCCTTACCCGCCGGCAACTCGTGAACCATGATCAGCAGGCCTGGGTGTTCGACGTCCGGGATCAGGATCTGGCGGCTGGCAGCGATGTCGTAGGCGCGGCGCACGCCGAGGATCTTCTGCAACTGCGAGGCGAATGAGTCCGGGTCCTGCAACTGGCTGTTCAAACTGCCATACAGGCTTCTGGAACGCGGCATTTGCCCGGCCGACAGCTCGGCGTCGGGGTTGAGGTCGACCAGGTCGTAGGCGCCACGATGAATCCAGCGCGTGTCGCCATCGGCCATCAAATGCGCGACTTCTTCGGCGGCCAACGGCAGCGCGCCCACCAGGTCCCAACCCGACAGCGCAAACACCCCAGGCTGCATGGCGTTGTACATCACCAGCAGCAGGTGAATCTGGCGAATCTGCTGGATATCGGCTGCGGTGATGGCGTCCAGGTCACGAATGCCGAGGGCGGCGGTAATGATGCTGGCGGTGGTGCAGGACACGCCGTTGGTGACGAACTTGAGGTTGTACGGCGCATGTTCACCGGTCAGGCGTTCGTACATCTGCTCGCGGATATGCTCACGCAGGATATTGCCGGGGAAGGTCTGGCCCTGGAACATAAAGCTGTCATGGGCATGCAACGTCCAGAAGTGCACCAGCTCCAGGGTCAATTCATCGTGGTTTTGCAGCGCGTGGATCAGCGAGCCAGGGTCGATGCCGAGGCTGTGCATCTGGCGCAGCATCAGGCGCAGGAATTCAGTGTCGCCCATCAGCAAAGCGTGCTGGTAGGCCGGCCGGGTGATGAAGTCATAGGACAGGTCGGCGCCGCCATGGGACATGGAAGCGATGTCGTCCACGGTGAGGTTGAGTTCCTGGAAACTGAAACCGCCGGCCTTGCGGATCGCCCCACCGAGCAACTGGTTGCCGGTGATCGACAGCGGATGGCTTTCCGACCAGGCGCTGCCGTCGAGCTTGCGTTCCACGCCGAGGAAGCCGTTGGCGTCCAGGCGCAGGATCTTCGCGCCCATCACGTCGATGGCGTGCAGCGCGTCGCCGATAATCATCTGCTGGGCGGCGAAGGATGGATCGAGCCAGTTCAGCGACGGCTGCCCTTCCTTGAAGTAATGCAGGTACACCCAGCGCCGCGGCTTGCCGTCGACGCCCAGCACCACCGGCGTGGCGCTCCAGTCGGTTTCCTTGACGCCGGGCTCGAAGAAGATCACCCGCTGCAATTGGCCGACGATGTAGTGTTTGTCGCGCAGCGCATCCACCTGCGGCGGGCTTAGGTTCTGCGCGTCGCGGCCCTCGGCGACGTCCGGCAGCAACGGCCAGTCTTCTTCGCGGATTTCGACCATGTGGTACAGGCCGGGATAGTCTTCATAGGCCATTTCCGCCAGGCGAAAATCCGCGCCCTTGCCAGTGTGCGAGGGGATCACGTCGTCGATGATCACCGCGTTGTGCGCGGCGGCCATGCGTGTCAGCGCCTGCAACTGCGCCTCGGTGCCCAGTTGCGGGTCGATGTCGAAGCTGATGCGGTCGAAATTGCCGTCGATGGTCGGCGTATGTTCGGTACCGGACAAGCCGCCGGATTTCTTCAGCGGCCCGTTATGGATGCCCTGAATGCCGATCTTCGACAGCACATGCCACAGGGTTTCGTCGCCCAGCGCTTCCAGCACCGTGCCGTCTTCGCGAGTCACTATCGATGCCGGATACGCCGTGAACCACACCGATGACAAAGCTGACGCGTCACGCGGCCGGGTTTGCGCAAAGGGCTGCTGCCACATCCGCCCCTGCCCCGAATAGAGTTTGGCCCGCTGGCGCGCCGCGTGCAGCATGGAGCATTGCACCAGCCAATTCACATGATCGTTGTCCGCCGCCGTCATAAGCCTGATACCTGTGGTCGTGAAAGGTTACTCGTACGCATAGGAGCGACGCGCGGGGCGATTCGTTGCATTGAGATGCAGATTCAACTGTGGGAGGGGGCAAGCCCTAATGCCAGTCAGTTGCTGATCGTCCCCACGCTCTGCGTGGGAATGCCTCCTGGGACGCTCCGCGTCCCGCCGACCGCTGCACCTGGGAGCGACTGCGCATAGGTGACGCAGAGCGTCACGGGCTGCATCCCCACGCGGGAGCGTGGGAACGATCGTCATTAGGGCTTGCCCCCTCCCACATTGGATAGCAGCTATATCAAGCCTTGCGTCGCCTGCCGGTACTGCCTCGGCGTGAACCCCGTCGACGCCTTGAACTGCCGGGTAAACGCGCTGTGGTCGGTGTAGCCGCACTGCAACGCCACGTCGGTGATCGGCAGCGCGGTATGCAGCAATCGGTGGGCATGTTCCAGCCGTACCTTCTGGATCATCTGCCGAGGCGTGAGGTGGAACACACGCTTGCAGTAGCGCTCCAACTGCGCCACGGAAATGCCGGCGATGCGCGTCAGCTCGCCGAGGGTGACACGGCGGTTGAAGTGCGCGCGGATATGCGCGTCCACTGCCGCCAGGCGCTGGTAGGCCGGGTGGGTTTCGCTGGCCGATTGCAGGTCGACCGAGATACCGGCCAGGCCGATGATCGTGCCGCTATCGCTGTACAGCGGCCATTTGTGCGTGAGGCACCAGCCGGGTTCGCGGCTGCCGTACAGGTGCAGCTCAAGCTGGTCTTGCAGGACGAACCCCTGTTGCAGCACCCGTCGGTCCTGCTCGGTATAGCCTGGCCCCAGTTGCGCGGGGAACACTTCGGCGCTGGTCTTGCCCAGCAGCGGTTGCAGGTGCCGCAGGCCGCAGCGCTGCACCAGGGTGCGGTTGGCGAGCACGTAGCGGGCGTCGATGTCCTTGATGAAAATCGCCGCGTTGGGGATCACGTCCAGTAACGGCAACAGCTGCGCAGCGCCCGTCAGCAGTTGCTCGATGCTGTGGGGGCGGCCGCCCTGCAAGAGACTCGCCAGCATGTTCTGCACCATGACATTCATCGCCCGTTTCTGACCCCGACGCCGAGCAGAGTGCCCCATGCCCGGGACGCTGTCGAGCGCCGGCGACTGTGCTGAATTCGTCATCCATCCTCACAAAAAACATCAATCGCCGTGGGTTTATCGGGCTCACGATAGGGCCCCTGCATGCCTATCCAATAACTCACAAGAAGGCGCCGCTATGTCAGGCCAAGGCAAGTTCAAGAAACAGCTGTCATTGATGGACCTCACCTTTATCGGGTTGGGTGCCATCTTCGGTTCGGGTTGGTTATTCGCCGCCAGTCATGTGTCTGCAATCGCCGGTCCCGCCGGGATTATCTCCTGGCTCATCGGCGGCTTCGCCGTGCTGCTGCTGGGCATTGTGTACTGCGAACTCGGCGCCGCCCTGCCCCGTGCCGGTGGCGTGGTGCGTTACCCGGTGTATTCCCATGGCCCGCTGTTGGGTTACCTGATGGGGTTTATCACGCTGATCGCGTTTTCCAGCCTGGTGGCGATCGAGGTCGTCGCCTCGCGCCAATACGCTGGGGCGTGGTTTCCCGAGCTGACCAAGGCCGGCTCCAGCGACCCGACCACCCTCGGCTGGCTGGTGCAATTCGCCTTACTGTGCCTGTTCTTCCTCCTCAACTACCGCAGCGTGAAGACTTTCGCCATCGCCAATAACCTGGTGAGCGTGTTCAAGTTCATCGTGCCGCTGCTGGTGATCGGCGTGTTGTTCACCTTTTTCAAGCCGGCGAATTTCCAGGTGCAGGGCTTTGCGCCGTTCGGGCTGTCGGGCATCGAGATGGCGGTGTCGGCCGGCGGGGTGATCTTCGCCTACCTGGGGCTGACGCCGATCATTTCGGTGGCCAGTGAAGTGAAGAACCCGCAACGTACGATTCCGATTGCATTGATTCTTTCGGTACTGCTGTCGACGGCAATCTACGTGCTGCTGCAAACCGCGTTCCTGGGTGGCGTGCCCACCGAGATGCTTGCCAACGGCTGGGCCGGGATCAGCAAGGAATTGGCGCTGCCCTACCGCGATATCGCCCTGGCACTCGGCGTGGGCTGGCTGGCCTACCTGGTGGTGGCCGATGCGGTGATCTCCCCCAGCGGCTGCGGCAATATCTACATGAACGCCACCCCGCGCGTGGTGTATGGCTGGGCGCAGACCGGCACGTTTTTCAAGATTTTCACCCGCATTGATGAAAAATCCGGGATCCCGCGCCCGGCCCTGTGGCTGACCTTCGGCCTGTCGGTGTTCTGGACCCTGCCCTTCCCGTCCTGGGAAGCGCTGATCAACGTGGTCTCCGCTGCGCTGATCCTGAGTTACGCCGTGGCCCCGGTCACCGTTGCCGCGCTGCGCCGCAATGCACCGCAGTTGGCGCGCCCGTTCCGGGTCAAGGGCATGGCGGTGCTGGGACCACTGTCGTTCATCATCGCCGCGCTGATCGTGTACTGGTCGGGCTGGAGCACGGTGTCGTGGCTGCTCGGCCTGCAGATCCTGATGTTCGTGGTGTACCTGCTCTGCGCACGCTGGGTGCCCACCGCGCACCTGAACCTCAAGCAACAGGTGCGCTCGTCGGCCTGGCTGATCGGTTTCTATGCGGTGACTATCCTGCTCTCCAAGCTCGGCAGTTTCGGCGGCATCGGCCTTATCAGCCATCCGTTCGACACCGTCGTCGTGGCAGTCTGCGCCCTGGGCATTTACTACTGGGGCGCTGCCACAGGCGTACCGGCCCACCTGGTGCGCCTGGAAAGCGAAGACGATGAAAGCGAAGCCGTCAGTGACGATCACTACAGCCCACCACTCTCTGCAGCCACTCACTGATGGAGCCTTGCATGAAACGCCTGCACGTCATCGACTCTCACACCGGCGGCGAACCTACGCGCCTGATCATGAACGGCTTCCCGGCGCTGGCGGGGGCCACCGTCGCCGACCAGCTCGACGACCTGCGCAGCCACCACGACCAATGGCGCCGCGCCTGTCTGCTGGAACCGCGCGGCAACGATGTGTTGGTGGGCGCACTGTATTGCGCGCCGGTCACCCCAGGCGCCACCTGCGGCGTGATCTTTTTCAACAACGCCGGCTACCTCGGCATGTGCGGCCACGGCACCATTGGCCTGGTTGCCTCGCTGCACTACCTGGGGCTGATCGAGCCGGGCGTGCACACCCTCGACACCCCGGTTGGCCCGGTGGCGGCTACGCTGCACGACGACGGCACGGTGACCCTGCGCAACGTGCCCGCCTATCGCTATCGCCGGCACGTCGCGGTGGACGTGCCCGGCCATGGCGCGGTGATGGGTGACATTGCCTGGGGCGGCAACTGGTTCTTCCTGGTGTCCGACCACGGCCAGGCGTTGCAGATGAGCAACGTCGACGCCCTCACCGACTACACCTGGGCCATGCTCAAGGCCCTTGAGGCCCAAGGTATCCATGGCGCAGACGGCGCGCTGATCGACCACATCGAACTGTTCGCCGATGACGCCAATGCCGACAGCCGCAACTTTGTGATGTGCCCCGGCAAGGCCTACGACCGGTCCCCTTGCGGCACCGGCACCAGCGCCAAGCTCGCCTGCCTGGCCGCCGACGGCACACTCGGCACCGGCGAGCCGTGGGTCCAGGCCAGCATCACCGGCAGCCAGTTCCAGGCCCGTTATGAATGGGACGGCGAACGCATACGCCCGTTCATCACCGGCCGCGCCCACATGACCGCCGACAGCACCTTGCTGATCGACGAGCAAGACCCTTTTGCCTGGGGCATCTGAGCCCCTCTTCCTACTCAAGTACCAAGGAGTCAGCACCATGAGCGACAACATCTTCACCGGCTGTATGCCCGCCCTGATGACGCCCTGCACCCCGGCGCGCACACCCGACTTCGATGCCCTGGTGGCCAAGGGTCGCGAGCTGGTCGATATCGGCATGAGCGCCGTGGTGTATTGCGGCTCCATGGGCGACTGGCCGCTGCTCACCGAAGCCGAGCGCCAGGAAGGCGTGGCGCGCCTGGTGGCCGCCGGCGTACCGACGATTGTGGGCACCGGCGCGGTCAACAGCCGTGAGGCCGTGGCCCACGCCGCGCATGCCGCCAAGGTCGGCGCGCATGGCTTGATGGTGATTCCGCGCGTGCTGTCCCGTGGCGCTTCCGCCACCGCACAAAAGGCCCACTTCGCGGCGATCCTCAGCGCGGCGCCGAAGCTGCCGGCGGTGATCTACAACAGCCCGTATTACGGTTTCGCCACCCGCGCCGAGCTGTTCTTCGAACTGCGCCGCGAGCACCCGAACCTGATCGGCTTCAAGGAATTCGGCGGCGCTGCCGACCTGCGCTACGCAGCGGAAAACATCACCTCCCAGGACGATGACGTGACCCTGATGGTGGGCGTCGATACCCAGGTAGTGCACGGCTTCGTCAATTGCAACGCCACCGGCGCGATCACCGGCATCGGCAACGCATTGCCACGGGAAGTGCTGCAACTGGTGGCACTGAGCAAAAAGGCCGCCAAGGGCGATGCCAAGGCCCGTCGCCAGGCGCGGGAGCTGGAAGCGGCGCTGGCGGTGCTGTCGTCGTTCGATGAAGGCTGCGACCTGGTGCTGTATTACAAGCACTTGATGGTGCTCAACGGTGACCAGGGCTATGCCCTGCACTTCAACGCAACCGACGTGCTCAGCGACGCGCAGCGCCGGTATGCCGAGCAGCAGTACGCGCTGTTCCGCCAGTGGTACGCCAACTGGTCGGCAGAGCAGAACGTCGATTGATCCTCGTGGCGAGGGAGCTTGCTCCCGCTGGCTGCATAGCGGCCTCCGGCCTTTATTGGGGGGCGCTGCGCACCCCAGCGCAAGCAAGCTTGCTCGCTACAAATGTCTCGCGCCTACTTACTCTTTGTGTTTTCCAGGATGATCCCATGACTCTGACGGGCAATATGCTGATCGGTCAGCAATCCCTTTGCGGCACGCGCGAAGCGATCCGGGCCGTTAACCCCGCCACCGACACGCCCCTGGAGCCCGCCTATGCCGGTTGCGACAGCCAGCATGTCGAACAGGCTTGCGCGCTGGCGTGGTCCGCTGCTGACGCTTACCACGAAACTTCCCTGGCCGCCCGTGCCACGTTTCTCGAGACCATCGCCGACAACATCGAAGCCCTCGGCGATACCCTGATCGAACGCGCTATTGCCGAAACCGGCCTGCCCCGCGCCCGAATCCAGGGTGAGCGCGGCCGCACCTGCGCGCAGTTGCGCACCTTTGCCCGCACCGTGCGCCTGGGCGAATGGCTGGATGTGCGGGTGGACCCCGCGCAACCCGAGCGCCAGCCCTTGCCCCGCGCAGACCTGCGCCAACGTCACATTCCCCTGGGCCCGGTGGCGGTGTTTGGCGCCAGCAACTTTCCCCTGGCCTTCTCGGTGGCCGGCGGCGATACCGCATCGGCGCTCGCTGCCGGTTGCCCGGTGATCGTCAAGGCCCACCCGGCCCACCCCGGCACCAGTGAGCTGGTGGGCCGCGCCATCGCCCAGGCGGTGCAACACTGCGGTTTGCCACACGGGGTGTTTTCACTGCTCTACGACGCTGGGCATGAGGTGGGTACCGCGCTGGTGACCGACCCGCGCATCAAGGCGGTGGGCTTTACCGGTTCGCGCAGCGGCGGCATCGCGTTGTGCCGGGCGGCCCAGGCACGCCCCGAGCCGATCCCGGTGTATGCGGAAATGAGTTCGATCAATCCGGTGTACCTGCTTCCAGCCGCGCTGCAAGCCCGGGGCGCGGCGCTGGCCGAAGCTTTTGTCGTCTCACTGACCCAGGGCGCCGGCCAGTTCTGCACCAACCCAGGCTTGGTGATCGCCGTGCAGGGCGCCGCCCTGGAGCGCTTCATCCACAGCGCCAGCGACGCGCTCCAGCGCTGCCCGGCGCAGACCATGCTCACCCCCGGCATTTTCCACGCCTACGAACGCGGCGTAGCCAGTCTGACCCAGCATGCGCGAACCGCCGCACAGGGCTTAGCGGCGAGCGGACCGAACCAGGGCCAGGCCCAGTTGTTCGTGGCCCAGGCCGAGGCATTCCTGAGCAATCCACACTTGCAAGCCGAAGTCTTCGGCGCCGCCTCGCTGGTGGTGGAATGCCGCAATGCCGAGCAGGTGCGCCAAGTGTCTGAACGCCTGGAAGGCCAACTCACCGCCACCCTGCATCTGGATGAACCTGACCTGCCACAGGCACAGGCGTTGTTGCCGGTGCTGGAGCGCAAGGCCGGTCGCCTGCTGGTCAACGGCTGGCCGACAGGCGTGGAAGTTTGCGACGCCATGGTGCATGGCGGGCCGTTTCCGGCCACCTCGGATGCGCGCAGCACCTCGGTGGGTACGGCGGCGATCCTGCGGTTCCTGCGCCCGGTGTGCTACCAGGACTTTCCGGACGCTTTGCTGCCCGCCGCACTGCAGCAGGGCAACCCGTTGCAGTTGCGCCGCTTGCTCGACGGCCAGAGAGAGGCGTAGACGATGGCCACGCCCAACTCAGCGGATATCGTCGTGGTCGGCGCCGGCATCATCGGCCTCGCCTGTGCCGTGCAACTGGCACGACAAGGGCGCCAGGTGCGGATGATCGACGCGCAGGCGCCCGGGCTGGGCGCCTCCTATGGCAATGCCGGACACCTGGCGACCGAGCAGGTGTTTCCCATCGCCGACCTGTCAATCCTCAAACGGTTGCCGGCCATGCTGCTGGACCCCACGGGCCCGCTACGTCTGGACTGGACCTACCTGCCCCGCGCCCTGCCCTGGTTTATCCGCTTGCTGCTGAACCTGCGACCGGCCCCCTACCAGCGCAGCGTGGCCGGCATTCGTGCATTGAATGAAGCCAGCCTCGGCGCGTGGCAGCGCTTGTTGCAGTCCATCGGGCAACCTCAGTTATTACGCGAAGACGGTTCGCTGCTGGTGTATGAGCGCGCCGAATCCCGCGCAGCACTGGATGCCTTGCAGCAACGCATGATGGCGCAAGGCGTGCCGGTGGCGTTCTGGTCGGCTGAAGCGGTGCACGCGGCGGCGCCGCAGTTGAGCGAGGCCATACGGGGCGGCTTGTTTTTCCCCGCTACGGGGCATTTTCTCGACCCGTACACGGTGGTTGGCGCCCTGGTGGATGCGGCCAAAGCCCTGGGCGTGGACTTCCTGCAGCAGCGCGTGCTGGACGCCCGCGTCGACGGCAGCGGCGTGTCAATGCTGACCGACCAAGGCCCAGTCACGGCGCGCCAGGTCCTGATCGCCTGCGGCGCCCACTCGGCGGCGCTGACCGCCACACTCACCGGCAAACGCGTGCCGCTGGACACCGAGCGCGGCTATCACCTGATGCTGCCCCACGAACACGCGCGCCTGCCCTTCGCCGTCACCTCGCTGGAGCGCAAATTCATCATGACCCCCATGCCCGGCGGCCTGCGCCTGGCCGGCACCGTCGAATTCGCCGGCCTGCAACGCCCGGCGAACATGCAGCGGGCGTGGCAGTTGCATCGCTTGGCCAACGGGCTGTTCCGCCAGCCCTTGAACGCCGACGAAGCCACGCCATGGATGGGTTTCCGGCCGTCGCTGCCCGACTCATTGCCGATCATTGATCGGGTGTGCGATGGCAAGGTGTTGCTGGCGTTCGGTCATCAGCATTTGGGGTTGACCCAGGCGGCGGTGACGGCAGAGCTGGTTGGGCGGTTGGCATCAACTGATGTGGGACAGCCCGACACATCCTTTATTGCGCCCTATCGCCTCGGGCGATTTTGATACGGCAGCAACTTACGAAAAACCAGGAGAATCCCTACACAGCCCCGTTGAAGTCTCCGCTGCAGCTTAAAAACAAGGCTTAGCGGGCAGATGAGGGTCACACGCGCTCTGGCGTTGGCCCCCTAAACGGCACGTTTAAACATCAAGCAATAATTCAACCCGTGCGCTGGAAACGTTGCTGATAAAACCATAGGCGGGCCCCTCTCCACGAGAACAACGCCGTGAAAACCCCGTCCTCTAACGACTCGATCAGCGCCTGGTGCTGGGTGGGCAAACTGATGCCGCCGCTGACGTTACTGACAACCTTGCCACGCACAGCCTTACTCGACACTTTGCGTATGCGCACCAAAGGCACGTTGGTGTTGGTGGTCGCACCGGCCGGATACGGCAAGACGACACTCTTGATGCAATGGCGACAAGCGTTGCTGGCGAGCACTCCACCGGCATCCGTAGCCTGGTTGTCATTGGACGAAGCCGACGCGGCCCCTAATCGTTTCCTGTCTTATCTGATCCTTACCCTGGACCGCGCCGGGTTCGATCTGGGTCACTTGCCACGTCTGGCGCACAACCAATCACTGGACGCGCAGCCCAAGCGCACGCTGACCGCCCTGCTTCACGCACTGGCCAGGGAGAACCGCCAGATCACATTGTTTGTCGATGACTATCACGCCGCCGCAAATCGTGATCTTGACCCCCTTGTGCAGGCCCTGCTCGAACAGGCCGCGCCTTGGCTGGAATGGGTAGTGTCCGCGCGGATACGGCCGGATTGGCCCTTGGCACAGTGGAAGGCCCATGGCTGGGTGCATGAGGTGTCCGCCCAGGCACTGAAACTGACAATGGCCGAGACCGGTGAAATCCTGGGGGCGGAGGTTGCGCCTCGCGAACTTCAACATGTTCACGAAATAACCGAAGGGTGGCCAGTGGCTGTGCAACTGGCCCGTCTGTGGCGCGCCGAGGGTGATACATCCATGTATGGCCTGGCGGATTTTAGCGGGCGCATTACCGACATGACCGACTACCTGACAGGGCAAGTGGTACAGCGACTGTCGCCTGAATGTCAGGACCTCCTGCGTGACATGGCACTGCTGGAACGCTTCAATGCCGAACTGGCCAACGCTGTGCGCGGGCGCAGTGACAGCGCACGGTTATTGATGCAGATGGCCCATCTGGACGCCCTTCTCGTGCCACTGGACGCCAAGCGCCAGTGGTTTCGTCACCATCGCCTGTTGCGGGACTTTCTCAAGCAAAGCATCGATGCCGAGGCGGCGCGCACTATCCATTATGCGGCGGCGCAATGGTTCGCTGAAGAACGACACTGGGCAGCGGCAATCGCCCACGCATTGGGCGCATGCGACACACGGCTGGCGGTCGACTTGCTGGTGCGTGCAGGGGGCTGGGAGGTAGTGCTGTACCACGGCATTCGCTACGCCCAAAGCCTGCTGCACTTGTTCGAAGAACATACCCGCAGGACAGAACCCGACCTGCTCCTGCTCCAGGCCTACCTGCACGCCAAACTCGGCGACTACGCCCTCGCCGCTCAATGGCTTGATGAAGCCCGACGTCGGATCAAGGACGCTCCGCGCCTGGCACGCGACTTTCATGTAATCCAGACACTGGCCAACGCCTACGTGGATCAATTTGAGCGCCATCCCTGCACAGACATCGTAGGCGACGGCTCGCTGGCACAGGCCACGCTCGCGTGTGTGCACGCGCTGCAAGCGTTAGTGGAGGGGCAGTTGCCGCAGGCTTTAGAGACCATCCGCGCGGCACATCTGAAGATGCGCCTGGTCGCCAGCTTGCGCGGCGAACACTATTGCAGGGTGCATGAAGCACAGGTGCTGGCCATCGCGGGCGATGTGCGTGTGTCAGCCAGGACGGTGGATGAAACCTTGGCAATGGCCGACAGGGAGTTCGGCAGCGAAAGTTCTGTACGAGCGCTAGTGGGCTGCCTCAAGGCACAGCATCTGTACTGGCAGGGCTTATGGACCGAGGCAACGCCCTGGTTTCGCGATGGCTGGGTGTCGCTGGAGCACACGGATGGCTGGCTGGACATCGCAGCCGTCACTGCGGAAGTCGCATGGCGTATAGCGTTGAGAAACCTGGGCTTGCAACCGGCCTTGCTGGAGCTTGAGCACGCCAGTCAACTGGCGGCCTCGCGCAACTGGCAACGCCTGGCCCGGTTGGTGCGTACCTGGCGAGTCGATGCGCTGGTACAGAGTGGTTCATTGACCCAGGCGCGCCAAGAGGCGCTGGCGGCCCAATTGGAAAAGGCGGCGGCGAGCCCAGACGACTGGCGCAACCAGGAGGCCGCCACGCTGGCGTTGGCCAGGCTCAACTTCGCGACAGGCGCATCCGGCGTCGCGCTCAGTGGTTTACGAGCCGGGGCCAAGGCTCTGCAGGACAAAGGCTTGCAATTGCCCGCCTGGCGCCTGCAACTACTGACCCTCGCAGGCTACGCAAAGGGCCACGCTGTTAGCCAGGATGCGGTCCTGGCGTCCATTCCAGCGTATGTGTTGCCAGGGCTGCTGTTGGAGGCCGGCCCATGCTTACTCACTGCACTGGAAGCGAGCCCCACCACCCGCGCCAACCAGCAGGCAGTTATCACACGCATAAGGGGATGGCGCGCGCACCCTATTCGCCCACGCTCCTCATTCAGCGCCAAGGAAACCCGGATTCTGATCCTGCTTGCCGAAGGGCAATCGAACAAGGCGATCGCCCAGGCCATGGCTATTTCCGAGAACACCGTGAAGTTCCATCTCAAACACGTATTCACCAAGCTCAATGTAGAAAGCCGCACAGCGGCTGTGGCTGCAGCGTTGCGCCTGGGCCTCGTTGCCGCACTTGATTGACGCACCAACCTACCCGGACGGGTAGTCGACCTGCCCAGTTCATCACGCCCTACCCGCCAGCCGTGTAGCCGTCTCCCCAGCCGCGCCCCTAGTCTTTTATCAACACCAGCGAGAGGCGCTCTCCTGGTTGCAAAAACAATAAAGACAACAGGAGGTTCCCTATGGGTATGAACGGCAAAACAGTGCGTGTGGCCACCGATGTCGGTGGAACCTTTACTGACCTTGTGTATTTCGAAAGCGATTCGATCACTGGCGAACAGACAATTCGTACCGCCAAAGTCGATACCACCGCGCCGAACTTCGCCGACGGGGTGCTCAACGTGATACGCAAAGCCAACGTCGACCTCGACACCGTGGATTTCCTGGCACACGGCACCACGGTTGTCATCAATGCCCTCACCGAGCGCCGGGGTGTCAAGACAGCCCTGATCACGACCCAGGGTTTCCGTGACGTGCTGGAGATCGCCCGGGCCAATCGCCCCGACTATTTCAACCTCAAATGGGTCAAGCCGGCGCCTTTCGTGCCGCGCTATTTGCGCCGCGAGGTTGCCGGCCGCCTTGGCACCTCGGGCCAGGAACGCGAGCCGCTCGACCTCTCGCAACTGCCTGAAATCCTTGAAGCGTTTCGTGCCGACAAGGTGCAAGCCATTGCGATCTGCCTGCTGCACGCTTACGCCAACCCGGCGCATGAACAGGCACTGTTGCGCGAAGTCCGCAGGCTTTGGCCGACCGTATCGGTCGTAGCGTCCCATCAGATCACCCGTGAATGGCGTGAGTATGAGCGCTCAAGTACCACCGCACTCTGTGCGTACATACAACCTATCGCTGCGCGTTATCTCGATGACCTCGCCGACGGATTGCGCGAGGGCGGGTATAAAGCACCCTTGTACATCATGCAGTCCAACTGCGGCGTCGATAGCGTGGAGCATGCACGGGAAACGCCGATCACCATGGTCGAGTCGGGCCCTGCAAGTGGTTTTTGGGCTGCGGCCGAACTAGGGAAATTAATCGACGAGCCTAATATATTGGGCCTCGATATCGGCGGCACTACCGCTAAATGTGCGTTGATTCGCAACGGCCAGGTGTCGATAAAAACCGACTACTGGATCGAGCGCAATCGAATCAATGCGGGCTATCCCATCATGGTGCCAGTGGTCGACCTGGTCGAGATCGGCAACGGTGGCGGTTCAATTGCCTGGGTCGACGATTTCGACAAGCTGCACGTCGGCCCCCTGTCTGCCGGCGCCGTACCGGGCCCGGCCGCTTATGGCAACGGTGGCACCATGATCACCACCACCGACGCCAACCTGGTGCTCGGGCGCATCAACCCGGATTACTTTTGTGGCGGCAGCATAGTTGCCGACCTGCCGGCTGTAACCCGCGGCCTGAATGACCTTGGGCAACGCTTGCAACTGCCGACCGATGAAGTGGCCCGGGGCATCGTGCGCCTGGCCAACGATAATATGGTCAACGCCTTGAAGCTCGTGTCCTTGAGCCGTGGACATGACCCACGAGAATTGACGCTGATGGCGTTCGGCGGCGGCGGTGCCATGCACGCTGTCGCGCTTGCGCAAGAACTGGGCGTGGAGAAAGTGATCGTTCCACGCAGCGCGTCGGTCTTCTCCGCCTGGGGCATGACGCTCTCGGACCTGCGGCGGGACCTGTTTATCAACCGCTTCGTGGATACCACACAAGACGGCAGTCTTGCGCAGACACAGCAGTTCCTCGATGAGCTGACAGGCCGCGCCCGCGAGCAGTTCGTCACTGAAGCGATCCATCCGCAACAGGTCGAACTCCAGGTTCTGTGCAAGCTGCGCTATCAGAACCAGGAACATTCCGTCGAGGTCCCCCTTAACCCGCTTGAGTCCCTGCACACCGATTGGGCGGCGATCGAGCAACGCTTCCATGATCTTTACGAACAGCACTACACCTATCGTCTGCAGGCTCCTTTGGAAATCATCGGTTTTCACATCGTCGCCGTTGGCCAGATTGACAAGTTGACGCCCCATGCACTGCCGATTACCGGCCGCCGGGTCAGCGAAGCCTGCAAAGGCCAGCGCCTGGTGGATTACGCCCAGGAAGGCATTCATGAGGCCAGCCTTTACGACTACAGCCTGCTCGAGCCCCTGATGACATTTTTCGGGCCGGCCATCGTCGAGGACGCGGGAACCACCGTAGTGGTTCACCCCGGCAACCGCGTGCACGTAGACCGCCTCGGCAACCTGCACATCATGATCCACGGCTAAGGGAGCACTGCCATGAGTAGTCTCGATATTTTCACTCGCGACATCATTCAAAACTCACTCCAGGCGATCGCGGACGAAATGTTCACCGTCATGCGCAAGGCCGCAATGAGCCCGGTGATCTACGAAGTGTTGGACATGGGCACCGGGATTACCGACGCCCAGGGCGAAATCGCCAGTTCCGGCGCGGGTATCCCGGCGTTTGTCGGTGTGCTGGACAAAGCCGTAAAGAAAATCCTGCTGCATCACCCTTTGCCTCAAGACATCGAAGACGGTGACGTTTTCATCAGCAACGACCCACATGACGGCGCGGTCACCCACCTCAATGATGTGGTGCTGGCCATGCCTGTGTTCGCCGACGGTCAACTGATCGCCTGGACCGCCAACATCGCGCACTGGAATGATGTTGGCGGCAGAGTCCCCGGATCACTGTCCACGGATGCCACGGATATTTTCCAGGAGGGCTTGCGCCTGGCATCGGTCAAGTTGATCAGCCGAGGGCAACCGATTCGCTCGGTGTTGCAGATCCTGCACGCCAACACGCGGATGCCGGACTTCATGGAAGGCGACCTATGGGCGGGAGTGGCTGCGGTGCGCGGCGGGGCCACGCGATTGCGAGAGTTGGTGAGCAAGTACGGCAGCGCGCTGTTTCTACTGGCCATGCAAGACTTCATGGACCTTGGCGAAAAAGTTTCGCTCAGAGCCCTGGCCGCGTTGCCCGCCGGGCAATTGAACCTGGAAGAACTGCAAGACGACGGCAGTCTGTTCAAGGTGCGTATCGATATACGCAACACCGAATTGGTGATTGACCTTCGGGATAATCCCGACCAATGCCTGGGCCCGACCAACCTCAGCCGCGACGGTGCTGTAGTCGCGGCACAGATGGCCTTCAAGGCGTTGACCGCCCCGCAAGGCATCACCAATGGCGGCACGTTTCGCCCGCTCCGGGTATTGACCCGCCCCGGGTCACTGTTCGACGCATTGCCGCCTGCCGCTGAAGGCTTTTATTTCGAAAACCTGATTCGCGTACATGACTTGATCCTGTGTTGCCTGGCGCAACACTTCCCCGACCGGCTGCCCGCCGGAAACTTTGCCTCGGTGTGCGCCACGATCATTGGCGGCGTACACCCGGACTCCGGCCGCACGTTCACCCTTGTCGAACCGGAAATCGGTGGGTGGGGCGCCGAACCAGGACGCGACGGCAATAACGCTGTTTACTCCGGATTACATGGCGAAACTTACAACTGCCCGGTTGAGGTCTGTGAGGCCCGCTATGGGCTGTATGTCGAACGTATGACACTCAATGATGAACCCGGCGGGCATGGGCAGTTTCGCGGCGGGCGCGGTGTGTGCATTGACTACCGCATTCGTGCCGACGGCAGCTTCCTGACTTGCGGCTATACGCGCTCGGTCATTCCGCCGTGGGGCCTGGAACAGGGCGCCGAAGGCACGCCCAATTACATCGAAGTCGTCCGCACGAACGGCGACAGCGAACGCTATTGCATGGCCAGTGGCATCGCCCTGAGCGCCGGGGACCTGGTCAGAGTGCGCACTGGAGCCGGTGGTGGATACGGCCCTGCCAGCCAACGTGATCCGGACGCCGTACGCGACGACCTTAAAAACGGCTATGTCGACGCCGCCACGGCGCGGCAGGTGTACGGCCTGGTGACTTGATCCCTGGGAGAGACTGACCTCCCGCACAGACCTCAAGAACAACAACAAAAAAGAGAGCAACACTATGAAACCGCAATACTCATCGCGTTTATGGGTAGGGCCCACCCTTGCCTTGGTTTTAGCAATCAGCCCAGCAGCTCGGGGCGATCAGTTCATTGGATTTGCTCAACCAGGCTTACCCGGCACGTGGGCCCTGGAATCGTTTCCAGTGTTCAACCGCACCGCAAAAGGCGACGTTCGCGCCGGCAGCAATACCGTTCTGGCGTACTTTTCGGAAACCGGCCTTACGGGAACGCAGCGTGACCAATTGCAATTCTGGCTGGGCGCCGATACGGGGTATACCAGCACCAATGGCACCCGCAACGATGATTCATGGAGCGTCGCATCACCGAACCTGGGCCTGGCTTATTACTACAACGTGCTTGAGCCCACCAGCGCTTATGGTTCGGATGACTACACCACCTTCTGGGTCAATCCGACGCTCTCCCTTGAGCTTCCCAACGGCAATGATCAAGGAACGGGTTATGGCGCTTTTGCCAACCGTTATGGCGCCAGCTTCAGCCTTCCCTTCTACGTTCGCATGGGCCGCTTTGCCGCCACGGTCACTCCCGCCGGCATCCACTATGCGGCACGCAATCGACACGCCACCGACCTCGGCGACGGCAACCCGAGCCAACTGCGCGGTGGCGTCAGTTACTGGCTGGCCAATATCGCCGCCGGGTACGCGGTGACGGACGACCTCTGGCTCGGGGTGCATCACGCCTACCACATCAACAACCGCTCGGCATCGGACTTCAAAGAGTCCCGGCAAGGCAAGATCGGTCCGGCGATGACCTACACAGGTTTCAGCAAACAGAAGTTCTACCTGTCCGCCAACCTGAATTTTGACTACTACCACAGCGATAACCTGCCCTATTCCAATAGCTTGACCATGGCTCTGGTGAAGTTTTTCTAGTGCCATCAGCCCACTGAGAGAGGAATACCCTATGAACAGTTCAAGTTCGAACAACCCCGCGCAAGACGTACCCGTGACCGTACGCTGGCTCAACCCGATTGGCTGCTCGACGTTCGACACACCCATTGCGCAATTGCTGCACAGCATCAAACAACCCTCCACGCGGATCGAGGTGGTGTCGTTTGACATGAATCCCAGCCCGACACACCTGGAATATCGTGCCTATGAGGCACTCACCTATGAGCGCATCGTGCGCATTGCCCGTGACTGCGAGCAGTCGGGCGTGGATGCGCTGGTACTGGGCTGCTTCTACGATCCGGCACTGGAAGATGCCCGTGAAATATCAGGTGAAACCCTGGTAGTCGGGCCGTGCCAGGCGAGCCTGCAAGTCATGGAGCATCTTGCCAATCGGTTTTCGGTCATTGTCGGCCGGACCAAATGGATCGAGCAGATGCGTACGCGAGTGAACGGCTACGGCGCAGGCAATCGACTGGCGTCAATGCGATCGTTGGACATGGGTGTGGATGAATTCCAGCGTGACCCTGCCCTGACGCGACGCAAGATTATCGAGCAAGCCCATCGCGCGGTACAGGAAGACGGCGCCGAGGCCGTCATCCTGGGCTGCACCATCGAGTTCGGCTTTTTCGAGCAGGTACAACGCGAAGTGGGCGTACCGGTGATAGACCCCGTCGTCGCTGCCTTCAAGGTCGCGGAATCCATGGCAGGAATGAAGCGCCGGTTTGGATGGCGGCCCAGTCGGGTGGGCAGTTGTGAACCGCCGCCTGAAGCCGAAATCGCACGGTTCGGACTCTTTCAGGGCCCCGCCCCCATCGGCAACCGCGTTGAAGCCTGACACTAAAGAGGATCGTCACCATGAGTGAGATACCGTCGACGCTCGCCCCCAACGTGGGTGATGTGTTCAAAGACGTCCCCCTGACACGCACGCATCTGCGATGCTGCCTTGTCCTGTTCCTGGTATTTGCGATCGAAGCCTGGGAGATGATGATCATCGTCTACACCGCGCCGCTGATTGCAGAAGAGTTTTCCCTGGATGCGCTTGCCGTAGGCAACCTGATCGGCGCGATGTTCATTGGCATGCTGCTCGGCGCGCTGGCGTGGGGCAGGCTCGCTGAACGCATTGGCCGTAAACGCGCAATTATCTGGAGCCTGGCCTCGTATGGGGTGGTTTCGCTGGCCAGCGCATTTTCGCCAGACTACACGACGCTATACGCCTTGCGCCTGCTGTCGGGTGTTGCAGCGGTGGGGATGATGGTGGTGACCTCTGCGCATTTCCAGGAGCTGTTGCCGATACGCCACCGAGGTGCACTGACCGTGTATCTCGCGTCCGGCTGGCCCATCGGCATGCTGCTGGCCCTCGGCGCGACGGTCTGGTTGCTGCCCCAAGGATGGCGAGCGATCATCATCTTGAGCTCGCTCGGTGGGCTCTGGGCCATCGCGGTCGCGCGCTGGGTTCCGGAGTCGCCTTACTGGCTGGCCTCGGTGGGTCGACAACAGGATGCCCGGGCGTCGATCAATGCCTTGAGCCGGGGCGCAGTGAAGCTCGATGATGATTGTGTATTGCAGGTTGACCGCAGTACCTCGGGCCTGCACCGTGAATTGTTCAAGGGCGGCTTGCTCGGCATCAGCCTGCTGCAGATCACCGTTAACTTCACCTTCTCCTGGGGCTACTGGGGCTTACAGACGTGGCTCCCCACGTTGCTGCAACAACGTGGCCTCAACCTGCCGCAAAGCTACGGTTTCATTGCGCTGTCGGCGCTCTGCATGATCCCCGGCTACATGACCGCGTCGTACCTGACAGGACGTTTCGGGCGCAAGAAAATCATCGTGGGGTTTATCAGCGCCTCCGTGCTGGCCGGCTACGGTTTTGCCAATTCCACCAGCCTGGAAATGCTCTATCTGAGCAACTTCGCCTTGGCATTCTTCAGCCTGGGGGCATGGGGCGTATGGGGCGCGTGGATCGGTGAGCTGTACCCGACATCATTGCGTACTGTGAGCTACGGTTGGGCGATTTTCGCGCAACGTATGGCGAACGTACTGGCACCCTCGCTGATTGGTGCGCTGATCGCATACGGTTCTTCGTTCAACCAGACGACCACGATCATCAACGCGTTCCTGGTGGTCACGGTCGTTCTCACCGCGTTCATGCCCGAAACCGAGGGCAAGGCATTACGTTGAAGTCACCTGTTCAGCGCAGAATCCGACGCGTCGCAGGACTCTGCGCTGACTGTGCCCCACTTCAAAACCAGGCTGAATGACAGCCGCCACACCAAACAATCCTTCTCCCCTTGGAAACGGAGTTCCCATGGACAATCAACACCCTCCAACCCGCCTGGTATTGCCCATGCAGCGCGGGGCTTATCAAAACAACGGTGCTTCACCCTGGTTCTGCACCCTGAAACTTGGCACCCCTGCTCAACCGCTCAGGTTCGCGATTGACACGGGTACGAATATGAATTGGATTACCTCGACACTGTGCCCTGCCGACCAGTGCGTGCACTTTTCCGGTGGCCGTTTCGATTTCGCGGCGTCCAGCACCTTCGCCTTTACCGATTGCCTGCGACGCCCCTACAGCTTCGGACCCTGGGGCACGATGCAGGTCGAGGCCGCCTGCGACGTATTAGCCGTTCCCAGCGACGACCTCGTGGATATCCAGTTGTTCTTAACGGCCGCCTACGAGGGAGAGCAATTCAAACAGCTGGACTGGGACGGTGGCCTGGGCCTGCCGTGCAGCAGTGCCTACCTGGAAAACCGCAACTCGTTTGTACTTCAATCATTGATGCGTGAAGGTCAACTGGCCCCTACCTGTCCCTACGTGACGTTTGATTGGAACAGCCGGTCGCGCAACGGCACTTGCCAAATGGGCGCCGTCGATCCGTCAAAAACCCAAGGGCCCCATCTGTTTTTACCTTGGTCTGTCTATAACAGGTTGCCCGGAGTGGAATACATCTGGTCAACAGCGCTGGAATCCTATTCGGTCGGCTCGCACTTATTGGCGAGGGACATTCAATTCGCACTCGATTCCGGCTCTTCACAATTCAAGGGCGACGATTCACTTATGCGTCAAACATTGGCGCTTATTGCACAGGGGGAGCACCCAGATATCGTGCTCGGGTTCACCGATGGAGAAATAACCTTAGGCGCAGACCTTTATAACTGCCTGATCGAGGAAGGTCCGCAAAAAGGCCAAACGCTGCCTCAGTTCGCACCGTTGGGCATGACTGACCTGGTGTTGGTCGGGTCGCTGGTGATGGAGCACTGCAACACCGTGTATGAGTATCAGGTGGTCAAATGTGATCGCGAGGTCTATTCGTTGGCGCCCGTAGGCGTTTGGTTGTTCAATCGGCCCGACGGCCCGCAGATCATTACGCGATCCTCTTCGAAACGCTTCGTACTTGGAGCGCGAGCGGTACTCAACCATAAAGTCACCCTCCCAGGCCCTATGGCTAAAACGACTTCGGTGGCGGGCATCTGGAAAAACGACTATGGATCAGTCATGAGCCTGGAGGTATCGGGACACAACATCCACGGGTCGTATCGTTCCTCGACCGGCTCGACGGGCGAGTACCGGATCACCGGATATTCGGCGGGGCCAGGCGCAACCCGTACCAAGAGTCAGCCAATCGCATTAGCCATTGAATGGCACGATCTGGGCAATGAAAAGCCCGATCCCAGCTGGAACTGGACCTCGGGACTCAGTGGCCAATTGAGCGTCTCGCCCGAGGGTGATGTGCTGACCCTTTCCCACCTGTTGGTTGCCAGTGGCGATTTCCCTGAGCTTGCGAGCTGTGGTACCTATGTCGACAAGCTGATTTATCATCGGGTTGAACCGTCACTGCGTCATGCGCCGGTTGCCACCTCAGAATGGCTGCCGGTTGAAAACGCCCTGGCAGGCAGATGGAACGCCGCTGATGGCGCATCGTTGGTACTGAGTGTGCGCAGTGATAGCCAGCAGCGCTTTGGAAGCGTTCACGGCCATTTCACCAGCGTCCAATCAAGCATAGCGACTGAAATTTCCGGCTTTACCGACATCCATGCGCTGGCCAGCAAACTCACCTTGCAGTCAGTCAGCATCACCGTCGCCAATACGCAAGACTCAACAGTTTCCAGCCTGAGCGGGATTCTGGATTTAAAGAGCGACGCGTTGCATCTGCAGGTTTTGGCCAGTTCATCAAGCGCTCCCGACCATGCGTACCTGGCAACCAAACTCTCAGCCATGCAGTTCACCCGCGCTACTTGACCAACCTTTTTCTTTCGATGGCCTGTAGCCGAAATACGCGCTGTAACACTTGCTGAAATGACTCGGCGACACGAACCCGCACGCCACGAGTACGTCGACTTGCGACAGCTCGGTGTGCTGCAACAGGCGCCGCGCTTCGGTGACGCGCAATTCCATGTAATAGCGTTGCGGCGTGGTGCCCAGTTGCTCCTTGAACAGGCGCTCCAGCTGGCGGCGCGAGCGGCCGGCGTATACGGCGAGCTGGTCGAGTTCCAGGGGTTCTTCGAGGTTGGCGTCCATCAACTTGACCACTTCGCGCAGCGGTGCGCTGACGCAGACGTTTTCGGTCGGTTTGATACGCCGGTAGCGCGACTCTTCGAAGGCGAGGATGTCTTCGATGCCTTCAACCAGCGCCTTGCCGTGCAGGCTCTTGATCCAGTCCAGGGCCATATGGAAAGCGCCCGACGGGCTGGAAGCGGTCAGGCGGTCGCGGTCGATCACATAGGGCTCGCTGGTCACCTGCGCGGCCTTGGACACCTCCGCGAGTGCCGGGCGATGCTCCGGGTGGATGGCGCAGCGGTAGCCCTGCAACAACCCGGCACGGCCGAGGAACCACGAGCCGTTCCACAAACCGGCAAGTCCGATGCCGTGTTCGGCGGCGGCGCGCAGGATGTGAATGAAGTCTTCACTGGCCTTGAGCTCGGTGCGAAATCCACCACAGATCACCAGCAGGTCCAACTCCGCCAGCACGGCCAGTTCCAGGCGCGCATCGGGGCGGATGACCAGCCCAAGGTCGCTGATGACCTCACGCTCGTCCCAACCGAACGTGCGCGTCGCGAACAGCTCGGGGCGCAGCAGGTTGGCGGTGACCAGGGTGTCGAGGGTTTGGGTAAAGGCAGGCAGGGAGAAGTGTTCGAGCAACAAAAAGCCGATGCGGGTGACCGCAGCCGGCTGTCGGGGGTTGTCATTGAGGTAGCGCAGGTTCTTGCCCTTCATGCCACCGCTGAACTGGCGTCTTTCCATCGAGGGTTGGCCCACTCTTCTTGTTGATGCAATGGGCGCTATCTTAGGGGCAAATGGGGTACCTGTCTCAATCCATGCCGCTGATCTTTAAAAACCGTGGGGCTTTTAACCCCCCCGGTTCAGCGGCTGCGGCGCAATCTGATACGGTTTTTTGCGCGCCATCTGCGTCTGTATCGAAAACCGCCCGAAGCGGACAATGGCGCTACCCCGACATTCCTGTCGTCCCTTCCCTTCGGAGGCCTTATGACCAAGATGGCTATTTTCCTGTTCGGTTTTCTGGTGCTGACCATCGGCATCGGCTTGCTGGCGACCATCTCGCCGGTTTGACGGGCCTGTCACCCGGCAACGAGCATCGGATACAACGACAGCACCAACAGACCCGCCATCGTCCAGTTGAAAACCTTCAACCAGCGCGGTTCGCGCAATACGCTGCGCAAGCCGCTGCCGCAGCCGACCCACACGCACACACTGGGCAAGTTAACCACGGCAAACACCAGCGCGATCACCAGCACATTGGTCACATACCCCTCGGCCGGCGTGTAGGTAGTGATCGCGCCCAGCGCCATGATCCACGCCTTGGGGTTGACCCACTGGAAGGCCGCCGCGCCGAGAAAAGTCATCGGTTTGCCCTGTTCGTCGGTGCTGTCCGCCATGCCGCCAGCGTTGGCGATCTTCCAGGCCAGGTACAGCAGATAAGCAGCACCGACATAGCGCAACAGCGTGTACGCCCAGGGGAACAGCTTGAACACTTCGCCCAGGCCCAACCCCACGCAAATCACCAGCACCATGAAGCCAATACTGATACCCAGTGCATGAGGCATCGAACGCCGAAAGCCGAAATTCACGCCAGAGGCCAGCAACATAGTGTTATTGGGGCCCGGCGTGATCGAGGAGACGAAGGCGAACAGCACAAAGGCTGACAGAAGGCTGGTGGACATGAACATGGCGCGGCATCCAAGCGGAGTTGATGTCCTGCGACAGTAGAGGGTTGCGCAGTTTATCGCCCCATACAGCTGGTGTTGGATCGAGGAATACACTTTGATGACATGGGTTTCACAAAGCTTTCACAGACGCAGGCCTAAGGTTATCCCAGCTCCTACATGAACACCTTTTAGCCCGCTCCCCCATCGCGGGCTTTTCTTTGCCTGTGATTTTTCCCGGATAAACAGGGTGAAAGCTGTGATAGACGATCTTGGCGGTCCCAGAACCGCACAACAAGCACTGTTCTACGACCTTGAAGATGCCAGCGCCGTAATCGGCTGGTCGGTGGTTGAACTGGCGGCCCTGGCGGCCAGCGGCAAGACGGGCGATCAAGCGGCGCTGCTGACCAAAGTGTGCACACTGCTGGCCGTCCAGCAGAAACGTCTTGAGGCCTATGCACATGAAGTCAAAGAGCAGCGAATCAATCGATCTGAAGCGCCTGGCTGAGACCAGCCGCATCGCTGCATAGGACTGATCAGCGGTGTTGCGTTAAATGCTGACCGCCATCAGCATGTTGTTTTTTTACACGCTTTCGCGCTCTGAGTTCGTATTGATGATGAAAGAACCAGGCCACCAAGAGTAGGCCTGTCACACCGAAAACCAGGGTCAACAGCTCTAATGCAGTACCTTCGTGTGAAAACATTTTTCGTTCCTCGTCCTGAAGCCGTGTGACTGGAAAACAGTCGCACCGAAATTGTTTGTAACAATACAAACAATTCCAGGGTAGTCGGCCAAGACGCTGATGACAACCCTGACCGGGCTATAACCCTCGGTCTAGACGCGTCACCCGTCGAAAAACCACTCAAGAACCCTGTGGCGAGGAAGCTTGCTCCCGCTGGACTGCGCAGCAGTCCCCTTCCAGCCCCCCCCGCCCGAGCCGAGCAAGCCCTCCCGTACGCACCACGAGCGCAAAAAAACCCGGCACCAGGCCGGGTTCGGAAAGTTGAATCAACCACTAGTTATCCGGATGTTCACTCGCCACCGAATCGGCCGCATCCACATCGGACATATCCTCCTCCAGAGGCGCCTCGTCGTCCGGCGGCAACGGAATGCCATCTTCGTCGCGCTTGGGATCGTGCCCGGTTTCGTTGTCCGTGCTGCGGGTCACTGCCTGTTGGGAAAGGTTTCCTGGGGCATTTTCATTGATGTGCATGCTGGCTCTCCGTTCAAACGCTTGGGATATCCGCGCTTGATATTCAGAGACGGCATGGCGGGCAGAGTGCCGGCTGTTAGACGAATGGTGGTCGGCTCAGCATTCCCGGAGTCGGCGCAAACACGTCCTTAGTTGAATGCGACCTGCCTGAGCTGCCGGTAGGCAACCACCAGTTGCTCCAGGCTGAACGCCAGGTTTCTCCCACTGGGATTGGGCAAGACCCACACGGCGGCATTGCCGAACGTCCTGCTCTGCAGCCCCCACTCCACGTGGCGCTGCCCGGATAACGCCGCATACGCCGCCTTGCCGAGAAACGCCACATAGCGCGGTGCATAACGAGCGATCTTCTGTTCGAAAGCCACGGCCGCTGCGATGAACTCCTGCCTGGACAATTGATCGGCCCGCGCCGTCGGCCGTTCGACCACGGCGGTCAGTCCGCACTGGTACTGAAGCAGGGTGCGATCACTTTGCGCAGGCACTTGCCCAGAGGTAAACCCGGCCAGATGCAGCGTGCGCCAGAAACGATTGCCTCGGCCCGCAAAGTGATGCCCTTGGGCGGCAGCGGTCATGCCGGGGTTGATTCCGCAAAAGACCACCGCCAACTGCTCGGCCAATATGTCTTCCAGGCCTTCATTCACCGCAGATTACCCTTATTCGGAGCTATCGCCAGACGACCATCGAGTTTACAGCGTAAATGTAGCCCCACGCGTATTCACAAACAGCGCGTAAATCGAGTGACTACTGGCCATGAACAGCCGATTCCCTTCACGCCCCCCAAAGCACACATTCGGGCAGCGCTCTGGCAGCGAAATGTGCCCGATGGCCTTGCCCTGCGGATTGAACACGCGCACGCCATCGAGCTTTTCCAGGTCAGCCTTGGGATCCCCATTGCCGCCCCAGCCGCACCACAGATTGCCCGCCTCATCGCATTTGATGCCGTCGATTGCGGCATAGTCCAACCCCTCGATGTGCTTGCGGCGTTCGCCCAGTGTGCCATCGTCCTTCACGGCAATCGCCCAGATCAGGCGATTGGGCTTGGCGCGACCTTCCACGACGTACAGGGTTTTTTCATCGGGAGAAAAGCACAGGCCGTTGGGGCCGTTGAGGTCGTCGATTACCCGCGTGACTGCTTGGCTCTCGCCATCGATGCGGTACACGGCATGGGGCTGGGTCGGGGTGATTTTGTGCCCTTCGTAGTTGTTGCCGGTCTGGAATGGCGGGTCAGTGAACCAGATCGAGCCATCACTCTTGCAGACAATGTCGTTGGGCGAATTGAAGCGCTTGCCGTCGAAGCTGTCGGCCAGCACGGTGATCGTGCCATTGTATTCGGTGCGCGTGATGCGACGGCCTTCGCCGGTGGTGGTCGAGCCTTCGCAGACGATCAGACGCCCCTGGCGATCCCGGCACATGCCGTTGGAGAAATTCGAATGTTCGCGGTACACGGTGAACGTGTCGCTGATTTCGTCCCAGCGCATGATGCGATTATTCGGAATGTCGCTGACCAACAAATAGCGGCCATCACCGACCCACACCGGCCCTTCGGCCCAGCGCATACCGGTGGCGAGTTTTTCAACACTGGCGTTGAATACGCGTAGCTCGAGAAAGCTGTCGTCGAGGATGTGAACCAAGGGATCAGGGTAACGCTGGCTCAAGGGTTCGGCGGCCTCGGAGAATCGGCTCAGCGCGGCGCCGCCGACGGTGGCAAGCGTGGCGGAAACAGCGAGGGATTTTTTCAGGAAGCTGCGGCGGGTATTGCCCTTCGCGGGGTCAAGGTTTTGAGGCTTGGCGGACGGGGATGAGTCCATGGAGTGGTCTCCGTGATTTTATTTTTGTGGGGAGAGGTAGTAATAGCGCGTGGTAGGACATCGTACAACTGGTTTTTGCGAGGTGCCACAACGCATGAGGCTCTGAAAGCCGGATGACGCCGAACCGCAGGCAATACAAAACCCCCGTAGACGTTAATCTACGGGGCTTTCAAGAGTGGAGGCCGAGGCCGGAATCGAACCGCGTAGGGGGATTTGCAATCCATAGATTTTTATTTAATAACTAGTTGATGACGATTCAGTTCCGTATCGTCGTTAGCCTCAAAAGCCCTTAAGCTAGGCATAGAAACCTGCCCCTTTTCGGACTTTTGGAATAGCAAACGGGCAGATCACCATTCTCAGGAATACTGGTCTGGCACAGTTATCCGGTTAAGATGCAGCTATCAAGGCCGGCACTGAGCATGGCTATTCTCTAGTCGTGCTGATCCGCCAATCTCCAGTTCAAAGACGCCCGACCTAAAGCGGACAGTAAAATACACTTATCGCATGTCTAGTCGCTTGCTTGACCACCCCAGAGATCACCATATTAATCCAAGGGTCGGCTAAACTTTAAATGCACAAACCTAATACGCCCTGCAATGCACGAGTCATAGACTAAATTGTCAGCATCGCATGCATTCTTTTCACGATCATTACGATGGTAAGCAAGAGGTTTGCCGTCACGAAAATGACTAAAGGAGTTATGATATGCTTCGCATAACTAAAGTGAAATACTGCATCACCAGCATTAAACTCGTGCGTTAATCTGAACACAACGGAATGTACAAAGCAGAGTGCCACGAGCACGATGGAGCTCAAAATAGAGAAGCAAATATTATAATACAACTGACCAAGAAGCTCTTTCTTCGGTGCATATAAACTATCTGACTGTCTATTTATCTCGAGCTTACTTTCCTGGTCATATACAAGCACCAATACAGACAACAATAAGGCAGTAAAGATTGCGCCAAAATTTACAAGCATTGACGACACATCCTTGCTTAGACTGTAACCTGCCAGCAAGCCAAGCCCTGCGACTAACCCAGGCACGAGAAAAAAAGTAATATAATCGCCAATTGATCTTTTTCCCTCCGGATCAGATAGGGTTGCAATATGCCCTAAGAGAATTTCAGTGACATTTATTTTGCTACTCATACTCTTACACCCATCTTAGGATAAAGCGCATCTGCCAAGTCCTGCAAAACTATAGTACACCATTTGTGCAAAGAGCTTGCAACGGGGTTACCTGCAACAAAATCCACATCTTCTTCGTCGATCGCGATTTCACACACCTGCTCGTCTGCTGGTCGACCAATGGTGAATGTACGGCGCTTACCCCCAAGCTCTACCACTACTTTCACATGCGCGCACATCGGAGACAGATATTCAACAACCTTATATTTTTCGCTATTCGGGTCCAAGTAATCCTTGAACTGACCTAGCGATGAGCGACTAGGCGGTTTAATAATTAATTGTTGCTCTTTGTGCCCCAACTTCTTTATTTGATCAGTCAGATCACTCATACCTTCAAATTTTGTCAGCCTGATTTCTTTAGCCGTTGCCTTCTCCCAATTTACAAATGCCTTTTTGTACGCCAAAGGATTCATTTGTAAATTCAGTTTAGTTATTTTTACAAACTCCACACGAAGCAATTCATGAAGAAGAGTTTTTATGCCTGCACCTTTGAAGCTATGAAGCAGAGCAATTCCCTCATTAAAACCTGCCGGCACAAAAAACCTAACATAGTGTCTTATTATCTCAGCATTTTCCTGGGTTTTCTGGTAATCCACGTTGCCTGTTTTAATATCAATTATGTCGTTTTTTACACCATAACTTCCGACTTCGAACCAGCCTGCGACTTGCCTTTTCGCAGAATTAACGTCCATCCCTTTAAATCTGTAAACCTGTTTGGTATCTTCAGCAATTATAAACTTATCATCAACCCTCTTGAAGTAATCTTCCAGCACTTTAAAGGCATCATAAGCGCCAACTTTGTCAAGCTTAGAGTATCTATGCTCAATCTTAACAGCGGTACTGTTCGGGTCAAAAAAACGTATGGAATATGGGGCAATTGCGTGCATGACTGACTTCCCTGTTTATGTCCGCTCTCTGGCCGGATCAATTTTAATATTTGGCTAATTACAAATCTGCCGCTCGGCAATTGGCCTGTATTTTCACAAACAGACGATGAGCATTGATGCTGCTGCGTGAGCTTATGCTGGCATTGTGACCACCGCAACATGAATCGCCACTCTCGTACACATCAATTGCAAGCTAGACATCACGGACGGACTGAAAAAACACGCTAGGGCACAGCCTGCGGAAGCGATGACCAAACCGCACCCAATAAAAAACCCCGCAGACGTTAATCTACGGGGTTTTCAAGAGTGGAGGCCGAGGTCGGAATCGAACCGGCGTAGGCGGATTTGCAATCCGCTGCATAACCATTTTGCTACTCGGCCTCAAACGATCAATGCCTGTGTTGCCGGCATTCATCGCATACAAACTTGAGTGGGCTCTGTGAAGCGCGCCTCTACTCTAACTCATTGAATACATTGAAGTTTTTAATGCTTCATTGCGTTCGATGGGCGCCATTATGTACTCATTTGCTTTTGCCTGCAACCCCTTGATTTCAAAAATATTTCGCATTGGCATCAAGGGGTTGCGTGCCTGCCCTACTCCTGGATGCGTTGCTCCTGGTACTGCGGGTCGGCTTTGATTTGGGCGTCGGTGAATGGCAGTGGGCGCAGGTTTTTCGCGGAGAAAGCCTGGGTCTGGTCCTTGGAATAGTTTGAGTCAGGATTGCTGGACTCGGAGAACGCCAGTACGCCTACCGCCTGGGGCCCTTTGTCGTCGAAGGTGACGATTTGCAAATAGCTGGTGCCGCTGACGACTTCGCGTTTGCCGTCGGCGCGGGGCACGGTTTGCATGGCGTTGTAGATGCCCAGTTCTTGCGGGCCGCCGTGGATCGGGGTTTGGCCGGAGACCTGGATGTCACCCCAACGGCTCAGGCCGAGTTTATCGACCGCGCTGCTTGAGGCCAGCATGGCTTCGCGCAGGGCTTTGGCCACGGGTGCGCGGTCGATGGCCAGGCCGCTGGGGGTGGTCAGCGGGTGAGCCGGGTCGAAGGCGACGCGCCAGGCATCGGGTATTTGTTGCAGGTGTTCCACCAGGTTGATGAAGTGCACCAGGCCCAGGCCGCTGTCGAGGTTGGCGCGTTGGTCCCAGGTTTTCAGGCTGGTGCACAGCGCCTGCAGCGCAGCAGCATCGTTGCCCAGTTGTTTGGCACAGAACTGTAGCAGGTCGGGCATGACTTGCCCGGCGAGGTACACCTCGTTGTCCATGACCATGTTTTGCAGAGTGCTGACGGTGATGGGTTGTTTCTCCAGGGATTGCAGGCGTTGCAGGGCGAATCGGGCGCGGGGGCCGAGGCCGATGTTGTCCTGGCTGATCACCGGGGAGAAGCCGGTAAGCGGCGCCTTGGGGTTGGCCATCCACGCGGAGTCGTTGGAATGCTGCACATAGTCGGTGCGTTGCAGTTGCGGCAACTGGGCAGCCGCGAAGATGCCGGCCTGGGCGGCCTGTGGATCGATGTCCCAGGCGCAGGCGCTGCGGCTGCCGTCGAGCAGGATCATTTGCAGGCCGGCGCGCGGGTCGCTGCATTGCGCCAGTTTGGCCGCGCTGACGTTGGGCACCACCGACAGGTTCATGTACAGGCTCTGGCCCTGATCATCGGCGGCCAGGGTGTTGACCCAGGGGATGCCTTGCAGGCTGTGCACCGAGGTTTGCAACTCCGCGAGGCTGCCGGCGCGGTTCATGGCGTACCACTGTTGCAGCACGCGGTCGTTGCCGAGGTTGGCGTCGCGCAGGCTGAAGGCGTAATGGTTGTCCCAATCCAGCTTGCCGGGCCATTGCACCACCGGGCCAAACTGCGAACTGTAGACCGTATGGGTGACGTCCTTGACGCTGCCATCGGCCTGCTTGACCTGCAGCGTCAGCGTGGTTTTATCCAGGGGCACGGACTTGCCATCGAGCAGGTAACGGGTGGCGTCCTTGGGGTCGAGCGTCAGGCGATACAGGGTGAAATGCTTGGAGGTGTCCACCGTATGCGTCCAGGCCACGTGCTGGTTGAAGCCGATGTTCACCACCGGCAACCCAGGCAGCGCCGCGCCCATCACATCCAGTTGGCCGGGGATCGTCAGGTGCATCTCGTAAAAACGCATGCCGCCCACCCACGGGAAGTGCGGGTTGGCCAGCAACATGCCACGCCCATTGAAGGAGCGATCGCGGCCCACCGCGACGGCGTTGCTGCCTCGGTCAAGGGTGAAGCGCTGTTGATTGGCCGCAGCCAGTTCGAATGCCTTGGCATCGGGGTGCACGGCGGCACTGGCCTGGGGTGGCGTCGCGCCCACCAACGCTTCGGCGAATTGGCCGACACCGCCTTCTACCAGCAGCCTACGGGTCAACTTGATCAGGTCTTCCTTGACCAGCGGACGCACCCACGCCGCCTGACACTGCGCCGGCGCGCCCTGCTCTTTCAGATAACGGTTGTAACCGGCCACATAGCCTTCGATACGCTGGCGGATCTGCGGCGTTTGCGCCTTCCAGAACGCCTCCACCGCGTCCGGTGTGTTGAGCCAGGTAAAGAACACATCGCTGGCCAGGTTGTTGCGCTCCTCCAAGGTTGCCTGCTCGGGGCCGAAGAACCGGGCGCGCTGGCCATTCACCGTGATCACTTCATTGGCCAGCAGGCACAGGTTGTCCTGGGCATACGCATAGCCGATGCCGAAACCCAGGCCGCGCTCATCATTGGCGCGGATATGCGGCACGCCGTAGGTGGTACGCCGAATCTCTGTGGACGCCTGCGCCACCGGCTCCCGCGCCGATGCCGCCAGGCTCATTCCCAGCAACAGCCCTGCCACGCATACCCTGGACAACCCGTTGAAAATAATCACGCCGACTCCACAGTCAAATTGAACACCCTCGGTAGGGACAACTTCCCCACCGTAAGGACGCAGCCAACCGAAAATAATTTACTGGCGTGGGCGGTTTATTCCAGGCGGTTGCACTGTGACAAACCCGATACCGACAAAATTTCTACATCCTGCACTTCATGATTTTGCGCGTTCGTTCGTCTTATTGAATAAGAGCACCATCATTTTCCTGATCAGGCTCTGATAAGGAGTTTTTGCATGTACAACCCGCAAGTGCCCACGGATGGACATTCATCGACCGCCGAGGCCAATGTCGGCAACACCCCCCTAGGGTTCGGCAAAACGCCCGAACAGCAGGGCAACCAGCGTATTCGCCATTTGCTCAAGTGCTTCGGTCTGCGCACCAGCCTGATCCGGCTGAAGGTCATCGACGCCCTGCTCACCGCTGCCGGCAACCAGCGCACCCTCGGCGTGCGCGGCGTGCACAGCCATCTGCTGGAGCTGGGCATCCCGTTGTCGTTTCTCAGTGTGCGCGAGGTGCTCAAGCGCTTGTGCAGCGAGGGCGTGATCACCCTCAATGCCGACAAGAGCTACAGCCTCCACGAAGAGGCCGCCAAAGTGCTCGAGGGACGCGCCTGAATCACGCGCGCATCAGAAGTGTGGCTTGACCTTGCGACGCATGATGCCGTTGATCACGACCACCACCACGGCAATCGCAATGGCCAGGTACTGGAAGGTTTTCTCGCTGATAGCGCCAATGTTCTGCAGGTAGGACAGGCCGAACATCGAGGCCAGCACGGCCAGGGCAATCAGAATCGAGTATTTCAAGCGTTGTTTCTGGGTCATGACGAGTTCCTGAACCTTAAAGAATGTATCCAGTGTGTATCGCCGCAGATGCCAAGCACATACCCGAAAACGGGGATGGACGCTGGGCGGCAAGGTCTCATGTTACAGGCGATGAAAAGCTTTGGCTCGTTCCGCGCCCGATTGACCTTGTGAGCCCCTGGAGGATTGCCCAAATGCTGCGTCGAATCACCCTGCTGATTCCCTTGCTGATCATGTTGACCCTGAGCGGCTGCTTCTTTTTCCCACGAGGTGGCGGCGGCTGGCATGACCATCGCTACGGCGGTGGCCCAGGCTACGAGCACCGCTGAATGAACGAGCGTCTCGCTGCCGGCGAGACGCTCACCCTGGAGAGACCGCTACCCGCCATGCACCCAGCGCTGATGCAGCCACCGCGCCAACGCGTCCAGCGCAAACCCCAGCAGCCCGATCAGCAACACCATCGCCATAAGTTCCGAATACGCCAGGCGGTCACGGGTATCGAGGATGTAATACCCAAGCCCCGCACTGACCCCAAGCATCTCGCACGGCACCAGCACAATCCACAGAATGCCGATGGCCAGGCGCACGCCCGTCAACACGTGCCCCACCACGCCCGGAATGACCACTCGGCGCAACGTCTCCCAGCGCGTCGCGCTCAAGCTCTTGCTCAATTGCAGCCAGCGCGGGTCGAGCTGGCGCACGCCCGCCGCCGTGTTGAGCATGATCGGCCACACGGCGGCGAACGCCAGCAGGAAATAGATCGGCTGGTCCCCTACCCCCATCAGCATCACCACGATCGGCATCCAGGACAGGGGCGAGATCATTCGCAAAAACTGGAAGGCCGGCGTGGTCGCCGCCTCCAGGTTGCGCGAACTGCCTACCAGCAGACCCAGCGGAACTCCAACCAGCAAGGCCAGGAACAGCCCGACGAAGATGCGCTTGAGGCTCACCGCGATGTGCACATACACCTCACCGCGCCCGAGTAATTCCCACAGGCTGCTGAACGTCGCCGCCAGGGAAAAGCGCGCCGACAGGCCGTCCGCCACGCCAAACAGTTTCACCCCCAGCCACCACAACACCAACAACCCGGCCAGGCCGCCGAACCCGAGCAACCAGCCCGGCCACGCGCCGGTTTTACCGTTGTTCAAACGCCAATCTCCTCATGCCGCGCGTAACCCTCAGGCAAGCCGAAGGTCTGCATGCCGCCGACGGCCTCGATGGCGTTGCGCACAAAGCGGTCGTCCACCAGGTCTTTGGCGACGAAGGCCGGGTCGAGATCGGCGAGGAATCGCTTGTCGCCTTCGATCAAGGTGTCTTTGAGGCGGCGCACCAGTTCTTCGGTGTAGCTGGGGAATGGGTAAGGTTGGAAGTCGATGCGGTGCTCGTCCCAGTTGGCGTGCTGGATCGCGCCATCGGCCAGGTACCCGGCGCGATCGGCGGCGGCAGGCGCGAGCACCTTGCTCAACACCGGTTCGGCATGCGGCGTGTAGCGGTTCGGGCCGTCCTTGGACAGTAGCTTCACCGCTTCCTCGCGATGGTCACGGGTCCAGACCTGGGCCTTGACGATGGCGTTCACCACTTTCTGCGACCATTCAGGGCGGTTGGTCAGGTCATGCTCATGCATGAACACCACGCAGCAGGCATGGTTGCGCCATATGTCGCCGGTAAAGCGCTGCACCCGGCCGACCTTGAGGTTCTCCGCCAGGGCGTTGAACGGCTCGGCGACGATGTAACCGTCGATGCGCTTGCTGGCCAATGCCGGTGGCATGTCCGACGGCGGCAGCACGATCAGGTTGACTTCATTGGCGCCAATCGCACCGCCCGCCGCGCGTGCCACCGGCGTCAGCCCGTTATCGCGGAACAACTGCTGCACCACCACGTTATGAATCGAATACCAGAATGGAATCGCCACCGACTTGCCGCCCAGCTGCTTCACGTCGGTGATCCCCGGCGCCACGGTCAGGCCCGAACCGCCGACGTGGTTCCATGCCACCACTTTGGCCGGCACCTTGCTGCCGTAGCGCGCCCACACGGTCATCGGCGACAACAGGTGAATCACGTTGACCTGCCCCGAGATGAACGCTTCGATCACCTGGGCCCAGCTGCGCAGCAACACCGGGCGTTCAGCCTTGATGCCTTCGGCTTCGAACAGCCCATTATTGTGCGCGACCAACAGCGGCGTAGCGTCGGTGATCGGCAGGTAGCCGATGCGCACCGGCGCGTCGGGCTCACTGGCGGCGCGCGCCTGCAGGCTGTTCAGCAACGGCAAGGCACCGGCAGCGCTGAGCACCGCCGAGAGTTTGAGAAAGTCGCGACGCGAGTGGGACAGGTCATCCAGACACATGGCTAAGCTCCAGCAGATCAAGGGGGTTGGATTGAGGGCGGCTCGCCTGCCGCAGGGTTTTAAGAATGTCGATGCGCAGCGCGCCAATGGCTTCGACCTGGTCCTCACGCGGTTGCGGCAGTTCGATTTGCCACTCGCCCAACGTGCGCGCGGGGCGGTTCCCCAGCAGCAGGATGCGGTCAGACAGCAGCAAGGCTTCGTCGATGTCGTGGGTGATCAGCACTGCCGCCGAGCCCTGTTCGCGATTGACCTTGAGCAGCATGTGCTGCATGTCCGCGCGGGTCACTTCGTCGAGGGCGCCGAAGGGCTCGTCCAGCAGCAACACCTGTGGCTGGCGGGCCAGGCAGCGGGCCAATGCGGTGCGCTGGGCCATGCCGCCGGACAGCTGCGCGGGAAATTGGTGGCGAGCGTGTTCCAGGCCGACAGCGGCGATCGCATGGTCCACACGCTGGCGGCGCTGTTCATTGCCCAAGTGCGGTTGCCGGGCGAAATCCAGGCCGAAGGCGACGTTCTTTTCCAGGTTCAGCCACGGCAGCAGGCTCGGGTCCTGAAACGCCACCGCCACCCGTGGATGCGGGCCATTCAAAGGCTCCCCCAGTACGTGTACGCTGCCGCCCTGGGGCGCCTGCAAACCGGCAAGCACACGTAACAGACTGGACTTGCCCACGCCGCTGGGGCCGAGGATTGACACCACTTCGCCGGGCTGCAACTGCAGGTCGAAGCCTTCCAACACCGGGCCGCTGGCATACCCCAGGCAAACGCCCTGCGCCGTCAATACCGCGGGGCTCATAGGTTGGCCTGGCGGTGCAGCTCGGTGCGCAGTTGCACCAGGCTGGGCGTGACGATGGGCACAAATGCCGATTCACGCCAGCGCCGGGCAAAGCCGCTGCCGTGGGCGGTGAGGTAGGCCTTGCCGCCGCTGGCCTGCAATTCCAGCTGCACAGCGCTGGCGGCGGTTTCCGCCAGGGCGATGCGCAGCTTGAACAACGGCACCGGTTCAGCGGCGAACCGCCCAGCCAGCAGGCCGTTCTTGAGTTCGTTGACCAGGTGATCGAGGGTCACGCGCAGCGCTTCGAGTTCTTCGCGCAGCACGGTGCGCGAAGCGCCCAAATGATGAGCCACCTCCGCCAGGGAGCGGCGCGCCAGCCCGATCGACAGGCCGCATTGCAAACCCAGGAACGCCGGGCGCACGGCGGGCAGGAACTGGCGCGCGTCCTCATGCAATAACCAGTCGCGGCTCAGCTCCACGCCTTCCAGGCCGAGGGCGGCGGTATTGCTCGACTGCAGCCCGAGCAACTCCAGGTCACGAGAGCGCAGCAAGCCGGCCACTGAATCCGGAATCGCCAGGATAAACGGCGCGCCGCCAGCCGCGTGTTCAACGGCCGCAGCGGCGACGAAGCCGCTCTTGCGCAGGTTGGTCACCCAATGCAGGCGACCGTTGAGGGTCCAGCCGTGATCGTTGGGTTCGGCGCTGATCTGCAGCGTCTCGATGCCGGACAGGAACTTCATCGCATTCGACAGCCCGGTGGCACCGGCCAGCTTGCCGCTGAGCAAGTCCGGCAGCAATTGCTCGCGCAGCGGCGCGTTGGGGCTCTGCAGCAGGTATTCGATAAACGAGCGTTGGCCCCAGCAAACGAACGCGGCCGCCAGGGAATGGCTGGCAATATTGGCGATGGCCTCCACGGCCCCGGCCACGTCGCCGCCGAGGCCACCCAAGGCTTTGGGCACGCCAACGCGCAACACATTGGCCTCTGCCAGCCGTGGCAGCACTTCCTGTGGATCGCAACTGCCCACGTCCAGGGCCTGCGCTTGAACATCGAGCCAACGGCTCAAGATTGGGTCAAGCATGTACGTTTCTCCTTGTTCCTACAGATGGACCATCGCCGGTTCAGCTTGCCGGTTTTTCCCAACGGTATTGCGCCAGCTCCGGGTTCAGCGGCGTGCGCGCAAACACATTAGCGAAATTGCACAGCGTCGCCAGGCTGACGCCCAGGATCACTTCCAGCGCATGCCCGTCGCTGTAGCCGGCGGCGCGGAACGCGTCATAGCCTGCATCGCTGACGTCACCGCGGGTGGCGATCACTTCGCGGGTGAACGCGGCGAGTGTCTCATAGCGCGCATTGGGCAACTCACCGCGCTGGCGCAGCGCGTCAATCACGTCTTCGGGCAGTTTGGCTTTGTTACGCGCGACGGCGGTGTGCCCGGCAACGCAAAAATCGCAACCGTGCTGGGTGGCAGCGATCAGTTGCACCACTTCGCGGTCAGCCAGGCTCAGTTCCGACTTGGCATTCAGGCCGGAAACGGTGATATAGGTTTCCAACGCAGCCGGAGCATTGGCCAGCACGGCGAGCAGATTGGGAATGAACCCCGAGCCTTTCAGCGCGTTTTCCAGAAAGGGCCTGGCGGCTTGCGGCGCGGTTTCAAGGGTGAGCAGCGGTACGCGGGACATGGAGTGGTCTCCTCATGGGTGAATGACTCCAGTCTGTTGGTTATAAAAAAACCGCTCAATAGGCTAAAGTAGCGATTACTTGCTCTAGAGTCTTTTCATTAGATGAATTCGTCCAGCGCGCTCGTCGATTGGTTATTAGACAGCCTCGAACTCAACACTAGCCTGTTCCATGTCGGCCGCTATTGTGGCGACTGGCATGCGAGCACCCATGGGCTGGCCAGGGCGAGTTTTCATCTGATTGTGCAAGGCGAATGCTGGCTGCACATCCACGGCCAGCCGGCGCAGTACCTGAACAACGGCGATGCGGTATTCCTGCTGCGCGACCTGGAATATCGGTTGTCTGGTGCAGACACCGCGCAGGGCGCGCAGGAATGCCCGCGCCGCCCGATGCTGGCGCTCGACAACAACGCCACGGACGGTGTGGGCCTGGTCTGCGGCTTCTTTCATTTCCAGTCCGGGCTGTCGGCGATGATCGTCGATAACCTCCCCGCCTGGATTATCCTGCGCGCCGGCGACCCGTCGTTGACTGCCGCGCGCAATCTGTTCGAACTGATCCTGCAAGAGTGCGAGCGCCAGCCGGCGCCCTCCCAGGCCATGCTCGAACGCTTGTGCCATCTGTTGTTTCTGTATGTGCTGCGTCAACAAGTGCTCGACAACACCGAATTGGGCGGGCTGGCGGCACTCGCTCGGCACCCGGCATTTTCCAGTTTGTTGGAACAGCTGATTGCACGACCGGCCGAAAACTGGACGCTGGAGAGCATGGCCGCCTGCACCGGGCTGTCACGCTCGGCGTTTTTCAAGCGTTTCAATGAACTGTGCGGACAATCACCCGGCCAGGTGTTGTTGATGATGCGCATGCGCCACGCCTGCCAGTTGTTCAAGGCGGACCAGACCGTGGCGGATGCATCGCTGGCGGTGGGCTATCAATCGGTGGCAGCGTTTACCCGCGCCTTTCATAAAGTCACCGGGCAACAACCGGGCGCCTACCGCCGCGCGCAAAGCTAGCGCCGCAACCCATTGCCTGGCGCGGCGCACACACGCCGTGGTCGGCCTCCACCAGCCTGAGTGGATGAGGTCAAACTGTGGGAGGGAGCTTGCCCCCGATGGCCATAGGTATCTACACAACTTTTTGGCATGGCCCTGAACCAGTGGCGGCTCAGGAGCCGAAACCTCCCTAGCTGACGCCCCGCGACCAAAATGTGGGAGGGGGCTTGCTCCCGATGGCGGCCTCTGGGCCGACCAGGATGTTGGATTGGACCGAGTACATATCCGTTGCTGCGGTAACGGCGGCTTAGGGTTCCGCCCTTACGGCGTCTCACTTTTGAAAAGCGCAAAAGTAAGCAAAACGCTCTTGCCCCACCACTCGGCACCTCGCCTAGGCTCGGTGTGCCCGTAATCCGACAGTGATTTGGGGGGCCGCCGCCACGCGCCATCCATGGCGCGGGGCGGCTAAACCGGCATCCCTGCCGGTTTACCCCCCAAATCACTATCGAATTCCGGCCAGCGTGGTTTAACGGGGCGCCTAGATCAAAAGCAAGATCACAAGCAAGAGCGGCTCGCTTCGCATCGTGTTACTTAGACTGCTACAAAGTTGTGTAGATATCCAAGCCCCCTCCCACATTTGAGTCATGGCCATGCTCCAGATCTGACCTGGCGGCGCCGCTCGACGGCGCCGGCACTTTCTTGCACACACCTACCTAAAGCTCCTACCGTCCAAGCCGATAGCCCTACGAAGCTCTAACAAAGCCGCGCCGACAATAACGCTTCGTAAGGACGATCCCATGCCCCCACTGCGCTCCATCCAAGCTCGCTATACCCTGTTCCTGGTGCTGTTCGTCCTGGTGTTATTGGTGTTGACTGTCGTGGGTATCGGCCAGTTGGTCGCACCCAAGCTGCAATACACCGAAGAACAGGTGGTACTCAATCGCATCGGCGAAGTGGCCGAACAGATCCAGGGCGAATTGAACAAGGTTCAGGCCCAGCAACGCACCATCACTCAAACGATTCCGCTGCTCGACAGCGACGCCATCGACAAGGTCCTGCCCGGCCTGGTGGATCAATACGGCGAGCTGAAAGTATTCGGCGGCGGTATCTGGCCGCTGCCCAACCAGCGCACGCCTGGGCGCAACAAACACAGCACGTTCTGGCACCGTGACGCCTCGGGCAAGTTGGCGGTCAACACCTTCTGGAACAGTGACCCCGCGCCCAACTATTACGACCAGAGCTGGTACAAGGGCGGCCTCGCCTCGCCCCGTGGCCAGTGCGCCTGGGCCGCCGCCTACAAGGATGACGCCAGCCAGGAGCCGCGCACCAACTGCGCCATGGCGATCCAGCGTGACGGCGCCGCCTATGGCGTGGCGACCATCGACGTGACCCTGGGCTTCTTCAATGACCTGGTGGCCAGCAAGGAAAAAGACATCGGCGGGCAAATGCTGATCGTCGAAGGCGACGGCAAGATCATCAGCAACAGCTCGCGCATCAGCAGCCCGGTGGTGTTGAAGAACATCAGCGAACTGACCGGCACCTCGGCCTTTGCCGCCCAGGTCAGCAAAGCCCTGGCCCATCGTGACCAGGCCTCGCAACGCAGCGAGTTCGACAACCAGGGCGTGGCCAGCACGTTCTACATGCGTCCGATCGAGGGCACCCCGTGGTTCCTGGCGACCGCCCTGCCCACCTCGCTGATCACCGCCCAGCGCAATGACGTGCTCGGCAGCCTGGCGTTGCTGCAAATCCCGATGGTGATCCTGCTGGTGCTGCTCGCGGCGTATGCCATTCGCCAGCTGGTACAGCGCATGAAAGCACTCAAGGGCAATATCGACGCGCTGTCCGCTGGCGACGCCGACCTCACGCGACGCATCACCATACGCGCCGAAGACGAACTGGGCGCTATCGGTCACTCGGTGAACCACTTTATCGTCTACCTGCAAAACATGATCGGCGAAGTGACCCAGGCCACTGGCGCCATGGCCTCGGGCCTTGCGCAACTGCAGCAGACCTCGGCGCACACCAACCAGATCCTGGTGCGCCACGCTTCAGAAACCGACCAGACGGTGACCGCCATCACCGAAATGAGCTCCACCGCCGACACCGTCGCGCAAAACGCCGCTGAAACCGCAGCGTTCACCCAGCGCGCCAACGAACACGCCGACCGTTCCCGGGTGGTCGTGGGCGAAGCGTCCACCAGTGTCAGCGCCTTGATCGGTGAAGTCGCCAGCGCGACCCACACCGTTGAGAACATGCGCCAGGACGCCGCACGTATCACCGAAACCCTCGGCGTGATCGGCGCCATCGCTGGCCAGACCAACCTGTTGGCGCTCAACGCCGCAATTGAAGCGGCGCGGGCCGGCGAACAAGGCCGCGGTTTTGCCGTAGTGGCCGATGAAGTACGCGCACTGGCCGCACGTACCCAGGCCAGCACCTCGCAGATCAACGAGATGCTGGCTCGCTTGACCACCGGCGTAAGCTCATCGGTCGCCGCCATGGAAAACACCCAGGCCAGCTGCCAGTCGGCGGCGGATGCCACCGCGCGGGTGAACAGCGGGCTCGATGAAATGGCCGGTTCGGTCAGCCATATCAACAACCTCAGCACCCAGATCGCGACGGCCGCCGAGCAACAAAGCGCGGTGACCGAAGAGATCAACCGCAGCATGGTGCAGATCCGACATATGGTAGAAGAGCTGGTCGAAAGCGGCCATGCCACTGAAACCAATACCCACAGCCTGCTGGAAGCAAATGGCCGGGTGATTGCCTTGATGGGGCGCTTCAAAGTGCGTTGATCCACGCCTGAATACTCCCGTGCAAAGCGCGGGAGTCGGACTATTCTCACAGCTCCTGGTTTAAAACCCGCCACACAGGAGGTGTGTCATGCACGCTATCGAGCAACCGATCCGCGTGGAGCGAATCAGCCAGGAACGGTTCATCCACGCCCCGGTCGAGGCCGTCTACGACTACGTGACCCAACCCGACCGCTGGCACGAATGGCACCCCACCTCCCTCAGCGCCGACACCGGCACCCACGGCTCCCTGCCGACCGGTACGCGGTTTACCGAAATCATCGACCTGCTGGGTATCCGCGTGCCGCTGAGCTACCGCGTAAAAATCGCCCGCTGCCCCTTTGAGTTCATGACCGTGTTCACCTCGCTGGTGGTCGACGGTTCCCTGCATTATTGCCTACAGACACAGCCTGGCGGCACGCTGTTTACGCGGGTACTGACCTATGAGACCGAACTGCAACTGGAGACCTTGCATGAGCGCATGATCGAGCTCTCGCGTATCGCGCTGGACCGGCTCAAGCACCGGCTGGAAAACGCCAGCGGCTTGGCGCAGTAACGATAGGTATCTACACAACTTTCGCGCGGCGCGACGGCACAGCAGCCGAAGCCTCTCTAACTGACGCTCCGCAGTCCAAATGTGGGAGGGGGCTTGCCCCCGATGACAGCCTGACAGCCGACCAGGATGCTGGATCAGAGCGAGTACATATCCGTTGCTGCGGTAACGGCGGCTTAGGGTTCCGCCCCCCCGCAGCGGGTCTGTTAATCCCCCGTTAATCCCCCCCAAACAGCATCCGGAGCATCTTTTCCCGGAGTTGATGCCCATGCCTTCCATCCGTGACTTATGCGTCGCCGGCCTGCTCACCGCCAGCGCCGCGCCTGTGTTCGCCGCCACCTACGGCCCTGAACTCCAGGGCTTCCAGTACCCCTATCCGGTCGAACGCTTCAACTTCGAATCCCAAGGCAAAAGCCTGCAGATGGGCTATATGGACGTCCCGGCCAAAGGCAAAGCCAACGGCCGCAGCGTGGTGCTGATGCACGGCAAGAACTTCTGCGGCGCCACCTGGGAAAGCTCGATCAAAGCCCTGAGCGACGCGGGTTACCGAGTGATCGCGCCGGACCAGATCGGCTTTTGCACCTCCAGCAAGCCTGAACATTACCAATACAGCTTCCAGCAACTGGCGCTCAACACCCATCAGTTGCTGGAAAAACTCGGCATTCAAAAAGCCACGCTGCTCGGCCACTCCACCGGCGGTATGCTCGCCACGCGTTATGCCTTGATGTACCCCGAACAAACCGAGCAACTGGCGCTGGTCAACCCGATCGGCCTGGAAGACTGGAAGGCCTTGGGCGTGCCCCACCAAAGCGTTGACCAGTGGTATCAACGCGAGCTGAAGATGAGCGCCGACGGCGTGCGCAAGTATGAACGCGACACCTATTACGCGGGCCGCTGGAAGCCCGAATACGAGCGCTGGGTGGACATGCTCGTCGGCCTCAACCAAGGGCCGGGGCATACCCTGGTGGCCTGGAACTCGGCGTTGATTTACGACATGATCTTCACCCAGCCGGTGTACTACGAGTTCAAGGACGTGCAAGCGCCCACCCTGCTGTTGATCGGCACCAGCGACACCACCGCCATCGGCAAAGACCTGGCGCCACCGGACGTGAAAGCCAGCGTCGGCAACTACCAGGTGCTGGGCAAGCAGGTGGCCAAGCTGATTCCCCATGCAACCCTGGTGGAGTTCGACGGCTTGGGCCATGCGCCGCAGATGGAAGAACCGGCGCGGTTTCATCAAGCGCTGTTGCAGGGTTTGAAGGCCCTTTAACCTGAGTGAGGCACGCGTGCATGTCGCTACAGATCGCAGTCATTGATGATTGGCAGCAAGTGGCCAGCAACGTGGTGGATTGGTCGGTGCTGGCGCCCTTGGGCCAGGTGCATTTTCTCCATGACTACCCCGCCGATACCGCCACGATGGTCGAGCGTCTGCAGGCGTTCGACGTCATTTGCGTGATGCGCGAGCGCTCCCTCTTCGACCAGGCGTTACTGCAGGAGCTGCCCAGGCTCAAATTGCTGGTGACCGGTGGCATGCGCAACGCCGCCATCGACATCGCCGCCGCCAAGGCATTGGGTATTCAGGTGTGCGGCACCGACAGCTATAAGCAGGCCGCGCCGGAGCTGACCTGGGCGCTGATCATGGCCTCGACACGCAACCTGCTGGGCGAAGCCAATTCCCTGCGCGCAGGCGGTTGGCAAGTCGGCCTGGGCGGCGACCTGTATGGCAAGACGCTGGGCATCCTGGGGCTAGGCAGCATCGGGCAAAAAGTTGCGCAGTTCGCTCAGGTCTTCGGCATGCGCGTAATCGCCTGGAGCGAAAACCTTACGCCGCAACGGGCAGCCGAGTCCGGCGTGACCTGGGTCAGCAAGCGCGAGCTGTTCGAACAGGCTGACATTCTGACCATTCACCTGGTACTCAGCGAGCGCAGTCGCGGTCTGGTCGATGCGCAGGCGTTGAGCTGGATGAAACCCAGTGCCCGGCTGGTGAACACGGCACGCGGGCCGATTGTGGATGAACAGGCACTGGTTGAGGCATTGAGCAGCGGGCGACTGGCCGGCGCGGCGCTGGACGTATATAGCCAAGAGCCACTACCGCTTGAACATCCCTTCCGCTTGCTGCCGAATGTGCTGGCAACGCCCCATGTCGGTTACGTGAGCGAACAGAACTACCATCAGTTCTATCAGCAGATGATCGAAGATATCCAGGCCTGGACGAACGGCGTGCCCATTCGGGTGCTCGGCTGACGCACCATTTCGGGGCATGACCTTGAATGAAATGACCACATGCCCCCTGTAGGAGCGAGCTTGCTCGCGAAAAACCCAAGGGCGCCGCGTGCATTCAGGATGCCTGCGTCATCATTGACGTCCTTCGCGAGCAAGCTCGCTCCTACAGGGGCGACGCACATCCGCAGGCATAGGGTTAAAACTATTTTGTCCTACAAAATTCCCTTTTAAACCCTATGGATGCTGGAATCTGTCCTAGACTGATGACCGATGGGTCCGTTCCAAAACAAAAACCCCGCAAAAAATCGAAACTTTCGAACTCTGCCGCAGGTCCAGTTTTAGGTAAGGCGAACATATCCGGTTCAGGCCGCATGCCCGCCCATCCAAACTATTTCAGCTAACCGTGCAACTGGCATACGCCTTGCCAGTTTGTATTGCGCTTGTGCGCCTGGCCGCAGGATGCGGTCACTCGGAGCTGATGGCAGCGGGCCATTAGCCGACCAACGAAACAAGGGGAGTGCATTATGATCAGTGCCGCAGTAGTAACTCAGGGAGAGCGTTTTAGTCAGCCGGCAGGGGGGCCTACATCGTTGGCCGACCTGCCCAACACTGTGCGGCCGATCGTGAGTAAGAACCCGAATCGAAAGAAAGTGCTGTTTGTTACCTCCGAGTTTGCCGACTTGGTGAAGACTGGTGGCCTGGGCGACGTCTCCGCCGCCCTGCCCCGCGCCATGGCGCACCTGCACGATGTGCGGGTGCTGATTCCCGGCTATCCGCAGGTGATGGAGAGCGACAACCCGATCCATATCGTCGGTGAGCTGGGCGGCCACGCGGCGCTGCCACCGTGCAAGATCGGGCGTATGGACCTCAAGGATGGCCTGGTCATCTATGTACTGATCTGCCCTGAGCTGTACGAGCGCGAAGGCACGCCCTACGGCGCCAACAATGGCCGCGACTGGCCGGACAACCATATCCGCTTCGCCCGCCTGGGCCTGGCCGCCGCCGACATGGCCGCCAACCTGGCGCAGATTCACTGGTGCCCGGACCTGGTGCACGCCCACGACTGGCCCGCTGGCCTGGCCCCGGCGTATATGCACTGGCGTGGTTCACGCACGCCCACCCTGTTCACCATTCATAACCTCGCCTACCAAGGCGTGGTGAGCCTGGGCTGCACCCCCGAACTGGGCATCCCGCCCCATGCCCTGCAACAGGAAGGCATGGAGTTTTACGGCAAAATGTCGTTCCTCAAGGCCGGCATGGCCTATTCCAGCCACATCACCACGGTCAGCGCCACCTACGCCGAGGAAATCACCACGCCGGAATTCGGCTGTGGCCTTGATGGATTCCTGGCCAGCAAGACCCAGCAAGGCCTGCTCAGCGGGATTCCCAACGGTATCGACGAAAGCTGGGAAACGTCCACTGACACTCACCTGACCCATAACTTCAATATTGGTGACTGGGAAGGCAAGGCCATCAACGCCGCCCACGTGCGCGAGCTGTTCGGCCTGCACGATTCCACCGGCCCGTTGTTCGCCGTGGTGTCGCGCCTGGTCTACCAGAAAGGCCTGGACCTCACCGAAGCGGTCGCCAGCTTCATCGTTGAGAACGGTGGCCAGATCGCGATCATCGGGCGTGGCGAGCCGGAAGAAGAACAGGCCATGCGTGAGCTGGCACTGCGCTTCCCAGGCCAGGTTGGTGTACGCATCGGCTTCAACGAGACCGACGCCCGCCGTATGTTCGCCGGCAGCGACTTCCTGCTGATGCCATCGCGTTATGAGCCCTGCGGCCTGAGCCAGATGTATGCCCAGCGTTTCGGCTCGTTGCCGGTAGCGCGCAACACTGGCGGCCTGGCCGACACCATTGAAGACGGCGTCACCGGATTTCTGTTCAACGAATCCACTGTCGACAGCTACAAAGCAGCCCTGGAGCGCGCGTTCAAAGTGTTTTCCTTCCCTGGCCTGCTCAACGCCATGCGCAGCCGCGCCATGACCCAACCCTTCAACTGGTCACAGGCGGTGGAACCCTACGCCGAGCTGTACGAACAACTGGTGGTTAAAGCACTGGGGAAATCGACTAAATAATCAAGAGAGGTCTTCATAGATGCCGTTACGGACTTTGGAAACCTGGCCCCACGGCGCACTGATGCTGGACGCGCAACACACGCGTTTTGCCTTGTGGGCGCCAGACGCGTTTTATGTCAGCGTTGAATTGCAGGACGGAAAATCCATCGCCATGCTGCCCCAGGCAGATGGCTGGTTCGAAGTAGAAGTGGCCTGCCCTGCCGGAACGCTTTACCGCTTCAATATCGACGGCGAACGGGATGTTCCCGACCCCGCCTCCAGGGCCCAGGCGCTGGATGTGCACGGTTGGAGCCGCGTCGTCGACCCGCTTGCGTATGAGTGGCGGCACAGCCACTGGCAAGGCCGCCCCTGGCACGAGGCAGTCATCTACGAACTGCACGTTGGCGCCATGGGCGGTTACGCTGAAGTCGAGAAGCAGCTGCCGCGCCTGGCCGAGCTGGGTGTAACCGCCATCGAACTGATGCCCCTGGCCCAATTCCCCGGTGAGCGCAACTGGGGCTACGACGGGGTACTGCCTTACGCACCCCACTCTACCTATGGCACCCCCGAACAACTCAAGCACTTGATCGACAGTGCCCACGGGCATGGCCTGGCGGTGATCCTTGACGTGGTCTACAACCACTTCGGCCCGGATGGCAACTACCTGGGCCAGTACGCCAAGGGCTTCTTCCAGGAAGACGTGCACACCCCATGGGGCGCGGGGATTGATTTCGAGCGTCGTGAAGTACGGGATTTCTTCCTGGATAACGCCTTGATGTGGCTGCTTGAATACCGCTTCGACGGCCTGCGCCTGGACGCGGTGCACGCCATCGACAACCCAGGGTTCCTGCTGGAACTGGCGCAACGGGTGCGCCAGCAGGTCGACACCGGCCGCCACGTGTGGCTGATGCTGGAGAACGAGCTGAACCAGGCAAGCCTGCTCGCACAGGATTTCGACGCGCAATGGAACGATGACTTCCATAACGTGCTGCACGTACTGCTTACCGGCGAAACCGATGCCTATTACAGCGACTTCGCCGAGCAGCCCACTGCCAAACTCGCACGCTGCCTGGGTGAAGGCTTTATCTACCAGGGCGAGCCCACCCGCCACGGCCATGCACGTGGCGAACCCAGTGCGGAGCTGCCGCCGACCGCTTTCGTGGCGTTCCTGCAGAACCACGATCAAATCGGCAACCGCGCCCTGGGCGAACGCTTGCACCAACTGTGCCCGCCTCAGGCGTTGAAGGCGGCGACCGCGCTGTTGCTGTTGTCGCCGATGATCCCGCTGATGTTCATGGGCGATGAAGTCAATGCCGCGCAGCCGTTCCTGTTTTTCACCGACCATCACGGTGAACTGGCGCAGGCCGTCCGTGAGGGCCGACGTAACGAGTTCGCCGATTTCGCCGCGTTTCATGACCCCGAGCAGCGCGAACGAATTCCCGATCCCAACGCATTGACGACCTTTCTGCAATCGAAGCCGTCCCTGGTCGAAAACGAGCATGCCCAGCTCTATCGCCACTTGCTGGGCCTGCGCCATCAATATGTGGTGCCCCATCTGCCCGGCAGCGTGGCCCTGGGTGCGCAGGTGCTGGCGGACAGCGCCGTGACTGCGCGCTGGCGCCTGGGCGATGGCAGCGTGTTGCAAATCGACCTGAACCTGAGCGCCGAGCCTATCGACCAGCTCGCCTCGCCACATGTGATCTTTCAAACGCCTGCCGAGCCCGTGGCGCACCTGCCGCCCCTCAGCGCACGCGTGTCCTTATTCCCCGTCGGAGAAGAGTTTTGAGCGAAGCGAACCTGGAACTACTCGCCAGCCGCGCGGGCCTGGCCGTCGATTGGATCGATGCCAACGGTCGCCCGCAACACGTGCAGCCCGACGCCCTGCGCGCCGTGCTCAAAGGGCTGGGGCACCCGGCCGATACCGAGGCCGAGATCGACGCCAGCCTGCGAGAATTGGAGCAGGCCCAGCAGGACAAGCATCTGCCGCCGCTATTGACCGTCGACAGCGGTGAAGGCCTGGACCTGGCGCGTTTCTTTGCACCCGACACGCCGTGCCGCGTCCATCTGGAAAACGGTGAAGTCCTGGAACTGCGTCTGGATGGTGATGCTGTGCTGCCCGGCGTCATCGCCACGGGCTACCACCAAGCGCATATCGACGGCCAGACGTTTACCCTCGCGGTTGCACCCGCCCAATGCTATAGCGTGGCCGAAGCGGTCGACACCAACCCCGCCCGCGCCTGGGGCCTGAGCGCGCAGCTCTACTCGCTGCGCCGCCTGGGCGACGGTGGTTTCGGCGACACCCTGGCCCTGGAGCACCTGGCCCGCTCAGCCGCCGAGCGCGGGGCCGACGCCCTGGCGATCAGCCCGATGCATGCCATGTTCAGCGCCGACGCCGAACGCTACAGCCCTTATTCGCCTTCCAGCCGGCTGTTTCTCAACAGCCTGTATGCCTCGCCGGCCTGCATTTTGGGCGAGCGTGAAGTGCGCAATGCCATCGAAACCGCAGGCCTGGCCGAGGAGCTGCATGAGCTGGAACAGCTCACGCTGATCGACTGGCCCGCCGCCGCCAAGGCCAAGCAACGTCTGCTGCGCGCCCTGTATGAAGATTTCCGCCACGGCCACCATCCGCAACACGCCGATTTCCAGAGCTTTCGCCAGAATGGCGGCGAGGCCCTGGAAAACCACTGCCGTTTCGAAGCCGTGCAAGCGTTGCGCGCCGCCGCCGGCGAAGAACTTGACTGGCGCCACTGGCCGCAAGACTGGCGTACACCGCAGAGCCCGGCGCTGGTGCAGTTTGCCGAGGAACACCGCGATGAGATCGGCTATTTCGCCTTCACCCAATGGCTGATCGCGCGCAGCCTGCAACGTGCGCAACAGGCGGCGCGTGGCAGCGGCATGGGTATCGGCCTGATCGCCGACCTGGCGGTGGGCGCAGACGGCGCCGGCAGCCAGGCGTGGAGTCGCCAGGATGAATTGCTCGCCGACCTGACCGTCGGCGCGCCACCGGACATTCTCAACCGAGCGGGCCAGGGTTGGGGCATTTCCGCGTTTTCCCCCGAGGGGCTCCAACGCAACGGTTTCCGCGCGTTCATTGAAATGCTGCGGGCCAATTTCGCCCATGCGGGCGGCCTGCGTATCGACCATGTGATGGGCCTGCAACGCCTGTGGGTCATCCCCAATGGCGCGTCGCCGCGCGAAGGCGCCTATCTGTATTACCCGGTGGACGACATGCTGCGCCTGTTGGCCCTGGAATCCCATCGCCACCAGGCCATTGTGCTCGGTGAAGACCTGGGCACCGTGCCCGACGGCCTGCGCGAAAAACTCAGCAGCCGGGCGATTCTCGGCATGCGCGTGTTGTTGTTCGAGCAAAACCACGAAGGCCAGTTCAGGCCCATCCTCGACTGGCCCGACAACGCCCTGGCCACCACCAGCACCCACGACTTGCCGACCCTCAATGGCTGGTGGCACAGCCGCGACATCGAATGGAATATCCAACTGGGCCTGATCGACGCGCCAACCGTGGACCAATGGAGCGAACACCGCCTGCGCGAACGTCAGGCCCTGCGCCAGGCCTTGAGCCAGGACCCGCAGAACTTCGTCGATGAAATCCGCAACGACACCGACCATATGATCGATGCCAGCGTGCGCTACCTCGGCCACACCCGTGCGCCGCTGGTGTTGCTGCCGCTGGAGGATGCGCTGGGCATGGAGGAACAACCCAACCTGCCCGGCACCACCGACACCCACCCCAATTGGCGCCGCCGCCTGCCAGGCGAAGCGTCCAGCCTGCTCGATAATGCCGGCGCCGCACGCCGCCTCGAGCTGCTGGCCGTCGCGCGCAACCAAGCTTATGAGCGTGATCGATGAAAGCACTGCCCTTGCGCGCTACTCAGCGCCTGCAATTTCACAAAGGCTTCACCCTGGATGACGCGGTGCCATTGGTGCCGTATTTCGCCCGATTGGGCATCAGCCACCTGTATGCCTCGCCCCTGCTCAAAGCCCGTGCCGGTTCGATGCACGGCTACGACGTGGTCGACCCTACCCGCGTCAACCCGGAACTGGGCGGCGAGGCGGCGTTGCAGAGGCTGGTGGCCGCGTTGCGCGAACACGATATGGGCCTGATCCTCGACATCGTCTCCAACCACATGGCCGTCGGCGGCGCCGATAACCCCTGGTGGCTGGACCTGCTGGAATGGGGGCGCTTGAGCCCCTACAGCGAATTCTTCGATATTCAATGGCACTCCCCGGACCCGCTGCTCAAGGGCCAATTGCTGATGCCGTTCCTGGGCAGCGATTACGGCGAAGCACTGCAGAGCGGCAGCCTGGTGCTGAAGTTTGACGCGGCGCAGGGCGCGTTTTACGTCGAGCACTACGAACACCGTTTCCCGATCTGCCCACGGGATTACGCCCTGGTGCTTGGCGGCGACGAGGGGCTCAAGCCCTTGGCCGATCGCTTCGCCACCCTGGCTTATCAGGATGACGCCTACGCCGAAGCCGGCCTGCTCAAACAGGCCTTGGCCGAGCGCGCCAACGAACTGCTTCCCGCCATCGAACAGCGCCTCGCCGCGTTCGACGGGCGTACACCGGAAGGCTTTGCGCGCCTGCATCAACTGCTGGAACAACAAAGCTACCGCCTGGCCAGTTGGCGCACGGCGGCGGACGACATCAACTGGCGCCGTTTCTTCGATGTGAACGAGCTGGGCGGCCTGCGCGTGGAGCGCACGGCGGTGTTCGAGGCCACCCACGGCAAGATTTTCGAGTTGATCAGCGCAGGCTTGATCGATGGCCTGCGCATCGACCATATCGACGGGCTGGCCGATCCGCGCGGTTACTGCCGCAAGCTGCGGCACCGGGTGGATGCACTGTCGCCGCAGCGGCATTTGCCGATCTTCGTGGAGAAGATCCTCGGTGAAGGCGAGACTCTGCGCGAAGACTGGCAAGTGGACGGCACCACCGGCTACGAATTCATGAACCAACTGTCGTTGCTGCAACATCATCCGGACGGTTTCGCGCCGCTGGCCGAGTTGTGGTCACGCCACAGCGAACGGCCCTCGGCATTTATCGAAGAAGCCCGGCTGGCGCGCCAGCAGATTCTCAATGGCTCGTTGGGCGGCGATTTCGAAAGCGTGGCCCAGGCGCTGTTGCAAGTGGCGCGTGACGACGTGATGACCCGCGACCTGACCCTGGGCGCGATCCGTCGCGCCTTGCAGGAACTGATCGTGCACTTCCCGGTGTACCGCACCTATATCAGCGCACGCGGGCGCAGCGCGGCTGACGACAAGGTGTTCCAGCAAGCCATGGAGGGCGCGCGCAGCACCCTGAGCGAAGGCGACTGGCCGGTGCTCGATCACCTGGAAAAATGGCTGGGTGGGCAACCCTGGCGCAATCGCCCGCTGGGCCGCGAGCGCAAGATGCTCAAGCATGCCTGCGTGCGTTTCCAGCAACTGACCTCGCCCGCCGCCGCCAAGGCTGTGGAAGACACGGCGTTCTACCGTTCGGCGGTGCTGTTGTCGCGTAACGATGTGGGCTTCAGTACCGAGCAGTTCAGCGCGCCATTGGCCGATTTTCATGCGGTCAACCAGCAGCGGCTGCAGTGCTTCCCGCACAACCTGCTGGCCACCGCCACCCACGACCATAAACGCGGCGAAGATACCCGCGCCCGTCTGGCGGTGCTGAGTGAGTGCGCTTCCTGGTATGCCGAGCAGGTCGAACACTGGCGCAGCCTGGCCGCACCGCTGCGCAACAGCGCCGACAGCCCCTCGGCAGGCGATGAGCTGATTCTGTATCAGGTGCTGCTCGGCAGCTGGCCGCTGGAGCCGAACCCCGACCTTGAGGCCTATCAGCAACGCCTGTGGCAATGGCAACAAAAAGCCCTGCGCGAAGCCAAACTGCAGAGCAGTTGGAGCGCGCCCAACGAGGCCTACGAACAGGGCGTCGAAGCGTTCCTCAAGCGCGTGTTGCTCAGTGAGGCCGGCGCCCCGCTGCGCAGCGCCCTTACCGCCGCGGCCGAGGCGATTGCACCCGCTGGTGCCTTGAACGGGCTGGCGCAGTCTTTGCTTCACCTGAGCGTGCCGGGCGTGCCGGACGTCTATCAAGGCGATGAGTTCTGGGACTTCAGCCTGGTAGACCCGGACAACCGCCGCCCGGTGGACTTCCAGGCGCGGCAACGCGCGTTAGAGGCGCCAGTGGACACCGCTGAACTGTTGGCCAACTGGCGCGACGGGCGTATCAAACAGGCGTTGATCGCGCAGGTACTGACCTTGCGCAAGGCTAACCTTGAGCTGTTCAGCGACGGTGCCTACACCGCCCTGGAGGTGGTTGGGCAACAGGCCGAGCACGTCGTCGCCTTCTGCCGCGAACACCAAGGCAACTATGTGCTGGTGGTGGTGCCACGCTGGTCCCGTTGCCTGCTCGAAAATGCACTGCAGCCGTTGATTCCTGCGCAGGTTTGGGGCGATACGCGGGTGAAATTACCGTTCGCCGCCGCAACGCAAAACTGGAAGGGACTTTTTCAGACGAGCGTAGTCACACCAGACAAGGAGCTGTTGATCAGCGCTGCCCTGGGGGATTTCCCGGTCAATGTCTTTATCAATTCCGATAGTCAAGAAAGCTGAACATTTTCTCTGAGGAGTGTGTGATGAGTAATGAAGACAAACGCATCCGCGAACTAGCGCATCAGATCTGGGAGTCCGAAGGCAAGCCTCACGGTGAAGATGCCCGTCATTGGGAGATGGCGCGCAAACTGGCCGAAGCCGAGGCGCTGACGCCAAGCAAGCCAAAACCTGCCGCCAAGCCGAAGACGGCTCCAAAGGCAGCGCCCAAAGCCAAGCTGGCTGAGCCTGCCGCTGCCAAACCGGCGCCAAAGAAGCCCGCTGCGCCGAAAAAGCCCAAACCTCCCGCTCATTGATCGCCGCGCCCCCTGACTGCATTGCTGTCGGGGGAGCCTTTATCTCTTTACGTCATACGCTGAATAACTGTCAGTACGGCCGCGTTCGGCCCGAAAAAAAGAATCCCTGCAGGAGCAACACCATGAGCAAGCCCGAAAAAGCCTCAACGACGCCGGACCACGAGCCGTCGCGGATTCGTGAAGGTTTGCCCTTCCCTCTTGGCGCCACCTGGGACGGCCTGGGCGTCAACTTCGCGCTGTTTTCGGCCAACGCCACCAAGGTCGAACTGTGCCTGTTCGATGATGCTGGCGAGGTGGAACTGGAGCGCATCGAACTGCCCGAATACACCGACGAGATCTTCCACGGCTACCTGCCCGACGCCCACCCCGGGCTGATCTACGGCTACCGTGTGTATGGTCCCTACGACCCGGCCAACGGCCATCGTTTCAACCACAACAAATTGCTGATCGACCCCTATGCCAAGCAACTGGTGGGCGAACTCAAATGGTCCGAAGCGCTGTTCGGCTACACCATCGGCCACCCCGACGACGACCTCAGCTTCGACGAGCGCGACAGCGCGCCCTTCGTGCCCAAATGCAAGGTCATCGACCCGGCGCACACCTGGGGCAATGACCAGCCGGTGCGCGTGCCGTGGGACCGCACCATTATTTACGAGACCCACCTGCGCGGCATCAGCATGCGCCACCCTTCGGTCGGCGAATCCGTACGCGGTACCTGCGCCGGGCTGATGGAAGATGACGTGCTCAAGCACATCCGCCAGTTGGGGGTTTCTTCGGTCGAGCTGTTGCCGGTCCACGCCTTCGTCAACGACCAGCATTTGCTGGAAAAAGGCATGACCAACTACTGGGGCTACAACAGCATCGCGTTTTTTGCGCCCGACCCGCGCTACCTGGCCAGCGGCAAGATCGCCGAGTTCAAGGAGATGGTCGCGCACCTGCATGAGCAGAAGCTCGAAGTGATCCTCGATGTGGTCTACAACCACACCGCCGAAGGCAACGAGCGCGGCCCTACCCTGTCGATGCGCGGCATCGACAATGCCTCGTACTACCGGTTGATGCCCGATGACAAGCGCTTCTACATCAATGATTCCGGCACCGGCAACACCCTGGACCTGAGTCACCCCTGCGTGCTGCAGATGGTTACCGATTCCTTGCGTTACTGGGCCACCGAGATGCACGTCGACGGCTTCCGCTTCGACCTTGCGACGATTCTGGGTCGCTACCGTGACGGCTTTGACGAACGTCACAGCTTCCTCGTGGCGTGCCGTCAGGACCCAATCCTGCGCCAGCTCAAATTGATTGCCGAACCCTGGGACTGCGGGCCAGGCGGCTATCAGGTGGGCAATTTCCCGCCGGGCTGGGCAGAATGGAACGACCGTTTCCGCGACACCGTGCGTGCTTTCTGGAAAGGCGACGACGGCCAGCTGGCGGACTTCGCCGGGCGCATGACCGCCTCGGGCGAGATGTTCAACCACCGTGGGCGCCGGCCTTACAGCTCGGTGAACTTCATCACCGCCCACGACGGGTTCACCCTGCACGACCTGGTGTCGTACAACGACAAGCACAACGAAGCCAACGACGAGAACAATCAGGACGGCAGCAACAATAACCTGTCGTGGAACCATGGCGTCGAAGGCCCTACCGACGATCCGGAAATCAACGAGCTGCGCCTACGCCAGATGCGCAACTTCTTCGCCACCCTGCTGCTGGCCCAAGGCACGCCGATGATCGTGGCCGGTGATGAATTCGCTCGCACCCAGCACGGCAACAACAATGCCTACTGCCAGGACAGCGAAATCGGTTGGGTCAACTGGGATCTGGACGACGACGGCAAGGCGCTGCTCAAGTTCGTCAAACGCCTGATCAAGTTGCGCCTGGCGTACCCGATCCTGCGTCGTGGGCGCTTCCTGGTCGGCGACTACAACGAAGACATCGGCGTGAAAGACGTCACCTGGCTCGCGCCGGATGGCAATGAAATGACCACTGAGCAGTGGGAAGACAGCAACGGTCGTTGCCTGGGCATGCTGATGGATGGCCGCGCCCAAGAGACCGGGATTCGGCGTGCTGGTGCCGATGCGACCCTGTTGCTGGTGGTGAATGCCCATCACGACATGGTCAATTTCCGCCTGCCACCGGTGCCACAGGGCGAGTTCTGGAATTGCCTGCTCGATACCAACGACCCTGCGGTGCGTGGCCAGGAGCGCTTTGACTTCGAACACGAGTACGCTGCCACCGGCCGCTCGCTCCTACTGTTTGAGCTGCAACACGACGACGAGGTGTGAGATGGCGTTGCACGGATTCCTTTCCGGCTACCGGGGCTATGCGGACACGCAAGCCCTTGGTAAGGCCTTGAAGGACCTTCAGGAAGAAGGCCTGGACCAACTGCCGTTGCCCGGCAGCGGCCAGACGCTTTCGCGCTATAGCGGGCTGGCGCAAGTCGCCGGCCATGACCTGCGCCTGTGCAAGCTGTTCGAAGGCCACACCGATGCGCTGGCGATCATTGCTGAACTCGACAGCCCGCTGCCGCCCTTGGGCAGCACCTGGGGGATGTGGGCCGCCGAGCCGCCGAGCGCCAAGGTGCGCGTGCAGCGCGACGGCCAGCGCTTGATCGTCGACGGGCGTAAAGCCTGGTGTTCCGGTGCGTCCGTGGTCTCGCACGGGTTGTTGACCGCGTGGGACGAGGAGGACCGTCAGCAACTGGTGGCCGTGAAGATGGACCAACCGGGCGTCAGGGTAACGGATGAAGGTTGGGATGCGGTGGGCATGGCCGCCACAGGCAGTGTCGAGATCGTCTTCAGCGAGGCCAGGGGCCTCGCAGTCGGCGGGCCGGGCGACTATCTGGCGCGCCCGGGCTTCTGGCACGGCGGCATCGGCATTGCGGCGTGCTGGTATGGCGCGGCGCAGCGCCTGGCCGAAGTGCTGCGCGAGCAGTGTGCCAAGCACTCCGAGCCGCATGCGATGGCCCACCTCGGCGCGGTGGACAGTGCATTGAACAGCGCAGCCTGCGTGCTGCGCGCCAGTGCCGAGCAGATCGACCGGGCACCGACCGCCGATGCCCGGTTGCTGGCCCAGCAAGTGCGCGCGTGCGTCGAGGAAACCGTCGAGCAGGTGATCCAGCATGTCGGGCGTGGCGTAGGCGCGGGGCCTTACTGCAAGGACCCGCACTTCGCCCAATTGATGGCGGACTTGCCGGTGTACGTGCGCCAAAGCCACGCCGAACGCGACTTGGCCGCCTTGGGCGTACAGGTAGCCGGCGAGCCCTCCGGGAGGTGGCAGTTATGAAACCCAATCCGATTGTCGGCCAGGGCACATCGCTGCATTACTGGCAAACCTCGTCGCGCCTGGCTGAACTGCCGCATATCAGCGTTGAGCAACTGGTACCGGAGGGGCATCGTGCGGTCATCATCGCCCCGCACCCTGACGATGAAGTGCTCGGCTGCGGCGGTTTGCTGCAAGGGCTGGCCGACCTGGGCCGACCCATTCAGTTGATCTCGGTCACCGACGGCAGCGCCAGCCATCCAGGCTCGCAACGCTGGCCGGTGCAACGTCTGAGCGTGGTGCGCCCCCAGGAGTCGGCCCAGGCCCTGCACCGCCTGGGCTTGCCGATGCACAGTCTGAAGTGGCTGCGCGCCGGGTTCACCGACAGTAAAGTCGCCGAGCGCGAAGAAGAACTGGCCGTATTCATCCAGCGCTACCTCAAACCCGACGACGTGGTGTTCGCCACCTGGCGCGAAGACGGGCATTGCGATCATGAAGCCGTCGGCCGCGCCAGTGCGAAAGCCGCCCAGGCCGTGGGCGCCACCTTGTACGAACTGCCCGTGTGGACCTGGCACTGGGCGACCGCCGAAGACGGCATGGTGCCGTGGGACCGTGCGCGCAAGATCCCTTTGACGCCTGAGAGGGTGGCGCGCAAACGCCATGCCATCCACGCTTTCGCCAGCCAGCTGGAGGGCGACCCCCAGATCGGCCTGCCCCCCGTGCTGGCGCCCTATGTGGTGGAGCGCTTGCTGCAACCTTTTGAAGTGGTGTTCGTTTGAGTGTGACAACCCCTTACTTTGACCAGATGTTCGCCGGCAACGACGACCCCTGGGCATTTCGCCAACGTTGGTACGAACGGCGCAAGCGCGCCATGACCCTGGCCGTACTGACCCGCGCGCGTTATGCCTCGATCTTCGAACCCGGCTGTGCGAACGGCGAGTTGAGCGCCGAACTGGCGGCGCGCTGTGATCGCTTGCTGTGCTGTGACACGGCGAGCGCTGCGGTGACGCTGGCCAAGAAGCGGCTCGCAGGATTTTCCAACGTGCAGGTGGAGCAATGCCGGTTGCCCGAACAGTGGCCATCGGGGCAATTCGAGCTGATCGTGTTAAGTGAGCTGTGTTACTACCTTGACGCCGCTGATCTTGAGCGCCTGATTGGCCGCTGCCTCGATACCTTGACGGATGACGGCCAACTGCTGGCGTGCCATTGGCGCCCGCCCATTGAAGGCTGCCCGCAAACTGCCGAGCAGGTCCACGGCCTGCTCCAGCAGCGGTTGGGCCTGCATTCGGTCGTGCGCCACCATGAAGAAGATTTCCTGCTCGACCTGTGGGGCCGCGACGGCGCCTCGGTCGCCAGCCTTGAGGGCCTGCGATGATCGGCATTCTGATTCCAGTGCACAACGAAGAAGCGCTGCTGGGCGAATGCCTGAGGGCTGCACAAATAGCCGCGCGTCATTCGGATCTGCACGGCGAAGCGGTACAGATCCTGGTGGTGCTCGATAGCTGCAGCGACGGCAGTGAAGCCATTGCCCGCACGCACGGGGTGCACAGCCTGGCGGTGCAGGCACGGAATGTCGGGCATGCCCGTGGGGTGGGCGCGCAACATCTGCTGAACCTGGGCGCGCGCTGGATCGCCTGCACCGACGCCGACAGCCTCGTGGCTCCGGACTGGCTGGTGGCGCAACTGGCGCTGGGCTGCGACGCCGTGTGCGGCACCGTGACCGTGGACGCCTGGAGTGCAGACTTCGACGCGGCGGCGCAGATTCGCTATCACCAGGCTTACCAGGCCCGCGACGGGCATCGGCATATCCACGGCGCCAACCTCGGCGTAAGCGCCAGCGCCTATCTGCAGGCCGGTGGTTTTGAACCCCTGGCATGTCATGAAGATGTGCAGTTGGTGCGCAACCTGGAACGTTGCGGTGCGTCCATCGCCTGGAGCCACAGCCCGCAAGTGATCACCAGTGCACGCCTGGAGTGTCGCGCCCAAGGTGGTTTCGGTGACTATTTGAAGAGCCTGATGCAGGTTTCGTAAAAACAACCACATTTCTTGTCTATGCTTATAACCTATCGCACAGCGCTCCAGGATCGGAGCGCCGCGCACTCACCGCAGCGGAGCCTGGGGTGAGCACACACGCTTGAACCGACAAGGATGTGACACTTGATGAAAACCGCCTCGTTAAGCGAGGGCCGTCGCGGCCCCGCGCAAATCTGGAACAGCGCGCCGCAGTTGGCGCATATTCCCGTTATCACGCTGACCAGCCTGGTACCGCCCGGTGCACGGGTGGTGGTGATTGCCCCCCACCCCGGCGATGAAGTGCTCGCCTGCGGGGGCCTGCTGCAGCTGCTCAGCACCCGCGCGCACCCGTTGAAATTAATTTCCATCACCGATGGCAGCGCCAGCCACCCTGGCTCCCAGGTCTGGTCGGCCAACCGCCTGAGCGCGGTGCGCCCCCAGGAAAGCGCCGAGGCCCTGCGCCGCTTGGGCGTGCCACTGCACAGCCTGAAATGGATTCGTGGCGGCTTTCGCGATAACGCCCTGGCCAGCCATGAACAACCGATCAGCCAGTTCATCGCCCGCTACCTGCAGCCAGGTGATGTGGTGTTCACCACCTGGCGCCATGATGGCAACGATGACCACGAAGCCGTCGGCCGTGCCAGCGCCAAGGCGTGCACGCTGGTGGGCGCGCAACTCTATGAATTGCCGATGTGGGCCTGGCACTGGCCGGCACGCGAAGGCTCGGTGATCCCTTGGCAACGCGCGCGCAAGTTGTGCCTCGACACTTGGAGCGTGGCGCACAAGCTGCACGCCGTGCATGCCTACGCCAGCCAGCTGATGGGCGACCCCGCGATCGGCTTGGCGCCGATGCTTGCCCAAGTGTTGCTGGAGCGCATGCGCGAGCCCTACGAAATAGTGCTCATCTAGGCAAAGGTGGCAAAACGCCGGTGCCCGGCGTATGAAAATTTCGTTAACTGATTCATCTCGTAGGCTTTTTCCCACAAGCTCAATCTGCCACACTGATGCGAATAATTATCAACAGATTTATTATTCGCTAAGGATGGCGTTCAGGGAGAGCTACATTCATGTCTGTGCGACACCATGGCGGCAAAGGGTTTTCACCGAGTTCGATAGCAATGGCTATCTGCCTGACCACCACCCAGGCGACCTTCGCGGCCGAAGCCGACGCCCCGCCCACTACCATTGAGCTCGGCGCTACCGAGGTTTCGGGGCACCAGCTTGGCGAAACCACTGAAGGCAGCGAGTCGTACACCACCGGTTCGATGAAAACCGCAACCAAACTGCCCCTGACCCTGCGTGAAACCCCACAGGCCGTCACCGTGATCACCCGTCAGCGCATGGATGACCAGGCGATGACCAGCATCAATGATGTGGTCAACGCCACGCCAGGACTGTTCCTCAACTACTCCAGCGGCCCCGGCCGGCAGGGCTACACCGCGCGTGGTTTCGACGTCGACAACCTCATGTACGACGGCATTCCCAGTGGCTATGACGGCGTTAACGTCGGTGCCCAGCCGAACCTGGCGATGTTCGATCGCGTCGAGGTGGTTCGCGGTGCCACTGGCTTGGTGACCGGTGCCGGCAACCCCTCGGCGGCGATCAACCTGATCCGCAAGCGGCCCCTGGCCGAGCAGAAAGTCACCTTGACTGGCGCCGCCGGCAGTTGGGACGACTACCGTGGCGAACTCGACGCTTCCAGCCCGCTCAATGACAGCGGCACCTGGCGTGGCCGAGTGGTCACCTCTTACCGCGACGCCAACAGTTTCATCGACAAGGCCGAGCAGGATCACGGTTTGTTCTATGCCGTGACCGAAGCCGACCTGAGCGAAGACACCCGCTTGACCCTCGGCTACTCCAACCAGAAAGACAAGACCAACTACTTCTGGGGCTCGTCGATGATCGGCCTGGATGGCCATCACCTCGATTTGTCGCGTTCGTACAATCCCGGCACCGACTGGGAGAACAAAGACCAGGAAATCAACACCGTCTTCGTCGAACTGCGCCAGCAACTGGCCAATGATTGGGCACTGCAGGTCAACGCCAACTACGCCGTACAAGACGCATTGTTCTCCGGTTCCTACCAGTCGCGCTGGACCGACAACACCCTGGCCCGCACCGTGTACCAGTCCGCCGCCGATGAAAAGCAGGCCGGGTTCGACGCCTTTGCCAGTGGCCCGTTCCAGGCGTTCGGGCGCACCCATGAGCTGGTCGTGGGCACCAGCAAGCGCATCTACGACCTGACCACCCGCAACTACAGCCCGTACGATCTGAATTGGCCGATCAACGCCGGCAAACCGAACTTTACCCACACCAACAACCAGCGCGATGTCACCACTCAGGACGGTGTCTACGTCACCACCCGCCTGAGCCTGGCCGACCCGCTCAAGCTGATCCTCGGCGGGCGCCTGGACTGGTACGACTACGACAACCGCGATGGCGATGGCGACTATAAGGTCACCCGCAACCTCACCCGCTACGCGGGCCTGATCTACGACCTGGACGACCAGCACTCGGTGTATGTCAGCTACAGCGATATCTTCACGCCGCAACGTGAAAAAAGCACCGGAGCCACCCCGCTCAAGCCCATCGTCGGCAAAAACTATGAAGTCGGCATCAAGGGCGAATACCTGGGCGGCGCGCTGAATGCGAGCGTGGCGCTGTTCCGTGTCGACCAGGAAAACCGCGCCGTGCAGATCGTCGTGCCAAACTGCCCGCAGGCCTCCTGCTACCAGGCCTCGGGCGAGATTCGCAGCCAGGGTATCGACTTCGAACTGCAGGGCGCCTTGACCGAGAACTGGCAGGTCGGCGGTGGCTACACCTATGCGCGCACCCACACCCTCAAGGACGACGCCAACCCGCAGAAGGTCAACAAGCAGTTCGACACCGACACCCCGGAGCACCTGTTCAAGCTGACCACCCGCTACAACTTCCAGGGCCCGCTGGAAAAACTCCGCGTGGGCGGCAACGTCTCCTGGCAGAGCCGCATGTACAACGACATCCAGTTGGCGGACGGCAGCACCTATCGGCTCAAACAAGGCGGCTACGCTGTCACCGACCTGATGGCCGGCTACCGGGTCAACCAGCACCTGGACTTGCAGCTCAACGCCAACAATATCTTTGATCGTCACTACTACCAGTCCATTTCCGACGCGGTCACCTATGGCGGCGATTCCTACGGCAGCCCACGCAACATGATGCTGACGGCCAAGTACAGCTTCTGATCGTCATCCGCGGCTGCCCGCTCGGGCGGCCGTGCTTAAAGTCCCCTCTCGACTGGCCGATAACCGTCTGTCGGATCTTGTCCGGCCCCCATCGCCACACCTGCTTTTCCTGCGGCCAGCGTGGCACGCCGCATGCTTGGTTCCTGGCCAAACCACATGGAGTACACGTGAATGCTCAACCGCACACGCTTTATGGAGCACTACCGCAAGGCCGACCGCATCATGCTGGCGTTGATCTGGCTGATGTTCCTGTTCTCCTTAGGCCTGGCGTTCTGGCATGACACCTTCACCCAGGCGCTGATTGTCGGGGGCGGCACCGGCGTGGTGCTGACCGCGCTCTACCGCGCCATCGGCGGCACCCGCGTGATGCGGTGTGTGCTCGGTGCCGGCCTGATGGTGATGGCGGCCTTGCACATCAATCAGGCGCAGGGGGTGATCGAAGCGCACTTCGGTATTTTCGCGCTGCTGGCGGTGCTGACGTTCTACCGTGACTGGCTGCCGATCCTGGTGGCGGCGCTGACCATCGCCGTGCATCACCTGGTATTCCATGCCCTGCAGCATCAAGGCCTGCCCGTGTTTGTGATGGCGCATCACGGCGGCTGGACGATGATTTTCGTGCACGCGTTCTACGTGGTGATGGAAACGGTCGCCCTGCTCTACCTCGCCGTGCACAGCCACGCCGAGGCGGTCGAAAGCCAGGAAATGCTCGAAAAAATGCTCGCTGTCACCTCGCAATTCGAAGCCGAAACCGCCAAGGGTGAAGACAAAGTGCGTGTGTCCCTCGCCAAGCGCTTCGACCACTTCCTGCAGCAACTCACCCACCTGATCGACGGCGTCGCACGCGACTCCCATGGCCTCGGCCAACTCGGCCAGGAACTGGCCACGGCCAGCGGCACCCTGGAAAAAGGCGCGCGGCATCAACTAACGCAGATCAATGAGATGACCGGCTCGATGCAGCGCATGGAAGACGCCATGGGCCATATCACCCTGCACGTCGAACAAGCGGTGGAACACGCCGGCCAGGCCAGCCAGCAGATTGTGCGCGGCCAGGAAAGCGTTGGCCGCGCCCGGCATGAAATCACCCAACTGGCCTCGCGCATCAATGGCACGCAATCTACCGTACAGTCGTTGGCGGTGCAGGCCGAGCAAATCGGCTCGGTGCTGGAGGTGATCAGCAGCATCGCCAACCAGACCAACCTGCTCGCACTCAATGCCGCCATCGAAGCCGCCCGCGCCGGCGAGCAAGGCCGTGGCTTTGCAGTGGTCGCCGACGAAGTGCGCAGCCTGGCCCAACGCACCGCCCTCTCCACCCAGGAAATCAAGACCATCATCGAAGGCCTGCAGCAAGGCAGCCGCCAGGCCGTCGAAGCCATGCACGACAGCCGCCAGGGCGTGGAGCGGTGCGTGGAAGACAGCCAGATGGCCGTCGACATGCTGCGCGCCGTGGGCGAAGACATCGCGCATATCGATCAACTCAACGGCCGCATTGTCACCACCACCCGCGAACAGACCTCGGCGAACCTGGAAATTGTCGAACGCCTGCAATCGGTGCAGCACATCGCGCAAAACACCGCCGACGACGTGGAAACCCTGGCCCGCAGCAGCGAACGCCTGCCACCGATCGCCGTGCGCCTGGATGCGCTGGGGCGCAGGTTTCATCCGTGATTCATGCCATCGGCTCAGCAGCCGAAGCCTCTCTAACTGCAGCCCCGCGCTCCAAATGTGGGAGGGGCGGTGCGACGATTCGACTTGCCCCCGATGGCGGCCTGACTAGCGAACAACTGTACCTGCGCAACTGCAGGTCATCGCCTCCCGCTCGTGCACTACGAAACTCCTGAACCTTCCGCCGGTCGATGCTTTCAAGAGGCCGACAGTGCCTCAGGTGTCTTGTGTGTAGTGAATGCCTGCGGAGACGGCCATGAAAGAAGCCATTAGCGATTTGCCCGGCCCTATAAAACGACAGGCTGACCGAATTTTGCGTGAGATCGAACTGGCAGGGTCGATGATCCTGGCCGTCAAAAGCGGCGCCAAAGCCCAGGGGTTTGTGCTGGGCATCACCTGCTGTGAAGGGCTGACGTCGGAGCGCTGCGAGCAGTTGGCAAGCCATTTCGACAGCGTGGTAGAACAGAGGCTGAGGGCCCTGACATTGGGCCTGTAAGGTCAGGCGCATGACCGCTGTGCGCGCGTAGATTGGATCCATGGCAGCCCCGGCACCGGCCGCGCTTTAAAAGCGGCGAACAACCTCCTACACTGCCGGGAATTTCCCTTCATCTGCGCAGCCTCGCTCTTCTGCCCGACTCGCATCAGGATTTACAGACATGCGCCTGCCCGATTTCATCCTGGAAAACCTCGAGCCGATCCTGCAGGCCTGGGAAGATTTCGCCAGAACCATCGAGACACCGGGCGAGGAACTCGACAGTGTCGGGCTGCGCGACCATGCCGAGCAGATGTTGCGGGCCATCGTCAGCGACCTGCGAACCAAGCAGACCCGCCAGGAACAAATAGCCAAGGCTCAGGGCCAGGCGCCGGCGGACGACCAGGAAACTGCGGCGGAAACCCATGCCATGACGCGCCTGATGGCGGGTTTCACCATCGACCAGATGGTCTCGGAATACCGTGCGCTGCGCACCAGCGTGGTCAGCCAGTGGATGCGCCAGATCAAGGACGGCACCCCGATCAATGTCGACGACATGACCCGCTTCCACGAAGCCATCGATCAGGCCCTGGCCGAGTCCATCGCCAGCTATTCACGCGCGGTCGAGGCGTCACGCAACATGTTCCTGGGCATCCTTGGCCACGACTTGCGCACCCCGCTCGGCGCGATCCTGCTGGGCGCCGACGTGCTGCGCCGCTCACAGGACGCCGGCGCCCGCGCGACCAAAATCGCCAACCAGATCTACACCAGCGTACGCCGCGCGAGCCAGATCGTCGGCGACCTGCTCGACCTGACCCGCTGCCAGATGGGACCGGGCATCCCGGTCAAAACCGCCGATATCGACCTCTCACCGCTGTGCCAGCGCGTCATAGAAGAAATCCGCACCTTTCATCCCGAGGCCATCGTGATGTTCGACGCCAAAACGCCAGTTGCAGGGCAATTCGACGGCGCGCGCATGGAGCAGGTCTTCTCGAACATCGTCAGCAACGCGGTGCAGCATGGGGACACCACCCGGCCGATCCAAGTCGAGCTGGGCATACGCGAGGGCTTCGCGGTCTTCACCGTGCACAACAGCGGTGAAGCGATCCCCGAGGACGTCCTCCCGTTCATCTTCAACCCCATGGGTCGCTTCTCCCAGCGTACCGCGATCAATCACGGCCCCACGGAGGGTTTGGGTTTGGGCCTGTTCATTGCCTCGGAAATCGTGGCGTCTCATGGTGGGTCGATTGAGGTAAGTTCCGATATGGAACAGGGCACGGTGTTTAGTGTGAGAGTGCCGATTGATAAGCAAGAGAACAGTGTTGCCTGAAACGAGCCGCGCCCGATTCGCGAGGGGTGTAACCACTATGGAATACGACGAAAAGCTGATAGAGGAAGCCGTGCTGGCCCTGCTGACAGTCTTCAGCACCGATGACGGAAACTCATGGAAGGGGCACGATTTTCAGGTCATGAACCGATTACATGAACAGGGTTTTATCGATAACCCGGTAAACAAGAACAAATCGGTCTGGTTGACGCCACAAGGGCTGGAGCGCGGTCGGGAACTGGCTGATCGGCTGTTTGGGACGAGGGCTTAGGTCAGGACAACCTGTACCTTAGTCGACATAACGCAGCCGTGATTGCCGCACCGCCCCCACTCCCCTTATTCTCGACGCTCCCGTCCGACCGAATCCGGAGCCGCCATGGACCTCGCCGCCCTCGCCCTCTTCCTGCCCGCCTGCTTCGCCCTGAACATGGCGCCCGGCCCCAACAACCTGCTGTCGGTGAGCAACGCCACCCGCTACGGCTACCGCACCTCCTGCCTCGCCGGTCTCGGCCGTTTGCTGGCCTTCGCCGGCATGATCGCCCTCGCCTCCGCCGGTTTGGCGGTGGTGCTGCAAACCTCGGAGTTGTTGTTCTACGGGATCAAGCTGCTTGGTGCGGCGTATCTGTTTTACCTGGCCTATCAGCTGTGGCGCGCAGACCCGCGGGCAGAAGCGGAAATGGTCGCCGGCAAGGTGGGCTTATGGGCCCTGGCACGGCAAGAGTTTCTGGTGGCGGCGGGCAACCCCAAAGCCATCCTGATCTTTACCGCCTTCCTCCCACAGTTCGTGGTGCCCGGCCAACCTATTACCACGCAATTCGCCCTGCTGGGCGCAATGTTCCTGGCCCTGGAATGGATCGCCATCAGCGCCTACGCCTATATGGGCCTGCATATGCGCCGCTGGTTTGCCGAGCCTAGGGGTAAGCGGATCTTCAATCGGTGCTGCGCGGGGTTGTTGTCGGCGGCCGCAACGGTGTTGTTGACGGCGCGCCGGGCGTAACTCCCGCGCCGGCCTGTGGAAGCAGTGCAGGCGCCCTTACTCCTTGGTCAAATCAACCAACGGCGTCTGCCGCACCTCCGTCTCGCGCCCGGCCTGAATCTCGCTGACCTGCTGCAAGGCCTTGTCCACAGCCGCCTTATCCGCCAACAAGCTGTAGCTGATGCGGAACTGCTTGTGTTCCTTGGGCCCAATGGTGGGTACCAGGTTCAGTGGCCGCTGATAACGGCGGTTGTAGGAAAAACTCGTCCCCGGCTCCAGCCCCGTGACATAGCCCTGCCCTTGAGTATCGGTATTCTTCCACAGGGAAAACACCGGCAGCGTCTGCGTATTGAAACCGACCGACACGCCCAGGCTGCCAGCTTTGTTATGCAGCACGGTCAAGGTATCGCCCTTGGCATCGGCATAGGGCACCACGTTGTAGACCGTTTCATCGTAGTCCTTGGTGGGTGCGCGATAGGTTTGCCAGTCGGCCAACTCGCTCTTGGCCTTGTCGTTGAACGGCGACACCTGCTTCACCGGTGCGGCAAAACGCGCGCCCTGCTCCAGAAACGGGGTGCTGAAGTTACTGTGATACAGCGCCTGGTATTCCTTCGGATAGTCGCCGTTGTTGGTCAGGGTGTCGTTGAGAGCAAACACGACACTGCCGGGCTCGGTGACCAGTTCGGTCGCCACGGAAAAATCGACCTTCTTGAACGCCTGCTCTTTCAGCTCGCCGCGCAGGGTGATGGCGTACGGCGGCTTCTCATCGATGTGCAGGGTGACTTTGTTCGCAGGAATATTCGCGGCCCTGCCATGCAGCGTCAGCAATTCACCGTTGTCGATGCCAGGGTGACCGACCCATTCATAGCCGCAACGGGTGACCAGCTCATTGAAACCTTCCAACCAGCCCAGCCCGCCGCGACCATTGAGCTCAATGAAGGAAGGATTGACCACTTCCTTGACCGGCGAATCCCACCCCATGCGCACATCGCCGACCGAAGCCTGCAACACGTTCATACCGCGAGTCGGCACCACCGAGAGCTTCATCGTGCCGTTATCGATGTCGACAATGCTCACCCCCTCCTGCCGACCGCCGTGCAAAGTGCGCAGGGTAACGCTGAAGGGTTTGTCGGTTTGCACACCGAGTTGCTGGCTGGTGACCTGCCAATTCTGCGCGGCTTTGTCGGTGTCGAGAAGCACGTAGTCCCAGGCCATGGCGTGGGAAGCGGCGGAGAGTGCGGTGAGGGCGACAGCGAATTTTAGGGGGATCATGACGGTTGCCTTTTTTGGAGTTGTGGCAGTTTTATAGACGTGATTAAACGTTTCAGCAAGCTTAAAAAGCGAGACAGCGAAGGGAAATGCCGAGCAGGGAGTGAAACTAATTGGGAGGGTTAGGCGATGTCATTGCGATGAGACTGGAGCGTAAAAGGAATGGATTTCAGCGTATCAATGCTGTTTACAACCTCAAGGTTGATCCTCCAGCGCGTTGACGCTTATAGTCCGCCCCGTCGCCCCCATGGCGATCAGGTTTGGCGACCTGACTATCGGATGCAAAAGCACTGTGCTTTTTTGCAGATGCTGCTGCACATTCGCAAAGCTGCCTCAATGGCGGCTGTGCGCGGGAGACCCTCGGGTCTGCCGGGTCTCCGATACCGGTTCGCCAACCTGCGTACAGCTGCCACCCCATCGTTTGGCGACGACTGGGTGGTGGTAAGCCACTGCACTTATCGGAGATTCAAACATGGAAAGATACATCCCCCTTACCGGAATCGATCTGGTTCCAGCGTCCCTGCTCATTGATTCAGAAGCACCAATTGATGTACTGCAAGCGATGGCTGACTATCGCATTCGCACTGTGACTCAGGTGTTGGAAAACATCGCTTTTCGGGGTGAGGTGGACGCTGATTGCGTTGTGCTTTCGGATTTTGCACAGCTGTTGGCGATACCGTTGCGGGATGGGTGTGATTTGATGGATGTTATTGGGCGGCGGTTGCGGGAGCAGGTTTCGGAGGTGGAAGCGGGGTCTGTTGCTACGCCGGGATAATGAAAAATCTCCACGCGCTGGCGCAACTAGGCCAGCGTGTGGTGAAAGCAGTGGGTGCTTTCTCATCGGCTGCAATCGGCCAAAAGCGGTCTTTCGTGGGAGGACGCGTTCGACCCGAAGCGGACTATCAGGTTTAGATCTTATACTTCATCCCAATGCTCGCGCATTCGCTGGATTCTAAAGCGGCAAGAGGTGGTTTGCCGCCGTATTCATGAGTATGTGAAAATAATATTTTTAGGTTTAAATTGGTTCCTGTAATTTTCGAAATGCTTCAAGTAAGCACAGTGGCAGAAGCGATGGAAACTCGTCAACAACACGCTTCAAAATTATTGCTTTCAAGTCATTAGTCCGGTGATAACGTCTTAAGCCATCAAATTTAGACTTCAGTAATTCCTCTAAGTCATGTCCCTGCATTAACATAAATGATTTCGGCAGAAACACAAATTGACCATTAAGGTATTCACATCTAATCCTTGAGGTTTTATCGTCAGATGCTTCATGGAAAGCCTTGTAAATAATATAATCTACAATGTGCTGCAGCCTCGGCTGAGTCATTTTTAATATGTCAGCGCTACCTTCGTGCTCTTCCATGCCAAGCTCGTTTCTTTCAATGCTTTTATCTTGAAAAAGTAGTATCGCCACCAATAGCGGGTCTAAAATGTAATTTTCTATGGAGTATCGATTGTTATGCCCGAGAACTACAACTTTATCATTTGGCTGGTTGATGGTATCCCAATCAATTAATCCTCTAATTGTCGTGTTTCCATGACTGGAAAGTTGCTCGACAATATCTTTAACGTGTACACATCCGCCGACTTTTGAATCGCTGGACGCAATAAAGCTCAGCGACACCGCAGGGTGCAATCTTGATTTTATTTTTTTTAGAATTTGGTCATAATACTGAGCATCAAGGTGGCTTTCTACAAAGATCTGACGTCTATTTTCGTAGCTGATACTTATGCTTGGAACTCCCGACATCAATAACGATAGCGCACTATCTTTGTTGGTTTTTTTAAGTCGACTATTACCTTCCTTAGTCATTACAAAAATCGCCTCCTCCGGACAGAGCGCTACAGTCGAAGGCGAGTGCGTAGTCATAATTACTTTTATTTTGCGCTCACTGATCAATACCTTTTGAATGGTGTCGAGTAGTGACTGGGTCATTGACGGGTGTAGTGGTGCATCAATTTCGTCAAAGAGAAGTATCTGCGGATAATTCACTCTGTCGCCTGAGTCTCTTGTGTAATATAAGCATAGGGCAAACGACATTAAAATTCTTTCGCCTGACGAAAGGTCATTAAATTTTACCTTTGCGTCAGTGACTAAGTCAGTGAGTATTGGCTCATAAGGACGATCATCAAATTCGTCAGGCTGATTAATTCTAAATGAGAGATTGGCTGTCTCTAGAATATCATTCAAAAAATCCCAAGGGGGTGAACCATATTTTTCAAAAAACTCCTCCTTCGTCAATACCGGCACGTTATCGCCGCGAACATCACGTCGATATGCTTTGAATTCATTCGCCACGAAAGTAGTTTGATACTCTGAAAAAAGCCTTGCAAATGATTGTTGAAACAAATCTACAGGCTGCCATGCCATTGGGTAATGTTCGTAAAATAAATCCATGTCGAACGCAACGAGTGGAACTCTGCAATCGGCTGTGATTTTTTCAATCAGTCTAGGATTAATTGTGGGGCTGTGTGAGTTAAATTGCGATTCAATGCTTTGGCTGTGAGCGGTCAAATTAGCTTTAATGTGCTCATACACTAGCTCGGCTTGATCTGGTGGGATGCCATAACTGTACAGTTCTGATGATTTTAATCCCGCCAACTTCCTTAAGTCTAGCTTAGAAAGTTCTGGCCACTGATGCAAGGAAGACTCGAGCCCTGCCTTTGTGTTGTTGATCAAGGTGAATATATGGTTCCATGCCCCGTCTCTTTCCTGTTTGCTCTGAAAGCTTGCAAACGCTCCTGTATCTGTAGGAATTAATGTCGTCGCGTCGAATAAGCGAATCGATCGGATATGGGGCGAATGTGCGACCCCATCTATCGAAAGCGCCCCCTCATCCAAAGCCTTCAATAATTGGCTCTTACCCGCCCCATTAGTTCCTGTAATAATCGTGAAGTCTGGCAACTCCACATCTTCAAACGTCTTTAATGATTTGTACGGGCGCAAGAGGGTCAATTTCATCACTAGTTAATCCATTATCATTCAAGGGCTTGCTGTTTATGAAGGCATTGGAACGTCTCGAATTTACTCAGTCCGCTCTAGTATTTGATCTTATCCTACAAATTTTAATAGTGGTAGCTAATGGCTAGCACCTTTTGCTTGCTTTGGTGAATGCGTGAGGTTATTGAGGCTGAGACAGCAACGCTTGTATTGCATTGAGAGTCTGCTATTGGCCGAAACCCGCCGACTCCAATCGGCTGATAGCTGCCGCTCACAAACGACTGCTATCGGCCAAAAGCGGACACCAAGAGCGTCAACGAAACCCGGAGCGATTCACTCTCGGCCGAAAGCAGCCTATCAATAAAGGGGAAACTCCCTAAAACTGCGTCCATCCGTCACATCCCCCTCCAGCCCCCACCCAACCTGCCGATAACCCTACTAATCGCATGCCTACCCCTCCCCCCCCCCTCAATCGAGTCCACCGAATGAACCCACTCTCCCGTCTAAAAAAAGCCCGGGGCGATCGTCAAGGCACCGCCACGCTCACCAGCACTGCCAACGATCTGGACGCCGCCCTCACCGCCTTACGCATCACCCCCACCCTGATCACCGGCTTTATCTCGCCGCATCTGGACATCGACGCAATCTCCGCCAAGCTCAAACGCCGCTTCCCCCAATCCTCCATCAGCCTGTGCACCACCTCCGGCGAACTCTGCAATGCACCCAATTCGCTGTATTGCGCCACGGGCGAGCGCTGGGACCGGGTGGTATTACAGCTGTTCGACGACACTCTGATCGCCTCGGCCGAGGTGGTGATGGTGCCGTTGGAGTGTGAGGACATCCGCGGTGGCGGTAAGCGGTTGGGGATGCAGGAGCGGATTGCCAAGTTGGTGGCCAATATCAAGCGAGTGCAGGTACGCATGTCGATTGATCATCGCGATACGTTGGCGTATGTGGTGTTCGACGGGTTGTCGGCGTCGGAGTCGTTTTTTATGGAGGCGCTGTATGAGTCGGGGCGGTTTCCTTGTTTGTTTGTCGGGGGATCGGCCGGGGGTAAGTCGGATTTCCAGAAGACGCTGATTCATGACGGTCAGCGCAGTTATCAGAACCATGCGCAGATCGTGTTCCTGAAGACGGCGGCGCATGCGCGGTTTGGGGTGTTCAAGAGCCAGAACTTCAAACCGGCGGATTTGACCTTCAGTGTGCTGACCGCCTCGGTGGAGGACCGCACGATTGACCAGGTGATCGACAGCAACGGCAATATCAAGAGCATGGTGCAAGCGCTGTGTGATGCGTTCAGTTGCGCGCCCCAGGCGCTGGAGTCGAAGCTGGCGGACTATTCGTTTGCGATTCGGGTGGGCAGTGAGTTGTTTGTACGATCCATCGCGCGCATCGATTATGAGCAGCAGATCGTGCAGTTGTTTTGCGACGTGGCGCCGGGCGAGGAATTGGTGATGGTGCGGCGTACGCCGTTGCGTGAGGCGACGCGTCTGGACTATGAACAGTTCCTGCGCGGCAAGGGTGGCCAGCCGGTGGCGGGGATTTTGAATGACTGCATTTTGCGCCGGCTGAACAACGGCGCCGAGCTGGGCAGCATGGCCGGCATTTTTGGTGATGTACCGTTGGCGGGGTTTTCGACCTTTGGGGAGATTTTGGGCTTGAACCTGAATCAGACGCTGACGGCGATTTTCTTCTTTCGGGTGGCCAAGGGTGCGAGTTTCAGTGATGAGTACGTGGACAATTTCATCGCCCATTACGGCGAGTTCAAGGCATTTTTCCTACGGCGCCAGGTGAAGAAGTTGGCGGGGTTGAACCATGTGGTGGTCAAGCAGATTGCCGCGTTCAAGAACAATGACTTCAGCAATACCCTCAATACCCGTGGGCTGGACCGCAATATCCTGCCGGTGTTCGAAGGCTTGGCAGACTTAGGCATGGTGTTGGCCCATGCCGAGCGTCAGCAGGAGGACATCGCCGCGCAGCTCAAGCATTACTCGGGTGAGTTGCACGCTTCGATGGATGAACTTGTGGGTACGATCGACCAGCAGAACGCCGTGTCTGCCCAGGCCGGGACAACGGTAGAAGGGCTTTCCAGCCAGGCGGATGTGGCGGTGGAAGGTGCGCGCACGCTGGCCGGGTCGAGTTTGCGTATCCAGTCGATTGTGCAGGTGATCCAGCAGATCGCCGGGCAGACCAACCTGCTGGCGCTTAACGCCGCCATTGAAGCGGCGCGCGCGGGCGACCTGGGCCGGGGTTTTGCGGTGGTGGCGGATGAAGTGCGCAAACTGGCGGAAATCACCCGTAAGAATGCGGCGGAAATCGGCGTGGATATTGACCTGCTGTCCAGTGAGATCCAGCGCGTTGCCCAGCAGATCGAAGACCAATCCACCGGCGTCGGCGCGTTGCGCGAAATGCTCAATGCACTGGAGGCGTCGAGCCGCGCGACCGAGGGTACGGCGCAACGCACTAAAACCATTGCGGATACGTTGACCGGCCTCACCCATGCGTAGGCGCAAGTCGAGTCGCCAGGGCTACAACGCTCAGTCAGAGAACCTATTCACCATTTTTTCCAGGAACGTTAGGCTGCCGACATTGGAAAGCGCCCCGTAATCCGGGTTCAGGATATCCCGCAAATAGCCCTGATCAACCCGGATACTGGCCGAGGATGTGCAAAAACGTTTTTGAGCGCGTCAGGTACTCCAAACTGGGCTGGAAATCGCGTTTCTACGCGAAATCCACATCTGCAGACGTGCCGATAAATTTCAGATTTAACGTAGACGCGCACACTTCAATTTTGGCGAAGCGTTTTTACACACTCTGGGTCGATCGCAGTCGTTCATGACAGGCAGTAATCGGCTGATAGCTGTCGCTCACGAACGACTGCTATCGGCCAGAAGCAGACAGTGGACAGTCCACCAATGCATCAGTAATGATGCACCCGCCGCAACCACGCTTTTACGTCGTACTGTCGCGCTTACAAAATCACCTTTTAGGCTGATCAAGAGGCAATGTGTCGCTACGGAAACTTACACGGCAAGTATTCAGAGAATCTGCGACAGTAATGTCGCCTAATAAATATTTGGGAGCCACCATGAACCTTATTTTAGCATTCACAATTTTATTATTTACATTAACAGGATGCGCTACAACTGGGAGCCAATCGCCACAGCAAGCCGCACAATCTGCGGCAATTTTATTTGAGCAACAAAAATTTAATTTGGTTTGGGTTCCCGCAGCGAATAACGGTATCTCCGGAGCTATGGCATCCGCTCTTATCGGAAGTGCAGGTTTAGACTCTCCAATTGTTTCAAGCATCCACCAAATAATCGCTCCTGCAAGCAAAGCTGATGTTCGTGTGGCCATCTCAGGAGCCAATAGTTCTTTTGCAGCTAACTCAGCTATTGCAGCTTTAAATAACACATCAACTATGCTTCCTAAGTTACAACTTGCATTTATCGGCTCGAAATCAGACTCCGAGGCCGTTCGCTCGGTAGTTGAAGCTAAAGGCGGTAAGTTCTTACACTCCACACCAGATGGCTCCTAAATAGCGACAAGCGACGCTGGCTTGACCGGCGACAGGCGACCCATAGCGGCCAGTGGCGCCAGGATGAGATCGGTTAGGAACAGTGATCCTGGGAATTGCGCGCAGTTGGGGATAGGCCCACGAGAACTGAGTCTGCTGAGCACTGCCTGGCTGAGGCCAGCTCAGCACCCCCGCTGCGAGGCGAATAAATAGGGACTGAGTAACTTCGACGGCTCCTTTGTATTCATGCTTCGCCCTCCATCGTTCTCTTCCCTGATTGCAAAATTACCATTTTCGAGTTGATCGACCAGTCACTCCATAAACGTACCAACGGAGCTTGCCAGAACAAATTTCTCCTCTTCGTCGCTGCCAAAATTGATGACTTGGCCCGAGACCCCGTACTCCCCAGGGTCCAGGTCTACGCCTAGATGGTTGCCTCCGTAGTCGTAAGCAACGGAATCCAGTACGCATTGGCATACAGAGTCTGAACAGCGCCTGCTTTTGCCGAACTTGAGAATGCGCTCGCTTCAATCATGCCCTCGGGTGACCAATCATCGACAATGTTTTTCCAAGATTCCCAATGTGACTTTGCGTCAGCAAGGGGAAGGAAATTTAGCCCAAAAAAAAGGTCCTGAGGTCACAGCACCTTTTTGCCCATCATGCAGCCTGTATAAGTCCTTAAACTCTCAGGAAGCGCTCTGCCAATATCACGTTCAAACTCTCTTATTGAAGCTTCCGAACAGCCTGGAGACAAATCTTCGCGTACTTCGGGGAGATTGACTTCCAACCGCCTTTCCAGTCGTTCCATCGATGTCTTCATCATACGGTTCCTATGCGACAGGAAGCACACACTAATACATGCGGCGAGCATTTGGTATCGACGTCGAGCCCTTCTCACGACGAATGACTACACATTCCACGTAACGCCCGGATATTGCTCGACCGACCGCTTTAGGTCGGCTTCTGCCCGTCATGATAGACGTCTGTCGGCCAGGAGCGGACTGTTTCCCAGTAGATAAATCTGTCCCCTTTTCCATACTTATCGGAGATTCAAAAATGGAAAGATACATCCCCCTTACCGGAATCGATCTGGTTCCAGCGTCCCTGCTCATTGATTCAGAAGCGCCACTCGATGTACTGCAAGCGATGGCTGACTATCGCATTCGCACTGTGACTCAGGTGTTGGAAAACATCGCTTTCCGGGGTGAAGTGGACGCTGATTGCGTCGTGCTTTCGGATTTTGCGCAGTTGCTGGCGATACCGCTGCGGGATGGGTGTGATTTGATGGATGTTATAGGGCGGCGGGTGCGGGAGGAAGTTTCGGAGGTGGAAGAGAGTTCCGCTGTGACGTCTGGTTAGTAAAAATCTCTGCGCGCTGCAGCAATTAGGCCAGCGCGTGGCGAAGGCAACCCCGGTAAAGCGCTCGTCTTCCAGTTGTGCGAACCAGCCCTCCAAAGCGTTCAGCCAGGATGCACTGGTCGGGGTGAAGTGCAATTTAAAGCGTGGATGCTTTTCCAACCGCTGCTTGATGGCAGACTTTTTGTGAGCGGAACTGTTGTCCAGAATGACATGCAAATCCAGCCCCGATGCAGTTTTCTGGTAGCGTCTGTTCCGATGTACTGGGCACCGAGCAGAAGTAGTGACTGGATCTCATGGCCGTTCGGAGCAGGAAAGTGTAGTGGTAAGCGTAGAGGGCACGGTGTGTGCTTCGATTTCTTTGATTTATAACTTCTAGATAGTGTGATTATTTCTAATTGATATTGTGGACTGTCATTTTTCACAGGTTCCGAGGTTAGTTGTACATGGGAGAGTAAAGCCTCGTCGACTCTTTTGAATGGTGATGAGAATGGGCAAGAAACTAGGCGTACTTCAGACTGTGTCTAAGTTTACGAAAAAAATTGATGTCGATTACATAAGATTTATGCGCCTTATAGATGAACTTACTTACCCGCAAGCGGCTTATGAATGTTTCCTTATCCAAAGTGTTTGGGCTGAAGAAAATTTAGTGCCATACAGTAACAATCATGTAGCACGTCAACTTGGGGCAGATGGAATTTATTACACTAATTATAAAAGTGAACTTTCTATCGGGCGTGTTAGCTGTGAGGTTCCTGATGAATGGCAGGAGAACCTCTCGGTTGACATGTCGTCGGATAATATCTGGTGTGTTTCAGTTACTAGTGATAAAACGCATTATATTTCTGTGAGGCGTTTGGATTTACGTCGCGGTTTTGTGTGCGACAATCATATAGTTAAAAATTATGCTGTTAAGTTCTCATCTGAATTATTCGTGATTCCGATTTCGGTGATATTGTCCATATTTCCTGCAGAGCAGTATCTGAGGATGACCGTTAAGGGGATGAACAATAGTTTTAATCTTGCGCAGGGCACAATGGTTTCATTTGACTCTGGCTCAGTGACAGTACGAAGCCCAAACCATGGGACAAATCAAACTGTCTATTATTGTAATATCGAAACCATTGAGACTGACCGAACTGGACCATGGGTAGCCCAAGCCGCTCAGGAAGCTGATTTGAGGAGGGTTGGTTACGAATGGTATAAGGGAGATGTAAAAATTTAGTTATAACTAGTGGCTTGCCGTTTTGTGAGTGGAACTGTTGTCCAGAATGACATGCAAATCCAGCCCCGCTGGCGTGCTGCGGTCAATTTGTTGCAAGAAATCTAGGAGTTCCTTGGCCCGGTGGCGCTGGGTAATTCGCCCAATGACTTGGCCGGTCATAATGTCGAAAGCTGCGTACAGACTCGCGGTTCCATGACGCTGACGGCCTTAGGCGTCAATCCCTCAGCCAGGGAAAGCAGTATGTTCGCCCGTTCGGCGAGGCTTTGCCTGAGCGTACTCATCCTCAACCAGCCTTGAAGGGTCATGAGATCGGGCGCGTAAGAGAAAAGGGAGCAGTTGGCCGGGGCATAGCTATCACCGATCCATGAAATTGGCTGCATAGTATATCGTCGCCTTGGAATATCGGGGTCTGGAAAATCGGGGCCAGCCCCCGATTTTCTCGACTCCGATTTTCTCCGATGGTTTGCCGAGCCGAGGGGTAAGCGATTTTCAATCGGTGCTGTGCGGGGTTATGGTTGGCGGTGGCGACGGTGCCAGCGCGTGACGGAGAATAGATACGTTCTCATCGTCTGGAATCGGTCAATAGCGCTCTGCCCATTGATGACCCAAGAGGTCTCTATTGCTGAAAGGTATGTTCGAGATCTGAAACGATTCAACTAGGTTGATGAAAGCCTAAAAGGCTCCGCAACCATTTTTAAAAATTACAACACAATGATGGTAATCCGCCTTATAATTGTCATGCATTTGCTTATTTCGCGGCCCTTCCAAAATTCCGCAATTTACTTTAAGACAAACATGATAAACAGATAGGAGCACCATGTTATTTAATACGAACACACAAGGTAAATACGTGGAAAAAATTAAAAATCTCGCAGCCTCAATTGAAAATCACGCTTCTTTCGACTACATCTCTAAGTTGGCTGAGCAACTAATATGGTTTGTCGACCAAAACATTGAACTGTCTCGGGCTGCCGATGGTACGATTTTTTTTGGAGATCATCGTACAAAAATTGAGAGCATTTTAGAGCTAACTCCTTTTAAGATTGGTCACTTAGAAGACGCACATTTCTGTTCGGCAAAATTTTTAAGAGAGCTGAGCTATGGAAGCTCACACAACTACAATGACAGCGAAATTGTACTTTTTTATTTATTCCCTGAATTCAGACAAATAGACTACAAAAAAGTTGATGAAATAAGATTCGGGATACCGGTAGCACTGATTCTCGAACCGCAAATTAAAGAAATAAACAGTACGCACAGCATGCTTAAGAAAGTAGAGGCATGGGAAGAATCTTTGAAACAATGGGATGTTCGAGTAAAGCAAAGCGAAGATCGCTACCAAGGAGTAATTGACGCTACAAATTACCTCGGCCTTGGAAACGCATTTGACAAAATGCTCCAAGAAAAACGTCGCGAGCGTGACGGACTACGTAGTAATCTGACGAAGGTTGGTCTGATTACTTTGGTTATACCCGTTATTTTCCTCCTTTCGGGAACATCAAATTTTATTCAGAGCTTGTTTAGCGACGACGTAAAAACTTCAGTTTCGTCTATTTCCACTTTTGTGTTCTCTATCGCGCTTGAAGCCTTATTACTTTATTACTTCAGAATTATTTATGGGCAATGGCTCATCGCGAAGAAACATGTTTTGCAGCTAAGCCTGAGGCATGAAATGTGTGCGTTCGTAAATGAATACGCGAAGAGTGCCAAGGACATGGACAGAACAACTCTGTCTAAATTCGAAAATCTTGTATTCAGCGAGCTGTCTGCAGACCTCAACGCTCCGCCCAGCGTGTACGATGCCGTTGATTCAATAGCAAAGGTCATTAGCAGCCTCAAGAAGCCAGAATCCTGAGATGTGTCGCTGGCAAATAGAAATCCTCAGCGGCTTTAGTGGACGGTATTGCGGCTCATATCTCTTCCAGGCTTGGAGTGTGGCGCATGAACGATCGACCGAACCTACGTCTGGCAAACGCAACGGAAGCGTTCGAGTCAGGCATTTAGGTCACTAGAGCTCATAGAGCACTTTCGGCGACAAAAGGATTGATCCCGGCGGCGTGTAAACGCGAGTCGGCAATTTGCCAAACCGGAAGAAATGCGACGGATTATTGTCCCTGCTCTAAGTGTCTGCTCCAGGCCGAAACCTGCCGGTTAAACGCCGCTGTTCACTCCTCCATGCCCCCTCACCCCCAATCCCCCCCCACCAAAAAATCCACAAACGCCCTAACCCTTCCCGGCATCGCCGCCCCACCCACAAACACCGCATGAATCGGTTCCACATCCCCCGGGTTATACGCTTCCAACAACGCCACCAACTCCCCCCGCTCCAGATCCTGCGCCACACTAAACGCCCCCACCCGCGCTATCCCCGCCCCCAGCTTCGCCAACTGCGCCAACGCCTCTCCGCTATTCCCTTCAATCGTCCCCGCCACTTTCAGCGAAAAATCGCGCCCATCCACCCGAAACGGCCAATCTGGCGCCGCTCTGCGGAAGTTGAAGCGCAGACAGTTGTGCTCAAGTAAATCCTGTGGCGTCACCGGGGTGCCGTGGCGGGCCAGGTAGTCGGGTGAGGCGACGATGACCTGGCCGGTGGAGCCGATGTGGCGGGCGGTCAGGGGGCTGTCGGCCAGGTGGCCGAAGCGGATGGCGACGTCTGCTTGGCCGGCGAGGATATCCACGAGTTCATCGCCGAGCATCAGGTCGACCACGATGGCGGGATAGCGGGCGCTGAAAGCGGCGATCAGCGGCACGACGGTCAGGCGGCCGTGGGCCAGGGCTGCGCTGACTCTCAGGCGTCCGCGGGGGGCGCCCTGGTCGGTAATGGCGTCTTCGACTTCGGCCATGTCGGCCAGGATCCGCCGGGCGCCGCGCAGGTAGGCTTCGCCTTCGGCGGTGAAGGTGATGGCACGGGTGGTGCGCAGCAATAGCCGGGTGCCGATGCGCCCCTCGGTGCGGGTGATGATGCGGCTGATGGACGATGGCGTCAGCCCCAGGGCGCGCGCGGCGCCCGACAGGCTGCCGTGCTCCGCGACCATGACGAACACTTCCATCTCTCCCGAGCGGCCGCCGATGTCCATTTGTGCCTCCTGCGCAAAGGTGTAGTTCCCAACCAGGGGCTACTGCTGCAAAAGGCTGGATTGTAGCATTCGGCACACAGATGAGGAGTCACCCATGCGTATCAATCCACCCCTTGTAGCCTTGTCCATCGGTGCCTTTGGCATCGGGGTCACGGAGTTTGCCCCCATGGGCATGTTGCCCGGTATTGCCGCCGACCTTGGCGTATCCATCCCCGCCGCAGGGCTGTTGGTGAGTGCCTATGCCATGGGCGTACTGATCGGCGCGCCGATCATGACGCTCGCGACGGCCAGGGTGCCGCGCCGGTATCTGTTGATCGGGCTGATGGCGATCTTCACCTTGGGTAATCTGCTGTCGGCGCTGGCGACCAATTACCAGACCTTGATGATAGCCAGGCTGGTGACATCGCTGAACCACGGGGCGTTTTTTGGCATTGGTTCGATTGTGGCGGCCAGTGTGGTCGCGCCGGAGAAGCGCGCGGGGGCAGTTGCCGCGATGTTTTTGGGGCTGACCCTGGCGACCATTGGCGGCGTGCCATTGGCCACCTGGTTTGGCGAGAACTTCGGCTGGCGCACGGCGTTCTGGGGCATCAGCGGTCTGGGCGCGGTGGTGATGGCCGCGCTGTGGTGGGCACTGCCGAATGCACCCGCGCCGAAGGGTGGCAGCCTGATGGCGGAAATCCGCGTACTCGGTCGCGGGCCAGTGCTGGCGGCGTTGGCACTGACCGTGGTCGGCTCCAGTGCAATGTTTACCGTGTTCACTTACATCGCGCCGATTTTGCGCGATGTCACCCATGCGTCGACCAACTTCGTCACCGGTATGCTGGTGCTGTTCGGTATCGGGCTGACCTTGGGCAACGTGTGGGGTGGCAAGTCGGCGGACCGTTCGGTAGACCGCACGTTGATTACCTCGCTGGTGGTGTTGATCGCCGTGCTGCTGGCCTTTTCGGTGCTGATGCAATGGCCGCTGCCCGCCGCACTGTCGATCCTGCTGTGGGGCGCCGCCAGTTTTGCCCTGGTACCGCCGTTGCAGATGCGCGTGATGGAAGCCGCCAAAGATGCGCCTAACCTGGCCTCGGCAATGAACATCGGCGCGTTCAATTTCGGTAATGCCATCGGCGCGGTATTGGGCGGCGCGGTGCTCAATGCCGGGCTGGGCTATCCCGCCGTTTCCCTGGCAGGCGCGCTGATGGCAGGCCTGGGTTTGTTGATGGTGCTCGGGTTGGGCTGGCGTTCGCGGCGTGCGGGTGCTTGTGGTAAAGACGCCCTGGCGTAGCGATCGTCTAGACTCCAGGCACCTTTCAACCTGAGGAGCCTGCGATGAACAACAAAAATACGATTTGCCTCTGGTACAACGGCGATGCGCTGGAGGCGGCGACCTTCTACGCCCAGACATTTCCGGATAGCGAAGTGAAGGCGGTGCACTACGCGCCTGGCGACTACCCGGCCGGTAAGCAGGGTGATGAGTTGACCGTGGAATTCAGCGTGCTGGGCATCCCGTGTCTGGGCCTGAATGGCGGCCCTATGTTCAAGCACAGTGAAGCGTTTTCCTTTCAGGTGGCGACCGATGACCAGGCGGAAACCGACCGGTTGTGGAACGCCATTGTCGGCAATGGCGGGCAAGAAAGTGCCTGTGGCTGGTGCAAGGATAAATGGGGCCTGTCGTGGCAAATCTCGCCACGGGTATTGGTGGATGCGGTGACGAGCAAGGATCCGGCAGTCGCCAAGCGTGCGTTTGACGCGATGATGACCATGCGCAAAATTGACATCGCCACCATCGAAGCCGCCATCGCCGGGCGCTGATGGGGTGTTTGGATGTGGGAGCGCACGAGCTTTAGCGAGGCCGCGATAGCGGTGGCTCAGGTGGCGCATAGGCCAGCAGTACCGCCGCCTTCGTAGCCTCGCTGGGGCTCGACAACTCCCACAGTTGATCTGCGTTGCCTGCGGGTGCTGTGCCCGCCATCAACCTCCATGCGCCAAAAAAAGTCATGCATCGGACCACCCGGTTGCAGCTCGGGCGGGACCGGCCTATGTTTCTAGCCATGCTCTGCATTCTGCTGTCCCCCACCCTACGCCCATCCCGTAACCAGGTGACGACATGCCTACTCTATCCCGCCCCGCCGTACTTGAACTGATCGGAAACACGCCACTGGTCAAGGTCAGCCGCTTTGACACTGGCCCTTGCACCCTGTTTCTCAAGCTTGAATCGCAAAACCCCGGCGGTTCCATCAAGGACCGCATCGGCCTGGCGATGATCGACGCCGCCGAGCGCGACGGCCGCCTGCGCCCCGGTGGCACGATTATCGAGGCGACCGCCGGCAATACCGGCCTGGGCCTGGCACTGGTTGGCCGGGCCAAAGGCTACCGGGTGGTGCTGGTGGTACCGGACAAGATGTCCACGGAAAAAGTGCTGCACCTCAAGGCCATGGGCGCCGAGGTGCATATCACCCGTTCCGATGTGGGCAAGGGCCACCCCGAGTATTACCAGGACGTGGCCGCGCGCCTGGCCAAGGACATTGCGGGTTCGTTCTTCGCCGACCAGTTCAACAACCCGGCCAACCCCCTGGCCCATGAAACCAGCACCGCGCCGGAGATCTGGGCGCAGACCCAGCATGATGTAGACGCGATTGTGGTAGGCGTCGGCTCGGCCGGCACCCTCACCGGCTTGACCCGTTTCTTCAAGCGCGTGCAGCCCGAACTGGCCATGGTGCTGGCCGATCCGGTGGGTTCGGTGATGGCCGAGTACAGCCGCAGCGGTCGGCTTGAAACCCCTGGTTCCTGGGCCGTGGAAGGCATCGGCGAGGACTTCATACCGTCGATTGCCGACCTGTCCAGCGTGCGCCACGCCTACTCCATCAGCGATGAAGAAAGCTTCGACCATGCCCGCCAGTTGCTCAAGGCCGAAGGCATTCTTGGCGGCTCGTCCACCGGCACCCTGCTCGCCGCCGCGCTGCGCTATTGCCGCGAGCAGACCGAGCCCAAACGCGTGGTCACCTTCGTGTGCGACACCGGCACGCGCTACCTGTCCAAGGTCTACAACGACCAATGGATGAACGACGCCGGCCTGTTGCAGTACAAGCACTACGGCGACCTGCGCGACCTGATCGCCCGTCGCTTCGAAGATGGCCGGGTGATCAGCGTGAGCCCCGACGATACCCTGCTCACCGCCTTCCAGCGCATGCGCCTGGCGGATGTGTCGCAACTGCCGGTGCTGGTGGACGGCACGCAACTGGCGGGGGTCATCGATGAGTCCGACCTGCTGTTGGGCCTGCACCAGGACGCCACGCATTTTTCCATGAGCGTGTCCAGCGCCATGACCCGCACCCCGCACACCCTGGCCCCCGGCGCCAGCCTGGCCGAACTGCAGGCGGAGCTGGATCGCGGCCTGGTCGCCATCATTGCCGACGCCTCGGGCTTCCATGGCCTGATCACCCGCGTCGACCTGCTCAACCACCTACGGAGATCCCTTGCATGAGCCAGCCCGATAAAAGCGCGTTCGCCACCCGTGTGATCCATGCCGGACAGTCGCCGGACCCAACCACGGGCGCGCTGATGCCGCCGATCTACGCCAACTCCACCTACCTGCAAGACAGCCCCGGCGTGCACAAGGGCTTTGACTACGGCCGTTCCCATAACCCCACGCGCTTTGCCCTGGAACGTTGCGTTGCCGACCTTGAAGGCGGCACTCAGGCCTTCGCGTTTGCCTCGGGGCTGGCGGCGATTTCCACGGTGCTCGAATTGCTCGATGCCGGCGCGCATATCGTTTCCGGCAATGATCTGTACGGCGGCACCTTCCGCCTGTTCGACAAGGTGCGTCAGCGCAGCGCCGGGCATACGTTCAGCTATGTGGACCTGAGTGATCTATCGGCGTTTGAAGCGGCGCTGCGGGACGACACGCGCATGGTCTGGGTCGAAACGCCCAGTAACCCGTTGCTGAGCCTCACCGACCTCAGCGCCATCGCCCGCCTCTGCCGCGCCCGCGGCATCCTCTGCGTGGCCGACAACACCTTCGCCAGCCCGTGGATCCAGCGCCCGCTGGAGCTGGGGTGTGACATCGTGGTGCATTCCACCACCAAGTACCTGAACGGCCACTCGGACGTGATCGGCGGCATCGCCATCGTCGGCGACAACCCTGAATTGGCTGAGCGCCTGGGTTTCCTGCAGAACTCGGTGGGCGCCATCGCAGGGCCCTTCGATGCGTTCCTGACCCTGCGCGGCGTGAAAACCCTGGCCCTGCGCATGGAGCGCCATTGCCGCAACGCGCTGGAACTGGCGACCTGGCTGGAGCAGCAACCGCAGGTGTCGCGAGTGTATTACCCGGGCCTGAAATCCCACCCACAGCACGAACTGGCCCAACGGCAGATGCGCGGGTTTGGCGGGATGATTTCAGTGGACTTGAATAGCGACCTGGCAGGCGCAACGCGCTTTCTGGAAAGCGTGAAGATCTTCGCCCTGGCCGAGAGCCTGGGTGGCGTGGAGAGCCTGATCGAACATCCGGCGATCATGACCCACGCCAGCATCCCGGCAGCGACGCGGGCGCAGTTGGGGATTGGGGATGGGTTGGTGCGGTTGTCGGTGGGGGTTGAAGATGTGGAGGACTTGCGCGCGGATCTGGCCCAAGCCCTGGCCCACATATAAATCCCCAAACACCGGCGATCCAAATGTGGGAGGGGGCTTGCCCCCGATAGCAGTCTGTCAGCCACTGGGTTAGTTGACTGAACCACCGCATCGGGGGCAAGCTGAACTGGCCTAATGATCCCGGACACCTCTTAAGGGCGATATGATTCGCCCAATCAGGAGGTTCCATGCAACAGCGAAAGACCTACACCCACGAGTTCAAGCAACGTGCTGCAAGCATGGTTCTTGATGATAACTGTTCAGTTCCCGACGTCTGTGCATCGATGGACGTTGGCCCTACGGCTCTGCGCCGCTGGGTTGATCAGGTTCGTAAAGAGCGTCACAAAGGGCAGCCAGTGGCAGGTACCAAGGCTATCAGCGATGAACAGCGAGAGCTTCAACAGCTACGAGCCAAGGTCAAGCGCCTGGAGAGTGAGGCTGAAATCTTAAAAAAGGCTACGGCTCTCTTGATGTCGGATCCCGATCGTTTTTCCTGATCGAGGAACTGAGGGAGTCGAGTTTATATCCGACCAGCCTGCTTTGCAGTGCGCTAGGCGTTTCCCGCAGCGCGTTTTATGACTGGCTTAAGCGTCGCTCAGAGCCAAATACCAAGCGTGACGCGCTTAGAGCAAAAGTCGTGCAACTGCATGACGAAAGCCGGGGAAGTGCAGGTGCACGGATGATCTCTCAGCACTTGAAGGCCCAGCAGATCAAGGTAGGTCGGCATCTGGCCGGAAAACTTATGGCGGAGGCAAATCTGGCCAGCAGACAGCGCCGCCGCCATCAATATCGCTCTAGAGGCGTTGAAGCATTTGTGGCCAAGAACCTGCTTGAGCGTAACTTCGAGCCAACCGCAATTAATCAAGTCTGGTGCGGCGACGTTACCAGCCTAATGGTTGGGAAACGCTGGTATCACTTGGCAGTGGTCATTGATCTGTTCGCCCGCCGAATCGTTGGCTGGGCGTTTTCTCTGATCAATGACGCCAACCTGGTTAGCAAGGCTCTGAGAATGGCGGTGGAGGTTCGAGGCAAACATGCAGGCTTGATGTTTCATTCGGATCAAGGCTGCCAATACACCAGCCAGCTCTTTCAGTCCGCGTTGCTGGAGTATGGGATAACCCAAAGCATGAGCCGCAGAGGGCAGTGCTGGGACAATGCACCAATAGAGCGTTTCTTCGGGACGCTCAAATCAGAGTGGGTGCCCACCAAGGGCTATATGACGGTTGAAGAAGCCAAGCAGGATATGACCAGCTTCTTCATGCGATACAACCGAATCAGGCTCCACAGCTACAACAACTACCTGTCGCCAATAGCCATGGAGCAAAAAGCGGCATAAACACCGTAATCGGTGTCCGGGATTACTTGACCAGTTCAAGCCCCCTCCCACAGGTGACGGCGCCCGGCTCAAGCCCTGCGTCATTGCGTGCATTGGACTGGCCCACATCCAATCACCGGAACACCACAACTCCAACTGTGGGAGGGGGCTTGCTCCCGATAGCAGTCTGTCAGCCCTGGGTTAAGTGACTGAACCACCGCCATCGGGGGCAAGCCCCCTCCCACATTTTGACCTTCATGCATCAGGTAGCTATCAACGTGCTGAGGTGATGTTGGCCCGCGCCGCGTGCAACTTCTTGTAGCTGTCGATCAAGCGCAAATGCCGGTCCAGCCCTTCGAGCTTCATGCTGGTCGGCGTCAGCCCATAAAACCGCACGCTGCCGTTGACCGAGCCAATCACCGCGTCCATGCGTTCGTTACCGAACATGCGGCGGAAGTTGGCTTCGTAGTCGGCCAGGTCCAAGTCGTCGTCCAGCTCCATCTCCAGCACCGCATTCACCGCCTGGTAGAACAACCCGCGTTCGACGGTGTTGTCGTTGTACTGCAGGAACATTTCCACGCATTCCTTGGCCTCCTCATGCTGCTGCAAGGCGAGGAAGATCAGCAGCTTCAGCTCCAGGATGGTCAGTTGACCCCACGCGGTGTTGTCGTCGAACTCGATGCCGATCAGCGTGGTGATATCGGTGTAGTCGTCCAGCTCGCTTTCGATCAAACGCTCGACCAGCGCGTGCAACTGCGCTTCGTCCAGGCGGTGCAGGTTGAGGATGTCTTCACGGAAAAACAGCGCTTTGTTGGTGTTGTCCCAGATCAGGTCGTCCACCGGGTAGATTTCCGAGTAGTCCGGCACCAGGATGCGGCAGGCGGTGGCGCCCAGGTGCTCATAAACCGCCATGTACGACTCTTTGCCCATGCTTTCCAGAATACCGAACAGCGTCGCGGCTTCCTGGGCGTTGGAGTCTTCGCCGTGGCCGGAGAAGTCCCATTCGACGAATTCATAATCGGACTGGGCGCTGAAGAAGCGCCACGACACCACACCGCTGGAGTCGATAAAGTGCTCGACGAAGTTATTCGGCTCGGTCACCGCCTGGGCTTCGAAGGTCGGCTGCGGCAAGTCGTTCAAGCCTTCGAAGCTGCGGCCTTGCAGCAGTTCGGTGAGGCTGCGCTCCAGCGCCACTTCCAGGCTTGGGTGGGCGCCGAACGAGGCGAATACACCGCCGGTACGCGGGTTCATCAGGGTCACGCACATCACCGGGAATTCACCGCCCAGGGACGCATCCTTGACCAGCACCGGGAAGCCCTGGGCTTCCAGGCCTTCGATACCGGCCAGAATGCCGGGGTATTTGGCCAGCACCTCGGCCGGTACATCCGGCAGCGCAAATTCGCCTTCGATGATCTCGCGTTTCACCGCCCGCTCGAAAATTTCCGACAGGCACTGCACCTGGGCTTCGGCCAGGGTGTTGCCGGCGCTCATGCCGTTGCTCAGGTAGAGGTTTTCGATCAGGTTGGAGGGAAAATACACCACCTCGCCATCGGACTGGCGCACGAACGGCAGCGAGACGATGCCCCGCGCTTCGTTGCCCGAGTTGGTGTCGAACAGGTGCGAACCGCGCAGCTCGCCGTCGCGGTTGTAGACCTTCAGGCAGTAGGCATCCAGAATTTCACTCGGCAACTCGTCGTTCGGGCCCGGCTGGAACCAGCGCTCGTCGGGATAATGCACGAAGGGCGCGTTGGCCAGTTCCTCACCCCAGAACTGGTCGTTGTAAAAGAAGTTACAGTTGAGCCGCTCGATGAACTCGCCCAACGCCGACGCCAGCGCGCCTTCCTTGGTCGCGCCCTTGCCGTTGGTAAAACACATCGGCGAGTGGGCATCGCGGATATGCAGCGACCAGACGTTGGGCACGATATTGCGCCACGAGGCGATTTCGATCTTCATGCCCAGGCCCGCCAGGATCGCGGACATGTTGGCGATGGTCTGCTCCAGCGGCAGGTCCTTGCCGGCGATGTAGGTGCCCACCTGGGACGTCGAGTTGGGCATCAACAGCGCCTGGGCGTCGGCGTCGAGATTGTCGACTTCCTCGATCACGAACTCGGGCCCGGCCTGCACCACTTTCTTCACGGTACACCGGTCGATGGAGCGCAGGATGCCCTGGCGGTCCTTGTCCGAGATATCCGCCGGCAGCTCGACCTGGATCTTGAAGATCTGGTTGTAGCGGTTTTCCGGGTCGACGATGTTGTTCTGCGACAGGCGAATATTCTCCGTGGGAATATTGCGCGTAGCGCAGTACAACTTCACAAAGTACGCCGCACACAACGCCGACGAAGCCAGGAAGTAATCGAATGGCCCCGGCGCCGAACCGTCGCCTTTGTAGCGAATCGGCTGGTCGGCAATCACCGTGAAATCATCGAACTTGGCTTCAAGCCGAAGGTTGTCGAGAAAGTTGACCTTAATTTCCATGCGGGCACACCAGAATAACGGGCTAAACAAAATGGCCGCCATTATGAAGATTTTCGCCGGGAAGTCTCAGGGTTTTGCGTGTGGGCTGCTGATCGGTATCGCTATGCCAGCAGCGCTTGAGCCGCTGGCATAACGTGATGGCCGGTCAGAGTTCGCGCGAAATCAGGCGTTGCGCCAGGCTGGTTCGATTGATCGCCAACTCGCTGCTGACGTCCGGCCCGCGATAGACCATGGACGTTTCATGGCGCACATAATCGCCCGAACGCGCCGCGCTCAGCCAATTGAACGAGCCCACGCACAACAGCGCTTCATCGGCCATCACCAGTTTGCTGTGCACCTTGTTGACCACACGCACCTGCACCGCGTGGTGCTTCAAAGTGGCCAGCGCATCCTTGAATTCGGCGACTTTGCCGGGGTCACCGTCGGACTTGCTGCGGCCGATGCCCGTGTTGAAGTGCAAATCGGTATACACCGTGACCGGCACCCCGCGCTGCACGGTGCCGCACATGGCCTCAAGGGCGCCGCTTTCGCGCATCCCCCTCAGGCGCACCCAGGGCGTCACGATCTGCACCTGCTGCTGCGCCGTCTCCAGGGTCTGCAACAGGAACTGATCATGTTCGGCAAACTCATGCAGGTGGCTCAACCCGGTGCGCGCCGTCAGTAAATCCGCCCGAGGCTGGAAATCAAACGTGAGCGCATTGTCCGCGCTGTTCAACAAGTACTGCGCCAACCTGCCACGCGGCTTGCTGGCGGGGATCTGGCTGAACAGGTCCATATCGCCGAACACCAGAAAACTGTCTTTGGCGCGGGAAACCGCCACGTTCAACATGCTGTCCCTACAGTCGATAAACGCACCGTCGGCATGCTTGGAATACACCGCAGAAAAAATCACCACCGGGCGTTCGGCGCCCTGGAAGGAGTGCACGGTGCCAACGGTCATTTCACCGTCGCCTTTGCCGGTACGGATACCCAGGGCGGCGCACGCCTCGGTAATGGCCTGGGTCTGCGCGCCAAAGGGGGTGATCACCCCGAGAATTTCCCAGAGCTCCTTGTTATAGCGCTGGGTCAGCTGCTGTTCATTGGCCTTGATCCAGGCAGCGATGGTCTGTGCCTCGAGCAGGTTATGGCGGCTGCCGCCCTGCTTCTGCTGGCACAGCCCGTCGATATGCAGGTAACCCAGGCCCGGCAAGCCACCCTGCGGTTTGGCGCCGCGTCGCGGTTGCAGCTTGCCCTTGTAGCAGAGCGCATTGCAGTAATCGATGATCGAGTCATAGCAACGGCGGTGTTCATACAGATAAAGGCCGCGGGCCAGGTCGCGGTCGTAATGATAGCGGCTGGTGGACTGCGCAATCGCCATGACGCTGCCACTGGCGGCACTGCGCCCGCTGTCACAAAAGGCTTCGTACTCATCGTCCACACGGCTGCGTGACAGCAGACCGGCAGCGAGCAGGTTGCCGATATCCACCGACGGCGGCACCGACCATATCGGTTCGATTTGTTGCGTGTCGCCAATCACCAACGCTTGCCGCGCCAGGGCGAACGACGGCGCCGCCACTTCGGGCAGCACCTGGCCCGCCTCGTCTACGATCAGCAGGTCGATGAAATTCAACGCGTAATCGGCGACATAACCATTGCCGTCATGGCGACTGCACGACAGCTCGGCCGGCAAGCGGTAGAACGTCGCCACCACGCAAGGCGTGAGCTTCATCCAGCGCCGCCAGTTTTTCTCCAGGGTCTTGCGGCCGTTCTTTTTGCGGCTTTTAAGGATCAGTGGCAGCTCATCGGCGACTTCCAACAGCCAGCGGCCCTCCCAATAATGCGTGGTCAGCAGGAACGTCTCGAAGCGCAGCGAGGTGTCCGCCCAACGGTCGCAGTCCTCCAGCGTCACCTCGGCGGCGGGCTTGCCGACGGCATTGGGTAACCGACCAATCACCGCCTGCCAGTTCGACAGCTCGCGCTGTTCATCGCGCCGCAATTGCTCCACACGCTCACGCTGGGTTTCAAGGATTTTCAGGCTTTGGGCGGTGTGCGCCACGGCGGCCGTCAGCAGGCGCTCTATCTCATGCACGTCGTTGGCGCTCTGCAGCTGTGCATCAGTTTCATCGATGTGCAGTTTGGCCAAGCGCAGGCGCTTGGCGGCAATCGGGCCGAACCAGCCGAACAGCGTGTAAATCAATGACTCATGGGCCAGGTAATGCTTGAAATCTTTCAGGCGTGCCTTGGCGCTTGCCAACTGATCGGACTGCGCCCGACATTGCCCTTCAAGCGTCGCAATTGCCGTGTATGGATTATCGCCGAGCAAGGCCTTCATGGCGTCGCGCGCCGCGTTCAATCTTGCCCAGCCCTTCTCGATATCGCCCAGTTGCTGCTGGCGCAGTTGAATCAGGGCCTGCAGCTTGTCGACGGTGCCTTTGAGCGTGGGCTGCGACGGCCCGGGAAAGGCGATGGCGGCATGCTCCAGATAAGCCTGCTGCGCTTTATCCAGATAGGCCTGCGTCTCCAGCTCCAGGTAAAAGCTTTTGGTCTGATAGGTGCGGGCCATCTCCGCTTCCGCAGCGGCCTTTGGAAAGTAAGCGCCAAAGCTGTTGATATCCGGAAGCCAGCGCCCAGCAAAGGGGCCGGTGCCTGCCGAGAAGTCCTTGCCAAATGCCTTGATGATATTGGTGACCGCCTGATTGTTCGTAGAACTGGCGACAATCACCGGCGGCTCGCCGCCCTCGGCAGCGGCCTTGGCCCAGAGCGAGGCGACGACCGACAAGAGCAACGTGGTCTTACCGGTACCCGGCGGCCCGTTGACCGCCAGGATATCCCCGGCGTTGCCCGCCAGCAGGTGCGCGAGGCTGTCGCGTTGGGCAGGCGCCAGCGCGTATTCGTCACCGGCATGCCCTCCTCGCCCGGCGAACAGGCTGTTGGCGGCCAGGCACGGTTCATCGGGCATGCGCTCGCGTTGTGCGAACCGCTCGAACAACGGCGCATCCGGTTTGCCAAGGCGCAAATGATCGTACAGCGCCACGATATTGCGGCTGAAACCTTCGGCCTTCTGTTCCTTGAACACATAGCAATAGTTGACCGGATCAAAACCGTCATCCACGCCGTTCCAGGCGTTGCAGACCGTCTGGAACATCGTCTTGCAATAGCGCAGATAGGTGATCCACTGCTCGCGGTAGTGCTCCGGCTGCACCTCCGTGCCGGCGGGTGGCGGCTCGAACTGCGGCGCATCTTGTGCGGTTAGAAACGTATCCAGGTCATGCTGGGCGCCGATGGTGAAGTTGTCCCGATCCAACGGCTCCAGAATATCGCGCGGCACCAGCGTGGGCCCGGTCGGATAGATCAGCCCGTCGCGGGTGACCGACACCCGGCAAATGATCGGCGTGATAAACGCCGGCAGCCCGTTGCGCGCCTGGCGGTGCTCCTGGCGCGAGGCGTACACGAATGGGCGCAGCGTGACATCCACCTGGAGCAGTTGTGCCGGTTCGCCGGCAAATAGGCTGTCCACTTGCTCAACCGGCAAACAACCGGCGGCCAGCGAAGCCAAGGGCACTGCGGAGTAGGTTTTGACATGGCTCGGGGATAACGCGCCATTGCCGTTTTCCGCGTCGGCCAGCGAGGTGCGCCAGTAGTTGGCGAGTTTCAGAGAATAATCGTTCATCGTCCTGATTCAGTGCAGACCGTGACTCACTGTTACGGTCGGTGGGTGGGGATGTGGACCGAGGGTAACGGTTCAGGGAGCAGGTGGGCAATCACCTGAGGCTAAAGGCACCTCTGAGGCGCAGATCGAAAAACCCCGGCCTCTGCCAACATCTCGGCCAACGCATGCGGCCATACCCTGTCATCCGATGATCGCAGTGCCTGAGCTGACCAATACCGATGATCGGCCATGACCTAGGCTTCCTGTTCAGTCCATGCGGCTTTGCGCTCGCGCATTAAATAGATTCCTTTCTGATCGCCACAGGTTATGCCGACTGCGAAACCATCCAGTCGATGAATGCATCAAGGCGCAGCAAGAACGCCTCACCCTCGGCGCTTGGGTTTCTGGCCTCGAACAGGAAGTAGGCGATTTGGGTGATCATGGTCGGATAACGCTGCCGGAACAGCGCCACATGCTCCTCCAGCGTCTGCGGCCACATCGTGGCTTCTGCTGACCGCAGCGTATGCGTGGAGCGGATCAACTTGCGCGCAGCTTCGCGCTGCAAACGCAGGCGTTGCGGTGTGTTCGCGGCCTGCACGATGTCTGCGCGATAGCGGCTCAGCACTTCCACAAAATCATCGTTGAGTGCCAGGGCGATATCGCGGCTTGGCCGGAATGGCTCGAACCGCAACCCAAGGTCATCGCCCCACAGGCACCGGCAATGATGCTTGAGCCAGAACCCCCAGCGATTATGGTTCTGCGGTGCCAATACCTGTGCGCGGTGGCCAATGTCGAAATCCACCTTCGTGACACAGGGATGCCGCTGCTCCAGCGCCAGCCGCGCCCGTTCAAGCTGTTCAAGCACGGCTGCCTGAGGGGGATCACTCAACACCAGGGTAAGATCGAGGTCGGACACTTCGGCAGTGGCATCGCCCCGGGCAACACTGCCGTAAAGATAGATGCCATCCAGCCCGAACGCCGACTGCGAAAGCGTCGCCAGCACATCCGCCAGTAGAGGCTCGAATTCAGGCTGCACGGGCGCGGCGCCCACGGTGACAACATAGCCGTTGGCGTCAACACCGACAGGTGGTTCAGCACTCATAAGCTATGCACCTCGATCACCAGGCCTTCCTCTTCGCTCGGCACACGAAAGTGGCGGGTAATCAGGTCGAATTCGGCATCGGTGGCGGCGAAATCATGCTCGCCGCTGGCGTTGCGTGCGTGCAGTCGAGTCCGGCAGGTGGCGTCATCCAGCTCCAGGTAATGCAGGCAATGCGGTGCCTGGGCGGCCTGCGCCAGGGTGAGCAGCCATTCGCGATTGGCCAGGGTGTTGGCCGGAAAATCCAGCACCACATTGACGCCCGACTTCAGCAGATCGATCACCAGCGGCTCCACGACACCGCGGATCTGCCGGGCACAGGCCAGGTAATCGGCGATGGTCTTGATCTGACCGGGATACAGCGTGGCGAGCCAATGGTCTTCGCTGAGCAAGATGGCAGCGTGATCGGTGGCAAGACTGCTGGCGAGCGTAGACTTGCCGGACGCAATCTTGCCGCAAAGCAGATGCAGGGTAGCCATGGGACGGTTCCTTTGTGGGGCCGCAAAGCATGCCATGTTTCAGGCGGATCGGTGCTGCCAATACGTATAGAACGCCAGGGCGGCGATGTTCTTGTCCTTGGCTTCGAGCATGATGTCGAAGCGATCCAGAAACTGCAGTGCATAGTCGTTGGTCCAGCGGTTCCACATTTGCGCGCTGTGGGCGTAGAGGTCGCGCTTGGACACCACTTTCAACAAGGCCGCCATTTCCAGTTTGTGCTCGGTGTCAAAGCCCAGGGCCTGCAGGCTTTCCGGGGGCTGGGAGTAATGCATCGTGGGCCGCACGCCGCGCCAGCTGTCGATGACTTTGGCGACGCGTGGGGAATCGGGGTCGATGTAGTGGTCTTCGTTGATCCAGCAATGGTGAATGTCCAGTACCACCGGCGCCAGGTCGGCGACTTGCAGGCAATGGTCCAGGCCGTAGGTTTTCTCGTCATTCTCGAAGGTGATGCAGTTGCGCGCCACTTCGGACAGGCGCGACCACACCGCCCGCGTGCCTTCGACACCCAGGCGCCCGGCGATATGCACGTTGCACTTGAGGTCCTGGAAGCGGCGGCCGTAACCCATCATGCGGATCATGTCGGCGTGGTACTCGAATTCGGCCAGGCTGTTCTCCACCACGCCAGGGTTTTCCGAGGCCAGCACACAGTACTGGCCGGGATGAAACGACAGGCGGATATCCGACGCCCGCGCCAGCTCGCCGATGGCGGCAAACCCTTCCTGCAATTGGCGCTGGATCGCCGGGTCCTGATAGACAGCGGCAACGTCGGGGTGGCTGTAGAACGGCAACAGGTCACTGCTCAGGCGCAGCATGCGCAGGGTCGGCGGCAACTCGGCGACGTAGGCCAGCAGGCGCAATTGGGCGGCGAGGTTGTGGGTGACTACCTCGACCAGTTTATCCCGCGCCACCTTGGGCTCGACGCTTTTCATCCAGCGCAACGTAGTGGTACGCGGGTTGAACGGGCCTTCGATCAGCTTCAAGGCACTGGCCGAAGGCAGTCGTTCGGGATGCTTGTACTGGCATGCAAAGCCGATGCGCGGGTGGGTCATGGGAACGCCTGTAATAAGCAATGAAGGTTAGAGGCTTAGGTGAATCCGGCCGCCAAGGGTTCGAAAAACATCCGGACACGAACCTTCGGTGAACTTTCTCACAAACAGCGCGCTCCTTTCCTATGCAAAGCCTATGTGCAAAGCCTATGCAAAGTCATCGCACGCCTAGCCAGGCGTGCCGAACGATAAGGAGCTGCATCCCCAATGACTACCCTTCCCGCCTACCGCTGCACGCCAGGCCCGCTGCATGCGACCTTGCTCGCCGGCAGCGTGCCGCTGTTCCTCGGCGCCACGCTCAGTGACATTGCCTACGGCCAGACCTACCAGATTCAGTGGGCCAATTTCGCGTCCTGGCTGATCGCCGGTGCGTTGGTGTTCAGTGGGTTTGCCCTGTTATTCGCCCTGGTCAATCTGCTGCGCGCCGAACGCAAGGCCGGGCGCCCTGCCGCTTACTTTCTGGTGTTGTTGGCCGCTTGGGTGCTGGGGCTGATCAACGCCTTCCAGCATGCCAAGGATGCCTACGCCATGATGCCGACCGGCCTGGTGCTGTCAGTGATCGTCACGCTGCTGGCGATGGTGGCGACGTGGATCGGCCTGACTAACCTGCGTTCGGGAGCTGCCCAATGAAAACCACCCACACCTTGACCCTGTTAAGCGCAGCGTTGCTGCTGGCCGCGTGCGGCGGCGAAGGCGACAAGACTCAGGTCCACGGCCCCGACCCCAAGTTACCGGCCCAACAAAGCAGCCTGCTGCCGAGCATGAAGATCGCCGAGCCCGTCGCCTGGGGCGACCAGAAGCCCAAGGTACCCGAGGGCTACAGCATCACGGCGATCGCCACCGACCTCGCCATCCCGCGCCAGACCCTGGTACTGCCCAACGGCGATATCCTCGTCGCCGAAGGCCGTGGCGGCAGTGCGGCCAAGCTCAAGCCCAAGGACGTGATCGCCAGCCTGATCAAGGCCGAGGGCAATACCAAGGTCAAGAGCGGCAACCGCATCACGTTGTTGCGCGATGCCGATGGTGACGGCACTTATGAACTCAAGACCGTGTTCGCCGACAACCTCAACGCGCCCTATGGCCTGGCGTACGCCGATGGCAAAGTCTACGTGGCCAACCAGGACGCGCTGGTGCGCTTCGACTATGCCGACGGCCAGACCAAAGCCAGCGGCGCCCCGACCAAGGTCACCGACCTGCCGGCGCAGATCAATCACCACTGGACCAAATCCCTGGCGGTGAGCGAGGACGGTCGCCAGCTCTATGTCGGGATCGGCTCCAACAGCAACATCACCGAGCGTGGCATGGAAGTGGAAATCGACCGGGCGATGGTCTGGCAGATCGACGCCGCGACCGGTGCGCACAAGCCCTATGCCACCGGCCTGCGCAACCCGACGGCGCTGACTATCCAACCGGGTTCGGGGCAGTTGTGGACGGTGGTCAACGAGCGCGATGAACTGGGCCCGGACCTGGTGCCCGATTACCTCAGCTCGGTGCGCGAAGGCGCCTTCTACGGCTGGCCTTATAGCTACTGGGGCCAGAACGTCGACCCGCGTGCACAACCGCAGAACCCGGCCAAAGTGGCTGCGGCGATCAAGCCCGATTACAGCCTCGGCTCGCACGTTGCGGCACTCGGTGTGGATTTTTCCATCCCGGCCATGGGCGAAAAATTCGCCGACGGCGTATTCGTTGGCGAACACGGCAGTTGGAACCGCGATAATCCGGTGGGTTACAAGGTGATCTTCGTACCGTTCAGCAACGGCAAACCGGCTGGCGAGCCTGTGGACTTCGCCACCGGTTTTCGCGGGGATGATGGCAAGACCCGTGGTCGCCCGGTCGGTGTGACGGTGGACCTGAAAGGCGCGCTGATCATTGCCGATGACTTGGCCAACACAGTGTGGCGGGTAACGCGTAATCGATAAACCGACATTGCCGGAGCGGCTTGCCCGCTCCGGCATACTCCCTCAGAGGTCGGTGATTTCCTTATGACGCGGCACCAGCGTCTTCATCACGCTCCACGCCACCAGGTACGCCAGGGCACAGATCGCAAACATGATCATGTAGCCGGTGTGGATGTCGTTGATGGATTTGTAGTAGTCGAACACCCAGCCGCCGATCTTGGTCATCACCACCCCGCCCAAGCCCCCGGCCATGCCGCCGATACCGACCACCGAAGCGACGGTTTTCTGCGGGAACATGTCCGATACCGTGGTGAAGATATTGCACGACCACGCCTGGTGTGCCGAGGCACCCACGCCGATCAGCAGTACCGGGACCCAAAAGCTGATGTAGCCCAACGGCTGCGCGAGCAGCACCACCAGCGGGAACAGCGCAATTACCAGCATGGCTTTCATGCGGCCATCATAGGGCGCGTCGCCCCGTGCCATGAAATAGCTGGGAAACCAGCCACCCCCGATACTGCCGACCATGGTCATGCTGTACAGCACGGCCAGCGGCATCACGATGTCGGCGCCCTTCATGCCGTATTGCGCCGACAGGTAAGTGGGCAGCCAGAACAGGAAAAACCACCAGACGCCGTCCGTCATGAACTTGCCGAAGGCAAAGGCCCAGGTCTGGCGATAGGTCAGCAATTTGAACCACGAGACTTTTTTCGGTGTTGCGCCCGCAGCCAATGGCGTGAAGGGTTGTACGGTCTGGTCGCTGCGAATGTAGGCCAGTTCTTCGGCCGACAGGCGTTTTTGCTGCTCAGGTTTTTCGTACACGGCGGCCCACACAGCCACCCACACGAAGCCCAGCATGCCGATGACCATGAAAGCCGCTTCCCAGCCCCACATCCCGGCGATCAATGGCACACAGATGGGCGCCAAAATCGCACCTACGTTGGCGCCCGAATTGAAGATGCCGGTGGCGAAGGAGCGCTCTTTCTTGGGGAAGTATTCGGCCGTGGCCTTGATCGCAATGGGAAAGTTGCCCGCCTCGCCAATCGCCAGCACCGCGCGTGACAGCATGAAACCGGCAATCGACACCGGAATCACCGCCAGGCCGACGGCAGTGCTGACCGCCGCAAGGCCCTCGCCCATCTGCACCGAGAAGGCATGCATGATCGCACCGGTGGACCAGATGCCAATCGCCACGACGTAGGCGGCCTTGGTGCCGATCTTGTCGACAAACCGCCCGGCGAACAGCATGGAAATCGCATAGACGAACTGGAACACCGCCGCGATGTTGGCGTAATCGGTGTTGCTCCAGCCAAATTGCGTGGACAACTGCGGCGCCAACAGGCTGAGCACCTGGCGGTCGAGGTAGTTGACGGTAGTGGCGAAAAACAGCATCGCGCAGATCGTCCAGCGATAGCTGCCGACCGCCTGGCCGACACGATGGGCACTGATGGGCTCGTTCAGATTCATGGCATCACTTTTTATTTTTGTTAGGTAGGACATATGTAACGTCATATGTCGTCGTACAACTGTGGCTTTTATATCGGGCTGCCTGGGCAGTGTCAATCTGAAAGATTGCTGTGAGCGAGGATTTACAGGGGTGTGAAAACTGTCAGGCTGAGGCGGTTGTAGGATGACAAACGCGCATTACCCGGCTGGGTGCTTGGCCGGGCACATCATCCAGCAGGCCGAATGGCTGCATGCCGATCTTCTCCAACACGCGGATCGACGCCGCGTGCTCCGGTCGTACCAAGCCGAAAACCTCCGGCAAGCCCAGTGTTTCGAATGCCAGCACCAAGGCATCGCGCCCCACCTCGGTGGCATAGCCCTGCCCCCAGGCTTCGACGGCGAAGCGATAGCCGAGGTTGATGCGCGGCACTGTCAGGTAGTTGAGCGGCGCAATGCCGCCGAAGCCGATGATGTGTTCGGGAGCCTCACGCCGTGCAACCGCCCACCAGCCGTAGCCCAGGGCAGACCATTGGTCGAGCCAGCGCTCCAGCAGGCGCTGCGCATCATCGACACTGGCCATGGGGCCGGCAGGGTTGAACAGGTTGGTCTGGGGGTCGCTGTAGATGGCGAATAATCGCCGCACGTCAGCAGGCTGTGGTTGGCGGTAGATGAGGCGTGAATGGTTGTTTGGCATATAAATGACGTCCCTATTGGCGGCATAACGCTGCGAGCCCAGTGTAACCAGCAAAGACACACCTCTGTCATGCACAGCACTGGACAATGTGGGAGGGGGCTTGCTCCCGATGGCGGTGGGTCAGCAGCAGATGCATTCATTGACAGCCCCTCATCGGGGGCAAGCCCCCTCCCACATTAGAGTTTCGTTAACGCTTGGATACGCGCACTGCCGGGTGGCATGGATCACGACATTTTAGCTAATTCGAGAAAAAGTAGCCCAGTGGGTGAATTATTTAGTGTCCGCTTGTATCTGAAGTGACAGAGCGGTGCCATCGCGGCGATGGCGCCTCCCGTTCAGCTTCTAGAGTGGCCCGCATGAAATTACGTAAGAAACGCGTCAAACCCATCGGTTTGAACGACATCACCATTGTCGACGACAACAAGATGCGCAAGGCAATCACCGCCGCCGCACTGGGCAACGCCATGGAATGGTTCGACTTTGGCGTCTATGGGTTTGTCGCTTATGTGCTGGGCAAGGTGTTCTTCCCCGACGCGTCCCCCAGCGTACAAATGATCGCGGCACTGGCCACCTTCTCGGTACCCTTCCTGATCCGTCCGCTGGGCGGTCTGTTCTTCGGCGCTCTGGGTGACAAGTACGGACGACAGAAAGTCCTCGCTGCCACTATCGTGATCATGTCCCTGAGCACCTTCGCCATCGGCCTGATTCCGGGGTACGCGTCCATTGGCATCTGGGCACCGATCCTGTTGCTGTTGTGCAAAATGGCCCAGGGTTTCTCGGTGGGCGGCGAGTACACCGGCGCGTCGATTTTCGTCGCCGAATACGCCCCGGACCGCAAGCGCGGGTTCCTCGGCAGTTGGTTGGACTTCGGCTCGATTGCCGGCTTCGTACTGGGCGCCGGCGTGGTGGTATTGATTTCCACTGTGCTCGGCGAGGCGGATTTCGAGGCCTGGGGCTGGCGCTTGCCGTTTTTCCTGGCGCTGCCCCTGGGCATCATCGGCCTGTACCTGCGCCACGCGCTGGAAGAGACTCCGGCGTTCCAGCAACACGTCGAAAAACTCGAGCAGGGTGACCGCGAAGGCCTCAGCCATGGCCCCAAGGTGTCCTTCAAAGAGATCGCCACCAAGCATTGGCGCAGCCTGCTGACCTGCATTGGTATCGTCGCGGCCACCAACGTGACCTACTACATGCTGCTCACGTACATGCCCAGCTACCTGTCGCACAACCTGCATTACGCCGAAAACAGCGGTGTGCTGATCATCATCGCGATCATGGTCGGCATGTTGTTCGTGCAGCCGTTCATTGGCTTTGTCAGCGACAAGATCGGCCGCAAGCCCTTCATCATCGCCGGCAGCATCGGTTTGCTGTTTTTGTCCATCCCGGCGTTCATGCTGATTACCAGCGGCAAGACCGGGCTGATCTTCAGCGGCCTGCTGATTCTGGCAATTGTGCTTAACTTCTTTATCGGCGTGATGGCATCGACGCTGCCGGCGATGTTCCCCACTCACCTGCGCTACAGCGCGCTGGCGAGTGCCTTCAACGTCTCGGTATTGATCGCCGGTATCACGCCAACGGCTGTGGCCTGGCTGGTAGAAAGCACCAATGACCTGTACATGCCTGCTTACTACCTGATGGTATTCGCCGTGGTCGGTCTGGTCACGGGCCTGACCATGAAGGAAACTGCCAATAAACCACTGCGTGGGGCGGCCCCGGCGGCCTCCGACATGGAAGAAGCCAAGGAACTGTTGCAGGAGCACCATGACAATATCGAGCAGAAGATCGAGGACATCGATGCTGAGATTGCGGCGCTCCAGGCCAAGCGCGAAAACTTGGTGCAGCAGCACCCAAGGATCAATTAAGACCTGGCTGTGCGTGGTCGCTGCCTGCGGCCACGCCTTTGGAGCGTTCAAATGATTCCAAGCGTCACCTCTGCCCAATCGCTGCTGAGCGCCGACGAACGCGCGGCCATTGCAGAAATCGAAGCGACCACCAACATCCTTAAACTGGTCACCCGCCTGACCGGCATGCGCTTCGCCGGCATCGCCAAATTCACCGACCTGGAATGGGTGGTCTGCTCGGCCTACGACCCCATGCAGATGGGCATCCATGTCGACGACGTGCTCGACCTGGAAACCACCCTGTGCAGTGAGTTTTGCGTCGATCCCCAAGCCTTGTTCGTCCCGCAGATCAGCCTCGACGGCCGCTTTGCCGCACGCCCGGTGGTCAAGCAATTCGCCATCGAGAGCTATGCCGGCGCGCCGATTTTCCTGCCCGACGGGCGCCTGTTCGGCGCGCTGTGCGCGCTGGATTCGCGCGCCATGCTGTTCGACGACCCCAACCTGCCAGAAACCCTGAGCCTGTTCGCACGACTGATCGGGTGCATCTTTTACGCTAACTTGACTCCGTCAGATCAGTAACACCTGCCCTGCCCCGCAGCGCGGCCATGTCGCGCTTGGGCGGTACGCCGAACAGGCGGCTGTACTCACGGCTGAACTGCGAAGGGCTTTCATAACCGACTTTGAACGCGGCACTGGACACGTCCTGGTGCTCGTTCAACATCAAGCGCCTGGCCTCGTTCAAGCGCAGCCATTTCTGATACTGCAGCGGACTCATCGAGGTCAGTTGGCGGAAGTGATGGTGAAAGGTCGCCGCGCTCATTTGCACGCGTGCGGCCAGTTCTTCCACGCGCAGCGCGCTGTCGAAATTCAATTTCAGCCAATCGATGGCCTTGGCGATCCGATACCCCTGCCCGTCCACTGAACAGATCTGGCGCAGTCGGCCGGCCTGGTCGCTCTTCAATAACCGGTAGTGGATCTCGCGCTGGATCAACGGCGCCAGCACCGGTATTGCGTCAGGTTCATCCAGCAATGCCACCAAGCGCGCGAATGCTGCCAGCATGCCATCCGTCACCGAGCCGATGCCAACCCCTTTCATCATCGCGCGCTCACGGGTTGGCGGCAGGCCGCCCTGGGCGATCAGCTCGGCGAGCATGCGCAGGTCCAGCTTGAACATCAGCCCCAGGCACGGTTGCTCGGGGCTGGCGACCAGCACTTCGGAGTTGGCCGGAATATCCAGCGAGGTCACCAGAAATCGCGATGTGTCGTAGGGATAGCCCTCACCGCCGACCCATAACCGTTTCTCTCCCTGTACCACCAGCACGATGCTCGGTTCGACCATGCACACCACCGGCGCGGCCGGTTGTTCACGCCGATAGAACCCCAGGCCCGGGATCGGCATGGGGAAGTCGCCGGGCGCCGGGATGCGCGAGCCGATGGCCTGGATCAGCGCGTCCAGCGGCGATTGATGGATCGTCATAGGGCCCTTCCACTGCTTCACTGAATGTGTTGGCAGGACTTTACCTGCGCCAGCCCCAGGCGTCGCCGCCAAACCGTGAAACTCAGAGGATCAGGCAAGTAATCCACTCAAATGCACTACAGAAGCCCGGCCGCCATCGGGAAAATGCTCGGACACTTCGCAAGGAACATCCCTATGAAACGCCTCTTGCTCGCGCTGGGTTTGCTGGTGACCTCCCTTTCTTCATTAGGAGCCGACATGTCCAACAGTGCTGATAATTTCTACACAAGCGACACGGTGACGGCTGAGAACGTGACCTTCAACAATCAGTACGGCATGCCGGTCGCGGGCACGCTGTTCATGCCGGAAAAGCTGGCCGCAGGTGCCAGTAACGCGGCCATTGTGGTCGGTCACCCCATGGGCGCCGTCAGGCAACAAAGCGCCAACCTCTATGCCACCAAAATGGCCGAACAGGGCTTCGTCACGCTGTCCCTGGACCTGTCGTTCTGGGGCGAAAGCGCCGGCACGCCGCGCAACGCGGTGCTGCCCGATCTCTACACCGAAGACTTCAGCGCCGCCGTGGACTTCCTCGGCACCCGCCCCCAGGTCGATCGTGAACGCATCGGTGCCATTGGCGTGTGTGGCAGCGGCAGCTTCGTGATCAGCGCGGCGAAGATCGATCCGCGCATCAAGGCGATAGCAACCGTCAGCATGTACGACATGGGCGCCGCCAACCGCAACGGCCTCAAGCACGGCGTGACGCTGCAACAGCGCCAGCAGGTGTTGCGCCAGGCTGCCAACCAGCGCTATGTCGAGTTCCAGGGCGGCGAAACCGTCTACACCGGGGGCACGCCGCAGACCCTCACCGGCGACGCGGTGGGCGATGAGTTCTACGATTTCTACCGCACCCCGCGCGGCGAAGTCACCCCGCCAGGCGCCTCCAAGCTGACCACCACCCGGCCGACGTTGACCAGCAACGTGAAGTTCATGAACTTCTACTCGTTCAACGACATCGAGACGATCTCCCCACGCCCGCTGCTGCTGATTGCCGGGGCCGACGCGCACTCCCGTGAATTCAGCGAAGACGCCTTCCAGCGCGCCGCCGAGCCCAAGCAATTGCTGATCATCCCGAACGCGGGGCACGTCGATCTCTACGACCGGGTCGACCTGATCCCGTTCGCCAAACTCACCACCTTCTTCCAGGGCTATTTGAAGTGATGTCTGCTACATCCCAAACCCAACGCTGGGGCGCCGTGCTGGCGATGTCGCTGGCGGCGTTCGCGCTGGTCGCTTCCGAATTCATGCCGGTAAGCCTGCTGACACCCCTGGCCGCCGACCTGCACATCACCGAAGGCCAGGCCGGCCAGGGCATTTCGGTGTCCGGGGTGTTTGCCCTGCTCACCAGCCTGGTGATCGCCTCGATCGCCGCGCGGGTGGATCGCAAGCGCCTGCTGATGGCGCTGACACTGCTGATGATCGTCTCCGGCAGCGTGGTGGCGTTCGCCCCGAACTACCTGGTGTTCATGCTCGGTCGCGCGTTGATCGGCGTGGCGATTGGCGGCTTCTGGTCACTGTCGGCGGCCACGGCGATGCGTCTGGTGCCGCAGGCCCAGGTGCCGCGTGCCCTGGCCATCGTCAACGGCGGCAACGCACTGGCGACGGTGATTGCGGCGCCGCTGGGCAGCTTTCTCGGCGGCATCATCGGCTGGCGTGGCGCGTTTTTCTGTGTGGTACCTGTGGCCGTGATTGCACTGGTGTGGCTGCTGGTGAGCCTGCCTGCGCTGAAGAACAAGGCCGAGGCGAAAGCCGGCAATGTCCTGAGCCTGATGAAAAACCCCACCGTAGCCCTGGGGATGGTGGCCGTCAGCGTGTTCTTCATGGGCCAGTTCATGCTGTTCACCTACCTGCGGCCGTTCCTGGAAAGCGTGACCCGAGTTGACGTCTCCACCCTGTCGTTGATGCTGCTGGTGCTCGGCCTGGCGGGCCTGGCCGGGACGTTCCTGATTGAACGCTTCCTGAAGCACCACTTGTACCCGACGCTGATTGCCATCCCGCTGATAATGGCAGGCATCGCCCTTGCACTGGTGGCGTTCGGCAGTTCCACCCTCATGACCAGCGTGTTGCTGGGCAGCTGGGGCCTGGTGGCGACCGCCGCGCCGGTGGGCTGGTGGACGTGGTTATCGAGAACCACGCCTGACAACGCCGAGGCTGGCGGTGGCTTGATGGTCGCCATCATTCAATTGGCGATTGCCGCAGGCGCCACGGTCGGCGGCGTGGCGTTCGACCTGAGCGGTTACCAGGCGACCTTCGAACTGAGCGCGGCCTTGCTGGTGGTCGCCACCGTGCTGGCCTACCTGGCGTCACGCCGCCCGCGGCCTGCCCGCGTTATCAGCAGCGCTAGCTGAAAAACTGACTCGGCGTCTTGCCGAACTGTTTTTTGAACATGCTGGTAAAGGCGCTGGGGCTTTCGTAACCCAACTCAAGGGCCACATCGATAATTTTCTCGCCCACCGCGATGCGCTCCAGCGCCAACAGCAAACGGGCCTGTTGGCGCCACTGGCCGAAGGTCATGCCGGTTTCGCGGCGGAACAGGCGTTGAATGGTTTTTTGATCCAGGTCCAGGCGCTGGCTCCAATCGGCGACGGTGGACGCATCGCCCGGGTCTTGCTGCAGCGTCAGGCAGATGTGATTGATGCGCGGGTCGGCGGGCTGAGGAAGCGACAGTGGCAGCGCGGGCAGGATAGCCAGCTCATCGAGGATCAGGCGCATGATCCTGGCGTCGCGCGAATCCTCGGCAAAGGGCGGTTTCAAGCTGACCGAAACTTTGATCAATTCACTCAGCAGCGGCGACACCGTCACCGTCTTCGGCTCGGTCGGCAGGTCCGGAAAGCTGTCCGGACGCACGAATACGCTGCGCATTTTCAAGGTGCCCACGCAACGCAGCGCATGCACCTGGCCACAGGGCATCCAGAACCCGCGATTGGGCGGCACGGTCCACTGGTTCAGCGCCGAATACACCACCATCACACCGCCAATAGCGTAGAGCAGTTGATGCTTGTTGTGGCTGTGCTCGGGAATCACCCAGTTTTCCGGGTAGTCAGTGGCCGAGCTGATGACGGCCCAATCGCCTTCATCGATCTCTTGCAGGAATTTGTCGAGGGATTTGATGATTTCGCCCTTTTTGCGATGAATTACGCCCGAATTGCGCGAGACAGGCATTTGCGTCGACTCTAGCATGGCTCCCGAAATAATTAGAAATGGGCCGCCCGCTCAAGTAGTGTCGGCCCCTGTTCGCTGCCTTGTATGGAATGCCTGCATGTCGACCCTCACCGCGACACCCGCCGCTGCCACCGCGACGCCTCAGGTCAGCCCTTTGGTCATGCGCGTGCTCGGCGCCTGCGCCCTGGCGCATCTGATCAACGACCTGATCCAGGCCGTGCTGCCGTCGATCTACCCAATGCTCAAGGCCAACTACGGCCTGACGTTTACCCAGGTCGGCCTGATCACCCTGACCTTCCAACTCACCGCATCGCTGCTGCAACCCTGGATCGGCTACCACACCGACCGTCATCCCAAGCCCTGGCTGCTGCCGGCGGGCATGGTCTGCACCTTGATCGGCATTCTGATGCTGGCGTTTGTCGGCAGCTTCCCGCTGATTTTGCTGGCGGCGGGGCTGGTGGGTGTCGGCTCGTCAACGTTCCACCCGGAAACGTCCCGCGTGGCACGCCTGGCCTCCGGCGGCCGCTATGGCCTGGCGCAATCGACGTTCCAGGTCGGCGGTAACACCGGCAGCGCCTTCGGCCCACTGCTGGCAGCGGCCATCATCATTCCCTACGGCCAGAGCCATATCGCCTGGTTCGGCCTGTTCGCGGTGTTCGCGATCCTGGTGCTGTACGGCTTGAGCCGCTGGTACCGCCACCACCTCAACCTGTTCAAGCTCAAGCAAGGCGGCAAACCGACCCATGGCCTGTCCAAAGGCCGGGTGACCTTTGCCCTAGTGGTGCTGGCACTGCTGGTGTTCTCCAAATATTGGTACATGACCAGCCTGACCAGCTACTTCACGTTCTACTTGATCGAAAAATTCCAGCTGTCGGTCGCCAACTCCCAAATGTACCTGTTCCTGTTCCTCGGCGCGGTGGCCGTGGGCACCTTCGCCGGCGGGCCGATCGGCGACAAGATCGGGCGCAAGACAGTCATCTGGTTTTCGATTCTTGGCGCCGCACCGTTCACCCTCGCCCTGCCCTATGTCGACCTGTTCTGGACTGCCGTACTCAGCGTGGTCATTGGTTTCATCATCGCCTCGGCGTTCTCGGCCATCGTGGTGTTCGCCCAGGAACTGGTGCCGGGCAATGTCGGCATGATCGCCGGGATCTTTTTCGGCCTGATGTTCGGCTTCAGCGGGATCGGCGCGGCACTGTTGGGCTTGCTCGCCGATAGCCACGGTATCGAATACGTCTACAAGCTCTGCTCGTTCCTGCCGTTGGCGGGCATCCTGACGATATTGTTGCCGTCGACCAAAGGCGTGTAGGCCAGCCGCTATCCAGGCGGGAGACGCTTAAACAATGTGGGAGGGGGCTTGCCCCCGATGGCGGTATGTCAGTTATAGAGGATGTGACTGAACCACCGCCATCGGGGGCAAGCCCCCTCCCACATTGGTATTTTGTCGTCAGGTGCGTCGCGTAAAACCATTGACGACGATATACAGCAGCGGCCCTATCGACACGAACACCGCCGTCAGCAGGAAATAGGGAATCAACGACGCCACAGAGCGCCCCCGCCCCCGCGCATCCCGGTACATCCACACACATGCCAGTATCGCCATCAGGTACAGGTCAATCACCACCTGCGCCGTATCTGGCCGCGACAACAATTGCTGCCCAAACGCAATGAGCGATTGCTCGGCCGTTAACATGGTCGCCACGGTGTACAACGAAAACCCGAGCAAACCGGCCAGGGCGATATAGGGTCTGGGCATGTTCTCCTCCTTGGAGTGCAATGTGAATCATCAGGCTGCTTACCTTAGCAGTAAGCTGGCACTGAGAAATATCTGTACGTAGACTGCCGCCATACCTCCACTTGAAGGCGGCGAAAAAAACCTGATGCAAGTTACCGAAGTCTCCATTGCCCAATTGCGCGCTGCGCTTGAATCCGGCCAGACCAGCGCAGTTGAACTGGTGCAGGCCTACCTGGCGCGGATCGACGCCTATGACGGCCCGCAGACCGCCACCGCGCTGAACGCCGTGGTGGTGCACAACCCCGAGGCCTTGCAGGAAGCCGAGGCGTCCGATGCACGCCGGGCAAAAGGCCAGACGCTGGGGCCGCTGGATGGCATTCCCTATACGGCCAAGGACAGTTACCTGGTCAAGGGTCTCACCGCCGCGTCCGGCAGCCCGGCGTTCGCCAAGCTGGTCGCCCAGCGTGATGCCTTCACCATCGAGCGTTTGCGCGCTGGCGGGGCCATCTGCCTGGGCAAGACCAATATGCCGCCCATGGCCAACGGCGGCATGCAGCGCGGCGTCTATGGCCGCGCCGAAAGCCCGTATAACGCCGATTACCTCACCGCACCGTTCGCCTCGGGTTCGTCCAACGGCGCCGGCACGGCCACGGCGGCAAGTTTCGCCGCGTTTGGCCTGGCCGAAGAAACCTGGTCGAGCGGACGCGGCCCGGCCTCCAACAACGGCTTGTGTGCGTACACGCCGTCGCGTGGGGTGATTTCGGTACGCGGCAACTGGCCGCTGACCCCGACCATGGACGTGGTGGTGCCCTATGCGCGCACCATGGCCGACCTGCTGGAAGTGCTTGACGTGGTGGTCGCCGAAGACCCGCACACCCGTGGCGACCTGTGGCGCCTGCAACCCTGGGTGCCGATCCCCAGCGTCAGTTCGGTACGCCCGGCGTCTTACGCCGAACTGGAGGTGGGCAGCGCGGCCCTGGCCGGCAAACGCTTCGGCGTGCCGCGCATGTACATCAACGCCGACCCTGAGGCCGGCACCAGCGAAAAACCCGGAATCGGCGGCCCGACCGGGCAGAAAATCCACACCCGCGCCTCGGTGATCGAGCTGTGGCAAGCCGCACGCCACGCCCTGGAAGCCGCAGGCGCCGAAGTCATCGAAGTGGATTTCCCACTGGTGTCCAATTGCGAAGGCGACCGCCCCGGCGCGCCCACGGTGTTCAACCGTGGCCTGGTGTCCCGGCAATTCCTCCACGATGAACTGTGGGAATTGTCGGCCTGGGCGTTCGATGACTTTTTGCGTGCCAACGGCGACCCGGCGTTGAACCGCCTGGCAGATGTGGATGGGCCGAAGATCTTTCCCCACGACCCCGGCACCCTGCCCAACCGCGAAGACGACCTGGCCGCCGGCATGGACGAATACGTGCGCATGGCCCAGCGCGGCATCACGCCATGGAACGAGATCAGCAGCTTGCCCGACGGCTTGCGCGGCCTCGAGCAAACCCGCCGGCTGGACCTGGAAGACTGGATGGACCGCCTGGGGCTCGACGCGGTGCTGTTCCCCACCGTGGCCGACGTTGGCCCGGCCGATGCCGATGTCAACGAAGCCTCCGCCGATATCGCCTGGAGCAATGGCGTGTGGGTGGCCAACGGCAACCTCGCCATTCGCCACCTTGGCGTGCCCACGGTCACCGTGCCGATGGGCGTGATGGCCGATATCGGCATGCCGGTCGGGCTGACATTTGCCGGGCGGGCGTATGACGATTCGGCGCTGTTGCGCTTTGCGTCAGCGTACGAAGCCACCGGCAGCAAACGCATGATTCCACCGCGTACACCGCCGTTGTCAGCCGGCTGATTACGGCCCCCTGTAGGAGCGAGCTTGCTCGCGAAAAACGTCCAGGCAACGCGTTTATTCTGAATAAGCGCGGGGGCCCGGAGTTCTTCGCGAGCAAGCTCGCTCCTACAGTGGACCACTTTCGCCTAACTGAATGGCATTAGGGTTTGCCCGAAAACCCCTCCCACAGGTTCAGCCGAGTTCCACGTCGGTAGATAAGTAATTTCAGAATATTTCAAGAACCCCCTTTCCTTCCCCTGCCGATTTATTGCATGGTTGTACGACGACAGACGTCATCATGTCGATCCCCAACAACAATAAGGACTCCCCATGCAAAATCTCAAAGTGCTGATCGCTTTCCTGTGCCTGTTCTCCGGCTACGTCGCGGCTGCACCGGCGCCCGCCGAGAAGGAAGTAGCCCAGGCGGTCGACCAACTGACCCAGGCTATGTTGCACCTGGACCTCAAGCAACTGCATGCGCTGACCGCAGACACCCTCACTTACGGCCATTCCAGCGGCAAGGTGCAGAACAAGGCGCAGTTCATCGAAGACCTGGAAACTCACAAGAGCGCGTTCAAGACCCTGGAAATGCAAAACCAGAGCATCACCCTCAATGGCGATACCGCTCTGGTGCGCAACCACTTTCACGCCCTGGCGGTGAACAGTGGCGTCGAAGTGCCGACCGATATCGATAACTTCCAGGTCTGGCAGAAGCAGAAAGGCCAATGGCTGCTGATCGGTCGCCAGGCCTACAAATACTGACCCCTGTCGGTGAGCCGCTCAGCCACGGCTCACCATTGCGCCACCTTGCGCACCTTGAGCAACGCCTCACGCAGCGCCGTCATCGACACCGACCCCAACGCCAGGCGCAGCGCGTGGGGCACATGGGCCGAGACGGCAAACGGCTCGGCGGTGGAAACGCCAATACCCTCGCGCTGTAAGGTCATGGCCACCTGATCGGCGCGGGCATCTTCGGCCAGCGGCAGCCACAAAAAATACGACGAGCGATGGCTGATATAGCTCAGCCCCGCCAGCACTTGCGCGGCCAAAGCTTGCCGTGCCTGGGCATCTGCGCGTTTTTGCGCCTCCAACTGCGCGACGGTGCCATCTTCGATCCAGGCCACGGCGATCGCACTCATCACACCCGGCACGTTCCAAGTGGTGGCCATGACGGTGCGCTCCAATACCTTGACCCAAGCCAGGGGCGCCGCGATGAAACCCACGCGCAAGCCGGTGGCGACACTCTTGGAAAACCCACCGACGTAGACAGTGCATTCAGGCGCCAAGCTCGCCAGCGGCGGCGGCGCGTATTCGGCCAGGAAGGCGTAGGCGGCGTCCTCGATGATCATCAAGTGGTGCTCTCGTGCAATCGCCACCAGGCGCTCGCGCTGCGCCAGGCTCATCACCCAGCCCAGCGGGTTATGCAGGGTGGGCATGCTGTAGACCGCGCGCACCGGCCGCTTGCGGCACAGGGCCTGCAGGTCATCCAGGTCCGGGCCGGTGGCGCTGGCCGGGATCGCGACGATCTCCAGGTGCAGGGTCTCGGCCAATACCTTGAAGCCCGAATAGGTCAATGCGTCGACGGCGATCACATCGCCAGGTTTGAGCAGCGCCATCAGGGTTACCGCCAAGCCGTGCTGGGCTCCGCTGACCAGCAATACCTGTTCGGCCTGCACCGCCAGCCCGCGCTGCAACAGGTGCTGCGCGACTGCCGCGCGTTCATGCAGGCGGCCGGCATGGGGCTGGTAACGCAACAGCGCTTCCAGGTCGCCGGATAACGCCAACTGGCGCAGCGCGCCACGCAAAAGGTCGGCCTGGCCGGGCAATGAGGGGTAGTTGAAATTCAAATCGAGCATGCCCGCCGCGACGGGCATCTGCCCACTGCCCTGCCCCGGCGGTAACGCCAGTTCGCGCACAAAAGTGCCGCGCCCGGTTTCACCACTGACCAGCCCCATCGCCTCCAGCTCGGCGTATACGCGGCTCGCGGTGACCAGCGCCAGGCCATGCTCGGCGGCGAGTTGGCGGTGCGTGGGCAGGCGCGTGCCGGGCGGCATTTTGCCCGCACGAATGGCCTCGGCGAAGGTATCGACCAGCGACTTGTAGCGGGCGCGCGGCATTGGTGATGTATCCATGACAATTTTTTGATTGCCTCAATCTTCAGCCCTAGGATGCCGAGTACGCAACTTCCCTTTTTCGGACATACCCCCATGGAACGCACCTCGCCTTTCGGCACACTGGACAGCAGCACCCAAGGCTGGATCAACGGTTTTATTGGCGTGGTGATCTTCAGCGGTTCGCTGCCGGCCACGCGCCTGGCGGTGATGGAATTCGACCCGGTGTTCCTGACCATGATCCGCGCGACGCTCGCAGCCATCCTGGGGCTGTGCCTGTTGCGGCTATTCCGCGAAAAACGCCCCACCCGCTCGCAATGGGCGCCCTTGGCTATCGTCGCGTTCGGCGTGGTGATCGGTTTCCCGCTGCTCACGGCGCTGGCGCTGCAATACGTGACCTCCGCGCACTCCATTGTGTTTATCGGCCTGCTACCGCTGGCGACGGCGATCTTCGGCGTGCTGCGCGGCGGCGAGCGGCCGCGACCGGTGTTCTGGTTGTTTTCGGGGCTGGGCAGTGCGCTGGTGATGGGTTACGCCTTCGCCCAGGGCCTGAGCGCCGCACCCGCCGGGGACCTGCTGATGCTATTGGCGGTGCTGGTCTGCGGCCTGGGCTATGCCGAAGGCGCCAAGCTGTCGCGCAGCCTGGGCGGCTGGCAGGTGATTTGCTGGGCCCTGGTAATGTCGCTGCCCGTCGTCGCGCCGTTGAGCTGGCTGCTGGCGCCCGCGTCGTTCACAGGCATCAGCCTGCCGGCCTGGCTGAGCCTGGGTTACGTCGCAGTGTTCAGCATGTTGATCGGCTTTGTGTTCTGGTATCGCGGCCTGGCCCAGGGTGGCATCGCTGCGGTCGGCCAGTTGCAGTTGCTGCAACCGTTCTTTGGTTTGGCGCTGGCGGCGGGCCTGCTGCATGAGCAGGTCAGCCTGGGCCTGCTGCTGGTCACGGTGGCGGTGATCGGCTGCGTGGCCGGCGCGAAGCGCTTCGCGCGCTAGCGCTAGGGGCCAGGGGCTGCTAAACAGAAATGGCGTCCGCGCCCGTGGCCGCACGGGTTGATCCTGGTCTACATTTGACGGCAACCGCTAACCGAGGACTGCACCGATGACTCGTCTCACCGCCAAAGACTTCGCTCCCGAACTGCTGGAACTCTACGATGGCTACGCCCACGGTACGCTGAACCGCCGCGAATTCCTCGACCGCGCCGCGCTGTTTACCTTCGGTGGCCTGACCGCCTCGGCCCTGCTCGCCGCCCTGAGCCCCAACTACGCACTCGCCGAACAGGTGAAATTCACCGACCCCGCTATCGTTGCCGACTACATCACGTACCCGTCACCCAAGGGTAACGGCACGGTGCGCGGCTACCTGGTGCGCCCGGCCAAGGCCGCCGGCAAACTGCCTGCGGTGGTGGTCGTGCATGAGAACCGTGGCCTGAATCCGTATATCGAAGACGTGGCGCGGCGCCTGGCCAAAGCCGGCTTTATCGCCCTGGCGCCCGATGGCCTGACCTCGGTGGGCGGCTACCCCGGCAACGATGAAAAAGGCGTGGCCCTGCAGCAGACCGTCGACCCCACCAAACTGATGAACGACTTTTTCGCGGCCATTGAATGGCTGATGCACCACGACAGCAGCACCGGCAAAGTCGGCATCACCGGTTTCTGCTATGGCGGTGGCGTGACCAATGCGGCGGCGGTGGCCTACCCGGAACTGGCGGCGGCCGTATCGTTCTACGGGCGTCAGCCCGAAGCCAAGGACGTACCCCGCATCAAGGCACCGATCCTGCTGCATTACGGGGAGCTGGATGCGCGCATCAACGAAGGTTGGCCGGCCTACGAGCAGGCGCTGAAAGCCGCCGGCACGACGTATGAGGCATTTATCTACCCGGGAGCCAACCACGGCTTTCACAACGATTCGACGCCGCGTTATGACGAGGCAGCAGCGAACCTGGCGTGGGAGCGCACCCTGGGATGGTTCCGCAAATACCTTGCCTAGATACAATCCAACAACGGTAACCACGATGCGAAGCGAGTCGCTCTTGATCTTGCTTTTGATCTAGGCGCCCCGTTAAACCACGCTGGCCGGAATTCGATATTGATTTGGGGGGTAAACCGGCAGGGATGCCGGTTTAGCCGCCCCGCGCCATGGATGGCGCGTGGCGGCGGCCCCCCAAATCAATGTCGGATTACGGGCACACCGAGCCTGGGCGAGGTGCCGAGTGGTGGGGCAAGAGCGTTTTGCTTACTTTTGCGCTTTTCAAAAGTGAGACGCCGTAAGGGCGGAACCCTAAGCCGCCGTTACCGCAGCAACGGATATGTACTCGGTCCAATCCAACATCCTGGTCGGCCCAGAGGCCGCCATCGGGGGCAAGCTGAACTGGTCAAGTAATCCCGGACACCGATTACGGTGTTTATGCCGCTTTTTGCTCCATGGCTATTGGCGACAGGTAGTTGTTGTAGCTGTGGAGCCTGATTCGGTTGTATCGCATGAAGAAGCTGGTCATATCCTGCTTGGCTTCTTCAACCGTCATATAGCCCTTGGTGGGCACCCACTCTGATTTGAGCGTCCCGAAGAAACGCTCTATTGGTGCATTGTCCCAGCACTGCCCTCTGCGGCTCATGCTTTGGGTTATCCCATACTCCAGCAACGCGGACTGAAAGAGCTGGCTGGTGTATTGGCAGCCTTGATCCGAATGAAACATCAAGCCTGCATGTTTGCCTCGAACCTCCACCGCCATTCTCAGAGCCTTGCTAACCAGGTTGGCGTCATTGATCAGAGAAAACGCCCAGCCAACGATTCGGCGGGCGAACAGATCAATGACCACTGCCAAGTGATACCAGCGTTTCCCAACCATTAGGCTGGTAACGTCGCCGCACCAGACTTGATTAATTGCGGTTGGCTCGAAGTTACGCTCAAGCAGGTTCTTGGCCACAAATGCTTCAACGCCTCTAGAGCGATATTGATGGCGGCGGCGCTGTCTGCTGGCCAGATTTGCCTCCGCCATAAGTTTTCCGGCCAGATGCCGACCTACCTTGATCTGCTGGGCCTTCAAGTGCTGAGAGATCATCCGTGCACCTGCACTTCCCCGGCTTTCGTCATGCAGTTGCACGACTTTTGCTCTAAGCGCGTCACGCTTGGTATTTGGCTCTGAGCGACGCTTAAGCCAGTCATAAAACGCGCTGCGGGAAACGCCTAGCGCACTGCAAAGCAGGCTGGTCGGATATAAACTCGACTCCCTCAGTTCCTCGATCAGGAAAAACGATCGGGATCCGACATCAAGAGAGCCGTAGCCTTTTTTAAGATTTCAGCCTCACTCTCCAGGCGCTTGACCTTGGCTCGTAGCTGTTGAAGCTCTCGCTGTTCATCGCTGATAGCCTTGGTACCTGCCACTGGCTGCCCTTTGTGACGCTCTTTACGAACCTGATCAACCCAGCGGCGCAGAGCCGTAGGGCCAACGTCCATCGATGCACAGACGTCGGGAACTGAACAGTTATCATCAAGAACCATGCTTGCAGCACGTTGCTTGAACTCGTGGGTGTAGGTCTTTCGCTGTTGCATGGAACCTCCTGATTGGGCGAATCATATCGCCCTTAAGAGGTGTCCGGGATCATTAGGCCAGTTCAAGCCCCCTCCCACATTTAGGGCGCGGGGCGTCAGTTAGAGAGGCTTCAGCTTCTGAGCCGTCACAGGTTCAGGGCTACACCAAAGTTGTGTAGATACCTATGCACATCAGGCAGCAATCGCCTGCAACCATCCCTTGAACGCCAGCATCGCTGGCGTCTCAGCCCGCGACTGCAAGCGCGTCAGCCAGTAACTGCCGGTGGTTATCCCCACCGCGAACGGCTGGCGAATCACGTCACTCTCCAATTGCCGCGTAAACATCATCGCCGGCGCCAGTGCCACGCCGAGGCCCTGCAGCGCCGCTTCCATCATCGCCAGCGACGAATCGAACACGATGCTGCGCGGTACCAGGGGTATCGACCGGCAGCCCGGCAGCCTGGAACCACAGGCTCCATTCATCGGTGCGGTAAGAGCGCAGCAATGTGTGTTTCAACAGGTCGGCCGGCGTGTGCAGCTGTTCGGCGACATCGTTTGTATCAGCGACTAATAACGCCTAGATTGGCAGCGCCCGCGCAGGCTCTCAGCCTTAGTCCATCCGTTACAAGAAAGCGAAAATACTATGCAAGAAAAATCCCGTTTTAGCGTACGAAGCCTAATGATTTCAGCGTCTCTGCTGGTTTCTGCTCCGTGCATGGCTGCGACCGACCTGCGCGAGGTGGTGGACAGTCGCGTCAAACCGCTGATGCAGCAACAGGGCATCGTCGGGCTGTCGGTGGCCGTGGTGAAGGATGGTCAGGCGCAATACTTTAACTACGGCGTGGCGTCCAGGGAAGGCAAGCAGCCCGTCACGCAAGACACCCTTTTCGAAGTCGGCTCAGTGTCCAAGACCTTCACTTCAACCCTCGGTGGCTATGCCCAGGCCAGCGGCAAGTTGAAGCTGTCGGACCGCGCCAGCCAGCACTGGGCCGAACTGGCCGGCAGTGCGTTCGATCACATCAGCCTGTTGCAACTGGCGACCTACACCGCAGGCGGCCTGCCGCTGCAATTCCCAGGTGCGGCCGACAGCGCCGCGACCATGCTCGATTACTACAGGCACTGGCAACCCACCGACACCCCCGGTACGCGACGCCTCTACTCCAACCCGAGCATCGGCTTGTTCGGCTACCTCGCGGCCAAAAGCCTGGGCCAGCCGTTCAATGTCGCCATGGAACAGACCTTGCTGCCGGCGCTGGGTTTGAAGAACACCTACCTCAACGTGCCCGCCGACGGGCTGGGCCGCTACGCCCAAGGCTACGATAAGCAGGACAAACCCGTGCGCGTGGGCCCAGGCGCACTCGACAGCGAAGCCTACGGCATCAAGACCAGCACCCAGGACCTGGCGCGCTACGTGATGCTCAACCTGCACCCCGAAACCTTGAGCGCGCCGCTGCAACAGGCGATCGCCACCACACACAACGGTTACTACAGCGTCGACGGCATGACCCAGGGCCTGGGTTGGGAATACTACCCCTACCCCATCACCCAGCAGGCTTTGATAGAGGGCAACTCCACACCGATGGCGCTGGAGTCGCACACCGTCAAGTGGCTGCAACCGGCGCAGGCCCAACCGGCCAATGTGCTCTACAACAAAACCGGTTCAACCAATGGTTTCGGCGCCTACGTGGCGTATGTACCGAGCAGGGATATTGGCGTGGTGATCCTGGCCAACAGGAACTACCCGAATGCCGAACGGGTGAAAGTGGCGCATGCGATCTTGACTGCCCTGGATAACTGACTTGACACATAACCCTATGGTCGAGGCCGGCGTTAACAGTCTTTGACAGTTTCCCGACAAAGCACTCAAAGATTACGTGCCGCCACGGCCGTAGCATTCGAGCATCCAAACCACCATCTGGGTGCTCTTCATGTTTCGCACGTTACGCGGTATCCCGCTGCTCGGTTGCCTGTTGGGCACGCTCGGTTGCCAGGGGCAACCGAGCGCCCCGCCGCCGATTCAAAAAGGCGATTACGGCGCGATCATCCGCTACCTGCAAAGCCGTATACCCCGTGAGATGGCGCGGGACAATGTGGCGGGCTTGTCGATTGCCCTGGTCAGTGGCCAGGAATTGATCTGGGCCCGTGGCTTCGGCCTGGCCGACAAGGCCCGAGGGGTGCCGGTCACCCCCAACACGGCGTTTCGCGCCGGGGGCATATCTACGTTGCTCACTGCCACGGCGGCCTTGCAACTGGTGGAACAACAGCGCCTGGGGCTGGATGCGCCGCTTCAGCAAACCTTGCGCGAGTTCCACGTACGCTCGCGGTTTCACAGCGATCAGGCCGAGGCGGATCAAGCGATTACCTTGCGCCGCTTGCTCAGCCATCAATCCGGCTTGCCCAGCGAGCATTTGCGCGATCTGCGCAGTAACTACGCCATGGGCCAGATGCCGCAACGCGTTTCGGGCGTGTGGCTGAGCAGCCCGCCGGGCTCCCAGGTGGCGTATTCCAATCTGGGCTACGCCCTGGTGGGGGCGGCCATCGAGCGCAGCACTGGTAAAAGCTTCGAGGCGCAACTGCAAGGCAGCCTGCTCAGGCCTCTGGAAATGAACCAGTCAAGTTTCGTCGGCACCGGCACCCAATTGAGCTACCGCGCTTTGGGCTACGAAGAGGGCAAGGCCAGCAACGACGCGCAGGTCCGTGACCTCGCCGCCGCCAGCCTGTGGGCCAGCCCCAAAGACCTCAGCCATTACGTACACATGCTGTTCGCCAAAGGGGTCTACAAAGGCAACCGGGTACTGGGCAGCGCTTCGATCGATGAAATGTTCACCCAGCAGAACACCGGCAACGCCCTGGATTTCGATTGCCAGATGGGTCTCGGCTGGTTTCTGGCGCCGTGCGGGGATGAACCGGTCGGCCCTGGCATACGGGCCTATCAGCACAGTGGCGGCGGCGATGATTTCGCCGCGCAGTTGAGCATGCTTCCGGATCAGCAACTGGCCGTGATCATCATGGCCAATGACAGCAATGCCGAACAGCTGGTGGTGTCGTTGTCCACCGACACCCTGCGCCTGATGCTCCAGGCGCAGACCGGCAAGGCGGTCTGTGCCGACGACTGCCAGGCCCCGAACCACGGCCTCAAGCTGCGCCAAGTGCCGGCCGCAGTCGACCGCAAGCGCCTGGCCGGGTTTTACGCGACCTCATGGGGCGTGTTGCGTATCAAGGATGATCACGGGCGTTTGTCCGGCGAACTGGGCGGGTGCGATTTCGAGCTGATGCGCGACGACCAAGGCTGGCTGCGTGCGCAGAAAAAAATTCTCGGCTTCTGGCTCAAGGACCTTGGCGAACTCGGTCGTGTGCAACTGGACGTAGTCAGGGTACAGGGCCGGCAGATCCTCACCGCCCGCAGCCACGGCCAACGCCTTGCCGTGGGCGAACGCATCGAGCCGCCGCCGCTGCCCCTGGCGTGGGCAGACACCGTCGGCACGTACCAGGTGCTCAATACCCACGAGCCCGATGCGCCATTGAGCGGCGTCAGCGTGCGGCTGGAGGAAGGCTTCCTGGTGATTCGCGGCCAACTGCATGATGGGCCCCTGACCGACTACATCCTGCTGCCCGTCGATAACGCCCACGCGGTCGTAGCCGGCAGCGGCTATGGCCTGGGCGATACCGTCAGCCGTCAGGTCAATGGCCTGAGCGCTTCGGGCTACGCCTTCAAACGTCTGCACTCGCCCCTCGACACGTTGAATTTCTAAAGGACGCAATCGGGGGCAAGCCCTGATTCCAGTCAGTTAAGAAGTAGCAGGAGCGAGAGCTGACTTGTGGCGAGGGAGCTTGCTCCCGCTGGGGCGCGAAGCGGCCCCAAACAATGGGACTGCTGCGCAGTCCAGCGGGAGCAAGCTCCCTCGCCACAGGTTACTTTTTACCCTTCCTACTTCTTAACTGACTGGCATTAGGGCAAGCCCCCTCCCACATTGGCTTGTCGTTGTTTACGGGTACTTACTCGGCATACGCCCAGGTCATCCGAAACGACGCTCCGCCCCACTCCGAGTCCAGCACCTGCACCTGTCCGCCATGCCATTGGCTGACCCGCTGGACCAGCGCCAGGCCCAAGCCGAAGCCGCCGGTACGGCGGTCGCGGCTTGAATCCAGGCGCATGAAGGGTTCAAAGATCTTGGCGCGGCCCTCGACCGGAATACCAGGACCATCGTCGCTGACCTGCAGTTCGTAACCGCTGCCGAACTTAATCAACGACACTTCAACCCGCCGGTCGGCATAGCGAATGGCGTTGCGCAGCAGGTTGATCACCGCGCGCGCCATGAATCGTGGCTCGATGCGAATCACATCGACCTCACAGGTACGCAGCGACAACTGCACACCTGCGGCCTCGGCCTCCAGCGCCACGCTGCCGATCACGCTGTCCAGCCAACTGTGGGCCTCGATGCTTTCGCGGGTAACCTGGGTCGCGCCGCGTTCCAGGCTGGCGTAGGTCAACAGCTCGGAGACCATTTCTTCCAGTTCGCCAAGGTCGGCGTACATATCGGCGATCAGTTCGCGGCTTTGGCGCGGATCGGCCTGCTGCTTGAGTTGGTCAAGCTCGAAGGACAAGCGCGCAATCGGCGTGCGCAGCTCGTGGGACACCGCGTTGGTCAGTTCGCGCTGGTTGGCGATCAGGCTTTCGATGCGCTCGGCCATCTGGTTGAAGTGCCCGGCCAGCGCACGCACGGTGGAGCGACGCGGCAACAGGATGCGCGAGCCGAGGTCGTTGTCGCCAAAGCGCTGCGCCGCCAGGCGGATGTGCTCCAGGTCGCGCCAGTGCGGACGCACCCAGAAGTACAACACAATGGCCAGGCTCACGCCCAGGATCCCGTAGGCCCACAAGTACAACCATTTCGGTTCTTCCGGCAATTGGATTTCGAGCAATTGCGGGCCGTCGTCGATGGGCGCGAGGAACTTCATGAAGTCCTCGCGCACCACCACTTGGCCGGCCGCCAGCAGTGCCTGTTCGCGCGCGCTCAGGTGCTGGCTGTCGCGCTGCACCAGCTGCAGGCGCAGGCCGTAATGCGGTTGCAGCTGGTCCAGACGCGCCTGGCGCGCCTCGCCCTGCACCGGCCGCAGTTGTTCCACCAGGGCCCACGCTGGGCCGCGCAGGGCCTCGCGATTATAGGTTTCATTGGACTCGGGCATGTACGCGTCCAGGCCATAGTTGACCAACCAGATCGCACCGGCCAACCCAAGCGCGAGAATCAGGTACAGGCGCAGATACAGGCGCAGCATCTACATCTCCCAGGCGAACGGATTGAACAGGTAGCCCTTGCCCCAGATGGTCTTGATGCACACTGGCTCGCGCGGGTTGTCATTGAGCTTGCCGCGCAGTTTGCTGATGTACACATCGACGCTGCGGTTCAGGCCATCGAACGCAATGCCGCGCATGCGGTTGAGGATGTCGTCGCGCGAAAGGATGGTTCCCGAGCTGCTCGCCAGTAGCCAGAGCAATTCGAACTCCATGGTGGTGAGGTCGATTTTTTCATCGCCCAGGCTGACCACCCGGCAACTGCGGTTGATCGACAACCGGCCGAATTCCAGGTAATCGCGTACCGTCGCCTCGGGCACTTGCCGACGTTGCAGCGCGCGCAGGCGCGCCAGCAACACCGGCGGCTTGATGGGTTTGATCACATAGTCATCGGCACCGGACTCCAGGCCCAGGATATGGTCCAGGTCATCTTCCTTGGCGGTGAGGATCACAATCGGTGTGTCGGACACTGCGCGGATCTCGCGACACACATGCAGGCCGCTCTGGCCCGGCAACATCAAGTCGAGCACGACCATTTTCGGTTTGAACGCCAGGAACGCCGCCAAGGCCAAATCGCCCCGGTGCACCGCCTGCACCTCGAAACCATGTTGCGACAGAAAATGCGCGATCAGCCCTGCCAGCTTCTCATCGTCCTCGACGAGCAGGACTTTGCCCAGACCCAGGTTTTCCATAAGTTCTCAGTGTAGGAACGCCGATTGAAAGGCTGGCAGTATAGGTGGCAAGCTGCCCAACGGGAGCCGCCGCACGCAGGGTGCCAGCAAGCTTCATGCTTTTAAGAGTTTTTAACAAATAGCCTGCACTCTTTTACGCCATTCACAGGGAGTTATATGCGCAAGGATTACCTGGCGTTCTTCGTTTCACTGTTCCTGTCGCGACTGGCGGACCAGATCCTGCTGTTCATCGTGCCGCTGATCGTGTTCCAAACTACCCAGAGTGTGTCTTGGGCGGGCCTGGCGTTCTTTGCCGAGTCACTGCCGCGCTACCTGGCCTTTCCGGTGTGCGGGGCGTTGTGCGACAGGTTTTCACCCGTGCGCATCCTGCATGTCAGCCAAGTGTATCGGGCGTTGGCCTGTGTAGTGGCGGTGGCGCTGTACGGGCTGTTCGACGGTATCCAATGGCTGGTGATGCTGTCGGCGTTGTGCGGGGTATTGACCACCCAGGGCATCATGGCGCGGGAAGTGCTGATGCCGCATATTTTCCAGCATTATACCTACACCAAGACGCTGTCTTATTCGCAGATCGCCGACCAGAGCGGCCTGGTACTCGGGCCGTTGGTGGCGGCGCTGATGCTGGAAATCTGGGCATGGCCTTGGGTGGTGCTGGGCATCGCCGCACTGTTTGTGCTGGCGGACCTGGCGATGCTGGCCTGGCAGCGCAACACCCGCGTGCACCTGCAGCCCCATGCGCCGCAGCACCCGGGCCTCTGGCTGCAGCCGCTGCGCACCGCTTTGGGCCACATCCGCAGCCGGGTGGAGTTGAAGCGCATCATTACCCTGGCCATTGGTGTGAACCTGATCGTCGGCGTGACGCTGGCCACGTCGGCGGCCCTGGTCACCGGGCAATACGCGGCGGACAAGGACGCCTACGCCCTGCTGCAAGCCGCTGGCGCGGTGGTCACCCTGGTAATTCTGTTTTACCTCGCACGCTCGAGCCTGGCGCTGAAGGTGCTCGGCGGGCTGTCGTATTCGATGATTGCCGTGGGCGCGTTGATCACCGCCCTCAGCCCCGGCGTGTGGGTGTACGCCGTGGGCTTCCTGCTGGTGAGCGGTTTCGACAAGATGTTCAACGTGTACATGCGCAGCACCCGTCAGCGGGTAATTCCGGTGCAGGATTTCGGCAAAACGGTGGGAGTGATCACCCTGCTCAACAACCTCGCCCAGCCCTTGGCGGGCTTGCTGATTGCGGTGCTGGCAGCGCCGCTTGGCACGCAAACGGTGATCCTGCTGCTGACCGGATTCAGCGCCTTGATCGGCGTAGCCGTGGCCTCAGGCTGGCACGCCACTGTGAAAGCGGAACTCGACGTCGGCTGACTCGATCAACGCCTGCTCGGCCGCCCTCACCCGCTCGATCACCTGGGCGATGTCCTTGGCGTCACCGTACTGGTAGGCCAGTTTCAAATAACCCTGGAAGTGCCGCGCTTCGCTTTTGAGCAAACCGAAGTAGAACTTGCCGAGTTCTTCGTCCAAATGCGGCACCAGCGCTTCGAAACGCTCGCAACTGCGCGCTTCGATAAACGCCCCCACCACCAGGGTATCCACCAGCTTGACCGGCTCATGGTTGCGCACCACCTTGCGCAAACCCGAGGCGTAGCGGCCGGCGGACAATTGGCGCAGTTCAACCTTGCGCTTTTTCATCAGGCGCATGACCTGCTCGTGGTGCACCAGCTCTTCACGGGCCAGCCGCGACATCATATTGATCAGGTCGAGGTGGCCGTGATACTTGGCGATCAGGCTCAGGGCGGTGCTGGCGGCTTTGAATTCGCAGTTTTTGTGGTCGATCAGCAGGGTGTCCTGGTCGGCCAGCGCGGCCTGGACCCAGGCGTCGGGGGTGCGGCAACCGAGGAATTCGTGGATTTCGGGCAGGATCATCGGGCTCACGGGCAAAGGATCACAAAAGGGCGCCGATTATACCGACCACGCCGCAGACCACCAGCCATGGGCCTTGATGTACATCAAGATGACGGCACGCGTGCAGCAACTATAGTTGTTGCAGGCCCACTCCTGGAGAACCGACCATGCAAGCCATCCGCAGCATCCTGGTGGTCATCGAGCCCGAGCATACCGAAAGCCTGGCCCTCAAGCGCGCGAAGCTGATCGCCGGGGTCACCGACGCGCACCTGCATTTGCTGGTCTGTGACAGAAAGCATGAGCATTCGGCGCTGCTGAGCCTGCTCAAATCCGGCCTGCAGGAGGACGGGTACAGCGTCACGACCGAACAGGCGTGGAACGACAGCCTGCATGAAACCATCGTCGACGTGCAGCAGGCCGAGGGCTGCGGCCTGGTGATCAAGCAGCACTTTGCCGACAGCCCGCTGAAAAAGGCCCTGCTGACGCCGGCAGACTGGAAACTGCTGCGCTATTGCCCGACGCCCGTGCTGCTGGTCAAGACCGCCAAGCCCTGGGCCGGCGGCGTGATTCTGGCGGCCATCGACGTGGGCAATACCGACAGCGAACACCGCTCGCTGCATAACGCCATCATCGACCACGGCTTTGATATCGCCAGCCTGGCCAAGGCGCAGTTGCATGTGATCAGCGCGCATCCCTCGCCGATGCTCTCCGCTGCGGACCCGACGTTTCAACTCAGGGAAACCATCGAGGCGCGTTATCGCGAGCAGTGCCAGGCCTTCCAGGCCGAATTCGATGTGGATGACGCACACCTGCATATCAAGGAAGGCCCGGCGGATGTGCTGATTCCCCATATCGCCCACCAGTTGCAGGCGGCACTGACGATTATCGGCACTGTGGCGCGCACTGGAATTTCCGGGGCGTTGATCGGCAATACGGCAGAGGTGGTGCTGGATGCGGTGGAAAGCGATGTGCTGGTGCTCAAGCCGCAGACGCTGATGGACCATTTGGAAGAACTCGCCACCCAAGCCTGAAGCAATGAAGATCCAATGTGGGAGGGGGCTTGCCTCAAGGCTTTTCTGTAGGAGCGAGCTTGCTCGCGAAGAACTCAGGCCCCCCGCGTTTATTCAGAATAAACGCGTTGCCTGGGCGTTTTTCGCGAGCAAGCTCGCTCCTACAGGGGCCCCTGTACCGTCAGGTAGATAGCGCATCCTTCAGGAATCCCGGTGCGATATAACGCTGGTAATGCGCCTCGGACAAGATAAAGAATTCCCGATCAATCGCGTCGCGCAGGTCTGGCAAGGGCCAGTCGCGGAACTCCGGCAGCAGCACCATGCCGTAGGCCTCCAGGTTATTGATCACCCGCGCCCCACGCGCAATCAACTGATAGGCCCAGCAATACTCGGACTGGTGCGGCACGAAGCGAATCTTGCGCTGTTCCAACTGCCCGCGCAGGGTCTTGGGGGCAAAAACCTCGACTTTGCCGGCCATCACCTGCACCAGCAATTGCTCGAGCCTGAGCCAGACCGCACGCTTTTCTTCTTCGTTATAACCATTCCACTGGATCACTTCGTGGTGAAAGCGCTTGCAGCCGCGACACACGAGATCGCCGTAGACCGTGGAGCACAGGCCGACGCAGGGGGTCTTGATGGTTTGGTTGGACATGGGCGAAAACACGCAGATCAGCGAAACAGTGCGCCATGTTAGCCCTTTGTCTAAGGTTGATCACCCTGCAAACTTGGTGACGCAACTTACCTTTAGATTTTTTTTGCCGTAGAATCACCCGGCCTTGTAAGGCGCCAATAATCCGCTGGAAGCTGTTTTCAAAGCGTCACGAGCACAGTCGTTCCTTCAGAACGGTGTTGGCGCAGGTTTGACCCCGGTAGGTCAACACTGCGCCGACCCTCATCAGCTCCGTTCTGCAGGCGTAAAACTTTGAAAGCAGCTTCTGTAAGGACGGTCGGCAGCGCTGGCTTTGCGGCCCAAAAAGCCCCCGAGCGCACGCGTGCCGGTCATTCCTGGATGAGCGTCCCGTGGGACCACTGATGAGGGTAATAACTGTGCTTGAAGCCTACCGCAAACATATCGAAGAGCGTGCCGCCCTGGGTATCGTGCCCCAGCCGCTTAACGCCGAACAAACCGCAGGCCTGGTCGAGCTGCTGAAAAATCCCCCGGCTGGCGAAGAAGAATTCCTCGTTGACCTGATCACCAACCGCATTCCACCGGGCGTTGACGAAGCTGCCTACGTCAAGGCCGGTTTCCTGTCCGCCCTGGCCAAGGGTGAAGCCACCTCCCCCCTGATCGACAAAAAGCGCGCTGTTGAACTGCTTGGCACCATGCAAGGCGGCTACAACATCGTGACGTTGGTCGAGCTGCTGGACGACGCCACGCTGGCGCCTGTCGCGGCCGCCCAACTCAAGCACACCCTGCTGATGTTCGATGCGTTCCACGACGTGGCGGAAAAAGCCCGCAACGGCAACGAGCACGCCAAAGGCGTGATCCAATCCTGGGCCGACGGCGAATGGTTCCGTAACCGTCCGACCCTGGCCGACAAGATCAGCCTGCGCGTGTTCAAGGTCACCGGTGAAACCAACACCGACGACCTGTCCCCTGCCCCGGACGCCTGGTCGCGCCCTGACATCCCGCTGCACGCCCTGGCCATGCTGAAAATGGCGCGTGAAGGCATCGTGCCGGACGAGCAAGGCAAGACCGGCCCGATGAAGCAGATCGAAGAAATGCGCGGCCAAGGCTTCCCGATCGCCTACGTCGGCGACGTGGTCGGTACCGGCTCGTCGCGTAAATCGGCAACCAACTCCGTGCTGTGGTTCTTCGGCGACGACGTTCCCTTTGTTCCAAACAAGCGCGCCGGCGGTTTCTGCTTCGGCAGCAAAATCGCTCCGATCTTCTACAACACCATGGAAGATGCGGGCGCACTGCCGATCGAGTTCGACGTCACCAACATGCACATGGGCGACGTGATCGACCTGTACCCGCATGCTGGCAAAGTCTGCAAACACGGCACCGATGAAGTCATCACCACCTTCGAAATGAAGACCCCGGTGCTGTTGGACGAAGTTCGCGCCGGCGGCCGTATTCCGCTGATCATCGGTCGCGGCCTGACCGACAAGGCCCGTGCCGAACTGGGCCTGGGCCCTACCGACCTGTTCAAGCTGCCTGAAGCGCCTGTCGACACCGGCAAGGGCTTCACCCTGGCGCAGAAAATGGTCGGCAAGGCGTGTGGCCTGCCGGAAGGCAAAGGCGTGCGCCCTGGCACCTACTGCGAACCGAAGATGACCACCGTCGGTTCCCAGGACACCACCGGTCCAATGACCCGTGATGAACTCAAAGACCTGGCGTGCCTGGGCTTCTCGACCGACCTGGTGATGCAGTCGTTCTGCCACACTGCGGCCTATCCAAAGCCGATTGACGTGACCACCCACCACACCCTGCCTGACTTCATCATGACCCGTGGCGGTGTATCGCTGCGTCCAGGCGACGGCATCATCCACAGCTGGCTGAACCGCATGCTGCTGCCGGACACCGTCGGTACCGGTGGTGACTCCCACACCCGCTTCCCGATGGGCATCTCGTTCCCGGCCGGCTCCGGTCTGGTCGCGTTCGCCGCTGCCACCGGCGTGATGCCGCTGGACATGCCGGAATCGATCCTGGTGCGTTTCAAAGGCAAAATGAAGCCTGGCATCACCCTGCGTGACCTGGTGCATGCCATTCCTTACTACGCGATCCAGGCTGGCCTGCTGACCGTAGAGAAGAAAGGCAAGAAAAACGCCTTCTCCGGCCGCATCCTGGAAATCGAAGGCCTGAACGATCTGACGCTGGAACAGGCTTTCGAGCTGTCCGACGCCTCGGCTGAACGTTCGGCTGCCGGTTGCACCATCAAGCTGTCCAAGGAATCCGTCACCGAGTACCTGAACTCCAACATCACCTTGCTGCGCTGGATGATCGGCGAAGGCTACGGCGATCCACGCACCCTGGAACGTCGTGCCCAAGCGATGGAAGCCTGGGTTGCCAACCCGGAGCTGATGGAAGCCGATGCCGACGCCGAATACGCCGAAATCATCGAGATCGACCTGTCGGAAATCAACGAGCCGATCCTCTGCGCACCGAACGACCCAGACGATGCCCGTCTGCTGTCGAGCGTTGCCGGTGAGAAGATCGACGAAGTGTTCATCGGTTCGTGCATGACCAACATCGGTCACTTCCGCGCTGCCGGTAAGCTGCTGGAGCAGGTCAAGGGCCAGTTGCCAACCCGTCTGTGGCTGTCGCCGCCGACCAAGATGGACGCCCACCAGCTGACCGAAGAAGGCTACTACGGCATCTACGGCAAGGCTGGCGCGCGCATGGAAATGCCGGGCTGCTCGCTGTGCATGGGTAACCAGGCGCGTGTAGAGCCGAATTCGACCGTCGTGTCGACCTCGACCCGTAACTTCCCGAACCGTCTGGGCGATGGCGCCAACGTCTACCTGGCCTCGGCCGAGCTGGCGGCAGTCGCCTCTACCCTGGGTCGCCTGCCGACCGTCGAAGAGTACATGGGCTACGCGGCGAAACTGGACACCATGGCCAGTGACGTCTACCGCTACCTGAACTTCGACCAGATCGCCGAGTTCCGCAAGATCGCAGCAAGCGCCAACATCCCGGTGATTCAAGCTTAACGGTGTGTTGATGTGATAGGCGCCGCGTATCGCAAGGTACGCGGCGTTTTTTATGCCTGGAATACAACCAAATGTGGGAGGGGGCTTGCTCCCGATAGCAGTGGTTCAGTCAATTCATAGGTGACTGACATACCGCCATCGGGGGCAAGCCCCCTCCCACATTTGGTCTCTGTAGCTCTTGCAGGCTGTGTCAGACCTTAAGCCATCAGCGAGTCAACCAGAGCAGTGATTGCCGCCTGGAGATACGCGGCATTTTCATGCCTGGAATCCAATCCCAGCAACACCACCAAACACATGTGGGAGGGGGCTTGCTCCCGATAGCAGTGGTTCAGTCAATTCATAGGTGACTGATACACCGCCATCGGGGGCAAGCCCCCTCCCACATTTGGTCTCTGTAGCTCTTGCAGGCTGTGTCAGACCTTAAGCCATCAGCGAGTCAACCAGAGCAGTGATCGCCATCTGGAGATACGCGGCATTTTCATGCCTGGAATACAATCCCAGCAACACCACCAAACACATGTGGGAGGGGGCTTGCTCCCGATAGCAGTGGTTCAGTCAATTCATAGGTGACTGACATACCGCTATCGGGAGCAAGCCCCCTCCCACATTTGGTTCTGGGACAGCCTTGGAGATTGCGTCAGACCTTAAGCCATCAGCGAATACACCAACGCAGTAATCGCCACCAACCCCACCGCCGTGACAAACACATTCGACGCCTGCCCCCGGTACTTGGCCATGGCCGGCACTTTGCGGATGGCGTACATCGGCATCAGGAACAGGATCGATGCAATCACCGGCCCGCCCAGGGTCTCGATCATGCGGAGGATGCTCGGGTTAAGCGTGGCGACAATCCAGCACACCACCAGCATGAAGGCGGCGGTCATGCGGTCCAGAGACTTGGCTGCCGGGCGGCGGCCGGTCTTCAGCACCAGGCCCTTGAGGCCCTCGCTGGCACCGATGTAGTGGCCCAGGAATGACTTGGCAATCGCCACGAATGCAATCAACGGCGCGGCGAAGGCAATGGTCGGGTTGTCAAAGTGGTTGGCCAGGTACGACAGGATCGACAGGTTCTGCGCTTTCGCCTCGGCCAACTGCGCCGGTGACAGGGTCAGCACGCAGCTGAACACAAAGAACAGCACCATCACTACCATCAACAGGTGCGCGCGGGACAGGATCTGCGAGCTGCGCTCGTCGGCGTGTGCCCCATACTGACGTTTCTGGTCTACCGCGAAGGCCGAGATGATCGGCGAGTGGTTGAACGAGAACACCATCACCGGAATCGCCAGCCACAAGGTGTTGAGCAAGGCCGACGGCGCCGGAATCTCACGGGCGGTACTCAGGATGCCGCCCGTCCAATGCGGCACCAGGTATACGGCGAGGAACAGCAAGGCAACGATAAACGGATACACCATCAGGCTCATGGCCTTGACGATCACCTTTTCGCCGCAACGCACCACCGCCAGCAAGCCCAGGATCAGCACAAACGCCAGGACTGCCCGAGGCGGCGGCATGATGTGCAGTTGGTGTTCCATGAAGCTGCTGACGGTGTTGGTCAGGGCCACGCTATAGATCAGCAGGATCGGGAAGATCGCAAAGAAGTACAGCAAGGTGATCAACGCGCCGGCTCTAATGCCGAAATGCTCTTCGACCACATCGGTGATGTCGGAGCCTTCCCGGCCGGAGAGTACGAAACGCGTCAGCCCACGGTGGGCAAAGAACGTCATTGGAAAGGCCAGCAGCGACAGGATCACCAGCGGCCAGAAGCCCCCCAGGCCCGCGTTGATCGGCAAGAACAAAGTACCGGCGCCGATGGCGGTGCCGAACAGCCCAAGCATCCAGGTGGTGTCCTGGCGGCTCCAGCTTGTGAGCGTTGCAGGTGTCGTTGCATAGCGTTCGTCGACGCTATTGGCCTGATCATTCATCCGGTCGGATCTCCGCATTCACACGGCCGGGACGAGTCAGAAGAACCTGACAGGCAGCGCCCCGACCTCAACAGGGGCGCGATTGTCCGGGATTCTCGTGCATAAGCAAAGACTTAGCTGAGGAATGGTCAGGTGGTGGAGCCGGCTGCACGGTAATGCGTAGCGCACTCAACTTCGTTCGAGAGCAAGCTCGCTCCTACAGCAACCTACGTTCCGTCTTACAAATCCCGCATACTCATGCGCTCAAGCACTTCAGGAAGAACCTTGCATGACTACCACTGTTCTGGTCCTGGTTGAGACCATCAACGAATACCTGCAAATCATCGAGAGCAATGATTTCCATGTGATCCTGGCGCCGACGCCTGTCGAACGAGCCCAGGCGATCAAGGCCCATGGCGGGCAGATCAAGGCCGTGCTCACCCGTGGCCCGCTGGGGCTGTATGCCGAGGAAATAGCCGCGCTGCCGCTGCTGGAGATCATCTGCGTGATCGGTGCCGGCTACGAACATGTAGACCTGCAGGCCGCCGCCAACCGTGGGATTGTGGTGACTAACGGCGCCGGGGTGAACGCGCCGTCGGTGGCTGACCATGCCATGGCCTTGCTGCTGTCGCTGGTGCGCGGTATCCCCCAGAATGACGCCGCCGTGCGCCGCAGTGAATGGCCAAAGGTGATGCGCCCTTCCCTGGGCGGCAAGCAACTGGGGATTCTCGGGCTGGGCGCCGTAGGCCTGGAGATCGCCAGGCGCGCGTCCCTGGGGTTTGGCATGGAGGTGAGCTACCACAACCGCCAACCCCGCGATGATGTGGATTACACCTACTGCTCAAGCGCCGTGGAATTGGCGCGCACCTCGGATTTCCTGATCCTGGCCACGCCCGGTGGCGCCAGCACTCGCCACCTGATCGATCGCCACGCCCTCGACGCCCTGGGGCCGAACGGCTATCTGGTCAATATCGGTCGTGGCAGCGTGGTGGTCACCGCCGACCTGGTGGCTGCGCTGGAACAGCGACGTATCGGCGGCGCCGCGCTGGACGTCTTCGACGACGAGCCCAAGGTGCCCGACGCGCTCAAGCGCCTGAACAATACCGTGCTGACCTCCCATGTGGCCGGCCTGTCGCCCGAAGCCGCCCACGACACCGTGCAACGGGTGGCCGACAACCTGGTGGAATACTTTGCTGGTCGCCCTGTACTGACCCCCGTGACACTCCCGTCGCGCAACCCGTAGCGAATGCCCGCGGCGGGGCCGTACCGCCCTGGTGATTTGCGTGGATCAGGCCCGCTGATCATTCCCCAACACGCTAACCTATTAAGCCGCCCCGACCTTGTCGGTGGGCGGTGGCGCGCATTAGATTAGCCAATAGTCCAAGGCCTTTAAAATAAGCAGAAGGGATAAGCATGGCGCTTAACGACCAATCGACCCAGATTCGCCCCGGCGAAGAACTAGATGCCGGCCTGATCGATCCCTACCTCAAGGCCCATATTCCCGGCCTGCACGGCACGCTCAAGATCAGCCAGTTTCCCGGCGGCGCCTCCAACCTGACGTATCTGCTGGAATACCCGGACCAGGAATTCGTGTTGCGTCGCCCGCCATTCGGCCACAAGGCCAAGTCCGCCCACGACATGGGGCGTGAATATCGCATCCTCAACCAGCTCAAGGATGGCTTTCCGTACTGCCCCAAGGCCTACGTGCATTGCACCGATGAAACGGTGATCGGCGCTGAGTTCTATGTCATGGAACGGGTCAATGGGATTATTTTGCGCTCCGACCTGCCGGCCGAACTGGGCCTGGACGCGAGCCGAACCGAAGCGTTGTGCAAAAGCTTTATCGACAAATTCGTCGAACTGCATCAGGTCGACTACACCGCCTGCGGCCTGGCCGACCTGGGCAAGCCCCAAGGCTACGTGGAACGCCAGATCCGCGGCTGGAGCGAGCGCTACGAAAAAGCCCTGACCCCCGATGCCCCGCGCTGGGAAGCCGTGCGCGCCTGGCTCAACGATAAAATGCCGGCCGACCACCCGACCTCCAGCATCGTGCACAACGACTATCGCTTCGACAATGTGATTCTCGACCCGCGCAACCCCATGCAGATCATCGGCGTGCTCGACTGGGAGCTGACCACCCTCGGCGACCCGTTGATGGACCTGGGCAACACCCTCGCCTACTGGATCGAAGCCGCTGACCCCGCGCCCGTGCAGTTGATGCGTCGCCAGCCAAGCAATGCGCCCGGCATGCTCACCCGCCGCCAGTTCGTCGACTACTACGCCGAACGCTCGGGCATCCAGATCGACAATTTCGACTTCTACTACACCTACGGCCTGTTCCGCCTGGCCGGCATCGTGCAGCAGATTTACTACCGTTTCTTCCATGGCCAGACCCAGGACAAACGTTTTGCCCAGTTCATACACATGAACAAGCTGCTGGAACAGATGAGCCTGGCAGTCATCGGCAAATCCGCCCTCTGATAACAATCACAAGGAACCCTTCATGTCCAAGACCCACCTGTTCGACCTCGACGGCAAGATCGCTTTCGTTTCCGGCGCCAGCCGTGGCATCGGCGAGGCCATCGCCAAGCTGCTGGCCCAGCAAGGCGCCCATGTGATTGTCTCCAGCCGCAAACTCGAAGGCTGCCAGCACGTTGCCGACGCGATCATCGCCGACGGCGGCAAGGCTACTGCGGTGGCCTGCCATATCGGTGAGATGGAGCAGATCACCCAAGTGTTCGCCGGTATCCGTGAACAGTTCGGCCGCCTGGACATCCTGGTCAACAACGCCGCGACCAACCCACAGTTCTGCAACGTGCTGGACACTGACCTCGGCGCGTTCCAGAAGACCGTCGACGTGAACATCCGTGGCTACTTCTTCATGTCGGTGGAGGCCGGCAAGCTGATGCGTGACAACGGCGGTGGCAGCATTATCAACGTCGCCTCGATCAACGGCATTTCCCCTGGCGTGTTCCAGGGCATCTATTCGGTGACCAAGGCCGCCGTGATCAACATGACCAAAGTGTTCGCCAAGGAATGCGCCGAATTCGGCATTCGTTGCAACGCGCTGCTGCCAGGCTTGACCGATACCAAGTTCGCCTCGGCGCTGGTCAAGAACGACGCGATCCTGAAGATGGCCCTGGCGCAGATCCCGCTCAAGCGCGTGGCCGACCCCAGCGAAATGGCCGGCGCGGTGCTGTTCCTGGCAAGCGATGCGTCGAGCTACACCACCGGCGTGTCGTTGAACGTGGACGGTGGTTTCCTGTCCTGAGGCCGCCGGGTTTCTTCCGATCGATTTGCGCGTAACCTTGGCGCAGATCGATCTGCCCCAGGATGAAACATGGAACTGCACCTCGTCATCAACGGCCGCAAGGACCTGGCAGCCCAGCTTTACCAGCAACTGCGCGAAGCCATCGCCAACGGTCGGCTGGCAGCCGGCGCGCAATTGCCGCCCAGCCGGCTGCTCGCCGAGCAATTGGGCGTATCGCGCAAGACGGTCTCGGATACCTACGCCACCTTGACGTATGAAGGCCTGCTGGTCGGCAGGATTGGCCGAGGCACTTTCGTCAACGCCTGGGCACCGCAGCCCGACCGTGTACAGACCGCCACCGACCTGGCCTGCGCCGCCAACCTGGGCAAATGGGCAGCGCTGCCCTCGCCGATGCACCACCCCGCCAGCGGCGACATCCTGCGCTACGAATTCATCGGCGGGGCGACCACGCGCAGTCAGTTCCCCCAGGAAGAATGGCGGCGCTGCACCCAGGATGCGTTGCGCCGTATCGCCAGGAACAGCGGCTTCTATAGCCAACCGGAGGGTTTGCCGGCACTGCGCGAGGCCATCGCCGGGCATATCGCGTTTTCACGCGGGGTGAAATGCCGCGCCAGTGACATCGTGGTGACCAATGGCGCCCAACAGGCGCTGGACCTGATCGCCCGCGTGGTGCTCGAGCCAGGCAGCATCGTCGCCATGGAAGACCCTGGCTACAGCCCGGCGAGCCAGTTGTTCGTGGCGATGGGGGCGAAGGTCGCCAGCGTTCCGGTCGATGCACAGGGCATTCAGGTTGACCAGATCCCCGAAGGCACGCGACTCGTCTATGTGACGCCGTCCCACCAGTTTCCGCTCGGCATGCACATGAGCCTGGCGCGGCGCAAAGCCTTGCTGGACCGCGCGATCGAACTCGGCGCGATCATCATCGAAGACGACTACGACAGTGAATTCCGCTACCAGGGCCGTCCCACCGACTCCCTGCAAAGCCTGGACACGCGAGGCGTGGTGACCTACGTCGGGACCTTTTCGAAAACCCTGCTGCCCGAGTTGCGCCTGGGCTACGCGGTGCTGCCGCCGGCGATCCATGGCGCCGTGCTCAAGGCCAAGCAATTGACCGACCAGCACAGCTCTACCCTGCCGCAATGGGCACTGGCCAAGTTCATCAGCGAAGGCTATCTGCTCAAACATATTCGCCGCTGCCACAACGTGTATGCGGGGCGCCGCGAACGGATCCTGCAGCGCCTGGCGGGCGACCTGTCGCCCTGGTTCGAGGCGGTGCCGACGGTGGCCGGGTTCCACTTGGCGGCACTGTGCAAAGTGCCGGTGGACATCCCGCTGTTGATGCAGCTGGCGCGTGAGGTGGAGGTGGGTTTGTACCCCCTGGATGGTTTTTTCCACGACGTTGCGCCACGCGCGGGGCTGATTCTCGGCTTCGGTGCCATCGAAACCCTCGATATCGACCCGGCGCTGGATAGGGTGCGCGACATCCTGTTGCGGATTGGCTAAGGGGTTTTCCGGCGGATTGGTCATTGGTCGATCCTGCCCCCAAGCGTAGGGTGAACAGGTCTCCAACCCCGTGGAACCCCATCATGAAACGTCTGCTCGCCACCGCTGCGGTACTTGCCTCGCTCACGGCCTACGCCCATGAGCCGGTGTACAACCAGGAAACCCTCAAGGTGCTACAGGAGCACGCCTTGACTAACGTGCCCGGCAAGAAAACCATCATGCTCACCGTCGATTACGCCCCCGGCCAGGCCACCGTGCCCCACAGCCACACCGGCACTGCCGTGGCTTATGTGCTGGAAGGTGCAGTCACTTCACGGGTCAACGATGAGAAAGCCGTGACCTACAAGGCCGGCGAGTCGTTCTACGAGCCCGCCGGTTCACGGCACTTCGAATCGAGCAACGCCAGCCAGACCCAGCCTGCCAAACTGCTGGTGGTGATGGTGCTGGACGACAAGGCCGAGGTGCTGACGCCGCTTGCAGCACCAAAATAAAAATGTGGGAGGGGGCTTGCTCCCGATGGCGGTGGGTCTGCTGGCTTAACCAGTGACTGACACACTGCCATCGGGGGCAAGCCCCCTCCCACATTTTGAATGGTGAGATTCAGCCTTTGCGTGTCAGGCAAGGCTTTTGCTGACCACCTCGAACACATCGCTGGACAGCTCGCCCGCGCCCAGGATGCGCTCCAGTTCTGCCTTCATCAGCGCTTGCCGCGCGGCGTCGTATTTACGCCAGCGCGTCAGCGGTGCCAACTGGCGCGACGCAATCTGTGGGTTCAGCGTGTTGAGCTGGATCACCAGGTCCGCCAGGAAGCGGTAGCCCGAACCATCCGCCGCATGGAAGTTGATCAGGTTCTGCCCGGCAAAGGCGCCAATCAGGGCGCGCACTTTGTTCGGATTCTTGATGGTGAACGCCGGGTGTTCCATCAACGCCTTGACCCGCGCCAGCCCGCCCGGCAGGGTGCTGCCGGCCTGTACGCTGAACCATTGGTCCATGACCAGCGGGTTGTCCTTGAAGTTCTCGGCAAACACCGCCAGCGCCTGGGCTTTTTCCGCTTCGAATGGTGAGTTCACCAACACGGCCAGGGCGGTCAGGCGCTCGGTCATGTTGTCGCTGGTGTCGAATTGGTCCAGCGTCGCCGCCAGCACTTCAGGCTTGCCGCTGAGCATCAAATAGGACAACGCGATGTTCTGCAGGGCGCGCCGGGCAAAGTGCTCGGCCTCTGCCAAATAGGGCGTTTTCCGGGACAGGTCACGGTTGGCCTGATAGCGCAGCCACAGCCCTTCGAACAGGTTGTCGGCCAGTTGCTTGCGGGCAAACTCGCGGGCGGCGTGGATCGCATCGACATCCGCCACTTCACTGATTTCGGCCAGGTAGGCTTCGCTCGGCAACGAGAGCATCTCGGCGACCATGGCCTGGTCCAGGCGTTCGTCGCTCAATACCGTGCGCAACGCGTCGATCAGGCGTTGATCGAGCTTCAGCGGCTGCCCGGCCTGATGCTGGCCGATCAGTTCCTGCAGCACCTGCACCGCCAATTGCTGGCCGGCGTCCCAGCGGTTGAAGCCGTCGCTGTCGTGCTGCATCAGGAACATCAGTTGGTCGCGGTCATACGGGAAGCTCAGTTTCACCGGTGCCGAGAAGCCACGCAGCAGTGAAGGCAACGGTTTTTCCGCGACGTCAACAAAGGTGAAGGTCTGCTCGGCTTCGGTCACCGAGATCACACGGGAGGTACCGCTTGCCGTGGCTTCACCTTCCAGGCGCAAGGCGATACCGGCGCCCTTGCCGTCCAGCAGCCCCAACTCGACCGGGATCACGAACGGCAGTTTTTCCACCTTGTCCGGGGTTGGCGGGCAGCTCTGACGGAAGGTCAGGCTGTAGGTCTTGGCCGCCGCATCAAAGGACTCGCTCACCGCCAGACGCGGCGTGCCGGCCTGGCTGTACCAGCGCTTGAACTGGCTGAGGTCGACGCCGTTGGCATCTTCCATGGCCTTGATGAAGTCATCGCAGGTCACGGCCTGGCCGTCGTGGCGCTCGAAGTACAGGTCGCTGCCTTTGCGAAAGCCTTCGGCGCCGAGCAAGGTGTGGAGCATACCGACGACTTCCGAACCCTTTTCGTACACGGTCAGGGTGTAGAAATTGGAGATTTCGATAAAACTGTCCGGGCGCACCGCGTGGGCCATGGGGCCGGCGTCTTCGGCAAACTGGTGGGTACGCAGGTACGCCACATCCTGGATGCGCTTGACCGTGGCCGAGTTCATGTCGGCGGAAAAGCCCGAGTCACGGAACACGGTAAAGCCTTCCTTGAGCGACAGCTGGAACCAGTCGCGGCAGGTCACGCGGTTGCCCGACCAGTTGTGGAAGTATTCGTGGGCGACGATCGCTTCGACGCGCTGGTGGGCAGCATCGGTGGCGGTTTCGGCGCGGGCCAGCACGGCGCTGGAGTTGAAGATATTGAGGCCCTTGTTCTCCATGGCGCCCATGTTGAAGTCGTTGACCGCCACGATCATGAAGATATCGAGGTCGTACTCACGGCCGTAGGTCTCTTCGTCCCAGCGCATGGATTTTTTCAGGCTGGTCATGGCGTGCTGGCACTTGTCGATGTTTTCCGGCTCGACGTAGATGCGCAGCGCAACTTCGCGCTGGGTCATGGTGGTGAAGCTGTCTTCGACACACCACAGGTCACCGGCCACCAGGGCAAACAGGTAGGCCGGTTTCTTGAACGGGTCTTCCCAGGTCGCCCAGTGCCGCCCGTCTTCGCCGGGGCCGCTGGCAATCGGGTTGCCGTTGGACAGCAGCACCGGGTAGCGATGCTGCTCGGCGATAACTGTGGTGGTGAACACGCTCATCACGTCCGGACGGTCGAGGTAGTAAGTGATCTTGCGGAAGCCTTCGGCCTCGCACTGGGTGCAGAACATGCCACCGGATTTGTACAGGCCTTCGAGGGCGGTGTTGGTTTCTGGGTGAATCTTGACCGTGGTGTCGAGGGTGAAGGTTTCGCGCTGTGGCTGCAGCGTCAGGTGGCTGTCGGTCAACTGGTAATCAGCGGCCGTCAGTGGCTGATCGGCGAGGTTGACGCTCAGCAGCTCCAGTTGCTGGCCGTCCAGCACCAACGGCGGCAGCCCGGCGCCGCGTTCGGGGTTGCGGCGCATCACCAGCTGCGCGTGGACCAGGCTGTGGTCCTCGAACAACTCGAAGGTCAGGTGCGTCTCGTCGATCAGGTAGTCCGGCGCCTGATAGTCCTTCAGGTAGATCATCTTCGGTTGTTCGGTGCGCATGGGTGGCATCCCTCTACTGATGCACGGCGAGCTGGTAGGCCGTGTATTTACGAATATTGATCACGCCGGTATCGAAGATCAGGTATTGGCCCTTGATCCCCAGCAGCGTGCCTTCGGCAATCGGATTCTTATCCAGGTTGAAGCTGACGATCTTGGCCGGGTACTGCTGCACCGGGTAACGGATCTCGATCGGTTCGATGTCGGCAATGGTTTGGATGGCCTGTAGGCCAAAGCGTTCCTGCAACCCCAGCAAGCCTTCGGCGCAGGAGGCGAACAATTCATCGCGTACCTGCCTGAGGTCGACCGATTGCGCATCGCCCTTGAGCAGCGCGCGCCAGTTGGTCTTGTCGGCCACCTGGCTGCGAAACAGATCCTCGACAAAGCCCGATTGCTGGCGGGTGGCCACGCGCATGATCGGCAGCGCCTGGCTGGCGCCCTGGTCGAGCCAGCGGGTCGGCAACTGCGTGGCGCGAGTGATGCCGACCTTGATCCCCGACGAGTTGGCCAGGTAGACCACGTGGTCGGTCATGCAGAAGGTTTCACCCCAACTCGGATCGCGGCAGGTGCCAGCGTCGTAATGGCAACGCTCGGGACTCATGATGCACAGGTCACACTGGGCCAGCTTGGTCATGCATGGGTAGCAATAGCCCTGGCTGAAGCTGTTTTTGGTCTTGCGCCCGCAATGGCTGCAATGAATGGCACCAAGGTATTCCAGGCGGATATGGGTGCCGATCAACGGGTTGACCGCAACCTCGGTGTCGCCAAGACGAAACGCGTATTGAACGGTCGGCTCACCGAGTTTCGCCGACATTTTGCTGACTGCACCGCGACCGATTTCAATCAATGGATCGCATCCGACTTGAACAGGATGTTCGGCACCGGTGCCGATTTCGACGCGCATTCCTGCGGGCCCATATAGCCGGTGCGCTGGTCTTCGGGCAGGTTCTGCAGTTCCCAGGCAATCACCGCTTGCAGCGACAGCTCGCGCTGTTCGGCGGTGAGCTTGCGGCCGTCGGACCACTTGCCGATTTCCACGGCGAGCTTGAGGCTCTCGTAGATGTCCGGGGTGATGTTTTCGATCATTTCAGCAAAAGAGGACATAAGGCTCTTCCTTATCAAATAGACGATTTGCGACGGTTGTACAGCCCGCCCAGCAAACCGGTCAGGCAACCGATAACCAAGCCGCCCACATGGGCCGCGTTGGCGATTTCGCCGAAGCCGATCATCGAGACCAGCCCCGACAGGCAGAGCACCAGCCACACCAGCATCATCACCAGCACCCCGCGGGGCAGGCGATACGCCGGGTTGGGCGAGAGTAGTTGAAAGATCCAGCAATGCCCCAGCAGGCCATACAACACGCCGGACAAACCGCCAAACAGGCCCGGGCCGCCGTACGCATACTGCGCGTAATTGGAGACCAGGCTGAACAACAGGGTCAGGCCCAGCAGGTTGATGCTGCCCTGGCGCGCTTCGATGCGCCGGCCCAGCTCCCAGTACCACATGCCATTCATGGCCAGGTGCAGGATGCCGAAGTGAATCAGCATCGGCGTGACCAATCGCCACCACTGCCCGGACGCCAGGCTATCGGCCAGCGGCGTGAACTGGATGTATTCGCCCAGCACCCGGAACGGCAGGAAGGTCAGGCAGGCCATGGTCTGCAGGTTTTCGCCAAGCAGCGTCACCGCACCGACGATGAGGCTGGCCAACAGCACCAGCGCCGTGACCGGGCTATGGCGTACCTGCTGGACAAACCCTGGCCGCGCCACGGGCGCCTGTTCGGGAATGTCCAGTTGCTGGTCCGGGTCACCGGCGGGAAAGCGTTGGTACAACACGCGCACATCGTCGCTGATGCTCTCGGGCACCCACAGCACTTGTTCGCCGGCTTCCTCGCTGACGCGATGAGGCACCTGCATGCGTTGCAGCAACTTGACGAAACCGCCCAGGTCGACGCTCAGGGGCAGGCGCAATACAGCCACGGTACTCATTGACTAACCTCAGGTCGCTCAACGTCGACCCAGACGAATTTATGCGGATCCAGTTGGGTTTCCTGGTCCAGGCGATACGCCACCAGCTTGCCGTACAGCACCGCGCTGTAATCCAGGCAGGCCAGGTTCGGGCGGATTGGTGCCGGTTTGCCGCTGCGCCAGTAATGGCCGACGAACAACAGTGGCTCGTCGACGCCATAGCGCAGCAGGGAATTTTTTTCAGTGGAGGACAATGGCGTGCGCGCCACCGGCTCGGGCAAGGCATCGGGCTGGAACACGATGTCGCCGTAGGTCTTCGGGTCGTCTTCCCAGAATTTGGTGCGAAAGAACGAACGCGTCAGGCCATCGCCACCGGTCAGGGTGAGGCCGTGGGGCAAGCGCATGTCGGTGCCGCGCAACAGGCGATCGAACGCGTTGCAGGCAAAACTGCCCGGTACGGCGGCGGCCTGCAGGAAATGCTGGTCGATGCAGCCATCCGGGAACGTGGCGCGCAGCGGCTGGATGAACCCCTCATCCCAGCACGCATGCACTACCCGGAAACGCCCGGCGTCGACAAACAGCGGCATGTCGTAGAACCAGCCGAGGAAGTCGTGCCAGTCGGCCGGGTGCTGCTCGAACTGGGTCAGGGTTTCCTGGATCAGCCGCGCATGGCGTGGGGTGTGCTCGCGCACGAACTGCTTGCCACTGCCCGGCGGTGCCGGCGTGGTCCAACCCAGCGCATTGAACTCATGGTTGCCCATGATGCACAGGGCCTGACCGGCCTCGGTCATGTCGTGGACGATATGCAGCGCTTCGCGGATGCGCGGGCCACGGTCGATGATATCGCCGAGAAACACCGCCATGCGCGACGGGTGGCGCCAGGTGCCGCCCTGCTTGTGGTAACCCATCTGGTCGAGCAAGTGCTCCAGCGTGTGGGCGCAACCGTGCACGTCACCAATCAGGTCGTAGCTACGCGCGGGATCGAGCATCAGTCGCCTCCACCCCCCAAGCGGCTGCCCCAGCCCAGCTTGGTGCGGCACACTTCGTAGTAGTTGTGGTCCAGCGGGTGGATCAAGCGCAACTTCTGTGCCTTCTTGCTCACGGTGATGGTGTCGCCGGGAGCGCAGGTGAAATGGTTCTGCCCGTCGCAGGACACTTGTGGGTAGATTTGCATATCTTTGGACACCACGATCTTCAGCTCACTGTTGCCATCGACCACAATCGGCCGACTCGACAACATATGGGGGTACATCGGCACGATCACAATGGCATCGAGCTTGGGGTGCATGATCGGGCCACCGGCCGACAGCGCGTACGCGGTCGAGCCGGTCGGCGTGGCGACGATCAGGCCGTCGGCCTTCTGGCTGCACACGAACTGGCCGTCGATATACAGCTCGAACTCGATCATCCGCGTGGATTTGCCCGGATGCAGCACCACGTCATTGAGGGCATCGCCCTGGCCAATGGCTTCGCCGTGGCGGCGTACTTCGGCCTGCAGCAGGAAGCGGTTTTCCACCAGGTAATGGCCGTCGAGCACCTTGGCCACTTCGACTTCCAGCTCATCCGGACGGATATCGGTGAGAAACCCCAGGCTGCCACGGTTGATCCCCAGCACCGGCACGTTATGCCGCGCCAGCGCCCGGGCTGCACCAAGCAGGCTGCCGTCGCCGCCGACCACGATGACCATGTCGCACACTTCGCCGAGCATTTTGCGCGAAGAAGTCTGCAGGCCGTGGCCCGGCAGGATTTCGCCGATGGTGTCTTCGAGGATCACATGCAGGTGGCGTTCCAGCAGGAATTTTTTCAGCCGGCGGACGGTGTCCAACACCTGGGTACTGCCCAGGCGACCGATAATGCCGATATTGCGAAATTGCTCCATGGGGCTCCTGCGGGCATAGGGGTGTGGCAAAAAGAAAGGATTATGGGCGAAAGGCCGGCTCAGGCAAAATCCTTTGTCGCCGCCGCGCCTTGATGACAATGGTTCTCAGGCGGTTCCCAGGCGGTTCTCAGCACCTGCACGCAACGTAAGAGGCTATGCTCGCACCATGACTCTGTTCCCCGACTTGCACGCCCTGCCCCGCCAACTGCGACACCCCGAAGTGCGCGACCTGGCGTGGGTGATGCTGGCGCCACCGATGCTCGCACACACGCCTTGGCCGCAGCGCCATCCGCTGGCTGGCAGTGACTGGGTACAGGCGCCGCAGTTGCTCGAAGCCTGGTTGCGTGCGCTCGATCAGGACAGCAGCGCGCTGCAGCAATGGCTGAGCCTGGCGCGCACCCGGCGTCTGGGCCTTTATTATGAGCGCCTGTGGCAGTTCGCCGTGCAACATGCGCCGGGCGTGGAGCTGCTGGCGGCCAACCTGCCGATCCGCCGCGCCGGGCACACCCTGGGCGAGCTGGACATGCTGCTGCGCGACCGCGATGGCGTGCATCACTTGGAACTGGCGATCAAGCTGTATCTGGGCCCGCAGGCTGGCAACGGCCGCGACACGGCGCAGTGGCTGGGGCCGGGTTGCCATGACCGGCTCGACCGCAAACTGGCGCACCTGGCCCAGCATCAACTGCCGATTTCGGCGCGCGCGGAAAGCCGTGAAGCGTTGGCGGCGCTGGATATCCAGCAGTTCGATGCGTACCTGTGGCTGGGTGGATATCTGCTGTATCCGTGGCCGGGCCAGGCCGAATCACCCCATGGCGCCCATCCGCAGCATTTGCGTGGGCGGTGGTTGCATCAGCGCGATTGGCCGGACTTTGTCAGCGCGAGCGCGGCAGGTCGCTGGCAACCCCTGCCCCGGCATGCCTGGCTGGCGCCGGCGCATTACCCGGCAAGCGAGGTGTGGAGCGAGGAACAGATGCAGGGCTGGCTGGCAGACCTGGACCCGATGGCGCCGGCGCAGTTGCTGGTGCGGCTGGTGCAGAAGGGTGAGGATTGGGAGGAAGCCGAGCGCTTGTTTCTGGTGGCGGATCTTTGGCCGAATGTGCCGGGGGCTGGCTGATAAATCTGTGCTGTATTGGAGACCGCTATCGGGAGCAAGCCCCCTCCCACAGAGGAATGCATTCCAAATGTGGGAGGGGGCTTGCCCCCGATGGCGGCTGGCCAGGCACTACACATCATCGATATGCCGATAATCCAGCTGCAACCCGATAGCCAGCTCTCGCGCCCGCCCCAGCCTGATCGGCCCGCGTTCGATATCCACCAGCATCCCCGGACACTCCAACTGCGCCAACCCATCGATCGCCTTGAGCCGCCCATCGGTCATCACCAGCACCCGCTGCTGCTCCGCCGGGTAACGCTTACGCCGCGCCACCAACCAATGGGCCGCCTCGCTCAAGGCTGCCAGCAACGGCGTACCGCCACCGGCGCCTAGCTGTTCCAGCCAATCCGCCAAGCCTTTCGAGGCCTTCAAGCCCTGCACCTGCCACTGCGGCGATTGCCCGCTGGCGGTCAACAACGCCAGGCGCGCCCGTTGCCGGTAGGCGTCATCGAACAGCTGCGCCAACAGGCCCTTGGCATCGCTCAACGCCCGGTACCGTCGGGTGGAGGCCGAGGCGTCGACAATCACCAGCCACAGCTCATGGGCCGAACGGCTGCGCAGGTGCCAGCGCAGATCCTCACGACGCTGCGGCCGGCCACCGAGCAAGGTGCCCGGCCAATCGATCTGGCCCTGCCCTGCGCTGCGCGCCTTGCCCTGCTTGCCATTGTCCAGTCGCCCCGCCTTGGGCCGGGCATCCGCCCCCGCGTCAGGTCGGGGGCGAATGCCTAGGGCTTTTTTGGCCAGGTGGGCACATCGCGACGGGAACCGGTGGTCAGGGCCGGCGCAGGCATGTCGCCCCATTGGCCTTGGCCCGGCGAGGTATCCGAGGGTTGCGGCGACTGCCCTGGATTCGGCGGGCTGGCCGGTGGCGACTGTTCCTGGCGCCGGTGACGCAAGGCAAATTCCGCAACCGCTTCAATGTCTTCTTCGGCAATCCTGTCAGCGCCCCGCCACGCGGCATGAGCGCGGGCGCCACGCAGCCAGACCAGGTCGGCGCGCAAACCGTCGACGCCTGCGGCAAAGCAGCGTTCGGTAATCTGCGCCAAGGCGTGATCATCCAGCTCAATACCGTCCAGCCGCGCCCGCGCCTGGGTGCAACGCTCGCGCAGCGCCGCCTGCGGCGCATTCCACTGCTGACAGAACGCAGCGGGATCACGGTCGAAATCCAGGCGACGACGAATAATCTGCCCTCGCTCGGTGGGCAGCGTTTGCCCGCTCAACGCCACGTTGAAACCAAAGCGGTCGAGGAGCTGTGGGCGCAACTCCCCCTCCTCCGGGTTCATCGTGCCGATCAGCACAAACCGCGCCGAGTGGCGATGGGAGATGCCGTCACGCTCGATCAGATTGGTGCCGCTGGCGGCCACGTCCAACAACAGATCGACCAAGTGATCGGGCAACAGGTTGACTTCATCGACATACAACACGCCGCCATCGGCCTTGGCCAGCACGCCGGGGGAAAACTGTGCGCGGCCCTCGCCGAGCGCGGCGTCCAGGTCCAGGGTGCCAACCAGGCGCTCCTCGGTAGCGCCCAGGGGCAAGGTGACGAACTGCCCACTGGCGAGCAGGTCTGCCAGGCCACGGGCCAGGGTGGACTTGGCCATGCCGCGCGGGCCTTCGATCAGCACGCCGCCGATTTGAGGATCGATCGCGGTCAGGCACAGCGCCAGTTTCAGCGCGTCGGCACCGACCACGGCGGCCAGCGGGAAATGCGGAATATCGGTCATCAGCGGTCTTCTTCTATATCCAGCAACAGGTTTTCCAACGCTTCGCGGTAGGCGCCCGGCGCTTGCCACATGCCGCGCTGCTGGGCTTCGAGCATGCGCTCGGTCATGTCGCGCAGGGCGTCGGGGTTGTGTTGTTGCACAAAGGCGCGGGTATCGGGGTCGAGCAGATAGGCGTCGGCGAGCAACGCGTACTGGTGGTCGTCGATCAGCGCCGTGGTGGCGTCGAAGGCGAACAGGTTGTCCACGGTCGCGGCCATTTCAAACGCGCCTTTATAGCCGTGACGCTTCACGCCCTCGATCCACTTCGGGTTGGCCGCGCGGGAACGAATGACTCGGTTGAGCTCTTCCTTCAAGGTGCGGATCTTCGGCAGGTCCGGCTGGCTGTGGTCGCCGTGATAGCTGGCGGCTTTGGCGCCGCTCAAGGTTTCCACGGCGGCGAGCATGCCGCCCTGGAATTGATAGTAGTCATTGGAGTCGAGCACATCGTGTTCGCGGTTGTCCTGGTTCTGCAACACCGCCTGCACCTGGCCCAAGCGCTGGGCGAACTGCTCGCGGGCAGCGGTGCCTTCGTCAGCGCCGCCATAGGCGTAGCCGCCCCAGTTCAGGTAGACCTCGGCCAGGTCCTCGCGGCTTTGCCACAGGCGGCCGTCGATCGCGCCCTGCACGCCCGCGCCATAGGCACCCGGCTTGGCGCCGAAAATGCGCCAGCCGGCCTGTTTCGCCGCAGCCTCTTCATCCAGGCCCGATTCGCGCAAGGCCTGGCGCTCACTGCGCACCTTGGCGGCCAGAGGGTTCATGTCGTCCGGCTCGTCCAGGGCGGCGACCGCTTGCACCGCCGCATCGAACAGGCGGATCAGGTTGGCGAAGGCATCGCGGAAGAAGCCTGACACGCGCAACGTCACGTCGACGCGGGGACGATCCAACAGGCTGATCGGCAGGATCTCGAAGTCATCCACGCGCTGGCTGCCGGTGGCCCAGACCGGCCGCACGCCCATCAGCGCCATGGCCTGGGCGATATCGTCGCCGCCGGTGCGCATGGTGGCCGTGCCCCACACCGACAGGCCCAGCTGGCGCAGATGGTCGCCGTGGTCCTGCAGATGCCGTTCGAGCAGCAGGTTGGCCGACTGGAACCCAATGCGCCAGGCCGTGGTGGTCGGCAGGTTGCGCACGTCCACCGTGAAGAAATTGCGCCCGGTGGGCAGCACATCCAGGCGGCCGCGGCTCGGCGCGCCGCTGGGGCCGGCCGGCACGAAGCGACCGCTCAAGGCGTCCAGCAGGCCGCGCATTTCGGCCGGGCCGCAGGCATCCAGACGCGGCGCCACGACCACGCGCAGGCTTTCGACAACAGCCTTCACGTCCTCCCAGCCAGGCTCCTCCAACTCTTCCCGCGGCCCCTCCAGCACCTGCTCGATCAAGCGCGCCGCGTACAGCTCCAGACGCTCGCGGGTGTCGCCGGCGGTGCGCCATACCTGCGCGTCGAGGTCGCGCAACACCTCGGGCCGACGCCCGGTCCACGGCTCGGCGAGCGCGCAGTCCAGGGGGTCGAAGCCCAGGTCGAACGCCTTGGCCAGCACCCGTAACAGGCTCGATTGCGCGCCACGGCCATCGCCCCGGGGGATGCGCAACAAGGCCAGCAAGGTATCGATGCGCAAGCGCCCTGCTGGCGACTCGCCAAAGATGTGCAGGCCGTCGCGGATCTGGGATTCCTTCAAGTCACACAGGTAGGTATCCAGGCGCGGCAACCAACTGTCGGCATCGGCATTGCCGTCCAGCTCAAGCTCCTGGTCGATATGGGTTTCGCGCACCAGCTTGAGAATGTCTTTCTGCAGTTCCAGCGCGCGTCGTGGGTCGAGCAACTGCGCTTCATAATATTCGTCGGCCAGCAGCTCCAGGTTGCGCAGCGGGCCGTAGGTTTCGGCGCGGGTCAGGGGCGGCATCAAATGGTCAATGATCACCGCCTGGGTGCGACGTTTGGCCTGGGCGCCCTCGCCGGGATCGTTGACGATAAACGGGTAGATATTCGGCAGCGGGCCGAGCAGCACGTCCGGCCAGCAGTTCTCCGACAGGCCCACGCCCTTGCCCGGCAGCCATTCGAGGTTGCCGTGCTTGCCCACGTGAATCAGCGCATGGGCGCCGTAGGTATGGCGCAGCCAGAAATAGAACGCCAGATAGCCGTGGGGCGGCACCAGGTCGGGGTCGTGATACACCGCACTCGGGTCGACCTGGTAACCGCGCGCCGGCTGGATGCCCACAAAGGTTTGATCCAGGCGCAGGCCGGCGATCATCAGGCGACCGTCGCGGCACATCGGGTCCTGATGGGGCGCGCCCCAGCGCTCCAGCACCGCCTGGCGATTGGCTTCGGGCAGGCGTTGGAACATCGCCGCGTAGTCGTCCAGCGCAAGGCTCTGATGACACGGGCGCAGGTCGAGGCTGTCGAGGTCGTTGGTGACGCCGCCCAGCAACGCATGGATCAAGGCCGTGCCGCTGTCCGGCAAGGTGGCAGGCACCGGATACCCTTCGGCGTGCAGCGCGCGCAGGATATTCAGCGCCGCCGCCGGCGTATCCAGGCCCACACCGTTACCGATACGGCCGTCGCGGGTGGGGTAGTTAGCCAGGATCAAGGCCACGCGCTTGTGCGCATTCGGCACCCGCGCCAGCTCGACCCAGCGGCGCGCAAGTTCGGCGACAAAATCCATGCGTTCGGGCGCGGCGCGGTAGCACACCACGTCCGACTGGCTGCGCTCACTGCGCCAGGCCAGGTCCTTGAAGCTGATCGGCCGGCTGATGATGCGCCCGTCCAACTCCGGCAAGGCGATGTGCATCGCCAGGTCGCGAGGGCCCAGGCCTTGCGCGCTGGCCTGCCAGCCGGGTTGGTTGTCCTGGGCGCAGATCGCCTGGATCACCGGGATATTGCGGCGAAACGGGCGCAGATGCGGCGCTTCGGGGCTCGATTGAGCAAAGCCGGTGGTGTTGAGGATCACCGCCGCCTGCACCTCATCCAACAGGTCTTCGACCACCGCCAGGCAACCGGGCTCTTTCAGACTGGCCACTGCGATCGGTAACGGGTTAAGGCCCGCCGCCTGCAGGCGCTGGCAGAACACATCGATAAACCCGGTATTGGCGGCCTGCAAGTGCGAGCGGTAGAACAGCACCGCCGCCACCGGAAAATCAGCCTGCCACTGCGCCTGCCAATCAGCCAGGTGGGCGTTGGCGGTGTGCGGGTGGTAGATCGAGGTGCGCGGCAAGCTCTGCGGCTCAGCCCAGGCATAGTCGCGCCCCAGATAGCCGGCGGCCAGGCAGCGATAGAAATCCAGCGCGTTACCCAGGCCACCCTGGCGCAGGAACTGCCACAGCCGGTCACGCTCGGGCGCCTCCACGGTGCTCAAGCCGCTGAGTTCCGGGTCTGGGCGATCATCCCCCGGCACCAGGATCAGCGTAACGCCACGCTCGGCCAACGCCACCAGGCGCTCGACGCCATAGCGCCAGTAACCGATGCCGCCATGCAGCGAAATCAGGATGACCTTGGCGTGGCGCAGCACGTCATCGACGTACAGGTCGACCGAGGCATGGTTCTGCACCTGCATCGGGTTGGCCAGGCGCAGGCTGGGGTAATCCTCGGGCAACTGCCGGGCCGCCTCGGCAAGCAGCGCCAGGCTGGAATCGCCGCTGCACAGGATCACCAACTCGGCAGGGGTTTGGCCAAGGTCGGCGATGTTGTCGTCCGCGACGAAGCCACCGGGCTGGGTCCTGAGCAGGTGCATGGGTCAGGCGCTGATGGCGGCGCGCAGTTGCGCTTCAAGGCCTGCCGCGTCAAGCGCCTGGCCGATCAGCACCAGGCGTGTGGTGCGTGCCTCACCGGCGCCCCAGGCACGGTCGAAATGCTTGTCGAAACGTGTGCCCACGCCCTGGATCAGCAGGCGCATCGGTTTGTTCGGGATGGCGGCGAAGCCCTTGACGCGCAGGATGCCGTGCTGCACCACCAATTGCGTCAGGGCGTCGAGCAGTAGGGCTTCGTCGGCTGGCGGCAGGTCGATGGAGATGGAGTCGAACGCGTCGTGGTCGTGATCGTCCTCACCTTCATGATGATGGTCGTGATGGCTATGGCGCGCATCGATATGCTCCTCGGAGCCGGCGCCCAGACCGATCAGCACGTCCAGTGGTACGCGACCGCTGCTGGCTTCGATGACTTTCACCGCCGGCGGCAACTCCTCGGCCACTTCCAGGCGCACGCGGGCCAGGTCTTCGGCGCTGATCAGGTCGGCCTTGTTGAGGATCACCAGGTCGGCACTGGCCAGTTGGTCGGCGAACAGCTCGTGCAGGGGCGACTCGTGGTCCAGGTTCGGGTCGAGCTTGCGCTGGGCGTCGACCTGGTCCGGGAACGCGGCGAAGGTGCCAGCGGCCACGGCCGGGCTGTCGACCACGGTGATCACCGCGTCCACGGTGCAGGCATTGCGGATTTCCGGCCATTGGAAGGCCTGGACCAGCGGCTTGGGCAGGGCCAGGCCCGAGGTTTCGATGAGGATATGGTCGAGGTCGCCACGCCGGGCCACCAGTTCGCGCATCACCGGGAAGAACTCTTCCTGCACGGTGCAGCACAGGCAGCCATTGGCCAACTCGTACACGCGGCCGTTGGCTTCTTCTTCGGTGCAACCGATGGAGCACTGCTTGAGGATGTCCCCGTCAATGCCCAGCTCGCCGAATTCGTTAACGATCACCGCAATGCGACGGCCCTGGGCGTTGTCGAGCATATGGCGCAGCAGCGTGGTTTTGCCCGAGCCGAGGAAACCGGTAACGATGGTGACGGGGAGTTTAGCCAGTGTTTTCATCGGATGCCCTTTGGGGCGGGCATACGGGACGATAGGCCCTGCGACGGCGCGCAGCAGCGGATTTCGTCACCGGATCACCCCGCCCGGTTGAATTGAAAAATCGCGTGCGAGGCAGGTCTCCTGGCTTGGGGCTTGCGGGTCTTGCGACCGGCGCTGACTGCGCCTTCCCGCCGGATCGGCAGTGGCGTGGCAGTCAGTAGAACCCTTCACAGTTGCGGGGGCAGCCGCGGCTTGAACCGCGTTCCCTTCTTAGCTTCGGCCTGGGCCGAAGAACCTCGAAGGTGCAAGGCTACGCAGTGCGTGGGGGCGGGTCAATGTCGGCGGTGCCGGACTTGGCGCTTATGCTTGAACCTACCCCTGCAAACTCAGCAGAAATGTCTGCTTGCGCCTTGAAATACAGCGAAAAACTTGCACAGGAACGCCTTGGCAGCAGGCACCACGTAATTGAAGCAAATGCCGTCGATCAGCGTGATTGACGACAGGATTGTCACTCCACTGCAAAAATAGAGAGTTATTCAGAATGCTGCCACTATCCAACCTAAACACGCCGATGTTATTTCCTCGCCCCTCGCCCGAACATACTGTGCAGAAACGAGCGACGTCGAACTTCCCAAACCCGCACTGCAGTGTAGGCAACAAACAACTGCTCAGCATGATTAAAGAGCACTTCCGCGAGTACGCTACGGGCGCCAACGATCGCTATGTAAACTTCAACGAGCTGAAAGAGGCAGCGGGATTGTGCCCTACCACCAGAACGTTTTCCGCAGAAGCGACTGCAGCGGCCAAAGAACTGCTTGAACGCCCAAAACTGCTGCGTGAACTGGACATCGGGATTGGTTTTTTGGGCTTTGCGGGCAGTGAAGACCAACGATTTGACATCCAAAATCTAGATCGCCTGATCAAGGTCAACCGCAGGACTGTAACGTTCTGTCGCCAGGGAAAATGGATTTGATCGCCTGAAACAAGCGCTCTCCTGGCGGGGCACCGCCTATTTGACGCACATCAGTGGAGCGTGTTCTCCTACACATCTTGTTTCGGGTGCCCTATCACAGGGTGAAACGGGAAACCGGTGAGTCACGCGTTGTGACGAGTCCGGTGCTGCCCCCGCAACGGTAAGCGAGCGAAGCGTCAAATCCACTGTGCTGTGCATGGGAAGGAGATGCTTGACAGGCCAAGCGCCCCTCGCAAGCCCGGAGACCGGCCCGAAGAATTCAGATAACAAACCCGCGGTGGGCGGGCGCTGTTCAGAACCCTGCGTGCCCGGCTCGCGGGGTTTTCATGCGCTCGTTTCACCCTGACACCCAGAAGGGACGCGCCATGTCGATCATCAGCAGCACCTCGCACACCGCCAGCAACTCCGCCACCCTGGGCCAACGCCTGACCGCCGCCATCGGCGCGTCGATCCTCGGCGCGTGCCTGGTGTATTTCGCCGGTTTCTCGCACATCGAAGCCGTGCACAACGCTGCTCACGATACCCGCCACAGCGCCGCGTTCCCGTGCCACTGAGACCTGCCGACATGATCAAGCGTATTGCCCAAACCGCAGGTTTCACAGGCTTGCTGGCCGCCCTGCTGCTGACCCTGCTGCAAAGCTTCTGGGTCGCCCCGCTGATTCTGCAGGCGGAAACCTTTGAAAACGCCCCGGCAGCCACCGAACCGGCGCATGAACATGCCGCAGGCGCCGCCGGCCACACCCACGATGCCGAAGCCTGGGAACCGGAAGACGGCTGGCAGCGCGTGCTGTCCACAACCGGTGGCAACCTGGTAGTTGCCGTCGGGTTCGCCCTGATGCTGGCCGGCCTCTACACGCTGCGCGCACCGACCCGCACGGCCCAAGGCCTGCTGTGGGGTCTGGCCGGTTACGCGACCTTCGTGCTGGCGCCGACCCTGGGCCTGCCGCCAGAGCTGCCGGGCACCGCTGCCGCTGACCTGGCCCAACGCCAGATCTGGTGGGTCGGTACTGCCGCCTCTACCGCCGCCGGTATTGCGCTGATCGTGTTCGGCCGCAACTGGCTGCTCAAAGTGCTGGGCGTGGCGATCCTGGCCGTGCCGCATGTGGTCGGTGCGCCGCAACCGCAAATGCATTCGATGCTCGCGCCAGAAGCCCTGGAGGCCCAGTTCAAGATCGCGTCGCAGCTGACCAACGTGGCGTTCTGGCTGGCACTGGGCCTGATCAGCGCCTGGCTGTTCCGCCGCAACCGCGACGATCAATACTCGGCATGACCCTGGTGGTCGGCCTGGGCTGCCAGCGCGGTTGTGATCTTCACACTCTGCTGAGCCTCTTTGACACCGCCCTCGCCGAGGGCGGGATTGAACGCCAAAGCATTACCGCACTGGCAAGTATCGACCTCAAGCGCGAGGAACCGGGGCTGCTCGCCCTGTCCCGATTACTGGGCTTGCCGTTGCAATGTTTCAGCGCTGAACAACTGGCCGTCTATGAAGATCGGCTGAGCCATAAATCGGCCGTTGCCTTTACGCATACCGGCTGCCATGGGGTCGCCGAAAGCGCTGCCCTGGCCCTCGCCGAACATCTCGCCAACGCCCCCGCACGCCTGCTGATCACCCGCAAAAAAAACGCCCAGGCCACCTTTGCATTGGCCTGCACCGGCTAAAACCTCGATAATCGTCCCTTCCGATCATGAGCAATCTTCATGCTCGCCCGTTTTTTCGACAGGAATCCCCCATGACCGTCTACTTCATCGGCGCCGGCCCCGGCGATCCGGAACTGATTACCGTCAAAGGCCAGCGGCTGATTCGCAGTTGCCCGGTGATCATCTACGCGGGCTCGTTGGTGCCAACGGCGGTGCTGGAAGGTCATAACGCTGAACACGTGGTCAACAGCGCTGAACTGCACTTGGAGCAGATCATCGATTTGATCAAGGTCGCCCACGCAAATGGCCAGGATGTGGCACGCGTGCACTCCGGCGATCCGAGCCTGTACGGCGCGATTGGCGAGCAGATTCGTTACTTGCGCGAGCTGGGCATACCGTTCCAGATCATTCCTGGCGTCACCGCAGTAGCGGCGTGTGCAGCGCTGCTTGAGACCGAGCTGACCTTGCCGGACATCGCCCAAAGCGTAATCCTGACGCGCTACGCCGATAAAACCAGCATGCCGCCGGGCGAAGACATCGACAGCATGGCGCGACACGGCACGACCATGGCGATTCACCTGGGGGTCAACCACCTGGAGAAAATCGTCGCCGAACTGTTGCCGCATTACGGCGCGGACTGCCCGATCGCCGTGGTGCATCGGGCGACGTGGCCGGATCAGGATTGGGCAGTTGGTACGCTTGAGGATATTGTGGCCAAGGTTGAGGTAAAAGGTTTCCGGCGTACCGCGCTGATCCTGGTGGGCCGCGTGCTGACCAATAACAGCTTCAGCGAGTCATCGCTTTACCGTGCCGGCCATGCCCATCTCTATCGCCCCGGATAAACACCGCCAAAACTGTGGGAGGGGGGCTTGCTCCCACAGTTAATGTTCTGCGCCAGCAATGTCGCGCAACTCATTGAAAAAAAACAATAAAAAACGGCGCTCACGGGGCGCCGTTTTTATGCTCGCAGTGAACACCTTACTCAGTAGTAGGCGTTTTCTTTCTGCGTGTGGTCAGTCACGTCGCGTACGCCCTTGAGCTCTGGAATACGCTCCAGCAGGGTGCGCTCGATGCCTTCGCGCAGAGTCACATCCGCTTGGCCACAGCCCTGGCAGCCGCCGCCGAATTTCAATACGGCGATGCCGTCTTCAACCACATCGATCAAGCTGACCTGACCGCCGTGGCTGGCCAGCCCCGGGTTGATCTCGGTCTGCAGGTAATAGTTGATGCGCTCGTTGACCGGGCTGTCGACGTTGACGTTCGGCACCTTGGCGTTCGGCGCCTTGATGGTCAACTGGCCGCCCATACGGTCGGTGGCGTAGTCGACTACGGCGTCGTCGAGGAAGGCTTCGCTGAAGTTGTCGATATACGCGGTGAAGCTTTTCAGCCCCAGAGCGGTGTCTTCAGGTTTCTCTTCCCCAGGCTTGCAGTAGGCAATGCAAGTCTCGGCGTACTGGGTGCCGGGCTGGGTGATAAAGACGCGGATGCCGATGCCTGGGGTGTTCTGCTTGGACAGCAGGTCAGCCAGGTAATCGTGGGCGGCGTCGGTAATGGTTATGGCAGTCATGGAAACTCCTCACAGGCTTGCCGGCAGTTTACGCCAAATCATTACAGAGGTACAAAGTCCTAGTATTTTTGTCGGGATAAAGTTAACCGTTGGTCGCCATCGAACCAGCCTTTGAGCAGGCGATAACTGCCCTTTTCCAGCCATTGGTAACTGCCGAGGGCGCCAAGCCCGATGATGACCACGCACACAGCGAGCACGGCATAGGGGTTCAGGCCATAGCGCTGTGCAGCATAACCACCGGCCGACAGCACCAGCACGTGCAGCAGATACACGGAATAGGAGCAATCGCCCAGGACCTTGAGCAGACGGTTGCCTTCGAAAAACCGCTCCAGCGCCATGCACCCCATCACCAGCACCGCGCTGGGCAGGCCCCAGGTCAGGGCGCGTGGTGAGGCTGGCCAATGGTAGATCGCCAACAGCGCACCGGCGATTCCCAGCAGAGGCAGCCACAATCCGGGACGAATCCCGCCCTTGCGGTACAGCATGCCGATGCCGATCCCCATCAGGAATTCGATGACGATATCCGAACGATAGAACGCGCTGATCCAGCCAAATGAGGTCCACGTTTCGCACACCGCGAACAGCAACGCCGCCACCACCAGCAGCCGCCATTGCCGACGAAACAGCAGCGCCCAGGCGAACAGCAGGTAGAACAGCATCTCGTAGTTGAGCGTCCAGCCGACGTTCAGGGTCGGGTACACCCCATAGCCACCGGGGTTCTCGGACGGGATAAACAGCAGTGACATCAACAGATGGGCGGCATCCACACTCTGGTCCGGCAACATCGGCCGGGCGACCACCACCAGCAGCGCCATCAGCAGGGTGTAAAACCAATAGGCCGGTACGATCCGCAGCAGGCGATACAGCAAAAACCGCCACGGTGGCAGGTCCTTGTCCTGGGTAGACAGGAAAATCACCAGACCGCTGATCACGAAAAACACATCCACGCCCGCCGCGCCTTTTTCGACAAACAGCCGACCCAAAGCGCTGTCCGCCTTGAAGCCGAAGAAAATCTGCATGAAGTGGTGCCCCACTACCGTCCAGGCCGCCAGGGCGCGCAACGCCTGTACCGAAATCAACATCGCCCGCCCACTCCCAGTACATTCACATAAAGCTGGGACCCTCGTGGACGGTCAAAGGTCGATCAAAGATTCTCGCAGCGGTTCAGCTCGGTCGGCGTGCGTGGACACTAAAAGACGTCGTCAGCACATAGACCGCCTTCGACGCGCGATCAACATGAGCGATATTCATGCAAAACCCGGGCATGCTCCAAAAGCGCACAGGTTTGCTATGATCCACGCCCTCCGTAATGCCTGACTTAGAGTAGTCCCATGTCCGATCGTAGCGCTCGTCTGCAAGCCCTCCACCAAGCCCTCAAGGAACGCATCCTGATCCTTGACGGCGGCATGGGCACGATGATCCAGAGCTATAAGCTCGAGGAACAGGACTACCGTGGCAAACGCTTCGCCGACTGGCCAAGCGACGTCAAGGGCAACAACGACTTGCTGGTGCTTACCCGCCCTGACGTGATTGGCGGAATTGAAAAGGCCTACCTGGATGCCGGTGCCGACATCCTTGAAACCAACACCTTCAACGCCACGCGCATTTCCATGGCCGACTACGGCATGGAAGAGCTGGCCTATGAATTAAACGTGGAAGGCGCGCGCCTGGCACGTAAAGTGGCCGACGCCAAGACCCTCGAGAACCCGGCCAAGCCGCGCTTCGTCGCCGGCGTTCTCGGCCCCACCAGCCGCACCTGCTCGCTGTCGCCGGACGTGAACAACCCCGGCTACCGCAACGTGACCTTCGATCAATTGGTGGAAAACTACACCGAGGCCACCAAGGGCCTGATCGAAGGCGGCGCCGACCTGATCCTGATCGAAACGATCTTCGACACCCTTAACGCCAAAGCCGCGATCTTCGCGGTGCAAGGCGTGTTCGAGGAACTGGGCGTAGAGCTGCCGATCATGATTTCCGGCACCATCACCGATGCCTCCGGGCGCACCTTGTCCGGCCAGACCACCGAAGCGTTCTGGAACTCCGTAGCCCACGCCAAGCCCCTCTCGGTCGGCTTGAACTGCGCCCTCGGCGCCAGCGAACTGCGCCCATACCTGGAAGAATTGTCGAACAAGGCCAATACCCACGTTTCCGCGCACCCTAACGCCGGCCTGCCCAACGAGTTCGGCGAGTACGACGAACTGCCCTCGGAAACGGCCAAGGTCATCGAAGAGTTCGCCCAGAGCGGCTTCCTCAATATCGTCGGTGGCTGCTGCGGCACCACGCCGGGGCATATCGAAGCCATCGCCAAGGCCGTGGCCGGTTATGCGCCGCGCTCGATCCCGGACATTCCCAAGGCCTGCCGCCTGTCCGGCCTGGAGCCGTTCACCATCGATCGCAGCTCGTTGTTCGTCAACGTCGGCGAGCGCACCAACATCACCGGTTCCGCCAAGTTCGCCCGGCTGATCCGTGAGGACAACTACACCGAAGCCCTGGAAGTCGCCCTGCAGCAGGTCGAAGCCGGCGCCCAGGTGATCGACATCAACATGGACGAGGGCATGCTCGACTCGAAGAAGGCCATGGTGACCTTCCTCAACCTGATCGCCGGCGAACCGGACATCTCTCGCGTGCCGATCATGATCGACTCCTCCAAATGGGAAGTGATCGAAGCCGGCCTCAAGTGCATCCAGGGCAAGGGCATCGTCAACTCCATCAGCATGAAGGAAGGCGTGGAGCAGTTCATTCACCACGCCAAGCTGTGCAAGCGCTATGGCGCAGCCGTGGTGGTGATGGCGTTCGACGAAGCCGGCCAGGCCGACACCGAAGCGCGCAAGAAGGAAATCTGCAAACGCTCCTATGACATCCTGGTCAATGAAGTGGGCTTCCCGCCGGAAGACATCATCTTCGACCCGAACATCTTCGCGGTCGCCACCGGCATCGAAGAGCACAACAACTACGCCGTCGACTTCATCAACGCCTGCGCCTACATCCGCGACGAGTTGCCCTATGCGCTGACCTCCGGTGGCGTGTCCAACGTGTCGTTTTCATTCCGTGGCAACAACCCGGTGCGCGAGGCGATCCACTCGGTGTTCCTGCTGTATGCGATTCGCAACGGGCTGACCATGGGTATCGTCAACGCCGGCCAACTGGAGATTTATGACCAGATCCCGGCCGAGCTGCGCGATGCGGTGGAAGACGTGGTGCTCAACCGCACCCCGGACGGCACCGACGCCCTGCTCGCCATCGCCGACAAGTACAAGGGCGACGGCAGCGTCAAGGAGGCCGAGACCGAAGAGTGGCGTGGCTGGCCGGTGAACAAGCGCCTGGAACACGCGCTGGTCAAGGGCATTACCACGCACATTGTCGAAGACACCGAAGAGTCGCGACTGTCGTTCGCGCGTCCGATCGAGGTGATCGAAGGCCCGCTGATGTCCGGGATGAACATCGTCGGTGACCTGTTCGGCGCCGGCAAAATGTTCCTGCCCCAGGTGGTCAAGTCCGCCCGCGTGATGAAGCAGGCCGTGGCCCATCTGATTCCCTTTATCGAGCTGGAGAAGGGCGACAAACCCGAGGCCAAGGGCAAAATCCTGATGGCCACGGTCAAGGGCGACGTGCACGACATCGGCAAGAATATCGTCGGCGTGGTGCTGGGGTGCAACGGCTATGACATCGTCGACCTCGGCGTGATGGTCCCGGCAGAAAAGATCCTGCAGGTTGCCAAGGAACAGAAGTGCGACATCATCGGCCTGTCCGGCTTGATCACTCCGTCCCTGGACGAGATGGTACACGTGGCCCGCGAGATGCAGCGCCAGGATTTCCACCTGCCACTGATGATCGGTGGCGCAACCACCTCCAAGGCGCACACGGCAGTGAAAATCGAGCCCAAGTACAGCAATGACGCGGTGATCTACGTGACCGACGCCTCGCGTGCCGTGGGCGTGGCCACGCAGTTACTGTCCAAGGAATTGAAAGCCGGTTTCGTCGAGAAAACCCGCCTGGAATACATCGACGTACGCGAGCGCACCGCCAACCGCAGCGCCCGCACCGAACGCCTGAGCTACCCGGCGGCGATTGCCAAGAAGCCGCAGTTCGACTGGAGCACGTACACCCCGGTCAAGCCGACCTTTACCGGTACCAGGGTGCTGGAGAATATCGACCTCAACGTGCTGGCCGAGTACATCGACTGGACGCCGTTCTTCATTTCCTGGGACCTGGCCGGCAAATTCCCACGCATCCTTACCGATGAAGTGGTGGGTGAAGCGGCCACCGCGCTGTATGCCGATGCCCGGGAAATGCTCAGGAAGTTGATCGATGAAAAACTCATCAGCGCCCGTGCGGTGTTCGGCTTCTGGCCGACCAACCAGGTGCAGGACGATGACCTGGAAGTCTATGGCGAAGACGGCCAGCCGATCGCCCGGCTGCACCACCTGCGCCAGCAGATCATCAAGACCGACGGCAAGCCGAATTTCTCCCTGGCCGACTTTGTCGCGCCCAAGGACAGCGGCGTGACCGACTACATCGGTGGCTTCATCACCACCGCCGGCATCGGCGCCGAAGAGGTCGCCAAGGCCTATCAGGACGCCGGCGACGACTACAACTCGATCATGGTCAAGGCCCTCGCCGACCGCCTGGCCGAAGCCTGCGCCGAGTGGTTGCACCAGCAAGTGCGTAAAGAGCACTGGGGCTACGCCAAGGACGAACAGCTGGACAACGAAGCGCTGATCAAGGAGCAATACAGCGGCATCCGCCCTGCCCCAGGCTACCCGGCGTGCCCGGACCACACCGAGAAGGCCCAGTTGTTCCAACTGCTCGACCCCGAGGCCCGGGAAATGCAGGCCGGCCGCAGCGGCGTGTTCCTCACCGAGCACTATGCGATGTTCCCGGCGGCAGCCGTCAGTGGCTGGTACTTCGCCCACCCACAGGCGCAGTACTTTGCCGTCGGCAAGGTCGACAAGGACCAGGTGCTGAGCTACACCGCGCGCAAGGGCCAGGACCTGAGCGTGACCGAGCGCTGGCTGGCGCCGAACCTGGGCTACGACAACTGATAGGCTCTTGCGTCCGTGCAGGGGCTTGTCGAGCCCCTGCACGGACGTGCGCCCTACAGACCCAGCCGGGTGCGTTCCCTCGCGGTCAGCTTGATGGCCAGGGCGGTTTCCTGTTCAGCCCGCTTGCGGCCCAACTCTGCATACTCACGTAAATAGTGCGCGCCTGCGTCGGGGTAACGATCATCCAGGGCGTCGATTTGTGTGGCGATGTCGTCGGCCAAGGCCCTGAACTCGACAGCGTACGTCCTTCTCAAGTAGTCCACCCAGTAGGTGCGTTCAACCAGGCTCTGGACAAAGGCATCGCGGCCTTCGTTTTCAATGATGCTGTCATACGCAGTATCCAGGGCCGCCGAGGTCACGTTGGCGACGTTTGTATAGATCATGCCATGGGGTTGGCTCGGCAGATCCAGACGCTGGGCCAATCCAATACGGTAAGCCAGGCGAATTTCCGCTGGGTCGGCGCCTGGCCGCCCGCGAATGGCCTCTTCGGCATGCCTCTCGACGGCATCAAGGCGGCTCATGCGCCTGGCCAACCGGAACAATTCGCTACCTTCCTGCGCAGGCGTCACGCTACTGCGCACGTTGAACTCATAGACAGCCGTTTCAAGGTCGTTGAACACCAGAATTCGACCATCGCCGCATGTCACCCTGACCTGTGCCGCACTTGCCCTGGCAAATACGTCCGAGCGCAGAGAGCGGTTTGCATAGAGCGCATCCAGGACCCGCCACACCCGCGTTGTCATATCCGCTGGATTGCGCTGGAAATCCCGGGTATTGCGCAATTGCGACAAGGTGAAGAAAAAGGCAGCGCTGTCAGGCTCGGCCCGTAGTTCGTCCCAGGCTTGCTCCCGCTCCGAACCCTCAGCCACGTCGGCGAACCAGCGGTCTCGCTGCACTTGGGGGGGTTCGATTTCCGGGTGCTCATCGAAATCCGACTGCTCATCGGAGCTTTCGGACTCTTCAGAATGATAGCCTGCGATCATTTCTTCGATGTCCTCGAGGGTAAAGCCCAGGCCATTGCCGGTGCGCAGCAGATGCGTTCGCAAAGCTTCGAACTCATCCTCAAGCAGCAGGTTGTCGTACAGGTCGGTGCCGGCCATCAACGCCTGATGCCTGAGGCTAAGGGCCTCGGGTGGGATGACCTCTATCCGGTTGTTACGCAGGTTCAACGAGCGTAAGCGCGGCGCCTGAAGCACGCCCGCCGGCCACTCGGTCAATACGTTGTCGCTCAGGTTCAAGGTTTGCACCTGCGACATACCGCTCACATCCAGCTCGGGCAGCAGGTTTTCATTCAGGTTCAAGCTTTCCAACAGGGGCATATTCAGCAGTTGTCGGCGCAGCGCCGGCGCGTCTCGCAAGTTATTACGGGCAGCGTCCAGATGCCGCAGCGAACGAAATTCACTCACGGCATCGGGCAATACCGTCAGGTCGTTGTTGCCCAGGGTCAAGGTGTCGATATGGCGAAACGTGCGCAGAAACTCATTGGAGCCTTGATCCGTAATCCTGACCCCGCTCAGGTCTAGATCGCGGACATGGGGGAGCAGGCTGGGTAGCGCCGGCAAATCCCCCAGCGTCAGCCCGGACAGAGTCAATTGGTGCAGGCCTTGCGGCGCCGGTACCGGCAGCCCTTCGCGAAGGCAATAGCGCCAGCTGGACAGCATCCGTCCTGCCGCCCGGTGCCGGTCGAGGGCGTTGATCCAGCGCCCGTTGTCACGGATACCGCGAATATCGATCCATTCATTCAAAGCCTCGACCCATTGGCGGTGCTGCCCCTCCCACTCCACTAGGCGATCCTCTATTTCAATCGCACTCAGCCCATCGCTGCTCAACGCGTCGATGCGCGCCACGGCCTGCGCGGTGTCCAGGCTTGGGTCCAGGCGCTGCATGCGCGCCGCGGCAGTCATCGGCGCCGCTGCGCCCTCAACCGATAAGGGCAGCGGAAACAGAAGGCCAGGATTTTGTTCAACGCCCTCAGGGAAGTACTCAGGAACGCCGCCCGTTCTGCCTTGCTCCAGAAACACACGGGAAATGCCCAGCGGGCTCTCGCTTCCCAGGCGTTGGCCGATCGTCTGTACCTGCGCCACGGTAGCCGCCGTAAGACGACAGCCGCGCAGGTTCAAGTTGGACAGCAATGGGTCATGGCCGGTCAACGCCGCCTTGGGAATCGTGGTTATCGCGCTATGGCTCAGGTCTAGTTGCCGCAGGGAAGTCGACTGCAACGCGCCCACAGGCCAATCACGAATGGCTGTGTGCCCCAGGTCGAGGGTCGTCAACTGCGGGAGACGGCTGATATCCAGCGTTCGGACGGGGTTAAATTGCAGATTCAGAGAGGTCAGGTTCGTCAGACTATTCAAGCGGGCCTGGATCGTGGGGGTGACGTGCAACAGGTTGCGGGAAAAATCCAGGGAACGCAGGGACGTCATCTCAGTCAGGGTTGAAGGCAGGCTGGTCAGGTCGTTATTGGCAAGGTCCAAGTGCTCCACTTGGCTGAACCGCCCCAGAAAGGTCTCAAGCTCCGTGAGCGGTACTCGCACGCCTGCCAGGTTCAAGACACGTACATGGGAAAAGCCGGCTGCCGGTAACGACGGTAAATCGACCAATCCACCGCCTGAAAGGTCGAGGCGCATCTCTGGCGTAGCGGTCTGTGTAGACGGCACCGGTCTTGTACCCGGCGCCAGACGCTGGCCCAGGCCCTCTTGCCAGGAGACGAGTATGCGATCCGCAGCCTGTTGACGATTAAACGAGTCTGCCCAGTTATCCGGGTCAACCGGAGTGCGCGTCGACCACTGCTGCACCTCCTGGGTCAAATTACGTTGCTCGTCGCGTAAGGCGTTAAGCCGATCGAGCTGTTCAATGGCGGGTACCCGCTGCAGTCTGAATGCCTCAAGAACGTTGAAGAGTGTGGCCGCATCACCGCCCGTCATGTAGAACAGTGAGCCCTCTACGTACGACCGAACCATGGCCTCTTCATCCACAAGATGCGCTGTGTTGTCACGCACGTGTTCATAGGCCTGAATGAATGCCTGCTGTTCAAACTGCCCCCAGTTCATCCGCAGCCCGCGCCATAGGTTCTCATGGCCGGTGAACATCTGCGGCGGTATGGAGGTGATCGGTGTGGACGCCAGGTTGAGGCTGCCCAGGTGCTCAAGCCCGAGGACACCTTCCGGCCAGGTCGCCAGCGATCCGGACACATGCAGGCTGCGCAGGTTTACCAGGCCGCCGACATCCAACCGGTCCATGCCGCCTGACAGGGACAGCTGTTCAAGTTGCGTCATGCGATTGATCGATTGCAATACTTCATCAGGGACGACGGGCGAGGACGAAGGCCTGGAGGATTCCAGGTCCGTGAATACCAGCTCAGTGATATCCGACAAGCTCGCCAGCCGTTCGGCGATCGCATTGCGGGTGGAGGCGTCGACGTGTAGCTCAAGGCGTCGCACATTCGGGAACTGGCGGATAAGCGCCGTTCCCTGGGCGTCAAGCAGCGCCGCACCCGACATATTCAAAGTACGCACATGGGAAAAATCGGCGTTCAATGGGGGTAACCTTGACTCACCGAATAGGCTCAAGCTGCTGAAAGGAGCGCCGCCACGATTCAGGCCATTGCGCCAACAGTCGATGACGTTGCCAGCCACTCGTAGACGATCCAGGTCACTTCCCGCCCAGGGTTCAAGGGCATTGCGCAAGCCATCGATTTCTCGCTGGCGATTGGCCAACAGGTTGAAAATCTGTTGCGGGTGTTCACCGCTGGCCAGGTGTCTGTCCACAAAAAGCCTGGCTATGGGGTCAGACACATTTGGGTAGATATCTCGCACCCGCGTGACCAAGCGATCAATATCGCCTGCCGCCGCTCCCCTCCCCGACAACTCATACCCCAGGCGGCCGCCCGGCAGGCGCAGGGACGGTCGCGACCGGGGCGCCCGTTGTCCGAGAATACCCGCCATTTCGCTGCGATGGCTGCTCGCATAGTTGACTAGCGTCTGCTTCAACAGGCCATCCTGACCGGTCGATGGAATACCTATCCCATTACGGAATTCATCTGGCAAGGCATGCAGGATCGATTGATAGAAGTTGCGGCTGGTGGGCGAGACGCTATGCATGGCCTCGCCTTGTTCATCATGCGCCTGGAAGCTGTCGCCTTCCTTGACCAGGTATTTGCGCATCGCGGCGTTCTCTGCGCCGATACTGTCCAGCAGCGGCCCGCGAAAGGTGTCGCCGCGCAGTTCCAGCCGCAACCCTCCCGGCCAACCCGGCAGCAGCTCCAGGCTGTGCAAGGCCAGGCGGTCGCTGTCCAGGCTCGCTAGATTCTCGCGGTGCAGGCCGGCGATCGCGCGGTTCAGGCGATGCTGTTGCAGGTGAATGCGCGCCAGGTCATCCAGGCGCGTCGGCACCCTGCCCTTATTCAAGCGATTGCGCTCGCTCTGGGTAGCGGCGTCCATCACCTCGTTCAAGGCCTGACGCGGTAAAGATGGGTAGCGTCGGCCCAGTACGCTGGTGTCGGGCACCGTCGGCATCCTTGATTGCCACAGGCTATCGAACAGCGCACGCTGCCTCTTCAGCGCATGGTCCGCCAGGCGCTTGTTGAACTCTTCTTCTCGGGTCAGCCCGTTCCAACCCGACGCACTCCCCAGCAGGCGGTCGATTTCGTCCGCGCTCATCCGGGACAGCACCTTCTCGCCCAGCTTGCCGGCTCGTACCTCGCCACGGGTGAGCTTGATGCTTACACCCGCGTTACTCGTTGACGGTGTCACACCATAGCGCTGGGACGCGCCCCAGGGCTCAGGCCCGTTGAACACTTCCAATATCCGGCCTTCCGGCCAGTGCGGCAGTTCTGTTATCAGCGGCAACACATACTCGAAGCGACTGCCTGACCCGAAACCGCGACGGATTTGCTCGATCACCTCGCCGACCTGCTGGTCGACACTGAACTGCTCCAGCGTTTCATCCAGTGCCGCTGGAATGGGCAAGCCGTCCACATGGACTTTGCGCAACACCGCGTCCTCAACGCCACTGACTTGGCCAATGGTGCGCAATACCTCGTCGGAGAACTCTTCGGTACGGTGGCCGAGCCGGCGCAGCAGCGTCAGACGGTCCCACTCCAATGGGCGCTCATGCATGTGCCGCCAGGCGCCGGCCTTGTTGTGTTCCAGAATGGGCTGGTACGCCTCAGGGTCATCGGGATGCTTGATCCGCCATTTGTTGACGGTTGGGTCGAGGGCCTGTTCGTACAAATCGCTATTCAACCGGACGTAGGTCTTGCCGTTGATTTCGTATTGTCCCAAAGCATTGGGACGAGCGCCGTCAGGCAACCTCACGACGCTTTTGTAAGGCGACAGATCGGGCTTCCACAACCGGGTCTGACCATTGGGCAGTTTGACCGGGTGCAGGTCCTCGATGACGGTCGAGGGCTTGATCGCCAGCAGCTTGCCTACCCCCTTGCCGGCAACGTGCAACAGAGCAATCAGCGCGAGGTTTTCCGCCAGGTCGATCAGGTGCGCCTTGGCGGCCTTACGATCACCTTCCGCCCACTCTATGGTCCCTTCAAACGCCTCGTACAGAAGCTGGCCAGCCATAAAGGCCAGCACGATTTCGCCCAGTACCGGCACAAAGCCCGCGAAGAAGGTCGCGGCGAAAAAGCCGATATTCAGCCAACTGGCGATTCTCTGCGCGCGCACCTTGGCATCGACCTCTGCGGTAGGCACCGCATGCGCCGCCGCGTCGTTGATGCTCTGAGTGCAACTGCAGTCAAACAGGTAGCCCCACAGGTCGAGGTTATCCCCCCAGAGCCCTTGCCCCTTTTGTCGGTACGGTGCGACATTCAGATAGGGGTCCTCCTCCACCTGTTGCGGGGGCTTCGGCAAAGGGGCTGGATTGGTGAGGCCAATAGGGAATGGCGTGAGCACATCCAGCACCTTACTGGCAGGTGGCGCTATGGACGCGAATTTTCTGGCCCGCGTGGTCTCGCCGTCCTTGGTGAACTGGCCGAAATAGTAGGGATGATCGCTATACGGCACGAACCGACTGAAGAATTTCTGGTAAGTGGTCGGGCTTGCCGCCTCAGGGGACGAGGTATCCGCAGCAGTGAATCGCTCCTTGAAGTACGCCTCCATCTCGCGAAAGGTAAAGCTTTTCATGGAATGCGTCTGATCATGCGGGACATAGACGATACATCCCTTCGCATAACGATATTTCTGGCACGGCATAAACACCACGCAGCCAGTCAAGCGGCGCTTCATGAGACCCAGGTCGCAAAACCAGACGGGTTGCCCTCGCAATTGCGGGAACACCTCACCATCAATCACCGACAGCACCATTGCATGCTCCTCGACATCGATGTCTTTTTGCAGCAGAGCCAGCTCGGCGGCGGCGCGCATCGTTGCCTTCTGGTTCGCAATGAACTGCCGGCGCAGTGTGGCGGCCTTCATGAGATCGGTGGGTTGGAGAAATGCCTTGATATGGGTTTGATACTTCGCACCGACATCCAGCGTCCGGCAGAGCGTCAAGAACTGATGAACCTCGAGGTTGACGGTCACTTGGGTAAAGGTATCGGGCGTCGCGCCCTGTTCCATGAAACCGGAGGAATGATGAAATGCACCCTCTGCGGCTTCAGAGACTTCAAAGTTATGTTTCGTCGCTTCCAGCAAGCTAAGCTTCAGGAACTCAAAATTTCCCAGCTCTATATAACCCGCTTTCGTGGTTTTTCTTAGGCTGATCCATGTCTTGCGTACGTCCAGCACCACGCCGTACTGATCGTTCAGCGCCTTGAGCAGCAAGGACTCGGCGAAGGCGTCGATGCTCTGCAAGTCGGCCATGGTCTTGTCGAGCGTCGTTTGCGCGGTGAAGCTCGCGGTGAAATAGTCATGTAGCTGCTTGCGTTGCGCGGAGGTGGCGTCCAGATAGGCCTGGGGTAACACCGCATCGGTGTGCTTGAGCTCGGCACGCCGCGCAGACGGGGCGTTCAACAGCCATTGAGGCAGCGATTTTTTCAGGAGTTTGCCATGCAGGCTTTCGGTAATGTGGTGCACAGGCACAGTTGTAATGGTCATGGTGTCTCTCTCTGGGAAATAGAGTGACAGCACACCATTACTAGCCATCGCGAAGGCGGTAGTGAGCTATATGGCCCGCCACAGCCCAGGGGCTGGACTATGCTTTGAAGCACCTGATTCAGTCGCACTTCATTTCGAGGGATCCATGGACGACCCACAGCACAAACCGCCCACGTTCTGGCAGATGCTCCACAGCGTCTTGGCCGCCGCCTTTGGCGTGCAAAGCGGCAAGAACCGCGCCCGCGACTTCACCCACGGCAAGCCGAGCCACTTCGTGATAATGGGTATTGTATTCACGGCAGTGTTTGCGTTGACGCTGTTTGGCATTGTCAAGCTGGTGCTGCACCTGGCCGGGGTATGAAGCCGGCCGAGGCGGCAAGGACTGCAAGCTGAAGGGATGACTTACTGGTGGCTGACCCAGAACACAGCGGTGCCCACCACAAGGATGATCAGGAACAGAATCGCCCAGGCATCCACGGTGCTGTCGGGTTTACGTATTTTTGTCGAATTGCTCATCGCATCGCCTCTTGTCGGTTTTATAGGTGATTGCCCTAAGACTCGACACCAGTAAAGACCAGACTTGCCCCTATGACAAATGTGGATATCGCAATAACCCTTCCCATTAGTCATTTTGGTTATGTGCATATACTCAAACATCACTTTTGCGCATAAACGCAAACTGGTATCGTGCGCCGGCTCCGTTGGGAGTGCGCGGCCGTGCGCGCAGATTTGCCGAGAACAGGACCTATATGTACGTATACGACGAATACGATCAGCGCATCATCGAGGACCGCGTCAAGCAGTTCCGTGATCAGACCCGACGCTACTTAGCAGGTGAACTGAGCGAAGAAGAGTTCCGCCCTCTGCGCCTGCAAAATGGCCTTTATGTTCAGCGCTTTGCGCCGATGCTGCGGGTGGCTGTGCCCTATGGCCAGCTGACCTCGCGCCAGACGCGCATGATGGCCAAGATCGCCCGCGACTTCGACAAAGGCTACGCCCACATCAGTACCCGCCAGAACGTGCAGTTCAACTGGCCGGCGCTGGAGGACGTGCCGGACATCCTCGCTGAACTGGCGACCGTGCAGATGCACGCCATTCAGACCAGCGGTAACTGCCTGCGCAACGTGACCACCGACCAATTCGCCGGCGTCGCCTTCGATGAAGTGATCGATCCGCGTCCCTGGTGTGAAATCGTGCGTCAATGGACCACCTTCCACCCCGAATTCGCCTACCTGCCGCGCAAGTTCAAGATCGCCATCAATGGCTCGACGTCGGACCGCGCCGCCATCGAAGTGCACGACATCGGCCTGGAGCCGGTGCACAACGCCGCCGGCGAGCTGGGTTTCCGGGTGTTGGTGGGTGGCGGCCTGGGGCGTACCCCGGTGGTCGGCGCCTTCATCAACGAGTTCCTGCCGTGGCAGGACCTGCTGAGCTACCTCGACGCGATCCTGCGGGTTTACAACCGTTATGGTCGCCGCGACAACAAGTACAAGGCCCGGATCAAAATCCTGGTCAAGGCGCTGACCCCTGAGGTGTTCGCGCAGAAAGTCGACGCCGAGATGGAACACCTGCGCGGCGGCCAGACGACCTTGACCGAAGCCGAAGTGCAGCGCGTGGCCAAGCACTTCGTCGACCCCCAATACAAAACCCTGAGCAATCAGGACGCCGAGCTCGCGGCGCTCGACCAGCAGCATCCGGGCTTCGCCCGCTGGCGCACGCGCAATACCCTGGCGCATAAACAACCGGGCTATGTGGCGGTGACCCTGTCGCTCAAACCCACCGGCGTGGCACCAGGCGACATCACCGACAAGCAGCTGGACGCCGTCGCCGACCTGGCCGACCGCTACAGCTTCGGCCAGCTGCGCACCTCCCACGAGCAGAACATCATTCTCGCGGACGTCGAGCAGAGCCAACTGTTCACCCTGTGGGGCGAACTGCGCGAAGGCGGTTTCGCCACGCCGAACATCGGGCTGTTGACCGACATCATCTGCTGCCCGGGCGGCGACTTCTGCTCCCTGGCCAACGCCAAGTCGATCCCGATCGCCGAATCGATCCAGCGCCGTTTCGACGACCTTGACTACCTGTTCGACATCGGCGAGCTGGACCTGAACATCTCCGGGTGCATGAACGCCTGTGGCCACCACCATGTCGGCCACATCGGCATCCTGGGCGTGGACAAGAAAGGCGAAGAATTCTACCAAGTGTCCCTGGGTGGCAGCGCCAACCGTGATGCGAGCCTGGGCAAGATCCTCGGCCCGTCCTTCGCCCAGGAAGCCATGCCCGAGGTGATCGGCAAGCTGATCGACGTGTACATCGAACAGCGCACCGAAGATGAGCGTTTCATCGACACCTACCAGCGCATCGGCATTGACCTGTTCAAGGAGCGCGTCTATGCAGCGAATCATTAAGCACAACGAAGTCGTCGACGAAACCTGGCACCTGCTGCCCAAGGACGCAAGCTTCGACGGCATTTCCAACTGCGACGACCTGATCGTCCCATTGGCCCTGTGGCGCGAACACGGCCACGCCCTCAAGGCCCGCGACGGCGGCCTGGGCGTGTGGCTGGACGCCGATGAAGAAGCCGAAGAGATCGGTGATGACGTGGAGCATTTCCAAGTCATCGCCCTGAACTTCCCGGCCTTCACCGACGGACGCAACTACTCCAACGCCCGCCTGCTGCGTGAGCGCTATGGCTACAAGGGCGAACTGCGGGCGATTGGCGACGTGCTGCGCGACCAGCTGTTCTACCTGCGCCGCTGCGGCTTCGATGCCTTCGCCTTGCGCCCCGACAAAGACCCGTACGAAGCGCTGGAAAGCCTTAAAGACTTTTCGGTGACGTACCAGGCTGCAACGGATGAGCCGCTACCGCTATTCCGACGCCGCTGAGTAAAAAATGTGGGAGGGGGTTTGCTCCTGATTGCGGTGGGTCAGCCAGCTTAGGCGGGACTGACACACCGTCATCGGGAGCAAGCCCCCTCCCACATTTGGATCGCGTACATCCGGCAGATTTTGCATCTGCGCACAGCGTTGAAGTAGATGGGAACCCTACAAATAGCCAGCCGAACACGGTTAAACATGTGGGAGGGGGTTTGCTCCTGATTGCGGTGGATCAGCCAGCTTAGGCGGGACTGACACACCGTCATCGGGGGCAAGCCCCCTCCCACATTTGGATCTGCGTACATCCGGCAGATTTTGCATCTGCGCACAGCGTTGAAGTAGATGGGAACCCTACAAATAGCCAGCCGAACACGGTTAAACATGTGGGAGGGGGCTTGCCCCCGATGGCGGTGGATCAGCCAGCTTAGGCGGGACTGACACACCGTCATCGGGAGCAAGCCCCCTCCCACATTGGCTATTCAGCGACTTCAAGATTGCAGTTTAATCGACGCCAGCACTTGCTTCTGCCCCATGGAGCACGGCACATCGTCTGGCTGCGCCCGCACCGCATCGATCACGCCTGATAATTGCGCCTTGCTGTGGGCCAACTGCGCCTGCATCACCTCGATCTGGGCCACTTTGCGCTCCAACGCCTCGATCAACTCATCGCGCCTGTGCTCCCCCGGCGCCGGCATCAATGCCTTGAGTTCCTGCAGGGTAAACCCGGCCTGTTGCGCGCTCTGGATCAATTGCAGCGTCTGCAGCGCCTCGGGTGCATAACGCCGATACCCATTGGCTTGGCGTCCCACCTGGCTGATCAAGCCCTCGGCCTCGTAAAAGCGGATACGCGACGCCGCCAACCCGCTCTGTTTTGCCAGCTCACCAATATTCATCGAAACGCCCGCTTGACATTAAAGTTAACTTTAAGCTTAGCCTGAGGCCTCCCCCGCTCAGGAGTCAATCCATGTCACCCTTTGAAGCCTTGCAACTGCCCAACGGCCAGGTTATTTCCAACCGCATTGCCAAGGCGGCGATGGAAGAAAACATGGCCGATTTCAATCAGGCACCCTCCCGTGAATTGAAGCAGTTGTACACGACCTGGGCCGAGGGTGAACCCGGCTTGCTGCTCACCGGCAACGTCATGATCGACCGCCGTGCCCTGACCGGCCCAGGCGGTGTTGCCTTGGAAGACGAGCAGCACCTGGACAGCTTCCGCGAGTGGGCCGATGCGGCACGGAGTGAGGCTGTGCACTTCTGGATGCAGCTCAGCCACCCAGGACGCCAGACTATGGCCAACCTGGGCCAGCAAGCGCTGGCACCCTCGGCCATCGCCTTGGACCTCGGCGGCTTTTCGAAGCTGTTCGCCCAACCCAGGGCCATGACCGAAGACGACATTCAAGACGTAATCAAACGCTTCGCCACCAGTGCCCGCCTGGCCGAGAAAGCAGGATTTACCGGTGTGCAGGTCCATGGCGCCCATGGCTACTTGCTCAGCCAATTTCTGTCGCCCTTGACCAACCAACGCACCGACCGTTGGGGCGGCCCACTGGAAAACCGCGCGCGCCTGCTGCTGGAAGTGATCCGCGCCGTGCGCGCCAGCGTCAGCCCGGCATTTTGCGTGGCGGTCAAACTCAATTCGGCCGACTTCCAGCGCGGCGGCTTCGATGAAGCCGATGCGCGTGCGGTGGTCGAGATGCTCAACGCATTGCCGATCGACTTGCTCGAATTATCCGGCGGCAGCTACGAGGCACCCGCGATGCAAGGCGACGCTCGCGATGGCCGCACACTGGCCCGCGAAGCCTACTTCCTGGAATTCGCCAAAGACCTGGCAGCCATCGCCCGGATGCCGGTAATGGTCACTGGCGGCATCCGTCGTCTGGCCATCGTGCAGCACGTACTGGACAGCGGCATCGCCATGGCCGGCATCGCCACCGCTCTGACCCTGGAACCGCAACTGATCAAACACTGGCGCGACGGTCGCGAGCTCAATCCGCAGCTCAAACCGATCACTTGGCAGCGCAAGACACTGGCGGCCCTTGCGCTGGTGGCCGTTGTGCGCCACCAGATGCGCCGCCTGAGCCGCGGCCGCCTGCCCAGCCTCAACGTCATTCCCTGGTGGGCGCTGGTGCGTGACCAATGGTTCCTCGCTCGACGCACGCGCCAATACCGCGCGGCCATGACGCAATCTTCACATTAGAGGCGGAGCATTCGCCGTGATCGAACTGTCCTCTACTGATCAGCAGTTATTCATCTCACTGACGATTGGAGTTCTTCATGGCGAAAATCAACCTGGCCCAGCAGTTGGCAACCACCCTTGAACAGGCAGGTATCAAGCGCATCTGGGGCCTGACCGGCGACAGCCTCAATGGCCTCACCGACGCCCTGCGCAGCATGGACAGCATCGAGTGGATGCATGTGCGCCACGAAGAAGTGGCCGCGTTCGCTGCCGGCGCCGAAGCCGCTGCCACCGGTGAGCTGACCGTGTGCGCCGGCAGTTGCGGGCCGGGTAACCTGCACTTGATCAATGGGTTGTTCGATTGCCATCGCAACCATGTACCGGTGCTGGCGATTGCCGCGCAAATTCCGTCCTCGGAGATCGGCCTGAACTACTTCCAGGAAACCCATCCCCAGGAGCTGTTCAAGGAGTGCAGCCACTTTATCGAGCTGGTGAGCAACCCCGAGCAGATGCCCCAGGTGCTGCATCGCGCCATGCGTTCGGCGATCCTCAATCGCGGCGTGGCGGTGGTGGTGATCCCCGGGGATGTCTCGCTGCTGGAAGTGGAGGACAAGCTCAAGCCCTGGCCGGCGCTGCATGCACCGCGCACCTTGCCGGCAGAGGCCGATCTGCAGCGGCTGAGCGAGATCCTCCAGCGCAGTGAAAAAGTCACCCTGTTGTGCGGCAGCGGTTGCGCCGGCGCCCATGACCAAGTGGTCGCGCTGGCCGATGCCCTCGGCGCGCCGGTGGTGCACGCGCTGCGCGGCAAGGAACATGTGGAGTGGGATAACCCGTTCGACGTCGGCATGACCGGCCTGATCGGGTTCAGCTCCGGTTACCACGCCATGCTCGATTGCGACACCCTGATCATGCTCGGCACCGACTTCCCCTACCGCCAGTTCTACCCGACCGACGCGACGATCGTTCAGGTCGACCGCGACCCTCAGGCCCTGGGACGACGTACGACCCTGGACCTGGGCATCGCAGCCGATGTCAGTGAAACCCTCGATGCGTTGCTGCCACGCCTGACCCGCAAGACGGATCGCAGCTTTCTCGAAACCTCGTTGAAGCATTACGAAAAAGCCCGTCAGGGTCTGGATGACCTGGCGCAACCGTCCAAGGCGGATCGGCCGATCCACCCTCAATACGTCGCACGTTTGCTCAGCGAGCTGGCCGATGACGACGCGATCTTCACCGCCGATGTCGGCTCACCGACCGTATGGGCCGCGCGCTATTTGAAAATGAACGGCAAGCGCCGGCTGATCGGCTCGTTCAACCACGGTTCGATGGCCAACGCCATGCCCCAGGCCATCGGCGCACAGGCGGCATTCCCTGGGCGCCAGGTGATCTCGATGTCTGGCGACGGCGGTTTCACCATGTTGATGGGGGATTTCATTTCTCTGGCGCAATTGGATCTGCCAGTAAAACTGATCGTGTTCAATAACGCGTCACTGGGTTTCGTCGCGATGGAGATGAAGGCGGCAGGCTACCTGGACACAGGAACCGAGCTGAAAAACCCGGACTTCGCGGCCATGTCCAACGCCATGGGCATTCTGGGGATCCGTGTGGAGCAATCCGAAGACCTGGAGCCGGCTCTGCGCCGCGCCCTGGCCCACGACGGCCCGGTGCTGGTGGATGTGGTCACCGCGACTCAAGAGCTGGTGATGCCGCCGAGCATCAAGCTGGAACAGGCCAAGGGGTTCAGCCTGTATATGCTCAAGGCCGTGATGAGCGGGCGTGGCGATGAAGTGATCGAGCTGGCACGCACCAACTGGCTGCGATGATGCCCTGTGGGAGGGAGCCTGCTCCCTCCCACATCAGCACGCCTTGTCAATTCAGCCCTTTTGTTTTTCGACCCACTGGCCGAACGCATCGATAAATGCCTGCAGGAACGGCCTGGTCTTCTCCGACAGTTTGCCCGCCTCGTCGAACACACTGCCCGCGCCGCCCAGGTAGGCTTCCGGCGTTTGCATGCACCACACATCCAGAAACACCAAAGACTGGCGCAGGTGATGGTTGGCCCCAAAGCCACCCATGGCGCCCGGCGACACGCTGATGATCGCCCCCGGCTTGGCGCCCCAGACACTCTGCCCATAAGGGCGGGAGCCTACGTCGATGGCATTCTTCAACGGCGCGGGCACCGAACGGTTGTATTCCGGGGTCACGAACAGCACTGCGTCGGATGAACTCACCTGTTTGCGGAAAGTACTGTAGGCTTCGGGCGCTGCCGCACCTTCAATGTCCTCGTTGTAGAGCGGCAGATCGCCGATCTCGACAATATTCAACTTGAGGTTGGCGGGGGCCAGTTCGGCCAATGCCAGGGCGACCTTGCGGTTGATCGACTCTTTTCTCAGGCTGCCAACCAGGACGGCAATCGTGTAGACCTTGCTCATTGAGGTTTCCCGACGTGTGACTAAAGGAGCGAGTAGTTATAAAGGCTTCGCGGCGCGTGCACCAGAGTGTTTTGCGAATGCCCAAGAAGTCGCCACGCACGCGACAGCGTAGGAAACATCTGAAACTTTAAACGAATAGTATTTTTTTCTTATAGGTAAACTACCCCGCTCACTGACGGTCTACAGAACCGCAAATCGAGTGTTTATCTCCAGAGGTTCTAAACAGATGGCAGCAGTATTAGTCGGACAGTTTCATGCCAGAGACGCGGAAGGCCGCGTATATTCGGTGCATGAGTTCCAGGAATCCAACCCGGCGCACGGCGACCTGGCTGGCTCGGCGCCTACCACTTCCTACAAGCTGGCCATTGGCGACCGTGTAGAAAAACTGGAAGGTGATGAGTTCAAATTGATCCAGTCGGGCACGATTATCGTCCGCGAATCTCCGACCTCTCTCGTGTCATAAGATTTCGCCCTGTCCACCTGCTCAGTCCTCGCGACTGGGCTGGGGATGCTTACGGGCTGCGGATTTCCGTTACTTCAATGCCCTGCTCGCCTTGCTTGAGCGTCACCACCAACTGCCCTCTCTCCCCTTCCACCGCATACATCGAACGCTTGTAGCCCGACCGGTCGTAAGCGGGATACGCCTCCACCTGCCTGATCAACGTCATACCGAGCACCGCGCCCACCTGCTCGGCGACCTGTTCCTGGGAACGGATAAACGCTTCGAGTGCGAGGTTTTCCGGCGCGTGTTCATCGTGATTATTGAAGAAGTAAGCCGCCAGGCACCCCACGGTCACCAGGACCAGGAATTGCTTGGCCGTTACCCCGAAAAGCGTCGAGGGTAGAGGCATTTGAGACCAGACCTGTTTTTGTTGTAAGTACCGGGTACCCGGCATTGGTCGTTGCTGATCAGACGCCTCATTCTAGTGAGGTCCTGGCTTAACGCCATAGGCAGGGGCGACCCGTGCAGTCTTTTTTGCGCACGGGGACCTGCGCCATTGAATCCCCACCCCACTGCACATAGACTCCGGCCATGCGTTTACGTCATATCGAAGTGATTCAGGCCATCTTGCAGACCGGACACCTCGGCACGGCCGCCGAGTGGTTGCAACTCTCCGTGGGCGAGGTAGACGCCACGCTCAAGGATGCGGAACTGCAATTGGGCTTCATGCTGTTTGCCAGTGTCCGCGGGCGCCTGCAAGCCACCCGTGAAACCCTGGAGCTGCAAGCGCAAATCGCCCCCCTGTACGACGCGCTTGAGCCGATACAGCGCCTGGCCAGCCGCTTGAAACACCATCACGCGCCGACCTTGCGTGTGCTGTGCACCCCGCCGCTGGCCAACCAATTACTGCCCCAGAGCATCGCCCTGCTGCGCCGACGGTTCCAGGATACGCCGTGCAACCTGTCGAGCCAGCCGACCCGGGAGATCGTCAGGCGCCTGTTGCTGCATGAGACCGATGTGGGCCTGAGCCTGCATGACCCGCAACACCCACACATTCAGAGTCGCGTGCTGGCCCAAGGCAAACTCCAATTGCTCGCCCCCCACGGCTGGCTGAAACCCAAGCAGAAGTACAGTGCGCTGCAGGATCTGGCGGGGCAGTCGATGATTGGCCTGGAAGGCCACGACCCGTTGAGCCGTCTGCTGGACGCCAAGCTGCAGGCCCTGCGTCCGCTGCCGGTGGTGCAGACGCGGGTACAGACGTACCAGATGATGCGCAGCATGGTGGAGGCGGGAGAAGGCCTGGCGGTGGTCGACCCGTTCACCGCCTTCGGTGCGCGGGACACGGGGCTGGATGTGTGCCCGATATCACCCCCGATCAGCGTCAACCTGTATGCATTGACCCTGCAGAACGGGGCCGCTTCACCAGCCCTGAATGCACTGCTGGAGATCGTCACGCAAAAGGCCGAGAACCTGCTGTCCAACGACACCAAGGCGCAGTAGACGCGAGCGGACGTGCTACACCGTCTCAGATCGATTCGACTTCGCTCTTGAACAGCCGATACCAGAAAATCGCCACTTCGCGGGTTTGCGGGTCGATGCCGCGATAGCGCAGTTGATCGATACCCCCCATCACGTACCCGCTACGTTCATACAGGCGACAGGCACCGAGGTTGTTGTTCTGGGTTTCGAGCATCATGCCCGGCAGGTTCTTCTTGCGTGCCCAGAACTGCGCCACGTCCAACAGCGCCTTGGCGACACCGTGACGCCGCGCAGGCAGCGCCACCGCCAGCTCGTCGACATGGGCAAAACCGTTCCAGTTGGTACTGATCACCACGTGGCCCACCGCGCGATCATCCAGATACGCCATGAAGACCGCGCTGTCAGTCGCATTGCGAAAGCTGGCGAATTCTTCAGGGTCGATGCCGTAACACTTGCGGTACGGCAGGATGCGCTCCACCGGCCATTGATCGACCCGTTTGCCCATCTGCGGCACACCATAGGCGCTGACCTCAAAACTGAAGTCATTGCCCCATACGTAAGCGTCGAAGCCTTCGTCGGCGACTCGCACACTGAGCCCTGGATACTTCGGGTTCATGACAGCTTGCATAACGTTCCTTAACCTTTGATGCAATCGACGGTGTAACAACGACCACTGCCGTCATCTTCGTGTTGCAACCCATGCACATCGGCGACAAAACCGGGAAAACTGCTATCGAACGTCCGGGCAAACGCCAGATAGTCGATGATCGAACGGGTTGACTCGGTAAAGCGCTCGCCCGGCATGATCAGCGGAATACCCGGCGGATACGGCACCAGCATCACGGCTGCGATGCGTCCTGGCAAGGCATCGATGGATACCGCTTCCACTTCGCCCCTGACCAACTGGTCGTAGGCATCGGCCGGCTTCATCGCAATCTCCGGCAACACCGTATACATGCGCTTCAGATGCCTGGCCGTCGCGTTGCTGCGATAACAACTGTGCAACTGGTCGCACAGGTCACGCAACCCCAAGCCCTGATAACGTATCGCCCCTTGGGCATATACCGAGGGCAGGCAACTGGCCAGGCTGGTATTGGCATCATAGCTGCGTTTGAATTCCAGCAACTCGGTGAGCAAGGTACTCCATTTGCCTTTGGTAATGCCCATGGAAAACAGCACGAGGAAAGAATACAGCCCGGTCTTTTCCACCACCAGGCCGCGCTCCCAGAGAAACTTGCTGACCACGGCGGCGGGAATCCCGCGATCGCTCAAGGCGCCGCCGGCAGTGAGGCCGGGCATTACCAGGGTGACTTTGATCGGGTCCAGCAGCACATAGTCTTCAGCTACGTCGCCAAAACCATGCCAGTCATCCTGAGGATGCAGCAGCCAGTCCGCGGTGACGACCCGGTCGATACCGGCCACCGACGGCGGCTGCCAGATGGAAAACCACCAGTCATCAGCGGCGATATGCTGACGCAGGTTGGCCAGCGCACGGCGGAAACTCAGGGCCTCATCGAACATTTCCTGCAACAGCGAGCGACCCGCCGGGCCTTCCATCATCGCTGACGCCACGTCCAGGGAGGCGATGATGCTGTATTGCGGCGAGGTGGAAATATGCATCATGAACGCTTCGTTGAAGCGGTCACGGTCCAGTTGCCGCGCTCCGCCGTCCTGCACGTGAATCATCGACGCCTGGCTGAAGGCCGCCAGCAGTTTGTGGGTGGAGTGCGTGGTAAACACCAGCGGGCTGTCCGGCGTGCGCGAGGTACCCATGCCGTAGCGCCCGGCGAAAAACTCGTGGAACGCCGCGTAGGCATACCAGGCCTCATCGAAGTGCAGCACCTCGACGCTGTTACCCAGTTGCTGCTTGATCAGCTCGGCGTTGTAGCACAGGCCGTCGTAGGTAGAGTTGGTGACCACCGCCAGCTTTACCTTCGCCGGACGGCCATGGGTCAGAGGGCTGGCGTCGATCTTGGCGCGGATCGAGTCGGCGCTGAATTCGCTCAAGGGGATGGGGCCGATGATCCCCAGCTCGTTGCGCTCCGGGCACAGGTACAAGGGGATAGCGCCGGTCATGATGATCGAATGCAGTACCGACTTGTGGCAATTGCGGTCGACCAGGACCAGGTCATCGCGACCGACCATGGAGTGCCAGACGATCTTGTTGGCGGTGGACGTGCCGTTGATCACGAAAAACGTGTGGTCAGCGCCAAAATTGCGTGCCGCGCGGGCTTCGGCTTCCGCCAGCGGTCCGGTGTGATCGAGCAGCGAGCCCAGCTCGGGGACCGAGACAGACAAGTCCGAACGTAACGTATTTTCCCCGAAGAACTGGTGAAACGCCTGCCCCACCGGGCTTTTGCGATACGCCACGCCACCGCCGTGGCCCGGGGTGTGCCAGGAGTAATTGGAGTCGGCGGTGTGTTGCACCAGGGCCTTGAAGAACGGCGGCAACAAGCCATCGAGGTAGGCGCGCGCCGCACGCGCGACCTGGCGCGCGAGAAACGGTACGGTGTCTTCGAACAGATACAGGATGCCGCGCAACTGGTTGAGTTCGCTCATGGCATCCGCCGGGGCGTTTTCCAGGGTGACTTGCTCGCCCAGCGCGAAGATCGGCAGGTTGGGCGCCCTCACCCGCGCCAGGCGGATCAGCTCGACCATGTTTTGCAGCAAATGGGTATTTTCCCCGGCGCCCTCGGCGGCGATCAGCATGCAGGCAAGGCCGTGGTGGGTGGCCGCCACCAGTCGCCCTTCGGCGTAGTCCACGGCGGAAAAGATACTGAAGCCCTCCTGCTCCAACTCCCTGGCGATGCCTCGAACCCGGTCACCGGCAACGGTGTCGGCCTTAATGTCGCGGTGCACGATAAGGACGGGAAACTTCAGATCTTTGTACATGGGCGCTCCTACTCCTGAGGGCTTGCACTCAGGGTAGAAGCTGGAAGCGAAAGTGGCGAATGAAGATTTTCACAGACAATGAAGATCAATTACAGTGGACCACTTTCGCTTGACTGACTGGCATTAGGGCTTGCCCCCGATGGCCATGGGTATCTACACAACTTTGGTATGGCCCTGAACCTGTGGCGGCTCGGGACCCGAAGCCTCTCTAACTGATGCCCCGCGTTCCAAATGTGGGAGGGGTGGTGCGACGATTCGACTTGCCCCCTATGGCGGCCTGACAGCCGACCAGGATGTTGGATCAGAGCGAGTACATATCCGTTGCTGCGGTAACGGCGGCTTAGGGTTCCGCCCTTACGGCGTCTCACTTTTGAAAAGCGCAAAAGTAAGCAAAACGCTCTTGCCCCACCACTCGGCACCTCGCCCCGGCTCGGTGTGCCCGTAATCCGACAGTGATTTGGGGGGCCGCCGCCACGCGCCATCCATGGCGCGGGGCGGCTAAACCGGCATCCCTGCCGGTTTACCCCCCAAATCACTGTCGAATTCCGGCCAGCGTGGTTTAACGGGGCGCCTAGATCAAGAGCAAGATCAAGAGCGACTCGCTTCGCATCGTGGTTAGCGTAGGCTGCTGCTACAGAGTTGTGTAGATACCTATGCCCCGATGGGAGTGTGTCAGTCACCGCCACCAGCGACTGATCCCAGCCTTCGGGAACCCGCCCATTGCCACATTTACCCTCCGCTGTTTGAGGATGGATGACCTATAGGTACAATCAGCGCCCTCTTCCACTCTCCCAAGGAACCGCCATGTCCGGGCTTGAACTGTTCGCCGCCGCCTTGGGGGTGATCGCTGTGTGGCTGACGGTCAAGCAAAATCCCTGGTGCTGGCCTATCGGCCTGGTGATGGTGTTGCTCTACACCTGGGTGTTCTTTGAGGTGAAGCTGTATTCCGACATGCTGCTGCAGGGAGTCTACGCCGTGCTGCAAGTCTACGGCTGGTGGCAATGGACCCGTGCCGGCGCGGTCAAGCAAGGCCGTCAGGTCAGCAGCCTGGGCTGGCCGGCCATCTTGACCGCCCTGGCCGTCGGCGCGGTGTTCAGCCTGTTGCTCGGCGCCGCCATGGCCCACTGGACCGACGCCGCTCAACCCTGGCTCGACGCGGCCCTGACGGGTTTCAGCCTGGTAGCGCAGTTGTGGATGGCGCAAAAACGCGTGCAGTGCTGGCCGCTGTGGATCGTGGTGGATGTGATTTTCGTCGGGCTATTCCTCTACAAAGGCCTCTACCTCACCGCCGCGCTCTATGCACTGTTCACCGTAATCGCCGTGCAGGGCTGGCGTGAATGGCGCGCCGACCCGGCGTTGCACGCATGAAAGTGGTGGTACTGGCAGGCCCTGAATCCAGCGGCAAAAGTTGGCTGGCGGCTGAGCTGCACGCGCACTTCGGCGGGCTGATGGTGGGTGAATATGTGCGCTATTTCATCGACCACCACCAGCGCGACACCTGCCTGGCGGATATCCCGGCGATTGCCCAGGGCCAGTTGGCCTGGGAAGACGCCGCCCGCGCAGCGCAACCTGATTTGCTGATCCTCGACACCCACCTGCTGACCAACACACTCTGGAGCCAGACCCTGTTCGGCGACTGCCCCAGCTGGCTCGACAGCGAACTGCTGGCCCGTCACTACGACCTGCATCTGCTGTTGTCGCCCGAAGACGTGGAATGGAGCGCCGACGGCCAGCGCTGCCAACCCGACCTGGCCGACCGCCGAGCGTTCTTCCAGGCCAGCCTGGATTGGCTGCACGCGCATCAACAGCCTGTGGTGGTGATCCGGGGAGACTGGCAAGCGCGCCGGAACGCCGCGTTTGCCGCAGTCGAGCGCTTGCTCGGGGCGACAACGGTCGGTTAACGCTTTTTGCGCGCGCCGAGCTGAATCCAGGTCGGCGCGTGGTCGCTGGCATGCGCCTCGTTACGCACCCAGGCATCGACGCCCGCGTCCTTGAGATAGGGCTTGAGCGCCGGGTTGAGCAGCAGGTGGTCGATGCGCAGGCCGGAATTTTTCTGCCAGTGCTGGCGGAAATAGTCCCAGAACGTATACACCCGCTCTTCGGGGTACAAATGACGCACTGAGTCGGTCCAGCCCTGGTCAAGCAGGCGTTGATAGCAGGCGCGGCTCTCGGGTTGCAACAGCGCATCCTTGAGCCAGGAGCGCGGGTTATAGATATCCAGATCGGTGGGCACCACATTGAAATCCCCGGCCAGCACCACCGGGTGATCACTGGTTTGCAACGCCTGGGCATAGTCGATCAGGCGTTCGAACCAGGCTAGCTTGTAGTCGAATTTAGGCCCCGGTTGCGGGTTGCCGTTGGGCAGGTACAGGCAGCCGACCAGCACGCCGTGCACGGCCGCCTCGATATAGCGGCTTTGCTGGTCGCTCTCGTCACCGGGCAGGCCCCGCCGGCTTTCCAGCGGTTGCGCGTCCCTGGCCAGAATCGCCACACCGTTCCATGAGGCCTGGCCCAGGCAGATCGCGCCGTAGCCGGCCGCTTCGAACTCAGCGTAGGGAAACAGGCTTTCCGGCGCCTTGAGTTCTTGCAGGCAGACGACGTCCGGCTGCTCGCGGGCCAGCCACTGCAGCAGGTTGGGCAGACGGGCACGAATACCGTTGATGTTGAAGGTGGCGATTTTCAGCGCTTTCATGGGGTGGGGTCCTTTCGGGGCTCTTGGGATAGAGCCCCGAAATGCCGCAGATGTTCCATGCGCGAGCGAGTCGGCCTCAGTAACCCAACGACAGGCCCGTGTTGCGACGCGGGTCATTCGCGCCATAGAAGCGGTTGTTGCCCACCGGCTTGCCACCCAGGGCCGGCGCGCCCACCAGGATCGCGGCCAGGTGGTTGGCGTCCTGGGGACCGGCGAATTTATGCCCCCAGCTCTCGAGGATCTTCTGGGTGTCCGGGCTGACCGCGAAGGTTTCAAGGTTGGTGGTCTGCGGCATCCACTGCTGGTGGAAGCGCGGCGCATCCACGGCCTCCTGGATGTTCATCTTGTAGTCGATGACATTGAGGATGGTCAGCAAGGTCGCGGTGATAATGCGGCTGCCGCCTGGCGTGCCCACCACCATCACCGTCTTGCCATCCTTGGTCACGATAGTCGGGCTCATCGACGACAGCGGCGCCTTGCCCGGCGCAATGGCGTTGGCTTCACCCTGGACCAGGCCGTACATGTTCGGCACGCCGACCTTGACGGTGAAGTCGTCCATTTCATCGTTGAGGATTACCCCGGTCTTGCTCGCCATCACGCCCGCGCCGAACCAGTCATTGAGGGTGTAGGTGACGGAAACGGCGTTGCCCCAGGTGTCCACGATGGAATAGTGGGTGGTGTTGTTGCCTTCATGGGGCGACACGCCCGGCTTGATCGCCTGGGAGTCCCCGGCCTTGTGTGGCTCGATCGCGTCGCGCAGTTTCGCCGCGTAATTTTTATCCAGCAGATGCGCGATCGGGTTCTTCACGAAATCCGGGTCGCCGAGGTAGCTGTTGCGGTCTACATAGGCGTGGCGCATCGCTTCGATCTGGTAGTGCAAGCCCTGAGCCGAGTGGTACCCCAGGTCCGCCATCGGGTAGCCTTCGAGGATGTTCATGATCTGGCAGATCACCACGCCGCCAGAGCTTGGCGGCGGCGCCGAGACCACATGGTAGCCACGGTAATCGCACTCGATAGGCGCCAGTTCGCGGGTCTTGTAGGTATCCAGGTCAGCCTGGGTGATCAGGCCCTTGCCGGCCTGGCTCGACTCCACCAAGGCGTTGGCGACCCAGCCTTTATAGAAGCCATCGCTGCCCTTGGCGGAAATCTCCTTGAGGGTCCTGGCCAGGTCCTTCTGCACCAGTTTCTGGCCGACCTGCATCGGTTGGCCGTTATGCAGGAAGATCCCGCGCAGATCCTGGTCTTTCTCGAATTCGCCGGTGGCGGTGTGCAGCAGGTCGATATCGCCCTGCTCCAGGGCAAAGCCGTTCTCCGCCAGTTTGATCGCCGGCGCGATCACCTGGGCGCGCTTGAGGGTGCCGTACTTGCTCAGCGCCAACTCCATGCCGGAAACAGTGCCAGGCACACCGACGGCGAGGTGGCCCTTGGCGCTCAGGCCTTCGACGACATTGCCGTCTTTGTCCAGGTACATATCGGCCGTGGCCGCCAGCGGGGCTTTTTCGCGAAAGTCGAGGAAGGTCTTGCGCCCGTCCGCCAGCTGCACGGTCATGAAACCGCCGCCGCCCAGATTGCCTGCCGCCGGGTACACCACTGCCAGCGCATAGCCCACGGCCACCGCCGCATCCACCGCGTTACCGCCGGCCTTGAGCACCTCCACGCCGACCTGAGTGGCCAGATGCTGGGCGGTGACCACCATGCCATTTTCACCGGCCACCGGGGCCTGGGAAGCGGCGTGCACGCCACTGACCGTCAACACCAGCGCAGTGGCAATCAAGGTGCGGCTGAAGGGTTGGTATTTCATCCATGGCTACTCTATTTATTGAGATGCACCAAAGTAGCCCTTCCCTTATTCAATCCCCAGCGCGATGGCGTTTTTATTACAGAACCTGTCGGTGATGGAACGCACGTCAAGCCGGTGAGCCTTCAAGCCGTTCACCGGCCCGTGCAAAGCCGCGCTGCAGATCTTCAAGCAATGCCGCGACATCTTCCAAGCCGATATGCAGCCGCACCACCGGGTTCAACCCACGGTCGGTGGCACTGTCGCGGTCTTGGGTGTCGACCACGGTGACCAGGCTTTCATAGCCGCCCCACGAGGCGCCCAGGCCAAACAGCTGCAAGCCATCGATAAAACGTTCGAGGTAGCCGATGTCAGCCTTCGCCAGCTCAAACGATAACAAGCCGTTATTGCCGGTGAAGTCCCGGCGCCACAGGGCGTGCCCAGGATGGGTGGGGAGCGCCGGATGGAACACCCGCTTGACCTGCGGTTGCGCCTGCAACCACTGGGCAATGTGCAAGGCCTGGCGTTCATGCACATCCAGGCGCGACGCCAGGGTGCGCGCGCCGCGCAGGATCAGGTAGGCATCGTCGGCGCTCACCGCATTGCCGAAGGTATCGCTCATCCTGCCCAGCGCCGGCCAGGCGGCGGTGGTGGTGCACACGCTGCCCATCATCACGTCGCTGTGGCCGCCGAGGTATTTGGTCAGGGCCATGATGGAAATATCCGCGCCCAGTGCCAGGGGCCGGTACAGATAGCCCGAGCCCCAGGTGTTGTCGACCGCCAGCAGAATCCCGCGTGGCTTGCACAACGCGGCAATCGCCGGCAGATCGCACAGCTCATACAACAGCGAACCCGGCACTTCGGCGTAGACCAGCCGGGTGTTGGCCTGCAGCTGGTGTTCCAGGCCCTGGCCATCGGCGGGGAAATAGCTCACTTCAATGCCGAACGGCTGGAGAAATTCACGGGCCAGCTTGCGCACCGGTGAATACACCGCGTCGGTGATCAACACATGGTCGCCGGGGCGCAGGTAGGCCAGGAACACCTGGGCCGCCGCTGCCAGGCCGGTGCCATACAGCCGGGTGCGATAGCCGCCTTCCAGCTCGGTGACCAGGTCTTCCAGGGCATGGGCCGTCGGGTTGCCCCGCGCGCCGTAACTCAGCACCCGCTCGCTGTCCCGCCGGGCCCGGGCGTCGCGCATCTGCGCCAGGTTGTCGAACAGCACCGTACTCAGGCGCGTGATCGGCACATTGACCGCGCGGCCGCCGTGGCCCCTTTCAGTCCGAGCGGCGTGAATCAACCGCGTACGCACCCGCGACACCGGCGCCAACGGCTTGAGGCTGGCGATCTCCGCCGCGCTCATCTGCGCCAGCAGGCCGATTTCCCAGGCCAGGTACTGGCGCGCCGCGTCCTTGTTACCGCTGTGACGGTCATGGGTGAAGAACAGAAAGTCGATGCACTGCGCGTCGGGCGGCGAGTGCGGGTCTGCATCCACCGCCAGGCCGGCCGCGACCCAGGCCGCGAAACCACCCTCGAGCAGGCGTACCGCGCGCCCCTGCGCGGCAAAGGCCGCCAATGCGGGGTCGTCCGCCACCAGCACCTGGGGCCGATGCCCCGCCGTGAGTCGCGGACGAATCGACCAGCGCGAGCCGGCGATATGCCCCTTGCGATACGCCATGCTGGGGCGCAGGTCGACCAGGTCCACCTCGTTCAATTCCAGCGCCAGGGCTGCGGCGCTGATCAACGGCAGCGGTTCGTACGCCACCGGCTGCACTGTCGGCAACGCCAGGCCACTGTCGATGCCGCCGCTCAACACGTAGGCTTGATGCCCCAGCTGCCGCAGCCAACTGGCGACGATAGGCGCGCGCACGCCCTCGCTGTCCACCACGACCACCCGCGTCTGACGCACGCCGATGTAGAGGTCGGTGGCCTGGATCAACTGCCCGCCCGGTGTATGTTGCGCACCCGGCAGGCTGCCGGCGGCGAATTCCTCGAAAGTTCGCACATCACACAGGAACAGGCTGCGCTGGCTGTCGTCGGCCCACTGGCGCACCTGATCCGCCGAGACCTGTTCCACCCCTGCCCGCCCAGCCAACAGCCGTGCGGCCTGGCGCTGGCGATCCAGCTGTGGGCTGACGGGGTCGCCATAGCGTCGCGTGCTGCCGTGCTCCAGCGGCAAGTCTTCCAGATACCAGCCCTGGGTGCCGTTTTCCAGGGCATAGATCGGATTCTTCAAGCCAAGGTTGATCAGGGTCTGCGCGCCGATAATGCTGCGGGTGCGTCCGGCGCAGTTGATGACGATGGGGGTGGTGTCGTCCGGCACCAGGTCATGCACGCGATAGCCCAGCTCGCCGTTGGGGCAGCAGATGGAACCGGGAATCGTCATCTTGCGGTACTCCTCGAACGGTCGCCCGTCCAGCAGCACCAGCGGTTCGCCCCGCGCCTGCCACTCGGCCAATTGCCGCGCGGTGATGTGGGGCGTATGGCTGGCCGCTTCGACCAGTTCGCCGAAGGCCTTGGACGGCACATGCACCCCGGCAAACAACTGCAAGCCCGCCGCCTGCCAGCCGTCCGCCCCGCGCTCCAGCACATTCACATGGCTGTAGCCTAGCGTCTGCAACCGCGTGGCCACGGCTGCCGCGACCTCACCACCGTCCTGGTCGTAGATCACCAGGCGCACCTGGGGGTTGGGCGCCAGGCGGCGTACTTCCAGCTCCAGGCGGCTATAGGGCAGGTTCACCCCGTGAAACAGGTGGGCCTCGCCGTATTGCCCGTGTTCGCGCACGTCGAATAGCGCGATTTCCTGCCCGTCGAACAGCCACTGCTGCAGTTGATGCGGGGTGATGGTCTGGCTCATGGAAGTCCCAACAATTAAAAGAAAAGTGAGGGCAAAGCCCTAATGCAGTTAAGGCTTTTTGTAGGAGCGAGCTTGCTCGCTAAGAACTCAGAGCCACCGCGTTTATCCAGAATGAACGCGTTGCCTGGACGTTTTTCGCGAGCAAGCTCGCTCCTACAGTGAGCCCCATTCGCTTAAATGACTGGCATTAGGGCGAGGAACGCTCAGTAGGCGCGAATCGACGGTGCCATCTGCGAGGCGTTGTAGTTGAGGATGCGGCCGTCCGCTTCCACGCCGTAACGGCCGTTCAACGATTCCAAGGGCAGGCCGTAGAGGTGGAAATGCAAAGTCGCCTGTTCGCCTTCAACCTTTATGCCGTGCAGATCTTCGCCGAGGAACGAGATCGAGGTGCCCGGCTGCACAATCACTTCCTGTTCCAGGGTCAGGGTGGTGAAGCCCGGTTCGCGGCCCGCGTCGCTGCGCCCATAGACGTAGTTGATTTCCTGGCCTTCAATCGCGGTGATGATCGCCCACGTCTCGTGGTTGTGCGGGATCGTGCTTTTGCCCGGCAACAGCGAGTTGAGGTACAGCGTCGGGGTGTCGCCGTCATCGTTGAGGCGATAACGGAACGCCGTGCTGCCCTGCCCCGGCACCGGTGCGGGGAATTGGTCGAAGTTGAACAGGTCGCGACGTTCGGCCAGGCGTTCCAGCAGGCCAACGATCTGCACCAGCGCTGCGCGGTCTACGCCACGCTGGTTGATCACACGGACCTGTTGCAAAAACGCTTCGATGACGGCGGCACGGTTTTCGGTACTCATGACGAATTTCCTCAGGTCAGACAGACAGGCTGTAGCGGCTCAAATTGGCCAGCAGGTACGGGTCGTGGGCAATCGGGCCACGACGCCCCGCGTCGCCCAGGGCATGGCGCAGGAACGTCTGGGTGCGCTCGTTGGCCGGGTTCTGGAAGATGTGTGCGGCGCTGCCATGCTCGACAATCACCCCGTGTTCGGTGAAGTACACGACATCGCTGATCTCTTCGGCGAAGCGCATTTCGTGGGTGACCAGCACGCACGTCATGCCCTCTTCGGTGAGTTCGCGGATCACCGTCAGCACTTCGCCGACGGTTTCCGGGTCGAGCGCCGAGGTCACTTCATCGAACAGGATCAGCTCCGGGCGCATCGCCAGGGCGCGCGCAATCGCCACGCGCTGTTGCTGGCCGCCGGACAATTGGCCGGGGTAGGCATCGGCCTTGTGCTCCATGCGCACTTTGGCCAGCAGCGCCCGCGCGTCTTTTTCCGCCTCGGCGCGGTGGCGCCCGAGCACCTTGCGCGGCGCGATCACCAGGTTCTCCAGCACCGACAGGTGCGGAAACAGGTTGTACTGCTGGAACACAAAGCCGACGCGCTTGCGCAGCTCGATGCGCTGGGCTTCCTGGGCCAGGGTGTCGACCTGGGTCTGGCCCACGCGGATGCTGCCGCGCTGGGGCTGCAGCAGCCCGGTGATGCAGCGCAGGATCGTGGACTTGCCCGAGCCCGACGGGCCGATGATCGACACCGCCTGGCCGCGCAGTACCTCAAGGTTGATGCCCTTGAGCACCGGGTTGGCGCCGAACGACAGGTGCACATCCCGCAGGCTCACCAAGGGTTCAATAGAAGGCATAACGGCGCTCCAGGTGTTGGGTGAGACGGGAGATCGGGTAGCAATAGGCGAAGAACAGCACCAACAGGCTCAGGTAGATCACCACCGTGAAGCCGGTCATGTTCACCGTGTTGCTGGCGATCTGCGCGGTGTCGATCACGTCATGCACGCCCACCAGCGAGGCCAGTGCGGTGCCCATGGTGACCACGGCATAAAGGTTCATCCAGGGCGGCAACATGCGCTTGAAGCACTGCGGCAGGATGATCGAGCGGAACAACTGGCCACGGGTGAAGGCCAGCGAGCGCGCAGCTTCCCACTGGGTGCTGGGGATCGAACCGATGGCGCCGCGAAAGATCTCCGCCACGTTGGCGCTGGCCGGCAGCGCCAGGCCGAGTGTGACCTTGACCCAGTCGGGGAACGACACGTAGCTGTTGCCAATGTGGATTTCGAACGGAAACACGTAGGTGGTGAAATAGATCAGCACCAGCCACGGCGCATTGCGAAACACCTGCACCCACAGCCGTGCGACAAACCCCAGGGGCGACAGCGCCAGTGCGCCAATCAACAGGCCCAGCACCGAACCGATGGCAATCGCCAGCAGGCTGATCAGAATGTTCTGGCCGAAACCGGCCAGCAGCGCCGGCGACCATTGCAGCAAGGCCGACAGCACCGCAAATGAATCAGTGGCCATAGCCGGGCATCCTCAGGCGCGCTTCGAGCCAGCGCCCCACACAATTGACGATAAAGCTCAGCAGGCCGAAAAAGCCCAGGATCAGGATCATCAGCTCCAGCACGTTGTCGCTCTGGGTCCAGATCATGATCGCCGCGTAGGTGATGTCGCCCACCGCGATGGCCGAGGCCACGGCCGTCATCTTCACCAGGTCGATCAGGTTGTTGATCAGCGACGGCAAGGCAAAGCGCAGCGCCAGCGGCAGTTGCACATTCCACAGCAGTTGGCGGCGGCTGAAGGCCAGGGAACTGGCGGCCTCCAGCGTCACCGCGGGCACCGCCTCGATGCCGGCGCGCAAGGCCTCGGCATGGAACGCGCCCTTGTGCAGGGAAATCACGATCACCACCCAGGCGAACGGCGTCAGCGGGTTGGCCGCGCCGACCGCCTGGGTCAGCAGCATGTTCAGCACCAGGAACGCGCAGTACAGCTGCACCAGGGTGGGCGTATTGCGCGTGACTTCGATGAATACCCGCGCAGGCCTGGCCAACCACGGGTTGCCCGAGGTGAGCATCGCCGCCAGGCCGATGCCCGCCAGCAGGCTGCCGATGACCGTGAACAGGCACAGCAGGCCGGTGGTCAACGCCCCTTGCACCAGGGAGCCGCGCTGGTAGGCATCGAGCAGGAAGTTGTAATTCAGGCCGATACCGGCGGCCCAGTGCACGAACACTTCCATCATCGCAACTGCTCGCAGGCGCTGGCGATACGCCGTCCGGCCTCGACAACGCTGTCGGTCGCCGTGGCGATGGACAGGCGAAACCACGGCGACAGGCCATAGGCGCTGCCCGCCACCGCCGCCACGCCCTGTTCCAGCAGCCAGGCGACCACATCAGCGTCGTCTTCCAGGCGCAGGCCATCCGGGCGCAAGCGTCCCAGCAGCCCGGCGCAGCGCACAAACACGAAGAAACCGCCTTGGGGTTCGAGCACCTCCAGGCCGTCGACCTGTCTCAGCGCCTGGACCAGCCTGTCCCGACGCGCTTGATAGGTGGCGACCTGCTCCGCGAGAAAATCCAGCCCGCCGGAATACGCCGCCAACGCGGCGGCCTGGCCCACCGATGAAGCACCGGAGGTGGATTGCGACTGCACCACCGTCATGGCGTCGGTGAGCGTCTGCGGCCCGGCGCCGAAGCCGATACGCCAGCCGGTCATGGCGTAGGTCTTGGACACGCCGCCCACCAGCAGGCAACGCGCCTGCAGGTCCGGAGCGACATTCAACAGGCTCTGCGCCGGGTGGCCGTCGAAACGAATATGTTCATACAGTTCATCCAGCAGGATCAGCACCTGGGGATGGCGGCGCAATACCGCAGCCAACGCCGTCAGCTCGGCCTCGCTGTACACCGCGCCACTGGGGTTGCCCGGACTGTTGAGAATCAACCAGCGTGTGCGCGGGGTGAGGTGCTGTTCCAGTTGGGCCGGCAGCAACTTGCAGCCCTGCTCCAGGCCGCATTCGGTAAACACCGGCTCGCCGCCGTTGAAACGCACGCTGTCCGGGAACGACGGCCAGTAAGGCGTCGGCACCAGCACCTCGTCGCCATCATCCAGCGTGGCGGCGAAGGCATTGAAGATGATCTGCTTGGCGCCATTGGCGATCACGATGCTGGCCAGCGGGTAGTCCAGGCGATTTTCAGCCGCGAGCTTGCGCTGTACCGCCAGCCGCAACGCCTTCACCCCCGGCGTCGGCGTGTACTTGGTCGCGCCGGCGGCGATGGCGGCATAGGCGGCCTGCTTGACCGGCTCCGGGGTGTCGAAATCCGGCTCGCCGGTGGTGAGATCGAGAATGTCGCGCCCGGCCTCGCGCAACTCGGTGGCGCGGGATTTGGCGGCGGCGTTGGCGGACAGCGACACCCGCTGCACGCGCCGAGACAGGCGTACGCTCATGGCTGCACCTCGAGGACTTTTCCTGGGTTGAGCAGGTTGTGCGGGTCGAGCGCTTGCTTGATGCGGCGCATCAGGTCCAGCTCTACCGCGCTTTTGTAGCGCCCCAGCAAGCCGACCTTACGCTGCCCGATGCCATGCTCGGCGCTGATCGAGCCACCGTGGGCGTGGGCGCTGTCGTGCACCAGCGCGCTCAACTGCGCGTAGTGCGCCATGTGCGCCTCCACCGTCGAACCCAGCGGATGCGCCACGTTGTAATGCAGGTTGCCGTCGCCCAGATGGCCGAAGGTGAAGTGGCGCACGCCGGGAAAGTGCTGCTGCAACAACGCATCGGTCTGGGCCACGAACGCCACCACCTGGGAAATCGGCACCGAGATATCGTGCTTCATGTTGCGCCCAGCGCGTTTCTGCGCCTCGCTCATGTTTTCGCGCAGCAGCCACAGGGCCTGGCTCTGCGCCAGGCTCTCGGCGATCAGCGCATCACTGATCAATCGGTGTTCGAAGGCCTCACCCAAGACGTGTTCGAAGGCTTCGCGGGCATGGCTTTCGCCGTGGTTGTCGGACAGTTCGATCAGGGCGAACCAGGGTTGGCGCGCGCTCTTGAACGGCTGCGGGCCTTGGGGGAACTGCTCGCGCAGCAGGGCCAGGCAATCGGCAGAGAGCAATTCGAAAGCAGTCAGGTTCGCGCCGAAGCCGGCGCGGGCATGGGACAGGAAGGCGACGGCCTGGGCCAGTTCATCGAACGCCAGCAGCGCCGTGGCCTGGGCCAAGGGCTGCGGGAACAGCTTCAAGGTGGCGGCGGTGATAATGCCAAGGGTGCCCTCGCTGCCAATGTAGAGGTCGCGCAGGTCGTAGCCGGTGTTGTCCTTGCGCAAACCGCGCAGGCCATGCCAGATCTCGCCTTCGGCCGTAACCACTTCCAGCCCCAGGGTCAGCTCGCGGGTATTGCCGTAGCGCAGCACCGCCGTGCCACCGGCATTGGTGCCGAGGTTGCCGCCGAGGGTGCAACTGCCTTCGGCGCCCAAGCTCAGGGGAAACAGGCGGCCGGCCGCGCGCGCCGTGGCCTGGACGTCGTGCAGGATGCAACCGGCTTCCACGGTCAGGGTGTCGTTGTCGGTGTCGACATCGCGCACGCGGTTCATTCGGTCCAGCAACAGCAATACCGAACGCCCGCTGGCATCCGGCGTAGCGCCGGCCATCAGCCCCGTGTTGCCGCCCTGCACCACGATCGGCGCCTTCAATGCCACGCAGGCACGCACCACCGCCGCCACTTCGTCAGTGTTGGCCGGGTGCACCGCCGCGACGACCTGGCCGGTGTAGCGCCCCTGCTTGTCGGTCAGGTACTGCGCCGCCTGCGCGCTGCTCTGCACATGGGCGCTGCCGAGCAGTTGCTGCAGGGTGGCGAACAGCGCATCACTCATGGCTGTACTGCTCGTGCAAATCGCGCAGGGCCTGGGACGGCGCCATGCCGGTGCGCTCGCCCAGGGCAATCAGGAAGCCGCTTTTATGCCAGCCCTTCACGATGGCATCGAGCCTGGCCTGGGTGTCGTGCTCGCCCTTGCGAATCCAGATCACCGAGTTGGAGGGAATCAGGTCACCCGGCAGCGGTATCTCATAACCGGCCCACTCGGCGTCGCCGAGCAAGGCGTGCATGGTCGGGCTGACGTGCACCGCCGCCACGCACCCATTGCCGCGCAACGACAGCAGCGATTCGGACTGGCTGCGGAACGCCTTGATCTGCGCGCCGTAGGTGTCTTGCAACGGCTTGATGAAGTTGCTGCCCTGGGACACGCACACCGGCTTGTCCTTGAGGTCGGCCCACTGTTTGATGCCCGACCCCTTGCGAATCAACGCCGCGCCACCGACTTCTTCGTACGGCGTGGGCACGTAGTCGAGGATCTCGGCGCGCTCTTCGGTGAACTGCATATTGGCGATCAGAATGTCGACCTTGCCCTGTTGCAGGAACTGCACACGGTTGGGCGCCAGCACCGAAACGGTCTTGGTCTCGACGCCCAGCGCCTGGCCGACGGCCTTGGCCAGTTCGACGTTGTAACCCAGGTGCTCGCCGGTCTTGGGGTCGAGGGTGCCGAACGGCGGGCCGCTGAGGATCACCCCGACGCTGATGGCGTGGCGCTGGCCGATCTTGTCGAGGGTGGCGTCGGCATGGGCCACGCCTGCGCACAGGGCCAGGCCGAGCGCGAGGAGGCTTTTGAACGGCATGTCAGGCCCCCTTGAACTGTTGTTGCAACTCCACCAGCGCCGGCGAGGCCGGGCTGATGCGGTTGCGGGTCTGGGCTTCGATCAGCCAGCCGCTGCCGTGCAGCCGCTTGATGATCGGGTCGAGCCTGGCCTGGGTGTCGCTTTCGCCGCGACGGGTCCAGATCACCGATGGCGCCGGGTTGAGTTCCGGGCCGATGACACGGTAGTCCTGCCATTCGGCGCTGTCGTTAATCAGCGGGTTGATCAGGGTGGCGTCATGCACCGCCGCCACGCAATTGTTACCGCGCAGGGCCAGCAGGGATTCGGAGGAGCTTTTGAACGCCTTGATCTGCGCGCCGGATTCGGTCAGCGATTTGACATAGCTGCTGCCCTGGGAGGTACACACCGGCTGATCCTTGAGGTCTTCCCAGCGTGCGATCTTGCTGCGCTTGAGTACGGCCGCGGCGCCGCCGACGCGGTAGAACGGAGTGGGCACAAACCCGAGGATTTCGCCGCGCTCGGCGGTCCATTCCATGTTCGCGATCAGCAGATCAACCTTGCCCTGCTGCAGGAACTGCACACGGTTGGCGGGCAGTACCGGCACCAGTTGCACCTGGGCCTGGAGCTGGCGGCCGAGTTCGTTGGCCAGGTCCACGTTCAGGCCCTTGGGCTGCTGCGTCGTCGGGTCGATGCTGCCGAACGGCCCGCCGGACAACAGCACGCCCACCACCAGCACATGGCGCTGCTCGATCTTGTCCAGGGTCGCATCGGCCTGCGCCGCCACGCTGGCGCCCAGGGCGATCATCGACCCGAGGGCCACCGGCAACCATTTCTTCAACTTCATTGGATTTCCCCTGGCGAATGATCGGCGTAGCCCCGACCTGATGGAGGGGCATGCTAGGGAGAGTGGGCGAGCAACGGAAATGCAAATATCTCATATCGTTATAACTTTACTTTGAGGCGCCACCTTCGATTGCGGAATAAGCCATGCTTTGCTGGACTGAATAAAAACAGGCTTCCCTCATACATAAAAAAATGTAATGTTTAACTTCACACCGTTGATATAAAACCGCCTCCGGAACCGGCCATGTCGACCCTCGACCTAGAACTGTTGCGCACCTTTATCGCCGTGGTCGATCACCACAGCTTCGCCGAAGCCGGCCTGCACCTGGCCCGCACCCAATCTTCCGTGACCCAGCATATGCAGCGCCTCGAGCAGCAGGTGGGGGTCAGCCTGTTCGAGAAGCGCGGGCGGCAAAAGCAACTGACCGAGCCCGGACTGCAGTTGCTGCGCCATGCGCGCCAGATGCTGTCGTTGAATGACGAGGTGCTGAATTCCCTGCGTGAAAGCAGCCTGAGCGGCGTGTTGCGTATCGGCTCGCCGCACGATATCGCCGACACCATCCTGCCGCCGATCCTCAGCCACATCGCCCGCTCCGCGCCGCGCTTGCGCCTGGAAATCGATGTGGGGCGCAGCCCGTTTCTGATGGACGATCTGCACCGGGGCAAGGTCGACATGGTCATTTCCACCCGCTCCGACCCCACCCTGGAGGGGTTTGCCTTGCGCACCTCGCCGGTCTGGTGGATTTGTTCGGCGCAGTACATTCATCAGCCCAGCGAACCGTTGCCATTGATTCTGGTGGATGAGCCGAGCATCTACCGGCGCTATGCACTGGAGGCACTGGAGCGGGCCAATATTGCCTGGCGCCAGGCGTACCTGGCGTCGAACCTGATCGGGATCAAGGCGGCGACCCGTGCCGGGCTGGGGGTGACGCCGCGCAGCATGGAGATGCTTGGCCCGGACATGCGCGTATTGGGCGAAACGGACGGGCTGCCGCGCCTGCCGGAGGTGACGTATTACCTCTGGATCCGCCCGAACACGGCCAACCCGATTGCCAGGAAAGCCTATGACTTGATTCGTGGGAGCCAGGGCTTGTAAACACGCTGCTGGCAACGGGATGTTATCCCGTTAGAATCACCGCCCTATCCTGCCCGCCTTCCTGATACGAGCCCCTCCATGAGCTTTGATTTCGACACGATCCACCCACGCCTCGGCACCGGCAGCACCAAGTGGAACCGCTACCCGCAAGACGTCTTGCCGATGTGGATCGCCGACATGGACATCGCCGCCCCACCTGCCATCCTTCAAGCGTTGCATGCGCGCCTCGACCAGCAGGTGCTCGGCTACAGCGTCGCCGGCCCGGATGTGCGCGAGGCGATCATCGCCGACCTGTGGGCCAAGTACGCGTGGCGCGTGCAACCGGATGAGCTGCTGTTCCTGCCGGGCGTCGAGCCGGGTTTCAATATGGCCTTGCACGCGTTTGTCCAGCCAGGCCAGCCGGTGGTGCTGCAAACCCCCAACTACCGGCCGATTCGCCTGGCGCCCGGCCACTGGAATTTGCCACGCATCGAAGTAGCGTTCGAGTGGATCGAGGGCGAATACCGCACGCCCCTGCCGGCGCTGCGCCAGGCACTGAGCGGCGCCGGTGCGCTGCTGTTGAGCAACCCGCACAACCCCATCGGCAAAGTCTTTCCCCATGCAGAACTGCTGGCCGTGGCCAACGCCTGCCTGGAAAGCGGTGCGCTGATCATCTCCGATGAAATCCATGCCGAACTGTGCTTTGACGGCCGTCGGCATATCCCGATTGCCAGCCTCAGCGAAGAGATTGCCCAGCGCACCATCACGCTGATGTCGGCGAGCAAGGCCTATAACGTGGCCGGGCTGAAGACCTGTTTTGCCGTGGTGCAGAATGCCGAAATCCGCGAGCGTTTCAACCAGGCCCGTTGCGGCATGGTCGACAGCGTCAGTCCCCTGGGCCTGGAAGCCACCCGCGCCGCCTACAGCCAATGCGGCGCCTGGCTCGACGCGCTGAAGCATTACCTGCAAGCCAACCGTGATTACCTGCTCGATGCCGTGCACACCCGCCTGCCTGGCGTGGTAATGCATGCGCCACAAGGTACATTCCTGGCCTGGCTCGATTGCAGCGCCCTGGGCCTGGAAGATCCGCAGCAGTTCTTCCTGGAACAGGCCAAGGTCGGGTTGAGCGCCGGCATTGAGTTCGGCGATGACAGCCAGCAGTTCGTGCGCCTGAACTTCGGCTGCCCACGGTCGATGCTGGAAGAGGGTCTGCAACGTATGGAACGCAGCCTGAAAAACCGCTGAATGGGCTGGAACCGTAGAAGGCTTTTTCAGCACTCAAGGCAATCCCCTTGTGCCGCTGAACCTTCTCGGAGCTTTGCGCCCTATGCTGTCGACACGCCCTGCAACCAACGGCCCTGTGCAATTCACAGAATCAGTCAAGCCGAACCAGTCACCGCAAGAACCTGCACCAACGGGCTCGGTTCTAGAGGCCGCTGCCTTCACCGCATTACATCAATTGACGCGCTTTGTGGGGCTGAAACATCCACTGGCTAACCCGCCCAGCGCGCGTTCAGACATCAAGTCTGTGGAGGTTGAAATGGGCCGGTCAGTCTCTTTGAATAGAGGCCACGACCCGCTCGCTACCCGCGGGTTGTCGGACTGCTCGGCGCTGGCAGTGCTCACCGGCTGGAACGGATCCACCTACCAGAATCGCACCTTGATGCATCTTACCGGCAGCAATCTGGAACTGGGCCTGAATCCGGGAAATAGCGATACTCGAGCGTTGATGCACAGATTGCAGGCATCGCTGGACAAGAACAGTCATGTGATTCTGGTAGCCGGGGTGAATTCAAGTTCCCTGCAAGGCATGGCAACGACCATCGGGCAAACCCTGCACGGCGAGCAGCCGCTACGGGGTCTGCTCATCGGCCACTCAGGCGCGGCAGTGACCCTGGCCAGTTCCACCGGCATCACAATCAATGCCGATGGCACCTTCAAATTGCTTGACGGAACCGGTAAAGGGGTACTCAGTCGCGAAGACGTCGCCAGCGTGTTTGATCGCGTCGACTGAAAGCGCCCGCCTGAGGCTTTTTAAAGCTTGGCGATGGACACTTCGGTGGATTTCACAAAGGCAATTACCTCGCTGCCCACCTTCAACTCCAGGTCACGCACCGAGCGGGTGGTGATCACCGACGTGACAATGCCGGATGCGGTTTGCACGTCGATTTCCGACACCACTTCACCCAGCAGGATTTCCTTGATCACGCCCTTGAACTGGTTGCGCACGTTGATCGCTTTAATGGTCATGTCGGTTTTCCTTTTGGCTGTTGAGTCAATCCGCACGAATGCGCAGGCACTCAAAATGCGCTCTCGACAAGAACATTAAAAGGAATATATAACTCTTTATTTATTCGATATAGATATATACAAACTGTTGCCCAGCCAACAGCACTTCAACAATCTGCCTGCATCCGCCACAGCCTCCACTCGGCACACACGCGCAAACACGCGACAACGCAGATGGCACAGAGACTGCATATTCCTGAAAAGCATGACTAAGCATGCGAACTAATTTTCTGAATATAAGAAAACTCTAAACGCCCACGTGCCCGGAGCTGTTCCATGAAACCCTTTGCCCAACGTGTACTTGGCGCATGCGCCCTCGCCTTGTGCCTGCAACCGCTGGCCCAGGCCGCCGAAACCGATCCCGCAAAAGTCAATCTCGACTACGCCTACTACTCGCCCGTCAGCCTGGTGCTCAAGCATTTTGGTTGGCTTGAACAAGCCTTGCCGAATTCCAAGATAGGCTGGGTATTGAGCCAGGGCAGTAACCGTTCGCTGGAATACCTCAACAGCGGCGGCGTGGATTTCGCCTCTTCCGCCAGTTTGTCCGCGGTGCTGAGCCGGGCCAACGGCAGTCCGATCAAATCGGTGTATGTGTACAGCCGCGCCGAGTGGACGGCCCTGGTGGTGCGCAAGGATTCGCCCTTCAACAGCGTCACCGACCTCAAGGGCAAGAAAATCGCCGCTACCAAAGGCACCGACCCCTACTTGTTCACCCTGCGCAGCCTGCAACAGGCCGGGCTGAACAAGGACGATGTGGAACTGGTGCACCTGCAGCATCCGGACGGCCGCACCGCCCTGGAAAAAGGTGACGTTGACGCCTGGGCCGGCCTCGACCCGCATATGGCCGCCAGCCAGATACAGGCCGGTTCGCGCCTGCTGTATCGCAACAAGGACTTCAACAGCTACGGCGTGGTCAGCGTCACCGAGCAGTTCGCCAAGGCGCATCCGCAGACCATCACCACGGTACTGGGCGCCTATGAAAAGGCCCGGGACTGGGCGGTAAAGCACCCGGATGAGTTCGCCAAGCTGCTCGCCGATGAATCCGGCCTGCCGTTGGAAGTGGCCAAGCTGCAGCTGTCGCGTACCGACCTGAGCACGCCGTTCTTGAGCAGCAAGGATGTGCTCGCCTCCAAGGCCGCCGCGCCGATCCTGGTGTCCGAAGAGCTGGTGCGCAAAGGGGTGAACGTGGACCAGGTGATCGACCAGTTGCTCGACACCTCGTTCGGCCGCTAAGGAGCGCGTGATGACCAGCAAAACCCAAGCCCTGCCACTCGCCCCGCCACGACAGATCAAGCGCAGCGCCTGGCCGCAACGGCTCAAGGGCCTGGTGTTGCCAGTACTGATCCTGCTGGTGCTGGAGGCGGTGGTGCGCGTGGGCTGGCTGCCGTCGTACCAGATGCCGGCGCCCAGCGAGATCGCCGTGACCCTGGCGGACCTCGCCGAAGGCTCCCTGTGGAAACACATCAGCGCCAGCCTGGTGCGGGTGCTGCTGGGTTTTGCCATTGGTGCGAGCCTGGCCTTGGTATTCGCCGCCTGGGTGGGCTTGAGCCGCGAAGCCGAGGCCTATCTGGAGCCGACCTTCGCCGGGTTGCGCTCGATCCCGAGCCTGGCCTGGGTGCCATTGCTGCTGCTGTGGCTGGGCATCGACGAGACCTCCAAGGTCGTGCTGATCGCGATTGGCGCGTTCTTCCCGGTGTACCTCAATGGCGTTGCGGCCATCCGCGATATCGATCGCAAGCTCGTGGAAGTCGGGCAAATGTATGGGTTCAATCGGCGCCGCCTGGTACGTCGCATCCTCTTACCGGCGGCGCTGCCCGGCCTGTTTACCGGGTTGCGCAGCGGCCTGAGCCTGGCCTGGATGTTTCTGGTGGCGGCAGAGTTGATCGCGGCCACCAAAGGGCTGGGCTACCTGCTCAGCGATGGGCGGGAAACCTCGCGGCCGGATATCGTGCTGGCGGCGATCATCGTACTGGCGCTGCTCGGCAAGGTCAGCGATGGCCTGCTCGCGGCACTGGAAAAGCGCTGCCTGGCCTGGCGCGACACCTTCCAGGGAGCCGGAAAATGAGTGTGCAACCGCTGCTGGACATTCACGTTGTGCGCAAAAGCTTCGACAGCGCCGCCGTCTTGAACAATGTGCGCCTGGCCTTGCAACCGCGCGAAGCCGTGAGCCTGCTGGGGCCCAGCGGGTGCGGCAAAAGCACCTTGTTGCGCATTGTCGCGGGACTGGACAACGACTACCAGGGCGAACTGCGCAGCCCCAACGGCGAGGTGGCCTTCGTGTTCCAGGAACCACGGTTGATGCCCTGGCTTACGGTGGAGCAAAACATCGGCTTCAGCGCGGACAATCACTACGACAAGGCCTGGGTCACGCAGTTGATCGAAGAAGTCGGCCTCACGGGTTTTGCCCAGGCGCTGCCCAAGGCGTTGTCCGGCGGCATGGCGCAACGGGTCGCGATTGCACGGGGCCTGTATTCACGGCCGCAGGTGTTGCTGCTGGATGAACCGTTCAGCGCCGTGGATGCGTTCACGCGCATGAAGCTGCAGGACCTGCTGCTGCAACTGGCCGAACACCATGCCATCGCCTTGCTGCTGGTGACCCATGATGTGGACGAGGCGCTGTACCTCAGCGACCGGGTATTGGTGATGGGCAATCGGCCCAGCAGCATTCGCCAGGTGCTGGCGGTGGATTTGCCGCACCCGCGAGACCGGCGCGATCCGTCCCTGGCTCGGCTCAAGGCGCTGTGCCTGACCGAGTTGCAACACGCCCACGTCATCTGACGGACTCCCCTCCAGCGTTCAACGCTCAGGCGCCGACTTGTGCGTTGACCATCGCTGTCACACACCATATAGTGTGCCCACAAACACATAACACCACTACATAGTGTGCAGGCTCGGTATTTTCCGACCACACTATGCGCCGTATTTCAATGCCTTGAAGCCTGCAAACCGCATATTTTTGGACGGTTTCACGCACCGTCAAAACAGAACAGGAAGGAGTATTTCGATGCTGAGTTGGGATGAAGTCGACAGCGAAGACAGCGTTGCCCCCGTGATCAAAGGCGCCAACGCCGGCCACGCCACCGAAGCCAACATGGACCGCCTCGACGGGGCCGGCGCTGCTGCCGCCATCGAAGCCCGCGCCGTCACCGCCAATGACTCCGCCGCCATCGTGCGCGCCAAGGCTGCCCTGGACAAACTCGACGTCGCCGAAGGCCTCGCCGAACTCGAAGGCGCCTCCGCCCGCGTCGCCGTTGACGAAAAACGCATGATCAACTGCCGCGCCGACCTCAACCAACTCGTGCCCTTCAAGTACGACTGGGCCTGGCAGAAATACCTCGACGGCTGCGCCAACCACTGGATGCCGCAAGAGGTCAACATGACCGCCGACATCGCCCTGTGGAAAGACCCCGAAGGCCTGACCGACGACGAACGCCGCATCGTCATGCGCAACCTGGGCTTCTTCTCCACCGCCGACTCCCTCGTTGCGAACAACCTGGTGCTGGCCGTGTACCGCCTGATCACCAACCCGGAGTGCCGCCAGTACATCCTGCGCCAGGCCTTCGAAGAAGCGATCCACACCCACGCCTACCAGTACTGCATCGAATCGCTGGCCATGGATGAAGGCGAGATCTTCAACATGTACCACGAGATTCCATCGGTCGCCAAGAAAGCGGCCTGGGGCCTGAAGTACACCCGCTCGATCTCCGATCCGAAGTTCGAAACCGGCACCGTCGACACCGACAAGGAACTGCTGCGCAACCTGGTCGCCTACTACTGCGTGCTGGAAGGCATCTTCTTCTATTGCGGCTTCACCCAGATCCTCTCCATGGGCCGCCGCAACAAAATGACCGGCGTGGCCGAGCAGTTCCAGTACATCCTGCGCGACGAGTCGATGCACCTGAACTTCGGTATCGATGTGATCAACCAGATCAAAATCGAAAACCCGCATTTGTGGGATGCCGAGATGAAGGAAGAAGCGACCCAGATGATCCTGCAAGGGACGCAGCTGGAGATCGAATATGCGCGCGACACCATGCCACGCGGCGTTCTCGGCATGAATGCGGCGATGATGGAGGATTACCTCAAGTTCATCGCGAATCGTCGGTTGTCGCAGATTGGGTTGAAGGAAGAGTACCCAGGCACGACCAACCCGTTCCCGTGGATGAGCGAGATTATGGACTTGAAGAAAGAGAAGAATTTCTTTGAGACTCGGGTGATTGAGTATCAGACCGGCGGCGCGCTGAGCTGGGATTGATTCAACAGCACAGATCCAACATGTGGGAGGGGGCTTGCTCCCGATAGCGGTGTATCAGTCACAGCTGCTTTAACTGAACCACTGCTACGGGAGCAAGCCCCCTCCCACATTGAGAACGAAATTGCCCTTTATGCCCAACCAAACCATCAAAACGCCCTGTGTAGGCCTGTGCTCCACCGTCTACGGTGACCTGGTCTGCCGGGGCTGCAAGCGTTATCACCACGAAGTGATCCAGTGGAACGGCTATAACGCCGAGGAAAAACACGCGGTGTGGCTGCGCCTCGAGCAGTTGCTGGTGCAGGTCATGGCCAGCAAGCTGGAAGTGTTCGACCCGCAGCGCCTGCGCCAACAGCTGGAAGACCGCAAGATTCGCTTCATGCCGCAACAGTCGCCGTATTGCTGGGCATACCAGCTGATTGCGCGGGGGGCGCGGGTGATGTCGAAGCTGGACGCCTATGGGTTGGCGTTGCTGCCGGAGTTTCGTGAACGTAGCCTCACGGACCTGCGCGATGCGATTGACCGGGAGTTTTTCCTGCTGTCCGAGGCGCATTACGAGCGCTATATTGCGCCGGTTTTTCTGCGCGATTCCTTTGGTCCAGCCCTGATCGCCACGCTCTGACGCGCAATTGTGTTTAAAATGCCGCCCGCTCAACGACTGACGCTCAACGATGACCCCAGACGCACTCGCTACCCTGCACGCCCATCTGCTCACCGCCCTGGCGAGCGCTCCGGCTGAAACCCGGCGCCTGTTTCACGGCCGTGGCCGCTGCTGGCCGGGCCTCGAGCAGGTGACGGTGGACTGGCTGCAAGGCGTGGTGCTGGTAGCGCTGTTCAAGGAAACCGAGCATCTGCACGCCTTGAAGCAGCAGTTGTTGCAGATCGACTGGGCCGGCTTCGGCGCCCATACCGTGGCGCTGCAACACCGCTACCTGCCGCAAAGCACCACCGAGTGGCTGGTGGGCGAGGCAATCGATGAGCTGACCATCACCGAAGGCGGCCTGCGTTACCTGATCGACTTGGGTAAAAAGCAGAACAGCGGCCTGTTCCTCGACATGCGTTACGGGCGCAACTGGGTGCGCGAGCAGGCCGGGGGCCAGCGCGTGCTTAATTTGTTTGCCTACACCTGCGGATTCTCCGTGGCCGCGATCGAAGGTGGCGCCGACCATGTGGTGAACCTGGACATGGCCCGTGGCGCCCTGAGCCGTGGCCGCGACAACCATCGCCTGAATGGTCACGACTTGAGCAAGGTAAGCTTTCTGGGCCACGACCTGTTCAAGTCCTGGGCCAAAGTCACCAACAGCGGCCCCTATGACCTGGTGATCATCGACCCGCCGTCCTTTCAGAAAGGCAGCTTTCTGTTGAGCAAGGATTACCAGCGCGTACTGCGCCGCCTGCCGGATTTGCTCACGGCCCAGGGCACGGTGCTGGCGTGCATGAACGATCCGGCCTTTGGCGAAGACTTCCTGATCGACGGCGTCACCCGCGAGGCACCGGGCCTGCGCTTTGTAGAACGCCTGGCAAACCCACCGGAATTCCCGGATATCGACCCGCAAAGCGGGTTGAAGGCCCTAGTGTTTCGCCAAGGCTGATGCCGAAAAGTCCTACGCTTGCTACGCTAAGCCATACGCCGGGCGGTGAACCTTATCCCTGCCTTCCCGGTCGATACCTGCATTCCCCGGCCAGACTCGACAGCGTTACGCTGTCGGCTGCCCCGTTTGACCCTTTGGAGAACCGCCCGTGATATCGACCCTGCATGTAGCCAGAATCAAAGCCTGGGGCGCCCACGGCTTTACCGCCACCGGTGTAGTACTGGCATTCCTGGCCACCCTGGCACTGCTGGAAAATTCCCCCAAGGCCTGCCTGCTGTGGCTGGGCCTGGCACTGGTGGTAGATGGCGTCGACGGCTCCCTGGCGCGACGGGTCAATGTCAGCACGGTATTGCCCAGCTTTGACGGCTCGGTATTGGACCTGGTGATCGATTACCTCACCTACGTATTCATCCCCGCGCTGTTTATCTACCGCTATATCGACCTGCCGGACTTCACCCACCTGTTTGCGGTATCGGTGATCCTGGTGTCGTCGCTGTTCTGCTTCTGCAACGTCAACATGAAGAGCAAGGACAACTATTTCGTTGGCTTCCCGGCGGCATGGAACGTGGTGGCCTTGTGTGTGTACATCATCCAGCCCGACGCCTGGATCACCTTGCTCACTGTAATCGGCCTGGCGCTGCTGACCGTGACGCCGATGAAGTTCCTGCACCCGTTCCGGGTCAAGCGGTTCATGCCGATCAATATCGCGGTGACCACAATCTGGTTGCTGTGCAGCTTCCTGATGGTGGTGGATTACCCGAACACCAACCCGTGGACGTTCGGCTTATGGTCGCTGATGTCGGCGTACTTCCTGGGTATTTGCATCTGGCGCACGGCGCTGGAATGGATGGGCACTCACAAATAACCCAAATGTGGGAGGGGGCTTGCTCCCGATGGCGGTGGGTCAGTAACACTTAAGCTGACTGACCCACCGCTATCGGGAGCAAGCCCCCTCCCACATTTTTTGGTTCTGCGTACATTCGACAGGTAAGATACGGCCTTTCGCATAGCGCACCTCCAACAATAAGCCCTGCCCATGCCCTTCGAACTCAGCGTTGACCTGACTACCCTCGCCATTCTCGCCGTCGTGGCTTTTATCGCTGGCTTCATCGACGCCATCGCTGGCGGAGGTGGCTTGCTTACCACCCCTGCCCTGTTGACCGCCGGCATGCCGCCGCATCTGGTGCTGGGCACCAATAAACTCAGTTCCACCTTTGGCTCGGCCACCGCCAGCTTCACCTTCTACCGCCGCAAGCTGTTCCACCCGCGCCAGTGGGTGCATGCCATCGTCGGCACCTTGGTCGGCGCGCTGACCGGCGCTGTGGTCGCGCACTATTTGCCCGCCGAGACCCTGAACAAGATGCTGCCGGTGATTGTGTTCGCCTGCGGGGTGTACCTGCTGTTCGGCGGCACGCCCAAGGCACCGCTGGACGCCGAGGCGCCGATCAAGAAGAAATGGCAGGCTACCCAGGGCTTCGGCCTGGGCTTCTACGACGGCGTGGCCGGGCCCGGGACCGGTGCGTTCTGGACCGTGAGCACCATGCTGCTGCACCCGATCGACCTGGTGAAGGCCAGCGGCGTGGCGCGCAGCATGAACTTCGTCAGCAATGCGGCGGCGCTGACAGTGTTTATCATCAATGGCTCGGTGGACTGGGTGGTCGGCCTGGCGATGGGCGTCTCGGTAATGGGCGGCGCGTTCTTTGGCGCGCGCAGCGCAATCAGCGGCGGCGCCAAGTTCATTCGCCCGGTATTCATCACCGTGGTGCTCGGCCTGACGGTGCGCCTAGCCTGGCAGCACTGGTTCAGCGTGGCCTAAGCGACGGGCCACATACAGGTCGATCAGGTAACGCGCAATCGAGCGTGACGCCGGCAACGGCGGCAGGTCGTGGATGTTGAACCACTGCGCATCTTCGATCTCGTCGGCCTGGGGCACGATATCGCCACCGGCATACTCGGCATGGAAACCCAGCATCATCGAATGCGGGAACGGCCAGCACTGGCTGCCCATGTACTGCAGGTTCTTTACCTCGAGCTGCACTTCCTCGCGCACTTCGCGGATCAGGCAGTCTTCGGCCGACTCACCCGGCTCGGCAAAGCCGGCCAGGGTGCTGTAGACCCCGGTGACAAAGCGTGGGGAGCGCGCCAGCAGAACCTCATCGCCCCGGGTCACCAGCACGATCATGCTCGGCGAAATCCGCGGATAGCTGCGCAGGTCGCAGGGTTGGCAGTACATCGCCCGCTCCCGTGGCACCTTGACCATCGCCTGGCCGCAACTGCCGCAGAACCGATGCTCGCGCGCCCAGGTGCCGATCTGTGCGGCATAGCCCAGCACTTTGTACAGGGTGTGATCGCCCTGCAGCATAAAGCCGCGCAGGCCTTGCCAGCTGCAACCCGGTACTTCGCCAGCGCTGTCAAGTTCCAGCAGGTACACCGGCTCGCCATCGAGGTGGCCGATGCCGTGTTCGGCAAACACCGACAGGTCCTGGCGCTTGAGCCATTCCCGAGGGAACAGAGGCCCGTTGGCATCCTGCAAAAAGCCATCGCGGCTGCGGGCGACGGCCCAGCCGCCCGCAGCGTCATTGTCCAACAGCGTTGTGGTAATCCAGCCTGGGGTCATATCGATCAATCCAAGAATTCGGGTGCCTGCTTGCTCATATGGGCCGCGATGGCCACGCGCAGGTCGTTGGATTGCAACATAGCCGAGTTCCAGGTGGCAACGTATTCCAGGCCATCATTGACAGTGTGGTCGCGCATATAGCTGATCATGGCCTTGGTACCGGCCACGGCGATCGGCGACTTGGTGGCTATTTCATGGGCAATGGCCATGACCCCGGCCAACAGGCTTTGCTGGTCGGCAAACACGCGATTGACCAGGCCGATGCTGCGCGCTTCCTCGGCACCGAACTGACGACCGGTGTAGGCCAGTTCGCGCAACATACCGTCGCCGACGATGCGGGGCAGGCGTTGCAAGGTGCCGACGTCGGCGGCCATGCCCATGTCGATTTCCTTGATCGAGAACTGCGCGTCCTCGGCGGCGTAGCGCATGTCGCAGGCGCTGATCAGGTCAATGGCACCGCCGATGCAGTAGCCGTGGATCGCGGCGAGTACCGGCTTGCGGCAGTTGTCGACCGCATTGAACGAGGCTTGCAGCCCGAGGATCTTGCGCCGCAGCAGGCGTGCATTGCGGCCCACATCCTTGCCCAACTCATTGGCCACCGAGGCCAGCAGCATCAGGTCGATGCCGGAGGAAAAATGCTTGCCGGCACCACTGAGCACCACGGCGCGCACGGCATCGGTGTCGTCGACCCATTGGAAGATCTCGATGATTTCGCTCCAGAACGCCGCGTTCATCGCGTTGATCTTTTCCGGGCGATTGATCTGCACATGGGCAACGTTGCCGCTGAGTTCCACAACGAACGCTTGGTATTCGGACATGGCCGTGATCCCTGACTGGCGAGTGATAAGGCCCGAACTATAACAAGGGCAGGCAACGGCGCATCGGCCAAAAGCGGGACTGGCAAAAAACCTTGCCAGGCGCCATCCTTGGCGCTTTAAGCCGCCCCTGCGGCGTTCGACGTTTGAAGGATATGCCCCATGCACGCCCAGCCGCTCACCCCCGCCGAGTTCGACCAGATCGAAGAAACCCTGCTCAAGTACGGCGACGACCATTCGGTGCTCAACGTCGCCGAACTCGACGGCTACTTCACCGCGCTGGTATCGAGCCCGACGCAGGTGGATATCGCCGAGTGGTTTCCGGCGATCTGGGGCGGGCAGAACCCGGCGTGGGAAAGCGCCGATGAAGCCAAGCAGTTCCTGGACCTGTGCGTGCGTCACCTGAACAGGCTTGCGGCGCAACTGGCCGGTGATGCCCAGGGATTCAAGGCGCATTTCGATGAGAAGGAACACCACGGCCAAGTTGTGACCCTCGCCGAAGAATGGTGCTTCGGCTATATCCGTGGCGCGGCCATCGGCAACTGGCCGCCGCTGCCCGCCGAACTGGCCACTCAGTTCGAGAAAATTTCCTGGTGCGCCGAGCAGGACAATTTCGAATTACCGGCGGACCTGGATGTGCGGGCCCATCAGCAGCGGGTCAGCGAAATCGAACCGGCGGCTCGGGCGCTGCACGATTACTGGCTGAGCAAGCGCTAAATCTCGACAAGCACCGCACCTTTGGCCGATTATTCGGGTCCGCCCCGTCGGCCACTCCATGCCACCTCGCCTTGATCAGGAGCCTTGTCCCTTGAGTTCGCAGAAAACCGTGACCGTTACCCCGCCCAACTTTCCTCTCAATGGCAAGGTCGCGCCCCCCGGCTCCAAATCCATTACCAACCGCGCCCTGCTGCTGGCGGCCCTGGCCAAGGGCACCAGCCGCTTGAGCGGCGCCCTGAAGAGCGACGACACCCGTCACATGTCGGTGGCCTTGCGGCAGATGGGCGTGACCATCGACGAGCCGGACGACACCACGTTCGTGGTCACCGGCCAGGGCAAACTGCACTTGCCGCCACAACCGCTGTTCCTCGGTAATGCCGGCACCGCCATGCGCTTTCTCACCGCGGCCGTGGCAACCGTGCACGGCACCGTGGTGCTGGACGGCGACGAGTACATGCAAAAGCGCCCGATCGGGCCGCTGCTCTCCACCCTCGGCCAGAACGGCATCCAGGTCGACAGCCCGACCGGCTGCCCACCGGTGACCGTGCACGGTGTGGGCAAGGTCCAGGCCAAGCGTTTCGAGATCGATGGAGGGCTGTCCAGCCAATATGTCTCGGCGCTGCTGATGCTCGCGGCATGCGGCGAAGCGCCGATTGAAGTCGCCCTGACCGGCAAGGACATCGGCGCCCGTGGCTATGTGGACCTGACGCTGGACTGCATGCGTGCCTTCGGCGCCCAGGTTGAAGCCGTCGACGACACCACCTGGCGCGTGGCCCCGACCGGCTACACCGCCCATGATTACCTGATCGAACCCGACGCCTCCGCAGCCACCTACCTGTGGGCCGCAGAGGTGTTGACCGGCGGCCGTATCGACATCGGTGTCGCCGCCGAGGCGTTCACCCAGCCGGACGCCAAGGCCCAGGCGGTGATCGCCCAGTTCCCGAACATGCAGGCCACGGTGGTGGGCTCGCAAATGCAGGACGCCATCCCGACCCTGGCGGTGCTCGCCGCGTTCAACAATACGCCGGTGCGCTTCACGGAACTGGCCAACCTGCGCGTCAAGGAATGTGACCGCGTGCAGGCGCTGCACGACGGCCTCAACGCAATCCGGCCGGGCCTGGCGACCATCGAGGGCGACGATCTGCTGGTTGCGGCTGACCCGGCCCTGGCCGGCACGTCCTGCAACGCCTTGATCAATACCCACGCCGACCATCGCATCGCCATGTGCTTTGCCCTGGCCGGGCTGAAAGTCGCGGGCATTCGCATCCAGGACCCGGACTGCGTGGCCAAGACTTACCCTGGGTACTGGAAAGCCCTGGGCAGCCTGGGCGTAACGCTCAGCTATTAAGACAACAGCGCAGGTTCAGGGAGGGCACGCACATGACCATTCGCCAACCCTGCCCGCCCGGCGTTTGTGACTGCGAGCGCGAACGCTTGCTGGAGGCGCCCGAGCCCGACCTGCGCATTCTCCACCTCACACGCCAGGAAGAAAAACGCCTGCTCGAGCGCCTGGAAAACCTCAAGAGCCTGCAGGACCTCGAGCATCTGCAGCAGCGGATGTACGAACAGCTGGGCATCCGCCTGCATATCGCGCCGGGCCACACCGAGGTCAAGAGCATGCGCGGTATCCAGATCGTCATCGACGAGCTGCCCGGCCTGTGCCGCAAGACCCGCCAATCGATTCCAGCGGCGATCCGGCGCGGCCTGGAGAAGCAGCCCGAGATTGCCTACCGCTTGCTGGACGCCCACGACCTGTTTCGCAACGCTTGAATCACCCCGCTACCGTCTCGCGCACAAACAGCGTCTGCCCTGTCTCCCTGGCCTTTCGCAGATGCGCCTCGGCACTGTCGCTTTCCGATTCCAGCAGCAACTGCGAGGTCAGCACCTGCGCTCCGCAGTAGTCGAAGATCCCGTAATCGATCTGCGTGCGCATGGCCTGGGCATAACCGTGCCGGTCAAAGGCGCCGGCATCGGCAGCCCCCAAGGCCAGCAGGTGCACCTGCAAGTGCCGCAACTTCTTGGTCACCGGTGTATCGGGGCCGTAATCGATCGCCCAGCCGTTGACGAAGACACGGTCGATCCAGCCCTTGAGCAACGCCGGCATGGACCACCAGTAGATCGGGAACACCACGACCAACGCGTCGGCGCGCTCGATGCGGGCCTGTTCGGCGAGGACATCCGCCGGCGGCGTGGCGCGGCTGCGGTGTACCTGGTGGTCGGCGGCGGTGTAGCGCGGGTCGAAGCCTTCGGCGGCGAGGTCGGCGGTTTCAAAGGTGTGCCCGGAGGCGCTCAAACCGCCACCCACGTGCGCGGCCACGCTGTGGGTCAGGGATTGGCTGTCGTGATGAGCCACAACGATGAGTGCATGCATGACATTGACTCCTTTTAGGCTTAAGCTACTTTTAGTAAGTTACCTTATTTAAGTTACTTTTGGTATATAAGCATGTCAAGCGAACAATCTCCTGCCCCGCGCCGGCGTCTTTCCCGCGAAGAACGCCTGCAACAGTTATTGGAAACAGCCTGGCAACTGGTGCGCGAGGAAGGCACCGACGCCCTGACCCTGGGCCGTCTGGCCGAGTTGGCCGGGGTGACCAAACCGGTGGTGTACGATCATTTCGTCACGCGCTCTGGCCTATTGGCCGCGCTGTATGAAGATTTCGATGGGCGCCAGAACCAGGTGTTTGTTGACGCCATCGAGGCCAGCAGCGCGACGCTTGAAGCGCGCGCGTGGGTGATCGCCTCGTCCTATGTGGATTGCGTGTTGCTGCAGGGCCGGGAGATTCCGGGGGTAACGGCGGCGCTCAGTGGCTCGCCGGAGCTGGAGGCGCTCAAGCGCAAGTACGAGGCGATCTTCCTCGACAAATGCCGCGATGCCCTGGCGCCCTTCGCGCCGGATGGCACGCTTTCCCAAGCGGGCCTGCGCGCCATGCTGGGCGCGGCCGAAGCCTTGTCCCATGCCGCAGCCAGCGCGGAAATCAGCCGCGAAGAAGCGCAACAGGAACTGCTGGCGACCATTCTGGCAATAGTCAAGCGCGGCGCATGTGGGAGTGGTTCAGTCAATTAATAGGTGACTGATACACCGCTATCGGGGGCAAGCCCCCTCCCACACTTTGAACTGTGAATACTTTCAAATGTGGGAGGGGGCTTGCCCCCGATTGCAGTGGTGCAGTCACTGTGGGTGCTCAACTCAAGCGTTCGTCTACAAACCGCTGCACCTTGCGCGTCAATTGATCCAGGTGCCGGTCGCGCTGCTTTTCCGCGTCCACCATCGCGCGCTTCCCATGCTTTTGCAGCAGGTAGGTATGGATCTGCCGCACTTCCAATGAGCTGTAGATAGCAGCCACGTCGAGCACGCCCATCAACCCATCGGTGCCGTAGTCCCGCGTATTCATCAGCACTTGGGTGCCACGCGCGCCGCGCACCTGGAAGCCCATCGCTTCGAATGCCGGGACCTTCTCCACCGAGCACGCCAGCTCCCCATGGGGATAGCGCGCCAACACGTCACCCAGCATGGCCCGGGCCACGCCTTGGCGCCTGAACCCCGAGTGCACGGCCATAAAGGCCACGCCACAGGCTTGAGGGTCGTCCTTCACCGGGAGGTACAGGCAAAAGCCAACGACGGTCTCCTCCTGCATCGCCACGACCAGCTCAACGCTGATGCCCTTCGATCCATCCAGCGCCTCCAGGTACAGGTGCACCTCAAACCCGATGGCGTACTGGTAAATGTTGTAGAGCAGGTTGCTGGGCGCCAGTGCCACGCTGCTGATGTCGGTGAGGTTGTCGACCACCAACTGCAGGATCTGGCTGTTGATCGGTTCGGGGCACGGCGTGGTGTAGCGGGTAAGGCTGAACATGCAAATTCCTGGGGTTTCACGTCAAGGCAGTGGCAATTGTACCTGTTGCACGCCGTGAAGCCTCGGCCCTGAACCGCCGGCACTCAAGCATTGAACAAAAAAAGTTCGGACCAACGGGTGCATGCACGCACCTGGATCGCGCATCATGGGCACTTTCAAGCTCAAGGGTAACGTCCATGCGCGTTCTGTCATTGATGATGGGTCTTACGACGCTGGCCGCCAGTACGGTGTTCTGCGCCAGCGCGATGGCGAATGAAGAAAGTCAGTTAGTCGAACAGATCAACCAGTACCGCAGCCAGGTGCAGCGCTGCGGCGATCAGGGTTCCCAGGAATTGCCACCGCTGAACAGTGATACACGGCTGGTGCTGCCGGCCACCAATGTCGGCGATTTGCAGCAATCGCTGGCGCGGGCCGCGTACCCCATGGTCAACGTGCAGGCCATCAGCCTGTCCGGGCCCAGGGATGCCGAGGCCGCCATGAAAGCGGTGCGTGAAAGCTTCTGTCGCGTGGTACTCGACCCGCAATTCGTTGACATCGGCGTGAGCAACAGCGGCCAGGACTGGCGCATCGTGCTCGCCCGCCCGCTGCTGACCAGCGGCCTGGGCGACTGGCAGACCGAAGGCCGCAAACTGCTCGACCTGATCAACGCCGCCCGCTCCCAGCCGCGCCAGTGCGGCACCCAGGCGTTCACGGCAACCACGCCGCTGTCGTGGAACGACGACCTGGCCGGTGCCGCCAACAGCCATACCCGCAACATGGCCAACGGCAACTTTTTCGATCACCTCGACCACGACGGCCGTACCCCCGGCGACCGCGCCGAGCTGGCCGGGTATATCGCAAAGAACATCGGCGAAAACATCGCCGCCGGCCTCGATACCCCACGCAAGGTGCTCGACGGTTGGATCGCCAGCCCCGGCCATTGCGCCAACCTGATGAACCCGCAATTTCGTGAATTGGGCGCGGCCTATGCAATGGACCCGAAAAGCGATGCGGGCATCTACTGGACGGGGCTGTTCGGCGCGCAATAACGGTGGGCGCAGGCCCGGACCTGCGACGACTCGCCCCGCCAAATGGGCAATGAAATCAAAGTGCTATCTAGGAGATAATCGCGCTGAACTGATCCAGGTCAGGCCGGTCTGTTGCTAGTCGGTCTGACCTCTTCAAGGCTTAACAACGCGTAGCGAGCAAGGTGTGAACCCAATGATGAATTGGCTGCAAGGCAGCAGCGTAATGGCAGAGCGGGTTCGTCGGCATGATTGGGCCAGTACGCCCCTGGGCCCAATTGAACACTGGCCGGACGTGTTGAAGACAACCGTTGCGTTGTGCTTCGCCTCCAGCTTTCCCCAAGCCATCGTCTGGGGGCCTCAGTTGATCACCCTCCACAACGATGCATTCGTGCCGATCCTGGGCAACAAGCCCGACGCCCTGGGCCGTCCGTTCAACGAGGTGTGGCACGAGGCATGGGATGACATCCGCCCTATCGCCGACACCGCGTTCGCCGGGCAGGCCACCTATATCGAAAACTTTCCGCTGTTGATCCTGCGTGACGACACGCCTGAACAAGCGTATTTCACCTTTTGCTACAGCCCGATCCGTGATGCAAAAGGCGCGGTGGTGGGGTTGCTCGATACCGTCACCGAAACCACCGCCACGGTCTTCCTCACCCGGCGCCTGGCCGTGCTGGACGCCATCGGCAACAGCGTCGCCACGGCCACCGACCCCGAAGCAATCATGATGTCGACCACCCGCCTGCTGGCCGAACACCTGCAAGTATCGATTTGCGCCTACGCCGACATGGAAGACGACCAAGACGGCTTTACCATTCGCGGCGACTGGTCGGCGCAAGGCTCGCCGAGCATCATCGGCCATTACAGCCTGGCTGCGTTCGGTGAGCGCGCGGTGGCCTGCCTGCGCGCCGGCGAGCCCCTGGTGATCGGCAATAACCTGCTCGAGTTGCCGGCCCATGAAGCCGCGAACTTCCAGGCACTCGGTGTAACGGCGACCATTTGTATGCCTTTGATCAAAGACGGCCGCCTCACCGCGCTGATGGCCGTGCACGACAAACAGCCCCGCCACTGGTCCTCCTATGACCTGGCGCTGTTGGGCGAAGTCACCGAACGTTCCTGGGCGCATATCGAGCGCGTACGCGCCGATGCCGTGGTGCGTGAGGGCCTGGCGGCCTATACCGAACTCAATGCGACCCTGGAACAGCGCGTCGAAGAACGCACCCGCGCCCTCGCCCAGGCCGAAGCCGCGTTGCGCCAGTCGCAAAAGCTCGAGGCCATCGGCCAACTCACCGGCGGCGTCGCCCATGATTTCAATAACCTGCTGACGATCATTCGCTCATCCGTGGATTTCCTGCGCCAACCGGGGCTCTCGGAAGAACGCCGGCAACGCTATATGGGCGCGGTGTCCGATACCGTCGAGCGGGCCAGCAAGCTCACCAGCCAACTGCTCGCCTTCGCCCGCCGCCAGCCCTTGAACCCGCAGGTGTTCGATGTCAGCCAACGGGTGCGCAACATCGGCGACATGCTCGAGAGCGTCACCGGAGCACGCATTCAGGTGCAGGTGCAATTGCCTGACCAGCCCTGCTATGCGCGCATCGATCCCAGCCAGTTCGAAACCGCCCTGATCAACATCGTCCTCAATGCCCGCGACGCCATGGACGGCCAGGGCAGCCTGATCATCAAGGTCGCCGGCCAGCAGCCGCTGCCGCGCATCCGCGGGGATGCCGAGTCGCGCCTGCCCTACATCACTATTTCCCTGGCCGACACGGGCGTGGGCATTCCCGGCGATACCGTCGAACGCATTTTCGAGCCGTTCTTCACCACCAAGGCCGTCGGCAAGGGCACCGGCCTGGGCTTGTCGCAGGTGTTCGGCTTTGCCAAGCAATCGGGCGGCAATATCGATGTGGCCAGCACCCTGGGGCAAGGCACGGTGTTCACCCTGTACCTGCCCGAGGTGGAAGGCGAAGCCGCGCCCCGGCAGGACGCACAGCAAGACCTTCCACCGCCGCTGGACCTGGCCCAACGGCATGTACTGATCGTGGAGGACAACCTGGAGGTGGGACGCTTCGCCAGCCAGATCCTCAAGGATCTGGGTTACCAGACCACCTGGGCCACCAACGCCGAACAGGCGCTGACGCTGGCCGGCAACGATGCCGGGGCCTTCGACGCGGTGTTCTCGGATGTGGTGATGCCTGGTATGACCGGCGTCGCCATGGCCAAACTGATGCGCCAGCGCCGGGCGGACCTGCCGGTGGTGTTGGTCTCGGGTTACAGCGAAGAACTAGCGGACAGTGGCTATGAAGGCTTTGAATTCCTCGCCAAACCCTACTCCGCCGAACAGGTTGCGCGCGCGTTGGCCAAGGCCATGGCCAAGGATCAGCCCGCCACAGCCACCTGATTGCGGCCCAGCGCCTTGGCCCGGTACAGCGCCTTGTCGGCGCTGTCCATCAAGCCATACAAGTCCAGCGCCTGGGTATGGGTCGAAGCCAGGCCCAGGCTGGCACTCAGCCCCTGCACCGGGTCGGCCCGCAAATCGCCAATGGCCTGGACCAGTTGCTCGGCGATGCTGCGCGCGGTCTCCAGGGACGTATTGGGCAGCAATATTGCGAACTCTTCGCCCCCCAGGCGGCCGTACACATCGATCTGGCGAAACGAGGTGCTGATCACGCTGCCAATCTGACGCAACACCTGATCACCGGCTTGGTGCCCGTAGGTGTCATTGATGGTTTTGAAGTGATCCATGTCCAGCATCAGCACACACAGCGGCTGCTGCTCGCGACGGCACTGGGCATAGAGCGCCTGGGCCTGTTCGAAAAATGCACGACGGTTCATCAACCCGGTCAGCTCATCGGTCTGGGAGGCGTGGGTTGAAATGGTGTGGGCGCGCTCCATTTGCCGGGTCAGGCGAAAGGCTTTTTCCAGGGCGTCGGACAGTTTGCGCGTAGCGCCCACCACAAAGGATGAGAACACCAACACCGCCAGCGCCACGCCCACTTGCATCGGCGACGGCTGGAACAGCAGCCACAGGGTACAGGGCAACAGCACCAGGCCCATGGACCCCAGCGACATGTAGCGATACGCCGAATAGCACGACACCGCGCTGACCGACATGCCCACGGCGAACAGCATGACCAACACCTGGGACACGCGGTCATCGACCGGCATCACCGCCAGCGCCCCGCCCCCCCAGATGCCCGCCGACAGCATCAGCGTCAGCCAGTAACGCCGCTCCCAACGCGCAGGCGTACGCTCGCTGTCAGGGCAGCGGAACCATTCAAGGAATAATTGCAGGCGCAGCAGTGACGAGCCGGCCAGTAGCACCAGCCATACCACGATCACTTGGTGATCGAAGCGGTCCCAGCACAACCAGCACAGCATAAGAGCAGCCAGGTAGCTGCCAAACAGCGCCGGGAACGACTGGCGAAACAGCTGGTGCAAACGGTCGGTGCGCACCTGCTGTTCGATAACACGGTCCGGGTCTTGCCCAAGCCCACGGCTATTCATGCGATTCGCCTGTCTGAGTGCTACGACAAAGGTGCCATTGTGGCACCCTGCCAGTAGCCCGGACAACCGCATCCGTCGCGCCAGGCGCGTTTAACTCTCCTGTGGTCGCAGAATCAACACACCCAAGGGTGGCAGGTTCAGCGACAGCGACACCGGCTGCCCGTGGCGGGGTTCATCCAGGGTCTGTACCGCACCGCCATTACCGTAGTTGGACCCGGCATACATGTCGGCGTCACTGTTGATCACTTCGCTCCAGCGTCCGGCGAAAGGTACGCCGACCGCGTAGGCCTCACGCGGCACCGGGGTGAAGTTGGCGACGACCAGTACCGGCTTGCCGTCCTTGCTCCAGCGCAACCAGGCATAGACGCTGTTGATCGCATCGTCGCCAATCAGCCACTGGAAGCCCTGAGGCGCGTCATCCTGCTCGTGCAGCGCCGGTTCCTCGCGGTACAGGCGGTTCAAGTCGCCCACCAGCTTCTGCACCCCACGGTGCTCGGGGTATTGCAGCAGGTACCAGTCCAGTTGCTGGTCGTGGTTCCACTCGCGCCACTGGCCGAACTCGCAGCCCATGAACAGCAGCTTCTTGCCAGGGTGCATCCACATGAAACTCAGGTAGGCACGCAGGTTGGCGAATTTCTGCCAGCGGTCGCCGGGCATCTTGTCGATCAGCGAGTGCTTGCCGTGCACCACTTCGTCGTGGGAAATCGGCAGGATAAACCGCTCGGACCAGGCATACACCAGGCCGAAACTCAGCTCGTTGTGGTGATGGGCGCGGTACACCGGGTCTTGCTGGATGTAATGCAGCGAGTCGTGCATCCAGCCCATGTTCCATTTGTAGTTGAAGCCCAGGCCACCTTGCTGGGTGCTTTGGCTCACCCCCGGCCACGCGGTGGATTCCTCGGCGATCACCAGGGCGCCCGGCGCCTCCAGCGCCACCACGTCGTTCAAGTGGCGCAGAAAATCGATGGCTTCCAGGTTTTCGCGGCCACCGTGACGGTTGGGCACCCATTCACCGGCTTTGCGCGAATAGTCGCGATACAGCATCGAGGCCACCGCATCCACGCGCAGGCCGTCGACGTGGAAGTGCTTGAGCCAATGCAATGCCGAGGCGAGCATGAAACCGTGCACCTCGGTACGGCCCAGGTTGTAGATCAGCGTGTCCCAGTCCTGGTGGAAACCTTCCAGCGGGTTGGCGTATTCGTACAGCGCGGTGCCGTCGAACTGCGCCAGGCCGTGGGCGTCCGTCGGAAAATGCGCCGGCACCCAGTCGAGGATCACGCCAATGTCCGCCTGGTGGCAGGCGTTGACGAAATACGCGAAATCTTCCGGCGAGCCAAAGCGTGCGCTCGGCGCAAACTGGGACAAGGCCTGATAGCCCCACGAACCGCCAAAGGGATGCTCCATGATCGGCATCAGCTCGATATGGGTGAAGCCCAGTTGCTGCACATAGGGAATCAGCCGCTCGGACAGTTCGCGCCAGCCGTACTGGCGTGACACTTCCCCGGCCTCGTCCAGCTCGCATTGCCATGACCCTACGTGCAACTCGTAGATCGACAGCGGCGCGGTGGATTTCTGTTTGTCACCTCTAGCCTGCATCCACTCGTGGTCCTGCCAGTCCACCTGCAATGGCGCGGCGACCTTAGAAGCGGTGTCCGGCGGCAGCTGGGTGGCCAGGGCCATCGGGTCGGCCTTGAGCGGCAAAATGCCGTGGGCACCGAGAATCTCGTACTTATAGGCCGCCCCCGGTTGCAGACGCGGGATGAAAATCTCCCACACGCCCGACGGATGGCGCAAGCGCATCGGGTGCCGGCGACCGTCCCAGATGTTGAAGTCGCCCACCACCGAGACCCGTCGGGCATTCGGCGCCCACACGGCGAAACGTACGCCCTGCACGCCGTCGACCGTGGTTACCTGAGCCCCCAGGCAACTGCCCAGGTCGCGGTGGTTGCCTTCGGCAAACAGGTACAGGTCCATTTCACCGAGCAGCAATTGGTTGAAGCTGTACGGGTCTTCAGTGACCTGCTCGCCGCCGGCCCACTGGATCTTGAGCAGGTAGGCCTGACGCGTGCTGAAGTGCCCGACGAACAGCCCCGGCACCTGGCTGGCGTCGAGGCTGCCGATCGGCTCGCCACTGTCACGCGCCAATACCTGGACACTCAAGGCTTCGGGCAGGAACGCGCGGATAAATTGCCCGCCCTGCTCATCATCATGCGGCCCAAGGATCGAGAATGGATCGTGGTGCTCGGCGCGTACCAGCGCCTCGACGTCCTTGGACGCCGGCATTGCAGTCAACTTGGGCTGCAGCGGTTCTCTATGCGTAAAACTCATGACGTCTCCCCACCGCGTGCAGTTTTCGATTCAGGTGTAAGCCCGCTGAGCAAACCGTGCAACCCTTGCAAGGGCACCGGCAACCAGCTCGGGCGATTTTCCGCTTCGTAGGCCACTTCATACGCGGCCTTCTCCAGGCTGAACAACGTCAGCGCGGCGTCCTGGCCGTTGGCATCCTGCCAGTCATGCGCCAGTGTAGCCGTCGCCGCCTGATAAGCCTGGGTAAATGCCTGGCGGGCTTCACTCAGGTAACGCTCGGTCACGCGACGACGCGCGGCGTCGGCTTCCGGCGATTGATCAACCCCTTGCACGTTCAGGGCCATGGCCGCTGCGTAATCGAAGGAGCGCAACACCCCACTCACGTCCTTGTAGGGGCTGTGCTTGCCGCGCCGTTCATGCAGCGGCCGCGCCGGTTCGCCTTCAAAGTCGATCAAATAGGCATCGCCCTTGACCACCAGTACCTGGCCCAGGTGCAAGTCACCGTGGACGCGAATCCGCAACCCGCCCAGCGTGGCTTTCGCCAGCGCCTGGACATGGCTGCCGATGGCTTTTTTCTGCGCCAGTAATTCACTGACCAGCGCCTGATCGGCGGGGTTCAACTGGCTTTGATTTACTTTGAGCAACTGCAGGGCCCGCTCGATCTGCGCCCCCACATCCTTGGCCCAGGCCTGGGTGTCCTTGACCGAAGTGACTTCGGGCTTGAAGTCCTTGTTCTGGGTAGGCGCGCCCAACACCACGTGCATCTCGCCCAGACGCTGGCCGAGCAGGCCGGCAAAGTCTGCCAGCTCGCCCAGGGCGTTGTAGTGCTGCTCCTGTTCGGAAATCGCCTCGGCCAGTTCGTCGCGAATGGCGCGTTCGAGGTTGTTCTGGGTCCAGCTCCAGGCGTCGCCCTGGTTGCTCAGGTAGCCCTGGGCAATCATCAGCAGGTTGTCCTGACCCTGGGCGTCGCGCCGGCTCATCGAGCCCATCAACGGCGAAATGTTCGGGTATTCGGCTGCGGTCAAGTAGGCGCTCATTTCCAGTTCCGGGTGCACCCCGGCACTGACTTTGCGGATCAGCTTGAGCACCAGGCTCTCGCCGACCACCACCGAACTGTTGGACTGCTCGGCAGACAAGTAGCGCACCGCTGATTCATCCGTCAGTTGCAAGGCTGCCAGGTGCGGCGTGGCTTCAAAGCGCAGGTCACCCTCGCTGCTATTGAGCACGGTACCGGCCTGCAGGCTTTGGATCACACTGCGCACAAAGTGCTCGAGGCTGAAGGCGTCGGTGACCAGCCCTACCTGGCGGCTGCGCCGTACCCGGGCCATTGCCAGTTGCTGCGGCAAGGCGCTGGTGAGCTGGTCTTCGCCAAGGAAGCCGAAGGGCAGCTGATAACGGCTGGTCTGGCCCGCGCTGGTCACGTCGATCTCGCTGAGCAGCACCGGGTGCTGGGCGTCGCCGAAGCGCACGCCGTAGGCGATATGCACACTGTCGATGGTGGCGTCCTTACCGGCGAACCAGCGGCGCTTGGGCAGCCAGGCCGGCAGCGACGTATGCTCCAGGGTGGTGCGGCAGGGTTCTTCCAGTAACTCTTCCATACGTTTTTTCAACACCAATGTCGTGAAGTCAGGAATGCTCTGGGCCGGTTCCACATGCCAGCTCGGCATCTGGTTTTCCGCCGCCAGCACGAACCAATAAAAGCCATAGGGCGCCAGGGTCAGCAGGAAATTCAGTTGGCCGATGGGCGGGAACGCGTTACCGCCGAGCATCTCCACCGGCACCATGCCGGCGAACGCCGACAGGTCCAGCTCCGCCGCCTGGGCGCTGCGCGAAACGTTGGCCACGCACAGGATGGTTTCAGTGCGGCCGTCCTCCCCAGTGTATTCACGGGTATAGGCCAGGATGCGGCGATTGCTCGGCGACAGCATTTTCAGGCTGCCTCGGCCAAACGCCTTGGATTGCTTGCGCACCGCCAGCATGCGCCGCGTCCAGTTCAGCAGTGAATGCGGGTCCTGGGCCTGGGTTTCGACGTTGACCGACTGATAGCCGTATTGCGCGTCCATGATCGGCGGCAGCACCAGGCTGGCCGGGTCGGCGCGGGAGAAACCGCCATTGCGGTCGATGGACCATTGCATCGGCGTGCGCACGCCATCGCGGTCACCCAGGTAAATGTTGTCGCCCATGCCGATTTCGTCGCCGTAGTAGAGGGTCGGCGTGCCGGGCATCGAGAGCAACAGGCTGTTGAGCAGTTCCACGCGGCGCCGGTCACGCTCCACCAACGGCGCCAGGCGCCGGCGAATGCCCAGGTTGATGCGCGCGCGACGGTCTGCGGCATAGTAGTTCCACAGGTAGTCGCGCTCTTTGTCGGTGACCATCTCCAGGGTCAATTCATCGTGGTTGCGCAGGAAGATCGCCCACTGGCAATTGGCCGGAATTTCCGGGGTCTGGCGCAGGATGTCGGTAATCGGAAAGCGATCTTCCTGGGCCAGGGCCATGTACATGCGCGGCATCAACGGGAAGTGGAAGGCCATATGGCATTCATCGCCGTCGTCGCCCTTCCTGTCACCGAAATAGAGTTGGGTGTCTTCCGGCCATTGGTTGGCTTCGGCCAGCAGCATGCGGTCTGGGTAATTCGCGTCGATTTCGGCGCGGATCTGCTTGAGCACCCCATGGGTTTCGGCGAGGTTCTCGTTGTTAGTGCCGTCCCGCTCGATCAGGTAGGGAATCGCATCCAGGCGCAGGCCGTCGATGCCCAGGTCGAGCCAGTAGCGCATCACCGACAGCACGGCTTTCATCACCTGGGGGTTGTCGAAGTTAAGGTCGGGCTGGTGCGAATAGAAACGGTGCCAGAAGTACTGGCCGGCCACCGGGTCCCAGGTCCAGTTGGACTTCTCGGTGTCGAGGAAGATGATCCGCGTACCGTCGTATTTCTGGTCGTCATCCGACCACACGTAGAAGTCCCGCGCCGCCGAACCCGGTTTGGCCTTGCGGGCGCGTTGGAACCAGGGATGCTGGTCGGACGTGTGGTTAATCACCAGCTCAGTGATCACGCGCAGCCCACGCTTGTGGGCCTCGGCTATGAAGCGCTTGGCGTCGGCCATGGTCCCGTAGTCGCTGTGTACGCCACGGTATTCGGCGATGTCGTAGCCGTCATCACGGCGTGGCGAGGGGTAGAACGGCAGCAGCCAGATGGTGTTCACGCCGAGGTCAGCAATGTAGTCGAGCTTGGCGATCAGCCCGGGAAAATCGCCGATGCCGTCATTGTTGGAGTCGAAATAGGATTTGACATGCACCTGGTAAATCACCGCGTCCTTGTACCAGAGCGGGTCCTTGATAAAGGTGGCAGCCTTGGGTTTTTTCGCCATTGGAAACTCCTGGAATACTCAAACTCTTACAGACTGAACGCGTTCAATGTGGGAGGGGGCTTGCCCCCGATGGCGGCGGTTCAGATAGATGTTCAGTGACTGACACACCACCATCGGGAGCAAGCCCCCTCCCACAGTTGATCTGCGCAAGATTCAGGAAGGGGTAATCCGCCAGATCCCGAACGGCATTTGCGGCTCCAGCCGAGTCCATTGGGTCTTGCCATACCAGGTCCAGCGATGGCCGTTCATCAAGTCTTCGCCCTGGGTCTGGGCGTCGTCCGGCAAGCCCATCTCCCATAGCGGCAACTCGAAGTGCGCCTCCTGGGCGTTGTGCGGGTCGAGGTTGACGGCCACCAGCACGAAATTGCTGCCGTCCTCGCTGCGCTTGCCGAAGTACAGGATGTTGTCGTTCCAGGCGTTGTACAGCTTGAGCCCCAGGTGCGTCTGCAACGCCGGGTTTTGCCGGCGGATGCGATTGAGCTGGGCGATCTCGGCAATGATGTTGCCGGGCGCGGTGAAATCGCGCGGGCGGATCTCGTACTTCTCCGAGTCCAGGTATTCCTCTTTACCCGGCACCGGCGCGGACTCGCACAATTCGAACCCGGAATACATGCCCCACAGGCCCGAGCCCATGGTGGCCAGCGCGGCGCGGATCAGGAACCCTGGGCGGCCGGACTCGTGCAGGAAGCCAGGGTTAATGTCCGGCGTATTGACGAAGAAATTCGGCCGGTAGCATTCCCGCCACGGCGACTGGTTCAACTGGGTGAAATACTCACTCAGTTCGGCCTTGGTATTGCGCCAGGTGAAATAGGTGTAGCTCTGGGAATAGCCGACTTTACCCAAGCGCGCCATCATTGCCGGGGTGGTAAAGGCTTCGGCCAGGAAGATCACCTCCGGGTATTTGGCCCGCACGTCACTGATCAACCATTGCCAGAACGGCAGCGGCTTGGTGTGCGGGTTGTCCACGCGGAAGGTCTTCACGCCCTCTTCCACCCAGCCCACCACGACGTCGCGCAGTTCGGTCCACAGGCCGGGAATCGCATCCGCCGCATAAAAATCGACGTTGACGATGTCCTGATACTTTTTCGGCGGGTTTTCCGCGTATTTGATCGTGCCGTCCGGGCGCCAGTTGAACCAGCCCGGATGCTGCTTGAGCCACGGATGGTCCTGGGAACACTGGATAGCGAAGTCGAGGGCGATTTCCAGGCCGTGGTCGGCAGCGGCCTTGACCAGACGGCGGAAATCCTCGCGGCTGCCCAGTTGCGGGTGGATCGCCTCGTGCCCGCCCTCTTCGCTGCCGATTGCGTAGGGGCTGCCGGGATCATCGGGGCCGGCGTTCAGGGAATTGTTCTTGCCCTTGCGATGGCTGCGGCCGATGGGATGGATCGGCGGGAAGTACAGCACGTCAAAGCCCATGTCATGGATCATCGACAAGCGTGAATGCACATCGTTGAAGGTGCCATGCCGGGCCGGATCGTCGGTGATCGAGCGGGGAAACAGCTCGTACCAGCTGGCAAACTGGGCGCGCTCGCGCTCCACGTCGATCGGGTACACGCGACTGATGCTCAAATAGGCGCGGTGGTCGGCCTGGGTCATCAGGTGTGCACTGTCTTCGTGCAGGAACTGCGCGACCTGCTCGGTTTCCAGCAGGCCGGAGAGTTCGTGATGCAGCAGCATCAAGCGGTCGCGCAGTTCGTTGTCACTGCGTTCGGCGGCCTGCAGCACCAGGCTGCGGCCTTCCTGCAGCTCCAGGCTGACCGGCACCCCGGCTTCGTGCTTTTTGCGCAATTCATAGCAGAAGCTGGCGAAGGTATCGATCCAGGCCTCGATGCAGTACTCATGGGGCCCCTGGGTGGTGACGGTGAATGCACCTTCCCAGCCGTTGTTGCCCACATCGCTCATGACCACGCTGTGCCAGTTTTCCTGCTCGCGCGGGCGCCAGCGCACCAGCACCGCCAGCTGGTCATGGCCATCGGCGAACACTTTACTGGTCACGTTGACGCGCTGGCCAACCACCGCCTTGACGGCAAACTCGCCACCATCGATCACCGGCATGGTGCTTTCAATCGCAATTCTGGGTAATAGCAGCGCCTGGGACAACGGCAATAAAGACTCTTCTGGAACCAGTGTTTCAGCAGTCATCGAGCATATTCCCCTTACGCCCTGTGGACGCTCTGTGCTTGATCCGAATTCTTGAGATGGCGGCGCGCTCGCTGAGCAGGCCCGTATTAGGTCCGAGCCTGGGCTTCGGGCAAAAGTTCAGGTGAATATGCCGCCACCCGGCGGGGAATCAATTCCCACCAATGGCTGTCCACCGATAGAGCAAAGCACAAAGGAGGCCACACCGATGAATATCCCCGTCCCGGCTGAAACCCCGGATCCGAACATCGACAACCCGACGCTGCCCCCCACGGAGCCTGCACCGATTCCGGAAAAAGAACCGCCGGAGAACGAGCCGCCACCGGTGCAGGAACCGCCGACCACGATGCCGCCTGTGATCGTCAGTCCTTCTCGAAACGCTTGACGATTTTTGGCATCACGCTGAACACCGCCAGGGCCAGCAAGGTACTGAGTACCGCTGTCGATTCCCGGCCCAGACCGGCCGAGACCCCAATCGCAGCGGTCATCCACAAACCGGCGGCGGTGGTCAGACCCTTGACGTGGCCGGCATCGTCATCCTTGCCCTTGATGATGGTGCCGGCTCCCAGGAAGCCAATCCCGGCAATCACCCCCTGCACCACCCGGCTCATGGCATCGGCCTGGTTGCCGGACATCTGCGGCACCATCACAAACAGCGCCGCGCCCAACGCCACCAGCATATGGGTGCGCACCCCGGCGGCCTTGCCCTTGCTCTCCCGCTCAAACCCGAGAATGGCACCCAGTAGCGCGGCCATCAGCAGGCGCACGGTCATCTGGGTGAGCTGCCGGGCGTCGCCGATATCGGCAAATTCAGCCTGCAGTGTTTGCCACGCTTCATGCAACCAAGCGTCCATGAATACCCTCCTGTGTTTTTTATAGGTAAAGCATGGACAGCGGCGACCGCCAGTCAGTTGCGCGGAACCTGCATACACCGCAACACCCTAACCTTCATCGCCCATGAACAAAGGAGACCGGCATGTCCCTACGTATCGAAGATCAGCTGTGCTACTTCACGCTCGGTGACAATGCTCAGGAACACAGCGTGCCTGCGACCCGAGTCAATATCGCGACCGACACCGAAAAGTCCATGTCGTACGTAGAATTGGCGGCCGAGCGGATCTACATCACCGAAGCCGAGGCTGACGCCCTGACCGTTGCGGGGGCCCATGATGGGCGTCAGCATGTCAAAGCTGATGCACCTGGCTCGGTGATTTGACTAAGGTGATTTAACTGAGCTGTGCAGTACCTGTGGGAGGGGGCTTGCTCCCGATAGCGGAGGGTCAGTTACCTGATGTATCAACTGACCCAGCGCAATCGGGAGCAAGCCCCCTCCCACATTTGAGTCGGTTTCTTCAGTTAGCGCTGGGCGAGTCGCCCATCTGATCCGCTTTTTGTCGCACTACTTGATTCTGTTATGCAAACAGAGGTACGGGTATAGTCCCCGGGGGAAATCAGCACCCAAGGCCCCCATGAAACGCTACGAAAAATTCGCCGAAGACATCGCAGAACTGATCCGCTCCGGCGTGCTCGGCCCCGGCCAGCGCGTGCCCTCGGTGCGTTACGCCAGCCAGACTTACGGCGTCAGCCCGTCCACGGTGTTCCAGGCCTACTACCTGCTGGAGCGCCGTGGCCTGATCCGCGCGCGACCGCGCTCCGGTTACTTCGTCAATACCCATGCGCCCAGCCCGTTTTCCGAGCCAGTGGTGAGCGCGCAGGTGCACGAGAGCACCGAAGTCGATGTGAGTGAGCTGGTGTTTTCGGTGCTGGATTCGATCAAAGACCCGAACACCGTGCCCTTCGGCTCGGCCTTCCCCAGCCCGATGCTGTTCCCGTTGCCGCGCCTGGCCCGCTCCCTGGCCAGCGCCAGCCGCGCAATGGACCCGCGCCTGGTGGTCACCGACATGTCCCCAGGCAACCCGCAACTGCGCCGTCAGATTGCGCTGCGCTACATGGTCGGCGGGCTGATGCTGCCCATGGAAGAACTGCTGATCACCAACGGCGCCCTGGAAGCGCTGAACCTGTGCCTGCAGGCCGTCACCGAGCCGGGCGACCTGGTGGCGATTGAAGCCCCGGCGTTTTATGCCTGCCTGCAAGTGCTCGAGCGCCTGAAGCTCAAGGCCGTGGAAATTCCGCTGCACCCGCGCGACGGCATCGACCTTGACGCCCTGGCGCAGAGCCTTGCGCGTTACCCGATCAAAGCCTGCTGGAGCATGACCAGCTTCCAGAACCCGATGGGCGCCACGGTGCCGGAAGAAAAAAAGCGGGCGTTGGTCGAGCTACTGCGCAGCCACCAAGTGCCGTTGATCGAGGATGATGTATATGCCGAGCTGTATTACGGGCAGCACGCGCCGAAACCGGCCAAGGCCTTCGACACCGAGGGGCTGGTGATGCACTGCGGCTCCTTTGCCAAGAGCCTGGCGCCGGGATATCGCGTTGGCTGGGTGGCGGCTGGTCGCTTCGCGCAGAAGGTCGAGCGCTTGAAACTGATGACATCGCTGTGCCCGTCGATGCCGGCCCAGGCCGCGATTGCCGATTACCTGCAACACGGCGGCTACGACCGGCACCTGCGCAAACTGCGCTATGCCCTGGAAGAACAGCAAAGCGCGATGCTCGCGGCGATCGGCCGTTACTTCCCGGCACAGACCCGAGTCAGCCAACCGGCCGGCGGGTATTTCCTATGGCTGGAATTGCCCGAGCACACCGATTCATTGAAGTTGTTTCAGATGGCCCTGGCGCAAGGCATCAGCATCGCACCGGGGCCGATCTTTTCGGCAACCCGGCGCTTTCGCAACTGCATCCGATTGAACTACGGCAGCCCGTGGACCGACGCGTCGGAGCAGGCGATGGAGACCCTGGGCCGGATCGTACGCTCGTTTTGAGTAGCGCGGGTACAGGCACCGCGTAATCAGCGACCGCCGCCCAAGTCGATAAACGTACCGGTAGCATACGAGGCCTTGTCCGACAGCAACCAGATAATCGCCTCTGCCACTTCATCCGGGCGCCCGCCACGGGCCATCGGAATGCCGGACTCCAGCTTGCTGACCCGGTCCGGATCGCCACTGAGGGCGTGGAAGTCGGTGAAGATATAGCCGGGGCGCACCGCGTTGACGCGTATGCCCTCGCCCGCGACTTCCTTGGACAGGCCGAGGGTGAAGGTGTCGAGCGCGCCCTTGGACGCAGCATAGTCGACGTATTCCCCCGGCGAGCCCAGGCGCGCCGCCACCGACGAGACGTTGACGATACTGCCGCCCTGCCCGCCATGCCTGGGCGACATACGCAGCAGCGCATGCTTGGCGCAGAGGATCGGGCCCAGTACGTTGGTCTTGAGGATTTTCAGGATGCGGAATTCGGACATTTCATCGACCCGCGATTTATGGCCGACAGTGCCCGCATTATTCACCAGCGCCGTGACGCGGCCCAGCTCGGTATCGACACGGTTGAACAGGGCGATCACTTCATCTTCGTTACTGACGTCCGCGCGTACCGCAATTGCCTGTGCACCAAGGCCGCGCACCTGTTCCAGTACACGCTGGGCGGCGTTTTCGTCGGACTGGTAGTTGATGCAGATGCGATAGCCCTGGCGAGCGGCCAGCAAGGCTGTTTCGGCGCCAATCCCGCGACTGCCTCCGGTAATGATGACGACTCTGTCCATGTGCAGTCTCCTGACTCAACCTGATGTTTGGGGTTGAGTTGAAGAATACCCGTCACGCAGGGCTTTTGTCAGGCGCGTGCGTGTGTTGAGATCGTTCCCACTAGAAGCGTGGCGACGATCTTAAAACACCGACCACCCAATCCGCTCACTCAACAACTCCAACGCCTTCATCCCTGCCAGTGAATTCCCCGCCGCGTTCAATTCCGGCGACCAGACACACACCGTAAACTGCCCCGGCACCACCGCGACAATCCCGCCGCCTACCCCGCTCTTGCCCGGTAGCCCGACCCGATAGGCAAAATTACCGGCCTCGTCATATAGCCCGCTGGTGGCCATGATCGAGTTCACCTGCTTGGTCTGGCGCGCCGTCAGAATCTGCTCGCCGCTGTGGGCGCTCACGCCCTCGTTGGCCAGGAAGCTGAACGCCCTGGCCAGGTCCAGGCAGCTCATTTGCAACGCGCAGTAATTGAAGTAGCTGTGCAGCACTGCATCCACATCGTTGTGGAAGTTACCGAAAGCCTTCATCAGGTAAGCCATGGCCGCGTTGCGCGCACCGTGCTGCGCTTCTGAATCGGCGACGACGCTGTTGACCAGAATCTGCGGGTTACCCGACAGGCGTCGTACGAAGTCGCGCATCGACAGAATCGGCACGGCGAAGCGTGATTGGTTGATGTCGCAGATCACCAGCGCGCCGGCGTTGATAAACGGATTGCGCGGGCGGCCGCGTTCGAATTCCAGCTGCACCATGGAGTTGAACGGTTGCCCCGACGGTTCGTGGCCCAGGCGCTCCCAGATGGTTTCGCCGCCGTGGTCGATGGCCTGCACCAGGCTGAACACCTTGGAAATGCTCTGCACCGAGAACAGCGTGTAAGCATCACCGGCGCAGTAGGCCGCGCCGTCGTTGCCGTAGACCGCGATGCCCAACTGGTTGGCGGGCACGTCGGCCAGGGCGGGGATGTAATCGGCGACTTTGCCGAGGCCGATCAGGGGGCGCACTTCGTCGAGGATCGACTCCAGCAGCGCCTGCATATCTTGTCCTGTCATCTTCTCTGGATCAGTAGTGAGCGAGGCGCGGAGCATACTTCAATGGGCGCGATAGCCCCACACAATCTCTACGACCCGCTCGGCAACCACCAGGTAAATCAGGATCAACAACACTTGCATCGCCAGGTGATAGCGCAACTTGGCCAGGCGGCGAATGCCGTCGCTGACGTTCAAGAGCATCAACAGCGTCGACAGGATAATCAGCCCCCAGCCGGCGACGTTGGAGGCAAATACCCCGATAAATAACTCACGTTGGCCGACCAGTGTATTGGTGCCCGCCGCAAACAACAGCGCACACACCAGCAGGTTTTTCACGTTGTCGAACACCTGTGTGCTCAGGTCGTTTTCCAGCAACGCCAGATACCGCGTCCATAAGGTGCGCATGCTTGTGTACCGAGTGGGAAGGCTCGTCACTCAAGGTAGTTCAAATGGGTAGGCTGTCGAGCGCCAGCAGGGCGAGCGAGGCACGGCAAAACCGCGCAACGGCGCTGGCTAAATGCAATCTACTGATAATAGAAAAAACTATAATTCCATAATTTAATAATTAGGTTAGAACCAATCGGCCTTTTACAGACGCGCCCGTGCGCCCTACTTTCACACTACGGACCGACCCCCTGCCCGGTGGAGGCTTGTTTATCGACTTCGACAAGGACCTGACCATGAGCATCGAATTCATCGGCTACATCGGCGGCCAGCACGCCTCCGAGATCCACCCGCGCAGCGGCCCGACGCTGCAGCCAGACTACGTTGAGCGCGTGGCGCGCGCCCATGAAGAGGCCGGCTTCGACCGCGCCCTGGTGGCCTTCCATTCCACCAGCCCGGACAGCACGCTGATCGCCGCCCATGCCGCCAGCGTGACTCAGCGCTTGAAATTCCTGATTGCCCACCGCCCAGGCTTCGCCCAACCCACCTTGGCCGCGCGCCAGTTCGCCACGCTTGATGTGTTCAACGGTGGGCGTACCGCCGTGCATATCATCACCGGTGGCGACGACCGCGAACTGCGCGCCGACGGCAGCCATATCGGCAAGGACGAGCGCTATGCGCGCACCGACGAATATTTGAGCGTGGTGCGCCAGGAATGGACGAGCGACAAGCCCTTCGACTTCGCCGGCACCTACTATCAGGTCGAAGGCGCGCACTCCACGGTGAAGTCGCCGCAACAGCCGCATATCCCGCTGTACTTCGGCGGCTCATCGGCGGCGGCGATTGCGGTGGCGGGCAAGCATGCGGATGTGTATGCGCTGTGGGGCGAAACCTATGATCAAGTGCGCGAGGTCGTGACCCAGGTGCGTGCCGAAGCGGCGCGGCATGGGCGTACGATTCGCTTCAGCTTGTCATTGCGACCGATCCTGGCCGAGACCGAGGAACTGGCGTGGCAGCGGGCAGACACTATTTTGCAGCAAGCCACGGCGCTGGCCGAGCAGAACGGTTTTGTACGGCGCGAACCGCCGAATGAAGGTTCGCGCCGGTTGCTGGCGGCAGCGGCGCAAGGCTCGCGCCTGGATAAGCGCCTGTGGACCGGCATTGCCGCCTTGCTCGGCGCGCAGGGCAACTCCACGGCGCTGGTGGGCACGGCCGAGCAAGTCGCGCAGGCATTGCTCGATTACTACGATTTGGGTATCACCACGTTCCTGATTCGTGGGTTCGATCCGCTCAATGATGCAATCGACTATGGCAAGCAGTTGATCCCTCTGACGCGCCAACTGGTCGCCGAACGCGAACGGGCCCGGCAAGTCGCTTGAGAACAGCTGGGAGGACGCTCGCGCCTCCCAGCTTTCTGGCGACTAGCGCAGTTCCCGCGCCAGGAACGGCGCCGTGCGGCTGGTTTTGCTGCAGGCAACTTTTTGCGGCGTACCACTGGCAACCACCTTGCCGCCCGCGTCCCCGGCACCCGGGCCGATGTCGATCACCCAGTCACTCTGCGCCACCACGCGCATCTCATGCTCGACCACCACCACCGTATGCCCCGCCTCGACCAATTGGTTGAGCTGGCTGAGCAAGCGGTCGACATCCCTGGGATGCAGGCCGGTGGTGGGTTCGTCCAGTACGTACAACGTCGCGCCCCGCGCATTGCGTTGCAGCTCGGTCGCCAGCTTGATGCGCTGCGCTTCACCGCCCGACAACTCGGTGGCCGGTTGGCCCAGGCGCAGATAGCCCAGGCCGATATCGCGCAGCACCTGCAGAGCGCGCAGCACGCCCGGTTGTTCGGCAAATACGTCGACGGCCTGCTCCACCGTCAAGCTCAGCACTTGGGCGATGTTCAAGCCTTGCCATGTGATCGCCAGGGTCTCGGGGTTATAGCGCGCACCGTGGCAGGTCGGGCATGGCGCATACACGCTGGGCATGAACAGCAATTCGACGCTGACAAAGCCCTCGCCTTCGCAGTTCGGGCAACGGCCCTTGGCCACGTTGAAGGAGAACTGCCCCGCGTCGTAACCGCGCTTTTTCGCGGCTGGCGTGGCGGCGAACAGTTTGCGCACGTTGTCGAACAGCCCGGTATAGGTCGCCAGGTTGGAACGCGGCGTACGGCCGATGGGTTTCTGGTCCACCTGCACCAGACGGCGGATCTGGTCCAGCCCGGCGCTGATGCGGCCCTCGCTGGCGGAAGGCGCAGCGTCTTCCAGGCTGGGCTCTTCGACGTTTTCCAACACGCGCCCGAGGCCGCTGCTGACCAGTTCCAACAGCGCCTGGCTGACCAGGCTGGACTTGCCCGAACCGGAAATCCCGGTCACTGCCGTGAAGCAGCCCAGCGGGAAATCCACCGCAAGATTCTTCAAGTTGTTGCGCGTCACGCCTTGCAGCTTCAGCCAGCCGCTGGGTTGACGCCGCGCCGGGTTCGCCGGGCGCGGCTCGGCAAACAGGTATTCGCGGGTCTGCGACGCGGCAATATCCGCCAACCCCGCTGGCGGGCCGCTGTACAGCACTTGCCCGCCGTGTTCGCCAGCGGCCGGGCCGACGTCGATCAGCCAGTCGGCGCGGCGCATGGTTTCCAGGTCATGCTCCACCACAAACAGCGAATTGCCGGCCGCTTTCAACCGCGCCAGTGCACTGAACAAGGCCTCGCCATCGGCCGGATGCAGGCCTGCGGACGGCTCGTCGAGCACGTAGATCACGCCGAACAACTGCGAGCCCAGTTGCGTGGCCAGGCGCAAGCGCTGCAATTCTCCGGACGACAGCGTCGGCGTGCTGCGCTCCAGGGCCAGATAGCCCAGCCCCAGCTCGATCAGCGTACTGACGCGTTCGAGCAGGTCCTCGGCGATACGTTGGGCCGCCAGGCGTTTTTCCACTGACAGCTTCATCTTGTCCTGCCCTGCCGCCACCGGCCGCAGCAATTCGGCCAGGCGGGTCAGGGACAGTTGCGACAACTCACCGATATCCACCCCGGCAAACTTCACCGACAGCGCCGCCTTGGTCAGGCGTTTGCCTTCGCACAACGGGCAGGCACTGCCTTGCATGAACTGCGACACGCGCTTTTTCATCAGCGCACTTTGGGTGTGGGCGAAGGTGTGCAGGATGTAGCGCCGCGCGCCGCTGAAGGTGCCCTGGTAACTGGGCTCCAGCTTGCGTTTCAAGGCATCGCGGGTCTGCGCCGGGGTGAAGCCGGCGTACACCGGTACGGTGGGAGTTTCTTCGGTGAACAGGATCCAGTCGCGCTGTTTTTTCGGCAGGTCGCGCCACGGGATATCCACGTCGTATCCCAGGGTCACGAGAATGTCGCGCAGGTTTTGCCCCTGCCAGGCCAGCGGCCAGGCTGCCACCGCGCGCTGGCGAATGGTCAGCGACGGGTCGGGCACCATCAGCGCTTCGGTCACTTCATACACGCGGCCCAGGCCATGGCATTGCGGGCACGCGCCCTGGGGCAGGTTCGGCGAAAAGTCCTCGGCATACAGCATCGCCTGCCCCGGCGGGTAGCTGCCGGCACGGGAATACAGCATGCGGATCAGGCTCGACAAGGTGGTCACGCTGCCCACCGATGAGCGCGCACTCGGCGTGCCACGCTGCTGTTGCAGGGCCACGGCGGGTGGCAAGCCTTCGATGCTGTCGACATCCGGCACGCCGACCTGGTCGATCAAGCGCCGCGCATAGGGCGCCACCGACTCGAAATAACGGCGCTGGGCCTCGGCGTAGACCGTGGAAAAGGCCAGGGACGATTTGCCGGAACCGGACACGCCCGTGAACACCACCAGGGCATCCCGGGGAATATCCACATCGACGTTACGCAAGTTGTGTTCGCGGGCGCCGCGCACCCGCACGAAGCCGGTGTGCGGGGCGGTCGGTGCAGGGATGTTGCGTTGTGAAGTCATGGACAACCTTGTCTGGCGGTGAGAACGCTGCGCACCCGTTGCGTGAGGGCATCGGGGCTGTAGGGCTTGCTCAGCAGGTGAATATCAGCGCTCAGCAGATGATTGGAGGAAAGAATGTCGCGGGTGTGGCCGGAGGTGAACAGCACCGGGATCGGCGGCACCTGCTCACGCGCCCAGTTGGCCAGGTCGATGCTCTTGATGCGGCCGGGCATCACCACGTCGGTAAAAATCAATTCCGGCTGCAGGCCGGCCTGGAGCTTGGCCATGGCCTGGTCGCCGTCTTCGGCCGTCAGCACCGTGTAACCCGATTGTTGCAGCAGCTCCACCACGGCCAGGCGTACGCCTTCATTGTCTTCCACCACCAGGATGGTTTCCTGGCCGGTGCAAGGGCTCTGCTGGCCAATGTCCGGCTCCAGATGCTCCGGTTCCAGGCTGCGCGGGAAATACATCTGCACCACAGAACCTTTGTTTTCCTCGCTCCAGATGTCCACATGCCCGCCGCTTTGCCGGACAAAGCCAAACACCATGCTCAGCCCCAGGCCTGTGCCCTGCCCTTCGCGCTTGGTGGTGAAAAACGGCTCGAACGCACGCTTGAGCACGGTCGCCGGCATTCCAGTGCCCGTGTCGGTGACAGCCAGGCGCACATACTCGCCGGGCTTGATGCTTTTGCCCGCACATTCGGCCGGATTGAGAATGATGTTTTCGCCGGTGATACGAATCACGCCCTCGCCGTGCATGGCATCGCGGGCATTGATCGCCAGGTTGAGCAGCGCGTTTTCCAGCTGGTTGCGGTCGACGTTGATGCACCAGGAATCCTGCGGCAATTGCACGTCGATATGAATGGTTTCGCCCAGCGCGCGTTGCAGCAGTTCACCGAGACCGGCGTAGATACGTTGCGGGTTGTACACCGCCGGCGACAAGGGCTGGCGCCGGGCAAACGCCAGCAGTTGCGAGGACAGGGTGGCGCCGCGTTCCACCGCGGCAATCGCGGCAGAAACACGCCGCTGCACCTGTGCATTGTCCGGCTCATGACGGGCCAGCAGGTGCAGGTTGCCGGCGATCACTTGCAGCAGGTTGTTGAAGTCGTGGGCCACGCCGCCGGTCAGGCCGCCAATCGCTTCGAGCTTCTGCGACTGGCGCAACTGCTCTTCGGCGGCGGAACGCGCCTGCACTTCGGCGGCTACGCGCTGCTCCAGATTGTGGGTCAGCTCCTGGCGCACGCGCTCGGACCGCACCAGTTCAGTGGTCTCTACCACGATCGCCAGCACCCCGGCCGGTTGCTGGTTGTCCCCGGCCACTGGGCTGTAATAGAGGTCCATCCACAAGGTTTCCGGCTTGCCGTTGCGCGACAACACCAGTTCCTTGTTGTTGAACGACAAGGTGCCACCCGCCAGGCATGTATCCACTACATGCCGATTGAACTCGGCCACTTCCGGCCACCCCAGTTCCACCGGCGTGCCCAGCAAGTACGGATGGCGTCCGCCGGCGAACATCGAGTAGCTGTCGTTGTAGATCATATAACCCGCCCGCCCCCACAACATCACCATGGGTACGGGCGAGGCGAGCATCATCTGCACGGTGCAGGCCAGGCTGGTGGACCAGCGATCAATCGGGCCGAGGTCGGTGGTTGACCAGTCAAACCCGCGAATCCGCTGGGCCATTTCACCGGACCAGCCTTCACAGCCGTGGGGGTTGGATAAGAATTGCATGTTCGGGCTCTGGGCAGTGAGAGGACAGTCGCAAGTTTTGGAGCGCAGCGGCGATAGATGGTTTCATCTTGGCTAACTTAAGCCGAAGAAACCACTGGCCTCAGTGAAAATCCCGGCTGCGCACCACAATGCCGTCCAGCAGTGGCGTCAGGTCGGTGAGGCGCCCAGCGATCAAATGCCGCACCTCGCCCACCGCCTCCCAGCGCCCGTCCACCTTGAGCAGGCGCGACCCGACCAGGGCCTGGCGCTGACGTTCGGCCAGGTCGCGCCAGACCACCACATTGAGGTTGCCGAATTCATCTTCCAGGGTGACAAAGGTCACGCCGCTGGCGGTGCCCGGGCGTTGGCGCCCAGTGACCAGGCCGGCGACGCTGACATTGCGCCCATGCTCCACAGTCAGCAGCTCCTGGGAACTGCGACAGCGGCGCCTGCGCAGTTCCGCGCGCAGCAGCGTCAGGGGATGCGGCCCAAGCGTGGTGCCGAGCGTGGCGTAATCGGCGTGCAAGTCCTCGCCGACCGTGGGCTGGGGCAACGCCACCGGCGCTTCATCGGGACTCGGCAGGCCGGCAAACAGGCCCAGTTGCGTGTGCACGCCGGCCACTTCCCAGCGCGCCTGGTGGCGGTTACCGGCTAACGCGCGCAAGGCGCCGGCATCCGCCAGCAGCGCTTGGGCGCGCGCATCCAGGCCGGCGCGGGCGTCAAGGTCGGCGATGTCACTGAAGGCGCGGTGCTGGCGCACGGCCTCGATGCGCCGGCCATCCTCTTCGCGAAACCCGCTGATCATGCACAGGCCCATGCGGATCGCCGGCTGCTGGCCGTCGATGGGTTCCAGGCTGCAATCCCAGTCACTGGCCTGCACGTCCACCGGGCGGATCTGCAGGCGATGCCGGCGCGCGTCCTGCAGGATCTGGTCCGGGCTGTAGAAGCCCATCGGCCAGCTGTTGATCAGCGCGCAGGCAAAGGCCGCCGGCTCATGGCATTTGAGCCAGCTACTGGCGTAGGTCAGCAAGGCAAAACTGGCCGCGTGGGACTCGGGAAAACCATAGCTGCCAAAGCCTTTGATCTGCTCGAAAATCTGCGCGGCAAAGGCCTCGGTGTAGCCGTTTTTCAGCATGCCTTCGCGTAAGCGCTTTTGATGCGGTTCCAGGCCGCCGTGACGTTTCCAGGCGGCCATGGAGCGGCGCAACTGGTCGGCCTCGCCAGGGCTGTAGTCGGCGGCGACCATGGCGATCTGCATCACCTGCTCCTGGAACAAGGGGATGCCCAGGGTGCGCTTCAACACCACTTCCAATGCCGGCGACGGATAGGTTTCTTCTTCCTCTTTATTCCTGCGACGCAAATACGGATGCACCATGCCGCCCTGGATCGGCCCCGGCCGCACGATGGCAACTTCGATCACCAGGTCATAGAAGGTTTGCGGTTTGAGCCTGGGCAGCATCGACATCTGCGCCCGCGATTCGATCTGGAACACGCCGATGGTGTCAGCCTTGCTGATCATCGCGTAGGTGGCCGCATCCTCCTTGGGCATGCCTGCCAGGCTCAAGTCCAGGTTGCGATGGCGGCGCAACAGATCGAAACAGCGGCGGATCGCGCTGAGCATGCCCAGGGCGAGGATATCGACCTTGAGCAGGCCGACGGCGTCGAGGTCGTCCTTGTCCCACTGAATGATGGTGCGCTCGGCCATGGCGGCGTTCTCCACCGGCACCAGGGTGTCCAGCGGGTGTTCGGAAATCACGAAGCCCCCGGGGTGCTGGGACAAATGCCGAGGAAAGCCGATCAATTGTTGGGTCAAGGTCAATACGCGGCGCAGCAGTGGGCTGTCCGGGTCGAAGCCGCTTTCGCGCAGGCGCTCCAACGGCGGCGCGTCGTCACTCCAACGTCCGCAGCATTCGGCCAATGCGTTGACCTGGTCCGCTGGCAGGCCGAGGGCCTTGGCCACATGCCGCACCGCGCCGGTCGCGTGGTAACTGCTGACCACCGCCGTCAACGCCGCGCGCGTGCGGCCATAGCGCTGGAACACGTATTGCAGCACCTCTTCGCGGCGCTCGTGCTCAAAATCCACATCGATATCTGGCGGCTCGTTGCGTTCCCTGGACAGGAAGCGTTCGAACAGCACGTTGCTCAGGCTCGGGTTGATTTCGGTGATACCCAGGGCAAAACACACCGCCGAGTTGGCCGCCGAGCCACGGCCCTGGCACAGGATCGAACGGCTGCGGGCAAAGCGCACAATGTCGTGCACCGTGAGGAAATAGCTTTCGTAGCCCAACTCGCTGATCAGCTCCAGCTCGGTGTTGATCTGCTTAAGGGTCTTGGCATCGATGCCGTCGGGCCAGCGCTGGGCGATGCCTTCCTTGGTGAGGGTGCGCAGCCAGGATTCGGCGTCATGGCCAGCGGGCACCAGTTCGCGTGGATAGTGGTAACGCAACTGGCCGAGGTCGAAGCTGCAGCGCCGCGCGATGGCGAGGGTTTCATCGAGCAAGGCTTGCGGGTACAGCGCGGCCAGGGCGTCGAGACTGCGCAGGTGCCGCTCGCCATTGGGATGCAGATGCAGGCCGGCTTCGGCCACCGGTACGTGATGGCGGATGGCGGTCATGGTGTCTTGCAGGGCGCGACGCCCGCGCGCATGCATGTGCACATCACCGCAGGCGACGGCCGGGATTTTCAGGCTGGCCGCCAGCTGCAGGCGTTGCTCCAGATGCCGTGCATCGTCCTGCCCGCAGTGCAAGTGCACCGCCAGCCACAGGCGCTCGGCGAAGGTACGGCGCAGCCACTGGATGCTGGCCTGGGTGTCACTGTCTTGCGCCACCCACAACGCCAGCAGGCCGGGCAGCGGTTGCTCGAAGTCTTCCTGCAGCAGGCGATAGCTGCCTTTTTCGGCGCGGCGGCGGGCCAGGGTGATCAATCGGCACAGGTGCTGGTAACCGCTCAGGTTTTCCACCAGCAGCACCAGTTTCGGCCCGTTCTCGATGCGCACTTCGCTGCCGATAATCAGCGGCAATTCCAGCGCTTTCGCCGCCTGCCAGGCACGCACGATGCCTGACAGGGTGCATTCGTCGGTGATCGCCAGGGCGCTGTAGCCTTGGCGTTTAGCCCGCTCGAAGAGTTCCAGCGCACTGGATGCACCGCGCTGGAAGCTGAAGTTGGACAGGCAATGCAGCTCGGCGTACTTCATGCTTGCCCCGCCCCTGTAGGAGCGAGCTTGCTCGCGAAAAACCCAAGGGCACCGCATTCATTCTGGTGCCCCGCGTTATCGTTAACCGCCTTCGCGAGCAAGCTCGCTCCTACAGAGGGTGGCGACTTATAGGTTTTCATGCAAACCAGCCTTGCAGCCACAGGCCATCCTGTTGCCCCACCGTGCGGTAGGCCCAGCCTTGCTGGCCGGCGCGGGTCTGGATGAGGTAATAGTCGCGGCGGATATCGGCGCCATCCCACCAGCCGGATTCGATGCGTTCCGGGCCCATCAGGATCTGTACGCCCTGCTCGGCCAGCAAGGTCGGTTGATTCAACAACCAGCCAGGGCGCCGGACCTTGTTCAAGCTCGGGCATGGGTGATTGTCGACGGCGGCTTGCCAGGCGCATTCAGGGCGATGGTCGGCGTGAAAACGCAGGCCCTGCACCGCCTCATCGCCCAGGCGCGCGCGCAGGCGTTCGCGCAATTGCTCCCAGGGCAGGGACTGTTGCGGGCGGTCGTCGAACAGGTCCTGGCGCTGCGGCACGAATACCGGCAAGTCCTGGGCCACCAGGCGAAACCCGCGCACCGGTGCAGTGACTTGCACCTGCTCCAATCGCCCCCGGGCCAGTTCGAACAGCATCGAAGGCTCGCGCTCGGCGCTCAGCAGGCCGACCTTGATCACACTGTCCGCTGCCTGGGCATGTTCCAAGTGCAGGTCGAAACGCTGCACGCCGCTGTCTCGCCCGCACAGGAAGGCGGCCAGGTCGGCGGTCAGACGGCGCAAGGGAAACAGCAGTGCCTGGTGGGATTGCACATCGAAATTCAACTCGATGCGTACATCGAACTGGTCCGGCGGCTGATAGAACCCCAGGGCCAACGGCCGCTGCCCGCTCAGGGCGTCGAGGTGCTTGAGCAGGCTGGCGTCAAAGCGCCGCGCCAGGGTATGCCGAGGCAGCGCCTGCACGTGGGCCAAGGTGCGCAGGCCCATGCGCGACAACGCGGTGGCGGCCTGCGGTTCAATCCCGGCGCGGTCGATCGGCAACGGCGCCAGGGCCTGCATCAAGGCGCTGTCGTCGGCCACCGCCAGGCCATCGTAACGGTTGGCCAACACCCGTGCCGCCGCCGGGTTGGGCGCGGCAACGATGCGGTGACGAAAGCCCAGCTCGGTCAACTCTTTGCGCAAACGCGCCTCGAACTGCGGCCAGGGCCCGAACAGGCCCAGGCTCGACTCGATCTCGAACAGCAAGGCGCGTGGGTAATACACGCTGACCTGGGAACTGAAGCGGTAGGCCCAGGCGGCGAGAAACTGCTGCCAGCGCTCGATTTCCAGCGGATCGTACTCGGCACAGGCGAAGGTCTTGGTCAGCGCATGCGCCGCCGTCAGCGACTGGCCGGGGCGCAACCCCAGGGCGCGGGCGGCGGCATTGACGGTTTGCAGCACGCGCCGCTGCGGCGTACCGGCCAGCAGTGCCAGCGGTTGGTCGGGCTCGGGATGGGCACGCAGTACCCCGTCCAGCGCCAATTGCGGGAAGACAATACAGACCCAGCGCATGGCAACCTCAATGCCCCGCCAGGGCAATCGGCGCCGGATGGGCCAGGCCGCCACGGCATTTGAGCACACGCACTTGCGCAGGCCTTGCCTCGACCGCCAGGCGCAAGGCGGCCGGCGATGGGTTGATCGCGTCACTCAAGGTGCGCCAGGCAAACGCCAGGGTTTGCCCGGTTTCCGCAGCCACCTGCAAACGGCGCAAGGCACGGTCATCGGCCTTGCGCGGCCAACACAACACCGCACCACAACTACCGGAGCGCAGGCATTGCTCCACCGCCCACAGCGCGTCGCGCTCCTGGGCCTGGATCACCGCGAGCTGACGCACATCCACCCCGGCGTTCTGCCAGGCATGGGGATACGGCGTATAGGGCGGTGCCACCAGCACAATACGTTCGCCCATCGCCGACAAGCGCGCCAGGGTTGGCAGCACCAGTTGCAGTTCGCCCACACCGTCCTTGGCCATCAGGATTTCACTCAAGGCCGCCTCCGGCCAGCCGCCGCTGGGCAGCACCGCATCCAGCGCCGCAAGCCCGGTGGGATGCACACTGGCCGGTGGCGCGGCGGGCCGGCCCTTCCAGACTCGCCCACCATTGAACAGCGAGTCCAGGGCAACCACGGCGCCCATCAGCCTTGCCTCACCAGGCCGCAGAACACCCCTTCGATGGCCAGGTCTTGATCGGCCCCGACCACGATGGGTTGATACGCCGGGTTGCGCGGCAACAGGCGCACCTTGTCGCCATGGCGCTCGAAACGCTTGATGGTGACTTCACCGTCCAGGCGCGCCACCACAATTTGCCCGTTCAAGGCCTCGGCACTGCGCCGCACGCCCACCAGGTCACCATCGAGAATGCCGTCTTCAATCATCGAATCGCCCTGCACGCGCAGCAGGTAGTCCGGGGTCTTGGCGAAGGTGGCGGGGTCGAGTTGCAGGCGATTGTGCACTTCGGCATCCGCGCCGATGGGCAAGCCTGCGGCTACACGACCGAGCACCGGGATGTCCAGCCATTCCGGGCGCGGCGGTTGGTTGAGCAGGCGAATCCCCCGGGCCTGGTTGGGGTTGACCTCGATAAAACCGGCTTCGGTCAGGGCCACCACATGCTTGCGGGCGACGCTGCGCGAGGCAAAGCCGAACGCCTCGGCGATCTCGGCGAGGCTCGGGGGCTGACCTTGCTGCGCGATGCGCTCGCGGATGAAGGTCAGGATGGCGGTACGGCGGGGGGTCAGGGTCGTCATGGAGTACATTTGTACTCTTGTGGGAAATTTCTGACAATAGCCGTCAGTCGGCGATACGCCTCGGTCAAATGTGGGAGGGGGCTTGCCCCCGATGGCGGCCTGACAGCCGACCAGGATGTTGGATCAAGGCGAGTACATATCCGTTGCTGCGGTAACGGCGGCTTAGGGTTCCGCCCTTACGGCGTCTCACTTTTGAAAAGCGCAAAAGTAAGCAAAACGCTCTTGCCCCACCACTCGGCACCTCGCCTAGGCTCGGTGTGCCCGTAATCCGACATTGATTTGGGGGGCCGCCGCCACGCGCCATCCATGGCGCGGGGCGGCTAAACCGGCATCCCTGCCGGTTTACCCCCCAAATCAATATCGAATTGCGGCCAGCGTGGTTTAACGGGGCGCCTAGATCAAAAGCAAGATCAAGAGCGACTCGCTTCGCATCGTGGTTACCCTAGGCTGCTACAAAGTTGTGTAGATACCTATGCCCGGATGACAGCGTATCAGTCAACTTATTGGTAACTGGCACACCTCCATCGGGAGCAAGCCCCCTCCCACCTTTTGATCTTCATGCTCGATCGAGCTACCACCGCTCTTTCAACATGCGCAGTTCCAAATGCTGCAGCAGCATGATGGTCTTGCCATCCACGATTTCCCCACTGGCTACCATCCCCAGCGCCTGCTCGAACCCGAGCTCCAGCACTTCGATATCCTCGCCCTCCTCCGCCAGGCCGCCGCCGGCGCCAACCCGGTCGCCCGGCTGGTATTCACCGATAAAAAAGTGAATCCGCTCGGTCACCGACCCCGGGCTCATGAACGCCGCATAGACTTTTTCGACATGTCCCACGCGGTAGCCGGTCTCTTCCTCGGCCTCCAGGCGGATGCGCTCTTCGGGGCTGGCGTTGTCAAGCAACCCGGCCGCCGCTTCGATCAGGTAGCCGGCGTAATCGTTGACAAACGTGGGCATGCGGAACTGGCGGATCAGCAGCACCGTGCGCTGCTCGCGGTTGTACAACAGGATGGTCGCACCGTTGCCCCGGTCGTACACCTCGCGGGTCTGGGCTTGCCAACTGCCGTCACGGCGGCGCAGCTCGAAGCTGTATTTCTTCAGGAGGTACCAGTTGTCCGAAAGGGTTTCTTCGGCGGTGATGCGCACGGGGCTGTTGTCCATGGTCGGGCCTTTGCTCAAAGAAGCGGAGCATCGCGTGCAGGCCATGCAGCGTCAAGCCGGTCGCCCCGCTGCATCGCTGCAACACTTTGCAAGCAATCCTGGGTCACGGCCGTCGCATTAATTTCTCCCCCAGCCGGGCCATCTGGTACAACCCGTGCTTCGCCCTTTGTAATGGAACCTTCATGTCATCTCGTTCTATGCCCCGTCGGGGCCTGCGCTGGCTGGCGCTGCTGTGCATGGCCGTGTTGATCGTCGGCCTGCCGGTGGGCTGCGCCGTGCTGCAACACAAGGAGCGCGAGCTGGTGTTTCGCATCGAGCCGGGCACCGCAGGCTGGTACACCGGGCTGCCCAACGCCGTCCAGGAGTTCGATATCAAGCCCGCCGCCTTCAAGGCCGGCCAGAATATTCATGGCTGGTGGTACCCGGCCGCGCAGAAAGATGCGCCCGCCATCCTCTACCTGCACGGCGTGCGCTGGAACCTCACCGGCCAGCTGTTTCGCATCGAACAATTGCACGCCATGGGCTTTTCGGTGTTGGCCATCGACTATCGCGGTTTTGGCAAAAGCCAGGGCGACCTGCCTTCGGAAACCACGGTGTATGAAGACGCACGCATCGCCTGGGAGCGCTTCCAGACCTTGCAACCCGACCCCGGCAAACGCCTGCTCTACGGGCATTCCCTGGGTGGCGCAGTGGCCATCGACCTCGCCGCAGAGCTGAGCAAACAGGTACCGCTGCCGGTGCGCGGGCTGGTGATCGAATCCACGTTCACTTCCCTGGGAGATGTTGCCACGGCGGTTGCCAATACCTCGTTGCCGGTACGCTGGTTGCTCTCGCAGAAATTCGATTCCATCGACAAGATGGCCGATATCCATATGCCCTTATTGGTGGTGCATGGCCTCGATGACCGCTACGTGCCACCGCGTTTCAGCCAGCAATTATTTGAAGCCGCCCAGGAGCCCAAGCGGCTGTTACTGGTGCCGGGTGCCAGTCATAACAACAGCATGAGCCTGGCCGGGCGCGATTATGGTCAGGCACTGCACAAACTGATGCAAACGAGCATGCCCTCACCGCTGGTCACGCACTCCACAGGCCGCGTGGGCGACTCATAAATGCGCTTTTCGGCACTGGGTTCGCTCAGGCCTGTCAAGCGCAAACCCTGGCCATATTGGCCCCCGTTGAAAGTTGATCAAATATTGATCGCAGGTTAAATCGCCAACGCTGCCGGGCCCTTGCAAAGTTATCCACAGAGATACCCACGGTTTTCGTGGACAACTCTTTTTACTTTTTCAGGTTTTTTTTGCGCATCACGCGCCGTCAGGAAACGTGCCAGGCAGCAAGATCTCGCGATTCACCTCGCGTATATCGTTATAGCCACACAGTGCCATCGAAACATCCAACTCACGGGCGATGATCTCGAGCGCTTTTGTCACGCCCGCTTCGCCCATCGCCCCCAAGCCATACAGGTGCGGGCGCCCGATCATGGTGCCCTTGGCGCCCAGTGCCATGGCCTTGAGTACATCCTGACCAGAGCGGATACCACCGTCGAGCCACACCTCAATCCGACTGCCCACCGCCTCGACAATCGCCGGCAGCTGGCTGATGCTCGACGGCGCGCCATCCAGCTGGCGGCCGCCGTGGTTGCTGACCACCAACGCATCGGCGCCGGTATTGGCCGCCAGGCGCGCGTCCTCCACATCGAGGATGCCCTTGATGATCAGCTTGCCGCCCCAGCACTTCTTGATCCACTCCACATCGTCCCAGCTCAGGCGCGGGTCGAACTGCTGGGCGGTCCACGCCGACAGCGAACTCATATCGGCCACCCCCGTCACATGCCCGACGATATTGCCGAAGCCCCGTCGCTGGGTGCCCAGCATGCCCATCACCCAACGCGGCTTGGTCATCATGTTGAGGGTGTTCGGCAGGGTCAGCCTGGGCGGCGCGGACAAGCCGTTGATCAGGTCCTTGTGGCGCTGCCCGAGGATCTGCAGGTCCAGCGTCAACACCAACGCATCAACACCAGCCGCCTTGGCCCGCTCGATCAAACGCTCGATAAACCCACGGTCGCGCATCACATACAACTGGAACCAGAAGGGCTGGCCGACGTGCTCGGCAATGTCTTCCAGCGAACAGATGCTCATGGTCGACAAGGTATAGCGCAGGCCAAACGCCGCAGCGGCGCGGGCGGTGAGAATTTCGCCATCGGCGCGCTGCATGCCCGCCAGGCCGGTGGGTGCCAGCGCTACCGGCATGGCCATGTCCTGGCCGATCATGCTGGCGCGAATCGAACGCTCATCGATATTGCGTGCCACGCGTTGACGGAACTTGATCCGGGCAAAGTCGCTTTCATTGGCTCGGTAAGTGCTCTCAGTCCAGGAGCCGGAATCGGCGTAGTCGTAGAACATCCGCGGGACACGTTTTTGCGCAAGCTTGCGTAAGTCTTCGATGGTTGTGATCAACGACATCGGGTCACCTCTCCCTGAACTGAAAACAAAGAGTACCCGGCCCTCGCCCAGCTAACCAGCCGTTGCGTTTATAAGCCTTGCCGAGCGTCGAGGTGCGGGTAGACGTCGAGCAGGTCGAGGGCATCGGCGACCGCATGGCCGCTGGCGGTATTGTCGAAAATGCACCAGGTGGGAATGCCCTCTTCAATCGACTGGCGCAGCAACCGCGCATACGCCTGCACCCGCTCGTGCCCATAGGCGCTGTGATAAATCCGCGGCGAGCCGTGCAAACGCCAATAACGCACGCCGTGCCAGGCATCACCGGCAGCGATCACCGCAGGGTCGGCGCTGACCCAACCGATTTCGAGCGACTGCAACAAAGTTCCGGCCGCGAGCCAACTGGAATGGCGCGGTTCCAGCACCACGGTACCGGCAAACCGTTGGCGCAGCGCCTCGAAAAAAGCGTCGGCAACCAACGGCTCATACCTCAGGGACGGCGGCAGCTGCACTAACAGGCAACCCAGCTTCTCGTCCAGTTGCAGGCATTGCGCGAGAAACTCGTCCAAGGCGGTACCGCACTGCTGCAAGCGCAGTTCGTGGGTGATCCGCTTGGGCACCTTGACGGAAAAACGGAAACCCGCAGGCACCGACTCACGCCAACGCTCATAGGTTTTTGCCAGGTGAGGTCGATAAAACGAACTGTTGATTTCCACCGCATTGAAACGCGAGGCATAGCGTTGTAAATGCGTGCCTTGCTCTGCGAAGGCCGGCCAATGCTCGCGGGGCAAGCTCCAGCCGGCGCAGCCCACATACAGAGGTGCTGTCAAAACAACACCGTGGCGGCATCGCGCATGAAAATCTCGATGGTCTTGGGGCCGACACCCTCGAACTCACCCAGGCGTTTTTCGAACGCCTGGCGGTTATCGCTGGCCTCACGCATGTGGGTGATCTTGCCGCCGTACTCGGCGTTGAGCTTCGCACTCAGGTCCAACAGGCGTTGCGCCGTGGTTTCGTCGTAGCGCACGTAATGCGCACGCCCCAACATCGCGACCAGCTCCCGCGCCGTGCAGTGCTGCAATTTGCGCGGGGTGTCGCGGCCCTCCTCTTCAACGATCACCTTGTAGGCTTGCGCGGCAATGGGCGCCTGAATGCGCTTGCCCATCAGGAAACTGGCGATAAACCACTTGAACAGGCTGATGTCATCGTCAGGCTTGAGCGCGATGCCCAACTCAGCCGCGCTGATGGAACGGGCCATGCTCACTGCCCCTTGCTGAGCTTCTCGTTGATCGCATCCGTCTGGCGTTCGATGTCCTTGATCGAGGTTGGCGTCACGACCTTGTCGATGGTTTCGGTCTTGGGATTCGGACGCTCCAGGGTCTGCCCCTTGGCGCTGTCGGCATGGCCTTTTTGCGCGTCTTCGGAACTGATGGGTGCGGGGGTTTTATCGGCGGGCGTGTGATCGGTCACAGTGCTATCTCCTGGCAATGACAGGCCACCCACAGCGGCGGCCCTATGCAGCAGAACCTTGGGAATTTGGATTAGTTCAAGGAAATTGCCCGCTTGGCCGCTGGGTCAATTCACGCAAAAAAAATTTAAACCTTTTGCGCAGGGCGTGGCTCAACACTGATGTAACAGCATGACGTAACGGCATCACGCCATTTCCCAAGGAGAGACACCATGACGACTCGACTGATGAAACAAATGGGCCTGACATTCGCGCTGGTTGCGGGCTCGATTTCCACCGCGATGGCCGCCACGTCCAACGACTTTGTCGACAATGCCGCCGAGGGTGGTATCACCGAAGTGGAAGCCGGCAAGCTGGCCCTGGAAAAAAGCAGCTCGGCAGACGTGAAAACTTTTGCCCAACACATGATTACTGACCATACCAAGGCCAATCAGGAACTGATGGCCCTGGCGAAAAAACTCGACATCGAAGTACCGGATGATGCTGCTCTGACCGACAAGGCGAAGAAAGCCATCCTGGAAATGCGCGATGAATCGTTCGACAAGGCGTACGCCAACAACCAGGTCGACGCCCATCAAAAAACCGTCGACCTGTTCAAGAAGGAAGCCGAGTCCTCGGACAACGCCGAGTTGAAGGCCTTCGCTACCAAGACTCTGCCAACCCTGGAAGCACACCTGAAAATGGCCAAGGAGCTGCAAGCCAAACACGCCCATTAATCCTTCCATGACCCAAGGAGACACTCGACCATGAGTTCGCAACTCAACGGCAAGCACATCCTCGTCATCACCTCCAACACCGGCATCGAGCGTGACGAACTGCTCAAGCCCTTGCAAACCCTGCGTAGCTACGGCGCGACGGTAACGCACGCGTCCAGCAAAGGCGGCACCACCCAGACCTTTGTCGGCGATACGGAAAAAGACCAGACCGTGGAATCCGACGTGCAACTGTCGGACGTGGTCGGCGGCAACTTCGATGCGCTGGTCATTCCCGGCGGCACCGTGAATGCCGACACCCTGCGCCAGGACGCAGCCGCGCTGCGCTTGATCAATGAGTTCGCCCAGGCCGGCAAGACCATCGCGGCGATCTGCCACGGCCCGTGGGCGTTGATCGACGCCGGCGTGGTCAAAGGCAAGACCCTCACCGCGTATAAAAGCGTGCGTATCGACCTGGAAAACGCCGGTGCCGCTGGCGTGGTCGATGCCCAGGTGCAGGAATGCAAAGCCAATGGCTGGACCTTGATCACTTCGCGCACGCCGGACGATCTGCCGGCGTTCAATGAAGCGATTGCCAAAGCAGTCGCGGGCTGATCTTTAGGCCGCAACCAAAACAGGCGCCCCATGGGGCGCCTGTTTTTTTATCGCTGAATGCTGTTAGTTTTTGCGCTCTTGCGCCATCTCACGCTTAGGCCCGAACATCGCCCAGGCAATCAGCCCCAGCAGCGGTACGAAGACCAGCACCACCACCCACAAGCCCTTGGTTTCCCAGCCCCCAGTGCTGCGCAATACGATATTGATCGCCCACAGTTCCAACAGCAGCAGAATCACCGCCAGTACGATCCAGATATAGTTTATTTCCATGCTTCACCTCCTGATGTCTAAGGCTTAGGTCAAGCAGAAGCGCCAAGGGTTCCATTGGATTTTTTCAACTGAAACCTGGGCCAACGCGGTAAATGTGCGTTGTGCAATCCCGGCAACGCCTGATCATGCAAGCTGCACGACAGCGAAACGCTAGCTTGACTCTATCTATATGATTCTTAAAACAATTTTTTTACGTGAAAGTTGGTACGCGTAATGCAATTTTCTGACTCACGAGGCGTGCGTTTCGACATGCCCGACGACTATCCGTGAGGTTCCACATGAATGCCATCGACCTTCTCAAAGCCGACCATGAACGCGTCAAGACCCTGCTGACCCAACTGAGCGAATCCACCGAGCGCGGGGTGAAAAAACGCACCGAGTTGCTGGCCAAGCTGGAGATGGAAATTACCGTGCATACCAAGCTGGAAGAGGAAATCCTCTACCCGGCTTTCAGGGAAGCCGGCGGTAAGGAACAGGACATCATGTACCACGAAGCCAAGGAGGAGCACCGCACTGTCGATTCACTGGTGCTGCCTGACCTGAAGCAGACCGATCCGTCTTCCACCGAGTTTTCCGGTCGCGTCAAAGTGGTCAAGGAGCTGCTGGAACACCATATCGAAGAGGAAGAAACCGAGATGTTTCCCCAGGCCAAGAAACTGCTGGGCAAGGCAAAGCTGGACGAGCTGGGCGCGCAAATGGAAGCGATGAAAGCAACTTACAAGAAGTCTTTGGCGAGTAAGCCATTGGCCGCGTGATGCCCTGTTTTCAAGCCCTTCCCTGATTTGCGGTAGCGACAGGCCTGCTCACAGGCCCTGTCGCGTTGCATCGCAAATGAAAAAATCATCAATATGATCACGACAGTGACGGCGCTGCACATCGGGCAGGCAAAGTAGTTCGGGATGTTACTGGAAGACCGGTCAGCCAACCCTTTAGCGGACACCGAGACGTCCCTTTTCATGCGCCGACGCTACCACCGAACCCGCAAAAGGACGCAGCGCAATGCTGCCCTGTGGCAGAACGTCGCAGATTACGCGGGGTGGCCAAGGTTGGTAGACTCTGCACCCTTCTCGCTACTCCTTTTCAAAGCCGGGTGGGCCGCTGCACAGCCATTCAGGCGTTTCACAGGACGCACAGTTGATGAGTACGTTATTCACCCGCCGCAAAGTGCTGACCGGCATGGGCCTGTTAGGCCTGGGCAGCCTGCTGGGCGGCTGTGACTACAGCCCCAAGCTGAATTTCAAGTACGGCAAAGACCTCAGTGACAAGATCATGGGGCGCACCTTCAAGCTCAAGAACACCGACGGCGAAACCGTCACCCTCAGCTCGTACCGTGGCCTGATGCCCGTGGTGTTCTTCGGTTTTACCCAATGCCCGGCGGTCTGCCCGACCACCCTGGCACGCGCCGCCCAGGCCAAGAAGCTGATGGGCCGCGACGGTGAAATCATGCAGGTGGTGTTCATCACCCTGGACCCCGAGCGCGACACCCCCGAGATTCTCGACAAATACGTCAAGGCCTTCGATCCCAGTTTCGAAGCCCTCTACGGCACCCCGCAGGAAATCGCCGTGGCCGCCAAGGAGTTCGGGATCTTTTATGAAAAGATCCCCGCCGGCGACACCTACACCCTGTCCCACACCGCCACCAGCTTCGTGTTCGACACCCGTGGCAACCTGCGCCTTGGCTTGCAGGCGTCCCTTACTGCTAAAGAGTGCGCAGAAGACCTGCTCACCGTCATGGAGGTCTGCTAATGACTGCCGTTCAACACCTCAAGCGTCTCACCCTCGGCCTCACCCTGCTCGGCCTCGCCGCCCACGCCAGCGCCCAGGTGCAAGTGACCGACGCCTGGGTCCGCGCCACCGTGCCGGGCCAGCCCTCCAGCGGCGCGTTCATGACCGTCACCGCCGACAGCGACAGCCAGTTGCTGCGCGTGGCATCGCCCGTGGCCAAGGACGTGCAGATCCATGAAATGAGCATGAAGGACGACGTGATGCGCATGGGCCCGGTGGACTCGGTGGCCCTGCCCGCCGGCAAAGCCGTCACGCTCGACCCGAATGGCTACCACGTGATGCTGATGGGCCTGACCGGCCAGATCAAGGAAGGCGACCAGGTGTCGCTGACCCTTACGGTAAAAGATGCCAAGGGCGCTGAGCAAAGCATTGAAGTGAAGGCTGCTGCGCGGGGAGTTGACGGGATGGACCATAGCCAGATGGACCACAGCAAAATGCATTGAGGCTCGAACCCGGTCAGAAATGTGGGAGGGGCGGTGCGACGATTCGACTTGCCCTCGATGGCGGTGGGTCAGTCACAGATGGAGCGACTGATACTTCCTCATCGGGGGCAAGCCTCCCACATTTGGATTGCGGCGTATCAGTTACATAGCCGTCGATGGCCAAGCTCCCACAGATTCGAAACCACGCCCATTTCGGGGATCCTTGTTATCCTGGCGCTCCAGTTCACATGGACGCGCGCCCATGCCAATCGACCCCGCCTTCATCCTGCACCAGACCGAACACTGGCTGCTCAACCATCATCAATCTTCAAAACTGCCGGGCTACCTGATGCTGGGCGCCAAGGCACCGATTGCCTCCCTGGCTGAAATGCCCGACGCCGCACTGGCGGAACTGGGCGGTCTGCTTGCCCGAACCCAACGGATAATGGAAACGCAGCTGCAGCCCAAGTGGCTCTACATAAGCCGCTACGGGCATACGCCGGGATTTGCGCTGCACTTTCATTTCATCCCCGTCTATGACTGGGTAGAGCAAGCGTTCTGGCAGGACGAGCGCTATCGCACGCTGCACAATTTCGGCTCGCAAGCACAAGCCAAAACCCTGACCGATGGGGCTGAACTGACGCTGTTTGTATGGCGGGAATTTGGCGAGAGCCTCACACCGCCGCTGATTCAAGGGCCCGGGGTGGAGCAGGTGATTGAGCGATTGCGCACTGATTTCAAAGATCGTTCCCCCGCTCCCGCGTGGGAATGCAGCACATGACGCTCTGCGTCACCTGAGCGCAGTGGCTGGCAGGACGCGGAGCGTCCCGGAAGGCATTCCCACGCAGAGCATGGGAACGATCAGGGCCATATGATGATCGGCCGAGCAGATGATTACGTAACCAGGCACTCGCTTTGGTCGCCCGCCGCACCGGAATTCTGCGCAAGCTTTTTCACCATCGGCACACACGCCAGCACCAGTCCCGCTGGCGAGCGATACACCGCCTGCTCATGCCCCACATACCCGCACGCTCTATAAAAGCTCACCGCGTTCAACGTCGAGTCAAGCACCACCTCTGCAACCGCCCGCTGCCGCGCAACGTCTTCCAGGTGGTCAAGCATTGCCTTGCCATACCCGCGCCCGGTGAATGCGGACCTTACGAACAACGCCCCGAGTTCATTGTTGGCCAGGTCAAGCATGCCCGTGACGACGGCTTCACCGTTCACCCAACCCATGTAGAACAATTTTTCCATCAATGTGCTGTAACCGTCGCTTGCGCGACCTCGGGTCCAGAGTGCCATTTGCTCAGCGCTGTAGGCGCCAATGCACTGACTGCGAATGGCCTCGCGACGAATCTCAAACGCCCTGTCAGCGTCGTCTGGTGTGGCTCGTTTTATCTCTAGCACAGCACTCACTCTCTCCATGACTTTAAAAAATCCACCCTTAACCGTTTGTATTAATCGCCCTACCTCCTCCACCGAAGGCTATCTCAAGACCCGCTGCATCCGATATTTATGCTCACTCCCAAGCTTAATAATATTTTATTAAAAACCACCCTCCCCCTAGCCTTGAAGTCATGCCCACGTTGAATCCAACTGCATGACGCAAGGACAGACACATGACTGAATCAATAACAAAAACCGACACCCTGGTGGTCGGCGCCGGCCAGGCCGGTGTGGCCATGAGCGAGCATTTGAGCAAGCACGGCGTGCCGCACCTGGTGCTGGAGCGCAGTCGTATCGCCGAGCGCTGGCGCACCGGGCGCTGGGATTCACTGGTGGCCAACGGGCCGGCCTGGCATGACCGTTTTCCCGGCCTGGAATTCGATGATGTGGCCCCCGATGGCTTTGCGCCGAAGGAGCGCGTGGCGGATTACTTTGAAGCCTATGCGCGCAAGTTCAATGCGCCGATTCGTACGGGCGTGGAGGTGACGTCGGTGGTGCGCAATCAAGGCCGTCCAGGCTTTACCGTACACACCAGCCAAGGCGTGATCGAAGCCAACCGTGTGGTGGCCGCCACCGGGCCGTTTCAGAAGCCGGTGATTCCTGCGATTGCGCCGACAGATACCGCGCTGCATCAGCTGCATTCCGCCGATTATCGCAACCCGGCGCAACTGCCGGCGGGCGCCGTGCTGGTGGTGGGTGCGGGCTCTTCCGGCGTACAAATCGCCGATGAACTGCAACGCTCCGGTCGTCAGGTGTACCTGTCGGTCGGCGCCCATGACCGGCCGCCTCGGGCTTATCGCAACCGGGATTTCTGCTGGTGGCTGGGAGTGCTGGGCGAGTGGGACCAGGCCGCGATGAAACCCGGCCGCGAGCACGTGACCATCGCGGTGAGCGGCGCCCACGGCGGCAAGACCATCGACTTTCGGGAACTGGCCCAGCAAGGCATGACCCTGGTCGGCCTCACCCAAGCGTTTAATGGCAGCGTCGCCACATTCCAACCGAACCTGGTAGAGAATCTGGCCCGTGGCGATGAGAACTACCTGGCCCTGCTGGATGCGGCCGATGCCTACATCGAGCGCAACGGCCTCGACCTGCCGCTTGAGCCTGAAGCCCGCCGCGTATTCCCGGATGCCGATTGCATAAAGCATCCGATCCTGGAACTTGACCTGGCCCAGGCCGGTATCACTTCGATCATCTGGGCCACCGGGTTTGCCGTGGACTACAGCTGGCTCAAGGTCGACGCATTCGACGCAGCCGGCAAGCCCCGGCACCAGCGCGGCGTAGCCAGCGAAGTCGGGATTTATTTCCTGGGGCTGCCGTGGCAGTCGCGTCGTGGCTCGTCGTTTATCTGGGGCGTATGGCACGACGCCAAGTACGTGGCCGACCATATCGCCATTCAGCGTCAATACCTTGAGTACCGCGAAGCCGCCCCGCTGGCTCGCCCCTCCCCTGTCAGCGCCTGATCCCTTTTGCCGGAGTTTTTTTCGATGCCTACGCATACTCGCATCCGCATGTTCAACACCAAAGAAACTTACCCCAACCAAAGCCTGGACAACGACCTGTGCCAGGCCGTACGTGCCGGTAATACCGTGTATGTGCGCGGCCAGGTGGGCACCGATTTCGACGGCAACCTGATCGGCCTGGGCGACCCACGTGCCCAGGCCGAACAAGCCATGCGCAACGTCAAGCAACTGCTTGAGGAAGCGGGCTCCGATCTGTCGCATATCGTCAAGACCACCACCTACCTGATCGACCCGCGCTACCGCGAACCGGTGTATCAGGAAGTCGGCAAGTGGCTCAAGGGCGTGTTCCCGATCTCCACCGGGCTGGTAGTTTCGGCGCTGGGCCAGCCGCAGTGGCTGATGGAAATCGATGTGATCGCGGTTATTCCAGAGTAAGGAGACTAGCCATGACCTTTTCAATCGTGGGTCGCTGCGCGGAGACCGGCCAGCTGGGCATCGCCATCAGCTCCTCGAGCATCGCCGTGGGCGCGCGTTGCCCATGGCTGCGGCCGGGTGTAGGTGCGGTCGCCACCCAGAACATCACGCTGCCGGCTCTTGGCCCGGAAGTGCTCGACTGCCTGGAGCAAGGCCTCACGCCGGCGGACGCCGTCGACACAGCCCTGACGCGCAACGGCTACAGCCAATACCGCCAGCTGACCGCAATTGATCACCTGGGCCGCAGCGTGCATTTCAGCGGCAGCGAAACCCTGGGCACCCACAATGCCGTGTCGGGCGAGCAATGCGTGGCGGCGGGGAATATGCTCGCCGACCGAGGGGTGATCGAGGCGATGGTCAGCGCATTCGAACACGGCGAAGGCCAGTTGGCGGACCGCTTGCTCGCGGCAATGCATGCCGCCATCGGCGCCGGTGGCGAAGCCGGCCCGGTGCATTCCGCCGCGCTGGTGGTGGTGGGTGAGCTGACTTGGCCGATCATCAACCTGCGCGTGGACTGGGCCGATGAAGCCCCCATCAGTCAATTGCAAACACTGTGGGACGCCTACCGTCCGCAAGTGCAGGACTACATCGACCGCGCCCTCGCCCCGGATCGCTCCCCAGGCTATGGCGTGGCCGGAGACGAGCGATGAGCCGCAGCCGCGAGTTGCTGCAGACGCTGGTGGGGTTCGATACCACCAGCCGCGAGTCCAACCTGCAGTTGATCGAGTTCGTGCGCGACTACCTGGAGGGGTTCGGCGTGGCCAGCGAGCTGATCTACAACGCGTCGCGCAGCAAGGCTAACCTGGTCGCCAGCATCGGCCCGGTGGAATTACCCGGCATCGTGTTGTCGGGGCATACCGATGTGGTGCCGGTGGATGGGCAGCCCTGGACGCTGCCGCCGTTTCAACTGACCGAGCGTGACGGCAAGCTGTACGGGCGTGGCACCGCCGATATGAAAGGCTATATCGCCTGCGTGCTGGCGCTGGTGCCGGAGTTGGTCGAGGCGCGGTTGCGCCTGCCGGTACACATCGCCCTGTCGTATGACGAAGAAGTCGGCTGCCTCGGGGTACGCTCGCTGCTCGACGTGTTGGCGCAACGTCCGGTGAAGCCGATGCTGTGCATTATTGGCGAGCCGACCGAGCTCAAACCGGTGCTCGGCCATAAGGGCAAGCTGGCGATGCGCTGCGATGTGCATGGCGAGGCCTGTCATTCGGCGTATGCACCGTCCGGGGTGAATGCGATCGAGCATGCCGCCGAGTTGATCGGCGAACTGGGGCGCATTGGCCAACGCTTGCGTGCGCACCAGGACCCTCGCTTCGATCCGCCGTTCAGCACCGTGCAAACCGGCGTGATCAGCGGCGGCAAGGCACTGAATATCGTGCCCGCCGACTGCCGGTTTGATTTCGAAGTACGCGCCCTGCCCTCGACGGATCCCGGTGAAGTGGCGCACGAACTGCACACCTACGCCATGCAGCAAGTACTGCCGCGCATGCAGGCCGTGAGCACGCAGAGCTCGATTCGGTTCACCGCGTTGTCCGCCTACCCGGGTTTGGTCACCGATGAGCACAGCCAGGCCGCGCAATTGATTGCGTCGTTTTGCGGCTCCAGTGCGTTTGGCACCGTGGCGTTTGGCACTGAGGGTGGGCTGTTTGATGCAGCGGGTATTCCCACGGTGGTGTGCGGGCCTGGCAGCATGGACCAGGGGCACAAGCCGGATGAGTTTGTGAGCGTGGAACAGCTGGCAGAGTGTGATGCCCTGTTACAGCGGATGCTGGACTCGCTACGCATCTGAAATACACCACAAATCAAATGTGGGAGGGGGCTTGCTCCCGATAGCAGTGGTTCAGCCAATACATGAGCTGGCTGATACACCGCTATCGGGAGCAAGCCCCCTCCCACATTGGGCTCTGTGTTTACCCGAGCAATCGCGCCAGCTCTTCGCGACAGTAATCAACGAACAGTTGCACCGGCTTGGTCAGCGGGGCGCGCTTGAGCCACACCGCCGACAACCCCGAGCCAGTGACGGTTTCCGCCAGCGGAATACACACCACCTTCTGCCCATCATAGGTGTACTCGCTGAACGGCTTGGTCACCAGGATCGAAAACCCGAACCCGCGCCCCACCATGCCCCGCACCATCTCGATCGACGGCGAGCTGAACACGATATTCGGCGTCAACCCCCGCTCGTCAAAGATGCTCACGAAGTAGGTCCGGCTCGGCAGCACATCCAGCAGAATCATCGGCTCCAGCACCAGGTCGACCAACGACACCTTGGCCTGCCGTGCGAAACGGTGATCGGCCGGCAACAACGCGTATGGTTGCTGCGGCGGCATCAACGGCGTGGTCTCGATGGCGCCGCCCAGGTCGTGCTCGAACAGCATCGCCACATCGATGGTGCCCGCCGTCAGCGCCTGCACCAGCTCCTGCTGCTCGCCGTCACGCAGGCGGATTTCCACCCCCGGCCAGCGTGTCTTGAACCCGGCGATCAGGCGCGGCAGGTACAACGGCGCCACGGTTTCAAAGCAGCCGATATCGATCTGCCCGGCCACCACATCATTGTCGGCCAAGGCGTTCTGTTCGAACTCATGGGCCACCCGCAGCAGCTCCAGCGCCTTGCGATAAAACCGCGCGCCGCTGGGGGTCAGCGACACACCCTGGGCGTGATGGCGGATAAACAACTGCACACCAAAACTGTCTTCCAGCTGCTTGATGGCGGTGGACACCGACGGCTGGGCGATATACAGCTTGCGCGACGCCTCGGCGACGCTGCCGCATTCGGCGGTGGTGACGAAATATCTGAGTTGGCGCAGGTTGTAGGCAGCCATCGGGGCCTCCGAAAACGGGGGTTTTCGCCCCAAAAACGTGCAAGAAAAACCGGCTTTTTTCATCGATTCAAGCCCATGCAACATACCGGAGCAAAAACCGCCGCGAGATACTTTTTTTAAGGTCTATAGCAACAAACTTACTAATTTACCTCCCCCTGCCCATTGCAGATGATCACTCCAACAACAAAGCGCCGCCGTTGCTGCGCACAGCGAAGTACGTCCACGTACTCACCTTGCCTTGGAGCTCGTCATGGTTACCACTGCAACATCCTCCGCCCCGCTTATCGAAAAACACACGATTGGATACGTGCCCCCGGAAGATCGCCATGGAAAGGTAAGAGACCTGTTCACCCTGTGGTTCGGCGGCAACATCGCGCCGCTGCCGATCGTCACCGGCGCATTGGGGGTGCAGTTGTTCCACCTCAACCTGGTATGGGGCATCGTCGCCATCCTGGTCGGCCATCTGGTCGGCGGTGTGTTGATGGCGCTGCACTCGGCCCAGGGCCCGCAAATGGGCATTCCGCAAATGATCCAGAGCCGTGCCCAGTTCGGCTCCCTCGGCGCGCTGCTGGTGGTGGTGATTGCCGGCGTGATGTACATCGGCTTCTTCGCCTCCAACATCGTGCTGGCCGGCAAATCCCTGCATGGCGTGGTCGATGCGGTGCCGGTGCCCGTCGGCATCGTGATCGGCGCCATTGGTTCGGGCATCATCGGCATCATCGGCTATCGCTTCATCCATGTGCTCAACCGCATCGGTACCTGGGTACTCGGCGCCGGCATCGTGCTGGGCTTCGGCTACATCTTCACCCATGTGCAGACCACGGATTTCCTGACCCGCGGCAGCTTCAACATTTCCGGTTGGCTGGCCACCGTTTCCCTCGCCGCGCTGTGGCAGATCGCCTTTGCGCCGTACGTTTCGGATTATTCCCGCTACCTGCCGGCCGATGTACCCGTCGCGTCCACCTTCTGGACCACCTACCTGGGCTCCGTACTGGGGTCGAGCCTGGCCTTCATCTTCGGCGCCGTCGCCGTGCTCGCCACCCCCGTGGGCATGGACACCATGGACGCCGTCAAGCTCGCCACCGGCGCCATCGGCCCGCTGATGCTGGTGCTGTTCCTGCTCAGCGTGATCAGCCACAACGCCCTCAACCTGTACGGCGCGGTGCTGTCGATCATCACCCTGGTGCAGACCTTCGCCTACCGCTGGATCCCTACGGCGAAAAGCCGCGCGGTGATCTCGGTGGTGGTGCTGGCCGCCTGCGCGATTGCGGCGGTATTCGCCTCCAAGGACTTCATCGGCCACTTCGTCGACATGGTGCTGGTACTGCTGGTGGTCCTGGTGCCGTGGACGGCGATCAACCTGATCGACTTCTACGCGATCCACAAAGGCCAATATGACATCGCCTCGATCTTTCGCGTGGATGGCGGGATCTACGGCAAGTACAACCCACAAGCGTTGCTGGCGTATGCGGTGGGGATTGCGGTGCAGATTCCGTTCATGAATACGCCGCTGTACGTCGGGCCGATTTCCGAACACATCAACGGCGCGGATCTGTCCTGGGTGGTGGGGTTGGTGGTGACGTCGCCGTTGTACTTCTGGTTGGCGAGCCGGGACAGTGCGTATAAGCGCCGGATGGAGGGGGGCAAGTTGGCGGCTGGGGTCTGATACAAACGCTCGGTTGCGCCTGTGCGAAGGTCACCTTCTAGTTCGTCCCGTCGCTGGCTTTGGTCGGCGATGGGGTTTCGCAAGGTTCAAGCCTAACGATTGGTCGTGTCGATTCGGTCAAAACCGCGCAGATCTTTTGTAGGAGCGAGCTTGCTCGCGAAAGACTCATAGGCGCCGCGTTCATTCAGAAAGCACGCGTTATCGTTGACCTTTTTCGCGAGCAAGCTCGCTCCTACAAAAGGCGACGGATGACCTTCCGGTGCCATCAGCCCAATGTTTCTTTAAGATGCCCCTTTCACTGAATATCCCTGGAAACACCCGTGCCCGCCCTCTCCTTTCGCAACGCCCTGCCCACCGACGCTCCCCGCGCACTGGGCAAGCAAAGCATTCACTTGATGTGCAAGGATCAGCATGTGCCGTTGTACACCCACCTGGGCTACACCTATGTGCAGCCTTCGCCCTCGGAGCACGGTGGCATGGCGTGGGATGAGACGGTGCAGACGCTTTAGCCTCTATTTTTCGAGCCACGCCATTAGAAAAAACCCAACGAACACTCGTCGACTCGCGTTCGACCCAAGGAAGGATGCTCACCGTGCTCAATGCAACCCCCCTGACCTTTCAACAAACCTTGAAGAAAAATCTCAAACGAGTAGCAACCTATTGGGCACCACTGAGCGTCGTTTTCGCTGGGTTCGGCACGCTGCTGGGGTTTTATACGTTGTCGACCTACGCCACTTCGATAGGCCGCCCGGATCTGATGGCCGCCGCGCTCGAGGCCAAATCTGCGCTGATCCCGTGGCTCGCCGCGGTGATGGGAATGCTGAGTGTTTACCTGCTGATTCTATTGTCGACCACTGTGCTGTTCGGGCTGACGGTTTCGTTGTTCAACGACATTCCGTCCCAGCAGCACAAACTGACTGGCGTGCTTCTTGTACCCATACTGGTCGGAATCGTTGGGCTGCTCTGGCAAAACTTTAAAGGCCCCGACTTGGACGATTGGGGCAAACTTATCTGGATGCTTATCTGGCTTGCCGGGTCACTGCTTGTGCTGCTGCTGATTCCGACGTTCAGGGTGGCCGTGGACACGAGCGCCACTATGGCGAGCCTTCGCAACCCTCGCAGTTGGTCGCTACGGTGCTGGTTCATGCTGATGGTTGCATTGCTGCTGGTCGCAACCGTGATCGGCGCAGTGTTTCCGGCCAGCCTGATCCTGCAAGCCTACACGGGAGAAGACACACCCGAGGCCCTGAGCCGCCTGATGGTTATCTCGATGTTCGCCGCCACCATCGCGCTGCTGCCCGTCGTAGTGTTCTACGTCAGCAAGGCGGATTTATTCAAACGCCTCAGCCTTGGCTTGTTAATAATGCTCGTGTCCGCAGGCGTGGTCATCGCTATTTCGCCCGGCAGCCCCGCTGCGATCGTTTATTCGGCGGCATTGATGATGGAGGCCCGGACCTCGGTAGAGGCCCGGTACATGCTGACGAAGGATTATGCGACAGAAGATTTCGACACGACTATCTGGGGCAACGTGGAAACCGTGCGCGGCAAGCCCGAGGTATCAGCGTTCCCCCTGTTTTCCTTCGGTGACGTACTGTTGTTATGCCCCACGAGCCTGGTCAAGACGAGCCGCAAGGAGTGGCCGCAACACTCGGCCTATTGCGTGCTCACACAAGCCAGCAGCGCCATACGCCGGCCTAAAAAGTCAGACCCGGCAGCTGCGCCCACACCAGGCGTCGACGGCTCAACTGATCACTAGGCGCAGTGCCGGGCTGGCGGCGTAGGCTACCAACTCCCCGACGCCCCACCGCCGCCACTGGAACCTCCACCACCGGACGAGCTGCTACTGGAATTGGAACTGGAACTGCTGGAACTCGAACCCGACCCACCGCCAGACCCCGATCCCGAGCCCTCGCCGACCTTGCCGAAAATAATCAGCGCCACGAACGACGCAATAGGAAACGCCAGCAGCCAACCGTCGCGACCGTCATCCAGCATCCACCCGGCCACCCCATAGACGGCGACCGCCGCCAGCAGCCGCACGACAAAGCCTGTGCGGCTGGTCCTCCAGGTGTGCCTCATGATCATCAACAGCAGCAGATACAACCCCAACACCGCCAACACAGCCAGCGGCCACGCCAGCCAATGGACAAAACTGACGTCCACATACCGATCCGCCACCCCCAGCGCGACGCTGTAGACCAGCAGCCCGACCACGCCGTAAAACAGCGGCCGTAGCTGCCACAACGCGCCGAAAGTGGCTCCGCCAATCAACAGGGTCAGCGGTATTACAAACAGAAACATCGGCCATTCCCGACCACCGCCCAGCAGCGTCAGCAATAACGTGGCCGCCACGGCGACGATCAAGGCCTTGCGCCAATGCACCTTGCCGGCGGCGAGCAGCGCCCCAATGAGGCCGCCCAGGACAAACGCCGCCAGTACCGCGATGATTTGTGGATTGATCCCAGGCCCGGCCACTTTGGGCAGGTCGCCGCCGTCCACCAGCGCGGTCAGGGCGTCCACACCCTGTTGAACGCCGCCGGCAAAGTCGCCCTGACGAAACGCCGGGGTGATGCGCTCTTCGATGATGCGATGGGCCAGCAGGTCGGTGACCGTACCTTCCAGGCCATAGCCCACTTCAATGCGCACCGTACGGTCAGCCTTGGCCACCACCAGCAGGATGCCGTCATCGACGTCCTTGCGCCCCAGCTTCCAGGCGCGGAACAGTTGGTTGGCGTAGTCTTCGATGCCGGTGTCGCCGGTGCTGGGCACCAGCAATACGGCAACCTGTGCGCCTTTGCGCTGCTCAAGGTCGGCCAGTTGCTGCTTGAGGCGCAGGACGCTGCCCGCGTCGAGGGTATTGGTCAGGTCTATGACCCGTTGATCGAGCGCAACGCCAATGGGCGATGTGTCGGCTTGGGCGGTCATCAACAAACTGGCAAACATCAGCACCAGCACACTCATGACGGATTGCCGCAGAATCACCATCATCTATTGTTACCTGAAGTTTCTTCCTGAAGGCGCCGACTTTACCTTATCTACGCGCAAACGCGTGACCCAGGCCCTGCGACTCTCTAAACTGCCGCCACGCTGTATAGCAACAAGCCATCTACGAGAACGCCATGGATCTACGTCACCGCAACAACGTCAATGTGATGGGCCGCGGCGCTGCGACCCTGGTGTTTTCCCACGGCTTCGGCTGCAACCAAGCGATGTGGAATTACCTGGCACCGCATTTTCTAGAACGCTTTCGCGTAGTGCTGTACGACTTGGTCGGCGCCGGCCTGTCGGACCTTGGCGCCTTCGACAAAGCCAAGTACAGCACGTTGGAAGGTTACGCCCGCGACCTCGACGAGTTGATCGACGCCTATGCCGAAGGCCCGGTGATTCTGGTGGGCCACTCGGTCAGCGCCATGATCGGCACCCTCGCTGACCGTCTCGCGCCGGGGCGGGTCGCGGCGCACGTGATGATTGGCCCATCGCCGCGCTATATCGACGCCGAGGGTTATGTCGGCGGTTTCAAGCGCGACGACATCGAAGACCTGCTCGACACCCTCGACAGCAACTACCTCGGCTGGTCCAGCAGCATGGCCCCGGTGATCATGGGCGCCCCTGGGCAACCCGAGCTGAGCACCGCACTGACCGAGAGTTTCTGCCGCACCGAACCCGACATCGCCAAGCAATTTGCCCGGGTGACCTTTCTCTCGGACAACCGCGACGATGTGATCGGTCTGACCACGCCGGTACTGATCCTGCAGTCGAGCGACGACCTGATCGCCCCAGTGGCCGTCGGCGAATACCTGCATGCCGTGCTGCCCAACAGCACCTATCACCTGGTAGACAACATCGGCCATTGCCCGCACATGAGTGCGCCCCAGGCGTGCGCGGCGGCGATGGATGAGTTCCTGGCGCCATGGGCCAGCGTCAGTGCCGGCTGAGTCGCTGTTCGACAACGCCGCCTGCGCCCTGGCGGTGACCCAGCAAGACGGCACGATTCTGCACGCCAACCAGCGCTTGGGTGAGTGGCTCGGGCTCAGCGCGGCCCAGTTGCGCGGCCAACGTTTCCAAGACCTGCTGACCATGGGCGGGCGGATTTTCTACCAGACACACCTGGCGCCGATGCTGCGCATGCATGGCAGCGTCAACGAGGTGAAGCTCGACATTCGCCATCGTGACGGGCACAAAGTCACCGTGCTGCTCAATGCCAGCCAACGCCAGCAGGCCGAGAGCGTGGTGTATGACCTGGCGCTGTTTGGCACCACCGACCGCGACAAGTACGAGCGCGAGCTGCTCAACGCACGCAAGCTTGCCGAAGCGTTGCTTCAGGAAAAAACCGCCGCCGAACAGGCACTGCACCAGGCCCAGGCCGAATTGAGCGAAGCCTATGCCATTGCCCAGCAACGTGCGTTGTTCGCCGAGCAGATGGTGGCGATTGTCAGCCACGACTTGAAAAACCCCCTCGCCGCGATCCGCATGGCGTCGGACTTTCTTCGACGCGGCGAGCGCACACCCAAGGAGCACCAGCTGCTCGGGCATATCGACCAATCGTCCGAACGCGCCCAGCGCATGATCGCCGACCTGCTGGACTTCACCCAGGCCCGGGTCGGCCAGGGCATCACCATCCGGGCCCGGCCACTGGATTTGCACCGGGTGATTCATCACGCCGTGGACGAACTGCGTGTGGCCTTCCCCAGGGCCACACTGGTGCATCAGGCCGAGGGCCATGGCGACGCGTGCCTGGATGCCGACCGTGTGCAGCAGATGATCGGCAACCTCGTCGCCAACAGCGTGGCCTATGGTGACCTGCAACAGCCGATCACCGTCACCTCGCGCCTGGGCGCCAGGGGCGGTGAGGTTGCGGTACACAACTACGGCGCGGCGATTCCCGAAGCGTTGCTGGCCGGGCTGTTCGAACCCATGACCCGAGGCACTCACCAGGGCAGCGATGTGCGCAGCGTGGGCTTGGGCCTGTACATCGTGCGCGAACTGGCCAGAGTGCACGGCGGCGATGTGGCGGTGAACTCCTGCGCTACGCGCGGCACCACCTTCAGCGTGACGTTCCAGGCAGGTACGCCGCACCCTGCATGATCGGCTCGACGCTGCCCGTCAACACCACCCCACCCTGCCCGTCCCATTGCACCGTCAGGGTTCCGCCATCGCATTCGACCTCCACTTTGTCATCCAGCAGCCCGCGTCGAACGCCATTGACCACCGCCGCGCAGCAACAGGACCCGGAACCCAGCGGCACGCCGCCGCTACGTTCCCAGATCCGCAGGCGGATACGGTTACGCTCGAGCACCTGCACAAAATGCACATTGGTCCTGGCCGGAAACAGCGGGTGATATTCCAGGGCCGGGCCCACCGCTTCGACATCCACTGCAGCGATGTCTTCCACGAAGAACGTACAGTGCGGATTGCCCATGCCGCAGGCGGCCGGTTCACCGTCGATGGGCAGCACGCGGGTGTCCATCGCCCGCGCCAGCGGCACCGCTTCCCACGCCAACGATGGCTCGCCCATGTCCACCGACACCCGCTGCCCGTCCACGCGTACGCAGGTGAGCAGTCCACGGTCGGTACGCAGCACCACGGCATGGGTGCCGGCCTCATGCATCAAGCGGTCGGCCACGCCCCTTGTGGCGCTGCCACAGGTTTGCAGTGGCGTGCCGTCGCAGTTCCAGAACTGAATGCGGGCGGCGGCGTCGTCACAGTCGAGCATGACCGCGAGTTGATTGAAACCGATGCCGGTGTGCCGGTCGCCCAGGCGTCGGGCGATCTGCGCCGTGATAGGGTTATCCTGGCCACGGCGGTCGATGATGATGAAGTCGTCGCCGTGGGCGTGCATCTTGACGAAGGGCAAGGTCATGAACGGTCCTGTAGTCGAACGAAACAGCCCCACTCTAACACCCCCGTAGCAGCGAGGAGATCAACCATGCTTATCGTATTCAGCGGCCTGCCCGCCACCGGCAAGACCACGATTGCCCGGGAGCTGGCCCGGCAGATGGGCGCGGTTTATCTGCGCATCGATGTGATCGAACAAGCGCTGCGCGAGTCTGGCGGGCTGGCGGGCGATGTGGGTGCCAGCGGGTATGGCGTGGCGAATGCGTTGGCACTGAGTAATGCGCGCCTGGGGCAACGAGTGATCGCTGACTGTGTGAACCCGGTGAGGGAGAGCCGCGAAGCTTGGCGAGGCGTGGCGCGGGCGGCGGGCGTTGAGCTGGTCGATATCCAGGTAATTTGTTCTGATCAGCAGGAGCATCGGCGCAGGGTCGAGAGCCGTGAAAGCGATATTCCAGGGTTGCTGCCGCCGACTTGGCAGTCGGTGTTGGCACATGAATACGAAGCCTGGGATGAGCCGCCGTTCCTGCTCGATACGGCGCGGCTCACACCCGCACAGGCCATCGCGTCGGCCCACGCACTGCTTGATCGTCCCCACGCTCCGCGTGGGCATGCAGCCCGTGACGCTCTGCGTCACCTGCGCAACGGGACGCGGAGCGTCCCAGCAGGCATTCCCACGCGGGAGCGTGGGAACGAGCCCTGACAGAGGGTTGGCGTCAGCCGGGGAAGTTGGCGCGCAACGCCTCCAGGCCATCGCTGTACACGCCGGCAAACAACGTCTCCGCCGCTGCATCCGTGGTGCCCTCAGCCGGCGTGAACACACCGGACCAGGTTACTTTGGCAGACGATTCGGTCAGCGCTTCAACCTGCACGGTCGCCAAGTAGGCGCTCACCGGAAACGGCGACTGCTCGATGATGTAGCTGTAGGTGCGCGCCACGTTGTCGAAGGTCTGCAACCGCTCGACAATCTGGCCGCCATCGGCAGTATGCAGGTGACGCACGCGGCCACCGTCGCTCGGCTCGCTTTTGGCGATGAAGGGCAGCCAGTCAGGCAGGCTGTTGAAGCCACCGATGAGTTTCCAGACCTGGTCAGCCGACGCAGGGATTTCAATCACAGAAGACGCTGTTGCCACGATAAATACTCCAGACCGTTAAAAAATCAGATCGCCATGCTGTCGACAACACCACCGTCGACCCGCAACGCGGCGCCGGTAGTGGCAGACGACAGCGGTGAAGCAATGTACGCCACCAGGTTGGCCACTTCATCCACATTCGCCGCGCGCTGGATGATCGACGTCGGCCGCGCGTTGCGCACGAACACATCGGCCTCGTCCCGAGCGGTGCGCCCGGATTGTTGCGTGGCGTCCTTGAGCATGTGCTCCAGGCCATCGGTGAACGTCGGCCCCGGCAGGATCGCGTTGACCGTCACACCGGTACCTGCCAGGCGCTTGGCCAGGCCATGGGACACCGCCAGATTGGCGCTTTTGGTCACGCCATAATTGATCATGTCTGCCGGGGTCGCCACGCCGGATTCAGACGACACAAAGATCACCCGCCCCCAGCCCTGCTCGACCATGCCCGGTACGTAATGCCGCGCCAGGCGCACGCCGGAGATCACGTTGACTTCATAAAAACGCGTCCATTCACTGTCCGGTGCCTCGAAGAAATCCACATCATTGAAGATGCCCAGGTTGTTGACCAGGATATCGGCGCGGGGTTCGGCGGCGAACAGTGTCTCGGCGCCTTCGACCGTGCCCAGGTCGGCCACGCACCCGCGCAGATCGGCGCCTGGCACCGCCTGGCGGATGCTCGCCAGTGCAGCGTCGACTTTGCCGCTGTCACGCCCGATCACCACCACGGTGGCACCGGATTGCGCCAGGGCCTGACTGATGCCCAGGCCGATCCCGGCCGTGCTGCCGCTGACGATGGCTACTTTGCCGCTCACATCGATTTTCATGGTTGAACTCCTGAAGTTAAAGCGGCAGAGGCGCGCGAGGCGAGATCAACTGCGCATCGCGCAACGCCTGCCAGAAGGCTGCTGGAATCTGCTCTGACAACGCCGCCACGTCTTCGGCAATGCGCCCCGGACGACTGGCACCGGGAATCACCGCGGCCACGGCCGGGTGGGCCAGGGAAAACTGTAGCGCAGCGGCCTTGACGCTGACGCCAAACGCTTGGGCAATCGCCTTGATCTGCTCGACTTTGCCGATGATCGCCGGGCTGGCCTGCTGGTATTCAAAGTGCGCGCCGCCGGCAAGGATGCCGGAGCTGTAGGGGCCACCGACCACGATCTCAACGTGCTGTGCGAGGGCCGCGTCCATCAGGCGCTGCAAGGCACGCTCGTGGTCGAGCAGGGTGTAGCGCCCGGCCAGCAGAAAGCCGTCGGGTTGGGCTTCGGCCAGGTCCAGCGTCAGCTCGCACGGTTCGACGCGGTTCACGCCCAGGCCCCAGGCCTTGATTACGCCTTCTTCGCGCAAGCGCGTCAGCACCTTGAACGCGCCGGTACGCGCCTGGTTGAAGTACTCCAGCCACTGGTCGCCGTAGAAATCCTGGGCAATGTCGTGAATCCACACGATGTCCAGGCGGTCGGTGCGCAGGCGCTCAAGGCTGTCCTCGATCGAGCGCAAGGTGGCGTCGGCGCTGTAGTCATTGAGCATTTTGTTCGGACGGCCGTGCTCGAACACGCCGCTTTTCTCGCCCAGGTCACGGGCGCTGTCTTCGACTTCGTCGAGAATCACCCGGCCGACCTTGGTGCTGAGCACGTAGTCGTCGCGGTTGTAATGGGACAAGGCCTGGCCCAGGCGGATTTCCGACAACCCCGAACCGTAGAACGGCGCGGTATCGAAATAACGCACGCCGTGATTCCAGGCGGCCTCGACGGTGGCCTGGGCTTCGTCTTCAGGAATGGCGCGGAACATATTGCCCAGCGGTGCGGTGCCAAAGCCCAGGACGCCGGGCAGTTTGTCTTTCAAGCTCATGGTGGTTCCTCAATCGGTTCAGGGTCGCAATGACCGTTGAGCAGATCCTAGATTGCCTGGATCGGACCGTCCAAGACATACTACGACCAACTTGAGTCCTGATAGGTCTTACATGATTGATCTACGCCAACTGCGCTACTTCGAAGTGGTCGCCGAAGAACAACACGTCGGCCGCGCCGCCGAGCGCCTGCACATCTCCCAGTCACCGTTGAGCCGGCAGATCGCCCAGCTTGAAGATCGCCTGGGCCTGACGCTTTTCGAGCGCAGCCAGCAACGTATCCGCCTGACCCGCGACGGCCAGACCTTCCTCGCCGAAACCAGGGCGCTGCTGACCCACGCCAACCGCCTGGAGTCCCTGGGCAAGCGCCTGGGCCGGGGTGAAGAAGGCGGTTTGTGCATCGGCTATATCGAGAACGCCATGCACGCCGGGATATTGCCCACTGCCTTGCGCGTGCTGCGCGATGACCGGCCTAACGTGCATATCAAGCTGTATAACCTGCCCTCCCTTGAACAGTTGGAAGGCCTGCGCCAGCGCAGCCTGGACATTGCCCTGGTGGGCGAACCACCAGCAGCCGACGACCCGGACCTGACTGCCCGCCAGGTGCTCGATGAACCCATGCTGCTGGCCTTGCCCGAACATCACCCGCTGACGCAGCAACACGAGCTGTTGCCCGAGCACCTGGCCGACCAACAATGGATCGGCGTACAGCGCAAACCCGGCGCCAGCCCGGCTGATGACTTCGTCGCCGCGTGCATCCGTGCCGGTTTCACCCCACAGATTCCAATGGAAGCCAGCGAGCCCTTCACCGCCTTGGGCCTGGTGGCCTCCGGACTGGGCGTGGCCATGGTCCAAAAAGGCCTGAGCCGCAACGCACCGCCCGGCGTGGTGTTGCGCGAGCTGCCCTGGCTGAGCTACACCACCCCGCTGTGGGCGGCCTGGCATCGGATCAACCTGCGGCCGTTGGTGGAGACGTTTCGCAAGGTGCTGACCGACCCCCAAGGCTGACGCGATCCAAACTGTGGGAGGGGGCTTGCTCCCGATAGCGGTGGGTCAGTCAGCTCATCTATGGCTGATATACCGCAATCGGGAGCAAGCCCCCTCCCACAGTTTGACCGAGTCCATACTGGCATCTTGTAAAGTCCCGCACTTCACCCTAGCTTATGCGCCCCCCGCCCAGCGCTTTAAGGCCTTGCCCCATGGTTTTGCGTTTTCGTCCCGTCGTCACTTCACGTTTCGCCCTTGGCCTGTTGTTCAGTGGAGGCATCGGTCACAGCCTGGCGGCGCAGGTTGAACTGCCGGCGGTGCAGATCCAGGGCCAGGATGAGGCCGGCTATCGCTCGCAAACCGCCGCGGTCGATGGCTTCGATGAGGCGCCCCTGCTCGATACGCCCGCCTCGATCAGCGTAATCAACGCCACGCTGATCAAGGACCAGCAAGCCCGCCTGCTCAGTGAGGTGCTGCGCAACGACGCGTCGGTGGGCGACAGCTACGCGCCGATCGGCTATTACGAAAACTTCGTGGTGCGCGGCTTCTCGCTGAATGCAGCGAGCAGCTACAAGATCAATGGACGCACCATCACCGGCGAGCAGAACGTCGCCCTGGAAAACAAGCAACAGGTGGAAGTGCTCAAGGGCCTGGCCGGGTTGCAAAGCGGGATTTCCGAGCCCAGCGGGGTGATCAATTACGTGACCAAGCGCCCAGAGGACGTGCGTTCGGTGACGGTGTCCACCGATGATCGCGGCAGCGGTTATGTGGCCACCGATGTCGGCGGCTGGTTCGGCAGTGAGCAGCAGTTCGGCCTGCGCGCCAACGTCGCCCACGAGGATCTTAATTCGTACGTGGAGCATGCCAACGGCCAGCGCGATTTTATGTCCCTGGCCTTCGACTGGAACATCAGCCCGGATGCCATGTTGCAACTGGATGCTGAATACCAGAACAAACAGCAGCGCTCGGTACCGGGATATCAATTGTTGGGCGGCACTGAAGTGCCTCACGACGCTTCACCGAAAAAGCTGCTGGGGCATCAGACCGGGGGCAAGCAGGTGGGCATCGACTCACTGAACCTCAACGGCAAATTCGAATACCATTTCAGCGATCAATGGAAAGGCAGTGTCAGCGCGGCGCGCAGCAAGGTGGTGATTGACGATTACAGCTCATTTGCCTGGGGCTGCTACGGGTCGACCAGCTGCAGCTCGGCAAGCGTGCCGAACTACTTCAGCCCCGAAGGCAATTACGACGTCTACGACTACCGCAGCCCCGACGACACCCGCCGCGACGATGAAGTCCAGGCCGCCATGACCGGCCTGTTCGACACCGCAGGCATAGGCCATGAGCTGACCTTCGGCACCAGCGCGTTTCGCCGGGTGATCGACAAGCGCAAGTCGGTCAATGAGCTCATTGGCACCGCCAATATCGACGCAGATGCGCCGAGCTTCCCGCCGACTGACAAACCGTTGAACGACAGCCACCGCAACCTCGACAGCCGCCAATACGGCCTATTCGTCACCGATCGCATTCGCTTCAACGAGCAATGGCAAACCATCCTCGGCGGCCGCGAAGTGCGCCTGGATGAAACAGCCTTCGACGGCGTGAGCGGCAACCAGGTCCGCCACACCCAGCAGTATGTGTTCCTGCCGCAGGCTTCATTGATCTACAAACCCATTGAAAACATCTCGCTGTACACCAGCTACAGCAAGGGGTTGTCCCTGGGCGGCACCGCGCCCTGGTTTGCGAACAACACCGATGAAACCCTGGCGCCCACCACCTCGCGGCAGATCGAAGCCGGGGTGAAGTACGACTGGCGCCGCATCAGCTTCGCCGCCGCCGTGTTCCAGACACGCCAGGCCTATCAGTATGCAAAGCCCGAAGACGGCGGGTTCACCTACGTGCAACAAGGCGAGCAGAAAAACACCGGGATCGAACTGTCCGCCAACGGCTGGGCCACCGACCGCCTGCAGGTGTCCACCAGCGTGGCGGCAATCCGGGCACGGGTGAACGGCAGCGGCACGCCGGAATACGAAGAGCACCAGGCGATCAACGTGCCCAAGCTGCGCGCCAGTGTGTACGCCGATTATGCGTTGCCATGGGTCAATGGCCTGGCGGTGCTCGGCGGTGTGCAATACAGCGCCAAGAAGTACGCCAACCGCAACGGCACTGTGGACGTCGGCGATTATGCGGTGGTCAATATCGGCAGCCGCTATACCACCCGGGTCGATGGCTATGAAACGGTGTTTCGCTTGAGCGTCGACAACCTGTTCGACAAGCGCTACTGGCGCGACGCGGGCGAATACATGGGCGATGACTACCTGTTCCAGGGCGCACCGCTGACGGCGCGCCTGAGTGCTTCGGTGAATTTCTAAGGGTTACTTGGGCATCTTGCGAAAGCCGACGGCCAAGCGGTTCCAGCTATTGATGGTGGCGATCGCCACGCTCAGGTCAACCTGTTCCTGCGGGCTGAACTCAGCGGCCAGTGTGTTGAAGTCTTCGTCCGGGGCGTGGGTCTGGCTGAGCAGGGTCAGGCTTTCGGCCCAGGCCAGCGCGGCGCGTTCACGCGGGGTGAAGAACGGCGTTTCACGCCAGGCCGACAGCGTGTACAGGCGGCGCTCGGTTTCGCCGCCCTTGCGTGCGTCGGCGGTGTGCATGTCGAGGCAGAATGCGCAGCCGTTGATCTGCGAGACGCGCAGGCGCACCAGTTCCAGCAGCGGCAGTTCGATGGACAGTTTGCCGACCGCCGCCTCGAGGGCAAGCATGGCTTTCATGGCGTCGGGGGAAGCGGTGTAGAAATCGGTACGGGTTTGCATGGTGGAACTCCAGAACGGTGGGATTGGTGAGCAGGTTAGTCACCTGGGCGTTCTGGAGAAATAGCCAATCCGGGCGAAGAACAGGTGACCAATCTACAGCCCACGGTTCTTCAACCACTGCAGGAAACCCTTCTTCACCGGGACCACCGGCGCGTCCTCGGTCAGCGCCTGGGCGGCATGCACGCGGAAATCCAACAGCGCCTTCATGGCTTCGCCGATGTCATGCCGTGCATCCAGGCAGGGCTTGAGGTATTCGTTTTCGATGCGGTACAGGGTGCAATAAGTCTTGGCGGTGAAGTCCGCCAGCGTGGCCTGGTCGGACAGGATGCCGGACTCGCCAATCACCTCCCCCGGCCCCATGCGCCCGGCTTCGAACTTATGGCCACCCTTGAGCAACATCACCGAAACCACGCCGGATTCAATGATGAACAAATGGTCGCTGACCTCCCCCGCCGGCAGGATCATATCGCCGGCGCGGTAGGTGTGCAGGGTCATGTTCTGGCTGAAGGTGTCCTTTTCTTCCTGGCGCAACGTGGAAAAGATCGACGAACGCTCAAGCAAGGCCCGCGCGCCGGAGACCGTGGCGGGCGTGCTACCTTCGGTGGCAGACAACAGGCCCACGCCCGCCGCCTGCAGGTGCCGGAATGCCAGGTCGTAAAGCTGGTTGCGCACTTCGCGCTTGAGGCCCATGGCCGGCACGAAGCCACTGATTTCATACTCCACGCCGCCACTGGCCGACGCTTTGAACGCCACGCTGGGTGCCGGCTTGGCCAACAACGCCCGGCAGCCCTGCATCGCCCGCTCGAGGGCCTCGATCACCGTTTGTGGGCGCGCATGGGGGCTCACTTGCAGGCTGACTGCCAGGCCGAACATATCCGCCGGGCGCGAGAAGTTGATGATCTTGGCCTTGGCCGCCAGGGAATTGGGGATGACCGCCAGGCTGCCCTGGGACGTCTGCAACCGCGTGGCACGCCAATCGATATCGGTGACGCGGCCTTCGGTGCCGTCGATGGAGATCCAGTCGTCGATCTGGTAAGGCTTGGTGGTGTTGAGGACGATCCCGGAAAACACGTCGCTCAGGGTGCTTTGCAGCGCCAGGCCGACGATGATCGCCACGGCGCCCGAGGTGGCGAGCACGCCCTTGACCGGCAGGTCGAGCACGTAAGCCATGGCGGCGATGATCGCGATCAGGAAAATCACGGCGCCCATCAGGTCCTGCAACAACCGCCCGGTATGGCCGACCCGCTGCATCATCACCGCGCCGAGCAATACCGTGAGGGTGCGCGCGGCGAACAGCCACCAGCCGATCTGCAACGCGGTGGCCGCCAGGTGCAGGGTGGTGTCATCGGCGTAGGGCGCCGCTTGCATGGGGTTCATGCCGTCGTTGAACAACACCGCGCTGAACACCGCAAAGATGACCAGCCGCGCCGCAAGTTTCCAGTTGGCGAGCGTGGGCGAGATAAGGCGCCACACGGCAATGTCGATAAGGATCAGCGCCACGGCGCACAACATCGGGTGATCAGCGATAAATGAGGGCATCCAGGCGACTCCAGGGCGAATGCCGAGAAGATCGCATGAAATGGCGGTGCCGGGTATAGCGCAGAAAAAAATGTGGGAGGGGGCAAGCCCCCTTCCACGGGCTGTCAGGCCTGCATGCGCCCGAATTTTCCGGACTGGAAGTCGGCAAAGGCCTGGTGGATTTCCTGCTCGGTGTTCATCACGAACGGACCGTGGCCGACGATGGGCTCGTCGATCGGCTCGCCGCTGAGCAACAGCACCTTGGCGTCGTCATTGGACTCCAGGGTGAGCCGGTCACCGTCACGCTCGAACAGTGCCAGTTGCCCTTGGCGCGCGACTTCCTCGCCATTGATCAACACCGTTCCGCTCAGGATCACAAGCGCGGTGTTACGCCCGGCGTGCAGGTCCAGCGTAACGGCCTTACCGACCTTCAGGCGCAAGTCCCACAGATCAATGGGCGTGAAGGTCCGCGCAGGCCCCTGAGTGCCGGCGAACTCACCGGCGATCAAGCGCAGTTGCCCCGCGTCACCCGGCAGCGCCAACACCGGAATGTCGCCATCGACGATGGTCTGGTAACCGGCGTCGGCCATTTTGTCCTTGGCGGGCAGGTTGACCCACAGCTGCACCATCTCCAGCGGCCCGCCTTTGCGCGCGAAAGCTTCAGAATGAAATTCTTCATGGAGAATGCCTTTGGCGGCTGTCATCCATTGCACGTCGCCCGGGCCGATTTTGCCGCCGGCACCGGTGGAGTCGCGGTGCTCGACTTCGCCATCGTAGACGATGGTCACCGTTTCAAAGCCGCGATGGGGGTGCTGGCCGACGCCGCGACGGGTATCGGTAGGCGTGAAATCGGCCGGGCCGGCGTGGTCCAGCAGCAGAAATGGGCTGATGTGTTTGCCCAAGGTGTCGTAGGAAAACAGGGTGCGCACCGGAAAGCCGTCGCCGACCCAATGGGCGCGGGGGCTGGTGTAGATACCGATCAGTTTTTTCATGGTGTACCTCCAAAGTGCCTACACCATAAGTCTCCCAACCGTTGAACACTAGCCGGCGAACGCGGCTTTGAGCGTTCTATGTATAGGACAATACCTTGGACGTGCGCTGGCGCAACAGGTGGAACGCGACGAAGGCCGCGACGGCAAAAACGGCTTGAATAACGATCATTGGCGTCGCGCTGCCGTCACGCAAATGGCTCAACAACACGCCGCTGCAGGTGGCGCCGAACATCTGCGCAAACCCCATCAACCCAGCGGCCAGCCCGGCGCGATGGGCGTTGGGCATCACCCCGCCCGTGACCGCACCAGGTAGCACCAGCCCGCCCCCGAGCGTGGCCAGGGCAATGGGCAGGTCCAGGCCGACCACCGAGAGCCCGAACAGCGTATAAATCACCAGTGCCAACACCCCGCCGGCGGCCACCAGCGTCACGCCCATCGTCACAATCCGCTGCGGTCCCAGGCGCAAAATGTTGCGCCGGGTATAGGTGGAACCGACGATCAGCATCGACACGATCAGGCCAAAATTGATCCCGTACTCCAGGCTGCTCAACCCCAGCAGGTTGATGAATACCGCCGACGAACCGGCAATCACTGCAAACATCGCGCCGTAGGTACAGGCCAGGGCCACGGCATAGGCGCGGTACTGGCGGCCCTTGAGCAAATCCAGGTATTGCCCGCCGAGGGTGCGCCAATGCGCGGCCTTGGGATCGAGGTGAGGGTTGCTCTCGCGAAAGAACGCCACCGCCAGCAGCCACACGACGCTGCCGATGACCACAGCGAGCACGATGGGCGCGTGCCAACCGAACAGTTTGATCAGCAAGCCGCCCGCCATCGGCGCCACGACAATGGCATAGAGCATGCCGATCATGGTCAGCGCCAGGGCCGGGCCCGCCTCGGTTTTCCACACATCGCGTACCACCGTGCGCGCCAGCACCAACGCGGCGCATGCCCCCAGGCCCTGCAGCACGCGGGCGGCGATAAATTGCTGAATGTCCGTCACCAGCAGCATCGACAGTGTCGCCAGCACGTACAGCGTGAGGCCACCGATCAATACCGGTCGGCGGCCGATACGGTCCGACAGCGGCCCGAACAGCAACTGCCCCAGGCCGAACGCGGCCACAAACGCCGACAGTGCCATCAACGCCGAGCCTGGCGGCGCCGCCAACGCCTGCTCGATGGCGCCCAGGCCCGGGATGATCAATTGCGTCGAGACTTCACCCAGCGCTGTCAGCGCAACCAGTAAGAACAACAAGCGGCGCGAAGGTGCCGGGGCGTTTGCCATGGGGAATGTCCGGGGGCTGGATTAATTTATATTTCGACCATAATATGAGCGAAAAATTATGTCCATAATTTTTTGCCCTATGGTCACCCTGGAGTCCGTCATGCCGCCCCTTTCCCTTCGCCTCTTAACGCCCCTGGCTCTGTTGATGGTCCTCAGTGGCTGCAACAGCAAGGCCGACAGTGCCGCTCAAACCTCCCCGCCGCGTCCGGTACTCGCCGTCAAGGTCGAGGCTGGCGGCACCCAGCAAAGCGCGTACACCGGTGTGGTTGCCGCCCGTACCGAAAGCAACCTGGGCTTTCGGGTCAGCGGCAAGGTGATCGAACGCAAGGTCGATCCCGGCCAGCACGTCTCTCGGGGCGACACCCTGCTGGTGCTGGATATCGGCGATTTCGAACTGGCGTTGCGCTCGGCAAAAAACCGCGTCAACGCCGCGCAGGCGCAACTGCGCCAGCGCCGCGACGACGAAAACCGCTACCAGCGCCTGGCCAGTACCGGCGCGGTGTCGCGGCAAATCTTCGACCAGTCGGCGACCAACCTGCGCGTCGCCGAAGCGGAACTGGCGGCGGCGCAATCGGACGCCAGCCAGATCGAAAACCGGCGTACTTATAGCGTGCTCAAGGCCGATGGCGACGGCGTCATCACCGACGTCCTGGCGGATCGCGGCCAGGTGGTGGCCGAAGGGCAGATCGTCGCGCGCCTGGCCCATGACGGTGCCCGCGAAGCCATCGTCAACCTGCCCGAACAGCAGCGCGCCCAGGCCGCGCAAAACGCCCTGGCCTTCCCCTTCGGCGCCCCGGACCAGGCCGTCACCGCCACCCTGCGCGAGCTGTCCGCCAGCGCCGACCCCACCACCCGCACCTACCGCGCGCGCTATGTGCTGCATGGCCCGCTCGAACGTTTCGCCCTCGGTTCCACCATCACCTTGCGCCTGCAAGGCAACGGCCAGGCCCAACAAACCCGCGTGCCCATCGGTGCGTTGCAGGATGCGGGGCAAGGCACCGGCGTATGGCTGATCGGTGAAGACAACCGGATCAGCTTCGCCCCGGTGAAAGTCGCCAGCCTCGGCCAGGAAGAGGCCCTGCTCGACAGCGGCGTCACGCCCGGCCAAACCATCGTCGCCCTCGGCGCGCACCTGTTGCACAGCGGTGACAAAGTACGCCTGCTGCCCGCCCAGGCGCTGGCCCTCAACCGCCAACAGGACCAATGAGCATGCGTGGAATCAATCTTTCGGAACTGGCGGTCAAGCACCGCGCCGTCACGCTGTTCCTGATCATCGCGATTATCGCTGCCGGGATCTTCTCGTTCGGCAAACTGGGGCGCGCCGAAGACCCCTCGTTTACGGTCAAGGTCATGACCATCACCGCCGCCTGGCCCGGCGCCACTGCTGAAGAAATGCAGGAGCAAGTGGCCGACCGCCTGGAAAAGCGCCTGCAGGAACTGGACTACTACGACCGCGTCGAGACCATCGCCCAACCGGGTTTCGTCTCGATGCGCATGACCTTCCTTGAATCCACGCGCCCGAGCGAAATACAGGAGCTGTTCTACCAGACCCGTAAAAAACTCAGCGACGAAGCCGCGAAACTGCCCAAGGGCGTGATCGGGCCGTTTTTCAACGATGAGTATTCGGATGTCTACTTTGCGCTGTATGCCCTGGAGGCCGAACACCTGCCCCATCGCCAGCAGGTGCAAATGGCCGAAGCGCTGCGCCAGGGCCTGCTCAACCTGCCGGGAGTGAAGAAGGTCAATATCCTCGGCGAACAGGCCCAGCGCGTGTTTGTCGAGTTCTCCTATGAGCGCCTGGCGACCCTGGGTATCAAGCCCGAACAGATCTTCGCCGCCCTCGCCGCGCAAAACGCCGTGGCGCCCTCGGGCTTCGTCGAAACCGCCGGCGCCCGCGCCTACATCCGTATCGATGGCGCCTTCGACAGCCTGGCGCTGATCGAGAACGTGCCGGTGCAAGCCAATGGCCGCGTGCTGCGCATCGCCGATGTGGCCACCGTCAGGCGTGGCTATGAAGACCCGCCCAGCTACCGCATCCGCCATCAGGGCGACCCGGCGCTGATGCTTGGGGTGATCATGCAGAAGCATTGGAACGGCCTGGAACTGGACAAAAGCCTGCAGGCCCAGGAAGCCCGAATCCAGGCCGACCTGCCCCTGGGGGTAAATTTTGCCAAGGTGTCCGACCAGGCGAAAAACATCAGCCTGGCGGTAAACGAGTTCATGCTCAAGTTCTTCGTCGCCCTGGCGGTGGTGATGCTGATCAGCCTGTTGGCCCTGGGTTTTCGCGTGGGGTTGGTGGTGGCGGCAGCCGTGCCGCTGACGCTGTCGATCGTGTTTGTGATCATGCTCGTCACCGGCCGTGAATTTGACCGCGTCACCCTCGGTGCCCTGATCATTTCCCTGGGCCTGTTGGTGGATGACGCCATCATCGCCATCGAAATGATGGTGGTGAAACTCGAAGAAGGCTTTGACCGCATCCATGCGGCCACCTACGCCTGGAGCTCCACGGCAGCACCTATGCTGACCGGCACGCTGGTGACGATCATCGGCTTTTTACCCGTGGGGTTCGCGCGATCCGGTGCGGGCGAGTACGCCGGGAATATCTTCTGGATCGTAGGCTTTGCCTTGATTTCATCCTGGTTGGTGGCGGTGGTGTTCACGCCGTATCTGGGCGTGAAGCTGTTGCCGCAGATCAAGCCGGTGCCCGGCGGGCATGATGCGATTTACGCCGGGCGCTATTACCAGAAACTGCGCGGCGTGGTGGAGGCCTGTGTACGAGGGCGCTGGCTGGTGACCGGGCTGGTGGTGGCGGCGTTTGTGCTGTGCGGCCTGGGGATGGCGGTGGTGAAGAAACAGTTCTTCCCCGACTCCGACCGTTCCGAGCTGATTCTGGAGGTGTACATGCCGCCCGGCAGCGCGTTCAAAAGCACCGAAGCGGTGGCGGCGCAGGTGGAAAAAGCCCTGCTGCAGGAACCGCAGACGAGCCTGGTCGACACCTATGTAGGCGGCGGCGCACCGCGCTTTTTCCTGTCGTTGAACCCTGAGCTGCCGGACCCGGCGTTCGCCAAGCTGATCGTGCAAACCCCGGATTCCCACGCCCGCGATGCCTTGAAAGTGCGCATGCGCGAGCGCATCGCTGCCGGCGAGTTTCCCGCTGCGCGGGTGCGCGTCACGCAATTGGTGTTCGGCCCGCCGGTGCCGTTCCCCGTGGTGTTCCGTGTGTCCGGGCCGGACCTGGACACGCTGCGTGGGCTGTCCGAACAGGTGCGCCAAGTGGTGGCCGGCAACTCGCTGACTCGCGACGCCTTTCTCGAATGGGGCGAACGCGCCAGCGGTTACCGCCTGGTGCTGGACCAGGATCGCCTGCGCCTGCTGGGTTTCACCCCGGACGAGGTCAAATCCCAGCTCAACGCCCTGCTCAGCGGCAACCCGATCACCGAAGTGCGTGAAGGCAACCGCACCGTGTCCGTGGTGGCCCGCGCCCAGGGCAGCCAGCGCGAAGACCTTGGCAACCTCAACAACATGACCCTGACCAACAGCGCCGGCACGTCGGTGCCGCTGGCCCAGGTCGGGCATTTCCAGGCGGTGATGGAAGAACCGATCCTCAAGCGCCGCAACCGCGCCACCACCGTGGAAGTGCGCGCCGACATCATCGACGGCGTACAACCGCCCGATGTGGAAATGGCCGTGTACAAAGACCTGCAGCCGCTGATCGCCCAACTGCCCACCGGCTACCGGATCGACATCGGCGGCCCGGTGGAAGAAAGCGCCAAGGCCAACGTCGCCCTGGCGGCGCTGTTCCCGATCATGATCCTGCTGACGCTCACGGTGATCATGTTCCAGGTGCGCTCCTTTGGCGTGATGTTGATGGTCTTCGCCACCGCGCCACTGGGCCTGATTGGCGCGGTGCCGACTTTGCTGCTGTTCAACCAGCCGTTCGGGTTCAACGCAATCCTCGGGCTGATCGGCATCGGCGGGATTCTGATGCGCAACACGCTGATCTTCACCGACCAGATTCGCCAGAACCAGGACCACGGCATGCCGATCCGCGAGGCCATCGTCGAGGCCACCGTGCGCCGAGCGCGGCCGGTGATCCTCACCGCACTGGCGGCGGCGCTGGCGTTCATTCCGCTGACGCTGTCGGTGTTCTGGTCATCCCTGGCCTACGTGCTGATCGGCGGGGTGCTGGTGGGCACGGTGTTGACGCTACTGTTCCTGCCGGCGCTGTGCAGCCTGGTGCTGCGCGACAGGGTTGCTGAAACTTCCCACGCAACCGCCGGATAAGCTCTACTCCCCTGCCCTGAAAACCTCTGCAAAGTCCCTCGCCTGATTAAACAGTGCGAGGGAGTGCAGATGGTTTTTCCAGTGAGAGCCCTGATCGATGGGGCTCACCCATGATCGAAGCAACCGGCCGAGCCATCGGCTTTCTGGTGCTGGCCGCGATGGATTCAAAGACGCGGGACGTCGAATCCGTGCTCAGCGATTTCCGCGGTTGCCTCAACCACTACGACACCTGGGCGCAGAACTTCTTCAGCTCTTCGGCACTGGATGTGGAGCAGGTGTTCAAGGTCGGGAATGAGGTGGCGCTGGTCGCCCCGATCAACCGTTCGATCTTCCCCAGCAGCACCGTCGCTACATGCCAGGCCAACGGCACGTTGACACTGGTGCATATGTTCCAGAGCTCGCGCTTCGTGCCGATCGGCAACACGCCGGTGATGTTGCAGCGCATCGATCCAGACGGTGGCCCGCTGGGCGAGCCGATCCATAAAACCATCGGCCCAAGCGGCATCCTCGAAGTCACCGAGTGCGACCGCAACCAGAAGTACCGGGTCAGTTTCTACCCCGACGTTTCCTCGGCGCATTTCAAGGCGCTGTACGCCTCTTATCAGTCGGTCATCACGCCACTGGAAGGCTGGCTGCGCAGGGAATGGGACACCACCTTCGAACCGCTATGGAAGAACTATTGCGAAGCGAATTTTCTCCAGCGCTACCTCTCGCTGCACCGCGCTTATGCCCAAGGCTTTGGCGACGTTCTTTACTCGGTTTGGGACAACATCACGCAGTTACTCCAGTGGTTGTCCGACCCGCTGGCCAACGCTGAAAAGCTGCTGCAATACCTTTCCCAGGACGAGCTTGAAAAGCTGCTGGCGTTAAGTGCCGAGACCCTCGCCAAGGGGTTGCTGGTGCTCAGCGATGAGCCTTTGCTGTTCGTTCACCTGGCGGCGCTGGTCAGTTGGATGCGCATGCTGCCACCGCCGTATATGAACGAAATGCTCGGGGCGATTGGCGCCGAGATCGTCATCACCCTGTTATTGGGACTGGCAACGGCCTGCATGGGGGTTGTGGTGCGCATCAGCACCAAAGTGCTGGCCGGCATCAAGTCACGTCGGGTGCGCACGTGGCTGGAGCAGATAGCCACGCAGTTCGGCACAGCTCGCTTGGAGGAGCACACCGAAGCGCTTAAGCCGGTGTTGCTGGGCAGTGCGGCGACACCGATCAAGGCAGTGCCGGTAGCGCCGTTGAAGGCGGGTGACACGCTGGTTTCAAACCCGGTGCCGGCGGTGCGCAGCAAGACCCAGCGTACGGCGTTGGTGCGGCAGGAGGCGGTGGATGATGTGCCTGCTGTTGCGTCGAATCCGAAGGGCGATGCGGCGGCTCCGGCGGACAAGACCGTCACCCACGGCTGCCCGGTGTCGATGGTTACGGGCGAGGAACTGCTGACCCTCACCGATGGCGCGCTGGATGGGGTCTTGCCGTTCGAGTGGACGCGCGCGTATCGCAGCAGTGCGGTGGAAGTGGATTGTGGGTTGGGGTTTGGCTGGAGCCATGCACTGGCGCAGCGGCTCGTGGTTGTGGGCGATTCGGTGGTGTGGACCGACCATGAGAATCGCGCGACCACCCTGCCCTTGCCGACAGCTGCTCGGCCGGCGATTACCAACAGCCTGGCGGAAGCGGCGATTTATCTGGGGTCGTTGCCTGGTGAATTGGTGCTGGCCCGGTCATCCCGGTTTTATCACTTTCGCGACGGTGTGCTAACGGCGATCAGCGATGCGTATGACAACCGGTTGTTGGTTGTCCGGGATCGGTTGGGGCGGATTGAGCGGCTGGATAACGGTGTGGGCCGTTCGCTTTTGTTGCGTTATGAATTCGACCGCATCGTGGCGGTGGACTACCAGATTCATCGCGCCACGGGGCATGAACCCTTCGTCTGGGTGACCGAGCAGAACGTCGTTGCCTACGCCTATGACGACGCTGGACGACTGGTGTCGGCGACCAACGCTGTCGGTGAAAGCGAGGTTTATCGGTACGACGAACAGCACGTCATTCTTGAGCGGCAACTGGCCGGTGGGGCGAGTTTCTTTTGGGAGTGGGAACGTTCCGGCAAGGCGGCGCGCTGTGTCCGGCATTGGGCCAGTTTCTCGCAGATGGACACGCGGTATGCCTGGGGCGATGACGGTCGCGTCACCGTGCACAACGCCGACGGCAGCCAGGAAGTTTACGTACATGACCAGCGGGCGCGGCTGGTACAGCGCATCGATCCCGACGGCGCTCAACATTTCAAATCCTACGATGACAAGGGCCGCCTGACCGTCGAGCAGGACCCGCTGGGCGCGGTGACGGCCTATCAATACGACGACGCCGGACGCTTGATCGCGCTGTTTCCGGGGGATGACGAGCCGACGGCCTACGAGCATGACAACGGTTTCGTACGGGTGGTACGGCGGGGTGAAGCGGTCTGGAAATATGAGCGCAATGACCAAGGCGATGTCATTCGCCAGGTCGATCCCGATGGCAACGCGACCGACTACAGCTACGACAAACAGGGGCAACTGACCGGGGTTTGGTATCCCGACAACAGCTGCCATCGCTTGGTGTGGAATGAACGCGGGCAACTCGTTGAAGAACAGCTACCGAATGGTGGGATCAAGCGCTATCGCTATGACGACCAGGGCCGTCAGGTTGCGCGTGAGGATGAACAGGGCGCGCTGACCCAGTATCAATGGGACGCCGTGGGTCGGTTAACTCGCTTGGTAGTGCCGGACGGTGCCACACGAGAATTCAGCTACAACCCCTACGGAAAAATCATCGCCGAGCGCGACGAACTCGGCCACGTCACCCGCTACGAATACGCCGACGGCCTGCACCTGATCAGCCGCCGCATCAATGCCGACGGTACCCAGGTCAACTACCGCTACGACAACGCCCGCTTACTGCTGACCGCCATCGAAAACGAAGTCGGCGAAACCTACCGGCTCGACTACCACCCCAACGGCCTGATCCAACAGGAAACCGGTTTTGACGGCCAACGCACCGCGTACATCTACGACCTCAACGGCAACCTGCTGGAGAAAACCGAATACGGCGACGATGGCAGTCAGCTCGTCACTCAATACCAGCGCGACCACGCCGGCCGCCTCGTAAGAAAAACCCTGCCCGACGGAAGCGTTGTCGATTATGCCTACGACCGCCAAGGCAACCTCCTCAGCGTCGACGACGGCCACTGGTTCCTGGCCTACGAATACGACCGCCAAAACCGCCTCACTGCCGAACACCAAGGCTGGGGCACGCTGCGCTATGGCTACGACGCCTGCGGCCAGTTAAAAAACCTGCGCCTGCCCGACAACAACCGCCTCACCTTCAACCACGACAAAGGCGGCCATCTTGCCACCGTCGAACTGAACGGTGCGTTGCTAACTTCCCACCTGTTCAAAGCCGGTCGCGAACACCAACGCCAACAAGGCCAACTGCTCAGCCACTACCACTACGACGACCAAAACCGCCTACATACCCACGCCGTCACCCAGCAGGAAAACCACCTCTACCAACGCCACTACGACTACGACAAAACCGGCAACCTCACCCGCCTGCACGACACCCGCAAAGGCGAACACCTTTACCGCTACGACCCACTCCACCGCCTGACCCGCGCCGATCATTCGCAAGACGTCCAGGAGCGCTTCGGCCACAACCCGGCCGGCAACCTGCTCATGCAAGATCGTCCTGGCCCGGACATCGTTGCGGGCAATCGGCTGGTGATCCAAGGCGATCACCACTACGACTATGACGCCTTCGGCAACCTGATCCACGAGCGGCGTGGCAAGGGTCATCAGCTCGTTACCGAATACCGCTACGACTGTCAGCACCGGCTAATCGGCATCACAAAGCCCAATGGCCAAACCGTCAGTTATCTCTACGATCCGTTTGGGCGGCGCATCAGCAAAACCGCGGATGGGAAAACCACGGAGTTCTTCTGGCAAGGCGACAAAGTCATTGCTGAGCATCACGCGGATCGTCATCGCAGCTACCTCTACGAACCCGACAGCTTCCGCCCATTAGCACTGCTGGAAGGCTTCGGCCCAGCAGATACACAGCCCTACCACTACCAACTCGACCACCTCGGCACACCGCAAGAACTCACCGCGCCCGACGGCGAAATCGTCTGGTCCGCCCATTACCGCGCCTACGGTGAAATCAGCCGCCTCGACGTAGGCAAAGTCGACAATCCGCTGCGCTTTCAAGGCCAATACTTCGATCAGGAAAGCGGCCTGCACTACAACCGCCATCGCTACTACAATCCGGATATTGGTCGTTACCTGACGCCTGATCCGGTGAAACTGGCGGGTGGGATCAACGCGTACCAGTACGTGCCCAATCCAACGGGGTGGGTGGATCCGCTGGGATTAAATTCTTGTCCGAAATCCGCTGAATGCAGACCAGTCTATAAAGCCCAAAGTCCTTTTGATGCCGCTAGAGTTGACTCCGGTGAGCCACGAACTCCCGAGCCGCGGCTGACAGCTAGACAGGCTAGGATTGAGGAACTTACCGAGGCCAATGCGAAGCGTCAAATCCTGGAGTACGAAGAAAAGTACGACATGCATATGGTCGGCAAGCACAGCCCGGAGGTAGAGAGTCACAAGGTGGAAAGGCGATCGATTGATGGAACAGACCCAATAACGGGTAGAACGCCAATAAATAGAAGGGGCGTCCCGAGTTCGCAATTTAACAGTTGGAAGTTTCAGCTTCAGGCATGGACAAAAGCCACCTCGCGGACAGAGCGGGGGCTACCGCGCTACACCGGCGCTGATGACAGCAGAAACGATATTGTACGTTTAGAATTACCAGGAGCTGGACGAGGCTACAGGCCAAACAGAAGAGACCCAACCAACCCAACCTTTAACCCATCCATGAATGCTGTAGAAATGAAATTTCGAGAAGACGGCACACCTTTCACCTTATTCCCCATTAAGGAATGACAACAAATGTTATATCACCCCGGCTCCGAAACCGTCCCATTCGACGCCAGTCTTTACTATTTCGTGGGAGTTTTTGATATTTATGACAGGGAAGAAACCAAGGGGAAGGAACTCGCTCGCTATAATCCGAATAACAGTAAAGACAGAGAAAATCTCATACTAAAATATTGCTTAGACCCATACAAAAGACTCTCCTATCGACACAGATACAAATTAATAGAAAGCTTATCTTTCGCCTTAAACACCGTGAATTTCAACTTCCAATCTTATTTTGAGGACGATCCAGACAAATACACTACGATGGCCTGGGATGAAACAGAAATAGTCGACCTTCGAGGTTTCTTCGCCGACATCTACCGACTCGCCAATGAAGTCTGGAAAGACGACCTCCAAAAAGCCAGCCGCGAAGACCAATCAACTTGGTAACCCACCGCCTGTGGCGAGCAAGCAGTCTCCCTCGCCACAAGTACACGACCCGCTCAGCGCTTGGAAAGCTCCATAATCATCCGACTCAACAAATACACCCGAGGCACCACACTCTCCACCTCGGCATATTCCTCCGGCGTGTGAATATTCCCGCCCACTATCCCAAACCCGTCCAGCGTCGGTGTGCCGACCCCGGCCGACAAGCTTGCGTCCGCCGCGCCGCCGCTGCCTTCGATGGTCAGGGTTTTGCCCAGTTCGCCGTAGATGCCCTGGGCAATCGCGACCAGTTTGTCTGACTCCGCCGTTTGCGGCATCGGTGGCAAGCCGCGTTGCAGGCTGGTCTTCACTTCGGTGTCCGGGATCAGTTTGTTCGCGGAAACCCGTGCCAGGTCTTTCTCGATGCGGTCGAACTCTTCCGGCAGCGCGGCGCGCACGTCGGCCTTGGCGGTGGCTTGGTCGGGGATGACGTTGGTGCGGTCGCCGGCCTTGAGTACGGTGAAGTTGATGGTGGTTTTTTTCTCGGCGTCGCCCAGCTTGCCCAGTTGCAGGATCTGGTGTGCGGCTTCCATGGCGGCGTTGCGCCCCAGTTCGGGAGCGACGCCGGCGTGGGCGGCTTTGCCTTTGACTTCAACCACCGCAGTGGCGCTGCCTTTGCGCCAGACCACCAGGCCGTCGGCCGGGCGGCCGGGTTCCAGGTTGAGGGTTACGTCGTGGCCCTTGGCGGTGGTGCGGATCAGTTCAGAGGCGGCGTCGGAGCCAGTTTCTTCGCTGGCGTCGAGCAGGAAGGTGATTTGTGCATAGTCCTTGAAGCCTTGGTTTTTCAGGACTTTCAACGCGTAGATGCCGGCGACGATGCCACCTTTGTCGTCCATCACGCCGGGGCCATAGGCGCGGCCGTCCTTGATGTGGAACGGGCGTTCGGCGGCCGAGCCTTCCTTGAACACGGTGTCCATGTGCGCCATCAGCAGGATTTTGGCCTTGCCGGTGCCCTTGAGGGTGGCGATCACATGGCTGTTGTTGGCGGCTTTGTCCGGCACCAGCTCGATGCTGAAACCCAGCTGTTTCAATTCATCCACGGCGATGTCGCGCACTTGGGTCAGGCCGGGCTCGTAGCCGGAGCCGGAGTCGATATTCACCAGGCGCTCCAGCAGTTTCAGGGCCTCGGCCTTGTACTGTTCGGCGTCCGCCTGGATCGGCTTGTGGGGTTCGGCGCTGTAGGCCGGCACGGCGAAGGACAAGGCCAGGGTGGCGGCCAGCAGGGTGCGGGGGAAGGTGAAGAGCATGGACCGATCCTTGTTTTTCATTGAGGGGGGCCGCCACACCCTACCCCACTAAACGGACCGCAACCAAGCCCCCTGCAGCGAGCTGACCCGGTTGCGCCCGCTGCTTTTGGCTTCGTACAAAGCCTGGTCGGCATCGTTGAGCCAACTGGTGGCGTCGGCGTGGCTCGGCAGGTATGGCGCCAGGCCGATACTCAAGCTGGCGCGCAAGGTCGGGTCCTGGGCGTAGGCCAAGGCGTTGAAACGATCACGCAGGGCGTCCATCACTTCAGTGGCACGGTTGAGCGGCATGTCCGGCAGGATCACGCAGAACTCATCGCCGCCGTAACGTCCGGCAAGGTCGGTGGCGCGCAGGTTCTGGCGCAATACCCGGCTTAACTGGCGCAGGACGATATCGCCGGTGACATGGCCATAGGTGTCGTTGATGATTTTAAAGTGGTCGATATCGATCAGCGCGATGGCCGCACCGGCAGGGCCACGGCGGCAACGTTGGAACTCGATTTCCAATTGATCCTTCCAGGCGCCGTGGTTGAGCAGGCCCGACAGGCTGTCGGTGCGGCTCAGGGCCAGCAGTTCGCGCTTGTGCCGCGCCAGGGTCACGGCCTGGCGGTAGCAGATCCAGCCCAGGGCCAGGGGATACAACGTCAGGATCGGCAGGCAGGCATACAGCTGGGCCTGGGTGGTGACGCCGATGAATGCGGGCGCGACTATCAGCAGCGCCGTGGCGATGCCCAGCGCCTGGGCCACCCACCCCGCCAGCAAGAAGCGCGGCCCACCGATGGCGACGTTGTTCATGCTCATCATCGACAAGGTGGTGACGCTGGGCAGCGGGTTGAAGTGCATCGCGCCGACCCAAAAGCCGCCGCAGAAGGAATCGAACAGCAGGTTGCGGCGCTCACTGCGCAGGGTATGAGCGGCACGCAAAGACGCTTGGAACGCCAGGTGCGGCCAGATAAACGCGTTGATCAGCATCCAGGCCCATACCCATGGGGACGGGTTCAGCGGATACATGCCGAACGCCACGCAAACAAAGCCGAGCGCCAGCCCCAGGAGGCGCGATTTGTACAAGCGCGAAGCGAGCGGAAGTCCATTTCCTCCGACGGCTGCCATGATGGGGGGTAATCCTGGGTGAATCCCTGGAGTCTATCAGGGCAACGGCAAATCGCCACTACTGCTTACAGGCTAATCCTTCAGTGCGAAAACCCGCGTGCCAGCATCAATGCCACGCCGAGCAACATTATTGCCGTGATCCGCTGCAACATCACGCGCCGCTTGGGGTTTTCCAGCAGGTGTTTGATGCGCTGGCCGAAATAGCAGTACAGGCAACCACTGGCAAATTGCAGCAACAGGAAGGTCAAGCCGAGGATCGCGATATCCGCCGCCGAGCTGTGCTCCCCGGCCCCGGCGAACTGCGGGAAGACGGCGCTGAACATGATGATGGTCTTGGGGTTGGAAAAGCCGGTCAGCAAGCCCTTGCCGAACAGGCTGCGCGAGCCCTCCACGGCGCCGGCCTTGTCGATCGACACGCCGCTGCTGGTCCACTGCTTGTACGCCAGGTAAAGAATGTAGGCCACGCCGACAAACTGGATGGCCTGGGTAATCGCAAGGTTGCCCTTGATCAGCTCGGAAAAGCCCACGGCGAAGATCAGGATCGAAATCAGGTACGACACACTGGCGCCGATCTGCGCCGGGATCGAACTGCGCAGGCCGTCCTTCAGGCCCAGGCTCAATAACAACAGGGTCATGGGGCCGGGACTGAAGGTCATGGTCGCGCAAAACAGCACGAAGTAGAGAAACGAAGACAGCGTTAACGCACTTGTCATGGTCAGGGACCTTGAATGGGGCGCACGCCGCACGCGTGCGCCCATGGTTTACATCAGGCGACCGCGATTTCGGTCGTCAGCGATTCGCGGTACATCAAGGCCAGGTCAGCCAGGGCGGCCTTGGCGGTCTGGTTGCGGGTTTCGAATGCCACCAGGCCTTTCCAGTTGGTTTCGACGATGGCCTGCATCACGTCGGCGTAGTCGCAGTTGCCGTCGTGAATGCCGAAATGCTGGTCTTGCACGCCGTTGTTGTTGCTGAAGGAGATGCCCTTGATCACGTGGTGATACTTGCGCACCACCGCCGCCGGCAGGCCGTTCTCGATATTGGCGTGGCCGGCATCGAGGAAGAAGTACACATTGTCATGGGCTTGCAGGCGCTCGAACACAAAAGCGTATTCCGCCTCCTGGGTGAAGATGTAGTGGAACGGGCGATAGTTGACGTAGTTGGACAGGTTTTCCAGGTAGATGTCCGTGCCCTGGGTCGCGGCGTAAGCGGCCAGTTCCTGGACTGACTTGAGGTAATGTTCCAGGGCAACTTTCTTGGCCTTGAGCACCATCTTCGGTTCGACGATGCAGCCACCGTGAATGATCAGCGGCGCGCCCAGGCGACTGGCGATATCGATTTCTTGCTTGACGTAGGCCACCGCCGCCACGCGGAACGCCTCGACGTCACTGGCCAGCGGCGCCTTGAAGTTGCCGTGGAAGACCGGCTTGACGCCGCTGGCGGCGATTTGCGCGCGCAGGCTTTCGATGCGCGCCTCGCTCCAGTCATCGACCATTTCGCCGAACAGGCTGCCGTCGACATACCAGTGGGTGCACTGCCCTTCGATGGCAGCTTGCAGGCCCTGTTCAGCGTCCAGGTACTTCTGGTGCGCCACACCGGTACAGAACGGCACGGCAGAGTTGATCAGTTTGCTTTCCATGGAGCGATTCCTTTCGTTGATGGAGGGTCAGGCGTGTGAAGGGTCAGCGAGTTCGATGGCCATGAAATCGGCCTTGGTCACGCCGCAATCCGGACATGTCCAGTCTTCAGGCACCTCTTCCCAAGGGGTGCCGGCGGGTATTCCGTCCTCCGGAATGCCCAATTCTTCTACGTACATAAAACCGCAGGGTGCACACATATAAGTCTTCATGAGAATGCAGAATCCATTGCTCGTGTGTAGGAAATTTCGCCAATTCCTGGCGAGATGGCGCGCAGTCTAGGGGAATGGCATTGCGCCAGGCAGGTGAAGTGGTGCCTAATCTGGCCTGACTTCACCGGTAAAAGTACCGGCAAACAAAAGGACGCTTCATGTTGGTATCCGCCATCGCCTTTGTGGAAGGCACACCCAAGGTCCAGCAGATCGTGGAGGCCTTCAGCCAGGCCATCGAGGCCGGTGAATGGGCGCCCGGCAGCAAGTTGCCGTCGGTGCGGGCGTTGACCGAAATCCTCGGCGTCAGCAAATTCACCCTCAATGAGGCCCTGGACCGCCTGCGCGGGCGCAACCTGCTCACCTCCCGCCAGGGCCGTGGCTATTTCGTGGCGATGGACACTGCGCGCCCGGCGTCGGTGACCTGGGTCGACCTGCTGCCCCAGGACCTGCTCAGCGTGTTGCGCCGCCCCTTGGCCACCGCCAGTGGCGAGCTGCGCCCCGGCGGCGGGCACTTGCCGGAAGCATGGTTGAATGGCGAAGCAATCCGCCAGGCCATGCGCAGCGTGGTGCGCGCGCCGTCGCTGCGCATCGCCGGGCTCGGCACTCCGGCCGGGCTGTTGCCGTTGCGCCAGGCGCTGCAACAGAAACTGCACGGCGAGGGCCTGTCGGTGCCGGTGGAACAGATCATCACCACGCCCAACACCGTGCAAGGCCTGGACATGCTCATGCGCCTGCTGGTGCGTCCCGGCGACACGGTGCTGCTGGACGCGCCGTGCTACTTCAACTTCCACGCCAACCTGGCCCTGCATGGGGTCAAGGTGGTGACCCTGGAACGACGCCCCGACGGCTTCGACTTCACCGCCTTGGAACACCTGCTGGCCGAACACCGGCCCAGCCTGTACCTGACCACCAGCGTCTTGCATAACCCCACCGGCCATTCCTTCAGCCCCAGCCAGGCGTTTCGCTTGCTGCAACTGACCCAGCACTACCACTGCCATATCGTCGAGGATGACCTCTACGGCGACCTGCACCCCAACCCGCCGCCACGCCTGGCCGCCGTCGCCGGGCTGGATCAGGTCACCTACCTGTCGGGGTTCTCCAAGATCCTCAGCGCCAACGCCCGCGTCAGCTACGTGGTGGCCGCGCCACAACTGGCCGCCAACCTGACCAATATGAAGTTGATGAGCGGCGGCGTGACCTCGGAGCTGTTCGAGCAGATCGTGTACCGCATGCTCAGTGAGGGTAGCTATGCCAAGCACCGCAAGCGCATGGTCCAGCGTCTGATGGAAGCCGGTGGGCGCGTCGAGCAGTGGCTCAAGCGCTGCGGTTGCGAACTGCCGATGGCGTTTGAAGGCGGCATGTTTATCTGGGCGCGCCTGCCGACCGGCGTCAACGGCGAGCTGCTGGCCCAGGAAGCCTTGAAGCGCAGCATGGTGCTGGCGCCCGGCACACTGTTCGGCTACGACCCGGCGCATCGCGACCTGATGCGGTTCAATGTGGCCCACAGTGATGAGCCGCGGGTGCAGCGGGTATTCGAGGCGTTGTTGGTGCAGGCGGTACGGGCAGCTTGAGTGGCGGTGCCGTCACCCCGGCAACGGCATTACCCGCAACGGCCGCACCGACTTGTAGGAAAAGCTCGAATAAATTTCTTTCACACAGGGCAGGGTCTGCAGAACTTCCCTGGCGAATTCGCCAAATGACTCCAGGTCCTTGGCCACCACTTCCAGCAGGAAGTCATAGCGCCCCGACACGTTATGGCAGGCCACAATCTCTGGAATCGCCAACAGCCGCTGCTCGAACGCCCGGGCGATTTCCTGGGTGTGGCTTTCCATCATGATGCTGACGAAGGCGGTCACCCCATAGCCCAGGGCCTTGGGGGACAGGATCGCCTGGTAACCGCTGATCACCCCACTCTCTTCCAGGTTGCGCACCCGTCGCCAGCACGGCGACGTGGTCAGGGCAACGCGCTCGGCCAGTTCGGCCACGGTCAGGCGGGCATTGCTCTGCAAGGCGTTTAACAGGGCTTTATCGGTGCGGTCCAGACTGACAGGCATAACGTGCCTCTATTCATTGTTTTTATCGGGTTTTCATCCATGAACGCCGGCGTTTCGAGCCATTTTTGCAACGTTCAACTGTGGTTATGAGCATAGCATTGTAGGAAATAAGGAGCGCCTGACATGAACAATAAACACCCTGGGTTCGGTTTTTCTACCCGCGCGATTCACCACGGTTACGACCCCAAGGACCATCACGGCGCCCTGGTACCGCCGATCTACCTGTCGGCCACCTTCGCTTTTCCGACAGCCGAGTACGGCGCGGCCTGCTTTGCCGGGGAGGCCTCCGGTCACTTCTATACGCGTATTTCGAATCCGACCCTGGCCCTGCTGGAGTCGCGTATGGCCGCCCTGGAAAACGGCGAGGCGGCGGTGGCGTTCAGTTCCGGGATGGGCGCGATTGCTGCAACGTTCTGGACCCTGCTGCGCCCAGGCGACGAGGTAATCGTCAGTCAGACGCTGTACGGCTGCACCTTCGCCCTGCTGCACGGCATCGGCGAATTCGGCATCAAGGTGCGCCATGTCGACCTCACCGACCTGGCCGCCCTGCAAGCGGCACTCTGCCCCGCAACCCGCATGATCTACTGCGAGACCCCGGCCAATCCCACCCTGCGCCTGGTGGACATCGCCGCGGTGGCCCGGCTCGCCCACCAACAACCGAATGTCACCGTGGTAGTCGATAACACCTATTGCACGCCCTACCTGCAACGGCCCCTGGAGCTGGGCGCCGATGTGGTGGTGCACTCGGCCACCAAGTACCTCAGCGGGCATGGCGACATCACCGCAGGCATTGCGGTGAGCAGTCACGCGATAGCGAAACGCATCCGCCTGCAAGGGCTCAAGGACTTGACCGGCGCGGTGATGTCGCCGCAGGACGCCGCCTTGCTGATGCGCGGCCTCAAGACCCTCGCCCTGCGCATGGACCGCCATTGCAGCAACGCCCAGGCCGTGGCCGAAGCCTTGCAGGCGCATCCCGCCGTGCAATGGGTAACCTACCCTGGGCTGGCGTCCTTCCCACAATACGAACTGGCTGCGCGGCAAATGAAGCAATCCGGCGGCATGATTGCCTTCGAACTCAAAGGCGGGATCGATACCGGGCGGCGCTTCATGAACGCGCTCAAGCTGTTTACCCGCGCGGTCAGCTTGGGCGACGCCGAATCACTGGCCCAGCACCCGGCCAGCATGACCCACTCCACCTACACCCCCGAGGAACGCGCGCAACACGGCATCAGCGAAGGCCTGGTGCGCTTGTCGGTGGGGCTTGAGGACGTCGCCGACCTGTTGGCGGATGTGCAACAGGCACTGGGCAAGTGTGCCCGTGCGGTTGCGCGTCCAACGTTGCTGGCCGCGCACGCGGGGAAATAACCGTCGGGCTGTGGTAACGGGCTATAAGGAGCCCCAGGCACATCAATCCGGATCGCGTTCATCCAACGCACGCGCCGCCAGCGCCCCCATCACCCCGCCTGCGATTGGCGCCAGCCAGAACAACCAGAGCTGTGACAGGTAGTGCGCCCCGGCAAACAACGCCGGCCCGGTGCTTCGCGCAGGGTTGACCGACGTGTTGGTCACCGGGATCAGCACCAGGTGGATCAAGGTCAACGCCAGGCCGATGGCGATGGGTGCAAAGCCGGCCACTGCCCCCGGCGCCGTGACGCGCATGATGATCAACACAAAAAAGAACGTGGCGATCAGCTCGGCCAATGCAGCGGACTTCATGTCGAAGTGCCCGGGACTCAGCGGGCCATAACCGTTGGCGGCAAAACCGCCGAGTTCGAAACCGGGCTGGCCGTCGGCGATCAAGTACAGTGCTGCGGCCGCCAGAATTGCGCCAATCACCTGCGCCGCGATGTAAGGCCACACATCAGCACCGCACACCCGACGCCCCGCCCATAAGCCAATGGTCACCGCCGGGTTGAAATGCCCGCCGGAAATACCGCCCACTGCATACGCCATGGTCAACACGGTAAGACCAAACGCCAGCGACACCCCTGCAAAACCAATACCCAACTCTGGAAACGCCGCCGCCAGAATGGCACTGCCACATCCGCAGAAGGTCAGCCAGAAGGTCCCCAAAAGCTCTGCGATCAAACGCTTTTGCACACTCGACTCCATTGCAGTTCATGCCGTCACACGGGGGGTGGGCGGTCCCGCGAGACGGTAGCAATGGACATCGATGAACCCTGTAGGAATTGTCCGGTTTTGTGTGGGAGGGGGCTTGCCCTAATGCCAGTCAGTTAAGCGTACACCACCGTCTGTAGGAGCGAGCTTGCTCGCGAAAAACTCACAGGCACCGCGTTTATTCAGGAAGCACGCGTTATCGTTGACGTTTTTCGCGAGCAAGCTCGCTCCTACAAAAAGCCTTGACTGACTGGCATTAGCCCAAGGCCGCCCTCTATTTTTTTCCCGTTCAGCTCTGCACCACACCCGTCCCAAACCGCCGAATCGCCAAGCAATACCCTATCAACCCCAGCGCCGCCAGCAATCCGCCCGCCGCGCCGATCCAGGCGAAGCCGAAGTGGCTGCCGACCCAACTGCCCATCAGCGCGCCGCCGCCGATGCCGATGTTGTAGATGCCGGAAAACATCGCCATCGCCACGTCCGTGGCGTCCGGCGCGAGCACCAGTACCTTGGACTGCATCGCCAGGCCGAAGCCCATGATCGCCATGCCCCAGAACACGCTCAGCACCACCAGGTAGGATTGGGCGCCGCTCAACGGCAGCATCAGCGCCAGGCAGGCCGCGAGCAGGAACACGCAGCTGATCACGAACACGTGCGGATTGAACCGATGCACCAGGCTGAACAGCAGCGAGCCGATGATGCCGGCGCCGCCGAACACCAGCAGGATCAGGGTGACCGCACTGCCGCCCAGGCCGGCGACACCTTCGACGAAGGGTTCGATGTAGCTGTAGGCGGTGAATTGTGCGGTGACGGTCATCGCGGTCAGCACGTAGAGCGCCACCAATGCCGGGCGCTTGAACAGCAACGGCAGGCTGCGCAGCGAGCCGGAGTTCTGGCTCGGCAGCGGCGGCAAGGTGCGCGCCAGCCAGAACACCAGTGCGGCCGCAAACGCGGCGATCACCAGGAAGGTGGTGCGCCAGCCCATGGCTTCGCCGAGCAGGCGGCCAAGGGGAATGCCCAGCACCATCGCCAGAGAGGTGCCGGTGGCGAGCAGGCCAAGGGCTTGCACCTGCTTGCCCACCGGTGCCAAGCGTACCGCCAGGGAGGCGGTGATCGACCAGAACAACGCATGGGCCAGGGCAATACCGATGCGGCTGACCATCAGCAGGCCGAAGCTGGTCGCCACGCTGGACAGGATATGACTGGCGATAAACAAGCCAAACAACACGATCAGCAATTTGCGCCGTTCGACGTTACGCGTGAGCAGCATCACCGGCAACGATGTCAGCGACACGATCCACGCGTAAATAGTGAGCATCAGGCCGACGCTGGCCACGGGCATATCAAAGCTGGCGCCGATAGCGCTGAGCAGGCCGACCGGCACGAATTCGGTGGTATTGAACACAAATGCGGCCAGCGCCAGGGCGATGACCGGTTGCCAATTGGCTTGAGGGGTTGCGGCTGAAAGGCTCATTGACGGGCGAGGTACTCTGACAGTGATCAAACGGCCGCGCAGGGCATGCGGGCCGTTGAACATTCTATAGGTTTCTCGTGCAGCTGTTGGCGCCGATCCTGCGACAATCGCGCGCAGTCTCAGGGCAACGTATCAAGCCTGACTTACGGATCCACCTGCGTCATCAACTCAGGAATGCTCTCCGGTCGATTCGCATAGCGCTGGGCCAACGCCGCGCACACCATCAGCTGGATCTGGTGAAACAGCATCAGCGGCAGGATCAGCACGCCCATGGTCGCCCCGGCGAACAGCACCTGGGCCATGGGCACGCCGGTGGCCAGGCTTTTCTTCGAACCGCAGAACAGGATGGTGATGCGGTCTTCCTGGTTAAAGCCGAACGCCTTGCCCAACAGCGCGGACGCCACCAGCACCAGGGCCAGCAACACGCAGCACGCCACCACCAGCCCGCCCAGTTGCCACAGCGGAATCTGGTGCCAGATGCCTTCGTTGACCGCTTCGCTGAAGGCACCGTACACCACCAGCAAGATCGAGCCCTGGTCGACGAATTTGAGCCAGGTTTTATTGCGGCCCACCCAGTCGCCGATCCAGCGCCGAGCGATTTGACCGGCGACGAACGGCAGCAGCAACTGTACGCTGATCTTCAGGATCGCGTCGACGGTGGAGCCGCCATCGCCGTGCACATCAAGCAGCAGGGTCACCAGCAACGGCGTCAAGAAGATCCCGAACAGGCTCGAGGCCGCCGCGCTGCAGATCGCCGCCGGGATGTTGCCGCGCGCCAGGGAGGTGAAGGCAATCGCCGATTGCACCGTGGCCGGCAGCGCGCACAGGTAAAGCATGCCCATGTACAGCTCGTTGCCGATCAGCGGTGACAGCAGCGGCTTGAGCGCCAGGCCGAGCAGCGGAAACAGCACGAAGGTCAGGCTGAACACCAGCAGGTGCAGACGCCAGTGCCCGGCCCCGGCGACGATGGCCTGGCGTGACAGCTTGGCACCGTGCAGGAAAAACAGCAGCGCGATGGCGAGGTTGGTGACCCAGCCGAAGGCCACGGCGGTCTGGCCGCTGGCCGGCAGCAAGGAGGCGAGGATCACCGTGGCGACCAGCGTCAGGGTGAAGTTGTCGGGCAGGAAACGTGGACGGGTCATAAGCAAATCTTCCAGGGGTTGCCAAGAGCATCTTGGCGACTCTAACGTAACGACCTGTTACCGACTAACGCCAATGAGCCAGTAAATGCCGCCTAAAGGACACGAAAAAACCGTCCGCCGCAGCGTACCCGGGCTGTCCAGCCTGCCACGACCGGTGTATGGGCGCACCGAATCCTTGCCCAACCGCGCGCTGACGCGGCGGCACAGCCATCCGTGGGTGCAGTTGTCATATGCGATTTACGGGGTGCTGGAGATCCAGACCAGCGCCGGCCGCTTCGTTGCGCCACCGCAGCGTGCGGTATGGATTCCGGCGGGCATGCCCCATCGCGTGTACAGCTCGCCCCATACCGAAATGCGCAGCCTTTACCTCGATTGCCGCGTGACCGCTTGGGCGGCCGAGCGCTGCCAGGTGCTGGCGGTGAGCAATTTGTTGCGCGAATTGATTCGCAGCTTCAGCGAACTGCCCGTGGAATATGCCGAGGATGGCCCCGACGGCCGCCTGGCCCAAGTGGTGTTGGACCAACTCGCTGCAGCGCCCCATGTGGATTTGATGTTGCCCTTGCCCCATGACCCGCGCCTGCGCCAGATTTACCGCAGCCTTAATCTGCATCCAGAGCAGCAGACCACCCTGGGTGAGTGGAGCCGCAAACTGGGGGTGAGCGAAAAGACCCTCAGCCGTTTGTTTTTGCGCGACACAGGGCTGACGTTTCGCGCGTGGCGCCAACGCCTGCGACTGTTGAGCGCCCTGCCCGGCCTGGAGCAAGGTGAACGGGTGACGGATGTGGCGTTGGGCTGTGGTTATGAATCGACGTCGGCGTTTATCAACGCGTTTCGCCAGCAGTTCGAGGCCACGCCCGGTGAATTTTTTCGCTGAGCGTTGCCCAGTTGACCAAGCGCCACGTTCAAATAATCCCCAAACACGCGCTCGGCTGGTATTGTGCCGCGCTTTGAAAGACCGCTACCGACTTGCGAGGAAATGGACGTTGAACACTGACGAAAAAATGACCGGGGACCTGTTCGAGGTTGATAAGCGCCTGTCACTCAAGCCCGTGGTGGACTTCAACGCCTACCTGCGCAGCGCTTTCGGCGACGGCCCGTGCACCTGCATCCGTTGCAGCGCCAGCGGCGGCGATGAGACCGGTTATGTGTTCCAGCACACCTTCAATTTCGACGGCAAGCCCACGCACCGCCGCTTCGCCTCCACGGCGGGCAGTGATGTGGTGATGGTGCTGAAGAAAGCCTGGTTGTCCTACACAAAGGCGGAGTTGCCGCTCAGCGGCGTGCTGGTGCTCGATACCGTCAAGGAATTCGTCGAGCCACACCTGCACAAGCGCGTGGCGCCACTGCTATTGGCCAGCGGGTTGGTGAAGGATGTCGATGACCAATTGCACATTCAGCCACAAGCATTGACTTGAACGCACTTCAAATGTGGGAGGGGGCTTGCCCCCGATGGCGGTGAGCCAGCTAAGCATTGGTTGGCTGACACACCGCTATCGGGGGCAAGCCCCCTCCCACATTGGTTTTGTATTAGCAAATTAAAAACCGGGAACGCCTTGCACCCGGATCTCAGGCGTCAGTTCTTCCAGCGGCTCGGTCAGCGGCCGGTCGCTGCTCCCCGGCACCAGAATCACCTTGCGGCACTCCTCCTCGCACTTATCGAACAGCTCATAGCCGCGCGCCGCCTGTTCCAACGACAGCCGGTGGGTGATGATCGCTTCCGGGTTCAGGTGGCCCAGTTCGATATGCTCCAGCAGCTCCGGCAGGAAGCGCTGCACGTGAGTCTGGCCCATCTTGAAGGTCAGGCCCTTGTCGAACGCGTCGCCAAACATGAAGCCGTGGATAAAGCCGGCATACACCCCGGCCACGCTGACCACGCCACCACGGCGCACGGCGGCGATGCATTGGCGCAGGGCCTTGCCGCTGCTGCCTTCGATCTTCAAGGTGGTGAGGATCGTTTCGGTGGTGCTGCCCTTGGCTTCGAAACCCACCGCATCCACCACGCCATCGACACCGCGCATGCCGGCGGTCTGGCGGATGATGGTGTCGGCGGGGTCGTCGTCCTCTTCGAAGTTGATCGGGATCACGCCGTACATTTTTTGCGCGTAGGCCAATCGATAGGGATGGTCGTCGACCATGAAAATCTGTTCGGCGCCGAGCATCTGCGCGCACGCTGCGCTGAGCAAGCCCACCGGGCCAGCACCATAGATCGCCACGCTCGAGCCTTTGCCGATACCGGCATTGGTCACCGCCTGCCAGGCGGTGGGCAGGATGTCGGACAGGAACAACACCTTTTCATCCGCCAGCACACCGGGCACCTTGAACGGCCCGGCGTTGGCCTTGGGCACGCGCACCAGCTCGGCCTGGCCACCGGGAATGCCGCCATACAGGCGGCTATAGCCGAACAGCGCGGCCCCCGGCGGGATCGCCTTTTTATTCAGGATCGCACCGCGCCCGTCGTTGGTGGTTTCGCAGGCAGCGTACTGCTGCAACTGGCAGAAAAAACAGTCGCCACAGGCAATCACGAAGGGGATCACCACGCGGTCACCGCGTTGCACCGCCGTCACGGCCGGGCCGGTTTCCTCGACGATGCCCATGAACTCGTGCCCGAAGATATCGCCATGCTCCACGGTGGGGATTTTGCCTCGGTACAGGTGCAAATCCGAACCGCAGATCGCGGTGGCGGTGACGCGCAAAATGATGTCGTCGGGCTGTTCAATGATCGGGTCAGGTACCGTATCGACCTGGACTTTGTGGGCGCCTTGGTAGGTCATCGCGCGCATGCTCTGCACTCCTGTGGTTGGGCTTATTAGTTAAGGGCGCATGCAGTGCCCAGCGTTCCCTCAACCTGCTGCGGCAACCGATAAATGGTCGCCGCGGCTCTGGGCCAGGAGCCCATCCACCACGCGGCACAGGCCGCCCGACGCATCGGCACCCGCGCTGCGCGCCTGCGCGTACCAATGCAGCTGCTCGGTTGCACTGTTACCGCGCCGCAGCAACCTGTGCAGGCTGTCAAACAGCTGGCCTTCACCCAGGGCGTCGGCCGTGTCGGCGAACCTCTGGCAAGCGCGTTGCAACCACTGGTGCGCGCTGCAAAGGGCGCCTGAGGCGTCCAGCGCAAAGGTGCCGGCTGCGCCAAAGCGCTTGGCTTGCCAGCGGTTTTCCTTGAGCAGCCAACGCGTCTCGGGGGTGAAGCCCGCACCGGGCTGCTGCATCGCGCAGGCATGGCTGACCATCACCCGAAATAACGTCGCCAGGGCCAGGCTATCTTCCAGCCGCGGGCATGCATCGGTCATGCGCAGTTCAAGGGTGGGATAGCGCGCCGCCGGGCGAATGCCCCACCAGCCGTTGCCATCGGCTTCGATCGCGCCCATGCGCTGCAACATTGCCAAGTAGCGCTGGTACTCGTCCCAGTCGGCAAAATGCTCCGGCACACCCATGCGCGGCCACTCATCGCAGGCGGCTTGGCGGTAGCTCATGAAGCCGGTGGGCGCACCGTTCCAGAAGGGTGAGGAGCAGCTGAACAACAGCAGTAACGGCAACCAGGGCAACACCTCGTTCATCACCGCGATGCGATCGACCCGTGCCGGTACCTCGACATGCACGTGCAAGCCACACAACACACTGCGCCGCGCCACGTACTGCACATCCTCGAATAATTGCCGGAAGTGCCCGTGCTCAGTGGGCCGTTGCTCACGCCAGTCGGCCAAGGGATGGCTGCCGGCGCACACCACGCCCAGGCCGAAGTCAGCCAAGGCCCGCGCCAGGTTGCGGCGCACCGTTGCCAGGTAGTGGGCCGCCTCCTCACCGGAGTGGAACACCGGTGAGGCGGCCTCTATCTGGCCCTGGAACATTTCATGGGTAAAACCCTCACCGATGGCTTCTCGGCAGGCCGCGATTACGGTTGCCGAGGGTGCGGCGAGCATCTGGCGCGTGTGCAGGTCAGTGATGAAATACTCCTCTTCGACACCGAAGGTGAGCATGAGCGTTCAGCGCAGGCGTGTAACGGTAAGTGCAACCACAGCGATCCGCTCGACGCGTTCATACCCCGGTTTATCGAGTTCTTCGCCGAAGACGTCGGGGTCCAGTTCACGGTAGGTCCAGCCATAGGCGTCGCTGGTCAGCAGCGGCTTGACCGCCTCCAGAAACGCATCGCCGCCCGCCACCATGGCCACGCCGGTATACAACACCAGGCTGCCGCCAATGGCGAGGCGTGGGAGCGATTCGCTGACGATGCGCACCGACAGCTGTTCGCCCAACGCGCCACCGCCATGGCGATAGGCGCGCTGGCGGTCGTCATTCATGTACGGCGGGTTGGCGACGATCAGGTCGAATTCACCCTCGACGCTGGCCAGCACGTCACTCTGGTACACACTGACATTCGCCAGGCCGGCCAGCTCGGCATTCACTGCGGTGAGGCGCAGGGCGCGGGGATTGATATCCACGGCCAGCACCTCGGTGTCGTGCCGCGCGTGGGCGATAACCAAGGCGCCGACCCCCGCCCCGCAGCCGATATCCACCGCGCGCTTGAGCGGTTCGAAACGCTGCTGCAGATGGGCTTGGATAACCTGGGCGAATCGATAGCTGTCGGGGCCGAAAAACACCGCGTCCGCCTCGACGGTGGGAAAAGGCGAATGGGCAAACAGCAGGTCATCCAGGCTCGACCAGCGCACCGTGCTGCGCCATAGGGCGTCGTGTTTTTCGATCACCTCGGCCTGCTGCAACTCTTCACGAAACGCCTCGGGCAACAGCTCGTTGTCAAACGGCATCGACCAGCCGAATACGTCACGCATATTCATCGCCAGCGGCGTGCCCAGGCGCCGGTACACGCGCTCGTGGGTCAGCGGCGTCGGCGTGATAAAACGGTAACCGCTTTCCTTCAAGCCTCGGCCGAGGTTGAGCAGGGCGCGGTCAGCCAGTTGTTGTGCAGACATGGAGTTTCCTTAGCGCAGGCGTGCGCGCAGTTGGATAAAGCGGCGGGTGGCGTACAACCCTGCGGGGCTGCAGTGACGCCGCGCCGACATCCAAGGGATCAGCGCGGTGAGCTGCTGGTCATCGGGCAAGTTCCATAACGAATCCACCAGGGCCTGGGTGTCAGGATCCGCAGGACGATGCTGCTCGCGGGAGAAACGGCTGCCACGTCCTGGACGAACCGGCGGCACGCGCTGGGTGCTGATCCAGTCCCCGGCGATCCAGTCATGCAGCACCTGTTTTTCATAACCGCTGAACACGCCGAACATCGCGGCCCCCGCCCCCTCGATCAACTGCCAGAAGCGGCTCTCGGCGGGGTCCTGGTTGCGCTTGATCCAACCCTTGTCTTCCATTGCCCTGAGGAAATCCCCGATCTGACCGGGCTTGGCCAGCCAATGGTTGACGGTCTTGCCTTCGAAGCGGCAGTAGTCCGAATGCATGTGCTGGCCAAAGGTACGCTTGCGTTCGAGCATGGCCACCACTTCGTCCTGCAGATCGAAATCTGCGATGACCGCCGTGGTGCCTGGGCCGAGATCGTTGAGGCGATACCCGGCCGCAACACGACGGTAGAACGCCTCCCTGCCCTCGCCGAGCGGCAGCAGGTTCAATACCGATTGCGCGGCTTTGCTGGCGTGGCCGCTGCTGGCATTGTCGATGGTCACGTGGAGGGTGAAGTAATAGGGGTCGATGCCCAACTCACTGAGTTCGTATGACGTAATCAGCAGGTGCAGTGGCAACTGCTCGTAACCCAGGTTGTAACCGATGACTTCCGGCAGGAACTCGTCGGCGCACAGGCCCAGGGCCAGCTGCAGGGCGCCTTGCAGGTAGTGGCCATCTTCAAGCCCGGCCTCGCTGTCGGCATCGTGCTCACTGAGCAGCTTGCGATAGATCACCACATGGTTCTGCGCGGCTTCGCCGTCGCCCAACTCTTCGAGGTAGGTGGTCAGCAGGCCGTCGAAACGCTGGTCCTGCCAATAGCGCAACAGGCCGTAGAGCCAGGCGCCGTCGACCTGTTTGGTCGGGGCCACGCGCTGCAGCACATACAACGCGTGCGCCTTGTTCTGGAAATAGCGACGCGGCCGGCCCTGCTGGCGTTGCTCCAGATACTCGGCATAGGCCTGGGCCACGACGGCGCAACGCTGTTCGACCCAGGCCAGCAACTGTTCGGGCACTTCGGGCAGGTCGCAGGCGGTGCTTTCTACATGCGCCAGTTGATCCTGCAGGTAGTCACGCGCCAATGCCGCCGCGCCTGGGGCTTCGCCATACAGCTGTTGATACACCCGTTGATGCCGGCCAGGGGCCGAGTCGGTGAGAGAGGCCGGTTGGCCCGACAGCGCAGTGAGGAGTGTCATGGTGGCAGTTTCCGCAAAGTCCGTTACAACGGGCCACCCTGCAAGGCGGCCCCGCAAAAGCGCTTCAAACCACACGCTTATGGAATGCAGAGCATCGGGATGTGCGAAAAATTCAAATGAGGTTGTAAAAGGGGGGATAAGCGGTCGCTCGGCAAGTTGCAAATGCCTTACGGGCTCATGAAGCAGATTCAAATGTGGGAGGGTGCTTGCTCCCGATAGCGGTGGATCAGTGAGTGCATTGGTCACTGACAAACCGCTATCGGGAGCAAGCCCCCTCCCACTTTTGATACTCAGTGTCCCTGTTACTTACGCGCCGCCTCCCACTGCTTGAGCAGGTCGTTGTAGTTCACGGTCTCGCCTTTAGGCTTCTCGTTCGCCAGTTTCGGCTTCGGCGCGCCAGGCTGGTCGAACCAGTATTGCGCGTCACGCTCGGGGTTCATTTTCGGGCCGCACACCGGTTGCACCTTGGAGCGCTCCAGGCGCGTCATGATTGCGTCCTGTTCCTTGGCCAGGTTGTCCAGGGCCTGTTGCGGGGTTTTCTCGCCGCTGGCGGCGGCCGCGATGTTGCTCCACCACAGTTGCGCCAGGCGTGGGTAGTCCGGCACGTTGGTGCCGGTCGGCGACCACTCGGTGCGGGCCGGGCTGCGGTAGAACTCCACCAGGCCGCCGAGTTTGGGGGCCATGTCGGTCATGGCCTGGGAGTTGATATCGGACTCACGAATCGGCGTCAGGCCGACGATGGTCTTCTTCAGCGACACGGTTTTCGAGGTCACGAACTGCGCGTAGAGCCAGGCCGCGAGTTTCTGCTTCTCCGGCGTGGACTTGAGGAAGGTCCAGGATCCTACGTCCTGATAGCCCTTTTTCATGCCCTTTTCCCAGTACGGTCCGACCGGTGACGGCGCCATGCGCCATTTCGGCGTACCGTCGGCATTCACCACCGGCAGGCCCGGCTTGACCATGTCGGCGGTAAACGCGGTGTACCAGAAGATCTGCTGGGCGATGTTGCCCTGGGACGGCACCGGGCCGGATTCGGAGAAGGTCATGCCCGCCGCTTCCGGTGGCGCGTAGGCTTTCATCCAGTCCACGTATTTCTGCGTGGCAAAAACAGCGGCCGGGCCGTTGGTGTCGCCGCCACGGGTAACGCTGGAGCCCACCGGGTGGCAGTCCTCCACGCGAATGCCCCACTCGTCCACCGGCAAGCCGTTGGGCAAGCCCTTGTCGCCGCCACCGGCCATGGAGAACCAGGCATCGGTGAAGCGCCAGCCCAGGGATGGGTCTTTCTTGCCGTAGTCCATGTGCCCGTAAATGCGCTTGCCGTCGATTTCCTTGACGTCTTCGCTGAAGAATTTGGCGATGTCTTCATAGGCCGACCAGTTCACCGGCACGCCGAGGTCATAGCCGTACTTTTCCTTGAACTTGGCTTTCAGCTCCGGGCGCTCGAACCAGTCGGCGCGGAACCAGTAAAGGTTGGCGAACTGCTGGTCGGGCAGCTGGTAAATCTTGCCGTCCGGGGCGGTGGTGAAAGACAGGCCGATAAAGTCCTTGAGGTCCAGGGTTGGCGAGGTGAAATCCTTGCCTTCGTTGGCCATCAGGTCAGTGATGGACTCGGTCTTGCCGTAGCGAAAGTGCGTACCGATCAGGTCCGAGTCGTTGACCCAGCCGTCGTAGATATTCTTGTCGGACTGCATCTGGGTTTGCAGCTTTTCCACCACGTCGCCTTCCTGCAGCAGGTCGTGGGTCAGCTTGATCCCGGTGATTTCGCTGAAGGCCTTGGCCAGCACCTTGGATTCATACTCGTGGGTGGTGAGGGTTTCCGACACCACGTTGATCTTCATCCCACGGAACGGCTCCGAGGCCTTGATAAACCACTTCAATTCCTCCAATTGCTGTTCGGCCGTGAGGGTGGACGGCTTGAACTCGCTGCCGATCCATTTTTTCGCGGCATCTTCATACGCATCGGCCCAGGCCGTAGCGCTCAAACCACTGAGGGCCAGTACGGCGGCCAATGAAATGCTATGTCGCAGCTTATTGTTTTTATTCAACATAGAGACCTCCTGGTTAATTTCAAGACGGGACTCGCAGACACCCCTCTCTTGTAGGAGCGAGCTTGCTCGCGAAAAACTCAAAGACACCGTGGGCTACCGGGAACACCGCGTTATCGTTGACGATTTTCGCGAGCAAGCTCGCTCCTACAGGGTGTGCACACCTAGCCCCAGCGCATCACACTCAACAGCCACACCAGGGACAGCGCAGTCGCCACCCAGATGCTCCAGCCGGTGGCGCCGATTACCAGCAAATGCAGGTAGGCGCTGCCGAGAAGACCGATAAACAAGCGATCACCACGGGTGGTGCTGATCGGCAGAAAACCACGCCGAGGGATACTCGGCGCGCGCAACTCCCAGGTGGTCATGCCCGCCAGAATCAGCGCGATGCCGCCAAAGAACAGCGCAGTCGGGGTGGTCCAGGCCATCCATTCCATCATCGATTCCTCTAGACCCGGCCCAGGGCAAAGCCCTTGGCCACGTGGTTACGAACAAACCAGATCACCAGCATGCCCGGCAGGATGGTCAGCACCCCCGCCGCCGCCAGTACGCCCCAGTCGATACCCGAGGCCGACACCGTGCGGGTCATCACCGCCGCGATGGGCTTGGCATTGACCGAGGTCAAGGTGCGCGCCAGCAACAGTTCGACCCAGGAAAACATGAAGCAGAAAAACGCCGTGACGCCGATACCGGAGCCGATCAACGGGATGAAAATCTTCATGAAGAACTTGGGGAACGAGTAGCCGTCGATGTAGGCGGTTTCGTCGATTTCCTTGGGCACCCCGGACATGAAACCTTCCAGGATCCACACCGCCAGCGGCACGTTGAACAAACAATGCGCGAGCGCCACCGCGATATGCGTGTCAAACAGTCCGATGGACGAATACAGCTGGAAAAACGGCAGCAGAAACACCGCCGGCGGCGCCATGCGGTTGGTCAGCAGCCAGAAGAACAGGTGCTTGTCGCCCAGGAAACGGTAGCGCGAAAACGCGTAGGCGGCCGGCAATGCCACGCTCAGGGAAATCACCGTGTTCAAGCTCACGTAGTACAGCGAGTTGAGGTAGCCGGTGTACCAGCTGGGGTCGGTGAAGATCACCTTGTAGTTGGCCAGGGTGAAATCCTGCGGAAACAGGGTCAACCCGCCGAGGATTTCGGTGTTGCTCTTGAACGACATGTTCAGCAGCCAGTAGATCGGCACCAGCAGGAACAGGATGTAGATCAAAAGCGGTATAAGCTTGCGCTTGCTCATGTTGGCGGCCTCAGCGGTTGGCGTCGGAGTGGGTCATGGCGGTATAGAACAGCCAGGACACCAACAGGATGATCAGGAAGTACACCAGCGAAAACGCCGCCGCCGGGCCGAGATCGAATTGGCCTACGGCCATCTGGGTCAAGGTCTGACTCAGAAAGGTGGTGGCATTGCCCGGCCCGCCACCGGTCAGTACGAACGGCTCGGTGTAGATCATGAAACTGTCCATGAAGCGCAGCATCACCGCGATCAACAGCACGCTTTTCATCTTGGGCAACTGGATATGTCGGAAAACCGCCCAGGCAGACGCCCGATCAATGCGCGCAGCCTGGTAGTACACGTCCGGGATCGCCCGCAGCCCCGAATAGCACAGCAACGCCACCAAGGAAGTCCAGTGCCACACGTCCATCACCAGCACGGTGACCCAGGCGTCCATGGTGTTCGCCGCATAGTTATAGCTGATACCCATGGCGTTGAGGCTGTAACCGAGCAGGCCGATATCGGCGCGACCGAAAATCTGCCAGATGGTGCCGACCACGTTCCACGGAATCAGCAAGGGGATCGCCAGCACGATCAACACCAGCGACGACCAGCGCCCCTTGGTCGGCATGGTCAAGGCGATGGCGATGCCCAGGGGAATTTCGATCAGCAGCACACAGGCCGAATAGATGAACTGGCGCAGCAGCGAGTCATGCAGGCGCGGGTCGAGCAGCACCTGTTTGTACCAGTCGGCACCGACGAAGTAGCGGCTGGACTGGTCGAAAATATCCTGCACCGAGTAGTTGACCACGGTCATCATCGGGATCACGGCACTGAACGCCACCAGCAGAAACACCGGCAATACCAGCCACCAGGCCTTGTTGTTCTGCACCTTGTTCATGGCAGTTCCTCCAGCAGGTAGTCGTCGACATAGAGCATCAGCCATTGCGCGGGGAAGCTGATGCAGGCGCGGCCTTCGGGCACCGGTTTGTCTTCGGCCAGGCGCACTTTGAGGGTGGCGCCGTCGAGGTTGAGGGTCATGATCTTGTAGGTGCCGAGGTCTTCCAGGTGTGTGACGTCGGCCTGCAGGGCGTCAGGGTTATGCTCGTCCCACACATGGATAAATTCCGGGCGAATACCCACTTGGAGCTTTTTGTAGTCGGTGGCCGTGAGACGTTGCTGCAACGCCTCGGACAATGGCAACGACGTATTGGCAAACCGCACCCCGCCCGCCTCTGCCTGCACCTCGATCAGATTCATCCCAGGGCTGCCGATGAAATAACCGACAAAGGTGTGACTCGGCCGCTCGAACAACTCGCGCGGTGTGCCGAACTGCACGATCTGCCCGCCGTACATTACGGCGATCTTATCGGCGAAAGTGGATGCCTCTAGCTGGTCGTGGGTGACGTAGACCATGGTGATGTTGAACTGCTCGTGAATCTGCTTGAGCTTGCGCCGCAGTTTCCACTTCAGGTGCGGGTCGATCACCGTCAGCGGTTCATCGAACAGGATCGCCGACACGTCGTCGCGCACCAGGCCACGGCCCATGGAGACCTTCTGTTTTTCGTCGGCGGTGAGGTTGCGGGCTTTTTTGCTCAACAGGTTTTGCAGGTCGAGAACCTCGGCAATTTCCTGCACCTTGCTGTGAATTTTCGCCTCGGCCATGCCTTGGTTGCGCAAGGGAAATGCCAGGTTATCGAACACCGTCATGGTGTCGTACACAACGGGGAACTGAAACACCTGGGCGATATTGCGCTTTTCCGGGGTGAGGTCGTTGACCACTTGGGTATCGAACAACACCTGGCCCTCGGACGGGCTGAGCAGGCCGGAAATGATGTTGAGCAAGGTCGACTTGCCGCAGCCCGACGGCCCGAGCAAGGCGTAGGCTCCGCCCTGCTCCCACACATGGTTCATTGCCCGGATGGCGTAATCCTCTGGGCCGCTCGGGGTCGCGCTGTAGCTGTGCGCCAGGTTCTGCAAATGGATCTCGGCCATCAGGCAACCCTCGCGACACGGCGCCCGGGGGCCTGGACCAAACGGCCCTGGCCATCGAACACAAACAGTTTATGGGTGGGGATGTACACGCGGATCGGCGCATCGACGTCGTACTCGTGCACCCCCGGCAGGTGCAATACGAGCAGGAAGTGTTCGCTGCGCACATGCAGGAAGGTTTCCGAGCCGCTGATCTCGGCGACTTCCACGGTCACCGCCAGCTCCAGGTCATCGTCGTTGCTCGGCACCAGGCTGATATGGCTGGGGCGCACGCCAAAGCGGAACTCACCTTCGCCGATGGGGCGCAGGTCGACATTGAGCGGGAAATGCACGAAGTTGGCGAAACTCACTTCGTTGCCACTGATGCGCCCCGGCATCAGGTTGATCGGCGGCTCGGAAAACAACTCGGCCGCCAATACGCTTTGCGGCTGGTGATAGACCTCGGCGGCCTTGCCGCTCTGGATCACCCGGCCTTCATGCAGGATGGTGGTGGTACCGCCCAGCGCCAACGCTTCGTTCGGCTCGGTGGTGGCGTAGATGGCGATGGTGTGGCGCGCCTTGAACAGTTCGCGCATTTCCTGGCGCAGCTCTTCGCGCAACTTGTAATCCAGGTTGACCAACGGCTCATCGAACAGGATCAGCTCGGCGTCCTTCACCAACGCCCGGGCCATGGCCGTACGCTGCTGCTGGCCACCGGACAGTTCCAGCGGGTGACGCTGCAGGAATTTCTCGATGCGCAGCATCCGCGCCGTTTCCAGCACCTTGCTCTGGATCAGCTCGTTGGACACACCGGCCTGGCGCAAAGGCGAGGCGATGTTCTCGAACACGGTCATGGTCGGGTAGTTGATGAACTGCTGATACACCATCGACACGTTGCGCAGGCGCACCGGTTTTTGCGTGACATCCACACCGTTCATCAGGATGCGACCGCTGTCGGGCTTATCCAGGCCGGCCATCAGACGCATCAAACTGGTCTTGCCGGACAGGGTGCGACCGAGCAATACGTTGAAGGATCCCGCCTCGAAGCGCAGGTTTACGTCGTCGATCCAGGTTTGACCTTCGACAACGCGGGAGACATGTTCCAGGGTCAATGACATGACACGACCTTTTTATTATTGGAATGAATCTGGCCAGTTATCAGAGCGAGTTTCGTGCCAGAAATGGCAGGTGGTTGATGCATAAGGAAATGGGTCAATCTGGATGTTCAGGAATGAACACCCTGGCTGAACAAATGAACACTGAGGGGGTTGACAATGAACAGTTCTGAACAACACTGATCAGACTGTGGGAGGGGGCTTGCTCCCGATAGCGGTATATCAGTAAAAGAAATGCTGACTGACACACCGCTATCGGGAGCAAGCCCCCTCCCACATGGGTCTGGTTACATCCGTTAGATTGTGCACACTCAATAACAATAAAAATGAAGGTCAACACATGGCCGAACCACTGACTCACGACACCATCATCCAGGACTCCTGGCGCCGTTGCCGCGCGTTCGGCCTGGATCACCAGAGCGCGCCCAGCTTCGACCAACTGCCCGCCGAGGGCATTCGACAGTTGCTGGAGAGTCAGCATTCATTGGTGCAGACCACCCATCAGGAAGTGCTGCCCTACTACGAGAACATCCTGAGCAATTCCAACTGCCTGATCATGCTGGCCGACAACCAGGGCCAGGTCCTGACGTCGTGGGGCACCCAGCGCTTTATCGAGCCTGGGCTGGCCCGCGGTTTCAGCGCGGGTGCGAGCTGGATGGAACACGCCAGCGGCACCAACGCCATCGGCACCGCGTTGGCCTGTGCCCAGGCCGTGCATATCGAGCACGACGAACATTTCCTCAAGGCCAACCGCTTCATGACCGGTTCGGCGGCGCCGATTTTCGACGCGCAACGCGAGATCATCGCGGTGCTGGACGTTTCCAGCGACAGCTACCTGCCGCCCTCCCACACCCTGGGCATGGTCAAGATGATGAGCCAGACCGTGGAAAACCGGCTGATCCTCAACCTGTTTCGCGGCGAGCATTTCCAGCTGACGTTCAACACCGGCCTGAGCAACCTCGACAGCCAGTGGGCAGGCCTGCTGATCTTTGATGAAAGCGGCCAGGTGCTGTCGGCCAACCGGCGCGCGGACAATCTGCTGGGGATCAGCTTGTCGAGAGTGATGATCGACAGCTTGTTCAAGGTGTCGCTGCTGGAGTTGTTGAATCAGCCGGAGGGGCTGGCGTTTTCCCTGCAAGCAGCGGGACGCAATCGCTTCCAATGCCTGCTCAAGCGCCCCAGGCAGACGCCGGTACAAGCGCGGATGTTCAATGAACCGGCGCCTGCGAAGCCGAGCGCCGTGAGCCTCACCACCTTGCATTTTGGCGACGCACGCGTGGAGAAAGCCGTGCGCCAGGCCGAGCGCCTGCTGGAGAAGGATATTCCGTTGTTGATCCACGGCGAGACCGGCGTGGGCAAAGAGGTATTCGTCAAAGCCTTGCACCAGGCCAGTTCCCGTAGCCGCCAGGCATTGATCGCGGTGAACTGTGCGGCGATTCCGGCTGAGCTGGTGGAATCGGAACTGTTCGGCTATGAAAAAGGCGCGTTCACCGGCGCCAATCAAAAGGGCAGCATCGGCCTGATCCGCAAGGCCGACAAGGGCACGCTGTTTCTCGATGAGATCGGCGATATGCCTCTTCCCACCCAGGCGCGACTGTTGCGGGTACTGCAGGAGCGCTGCGTGCAGCCGGTGGGCAGCAGTGAGGTGTTCCCGGTGGACTTGCGCATCATCTCTGCGACCAACCGCGCGCTACGGGAGCTGGTGCAAGCCGGGCGTTTTCGGGAGGATTTGTATTACCGCATTGGTGGCCTGACCCTGGAACTGCCGCCGTTGCGCGAGCGCAGCGACAAGCAGGCGTTGTTCCAGCAACTGTGGCAGCGACACCGCGACCCCACGCAGTGGGCCGGCCTGAGTGCCGAGGTGCTGAAGCTGTTCGAACAGCATCCATGGCCGGGCAATCTGCGCCAGGTCAGCAGTGTGCTGCAGGTGGCATTGGCGATGGCTGAGGAACAGCCGATCCGCCCGGAGCATCTGCCCGATGACTTTTTTGTGGATTTGCAGGGGTCGATACCGCAGCCCGCCAGCGAGCGACTGGATGACAGCATCGACCTGACGCAACGCTTGAAGGCGGCAGGCGGCAACATATCGCACCTCGCCCGCGAACTCGGGGTGAGCCGCAATACCCTGTATAAGCGCCTGCGCCAGAACGAAGGCTGAACCGGCACGTTAGTCAGCCAGATGCCCCTTCAGCGCCAACGCCACGACACGCCGGTATAGAGGCCCCGACCATCGGCCGGTGTGGAGCGCGCGACATCCAGGCCTTTATCGTCATAGCCCGGGGTGACGGTGTTGGCATAACGCCGGTTGGTCAGATTGCGCAGATCGACCCAGGCCTGCCAATCCTGCTTGGGCGCGTCAAAGCCAAACGTGGCGCCCAGGGTGGTGTAGGCCGCGGCGTAGTAAGAGTTGGCGTAGTCCACCGCCACCCGCGAGGCATGCTCGGTGTTGAGGCTGGTGTAGAAACCGCTCGGGTGGCTGTAGCGCAGTTGCGCCTGATAATAATGCTTGGGAATGCCCGGCAAGGTGTTGTCACCAAAACGCTCGTCATCGCGGTAGTGAAAATCACTGAAAGTGTAGGCTTGGCGCAGCGCAAGCTGGCCGTTGCGACCGCCCTCCCATAGCGGGCTGAGCAGGCTCAGTTCCACGCCCTGATGCACGGTGGGGCTGGCGTTGGCTTCGGCGACGATGGCATTGCTGGTTGCGGTCTGGGCCTGGGTTTCCACGGTCAACAGTTCGTGGCGAACTTCCGAGCGGTAGAGCGCCAGGTCCCACTGACCAAGCCAGGCGTCACCGCGGCCACCGACTTCCAGCGTCGTCGCCGTCTGGTTGCGCAACTTCACGCCTTCGCGCTGCAAGCCGGTGGCCGCGCCACTGCCGGTACCGAAGTATTTGTTGGAACCCCAGATCATCGACCAGGCGTGCGGCGGCTCCACCGAGCGGCTCAGGTTGGTGTACACCTGCAATTGCGGGGTGAAGTCATAGCGCAGGCCAATGCGTGGCGCGTAGTCCCAATCGTGCTGGCTGGTCGGTGCCTGGCCGTCTGGATAGGTGACCTGGGTTTCGCGGCGGGTATAGATCGCGGCCAGGCCACTGGTCAGCCACAGGTCAGGCACCAGCTCCAGTTCGTTGCCGATATGCAGCACGGTGTCGGAACCCAGGTAGGTGTAGTCACGGGTCTTGGTGCCCGGAGCGTAGCTGGCCGTATTGCCCGCCGGGATGCGCACGTACTCCGAGGCGCCGTTGTTCGGCATCGCCTGGGTGGTGCGCAGGCCGAGCGTGGTTTTGCTGTCGTGGCCGAACAGGCTGTCCTGGCGAATGTAATTGAGGGTGCCGCTGATGTCGGTGTAGGCGACTTTCAGGCGGTTGGTGCCTTCGCGCAGGTCCATCGGGTAGTCGTGATAAGCCAGCCCGACTTCGACGCGCGAAGCGTCATCCAATTGCAAGGTGGTCTTGTTCGCAATCCAGGTGGAACCTGGTTGCAAGCGCTTGGAATCGCGGGCGGCGTTGAGGCTGTTGGCAGCACGCGGGGCATGGCTGATCTGGTAACGGGTGAGCTTGCCCGGGGTGTCGTTGGTGGTTTCGCGGTAGCGAAAATAGAAGCGCGTTTCCAGGTCCGGGTTGAAGCGATAGCCAAAGTTGGCCGCGACGCCCTTGCCGGTGCCAGCGCTCTGGTGTTGGTAACCGTCGGACGCAGAATCGGTGAGGCTGATGTAGTAATCGGCATCCCCGAGCACCTGGCCGGAACTGATTTCGCGCTGGGCGTAACCATGGCTGCCCGCCTCATAGCGCAGTTGCAGTTTGGGCGCATCAAGACCGGTGCGGCTGACATAGTTGACCGCGCCGCCCAGGGCCAACGCGCCCCGGTCGAAGCCATTGGCGCCGCGCAGCACTTCTACCCGGCTTTGCCAAAGCGGGTCCTTGAGCTCATAGGGCGTACCGCCGGGGCCGGTGAGCGGCAGACCGTCGAACATTTCGTACAGCCCGGAGGCATGAGCACCGGGGCTGCGGTTCAAGCCCGAACCGCGAATGGACAGCTTGACCCCTTCATTGTTCGCCGCCTTGGCGTACACCCCGGCCTGGTATTTGAAGACGTCCTCATTGGAGCTCACCCGGCCCTGTTGCACACTGTCCATGTCGATAAAGTTTGTGCCGCCGGGCACGCTTTTGAGCTGCGCCTGGGCGATTTCTCCGGCGCTGGCTTCAGACGCAGTGACTTCGACCGGCGCCAATTGCAGGCCTTCGGCTTGTACCTGCGAACTGAGGGTCAGGGCGGCGAACAGTAGCGCGGGTTGTCGCAACAGCATGGGCAGGTCCTTGGAATACGGGGGCGTGGACGACAGCGCCGGCACGCGAACAGTCATGGGAAGCCACCCACACCCGTCAGGTCACGTGCGCTCCTGATTGCCCGGCAACTCCAACGTCTGCATCAAGTCGTCAGCATCCGAGCCGATGGGGAATCTGAAACCATACATTTCATCGGTGGCCAGGATCTCGGCAAGCGTGTCGCGCAGCTGCATCTCCGTAGGCGAGCCGCGCAGCAGTTTGTGCGCGGCTAACAGCACCTGCGAAGCGACTCCTTGAGCGCTCGCGGCATCGATCACAGCAAACAGGATAAATCGCAGGCGGATTTCGCGATCAGTAGGCCAAACCGTTTTTCGCTTACCCAAGGTAGGCACTCATGTTTAAGAAAAGTCCGAGGCTAGGGCTGACCGGGGCGTGGTTCAAGCGGTCCAGGGCATGATAGGCAGTTTCCTACAGAGGAAAGGGAAACACCGCACCCATTGGCCCTGTCACTGCACAGGCAGGAAATTCATCAGCAACAGACTTTGCGCATAATTGAGGCCGATGCGTCGGTAGCGCTCATCGAGTATCTGGGTCAGCAGATCCAGGCGCGCGACGATCTTGCCGAATTCGACGGCGAAACTGAGGTTGCTGCCCTCCTCCGATATTTCATTGGAAAACAGCAGCAACACGCCGTTGGCGTCCTGGCGCTGGCCGAGCAACCAGGTGGCTTTCTCGATATTCCGTGCGGCGTTGCTGACAAACTGCGGGTTGATCGAGTCGGTCACATAAAATTGCGTGCGCCCGCCGTGTGCGGTCACCAGCATGCTGCCGATCGCGTAGATGAACGCCCCCACCCGATCACCCCGAAACTCCGGGCTCAGGGAGTAACTCAAGGCCGCCAGGTCACGACGTTCCCCCAGCGCAGGCAATGGCTGACGGTTTTCGATAGCCTGGCGAATAGTGCGCGCAGCAGTTACCGCATCCGGATAACCGGACTGGCGCCACTGGTTGGGGTTACGTAGGTAAAGCTTGCTCATCAGCAGATAAAGGCTTTGCAGGTTGTCGCGCATGCCCAGGGTGGCCATGCGATCAACGCTGGTTTGAAAAAACTCATCGGGCTTGCCATCGCTGAACTGCCTGGCAATGTCGCGCCCCTGTTGCTGGCTGCAACCGACGGCACACAGCGCCAGTATCGCAACCAGCCACCGCGGCCATTGGGTGATAAAAACAGTTAGCGTTCGATGCATCGGTACCGGGTCTGTGGCTGTTGGCCACCCGCAGGATATGGGTGGCTGGGACAGAGGTAGATCAGAAGAATGGAAAAAAGTGCAGCGCTGGGGTTCAGATAAGCATCGGACTACAGGGCTGGCCTTCAACTATTAAGCGTGTAGAAAATTTGAATTAGCGAGTTGCCCCCTCGGTCAAGAATTATGAACGCAGTCAATCTGACGAGGTAACCGCAATGACTATCCAGGCAGAGACACTCGTACAACTGACCGAAGCGCTGAAAAAGCGCGGCCTGAATCTGGTTTCAGATGTGCACTTCACCCGCGCGCCCTATCGGCACAATCACCGCTGGATCTGCACGGTCGAGTAACGCTCCCATCAAACCTCTGGGTCGGGAGCCGCTTGCAACGTCGAGGCAATCAGATCGCGCAGCCACCGATGGGCGGGATCCCGGTGCAGCCGCTCGGGCCATAACATGAGCATTTCAAAACCCGGAATGGCCAGTGGAGGTGCCTGCACGTGCAGCGCCGGCTCATCCCGCACCAGCCTTTCCGGCACCACCGCAACCAGGTCGCTGTGCACCAGTGCCGAGACAAGCGAGTTGAAATTGGACACTGACAATACGACGCGTCGCTCCAGCCCTTTAGCGGCCAGCGCCTGGTCGGTACTCCCAACGAACCCGCCGCCATTGGGTGACATCACAGCGTGTTCAAGGCCGCAGAACGCTTTGAGCGATAGCTTCGTCGCCAAAGCGGGATGACCGCGCCGCCCGGCCAGCACATAGCGTTCGTGAACCAGAGACCGCTGACGCAGTTTTGGCGGCGCATCATCGCGAGTGTGCAAGGCCAGATCGAGCTGACCGCTTTCCAGATCGTTAGCGAGGCTGACGGGATGCTTGTTCAGCAATGCCAAGCGGGTATTCGGAGCCAGGCGCCTGAGCAGGGCCAGTGACGGCCAGACCAAAGCCGTCGCGGCGTAATCGCTGGCCGCCACCTTCCACGTCTGATCAGACAGCGCGGGCTCAAACGTGCCGCCAGGACTCAGCGCGCCTTCCAACGCGACCAACGCGTCACGCAGCGGCCCGCGCAATTCACGGGCACGCTCGGTAGGCGACATCCCTCGGGGGCCGGGCAGCAACAATGGATCGTCGAGAAGTTCTCGCAGCCGACCCAATTGCAGGCTGACGGTCGATTGCGCGAGATTGAGCAAGCGCGCTGCCCGTGTCACGTTTTGCTCAGACAACAGCGCATCCAGCGTGACCAGCAAATTGAGATCCAGACGTCGCAAGGTATTGTGCATGTAAATACCATATGTTTCGGAAATTCATTTCTATCATACCGGGACCGTCGTTACGGTGAGGGCACAACCACTCGGAGGCCCTCATGAAGCTACTACTGATCTACGCCCACCCGGAACCTCGTTCGCTCAATGGCGCGCTCAGGGATTTCGCCATAGCTCATCTGAAAAATGCAGGCCACGAGGTCCAGGTTTCGGATCTATACGCCATGCGTTGGAAAGCGCCCATCGATACGGACGACGCCCCAGGCTATGACGACGCAAACCCCTTCAATCCGGCCATGGAATCGCAACGTGTATTTGCCGCCGGCACCCAACCGGCAGACATCGAGCAAGAGCAGGCCAAACTGCGATGGGCGGACGCCGTGATCTTTCAATTTCCATTGTGGTGGTTCTCGATGCCCGCGATCCTCAAGGGCTGGGTCGAACGCGTCTACGCCTATGGATTTGCCTACGGTGTCGGCGAACATAACGAAAGCCACTGGGGCGACCGCTACGGGGAAGGCAGCATGGCTGGAAAGCGCGCGATGCTGGTGGTCAGCATGGGCGGTTGGGAGTCCCACTACAGTGGTCGAGGGGTGAATGGTGCGCTGGATGACCTGCTATTCCCTATCCAGCATGGGGTGCTCTTCTATCCCGGGTTCACCGTTGTGCCGCCCTTCCCCATCTATAAGACCAGCAAGATGGACGCCGCTCGGTTCGAACAGCTATGCACGGCCTATGCTGCTCGGTTGGACAACCTGTTCGATGATCAGCCGTTGCCATTTCGTCGCCAGAATGCCGGTGACTATGACATTCCGGCACTGACACTCAAACCGCATCTTGCGCCTGGCCGTCAGGATCTGGGCATTCATATCGATATCGATGGGGGCGTCACGTCAGGAGACTAGCCGTTCACTGGCGTGCGGTGAGGGTTGCGAGAACAATTCAGACACTAGGCGATACCGGTGACGAGCAGCGCGATCGCAGCCAACTCCGGCGCGGCGACGGACTACGTCTTTCTGGCCTACCCCGGTCCGCCCATACACTGCGCAGTACTGCAGAGCAATGCTCCGGCGTGCTTCACAAGGCTTCGCCACTCATCACTCGAGATGAGGTCGGCTCGCTCCATGGCGTCAGCCCGCCGCAGCAATTCGAAGTATTTAACTTCCGCGTCCATTCGATTTCCGCCCAGTGCAGAAAGCTCGCGCCATGCTGTCAGGGTCAGTCTTCGCTGCGCCTCTCTCATGGGAGCCTCTATCTTGATTGCTGGTGAATTCAGCATAGTCGCGGTGGCGAGTCTCAGATCTGGCTTTAGACCAATGGAGCCGCTAAACAGGCGGTGGAGGTCGTGCCCGACGGCAACTACCTTCGAAGCGGTATGTAGGTCGACTCATGGCTTTGCACAGCGAAAAGCAAGACTTGAATGAGGTTGGTAATAACGTACGTGGTGCTCTTTTTAATAGGTAAAAACGCTGGGCACATCAAGCAGGGCTTGGCGGGATTGAGTCCGAGCGTCTCGCGTTGGCAAACGCTCATATTCAGCATGTACAGCTACAAGAATTTAACTGCGTTCTCGGACAATCAGTACTTATAACCAAAATCCATGCAAAATTTTTCTTTACGAAAAAATCTTCATATGGGTGTCACAATCCACTGCTACGCTGTTTGTGTCAGAGGGCAGGATCGCCCACTTGGGAGCTATTAAACGGCCCACTGGACGCCAGGGAATATTCTGAGGACAGAATTATGGGCGGTGCTGATGCAGTGATCTCTGATAATCACTGAACTGCAAAACATGGAGTTGTTATGATAGTTTTAGGAATTACTAACAATGATTTATCAGGTGCTTGCTTGGTCCGCGACGACCGAATCCTTTCTGCGGTAAGTGAAGAACGTTTTACCCGCATCAAAGATGACAAAGTCTGGCCTGCGCATTCTATTTCATTTGTACTAGGTGAAGCGGGTATAAGTTTAGAGGACGTAGACTATGTTGCCTATGGCTGGAGCGCAGGCTTCACCGCTGAAAAGCACTTACCATTATATTTCGATCGCATTGTAGATGAAGTTAAGAACAACCCTAATGGGCTACCTCTTTTTCGAAAACGTATTACTGACGAAATCACCAACGACAAAGAAAAAAGAGCAGAGTTCGATAAGTTTATCGCAGATAACGCGCTGTCTGCGTACTACATAGACCACCATGAATGTCACGCTTTGGGTGCTTATGTATGCTCCCCCTTTGATGAAGCTTTAACCTTAACATGTGATGGGCGAGGTGATTTTCAATCACTGACGCTAACACATTACACACCCAACGAAACCACGGTATTACAGCGTGAAACAAGCGTTGATAGCTTGGGGTACTTCTACGGACGCATCACCCATCTGCTAGGTTACAAACCTAATCGTCATGAAGGCAAGATCACAGGCTTAGCCGCATTCGGCGATCCTGAGAAATTGCTTGGCGTAATGCAACAAATGATTAATGTTGAGGATGGGCGAATTAGAGCCAAATGCGGAGATCTTTTCCTGCCTTCATATAATGGCTATAGCAATACATTACAAACTTTACTGGCCAAGGAAAAACCGGAAGATATCGCAGCCGCCGTTCAACGCCATGTCGAAGACATGCTAGTTAAAGTCGTAACTTACCATTTAGAAAAGATAGGGAGTAGTAACCTTTGCTTGGCGGGTGGTGTATTTGGCAACGTGAAGCTTAACCAGCGGTTACGAGAAATCCCTAACGTGCGTAACGTTTATGTGCTGCCATGCATGGGAGACGGCGGCCTGGCATTGGCTGCTGCAGTGGGGGCTGCTTACTTAGAAAAGGGCACACGATTCAAAAACCCGGCGATGACGCTGGGCCCAGCGGCACGTAGTGTTTCACAAAACATAAACCTGATAAATCGTGACTACCCTGAATTGGGTTATCACAATCCGACTAATATCATTGAAACGCTCGTAGATGCTTTAATGGAAAACCAAGTTCTAGGAATGTTCAAAGGAAAAATGGAATTTGGCCCGAGGTCGTTATGCAACAGGAGTATCGTTTACCATGCCAAAGATGCTGATGTGAACGACTGGCTCAACAAACGGATGCACCGAACTGAGTTTATGCCGTTTGGCCCGGTGACAGCTGTCGAGCAGGCCGCCGAATGCTATATCGACTGGTCCGAAGAGCATATTGCCGCTGATACCATGACGATGACATATGATTGCCATCCGCAGTTTATCGAGGCCAGCCCTGCTGTCGTGCATATTGACGGTACTGCTAGACCACAGGTAATTCGTCCTGAAGCGGATGGTTTTATGCACAAGCTTCTAAATGCCTGGCACTCTCGAACAGGGCAATCTGCTTTGATAAACACTTCCTTCAATCGTCATGAAGAGCCGATTGTATGCTCTTCACAAGATGCCTTGGCTGCCCTTAAAGACGGTATAGTCGATTTGGTAGTTATGAGCGAGTCGTTAATCATATGGCGTAAAAACAAGAACAGTTTCGCATTACAACGCTTTGAGTAAAACCGATGCGCTTAGGGGCTTCCTGAAGCCCCTTTTTTTCAAGATTGGTGTTCAACTGTTTTATTTGGTGACCCGATGTACATGATATTTTTTGGTTTTTTTGCAGCCGAGGGAATTATTTATCCATTCTGGCCAACTTGGCTAGATACTTTAGGATTTGGCGCCAGTCAGATAGGTTTGCTGATCGCGGCAGCTTATTGGCCTCAAATTGTAACAGGGGTGTTAATTACTTACGTCGCAGACTGGCGCGTAGATCAAATTTACCTGGCGGCACTATTAAGTTTCTCAGCAGCCATTAGTACCCTGCTTTTTTATTTTCTGCCCCCCTCTCTATTCACTTTTATCGCGCTAAGCATTTCGTTCGGCGGACTATGGATGGTCGTGCTGCCTCTGTCCGAGTCGTATCTGCTCAAACGGGACAAACAGTCCATTCAAAATTACGGCTGGGTAAGAGCGGTTGGCTCTTCAGCCTTTATTTTAACGTCGACACTTGGTGGTGTTTTTTTTACTATTTATGGACTTTCTTGGGTACCTGTCATCGTTGCCGCAAGCATGACTTTTACAGCGCTAAGTTGCTTATGGTTGAGACACCGAGTTCCAAATATAAACTTCTCTGACAATACTCAAATCGTTAAAAAACCAGATTGGAGACGGCTATTCGAAAACAAAATACTGCTACTTGCAATCGCCTCTGCCAGTATAATTCAATTAAGCCACACACTATATTTTGCCACAGCCTCAATAAATTGGGGAATCAAAGGCTACTCATCAACTACAATTGGATTATTTTGGTCAGTCGCTGTAATTGCTGAAATCACATACTTTGCGTTCTCAAATAAAATTTTGAAATTTTTCTCTCCGCTATCCATTGTAGTTTTGTCCAGTTTATGTGCATCACTTCGCTGGGCGTTTTTCTCTAATAGCGATGCCCTATCACTAATCATTATAGGGCAATGCATGCACGCGCTGAGTTTTGCTGCTTATCACACGGCGATTATGCGCTTTATCCGAGATCACGCTCCGCAAGACATACAGACTTTAACGCAGGGATTCTATTATTCTTTCGCAGTAGCAATACCGATGGGGGTGGCCACGCCTTTTTCCGGCTACCTTTACGAGATAATACCCAATGGCTCTTTTTATGTAATGGCCATTATAGCCTTAATTGGCGCGCTGCTAGCTTTAATCGCTCATCAAAAAATGCGGAACTCTAAACATGATGACACACACGTTTACAGCGGTCTGTTTTGATATGGACGGTGTTCTTATTCAGTCACGGCAGGTTATTGAGCATGCCTGGACGAGCGTGGCACGGGAATACGGCGTTGAAATTAGCCAAGATTTTATCCATGAACACATCCATGGTCGACCAGGGGAGTATACGCTTCACGCACTCTTCCCTAACTTCCATCAGCCCACCCGCAGCATTATCAAAAAACAAGTAGACGCTGCTGAAGAGGTAGCCGTCTGTTTGTTGGTACCTGGGGTGAGAGAGCTAATTTCTCAATTGCGGGAACGCTCAGTTCCGTTGGCATTGGTGACTAGTAGTTGGCCCGCTCGTATCGCCTACGTGCTCGAACAACATGGCTTAGAAACTAGCTTTGACTGTAGAGTCTCACGCGAGGATGTCAGCAATGGAAAGCCAGCTCCTGATTGTTATCAGCTAGCGGCTCGAAAACTAAACACCCCCATAAATGAGTGCCTGGTCTTCGAAGACTCCGTAAGCGGTGTGCAGTCGGCGGTAAGCAGTGGCGCATGGTGTATCGGTATCGGCAATGACGTTTCGCTAAGCAACTACGGCGCTAAGGCTGTGTATACCGACTTTAACACGCTGCCCACAATCGAACGTTTGACACCAACCTCCCTTTTTAATGAAAAATTCTTGATTCTCGGCAACCATAGTTCTAGGAGATTACCTTCTTAATGACATCAACACTAAAGTACGCCGCTATTCTTTGGGAGTTCTTATCTGAAGGACGTCAGCATGAGAACTGTGATTTGTTAGTAGTCTGTGGATCGTATGATCTTCGTGTCTGCGATTACGCTTGCGAATTGCTTCGCAAGGGAGTAGCTGGACATTTATTGTTCACAGGCAATACCGGCAACTGGACTAGACATTTATGGGATAAGACTGAAGCCGAAATTTTTGCTCAGCGCGCGCTAGATCTCGGAGTTTTACATGAGCAATTCAGCTTAGAAAAACGAGCCACTAACTTTGCTGAAAATATTGCCTTTACCAAAGAAATGTTTCCACAAATAAAGAGCGCTACTTTTCTTACCAAGCCAAACTCAATCCGCCGAGTAAGGTTGACTTTACCTATCCAGTGGGCGGGCCTTGACGCTTGGGTTGATGCGCCGAGGTATTGTTTCCCTGAGCAAACTTCCAATCAGGTGGGGGTGCTCGGATTAATCGATGAAATGGTGGGGGACATACAGCGTATTATGCTGTATCCAAAAAAGGGATTTCAGATCGAAGAAGAATTACCGAAAAAAGTCCTAGCGGCCTGGAAGTACTTAATTGAGCAGGGATTTAAAAACCACCTTATTGGTTAGTATGACGGAATAGAAGAGGTAGGCCATGGCAGCAGTACCGCAGAAAGATCGCGTGGCCAAGTCTGCCAGGACGCGTGGCGAATGCCGAAGAAAGGAATTGAGGCTCAGGGTTAGCCCAGGCACCCGGCAGGCCCTGGCCGCTCTGATGGAATGGTCAGGCATTACTGAGCAGAGCGAGGCGATGACGCTGATGATTCATCACCTTCATGCGCTGGGCTCAGCTAAGTGCCTGCCACTCTTGAATCCGCCGCGCCACGAAATCGAGATATCCGAAAACGTGGCGCGGGAATTTCGCAATAAAAGCCTGCTCGCCCTTCAGAAAGACCCGGGCGACGAGATTATCGAGCCATCTAGTTAACTGATATCGGAGGCGTTTCGTTGACAACAGGATCCGCGACATCTGCCGGCTGCCCAGTTTGCATGTCACGAACCTCGTATCGCCACCATGTTGACGAAGAGATCCCATAGAGCCCATAAGTACGGCCGCCTACCAGATCAACAGTCATTTCAATTGGAGCAGTTTGCTGTTCCGCGGTAATAAATTTACGAACTTGAATCTTATGCCTGCCTGCACCCAGCCGGTATTCGCTTTGGCGGCTCAACCAATAAAGGGTTTGATCGTCGTCAATCTTAAATATTGTCAAAGATTTGTCGAACTGCTGAATCGTAGCGATCTCGGAGTTTGATTTTCCTTCTGCACTTTTGTGTTCGTAATGAATACACCCGGTCAGCGTGAAGCTGAACAAAATCATTGCTATAAAGCGCCAAAAAATCTCGTGTCGCATCAGTGCTCCTTTATAGGCTCAAATCCAAGGTGCGGATTGATACCTTATTTTTCCAAAATTCCATCCTGCTCGCTGCATCCGGTAACGGTGTGCGACAGCTATGTGAAATTGCCTTTGAGATATAGTTAGACCTTTACTGCCTCTTTTATAATCCAGACACCAACCAGTACAAATACTGCTGATTTAGCCACGGCAAACAGAGAATCTCTTCCAGCAAACAACTCGAATGCCGAAAATAGTAGTGAGATCGTTCCTACTACCACCAAACCATAGCCAACCGGGCGCACGTACTTGGGGAACATCTATTCATCTCCATGACAAAATAGAATTATAAGTTTCCCCATCCAGTAACGCTATCAATCATTCCGCTTCCATCCGATATTACGGAGGGCGGCGCCTGACATCGCGCAAGATGCTGGTCTACTCCTTAGAGACCAACGACCCAGACGAATCCAACATCCAATTCGGCGAATACCTCGTCCGGAACGAATTAAATGGTTTCGATTCTTGGTTTGAACTCATAGCGCAGCTGCAGCAACAATTTTCAGAACTCGACGTTCGCTGGAATTAGCGCCTCACTCTTTCGTTTCACCCCTCCTCATCCCCCTTTCAAAGTCAGCCGCTATAGGGGCAAGGACTCGGCATCAGGGATAGGGAACAAAATCTCCTAACCACTCTCGAGCTGTCGGCACCGCGTACTCAAGCAACTCAAGCGGTACATCCGGTACGAAAAATTCACCTCAAATCGAAGCGTTTCATCATTTCGAAAAATCTCAAACAAAGGTCCGATGTCGCCTTTCCAGCACTCCATCGCGAGGCCATCGTGTCCTTCGACAACGCTTGAAGCGCAGCAAAATCGGTATTCAACTCCGTGTACGACCACATCACACCTCCCTATCTGAGGTGGCAACGATACCTCTCCTCTCTATGAATTTGATAGCTGCTATAGCGGCGAGGACGAAGTCATGCTTGAAGAAATCAAATTGATCCACTCAGCCCCGGTCGTCGCGATGAATACGGCATGTTCGCTCACCCCGATATACCCGACTTCGACGAGGGCGACGGTGACAAGTGCAAAGCCCGGGTCGCTGCACAACGCTTGCAGGTGAAGATGGTACAACTCGAATACCACAACGCCGAAGCGGTGTCTGAGCGCTATTTCGAAGCTGGCGACCCGGACTGCAATGGCCAGGGAATTGTTTGGGAAAACGACGAGCGCCCAAGCGTTTACGGGCTCAGGGCCGACGGAACCATTGGATAGCGACCAGAAACGCCGGAAGAGCGCTGGACCAGGATGCGCCAATGGGTCGACTCCAGCATGAAACAGGTGACCTCATGATCCCTATCAAAGAACGCCTCATCCTGTTCTTGGCGCCGATGGTGCGCGCCATCCTGGAAGGCCGGAAGACGGTCACGCGGCGGGCAGTGAAAGCATCCAAGGCTCATGCCGACGGCATCACGCTGATTAAATTCACCCTGATACTGCCGGGCGCTTTGCTGTATTTGGTCGCCAGCGACTGCTGGTTCACCTGGACCGGACTCGACCTGCTGGAAACCGGCAGCACCGACGCACTGATCTACGCCTTCGCCGGCACCTGCGCCTGGCTGCTGATCATCTTCGGCCTGGCCGTTCATATCATCAAGACAGCGCTCCCCACGGGCTCTTTCGACCAACCAGAGGCATAGAGGGGCACACCATGGAAATACAAAGCAAAAAGCTGCCAGTGAGATCCTCGACCTTGGGGATGCAAGCCGACTGCTGGGGCACACTGACAAGCGGATAACCGAGACGGTTTATCGACGTGTCGGGAAGATCGTGAAACCGACCCGGTGACCACAACTTGCAACGAGTTGCGGAAAACAGCCTGTAATGATGCGGAAATGATCAGCTGTGAGGCTGACAATTGCGCCTGACCCAAGAAACGCAAAAACCCCGCAGTGCGGGGCTTTTGTGTGTAAATCTTGGCGGGAAACCAGGGATTCGAACCCTGGGAACGCTATTAACGTTCGCCGGTTTTCAAGACCGGTGCATTCAACCACTCTGCCAATTTCCCTTGTGCGTTACAGGATCATAGTAGCTCATCCTGCGTCAGCGGGCGCAATAATACCCGAATGAAACACACTGTCAAACTCTCTGCATAGCTTGTTACAGAGCGTCTGTTATGATCTTTGCGACTGAACGTTTCAAAACTGAAGGAGAGTCGCCATGCGCGAACAGAATTACGCAGTGAATGGCAACGCGCAGGCTGAGCAGCTTGAAGTCAGCCGCGTCTTGCGCAATACGTACGGCCTGCTCGCCCTTACCCTCGCATTCAGCGGCGTGATGGCTTACGTGGCCCAGCAGATGCGCGTCGGTTATCCCAATATCTTCGTCGTGTTGATCGGCTTCTATGGTCTGTTCTTCCTGACCAACAAGCTGCGTGACTCGGCCTGGGGCCTGGTGTCGGCCTTTGCCTTGACCGGTTTCATGGGCTTTATCCTGGGCCCGATCCTTAACCGTTACCTCGGCATGGCCGGCGGCGCGGAAGTGGTCAGTTCGGCATTTGCCATGACCGCACTGGTGTTTGGTGGCCTGTCGGCGTACGTGCTGATCAGCCGTAAGGACATGAGCTTCCTGGGCGGCTTCATTACCGCAGGCTTCTTCGTGTTGCTGGCGGCAGTGGTAGCCGGCATGTTCTTCCAGATCAGCGGTTTGCAACTGGCGATCAGCGCAGGCTTCGTGCTGTTCTCCTCGGTGTGCATCCTGTACCAGACCAGCGCCATCATCCATGGTGGTGAGCGTAACTACATCATGGCGACCATCAGCCTGTATGTGTCGATCTACAACCTGTTTATCAGCCTGTTGCAGATCTTCGGCATCATGAGCCGTGACGACTGATTGTTAACGCTATAAAAAATGCCCCGTATCGCGAGATACGGGGCATTTTCATTTCCGGCCCAAGGACGATCAGTACTGGTTAGGTTCCATCTCCAGTTCCACCCCGAAGCGCTGGACAATATCCTGTTGGATACGCAGCGCCAGGTTGGCAATCTCACGCCCGGTGGCAGAGCCATAATTCACCAGTACCAGCGCTTGCAATGCATGCACGCCAGCGTCGCCCTCACGAAAGCCCTTCCAGCCCGCCTTGTCGATCAGCCAACCGGCGGCGAGCTTCGTTTGCCCGTCTGCCTGAGGGTAGGCCACCAGGTCCGGATACTGGCTTTTCAGCTCAGCAGCCAAGGCCTGGGGCACCAGCGGGTTCTTGAAGAAGCTGCCGGCGTTGCCAAGCTGCGCCGGGTCGGGCAATTTTTCGCGGCGAATGCTGCAAATCGCCCGGCTCACATCCGCTGGCGTGGCGTTGGTAATCCCCTGTCCGGCCAGACGCTGCTGCACCGGGCCGTAGTCGAGTTTCAGGTGACTGGCGCGGCTCAGGGCAAAGCGTACCCGCAGGATCAACCAACGGCCGACTTCATGCTTGAACAGGCTGTCGCGATAGGCAAACCGGCACTCCTGCAGGCTGAAATCCCGCAGTTCACCGGTCTGACGATCCAGCGCAGTGAGTCCGGCAAACACATCCTTGACCTCCACGCCGTAGGCACCGATGTTTTGCATTGGCGCCGCACCGACCGTGCCGGGGATCAGGCTGAGGTTTTCCAGGCCGCAGAAGCCCTGCTCCAGGGTCCATAACACAAAGGGATGCCAGGCTTCGCCCGCTTCGGCTTCGACCACCACCTGCAGGCCATCATCGTGCAGCACGCGAATGCCTTGGGTGGCCATACGCAACACCAGGGCAGGCACGTCCTGGGTTAGCAGCAGGTTGCTGCCGCCCCCGATCACCAGCAGCGGCACACTGTGCGCCTCGGCGTAGGCCAAGGCTTCGCGCACGTCGGCATCACTGCGGGCCTCGGCAAATAGCTGGGCGCGCACGTCGATGCCAAAGCTGTTGAATGGCTTGAGGGAGACCTGCGCCAGTACTTGCAAGGTCATAACCGCCCCTTCAATTCAATCACCAATAAATCACAGGCGCGCTCGATCAGGTCCAGGACCCGCTCAAAACCTTGTTCGCCTTCATAATAAGGGTCTGGCACCTCGTCCACTTCACCGCCGAAGCGGCGCAGGAATATATCCAACTGAGCCTTACCCTGTGCAGGCTGCATGGCTTTGAGGTGGCGCAGGTTGCTGTGGTCCATGGCCAGGATCAGGTCATAGCGCGCAAAGTCGGCGCGGGAGACCTGCTGGGCACGCTGGGATGACAAGTCATAGCCCCGCGCCAGCGCCGCACGTTGGCTGCGCTGATCCGGTGGGTTGCCGATATGCCATTGCCCAGTCCCCGCTGACGCCACCTCAACCTGGCCGGACAAGCCTGCTTCGCGCAACTTATGGCGCAAAACGCCTTCGGCGGTGGGCGAGCGGCAGATATTGCCCAGGCAGACAAACAGGACCTCCATCAAGCCCCCAGCAGGCGACGGACGCGCTCGAGGTCTTCCTGGGTGTCGACGCCTGCAGGCGGCGCTTCCAGCGCATCGCCCACATGGATGCGCACGCCGTGCCACAGGGCCCGCAGCTGCTCCAGGGACTCGGTGTTCTCCAACCAGCAGGGGCCCCAGCTGACGAAGTCATGCAGGAAGCCGGCGCGATAGGCATAAATGCCGATATGGCGGCGGTACGGCACACCTTGCGGCAGTGCATCGGGGTTGCTGGCGAAGGCATCCCGCGCCCAGGGCAGGATCGAGCGGCTGAATGTCAGGGCCAAGCCGTTGATATCGCTGACGACCTTCACCACGTTGGGGTTGAACAAGGTTTCGCTGTCTTCGATCGGTTCGGCCAGGGTGGCCATGCGCGCTTCGCCATGGGCCGCCAGATTGGCGGCGACCTGGTCGATGACGCTTGGCGGGATCAACGGCTCGTCGCCTTGCACGTTCACCACGATGGCGTCGGGCGCCAGGCCCAGTTGCGTGGCCACTTCGGCAAGGCGGTCGGTGCCGGAATTATGGTCTTCACGGGTCAGCACCGCCTCGGCGCCGAAACCTTTGCAGGCTTCGATGATGCGCGGATCGTCGGTCGCCACCACCACCCGTTCAGCGCTGCTTTTACAGGCCTGTTCCCATACCAGCTGGATCATCGGCTTGGCACCGATCATTTGCAGCGGCTTGCCCGGCAGGCGGGTCGACGCATAGCGCGAGGGAATCACCACGGTAAAGGCGGTAGTCATTTATCCAGGCGCTCATCGGTCGTCAGGGTGCGGGCTTCGCTTTCCAGCATCACCGGAATGCCGTCACGAATAGGGTAAGCCAGGCCGGCGCCTTTGCTGATCAGCTCGGTTTTGTCGGCGCTGAGCTTGAGCGGGCCTTTGCAGATCGGGCAAGCAAGGATGTCGAGCAGTTTGGTGTCCATGAGTAGTTCCTGGAAATAAGCGGTTAAGGCAAAAGACGGTTGGGCAGCAAGCGCATCAACTGCGTGTCGAACCAGGCGACAAACGCTGGCGACGGCAGCGCATCCACCGCAAGGTACCACCAGTCGGGCCGGGCGAAGGCGCGGCACTTCACCGCGTCTTTTTCGGTCATGACCAGCGGCAATGGCGGCGTGAAATCCAGCACCTCGGCGCTGTAGGGCGCGTGGTCGGCAAACGCATGGGGGATCGGCTGCCAGTGTAGCGTTTCAAGGGTATTGAAGAAACGTCGCGGATTGCCGATACCGGCAACCGCGTGTACCGGTTGGCCTACTGGAAAGTAGCTGACCGGCTGCCGCTCGCCGCTGTGCAGGTTGACCAGCGCCGAGGGTTGCAGGCGGAAGGCAAAGCCGTCTTCGCGGTCCGAGGCGGCGCCGTTATAGAGCAGCGCATCAACGCTCTGCAGGCGCTCAACCGGCTCACGCAACGGCCCGGCCGGCAGGCAATGGCGATTGCCCAGGCCACGGGCGGCATCGATCAATACCAGCTCCAGATCACGGGCCAGACGATAGTGCTGCAGGCCGTCGTCGGAAAGGATCAGGTCCAGGGTTTCGCTGGCCAACAGCGCTTTCACCGCACGACTGCGATCCGGATCGATCATCAACGGTACACCGCAGCGCTGCACGATCAGCAACGGTTCGTCGCCGGCCACTTCGGCACTGTGGTTGGCCTCGACCCGCCACGGCAATTGTGGCGGCTTGGCGCCATACCCACGACTGACCACGCCTACGCGCAACCCACTGCGCCGACAGTGCTCGATCATCCACAGGATCAGCGGCGTCTTGCCAGTCCCGCCTACGGTGATATTACCCACGACCACAACGGGCACCGGCGACTGGTAGACAGCGCCCTCACCCGCCAGGAAGCGCGCGCGCTTGCGCTGCACCACCCGGCGATACAAGCATTCCAGCGGCTTTAACAGCACGAGGGCTGGATGCCCGTCGTACCAGGCCTTGAGCAAACGATCGGACATGGCCATCAGGGTGGGCTCGCCGCCTCGACGGTGGTCATGCGCAGATGACTGAAACCGAGCTTGCCGGCAGCGTCCATCGCGGTAATCACTGCCTGGTGCTGGGTTTTGCCGTCAGCGCTGATCGACAGTGGCATGTTGGTGTCGCCCCCGGACTCCTTCTGCAAGGCCTCCATCAAGCTGGCCAGGTCGTTTCTCTCCAGCAACTGGTTATTTACCGAAAACACGCCATCGGCGCTGATGGCGATATCCAATTGCTTGACCTGCTGGTCTTCGGCTGGGGAGCCGCTCACGGCTTCGGGCAAGTCGACGCGCAGCTGGGTTTCCCGGGTGAACGTGGTGGTAACGACGAAGAACAGCAGCAGGATAAACACCACGTCAATCAGCGACGCGAGGTTGATATCGACATTTTCCCGTTGCTTGCGGCGAAATTTCACGCTTTGCCCTCGACCAGGTCCACATCACGGTCGCCCTGCACCACCTCCACCAGCTTGATGGCTTCCTGTTCCATGCCGACCACCAGTTCATCGATGCGCCGTTGCAGGAAGCGATGGAAGAACACCGACGGGATACCCACCATCAGGCCCGCAGCCGTGGTGATCAGCGCTTTGGAAATACCGCCGGCCAGCACCGCGGCGTTGGTGGTCATGCCCGAGCCCATGAACGAGCTGAAAATGTCGATCATGCCCAGCACCGTACCCAGCAAGCCGAGCAGCGGCGCCATGGCGGCGATGGTGCCGAGGGCGTTGATGTAGCGCTCCAGTTCATGGATTACCCGCGCTGCGGCTTCCTCGATGCACTCTTTCATGATCTCGCGACCATGCTTGGAGTTGGCCAGGCCGGCGGCGAGGATTTCACCCAGTGGCGAATTGGCGCGCAGTTCCTTGAGCTTCTGCTTGTCGAGCTGCTTGTTCTTGATCCAGCCCCAGACTTGCCCCAGCAGATGCTCGGGGGTAACGCGACTGGCACGCAGGGTCCACAGGCGTTCGGCGACGATGCCGAGTGCGGCAATGGAACTCATGATGATCGGCAACATCATCCAGCCGCCGGATTTGACCAATTCCCACACAGTGAATGCCCCCTCGAAAAAGTGCGCCACTTTATCATATAGGTTCGGCAGCGGGGTTCGTTGGCCGCAGACCGGACTGTCGCAGCCCGCGGTGTTTGGTAACGCCGAATTACGGTAACGGTTCGCGCCAGAACCGGCGTTGACTGCGCGCAACAACGGCGGGTTGGAACGCGCCCAACTGAAGACGCACGGCACCTTGCTCGGCGCTGTCGTATAACCGGCTGCCCAGGGCCCGATAGCGTTCCACCACCTGCGAATGAGGATGACCAAAGGCATTGCCCCGGCCTCTGGAGATCAGCACCGATCCAGGCGCAAGCCGTTGCACAAAGGGCCTGGATGACGAGCTGCGGCTACCATGATGGGGCGCTTGCAACCAGTCAGTGGGCACCGCCAACGGTGTGTCAAGCAATGCGCGCTCCGCCGCACGGTCGATATCCCCGGTGAGCAGCAGCCGCTCACCGCTGGCCTGCACCTGCAATACACAGGATTTGGCGTTGCCACCGAGGGCGTCAGACCACTGCCATAACACGAACGACACACCATCCCAGTCCCATCGCTCGCCACTGACACAAGGCTCGGTCCCCAGAAACGCCGGCAACCCGTCGGTTTCGCCGCCGACCACACGCCGGATGGGCAGCCCACGAGCGACAGCTGCAGCGCCACCGGCATGATCGGCGTCGGCATGGCTCAGTAGCAGCATGTCCAACCGCTCTACTCCGAACTTTTTCAACGACGGCAGAACCACGCGCGCGCCCAGGTCGACCGCCCCCGAACGCGGCCCCGCATCGTAAAGCAAGGCATGGTTGCGGGTGCGCAAGATCACAGCCTGCCCCTGGCCGACATCCAGTTGCACCACCGTCACCTGCCCATGGGGTACCGATTCCTTGGGTGGAAACACGGCCAACAGCAGCATGGGCCAGCCCAGCAACCGAAATGGCACGCCCTTGGGCAGCAGCAATAACACCGCGCCCGCCAGGCTGACCAGCCAATAAACCAGCGGCACCTCGGCCGGCGTCCAGGCCGGCAACTGCACCGCCAGCAGGATCAGCCCCTTGAACCATCCCTCCAGCGCTCCGCCGGCCAACCAGAGCAAACCGTCACCGGCCAACGGCAGCCACAGCAGCGCCGTGCCCAGCAACGCCAATGGCAACACCACCAGACTGATCCACGGCACGGCGAATAAATTGGCCACAGGCGCGGTGAGGCTGATGGGTAAACTCAGCACCAACAGGACCGGAAACAAACCGATAGCAATCAACCACTGTGGACGCGTCCAGGCCTGCCAGACACTCCAGGGCCCCAGCCGCCCGCCGAACGTCAGCACCAGGATCGCAACCGCCGCAAAGGACAACCAGAAACCCGGTTGCAAACTGGCCAGGGGCTCAAGCAGCAGCACAGCGTTGAAGGCCAGCAGCAACGGCCACCACGCGCCCAAATGCCGAAAGCGCAGCCGCCATAGCAATACCAGGCCCACCATTACGCAGGCCCGCTGCACCGGCACGCCGAAACCCGCCAGCAGGCCATAACCCAACGCTGCGACAAAGGCCAAGCCGCAGGCCCACGGCAGCCATGGCAGGTTGCGTGGCCAGCAACCGTAACGCGCCAGCCCGGCCACCAGTGCGTAGATCAGCCCGGCCAGCAAGCCAATGTGTTGGCCGGAGATAACCAACAGGTGCACGGTGCCGGTGTCTTGCAACACCTGCCATTGCTCCGTGCGCAGCCCGGAACCATCACCCAGCACCAACGCCGCCACGGCGGCTTCATGGGTTTGCGCATCCGCGGCCATCAGGCGCTGGCGCAGGCTGTCGCGCAGAGCGTTGCGGGCTGGCGCGAGGCGCTCCCCGTCTTTCACCGAGCCCGTGGCGCCGATGCGTTGCGCCAGCAGCCAGGCCTCGTGGTCGAAACCGTGAAAATTGAGCAGGCCGGACGGCCGCTTGAGGGTGACAGCCAGGCGCCAGCGTTCTCCACTGCGCACCGGCGGCCCACCGTGCCAGGACACCCGGATGCGCTTGGGTAGCCGAGCTTTGCGCGACCGGCTGTCGGCCAGATCAAAACGCACGCCGGTGTCGGTCTGCTGGGGCAAGCCGACCACGCGCCCTTCCACCCATCGTGTTTCGCCGTCCAGTGCTGGTCGCAATCGATCATCCAGTGCCCACTGCGCGCTGATGCACGCCCAGCTCAAGCCCAGCAGGAAAAACGCCAGCGGATAGGTACGAAACGGCAATAACATCAATGCCAGCACCAGCATGGCCAACAGCCATCCGATGGGCGGCAACACCGGTAGAAAACGCAGGGTCAGCAGCCCCAGCGCAAGCGCGAACATCCCTGTCCTCATGAGTCATTCCTTTAAATGATTCACTCAGTCTTAGCCGGGGTTCCCGATGGTGCCTTTGATGTTTTGTCACAAAGTCTGAATTTTCTGTTTATAGAATACGCGCATACTTGCCCCTCGAACTGACCTGGACCCCTTATGCCCCGGCGCTTATTCAAACGGTACATGCCCGACCCCAGCAGTATCAGGGAACACAAGTCATTACAGTTTCTTGGCACCCTGCTGCATGACCCGAACCTCTGGCACCTCAACCGGCACTCGGTGGCCCGTGCGATGGCCGTGGGTCTGTTTGCCGCGTTTATCCCCATTCCCTTGCAGATGCTGCTGGCCGCGATCCTGGCGATCGTGGTGCGCGGTAACATGCCGATTGCCGTCAGCCTGGTGTGGCTGACCAACCCGATCACGATGCCGGTGGTGTTTGTCTGCACCTATATGACCGGTGCCTGGTTGATGAATGTGCCGCCACGCAGCCTCCCCGATAACCTCACCTGGGAATGGATCAGCGGCGAATTGAGCACAATGTGGCAACCATTCCTGCTGGGCTCGGTGGTATCCGGGTTGGTGTTGGGCGCATTGGCCTATTGCCTGACCATGGGCTATTGGCGCTGGTGGGTCGCGCACCAGTGGAAGAAACGCAAACTGCGCCGCCGCTGATGGCTAACGGGCAGGCAAGCGCAGGTGTATACGCAGGCCCTGCCCGGTATTTTGCGCCCAGATACGCCCGCCCTGGCGCTGCACCGCGTTGCGCGCAATGCTCAAGCCCAGGCCGAAGCCGCCGTCACCGGGCCGGGAACCGTCCAACCGGATAAAGGGCGCGAAGATACGCTCCAGGTCGGCCTCATCGATGCCGCCCCCCTGATCCTCCAGCCACACATGCCAGTACTCGCCTTCGCGCGTGCCGTCCAATGTCACCCGGCCTTGGCCTGGGGAGTGGCGTATTGCGTTACGCAGGATGTTTTCCAGGGCCTGGGCCAGTGCATTGAGATTGCCGCGCACCCAGCACTCAGCCGGCAACAGGCAGGGTAAACGCGATGCCGGCCAATGGCTTTCGAAACAAGCGTTTTCCCGCAGCATGTCCCACAGCGCGGGCAATTGAATGTCCTCCTGGGGCAGTGGCGCCCGGTCGCTGTCGAGCCAGGCCAGTTGCAGGCTGTCTTCCACCAGGCGCTGCATGGCGTCGATCTCCCGGCTCAGGCGTTCACGCAACCGCGCCAGGTCCTGCTCGCTGTCGCAGGCCACGCGCAAGCGGCTCAGGGGCGTGCGCAACTCATGGGACATGTCGCGCAGCAGCTGTTGCTGCAACTGCACCGTGCCCTGCAAGCGTTCGGACATCTGGTCGAAGGCGCGCCCCAGTTCACCCAACTCGTCCTGGCGGCTGGTCGCGTCACCGGACATCCGCGCAGTCAATTGGTCCGCACGCCAGGCATTGGCCTGCGCACGCAATTGATTGAGGGGCATGATCAGCAATCGATACAGGCCGATACACAGCAATAAGGTAAACAACCCGGGAATCAGGCCGTTGGTAATGACCCGCCAGAACAGTTGATAACGCCCCGGCATAAAGCGCTTGGGCAACTCGATCACCAGTGACCCCGCGTCGGGATCGACCGGGAAGGCGATTTTCAACCAGGGCAAGCCTTTGGCATGGCGGCTCACCGGCCAGTCCAATCCGCGCAAGAAGGTCAGGCGCTGGCTTTGCTTGTCGCTCAACGGTGCGCTGCCAAGTGATTGCAAGTCATTGCCGATGATGCCCAGCCAAGTGGTTTCACGCTCGCCCATATGCTGCAACCACGCATCCACACCGGCACTGCCCTGGGTACTCCAGGCCAACTCGGCGCCGGCTGCATAGCCGCGGAGCGTGTCGCGGGCTTCGTCAGTGAGGTAGGCACTTTGCTGTTCCATGTAGCGGCCCCAGGACCAACTGAGCCAGATCATCAGCAAACAAAACGCGATCAGCAGGCACGCCAGCTTCCAGAACAGCGAATGCCTGCCCGGCCACCGCTCAAAGCCCTTCATCGTGACCGCTCAACACATAACCCTTGCCCCACACCGTGCGCACTTCGCGCTCGGTGTAGCCGATCGCCTTGAGCTTGCGGCGAATCTGGCTCACATGCATGTCGAGACTGCGATCGTGTGGGGCATAGCCGCGCTGCAGCACGTGCTGGTAAAGGAAGGCTTTGCTGAGTACCTCTTCGGCGTTGCGGTGCAAGGTTTCCAGCAGGCGGTACTCGCTGCGCGTCAGGCCGGCCCAGTGCGTGTGGTAGACGACATCGCACAGCCCCTCGTCAAACCGCAGGACCTGCGCATCATCGCGCAGGGGCGCAAGGCCCGGCGGGGGGCGACGCTCCAGGGCCACCCGGCGCAGGATGGCTTCGATGCGCACCCGCAGCTCGATCATGCTGAACGGCTTGGGCAGGTAATCGTCGGCGCCCAGGCGAAAGCCGCTGACACAGTCGGCTTCGGCGCCCAGGGCCGACATCAGGATCACCGGTATGGCATGACTCTGGCGCAGATGCGTAAGGACTGACAGCCCGTCCAGCCCTGGCAGCAGAACGTCCATCAGCACCAGGTCGAATGCTTGGTCGCGGGCCAGTTGCAGGCCTTGCTGGCCATTGCGGCACCAGGTTACCTCGAAGCCACAGCGGCCCAGATGTTCATGGACGTAGGCGCCCAGCACGGGGTCATCCTCGATGGTCAGGATACTGGGTAGGCCAACGGCTGCGGGATTCATTAGCGTCTGCAAGTCATTCTCAATGACTGATTATTCAAGATTAAAGTGTTACAGGCAATCGCAGGCCGCTACCGAATGGCCCGAAGATTGCGGTGTGTCATTAATTTACGAGATTCCTGGCGGCGCAAATGGCTACACTGCGCAGGTAGCGCGGGCCGGACGCCCGTGCGGAAGATTGATATCAATGTGGTAGCAGGAGAGTGGCGTGCTTAGAAGAATGGGGATAAAAGGCCGCGTACTGTTGCTGACGTTATTGCCGACCAGCCTGATGGCGCTGCTGTTGGGGGGTTATTTCACCTGGATGCAGCTCTCCGAGCTGCAAACTCAATTGCTGCAACGCGGTGAGATGATCGCCGAGCAGTTGGCGCCGCTGGTCGCGCCCGCCCTGAGCAGCAAGAACACCGACCTGCTGGAACGCATCGCGACCCAATCCCTGGAACAACCGGACGTGCGCGCGGTGTCGTTCCTGGCGCCGGACCGCTCCTCCCTGGCCCATGCCGGCCCGACCATGCTCAATCAACCGCCCACTGGCAACAGTTCGCACCTGCTGCAGCGTACCGGCAACGATGCCACCCGTTACCTGATGCCAGTGTTTGGCCGTCATCGCAACCTCGCCGGCGAGCTGATTCCGGATGAGTCCGACCGCCTGTTGGGCTGGGTCGAGGTGGAGCTGTCCCACAACGGCATGTTGCTGCGCGGCTATCGCAGCCTGTTCGCCAGCCTGCTGCTGATCGCCATCGGCTTGATCTGCACTGCGGCACTGGCCCTGCGCATCAGCCGCACCATCAATTCGCCGATCGGCCTGATCAAGCAAGCGGTGGCCCAGCTTAAAGACGGCAACCTGGAAACCCGCCTGCCGCCCCTGGGCAGCCAGGAGCTGGATCAGTTGGCGTCGGGCATCAACCGCATGGCCGAAACCCTGCAAAACGCGCAGGAAGAACTGCAACACAGCATCGACCAGGCCACCGAAGACGTGCGCCAGAACCTGGAAACCATCGAGATCCAGAACATCGAGCTGGACCTGGCCCGCAAGGAAGCCCTGGAAGCCAGCCGGATCAAATCGGAATTCCTGGCCAATATGAGCCATGAAATCCGCACGCCACTCAACGGCATTCTCGGGTTCACCCACCTGCTGCAAAAAAGCGAGCTGTCGCCACGTCAGCTGGATTACCTGGGCACTATCGAAAAATCCGCCGACAACCTGTTGGGCATCATCAACGAGATCCTCGACTTCTCCAAGATCGAGGCCGGCAAGCTGGTGCTCGACAGCGTGCCTTTCAACCTGCGCGACCTGCTGCAGGACACCCTGACCATTCTCGCCCCGGCCGCCCACGCAAAGCAGCTCGAACTGGTCAGCCTGGTCTACCGCGACACGCCGCTGGCGCTGGTGGGCGACCCACTGCGCCTCAAGCAGATCCTGACAAACCTGATCAGCAACGCGATCAAGTTCACCCGCGAAGGCACCATCGTGGCCCGGGCGATGATCGAGGATGAGCAGGAAGACAGCGTACAACTGCGCATCAGCGTGCAGGACACCGGCATCGGCCTATCCAACCAGGACGTGCGCGCACTGTTCCAGGCCTTCAGCCAGGCGGACAATTCGCTGTCGCGCCAGCCAGGTGGCACCGGCTTGGGCCTGGTGATTTCCAAGCGCCTGATCGAACAGATGGGCGGCGAAATCGGCGTCGACAGCACACCGGGCGAAGGCTCGGAGTTCTGGATCAGCCTGAACCTGCCCAAGACCCGCGACGACATCGAAGACCTGCCCAGCGCGCCGCTGCTCGGTCGCCGCGTGGCCGTGTTGGAGAACCACGAGCTGGCGCGCCAGGCCTTGCAACACCAGTTGGAAGACTGCGGCCTGGAAGTCACGCTGTTCAATACCCTGGAAAGCCTGACCAATGGCATTACCAGCGCCCATCAGACCGAACAGGCGATCAACTTGGCGGTGCTCGGCATCACCGCCAATGACATCCCGCCCGAGCGCCTCAACCAGCACTTGTGGGACCTCGAACACCTGGGCTGCAAGGTGCTGGTGCTGTGCCCGACCACCGAGCAAATGTTGTTCAACCAATCGGTGCCCAACCCCAACAGCCAGTTGCAGGCCAAGCCAGCCTGTACGCGCAAGCTGCGCCGCTCCCTGGCCGACCTGATCAGCCCGCGCCCCTCGCGCAGCGAGCCGGGTGAGCCGTTGTCCAGCCGTGCGCCGCGAGTGCTGTGCGTGGACGATAACCCCGCGAACCTGTTACTGGTGCAAACCCTGCTCGAAGACATGGGCGCCAAGGTCCATGCCGTGGAAAGCGGCTTTGCGGCCATTGACGCCGTGAAGCAGGAAACGTTCGACCTGGTGCTGATGGATGTGCAGATGCCCGGCATGGACGGGCGCCAAAGTACCGAAGCGATTCGCCAATGGGAGAGCGAACGGCATGGCACGCCGCTGCCGGTGGTCGCCCTCACCGCCCATGCCATGGCCAACGAGAAACGTGCCCTTCTGCAAAGCGGCATGGACGATTACCTGACCAAGCCCATCAGCGAGCGACAGCTGGCCCAGGTGGTGCTCAAATGGACCGGCCTGGCCCTGCGCAACCAGGGGCCCGAGCGCCTCCCCGAAGGCCTTGGCCCAGGCGTGCAACTGCTGGTGCTGGACCATGAGGAAGGCCTGCGCCTGGCGGCTAACAAGGCGGACCTGGCGGCCGACATGCTCGCCATGCTCCTGGCCTCCCTGGAAGCTGATCGCCTGGCGATCACGGTCGCCCGCGAAGCCAATGACAACCACGCCCTGATCGAGCGCGTCCACCGCCTGCATGGCGCCACCCGCTACTGCGGCGTGCCGCAATTGCGCGCGGCCTGCCAACGCGCCGAAACCCTGCTCAAGCAGGACGACGCCAAGGCCATGGCCGCGTTGGATGAACTGGACATGGCGATTGCGCGGCTGGCCAGTGAAGCGCGGGTCAGCGCCTGACCCGATTTCATGGACGACACCAATCAAATGTGGGAGGGGGCTTGCCCCCGATGGCGATATATCAGTTACAAATATTTCGTCTGATACACCGCTATCGGGAGCAAGCCCCCTCCCACATTGGGTCAGTATTTCCAAGGTATAAATTGCAGGGAGCCTTTTAATGCGCGTGATTCTTTTCAGCAGCCAGGCCTACGACCGCGAGAGTTTTCTCGGTGAGCCGCGCCCTCAGAGCATCGAGCTGCAATTCCAACCCGCCCGCCTCAATCTCGACACCGTCACCCTGGCCGAACGGCACGAGGTGGTCTGCGCGTTTATCAACGATGATCTCAGCGCCCCGGTGCTCGAGCAACTGGCCAGTGGCGGTACGCGCCTGATTGCGTTGCGCTCGGCCGGCTACAACCATGTCGACCTGCGCGCCGCCAAGCGCCTGGGCCTGGGCGTGGTGCGCGTACCGGCCTACTCGCCCCACGCCGTGGCCGAACATGCCGTAGCACTGATCCTTGCCCTGAACCGGCGCCTGCACCGCGCCTACAACCGTACCCGCGACGGCGACTTCAGCCTGCACGGGCTCACCGGTTTCGATCTGGTCGGCAAAACCGTCGGCGTGGTCGGCACCGGGCAGATCGGCGCCACCTTCGCCAGGATCATGACCGGTTTTGGCTGCCAGTTGCTGGCCTACGACCCCTTCCCCAACCCTCAGCTGCAAGCCATGGGCGCGCGCTACGTGAGCCTGCCCGAATTGCTCGCCGAGGCGCAGATCATCAGCCTGCATTGTCCGCTGACCGCCGAGAGTAAACACCTGATCGACACACGCGCCCTGGCACACATGCAACCAGGTGCGATGCTGATCAATACCGGTCGCGGCGGCCTGGTCGACACGCCGGCACTGGTCGAAGCGCTCAAGAACGGGCAACTCGGTTATTTGGGGCTGGATGTTTATGAGGAAGAGGCGCAGCTGTTTTTCGAGGACCGCTCGGACCTGCCCCTGCAAGACGACGTGCTCGCCCGCCTGCTGACCTTTCCCAATGTGATCATCACCGCCCACCAGGCCTTCCTGACCCGCGAGGCGCTGGCGGCAATTGCCGGCACTACGCTGGCCAATATTGCGGCGTGGGCCGATGGCCGCGCGCAAAACCTCGTCAAGGGATGATCGGCGGTCACATACCGGGCTCATGATGAGCCGGCACCCGTGATAGGATGCCGCGCCTATTTGGAGGATCCATGGCCGAACACGATTTCCGCTTCAGCTTGCTGAGCCCGCAACACACCCTGATCGAATGCCGCGCCCTGGTGCCGGGCCGTTATCAAGTCACCGGCAACGGTGGTTCGATCAAGCATGGCGACGTGCTGATCGTCACCCTGCGCGGCAGCAAAACCCTGTCGATGCGCCTGACCGTGGAAGGTGACGCGCGCTACTCCATCCGCCCGGCGGGCCAATGGGTCGCCATGGCCCTGGGGCCGAAATTCGGCGAGTTGGAGATTCACACCTGGAAGGTCAATTGCGACAGCTGCGACAGCGTGCTGGAGTTTGAATTCGCGGTGGAAACCAAGCTGACCAAAGAACCGCTGCAGCCGGCCGCCAACGCACGTATCAAAGAACTCGGCTGGGCCAGCGAAGGCGACAAGCACCGCTGCCCGAAATGCCAGCGGGCCGCACAATGAAGGGCCTGCTGCTCGCCGCCGTGGGCGCGGCCCTGAGTGGCTGCGCCGGCGATGCGGTCAAGCTCAAGCAGGATCACAGCTACGTGGTGGAGTGGATAGGCGAGCGGCCCTTGATGGACTACGCGCACCTGACCGTCACCCTCGGTGCCGATGGGCGCGCCTATGGCAATGGCGGCTGCAACCACTGGTTTGCGCCGTACACCCTCGAAGGCGACAAGCTCAGCTTCGGCCCGATCGGCAGCACCCGCAAAATGTGCGCCGAGGCGTTGATGGAACAGGAGCACCGCTTCTTCCAGGCCCTGCAGGGCGTACAGCGCTGGGACATCTCGCCGATCGAACAGACCCGCTTCTGGCCGGCCCAAGGCAAGCCGATCCGCCTGTGGCTTGAAGAAGGCTGATATTCCCAGTCGCTGAACCAATGGGGATCCAAATGTGGGAGGGGGCTTGCCCCCGATAGCGGTGTATCAGCCAGCAGTTATTCAACTGACCCACCGCAATCGGGAGCAAGCCCCCTCCCACATTGGCTCTGAGTTGATGCTTTAACCGCGCAGGGCCTTGAGCTTGGCCAACACCCCTTGCGCCGTCTGCTCACCCATCAGTTGCTCGCGCACCTTGCCCTTGTCATCGATGATGTAGGTCACCGGCAGCGCCTCGCTGCGTGGAATATCGAAGATTCCTTCCGGGTTCTGCGCCAGCACGGTGAACTTGATGCCCAGCTTGTCGCTGGCGGCCTTGAGCTCTTCACCCTGGACATTGTCGAAATTGACCCCGAACACGCCCACGTTCTGCGCTTTGAGTTGCTCGGCCAGGGCATTGAGCTCGGGGATTTCCGTGCGGCACGGGCCACACCATTCAGCCCAGTAGTTGACCACCAGCCACTGCTTGTCCAGGCGTTCGGCCGGGACTTTCTGGCCATACTGGTCTACGCCGTAATCGTTACCGCAGCCACTGAGCAGCAGGGTTGTGATGATCGCCAATGCACCGATCAGTCGCCTTGTCATGGGGTAATCCTTCGTAAAAATGAACGTTGGCTGCGGCCTATCGCCTGTTACGGTTTAAGGACGGCCCGCAGCGCAGGTAGAATACCCGCCACCTTACGCAAGATGCGACCCGCACATGACCGATCTGACGCTTTATCACAACCCGCGCTGCTCGAAATCCCGCGGTGCGCTTGAACTGCTGGAAGCCCGCGGCCTCACGCCTACCGTGGTGCGCTACCTGGAAACCCCACTGAACGCTGCGCAAATACAGGCGCTGCTGGCCAAACTTGGCATTGGCGCCCGCCAATTGTTGCGCACTGGCGAAGATGAATACAAAAGCCTCAACCTGGCCGACGCCAGCCTCAGCGAAGCGCAGTTGATCGCCGCCATCGCCGAACACCCCAAGCTGATGGAACGTCCCATCCTGGAAACCGCCGATAAAGCCGTCATTGGCCGTCCGCCGGAAAACGTACTGGAGCTGCTGCCGTGACTACCCCCTATGTGCTGGTGTTGTATTACAGCCGCAATGGCTCGGTCAGCGAAATGGCCCGGCAGATTGCCCGGGGCATCGAGCAAGGCGGCATGGAAGCCCGGCTGCGCACCGTGCCGGCGATCTCCACCGAGTGCGAAGCCGTGGCGCCGAGTATCCCGGACGAAGGCGCGCTGTATGCCAGCCTGGATGACCTGAAAAACTGCTCGGGCCTGGCCCTCGGCAGCCCGACGCGCTTCGGTAACATGGCCGCGCCGCTCAAGTACTTCCTCGATGGCACCAGCAACCTGTGGCTCACCGGCGCCCTGGTCGGCAAACCCGCTGGCGTATTCACCTCCACCGCCAGCCTGCACGGCGGCCAGGAGACCACGCTGATGTCGATGCTGCTGCCGCTGCTGCATCACGGCATGCTGATCACCGGCCTGCCCTACAGCGAGCAGGCGCTGCTCGACACCCAGGGCGGCGGTACGCCGTATGGCGCAAGCCACCACTCCGGGCCTGATGGCAAGCGCATGCTCGACCCCCATGAAATCACCCTGTGCCGCGCCCTGGGCCTGCGCCTGGCCAAAACCGCCACGCTGCTGGAGAACGGCCGTGGCCAGGCAGCCTAAGGTCCTGCCGCCCCAGGCGTGGCTGGAGCCGAGAGTCAAACTGGCGCGCGCGCTGAGCCTTCTGGCGTTTTTTGGCCTGGTGGGCTTGTTGTGCGTGTACTACCTGTTCGTCGCCGACCTGCACGGCGCGCGTCCGTGGGTGATCCTGCTGATCGAGCTGGTGCCGCTGCTGGTGCTGGCGCCAGGCATGATCCTGGGCAGCGCACGCGGGCATTCGTGGATGTGCTTTGTGGTGAACCTGTATTTCATCAAGGGCGCGCTGGCGGCGTATGACCCGAACCGGCAAGGGTTCGGGGTGCTTGAGATGGTGGCAAGCCTGACGCTGTTTTGCACAGCGTTGCTGTATGTGCGCTGGCGGCACCAGTTGAATCGGCGGTTGGCGGCAGTCTGATACAGCAAGGTCTTGGACGCAGAGCGTCCTGGGCAGCATTCCCACGCAGAGCGTGGGAACGATCAATGGTTGACGGTGTAAGCCAGCATCATCGACAACTGGCACATCGGCCGCCCACTTTCGGCATGCCACTGGTTGAAGGCGCCCTGCACCGTCGCCAGGTCGCGCAGGCTGGTGGGCACCTTGTCGACGATCTTCTGCGCATTCAATGCCGCCACCACGTCATAGCTCGGCACAAAAGTGTCCTTGCCCACCATGCGCAAAAAGCGCGGTGCCGACAGGCCGCCCAACTGGTGACCGTGCTTGCTCAGGTACTTCCATAGCCCAACGATATCGGTGACCGGCCACTCGGCGATAAACGCGCCGAAGCTGCCCTTCTCCTGGGTGATATCCAGGATCATCTGCGCATTGCGCGGCACGCTCTTGAGCTTGCCCAGGTGACGGATAATGCGAGCGTCCTGCATCAGGCGTTCCAAATGCTCGGCGCCCATCAGCACGACTTTTTCCGGGTCGAAGCCAAAGAACACCTGTTCGAACGCCGGCCACTTGGCGTCCACTACGCTGTGCTTCAAGCCGGCACGGAACACGCGCAGCGCCAGGGTCGACAAGTAGCGGTCAGCGCTGATCCTGCGCAATTGCGCCGGGGTCTTGGGCACCGGCAGATGGGCTTCCAACTGGGCCGCTGAACCAAAACGGTTCAGACAATATTCGTGCAGCCACTTGTAATCGCGCATGCCCTCTCCTGGCAGGTGAAATGAAAACGGCGCCCGTGAGCGCCGTCCTTCAGAGCGTTGTAGAGCGTCAGAGGTTCACTACATTGACGAAACGCGACGCGGCGGTTTCATCGATTTTCAGGCTGGTGAAGTCGAACAGGTTGCGGTCGGCCAATTGCGACGGGATCACATTCTGCAGGCTGCGGAAGATGCTCTCGGTGCGGCCCGGCGTCTTGCGTTCCCACTCCAGCAGCATGTCCTTGACCACTTGGCGCTGCAGGTTTTCCTGGGAGCCGCACAGGTTGCACGGAATGATCGGAAATTGCTTGAAGTCGGCATACGCCTGGATGTCTTTCTCGTTGCAATACGCCAGCGGGCGGATCACCACGTTGCGCCCGTCATCGGCGCGCAGCTTGGGCGGCATGGCCTTGAGCGAACCGTTGAAGAACATATTGAGGAAGAAGGTTTCGACGATATCGTCGCGATGATGCCCCAGGGCCATCTTGGTCGCGCCGATCTCATCGGCAAAGGTATAGAGCGTGCCACGCCGCAGGCGCGAGCACAGCGAGCAGGTGGTCTTGCCTTCGGGGATCAACTGCTTGACCACCGAATAAGTGTCTTTCTCGACGATGTGATACTCGACGCCCAGTTCCTTTAGATAGGCCGGCAGCACGTGCTCGGGAAAGCCTGGCTGCTTCTGGTCCATGTTGACGGCGACGATCTCGAACTTGATCGGCGCGACCTTTTGCAGGTGCAGCAGCACATCGAGCAGGGTATAGCTGTCTTTGCCGCCGGAAAGGCAGACCATGACCTTGTCGCCCTCCTCGATCATGTTGAAGTCGGCGACCGCTTCACCGGCCAGGCGACGCAGGCGTTTTTGCAGTTTGTTCTGGTTGACCGTAAGAGTGCCCATGGCGCTTGGATCCGCTGCAAGTGTGTGACGAAAAGCGGGGTATTTTAGCGACCTGAGCGCACTGGATTCAATGTGGGAGGGGGCTTGCTCCCTTTGAATGCATTGCCAACTACAGACCGTGCCGCGATTAGCGCCTGTGTTTACAGCGCGATTTACTCTAAAGGCCCTACAGTTTTCCAGGACATCACTTCCTATACTGCGACTAGAGGTCGCACAACTATCCGGACCTTGCAGGCCATTTGGCCGGCAGCGCTCCGCTGGGGGGCGATGGTAATAACGACAGGAGTGACTGGCATGATCCATCACGTCGTGGGGCTGTTTACCCATCCCGACCAGGAATGGCGGGAAATTCGTGGCGATAAAGAAGAAAGCATCAGCCACATGTACCTCACCCATACCCTGGTTCTCGCGGCGATTCCCGCCGTCTCTGCATTTATCGGCACCACCCAGGTCGGCTGGGTCATCGGCAGCCGCGCACCGGTCATGCTGACCCAGGAAAGCGCGCTGTGGATGACCCTGATGTCCTACGCTGCAATGCTCGGCGGCGTGGCGGTGATGGGCGCGTTCATTCACTGGATGGCCCGCACCTACGACGCCAACCCCAGCATGGCGCGTTGCATTGCCTTCGCCACCTACACAGCGACGCCTCTGTTTATTGGCGGGCTGGCGGCGCTGTATCCGCACATGTGGCTGGGCATGGTCGTGGGCACGGCGGCGATCTGCTACACGGTATACCTGCTGTATGTGGGGCTGCCGACCTTCATGAGTATCGACCCGGATGAAGGCTTCCTGTTTTCCAGCTCGGTACTGGCTGTAGGACTGGTGGTACTGGTGGCGATCATGGCGTTTACCGTGATCGTCTGGGGCCTGGGCGTTGGGCCGATCTACACCAGTTAAGCCTTTTTTACCGCAGGCAAAGCCACCACAAGGTGGCTTTGTGCGTTATGCATGACCATTCGGCGCCTGACAGATTCGGAAACACCCTGCTTTGCGGCATACTGGACGTCTCTGGAGATATGTACAGCATGCCCGAGCAACTCAATACCCGCGTCGAAGATTGTTTCCTGCAAGCCGAATCCTTTTTCAAACGAAGCTTCAAACGCCCCAAGGTCAGCCTCAAGCTGCGGGGCCAGAAAGCCGGTGTCGCGCATTTGCACGAAAACCTGCTGCGCTTCAACCCTCAGCTTTACCGTGAAAACAGCCAACATTTCCTCAAACAAACCGTGGCCCACGAAGTGGCGCACCTGATCGCCCACCAACTGTTTGGCGAGCGTATCCAGCCCCATGGTGAGGAATGGCAGTTGATCATGCGTGGGGTTTACGAACTGCCGCCGGACCGTTGTCACACCTATGAAGTCAAGCGGCGTCAGGTGACGCGCTATATCTACCGGTGCCCATGTGCCAACAGCGACTTCCCGTTTTCGCCGCAGCGCCATGGGCTGGTAGGCCAGGGGCGGCGGTATTTGTGTCGGCGCTGTCGGCAGACCCTGGTATTCACTGGGGAAACGCGGGTGGAATGAAGGCCTCATCGGGGGCAAGCCCCCTCCCACACTTTGATTTGTGAATACATTCAAAATGTGGGAGGGGGCTTGCCCCCGATGGCATCAGAACAGTCACCCAACAACCTTGGCCTGGCGCAAATCCGCAATCCGCTGAGCACTGAACCCCAATTCCCCCAGCACTTCATCACTGTGCGCACCGACAGCCGCGCCAATATGCCGTGGTGCCGGCAAGCCCTCGGAAAACTTCAGCGGGCAGGCGATCTGCGCCTGGGTCGAGCCATCGCCCCTCGGCACCTGGCTGATCAGCGCGCGCGCCTGCAGCTGCGGATGCGCTACCGCTTCACTCAAGTTCAACACCGGTTCCACGCACGCATCCACTCCAGCAAACAACGCGCACACTTCATCAAAGCTGCGTTTTTCGAATTCCACCTGCAGCGCCTGCTTGAGGGCCGGCTGCTGCTCAGGCTTGAGGCTGTGCAGCGCCAACTCCGGCCGCCCCAGCGCTTCGCACAATGGCTGCATGAAGGCAGGTTCCAGGCTGCCCACCGACATCCAGCGGCCATCACGGGTGCGGTAATAATCGTAAAAACTGCCGCCATTGAGCACATGGTTTTCCCACGCCGGTTCCACCCCGCAGGCCAGGTAACCCGCGCCGGCCATGGCGTTCAGGCTGAACGCGCAGTCGGTCATGCTCACATCCAGGTACTGGCCGACGCCGCTCTGCTGCCGTGCGATGACCGCCGCGAGCAAGCCCACCACCGCATGCAACGACCCGCCGCCGATATCCGCCAGTTGCACCCCCAACGGCAACGGCCCACTGTCGCGCCGCCCGGTGTGGCTGGCCACGCCGGCCACGGCCAGGTAGTTGATATCGTGGCCGGCGCGATCCCTGTAAGGGCCGGTCTGGCCGTAGCCGGTGATCGAAACGTAGATCAGCCTCGGGTTGATCGCGTTCAAGGCCGCATACCCCAGGCCCAGGCGCTCCATCACGCCAGGGCGGAATTGCTCGATGAGGATATCGGTGCCCTTGACCAGCTCGAACACGATCTGCAGCGCCTCGGCCCGCTTGAGGTCCAGCGCCAGGCTGCGTTTGTTGCGATTGAGGTAGGCATGGCTCGCTGACGCGCCCTGATCATGGGGCGGCAGGACGCGCAGCAGGTCCATGCGCGTCGGCGATTCGATCCGCAGCACCTCGGCGCCCATGTCCGCCAGCATCAGTGAGGCGAAGGGGCCGGGCAACAGGGTGGAAAAATCCAGCACTTTGAGGGACGCCAAGGGGCCTGACATACAAACTCCGTTTCCGATTCGACGGTTCACAGCGTAGTCAGCCTTGGGCGTCGACGGCAATCGTCAGAACGATCAACCCTCCTGACCGTTTTGATCACGGCGGGCTTTTTCGTCGCCACGGCTTTATCATTGGCCCACGTTTTGTTGGCAGAGTGTTCCATGAAGTTCGCGATTGCAGTGTTCAGCGCCGCCCACGCGCCCTCCTCGCGCCGCGCCCTGTTGTTCGCCCAGGCGGCCCTGGCCGGCGGGCATGAGATTGTGCGGCTGTTTTTTTATCAGGATGGCGTGTACAGCGCGTCCAATAACATCGTCGCGCCCCAGGACGAGCAAGACATCGCGCGCCAATGGCGCGAGTTCGTCAGCGCCCACCAGCTCGACGGCGTCGTATGCATCGCCGCAGCCCTGCGCCGTGGCGTGCTCAACGCCGAGGAAGCCATGCGCTATCAACGCAGCGCGGTGAACCTGGACGCGCCCTGGGCGCTGTCGGGCCTGGGGCAACTGCATGACGCGATCCAGGACGCCGACCGCCTGATCTGTTTTGGAGGCTCATGACATGGCCAAGTCATTGCTGGTGATCAGCCGCCAGGCACCGTGGTCCGGCCCCAGTGCGCGAGAAGCGCTGGATATCGTGCTGGCCGGTGGCGCGTTCGATCTGCCGATCGGCCTGCTGTTTCTGGACGACGGCGTGTTCCAGCTCGCACCTCACCAGGACGCCAAGACCGTGCAACAAAAGGACTTGAGCGCCAACCTGCAAGCCTTGGGCCTGTTCGGCATCGATGACGTGTTCGCCTGCAGCCACAGCCTGGCCGAACGCGGGCTGGGTGTGCCGGCCAGCGCGCAGCCGTTGGCCCCTGACGCCATTTCCCAACTGATTGACCGTTACAACCAGGTGATTACCCTCTGATGTCGACTCTACATGTGGTGTCCCACTCCCCCTTTACCGACAGCCGTCTCGACAGCTGCCTGCGCGTCTGTGCCAGCGCAGATGCGATCCTGCTGTGCGGCGACGGCGCCTACGGCCTGCGCCACCCGGCGCTGCACACCAAAGGCGTGAAGGTGTTCGTGCTGGCTGAAGACATGCAGGCGCGCAACCTGCCTTTGCCGGACTGGGCCGACAGCGTGGATTATCCGGGCTTCGTGCAGCTGTCGATCGACTATGACAAGGTCAACACCTGGTTATGAATACGCTGACCGTTGGCACACACACCCTCGAACTGGACAAGGACGGCTACCTGGTCGACCTCGACGCGTGGTCTGCCGAGATTGCCGACGCCCTGGCCGCCGCAGAATCGCTGGAACTGACCCCGGACCACTGGGAAATCCTCGAACTGCTGCGCGGCTTTTACGCGCAATATCAGCTGTCGCCGGCCACGCGCCCGCTGATCAAGTACGTCGCCTTGAACCTCGGCCCGGACAAGGGCAACAGCCTGCACCTCAACAAACTGTTCAACGGCACTCCCGCCAAACTTGCCGCCAAGCTGGCGGGCCTGCCCAGGCCGACGAATTGCTTATGACCGACTTTGCCCCACTGACCCTCTCAACGCCTGACGAGCACCCCTTTGCGCAGTTCGTGCGCATCCTCGGAAAAGGCAAGCGCGGCGCGCGCAACCTCACCCGTGAGGAAGCGCGGGAAGCCATGGGCATGCTGCTCGATGAAAAAGTCGAAGACACCCAACTGGGCGCCTTTCTCATGTTGTTGCGTCACAAGGAAGAAAGCCCGGAAGAGCTCGCCGGTTTCACCGAAGCGGTGCGCGAGCGCTTGAATCCGCCCGCCTTGAAGGTGGATATCGACTGGCCGACCTACGCCGGCAAAAAGCGCCATTTGCCGTGGTTCCTGCTGGCGGCCAAATGCCTGGCGCAAAATGGCGTACGCATCCTCATGCACGGCGGCGGCGCGCATACGGCGGGCCGCCTATACACCGAGCAACTGCTGGAGCGTCTGCAGATACCGCTGTGCCGCAATTGGCAGCAGGTCGAGGCGGCGTATGAACAAGGCAACCTGGCGTTTATCCCGCTGGGCGATTGGGCGCCTCAGTTGCAGCGCATGATCGACCTGCGCAACACCCTGGGCCTGCGCTCGCCGATCCACTCGCTGGCCCGCTTGCTCAACCCGCTGAATGCCCGTTGCGGCCTGCAAAGCATCTTCCATCCGGGTTACCAGGGCGTGCACCGCGATGCCAGTGGCTTGCTGGGCGACAACGTGATTGTGGTCAAGGGCGATGGTGGCGAAGTCGAAATCAACCCCGACACCCTCAGCCACCTGTACGGCACCACCGGTGGCCTGAGCTGGGACGAAGAATGGCCCGCCCTCTCCGCTCAGCGCCACGTCAAACCGGCGAGCCTGGAGCCTGAGCACCTGACCGCCCTGTGGCGTGGCGAGGTCGAGGACAGCTACCCGCAACTGGCGCTGATCGCGACCATGGCCCTGGCCTTGCGCGGCCTCGGACACACCCGGGAGCAGGCGTTCGAACTGGCCCGGCAGTACTGGGACGCGCGAGACAAATCGATTTAATCGATCATTCACCTCCGGTCTTTGCGCTTTTAGTTCGAACTCATCCCTTTAGACTGGGCTCCAACGTTTATTAGCCAAGGAGCCAGTCATGGGTTTGCTGATTGAAGGACACTGGAAAGACCAATGGTACGAAAGTAGCGCAGACGGCGCGTTCCAGCGCGAACAGGCGCAACGCCGCCACTGGGTGACCGCCGACGGCCAGCCCGGCCCGAGTGGCGAAGGCGGCTTCAAGGCCGAGGCGGGTCGCTATCACCTCTACGTCTCTCTGGCCTGCCCCTGGGCCCACCGCACCTTGATCCTGCGCAAGCTCAAGGGCCTGGAAAGCCTGATCGACGTCTCGGTGGTCAGTTGGCTGATGCTGGAAAACGGCTGGACCTTCGACAAGGCCCACGGCTCCAGCGGCGACGCGCTCGACGGCTTCGACTTCATGCATCAGCGTTACACCGCTGATACCGCTGACTACACCGGGCGTGTCACGGTGCCGGTGTTATGGGACAAGCAGCTCAAACGCATCGTCAGCAATGAGTCGGCGGAGATCATCCGCATGTTCAATAGCGCATTTGATGAGCTGACCGGTAATACCCTGGATTTCTATCCCGACGCACTGCGCCCGACCATCGACACGCTGAACGAACGCATCTACCCGGCCGTGAACAACGGCGTGTACCGCGCGGGGTTCGCCACCTCGCAGCAGGCCTATGAAGGTGCGTTCGATGACGTGTTTGCCGAGCTGGACCATTTGGAACAGCACCTGGGCGAGCATCGCTACCTGGCCGGCGAATACCTGACCGAGGCGGATGTGCGGCTGTTCACCACGCTGATTCGTTTTGATGCGGTGTATTACAGCCACTTCAAATGCAACCTGCGGCGGATTGCCGATTATTCAAACCTGTCGAATTGGTTGCGGGAAATGTATCAGTGGCCGGGGGTGGCCGAGACGGTGGATTTTGAACACATCAAGGGGCATTACTATGCCAGCCACCGCACCATCAACCCGACGGGGATTGTGCCGAAGGGGCCGCTGCAGCGGTTTGACGTTGAGCATGATCGGAAGCGGTTGAATGGCAAAGGTGTGTGGAGCTGATCCGGATGATGGGCTGAAGCTGGTGGCCTCATCGGGGGCAAGCCCCCTCCCACACTGATCGTTCCCACGCTCTGCGTGGGAATGCACCCCGTGACGCTCTGCGTCACTTGTCTACATTGAGCTGTACCGCGTGACGCGGAGCGTCCAAGGTGGCATTCCCACGCAGAGCGTGGGAACGATCAATTGGTCTCAGACCTGGGCCTGAGCGCCTTCGAACCACTTCAGCTTCTCACGCAACACCACCACCTCACCCACAATCACCAGCGTCGGCGCATGCACTTCATGCTCCGCCACCATGCGCGGCAAGTCGGCCAGGGTACCGGTGAACACGCGCTGGTTGGCGGTGGTGCCTTGCTGAATCAAGGCTGCTGGCGTATCCGGCGCGCGCCCGTGCTTGATCAATTGCTCGCAGATGATCGGCAAGCCAATCAAGCCCATGTAGAACACCAGGGTCTGCGACGGCCCGACCAGGTCCTGCCAGGGCAGGTCCGAGGTGCCATTCTTCAGGTGCCCGGTGATAAAGCGCACCGACTGCGCGTAGTCACGGTGCGTCAACGGAATGCCCGCATACGCCGCGCAACCGCTGGCCGCCGTGATCCCCGGAACCACCTGGAACGGGATGCCATGGGCCGCCAATTCCTCGATCTCTTCGCCGCCCCGCCCGAAAATGAACGGATCGCCGCCCTTGAGGCGCAGCACGCGCTTGCCTTGCTTGGCCAGGTCCACCAGTTGTTGGTTGATCTGGTCCTGCGGCACGGCATGATCGGCGCGACGCTTGCCGACGTACACGCGCTCGGCATCCCGGCGGCACAGTTCCAGGATCGCTGGAGCCACCAACCGGTCATACAACACCACGTCGGCTTGCTGCATCAGGCGCAAGGCGCGGAAGGTCAGCAGGTCCGGGTCGCCCGGGCCTGCACCCACCAGGTACACCTCACCCGGCGCGTAAGGCGGCGAGCCATTGACCTTTTCGATCAACAGACGCTCAGCCTCATCGCCCTGCCCGGCCAGTTGCCGATCGGCAATCGGGCCCTGGAACACTTCTTCCCAGAACGCCCGTCGCTGCTGCACATCCGGGTACAAACCTTTGACTTGGGCACGAAAACGCGCCGCCAACCCGGCCAACTGGCCATAGGTGGACGGAATCCAGGTTTCCAGCTTGGCGCGGATCAAGCGCGCCAGTACCGGCGCATCGCCGCCGCTGGACACCGCGATCACCAATGGCGAACGGTCGACGATCGCCGGGAAGATCACGCTGCACAGGGCCGGCGCATCCACCACATTGACCGGTACACAGCGCCGCTTGGCATCACTGGAAACTTGCGCGTTCAGTGGCTCGTCGTCGGTGGCCGCGATGATCAGCACGCAACCGTCGAGGTCCGTCTCCTGATAACCGCGCAACATCAGGTCCCCGCCACTGCCCAGCACCAGTTCACGCAACTGGTCTTCGATCTGGGGAGCAACCACCCGCAGCAACGCCCCGGCATCGGCCAGCAAGCGGGATTTGCGCAAGGCAATCTCCCCGCCGCCGACGACCAGCACACGACTGCCGCGCAGGTTATGAAACAGCGGCAGAAATTCCATTTAGCCGATGACCTCGACGCCCGCCATGTAAGGCTTGAGCACCTCAGGCACACGAATCGAACCGTCGGCCTGCTGGTAGTTTTCCAGCACTGCCACCAGCGTACGGCCTACCGCCAGGCCCGAACCGTTGAGGGTGTGCACCAGTTCCGGCTTGCCGGTTTCCGGGTTGCGGAAACGCGCCTGCATGCGTCGGGCCTGGAAATCGCCGCAGTTGGAGCACGACGAAATCTCGCGGTACTTGTCCTGGCTCGGCACCCACACTTCGAGGTCGTAGGTCTTCACGGCGCTGAAACCCATGTCGCCGGTGCACAACGCCAGCACGCGATACGGCAGTTCCAGCAACTGCAGGACGCGCTCGGCGTTGGCCGTCAGGCCTTCCAACGCTTCCATCGATTTGGACGGCTCGACCACCTGGACCATCTCAACCTTGTCGAATTGGTGCTGGCGGATCATGCCACGGGTGTCGCGCCCCGAGGCGCCGGCTTCACTGCGAAAGCACGGGCTGTGGGCGACGAATTTCAACGGCAGTTGTTTGGCATCGAGGATTTCGCCAGCGACGATATTGGTCAGCGACACTTCGGCGGTCGGGATCAGGTACAGGTCGGCTTCGCCGTCGCGGCTGATCTTGAACAGGTCTTCCTCGAATTTCGGCAACTGGCTGGTGCCCATCAACGCCGGCGCTTGCACCAGGTACGGGGTGTAAGCCTCTTCGTAACCGTGCTCGGCGGTGTGCAGGTTGATCATGAACTGTGCCAGGGCACGATGCATGCGCGCAATCGGGCCACGCAACAGGGCGAAACGCGCGCCGGACATTTTCGCGGCGGTTTCGAAATCCAGGCCGCCGGTCAATTCGCCCAGGGCAACGTGGTCCTTGATGTCGAAATCGAAAGCTTTTGGCGTGCCCCAGCGACGCACTTCAACGTTGCCGTCTTCGTCCGCGCCAATCGGCACAGATTCGTGGGGCAGGTTGGGGATGCCCAGCAGGATCGAATCCAGCTCGGACTGGATCTTGTCCAGCTCGGCTTTGCCGTCGGACAGCTCGGTGCCCATGCGCTCGACGTCCGCCATCAACGGCGCGATGTCTTCGCCGCGCTGCTTGGCCTGACCGATGGACTTGGAACGCGCATTCCGCTCAGCCTGCAGTGCTTCGGTGCGGGTCTGGACGGTCTTGCGCTGTTCTTCCAGCGCTTCGATGCGCGCAACATCCAAGGCAAAGCCACGGGATGCCAGGCGGTCCGCTACGTCCTGAAGGTTGCTACGTAACAGTTTGGAATCGAGCATGTCGGTCTCTCGTTTATCAAAGTTTGGTCAAGGACAGGCCGGCCCAGGTGGCGAGCAGCCCGCCGAATACGCTGATAGCTGCATAGCCAATCGCCAGCAGCACTTGCCCGCTTTCCAGCAGGCGTACGGTATCCAGTGAAAATGATGAAAAGGTCGTCAGGCCGCCAAGGAAGCCAACCATCAGTCCGGCGCGCACCTCAATCGGTACTTCGGGACGCACCAGGAACAGGCCGTATAAAACACCGATCAACAGGCAGCCCACGATATTAACGGCCAGCGTCGCGGTATAGAAGTGCTTGGGCCAATTCGCGTTGATCCAGTTACCCGTCGCAAAGCGCAGCAGTGTACCCGCGATACCGCCCGCCGAGACGGCGACCACTAAAGGAATCATGACTTTCTCCGCTGCCTGGGACTTAAACGATCGAGTGCGGCCAGATGATTGAGCTTCTCACCGATTTTCAGCTCCAGGCCACGGGGCACCGGCTGATAGAGCGGCAACGGTTCCAGCTCATCGGGAAAGTAGTCTTCACCGGCCGCGTAAGCGTCCGGCTCATCATGGGCATAGCGGTACTCGTCACCGTAACCCAGCTGCTTCATCAACTTGGTCGGTGCGTTGCGCAAGTGCATCGGCACTTCGAGCGAACCGTGTTCGGCCGCCGCGCGCAGCGCCGACTTGAAGCCCATGTACACCGCGTTGCTTTTGGGCGCGCATGCCAGGTAGGTAATGGCCTGGGCCACCGCCAGCTCGCCTTCCGGGCTGCCGAGGCGCTCTTGCACGTCCCAGGCGGCCAGGCACAGGCTCAGGGCGCGCGGGTCGGCATTGCCGATGTCTTCGCTGGCCATGCGCACCACGCGGCGCGCCAGGTACAACGGGTCGCAACCGCCGTCGATCATGCGCGCAAACCAGTACAGCGCGCCGTCCGGGTTGGAGCCACGGACGGATTTGTGCAGCGCCGATATCTGGTCGTAGAACGCTTCGCCGCCCTTATCGAAACGCCGGCGTGTGTCACCCAGCAGGCTTTGCAGCAGGTCGACGCCAATCTCGCCGCCATCTTCGGCAAGGTCCGAGGCGTTCTCCAGCAGGTTGAGAAACCGCCGGCCATCGCCATCGGCGGCGGTGAGCAGGATCTTGAAGCCCTCTTCACTGACGCTCAGCTGGCGCTTGCCAAGCCCCTTGTCTTCGGTCAAGGCGCGCTGCAACAGCTTCTGCATCGCCGCCTCGTCCAGGCTCTTGAGCACGTAGACGCGCGCCCGCGAGAGCAGCGCGTTATTCAATTCGAACGAAGGGTTTTCGGTGGTGGCGCCGATAAAGATCAGCGTGCCGTCTTCGACGTACGGCAGGAACGCATCCTGCTGGGACTTGTTGAAGCGATGCACTTCGTCGACGAACAGGATGGTGCGCTTGCCGTATTGCCCGGCCTGCTGCTTGGCGATTTCAACCGCCTGGCGGATCTCCTTGACCCCGGCCAGCACGGCAGAGACCGTTTCGAAGTGCGCATCCGAGACCTTGGCCAGCAGCCGCGCCAGGGTGGTTTTACCCACCCCCGGCGGCCCCCAGAAAATCATCGAGTGCAGCGCACCCTGCTCCAGGGCTTCACGCAAGGGCTTGCCGCGAGCGAGCAGGTGTTCCTGACCGACGTACTCGTCCAGGTTGGTCGAGCGCAGGCGCGCGGCCAGAGGCTGGGCAATCGGGTCACTTCGAAACAGATCCATGGGCAGCGTTTGAAACCTCTGGGGAGTTTATTCCTGGATCACGTCGGCACCCTTGGGGATGTCGAACTTGAACTTGGAGGCGGGTACCGGCTGGTTGGCCTTGACCCCGGAGAACAGGATATCGGTGCGCTGGCCGACGCTGTCGATCAGGCGCATGTTATTGATCACACCGTTGCCGAACGACAGTTGCAGGCTGTCAAACAGCGTGTCCTTGGATTTTGGCTTGAGGGTGAATTCGATCACGTTGCTGGTTTGCTTGGAGGTGATATCGAAACTGTCGTTGATCTTCGATACATCGCCCGACAGCAGCAGCGCTGGCGTCTGGTTCAGCCGTGGGTCGAGCTTCTTGATGGTCGCCTGCTCCAGGTCCGGGTCCCACAGCGTGACTTTCTGGCCGTCGGAAACGATGGTCTGTTCGGCCTTGCCTTCGGTATGCCAGTAGAACAGGCCAGGACGCTGCACAGCCATTTCACCCGCGGTTTCCTGCAACTGGGTGCCACCCGCGTCCAGGGTCAGCTGGGAAAAGCGCGCGGTCAGGGTCTGGGATTTGTCCAGCAGGTTCTTCAGGCTGGCCACCGAAGCCGGGTCAGCGTGAGCCGAAGCGGCGGTCAGGGCCAGTACCGGCAACAACAGCATGCGGATAATGCGCATGGGAATCCTCATTGAGTAATCAGGGCGCGCCGCGTGCTGCCACGCGGCGCGGGATCAGTCGCGCATCTGCCCGGGGGCGATGATTTCACGCGAGCCGTTGGTGTTCATTGCGGTGACGACGCCAGCGTTTTCCATGGCTTCGATCATGCGGGCTGCGCGGTTGTAGCCAATCTTCAGCTTGCGTTGCACCGCAGAAATCGAGGCGCGACGGCTTTCCAGCACGAACGCCACGGCCTCGTCGTACAGCGCGTCGGTTTCGGCGTCATCGTCGCCACCGCCGCTGCCGCCGTCGAAGCCGCTACCGGCCTCTTCAACGCCGGCGAGGATCTCGTCGTTATATTCCGGTGCACCACGCAGTTTCCAGGCTTCCACCACGCGATGCACTTCATCGTCGGACACGAAGGCACCGTGCACACGGATCGGCAGGCTGGTGCCGGGCGGCATATAGAGCATGTCACCGTGGCCCAGCAGTTGCTCGGCGCCGCCCTGGTCGATGATGGTCCGCGAGTCGATCTTGCTCGACACCTGGAACGCCATGCGCGTGGGGATGTTGGCCTTGATCAGGCCGGTGATCACATCCACCGACGGCCGCTGGGTCGCAAGGATCAAGTGGATCCCGGCCGCACGGGCCTTCTGGGCGATACGCGCGATCAGTTCTTCGACCTTCTTGCCGACGATCATCATCATGTCGGCGAATTCGTCGACCACCACCACGATGGTCGGCAACTTGGTCAGCAGCGGCGCTTCGTCGTGAATGTTCTCGCGCTTGTACAGCGGGTCGGTCAGCGGTGTGCCGGCGTCCTGGGCTTCCTTGACCTTGGCATTGAAGCCAGACAGGTTACGCACGCCCATCTTCGCCATCAGCTTGTAGCGACGTTCCATCTCGGCGACGCTCCAGCGCAGGGCGTTGGCGGCGTCCTTCATGTCGGTGACCACCGGGCACAGCAGGTGCGGAATGCCTTCGTAGATCGACAATTCCAACATTTTCGGGTCGATCATGATCAGCTTGGCGTCGTCCGGGCCGGATTTGAACAGGATCGACAGGATCATTGCGTTCACGCCCACCGACTTACCGGAACCGGTGGTACCGGCCACCAGCAGGTGCGGCATTTTCGCAAGGTCAGTGATCACCGGCTTGCCGCCGATGTCATGGCCGAGGGCCAAGGTGACCGGCGATTTGAAATTGTCATATTCCGGGGTCGACAGCACCTCGGAGAACCGCACGATCTGGCGGTCTTCGTTGGGAATCTCAATACCCACGGTGGTTTTGCCGGGAATCACTTCCACCACGCGCACGCTGGTCACAGCCAGGGAACGGGCCAGGTCTTTGGCCAGGTTGGAAATACGGCTGACCTTGACGCCCGCAGCCGGCTGGATTTCGTAACGGGTAATCACCGGGCCTGGGTGAATCGAGTCCACCGACACTTCGACCCCGAATTCCTTGAGCTTGATTTCCAGCAGGTGGCCGACGGCCGCCAGGGATTCGGGCGAGTAGTTGAGTTGTTTCTTTTCCGCCGGGTCGAGAATCGAGATCGGCGGCAGGGTGCCTTCGACGGCGCTGTCGATAAACAGCGGGGCCTGCTTTTCTTTCTGCACGCGATGGCTTGGCTCGGGCGCCTTGGGCGGCGCGGGAGCGATCACCGGCGGCACCTGCTTCTCGCGGTCCGACATGTGCTTGCTCAGGGCCTGTTCGCGCTCGATCAGGCGTTCCTTGACCTTGGCCTGCTCGCGGCGGTCCGGCGTGCTGGGGGCCACCACTTCGTTGACGCGGGTGTCCACTTCGCGCAGCTGCGCAACCATTTGCTTGCGCTCGACACGCGCCGCCCACCAGCGATTGGCGGCCCCCTGGAACAACTCGAACAGATCGAGGGTGATCTTGCCGGTCACGTCCATTACCTTGAACCAAGACAGGTCGGTGAACACCGTAAGGCCGAACAGAAACAGCGCGATGAACATCAGGGTGCTGCCCTGGATATTCAGGGTGCGGCGCGCCAAGTCGCCCAGGCTTTCGCCCAGCGCCCCGCCCGCACCCGCTGGCAAACCGGTGGGCGCGTGGAAATGGATATGCGCCAGGGCGGCGCCGGACAACACCAGGAACACCAGCCCAATCAGGCGCCAGGAGAACAGCCAGCCGCTCCACTGCCACGGCTCATGCCGCTGGCGGAAGATCTGCCAGGTCTTGATCGCCAGCAGCAGCGGGAAGATGTAGGCGAAATAACCGAGAATCATGAACAGGATATCGGCGCTGTAGGAACCCACGGGGCCACCGAAATTCTGCACGTCGTCGATTTTGCTGTTATGGCTCCAGCCAGGATCGTCCTTGCCATAGGTGAGCAAGGCCATCATCAGGAACAGGCACAGCGCGCCGATAGCGATCAGCGCACCTTCCTTGAGTCGGTAATGCAGGTGCTGACGCCAGGCCGGCACGACTGCTGCTTTGGGTGTTGCGGCGGATTTCTTCAAAACGGGTCTTTTCCTGCGCCTTTTAGCGCGTCCATCTGTTGAATGACTGCACACGACTGCTCTGTCCCGAGCAGCTGAAAAATGACGAATGTTGCTGAATCTACTTTTAACACTGCGTAACGCATAGGCGAAATGGCGATAACGCCACGATCGCCGCATTGTACGGGTTTGCGTGCGCGATGCCACGCACTTGCCCGTCACCCGGTAGCGTGAACCCTCCAGGTGTTGCAGCCTGTTCAATTTGAGCATGCATTGTCTTTGCTGACAAAGGCTTATGCGCTGTATTTAGCAAACCAGGCAAGCTTGGCAAATAGCCTGCACTGGTCAGACCTGATTACGACCGCGCCTTATGCACAGAGTTGCAGAAACACCCTTACACGCTAATCCGCGCCGAAAACCTATTCGGGCTGGCCCCGTGGCGCTGTGTCGACAATAATCACCGCTTGGGGCAGGCCCAACCACCTGCCACTCCCCTCCCCTTCCGTAAGCCTGGATGCCATGCTGACCTGGTTACAACGCGACACCCTCACATTCCCGCCACTGGCCAAGGCCATGCGCGAACCCAACGGCCTGCTTGCCGCCGGCGGCGACCTCTCAGCCGAACGGTTGATTCAGGCCTATCGTCACGGCTGCTTCCCCTGGTTCTCCGAAGGCCAACCGATTCTCTGGTGGTCGCCGGACCCACGCACAGTGATATTCCCCGACGAGCTGCATGTCTCGCGCAGCCTCGGCAAATTATTGCGCCAACAGCGCTATCGCGTGACCTTCGACCAGGACTTCGCTGCGGTTATTCAAGGCTGTGCGGCGCCACGCGCCTATGCCGATGGCACCTGGATCACGCAAGGCATCCAGAGCGCCTACCTGGAGTTGCATCAGCGTGGTTACGCCCACTCGGTCGAGGTGTGGGACCAGGGGGAGCTGGTTGGAGGCCTCTACGGCCTGGCGATGGGCCAATTGTTTTTTGGTGAATCGATGTTCAGCCGCGCCGACAACGCTTCCAAATTCGGCTTCGCCACGCTGACCCGGCAATTGCAGGCCTGGGGCTTTGTGCTGATTGACTGCCAGATGCCCAACGACCACCTGCACAGCCTGGGCGCACGCGCCATACCGCGCAGTGAGTTTGCGCAGTGGCTGCGCAATCATCTGGACGTGCCCAGCTCTGGGCCGTGGGTTTCTTAGGCGCCATTCGCGCACCTGGCTTACACTTATTTCAAAGCTTATCCCGAGGGTTGATCATGACCGAGCTGGCGCGCTTGAAGTTCTATGCCACTCAAGCCCACTCTTGCAGCTATCTGCCCGACGAGCAGGCCACTACGCTGTTCCTCGATCCCAGCCAACCGATGGACGTGCATGTGTACGCCGACCTGTCGGAGATGGGCTTTCGGCGCAGCGGCGATCACCTGTACCGGCCTCACTGCCAAAACTGCAACGCTTGCGTGCCGGCGCGGATTCCGGTGGCGCAATTTGTGCCGGATCGCAACCAGAAACGCATTCTCAAGCGCAACGCCGACCTGACGGTAAATGCGGTCAAACCGCAGTACAGCGAAGAATACTTCGATCTTTATCAACGCTACATCGAACAGCGCCACGCCGACGGCGATATGTTCCCGCCCAGCCGCGATCAATTCTCCACCTTCCTGGTGCGTGACCTGCCTTTTTCGCGCTTCTACGAATTCCGCCTCGACGGACGGCTACTGGCGGTGGCGGTCACCGACCTGCTGCCCAACGGCCTGTCGGCGGTGTACACCTTCTATGAGCCTGCCGAAGAGCGCCGCAGCCTGGGACGCTTTGCCATTCTCTGGCAGATAGGTGAAGCACTGCGCCTGGAACTGGAGGCGGTGTACCTTGGATACTGGATCAAGAACTGCAAAAAGATGAACTACAAGACCCAATATCGGCCCATTGAACTGCTAATTAATCAAAGATGGGTAACGCTTAACTAGAACCCCTTGGCTTGAACACCCTTTTTCGGGCACAATGCACGCCGCTTTTGCCTGGCGCAGTTGCACCGGGCCATTCACTGGATACCGAGGGCTTTACTGCATGTCGAAAGAAGACAGCTTCGAAATGGAAGGCACTGTCGTCGACACCCTGCCCAACACCATGTTTCGTGTGGAGTTGGAAAATGGGCACGTCGTAACCGCGCATATCTCCGGCAAGATGCGCAAGAACTACATTCGTATTCTTACCGGTGACAAAGTGCGCGTCGAGCTGACGCCCTATGACTTGAGCAAAGGGCGCATCACTTACCGCGCTCGCTAAGCAAGTCAATACAAAACGCCCGGTTCTGCCGGGCGTTTTTGTGTGCATGAGATTTACCTGACACCTGAAAACCACTGTGGGAGGGGGCTTGCTCCCGATAGCAGTGGGTCAGCCAGTACATGGGTGGCTGATGTACCGCTATCGGGAGCAAGCCCCCTCCCACATTGGAATTTCATCGTTTTGGTGATGGTATTCCAGATAGCAAAAAGGCGCCTTTCGGCGCCTTTGTGTTATTGCAGTGAACGATCAGGCCATTTCAGCGGTGGTTTCGAAGTCGAAGGTCAGTTCGCCGTCCTTCAGATCGATGTGCACCACGCCACCATGGTCGGAAAGCTCGCCGAACAGGATTTCTTCGGCCAGCGGCCGCTTGATCTTGTCCTGGATCAGACGCGCCATCGGGCGAGCGCCCATTGCCGCGTCGTAGCCGCCTTCCGCAATCCAGCTGCGCGCCGCTTCCGACACCTCCAGCTGCACGCGCTTGTCTTCCAACTGCGCCTGAAGCTCGGTGAGGAACTTGTCCACCACGCTTTTGATGACCTCATGGCTGAGGCGACCAAATTGGATAATGGTGTCCAGACGATTGCGGAACTCCGGCGTGAAGCTCTTCTTGATCACTTCCATCGCATCGGAGGAGTGATCCTGATGCGTAAAGCCGATCGACGCCCGCGCAGCGGTTTCAGCGCCGGCGTTGGTGGTCATGATCACGATTACGTTGCGGAAATCCGCCTTGCGCCCGTTGTTGTCGGTCAGGGTGCCGTGGTCCATCACCTGCAGCAGCAGGTTGAAGACTTCCGGATGCGCCTTCTCGATTTCATCGAGCAGCAACACGCAATGCGGCTGCTTGGTGATCGCCTCGGTCAACAGGCCGCCCTGATCGAAGCCGACATATCCCGGAGGCGCACCGATCAGGCGCGACACAGTGTGACGCTCCATGTATTCGGACATATCGAAGCGCACCAGCTCGATCCCCATGGCTTTGGCCAATTGGCGCGCCGCCTCGGTTTTGCCGACACCGGTCGGGCCGGCGAACAGGAACGAGCCCACGGGCTTGTCCGGCGACTTGAGGCCCGCACGCGACAGCTTGATCGCGGTGGACAACGCATCGATGGCCGCGTCCTGGCCAAACACGGTCAGCTTGAGGTCACGTTCCAGGTTACGCAGCAGCTCTTTATCGGAGCTGTTGACGTGTTTAGGCGGAATACGCGCGATCTTCGCCACGATGTCCTCGACCTGAGGCACATCGATGCGCTTCACACGTTTCTCGACCGGCTGCAGGCGCTGGTAGGCCCCCGCCTCGTCGATCACATCGATCGCCTTGTCCGGCATGTGCCGGTCATTGATGTAGCGCGACGCCAGCTCAGCGGCTGCACGCAAGGCCTCATCGGTGTACTCGATGCCATGATGCGCTTCAAACCGGCCCTTGAGCCCGCGCAAGATGCCGATGGTGTCTTCAACCGAAGGCTCGGACACGTCGACTTTCTGGAAACGACGCGCCAGGGCACGGTCTTTTTCGAAGATCCCGCGGAACTCCTGGAACGTGGTCGAGCCAATGCAGCGGATATCACCCGACGACAGCAGCGGCTTGAGCAGGTTGGACGCGTCCATCACCCCGCCCGACGCGGCGCCGGCACCAATGATGGTGTGGATTTCGTCGATGAACAGAATCGCCTGCGGGCGTTTTTTCAGCTCGCCGAGCAGCGCCTTGAAGCGCTTCTCGAAATCGCCACGGTACTTGGTCCCGGCGAGCAATGCGCCCAGGTCCAGGGAGTAAACGACGCTGTTGGCCAGCAGGTCCGGCACCTGATTGTCGACGATACGCTTGGCCAGGCCCTCGGCGATCGCGGTTTTCCCCACGCCCGCTTCACCCACCAGCAACGGGTTGTTCTTGCGACGGCGCGCGAGGATCTGCGCTACACGTTCAACCTCGAGCTCACGCCCCACCAGCGGATCGATCCGCCCCTGGCGCGCCAACTCATTGAGATTGCTGGCATAGGCATCCAGCGGATTGCTTGAAGAGGAAGACTCACCGCCCTCGTCGTCCTGCATATCCTGCTCACCCTCGGAATGATCGCCGTGCCCAGGCACCTTGGAGATACCGTGGGCGATGTAGTTAACGACATCAATACGGGCAACGCTCTGCTGCTTGAGCAGAAATACGGCCTGGCTTTCCTGTTCGCTGAAAATCGCCACCAGCACATTGGCGCCCGTGACTTCACGCTTACCGGAGCTCTGTACGTGGAATACAGCACGCTGCAATACCCGTTGGAAGCCCAGGGTCGGCTGGGTCTCACGGTCCTCGTCATGCACGGGGATCAGTGGCGTGGTGGAGTCGATAAACTCCTGCAGGTCATGCTTGAGTTTGTCGAGGTTGGCGCCGCACGCACGTAGAACGGTGGCGGCAGCTTCGTTATCCAAAAGTGCCAGCAGCAGGTGCTCGACGGTCATGAATTCATGACGCTTCGAACGAGCCTCCTTGAAGGCAAGATTGAGGGTGACTTCGAGCTCGCGGTTTAACATAGCTTCACCTCATACCCAAGTGGTCGGCGTTAACCGTCCTTCTCGATTTCACAGAGTAGCGGATGCTGGCTGTCCCTGGCGTACTGGTTGACCTGCATGGCCTTTGTCTCGGCGATGTCGCGGGTAAACACTCCACATACTGCCCGTCCTTCTGTGTGAACGGCCAGCATTACCTTGGTCGCCAACTCGCGGTTCAGGTTAAAAAACACCTCGAGCACTTCGACCACGAAATCCATCGGTGTGTAGTCATCATTGAACAAAACCACCTTGTACATCGGCGGCGCCTGTAAAGCAGGCTTGGCCTCCTGAACAGCAATGCCTGCAGAACCGTCGTCGTCATGTTCCTGATCCGGGCGATCCTGATTGAATGTTAGTCGAATCTGGCTATTTGCATGCATGGAAAGAAAGGTTCGTCAGTGGTTCAAATACAGTGGTGGGGGCGAGCTGTCAGATTTTCAACTCTGACCCTTCGGTCGCCTTGACTATCAGCAAATCGGTGTTACAACCAATAGAGCCCACAGTGGGTAAAAAAGGTCCGCGCAGTCAACCTTATTTATTCGGGTTAGGACGGATAGACGGGATGATACTCCAGTGATGGAGTCTGGTGCAGAGGGATAAGGGAATGGCTAGTGGTAAGGTCAAGTGGTTCAACAATGCCAAGGGTTACGGCTTCATTAACGAAGACGGCAAGGCTGAAGACCTTTTTGCGCATTACTCAGCAATCAAGATGGATGGCTACAAGACATTGAAAGCGGGTCAGACTGTCTGCTTTGAGATCATTCAAGGTCCCAAGGGCAAGCATGCCGTAGAAATTAAAGCACCAGAAGCTACTAAAGACGCGCCGAAAGCAGAAGCGCCTGCTCTGCAATCGACAACGCAACGGGCCTGACCAGCCACTTGGCAAAGTCTTGAGAGCTAAACCGGCCATTCTGAGTTATCAGCACGGCCGGTTTTTCTGCCTGTTTACATATGCTTGATCAGTGCATCACCAAAGCCCGACGACGACACCAGCGTAGCGCCCTCCATCAGGCGCTCGAAATCATAGGTCACGGTCTTCGCCGAAATCGCGCCGTTGGTGCCCTTGATGATCAAATCGGCCGCCTCTACCCAGCCCATGTGCCGCAGCATCATTTCCGCCGAGAGAATCAATGAGCCCGGGTTGACCTGGTCCTTGCCCGCATACTTGGGCGCCGTACCATGGGTGGCTTCGAACATGGCCACGGTGTCGGACAGGTTGGCACCCGGCGCAATACCGATGCCGCCCACTTCCGCCGCCAGGGCGTCAGACAGGTAGTCGCCGTTCAGGTTGAGCGTCGCAATCACGTCATATTCAGCCGGGCGCAGCAGGATCTGCTGAAGCATGGCATCGGCAATCGCATCCTTGACCACCACGTTCTTGCCAGTCTTCGGGTTCTTAAACTGCATCCACGGCCCGCCATCGAGCAGGGTCGCGCCGAACTCCTCGGCCGCCACTTCGTAGGCCCATTCCTTGAAGGCACCTTCGGTGAACTTCATGATGTTGCCTTTGTGCACGATGGTCAGCGAGTCGCGGTCGTTATCCACTACATATTGCAGGGCCTTGCGCGCCAGGCGCTTGGTGCCTTCCAGCGATACCGGCTTGATACCAATGCCGCAATCCTGGTCGAAGCGGATCTTGGTAACGCCCATCTCCTCCTTGAGGAACTTGATCACCTTGATCGCCTCAGGCGAACCGGCCTTCCACTCGATGCCGGCGTAAATGTCCTCGGAGTTCTCACGGAAGATGGTCATGTCCACGTCCCCCGGCTTCTTGACCGGGCTGGGCACGCCTTCAAACCAGCGCACCGGGCGCAGGCATACATAGAGGTCGAGTTGCTGGCGCAGGGCTACGTTCAGCGAACGGATGCCGCCGCCGACCGGGGTGGTCAGCGGGCCCTTGATGGACACCACGTAATCCTTGACCGCATCCAGGGTTTCCTGAGGCAACCAGGTGTCCTGGTCGTAGACTTGGGTGGCCTTCTCGCCGGCGTACACCTCCATCCACGAGATTTTGCGCTTGCCGCCGTAGGCCTTTTCAACAGCTGCGTCGACCACCTTGATCATCACCGGGCTGATGTCGACGCCAATACCGTCACCTTCGATATAGGGGATGATCGGTTGGTCAGGAACATTGAGAGAATGGTCTGCATTGACGGTGATTTTGTCGCCGACTGCCGGAACCTGAATCTTCTTGTATCCCATGCTGAACTCCATCTATGGATTGAACATCTGGCTGCGTTCGAGCCTACTCCAGATAAATGGCGACTGAAACCTTGCGCCATGCTCATTTGCATCGAAAACAGCATAAATTGTCGCCTACTAGCCTGAAAGCAAAGGCAAAATCGCCAATCTTGAGCACAGCGTGCGACTTTAGCCGCACACGCACCCCCTGCGACCTTTAGACCAATGGACGACCCACCTTTTGTATGAAGGCTCAGCGTAAGCATAGCGACCTATGTATAATGCCGCCGCTGACCAAAGAGTCACGACGGTTGACCGCTCTAGACAGTAGCCTTCAGCCAGAAAGCAGGACTATTACAATAGTCCAAACGCTTGACGCTCGACTGATGCAACCCAACATCACCGCGAAGAAACCTCGACATTTCGCTCATGGATGACTTTGAACGAACGCGCTCCACCCGGCGCATCTCGAGTTTCTGCGCACGCTTTCAGCAAAGAAGAGAGTTAATCCGAATATGCCCACCCGCTCGAAGATCATCTACACCTTCACCGACGAAGCCCCAGCCCTCGCCACCTATTCACTGCTGCCTATCGTAGAGGCCTTCACCGCTTCCGCTGATATTGCCGTGGAAACCCGCGATATTTCCCTCGCCGGGCGCATCCTCGCAAGCTTCCCCGAGCAACTGGGCGACAAGGCTATCCCGGACCACCTCGCCGAACTGGGCGACCTGGCCGTTACGCCTGAAGCCAACATCATCAAGCTGCCTAACATCAGCGCCTCGACCCCGCAGCTGCAAGCCGCGATCAAGGAACTGCAGGCCCAGGGCTACGCCCTGCCGGACTACCCGGAAACCGTAACCACCGACGCGGAAAAAGAAACCCGTGCCCGTTACGACAAGGTCAAGGGCAGCGCCGTGAACCCGGTCCTGCGCGAAGGCAACTCCGACCGCCGCGCACCGCTGTCGGTCAAGAACTACGCACGCAAGCACCCCCACAAGATGGGCGCCTGGGCTGCCGACTCCAAGTCGCACATTGCCCACATGAGCAACGGCGACTTCTACGGCAGCGAAAAAGCCGTACAGATCGAAACCGCTGACGCTGTCAAAATCGAGCTGATCGCTCAAGGCGGCACCGCCACCGTCCTGAAAGAAAAGACTTCGGTACAGGCCGGCGAGATCATCGACACCGCCGTACTGAGCAAGAAAGCCCTGCGCGCGTTCATCGCCGCCGAGATCGAAGACGCCAAGAAACAAGGCGTGCTGCTGTCGGTTCACTTGAAAGCGACCATGATGAAGGTCTCCGACCCGATCATGTTCGGCCAGATCGTTGCCGAATTCTATAAAGACGCCCTGGCCAAGCACGCGACCGTGCTGGAACAGATCGGCTTCAACCTGAACAACGGCATCGGCGACCTGTACGCCCGCATCAAGGCCCTGCCTGCCGAGCAACAGGCGCAGATCGAAGCGGACATCCAGGCGGTCTATGCCGCTCGCCCTTCGCTGGCGATGGTCAACTCCGACAAAGGCATCACCAACCTGCACGTACCGAGCGATGTGATCGTCGACGCCTCGATGCCAGCCATGATCCGTGACTCCGGCAAAATGTGGGGCACCGACGGCCAACTGCACGACACCAAGGCCGTGATCCCGGATCGCTGCTACGCCACCATCTACCAGGCGGTCATCGAAGACTGCAAGGCCAATGGCGCCTTCGACCCCACCACCATGGGCAGCGTGCCAAACGTTGGCCTGATGGCGAAGAAAGCCGAAGAGTACGGCTCCCACGACAAGACCTTCCAGATCAAGGCTGACGGCGTAGTCCGCGTCACCGACAGCAAGGGCAACCTGCTGATGGAACAGAACGTCGAAGCGGGCGACATCTTCCGCATGTGCCAGACCAAAGACGCGCCGATCCAGGACTGGGTCAAGCTCGCCGTCAACCGCGCACGCGCCAGCAACACTCCGGCCATCTTCTGGCTGGACCCGCAGCGCGCTCACGATGGCGTGGTGGTCGAGAAAGTTCAGGCCTACCTGAAAGACCACAATACCGAAGGCCTGGACATCCGCATCATGGCCCCGGTCGACGCGATGAAGTTCACCCTGGAGCGTACCCGTAAAGGCCTGGACACCATCTCGGTGACCGGTAACGTACTGCGCGACTACCTGACCGACCTGTTCCCGATCATGGAGCTGGGCACCAGCGCCAAGATGCTGTCGATCGTGCCGCTGATGAACGGCGGCGGCCTGTTCGAAACCGGCGCCGGCGGTTCGGCACCGAAACACGTGCAGCAGCTGCTGGAAGAAAACTTCCTGCGCTGGGATTCCCTGGGCGAGTTCCTGGCCCTGGCCGCGTCCCTCGAGCACCTGGGCGTGACGTACAACAACCCGAAAGCCCTGGTCCTGTCCAAGACCCTGGACCAGGCCACCGGCCAGTTCCTCGACAACAACAAGTCGCCATCGCGCAAAGTCGGCAACATCGACAACCGCGGCAGCCACTTCTACCTGGCGCTGTACTGGGCCCAGGCCCTGGCCGCCCAGACCGAAGACACGGCACTGCAAGCGCAGTTCGGCGAACTGGCCAAGACCCTGGCCGCGAACGAAGCAACCATCGTTGCCGAGCTCAACGCCGTACAGGGCAAGCCAGTGGACATCGGCGGCTACTACGCACCGAACCCGGAGCTGACCAGCAAGGCCATGCGCCCAAGCAACACGCTGAATGCGGCGATTGCCAAGTTGAAGTAAGGTTGTAAGGATGCAAAGAAGCCCCGGCCCTGCGCCGGGGTTTCTGTTTCCAGCGTTCACCTGACGAAACCGAATCCAAATGTGGGAGGGGGCTTGCCCCCGATGGAGGAGTGTCAGGCTCAAATGTACTGGCTGACACACTGCTATCGGGAGCAAGCCCCCTCCCACACTGACCGCAATTCTGCTTGAAGAGCGCGTTGCATCCTGAATCGAGAGGCTTTCCATGACTTGGCTCCCCCACATCACCGTCGCCACGATCGTTGAAGACAATGGCCGTTTCCTGATGGTCGAAGAACTCAAGGGCGGTCGCGCTGTGCTCAATCAGCCGGCCGGCCATCTCGACCCGAACGAAACCCTGACCGAAGCCGCGGTGCGTGAAACCCTCGAAGAGACCGGCTGGGACGTCGAAGCCACCGGCATCGTCGGCATCTACCTGTACACAGCCCCGAGCAATGGCGTGACCTATCAACGGGTCTGCTTCATCGCAAAGGCCCTGAAACACCACCCGGAGTACCAACTCGACGAAGGCATCCTGCGCGCCCGCTGGCTGACCCGTGACGAACTGATGGAACTGCGCGACGACTGGCGCAGCGAGCTGATCATTCGCTGTATTGATGATTATCTGGCCGGCCAGCGTCACAGCCTGGAATTGATCCGTCCTTCTCTTTAGCCTTGCGGGCCCAGGCCTGCTAGAATCGCGTCCTTTTTCAAGACACCCGTTGAAACCCTATGCGTGATCCAGCCCCTTCTGACACACAAAAGAAGCGCGTCATCGTCGGCATGTCCGGCGGCGTGGATTCTTCCGTTTCCGCCGTTCTGCTCATGGAGCAGGGTTATGAGGTGGAAGGCCTGTTCATGAAGAACTGGGAAGAAGACGATGGAACGGAATACTGCACCGCAATGGACGACCTTGCGGACGCCCAGGCCGTGTGCGACAAGATCGGTATCAAGCTGCACACCGCCAACTTCGCCGCCGAGTACTGGGACAATGTGTTCGAGCACTTCCTGGCCGAATACAAGGCCGGGCGCACGCCGAACCCGGACATCCTGTGTAACCGCGAGATCAAGTTCAAGGCGTTCCTCGACTACGCCATGATGCTCGGCGCCGATCTGATTGCCACCGGCCACTATGTGCGCCGCCGCGATATCGATGGCCGCACCGAACTGCTCAAGGGCCTGGACCCGAACAAGGACCAGAGCTACTTCCTGCACGCCGTGGGCGGTGAACAGATCGCCAAGACCCTGTTCCCGGTGGGCGAGCTGGAAAAGCCCGAAGTGCGCAGGATCGCCGAACAACACGGCCTGGCCACCGCCAAGAAGAAGGATTCCACCGGAATCTGCTTTATCGGCGAGCGCCGCTTCAGCGATTTCCTCAAGCAATACCTGCCGGCACAACCGGGCGAGATCAAGACCACCGACGGTGAAGTGATCGGCCGTCACCACGGCCTGATGTACCACACCATTGGTCAGCGCCAGGGCCTGGGCATCGGCGGCTTGAAAGATGCCGGCGAAGAGCCGTGGTACGTGCTGGTAAAGGATCTGGAAAACAATGTGCTGATCGTCGGCCAAGGCAATGAGCACCCCTTGCTGTTCTCCGGCGCCCTGCTCGCTTCAGAAATCTATTGGGTCAACCCCATCGACCTGAGCACACCGCGCCGCCTGACCGCCAAAGTGCGCTATCGCCAGAGCGACCAGCCCTGCACCCTGGAAAAAACCACTACCGGCTACCGTGCCACCTTCGATGACCCGCAGCGCGCAGTCACCCCTGGCCAATCCGTGGTGTTCTATGACGGCGAAGTCTGCTTGGGCGGCGGCGTGATTGAAGTTGCGCAAGCCTGGAGCAACCCGGCATGAGCCCGACCCAGGAGCAATTGACCGCGCTGGGCGGGGTTTTCCTTGCAGCGGTGCTGGTGGACAAGATCGCCAAGACCGGCCAGGTCACCGAGGCGGGCCTGACCTGCATGCTCGGCAGCCTGCTGATCCGCGACCCCAAGGACACCCTGGAAGTCTACGGTGGCGACGACCTGGCGCTGCGCGAAGGTTACCGCGCCCTGATCGGCGCCCTGGAGCGCGACCCCAGCACCCTGCAGCGCGAACCCTTGCGCTACGCCCTGTCGATGCTCGGCCTGGAGCGTCAATTGGCCAAGCGCGACGACCTGCTGGAAACCATTGGCAAGCGCCTGCCGCAGATCCAGTCTCAGGTGGAGCACTTCGGTCCGGCCCACGAGAACGTGATCGCCGCCTGTGGCGCGTTGTACCAGGACACCCTGAGCACCCTGCGCCAGCGCATCCAGGTGCACGGCGACATGCGCAACCTGCAACAACCGAACAACGCCTCGAAAATCCGCGCCCTGCTGCTGGCGGGTATCCGTTCGGCGCGGTTATGGCGCCAGTTGGGCGGCCATCGCTGGCAACTGGTGATCAGCCGGCGCAAATTGCTCAAAGAGCTTTACCCGTTGATGCGCAACGAATAAGTCGCACCAGCAGACCTTTTTCAAGCTGTTACGCGTAATACGCCGGTCAGTTGGCGACGGACCGGCGAATGTTTTCATGTATGATACGCGCCCCATTTCGTTGCCCGACTGTCCGAGAACACCCCATGCAGCTTTCTTCGCTCACTGCGGTTTCCCCTGTTGACGGCCGCTACGCCGGCAAAACCCAGGCCCTGCGCCCTATTTTCAGCGAGTACGGCCTGATCCGTGCCCGTGTCCTGGTTGAAGTGCGCTGGCTCCAGCGCCTGGCCGCTCACCCTGCCATCAGCGAAGTGCCGGCGTTTTCCGCCGAAGCCAACGCTGTCTTGAACACCCTGGCGGAAAACTTCTCCCTGGAGCACGCCGAGCGTGTGAAAGAGATCGAGCGCACCACCAACCACGACGTCAAAGCCATCGAGTACCTGCTCAAAGAGCAGGCGGCCAAGCTGCCGGAACTGGCCCAGGTCAGCGAGTTCATCCACTTTGCCTGCACCAGCGAGGACATCAACAACCTGTCCCACGCCCTGATGCTGCGCGAAGGCCGTGATGAGGTGATGCTGCCGCTGATGCGCCAGACCGCCGAGGCCATCCGCGAGCTGGCGATCCGTTTCGCCGCCGTGCCGATGCTCTCGCGCACCCACGGCCAGCCGGCCTCGCCGACCACCCTGGGCAAAGAACTGGCCAACGTGGTGTACCGCCTGGAGCGCCAGATCGCTCAAGTCGCCGCCGTGCCATTGCTGGGCAAAATCAACGGCGCCGTGGGCAACTACAACGCCCACCTGTCGGCCTACCCTGAGATCGACTGGGAAGCCAACGCCCGCGCCTTCATCGAAGACGAGCTGGGCCTGGGCTTCAACCCCTACACCACGCAGATCGAACCCCACGACTACATTGCCGAGCTGTTCGACGCAATCGCGCGCTTCAACACCATCCTGATCGACTTCGATCGCGATATCTGGGGCTACATCTCCCTGGGCTACTTCAAGCAGCGCACCATTGCCGGTGAAATCGGTTCGTCGACCATGCCGCACAAGGTCAACCCGATCGACTTCGAAAACTCCGAAGGCAACCTGGGCATCGCCAACGCCTTGTTCCAGCACTTGGCCAGCAAGCTGCCGATCTCGCGCTGGCAGCGCGACCTGACCGACTCCACCGTACTGCGCAACCTCGGCGTGGGCTTTGCTCACAGCGTGATCGCGTACGAAGCCAGCCTCAAAGGCATCAGCAAGCTGGAACTCAACGAGCAGAAAATCGCCGCTGACCTGGACGCCTGCTGGGAAGTGCTGGCCGAGCCGATCCAGACCGTGATGCGCCGCTATAACATCGAAAACCCCTACGAGAAGCTCAAAGAGTTGACGCGCGGCAAGGGGATCACCTCCGACGCGCTGCAAACTTTCATCGATGGCCTGGATATGCCAGCCGCTGCCAAGGCCGAGCTGAAACTGCTCACCCCGGCCAACTACATCGGTAACGCTGTAGAGCAAGCCAAGCGCATCTGACCGTCGCACGACCCTTTGAGACGCCCGGCCGCGCCGGGCGTTTTTATTCCTGTCTTAAAAGTGCTTTTTTTCAATAGGTTACACATGAATCCTGATATCCCTCTTCAACTTCTGGGCGGCATCACGGCACGGGAATTTCTGCGCGACTACTGGCAGAAAAAACCGCTGTTGATCCGCCAGGCCATCCCTGATTTCGAAAGCCCGATAGACGCCGACGAACTGGCCGGCCTGGCGCTGGAAGAGGAAGTCGAATCGCGCCTGGTGATCGAACACGGCGAGCGTCCGTGGGAACTGCGTCGCGGCCCGTTCGCCGAAGACGCCTTCAGCACCCTGCCCGAGCGTGAGTGGACCCTGCTGGTGCAGGCGGTCGACCAGTTCGTGCCGGAAGTTGCCGAATTGCTCGAGCATTTCCGCTTCCTGCCAAGCTGGCGCATCGACGATGTGATGATCAGCTTCGCCGCGCCGGGTGGCAGCGTCGGTCCGCACTTCGACAACTACGATGTGTTCCTGCTGCAAGCCCAGGGCAAGCGCAATTGGAAGATCGGCCAGATGTGCAGCTCTGAAAGCGCGCTGCTGCAGCACGCCGACCTGCGCATCCTCGCCGAATTCGAAGAGAGTGCCGAATGGGTGCTCGAGCCAGGCGACATGCTGTACCTGCCGCCGCGCCTGGCGCACTTCGGCATCGCCGAAGACGACTGCATGACTTACTCGGTGGGCTTTCGCGCCCCAAGCGCCGCCGAAGTGCTGACCCACTTCACCGACTTCCTCAGCCAGTACCTGACCGACGAAGAGCGCTACACCGACGCCGACGCCCAACCGGTCAGCGACCCGCACCAGATCCAGAGCGACGCCCTGGACCGCCTCAAGAGCCTATTGGCCGAGCACATGAGCGACGAGCGCATGCTGCTGACCTGGTTCGGCCAGTTCATGACCGAACCGCGCTACCCGGAGCTGGTGGCGGGTGAAGAGTTGGGCGAGGACGATTTCATCAGCAGCCTGCAAGACGGCGCGATCCTGGTACGCAACCCGAGCGCGCGCCTGGCCTGGTCGGAAGTGGACGATGATGTGCTGCTGTTCGCCAGCGGCCAGAGCCGCTACCTGCCGGGCAAACTGCGCGAACTGTTGAAACTGGTGTGCTCGGCAGACGCCCTGCACAACGAAAATCTGGGCGTTTGGCTGGCGGACGAAGACGGTCGCGACCTGCTGTGCGAACTGGTCAAGCAAGGCAGCCTGGGGTTTGCGGATGAATAAGATTCACGTAAGTGTCGCGGACTGGCGAAAGGATATCGACGAGATTCGGCGCATTCGTGAAGCGGTATTTATCGCTGAACAATCTGTCCCACCTGAGCTGGAGTGGGATGCGGACGACGCCGGTGCGATGCATTTCCTGGCATTCGAAGGCGACTTTCCGATTGGCACCGCTCGCTTGCTGCCCAGCGGCGAGATCGGCCGTGTGTCGGTGCTCAAAGACTGGCGCGGGCTTAAAGTCGGCGACAAGCTGATGGAGGCGGTGATCGGCCAAGCCGAGAAGCGTGGCCAGACCCGGCAGTTCCTCAGTGCGCAGGTATACGCGGCGCCGTTTTATGAGCGGCTGGGTTTCAAGATCGTCAGCGATGAATTCCTTGAAGTCGGGATTCCGCATGTTGATATGGTGCGCGAGGGCTGATTCCAGACCGCGTCGCTGCTATCGGGGGCAAGCCCCCTCCCACATTTTGACCTGTGAACCCGATCAAGTGTGGGAGGGGGCTTGCCCCCGATAGCTATCCCAGCCACACCCCAAAATGCCCTGCCAGCCAGGGCATTTTGCCGTCTAGTATTCAACTTGCGACCCGCCGGGCCGACAAACTGGCACTATCCAGCCTTTGACTCGCAGAGATAACGGACATGTCCCTACGCACCCTGCTCACCGCCCTCCTCCTGGCCGTCAGCGCATCGGCCATAGCCGACACCGAAGTGGTCAACCTGAGCAACCGCACCAGCGCCGACCTGCTGCCCGTGGCGCAGAACTTCATCGGCAAGGACGGCACCGTGAATGCCTACGGCAATCAACTGATCATTAACGCTGACCCCGGCAAGATCCAGGACCTGCGCACCCTGCTCTCTCAACTCGACACCCCTGCCAAACGCCTGCTGATCACCGTCGACACCAACGAAAACAACCAGCAGAACAGCGGCGACAGCCAGACCCGCATCATCAGCTACGGCACTACCAGCCGCGACGGGGGCATCCAGCAGATCCAGGCCAGTGAAGGCGTCCCCGCGCTGATCCAGGTCGGCCAGAGCGTACCGCTGACCACCACCCAGCAGGACAGCTACGGGCGCCTGCAGAACCAGACCCAGTATCGCAACGTTACCCAGGGTTTCTACGTGACCGCCAGCGTCACCGGCGAGACCGTTCACCTCGCCATCAGTACCAACCGTGACCGCATGAGCCAGGAACGTCCCGATGTAGTGAACGTGCAAAGTACCGACACAAGCGTCAGCGGGCGCCTCGGTGAATGGATCTCCCTGGCCGGCGTCAACCGCGAAACCCAAGCCGACAAATCCTCTACAACCCGCAGCTACTCTACTCGGGGCCGCGATGACCTGACTTTGCGGGTCAAGGTCGACACGCTGAACTGAAGCACCAAAAACTGACCGTCGAGTCGTCCCGGAACAAATATGTAGTGCCTGAAAAAAAGCACTACAAAACATTTGACGCCCTCAAAAAGGCTGTGCATGATGGCCTCGCTCCCGCTTATCAGGGGCCCTGGCAAGGGCCTTCGAACCCTACAAGACGCGACGACGAGGTTTATCTACATGGCACTGACACGTGAACAGCAAATTGCAGCCCTTGAGAAAGACTGGGCTGAAAACCCACGCTGGAAAGGCGTGACCCGCGCTTATTCCGCTGCTGACGTCGTCCGCCTGCGTGGCTCGGTCCAACCCGAGCACACCTTTGCAAAACTCGGCGCCGAGAAGCTGTGGAACCTGGTCACCCAAGGCGCCAAGCCGTCCTTCCGTCCCGACAAAGATTTCGTCAACTGCATGGGCGCCCTCACTGGCGGCCAGGCAGTGCAACAGGTAAAAGCCGGCATCCAGGCGATCTACCTGTCCGGCTGGCAAGTGGCAGCGGATAACAACTCCGCTGAATCCATGTACCCCGACCAATCGCTGTACCCGGTGGACTCGGTGCCAACCGTGGTCAAGCGCATCAACAACGCGTTCCGTCGCGCCGACCAGATCCAGTGGAAAGCCGGTAAAGGCCCGGGCGACGAAGGCTACATCGACTACTTCGCGCCGATTGTGGCTGACGCTGAAGCCGGTTTCGGTGGCGTACTCAACGCCTACGAGCTGATGAAGAGCATGATCGAGGCGGGCGCCGCCGGCGTGCACTTCGAAGACCAGCTTGCGTCAGTGAAGAAATGCGGCCACATGGGCGGCAAAGTACTGGTTCCGACCCAGGAAGCTGTACAGAAGCTGACCGCTGCCCGCCTGGCCGCTGACGTTGCCGGTACGCCGACCATCATCCTGGCGCGCACCGATGCCAACGCCGCCGACCTGCTGACCTCGGACTGCGACCCGTACGACCAGCCATTCGTCACCGGCGAACGCACCCAGGAAGGCTTCTACAAAGTACGCGCCGGTCTCGACCAGGCGATCGCTCGCGGCCTGGCCTACGCACCGTACGCCGACCTGATCTGGTGCGAAACCGCCAAGCCGGACCTGGACGAAGCACGCCGCTTCGCCGAAGCGATCAAGAAGGAATACCCGGATCAGCTGCTGTCCTACAACTGCTCGCCTTCCTTCAACTGGAAGAAGAACCTGGACGACGCGACCATCGCCAAGTTCCAGCGTGAACTGTCGGCCATGGGCTACAAGCACCAGTTCATCACTCTGGCTGGCATTCACAACATGTGGCACAGCATGTTCAACCTGGCGCACGACTACGCCCGCAACGACATGACCGCCTACGTGAAGCTGCAGGAGCAGGAGTTCGCTGACGCCGCCAAAGGCTACACGTTCGTGGCGCACCAGCAGGAAGTGGGCACCGGCTACTTCGACGACATGACCACCGTGATCCAGGGCGGCACCTCGTCCGTGACTGCGCTGACCGGTTCAACCGAAGAAGAGCAGTTCCACTGAGTGACTGAGTACCCGGCCACTGCGGCCCCAGGGAAGACCTAACCGCAGTGCCGCACAACATCACGCCCCGACTGGTTCGGGGCGTTTTTTTGTTTCAGTCACACCCAAAATCAAATGTGGGAGGGGGCTTGCTCCCGATTGCTGAGTGTCAGTCAGCACATCTGTTGCTGATCCACCGCCATCGGGGCATAGGTATCTACACAACTTTGTAGCAGCCTACGGTAACCACGATGCGAAGCGAGTCGCTCTTGATCTTGCTCTTGCTCTTGCTCTTGCTCTTGCTCTTGATCTTAAGCGCCCCGTTAAACCACGCTGGCCGCAATTCGATAGTGATTTGGGGGGTAAACCGGCAGGGATGCCGGTTTAGCCGCCCCGCGCCATGGATGGCGCGTGGCGGCGGCCCCCAAATCACTGTCGGATTACGGGCACACCGAGCCTAGGCGAGGTGCCGAGTGGTGGGGCAAGAGCCCTTTGGTTACTTTGGGGCTCTTTTCCAAAGTGACCCGCCGTCAGGGCGGAACCCTAAGCCGCCGTTACCGCAGCAACGGATATGTACTCGCTCTGATCCAACATCCTGGTCGGCCCTGAGGCCGCCATCGGGAGCAAGCCCCCTCCCACATTTTGGTCGCGGGGCGTCAGTTAGAGAGGCTTCGGCTCTTGGGCCGCCACAGGTTCAGGACCACGCCAAAGTTGTGTAGATACCTATGGCCATCGGGGGCAAGCCCCCTCCCACATTGGAATGCGATGAGCCTGAAGATTTTGTGCAAAACCTTGATCCAGAGCGGTATTCGCTGCAGATAAATCGGTTACAAAATCCGTTCCATCAACCGGCGACAATCACACAAGTAACGGCAACTTCCCCCGCCACACGAGAAACATTCGCTTAAACCCTGCGCAAACAATATTCATTATCATTTAAACCATGAAAACTTTCTTACCGGTCAAACAAAACGCAATTGTTCAAAAGCTCGCTAATGCCCATGCTGCAAGGGCTACAGCCCCACAACGGTGCACTATGTGCTTATTCCATCGAATAATTTCGCCACAGGAATTTTACTTGCCCGGTGTTTAGCCATAAAATCACCGCGATTGATTGCAGTGCGACATATCGTCACTGCATCGTTACTTTTTCGAGCTCAGAGACCTTTGCTCTCTGTTAAGGATTTCCAGCATGACCGACGCGACAGGACTCATGGCCCACAACTGGGGCTTTGCCATTTTCCTCCTCGGTGTTGTAGGCCTTTGCGCTTTCATGCTCGGCGTCTCCAGCCTCCTCGGGTCAAAAGCCTGGGGCCGCAGCAAAAACGAACCGTTCGAGTCCGGCATGCTACCTACAGGTGGCGCCCGCTTGCGGCTCTCAGCCAAATTCTATCTGGTCGCGATGCTCTTCGTGATCTTCGATATCGAAGCCCTCTTTCTCTTTGCCTGGTCTGTGTCCGTCCGCGAAAGCGGCTGGACCGGATTCGTCGAAGCTCTCGTTTTCATAGCAATTCTGTTGGCAGGTCTTGTCTACCTGTTCCGAGTGGGCGCCCTTGACTGGGCTCCGGAAGCTCGTCGCAAGCGGCAAGCGAAGCTGAAACAATGAGGCTTTGGCGATGCAATACAATCTCACCAGGATCGACCCGGATGCTCCTAACGAGCAGTACCCCATCGGCGAACGGGAAACCGTTTCCGACCCGTTAGAAGACCAAGTCCACAAGAACATCTACATGGGCAAGCTGGAAGACGTGCTGAGTGGCGCGGTCAACTGGGGGCGTAAGAACTCCCTGTGGCCGTACAACTTCGGCCTTTCGTGCTGCTACGTGGAAATGACCACCGCCTTCACGGCGCCCCACGACATCGCGCGCTTTGGCGCCGAAGTTATCCGGGCCTCGCCGCGCCAGGCAGATTTCATGGTTATCGCCGGTACCTGCTTTATCAAGATGGCGCCGATCATCCAGCGTCTCTATGAGCAAATGCTCGAACCCAAATGGGTCATCTCCATGGGCTCGTGCGCCAACTCCGGTGGCATGTACGACATCTACTCGGTCGTTCAAGGGGTGGACAAGTTCCTGCCCGTGGACGTCTACGTGCCTGGCTGCCCGCCCCGCCCCGAAGCTTTCCTGCAAGGCTTGATGCTGTTGCAGGAATCGATTGGCAAGGAGCGTCGCCCGTTGTCCTGGGTCGTCGGTGATCAAGGCGTGTACCGCGCCGAGATGCCGTCACAAAAGGAACAGCGCCGCGAACAGCGAATCGCAGTCACCAACCTGCGCAGCCCCGACGAAGTCTGATCCAGCCCGCTTCTTTTATAGAACGAACACCTGGCCTCATTCTTTACGTTGACCGAAAGCGATAAAAAACCATGACTACAGGCAGTGCTCTGTATATCCCGCCTTACAAGGCAGACGACCAGGATGTGGTCGTCGAACTCAATAACCGTTTCGGCCCTGACGCCTTCACCGCCCAGGCCACACGCACCGGTATGCCGGTGCTGTGGGTGGCGCGCGCCAGGCTTGTGGAAGTCCTGACCTTCCTGCGCAACCTGCCCAAGCCGTACGTCATGCTCTATGACCTGCATGGCGTGGACGAGCGTCTGCGCACCAAGCGTCAAGGCCTGCCGAGCGGCGCCGATTTCACCGTGTTCTACCACCTGATGTCGCTGGAACGTAACAGCGACGTGATGATCAAGGTCGCCCTGAGCGAGAGCGACCTGAGCGTGCCGACCGTGACCGGTATCTGGCCGAACGCCAGCTGGTACGAGCGTGAAGTCTGGGACATGTTCGGTATCGACTTCCCGGGCCACCCGCACCTGACGCGCATCATGATGCCGCCGACGTGGGAAGGTCACCCGCTGCGCAAGGACTACCCTGCCCGCGCCACTGAATTCGACCCGTTCAGCCTGACCCTCGCCAAGCAGCAGCTTGAAGAAGAGGCGGCGCGCTTCCGTCCGGAAGACTGGGGCATGAAGCGCTCCGGCACCAACGAGGACTACATGTTCCTCAACCTGGGCCCGAACCACCCTTCGGCTCACGGTGCCTTCCGTATCATCCTGCAGCTGGACGGCGAAGAAATCGTCGACTGCGTCCCGGACATCGGCTACCACCACCGTGGTGCCGAGAAGATGGCCGAGCGTCAGTCGTGGCACAGCTTCATCCCCTACACCGACCGTATCGACTACCTCGGTGGCGTGATGAACAACCTGCCGTACGTGCTGTCGGTCGAGAAGCTGGCCGGCATCAAGGTACCGGACCGCGTCGACACCATCCGCATCATGATGGCCGAGTTCTTCCGGATCACCAGTCACCTGCTGTTCCTGGGGACCTACATCCAGGACGTCGGCGCCATGACCCCGGTGTTCTTCACCTTCACCGACCGTCAGCGTGCCTACAAGGTCATCGAAGCCATCACCGGTTTCCGCTTACACCCGGCCTGGTACCGCATCGGCGGCGTGGCCCACGACCTGCCGAACGGCTGGGAGCGCCTGGTCAAGGAATTCATCGACTGGATGCCCAAGCGCCTGGACGAATACCAGAAGGCCGCCCTGGATAACAGCATCCTCAAGGGCCGGACCATCGGCGTGGCCCAGTACAACACCAAAGAGGCCCTGGAATGGGGCGTCACCGGTGCCGGCCTGCGTTCCACCGGTTGCGATTTCGACCTGCGCAAGGCGCGCCCGTACTCCGGCTACCAGAACTTCGAATTCGAAATTCCTACAGCCGCGAATGGTGATGCCTACGACCGCTGCATCGTGCGCGTCGAAGAAATGCGCCAGAGCCTGAAGATCATCGAGCAGTGCATGCGCAACATGCCGGCTGGGCCGTACAAGGCGGATCACCCGCTGACCACGCCGCCGCCCAAAGAGCGCACGCTGCAGCACATCGAAACCCTGATCACGCACTTCCTGCAAGTCTCGTGGGGCCCGGTAATGCCGGCCAACGAGTCCTTCCAGATGATTGAAGCGACCAAGGGCATCAACAGTTATTACCTGACGAGCGATGGCGGCACCATGAGCTACCGCACCCGGATTCGCACCCCGAGCTTCCCGCACTTGCAACAGATCCCTTCGGTGATCAAAGGCGAGATGGTCGCGGACTTGATTGCGTACCTGGGTAGTATCGATTTCGTTATGGCCGACGTGGACCGCTAAGCATGAACAGCACGCTTATCCAGACAGACCGTTTCACCTTGAGTGAAACCGAGCGCTCGGCCATCGAGCACGAGCTGCATCACTACGAAGACCCGCGCGCGGCGTCGATCGAAGCTTTGAAGATCGTTCAGAAGGAGCGTGGCTGGGTGCCGGACGGCGCCCTCTACGCCATCGGCGAGATCCTCGGCATCCCCGCCAGCGACGTTGAAGGGGTGGCGACGTTCTACAGCCAGATCTTCCGCCAGCCGGTCGGCCGCCACATCATTCGCGTGTGCGACAGCATGGTGTGCTACATCGGTGGCCACGAGTCCGTGGTCAGCGAAATCCAGGCCAAGCTGGGCATCGGCCTAGGCCAGACCACCGCCGATGGCCGCTTCACGCTGCTGCCGGTGTGCTGCCTGGGCAACTGCGACAAGGCGCCGGCGTTGATGATCGACGACGACACATTCGGTGACGTGCAGCCTGCTGGCGTGACCCAATTGCTCGAGGGCTACCCATGACCCTGACTTCCTTCGGCCCGGCCAACCTGATCAAGCGTTCGGCCGAGACCCACCCGCTGACCTGGCGCTTGCGTGACGACGGCGAGCCCGTGTGGCTCGACGAGTACCAGGCCAAGAACGGCTATGCAGCCGCGCGCAAAGCCTTCGCCGACATGGCCCAGGACGACATCGTCCAGACCGTGAAAGACGCCGGCCTCAAAGGCCGTGGCGGCGCAGGTTTTCCCACGGGCGTGAAGTGGGGCCTGATGCCCAAAGACGAATCCATCAATATCCGCTACCTGCTGTGCAACGCGGATGAAATGGAGCCCAACACCTGGAAAGACCGCATGCTGATGGAGCAACTGCCCCATCTGCTGATCGAAGGCATGCTGATCAGTGCCCGCGCGCTGAAAACCTACCGTGGCTATATCTTCCTGCGCGGTGAATACACCACCGCCGCCAAGCACCTCAACCGTGCCGTGGCCGAAGCCAAGGCGGCGGGCCTGCTGGGCAAGAACATCCTCGGTTCGGGTTTTGACTTCGAGTTGTTCGTGCACACCGGCGCCGGGCGTTACATCTGCGGTGAAGAAACCGCACTGATCAACTCCCTCGAAGGCCGCCGCGCCAACCCGCGCTCCAAGCCGCCCTTCCCCGCCGCCGTGGGCGTGTGGGGCAAGCCAACCTGCGTGAACAACGTCGAGACCCTGTGCAACGTACCGGCGATCATCGCCGACGGCGTGGACTGGTACAAATCGTTGGCCCGTGAAGGCAGCGAAGACATGGGCACCAAGCTCATGGGCTTTTCCGGCAAGGTCAAGAACCCTGGCCTGTGGGAGCTGCCGTTCGGCGTGACCGCGCGCGAGCTGTTCGAGGACTACGCCGGCGGCATGCGCGATGGCTACACCTTGAAAGCCTGGCAGCCAGGCGGCGCCGGCACCGGTTTCCTGCTGCCCGAGCACCTCGACGCACAGATGTATGCCGGCGGCATCGGCAAGGTGGGCACCCGTATGGGGACCGGCCTGGCGATGGCGGTGGACAACACGGTGAACATGGTCTCGTTGCTGCGCAACATGGAGCAGTTCTTTGCCCGTGAATCCTGCGGCTTCTGCACCCCGTGCCGTGACGGTCTGCCGTGGAGCGTCAAGCTGCTGATGGCCCTGGAAAACGGTGAAGGCCGCGAGGGTGACATCGAAACCCTGCTCGGGCTGGTCGGTTTCCTCGGCCCAGGCAAGACCTTCTGTGCTCACGCACCGGGCGCCGTGGAGCCGTTGGGCAGCGCAATCAAATACTTCCGCCCTGAATTCGAGGCCGGCATCGCGCCAACCCGCGCGGGCGAACTCACTCAGGTGGTATCACCGACCATGGTCGGTGCGTAACGCTTAAAGAAGCGAAGGGTTCGTGCCCTTCGCTTTTCTCATGTGCGGACGCCTTGATGGCTGTGTAGATGCACATGAATAACAAGATTCCATTAGCCACGCCCGCTGACAACGGGCCAACGAAGAACTTTGAACCATGGCCACTATCCACGTAGACGGCAAAGCGCTCGAAGTCGATGGGGCAGACAACCTGTTACAGGCATGTCTGTCACTCGGCCTCGACATCCCGTATTTCTGCTGGCACCCCGCGCTCGGTAGCGTCGGTGCCTGTCGCCAGTGCGCGGTCAAGCAGTACACCGACGAAAACGACACCCGTGGTCGTATCGTCATGTCCTGCATGACCCCAGCCACCGACAACACCTGGATTTCCATCGAAGATGATGAATCCAAGGCGTTCCGCGCCAGTGTCGTCGAATGGCTGATGACCAACCACCCCCACGACTGCCCGGTCTGTGAGGAAGGCGGTCACTGCCACCTGCAAGACATGACGGTGATGACCGGCCACAACGAGCGCCGCTATCGCTTCACCAAGCGTACCCACCAGAACCAGTACCTCGGCCCGTTCATCTCCCACGAGATGAACCGCTGCATCGCCTGCTACCGTTGCGTGCGCTTCTATAAGGACTATGCCGGCGGCACCGACCTCGGCGTATTCGGCGCCCATGACAACGTGTACTTCGGTCGTGTTGAAGACGGCGTGCTCGAAAGCGAATTCTCCGGCAACCTCACCGAGGTCTGCCCGACCGGTGTGTTCACCGACAAGACTCACTCCGAGCGCTACAACCGCAAGTGGGACATGCAATTCGCCCCGAGCATTTGCCATGGCTGCTCCAGCGGTTGCAACATCTCGCCGGGCGAGCGCTACGGTGAACTGCGTCGTATCGAAAACCGCTTCAACGGTTCGGTCAACCAGTACTTCCTGTGTGACCGTGGCCGCTTCGGCTATGGCTACGTCAACCGCGAAGACCGCCCGCGCCAGCCACTGCTGGCCGATGGCGCCAAGCTGAGCCTGGACGCGGCGCTGGATAAAGCCGCCGACCTGCTGCGTGGCCGTAACATCGTCGGTATCGGTTCGCCGCGCGCCAGCCTCGAAAGCAACTTCGCACTGCGCGAACTGGTCGGCGCCGAGCACTTCTACAGCGGTATCGAAGCCGGCGAACTGGAGCGCATCCGCCTGGTCCTGCAAGTGCTGAACGACAGCCCGCTGCCGGTGCCGAACATGCGCGACATCGAAGACCACGATGCGATCTTCGTGCTCGGTGAAGACCTGACCCAAACCGCCGCGCGTATCGCGCTGTCGCTGCGCCAGTCGGTCAAAGGCAAGGCCGAAGCCATGGCCGACGCCATGCGCGTGCAGCCTTGGCTCGACGCCGCCGTGAAAAACATCGGCCAGCACGCGCTGAACCCGCTGTTTATCGCCTCCCTGGCTGAAACCAAGCTCGACGACATCGCCGAAGAATGCGTCCACGCTGCACCGGACGACCTGGCGCGCATCGGTTTCGCCGTGGCCCACGCCCTTGACGCCAGCGCGCCTGCCGTCGACGGCCTGGACGCCGAAGCCGTGGCACTGGCCCAGCGTATCGCCGACGCCCTGCTGGCCGCCAAACGCCCACTGATCATCGCCGGCACCTCGCTGGGTTCCAAAGCGCTGATCGAAGCCGCCGCCAACATCGCCAAGGCCTTGAAGCTGCGCGACAAGAACGGCTCGATCAGCCTGGTGGTACCGGAAGCCAACAGCCTCGGCCTGGCCATGCTCGGTGGCGAGTCCCTGGACGCCGCCCTGCAAGCGGTGACCGACGGCAACGCCGACGCCATCGTGGTGCTGGAAAACGACCTGTACACCCGCACCGATGCGGCCAAGGTTGACGCTGCGCTCAACGCCGCCAAGGTGCTGATCGTGGCCGATCACCAGAAAACCGCCACCAGCGAACGTGCGCACCTGGTGCTGCCAGCGGCCACCTTCGCCGAAGGCGACGGTACCCTGGTCAGCCAGGAAGGCCGCGCCCAGCGCTTCTTCCAGGTGTTCGATCCGAAGTACATGGACGCCAGCATCCTGGTTCACGAAGGCTGGCGCTGGCTGCATGCCCTGCGCGCAACCCTGCTGAACCAGCCGATCGACTGGACCCAGCTCGACCACGTCACCGCCGCTACCGCTGCAAGCGCACCGCAACTGGCGCGGATTGTCGATGCCGCGCCGTCCGCCTCGTTCCGCATCAAGGGCCTGAAGCTGGCCCGTGAACCGCTGCGTTATTCCGGTCGTACCGCCATGCGCGCTGACATCAGCGTGCATGAACCGCGGACCCCGCAAGACATCGACACCGCGTTCGCCTTCTCCATGGAAGGTTATTCGGGTTCGGCCGAACTGCGTCAGCAGGTGCCGTTCGCCTGGTCGCCGGGCTGGAACTCGCCGCAGGCCTGGAACAAATTCCAGGACGAAGTCGGTGGGCATATCCGCGCTGGCGACCCGGGCACCCGCCTGATCGAAACCCAGGGCGATTCGCTGAACTGGTTCGCTGCGGTCCCGCGTCCGTTCAACCCGGCGCCGGGTACCTGGCAGGTCGTGCCGTTCTTCCACCTGTTCGGCAGCGAAGAGACTTCTTCCAAGGCCGCGCCGGTTCAAGAACGCATTCCAACCGCCTACGTGGCCCTGGCCAAATCCGAGGCCGACCGCCTGGGCGTCAACGACGGCGCCCTGCTCAGCCTGAACGTGGCCGGCCAGACCTTGCGTCTGCCGCTGCGCATCAACGAAGAGCTGGGTGCCGGCCTGGTTGCACTGCCTAAAGGCATCGCCGGTATTCCTCCAGCGATCTTTGGCCAAACCGTTGACGGTCTGCAGGAGGCAGCGCAATGACCTGGTTCACCCCTGAAGTGATCGACGTGATCATCTCGGTCGTCAAGGCCATCGTGATCCTGTTGGCCGTGGTCGTCGCGGGCGCCCTGCTCAGCTTCGTCGAACGTCGCCTGCTGGGCTGGTGGCAGGACCGTTACGGTCCGAACCGCGTTGGCCCGTTCGGCATGTTCCAGATCGCCGCCGACATGCTGAAGATGTTCTTCAAGGAAGACTGGACCCCGCCGTTTGCCGACAAGGTGATCTTCACCCTGGCACCGGTCGTGGCCATGAGCGCCTTGCTGATCGCCTTCGCGATCATCCCGATCACCCCGACCTGGGGCGTGGCGGACCTGAACATCGGCCTGCTGTTCTTCTTCGCCATGGCCGGCCTGTCGGTGTACGCGGTGCTGTTCGCCGGTTGGTCGAGCAACAACAAGTTCGCCCTGCTGGGCAGCTTGCGTGCCTCGGCGCAGACCGTCTCCTATGAAGTGTTCATGGGGTTGGCGCTGATGGGCATCGTGGTGCAGGTTGGCTCGTTCAACATGCGCGATATCGTCGAGTACCAGGCGCAGAACCTGTGGTTCATCATTCCGCAGTTCTTTGGCTTCTGCACCTTCTTCATCGCGGGCGTAGCCGTGACACACCGTCACCCCTTCGACCAGCCGGAAGCGGAGCAGGAACTGGCCGACGGTTACCACATTGAATATGCCGGCATGAAATGGGGCATGTTCTTCGTCGGTGAGTACATCGGCATCATCTTGATCTCGGCCCTGCTGGTCACGCTGTTCTTCGGCGGCTGGCACGGTCCGTTCGGCATCCTGCCGCAGTTGGCCTTCTTCTGGTTCTTCTTGAAGACCGCGTTCTTCATCATGCTGTTCATCCTGCTGCGCGCCTCGATTCCGCGCCCGCGCTATGACCAGGTGATGGATTTCAGCTGGAGATTCTGCCTGCCGCTGACCCTGATCAATTTGCTGGTGACGGCCGCCGTCGTGTTGTTGAACACGCCAGCAGCCGCGGTTCAGTGAGGATTTGACCCATGTTCAAATATATTGGCGACATCGTTAAGGGTACCGGTACCCAGTTGCGAAGCCTGGTGATGGTGTTCGGTCACGGCTTTCGCAAACGCGACACCCTGCAATACCCGGAAGAAGCGGTATACCTGCCGCCGCGCTATCGCGGCCGCATCGTCCTCACCCGCGACCCGGATGGCGAAGAGCGTTGCGTAGCCTGCAACCTGTGCGCCGTGGCGTGCCCGGTGGGTTGTATCTCCCTGCAGAAAGCTGAAACCGAAGACGGTCGCTGGTACCCGGACTTCTTCCGCATCAACTTCTCGCGCTGCATTTTCTGCGGCCTCTGCGAGGAAGCTTGCCCGACCACCGCGATCCAGCTCACACCGGATTTCGAGATGGCCGAGTTCAAACGTCAGGACCTGGTGTACGAGAAAGAAGATCTTTTGATTTCCGGTCCCGGTAAAAACCCTGATTACAACTTCTATCGTGTTGCAGGTATGGCCGTTGCCGGTAAGCCCAAGGGCGCCGCACAAAACGAAGCCGAGCCGATCAACGTGAAGAGCTTGCTGCCTTAAGGAAGAAAGATGGAATTCGCTTTCTATTTCGCATCGGGTATTGCAGTGGTGTCCACGCTTCGCGTGATCACCAACACCAACTCCGTGCACGCCCTGCTCTACCTGATCATTTCGCTGATCGCCGTGGCCATGACCTTTTTCGCCCTCGGCGCACCGTTCGCCGGTGTGCTGGAAGTGATCGCCTACGCCGGCGCCATCATGGTGCTGTTCGTGTTTGTGGTGATGATGCTTAATCTGGGGCCGGCCTCGGTCGCCCAGGAGCGCGTCTGGCTCAAGCCCGGCATCTGGCTCGGCCCGGTCGTGCTGGCAGCGCTGCTGCTGGGTGAACTGCTGTATGTGCTGTTCGCTCACCAGAGCGGCCAGGCCATCGGCCACACCACCGTAGACGCGAAAGCCGTGGGCGTCAGCCTGTTCGGCCCGTACCTGCTGGTAGTCGAACTGGCGTCGATGCTGCTGCTCGCCGCAGCCATCACTGCCTTCCACTTGGGCCGCAACGAAGCCAAGGAGCAATGACGATGCCTGCTATCCCTTTGGAGCATGGTCTGGCGGTTGCCGGCATCCTGTTCTGCCTTGGCCTGGTCGGCCTGATGGTTCGCCGTAACATTCTGTTCGTGTTGATGAGCCTGGAAATCATGATGAACGCTGCCGCACTGGCGTTCATCGTGGCGGGTGCGCGTTGGGGCCAGCCGGATGGACAAGTCATGTTCATCCTGGTGATCAGCCTGGCAGCCGCCGAGGCCAGTATCGGCCTGGCGATCCTGCTGCAACTGTATCGTCGCTTCCACACGCTTGATATCGACGCTGCCAGTGAGATGCGCGGATGAACATGATCTTTCTGACTTTCGTATTTCCCCTGATCGGTTTCCTGCTGCTGTCGTTCTCTCGCGGACGCTGGTCGGAAAACCTCTCGGCCCTGATCGGCGTCGGCTCGATTGGCCTGTCGGCCATTGTGGCTGCCTACGTCATCTGGCAATTCAACGTGGCGCCGCCGGAAGGCGGTCACTACACCCTGGTGCTGTGGCAGTGGATGTCGGTGGAAGGCTTCAAGCCCAACTTCGCCCTCTACGTCGATGGCCTGTCGATCACCATGCTCGGCGTGGTGGTAGGTGTAGGCTTTTTGATCCACCTGTTCGCGTCCTGGTACATGCGCGGTGAAGCGGGCTACTCGCGCTTTTTCTCGTACACCAACCTGTTCATCGCCAGCATGCTGTTCCTGGTGCTCGGCGATAACCTGTTGTTCCTGTACTTCGGCTGGGAAGGCGTGGGCCTGTGCTCGTACCTGTTGATCGGTTTCTACTACAGCAACCGCAACAACGGTAACGCGGCACTCAAGGCCTTCATCGTCACCCGCATCGGCGACGTGTTCATGGCCATCGGCCTGTTCATCCTGTTCCAACAGGTGGGCACGTTGAACATCCAGGAACTGCTGGTGCTGGCGCCGCAGAAATTCCAGGTCGGCGATTTCTGGATCACCCTGGCCACCCTGATGCTGCTGGGCGGCGCCGTGGGTAAATCCGCGCAACTGCCGCTGCAAACCTGGCTGGCAGATGCGATGGCCGGTCCTACCCCGGTTTCCGCACTGATTCACGCGGCAACCATGGTCACCGCCGGTGTCTACCTGATCGCGCGTACCCACGGCCTGTTCACCCTGGCGCCGGACATCCTGCATCTGGTAGGCATCGTCGGTGGCGTGACCCTGGTACTGGCCGGCTTCGCCGCGCTGGTGCAGACCGACATCAAGCGTATCCTCGCCTACTCGACCATGAGCCAGATCGGCTACATGTTCCTGGCCCTGGGCGTTGGCGCCTGGGACGCGGCGATCTTCCACCTGATGACCCACGCCTTCTTCAAGGCCCTGCTGTTCCTTGCTTCCGGTGCGGTGATCGTGGCCTGCCACCACGAGCAGAACATCTTCAAGATGGGTGGCCTGTGGAAGAAACTGCCGTTGGCCTACGCCAGCTTCATCGTTGGTGGTGCCGCGCTCGCCGCGCTGCCGCTGGTGACTGCCGGTTTCTACTCCAAAGACGAAATCCTCTGGGAAGCCTTTGCCAGCGGTAACCAGAACCTGCTGTACGCAGGCCTGGTGGGTGCGTTCATGACCTCGCTGTACACCTTCCGCCTGATCTTCATCACCTTCCACGGTGAAGCCAAGACCGAAGCGCACGCAGGCCACGGCATCTCCCACTGGTTGCCACTGTCGGTGCTGATCATCCTGTCGACCTTCATCGGCGCCCTGATCACTCCGCCACTGGCCGGTGTACTGCCGCAAAGCGTCGGCCATGCCGGCGGCGCCGACAAGCACAGCCTGGAAATCGCCTCCGGCGCCATTGCCATCGCCGGTATCCTGCTGGCGGCCCTGCTGTTCCTCGGCAAGCGTCGCTTCGTCACCGCCGTTGCCAACAGCGGTATCGGCCGGTTCCTGTCGGCCTGGTGGTTCGCTGCCTGGGGCTTCGATTGGATCTACGACAAACTGTTCGTCAAACCTTACCTTGCGATCAGCCACGTGCTGCGCAAAGACCCGCTCGACCAGACCATCGGTTTGATCCCGCGCGCCGCCAAGGCCGGTCACACCGCCCTGAGCCGCAGCGAGACCGGCCAGTTGCGTTGGTATGCGGCGTCCATGGCAGTGGGTGCCGTGCTGGTGATCGGCGCCATCGTCGTGGTAGCGGTCTGACTATGTTTAAGTGCACTGCGTACTTTGCGAACTTGCGAAAGGAAACGAGCCCGTCATGATTCTGCCCTGGCTAATCCTGATCCCCTTTATCGGCGGCCTGCTCTGCTGGATGGGTGAACGCTTCGGCGCCACCCTCCCCCGCTGGATTGCGTTGCTGACCATGTCCCTGGAACTCGCACTCGGCCTCTGGCTGTGGGCCCATGGCGACTATTCATTCGCCCCCGCTCCGGGTGTCGATCCGACCTTCGCGCTTGAATTCAAGCACGTATGGATCCAGCGCTTCGGCATCAACGTGCACCTGGCCCTCGACGGCCTGTCGCTGTTGATGATCCTGCTGACCGGCCTGCTGGGTATCCTCTCGGTACTCTGCTCCTGGAAAGAAATCCAGCGTCACGTGGGCTTCTTCCACCTGAACCTGATGTGGATCCTGGGCGGCGTTGTCGGCGTGTTCCTGGCGCTGGACCTGTTCATGTTCTTCTTCTTCTGGGAAATGATGCTGGTGCCGATGTACTTCCTCATCGCGCTCTGGGGTCACAGTTCTTCGGACGGCAAAAAAACCCGGATCTACGCGGCGACCAAGTTCTTCATCTTCACCCAGGCTTCCGGCCTGATCATGTTGGTGGCGATCCTCGGTCTAGTCCTGGTCAACTTCAACAGCACGGGCGTGATCACGTTCAACTACGCCGACCTGTTGAAAACCAAGATGTCGCTGACCACCGAGTACATCCTGATGCTCGGCTTCTTCATCGCCTTCGCGGTGAAGCTGCCGGTGGTACCGTTCCACTCCTGGCTGCCTGACGCCCACGCCCAGGCGCCGACCGCCGGCTCCGTGGACTTGGCCGGCATCCTGCTGAAAACCGCTGCCTACGGCCTGCTGCGTTTCGCCCTGCCGCTGTTCCCGAATGCCTCGGCCGAGTTCGCGCCGATCGCCATGACCCTGGGTCTGATCGGGATCTTCTACGGTGCGTTCCTGGCCTTCGCGCAAACCGACATCAAGCGCCTGATCGCCTTCTCGTCCGTTTCCCACATGGGTTTCGTACTGATCGGCATCTACTCCGGCAGCCAACTGGCGCTGCAGGGCGCGGTGATCCAGATGTTGGCCCACGGTGTCTCGGCCGCTGCCCTCTTTATCCTGAGTGGCCAGCTGTATGAGCGCCTGCACACCCGTGACATGCGTGAAATGGGTGGGGTGTGGTCGCGCATCGCGTACCTGCCGGCAATCAGCCTGTTCTTCGCCGCTGCATCGCTGGGCTTGCCGGGTACCGGTAACTTCATCGGCGAGTTCCTGATCCTGATGGGTGCCTTCGTACAGACGCCGTGGATCAGCGCCATTGCTACCTCCGGCCTGGTGTTCGGTTCGGTCTACTCGCTGATCATGATCCACCGCGCCTACTTCGGCCCGGCCAAGTCCGACACCGTCCTGCAAGGGATGGATGCGCGCGAACTGATCATGGTGCTCGGCCTGGCGGTACTGCTGATCTACATCGGCGTATACCCACAGCCGTTCCTGGACACTTCTGCCGCAACGATGCATGGCGTGCAGCAATGGTTCGGCACCGCCTTCTCTCAACTCGCTTCGGCCCGGTAAGAGCGCTATGGAATTCACGATCCAACACTTTATCGCGCTTGCGCCGCTGCTGATCACCAGCCTCACCATCGTGGTGGTGATGCTGGCGATCGCCTGGCGCCGCAATCATTCGCAAACGTTCCTGCTGTCCTGCGCCGGGTTGAACCTGGCCCTGCTGTCGATCATCCCGGCCCTCAAGGTCGCACCACTGGCGGTCACGCCATTGATGATGGTCGATGACTTCGCGCTGCTGTATATCGCGCTGATCCTGGTCGCGACCCTGGCCTGCGTCACCCTCGCCCACGCCTACCTCGGCGAAGGCGGCACCGGGTACCCAGGCAACAAGGAAGAGCTGTACCTGCTGATCCTGTTGGCAGCGGCCGGCGGTATCGTGCTGGTCAGCGCGCAGCACCTGGCCGGCTTGTTCATCGGCTTGGAGCTGCTGTCGATCCCGACCTACGGCCTGGTGGCCTACGCCTTCTTCAACAAGCGCTCCCTGGAAGCCGGCATCAAGTACATGGTGCTGTCCGCTGCCGGTTCCGCGTTCCTGTTGTTCGGCATGGCCCTGCTCTACGCCGAAGCCGGCAGCTTGAGCTTCACCGGTATCGGCCACGCCCTGGCCGCCACCAACAGCCCTGCGCCGATTGCCCAACTGGGCCTGGCGATGATGCTGATCGGCCTGGCGTTCAAGCTCTCCTTGGTGCCGTTCCACCTGTGGACCCCGGACGTGTACGAAGGCGCCCCGGCGCCTGTGGCCGCGTTCCTGGCCACTGCGTCGAAAGTGGCCGTGTTTGCGGTGATGGTGCGTCTGTTCCAGATCTCGCCTGCCGCCAATACCGGCGTGCTGAGCAATGTACTGACTGTGATCGCCATCGCGTCGATCCTGTTCGGCAACCTGCTGGCGCTGACCCAGAACAACCTCAAGCGTCTGCTCGGTTACTCGTCCATCGCTCACTTCGGCTACCTGCTGATCGCCCTGGTGGCGAGCAAAGGCCTGGCCGTGGAGGCCATCGGCGTGTACCTGGTCACCTACGTGATCACCAGCCTTGGCGCATTCGGGGTGATCACCCTGATGTCCTCGCCCTACAAAGGCCGTGACGCTGACGCCCTGTACGAATACCGCGGCCTATTCTGGCGCCGTCCGTACCTGACCGCCGTACTCACCGTGATGATGCTGTCCCTGGCGGGTATCCCGCTGACTGCCGGCTTTATCGGCAAGTTCTACATCGTCGCCACCGGCGTCGAGGCCCACCAGTGGTGGCTGGTCGCGTCCCTGGTCCTGGGCAGCGCCATCGGCGTGTTCTACTACCTGCGCGTGATGGTCACCCTGTACCTGATCGAGCCGAACCTGCGCCGTGTGGATGCCGAGCTGCATTGGGAACAGAAGGCCGGCGGCGTGATGCTGCTGGCCATCGCCCTGCTCGCCTTCTTCCTGGGCGTGTACCCGCAACCATTGCTGACGTTGGTGCAGCATGCGGTGCTGGGGGTTTGATCATTTAGGTTGATGCAGTAAAAGAACGGCGCCTTTGGGCGCCGTTTTTGCGTCTCAGAGGGAAACAATAGAGATGCAGTGCAACCACTATCGTCTTCGCGGGCACTACGGAAGCGCCTTACCTAATACACAACTCCGTCTGACATACGGTCCCAACTTCCTTTCTTAGAGTGACCCGCTCATACGCAATCTACGTAGGAGCGACTATGACTCGCAATACCGCTTCAGAGCTAATCGAAGGCTTTGACGCCCTGGCCGACGAACGCCAGGGCAAAATCACCCTGCGCACCCATAAAGTCCACCTCAACAAACTGGCGCCGCTCACCGCCGAAGAAGTGATCGCAGTGCGCCAGCAACTCAACCTCTCCCGCTCGGTATTCGCCATGTATCTGCGCACCAATACCCGCACCCTGGAGAACTGGGAACAGGGCCGCGCCAAGCCCAATGCACAGGCTGTCACGTTGATACGACTGGTGGCGCGTTTTCCCGAGACCGTGGCGCAACTGGCGGCACTGGGCTGACCTGCAAATTGGTTCACATGATCGTTCCCACGCTCTGCGTGGGAATGCCACCCGGGACGCTCCGCGTCCTGCTTTAAGCGCAAGATCCGGCACTTGCGCAAGGGTGACGCGGAGCGTCACGGGATGCATTCCCACGCGGAGCGGGGGAACGATCAACTGGGCTGATCTGAAACAGCTGCAAAAAAACGCCCCGAATGTTCGGGGCGTTTTTTATAGTGCAATGACGTCAGAACGCGATACCGACCTTGAAGCCATACTCATCACGCTTGAGCTTGGTATTGTCGGCCACATAGGAGTCGTCATCGAGCTTGTACTCGGTACGGGTGTAGTAAAGGCCCGCCATCACCGGCAGGTCGCCCTTCTGGTTCATCAGCAGGCTTACTTCGGCGTATGGGTTGGTGCGGTCCTTGAGGTCGACGCTGTCGCTGCCGACGCCATCCACCTTGAGTTTAGCGCGACCATCGATGGTATGACGGGCGCCGGCTTCAACGCGCAGGGTCATGTCATCGAACTGGTGGTTGTAGCCCAGGGCCGCCTTGGCGAACGGCGATTTGTTGGTGAGCTTCATGTCGTAGCCATTGGTGTCCGGCTCATAACGGGTCCAGGTGTAGCCACCGCCAACAATCACATCGACAAAGTTGCGCGCATCCAGCGCGGCACGCCAGCCGAGGTCGAGGTCGGCCTGGCCTTCCTTGAGTTTGTTGTCGCTTTTCTCACCGTACTTGGCTTCGATACCGGCCTGGTAGATAAAGCCGGATTCAGCGGTGAGCTTGTTGCCGAAATTGTAGAACAGGCCCGCCTCGGGCATGTGCTCCTTGTCGCTTTCGCTACCGCCTTCAAGTTTGAAGTCGTTATAACTGCCGAGAATCCCGAAAGTGGAAATCGGGTCGGTGGACGGCGCAGCGAACACCACGGTTGGCGCGGCCACCAGGGCCAGCAACGAGGTGTTCTTGAGAAATTTTCCGAATAGTTTGGACATCGTTTACATCTCCATTTTTGAGTGGGCAAAGTATTCAGGAATCGGTTCGAACCTCGGCGCTTGCAAAAAGTTCGAACGGATTTGCACCAAAATGGACAAAAAACGGTTCAGCGAAGGCTCTAGTTCAATACTCTTCGCTATCGGGCCGGCCCCGGTGTTCAAGTCCCGCGCAAGTGCCGCTGCGAATTGTGATTTTGAATGAACCTTTCCGCGCCCCTACCTATCCATCTATAACAAGACAGGGAGGCAACATGAGTACCGCTAAGATCTACACCATCCACTATCAACTGCACGGTAAACCCAAGTCTTTCGTGGTACGCGCCGAGGTGATGAACAGCACCGAAGCCTGGCATTGGGCGGCCGTCGATGCCGACATTGCACACGTCAGCCGCATCGGCCGCGTGGGGCACGAGCAAGTAAAGAAAACCACCCGACCCTGGGCTGAAAAGTACGGCATCACTGACGTGAGCTGGAACCCTCCAAAATAACCCCCTCCAAATAAACAAAGCCCCGCAAAGTGCGGGGCTTGGTTCACTTCTTCAAGTCGCCCAGCGGATCGTAGGGCGGCTTTTTTTCCGGCGGCTTTTGCTTGTCCAGCGGCGCGATGGCCGGGCCAACGGGGTCGACCTGCGGGTCAGCCAAATCAGGCGAGTCGGGATCGAATCCCAACTCATCGTTACCGCTGGCGTGTTCGTCGGAACGCGGGCCGTTCGGGGGATTACTCATGAAGACCTCCTTGCTTACAGCGGGCGAGCTTTGTCGTGAAGGTTTTCCAGGTCGTGTTCGACCCGTTCCACGTCGTCGTTGTCTTGACGTTCCGCCGGGTCATTAGGGCGCAGTGCATCGTTATCGCGCTCCTCTTCACCGGGCGTGCGATCAGGATCGGGGGTGCCAGGCGGCGGTTGCTTGTGTTCGGACATGATGGCTTACCTCATGGGGACTTCATGGATTTAGAGGAACCCCTTGTGGCCATCGTTCAACTTGATTGCTTCAAGCATGAGAAGATGCCCTCCCGTGCTGGAGGCCCGACCCGAATGTTCGAACTCAAACCTTGTGACCCCGCTGTCTACCGGCAGCAGACCCGCCGCAGCACGTTGATCGTCGCTGTGGTGTTCCTGGCTCTGGCGATGTTGCTGTCGAGCCTGGCGGTGATGCTGTTCGGTGAACCGGGCGGTGATAACTTACGCTTCAATGTCGGCGGGGTGTTTGCCGGGGTATTGATCACCGTCGCCCTGGTACGCGGCCCGTTCTGGAACCAGGCGTGGTTGGCGCCGGCGGTATACGGCTGGCAGCTCAAGCGTAGCCTGATGAGCGTGACCAATGTGATGCATAAGGTCAGCGAACGGGTCCAGGCCAATGACCCCAGCGCGATCAAGCTGCTGCGCTTCTACCACCTGGGCCTGACGCAGATGCATGCCCTGGATGCCAACTCCAGCGCCCAGGCGCAACTGGCCGATGAGATCGACGCGCATGCGGCGAAAATGCAGGCACTGGGCATCGATACCGGACAAACCCGCCTCGATCCGGCGTGGCTACAGCTATAAAGGCTGATCCGTGCGTTTATAGGGCAATAAACGCAGGCCGCTGGCCACGGCCCCGGCCAGCGCGAACACGCACCCCAGCCACAGTGCGTATTGCGGGCCGCTGTCCACGAACACATGAAAACACAACGCTACCAACGATGCGCCCAACGTCTGCCCCAGCAGCCGCGAGATCGCCACGATGCCACTGGCCCCGCCGCTGCGAGCCAACGGTGCGCTGGTCATCAAGGCCTTGAGGTTGGGCGATTGGAAAAAGCCGAAACCGGCGCCGCAGAGGGCCATGCGCCAGCCGATCTCGAAAGCCGAGGCGTCAGTGCCCAAGGTGGCCAGCGCGGCCATGCCGACGCTGAGCATCAACAAGCCAATGCCGCACAGCAGGCCCAGTGACACGCGATCGGCCAGGCGCCCTGCGATCAAGGCCATGACCGCCACCACGGCCGGCCACGGTGTCATCAGAAAACCAGTTTCCACTTGGCTGTGGCCCAGCGTCGTCTGCAACAGAAACGGCAGCGCCACAAACGCCAGCCCCTGGGCACTGAAGGCACAGATCGCCGTCAGCGAAGACAATGCAAACACCGGGCGCTTGAACAAATCCACCGCCAGCATCGGCGCCGGGTGCCCGGCCTCGCGGCGCAGCAGCAACGCGCCGAACACCAGCGCCAGCGCGATCAGCCCCAGGGTCAGCGCGCCCTGTGCGCCATGCACGGCGGCGCCCAATCCCAAGACCAGCAAGGCGAACAAGCCTGCGCACAACAGCGCCGCCAAGCGGTCGAAAGCGTGACCCATGATTGGCAGCACGGGTAACGAACGCAGACCCAAGCCGAGGGCCAGCAGCCCCAACGGCACATTGATCAGGTATAGCCAGTGCCAGGTGGCGACCGAAAGGATCGCCGACGCAGCGGTCGGGCCCAAGGTAAACGCCAGCCCCACCACCAGCGAGTTATAGCCCAGGCCACGCCCGAGCATGTTTGCGGGGTAGATATGCCGCAGCAACGCGGTGTTGACGCTCATCAGCGCCGCCGCCCCCAGGCCCTGCGCCACCCGTGCGGCGGTCAGGGTCAGTAGCGAATCGGCCAGCCCGCACAACAACGACGAAACAATGAACAGCAGCAACCCGCCCAGGTACACGCGGCGATGCCCCAGTACATCGCTCAGCGCCGCGAACGGCAGCACCGTCGCGACAATCGCCAACTGGTAGGCGTTGACCACCCAGATCACCGAAGCCGAGTCAGTGCCAATACCCTCTGCCAGAGTCGGCAAGGCGGTATTGACGATGGCGGTGTCGAGGGTCGCCATGCCGATGCCCAAGGACAGGGCAATCACGGCCGGCAAGCGTTTATTGAGGGGCAGCCCATCGGCAACAGAAGACATGAACAATCCGCACGGGTGGCAAGGGCGCTTAGATTACGGCCAGTGCGGATTTTTTTCAGCGGTCATTGGCGTGGCTGTCAATTTTTTCATGTTCGCCGAGGCCAGGCCTGGCCCGGGCTTCAGGGGGCAAGCTGTCACCTGTGGATCGGCGTAGCCGGGGTAATCGCGCTCAGGTCCAAATGCCCCTGTTTCAACGGCGGGCACCAGTAGTAGCCACCGGTCAACGGTGTGCTGATGCGATACAAACCATCGACAATCCCGTCTTCCAGGCCACTCATGCGGCGCAGTTGCGCTTCGAATGCATCGAAGGAATGCCCGAACGCGAGAAACATCAGCCCCGCCTGGCCGTTCTCGGCCCATGGCATCGAACGACGCACCACGAAGGCCTGCGGAGTGAAGCTTTCCTGTGCGGTGCGCTTGGTGTGGGCAAATTGGGGGGCGTCGTCGAGCTCTTCGTTGTCGCCATGGCGGCGGCCGATGATGTGGTCGCGCTCCTGGGCCGGTAGCGCGGCGAAACCGTCGAGGTCGTGCTGCCATTGCTGGATAGCGGCGAAGCTGGCGCCGCTGTCCGTCAGGGCCGCTTCAACGGCCGCGTCATCGTGAGGGTTCTCAGTGCCGTCTTCGTAGTCGGTCAGGTCGAAACCGGTCTTGTAGCGAAAGCCTTCGGTCATTTGTACCAGGCGCAACGCCGGCGCCAGGGCTTTTTCGAACGCGCGGCTGCGCAGCAACAATTCTCCCCGGTCCACGCCATGCAGCCATACCCACAGGGCCTGCTGGGTAGAGGGGTTATGCGCACCCGGGCCGCTGAGGGCCGGGAAGCTACGCAGCTCTGCGATGCGTGCACCCAATGCGTTTACCAGCGGCTCACCGAGACCGACCACCGCCGCGGAATCCGTCAACTGCACCAGTGCGTCCAGCGCAGCGGGCAAGGCCTGCGGTAACTCAATGGCAAAAAACAGATGGCGTGCCTGCAACGGCACCGGTGCGGCAAGAATGCCCGGCTGGTACTGACTCATGTGAACTCCTTCAAGAAAGCCGCGCAGTTTATCCCGAAGCACCCGGAATGCGCAGGGGAAAGCGCGCAAGCCTTGCCACAGAGCCTCGGTATGGGTGACTCTCTAGTCATGTTTTGCAACTATTCCAGGGGTAGCGCCATGACCACCAGTAACCTGCTCGCCCAGTTGTTTCCCGCCTCCACCGCCGACATTCCCGAGGCGTTTCGCCTGGGCGCGCCGTTTGAACAGCGTGATTACCTGGTCGACGGCCAGTTGCGGGTGTGGAATGGCCCGTTGGCCCGCATCCAAAGCCCGGTGCAACTTGGCGATGAACGCGTGCACATCGGCAGCACCCCGCTGCTGGATGCCGAGACCGCCCTTACCGCCCTCGACGCTGCCGTGCGCGCGTATGACCGGGGCCAGGGTGAATGGCCGACCCTGCGCGTGGCCGAGCGCATCCAGCATGTGGAAGCCTTCCTGCGGCGCATGCGCGAACAGCGCGACGCGGTGGTCAAGCTGCTGATGTGGGAGATCGGCAAGAACCTCAAGGACTCGCAGAAAGAGTTCGACCGCACCTGTGACTACATCACCGACACCATCAACGCCCTCAAGGAGCTCGACCGGCGCAGCAGCCGCTTCGAACTGGAACAGGACACCCTGGGGCAAATCCGCCGCGTACCGCTGGGTGTGGCGCTGTGCATGGGGCCTTATAACTACCCGCTCAACGAGACCTTCACCACGCTGATCCCGGCGCTGATCATGGGCAATACCGTGGTGTTCAAGCCGGCCAAGCTCGGCGTGCTGTTGATCCGCCCGTTGCTGGAAGCGTTCCGCGACAGCTTCCCGGCCGGGGTGATCAACGTGATCTACGGCAGCGGCCGCGAAACCGTCAGCGCGCTGATGGCCAGCGGCAAGATCGATATCTTTGCCTTCATCGGCACCAACAAAGCCGCCAGCGACCTGAAAAAACTGCATCCTAAACCTCACCGCCTGCGCGCCGCATTGGGCCTGGATGCGAAAAACCCCGGCATCGTGCTGCCCGAGGTCGACCTTGATAACGCGGTCAGCGAAGCGCTTACCGGCTCGCTGTCGTTCAACGGCCAGCGTTGCACGGCGTTGAAAATCCTGTTTGTGCATGAGGCGGTGGTCGACAGTTTTATCGAAAAATTCAACGCCAGGCTGGCCACCTTGAAACCCGGCATGCCCTGGGATGACGGCGTGGCGCTGACCCCGCTGCCGGAAGTGGGCAAAGTCGATTACCTCAACGACCTGGTGGCCGATGCCACACAGCACGGCGCCCGGGTGGTGAATGCCAATGGTGGCACCCGCCGTGGGTCGTTCTTCTACCCGGCGGTGCTGTACCCGGTGAGCCCGCAGATGCGCGTGTACCACGAAGAACAATTCGGCCCCGTCGTGCCGATCGTGCCCTACCGTGACCTGGATACCGTAATCGACTACGTGCTGGACTCGGATTTCGGCCAGCAGTTGAGCATTTTCGGTACCAACCCCGTCGAGGTCGGACGCCTGGTGGATACCTTCGCCAACCAGGTCGGCCGGATCAATATCAACGCTCAGTGCCAACGCGGGCCGGACACCTTCCCCTTCAACGGGCGCAAGAACTCGGCCGAGGGCACGTTGTCGGTACATGACGCGCTGCGTGTGTTCTCGATCCGCACCTTGGTCGCGACCAAGTTCCAGGAGAGCAACAAGGCGTTGCTCAGCGATATCCTGCGCAACCGTGACTCGAGCTTCATCAGCACCGACTACATTTTTTGAGCGCACCGCGCGCGCTCCTGCAATCGAGGCCCCTTTACTACCGATGAACCTGCCTATGCTCGCCCGGCGCCTGCTGCGCCCCGTGCTCGACCCGTACCGACGCTATCGCCATGCCAAGCTGATCCACGCGGTACGCGTGTCCATCGGCTTGCTGGCGACGATCCTGCTGACCACCGGCATCAACCTGCCCCATGGTGAGTGGGCGTCGGTGACCATGCTGATTGTGATCGGCGGGTTGCAGCACCACGGCAATATCGGCAAGAAAGCTGTGGAACGCGCCTACGGCACGTTGATCGGGGCCAGTGTCGGCTTGTTGGTGGTGGTACAACATGCCTGGCTGGGTATGCCGCTGCTCACCTACTTATTGATGTCCGCGGTGTGCGGGTTCTTTTCCTACCACGCCATCGGCAAGGGCGGCTATATCGCGCTGCTGTCGGCGATCACGGTGTTTATCGTGGCCGGGCACGGCGACAACCCGATCTCGGATGGGTTGTGGCGCACCGTCGACATCCTGATCGGCATCGCGCTGGCCCTGGCGTTTTCCTTTGCCCTGCCGCTGTACGCGGTGTACTCATGGCGCTACAACCTGGCCAGTGCCTTGCGCGATTGTGCAGCGATCTACAGCCGGATCATCAATGGCCAATCGGTCACCGATGACGAACACCTCAAACTGCTCAACCGCTTGAACGCGGCCATGCTGCAGCTGCGCTCGCTGATGCCGTCGGTGTCCAAGGAAGTGCGGATTTCCATGACCGAGCTGGATAAACTCCAGCGGCACCTGCGCATGTGCATCAGCACCCTGGAGATTCTTGGCAATACCCGACCGGACCCGCGTGATGAGCAAGCTACCGCGCGGATGCGCGTGATGCTCAAGGCCGAGCATCGGCAGATTCGGGTGCAGTTGGTGGGAATGGCACGGGCGTTGAAATCGGGCGTTACGGAGCGTCTGCAACGCCCCCATACCGCCAGCGGCACCCAAACCACACTGGATGCACCCGTATACAGTGCGCTGGATGGTTATCGATTGTTGACCGTACAACTGGCGGATAACGTGGATCAGATGCGCCAGCGGCTGGCGAAAAGTGCCCCTCGCTGGAAAATCTAGAGAAGGCCGTTGGGTAAGTTTGCTCGCATTAACGTATTCACACTTTCTCTTACATATTTTTCACGTTTTATTCACAAGCCGAGACGTAGTGTGAAGCCTCATCCGTTACAAACGTTGCATATCAAGCCCGCCGCCCCAGCGGGCTTTTTTTTGCCCTGGATTTGACCTAGCGCGCGACCTTGCCGGCAGGTGCCGTCGTCTGCTCACGAATCGCCCGCTGGGTCTCCAGCACTTTGGCCAAGGCCGTTTCGGCCTCAGCGCTCTGCTGCGGCACACGAATGGCCGCCGACACCAGGGTGATCAACTTGGCCATCACTTCGGCATCCGTCGCCGGGCGCCCGAGGCTCATGGAGTTCATCAGCAGGCGCAATTCAGTGCCGGCCATCACCCCGGAAATCGCCTTGAGCGCAAATTGCAGGCGCACGCCCAGTTCATTGCGTGGCAAATCCGGCAATGCCAGGGCGAACGCCTCGAAAAAACGCTGGAACACCGGCTGGTAATGCACCTTGAGGTATTCCTGGATAAACGGCGAGGTGTCGCTGTACACCCGACCGAGAAAACGGATGAAGGAACGCCCTTCCCCACTGGCCGGATCGCTGCGTTCCAGGCCCATGGCCGGGGCGAACAGCACGCCAAGCAGCGTGTCGCAGTCCAGCGGGCCATCGGACTCGGCCTCGCAACGGGCCAGCAATTCCAGGCGCTGCTCGTTGAGCGGCTCCAGACGCTGCATCAGCAGGGTTTTCATCAGGGAGTCCTTGTCCCCGAAGTGATAGTTCACCGCAGCCAGGTTGACCTGGGCGCGCTCGGTAATCTGCCGTAATAAAACCGCGTCATATCCGTACTTAATAAAGAGCGCCTCTGTCGCATCCAGCAGTCGAGTCTTGGTAATGTTTGGAGCGCTGAGCTTCTTCGCGGCCATAAGGGTTCCACGGGGGAAATATTGTTTTAAAAAATAATTTGATTTTTTATACCGGGGCCTTCGTTCGAAAGCAAGTAATGACACGGTGCCATATGAGCAAAAGCCTTGCATGCGAGAATATTCATGGCCGCCAACGGATTTTCAACCCTTCGCGAGGCCTGCGCAAACGTCGTCTCAACGCAACAAACCGCTCTACATCCATAGCTGGCGAAGCCGATTGAACGCGGTTACTATTCAAACAATTTTTTAAAAACAAGAAATTAAACTAGTCGGTGACGGCATCGGCAGCCCCGCAAACTTGTTACAAAGATTTGCAGGGCCACCCAAGACCGTCGAGACTGCAGGCGTAGTCATGATGACCGAGACCCCCGCGCACCCCAGCTTGATTTCCCTGCAAGGCATCGGCAAAAGCTATCAGCTTGCCGGGCAACAGCTGTCGATTCTGAATGACGTGTGCCTGTCCATCGCCAGCGGTGACAGCTGCGGCATCCTCGGCGCATCCGGCTCCGGCAAAAGCACCCTGCTCAATATCCTCGGCCTGTTGGACTTGCCCAACTGCGGCCAGTACCACTTCGCCGGCCATGACATTTTCAACGCCACGGCGGATGAACTGGCGGCGATCCGTAACCAGCAGATCGGTTTCGTGTTCCAGAGCTTCAACCTGCTGCCGCGCCTCAGCGCCCTCGACAACGTCGCACTCCCCCTCAGTTATCGTGGCGTATCTCGCCATGAATCGGTGGAGCAGGCCTTGCGCATGCTCGAGCAAGTCGGCCTGGCCGAGCGCGCCCACCATCGCCCCGCCGACCTCTCCGGTGGTCAACGCCAGCGCGTCGCCATCGCGCGGGCGCTGGTCGGCAAGCCCTCGGTCATCCTCGCCGACGAACCCACCGGCAACCTCGACAGCAGCACCGCCCAAGACATCATGGACCTGCTCCTCACCCTCAATCGCGAGCAACAGGTAACGCTGATCATCGTCACCCACGACGCGCAGATCGCCGGGCGGCTGGAGCGCAAGATCCGAGTGCGCAACGGCGTAGTGCACGAGGACCAGCGCCGATGAGCCTGCGGGTCGAGCAGAGCCTGAGCCAACTGCTGCATGAAGCGTTCATCAGCCTGCGCACCCTGGGCAAACGCTCGGTGCTGGCCCTGCTGGGTATCGTGATCGGCAGTTCATCGGTGGTGGCGTTGATCAATATCGGCCATAACGCCGCGATGGACGCCGCGATGATTTTCAAGGACATGGGCACCGACACCCTGATCGTCCAGTTCCCGCCCAAAGGCACCAGCAACGTAGCGATGCGCAGCCAGATTGACCTGGAACCGGTGCGCCAGGCTGTGCCGGGCATCGCCCATATCGGCGCGCTCAGCCTGTTCAGCGGGCCCATCGTGTTCCATGGCCGCAGCGCCAATGCCAACTTCGTCGGCAGCACCCCCGATGTGCACGCCGCCATGCGCCTGGCGCTGCGCGAGGGGCGTTTCCTGTCCGCCTTCGATGCCAATGAAACCTATGGGGTGATCGGTGACCAGGTCGCCCAGACGCTCGGCGCACCCGGTGAGCCGCTCAAACTGGGCGACCGCGTGCGCATCAACGACTACCTGTTCCTGATCATCGGCATCCTGCACAACCAGCCCCGCGCGATGCTGATGCCGGTGCAAGCCAATGAATCGCTGTTCATTCCCGTCGAGGGCATGCGGCGTATCCTCGCCAGCCCGCAGATCAACAATGTGATCATCCGCGCCCAGCCTGGACAAGACATGGAACGTGTAGCGCGGGACGCCGCCGCTGCGCTGCAACCGCAATTGACCGAGCACACGGTCGACATCACCGTACCCCAGCAAATGATCGACGGCATGACCCGCCAAAGCCGCACCTTCGCCTATCTGCTGTTGGCCCTCGGCGCGATTTCGCTGGTGGGCGGCGGTGTCGGGGTGATGAATGTGATGCTGATGAACGTTTCAGAACGGCGCCGTGAGATCGGCATCCGCATGGCCCTGGGCGCGCGCCAGCGGGATATCCGCAACCTGTTCCTGCTCGAAGCCGTCAGCTTGACTGCCGTTGGCGCATTGTGCGGCGCGGTATTGGGCATGACCGCCGCCTGGTTCTACGCGTGGCTTTCGGGCTGGGCATTTTCCCTGGCGGTGGCCGCCCTGCCCCTGGGCGTCGGCAGTACGTTGCTGGTGGGTCTGTTCTTCGGCATCTACCCGGCGGTTTCGGCCTCACGGTTGCAACCGGTGGAGGCCTTGCGCGATGAATAAAGGGCTATTGCTGCTGGCGCTGATCAGCCTGCCCGGCATGGCGGCCGACGTGGTCGTCAAACCTTCGGCGCCCAGCAGCACCCGCAGCGGCTATGACCGCGGCGTATCGCTGAACGCCCAGGTGACGACCTTGACCCTGGGCGACGCCGTGTACCTGGGCCTGCGCAACAACCCGGCGATCCGCAGCGCTTACCTGCAGCGGGTCGCGCAGAAGTTCGACCTGCGGGTCGCCGAAGACGTGTTCAACCCCAAGCTCATCCTCAACAGTTATTACCGTGGCACACGCGGTTCCCAGGACAGCGCGCGCAACGCCAACCTCGCACCGTCCACCAGCCTGCTCGGCGAATACGGCACCCGTTTGAGCATGGCCTGGACCCAGCAACTGAACAACGCCGACCGTGCCGGCCGTTACCGCAGCGACGGCCTTGACCTGGCCGTCATCCAGCCGCTGATGCGCGGCGCCGGCTGGGACGCCACCACGGCGCCGCTGCGCCTGTCGCGCCTGGCGGAGCAGGCCAACCGTCTCAACCTCAAGGCCACCGTGGCGCAAACCATCAGCCAGATCATCGCGACCTACCGCGAGCTGCTGCGGGCCCAGGAACAACAGGTGATCGTCCAGGATGCGCTCAAGCGTTCCAACACCCTGCTGGAGGTGAACAAGGCATTGATCAGCGCCGGGCGCATGGCCGAGTTCGAGATCGTGCAGACCGAAGCCGACATCGCCACCCAGCAATTGGGCGTCGAAGAAGCGCAGAACCAACTCGATACCAGTCGCCTGGCCCTGCTGCGCCTGCTGGCCCTGGACCTGTCCACGCCGATTCGCGCCACCGAAGCCCTGGAGGCCAGGCCCATGGAAATCGACAGGCGCCAGGCGTTCAACCTCGCGCAAACCCAGCAACCGGAATACCTCGCCGCGCTGCTGGGCAGCCAGCAAGCCGACCTGAACCTGGTGATCGCCAAGGACTCCGGGCGTTGGCAAGTGGACCTGGTAGCCGGTGCGAATCAGGTGCGCGACGCCTACGATAACGATAACGGCCGTACCAATAACCGCACCTGGGACAGCTACGCCGGGGTACAGGTGCAGATCCCGATCGGTGACATCAGCACGCGCCAGGCAGAAGTACGCGCGCGGGTGAATGTCGAGGACCAGGAAATCCGCATCACCGACGCCCGCCAGGAACTGGAACGCAACGTCAACGACGTGGTGCGCGACCTCGGCACCCGCTGGCGCCAATATGAAATCTCCCAGCGCGCCGTGGAGCTGTCGCGGCGCAAGATCGAGATCGAACGGGAAAAACTCAGCGCCGGGCGCTCCACCAACTTTCAGGTGCTGAGCTTCGAGACTGACCTGCGCAACGCCGAAAACGCGCGACTCAATGCGCTGATCGCTTATTTGAACGCTCAGACCCAGCTTGACTTGACGCTGGGCATGACCCTGGAAAGCTGGGAAATCGCCCTCAATGACTACTAATCGCAAACGCCTGCTGGGTGCTGGGTTGATCGTGCTGCTGGCAGCGGTGGGGCTGGCCCTGCGCAGCCCGGCCGAAGGGCCGGCCACCCGTGAACAATGGCTGGCGGTGAAGCCCGACCCGCTGGTGCACCAGATCGGCCTGGTGGGCAAGATCGAGCCTGACACCACCGTTACGCTCACCGCGCCGTTCGACGGCAATGTCTTGGCCAATCTGGTCGAGCAAGGCCAACGCGTCGAGGCCGGCCAGGTGCTGTTGCGCATGGACCCGGCCACCCTCGAAGTGCAACTGCGCGAAGCCCTCTCGGCCCAGCTCAAGGCCCGGCGCACCGTGCAGGAAATGCAGGACTGGGACAGCAGCGCCGCCGTCAGCCGTGCCCGGCGCAGCCTGCGCACCGCAGAAATGACCGCAGGCAATACCCAGCGCAAACTCACTGAGAGCGAAAACCTGTTCAAGCGCGGCATCATCCCGCGCAACGAGCTCGACGACCTCAAGCAACAGACCCAGCAGCAACAGCTGGACCTGACAGCGGCGCGCAGCGAGCTGCAACAGGCGCTGGAGCAGGGTAAGGGCGTATACCGGCAGATCGCCGGTATGGAGCTGACCAACGCCACGGTCAAATATGACGCCCTGCACACCCTGCTCGAAGGCAAGGAGGTCAAGGCGCCCTTCTCCGGCATCGTGGTGCCCGCACCCGGCAACAGCACCTCGTCCCAGGGCGGCAGTACTAACAACGCACCGGTACAAGCCGGCAGCAAGGTCAGCCAGGGCCAGGTGTTGTTCGGCCTGGCCAATATCGAGCGTTTGAAAATCGTCGCCAAGGTCTCTGAGCTGGACATCAACCAACTGCATCAAGGGCAGGCGGTGGAAGTCATGGGCGATGGGTTTGACGGTGAGCGCCTGACCGGTTCGGTAAGCGTGGTCAGTGGCCTGGCGATCGCCAACGACAGCCAGGGCAGCGCGCAGTTTGCGGTGACCTTGTCGATCCCCCGGCTCACGCCGCAGCAATTGCAACGGGTGCGGCTGGGGATGAGCGCGCGCTTGACCATTGTGACTTACAACAATGCGCAGGCGATTGTGGTGCCGAACGAGGCGATCCAGGCGGACATGACAGTGGAATATCGTGAGGCGATGGATAAACCGGTGGAGCGGGTGAAGGTGACGACCGGGCAATCGACTGCTCAAGGGGTTGAGGTGTTCGGCCTCAAGCCCGGACTGGTAAAGACCTCAAGATAAATGAAGATCCAACTGTGGGAGGGGGCTTGCTCCCGATAGCGGTGAATCAGTCAAACATGCTTTAACTGACCCACCGCCATCGGGAGCAAGTCGAATCGTCGCACCGCCCCTCCCACATTTAAATTTGTGTGAGCCTGGCGGCCAGTGCTTTAGCCTGAATCGCCACATCGGTCACCGCCGTACTCTCCCACCACATCCCGCGCAATGGCGGGCCCATGGCGAACAGCCGCCCGCTCACCTGGCCCTGAGCATCGAGCACTGCACCGCAGGCATCCGCCGCAATCCCCAGCGCCAACGGCCCCGGCTGGATCAACCCGCGCTTGAGCAATTGCTGCGGCAACGGCCGGGCCACGCGGCGCCAGTCGTATTCGATGCCGCTGGAGTTGATCAGCGCCGCACCGTGCACCTGGTTGAGCGCCTGCTCGCCGCGATGGCGCAGGCGAATCGCCACACCGCTGGCCGAAGGCACCAGCCCCTTGAACGACGCCGCGTGAATCTTCAGGCGTCCTTCTGCATGCAAGCGTTCCACCAACTGCGCACTCAACGGCGGCGAACGGTGGTGATGGCTTTCCCACCACGGCCGCACATGCCGCACGAACTGGCGTTTCTCGCGGTCGCTGGCCTGGCTCCACAACCTCGCGATGTGCACCCGCACCGTGTCCAGCGGCGCCTGCCAATCGACGTCCTGCTCGAGCGCGATGCGGCATTGCCGCCGCACCTCACGCACCAGTTGCCGAGGGCTGCGCAGCCGGTGATCAGCGCCAAGAAAATCCTCCCAGCCCGGCGGCTGACGGCGCACATGGGGCAACAGACCATGGCGCGAGAACACCTCGATCGGCCCACGGTGCCCGGCTTGTTCAAGGGACACCACGGCATCCACCATGGTCAGCCCGGAGCCGATGATCAGCACGGTCGCATGCGGGTCGAGCTGGGTCATGGCCTGTACGTCCCACGGGTCCAGCGCCGCAGCGTTCAGTCCGCTGGATTCGGTCTGCGGCGTGCGGGCCGCCGGGAACATGCCGGTGGCCAATACCGCAAAGGTGCCACGCAGGCGTCCGCCGTTATCCAGGGACACCAAGGTGCCGGCAGCCTCAACCTGTAAGTCGACCACCTCTGCACGGACATGCTCGACCGTGGAAGCCGACAGCGCCTTGGCCTCAGCCAGGCGCTGCTGCGCGTACAGGCCAAAAATCCCGCGAGGCGGGAACAGCTCGCTGATGGGCACCGGCTGCTGCGCCGCCTGCGGCCACCCCCCGGCGTCGATGTAGGCGGTGAGCCATTGGGTCAGGTCATCGGCATTGTCCGGGTCGACACTCATGCGCGCCGCATTGCCGTTCAAGGTGTGGCCCAGCTCGACCGCACTGTAGGCCTCGCCCCGCCCCAGTTCCGCGCGCGGTTCAATCACCAGGATGCGCCGCAGGCCTGGCAGGCGCAGCAATTGCACCGCCAGCATCGTGCCGCTCAGGCCGCCGCCGACGATCAGTACATCAGCGTTGCGGATGGATTCACTCATGCACGTTCGCCCTTAGCGTTTACCCAGATAAATGTCATGCAAATCACCCCGTGCCAACAGCTCGGCGGCACTGCCACTCAACACCACCCGCCCAGTATCCAACACGTACCCGTGGGACGCATAGGTGAGCGCGACGTTGATGTTCTGCTCGGCGATCAGAAAGCTCACCTGCTCGTCGCGGTTGAGCTGCGCAATGATCGCGAAGATCTCCTGCACGATCATCGGCGCCAACCCCATCGATGGCTCGTCGAGCAGCACCAGCGCAGGACGGGTCATCAACGCCCGGCCAATGGCGACCATTTGCTGCTCGCCCCCGGAGGTCAGCCCGGCGCGGGTGTGGCGCTTGGTCTTGAGCCGGGGGAACCAGGTGTAGATGCGCTCCAGGTCGCTGGCCAGCTCCTTGCGACTCAAGCGCCGCACGAAGCCGCCGCTGCGCAGGTTGTCTTCCACCGTGAGCTGGCCGAACACATGACGGCCTTCCAGCACATGCACCATGCCCTGGCGCACGCGCTGGCTGGGGTCCACACCCGCCAGGTCGTGGCCGGCGTATTCGATCCGGCCACGGCTGACTTCGGCGCGCTCGGCCCGCACCAACCCGGAAATGGCCTTGAGGGTGGTGCTCTTGCCGGCGCCGTTGGCGCCGAGCAACGCAACGATGGCGCCCTTGGGCACACTCAGCGACACCCCGGCCACCGCCAGGATCGCACCGTCATAGATCACCTCGATGTCGTCGACCGTCAGCAACGCCGGGCGCCCTGGCTCAATGGCAGGCTGGTTCATGGTTTATTCATCCCCGTTGCAGGTGCGTGGCGTCAGGTGTTTTTCCTTGGCGAACGCGGCGGATTTTTCATCGATCAGCGGACGCAACAGCGCACGGTCAGCGGCGATCCAGTCGCTGATCAGCGCCCAGTTGGCACCGTCCCACTGCTGCACCCGCGCCGAGCCGCCGCCCTCGTGGTCGCGGCAGGACAGCTTGAGGTTCTGCATCAGGCCCAGGTAGCCCATGTCTTTTAGGCGCGCATCGTCGATATTCAGGTGTTCCAGGCCCCAGCGGCCTTCTTCACCATTGAGCGGGCGCTTGCCGAAGCGGGCCTGGCCGGTGCGGATCGCCTCCACCGCCACGGCGGCGTTCACCAGGCCTGAGTTGTAGTAAACACTGCCGAAGTTTTTCAGGTCCTTGAGGTCGCTGTGGCCCTTGTCGAGGACGTACTGCTTGAGGCGTTTGTGGATCTCGAAGTCGCTGCCTGCCGGGTACGGCGTAAGCGCCAGGTAGCCTTTGGCAGCGGCACCGGCGGGCAACACGTCTTCGCTGGAACTGGCCCAGATATCGCCGATGATATGGTCGACCGGGAAGCCGAAGCGCGCCGCCGTCTTCACTGCCACCGGGGTCGACACGCCCCAGGTGCGCAAGAATACCCAATCCGGATTGGCCTGGCGGACCTGGCGCCACTGCGCCGACTGCTCGTTGCCGGGGTCGGCCACCGGGATCTGGATATTTTCAAAACCGTATTTTTCGGCAAGCAGCTTCAACGGGCCGAGGGTTTCGCGACCGTAGGCCGAGTCGTGATAGACCGTGGCGATCTTCTTGCCCTTGAGTTTGCCAAAGCCGCCTTCGCGCTCGGCGATGTAGTTCACCAGGGTCGAGGCCTCGCTGTAGAAGGTCAGCATCACCGGGAAGTTGTAGGGAAATACCGTGCCATCGGTGGCTTCGGTGCGCCCGTAACCCAAGGTGATCAGCGGGATCTTGTCGACTTCCGCCCGTTCGCTGAGTGCGTAGGCCGCCGGCGCGCCGTTGGGCTGGTACACCGCGACTGGCGCGCCGTCCAGGCCATTCTTGAAGCGCTCGTAGCACTCGATGCCCTTTTCCGCCGTCCATTCGGTCTCGCACTCCTGCCACACCAGCTTCACGCCGTTGATGCCGCCTTCGACTTCGTTGATATAGCGCAGGTAGTCGATCATCCCGGCCCACACCTGTACCCCGCTGGAGGCATAGGCGCCGACACGGTAGGTGGCCAGGGGAATGAATTGCTGGTCGGGCGAGGCCATGGCCTGGGGCACGGCGCCGGCCAAGGCCGCCAGCGCGAATGCGGTGCCGACCAGGGAACGTTTCAGGGATGCACGCATGGAGATTCTCTTGAGGGAAGGTTAGAAGCGCAGCGGCCAGTGCCGCAGACGCTCACGCAGGTTGTGCAACAGGCGAATCAGGCCCTCGGGCTCCTTGATCAGGAACACGATGATCAACACGCCAAAGATGATTTTCTGCAGGTTCTGCAACTGCCCCGCATCCACCGCGCCGCCGAACAGCGCCTGCCCGGCGTGGCTGAGCAGGATCGGCAGCAAGCTGATAAAGGCCGCGCCGACGAAGTTGCCGGCGATGCTGCCCATGCCACCGATAATGATGATGAACAGGATCTGGAACGAGCGGTTGATATCAAAGCTGCTGGCACTGGCCGTACCCAGGTAGGCGAAGGCCCACAGCGCACCGGCCACGCCTAAATAGAACGAGCTGACCGCGAACGCCAGGCGCTTGTAGCGCACCACCAGGATGCCGACCACGGCAGCAGCAGTGTCCATGTCGCGGATCGCCATCCAGTTGCGCCCCACTTGGCTGCGCACCAGGTTGACGGCAGTCCAGGTCAACAGCAGCACCGTGACCAGGGTCAGCCAGTAGCGGCCCAACGGGGTATTGAGGTCGTGGCCGAACAGCGTCAGCTGCGGGGCGGAAATAGTCCCGGAAGAGCCGTAGTTATAGAACCAGGGGAATTTGACGAACAACCATTCAAGGAAAAACTGCGCCGCCAGCGTCGTCACCATCAGGTAGAAACCCTTGATCCGCGAGCTGGGCAGGCCGAACAACAGGCCCACCAGCGCGCTGATAATCCCGCCGCCGAGCAACGCCACCGGCAAGCCCAACTCCGGCAGGCGCAGCAGAAAACCGTAGGTGGCGAAGGCCCCGACCGCCATGAAGCCCGCCGCGCCGACCGATGTCTGCCCGGTGTAACCGGTGAGCAGGTTCAGGCCCAGCCCGGCCAGCGACAGCACCAGAAACGGCACCAGAATCGCATTGAGCCAATAATCATTGCCCCACAGCGGTACCGCGATAAACGCCAGCGCCAGCCAGGCGAACAGGCCCCAGGGCAAGCGACGCGGCACCAGCAGCAGCGGCGCCGTGGGTTGTGCAACAGGGGTCGACATGGCTTCAGACTCGCTCGATAGCGCGCTCGCCAAACAGGCCGGCGGGACGGATATACAGGAAGGCCAGGGCCACGACATAGGCGAACCACGGCGTGATGCCGCCGCCGATCCACGGGCCGATATACACCTCGGCGAGGTTCTCCGCCGCGCCAACAATCAGCCCGCCGACAATCGCCCCGCCAATCGAGGTGAAGCCGCCGATGATCAGCACCGGCAAGGCCTTGAGCACCACCAGCGACAAGGAGAACTGCACGCCCTGGCGCGCGCCCCACAACAGCCCGGCCACCAGCCCGACAATGCCGGCCACTGCCCAGACGATCTGCCAGATGCGGTTGAGGTTGATGCCAATGGACAGCGCCGCCGTGGTGTCATCCGCCACCGCGCGCAACGACACACCGATACGGGTCTTGTTGAACAGCAGCGCGAGCAACGTCACCAGCACCACGGCAGTGGACGCAGCGATCAGGTCGAACTGGCTGAGCATCAGCGGGCCGACGAACAGCGGCACGTCATCGATGCCCAGGTCCAGCGCGCGCACCTGCGAGCCCATCAAGCCTTGCGCCAGGCCCTCGATGATGAACGACAGGCCCAGGGTGGCCATGAACAGGGTGATCTGCGAACGGTTCACCAGCGGCCGCAGCACCAGGCGCTCGATGAGCAAGGCGCCGACGACCATCACGATCACCGTCAGCAGCAACGCCAAGGCAAACGGCACGCCCTGGTCATGCAGGCTGACGAATGTCAGCGCGGCAAACAGCAGCATCGCGCCCTGGGCAAAGTTGAACACACCGCTGGCCTTGTAGATCAGTACAAAACCGATGGCGACCAGCGAGTACAAGGTGCCGGCGAGCAGGCCGCCGAGCAGGGTTTCGAAGAAGAAGGTCATCAATGTGTCACTCCCAGGTAGGCCGCAATCACCTCGGGATTGGCCTGCACCTCGGCGGGTGTGCCGTCGCCGACCTTGCGCCCGTAGTCGAGCACCACCACATGGTCGGACAGGCCCATGACCACGCCCATGTCGTGCTCGATCAACACCACAGTGGTGCCCAGGTCACGGTTCACGTCGGCGACGAAGCGCGCCATTTCCTGTTTTTCCTCGGCGTTCATCCCGGCCATGGGCTCATCCAACAACAACAGACTGGGCCCGGCGATCAACGCCCGGCCCAGTTCCACGCGTTTTTGCAGGCCGTAGGACAGGTTGCCCACCAGCACCTCGCGATGGGCTTGCAACTCCAGGAAGTCGAGGATGGCCTGGGCGCGCCCGCGAAACGCCTCGGCTTCGCGCCGCGCGCGGGGCAAGCCGAGGGCCTGTTCGATGAAGGTGCTGCGCATATGCCGCGACAGGCCGGTGAGCAGGTTGTCCAGCACGCTCATTTTCTTGAACAGCGCATTGTTCTGGAACGTACGGCCAATGCCTCTGCGCGCAGCGCTTAGCGGGTCGATGCGATGCAAGCGTTGTGCCTCGAACAGGATCTCGCCGGCATCGAAGCGATACACACCATTGAGCACGTTAAGCAGCGAGCTTTTGCCGGCGCCGTTAGGGCCGATCAGCGCGCAGATCTCACCGCGCCGCACCTCGAAAGACAACGCGTTGATGGCCTTGACGCCTTTGAACGACAGCGAAATATCACGCACCTGGAGAATGGCCTGGCTCATGCAATGTCCCGTTTGAATTCGGCCAGCCAGGTAGGCTCGGCAGTGGCTTTAAGCGGTTGCCAGATGTAGCCCAGGCGCTGAAAGCCCAGCAGCGTACGCACACGATTCTTCAGCAACCGGCGCAGGCCGCTTTGCGGATGGGCGATGGCCCAGTCACACAGGCGTCGGCGCCAGGTGCCGCGTGGGGCAAGGCGGTTTTCGATGTCGTCGGCCAGGTGCTGCAAGCGTTCGGGCGACAGCAGCAGACCGGTGGGGGCGACTTCGCTGCGGTCGCGCCGCGCCGAGGCCAGGGTCTCCGGGAAGGCCAGGCCGTGGCCGCTGTTCAGCCATTGTTCCAACACCACGGCGAGGCCACCTTGCCAGTGGGTGCCCTCCTCGCTCCACAGCAGGGTTTCGCCGGTGGGGTGCCACCAGCGGCTGATGCGTTGCGCGGGATCTACGGAGCCAAGCAACTGGGCGAAGTCCAACCGTTGGGTGAACTCCCAATCGGGTTGGCGACCCTGCACGTAGGCATGGCTGGGGCGAATGCGCCACAGCTGTTGCTGCAAGGCCTGGGGCTCCAGGCTGTCGGCCAGCGTCAGCACCTGCCCGCCCACCGACTGGGCGGCCAGCGCCAGCAACAATAGGTTCGGCTCAAATGCGCCGCTGAGTGTCAGCCGCGACTGTTCGCTGAAGCCCTGCTGGCGCAAGCCGTCAGCCAAGCGTTCGACGTCGCGCAACGCGTCGATCCAGCGCCAGGCATGCCATTGACCTTGGCGCTTGTGGCGCAGGGCGATGTGCAACGGCGTGAGTTGCGCCCAGTGGTGCAGGCGTTCCAGGGCGGCTTTGGGTTCGGGCACGCTCATAGGGGTGATGCTCCTATCAGGGGTGGGCGTGCGGTGGTCCGCTGGCTGGGTTCTATCAGGCAATGCAAATCAACTGTGGGAGGGGGCTTGCTCCCGATGGCGGTGGTTCAGTTAAACCACCTTTGACTGGCCCACTGCTATCGGGAGCAAGCCCCCTCCCACATTGGTTTTGTGTAAGGTAGATAGGTCACGGTAGCTGGCGCCCGGATGGTTCGGCCCCAGCCGTGCGCCCTCGCCAAACAACTTCTCGCGCAAGGTGCCCTGGGCGTATTCGGTCTTGTACACCCCGCGCTTCTGCAACTCCGGCACCAACAAATCCACCGCGTCGATGAAGGTTTCGTGGGTCAGCGCATAGGCCAGGTTGAAGCCGTCCACATCGGTCTCTTCCACCCATTCCTGGAGCAGGTCCGCCACCGTCTGCGGTCCGCCGACAAACAGCGGGCCAAAGCCCCCGATGCCGACCCAGTCGGCCAGTTCATTCGGCGTCCAGACCTTGTTCGGATCCGCCGTGGAGAAGGCTTCCACCGCCGACTGGATGGCGTTGGTATGCACATGCTTGAGCGGCTCATCGGGCCTGAACCGGCTGAAATCGATACCGGTCCAGCCGGAGATCAGCGCCATCGCGCCTTCGTAGCTGACATAGGACTTGTAGTCGTCGAACTTGGCCTTCGCCTGCGCGTCGGTCTCGCCGACGATCACCGTCTGCAGGTTGAAGATCAGGATTTTGCGCGGATCACGCCCTGCCTCGGCCGCGCGCCGGCGAATATCGGCCACGGTCTTTTTCAGCAGCACCTTGGACGGCGCGGCCACGAACACGCACTCGGCCTGTTCGGCGGCGAACTGTTTGCCACGGCTCGAGGCCCCCGCCTGGTAGAGCACCGGCGTACGCTGTGGCGAGGGTTCGCACAGGTGAATGCCGGGCACCTGGAAGTGTTTGCCCACATGGCGAATCTCGTGGATCTTGCTCGGGTCGCTGAAAATCCGGCGCTCGCGGTCACGCAGCACCGCGCCCTCTTCCCAGCTGCCTTCCCAGAGCTTGTAGCAAACTTCCAGGTATTCCTCGGCGTAGTCATAACGTGCGTCGTGTTCGGTCTGGGCCTTCTGGCCGAGGTTCTTGGCGCCGCTTTCCAGATAGGACGTGACGATATTCCAACCGACGCGCCCCTTGGTCAGGTGATCGAGGGTGGAGAGCCTGCGTGCAAACGGATACGGATGCTCGAAGGACAGCGAGGCGGTCAGGCCGAACCCTAGGTGCTCGGTAACCAGCGCCATCGGCGTGATCAGCGATAACGGATCATTGACCGGTACCTGCGTCGCCTGGCGGATCGCCGCGTCGCCGTTGCCGTGGTAGACATCGTAGATCCCCAGCACATCGGCGATGAACAGCCCATCGAATTTGCCCCGCTCGAGGATTTTTGCGAGGTCGGTCCAGTATTCCAGGTCCTTGTATTGCCAGGAACGGTCGCGCGGGTGCACCCACAACCCAGGCGATTGATGACCGACACAATTCATGTCGAAGGCATTCAAGCGGATTTCGCGGGCCATCAGAGCACTCCGTTGAGGTGGTAGTTGCCGACGACCTGGTATTTCCAGCGCAACGGGTCATCCACCGACGATGGCAGCGCGGTGCGTTGGCCGGTCAGTTCAAATTCAGCGTTGCTCGCAGCGATAAGGGCTTGGGCCGCCGCGATCTGGGCTTCGGTGAGGGCGACCGGGCTGGGGTCGGTTTCGGCACGCTCGAACAGGGCGGCGGCCACGTCGACACGAATCTGCACATCGCCGAAGCGGCTGATCACATAAGGGTCGTCGCTGCGCTCGACGAAGCGGCGGGTGGTTTCCAGCAGTTGGCGTGCCTGGTTCAATGCGGTCATGGGTAGGGTTCCTCAGTTCCAGGCGTGGCGCGCAGGCTTCACGCCGTTGAGCACGAAGTTGCCGATCAGGTGGTACTTCCAGCGCGCCGGGTCGTGCAGGGTGTGGGTGCGTGCGTTACGCCAGAAACGGTCGAGGTTGTACTTGCCCGTGACCGAACGCGTGCCGGCCAACTCGAAGAGTTGGCTGCTGGCAAGCAACGCTGTTTCAGCGGAAAGCACCTTGGCCTGGGCGACGACCAGCGAGGCATTGGCGACGGTGTCTTCAGTCGGTTCGGCGAGGGCCAGGTCGACCGCTCTGCCGGCCTTGGCGAGGATCGCTTCGGTGCCGTGCACGCGCCACTCCAGGTCGCCGATGGCGGCAATAGTGAACGGGTCCTGCCAGCCGTGCTCCTGCTGGCTGTCGATCCAGGGTCGTGCCTGGCGGGCGTGAATCTTCGCCTGCTCCAGCGCTCCCAGCGCGATGCCGGTATCGACTGCGGCCTGGATAATCTGCGAGATCGGGCCGTTGGCGGTGGGTTGATCGAACGCCAGGTGTGCGGGGATGACCGCACTCGAGGGCACGCTCACACCGTCGAGGGTTACCCCACCACTGGCGGTCGTGCGTTGGCCGAAGCCGTCCCAGCTGTCGATCACCGTGAGGCCGGGCGCATCGCGCTCGATGAAGGCAATCAGCGCCTGCCCGTGCTCGTTGTTGCCGACGGTCGGTACGATGTGCGCAAAAAACGCGCCGGTGCAATAGAACTTCTCGCCGTCAATGCGCGCGGTGTCGCCTTCGACGCGAATCTGCGTGTCGAAGGTCCCGGCGTTTTTGCTCTTGGCTTCGGAAAACGCATTACCGAAGCGATAGCCCGCCAGCACCTTGCCGAAGTAGTGGCGCTTTTGCTCCTCAGTGGCGGTTTGCAGCAGGATATCCACCACGCCCAGGTGGTTCTGCGGGATCTGCCCCAGGGAAGGGTCGGCGGCTGAGATCAACTTGATCACCTCGGCCACGGTCACATAGGACACCTCGGCGCCGCCATAGGCTTTGGGAATGGTGATGCCCCACAGGCCGCTGGCGGAAAACTCATCGAGTTCCGCCACCGGCAGGCGCCGCTCACGGTCGCGCTCGCTGGCCTCCAGGGCGAACCGCGCCGCCAGCCGCTTGGCGACCTGGATGGCTTCGGCGTCCGAGCGAATGATATGGGCAGGGTGTTGAGGGTGGGCTGACATGGGCCGACTCCAGGCTCCGAAGGAATAACAGAGCGTTTGCAGGAGTCGTGCCTGAATTTAATCGTCAGCTATATCAAGGTATTACAGGTTAACGAAGGCAGCGGAACGGCTGCCAGGCCAGCAAAATGTCCATCCACTGTTGCCGAGCGAACAGTTAGATCACCACGTTGCGCACAAAACGCACGGTCAGCTCGCCATCGTTGCGATAGCCATGTACCTGACGACTGGCAAACATATAGAACTCACCGGCGGCGACGCGCTTTTCTTCTTCGCCCACCAACAGGGTGAGGCAGCCTTCGAACACAAACAGTTGCACGCTCCAGCCGTCCGGATCGGGGTCCGGGCTGTAGCGGTCACCCGGTGCCAGGTGCATCTCCCACAGTTCGACTTCACGCCGTGCCGTGGCCTTGGCCAGCAACACGGCTTTGCTGCCGGGGATATCACCCGCCCAGGCCAGCTCGTTGATGCGACTGTGGTCGGCGGCATCCGGCGCCTGGATCAAATCGCTGAAGGCGACATCCAATGCCTCCGCGACGCGGTCGAGGGTCGACAGGCTGACATTCTTCTCCCCCGCCTCGATCGCCACCAGCATGCGCCGGCTGACCCCGGATCTTTCCGAAAGCGCGGTTTGGCTGAGGTCGGCGGCATGGCGCAGGCGACGCACGTTCTGGCTGACGTGCTGCAGGACCGAAGCCCGGTGTGGATTTTCTTTGTGCACTATATTGCTCAATGGGTGGGTGTGCGCAGTATACTGCCCAGCGTGCGGCGCATTGTGCGGTCCGTGCCTTTCTCTTGCAAGACCGAGCCGCCATGACTGCCCCGAACTCCCCTTCGCGTTTCAATCGCTTCAGCAAAGCCGAATGCATCCTGGTGGTGATCACCATGATCTGGGGCGCCACCTTTTTGCTGGTGCAGCATGCCATGGCGGTCAGCGGGCCGATGTTTTTTGTCGGCCTGCGGTTTGCGGCGGCGGCCATTGTGGTCGGCGTTTTTTCCTTGCGTACTTTGCGCGACCTGACCCTGTTCGAGTTGAAAGCCGGGGTGTTCATCGGCGTGGCGATCATGTTCGGTTACGGCTTGCAGACCATTGGCCTGCAGAGCATTCCGAGCAGCCAGTCGGCGTTTATCACCGCGTTGTATGTGCCGTTCGTGCCGCTATTGCAATGGCTGGTACTGGGGCGGCGCCCGGCACTGCTGCCAAGTATTGGCATCATGCTGGCGTTTACCGGATTGATGCTGTTAACCGGGCCGGCCGGCGCTTCTTTCAATTTCAGCCCCGGTGAAATCGCCACGCTGATCTGCGCAATGGCGGTAGCCGCCGAAATCATTCTGATCAGCGCTTATGCCGGCCAAGTGGATGTGCGTCGGGTGACCGTGGTGCAGCTGGCCACGGCGTCGCTGTTGTCGTTCCTGATGGTGGTGCCGATGGGCGAGGCATTGCCGGGCTTTTCGTGGTTGCTGCTGTTCAGTGCGGTCGGCCTGGGCTTGACCAGCGCGGTGATCCAGGTGGCGATGAACTGGGCGCAGCAGAGTGTTTCGCCGACCCGGGCTACCCTGATCTATGCCGGCGAGCCAGTATGGGCGGGCGTGGTCGGTCGGCTTGCCGGCGAGCGATTCCCGCCGATTGCGATGGTAGGAGCGGCGTTGATTGTGCTGGCGGTGATTGTGAGTGAGATGAAGAGGAGCAGCCCTAAAGTTGTTGATGCCAGGGCCGAAGTTGAAGGGGAAAGTCAGGGGTGATGTTTTGAGCTGCAAGCTACAAGCTGCAAGCTGCAAGCTGCAAGAAATACGCGGTCGGCTATTCTCTTGCAGCTTGCAGCTTGTAGCTGTTTTCCACTGCTCTTGTAGGATCCTGCCACATCTTGCCGTTTGGTGATCGAGAAAGCGGCACGTATGATGCATCCCAAACTCCCGCAGATTAGAAGCCTATGTCCCTGATAGTTCTACTGCTTCTGCCATTCATTGGCAGCTGTCTGGCGGCCTTGCTGCCGCACAACGCACGCAACACCGAATCCTTGCTGGCCGGCCTGGTGGCCTTGGTCGGCACCATACAAGTCGCGCTGCTTTACCCCCAGATCGCCCATGGCGGCGTGATCCGTGAAGAATTCATGTGGTTGCCCAGCCTCGGCCTGAATTTCGTGCTGCGCATGGATGGCTTCGCCTGGCTGTTCTCAATGCTGGTGCTGGGCATCGGTACGCTGGTGGCGCTGTATGCGCGTTACTACATGTCGCCGGACGACCCGGTGCCGCGTTTTTTCGCGTTTTTCCTGGCTTTCATGGGCGCCATGCTCGGCCTGGTGATTTCCGGCAACCTGATCCAGATCGTGTTTTTCTGGGAACTGACCAGCCTGTTCTCGTTCCTGTTGATCGGTTACTGGCACCACCGCGCCGATGCCAGGCGCGGTGCCTACATGGCGTTGATGGTCACCGGCGCGGGCGGCCTGTGCCTGTTGGCCGGGGTGATGTTGCTCGGGCATATCGTCGGCAGCTATGACCTGGACCAGGTGCTGGCGGCGGGCGACCAGATTCGCGCGCACTCGCTGTACCCGGCGATGCTCGCCCTCGTGTTGATCGGCGCCTTGAGCAAAAGCGCGCAGTTCCCCTTCCACTTCTGGCTGCCCCACGCGATGGCGGCGCCAACGCCGGTGTCGGCCTATCTGCATTCGGCCACGATGGTGAAGGCCGGCGTGTTCCTGCTGGCCCGCCTGTGGCCATCGCTGTCGGGCAGCGAAGAATGGTTCTGGATCGTCGGCGGTGCCGGCGCCATTACCCTCCTCCTCGGCGCTTACTGCGCCATGTTTCAAAACGATCTCAAGGGCCTGCTGGCCTACTCCACCATCAGTCACCTGGGTCTGATCACCTTGCTGCTGGGCCTCAATAGCCCGCTGGCGGCTGTCGCGGCAGTGTTCCACATCCTCAACCACGCCACGTTCAAGGCCTCGCTGTTCATGGCTGCGGGCATCATCGACCACGAAAGCGGCACGCGGGATATCCGCAAGCTCAGTGGGTTGGTGCGCCTGATCCCGTTCACCGCGACCCTGGCGATGGTGGCCAGTGCCTCGATGGCCGGCGTGCCATTGCTCAATGGCTTCTTGTCCAAAGAGATGTTCTTCGCCGAAACGGTGTTTATCTCGGCGACAAAATGGGTGGAAATCACGCTGCCATTGATCGCGACCATCGCCGGCACCTTCAGCGTGGCCTATGCGTTGCGGTTTACCGTGGATGTGTTCTTCGGCCCGCCTGCCACCAACTTGCCCCACACGCCCCACGAACCCCCTCGCTGGATGCGCGCGCCGGTTGAGCTGTTGGTGTTCACCTGCCTGCTGGTGGGGATTTTCCCGGCCCAGATGGTCGGCTCGATCCTCGCCGCCGCCGCGTTGCCCGTAGTGGGCGGCGTGCTGCCCGAGTACAGCCTGGCGATCTGGCACGGCTGGAACGCTCCGTTGATCATGAGCCTGGTGGCCATGTGCGGCGGTGTGGTGCTGTACCTGATGCTGCGCAAACAACTCAAGCGTGGCCGCTTCGCCTACCCGCCCCTGGTCGGCTATTTCAACGGCAAGCGCGGCTTCGAGCGCTGCCTGGTGCTGATGATGCGCGGCGTGCGTCGCCTGGAAAAACGCATCAGCACCAAGCGCCTGCAAACCCAATTGTTCCTGCTGGTGATCGTCGCGGTGATCGGCGCCATGATCCCCATGTTCAACAGCGGCCTGAGCTGGGGCGACCGGCCGAAAATCCCCGGTTCCATCGTGTTCGTCACCCTGTGGTTGCTGGCGATTGCCTGCGCGCTGGGCGCCGCCTGGCAGGCCAAGTACCACCGGCTGGCGGCCCTCACCATGGTCAGCGTGTGCGGCCTGATGACCTGCATTACCTTTGTGTGGTTCTCGGCGCCGGACCTGGCGCTGACGCAACTGGTGGTGGAAGTGGTGACCACCGTGCTGATCCTGCTCGGCCTGCGCTGGCTGCCACGGCGGATCGAAGAAGTCTCGCCGCTGCCCAGCTCGCTGCGCAAGGCGCGTATCCGGCGCCTGCGCGACTTTCTGCTGTCCACTGTGGTGGGCGGCGGTATGGCGCTGCTGTCTTACGCGATGCTGACCCGCCAGACGCCCAACGATATCTCCTCGTTCTACCTCAGCCGCGCCCTGCCCGAGGGCGGCGGCAGCAATGTGGTGAACGTGATGCTGGTGGACTTCCGCGGCTTCGACACCCTTGGCGAGATCACCGTGCTCGGCGCAGTGGCGCTGACCGTGTACGCGCTGCTGCGGCGCTTCCGCCCGTCGAAAGAAAGCATGGAACTGCCGCCTCAACAGCGCCAGCTCGCGCCCGATGTCGCCACCGACCTGGTCAACCCGCGCCAGGCCAGCGACACCGCCCTGGGCTTCATGATGGTGCCGGCGGTGCTGGTGCGCCTGCTGTTGCCGATAGCGCTGGTGGTGTCGTTCTACCTGTTCATGCGCGGCCATAACCAACCGGGCGGCGGCTTTGTCGCGGGGTTGGTGATGTCGGTGGCGTTCATCCTGCAATACATGGTGGCCGGTACGCAGTGGGTCGAGGCGCAGATGAGCCTGCGGCCGATGCGCTGGATGGGTTTCGGCCTGCTGTCGGCGACCCTCACCGGGCTTGGTGCGTTGTTCGCCGGATACCCGTTCCTCACCACCCATACCTGGCACCTGAGCGTGCCGATGCTGGGCGATATCCATGTCGCCAGCGCATTGTTTTTCGACGTCGGCGTCTACGCCATGGTCGTCGGTTCGACCCTGCTGATGCTCACCGCCCTCGGCCACCAATCGGTGCGCGCGCACAAACCGAGCAACCAGCTCAAAGCCGTCGCCAACCCACAAGGAGCTGCCGCCTGATGGAAGAAGTCATTGCAATTGCCATTGGGGTGCTGGCGGCCTCCGGCGTCTGGTTGATCCTGCGGCCACGGACATTCCAGGTGGTGATGGGCCTGTGCCTGTTGTCCTACGGCGTCAACCTGTTCATTTTCAGCATGGGCAGCCTGTTTATCGGCAAGGAGCCAATCATCAAGGACGGCGTGCCCCAGGACCTGCTCAACTACACCGACCCCCTGCCCCAGGCGCTGGTGCTCACGGCGATCGTGATCAGCTTCGCCATGACCGCGTTGTTCCTGGTGGTGCTGCTGGCCTCCCGTGGCCTGACCGGTACCGACCATGTGGATGGCCGGGAGCCCAAGGCATGAATTGGGTCAATCAACTGATCGTTGCGCCGATCCTGCTGCCCTTGCTGACCGCCGCGCTAATGCTGATGCTCGGCGAGAAGCGCCGCCCGCTGAAGGCAAAAATCAACCTGGTCTCGAGCATGCTGGGGCTGGGCATCGCCGTGCTGCTGTTGTACTGGACGCAAAAAGGCGGCCCCGGCTCGATCGGCGTGTACCTGCCGGGCAACTGGCAAGTGCCGTTCGGCATCGTGCTGGTGGTGGACCAACTGTCGGCACTGATGCTGGTGCTGACCGGGATCATCGGCGTGAGCGCGCTGCTGTTCGCCATGGCCCGCTGGGACCGTGCCGGCACCAGTTTCCATGCGCTGTTCCAGGTGCAGATGATGGGCCTGTACGGCGCCTTCCTCACCGCTGACCTGTTCAATCTGTTCGTGTTTTTCGAGGTGCTGCTGGCGGCGTCCTACGGCTTGATGCTGCACGGCTCGGGCCGCGCGCGGGTGTCGTCGGGGCTGCATTACATCGCGATCAACCTGCTGGCGTCGTCGCTGTTCCTGATTGGCGCGGCGATGATCTACGGGGTCACCGGCACGCTGAACTTCGCTGACCTGGCGCTGAAAATCCCGCTGGTGCCGGAGGCCGATCGCGGCCTGTTGCACGCCGGTGCGGCGATCCTGGCCACCGCATTCCTGGCCAAGGCCGGTATGTGGCCGCTGAACTTCTGGCTGGCCCCGGCCTACTCTTCGGCCAGCGCGCCGGTGGCGGCGATGTTCGCGATCATGACCAAGGTGGGCGTGTACACCGTGCTGCGCTTGTGGACGCTGCTGTTCTCCGGCCAGGCCGGCGCTTCGGCGTTGTTTGGCGGTGACTGGCTGGTGTACGGCGGCATGGCCACGATTGTCTGCGCGGCACTGGCAATGCTCGCGGCGCAGCGCCTGGAACGCATGGCGAGCCTGAGCATTCTGGTCTCGGCCGGCATCCTGCTGTCGGCGGTGGGCTTTGCCCAGCCGAGCCTGACGGCGGGTGCGCTGTTTTATCTGGTCAGCTCCACCCTGGCGCTGAGCGCGCTGTTCCTGCTGGCTGAATTGATCGAACGTTCGCGCTCGGCCAATGACCTGCCGCTGGATGAAGAGATCGACGCACTGCCCAAGGCCATGGAATCCCTGCATCCACGCCCCGGCGTCAACCTCGACGATGAACAGAAAGCCGTGGTCGGCCAGGTGATTCCATGGACCATGGCGTTCCTGGGGTTGAGCTTCGTCGCTTGCGCGCTGCTGATCATTGGCATGCCGCCGCTGTCCGGGTTTATCGGCAAGCTCAGTTTGTTAAGCGCGCTGGTCAACCCGCTGGGCCTGGGCAATGCGCTGGATGAACCGATTCGCCCGGCGGCCTGGGGCCTGGTGGCGCTGTTGATCCTGTCGGGCCTGGCCTCGCTGATTGCCTTCGCACGGCTCGGCATCCAGCGCTTCTGGACCCCCGAAGAGCGCCCATCGCCCCTGCTGCGCCGCTACGAATGTATGCCGATCTTCCTGCTGCTGGGCCTGAGCATTGCGCTGACCTTCAAGGCCGAGCCCCTGATGCGCTACACCCTGGCCACCGCCAACAGCCTGAATAACCCTGAGCATTACGTAATGGCAGTGATGGCGACGCGTCCGGTGCCCAGCCCTGAAGCCAAGGCCGCCGCCCTGGAGGTACAGCCATGAAACGCCTGTTTCCCGCGCCGTGGCTGTCGCTGGCCTTGTTGGGCTTATGGCTGGTGCTGAACTTGTCCATCAGCCCCGGCAACCTGCTGCTCGGTGCGCTGCTGGGCGTGCTTGCGCCATTGATGATGGCGCCACTGCGCCCGCAACCGATCAGCCTGCGCCGTCCCGGCGTGATCCTGCGCCTGTTCCTGCTGGTGGGCCGCGACGTGATTGTCTCCAACCTGCAAGTGGCCTGGGGCGTCTTGACCTGCGGTTCACGCGCGCCGCGTTCGCGCTTTATCAAGATCCCCCTGGACCTGCGCAGCCCCAACGGCCTCGCGGCGCTGTCGATGATCACCACGGTGATCCCCGGCACCATCTGGTCCGAACTGGCGCTGGACCGCAGCATCCTGCTCTTGCACGTGTTCGACCTGGACGAGGAAGCGCCGTTTATCGCGCACTTCAAAGCCACCTATGAGCGGCCCCTGATGGAGATCTTCGAATGAGCGCCCTGCTCTCCAATGCGATCCTGTTCAGCCTGTTCCTATTTTCCCTGGCGATGGTGCTGACCTTGATCCGCCTGTTCAAAGGCCCCTCGGCCCAGGACCGGGTACTGGCGCTGGACTATCTGTACATCCTGGCGATGCTAATGATGCTGGTGCTGGGCATTCGCTATGCCAGTGACACCTACTTTGAAGCGGCGCTGTTGATTGCGCTGTTCGGCTTCGTCGGCTCGTTCGCCCTGGCCAAATTCCTGCTGCGTGGGGAGGTGATTGAATGATGCCGTTGTGGATGGAAATCGTCGTGGCGATACTGCTGGTGCTCAGCAGCGTGTTCGCGTTGATCGGAGCGATTGGTTTGCTGAGGATGAAAGACTTCTTCCAGCGCATGCACCCGCCAGCCCTGGCCTCGACCATTGGGGCGTGGTGCGTGGCATTGGCGTCGATTATCTATTTTTCGGTGCTCAAGTCCGGGCCGGTGTTGCACGGCTGGTTGATCCCGATTCTGTTGTCGATCACGGTGCCGGTGACCACCTTGCTATTGGCCCGTACCGCGTTGTTCCGCAAGCGCATGGCCGGGGACGACGTGCCCGCCGAGGTCAGCAGCCGCCGCTGATTTAAAATGTGGGAGGGGGCAAGCCCCCTCCCACATTTGGTTTTGTGCCAAGCGAAAGGTCTGGTTCCCCCAACCTTTTAGCCCAGTTGCTCACATAGAAATGCGCTGCTGGCGACCCTGGAAGTCGGGTGGAACGCCAACACACGCGTTGCCACCAGCAGATAGGCGACTTCTTCCGACGACATGAACGCCATGCCGCCCATGAGTTCGAAGGCACGCGTGCCGATACGATTGACCGCTTCCTGCACCGCGAAGCGTGTGGCCTGTGCACGCGCCAGGTCGGTGCGCAAGAAGCGGTTTTCGTCTATCGAAGTGGCCAACCCCTGCAACGCCATCGTCGCCCCTTGCAGATCGATCAGCAACAGCGCCCGGTCTTCCGGCGTCCCCTTACCGGCCGTCAAGGCGCGCGATGCCAACGCGGACGCCATGCCCAGGTAGGACGCCGCCGCCAGCAACTGGAACCAGATCGCAAACAAATGGTTACCCGTGCCCTGTTGATCCTCATCGAGCTGCTCATCCACGGTTTTGCTGAAATGCATCATGGACTCGGGAACCACCAGGTTATTGAACCGCACCTCGTGACTGTCGGCCGCCTGCAAATGGGGAACAGACCAAAATGTTTTCCGCTCGATACGGGGATCCCCCGCCAACCCCGCGCCAATGCCAAGGTGCATCTGGCCTTGCGGATCAACGTAATTGACGCCAAACGTGATCACATCGAAGTGATGGGTCATGGTGCACGGTTTCTTGCTGCCATTGACCACATAGCCGTCGGCGGTTTTCTCCACGGCCATGGTTGACGCCAAAATATCCGAATGCGCACGTCCTTCGGCGAACCCGGACGCAACCAACAAGTCGTTGCGTGCAACGATGCTCAACAGTCCTTCAAGATCAGGAAAGAAATAACTGCCCGCCATCATGCCGGCCACGGTGTGGTGATGCATGGTCATCATCACCGCCAATGAAGGACAGTGTGCGCCGACCCACGTATGCAACTGCGCCAACTTGCGCGCACTGACACCTCCTCCACCCAGTGTCTCAGCGATGGCAAGCCCAGGCCGGCCCACTGTTCGAAACAGATCGGCCAATCGTTGAGACTCTCCCCGTTCAAGCTCCAAAAGCGATGCGGATTCAAGGAAGGCTGCCATTTGCGGTATCAGCTCAAAAGCCGTATTGCGTTCTTCTGTCAAAAACATGTGCTTAAAACCCTTCAATGATTCGTGCAATATCCCAACCACACTCAACGGAGTGCCCACTTATTCACTTCAAATAATGACGCGCATAACGCTGATCCAAATTCGATAACGGTAACAACATAAAGAAATCAGCCGAATGAAAATCAGCGTCCCACGCCGGTTCGCCGCACACCCAGGCACCACTGCGCAAATAACCTTTTAATAAAGGTGGCATGGGCGCAGGTTGTGCGCTTTTCACTTCATGAAGCACAAAGGGTATATGAGGGATGACACGATATTCAGAGGGCGCAAATTGTTCAGGCTTAAACGCACGATAGATCGCCGATGCGTGATGACCGCCATCCGTCAAACTGACGCTGGCACACCCCATCAAGTAATCACACCCTTCACGTTGCATATAGGCTGCCAGGCCTGACCACAGCATCATGATCACGCTGCCGCTGCGGTAGTCAGGGTGCACACAGGCATGCCCCGCTTCGATAATACGGGCACGCAAATGATCCAGACGGCTCAGGTCGAATTCATTCTCCGAGTAGTAGTGCCCCAAGTGCCGGGCCGCCGTCGGACTCATTACACGATAAGTACCGACCACGCAGTCCGTTGCGGTATCGCGCACAATCAGATGGTCGCAATAGTCATCAAACTCGTCGACATTCAAACCTTGCGCGTTCTTAAGTGCCGTCGCCTGGAAAGTTTCATTGAACACTTTATAACGAAGGGCTTGTACTTCTCGCAGTTGCTCTGACGTACTCGCGAGGCCGACGATCAATTTACCGCCATGTGGCGGCAAGCCTGAACCCGCGTCCCTGGTCTCTGTAAGCATTTGCATATAGTTTCCCTTCTTACAACGACAAGTAATAAACAAAACATTACCTGCCCTGCTTGAGGGGAGACTGTAAGGAAACTCTGAAACCTAGGGTGAATTCGGCAAGACTATAATCAAAGCGAAAGTCAACATTTTGACCGCCAGTCGGTTCCGACAGTGTTTAGGGTGTTACTTAAAAATGGCTGCACACCCTTCGGCGGTCGCCAAATCCATCGACCGCGTTTCGCCGCCCGGTTAAACTTCGAGCGCACAACGCCCGCACCCAGGTAGCGGGCGTTTTTTTATGCCTGAGCTAAAAATGTGCGATCGATGCCAAGCGATGGACCGTATTCGTGCCGCCCATTTTCGCCACCCTCCAGGAATCGGTCGAATACCGCATGACCGAATGGGGCCAGAGCCTGTGCCCGGTGCTGGACGGGCTGCTCAAATGGCAGGCCGCCAAACCCGCGAGCTAGACCGTAGGCGTGGTCCCGCCGTCGATCACGGACTTGGTGCCGCTGTTTGTAGCGACCACGCAGCCCGCGGCGGTCGAACTCATACCAGAATCTCCAATGCAGCGATCCTGCCGCCTTCCAGGCCGAAGACATACCGCAAGTCCAGCGGGCTTCCAGGAAAATCGTCGACCAGATGGCTGGTGACCACGGTTTTATCGCCCTGTACTTCACAGGCGAAGGGTTCGCTGGTGTAGGTGTACTTGTCGGAGGTGCCGTCCTTCCAGGCCTGGATCGCTGGCAACCCGATATAGGTATGGCCCTCATCCTTCACCACCGCGTCGGCGGTGAAACATTCGCTGAAATCGCCTGTTTTGGCGGCGTCTGCGGCGAAGTAAAGGGCGATGGCTGGGGCAAGCGCGAGGGTCATGGTGGGTATTCCTGAAGATTGGATAGGACTCCAGCATAGAAAACTGGCGCGACTCGCCACAAGAACGCACGAAAAGGTAATGGGCTTACTGCAAAGTAAGTATGAGGCCGGCCCAGGCATCAACGCCTGCTCACACGCTGGATCGGGTGAGTTGATCGTTCCCACGCTCTGCGTGGGAATGCCGCCTGGGGCGCTCCGCGTCCCGCTATGCGTACGGGTGACGCAGAGCATCACGGAATGCATTCCCACGCGGAGCTTGGGAACGATCGCCCCGAACCAGTCGGGGCGTTTTTCATTCAGCGTGCAGTAACCAACGCTCAGTCAGCCAACCGCCAGGTCGTCCCGCCCTTCCCGTCTTCCAACACCACACCCATCGCAGTCAGTTGGTCACGGATACGGTCGGACTCCGCCCAATCCTTATTGGTACGAGCCGCCAAACGCGCCTGGATCAGCGCGTCGACTTCAGCTGCGTCCACACGCCCTTCGGCGCCGGCTTGCAGGAAGTCATCGGCTTCCATCTGCAATACGCCCAGCACGCTGGCCAGCTCTTTCAGGCGCGCTGCCAGACCCGCCGCCGCGTCGAGATCAGTCTCACGCAAACGGTTGATCTCACGCACCATTTCAAACAGCACCGCGCAGGCTTCCGGCGTGCCGAAGTCGTCGTTCATGACTTCGGTAAACCGTGCCACAAACGCTTCGCCGCCGGCGGGGGCCACGGCAGGCAGGCCTTTCAACGCATGGTAGAACCGCTCCAGGGCGCCCTTGGCGTCCTTGAGGTTGTCTTCCGAGTAGTTGATGGCGCTGCGGTAGTGGCTGGACACCAACAAATAACGCACAACCTCCGGGTGGTACTTCTCCAGCACGTCGCGGATGGTGAAGAAGTTGTTCAAGGACTTGGACATCTTCTCGCCATTGATGCGGATCATGCCGCAGTGCATCCAGGCATTGGCGTAAGTCTTGCCGGTGGCCGCTTCGCTCTGGGCGATTTCGTTTTCGTGGTGCGGGAACTCCAGGTCGCTGCCGCCGCCATGAATGTCGAAGGTCTCGCCCAGGCAGCAGGTGGACATCACCGAGCATTCGATGTGCCAGCCCGGACGCCCGGCGCCCCACGGCGACTCCCAGCTCGGCTCGCCAGGCTTGGTGGCTTTCCACAGCACGAAGTCGAGCGGGTCCTGCTTGGCCTCGTCGACTTCGATGCGCGCGCCGATGCGCAGGTCTTCGATTTTCTTGCGCGACAGCTTGCCGTAGCCCATGAACTTGACCACGCGGTAGTACACGTCGCCGTTGCCCGGGGCGTAGGCGTAACCCTTGTCGATCAGGGTCTGGATCATCGCGTGCATGCCAGGGATGTGGTCCGTGGCGCGCGGTTCCATGTCCGGCTTGAGGATATTGAGGCGCGCCTCGTCCTCATGCATGGCGGCGATCATGCGCTCGGTCAGCGCGTCGAACGCCTCGCCGTTTTCATTGGCGCGGTTGATGATCTTGTCGTCGATGTCGGTGATGTTGCGCACATAGGTCAAGTCGTAGCCGCTGAAACGCAACCAGCGGGTCACCAGGTCGAAGGCAACCATGCTGCGACCATGGCCGATATGGCAGTAGTCGTACACGGTCATGCCGCACACGTACATGCGCACCTTGTTGCCATCCAGCGGCTTGAAGACTTCTTTGGTCTTGCTGAGTGTGTTGTAGATCGTTAGCACAACGGCTTCCTTAGAGAATCACTGGCCCCACGAATCACGCAAGGTCACGGTACGGTTGAATACCGGATGACCAGGTTTGGAGTCCTTGATATCCGCGCAGAAGTAACCTTCGCGCTCGAACTGGAACCGATCTTCCGGCTGTGCGTCGCCAAGCGATGGCTCGGCACGACAACCCGTGAGAACTTGCAGCGAATCTGGGTTGATGTTGTCGAGGAAGCTTGCGCTGTCTTCGGCTTTCTCAGGATTCGGCGAGCGGAACAGCCGATCGTACAGGCGCACTTCGCACTCGATGCTGGCAGCGGCCGGGACCCAGTGGACCACGCCCTTGACCTTGCGGCCTTCGGGGTTCTTGCCCAGGGTGTCCGGGTCGTAAGAGCAGCGCAGTTCGACGATGTTGCCATCGGCGTCCTTGATGGCCTCATCGGCACGGATCACGTAGCTGCCACGCAGGCGCACTTCGCCATTGGGTTCCAGGCGTTTGTAGCCCTTTGGCGGCTCTTCCATGAAGTCATCGCGGTCGATGTAGATTTCACGCGCGAATGGCAACTTGCGCACGCCCAGCTCTTCTTTCTGCGGATGACGCGGCAGCTCGAGGTTTTCGACCTGGTCTTGCGGATAGTTGGTGATCACGACCTTCAACGGACGCAACACGCACATGGCACGCGGGGCATTGGCGTCGAGGTCCTGGCGGATGCTGAATTCGAGCATGCCGAAGTCGACCACGCCGTCGGAACGGTTGGTGCCGACCATCTCGCAGAAATTGCGGATCGACGCCGGGGTGTAGCCGCGACGGCGGAAGCCCGACAACGTCGACATGCGCGGGTCGTCCCAGCCGAACACGTGCTTTTCATCCACCAACTGCTTGAGCTTGCGCTTGCTGGTGATGGTGTAGTTCAGGTTCAAGCGGCTGAACTCGTACTGGCGCGGCTGTGCCGGCACCGGCAGGTTGCTCAGGAACCATTCGTACAGCGGACGGTGGCTTTCGAACTCCAGGGTGCAGATGGAGTGAGTGATGCCTTCGATGGCGTCCGACTGACCGTGGGTGAAGTCATAGTTGGGGTAGATGCACCACTTGTCACCGGTCTGGTGGTGGTGGGCATGGCGGATGCGGTACATGATCGGGTCGCGCAGGTTCATGTTCGGCGAGGCCATGTCGATCTTGGCGCGCAGCACGCGGGCGCCGTCCGGGAACTCACCCGCACGCATGCGGGCAAACCAGTCGAGGTTCTCTTCTACCGAACGGTCGCGGAACGGGCTGTTCTTGCCCGGCTCGGTCAGGGTGCCGCGGTATTCCTTGGCCTGTTCCGGGCTCAGGTCGTCGACGTAGGCCTTGCCGGCCTTGATCAGCTCGACGGCCCAGTCGTGCAACTGGTCGAAATATTGCGAGGCATAGCGCACTTCACCAGACCATTGGAAACCCAGCCACTTCACGTCGCTTTCGATGGCGTCGATGTATTCCTGGTCTTCCTTGGCCGGGTTGGTGTCGTCGAAACGCAGGTGCGTGACGCCGCCGAATTCCTGGGCCAGGCCGAAGTTCACACAGATCGACTTGGCGTGACCGATGTGCAGGTAGCCGTTGGGCTCTGGCGGGAAACGGGTGACGATCTGCGTGTGCTTGCCCGAATCCAGGTCCGCCTGGATGATCGGGCGCAGGAAATTGACCGGGACGGCAGGTCCGGCCTTGGAATTCGAGGTAGGGTCGACAGTGGGCTTGCTCATAGGATCCTTGAACAGACAGGTTCGTGGCCGGGTGAGGCCAGATAAAACAAAGGGCTTATCATAGCCGAACCTGTCAACCGCCTGACAGAGCGCGGTCAAAAACTGCTGGTTTAATTGCCTTGGCGGTAAAAAACCACCTCGAAATTCCTGCAGGGCACGCTAAACTGCGCGACTTGGCCGCCGTTTAGCCAGGCAGGTAAAGCGTTTATTCGCCCAACCCCACGAATTCCCTGAAAAGAGTAGTGAACATGACTCAAGTCAAACTGACCACCAACCACGGTGACATCGTCATCGAGCTGAACGCCGAGAAAGCGCCGATCACCGTCGCCAACTTCATCGAGTACGTCAAAGCCGGCCACTACGAAAACACCGTTTTCCACCGTGTCATCGGCAACTTCATGATCCAGGGCGGCGGTTTCGAGCCCGGCATGAAAGAGAAGAAAGACAAGCGCCCAAGCATCCAGAACGAAGCGGACAACGGCCTTTCCAACGACAAGTACACCGTCGCCATGGCCCGTACCATGGAGCCGCATTCGGCCTCCGCGCAGTTCTTCATCAACGTGGCCGACAACGCCTTCCTCAACCACAGCGGCAAGAACGTGCAGGGTTGGGGTTACGCGGTGTTCGGTAAAGTCACCGCAGGCACCGACGTTGTCGACAAGATCAAAGGCGTGTCCACCACTTCCAAGGCCGGCCACCAGGACGTTCCAGCCGAAGACGTGATCGTCGAGAAAGCCGAGATCATCGAAGCGTGATATTGCTGATTTCAGATTTGCATCTGGAAGAGGAGCGCCCGGACATCACCCGGGCGTTTCTGGATCTGCTCCACGGCCGCGCCCGTGGCGCCCAGGCGTTGTACATTCTGGGCGACTTCTTCGAAGCCTGGATTGGCGACGATGGGATGACACCGTTCCAGCGCTCGATCTGCGCCGCACTGCGCGAACTGAGCGACAGCGGCACCCCGATTTTCATCATGCACGGCAACCGCGATTTCCTGATCGGCAAGGCGTTCTGCAAAGCAGCAGGCGCAACGCTGCTCAAGGACCCGAGTGTCGTGCAGCTCGCCGGCGAACCCGTGCTGCTGATGCACGGCGATAGCCTCTGCACCCGCGACCTCGGCTATATGAAGCTGCGGCGCATTCTGCGCAACCCGATGGTGCTGTTCATCCTGCGCCACCTGCCCCTGCGTACCCGCCACCGGCTGGCACGCAAGCTGCGCAGTGAAAGCAGTGCCCAGGTACGGATGAAGGCCAACGACATTGTCGACGTCACGCCGGAAGAAGTGCCACGGGTCATGCAACACTTTGGCGTGCGCACCCTAGTTCACGGCCACACCCACCGCCCTGCCATCCATAAACTGCAGATTGGTGAGCAGGCGGCCAAGCGCATTGTGCTGGGGGATTGGGACAAGCAAGGTTGGGCGTTGCAGGTGGATGAGCAAGGCTTTCAACTGGCGGCGTTTGACTTCGTCAATCCGCAGTTGGCATTGCCTGGCGCATGATCCTCAAACACCACTGATCCCATGTGAACAGAGATCAAACTGTGGGAGGGGGCTTGCTCCCGATAGCAGTGAGTCAGTCAGCCAATCTGTAACTGACCCACCGCAATCGGGAGCAAGCCCCCTCCCACATTTGATTGCATTTCACTCTTGAAGGTCAGTGCCCGGACGCCTCTGGCCCGGCCTTGGCGCCAAATGGCGGTTTGGCCAGCCACACCAACAGCATCAACCCCACGAAGACCCACCCCATCAACGTGAAGTAATCCACGGTAGACATCATGTACGCCTGGCTGGTGAGAATCTGGTCCAGTTGCGCATAGGCCTTGTGCCCTGCCCCACCCAGCGCCTGCACGGCATCGCGCGTGGTCGAGTCATAGACGGTCATGTTCTCGCTCATGTAGGCATGGTGCTGGTCGGCGCGGCGAATCCAGATCCAGGTGGTGAGCGACGCCGCGAAGCTGCCGCCCAGGGTCCGCAGGAAGGTCGCCAGACCGGCGCCGTCGGCAATCTGCTGCGGCGGCAGGTCGGACATCAGGATGCTCAAGGTCGGCATGAAGAACAGCGCCACGCCGATACCCATGAACAACTGCACCAGGGCGATGTGCTGGAAATCCACCTCGTTGGTGAAGCTCGCACGCATGAAACAGCTCAAGCCCATCGCCAGGAATGACAGCCCCGCCAGCAGGCGCAGGTCGAACTTGTGCGCGTACTTGCCCACGAACGGCGACATCAGCACCGGCAGAATACCGATCGGCGCCACCGCCAAGCCGGCCCAGGTGGCGGTGTAGCCCATCTGGGTCTGCAGCCATTGCGGCAGGATCAGGTTGATGCCGAAGAAACCCGCATAGCCGCCGACCAACACAATGGTGCCGATACGGAAGTTGCGGTAGGCAAACAAGCGCAGGTTGACCACCGGGTGCTTGTCGGTCATTTCCCAGATGATGAACACCGCCAGGGCGATCACCGAAATGGCCGCACCGATGATGATGAAGTTGGACTCGAACCAATCCAGGTCATTGCCCTTGTCGAGGATGATCTGCAAGGCGCCGACCCCGACGATCAGGCTGAGCAGCCCGACGTAATCCATCGGTTGGTGGCTGGTCTGCACCGGGCGTTTCTTGAGCTGCGCACGCACCACCATCACCGCAAAGATGCCGATGGGCACGTTGATGAAGAAGATCCATGGCCAACTGTAGCTGTCGGTGATCCAGCCGCCGAGGATCGGCCCGGCAATCGGCGCCACCACCGTGACCATCGCCAATAGTGCCAGAGCCATGCCGCGCTTGGCCGGCGGGTACACCGCGATCAGCAAGGTTTGCGTCATCGGGTACAACGGCCCGGCAACCAGGCCCTGCAGCACGCGAAAGCCGATCAATTCGGGCATCGAGGTGGAAATACCGCACAGGAACGACGCCAGCACGAATAGCAGGGTCGCCCACAGAAACAGCTTCACCTCGCCGAAGCGCCGGCTCAACCAACCGGTGAGCGGTAAGGCAATGGCGTTGCTCACCGCAAACGAGGTAATGACCCAGGTGCCCTGCTCCGAACTCACGCCCAGGTTGCCGGAAATGGTCGGCAACGCCACGTTGGCGATAGTGGTGTCGAGCACCTGCATGAAGGTCGCCAGCGACAGCCCGATAGTGGCCATCACCAGACTGGGTGGCGTGAACGAGGCGTTATTGCTCATCAGCGTTGCGCAGCCTTGGGAGCGGCGACGCTGTTGTCATGGATCAACTGGTTGATCATGGCATCGGCTTCGGCCAATTGGCGGTCATACACGTTGGTGGTGAACGAGGCCTTCTGCGGCGCCTGTTGCGCCAGCACCGGGCCGCTCTGGTCATGCAGGTCCACGTTGACCACAGTACTCAAGCCGACCCGCAACGGGTGCTTGGCCAGCTCTTCGGCGTTGATATGGATGCGCACCGGCACCCGCTGCACGATCTTGATCCAGTTGCCGGTGGCGTTCTGCGCGGGCAGCAAGGCAAACGCGCTGCCAGTGCCGGCGCCCAGGCTGTCGACGGTGCCGCTGTACTTCACATCGCTGCCGTAAATGTCCGATTCGATATCCACCGGCTGGCCGATGCGCATATCACGCAGCTGGGTTTCCTTGAAGTTGGCATCGATCCACAGCTGGTCCAGCGGAATCACCGCCATCAGCGCGGTACCCGGTTGCACGCGCTGGCCCAGTTGCACGGTGCGCTTGGCCACATAGCCTGTGACCGGGGCGATCAAGGTGCTGCGCGCGTTGGCCAGGTAAGCCTGGCGCAGTTGCGCGGCGGCCGCCTGCACATCCGGGTGGGACGAAATCACCGTGTCATCCACCAGGGCATTACTGGTTTTGAGTTGCTGCTCAAGGTTGGTTAAGGCGTTTTTGGCGGCGGTCAGGCTGTCACGGGCGTGGGACAGCTCCTCCTGGGAGATCGCTCCGCCCTGGGCCAGGGTCTTACGCCGGTTGTAGTTGTCCTGGGCGGTCTGCACGTCCGCTTTCTGCGCGTTGACCTGGGCTTTCATCCCATCGACGTTGCTGTACAAACCGCGAACCTGGCGCACGGTACGGGCCAGGTTGGCCTGGGCACTTTGCAGGCCGACGGCGGCGTCGTTGGGGTCGAAGTTGACCAACACCTGGCCTTCGTGGACCAGGTCGCCATCGTCGGCGCCAATGCTGACCACGGTGCCGGTGACCAGCGGGGTGATTTCCACCACGTTGCCATTCACATAAGCGTCATCGGTGCTTTCGTTGAAGCGCCCGTAGAACTCGTGCCAGGCCCAGACGCCGACGACACCGAGGATGACGATCAGCGCCAGGCCGATCAGCATGACTTTGCGTTTGCGCGGGTTGTTGTCTTTGGTTTGTTCGGGTGCGGTGTTGCTGTCGGCAGTGGCCATGACAAATACCTCAAATTATTCCGTGCGGTTGGCTGGGGTGGGCGCGGCCACGTTGCTGGCGTTGAACCCGCCACCCAGGGCCTGCATCAATTGAATCGACAGATCGATCTGCGCAGCATTCAAGGACGCCAACTGACGCTGGGCCTGCAGCAATTGCTGCTCGATGCTGAGCACATCCAGATAATTACCGATGCCGGAGCTGTAGCGTTGCACCCCGGTGTCATAAGACTGCTGGGCGATATCGGCGGCGTGTTGCTGCGCCTGGATCTGCCGCCCGGTGTCGCGCAGTTGCGACAAGGTGCTGCCGATGTCACCCAAGGCTTGCACCAGGGTTTTGTTGTACTGGGCCACGGCCAGGTCGTAATCGGCGTCGCGGGCGTCGAGGTCGGCGCGCAGGCGGCCACCGTCGAAGATCGGCAGCGAAATCGTCGGCGCGATATTGAAGAAGCGGCTGGCCGAACCGAACATGGCGTCGCCCAGCAACGATTCGGCGCCGGCGCTCGCGCTCAGGTTGAGGTTGGGGTAGAAACGGGTCTTGCTGGCGGCGATGTCCTTGCTCGCAGCTTCCACCCGCCAGCGCGCGGCGACCAGGTCCGGGCGCCGGCCGAGCAGCTCGGCGGGCAACACCGACGGCACGGCGACCGCCGTGGGTTTCAGTACATTCGGGCGCGCCAGTTCGTTGCCACGGTCCGGGCCTTTACCGAGCAGCACAGCCAGGGCGATCTTGGCGCTTTGCAGTTGTTTTTCCGCATCGATCAACTGCGACTGGGAGCTGGCTTCCAGGCTTTCGGTTTGCTGGTATTGGTATTCGCTGTCGATGCCGGAACTCAGGCGGCGCTTGCTCAGGTCGAGCATCTGGCGGGTGCGCTTAAGGTCGTCGGCAGCCAGGTCACGCACGATATGCGCCTGGCCCAGATCGCTGTAGGCCTTGGCCACATTGGCGGCCAGGGTCAGGCGCGCGGCCTGCTGGTCGACTTCGGCGGCGCGGGCCTGCCCCAAGGCGGCTTCCCAGGCGGCGCGCTGGCCGCCCCACAGGTCGAAGTTGTAATTGAAGCTGGCGCCGATGTTGCGCACCGTCGAATAGGCATCGCCCTCCCCGCGCGGGTCCTGGTCCTTGGCCAGCCGCGAACGGCTGACACCGACGCTGGCATCCACGGTGGGCATGCGCGCGGCGTTGGCGGCATAGGCCGCAGCTTCGGCCTGGTGCGCACGGGCACTGGCGACCTGCATATCGGGGCTGTGTTGCAGGGCTTCCTGGATCAGGCCGTCGAGCTGTGGGTCGCCGAGGCTTTTCCACCAGTCGGCGGCCGGCCAGGCGGCGCTGGACAGGCTCACACCGCTCAGGGATTTGCCGGTGTGCAAGCTATTGGCGTCGAGGCGTTTGCCCTGGGTGTCAAGGCCGCTGTAGTTGGCACAACCGGCCAACGTCATCGCCATCAGCACCAGGCTGAATGCGCGTGTGTTCATCATTGTCCTACCCGCTGAAGGGTGATGGGATCACCCGCAGCTATCAGAATTTTCTTGAGGATCCGCTCCAAGGTTTCCAGCTCGCCCGCCTCAAGCACACCGGCCAGTTGGTTAAGGGCCTGGGCACCGATCTGCGGCAGCATGTCTGCCAGACGCTGGCCGTCGGCGGTGAGCACCAACTGCACCTGGCGGCGGTCCAGGTCGGAACGCTTGCGACTGAGCAGCTTTTTCTGCTCCAGCCGGTCGAGCATGCGCGTCATCGAGCCGCTGTCCAGGGACAGGTTGCGACACAGCTCGGCCGGTGTGTCGACACCGAACTGGGCCATGATGATCAACACCTTGAACTGCGCGGCGGTAATGCCGTGGGGTTCCATATGGGTGTCGATGATGCGGTCCTTGAGGATCGCAGCGCGGCCCAGCAACAGCCCGAGATGGCAGTTGTGGAAGTTTTCAGGGGTGAAATGCGGCATCGGAAGTCACCTTATTACTGCCTAGGCAGTGAATGTGTGACGAGATATTACTGCTTAGGCAGCGAATGTCAAATGGAATAGTTAGGTTGCTTGGTAATCACATGAAAACTTGAGTGAAATACATGCCAATGTGGGAGGGGGCTTGCTCCCGATAGCGGTGGGTCAGGTACAGATAGCTGACTGACACGCTGCTATCGGGGGCAAGCCCCCTCCCACATTTTTTGACCGCGTGATGCTTAGAAATCGCGCTTGTAGAAGATGTCCAGCGAACTGGCCACGCCGGTGGCCACTTCCAGGTACACCTTCTTGCTCAGCAGGTAGCGCAACGCGATGGTGTTGGCCGGTTCGAACACCCCAACCCCGTAACGCAGGCTGAGTTTTTCGTTGATCTTGCCGCTGGCCACCACCGCCGTGCTGTTGCCGCTGCCTTGGGTATCCAGGTCGAAATCCTGGATACCCAACTTGGTGGCGATGTCTGAGGTCACCCCGGCGCTGCCCATTAGGCCCAGGCCCAGGGCGGCTTCGGCGAGCATGTTGTTGTCTTCACCGTTGTTGGTGCGCGAACGCCCCAGCACCAGGTAGGACAACGCGTCCTCCTGGGCCATGGCGGGCTCGGAGAAGATCTGCGTGGTCGGCTGCTCGGCACTGCCGCTCAACCGAATGCCGGCGGTGACCGTGCGGGAAGACTCGGTGGTCACGCGTACCGCCTCGATATCCAGGAACGGCTGATCCAACGGCCCGGCGAACAATAGGCGCGCACGGCGCACATTCAGGCGCTGGCCGTAGGCCCGGTAACGGCCATCGTTGAGCCACAGTTCGCCACGGGTGTCCATGTTGTCGCCAATATGCACGTGGCCTTGCACTTTGGCGGTGAGGCCGAAGCCGGCGAAGTTGAGTTGGTCTTCGCCCACTTCCACGTCGATATCCATGGCCATCGCCATCGGCGGCTTGCCCTCTTCGGTCTGGCTGCCGACGATCACCGTGTCATCGGACACCTTGACCGTCGACGGCGGCAGCTCGCGCACGGTGATATCGCCGCGCGGGATGTGCACCTTGCCGGCAATCGCCAGCTTGTCGTCCTTGAGGCTGATCTTCAGGTCGGGCGCCACTTCCAATACGGCATAGGGCTCGACCGTCACCGGCAGTTGCGAACCCTTGAGGCTCAGGTCCACCACCAGGGCGCGGCCCCAGTCGATCTGGCCCTTGAGGCTGCCCTGCCCGGCCTTGCCGCTGCGCCAGGCGCCATTGAGCTGCACGCTTTCGCCGGCAATCAGCGCCTGCACGTTCAGGCCTTCCAGGCTCACCGGCAGTTCAGGCCCGGAGATTTCGCCATCGACCAGATTCACGCTGCCGTTGACCTGGGGTGCGAGCAGGCCGCCGGAAATCCGCCCGTTGCCATTGAGCTTGCCGCTGAGTTTTTCCACCATCGGCACGAAAGGCCGAGCCACCGCCAGGTCCAGCCCGGTGAGGCTGAAAGTGCCGGTGATCGGCTTGTTGGCCGGCAACGGGTTGATCTGCGCCTGCAACAGCAACTCGCCGAGCTTGCCGCCACGGAAGTTCAACTGGGTGTCGATACGCTTGGGGTTGAGGGTGGTTTCCAGCTTGAGGGTGTCGTACGGGAAATCCAACCACTGATTCTTGTCCTTGACGCGCAGGGTGCCGCCACCGGCGTCCACCGACACCACGCCTTTGGGGCCGCTGGCCGGCAGATCGAGCTGCACGTCGGCATTGAGCCTGCCCTGCCAGGCGAAGTCTTTGGGCAAAAAGCCCGCGAGGCTGTCGAGGGGGAATTGCTTGAGGTGGTACCGCAGCTTCGGCTCGGGCATCAGGCGCTGGTCTTCGCCGCACAGGCTGGCGCCACCGGACACCCAGCAATGGGCGGCAAAGGTCAGCTTGCCATCGGCCAGGCGCTCGATTTTCGCCGGGGCTTGCAGCCTCCAGTCCTGGCCACCCGCTTGCACGTCGCCGCTGGCCAGGCGCCCGCGCCAGTTGCCTTTATCGAGGTTGCCGTCCAGGGCCAGGGCCAGCTTGAGCAAAGGACCGGCCAGGTCCAGCTGGACTTTCTGGCTCTTGATATCACCCTGGGCGCTGGCGGTGAGGGTACCAACTTGGGTCTCGCCGCTCTGGATGCCGCTGCCCTTGAGGTCGATCCTGGCGCGCTGGGCGCTGTCCAGTGTCGCGTCGAGGCTGAGGTTTTGCAGGCGGTTGTCGGCCAATGCCAGTTGCTGGCCCTTGAGATCGAGTTTGCCCTGCGGCGCCTTCAGAGTGCCGGTGACATCGACGCGGCCGTTGATCTGCCCACGCAGTTGCGGCCAGAGCTGGGCCAGGCGGGCCAGCTTGATGTCGATCTGCCCGGCCAGGCGCTGCTGCAGGCTGCCACTGCCGCTGATACGGTTGTCGCCCAGACGGATGTCCAGGTTGGCGAGGGTCCATTGTTCGCCCGCGCCTTCGGCCTTAGCGGCCAGCACGGCGGTTTGCCCGCGCAGACGGCCCTTGAGGTCAAGGTCGGCGTTGAGCTTGAGTTGCTCGTTGTTGAATTCGCCTTTGCTGCGCAGCGGCCCGGCCAGGGTGCCGGGCAATTCGGCGACCCAATAGGCCGGGTTCAACGCGGTCAAATCCAACGCGGTGTCCCAGGCGATGCCGTCTGCGAACTGTACGCTCAAACGCCCTTCGGCCTTGCCCTGGCCGGCCGTCAGCTTCAGCTCGGGCAGAAAAATTTGCTTGAGGTCGCCACTGAACGGTGTGACCACATTGAACTTGCCCGCCGGGCCGTCGAGATCGGCCTTGAGGTTGCCCAGGTAGTTGCCGTCTTTATAGGAAACTTCACCGTTGAAGGTGCGCAAGGTCACCTGCGGTTCGTCGATCAGCGGATACAGGCGATGCCAGGGGAAGTCCAGCCAGGCGACCTTGGCGTCGGCGCTGAAGCCTTGTTGCCAGTCCAGGTTGGCGCTGAGCTTGAGGCTTTGCTGGTCGCCGGCCGTCAGGTCCAGACCGGCGATCTGTGCGCCCTTGGCGTCGACCTTGCCTTGCAGCAGCAGGTCCACCGGGCCTTTTTCCGCCGGTAGCAGCGCTTTGCCCAGCAATTGGTAACCGTTTTTCAGGTCGCCCTTGGCGCTCAGGTCCAATTGATTGAGTTGCAAGGTGTCGGGCAGGTCGGCGCTGGGTTTGAAGGCGTCTGCGGTGATGCGCAATTGCGCCGGCAGATTGTCCACCAGCGGCTGCAACTCGCCACTGAGCTTGGCCGGCAGGTAGCCGCTGCTGTCGGCGTCGAGCTTGAGGGTCTTGAGCAAGTCGCCATCGACCTTGAGGGCCACCGTCCACGGTGCGCCGCCCGGGGCGTAAGGCAGGCTGAGATTACCGCTGGCCGTCAAAGGCCAGTCGCCGACGGGTTGCAGCAGGCCGGCGAGGTCCAGCACCAGGCCGTCGCGTTGCAGGTGCACGGCGTCGATCTGCATACCCGCGGAGGTCCAGTGCGCCGCCAGTTGCAGGCCCTTGAGTTCTTCGCTGCCGTTGAACAACAGGCTACCGACGCGAACGTCGCCCAGCTGGATGGCCAGCGGCAGTTTCAGGTCGGGCAACGCGATGGGCCCGCTGCTGCTCGCTTCGGCGCTGGGGGGAAATTGCAGGCTGACCCGCTCCACATCCAGGCGATCAATACACAGGGTCATACGCAACAGGCACCCCGGCGACCAATCGAACTTGGGCGCATCAAGCTCGACGCGGCTGCTGTCTTGCTGCCATAGCAGGTGATCGGCGCTCCACTGTCCGCCCAGACGCCCCTGGAAGTTTTCCAGGCTCAAACCCGGCACCTGGCCCAGTGCCCAGCGACTGCCCGCCTGGGTTCCCAATACCGACCACAGCGCCAACACCGCCACCGCGAGGATGGCCATCAGGACCAGCCCCGCTATTTTCAAACCACGCATCACAGCTCAGGCCCCATGGAAAAGTGCAATCGAATGCCGCCCGGGTCTTCCAGGGCATGGGCCAGGTCGAGGCGGATCGGGCCAACCGGCGAGACCCAGCGCACGCCCACACCGACACCGGTTTTCAGGCTGGGCATTTCCAGGGTATTGAACGAGTTGCCCTGGTCGATAAAGGTCGCGATCCGCCATTTGTCGGCGATGGAATATTGGTACTCGGCACTCAGCGCCACCATGTAGCGGCCGCCGATGCGGTCACCGCGATCGTTCTCCGGTGACAGGGTCTGGTATTCATAGCCGCGCACGCTCTGGTCGCCACCGGCAAAGAAGCGCAGCGACGGCGGTACCGACTTGTAGCCGTTGGTGGCACTGCCACCCACTTGCGCGCGGCCCAGGAACCGGTGGTTATCCCACAAGGTGGTCAAGCCCTTGATCGTGGCCGTGCCGTACAGCAGATTGGTGTCGGAACCGAGCCCTTCCTTGGCGACCTTGCTGTCGAACATCAGGCGATAACCGTTGTGCGGATCGATGCGGTTGTCGCTGCGCAGGTAGGAGTAGCTGATCCCCGGCATCACCAGGTTGCTCAGGCCCGAGTCATTGCCCAGGCGGTATTCTTCACGCTGGTATTTGAGCGAGATAACCCGCGTCCAGCCGCTGGGCAATTTACTGTGCCATTCGGGCCCGACGGTGAGCAGCTTGCTCAAGGTGTCGGTGTTGGCCAGCTCTTCATTCTGGTAACCGCCGGCGAAGCGCAGTTTGTCGGTGAGCGGTGGGTCGAGCGGGACGTCATACCACAGGCCGACGTTCTGCCGTGGTGCCGAAAGCTCGGCCTCCCAGCCATAACTGTGGCCCTGGGGATTGACCCAGTGGCGCGTCCAGTTGGCCTTGCCGCGCGGGCCGACGTCCGTCGAAAAACCCAGGCCCAGGCCCATCGTGCGTGGCTTGCGCGTGTCCAGTTGCACGGCCACCGGAATCACGTCATTGGTCGAGGCCGTGGGGCTGGCGTCCACGCGCACGCTGTCGAAGAAGCCACTGCCTTGCAGGTTCTGGTTGAGTTCGGCGATCAGTTCGGAGTCGTAAGGGGTGCCACTTTCAAAGGGCACCATGCGTTGCAGCAGTTCTTCATCGAATGGAGTGTCGCCGCTAAAGCTGACCTTGCCCATGCTGTAGCGTGGGCCGCTGTCGTAAACCAACTCGATATCGGCGACGCCCGCCTGGGGATCGACGGAGAGTGTCTGACGCGTAAAGCGCCCGCTGAAAAAGCCGTAGCGCGATGCCTGGTTCTGGATCAGACGCTTGGCATCATCGTAATGGCCGTGGTTGAGCACCGCCCCGGGCTTGAGATCGTCACTGGCAGGCACGCGAAACGCCTTGAGGTTCGCCGCCGGGCCGTCGACCCGCAGGGTGACGTTGCGCAAATGCACGGGCTCGCCGGGGTCGATGGTGAGGATCAGGCGCGGGTTCTTGCCGCCCTGCACATCGCTGGCGATCTGTGGCTGATAGAAGCCCAGGGCCTGGGCCGCTTTGCGCGCCTGCTCCTCGGCGCCACGGCTGAACCGCAGCAGCGCTTCTTCATCACGATCGCCCACCCCGCCGATGTAGCCTTCGATGTTGGCTTTCAGTGCGTCGTTAGAGGGCTTGATCCGCACGTCCAATTCGCTTTGCGCCCATGCGCCGCAGCTCGTGAACAGCAACATCAAGCCGCTGGTAAATCTTCCTGGAACTTTCATAGGCGCGGATGCTACACGAGCGAGAGAGGAACTTTGAACCCGGATTTGTCTGAATAATTCTGTCTCAAGCCGTTGCAGCATGTAACGTCTGGGGGTTGGGATGGAAAAACACATGTTCCAGCACAGGCCCTACGGCAATTTCACCGATTTCTTCATAGCCCTGGCGCTTGTAGAAATCCAGGTAACGGGAATTGCCCGTGTCGAGCACCACGCCCGATGAGTGCGGGTCTTCGGCGCACCAGTTGTGGACCGCCTCCAGCAATTGTTCGCCGTAGTGGTGGCCCTGCAACTGCGGGTGAATGCCCAGCAATGGCAACACATGCACCGACTCGCTGGGCAGGCACGCCATGACGGCCTGATGGTATTCAAGGTAACGCCGCGTGCCGCGTACCCCGGTGCTCAGCCACATGCGGATTTGCCAGGCCCAGCTCTCGGTGATGCCCAGGCGCCGTTGCGGCGGGGCGATCAGGGCAACGCCGACCAGACGGTCGTCGACGAACAGGCCAATGGCCGGAAGCTTCTGGAAGAAATGCTGCTTGACCAGCTCGCGCACGGTGGCGCGCACCCGCTGTTCATAACCGGAGCGCTCGGCTTCGAAGATGTAGGCGAAGGTCGGTTCGTGACGGTAGGCCTGGTACAGCAGGGAACGCGCTTCGCGGGAATAGCCGCTATTGAGCACACGAATTTCGGCAGCGGCCGTCGAAGTGTCAGGCATAACAGTCAATCTCCTGGACGCCACTCAAAGAGGTGGCGTTCTTATGGGTACGAACCTGCGCAGCGCCAGTCGTTCCCAGACATTAGCAGCGCATGCGCCCTACCGCCACGCTGGCCCCCGTCCGACTTGTCGGCTAGCATCGCCCTTTTGCCAGACTGGACTGCCGACCATGAAAATCGTCTCCTTCAATATCAACGGGCTGCGTGCCCGCCCTCATCAGCTGGCGGCGCTGATTGAAAAGCATCAACCGGATGTCATCGGCCTGCAGGAAACCAAGGTCCACGATGACCAGTTCCCGTTGGCCGAAGTCCAGGCGCTGGGCTATCACGTTTATTACCATGGCCAGAAAGGCCATTACGGCGTGGCCCTGCTCTCGCGCAAAGAGGCGTTGAGCCTGCACAAAGGCTTTGCCAGCGATGAAGAAGACGCCCAGCGCCGTTTCATCTGGGGCACCTTCGCCGACGAGAACGGCCACCCGGTCACTGTCATGAACGGCTACTTCCCCCAAGGCGAAAGCCGCGACCACCCCACCAAATTCCCGGCCAAGCAGCGCTTCTATGAAGACCTGCAACAGCTGTTGGAAAGCCAGTTCAGCAATGACCAGGCACTGGTGGTGATGGGCGACGTGAATATTTCCCCGCAGGACTGCGACATCGGCATCGGCGCCGACAATGCCAAACGCTGGCTGAAAACCGGCAAGTGCAGCTTCCTGCCGGAAGAGCGCGAATGGATGGCCCGCCTGAAAAACTGGGGCCTGGTGGACAGCTTCCGGCACTTGAACCCTGAGGTGACCGACCGCTTCAGCTGGTTCGATTACCGCAGCCGTGGCTTTGAGGATGAGCCCAAGCGTGGGCTGCGCATCGACGTGATCATGGCGTCCACCGGCCTGGTGCCTCGGCTCAAGGACGCGGGAGTGGATTACGATTTGCGCGCGTTGGAAAAACCGTCGGACCATGCGCCGATCTGGTTGGAGCTGAGCTGATATCAAGACGGGTGAAGATCAAATGTGGGAGGGGGCTTGCTCCCGATAGCAGTGTGTCAGTCAGCTGATCTGTAGCTGATACACCGCGATCGGGAGCAAGCCCCCTCCCACATTTTGACCCATGGCGTGTCAGTCACATTGCTGTAATCCCCCTGACTTAATCTCCCGGCACTCCCTTTGGCTGACGAAGGTGTCGGCATGATGCTGCGCGCTCTGTTACTGCTGGCCCTTTTCCCTTTCTTCGCGGTGTCCGCCCCGCTGCCCCTGCCTGATCAAGGCCCGGCATTGCGTATCCAGGGCTCCAACACCATTGGCGCGGGTTTGGTCCCGGCATTGGTCAGCGGCTTGATGGAGCAGCAGGGTTTGCAAGGCGTGCACAGCGAACCCGCCGAACGCGCCAATGAACAGCGTGTGACCGGCAAGACCCGTGAGGGCAAGACCGTGAGGGTCGACGTCGCCGCCCATGGTTCCAGCACCGGGTTTGCCGCGCTGAAAAACCACAGCGCCGACTTGGCCGCCTCGTCCCGCCCGATCAAGGACAGCGAACGGCTAGACCTCGCCCCCCTCGGCGACCTGAAAAGCCCCGCCGCCGAACACGTGATTGCCATTGATGGCCTGGCGATCATCCTTAATCCACGCAACCCGCTGAACGGCCTCAACACCGAGCAACTGGCGCAGATTTTCAATGGCGAGATCCGCACCTGGGAAACGCTCGGCGGCAGTGGCGCAGCTATTCACCTGTACGCGCGGGACGATCAGTCCGGCACCTATGACACCTTCAAGGAGCTGGTGCTGAACCGACGCGGCAAACCGCTGGCCGCGTCAGCCCAGCGTTTCGAGTCCAGCGAAGCGCTGTCCGATGCGGTCAGCCAAGACCCCCAAGGCATCGGTTTTATCGGCCTGCCCTACGTACGCCAAGCCAAGACCGTGGCGATTGTCGATGGCGACTCGCAACCGATGCCGGCGCTGAACAGCCTGATCGCCACCGAGGATTACCCGCTGTCACGGCGGCTGTACTTTTATTTGCCGCCGGCGACGCGTAATCCCTGGGCCAAGGCCTTGGTGGACTTTGCTCAAAGCGATCAGGGCCAGGCGATCGTGGCGGCCAACGGCTTTGTCGCCCAGCACGTGCAGGCGATTGGCGTAGCCCCACGCGCCTCGATGCCCGAGGCGTATCAGGCGATTGCGCGCAACGCCCAGCGCTTGACGGTGAATTTTCGTTTCGAGGAAGGCAGCGCCAGCCTGGACAACAAGGCGCGCCAGGACGTGCAGCGGGTGGTGGCGTATCTGCAAAGCCACGGCAAACTGCACAAACAGGTGACGCTGGTGGGCTTTGGCGATGCCAAGAATGATCCGCAGCGGGCGGCCTTGCTGTCCAAGTTGCGGGCCATGGCGGTGCGCAGGGAACTGGTGAAAAGCGGCGTGGTGCTGCGCGATATTCGCGGGTTTGGCGCGCAGATGCCGGTGGCGGCAAATACTGAGGATGAGGGGCGGATCAAGAATCGGCGGGTGGAGGTTTGGGTGTACTGAGGGCTGCAGGATTTTCAGTGGCTGAACTGGCCTCATCGGGGGCAAGCCCCCTCCCACATTTGACCGCATTCTCCTGTTGGAACACGGTCAGTGTGGGAGGGGGCTTGCTCCCGATGGCAGGCGACGCGGTGCTACTGCCCGCCCCGCATCAGCTCCTTGGGCACATACTTGCCAATCTCGAACTTGCCGATCGCCGCACGGTGCACTTCGTCCGGGCCGTCGGCCAGGCGCAGGGTGCGTTGCATGGCGTACATATAGGCCAGCGGAAAGTCGTTGGAAACGCCGGCACCGCCGTGAATCTGGATCGCACGGTCGATCACCTTCAGCGCCACGTTCGGCGCGACCACCTTGATCTGGGCGATTTCGCTTTTGGCGACTTTATTCCCCACGGTGTCCATCATGTACGCCGCTTTCAAGGTCAGCAGCCGCGCCATATCAATCTCCATGCGCGAGTCGGCGATCTTGTCGATATTGCCCCCCAGGCGCGCCAGCGGCTTGCCGAACGCGCTGCGGCTGACCGAGCGCTTGCACATCAATTCCAACGCGCGCTCAGCCATGCCGATGGAGCGCATGCAGTGGTGGATACGCCCAGGGCCAAGGCGGCCCTGGGCAATCTCGAACCCACGGCCTTCACCCAACAGCACATTTTCGTAAGGCACGCGCACGTTGTCGAACAGCACTTCGGCGTGGCCGTGGGGCGCGTCGTCGTAGCCGAATACCGGCAGCGGGCGCAGGATTTTTACGCCGGGAGTGTCCACCGGCACCAGAATCATCGAATGCTGTTGGTGGCGTGGCGCATCCGGGTTGCTCAGGCCCATGAAGATCAGGATCTTGCAGCGCGGGTCGCAGGCGCCGGAGGTCCACCATTTCTTGCCGTTGATCACCCATTCATCGCCCTGGCGTTCGGCGCGGGCGGCCATGTTGGTGGCGTCCGAGGAGGCCACGTCCGGTTCGGTCATGGCGAAGGCGGAACGAATCTCACCGCGCAGCAGCGGTTCAAGCCAGCGTTGTTTCTGCTCTTCATTGGCGTAGCGCACCAGCACTTCCATGTTGCCGGTGTCGGGGGCGGAGCAGTTGAACGGTTCCGGACCCAACAGCGAGCGGCCCATGATTTCGGCCAGCGGTGCATATTCGAGGTTGCTCAGGCCGGCGCCCAGCTCGGATTCCGGCAGGAACAGGTTCCACAACCCTTCGGCTTTCGCCCGGGCCTTGAGTTCTTCCATGATCGCGGTGGGCTGCCAGCGGTCGCCTTCGCTGACCTGGCGTTCGAACACCGGCTCGGCCGGGTAGACGTAAGCGTCCATGAATGCGCTGACGCGTTCACGCAGTTCCTGAACCTTGGGCGAATAGGCGAAATCCATGAGCAGCTCCCTTCTCTGAGAGGTTGTTTAGGTCATGCAATCGATGCTAGAACAGCGCTGATAATTTACCTAGCCTATTCTCGGCGTGTATTAACATTCATCACCGATATATGATCGGCGTATGAATACCTAACAATAAGAGTGCAACGACATGAATCTGAGCAAGGTCGACCTCAACCTCTTTATCGTCTTCGACGCGATCTATACCGAAGCCAACCTGACCCGCGCCGGGCAGATTGTAGGCATCACCCAGCCGGCGGTGTCCAATGCGCTGGCACGCCTGCGCGAGACCTTCAACGACCCGCTGTTCGTGCGCACCGCCCAGGGCATGGTGCCCACGCCGATGGCACAGAACATCATCGGCCCGGTGCGCAATGCGTTGTCGTTGCTGCGGGTTTCAGTGCAGGAGAGCCGGATTTTCAATCCGCAACAGGCGGCCAAGACCTACCGCATCAGCATGACCGACCTGACCGAAGCGGTCATTCTGCCAGCGCTGTTCCAGCGCCTGCGTCGCCTGGCGCCGACGGTGGTCATCGAGAGTTTTTTGTCCAAACGCCGCGAAACCACCAAGGAGCTGGCCGCCGGGCGCTTGGACTTTGCCGTGGATGCGCCGCTCAACACCGACCCGCAGGTGCGCCACGTCAAGTTGATGGAAGACCGCTACGTATGCGCCATGCGCAAGGGCCACCCGATGGCAGGCAAGGACAAATTCAGCCTGGATGACTACCTGTCCCTGACCCATATCCATATTTCCAGCCGCCGCAACGGGCTGGGCCATGTCGACCTGGCCCTGGGCAAGATGGGCATCCAGCGCAAGATCGCCCTGCGCTCCCAGCACTACCTGATGGCGTCGCAGGTATTGCAGCAGACCGACATGGTCATGACCGTGCCCGAACGCTTCGCCCGCCGCCATGAACTGCACTGGTTCAACCTGCCGGTCAATGATGTGCCAGCGGTGGAAACCCACCTGTACTGGCACGAAAGCACCGACCAGGACCCGGCCAACCGCTGGATGCGCGAGCAGATGATCGAGTTGTGCCAGCAGGTAACGGCCCACGAGAAAAAGCTGGATAAACAACAGGCCTGAGGTAGCCGAGTTCCCTTGTGGGAGGGGGCTTGCCCCCGATGGCCTGCGCAGCAGGCCCTTGACGTTCACGTCAACCTGACATTAGCTTAGCGTCAAGACCTTCCTGAGCACCGCCATGAGCACCACCTACAGCATCTCCGACCTAGCCCGCGAGCTCGATATCACCACCCGCGCCATTCGCTTCTATGAGGAACAAGGCCTGCTGGCCCCGGAGCGTCGAGGCCAGGAACGTATCTACTCGGCGCGGGACAAGGTCAGCCTCAAGCTGATTCTGCGCGGCAAGCGCATCGGTTTCTCCCTGGCCGAATGCCGTGAGCTGATCGAACTCTATGACCCCACCAGCGGCAACCATATCCAACTCAACAGCATGCTGGCAAAAATCGCTGAACGCCGCGAGCAGCTCGAGCAACAGTTGCTGGATATCGAACAGATGAAGCTGGAACTGGACACCGCCGAAGAGCGCTGCACCCAGGCCCTGGCAACGACCATGAGCCAGGCCGGCCATTGATCAGAAGGTAACCGTCATGTCCCTCCCCTCACACGTACGCCTGGTGGAAGTCGGCCCGCGCGACGGTTTGCAGAACGAAGCCCAACCGATCAGCGTGTCCGACAAGGTGCGGTTAGTGGACGCCTTGAGCGGCGCTGGCTTGAGCTATATCGAGGTCGGCAGTTTCGTGTCGCCCAAATGGGTGCCGCAGATGGCCGGCTCCGCCGAGGTGTTCGCGCAGATCCAGCGCAAGCCTGGCGTGACCTACGGTGCGCTGGCGCCGAACCTGCGCGGCTTTGAAGATGCGCTGGCGGCCGGGGTCAAGGAAGTCGCGGTATTTGCGGCGGCGTCCGAAGCGTTTTCCCAACGCAATATCAACTGCTCCATCAGCGAGAGCCTGGAGCGGTTTGCACCGATCATGGCGGCGGCCCGGCAGCATGGGGTCAGCGTGCGCGGGTATGTGTCGTGTGTGTTGGGTTGCCCGTATGAAGGCGAAATCGCCGCGCAGCAGGTCGCGGCGGTCGCCCGCGAACTGTATGCCATGGGCTGCTATGAAGTGTCCCTGGGCGACACCATCGGCACCGGCACAGCCGGCGCGACACGGCGGCTGTTCGAGGTGGTCGGTGCACAGGTGCCGCGCGACAAGCTCGCAGGGCATTTCCATGACACCTACGGCCAGGCGATCGCCAATATCTACGCCAGCCTGCTGGAAGGTATCCAGGTATTCGACAGCTCTATCGCGGGCCTTGGCGGCTGCCCTTATGCCAAGGGCGCGAGCGGTAACGTCGCCACCGAGGATGTGGTGTACCTGCTCAATGGGCTGGGGATCGACACGGGTATCGACCTGGAACGCTTGATTGACGCCGGCCAACACATCAGCCGGGTGCTGGGACGGGCGAGCGGCTCACGGGTGGCGAAGGCGCGTAACGCCGGTTGAGTAGCACGGATGTGACAATGTGTTACCGCACGCCGACACAGCGGGTAACGAGGGAACAGAATCCGTCGCGTTTTTTGAAAGATATGACGTGCTAAAAAATCAACTACTTGATTTTAAAGGAATTTAAAAAGTTGGCACGGCTTCTGCTATCTCTACTGCATAACAAAAATAAAAAGCGCCAAACCTAATAAAAATAAGACGAAACGACTCTGACATAACAAAAACAACACGGCAGAGACGCAGCTAACAGATTTTTTTGGAGAAGATGTGCTTCGCAGGGTACGGCATGCCGAAACCCGCAACCGGTCAGAGAAAAATAAAACTACCTCAGGTAGCTACCCACTGGTTGGATCGTTTACGAAGAAGCGGATCAGCGTTCAAAAAAATACGTTTGCTCTTGACCCCGGATGGGGGTCGCCAAAACAGCAGTAAAGGGTAACGGTTGCCAAAAAACAACAATAGACCGCCCCTCAATAATAAAAAAAGAGCACGCAACGACAAATTAAAGGGGACCTTCGGGTCCCCTTTGTGCTTTCTGGCTGATCGTTCCCACGCTCTGCGTGGGAACGCTTCCTGTGACGCTCCGCGTCGCGCCAGCCGCTGCACATTTCGGCTACTACGCTAAGGTGACGCAGAGCGTCAGGGGCTGCATTCCCACGCAGAGGGTGGGAACGATCTAGCGCGCCTGGAGCTCTTCAACCGAGATTTCGCGCATGCGGAATTTCTGGATCTTGCCCGTCACCGTCATTGGAAACGCGTCTACGAACTTGAAGTGCCGGGGCGTCTTGAAGTGCGCAATGCGACCCTTGCACCAGGTCTGCAGTTCCAGTTCGCTCGCCACATGGCCTGGGTGGAGTTTGATCCAGGCGACGATTTCTTCACCATAGCGCTCATCGGGAATGCCGATGACCTGCACATCGGCCACTGCCGGATGGGTGAAGAAAAACTCCTCAAGCTCGCGTGGATACACGTTCTCGCCACCGCGGATGATCATGTCCTTGTTGCGCCCGGCTATGCACACATAGCCATGCTCGTCCATGGTCGCCAGGTCACCGGTGTGCATCCAGCCCTTCGCGTCGATAGCATTGCGGGTGCCCTCGGGGTTGTTCCAGTAGCCGAGCATCACGCTGTAGCCGCGCGTGCACAGTTCGCCTGTCTCACCGCGTGGCACCGTGTGGCCGTCAGTGTCGATGATCTTGTTTTCCAGCTGCGGCTGGGTACGGCCCACGGTGGTCACGCGGCGTTCCAGGTCGTCATCCGCGCCGGTCTGCAACGACACCGGGCTGGTTTCGGTCATGCCATAGGCGATCTGCACTTCACTCATGTGCAACTGGCCAATGACGCGTCGCATCACCTCGATCGGGCAGGTCGACCCGGCCATGATTCCGGTACGCAGGCTGGATAAGTCGAATTCGCCAAGGCGCGGGTGATCGAGCAGCGCAATGAACATGGTCGGCACGCCATACAAGCCCGTGGCGCGTTCTTCGGCGACGGCGGTTAGCGTGAGCAGTGGGTCGAAGCCGTCATTGGGGTAGATCATGGTGGTGCCGTGGGTGATGCAGCCGAGGTTACCCATCACCATGCCGAAGCAATGGTAAAGCGGCACCGGGATCACCAGGCGGTCGTGCGCCGTAAGAACAAGGCTTTGGCCAACCATGTAGCCGTTATTGAGAATGTTGAGGTGACTGAGGGTGGCGCCCTTGGGGAAACCGGTGGTGCCGGAGGTGTACTGGATATTGACCGGTTGGTCGGCGTGCAGACCGGCTTGGCGAGCGTGCAGTTGTTCAGGTGCAACCTGCGCCGCCAACGCCGACAGGTGTGACCAAGGCAGGAATCCTGCGGGCGGGTCGGGGTCGAGACTGACGATGGCGCGCAGGTCGGGCTGGAGCGCTTGCAGCATGGCGTGGTAATCGGAGGTCTTGAACGAACCGGCGCACACCAGCCACGCGCAGCCGGATTGCTTGAGCACATATTCCAATTCACTGCTGCGATAGGCCGGGTTGATATTGACCAGGATCACCCCGAGCTTTGCGCTTGCCACCTGGCAGATCAGCCATTCGGCGCAGTTGGGCGCCCAGATACCCAGGCGGTCGCCGACTTGCATGCCCATGGCCATGAACGCCCGGGCATGCACCTCCACCGCCTCGGCCAGTTGCTGCCAGGTGTAGCGGCAATCCTGATGATGCACCACCAGCGCTTCACCTTCGGGATAACGCGCGACAGTCCGATCAAAGGCCTGCCCAATGGTCTCGGCCAGCAAGGTCTTGTCCTGGGAGCCACGGCTGTAGCTCAGGTTCGCTTGATCCATAACGGCCCCTGTTGTCTTTTTTGTAGGTTAACGTAAACGTAAACTACGATTGACAGCGCCTCAACGCAAGCTTACGTTAACGTAAAGGTGAGCGCCCTCCTCCGCGCCTCGCCGACACAACAACAAAAGCTCACATTAAGGTGCCTGTCCATGAGTTACCCGTCCCTGAACTTCGCCCTCGGTGAGACCATCGACATGCTGCGCGACCAGGTGCAGGCCTTCGTGGCCAAGGAAATTGCTCCCCGCGCTGCCCAGATCGACATCGACAACCTGTTCCCCGCCGACCTGTGGCGCAAGTTCGGCGATATGGGCCTGCTGGGCATCACCGTGCCGGAAGAGTACGGCGGTGCCGGCCTGGGTTACCTGGCGCACGTGGTAAGCATGGAAGAAATCAGCCGTGGCTCGGCCTCGGTGGCGTTGTCGTATGGCGCTCACTCCAACCTGTGCGTCAACCAGATCAACCGCAACGGCAGCCACGAACAAAAACTAAAGTACCTGCCCAAGCTGATCAGCGGCGAGCACATCGGCGCGCTGGCCATGAGCGAGCCGAATGCCGGCTCCGACGTCGTCTCGATGAAACTGCGCGCCGACAAGCAGGGTGACGCTTACGTGCTCAACGGCAGCAAGACCTGGATCACCAACGGGCCCGATGCCCACACCTACGTGATCTACGCCAAGACCGACCTGGAAAAGGGTGCCCACGGCATCACCGCGTTCATCGTCGAGCGTGACTGGAACGGCTTCAGCCGCAGCAACAAGTTCGACAAGCTGGGCATGCGCGGCTCCAACACCTGCGAGCTGTTTTTCGATGACGTGCACGTCCCCCAGGAAAATATCCTCGGTGTGCTCAACGGCGGCGTCAAAGTGCTGATGAGCGGCCTCGATTACGAGCGCGTGGTGCTCTCCGGCGGCCCCACCGGCATCATGCAGGCCTGCATGGACCTGATCGTGCCCTACATCCACGACCGCAAGCAGTTCGGCCAGAGCATCGGCGAATTCCAGCTGATCCAGGGCAAGGTCGCCGATATGTACACCCAGCTCAACGCCAGCCGCGCCTACCTCTACGCGGTGGCCCAGGCCTGCGAGCGCGGCGAGACCACACGCAAGGATGCGGCCGGGGTGATCCTCTACAGCGCCGAGCGCGCCACGCAAATGGCCCTCGATGCGATCCAGATCCTGGGCGGCAACGGCTACATCAATGAATTCCCCGCTGGGCGCCTGCTGCGGGACGCCAAGCTGTACGAAATCGGCGCCGGCACCAGTGAAATTCGACGGATGTTGATCGGTCGCGAACTGTTTAACGAGACGAAATAAATTTCGTCAGCGGCAAGTGACAAGCTTCAAGTGGCAAGAGGACGGTGCTCTTGCTTCTAACTTGTAGCTTGTAGCTCGAAACTTAAAGCTGCTACGGAGTAGCCCATGCTTCTACACACCCAGCTCAACCCACGCTCGGCGGAATTTATCGCCAACAGCGCGGCGATGCGCCAACAGGTCGACGCGCTGCACAACCTGCTCGCCCAGGTACAACAAGGCGGCGGCGCCAAGGCTCAGGAACGCCACACCTCACGCGGCAAGCTGCTGCCGCGCGAGCGCATCGATCGCTTGCTCGACCCCGGCTCGCCGTTCCTCGAATTGAGCCAGTTGGCCGCCCATCAGGTGTATGGCGAAGACGTGCCGGCCGCCGGTGTGATTGCCGGCATCGGCCGCGTGGAAGGCGTCGAATGCATGATCGTCGCCAATGATGCCACCGTCAAAGGCGGCTCCTATTACCCGCTGACCGTCAAAAAACACTTGCGCGCCCAGACCATCGCCGAGCAGAACCGCCTGCCGTGCATTTACCTGGTGGACTCCGGCGGAGCCAACCTGCCGCGCCAGGACGAAGTGTTCCCGGACCGCGAGCACTTCGGGCGGATCTTCTTCAACCAGGCCAATATGAGCGCCCAGGGCATTCCGCAGATTGCCGTGGTGATGGGCTCGTGCACGGCCGGTGGCGCGTATGTGCCGGCCATGGCCGACGAAGCGATCATGGTGCGCCAGCAAGCGACTATCTTCCTCGCCGGCCCGCCGCTGGTGAAGGCCGCCACCGGCGAAGTGGTCAGTGCCGAAGACCTCGGCGGTGCCGATGTGCACTGCAGGATTTCCGGCGTGGCCGACCACTATGCCGACAACGATGAACACGCCCTCGCCCTGGCCCGTCGCAGCGTGGCCAACCTCAATTGGCGCAAACTGGGTGAGTTGCGCCAACGTCCGCCAGTGGCGCCGCTGTACAGCAGCGAAGAGCTTTACGGCGTGATCCCGGCCGATGCCAAGCAGCCGTTCGACGTGCGCGAAGTGATCGCCCGGCTGGTGGACGGTTCGGTATTCGATGAGTTCAAGGCGCTGTTCGGCGCCACCCTGGTCTGTGGCTTTGCGCACCTGCACGGCTATCCGGTGGCGATCCTGGCCAACAACGGGATCCTGTTCGCCGAAGCCGCGCAAAAAGGCGCGCACTTTATCGAGCTGGCCTGCCAGCGCGGGATTCCACTGCTGTTCCTGCAGAACATCACCGGCTTCATGGTCGGCCAGAAGTACGAAGCCGGCGGTATCGCCAAGCATGGCGCCAAGTTGGTCACGGCGGTGGCCTGCGCCAAGGTGCCGAAGTTCACGGTGATTATCGGCGGCAGTTTCGGCGCCGGTAACTACGGCATGTGCGGTCGTGCCTATGACCCGCGTTTCCTGTGGATGTGGCCCAACGCACGCATCGGCGTGATGGGCGCCGAACAGGCGGCGGGCGTGCTGGTGCAGGTCAAGCGCGAGCAGGCAGAGCGCGCAGGCGTGGCATTCAGTGCCAGCGATGAAGCGGCGATCAAGCAGCCGATCCTCGACCAGTATGAAACCCAGGGCCACCCCTACTATTCCAGCGCACGCTTGTGGGATGACGGCGTCATCGATCCGCGGCAAACCCGCGACGTGCTGGCCCTGGCGCTGTCCGCCGCGCTGAATGCCCCTATCGAGCCGAGCCGCTTCGGCGTGTTCCGCATGTAACCTGTAGGAGCGAGCTCGCTCGCGAAAAACGTCCAGTCAACGCGTGCATCCTGGATACCCGCGTTATCGTTGACGACCTTCGCGAGCAAGCTCGCTCCTACAGGAGGCCTCTCATTTTCATGGAGCTTCTTGCATGAGCGATTTCAACACCCTCGAACTGATCACCGACAGCCGTGGCTTTGCCACGCTGTGGCTCAGTCGTGAAGCCAAGAACAACGCGTTCAATGCCCAGATGATCCGCGAACTGATCATCGCCCTCGACCAGGTACAGGCCGACCCGGCCCTGCGCTTTCTGGTCCTGCGCGGGCGCGGCAAACACTTCAGCGCCGGCGCCGACCTGGCCTGGATGCAGCAGTCGGCCGAGCTGGATTATCACACCAACCTGGACGACGCCCGTGAGCTGGCCGAGCTGATGTACAACCTGGCCAAGCTTAAAATCCCTACGCTGGCGGTGGTGCAGGGCGCGGCCTACGGCGGCGCGCTGGGTTTGATCAGCTGCTGCGACATGGCGATTGGCGCCGATGACGCGCAGTTCTGTCTGTCGGAAGTGCGTATCGGCCTGGCGCCAGCGGTGATCAGCCCGTTCATGGTGCAGGCCATCGGTGAACGTGCGGCCCGCCGCTATGCCTTGACGGCCGAGCGGTTTGGCGGCCAGCGCGCGCGCGACATCGGCCTGTTGGCGGAAAGCTACCCGGCCGACACGTTGGACCAGCGGGTGGATGAGTGGGTCGCCAACCTGCTGCAAAACAGCCCGGCGGCGATGCGCGCCAGCAAAGACTTGTTGCGTGAGGTGGGCAACGGCGCCCTCACCCCGGCGCTGCGCCGCTACTGTGAAAACGCCATTGCGCGTATTCGGGTAAGCGCCGAGGGCCAGGAAGGCTTGCGCGCCTTTCTGCAAAAACGCACGCCGAGCTGGCAATCCCGGGAGCCGCGCCCATGAGCACACTCACTACCGTGCTGGTCGCCAACCGGGGCGAAATCGCTTGCCGGGTTATGCGCACCGCCAAGGCGATGGGGCTGACCACCGTGGCCGTGCACAGCGCAATCGACCGTGACGCCCGGCACAGCCGCGAAGCGGACATTCGCGTCGACCTGGGCGGCAGCAAGGCCACTGACAGTTACCTGCAGATCGACAAACTGATCGCCGCCGCCCACGCCAGTGGCGCCCAGGCAATTCATCCGGGCTACGGCTTCCTCTCGGAAAACGCCGGGTTCGCTCGGGCCATCGAGGCAGCGGGCTTGATCTTCCTCGGCCCGCCTGCCTCGGCGATCGACGCCATGGGCAGCAAGTCGGCGGCCAAGGCGCTGATGGAAACCGCCGGCGTGCCGCTGGTGCCGGGCTATCACGGCGAGGCCCAGGACCTGGAGACCTTCCGCGAGGCCTGTGCGCGCATCGGTTACCCCGTGCTGCTCAAGGCCACGGCTGGCGGTGGTGGCAAGGGGATGAAAGTGGTCGAGGATGTCAGCCAGTTGGCGCAAGCCCTCGCCTCGGCCCAGCGCGAGGCCCTGTCGTCATTCGGCAACGGGCAGATGCTGGTGGAGAAATACCTGCTGCAACCGCGCCATGTGGAAATCCAGGTGTTTGCCGATCAACACGGCAACTGCCTGTACCTCAATGAGCGCGATTGCTCGATCCAGCGGCGCCATCAAAAGGTCGTGGAAGAAGCCCCCGCGCCGGGGCTCGGCAGCGAACAGCGCAAGGCCATGGGCGAAGCGGCGGTGCGCGCGGCGCAGGCGATTGGCTATGTGGGCGCGGGGACGGTGGAATTTCTGCTGGATGCGCGCGGCGAGTTTTTCTTCATGGAGATGAACACCCGACTGCAAGTGGAGCACCCGGTCACCGAGGCGATTACTGGCCTGGACCTGGTGGCCTGGCAGATTCGCGTGGCCCAGGGCGAGGTGCTGCCGATCACTCAAGCGCAGGTACCGCTGATGGGGCATGCGATCGAGGTGCGGCTGTATGCCGAAGACCCGGCCAATGACTTCCTGCCTGCAACCGGACGATTGGCGGTGTACCGCGAGCCTGCCCCAGGTCCGGGTCGGCGCGTGGACAGCGGCGTCGAGCAAGGCGACAGCGTCTCGCCCTTCTACGACCCGATGCTCGGCAAGTTGATTGCCTGGGGCCAAGACCGTGAGCAGGCGCGACTGCGCTTGCTGAGCATGCTCGACGAATGTGCGGTAGGCGGGCTCAAGACCAACCTGGGCTTTCTGCGGCGCATCATTGGTCACCCGGCCTTTGCCGCGGCTGAGCTGGATACCGGATTCATTCCGCGCTATCAGCAAGAGCTGCTGCCGGTGGCCGGGGCGCTGGACGATGAGTTCTGGCAGGCAGCGGGTTCGACCTTTATGCAGAGCCTGCCGGCCGGTGACGGGCCGTGGGCAGACACGCGGGGCTTTCGTGCGGGGTTGCCGGCGCAGGTCTCACTGCATCTGAGCTGTAATGGGCAGGATCGGCTGGTCACACTGGCCGGGCAATCGTCGCAGCTCACAGGCGAGCAACTGGTGATCGAACACCAGGGCGTGCGCCGCTCCCACCTGGCCGTGCGCGATCGCGATGAAGGCACGGTGTATCTGCGCTGGGACGGCGAGATGCAGGCGGTCAGCCTGTTCGACCCGATTGCGGCGGCCGAGGCCAGCCACTCCCCTCAAGGCGGCCTCACCGCGCCCATGAACGGCAGCATCGTGCGCGTGCTGGTAGATGTCGGTCAACGCGTCGAAGCCGGCACGCAACTGGTGGTACTGGAAGCGATGAAGATGGAACACAGCATCCGCGCACCTGAGGCGGGTGTGATCAAAGCGCTGTTTTGCCAGGAGGGCGAGATGGTCGCCGAAGGCAGTGCGCTGGTGGAGCTGGAAACGGCGGACTAGAACTTCGCCGTGGCTTGCACGACGACGCCAAGGATGCGGCACTCGTCGGTGAACAGCAGCTTGGGATAGGTGGGATTGAGCGGCGCCAGGTAAAGCTGGCCGCTGTCTGCCTGCAACTGGCGAAAAGTCGCCTGGGGATTGTCGAGCCATTGTGCAACCACCAGTTTACCGGCCTCGGCCTCGATGGCCGGGTCGACCAGGATCAGCATGCCTGCGCTGATACTCAGGCCACTGGGCGCGATCATGGCGTCGCCGACCACCGGCAGCCAGAAGGCGTCGCCGTGGGCATGGTAATCCGTCAATTCGAAACGTGCCGGCCCATAGCTGGCGCGTGCTTCACGCAGCTCGCACACGCCGTTCCAATCGCTGACCGGGTAGCGAAAGTACGGGTTGTGGTGATGCTCCAGTGCCGCCTTGGTGTCCGCCCTCTCGCGAATCTCCAGCGCGACCTCCAGATAGCCCAGCCCCAGTTCCGCCAGTACCCGGTTCATGTCCGCCAGGCTCGGCACGCGGCGCTTGTTGAGCCAGTGGCCCACGCCGCCCTGGGACATGCCCAGGCGCTCCGCCAGTTCATCCTGCGTGACCTTGCGGTCTTTCATGTTGGCTCGTACCAACGCTATCCAGTTATCCATGGCGCTGACAATACGTTGCGTATTTTCCAGGGCAATAAACAGTTTGTAGTAATCCATAAAACGACATAAATACGATACGTACTATCATCGACATAAGGTTTTCGACACCCACCCGGAGTACCGCCTCTTATGACGACGAGCCCGTATCATCTGCCTGAAACACCCGAACACACTGACCTGCATGACATGCGCTGCAGCGGCGCCGCCCAGCGCGCGCTGGACTATTACTTGAAAGAAGATATGTCTGCGCGAGACGTGGACGAGGCCTTTTTCACCATCAAGCCAGGCATCAGCCAGGAAGAAGCGCTGGTGCATGCCTCGGACCTGCTGCGCAGTGCTGCGGCAACGGCCTACGAATCGGCGAGCAGCCATCAAGGCAATCATCGCGACCTGGCGTTTTCGGTGGTTTACTTGATCGATATGGCGAAAGCGATGGTGGAGCGGTCGTTGCGAGCGACTGAGGCGCAGGCGAACATTTAAAGGACGTGCACGAAAAAATTTCTATCGAGCGGATAAAAACATTTGACTTGCAAATGATAATGATTATTATTGGACCCAGCTGATCGCGAGATCAGTCGATAGACCAAGAGACCTTAGGTCGGACTCTTGGAATATCTCCTCATCAGGCTAATCACGGTTTTTGACCCGGCTCTTTGGCCGGGTCTTTTTTTTGCCAGTTTTTCCTGGCGTGGCTTCAGGCTAATGAAGACTGTGTGCTGCTTGATGGCGCGCATGGTAGCAAAAGCCCATCGCGAAAAGAAAGGCGCAGCACCGCTCTAGCCCGGATCTTTGCGATTTAGCGCTTGAGAATCAATCTCATAAACCCTAAGCTGCGGCCGCGTCACGGATGACGCCCCCTCCCCCCGTGCAACAATTTTGCTTCCAGAATGTACCCACCGCCTGTGTAAGATAGCCGCCACATCCTCATATTCAGGCAACCAGACTATGACCGTGGCCTTGACCTCCATCAAGATCAGCACTGCTTTCGACAGCGGCAATATCCAGGTCCTGGATGCCAGCGATGCCTACCAGCTATTGCTGGCCATCAAGCCCGACACTCGTAGCCAGCACTACCAGTGGTTCCACTTCAAGGCCGAGGGCATGCACGTGGGCCACACCCACACGTTTCGCCTGAGCAACGCGGGCCGCTCGTCTTACAAGCATGCATGGAGCGGCTATAACGCCGTAGCGTCTTATGACCATGTCAATTGGTTCCGCGTGCCGTCGCGCTTTGACGGCGAAATCCTGCATATCAGCCTCCAGACCCGGGAAAAACACGCGTGGTTCGCCTACTTCGAACCTTATAGCCGCGAACGCCACGACTGGTTGATCGAGCAGGCCCTGAAGTACGCCGGCGTCAAACTATTGGCCACCGGCAAGAGTGTCGAGGGGCGCGATATCCAACTGCTGCGCCGTGGCAAAGGCGGCGAAGGTCGCCGCAAGGTCTGGATCATCGCCCAGCAACATCCCGGCGAACACATGGCCGAATGGTTCATGGAAGGCGTCATCGAACGCCTGCAACAGGACGGTGACGCCGAGCTGAAAAAGCTGCTGGCGGTGGCCGACCTGTACCTGGTGCCGAACATGAACCCCGATGGCGCGTTCCATGGTCACCTGCGTACCAACGCCATGGGCCAGGACCTCAACCGCGCCTGGCAGAGCGCCAGCCAGGAATTCAGCCCGGAAGTGCTGTTCGTGCAACAGCAGATGGAAAAGCATGGCGTCGACCTGTTCCTCGATATCCATGGCGACGAAGAAATCCCTTACGTCTTCACCGCCGGCTGCGAAGGCAATCCGGGCTACAGCCCGCGTATCGAAGCCTTGGAGAACCGTTTCCGTAGCCACCTGAGCCACCTGACCCGTGACTTTCAGACCACCCACGGCTACACCCGCGACCTACCCGGCGAAGCCAATATGACCCTGGCCTGCAATGCGGTGGGTGAGAAATACGACTGCCTGTCACTGACCCTGGAGATGCCCTTCAAGGACAATGACGACGCACCCAACCCGAGAACCGGTTGGTCCGGCGATCGCTCCAAGCAGCTGGGCAAGGATGTGTTGAGCAGCGTGGCCGATATCATCGGCCACGTGCGTTAACGCTCGGTCAGTGTTTGGTGCCGGTCATGCTTTGCAGCACGCCGTCACGGCGGATCAACCCGTGAAACAGCGCGGCCGCCAGATGCACCAGCACCGTCAGGAACAACAGGTAGGCGAGATAACCGTGGGCCTTGCGCAATAGCGCAAACAACGGCGCATTCGCCGAGACCAATGCCGGCAGTTGCACGGAACTGCTGAGCATCACCGGGTCGCCGGCGGCCGAAATCATTGCCCAGCCCAGCAACGGCAACACCAGCATCAACCCGTACAAAACCACGTGAGACGCCTTGGCCGCCAACACTTGCCACAGCGGCAAGTCCGCCGGCAGCGGCGGTTGGCGCGTGGAAAAACGCACCACCAGCCGCACGATGACCAGCGCCAGAATGGCGATCCCCAGCGGCTTGTGCAGGTGAATCAACCACTCGTGGCGCTCGGAAACCGACGCCGCCAGCCCCGCGCCAATAAACAGCATGGCGATGATCATGAGCGCCATCAGCCAGTGCAGCAAACGCGCCAACGGGGCGAAAAACCTTGGTTGAACATTCATGGCTTCGACTCCTGGGAGGCACTGTGCAACGGGCCGACTTCACCGGCACGCCGCAGGTAGGAACTGGCATAGGCGGCTGAACGTGCAGCCAGCAGCGGGTCATTGGAGGCCTCGATACCGCTGGGCAGAATCAGCGGGTCGAAGTTGATATCGCGGCAATCGCCGTCGGCTTGTGGCTGGCTGCTCTGCAACACCAGGGTGCCGGCATTGAGCACTTTGTGTTCACCGGCCCAGGTCTTGCTGGCGTCATCCAGCGGGTCGCCGGGGTTGGCCAGCATCATGTTCAATTGCCACTTTAGCGGCCCGGCAGCCAGGCGCTGCACCAGGTCTTTTTCCAGGAAGTCGCCGCCCTCGGGCGCAGTATCTCCGGCGGCGTCGCGGCTCTGCGGCACCACGGCCCAGCGCACGGCCTGGCGCTTGCCGTCGGCGCTCACCAGGTAAAACGCGTTGATGCCGTTGTAGGTTTCGGTCGCGTAACTGGCCGATGGCTTGGCGGTTTTAACCCACGCCAGGAACGCTGCGGTCTCCGGGTGTGCGGCAAAAAACGCCGGCATGCTCGACGGGTTCGGCTTGCCGGTGGCGGGGTCCGGCGCGCCGGCCTTGAGCAATTGGTAGAACGCCTCGGGCGTGCCCACCGGGAACACCGGCATGCTGTTCATCCCGGTGCGCCACTGCTGACCATTGGCCTGGCTGAATTGCACGGCAAAACTGCGGATCGGCACGCTGCTGTCCGGTGCATAAGGGTTGCCGCTGGGCAAGGCAAACCGCCCGATCACCGGGGTTTTCGCCACGCTGAACAACTGAGCGCTGGAGTACGTACGCGCCTCGGGGCTGCTCTCGAAGTAGCCGGCTACGCACACGCCCTTGGCATGGTTACGCCGAAATCCCGGGTGCACACCGTTATTGGTTTCCAGGGCATTGACCAGGGTTTTTGGGCGCAGGCGCTGCGGGTCGAGCGTACCGTTGACGTAGGCAAAGGCACCAGCGACAACCGCTACCACAGCACCGATACATGCGAGCCTGGCGAGCAGGTTGGCGGTACTCAGAGGCGGAAGCGGCGGTGGTGAGTGATCAACCATGAAAAGCTCCAGGGCACGTGGCCGCAGGGGAAAAGTGTCATGAGACGAATCCCATGTAGGTTTATTCCCCCTCTACTGTAGTTTTTTTCATGGCAAACGCACGTGCAGGCCAAACGTCCTGCTAACGCTGGTTGAACAATGCAGGTCGTTTATTGAGGAAGGCTTGCATGCCCTCCTGCTGATCCGGGGTGACGCTCCAGCACTACATTCATAAGCACCTCGACAGATTGATATTATTTGCGACACCGCTGTTTCACGAGTCCCAGATTGCGCCATAGGCGGGTATTGCATGGGCTTCGAGCGCTTGCACCACGCGTTGAGTCAGCGCCTGGTTGGCAATGCAGATCACGGCTTCGGCGTCAAAGGTGCGCACCGCGCCGTAGGCCAACTGCACCAGGTCGGGCTTCCCTTGTTTATCGGTGTCCCAGATCAACGCGGTGGGCTGGACGCGCAGAATTTCGTCGACCAATTCATCACCGTAGGTTTTCCTCGGACTGCGGGTGGACCAGATCAAGTGAATCGGCACCTGCGCGGCCAGCAAGTGCGGCATGACCGGGCCAATGCCACTGCCGGTGGCGATGTACACCACCGATTTGAACAAGGTTTCCACATTGGCCACGCCGGCGGTGGTGATGCCCTTTACCCAGACATGGCTGGGCAAATCCTCGATAAACCGTCCGGTCCAATCCCCGGCGCGGGAGATGATCAGGCGAAAGCCCGCCTCGCCCGGCGCTGGAATGTTCGCAAAGGAATGCCACTCAAGCAGCGGATTGCGGCTGATTGCCGTGGACGAACCGGCGAACGGCGTGGTGTGGCCAAGGCGCGTTACCACCGCATGCCCGGAAGGCCGCGCATGTTCAACGGCCACTTTGCGCAACCGCAACCATGGCAGCAGAATGCTCACTGTCAGCAGTACCAGCATCCAGAACGCGCCACTGTGCAGCAGGTCCGATGAGGCTTGCGTTGCCATCAGCACTGTTTGCCACCAGAACAACAGCAACGCACTCCAACCGGCAAAGCGATGAACCCGTTCGAAACCGTTGTGAAAACGACTGCGAATCGGCGGGAGCGCCATAACCACCATGAGCAGCAACAGGCTGAACAGCGCGACGCTGAGCCACAACCCTGTCGACGACACGCTGCCCGGTTGTTGCACAAAGCTCGACATCTGGACACACACCAACGCTGCAAACCAGGCAGTGGCCGCCAGCGCCGCGCCGCTGTGCAGCCCTCCGAAATGGAACACTTTGGCCGCTCGGCGGCGCACCCACAGCGGCCAACACAGCGGAACCCGCGTGGCCAGCCAGAACAGCGCATTGATCACGTATTGCTGGCGTATCAGAATGGCAACCGACAGATTGATCAGCACCAGGTCCGACAGCATCGCTGGCGTGATCGCCAGCAGGTCAACGGCCAGCAGCACGGCGGCGTTCCCCATCAGCACCAATGCCGCCAGGCGGTTGTAGTAAGAAAACACAGGTAGTGACCTCAAGCGCCGCCATAGTGCCGGCTTGGGTGGCAAAACGGCGCGGGTCGATACTTCAGTCATGGCCAGGCTCCGTGGTGGCGCCCGCCCACGTCGCTGCCTGATAGTCCTCGGCCAGTCGCAGCAAAGCGGCCTTGTCGATCTTGCCCCTGGCGGTCATGGGAAACGCCTCCAGCGCGTAGATGAACTTCGGCACGCAGTAGTAGGCCAGGCGCCGGTGACACTCGGATAGGCAGTCCTGCGTGTCGGCACTGGCCGGCGAGACAAAGGCGACCAGGGTGCGGTCGTCCACTTTCAACGTGACCCCCCGCGTGCACCCGGTGCCGGCCTCCAGGGCTGCGGTTACCGCGTCCAGCTCCACGCGAAACCCGCGAACTTTGACTTGGTCATCGACGCGGCCCAGGTGTTCGAGTTGGCCGTCGGCGGTCCAGCGCCCCAGGTCCCGCGTGCGGAACATCACAGCATCGCCCCCCAGAAACGGGTCCGGGCGGTATCGTTCCTGGGTCAACACTGCGTTGTTCAGGTAGCCCGCACTCACCCCCGCGCCGCCGGCCCACATCTCTCCGGTCTCGCCTAAAGCGCAGGCGCGCCCCTGATCGTCGAGCACATACACCGTGTTATTGGGCGTCGGCCGACCAATGGTCAACAGCGTGCCTGGCACGTGGCGGTGCAATGTGTTGACGATCGTGGTCTCGGTCGGCCCGCAACCGTTGTGGAAGGTAGAGTGCTCGGCCCAACGCTCGGCCAGGGCCTGAGCACAAGGCTCTCCGGCCACCGCGACCACGCTCAGGTCTGGGCACTGCAATGGATCAAGGGTGGCCAGTATCGACGGTGTCGCAATCAAGACGTTGCACTGCGCGGCTGTCTGCGCAATGTCCTTGCCACGAATCAGCAAGGTCGCCCCATGGGCCAGGCAACCGAGTATTTCCCAGGCTGCCATATCAAAGCCGATGTTAAGAACCTGCCCTACGGTAATGCCGGGGGCCATGCCCATCTGCCCGGGCGAAGTCAGCAAGATGTTGCACACGTTGCGATGGCTGACACACACACCGTTGGGGCGTCCGGTGGTGCCGGACGTAAACAGCACGAAACACAGGTCATCGGGTTCAGCCAGGGCGCCCACCTGCTCGCTTTCTTCGGCGACCCAGGGCATTTGCGCAAGGAACGTGTCCAGGCACAGACTGCGCGGGACCGCATCAGCCGGCAGGCGTTCGAGCAGGTTCGACAAGGTCAGCACCAACGGGCTGCTCAACGCTTCCAGCACCTGGCCCAATTGCAGGGTGGGCACGATTCTGGCGTCCTGCGGGACATACGCGGCCCCCACCTTCAACACCGCCAGCAACCCCACCAGCATCGCAATCGAACGCTCGACGAACAAGCCCACCGTGTCGCCGCGCTTGACTCCCCGTTCAAGCAGGTGCACCGCCAATCGGTTGGCTTGGCGGTTGAGCTGCTCATAACTGATGCGCTGCCCCGCGCAGATCGCCGCCGTTGCCTGGGGCGCCCGCCGCGCCTGCGCTTCGATCGCGTGGTGCACATTGGAATAGGCAGGTTGGACCGACGGACCACACCCCCATTGTTCGAACAGGATTCGCTCTGAGGCAGCCAGGTGGGTCAGTGCCGCGCCAGAGAGAAAGCGTTTATCCATAGGTGACAACGTCATGAACACACCCTCATTGTTTGGCTGCCGGCTCAGTGCCGACAGGTACAAGGGTGGATGGAGCGCAACACCTGGGATTACAGAACCACCATTCAAAAAGACTGATCCCACTCGAATGGCTAAAAAATCTTTCGATCGAATAAGGAATAACTTACGCGCACGCGCGTCTACCCAGCACAACTGAGTAGACTCAACCCATGCATGAACTCGACGAACAGTTACGTGAACTCATCCCCAGGCTGCGGCGCTTTGCCGTGTCCCTGACCCGTAACGCCAGCAGCGCCGACGACCTGGTGCAGGCCACCCTGGAACGGGCGATCATCGCGTGGGCCGACAAACGCATCGAAGGCGACCTGCGTGCGTGGCTGTTTTCGATCCTCTACCGGCAGTTCCTCGACGCCCACCGGCGCAGCCGCCGCTACGCACGCATGCTCGAATTCTTCACCGGCCGCGATGATGCGCAGCCCTCGGTGGAACGTACGGTAATGGCCCAATTCACCCTGCAAGCCTTCGACCAGCTCACTACCGAGCAACGCGCCCTGCTGCTGTGGGTGTCGGTCGAAGGCTTGAGCTACAAGGAAGTCGCCGAAATACTCAACGTGCCCATCGGTACGGTGATGTCGCGCCTGTCCCGCGCCCGCCAGGCCCTGCGTCAACTCAGCGATGGCGAAATTGCCAGCCCTTCCCTGCGGATACTCAAATGATCAGCCTGCCCCCCAGCGAACGCGACTTACACGCCTATGTCGATCACCAATTGCTCGACAGTGATCGCCGGGCACTTGAAACCTGGCTGGCGAGCCACCCCGACGTGGCTGCCCAAGTGCATGCCTGGCAACAGGATGCGCAATTATTGCGCGCCTCTTTAAGCGGTGCCCTGCAACAGCCGGGCAACCCGGCACTGGACCCGGCACTGATTCGCCAGCGCATCAAGCGCCAGTCCCGCCGCCACCTCGCCACGGCGGCGCTGCTGCTGATTGCCGTCAGCCTCGGCGGGATTGGCGGCTGGCACGCCCGCGATGTCGCCCAACCAGCGCTGCTGCCGATGGCCGATGCCATGCAGGCGTATCGCCTGTTTGCCCAGGACGGCATCATGCCCGCCGACTACAGCGCCCAGGACCGCACCACGATGCAAGCCTGGCTCGACCGCTATTTCAACCAGGCCCATCGCTTGCCCGACTTGAGCCAGGCGGGGTTCACCCCGGTCAGCGGGCGCCTGCTCACCACCGACCAAGGCGCGGCAGCCATGGTGTTGTACGAAGACGCGCAAGGACGGCGCATCAGCTTCTACATTCGTCCGCCAGGCCCGAACAACGGCTTTCTGCCCCGTGGCAGTCGCAGCGCCGACGGCTTGCAGGCCGACTACTGGTCGGGCGGCGGGTACAACTATGCGATGGTCAGCCCGGTGGATCAGGCCGCTGCGCCGCAAATCAGGTTCTAGGGGCCCATGTCCGGGGCGGCTATGCACCGCCTTCTCTATTGGTCAAATCGCATCAAGCGCCCTAAAGTAAGCGACCAACGCAATAACGAGTGAGCTGTATTGGCCGTGCTTTCCCTGATCCGCCGCCTGCTGGGCAGCACCCATCGCATTTCGCGCGCCTCGCCTGTTGCGGCGTTTTTCCACGACAAGGCCCGGCAACAGGGCTACACCCTCAGCGCCGGCCAGGTGCAGACAATTGCAGCCATGGCCCGCGAGGCCCAGCACCTGCTCGCCGGCCGACCCACGCGCAGCCTGTACCTGCACGGCCCGGTGGGGCGCGGCAAAAGCTGGCTGCTCGACGGGTTTTTCCAGGCGCTGCCGATCACCGCCAAGCAGCGCGTGCACTTCCACGACTTTTTTGCCGAACTGCACCGGGGCATGTTCCGGCACCGCGAGCAGAACGACGCGCTGGCCGTCACCCTCGACGAACTGCTGGCGGGCTGCCGCGTGCTGTGTTTCGACGAGTTCCATGTGCACGATATCGGCGATGCCATGCTCATCAGCCGCTTGTTCCAGGCCTTGTTCCAGCGTGGTGTGCTGGTATTGGTGACCTCCAACTATGCGCCCGAGGGCCTGCTGCCCAATCCGCTGTACCACCAACGCTTCAAGCCGGTAATCGATCTGATCGCTGCGCGCATGGACGTGCTGGAAGTCAGCGCTCCCGAGGATTTTCGCCGCCTGCCCCAGGCCCATGCCGAGCAGCGCTTCAGCACTGGCCAGTACGTCTGGCCCGGCAGCGTGGCGCAACGTGCGGCGCTTGGCCTGCCTGCCGTCGACAGCCCGGCGCTGCCCTTGGCCGTCGGCAACCGGCAGTTGCTGTGCCGCCGCCGCGAAGCGCGCAGCATCGCCTTCGCCTTCAACGACCTGTGCGAGCAACTCACCGCCGTGATGGATTACCTGCTGCTGTGCCAGGACTACGACCACTGGGTCATCGACGGCCTGCCCCACCTCGCCGACTGCCCGATCGCCGTGCAGCAACGCTTCATCAACCTGATTGACGTGCTCTACGACCGCGACAAACAGCTGATCCTGATCGGCGAACAGCCGCTGGAGCACGCCTTGAGTGGCGAGGCCATCGACCTTGCCCGCACCGCCAGCCGCTTGGGGCAATTGCACGTGAGCAGCGCGCAACCGGCGCCCGACCCGGTATCATGAGCGCCTTTTCACGCCTCTTGCCGAGTGACCGCGCCGTTGATCAATACCCTCGCCCAACTCAAGGCCGGCCAATTGGCCGGTGCGACACGCCTGGACCTGGCCTGCGGGCTGACCGAATTTCCCCGGGAAATCTTCGAACTGGCCGACTCGCTGGAAATCCTCAACCTCACGGGCAACGCCTTGAGCAGCCTGCCCGACGACCTGCACCGCCTCAAGCACTTGCGCGTGCTGTTCTGCTCGGACAACGCCTTCACCGAACTGCCGGCGTGCCTGGGCCAGTGCGCCGCGCTGAGCATGATCGGCTTCAAGGCCAACCAGATCCGCCACGTGCCCGCCGCCGCCCTGCCGCCGCAGTTGCGCTGGCTGATCCTCACCGACAACTGCATCGGCCAACTGCCCGACGAACTCGGCCAGCGCCCGCTGCTGCAAAAGCTGATGCTGGCCGGCAACCAACTGACGCACTTGCCGCCCAGCCTGGCCCAATGCGAAAACCTCGAGCTGATCCGCATCGCGTCGAACCGCCTGACGCACCTGCCGCACTGGCTGCTGACGCTGGCCAGCCTGACGTGGCTGGCCTATGCCGGCAATCCGGTGGAAATGGCCGTGAACGTGGCCGGCGACGACGAGACAGCGGATATTCCCTGGGCCGAACTGGAACTGGGTGACGTACTCGGCGAAGGCGCCTCGGGGATTATTCGCAAGGCCTTGTGGAAGCCCCGCGCGTTACCCGTCGCGGTCAAACTGTATAAAGGCACGATCACCAGCGACGGTTCGCCGCTGCACGAAATGCAAGCGTGCATAGCCGCCGGGCTGCACCCCAACCTGATCAGGGTGCAAGGGCGCATCGTCGACCACCCCGGCGATCAGGCCGCGTTGGTGATGGACCTGATCGACCCGAGCTACCGCAACCTCGCGGCGTTGCCGAGCCTGGCGTCCTGCACCCGGGATATCTACGAACCGAGCCTGCGCCTGAGCCTCGACGTGGCGCTGCGCATGGCCCGCGGCATCGCCTCGGTGGCGGCGCACCTGCACCGGCACGGCATTACCCATGGCGATCTGTACGGCCACAATATTTTGTGGAACAGCGCGGGCGAGTGTTTATTAGGGGATTTCGGCGCGGCGTCGTTTCATGCCACGGCGGACACCCTGGAAACCAGGGTGTTGCAACGCATTGAAGTGCGCGCGTTCGGGGTGTTGCTGGGGGAGTTGCTGGAGCGGGTTGATACGACGGTCCCCGGCGAACTGGAAGACCTGCGCAAACGCTGCTGCCAGCCCGATGTGCTGGCGCGCCCGAGCTTCGAAGTTATCGAAGCCGTGTTGCAATCTTTCCAACACCACTAACCAATGTGGGAGGGGCGGTGCGACGATTCGACTTGCCCCCGATAGCAGTGGGTCAGACACAGATAGTGTGGCTGATACACCGCGATCGGGAGCAAGCCCCCCTCCCATATTTTTTACCGCGCTTTAACCCGCCAGGCCGACGAACATATCCTGCACATCATCGTGGTTGTCCAGGCCTTCCAGGAAGGCTTCGACTTCCGCCATCTGCTCCTCGCTCAACCCGGTCACCGGGTTCTTCGAGATGTAGCCCAACTTGGCCGACAGCACGGTGAAACCCTGCTCCGGCAAGGCTTTCTGCACCGCATCCAGGTCGGTGGTTTCGGTGATGAACAGGCTGGTGCCGGCTTCTTCGCCATCTTCGAAATCCTGGGCGCCTGCTTCGATGGCGGCCATTTCCGGGTCAGCGTCCGGGGTGTCCGGCGATGCTTCGATCAGGCCGACGTGGTTGAAGTCCCAGGCCACCGAGCCGGAAGCGCCCAGTTGCCCCTTGCGGAACGCCACGCGGATTTCCGCCACGGTGCGGTTGATGTTGTCGGTGACGCACTCGACGATCAGCGGCACCTGGTGCGGGGCGAAACCTTCGTAGGTCACGCGGTGGTACTGCACGGTTTCACCGAGCAGACCGGCGCCCTTCTTGATTGCGCGGTCCAGGGTTTCCTTGGGCATCGAGGCCTTCTTGGCCTGCTCCACCACCAGCCGCAGGTGGGCGTTGGTCGAGGTGTCCGCACCGTTGCGGGCGGCGATGGTGATTTCTTTCACCAGCTTGCCGAAAATCTTGCCCTTGGCATTGGCTGCCGCTTCTTTATGTTTGACTTTCCACTGTGCGCCCATGACTCACTCTCTACTATCCATGGCGCCGAAACGTCTACTGGCCGGCGCTTTGGGGGCAGAGTTTATAGCGCAGCCACGCATCGTTCCACCAAAAAACCCTCAAGGCGCCAACTCGAAAAACGCCTGGATCAAGCGCAGCGACCGGCGCCGCTCCAGGCAGCCGAGACTGTGCCGGTTCAGCAGGCCATCGCCGAGGATCGGCACGGCGTGTACGCGCGGGTCCTGGCTGACCTCCATCGACGACACCACCCCCACGCCCAACTCGGCGGCAACCGCTTCGGTCACCGCTTCCCGGCTGTCGAGTTCCAGCAGCACCCTGGGCCGCACCTGGGCGGCCAGGCACGCGTCATCAAAGGTACGCCGGGTGATGGAACTGGGCTCGCGCAGCACCATGATCACCTCGTTCAACTGCGCCAGTTCAATGCCCTCGGCCTGCGCCGCCCACGGATGCGCGGCCGGCACCAGCGTGCAGATACGCGACTCGCCCAAGGGGTGCAGGTGCAGGCCATTGCGCGGTTCCACTTCGGTCAGCACCGCCACGTCTGCATGCTCCGACAACAAGGCCGCGAGGGTTTCCTGGGCATTGCCCAGGCGCAGGTTCACCGTGATCCCCGGATAGCAGGCCCGCAAGCGGGCGATCATCGGCATCACCAGATGCGGGCCGTCCGCCGCCACTTCCAGGCGCCCGGTGAGCAATTGGCGATTGGCTTCAAGCATGGCCTGCGCCTCGTCGACCAGACCGAAGATCGCGCGGGTGATCGCCGCCAGGCGCGCGCCCTCTTCGGTCAACTCCACTCGCCGCGCGGTGCGACGCAGCAAGGGAATCTGGTAGTGCTCTTCCAGGGCCTTGATATGCCCAGTCACCGCCGGCTGGCTGATGAACAGCCGGGCCGCCGCCCGGGTAAAACTGCCCTCGCGGGCCACGGCATCGAATGCGCGCAGTTGAAACAGGTTCATGGCTATCGGCCTCACTGATAGCTCGCATAACAACAAACAATTTGATTGATGACAAGCCAAACTGCAATTTAGGCGCCGTAGAGTCGACCCGTTGTTTTACGAGGAGCCAAGATGCGCACTGCCGCGCCGATCCTGCTGACCCCAGGCCCCCTGACCACGTCACACCGCACCCGTCAGGCGATGATGGTGGACTGGGGTTCATGGGATGAGCGTTTCAACCAACTCACCGCCAGCGTTTGCGAGCAATTGCTGGCGATCATCCAGGGTGCCGAGCGTCATCATTGCGTGCCGTTGCAAGGCAGTGGCACCTTCGCCGTTGAAGCCGCCATCGGCACCCTGGTGCCGCGCACTGGCAAGGTGCTGGTGCTGGTCAATGGCGCCTACGGCAAGCGTCTGGCGAAGATCTGTGAAGTGCTTGGCCATGCATTCAGCACCTTTGAAACCCTGGAGGACGCACCCACCACCGCCGCCGATGTGGACCGCCTGCTGCACGCCGACGCCGCCATCACCCATGTCGCGCTGATCCACTGCGAAACCAGCACCGGCATCCTCAACCCGCTGGCGCAGATCGCCGAGGTGGTCAAACGCCACGGCAAGCGCCTGATCATCGACGCCATGAGCTCCTTCGGTGCATTGCCGATCGATGCGCGCGAAGTGCCGTTCGACGCGCTCATTGCCGCCTCCGGCAAATGCCTGGAAGGCGTGCCGGGCATGGGGTTTGTCTTCGTCGAAAAAACCGCGCTGGCCGCCGCTCGAGGCAACTGTCACTCCCTGGCGATGGACCTGTTCGACCAGCATCACTACATGGCCCAAACCGGCCAATGGCGCTTCACCCCGCCCACCCACGTGGTCGCTGCCCTGCACGAAGCGCTGCTGCAATACCACGAAGAAGGCGGCCTGAGCGCCCGCTACCAACGCTACGCCACTAACTGCCAGACACTGCTGGACGGCATGGCCCAACTGCACCTGCGCAGCTTCCTGCCAGCGGCGATCCAGGCACCGATCATCGTCACCTTCCACGCGCCGAAGGACCCGCGCTACCAGTTCACGGAATTCTACGAACGGGTCAAGGCCAAGGGTTTCCTCCTGTATCCGGGCAAATTGACCCAGGTCGAGACCTTCCGCGTGGGCTGCATCGGCCAGGTCGATGCGACAGGCATGCAGGCCGCCGTCAACGCCATTGCCCAAGTGCTGCAAGACATGGACGTGCAGGACATCTGATTTCCCCTTTACCGACAGGATCTGCACCATGAACTATCAAAATCCCACCACCCTCAAGGCCGTCATCCTCGACTGGGCCGGCACCGTGGTCGACTTCGGCTCGTTTGCGCCCACGCAGATTTTCGTCGAAGCCTTCGCCGAGTTCGGCGTACAGGTTTCCATCGAAGAAGCCCGTGGCCCGATGGGCATGGGCAAGTGGGACCACATCCGCACGCTGTGCAACCAGCCGCAGGTTGCCGAGCGCTACCGCCAGGCGTTCGGTCGCACGCCCACCGACGACGACGTAACGGCCATTTACCAGCGTTTCATGCCGCTGCAGATCGAGAAAATCGCCGAACACTCGGCGCTGATTCCCGGCGCCCTCGATACCCTCGCCGGGCTGCGCGCGCAGGGCATCCGGATCGGTTCCTGCTCCGGCTACCCCAGGCAAGTGATGGACAAAGTGGTCGCCCTGGCCGCCAGCAACGGCTATGTCGCCGACCACGTGGTCGCCACCGACGAAGTCCCCAACGGCCGCCCGTGGCCCGCCCAGGCCCTGGCCAATGTGATCGCGCTGGGTATTGACGATGTGGCGGCGTGCGTGAAGGTCGACGACACCGTGCCGGGCATACTGGAAGGCCGCCGCGCAGGCATGTGGACCGTGGCGCTGACCTGCTCCGGCAACGCCCTGGGCCTGACCTACGAGCAATTCCGGGGCTTGGACAGTGCCACATTGGCCAGCGAGCGCCAGCGTATCGAAGCGCTGTTCGAAGGCTCACGCCCGCACTACAGCGTGGACACCATTACCGAGCTGCCCCAGGTGATCGCCGATATCAACGCGCGCCTGGCGCGTGGTGAAATGCCACAAAGCGACTGACCGAGGTCAAGGCAACCGCATTCGCAACGGGCGAAGCGCTTGAAACAGGCATACAGTTACCCTACTCCGTCAAAGAACGGAGGCATGCCCTGACAAGTGAGGAACCCAGTAATGCCGTGGAAAAATTCCGATACACGCTACAGCACCATGTCGATTGCGTTGCACTGGTTGATGGTGGTGCTGCTGGCGGTGGTTTACGCCTGCATTGAACTGCGCGGGCAGTTCCCCAAAGGCAGCGGCGCACGCACGCTGATTGTGGAAATGCACTTCATGCTTGGCCTCACTGTGTTCGTGCTGGTGTGGTTGCGCCTGTTTGCGCGCAGCCTGGGCGTTGCACCGAAAATACTGCCGCAGCCGCCGCAATGGCAGAGCCTGCTGGCCACCCTGACGCACGCTGCGCTGTACGCCCTGATGATCGGCATGCCGATTGCCGGTTGGCTGATCGTCAGTGCCGAGGGCCATTCGGTGATGTTCTATGGGATGGAATTGCCGCCGCTGATTGGCGAGAACAAGGCATTGGCCAAGCAGATCGAAGGCTGGCATGTGTGGTTCGGCAAGGCCGGCTATTGGCTGATCGGGCTGCATGCGCTGGCGGGGATCTTTCATCATTATGTGCTGCGCGATAACACGGCACTGCGCATGATGCCGGGCCGAAGCAGTCGCTGAGCTAGGCGTTGAAGCCTCGGCGGCCTTGCAAGCCGCCGGTGTGAACGAAGATCAACCGAGTGCCGGCCGCAAAACGTCCGGCGTCGATCTGCTGCTTCAGCGCCAGCAGCGCCTTGCCGGTGTAGAGCGGCTCCAGGGGTATGCCACACGCCTGTTGCGTGCTGTCGATGAATTCGAGCAGTAGCGGGTCGACGCGGGCAAAGCCGCCACGGCTGGCGTCAAGCAAGTGGTAGCCGTGCTGCACGATGGCATTGACGTTCTGCGCCACGCCGTGATCATCCGGCACCGCCATCGCTCCGTACACCGCATGCGCGCCCGCCTCGGCCAACGCCAGGCCGGCCAGGGTGGTGCCAGTGCCGGCCGCCAGCCACCAGGCGTCGTAGTCGGCCCAGCCCAGGTTCGCCAATTGCGCCCGCGCCTGTTCGAGCAATACCGCGCAACCCAACGCTCCGGTCAATCCGCCACCGCCTTCGGGCACCGGGTACAAATGCGGATACTGCTCATGCCAAGGCAGCCAGAACCCCGGCGCATGCCGCTCGCGATAACCGCCATAGCCCAGCCAATGCAGGTGCATGCCGAAGGCTTTCAGGTCGATCACTGTGGGGGTGTCTTGGGGATGGCCGCGCAGCAGGCCGACAGTGGCGAAGCCAAAGCGCTTGCCCGCCGCCGCCAGTGCATGCAGATGGTTGGAGTACGCCCCGCCGAGGCTGATGATGCCGCTGACGCCGGCCTGTTGCGCCTGGGCCAGGTGGCCGCTGAGCTTGAACCATTTGTTGCCGCTGATCAGCGGGTCGATACGGTCCAGGCGCAGTACAGCCAACTCGACGCCCTGCAGCCAGTCCAGTTGCACGGGTTCAAGAGGAGCATGGGGGAGCCAGTCGAAAGGACCCATGAGGGCGCATCTGCCTGAAAAAGAGCGGCAGTCTACCACCGCTCCTGTTCTTCACAGCTACTGTGCTTCAAAGCTCGGCGGCGAGACGCGAGCCCTGGTTGATGGCGCGCTTGGCGTCCAGTTCGGCCGCCACATCGGCACCGCCAATCAGGTGCACGTGCTGCCCGGCGGCGACCAGGCCGTCGTGCAGTTCGCGCAGCGGGTCCTGGCCGGCGCAGATGACGATGTTGTCCACCACCAGCACCTGGGGCTCGCCCTCGGCGCCGATGCGGATGTGCAGGCCTTCATCATCGATCTTCAGGTATTCGACGCTGTTGAGCATCTGCACCTGTTTGTTTTTCAAGCCGGTGCGGTGGATCCATCCGGTGGTCTTGCCCAGGCCGTCGCCGACCTTGGACGCCTTGCGTTGCAGCAGGAATACCTCACGCGCCGGTGCATGCCGCTCGGGCTTGATCCCGGCCACGCCGCCACGGGCCTCAAGCAGGGTGTCGATGCCCCACTCTTTCCAGAACGCTTCACGGTCCAGGCTGGTAGACACGCCCTGATGCACCAGGAATTCCGACACGTCGAACCCGATGCCGCCAGCGCCGATCACCGCCACACGCTTGCCCACCGGCTTGCGCTCGAGGATCACATCCAGGTAACTCAGCACCTTGGCGTGCTCCACACCGGGGATCGCCGGGGTACGCGGCGCGATACCGGTGGCCAGGATCACCTCGTCATAACCGCCCGCCACCAGTTGCGCCACGTCGACACGGGTGTCGAGGCACAGCTCGACATGGGTGGTCTGCAATTTGCGCTTGAAGTAACGCAGGGTTTCGAAGAACTCTTCCTTGCCCGGCACACGCTTGGCGATGTTGAACTGGCCGCCGATCTCGCTGGCGGAATCGAACAGCGTCACCTGGTGGCCGCGCTCGGCGGCCACCGTTGCCGCCGCCAGGCCGGCGGGGCCGGCGCCGACTACCGCGATTTTCTTGATCTGCTTGACCGGCAGGTAATTAAGCTCGGTTTCATAGCACGCCCGCGGGTTGACCAGGCAAGTGGTCAGCTTGCCGCCGAAGGTGTGGTCCAGGCACGCCTGGTTGCAGCCGATGCAGGTGTTGATCTCGTCGGCGCGCCCGGCCGCGGCCTTGTTGACGAACTCCGGGTCGGCGAGGAACGGCCGCGCCATGGAGACCATGTCGGCGTCGCCTTCGGCGAGGATCTGCTCGGCGACTTCGGGGGTGTTGATGCGGTTGGTGGTGATCAACGGGATCTGTACTGCCCCGCGCAATTTGGCAGTGACCTTGCTGAACGCCCCGCGCGGCACCTTGGTGGCGATGGTCGGAATGCGCGCTTCATGCCAGCCGATGCCGGTGTTGATCAGGGTCGCGCCGGCCTGCTCGATGGCCTTGGCCAGTTGCACGACTTCGTCCCAGACGCTGCCGCCCTCGACCAGGTCGAGCATCGACAGGCGGAAGATAATGATGAAATTCGGGCCTACCGCTTCACGCACCCGGCGCACGATTTCCACGGCCAGGCGCATGCGGTTTTCAAAGCTGCCGCCCCAACGGTCGGTGCGGTGGTTCGTGTGGGCGGCGAGGAACTGGTTAATGAAGTAGCCTTCAGAACCCATGATTTCCACGCCGTCGTACTCGGCGACCTGGGCCAGCCGCGAGCAGGTGACGAAATCCCGGATCTGCTTCTCGATGCCCTCCTCGTCCAGCTCCTTGGGCTTGAACGGGTTGATCGGCGCCTGGATCGCGCTCGGCGCCACTTGCTTAGGGCTGTAGGCATAACGCCCGGCATGCAGAATCTGCATGCAGATCTTGCCACCGGCGTCGTGCACGGCTCGGGTGACGATCTTGTGTTTTTGCGCCTCTTCGTCGGTGGTCAGCTTGGCCGCACCGGCATACACGCCGCCTTCATCGTTCGGGCCGATGCCGCCAGTCACCATCAGGCCGACGCCGCCACGGGCGCGCTCGGCGAAGTAAGCCGCCATGCGCTCGAAACCGCCGGACTTTTCTTCCAGGCCAGTGTGCATGGAGCCCATCAGAGTGCGGTTGCGCAGGGTGGTAAAACCCAGGTCCAACGGGGCCAGCAAATGCGGGTAGGCAGCAGCGGTCATGGTACAGCTCCACAACGGATCATCACGGGACGTGGAGAGCTCGAATGGCACTCCATCGGTTTATGTCCCACAGACTAAGAGGCGATCACCTACCGCTCAATGACTGAAACTGACAAGTTATTGATCCAAATGCACAGCACCCCTTGGCAAGCCAGGCCATGGGCCCTACCCTAGTCGCGAACCCTGCCCCCGGTGTGTTGTCTGTTGCCCCATGCGTAAATTACTCGTGTTCACCGTCTCCATGGCCCTGGTTGCCGCCCTTGCCGCGTATCTGGTCTGGACCCAGGAGCGCCCCGTGGGGCATTACCTGTCAGACCTGCGCATCACCCTCGCCGTCAACGAAGGCCAGCCGGCCGAGCGTGGCAACCTGCTGGGCATCCAGCCGGAGCTGTTCCCTGCCGACTACCAGAGCCTGGAACGCTTGCACTTGAAGCTCTCGGCCTATCTGCAAAAGGCCCGTGAGCTGGGCTTGATCAACGACAAGACCATCGTGGTGCTGCCCGAGCACATCGGCACCTGGCTGATGCTGGGCGGCGAGAAAAACGAGCTGTACCAGGCGCCTCATCTCAGGGACGCGATGAACTGGTTGTCAGTCAGCAACCCGGTGCAGTTCATGCGCGCCTGGATCAGCGCCACCGGCGAGAACCGCATGGACGATGCGTATTTGCGCATGAAAGCGCCGGGCATGGCGCGCGATTACCAAGTGCTGTTTGGCGGCCTGGCCAAGGAGTTCGGCGTGACCCTGGTGGCCGGCTCCATCGCCCTGCCCAACCCGAGTGTCAGCCTGGGGCAACTGCAGGTCGGCCACGGCGCGCTGTACAACGTCAGTCTGGTGTTTGCCGCCGACGGTTTGCCCCTGGGCCAGCCGCAACGTCAGCTGTATCCAATCTACGACGAACGCGGCTTTATCGAGCCGGGCGATGAAAACATCGTCAGCGTGGTCGACACCCCGGCCGGGCGTCTGGGCATCCTGATCGGCAGCGACAGCTGGTACCCGGATAACTACCGCAAGCTCAACGATCAAGGCGCCCAATTGATTGCAGTGCCGGCCTACGTGACCGGGCGCGACACCTGGGACCGCCCGTGGCGCGGCTTCAAGAGCGTGTCGACGCCGTCGGAAGTCAGCCTCAAGCCCGAAGAAACCAGCGAAGGCGAAGCCTGGCGCCGCCTGACGTTGATCAGCCAGCCACCGATCAGCCAAGCCACGGCGGGCATGAGCGTGTTTTTGCGTGGGCAGTTCTGGGACCTGGGCAGCGCCGGGCAAAGCTTCCTCAGCCGCAACGGGCAACTGTTCGCCGATGGCGATGCCCGTGGCGCGCGCCTGCTGAATATCTGGCTGTAACCGCGTGAAGCCGGTGCGCCTGGGGGACTTGTCGGTGGGCTTCGTGCACACCCTGGCCGATGCCGTGCACAGCCACGGCTTGGACCCGCAACCGCTGCTGCTGCAATACGGCCTGGACCCCGCCCGCCTGGCCGAAGCGGGCGCGCGGTTGTCGATACCGCGCTATATGCGCCTGGGCCATGCGGCCATCCAACTGACCGGCGATGCGGGGCTGGGCCTGCGCATGGGCCAGCTCAGCCGCCTGAGCCAGGCCGGGCTCGCCGGTGTCACCGCGGCCCAGGCACCGAATGTGCGCGAAGCCGCGCGTACGCTGACGCGTTTCGAACCCTTGTATGGCTCCAACTACCGTGGGCAATCGAGTTTTCATGAGGACGCCGAAGGCGCTTGGCTGCGGTTCTATTCGATCAGCCCTTACAACGCCTACAACCGCTTTGTGGTGGACTCGATCATCGCCGGCTGGCTGCATCAACTGTCGAGCCTGGCGCAACAAAGGGTGCAGGCCCAGCGCATCGAAATCGAGTTCGAAGCTCCCGAGTACAGTGAGCGGTATGACGTGCTGGGGGCCGCATCGGTGCAGTTCGGTGCCGAGAACAATCAACTGCGCCTCAGCCAACCCACCCTCGCCCTGCGCAACCCGCACCACTGCCCGAGTACCTGGCAGCTGCTGCTGCAACTGTGTGAGCGGGAACTGGAGCAACTGACCCGCACCCGTAGCCTGCGCGAGCGCATTACCCGGTTGCTCGGGCCCATGCTCAATGGCGGCCGGGAACCCGACCTGGAAGAAGTGGCGGCACGTTTGAAGCTGCCCACCTGGACACTGCGCCGCAAACTGGCCGACGAGGGCACCCAGTTCCGTGCGATTCTCAACGACACCCGCCGCGACCTGGCCATGACCTACATTCGCGATACGGAACTGGCTTTCGGCGAGATCGCCTACTTGCTCGGTTTCGCTTCAGCCCAAGCCTTCCAACGCGCCTTCAGGCGCTGGAACAACCAGACCCCAGGGGAATTTCGCCGCAGTCAGCGGCATTCCGCCTGAAGTCGGGCTTACAGCTCGGTGGCATCGTCGACCGGGTCCAGCGGGTCGAATTCGAATGCCTGGTACTCCAATAGTTCTTCCTGGTAATCGTCCATGGGGGACTCCTTGTTGAGTTAAAAGCGGCCGCACGATTAATGACCTGTACGATCAGCCTAAAGTGCCGTCATGACGAAAAAATGTCTGTGCCATGACGTTCCTGCACTCGAAGATTAAACGTGTCGGCGGCGGACAGATTTAGCGGATTAGCGCTGACGCGCAATTGCAATCATTGCAATTGCAATTACAAGTCGAATTCCATTAGGGTAGGCCCTCTGTTGTCAGGAGCCACGCCCATGCCCGCCTCTACCGCGAACGCTGCGCAATTGTGCATCGACGCACTCACCCCCTGCGCATCCACGCGCAACTCGCCGCTGTACACCATCATGACCATGGCCAACACCTTGGAATCGAGCCGCCAAGCCTGGGTGATTCGCGGGCAGTCACGCAGTCGGCGCGTGGGCAGCTGGCCCACCTGGTTTGCGCGCAACACCGGCGAAAAACCGCTGCTCTACCTGCACAGCGTGACGTCGTCCGCGCAGCTGTGCGCATTGTCAGACCAGACCGCCCAGCGCGGCATCTTGTGCAACGCCAGCGAAACCCAGCCATCGCCTTGGCCGAAGGGCGCGCAGCCGTCGTTGCCATTGTGGCTGTCGGCCAATCCACGCTGCACGCCCTACGACCCCGCCTCGGGCGAAGAAGCACAGGCGATCGTTCTGGCGGGGTTGCGCACGTTATATATCGACGGCACGCCGGGTTTTTATTACCTGGCGTTACATGATCAGCAAATCGCCATCGCACCGCAGACGCTGGACCGTGAAGGCATAGTCAAGGGCATGTACTCCGTGCGGCGACCGGGCGCAGGGGCGACAGTGCGCCTGCTCGGTGCCGGCCGGGCACTGGAGGAGGTGATACACGCGGCGCAGTTGCTGGAAGATGAATGGGGAATCGCGGCGCACGTCTGGAGTTGCCCCAGTTACACCCGGTTGGCCCGCGAAGCGGCGGCCGCTGAGCGCTGGAACCGCCTGCATCCGCATGCGCCCAGGCGTAGCTGCCATCTGCGCGACTGCCTGGCGGGGAGCCGCGCCCCGGTAGTTGCCGTCACCGGCTACCCGCAGGCGGTTGTCGATCAGTTGGCGGCGCATGTGGATACGCGCTTCGTGGCACTGGGCGCAGGCTCGGTGCAGGCAGCCGCACCGAACCGGTATTGGATTGCGGTGTTGGCGCTCAAAGCGTTGGCCGATGAGGGGTATCTGGACACACAAAAAGTGAAAGACGCCCTGCAACGCTATGGCCTGATATGAGCGGAAACGCGGCACCTCAGGTTTTGCGTCGACTGCGGGTTTGTACACCCGCCTCCATGGCCAGCCCCGCCGTACGCTCCAGCGCATCGGCAAAGGCCCGGCGATGCTCAGGCTCGATCTGCGACAGGAACAGCTCGTCCACAGTGCTTTCGTAGATCTTCCACATTTTTTTGCGCAGGGTCCGGCCTGCCTCGGTGATTGAGGCAAACGCCGCCCGACCATCACCGTCGGAACGCGAGCGCACCACCAGGCCGTCTTTTTCCAGGCGGTCGACCAGACGCGTGAGGTTGTAACGCTCGATGGCCAGTACATCGGCCAGTTCATGCATACGGCGAGTGCCCTCAGGACCGCTCTCCAGTCCCCACAACGCGTCGTACCAGGCATACGGCGGCAGTTGCGCCTCGGCCAACCGGCGCTCGATTTCACGGATGACCGTCCTGTGGGCCCTGACAAAACGGAACCATACATCAGGCTCTTTCGACGACATGCACCACCATCCGGGGAATTTCAAGAAGGTTGCAATAGTAGCTCATCCCGGGCTAAATTCGGGCATGTCGTTGCAATTGCAACTATAACTGCGCCACGCCCACAAGGCGTTCGCCGCCTGGAATCCGCTTACCCTGGAGCCTCATATGAACCCGAATAACGCCGCGTCCCTGGACAACGATCCGCAGGAAACCCGCGAGTGGCTGGACTCCATCGAGTCGGTGCTGTCGGCCGAAGGCCGCCCCCGCGCCCACTACCTGATCGATCAGTTGCTGGATTTCGACGTCGCGCGCCACGGCGACTTTTACGGACGGGTGACCACCCCTTACGTGAATACCATTGCCGTCGATCGCCAGGTGCCCTACCCCGGCAATCTCGACATCGAACGCCGCACCAACGCATTTATCCGCTGGAATGCCATGGCGATGGTATTGCGTGCAGGCAAACACTCCGGGGTGGGTGGGCATATTGCGACCTATGCGTCAGCCGCAGTGCTGTACGACGTAGGCTTCGACCATTTCTTCCGAGGCCGAACTGACACGTTCGACGGCGACCTGGTGTACATCCAGGGCCATTCCTCCCCCGGCATCTATGGCCGCGCATATCTGGAAGGCCGTATCAACGAAGCCCAACTGGATAACTTTCGCCGCGAGGCCGGCGGCGAAGGCCTGTCGTCATACCCTCATCCACGGCTGATGCCGGACTTCTGGCAATTCCCTACGGTTTCCATGGGGCTCGGGCCGATCACTGCCGCGTACCAGGCGCGCTTTATGCGTTACCTGGAGTTTCGCGATCTCAAGCCACACCAGGGGCGCAAGGTCTGGGCGTTCCTGGGCGATGGCGAAATGGACCAGCCGGAATCCCTGGCCGCCATTTCCGTCGCGGGCCGTGAAAAACTCGACAATCTGATCTTTGTGGTCAACTGCAACCTGCAGCGCCTGGACGGCCCGGTGCGCGGTAATGCCAAGGTGATCCAGGAGTTCGAGAGCCTGTACCGCGCTGCTGGCTGGAATGTGATCAAGGTAATCTGGGGCGGTGGCTGGGATGCGCTGCTGGAAAAGGACCACAGCGGCCTGCTGCGCCAACGCATGATGGAATGCGTGGACGGTGACTATCAGAATTACAAATCCCAGAATGGCGCCTACGTACGCGAACACTTCTTTGGTAAATATCCGGAGTTGCTGGCACTGGTTGCAGATATGTCCGACGACGATATCTGGAAACTCTCACGGGGCGGGCATGACCCGGACAAGGTCTACAACGCCTACGCCGCCGCAGTGCGGCACAAGGGCCAGCCCACGGTGATCCTGGCCAAGACCGTAAAAGGCTTCGGCATGGGCGAAGCGGGCGAAGGCCAGAACATCAACCATCAATTGAAGAAAATGGGGGCCGACGCGGTGAAAGCCTTCCGTGACCGCTTCGGGCTGGAAGTGGCCGATGACCAGCTCGACGAAATCCCCTACCTCAAACCCGCCGCCGACAGTGCCGAAGCCCGCTACTTTGCCGCCCGACGCCAGGCCCTGGGCGGCTATGTGCCCGCTCGGCATAGCAGCGTCGCGCCGTTGACGATCCCGCCGCTGTCCGCCTTCGCCACTCAACTCAAGGACACCGGCGAGCGCGCGCTTTCCACCACCATGGCCTTCGTGCGTATCCTCGGCACGCTGCTCAAGGACCCACATCTGAGCAAGCTGATCGTCCCCATCGTGCCGGATGAGTCGCGCACCTTCGGCATGGAAAGCCTGTTCCGGCAGATCGGCATCCACTCCGCCGTCGGTCAGCTGTACACCCCGCAGGACGCTGGGCAACTGAGCTACTACAAAGAGAGCAAGGACGGACAGATCATGCAGGAAGGCCTGAATGAATCGGGTGCTATTTCCTCGTGGATCGCGGCGAGTACGTCCTACAGCAACCACGGCCTGATGACCGTGCCTTTCTATATCTTCTATTCGATGTTCGGCTTCCAGCGCGTCGGCGACCTGGCCTGGGCGGCCGGTGATGCGCGGGCCCGCGGTTTTCTGCTGGGGGCCACGGCCGGGCGCACTACCCTGATGGGCGAAGGCTTGCAACATGACGACGGGCACAGCCATATCCTGGCGTCAGTGATTCCGTGCTGCGTGGCCTATGATCCGACCTTTGCCTACGAGCTGGCGGTGATCATTCGCGAGGGCATGCGCCGTATGTATGTCGAGCAGGAGGATATCTACTACTACATCACCCTGCTCAATGAAAACTACCCGCACCCGGCGATCCCCGAAGGCGTGGAGGATGGCATTCTCAAAGGTATGTACCCGTTGAGCACACACCCCGACGCACAGGTGCAATTGATGGGCAGTGGTTCGATTTTGCGCGAAGTGATCGCCGCAGCGGCCCTGCTTGAGCAGGACTTTGCCGTACACAGTGATGTATGGAGCGCCACCAGCCTGACTGAGCTGCGCCGTGACGGGCACGCAACAGAGCGCTGGAACCTGCTGCATCCGGAGGCTGAGCCACGCCTGAGCTACGTGGAGCAGTGCCTCGTCGGTAAAGCCGGGCCAATGGTGGTGGCAACGGACTACATGAAATTATTCGCAGACCAGATCCGCCCTTTCGTACACGGCCGCCGCTTTGTGGCGTTGGGAACCGATGGTTTCGGGCAGTCGGATACGCGGGAAGCGCTGCGCGAATTTTTTGAAGTGGATCGACACTTCATCGTGCTGGCGGCCCTGAAGGCACTGGCAGATGACGGCGCAATAGGCCGTGACAAAGTCGTGGAGGCCATCAGCCGCTACGGGATCAATGCCGACAAGGCAGACCCCGTAGCAGTGTGAATCACTGCGCAGGCGTTGGCAGGGGTGGAATCGCCTCTGTCGGCGCTGGCAGGTTCGGGTTGGTCGGTGCCGGTGCAGGTTCTGCTGCCGGGGCCGACGTGGCGTCCGGTACGGGCTCCGGCGCGACGCTCGGCGCGATCGGTGCGGCTTCGGCGGGCGGTGCAAGCGGTTGCGCAGCGGCAGGCGTTGCCGGTGTCTCCTGGGGCGCCTCGACCTTCTCGGCGGCCGGTGCAGCCTTCGGCTCAGGCATACCAAGCTCATCCTTGGGCTTCTCGGGGATGTGCGCAGCCTGCTTCACTTCCTGGGGCAGGAACACATCCACCAATGCAAAGTAACGCTCATAGAACTTGGGCGCCGAAACGGTCTCGCTCGCCACCTTGACCATCGAGTCATCGGTGGAGCCGATCGGCATCGACACCGAACCCAGTACCCCTACTCCGAGACTCGCGGAGTTGTTGACCTTCTTCAGCGCATAGCGGTCCTGCAAGGCGTTGGCAAACATCGTCGAATGATTGCTGCCTTTGCCATCCGCGGCACACACCACGTTGAAACTGATCTGCAGGTGGCTTTCGCCGGTCTGCTGGAAACTCTTGTTACCGGCCACCAACTTCGGGTCGCTGCTGGTGATGATATAGCCCTGGCTCAGCAAGGCACGACGCGCGGCTTCACAGGCCGCCACATCGCTTACCGGGTAATCGCGGGAAAACGTACCGGAATCGTCGAAATTCTCATGTTCGTAAATAGCGGTCTTGGGCGACGAGCAACCCGCCGCGCCCGCCAGCACCAGCGCCAACCCTAGGTTTCGCAAGTGAAATGATGTCGACATCGAAAATCCTGAGAAAAACAGTCCGGGCGGTATTGTGCAACAGAACGAGGCGTTGGCGCGCGCATTCCTGTCGGTAAAACGTCACAGGCTTTTGGGACCGGTGCCGCTGACTATGACAAGTTTGTTTACAACTTATTCCCCAACTTCCTATTATCGCCCTGGGTGCGCTGCTGCATATGGCACAGCGCAGGTTAAAGGATAAGCGTTGGTCGGGCCGCCAATGGAGATCTGTCGTGCCTGATAAACACCCTGCCATCCCTCGTCCTCAGCGTTTGACCGAGGGCGCACTGTCGGCCCTCGAGCGCTTTTCACGAATTGAAGCCGTCAGCGGCATTGTCCTGCTGCTGGCTGCCATCGTCGCATTGATCTGGGCCAACAGCCCGGCGGCCGACACCTATGAGCACTTCTGGAACACGCCGGTCACCCTTGGGTTGGGCGAATACAGCGTGTCGCGCTCCCTGCATTTCCTGGTCAACGACGGCCTGATGACCATCTTCTTCCTGGTGGTGGGCGCCGAGATTCGTCAGGAAATCAAGGACGGCGCGCTCGCCAACCTCAAGCTGGCCACGCTGCCATTGGGCGCTGCGCTGGGCGGCGTACTGATGCCGGCGCTCATCTACACCCTGCTCAACCACGGCACCGCCGCCGCCAGTGGCTGGGCCGTGCCCACCGCGACGGACATCGCCTTTGCCGTCGGCGTGCTGGCACTGTTGGGCAAGTCGATTCCCGGCGGCGTGCGTATTTTACTGCTGGCCCTGGCGATTATCGATGACATCGTGGCGATCCTGATCATTGCCGTTTTCTTCACCGCCAGCCTCGATTACATGGGGCTGGTGATTGCCGTCGCCGGGCTAGCGCTGGTGCTGGTTTTCCAGCGCATGGGCATCAGCAAGGCCGCGATCTACCTGTTGCCAGGGGCGATTGTGTGGTTCGGCCTGCTCAAGACCGGCGTTCACCCGACGCTCGCCGGCGTGATCCTAGGGCTGATGACCCCGGTTAACTCCAAGCCCACCACCGAGCGCCCGCTGGACACCATCGGCCGCACGTTCAACGAATTGATGGAGCGCTTTTCCAAGTCGCCTGAAGGCCCAGGGCACGTTACCCAGCCGTTGAAGCAATTGCGCGAAGCACAGCGGGAAATATTACCGCCAGTGCAGCGGGTCCAATCGGCGCTGCACCCGTGGGTGGCGTTCGGCGTGATGCCGTTGTTTGCCCTGGCCAACGCGGGTGTCAGCCTGAGCGGCTTCAACCTGGACGATCCCCTGCCCCAGGGTGTGTTCATGGGCGTCATCTTCGCCTTGGTGCTGGGCAAACCAATTGGCGTGATGCTGGCGAGCTTCACGCTGGTCAAGCTCAACCTCTGCAAGCTGCCGGACGGCGTTACCTGGACGGGTGTGGGCCTGGTGGGTCTGCTGGCGGGGATTGGTTTCACGATGTCGATCTTCATCTCCTCCCTGGCGTTCTCCGACCCGGATTTGCTGGCGGCGGCCAAGCTGAGCGTATTGACGGCCTCGACCCTGGCGGCAGTCGTCGGCCTGAGCTGGGGCAAGCTCAAGTTCTCAGGCAAGGAATCTGAGAGCTAAGCGCCACCGCCATAAGCGTGCGGCGTAAAAAGCGGCCGACCGGCGCTCCAAACGACGTCAATCGCGATAGCGCAACGCATCCACGAGGAGGCTGAACGCTTGTGTGGGTTGGCGTCGACTTGGGTAGTACAGGTGATATCCGGAAAACGGCGGGCACCAGTCCTCTAGAACACGAATTAAGCTGCCGTGTTCGATGTCCGATCTCACCTGCTCTTCAGGTAGGTACGCGAGCCCTTGACCTGATCGAGCCCCCATCAAAATGAGGGACGCAGATCCAACAACAAGCTGACCGTCCACATGGACGTTTACAGCTCGACCGTTCTTCTCGAATTCCCAAGCGTACAGTCCACCATGTGTAGGAAGTCGCAGGTTGATGCAGTTGTGAAACGTCAAGTCGGAGGGCGCCCGCGGCTGTCCGTACTTCTCCAAGTACACGGGCGTACCGACTACCGCCATGCGCATGTCTGGCCCTATCCGGGTGGCTATCATGCCTTGCGCGACCGTTTCGCCAGGTCGAATGCCAGCATCGAAACGCCCGCCCACGATATCTGTCAGCCCTACATCTACGACAATTTCAATTTTGATTTCTGGGTACAGAGGAAGGAATTTCTCCAGCTTGGGCCAGAGCACGGTGGCCGCGGCGTTTTCGGTAGCCGCGAGGCGCAGAGTACCTCTGGGATTTTCGCCCAATGCAGTAACCGCTTCTAACTCCGCATCGACCTCCGCGAACCGCTGGCCGACCGATTGCAGCAGGCGCTCGCCGGCCTGAGTGGGTGACACGCGTCTGGTCGTCCGAGTGAGGAGCCTTACGCCTAAGCGCGTCTCTAATGCCCGCATCGTTTGGCTCAGCGCTGACTGCGAGACACCCAGTTGCTTCGCTGCTTTGGTAAAGCTTTGTTCTCGTGCAACCACTAAAAACGTGACGAGGTCGGAAGCGGTCTGCTTGTGCATTGATAAGCCTCCCTTATATATCTAATCAATTTTAAACACGTTATCAGAACCAATCGTGGCTGTTAATTTAGTTTCTGATCTAGCGCAGCCTCGCTGCCGAGTGAAAGGAAGGAAATTCTGATGGCATACGAAAAAGGCACAGCCCACAAGGCTTTTGGCGATGTAGCTCCGGCGCTTGCCGAATACACCGATAACCTGCTGTTTGATGATGTGTGGAAACGGCCCGGTCTCTCACCTCGTGACCGCAGCCTTGTAACCATCACCACCCTGATTGTGCTTTACCGTCAAAACGAGTTGCCGTACCACCTTAAGCTTGCCATTGAGAATGGCGTGACCCGTGAAGAAATCATCGAAACGATCACCCATCTGGCGTTCTATGGCGGCTGGCCCGTCGCGGCGACCGCACTGAATATCGCTCGTAAGGTGTTCGAGGAGACCGGTAAATAAGCAGGGCCTATGAATATTTTCCGCAACGCAGGTGCCCACTGACGGCAGCTGCCGCCCACTATCGGTGGCGCATTACGTGCTCAAGCCACCCGCGACTCAGAGAGAATTCCATGAGTGATTCAGACCTGACCATCATCCGCAACGGAACCAAGCCATCTGCAAAGGGCCCTGACACTTGGTTCACTGGCTCGGTTCGTATCGACACTATGTTCCAGGCAACAGCACCTGGTCGAGCAACGGGCGCCATCGTCACATTTGAGCCATCCGCGCGCACCTTTTGGCATTCTCACCCGGCGGGTCAAACGCTAGTGGTATTGACGGGTGTCGGCTGGGTTCAATGCGAAGGTGGCCAGCGAACCGAGATTCGCGCGGGTGACGTAGTCTCCTGTGCTTGCGGGAAACGGCATTGGCACGGCGCTGCTGCGACGACTGCGATGTCCCATTTCGCGGTCACCGAAACGATCGATGGCAAGAATACTGACTGGATGGAGCCGGTGACCGACGAACAATACCTCGGCGGTGCGCTCGTAAGCTGACCACGTTGGCGTCGATGCTGTGATGGATGGCTACGTTGGCAATCGTCGCCCCGGATGGCAGGTATCGCGGGTCAACCTGAGCTTTAAACGGCGCAAAAAAAAGACCCCGGCCTTTTCAGGACGGGGTCTTTTCATTCAAGCCGGCATCAGAACTTCTTGATGTCTGCCTGGGTTTCCAGCTGCTTGCGGTAGGCCGCAAAATCCTGCTGGCCAATACGCGAAGCGAGGGCGCGGCGGTATTGCGCCTTTTCTTCGTCCGTAGGCGCAGCAGCTTCATTGACACCGTTCAAGCGCACGATCACCTGGCTGCCATCGCGCAGGCTGACGGTGGTGAAGCTCGGCTTGTCCTTGCCCGCAGGCTTGGGCATGCGGAACAGCGCTTGCAGCACGGCAGGGTCGACAGCTTCCTGGCCACGGGTAGCGGCTTCAGTCACCTTCCAGGCCTGGCCGTCAATCGGCTGGCTCAGGGCGATCTTGCCATCATGCAGGCCAGCGATCAGCTCGTCGGCATGGGCTTTGGCGGCAGCGCTCGCACGCTCCTTGGTCATCTGTGCGCGAATCGCCGTGGCGACCTTTTCCAGCGGCAACTGGGCAGGCTTGAGGTGCTCTTTGGCGCGCAGCACGATGATGGTTTCCGGGTCGAGCTCAATGGCGCTGCTGTTGGCACCCTCATCCAGCACTTCCGGGCTGAACGCTGCGGTGACCACGGCACGGTTGGCCGCGACGCCTTCGCCACCTTCACGGCCGAACGGCGCGGAGGTATGGACGGTCAGCTTCAGATCGGAGGCCGGCTGGGCCAGGTCGGACGCTTCGAATGCCGCATCTTCCAATTGCTTGGTCGCTTCGACAAACCGCTGTTCAACCTGCTGGGTCTTGAGCTCGCGGGTCAGCTTGTCTTTCAGACTGGCGAACGATGGCACCTCGGGTGCTTCAACGCCCAGCAGCTTGATCAAGTGCCAACCGAAGGACGTGCGCACCGGCACCGACACCTGGTCCTGCTTGAGGCCGTACAGCGCCGTCTCGAAGTCTGGATCGTAGACGCCAGGACCGGCAAACCCGAGATCGCCGCCATTGCTGGCCGAACCCGGATCCTGGGAGAACTCCTTGGCCAGGGCGTCAAACTGCTCGCCCTTGGCCAGGCGCGCCTGGATGTCTTCGATCTTGGCCTTGGCTTGCGCCTCGGTGACCTTGTCGTTGACTTCGATCAGAATGTGCGCGGCACGACGCTGTTCAGCGAGGTTGGCGGTTTCTTTCTCGTAGGCAGCCTGCAGTTCATCGTCCTTGACGGTGACCTGGTCGAAGAACGACGACTTCTTCAGCTCCAGGTAGTCGATGACCACCTGGTCCGGGGTCATGAACTCCTTGGCATGCTGGTCGTAGTACGCCTTGACTTCGTCATCGGTGAGTTTCACCGCTGCCGGGTCGGCTTTAACGTTGACGGTGGCAAAATCGCGCGTCTGTTTTTCCAGGCGGGCAAATGCCAGCACCTCGGCATCGGTCACGAAACCACTGCCGGCGATGCCTGCGCGAACTTGGCCGATCAGCATTTCCTGAGTCAGCATCTGACGGAATTGCAGGCGGGTATAGCCCAGTTGACGGACCACCTGGTCAAAGCGTTCGGCGTTGAACTTGCCGTCTACCTGGAACTCCGGCGTCTGCAGGATCACCTGGTCCAAGGCCGCTTCCGAGAAGCCGAACTTGGCATCAGCAGCACCTTGCAGCAGCAGCTTGCGGTCGATCAGGCCCTTGAGGGCCGCGTCGCGCAGCAGTTTTTCGTCCAACAGGGAAGCATCGAAATCCTTGCCCAGTTGTTGCATCAGCTGGCGCCGTTGCATATCGACGGCCTGGCTCAATTCGGTCTGGGTGATTTCCTCACCGTTGACCTTGGCCACGTCCTGCTTGTTATTACCCGAAGCCTGGAAAATAGCCTCGATACCGGTGAACGCCATCAACGCGACGATGATCCCGATAATGGTCTTGGCAATCCAGCCTTGTGAATTGTCCCTGATATTTTGCAGCATGCGTCCCCCAGAAACGGTTGAACATCAAAAATAGGCAACCGTGGAGCGTGGGTAGAATCCGGATAGAAGAAAGGCGCATCCGAGGATGCGCCTTCTCGTAACTGGCGGAGCGGACGGGGGTTTGAACTCTGACCCCCGGCGTGGCGACCCAATGGATACGTGGGTCAGCTACCGCTCCGCTGCCAGGCCAGACCTACGTCTGACCCGGGTAAGCAAAGGCTTGATCGAAGCTTAGTTAACGGCTTCTTTCAGGGCTTTACCGGCTTTGAAACCTGGTTTCTTGGCAGCAGCGATTTGCAGTGCTTTGCCGGTCTGTGGGTTACGGCCAGTGCGAGCTGGGCGGTCAGTCACAGAGAAAGTACCGAAGCCTACCAGTACCACGGAGTCGCCGGCCTTCAGAGCGCCAGTGACGGATTCGATTACTGCGTCCAGCGCACGGCCGGCAGCAGCTTTCGGGATATCAGCGGATGCAGCGATAGCATCAATCAGTTCCGACTTGTTCACTCTAAGTCCCCTTATATATCTATGAGTATGATTCTAAGTTTTTTGGTAAAAAGCAAAAACCAGTGCTGAATGGCCTACAGACACTTAAGAGCCGCTTTATAACAAGGGCTCTAAAAAGCTGTCAAGGAAGCCCCCCAGGCTTCAACACCTTAATGCGTGCTAATTCTTTCCTTGGAATCCGACTCGCGTTTTTCGTCCTTCGCGACAATCTCCGGAGCCACATCCGGCAAGGGCTCCGGCGCGTATTGCAGCGCAATTTGCAGGACTTCGTCAATCCATTTAACCGGTTTAATCTGAAGATCCTGCTTGATATTGTCAGGAATTTCCTTCAAGTCGCGAACATTCTCTTCAGGAATGATCACGGTTTTGATTCCACCCCGGTGTGCAGCGAGTAATTTCTCTTTCAGCCCACCGATGGCCAATACCTGGCCGCGCAGGGTAATTTCCCCGGTCATCGCCACATCGGCGCGCACCGGAATACCGGTCAATGCCGACACCAGCGCCGTGCACATGCCTACACCGGCGCTCGGGCCGTCCTTCGGCGTCGCGCCTTCCGGCATATGGATATGGGTGTCGTGCTTCTCGTGGAAGTCCAGGGGAATACCCAGGCTCCTGGCGCGACTGCGCACCACGGTCTGCGCGGCGGTGATCGACTCGACCATCACATCGCCGAGAGAACCGGTCTTGATCAACTGGCCCTTGCCCGGGATCACGGCAGCTTCGATGGTCAGCAACTCGCCGCCCACCTGGGTCCATGCCAGGCCAGTCACCTGCCCTACCTGGTCCTGCTGCTCGGCCAGGCCGTAGCGGAATTTACGCACACCCAGGAAATGCTCCAGCGCATCGGCCGTCACCTTCACCGAGAAGCGTTTTTCCAAGGAATGCTCCTTGACCGCCTTGCGGCAGATCTTCGCGATCTGGCGCTCGAGGCCCCGTACACCGGCTTCGCGGGTGTAGTAGCGCACGATGTCACGGATCGCTTCGACGTCAAACTCGATCTCGCCTTTCTTCAGGCCGTTGGCTGCAGTTTGCTTGGGCGCGAGGTATTTGACGGCGATGTTGATCTTCTCGTCTTCGGTGTAACCCGGCAGACGAATCACCTCCATCCGGTCCAGCAATGCTGGCGGAATGTTCATGGAGTTGGAGGTGCACAGGAACATTACGTCAGACAGGTCGTAGTCGACTTCCAGGTAATGGTCGTTGAAGTTGTGGTTCTGCTCGGGATCGAGCACCTCAAGCAACGCCGACGCCGGATCGCCACGCATGTCGCTGCCCATCTTGTCGATTTCATCGAGCAGGAACAGCGGGTTGCGCACGCCCACTTTTGTCATCTTTTGAATCAATCTTCCTGGCATCGAACCGATGTAAGTGCGGCGATGGCCACGAATTTCCGCTTCATCACGCACGCCGCCGAGGGCCATGCGCACGAACTTGCGGTTGGTCGCACTGGCAATCGACTCGGCCAACGAGGTTTTACCCACCCCAGGCGGACCGACCAGGCACAACACCGGGCCGCGAATTTTCTTCACGCGCTTTTGCACCGCGAGGTATTCAAGGATACGCTCCTTGACCTCTTCAAGGCCGTAGTGGTCGGCATCGAGAATTTCTTCGGCGCGGGCCAGGTCCAGGCGTACCTTGGTCTGAGCCTTCCACGGCACCTGCACCAGCCAATCGATGTAGGAACGAACCACAGTGGCTTCGGCCGACATCGGCGACATTTGCTTGAGCTTGTTCAGCTCGGCCGTGGCCTTGGTCAGCGCGTCTTTCGGCAGGCCAGCGGCATCGATACGCTTTTTCAGCTCTTCGATTTCGTTGTGGCCTTCCTCGCCGTCGCCGAGTTCTTTCTGAATGGCCTTCATCTGCTCATTCAGGTAGTACTCGCGCTGGCTGCGCTCCATTTGTTTCTTCACGCGGCCGCGGATGCGCTTCTCAACCTGCAGCAGGTCGATTTCGCCATCCAGCAGCGCCAGCACATGCTCGACACGGGCCGACAGATCGATGATTTCGAGAATGTCCTGCTTCTGCTCGATCTTCAGCGCCATGTGCGCAGCCATGGTGTCGACCAGGCGACTTGGCTCATCGATGCTGTTGAGCGACGAGAGGACTTCAGCCGGGACTTTCTTGCCCAGCTGCACATACTGCTCGAACTGCGAAAGCAGGCTGCGCACAAACACTTCGGATTCACGTTCAGGGGCTTCGACTTCGTCGATCAGCGCCACTTCGGCGCGCAGGTGACCATCCACCTCCATGAAACGTTCGACTGCGCCGCGCTGCTCGCCTTCCACCAGCACTTTGACAGTACCGTCGGGCAGCTTGAGCAATTGCAAAACAGTTGCAACGGTGCCGACCCGATACAGGGCGTCTTCGCCTGGATCATCATCAGCAGGATTCTTCTGGGCCAACAGCAGGATCTGCTTGTCGCCCGTCATCGCGGCCTCGAGGGCTTCGATAGACTTCTCGCGCCCCACGAACAGCGGGATAACCATGTGCGGATAGACGACGACATCACGCAACGGCAGGAGAGGCAATTCGATGGTTGTCTTCATGATTTCGCCTCTATGACAGTTGAAAAATAAGCTTGAAACCAAGATGGGGGTTGCATGCAAAAAAAACAAGCGCAATGCCAGCACTTAAACGCATGAATAAACGCGATTTAATCTGCCACCCCGCAAAAACACCCGAAAAAAACAAGGGGCCCCGAAAGGCCCCTTGCTTGTACCGCCACTGCAAAGACGCTTACGCGTCAGGTGCAGCCTTGGCAGCCGGCTCACTGTTTTCGTAGATATACAGTGGCTTGGACTTGCCTTCGATAACGCTTTCGTCGATCACCACCTTACTCACCTCGGACTGCGAGGGGATTTCGTACATGGTGTCGAGCAACACGCCTTCAAGGATCGAACGCAGACCACGTGCACCGGTCTTGCGCTCCAATGCCCGCTTGGCCACTGATTTGAGCGCGTCGGTACGGAACTCGAGGTCCACACCTTCCATCTCGAACAGCTTGGCGTATTGCTTGGTCAGGGCGTTTTTCGGCTCGGTGAGGATCTGAATCAAAGCCGCCTCATCCAGCTCGTCCAACGTCGCCAGGACCGGCAGACGACCGACGAATTCCGGGATCAGGCCGAACTTGACCAGATCGTCAGGTTCGACTTCACGCAGGGACTCGCCTACCTTCTTGCCTTCTTCCTTGCTACGCACTTCCGCGCTGAAACCGATGCCGCCACGGGTGGAACGCTGCTGAATAACCTTTTCCAGCCCGGAGAACGCACCGCCACAGATAAACAGGATGTTACGCGTATCGACCTGCAGGAATTCCTGCTGCGGGTGCTTACGGCCGCCCTGGGGCGGTACCGAAGCGACCGTGCCTTCGATCAGCTTCAACAGTGCTTGCTGCACGCCTTCACCGGAAACATCCCGAGTGATGGACGGGTTGTCCGACTTGCGCGAGATCTTGTCGATTTCGTCGATGTAGACAATACCCATCTGGGCCTTCTCTACGTCGTAGTCGCACTTCTGCAGCAGTTTCTGAATGATGTTCTCGACATCTTCACCCACGTAGCCAGCCTCGGTGAGGGTGGTGGCGTCGGCGATGGTGAACGGAACGTTCAGCAGGCGAGCGAGGGTTTCCGCAAGCAGGGTTTTACCCGAGCCTGTAGGGCCGATCAGCAGGATGTTACTCTTGCCGAGTTCGACTTCGTCGCCTTTCTTGTCACGCTGGTTCAAGCGCTTGTAGTGGTTGTACACCGCTACGGCCAGAACCTTCTTTGCACGCTCCTGACCAATCACGTACTGGTCAAGGATGCCGCTGATTTCTTTAGGCGATGGGAGTTTGTGCGCACTGCTCTCGGCCTGGGCTTCCTGCACCTCCTCGCGGATGATGTCATTGCACAGGTCGACGCATTCGTCGCAGATAAACACCGAGGGGCCGGCAATCAATTTGCGTACTTCATGCTGGCTTTTGCCACAGAAGGAGCAATAGAGCAGCTTGCCGTTGTCCTCGCCGTTGCGGGTGTCAGTCATTCGTTCGATCCAAATCCGATAGGCTTGCAACACAAGATGAAGGCTTATGCGGGCTTTTTCAAGCCCGCCAGTGGTCGGACATGCCGACCAGCCCTATTTTGAGCGGCTTATATTAAGCGGGGCGCTTTTCGATCACTGCGTCGATCAACCCGTACTCACGGGCGGCTTCAGCGCTCATGAAGTTGTCACGGTTGGTATCACGCTCGATTTCTTCAAGTGTGTGCCCGCTGTGCTTGGCCATCAGCGTGTTGAGGCGCTCACGAATGAAGAGGATCTCCTTGGCATGGATTTCGATGTCCGATGCCTGGCCCTGGAAACCGCCCAGTGGCTGGTGAATCATCACGCGTGAGTTCGGCAGGCAGTAACGCTTGCCCTCGGCGCCGGCGGTCAGCAGGAATGCACCCATGCTGCAGGCCTGGCCAATGCAGGTAGTCGACACGTTCGGCTTGATGAACTGCATGGTGTCGTAGATCGACATGCCCGCAGTCACCGAACCGCCCGGCGAGTTGATGTAGAGATGGATGTCCTTGTCCGGGTTTTCCGCTTCAAGGAACAGCAGTTGCGCACAGATCAGGTTGGCCATGTAGTCCTCTACCGGGCCAACCAGAAAGATCACTCGCTCCTTGAGCAGGCGCGAGTAGATGTCGTAGGCGCGTTCACCACGAGCGGACTGCTCGACAACCATCGGGACCAGGCCGCCAGCGGCCTGGACATCAGAGTTCTGCTGAATATAGGAATTACGGAACATGCTCTGCAGTTACTCCCAAATAGTCATGTCTTGAAAACGCATAAGCCAGCGCGAGGCTGGCTTATGGTTGAATTTCCAACGAGTTGGACAATCAGTCGGCTTGTGCTGCTTCCGCCGGTTTGACTGCTTCTTCGTAAGAGACCGCTTTATCGGTCACCTTAGCCTTCTGCAGAACAGTATCCACAACTTGTTCTTCCAGCACAACCGAACGTACTTCGTTCAGCTGCTGGTCGTTCTTGTAGTACCAGGACACGACCTGCTCAGGTTCCTGGTAGGCCGACGCCATTTCCTGGATCATTTCGCGAACACGGTCTTCGTCTGGCTTGAGGTCGAACTGCTTGACCACTTCAGCCACGATCAGGCCCAGCACGACGCGGCGCTTGGCTTGCTCTTCGAACAGCTCGGCCGGCAGTTGGTCAGGCTTGATGTTGCCACCAAACTGCTGAACCGCTTGTACGCGCAGGCGATCCACTTCGTTGGACAGCAGGGCCTTAGGCACTTCGATCGGGTTGGCGGCCAGCAGACCGTCCATGACTTGGTTCTTGACCTTGGACTTGATCGCTTGACGCAGCTCACGCTCCATGTTCTTGCGAACTTCGGTGCGGAAGCCTTCGATACCGGTTTCCTTGATGCCGAATTGCGCGAAGAACTCTTCGTTCAGCTCTGGCAGCTTAGGCTCGGAAACGCTGTTGACGGTCACGGTGAACTCGGCGGCTTTGCCGGCCAGGTCCAGGTTCTGGTAGTCAGCAGGGAATTCCAGGTTCAGAACGCGTTCTTCGCCGGCTTTGGCGCCAACCAGGCCGTCTTCAAAGCCAGGGATCATGCGGTTGGAACCCAGCACCAGCTGAGTGCCCTTGGCGGAGCCACCAGCGAATACTTCGCCGTCAACCTTGCCAACGAAATCGATGTTCAACTGGTCTTCGTTCTGGGCGGCACGCTCGACCACTTCGAAACGGGTGTTCTGCTTGCGCAGGATTTCCAGCATGTTGTCCAGGTCCGAATCAGCCACTTCGGCGCTCAGGCGCTCGATAGCGATACCGTCGAAGCCCGCTACTTCGAATTCCGGGAACACTTCGAATACGGCTACGTATTCCAGGTCCTTGCCGGCTTCCAGGGACTTGGGCTCGATCGAAGGCGAGCCAGCCGGGTTCAGCTTTTGCTCGACAACGGCTTCGTAGAAGGAAGCCTGGATCACGTCACCTACAGCTTCCTGGCGCGCATCGGCACCAAAACGACGCTTGATTTCGCTCATTGGCACTTTGCCTGGACGGAAACCAGCGATCTTGGCCTTCTGGGCAGTCTGCTGCAGACGCTTGTTGACCGCAGTCTCGATACGCTCTGCCGGCACAGTGATGCTCAGGCGGCGCTCGAGAGCAGTAGTATTTTCAACAGAAACTTGCATGGATATTCCTCGTTGCACAGACATTAGCCGGCCATTTCCGACCCCAATCAAGGGCATGCATTCTAGTGGGTCAAACTCAAGAAGTCACCCTACTGAAAATACACCCGGAAACCGCCGGCAATTTATCGGTACGAAGGCACTGAAGTACCTCGCCCCGGTGACAAATACAGCCAATTGCGCCAGGGCTCTGCGCCGCCCTTCTATATATAGAAGAAGCCGCCATTCATCTCCCTGACGGCCCACCCCGCGAACGGAGCGGACAGGCAACGCGGCATCATCGAGACACACAAATACGACGAAACGCGCTGCCGGTGCGGCCCAGTACCTGCGACCGCCGAGATAATCAAACCGCCAAAACCAAAAAAGGCGCCAGACTGTTAAATCTGGCGCCTTTCGAATATGGGGTGGACGAAGGGGATCGAACCCTCGACAACGGGAGTCACAATCCCGTGCTCTACCAACTGAGCTACGCCCACCATATTGCGTTAACAAAGAAACCAAACCACTTCTTTGTTGAACCCTGCCCTGCCTGACGGCCGAGCAACGTTTTATTTGGTGCGGATGAAGAGACTCGAACTCTTACGCCTCGCGGCGCTGGAACCTAAATCCAGTGTGTCTACCAATTCCACCACATCCGCGCTTGAAGCTCTTAAAGCAAAGGCGCCAGACGATTAATCTGGCGCCTTTCAAATATGGGGTGGACGAAGGGGATCGAACCCTCGACAACGGGAGTCACAATCCCGTGCTCTACCAACTGAGCTACGCCCACCATCTAACGCTACTTGTGCCAAAGCTGCCTAATGGCGCACCCGGCAGGACTCGAACCTGCGACCATCCGCTTAGAAGGCGGATGCTCTATCCAGCTGAGCTACGGGCGCCTGATTAATCTGTACTCTTGGAGGATTACAAACTAAGTGTTTCCAGTCTTGCAGCACAACAATTCTGCTTGACCTTCTAACCAGTGCTAGGCTGTGCCCGACAAGTGCGACGAATAGTATAGAGGGTCCCGAAACCCGTCAAATCTTTTTTGAAAAAAACTGATTTTATTTAAGGGGTTAGGGCAATTTGCAGACCAAGCGCCTTTGCCCTCGCGCCCTGGCGTGCGAGAATGCGCGCACTTTTCTTCCCCCTCTCGATGGTTAATCACGCGTAATGACTGCACAACTTATCGACGGCAAATCAATCGCCGCCAGCCTGCGCCAGCAGATCGCCAAACGCGTCACCGAGCGTCGCCAGCAAGGCCTGCGCACGCCTGGCCTCGCGGTGATCCTGGTCGGCAGCGATCCTGCCTCTCAGGTTTATGTCTCGCACAAGCGTAAAGACTGTGAAGAGGTCGGCTTTATCTCCAAAGCCTATGACTTGCCTTCGGAGACCACTCAACAGGCCCTGACCGACCTGATTGACAGCCTCAACGATGACCCGAACATGGACGGCATCCTGCTCCAGTTGCCGCTGCCCGAGCATCTGGACGCCTCCAAACTGCTGGAACGCATCCGCCCGGACAAAGACGTCGATGGCTTCCACCCTTATAACGTCGGGCGCCTGGCCCAGCGCATCCCACTGCTGCGCCCCTGCACGCCCAAAGGCATCATGACCCTGCTGGAAAGCACCGGGGTCGATCTGTATGGGCTCGACGCGGTTGTGGTTGGCGCATCGAATATCGTCGGCCGCCCGATGGCCATGGAATTGTTGCTGGCCGGCTGCACCGTGACCGTTACCCACCGCTTCACCAAGGACCTCGCCGGCCATGTGGGCCGCGCCGATCTGGTGGTGGTCGCCGCGGGCAAGCCGGGCCTGGTCAAGGGTGAGTGGATCAAGGAAGGCGCGATCGTGATCGACGTCGGCATCAACCGCCAAAATGATGGCAAGCTGGTGGGCGACGTGGTGTACGAGACCGCCCTGCCCCGCGCCGGCTGGATCACCCCGGTTCCCGGCGGTGTAGGCCCGATGACCCGGGCGTGCCTGCTGGAAAACACGCTGTATGCAGCAGAAACCCTGCACGGGTGATAACCAGGCGTACTGAAAAAGCCCTGCTTTATCGCTGGGCTTTTTATTGCCCGCAAAAAACCGGTTTATTCAGTTTTTAAGTACTTTTGTCCGGTTCTGGAACAACATTCGACAGTTTCTTCTCCACACTCCTTATATAAACTCCGTGTAACTCTACGCTTTCCACGTAGCCAAACCTAGTGAATGCAGGGTCTGGCTAAATTTTTGCGTCCGTGCGAAGCATGAAGATCGTTTCGGACTAGCACGACCACCTGCTCGGGGAGAACCAACGATTGCTGATGGAGGTAAAGGTGTATAAGCAGCCGTTAATCTAACTCGCCGGCATGCCGCAACCGCTTCCTCTGTGAACTCACCCATTCGGATTCATTGATCAAGCGCTGCTGCTTCAGGTCATCAGCGAGTGCAAGTCGGGTTTCGTAGCGCTCCTCCGGGGTGGCTAATAGGAATTTTGGATCGTTGCGTAGAGCAAACCACACCTCCAGTGCGTTGATGTGCTGGAGTTTAATACTCATGACGAATACTCGAGGCCATTGCCTACAGTGTAGATATTGACTAGGCGTGAGCTGTTCATAGGCACCGATGAGCGCAGACCACTATGTGCGGAAGACTATCCAAGTGCAGCGGCATCCCGCTTCATTGCAGCGTTCTGCAGCAATATCGGCGGATAGAGTCGTACACCGACGAATAGCGTCTGCATAAAACAATGCATAAAGGATGATTAAGGCCAAGCAAATTGGGGGAGACTATCCTGGTACCAGGGAGATATTGCAATCTCCAGCACCCTGCCAACGCTTACCTAATCACAAGCCTGACATGTTCGATATTCTCTTGTAGAATCCTCCGCTGATCGCCAGTGCTCGACACGCTCAAGAAAAAAAGCTACAGAAAGCAGTTAAGCTTTCAGAGCAAAAGCAAAGCCAGACACTAGTAAAAAAAGGACGTGCTTTATCCATGGAGAAGGAAATGAACTTATCGAAGTACGTTGCAGGCATTGATGGCTTGCGCGCTATCGCGGTGATGACTGTTTTATTGTTTCACATTGGGTTATCAAATTTCGGCGGTGGCTATGTCGGAGTGGATATTTTCTTTGTAATCAGTGGATATTTGATCACAAATCTGATTACTGACGAAGTAAAACAGACAGGAATGTTTTCTTTTAAGATGTTCTACACCCGGCGCATTCGGCGCCTATTCCCCGCGCTATTCGCTACAATTTTACTAACATTCGTATTCGCCATACTAATGTTTACGCCACAGCACTTTCAGCGGTTTGGCAGGGAAGTCATAAGCTCAATACTGTCAGTCTCTAACTTCTTTTTCTGGAGTGAAAGTGGCTATTTCAATACCGCTTCGGAATTCAAGCCATTACTTCATACTTGGTCTCTTAGTGTCGAAGAGCAGTTCTATTTGCTTTGGCCGGCCGCTCTGGTTTTTCTATTAACTAGAAAATCTAGAAGCGCGCCGATAATCGCTATTGTGGTGAGCGGTATCACCAGCCTTATTCTAAATATAGTGGTTACCGACGGTGGTATCGCTTCTGCGGGCTGGTGGCAGAACCTAATGGGTGAGAAAGCCAGCGACACTGTCTCTCTGATATACTTTTTCACACCATTCAGGGTTTTTGAATTTGCTATCGGTGCTGCATTGGTGTGGATACCGAAGGCTAAAGAGCAAACGCTTAAGCTTGACCTCTTAATGGTCATCGGTCTATCGCTTATATTTTTTGCTGTTTTCTCTTATACGGAAAAAACACTATTTCCATGCTACAATGCACTGGCTCCATGTATTGGCGCAGCCTTAGTGATTTATTCAGTAAATGCAAAATACGCCGGCCGGGTTGTACGCAACAGAATCATGGTTAAGATTGGCCTTATAAGTTACTCGGTTTACCTAGTGCACTGGCCGATCATCGTATTCTACAAATATTATACGAAGATAAACCTTGACCTCATAGAGCAGTTAGTCATAGTAACCGCGTCACTAGCCTTAGGATTTATATTCCAGCGTTATATCGAAACTCCTTTCCGCAAAAGTGCAAATGCGAAAAGCATAGCGCCAAAACTCGGCTTCATACCGGCCTGCGGCGGTCTTGCCGCTTTCATAAGCATCACCGCCGTAACTGTTTTAACGGGCCATGGTTGGCAGTGGCGCCTTAGCCCGCTTCCGGCAGGTGTTGCCGAACAGTTGGCAAACTCCAAACAGTTCCATATGGATCAATACGGCGGCGCGGACTACCCATGGAAAGGGTGGATAAGCGGGGGGCAGAACGGTATGGCTGACATGGTTGTGATTGGCGACAGCCATGCGCGACATTACGCGACGGGGCTTGACCTTGAAATCGCCAAGCCCCTCAATAAAAGCATCTACATCAGCGTTTATGGATGCATGATGTTGCCAGGCATGACAAAAATCGTTCCAGGTGAAGACCACGATAAAGGCTGTCAAAGCGCACTGGATAACGCGCTGGACGTAATAGACAAAAGCCCTAATACAATCGTTGTCATTAGCCAGTTTTGGATGGAGCAATTAGTGAGCGCTGCGCCGATAAATACCAAAAAGAAAATATTGAATGGCACAGAAGATGACGGCTACCGATTTGTAACGGAGAAATTGGCAGAGCTAAAAACCCGAATTGGTAACAGACAGCTCGTGATTGTAGGCAACGTACCAGGCGCTGGCAAATCTGATGTAATCGGGTGCTTCAGTCGTCCTAGATTTTTTTCTTCTGACTGCGAACAACATCTGGGGGTTAAGGAGGATGGTATTCCCACCATAAGCGGTAATTCTGCGCTTGAAAGATTTGCCGCCTCAACACCGAGCGTTACCTTTTTAAACCCGTTCAGTGTCTTTTGCGAAGATCGTTTTTGCAAGGCATATGGCGATGAAAAAGTTTACTACAGTGATTCGTTTCACCTATCAAAGGCGGGATCAGTGGTTGCGATCCATGCGTTCAAAGACAAACTTGTCTCGACTTTAAACCACAGCGACTCCCTCAGAGGCAATAACTAGCAGAAGGACGGAAAACCCTGGACCGTCCGACCAGTTGTAGCGGACTAGCACCGATGATGTGAATGTGGGCGCCTCGGCATCGCCATTGTAGCCCCTGAGCGGACCAGGGCCAGCCCGCGTGGAGATGCCGTGAATCATCTCGCAACCCAGGCATTCGAAGAAAAGACCGATCTCCTTAGCCTTTATTCATTTTTCTCTGAGGGCGAAGTGAGAACTCTACACTCCGACAACGCGATTTATAAATTTAATTCTTCTGAGCAACAATATAGCCAGATATGAAGCGACAAAAACAATTACAGAGAGCATGGGTATATTGATGTAAGGGGTACTGAACAACATCGGCAGCAGTGACTCAAGGGCGTTACCACACACATCTAAAAAAATCACATGAATCAAATAAATACCAAAACTACATGCACTAACAGAAGAAACAAGACGATTAATATTTTTTTCTAGCTCAAGAACATATATGCCGGATAAAAATTTGATACAAACAAACCAAGATGCTGATGCAACGACAACCAGCGGAGAGAGATAACCATAAAAATCACCGACAAAAACACCGTTATTGTTTGCCGTCAAATAAGAAGTCATGCATGTAATTATCGAAAAACAAATGAGCATGGATAACACGGCAATAACTGCATGATAAGACTTGTAGTCTTTTTTTCCAAGTAGATAGCCAAGAACAAAATACCCAATATAGCCAGAAACATAAGAAAAATCGAACTGCCATTTTACGCCAAAATACTTATCAACTAGCGGTGATACCGTCATAGACAAAAACCAAAGCGCACAGTAATACACCAGAACATTGTCATCACCTGAGGCGACAACAACTCTGAGCAAAGGCAAAAACATATAGCACCCGATTATTGCATACAGATACCACAGATGATAACTAACGGGGGTAAAGATAAATTTACCGAAATTACCGAAATCGCTAAACTGCGAGCCTTGGTAGTATACTTTCCAGAACACATATATCACCGACCAAAAAACCAGAGGCCACAGGACCCTATTAATTCGCTTGGCAAAAAAAACGGAAACAGATTCACTCTTGCGTAAAAGCAAAAAACCAGAAGACATGAAAAACAATGGTACGCATGAGCGAACAAACGAGTCGTAAATATTTGCGATATTCCATTCACTCTGCGATATCTCGCCTAACTGATAGAGATAGGGTGCAGCAACATGCAATACCACGACCATAGCTATCGCTGCAGCTTTTACATAATGCACCCACAGACACTGATCGTTTTTCAATTTAAACCACGCTATTGACTTTTTACGGCCATGTGAAGACCGTGAGCTTGCCTTAAAAATCGCCTGAATCCAAGACACCAGGTGAGGTGAAAAGTCATTGCTCCTGTCCGCGTGAGCAGTCAAGGGATGCATAACCCTATACTTATTTAGTTCTTCGGCACCGCTTCAGCAATCCACAAAGTTGGCAGAGATGCGGCCATGGCCGTAGCGCTAAATCGACGGACGGTCACTCTTCAGTGATGGCTGTGGGTAGTGGCGTTTCAATCTTCTGCATTTCGAGTCGCACGTCGATCCAGCTGTTCAGCGGCGCGCCTCGGCACTGCCTTCGTCACGGGACAACTTGGACACAGAATCCCAGTACTGCTGACGACCTATGCGAAAGAGCTTTCATCAACGATGGTCTGGTTGACTGCTGGAAAGCTTGAGCAAAGCCTTGATTGGTAAAAGCACGGTACAACCCTAACCAATCATCGGCTTACAGCCTTTATTTAAAGGCTCTCTATCGCTTTCTGATCCATACTCCTAAAATGTAACGCCATTTGTCACCAAACCCGTTCCCAAACGGTACTTCTTACTTTTTTAGCGAGTTCATCCGCGTGAAAATTCGTCTTTCCATTGTCAGCCTATTTTTTGCACTGACGGGCACCTTCGCAAACGCTGCCGAAACCACCTTGGCCCCGCGTGACGCCTCCAAACTGCAAATCGCCTCCGGCAGCGCCATGCTTGTGGATCTGCAGACCAACAAGGTCATCTATTCGAGCAACCCCGATGTGGTGGTCCCCATCGCTTCCGTCAGCAAGCTGATGACCGGCCTGATCGTGCTGGAAGCCAAGCAGAACATGGATGAATACATCGACATCAACATCACCGACACCCCGGAGATGAAGGGTGTGTTCTCCCGGGTGAAGATCGGCAGCCAAATGCCGCGCAAGGAAATGCTGCTGATCGCGCTGATGTCCTCGGAAAACCGCGCCGCCGCGAGCCTGGCCCACCATTACCCGGGCGGTTACGCGGCGTTCATTGCCGCGATGAACGCCAAGGCCAAGGCGCTGGGCATGACCAGCACCCACTACGTGGAACCTACGGGACTGTCGATCCATAACGTGTCGACCGCCCGCGACCTGAGCAAGCTGCTGGCATATGCGCGCAAGTTTCCGATGTTGAGCCAACTGAGTACTACCAAGGAAAAAACCGTGGCGTTCCGCAAGCCCAACTACACCCTGGGCTTCTCCAACACCGACCATTTGATCAACCGGGCCAACTGGGACATCAAGCTGACCAAGACCGGTTTTACCAACCAGGCCGGGCATTGCCTGGTGCTGGTGACCAGCATGGGTAACCGCCCGGTGTCGCTGGTGATCCTGGATGCTTTCGGCAAATTCACCCACTTCGCCGATGCCAGTCGTATTCGCAGCTGGGTCGAAACCGGCAAGGGCGGCGCGGTGCCGGATGTGGCGTTGCGCTACAAGGCTGACAAGAACCTGAAGAACCGTGCAGGTGTGACAGAAGTGCGTCGCTAGTCAACTGACAGCACCGATCAAATGTGGGAGGGGGCTTGCCCCCGATAGCGGTGGGTCAGATACATGAATATCTACTGATCCAGCGCATCGGGGGCAAGCCCCCTCCCACATTTATTATTTTCGTTCTGCCAGGACCTTGATAGCCTGGGCCGCCGCCCCTTCCTGCCCGGCCTGGGCCGTAGCATTCGCCGCCTCGCGCCAGCGCTGCGCATCCACATTCGCCGGCAACTGGCTCGGACGCTGGGTAAGAATCGCCCAATTCCCTGCGCTCTTCCACGCCGACTCAAAGTCGCTGAAGCCCATCATCAATCGCCGCTCCCTGCCGGAACGCAACAGCACCGTGCTCTTCTGCTGGTTGAATCCCACCACCACGACATAGCGCGGGTCGGACCAGAAGCTTGAGTTGATCCGTGCCATCACCGGGTAACCCGCCGCCACCTGCGCCAGCACTGCGGTCAGCCTGGCCTCCAGTGGATACACCATCAGCCCGTATTCGCGCGCCAGCTTCGGCATGTTGCGCTCAAGGTCCGCTTCGGCGCCTGGCAAGTGCAGCGGCTTATCCAGCAACCCTGGTGTCATGACAATGCCTTGTTGCGACAGCATGCTGGCCAGAGCCGTAGGACCGCTCTGATAAGCCTCGCTGCGAAAGGTCGGTACGCCGTTGAGTTCAACCCGCTCCGGCAGGCCGGGGAGTTTCGAAGGATGGCTGGAACAGGCCGTCAGCCCCAGGACGCAGGCCAGCAGGATGGATGCTTTAAGGTTCGACCGTAAGCGCAATTTTTTACTCTCTTGATCAACTGCCGGTGAGGGCCCCGATCATAGGACGCTCTTGGGCGGGGGTATAGCCTTCAGCGTAGGTAAAACGCCGGCGATAGAGCAAACGAGTTGGACAGACACGACCATTGGTCAATAGCAGGCAACCACCGGGTAGCTAGACTGTCCATTGGGAAGACTGTGTATAGACCCCGGATGGGGCGAAGGGAGGCCTGAATGAGCCTTGCAACGACGATTTTCATGCTGATCTGCGGTTGGCTGGCGGTGGCCGCCGCCATGTTGTGGGGGGTCATGCGCGTGACCCGTCGCCATCATCACCCCCACGTCAAACCCACTGCGCCCGCCAAGCCGCGCAAGGCGACGGCGCATCACGCCTAGCCCGGCATGCAGGTAAAATCCTGCGTGGCGGCAACCTCTTTGCCGTGCCCATCCTTGAGCGCTGCGCGCACAGTGGTCCCGAGGCTCGACTCCTCCAGGGTGTAATGCTCACCCGCCTTGAAATGCCTGTACTCGACCCGGCCCTGGCAGTCCTGCTGGTTATCGTCGCCGGGCTCTTCTTCAAACAGCGTCACGTCCAGGCGATGGTCCCCAGGGTTCACTTCAAAGTAGCGCCCGTCATCCACGCGCTGACCGTCGACGCGCTCGGCCAACAGGTCATTCGGTGCTTCTTCTTTCAAGCCGATCCAGGCTTCGCTCGGGTCGGCCTGGGGTATCGGGCCGGCACACGCCGACAACACCAAGGCGGCAGCCAGGACGGGAATCAACAACAGGGTTTTCGGTGACATGGCAGGGCTCCAAAGCACATCAGTAAAAAAGCGTATCCGATGGCTGACAAGCTTGAAGAGCTGCTGTTTGTAGAACAAATGAATACACATGAAAGGATCTTCAGCCGTTACCTAAATCTTCCTTCACCTGGCTGAAAGGTGCGTGTTAGGTGGGTCGGGCAAGACTGCCGGGGTTTGCAACCCTGCTTTTCTCGGAGACTCACGCATGCTCGGGCTGGTAAAGACCGCACTGCACAAGCCGTACACCTTCATCGTGTTGGCCATATTCATCTGCATCATCGGGCCGATGGCGGCCCTGCGTACCCCCACGGATGTGTTCCCCGATATCGGCATCCCGGTGGTCGCCGTGGTCTGGCAGTACAACGGCCTGTCGCCAGACGCCATGGCCGGGCGGGTGATCTACACCTACGAACGCTCCCTGAGCACCACCGTCAACGACATCGAACATATCGAGTCCCAATCCCTGCCCGGCATGGGCATCGTCAAAATTTTCTTCCAACCCGGCGTGGATATCCGCACCGCCAACGCCCAGGTCACGGCGGTGTCACAGACCGTGCTCAAGCAGATGCCACCGGGCATTACGCCGCCGCTGATCCTCAACTACAGCGCCTCCACCGTACCGATCCTGCAAATGGCGTTCTCCAGCCCGAGCCTTTCGGAAGCCAGGATCCGCGACCTGGTGCAGAACAATATCCGCCTGCCGCTGAGCGCCCTGCCCGGCCTGGCGATGCCCACGCCCATGGGCGGCAAGCAGCGCCAGATCACCCTCGACCTCGCCCCCCAGGCCCTGGCCGCCAAAGGTTTGTCGGCCCAGGACGTCGGCAATGCCCTGGCGCTGCAGAACCAGATCATCCCGGTGGGCACCGCCAAGCTCGGCCGCAACGAATACACGATCCTGCTGAACAACAGCCCCAAGGCCATCGATGAGCTCAATGACTTGCCGATCAAGAACGTCGACGGCGCGATCATCACCATCGGCCAGGTCGCTCACGTGCGGGATGGCTCGCCACCGCAGACCAATATCGTGCGCGTCGACGGCCACCGCGCCGTGCTGATGCCGGCGTTGAAGAACGGCAGTATTTCCACTCTGTCGATCATCGACGGCATCCGCCAGATGCTGCCGCGCATCAACGAAACCCTGCCGCCGTCGCTGAAAACCTCACTGCTGGGCGACGCCTCGGTGTTCGTCAAGCAGTCGGTAGGCAGCGTGGCCCAGGAAGGCATCATCGCCGCCCTGCTGACCAGTGCGATGATCCTGCTGTTTCTCGGCAGCTGGCGCTCGACGCTGATCATCGCCGCGTCGATTCCCCTGGCGGTGCTGTCAGCCATTGCGCTGCTGGCGGTCAGCGGGCAAACCCTCAATGTGATGACCCTGGGCGGCCTGGCCCTGGCGGTGGGCATTCTGGTGGACGACGCCACGGTGACCATCGAAAACATCAACTGGCACCTGGAACAAGGCAAGGCGGTGAAGACGGCGATCCTCGACGGCGCCGCACAAATCGTCGGCCCGGCGTTCGTCTCGCTGCTGTGCATCTGCATCGTGTTTGTGCCGATGTTCTTGCTGCAAGGCATCGCCGGGTATCTGTTCCGGCCGATGGCGCTGGCGGTGATCTTTGCCATGGCCAGTTCATTCATTATCTCGCGCACCCTGGTGCCGACACTGGCGATGTACCTGCTCAAGCCGCACACGCCGGAGCAAGGTGCAGGGCATCATCCGGAAGATGAATTCATCAATCACCATGAAGGTGATCAGCACAAGAAACCGCGCAATCGAGTGCTGCAAGCGGTGCTGAATTTCCAGCAGGGATTCGAGCGGCATTTCTCGAACATCCGTGATACCTACCACGGCCTGCTGATACTCGCGCTGGGCGCGCGCAAACGCTTTATCGTCGGTTTTCTCGCCTGCGTGCTGGCCTCGTTCGTGTTGCTGCCGAGCCTGGGCCAGGATTTTTTCCCGGCGACCGATGCCGGTGCGCTGGCACTGCATGTGCGCCTGCCGCTGGGTACGCGCATCGAGGAAAGCGCCGCCGCGTTCGACCGCATTGAAGCGCGGATTCGCGAAGTGATCCCGGCCCAAGAGCTGGACACCATCGTCGACAACATCGGCATCCCCCTCAGCGGCATCGACATGGCCTACAGCAGCAGCGGCACTATCGGCCCGCAGGACGGCGATATTCAGGTCACTCTAAAAAAGGACCACGCGCCCACCGCCGACTATGTCAAAAGACTGCGTGAAGCCCTGCCGCAAAGCTTCCCCGGCAGCCGCTTCGCGTTTCTGCCGGCGGACATCAGCAGCCAGATCCTCAACTTCGGCGCGCCGGCACCGCTGGACGTGAAAATTTCCGGGCGCAGCGATGCCGAAAACCGCGCCTATGCCGTAGAGCTCGAACGCCGCCTGCAACACGTGCCCGGCATCGCCGACCTGCGTATCCAGCAATCCACCGGCTACCCGTCGCTGCAGGTGAATGTGGACCGCCTGCGCGCCAATGGCCTGGGCATCACCGAGAAAGACGTGACCAACAGCATGGTCGCCTCCCTCGCCGGCAGTTCCCAGGTGGCGCCGACGTTCTGGCTGAACCCGGCCAATGGCGTGTCCTACTCGATCGTCGCCGCAACGCCGCAATACCGCCTCGACAGCCTGCCTGCGCTGGAGGCGCTGCCGGTGACCGGTGCCGACGGCCAGTCGCAAATCCTCGGCGGCGTGGCGAGTATCTCGCGGGTACAAAGCCCGGCGGTGGTCACGCATTACAACATCGAACCTACCCTGGACCTGTACGCCAACGTGCAAGGCCGCGACCTCGGCGGCGTCGCCCGTGATGTGCAAAAAGTGCTGGATGACACCGCGTCCATGCGCCCCAAAGGCGCGACGATCAGCCTGCACGGGCAGATCGATGCGCTGCATGAGGCGTTCAGCGGGTTGAGCTTCGGCCTGCTCGGCGCGGTGGTGCTGATCTACTTGCTGATCGTGGTCAATTTCCAGTCCTGGGCCGACCCTTTCGTGATCATCACCGCGTTGCCCGCCGCACTGGCGGGGATCGTGTGGATGCTGTTCCTCAGCGGCACCTCGTTATCGGTGCCGGCCCTCACCGGCGCGATTCTATGCATGGGCGTGGCCACCGCTAACTCGATCCTGGTGGTGAGCTTCTGCCGCGAACGCCTGGCCGAACACGGCGATGCCTTGAAAGCCGCCATGGAAGCCGGTTACACGCGCTTTCGCCCGGTGTGCATGACCGCCCTGGCGATGATCATCGGCATGCTGCCCCTGGCGCTCTCCGAGGAGCAGAACGCACCGTTGGGCCGCGCGGTGATCGGCGGCTTGATCTTCGCCACCATCGCCACCTTGTTGTTTGTTCCCGTGGTTTTCAGCCTGGTCCACGGCCGTCACCCTACCCGCGCAACTGCTGGAGAAATGCCCCATGTCGTCTGATCACAAACCCTCGCGCAAGCGTCTGATGCTCCTGGGTGTCGGCGGCCTGACCCTGGCTGCCCTGCTGGTCGCCAACGGCTTGCACGCGCGTGCGCTGCATGAACAGTCGGTCAGCGCCTGGACGGAAACCGCGGCCATTCCCCAGGTGCTGGTGTTCCAGCCCAAACAGAATGCCGCTGGCGATACCCTGCGCTTGCCGGCGCACCTGGAGGCCTGGAGCAAAGCGCCGATCCATGCGCGGGTCAGCGGCTACCTGAAAGACTGGAAGGTCGACATCGGCAGCCAGGTCAAGGCCGGGCAGGTCCTCGCGCAAATCGACAGCCCGGACCTGGACCAACAACTGGCGCAAACCCACGCCCACCTGGTTCAGGAACAGGCGAATGCGCGCCTTGCCGCCACCACCGCAACGCGCTGGCAAAACCTGTTGGCCAGTCATTCGGTATCGCGCCAGGAAGCCGATGAAAAAACCTCGAACGCCGCCGCCGCCAAAGCCAATGCCCAGGCTGCCGCCGCCGACTATGCGCGGCTGTGCGCGCTGGAAAGCTACAAGACGATCCGTGCGCCGTTCGCCGGCACCATCACCGCGCGCAATACCGATATCGGCCAACTGATCAAGGCCGATACCGACAGTGATCCGGAACTGTTCAGCATCGCCGACACCCACCAACTGCGCCTGTACGTGCCGGTGCCACAGAACTACGCGGCGGTGATCCGCCCTGGTCTGGAAGCCGAGCTGAGCGTGCCCGAACATCCGGGCGAACACTTCAAGGCGCACCTGATCGGAGACTCCACCGCCATCGACCGACGCTCCGGCACCCTGCTCGCGCAGTTCGTCGCCGACAACCCGAACGGTGAGTTGCTGCCCGGCGATTATGCCGAAGCCACCCTGCCGATTCCGGCGGACACCCACGGCGTGAGCATCCCGGCCAGCGCCTTGATCTTCCGTGCCCAGGGCACCCAGGTCGCGGTGCTGGACCCGCACAACCATGTGCACCTGCAAGACATTCATATCGGCCTGGACCTGGGAGAACGCCTGGTGATCGACCAGGGCCTGAAACCCGCCGACCGCATCATCGACAACCCGCCCGACGCCCTGCGCGAAGGCGACCCGGTACAACTGGCCGACGCCACAGGGGGTGCCCATGCGCCCAAGGCTTAAACCTTTTGCGGCCTGCCTGTTGCTGGCGTTGCAAGGCTGCTCCCTGGCGCCCAGCTACCAGGTGCCGTCGGTTGGCCTGCCAGCGGGTTATCGCGAACACACCAGCGATGGCCCGTGGCACAGCGCGCAGCCGTCCGATCAACTGACGCCGCAGTGGTGGAAGCTGTACAACGATCCAACCCTCGATGAGCTGCAGCAACAACTGCTCAAGGCCAACCCGGACCTGGCCGCGGCGCTGGCGCATTTCGATGCGTCCCAGGCGTATGCCAGCCAATTGCATGCCGGGCTTTTCCCACAGATCAGCGCCAGTGCGCAGCCGTTGCGCCAGCGGCAATCGGATTCCAGACCGTTGCGCGGTAGTACGCAGCCGTCGGTGTACAACAGCGACACCGCCGGGTTTTCGTTGAGTTACGACCTGGACCTGTGGGGCAAAATCCGCAACCAGGTCGCGGCCGGCGATGCCCAGGCCCAAGCGTCCGCCGATGACTTGGCGGTAGCGCGGTTGAGCCTGCAACGCCAGTTGGCGACGCTGTATGTGCAGCTCAATGGGCTGGATGCGCAGAGCCGGATTCTCGCCCACTCGCTGGAGGATTTCAGCCAGGCGCTGCAACTCACCCGCAGCCGTTATGAGGGCCAGATCGCGTCGGAACTGGACCTGACCCGTGCGCAGAGTCAACTGGCCGAGGCCAAGGCGCAACTGGATGACGTGCGCGGGCAGCGCAACCTGACCGAGCATGCAATTGGCGAACTGGTCGGCGCGGCGGCCAGCGATTTCTCCTTGGCGCCGAGCCCGCAATTGATTGCCTTGCCCGGCATTCCCTCACAGCTGCCGAGCCGCCTGCTGCAACGTCGCCCGGATATCGCGGCGGCCGAACGGCGCGTGTTTGCGGCCAATGCCAACATTGGCGTGGCCAAGGCGGCCTGGTATCCGGACTTCAGCCTGACCGGATTGATCGGCGGCCAGACCCAGGGCGTGGGCAACCTGCTTGCGGCGGGCAATCAGTATTGGGCGCTGGGGCCGTTGATGAACCTGCCGATTTTTGATGGCGGGCGCTTGAGTGCCAACGAAGGCCAGGCCAAGGCCGAGTTTGAAGAAGCGTCGGCGCAGTACCGCAGCCAGGTGCTGAAGGCCGTGCGCGAGGTCGAAGATAACCTGGCGCAACTGCGGGATTTGCAGCAGGAGGCGCAGGATGAACAAGCGGCGGCGGATGCGGCGCAGCACACACAAGTATTGGCAATGAACAGCTATCAGGCCGGAGCCGTGAGTTATCTGGATGTAGTCACCGCGCAAACGGCGGCGTTGCAGGCGCAGCGGACGTTGCAGGCGGTGCAGACAAGGCAGTTGCAGGCGAGTGTGGGGTTGGTGACGGCGCTGGGTGGGGGTTGGCAGCCGGGCGGCTGAGGCTGTACGTTCGGCAGCGTTAGTTCCGGCCTCATCGGGAGCAAGCCCCCTCCCACATGGGTTCTGTGCCAGACACACAATGTATGAACACCGCCGGCCCCCTGTGGGAGGGGGCTTGCTCCCGATAGCGCCCTCCCAGACACATCCTGCCAAAAGCCTGAACGACATCTTCAGCCCACCCCTTCTAGCCTCTCAGCATCCACTTAGCAGAGAGGCTAAGGAATGCCTGATCTACCCGCTTCACATCGCCTGCGCATCGGCCGGTTCAGCGAACCGAACCGCATCTACTTGATCACCACCAATACCCATGAACGTATTCGCCTATTCAGCGATTTTCACCTCGGGCGCCTGGTCGTCTGGCAGTTTCGGCTAGCCCAATACCAAGGGCTGGCGAACTCCCTGGCATGGGTGGTCATGCCCGACCATTTCCACTGGATCATCGAGTTGAAAAAAGGCTCGCTGGCAAACCTGATGTGCCAGGTAAAATCCAAAAGTACACGAACCATCAACGGCGCAACTGGACGCAAGGGCCGACTCTGGCAGGAAAGCTTCCACGACCGAGCACTGCGCAAAGAAGATGACCTTGTAAAAATGGCCCGGTACGTAGTGGCCAACCCATTGCGAGCGGGATTAGTCGAGCGAATTGGTGACTACCCATTGTGGGATGCCATCTGGGTCTGACGCTGTATCTGAAGCACACCGTTCAAATGTGGGAGGGGGCTTGCTCCCGATGGCGGTGTATCAGCCAAAAACTTATCGACTGACCCACCGCCATCGGGAGCAAGCCCCCTCCCACATTTTTTTAACCGCATTTCACGCCGCAAGCTTGCCGCTGGCAATAGCCGCCGAAGCGGCCAGCATCGCGCGCAACAACACCGCACACCCCGCTGCCAGATCATCCGGCGCGGCGTTCTCGATTTCGTTATGGCTGATGCCGCCTTCACACGGCACGAAGATCATGCCTGCCGGGCCCAGTTCGGCGAGGAAAATCGCGTCGTGCCCGGCCCCGCTGACGATGTCCATATTCGACAAGCCCAAGCCATTCGCCGCATCGCGCACGGCGTCTACGCAGCCCTTGTCGAAGTACAGCGGCGGGAAGTCGGCGGTGGGTTCCAGCTCGAAACTCAACCCATGTTTGGCGCAGGTCTCATCAATCACCGTGCGCACCTGGGCAATCATCGAATCCAGCCGCGCCGGCTCCAAGTGACGAAAATCCAGGGTCATGCGCACTTCACCGGGAATCACATTGCGCGAACCGGGATACGCCTGCAGGCAACCCACGGTCCCACAGGCGTGCGGCTGATGCCCCAGCGCCGCCGCATTCACCGCAGCCACCACCGCTGCCGCGCCGACCAGGGCGTCCTTGCGCAGGTGCATCGGCGTAGGCCCCGCGTGTGCTTCGACGCCACGCAGTTTCAGGTCGAACCATTTCTGCCCGAGTGCGCCAAGCACCACGCCGATGGTCTTTTTCTCATCCTCAAGGATCGGCCCCTGTTCGATATGCGCTTCGAAGTACGCCCCGACCTTGTGCCCGCTCACCGGCCGCGTACCCGCATAGCCGATCGCATTCAACGCATCGCCCACGCTGACGCCGTCCGCATCGACCTTGGCCAAGGTCTCGCCCAGGGTGAATTTCTCGGCGAACACGCCGGAGCCCATCATGCAGGGTGGAAAGCGCGAGCCTTCTTCGTTGGTCCACACCACCACCTCCAGCGGCGCCTCGGTTTCAAGCTTGAGGTCGTTGAGGGTACGCAGGACTTCCACCCCGGCCAGCACGCCGAAGCAACCGTCGAACTTGCCGCCCGTGGGCTGGGTGTCGATGTGGCTGCCGGTCATCACTGGCGGCAGGTCGGGATTGCGCCCAGGGCGCCGGGCGAAAATATTGCCGATGCCGTCGACGGTCACCGTGCAACCGGCCTGCTCGCACCACTGCACAAACAGGTCGCGCGCCTTGCGGTCGAGGTCGGTGAGGGCCAGCCGGCACACCCCGCCTTTTGGGGTTGCGCCGAGCTTGGCCAGGTCCATCAGCGACTGCCACAAGCGGTCGCGGTTGATGTGCTGATGGGTCGATTGCAAAACGTCGAGGGCAGCGTTCATGGGGATCTCCTCAGGCTACATTTCTTATGATTGGACCGCATTCCAATGTGGGAGAGGGCTTGCCCCCTCCCACATTGACTGTGTTCACAAGGATGATTTGGCTGCGACTGGGGTGATCGCGCGCCTGGCATTGAGCGCGTAATACAACAGCCCGCCCAATGCCGAACCGGTAAACCAGCCGTAGCTATAGAACCAACTGAATGCATCGCTGCCCAGGGACAGCAAGGTCAGCACCACCGGCACGCCAAACGCGACGAAGCCGCTCCAGTTCCACGCCGGGTACACGTCGTCGCGGTACAAACCGGCCAGGTCCAGCTGCTGTCTGCGGGTGATGAAGTAGTCCACCACCATGATCCCGGCGATCGGCCCCAACAGGCTGGAGTAGCCGAGCAGCCAGTTGGAATACACCGTCTCCAGGCTGACATCGGACACGATCAGCCCGAGTTTTTTCAGCAGCTCATGGGCCATCAACGCCAGCCCCACCACCCCCGTAAGAATCACCGCCGTGGTGCGATTGATCAGCTTGGGCGCGATGTTCTGGAAGTCGTTGGTCGGCGAGACAATGTTCGCCGCCGTGTTGGTGGACAAGGTGGCGATGATGATCAGCGCCATGGCGATAGCCACCCACACCGGGCTCTGGATATGGCCGATCAGGGTAACCGGGTCGGACACGCTGACCCCCACCAGTTTCACCGAGGCCGCAGTCATGATCACGCCAAGCGCAGCGAACAGGAACATAGTCAGCGGCAGGCCGAAAATCTGCCCGAGGATCTGGTCCTTCTGGCTTTTGGCATAGCGGCTGAAGTCCGGGATATTCAGCGACAAGGTGGCCCAGAACCCGACCATGGCAGTCAGGCCCGCCATGAAATAACCCGTCAGGCTCGCGCCTTCGGGACGCTTGGGTGGAATCGCCATCAGCTCACTGATCGACACATTCGGCATCGCCCACACCAGCAAGCCAATGCCCACAGCGACCAGCAACGGCGCCGAGAGGGTTTCCAGGCGCTTGATCGACTCGGCGCCGCGCAGCACCACCCACAAATTCAGGCACCAGAAAATCATGAAACCGATCACTTCCCCGGTGCCGCCAAGGGATTTCCAACCCTCGAAAATCGAGCCCAGGAACAAGTGAATCGCCAGGCCGCCAAACATCGTCTGGATGCCAAACCAGCCGCACGCCACCAGTGCCCGAATCAGGCATGGCACGTTGGAGCCGAGGATGCCGAACGATGAGCGCAACAGCACCGGAAACGGGATGCCGTATTTCGTACCGGGAAACGCATTGAGCGTGAGGGGGATAAGCACCACGATGTTGGCCAGCAAAATCGCCATCAGCGCCTCGCCCACCGACAACCCGAAGTACGCGGTGAGCACACCGCCCAACGTGTAGGTAGGCACACAAATCGACATGCCGACCCACAGCGCGGTGATGTGCCATTTGTTCCAGGTGCGTTCGTGCACCTTGGTCGGTGCCATGTCGTGGTTGTAGCGAGGGCTGTCGAGGACGTCGGGGCCGGCGTCGAGTTCGTACAGGCCGTTACGTTCGATGACTTGCGATCTGTTCTGTTGCATGGCCGCTCCACGGTTTTTTTAAAATTATTCTTGCTCACCTGCACGGTTAAGGCAGGTGGCCGGAGTACCTCGTCGACAACATGACATCTCGGGCCCGGCCAGCCGCCACTGCACTCAATAACCGTGCCGACCATCGCTTCCCGACCCACACTGCATCTATAACTGGCTGATGTTTATCAGCTTTATCTGGTTGACCGATTGCATCTTCGGAACTTGCCCTGGAACTCAGGGTGAATAGCAAGGAAGTTGTCCGAACCTTCAGGACTCAATCTGGTGCAACACAATTATTTTTATTTATCAGCCCCGTCAAGCGCCATCGTTCAACCGGCTGATTTGCAATAAGAAATGTTGTTCAAATCGACAACCTGTCAAGTGCGTCAAAATGGTGTGAGGCTGCTTCATTTTGGTGAATTTTGATTTTTAACCTTTTAAATCAAATAGTTATATTGGTTATAAGCTTAATAAAAATATTCTTGCTCAATCGAAAAACTCGGGCTAGTTTCTATTCCTGTCACCGATGACAGGAATCAACCAGTTATCGGCGAGCCGTATTACAACACTTAGAACTGGCACAAGCCGGTCAAGCCTGTGAGGAACTCGACATGTCGCTGTTGATCCGTGGCGCTACCGTTATTACCCATGATGAAAGTTACCGCGCCGATGTGTTATGCGCAGGCGGTCTGATTCGTGCTATCGGCACGGACCTGGATATTCCCGCCGGCACTGAAACACTCGACGGCAGCGGCCAGTACTTGATGCCCGGTGGCATCGATCCCCATACCCATATGCAACTTCCGTTCATGGGCACCGTGGCCAGTGAAGATTTTTTCAGTGGCACGGCGGCGGGGTTGGCCGGTGGCACCACGTCGATCATCGACTTCGTGATCCCCAACCCGCAGCAGTCGTTGATGGAGGCGTTCCACCAGTGGCGCGGCTGGGCCGAGAAATCGGCGTCCGACTACGGCTTTCATGTGGCGATCACCTGGTGGAGCGAACAGGTCCGCGAGGAAATGGCCGAGCTGGTCAGCCATCACGGCATCAACAGCTTCAAGCATTTCATGGCCTACAAGAACGCGATCATGGCGGCCGACGATACCCTGGTGGCCAGTTTCGAACGCTGCCTCGAACTGGGCGCGGTGCCCACGGTGCATGCGGAAAACGGCGAGCTGGTCTATCACCTGCAACGCAAGCTGATGGCCCAGGGCATCACCGGGCCGGAAGCGCATCCGCTGTCGCGCCCTTCCCAGGTGGAAGGCGAAGCGGCCAGCCGTGCAATTCGTATCGCCGAGACCATCGGCACGCCGTTGTACCTGGTGCACGTTTCCACCCAGGAGGCGCTGGACGAAATTACCTATGCCCGAGGCAAGGGCCAGGCGGTCTACGGTGAAGTCCTCGCCGGCCACCTGCTGCTGGACGACAGCGTCTATCAACACCCCGACTGGCAGACCGCCGCCGGCTACGTGATGAGCCCACCGTTCCGCCCGCGCGGCCACCAGGAGGCGCTGTGGCACGGTCTGCAATCGGGCAACCTGCACACCACCGCCACCGACCATTGCTGCTTCTGCGCCGAGCAAAAGGCCGTCGGGCGTGACGACTTCAGCAAGATCCCCAACGGCACCGCCGGTATCGAAGACCGCATGGCGCTGCTGTGGCATGAGGGTGTCAACACCGGGCGTCTGTCGATGCAGGCCTTCGTCGCGCTGACCTCCACCAACACCGCGAAGATCTTCAACCTCTACCCGCGCAAAGGCGCGATTCGCGTCGGCGCCGATGCCGACCTGGTGCTGTGGGACCCGGAGGGCACGCGCACCATTTCCGCCAAGACCCATCATCAGCAAGTCGATTTCAACATCTTCGAAGGCAAGACCGTACGCGGCGTGCCGAGCCACACCATCAGCCAGGGCAAGCTGGTCTGGGCCGATGGCGACCTGCGCGCCGAGCGTGGGGCCGGGCGGTATGTGCAGCGGCCAGCGTATCCGGCGGTGTTCGAACAGTTGCGCAAGCGGGCGGAGCATTCCAGGCCCACTGCGGTGAAACGCTGAACATACAGCGCACATGATCATTCCCACGCTCTGCGTGGGAATGCAGCCAGGGACGCTCCGCGTTCCAAGAGCGGACGCAGAGCGTCCAATAAGGCATTCCCACGCAGAGCATGGGAACGATCGCCCATCAGAGGCAGCACCTCAATAACCGTGAGGCCACCACCGTGATCCAGACCCTGACCCACCTCCCCCATCCCCATGACGACGGGCCCACCCTCGCCAGCCATTTCACCGACCTGGCGCCGCCCCTCAACGCCCGCCAGGCCCAGCTTGAAGCCTCGCGCTGCCTGTATTGCTACGACGCCCCGTGCGTGAACGCGTGCCCCAGCGAAATCGACATCCCCTCGTTCATCCGCAATATCCACACCGACAACGTCCAGGGCGCAGCGCAGAAAATCCTCTCGGCCAACATCCTCGGCGGCAGTTGCGCTCGAGTCTGTCCTACGGAAATCCTGTGCCAGCAAGCGTGCGTGCGTAACAACGCCGACGAATGCGCCCCGGTGCTGATCGGCCTGCTGCAACGCTATGCCATTGACAACGCGCATTTCAGCCAGCACCCGTTCCAACGTGCCGCGCCCACCGGCAAACGCATCGCGGTGGTCGGCGCCGGGCCGGCGGGCCTGGCGTGCGCCCACCGTGCGGCCCTGCACGGTCATGACGTGGTGGTCTTCGAAGCCCGGGAAAAAGCCGGCGGCTTGAATGAATACGGAATCGCCAAGTACAAACTGGTGGACGACTTCGCCCAGAAGGAACTGGATTTCCTCCTGCAGATCGGCGGCATCGAGATCCGTCATGGCCAGCGCCTGGGCGACAACCTCACCCTGAGCGAGTTGCACGCGCAATTTGACGCGGTGTTCCTCGGCCTCGGCCTGGCGGCCAGCAAACGCCTCGGCCTGCCCGACGAAGACGCCCCCGGCCTGCTCGCCGCCACCGACTACATCCGCGAACTGCGCCAGGCCGATGACCTCACCCAACTGCCGCTGGCCGACCGCTGCATCGTACTCGGCGCCGGCAACACCGCCATCGACATGGCCGTGCAAATGGCGCGGCTCGGTGCGCGTGATGTGAACCTGGTGTACCGCCGTGGCCTGGATGACATGGGCGCGACCCACCATGAGCAAGACATCGCCAAGGCCAACCAGGTTCGCCTGCTGACCTGGGCCCAGCCCGAGCAGGTGCTGCTCGATGACCAGGGGCATGTACGCGGTATGCGCTTCGCTCGTACGCGCATGAAGAACGGTCGCCTGCACCCCACCGGAGAAACCTTCGAATTGGCCGCAGACGCGATCTTCAAGGCCATCGGCCAGGGTTTTGACAACGACGCGCTGCACGACCCGCTGGCTCAGCAGCTGCATCGCGTGGGCGAACGCATCTTCGTCGACGAACAACTGCGCACCAGCATTCCCGGAGTGTATGCCGGCGGCGACTGCGTCAGCCTCGGCCAGGACCTCACCGTGCAGGCGGTGCAACACGGCAAGCTGGCCGCCGAGGCCATGCACGCTCAACTCATGCTCAACGTGGAGGCCGCGTAATGGCCGATCTATCGATTGTGTTCGCCGGCATCAAAGCGCCCAACCCGTTCTGGCTGGCCTCCGCACCGCCCACCGACAAGGCCTACAACGTGGTGCGCGCGTTCGAGGCCGGCTGGGGCGGCGTGGTGTGGAAGACCCTGGGTGAAGACCCGGCGGCGGTCAACGTATCGTCGCGCTACTCGGCTCACTACGGGGCGAATCGCGAAGTGCTGGGTATCAATAATATCGAGCTGATCACCGACCGCTCCCTGGAGATCAACCTGCGCGAAATCACCCAGGTGAAAAAGGACTGGCCCGACCGCGCATTGATCGTGTCGCTGATGGTGCCCTGTGTTGAAGAATCCTGGAAAAATATCCTGCCGCAGGTGGAAGCCACCGGCTGCGACGGTATCGAGCTGAATTTCGGCTGCCCCCACGGCATGCCCGAACGCGGCATGGGCGCGGCGGTTGGCCAGGTGCCTGAGTACGTGGAGCAGGTGACGCGCTGGTGCAAGACGTATTGCTCGCTGCCGGTGATCGTCAAGCTCACGCCCAACATCACGGATATTCGCGTGGCCGCGCGGGCGGCCTATCGCGGCGGCGCGGATGCGGTGTCGTTGATCAATACCATCAACTCCATCACCAGCGTCGACCTGGAGCGCATGGTCGCCCTGCCCATGGTCGGCAGCCAGAGTACCCACGGCGGCTACTGCGGCTCGGCGGTGAAGCCGATTGCGCTGAACATGGTCGCCGAAATCGCCCGCGACCCGCAGACCCAGGGCTTGCCCATCTGCGGTATCGGCGGCATCGGCAACTGGCGTGACGCCGCTGAATTCGTTGCCCTGGGCTGCGGCGCGGTGCAGGTGTGCACGGCGGCGATGCTGCATGGGTTCCGCATCGTCGAAGAGATGAAGGACGGGCTGTCGCGGTGGATGGACACTCAGGGTTACCAGAGCTTGCAGGAATTTTCCGGGCGCGCGGTGGGCAACACCACGGATTGGAAGTACCTGGACATCAACTACCAGGTGATCGCCAAAATCGACCAAGCGGCGTGTATCGGCTGTGGGCGTTGCCATATCGCCTGTGAGGATACCTCGCACCAGGCCATCGCCAGCTTGAAGCAGGCGGATGGCACGCATAAATATGAGGTGATCGATGACGAGTGCGTGGGCTGCAATTTGTGCCAGATCACCTGCCCGGTGGCCGATTGTATCGAGATGGTGCCGGTCGACACGGGCAAGCCGTTTTTGAATTGGACCCAGGATCCGAGGAATCCCTATCGGGAGGCTGTGTAGTCCTGTAGGCCGCTATCGGGGGCAAGCCCCCTCCCACATTTGATTGGGTTCACACAGCCAAGTGTGGGAGGGGGCTTGCTCCCGATGGGGCCCTCAACCTCACCACACTATTCAAGGCTCCAGCCCAATCCCGCGCAATATCACCCCGGTCACCGTCTGTATCGCCCGCTCAAACTGCATATCCGACAACGGTTGGTGATCATTCAAAATGTTCACCTGATGATCGAAGTCGGCATAGTGCTGGGTCGACGCCCAGATCATGTACAGCAGGCTCGACGGCTCCACCGGCAGGATGCGTTTGTCTTCCACCCAATGGCGAATTTTCGCTTCTTTCATCTTGGCCCAGTCGTACAGGCTTTCATCCAGCGCCTCACCCAGGGTGGGCGCACCGTGGATGATTTCATTGGCCCAGACTTTCGAACCATACGGCCGTGTGCGCGAGCGCTGCATCTTGGCGCGAATGTAGCTGCTGAGCACCACCCGTGGATCATCGAAGGTCTCGAAGCTCAGGGCGTCCTGTTTCCACAGGTCCAGCAGGTCGAACAGCACCGCGCTGTACAGTTCGCTCTTAGTGGTGAAGTAGTAATGCAGGTTCGAGCGCGGCAGTTGTGCCTCTTTGGCGATGTCGGCCATGGCGGTGCTGCCATAGCCTTTTTCAGCGAAGACTTTCTCTGCGGCCAGCAGGATTTTCTCGACGTTGATCCGCCGAATTCCGATCTTGTGATTGCCCATAAGGGCTCCCTGACAACAACACGACCTAGAGACTACCATCCGCTCTAGATCGGGGCGACACGCCGAACCGAAACTTCGTACACTGCTCGCTTCCATCCTCTGATTGGTATTGAACAATGTTGATCAAGAAGTCCCTGACCATCGTCGCCCTGCTCGCCTCCCTGCTGGGCGCGTCTGCAGCCTTTGCCCATGCACACCTGAAAAGCGCCACGCCAGCGGCAGACAGCAGCGTTGCCGCACCGACAGACCTGCGCCTGACCTTCAGCGAAGGCGTCGAAGCGACGTTCACCAAGGTGTCCCTGAGCAAGGACGGCACGGAAATCGCGATCAAGGGCCTGGAAACCCCGGACACCGACAAAAAAACCCTGGTGGTCACCCCTGCCGCTCCGCTGGCGGCCGGTACTTACAAGGTCGAGTGGCACGCCGTGTCCGTCGACACCCACAAGAGCGAAGGCACTTACAGCTTCAAGGTTGGCCAATAATCCATGGCGACCCTGCTGGTGCTGTGCCGCTTTGTGCATTTCATCGTTGTGCTGTTGATGTTCGGGGCCAGTGTGTTCAGGCCCCTGTTGCTCGGCGCGGCCGCGCAACCGGCACTCGACCGGCAAGTGCTGCGCATTACCCGTGGGCTGGCGTGGCTGGGGCTGGGCTCCGGTGTCGCCTGGCTGCTGCTAATCACCGCGAGCATGGCCGGCAGTTGGGATGCGGCGTTGCAGCCAGCCACTGTGGAACTGGTACTGGGCAAGACCTTCTTTGGGCAGGTGTGGGTGTGGCATTTGCTGCTCAGCCTGGCGCTGGTCATTGTACTGGTCAAACCCTGGGCCGCACTGCGCCTGCCGCTGGTCGCGCTGCTGTTGGCGACGCTGGCACCGGTCGGGCATGGCGCCATGCTCGATGGGCTCAGCGGGCGACTGCTGATCCTCAATCAAGTGGTGCACTTGATGTGCGTTGGCGCATGGCTTGGGGGCTTGCTGTTGCTGGTGCTGATCCTCAGGCAATCCTCCCACTTCGCGCTGCAGCCAATCCTGCGGCGCTTCAGTGGCGTGGGCTATGGCTTGGTCGCCGGCCTGCTGGTGACCGGCTTGATCAACGTGCGCGTGCTCACCGGCCAACTGTGGCCTACCCCGCCGTTCGAAGGGTTTGCCTTAATTCTGCTGATCAAGGTGCTGCTGGTAGCGGGCATGTTGGCGCTGGCGTTGCTGAACCGATTGCGCGTGGAACAGTGCGACCAGCGGGTGGGCAGCTTGAAGGCCAGCGTGATGACGGAATGGTTACTAGGTGTTGCAGCGGTGGCTGCGGTATCGCTGTTGGGCACCCTGCCGCCAATGGTCATGGCCGGCTGAAACCCCGCCATTCTCATCTTTGTCACCAATCAAATGTGGGAGGGGGCTTGCCCCCGATGCGGTGTGCCAGTCACTAAACATGTGACTGAATCATCGCTATCGGGGGCAAGCCCCCTCCCACATTTTGAACCGTGTCCACATTTAGATAGGCCGAGCAAGTCATCCTATAACTTCTACTTGACACTCCCTTAAAACCCCGTAAATATCGCGCCCAACGTTGTACGACAACGTATGACGAATAATAAAAACAACAAAAGAAAAGGGAGCCTCACTGTGAGTCAATTCGCCCGTCATTTGTCCTCGCGTCTCGGTTTGATCAGCCTCGGCAGCCTTGCATGTACCTTACCCCTCACGGCGCACGCCGATGGGTTCGTCGACGATGCCAAGGCCACGCTCAACCTGCGCAACGCCTACTTCAACCGTAACTTCACCAACCCCGCCAATCCCCAGGGCAAAGCCGAAGAGTGGACGCAGAACTTCATTCTCGATGCCAGGTCCGGCTACACCCGTGGCACCGTGGGTTTCGGCATTGATGTCCTGGGCCTGTACTCGCAAAAGCTCGATGGCGGCAAAGGCACCGCTGGCACCCAATTGCTGCCGGTGCATGACGATGGGCGCCCCGCCGATAATTTCGGACGCCTGGGCGTGGCATTGAAAACCAAGTTATCGAAGACAGAGTTGAAGGTCGGCGAATGGATGCCGGTGCTGCCGATCCTGCGCTCCGATGATGGCCGCTCCCTGCCCCAGACCTTCCGCGGCGGCCAGGTGACGTCCAACGAGATCGCCGGCCTGACCCTCTACGGCGGCCAGTTTCGCGGCAACAGCCCGCGCAACGACGCGAGCATGGAAGACATGTTCATGAACGGCAAAGCCGCGTTCACCTCCGACCGGTTCAACTTCGGCGGCGGCGAATACACATTCAATGACAAGCGCACCCAGGTCGGCCTGTGGTACGCCGAACTCACCGATATCTACCAGCAGCAGTACCTCAACCTCACCCACACCCAGCCGGTGGGTGACTGGACCCTGGGCGCCAACCTCGGCTTCTTCAATGGCAAGGAAGACGGCAGCGCCCTGGCCGGCGACCTCGACAACAAGACCGTGTTCGCCCTGCTGTCGGCCAAGTACAACGGCAACACCTTCTACGTGGGCCTGCAGAAACTCACCGGCGACAGTGTGTGGATGCGGGTTAACGGCACCAGCGGCGGCACGCTGGCCAACGACAGCTATAACTCCAGCTATGACAACGCCAAGGAAAAATCCTGGCAGCTGCGCCATGACTTTAACTTTGTGGTGCTTGGCATTCCTGGCTTGACCATGATGAACCGCTACATCAGCGGCACTAACGTGCACACCGGGGCAATCACCGACGGCAAGGAATGGGGCCGCGAATCGGAACTCGCCTACACCGTGCAGAGCGGCGCACTGAAGGACCTGAACGTCAGATGGCGTAACTCGACCATGCGTCGGGATTTCAGCAATAACGAGTTCGATGAGAACCGGATCTTTGTCAGCTATCCAATCTCACTGCTTTAAAAGTTGTTGGTGATCTAAAAACCACTGCAAAACCAATGTGGGAGGGGGCTTGCCCCCGATGAGGGAGTGTCTGTGAATACATTTCTGACTGGGCCACCGCTATCGGGAGCATGCCCCCTCCCATATTTGAATCTCACTCGTCTGCAAGAACGTTGACAACCTGGGGATCCCTAACAATACTTCGGCCTAGTCATACGACAACCTACAACAAAAAATTGGACTACCCATGACCACCACGACCCCCGTTCCCTTCAACCGCATCCTGCTCACCGGTGCCGCCGGCGGCCTGGGTAAAGTGCTGCGCGAGCGCATGCGTCCCTACGCCCAGGTGCTGCGCCTGTCAGACATCGCTGATATGGCCCCTGCCGCCGCCCATGAAGAAGTACAAACCTGCGATCTTTCCGACAAACAAGCCGTGCACCATTTGGTGGAAGGCGTCGATGCGATCCTGCACTTTGGCGGCGTGTCGGTGGAGCGCCCTTTCGAAGAAGTGCTCGGCGCTAATATCAGCGGCGTTTTCCACATCTACGAAGCCGCACGCCGTCATGGTGTGAAGCGCGTGATCTTCGCCAGCTCCAACCATGTGATCGGCTTCTACCCACAGGACGAAAAGCTCGACGCCCACTCACCGCGCCGCCCGGACAGCTACTACGGCCTGTCCAAGTCCTATGGCGAAGACATGGCGAGTTTCTACTTCGACCGCTACGGCATCGAGACCGTGAGCATCCGTATCGGCTCCTCGTTCCCGGAACCGCAGAACCGCCGGATGATGCACACCTGGTTGAGCTTCGACGACCTGACCCAACTGCTCGAACGCGCACTGTACACGCCGAACGTCGGCCATACCGTGGTCTATGGCATGTCGAATAACCAGGACACCTGGTGGGACAACCGCTACGCCGCGCACCTGGGTTTTGCGCCCAAGGACAGCTCCGAAGTGTTCCGCGCCCAGGTCGAGGCCCAGCCGCCGGTGGCTGACAACGACCCGGCCAAGCTCTATCAGGGCGGCGCGTTCTGCGCTGCTGGGCCATTCGGTGACTGAGTTCACAGCAACCCAAGGGAATGAGTGGCCATGAGTGCAGAATTGATTGTCGACGCCCGCAACGCCGTGGGCGAATGCCCGGTATGGGTGCCCGAGGAAAACGCCCTGTACTGGGTGGACATCCCCAACGGTCGCCTGCAGCGCTGGGACGCGGCCACCGGCCTCGTCGCCACCTGGCAGGCCCCGCAGGTGCTCGCCTGTATTGCGCGCACCGATAAAGGCAACTGGGTTGCCGGCATGCAGAGCGGTTTTTTCCAACTGACCCCGCGCAGCGATGGCAGCCTTGAGACCATGCCGCTGGCCAGTGTCGAGCATCCGCGCGCGGATATGCGCCTGAACGACGGCCGCTGTGATCGCCAGGGCCGCTTCTGGGCCGGCAGCATGGTGCTGGACATGAGCTTGAACGCCGCCGAGGGCATTCTTTATCGCTACGCGTCAGGTGCGGCGCCTCACGCACAGCTGGGCGGTTTCATCACCCTCAACGGCCTGGCGTTCAGCCCCGATGGCCGCACGATGTACGCCTCCGATTCTCACCCGTTGGTGCAGCAAATCTGGGCCTTCGACTACGACATTGAGACCGGCACGCCGTCCAACCGCCGCGTGTTCGTCGACATGCATCACCACCTCGGTCGGCCCGATGGCGCAGCGGTAGACGCCGACGGCTGCTACTGGATCTGCGCCAACGACGCCGGGTTGGTGCACCGCTTCACCCCGGACGGCCGCCTCGACCAGTCGCTGCCCGTACCGGTAAAAAAACCCACCATGTGCGCCTTTGGCGGCAGTCGCCTGGACACCCTGTACGTCACCTCGATCCGCGACGACGCGAGTGAACAATCGCTGTCCGGCGGCGTGTTCGCCCTCAACCCTGGCGTGCAGGGATTGCCCGAACCCAGCTTCATCCTCTAGCTGCATCGCTGTGCCTTGAATACAACAATAACAAGACAGGAATGACCCCTCATGGACTTCAAACGCACCTTGCTCGCCGCCACACTCGTCGCCCTCAGCAGCGCCGCTCACGCGCTGGAAATCAAGTTCGCCGACATCCACCCCGCCGGCTACCCCACCGTTGTTGCCGAAGAAAACATGGGCAAGGCCCTGACCAAGGAAAGTAACGGCGAACTGACCTTCAAGTACTTCCCCGGCGGCGTGCTGGGCTCGGAAAAGGAAGTGGTCGAACAGGCCCAGGTCGGCGCCGTGCAGATGACCCGCGTCAGCCTTGGCATCGTCGGCCCGGTGGTACCGGACGTCAACGTGTTCAACCTGCCCTTCGTGTTCCGCGACCAGGCGCACATGCGCAAGGTCATCGACGGCGAGATTGGTGACGAGATCCTGGCCAAGATCACCGATTCCGAGTTCGGCCTGGTCGCCCTGGCCTGGATGGACGGCGGCACGCGCAATCTCTACACCAAGAAACCGGTGCGCAAGATCGAAGACCTCAAGGGCATGAAAATTCGCGTCCAGGGCAACCCGCTGTTCATCGACGCCTTCAATGCGATGGGCGCCAACGGCATTGCCATGGACACCGGCGAGATTTTCAGCGCATTGCAGACCGGTGTGATCGACGGCGCGGAAAACAACCCGCCGACGCTGCTCGAGCACAACCATTTCCAGAACGCCAAGTACTACACCCTCACCGAGCATTTGATTTTGCCCGAGCCCATCGTGATGTCGAAGATCACCTGGAACAAGCTCAACCCCGCGCAGCAGGACATGGTCAAGAAAGCCGCCAAGGCCGCCCAGGCTGATGAGCGGGTGCTGTGGGATGCCAAGTCCGCCAGCAGTGAGGAGAAACTCAAGAAGGCCGGGGTGGAGTTCATCACCGTCGACAAGAAACCCTTCTATGACGCCACCGCACAGGTTCGCGCCAAGTACGGCGCGCCTTACGCCGACATCATCAAGCGTATCGACGCCGTTCAATAACGCCCTCCTTCCTGACAAGGCCCGGCGCGGTCCGCTGCTCTCTTGCAGCGGCCGCGCCCGGTTACGGTGAACGCCATGAAGAATCTACTGCTGCGCATCAACGACCGCATCTACATGACCTGCATCTGGGTCGCCGGCCTCTCGGTGCTCGGGGTCGCACTGATCATTCCCTGGGGCATTTTTGCCCGCTATATCCTCGGCACCGGCTCAAGCTGGCCGGAGCCCACCGCGATCCTGCTGATGCTGGTCTTCACCTTCATCGGCGCCGCCGCCAGCTACCGCGCCGGTGCGCATATGTCGGTGGCCATGGTCACCGACCGCCTGCCGACCGCCCAACGCCGCGTCGTCGGCATTGTTTCGCAACTGCTCATGGGCACCATCTGTCTGTTCATGACGATCTGGGGCACCAAGTTGTGCCTGTCCACCTGGAACCAGTTCATGAGCGCCATCCCCACGCTGCGGGTCGGCATCACTTACATGCCAATCCCGATTGGCGGTTTGCTGACCTTGATATTCGTGGTGGAAAAACTGCTGCTGGGCGACCAGAGCAACCGGCGCGTGGTGCGCTTCGACCTGGTTGAAGAAAGCGAAGGGGCCGCCTGATATGGACGCGTTTATTCTGTTGGGCAGCTTTATCGCCTTGATCCTGATCGGCATGCCGGTGGCCTATGCCCTGGGCTTGTCGGCACTGATCGGCGCATGGTGGATCGACATTCCGTTCCAGGCCCTGATGATTCAGGTGGCGGGCGGGGTCAACAAGTTCTCGCTGATGGCGATTCCGTTCTTCGTACTGGCCGGCGCGATCATGGCCGAGGGCGGCATGTCGCGGCGGCTGGTGGCGTTTGCCGGGGTGCTGGTGGGCTTCGTGCGCGGCGGGCTGTCGCTGGTCAACATCATGGCCTCGACGTTTTTCGGCGCGATCTCCGGCTCGTCGGTGGCCGACACCGCGTCGGTCGGCTCGGTGCTGATTCCGGAGATGGAACGCCGCGGCTATCCGCGCGAATTTGCCACTGCGGTGACGGTCAGCGGCTCGGTGCAGGCGTTGCTTACGCCGCCCAGCCATAACTCGGTGCTCTACTCCCTGGCGGCAGGCGGCACCGTTTCGATCGCCTCGCTGTTCATGGCCGGTGTGGTGCCAGGCCTGTTGATGAGCGCGTGCCTGATGGTGCTGTGCCTGATCTTCGCGAGAAAGCGCGATTACCCCAAAGGCGAAGTCATCCCCTTGAAGCAGGCGCTGAAGATCGCCGCCGACGCGCTCTGGGGCCTGATGGCCATGGTGATCATCCTTGGCGGCATCCTGTCGGGTATCTTCACCGCCACCGAGTCGGCCGCGATTGCAGTGCTGTGGGCGTTCTTCGTGACCATGTTCATCTACCGCGACTACAAATGGAGTGAGCTGCCCAAGCTGATGCACCGCACGGTGCGCACCATTTCCATCGTGATGATCCTGATCGCCTTCGCCGCCAGCTTCGGCTACATCATGACCCTGATGCAGATACCGGCGAAGATCACCACGCTGTTCCTGACCCTGTCGGACAACCGCTACGTGATCCTGATGTGCATCAACGTGATGCTGCTGTTGCTCGGCACGGTGATGGACATGGCGCCGCTGATCCTGATCCTCACACCGATCCTGTTGCCGGTGATCCTCGGCATCGGCGTCGACCCGGTGCACTTCGGCATGATCATGCTGGTGAACCTGGGGATCGGCCTGATCACCCCGCCGGTGGGCGCGGTGCTGTTCGTAGGCGCGGCAGTGGGCAAGGTCAGCATCGAGAAGACCGTGAAGGCGCTGCTGCCGTTTTATGCGGTGCTGTTTCTGGTGTTGATGGCGGTGACCTACATTCCGGCATTGTCGCTGTGGTTGCCGAGCGTGGTGCTGTAGTGGACGCAGAGCGTCCAGGGCGGCGTTTCCACGCGGAGCGTGGGAACGATCAAAGGGGTGAAGATGATAGAACTTGAAGATAACCTGACCCACCTCACCTTGAACTCGACCGTGGGAGGCAGCCTCGTCAACTGGACGGTACGCGCCACCGGCCAGCCGCTGTTGCGGCACAGCGATGAGCAGGCGATCAACACCGGACTGCCGGGCAAATTGGGCTGCTACCCACTGGCGCCCTGGTCCAACCGCGTCGCCAAGGGAGGCTTCGCCAACCCCGACGGCTGGCTCGCGCTCAAGTCCAACAGCCTCACCGATCCGCTGCCGATCCACGGCTCGGCCTGGCAGCAAGCGTGGCAGGTGGTCAGCCAGTCCGCGGATGAGGTGCTGCTGGAAGTGCTCTGTGACACGCCGTTCGCCTATCGCGCCGAGCAGCGCATCCGCTTGAGCGGTGGGGTGCTGAGGATCGAGTTGCGCGTCACGCATCTGGCCGAAACAGCCGCATGGCATGGCTTAGGCCTGCACCCGTACTTTCCGCGCCGGCCGGGTACGCGCTTGCAGGCCAAGGCGGCGCAGGTGTGGATGAGTGACGCGGCCAAGCTGCCGACGGGGTTGGCGCCGGTGCCGCAGGAGTGGGATTTCAGGCAACCCCAAACCCTGCCGCAAGGCCTGGTGGACAATGGATTCTGCGAGTGGGATGGGTACTGCTTGATCGAACAACCGGAGCTTGGATATACCCTCGAATGCCAGGCCACCGGCGCCGATTACTTCCTGCTGTACTGCCCGCCGGGGCTGGGGTTTTTCTGCATCGAACCGGTAAGCCATCCGGTCAATGCCCATCATTCGCCGGGCAGGCCGGGCTTGAAGCTGCTGGAGCAAGGCCAGTCAATCCAACTCAATTTCAACCTGAAATACAGTCCAAATGTGGGAGGGGGCTTGCTCCCGATGGCGGTCGGTCAGTAAAAAAACTGCTGACTGATACACCGCAATCGGGAGCAAGCCCCCCTCCCACATTGACCGAGTTCCTTCAGGGCGGGCTGTTTTTAAGCCTTCCTGCCGTGTCGATACTCACCACCACCGACAACCCCGGCCGCAGCCGCTCGCTCTCGGCCTGGTCGGGGTCAACCGTGATCCGCACCGGCACACGTTGGGCGATTTTCACGAAGTTGCCGGTGGCGTTGTCCGCCTGCAACAGGCTGAACTCCGACCCGGTCGCCGGGGAAATATGCTGCACCGTGCCGTGAAACTTGCGGTGGTTCAACGCGTCCACGGTGAAGGTCACCGGCTGGCCGACCTGCACATTGTCCATCTGGGTTTCTTTCATATTGGCGATCACCCACAACTGCTTGGGCACCAGCGCCATCAATTGCGCGCCGGAGTTGACGTAGGCCCCGAGGCGCACGCCAATCTGCCCCAGTTGCCCGTCCCGTGGCGCGGTGATGCGGGTGTTGGACAAGTCGATCCGCGCCAATTCCACCGCCGCCTCGGCGCTGGCCACTGCCGCTTCCAGGGAGCCGCGATTGACGATCACCGTCTGCAGGTCCTGCCGGGCGATCTCCAGGCTGGCCTGGGCCTGGGCCACGGCGGCGATAGTCTGCGCATTGGCAGCGCGGGCCACGTCCAGTTCGCGCCTGGACACCGAGCCGTCGCTGATCAATTCCTCATTGCGGCGCAAGTCAGCGGTGCTTTTACGCGCCTGGGCCTGGCTGTCGACCAGCGCGGCCTGGCGCAATTTGATGGTCGCTTCGGCGCTGTTGCGTTGCTGCACCACATTGGCCAACGACGCTTTCTGCACCGCCAGTTGCGCCAGAGCCTGGTCCAGGCGTTGCTTGTAGATACGGTCGTCAAGGCGCACCAGCAGGTCGCCCGCCTTCACATATTGAAAGTCCTGCACCGGCACTTCGAACACATAACCGCTGAGCTGGGGGCCGATAATCGTCACCTGCCCGCGCACCAAGGCATTCTCAGTGGTTTCCACCGCGCTGCTGAACGGCGGCAGTTGCCAGGCATACAGCACGATCAGCACGCCGACGATGGCAATCGCGGCAAAGCCCAGGGACGAAAGGATGCGCACCCGCAGCGAGCGCGGTTCGGTCACCGCAGCGCCCGGCGGCGTGGTGCCCTCGGGGGTGGAGGCGATCGCATTGGTAGTGGTGGTCGTGGGTTCGGTCATGAAGAGGCGCCGACAGGTTGAACGGGAGGGGTTGCTGCTTTGGTGGTGCTCATCAGCCACAGGCTGCGGATAAAAATCCAGATCATGGTCAGGACCGCGATGATCGCGATCAGCATGAACACATCGTTGTAAGCCATGACGTTCGCCTCACGGGCAGCCGCCGTGGCCAGGCTGCGGATGCCCATGAGGTTGCGCAATTCGGGGTCGGCGACGATACCGCCATAGGCCGAGCCACCACTCTGCACCCGCGCCGCGACACGCGGGTCAAGGAGGGTCAGGTGCTCGGTGATCAGGCTTGAGTGATACTTCTCGCGCACGATCTGGAAGGTGCCGAGCAACGCTGCGCCGATCAGGCCGCCGAGATTCTGGCAAATCCCGAACATCACCGAAAAACTCACCAGGTTGCGCGGGTTGGTCAATACGTTCTTGGTGCCCAGCACCATGGTCGGCCCGAGAAAGAAGGTCCCGCCAAAGCCTAGCAGGAACTGGCTGATGTACAGGTTCTGCGGCCGCGTGAGGTTGCTGGAAAAACTGTCCATCACCGACCCGGTCGCCATCAGCGCCAGGGAAATCACCAGCGGCATCAGCAAGTGCGCCGGGTTGATCGTCAAGGCGCTGACCACCAGCCCGGCAATCGCTCCGGCCAGCATCACCACGTAGAGCGTATGCATCTGCTGGTAACTCATGTTGAGCATTTGCATGAACCCCACCGCGCCAGTGGATTGTTCGGACAGCACCATGCGAATCAGGATCACCGCCAATGCCAGGCGAATCATCGTGCCGCTGCCCAGCCAGCGGGTCATCAGCATCGGGTTGGCGCGGTTATGCTCGATGGCCAGCCCGGCCATGATCAACACCAGCGAACAGGCCGAGGCAACGCCAATCCAGGGCGCCTCCAGCCACCAGTCGATGCGGCCCAGGGACAACACCGCGCAGAGCAAGGCGACGCCGGTGGCCAGGATTGCGAAGGTGAGGAAATCGAGCTTTTCAAAGGTCTTGAAGCGGTCGCCGGGCGGCAACTTGAGCAGGAACACGCAGCCCAGGCAGATCAACGCCAGGCCCAGCTCAAACAGGTACAAGCCACGCCATTCGGCGATCTGCAGCAAATCCTCGGAGAACAGCCGCGCCAGAGGCAACGCCAACTGCGCCGTGCCCAGGCCCAGCACCAGGGCTTTCAAGCGCCATTTGGCCGGGAACGCCTGGATCATGTAGTACAAGCCCAACGAACTCAGCGCCGCCCCCACCATGCCGTGGGCCGCGCGCACGGCGATGGCCGAATTGAGATCGTTGACGAATAAATGGCCGAAGGTCACCAGCGCATACAACACCAGAAACACTTCGGTAAACGCGCGCAGGCCGAACTGCTGGCGAAACTTCACCAGCAGCAGGTTCATGCACACGTTGGTCATTACATAGGCGGCGGGCAGCCAGGCCATTTCCGCCGTGGTCGCGCCCAGGGCGCCTTGCAGGTATTGCAGGTTGGCGATGACCAGCGCGTTGCCCAACCCGCCGGTGATTGCCACCAGTACGCCGACCAGCGCAAACAGCCAGCGCTTGTGAGTGGGGTGCAACGGCGTCGACGGCGAGCCGGGCAGGCTCGGCCGCTCGTGGGGTTGCCAGGCGTGTGGGGTGTATTTATCCATTCGGTGACCTTGATGAACCGACGCGCAAGGCCGGTGAAGCCATGACTCAGAGAACAGTAAACCTGAGCGGGGTTCATTTTGTCACTTTTGAGCACATAACTGAGGGTCCCTAAAAAGCCTTGAGCAGCATGCCTGCGGCCACCATCACACACAGGCTGGCGAAGCCCACCTGCAGCGCACGCGCAGGCATCACCGAGCACAAGCGGCGCCCGGCCAACATGCCGACGATACTCGCGCCGATAAACACCCAGCCCACCGGCTCGATGCTCACCCCGGCGTGAAAGGCCCCCACCACCCCGATCAACGACAGCAGGCTGACAACCATCAACGAAGTGGCGACAATCCCGCGCATCTGCACATCGGTGAGTTGCTTGAACGCCGGAACGATCAGAAAGCCACCGCCCACACCGAGCAGCCCCGACACGGCGCCGGTCACCGCCCCCAGCGCCGCCAGGGTCGCGCTGCATTTGGCGGTCCAGGCCAGGCGGCCGGTCTGCTGGTTGAGCATGCAATTCTTCTGGCCCCAGGAGGCGGCGCCGTGGTCACTCGGCCCGGCCTCGACCTTTTCGCGCCGCAACATGCGCCAGGCCACCAGCACCATCAATGCGCTGAACAGGCCCATCAGCACCGGCTCCGACAGTTGATGGGCGACGAACACCCCCAGCGGCGAAAACAGCGCGCCCAGCAACGCGATCAATAAGGCCGCGCGGTAACGCACCAGGCCGTGGCGCAGGCCGTCGATCGCGCCCACCGCCGCCGCCGCGCCCACCGCGAGCAATGACACCGGCGCAGCTTGGGTCATGGTCAGTCCCAACCCCAGCACCAATGCCGGCACCCCGAGGATGCCGCCGCCCGCACCGGTCAGGCCCATGACCAGGCCCATCAATACACCCAACACACTCGCCAGCAGCATTCAGTCCACCTTGCTCAGGCGGGTCAGCCACTCGCGGCCCTTGAGCATGCCGTTCCAGTAGAACCATGGCAGCAACGTGGCCTTGAGGAACCACATCGAGCGGCGTGCCTGGGTCGGGTCGAGAGGAAAAGTCGGCAGCAGCTTGCCGCCATAACCGAACTCGGCCAGCACCACTTTGCCCTTCTCCACCGTCAATGGGCAGGAGCCATAGCCGTCGTACTTGAGCGGCAGCGGCGCCTGCTTGCGCAGGGCCAGCAGGTTCTCGGCAACCACCACGATTTGCTTGCGCACCGCCGCAGCGGTCTTGGCGTTGGTAGTGCCGCACACATCTCCGAGGCCGAAGATATGCGGGTAACGCAAGTGTTGCAGGCTGTGGGGGTTCACTTCGCACCAGCCGCCGGCGTCGGCCAGCGGGCTTTGGCGGATAAAATCCGGGGAGACTTGCGGCGGTACCACATGCAGCAGGTCGAAGGTTTTTTCAACGAGGCTGACGTTGCCTTCGGCGTCCTTCACTTCAAACCAGGCCTTGCGTGCCGGGCCATCGACCTTGATCAGGTTGGCATTGAACGCCAGGCGAGCGTTGTATTTCTCGACGTATTTCATCAACGGCGGCACGAACGCCGGCACACCGAACAGCGCGGCACCGGCCAGGTTGAATTCCACCTCGATGTTTTTCAGGGTGCCCTGCCTGAGCCAGTGATCGCAGGACAGGTACATGGCCTTCTGCGGGGCACCGGCGCATTTGATCGGCATGGCCGGCTGGGTGAAGAGCGCCTTGCCGCCGTTGAGTTGCTGCACCAGTTGCCAGGTGTAGGCGGCATGCTCGTAGCTGTAGTTGGAGGTGACGCCATGGCGGCCGAGGGTATCTTGCAGGCCTTCGATCTTTTCCCAGGCCAGGCGCAGGCCGGGGCAGACGATCAAGTGGCGCCAGCTGACGCGCTGGCCGCTGTCGAGCACCAGGCTCTGCTCGTCAGGCAACAACTGGCTGACCGCGGCCTGGATCCAGGTGACGCCGTCGGGCAGTACGTCGGCCAGCGGGCGCCGGGTCTTTTGCAGGTTATAGGCGCCGCCGCCAACCAGGGTCCAGGCGGGTTGATAGCAATGGAAGTCGTTGGGTTCGATCAGGGTGATGTTCAGGTGCGGGTCGCGCTTGAGCAGGCTGGCCAGCAGGCCGATGCCTGCCGAGCCGCCGCCGATGACTACGATATCGCCACTGATGGTAGGTCCCCAGTGTTGTTCGGTCATTGTCTACTGCCTTTTTGAGTCAGTGCACACAAGGGTCGCTGCCGGATGGCGTCACGCCCAGCTTTTTATGACCGCGCCGCAGTACAGGCCGGACAGGGTCTTCATCACTTGAATCACTTCGTGGCTGGCCAATCCGTAGAAAATGTATTTGCCTTCCCGACGGGTGGCAACCAACCCTTCGTCCCGCAGGATGCCCAACTGTTGTGACAGCGTGGGCTGGCGTACGCCGGTCAGCGCTTCCAGCTCGCCGACGTTGCGCTCGCCCTGGGTCAGCTGGCAGAGGATCAACAAGCGGTCTTCGTTGGCCAGCGCCTTGAGCAAGGAACAGGCCTTGGACGCCGATGCACGCAACTGGGCGACTTCGCCCTCACTCAACGTAGATTCCATTTGCCTCGGCTCCTTTGTCTCACTTAAGCTCAAAACATTATGTGTAAACGTAAACTGATTGTAACTACTTTTTTCCGCATCGGGGACAGCCGCCATGCCAGCGTTGATTCAAGCCTTTCTGGACGAGGCATCGTCGACCTATACCTACGTCGTCTATGAAGCGCACGGCGGTGCCTGCGCCATCGTCGACTCGGTGCTCAACTACGACCCGGCTTCCGGGCGCACCGAGACCACGCAGGCCGACCAGGTGATTGCCTTTGTCCAAGAGCATGGCCTCAAGGTGCAATGGCTGCTGGAAACCCATGCCCATGCCGACCACCTGTCCGCCGCGCCTTACCTGCGACGCGCCCTGGGCGGCAAGATTGCCATCGGCCAGTCCATCAGCCAGGTGCAGGGCGTGTTCAAGCACCTGTTCAACCTGGAACCGGAGTTTCGCGTCGATGGCTCGCAGTTCGACCACTTGTTTGCGCCGGATGAGATCTTTCACATTGGCGGCCTGCAGGCCCAGGCGCTGCATGTGCCCGGGCATACCCCGGCGGATATGGCTTACCTGATCGACGGGCGCTTGATCCTGGTGGGCGACACCCTGTTCATGCCCGACGTCGGCACCGCGCGCTGCGACTTCCCCGGCGGCGATGCGCGCCAGTTGTACGCGTCGATGCGCAAGTTGCTGGCCTTCCCTTCGGATACCAAACTGTATGTATGCCATGACTACCCACCCGAGGGCCGTGAGGCCAAGTGCCTGACCACCGTGGCGGAACAACGGGCGGGAAATATCCATGTGCATGACGGGGTGGATGAAGCGGCATTTGTAGCGATGCGCACCGCCCGTGATGCCGGGCTGGGGATGCCGACGCTGTTGTTGCCGGCGATCCAGGTGAATGTGCGGGCGGGGAATATGCCGCCGGCGGAAGAAAACGGCGTGACCTACCTGAAGATTCCCCTCAACCAACTTTAGGAACACAGAACCAAATGTGGGAGGGGGCTTGCCCCCGATGTCGGTGGGTCAGCTACAGATAAGCTGACTGTCACACCGCTATCGGGGGCAAGCCCCCTCCCACATTTCGACCTGCGGAGTGTCAGGTACCTAGGCTGATGCCGTTGGCCGGCAGCGGCAGTGCGGTTTTGTAGCGCACTTGCTTCAAGGCAAAACTGGAACGGATATTCGCCACACCCGGCACCTTGGTCAGAAAGTCCATCATGAAGCGCTCCAGGGCCTGGATCGTCGGCACCAGCACCCGGATCAGATAATCCGGGTCGCCGGCCATCAGGTAACACTCCATCACTTCCGGCCGGTCGGAGATCGCCCCTTCGAACTGTTGCAACGCCAGTTCATTCTGCTTTTCCAGGCTGACATGGATGAACACATTCACATGCAGCCCCAGCAGGTCGGCGTCCAGCAGCGTGACCTGCTCGCGAATCAGGCCCAACTCCTCCATCGCCTTCACCCGGTTGAAGCACGGCGTGGGCGACAGGTTGACCGAGCGGGCCAGGTCGGCGTTGGTGATGCGCGCGTTCTCCTGCAGGGCGTTGAGAATGCCGATATCGGTACGGTCCAGTTTGCGCATGAGACAAAATCACCTGTTTATTATGTTTATGCAGATTTTTTATCCGCAAATGATCTTGAGCGCAATGAAACACAGATAAATATTCTTCTACGCCACGCCTATGATTGTTGTAGGACAAGATTTCTTCTACCCGAAGACTGACTGTCAGCTAGCGCGCCCACTACAAGAAATTCACAAGATCGAGCGTAGAAGCCATGACCCAGCCGTACGAACCGCTGCGCCTGCACGTCCCTGAACCCTCGGGCCGTCCAGGCTGCAAGACCGACTTCACCTACCTGCGCCTGACCGACGCCGGCCTGGTGCGCAAACCCGCCATCGACGTAGAACCGGCCGACACCGCCGACCTGGCCAAGGGCCTGATCCGCGTGCTCGACGACCAGGGCCAGGCCCTGGGCCCGTGGGCCGAGGGTGTCAGCGCCGACATCATGCGCAAAGGCATGCGCGCGATGCTCAAGACACGCATCTTCGACAACCGCATGGTGGTCGCCCAGCGCCAGAAAAAAATGTCGTTCTACATGCAGAGCCTAGGCGAAGAAGCCATTGGCAGCGCCCAGGCCCTGGCCTTGAACATTGACGACATGTGCTTCCCCACCTACCGCCAGCAAAGCATTCTGATGGCTCGCGATGTGCCGCTGGTCGACCTGATCTGCCAACTGCTGTCCAACGAGCGCGACCCGCTCAAGGGCCGCCAGTTGCCGATCATGTACTCCGTCAAGGACGCCGGTTTCTTCACCATTTCCGGCAACCTCGCCACCCAGTTCGTACAGGGCGTGGGCTGGGGCATGGCCTCGGCGATCAAGGGCGATACCAAGATCGCCTCGGCCTGGATCGGCGACGGCGCCACCGCAGAATCGGACTTCCACACCGCCCTCACCTTCGCCCACGTCTACCGCGCCCCGGTGATCCTCAACGTGGTGAATAACCAATGGGCCATCTCGACCTTTCAGGCCATCGCCGGTGGTGAAGCCACTACCTTCGCCGGACGCGGCGTGGGTTGCGGTATCGCTTCCCTGCGGGTCGACGGCAACGACTTCATTGCGGTGTACGCCGCGTCTGCCTGGGCCGCCGAGCGTGCGCGCCGCAACCTGGGGCCGAGCCTGATCGAGTGGGTCACTTACCGCGCCGGCCCGCACTCGACCTCCGATGATCCGTCCAAGTACCGCCCTGCCGATGACTGGAGCCACTTCCCATTGGGCGACCCGATTGCCCGTCTCAAGCAGCACCTGATCCGGATTGGCCAGTGGTCCGAAGAGGAACACGCGGCAGTCAGTGCCGAACTTGAAGCCGAAGTGATCGCCGCGCAAAAACAGGCCGAACAGTACGGCACCCTCGCCGGCGGCCAGATTCCAAGCGCCGCGACCATGTTCGAAGACGTCTATAAAGAGATGCCGGAGCACTTGAAGCGCCAGCGTCAAGAGCTGGGGGTCTGACATGAACGATCACAACAACAGCATCGAACTGGAAACCGCCATGACCACCACCACCATGACCATGATCCAGGCCCTGCGCTCGGCCATGGATGTGATGCTTGAACGTGACGACAACGTGGTGGTGTTCGGCCAGGACGTCGGTTACTTCGGCGGCGTGTTCCGTTGCACCGAAGGCCTGCAGACCAAATACGGCAGCTCACGGGTATTCGACGCGCCGATTTCCGAAAGCGGCATCATCGGCGTGGCGGTGGGCATGGGCGCCTACGGCCTGCGCCCGGTCGCGGAAATCCAGTTCGCCGACTACGTCTACCCCGCCACCGACCAGATCATCTCCGAAGCCGCGCGCCTGCGTTATCGCTCGGCCGGCCAGTTCACCGCGCCCTTGACCATGCGCATGCCGTGCGGCGGCGGCATCTACGGCGGCCAGACCCACAGCCAGAGTATCGAAGCGGTGTTCACCCAGGTCTGCGGCCTGCGCACCGTTATGCCGTCCAACCCCTATGACGCCAAAGGCCTGCTGATCGCCTCCATCGAAAACGATGACCCGGTGATCTTCCTTGAACCCAAGCGCCTGTATAACGGCCCGTTCGATGGCCACCACGACCGCCCGGTGACGCCGTGGTCGAAACACCCGCAAGCGCAAGTGCCGGACGGTTACTACACCGTGCCGCTAGACGTGGCCGCCATCGTGCGTCCGGGTTCGGCCGTGACCGTGCTGACCTACGGCACCACCGTGTACGTGTCGCAAGTCGCCGCCGAAGAAACCGGCATCGACGCCGAAGTCATCGACCTGCGCAGCCTGTGGCCGCTGGACCTGGAAACCATCGTCAACTCGGTGAAAAAGACCGGCCGTTGCGTCGTGGTGCACGAAGCCACGCGCACCTGCGGATTTGGCGCCGAGCTGGTGGCGCTGGTGCAGGAACATTGCTTCCACCACCTGGAAGCGCCGATCGAGCGCGTCACCGGCTGGGACACCCCCTATCCGCACGCGCAGGAGTGGGCGTATTTCCCTGGCCCGTCCCGAGTGGGCGCGGCGTTGAAACGGGTCATGGAGGTCTGAATGGGCACGCACGTAATCAAGATGCCGGACATTGGCGAAGGCATCGCGGAAGTTGAATTGTCGCAGTGGCATGTCAAGGTCGGCGACATGGTCGTCGAAGACCAGGTGCTGGCGGATGTGATGACCGACAAGGCGATGGTGGATATTCCCTCGCCGGTCCACGGCAAGGTGATTTCCCTCGGCGGCGAGCCGGGTGAAGTCATGGCGGTGGGCAGTATTTTGATCAGCATTGAGGTGGAAGGCGCCGGTAACGCCAAGGAAGCGCCAGCCGTGGCCGCACCGGTAGAAAAAGCCGCGCCGGTGGTGGAGAACACGCCGCCACCGGTTCAAAGCCAGCCCGCGCCTATCGCGGTCAAGGCACCGGCACCGGCACCGGTAGCGCGTGATGGCAATGAACGCCCGCTGGCCTCCCCGGCCGTGCGCAAGCGTGCGCTGGATGCGGGTATTGCGTTGCGCCTGGTACAGGGCACAGGTCCGGCCGGGCGGATTCTGCATGAAGACCTCGACGCCTACCTTCAGCAAGGCACGAGCAACACCGCGACAGCGGCTAACCCCTACGCCGAACGCAACGACGAGCACCAGATTCCGGTGATCGGCATGCGCCGCAAGATCGCCCAGCGCATGCAGGACGCCACCCGCCGCGCCGCGCATTTCAGCTATGTGGAAGAAATCGACGTCACGGCGCTGGACGAGCTGCGCGTGCACCTCAATGAAAAACACGGCGCCACCCGCGGCAAGCTGACCCTGTTGCCGTTCATCGTGCGCGCCATGGTGGTGGCACTGCGCGATTTCCCCCAGATCAACGCGCGCTACGACGACGAAGCGCAGGTCATTACCCGCCTCGGTGCGGTGCATGTGGGCGTCGCCACCCAGAGCGACGTTGGCCTGATGGTGCCGGTGGTGCGCCACGCCGAAGCCCGCAGCCTGTGGGGCAATGCCGAAGAAATCGCACGCTTGGCCACGGCTGCGCGCACTGGCAAGGCCAGCCGCGACGAGCTGTCGGGCTCGACTATCACCCTGACCAGCCTCGGCGCGCTGGGCGGGATTGTCAGCACGCCGGTACTGAACCTGCCGGAAGTCGCCATCGTCGGTGTCAACCGCATCGTCGAGCGGCCCATGGTGATCAAGGGCCAGATCGTGGTGCGCAAGATGATGAACCTCTCCAGCTCGTTCGATCACCGCGTGGTCGATGGCATGGACGCGGCGCAATTCATCCAGGCCATTCGCAGCCTGCTCGAACAACCCGCCAGCCTGTTCCTGGAGTAAGGGCATGACTTCGACATTACACACCACCCTGCTGATTATCGGCGGCGGCCCGGGCGGTTATGTGGCCGCGATTCGCGCCGGCCAGCTGGGCATCCCGACCATTCTGGTGGAAGGCCAGGCGTTGGGCGGTACCTGCCTGAACATCGGCTGCATTCCGTCCAAAGCCTTGATCCACGTGGCCGAACAGTTCCAGCAAAGCGTTCACCACAGCCAGGGCTCGCCCTTGGGCATCGAAATGGATGTGCCCACCCTGGACATCCGCAAAAGCGTGGAATGGAAAGACGGTATCGTCGATCGCCTGACCACCGGCGTCGCCGCGCTGCTGAAAAAGCACAAGGTGCAGGTGATCCATGGTTGGGCCAAGGTGGTGGACGGCAAGACCGTCGACGTGGGCGACCAGCGCATTCAGTGCGAACACCTGCTGCTGGCCACCGGTTCGAAAAGCGTCGAGCTGCCGATGCTGCCGCTGGGCGGGCCGGTCATTTCGTCCACCGAAGCCCTGGCACCGACCCGTGTGCCGAAGCGGCTGATCGTGGTGGGCGGCGGTTATATCGGTCTGGAGCTGGGCATTGCCTACCGCAAGCTCGGCGCCGAGGTCAGTGTGGTCGAGGCCCAGGAGCGCATCCTGCCGGCCTACGACGCCGAGCTGACCCAACCGGTCAGCGAGTCGCTCAAACGACTGGGCATCAAGCTGTACCTCAAGCACGCCGTTACTGGCTTTACCGACAACCGCCTGCAGGTGCGCGACCCCAATGGCGACACGCTGGCGCTGGAGACCGACCAGGTGCTGGTGGCCGTGGGTCGCAAACCCAACACCCAGGGCTGGAACCTCGAAGCGCTGAACCTGGCGATGAACGGCGCGGCGATCAAGATCGACAGCCGTTGCCAGACCAGCATGCGCAACGTCTGGGCCATCGGCGACCTGAGCGGCGAGCCGATGCTGGCGCACCGTGCCATGGCCCAAGGCGAAATGGTTGCCGAACTGATCAGTGGCAAATCCCGCGAATTCAACCCGGCGGCGATCCCGGCCGTATGCTTCACCGACCCGGAAGTGGTGGTGGTCGGCAAGACGCCTGACGAAGCCCAGGCGGCCGGCGTGGAGTGCATCGTGTCGAGCTTCCCCTTCGCCGCCAACGGCCGCGCCATGACCCTGGAGTCGAACACCGGTTTCGTGCGGGTGGTGGCGCGGCGTGACAATCACCTGATTGTCGGCTGGCAGGCGGTGGGCGCTGGCGTGTCCGAGCTGTCCACGGCGTTCGGCCTGAGCCTGGAAATGGGCGCGCGCCTGGAGGATGTGGCCGGCACCATCCATGCCCATCCGACGCTGGGTGAAGCCGTACAGGAAGCGGCGTTGCGAGCCTTGGGCCACGCGTTGCATCTGTAGAACCGGGGTGCGGCCATCGGGGGCAAGTCGAATCGTCGCACCGCCCCTCCCACATTTGGAATGCGTTCCCCTGTGGGAGGGGGCTTGCCCCCGATAGCGATGGATCAGCCAACAGAGATGTCGAATGGTCCATCCGCCCGCTCCCACACAAGCCAAGAATGCAGTATTGTTGTGCCATCCAGAAAAAAATCCGACTTGACCAAGATAGAGGGTGTCATGGGTAACGAGAGCATCAATTGGGACACGCTGGGTTTTGACTACATCAAGACCGACAAGCGGTTTCTCCAGGTCTGGAAAAACGGCGAATGGCAAGACGGCACCCTGACCGACGACAACGTGCTGCACATCAGCGAGGGCTCCACCGCCCTGCACTATGGCCAGCAGTGCTTTGAAGGCCTCAAGGCCTACCGCTGCAAGGACGGCTCGATCAACCTGTTCCGTCCGGACCAGAACGCCGCGCGCATGCAGCGCAGCTGTGCTCGCCTGCTGATGCCGCATGTAACGACCGACGCGTTCATCGATGCCTGCAAACAGGTGGTCAAGGCCAACGAGCGCTTCATCCCGCCTTACGGCAGCGGCGGCGCGCTGTACCTGCGCCCGTTCGTGATCGGCACCGGTGACAACATCGGCGTGCGCTCGGCGCCGGAGTTTATCTTCTCGGTGTTCTGCATCCCGGTCGGCGCCTATTTCAAAGGCGGCCTGGTGCCCCACAACTTCCAGATCTCCACCTTCGACCGCGCCGCGCCACAGGGCACCGGTGCCGCGAAAGTCGGCGGTAACTATGCCGCCAGCTTGATGCCAGGGTCGGAAGCGAGAAAATCCGGCTTCGCCGACGCGATTTACCTGGACCCGATGACCCATTCGAAAATCGAAGAAGTCGGCTCGGCCAACTTTTTCGGCATCACCCATGACAACCAGTTCATCACACCGAAGTCGCCTTCGGTACTGCCGGGCATCACCCGCCTGTCGCTGATCGAACTGGCCCAGAGCCGCCTGGGCCTTACCGTGGTCGAGGGCGAGGTGTTCATCGACAAGCTGGACCAATTCAAGGAAGCCGGAGCCTGCGGCACTGCTGCGGTGATCTCGCCGATCGGTGGCATCCAGTACAACGGCAAACTGCACGTGTTCCACAGCGAGACCGAAGTGGGCCCGGTTACCCAGAAGCTCTACAAAGAGCTGACAGGTGTGCAGACCGGTGATGTTGAAGCGCCAGCGGGTTGGATCGTCAAAGTCTAATAGCCACAACGCAAAACTCAATGTGGGAGGGGGCTTGCTCCCGATAGCGGTGTATCAGTCACAGACTTATTGACTGACCCACCGCCATCGGGGGCAAGCCCCCTCCCACATTTGATCTCCAGTACTTTTTAAGATTGAGGAATGTTCACCGCAATCTTCTTGCCCATGCTGATCCTCTGTTCCACCCCATACCCCAACGCCTCGTAAAACCCCGCCACCGCATCATTGCCGCTGGTGATCTGCAGGTTGATCTTCATGCAACCCAGCGCCGTCAACGCCTGTTCCGCGTGACGCACCAACGATGATCCCAGGCCGTGGCGACGATAGTCGGCGTGCACCGCCACCGAATACAGCCAGCCACGATGGCCGTCGTACCCGGCGAGGATCGTGCCGATCACGGTTTTTTTGTCGGTGGCGACAAAGAACAGCCCGTCATTGACCGCCAGCTTCTTATCAATCGCCAGGGTCGGCAGGTTATGCGCGGTGTCATAGCCGAACGCTTCCTGCCATAACGCAACCACCTGCGCACGGTGCTGGCGGTCGCGATACGGGCCGATGGGGTGCCGAGACAGCAGCGCCTTTTCCATGACCAGCGTGCGCTCGTTGCCGTGATAGACATCGCGCACAGTATGAAAACCCAGCTTGCTATAGAACGGCTCGGCGGTCAGCGAAGACGGCACGCTCAACACGCTCACCCCGGTTTCACGGGCGCGCAGCTCGATCTCGATCATCAGCAGCCGGCCAATGCCCTGCCCTTGCAGCGCTGGGTTGACGAATACCGAGCGCACCACATTGGCGTCCAGGGCCGCCGTGGCGACGATCACATCGGCTTTTACCGCCACCAGCACCACACGACGCTTGAGCAGTTCCAGCACCGCCTCGGGTGTGAAATTGCTCGCCACGCGAGCGATCACATCCGCCGGGTAATCCCGTGCATTGCTGCCGTGCAAGGCGGCGAGGATGACTTGGCTGATGCCTTCGGCATCTGAGGCTTGGGCAGTACGAACGACGGTAGACATGCTTGCTCCTGGCTGACGGCGCTATAACAAGCACCACAATACCAATGTGGGAGGGGCGGTGCGACGATTCGACTTACCCCCGATTACGGTGGGTCAGCTACAGATAAGCTGGCTGATCCACCGCTGTCGGGGCATGGATATCCACACACTTTTGGCGCGGGGCTCAGGAGTCGAAGCCTCTCTAACTGATGCCCCGCGACCTAATGTGGGAGGGGGCTTGCCCCCGATGGCGGCCTGACAGCCGGCCAGGATGTTGGATCAGAGCGAGTACATATCCGTTGCTGCGGTAACGGCGGCTTAGGGTTCCGCCCTTACGGCGGGTCACTTTTGGAAAAGAGCCCCAAAAGTAACCAAAAGGGCTCTTGCCCCACCACTCGGCACCTCGCCCAGGCTCGGTGTGCCTAGATCAAGAGCAAGATCAAGAGCGGCTCGCTTCGCATCGTGGTTACCGTATGCTGCTACAAAATTGTGAAGATACCTATGGCCATCGGGGGCAAGCCCCTCCGACATTTTTTAACCATGCCCGCCCGCAATTCGTTTGCCCGGCTTGGCACCAACCAGCTTAGCCTGCCCATCTTTCTGCTTGCCCGTACGCGCCTCGCTGATAAGCCCCGGAATCAACTTGCCCTCCGGCAGGTTCTTCCAGAACCGGCTCGGCAAATGCCCTTCCATCACCTTGGGGTTCAATCGCGCCGGGTTGAAGATGTGGCTGTAGTAGGTCAACCACATGGCGCTGTGCGGATCCTCGACATTCTGCGCCAGTTGCTGCCAAGCCTCGGGGCACTGGCGTTGGTGAATCAATTGCTCGCCGTCGTAATACACCCCGTCCAGGGGTGTTGCGATCATCCAGCGATGCCGGCCCATGCGCCCGACAAAATGCTGGCTGGCGCTTTGCAGAATATCGTGGGCCGGTTCGTGCCAGGCCACGTACTCCGGCAGCTGCGGCCCAGCCTCCGGCGGCAAGGCGATAAACCGCACAAATGCGTGCAAGTGGTGGGCTTCACGGCTGACCTGCTTGATGCGCCGCTGCAACTCGCTGCCCAGCTTGTCACCGGCCAGCATCGCGGTGCGATCGCCATGGCTGACCCTCCACAACACCTCGTACAGCAAACTCCAGCGCTGGTCGCCGTGGTAGCAGGCGGCCGACTCCAGCAGGTGCAGCAACGCCTTGGGGATGCGCGCCTGGAACGGGCCAGGCCCAGGCGGAATCGGCTCGTCGGTGGCAAACAGATCCGCCACCTCGGCTTCGCCCCAACTCACCTGGCTGGGGTCGACCTGATGGCTGAGCAGCCAGCGCGCCTGTTCGCGCCAGGTGCTGAACAGGTTGTCGCATTCCAGGCTGATCATCCCCACAACCCCATTTGTTGCGGTTGCGGGCGATCGCGCAGCTGCTCGCGCAGCAAAACGCTGGTGGTGTCCGCTTGTTGGGGGTGGTAATCGCTGGTGATGAAAAACGGCTTGGCCTTGGCCAGCACGCAGCGCATGCGCGCCAGGTCTTCGAAGCGGATCTTGCGTTCGCGGCGCAGGTCGACCAGGCGCTGGGTGGTGCGCAGGCCAATGCCGGGGATGCGCGCGATCAAGGTAGGTTCGGCGCGGTTCAGGTCCAGGGGGAACACCTCGCGATGTTCCAGGGCCCAGGCCAGCTTGGGGTCGATATCCAGGGCCAGGTGGCCGGGGCCTTCGAACAGCTCGTTGGCGCTGAAACCGTAGCTGCGCAACAGGAAATCGGCCTGGTACAAACGATGCTCGCGCATCAGCGGCGGCGCGGCCAAAGGCACGCTTTTAGGGCTGTTGGGGATGGGGCTGAATGCCGAGTAATACACACGGCGCAGCTTGTAATTGCCATACAGGGCTTCGGCACCGTGCAGGATGGTGCTGTCGTCGGTGTCGTCGGCGCCGACGATCATCTGCGTGCTCTGCCCGGCCGGGGCGAAGCGCGGCGCGCGGGGTTCGTTGAGCACGGTCTGCTCACCGGTGTAGATGGTCTGCATGGCCTGCTTGATCGAGACGATCTGCTTTTCCGGCGCCAGGGTTTGCAGGCTCGCATCGGTGGGCAGTTCGATATTCACGCTCAGGCGGTCGGCATAACGCCCGGCCTCGGCGATCAGCGCCGGGTCGGCTTCGGGAATGGTCTTGAGGTGGATATAGCCGCGAAAGTCGTGCTCCTCGCGCAACAGCCTGGCGACCCGCACCAACTGTTCCATGGTGTAGTCGGCCGAACGGATGATGCCGGAACTGAGAAACAGGCCGCTGACGCAATTGCGCTTGTAGAAGTCCAGGGTCAGGGTGACCACCTCTTCCGGGCTGAACCGCGCACGGGGCACATCGCTGGAACGGCGGTTGACGCAATACTGGCAGTCGTAGAGACAGAAATTGGTGAGCAATACCTTGAGCAGCGACACGCAACGCCCGTCGGGCGTATAGCTGTGGCAAATGCCCATGCCATCGGTGGACCCCAGCCCCGCCTTGCCTTCGGAGCTGCGCTTGGGTGCGCCACTGCTGGCGCATGACGCGTCGTACTTGGCGGCGTCGGCGAGGATGCTGAGCTTTTCGATCAACTGCATGGAGAGCTACCGATACTGGTTTTTTGTACAGTATCAGCAGCTACCCCCTGTCACAAGTGCAGCCTGTCAGCTCGCCGTTGCCAACAACAGATCCTGTACCGAACGCGCTGAATCACGGCTGCGGTCATTGGCATACAACGACGCGGCAATTTCATCGGCGCGAATCGGCAGCACCGACAGCAAGGTATCGCTCAAGCCATGGCTGGCCTGGCTGAACCCCTGGATATAGATACCCGCCTTGCAGCGCTCATCGGTGACGATACGGTAGTCGCGGGCCACTTCGAAGTCGCCCATGTAGGCGTGCAGCGGCGCGAGCAGTTCGCGGTGCATCTGGCGTTCGTAACCGGTGGCGAGGATTACCGCGTCGTAGTGATTCACGCAGGTTTCGCCGGTAGCGTTGTTGCGCAACGTCAGTTCGATGCCGAGCGGACCGGGGGTGGCCTTTTCGACCACGGTCATGGTGCGAAACGCCTGGCGCGCGATACCGGAGACTTTCTGGCGATAGAAGATGCCGTAGATGCGTTCGATCAGGTCCAGGTCCACCACCGAGTAGTTGGTATTCTGGTACTCGGCGACCAGGCGCTCACGTTCGGCACCGACTTGCTGGAATACCAGGTCGGTAAAGGCCGGCGAGAACACTTCATTGACGAACGGGCTGTCATCGGCGGGTTTGAGCGCCGAGCCGCGCAGGATCAGGTCAACCTGCACCGAGGGGAAGCTGTCGTTGAGGTCGATAAAGGCTTCGGCGGCGCTCTGACCACCGCCGATCACCGCGATGCGCATCGGCTTGCCGTCGACACAGGGCTGGCCGGCCATGCGCTCCAGGTACTGGGAATGGTGGAACACCCGGCTGTCGCCCTTGAGCGCCTTGAACGCCTCGGGAATACGCGGCGTACCACCCGCGCTGACCACCACCGAGCGTGTGGTGCGCACATGCTGCTCGCCCAGCGCATCGCGGGAAATCACGCGCAGCGCTTCCACCTGCTGCTGGTGCAGGATCGGCTCGATGGCCAGCACTTCTTCGCCATAGCGGGCCTGGGCCTGGAATTGCCCGGCGACCCAGCGCAGGTAGTCGTTGTACTCCATGCGGCACGGGTAGAACGTGCCCAGGTTGATAAAGTCCACCAGGCGCTCGTGGGCCTTCAGGTAATTGACGAAGGAATACGGGCTGGTGGGATTGCGCAGGGTCACCAGGTCCTTGAGGAAGGAAATCTGCAGTTCGCTCTGGGTCACCAGGGTATTGCCATGCCAGCGGTAGTCGGCTTGTTTGTCGAGGAACAGCACGTCCAGTTTGCCCTGGGCCTTTTCACGCTCCTGCAGGGCGATGGCCAGCGCCAGGTTCGATGGGCCGAAGCCGATACCGATCAGGTCGTGAACCGCGGGCGAAGCAATTGCCTGTGTCATTCCAGTGTCCTCTGGATAAGCCCCTTGGCGGTTGGGGCGGGAATACCTTCATGGCCTGCACAACAGGCCGTGTGTTGATAGGAAACGAGGACAGTGAAATAAAATTTAACTAATGCCGCTTCAGTGGGCTTCCCACTCACGCATGCGTGACCGGCAGTGCTTCATGGCATTGACGATGTGCTTTTCCACCAGGCTGCGGGAAATGCTCAGCCGCTCGGCGATTTGCAGATGGGACAGGCCGTCGAGTTTGCGCAGCAGGAAACTGTCGCGACAGGCCGCCGGCAACTCGGCCAGGGCGCGCTCGAGCAGCTCCAGGCGCTGGCCCTGGTCGTGGCTGGCGTGGGGTGAACACGGGGCGAAGCGTTCTTCGCTGTCCAGCACCTCCAGCGGCTCGACCTGGCGCAGGGCGTTGCGCCGATGGCCGTCGATCACCAGATTCAACGCGGTGCGATACAGGAACGCGCGCGGCTGTTCGATCGGGGTGTCACTGGAACGCTCCAGCACCCGCACATACGCGTCATGCACCACATCCTCGGCCACCTGACGGTTGCCCAGCTTGGCGTTGAGGAAACACACCAGCTCACGATAGTAGTTTTCCAACATGACTCCTGGCCCCATGGCCGTGGTGCTAACGATGCCAGTTCGGGTAGGAACAGGCCCATCGATGATGGCAGTTTGAGTAGGTGCAATTTATAGTAATTCTCATCTACTTTTAAAGAAGTCTCGCATCAACGGCCGATTTTTTTCGCCGCGCGAGCTGTAACCGCGCGTGTAACCGCCTAAATCCTGCGACATTTTCTTCGTTTAACTGTCAGCTCTGCGCGACTGCGCCCCGATCTTTCCTGGCTGGAACCTACGCATGAAACGCCCTCGACCTGCCCGACGCGCCCTGCTTGTGGTGGCGTGCCTGATTCCCATCGTTGCGTTTGCCACCTGGCAAGGCCTGGCGCCGGGTCGCGACACCCTGGCCACCGTCACCGTCACCCGTGGCGATATCGAAAACAGCGTCACGGCCCTGGGTACCCTGCAACCGCGGCGTTATGTGGATGTGGGCGCCCAGGCTTCCGGGCAGATCCAGAAGATCCACGTCGAAGCCGGCGACCAGGTCAAGGAGGGCCAATTGCTGGTAGAGATCGACCCCTCGACGCAAAAGGCCAAGCTCGATGCCAGCCGCTACGCCATCGAAAACCTTGAGGCGCAGTTGCAGGAGCAGCAGGCCCAGCATGCATTGGCGCGCCAGAAGTACCAGCGCCAGCAACGCTTGAGCGCCGGCAACGCCACGCGCGAAGAGGATGTACAAACCGCCAAGGCCGAACTGAGCGCGACCCAGGCGCGGGTCGAGATGTTCCAGGCGCAGATCCGCCAGGCGCGGGCCAGCCTGCGCAGCGACGAAGCGGAACTGGGTTACACGCGTATCTATGCGCCGATGGCCGGTACCGTGGTCGCGGTGGATGCGCGGGTCGGCCAGACGCTCAACGCGCAACAACAAACTCCGCTGATCCTGCGCATCGCCAGGTTGTCGCCGATGACCGTATGGGCCGAAGTCTCCGAGGCGGATATCGGCCACGTCAAACCCGGTATGAGCGCTTACTTCACCACCTTGAGCGGCGGCAGCCGGCGTTGGACCAGCACCGTGCGCCAGATCCTGCCGATTCCACCCAAACCCTTGAACGAAACCCAGGGCAGCGGCAGCCCGAGCAGCGCCAGCAAAAGCGGCAGTGGCCGCGTGGTGCTGTACACGGTGCTGCTGGACGTGGACAACGCCGATAACGCGCTGATGGCGGAAATGACCACCCAAGTGTTTTTCGTCGCAAACCAGGTCAAGGACGCCCTCACCGTGCCAGTCGCTGCGCTGCAAGGCACGCCCAACGCGGATACGCAAATCGCCCGCGTGGTGGCGAAGAACGGCAGCATCGAGCAGCGCACGGTGCGCCTGGGTGTCAGCGACCGCCTGCGCGTCCAGGTGCTGGATGGCCTCAGCGAAGGCGATCACCTGTTGATCGGCCCGGCCGACAGCAGCGGGGGTTGAATTGACCACGCCCCTGATCGAACTCAAGCACATCCGCAAATCCTACGGCGGCGGCGACAGCCCGCAGGTCGACGTGCTGCGTGGCATCGACCTGGCGATCCATGCCGGGGAGTTCGTCGCCATCGTCGGCGCGTCCGGCTCCGGCAAGTCCACATTGATGAATATCCTCGGGTGCCTCGACCGCCCGAGCGACGGTGACTACCTGTTCGCCGGTGAAAACGTTGCCCACCTGGGCAGCGACGAACTGGCCTGGCTGCGCCGCGAAGCCTTCGGTTTCGTGTTCCAGGGCTACCACTTGATCCCGTCGGCATCGGCCCAGGAAAACGTCGAGATGCCGGCGATCTATGCCGGCATCAGTGCCAGCGAACGGCACGCCCGCGCCACCGCCCTGCTCACCCGCCTGGGCCTGGCCGACCGCACCGGCAACCGTCCGCACCAGCTCTCCGGCGGCCAGCAGCAGCGGGTGTCCATCGCACGGGCGCTGATGAACGGCGGGCATATCATCCTCGCCGACGAACCCACCGGCGCCCTCGACAGCCACAGCGGCGCCGAAGTGATGAGCCTGCTCGACGAACTGGCGAGCCAGGGCCATGTGGTCATCCTGATCACCCATGACCGCGAAGTGGCCGCACGGGCCAACCGCATCATCGAGATTCGCGACGGCCTGATCATCAGCGACTCGGCCGGCGCCCAGGCCTGCGTGCCTGCCGAAGCGGACAGCACTGCGCTGCAAGCCGTGGACCTGCGTCAGCGCCTGGTCGACGGCGCCGAACACAACGGCGCCTGGAAGGCCGAACTGCTCGACGCATTGCAAGCGGCGTGGCGCGTGATGTGGATCAACCGTTTTCGCACCGCGCTGACCCTGCTCGGAATCATTATTGGCGTGGCCTCGGTGGTGGTCATGCTGGCCGTGGGTGAAGGCAGCAAGCGCCAGGTCATGGCGCAGATGGGCGCGTTCGGCTCGAACATCCTGTATGTCAGTGGTTCGTCACCCAACCCGCGTACGCCCCTGGGCATCATCACCCCCCAGGATGTGGCCGCCCTGGCCACCCTGCCCCAGGTGAAACGGATCATGCCGGTCAACGGCGCCGAAGCCGGCGTACGTTTCGGCAACATCGACTACATCGCCTATGTCGGCGGCAACGACACCCAGTTTCCGAGCATCTTCAACTGGCCGGTGGTCGAGGGCAGCTACTTTACCGAAGCCGACGAACGCAACGCCGCCACCGTCGCGGTGATCGGCGCAAGGGTGCGTGACAAGCTGTTCAAAGGCCGGGTCAACCCCATCGGCCAGTACATCCTGATCGAAAACGTGCCATTCCAGGTGGTGGGCGTGCTCCAGGAAAAAGGCTCCAGCTCGGGCAACAAAGACAGTGATGACCGCATTGCCATCCCCTACTCCGCCGCCAGCATCCGCCTGTTCGGCAGCTATAACCCGGAATACGTGGTGATTGCCGCCGCCGACGCCACCCGGGTGAACGCCGCCGAGCAGGCCATCGATCAGTTGCTCAAGCGCCTGCACCAGGGCAAGGACGATTATCACCTGACCAACAACGCCGCGATGATCCAGGCCGAGGCGCGCACGGCCAACACACTGTCGTTGATGCTCGGTTCGATTGCGGCGATTTCCCTGTTGGTGGGCGGCATCGGCGTGATGAACATCATGCTGATGACCGTGCGTGAACGTACCCGCGAAATCGGCATCCGCATGGCCACCGGTGCCCGTCAGCGCGACATCCTGCGCCAGTTTCTCACCGAGGCGGTGATGCTCTCGGTGGTCGGCGGGCTGTTGGGTATTGCCCTGGCCTTGCTGGTGGGCGGCGTGCTGGTACTGGCCGAGGTGGCGGTGCAGTTTTCCCTGATGGCGGTGCTCGGCGCCTTTGGCTGCGCGCTGGTCACCGGTGTCGTATTCGGCTTTATGCCGGCCCGTAAAGCTGCCCGGCTCGATCCGGTTAAGGCGTTGACCAGTGAATAAACGACCCCTCGCACCGCCGCTGGCGCTGCTCAGCCTGTGCCTGTTGCTCAATGCCTGTGCGGGTAATGCGCCCGCCGTCGACAGCGGCATCGCGCCGCCCGCCGCCTGGCAATACGCCGAGCGCGCGGCCAGCCAAGCCACCAACCAGCGCTGGTGGACACAATTTGGCAGCCCCTCGCTCAACCGCCTGATCGACCAGGCGCGCCGTGACAGTTTCGACGTTGCCGCCGCCATGGCCCGCGTGCGCCAGGCGCAGGCAACGGCGGTGATTGCCGGCGCGCCGCTGCTGCCCGAGGTCAAGTTCAACCTCACCGCCAGCCGTGAAAAGCTGCTGCGCGGCAGCGGCAACTCGGACCTGAACGCCACCGAGAGCAACAGAACCGTCAGCAGCTATGACGCCAACCTCACGGCCAGCTACGAACTCGACTTCTGGGGCGGCCGCGCCGCCGCACGGGACAGTGCACTGCAGAGCCTGCAGGCCAGCCAGTTCGACCAGGCCAACGTCGAGCTGACCCTGCTCAGCAACGTGGCCGACCGCTACGCGCAAACCCTGGCCGCGCGCCAGCGCGTGCAGATCGCCGAGCTGAACCTGGCGAACGCGCGCAATGTGCTGAAGCTGGTGCAAACCCGCTACGACGCCGGTTCCGCCACGGCCCTGGAGCTGGCGCAACAGAAAAGCCTGGTGGCCAGCCAGCAACGGCAACTGCCGCTGATCGAGCAGTTGACCGAAGATTCGCGGATCACCCTTGCCGCGTTGCTCGGCCAGCCCGTGCAGGCGCTGGCGCTGGGCAACGAGGCGTTCCAGGCACTGACTTGGCCAAGCATCGGGCCCGGCGTGCCGAGCCAGTTATTGAGCCGGCGCCCCGACCTGGCCCAGGCCGAGGCACAGCTGGCGGCGGCGAGCGCCGATGTGCGCGTGGCCCGTGCGGCGATGTTGCCTGCCGTCACCCTGGGCGCGACCCTGGGTTCGGGCGCGTACAAAGCCGACGACATCCTGCGCAGCCCGTTCTACACCCTGACCTCGGGCCTGGTGGCCCCGATCTTCAACAACGGTCGTTTAAGCGCGGAACGCGACAAGGCCCGTGCGCGCCAGGATGAGCTGCTGCACACCTACCGAGGGGCGATCATCAACGGCTTTGCCGACGTGGAAAAAGCCCTCAGCAGCATCACCCGGCTGGACCAGCAACGCCAATGGCAAGCCGAGGAGTTGCAACAGGCACAGACCGCGTTCCAGATCGCAGAAAGCCGTTACCAGGCCGGTGCCGAGGATTTGCTCACGGTGCTGGAAACCCAGCGCACCTTGTACGCGGCCCAGGACTTGAACGTGCAACTGCGACTGTCGCGCTTGCAGGCCAGCATCGCGTTGTATAAAGCGCTGGGCGGTGGCTGGAGTAGCGACATCTGATAAACGAAACTCCAGTTTCGTACACAAACCGTTTAATCGCCTTACATTATTAGACCCAAGGTCCTTGGTAAAAAAGCCGCCTTCACACGGCTCGTCCAGGACCTTTTAATGAAACCCTGCGTTGTTGGAAAATGCCTGGTTTGCCTTGGCGCCTGGCTGATCGCCCACCTGGCCTTGGCCGACCCCTTGATCACGCCCACCGCCATTGACTGGTTACTGGATTGCCCCTTCCCGGCGTTTGAACGGCTCGACCCCGAAGTCCTCGCGCGCACCCAATGCGGCCAGGTGACGGTGCCCCGCGACCATGCTGCACCCAGCCGCGGCCGCCTGCGCCTGAGGGTGACACGCGTCGGCGCACGCGACCCGCTCAACCGTGAGGGCGTGGTGTTTATCCAGTCCGGCGACCCGCGTGCAGCTAAAAACGCCACCTTTGCCCTGCATCTCGTCAGCCGCTGGGAGTCTTATGCCACCCAGGCTTACCGCACGTTAGTCGACCGCTACGACGTGATCGAACTGAGCCCCCGCGACCTGCAACAGGCCGCCGCCGTCGAACAGGCGGCGCGGGATATAGAGTATGTCCGTGTGCAATTGGGCGAGGCCCAACTCAACTACGTCGGCAATGCCGACGCGGCGCGACTGGGCAACCGCTATGGCACGCTGTTTCCCGAACGCATCGCGCGCATGGTGCTGGTCAACGCCGGGCGCGGGGAACCTGTGGCTTCCGGCGTCGAGCTGCTGCTGCTCAAGGAACCCGCCCAGGCCAGCGGTGACGGCTGTGTCAGCCGCTGGCTTGGTGATTTTCTGGCTTACGGCAAACAGCCACCGACGCACACACGCTGCCTGGACCGTGGCGGCTGGGACTGACCCTGACGTTTACGACCTGTTGATGCCAGAAACGACACCCTGCGTTGACGCTGCGGCCCGATCGTTATTAAGTGCTATTTATCCGCATTAATACGATAAATCGAAACCATGCTGAGTCGTCCGCTACGCCGCAAGCGCCAGAAGCTGTCCGATGTGATCGTCGAGTCGGTCAAGCGCTCCATCGTCACCGACGCCTTGAAGCCCGGCGACCGCCTGCCCACCGAACGTGAGCTGATGGAAAGCTTCCAGTGCTCCAAGGGCTCGGCCCGCGAAGCGCTCAAGGCGCTGGAAGTCGAAGGCCTGGTGAGCACGCGCACCGGCCCCAGTGGCGGCGCCTACCTGAACCAGGCCGGCACCGAACCCGCCAGCCGCGCACTGCGCAACTACCTGCACTTCCAGCACCTGGACGGCGAGCAGGTGTATCAACTGCGCAAGGTCATCGAGGTGGAGCTGGCGCTGTCGGTGCTCGGGCGCTTGAGCGAGAGCGACTACCAGGCCTTGCAGGACAACGTGGACTTTTGCAGCGCCCCCGAAGACAGCGAAGCCGGCCAGCGCGAACAGCGTCTGGCGGAACTGGAATTTCACAACCTGCTGGCCAAGGCCTGCCCCAACCCGCTGCTCGGTTTCATGGCGCAGTTCCTCAACGACCTGCTGCGCGACCTGGTGGTGCTGAAAAAAGCCTACAAGCCCAAGCGCAAACAGTTCGATGCGGCCAACCTCGACTACCACAAGCAATTGCTGATCGCCTTTCGTGCCGGGGATGAAAGCGCGGTGCGCAGCTTGATGCATGAACACATGTGCGATGCCGAACACCACATGACCGCGCTGGAAGGCCAGGTCAGTCCGCACTTCCTGCTGGAGTTCGATCACTCTTAACCCAAACACCACAAATCCAATGTGGGAGGGGGCTTGCTCCCGATAGCGGTGGATCAGCCACCTGATGCAGTGCCTGACACTCAGTCATCGGGAGCAAGCCCCCTCCCACATTGGGATTTGCATTCCAATCGATAGACCCGCCTCACCTCAATAAAAAACGCCTGCCCACAGGCCCTTGCTTCACCGTATCGCCCTTGCCGCTCCTGCCAATAACTAAACCAGGGAGTCACCCCATGCAGCGTCGTACGTTATTGAAAGCCAGTCTCACCTTCGCCTCCGCCCTCAGCCTCCCGCTGAGCGTGCGTGCGGCATTCGCCGCCGAGCCCTTTACCTTTTACGGCCTCAAGTCCATGTCTGGCGCCTTTGCCAGCTATGGCAAGTTTGCCGACATGGGTTCGCGCCTGGCGGTGGAGCAGCACCCGCAAGTACTCGGCCGCCCGTTGAACTACAAGGTCATCGACACCGAGGGCAATGCCGGCAAGGCGGTGCGCAAGGTGCAGGAAGCGATCCAGCAGGACGGCGCGCGGTTCTTCCAGGGCTGCACGCTGTCCTCGTCGGCCCTGGCAGTGGCCAAGGAAGTCGACAAGGTCGGCGGCGTGTTCATGACCCCGGTGGGCGCCGACGAAGTCACCGGCAAGGACTGCAACAAAGCCACGTTTCGCTGGTCGGTGCCCACCTACGGCGCCATCCGCGAAACCATGCTGCCGCTGATCAAGCTGCTGCCGGACGCCAAGCGCTGGTACACCATCACCCCGCAATACGTGTTCGGTGAAGCCTTGCTCGAAGGCGCGAAAAACGTACTCAAGGAACATGGCCTGGAACACGTCGGCAACAGCTACCACTCCTTGCAGGAGCAGGAATTCTCCGGCTACCTGACCAACGCCATCTCCACCAGGCCCGATGTACTGGTGCTGCTCAACTTTGGCAGCCAGTCATCCAACACCCTGCGCCAGGCGGTAAATTTCGGCATCAAGGAACGCATGAAGGTGCTGCTGGTGTGGTCCGCCGGCCTCGACCAGTTCCAGGAACTGGGCAGCGACATTCTCGAAGGCGTGTACCTCGGCGCGCAGTACTGGCACCAGGTCGATACGCCGCTCAACCGCGAGTTGGTCAAGCTGACCCAGGCCAAATATGGCATCAACCCCACCTACCCGCTCGCCGCCGACTACATCAGCACCAAGGTGATGCTCGAGACCATCGTCGCCACCGGCAGCTTCGACGGGCCGACCGTGGCCAAGGCCCTGCAGGGCCTGAGTTATGAAGGCCCGACCGGCAAGGAATCGATCCGCGCCGGCGACCATCAGGTGATCAAGGACTACTACCTGCTGATCGGCAAGGCCGCCGCCGATATGACCGACAAGGACGACCTGGCCAAGGTGCTCAGCGCCGGCCAGTCCTTCCCGCCGGTGGAAGCCACGGGCTGCACGCTCGCCTGAGTTTCTGACTATCGCACCGGCTTCCTGCTGAGGGCTTGCGCATGCTTAATCTTTACCTGTTCCAGATACTCAACGGCCTCGGGTTGGGAATGATCTACTTCCTGATCGCGGTCGGGCTGACGATCATTTTCGGGCTGCTCAACTTCGTCAATTTCGCCCATGGCGCGTTCTTCCTGCTGGGCGCCTATATCTGCTACACCGCTGTCAGCCTCACCGGTAGCTTCTGGCTGGCGCTGCTGATCGCGCCGCTGGTGGTGGCTGCGCTGGCGTGGGTGATCGAGCGCCTGCTGATCCAGCGCATCTATCACTTGCCGCACATGTTCCAGATTCTGGTAACGCTGGGCATCGCGTTGATCATCCAGGAAGCCAGTGTGATGATCTGGGGCCCGGTGGGCAAGAGCGTCGCGGTGCCGGAACTGCTGCGCGGCGTGCTGGTGTTGGGCGATTTCGTCTACCCCTACTACCGCCTTTTCCTCATCGTGTTTTCTGCGGTGGTGGGCCTGGGCCTGTGGCTGCTGCTGGAACGCACGCGCTTCGGCGCGCTGGTACGCGCCGGCAGTGAGAGCACCGAAACCGTATCGCTGCTGGGCACCAATATCTTCCGTTTGTTCTCCATGACCTTCGCCCTCGGCGTTGGCCTGGCCGGCATGGCCGGTGTGCTGTTCGCGCCGTTGCGCGGTGCGCAGCCGTTCGTGGGCCCGGAGATTCTCGGCATCGCCTTCGTGGTGGTGGTGATCGGCGGCATGGGTTCGTTCAGCGGCGCGCTGGTCGGCGGTTTGCTGGTGGGCGTGGTGCAAAGCCTGATGACCACACTTTGGCCCCAGGGTGCGAGCCTGATGATCTACGGCGCGATGGCCGTGGTGATTCTGGTACGCCCCTACGGCCTGTTCGGGAGAGCCTGACATGAGCGAGAAAAATCCCCTGCCGTTTGCCAAGACGCAATCGCGCGCCATGTTGCTGTGGGTCGTGGCGGTGCTGATCGGCCTGCCGTTGGTTTTGCCCTCGGCCACCCTGGCCAGCGAAATCCTGATCTTTGCCATGGCCGCCCTGGCCTGCAACCTGTTGCTGGGCTACACCGGGCTGTTGTCGTTCGGCCAAGGCATTTTCTTTGGTGCCGGTGCGTATTGCGCGGCGTTGCTGATGATCCACCTGCAATGGGGCCTGTTCACGGCGTTGCTCGGTGCCGCCGTCGTTGGCGGTTTCCTGGCGTTGCTGGTAGGTGCCCTGGCGATCCGCCGCACCGGCATCTACTTCGTGATGCTCACCCTGGCCTTCAGCCAGATGGCTTACTTTGTCGCCTACACCCTGAGCGACTGGACCGGCGGCGACAACGGCCTGCTCAGCGTGCCGCGCCCGGAGATTCGTATCGGTGACACGGTGCTGCTGTCGCTGGCCGACGCCCGCGCCTTCTACGGCTTTGTCGCCGTGCTGTTCCTACTGATTTTTATCGGCGCGCGCCGGGTGATCGCCTCGCCGTTCGGCAGCACCTTGATGGCGATCCGCGAAAACGAAACCCGCGCCTCGGCCATCGGCTACGACACGCGGCATTTCAAGATCCTGGTGTTTGTGTTGTCGGGCGCGGTCACCGGCATCGCCGGGGCGTTGTACGCGATGCTGCTGCACTTTGTGCCGCTGTCGAACATCGACCTGGCGATGTCCGAGAACATCCTGATCATGACCATCGTCGGCGGCACCGGCTCGCTGTTCGGCTCGTTGCTGGGTGCCGGTTCCATCGTACTGCTGGGGGATTTCCTGTCGGACCTGTGGCCGCGCTGGCTGATGCTGCTGGGGGTGATTCTGATCTTGGTGGTGATCTTCATGCGCGGCGGTCTGTGGGGCGGGTTGGCCGCGCTGTACGAAAAAGTACGCGCCAGTCGCAAGCCCAGCGTCGTCACCAAGGAGGACGTGCTATGAGCATCCTGCTGCAAACCCAAGACCTGGAACTGGCCTACGGCGCGTTCCATGCAGTCAATGGCGTCAACCTCAAGGTCGAGGCCGGCACCATCCACACCATCATCGGCCCCAACGGCGCGGGCAAGACCAGCCTGTTCCACTGCCTCACCGGTGAGCGCCAGGCCACTGCCGGTGCGATCCACTTCGACGGCAGGAACCTGATGCGCAAACCCGCCCACGCCCGCGTCGGCCTGGGCATGGCGCGCTCGTTCCAGCTCACCAGCCTGTTCCAGAACCTCAGCGTGCGCGAAAACCTGCGCCTGGCCGCCCAGGGCCGTGACGGTGCGCGCGCCCTGAACTTCTTGCGCCGCGTGGACAGCAAGCGCGAACACCTGGAGATGGCCGACCAGGTGCTCGAGCGCCTGCAACTCACCGCCCGCGCCGATACCCTGGCTGGCGAGTTGTCCCACGGCCAGCAGCGGGTGCTGGAAGTGGGCATGTCGATCTGCTCCAGGCCCAAACTGTTGATGCTCGATGAGCCCACCTCCGGCATGGGCATCGATGACATTCCGATCATGACCCAACTTATCAGCGACCTCGGCCGCGACCACACAGTGCTGCTGATCGAACACAACATGAGCATCGTCATGTCCATCAGCCAACGCATTACCGTGATGAGCCACGGGCAGATCCTCGTGGAAGGCACGCCGGAATTCGTGCGCGCCGATGAACGTGTGCGCAGTGCTTATCTTGGGGAGGCCGCCTGATGCTGATCGTCGAGAATATCCATTCCTACTACGACAAGAGCCACGTGCTCGAAGGCGTGTCATTGACCGTCAACCCCGGCGAACTGGTGACGCTGCTCGGGCGCAACGGCGCCGGCAAGACCACGACCTTGCGCAGCATCCTGGGCATCATCTGCCCGCGCCAGGGCCAGATTCACTTCAACGGGCAGGCGCTGGTGGGCCAGAAGATTTTTCAAATCGCGCGCCAGGGCCTGGCGCTGGTGCCGGAGAACCGTGGGATTTTCCGCCTGCTCAGCGTCGAGGAAAACCTGCGCATCGCCGCCCGCAAGACCAGCCGCTGGCAGCTGGAGGATGTGTACGGCATGTTCCCGCGCCTCAGGGAACGGCGCAAGAACGCCGGCCATGCACTCTCCGGCGGCGAGCAACAGATGCTCGCCATTGCCCGCGCGCTGCTTAACGACCCCAAGCTGCTGATCCTCGATGAACCTACCGAAGGCCTGGCCCCGGTGATCGTCGACGAACTGGTGAAGATCCTGCGCAAGGTCAAGGACGACGGCCTGCCCGTGCTGCTGGTGGAACAGAACCTGATGGTCTGCGACAAGCTTGCCGACCGCCATTACGTACTCGAACAGGGTCGCGTGGTGTACGAAGGCAGCGCCGCAGATTTTCGCGCCGACCCGACCATCAAGAATCGCTACCTGGCCCTGAGTGCCTGACCGGAGAATGCCCATGAACAGCTTTGCGCAACCGCTAACCAGCAACGCCCCGCTGATCGATCGCGACCGCCTGTGGCAATCCTTGATGGACCTGGCCCGGCTTGGCGCCACGGCCAAAGGCGGCGTGTGCCGCCTGGCCCTGACCGACCTGGACCGCCAGGCCCGTGACCTGTTCGTGCAGTGGTGCGAGGCCGCCGGCTGCAGCGTGACTGTGGACGCCATCGGCAATATCTTTGCCCGCCGCGCCGGGCGCAATTCCGCCCTGCCCCCGGTGATGACCGGCAGCCACATCGACACCCAGCCCACCGGCGGCAAGTTCGATGGCTGCTACGGGGTGATGGCCGGCCTGGAAGTGATCCGCACCCTGAACGACCTGCAGATCGAAACCGAAGCCCCCATCGAAGTGGTGGTGTGGACCAACGAAGAAGGCTCGCGCTTCCCGCCGTGCATGATGGGCTCCGGGGTATTCGCCGGTAAGTTCGACCTGCAGGACACCCTCGACAAACAGGACGAACATGGCCTGTCGGTGGGCGCAGAATTGCAACGCATCGGTTATGCCGGCTCCCGCCCTGTGCTGGGCCATCCGGTGGGCGCGTATTTCGAGGCGCATATCGAACAGGGCCCGGTGCTGGAGGACCAGGCCACCACCATCGGCGTGGTGATGGGTTGCCTGGGCCAGAAATGGTTCGACCTGACCCTTACCGGCGTCGAAGCCCATGCCGGGCCGACGCCGATGCACCTGCGCAAGGACGCCCTGGTGGGCGCCGCCGAGGTGGTCAGCGCGGTCAACCGCATCGCCCATCAGCAGCAGCCTCACGCCTGCGGCACCGTCGGGTGCCTGAGCCTGCACCCCGGCTCACGCAATGTGATTCCCGGCCAGGTGCACATGACCCTCGACCTGCGCCACCTGCATGCGGACAAGTTGCACGCCATGGTCGACGAAGTGCGCGGCGTGATCGAAGCCAGCGCCGCCCGGCACGGCTTGACGTTCGAACTGACCCCCACCGCCGACTTCCCGCCTCTGGACTTCAACCCCACCTGCGTGAACGCCGTGCGCGACGGCGCGAAGGCCTTGGGCTTGAGCCATATGGATATCGTCAGTGGCGCCGGGCACGACGCGATCTTCGTCGCCGAACTGGGCCCGGCCGGCATGATCTTTGTGCCGTGTGAAGGCGGCATCAGCCACAACGAAATCGAAAACGCCGCGCCGGATGACCTGGCGGCGGGTTGCGCGGTGCTGCTGCGCGCCATGGTCAATGCCGCACAGGGAGCCCAGCCATGAGCGAGATCGGCCAACTGACGGCGGTGCAACTGCTGCAGCATTTTCGCGACAGGACCTTGTCGCCGGTGGAGGTCACCGAGGACGCGCTGTTGCGTATCGAGCGCTATAACCCGCAGGTGAATGCCTACTGCCATGTGGACCCGGAAGGTGCGTTGAATGCGGCACGCGCCGCCGAGCAACGCTGGCTCAAAGGCCAGCCCTGCGGCGCGCTGGATGGCGTGCCGGCCTCGATCAAGGACTTGACCTTGACGATGGGCATGCCCACCCGCAAGGGTTCGCGCACCACGTCCGCCGAAGGGCCGTGGGACGTCGATGCACCCTTCACCGCCTTCATGCGCAAGGCCGGCGCGGTGCTGCTGGGCAAGACCACCACCCCGGAGTTCGGCTGGAAAGGCGTCACCGACAACCCGCTGTACGGCATCACGCGCAACCCCTGGGACACCCGCACCACGGCGGGCGGGTCGTCCGGTGGCGCCGGGGCGGCGGCGGCGCTGAACCTCGGCGTGCTGCACCAGGGCAGCGACGCGGGCGGCTCGATCCGGATTCCCTGTGCGTTCACCGGCACCTTTGGCATCAAGCCGACCTTCGGTTATGTGCCGCAATGGCCGGCGAGCTCGATGACGATCCTGTCGCACCTGGGCCCGATGACGCGCAACGTGGAAGACAGCGTACTGATGCTGCAGGCCGTGGCGCAGCCGGACGTGCGGGACGGGCTGATCGGTGCGCCAAGGACCACGCCGTGGCTGACGCCAGGTAACGACCTGAAGGGATTGCGCGTTGCCTACAGCCCCACCTTTGGTTACGTGGGTGTGGACCCGCAGGTGGCCAGCGTGGTCGCAGCAGCGGTCGATGGCCTGGTGCAGTTGGGCGCCCATGTCGAACAGATCGACCCCGGTTTCAGCGACCCGTTGGAAGTCTTCAGCACCTTGTGGGCCGCCGGCGCCGCGCGCTTGACTCGCAGCATGAGCGACGCGCAGAAGCAGCTGCTGGATCCCGGTTTGCTGCGCATTGCGCAACGGGGCGAACGCTTGAGCCTGGATGATTTCAATGCGGCCCTGGAAGCCCGTGCGGCGTTGGTCGCGCGGATGGCGGCGTTCCATGAGCACTACGACGTGCTGGTGTCACCGATGATGCCGATCATCGCGTTCGAGGCCGGGCATACCGTCCCGCCGGGTTCGGGCCTGGAGGAATGGACGCAGTGGACGCCGTTCACCTACCCCTTCAACCTCACCCAGCAACCGGCCGCGTCGGTGCCGTGCGGGCTGGCGGCGAATGGGCTGCCGGTGGGGTTGCACGTGGTGGGCGCGCGGTTTGCCGATGAGCAGGTGTTGAGGGTGTGCCACGCCTACGCCAAGGCATTCCCCACCCAACACCTGCAAGCCCCGATCACCCAAACACCCTAGATCCAAATGTGGGAGGGGGCTTGCCCCCGATAGCAGTGGTTCAGCCAACTCATCTGTCACTGACCCACCGCCATCGGGAGCAAGCCCCCTCCCACAGTTTTGACCGCATTCCACTACAATGCCCTCCATTCATTCCCGGGGGGCTTCATGGACATCGAACTGGCACGCACCTTCCTCGAAATCACCCGCTGCGGCAGCCTGGCCGCGGCGGCGGAGAAATTGCACGTCACCCAGACCGCCATTACCGCACGGGTGAAAAACCTGGAAAACCAGCTGGGCAGTACGCTGTTCGTGCGCAATCGCGCCGGGGCCAGGCTGACCGCGGATGGCGAGGCCTTCGTGGTGTACGCCAACCAGCTGCTGCAAACCTGGGAAGCGGCACGCCGTGACCTGCCGTTGCCCGATGGCTATCGCAATGTGCTGCATATCGGTGGCGAAGTCAGCCTGTGCAACCCGTTGATGCTCGGCTGGGCCAAGGCGCTGCGCGAGCGGATACCGGGGCACGCGTTGCGCACTGAAGTGCGTGAAGGCGAGTACCTGTTGCGCCAGTTGGAACTGGGGGTGCTCGACGCCGCGCTGGTGTTCCAGCCGCAGTACTGGCCGGGCTTGCAGGTGGAGCAGGTGCTGGAAGAAAAACTGATCCTGGTGCAACTGGCGAGCAAGCCCGAGCCCTACGTGTATATCGATTGGGGCCCAGGCTTTCGCCAGCAGCACGACGCCGCCCTGCCCGACCGGGCGCGCGCGGCGGTGAGTTTCAACCTGGGGCCGCTGGCGTTGCAGTACATCCTCGAGAACGGCGGCGCCGGGTACTTCCGCACGCGGGTGGTGCAGAGTTACCTGGACAGCGGCGTGATGCAGCGCGTGGCCAAGGCGCCGGAGTTCAGTTTCCCGACTTACCTGGTGTACTCGCGGGCACGGGACTCGGCGGTGCTGCAGCAGGCATTGACGCTGTTGCGCGAGGTGGTCAAGGCCGAAGGTGATTGGTCGCAACGCTGGGATCCGCTGATTTGAAGCACCCTGCCCCTGCGCGCATGCTAGCCTGCGGATGTTTCCTCTCGCAGCCTTACCGATGAACAAGAAAAAGTCCGTCACCATCAGCGACATCGCCAAACGGGTGGGCATGACCACCATCACCGTGTCCCGGGCGCTGAGCAAACCTGACCTGGTCAAACCCGCCACCCTGGCGCGCATTCTGGAAGTGGCGCGCGAGCTCGACTACGTGCCCAACGCCTTCGCGCGCGGGCTCAAGCGCAGTGAAAGCCTGATCATCGGTGTGATCACCGCGTCGGTAGACAACCCGTTCTACAGCGAGATGATCAAGGCGATTTCCCGCGAAGCGAAAAAACACGGCTACACCATCATGCTGGTGGACACCGATGAGCTGGAAGAACTGGAAAGCAAGGCCGTCGATACCCTGCTGGGGTATCGCGTGGCAGGGATCATCCTGTCGCCGGTCTCCGATGAGCCGAGCTACCAGCCCGACTATCTCGAGCGCCTGGGCAACGGCAAGACACCGGTGGTGCTGCTTGACCGCACGCTGCATGACAGCCCATTCAGCCGCGTGGTGCTCGACAACTACCACAGCGGCATCCAGGCCGCGCAGTACCTGTTGCGCCAAACCCCGAACCTTGAGCGCCTGCTGGTGCTGACCGGCCCCGAGCACTCGCGCATCACCGTGGAACGCCTCAAGGGCCTGCGCGAAGTGCTCGCCGGACATCCCCAGGTGCAGGTCGAAGTGCAGGCCGGGGACTACACGTTGATGCCGGCTTACCTGCACACCCTCGACTACCTCGCCGCGCACTCGGCGCCGGACGCGATCATGGGTTTCAACCAGTTGATCACCCTCGGCGCCCTGCGCGCGTTGCGCATGCACAACATCGCCCATGACAGCCTGACCATCTGCGGCATCGACCGCCTGCCCTTCGCCGACATTTTCGGTGTGCCCATCGCCTGTGTGGCCCACGACGCTTCACTGGCTGGCAGCAGCGCGGTGCGCCTGCTGCTCGATCGCCTGCAAGACCCGCACAAACCACGGGACAAGGTGGTTATCGCCGGGCAGCTGGAGAACGGCTAGCGGCTGGTATAGCCGCCATCGATGGGCAGGCTCACGCCGCTGATCATACTGGCGGCATCGCTGAGCAGGAACAGCACGGGCAACGCCACTTCCACGGTTTGCGCAAAACGGCCGAGGGGAATCGCAGCCAGCGCCGGATCGCGCTTGGCCGGATCCGACCAGGCCATGGTCGCCATCGGCGTGAGCGTGACGGTGGGGTTGACGCTGTTGACGCGAATGCCGAAGCGGCCCCATTCAGCGCACTGCACGCGGGTGATCGCATCCAGCGCGGCCTTGGAGGCGCAGTAGCCGAGGTGATCATCCAGGGCCACCAGCGAGGCCTGGCTCGATACGTTGACGATACTGCCGGCGATATTCGCCTCGATCATCCTCGCCGCGACACGGCTGGCCACCTGCGCAGCGGCGCGTGCGTTGACGTTCATCACCTGGTCGAAGGCCGCAGCGCTGATGGAAACGGCGGGCTCCAGGCGTGAAATGCCTGCGCAGTTGACCAGACCGTGCAGGGGCGGCAAGTCTTGCAGTGCTTTATCGAGGGCCGCGCTGTCGGCGATATCCAGGCTCAGGGTATGGCAGCCTAATTCGGCCAGGGCTTGAGCATCGCGGCCCAGGGCGAATACTTCAGCGCCGCTGAGGATGAGCTGCCGGGCGATCTCGCGACCGATGCCACTGCTGGCGCCGGTGACGAGGATACGGTGACGGGTGAAGTCAAAACTGGCCTGCATAAATGAATTCCCAAAATAATGAAGAACCCCTGTGGGAGGGGGCTTGCTCCCGATGAGGACGTGTCAGCCCATGCAACTGTGACTGACCCACCGCCATCGGGGGCAAGCCCCCTCCCACATTTTTGGGCGGTGTTGGCTCAGGTGGCTTGCAGGTTGTGCATGATCGGTTTCAGGGCCGGGTAAAGTTTCAGATATTCGGAAAACGCCTGGTCGTAGATCGAGACGTTCTCGCGCTTGGGCTGTGCGCGCAGCGTCAACTGCACCCAGCCCTTGTCCATCTGCCCATCACTGACCATCCCCACCGTATGCGCCGCCAACAACGCGGCCCCGAGCGCTGCTTCGACTTCCTGGACAAGGGTGTACACCGGGTAGCGCGTCACATCCGCGATGATTTGCATCCACAGATCCGAATGGCTCGCACCGCCCACCACGATCAAACGCGGGTCCAGGGAATGCGCGCCCTGGGTGCCGGCTTCGATGTTGTGGCGCAGGGCAAAACTCACCCCTTCGAGCACGGCGCGGTACAGGTGCAGGCGCGTGTGATACAGGTTCAACCCGACAAAACTGCCACTGGCGCGGTCATCCCATACCGGGCTGCGCTCCCCCATCAGGTACGGCAGGAACAGCAGGCCCTCGCTGCCAGCCGGGATCGCCATCGCGCCCTGTTCCAGCAGCGCCAGGCTGTCCTGGCCGGTGGCCTGGGCCTGTTGCTCCTCGGCCTGGCAGAACTGCTCGCGAAACCAGCTGACCGACGCCCCGGCGGTGATCGCGCCGCCGAAGATGTACAGGTCGCGATGGCCGTTATAGACGTGAGGCATGCTCACCAACCCGTGGTGCGCGTCGACCTGCTGGTTGAGGTAGCCCCAGCACATGCTGGTGCCGATCATCGCCACATGGTTGCCCGGTTGGGTGACGCCTGCGGCCAGGGTCGCCATGGCCGCATCCACGCCACCGGCGAGCACCGGCGTGCCTGCCTGCAAGCCCAGGCGGTCGGCCCAGTCTTCAAGCAGACCGCCCACCACTTCACCGGAATACACCAACCGTTCCGGCATCATCGATTGCGCGATGCCCAGCGCATCGAGCATCTCGCCCGACCAATTGCGCGCAGCCACATCATAGACACCGCCGATATTGCCGGCGCTGCTGTGGTCCACCGCCAGCGCGCCGGTCAGGCACCAGTTGATGTAGCTGTTGGGCGGCAGCAAATAGTGCGTTTTGGCCCACACCTCAGGCCGATACTGCTTGAGCCAGAGCATCTTGGTGAAGCCGTAGTAACTGTCCACCGAATTCCCGGTGATCGCGAACAGCCGCTCCAGGTCCATATGCTCGCGCACCCACTGCACCTGCTCGCCAGCGCGCCGGTCCATCCAGATCAGGCACGGGTGCAGCGGGGTGATCTGCGCATCCACCGCAATCCCGGAACCGCCATACAGGCTGCTGATGCACAGCGCTTTTACCTGCGCCTGCTCCACACCGGCCTTGACCATGCACTGCGCCACGCACGCCTCGACCGCCACCAACCAGACCTGCGGCCATTGCTCGGCCCAGCGCACTTTCGGGGTATCCACGCGATACCCCTGGCTGTGCTGGGCGATGAGCGTGCCGTGGGCATCCACCAGCAGCGCCTTGGTGCTCTGGGTTCCGATATCGACCCCGATCACGTAGTCCATGGTCAGAGCACCGGCTTCAACAAGACCTTGATCGACTTCGTGGAGTTGGCCAGCTCAAAGGCTTCGGCAAAGTCATCCAGCGGGAAGTCATGGGTCACGATGCCCTGGGAGGTGACCAGGCCGCGTTCGAACAGGTCGATGGCAATCGGGTAGCAATACGGGCCGAGGTGGGCGCCGCGTACGTCAAGCTCCTTGCGGTCACCGATGATCGACCAGTCCACGCTGGTCTCGGCGCCGAACACGCTGAACTCGACGAAACGCCCGAGCTTGCGGATCAGGTCCAGGCCCTGGGTGACGCCGGCCGGTACGCCGGTGGTCTCGATGTACACGTCGCAGCCGTATTTATCAGTAAGGCCGTTGATGATCTCGCGGGCGTTGTCGCGGGACGGATTGATCACCACATCGGCACCGAACTTCTTCGCCAACGCCAGGCGCTCGTCGACCATGTCGATCACCACCAATTTCTTCGGCGTCTTCAGCGCCGCCACCTGCACCATGCACAGGCCCAGGGTACCGGCGCCGGCAATCACCACCACATCATCGAGCTGAATATCGCCACGGTTGACCGTGTGGATCGAGCAGGCCATCGGCTCGACCAGCGCCGAGTCTTCCAGCGACACCGACTCGGGAATCCGGTGCACGATGGCGGTCTTGGGAATGCGCATGTACTGCGCCATGCCGCCCTCGGCGACTTCACGCTGGAAGCCGAAGATATTGTGCACTTCGCACATCCAGTATTTGCCCGACTTGCAGAAACGGCACTTGGCGCACGGCACGATTTGCTCGGCGATCACCTTGTCACCCACCGCCACTTCGAAGTGTTCCTCGGCGCCCTCGCCCAGCTCTACCACATAGCCGAAAAACTCGTGGCCCGGCACCACCGGCGCCTTGACCCAGGGGTTGTCGCCGCCCCAGAACATCGCCGCGCCGGAATGGCACTTGCAGTCGCTGGCGCAGATACCGCACGCGGCGATACGGATCACCAGTTCATTGGCGCGCGCCTGGGGTTTGCCGATGCGCTCCAGGCGGTAGTCTTTGGGGCCGTGGCAGACGACGGCTTGCATCTCTGTGTGCTTGTCCATGGTGTTCGTCCTGTGTGGATCAGTGTTTATCGATGGCGCTGACGGCTGATAAAGATCGCCAGCAAAATGATTGCGCCCTTGATCACGCTCTGCACGTAAGGCGAGACGCCGAGCATGTTCAGGCCGTTGTTCAATACGCCGAGCAGCATCGCGCCCAGCAACGTGCCGACGATCACCCCGCGCCCACCGGCAATCGACGCACCGCCCAGTACCACGGCGGCAATCGCATCCAGCTCGAACGACACGCCGGCATTCGGCTGGCCGCTCATCAAGCGCGACGTCAGCACCAGCCCGGCAATCGCGGCGGTGAGGCCGCTGATGCCGTACACCAGCAACTTGAAGCGCGCCGCCCGCACCCCGGACAAGCGCACCGCCTCTTCATTGCCGCCGATGGCGTAGATGTAGCGACCGATGCGCGTGTGCTGCAGCAGCACATAAGCCGCCAGGTAGGTGAGCAGCATGATCAGGATCGGCACCTGGATGCCCCACACGCTGGCGCGGCCGAAGACCGCGAACCACTCCGGCAGCCCGGAAATCGGGTAGCCGTCGGTGTACATCAGCCCGAACCCACGGGCGATGCCCATGGTCGCCAGGGTCACGATGATCGGCGGCATATGCAGGTAGGCCACGAACAGGCCGTTGCCGATGCCGAACGCCACCCCCACCAGCATCCCCGCGCCGATGGCCAGGCCCGGCGGCACACCCGCGACCATCAAGCCGGCCGTGAGCGTGCCGGACAACGCCATCACCGGCCCCACCGACAGATCGATGCCGCCGGTGAGAATCACGCAGGTCATGCCCACCGCGATAATCGCGTTGATCGATACCTGACGGGCGATGTTCGACAGGTTGCTGGCGGTGAGAAAGGTGTCACTGGCCAGGATCATCACCAGGGTCACTACCACCAGCCCGACGAAGGGATAAAACGCCGGCGAGCGCAGCAGCCGCGCCAGGTTCAGGCGCAACCGGCCGCTGCCTGCAAGGTTAATGGACGTATTCACTGGAGCCCCCTGTTGCATGGCGCATGACCTCTTGAGGATTGACGGCGGACGCTTCCAGCACCTTGACGATCGCGCCCTTATGGAACACCGCGACGCGGTCGCACATGCCGATGACTTCGGGCAGCTCGGAGGAAATCATGATGATCGCGTAGCCCTGTTCGGTCAGGCTGCGCATCAGCGCATAGATCTGCGCCTTGGCCCCTACATCGATGCCACGGGTGGGTTCGTCGAACACCAGCACGTCGCAGTGGTGGTTGATCCAGCGGGCGATCACGACTTTCTGCTGGTTGCCGCCGCTGAGGTTGAACACTCGGCTTTCAGCGCTGGGCGCCTTGATCGATAGCTGGCGCATCAGGGCTTCGACGCTGGCGCATTCCCTGGCCTTGTCGATCAGGCCCGTGGCGTTCTGGTATTTGGGCAGGTTATTCAGCGAGATATTTTCGCGAATGCTGAAGTCGGTGATCAGCCCTTCGCTCTTGCGGCTTTCCGGCAGCAGGCCAATGCCATGGGCAAGTGCCTGGGCCGGGTCGTCGAGGCTGACCTTTGCGCCGCGCAGCCAAACGTCTTTGCTCACAGAAGGCAGCGCGCCCATCATGCCCAGGGCCAGCTCGGTGCGGCCGGAACCGACTAGGCCGGCAAAGCCGAGAATCTCACCCTGGTGCAGGTTGAAGCGGTTGTGCGGGCCGTTGCGCACCAGCTGAATGTCCTTGACCTCCAGCAGCAACGGCCCGCGTTCGGTGGTGGGTTTGGGCGGAAAACTGCAGGCCAGGCGGCGGCCGACCATCATTTCGACCAAGCGGTCGATGTCGCTGTCGGCCACATCGGTGACGCCCACGTTAGCGCCGTCGCGCAGCACGCTGATGCGGTCGCACACCTGGAAAATCTCCTCCAGATGGTGCGAGATAAAGATCACCGCCACGCCCTGGCGCTTGAGCTCGCGCATGATCTCGAACAGCAGCTCGGCTTCGCTGGGGGTCAGCGTCGCGGTGGGTTCATCGAGCACCAGCAAACGCGCATCCAGGGCCAGGGCCTTGGCGATTTCGACGAACTGCTGCTCGGCCACGCTCAGGTGCTTGACCGCGCAATCAAGGTTGATCGACACACCCAGGCGCTTGAACAGCGCTTCGCAGGCCTCACGCATGTCGCGCTTGCGCAACAGGCCGAAGCGGTTGCTCAGCTCATGGCCGAGAAAGATGTTTTCCACGGCCGTGAGGTAGGGAATCAGGCTGAACTCCTGGAACACGATGCCGATGCCGGCGGCAATCGCGTCCCGGTAGGTCGCGAATTGCCGGGCCTGGCCGTCGATCAGGATCTGCCCTTCATCTTGATGCTCGACGCCGCCGAGGATTTTCATCAGGGTGGATTTGCCCGCGCCATTTTCCCCGAGCAACGCGTGGATTTCGCCGCGCTCCACTTGCAGGTTGATGGACGTGAGGGCCTGTACCCCCGGGTAACGCTTACAGATGTTTTCCAGCTTCAGAAGACTGCTCATACCACCGACCTCGCATTCAGAAGGACAACCCGAGCCCCACGGCGGGCGTGGGGCGCGGGCGATTTACCAGCTGAAGTCCTTGGCCTTGGCCTGGTCGATCAAGGTGATGTCCACCGGCAGCGTGGCGGGCACTTGCGCGCCCCACTTCCTGGCCAGGGCAATGCCCAGGGCAAGGCGGATCTGGTCGCGCGGGTATTGGGCCGAGGTGGCGATGAACTTGCTGCCGGGTTTCTGGATCGCCTTGATCGCTTCCGGCGCGCCGTCGACGCTGACCAGCTTCACATCCAGGCCGCTGGCCTCGATGGCCGACAGCGCACCGAGGGAGCCGTTGTCGTTCACGCTGAAAATGCCCTTGAGGGTGGGCTGGGCCTGCAACATGTTTTCGGTGACGGTCAGCGCCTGGTCACGTTCCTGCTTGCCGTTCTGGATGCTGACAATCTTGATCTGCGGGTGCTTGGCCACCGCCTCCTTGCAACCGCGCACACGTTCCAGGATCGGTACCACGGCGATGCCGTCGAGGATGGCGATGTTGCCTTTGTCGCCGATGTTTTTGGCCAGGTATTCGCAGGCCTGGAAACCGGCGTCGTAGTTTTTCGAGCCGACGAAGGAATCCAGCGGGCCATCGGCCTGGGCGTCTACCGCCACCACGACCACACCGGCGGCATGGGCGGACTTGACCGCCGATTGCACGCCCACCGAGTCGGTTGGGTTGATCAGCAGGATATCGATGCCTTTTTGCAGCATGTCTTCGACATCGCTGACTTGCTTGGACACGTCATGGCGGGCGTCGGTGATGATCAGCTTCGCACCGATGCTCGCGCCGGCTTCTTCCAGGGCGTTTTTCATGGTGACGAAATAAGGATTGTTGATTTCCTGGAACGAAGCGCCGATGCGGATCGGTTTGGCGGCCTCGGCAAAAACGGAGGAAACGCTGCCCAGGGTGATGCTGGCAGCCAGTAAACACAGGGTTTTCGGGAGCATTTTCATGGCGTGGGTCTCTGTTTTGTTTTTATTTTTAGAGCAAATGTTATCGTTAACATTTTGCGAGAAGCTAGCAAGTAAATCAGACCTGCGCAAGCCTCCGCTGGTCGGCAGCAATCAAAATATGGGAGGGGGCTGATCGTTCCCACGCTCTGCGTGGGAATGCCTTCTGCGACGCTCCGCGTCGCGCCAACCGCTGCACGTTTCGGCTACCGCGCACAGGTGACGCAGAGCGTCACGGGCTGCATTCCCACGCGGGAGCGTGGGAACGATCTATACACACGAAGCAAAAGGGGCAGCCTCTGGAGGCTGCCCCTTCTGTTTCACATCACGCTGTCAAGGGATGATGGTCTGGGTGCAGATATGCCCCAGGCTGACGTATGGCTTGCTATCACCGCCGACGCCCACGCCGGGGAACTCGGCCAGTTCGATGCGCCAGCCACCCTCGTTGTAGGTGGTTCTCCACCGGTACGGCACACCGGTGCTGCTGTCGTTGATCACCGTGGTGTAATCACCGAAGCAGGTGCCGATATTGGCCGTGGCCGTGGACGCACCGGCGCTGTTGGTGGTCGCCGGGTAGTCAACCCAGTGGAAGTTCAGGTCAACGAAGTGGTTGTCCACGCGCAACACCGGGGTGACGCCCAGCAGCGGCGCGCCGGTGGAGTCAGACCACTGGGTCGACCAATTCAACAGCCGCGCGGTTTGGGTGGCCAGCGGAGCCTCGCTGACCGGCACCCGCACGATGTTGTCACCCTTCACATCAAACGTCTTCAGGCTCGGCGTGGAACCCAGGCTCAACTGGTAATACTTGCTCGGGTCCTGCGCCACCGCCGGGTTGGCCCGCACCCGCACCTTCACCGTGGTGCCCGGCGCGACGCTCGGGTAGGTCGAGGTGGAACCCGCCGGCACGGTGATCCAATTGGCACCATCGAAGCGATCGAAGATCCACTGCTCACGGCTGCCGTTCTCGTCGCCCGCCAAGTACATGCTCACGCTTTGGCCACGGACCGCCTTGAAGTCGAAATAATCGACGTCGCCGGCATTGTCGAGGTTGCCGCTGAGCTTGTTCATCGAGTCCGGCAAGACGAACGCGGTTTGCGCGCTGTCATTGGGCTCAAACGCGTCGACGTTGCTGTCCACCGCCACGCCGAAACTGAACTGCGCGTTATCGGCGACATTGGCCACCATGTACCAGTAATAATCACCGGCCGGCAGTACACCGTTGAGGTATTCATCGGCATTGCCCGCGGCATCCGAAGTCCCCACCACACTCAGGTTGCCCTGGCCGTCGTCCTGAAACAGGGTCAGCGCCATATCCGCGCCTGCGCTCTGGTTGACCAGCTGTACCTGCACTCGCGCGTTCTGCGGCAGGTTGAAGTGGTAGGCAAATTCGTTACCGGCCTGCACTCCATCGACGGTGTAGAGCGTGTTGATATCCAGGGTTGGGAACAGCGGCTCAAACGCTGCAACCGCCGCGTTTTTCAGCTCGCTTTGCGCCGGTTTCTTCAGCTCACCGACCACGCTGTCGAACGGCGCGGACTTGAGGGCTTTGGTCACTGCCTTGGATTGGCCGGACTTGGCCACCGACAGTTTCTTTTTGAGTTGCGGCGGGACCTGCGAGGCGTCCAGCTTGCCGCCGGACTTGAGCGCTTTGTTCGCGGCCTGCTTGACCGCTTCGGCACTGAGTGTCCGAGGCGCTTGATCAGCGAGGGAGAAGGCCGAGACGAAGCAGGAGGCCATCACGGCCGCACTTAGCATAAGGGCTTTTTTCGATTTCATTTTTTTATCCATCCATAGTTAAAAAATTGAAGCTCAGGTGAGCGGTGACATCCGGTCACCTGGGATGGACTGTAGGACACTACTGTTTATATGTACAGTATTTTTTCACAACTGATGAGTGCCTCCTACCCAGATGACCGAAAAGCGAGACGGCCACAAGGCTCAACTTCAGAGGGCTAAAGGAACGGATTCGAACTCAGCGTGCAGAAGCAATCCTACAAAATGGGGATATCGCACCACCGGCGCCAAACCTCCCAGACAACCATTTCGATGGCGCAGATACCCGCGAGGCGATACGGCCACAAAGCCCAGCGCTTAAGCGTCAAAGGAACAGATGCCAGCTCAGCTTCGGTCACAAGGCCTGCCTTTAGATAAGCTTTCGACCCTGACAAGATGTCGATCATCAGGCTCATGCGATGATATCTATCGATCGGATCATATCCTTCCCTGAAACGCTTATTTCTACGAACCTTCTCGTTCTCACTGAAGTAACTCTCCAGTTCATCCAGCTTTGCGTATTCAGCAAACACTATCAGTCCGAAGACGACAAACATCCAAGCGAACACCACAATGCTATATGCAAGAAAAAGGGACATCGTTATGTTCCCTCGGGTTGGAATATCAGATCGCCGTCGACTTCCAATACTCTTCCCCCCAAAAACGCACCAAGCTCACCAAAAAAAGAGCCTCCCGCAGACCCGCCAACCGTCCCTCCGATAATTCCACAAGCCAGTTCACCATTGCCTTTCAGTGAAACACCCAATGCAATACGGCATGCACTGCGAGCAATATTTGCAGCATGCTTGCCCACAACAGCGGCCCCGAATACTCCACCCGCCAACCTTCCCGTCTCCACATACTTGGCCCGGCGACACTGCGCCTCCCTTCCCACCACACACGCCTCCCTGACTTCCAACCCCGCCACGCTCACATCCAACGCCATCCCAAGATATGTTCCTTGCTTCAACCACTTCGACGTCTGCGTAATCGTCCGAACCCGCTGCGCATACCCCGCAATCTCACCCTGATGCAGGTAGCTTTTGGTCGAGATCTCAAGCGCCCCTTTCAGCCGTTGATTGCCACGCAATTGCGAACCAAATCGTGCCGCCCCTTGCAGTTGCATATCCAAAACACCAAACATCTTTTGACGCTGCCGTATAAACGCCTCTCTGTCTAAACCACCGTCCTTCAATCGCCGATGCAGTTGCTCGATCTCCTCCAGGGTGTTTGTGACCTCATTAAGATGCCGACTCCAAGCCGTTGTCGCACTGCCCATCCCAATCGAGGCGTAACCCAGAATGCTCTGCACCAAGTCATAGTTTTTGTTTCCAGCTCCATCAAGTTGCATATTCTGGTCCAACTGGCGACCAATTTCTTGAGCATGACGCATCAACCAGGCTTCTTCGATAGTGCAGTGGGCACTGGACGCTTGTGGAACGATCACCAATTCTCCCGGCCTCACCAATCCGTGGCTCAGATGTTGATTCAACACATCAAAATGATCTCGGCCCGGCGACAAGCCTGCGCGCCATAGCTGCGATTTCAAAAATGAGTAGGGTGTAGCCTGTTGATTGATGTAGCCGTACGCCATGTCCTAGGTTCCGGTACCGAGAGATGGCATCGAAATATAAGCAAGCGCCTACGCCCCGAACACAAGCCCGAGAGAGTCAAAAATACGTTTGGGAAGTTACCTACGCAGTGAAAGATGAGTGCCTACAGAAATCATCCTAATACCCCGTCATCTCCAAATACCCCACCCCACCATCGAACTTCACCGGCCCTTCCCAATAGGGAATTCCCAGGTTCATCCACGCCTTCGAGTTGACGGCTTCGGTAGTGATATCCAGGTGTTTGCCGGGAATTTTCAGCGACCAGCGCGTGGGGATATTGCGCCCCTCGATCTGGGTGGTGGTCAGCGGCGCCAGTTGGATATCGGCGTTATGCAAGGTCTCGGTACGGCCTTGTGCGTCGATCCAGGTGCCGGTGAGGTAGCCGCCACCGTCCTTCTGCCGCACGCGAAACAGCATCAGGTGTTCGCCTCGGTCCAGGTGCAGGGAGAACCAGTCCCAACCGGTCTGGTTCGCGGCCAGTGGCTGGCTGCTCCATTCGCGGTCGAGCCAGGCAGGGCCGCTGACCTGGTAGGTCTGCCCGTCGATGCTGAGGCTGCCGTTGGCGCTGAAGAACGGCTGGCTGTAGTAGTAGGACGCCTGGCCCTGGTCGGATTTGCGGCTGTAGCCGTTGTCGCCTTGCAGCACCAGCGGGCGGCTGGAGGTCAGCTGCAGGTCGTAGGCGAACTGCGCGCCATGGGCCTTGAGTTGCATGGCGGCCAACGGGTTGGCGGCGCCAGGGCGGGTGGCGAAGGTCCAGTCGTCGATCCAGGCGCTGAAGGGCTGCGCCTGCGCCCCGGCCTGGCCGACGCCACCCCGGGCGAAGCGCTCGGCGGCGTAGTGCCGGGTGGCGGAGGTGACGGCGGCATGGCCGAGCCAGATCGTAGGGTCGCGCCAGCCCGCTTGCGTCGGCCCCGCTTTCACGGCATTGCGAAACAGCGTCCATTGCACGCCGAAGGCATTGCCTTGGGCGTCCTTGAGGTTGGCGGTGACGTACCACCATTCAATGCGAAAGCCCGGATGGGGGCCGTGGTCTTCGGGGAAGGTGAAGACCTTGCCGGGCACCACTTGGACGAAGTCTGCCGCGTCGCTGCCCAGGCCGGCGAAGCTCTCCTGGGGCGCCGGCGCCTGGTCGCAGGCGCTCAGCAGCAGCAACACCGCCCACCCCAACGCTTTAATCTTCATGGGCAAAGGTCCTCAACAAATCCGCCGGGCGGCTGCGATACAGCTGCCACAACGGCCAGGCCGAGGCGAGCAAGGTGGCAAGCATCGCCAGCCCCATCAATTGCGCCAACTGCCACGGGAACACCTGCAACGGCAGGCGCCAGCCAAAGGCTTGCACGTTGATCACCGCATCCAGGCACCACGCCAGCAGCAGCCCCAACGGCAACGCCAGTACCAGGGTGAGTACCGCCAGCAGCCAGGTCTGGCCGAGGTTGAGCAGCATCAGTTGGCGCCGCGTCACCCCCAGGGCCCACAGCGGCGCGAGTTGGCCGAGGCGGCTCTGGCTTTGGGTCAGCAGGCTGATGAACAGCGCTACACCGGCCACGCCGAGGGTCAGGCTGTTCAACGCGGCGGTGGCGGCGAAGGTGCGTTCGAAGACCTGGCTGGACCAGCCCTTGAGTTGCTGTTGATCGACGATGCGGCTGTCTTCCAGGGCGAATTCACGCTGCACTTCACGTATCAGCGGCTGCACGTCCTGGGGCGCCACGCGCAAGTTGAAACGCACCGGTGACAGGCTCGGCCAATGCGCCAACAGGTGCTTGGCGTTGACCAGCAGATGGCCCTTGGGGTTGCCGTAATCGGCGTAGATCCCGACGATTGTCGGCGCCCATGGGCCCTGGGGCGTGGGGACTTGCACCCTGTCGCCCAACCGGACGTTCAAGCGCCGCGCCAATTGCTCGCTGAGCATCACGCTGTCGTCCTGCAGCAAGCGGTCCCAGGGCGTACTCGCTGCCTCCAGCAACGGCCAGTGCTGGCGATAGGTGGGGTCGTCGACCACGCCAAACACCTCCGCCGGCCAGCCTTGCAGCTGCACCGCGACCTGCCAGCTGGGCAGCACCGCCCGCACCAGCGGTTGTTGCGCCAGCCACGCCTGCAGGTGCTGCGCCTGGGCCGGATTTTGCGGGTTGAGGTACAGCTCGGCAGTGAGGCGCTGCTCCAGCCAGTTATTGAACGTGCTGCGAAACCCCGAAGTCATCGAGCCTGCACCGATATTCGCCGCCAGGGCCAACAGCAGCGCCATCAGTGCCAGGCTCAAGGCCGGCAGTTGCTGGCGGCAATCGGCCAGGAACCATTGGCCCAGCACCGAACGGCTGCGCCCCAGCACGCCCTTCAACAGCGCATTGAGCAGTACCGGCAAGCCGAGTGCGGCGCCCAGCAGCAAGGCCGCCATCAGTACGAACCCGGCGGCCAGGCTGTTGCCCCAGACCAGCGCCAGCAAGGCGATGAGCAGGGCCGCAGCCGCCACCCAGCCCTGGCGCCGCAACCAACGCCCATGGGCCTCGTGCCAGGCCTGGGCGTTGGCCAGCGCCAGCAGCGGCAAGCGTGCCGCACGCCACAGGCTGCTGGCCCCGGCGAGCAACGCACCGAGCAGGCTCAAGCCCAGGCCGGCCAGCCACCACCACGGGCTCAAACTCAGTTGGCCGGCGACTTCGGCACCGTACAGGCCGCGCAAACTGGCCGCGACATCCGGCAGCAACAGGCTGGCGAGCAGGTAACCGCTGGCCACACCGAGCACGCCGCCGAGCAACGCGAGGAACCCCAGCTCAACGCCCAGGCTCAGGATCAGCATGCGTGCGCTGACCCCGCAGGCGCGCAGGGTGCGCAGCAGGCCCCGGCGTTGCTCCAAGGCCAGGCCGATGGCCGCGTGCACGATGAACAGCCCCACCACAAAGGACAGAAAGCCCAAGGCGTCGAGGTTCAGGTGAAAGCTTTCGGTGAGGCGCGAGAGGTTATTGTCGTCGCCCTGCTTGAGTTGCAGCCCGGCGGGCGGCGTGGGATGAGCGGCGGCGAAGCGGTTGTCCAAAAGCAGGCGCGACAGCCGCCCGTGCATGTCGAGCAAGGGCTGGGCAAAGCCGATGTCGGTGAGCAGCATGCCGGGGGCCATGTCCGGCTGCACCTGCAACGGCGGCAGGCGTTGCCCGTTAGCCGTCAGTGGTTGTTCGCCTGGGCGCAAGCCAAGGGCCTGCAAGGTCTGCGCGGCAATCCAGGTACGCCCCGGCGCCTCGAAAAATGCGAGCATCTGCGCCTGGCTCAAGCGTTGCCCCGCCACGCTGCCGCTGCCGGGCAACGACACCGGCTCGATGCCCATCAATTGCAGGCGCTGTTCTTCATGCCCTTTGAGCACTACCCGCCCCTGCACCACCGGTGACACCGGCCATCCGGCACGGCGCAGTTCGGCGAACAACGCCTGCGGGAAGCCGGCACCGTCCGGCGCACTCAGGCTGGCTTGCGGTGCGCCGCCAATCAACTGGCTGGCGCGCGCGTAGCCGTCCCGCGCCTGGCTGTTGAGGGCCTGCACCCCGGTCAATAACGCGGTGGCCAGCCACAGGCCGGTCAGCACGCTGAAAAACTGCACGGGGTGGCGCCGCCAATGGCTCAACAGCGCCCGCAGCGCCCAATGGAACACCGCCATCTCAGCGCGGGCCCATCGGCACGACGCGGCCGTGTTGCAGCACCACCTGCCGATCCAGGCGCGCGGCGAGACGCGGGCTGTGCGTGACCATCAACAGGCTGGTGGGGCTGTCGCGCAGCAGGTCGAGCAGCAGTTGCAGCACCTCATCACTGGTGGTTTCGTCGAGGTTGCCGGTGGGCTCGTCGGCCAAGAGCAGGCCGGGGCGCGACGCCAGTGCGCGCCCCACTGCCACCCGCTGTTGCTGGCCGCCCGAGAGCTGCTCCGGATAACGCTTGAGCAGCTCGCCCAGCCCTAGACGCTCCACCAACTGCGCCTGCCACAGCGGATCGAAACGCCCGGCCAGGCGCGCCTGGAACGCCAGGTTTTCCTCGACGCGCAAACTGCCGATCAGATTGAACTGCTGGAACACCAGGCCGATTTCGGTACGTCGCCAATGGGCCAGTTGCCCTTCGTTGAGGCGATCGAGGCGCTGGCCGCCAATCAGGATGCTGCCGCCATCCACGCGGTCGAGCCCGGCCACCAGGTGCAGCAACGTGCTCTTGCCGCTGCCCGACTCGCCCATCAGCGCCAGGCTGCTGCGCGCCCCCAGGTGCAGATCGACGCCTGCCAGAACGGCCAGCGGGCCTTGAGGGGTGGCGTAATGTTTAACAACACCTTCTACCTGCAACATCACCAACACTCGGGTTAAGGACTGCAAACGAGAATAACGGCTGCGGGGCCTTTCTACGCAATTTTTTCACATTGATTTCACCGCTTGCCCACTCCGAACACTTTAAATTCCCCACCCAAGCATGATTAACCCGACACTTCAAAGTTAATCAAAACGGTGTTTCTTAATATCCACATGTTCAGCTAAAAGACAGCAGCCCTATGACAGGCTTTTGCTCCACCAAGGGCGTCTGCCGTATTAGTTGCGCCTGTCTTTTAACAATAAACAATCACTCGTGCCAATGGTGAACTGCGTGGCAGACATTACCCTGACCAAACCCCCTCGGGCCAGGTTAAAGCGCCTGAAGAAATTCCGCGTGCCAGTAGCAAGTATCATTGTGTTCGCACTGCTCTTGACCGGTTTTGTATTCTGGCCACGCTCACCGCAAGATCTGGGCATCGGCAACCGCCTGGTCACCTCCGGGGTGCTGGCCAGTTGGCGCAACGGCGACCTGGTCGTGCTGGTGCGCCACGAAGAGCGCTGCGACCGCTCGCACAATCCCTGCTACGGGCCCGCCGACGGCCTGACGGTCAATGGCACGCAACGCGCGGCCAACCTGGGCATAGCCTTTGAAACACTGGGCATGGAGCGCACCGACGTGCTCAGCAGCCCCACCACGCGCACTGCGCAGACGTCGCTGTTCATGTTCGGCAAGACCGAGCTGTCCCCTGGCCCCCTCGCTATCTGCGGTGATGCCATGGGCGAAGAGATCCTCAGCCATAAACAGGCGGATCGCAACCTGATGCTGATCACCCATAGCGCCTGCATGAGTGACTTCCAAGCCGCACTTGGCTACCCCCATGCGCAGGCCGCCGAGTATGGCAGCGCACTCTTCGTCCAGGTATTGCCCAACGGCACACTCAAAGCAATCGGCACGATGAAAATCCAGGAATGGGCTGCCGCGCTGAAGCAACTTTAAATACAATTTTTTACATATTACCCAGTAGTGCGTTCAGCAAGACGACAGCCTGCGTCTGGCATTTTAAGTGCGCCTGTTAGTTCAGGACGCCCTAACTTTCCAATGAATTAGTGACCCTCTTAATGCCTGACGTCTTTAACTGTTCAAACTTCGCACGCACGACTGAACGCCATGGCGTGACACGGTCATGAGCCGATTGCAGCCCTTGCCGGTATTCTTGCTTGGCCTGGTCATTTTCTTCGTGCTGCCGTTGGGTTTGCACGGCTTATGGATCCCGGATGAAACCCGCTATGCCCAGGTCAGCCAGGAAATGCTGATGAGCGGCAACTGGGTGGCGCCGCACTTCATGGGGGTGCGTTATTTCGAGAAGCCAGCTGCGGGTTATTGGTTGATCGCCCTGGGCCAGGCGGTGTTTGGCGAGAACCTGTTCGGCGTGCGTATCGCCTCGGTCCTGACCACAGCGCTGAGTGTGCTGTTGGCCTACGTGATTGCACGCCGCCTGTGGAACGAGCCGCGTAAAAGCTTCGCCTGCGCTCTGCTGTACATGAGCTTCGGCCTGGTGGCCGGGCAAGCGGGCTATTCCAACCTCGATCCGCAATTCACGTTCTGGGTCAACCTGAGCCTGGTCGCGCTTTGGTTTGCGCTCGACAGCGCCACGCCACGCGGTCGCCTGGGTGCCTGGGCCTTACTGGGGCTGGCCTGCGGCGTGGGCTTCATGACCAAGGGCTTTCTGGCGTGGCTGCTGCCGGTGCTGGTCGCCGTGCCCTACCTGGCCTGGCAACGTCGCGTCGGCGAGTTACTGCGGTACGGCCCTTTGGCGATCCTGGTCGCGGTGTTGGTCTGCTCGCCCTGGGCGTTGGCGATTCATGTGCAGGAACCGGATTACTGGCGCTTCTTTTTCTGGCACGAACACATCCGCCGCTTCGCCTCGGACACGGCGCAGCATGCGCGGCCGTTCTGGTTTTTCCTGCCGATCATGGTGGTGGCGTGCCTGCCCTGGTCAGCCCTGTTGCCCGTTACCCTGCTCAAGGCCTGGAAAGACAAACGCCAGCCCGCCATTGCCTTTCTCGCCCTGTGGCTGTTGCTGCCCCTGGGTTTTTTCAGCCTGAGCAGCGGCAAGCTGCCGACCTACATCATGCCGTGCCTGTTACCTTTGGCGCTGCTGATGGGCCATGCCTTGATCGACCTGATCAACCAACACAAGCCCCGTGCGATCTTCATCAACGGCGCGCTCAACTTCATCCTCGGCATGGCGGCCATGGTCACGCTGATTTACCTGCAGATCGCCAACCCGATCTACAGCAACAGCCACGCCGAGATGTTCAGCCTGTCCCTGACCTTTATCGTGCTGCTCGGCTGGATCCTGGCCAACCTGCTGCAAGCAATGCGCCCGTTGACCTTATGGGCGATGCCGGCCCTGGGTATCGGCCTGCTGGTGGCGCTGCTGCCGGCGGGCATGCCACACCTCATCGCGGCGAACGAAATGCCCGACCAGTTCGTGCTTGAACATCTGGATGAACTGCAACACACCCATGCTTTGCTGAGCAATGAACTGGGCTCGGCGTCTGCCCTTGCGTGGCGCCTGCGCCGGCCGGACGTGGCGTTCTACAACACCGCGGGCGAACTGCGCTACGGCCTGGACTACCCGGCTTCGCAGCCGCGCAAGGTCACCCTGGACAGCGTTCAGTCCTGGGTGATCGAGGCCCGCCGCCAAGGTTCGGTCGGCGTGCTGATGCGCGTCATGAGCACCAGCGAACACCTTGAGGAAGGCCAACTGCCGCCCGGTGGCAAGCGCTACCGCAAAGGCGACCTGGTACTGACGATTTACCCCCAACAACCTTGATCGCCTCGAAGGAACAGCCCCATGCGCTTCTGGAAAACCGAACGCGGCGCCCTGGCTTTATTGCTGGGTGTCTCGGCCTTGCTGCTGTTGCTGGGCCTGGGCAGTCGCGAGCTGTGGGGGCCGGAGACACGCTGGGCGAACATCGCCCTGCAAATGCTGCAAAGCGGTGACTATTTCGATCCGTATCTGAAGGGCACACCCTATTACGACAAACCCCTGCCCTCCTACTGGTTGATCACCGGCTTCGCCAACCTGATGGGTGGCCTTGGCCCCTGGTCACTGCGCCTGTCCTCGGTGATCGCGGCCTGGCTGAGCATCTGGCTGGTGTACCTGATCGGCGAACAGCTGTTTCGCAAAGGCACCGGGCTGATCGCCGGCTGGATGCTCGCCACCACCTTCTACTTCCTGTTCTGGGCCCGCGTGGCCACGGCCGATGTGCTGACCGTGTGCGGCGTGCTGGCGGCGGTCTGGTGGTACTGGCGCGGGCCGGATGACACCCGGCTGGGCCGCTATACCGTATTCTTCCTGCTGTTGGCGGCCACGTCGCTGTTCAAGGGCCTGATCGGGTTCGTGCTGCCGGGGCTGGCGCTGCTGCCGCATCTGCTCAGCGAACACCGCTACAAACGCCACCTCAACCTGCGACTGGTACTGGCCCTGCTCATCGCCGGCGCGTTCTACGCCATTCCCTTCGTACTGTCCCACCTCTACGGCGCCCCCACCTACGGCGAGAGCGGCCTGGAATTGGTGTTTCGCGAAAACGTGGTGCGCTTCTTCGACCCCTTCGACCATATGGGCCCGATCTACACCTACCTGATCTACCTGCCGGTCTACACCCTGCCGTGGGCGCCGTGCTGGATGCTCGGCGCGTGGCTCGCCCTGCGCCACTGGCACCGCACGCCGCCCAACGTGCGCTGGCTGGTGTGGAGCCTGGGCCTGTTGTTCGTCTTCTTCACCGCCAGCGGCAGCCGACGCAGGTACTACGTACTGCCCCTGGTGCCCTTCGCCCAATTACTCGCGGCCTGGTGGCTGAGCGAACACCTGCGCCAACACCCGGCCCGTTGGCCGCGCTGGCAAACAGGCTTCGGCCTCGCCGCAGGCTTGATGGTGTTGGTGCTGGGCGTGATCTACCCCTGGACCACGCGCAACGGCGGCGTGACCCGCTTCGCCGAGAACGTCCAAGCCCAGGCGGTGAAGAGCGCGCCCTGGAACCATTGGCAACTGGTACTGGTGGAAGTCGACAACAAGTTGCCGATGTACCTGCAAAACGGCGGCAAACCGTTCTACTACGTGAGCGAAACCCAAGACTTCCCGCGCCAGGGCGACAGCGCCGCGTTCATGGCCTGGCTGGAAAAGACCAGCGGCCAGGGGTTTGATCCAAGGCACACGATTATCGTCGCGCAGTACTCCAAAGAAGATCCGACGCCACTGGCGTTTCTGGGGGCGGATCATCAGGTGGTCACGACGCAACCGGATAATGGGGAGCGGTTGTTTCAGAAGCGCTCGGGGGGAAGTGTGGCGTTTATTCCCGCAGGGCCTTGAGACGCGGGCAATGCATAAGCGAGCACGGCCACTGTTGGGTCACACAATAAAAGACCGGGCCGCTTCGCGCCCCAGCGGGAGCAAGCTCCCTCGCCACAGGGGACCGAGAGGTGTCAGGGCTGCCTGCGATCGTTCCCACGCTCCGCGCGGGAATGCAGCCCGTGACGCTCTGCGTCACCTGTAGGCAGTAGCGGTTGGCGAGACGCGGAGCGTCCCAGGAGGCGTTACCACGCAGAGCGTGGGAACGATCCCCTGTCGTTCACCCGCTGAAACATTTTCAAAGGGCCAGCAAGCCACATCTCTTTAAATTGCAGGACGTTTCCGAGACAATCCCCGCCGCCTTGTGCCGGTTGGAATCGGTGGCTAGTCTGCGGCCTGTCACTGCTCATCAGTGATCGGGTTTAGTCGCTCGGTATGTCACAAGGCGCATGGTCACATGGAGTTTTATGGTGGCTGTGCGCAGGGCGCCTTCGGGCGCGCCGGATTTCCTTGTGGCCGGTCGACTAACCTGCGTACAGCCGCCACCTTCGTTTAGTCGCGAGAGGCGTCGGCTCCAATACTCACAAGGAGCTACACCATGAACAAAGTCCTCCCCGATCCACCCTTCGATCCCGCCAAAGACCGTGCCGCGTTCAACCGGGCCATCGACCATTACCTGCCCACCCAAGGATTCCACAGCGTCAACGAAGACCTGAGCTTCGAAGATGCGCTGCTCTACACCGCCAGCTTGCTCGACAGCGCTTCGGCGACGGCGTTGGATTGCGGGGAGTTGCTGAGCAGCCCTGAGCGGGCGAAGATCCTGGCGGTGTGGCATTTGCTGGAGATTGCCAAAACAACCGTGGATCGCTCTATCGAGTGCATGAAGCCTCCGAAAACGGCCTGATATGCAATATTTTCGTCGGCTGTCAGGCCGCCATCGGAGGCAAGCCCCAATGCCAGTCAGTTAAGGCTTTTTTGTAGGAGCGAGCTTGCTCGCTCCTACAGTGGCATTGGGGCAAGTCCCCACAGTTGGATCGTGGAGTCTCAGTTGGATACCCGGCGGTTATCAAGCCCACCCGCCAAGGCGATCGTTCCCATGCTCCGCGTGGGAAAGTAGCCCGTGACGCTCTGCGTCACCTGTGTCCAGTAGCGGTTGGCGGGACGCGAAGCGTCCCAGGAAGCGTTACCACGCAGAGCGTGGGAACGATCCCATGTGGTTCACCCGCTGAAATCTTTATACCGCGCTGGGCGGCGCGTGGGGCGAGCCACCGAGCCTGGCGGTCGCACGCTAGAGCAGTTTCAGTCCAATGACTGAATGGCGGTTCCAGTCGCGCTTATCCAGTTGCTGTTTGTACCCATAACTGTCCAGAAAGCCGTCCACCACCGCCATTGAGTGAAACGCGTCGGCGATCGTGCCGATAGCCCCGTCCATGAAGTCCTGGAGGGTTGCGGGCGCAACGAAGTCCTTTAAGCCCAGGCGTCGCAGGGCCTGCCCCGGATACTCACCGTCATTCAACGTGCGCATGGCGGCGGCGAAGCTCTCATTGGCCTCGCCGTCATTATTTTCGAGATACGCGCGCTTGGCGCTCACGGCATATAAGAACTGCGCATTGACCAGTACATCATTGGGTCGGTCGGCGCCGAAGTTCGCGCCGGCCCGGGCCTGTTTCAGCTCATCATGGGTGATGTCCAGCTTGAAGCCATCACGCATGACGACACGATAGCCGGTGTTGATGGCGTGTATGGACGTGTAAATACCGTGGGGGTTGTGACCGAACTTCATCATGGCGGCTTTGATGGCGGATACCGTCACGCAATTGCCTTCGGTCAACTGATAGAAGTTCTGGAAAATATCTTTGGGTTTGGCGCCCGTATTCGCAGGTGTGCCTTTCAGAAACTCGTCACGGTTTACATCACGCTTATCGACGCGCCGTTCATTCAGATTATCAAGGGGGGACGGTGAGGGTTTTACGTCGACTTCCGGTTTAAGCCGCGCCGCTAAAAGCGCCAATAAACGTTCCAACTCTCCCACCAGGTTATTCAACTGCTCGGCTGCTCCGGCGGGTGCAGCCTCATTTGCAGCACCTGAAGAAATTACCGTACCACTCGCCTCGGCGAAGCCAGGGACAGCATACTTAACGTTAGACACTAACATCCACAATCACTCGCATAGCTGACTTAAAAAAGGCGCATAAACACTCAGCGCCATGAACACTACGGCCACTGTTCTAATGAGAATAAGCAGATAAATATGTGGTTTTACTCAACTTGATCGCGAAGCGTTACAACCTTCAACGACGGCAAAACGGGCTGGTTGTATAACTGCCCCTCCATGACCCCATCAAAGAGCGCACCATTCTTGTGTCGCTCGCCCTTGTCCAATGGCACCCCGACGCGCTCGCCCAGTGCACTGGCGTCGATGATCTGCATATGTTCTTTGAGGCCCAGGTACGACAACGCCATACCGCCGCCGATGCCCTGTGCCGCTGCCGCCAGCACCCCCGGATAAGTACGGTGGGCGTGGTAAGCGCTGTCCTTGCCATAAATGCTGTAGAACGGGTCCGTTGCATTGTTGCGCGCCTGCTCCAGGTGCTGACGCTTGCTCATTACCCCAAACAGAAATTGCGCGTCCTTGACCATGCCTTCATCACCGCCACTGAATTTCGCCGCCTTGGCCGCCAGTTGCAGCTCTTCACCGGTGATATGCAGTTTGAAGCCGTCTTTCATCGTGACGTTATAGCCATCCCCACTCTTGACGACGTGCGTGAACACCCCGGTTGGACTTTGCCCGAAGGTGGCCATGGCCACCTTGATCGCCGCCACGTGTTCTTCTCTGCCCGTGGTGCCCAGGTAGGGAAAGTTCTCATAGGTGGCGCGCAGCCCGTTGCGTATATCGTCGGGTTTTTGCCTTGGGGCTTTTTCAGACAAAAACGTGTTCGACGGCTCGCTGTTTTTATCGGAAAAAATTTCAATAAGTTCAGTATCGAAAGCGTTTCGGCTACTGGCCAGATCTGACCGATTCATGAACGGTGCCAGTTGTTCTTTCCATCGGCTTTTACCGGGCTGCACAGTCTCAGGCGTTGGCACGACGTCGATCTGGGGTTTGGGAATGATATTCACGAATGGTTTGGGTATTACGGCCACCGGGGGGGTGGGGCGGGTGGCGTATTCTGCTCGTTCATCCATGTTTTAAGTGTTGTTACGAGCGTATTGAGCAAGGTCAACAGTTCAGCTGTTCCCCGATCATTACCACCCGGCTGAACTGTTCGAGCAATCGCCTGATGAGCCGGTACTTGTCCGAAGCGATTGAGTCGATCGGACGTTGACGGCCCCTGTGTGTTATCAAACTGCTCAGAAGTTGCATAGGCGGAATAAGCCTGTTTAGTGTCAGACGTGTTAAGCGTGACCATCTTGTTTAGCCTCATTTATCAGAAGGAGTCCTCATGCGTGGCAAGCCAGTGGGAAACGTTCCTGATATCAGAGGCGTAACAGGTAACAACGTCCTTCTATTTCAGCTGATTTCTATCGGACAATTCCTCAACGGCGACGTTTTCATCCGAACAGTCCTCAGCGTAATTCCAGCTGCCGCAAGCGATTTGATGGCGGTGCATCAGCCACAAATGAGCCAGCTGAACCGCCGCTATCGGGGGCAAGCCCCCTCCCACATTTGACCTCCAGCGCCGGGCAGACCGCGCCTGGCTACCAGCTTCCCATCGCCAGGCTATAGGGCGAAAACTCGGCGAACTGCCAGCGCAAGGCCAATGCTGCCGGACGGCGGACCACCTGTTCCACAGTCACCGTCCATAACCGCTGCGCCCCTTCGAACTCGGCCACTTGCGGCCCGCTGAGGATCAGCGAAGTACGCCCGGCCACTTGCAGCATGTCCCCCGTTTCAAAATCGATGAACAACAACCCCGCCACCGGGTTGGTTTGCAGGTTGCCGAGGGTGTTGAAGAACAGGTTGCCGGCAAAATCCGGAATGGTCAGCACATTGCCCTCGACCCGCACAAAACCGGTGCTGCCGCCGCGATGGGAAACATCCACCGAGCGTTCGCCGTGCAGGTCGACATAACTGGCGACGAAGAAGGTGTCGGCATTGCGGATCAACGTATGTGCAGCGCCATCCAGGCTGTCGCTGCGCTCAGCCACGCTGCCAGGTTTGCGCGCAATGGTATCGACAGGTCGCAGTTGGATGTATTTGGGACAGTTGCCGAAGCTCTGCACCACGTCCACCGCAAAGCCGTCGTGATCCAGCGCGCCGATGCGCCCATTCATACGATTGCGACGGCGTGTGTTCAGGTCGATACCGAGCACGCCGACGGCCGCGCCGACCGTTAGCCCCGCCCGGGCGGGGTCGCTTTTGCAGGGCAGGCTGTCGATTTGCAACCGCTGCGGATCAGGCGAATGCGCGAAGCCTGGCGCGCCTTCGAGCATCGTTGCCCATGGAATGCCGTGTTCATCCACCACGCCCAGCATCAGGTAAGGCAGCAAGGGAAAGAAATCGCGATGCTGCTCCGGCAGGTGATCGCGTATGACCTTGGGGCCGATCACGGCCATGCGTTCGGCCACGCCGGCACTTTCCTGCAGTTGCCTTTCGCCGCTATGCCAGGGGGATACTTCGATCGCGTTCATGGCGTTCACCTCTCGTTGTGATAGCTGAATGCTGCGCCTGACCTGTCGCCGAGAGAATGACCACCCCAGGCAATCCACTGTTACGCCAACTGAAACGCCGGGTGCTCGCGCAAGGCCGCTACACAGTCATCGACAAAACTGCGCACGCGCATGGACGCATGGCGACCTTCGCGATACACCACCTGCACCGGTACCGCAGGCAATTCAAAGCCAGGCAATACGCGAAGCAGCCGGCCGCTCAGCAAGTGCTCGTGCACCGGGTAGCTCAGGCAACGCAGCAGCCCTGCCCCCCTTAAGGCCGCATTAATGGAACCCTGCACCGTGGCGCAGCGCAGCCGTGCGCGGGCCTTGAGCTGATAGTGCGCGAAGTCCCATTGCACCGGGTCGGCATTGGCGATCAAATGATGCTGCTTGAGGGCGGCGGGATGCTGCGGTTCTCCGTGGGCGGCCAGGTAACCGGGGCTGGCGCAGAGGATATGCCGCACATGCCCCACCGGCCGTGCGATCAATGACGAGCTGGGCAACTCGCCTACCAGCACCGCCACGTCCAGCCCTTCTTCGTGCAGGTTCGGGTAGTAGTCGTGGTAGTGGGCGACCACACGCACTTGCGGGTAACGGTCCATATACGCGGCCAGTACCGGCGCCATCACATAGCGGCTGAACAGCAACGGCAAGAATACCCGCAGATTGCCCTGGGCCTGGCTATGCAACCCTTTGGCCGAAGCTTCAGCCGCCTCCACCGCAGCCAGCAGCCGCACACAGTCGGCCATGTAGGCATCGCCCGCGTCGGTCAGGCTGACCCCACGGGTACTGCGCTGCAACAACGTTACGCGCAAACGCCCTTCCAGACGTGCAATCGCCCGCACCAGGGTCGGGCCGGAGACCTGCGCCAAGCGCGCCGCCGCCGCCAGGCTCGGTTGCCCGGCCAGCGCCGCGAACAACTGCATATCGCGATAACGCTCCATCAGTCGCGCGGCTTTATCAGCGGTTTCAGGGCCGCGTCATGCCCCAGCCGATCGGCAAGGAAATCGACGAAGGTGTGGACCTTGGCCGGCACTCGCCCGTTGTTCTGGAATACCACCTGCACCGGCAGCGCTGCCGGCTCGAAATCCTGCAGCACAAGCTCCAGCTCACCCGCCGCCACCGCCGCCGCCACCTGATAGGACAGCACCCGCGTCATGCCCCAGCCCAGGCGCGCCAGGTTGATTGCGGCGTTGTTCGCAGTGACCACCAGGCGCGGTTCGATAGCTACCGTCAGCGCCTGGCCGGCGTCGACAAACGCCCATTCATCCAGGCGTTGGCTGGCGGATGAGGCCACGATCTTCGCTTGACGCAAGTGTTCAGGCCGTTGGGGTCGCCCATGCCGGTCGAGGTAAGCGGGCGACGCGCACACCACCCGGCGCACTTCGCCGACCTTGATCGCCTGCTGCCCCGGCTCGTGCAGATGACCGATGCGCACGGCCACGTCGACGCCTTCGTCGCTCATATTGACCACACGGTCGACCAGCAGCGCATTGATGTTCACCTGGGGAAAGCGGTCGAGATAATCGCCCAGCGTCGGCGCCACGAACAGCTCGCCGAACAGCACCGGGGCGGTCACGTTCAGTTGCCCGCAGGGGATCGAATAACTGCCCGCTGCCGCTTCCTCGGCCTCGTCCAGCTCGGCGAGGATACGCCGACAGTCTTCCAGGTAACGCTGCCCGGCTTCGGTCAAGTGCAGGCTGCGGGTGGTGCGCGCCAGCAGCTGGGTGCCGATGCGTTGTTCCATGGCGGCAATCGCCCGGGTCACGCTGGGCGGCGAGGTGTTCAGACGCCGTGCGGCGGCGGCAAAGCCGCCCTCGTCGGCCACCGCGAGGAACACCTGCATTTCATGAAAACGGTCCATCGACGCCCCTTGCTGGTTACTCTGATTGCAGACCCGCCGCCGTGCGCGGCATGCCGACGAAACCCGGCAGTGCTTCAATGCTGGCCAGCCAGGCGCGCACCTGGGGATAGTCAGCCAGCGACACATTGCCTTCCGGCGCATGGGCCGTGTAGGTGTAGAACGCGATATCGGCAATGCTCGGCGAATCGCCAGCCAGGAAGCGGCTCTCACCCAGTTGCTGCTCCATTACGTTCAGCAGTGCATGGGCATGGTTGATGGCGACGTCCGCGTCCACGTCGGCGCCAAACACCGTGGCCAACCGCGCCGTGGCAGGCCCGGCATGCAACTGACCGGCCGCAGCCGAGAGCCAACGCTGCACCCGTGCCTGCCCGACCGGATCAGCGGGCAACCACTGGCCGTTGCCATAGGTGGCGGCCAGGTAGACCAGGATGGCATTGGAGTCCGCCAGTATCGTCCCGCCATCGTCGATCACCGGCACTTGGCCGAAGCGGTTGAGGGTGGCGATGAATTCGGGCGATTTATGCGCGCCTTGCTTGAGGTCCACCAGGATAAATTCCATCGGCAACCCCAGCATGGACAGCATCAGCTCGGCTCGATGGGAGTGGCCGGACAAGGGGAAACCATACAGTTTGATTGCGGGCATGACGGACTCCAGAGCTTTGTCGACCGGATATCGTGTCGATGGCTGCAATCTTCTTATGTACCAACCGCCAGCGGAATTACCAGATTGTACAATCCAGCATTTCAGATAATGAAACAATAACGCGATTCCGCGCTGACGCTGCTAGCCGGCAATCAGATAAGCTCCCTGGAATTCGAGTGCGCGAATCCTGCGGTAATCCGCCTCGATCACCACTGGGTCGGTATGAACCAGATACACCGTGCCCGGCTGACTGAATACATCCTGGGTCACGCCGATCGGCTGGCCGTTCTCAACGTAAAACACTGCCTCGAAAAACGACTCGACTGCTCATGGGTTTCCGCACATTTAAGTGCAGCGGTCAAATCGCATGATTCCATTAGCTCGACAAGATTATCGCGGCGCAAAGCATTGAGTGTTGCTAGAGGCTGGATTCGTGCAGCTATAGGTGCGATTTCCCACCAAGTGATTGATCCCAGTCAGCTGGCTTTACCGCATGGCGTAACAGGTGATCCTTATAGAAGTGCTGATTGACTGGATCAATAGCCCCAGTGTCATGTTGCCGCCTGATTGGTTTTTGAAATTAATGCAGGTCTAACAATATTTACTATCAATGCACTGATTAGAATTAATGAAAAACCGATCATTGTGCTAGTTGATGGCGTCTCACCGAAGTAAGCTATAGCTAGTATTATAGAAATTATCGGAGAGAATAACGTTGCGTAGCTCGCATATTCTGCATTCTGAAGCTTGATCAAATAAAACCAAATATAAAATACGATCGCCCCTCCTACAACCCCCATAAATAAAATTGAAGCAACAACAGGTAATGAAAAACTCCTGGAAAATTTTATGATTTCGGTAGGCCAACTTATAAATAGCGGAGATACCAAGAAAACGCAAAGGCAACCGAATGTTACCTGCCAGAACACTTTTACCCGGAAATCCACATTGGTCTCTAACCTTTGTGAGATGATAGAACCGATCGACCAAGCTATTGCGCTTGACAGAATGATAAGGTGGCTCGAAGAAAACTCAAAACTACCTATTATCAGCCCAACCCCTGATAAACAAAAAGCTAGCGAAGCAATAGAAAAAGCATCTAGTTTCCTATTCAGGATCATCGCAAAAAAAGATGTAAAACAAGGCATTGTGTAAATGAGAGACGTAGAGTCGGAAATACTTAAGCGCTCCAAGGCTATATTGTTCAAAACTGGGACGAGGAAAACATTAGGAACGGCGATGATGAAAAATTTAAAATAGAGTACAGGCTCTAAACTTATGCCGATTCTATTTACTGGGTTCCAAAATATTGCGTAGAGGAAAAGAACGCTGATAGAAGCGCATGCCAATCGAAATGGCCAAGCGCCCATAGCTTGAACACCTATTTTGGAAACTGGCAAGCCAGCCCCCCAAATTAGGGCCATGCCAGCGATAAGAAGCAAACTTTTTTGAAATGGCGACATAATTTAATTAACCATAACGAGCAATGAGAGCGATCCTGGCTTGATCCGGATTAGCTGTTACCATTGATACAAAATGCGGAACTTTTCGCTTTGAAGTATCGAACACAAATAGCTGGCCGTAAGTTGGCGTCAATGTATCATTAACCGACGAATGGGTTTTATTTAAAATGAAGGTAAGCCCGCCAAAATTCGGATTCCATTGGGGTGTTATGTTCAGTGCTATTCCAAGATTTGAACCTGGGTCGCAATGAGTTGTTAAAAAATCACCTTGGTCGAAACGATTTATGTAGCGAGCCTCCATTGCTCCAATTGTTCGTTCTGATAGCTTCGATAATAATTCTAGAAAATCGTCTCTCATAAGGTAATCATCGAAGAGTTTCATTGCCGAATGAACCGGCGCACCCTCCAATTCGACCAGCCTGCGAAAGCTAAAAGCAAAACCTCCCTCATGGTATATTTTAAGTGCGTCGGCTTTAGCATGCTTTAAACGCGAGTGTGGCACGTTGTATGGCAAATCAACTTCTTCAGTAGAATTGCGGATTATATACGTCCAATCTTGTTCTTCGATGCTTGCGCACGCATCTTTACAGCCATGCACAAGGTCTGGAATGCGTGAACATAGATCGATTGAGCAGTAACCTCGCTCTCTAAAGCACTGTGATTTCTTATTCATGTTCGAAGACGGTCTCTTCTCGCTTATCCAGGGTTTGCATTGATAGATAAATCCTCTTACCTATTACCGTTGGCAGATCGTAGCCAGTAATATGCTTGACGATTTGATCGCATGCTAATCCAGCCATTGCTGACAAGGAGGGAGCGCTTTGCCACGCATTAACTGTCCGATCCCCATCCAAAAAATTATGCTTGAGCCGAGCTCGCTGAAATTTCTCTATATTAGATTTACTGCTGTAATAAGTTTGTCGTGCGGATTGTTTTACATCTTCGAAAGATTTGTGTGACCCATCATTTAGGTATAACGGCCCAATGGATATTTCAAGCGGGTCTCCTCCTAACTCCATTACTGGAATGCCACGCTCTTTGGCCATAGTGTGGATCACTTCTTCTGGTGTGTGTTTTCGATAATAGCCCAAGCTTGCCCAAGCAAGTACGATCAAATCAACACCGTCTAATAGCTTGCTAATTTGTGAGGGGTCTGGAGCAACAAATTCACAAAAGGCTTCCACTATTACATTAGGATTGTACTCATAAATTCTTTCTTTGGCCGCTGACACCTTCTCTTTTCCAACATCTGAAGTAGTGTATAAAATTTGACGATTTATGTTAGATAATTCAACGTCATCACCATCAACCAAGCGCAGTTTTCCTATGCCGGCCATTGCAAGAAGTAGAGAACACCAAGTCCCCCAACCTCCCATTCCAAACATAACGACACTGCTGGACTTTAGACGCTCCTGATAAATTTGCGAATGTACATGTCCCTTGTCGATCAGCGAAAATTGAAGCATTTGACGGTCATATCGCTCGACCTCTTCACTCGTCAACGCATTTGAAAAAAAAGCGTTATCTTCTAGCAGATTCATCTCATGAAGTATTGCGATAAAGCCGGTGAGGTCCTGCTCAGAGACCTCAATATCCTGATGCCCTAACTCTTTGGCAATCCGCGGCACTGTGCGGGTTCCATCCAACTTCCCTAGGACATCTTTCACCCACTCTGGCGGTGCAACAATGATCTTGGATACTCCCGGAATCTCTCCGATGCAAATATCACCGTCCTCAGCCAGTATGATGTGATGTGATCGCTTGATAAGAGGCTTGGTGTTGATATTCATACGAGGACTCGCAATTATTTTTGGCATAAAGAAAGGGGCTGCAGTAAGCAACCCCTTACCGAGAAACGTAACTTAATTAATCTTCCAGTTCGATCTCTTCGCCTTCAGAATACATAGCTTTCTCCTCAGAGATAGCCGATACGCGCTCTTCAAGCTCTTCAAATTGTACGTTCTGCATGATTCACCTCGCTCATTTATAAATTAAATCAGTTCAAACCATACGTCGTTCAACGCATTTAATGTATAGAACAAGAATTGATATTCTGCGGCGTTACTTTGTTGCCAAATACTTCAGCTTTCCTAAAATAGTATTTTTAATTCCGAATGATATTGCGGATTAGACTTCCTGTCAGAACACTCAGAAACTACATCTTATGTTAATTATTAGTACGCATACCAAGGAACTTTCCTACGGCACTTTTAACTTACAAGCGCACTCCTCAAACCGCTCCTGCAAAGTCCGATGACTGCCCGAGAACCACCGGTGGTACGTCAACAGCATTACCCCTGCAGTGCCCAACGCCGACGCTGCCGCAAAAATCAATCACGAGTCGAACCGCGCCAGTCCTTATACCGGGGAGGCGGTGGGAATCCTGATTGCCTCACCAACAACCCGTGGCGCGAAGTTTTCATGAAAAAATTCAAACTATCGCCACCCTCATCGTTCACACCTTCACGTGCAACGCAAAGTAGGAGGCAACATGCAATACCGACAACTGGGTCATTCCGGCCTGCTGGTCTCGGAAATCATCCTGGGCACCGTGCCTTTTGGCGGTCGCGCCGAGTTCGAGAAATGCGGTGCGGTGGACGTGCCCCAGGCCAGGCGTATGTTCGATATCGCGTTCGATGCCGGGGTGAATATGATCGATACCGCCGACCTGTACTCCCATGGCCTGGCCGAGGAAGTGGTCGGTAAAGCCCTGGGCGACAAGCGCAACGACATCCTGCTGGCGACCAAGGGCCGCAGCCCGGTGGACCAGAACCCGAACAATTCCGGCTCATCGCGCTATCACTTGATTCGCGCCTGTGAAGCCAGCTTGAAGCGCCTGGGCACCGACCATATCGATTTGTACCAACTGCACAACTGGGACGGCCTGACGCCCATCGAGGAGACGCTCGAGGCGCTGCGCCTGTTGGTCGGCTCGGGCAAGATCCGCTATTTCGGCACCAGCAACTTCACCGCCTGGCAAATGATGAAAACCCTGGGCAAGGCCGAGTTGCACGGCATGCTCAAGCCGATCACCCAGCAGATCTACTACACCCCCGAATCCCGCGAGGCCGAGTACGAGCTGCTGCCGCTGGCATTGGACCAACAGGTCGGCACGCTGGTGTGGGGGCCGATGGGTGAAGGCCTGCTGACCGGCTCGACGCGGCGCGGACATAAGCCACCGGCCAATACCCGCCAGGGCAGCGACTGGCCGGAACCCTACGTGCACGACCAGGAACGCGCGCTGGACATCATCGAAACCCTGGCTGCCGTGGGCGATGAACACGGGGTCTCGGTGGCGCGCACTTGCCTGGCGTGGCTCAAGGATCGCCCGGGGATCACCTCGCTGATCGTCGGCGCCCGCACCGAGGCGCATCTGCGCGACAACCTTGCCGCCACCGAGCTGAAGCTGACCGAGGAACAATCCTCACGTATCGAGGCCGTGACGCGTCGCCAGCCGCTGTATCCGTACTGGCACCGGTTTACCGCAGGGATCGATCGCTTCGATCCGGCGGAGCAGCCGTTCCTTGCCGAGCATCAAAAAACCATGGATGCGCGCGAGGACAAATAGCCCTTCGGCGACACACTGCCGTTTAATAGGTGGGAGAGGCCCGTGCCCTCTCACCTTGATCAAGGAGACAGCTTTGATCGCGCAAATCATGATCGCCGCCCTCGGCGTCGTCGCTATCTGGTTCAGCCAAAGCAAACGCCTGCACGTTCGCCGCTACGCCTGCCTGTTCGGCATGGCCGGCCAGCCGTTCTGGTTCTGGTCGTCGATCAATGCCGAGCAATGGGGCATCGTGCTGCTCAGCTGTTTCTATACGGTGGCGTGGGCCAAGGGCATCAAGACCCATTGGATTGATCGCAAGGCCGATGGGTAGCGCTTATGATTGAGCCTACCCATCGCTGAGAGCCTTTCAATGCGCAACCTGATTTTCGCCAGCGCCTGCCTTTTATCCATTGCCCTCACCGGTTGCCAGCAAACCCCACCGGCCAACGACCAACTCGACGCCGTGCTCTGGACCCAGACCTCCATCGAGCACGAGCTGATCTACCGCCAGCTGTTCGCCAATGCGACCCGCCAACTCGATGCAGCGCTGGCCGATCCTACCTGGGACGCCCTGCCCTTGCGTGCCCGGGATTTGAAAGGATTGCCCCCGGCCGTGGTGGTCGATATCGACGAAACCCTGCTGGACAACGTGCCGCTCAATGCCCGTGACATTATCCATAACCAGGTCTATTCCTATGACCGCTGGAACACCTGGGTCGATCAAGCCAAGGCCAAGGCGCTGCCTGGTTCGGTGGCGTTCCTGCGGGCGGCTCGGCAAAAAGGCATCAAGGTCTATTACCTCACCAACCGCGAACACAGCCAGGTGGCGGCCACAGCGAGAAACCTGCGCTTGCGTGGTTTCCCGATCGAGCGCGACGAACAGATCCTGGCAGCCAGCACCCCCATCGGCCATTGCGAAAGCGCCGGCTACGGCAAGACCTGCCGGCGCCAATGGGTCGCCAGCCACGCGCGCGTGCTGCTGATGGCCGGCGATTCCCTGGGGGATTTCGTACAGGCCGAGCACAACACGCTGGCGGCCCAACGCAAGGCAGTGGCGCCCTATGTGAACTGGCTGGGGCAGCGCTGGTTTCTGCTGCCCAATCCGACTTACGGCAACTGGTACAGCGCGCCGTATGGGGATAATGAAACGTTGCCATTCGAGCAAAAGCGCAGGCTTAAACAGCAGGCGTTGCAGTTGCAGGAATAGGTGGTCAGTTCAAAGCGCGGGAACGATCAAATTCGACAGGCGATGTTCAGGCTTTGACGTTCTGCCGGATATTCCAGCCGAACTTCACCGGCCCACCCTCCTTGGCGCCATCGGCCTTCTGCGGCTGGTAGCTCACATCGACAGTTGCGAAGTTCAAGGCGATGCGGTTGTACAACACATCGCCGGCCCGTTCCGCGCTGGTGCTGTAGGACACCACCATGACTTCCTTGAGAGTGATCACCAGATACTCCACCGGGCTGGCCCCTCCTGCCTTGCGTACTACCAGCCTGGCCTCGGGATAATGCTTGCCACTGGCACAAGCCATCATGAGATTTGGGCTGGACTTATCCAGCGGTTTTGTCAGGTTCAGATTAGCGAAATCCGCCTTGCCTGCTCCCCCTCCAGTACCGGCGTGCATCGAACCCGTCTGCGACAATCCCCATGCCCATTCGAAGATATCAATTTCATCGCGATGCGCCTGGTCGCGTGACTCACCCTTGATGTCGCCCAGTTTCAAAAACATATCAACGGCCATGTTGGCTCCTTGTCCTGATGTGCGCCGGGAGTGACGTGGGGCGCACTGTTCCTGAACCAGCGGCGTACTCACAAGACGGCAAAGCGGGATTGGGAAGCGCCTGTCCGTAGATGGCGAAACATCCGACATTAATTTGCGCCAACGCATCTTTACCCTTTCGACTCCCACAATCAGGAGTTAAGGAATGACGGCCAGTCTGTTCAAGGATGGATTCCCCTCAACCCACCGTACAACCCGCCAACGGATCGAAAGCAGTATCGACCTACGTCGGTTGTTCTTTGCCATCGACAGCGACCCGGCCCTGATGGGTGCGGGGGTGGTGTATATCGATGACACGTTCAACGTGGTGATACTGCGCGAGTTTCAAGCGATTTGCAGTTTGCGGCCGATCAAGGTGGTGCTGCGTGAGGCGCCTCGATATGTGGGGCCAGTGGAGTTCAAGCGAATGCTGGAGCATGAGCCGCGGGAGTCGAGGTTGGTGGCAGAGGCGCTGAATACCGCGGTGACATGCGCTGGGGCGCTGCTCAGTTGGGTGGTAATTACAAGTGGTGTTGCGCTAATGCCGTTTACTGCAGGGGCCAGCGCGGTGATCACATTTATTGGTCAGGCAGCTCTACTCGCAAGCGGCGCGCAATGTTTTATCGGCCTAGGTCGAACGAGCGTTGAAGCACTAGCTCCTGAGCATCTTGATCGACTGGATAACGAAGCTTGGTTTCAAGCCGTGTCCGCAACGTTAGATACCATTGCGTTGCTCGGCGTCGTCACCTCAGCCTCAACCGTAATAAAAACAGTCAACACAACAACAAGAGTTACTGGCAAACCACTCATTCAAGTGCTGAAAGGCCTGAACCGACAGGAAAGGGCGAGGCTGAATAATGAGCTGCTCAGGCTCCAAGATCCCCGCCTAACGCTAAAGCTGCTCAAAATAAAACAAGCCAACAGGGTGCTTCCAAAGCGAATCAGCGCCACAAATATGCAACTGGCTACCGCCAACAATATACGAGAGTCGCTAGCCGCAGCGTTAGGTCTTACCGGTAGCGCAGTGTCTGGGAACGTAAAGACGCTGGCAATTGGTATCTACGAGGAAGTCATCCAATAAACAATTTTTCGGTAACACTGCGCAGCTGCGTTGATGTTAGCGACCTGGACGCTCAAGGATGCCGGAAGTCCTAGCAATTAGCCTCCCTTGGCTTTTTCATTTTTAGATATTGCGCTGGAGATCCATGCAACACCAAGAGTCATAGCAATCAGAAAAGCTTCAACAATAGCGAGCCAGCCCAAGGTCATCCAATATTGCTTTGGTTGCTCCAAAAGCGTGTAAGTGCTCGAAGGCCCTACGCGGCTGAAAGCCACAATCACACCGCGAATTAAACCATCAACTATTTGATAGCCTAAAAGCCCTACAACAACGATCAGAACCGCTGTGATGCACCAGAACGATCGACTGTCTGAACGTTTCATAGAGTTTCTCCAAAGATCCAGGAATCATTTTGCCTGGATGGGCTGAGGAATTTGCCACTGAGTGGCATCAATTTCATCACGGTGCGCGTAGCCCGTGATTTACCTTTGATGTCGCTCATTTTCAAACACATATCAACGGCCATGCTGACTTCTTATCCTCATGTGCGTCAGGAGTGACATGGGGCGCACTGTTCCTGAACCGGCGAAGTAATCACAAGACGGCAAACGAGATCGGGAAACGCCTTTCTGTAAATGGCGAAATATCCGACATCAACCTGCGCCGATGCATCTTTACCCTTTTTCCTCCCCATCAGGAGTTAAGGAGTGACGGCAAGCTTGTTCAGGTGACCTGGTTCCCTCAATTTGCACAACCGCCCCCTACTCATCACACTCATCATCTCTACCGCCTATGTCAGGAACCACAGATGCCTCACTCCGTGCTCAAGCCTGCCTTGCCCGGCGTTGCGCTGCGGCGATGGCGTTTGCTGCATCGCATCAAGCAAAGTTATGCGGCGCAATTGTTCAACGTCACGCAATCGACTATTTCGCGCTGGGAAAGTGGCGTACAAGCGATGGATCCGACTGCGCACCAGCAGCTTGAGCAGTTGTTGGCAGCCCGGCTCGATGCAGCCGCCGATCAGGCATTGGCCCGGCTGGTCAGTGAGAGTTCGCAAGCCATGCACCTTGTGTGCGACCTGACTCACCGCCTGCTTGCGTGCTCGCCCTCCCGCGCCCGCCAATTCGGCAGCCCGCTCGCCGACCTTATTGGCCAGTCGCTGTGGCGCTTCGCAACGCCGGAAATCCAGTTGATCGAAGCCAGCCTGGAGCACACCGGCTGGCGCGAAACCCAGGCACCACGGGCCCTTGAGTTCACCACGGGAAGCAACGATTCCAACCTGGTGCCCATACGCCCAAGCCTGTGTCGCTGGACACGTATGACCCTGAGCGATGGCAGCGCAGCACGCCTGGTCGAAACACTCTGAAGCCCACCGCGCATACTTTATGCGTGGACGATCTGCGCTCCCGCACCTAGGCTTACCTGCACAACCGACCTTGCTGGGCAGCATCATGGACATGGAAACAATCAACGGCCGCCTCGACTTTCTGCGCGAAGCCGAGAAGCTCAAGGACGTGCTCAGAAGCGCCCACACCGCTTCGGGACGCACGGAAAGTACCGCTGAACACAGTTGGCGCCTGTGCCTGATGGCGATGGTGTTCGCCGATCAACTGCCCGGCCTGGACCTGCTTAAAATCCTCAAGATGTGCGTGATCCATGACTTGGGCGAAGCCATTAACGGTGACATTCCAGCAGTCAGCCAGGCGGCGTTTCCCAACAAGGGCGAGCAGGAGCGGCGCGACCTGCTGCAGTTGACCCAAGCCCTGGATGAGCCGCTGAAAAGCCAGATCCTGGCGCTGTGGGATGACTACGAGAACGCGCTGTCGCCGGAAGCCAAAGCCGTCAAGGCGATGGACAAGCTGGAGACCCTGCTGCAGCACACCCAGGGCCTCAACCCGCCGGATTTCGATTACGCTTTCAACCTGGCATACGGCAAGAAACATACGGATGCGGCGCCATTATTCGAGGCGCTGCGCGCGTTGATCGACCGTTCTACCCAGGAACGCCTCGACGCCGCGCAGTGACTGACATCACCCGGCCCTGGCCGCCACCGCCTCCACTTCCACCAACGCCCCCGGCAGGGGCAGCGCCACCACCTGCAAAGCGGTGCGCGCCGGTTTGTTCGGTTGTTCGGGGGTGCCGAAGAATTGCGTGTAACCGCGCTGCAGCCCGGCGAAATCCAGCTTGCCGTCGGTTTCAGCAGCGCCGACCAGAAACACCCGCAACTGCACGATATCGCCCAGGTCCAGGTCCTGCTGCTGAAGGATTTTGCGCAGTTTGTTGAACACCGAAACCGTCTGCACTTCGGTGTTGCCGTAAACCCCAGGGACGTTCGGCTCGGCCAGGTCCGGCAAGGTGCCGCTGACGAAGATCAGGCTGGCCGAGGCCGGTACGGTCACGGTTTGCGAGATGGGGAAATCGCCGACGCTGGTGCGTTGGATACTGTCGCTCATGGTGTTGCTCCTTGATTGAAGGTTTACACAAATCTCGAAGGCTGCCCCATACCCTTTGTGGCGAGGGAGCTTGCTCCCGCTGGGCCGGGATGGCGGTCACCTAGCTCCCAGCTCAACACGATTGGGACCGCTACGCAGTCCAGCGGGAGCAAGCTCCCTCGCCACGACAGCGCAGTCTCATGACGCCGCCAATGCCGTGATCTGGCGCTGTTGCGTCACGCGCTCGGCCAGTTGCGCAACCACATGCCGCGCCGAATTGGCCGCCGATTCCTGCCAGATGCCCACGCCGCTTTGCACCAGGCCGTCGCCGGCGAAGTACACGCGGCCGTGGGCCTGTTCCAGCAGCGCGCTGGCATCGGCCGGGAAGTGTTCGCGTTGCAGCCACGGGCCTTCGCTGTAGGGGATCTGCTCCCAGGACACCGCCAACGGATGGCGCAGGTGCCTGGAATAACCGGGGTGCAGCAACTCCACGGAGTGCCGGGAGGTGGCGTATTGCGCGTCGAACGACTGCGCGCCGAACACGTCGGCGTCCTCCCCGGTGACGTAACCGGCCACCAGCACGCCTTCGCGGGTATTGAGGTCGTTGCTCGGGTACCACAGCAAGCGCGCCGGGTGTTCGACCCAGGACAGGCCGCCATAAGTGCGGTAATCGGTTTCCCAGAAGCGCGGCGATTGCCACGCCACTTTGGTTGCCTGGTCGCTGCGGGTGCTGAGCAAGGCCGCCTTGATCGGGTCGCTGAAGTCGGTGTCGAGTTTGGCCAACAACGGCAGCGGCAAGGTGCAGACCAGGTAATCGGCGCGCACCACCTGTTCACGGCCGCTGTGCTGGTCGTGATAGGTCACCGCGACGCCGTCTTCCAACTGGCGAATCTGCCGTACCTGTGCGCCCAGCTGCACCTGCTCGCGCACGCGCCGGTAGAACGCCTCGGTGATCCGGTCCATGCCGCCCACCGGCTGGAACATGGTTGCCGAAAACTCCGGGAATTCGGTGTGCAGCAGCGCGCCCCACAGCTCTGGATGCAGCAGGCGCTCAAGGTCGAGCGGCCGCGCGCTGGCCGGCAGTGCGCCGGGATGCGCAGGCGATTCCAGGTGGCCGGAACGCAAACTGCCCTCGTACGCCAGCGCTTGGGAAAGGTCGCCATACACCTGCAGGAACGCGAGCAACCGCGTGCGTTCATCAAGGGTCAAGACATCGTCGAGCGCATCGCGCTGCACTGCCTTGGCGAGCAAGCCGGACAGATGCCCGCGTGCATCGTTGACCGCCTGGCCGACGGTGAACGCCGGTTGCTGCAAGTCGGGCCGCACCTGGGCGCCATGGCTGCTGTTGACCAGCACTTCCAGGGGCACGCCCAATTCGCTGCAATAGTCGAGGATCGTGCGATGCTGGCTGGGAATACGCGCAGGGCCGGCGTTGAAATACTGGCCCGGATCGAACGCCACAGTTTGCGAGCGGCCATCCTTGTAGTCCACGCGGTCGCCGTTGCGCAGGGTCCAAGTGCGCCCACCCACGCGGTCGCGCGCCTCCAGCACCTGCACGGTGAACCCGGCCCGGTTCAGTTCCAGCGCAGTGACCAGCCCGGCAATCCCGGCGCCCAGCACCAGCACGCGGGTGCCCTGGCCCAGGCCATCCTTGAGTTTCAGCGGTTGCGGCCGCCGGTGTGAAGACGGCCCCAGGCCCAATGCGGCCAGCGCATCCTTGACCGCCTTTTCGCCGCCGACTGCGGCGATGCTGGACAGCGCTTCACGTCGTGTCAGTGTCATGTTCGCGACTCCTAATCCGGCAGGCCCGGTGGGTTGATCAGCGATTTATCCACGCGCTCCACATCCAGCCCCCAGCGCTGCAGCACCTGCGCGTATTGCCCTCCGGCAATCGCACCTTCCAGGGCGGTGTGGATCGGCTTGACCAGGCCGTTGTCCTTGCGCGTGGTCACGGCGATATCCGCCTGCAACGGCCAGCCGCCGTTGACGGTGCCGACGCGCTTGATACCGCCGGTGATCGCCGCCGAATAGGCGTACACCGAGTTGGGCCCGAACAACGCATCGCTGCGCCCCGACTGCACCGCCAGCTGCGCGGCGGCCTGGTCGTCGAAGTACTGCAACAGCGCAGGCTTGAGGCCGGCCTTTTCATTGGCCTCGTTCCACGCCAGCAAGACCTTTTCCTGATTGGTCCCGGAGCCGACGATGATCTTCAGCCCGGCAATGTCGGCGGCCTGTTTGATCTCGCTGATCGGGCTGGTGCTCTTGACGTAAAACCCGAGCACATCCTGTCGATAGGTGGCGAAGTCAAAGCGCTTCTTGCGCGCCTCGGTCACGGTGACGTTGCTGATCACCGCGTCGTACTTGCCCGAGCTGACGCCCAGGGGCCAGTCCTCCCAACTGGTCTGCACAACGTTCAGTTGCAGGCCGAGGCTGTCGGCGACCAACTGCGCGGTGTCGGCTTCGCTGCCGATGGTGGTCTTGTCATCGCTGGCCAGCAGCGCCAATGGCGGCCCGGCCACACCGGACACGGCCACGGTGAACTTGCCCGCCTGGGCGAACTTGAAGCCCGGCGGGATTTGCGCGATGGCCGCCTCGTTACGTGGCGCATGAATTCGCGGGCGGTCGGGGCTGAGGTCGACCTGCTGCACAGCGAGCGCGTGTTGTGCGGTGCCGACGGCAAGCGCCAGCACGGCCAAGCGCAGGGGATGGTTAAACATGGGCAGTCACTCCTTGAACTAAAGCACCTTGCCGAGAAAGGCCTGGGTGCGGGGATGTCGGGGTTGGCGCAAGATCTGTTCGGGCGGGCCTTCTTCGATCAACTGGCCGTCGCAGAGAAACACCACATGGTCGGCCACCTCGCGGGCAAAGCCGATTTCGTGGGTGACGATCACCAGGGTCACGCCCAATCGCGTCAGGCCCTTGATCACGTCGAGCACTTCGCCCACCAGTTCCGGGTCGAGGGCCGAGGTGGGTTCATCGAACAACAACACCTTGGGGTCCAGCGCCAGGGCACGCGCAATGGCGACGCGCTGTTGCTGGCCGCCGGAGAGCTGGCGCGGGTAGGCGTCGAGTTTGTCCGCCAGGCCGACCTTGGTCAGCAGTTCGGCAGCTTTGCCCTGGGCTTCGGCCCTGCTCCAGCGTTTGTGGGCCAACGGCGCTTCGGCAACGTTTTCCCAGGCGGTGAGGTGCGGGAACAGGTTGAAGTTCTGGAACACGAAGCCCACGTCGATGCGCCGCTTGAGAATTTCGCGCTCTTTGAGCTCGTAGAGCAGGTCACCCTTGCGCCGATAGCCGACGTACTCGCCGTCGATGGTGATATGCCCGCTGTCGATCTTTTCCAGGTGATTGATGGTGCGCAGCAAGGTGGATTTGCCCGAGCCGGACGGCCCGAGGATCACCGTGACTTTGCCCGGATCGATCGTCAGGTCGATGTTATCGAGCACCTGCTGGTTGCCGAAACGCTTGCCCACGCCCTGGATCTGGATGCGCCCTGCGCGTGCTTCAGCCATGGGATGTCTCCTTGAGCCAATGGCGCAGGCGTTGCAGCGGTGTCGGCGGCAGCACGCGCGCGGTGCCACGGGCGAAATGGCGCTCGACGTAATATTGGGCGCTGGTCAGCACCGTGGTGATGATCAGGTACCACACCGTGGCCACGATCAGCAGCGGGATCACCGCCTGGGTACGGTTGTAGATGACCTGCACGGTGTAGAACAGCTCCGGCAGGGCCAGCACGTAGACAATGGACGTGCCCTTGACCAGGCCGATGATTTCGTTGAAACCCGACGGCAGAATCGAGCGCAAGGCCTGGGGCAAAATGATCCGGAAAATCCGCCGCGAGGCCGGCAGCCCCAATGCCGCTGCGGCTTCATGCTGGCCGGCATCCACCCCGATCAAGCCGCCGCGGATGATCTCCGCCGCGTACGCCGCCTGCATCAGGCTCAAGCCCAGCACCGCCACGGTGAACTGGCTGAGCACATCCACGGTGGACCATTGCGCGAACACCTGCTCGGTGAACGGCACACCGATCACGATGTGGTCGTACAGGTAGGCAAAGTTGTAGAGGATGATCAGCACCAGCAGCGCCGGCATCGAGCGGAAGAACCAGATATAACCCCAGGCCAACGCCGCCAGCAGCGGCGAGCCCGACAATCGCGCCAGGGCCAGCGCGGTGCCGAGAATGACGCTGAACAGCGTGCTCAGCAGCGTCAGCAACAGGGTCTGCCCCAGGCCGCGCAGCACCGACGGCGAGAAGAACCACTGGCCGAACACGCCCCACTCCCAACGCGGGTTGGTGGCCAGGGAGTGCACGATGGCGAGCAGCACCAGCGCGGCGAAGATCGACCCAGCCCAGCGCCACGGATGCCGGGCCGGCACCACCTGCAGGGCCTTGATCGGCGTGGAGGCGCGGCGCGTGCGGATCGGGTAATGGTTGACCTCATCGATCAGGTCGTAGGGTTTGGCGACAATGGGCATGTTCTATTCCTCGCAGGCCTCAGAAGGCATAAGTCAGCCGGGTGTAGTAGTACCCGCCGGTAAAACCATAGGGCGAATAGGTGCCGTAGCTGGCGAGCATGGTGCTGCTCGGCACGCCTTGTTTCTTGGGGTAAATGTCGAAGAGGTTCTTGGCGCCGATGGCCAGGTTGAGGTCTTTGGTGAGGTTGTAGCCAAGGTCGAGGTCGGTGATCCATTTGGCGCTGTAGACGCGGTCCAGGTCGCGATTGGCCGATGCGTTGACTTCCTTGTAGGCGCCGTAGCGCGTCAGGGCCAGGTTGAGGTTCACGCGCCCGATGCTCCAGTCACCGCCGAGGATCAGCTTGGTGTTGGGTTGCACGTCGGTGATCAGGTTGCGCGCCTCGCGGTCCATCAGCTCGTAGGAGGTGCCGAGGATAGTGGTCGATTCTTTGTAATTGAGGATCTTGGTCTGGTTCCAGTTGAACGCGGCCGTCCACTTCACGGCACCGAACGCGCCCAGGTCGTGGTTGTAGCTGCTGACCAGGTCCAGGCCCTTGGTGCGGGTGTCGGCACCGTTGATGAAGTACTGGCCGCCAGAGGTGGAGTTGACGCCGTTGTTCTGCAGCACCTGGGTAACTTCCGGCCCGAGCAAGGTGCCCGTGAGGGTGATGCGGTCGCGCAGGTTGATCACGTAGGCATCGGCGGTGAAGCTCAGGCGGTCGGTAGGGGTGAGGGTGAAACCGAGGCTGAAGTTGGTGGAGCGTTCGGGCTTGAGGTCCTCGGCGCCCAACGCCTTGGCCGCCGCCGAACCGACTGGCAATACGCCGTAGTTGATCGACTGGTACACCCCGTCGACCACGCCATAGGTGGTCGAGCGTGCACTGAACAGGCTGTTGGCCAGGGACGGCGCACGAAAGCCATTGCTCACCGTGGCACGCACCGCGAATTGCGGCGTGAAGTCATAACGCGTGGTCAGTTTGCCGCTGCGAGTAGCGCCCACGCCCTGGTTGTAATGCTCATAGCGCACGGCGGTGCCCACGTACCAGTCCGGCAGCGGGTTGAAGCCCGCATCCACGTAACCGGCGACGCTGTTGCGCGAGGCGGTGCTTTCTTCGTCCGGGGAAATGCCGTTAGTGACCTGGGCCCCGGACGACGCGCAATTGCCCGGTGCCACGCAGTAGCCGCCGTTGGCATAGGACGCGTAGTCACCGGCTTGCACCTCATAGGTGTCGCGTCGGTGCTCGAGGCCATAGGACAGGTCCAGCGGCTTTTGCAGGCCGATATCGAAGCCGCGCTTGACGTCCAGGTTGGTGGTCAGCTCGGTAGAAATCCAGGTGCCGGAGGTGAAGCTGTTCGGCGTGGCCTCGCCCAGGGACGGGTTCTGGTTATGGGTGGTGCCCTGCTCCGCTTCGTTGCGCCCGTAGGTGGTGGACAGGTCCCAGTCCCACTCGCCCACGGTGCCTTTGCCGCCGAAGGCGGCCTGGAAATCGTCTTCGTCGATGTACCAGGTGGGCGTGTAGCCGGCCGGATAACCGTTGGGCCCGGTGGTGATGGTGTTGGTGATGGTCGGCAGGCGAAAGTTCTGGCCCTGCTCGGCCTTGCGCCGTGAGTAAGTGGTGAAGGAGTACAGGCTCAGGCTGTCGTCGATCGGCAGTTCGGCGTTGTAGCCCAGGGTCAGCAGGTTGGTCTTGGGCGTGCCGTAGCCGCCGTAGGTGGACTTGCCGGCCAGGCCGTAGGCTTGTTCGTAGGTGTAGCCGTTGGCGCTGGCCTTGTTGTCGTCATTCTGGCTGCGCGCATCCAGGGCCAGTTGCACGATGCCGCCGTCGCCGATTTCAAAGCCTTTGTTGAGGCTTTGCTGCACGGTCTGCTTCTTGCCGTCATAGCCAAGGCCGGCGTTGGTCACCGAGGTGCCGCTGGTGTCGGCCTTGAGGATCACATTGATCACCCCGGCGATGGCGTCGGAACCGTACTGGGCGGCGGCGCCGTCGCGCAGCACTTCCACATGGTCGATGGCGCTGATGGGGATCAGGTCCAGGTCGGCCGGTGCGGCGCCGGTGTTGATGCCGTTGATGTTCAGGGTCGCGCTGGTATGACGCCGCTTGCCATTGACCAGTACCAGCACCTCGGCGGCGCTCAAGCCACGCAAGTTGGGCGCGCGGGCAATGCCGCTGGCGTCCCAGCCGGTTTTTTCCGGGAGTGTCAGCGATGGAATCACCGCACTGAGCGCTTCCATCAAACCGGGTTTACCGGTGCTTTGCAGTTGTTTGGCGCTGACCACATCGATAGGCACCGGGCTGCTGGTGACCGTGCGTTGCTCGGCGCCACGGTTACCGGTGACGACCACGGTGGACAGGGTGCTGTCGCCCTGGGCCTGGGCCGCGGCGGCCAGCAGGGAAAAAGTCAAGGCTGCGGTGGGGGGTAGAACATGCTTCATCGCTGATCCCGGTTTTTCAAATCGCAGGGTCGGGCAGGCACGCGTCAGACGCGGCATGGCCGGTGTTCAAAGGGTGGGTGCGGTTTGAATTAGGTGTGGGGCGAGCGAGGGGCTTGAAGGGGCAACATACGTTGAACTCCGTTCCAACGATTCTGCTGCCGGGGATTACCCGGTCAGGTGCGCAGAATCTGAATCACGCTGGGTACCATCCGGGGTCTGGGGTAGGCTGTTGAGACCAAACATAACGGAATGGATTTTAAAAATACAATGCTATTTGGGCATAAGCTAATATTTGTTAATTTCATTATTTATAAATGTCTTTATTCATATAAATAATGTCTCAGCCACATTGGTACGGCGTTCGAAAATCGTTCCCACGCTCCCGCGTGGGAATGCAGCTCGTGACGCTCTGCGTCACCTGTACGCAGCAGCATCGGCCGGAAGCTGGACGCGGAGCGTCCCGGGAGGCGTTACCACGCAGAGCGTGGGAACGATCAAAATTCCAGATGTGGGAGGGCTCGCTCCTACAGGGGCCGCAACAGCTGCATCTGCTGGCGGTAATCATCCGTCACCTGCCGTGCCTGGCTGCTGCTGGTAATCACCCTTGGGGTAATCAGCACGATCAACTCGGTGCGGTCCTTGGATTTGCTGGTGTTGCCAAACAACCAGCGCAGGCCGGGGATCTTGCCCAGGTACGGCACGGCGCTGACGCTCTCGGCGTTGTCCTGCTTGATCAGCCCACCCAACAACACGGTCTGCCCGCTTTGCACCGCGACCTGGGTCGACACTGAGCGCGTGGAAATCCGTGGATTGACCGGCGTTTCACTGTCGCTGCCCGCGCTCTGTGCATCGCTGACCTGCTGCTGGATATCCATGTACACCAGCCCGCCCGGATTGATGCGCGGCACCACGTCGAGGATCACGCCGGTCTGCACGTATTCGACGCTGCTCAAGGTGGTATCGGCGTCGCCTGTGTTGACGGTGGTCTGGCTGATGGGAATGTTGTCCCCCACCTGAATCTGCGCCGGCTGGTTGTTCATCACCACCAGCGACGGCGCCGACAGCACCTGGGTGCGGCCGTTGGTTTCCAGGGCGTGCAGGGCCACTTGCAGGTTGGAGCTGACGAAGGAATAGAACAACGAATCCGCCGCCCCCAGCCCTGCCCCGCCACCGCCCAATGCGCCTTGGCTGCCGGAGGCGTTGGCCACCGTGGTGCTGGTGGAGTTGCCGGCCAGGCGGCCGAGGTACCACTGCACGCCAAGGTCGAGTTCGCCGGTCAGTTTGACTTCGAGAATGCGCGTTTCGATCTGCACTTGGAGCGGTGGGTTGTCGAGGCGCTTGATCGCCGCTTCGATTTCTTTCCATTGCGCCGGACGCGTGCGCACCAGCAGTTGGTTGCTGCTTTTTTGCGCGGTGATGCGGGTGCCTGTTTCGAGGTCGCTGATGGGCGGCGCCGGAGTCTCCTCGCTGCTCTCCTGCGTGGGTTCCTCGGCGGCGGGCGCGGGGGTGTTGGCCTGCAGCCCTGCGCTGGTGGACGAGGACAGCGTGGTGGTGCGCAACCCCGGCGCGACCTTGGCCGGGGTGTCGTCCTTGATCGCGCCATTGCCGTAAATCTGCCGCAGGTACCTGGCCAGGTCCGCGGCCTTCATGTTGCGCACGTCGTACACGTACATCTGCGGCTCATTGCCGCCGCCCTCGTCGATGGTGCGAATCCAGTCACCCACTTCGCTGAGATACTGGGGCTGGGAAGAAATCGCCACCACCGAGTTGGTGCGCTCCACCGGCAAGAACCGCAGCATGCCCGCCAGGGGCGTGCCGCTGTCGGCGCCGAACATGGCTTGCAGCTCGGGCATCAGCTCGGCCACCGAGGCGCGTTGCAGGCCGAACACGCCCACCGACATGCCCTTGAGCCAGTCCACATCGAAGGTGTCGATGGTGTCCTGGTAGTTGGCCAGTTCTTCCGGGGTGCCGGCCAGGCTCAGCACATTGCGCGCCGGGTCCACCAGCAGGAAAGCGTTATCCCGGGCGAAGGGCTTGAGCAGTTTCTGCATCTCGGTGGCGGAGATATAGCGCAGCGAGAACAGGCGTGCCGAGAGGCCGCTGGCGGGCTGCGCCACGCGCATCTGCGGCACCAGCTTGCCGGCCACCGCCTGATTGGCCGGTAGGATTACATAGCGGTTGCCCTGGCGGATCATGGCGTTATCGGTCCAGGACAACAGGGTTTCGAGGATCGACAGCGCCTGCTGCTTATCCACCGGCCTGGAGGTGGAGAAGCTGACGTTGCCCTTCACGCCTTGGGCGATGCTGTAGTTTTCGTGCAGCAGGTCGCCCATTACGCTGTTGATCACCGCTTCGATGGGCTGGTCCTGAAAGTTGAACACGATGTCGCCGCCCGCCTCCTTCACCGCAGGCGTTGATGCAGGCGCGCGCAGGAACTGCTGGTTGCCGCGAATCAACTGGCGCGGCGCGGGTGATTTCGCCTCGGGCTGGGAGCTTTGCAGCACGGGCGCCTCGCTGGGCGGGCGTTGCGAACCGGTGCCCTGCAGGGCTTCGTGGAGCAGTTCTTTATCCGGGTCGAGGCGGTCGGGCAACGCACCGCAGCCGCCGAGGGCGACGGTGGTGGCCAGGCAAAACAACGGGGTGCGCATATCAATCAAGGGAGTGGCTCGCGAGAAGGAGAAATCGAGGGCAGCCGCTTGCCGTACAGGCTCAGGGTCTGGGTGCGTCCGTCCAGGGCGAAGCGCGCCGATTGCGGGGTGAGGTGTTCCAGGCGCCAGCCGTTGGGCAGGCTCTGGCCCAGGCGCACCGTCAGGGGTGGGCCGTCGGCTTGTTTAAGCATGGCCATTTGCAGATTGCCGGTGATCATGATGCCGCTGAGGCTCAGGTTCGACAGGCTGGTGACCCGCGTCCTGCCCGCCACACGGTCAGGGCTGCGATCCGGGCTGAACAGCGGCGCTTGCCAGGTACCGGCGAGGTCGGCCAGGGCCACCGTCGGCGGCGCCTGCAAGTTGACGGCGGGCTGCGCCGGCGCAGGCTCCTCGGGCAACCACTGCGGTTCATCGCCGATGCTGCTGAGGATCACCGCCATCAACAGTCCCAGTAACCCGGCCAGGCCGAGCAAGCCCCATTCCAGGGGGCGCAGTGTGCCGTTCATGGCGCCACCCGCGCCGGTTGCAAGTAGCCGCGCACCAGCAGGTTGACCACCAACTTGCCCGCGCCGCCACGGGCGGGCGCTTCGCGACTGCGCCGGATGCGCAGCTCATCGACGAACAGATACGGCGGCTGATACTCCAGCGCATGCAGGATAGCGGTCAACGGTTCGATGGCGCACTCAAGGGTCAGGCTGACCTTGACCTGTCGATACGGCTCGCCAGCGTCCTGCCCGGCAGTGATGGGTTTGCGCTGGGTCAGGCTGCAACCGCCGCCACGACTGGCCTGGCTGGCGATGAGGTCGGCGAGGCGCTGCATCAGGTCGGCGGCGACCACGTCGGGGTCATCCCCCGGCAACAGGCTGGCGCTGCTGGCCGGGTCCTGCCGTGCCTGCTCCAGCTGCTGGCGCAGCGCATCGCCCTGGCGCAACAGGCTGGCATAGCGTTGCTGTTGTTCGCGCAACTGTTCGGCGTGGGCGCCCATACTGCGCAGCGGCCCGGCGAACCAGCTGTCGATCAGCAGCCAATAGGCCGCGCCCAGCACGGCGGCCAGCACCAGCAAGGCGGCCCCACGACGTTCACGGGGTGTGAGGGGTCGGCGCATCGGCAGCCTCCTGGCGCAAGTGGGCACGCAGGGCAAACTGATCCTTGCCGGTGCGCGCATCGGGTTGAATCACCCCTTCGAACTGGGCGTTTTCCAAACGGTGGCAGCCTTTGATCCGGGTAATCAGGCCGCTGGCCTTGGCACTTTGACCGGCGATGGAAATCTCACCGTCCTTGACGTCCAATTGCTCGAGCCAGGTGTCGGTCGGCAGGCAGCGGGTCAAGTCATTCAGCAGCCCGGCCAAGGGCGGCTGTGCCAGTTTGCGGCGCGTAAGGTACTGCGCCGCGCCCTGGGTATTGAGCAGTTGCTGGCGCAGGGCATGCACCTGGGCCACCTGGGCTTTTTGTTGCTGGACGCTGTGCTGCATGGCATCGAGGACGCGCTGGCGGTCGTTGAGCCACAGCAGCATCGCCGCGATCAGCAAGGCGCCGCACAGCCACGGCAGGCTGCGTTGCAAGCCCATGCCCGATGGGTGTTGACGCGGGCGCAGGCTGGCGGGCAACAAGTCGATGCCCATGCCTGCCACATCCACCCGATGAGGCCGCAGGCCCAGGGTGGCGCAGTCGGCGAGAATCTGGTCCAGGCGTTCGCGCAGGATCGCTACCAGCGTCACCTCAAGGTGCGTAGCGGTGCGCTGTTCCTGGCGCACGACGAAGTACACCTGCTCGGCATCGAACGGGGTATAGCGGTCCAGTTCATACCCCACCACATTGGCCAGGTTGCGCGCCGCGGCCAGGGGCAGGTGCACGGTTTGGCGCAGCACGTCGTCAGGGCCGAGCATCAGCACTTGGCGCGCTTGGCCCAGTTCGAGCGGCGCGCTCAGCGGCCAGTGATGGATGCGCTCCGGCGGTTCCTTGAGTGCCAGCCAGCCCGGCACACAGCCGCGCAACTCCGTGAGCCACAGGCGCCAGGCCTGTTGGGCCAGGCTGCCGCGCCAATGGCGGGCGATAGGTTCGAGTCGATTCATTCTTGCCACCGCAGCACCCGATAGGGCTGTGCGCTGTCCTCCGCTGGGCTCAGTGAAACGGTAATGCGCACGCGCGCCTGGTAACCGCCGGGGCGCTCGGCGCGGCTGTCGATTTCCACGACCTGGCCGGGGTCGGCGCCCTCGGCATTGCGGCTTGGCAGGTTGAGCGCCTTGCGCATCAAGGGGCTGGCGAACGCCGGATCGGGTCGATCCAGGTCGCTCCACAAGGTGATTTCGGGCAGCAATTGGCTGTAGAGCGCCTGGGTCATGCCCGGCAGCTGGCGCACTTCTTCGAGCACCCGAAATGGCGCCAGGCCCTGGCGGCGCCGGGCCTCGAGCGCCTTGACCCATTGCTGCGCCTGGGCCGGCGTGGCGCCGCAGGCCAGGGCCAGGCGCGTGAGGTCATCGGCCGAGGCGTTGATCAGGTACAACTTGCCGCGCTCGCTGCGCAGCCTCACCTGCAGCCGCGCATCGTCAAAACCCAGCGCCATAGCGCGCCCATCGGCCACCCAATGCTGCTGCGCCATCACCATGGCGATGCCGGCCTGGGCCGCCAATTGCGTCTGGGTATGCTGTTTGAGCCACAGGGCCTGGCGACTTTGTAACTGCACCCAACCGGCCAGGCCGCCGAGCAACACGCTGAGCAATGCCAGCACCCACAGCACCAGCAGCAACGCCGCACCGCGCTGGCGCTTCATTCTTCCAGGCTCCCACTGGACAGGTTCAGGCGCAGCGCGATCACTTGGGTGACCCACGGCACCGGCCCGTTGACGTTGGCCACGATGCGCACCGCATACGGCAAGCGCCTCGGCCAGGGCCATTCAGCGACCCAGCCGGTCGGCTGGCCCAGGGGCGACAGGCCGCGGTAGCTGAACTGCATCTGCTCGACGTGGTTGAGCAGCACCTGCGGTTCAACGCGGGCCGGGTTGATGTGGGATTCCAACTGTGCGAACTGCACCTGCAAGGCCTGGTCGACCCGCTGCAGGGTAAAGCGCTGGATGCCGCCGCCGAGCACACCGGGTAAGGTCGACACAAACTGCAGGCGCTCGGCCGTGCCGCTGAAAAAGCCCTCGGCCTGGCTGTCGTCTTCCGTCACATCCAGGGGCAGTGCCTCGCTGATGGCGGTGCGCAGGAACTGCTGGGCAGCACGCATTTCGTCCAGGCTGACGGTGTAGAGCTGGGCCTTGGTCACCGCACGATTGGCGCCCAGCAAGGCACCGCCGACCAGCACCAGCAGCACCGCGAGCAAGCTGAGTACCACGAGGATTTCCAGCAAAGTGAAGCCCTGCTCGCGGCGCTTCACAGGCGCGCCTTCAAGGTACTGAAATGCGCCTGGTGCGGGCCTTCGCTGACGGTCAGCTCGAGGCGATACAGCTGCGGCTGTTGGCGGCTGACGGTCAGTTGCCAATGGATGCCATCCAGTTCGCCCTGGCGCACACCGCTGTCGAGGCGGCCGGCGGTTTCCTGATCGAGCACCGTGAGCGCCGCATGGGCCAGCCGATCACTGCGCGCCACCTGCGCCAAGGAACGCGCGCTCTGGCCGAAGGCGACCAGCAACACGCTGCTGCACACCGCCAGCAGGGTCAGGGCGGCGAGCATTTCGAGCAGGGTGAAACCAGCCTGGCGCTTCATGGCAACGCCTTGGACTGCACGCTGCCGGTCAGCCAGCCGATATCAATACGCCAGCGCCGGGTGCCGCTGGCCAACAACAGGTTGCCGCCGGTTGAACTGCCGTCAGGGTAGAACTCAACCGCCGAGCCGGCCTGCTCGGCGGTGTGCATGCTCAGCTGCAGCGCTTGCGGCCAGTGCAGCGGTGGCCGGCCAGGCGCGCTGAACGCACGGTTGGGCAGATCGAATTCGGTACGCGCCGCCTGGCCGCTGATAATCGCCCCGGCGCGTGTAGCGCGCAGCGCCTCGACCATCTGCCCGACCACCCGACGCTCCTTGGCCGCTTGCAGGCCCTGGCGCAGCCCGACGCTGAGCAAGCCGGCAGCGAGGCTGATCAGCAGGATCACCACCAGCATTTCCAGCAGGGTAAATCCACGCTGGGCCATGGGCCGCTTATTCCCAATTGCCCAGGTCGGCACTGTAGCCCTCGCCGCCGGGTTGGCCGTCCTGGCCGTAGAAGATCAAGTCAAAGGCGCCATGCTCACCGGGAAAGCGATAGCCGAACGCGTGGCCGAACGGGTCTTTCAATTCCGACGGCTTGGCGTAGGGCCCGGCCCAACCGGAGGCCGTCGCGGGCTTGTCCACCAGTTGTTGCAGGCTGGTGGGCGGCGAGCCAACGTCCAGCGCGTAGCTGTCGATCTTCATGCTCAAGCCGGCGAGTTGGGCCTTGCCCGCGCCGTACTTGCCCTTGTCCACATTGCCGCCGACCTGGCGTACCACGATGGTCGCGACAATGCCCAGCAGCACGATCACGGCGAGCATTTCCAGCAGGGTAAAACCGCTTTGGCGGCGTCGGGCATTCATCGTTATAGCTCCTTGAAGTTCATATATGGCTGGTGAGGCTCATCAGCGGCAGCATGATCGCGAGCATGATCACCGCCACCAGCACCGCCATGACCACGGTCAGGGTGGGCACCAGTGCGGCGAGCAATCGGTCGATGCCGCGCTTGGCCTCGACGTCGAAAATATCGGCGACCTTGAGCAGCATGCTGTCCAGTTCACCGGCCTGTTCACCGACCTCGATCATTTGCAGCGCCAGTTCGGGCAGCAAGGGTTGGCCGCCAAACGCCTGGCCGAGGCTGCCACCGGCTTTCACCGATTCGGCGGCCATCGCCACCTGCGCCTGCAGCGCTCGGTTGCTGCAGACCTGCCGGGCAATCACCAGCGCCGGCAGCAGCGCCACGCCATTGCTGAGCAAGGTGCCCAGGGTGCGCGTCAGCCGTGCCGCTTCGACCCGTTGCAGCAGCGGGCCGAGCACGCGCAGGCCGAGCACGCGGCGATCACAGCGCTCGCGGCGGCGCGGGTCGCGCAGGCCGATGACCACCGCCCACAGCAGGGCGATCAACCCGGCCAGCACCAGCAGCCCATAGGCGCCGAGAAACTCGCCAAGCCCCAGGATCACTTCGGTGATCAGTGGGATCGGCACGCCCAGGTCCTGGAAAATCGGCACGAATTGCGGCACCACGTACGCCAGCAACAGCGCCAGCGAAGCCAACACGCCCACCACCAGGAATGCCGGGTAGATCAGCGCGTTGATCACCTCGCCACGCAGGCGCTGGCTGCGCTCCAGGTAGTCGCTGAGCTGGCGCAGGGTGCGTTCCAGCGCGCCGCCCGCCTCACCGGCGCGCACCATGCTCAGGTACAGCGGCGAGAAGCTGCCGCCCTCCTGTTCCAGCGCGGCCGATAACAGTTGGCCGGCCTTGACCTCATCGCGGATGCGTTCGATCAAACCGCGCACCTGGGGCGAGCCGGGCTGCTTGAGCAGCAGGCCGAGGCAGCGTTCAAGGGGCTGGCCGGCGCCGAGCAAGGTCGCCAGTTGTTGCGTGAAGCTGACCAGGCCCGCGCCTTTCAATGCTCCGCGCGCGGGGCTCAACAGGGGCCGGCCCGCTGTTTCGATCTGCAACAACAGCAGGCCGCGCTTGTGCAACGCGGCGACGGCAGCGGCTTGGTCCCTGGCTTGCAGGGTGCCGTTGTGGGCGACACCCTGGCTGTCGAGCGCACGAAACTTGAACAGCGTCACGCCGGTTCCCCACGGGTGACGCGCAGCACTTCTTCCAGGCTCGTGACGCCGTCCAGCGCCTGGCGCAAGCCCTCTTCATACAAGGTGCGCAAGCCGGCGCGGCGAGCGGCTTGCTCGAGGGTGGCGGCGTCAGCGTGGCGCATTAACAGGCCGCGCACCTCATCGTTCATCACCAGCAACTCGGTGAGGGCGCTGCGGCCATGGTAATCGCCGTGGTAGAGCAGAATCGGGCGCTGGTCGGTCAGACGGTCCAGGCCGTGTTCTTCGATCAACGCGGCTGGCGCTTCGAACGCCACGCGGGTGGCCGGGTCCAGGCGGCGCACCAGGCGCTGGGCAAGGATGCCGCTGACGGTCGAGGCGATCAGGTAGCTTTCGACGCCCATATCCAGCAGCCGCGTGATGCTGGCGGCGGCGCTGTTGGTGTGCAGGGTGGACAGCACCAGATGACCGGTGAGCGCGGACTGGATGGCGATGCGGCAGGTTTCCAGGTCACGGATCTCGCCGATCATGATCACGTCCGGGTCCTGGCGCACGATAGAGCGCAGCACGCCGGCAAAGTCCAGACCGATGGCCGGTTTTACCTGGATCTGGTTGATGCCTTCGAGCTGGTATTCGACCGGGTCTTCGACGCTGATGATTTTGCGCTCAGGGGTGTTGAGGCGCGACAACGCGGTGTAGAGCGTGGTGGTCTTGCCGGAACCGGTCGGCCCGGTCACCAGCAGAATGCCGTGGGGCCGTTCCAGCAGTTCAAGAAAGGTGGCCAGGCGCTGACCATCGAAGCCCAGGCTGGGAAAATCGAACTGCACGGTCTGTCGGTCGAGCAAGCGCATCACCACCGATTCGCCGAAAGCGGTGGGCACCGTGGACACGCGCAAATCCAATTCCTTGCCCTGGATACGCAGCATGATGCGACCGTCCTGGGGCAGGCGGCGCTCGGCAATGTCTAGGCGCGCCATGATCTTCACCCGGGAAATCACCGCTGCCGAGGAGCTGGCCGGCGGCGCCTCGGCGTCGTGCAGCACGCCATCGATGCGGTAGCGCACCTTGAGCTGGTGTTCGAAAGGTTCGATATGAATATCCGAGGCGCGCTGCTCCACGGCGCGCTGCAGGATCAGGTTGACCAGGCGAATCACTGGCGCTTCGGAGGCCATGTCCTTGAGGTGCTCGATATCTTCCAGCGCACCGCCCTGCTCGCCCAGGTTCTCCACCAGCGTGCCCATGGCGGATCGGCCCTGGCCGTAGTAGCGCTCGATCAGGCTGTCGACTTCCGTGCGCGGGCCGATGGCCAGCCAGATCGGCACCTGGCAGGCATAGGCCAGGGCCTGGAATGGATACAACTGGGCCGGGTTGGCCGCGAGTACGCGCAACCCGCCATCGGCCCAACCGATGGGCACCAGCTGGTAGTGGCGCATGAAGCGCTCGGTCAGCGCGGGGATCGGGTCGAGCAACGGCGGCGCCGCCTCGGCGTGCATCAGCGGCGCATCGAGCAAGGCGGCCCAGGCGCGGGCCAGTTCGATTTCGCTGACCAACCCCAGGCGCGTGAGCAGACCGAGCAGGTCGCTACCCTCGGTGGATAAGCGTCTGGCGCGGTCCAGGTCGACGGTCTTCAGCCCTGCATGCACCATCAACCATGCGCACACCTGCTCGGTGTGCGGGACAGGCATCTGGCAGGCATTGATGGGGGCTGACGACATAATGAAGTGATATCTGATAGGGCGAAAAGTATGGCTATTTGGAACTACCGAACAATGCCATTAGTTCGCCATAGCCCTGCCGGGAGTTAGCCGGGGGTATCGACTGGAAGTTATAGCGCTAGTTCCTGTGCGAGGGAAATATAAATACAAAACATTGCTGAATGCACTGATTTAGAGCGTTGGCAGCCAATTGCCACTAGTTGCACATAGCCATACGCCTTAATTATTCACACACTTTCTCTTAAATAACCGGCAAGGAAAAACAGGCAAGCGTTTTTACTCCGGCACCACGCGCGAAGGTGTTTCGCCGGGAAGGGATTTTTACACTTTCTTCCATAGCCAATACTGCTTTTTCCCATGGGCGTGCCCAGGGAGCTGATCGAACGACTATTTCGGCCTAACGATGCTTATAAAACGCTATTAGAGGCATTTAGCCATACCCTGCCCCATTCCAAAAAGCCATCTGATTACAGTCAGTTGGACGCTAAGCAAGCCACGCGCTCGTCGCAAAACTGGCGAAAAAACGCACCAAATTCTGTTAACGCCCTTCCTTTACAGGCGAAGAAGCACGCCTAGACTCTCACTCGATTCAGCTCCCTGGATCATGACCAACACTGGAAAAGGATATTCAAAATGAACGCCTTCACTTCGGTAAATACCGTCACCACGCCCCTCACCATCAACTGCAACTCCGTGACCACGTATAACGGCGATCCCAACGAAACCACCAAGGTCACGTTCAACTACCAGAACAACCTGCTGTGGGCGACCCAAGTCAATAACACTGCCTCAACGCAAATTCTCGCCGCCGACGCCCCTGCCGGACCGGTGATCCTGCGCGCGGGCGCCAAGGTGACGCTGCAAAACGTCGGCTCGGGGTTCAGCATTCTGTTCACTGGCGTCATCGTCGACAGCGGTTCCGAGACGCCTTTCACCAGCACCAACATCGGTACATTCAGCCTTTCCTGATCCATACGGGTTCTTTAGCCAGACCCCATCCTTGAAGCCGGCGGACGCGCACGTACGCCGGTTTCATTAACGCAGTACGGGACATGGACGGTACCCTCGCGTGACAAAGCATCGGATGCTTTATACCCGGGTTTGCTGGTTAACACTGGGCGCGATTCTGGCAACCATCCTGTGGGTAATGGCGACCGGCAGACATGCGCTGACGGGTTTGCCTGACGGGTTCAGCCACACTTTTTCCAGCGTCGAGTTCGCCTCCCTGACCTCGGGCTGCGCCGACCTCGTTCCCGATCCTTCCGCCTCTTCGGCGCCCCCGGCACCGTGCCTGCCAGGGCCGATACTGCTGCCCGGCATGAACGTCAGCCGTCAGGTGGGTCCGGTGCTGTTCGTTCTGATCGTCGACAGTCGCGAGGCCCGGGTGAACGCCGAACTGTCCATGGGCGGCGCTGGCCTGACCGGGTTGAGCATGACGGCCGACACACCCACTGCCACCTTTGACCTGGCCAGCGATGGGCAACGCATACATGGCAGCCTGGGCGCATTTTTCTGTGCCCCTCCGAACACTTCGCATGTGCTCGCCGACTTCAATATCGAAGGCACGCACGAGGACAACAAGGACAGCGCGCAAGCCTATCGCGGCGACCTTATCCGCTGGCAGAGCCCAACCACCAGCGTGATTGCCCAGTACCGCCAACCCTTGTTGCCGGACCTGCAAGTGACCGTGGAACTGCTTGATCCCTACAAACCCGACAGCAGCAACGCGTTGACGGCCCAAGTGAGTTTCTACTACGCCACGAACCTGATCGACCGCTACACCGTGATGGCCACCGCCAGCCCCGTGACCCTGCGCAAATCCAGCGTCGGGCCGGTACATATCCAGGGTGGAGCCTTGTCGTTTCGTCCCGCTACCCAGGAACAGCGGGGGCAGCTCAGCCTCGATGGCACTTTCCAGTCTGGCCATAACCTGCCCAACCACTACGCCGGCAGCATCGCCGACTGGTCGTGGATTCGTGGGCGTGCCGACAATTGCAGGGGATAGACATGACCAGCCGCGCCGCCACCCCGTCCGACTATCAGCAAATTGCCAACAGCGCGGCCTATGCGCTGCCCGATGACAGTGGTTATGGCTGGCGCGGCTACGTGATGCCCCAAGGCACCCTGCCCGCCAATTTGCCGGCCAGCCTGAGCCCCGCCGATGCGTTCGATAAGCAGGCCGGCCATTACCTGTTCGCCCCCAGCGAGCCGGTCAGCCTAAGCAGCGACCCGTCGGCGTTTGTCACCGCCCTCTATGCCTTTCTGTTTGCCGTCGAGCAGCGCAACTTCGTCGGCAGGGCGCTACTCTGGTTGCCGGGCAGCAACCTGCCGGCGCCCAAGAACTTCAACGACTATGGGTTGCGCATCAGCCTGGGGACATCCTGCCAAGTGCAGAACAACCTCAACATAAAGCTCGGCGACCGCCTGACCTTCTTCATCAACTTCGGCACCTTCGTCAAATACGATGCCGACCTCAACGCGTTGCGCCTGAAGTCCAGTACCGGGATCAGCATGGGCTTCAACGACAAACTGCAGGCAGACAGCGGCCTGCAACTGACTCCCCCACTGCAGCCGTTGGCCTATGTACCGCTGGACGGAAGCCAGGCCGCCAGCCTGGTTTATGCTTCGACCTACAACCCCGTGGCTGCGCTGCGGTATTTCCAGACCGGCTTTGCCTATGTGGTCAACACCGGGAACGGCAACACCCTGCTCAACTACCCGGTGTTCAACCCGATCGGCATGCCGGCCACGTTGAACATGGGCGGTGTCCTCGACCCGCTGGACCGGCTGAACCAGCACATCAGTGCGACGCAACTGGCCGCCGGGTTGATCCGAACCGGCCTAACCTTCGCCGCTGCCGGCAGCACTTCGCTGCCCAGTCAATGGCGCAGCACTGCCGGCAACCCCATCAATCTGGTCCCGCTCAATGGCCTCGATGCCAATGGCTGGCCGCTGCCCCACGCGGCCAGCCTGGTGTTCTGCGATGATGGTGCGAGCTACAGCCTCACCCTGAGCGGTGACTATGGCTTGAGTGTGCCGACCCTTCCCGCCGCCGTCGGGCAATCGCTGTTGTGCGGTATCTTCGGTACCGAATGGCTGAGCTTTTCCAATTACAATCCCGCGGCCAGCCCCACCGAAAATGACCGCATACGCCTGCTCGCCGCTCAACCGGCGTATGCACCCATCTTTCCATTCCCGACCAGCAGCCTGGTGTCCCCCACCAGCGGCGCGGTCACCGCCCTGCTGACCGGCGATTACCGGACCTCCTGGAGCAGCCTGATTGCCGGCGCCTCTATCCCGGCCTACAGCGCACAGCCCGACGGCAGCCCGCTTTATGGCCAGGCCGCGGCCGCTGGCGACACCGTGATGCTGGCCCCCGCCGCGCCACGCACACCGCTCCCGCAAACCCCCGGCTTCGCCTTCCCTCTGGTGCCGTATGCCGGCATGCCCAATACAACGGGCGTCAACCTGACCCAGTTCGAGAGCGAGATTCTTGCCGCCTCGCGCAAGAGCCTGATCAGCGCCGCCACCCTGCCGGGCAAGCGGGCTGCACGGCTCAAACGCCTGCAACGGGGCCCGGCTGGCGCGGCCGAAAAAACCGATCGGGCGACCACACCGCAAGGCTTGCTGGTGGACCTGGACCCGGACGGTATCGGCTACCGCAAAGTGCTGCTGGCACGCTCGAAATCTGCCGAGAGCATGCTGGATTTTGCCTTCGAACAGCCCACCGAGGCGCTGCACGAGGCGCTGCAAACCAATCAGTTATTTCTCGTCGGCGTCAACCCGCAACCTTTTTTCACCCAGGGCGCAACGTTCAGCAACCACCTGGAGATCGCCGACTGGCACTTCATCGCCAATATCGGTGCCGGCGTGCAAACCACCAGCTACCGCAACGTGCTGATCATGAAATATTGCAGTGGCAGCCTGAAAGAGCGCATCGACAATCCCAACCGCTGGACCCTGCCCGAGACGTTCTCGAAAACCGCAGACCTGGTGCCGGGGCTTGAGACCCTGGCCTACACCGGTTTGTCCCAGTGGCTGCAGGACTTCATCAGCGCCGCCGAGCTCAAGGCCGCCGCCACACCGGACAGCCTCTATGCGGACTTCGTCGCCCAGGTCAACGACCCCGAATGGAAAGGCTTTATGGTGCTCAACGCCGACCTGCCCTTGGACAGCCTCCCCGAGCAATTGGCCGGGATCGCCGCCGGCATCGATTACAGCCGCTTTCTCGCCCACCACTTCGGCGCCAGCGTCAGTCGCATCAGCCATCAGGACGACACCTTGGATATCCAGGGCATTTCCAACCTCTTCGGACTGATCGACTATCAGAACCCGGCTTATGAACAGGCCCGGGCCAACGGCGCGGACGCCGACATGCCCATCGCCCTGGCCACGACCGAAGGTTATGCCTTCAGCGTCCTCCAGCTCCAGGCACTGTTTCGTCAGTCCAGGCTGGTGACCTTCAACAGTCGTATCCAACTGAGCCTGGACCGCCTGTTCGGTTCAGCGATCCAGGCCACACGACGCGCCGAAGATCCGAGTGCCGTAAATGCCATGGTCCTCGACGGCAGCGCCCTGCAACAAAACGACACCACCACCTATGTCTTCGAACAAAGCCAGAGCTACCTGTTCAACCTGGACAGCAACGTGCTGCCGGCCGCATCCGTCAATCGCATCCAGTTCAACACCCTGGGCAGCCCGGACAGCGGCGTCACCACCGCCAGTCGTTTCCTGTTGTGGGGCAAGCTGGACTTCGCCCTGCTCGAGACCTCCGCCGGGCCATTCGACCTGTTGTCCTTTGGCAGCGAAGACGGCAGTGCGCGCAACGAGGGCCTGGCTTATACCAACCTGCAGATCGGCATGAGTTTTCCCAGCGCCACACCCAACGCCGTGAGCTTCAGCTTCAATCCCGGCAACCTGGGATTCGATCCGGTCACCAGCCAGGTTCGCGGCAAAAGCCTCTACAAGGGTTTGACCCTGCAGCTCAAGCAATTCATCCAGGCGCCGGAACAGAAGAAACCCGCGGATTACGGTTTTCTCCCGGTCCTGCCGGAGAACCTGTCGCTCAAGCCTATGTCCGGAGCCTGGTCGGGCATTGTCTACAAAGTCACCATGGGATCGCCCGGCGCGTTGGTCTCGGGCGCTGGTTTCGAGTCCGACCTGTTGGTTGCCTGGTCGCCCGACAGCCAGAGCACCGACGCCAACCCCATGCTCTTCGTTGGCTTGAGCCTGCCGGGCGCCGCGCCATCCGCCAGCGTGTTTTCCCTGCAGGGAATCATCAAGGTTTCCACCGGACCGATCAAACTGCTCTACCAGACCATTCCGGGGCAGCCCGATCCGCAGGCGAAATTCTTCAACCTGCAACTGACCGATATCGGCATCAAGATCCTCGGCATCGCCAAGTTGCCCCCGGGGGCGACCCTGCAGTTTTTCCTGTTCGGCGACCCTCAGTCCTCCGGCAGCCTGGGCTGGTATGCCGCCTACGTCAAAGATCCGGACAGCGACACCGAACGTCTGCAGGCCCTGGCGCCGGATACGTCCACGCATCCGGCACTGACCGGGCCATCGGAGACCGCCTCATGACGCGCGTCCTGTACTGGAACATCGAGAGCTTCGGCTATAACAAGATCCGCCCCTTGAGCACCAAGCGGAACCGCGCCGGGGCGTTTATTCCCGACCTGAACGCTGCCGACCGACTGGCGCTGATCCTGGCCCATATCACCGCGTTCAACCCGGACATCTTTGTGGTGGTAGAGACCGCCAGTGGCCCGAGCCACGGCCCAGGCTCACTGATTTCGCCAACCGGCGGCTGGCAAGGTTGCGTGGAGCTGTTGTTGCGCATCCGCAACCTGACCGGCCTTGACTGGAACCTGGTGCCGCCTCTGGTGGTCGGCCAGGCCGGGCGAGCCGAGGGTGTCGCGGTGTTCTACAAACCGGTGATCCCGGCGGGCCCCGGCGTGGCGGCCGGCAGACGCTTGTTCACCGGCCCCAACGCCTGGTCACCGGCGGCCAATGGCATCAGCTTCAACCCCACCGTTTTGCCCGCGCCCGCCGCCGGCAACTACCCGCCGCTGCAGACCAACGCTTGTTTTACCGTCGCCGGTCGCGCTATTCCCCCTGCCGCCCTGAACCCCGGCAACCTGTCCGAAAGCCGGTGCGCGGCGCGGGTCGATTTCGTCGATAACCTCGGCGCGCCCCTCAACTATGGCGGCCTGCGCGAACCCTATATGGTGACGTTCTGTGAAACCGTCGACGGCCCGCCCGTGGTGGTGCAGCGCAACCTCACGCTGTTTGCCATCCATTCGCCCCCGCAGTACGTGGCGGCCAATGCCTACCTCAACGGTCTGGCCAACGTGCGTGACATCAGCGCCGCCCTGGGCGCGTTGGAGACCCGGGTCATCACCGGTGATTTCAACGTCAACCTGCTGAGCCAGACCGGCAATGATCCACTGCGCTACGCCCCGCTCACGGGCCTGGGTTACGCCCTGCAACTGCAGCCACCGGCCGCGGCCCCGCCTCCAGCCCTGGATGCCTACATGGGCTATTTCGCCACCCACCTCAAGAGCAAGAAATCGACGATCTTCTGGTCGACCAACGTGGGCGCCGTGCCTTATCCGGGTTACCGCTACATCGGTTCGTCGAGCAGCAGCAACCTGTATTCGATCGACAACATCCTGGTACGTGGCGGCGCGGCCGGGAACTTCACCATCGCCAACACCGTGGTCGGCACGCCGCTGAATGTGGTCAACCCCGCGCCTGGCGGTGCGCCCGTGGGCATGGTGGCCATCGCCAGCGATTTCCAGGCGCCTCCGCTCGGCTGGCCGCCATCACCGGCGCCGGCATTCGCCGCTGGCGACCGGCAACGTTTTCGTGGCTGGCGAAACATGGGGCACATCCGCTCCACCAGCGATCACCTGGCCCTGTTCGTGACGATCTGATTCAAGGAGAAGACAGATGGCCAACAACCCACTGAGCAACCTCGCCGCGGCACTGACTCGCGATGCCGGCGCCCCGATCCTCCTCACCCGTGACTACCTGATCGCAGGCCTGGCGGATGCCGGCGTCAGCGTTTCCGACAGCCTGGACAGCGACCTCAACGCGGCCTTCCAATCGTCTGTCGCCGGGTTGTCGATCAGCCTGACCGCGCAAAGCGTGCAACCGCTGAACCCGACCAGCCAGACGTTCAAGGTCACGGGCGTCAGTGCGCGGTTTCTGCAACAGGACGTGCAGCAGGGGCTGGTGCTGACCTTCGGCCTGAGCGGCATCGACGGCGCGCAGGCCCTGAGCCTGGAGATCGTCACCACGCCGGCCAGTTGGACTTGGTCCGATCTGTCGAGTTTTGCCACCGGGATTCCCTTCAAGTGGGCAGCGATCAGCAACGCGGTGTTCACCTTCAATGACAACCTGGGTCCCTGCCAGGGTTTTGCCGCCAACCTGACGCCGCCCGCCCAGCTCAGCAATGCGGTCGCGGTGGTGCAGGGCCTGGGCTTTCCCACCCTCGCCCTGCCCTTCAGCGGCAGCATGGATTTCGCCAAGGTCGACGGGATCGATATCTTCATGCCGACCACGACCCTGCAGGCGCCTTTCCTCGGCACGGACAGCGGCCTGAAACTGTTGTACCTGAGTGTCGATGCACCGGTTTTCGGGTTGATCATCGGCCCACCGGAACTGCAGGACGGCGACGACCCGGCGCAAGCCTTCTACGACCAGCAGGTCAGCCTGTATCTGGGCCTCGACCTGAGCCTGACGGATCAGCGCGGTCAATCCATCGACTACCAGATGCGCGCCCTGGCCCAGATCAACAATGGCAACGCGTTCAATTTCTACCTCGGTCACAGCGACGACGGCAGCGCCCTGTTGACCCCGGCCACGGTCATCGGCCTGCTGGACAACAAAGGCAGTTTTTTCACGGGGACGCCACCGGTCTTGCAGCAGTTCCTCTCCGGGATCGGCCTGCGCAGCCTCAGCCTCAGCGGCACCACCAGCCCCAGCCTGGCCCTGAGCAGCGCCAGCGTGACCTTGGGCGCAGACCCGGCGGTGATCAATGTCGAGCACCCTTGGGTCCCCTTGCAGGACCCGACCAACCAGTTGGTGTTCGGCGTCACCGATTTCGAGTTGGTATGGGGCATCAACTATCTTCCCCAGGGCAGTGCCTATAGTTTTCTGTTCCAGACCCAGTTCCTGTTGTTGCCCGAGGTGTTCAAGGGCAAGACCACCGGCGAAAACGGCCTGTTCTTCGTCCAATTCAATTCCGACCTCCAGTTGCTTGCACGTTTCGACGGTACCGCCAATCTCAACGACCTGATTGCCGCGCTCACCCTGGGTTTGATCTGCATTCCCAAAAGCTTCGTCGATGCCTCGCTGTCCGACGTAGGCCTGAGCCTTGACGTGGGCGCCAAGAGCTACGCCTTCAACGCCGGCTTCGAACTGGACCTGAACCTGTTCACGCTCGACGGCCTGCCGATACTCTCGGTCACCGACGGTCAGCTTTATATCAAGGCCACCACCCCCACCAGTGCCAGCGGTGTCGCCAATACCGCGCCGGTCACCACTTACCAGGCAGGCATCGGCGGACTGGTTGGCATCGGGCCGTATTTCGCCAACGCCAGCATCGACTATGACGGCACCGAGTCCCCAGCCACCTGGACCGTCGCCGCACGGCTGGCGCAACCGGTGGATGTGCAACAGCTGGTCAGCCAATTCCTCAGCTTCGGTGGCGCCTTCACATTCCCCGACTTCCTGCCCGGCACCCTGCTGGTCGACACGCTTGAGGTGGACGCCACTCTTGCCACCGGTGCGACGCCGATCGACCGCTACACCGTCGCCGGTAGCCTGCGCTGGACCTTCAACCTGGGCCAGGCGTTCAGCGTCGACACCCTGGCCACCCTGAGCCTGAGCTACGACGCCAGCAAACCCGCCCAACAGCAGTACAGTGGCAGCGCCACTACGCTGTGGGATTTCAGCTTCCTCAACGACAGCGTGCTGCTGGGCTATAGCTTTGCGCCCGACAATCAGGGCAGCAATGCCCAATTGAGCCTGTCCTGGGAAGGCTTGACGGCGATTTATCAGGTCGACAAGAAAACCCTGACCTTCACCCTGAAAAACTGGAGCCTGGGGCGTCTGATCCAGAAACTCATGCAGTCCCTGGGCGACCCCTACTTCACGCTCGACTCACCCTGGGACGTGCTCAACCAGGTTTCCCTCGACGGCCTGTCGCTGGTCATCAGCCTGGAAACCAGCAACGGCAGCACGCCGACCATCGCCGCCAAATACACCCTGGCGAGCAAGATCGACCTGGGCTTCATGAGCATCGACGGCCTGGTGTTCGAGCGCAAGAAGGTCGACGGCGTTGACAAAATCACCCTGGGCATCGACGGATCTTCTGTGTTCAAAGGCAACAATCCCGAGGAACAACAGGATTGGAGCAACCTGCTGGATCCCCAGAAAGGCCAGCCTGTGGACAAGCTGCCTTCGGTTCCAGGCCAAGGTACGGACTATTTCAGCCTACCGTTGCTGGTACTTGGCCAACGCGTGGCCATCAGTGGCTACGACAGCTTCGCTAATACCAAAGCGGTGATCGACGCCTTGAAAGCGGTGCCTTCAACCACCGGTTCCAGCAACCCGCTGAACCCTGGCGACAGCGGTACCAAGGGCACGCCGTACTACAACCGCAACAGCGACTGGCTGATCGCCGGGCAACTGTTGCTGCTCAAGACCGGCAAGGACTGGACCGTCGACCTGATGCTGGTATTCAACGACCCCAACCTCTACGGCCTGCGCCTGGCCCTTGCCGGAGAGAAGGCCAAGGCGCTGGGTAATCTGGTGCTCGACATCCTCTACAAGAAAATCACCGACGATGTGGGCGTCTACCAGATCGAATGGACCTTTCCCGACAGCATCCGCAACCTGAACTTCGGTGCGGTATCGATCGTGCTGCCGGAGATCGGAGTGAAGATCTATACCAATGGCGATTTTTTCATCGACATCGGCTTCCCCTACAATCTCGACTTTAGCCGCTCGTTCTCGATTAGCGCGATCGTCTACGGCGTGCCGGTGCTGGGTGCCGGTGGTTTCTACCTGGGCAAGCTCTCGTCGGTCACTGCGACCCAGGTACCGAAGACCACCCAGGGCACTTTCGACCCGGTGATTGTCTTCGGCCTGGGCCTGCAACTGGGCCTGGGCTACAACTTCGTCAAAGGGCCGCTCAAGGCCGGCTTCGCGCTGACGGTATTCGGCATCCTGGAGGGCACTATCGCAGCCTTTCACGCCTATCGCCCGTCCACCGCGCTGGTCACGGCCAACGGCAGTGTGCAGGACGACTACTACTTCAAGATCCAGGGCACAGTCGGGGTCATCGGCCTGCTCTACGGCAGTATCGACTTCGCGATTATTTCGGCGGCGGTCAACGTGCGCATCACCCTGTCGCTCTCGCTGACGTACGAGAGCTACATGCCAATTCCTATCGCGGCCCGAGCCACGGTGGAAGTCAGCGTCAAGGTCAAGATCGACCTGGGATTGTTCAGTTTCAGCATCAGCTTTTCATTCCATGCCGACGTCTCGGCGCGCTTTGAGATCAATGCCCTCAACAGCGGCCCGGCTCCCTGGGCCGAGCCGACCGCGCTGCTGGCTCGCCAGGCTCGGCATCTGCAGCTCGCCGGCCAGCGACGGGCCGTCACACCCAAGGCAATGACGGTGCCGCGCAGTGCAACCAAGCCGGCATTGAACCTGTACGCGACGCCGCAATTTACCGTGATGTGCAACGAAGGCGTGAACAGCTACAGCGGCCAGCAAGGTGCTTTCGTGTTCCTGTTGACCATGGACGCACCGTCCCCGACTCAACAGACACGGCAGGCGGTTGGCTCCAGCAGTTTCGAGCGCTTGTGCGCCGATTACCTGCCGTGGCTGATCGGCACCCTGGGCTCGGCCAGAAGCGAGCAGGACACCTTGGCCGACATCCTCGGCACGTTGGTGGACAAGGCCCTGCTGGAGGTGGATATCGAACGCCTTGCCGACCTGGCCAACCCGCCGTTCGGCATCAGCGAGTTGTTGACGTTCCTGTCGTCCTTCGACGTCAGCATCACCTTGCCCGACGCTGCCAACCAGGCGCAGATCAAGCAGGTGCTGGAGGCCGGCTCGGTGCTGTTCCCGGTCTTCGACGGCCTGTCCCTGAACGTCCCCCTGGCGAACGCCGGTAGCGCGACCCTGGACTTTCTCCAGTACGTGGGCACCAACAGCACCTATCGCAGCAACGTCGCGCAGTTATTCAAGGAACTGGCGGCCGTTGTCACGGCCAAGGATGAGCGCAGCGCGCCGCCGCTGCGCGCTGCAGACGATGCCAACGAATCGATGGCCGCCGTGATTTTTACCGATGCCTTCATGGTCATCGGCCGGCAACTGTTGCAGGTCGCCCTCAATGCCTTTGACGACTACGCCTATGCCACGGCCAACGGCAACTCCATCGAGCAGATTCTGCAATGGACCAATGAAGCACGTGGCAACAGCCTGACCCTCGACGATATTGTCCGGCCCAATGCTGAAGTCGCCTTGACCGGTGGGCTGACTCTGAACATCCCTCTGCCCGCCTATACCCTGCAAAGCAGCGACACCCTGGCAAGCGTCGCACGGGCCTGGTCCGACAGCGCCGTGCCAGCCCGTTGGACGACCACTGCGGCGGGTTTGATCCTGGCCAACGGCAACTCGACAGTGATTGCCGCCGGTCAACTCATCAGCCTGATGGTGGGCAACGACATTCACCAATACACCACGGGCCCCGGAGAAACGTTCAACAGCCTGGCCAGGGCCCTGGGAATCGACCTGTCCGTACTGGCCCGGGACAGCGCGCTGTACATCATGGCCGACCTGCTGTTGCCGGGCCAACCGTTGCTGCTGCCGAGCCTGGCGTACCAGACCGCCGCCGGCGACAGCCTGAACAGCAGCGGCGCACGCTTTGGCGTGAGTGCCATGGCCCTGTTCAGCGATCCGCTGTCCGCCAACGTCAGTGTCGGGCCGCTATTTGCCACGCAACAGATCACCCTGACAGCCCTCAATAGCCTCTTTACCCAAGACCTGTGGGCCGTGGTGGTGGGCACCGATCAACTGGCCCAATTGGCCGGCATGCTTTCGCGCTTTTTGGCCTATGGCCTGCGCTTGCCGTCAAACCCGGCGGGCATGGGCGGCCTGAGCCTGGGCGCGCAATTTCTCTACCCAAACAACCAGAGCGCCTATGGTCTCTATCAACTGACCGGCCAGCAGTTCCCCACGCCAACCGACCAGATGCCCGGGACTGACTTCCCCATCATCCTGAGCCGGGACGCCAGCAGCCATGGTGTCGACTTGTCGTTCGTAACGATCGCCGGCGGCAGCAGCGGCTCAATGAACCTGAACGAGGCCTACAGCAACCTTTGCGTGGTGCTGGCCTACGCGCAAAACCGCAAGTTCCAGCCGGCACCGAGCATCAGCCTGCTGCCGATCGTTGCCCGCAGCCCGAAAGACTATGCGGTTAAAAGCATCTCCCTGTGGTCGACCGCTGACCTGCAGCAGTTGCGTGACCTCTGCCAGCCGAACCTGCGAGCCTCAACCGAAGAGGCGCCCAGCGTGCAACCGATACTCTGGTCCCTGCCGGATGGCCTGGTCCGGCTGAGCAACCAGCGGGTGGGCTGTCTCGCCCCGCAACTGCCTGATCTCTCGCAGCAACTGCCCTACCTGCCGGCCTTCACCCCCTGGGAAGTTTCAACCGACCCCGCGACCCTCGAAACCACGCGCCGCGAAATAGCCTCCTACAGCTACGCGACCCGGGTTGACTTCACCATCAAGCGGCTGCCCCAGGCCCAGCCCGGCGTCATTGCCAGCGATGGCAGCAGCCTGGCGTATACCTACCAACTGCTCGGCCCTTCGGCTACCGATGCGCAATTACTGGAGCGCCTGTTGAGCGCGGTGAGCGAGCTGGGTACGTCAATCATCAGCGGCCAGTTCCTGCTGATGCCCCAGGGCAATGCCAAGGCCAGCAACCTGCTGAGTCAGGCACAGAGCGACTTCCTCGCGTTCCTGACGCAGACCAACCTGTCGACCGAAACCAACCCGCCACCCGACTTGATGAGCCCGCGCACAGCCGACGACGCGGGGCCGCGTGGCATCCTCAATCCTCCCCAGGAAGTGGTAAAACTGCTCTGGGAACTGTCTACCGTCCGTTCGGGCGGCTACTACTTGAGCTATTACGACGTGATCGCCGCCAGCGGGTTGCCCGATGGGATTTTCGACGACAGTGGCACGGCGACCCTGACCCTGGTAATGACCTATCCACGGGGTGCCCTGCAAGGCCGCCTGTGCAACTTCATCAATGCCTTTGTCACCACCGATACGGTGATCCAGCAAGGCAGCCACATGGCCCTGCGCTCGGCCAGCACCGCCGATCTCAGCCAGCCGACCCGCGCCAGTGACAGCCTGGAAAGCCTGGCGACGTTCTACGGTATCGGCTCCGGACGCATTGGCGAACTCAATCCGGGCGCGACCCTGACCACGAACGCACAAGTACCCATAGACGGCATCATTCACTTGGTGACACCGGCCGATTCCAGCGCAGGCAATGGCGTGCCCGCGGCAATCCTCGACAATCTGGCCCGCTACTACTCGGTGGGGGCACTGCAACCGGTCAGTTCCGCGCAGATCGCGGCCCTCAACCCCGGTGTCAGCGCCGCCAGCACCGTGGCGCTGTTCATCCCGGCACTGGTCTATGTCGTTGACGGCAGCCTTGCACCGGGCAACAGCCTGCGGTCCCTGGCCGACTACTACGGGCTCGATCTCGATGCACTGGCGGTCGGCGCCGAGCGGGTAGTCGGGCTGCTGGCCAGCGGCAGTGCGTTGACGCTGGATACCCGGACCTTCGATTTGCAAGCGGTGTTCAACCAAGGCAATGCCGCTTTCAGTGTCCTGCGTGACAACCCGCCACCGGTGGATTCCCCGAGCGTGGACCCGGACGGTTATGCCAGTGCCTACCTGTACAACCTTTACTCGGTGCTGAGTGCAGGCATCGACGGCTCGCCCTGGTTCATCGCCAGCGACCTGGCCCTGCCCTTCGGGCCACAGCGGCCGGACATCGGGGCGGATGAACTTGAGGCGCAAATCCATCGTCGAGCCATGCGCAACCCGCAGAGCCGACGCGAGGCCCTCAACGCTCTGGCCGAGGACAGCCAGTACTTCTATCAGCAAACCCTTGGCCTGGCCCGCCGCGCTACCAGCAATGCCGCCCCGCAGCCGGTGGACCCAGGCCTGCCGTCCGCCTCCGACAACCCCTATCGAGGTGTGGGCAGCTTCGCCCAGGTGAACCTCTCCTGGCTGGACATCTTTGGCAACATCACCGTGACGCCCTTCCAGCAGCCACCGCCCGGCTACAGTGGCAGCCTCAACCATCCTCCGCTGCCGTTGCGCTACAACGACCGCCTGATCGCCCTGTCGGCCTGGCCCAACACCCGCGCCTTCTACACCTATGAAGCCGCTGCCGGCGGCGTGCAACTGGTTATCCACCTGAGCCTCGACACCTCCAGCTACGACCCGGCCGGCGGCGGCGACATCAAGGTCCAGGCCGGTAAGGATCTGGAGATGTTCAGCCTGATCTACTACCAACTGAACCAGTCCTACCAGGACTTGAACCTGCCCTGGTGCAACGGCCGCGCAGTCAGCGTGGAACTGGTCAACAGCCTGTTCGCCCAGCCGCTGAGCCAGCTTGACGTCAGCCAGTCGCAGCCGTTGCTGGACTACATCAACGGGGTGATTCTGTACCTCGGGCAATTGACCCAGGGCGCCGCTGCAGCACCACCCGCTACCGTGCGCCTGTGCCTGGCGGTGGATATCGATAACCTCGCGCCCGGCTCGATCCTGCCCCTGAGCCTGACCCTCGGCCTGCGGCGGGTCTCGACCCTGGTGGCGCCGGATGTCGCCGGCCTGGCCGGCGGCGTGGCGGTGACCAGTACGCTGCTGCCGGTTCCCGATCCAGTGACCGCCAGCACCAGTGGATATAGCGTGTTCGCCGCAGCCTTCGAGGCGCTGTTCCTGCGCCCCGGCGCCTGGCTGACACGGGTCGGCAGCGGCACCGCAGACCCCGGCAGCACGCCGGACGGGCGCAGCCAGACGCTATGGGCCGTCCGTTTCGCCGAGCAGGACGGCGCGGCAGGTATTCGCTACCGCATCGATCCGGTCCCAGGCTACTTCGCAGCCCGGCCGATCGCTAACAGCCTGACCTCTGACAGCGTGCAGATCTACCCCACCTACCGGCCGGACCAGCCGTTCCCTGGCGATGACCTGGCGACACTCAACCTCACGGGCGTCGATCAGAACCTCTGGTTCGAAACCGCCCTCAAGGCCATCGACGGCTTCCTGTCACCGACCTATGCCCCCTCGGTGTTCCTGCTCGACACCCTGCTGGGCAGCAAGGACCCGCTCAAGGACGGTTATCTCGGCAAAATCCTCAGCGCCAAGCAGGCGTTGGCTGACGATATCGCGTCCACGCTGGAACCGGTGCTATCGGCAGGTCCGCAAGACGGGGCAACCCGGGCCGCAGCGGCTGAAAAACTGCGCCAGGCCCTGCTCAACCAGCTGTACTCGGCCTACAGCACCACCGCTATCGTCGGCTTCTGCGTGCAAGGCAGCGCGACCGACCAAACGTTGTCGCTGTACGGCCAGCCGACCGTTTCGGGTTCCAGTCAGTCAACGCCCGGCACAGGGAACGACAACTACGCCTTCGGCAGCGGCCGCATTCGCTTGCAGGCTTCGGTTGGCGAAAGCGCCCTTGCGTTTGTGTTCAATTCCCGCAACGAGGCAGCAAGGAGCTATGTACCACTGGAACTGGCGTTGCAGGTCAGTCACCTGGAACACGACATGCGCAGCGTCCCGGGGATCAGCGGCTACACCCAGTCGAACTGGATCTCATTGATCAGCGGGCCATTGCTGATCCCCTTGGCCGGAGGGCAGACCATGAACCTGCCGGTGCTGCTGCGATCCTTGCCTGAACCACCGACGGTCCAGCGCCAGACGGCGACAGCCTGGGCACAGCCGGCGCAAAGTGCTTCGGACCTGAGCAAGTGGACTTATGCCTTTGACTCCCTGGTCCGGGGTGCCGCCCAGGACAGCCTCAACGTCGCCATAGCCCTGAACACCCCGACAACCAACGGCGCGTTGCGCAGCACCGGTAAAAGCCTGGTCGCGGCGTTGGCCCAGTTCGTCACTGTTTACCCGAGCATCGAAGTGGCCATGCAGCAAAACCTCACCGGGATCAATGTCAGCCAGCCGACCGAAGTGCAAATCGCTGCGGCCCAGCATGCAGTGGCGGCCTTCGTGTACATCGTCCAGGAGGTCACCGATGCCTACCATGCCTGGGCCAGTCCGATCCGCAGTAAAACCGCGTTTGTGCCCCCCCAGGCGCTGACTTGCGCCTTCAGCCAGGTGCTCACTTGGGTGATGGTCGACGGGCAAGAGGCGGCCCAGACCCTGCTGCTGGACATGACCATCAACGATGTGGCGGCCAGCTACGATCCAGGTACCGGCCGAATCAGCGCCACCCTGGCGCAATGGGGCGAGGTCAGCCTGCCGGCGCCACGGGTGGAAATAGATCCGACGCAGTACGAGGCGGTGAATGTCATCGATCCGGACATCCCCGGGGCGGTCGCCTACCGTTATCGCCTCAAGAATGTGGTGCCGGCAGAATGGCTCGATTATGCGCAAGCGCTGCTGGTCAACGAGCGCTGTACCAGCCTGCCGGCCCTCAACGTGTTCGATCATCAGGACGCGTGGGCTTCGCTGTCGGTGGAGCGCAACCGCATCCTGTTCCCCGCCGCGCAGATCGGCACCTTGCACACCAACCCGTTGTTCCGCTTCTCCACACCGGTCGTGCGTTTTGTCGACAGCATCAGCCCCCACATCATCCAGGACAGCTTTTCCCTGGACAGCCTGCCAGTGGCGAAGGCGAGTCTGGAGGATTACTTGAATGTGTTTTTTGCCGCCCTGGGTTCAGGCAGCAACGGCACCACGGTCCAGGTGGGCATGGAGGGGCGCTACAGCTACGACATCGCCGGGCAGGGAGTCGTCGCGCGTACCGTGCTGCCGGCCGCGCTGATGTTGCCGGTGAGCACTTCGCTGAACACCCCGCCCGCCTTCATCAGCACATTCAGCCAGGCCATCGATCGCTGGCGCCTAGCCGAAAAAGCCACGGTCCAGGGCAACGCCCGGATCGACCTGACCCTGCGCGCGTTCAGCGCCGACGATCCGATCCAACTGGCACAGGGAGCATTGCCCTCAGACAACCAGCCGCCGTTGCTGAGCATCGAAAATCTTTGGATATCGGCCAACAAGGTTCCCCCGGAACAAGGAGGTCTATGAGGCGAAAATGCTGCTGACCAGGCAGGTCGCTTTCAGCGGAGCAACGAGATGGTCATGAACCTGGCGTCGAGGCCATCCAGCTAGAACGTCCTGCCTATCGGGCCAAGTGGCGAATAGATCAGCAAGCGCCAGGCGGAATGCCGTCTTTGTTGAAGTCCTTCAAGCGCTCACGCTCTTGCTCAGTGGAGTGCGCTGGGGTTTCCTGCTCGGGCTCTTTCTTCTTTTCTTCAGTCATCGCTATATCCTCTGGGTGGTAGCTGTTTCGGCACCTAGTGGAATCAGCAGTTCAAATCAATCCACTTGTAGTGGTCAACTAATCCCGGACACGACGTTCAGTCTTTCTTCGGCCCGAGCTGGCGCCAGCCCTCCGTTGAACGGATGCGGTCGAATCCAGTTGTATCAATGCATCAAAAGTTTTTTAGCCGAAGTCGTGTCCTGACTTCAAATAGGTTTTCGCCCACTCACAGTAATTGTCCGAGAGTGTGTATTTAGAAAGCAGATCAGGAAGCGAAAGCTCGCTTCCCTCTGTGCCGCTTTGTTCGCGCAGCGCCTCGTAACTCGCTTTGATAGCGGCCAAAAATGGAGCATGCCCATTGACCACGATCCTCACATTGGCTGCGCTCAGTTTCTCAACATCGCTCAGTGCCGGGTTTCCATAATTGATCAGCATGATCGGCACGCAAAGATGCGAGGTGAGTGCCTCCAAATGTTGGAAGTCCTTTACTCCGACAAGGCAAATCGCGTCAGCCCCAGCCTTTTGATAGGCCGTGGTGCGTGCAATGGAGTTTTCCAAAGTGGTAACGGCCGCATTCGTACGGGCGATGATGCTGAGGGCATCATCTGAACGGGCAAACCGCGCAGCGTAAATCTTGCTTGCGGCTTCTTCCATTTCAATAAGTACGTGCGACTGCTCGTCGTATCTGGCCGGTAGGTGGGTGTCTTCCAGCGTCAGGGCAGCAACACCGGCTTTCTGCAGCTCGGTCACTGTTCGCATTACATTGAGTGCGTTACCAAACCCATGATCAGCATCCCCAATGATTGGGATCTGGCTGGCCCGACCGACTCTGGAAACCTGCTCGACATATTCATCAAGCGTGATCAGAGAAATGTCCGGAGCTCCGAGCACTTGAAGCGAGGCGACGGAGCCACCTTGAATGGCAACCTCAAAGCCAAGGTCGTATGCCATACGAACCGAGATAGGATCGAACACGGAAGCAGCAAATTTGCAGATGGTTCCCTGGAGTAAATCACCAAACGCCTCGCGCAGTTCATGATGTGATCGCTCAATCATTTTTGGCTCCACCAAGTTCTTACAAGTAATTTATTTTTCTCATTCGAGTTGAACGAAACCTGCAAGGCACTACCGGTCATATCCGTTTCTAAGGCGAGCTGACCGGCTCTCTTTGCAGGCTATTTCTGCGCCAGCAATGCCTTCCTGGCCGTCTTTTCGTGTTTCATTGCGGCAATCTCACGCTCGCAGGCTTCGGCGTCAAAGGAGTTGTCCCATTTGGCAATGGCGAGGGTGCCGATACCGTTGCCGATCAGGTTAGTCACGGCTCGCGCTTCGTTGAGGAATCGGTCGATGCCCAAAAGCAGGACAAGGCCTACCAACGGAATGGAGTGGATGGTTGTTAGCGTTGCCGCAAGGGTTATGAACCCGGCACCCGCTACGCCAGCGGAGCCTTTTGAGGTCAGCAGGAAGACACCCAGCAGAATCATCTGATCCATAAACGTCAGGGGCGTATTGGTTGCCTGTGCGATAAAAATCGCCGCCATGGTGAGGTAGATGCAGGTGCCATCTGCATTGAAGGCATATCCAGTGGGTAGCACCATGCCCACCACTGACTTCTTGCAGCCGAGCTTTTCAAGTTTCACCATCATTCGCGGAAGCACAGCCTCGGTTGAGCAGGTGCCAAGCGTGATGAGAATTTCATCTTTGAAATAACGCAGAAATTGCATCAGCGGCATGCCCGACCATCTGGCAACCGCCCCCAGTACGACCACGATAAAAATCAAGGTAGTGATGTAGAGCGCGACCAGCAACTGGCCGAGTGACAGCAAGGTACCAATGCCGTACTTGCCTATAGTGAACGCCATCCCGGCGCCGGCACCAAGGGGAGCCAGGCGCATCACCATTGCGACGATCTTGAACAGCCCTTGCAGAAACAAGTCGATGGTATTGATCAGCGGTTTGCTGGTTTCGCCCATTTGAACGAGGGCAATGCCCATCAATACCGAAATCAGAATGACCTGAAGCATGACGCCATTGGAGAATGCGCCAATGAAGGTGCTCGGGATGATGTTGAGAAAGAAATCGATAGTGCCGCCCTGTTCACTGGCGGCTTGGCTGTACTTGGCGATAGCGCTGGCATCAAGCGTGGTAGCGTTGATATTCATCCCGGCGCCTGGCTTTACGACATTGACCACAATAAGGCCGATGACCAGCGCAATGGTTGAAAGGATTTCAAAGTAGAGCAGCGCCTTGACGCCGATCCGCCCGACCTCCTTGATGCTGCCCATCTTGGCGATACCCACCACGACAGTACCGAAAATAATCGGCGCCAACAGCATTTTGATGAGTTTGATAAAGCCATCCGCAAAAGGTTGAAGCCTGGCTCCGAATTGCGGTTCAAAGTGACCAATTGCAGCGCCGATGACGATACCGATCAGCACCTGCACATACAGCTGGCTGTACCAGCGGGACTTGGACATTTCCACGGTAGCACCTCATTTTATTTTTGTGATGGGCATGTGGTTTGGCGTCAGTGGATGACGCCTGAGTCTGCGGCCCCTTTAAAAGGAACCGCAGATCGGGGTTGATCAGCCTTCGCCTAACTCGCGCATGACTGCGTACAAGGCGGACTTGGCTTCGAAACCAACACCTGGAATATCCGGCAGGCCGACATAACCATTTTCCACCTTGATTCCGTCGGCAAAGCCGCCGAAAGGCTGGAACACGTCGGGGTAAGATTCGTTGCCACCCAGGTGCAGACCGGCTGCGATGTTCAGGGACATCTGGTGGCCACCGTGCGGAACTACGCGGCGGGAAGACCAGCCCATTTCTTCCATCACTTTCAGGGTGCGCATGTACTCCACGAGCCCATAGGACAGCGCGCAGTCGAACTGAAGAAAGTCGCGATCAGGGCGCATGCCGCCGTGGCGCAGAAGGTTACGAGCATCCTGGTGGGAGAACAGGTTTTCCCCGGTCGCCATAGGCAGCTCATAGTGATTGGCAAGCTCAGCCTGAAGTGCGTAATCGAGCGGATCGCCGATTTCCTCGTACCAGAAGAGGTTGTACTTCTTGATGGCTTGCGCGTAAGCAATACCGGTCTGAAGATCGAAACGACCGTTGGCATCGACCGCCAGTCGACGACCGTCCCCAACCACCTCTAGTACCGCTTCGATGCGACGGATATCTTCGTCCAGTGGCACCGCACCGATCTTCATTTTGACAACGTCGTAGCCACGATCCAGGTAGCTCTGCATTTCTGCTTTGAGTTTGGTCTGGTCTTTGCCTGGATAGTAGTAGCCACCTGCTGCGTAGACCCAGACCTTGTCATCGGCCACGCCGTTACGGTAACGATCAGCCAGCAGGCGATAGAGAGGTTTGCCTTCGATCTTGGCGACGGCATCCCATACAGCCATGTCGATAGTGCCAACTGCTACTGAGCGCTCACCGTGACCTCCAGGCTTTTCGTTGGTCATCAGGGCTTTCCAGATGGCAAACGGATCCAGGTTGTTGTTTTCATGATCGACGAGCGTGTCTGGATCAGCTTCGGTGATACGCGCCAGGAAGCGATCACGCATCAAAGCGCCTTGACCATAGCGACCGTTGGAGTTGAAACCGTAGCCGATGACAGGTTTACCATCGCGAATTACATCAGTGACAACAGCGACGACCGAGCAGGTCATTTTGGAGAAATCGATATAGGCGTTGGCAATTGGGGAGGCAATAGAAACAGTTTTTTCGCGGATGTCTACGATACGCATAACGGGTTCCTCTTGTTGTTTGTGGCCACACGTTATGCTTTGCGATGACACCCGCCCAATGCTATTAATGCCGCGCCCTATGCACAGGAGGCATTGCCCTTGGAACTCGTTTGGCTTGAGGATTTTTCAGCGCTTGCGGAATACGGCAGCTTTGTTAGGGCGGCTGAAGCACGGCATGTTACGCAGCCAGCATTCAGTCGCAGAGTGCGCTCATTAGAGAATTGGATGGGGGTACAGCTGTTCGTTCGCACGCCTCAAGGTGCGACCTTGACCGAAGCAGGGAGGCAAATTCTGCCAAGTGCTCAGGAAGCCGCCAGGCGCTTGTACAGAATGCGCAACGAAGCTCAAGAAGTGGCGGGAATGGCCGCTAAATCGCTGCAATTCGCTGCAACCCACTCCTTGTCGTTTACATTTTTTCCAAGGTGGCTTCGAAGCACAGAAAACGGCGCCCCAATCGAGGCTGTGCAATTGCACTCGGATAGTATGGCTGTTTGTGAGCAAATGCTAATACATGGACAGGTTCAGTTTCTGCTCTGCCACCGCCATCCCGACGTTCCCCCCTTACTGGCTCCTGACCAGTTCATGGGTAAGAAAGTTGGAGAGGACGTTCTCGTTCCTTTGGCGAGTGCTTCTGCCAACTTCGGCACCTCCCCAGCGGCATTGCCATATCTGGCTTACAGCCATGAGTCAGGATTGGGGCGCATAGTCGCTCACCGACTGCGTGGCAAGGAAGATTACCTTCACCTCAAACCACTTTTCAGCAGCCACCTCGCGGCAGTTCTGATGTCCATGGCACTGGAAAGCAAAGGAGTTGCATGGTTGCCCAAAAGTCTCACCGAGCAAGAAATACTGGATGGCCGCTTAGTCAGAGCACTCGACGAAAGCTGGGATATCCCCTTGGACATTCATCTGACCCGTCCGATAGCGCCACTCAGTCAATCTGCCGAAGAATTCTGGGCGAGGATGGGCGGCTAGATCCATTTAGCTACCTACAGTTCTCATTCATCAATGGCATTCTAGTGGCTAACAAAACCAGATACGTCACGTATTCGTGAAGTATCTGATCACTGAATCGCCATTGTTTGAAGTCAGCAACCTGATTCATCAGATTATCGCCAAATTGAACCCCTACTGTGGGGCACTGCGAAGCATTGACGCATGCGCGACCGTGAAACAGACCTAATCCCAGGTGCAAAGTATCCGAGGTGCTATTCAGTGCATCGGCCACCTGTTCTTTGCGCGGCTGATTGATTCACAGATAACGGTAGGGCCTTGGGTGAACCTCGAGTGGTACTTCCTGCGCCCTGTTCTCATGCCTCTCCAGAATTTATGCGCCAGCTAAGATTCCACCTAGAGCTAGCGGTTTTGCAGGGGTGAAAACTAATAAAAATAAAAAAGGGTCGCGAGATAAAATCTCGCGACCCTTTGAAATATATGGTCGGGACGGAGTGATTCGAACACTCGACCCCTAGCACCCCATGCTAGTGCGCTACCGGACTGCGCTACGCCCCGACTAGGCGTGTTACTGGGTTTGCTTCTTAACGAAGCGAACCGGAATATACCGCAAGCTTTTGAAATGTGGAAGTATTTTTAAAGCCTGAATCACTTCTTCAGCACCACCAGCACATCTTCGAGTTCGGAGATCATCTGGCGGATCATTTGCTTGTATTGGGTGGTGTCGTCTTTGGCTTCATCACCGGACATGCGCTGGCGTGCGCCGCTGATGGTGAACCCCTGGTCGTACAGCAACGCGCGGATCTGCCGGATCATCAGCACATCCTGGCGCTGATAATACCGGCGGTTCCCAGTGCGTTTGACGGGGTTGAGTTGAGGAAACTCCTGCTCCCAGTAGCGCAGCACGTGCGGTTTTACCGCACACAGCTCGCTGACTTCACCGATGGTGAAGTAGCGTTTGCCCGGGATGACGGGTAGTTCGTCGTTATGACTTGGTTCCAGCATAAGCCTCAACTCGGGCCTTCAACTTCTGCCCTGGACGAAAGGTGACCACACGGCGAGCCGTGATCGGGATTTCTTCTCCCGTTTTTGGATTGCGGCCAGGCCGCTGGCGTTTGTCCCGCAGGTCAAAATTGCCGAAACCGGACAATTTGACCTGTTCGTTGTCTTCCAGAGCGTGCCTGATCTCTTCAAAAAACAGCTCGACCAATTCCTTGGCCTCGCGCTTGTTCAGACCCAACTCTTCGTACAGACGTTCCGCCATCTCAGCTTTCGTCAAAGCCCCCATACGTCACTTCCTTAACGTGGCGTTCAACCTTTGTTCGAGCGAGGTGAGGATATTTTGTGTCGTGGTATTCACCTCATCGTCATTAAGAGTGCGCGATGGATGCTGCCAGGTCAAGCCAACCGCAAGGCTTTTTCTATGCGGATCAATGCCTTTACCCTGATAGACGTCAAATAGCCTGAGGTCTGTCAGCCATTCCCCTGCATTTTCTCGGATTACATCCAGAACCGCAGTGGCAGCGACTTCACGGTCGGCGATCAGGGCCAGGTCGCGGCGTACTTCAGGGAAGCGCGAAAGCTCGCTGAATTTTGGCATTTTGCCCGAGGCAACTTCAGCCAGGACCAGCTCAAAAACGAAGACTGGACGGTCCAGGCCCAGGGTTTTCGACAGCTCCGGGTGAATGGCACCGACAAAGCCGACCAAACGACCTTCGCGCTCGATACGCGCCGTCTGGCCTGGGTGCAACGCAGGGTGTTTGCCTGGCAGGAACGTGAAGGCGTCCAGCGCACCGGCAAAGCCCAGCACCGCTTCCACGTCAGCCTTGACGTCAAAGAAGTCCACGGCATCACGGCCTTGTGCCCAGCCTTCCGGCAGGCGGCTACCGCAGACCACACCCGCCAGCATCGGCTCTTGCTTCAAGCCATCGAGCTGACCGACAAAGCGCAGGCCGCTTTCGAACATGCGCACGCGATCTTGCTGACGGTTCAGGTTGTGGGACAACGCCTTGATCAACCCTGGCCACAGCGACGAACGCATGGCCGCCATGTCGTTGGAAATGGGGTTGGCCAGTAACAGCGGCTCAACACCTGGGTTGAACAGCTCGAACTGCTTTGGATCGATGAAGCTGTAAGTCACTGCTTCCTGATAACCACGCGCAACCAGCAGGCGACGCAGTTCAGGCAGATGCGCACGGGCTTCAGCTTTCGGCTGCGGGGCCAGACGCGCTTGCGGGTAACGAACCGGCAGACGGTTGTAGCCGTACAGGCGGGCCAGTTCTTCGATCAGGTCAACTTCCAGGCTGATATCGAAGCGATGGCTTGGCACTTCAACGTGCCACTGCCCTTCCCCACCCGTCGAAATGGCGAGGCCAAGGGCTGACAGCAGTTGCTCGATCTCGGCAGGCTCGATCACCAGGCCGAGCATTTGCTCGACGCTTTTGGCGCGCAGCGTGATTGGCGCAACGGACGGCAGGTATTGTTCGCTGACAGTCTCGGTGATCGGGCCGGCTTCGCCACCGGTGATTTCCAGCAGCAGGCCAGTGGCGCGCTCCATGGCTTCACGGGCCAGCTTCCAGTCCACGCCACGCTCGTAGCGGTGCGACGCGTCGGTGTGCAGGCCGTATGAACGAGCCTTGCCGGCGATGGCGATCTGGTCGAAGAACGCGCTTTCAAGGAATACGTCGCGAGTGGTCGCAGATACGCCGCTATGCTCTCCACCCATCACGCCGGCAATCGCCAAGGCACGGGAATGGTCGGCGATGACCAGCGTGTCGGCGCGCAGGCTGACTTCCTGGCCGTCGAGCAGTACCAGCTTCTCGCCTTCCTCTGCCATGCGCACGCGGATGCCGCCATTGATTTCGGCGAGGTCAAATGCGTGCAGCGGTTGGCCCAGCTCCAACATCACGTAGTTGGTGATATCGACGGCCGCATCGATGCTGCGTACGTCAGCGCGGCGCAGGCGCTCGACCATCCACAGCGGAGTCGGCCTGGACAGGTCGACGTTACGGATTACGCGCCCCAGGTAACGTGGGCAGGCGTTTGGCGCCAGCACTTCAATCGAGCGCACTTCGTCGTGCACGGCAGGCACGCTGGCAATCACCGGGCGCGTAACAGGCACGTTGTACAGCGCTCCCACTTCACGGGCCAGACCGGCCAGGGACAGGCAATCGCCACGGTTCGGGGTCAGGTCGACCTCGATGCTGGCGTCTTCCAGCTCCAGGTAAACACGGATGTCCTGGCCCACTGGCGCGTCGCCCGGCAGCTCCATCAAGCCATCGTTACCCTCGCCTACCTGCAGCTCGGCCTGGGAGCACAGCATGCCGTTGGACTCGACGCCGCGCAGCTTGGCCTTCTTGATCTTGAAGTCGCCCGGCAGTTCGGCACCGATCATGGCGAACGGAATCTTCAGGCCCGGGCGCACATTGGGCGCTCCGCACACGACCTGGAAGGTTTCGGCGCCATTGCTGACCTGGCACACCCGCAATTTGTCGGCATCCGGGTGCTGCTCGGTGCTCAGCACCTCGCCCACTACCACGCCGCTGAATACACCGGCGGCCGGGGTAACGCTATCGACCTCAAGACCGGCCATCGACAGACGAGCAACCAGCTCGTCGCGATCTACCTGCGGGCTTACCCAGCCACGCAGCCATTGTTCACTGAATTTCATCCTGCTCTCCTAAAGATTCGTTACGACTAGCGAAATTGCGCGAGGAACCGCAAGTCGTTGTCGAAGAACAGACGCAAGTCGTTCACGCCGTAACGCAGCATGGCCAGACGCTCAACGCCCATGCCGAAGGCAAAGCCCGAAAACTCTTCCGGATCGATCCCGGACATGCGCAGCACATTGGGGTGGACCATGCCGCAGCCCATCACTTCCAGCCAGCCAGTCTGCTTGCACACGCGACAGCCTTTACCGCTGCACATCACGCATTCCATATCGACTTCAGCGGACGGCTCGGTGAACGGGAAGAAGGACGGACGGAAACGCACCGCCAGCTCTTTCTCGAAGAACACCCGAAGGAACTCTTCGATGGTGCCTTTGAGGTCGGCGAAATTGATATCGCGATCAACCAGCAGGCCTTCGACCTGGTGGAACATCGGCGAGTGGGTAATATCAGAGTCGCTACGGTACACACGGCCTGGGCAGACGATGCGGATCGGCGGCTTGTTCGCTTCCATGGTGCGGACCTGTACCGGCGAGGTATGGGTGCGCAGCAACATGTTCGCGTTGAAATAAAAGGTGTCGTGCATCGACCGGGCCGGGTGATGGCCTGGGATGTTGAGCGCCTCGAAGTTGTGATAGTCGTCTTCGACCTCAGGGCCTTCGGCAATGCCGTAGCCAATGTGGGTGAAGAACTGTTCGATACGTTCCAGAGTCCGGGTGATCGGGTGCAAACCGCCCGAGGCCTGGCCACGGCCAGGCAAGGTCACGTCAATGGACTCGGCGGCGAGCTTGGCCGCAAGATCGGCCTCCTCGAGCGACGCCTTGCGCGCATTGAGAACCTCGGTGACGCGCTCCTTGGCAACGTTGATCAGCGCACCGACCTGCGGGCGCTCTTCAGCCGGCAAATTCCCCAGGGTCTTCATCACCTGAGTCAATTCACCCTTTTTACCAAGGTAGTGAACCCGGATTTGCTCCAGGGCATTGATATCTTCAGCGCTTTGCACAGCCTCAAGAGCTTGAGCGACGAGCGCGTCCAGGTTTTCCATGTACAGACTCCAGATACAAAATAGGGGAAGAGCTTGAAGGCTCTTCCCCTATTTATGACGTTTACCACCTTGGGCTACAGGAGTAACCCAGGGTGACTGTCGGGGGTACTTAAGCCAAGGAGGCTTTAGCTTTCTCGACAATCGCAGCAAACACCGCTTTTTCGTTCACGGCCAGTTCAGCCAGAACCTTACGGTCGATTTCGATGGACGCTTTTTTCAGGCCAGCGATGAAACGGCTGTAGGACAGACCGTTAACACGTGCACCAGCATTGATACGAGCGATCCACAGGGCGCGGAACTGACGTTTTTTCTGACGACGGTCACGGTAGGCGTATTGGCCTGCCTTGATTACCGCTTGTTTGGCAACACGGAATACGCGTGAACGCGCGCCGTAGTAGCCTTTAGCAAGTTTCAGAATTTTTTTGTGACGCTTACGGGCAATGACGCCACGCTTTACACGAGCCATGAGTTACTTCCTCTATTCTTGATCCAAAATTAACGAAGGCGCAGCATGCGCTCGACTTTTGCCACGTCAGACGGATGCAGCAAGCTGCTACCGCGCAGTTGACGCTTACGCTTGGTCGACATTTTGGTCAGAATGTGGCTCTTGAAAGCGTGCTTGTGCTTGATACCGTTAGCAGTTTTCAGAAACCGCTTAGCAGCACCACTTTTAGTCTTCATCTTTGGCATGTTCGGATACTCCGCATTCAGTTGATAAACATAATCAGAAGGCCTGCCGTGCCCTGTTGATTACTTCTTCTTTTTCGGGGCGATGACCATGATCAGCTGGCGTCCTTCCATCTTAGGATGCTGTTCGACCGAACCGTACTCGAGCAGGTCAGCTTCAACCCGCTTGAGGAGTTCCATTCCCAGCTCCTGGTGGGCCATCTCACGGCCGCGGAATCGCAAGGATACCTTGGCCCTGTCCCCATCACTCAGGAAACGTACCAGGTTGCGCAGTTTTACCTGGTAATCCCCTTCCTCCGTCCCTGGACGAAACTTGATTTCTTTTACTTGAATCTGCTTCTGGTTCTTCTTCGCTGCGGCAACCTGTTTCTTCTTCTCGAAGATCGACTTGCCGTAGTCCATCACCCGGCAAACGGGTGGGATTGCATCGGCGGAAATTTCCACCAGGTCCAGCTTGGACTCTTCTGCAATACGAAGCGCTTCATCAATCGAGACGATGCCAATCTGCTCGCCATCAGCGCCAATTAACCGAACCTCGCGTGCCGAGATATTCTCGTTGATCGGGGCTTTCGGTGCAGCTCGTTTATCTTGTCTCATTTCACGCTTAATAATAATTACTCCGAATCTGGGCGACCACGCCGGGAAACCGCTTGCGCGAGGAACTCAGCGAACTGGGCGACGGGCATCGAGCCCAGGTCAGCACCTTCACGAGTACGCACAGCGACAGTCTGCATCTCGACTTCCCGATCTCCGATAACCAAAAGATAGGGAACCTTGAGCAAAGTATGCTCGCGGATTTTAAAGCCGATCTTTTCATTTCTCAAGTCGGACTTGGCACGAAATCCGCTTTCGTTGAGTGTTTTTTCAACTTCAGCGGCAAAATCTGCCTGTTTATCAGTGATATTCATGATCACTGCCTGAGTCGGAGCCAGCCACGCCGGGAATGCACCCTCGTAGTGCTCGATCAGGATCCCGACGAACCGTTCGAACGAGCCGAGGATCGCCCGGTGCAGCATAACCGGGTGTTTACGGCTGTTGTCTTCGGAGACGTATTCGGCTCCCAGACGGATCGGCAGGTTAAAATCGAGCTGCAGGGTACCACACTGCCAGACGCGGCCAAGGCAATCTTTCAGCGAGAACTCGATTTTGGGCCCGTAGAACGCGCCCTCTCCCGGCTGCAGGTCGTACGCAAGGCCCGCGCTGTCGAGTGCGGCGGCCAGTGCAGCTTCGGCGCGATCCCAGAGCTCGTCGGAGCCGACGCGCTTTTCCGGACGAGTGGACAGTTTCATCTCGACCTCGGTGAAACCGAAATCGCGGTAAACGTCCATGGTCAACTTGATGAACGCGGCGGACTCGGCCTGCATCTGCTCTTCGGTGCAGAAGATATGGGCGTCATCCTGGGTGAAGCCACGCACACGCATGATGCCGTGCAGCGCACCCGATGGCTCGTTGCGGTGGCAGGCACCGAATTCGGCCAGGCGCATCGGCAACTCGCGGTAGCTCTTCAGGCCCTGGTTGAACACCTGCACGTGGCATGGGCAGTTCATCGGCTTGATGGCGTAGTCGCGGTTTTCCGACTGGGTGGTGAACATATTGTCGGCGTAGTTGGCCCAGTGCCCGGATTTCTCCCACAGACTGCGATCAACCACCTGCGGGGTCTTGATCTCGAGGTAACCGTTTTCACGCTGAACCTTGCGCATGTACTGCTCGAGCACCTGGTAGAGCGTCCAGCCGTTCGGATGCCAGAACACCATGCCCGGCGCTTCTTCCTGGAGATGGAACAGGTTCAGGCGCTTGCCGATCTTGCGATGGTCGCGTTTCTCGGCTTCTTCGATACGCTGGATATAGGCGGCCAGCTGCTTCTTGTCGGCCCAGGCGGTGCCGTAGATCCGTTGCAGCTGCTCGTTCTTCGCGTCGCCGCGCCAGTAGGCGCCGGACAATTTGGTCAGCTTGAACGACTTGAGAAAGCGCGTGTTCGGCACGTGCGGGCCACGGCACATGTCGACGTATTCTTCGTGGTAGTACAGGCCCATGGCCTGCTCGTCCGGCATGTCTTCCACCAGGCGCAGCTTGTAGTCTTCGCCACGGGCGGTGAACACATCGATCACTTCGGCACGCGGGGTGACTTTCTTGATGACGTCGTAATCTTTTTCGATCAGCGCGTGCATGCGCTGCTCGATCGCCGCCAGGTCGTCCGGTGTAAAAGGACGCTCATAGGCGATGTCGTAATAGAAACCTTCGTCGATGACCGGGCCGATCACCATTTTCGCGGTGGGATACAGCTGCTTGACCGCGTGGCCGATCAGGTGCGCGCAAGAGTGGCGAATGATCTCCAGCCCCTCCTGATCCTTGGGCGTGATGATCTGCAGGCTGGCATCGGCGGTGATCAGGTCGCTGGCGTCAACCAGCCTGCCGTCGACCTTGCCGGCCACGGTGGCCTTGGCCAGGCCAGCACCAATGGATGCGGCGACCTCGGCTACGGAAACCGAATGATCGAACGAACGTTGACTGCCGTCGGGTAGAGTAATAGTTGGCATGGCGCCTCCTCTCCTAGTGGTGACCCCTACCAAAGGTCACGTGGGTTGGGATGAGCCAGTACAAGATCCAACACCAGGCCGCTCAATGCTGAACGCCTGCCTTACAGCGGCAGGAGCCTTTCGGCCAACCGATAATCGAACCAGAGTGACTGGATTAAAAAAAATAACCTGGCAAGGCGGCAAATGGCGCACCTGGAAAAAGCCAAGCCCAGGATGCTAGCACAGATGAACGGTCATCGCGCCGACACGACCTGCGGTAGAAGTAAATTCGATGCCTTATGGTCGCAAAAGTGAACTTGAGCTGTACGCCACGCCTCAAACACCCCGAGAATCGCCGTTCGTCCTCGACCCAAAGGAGCATCCCATGATGCGTTTTACTTCGACACTCGCCCTCGCCGCTTCCCTGGCATTCCTTTCGTTTGGCGCGCAAGCCGCAGCACCATCGAACTGGCCGGAAGGCGCCCGTGACGCCTTCGTCAAAGACTGCAGCGCTGCGGCCAGCCAGAACGTGGACGTCAAAACCGCCAAAGCCCATTGCGAATGTGGCGCCGACAAGATCAACGCCGAATTGAGCACTGCGGAAATCAAAGAATTGATGACCAACCAGAACGCCAGCCCAGAGCTTAAAAACAAAGCGGTTGCGGCTATTTCGTCTTGCAAAGTGGTCAAGAAAAAGTAAGAACGCTCACTGATCGGGCGTCTTTTTTGCCAGAAAAACAGCCTGAAAACGGCTGTTTCTCACAAATTACGTAGCTTTTACGGCTTTTTTTAACAGCTGATATTTCGCTCCAAAGCCCCGTAGAACGGGGCTTTCAGCCAAAACAGGCACGCAACGCAACGCGATTGATTAGCAAACAATGCCTTGGGGGGGCTCCCAAGCCGAACATTTCGACTATGATAGCCCTGTGTGCCCAGTTGGCCTGAGCAGCACAGCACTACTGAAAATATATGTTTCTTGGAGATACACCATGTCTAATCGCCAAACCGGCACCGTTAAATGGTTCAACGATGAAAAAGGCTTCGGCTTCATCACTCCTCAAGGTGGCGGTGACGACCTGTTCGTACACTTCAAAGCTATCGAAAGCGACGGTTTCAAAAGCCTGAAAGAAGGCCAAACCGTTTCCTTCGTGGCTGAGAAAGGCCAAAAGGGTATGCAAGCTGCACAAGTTCGCGGCGAGTAATTCTCCGCTGAGCTAAAAAAACCCCGTCCATGTGACGGGGTTTTTTATGGATGCTGCAAAAGCCAGTGGCTATCAGCCGCAATTGACCCGCGTGATCACCAGGTTATCGTCGGTGTTCAGGTTCAGGCGGTCGGAGCGATACTCCAGCGTGATCATGTCGTTGGGTTTGAGGATGCGTGCGTTCTGCGCACCGGCACGCGTACGCGCCTGCTCCAGCAGTTGAGGCGAGGCTTTCTGGCCGATCGTGAACTCGGCAGCCTTCGACTCACAGCGGCTATGACCAGCATCGGTCACGGTGGCATCTTTGCCTGGCTCAGAGGCACCCGGGGTGCTGCAACCCGCCAACGCGAGCGCTGCCAACAAAGTACCGAATGATGCGAGCTTCCAAGGCATGAAGCCTCCTATGATTAAAAATGGACAGAGATCGTGCGACAGCGAGTAAGCCGATTGGTTTCAAGACGTTAACGCCTGACGCCCAAGTCTGCCTGAGTCACGCCCGGCAAGCGCCCCGTCAATCGTGACTAGATATGAACATGCTCAGTAGATATCGATGTAGTCAGACGATGGCTTTGGCCAATTCTGCTTGAGCGCATTGAAAATCTGCATCACCCAGACTTCGTCGTTCGCGGCCACGTTACCCACATAACCGGAACCCTTTGCCCAGGTCTCCAGGCGAAACAGCAAACCACCTATATCAGCGCCCCCGACCACGCCTGAAGAAATGTAGGCAATACCCGCCTTGCTGACCCGCAGCTGGGTGTGTTCATCGTCACTGGCGCTGGCCAGCAGTTGGCGCACAGCGGCCAGCGTAAGACTCTCGGGGTTATTCAAATCGATCTGCACGCAGTGTTTCCCGGCCAATAAACAGGCGGACAGTGTCGCACACCCCCTTCCTCATGCCTAAGTAGGAGTGCCAACTTGCGCGCAAAATGGTTAACTGCGCCCGCTGCAGCCACACGCCAGCGCATTGCCCAGTACCTACAGCCCGCGAGATTTCCCATGACCACCGTAACGCTCCAAGCCGATATCAAAGCCAAATGGCCCCAAGGGCAAAGCTCCTACAGCCCCGGGAGTCCGGAGGAATTGGCGATCATCGGTATCGACCTGCTGGTCAAGGAGCTCGGCACCAAGGGCGCGCAAGCATTCATCAGCCAGGTATTCGAGAAATACCCGGCCGACCACATGGGCGCACCCGAGCGCGAATAAGAACCGGCCGGCGAACGCCGACCGGTAAGGGGGTTACTTCAAACGCGCCAGGCGCTCGGTCAAGAGATCGAAGAAGCCCTGGGCGTCGCCGTTTTCGACCCAGAACGCATTCTTGTCCTGCTTCAGCCCATCGTACCAATCGACAATGGTTTGGCCGAAGGTCGGGCCTTCCCGACTGTCGACAACCACATTGACCTGGCGACCGCTGAACAGCGACGGCTTGAGCAGGTAGGCGACCACCGTGGCGTCATGCACCGGCCCGCCAGGAATGCCGTAGTGCTCCATATCGCCTTTGACGTATTCGTTAAGAATATTGCTCACAACCTTGCTTGCGTTGTTGTTCAGGTCGGCAATTTTCTTCAGGCGAGCCTCGCTGGTCAGCACCTTATGGGTCACGTCCAACGGCAGGTAGGTCAACTTCACGCCGCTTTTAAGCACGATCTCAGCGGCCACCGGGTCGGCGAACAGGTTGAACTCGGCCACCGGCGTGATATTGCCGCCATTGAAGTGCGCACCGCCCATCACTACCACTTCCTTGATGCCCTGGGTGATTTCTGGTGCCTGGGTCAATGCCAGGGCCAGGTTGGTCTGCGGGCCGAGCATGGCAATAGTGATGCTGTGGGGCTTGGCGGCCGTCAGGGTCTTGATCAGGTAATCCACGGCGTTGCCGTCCGCCAGGCCTTGTTTCGGCTCGTGCACGGTCACACCGGAAATCCCTTCCTTGCCATGGATATTCTCGGCATAGATCGGCTTGCGCAGCAGCGGTGCCGGAGCCCCCGCGTATACCGGGATGTCCTCGCGCCCTGCCCACTCGCGCGCCAGGCGTGCATTGCGCGAGGTTTTGTCCAGGCGCACGTTGCCGGCCACGGTCGTCAGCGCGCGGATGCTCAGCTCTTCCGGCGACGCCATGGCGAACAGCAAGGCAACCACGTCATCGGCACCTGGGTCGGTATCGATGATCAGGTCGATTTTTTCTGCCGCCTGGGCGCTTGCAGTTGTGAGTGCGGACAAAAGCAGAACACTCCGAAACAGGTTTTTCAGGGATGGAAGACCACGTTGCATAAAACACTCCTTGTCGTAGGGGGACTCTAGAAGGTTACGCCGGAGACCAGCGCGATATTGCAGTACGGTTGACATTCACCGGTGCGCACCACGGCGCGCGCCTTGCCACTCAGTTGCTTGAACGCATCATGGCTGAGCAGGCGTCGTTCGCCCAGCGCAGCCTGTTCGGCCAGCGCATTGAGCTCGGTCAGCGCCGGCGGCTGTTTGAGCAGGATTTCTTCAGCCAGCACGTGGCTTTCCACCTGCATTTCGCTGAGCACAACGCGCAGGGTGCTGATGAAATCCGGGATGCCCTGGGTCAGCGCCAGGTCGATCAACTCGACGCCAGGTGGCACCGGCAGGCCGGCATCACCGATCACCAGGATGTCGCCGTGCCCCAGTGACGCGATCACGCGCGACAGGGCGATATTGAGCAGAGGGGTCTTTTTCATGAGGGCACAAAACCTTGTACGTCGTGCAGGGTAGGAATAGAAGGTTGGGCGCCGGCACGGGTCACCGACAACGCTGCCGCGACCTGGCCAAACCGGATCGCCTCGGCTTCGCTCTTGCCTGCGGCCAATGCCGCAGCAAAACCACCTACGAAGGTATCGCCGGCAGCCGTGGTGTCCACCGCCGTGACCTTGGGCGCGACCAAGTGTTCGAAGCTGTTGCCATCGGCAAACAGTGCACCCTGGGCGCCAAGGGTGATGATGACTTTAGCGGCGCCAGCCTTGATCAGCGCGGTAGCCGCGAGCTTGGCGCTGTCGAGCGAATCAACCGTCACGCCGCTCAAGGCGCTGGCTTCACTTTCGTTGGGGATCAGGTAGTCAATCGAGGCATACCACGCGGCCGGCAAGGGCCCACTGGCGGGCGCCGGGTTGAGGATCACCGTCTTGCCCAGCTCGCGGCCGCGCTTGAGCGTATGCCCGACGGTTTCCATCGGTACTTCAAGCTGGCAGATGATCACGTCGGCGGCCTGCAACACTGCATCGCAGTCCGTCATCGAGTCGGGCGTCAACTGACCGTTACTGCCCGCCACAATCACAATCGCGTTCTGGCTGCTGTCATCCACCACGATCAGTGCGACACCGCTGGAGCCTTCGACGGTGCTGACGGCCTGACAATCGATACCTTCGACCACCAGTGCATCACGCAGTTGGCCGCCGTAGGCGTCAGTGCCGACGCAACCGATCATTGCCACATCGGCCCCCAGGCGCGCCAAGGCTACGGCCTGGTTGGCGCCCTTGCCACCGGGTACGGTGGAAAATGTCTGGCCGATCAGTGTTTCACCGGCACGCGGCAAGCGACTGGCGCGGGTGACCAGGTCCATGTTCAAGCTGCCTACTACCACTACTTTTGCTGGCATACATCAGTACTCATCAATTCGGTTCAGCGGTATTGGGCGAACACACCGGCCAACGGCGCCGTCGACTCACGCAAGACAATACTCGGCGTCACGATACGTTGATCGATCGGGCGTTGGGGTGTCGCTATACGTCGCAATAATAATTCAGCCGCCGTCTCGCCCAGTTGCAGGATCGACTGCCCGACCGTGGTCAGCGCCGGATAAACATACCGGCCCATTTGAATGTCATCGAAACCAATCACCGACAGCTCGCCCGGCACGCGGATATTCTGCTCTGCCGCAGCGCGCAGCACGCCGAAACCGATCATGTCGTTGCAGGCAAATATCGCACTGGGGGGTTGCTGCGCAAGCAATTGCACAGCGGCGGCATAGCCGCCGGTGCTGGTGAAATCACTTTCCCGAATGCGCTCAGCCGCTATTTCGACCCCGGCTTCGCGCAGCGCACGCCGATACCCTGCCAGACGCATTTGCGCCACGCGAGTATGGGCCGGGCCGGCGATGCAGGCGATGTCGCGATGGCCCAATTCAAGCAAGTGCCGGGTCGCCAGGTAAGCCCCCTCTTCATGATCGATACGCACCAGGTCGACGTCGATACCGTCCAGCGCCCGGTCGACTATCACCATGGGCGTGCGCACCGCACTCAAGCCAGCGGCGAGGCCACTGTCATCGCCGCCCACCGAGGTCACGATCAAGCCATCGACGCGTTTCTCCAGCAGCACGCGCAAATAGCTGCGCTGCTTTTCGGCATTGTCGTCGGAGTTGCAGAGGATCACGCAGTAGCCATTGCGCTCGCAATAGTCCTCAATGCCCCGGGCCAGTTCGGCGAAATACGGGTTGAGGCTGTTGGGCACCAGCAGCCCGATCGTCGCGGTGGTTTTGGCCTTGAGCGAGCGCGCGACCGCACTTGGCACATAGTCCAACTGCTTGATCGCCGCCTCGACCTTGATGCGCACCGGCTCGCTGACCGGGCGCGTCTTGTTCACCACATGGGACACCGTGGTGTAGGAAATCCCCGCCAGCGCTGCCACATCCTTGATCGTTGCCATGGTTCAGCCCCGCCGACTGGCGCGCTGGCTGCGGTAAGTATCAAGGACCACGGCGATCACGATCACCGCACCGGTAATGATGCGCTTGGTCGGTTCTGTCGCGCCGATCTGCGCCAGGCCCGCAGCCAATACCGAAATAATCAGCACACCAAAAAAGGTACTGATGACCGAACCGCGCCCGCCCATCAGGCTGGTACCGCCGATCACCACAGCAGCGATCACTTGCAGTTCCAGGCCCGAGCCGGCATTCGGATCCGCCGCTTCCAGGCGCGAGATCTGGAACAGCGCGGCCACGCCGGCCAGCAGGCCCATCAGGCTGAACACCAGGATCTTGTAGGGCTTGGGGTTGATACCGGCCAGGCGCACCGCTTCTTCGTTGGTACCGATACCGATCAGGTAGCGACCAAACACGGTGCGGGTCAGCACCAACTGGGCGGCGATGATCACCAGCAACGCAATGATGAACGACGGCGAGATCCCGAACGCAATCGGGTTGGACAGCCAGGCAAACGAATCACCGATATAAGCGGTGCGCGAGCCGGTCATCTGGTAGGCCACGCCCCGGGCCATCTCCAGCACGCCGAGGGACACGATAAAGGAAGGGATCCGCCAGGCCACGGTGATGGAGCCGGTGAGTGTGCCGGCCAATGCGGCGCAGCCCATGCCCAGCACGGCGGCCGGCAATACGCTCCAGCCCCAGCTCAGAATCGCCACGCTGACCGCCGACGCCGCCAAGGCCAGTACCGAGCCCACCGACAGGTCGATGCCACCGATGATCAGGATGAAGGTCATGCCCACCGCCAGTACCATCAGGTCTGGAATCTGGTTGGCCAGAGTGCTGAATGTGTCGTAGGACAGGAAGTGATCGCTGAGTACCGAGAACAGCGCAATCATCGCCAGCAACGCACCTGCCAGCCCCAGGTAGGTACCCAGGCCGTAGAAGTTGCCGCCAGTCTTACCGGGGGAAGTGGTTGTTTTCATGGGGTATTCCTAGGCGCTGCATCGTTGAGCAGCGCATCACGTTTCTGATAGCCGGCAAAGGCGGCGGCGAGCAATTCGTCCTGGGTCCAGCTGTCGCGCTCGAAAGTCTCGATCAGGCGCCCGGCGGACAATACGCCGATGCGGTCACAGATCAGCATCAGCTCGCGCAGGTCACTGGAGACCACGACCAGCGCTTTGCCCTGGCGCGTCAACTCGCCGAGCAAGGCATAAATGTCGAACTTGGCACCGACGTCGATACCTCGGGTGGGCTCATCGAACAGCATCACCGAACAATCACGCTCCAGCCAGCGGCCAATCACCACCTTCTGCTGGTTACCGCCCGACAGTTCGGAGACCAACTGCGCCGGGCTGGAACTGCGGATACGCATGGCGTCGATCTGGCGCCTGGCCAGGGCGGTTTCATCGCGGCTGTTCACCAGCCCCCCAGCGGAGATTTCCGGCATGTTGCCCAGGGCGATGTTGGCGCTGATCGACTGGGTCAGCAGCAGGCCTTCACCCTTGCGGTCTTCGGTGATCAGGGCAATGCCATGACCGACCGCATCGACCGGGGAGCGAATGCTCACTACATTGGCCTGCGGCCCCAGCGCCACGGTGCCGCTGTCGGCCGGGTCGGCGCCGAAAATCAGGCGTAGCAACTCGGTACGACCGGCGCCGATCAGGCCGGAAATACCGTAGATCTCACCGGCGCGCACCTGGAACGACACGTCACGGACCTTGTCCGAGCGCGTCAGGCCTGTGACCGTCAGGGCCGGTCCGCCGATGGTGCGCGGGCCCAGGTCGATATGCTCGCCCAACTCGCGCCCCACCATCAGCGTCACCAATTGTTCGCTGTTGTAATTGGCCATCGGCTCGACACACACCAGCTTGCCATCGCGCAATACCGCGATGCGCTGGGCCACACGGGCCAACTCTTCCAGCCGGTGCGAAATATAAATGATCGCCACGCCTCGGGCCTGCAGGCGAGTGATTTGTTCGAACAGCATCTCTACTTCACGGGCAGTGAGCATCGCCGTAGGTTCGTCGAGAATCAGTACGTGGCAGTCGCCGATCAGGTTGCGGGCAATCTCGACCATTTGCTGATGGCCAATGCCCAGGCTGCCCACCAACGTGTCCGGGTCGATGGCGTCCAGGCCGACCTGGGCCATGGCTTCGGTCGCGGCTTTGCGCAGCTGTTTGCGGCTGATCCAGCCACCGCGGCTGGGCAGGTTATGCAGGAACAGGTTTTCAGCCACCGTCAGCGTTGGCAGCAGGTTAAGTTCCTGCATGACCATGCGCACACCCAGCGCTTCGGCCTGGGTGCGGCTGGCGGGGTGATAGGCCTGGCCATTGAACTGCATGTTCCCGGTGGTTGGCGTGACCAACCCGCCGATGATCTTCGACAAGGTGCTTTTGCCTGCGCCGTTTTCACCGGTCAACGCCAGCACTTCACCGCGATTGAGTGTGAGCGTGATGTCGGACAGAACCGGTTGGGCATAGGTCTTACCGATACCGCTGACCGAGAGGACAGCGTTCGGGGCGGAAGATGACATAGGAAAATCTCCAGGCGCCCGCTCAGGACGAGCGGGCGCTGTTGGCTACTGCCGGGATTACTTCTTGAGGACGAGTTCGACTGGGGTTTCGATCACACCGTCGGTGGCGTCGACCTTCTCGCCCTTGACCAGCTTGAGCGCGTTCTGGATGCCGAACACGGCTTGCTGGGCAGCGGCCTGGTCGGCGGTCGCCAGTACGCGACCGTCCTGCAGCATCGGCTTGATGGCTTCGATGTTGTCATAGCCCACCACCAGCACTTTACCGGCCTTGCCTGCCGCACGTACGGCGGAGACCGCGCCCAGGGCCATGTTGTCGTTACCGGCCAGGAGTGCCTTGAGGTCGGGGTATTCGCTCAGCATCGCCGATGCGACTTTCTGGCCCTGGTCGATTTCCCAGTTACCGGATTGGGTGGAGACGATCTTCATGCCGGCGGCATCCATCGCATCCTTGAAGCCTGCGGTGCGCTGCTGGGCGTTGGTGGTGGTCGGTACGCCTTCGATGATACCGACCTTGTCGCCTGCGGCCAGTTGCTTGGCCAAGTAGTCACCCACCAGCTTGGAGCCTTTGCGGTTGTCCGGGCCGACGAAGGGAATATCGAGTTTTTTGCTTTTCAGCACGTCCGGGTCCAGACGGTTGTCGATGTTGACCACCTTGATGCCGGCATCCGAGGCTTTCTTCAGCACGGTGACCAGCGCTTTGGAGTCGGCGGGTGCAATGACGATGGCGTTGACCTTGGCCAGAATCATCTGGTTGACGATATCGATCTGCGCGCTGGTGTCGGTTTCGTTCTTGATGCCGTTGGTGATCATGTCGAAATCGGCGGCGTGGTCTTTCTGGTACTCCTTGGCGCCCTCTTGCATGGTCACGAAAAATTCGTTGGCAAGGGACTTCATCACCAGGCCAACCTTGGGTTTGGCGGCGGCGTCGTCAGCGAAAGCAGAAGAGAGAGGCAGGGCAGCGGATGCGGCGGCAAGCACAGCGACAGCGAGAAGACGTCCTGCAAATGGCAGCTTCATGGGTGTACTCCGATCTTATGATTATTGTGAGCAACGCTCGCGTCGAAGAAACATCTCGCAAACGTTTGCGTTATCAGAACTATGAGAACCTTGTCGAGATTTGTCAACGGCAGTCATTCACCTTTCATCCTGAACACACCCTGCCCTTTCCCCGTTGGTTGAAACGGCAGGCGCAACGACGATCTCATACATAACCTGCGCCAACCCGACCCGGCTTTCGGACAACCGAACAGCGAAGCGCCTTCCGTTCGGAAAGCCGGACGGCGTCGCATCAGCTCAGACTGAAAACTCCAATTAAATTGTTTTAAATCAATAGCTTATTTTATCGATCCGAGCATGATTGGCTTGGTACAAATCCTGCTCTTTCTCAGCACCTCGAGGCGTTCAGAGTCGCCCGGGTGTTCTGGATGAACCTGCTACCGCACTCATCAAAAACCAGAGAGAAAAATAATGAAATCTGCATTGAAGACCTTTGTTCCTGGGGCGCTGGCCCTCCTGCTGCTGTTCCCGGTTGCCGCTCAGGCAAAAGAAGTCGACACCAAGACCAAGCTTTCCAACGTGGTGATCCTCGCCACTGGCGGCACCATTGCAGGGGCTGGCGCCAGTGCGGCCAACAGCGCCACTTACCAGGCCGCCAAAGTCGGCATCGAACAATTGATCGCGGGTGTTCCTGAGCTTAGCCAGATCGCCAATGTACGCGGCGAACAAGTGATGCAAATTGCTTCGGAAAGCATCAACAACGACAACCTGCTGCAACTGGGTCGCCGCGTCGCCGAACTGGCCGACGACAAGGATGTGGACGGCATTGTGATCACCCACGGTACCGACACCCTCGAAGAAACCGCCTACTTCCTCAACCTGGTTGAAAAAACCGACAAGCCTATCGTAGTGGTCGGTTCCATGCGCCCTGGTACCGCCATGTCGGCAGACGGTATGCTCAACCTGTACAACGCCGTTGCCGTCGCGGGCAGCAAGGATGCACGAGGCAAAGGCGTGCTGGTGACCATGAACGACGAGATCCAGTCGGGTCGCGACGTGAGCAAGATGATCAATATCAAGACCGAGGCTTTCAAGAGCCCATGGGGCCCGCTGGGCATGGTCGTTGAAGGCAAATCCTACTGGTTCCGCCTGCCGGCCAAGCGTCACACCATGGATTCGGAATTCGACATCAAGACCATCAAGAGCCTGCCCGACGTCGAAATTGCCTACGGCTACGGCAACGTGAGCGACACTGCCTACAAGGCCCTGGCCCAAGCCGGCGCCAAGGCGATCATCCATGCCGGCACCGGCAATGGTTCAGTGTCGTCCAAGGTCGTTCCCGCGCTGGTGGAATTGCGCAAGCAAGGCGTGCAGATCATTCGCTCTTCCCACGTCAACGCCGGCGGCATGGTGCTGCGTAACGCCGAGCAACCAGACGACAAATACGACTGGGTCGCCGCCCTTGACCTGAACCCGCAGAAAGCGCGCATCCTGGCGATGGTCGCCCTGACCAAGACCCAGGACAGCAAAGAGCTGCAACGGATGTTTTGGGAGTATTGATTCCAGGCTTTATCTGTAGGAGCGAGTTCGCTCCTACAGTTCCTCGCAAAAAATCACAGCAAATTTCCAAATTCGCTGTCAGACGGAGTTCTTTGAATTTAAGCAGTTGCGAAATTACCTACAGTTAAATACTGTATGTGCGTACAGCTTACTAAGGAATACTCCGTGGCAAAGCCCTCCTCCGCAGCACCCGCACCGCCAGATGCCTACCAGCGCCTGGCTATTCGCGTCCAAAAAATCATTAACTCGACCAACGCGCAGAAGGCCAAGGCGGCGCTGATCTTCCGCCTGCCGGATGAGCCCGAAGACGAATGGGCGCGCTTGCTTGAAGAGATTGCGGAAAACGACAACGTCACCCTCGCCTACAGGGATGACGGCGGCGTGCAGATTTTCTGGGTTGTGCCGAAGGAAGATTGATTGAATGAGTGTCCGTTTTTTTGCTGTGTGCTGCCTGTTGTTTGCTGTCACCGCCAACGCCCAAGCCCCCCGAACCTTCAGTGAAGCCAAAAAAATCGCCTGGAAGCTCTACGCTCCGCAGTCCACCGAGTTCTACTGCGGCTGCAAATACACCGGTAACCGTATAGACCTGAAAGCCTGTGGCTACATCCCGCGCAAGAACGCCAACCGTGCCGCACGCATCGAGTGGGAACACATCGTGCCCGCCTGGCAGATCGGCCATCAACGTCAGTGCTGGCAAAATGGCGGGCGTAAAAACTGCACGCGCCATGACGACGTATTCAAGCGCGCCGAAGCGGACCTGCACAACTTGGTGCCGAGCATCGGCGAGGTGAATGGCGACCGCAACAACTTCAGCTTCGGCTGGCTGCCGGTGCAAAGCGGGCAATACGGTTCATGCCTGACGCAAGTGGACTTCAAGGCCAAGAAGGTCATGCCGCGTCCGTCCATCCGCGGAATGATCGCGCGCACCTATTTTTATATGAGCAAGCAATACGGCCTGCGCCTGTCGAAACAGGATCGCCAGCTGTATGAAGCCTGGAACAAGACCTATCCGGTGCAAGCCTGGGAGCGCCAGCGCAACCAGACGGTGGGCTGTGTGATGGGCCGTGGCAATGAGTTCGTCGGCCCGGTGAATCTGAAGGCCTGTGGCTGAAGGTGGGCGCAACACCCACCCGGCTCGTTACTGGGTGGCCTTGTGTTCGATGACCTCTGACACGGTGTCGTTTTTCTTGGCCCGCGCCATCTTTTCGTTGAGCAGGGTCTGCTTCGCCTCAGCCTCGGCCTTGCTCGCAAACGGACCCAGCAGGACCTGATCCTTGCCGTCGACCTTGACGATATAAAAATTGAAACCATGCTCAAGCAACCAGGCGGTCAAGTCCGTGATCGCCTGCAGCTTGTGATCCGGCGGGCCCACCCATACATCCCATTCTTGAGCGGCAATCGCACCGGTTTGTGGCTGGCTTTGGGTCACGACAGGCTTGGCCTTGGGCGCATCGACAGGTTTACCTTCGCCGCATCCCGCCAACGCCAACACCGCAATTGCCATCGCTACTTTACGCACTGCCCTGCTCCTTTGAAGATAAAGAGGCGACTTTACCATTCACTGTCTATTCTGGCCGTCATAAACATTGGCTTAAACAATGCGAATGATGTATCGCGACCTGTATGATGCCGCCATGGGAATTAATGTCGCCTCTATGCGTCCTAAAAGAGGCAGTCACAGGGAAGCGCTTCGCAGTAAGCTACGCACATCCGACACCTGCCCTGTCTGAACATGTGTCCTTAAAAGTAATCAAGGAGAAGTCCATGCTTATACTCACCCGCAAAGTTGGTGAAAGCATAAACATCGGTGATGACATTACGATCACCATCCTGGGCGTTAGCGGCCAGCAAGTACGAATCGGCATCAACGCCCCCAAGGATGTTGCCGTGCACCGCGAGGAAATTTATCAGCGCATCCAGGCCGGCCTCACTGCGCCGGACAAAAACCAGACGCCTTGAAGCACCTCCAGTAGCCAGCCTTTTGCTTCACCGTAACGGCTGGCGAAAACCTGATTGACCCGTTCTTTTTCTACCCGAGCTGTGCGCCTCGTACATCGGCCTGCGCTGCAAGATGAAACTGCCATGCTCTCCGGAACTTGTTGCATCATTTGCAGCCAAATCCCACGTCATCCTGCGGTCCGAGTGCATTCAGGAGCACGTCGATGAGGCCAACCGTTACGCAGCCCATGGTTTCCCTTTCCTGGACGATCGCCTTACTGATAGGGCTGGTCTTTCTGGCGCTCGGGTATGGCCTGCGATTGGAAGTCGAGGCGACGGTCGACACCGCAGACCACTCTTGGCTGGACCTCGCGTTACTCTTGTGCGCCTACCTGTTTGCGTTCTGTCTCAAGCCGATTCAGAAGACTATCTTGCGTAAGCTTTGCCAGCGCGAGGCGCATCGCGCTGATCAAAAAACAGCACGCTGACGGTTTATTTCTCTCGCAGCGTCAGCAGGCCATCCGCTTCTTGCACCACTTGCAAACCCTCATACCCCTCGATACAGGCATGTTCAGTCGCCATGGGCGCCAGGTGCGTCGAGGTCACTACCATCACGTCCGCTCCCGCCGCTTCTGCTGCTCGGATACCTACCGTCGCGTCCTCGAACACCAGGCAATCCTGCACCGGCACGCCCAGGCGCTGAGCGCCAAGCACGTAACACGCAGGATCCGGCTTGCCGCTGGCGACATCTTCGGCCGTCACCATTACCGCCGGCATGGCAATACCGGCCGCTTGCATTCGGCGCAACGCCAGTGTCTTGGGCGCAGACGTGACCAGTGCCCACTGATCGGCCGGCAAGCGGTTCAGGAACGCGACCGCACCGGCAAGCGCCACGACACCCTCGACGTCGTTCAATTCAGCCTCGGTAATCCACGCCGCCTCCGCCTCGGGATCCACACCCGGCAACGCCTGGCGCGTGATCGTATCAATCGCGCGGGCGCCATGAATGGTCGTCAGGAAAGCCTGCACATCCAGCCCATGGCGTTCAGCCCAGCGGCTCCATACACGCTCGGCAGCGGCGATGGAATTGAGCAGGGTGCCGTCCATATCGAACAGGAAGGCACGGTAACGCTGACTGAATACGGCTGGATTTGGACTGGACACTACGCGGCTTCTCCATGGGTTCAAGCAATGATCGACCCACGCAATCTACGGTTCACCTCGGCACTTGTAAACGCTGCGAGGCGCCAGCGTTAAACCTTGAATGACGAACTTGTCATCATCCTGTTGGTTAGCTGTTCGGGTCGCCTGGTTACTGTGAACTCACTGCCAACCCCGGCAGCCACTTTAAACAGAGATCTCGCCATGAAACGCTTTGCCCTCGCCTTTGCTGCGTTGCTCGCCACCGGCTCGGTATTCGCTGCCGGCACCGCCCAAGCCGCTCCCGTGATCCATGATCAGACCGGCTTCTTCGTCCACCTGGATGTCGCCAAGGTTTTGTCCAGTACCGACTCCTACGGCCAATGCGGTATCGTCCCGGCACAACTGCGCTACCTGGACCATCAGGCCCGTGAGCATGTGCTGGACTACCGCGTGCTGGGCACCGGTTGCGCCAGTGACAATTGATCAGGCTAAACTTGCGCAACCCATCGAACCAGGGCTTTTCCCATGAACATCCTCGTAGTCGAAGACGAACCCAAGGCCGGTAATTACCTGCTTAATGGCCTGCAGGAGCTGGGCTACAGCGTGAGCCTGGCCCGCGATGGCGTGGATGGTTTGCACCAGGCCCTGGAAACGCCGTTCGACGTGATCGTGCTCGACGTGATGATGCCGAAGATGGATGGGTGGGAAGTGCTGCGCCGCTTGCGCAAGGAAGCCGACACGCCGGTACTGTTTCTCACCGCCCGCGATGACATCGCCGACCGCATCAAAGGCCTGGAGCTGGGCGCCGACGACTACCTGATCAAGCCCTTCTCCTTCGCCGAGCTGGTCGCACGCCTGCGAACCCTGACCCGACGCGGCCCGACGCGAGAAGAAGAACACCTGCACATCGCCGACCTGCAAATCGACGTGCTCAAGCGCCGCGTCACCCGCGCCGGCACGCGCATCACCCTGACCAATAAAGAGTTCGCCCTGCTGCACCTGTTCGCCACCCACCAGGACCAGGTGCTGTCGCGCTCGTTGATTGCCTCGCGGGTATGGGACATGAATTTTGACAGTGACACCAATGTGGTCGACGTGGCCGTGCGGCGCCTGCGCTTGAAAATCGACGACCCATTCCAACTCAAGTTGATCCACAGCGTGCGTGGCATCGGCTACCGCTTCGATACCCAGCCATGAGCCGCGCTCGCCATTATTCGCTGACCCTGCGCCTGGCACTGATATTCGCCTTGCTCGCCTTTGCCCTGCTGGCCACCCTGGGCGTGGCCCTGTACCGCGAGCTGGAGCGCGAACTGGTGCGCCGCGACGACACCGCGCTGATATCCCGAGTGGATCAACTGCGCAACCTGCTCAACGACAGCAATACCCTGGGCCTGATCCAGACAAAGCCCGAGTTGTTCCAGAACATGCTGGGCAACCGCGAATCCGTATTGAGTATCGGCGCCCCCGGCCAACAACCGTTGCTGTTGGTGAACCCGGCGAATATCGAGCTGCCGTCGATCAAACCGGTGCCCAAGGATCACGTACTGGCGCTGAGCGATGTGCAGCATCTGCCGGGGCTTAACGGCATTCCTTTTTCAACCGTGGCCGCGACCATCGACTCCGGCGATCTGGGCAGCCTGCAAGTCACCAGCGGCCGCCTGATGACCGAGCGCACCGCCGTACTCGCCAGCTATCGGTTGAGCGTTTATATCCTGGCGAGCATCGCTGCGATAGTCCTCGCGTTGGCCGGTTACCTGCTGGTGCATCGCGGCTTGCTGCCCTTGCGCCGCCTCGCCCGCCACGCGCAAGGGATCGGCGTCGGCAACCTGGCCGAGCGCCTCGACGGCCAGGGCGCACCCAAAGAATTGCTGCCAATGATCGAGTCGTTCAACACCATGCTTGAACGCTTGTCCAAGGGCTTTGTGCAGTTGGGCCAGGTCTCCACCGACATGGCGCATGAACTGCGCACGCCAATCAATAATCTGCTCGGCGAAACCCAGGTTGCCCTGCAACAGCAGCGCAGTATCGAAAGCTATCAGCAGCTATTGGCCTCCAATGTCGAAGAACTCGAACGCCTGGCGCGAATGCTCGACAATATGCTGTTTCTGGCGCGCACCGACCCTGCCAGCGCATTGCGTCAACGCCAGGCGCTGGACGCTGCGGATGAAGTGGAACGCATCGCGGATTATTTCGAAGGGCTGGCCGCTGACGCGGGCATGCACATCGTGGTCGAGGGCGAAGGCGTGATCTGGGCGGAGCCGATGCTCCTGCGGCGCGCCCTGGCCAACCTGTGCGCCAACGCCATCAAGTATGGTTCGCCGGGCTCGGAGCTGCGCATCCAGGCCATTGCAAATGACGAGGGCGTCAACCTGAGGGTCAGTAACCACGGTGAAACCATTCCCGCCGAGCACCTACCGCGGTTGTTCGAACGGTTTTATCGGGTGGATGAATCCCGCGAGCGGTCCTCCCAATCCAATGGGCTGGGGCTGTCGATCGTGGCAACCATCATGCAATTGCACAACGGGCGGTATGGCGTCAGCAGTGAAGACGGCGTCACGCGTTTCGAGTTGTTTTTCCCCGCTCGGGAAGCGTGAGGCACCGCCGGGTCAATCAAAAGCCCCGTTGAGCACTTCGTAGATGATACCGGTGGCGATGGTTACCAGAATCAAGTCAGTGCCGGCTTGCTGCCATTCATACCCGTCGTAGTGAGGCAGGCGCCCCGCCAGGCGACCATCGAGTTTCTTGGCGATACCGGGAGGCAGCGGTTTGCCGCGCGCCAGATTTTTCTGAATACCCGGAGGCAACGCAGGCCCAGGGCTCCAGTAATCGCGGTTACCGCCCACTAGGCTCAGCACACTGCCCCGATCAACGCTGGGGCCGTGATTACCCACCGAACCTTTGCCACCAGGCTTGCCGTGGCCCTGCCCCGCCTGGTTATTCCCTTTGTTATTGCCCTGGCCTTTGCCATTGCCGGGATCAGCCAAGGCAATACTGCTGCCTGCAAACAATGCGAGCGACAACACTACGGACACACACTTCGGGCACTTGATCATGATGTAGTTTTTCCAGGGGGATACCTGATCAACTGTAGTCGAGGTTATGCCACCGAGCACGGCATCAGCTCACCCGCCCGCCTGTTTCCACAATATCCACCTGAGTCTGCCAGGCCGCCGCGACCGCCAGACGCAAGCCTTCCACCAACATCGGCAGCGCCATCGACGGCTCACCCGACTCAGGCAAGCCCGGCACATGGATAAACCCACTGCGTACCTCAGAACCCGCCAGCGCATGCTGCAATCGATAAAACACCTGATTACACACAAACGTGCCCGCCGTCTGCGAAACCGAGGCAGCAATACCCGCTTCCCGCACCGCCCTGACCATACGCTTGATCGGCAATGTCGAGAAGTAAGCGGCCGGGCCACCCTCTACCACCGCCGTGTCAATCGGCTGGGCACCCAGGTTGTCCGGGATGCGTGCGTCATTGACATTGATTGCGACCCGCTCGATGGAAATGTCGCTGCGCCCAGGGCCCAAGCCTGTGGCGATGACCATGACCGGATGTAATTCGTCGATCAACGCCATCAAGGTTTCGGCAGCAGTGGCAAAGGCACAGGGCAACCGGCGTGCGATGATCCGCACGTCATCGCTCAGTTGCATTCCCTCCAGCTGGCGCACCGCTTCCCAGGATGGGTTGACGTCGTCGTGATCGAAAGGCTCGAAGCCTGTCAGCAATAGGGTATTCATCCTGGCCTCACATCAATAGATAAAGCAGCACGATATTGACCACCAGCATCATCAAGGCGGTCGGCAATTGGGCCTTGATCACCGCGTTCTTGTCTGGCAATTCAAGCAGCGCGGCCGGCACGATATTGAAGTTGGCCGCCATCGGCGTCATCAGCGTACCGCAGTAGCCGGAGAACATGCCGATCGCCGCCATTACCGCCGGGTTGCCGCCGTAGATACCCACCAGCACCGGCACGCCGACGCCACCGGTCATCACCGGAAAAGCGGCAAAGCCGTTACCCATGATCACGGTAAACAAGGCCATGCCCAGCACATACACCATGACCGCCACCAACTTGAAATCCAGGTTGATGTAAGTGGTAGTGACATGAGCAACCGCCGTGCCTACCCCGGCTTCATTGAACAACAGCCCGAGCATCGCCAGCATCTGCGGCAGCACCATGGCCCAGCCGAGCGCTTCGGTCAGGCGACGCGATTCGCGCAAGGCTTGCACCGGCGTATCGCGGGTCAGCCAGCAGGCCAGTCCCAGGGCGATCAGGCAGCCGATGCCGAGCGAGACGAAAGTAGTGTTCTTCGGATCGAGTAGCGGTACACCGCCAATTTCGGTGTGCTTGAGCAATACCGAGCCAATCACCGTGGTCAGCGGAATCGCCAGCGCGGGGATAAACAGCTTGTGACCCAGGCGACCGGCACTGGCACGGGAAGCCTTGACATGCAATTCGGCGTGCTGGCCACGGCCAACGCCGCCCAGGCCCGCAATCAACGCCATCACCACAACGCCGACACCGATGGCTACCGAGGGCAGGCGCTCCCCCACCAGAAACGGAATGGCAAACAGCAGCCAGAACAGCGCGCTGGACCAACGCTTGGGGTGGGTGCGATCCAGCACGATCATGCCGGCGGTGATCAGCAACAGCACGCCGGCCAGCCAGTACAGGTATTGAATGGAAATAATCATTGCGCGGCCTCCACCGACGGGGCGGCGGCGGTCATCTCACGGGTCAACCTGCGATCGAACCGATGCAGGCGAATGGCGTGAATGATAAAGGCACAGATCGCCGTCGGGATGCCCCACACCGCAATATGCAGCGGATCTACATCAATCCCCGAGCCGAGCAGGAAGGTGTGCATCAAGGCGATCGCACCAAAGGCGACGAAGATGTCCTCGCCAAAAAACAACCCCACGTTGTCGGTGGCGGCGCACATGGCCAAAACCTTGTGGCGCAGCTTGTCCGGCAGCTTGCCATAGCGTTTTTCCGCCGCACCTTCGGCCATCGGTGCCAGCAATGGCCGTACCATCTGCGGATGCCCGCCCAGGCTGGTCAGCCCCATGGCCGCGGTAGACTCACGAACAAACAGATAGATGATCAGCAAACGCCCGACCGTCGCGCGCTCGAAGCGGGCGATCCAGTTCTGCGCATGCAGACGCAGGCCATGACGCTCCAACAGGCCAATCACCGCCAGCGGTAATAACAGGATCAATTGCAACGCACGGGTTTGAAGGAAGCCATCACCCATGGTTGCGAGAATTTTTTCCAGCGGGAACTGGGCGGCGAGCCCGGTAGCGATAGCGGCGGCGGTAACCACCAGCAACGGATTGAAGCGCAATACAAAGCCGACCACGATGACAAGTACGCCGATCAACGGCCATAAGTTCACAACAGTTTGCATAGCGGAGAGGTCCTTTAGTGCGCGCTGCGGCGCCATTACAGCAGGATGTGAGCAAAGGGCTCACAGCATGAAAGTGGCGTGCAGTCGGCTCGGTTTTTTATTGTTGACCCGGAAGGTCGAGCGGTGACGGCAACTTTGCTGCCTTGAGGCGGGAGGTGTCCAACAAGAAAAATTGTTGCTGCAGACCAATAAATTTTGTGGAGATTGGCAGCGCTGGCCCCGGCAACTGGAGGGATTCGGGATTGGCCCTATACTCAGCCATGATGGTCCTGCGGATCATCCACGGTGCGATTGCCGACAATGAGGGCTCCAGCTATGTATGCCGGTCAAATGAGCAGTATGGCGACAACGATTGGCGAGATACGCTGCCAGATGGCGGTCCAGATCATTTGCCTGCTGTCGGTGGCTACGCTTTTCTGTTGATCGAGATGCGTAGCCCTCAAGTGCGCCGCGAGGTGTCACTTTGGCAAGGTATTGCCCGAATTCCGAGCAACAAAAAAGGGCCCACCTTTCGGTGAGCCCTTCTAGACCGCCCAGCAGAGCGGATTTTGTTTGGTAGGCGCGATTGGACTCGAACCAACGACCCCCACCATGTCAAGGTGGTGCTCTAACCAACTGAGCTACGTGCCTGCTGTGAGGCGGCATTCTACGGAATTCCGTAGGGGTGTCAACATCTTTTTTGCAGCTAAGCCTATGAATATGCGAATTTTTTATTCGCGGGCGACATGCCCACGATTTACGGGCGGCTGGCAGGCAATTTTCAACTCAGGTAGGATCGCCGCACTCGTAAAAAATATAAAACAGAGGTTCCAGGATGGCGAACACCCCCTACCCCCAGTCCTATTACGCCGCCTCCGCGAACGCGGTTCCGCCGCGCCCGGTGCTGCAAGGTGAGATCGAAACCGATGTCTGTGTGATCGGCGCCGGTTACACCGGCCTGTCCAGCGCGCTGTTTCTGCTCGAGAACGGCTTTCGCGTGACGGTGCTGGAAGCCGCCAAGGTAGGTTTTGGTGCGTCCGGCCGTAATGGCGGGCAGATCGTCAATAGCTACAGCCGCGACATTGATGTCATCGAACGCAGCGTCGGGCCCAAGCAGGCGCAGTTGCTGGGTGAGATGGCGTTCGAGGGCGGCAGGATCATTCGTGAGCGCGTGGCCAAGTATCAGATCCAGTGCGACTTGAAGGACGGCGGTGTGTTCGCCGCCCTCAACAGCAAGCACATGGGCCACCTGGAATCACAGAAGCGCCTGTGGGAGCGCTACGGCCATACGCAACTGGAACTGCTGGACGAGCGCCGGATTCGCGAAGTAGTGGCTTGTGACAACTACGTAGGCGGCCTGCTGGACATGAGCGGCGGGCATATCCACCCGCTCAACCTGGCCTTGGGCGAGGCGGCGGCCGTTGAGTCCCTGGGCGGCACGATCTATGAGCAATCGGCAGCGGTGCGCATTGAGCGTGGCGCCAATCCGGTGGTGCATACCGCCGAAGGTAAAGTCATGGCCAAGTTCATCATCGTCGCGGGGAATGCCTACTTGGGCAACCTGGTGCCGGAGCTGGCGGCGAAATCAATGCCGTGCGGCACCCAAGTCATCACTACCGCCCCCTTGGGCGATGAACTGGCCAACACGTTGTTGCCCCACGACTACTGTGTCGAAGACTGTAACTACCTGCTCGATTATTACCGCCTCACCAGCGACAAGCGCCTGATCTTCGGCGGTGGCGTGGTGTATGGCGCGCGGGACCCGGCAAATATCGAAGCGATCATCCGGCCGAAAATGCTCAAGGCTTTCCCGCAGCTCAAGGACGTAAAGATCGACTACGCCTGGACCGGCAATTTCCTGCTGACCCTGTCGCGCTTGCCTCAGGTTGGCCGCCTCGGCGACAACATCTATTACTCTCAAGGCTGTAGCGGCCACGGCGTGACCTATACGCATCTGGCGGGCAAGGTATTGGCCGAAGCCCTGAGAGGCCAGGCTGAACGCTTTGACGCGTTTGCCGACCTGCCCCACTACCCGTTCCCGGGTGGCCAGCTCCTGCGCACGCCTTTTGCCGCAATGGGCGCGTGGTATTACGGGCTACGGGACAAGCTGGGCTTTTGACGTACAACGGGGAGCCGGTTCGCCGGCTCCTTGCCTAGAAAAAGCCAAATCGCAGACACAAAAAACCCCGGTCTTTCGACCAGGGTCTTTGCTATCGGATCAAAGTCAGCCAATGGCTTTCCTTGTGCTTCAAGGCGTTCAGTGGGCCTTGAGGCAGATATGGCGCAGCGGACGGGACTCGAACCCGCGACCCCCGGCGTGACAGGCCGGTATTCTAACCGACTGAACTACCGCTGCGTATCGCTTGGCTGACTGAGACTAAAACCCTCAATCACCTTTAAACATCTGACTGATCAGCTTTTGCTGTTCAACCTCAAGCCCGACACATCGGACCTGGAAAATATGGCGCAGCGGACGGGACTCGAACCCGCGACCCCCGGCGTGACAGGCCGGTATTCTAACCGACTGAACTACCGCTGCGCGTCGGTGCAACCTTTAACGTTGCGTCTTGCCACAAGGGCAAAACTCTCAAGAACTGGTGGGTGATGACGGGATCGAACCGCCGACCCTCTGCTTGTAAGGCAGATGCTCTCCCAGCTGAGCTAATCACCCTTTGCTTCGTTGAGGCCGCGAAATTTACGCAGGTAGCGGACCTAAGTCAATAGCCCGCTTGAAGTTTTTCTGAAAAAGACAAAAAAGCTTCAAGACCGCCCTACTCGCTGTATCATCTTCTTGCTCATGCCACCGTCCACCACGAACTCTTGCCCGGTGACAAACCCGGCCTGGCGCGACAGTAGCCACGCCACCATGGCTGCTACGTCCTCCACCGTGCCTACCCGGCCCGCCGGATGCTGGGCATGATCGGCATCGGTGAGCGGTTCGGCACGCCGCGCAGCGGGATCACGCGCATCGATCCAGCCAGGGCTGACCGCATTGACCCGCACTTCCGGGCCCAAGCTCATCGCCAGCGCGTGAGTCAGCGCCAGCAGGCCACCCTTGCTTGCCGCGTACGCTTCGGTGTCCGGCTCCGATTGGCGGGCCCGTGTCGAGGCCAGGTTGACGATAGCGCCACCATGGGCGCGCAGGTACGGCGCACAGTGCTTGGCCAGCAGCATCGGCCCACTGAGGTTCACCGCCAGCACGCGGTTCCAGTACGCCAGGTCGAGGCTTTCCAGGGTGATATTGCGCGGATCGGCCACCGCCGCATTGCACACCAACGCATCCAGGCGCCCGAACTGTCCCAATACCTCAGCGACCCCTTGAGCCACCTGCTTCTCGTCGGCCACGTCCATGCTGATAAACCAGGCATTCTCGCCCAGCACCTTGGACACCTTGGAGCCGCGCTCGCGGTCCAGGTCGGTCAACACCACCTGCCAACCTTCGCTGATCAGCCACGCCGCGATCCCGAGGCCAATGCCCCGCGCCGCGCCGGTCACCAGCGCCACGCGCCCGTTACTGGCCGTTGCGGCCTCCATGGACCACTCGATCACAAGGCCGCCAGCCCGCGGGCCAGGTCGGCCTGCAAGTCAGCCACGTCTTCCAGCCCGACTGCGATGCGAATCAGGCTGTCACGGATGCCTGCCGCTTCACGCTCCTGCGGCGCCAGGCGCCCATGGGAGGTGGTGCTCGGGTGCGTGATGGTGGTTTTGCTGTCACCCAGGTTGGCGGTGATCGAGATCAGGCGCGTGGCATCGATAAAGCGCCAGGCGCCCTCTTTGCCGCCCTTCACCTCGAAACTCACTACCGCGCCGAACCCACGCTGCTGGCGCTGCGCCAATGCGTGCTGCGGGTGGCTCTTGAGGCCGGCGTAATGCACTTTCTCGATCCCGTCCTGCTGCTCCAGCCACTCGGCCAGCGCCTGAGCGTTGGCGCAATGGGCCTTCATACGCAGGCTGAGGGTTTCCAGGCCTTTGAGGAAAATCCACGCGTTGAACGGGCTCAGGGTCGGCCCGGCGGTGCGCAGGAAGCCCACCACTTCCTTCATCTGCTCGCTGCGACCGGCTACCACACCGCCCATGCAACGGCCCTGGCCGTCGATGAACTTGGTGGCCGAATGCACCACGATGTCCGCGCCCAACTTCAACGGCTGTTGCAGAGCCGGGGTGCAGAAGCAGTTGTCGACAACCAGCATCGCGCCCTTGGCGCGCGCCACTTCGGCCAGCGCGGCGATATCCACCAGTTCAGCCAGCGGGTTGGACGGCGACTCAACGAACAGCAGCTTGGTATTGGCCTTGATCGCCGCCTCCCAACCGGACAGATCCGCCAGGGGCACGTAGTCCACTTCGATACCGAAGCGCTTGAAATACTTCTCGAACAGGCTGATGGTCGAACCGAACACGCTGCGCGATACCAGCACATGGTCGCCAGCACTGCACAGGCTCATCACCACCGCCAGGATCGCCGCCATGCCGGTCGCCGTGGCCACCGCCTGCTCAGCACCTTCCAGGGCGGCGATACGCTCTTCGAACGCACGCACGGTCGGGTTGGTATAGCGCGAATAGACGTTGCCCGGCACTTCACCAGCAAAGCGCGCAGCAGCGTCGGCCGCCGTGCGGAACACATAACTGGAGGTGAAGAACATCGGATCACCGTGCTCCCCTTCCGGGGTGCGGTGCTGGCCGGCGCGCACAGCCAGGGTATCGAAAGCTACGCCATCGAGGTCGCTGTCCAAACGACCGGCATCCCATTCCTGACTCATGCTGCGACTCCTTACTCGAATTCTTTATTTAAGATACAAAACCGGCCCCTCAGGGCCGGTGTTCACTCAGTTGTTGTACAGATCGATGATCGCACTGACCGCCTGGGTCTTGATCTTCGACGAGTCGTTGCGCGCCTGCTCGATCTTGTTCAGGTAGGCCTCATCGACGTCACCGGTTACATACTTGCCGTCGAACACGGCGCAGTCGAACTGGTCGATCTTGATCTTGCCGCCGCCGACCGCTTCGATCAGGTCAGGCAGGTCCTGGTAGATCAGCCAATCGGCACCGATCAGGTCGGCCACGTCCTGGGTCGAACGATTGTGGGCGATCAGTTCGTGGGCGCTCGGCATGTCGATACCGTACACGTTCGGGTAGCGCACGGCAGGCGCGGCGGAACAGAAGTACACGTTCTTCGCTCCGGCTTCACGGGCCATCTGGATGATCTGCTTGCACGTGGTGCCGCGCACGATCGAGTCATCCACCAGCATCACGTTCTTGCCACGGAACTCAAGCTCAATGGCGTTGAGCTTCTGGCGCACCGACTTCTTGCGCGCCGCCTGGCCGGGCATGATGAAGGTACGGCCGATGTAGCGGTTCTTGACGAAGCCTTCGCGGAACTTGACGCCCAGGTGGTTGGCCAGCTCCAGCGCGGCGGTACGGCTGGTGTCCGGGATCGGGATGACCACGTCGATGTCGTGCTCGGGACGCTCGCGCAGGATCTTCTCGGCCAGCTTCTCGCCCATGCGCAGGCGCGCCTTGTACACCGAAACGCCGTCGATGATCGAATCCGGACGCGCCAGGTAGACGTGTTCAAAGATGCACGGCGTGAGTTTCGGCGCAACGGCGCACTGGCGGGTGTGCAGCTTGCCGTCTTCGGTGATGTACACCGCTTCGCCCGGCGCCAGGTCGCGAATCAGGGTGAAGCCCAGTACATCCAGGGACACGCTTTCGGAGGCGATCATGTACTCGACGCCTTCGTCGGTGTGGCGTTGGCCGAACACGATCGGGCGGATGCCGTGCGGATCGCGGAAACCGACGATGCCATAACCGGTGATCATCGCCACGACGGCATAGCCGCCCACGCAACGGTTATGCACGTCGATCACGGCGGCAAACACGTCTTCTTCGGTCGGCTGCAGCTTGCCGCGCTGGGCCAGCTCATGGGCGAACACGTTGAGCAGCACTTCCGAGTCGGAACTGGTGTTGACGTGGCGCAGGTCAGATTCGTAGATCTCCTTGGCCAGTTGCTCAACGTTGGTCAGGTTACCGTTGTGCGCCAGGGTAATGCCGTAAGGCGAGTTGACGTAGAACGGCTGAGCTTCGGCCGACGTCGAGCTACCCGCAGTCGGGTAACGCACATGGCCAATGCCCATGTGGCCGACCAGGCGCTGCATGTGACGCTGATGGAACACGTCGCGCACCAGGCCATTGTCCTTGCGCAGGAATAACCGGCCGTCGTGGCTGGTCACAATACCGGCAGCGTCCTGGCCGCGGTGCTGGAGGACGGTTAGCGCGTCATACAGCGCCTGATTGACGTTCGACTTACCGACGATACCGACGATGCCACACATGCGACGCAACCCCTACTTAATGGATCTTGACTGAACACTCTTACTGAGGCGTTTTGGCCGGCAAGAGGTGTTCCTTGAACGGAAGATCAGCGGGTACGCTGATTCCGCTGGCCAGCCACTGACTGCTCCACCCCAATATGAGGTTCTTGGACCAGTCTGCAACCAATAGAAATTTTGGCACGAGCACCGACTCCTGCCACCACGAATCCTGCTGTACCGGCCCCAGGCTCAACAGCCCGACCGCCACGACCACCAGCAACGCGCCACGCGCGGCGCCGAAGGCCATGCCGAGAAATCGATCGGTCCCGGAGAGACCGGTAACACGTATCAACTCGCCAATAAGATAATTGACCATTGCCCCCACCAGCAGCGTGGCGATGAACATGATGGCGCAGCCCGCGATGACGCGAGCCGAGGGTGTCTCTATGTACCCGGCCAGGTAGACCGACAGTGAACCACCGAACATCCAGGCTACGACTCCTGCGATGATCCAGGTCAGCAACGACAGTGCTTCTTTTACGAAGCCGCGGCTCAGACTGATCAAAGCGGAGATGGCGACGATTGCAACGATCGCCCAATCAACCCAGGTAAATGGCACAGTGCAGCCTACGTACGGATAAGGCGGCGCATTTTAGCAGAGCGCCGGGCTATCGGTAAGCGGTGATTGCGGGTGCCTTGCAAATCAATAGATTGGGCAGTGCGAACGCTATTTCAAGACCGCCGGAGACCAATGTGGGAGGGGGCTTGCTCCCGATGGCGGTGGTTCAGTGCCAGATGTACTGACTGACCCACCGCTATCGGGAGCAAGCCCCCTCCCACACTTGACTGCATTTCAAGTCTCGAAATCAGCCGCGCTCAGGCTGAAAGCGAGTGACGAAACCCTTGAGGTTCTGCTGACGATCCAGTAGATCCCGCAGGCGGTCGGCTTCGGCGCGCTCGATCAGCGGCCCGATAAACACGCGGTTCTTGCCGTCGGCGCTACGGATGTAGGCGTTGTAACCCTGGGCGCGCAGCTTTTTCTGCAAGGCGTCGGCGCCTTCGCGGTTGCCCAGGCTGGCCACTTGGATCGACCAGCTGATCGGCAAGCCATTCGGGTCGATACGGCTCTGCCCCACGTCAGGCTTGCCCGGCGCGGCAGGCTGTGGCGCTACCGGTTTGGGTGCAGGCGCTGGCGTCGCCGGCTTGGCGGCAACAGCCGGAGCGGGTGTCGGCTTGACCACCGGCACGCTTGGCTGCACCGGCATGGACGGCGCCTGTTGCGCGGCGACCTCTTCGTCGCTCGGCACCGGCTCCTCTTCAGGCAGCGCCTGCGGCTCAGGCACCACCACCGGTTCAACCTGGACCTGAGGCACCACCGGTGCCTGGGGCGCAGCCGGAGCCTCGACGACCACCTGGCGCTGCTCGTCCTGACGGGAAAACAGCATCGGCAAGAAAATCACCGCCAATGCCACCAACACCAGGGCTCCGACCATTCGCTGCTTGTATGCGCTATCCAGTAATGCCATGTGCAGCTTCCTCCGTGGAGCGCCGGGCCAGCCATTCGAGCGCCTCGGCAACACAATAAAATGATCCGAACAACAGAATCTCGTCCTCGGCCGTCGCTACCGCACACTGCGCCTCGAGGGCCGCGGTGATGCTTGCATACGACGTCACCGACGCACCAAGGTTCTGCAAGGCAGTTTCCAGCTCAACTGCCGGACGGCTACGTGGCGTATCCAGCGGCGCAACGGCCCAGGACTGAACCCCGCTCAGCAACGGCGCAAGCACGCCGTCGAGATCCTTGTCGGCCAGCAAGCCAAACACCGCCAGGCGGCGGCCGGACGGCGGCGTGCGCGCCAAGCGCTGCGCCAGATACTCAGCGGCGTGAGGGTTATGGCCCACATCCAGCAGCAGGTTCAGGCGCTTGCCCTGCCACTCCACGGCACGTCGATCCAGGCGCCCTACTATGCGCGTTGCCAGCAGGGTTGCGGCTATTTGCCCGGCATTCCACGGCAGATCCAGTAGCAGATAGGCTTGCAGCGCCAGCGCGGCATTCTCCATCGGCAGGTTCAGCAGCGGCAAATCGCGTAACACTACCGGCTGGCCCCGCGCATCGCGCCCGGACCATTGCCAATGCTGATCGCCGATTTCCAGATTGAAGTCGCGCCCGCGCAGGAAGAACGGGCAGTCGAGCTCACGCACCTTGTCCAGCAAGGGTTGCGGAGGGTCGAGATCGCCGCACAACGCAGGCTTGCCCTGGCGAAAGATCCCGGCCTTTTCGTATGCCACGGATTCGCGGGTGTCACCCAGGTAATCGACATGGTCGACGCCGATGCTGGTGACCAGCGCCATGTCCGCATCCACCACGTTGACCGTGTCCAGACGCCCGCCAAGGCCCACTTCCAAGACGACGACATCGAGTTGCGCACGCTCGAACAGCCACAACGCCGCCAGGGTGCCCATCTCGAAATAAGTCAGGGAAATCTCGCCACGCCCTGCATCGAGGGCGGCGAAGGCTTCGCAGAGCTGCTCGTCGCTCGCTTCGCGGCCATTGAGCTGCACCCGCTCGTTGTAACGCAGCAGGTGCGGCGAGCTGTAGACGCCGACGCTCAGCCCTTGAGCCTGCAGCAGCGCCGCGACAAAGGCACAGGTGGAGCCTTTGCCGTTGGTGCCGGTGACCGTGATCACACGCGGTGCCGGCCGCCCCAACCCAAGGCGGGCCGCTACCTGTTGCGAGCGCTCCAGGCCCATGTCGATGGCGGACGGATGCAACTGCTCAAGGTAGGCGAGCCATTCGCCCAGGGTACGTTGGGTCATAGGTTTGCTGGCACCGGTGGCACGACGATCGGCTCGACCTTGGGCGCGACGTAGACAGGCGTCGGCAGGCCCATCATTTGCGCCAGCAGGTTACCCAGGCGTGGGCGCAGCTCACCGCGCGGGATGATCAGGTCGATGGCGCCGTGTTCCAGCAGGAACTCGCTGCGCTGGAAACCTTCCGGCAGCTTTTCACGCACGGTCTGCTCGATGACGCGTGGGCCGGCAAAGCCGATCAGGGCTTTTGGCTCACCGACGATCACATCGCCGAGCATCGCCAGGCTGGCGGAAACGCCGCCGTAGACCGGGTCGGTCAGTACCGAGATGAACGGAATGCCTTCTTCGCGCAGACGCGCCAATACCGCCGAGGTCTTGGCCATTTGCATCAGGGAAATCAGCGCTTCCTGCATACGCGCGCCACCGGAGGCGGCGAAGCAGATCATCGGGCAGCGGTTTTCCAGGGCATAGTTGGCGGCGCGCACGAAACGCTCGCCGACGATGGCACCCATGGAGCCGCCCATGAAGGAGAACTCGAACGCCGAAACCACCACCGGCATGCCCAGCAGCTTGCCGCTGACGGAGATCAGCGCGTCTTTCTCGCCGGTCTGCTTCTGCGCACCGACCAGACGGTCCTTGTACTTCTTGCTGTCGCGGAACTTGAGGCGGTCGACCGGCTCCAGGTCAGCGCCCAGCTCGTTGCGGCCGTCGGCGTCGAGGAAGATGTCGATACGGGCGCGTGCGCCAATACGCATGTGGTGGTTGCACTTGGGGCAAACGTCCAGGGTCTTTTCCAGCTCCGGGCGATACAGCACCGCGTCGCAGGACGGGCACTTGTGCCACAGACCTTCAGGAACCGAGCTTTTCTTCACCTCGGAACGCATGATCGAAGGGATCAGTTTGTCTACTAACCAGTTGCTCATGCTTTCTTTCTCCAGTACCGGTGGCTTGAACACAGCCCCGCGTATGCCCTTGAGCTAAATTCATATGTGGCGATGAGGCCGGCGGGACGGGGTCAGAGGTTCGACCAGCCATTTCCCGCCTGCATCCTCAGCCTTCCAGACAACCTGCCAGCGCAGGGTTGCCACTTCGTTTCCGGGCCTCCCGCAGGCGGCGCCGGTGCTGTTTTACACAGTGGTAGTTATGGACGGCGGCAGACTGCCAGCCGTCACATAACACCACTGCTGTTGCGCACGGTCTGCAGGAATGCGCGAATCTTGTGGTGATCCTTGATGCCCTTGCCCTGTTCCACCCCGCCGCTGACATCCACGGCATACGGCCGGACCTGCTCGATGGCGGCGCCGACATTCATCGGGTTGAGCCCCCCGGCCAGGATGACCGGCTTGCTCAGGCCCGCCGGGATCAGCGACCAGTCGAAGGCTTCTCCAGTGCCGCCAGGAACACCTTCGACGTAGGTGTCCAGCAGAATCCCGCGCGCGCCCGCATAGGCGGCACAGGCGGCGGCGATGTCATCGCCGGCCTTGACGCGCAACGCCTTGATATAGGGGCGCTGATAGCTGTCGCATTCGTCCGGGGTTTCGTCGCCATGAAACTGCAGCATGTCCAGCGGCACGGCATCCAGGGTTTCATTGAGTTCACAACGGCTGGCATTAACGAACAAACCCACGGTGGTCACGAACGGTGGCAGCGCGGCGATGATGGCCCGCGCCTGCGACACATTCACCGCCCGCGGGCTGTTGGCATAAAACACTAGGCCAATGGCATCCGCCCCCGCCTCGACCGCCGCCAACGCGTCTTCGATGCGGGTAATCCCGCAAATCTTGCTGCGAACGGCTGACATATCGTAGAAACCTCAGGGATTGAACCGAGAAAGTCCCGGATGGTAACAAAAGCTTTTCCAGGCGTCAGCCGCCAAGTTCACTGAAACCTGTGAGGAAGTGTGGCCCGATAAAACGCTGCGGCAGCTCGAACTCGTCGCGGTACTCCACATCCACCAGATACAGGCCGAACGGATGCGCCGTAACCCCACCGGTACGACGGATGCGGCTTTGCAGCACTTCCCTGGCCCATTCCACCGGGCGCTCGCCGGTGCCGATGGTCATCAGTACGCCCGCAATGTTGCGCACCATATGGTGCAGGAACGCCCCGGCACGGATATCCAGCACAATCATCTTGCCATGCCGGGTCACGCGCAGATGGTGGACTTCCTTGATCGGCGACTTGGCCTGGCATTGGCCGGCACGGAACGCGCTGAAATCATGCACACCCACCAGATGCTGCGCAGCCTCGGCCATGCGTTCGGCATCCAGCGGGCGGTGGTTCCAGGTGATTTCCTGGTTCAGGTGCGCCGGGCGGATCTGATCGTTGTAGATCACGTAGCGGTAGCGTCGGGCGATGGCCTTGAAGCGCGCATGAAAATGCGCCGGCATCACCTTGGCCCAGGTGACGCTGACGTCATGGGGCAGATTGATATTGGCGCCCATCACCCACGCCTTCATCGAGCGTTCGGCCTGGGTGTCGAAATGCACCACCTGGCCACAGGCGTGCACGCCGGCGTCGGTACGCCCGGCACACATCAGCGATACCGGCGAGTCAGCGACTTTCGACAGAGCGTTTTCCAGGGTTTCCTGCACCGTCAGCACACCGGAGGCCTGGCGCTGCCAGCCGCGATAGCGCGAGCCTTTGTATTCCACGCCGAGGGCGATGCGGTGAAAGCCTGCGGCCGCCATTTCGGCGGCCGCGTTATCTATATTTGCCAAGAACTGAGAGCCTGATGAGTTGCGCGAAGACGGGGATTATAAAGGCGCCGGCTGCGCGACGGGCGCTTTTGTTGGGGGGGACGCGGCGCCAACGGTGGCAGGGAGCAAGCCCTCCCCCCGTTGGGCGCGTATCAGCCTTCAGATTCGGCCAAGCATTTCCTTGGCTTCGCCGCGCTGGGTCTCATTGCCCTCGGTCAGCACTTCGGAAAGGATGTCCTTGGCGCCATCGGCATCGCCCATGTCGATATACGCCTGGGCCAGGTCCAGCTTGGTGGCGACTTCATCGGAGCCCGACAGGAAGTCGAACTCGGGCTCGTCGTCACCGAGCGCCGCATCTTCAGCCGTGAAGGACGGCTCGATGGAGGGATGCTCCAGGCTCTGGGACAGACGGTCCAATTCAGCATTGACGTCGTCCAGCTCCGAAGCGAAGGCATCGGGCTTGACCGTCGATTCGGGCTCGTCCGCCAGGGAGAGGTCGAAATCTTCCGGCAAATCGAAGTCATCCAGCGCTGCCGGGGTCAAGGTCGGCGGCTCGGCGGCTGGTACGTCTTTCATCTGTTCTTCGAGACCGGACAGGAAGTCGTCATCGGACTGCGCGGACGCCGGCGCATCCAAATGCAGATCCAGGTCAAAATCCGACAGGTCATCTGCGCTGGCGTTGGCGGCCGCCTGCTGCTCAAGAAGCGCCTCGAATGACTGATCACCCTTGACCTCTGCCGGCGATGCCGCCTCCAGGTCGTCCAGGCTCAGGTCAAAATCGGTATCCAGAGGCTCTGGCTGCGGCGCAGCCGGCTTGTCTTCCAGCAGGTCCTTGACGTACTGGGCGTCCAGGGCGGCGGCGGCCACTGCGGCACTCACGCCCGCCGCCAACACCGCCATGGCCGGGAAACGGCCCTTGAGCTGCTCGACCTGAGCGTGGTTTTCACCCGTGGCCACCAGCTGACGCTCCTGGCTGACAAAACCGTTCTTGTCATTCTGCAGGCCGTAGACTTCCATCAGCTTCAAACGCAGGTCGCTGCGTTTGGGCTCCTGCTTGATCGCTTGCTCAAGCACATCCGCCGCCTGGTTCAGGTGGCCCCGGTCGATATGGGACTGGGCTTGGGAGAGCGCATCGCTGGAAGTCGGGGCGACGGCAGCCGCCAGCGGTGCCAGCACGGAGGCGACGGTGGGCACTGCAGGCTCAGCCACCGGAACGGGTGCAGGCGCGGGGGCCCGCGTGACGCTCGGCGGCGGCACTTCCAGGCCTTCGAAACTGTCGGGTGGCAGGTCGCGATCGATATTCGACGTGAATTCCGGCTCTTCAGCCAGCGCGCGCGCCATGCGCAGGTGCTTTTCTTCTTCAAGACGGGCGTTGCGATGGCGCACCCACAGCAGCAGGAGCAACAGCGCCAGAATCACGGCCGCGCCACCGAGCACACCGAGCACCACAGGGTTGGTCAGCAGCTCATTGAATTTGCCTTCGGTGGTTGCAGGCGCGGCAACCGGCTTGGCCGGCTCGGGAGCAGGTGTCGCTACCGGAGCTGCCGGGGCCGGGGCTGGCGCCGGTTCATCAGCCAACTGCGCAGGCGCTGCTGCCGCTGCCGCGGGCACAGCCGCATCGCCCTTCTCGGCCTGCAGACGGGCCAACTGATCATTCTTCAGTTGAATCAGCTTTTGCAGCTTGTCCAACTGGCTTTGCAGATCTGCCGCACGGCTTTTGAGCTCTTCATTGTCACGACGGGTGGTGTCCAACTGTTCTTGGGTCATCGCCAGCTTGTCGTTCAACGCGCGGCTATCACCGGCCTTGCCTGCTGCACCTTTTTTAGCAGACTCGGCCGACACCAGGCTCAAGTTGTCCTTGGCGCCGGTGCTCGACGGGGCATTGCCAGTCTCGGTGCGCTTGGTAGCATCCAGCTGGGCCTTACCCGCCACTTGCTGGGCGGCAGTGCGGCGGCCCTGACGCCAGGCGGCGTTCTGCGCCGTCACTTCGGCGATCGCTTGCGGCTGCCCGAGCGCGGTGCTTTGCACGGTGTCTGGCAGGCGCAGGACCTGGCCGGTTTTCAGGCGGTTGATGTTGCCATCGATAAACGCATTCGGGTTGAGCGCCTGAATGGCCAGCATCGTTTGCTGCACAGAGCCACCATTGCGGTTTTTCTCGGCAATTTCCCACAAAGTATCGCGAGCAGTGGTGGTATGTTGCGCTGGCTTGCTGACGGCGGTCGCGGTACCGGCCGGCGCACTCAAGCGCGGCGCTGGCGCACTGGCAGCCGGTGTGGACTGGTCGAATTTGGCGGGATCGAGCAGCACGCTGTAGTCACGCATGAGTCGGCCGTTCGGCCACTGCACCTGCAACAGGAAGCGCACATAGGAATCGGGCAACGGCTTGCTGGAGGTGACACGCACCACGCTGCGGCCGTTGGGATTGACCACCGGCGTGAAGGTGAGGTCGTCGAGAAAGGCCTGGCGATCGACACCGGCATCGACGAATGCCTGGGACGAGGCCAGGCTCGGGGTGATCTCGGAAGCCGTAAGGCCGCCGACGTCGAGCAATTCGATTTCCACCGACAGCGGCTGGTTCAACTTCGACTTGAGGGTCATCTCCCCGAGTTGCAGCGCCTGCGCCATACCGGAGGACAGCGCCGAGGCGGCCGCTATTGCTAACACCAGTTTGCGAACTTGAACCATAGCCTCATCCTTTGTCTGAACACTCCCCGGCTTTCGAGAAGGTTGGTAACCGCTGCCATAAGGCATGGCGAGCCGATAGGTTACCGACGCGCTTGTGTTCCGCTTTTGGCCAAGCATAGCGCTTGGTGAGAATCAATCTACAAATTGGCGCCAAGTATCTTTTACGCAAGGTCTTTTATCAACAACCGCGCCAGCTGCACGGCGTTGAGCGCAGCGCCTTTGCGTACGTTATCTGACGTCAGCCACACATTTAGTTCCGCCGGGTCGTCCACACCTGCGCGCACTCGCCCTACATATACAACGTCCTGACCCACCGCATCGCCTACTGCCGTTGGGTAGTCGCCCGCCTCGACCAGCTCGATACCCGGCGCCGCATCGAGTACACGGTTCACCTCAACCAAATCGGCCGGCGCCCCCAACTGCAGCGACACAGTCAGGCTATCGCCAAAAAACACCGGGGCTTGAACGCAGGTTGCGGAAATCTTCAGCAACGGAGTTTCCAGCACGGCCCGCAGTTCATGTACGAGACGTTTCTCCAGGGCTGTGTGACCTTGGGCGTCTGGCGTGCCGACTTGTGCCAGCAGGTTGAAGGCCACCTGCCGATCAAAGAAGGTCGGCTCCAACGGACGTACATTCAACAGCTCGGCCGTCTGGCGGGCCAATTCGCTGACGGCTTCGCGGCCCAGGGCCGACACGGCCAGGTTGGCGGTGACGCTCACGCGCTGGATATCCAACAAACCGCGCAACGGCGCCAGCAGCACCGCCAGGTTGGTGGCGGACGGGCTCGGGCTGGCGATTTGAAAGGGTTTTTTCAAGCCCTTGAGCACATGGGCGTTGGCTTCCGGCACCACGGGCGGCGCCTGTTCGGCAGGTAATGCGCCAGACAAGTCGATCACCGAGCAACCGGCGGCGATGGCACGTGGGGCGAAGCTCAGGGTCACCGCCGGGCCAGCCGCGAAAAAGGCCAACTGCGCCTTGCTGAAGTCGAATTCATCGACTTCCTTGACCCGCACGTTCTTGCCCCGGAACGGTACCGATGCACCGGCGGAGTTGTTGCCAGCCAGCAAATACAGGGTGCCTACCGGGAAGTCCAGCTCTTCGAGAATCTGCACCAGGGTTTCGCCAACGGTACCGGTGGCGCCGATCACGGCGATTTCAAAGGTCTGGGTCATGGGGCTGCCTCGGGCATTGCGGGGGGAGCGGCACTTTACCGGGTGGTTGGGGGTGAGGCAATTGGGGTGGAGCTGATGGCCCCATCGGGAGCAAGCCCCCTGCCACACTTGAATGTGTGCACAGGTCAACATGTGGGAGGGGCGGTGCGACGATTCGACTTGCCCCCGATAGCGTCCGAAAGAACAATAAAAAAACCCCGCGCCTGTCACCAGAACGCGGGGCTCTTCAAAGCCTGCAAGCGATCAACGCTCCAGCAGAATCCGCAGCATGCGACGCAACGGCTCAGCCGCGCCCCACAACAGCTGGTCGCCCACGGTGAACGCACCGAGGAACTGGCTGCCCATGTTCAGCTTGCGCAGGCGGCCCACCGGTACATTCAGGGTGCCGGTAACCTTGGTTGGGCTCAGCTCCTGCATGCTGATCTCACGGTTGTTCGGCACCAGCTTGACCCAGGGGTTGTGCTGGCTGATCAGCCCTTCGATATCGGCAATCGGCACGTCTTTGTTCAGCTTGATGGTCAACGCCTGGCTATGGCAGCGCATGGCGCCAATGCGTACGCAGATGCCGTCCACCGGGATCGGGTTCTTGAAGCGCCCGAGGATCTTGTTGGTCTCGGCCTGGGCCTTCCACTCTTCGCGGCTCTGGCCGTTCGGCAGTTCCTTATCGATCCACGGGATCAGGCTACCGGCCAACGGCACGCCGAAGTTTTCGGTCGGATAGGCGTCGCTGCGCATGGCTTCGGCCACGCGGCGGTCGATATCGAGGATCGCACTGGCTGGGTCGGCCAGTTGATCGGCCACCGCTGCGTGGGTTGCGCCCATCTGCTTGATCAGCTCTCGCATGTTCTGTGCACCGGCGCCGGAGGCCGCCTGGTAGGTCATGGCGCTCATCCACTCGACCAGGCCGGCTTCGAACAAGCCACCCAGGCCCATCAGCATCAGGCTGACGGTGCAATTGCCGCCGACGTAGTTCCGGGTGCCGGCATCCAGTTGCTGGTCGATGACCTTGCGGTTGACCGGGTCGAGGATGATCACCGCATCGTCCTGCATGCGCAGGCTCGACGCGGCGTCGATCCAGTAGCCCTGCCAGCCGGCTTCGCGCAGCTTGGGGAAGACTTCGCTGGTGTAGTCGCCGCCCTGGCACGTCAGGATCACATCGAGGGTCTTCAGCTCTTCAATGCTATAGGCGTCTTTGAGCGGGGCAATGTCCTTGCCCACGGACGGCCCTTGGCCACCTACGTTCGAAGTGGTGAAAAACACCGGCTCGATAAGATCGAAATCCTGCTCTTCCAGCATCCGCTGCATGAGCACGGAACCGACCATACCGCGCCAACCGATCAGACCTACACGTTTCATCGCAACTACACCTTGTTAAAAAGTGGGCCGCCTTGCAGCGATAACTGCAAGCGGGCCCGAGAGATTACAGATTCCGCAGCGCGGCGACTACAGCGTCGCCCATTTCTTGCGTGCCGACCTTGGTGCAACCCTGCGACCAGATGTCGCCGGTGCGCAAACCCTGGTCCAGCACCAGACTCACGGCCTTCTCGATCGCGTCGGCCGCGTCAACCAGGTTGAAGCTGTAACGCAGCATCATCGACACCGACAAAATGGTCGCCAGCGGGTTGGCAATACCTTGGCCGGCAATGTCCGGCGCCGAGCCGTGGCAAGGCTCATACATGCCTTTGTTGTTGGTATCCAGGGACGCCGACGGCAGCATGCCGATGGAGCCGGTGAGCATCGAGGCCTGGTCGGACAGGATGTCGCCGAACAGGTTGTCGGTGACGATCACATCGAACTGCTTCGGCGCACGCACCAGTTGCATGGCGGCGTTGTCGACGTACATGTGGCTCAGTTCGACGTCCGGGTAGTCCTTGGCGACTTCTTCAACGATTTCCCGCCACAGTTGGCTGGAGGCCAATACGTTGGCCTTGTCCACCGAGCAGACCTTCTTACCGCGCACGCGGGCCATGTCGAAACCGACACGGGCGATACGGCGGATTTCGCTCTCGCTGTACGGCAGGGTGTCGTAGGCCTGGCGCTCGCCATTTTCCAACTCACGCACACCGCGAGGCGAGCCGAAATAGATACCGCCAGTCAGCTCACGCACGATCAGGATGTCCAGGCCCGCCACCACTTCCGGCTTGAGGCTCGACGCCTCGGCCAACTGCGGGTAGAGAATCGCCGGACGCAGGTTGCCGAACAGGCCCAGTTGCGCGCGGATTTTCAACAGGCCGCGCTCAGGGCGGATATCACGCTCGATCTTGTCCCACTTCGGCCCGCCCACGGCGCCCAGCAGCACGGCGTCGGCGGCGCGGGCGCGTTCCAGGGTCTCGTCGGCCAGGGGCACGCCGTGCTTATCGATGGCTGCGCCGCCGATTACGTCGTGGCTCAGCTCGAAGCCCAGGCTGTACTTGCTGTTGGCGAGCTCCAGGACCTTGACCGCTTCGGCCATGATTTCCGGACCGATACCGTCGCCAGGGAGAATCAGAATCTGCTTGCTCATGGGTTCCTCATTTCATCGAGCGACCTGCCCTTGGGCAGGTCGGAAAAAATCAATCAGCGTTCGGCCCACGCCACCAGCACGTCGGTGCTGAAGGTGCCGTCGGCTTGAATTTCGTAATAATCGCGCACTTCCTGGCCCATCGCCTGTTGCAACTCCAGGATCGCCGCGCGCAAGGCCGGCGGGGTGCGCATGCGCTCGACCCACGAGGTGTATTCCAGGCGCAGGCGTTGGCGGCTGCTGTTGCGTACATGCAAACCGGCTTCGCTGAGCTGGCGCATCCACTCGGCGGCAGAATAATCGCGCACATGGCTGGTGTCGCGCAGCACTTCAACGGTTTGCAGGTAAGTGTCCAGCAACGGGCTGCCCGGTGACAACACATCCACGAACGCCGCCACGCCACCGGGTTTGAGCACCCGACGCACTTCGCGCAGGGCCAGGCCGAGGTCGCTCCAATGGTGGGCGGAGTAGCGGCTGAACACGAAGTCGAATTCGCCATCGGCAAACGGCAGGCGTTCAGCCGCGCCGTTGACGGTGCTGATATTGGCCAAACCGCGATCTTGCGCAGCGGCGGCGACCACATCAAGCATCTGCTGAGACAGGTCGTAGGCCACCACTTCCTTGACCAGCGGGGCCACCTGGAAACTCACATGCCCGGCACCGCACCCCAGGTCCAGCAGTCGCGCCGCGCCCTGCCCGGCCAGTTCGGCCTGGAGCAGCGCGAATTCGGTGCCCTGGGCGTGCACGGCACTGCTCAGGTAGGCCGAGGCTTGCTCGCCGAATTGTTTTTGCACGACTTGGGTGTGGGCAGTGCTGGTCATGGGGGCTTTCCTTGGGTTTTGTGGTGTTAACACTGGCCTCATCGGGGGCAAGCCCCCTCCCACATTTGGAATGCGTACACCTGTGGGAGGGGGCTTGCCCCCGATGGCGGCGGTCCTGCCTGCATCAATCGCGAAATAACCAGGGCTGGCTTGCCCGGTGCCTGGTTTCAAACGCTGCAATCGCGTCGCCGTCCTGCAAAGTCAGGCCGATATCGTCCAGGCCATTGATCAGGCAGTGCTTGCGAAAGGCATCCACCTCGAAGTGATACACCTTGCCGTCCGGACGGGTCACGGTCTGCGCGGCCAGGTCCACGGTCAGTTGGTAGCCCACATTGGCTTCCACTTGCTGAAACAGCTCATCCACTTCGGCGTCGCTCAAGATGATCGGCAGCAAGCCGTTCTTGAAGCTGTTGTTGAAGAAGATGTCGGCGTAGCTCGGCGCGATGATGCTGCGAAAGCCATATTCTTCCAAGGCCCACGGCGCGTGTTCACGGCTGGAGCCGCAACCGAAGTTTTCCCGGGCCAGCAACACGCTGGCGCCCTGGTAACGCTCGGCGTTGAGCACGAAATCCTTGTTCAGCGGGCGCTTGGAGTTGTCCTGGTAGGCGTAGCCCACGTCCAGATAGCGCCATTCGTCGAACAGGTTGGGGCCAAACCCGGTGCGCTTGATCGACTTCAAGAACTGCTTGGGGATGATCTGGTCGGTGTCCACGTTGGCACGGTCCAACGGCGCTACCAGACCGGTATGCTGGGTAAAAGCTCTCATCGGGTTTTCCTTTAGATCAATTCGCGAACGTCGATGAAACGACCGTTGACGGCAGCGGCGGCAGCCATGGCCGGGCTGACCAGGTGGGTACGGCCACCGGCGCCCTGACGCCCTTCGAAGTTACGGTTGGAGGTCGATGCGCAATGCTCGCCGGATTCCAACCGGTCCGGGTTCATCGCCAGGCACATGGAGCAGCCCGGCTCACGCCATTCGAAACCGGCTTCGAGGAAGATCTTGTCCAGGCCTTCGGCTTCGGCCTGGGCTTTGACCAACCCCGAACCTGGCACCACGATGGCCTGCTTGATGGTCGAGGCCACCTTGCGGCCCTTGGCGATCACGGCGGCGGCGCGCAGGTCTTCGATCCGCGAGTTGGTGCAGGAGCCGATGAACACGCGATCCAGCTGGATGTCGGTAATCGCCTGGTTGGCCTTCAGGCCCATGTACTTGAGGGCGCGCTCGATGGAGCCGCGCTTGACCAGGTCGGTTTCCTGGGCCGGGTCCGGCACGTTCTGGTCGACGGCCAGCACCATTTCCGGTGATGTGCCCCAGCTGACTTGCGGTTTGATCTGGGTCGCGTCGAGCTCGACCACGGTGTCGAACACCGCATCGGCGTCGGACACCAGGTCTTTCCAGGCGTGCACCGCTGCGTCCCAATCGGCGCCTTTCGGTGCGAATGGGCGACCCTTGACGTATTCGATGGTTTTTTCGTCCGCCGCCACCATGCCCACGCGGGCACCGGCTTCGATGGACATGTTGCAGATGGTCATGCGGCCTTCGATGGACAGGTCGCGAATGGCGCTGCCGGCGAACTCGATGGCATGCCCGTTACCGCCGGCGGTGCCGATCTTGCCGATCACCGCCAGCACGATGTCCTTGGCCGTCACGCCGAACGGCAACTGGCCTTCGACGCGTACCAGCATGTTCTTCATCTTTTTGGCGACCAGGCACTGGGTGGCGAACACATGTTCCACCTCGGATGTGCCGATGCCATGGGCCAAAGCACCAAAGGCACCGTGGGTCGACGTGTGCGAGTCACCGCACACCACCGTCATACCCGGCAAGGTCGCGCCCTGCTCCGGGCCGATCACGTGGACGATGCCTTGACGCACGTCATTCATCTTGAATTCGGTGATGCCATATTCGTCGCAATAGTCGTCGAGGGTCTGCACCTGCAAGCGCGACACGGTGTCGACAATGGCGTCGATCCCGCCCTTGCGCTCCGGGGTGGTCGGCACGTTGTGGTCCGGCGTGGCGATAATGGAGTCGACGCGCCATGGCTTGCGCCCGGCCAGCCGCAGGCCTTCGAACGCTTGGGGCGAGGTCACTTCATGGATGATGTGACGGTCGATGTAGATCAGCGACGACCCATCATCGCGCCGTTTCACTTCATGGGAATCCCAAAGCTTGTCGTAAAGCGTTTTGCCGGCCATCAGTCGGTCCTCATCAGCGGTGTTTCTTTGCGCCGGGCTTTTCTATAACCCTTTGGCTTGTGAGGCTGATGGTATGGCGCTAGATTAAATAACTCAAATTCATATTTTTCATGCTTTGGATTACCAACTGGAATACCACCATGGACCTGGCCAACCTCAACGCCTTTATCGCTATTGCCGAGACCGGCAGTTTCTCCGGCGCCGGTGAGCGCCTGCACCTGACCCAACCGGCCATCAGCAAACGCATCGCCGGCCTGGAGCAACAATTGAAGGTGCGCCTGTTCGATCGCCTCGGCCGTGAAGTGGGCTTGACCGAAGCCGGGCGGGCTTTGCTGCCGCGTGCTTATCAGATCCTGAACGTGCTGGACGACACCCGTCGCGCCCTGACCAACCTCACCGGAGAAGTCAGCGGGCGCCTCACCCTGGCGACCAGCCACCATATCGGCCTGCATCGCCTGCCGCCGGTCCTGCGTACCTTCACTCGGCAGTACCCGAACGTCGCGCTGGATATTCAATTCCTCGATTCAGAAGTGGCCTACGAAGAAATCCTCCACGGTCGCGCCGAAGTGGCAGTGATCACCCTGGCGCCCGAGCCGCACAACCTGGTGCGCGCGACGCCGGTATGGGACGACCCGCTGGATTTCGTGGTGGCCCCCGAACACAGCCTGATCAGCAACGGCTCCGTCAGCCTGGCCGATATTGCCGGGCACCCTGCGGTGTTTCCCGGAGGGAACACCTTTACCCACCATATTGTCAGCCGTCTATTCGAGGCCCAGGGGCTGACGCCGAACATCGCCATGAGCACCAACTACCTGGAGACGATCAAAATGATGGTGTCCATCGGCCTGGCCTGGAGCGTGTTGCCACGCACCATGCTCGACGCCCAGGTGGCAAGTATTGCTTTGCCGGGCATACAGCTCAGTCGCCAGCTAGGCTATATCGTGCACACCGAAAGGACGCTGTCGAACGCTGCGCGGGCTTTCATGAGCCTATTGGATGCACAGGTCGATCTGCCAGGGATACCGGCATGACATTGTGCGGCCTCGGGTTTCAGGTAAACCGCGCTGTCTTCCATCGAGCCAAGGCCCTTTGAATAATGCCCAACCCCGTTGATTCCGTGCCACCGCTGCCCCGCATCTATGCCCTGGACCCTCAAGAGGCGGAACAACGCTGGGACAGCGCCCCGCAACTGCTGTCGGCGCTCAATGCCGCGCGGCTGGGCGCATGGTGCTGGGAAATCGACACGGGCAAAATCAGCTGGTCGCGAGGCACTCAGGCATTGTTTGGCTACGACCCGCGCCAGCCGCTGCCCAACGACCTCAATTACCTCGACCTGTTGGCACCGGAAGACCGTGCCCGCGTGGTACGGGCGTTTCATGCGGTGCTGGCCGGCGAACCGGTCGAACAGGCCATGCATCACCGCATCCAGTGGCCCGATGGCAGCCTGCACTGGCTGGAAATCAATGGCAGCCTGGTGCCGGACAAAAACGGCAGGCGCCGGATGATCGGGGTGATCCGCGAGATCACTCACCAGCGCGAGCGGGAACAGGCGCTCAGCCACTCTGAAAAGCGCTTCGCCACGCTCTTCCACCTGTGCCCGAACATGGTGCTGCTGACGCGCCAGGCCGACGGCCTGATCAGCGAGGCCAACCAGCATTTCGAGATGCTGTTCGGCTGGCCGGTGGCTCAAGCCATCGGCCGCACCACTCTGGAGCTGGGCCTGTGGCGTGACCCGGAGCAGCGCGCGCACCTGGTCAAGGCCACCCAGCGCAAAGGTGAATCCATCACCATGGAAGTGCAGTTCTGCGCCAGCAACGGGCAGATCCACGATGGCACGCTCAGCGCGCAAAAGGTCGAACTGGAGGGCGAGGCCTATCTGATCAGCACCTTCCTCGACACCACCGAGCGCAAAAACGCCGAGCAAGCGTTGAAAGACAGTCAGGAACGCCTGGATCTGGCGCTGGACTCGGCGCAGCTGGGCACCTGGGACTGGCACATTCCCACCGGCATGCTCTACGGCTCGGCCCGCGCCGCCCAACTCCACGGCCTGCCGTGCGAACCGTTCCATGAGTCCTTCGATGCTTTTTTTGAAGGCATGTCCGATGAGGACCGCGAGGGCATGCGCCATGCCTACCGCAACCTGCGTGAAGGCCCGGGCGACAATTACCAGTTGACCTATCGCGTGCCGGTCGAGGACGGCAGCTCGCGCTATCTGGAAAGCCGCGCACGCCTGTACCGCGATGAATCCGGCAAGCCCCTGCGCATGGCGGGTACCTTGCTCGATATCACCGATCAGGTGGAGCGCGAACAACGCCTGAGTGCTTCCGAGGAGAAATTCGCCAGCCTGTTCCAGGCCAGCCCCGATCCAATCTGCGTCACTTGCCTGGACAGCGGCGCGTTTATCGAGATCAACCCGGCGTTCACCCAGACCTTTGGCTGGACCGCCGCCGAAGTGTTCGACAAAAGCGCCGAGCAGATCGGCTTGTGGGATGAGTCGAGCAAGCGCCTGCAACGCATCGAGCGGGTGATTCGCGAGCAGTCATTGAGCAATGTGGCCATCGTGGTGCATGCCAAGAACGGCCAGAGCCTGACCTGCGTGATTTCCAGCCGCCTGGTCAAGGTCAATGAGCAGCCGTGCATCGTCACCACCCTGCGCGACATCACCCAGCAGCAACGCTCGGAGGCGGCGCTCAAGGCCAGTGAAGAGAAATTCGCCAAGGCCTTCCATTCCAGCCCCGATGCCATTTCGATCACCGAGCGCGACACGGGTCGATATGTGGAGGTCAATGACGGGTTTTGCCGCCTGACCGGCTATCGCGCCGAAGAAGCCATCGGCCTCACCCTGTACCAGATTGGCATCTGGGCCGATGAAAACCAGCGTACCGCGCTGTTGGCCGAGCTGCAGATCAAGGGACGTATCCATCATCTGGAAATGCTATGGCACAACAAACTGGGCGACGTGCTGGCGGTGGAGGTGTCGGTCGAACCGATCACCTTGAATGAAACGCCGTGCCTGCTACTGACCGCGCGTGACGTGAGCCTGCTGAAAAACGCCCAGGCACAGATCCGCCACCTGGCCTATCACGACCCGCTGACCAACCTGCCCAACCGGGCGCTGCTGATGGACCGCCTGAGCCAGCAGATCGCCCTGCTCAAGCGCCACAACCTGCGCGGCGCCTTGCTGTTTCTCGACCTCGACCACTTCAAGCATATCAACGACTCCCTCGGCCACCCGGTGGGCGACACCGTACTGAAAATCGTCACCGCACGCCTGGAAGCCAGCGTGCGCATGGAAGATACGGTGGCGCGCCTGGGCGGTGATGAGTTCGTGGTGCTGCTCAGCGGCCTGGAGGGCTCACGCACGCAAGTCAGCGGCCAGGTGCAGGAACTGGCCGATACCCTGCGCGAATTGCTCTCTGAGCCGATGTTCCTCGACGGCCACCGCCTGCAAGTAACGCCAAGCATCGGCGTGGCATTGATCCCCGACCATGGCACCACGCCCGCCGATTTGCTCAAGCGCGCCGACATCGCCCTGTACCGCGCCAAGGATTCCGGGCGCAACACCATTCAGATGTTCCACAACAGCATGCAGAAAACCGCCAGCGAGCGCCTGCGCATGGAAACCGACCTGCGCCTGGCCTTGTCCCGCGGGGAGTTCAGTGTGCATTACCAGCCCCAGGTGGATGCGCGCGGCAACAAGATTGTCGGCGCCGAGGCTCTGGTGCGCTGGCAGCATCCCCAACTGGGTGCGCAGTCGCCGGCCGAATTTATCAAGGTGCTGGAGGACAGCGGCTTGATCCTGGAGGTCGGCACCTGGATCCTCGACGAAGCGTGCAGCGCATTTGCGCAGTTGATTGCCGACGGCCTGGTTGACCCGCTGAATTTCAGCCTGTGCGTGAATATCAGCCCCCGGCAGTTTCGCCAGAACGACTTCGTGGAACGGGTCGAGCGCAGCCTCACGCAGCACCAACTGCCCTACAGCTTGCTGAAGCTGGAAATCACTGAAGGCATCGTGATCCAGAACCTGGACGATACGGTGTTGAAAATGCGTCGCCTGAAAAAACTCGGCATAAGCTTTGCGATGGATGACTTTGGTACGGGCTATTCATCCCTGACTTACCTCAAGCGCCTGCCGGTGGACGCGTTGAAAATCGACCAGTCGTTCGTGCGCGACGCGACGCACGATCCCAATGACGCTGAAATCATCCGCGCCATTGTCGCCATGGCCCGCAGCTTGAATCTGGAGGTGATTGCCGAAGGCGTGGAAACTGCCGAGCAACTGGCGTTCCTGCAAAAGCTCGGCTGCCATTTGTACCAGGGGTATTTGCATAGTCGGCCATTGCCGATAGAGGGGTTCAGGCAGTTACTGAAATAGATGTTGTTTGAAACACAGCATTGAAACTAATGCAGCCTGGGTTATCCCTGCCCAGGTGCATCACGGTCACATCAGTGCGACGGCATGACCATGCGTCGGGACTCGTCCCTGTTTCCCCCATAACTCCTCGCGGCCGTTGATGACGGCCACAGAATGCCCGGTCCGGTTGCACATGCCTATCTGCCCTTGGGCGAGCTCACGTACCGACACTCTTTTCATGTGGCCTTTCAACCCAAGGCGCAGAAAGCCTTCTCCCGGACCGCTCTCATCCTCTCCATCGTTCAGACTACGGATCGCGGCCTGAAAACTGCGACCGGCCGTACGATCGTTGTTTTCCATCTGCGCACGCTTGGCGCTGACGGCGAACAGGAACTGAGCATCCTTCAGCATACCTGTGTCAGGCCCGCTGAACTTGGCGCCCCGGGCGCCGTCCGCCAGCTCGCGGTCGGTCAATGTGAGCCGAAAGCCATCACGCATAAGCACCTGATAACCGTCGTTCGTCTTGGTCACCTCCTTGAAAATATCCGTGGGGCTTTGACCGAATCGATACATCGCAGCCTTGATAGCCGACACTGTTACACAATTACCGTCCGGGCCCTGGCGGAAGCCACTCCAGATATTGTCCGGCTTCGCACCGCCGCGCTTGTTCGACAAACCCGGAATGTTCGCTGCGGCATCAGGCCTGGGTAATACCGGTTGAGGTGTTACCTGCGGAATAATAAGCGGGGGCAAAGGATTAGTGTCAGGAACATGCTTGTCTTTTTTATCAGCCACGAGAGCGAGCAGCTGAGTAAAGAGGGAATTAAATAAAGCCACAATTGCATTGACCAATGGCAAGTCAATCCCGACATTTGGCAAACTTTGCGATCTATCACCATATGCCATGACAGGCATTGTCCTGACCGACTCGCGACCGACATTGGGTCTGATCGCAGTTTCATTACTTGCAGTGAGTGCATCGATTGGCAGGGACGGCCTTACATCAATGACTCGCGCAATATTATTAATTGGAAAGAGTGACATAGAGTTCTCCACACAGGCATCTCCTCGAAACGAACTTTCGAAAAGATGCCTGCACTTATAAAAGATTGAAACGCGACAGCTATCGTTAGAACCTGGAACTTAGCCGATGATTAAAGCGTCCATGCCTGCCAGCGTCGACAGGACCTGGACTGGTCAGATCCGGGGCGGGAGTGTCGGGCAAAGGCGTCGGTTTTGTATCCGGCAACACCTGGGGTTGAGGCTTGATATCCATCGGCACGTTCGGCCTCGGGATATTGCCCGGAAGCACCGCTGGCTGGGGCTGGACGTCTGGCAGTATGGGTGGCTGAGGCCGCGTATCCGTGGAAACCCTCGGTGTCGGCAGTCGGTCCGGCGACACCTTTCCATCCGGGCAGTGGCAATGATTAAGGACCACATTCACCTGAACGTTTGTCTTGGGGTCATTGTTCACGCTTATCTCGGGCTTGGGCACCGTTGGCGGAAATGGCGAGGGGCGCGGCTTATTCCCGTCGGGCACGATGACCGAAACATCAGCAGGTTGCGGCAGCACTCGCACCGTGGCGGCGTCCGGCTTGACCAGCTCCTTGCGGGCATCCGGTAGCACCGGCAACTTGCCTGCGTCCGGCTTGACCAGCTCCTTGGGGGCATCCGGCAGCACCGGCAACTTGCCTGCATCCGGCTTGACCAGCTCCTTGCGGGCATCCGGCAGCACCGGCAACTTGCCTGCATCCGGCTTGACCAGCTCCTTGCGGGCATCCGGCAGCACCGGCAACTTGCCTGCATCCGGCTTGACCAGCTCCTTGCGAGTGTCCGGCGCAACCGGTTGTTTGTCCGGATCGGGCTTAATCGCAGTCTTGCCTGAAAATATGTCGCGCATGGTCCTGAAGATGCCTTCCAGCATATCGAACAGTTGCCGCAAAGCAGTCTCGGGGGTCAGCGCCGTATTGCGCAAACCTTGAGTATCGTCAAGACGCAATGACGTCTGAAGCACCGTTGCACCAGGGGTCTGAGCGTTCGGCTTTACAATAAGCTTATTGTTCGAAACTGCTGGCTGATCAAGGCCAGATGTATCGCCCCTTACCAAAGGCGGAGTGTGAATCGACATAGACATTCGCGAGTTCCTTTATTCCATACAACCTGACCGGTTAATGGCCAGAGGGGGTGATAGTTTTAAGACTGAGTAACCACAGCGCTGTTTCGCAGTCCCCCCATTCGTGGGAAGTTAGGCTATCGAGTTCCGAAATTCGCAGTTCATATAAGGAAACCAAAGCGCATTATCAGACTTTGCCTCATGGACAATTTCCGCCAAGCCTTGATTCATGGCTTATTTGAGGTTCAAGTGTGGTCACACGCGCTAATACTCGGTAGGCAAGTCACTCATCGATAACATTTCGTGCATCTACTCGTCGGTGGTTTGTGTTAACTCGCCGACAAAAAAAAGGCGCCTGCAGTGGCGCCTTCTTTAGATGGATATAAGCAGTGGTCGTTGACTGGCGTCAGGCAGCCAGTGGATGAGGCATCCCCAACAGGCGACTGACCTGCTCCAGGTCGGTCTCGCGGCGCATCGCCGTAAACAGCTGCACCGCTTCGGGGTAATTGCGCGTCAGCATCGCCAGCCATTGCTTCAAGCGGCCGGGCGCCTGGCGCTCAGTCAATTGCGCCACCGATTGGGTCCAGAACTCCTGGAGCATCGGCTGCATTTCGGCCCAGGTCATTTCCACCACCTCTTGCCCTGCGCGCGCCGCCGCGATCTGCCGCGCCAGGTCAGGGCGCGCCACCAGGCCACGGCCCAGCATGATGTCTTCGGCGCCGCTGACTTCGCGGCAACGTTTCCAATCTTCGACGCTCCAGATGTCACCATTGGCAAACACCGGCACCTTGACCACTTCCTGCACCCGCGGGATCCACTCCCAATGGGCTGGCGGCTTGTAGCCATCGGTTTTAGTACGTGCATGCACCACAATATGCGCGGCGCCGCCTTCGGCCAGCGCCGTGGCGCAGACCAGCGCGCCATCCGGGCTGTCGAAGCCCAGGCGCATTTTAGCGGTGACCGGAATATGGGCCGGCACCGCACGGCGCACATGCTCCACGATCCGGTTGAGCAGCTCCGGCTCCTTGAGCAGTACGGCACCGCCTCGGGACTTGTTGACGGTCTTGGCCGGGCAGCCGAAATTGAGGTCGATCACCTGCGACCCCAACTCGCAGGCCAGGGCGGCGTTTTCCGCCAGGCATACCGGGTCAGACCCCAGCAATTGCACGCGCAACGGCACGCCCGCCGCAGTCTGGGCGCCGTGCAGCAGTTCCGGGGCGAGCTTGTGGAAATAGGCAGGGGTGAGCAGGCGGTCGTTGACGCGGATGAATTCGGTCACGCACCAGTCGATACCGCCCACGCGGGTCAGCACGTCCCGCAGGATGTTGTCGACCAACCCCTCCATGGGCGCCAAAGCAATTTGCATGGAAAACACTCAACAAAAATCGTGACGCAGTTTACTGGTTTTCCCCCAACAACCGTTAACCCCCTGTCAGCGCAGGCCCGTAGCCTTCGATAAACTCGACAGGCATGCGTTTGGGCCGGCCGCTGGACAGCTCGATGCACACAAAGGTGGTTTGCGCACGCAACAAGGTGGCGCCGTCACGCGGGCGTACCAGCTGGAAACGCCGCGTCATCTTCAGGCGCTGGTCCCAATCGACGATCCACGTGGCCAGTTGCAGTTCATCGCCTTCGTAGCCGGCCGCAAGGTAGTCGATCTCATGACGCACCACGGCCATGGCGCGGTCCAGGCGCCGATACTCGGTGAGGTCCAGCCCCAGGCGCTGGGAATGGCGCCAGGCGCAACGCTCCAGCCAGGACACGTACACCGCGTTATTGGCGTGCCCCAGTCCGTCGATGTCCTCAGGGGCGACCTGCAGATCGATGATAAACGGCGTTGCCAAATCCCAGCCCATGCCTTGCTCCAGTCGATTGATGTCGGCGGGCGCAGTGTATCAGGCGGTTTGGCGCGCCTGTACATGGCAGCTCGCCAATAGGGCAAGTACGCCTTCGATCACACGCGGGTCGGCCAGGACCTTCTGATGCCCGCCCTGCTCCAGGCGCAGCAGGCGGCTGTCGAACCAGGCCTCGTGAATGGCTTGAGAGGCTTTGACCGGGACGAACGTATCGTCTTCGGCGTGCACGATCAGGCCGGGAAGGTTCATGTGGTAATGGGCGACATCCAAGTGCTTGAGCTGCATGCCGAAAGACAGCTCCACCGCGTGGATAAACGCCGAACGTGCGCGCGGCGGCAACCCTACCATTCGCGTGAAACCGCGCAGCGCATCGAGGAACCGCGATGGTGCAGCGATGCTCACCAACGCCTGCGTGCGCAGCCCCAGTTGCACCGCCAGCATCGCGCTGGCGCCGCCCATCGAGTGGCCGACCACCGCATGCAGCGCAGGCAACTCAGCCGCCGCCTCGAGCATGGCACGGGCGAACAACAGCACGTTTGCTTCGCGCCCCGGCGAATGCCCATGGGCCGGGCCGTCCAGCGCAATCACCGAATAGCCGTTCTCTACCAATGCCGTAATCAGGCTGGCGAACTGGGTAGGCCGCCCTTCCCAACCGTGCATCAGTAACACCGCTGGCCCCTGCCCCCAACGCAGGGCCGACAGGCCGAAACGCAAGGTGACGCGCTCCGCTTGCGCCAGCAACGGCAGCTCCCACGCGCGCGGCGGCAGCTCACGGGGCGTCATGAAAGTGCGACGCATCCTGTTGGCCGCTATTCGCGGTGCAAGTCGGCCGACAGTGCCGTTGAAGCCACGAACCCAGGTCAAGTCGCCCATGCGGTGAACCCTCTTCAGCGTACCGCCGACTTGGCGGCGCGCAGCACACGATCGGATAGCTCGCCGGGGCCGAGGGCCCGCGCCAGTGTCAGGCCGCCGATCATCAGCGCCATGTCGGCCAGCGCCTTGTCGGTGTCTTCCGGGCTGGCCGCCAGTTGGGCCGCCATCAGCTCGCAGTGTTCGCTCAAGGCCTGGCGGAATTCGTCCGGCAAACGACCCATCTCGCCGACGGTCGCCGGCAGCGGACACGCCTGGGCCGTGGAGTCGCGATGTTTGCGCGACAAGTAAAACGCCGCCACCAAGCTGCGGCGCTCTTCGCCGGCCAGTGTAGAGTCGATGTCTTCGATCGCCGCGCGGCGCTTGGCCAGTAGTTGAGTGAACGCCTCCAGCATCAGTGCGTCCTTGCTTTCAAAGTGCGCGTAAAAACCACCGACCGTCAGCCCCGCCGCCCCCATGACTTCGCCGACGCTCGGCTCAGCCGGGCCACGCTGGACCAAGGCCGCGCTGGCAGCCTGCAATATGCGTTCGCGAGTTTGCGCTTTCTTGTCGCTCATCAAAGCCTCCGTCTGTCATGGGTTGAATATTATTACCATAATAATATTGCGCAAGCGAGAAGCGTAACCGCTGGTCAGAACGCAAAAAGGAAGTAAGGAGAGAGTTGGCCAAACGCCAGACAAACAAAAGGGCCATTCAATAATTGAATGACCCTTAAAAATCCCGCAAAGCGGGTAATCGTGGCGTCCCCTAGGGGACTCGAACCCCTGTTACCGCCGTGAAAGGGCGGTGTCCTAGGCCACTAGACGAAGGGGACACAAACCTTCTGTACAGTGATCGGTGTTTGGGCCGATCGATTCAAGGACGGTGTGGCCGGAACCTTGAACCTGTAAATTGGTGGAGCTAAACGGGATCGAACCGTTGACCTCTTGCATGCCATGCAAGCGCTCTCCCAGCTGAGCTATAGCCCCGATTTTTCGCCTGGCGGCGCAGCAGACCTTTCGAACTGCTTGTTGAAACTGGCGTCCCCTAGGGGACTCGAACCCCTGTTACCGCCGTGAAAGGGCGGTGTCCTAGGCCACTAGACGAAGGGGACAAAACCTTCTGTACAACTGATCGGCGCTGAGTGCCGATCGATTCAAGGACGGTGTGGCCAGACCTTGAACCTGTAAATTGGTGGAGCTAAACGGGATCGAACCGTTGACCTCTTGCATGCCATGCAAGCGCTCTCCCAGCTGAGCTATAGCCCCTCATTGGTGAGGACGGGGCGAATCTTAATGGCGGTTTCGAAACGTGTCAAATTTATTTTCAACAATTTTCAAAATTTTTTGCCGGGATAACAATCACTTACCGACGAAACCCCGGAAAACCGGGGTTTCGTGCTTACAGCCGCCTGCTTAAGCGATAGCGCCCAGCAGTTTTTCCCACTCTTTGTTTTCTTTCTTTGAAACACCACCAAGCAAATCAAGGGCTTGGCGCAGACGGAAACGCGTGAGGTCCGGGCCGAGGATTTCCATCGCGTCGAGCACCGACACCGAACTGGCCTGCCCGGTAATCGCGGCAAACATCAGCGGCATGGCATCGCGCAACTTCAGTTCCAGGGACTCGACCACCGCCTGGATCGTCGCCGTGATCGCATCCTTCTCCCACTGGCGCAGGCTTTCGAGCTTCCACAGGATCAACTGCATCAGTTGGCGCACCTGGTCGCCCGAGAGCTTTTTCGATTCGAACAGCTTGACGTCCGGGTTCACACCACCGGCGAAGAAGAAGCTGGCCAACGGCGCAACCTGGCTGAACGTTTCCACCCTGCCCTGCACCAGCGGCGCGATCTTCATCATGTACTCGGGGTTGAGCGCCCATTGCTGCACGCGGCTGGCGAACTCTTGCACCGGCAGGTCACGCAGCCACTGGCCGTTGAGCCACGACAGCTTCTCGATATCGAAAATCGGTCCGCCCAGGGAGACGCGGGACAGGTCGAAGTGATCGACCATTTCCTGCAGCGAGAACTTCTCGCGCTCGTCGGGCATGGACCAGCCCATGCGGCCCAGGTAATTGAGCATCGCCTCGGGCATGAAGCCCATGCGCTCGTAGAAGGTCACCGACGTCGGGTTCTTGCGCTTGGACAGCTTGCTCTTGTCCGGGTTACGCAGCAGCGGCATGTAGCACAGCTGCGGCTGTTCCCAACCGAAGTATTCGTAAAGCAGGATCAGCTTGGGCGCCGACGGCAGCCATTCTTCGCCGCGCAGCACGTGGGTGATGCCCATCAGGTGATCGTCGACCACATTGGCCAGGAAGTAGGTCGGCAGGCCGTCGGTCTTCATCAGCACCTGCATGTCCATGCGATCCCACGGGATTTCGACGTCACCGCGCAGCATGTCCGGCACCACGCATACGCCTTCGCTCGGCACTTTCATGCGGATCACATGGGGCTCGCCGGCGGCCAGGCGCGCGGCCACTTCTTCTTTCGATAGCAGCAATGCACGGCCGTCGTAGCGCGGCGTCTCGCCACGGGCCTGTTGCTCGGCACGCATCTGGTCGAGTTCTTCGGCGGTGCAGAAACAGGGGAACGCATGGCCCATGTCCACCAACTGCTGGGTGTACTTTTTATAGATGTCGCTGCGCTCGCTCTGGCGATACGGGCCGTGAGGGCCGCCGACGTCCGGGCCTTCGGCCCAGGTGATACCCAGCCAGCGCAGCGCATCGAAAATCTGCTGCTCGGACTCACGGGTGGAGCGCAGTTGATCGGTGTCTTCGATCCGCAGGATGAATTCACCGCCGTGCTGCTTGGCAAAGCAGTAGTTGAACAAGGCGATGTAAGCAGTGCCGACGTGGGGATCCCCAGTAGGCGATGGCGCAATGCGCGTGCGGACGGTGGTCATGGCAGGTCTCGAATGGGCGATATAACTGAAAATTGAAACAAGGGGCGAATGGTAACAGCCCAAAGCGCCTTATTGTAGGAGCGAGCTTGCTCGCGAAGAACGCAAGGACACCACGTTTAGCCAGAAGACCCCGCGTTATCGTTGACGATTTTCGCGAGCAAGCTCGCTCCTACAGTGAGTGGTTTTATACGGTGAGCAAGCGCTCGCGCAACTTGCCAATCTCATCCCGCGTCTGCGCCGCGGCCTCGAACTCAAGATCGCGCGCCAACTGGTACATCTTCTCTTCCAACTGGCGAATCCGCTTGGTGATCTCACTCGGCGAGCGCAGTTCGTTCTCGTACTTGGCGCTTTCTTCGGCGGCCTTGGCCATGCCCTTGCGCTTCTTGCTGCGCGAGCCGGGCACGGTGGCGCCTTCCATGATGTCGGCGACATCCTTGAACACGCCTTTGGGCGTGATGCCATGCTCCAGGTTGAACGCGATCTGCTTCTCGCGACGGCGATCGGTCTCGCCGATCGCCCGCTCCATCGACCCGGTGATGCGGTCCGCATACAGGATCGCCCGGCCATTTAGGTTACGCGCCGCACGGCCGATGGTCTGGATCAGCGAGCGCTCGGAGCGCAGGAAACCTTCCTTGTCCGCGTCCAGGATCGCCACCAGCGACACCTCCGGCATGTCCAGGCCTTCGCGCAGCAGGTTGATGCCCACCAGCACATCAAAGGTACCCAGGCGCAGGTCGCGAATGATTTCCACACGCTCCACGGTGTCGATGTCCGAGTGCAGGTAGCGCACGCGCACGCCGTGGTCGGCCAGGTAATCGGTCAAGTCTTCGGACATGCGCTTGGTCAACGTGGTGACCAGCACGCGCTCTTCCAGGGCCACGCGTTTGTTGATTTCCGACAGCAGGTCGTCAACCTGGGTCAGCGCCGGGCGGATTTCAATTTGCGGGTCCACCAGGCCAGTCGGGCGCACCAACTGCTCGATCACCCGGCCGGCATGTTCGGCCTCATAGTTGCCGGGCGTGGCGGACACAAAGATGGTCTGCGGGCTGATGGCTTCCCATTCGTCAAAGCGCATCGGCCGGTTATCCAGCGCCGACGGCAGACGGAAGCCGTATTCCACCAGGGTTTCCTTGCGGGAGCGGTCGCCCTTATACATCGCGCCCACTTGCGGCACGCTGACGTGGGACTCGTCGATCACCAGCAAGGCGTCCGGCGGCAGGTAATCATAGAGGGTCGGCGGCGGCGCACCGGACTCGCGGCCCGACAGGTAGCGCGAGTAGTTTTCGATGCCGTTGCAGTAGCCCAGCTCCAGGATCATCTCCAGGTCGAAGCGGGTGCGCTGCTCCAGGCGCTGGGCCTCCACCAACTTGTTGTTGGCGCGCAGGTATTCCAGGCGCTCGGCCAACTCGACCTTGATGCCCTCGATGGCGCCCATCAGGGTTTCACGCGGGGTCACGTAGTGGCTTTTCGGGTAGAAGGTGAAGCGCGGCAGTTTGCGGATCACTTCGCCGGTCAACGGGTCGAAGGCCGACAGGCTTTCGACTTCGTCGTCGAACAGCTCGATACGGATCGCTTCCAGGTCGGATTCTGCCGGGTAGATATCGATCACATCGCCGCGCACGCGGAATGTGGCGCGGGCAAAGTCCATGTCGTTGCGGGTGTACTGCAGGCTCGTCAGGCGCCGCAGCAGTTCGCGCTGGTCGAGTTTGTCGCCACGGTCGACGTGCAGCACCATTTTCAAATAGGTTTCCGGGCTGCCCAGGCCGTAAATGCACGACACCGTGGTGACGATGATCGCGTCCTTGCGTTCCAGCAGGGCTTTGGTCGCCGACAGCCGCATTTGCTCGATATGGTCGTTGATCGACGCATCCTTCTCGATAAACGTATCGGAGGACGGCACATACGCTTCCGGCTGATAGTAGTCGTAGTAGGAAACGAAATATTCGACCGCGTTGTTCGGAAAGAACGCCTTGAACTCACCATACAACTGCGCGGCGAGGGTCTTGTTCGGCGCCAGCACCAGGGTCGGGCGCTGCACCTGCGCGATCACATTGGCGATGCTGAACGTCTTGCCTGAACCGGTCACCCCGAGCAACGTCTGATGCGCCAGGCCGGCCTCGATACCTTCGACCATCTGGCGAATGGCTTCCGGCTGATCGCCGGCGGGTTCAAAACGGGTGACGAGCTGGAAATCCGACATAACGTACCTCGTGTGGTCACCCCAGACTCAACACCGCCAGGGACGAAATAGCTCAGCAACCCGCGAATAGTCATCGCAGGCTGCAGGAAAAAACCATGATAGCCGTAGTAGTGGTGGCGAATGTGACGGGTTTCAAGGCAATCGTCGTGCCTTCGTCCGGATCAATATTGCAATAAGACTAACGGTCGGCAAATAAACCGAAAAACTTGGCCGAAAAGCCATTTCGGCTGTCGCCCTCAGCAGTGATGGCCTCTATACTAGCTCCCCGTTTGTGCACCGCTCTAGTGCATCCGGCTGGAGCGCGACACGTCCCTCCCTTCCCCCATAGAGCTGCCGCAAAAATGAGCCTGTTCTCCGCTGTCGAAATGGCACCACGCGATCCAATCCTGGGCCTCAACGAAGCATTCAACGCTGATACACGAACCACCAAGGTCAACCTTGGCGTGGGCGTTTACTGCGACGAGGAGGGGAAGATTCCACTCTTGCGTGCCGTTGCCGAAGCGGAAGCCATTCGTGTGGCGCAACACGCTGCCCGTGGCTACTTGCCGATCGACGGGATCGCCGCCTACGACAAGGCCGTGCAGACCCTGCTGTTCGGCGCTGAGTCGCCGCTGCTCGAAGCCAGCCGCGTGGTTACCGTGCAGGCCGTCGGCGGGACCGGCGCGCTGAAAATCGGCGCTGACTTCCTCAAGCAGCTGCTGCCCGACGCCGTCGTCGCCATCAGCGACCCGAGCTGGGAAAACCACCGCGCGCTGTTCGAAACCGCCGGTTTCCCGGTGCAGAACTACCGCTATTACGACGCCGCCACCCACGACGTCAACCGTGCCGGCCTGCTCGACGACCTCAACGCCCTGCCGCCGCAGTCCATCGTGGTGTTGCACGCCTGCTGCCACAACCCGACCGGCGTCGACCTGAGCCCGGCCGACTGGCAGAACGTGCTGGACGTGGTCAAGGCCCGCAACCTGGTGCCGTTCCTCGACATGGCCTACCAGGGCTTTGGCGACGGCATCCACGAAGACGCCGCCGCCGTGCGCCTGTTCGCGGAATCGGGCCTGACCTTCTTTGTGTCCAGCTCGTTCTCCAAATCGTTCTCCCTGTACGGCGAACGCGTGGGCGCCTTGTCCATCGTCAGCGAATCCAAGGAAGAAAGCGCGCGCATCCTGTCCCAGGTCAAGCGTGTGATCCGTACCAACTATTCCAACCCGCCGACCCACGGCGCGGCGATCGTTGCAGCGGTACTGAACAACCCTGAGCTGCGCGCCCAGTGGGAAGCCGAACTTGCCGAAATGCGCCTGCGCATCCGCGGCATGCGCGAGCAGATGGTGGCCGAACTGGCCAAGGCGGCTCCCGGCCACGACTTCAGCTTCGTTGGCCGCCAACGCGGGATGTTTTCCTACTCCGGCCTGAGCGTCGAGCAAGTCACCCGCTTGCGCAGCGAGTTCGGCATCTATGCGCTGGATACCGGGCGTATCTGTGTGGCGGCGTTGAACCAGTCCAACATTGGTGCTGTGACCAACGCGATCGTTCAGGTGCTGTAAATCTGCCAGCGTTATACGAAGGGGGAAGCCAATGGCTTCCCCCTTTTTGCTGGCGAACCCACTAGACTGGACACCAACTGCCCTTTTGCTGCGAGAACCCTATGAGAAACGACGACCTGGACCTGCGCGCCGACCGCGACGAACTGGACCACTTCACCCCACGCGCGCCCCAAGCCAAGCGCCAGAAAAGCCTGGTGCTGCAAGTGGCGCTGGGTGTGTTTCTCGGTGGCCTGGCGTTGTGGCTGGTGCAATTGGGCGCCACGGCGATTATGGCGAAGCTGGCCATGGGCACCTTCCAGTTCGGCGGCTGATGAAGGTCAAACTGTGGGAGGGGGCTTGCTCTCGATGTTGTAGGAGCGAGCTTGCTCGCGAAAAACTCACAGCCACCGCGTTTATCCAGGAATTACGCGTTATCGTTGACGTTTTTCGCGAGCAAGCTCGCTCCTACAAGATTAGGGCCTGCCCCTCCCACATTGGATTCAGGCTGCTACTAACCCGCGTTCCTCCAACAGCTTTACGAAGCTGTTCAAACTCTGCGACACCGTGCCCCTGCGCCAGATCAGCCAGGTGTTCAGCACGCGGTAGCTGTCGGCCAGCGGCCACACGCTCACCGCCGCAAACCCCGGCATGCTTTCCAGCATGCTGCGCGGCATCAGCGCCAGCCCTGCTCCGGCGCTGACGCACGCCAGCATGCCGTGGTAAGACTCGATCTCGAAGATCTTGCCCGGCATCGCGCCATCCTGTGAGAACCAACGCTCGAAGTGATGCCGGTAGGAGCAGTTCGAGCGGAAGGTATAGATATTCTCGCCATTCACCTCCCGCCCCCGCGTAATGGGCGCATGGTGCAGCGGTGCGATCACCACCATTTCTTCCTCGAATACCGCAACCCCCTCCAGGGTGGAGTGCAGCACCGGGCCATCGACAAAAGCCGCCGTCAGCCGCCCGGACAGCACGCCTTCGATCATCGTGCCCGACGGCCCCGTGCTCAGGTCCAGCTCGACCTTGGTGTGTTTCTGGTTATACGCCGCCAGTAACGCGGGAATACGCACCGCCGCCGTACTTTCCAGCGAACCAAGGGCAAACGCGCCCTGGGGTTCCTCCCCCGCCACCGTTGCGCGGGCTTCTTGCACCAGATCGAGAATACGCCGCGCATAGCCAAGGAAATTCCACCCGGCCGGAGACAGGCGCAGGCGGCTCTTCTCGCGGATGAACAACTCCACGCCCAGATCCTGTTCCAGTTGTTTGATGCGGGTGGTCAGGTTTGACGGTACCCGATGGATCAACTGCGCGGCGGCGCTGATGCTGCCTTGCTCGGCAACGGCCTTGAAGATTTCCAACTGCACCAGATCCAAATCATTCTCCAATCGTGAACGTATTGCTTAATATTATTCAGTTTCCAGAAAAGATACAGCCCATACGCTGGGCTCCATTCCAATCATCCCAGCAGGACGGTGCCATGAACGCTATTTCTCACCAGACCCACGCCTTGTCGATCAACCCGGCCAACGGCGAAACCGTTGCCAGCTATGCGTACGAAAGCCAATTGCAGTTGGACGCCGCGCTTAACCGCTCCACCGCTGCCTTCCGCACCTGGCGCCGCCAACCCGTCGGCCAGCGCGCCGAATTGCTGTTGGCACTGGCCAGCGCCCTGCGTGACCAGGCCGAAGCCATGGCACAGATGATCACCCTGGAAATGGGCAAACCGATTGCCCAGGCCCGCGCCGAAATCGAGAAGTGCGCCCAGCTCAGCCAGTGGTATGCGCAGCACGGCCCCGCCATGCTCGCACCGGAGCCAACCCTGGTCGACAACGGTACCGCCCACATCGAATACCGCCCGCTGGGCCCGATCCTTGCCGTGATGCCGTGGAACTTCCCGGTGTGGCAAGTGCTGCGCGGCGCCATCCCGACCCTGCTCGCCGGCAACACCTACGTGCTCAAGCATGCGCCGAACGTGATGGGCAGCGCCTACCTGATCCAGCAGGCGTTCCAAAAGGCCGGCTTCGCTGAAGGCCTGTTCGAGGTTATCAATGTCACGACCGAGGGCGTGTCCAGCGCCATCGCCGACCCACGCATTGCCGCCGTCACCCTCACCGGCAGCGTGCGCGCCGGTATCGCCATCGGCTCCCAGGCCGGTGCGGCACTGAAGAAATGCGTGCTGGAACTGGGCGGCTCCGACCCGTTCATCGTGCTCAACGACGCCGACCTCGACGCAGCCGTACAGGCCGCGCTGATCGGCCGTTTCCAGAACAGCGGCCAAGTCTGCGCCGCCGCCAAGCGCCTGATCATCGAAGAAGGCGTGGTCGACGCCTTTACCGCCAAGTTCCTCGAAGCCAGCCGCAACCTGGTGATGGGCGACCCGACCTCGGCGGCCACCTACATCGGCCCCATGGCGCGCTTCGATTTGCGCGATGAACTGCACGGCCAGGTCCAGGCCACCGTGAAAGAAGGCGCGACCCTGTTGCTCGGCGGCAACAAAGTGGACGGGGCCGGCAACTATTACGAGCCCACCGTACTGGCTGACGTCACCGACCAGATGACTTCGTTCAAACAGGAACTGTTCGGCCCCGTCGCGTCGATCATCACCGCACGCGACGCCGACCATGCAGTGGCACTGGCCAACGACAGCGAATTCGGCCTGACCGCGAGTATCTTCACCCGCGACTCGGCGAAGGCACGGGACATCGCCAACCAACTGGAAACCGGTGGGATCTTCGTCAACGCGTTCAGCGTCTCCGACCCTCGGGTGGCCTTTGGTGGCGTGAAGAAAAGCGGGTTCGGGCGCGAACTGTCGCACTTTGGCGTACGCGAATTCTGTAATGCGCAGACGGTGTGGTTCGATCGTAAATAAACAGCCCTGGCTTCAACACACATCAAATGTGGGAGGGGGCTTGCCCCCGATGGCGGTGGATCAGCCAGGCATCTGTCACTGACACACCGCGATCGGGGGCAAGCCCCCTCCCACATTTGGATCCAGGCAGCCCTGAAGGGCCGTATCAGACCTTAAGCAATCAGCGAATATGCCGTCGCACGCACTGCACCAACCCGTCCAGCGCCTGCGACTTCACTGGCGCCAGGACGCACACCGTGTGTTCACGCTCACCTTCACTCACGGTGAGCGTGTAATGCACCTGCCCCGGGTTGTCGGAGGAAGGTTGGGTGCTTTGCGGCAACTGGAAAAAGTCCGATTTCTCGATCAGTTGCCGCAATTCCAGCTGGTCCTGCTCGGGCAATTTGTCCAGCTCGACACTGCGCGGCTGGGCCAGGCCCGGAAAAAACGCCGGGCCGCCGTTTTCCTTGATCGAGATGCGCATGGCTGTTCCTCTCCGCCCTGGCGGATTGTCAGACGTTAATGCCCACTGCTTTCCAACCTTCCTTGACGGCCTTCTGCTCATCCTTGTTCGCGCCGTACAGGCGCCCGGCCACATCGTAAGTGATACGTGCAAAACGCAGAAACCCTGAGTTCGGCCGCAACCGCGCGTCGCGCAACGCGTCGTACCAGATGCGCCCGGCACGCTCCCAGGCAAAGCCGCCGATCCGGGTGGCAACCTGATAGAACGCATGGTTGGGAATACCGGAATTGATATGCACGCCGCCGTTGTCGTCGTAGGTGTGCACAAAATCATCCATGTGCCCCGGCTGCGGGTCCTTGCCCAGCAACTTGTCGTCAAACGCGGTGCCGGGCGCCTTCATCGAGCGCAGGGCAGTGCCTTTGATTTTTTTAGTGAACAGCCCCTTGCCGATCAGCCAATCGGCGTCTTCGGCCTTTTGCTGCAGTGCATATTGCTTGATCAATGAGCCGAACACGTCCGACAGCGACTCGTTCAACGCACCGGACTGGTTGAAGTACATCAGTTTGGCTTCGTCCTCGGTGACCCCGTGGGCCAATTCATGGCCGATCACATCGAGTGCCACGGTGAAGCGATTGAACAGCTGCTGGTCGCCATCGCCAAAGACCATCTGGGTCGAATTCCAGAACGCATTGTTGTAGTCCTGGCCGAAGTGCACGGTGGCATCCAGCGCCATGCCGGCATCGTCGATGGAATTGCGGTCAAAGACCTGGTCGAAAAAGTCGAAAGTCGCGCCCAGGCCGTCATAGGCCTCGTCCACCGCCGCATCACCGCTGGCGGGTTGCCCTTCGCTGCGGATCAGCTTGCCTGGAAGGCTGTCGGTGTTGTCGGCGCTGTAGATCGAGCGCTGTTTCTCGGCACCTGCCACCAGCGCCATGCGCGCCGGGCCTCTGGCGGGCACGGCGACCATGCGCAACGAGCGGAACGTGCTGTCCTTGGCGCGCGTACGCAGCGCCACTTCGCGTTGGGCTTTATCGCCGTGGCGTGCAATCTGGTCGAGCATGTACGGCGGGATCAGGCAGAAAATCGGGTTGCGCGATTGGCGAACACACATAAGCTGGCTCCTTTTTGGCGTGTGGTGAACGGCCGTTTAACGACTTCAGGATAGACCGGAGTCTGCCGCCTGGGCCAAATTGTCATGAAATCATGTTGCAGTCGTGTTTATCCGATCCGCATAAGGAATACCCCATGCCCGCACGCAACGTCAAAATCGACCTGGCCTACCGCCCAAGGCTCGCCGACCTTCGCCCCTTGATCACGCCTACGCCCTCGCTGCTGGAAGCCAGGGCCGCAGCGCCCCGCGTCACCGCAGCCAAGGACCTGCAAGACCGGCGCGGCTACGCCGAGGATTTTCTCGGCAGCTTCGCGGTGCCCTGGCCCACGCTGGACCCGGACCAGGCAAGCGACGCCCAGCCCGGGCGCCTGGACTACATGCACTTTTCCATCAGCATGTCGCGTTCCCGACGGTTGGCGCTGTATGTCGGTGTCAACATCGACGGCGCCAAGCACGTGGATATCGTGCGCAGCAACGACACCTGGGCCTACGATGGCCGCCTGCCGATCGACGCCCAGGTGGGCGAAGACCTCTACGTCGGCAACGGCCTTGACCGTGGCCACCTGGTGCGGCGCCAGGACCCCAACTGGGGCGCCGACGCAAACACCGCCAACGGCGACACCTTCCATTTCACCAACTGCTCGCCGCAGATGAGCGGCTTCAACCAGAAAACCTGGCTGGAACTGGAGGACTACATTCTCGACAACACCCAGCGCTGGAAAGCCCGCGCCACAGTGTTTACCGGCCCGGTGTTCGCCGATGACGACCGCCTGTACCGGGGCGTGAAAATCCCCAAGGCGTTCTGGAAAGTCGTGGCCTACCTTAGTGACGACGGCAAGCCTTCCGCCAGCGCCTATATGATCGACCAGAGCCGCGAGCTGGGCCAACTGGACCTGGTGTTCGGCCCGCTCAGAACCTACCAGCGCAGTGTGATCCAGATCGAGCGGTTGACCGGTATCCGCTTCGGCAACCTGGCCGACTACGACGGTTTCAGCAACGAAGAGCGCGCCACCGGAACGCGGATCGAAGCGCTGATCCGGGGGCCTGGGGACATTCGCCTGTGACCGGCGTCACTTCAACCTCCCTCTCGTGGGCCGAATCAACTACCATAGCGCCGCCGGTTCCCCCACGGGACTAATAGGGAATTCGAAACGCCGCCCGCGACGTCAATCGAAACTGCCCCCGCAACTGTAGGTGCCGAGCCTGCTCCCCACTGCCACTGGACGTTGTCCGGGAAGGCCGGAGCCGGGCGATGACGCATCAGTCAGGAGACCTGCCGGCCCAGTGACTCACTAACCGGCGGGGTGTCCGGGAAGGCCATCCTTGCCCTGCCCGGCCGGCAGCGTTCGTGGGTGTATTTCCGTACCGTACCTGCCCTGCTTCACCGACGGTTCAAACGGAGATTGCCCCATGCTGCCACGCGTTACGGCCCTGATCATCGGCCTGGGTTGCTGTGCCCTGGCCCACGCCGCGCCTACCCACTACCCGCTGACCCTGGAAAACTGCGGCAGCCCCGTCACGTTCCAGCAGGCGCCCGCGCGCAGCGTGACCATCGGCCAGGCCGCCACCGAGATGCTGTATGCGTTGGGCGTGGGCGATAAAGTGGTCGGCACTTCGCTGTGGTTCAACACCGTATTGGCGCAGTACCAGGCGCAGGACGCGCGCATCGAGCGCCTGGCCAATAACGAACCGAGCTTCGAAGCAGTGATCGCCAAGCGCCCGCAACTGGTGGCCGCCGAGCTGGAATGGGTGGTCGGGCCCCAAGGCGTGGTGGGCACCCGCGAGCAGTTTCAGGAACTGAACATTCCGACCTACTTGCTGCCCTCCGACTGCGAAGACAAAGACAACCGGGTGGGCGCCGATGGCACGCGACTGCAGCCGTTTCGCATCGAGACGATCTACAAGGGCCTCAGCCAATTGGCCGAGATCTTCGACGTACAGGCGCGCGGCCAGCAACTGACCGATGAACTCAAGGCGCGCCTGGCCACGTCCATCGCCACCGTGCAGCGCAAAGGCTTGAAGCAAGCCAGCGCGCTGGTGTGGTTCTCCAGCGCCGAAATGGCCAGCGACCCCTACGTGGCCGGCCATAAAGGTGTACCCGAATTCATGCTGCACACCCTCGGCCTGCGCAACGTGGTGCAGTCCGATGAAGAATGGCCCGCCGTCGGCTGGGAAACCCTCGCCAAGGCCAACCCCACCTTCCTGGTGATCGCGCGCATGGACCGGCGCCGCTATCCCGCCGACGACCATGAAAAGAAGCTGGCCTTTCTGCGCAGCGACCCCGTGACCCGCAACATGGACGCAGTCAAACACAACCGCATCATCATCCTCGACGCCCTGGCGCTGCAGGCCAGCCTGCGCACATTCGACGGCCTTGACCAACTGGCTGCGGCCATCGACGGCTACGACCTGGCGCAATGATACGGACCCTGCTCGCCCTCACACTGCTGCTGATCGCCCTGCTTGCCGGCGTGGCCATCGGCGAAACGGCCATCTCGCCGCAGGTGGTGCTCCAGGTGCTCGCCAACAAACTCTGGGCGGCCGGCTACGCACTCGACCCCATCGATGAAGGCGTGGTGTGGAACTACCGCCTGACCCGCGCCCTGGTGGCCGGCGCCTGCGGTGCGGGCCTGGCGACGTGCGGGGTGATCCTGCAATCGTTGCTGCGCAACCCGTTGGCCGATCCGTACCTGTTGGGCATCAGCGCCGGGGCTTCGACCGGCGCGGTGCTGATCGCGTTGATCGGGGTGGGCGGCGGATTGGTTTCGTTGTCGGCGGGGGCATTTGTCGGCGCCATGGCCGCGTTCGCGCTGGTGATTCTGCTGGCGCGGGCCAGCGGCTCGTCCAGCGGCACCGGGCAGATCATCCTCGCCGGCATCGCCGGCTCGCAGCTGTTCAATGCGCTCACCGCGTTCCTGATCACCAAATCCGCCAGCTCCGAACAGGCGCGGGGCATCATGTTCTGGCTGTTGGGCAACCTCAGCGGCGTGCGTTGGCCGTCGGTGTGGCTGGCGGTGCCGATGGCGGTCGTGGGGCTGGTGGTGTGCCTGTGGCACCGTCGCGCACTGGATGCGTTTACCTTCGGCACGGATTCGGCGGCCGCCCTCGGCATTCCGGTGCGGCGCGTGCAGTTCGTGCTGGTGGGCTGCGCGGCGGTGGTGACGGCGGTGATGGTGTCAATTGTCGGCTCCATCGGCTTTGTCGGGCTGGTGATCCCCCATGCCGCACGCTTGATACTCGGCACCGGGCACTCCCGTCTGCTGCCCGCCAGCGCCCTGGGCGGCGCGTTGTTCCTGATCGCCGCCGATGTGCTGTCGCGCACCCTGATCAAAGGCCAGGTGATTCCGGTGGGGGTGGTCACCGCGCTGGTCGGCGCGCCGGTGTTTGCGCTGATCCTGATCGGTCGGAGGAATGCACGATGAGTGTGTTGAGCTGCAGTGGGCTCGGCTTCAAGGTGCGCGAGGCCGAGTTGCTGTGCGACGTCCACCTTGAGGTTGCGGCGGGTGAAACCCTGGGTATCGTCGGGCCGAACGGGTCGGGCAAATCGACCCTGCTCAAGTTGCTCGCGGGGTTGCGTACGCCGGCCAGCGGTGAGGTGCGCCTGGGCGACAAGCGTTTAGTCGACTTGTCGCGCCGCGCCATCGCGCAGCACGTGGCCGTGGTGGAACAACAGGCCGATACCGACGACGCCATCCGCGTGTTCGATGCGGTCGCCCTGGGCCGCACGCCCTGGCTGTCGGCGCTGAGCCCCTGGTCGAGCGAAGATGACACTATTGTGCGCCAGGCCTTGCACGACGTGGACGCCACGCACCTGAGCCATCGCGCCTGGCGCAGCCTCTCCGGCGGCGAACGCCAACGCGTGCATATCGCCCGCGCACTGGCGCAACGCCCGCAGATTCTGCTGCTGGACGAGCCAACCAACCACTTGGACATCCAGCACCAACTGACGATTCTCAAAGGCGTGCAGGCGCTTCCCGTCACCACCTTGATTGCCCTGCACGACCTCAACCAGGCGCTGACCTGTGATCGCCTGGCCGTGCTCGACCGGGGCCGGCTGGTGGCGCTGGGTAAACCGCTGGAGGTACTGACCCCGCAACGGTTGCAGGCCACCTTCGGTGTGCAGGCGCATTACCTGACCGACCCGTTCGACGGCGCGCAGATTCTACGCTTGCGCTCAGCCTGAGCCCGCAGGTGTCGAACAGACCCTGCGCAGAATCAGCAGCAGTTGGTGAATGGAATACGGCTTGTGCAGCAGGTCGAAACCGTGGGTGCCTTGTTGCGCCAGCACATGGCTGTAGCCACTGGTAAGCACGATGGGCAACGCGGGCCACAGCCGTTGGATTTCCTTGGCCAGCTCGAGCCCGTTCATGCCGGGCATCATCACATCGGAAAACACCACGTCGAACGCGTCGGCTTCATCGGACAACAACTTGAGGGCCTGCTCGGCATTCGTCGCCCAGGTCGCCTGAAAGCCAAGTTCCTCCAGGGCCTGGGTGGCAAAGGTGCCCACTTCGACGTTGTCTTCCACCACCAGCACATGGGTGCCACGGCCCTCGGTCATCGGCGCCGCCTCAAGCTCCACCTCGGGTTCCCGTGGCCGCGCAATGACTTTGGGCAGGTACAACGTAAACGTCGAACCTCGACCGAATTCGGTGCTGACCCGCACTTCGCCGCCCGATTGTTTGGCAAAGCCGAACACCTGGCTAAGGCCAAGCCCGGTGCCCTGCCCGACGTTCTTGGTGGTGAAAAACGGCTCGAATATGCGCTCCAGATGCTCAGGGCGTATGCCGCTGCCGGTGTCGCTCACCGCGATCGCCACAAACGCCCCCGGCACCGCAGGCTGGCCGCGCAGGGCCGGGAGAGTGTCGACGGAGGCTACCGCGACGGTCAGGGTACCCACGCCCTTCATCGCATCACGGGCATTGACCACCACGTTGACCAGCGCCGAGTCGAACTGGCTGGAGTCGGCATAGACAAAACAATCGTAGGGCGCAAGCTCAGTGATGACGCGGATATGGGCACCACACAGCGATTCGATCATTTCCACCAGCGAGGTCACGCTGTGGCTGACGTCGAACGCCTGCGGCTTCAATGCCTGGCGACGGGCGAACGCGAGTAACTGCCCGGTGAGACGCGCCGCTCGGTTGACCGTGTCGGAAATCGCCGCCAGGTAACGGCTGCGCCGCGCTTCGGGCAGTTCCGGACGCTCCAGCAGGTCGAGCGAAGAGCGAATCACCGTCAGCAGGTTATTGAAGTCATGGGCCACGCCGCCCGTGAGTTGGCCAAGGGCTTCGAGTTTTTGCGCCTGGCGCAGTTGTTCTTCGGCCTTGCTGCGCTCTTCCATGGCCTCGGTGATGCGCTGTTCGAGGGTTTCATTGAGCGCCTGCATGCCCAGCTCGACCCGTTTCTGATCGGTGATGTCCTGCACCAAACCGAACATTTTCAGGGTGCGCCCGTGGGCGTCGAGTTGCGGCATGCTGCGCACCAGGATCCAGCGCACCTGCTGGTCATCTACGCGGCGGATGCGGCACTGGAAATCCCAGCTGCTGCCCTGCTGCACCGCGCGCTTGAACGCCGCCTCGACCGCGTCGCGGTCTGCGGGAAGCACATGTTCCAGGAAGGTCTGCATGCCCCAGTGCGGCACCCGCTCGTGGTAACCGAAAATCTGGTCATGTCGCTCGGCGCGCACCGAGCTGTCGGCGACGATATCCAGTTCCCATTCGCCGATCTGCCCGGCGTCAATCGCCAGGCGCAGCCGCGCTTCGCTTTCACGCAATGTCGCCACGCGGCGGTTGCGGGCGCGCTCCAGATGCGAGGTGACACGGGAGACCAGCTCGCGCGCCAAAAACGGTTTGATCAGGTAGTCATCGGCGCCGGCGGCCAGGCCCTCGGCGCGGGCTTCTTCACCCGCACGGGCCGACAGCAGAATCACCGGCGTCGCCTGCAAGCGCGGGTCTTCACGCACGGCGCGCAATAGGCCAAAGCCATCGAGGACCGGCATCATCACGTCGGTAAGGATCAGTTGCGGCGGGTTTTCGCGGGCCGCCTGCAGCGCGGCCTGCCCATCGGTCACGGTTTCCACGTCCAGGCCGGCGGCGTACAGCAAGCGCGCGACGTAAGCGCGCATATCGGCATTATCGTCCGCCAGCAGCACGTGGCCCTGGAAGGACTCGGCCTCAGGCTCAGGGTGTGTCTGGGCCTCGTCAACCAGCGCTGACGCATCCGGCAACCAGCCAAGCGCCTCCTCCACGTAGGCACTCACATTGGTGGTAGAACCGTACTGCAACGCCTCGGTATGCAGCGGCTTGGGGACATGCCGGTTGCCCAGCGGCAGCCGGATGCTGAACGTCGTGCCGACCCCCACCTCACTGCTCACTTCCAGCGTGCCGCCCTGCAGCCTGACCAGTTCATCCACCAGCGCCAGGCCGATCCCCGAGCCTTCGAACGAGCGGCCGACGGGGTTTTCGATCTGGTGGAAGCGCTCGAACAAACGCGGCAGCTCATGGGCCGCGATGCCGGTGCCGGTGTCACTCACGCGCACCTGGGCAGCGCTGCCATCGGCGGTGGGCGCAACGCTGACGCGGATGTGCCCGGCCAGGGTGAATTTGAAGGCGTTGGAGATCAGGTTCAGCACCACCTTTTCCCACATGTCGCGGTCGACGTAGGCCGCCTCGGGCAAGGGCGTGGTGTCAATGAGCAACGCCAGGCCGGCGCGCTCGCAGGCCGATCGGAAGTTGGAGGCCAGGTCAGCGGTGAGTGCCGGCAGGTCCACCGGCGCATAGGTCGCCTGGGCGCGGCCGGCCTCAATGCGGGAAAACTCCAGCAGTGAGTTGACCAGCTTGAGCAGGCGCTGGCCGTTGCGATAAGCCAGCGTGACCCGCTCACGCTCATCCTCGGGCAGCGTATCGCCCAAGGCCAGCGACTCTTCCAGCGGCCCGAGCATCAAGGTCAGGGGCGTGCGAAATTCATGGCTGATGTTGGTGAAAAAGGTGGTCTTGGCCTGGTCGATAGCCGCCAGGGCGTCGGCACGCTGGCGCTCATACTCGCGCGCGCGCACGGTGGCCAGTGCCGCCGAGAGCGCTGCCCCTAGCAGTTCGTAGAGCCCTCGGTAAATGTCGTTCATCGGCAAGCGGGGTGACGCACCGGCCACCAGAATCAACGGGGCCTGCGTGTCGTCCGGCACCACCAGCGGCAACACAAAGGCGGTCTGGGACGGCTCCGGGTAGGGCCCGCAAGCCACGCCGGCAAACAGCGCCTCGATGTTGTCCACCTGCAGCGTGCGCTTTTGCTCGCACGCGGCGCCCAACGGCCAGGGCGTGGTGTCGGCCGCGTCGATCCAGGCCGGTGATGCGGCAGTGTCGGCGGCGATACCGCTGTGTTGTGCCAGGCGGTAACCCTTGCCTTGGGCGTCCCACTCATAAAACAGCAGGAACGGAATATCAAAGTTGAACCCCGCCAGCGTCTGCACCGTCAACGCGATCAGTTTGGGCAAGTCATCGGCAACTGCCAACTGCCCGGTCAGATCGCGCAACGCACGGGTGCGCCGCTCGGCGAGGATGGTCACCGTGGTTTCCGTCACCGGGTGAAACAGTCCGCCGATGCCACCGGTTTCATCACGAATGGGCGAAATGGAAAAGGTGAAGAACGTCTCTTCCAGGTAACCATTGCGCGTGAGGAACATGCGCTGGTTCTCCAGAAAACTGGTTTGTCCCTCCAGCGCCTCGGTGAAGGGCCCGCCAATGGCCGGCCACGCACTGGCCCAGGTCACGTGGTAGCCCTCGCCCAAGGCGCGTGGATGCGACTCGCCGCACAGCACCTTGTAGCCGTCGTTATAGATCTGGGTGTTCTCGGGGCCCCAGATGATATTGATCGGGAAATTAGACGCCAGGCACAGGCTGACGGTGGTGCGCAGGCTCTGTGGCCAGGATTCGATCGGCCCTAACGGGGTTGCCGACCAATCTTTGGACTGGATCAGGGAGGCCAGTTCGCCACCGCCCGACAAGAAGGAATGCATAATCACGGGTTTGGACCACCAACAGATTTAGGCGATTGCAAAGGCATGTATCTGTCACTGTGACCACCGCCGAATGAAAACCTCCCATTGAACTCATTCAGCGCCAGGGTCGACGGCGTCGCAGGGCGCCGAGAGTTGCGGGGTGTGCAGACGCGCCGTTATCCAGCCCCGGCTGTATACCAAAACGCTGTCCGCCATCGCCACGGGAAAATGAATGAACCCATGGGCCGACTCCGGCAACAGATGCGCCTCCACCTGACTCCAGCGTTCGGCGATCAGCAGCGTGTCGTCCTTGAGCGGGTCCAGTTCGCCCACGAACATCAACGCTGGCGGCATGCCGGCGAAGTCGCCATACAAGGGTGACAACGGCGGCTGTCGACGCTCGTCGTCGCTGATCCCCGGCGTGAGCAAGCGCAGCGCCGTGACCATTCCCGGCCCATCGAGCAACAGCGTTTGCGGCCCGGCGTTGCGCACGCTCGGCGTGCCGGTCAAGTCATACACCCCGTAGTACAACACCGCGCCATGGACACGTTGGAGCAACAGCGGCCATTGCTTCAACGCCAGCAATGTGGCCGCCGCCAGATGCCCGCCGGCTGATTCGCCGACAAAAAACACCGGCAGGCCGGCAAACTCCGCGCAGTCCGCCAACAGCCAGCGCGCAGCGGCCAGGCAGTCTTCCAGCAACCCTTCCACCGGCGTGTTAACCGCCAGCCGATAGTCCACCGACACCACCGCCACGTCGCACGCGCGCACCATGCCGAGGTTGAGGTCGTCATTCATCTGCGCATTGCCAATCACCCAGCCGCCGCCGTGGATATCCAGCACCACGCCTTTGGGCGCACCGGCGGGCCGCAGGATACGCACGGGCACGGAGCCGATAAGCCGGATTTCCACCACAGGCGGTTTCTGGAACCTTTGCCGGGTGCGCAGCAGTGCCTGGATCACACGCGGCGTGACGCGGTTGCGGATCTTGAAGCGCGGCAGCCACGCGAGCGTGCGATTGAAGCGGCGCATCTGGGCCAATTCGGTCTCGCTGGCGGGCCAGTGTTGGTAAGCCATCAACGGTTATTCCGCAGGATCGAGAAGTTCAACGCCGCCGCTACGCACAGCCAGGCCAGGTACGGAAACAGGATCAGGCCGGTAATCAGGTCCAGACGCACTGCCAGCACCACCATCGCCGCCACGGTCAGCCACAACAGCACAATGATCACCATCCCGGCGAGCAAGCGATGCGCGCCGAAGAACACCGGCGTCCACAGCGTATTCAATGCAATCTGCGCGGCCCACAGCGCCAACACCATCTCGCTGCCCGGGATCAGGCTCAAGCGGTAACCGGCCCAGGCCAGCAACAGGTAGATAATTGTCCACGCCACCGGGAACAACCAGTTGGGCGGGGTGAAGCTGGGCTTGACCAGGGATTCGTACCAGGCGCCGGGTTTGAAAATCACACCGGTACTGGCGGCGGCAGCGCAAGCGAGCAGGAAGATGAAGAAGATCATGGTCGGTCCTTGAGGTTAAAGGAGTGGAAGGCAAGGCTGTGCTTCAAGTGACTCAGCTTTAATGACTCAAATCGGCGCCGATAAATTCAATGTGCACGGCAAAAATGACAGGCAGGCCGTCTCTTCTGCGCGTCATGAAAAATCGGTAAAGTGCCCCACCAGCCCACATCGATTTGCCGGGTTCTTCACACGCCACCCGAGAGCCTCACCTTGCCCGCACCCCTTGCCGATCACCGCAGCAGCCTTGGGTCAGTGTTCCTGATCTTCCTGCGCCTGGGCCTGACCTCCTTCGGCGGGCCGATTGCGCACCTGGGTTATTTTCGCGAGGAATTCGTCACCCGCAGACGCTGGCTCAGTGAACACAGCTATGCCGAACTGGTCGCCCTGTGCCAGTTCCTGCCCGGCCCGGCCAGCAGCCAGGTCGGCATCGCGTTGGGCCTGTCACGCGCAGGTTACGCGGGTGCCGCGGCTGCCTGGGCCGGGTTCACCTTGCCGTCGGCCATCGCGCTGATCCTGTTCGCCCTGGGCCTTTCTCACTATGGCAGCGCCCTGCCCGCCGGCGCGCTGCATGGCCTCAAGGTCGTCGCCGTGGCGGTGGTGGCCCAAGCTGTGTGGGGCATGGCGCGCACCCTGTGCCGGGGCTGGGCGCGGATAATATTGATGCTGGGCGCCGCCGGTTGGGTACTGCTGCAATCGTCTGCCTGGAGCCCGGTGGCAGTGATCGTCGTGGCGGGGGTGGCCGGCCTGCTGCTGTTCAAGCCCGCGCCCCGTGCCGAGCCCGACGCATTGCCCATCGCCATCAGCCGCCGTGCCGCAACGCTGTGGCTGGCGCTGTTCCTGCTGTTGCTGGTGGGCTTGCCGCTCCTTGCCGACTGGGTGAGCGATCCCACGCTGGCGCTGGTGGACGCGTTCTACCGCACCGGCTCACTGGTGTTTGGCGGCGGCCATGTGGTGTTGCCGTTGCTGCAAGCCCAGGTGGTGCCCAGCCAATGGGTGAGCAACGACGTTTTCCTCGCCGGCTACGGCGCCGCCCAAGCCGTGCCCGGCCCGCTGTTCACCTTCGCGGCCTTTCTCGGCGCCTCGATGACCCACGCCCCTACCGGCTGGCTGGGCGGCCTGATCGGCCTGCTGGCGATCTTCGCGCCGTCATTTTTGCTGATCTTCGGCGCGCTGCCCTTCTGGGCCAGCCTGCGCCACAGCCCCCGCACCCAGGCCGCGCTGGCCGGTGTGAACGCGGCAGTGGTGGGCTTGTTATTGGCGGCGTTGTACCGACCGGTGTGGACCAGCGCGATTTTCAGCGTTTACGACCTGGCCCTGGCATTGCTCGCCTTGGCGGCACTGATGCTGATGAAGTTGCCGCCGTGGCTGGTGGTGATCGGGTGCAGCGTGCTCGGCGGGTTATTCGGCTGACCCCGGCGGCACAATCCTGAGCCAAGGCCAGCGTTGCTGATAGCTCCTGGCCTTGTGCAAAAACAGTTCGGGCTCGGCATGCAGCGGGTTAATGCGCAGCACGCCCTGCTCCACATCCGCCAAGCCATACGGCGCATACACCTCCCCCGTGGCAATGTCCAAGGCAATGCATGTACCCGCCACCAGGTAACGGTCCACCCCTTGCCTGGCCGAATGCAACTGAGGGTACGGCCGGCCAAACCGCTGCCCATACCACAGATGAACCCGCGCCTGATTCTTCACCTCCACGTTAACGCCCAGGTCCAGGAACAACGACTCGGCCCTGCGGATCACCACATCCTCAGCCTCGTAGGACACATCCTGGTCGAAGTAGAAAACGTCATAGTCCTTCACCCCCGCATCAACCGGCCGACTCGCCTGATGAGTCCACACCGCCTGGAACAGACAGCCCGCCGTGAGCATGCACTGCTCCAGCCCGAGCGACGGCAAACGCGCGGTGACTTCAGCGTTGACGGGGTTGGCCATGGCCAGTTTGAGCAAGGTGTCGACGGTCAATGTCATGGGGTCCCTGGGTGGTCAATTCGATGTGCAGAGACTCTACAACAGCGTGGTGAAGGATTTGATGAGGCGCTGAATATTCTTGTGGGTTCAAAGGGGTACAGCGTTCGCTACCGTGCGGCACCTTGCTCCATTGCCTACGCTTGCGTCAGAATCCGCCGGCTTGTGCGCTGGGGTGGCCGTATTTAAGGTGGCTCGGTCGCTGAATTTCTCGGCGATCGGGTTTAGTAGCCTGACGGTTTATCCAAACTAAGTGCATAAGCTCCATCAATCAGACATTCCTGTCTGTACTTGATGGCGGCTGTGTGTAGGGCACCTTCGGGTGCGCCGGCTTTCGTTTGGATTCCCCGGTCTACTAACCTGCGCACAGCTGCCACCCTTCTGTTTAGTAGCTAAAGGGCGGTAGCCACACTCAGGAATTCAAACATGCTATTCACCGTCGCATCCGACGCCAGCAACGAAGCCCTCCTCACCAACAGCTACGAAACCTTTACCAGCGTCAGCACCCTGCTGCTCGATCTGTCCGAAGACCTCAACGGCAAACACCGCGACGTCGCGCTGGCGATTCATCAATTGAGTGAACTGGGCGTACTGCTCACCGGCAGATTGCTTGACCGTGAGGCGCCGTGTACGGGTTGATTTACTGTATTTAACTCAAAAAGCCCGATTAATCGCTGAGTCGTTGCACGCCATATGCAACGGCTCGGCGATTTGCTTTTTGATGGGTTTGGTGGAGGGCCGGCTGCAATACAAAATGAGGTAGTCATTTCGGCTCGCCCTCGACCCGGCACTAGCGATTCGCGGGGGAAGCGGGCCATTTCCAGTTTCTTGCCTGCCATGCATCCAGCGTGTAGTAATGTCGGTGACAGGCTTGGAAGTGCTGCAGTAGCGTTGTGCTTTCTCAACTTTGCAATGGATTATGGAGTGGGCGCTATGAAGTTCCTCAAAACTACATTGAACAACCGGAAGAAAAAGAGGGCCTGGGCGGAGCTTAGCGACTGGGCGCTAGCCTTCATAGGCGCCCCGAGCTTTCTGGTTGGCAGCTTTTACCTATGGGTGGTCGGTACAACGACACCTGATCTGTTAACCCTGTCTCGCGAACACGGCTTACCGCTGGAGGCCATTTTAGCTTTCGCCTTCTTGGGAGGCCTAGCATTGAGCAGCTGGTTTTTTCTATGCGTCGCGCGGCGGTGCAGCGAACTGCTTTACGAACGCAACTTCAAATAAGCAAAGCCCAAGCCAGGCCCGCCGGGCTTTTAGTGCCGGATATCAAAAAAATCTATGCTTCCGACCTATACCTTTAGCCTTCCTTTCTCATACACAACTATCAAGAGCGACATCATCACCATGGATGAATGGACTACCAATCCTCAATTTTGGATTAGCAGCGCTGTATCGGCTATCACTGGCTTTCTACTCCAGTATTTGTACCGGCTTGGGCACAGCAGGATCCAGCCCCTACTCATTGGAGCAAGAGGTCGTATGCGATCTTTTTTCCGAGGCCGCAAGCTTAAAGATTTGAAATGTATAAAGGCGGCAAGGTTCGACTCCGTCAGAGTCAATCGAGAGATTGCTCTGAGCTACGCCATGCTGACACTTTTCATTTTGAGCATTGTGGCATGCGTAATTAGCTTCGGGTTCGCACCCACCGAAACCCACAAGAGCCATGTCTTGGCAATTCTATATGGATCGATCACCGGAATTCCGCTACTAATTTTTGAGTTTGCTTGGTTGGTCACATCGACCCGAGTAGATGAAATTCTGAAGTATCGACGCCGCATCAAACAACGTGGTCGCCGCCTCTGCTAATTTAAAACTCTGCGCATCACCCAGCTTTTCATCTCTGTCCAATGCACAAAGCCCCATTCTATAGGGTATAGAATGGGACTTTGTGTATGCCGAATTCAGCCTTCCAATATAGGAGATCAGCGTGTCAGAACCCACCCTTAGTTTCAATGCCTCGGCCACAACAAGCGGGTGACTTGATTGAGTCCTACCACTTGGAAGTGGTCGACACCCGCGATGGCACGACTTTAGAGATCTCAGTCTCGACGAGGCATCTTATTTCAGCTCGTAGTATAGAGAGCATCCTTCAGACCGGAAAATGTTCTACTCCGTTGCGCAGCCTACGCACGCCAGGATACTTAGCGAGATGTTCGATCAGCAACTGCTTGAAGCAACCTTAGACTAGCCCGGCCCACCTGGCTTTTTCATGCCTGCTAGAGTCAAAAACTCGTGCACGCAAGTCTTGGCTGGCGGTCGAATTAAGATGTTGAGCCTATACGGTTGCTACATACTTTCCAATCCAATGCGACGAAACGCTGCAGGCCGTTAGCGCGAAAGCTCAAACTGATCGGATATTTCCCTAGGTCGATTGTTAATTCACCATGGAGTTTTTGATGGCCCTAACCCAAATGCAGATAATTCAGTCACTAGGTGAGGCTATGGCCTGGTTTGAACGGGAGCGTCAGTGGGGAGTACCACCAACAGAGCTTAGACATCTTTGCGGTCGCATCGGTGAGCTGTATGCAGCGCTGATAACAAATGGCCAAATGGCCGTATCTGTTAACCAGAAAGGTTATGACGTTGTCAGCGCACAGGGCGAAAAGGTGTCCGTTAAAACGACCGCAAAAATGGACCACGCAGGTCATATATCCTTCAACCCGAGGTCACTTTCCGAGGTGGACAGGGTGATTATTCTGCGAATCAATACGGATGACATGGAGGTTGAAACGCTGCTCGATGCATCTCTTCAGGATGCACTGCTGATGATGGGCCCAGAAGCCCAGGGAAAGCGCTCAATCCCGTTGAGCCGCCTTTTGAAACGGTCGAAACCTCAAAGCGAACTGGCGACAGTCAACCAGGTTAGCTACTACGGATATGTCATACGAGAACTTGAGACCGGCACCATTGCTGTATTCCGGGACGGCCAACCGATACAACCGACAAAACCAGCCCTCAGAGAGATGGCGATAAATCTCAACATCTCGCTTGTTAATTCAAACGGTAACCCGTTCAACACTAGGCAACTGGGTAGCTTAATCATCCAGAGTGTGAAGGCGCTCATGGAAAGCGTGCCAGCGCCTCCCGCACCTATAACTCAAGGCAAATCCTGGCCTTGATAAAAATGGGCCGGGCGTGGAGCGCCCGCGCTTGGCACGCACGCGCAAGCAGCAAATCACAGGCGACGTTTTTTCATGTCCACCAGAAACAACAAAACCCACATTAGTGGGTTTCGTTGCATAGGTCTGGGATCAGAAAACGGAGGTGATCTCGATGATCGCAATCCTCGGACTGCAGATTCGGATCCAACTTTTGTAACTGCTCGATGAGATCCTTCACTTTGATAATGCTCCTTATGTTTGACCGCCACTGCCGAGAAGCCATCAACGTAACAGCCCAAACACAGAGCCGCTAACCAGATGCAAAAAGCCCAGCGCGAGACTGGATTCGTATAGGCTAATTAGCCAATCTGCTTCAGTACATAGGTCTGGTCGTTCTGACCATGGTTAACTATCCATTCCACTGTCCGGAATGGTGCGAGCGGTCCCCTCACCCCTTGCGGGTCTACCAGGTGATCGCCCGCCAACCTGAAAATCGGCCCTCCTGGAGCGATAGGTACTCCAGTTCCATCGATCAGAATCCCAATAGGCTCTTGTGCAGCGGTGTTCTTGAACACCCCCCAGCGCCCCTGCAAATATGTTTGGTTCATATCAATTTTCCATTCAAAGCAACAGGGGCAGAAGAGTGCTTCAAGATGTCCGAACGGGCAAGAGTCTGTGGTGCGCTCCGCGTGGATCTATGACTAGCATATTAAAAAAGCCCCGAGCGGGGCTGGACTATTTCTGAGGCAGCTTTCGGTCAAAAAGCGGACGTTTAGACCGTCCAGTCCTAAATTGAGCTTACACCCGCTTCACTCAACCACCGGCGCATGCTCGGCCATCAACGCTATCACCCAGTCGATAAACACTCGCACCTTGGCGCTGACATGCCGATTCGGCGGGAATGCCAGATACATCGGCATCGGCGCCATATGCCAGTCCTCGAACAGCGGCAGCAACTCGCCGCTGACCAGGTGCGGTTTGGCCATGTACTGCGGTAGCCAAAGCATGCCCAGACCCGCCAGGCCGGCGGCCAGGTATGCATTGCCATCGTCGACCGTCAGTTGCGGGCGACCCTGGACCTCAATGCGTTCCTCACCACGCTGCATCGCGTAGGGCAAGGATTTACCTGTGCGAAACCAGAGGAAGCCAACGGTACTGTGCCTGCCCTCCTCCAGCTCATGGGGGTGCGCAGGCGTACCGAAACGCTGCAGATAGCCGGGCGCGGCATAAATGCCGATGTGCAGATCGCCCACATGCCTTGCCATCAGCGACTGATCGGTGATTTCGCCGCCGCGCACCACGCAGTCGACGTTTTCGCCAATGATGTCGACAATCCGATCGCTCACGCCCAGGGTCAGCTGGATTTCCGGGTAGCGTGCAAAGAACCCCGGCAACGCGGGTATCAGCAGCATTCGCGCAAACGGGCTGGGTACGTCCACCCGCAGGCGCCCGCGCGGTGTCATCGACGCGCTGGACAGGCTGGTTTCGGCATCGTCCATATCGACCAATAGTCGGATGACGCGCTCGTAGTAGGCCGCGCCATCGGCGGTGACGTTGACCTTGCGTGTGGTGCGGTTGAGCAAGCGCACACGCAGCCTCGCTTCCAGTTGCTGAACGAGCTGCGTCACGGTGGTCTTGCTCATGTGCAGGGTAGCGGCCGCCTTGGTGAAGCTGCCGGTTTCCACCACGCGGGCAAAGGCCTGCATTGCATCGAAACGGTCCATTTCACGCCTCACTAGGGTTCTGGATAGTTTGGATTCTACAAACAGTCATGACCAGCGTTGCGCGTTTATTCAGATCGCCCGTCTTTTTACACTGACTCCATCGTAAACAGCGGGCCGCCCTGGCCCCGAAGGAGAGATGCAATGACCAGCAAACGCGATGTGGTTTTCCCGCCTGACCGCCATGCACTGTACGAGCTCCACCGCTACTCACCGGCGATTCGTTCCAACGGTTTTCTGTTCGTATCCGGTCAGGTCGGCAGCCGCAAAGATGGCTCGGCCGAGCCGGACCTCGCGACACAGGTTCGCCTGGCCTTCGCCAACCTCAACGCAATCCTGACCGAGGCCGGCAGTAGTTTCGAGGATGTGGTCGACACGACCATCTTCATGGTCGACCCCGACTCGACATTCGAAACAATCTGGGAAGTGGTGGCCGAGTACTGGGGCGAAGCGCCCTACCCGACGGCGACCGCTGTTGGCGTGACCTGGTTGTCCGGTTTTGATTTCGAGATCAAGGTGATTGCCAAATTACCCCAATAAACTCGACTCAGCCCTTCTCCGACCGTCAAAGGAGGCCATCTTGTTTTTTCTGGGGTGACCCTCCGCGCCCTACCGTTCTCTGCTTGCTTTCACCGTCTGCTTCTGGCCGATTTCTGCCGCTAGTGACGGGCAGCAATCGGCCAATAGCGAACTTTCGAATTGTTTCACTACGTCCAAGATCTAATCTTCAGCGAGGTCTACAATCAACTCCACGAATCGAGCTGTAGCACAATTGGTCAGTTTAGGAATGATCTCATGAATGAGGAATGCGAAAAGCCTTCGCCTCTGTCTGAGCCGGTAATAGTCGTGGAGGACGACCAAATAATTCGCGGTCTAATGATAGATATTTTGTCAGAAATAGGTTTGCGCTCGCTGGGCTTTGATAGCGCTGATGGTGCTTTAATTCATATGCTCAGCACGCCGCACACGTACCCACTGGTGATCGCGGATCACGGTTTGCCTGGCAAGCTCAAAGGTTCGGATTTTATCGCGGTGGTGAAGGCAAGATGGCCTAGCACTGCCACGATTCTTACCTCTGGATACTCGTTGGATCCTACCATCGTGCCGCCCTCTACAACGTACTTGGAAAAGCCGTGGTCGATGGACGAGCTAGTGACAGCGGTGGCAAATTCACTTCATACAGATCCTCCACGTCGCAAGATGTGAATGCGTCTTTGCCATACCTTTTCCTTAGGTTTTAACTCCCTGAGTATCCTTTCTCAAAAAACGGTGTGGGCGGTTATAGCCCACGGCCGGAGAAGACACCGGGCAACCTCGTCAGCAGAGCTGGCGTCGCCAATTGCAATTGGGGTTTCACCTTGGTCAGCGCACATTAATAACCCTAGTTAGGTCAGCGCTGGTCTTGGACCAAGAGCTTTTTAACTTCGGCAATGATCAAGTCGATATTGAATGGCTTTGCCAAAACCGCATCAAACAGATCCGATCTCTTCATACCAATGTGTGCTTGAGCGCCGCTCATAAGGATGATCGGCAAATGCTTGACGGATGGAAGAGCTCGGACGGCTGTAGCGAATTCCAAGCCATCCATCACCGGCATCATAAAGTCTGTGATGATCAAGGCTGGCCCCTCTCTATCCAACACCTCAAGCCCTTTTCGACCATTGCTGGCAGTTACCACCATGAACCCCTCATCCTCCAGCGCGAAGCTGAGAATGTCAGCGATCAAATACTCGTCGTCGACGACCAAGATGGTGGTCATGTTAATTCAACCCGCGTAAAGGCTTAAGATTTTGAACCGGACGATGTCTCGACGTGGACTGAAGGTTCATGTCTCGAAGCCTTTTTCAGGAAAACGTCTTGATCACGAATGACGACCTCGAATCGCGAAGGGTCGTAAGAGCTGTCTCGTACTTTAAGAATGGAAAGCGTCCTGCTAAGTTCAGAGTGATTCTCATAGAATCGCATCAGCATCAGGTTGTCGACGATGCTGGACAGGTCAGAGTTCGGCGCGCTTACCTCTGAACCGAATAGATCGCGCATTTCCCAGGATGCAAATACCGTAACGCCTCTGGATCGCAGTTCGTTCATCAGAGCACTGAAGAAGTCAGTAATCCGCGCTGGATTGGTCGTGACTCGCGTCATGCCGCTTAGGCTATCGATGAACAAACGCTTGATGCCCTTTTCTTCGACGATACTCAACAGTCGTGCACCCAGCCCATCGAGAAGCCCCTCTGTGGTGGGCTGCCAGGCTATGTTCAACGCACCGCTATCTTCCATGCCCTTGATATCGATACCCAGTGATTGGCCTTTGAGTCGCAGCCGTTGTGGGCTTTCGTAGAAGCCAAAATGTAGGCCCGGCGCTTCCACAGTCGACTCAGCCAGGAACTTAAGACCCAGCGTCGTTTTACCAATCCCAGAGGGGCCTATGACCAGAGATACACTAGAGCTGTGCAGACCTCCACCTAATATGTCGTCCAGTGATTTAATGCCACTGGCGATACGCGTCATGTTAGCGCTATCGGGAGAAGACGGGTGGCTGTAGAGACTTTCGAGTCGCGGGTAAACCACCAAGCCCTTGTCGGTAATTTCACACTCGTGAAGACCGGTCATGGCTCCGCTGCCGCGAGTTTTGCGCAGTTGAATTCGACGCACTGAGCGAGTGCCATATAGCTCTTCGCCCATCTCTATGACGCCATCAACCATGGTGTGCTCAGGACTGCCGTCGTCGAGGCGGGAGCTGGTAAGAAACAGCACTGTGCAACCCGCAAAAGCGGCGTGGCCTTGCAGTTCAGAAATGAATTTCTTGGTGTCTATGTGTGAATCAGCTTTTGAGCGCGCATTGAGCAAACCGTCCACAACCATAACGGTGGCTTTCTGACGGCTTATCTCACGTCGAAGTAGTTTCACTACTTCATCCAAACCTTCGTTTTCCAGGGTGTCAAACGCGCTAACGAACTGGATTTCAGCCCCGACTTTGGACGAGTCGAAAAAGCTTAGAGTTGAAAGAAACTGAAAAAGGCGATCATGCGATTCAGCCAGCAGTGTGGCGACCAGAACCCGCCCCCCGCTATTCGCATGATGAAAACCAAGCTGGTTGGCGAGGATCGTTTTTCCAGACCCAGGGCGCCCTTGGATTATGTATGAAGCGCCTGCTACCAGCCCGCCCTTGAGCAGAGCGTCGAGCCCTTCGATTCCACTTTGGAGGCGTTTTAGCTTTTCCACGATGCGACCCTGATCTAAAAAACAGGCTGTTTAAGCCGAGTGGACAGAATGCTAACGCCAATTCTTCTTCGGAGCCATTCTGGTTGAGTATAAAGGTGGAGCGTTCTCGCACTCTGGTGTCATAAAAGCTGCCGACGAGCGGCTGCTTTTGGCCGACTGCTGCCCTTCGCGGCAGGCAGCTTAGGATCCCCTACGCACGCAGGGAAGCCAGCTAAACCACCGTCCGATGATGGATTGGAACTGCTAATCCTGCAGGCCTTGCATTCCTTGCCCTACAGAGCCACCTGAAAGCCGCGTACCACTTTTGTACCAACACAACTTCCAGGCATTGACGCCTTGCCCTTTACGAAAGGCTGCAATCGGCCAAAAGCAGCCGATCGGCGTACTGTATGGGTGCGGAAAATTCTTTGAGGGAAAACCCTCATTGCTGGGCCTGCGTCACGCTATTAGCATTGATTTCGACAATCGGCCCATTCGTAGGAGAAAACCATGACTACCTTGCAGAGTGACGACAAGCGCCCCACTCCGGATCAGGCAGAGGACAATGCCTTTTTCCCCTCTCCATACTCGCTAAGCCAATTTACCTCCCCAAAATCTGATTTGAGTGACGCGGATTACCCTAATCCTTACCAAGGTGGCCGCTGGAAGATATTGCTGATCGGCGCCGACGAGCGCTATTTACTGACCGACAACGGCACCATGTTTTCCACCGGTAATCACCCGGTCGAGACGTTGCTACCCATGTACCACCTCGACAAAGCCGGTTTCGCGTTCGACGTTGCGACCCTGTCAGGCAATCCGGTGAAGTTTGAGTTCTGGGCCATGCCTTCCGAAGATACCGAGGTTAAAAATTTCTACGCCAAATATCGCGAACAGTTCAAAAAACCATTGAAGCTTTCCGATGTGGTCGAAAAGGCACTGGGCGGGGATTCGGATTACATCGGGGTTTTCATACCTGGCGGACACGGCGCGCTGATTGGATTGCCGGAGAGTGCCAACGTGAAAGCGGCTTTGCATTGGGCAATCACCAACGACAAATTTGTGATTTCCCTATGTCACGGCCCAGCAGCAATGCTCGCAGCGGGTATTGGGGAGTCGAGGGATTCCTACATTTTCAACGGCTACAAGATCTGCGCATTTCCAGACAGTCTCGACGCAAAAACGCCCGACATCGGTTATATGCCTGGGCATTTGACCTGGAAATTTGGGGAGCAATTGAAAGCCCTGGGAGTTGAGATCGTCAACCAGGATATTTCAGGTGCAACACTCCAAGACCGCAAGTTGCTGACCGGCGACAGCCCACTGGCAGGCAATAATCTGGGCAAGTTGGCAGCTGAAGCATTGTTGAAAGAGGTCGCATCGTAGTGAGCGACGGGCCGGCCGAAACAGCGATGCGAGCTGCTCTGGAGATAGAGACGTCGCGCACACTTGAATCAATCAAGAAAGCCGTCAGGGGTTTTGCCACACCCTACGGCTATAATCGATTCGTGTTGTTTTCTGCATCGCCGGCAAGTGAAGAAGTGGTTGAGCATATCTACTGGGTCGAAGGCGATTGGTTCGATAACGGTCGATCGGTGGATGCCGAGACTTATGTTCGACATTGTCCGGTGACTCGCCACCTTCTGAATGCTCGGCAATCCTTCTTCTGGCAGAAAGAGCAGGTCAAGGGAGAAGAGCGCTACCGGGTGATTCGTTCTCCAGGTGACCCAGGGATTCAGGGGTTGCAGGTACCAGTTTTCGGCCCGCAGGGGCTTGAGGGCGCGATGAGCTTTGGGGGTGAGCCGGTGGATGGAAGCGCGCGGGTTCGCATGGGACTAAGCCTGGTTGCGACGGCCGCTTTTTTCGCAGCTAGGCGGTTGCTTGAGGCTCCACTGGACGAAACGTTACAAAGCCTTTCCCCGCGAGAGCGCGAAGTCATGGAATGGACGGCTGCCGGAAGACGGCAAGCGGATATTGCAGCAACTCTCGGTTTGTCGGAGCGTACGGTTGAAAATCACCTGCGCTCAGCGCGCCGACGTCTGGGCGTGACAACGACAGCACAAGCCATCAGGATGGCCATCCGTAACGGCGATATCGATGGTTAAGGACGCGGCGAGATCGAGTGGTAGAACGTTTGGACCTCCGAGTAGTTTCCTCAATGGGCTGATCTGAATGTCGGCTATTGGCCGTTAGCTGTCAGTCGCTCCATAGCCCCCACATCACCGCGAACCGTGCCGCAACTGCTGATCGCCCCACCCATGCTCCGGCGCGTGACTCACCACCACTGATGCAGTTGCACTCCCGAAACTGGGAACAACCCACTGCGCCGGTAAGTCTACCCGTCTCTACCCATCGTTAAGGCGCAGCGCAATGGACAAGACAATCACTCTGGATCAACTTGCTACCACTGACCTTCGATCGATCAACGAGATATGGCTCGGCGGGGCTCATACCCCGTTATGTCTATGGCGGGGTGAGCAAGTCTTCACCCATGAAATGCTCAGCGAAGGCACTCACGATCAGAATGTCCGGCGCCTGTGCTTGCAGTTGGTCAAGGCTGACGATCAAGGTGAAGTCGCCAGCGTTGAGTCGATCGCGCGCCAACGGCTGGAGGAGATGGGTAAGAACGGCGAGTTCTATCCGGCTGAGGATGTGGACACTCATCAATAGTTGCCTCGCCACTCTAAAGGCCTCAGCACGTTACATGAGCGTCAGTTGCTACCCAACGAACTCTCGATACTTTTGGCCACGGCCCTACCCCTTTACCGAATGCCGCTTGGCCAGGCGCAGACGCCAATTCCCACCATGTTGGAGATGGCATTCCTCCTCGGAATCGAATCCTACGCAGCGGTGCAGTAACGGCAGATCCACACCGGCATCGCTCAGCGCGGTGCCTGTCAGTTCACGCATTCGCTGGTCTTCTCCCTTGGCCAGGGCTTGCTCCTTGCTTGTTCGGGTATCGAATACCCAGATCACTCGCAGGCTTTGGGGGAAAGCGGCGTAGTCGACTTCATGGGTCAGCCATTCAAAGCCGGGGATTTCAGCCTTGGCGGTTTCACAGGCTTCGGTCAGGGCGGCAACCAGACGACGTTCGATACCTGCGCTGTCGCGTTTGGTGGAGGGCATTGCGGGCTCCGGTGGGAAAGCGAAAGATGAACCAATAAAAAATATCACAGAGTGGCTTTATGCGATCTAGTCTCTATCAGGCAAAACAGCAGCTCATAGGGACGGTAAACAGTACTCATCGCTTAACTAATCGAGGGATCGAACATGTTGAAGTCACTCAATATCATGGCAACTGCATTGGTGTTGGCCGGAATAATCTCCACCAGTACTTATGCAGCCGACACACCAAAAGCTGAAGCGGCGGCGCGCGGTCAGAGTATCGGCACCGCAACAGTTGCAGCGAATGCTCCAATGCCATGCCCACCTGCAAATCGAGGGGCCAGCGCGACGGGAACCGCGCCTGGCACCGATCATGCCGCCTGCACAGCCGCCAAGAACAATGCGAGACAGGCATTGCGCGCCCGAGTGCCTCAAACCTGCGCGGCTTACATTTCGTCAACCAGACCCTGCGAAGTCGTTAACTAACGCACCCTGGGTTCAGCTTGAAAAGTCCGCCGCAGAACCTGCGGCGGCAACCAACATCACAGGTTTAGCAGGCGCCCCCCTTCAAAAAACGTTCTTCATGATCGGGGTCGGGCAACAGGCAGGTGTCATATTTTCCGAAGAGTCGATAGCGGTTTAAAGCAATGCGATCATAGGCCCAATCCCGAATTGGGCGTGGGATGCCACGCAACAGCCCCAGTGGGCGCCAGCCGGCAGGCAGTTGGGCAATGATTTCGAAAACCGCATTTGAGCGCACCCAGTAATGCCGGTCACGAATTACCGCCATGGTATCGAACTGATCCAACGGCAGCCCTGCCCAGGCGAGCAGCGCCTGGCCCTCTGGCGACTGTACAGCCGCCAATCGCACGCGCCGTTGACGATCATGGCGAATCAGGAACCGAGCCCAGCCATTGCACAGCTTGCACACGCCGTCGAAGAGCACCACGGTCTCGCCTGGATTGAGGAAAGGCGCGGGAGAGGGGCGGGTTTGGGACGCTGGCATGAGCATGGGTCCAATCGGGCCGGCTTCATCAGGACCGACTGACCCTCAGCCCTTCAACTCACTGGCCCGATTGCTCGCCGCATCATCGTAAGCCACATACAACGACTCGGCGATTTGGCTCTTGATAGCCTTGCTGGATTCCAGGCCCAACACAAAACCCTCGGCTTTGCCGCCCGCACGGTTGAGTTCTTCGTGGGTGGCAGCGCCGGTGATGGCGTCGAGGAGTTTGGCAGCAACGGGGCCGACGCCTTTGGGCAGGGAGATTTGGTCGATGGACATGGCGGTACCTTTAAAAAATGAACGGTAGCGCATAGATCACTGCCGGGAGAGGCATGGTAGACCAGCTGGCAAGGAAAGGGGCTACTTTGCGCCGAAAGTGGCTAAATACCTGCCCCGCTCGCTGAGCCTCACACAACCCATTGCGCCGTTAGTACGCCTGCGCCGCACGCCGCGCATACATCGCCTGCTCCGTCTCCGCCGTGGCCCGCTCACCTTTGTAGGTCAGTTGAATGATAAAAAACCGTTCCCTGCCACCCTTCACATCCGAAGGGTCATAGGTTCTGAACAACGGCGCCAGATCAATGGTCTTGGCGAAATTTTCGTTGGTCAGGCTGTAGTAGCCCATGCCGCTGCCGGACCAGGGCGAGCCGGCGTCTGTCATGTCGATGGCGGCGTTGCGGAAGGTCACGGCGGCCGCTTTCAAATCAGCGGAGCCATTGAGCAGTTCGGTGAGCCGCTTGATATTCGCGTCGCTCAGCTGACCGGCCTTGTCGATGACTTTCAGGCGGCCATCGGCTTCGACGGTAAAACCATAATCGGTTCTGGCCAGGTCGGGGGCGGTGCTCTTAAGGGTGGATGCGAACGCGGTGAAGGCACTTTTGAGCACCGCCTGGGCACTATGGAAGCGGTCGACGAAGCGAGGAAATTCCGGTGATTCGGAGCGGCCGACCCACACGTCGGTCACCTGCGGTGGCTCGCTCGCGGTTTGGGCGGTTTCGCTGGGATGATAGACCGCCGCCGGCCCGGCATTTGCCAAAGGTTGCTTGGCCGCCTCCGGCAATGCCTGGGGCGTCAGTTTCTGCTCGGAAGGCGCAAGTCGGATATTGGCAGGGGCTATAGTGGTAGCGCTGATGGAGAGTGTCATTTCAATCGGTCCATGATCGGCGGGTTCATGGAGGTTATCGACGTGAAAGGCTCGATCTTTAGGCCCGCTGGGGACGTAAACAATCGTCGTTGCACCTCGAGCACCAACGGCCTGGGCGCGCCCACCTGCCTGCCCTCAATCAGCCGCCTGCGACAATGGTCGCGCCACCTGCTCCAATGCCTTGCGCTCGGCCGCCACACCCCAAATTGCCTGCACCAGGGCAGCCGCACACATCAACGCTGCCCCGATCAAATACCCCACAAACAAACTCCCGCGCTGTTGCGTCTGTATCAACTGCCCAAACAAGGTCGGCCCGATGATCCCGCCCAGCCCCGTGCCGAACGCATAGAACACCGCAATCGCCAGCGCGCGTATTTCCAGCGGGAAGGTCTCGGCCACGGTCAGGTACGCTGAACTCGCCGCTGCCGAGGCGAAGAAGAAGATCACCATCCAGGCCACGGCTTGCTGGGTCACGTCGAACCAGCCTTGCTGGAACGCGTAGCCACTGAGCGCCAGCAACACGCCGGAGGTGGCGTAGGTGAAGCTGATCATCACGCGCCGGCCGACCACGTCAAACAACCGCCCCAGCAGCAGCGGCCCGCAGAAGTTGCCGAGGGCGAGCGGCAAGACGTACCAGCCGACGCGCTCGGCGGGCACGTCGTAGAAGTCGGTGAGCACCAGCGCGTAGGTGAAGAAGATCGCGTTGTAGAAGAATGCCTGGGCGGTGAGCAGGGTCATGCCGACCAGGGCGCGACGGCGAAAGCTGACGAACAGGGTGTGGAAAATCTCCGCCAGCGGTGTGTGGTCGCGCGCGTGCAGCCGCAACGGCGGGGCGGTCACTGGGGCCAGTGCGTGGCCTTGTTCGCGCAGGCGCGCTTCGATGCCGTCGACGATGCGCCGCGCTTCGTCGTGTTGGTCATGGATCAACAACCAGCGCGGGCTTTCCGGCAGCCACAGGCGCATCACCAGGATGACCAGGCCCAGCGCGGCACCGATGCCGAAGCACAGGCGCCAGCCGAGGTCGCCGCCGACGATCTGCGGGTCGAGCAACACAATGGCGCCACCGGCCCCCAGGGCGGCACCCAGCCAGAAGGTGCCGTTGATGGTCAGGTCGACCCAGCCGCGATAACGCGCCGGGGTGAATTCCTGGATGGTCGAGTTGATTGCGGTGTATTCGCCACCGATGCCCATGCCGGTCAGGAAGCGGAACAGCAGGAAGGTTTCCAGGTTGAAGGAGAACGCCGTGGCTGCGGTGGCGCCCACGTAAAGCCACAGAGTGATGAAGAACAGCTTGCGTCGCCCCAGACGGTCGGTGAGCCAGCCGAACAGCAGCGCACCCAGCACGGCGCCAGCGATGTAGACGCCACCGGCAAGGCCAATGTCGACGTTGCTGAAGTTCAGGCCGGTGCTGCTTTTCAGCGCGCCGGACACCGAGCCGGCCAAGGTCACTTCCAGGCCGTCGAGCAGCCAGGTGATCCCCAGGGCGAACACCAGCAAGGTGTGGAAACGGCCCCAGGGCAAGCGGTCCAGGCGCGCGGGCAGGTCGGTCTCGAACAGCGTGCCAGGGGTGTTTGAGTGTGGCTGGGTCATTGTCACATCCGTCCATGTGCACTGCCTCGTCCAGTTAGGAGTGAGGCTGTGGCAAGGGAGTTCAACGTGGTCGCGCTGAACGAACGGCGGGTGGGTGGAGTCGCAGTATCAGGCCCCGGCAAGGAACCCACTGATGCCTCTGAATAATGCTGCCCTCGCGATGCTGCTCACCCTGGCCGCCAGCACGGCGGCCATGGCACAGGAACCGCTGCGACTGGAAAACCTGAAACGCTGCGGCGACCTGCTGCAAAGCCGGGAGCAGGATTGGTGCCTGAGTGCGCGCGGGCTGGGTGAAGCAACGCCGCAGGTGAAACTGGCGGGCAAGGCGCTGCCGGCACAAGCCCTCCAGCGTGACGGCGACCAGTTGCGCCTGCGCCTGGACAGCACGCGCTACCAGAGCGGCCCGTTGTGGCTCGAAGACGGCCCGCGCGCCAGCAACGCGGCCTGGCTGACCCTGCGCAATAGCCATGTCGTCGCCGCCGGGCCCAGCGAAGTGGCGAAGAACATGGACGGCCTGACCACCTATGTCGACCTGGTCAGCGTGCTGATCGAGGAAGACCGCGATGGCCGCCAGGAAGCCGAGCGCCTCGCGCGCAAATATGGCGCGAGCGTGGTCGGCAGTATCGTGCCGCTGAACCTCTTCCAACTGCGCCTGCCGGCCATCGACCTGCTGCAGCGCGACGCGTTGGTGCTACGCCTGGGCAGCGAGACCAGCGTGGATGCGGTGGTGATCGAAGAATCCGCCGCCGAAGAGGCCGAGCACGCCGCCACGCGCCACGAAAAACCGAAGAAGCCATCGCCCGACTCCGATGAATGGGCCGCCAACCGATTTCTCGATGCGGTGGCCTATTATCAGCGGCGCATCCCGGGCCAACACACACCTATCACGCCGCAACCGGTGCGCATCGGCCTGATCGAGCGCGGCGTGGATTTCGACACCGCAGATTTCGCTGACTACCTGGGCGCCTGCGCCCCCAGGCGTACCTGCGTCTACGCCCGCGATACGGGTGCGGCGAGCGGCCATGGCACCACCGTCGCCGGTATTCTCGCGGCAGGCTGGGACAACGGCGGCAACACCGGTTTTTTACGTGGGCTGGACAAGGCCAGCGGTGGCTTTGACGTGATTGTCGAGCGCAACTCCGATGCCGGTATCACTGCCAACATCGCCGCCTCGGTCAACCTCGTGGAGGACGGGGTGCGCGTGCTCAACTGGAGCTGGGGCATTCATCGCGTCGGAACCAAGGACGTCAATGGCAATGACGTCGACTCGCTGGTGCGCTCGGGAATTGCCATGAGTGGCTACGAAGAATTGCTCGAAGAGTTCTTCCTGTGGCTGCGCAAGGAACACCCTGATGTGATCGTGGTGAATTCCGCCGGTAACGGTTCGGCATTCTCTGGCAGCGACGAGTACCGCCTGCCCTCCTCCTTCATCACCGAGCAGTTGCTGGTGGTGGGCGGACACCAGCGTAACGTGCGTGGCGGCGTTGCCGTCGATGACCCGGCCTATGCCCTTACACGCAGCTCCTCGAATGTGGACATGCGCGTCGACATCACTGCTGCCGCCTGCGCCCACGCGTCCACGCCCGACGCCGGCCAGGAAGGCGCCGTGCATTGCGGCACCTCCTACGCCACGCCGATGGTCGCAGGCTTGCTGGCGGCGATGCTGTCGATCAATCCGCAGCTGCAACCCGAACAGCTGCGCATGCTGTTGCGCCGCAGCGCCATGGCGATCGGCGAGAACCACGACTTTGAACGCAGCGACGCCCAGGACCTCACCGCGCCGATCCTTCCGTCGGAGCGCAACTACCAGCTCAACGACAAGGACGTCGGGCGCTCGGCTCGGTTGGATATGCAAAAGGCGCTGGACCTGGCGGTGCAAAGCCGGACGCGGGTGCGCTGAACCGCACCTGATCGTTCCCACGCTCTGCGTGGGAATGCCTCCTGGGACGCTCCGCGTCCCACCTACTGCGTACAGATGACGCAGAGCGTCACGGCCTGCATTCCCACGCGGGAGCGTGGGAACGATCTTTGAACCGGGCACATGATCAGGAGTGTTCCAGCGCCACCGGTTTGACCGCCTGCCCCTGCTGACGCGAAGTGACCAGGCCGATAAACGAGATCACCAGGGCCAGGCCAATCGTCGAGGATACTTCGGTGCGGTGTTCCGGCGTCACCATCATCACGGCCAGCGCCGCGCAGATGAACACGATGACCAGATAAGTCAGCCAGGGGAACAGCCACATGCGAAAGGTCAGCTCGACGTTCTGCTTGAGCAGCAGCCGACGCATGCGCAGTTGCGAGATGGCGATGACCAGGTACACCAGCAACGCGATGGCACCGGAACTGGCAAGCAGAAACTGGAACAGGCCAGCGGGCATGAAGTAACTCAGCAGCGTCACTCCCGCACCCAGGATGGTGCTGGCAATCACCGCCGCCCTGGGCACGCCCGCCGCAGACGTACGTTTAAGGGCGCGTGGCGCATCGCCGCGTTTACCCAGGGAGAACAGCATGCGCGAGGAGATGTAGATCGAGGAGTTCATGCAACTGGCCACGGCGATCAACACCACCAGGTCGACCATGAACTTGGCGTTGGGAATGTTCATCAACTCCAGCGCACGCTGGTAAGAGCCCACGGATGCCAGCAGGGGATCGTTCCACGGCACCACGGAAATAACGATCGAGATCGACAACAGGTAAAACACGCCGATGCGCCAGATTACCGAGCGGGTCGCCTTGGCGATGTTTTGCGCCGGGTTGCTCGATTCGGCCGCGGCGATGGTCACCGCCTCGGTCCCGATGAAACTGAACATGATGGTGATGAATGCCCCCACTACGGCCGATAGGCCATTGGGTGCAAAGCCGCCGTGCTCTTGCATCAAGCGGCTCAAGCCGCTGGCTTCACGATCCGGAATCCAGCCCATCAGCACGCTGAACCCCAGGCCGATGAAACCGACGATGGCGATGATCTTGGCCATCGCGAACCAGAACTCGAACTCGCCATATTTGGCAACGCTGAACAGGTTGGTGATCACCAGCAAAATGATCGACAACAACGCAAACAACCATGCATCGACCTGAGGAAACCACTGATTGAGCACATGCCCGGCAGCCAGCGCCTCGATCGGAATCACCAACACCCAGAACCACCAATACAACCAGCCGATGGTGAAGCTTGCCCAACGGCCAATGGCCTGGTCGGCATAGGTGGAAAACGAGCCGGTGTCGGGGCGCGCCACCGCCATCTCCCCGAGCATGCGCATCACCAGCACCACCAGCAGGCCGGAGCACAGATAAGCCAGCAACACCGCCGGCCCCGCCGCCGCGATGGCATGCCCGGAACCGACAAACAACCCCGCGCCGATGATGCCTGCGATGGACAACATGGTGACGTGGCGCGGCTTGAAACCCTGCGCCAGCTGAGCGTTGGAATCGTTGGAGTTGAGACTATTCATTGTTTTTGTGGTTCTCGGGCGACCAATACCCCTCACCTTAAGTGCGCAGGACAACGCCAAAGTAGCCTGAGTGCGGCATCATCGTGTCTGATCTCGACATCGGCCAATGGACTGCAACGTTTGAGGGCACAGCATGCGCACCGGGCAATCAATGGGGACGCATGATTGCCCGACAGCCCATCACGCTGCTGTACCGGACTTGAATAGCTCGCTCATGAGGTCAGTTGCCGCCCCATGCCCGAAGACATCAGCGGAATCACGCTGGGAAGGATCCAGTGTGCCTTCGGCTCTGATGCTTTGCCCGGTATAAACCAACGTTCCTTCCAGCACTTCGACTGCGCTGTGATAACCCAAGCCGACCAAAAATGCACCCGCCCCTGCCGCACGCGCATAGCGCTGGTCCTGCTCGGCCGGCGCCAAGACCGACATAGGCATGATGGTGCCACCGTCTTGAGCGCGCGGACCGTCGGGCAGCGCACCCACGTATTGATCGTGTGCGCTTACGCCACGCAGCATGTCCCAAGCCTGTAAAATCTCGGCCGGCGACGCTGACATATGCCCGACAAGCGGCTCGGTCGTTTCTTTGACACGGGCCGTCCCAATGTCAAAAACCGCCCAGCGATTGTCAGGAATACGTTCAGATGCGGGGACATTAAGCGCCTTATCCGCTTCCAGCCCGTTGTTATGTACGCCTGCTCGAAAAGGCATGTCGGCTGGCGAATCGAACGCACGGACTTTTCGTTCAGCGCGCTTATTCGGGCCTACCGCCGCAGAGCCGCCGTGCTCGCGCATACGCTGGACAGCGGCGGCATCGGGCACCTCCAGCCCCTGTGCCTGGAACTGACGGTTGAGCGCCGTCATCAGCCCCTGGTCCGCGTTGCCGGGAGTAGTGTAAAACCCGCCGATATCGCCCATCAACGCGATGGCCACCGCTCTGTCGGTGGCGCTCGCCGCCCCGCTACCGGCGCGCGCCAACGCAGCCAGCAAGTCATCGGTTGTTTGTCCTGCCAGCAGCCTGCCTTCTCCCAATAAATGAGCCCCCAGCAGGTTTTGATGCTGGGGGCTCAGGTTCGAGACCACCCGGTGCAATACGCCGGCGGCGCCGGCCAGCTCTTGAGTCAGGACGTCGCTGGGTTTGTAGAGCACGTTTCTCGCTGCGACGGTTTGCGCCAGCGCCAGCGCCTTGGTGGCCGTTCGAGCGGGCTGGCCCGCCGGGTTGCCATGGGTGATCTGTTGATGCGTGGCGTCCTTGGCCTTGAGCACATCATTAAAGACCGCAGCGTCCTTGGCGGCGTTTTCCAGGGCGCGGGCATTCATGAAAAGCTTATCGCCGATATGCTCGAAGCCGGGCCGTTCGGAAAAGGCGTGGTGCAGTTTGTCCTGCACAGCCGGATGGGTCAGCGCATAAGTAATTTCATCCATCGAATGCCCACCATCCACATAAATGAACAGCAAGGCTTGAATGGCCAAATAGGTCTCAAGGTCCTCAGGGCGGGTATTGGCATGCACATCCTTGCACGCACGCACTGCTCCCTGCTCAATCACAATTGAACCCGATGGTCCGTTGACGTAGGTCCCCGTGCCTTTTTCAAAAAACGTCTTCAGGTAAGAACCCGGTTTGGATGCATCGGGATGCGCGGGGTCCTGCATCTCTAGTCTGTCGGGGCAACGGGTGCTGGCGCTGGCCAGCAATTGGCTCTGGTAATCGCTTTCATACTTGATGTTGAAAGGGTCGTTCAGGCGCAAGTCCCTGGGCGTCGCATCGATATTTCGCAAGATGCCGACGTTATGACTGTCTGCCTGTCTGAACAAGTTACCTTCTCGAGCGTTGAGTTCAATACGGCCTTTTCCGGGTGCCCTGATGGGATCAAACACGCCGCCCCAATGGCCTGACGGAAGTTTTGCCTCGACATCCGGTTCATTCTTCAGCGCGTAGCTGAGATAGCGGTGTTTGTAGATATCAAACAAGGCCGTCCTGGCCTCGGGCGAGATATTCAAAGTTTCCAGGGTTTTCTCGGCACGCGTATAGAACCCCTGGAGTTGATCCAGGCCCACGATGCTTGTGTCGAAACTCTGATTTTTCCAAGCCGCCTCATACTTCTCGAACAACGGCGCAGACACGTAGTTGTCCTTGATGTAATTCACTTGGTTATTTGAAATATCGACAAATTTTTTATAGGTGTCCGGCGAGCGGAAATAATCTTGCAGGGCATGCTTGGCATAGTAGCTTTCGAATGCGCGCCGTACCGGGTCGTTGACCATTTTCAGCCTCATCGAACCTTCGGCAGCTTGCGTCGAGCCGTTGGCGACCAGCTTGGTCAGCTCTGTTCTACGCTGCTCTGGATCGGTGATGCCACGCAGTCGGCTAAGGATCTTCTGGGTTTCGGTGTCAGCCGGACTCGCGATTCTGAACCGGTTCAAACCCAGGCTCAGCGCACCATCCTTGATGGACGCCTTGCCCGGCGCGATACGGTCCTGGGAGTGTTTTTCAACGATGTCGCTGTCAATCACGGCGTTATAAATAGCGCCGTTTCTGATTTGCGCGACCTGCGTGTCGCCATAAAGAAAACTGACCGGGCGTTCCCGCCCGTCGGCTTTGAGCGTTACCGTGGGCAGGGCGTTAGAGGTGACATCTATAGGCTTGTTTTTTATGTAGTCGAAGTTCTTCACAAACTCGACATTCTTCAACACTTGGCTATCTGCGTTAGCCTGTAACTCGGCCGCCGCGCGGGAGGCGTTATCATTCGTGATCGGCATAATAGTGGTTGCCTCTAGCCATGAATAAGATAGCGAACGTCGTAGCGACTGGTTATTTGAAAATACTGTGCAGCGATGTCATCAGTTTGAAAAATCCATCCAGCGCTACCTGCAATGTTTTGGCTGAACCCATGCATGCATCGTCCAACAGGGCTTTGACTTCGTAACCGCGCAGACCTTTGCCTAACACGGGCTGGCCTGTCACCACGAATGGCAACGCATGCTGCAGTAAAAGCAGCAGTTTTTCCGCGTGGATATTCAGCGTGGCGCTGTTCAGATTGTTTAACTCACTCCACATCCACACCCCACGACGGTCGGCAGTGAGCATGATCGGGCTGATCGTTTTGAAGTTAAGTGCGATCGATGAGTGGCGATCAAAGTAGCCGATGTGTTCCTGGGGTACGCCGAGGTCCACCAGGGTTTCGCGTAGTGTTTTCGCAATATCAGAACTCACAGCCTATCCCTTCAAGCGTAAGCAACCTTGCTTCTGGAGTTATAACTGGCGTCCCTGAGTTATCTCTTGGCGCCCCGCTCAGTGAATATGAGAGAGGCGAGAGATGAGTGGCGGCCGTCCACCAATAGTTCCATCGGGCAATAGCAGCGCGATTCGCTTATCAACTCGCCTGCATCATCATCTGCCACAAGGAGGCCCCCACGCCGGTGATGCTCTCGCCGGCGATAAGCCCGGCCGCTGCGGTAATCGCAAAACGCTCGGTAAGGCTTGGCCAACGGCAGCTGATCACCCAGGTCACCACCGCCCCCAACGCCATCATCAGCGACACGGAGGCCGGCAATACAAACGCCAGTCCCAATGCCGCAGCGCTGGGCAGATAGCGGGCACGATCGACAGGCAACATGCTGTCGAGCACACCCAGCACTGCACCGATCAAGGCCGCGATGGCAATCGCCCAGCGAATGCTCGGCGACAGTGAGTCCAGCCCGTGGGTCAGGGTTTGCGCCACGGCTTTCCAGGTGGCCACGGCCGGGGCCGGCCATTGCTCGGTGAGCAGCATGCTCTGGGGGTCGGGGATCAGTGCCAGGTAGGCGAATACGCCGACGATGCTGCCGACGAAAATCCCCAGAATTTGCGCGATAACCTGCTTGTGTGGGGTGGCGCCAATCGCCTTACCCACCTTGAAGTCGTTCATCAAGTCCGTGCATTGCCCGGCCGAACCGCCGGCCGTGTTGGCGCTCATCAGGTTGATCGGCACCTGCCCCGGTGCGGCGATGCCGAAGCTCAGTTGGGACAGCTGCCCGATGGCGCCAATCGGCGGTATACCAGTGGCCCCCACCACCCGCGCCGCCACGGCAGCCAGGCAGATTGCCAGGGGAATGGTCAACAGCGCCATCCACAGGTTGATACCGAACAACAGCGCCTGCAGGCTCACCACCAAGCCGATCGCCAGGATGAAGCCGGCGGCAGGGCCCGGTTTGGGCAGCGTCCACGGGGTGCCGCCGCCAGCCCGGGTGGAGCGGTGCAGCGCCCACAGTCGAATCGCCAATGACGCCAGGGTGGAACACACCATCAGGCTCACCCCCGGCCACAGCAGCCATTCCACCAGCGCGGCAAATTGGGGGCCGCTGCTACCCGCTGGAATGCTCACCAGCCCTTGGGCCAACAGCCATGGCCCCAGCCCGCCCCAGGCCAGCACGGCGCCGAGCAGCAAGGTCAGGCCGACGCGAATGCCGATGATGCCGCCGAACCCCAGTAACAAAAGCGAAGGGTCTGCAGTAAACGTCAGTCGCTCAAGCTGCGCGGTCGGCGACCAGCGCGGCAGCGCCCACAGGAAGGTGTCCACCCACTTGACCAGCCCCGACAACATGGCGCCGCTGAGCAGCACTTTCAAGCGTGTCGCGGCTTCGCGCCCGTGGTTGTAAATATGCAGCAAGGTCTCCAGGGTGGCCATGCCTTCGGGAAACTTCAGCGCCTTGTCATTGAGCAATGAGGGCCGCAGGTACCACGCGATCCAGATGCCCAGGAAGCTCACCGAAAACACCCAGGCAATCATCGGGATCGCCTCCAACTGGTTGCCCGTGAGCAAGGTGTAGGCCGGGATGGGCGCGACCAGCCCGCCGGAAATGATCGACGCGGCGGCCGAAGCGACGGTCTGGTTGATGTTGCTTTCGTGCAGCGTCCACGGCACCGCCGCAGCAGAGCGTTTGGCCAGTCCCTGCCAGACCGCATAGCCAATCAGCAACGCGATGATCGACATGTTGAACGACCAGCCGATCTTGAGGCCCGCGTACACATTGGACGGGGTCAGCAGGATACCGAGCAGGATCCCGGTTATGACTGCCCGCAGGCTGAGTTCGCGTTCTACGGGGTGGGTTGACGAGATGGGATGCATGCAGATTCCTTTCGACCAGAAGACAGCGCCACTGGTTAAGTGAGCGCTGCCTGGCGCAAAGGTTCAGCGGTCCTTCATGCGCCTCTATTTGGCGAACGCATACTCACCGCCCTGCTCCACCGCCTTGCGATAAGCCGGTCGTTGCTGGAGCTTGTCTACCCATGCCGCCAGGTTCGGGTATGCCTGCAGCTTGCCCTGCGCCTTGGCAATCTCGCCGATAAAGCTCATCTGGATGTCCGCACCGGTCAGCTCGTTACCCACCAGGTACGGGGTGTGCCCGAGCACGTCATTCAGGTAACCGAGGTAGTTGGCCAGCTCCGATTCAATGCGCGGATGCAGCGGTGCGCCGGCTTCACCCAGGCGCCCGACATAGAGGTTGAGCATCAGCGGCAGCATGGCCGAGCCCTCGGCGAAATGCAGCCACTGCACGTATTGGTCGTAGCTGGCGCTGGCCGGATCAGGCTGCAGTTGGCCGTTGCCGTGGCGGCGGATCAGGTAGTCGATGATCGCGGCCGATTCAATCAGTACACGGGAGCCGTCCTCGATCACCGGCGATTTGCCCAGCGGGTGAATGGCCTTGAGCTCGGGAGGCGCGAGGTTGGTTTTCGGGTCGCGCTGGTAGCGCTTGATCTCGTAGGGCAGGCCCAGCTCTTCGAGCAACCAGAGGATGCGCTGGGAGCGCGAATTGTTGAGGTGGTGAACGGTAATCATAGGGGGGCAGCTCCGTTAGGGTTAAGGAGAAGACTACACGACGGCGGCAGAGTGCCCTGAATGGGCGCTCAGTCCAATCGAAACCGCGCCGTGTTGGCACTCAACGCCCGGCTGCCCTTGCTCAGGCTGTCGGCGGCCTGATTGACCGCCCGTGCGCCGTCGAGCAAGCGCCCGGCCGCCTGGTCCACCTGCTGGATATTGCCGCTCACCTCGTCGGCCGTCGTGGCCTGTTCTTCCACGGCGGCGGCGATTTGCGCCAGGGTGTCGGTGACGTTCTGTACGGCACCGGCGATTTCGCCGAGGCGCGTGCCCAGGCCGGTGACGGATTCGGCGTCACTGAGCGCCTGGTTGCAGGCGGCGCCCATCAGGCTGACGGCCTGGCTGACCGTGGCGCGCAGGCTGTCCACGGTGCTGGCGATCTGCGCGGTGGACGCCTGAGTGCGTTGCGACAGGCTGCGCACCTCATCGGCGACCACGGCAAATCCGCGGCCTTGCTCGCCGGCGCGGGCGGCTTCGATGGCGGCATTGAGGGCCAGCAGGTTGGTCTGCTCGGCGATCCCGCGAATGGTGTCGACCACCGATTGAATCTGCTGGCCCTGCTGGCTGACTTGTTCCAGCGCGTTGGCGGTGTCGGTCAGGCGCTGGTTGAGTTGCTGGATGCTGGCCGTGGTGCGCTGGCTGTCGCGGCTGCTGTCCTCGGCGATACGCCGGGTCTGCTGGGCGCTGTCGGCAGCCTGCTCGCAGCTTTTGGCGACGCCCAGGGAGGTGGCAGCCAACTGGGTGGCGGCCGCGGCAATCTGGCTGATCTGGTGTTGCTGGTCTTCGACTTCGGTGAGGGTGCTGCCCGATTGCGCGTTGAGGGTGAGCACGGTGGCACCCAGCTGCTGGGTTTCATGATTGACGCCGAGCAGGCTGGCGCGCAGTTGCACCACGGCGACGTTGAGCGCCGTGCTGATGGCGGCCAGTTCGTCGCGCCCCTCCACCGCCACTTCGACGCGCAGGTTGCCGTCACGCAAGGACTCGGCCAGCGTCGTGATGCCGCTGGCGCTGCGGCGGATCGACGCTTGCAGGCAGACGAACAGGTACAACGCCGCCAGCGCCAGCAGGCTGAACGTCGCCGCCACGGGGATGAAGTGCTGCAGCGAGCGCTCACGGTAGTAACTCAAGCGCGCGTCGAGCGAATGCAGCGACTGGCTGCGCAACGCGCCCAAGGCCGCGAGCATGGCGTCAACGCTTTGGTCGAACGCGGCGGTGTCGAGCTTGATGGTACCGCCGAAGACACCGTCGTCCAGGGTCTTCAGCTCGCTGTCCAGGCGTTGCAGGCTGGTTTCGTACTGCACCGTCCAAGGCTCCAGGCCTGGGTATTGCCTGGCTTTGAGCGCGCCTGCCGCCTTGACCAACTGGTCGCGCGCATCACCGATGCGGCCGCGCAGGTCGCGCATCTGCAAACGGCTTTGCAGGGTGAACTGGCCCGAGGCGATCGAGGATTGGCCGACGCTGGCCGTGCGCCCGATACGCTCGATCAGGTCCGGGGTGTGCTGGCTGGAAATCTGCATCAGCAGGTAGGTTTCCAGCCACGGATCGAGGATCAGGCCGGCGTCCAGGGTGATCTGTTCGCGCAGCGATTGCATCGCAGTCAGAGCGGCGGTGAAGCGGTCATAGCCATCCGGCCACCAGCCGACGGTGCGCAGGGCCTGGGTGTCCATGCCCTTGACCGCAGCCTGCAAGGTGTCGAAGCGCGCCAGGGTATCGGCGCTGGCGTTATGGGTTCTGAGCGCGTCGCCCAGGGTTTGCAGGCCTTGCTGGATCACTGGGCTGCCAGCGTCCACCTTGTCCATCGCGGCCTGGGCGGCAGGGGTTGGCGTATGCAGAATATCCAGGGCTTTCCAGCGGGCGGCCAGGTTGCGTTGGGCGGTCAGTTGCACATCGAGCGAGTCCAGCGCCAACAGTTGGCGCACACCGGACTGTTCGCTGGAGATTACCGCGAGTTTGTCGCGGTAATCCTGGCCGATCATCCACAAGCTCCCGGCCAGCGGCAGCATGAACAGGAAGAACAGCACCTGGAACTTGCGCGCGAAACCGAACCGTCCAAGCAGGCGGATACCCGGTGATAAAAGTCTTTGCATGCCCTGCAACTCCCCTGAACAAACTCAAGCTTCACAGCGTGTGAAATAACTAACGGCAAAATGCCATGTCATTGATTAGCAAGATATGGGCCGCAGGTTGAAACCTTGGCGATAGGCGTAATGGAACCGCGAAACCGACCGACGGTGCGCGAAAATGGGGCAAAAGCACTCAGTGGCGGGCAGGCCCTGTAACCGCCGGGGACAAAAGTTTCGGGGGAGCTACGCTGTACGCGGCGGCGTTCAGCCCAGCACATGGGTAATCCATTGGATGTGCTGGGCAATTTCTTGCCGTTTTGCTTGCGGCACCGACTGCCTGGCCTTCTCGAAACCGGCAAGCGTCTTGTGTTTCTCGCGCAGCAGGCGTTGCCATTTCGCCACGAACATCGGGGTGCGCGCCTGCAGGTGCAGCGGTCCGAAGTACAGCTGCTCATCGGTGTAGCTCACCGGCCCGCTACGTTCGGCGACGATGATTTCGTAGTAGAAGCGGTTCTCATGCAGCAGCTCCTCGTGCAGGATTCGGTAGCCGTTGTCCATCAACCAGTGGCGCAACGGTTGCTCGCCGCCGTTGGGTTGCAGGATCAGGCGTTCCTGGCCGCTCAACCGCGCTTTACCGCTGTCGAGGATGTTGCGGATCGTCTCGCCGCCCATGCCGCACAGGCTGACGGCGGTGATGGCGTCGTCTGGCTCGATCGCTGCCAGACCATCGGCCCGGCGTACGCGGATGCACTGCTCCAGGTCGTTGGCGTGTACGGTGCGCTGGGCCGCGCGAAAGGGCGTGGCCGCGACCTCTCCCGCCACGGCTCCGGCAATCACACCACGACGCATCAGCGCCACCGGCAGGTAAGCATGGTCCGAGCCGATATCAGCCAGGCGCGCGCCAACCGGCACCCATGCCGCTACGCGCTCCAGGCGCATGGACAATGTGTGTTCGTTCAACAGGGATTCCTTGTCATTCGCCGGAAAATCGATCCCGGCTATTGGTCAAATGCAGCACCATCGCCGCCCGCGCGGCATCCGGATCCTGGCGCTTGAGCGCATTGAAGATCGCCTCATGCTCCAGGTTCGCCAGTTGCCCCAGCTTGGCAAAATCCGCGCCGCCGCGCTCGGCGCCCAGCACCAGGGTGCGGGGGATCATGGCAGTGCCCAGGTGCTGCATGATTTCGCTGAAAAACGTGTTGCCGGTGGCCTCGGCGATCAGTTGGTGAAAGCGCTTGTCTTCTTCCACGCAACTGTCGTTGTTGGCCAGGGAGGCCTGGTAGTCGTCCAGCGCCTGACGCATGTGCGCCAGTTGCTCGTCGGTACGGCGCAGCGCGGCCAGCGCCACGGCTTGCACCTCCAGGCCCAGGCGCAGCTCCAGCATGTTGCGCACGCTGGCGACCGTGTCCACATGCAGGCGCAAGCCTTGCTGGGGCTGTTGCGCCAGCACAAAGGTGCCGATGCCGTGGCGCGTCTCCACCAGGCCAGAGGCTTGCAGCTTGGAGATGGCTTCGCGCACCACCGTACGGCTGACCCCGTGCTCAAGCACGATGGTGGATTCGGACGGCAGTTTTTCACCGGGTTTGAGCTGCCCGAGCAGGATGCGCTGGGTCAGTGCGTCGACCACGCCCTGGGCCAGGTTGGTGGAGCGTTTGCGCACAGCGGGGGCGTTTTCAATGGGCATTGCCAGGTTCCACGGGGTTGGGCAGGTGGGAGCTTAACACTGGGCTCAGGCGCGGCGCTGAGTTGATTCATGAAACGATTAACTTGTATGACAACCAACCTGAAACACTTCAGTACCATTTCTGTATCGGGGATTTTTTGCCGGGGGCTCCGACGGCTACAAGGCTCCTAAGACCCATTAAAAATCTAACAAATAACCAAAACAACGCCTGCTAGCCGCTTTTATAAGAATAAATACAGATCCCAACGCATTGCGGTTTTCAAAAAATCACTTGTATGATGTCTGGCAACAAAACACGCAAACCCGCATAAAAACAAATCAGGGGGAGTTTTGAATTGTGAACAATTCAAGCCATGCATCTGCCACACCAGAAACTGATTCGGTGCTCATCCGCGCCGTGAGCAAAGTGAAGGGCCACGTGCTCCCACTGTTCGTGATCATGTTCATCCTCAACTACATCGACCGGGTCAATATCGGCTTCGTGCGCACGCACATGGAGCACGACCTGGGCATCGGCGCGGCGGCCTATGGCTTCGGTGCCGGGCTGTTCTTCATCGGCTACGCGATCTTCGAAGTGCCGTCGAACATGCTGCTGCAAAAAGTCGGCGCGCGCATCTGGCTGACCCGCATCATGTTCACCTGGGGCATCGTCGCCACGATGATGGCGTTCATCCAGAACGAAACCCACTTCTACATCCTGCGCTTTTTGCTGGGCGTGGCTGAAGCGGGCTTCTTCCCAGGCGTGATCTACTACTTCACCCGCTGGTTGCCAGGCGTGGAGCGCGGCAAAGCCATTGCGATTTTCCTGAGTGGCTCGGCGGTTGCTTCACTGATCTCCGGTCCGCTGTCGGGTGCGCTGTTGCAGATCGAAGGCTTGGGCTTTCACGGCTGGCAATGGATGTTCGCCATCGAAGGCCTGGCCTCGGTGGCGCTGGGCTTCTTCGTGTGGTTCTGGCTGGACTCCAAGCCCCATGACGCCAAGTGGCTGAGCCGCGAAGAACAGGACGCACTGGTGGGCGCCATCGATCAGGAACAGCGCGATCGCGAAGCCCTGACCACGGTCAAACCGACCATCGGCAAACTGCTCAAGGACCGCCAGATCATGCTGTTCTGCGCCTTGTATTTCTGCATCCAACTGACGATCTATGCGGCGACGTTCTGGCTGCCGAGCATCATCAAGAAAATGGGTGACCTGAGCGATGTGCAGGTCGGGTTCTTCAACTCGATTCCCTGGCTGATCTCGATCATCGCCATGTACGCCTTCGCATCGCTGTCGGGCAAGTTCAAATTCCAGCAGGCCTGGGTCGCGGCAGCCTTGTTGATCGCGGCAGCCGGGATGTTCATGTCCACTACTGGCGGGCCGATCTTCGCCTTTGTGGCCATCTGCTTTGCGGCCATCGGTTTCAAATCCGCTTCTTCGCTGTTCTGGCCGATCCCACAGGGCTACCTCGACGTGCGCATCGCCGCCGCAGTGATCGCGCTGATCAACTCCATCGGCAACCTGGGCGGCTTTGTCGCGCCGACCACCTTTGGCTTCCTGGAACAAACCACCGGCTCGATCCAGGGCGGGCTTTACGGCCTGGCCGGCACCTCAGTGCTCGCGGCCATCCTGGTGTTTTTCGCTAAGACGTCACCGTCTGCCGGCTTGATGTCGCCCAGCGTTGCGCCCACCGGAACCGCCGTCAGCAAATCTATTTGAGCGTATAAGGACTTTGCCATGAACACGCCTGTTGTCACCCATTTCCAAGTTATCCCGGTCGCCGGCCACGACAGCATGCTGCTGAACCTCAGCGGCGCCCACGGCCCTTATTTCACCCGCAATATCGTCATTCTCAAGGACAGTGGCGGCAACACCGGCGTAGGCGAAGTGCCCGGTGGCGAGCGCATCCGCGAAACCCTGGAAGACGCGCGCGGCCTGGTGATCGGCCAGCCCATCGGGCAGTACCAGCGCATCCTCAATCAAATGCGCACCACCTTTGCCTCGCGGGACGCGGCCGGTCGTGGGCTGCAAACCTTTGATCTGCGTATCACCATTCACGCCGTTACCGCGATGGAGGCCGCCCTGCTCGACTTGCTCGGGCAATTCCTTGAAGTTCCGGTGGCGGCCTTGCTCGGAGAGGGCCAGCAACGCGATGCGGTGAAAATGCTCGGTTATCTGTTCTACGTCGGTGACCACAGCGCAACGGACCTGGCCTATCGCAACGAGGCCGACGCCGACGACGACTGGTTCCGCCTGCGCCACGAGAAAGCCCTGACCGCCGACGCCGTGGTACGCCTGGCCGAAGCCGCCAAAGCCAAATACGGTTTCAACGACTTCAAGCTCAAGGGCGGCGTGCTGAGTGGCGATGCAGAAATCGAAGCCGTTACGGCCCTGGCCGAACGCTTCCCCGATGCGCGCATCACCCTCGACCCGAACGGCGCCTGGTCACTCAAGGAAGCGATCCGCCTGTGCCGTGACCAGCATCACGTACTCGCCTATGCCGAAGACCCCTGCGGTGCGGAAAACGGTTACTCGGGCCGCGAAGTCATGGCCGAATTCCGCCGCGCCACGGGCCTGAAAACCGCCACCAACATGATCGCCACCGACTGGCGTGAAATGGGCCATGCGATCCAGCTGCAATCGGTGGACATTCCCCTCGCCGACCCGCATTTCTGGACGATGCAGGGCTCGGTGCGGGTGGCGCAACTGTGCAACGAGTGGGGCCTGACCTGGGGTTCGCATTCCAACAACCATTTCGATATTTCCCTGGCCATGTTCACCCAGGTGGCCGCCGCCGCACCCGGCGAGATCACTGCCATCGACACCCACTGGATCTGGCAGGACGGCCAGCGCCTGACCAAGGCGCCCCTGCAGATTGAAGGCGGCTACGTAAAAGTGCCGGCCAAGGCGGGCCTCGGGGTGGATATCGACATGGATGCCGTGGCCAAGGCCCATGAGTTATACAAAGGCATGGGGCTGGGCGCGCGGGACGACAGCGTGGCGATGCAGTACCTGATTCCAGGTTGGAGCTTCAACAACAAGCGACCTTGCCTGGTGCGGTAAGGCCTCAAGGCAAAGCCGGCCACTGTCTTCAGTGTCATAGTCGATTATTGGCCGGCGGTCGCCGGCTTTGCCCCAGGCGCTTGCCTGCTCGCAATCGGCTGCACCGTCAGCTCCACCCCCAATGCCACCATCAACTTCTGGATCGTCTCATAGCGCGTTTTGGAGCCGCCTTTGAGGGTTTTATAAAGACTCTCCCGATTAACTCCCGCCGCCTCAGCTACCTTGTTCACGCCCTGGGCCTTGGCCACCTCGGCAAGGGCCTTCATGAGGACGTGCGGGTCCTGAGACTTCATGCTCTGCGCCAGATAAGCGCTGATAGCCTGCGGATTGTCGAGGAAGCGTGAAGCTTCGTAGACGCGGGTACCGGATGTATCCAGATCGAGGATCGGCATGTCCTCCGGTTTGAATTTCGATTTGCTCATTTCATCTACCTCTCAGGGCATCGAGGATCTCTTTTGCCCGCTTGATTCCTCTTTTCTGGTCGGTTTTATCGCTTCCCCATAACATCAAGTAAGCGGTGATGCCCGTGCGTACAAAATAAATCCTGTAGCCTGGCCCGACAAAAACACGCATTTCGCTCAGGCCGTCGCCGACAGGCGCACAGTCGCCAAAATTGTTCTCTTCGGCGCGGTCGAGACGGGTCAGCACCGCTGCTTTCCCCCAAACATCCTTCATACCGTCGAGCCATGTATCGAACTCGGGCGTCCTGCCAATCATATTGATCACAAAGCCACATGTAGCCTACTGGCTACTCCCTGTTGATGCCAGTGAATTTTTAATTGCGATGAAAGCCGCAAGCAAAACCCTAGTCCAGCACCCGCCCGAGCGGCCGATCGATACTATTAGCACCTGTTTCCCCCGCGTTTAAAGCGGCCGATCAAACAACGGCGCCCCGGCGTGGCGCCCTGATCGCCCGGTGACACAGCATAAATCCAATGTGGGAGGGGGCTTGCCCCCGATAGCGGTCTATCAGTTAAAAAATGGCTGACTGGCACACCGCAATCGGGGGCAAGCCCCCTCCCACATTTGGATCGGCGTAGGCCAACCCATGTAAAAAGTCACCTGGCTCGCATTATTCTGTCCTGACGCTCGCAGCCCGAACCGGAGGCTTCCATGAGTTCACCCAAAATCAGCACCTTCATTACCCAATGGCCCTCACTCGGCCTGGCTCCCCCAACCGCCTGGCAGGTGTCCCAAGACTGCGAGAACCAGGTGCTATCCCTGCTTTCGCGCCTAGGCCCAGGCTTTCGCCGCCACGGTAACTGCGCCATCCATGAAAGCGCCATCGTCGAAGAAGGCGCAGTGCTGAAGGGCCCGATTATCATCGGCGAAGGCTCATTCGTGGCAGCGGGTGCATACCTGCGGGGAGGCGTTTATTTGGGCAGCCATTGCATCGTAGGGCCCAGTTGCGAATTGAAAAGCACCTTCATGCTGGATGGCAGCAAGTTGGCGCACTTCAATTTTGTCGGCGACTCACTGATTGGCGAAGGCGTGAATATCGAGGCCGGCGCGATCATCGCCAATTATCGTAACGAACTGAATGGAGCAGCGATCAGGATCCGCCATGCAACCGGCGTGATAGAGACAGGCGTGAACAAATTCGGTGCCTTGGTGGGCGACGGCTGCAAGATTGGCGCAAATGCAGTCATCGCTCCCGGCGCGCTATTGCTCCCCAACAGCCATGTTCCACGCCTGGGGTTGGTTGACCAGTTCGCTTACGATTGAGCTGCAGGCGGCTGAGTGCGTTGAACGGTCAGGCTTTTCAAGCTGGTATCATCCGCGCCCTCCCCCATCAGGCCAACACACATGAACCGCCAGAAAAAACTCAAGCAGCTCTTCAAGGCCAAGGCCAAAAAGGCCAGTGCCAAACTGGCGCCGAAGAGCAAAGATACATACGTCAGCAAGGCGGACCGTTTAAAGCTGGCGGCCGAGACCGGCCAGGAGTCGGTTACGCCCCCTGAGACGCTGGCTGAATAAGGCGCATCGCTGAAGGCGTGCCCGTTTCATATTTGCCCCAGATACGCCGCAGGTGGCGCGCCGAACCAAAGCCTGCGCGTTCGGCGACGGTTTCGATGTCCAGGCTCGACTCCACCAGCAGCTCGCGAGCCACGGCCAGGCGCAGACGGTGCAGGTAATCCAGCGGGCTGATGCCGACATGCTCGTGGAACAGGCGCGCCAGATGGCGGCTGCCGGTGCAGGCCAGGTCCGCCATGCGGGTGACGGTCCAGGCGTCGCAGGGGGCGGCAGCAATGGCGTCTTGTACACGATGGACTGCCGGGTGCAGGTGATTACGTCCGGCTATCCACGGCGATAACTGCGGGTCTGCGCCGCCGCGACGCAGGTACACCACCATGTCCCGCGCGACGGCGCACGCCAGCCTTGGCCCGGCACGCTCGGCGATCAAGTGCAGCATCATATCGATACCGGCGGTGATCCCGGCGCTGCAACTGACCCGACCGTCGGTGACGTACAGCCGGTTTTCCAGGACCCGGGCCTTGGGCGCGAGGGCCTGGAGGGTGGCGCACAGCGTGTGATGCGTGGTGCATTGGCGCCCGTCGAGCAGGCCGGCACGGGCGGCAGTCAGCGCACCGGCACACACGCATATCAAACGCTCGGCAGAGGGCGCGAACACCGTCTGCAGCCACTGCACCAGGCTGTCGCTGGCGGATTCGAAGGCCTGCTGGCGTGCTTTGTCCACCTTCATGCTGGAGCCGACCAACACCACCAGGGTGCCCGGCGCCAAGCGGGTCGGCAAGGGCGCCAGACCGGTTAACGGCAAACCGATGGAGCTGTGCAGGGATTCCACCGGGCTGACGTACTGCAGCTCGAAATCCACCGCCGCCGGGTCGTCGGCCTGCGCGGCCAGGCGCAGCACTTCGGCAGGCCCCGCCAGGTCGAGCATCAGCACATTGGGCAACAGCACGAACAGCACCGGCACGCTCATGGATTCACCCCGCCAATGCCTGGGCGACGGTGACGATGCGCGCAAACCGATCCTCCAGCACCAATTCCGTACGCTCGCGTATCTCCGCCGAGGTGTACACCCGGCCGCTGCGTGCGTGAGTCATCGGGAAGGTCAGCGTAGCCTCACTGACGAAGTCGACGCTAAACCCGCTGTCCGAAGCCTGCCGCGTGGTGGTTTCACAGCACTGTTCGGTACGAATGCCGCTGATGATCAATGTGGTGACGCCCATTTGCGTGAGGCGCGCGGCCAGCGATGTACCGGCGAAGGCGCTGTGGTAGTGCTTAAGAATGACCAGCTGCGGATCGATCGATAACTCGCTCAATGTCTTGACGTTACCCGATGCCATCGAAAAGTGCCCTTGGTCTTCCACATGAAAGACTTGTACCACCGGGATGCCCTGCTGAACACAGCCGTCGATGAGGGCCTGCTGGTTTGCCAGGTAATCCGGCAGGTCGTTTTCGGACCAGTAGGGTGAATGACGGAAAGAATGCTGGGCATCAATCACGATCAGGGCTTTGCGGTTCATGGCGGGTCCTTTTGGCTTATGTATGGAGGCAGTGTTGCAAGCCATGGTAAAGACCCTGCCGGATGCACAACAGGCGCAAGGCGGACCGGTTCAGGACCGATTCGGACATACATACCATGCCATGACGTCGCAGCTGCCAGCCAGCCAAATATGCACCGCTCGTTCAGCAACCACTCAGGGCTACCTGAGGCCGTTCGCCGGCGAAGAAAAACGGTCGCAGGCGTACGCCCACGCTATTGCCGATAAACGCCGCCACCAGCCACAGCCAACCATGCAAGCTCCCCGAGGCAATGCCGCTGAAGTAGGCGCCAATGTTGCAGCCATACGCCAGGCGCGAACCATACCCGAGCAGCAAGCCGCCGATGACCGCCGCGATCAACGAGCGCGCCGGGATCTTCAAGCTCGGCGCGAAACGCCCGGCCAGGCCGGCGGCCAACAGCGCGCCAAGAATAATGCCGATGTCCATGACGCTGGTGATGTCTTCCCAAACCGGTGCGGCCAGGGCCTTGGCATTGCCCGGCACCTGCCAGAACGCCCAACTGGCCACGTCCACCCCCAGCTCACTGGCCACCTTGGCGCCCCACAGCGCGAACGCTGAAGTAATGCCCCATGGCCGCCCGGCCAAAGCCAGCGTGGCGTAGTTGAGCAAGGCCAAGCCAATCGCCCCCCACACCAACGGCCACGGCCCGCGCAGGAAGCGACGCAGCCCCCGATGTTCGCTGGTCACGCCGGCTTCAAGTTGGCCATGGCGGCGCTTCTCCAGGCGCACGGTCACCCACGCAATGAGCGCGAACACAGCCAGGCTCAGGAGCAACGCCGGCAATACGCCGAAACTTTTGACGATTGAAACAGGCGGGAACGACGGCAGGGCAAACCACCAGTCAACGTGGTGGGTGGCGATCAACGATCCGCAGATAAAAAACAGCAGAGTCACCAGCATGCGCGCATTACCGCCGCCCACGGTGAACAGGGTACCTGACGCGCAACCACCGCCCAACTGCATGCCGATGCCGAAGATAAACGCGCCGAATATCACCGACACCCCGGCCGGCGCCACCAGCCCGACCACCGGCTGGCCGAACAAGGTGCCCGCGCCCAGCGCCGGGAAGAACAACAACACCGCCACCGCCAGCATCACCATCTGCGCGCGCAAGCCGGCGCCGCGCCGATCATTGATAAACACGCGCCAGGCCGAGGTAAAACCAAAGGCGGCGTGGTACAGCGTCAAGCCCAATGCGGCGCCGACGCCCAGCAACAACACCTGGCGCACACCCACTATGTTTTGCAGGAATACGGCGCCCGCCATCAGGACGATAAAGGCCACCAATGGCGCGAACGGCTTGCGCGCCGGGGTTACGGAAAGGGAAGTGCTCATGGGGACCTCAATGTGTTTGAAGCTGGCCAGTATAAACCCGGAGCGATGCCGGGCAGGCGCGGTCGTTCTGGTACCCGCTGTTGCCGGGTCAAATTTTAAGCAAAAAAAAGCCTGCATCTCTGCAGGCTTTTCTCTATCTGGCTCCACGACCTGGACTCGAACCAGGGACCCAATGATTAACAGTCATTTGCTCTACCAACTGAGCTATCGCGGAATGCGCCGTATGTTACTGATTAAAAAGAAGAAGTCAAGCCTCCTCTGACGTGTGTCACAACGTGGCGGGATGACTGGTCGAAACCGCCTGCTCCCTGGCCAGTTCCAGCCAGGCGCGCGCGGCGGGGGGCAAGTGGGCACTGGCGCGCCAAGCCAGGGCGATATGCCAGTCAGTGTGGGGCTCGTCCAAGGGGATCAATGCGATGCCGGCGTGTTGGTGTGTGTGCGCCAGCATCCGTGGCAGGAAGGCGACGCCCAGGCCGGCGGTGACCAGGTCGACGATAAAGTCGATCTGCCCGCTACGAGCAGTCACCTTTGGCACTACGCCCTTGCGTTCGCAGGCGGCGAGGATTTTCGCGTTGAGGGCGAAACCGGCTTCGAACAGGATGAACGGCGAGTCTGCCAGGTCGGTGAAGTCGATGCGTTCGCGGCGCGCCAATGGGTGGCTGACAGGTAATACGGCGATCAACGGTTCGTTGCGTACAGGCTGGTAGTCGAAGCCTTCATCCACCGGCAGCAGCAGGGCCGCCAGGTCAACCTCCCCGGCTTCCAGGCATTCGCGTAATTTTTTGCTGCCGTATTCGGTGAGTTCGATGTCGATGTCGGGGTAGCGCGTGCGGTAGGTGGCGAACATTGTCGCAAACAGTACGCCGCAACCTACCGGTGGCAGACCGATGCGCAGCACGCCGCGCTTGAGACCGCGCAGGTCGTTGATCTCCACCACCAGGTCATTGTGTTCGGCAAGCAGCACCAGGGCGCGGCGGTAGGTAATTTCGCCGGCGGCGGTGAGTTCGTTCTTGTGGCCAAGACGATTGAGCAGCGGTGTGCCCAACTCCTCTTCGAGGGTCTTGACCGCCTTGCTGACCGTGGACTGGGTCAGGGATACCACCTCGGCCGCCTGGGAAAAACCGCCCTGGCGCACCACTTCGACAAACGCTCGCAGGGTTCGCAGGTTCATCAGTATTCCTTTTGCGACTGGATTGCAGCGATAAAAGTTGTTTTTATCATGCCAGAACTTTGCTTATCGTGGGCCACTTTGCCGAGTGGAGCCCATACCATGATTATTTCGTCCGCCTCCGATTACCGTGCTGCCGCCAAGCGCAAGTTACCGCGCTTTCTGTTTGACTATATCGATGGCGGCGCCTATGCCGAACACACCCTGCGCGCCAATAGCTCGGACCTGGCAGAGATCAGCCTGCGCCAGCGCATCTTGCGCAATGTCGACAACCTGAGTTTGAAGACCTCGCTATTTGGCCAGGAGCTGGCCATGCCGGTCATTCTCAGCCCGGTCGGCTTGACGGGCATGTATGCACGACGCGGTGAAGTGCAAGCGGCCAAGGCGGCGGCGAACGCCGGTGTGCCCTTCTGCCTGTCGACGGTGTCGGTGTGCCCGATCGAGGAAGTCGCCTCGCAAAGCCCGCAGTCGATCTGGTTCCAGCTGTATGTGCTCAAGGATCGCGGCTTTATGCGCAATGCCTTGGAGCGGGCGCAGGCGGCAGGCGTGACGACACTGGTGTTCACCGTTGACATGCCAACCCCCGGCGCGCGTTACCGTGATGCGCATTCGGGCATGTCCGGGCCGTATGCGGCGCAACGGCGGATATTGCAGGCCGTGACTAAGCCGCAGTGGGCGTTCGATGTGGGCTTGATGGGCCGCCCCCACGACCTCGGCAATATTTCCAGGTACCTGGGCAAACCCACGCACCTGGAAGACTACATCGGCTGGCTGGCCACCAACTTCGACCCGTCGATCAGTTGGAAAGACCTGGAGTGGATCCGCGACTTCTGGAAGGGCCCGATGATCATCAAAGGCATTCTGGACCCGCAGGATGCCAAGGATGCCGTAAGTTTCGGCGCCGACGGCATCGTGGTCTCCAACCATGGCGGCCGCCAGCTCGATGGCGTGCTGTCGACCGCCAAAGCGTTGCCGCCGATTGCCGAGGCCGTTGGCGATGACCTCACCGTGCTGGTGGATTCCGGCATTCGTTCCGGGCTCGACGTAGTGCGCATGCTCGCGCTCGGCGCCAAAGCCTGCCTGCTGGGGCGCTCCGCGGTTTATGCGCTGGCCGCCGATGGCCAGCATGGCGTGGAAAACCTGCTGGAGATTTTCGCCAAGGAAATGCGCGTCGCCATGACGCTGACAGGGGTCACTTCCATCGCGCAGATTGACCGTTCTACGTTGGTAACCCCCTCTTCAAACATTCAATATTAGTCAGAGAAATGACGCGACTGTTTGTCGACGGTTTTCATGAAAAATCAGTTCATTGATTTATATAGGTATTTATTAATTCAAACGATTGGCACGAATCTGGCTCTAACCCACTCACGCAGGTCAAGCGATGACAAGACGTGTGGCAGTGCCCTGGGCTTATAACCCGGCGTAAAGCGGTCTAAACTGTTTCCAATGTTTTACGGAACTGAAGGAACAGTAAGACGCTTGGCACTTGCCACTCTCATCCCGCCTGTAAGACAGTCATGTGCTTAGAGGCCGCCTACGTATGAAAACACCGACCCAGACCAACGCAATTGACTTTGACAGTGCCAAATTGCAACGCCTGGGGTTTGGTCAGCCGTCCCTTCGCCCCCATCGCCCCGCCACCCTCGGTCAGCTTCGCCAGCAACTGAACCAGCAATTGCAGACCAGCCTGGAACCGGAACGCATCCTCGGCTTGTTCTTCCGTGAAGTGCAACGCCTGGTGCCGCTGGACGCGCTGCAATACCGCTACGCGATCAGCGACCTGCGCCTGGAGTTCGGCCATCGCGGCCATCATTCGGTGAGCTACACCTTGAGCCACGAGGGCGAACACTTGGGTGAGCTGGTGTTCCGTCGCAACCAACGCTTCCTCGAAGAGGAACTGGGCCAGCTCGAGTCCCTGCTCGCAACGTTGCTTTACCCAATGCGCAACGCCCTGCTCTACCGCGCCGCCACCCGCAGTGCCCTGCGCGATCCTTTGACCGAAACCGGCAACCGCGTGGCCATGGACCAGACCCTGCAACGGGAAATTGACATGGCTCGGCGCCATATGCACCCGCTGTCCCTGTTGATGCTGGACATCGATCACTTCAAGAAGATCAATGACACCCATGGTCATGCCGCCGGCGACAGCGTATTGCGCGCCGTGGCCGCAGCGATCAAAAGCCAGTTGCGCAACGTGGACATGGTGTTTCGGTTCGGCGGGGAAGAATTTCTGATCCTGCTCTCCAACACCGGGCGCGATGCGGCGCGGATGGTCGGCGAGCGCCTGCGCCAGGCGGCACAAGCCCATGATTACTGGGTGGAGGGTACGCGGGTCGACTTGACGGTGAGCCTTGGCTGTTCGACGTTATTGGCGGCCGAGTCGGCGGAAAGCCTGCTGCGCCGGGCCGACAATGCCTTGTACGTGGCCAAGCGCGAAGGCCGCAACCGCTTGGCAATGGCGGGGTAAAACCCCGCCATTACGGGTGCATCACGCCTCGCTGGCGACGCGCGCCTGGCGCTCACGAACGAGTACGGGCGCCTTTTCTTTCTCTTGTTCCAGGCGCATGCAGCTTTCCAGGAACAGGTACATATAGTCGTAGCTCTTGCACACCGCCTGGCGCAACTCCACCTGCAGGGCCTTGCTCGGGTTCGTGCCAGCCAGTGTGCAGATGATTTCCAGGGCTTCCCAAGGGTGCGCGTCATCATACTGGGCGTGCATCTTCAGCCACTTCATCGCGCGCTTGCGTTCTTCCTCCGGGAAGGCGGCAGCATACACGCCGGTGGAACAGACCACGGCAGACCACTCGCCAGTGGCGCCCTCGATGGCGTAGTTGGTGGCGGCAATCGCAACGATCAATGAATCCGCCGAACTGGTGTGCCAACACCAATGACTCAATGCGTGCAACTCCGGTGGCACATCCTGTGCCTGCAGCTCTTCAAGACTGACGCCGTGGGCACGCGCCCAATGCACCCAATAATCGGCGTGGTTCAATTCCACGCGGATATTGCGCATCAGCCAGCGTCGCGCCATATCCTCCCCCGGATGGCGGGCAAACTTGGTCTTGGTGAGGTTCTGTGCCATGTACAAGGCGAACTGCTCCACCACGGGCCAGCCACCGATCAGGTAGTGGCGCATGGTCTTGGCGCTGAGCGTGTTATCGCGCATGCGTTGGTACAGTTCGTGTTCGACAACCCGACGCTTGCTCTCGCTACAGTCCAGGATCAATTGCTGCGCCCAGGCGGGGTAACTCGAGGCTTCCATAAGCGGGCCGGTTCTGTTGAAGGTGTCGATCACTGTAGGGCTCCTTTTTAAGTGTGATGTACAGACCAGCAAAGTTTCAGCGGAATGTGCCGGGCGCCTTGAATAACAGGGGCTGCGGCCGCGCAGGTCGGCATTGCAGGCTATCGAAGGTAAACAACTGCGGACGTTCAATCAGATAGCCCTGAGCGTAGTCCACGCCTATCTCAAGTAATGCCTGTTCGATCTGCGACGTTTCAACAAACTCGGCGATAGTGCGCTTACCCATCACATGGCCTATGTGATTGATCACTTCGACCATGGCGCGGTTAATCGGGTCGTCCAGCATATCCTTTACGAAACTTCCATCGATCTTCAGGAAGTCTACAGGTAAATGTTTGAGATAGGCGAACGAGGACATTCCGGCACAAAAGTCATCCAGGGAAAAATGGCAACCTAACGCTTTGAGTTCATTAATAAAACGAATGGCACTGCCTAAATTGGCGATAGCGCTTGTCTCGGTTATTTCAAAACAAATCATTTCCGGAGGGATGTTGTAAGTGCCGAATTTCTCACGTAAAAAACCAAGAAAATCGTCATCGCCAATGGTTATTCCTGACAGATTAATCGCACACATGGCCATAGGTCGGCCCGGACGCTCGTGCATGCAACGCGCGATGATCTTGAAGACGTTCTCCACCACCCACCGGTCCAGGGAAGTCATCAAGCCGTAACGCTCGGCCGCCGGAATAAAACTGTCGGGCAGAATGATTCGCCCCGCCTCGTCGTGCAGCCGCAGGAGAATTTCGATGTGCCCATTGCCCGCTTCGGTATGGCCCAGAGGCGAGATTTCCTGGGAGTACAGGCAAAACCGATTCTCTTCCAACGCCATGTGCAAGCGCTGTACCCAGGCCATTTCACCAAAGCGCAGGGACAGCTCCGAGTCATCGGCGTGATACACCTGCACCCGGTTACGCCCCTTTTCCTTGGCCATGTAGCACGCCATATCGGCGGCGCGCAGGGACGTTTCCAGGGTGGTCGGGGTGTGTGAGATATGCACCAGGCCGATGCTGACGGTGGTCATGAACGGCCGGCCCTTCCACACGAAATGCAGGTTCTGCACGGTGTGACGCAGGCTCTCGGCGATCTTCTCGGCCACCGGCGCCGGGCAATTCTCCAGGAGGATGCCGAACTCATCGCCGCCCAGCCGCGCCAGGGTATCGCCTTCGCGCAAGTCCGATTGCAGCAACGCACAAATGTGTCGCAGCAACTCGTCGCCCGCAGCGTGGCCGCAGGTGTCATTGACCAGCTTGAACTGGTCCAGGTCGAGAAACATCAAGGCATGGCGGCCGTTTTGCTGGCGCGCTACCTGCTGCAGCACCTGCTCCAGGCGGTATTCGAATTCACGGCGATTGGCCAGGCCGGTCAGGGCGTCATGGGTCGCCTGCCAGGACAGGTTGGCGATGTACTGGCGCTCCTGGGTCATGTCATGCAGCACCAGCACCGCGCCACTGACCTTGCCGGCGCTGCGAATCGGCGCGCCCACCAGGGTCACGGAAACGGTGCTGCCGTCCAGGCGCTGGATCAACTTGGAATGTTCACTGCCGCCACTGAGTTCGCCCTTGATGATGTGCTCGATCAGGGTGAAGCCGTCCGGCTCGGCGTTTTCATCCAGCAACTTGAACAACGCCGCCAGCGGCAGGCCCTGGGCCTGGGCCGACTGCCAGTGGGTCAACGCTTCGGCGGCGGGGTTCATGTAGGCAATCGCACCGTCCACGTCGGTGGTGATGACACCGTCGCCGATCGACTCCAGGGTAATCTGCGCCCGCTCCTTCTCCGCCTGCAGGGCATCGGCAAACGCATGACGCTGGGTCAGCAACTTGTGCGTGCGCAGCAACGCCAACACGATCAGGCCCAGGGCCGTGGCCAAGTTGGTGATCAACAACAGGCGCAGGATCATCCGCGACCCTTCACCCAGGGCATCACTGAACGCCTTGGCCGCCGGTGTCACACCTTCGTTGATGGCCGTGATGCGCGCCTTCCACAGGCGCACATCGTCAGCATTGACCCGATCAGCAGCAACGGCGCCATGCATTGCCTGGGCGAGGTCGTCCAGCTGCAACAAGTAGCCGTCGCCCACCGTCCAGAGTTCGATGGCTTTTTCCAGGTAACTGAAATGGCGGAAGTTGAGGTACAGCCAGATCAGGCTGGAGACGTCGTCGGGGTGGTTGCCACCCTTGATGATGCCCTGGCGTGCGGCGGGAATATCCGGTGTGGGACGGTCCAACGCAACGCGCAATTCATGCCCGCCCTGGGGCACGGCAATCGCTTGCTGATATTTGAGGTAAGTGGCGGCTTCGCGGTTATCGGCGTAAAGGGTCAGGTAGTAGATGGCGTCCTTCTGGCCCTTGGACCACAGACTTTCGCCAGCCACATAGCCACGCACCGCCGAGAGCACGTAGAGACTGACGCAGCCTAACAATGCCTGGAACAGCACGACGGCAATGAAGGGCCAGACAATGCCCAGCAACCGTGGCGTTCCGAGAGTCCGCTTTTGCTTCATGAAGTCCCTTGCACATGCACAGCTCAATACGCACGCGAAAATCCGCTCCCGATCGCACAACCTAAGCCAAATCACCGCACTTGTTGCAAGTGTCCATACAATTTGGCGTACAGCCCCCCGTCGGCAATCAATTGCTGATGGTCGCCATCCTCGGCGATACGCCCGCCATCGAACACCAACACCCGATCCGCCTGTTTCACCGCTGAAAGGCGGTGGGCGATGATCAGTGTAGTACGCCCGCTGAGAAACCGCGCCAGTGCCTGGTGCAGGTTGTACTCGGTGGCCGCGTCCAGCGCCGAGGTGGCTTCATCCAGGATCACCACCTTGGGCTCGGCCAGCACCATGCGCGCGATGGCCAGGCGTTGCCGCTGGCCGCCGGAAAAGCGCACGCCAGAGCGACCCACTATGCTGTCCAGGCCCAACGGCAATGCCTTGACGGTCGCCTCCAACTGGGCGATTTCCAGCGCCTGCCAGCACGCCTGATCCGTACGCTCGCGGCCCATTGTCAGGTTGGCGCGCACGGTATCGTTGAACAGTGCCGGGTGTTGCAGCACCACCGCGACGTTTTCGCGAATGGTCGCCAGGCCGATGTCCTGCTGGGTCGCGCCGCCAAAACGGATACTGCCGGCCTGGGGTGTGTAGAGGCCCAGCAACAGTTGCACCAGGGTACTTTTGCCGCCGCCGCTGGCGCCGACAATCGCCACCTTTTCCCCCGGTGCGATGGCCAGGTTCAATTGGTCGAGCACCAGGTCATCGCCGTAGCCGAAGTCCAGGCCGCGCACGTCGATGCCAACGGTTGCACGCCCGGTGAACGGATCGGTCCCCCCGGCGTACTGCGGCTCGTCGGCGCGGGCCAGCAGCTCGTTGATGCGCGTCAACGCGCCGCCTGCCGCGTAGTAGGCATATTGCAGGTTCAGCAATTGCTCCACCGGGCCGATCATGAACCACAGGTAGCTGAACACCGCCAGCATCTGGCCGATGGACAGGTCGGAAAACAGCACGGTGAGCATCGCCGCTGCGCGAAAAATGTCGATGCCGAACTGGAACAGCAAGCCACTGGCACGGCTGGACGCGTCGGTCTTCCATTGCGAGTGAATGGCGTAGTCGCGCACTTCCTGGGCACGCTGGCCCAGACGCCCGAGGAAAAAGCCCTGGCGGTTGCCGGCGCGCACTTCCTGGATGGCGTCCAGGGTTTCGGTCAGCGCCTGGGTGAAGCGCGAGGTGCTGTCGTTTTCCAGTTTCTTCAAGTGTTTGACGCGCTTGCCCAACTGCACCGTGGCGTAGATCACCAGCGGGTTGAACAGCAGGATCAACAGCGCCAGTTGCCAGTGCATCCACACCAGGATGGCCGAGGTGCCAACCAGGGTCAGCATCGCCACCAGAAAGCGGCTGAGGGTTTCGCCGACGAATTTGTCCAGTGTGTCCAGGTCGGTGACCAAGTGGGTGGTCACCGTGCCGCTGCCCAGGCTTTCGTATTCGCCGAGGGAGATGCGCTTGAGCCGCTCGATCAGCCGCACGCGGATGCGGTAGACAATGTCCTTGGCCAATCGCGCAAACAGCCGCGCCTGCACTACGTTGAACACCAGCGCGCCGCAGCGCAGGGCCAGGGTGATCACCAGCATCAGGCCGATATAGCCGGCGGCCTGCTGCCAGCCCAGCGGCAAGGCGTGGTTCATCACCTTGAGCGCGGCATCGCCACGGCCCAGCAGCACTTCGTCGACCAACAGCGGTAACAGCAACGGGATGGGTACGCTGCACAAGGTCGCGAGCACGGCCACGCTGTTGGCGATCCACAGGGATTTCCTGTGGCGCAGGGCCAGGCGGCGAATTTCCGCCCAGGTCAGGCGGTCGGTGCGCTTGGGTTCAGGCGTGTCGGGCTGATCATGCACAGGTGGCGCGCTCCAGCCATCGCCCCAGCAATGGCGACAATTCGGACAAGGGCTGGTAGCCATTGGTCAGCAGCGCCAACTGGCCATTGCGCTCGGCCAGCAAGGTCGGGAAGCCTGCGATGCCCAGGTCCTGTACCCAGGTGAAATCGGCGGCCGTGGCGGCGTGCTGTTCGGCGCGGTCGAACTCGCCGGCAAACTCGATACGCGGAATACCGGCCTGCTCGGCCAGTTCCACCAGCACATGGGCAGAGGTGACGTCGCGGCCTTCTACATAGAACGCGTGCTGGATCAGCCCAAGCAGCTTCCAGGCGCAATCGGGCGCCAGGCTGCGCGCCGTGACGATGGCGCGGCACGCAGGCTCGGTGTCATAGACAAACCCGTCGGGCAGCGCGCCTTCGCGCTTGAACGGCTGGCCGGTGGCGTCAGTCACCGCCTGCCAGTGCTCGAGGATATAGCGCCGGGTGTTCGGCTCCAGCGCCGCGCCGCTGCCGGTGCGCAAGCCACCCACCACCAGGTGCAACTCCACACCGCTCGCCCGGGCCTGCTCAACCAGCGCCTGCGCCACTGGGGAAAAGCCCCAGCACCAGGAACACATCGGGTCCATCACATAGAGCAGGCGCGCGGGCATGGTTCAAGCCTCGGAAGGGGTTTGCTTGTAGTTGAAGCCAATCGGGTGCGGCATGTTGCGGGCCTTGGCCAGTTCGATCTGCTTTTGCCGGTCGATGGCGCTGCGACGGGTTTTCTCCGGCAGCTTATCCCAGCAATGCGGGCAACTGATGCCGGCCACGTAGTGCTCGGACGCGCGGTCTTCTACGCTGACCGGTGTGCGGCAGGCATGACATTGATCGTAGTCGCCTTCGCTCAAGTCGTGGCGCACCGTCACGCGATTGTCGAAAACAAAGCAGTCGCCCTGCCACTTGGTCTCTTCCTGCGGCACTTCTTCGAGGTATTTGAGGATGCCACCCTTGAGATGATAGACCTCGTCGAAGCCTTCACTGAGCATAAAGCTCGAGGCTTTCTCGCAGCGAATGCCACCGGTGCAGAACATGGCGACTTTCTTGTGCCTGGCCGGGTCGAAGTTGGCTTTGATGTAGTCGGGGAATTCGCGAAAACTGGTGGTTTTCGGGTCGATCGCGCCTTCAAAGGTGCCAATCGACACTTCGTAGTCGTTGCGGGTGTCGATCAACAGCACTTCGGGGTCGCTGATCAGCGCGTTCCAGTCTTTTGGATCGACGTAGGTGCCGACCTGTTTGTTCGGGTCGACGCCGTCGACGCCCAGGGTCACGATTTCTTTCTTGAGCTTGACCTTGGTGCGGTAGAACGGCTGCTCGTCGCAGTACGACTCTTTGTGGTCGATGTCGTCCATGCGTGGATCGTTCTTCAGCCAGGCCATCAGGCCATCGATGCCTTCGCGGCTACCGGAAACAGTGCCGTTGATGCCTTCCTCGGCGATCAGCAACGTGCCTTTGATGCCGTTGTCGACCATCGCCTGCAACAGTGGCTCGCGCAGGGCGACGTAATCTTCAAGGGTGACGAACTTGTACAGTGCCGCCACGACGATAGGTTGGGTCATGGGTGTTCTCTCCAGGTGGCTACCCTCGTAAGGGGTGAACCGGATAAAAAAACGCGCCGGCCAGGCGGCGCGGCGCGCATTCTAGCAAAACCACGCCGCCGCCGCATCGACACACAGCCGCTGATATTGCCTCAACATCCTGGCGGCGATCGGCTTCAGCGGTGTGGGTTGCGTACGCCCTCCACTCGGTACTTCTGGCCGCCGAGGTGTTTGAACATCAAACGATAGGCACTGCGACCACGAGAAGCGGCGTAACCGTGCAAGTCAGCAGACCACAGTTGATCTCTGTGGAGATGCCAATGAACCGCGCCAAAACGCCCTTCCCGCAAATGACTGAGGGTAAGGGCGATACTGCGGTCCTCGCGGCTCGACGAACTGATATCTCCAAGCACCTCGGTATTGATCTGCATCCGTGGAGCAGCGCCTCTTATCGCCCTCGGCGCCCTCATCGGCAGTTGGGCCTGCGCTTGCCGACCACCGCGTGCGCGACTGGAACCGGCAACCTGTGTCGTCGCCCCCACCTCGAACGTGCTTGCCCCCGCCTGCTGACCGCTCGCGGCAGCGGACTCACGCCCTGGTCTTCGCAGCAGTACCGCGCCATAGCCCATGCGTTTCAACTCAGGCATCGGGTTACGACTGTCCATCAGTATGCCCTCGATGCCCGCCGATTCACCCACAGGTCCCGCATAGCCATAGATGTCCCCTTCCGATGCATTGAGGTAAAGGGACATGCCTCCCTCGGCAGGGCGGCGTGCATAGGCAAAATTCACCAGCCGCTCCGTTTCTTCGTGACTCAACCGCGCCCGCTGCGCCAACTTGATCGCCATCTCCGAAATATCCCTGGCGAATTGTTCTTCCACTTGTTCCGCAGCCCTTGCCACGGCCTGCGGTTGCATTTGCAGATAGGCATTCAGGCGACTGGTGCCAAACAGTACACCGCCCACCAGAGCCCCGATGGAAGCCCCCACCGTCGCATTCCCAAGCAGCGCCCCCACGCCCAGGCCCAGCAAGACCAAAAGCAGGAGGATTACAGTACCGCCCTGTATTTGGGTATTTTCCACATCGGCCGGCAGCAGCCCCATTGAATCAACGAATGTCATCGGGTTGTTGAACGCCATGAGATAGGGATTCAACTCTGCCCCGCCCCCTAGGGGGTCGGGGTTTATCCAGCGCTGTAACCAAGGGGCGTAGTAGCGGAAACCGTAGTAATACAAGCCGCTGCTGTCCCGCTCTTTGCCTGAATATCGGCGCGTCTTGTAGCGACCCTCCACCTCGCTGCGCGATGCCCACCACGCCGTCCCTCCATAGGGAAAATAACTCTCCTGGCTCAATAACTCTGCCTGTTCGCCCAACTCCAGCCCATGACTCGATTGCTGATCCGTCAGGCAAAAACGCAGGGTTGCATCGGCTGCTCCCTCATCGAGCCCCAGCTCCCATTGCAAGACCTCAACCGTGCACCGCGCCACTTCAAGACGCACAACACTCAGCCGGCGCAACGGTCGATGGCGAATTTCCAGGCCTGGCAGGTAATACACACGCGCCGTCTGCCGGCTGCCGGCGACCTGCTGGTGCGTGAGCTTGAGCGCGCGCTGGCCGTCGCCTGCGTACACATAGGCCTCCTCATCCGGGTCCCCCTCCTCTCGCAGAATCGTCGTGACCTTGGTCAACTGATTACGCACGTTCCACGCCATCGGCAGGCCGCGCCCCAGCTGTTGCTGATTGCCATTGGCATCAAAACCCTGCGCCCACTCGCCAACCGGATGCTCGCTCGACAACGCACGATTACTGCCAGTTGCGACCTGCATGTCGCGGGTATAGCCGACACCACTGGACGGCACATGACGCAGCCGGGTCAGGTTACCCCCCTCGTCATAGGCATAGTGCTGGGTATAGTTGCGCCATAAACCGGCGTCGGTCGAACCGAACGAAATACGCGCGGGCAGTGCCGGGCCGATGGCGGCGGCAGTACTTTCCCGGCCTTTGGCCTGGGTCAGTTGGTACAGCGAGTTGTACTCATAGCGACAGGAGGCAGCTACTTGCGTGTTGTGGCTCCACCTGGTCGGTTGTGCCTGATCCTGCAGGCTTGAAACATTTCCCACGGGATCATAGTCGTAGCTCAAATCCTGTAGCGGCGCCGCCCGCTCGTTTTTGCGGTACGCCATCAGCCGGCGCATACGGCCATCCTCGGCCCGATAGGTGGCCAGGCTACTCACGCCATTGCCCAGCAGGGCCGTCTCCACCTGGCCGGCGGCAGTGTAGACGTAGCCCTCTACCACGGTCTTGCGCGTACCACTCTTCAAGGTGAGGTGAATGTTTTTCGCCTGCCCGTCCAGCCCATAGGCGAACTGTCGGGCATTGCCCTTGGCGTCGAGCTGTTCCACCGTGGCACCCAGGGCGTCAAACGCCCAGCGTGTGGTGTAAAGCTCAGGTTGCAGTTGCTGGTCCTGATCGGCCGGGGCAAGCGGCCAGTCAACAGTGCCCGGGGCCTCGCGAAACCGCCGGATTTGGCGCAGCACCTGCCCGGTCATCCCATAGGCGTCGAACACCTGCGTGCCCGCCGGGTCGGCATGGCGTACCAGGCGGCCACTGCGGTTAAGTGCGCGGTGCTCAGGCGTTGGCGCGGCATACACTAGGCGTTCGACACACCGGAGTCGCGCTTCGTCGGCAGTTTGTTCGAACACCGCCACCGGACGCTGCAAGGTGTCGTAGTCGTGGCGCTGATAGGCACCGCGGCCGTCCCAGGCATGCAACAGCTGTCCCGAGGGCGCCGCCAGCATCAGCCGCATGCCGGCGTCCACATCGTTGCTGCGGATCAAGGTACCAGACAGGCTGTACACCGAGGCCTGATTGGCCTCGGTCAACGGTTCGCGCGATTTAAGGGTAGAAAGGCGCGGGTCCCACTGCTCAAGCAAAAGGCCGCTGGCCCCATAGACCTGACGCCTGACACGGGCCGTCGGCGCAGCCTGGGAGGTAGCGCACAGATAAGCGACGCTGCGCACGGTCAATCCACGGGGGTCGAAGGCCGCAAGCGAGGGCGTGTTTCGATGAAGTGAAGCAGACATGATCACATGACCTCAATTGCACAATGGTCAGCAAAGCCTAGGGTTCATGCCTGCACAGAGGTGGTATCGGTGTATGGATGCCTCAACCGGCGGGGGCCGACGATGCCTGTAAATAGCTATGCCTGGCCCCGTTAACCTGCGTGATAGCGTTTTTCATTGCCCGCCGGCCCCATCGGCAGGCGTGAAGGAACGTATGAATATGCAAGCCGACAGCAGCTCCTTGCTCGCTCAACTGATTGATCACGCACACCCTCCCGCCCCGGGTCGGGACGATTTCAACACCGCGCTGCAGCGCCTCGACATTCATTCGGTATTCGACATCGTGCGCCTCAGCGAAAAGGCCTTCGCAGAGCAACTGGCCACCTGCAACGATGACGATGCCCACGCGGTATACCGCAAGGCCAAGAGCGCTGCAGCGCAACTGGAAAGGTTGTTTCGCGAACAGCAGGTCTCGTCGCAGCGCCCTACCCTGCGCGCTAAACGCGATGTCGCCGCCGATACCGATGCCACCTACCAGGCCTTGTTCAACGAAAATCGCGAACAATTCTGCGCCAACGCGTCCATTGCCGCAGTCGATTCGCCGGCTGCCTACCTGCGCGCGCTGTATCTGTTCGCCCTGCAACTGGAACAGAATGCCAAGGGGGCCGACGTGCTCAAGCTGTCGGCCCGGCGTGCAGACCTCAAGGACCTGTTGATCGACCAACACAGCGTTACGGGCCAGGTGCCCATGTTGTCGATCATCAATCAGACCTTGCTCAGCAATATCGCAGACGCCAACGACGCCTACTCGCTGCTGAGCAACAGCTGGTACCCGTTTTCGCTGCCGTATCATTTCCACCACCAGCAATGCCGGCTGGGCTTGTCGGGCGACAAGCCGATGTTGGGTGAGTTGAACTATCGCATCAGCCGCCAGTTGCCCCTGGCGGGAGCAACCAGCACTTACGGGCAAGTCGTTACCCGCAACAATGAGGTGCAATGCCTGTTATCCGGGCTGAGCCCTGAACAACAGGCCCTGCTGAAAAGAGACTGGGTAACGGCGCAGGGCGCGCCAACCTTCTATCGCACGTACTTCAACTGGACGGCTGAACAGGGGCCGGAAGACGTCACTGATTTCCTGCAGCATACGCAACTGGATGCCGAACAACTTCAAGCGCTGCTGGCACAACAGACACAAGCACCGCGCCAATCGCCAAACTGCAAACAGCCCACCGGCCTCACTTACGGTGCCTGTTACATCAACGGCGCGCTTGCATCTGCCCCCACACTCGCGATCAGCCTGAACAAAGACGCCCCCGCCAAGCTGGTCAACGTGAGCCTTGAACGCTTCGACAGGCTGCAACGGATGATTCGCCTGCAGCGCTGGCTCGGCCTGCCTTTCGCGCAACTGGACACGTTGCTGGTCAGCGCGATGCGCTGCGAAGGCGCCAGCAACCGCGCGCTGCTGATCACCCATAACACCCTTCGGGCGCTGGGGGTCTTTTGCTATCTGAGCAAGCGCTACAGCCTGCAAGCCGAAGAGTTTGCCGCCTGGCTCCATCAGTTGCCCGTTCACGGTTCGGGTGAGCGCGTGTCGTTGTTCGATCAGGTGTTCAACCGCGCGGGTTCGGCCCTGCCTGCGCTGTGTCTGGACGAGCAGGCATTCGACGCAACCACCCGGCAACAACTCTGCGCCGCGCTGGGCCTGCAAGACACCCAGGACTCGCTGCAACTGCTGATCGCCGATGAGCCCGAAACCCGCACGGTCGAGACCGTCAGCGCACTCTATCGGCAAGCGCGAATCGCTCGGCTGTTCGGCTTGTCGGTCATGGAATGCCAGCAACTGCTGCAGTTGCCCGGCGCGACGCCCTTTCTTGCGCAACTGCGTCACCCAACGCTGAGACGCAAGCCGAAGGGCGCGGCTGACTTTCTCGATATGCTCATGCACCTGGAATGGGCCAGCCGTTGGCTCAAGGAGAATGGCAACAGCCTGTCACTGTTGAGGCACCAGCTATTGCTCGATCAGCAGGTCCAGGACCCGGCCATCAACCTGCTGTTGAAAGAGTTCGCGGCCTACGATCAGGCTTCTCTCTCCAAACAGCTGAACCTGCTTGAACTTCCCCAACAACCCGCTGATGAAGCAGTTCGCTTGCCCGCCGTGGACTGGGAAGCCCTGGCCCAGCAAGTACTGCAACGGATGCGCTCAAACACGAGCATTGAGGTGGCGGTCGAGGAAGCGCTGTCCGCCATTGCCATCAGCTCGGACACTAATCGCACAACCTACTATATCGAGAGAGCCAAACCCAAGCTTCGCACCCTGATGGAGACGGTGCGTAATGAGTTCTGGGCGCTGTATCTACGCCTCAAAGAGATCATCCGCGCCGTACCCCAGCTGCCAGGCGGTGCCAATGGTCATCAAAAATATGACCATCACAGCCATTTCCTGCGCCTGCACGCGCCTGCAGCCCCACCCCTGCAAACCCTCGGCTATCTGATATTGCTTCTCCCCCACGCCGTCGATGTTCTGCAATTGCCGCTCAGCCGCCAGGCGCTTGATCAGTTTCTGATAAACCCGCACTGGCTGGACAGTGGCTATCAAGCGTCTTCGGTCCTTGAACTGACCCCGCACACCCTATGCCTCATTCAGCAGTTCAACCATTGCATTGAGCGTTTTGGCCTGACGGAAGGACAAATTCTCGATTACTTCGGACAGGCCAACGCGCGGCCCAATCGCGCGGCACAACACAACACTGAAGAAACCAGCGAGCATCTCGCCCGACTTTTTGGCTGGAGTGCCAGCGAAATAACCGTCTTCAGCAGCCAACTGAACCCTCCACGCATTACCTCCATGGATCGCCTGGACTGGCTGCTGCGCTGCCGCCAAGCCAGCACCGCAACCGGCCTGTCGGCCACCCTGCTGATTGCAGCCAGCCAACTTGAAACCAACTCGACGTTCGCTCAATGGAAGGCCGTCGGTGAGGCGCTCACGAGTGCCCATGCCTCTCTCGTCAACACGCCTTTTTCTACCGACCTGCTCAAGGACTGATCATGTCTCACTCGCTTGACCAACAGCTTAATGAAAGCCTGCGCGACGCCATGCTCGCGTACTACCTCACCCATAAAGTGCCTGATGCGCTTAAGGCAACCATCGGCAATGCCGATGACCTTTACGCGTATTGGCTACTCGACGTACAAGTCAGCCAAGCCGTGCCGACCAGCCCGGTAGCCTGTGCCATTTCCAGCCTGCAGCAATACATCAGCCGTATTGAACTGGGCCTGGAGCCGGGCTATGCCCATCTGGGCATGACCGCGCAACAAAGCAAGATCTGGCGCGAACAGTTGCACACCTACCCGCTGTGGAGTGCCAGTCAGCAATTGCATTACCATCCGGCCAACTATCTGGACCCGACGTTACGACGGGACAAGACCGACAGTTTTCAACAGTTACAAAACGACCTCAGCCAATACCGAATTCAAGCGGACACCATCACCACGGCGGTTCAGCAGTATCTGGCCAGGTTCGAGGAAACTGCCAACATACGCACGCTCAACGGCTATATAGACGCCGACTTGAACAACCTGCACAGCGGCACTTATTACTTCATCGGTAAATCGACCTCCGAGAACACCTATTACTGGCGCTCGCTGGACATGTCCAGGCGCTCCGGCGCGGTGCTCTTGCAGGATGCCTGGTCAGACTGGAAAAAAATCAACCTGTCAGTCTCCGACGCCACCGCCGAGCAAAGTATCCGGCCGGTGTACTTCAATAGCCGGCTATTTTTCATCTGGGCCGAGTGCATCAAACCCACGCCGTCCAATTCGTTTAAGCCGGCGCGACGGGATTCGGAGGAAAAGGACCATCTGGACGATTGGATCAACACCCACTATGTCAAATTCCGGCTCAATTTCTCGTATAAAAAACATGATGGCAGTTGGAGCGTGCCCCAGGCGTGCATTGAGCAATATTGTGCGACCGAAGACGTTAACGCATCGAGCGCGGAGCTGCTCAAAAGCATTACGCAAACGGTGGCAATCGTCGACAGCAAGAGCACGCCCGTACTTTTCTTAAGTGTGCTCGCTACCAGCCGTAAAGATCCTAGACAGCAGGATAATTTCATTGGCAGGTTTTTCCAGGCCGTTCATATCGACCAGTCCTTCACTATCACCACCGTCGCCGATGGCGGCAGCCCCGAACGCTATAGCGTGCTGCCCGGCTCAGAGGTGGCCGAAGAAATAAACCGGCTGCTGGAACCCTTCGATCCGTCCCAGAAGACCAAAGTACAGGCCATACTCAAGGGCGAGGCGCACAGCACTAACGGGTATTACAGCGAATTGCTGCCTGACAGGGCCAGGCAATTTCTCACGCTCTTCGCAAGCAAGAACCAAGGCAACTTGCAGTTCAAAATAGCGCCGCCAACCGAGCACACGATTGCTATCGCGTCGCAAATGATTTTTGAAAACAAAGAACATTGGAATTTCGAAACGAACCAGAAAAAAATAAAAAACACCGACGATACTAATGTCTCCTTCGATTCAAACACCCAAGAACTTGTGTTTTCTTCTACTCTCAGTGGCCGTTTCCAAGAGCCGTACAGCGTCACCTTGACTAAACAGCAGGGCGCAACTATCACGCTGATAACCAATGATGCACTGGATGACCCCAAAGCGACTCAACTTAAACTGAGCAAGGGCTCTATCATCACCGATTCCTCAACACCGCTGAAAACTGACTACTACGCACTATATTTAAAAAATTCGACCACCCATGAAGAATTTCCTAACGCTGTAAATAATATTAGCGGCGCACTGTTTACCCATACAACAGACCCGCAGAACTCAAACACCCTCTTATTGGAAGGTAATTTCATCGACAAAAACGCCTTCGTAAACTTATACACACATAAAGATTTCCATGTCATCCTCAACCGTTATGGCATTTATACCAGTCAAGAAGATAAAAAAAACAAGCTGCATTCACAAAACGCACTGATAATGAAAAGGGCAAGGGTTACCCCGCCCAAATTACGTGCCTATAAACACGTCATCATGAGTGCGAATTTCAAAGACTACCCATTCACCGAAACCATCAATGCCAACTCTCATCGCATCATCAACTTTCAGGACACAGCTCACGAAAGCCTGACCGGATCAAGCCCCGAATTGCCCGTCGGGCATCGGGTCACGGCGCGCATTCCGGTGACGCAGGAGCAGATGAAGTCCGGCTTCACCCTGATACATGGGGTGGTGACGCTTGAGCCTGGCGAAGACGGCACGAAAATCCTCGGCTATGCGTTGAATACGGCAACCCTCAAGCTGACAACACCAGTTTCTGACCCCGCGCTCAACCCGCAACTGGCGCCGACGATCAAAAGACGCGAATCGGGCACACTCGGCACCGCTGAATTCATCGACTTTTCCAACAATTCGGCAAGCCTGCCTGCCGACATGCCCGCTACCCTGCGCATGAATACCTGCATTGCCGCCAAGCTGGTCCAGGCGGCCAATGTCAGCCTTGACCATTTGTTCTCGTTAACGCCAGAAACCTGGAAAGAGCCGCCACTCACACCTGGCGGCACAGCAGAAGGCATCGACTTCACAGGTGCTAACGGCAAGTACTTCTGGGAGCTGTTCCTGTACGCGCCCTGGCTGATAGCCCATCGCCTGAATCAGGAGCAACGGTATGCCGAAGCGCAAGCCTGGCTCGGCTATCTGTTCGACCCCGGGCGTGCCGCCGAGGCGTCCAGCAAACGGCCTGCCTTTTGGGGTTTGCGCGAACTGGCCCGTGAAGAACGGCTGCCCGGGTACACCAGCCACGATCCCCACGAACTGGCGATACGCTCACCCGTGCATTTTCGCAAGGCGATCTACCTGTTTTACCTGGACATCCTGCTCAATCGCGGCGATGCCGACTATCGCCAGCTCACCCCGGACAGCCTGACCCAAGCCAAACTCTGGTACACCCGAGCCCAGCATTTCCTTGGCCCACGCCCCAGGGTCACCACCACTGAACCGTGGGCGCAAATCACCCTTGGCGCGCTGGCAACGCAGGGCTCTCAGGCCCTGGCCAAACTTGAGCAAACCAACCCGACCATCGACGTCAACCTGTCGGTCGAAGGCGATGCACTGCCTTGGCTCACGGACACCGATAATCTGCGCCTGCCTTTCAACGCCGAACTGGTGGCGCGCTGGGACAAGCTCGAAAGCCGTCTGCATAATCTGCGGCACAATCTGGACATCACCGGTAAACCCTTGCACCTGCCGCTCTACGGGGCGCCGCTGTCGCCTCTCAAACTGCTGGCCGCCCAAGGCCAAGGGGCTTTCGGCGAAAGTGGTGCCGCGCCGTTCGTCGACGCGCACGTCGGCCATTATCGCTTCCAGGTCATGTCGGGCCACGCGCTCACGGCCGCCGAAGCGGTGATTCAATTCGGCAGTACGGTGCTGACCCTGGTTGAACGCAAGGAACAGGCGGAATACCTGGAGTTACAGCAACAACAGGCGTGGGACTTGGCCAATATCGTCGTGACCCAGCAAACCCAGGCGTTGCAGATCGACGCAAGGAACCGCCAGGCACTCGACGCCAGCCGACGCATGATCGAGTCGCGGATGCACTACTACGCACACCAGCTCACCGAAGGCATCAGCCCCGGCGAATCCCAGGCAGGCTTGCTCTACCTGATCAGCACCGGGTTCGACACCGCCGCTTGCGCCGCCGCCGCAGCGGCCGGCGTCGCGATGGTGGCACCCAATATCTTCGGTACCAGTGTCGGCGGCTCGCGTTGGGAAGGCCCGTTCTATGCTGCCCAAGCCATCGCCCAAGGCGTTGCCACGGCGCTGCGCGGCACCGCCGCAGACTTGGATCGTTCCGAGCAATTCAACCGCCGGGCGCAAGAGTGGGCCCATGCCCAGGATCAGGCCCGACTCGAACTGGCCCAGGTCGATGCCCAATTACAGGCCTATGCCGAGCAGGAAAAAGCCACGCGCCTGCAATTGCGCCTGGCCCAGACCTCCCTGGCCCAAGCCTGGTCGAACTATCAATTGTTGGCCAAGCGCTTTTCCAAGGCACAACTGTATGACTGGCTCAACGCTCAGTTGAGCACGTTCTATTACCAAGTCTATGACCTTAGCCTTTCCCTGTGCCGCAGCGCCCAGGCGTGCTGGCAGTACGAGATAGCGGACTATGCGCGCACGTTTATCCAGCCTGGCGCCTGGAACAACAACTACCGGGGCTATCTGGCAGGTGAAGCCCTGAAGCTGTCGCTGTTGAACATGAACGCGGCCTATTTGAACCATAACGTGCGGGATCTGGAGATCGTCAAGACCATTTCCCTGCGCCACCGCCTGCACGAGTGCGAGCTCTCCCCCCACCAACCGACACCTCTCAGACGCCGCCTCCCACGACTGAAGAGAAGTGGACCGCTCATAAACAACAACTGGTCACTAAAGGCACGCTGTGCTTCAAATTACCCGCGGCACTGTTTGAAGAGGATTACCCCGGGCACGTCCTGCGACGGATCAAAGGCATCAGCGTATCGTTGCCCGCGACCCTGGGCCCTTATGAAGACATCAAGGCGATACTGACCCAGACCCGCAGCCAAATGGTACTGTCCAGCGGCGAGCTGCGCACGGACCAGCGTGCCCATCAGCAAATCGCACTGTCCACCGGGCTGGATGACAACGGCCTGTTCACCCTCACGTTCGACAGCAACGAGCGTTACTTGCCGTTCGAATACACGGGGGCCATCTCCGACTGGACCCTGGAATTTCCCAACCCGAGCCGGCAAAAAGCCGTCCTGGAATCCATCAACGATATTGTCATTCACCTGCGCTACACCGCCAGGGCAGTCGCTGCCAGTGGGGGACAGGCATGAGCGACGACACTTCCATGCTACAGGTCAATACCCCGGCCCTGCCCAAAGGCGGTGCGGCCATCCAGGGCACCGGCAAGGGCTGGGGCGATATCGGCTCCAGCGGTACGGCAAGCTTTGAAATTGCCTTGCCGATTTCGCCCGGGCGTGGCTACGCGCCGGCCATGTCGCTGACCTACCACAGCGGTGCCGGTAACGGCCCCTTCGGTCTGGGCTGGGGGGTGCCCCAGCCTGCCGTCAGCCGGCGCACCTCTCATGGCGTGCCTGGCTACACGATGCACGATGTGCTGGTGGGCCCCGACGCGCAAATCTGGCTACCGGAACGCGATGCCGAGGGCGCGATCATCAGCAACAGCCACGCGGCATTCAATGGTTTGCCACTGCCCATCGCGTATACGGTCACCCGCCACTTCCCCAGGGTCGAGGGCCGCTTCGACCGTATCGAACACTGGCAATCGGCAACCGACACGGCTGGCTTCTGGTTGATACAGGGTGCCGATGGCAGCCAGCACCTTTACGGAAAAACCGCGCTGGCCCGGATTGCCGATCCAGACCAGGCGCACCATGTGGCGCAGTGGTTGTTGCAGGAAAGCCTGAACGCCCACGGCGAGCACATTTATTATCACTACACGAAAGAAACCGACACCGCGCGCTACCCCAGGGACTGCCGCGCCCAGCATTACCTGCAAAGCGTCTGCTACGGCAACTTCACCGCCAGGGAGCAGGAGCAGCTTTACCTCTGGCAGACCGACGATAAACCGGACGTGGGCTGGCACTTTCAACTGCTCTTCGATTATGGCGAACGCGCCCTCGAACTGGATAAGCGCCCGACGTATCTGAAAATCCAGGACTGGCCGACACGGCCCGACCCTTGCTCGGATTTTGCCTTCGGCTTCGAGTTACGCACCCTGCGCCGCTGCAGCCAGATCCTGATGTTTCACCACTTCCCCAAAGAAACGCAAATGGGCGCCGACCCGGTGCTGGTCAAGCGCCTGCTGCTGGAATACCGCATCTCCTCGCAAGTCAGCCTGTTGAGCGCGGTGCATGAGCAAGCCTTCGACAGCGCGGGCAATAGCGTAAGCCGCCCGCCGCTGGAGTGCCTTTATGAGTCGAGCCAGCTCAAGGTTGACCCTGGCCGCTACCAGGCATTCGCTGCATTGCCCAGGCTGCATGGCGGCGCTCTTTATCAACTGGTGGATCTGTATGGCGAAGGCCTGCCCGGTGTGTTGTACCGCGCAGACAAATGTTGGTATTACCATGAACCGCTCAGGCCGCAACACCCGCGCACCAGCAACGAGGTGACCTACGGCGCGGCCGTGGAGTTGACGCGGCTGCCGGTGGCCGACAGCACCCGGCCCATCCACCAGGCGCTGGCCGATGTGACCGGCGACGGGCGTTTGGACTGGCTGGTGGCGGGGCCCGGGATGAACGGTTTTTTCAGCCTGGATGAACAGCGCAACTGGTCAGCCTATACGCCGTTCGATGCATTCCCGTCGGAGTTCTTCCACCCGCAGGGCACGCTCGCTGACTTGATGGGGGCAGGCCGTCATGATTTTGCGATGATCGGCCCGCGTAGCGTGCGCCTGTATGAACATCGCCGGGCATCCGGCTTCGCACCCGCCACCGAGGTGCCGCACGGGCCCGACGATGGCTTGCCGGTCATTTCCTCCTCGCCCAACGAACTGGTGGCGTTCAGCGATGTACTCGCCACCGGCCAACAGCATCTGGTGCGTATCCGGCATAACGAAGTGAAATGTTGGCCGAACCTGGGTCGCGGCCGTTTTGGCCAGGGGTTCGTATTGGCCACGTTGCCGTTGCGTTATCAAACGTTCAACGCGGCGCATGTACTGCTCGTCGACCTCAATGGCGGTGGCGCGGCAGACCTGCTGTATTTGAGCGCCGCTCACCTGAGTATTTTCCTCAACAAAGGCGGCAACGGCTTCGAGACACAAGCGATCAACGTCCCATGGCCAGAGGGCGTGCAGTATGACGACCACTGCCAGGTCAGCGTTATCGACGTGCTCGGCCTGGGCTGTCCGAGCCTGATCCTGACCGCTGCCCACCAGACCTCCATCCACTGGCGCTATGACTTTTTCAGCCACAAGCCCTGGCTCCTCAGGCGCACCGATAACAACATGGGCGCCCAGGCGTTGATCAACTATCGCAGCAGTGCTCAGGAGTGGCTGGACGAAAAACGCGAACTGCATGCCACGGGTCAGCCTGCGATCAGCCGGTTACCCTTTGCGCTGCTGCTGGTCAGCCAACAAAACCAATGGGACGAGATTACCGGCAACCAACTGACCCAGCGCGTGAGCTATCGCCAGGCGTATTACGACCGCCTGGATCGCGAGTTCCGTGGCTTCGGGCTGGTGCTGCAAACCGACACCGAACGCCGCAAGGACGCGCGCAACCCGCCAGGCTCCAGCGCACCCTTGCGCAGCAAAACCTGGTTTCATACCGGGCGCTCCCTTGACATGCCCACCCTCGACCAAAGCCCTCACGACCCGCATGCCAAAGCCCTCGGGCGCACGCTGGTAAGCCGCTACAGGGCGATGGCCCAGGCAGGGCCGCTGGATCATCACGACGACTTGATCAGCGATCCTGCGCCGGCGCTGGCACGCGAAGTGGCGCGTGCACTGAGTGGCAGTGTGTTGCGGGTCGAGGTGATGGCGGCGGACCCGGCGCACGACGCCGTGCCCTACTCGGTCAAACACCAGCGGTATCTGGTCCGCGAACTGGCGCCGGCGAGTGCCCATACGTCCTACGCGCGGTTGCTGCCATTAGCCCTGGAGTCGATCAGCTACCAATATGAAGGTGTGGCAGACGACCCCCTCTGCCAGCACCAGATCAACCTGCGCTGGGATACCTATGGTTGTCTGGTGCATAGCGTGGCCCTGCATTATGCCCGCCGTACCACCGCCAGCGACCCGCCACCCACTGTGCTGGTGAATGAGCACCAACAGCGCTGGTGGCGCGATACCCATGACAGCGCGCAACAGTTTTATTACCTGAGCGAAACGCTGGCACAGCCGATTCACCTGGACGGCGCACAGCAGTGGCGCCTGGCCTTGCCCTACCGCCAACGAGACAACGCCCTGGTGCTCGGCAAAGCGCCGGCGACTGGCGGGCTGGCCCCCGCGCGCATCACCTATGAACGGTTCATCGACACTCGCGACGGGCCATTGGCCGCAGGGGCCTTGCGCACACTGAGCGGCTTGTCGGTGCAGCGCTACCGGCAGGCCGGTGGCTTGGGTAAAACCCTGGACCCCGGCGTCGCCACAGCCCAGGCATTGACCGATTACCTGGAAACCGCCGAGCTGGATGACCAGGCCTTGAAGGTTTACAACGACATCCCGGCCATGCCCAACCAACCCACCGTGGACCTGGTGCAAACGCTCACCGAGAGTGGCTATCGCACCATGGCGATGTTTTTTCTGTTCGACGGCGAGGCGCCGCCCGCGCAAAACCGCCTGTGGTCGATTTGCCGCTACTTTCCCCGTTATGACAAGCCCAGCCGGTTTTGTCGGTTGAGGGCGCTGCGGGCCACCAAGGCCCACGGCGAAACGACCCTTCAATACGACGCCTACACGCTGCAAACCCTGCGGGTGAAAGCCCCCGACGATTGCGTGACCGTAGCCGAATACGACTATCGATTGCTGCTGCCGACAAAAATCGTCGACCCAAACGGCACGGTTCAAGAGGCGCTTTATGACGGTTTTGGGCAGTTACTGGCCAGCAGCTTTCACGGCCATGAACAAAACCTCAGGGTGGGCTTCGCCGCGCTGGACAGCTACCGCCCGCTCAAGCATGTAACGCCTGGGTCTGCCATCGAACAGGCGCAAAGCGTGTTGCAAGACATGGCCAGCGCGCACTGCTACGCCCCGTTCAGTTGGATGGGCAGCATCGACCCGGCCCAGGTCAAGCCGGAGTGGATTACCAAAGGCTACCTGCTTCCCGACGGGCATATCCGCATGAGCGCGCGATTGCGCCTGAGCGGCGATCGTCAAACGCTCAGCGACAGCGAAGTACAACTCAAGGCGTTGATCGATACGGCCAGCCGGACGCCGGTACATGGGCTTGTGCTGCAAGCCGACCGCTACCCCGGCGATGCCGAACGACAGGTGCGCATGACCTTGACCTGCTGGGATGGCTTCGGCCGTTCATTGCAGACCAAGCAGAAGACCGAACCAGGCCCGGCCCATGCGGTCGACGAGAAGGGCGACCTGTTGGTCGACAAGCTGGCGGATGCATCCGGCATCTTGAAGCAGCAGCTGCGCCAAGTGCATGCCGACCCCCGATGGCGCGTCAGCGAGCGTGTCGAATACAACAACAAGGGCTTGGTCATACGCCTCTACCGCGCCTACTTCGCCAACAGCCACGCCTACGTCAACGATCACTCCATGCGCGAGCTGGGCCACAGCGACCGGCAATTGTATGACCCCCTCGGTCGCCCGACACAGACACTCACCGCAGGAGGATTCATGCGGCGTACCACCTATTGGGCCTGGTACACCGTCAATGAGGACGAAAACGACACCTACGACGAGCTGCACCCCGCCCAGGCACTGACTGACAACCCCTAAGGGCTGTCGATATGTAAACAACTTTTGGTAACACGCAAACATGGGCCGCCGCGACGGCCCATCCTTGTACTTGTCAGGATCGCCGGGCTGCGCTCCAGTTCGAGGCTAGGCTTGTGTACCCGCGCCTGGCATACACTACGAAAAAGCCGCGCCATTCGGTCAGTGCTGCCATCAGGCCGCGGGCCACCCTCACTATCGTGCGAGCGCTCCCGCTTTGCGCAGCCTGGGGCTGGCCCGTCAGCGCAACGGCCAATGCCTCAATCCCGGTCGCGGCCCAGTACGTCCACACCTGATTGAACATTCTGCTCAGCCCGCCGTGCATCAGCGCCGCAGGGTCCGGCGTCTGCACGGTCAGGCCATGGGCATCGTGGACGGCCGTGGAGTGGCCGCTACGAATCATCGCTCCCATCGCCCCGTCGTAGGCTTCAACTGCGGGTGACACATTGGGTTGCATCAGCGCAGGCACTTCGCCGCCGTACACCGCGTTGGCGACGGTGGCGACCGCGTACGCCGCAGTCGCGCCGGCGGTGCGGCCGAGCCTGGCCCGCAGGGGCGTGCTGCCCCAGGATGACCCGGTACCGTGACCACGCATGATCTGCTGCACCAGTTCCCTGGAGAGCGAGCGAACATGCCCGCTCAACCGTTGCACCGCTACGGGGTCCCACTGCTCCTCGGCTTGAACGCTCAGCGTGTCAACCTGGACGGCGTAAGCAACGCCCACGAGGCTTGCCGAAATAGCACCGATCTGTGGCGCCATGCGGGTCCAGTTACCGACGATACCGGTGCTCATATGGAACGTGGCCAGGGCATCCAGCGCGGCGACGCTATAGCGCAAGGCCTGATTGCGTTCCGGCGTGGGCTGGAGGGTGCTGAATACCGCCAGCTCGACACCCGTCGCGACGGCATTGGCGATATAGGTGGATAAACCATCGCGAATCGCGGCCGACGAGGCCGCTTGTATCCTCGAGCGCATAATCCACCCTATATTCGCCAGCCTGCGGCTGATGGAAAGCCTGCGTATTTGTTTGTCCCGGGGCGCCTCCAAAGCCGGGGTTGCGGCCAGCCCTTGCGCATCGTCCCTGGTGACCGGGTTACCGCCAACCATCGCGTACAGGTTCAAGCCATCGGCATCGCCGGTCGGGTCCGGGCTGATCCAGCGGCATAACCACGGTGCGTAGTACCTGTAGCCGTAGTAAGACAGCCCGCTGGCATCGCGCTCCTTGCCTGAATAACGGATGAACCGGTAGCTCACCTCGCTGGCGTTTTTCGCCGCCCACCACGCGGTCCCACCATAGGGGTAATAACTTTCCTGGCTGAGTAGTTGCGCCTGCTCGCCCAGTTCCAGGGTGCTGCTGCCCAAGTGGTCCGACAAGCCGTAACGGATCTGCGCGTCCTGGCGCCCTCCCGAAGGGTGGCGATCCCAAAGCAGGACACGGACGGTGGTGGTTCCGGCATCGAGGTTGAGGACATTCAGTTGCTCCCCCGTTGCGCTGTCATGGCGAATTTCCAGTCCTGGCAAGTAGCGCACCTCGGCGGTGTGCATCACGCCCCGGGCCTGGGCGACCCGGCGTTTGAGGATGCGCTGGCCGGTAGCATCATAGGCGTAGCGTTCTTCATCGTCGTTGCCGCCCGCACGCCGTACCTGCGTAAGGCGCACCAGTTGATTGCGCACATCCCAGCCCATCGGATGGTCGCCTGCCAACGCCTGCAGGTTGCCGTTGTGGTCAAAGCCCTGGCCCAACCCCGGCGCGCTGTTGCCATCGGCCTGGGGCAGAAAATGATTGCTGCCTGCGGCCACGCTCATCTGCCGCGTGAAGCCCGTGCCGCTGCTGGACACATGTTGCAACGTGAGCACGTTGCCGGCGGCGTCATAGCTGAACCGCTGGGTGTAGCGACGCCATACACTGTCGTCAGTCGAGCCAAACGCTACCCTGGCCGGTAACGCCGAACCTTCCGGGTTACCGGCGGTTTCGCGGCCGGTGGCCTTGGTCAGTTGCGACAACGTGTCGTACTCATAAAGGCTGGCCGAACCGACTTGGGTGTTGCTGGACCATTGCGTCGGCTGGGCAAGGTCGTCGATCCGCACGACGTTGCCAACGCCGTCATAGGCGTAGCGCAGGTCTTGCAGCGCCGCGCCCGGTTGTGCGGGCAGATGGGCAGTCATTTGCCGCAAGCGACCATCGAACTCACGGTAGTGCATGGCCCGCACAACGCCATTGCCGGCGCGCTCGCCAAGCACCTGGCCGGCGGCGTTGTAGCGGCGCTCGCCCAGCACCTGCGTACGCACGCCGCCGCTGGGCGTCACAGCGATACTCGCCGGTTGGCCGTCAATGCCGTAGGCGTAGTCGAAGCGATTGCCCTTGGCGTCCGTGTGATGCAACCGCTCACCCAGGGCGTTAAACCCCACGGATGTCTGGAACGTCTCGGGCTCCAGGCGCTGCTCGCGTTGTGCATCGGGCTGCGGCCAATCCAGCGCGGCACCCGCCAGCCGGAAGCGTCGGGTTTGCTGCGCAACCTGCGCGTGCAGCCCATACGCCTCGTGGAACAACGAGCCGCCGCCGTCATCGTGGCGAATCACCCGGCCACAGCGGTTGCGTGCGGCCTCTTCAGCCGAGGATAAAGCATAGGCAAGACGCTCGACGCACCGCGCTTGCTCGTCACTGGCCGCCTGCTCGAACACGGCGACCAGACGCAGATACTGGTCGTAGCGATGAGCCTGGTGCGCGCTCCGCCCATCCCATTCTTCCAGTAAATGCCCGGCCTCCCCCATCAGCGTCAGCCGCCAGCCGGCATCCACGCTGTCGGTGCGCAACGCTTGTCCGCCAAGGCTATAGACCGTGCGTTGGTTGGGCGCAGTGTCCGGCTGTACGCGGGCCAACTGCAACAAACGCGGGTCCCATTGTTCAATCATCAAGCCCGTACTGCCAAACACCTGACGATGAACGCGCACCTGCGGTTCAACCTCTGGACTTGCGCGGTGGTAGTTGATGTTACGAACAATTAACCCACGCGGGTCGACTGCGGCCAGGGACGGCGTGTTTCGATGGATGGAATCAGGCATGACCTCAAGACCTTATTGCTGAATAAGTAGTCCTGAAAGCCTAGGGATGCGGGGGTGGAGCAAGGTGGTGCTGGAGGATGTTTTATGTATCCGGGTACTGGCATCGCCCCGACCCGCTCGCGCGGGTCGAGGCTGCGCTCAATGCCCGCCGGCGCAGGTCGGCGAAGCCGGCGCTGCGTCGATGTTCGCCCATTCTTCAGGCGTGTAGGTATGCAGCGCCAGCGCATGAAACTCGTTCATCAGGTCACCCAGGCTGGCGTAGACCTTCTGGTGGCGCTTGACGCGGTTGAGCCCCTCGAATTGCTGGCTGACCAGCACGGCCTTGAAGTGGGTCTGCAACCCACGGCTGTGCATGTGGCTCTCATCCAGCACACTCAAGTGTTGCGGGTTCAGGGCGGCGAGTGCCGTTTCGATACGCTGTTGCATGGTCATCCTGCTTACTTCTTCTTGGCCGGTGCGGCGGCTTTGGGCGTCAGCTCGTTGGTCATGTCTTCCAACAGCTTGTTCACCACCGGCACGGCGCTTTCCAGCTTGGCCTGGGTCATCTGGGCCGATTGCTGGGTCAGTTGCGGCATTTTTTCCAGGACTTTCTTGCCCAGTGGCGACTGGTAGAAGGCAACCAGGTCCTTGAGCTCCGATTCGCTGAAGTTGGTGGTGTAGAGCTTGACCATGTCCGGCTTCAGCTTCGGCCAGCCGATAGCCTGGTCCAGGGCGGCATTGGCCTTGGCCTGGTAGCTGTCGAGGACCGACTGCTTGGCGGCAGGCGCCTTGGTCTGTTCGAAACGCTGGGCGAACATTTGTTGCACTTGCATGTATACCGGGGTACCCAGCTTGTCAGCGTGGGCCAGGGTAAGGAAGGCTTCGGCACTGGCGTTGTGGCTGGCGGTATCGGCAAAAACCTGGCCGCTGGCGCAAACCAGAGCAACCGCGGTACAGATGGCACGAAGACGAGTCATCGAGTTTCCTTTCTAGCAGGCGAGGTAAAACCCCAAGGGCGACCATTCTGCGCCTAAAAAACCTCGCGGCTCAACCCCAGGCCTTGTCGGGCCTGGTTTTGCGGGGGGCAAATCCGATGAAGCGTGTTTTTTGGAACCCCCTGGGCCGATCACAGCCTAAACTGCGCAAACGAACCTGAAGGAGTGTGCCCGATGAGCCGTATCGAAACTGACAGCCTGGGAGACGTCCACGTCCCGGATGACGCTTACTGGGGCGCCCAGACCCAACGTTCGCTGGTGAACTTCGCCATCGGCGAACAGCGCATGCCGCTGGCGGTGCTGCATGCCCTGGCCCTGATCAAGAAGGCGGCTGCACGGGTCAACGACCGTAACGGCGACTTGCCCGCCGACATCGCCCGCCTGATCGAACAGGCCGCCGACGAAGTGCTGGACGGCCAGCACGACGACCAGTTCCCACTGGTGGTGTGGCAGACCGGCAGCGGCACCCAGAGCAACATGAACGCCAACGAAGTGATCGCCGGTCGCGCCAATGAACTGGCCGGCAACAACCGCGGCGGCAAAAGCCCGGTGCACCCCAACGACCATGTGAACCGCTCGCAGAGCTCCAATGACTGCTTCCCAACGGCCATGAGCATCGCCACCGTCAAGGCGGTTCACGAGCAATTGCTGCCGGCCATCACGGTGTTGTCCGGCGGCCTGGCGGAACTGGCGGCGCGGCATATGAAGCTGGTCAAGACCGGCCGCACCCACATGATGGACGCAACGCCGATCACTTTCGGTCAGGAAGTCTCGGCGTTTATCGCGCAGTTGGACTACGCCGAACGCGCCATCCGCAGCGCCCTGCCCGCCGTGTGCGAGCTGGCCCAGGGCGGCACCGCCGTCGGCACCGGGCTCAATTCGCCCCACGGCTTTGGCGAGGCGATTGCCGCCGAGCTGGCGGCGTTGTCGGGCTTGCCGTTCGTCACAGCACCGAACAAATTCGCCGCCCTCTCCGGCCATGAGCCGCTGGTGACCTTGCACGGCGCGCTGAAAACCCTCGCCGTGGCGCTGATGAAACTCGCCAACGATCTGCGCCTGCTGGGCTCCGGCCCTCGCGCCGGGCTGGCCGAAGTCAAATTGCCAGCCAACGAACCGGGCAGCTCGATCATGCCCGGCAAGGTCAACCCCACCCAGTGCGAAGCGCTGTCGATGCTGGCCTGCCAGGTGCTGGGCAATGACGTGACCATCGGCATCGCCGCAAGCCAAGGGCACCTGCAGTTGAACGTCTACAAACCGGTGATCATCCACAACCTGCTGGAATCGATCCGCCTGCTGGCCGATGGCTGCAACAACTTCCAGGAACACTGCATCGCCGGCCTAGAGCCAGACGCCGAACAGATGGCCGAACACCTGGAACGCGGGCTGATGCTGGTGACCGCGCTGAACCCGCATATCGGCTATGACAAATCCGCGCAGATCGCCAAGAAGGCCTATGCCGAAGGGCTGACATTGCGCGAAGCGGCGCTGGCGCTGGGCTATCTGACCGATGAGCAGTTCGACCAGTGGGTACGCCCGGAGAATATGTTGGAAGCCGGGCATTAAGCGCCAAAGGCAAATGTGGGAGGGGCTTGCTCCCATGGCGGCTCGACAGCCGAAGCCTCTCTAACTGACGCCCCGCAACCAAAATGTGGGAGGGGGCTTGCCCCCGATGGCGGTGGTTCAGTTGCCAATGCGCACACTAACCCACCGCTATCGGAGCATAGGTATCTACACAACTTGGTAGCAGCAGCCTACGCTAACCACGATGCGAAGCGAGCCGCTCTTGATCTTGCTCTTAGGCGCCCCGTTAAACCACGCTGGCCGGAATTCGACAGTGATTTGGGGGGTAAACCGGCAGGGATGCCGGTTTAGCCGCCCCGCGCCATGGATGGCGCGTGGCGGCGGCCCCCCCAAATCACTGTCGGATTACGGGCACACCGAGCCTAGGCGAGGTGCCGAGTGGTGGGGCGAGGACCTTTTGGTTACTTTTGGGTCCTTCCAAAAGTGACCCGCTGTAAGAGCCAGCCCTTTCAAGGTCTTTGATAAAATCCCGCAAAACTCCGATCAGGGTGACGAAAGCGATGTGGGCAGAGGTTCTAGCGCGGTTTGAGAAAAAAGCACCGACCAGTGTCATGACCAGAGTGGTATTGGAGCAGGCTGTTCCTGCTGAGTGGGTCGACCAGGTGTTCGAAGAGCACCGTCAGCGGCAGTACCCACGAGAGCTTTTGTTTTCAACCATCGTTGAACTGATGTCCCTTGTTTCATTGGGTTTGCGACCTTCGCTGCATGCCGCCGCGCGACAGATGGAAGATCTTCCTGTCAGCTTGGCGGCGCTGTATGACAAGGTCAGTCGTACAGAGCCTGCGCTACTGCGCGCCCTGGTTACCGGTAGCGCAGAGCGTTTGGCACCGACGATAAAAGAACTGGGGCACACAGCCATTTTGCCTGGCTGGCAACTACGGGTCGTTGACGGTAACCACCTGCCTTCCAGCGAAAAGCGTCTGGGCGCTTTGCGCCGTGAACGAGGCGCCGCCCGGCCTGGTTTTTCCGTTGTGGTTTACGACCCCGATCTGGACCAGGTCGTTGATCTTCAGCCTTGTGAAGATGCCTATGCCAGCGAACGCGTCAGCGTGCTGCCGTTGCTGGAAAAGGCCAACGCGGGGCAACTGTGGATGGCTGATCGACTCTACTGCACGCTCCCAGTCATGGAGGCCTGCGAAGATACCGGGGCCTCGTTCATCATTCGCGAACAGAGCAAACATCCACGCCTGCTTAAGGAAAGCGACTGGCAGCTGCCTATTGCGGTCGCGGCAGGCAGCGTGCGTGAGCAAATCATCGAAGTAAAAGGTGGACGCCAGTGGCGGCGAGTCGAACTGAGCCTGCAAAACCCCACCGAATCCGGCGACACCACGCTGCTGTTCTGGAGCAACTTGCCCGACTCTATCAGTGCTGAGCAAATCGCCGATTTGTACCGCCGTCGCTGGAGCATTGAAGGGATGTTCCAGCGCCTGGAAGCGGTGTTGGACAGTGAAATCGAAACCTTGGGCAACCCTAAAGCAGCCCTGTTGGGATTTGCATCAGCCGTGTTGGCTTACAACGTTCTGGCCGTGCTCAAACGCAGCGTCGAGCAGGCTCATCGCCAGACTTTGCCCGACGATTGGGAGGCATCGATTTTCCACCTGACGGTGCAGGTACGCAGCGGTTACGAGGGAATGCAAATAGCTTTGCCAGAATATTTATCCATCCCTATCCCCGCAGAGGGATTGGCCCAGTACCTGCTTGCACTTGCTCGAAATATCCAGCCCAAAGCGGTCGTCAAGAGCAAACGGGGGCCGAAGGTGCCTAAACCCAAGGAATGGCTGGAAGGCAAAGCCGCGAATGCCCATGTGTCGACGGATCGGGTGCTCAAGGCCGCTAAAATCAAAAGACCTTGAAAGGGCTGGCTGTAAGAGCGGAACCGCCAGCCGCCCTTACCGCAGCAACGGATATGTACTCGCTCTGATCCAACATCACGGTCGGCTGTCAGGCCGCCATCGGGGGCAAGCCCCCTCCCACATTTGGATCGGCGTACCGCTCAAATACTCATGAAGCCATGCGCAATCGCCGGGCCCTGAGCCCGGCCATCAATGACGGCGCCAACGCCACCATCGCCGAGCCGATCACCACCACCAGAGCGCCAAAATATCCCAAGGCATTGATCGCTTCGGCCTGCACGAAATCCGGCCACAGCCACGCCGCCAACGCCACCGCCACAAAGGTCACCAGCGGTGTCAGCGCCAGGGTCGCGCTGACCCGCGAGGCCTCCCAGTGGGCCAGCGCCTCGGCAAACGCGCCGTACGCCACCAGGGTGTTCATGCAACACGCCAGCAGCAGCCAGCCCTGCAGCGGGCTCAGTTGCAGCGCCTCCAGCGGGTGCGCCCAGGGTGTGAGCAACACGGCGCACGACAGGTAGATCACCATCATCACCTGCAGCGAATTCCACACGGTCAACAACTGCTTCTGGCCCAGGGCGTAAAACACCCAGATGCTGGTCGCCAGCAGGACGGTCAATACCCCGGCGGTGTAGCTGCCCATCGAGGTGAGCAGTTCCAGCAGGCGCTGGTTGAAGAACAGCCCGAAGCCAACGATCAATATCACCAGCCCCGCGCCCTGCCCCAGGCTGAAACGCTCCTTGAACACAAATACACTGGCAACCATCAGAAAAATCGGCCCCATCTGCACCACCAGTTGCGCGGTACCGGGGCTGAGCATTTTCAGGCCGACCAGATACAACACGTAGTTGCCGACCAGCCCACACACCGCCATCGCCACCAGCCAGCCGCCCTTGGGGCCGAGCACCTTGCGGCTGGGCAAACGCCTGGTCGCCGCAAGATAAATAAACAAGCAACTGCCGGCCACCACCAGGCGAAACCAGGTGACGGTGATCGGGTCCATCACCTGCAATACCTGTTTGAGCTTGATCGGCAGAATGCCCCAGAGCAGCGCGGTCAACAGGGTCAGGAAAAAACCGTAGACCCAGCGGCCGGAAGAAATGTGCATGAGTGCCCCGAATGCCAGAGGAAGTGGAACCGGCATTCTATGGGCAGGCGGTGAGCTTTGGGTATCACGCTGTGTTCATGGCACGCCCATCACCAGTACCCCGCTGCCGCTGATGGGGCCGGCGGCCGGCAATGAACCCGCTCGACGTACCAGGGAAAACGTCACGTCGTCCCCGCCCGTACTGTTGGTGATTTGGGTCAGGAACGAACCGTTCACGGGCACCGCCGCCCCTCCACGAACGAGGGCCGTGCCCACGTCGGCATTGGTCATCATCAGTAAGCGCGAATCGAACCCGGTGCCGGTGCCTTTGTAAGTGATGGTGATGGGTGAATTGATCCCGCCATCCGGGCATGAATAGGTGAGCCTGCGGTTGCTGACGATGGACGATGTCAGCGGGTCGGTGCCGATGGCGCGCTGGTGCACGTTGCCGAAGTTGATTTCGATGGGATTGTTGTTATTGATCGTGCAGGTAGACGGGGAAACGGTGAAGTTGTTGTTGGCGGTGTAGGTGACAGTGAGTTGCGGCCGGCTGCCGTCGAAGTTATTCGAACTGGTGAGACGTAACACACCAAGATTATCTCCCCTTTGAACATTGATGGGCTTCGTCGGAGAGTTACGCATCAAAATATAGGGAATGACATCAATAGGGTAACTTGCCAGGTTGTCAGGCAATGTGGCGATAAGTATTGCATTCGGGACTGGCGTATTTAGGTGTGCCCCGTTTATTCGTAAACCCGTGCCTTCATCGCTGAATTTGGGGCCAGGCGTCCAGGCGGTTCCTGCAGCGTTGCCCGTTCTCCAATAATCAATCCACCAGGACGGGCTCTGGGAGCCAGGTGAAAATCTACATTCAAGCCGCGCACCTTCCATCAGGATTCTCGTCCGATCTTCCGTCAAACGAACGGTAACGGGCACACTCAAATTTGGATTTCCGGTTTGCCAGCCACCTCCATTAACCCGACAGTCAACAGCCTGCGCGGTCGTCGTAACGCCAGTCAACACAAGAAGCGCCATCGCGCCAAACAGTCGTTTCATTTTGATCTCTCGCTGCTCTGCTCTACCCGGCCACAGCCTATGGATAGTCCAGCGTAAAAGTTGAGGTCACCGTGTACGCACCGTGCCCGATGGTTTGATTCTGGAGGGCTCTCGGCTCGCCTTGCACATAGGCCTTGAGCTCGATGGCATTGCTGCCGTCGCTCAAAACCTGTCTGTCGCTGACGGCATTCAAGGGCAAGGGTTTATCGCTCAGCGTCTCGATGCCGACGCCAATGCCAGAGGCGCCGCTGCCACCGTCCAGCGCGAGCAAGCCGGGAAGCTCGCGGTTTTCGACTCCACCGAAGGTGATGGTCACCGAGTTGCCGATCGTGGTGTCACAGTCTTCCAGGTGCAGCTTGAAACGCTTACCCACCGAGCGCGTGTTGATATAGAGGTGTTTGCTGGTCAGGTCCCAGAGTTCCAGCGTAATTGCCTCGTCGCCAGGGCGCAGGGTGCACGCCTCTTCGACCAGGTTGCCTTTGAAACGCAGATTGTCCGCCGCGTGCCCCATGGGGATCAGGCCGCAGATGAGCAAGAGTGCCAGGCCGTGCTTGTGAACCCTTTGATATCGCATCGATTCAGCTCCTACTGGTATTCGGCCAACAACGTGGCCACCGCCGTGAAACTGGCGGGAGGCAGTGTTGCGCCGGGCTGTTGCACCGGCACCACCTCCAATGTCGGCGGTGACGACAGGGTGATATCCAGCGGCGTATTGAGTGAAAATGGCAGGTTATTCTGAAAAACCCGAATGCCCAGCGCAGGCACACTGGTCTGCACCGCTGCACCATCAAACGCCGTGGGGGTGCCGTTGACGCTCAGTTTCAGCGCCCACGGCAGCGTGTCGGTGCCGCAGTTGATCGCGTAGCCGACGCCCCTGCGATATCTCACGCCGTCGACGCGCTTCACCCCGACATCGCCAAAGTCGACTTCAATGGTGTTGCCCGCGTCGATGGTGCAGGGCGGCGGCTCATTCAACGTGCCGCTGAACGTCACGTTGGCCGACGCGCCACTGCACAGGCCGATGGCCCACAGGGCGAGCAACGCTCGCGGCTGCCAAGCTGTCATGGGTCGTTCCTCTTGTTATCCGTAGCCGTTTTATCGGTAGCCATCATTGGTAATCGACCACCAGGGTCGCGGTCGCGTCGAAGGCCCCGCCGGTCAGCGTGCTGCCCGCACGCTTGACCGGCACCGCCTGCACCACAGGGAAATTGGGGTAGGTAAAATTCACCGCCGTGTTCAACGGCCAGTCAGCGCCATTCACAAACAGCCTGACCCCAAAATCGGCCTTGCGGGTCGAGAGCACGCGATTGTCAAACGACGCCACCGTGCCCTTGAGTTCCAGGGTCAGCGCATTGCTGAACGGCGAATCACAGGTGACGGTATACGGCACACCGCGACGGTAGTTGACCCCGTCGACCCGTGACGTCTGCAGGTCATTGCCAAACGGCACATCGAGGGTGCTGCCACCGTTGATGACGCACGGCGGAGGCGCAATGATCACCGCGCGAATGGTCAAGCTGGTCTCGGCCTGTACGCCCTGGCTGACCGCCAGCAACACGCCGCCGGCGATCAAACCGATTGATTTAGCCATCGCTGCACCCTTATTCATAATTGAGCCTGACTTCCACGACGGCCCCGAATGCCCCGCTGGTCAACGGCGCAGCGGTGCGCGTGGGCCGCACATTCCAGGTCTGGGTATTGCGGCCCACGGGCAAAAACAGCGGCTGGCCGCGTGTGCCCAGTTGCACGTCCCGGCCGAGGGCATCGGTCAACTGCAGGCCCATACCGGTGACGCCCTGCACTTTGACCAGCCGTGGATCGTCGGCATCGGCCGGCGCCTCGAACAGCACCGACAGCACCGGTTGGTAGGCGCTCCAGATCAGGTTCCCCGTACGCTCATTGCGTATGCGGCCGGCGGTGCGCAGACAATCGGTGAACCGCAGCTGAAAGGCCTTGGCGGTCGCCTGGTCACCGGGGCGTTGCAACTGGCTAGTCGATACCGCGTCCAGATCGACGGTCTGGTGCAGGGAGCTCATTTCCAGGCTGCAAGGCGACTCATGCATGGAGCCGAGCACATTGAGCATGCCGCTCATGCCTTCGATATCCTCATCATCCGCAGCCTGTGCCCCCATCGCCATGACCCATAACAGGCCGCCCAGGACCTTCACTTTTTGCGACTTCATGACGTTCTCCAGCAGCATTACTCATTCGCCGGCGCGGCCTGGGGGTTCACCTTGCAAGTGTCGCCCGTGCAACTGAAGGCCAGCACCGGGCGCCCGCCGTAATCGTTTACATAGGCCAAATAAGGGCTTGTCCCCAGCGCCTTGGCCGTGGCCCCCAGGGTCAGGACGCCCTTGGGTGGCACCATCAGTGGCGTAAAGCCGGGCACGGTTTTACCGTCCTTGCTGCTGCGCGCATCCACCAGGGTCACGTAGTACGGCGTCGGGTTATTCACCCGGTATTGATCGCCTTCGCGGGTCAGGGTCAGTTTCTCCTGCCAGGGGTTGGACAAGTCCTGCTGACTCGGCGCGATGGCTTGCGGTCGGTAGAACAACTTGATGCGGGTTTGCAGGGCAATCTGCAGGGTGTTGGACTTATCGCTGCGCGGCGGGATCTCCCGCAGGTTGAAGTAGTACACCGTCTCCCGATCCTGCGGCAGCGCCTTGGCCGCCGGCAATGCCTGGACTTTCACCTGGCTCTGTTTGCCCGGCTCCAAGCGTTGCACCGGTGGGAGCACGATCAACGGTGTGGTGATTTTCTGACCGGCTTCATCCTCGATCCAGCCCTGGGCCAGGTACGGCAGCTGGGTGTTGTTGTTGGTGATGTTCACGCTGGTGGCGTCTTTGCCACCGTCGAAAATCACTCGGGTACGGTCCAGGCCCACCGCCGCGTTGGCGCTCTGGCTCAAGCCCAGGGCCAACAGCGCGAAGGCCGGGAATGTGGAACGTGTGGTCGGTCTCATGAGGCTGTGTTCTCCGTATCGGTAGGCTTGCCGGTCAGCCCGGCGGGCTCGGGCAAGGTTGGGTCAGCGGCTACCACCTGGCAGCGCAATTGCAGGGCGTCGGTCAAGCCATCGGCGGGCAAGGTGGCGGGCAGTGTGAGCAGGCAGCGCTCGTCGCCGCCCCAACTGACGGACATCTGCTCGCCGGCCTGGATGCCGCTCAGGTAGACGTGGCCGCCGTCATTCACAATGCCGGTGTCTTGTTGCTTGAGGTTCTTCACCGTCGCGCCGAAGGGCGGCGAACTGCCATCCGCCAGGCGCAGCACCGCCATGGCCTTTTCGCCGGCAATCACGTCCAGCGAGCGATAACCGATCGCCCCTTCGGTGAGCGTCAATTGGGTGACCGATTGAGTGGCTTCGACGTTGCTCGGCAAGCGCTCCAGATCGACGCTGGCGGCGGTACGCTGGTAACTGCTGATATCCGAGATCACGGCCTTGCCGAAGGCATTGCTGCGGGTCGGCGCGCCATAACCGCGTACGGGCACATCGGGCACCCCGGTGGTGTCGACCATCAGGCGGGTGCCGCCGGTGCTGGTGGTTCGATGGAGCGCGGCACCGTGGGCCGTGAGCGTGGCACCGCCGCGCGCAGAGACACTGAGGCTGCTGGAACCGCCCTGCTGCCGGCTGGCGCTTAGATCGACATCAGCGTGATCGCCCATATGGCTCAGGTAACCGCTGGCAGACGTATCGCTCGCGCTGAGCTGGTAGCTGTTGCGCTCATCGAGGCGATCGCTGTAGCGCGTGGCAATATTGTTGTTGCCGGCGCCTCGACTGGCATCCATCGAGAGTGTGCCGGTACGCCCCAACGGCAGGCTGACCGTCAGCGCCATGCCGTTATCCTTATAGTTATATTCCTGAGTGCGGTACATGTTCAGGGACAGGCTCATGTTCTTGACCGTGCCCACATTGAAGTAGCGCGACAGCGACAGGTTCCAGCGCTGCGTGTCCGGCCGGTCCCAGTAGGTTTGCTTGTTGTAACTGGCGTAGACGGTGGCGCCCAGGTCACGAAACTGCTTGTTGACCGTCACCGTATACAGCGCCTTGCTGCCGCCGATAGGCTTCCACCCCTCATTGGGGTCCCGATAATCGCCACGCCCGCCGAGTTCGCCGTTCAACCCGTAATACCGGGCGTCCAGGTATTCACTCATGCTCAGGAAGTTCTTCTCGGAAAAGCGGTAGCCGGCGAATGTCACCTGGCTGTCGTACTGTTCGAAATTCTTGGAATATTGAAGGCGGTAGGATTTACCCGAGAGCGTCTCGTTCCACACGCTGGCATGGGACTGCGTGACATCCAGCGAGACGGCGCCGAACGCCAGCAAGTCGCGGCCCGCGCCCACGGATAACGCCCGATAGTTGTTATCGGTGATCCCCCCACCGAACAACGACCAGCCATTGCTCACGCCCCAGGAAAACTCTCCGGTCCCGAAGACGTTTCCATCGGAGCCGTTCTGCAGATTGGAAGGTCGCCCGCTCGCCAGCTTGTAGCGGACCTGGCCTGGACGCGTCAGGTACGGCACACCGGCCGTGTTGAGTTGGAAGGTATGGACCGAACCGTCCTGTTCTTCCACGCGCACATCCAGCTTGCCGGTCACCGCATCATTAAGGTCCTGAATGCGAAAAGGACCGGCCGCGACCAGCGTCTCGTAGAGCACACGCCCCTGCTGGCTGATGATGACCTTTGCATTGGTCTTGGCCACCCCGACCACTTCCGGCGCGTAACCGCGCAAGTTGGGTGGCAGCTGGCTTTGATCCGAGTTAAGCGAGGCGCCGGTGAAGCGGAAGCTGTCGAACAGGTCCGAATACAGGTAGCTCTCACCCACCACCAGGCGCGCCTGCAGCGCCGGAATGGCGCGATACGCGTAGTAGCGGCTCCACTCCAGCTTCTGCGGCCCGGCCGCCTCTTGCCGGCCACTCTCCACCCGCCCCTGCCAATCGGCCCTTATGCGCCAGGCGCCGGCATTGGCCCCGACGGTGCCGTTGCCGCTGAGATTTTTGCGCTGGCCGTCATTCTTCTGGTAGTTGGACTGCGCCGTCAGGCTGTAGTCCACCAGTAGCCCCGGCACCCCCTCGTCCCAGCGCGAAGGCGGGTCCCAATTGATGGCGTTGTACTCAAGGTAAGCCTGGGGCAGGTTAATGCTCAGGCTCGAGGTGGCCAGGTCGCCACTGACTTCCATGCCCGGCAGGCTGGTGATATCCAGGCATTCGCCGTCCCTCCACCAGGTCAGTTTGCCGGCATCCGCCGCTTTCAGGCCCAGTTGCTCGACAAGACTGTGCGACAAGCAGGCCTGGCTGCCCTTGGGATCGTTATCGGGGGGATAGAACGCTACCGATTGCTCAGGAATAGATTGGGCGTTCAGCTGCACCGCCATCGAATAAGTGCCAGGCAGAATGAACCCGCTGCGTGCAAATTGAGACAAGTCAATATTAGTGCGATCACTCAGATCAAGAACGTCGGTATTGAACTCGATATCTGCGGCGCCCATTGCAGTGCCCGCCAATGACATCAACCCGCCCAACAGTCCGGGACGGAACGTATTTTTGATTTTCGACGTATTCAACATGCAAGCCTGTCCATCACTGTTCAAAAGTATTCCAACTTGAACCGCACCGCGGCACTGTGAGCCCCAACCGCCAATGGCAAGCCGTTGCCGACCAGGAAAAACCGGTAGTTGAGTGTCATGTCGCCCTCCGCCAGTGGCACCGGTGCCATGCGTTGCCCCGGACGGCTTTCCTCGCCGGCAGCGTCCACGATGTGCAGGGCAACCCCCTGCGACTCGCCAAAGACCGCGAAGGAAAGCCCTGCCCTGTCGGTGGGGCCATCGAACGTCACGCGCATGTGCTCCCAGTCCGGCAGGGTTTCACCTGGGCGCAACGGGTCGGGGCGGGTCAACGAGCAATTGACCAGACGCAACTGGAAGGGATGGTCTTCGCCCCGTGTGTTGCGCAGGAGCCGGCCAACCGGTTCGGGCGGCATTTCGATGGTTTGATCGATACTGCCCAGTTCCAGCCCGCAGGCAGAATCGATCACTTCCCCTCCCAGCAGCACGACCCCATCGCCTTGCGCAGACGCCTGGGCGACCACGCAAGGGCTGATGAACGTCGTCAATGAAGAGGCGATAGCCAGACGTATGAATGTTTTCACCTGGATCTCCCGTCAGCGCTCCCCCGCCACACTGGGTGGCGGGGGCACGACTTACTGATAAGCCAAGGTGAAATTGGTGACCGCGCTGAAATCGCCAGGCACGATCGGGGCTGAGGCGGCGCCTTGTACATATGCACCGAACTCCAGGGTGTTATCCCCGGCGGAAATGATTTGCGGGGCGGTAGGCACCCCCAACTCAACCGGGGCGCCGCCATGGGTCATCATGATGCCCACGCCGCCAGCACCGCCGACCGTACCGATCGCGCCCGGTACAGCGCCGGATGGTGCGCCGGTGAAGGTGGTGGTGACGGTGTTGTCAGTGAGGCCCGTCAGATCGCAACCTTCCAGTTCAATCAGCACACGCCGGGCCTCCGACTTGCCCCCCGATTGCAACTGATGCTTGGCAATCGCCCCCAGGCGAACAGTTTGATCAACGGAGTCAGGCTTGATAGAGCAAGCGCCCGAATGGACCGACCCCAAAAACGTAACCGTTCCATCCGCCGCATGCGCCATGGACATCGAACCGGCCAGCAGACCGACAGACAACAGCACAGCTTTCATTTTGGTTTTCATCTACAGATTCCCACTTAACAAGTGTCATTAAGAAGCCCTGTCACCGTTAGGCACAGGGCTGGTTAAAAAGCGGTTTCACCCATGCATTGAGGGGGGTGTTCCTGAGCTGCTTTTCCAACTTTTTGTATTGCATTTCAGGACCACACTCAACGCCGGGCAAGTGTCCGCCTCACACTTGAAGAAGTAAGCCAGCTGTTTCGTTTAACGATGTAGCCTTTGCATATCAAGGCGCGCAGGAAAATTATGGCACTTTGCCAAAACTTTGAAAACGACTGAAGGAATGGGACTACACGCGAGTTAATGCGAATAGTTTAGAGCAGGACATAGCCGTAAGAATAGGGCTACACGCACTAAACAAACAACAAACTTTATTGGGGATTTGCAACCAAAGAATATAGCTGCGGAGCGAGGGGTATGTCCGAACGGATAGGTGATGGCAACGGACTACGAACCGAGAGCCAGCCCCATTCTTCCTATTAAAAATATCAGCAGAATCAAAAAAAACACCCTGATAAACCTGCTGCCATATCTTAGCGCCAGGAAAACCCCGGTCAGGGAACCTGCAATATTACACAGGGCAACCACTCCACCTATCGCCCACAACACGTTGCCGGACGGCACAAAAAATATAAGGGCCGCGCTGAACGTGCCTAAGTTAACCAGTTTTGCAGAAGCTGAGGCGTTTAGAAAATCAAAACCGAAATATTTGACGAATACAAAGAGTAATAGACTGCCGCTACCGGGCCCAAACACGCCGTCATAGAAACCAATTACACCACCGAAGAAAATGCCCAACAAAACTTCCCTGGTGCCGCAGTGCTTGTGTGAGCTCGCCAATCCTAAATCTTTCTTGATAAACGTGTAGCCTGCCATAGCTATCAAAAGAAAGAACACAACGTACTCCATCAACCTTTTAGGGATAATAGAGACGGACATGGCCCCAACAAACGCAAAAATAAAAGCCGAGACCATGGTGGGAAGCATTAATTTCCATATGATCTTTATTCTTTTCAGGTAGCTAAATATAGAGGAACAATTCCCTGCCAATACAGCAAGTTTATTTGTTCCAAACACCGTGGCGAGACTGTACTGAGGTAAGGCGTGCAGCAGCGCTGGCAATTGTACAAGCCCTCCGCCGCCAACCGCAGCGTCTATTAACCCGCCGCAAAAAGCAAAAAACCCTAATGCAATCACAGCGTATTCAAAATCCATATAATATATCCGACCAGCATTTGGGTTCAGGGCTAATAACATAATTTATTGATTAGCTTGCAACAAGTAACTTATACTGAGCCCATCATTCACTTTTAGTGAGCAATGGAATGGAACTCTCACAACTGACTATGTTCAAGGTGGTTGCCGATCAAGGCAGTATCATTCGGGCCTCCGAACTGTTGCATTGCGTTCCGTCAAACATAACAAACAGAATAAAAGCGCTAGAGAAGGAGCTTGGCGCTTCCTTATTTATACGAAAGGGCCGAGGGCTTGTTATCAGCCCTTCCGGACGATTGTTTCTAGAATACACAAATAAAATCTTGTCATTGTGCCAGGAATCTCGAAGAGCGCTTGACCCTGCATCAGTGGCTTGCGGGGTATTGAAGATTGGTGCAATAGAGTCTGCTGCGACAGGAAGACTGCCCAAGCTGCTGTCCACTTATCATCAACACTACCCCGCCGTGCAAATGGAATTCAGTACGGCAACCTGGCCACAGTTGGTGAATGATGTGGTTGACCTTAAGCTGGATGGCGCGATCATTGCTATGAGCCCTGAGCACGCAGATATTGAATGTGTGGAAATCTACCAGGAAGAGCTCGTGCTAATTGCGTCGGCGTCTGCAGGGACAATTCGAGGGCCGCGGGATCTTGGCGGGAAAAACATATTCATGTGGCCCGAAGGATGCCCTTACAGGAAGTCGCTGGAAAACTGGCTGGCTGATTGCGGCGTAGCGAACGCCATAACAAGCATTGCCAGTTATGGCACCATACTCGGGTGCGTCAGTTCAGGGGCGGGCGTATCGTTAGTGCCTAAGGGCGTGTATGAGCAGTTTCGGAAAATGGGTGGAATCAGCGGTTATGAATTCAGTGAGTTACTACCTATAACAAACTATTTCATCTGGAATAAAAACGTTAAAGTTCATCCTGCAAAAGATAAGTTTGCAGCCTTGCTGACGGAACAGTTAAAAAACCTTTGATCTTTTCCATGCAGGATGGCTTACGTGCAACGCTGCCCGTTCTTGATCGAACATCATGGTCGGCTGTCAGGCCGCCATCGGGAGCAAGCCCCCTCCCACATTTAGGTCGCGTGGCATCAGTTAGAGAGGCTTCGGCTCCCGAGCAATCACAGGTTCAGGGCTGTGCCAAAGTTGTGTAGATACCTATGACCATCGGGGGCAAGCCCCCTCCCACATTTGGATCGCGGGGGCATCAGTTCAGGCAGTCGTCGGCTGCCGAGCCGTCAGACTCCTGCCTTCAGTGGCCGCGCACTAGCGCACAGCTTCAAACAACCCGGTTGCCCCCATCCCGCCGCCCACGCACATAGTGACGATGCCATAGCGTAAATCACGTCGTTGCAGTTCCCGCACCAGGTGCCCCACTTGCCGCGACCCGGTCATGCCGAATGGATGGCCGATGGCGATGGAACCGCCGTTGACGTTGTATCGGGCATTGTCGATTTCCAGGCGATTACGGGCGTACAGGCACTGTGAGGCAAACGCTTCATTGAGTTCCCACAGGTCGATATCCGCCACCTGCAAGCCTTTGGCCTTGAGCAGTTTAGGCACCGAGAACACCGGGCCGATGCCCATTTCGTCCGGCTCGCAACCGGCCACGGTAAACCCGCGAAAGAACGCCTTGGGTTTGAGCCCCAGCGCCAGGGCTTTTTCCAGGCTCATCACCAGGGTCATCGAGGCGCCGTCGGACAGCTGCGACGAGTTACCCGCCGTCACCGAACCGTCTTCGGCAAACACCGGCTTCAGGCCACTGAGGCTGGCCAGTGTGGTGTCGGGGCGATTGCAGTCGTCGCGGTCGACCACGCCATCGAGTACCTGCACCTGACCGGTGTGCTTGTCTTCGACGCTGTACTTGACCGCCATCGGCACGATTTCATCGTCGAACAGGCCATCGGCCTGGGCCTGTGCCGTGCGCTGCTGGCTTTGCAGGGCGTACAGGTCCTGGTCCTCGCGGCTGACCTGGTAGCGCCGCGCGACGATTTCGGCGGTCTGGCCCATGGGCAAGTAGATACCCGGCACCTGCTCTTTGAGCAGCGGGTTGATCAGGTGGTCGGTGTTGACGCTCTTCATGGTCAGGCTGATGGATTCGACGCCGCCGGCGACGATGATGTCGCTGCAACCCGAGGCAATCTGGTTGGCCGCGATCGCAATCGCTTGCAAGCCCGACGAACAGAAACGGTTGAGCGTCATGCCCGCCGTGCCGGTGCCCAGGTGTGACAGCACCGCCACGTTACGCCCGATGTTGTAGCCTTGGGCGCCTTCGTTGGAGCCGGCGCCGACGATGCAGTCCTCCACCGTCGCCGGGTCGATGCCATTGCGGCTCAGCAGCGCGTTGACGCAATGGGCGGCCATGTCATCAGGGCGAGTCTGGTTGAACTTGCCGCGAAAAGACTTGGCCAGGCCGGTTCGCACGCTGTCGACGATCACTACTTCACGCATGGGGCTACCTCGATCTTGTGGTTGTGGATCGAGGATAGAGCCGGGCCCTGGGCAGGCGCGATGATCATTCACTGCATGGATGCAAAAGCATGAGGCCGGGATGATGTGTGGAGATCAAATGTGGGAGGGGGCTTGCTCCCGATAGCGGTGGGTCAGCTTCGAATATGCTGGCTGATACACCGCTATCGGGAGCAAGCCACCTCCCACATTATCGAGCGAGGCGGCCCGCTATTTCTTTTTCTTCTTGTCGTGCTTGTCGCTCTTGGCAAACGCGTCTTCCAGTGCGCGGTTGAGGGTGCGCAGCACCTTGATCCGCGCCCAGCGTTTGTCGTTGGCTTCCACCAGGGTCCAGGGCGCGATTTCAGTGCTGGTGCGGTCGACCATGTCGCCCACCGCCGCACGGTAGTCGTCCCACTTGTCACGGTTGCGCCAGTCGTCTTCGGTGATCTTGAAGCGCTTGAAGGGAATCTCTTCGCGGGCCTGGAAACGCTCCAGCTGGGTGTCCTTGTCGATGGCCAGCCAGAACTTGACCACGATCACCCCGGCATTGCGCAACTGCTCTTCGAAATCATTGATCTCGCCATAGGCGCGCATCCAATCGGTCGGGGTGCAGAAGCCTTCGATGCGTTCCACCAGCACCCGGCCATACCAGGAGCGGTCGAACACGGTGAACATGCCCCGCGCCGGGATCTTCTGCCAGAACCGCCACAGGTAGGGCTGGGCGCGCTCGTCTTCGCTGGGCGCGGCAATCGGCACGATGTGGTACTGGCGCGGGTCCAGCGCGGCGGCCACGCGGCGGATCGCCCCGCCCTTGCCGGCCGCGTCGTTGCCCTCGAACACACTCACCAGTGCGTGCTTGCGCATGCGTTTGTCGCGCATCAGACCGGAGAAGCGTGCCTGCTCGGTAATCAGCTGTTCTTCGTAATCGTCCTTGTCCAGACGCAGGCTCAGGTCGAGGCTGTCGAGCAGGCTTTTCTGGTCCACCGACGCGATCAACGGCGCCGGGTTCATGCCGCTGGCCTTGCCCTTGGGCAGTTTCAAGGCATTTTGCAGGCCCTCGAGCAGAATCTTGCCCACGGTGAGCCCACGGTAATTGGGGTCGACCCCTTCGATCACATGCCACGGCGCATAGTCGCGGCTGGTACGGCGCAGCACGCGTTCGCCAAAATGCACGAATTTGTCGTAGGTCTCGGACTGCTGCCAATCCAGCGGGCTGATGCGCCAACTGTGCAGCGGGTCATCGGCCAGCGCCTTGAGCCGCGCCTTCATCTGTTTCTTGGACAGGTGGAACCAGAACTTGAAGATCAGCGCACCTTCATCGCAGAGCATTTTCTCCAGGCGCTCGGCCCCGGCGATGGCCTGGTCAAGACGGGCGTCCTTGATCTGGTCGTGAACGCGGCTTTGCAGCATCTGGCTGTACCAGTTGCCGAAGAAAATCCCCATGCGCCCCTTGGCCGGCAATTGCCGCCAGTAGCGCCAGGCCGGTGGGCGCGCCAGTTCCTCATCGGTCTGCTGGTCGAAGGTGCGCACTTCGATCAGGCGCGGGTCCATCCACTCGTTGAGCAACTTGACCGTCTCGCCCTTGCCCGCGCCCTCGATACCGTTGATCAGGATGATCACCGGGAAGCGCTTCTGCTGTTGCAGCTCGTACTGCACTTCCAGCAGGGCTTCGCGCAGGGCCGGCACTGCGGCCTCAAAGGTGTCTTTGTCGATGGCGTGACCGATTTCGGCGGATTCGAACATGGGCAGCTCCGTTTCAAGATGGCTCAAGACTAGCGGATTGGGCAGCGGCACGCGGCAGGAAATTCCACCGAGGCTTGCCATGGCTCAATTCATGGCGTGTCGATCGGCTAGAATGGCCGCCTGTGTTTGCCCGCTGTCTATTTATGAGCCGCCCATGACCCCCATCGCCCACGCCCAGCTCGACTGGGACGACCACGGCCGCCCGCATTCGCGGATGTTCGACGACGTGTACTTCTCCACCCAGTCGGGCCTTGAAGAAACCCGCTATGTGTTCCTGCAACAGAACCGCTTGCAGGAGCGCTTCGCCGCCTTGCCGGCGGGCGGGCGGCTGGTCATCGGCGAGACCGGCTTCGGCACGGGCTTGAATTTTTTGTGCGCCTGGCAGCTGTTCGACCAACACGCGGTAGCCGGGGCCCGACTGCATTTTGTCAGCGTGGAGAAATACCCGCTGAGCCACGCTGACCTGCGGCGCGCCCTGGCCCTGTGGCCGGAGCTTGAACCTTATGCCGAGCAATTACTGGCGCAGTACATCGCCATCCATCCAGGCTTCCAGCAGTTGGTGCTGGACCACGGCCGCGTGACCCTGACGCTATTGATCGGCGATGCCCTGGAGCAATTGCCGCAACTGGATGCACAGGTCGATGCCTGGTTTCTCGACGGCTTCGCCCCGGCGAAAAATCCTGACATGTGGACCGCCGAGCTGTTCGCCGAACTGGCGCGCCTGGCAGCACCGGGCTCGACCATCAGCACCTTCACCAGCACCGGTTGGGTACGGCGGCTGATCAACGCCGCCGGGTTCAAGATGAAACGCACGCCGGGCATCGGCCATAAGTGGGAGATTTTGCGCGGGGAATTTCTCGGTTGGCCTGAACACACACCGCGGCCCGTCACTGGCGCGCCGTGGTTCGCACGGCCGGCGCCCGCGCCGAGCGAACGCCGGGCCCTGGTGATCGGCGGTGGGCTAGCTGGTTGCTGCACCGCAGCCAGCCTGGCCGCGCGGGGCTGGCAGGTGTGCCTGCTGGAACGTCACGCGGCCTTGGCCCAGGAAGCCTCGGGCAATCCGCAGGGCGTGCTGTACCTGAAACTGTCGGCCCATGGCACGGCGCTGTCACAGTTGATTGTCAGCGGCTTCGGCTACACCCGTCGGCTGCTGGAGCATTTGCAGCGCGGGGTGGACTGGGACGCCTGCGGTGTACTGCAACTGGCGTTCAATCCCAAGGAGGCCGAACGCCAGGCCCAACTGGCCGAGGCCTTCGCGCCGGACCTGCTGCACCGCGTGGATGCGGCCCAGGCCCAAGCCCACGCGGGTATACCGCTGGAGATGGGCGGGCTGTTTTTCCCCGAAGGCGGCTGGGTCAATCCGCCCGCCCTGTGCGCGTGGCAGACGCGGCATCCCGGCGTGGACGTGCGCTTGCATCAGGAGGCGCTCACCTTGCACCGCGTCGACGGCCAATGGCAGGCCCGCAACGGTGACACGCTGGTCGCCAGCGCGCCCGTGGTGGTGCTCGCCGGCGCCGCCGAGATCAAGCGCTTTCCCTTCAGCGCCGCGCTGCCGCTCAAGCGGATTCGCGGGCAAATCACGAGCCTTGCGCAAACCGTCGAAAGCCGAGCGTTGAGCACGGTTGTGTGCGGGCAAGGTTATGTTGCGCCGGCCCGTTTGGGCGAACACACCCTGGGCGCCAGTTTCGATTTCAAGAGCGAGGACCTCACGCCTACCCTCGCCGAACACGCCGATAACCTGACGCTGCTGCGGGAAATTTCCCCAGCCCTGTTGCACGCCTTGCACGCCGACACTCAGCCGCTTGAAACCCTGGAAGGCCGAGCGGCCTTCCGCTGCACCAGCCCCGACTATCTGCCCATTGTCGGCCCGCTGGCCGATGCGAGCGCGTTTGCCGAGGCGTATGGCGTATTGGCCAAGGACGCCCGCCAGGTACCCGATACGCCGTGCCCGTGGCTGGACGGTGTGTACATCAACAGCGGCCATGGTTCTCGCGGCCTGATCACCGCGCCTTTATCGGCGCAACTGCTGGCGGCGTGGCTGGATAACGAACCGCTGCCGTTGCCCGTCAGCGTTGCCCAGGCCTGCCATCCCAACCGGTTTGCCCTGCGCGAATTGATTCGCGGCAAAGCGCGACCAGCGCCCTGAGCGCGAAACGGCGAAAGCGGCGGTGCCATTAGCTAAAGTCCACTTATAACTTATCGTTCTAAAACTCCCGGGTTGTGCCTGGGGTCAGTTTCTGGGTAAGCGCCCTTTTGGTGCGTATTGAGTATTGACCCCTCCCCAACGGAAAAACCGGTAAGGAACTTATGTGTGGATTAGCTGGCGAGTTACGCTTTGATCATCAACCTGCCGACCTGGCAGCCGTGGAACGCATCACGCATCACCTCGCCCCTCGTGGCCCCGACGCCTGGGGTTTCCATGCCCAAGGGCCGATTGCCCTGGGCCATCGCCGCCTGAAAATCATGGATCTGTCGGACGGCTCCGCCCAACCGATGGTCGACGCCCAACTGGGCTTGTCACTGGCATTCAATGGCGCGATTTACAATTTCTCGGAACTGCGCCAAGAGCTGGAAGCCTTGGGCTATGCCTTCTATTCCGGCGGCGACACCGAAGTGCTGCTCAAGGGCTATCACGCCTGGGGCGAAGCGCTGTTGCCCAAGCTCAATGGCATGTTTGCCTTTGCCATCTGGGAGCGCGATGCCCAGCGGCTGTTCATCGCCCGCGACCGCCTCGGCGTAAAGCCCCTGTACCTATCGCGCACCGGCCAGCGCCTGCGCTTTGCCTCGGCGTTGCCGGCGCTGCTCAAGGGTGGCGATATCAACCCGATTCTCGATCCGGTCGCACTCAACCATTACCTCAATTTTCACGCCGTGGTGCCCGCGCCGCGCACGCTGCTGGCGGGCATTGAAAAGCTGCCGCCAGCGAGCTGGATGCGCATCGATGCGAACGGCAAGACCGAACAGCAAACCTGGTGGACCCTGCCCTATGGTCCCCGTGATGACGAAAAAAACCTGAGCCTGGAAGACTGGACCGACCGCGTGCTCGACAGCACCCGCGAAGCCGTGGCCATCCGTCAACGCGCGGCGGTCGACGTCGGCGTGCTGCTTTCCGGTGGCGTCGACTCGAGCATGCTGGTCGGCCTGCTGCGCGAAGTGGGCGTCGAAGACTTGTCGACCTTCTCCATCGGTTTTGAAGACGCCGGCGGCGAGCGCGGCGACGAGTTCCAGTACTCGGATTTGATCGCCAAGCACTACGGTACCCGCCACCACCAACTGCGCATCGCCGAAAGCGAGATTATCGAGCAGCTGCCAGCGGCCTTTCGCGCCATGAGCGAGCCGATGGTCAGCCATGACTGCATCGCCTTCTACCTGCTGTCGCGGGAAGTGGCCAAGCATTGCAAGGTGGTGCAGAGCGGCCAGGGCGCCGACGAACTGTTCGCCGGTTACCACTGGTACCCACAGGTTGACGGCGCCAGCGACCCGTATGCGGCGTATCGCGAGGCATTTTTCGACCGCAGCTACGACGACTATGCCGCCACCGTCGCGCCGAAATGGCTGACCGCCAACGACGCCGCCGGGGACTTCGTGCGCGAACATTTCGCGATGCCGGGCGCGGACGCTGCGGTGGACAAGGCCCTGCGCCTGGACAGCACGGTGATGCTGGTGGACGACCCGGTCAAACGCGTCGACAACATGACCATGGCCTGGGGCCTGGAAGCGCGTACGCCGTTTCTCGACTACCGCCTGGTGGAACTCTCGGCCCGCGTGCCGGGCAAGTTCAAGTTGCCCGACGGCGGCAAGCAGGTGCTCAAGGAGGCCGCGCGCCGCGTGATCCCCAGCGAGGTCATCGACCGCAAGAAAGGCTACTTCCCGGTGCCGGGCCTCAAGCATTTACAGGGCGATACCCTCAACTGGGTGCGCGAGCTGTTGCTGGACCCCAGCCAGGACCGTGGCCTGTTCAACCCCGCCATGCTCGACCGCTTGCTGACGGACCCACAGGGCCAGTTGACCCCGTTGCGTGGCTCCAAGCTGTGGCAACTGGCGGCGTTGAACCTGTGGCTCAGCGAACAAGGAATCTGATTGATGAAACCTAACGCTGCGGCATATAGCCAACGCTTACTCAAGGGCCAGGCGCCGACCTACGAGCGCCTGCAGGCCCGGCTTGCCGAAGACGGCAGCGCCCAAGGCCCCGACCCGATTGCCGTGCACTGCGGCTGGGGCCGCTTGCTGATCGGGCATACCTTCCCAGACCCCGCCAGCCTCGCCCAGGAGTTGCTCAACGAGCAACCCGGCGAGCGTGACATCGCGCTGTATGTAGCCGCGCCCCAGCAGATCCTGGGGATCGATCCGCAGCAGCTGTTCCTCGACCCTTCCGACACCCTGCGCCTGTGGTTCAGCGATTACCGCCCGGCCACGCGGGTGTTTCGCGGCTTTCGTATCCGTCGGGTACAAAGCGAGGCCGACTGGCAGGCGGTGAACCTGCTGTATCAGGGACGCGGCATGCTGCCCATCGACCCCGAACGCCTGACCCCGCGCCATCAAGGTGGCCCGGTGTACTGGCTGGCAGAAGATGAAGACAGCGGCGCGGTGATCGGCAGCGTGATGGGCCTGAACCACCAGAAGGCCTTTCACGACCCGGAAAACGGTTGCAGCCTGTGGTGCCTGGCGGTAGACCCGCAATGCACACGCCCCGGTGTGGGTGAAGTGCTGGTGCGCCACCTGGTGGAACACTTTATGAGTCGTGGCTTGAGCTACCTGGACCTGTCGGTGCTGCACGATAACCGCCAGGCCAAGAGCCTCTACGCCAAGCTCGGTTTTCGCGCGCTGACCACCTTTGCGATCAAGCACAAGAATGGCATCAACCAGCCGCTGTTTCTCGGCCCTGGGCCACAGGCGGGGTTCAATCCTTATGCGCGCATCATTGTCGAAGAAGCCCATCGGCGCGGTATCGATGTGCACGTGGACGATGCCGATGCCGGGCTGTTCACCCTCAGCCACGGCGGGCGCCGCGTGCGTTGCCGGGAGTCGTTGAGCGACCTGACCAGCGCCATCAGCATGACCTTGTGCCAGGACAAGAGCCTGACTCACAAAGTGCTCAAGGCCGCCGGTTTGCAGTTGCCTTCGCAACAGTTGGCAGGCAGCGCCGATGACAACCTGGAATTTCTCGACGAGCACCAACGCATCGTGGTCAAGCCGCTGGATGGCGAGCAGGGCCAGGGCGTGGCGGTGGACCTGCGGACTATCGAGGAAGTACAAGCGGCGATTGAAGCGGCGCGCCAGTTCGACAGCCGGGTGCTGCTCGAAAGCTTCCACGAAGGCCTGGACCTGCGCATCCTGGTGATCGGCTTTGAAGTGGTCGCCGCCGCGATTCGTCGCCCGGCCGAAGTGATCGGCGATGGTCAGCATTCGATCCGCGCCTTGATCGAAGCCCAGAGCCGGCGGCGCCAGGCCGCCACCGATGGCGAAAGCAAGATCCCGCTGGACGCGGAAACCGAGCGCACCCTGAAAGCCGCCGGGTATGACTACCACAGCGTCCTGCCGCGCGGCGTGCAACTGGCCGTGCGTCGCACCGCCAACCTGCATACTGGCGGCTGCCTGGAAGATGTCACGGCGATCCTGCACCCGACCCTGGTGGACGCCGCCGTGCGCGCCGCCCGTGCGCTGGATATTCCCATGGTCGGCCTCGACCTGCTGGTGCCCGCCGCCGACCAACCCGAGTACGTGTTCATTGAAGCCAATGAACGGGCCGGATTGGCCAATCATGAACCGCAACCTACCGCTGAGAAGTTTGTGGATTTGTTGTTTCCGCACAGTCAGCCGGCCACCTGACCTCTGATCGTTCCCACGCTCCGCGTGGGAATGCCTCAAGGGACGCTCCGCGTCCGCTGTTGTGACGCAGAGCGTCACGGGCTGCATTCCCACGCAGAGCGTGGGAACGATCGCCCTCAACCCATCAGGAGTTTCCATGACCCGAACCATTCCCGAACCGGATCTCGCCTACCTGCAGAAAGTCCTGCTGGAAATGCTCGCCATTCCCAGCCCCACCGGGTTTACCGACACCATCGTGCGCTACGTCGCTGAACGCCTGGAAGAACTCGGCATCCCGTTTGAAATGACCCGGCGCGGCACGATTCGCGCCACCCTCAAGGGCCAGAAGAACAGCCCTGACCGCGCCGTCTCCGCGCACCTGGACACCATCGGCGCCGCCGTACGCGCGATCAAGGACAACGGCCGCTTGACACTGGCGCCGGTCGGCTGCTGGTCGAGCCGTTTTGCCGAAGGCAGCCGCGTCAGCCTGTTCACCGACAACGGGGTGATCCGCGGTAGCGTGTTGCCGTTGATGGCCTCCGGGCATGCGTTCAACACCGCCGTGGATGAAATGCCGGTGAGCTGGGACCACGTCGAATTGCGCCTGGACGCCTACTGCGCAACCCGCGCCGACTGCGACTCCCTGGGGGTCAGCATCGGTGACTACGTGGCGTTCGACCCACTGCCGGAGTTCACCGAAAGCGGTCACATCAGCGCGCGTCACCTGGACGACAAAGCCGGCGTCGCCGCCCTGCTCGCCGCGCTCAAGGCGATTATCGACAGCGGCGAACCCTTGCTCATCGATTGCCACCCGCTGTTCACCATCACCGAGGAAACCGGCAGCGGCGCGGCCGCCGCCCTGCCCTGGGATGTCAGTGAGTTCGTCGGTATCGATATCGCCCCGGTCGCCCCCGGCCAGCACTCCAGCGAACACGCGGTGAGCGTGGCGATGCAGGATTCCGGTGGGCCTTATGACTATCACCTGTCACGGCATTTGCTGCGCCTCGCGGCGGATAACGACCTGCCGGTGCGCCGTGACCTGTTCCGCTATTACTTCAGCGATGCGCATTCGGCAGTGACCGCCGGGCATGACATCCGCACGGCCCTGCTGGCGTTCGGTTGCGATGCCACCCACGGTTACGAGCGCACCCATATCGACAGCCTGGCGGCCCTCAGTCGTCTGCTCGGTGCCTACATCCTCAGCCCACCAGTCTTTGCCAGCGATGCGCAACCGGCCCAGGGCTCCCTGGACCGCTTCAGCCATCAGATCGAGCATGAGACGCACATGGAGAGCGATACCCGCGTGCCGTCGGTGGACAGCCTGGTCGGCCAGAAGTCCGACGCCGACAACAGCTGATACTGGCAACCAAGGTCCTGGCGCAGTAGCATCGCCGGGACCTGACACCTGAGGCTTGTATGCTGATTCCCTACGACGCGCTTGAAGTCGACACCCTGACCCGCCTCATCGAAGATTTCGTTACCCGCGATGGCACCGACAATGGCGACGACACGCCGCTGCAAACCCGCGTATTGCGCGTACGCCAGGCCTTGACCAAGGGCCAGGCGTTGATCGTGTTCGATCCGGACAGCGAACAATGCCAGTTGATGCTCAAGCACGACGTGCCCAAGCACCTGTTTGACTGAAGGCGACGCTAAGGGTTAGGCACCGGCACCGGATGAGCGGCGCCGGCCTGGCGTTCGAGGATTTTGCGGTAGACCTCGGCGCGATGCACGCTGATCCCTACGGGCGCTTCGATGCCGAATTTCACCTGGCGTCCGTTGATTTCGAGAATGTGCAAGACGATGTCATCGCCGATGGCGATGGTTTCGCCTACAACACGGCTTAAGACCAGCATGGCGGGTGTCCTTTTCGAGTGTCTGGCCCCCGACCTTGCTCGCTTGAAGCTTAACCAGCAATGGCACGCGGCCAAATCAGGCGTCCCCTACATGGAGAGGTAATTTACCTGACAGACCGCATCCGAATCAGGCTTTGGTAGCCTGCGCCTTGGCGCGCATTTTGTCGGCCATCAGCGTCATCTCGTCATACAGCAACTGCGGGTTTTTCTGTTTGAGCGTCCACGCCATCCGTCCCTGCTCGTGGGGCAGAATCATGAACTCACCGGCAGCCACGCGCTGATAAATGTAGTCGGCGATCTGCGTCGCCGAGATCGGTGAACTCTCGAGCAACTTGCCCACCTGCGCCTTCATTGCCGGGGTCGGCCCACGGAATGAATCGAGCAGATTGGTCTGGAAAAACGACGGGCATACCACATGCACGCCGATTTCCTGCTGCTTGAGTTCCACCAGCAGACTTTCCGACAGCGCCACTACACCGGCCTTGGCCACGTTGTAGTTGCTCATGGCCGGCCCCTGCATCAGCGCGGCCATCGAGGCGATGTTGATGATGCGCCCCTTGCTCTTTTCCAGCAGCGGCAGGAACGCCTTGCAGCCCTTGACCACGCCCATCAGGTTGATTGCAATCTGCCAGTCCCAATCCTCGAGAGACAGCTCGGCAAAAAAACCACCGGAGGCCACCCCGGCGTTATTGACGATGACATCGATGCCGCCAAGCTTCACCTCGCAGGCCTGGGCGAACGCGGTGAGCTGGCTGTAGTCACGCACATCGCAGCGCTGGGTGAAACCGTCGCCACCGGCTTCGCGCACCAGCCTGAGGGTTTCCAGCAGGCCGGGCTCGCTGACATCCGACAAGGCCAGCTGCCAACCCTCGCGGGCCCAGCGCAGAGCGATTTCACGACCCAGGCCGGACCCGGCGCCAGTGATCATCATGCGGTTTTGCATAGGAAGTAGCCTTGTGGTTCACCAGAGGAGTGACCGGCAGTGTAGCGAAGGTTTTTGCCGCGCCCACGCACCATCAGAGTGATGAATGCCCCAGGCAAACCGCGGGCTCGGTCGGATGCGCGCGCATAGCCTAAGTTCAATATTTTTCAACTAACTTGATGTATTTGCGCGGGTGTTAAAAGAAATAAGCGAGCAACCAAATTGCTTTAAAAAAATACGGAATTTTCTGTGAAGTGACAGAGTCGGAGTTGTTAAGCCGTCCATAATCAAGTGGACGAGACTCCCGCTGAATAACCGGTCTTTACGCAAGGCCTATAAGGAATAAAACCATGAGCCTGATCCTGATCATTATCCTGATTCTACTGTTGGTCGGCGGCCTGCCAGTGTTCCCGCACTCGCGTAACTGGGGTTATGGCCCGTCGGGTATCTTGGGCGTAGTGCTGGTCGTTCTGCTGGTGCTGTTGTTACTCGGCAAGATATAAACGCTGCGTACGCAGATAAAAAAAGAGGCCTCGATTGAGGCCTCTTTTTTTTGCCGATGCGTTAGTCCGGCTTACCGTCTATGACGCCTGCGGTGTTATCCAGCAGGCTCTTGGTGGCGGTTTGCAGGAACGACTCGAGCTTCTGCTTCAGCGCCGCTTCGTCGGGCGATTCGGCGATTACTTTGCCGGTCGGGTTGGCGCCCAGTTCGTATTGCCACAGTTTGGGTGGCATTTCCTTGGGCAAGACCAGCACACGGTCAGCCGTGAGCAGGGCGACGGTCTGGTCGCTGCCCGACGGTTTGATCACGCCGAAGCCTTTGTCGCCTTCCGGCAGGTTGAGCAGGTCGCGGCCCCAGCACTGGTGCAGGGTGTCACCGCCCAGGCGGCCCATGATGGTCGGGACGATATCAATCTGGGTGCCCACGGTGTGGTCACGCTCGCCGAACTTTTCCTGCATGCCCGGCGCGATCATCAGCATCGGTACATTGAAACGGCCCAGGTCCATCTCGGTGATCTGCTGCTCGTTACCGAAGCCGTGGTCACCCACCACCACGAACAGGGTTTCCTTGAAGTACGGCTCCTTGCGGGCCTTCTCGAAGAACTGGCCCAGCGCCCAATCGGAGTAACGCATGGCGGTCAAATGCTCGTTGAGGCTGCCACGGTCAGTGACTTTCTCGACCGGCAATGGCGTCGGCAACGCGTACGGCGTGTGGTTGGACAGGGTTTGCAGCAGCGCGTAGAACGGCTTGCCGCCTTCGCGGGCTTTCAGTTCTTCCAGGCCACGGTTGAACATGTCCTGGTCGGAAACGCCCCAGGTCGGGTCGGAAAACACCGGGTTGACGAAGTCATTGCGGCCAATGAAGTTGGTCATGCCCTGGTTGCTGAAAAAGCCCGACTGGTTGTCCCAGGCAAAGTCGCCGTTGTAGACATACACATCATTGAAATCCCGCGCGCTGAGCAACTGCGGCAGGCCCGACAGCTTGTGGCTGCCTTCGGGGGTCTGCATCAGGTATTCGAAGCCCGGCAGGTTCGGGAAGCAGGCCATGGTGGCGAACATACCCTGGTGGGTGTGGGTACCGTTGGAGAAGAAGCGATCGAACAGCAGGCCTTCCTTGGACAACTTGTCGAAGTACGGCGTGATGTTGCCTGGACGGCCCAGGGCGCCCACCGAGTGACCGGCGAAGCTTTCCATCAGGATCACTACCACGTTCTTGATCGGCAAGGTCTTCTCGGCCGGTGGCGTGAAATCACGGCGCACGGCAGCGGTGTCGGTATCCACCAGTTTTTCGCTCGGCAGTACCAGCATGTCCCGAACGGTCTGGGTGGCCAGCGGTTGCTCCAGGGTGGCCTTCCAGATGTTGGAGCGATCTTCGGAGAAGCGCGACTTGGCCGCAGCGATCAGCGACAGCGTGCCATTGAGGCCAAGCTGGTTGGCGAAGTTCGAATCAGTGGTGTAGACATCCCCCCAACGCAGCGGCGGACCCTGGCGCAGGGTGCCGCGGATGGCGACCACCGCGACCAGCAGGCACACCACGAACACGGCGATGCGGCTGTACCACGGCGCCACCGGGCGCGTGCCGATGCTGCCGCCACTGAACGGGCCACGCGGGCGCGTTGCGCGGTCGGCGCCCTTGAAGGCCATGCTCAGGATCAGCGTGCCCACGGCCCAGGCCAACAGGTAACGCACCACCGGGAATCCGTACCAGAGCATGCTCATCACGGTTTTCGGGTCTTCCTTCACATACTGGAAGACCAGGCCGTTGAGGCGCTGGTGGAACTCACGGTAGAAGTCCATCTCCATCAGGCCGAGGAACAGCGCAATGCCGGACGCGACGGTCAACCACAAGCGGAAGAACCCACGCGCCGCCATGGCCCGTACGCTGAACAACGCCAGCAGCAGCGGGATCAGCAGGTACATCACCAGGCGGATATCCAGGCGCAGGCCATTGGCGAACGCTTCCAGGAAGGTCGAGGCCGGTGTGTCGAGGATCATCTCGCGGTTGTAGACCAGCAACGCCAGGCGCAGCAGGGAGAACATCACCATCATGACCAGTGCGCAAAGCAGCGTGTACGCCAGATGGGATTTGACGGTCGGTTGCAGCAGGCGATTTGAAGCGCGCGGCTGATTCAGGGCGTCCGGGTTTGCCATGTCGTTTTAGGACCCATTGGAAGTTGAAGTTGCGAAATAATGCAGTGGCGTCCGTCCCTCGCCCAGGCTGGCCGGGGTGGGCGGTTAACGCGGTGGGGCAAATGGTGCCCGATCAACGGCATCAACGCTATAAATTACTGAACGAGCGCCGCCGCCGTGCCTTTATGGGCACTCGGGGGGTAGAGCCTTGGCAGCGGAATAAAGCGGGCGAATTGTCTTGGATGGGATGTGAAAATTTCGTGCAGCGAATATTTCGACACACAAATCTCTCAAACACACCGGAGGCAAATGTGGGAGGGGGCTTGCCCCCGATGGCGGTGGGTCAGCACTGGATAGAGTGACTGTCACTACGCCATCGGGAGCAAGCCCCCTCCCACATTGCTGTGCTCACTCTGGATTTGAAGTGAGCGAACGATCAGATGCGCACGTTACCGCGCGGCCCGGCGATCGCCCAGATGATCAGGCCCAGTACCGGCAGCAGCAGGATCAGCAAAATCCACAGCACCTTGGCGCCCGTGCTCGCGCCGCTTTTGAACACGTTGATGATCGCCCAGATATCCAGCGCGAGGATGATCAGGCCAATCAGGCCGTTGAAAGTGGAACCCATGGTGTCGCTCCTAAGTGAGGGCATGCCCTTGTAGGATAGTCAGCCCTGGCCGGGGTTCCGTTTTATTTCAGACGTGTACGGCTATCTTCAGGGCTTCCAGCGACGGTTCGGCCTGGATGCCGACCTCGGCGCACAGCTCCAGCACGCGCGGCAGGTCATTGCCGAACACCAGCACGGCCTGGATTTCGTCATCGAGCAACTGGCTGAAGTTGAGCAGCACATAGCCGCCGTCTTCCGGGCTCAGGGCGCTCATTTGGATCTGGATGCGGTTGAGCGCCGTCAGGTCTTCGGTCTTCGCCAGTTGCTTGGGCTTGAGGTTGAACGCCACGCCCGGACCAAACGAGGCAACGATCTGGGCAAACAGGTCGGCGTAGGTGTCGGCCTGGAACAGCACGGTGTCCGGCAGACTGCCGATTACTACCCACTCCCCCAGCGGAATCGGGAAGGTGTCGTCGTAGTTGATATCCGGATTGGCCGCCAGAAAAGCCGCAGGGTCCGCGTAGGCCTGAGCTGCTTCGTCGGCGATACGCACCACCTCGTCCTCGGCCATGACGCCGGCGCTGATTTTGCTGATGAGTTCGACGAGAACGGTTTTCATGGGATGGTCCTGTGGCGGGCGGGTTTTCGAGGGCGCGTAGCCTACACCAGTTTTTGCAACAACGCCGCCGTATCCACGGCCCCCATGGTCTGCGCCGCGGCCAGCGCCGTCGCGCCCTGGGCGTCGGTAGCCTTGGGATTGGCCCCCTGGCCGAGCAGGTATTCAAGCATTTCGACGCGGTTGAACATGGCCGCCATCATCAGTGCCGTGCGCCCATCTGAAGAAGCCGCTTCAACCGGGGTTCCGCCTTCGATCAGTGCCTTGACCACGTGCAGGTTGCCCTTGAAGGCCGCACCGGCAATCGGCAGTTGGTTCTTATCGTTGGCAATCAACGGATCGGCCTTGAACTCCAGCAACACTTTTACCGCCTCGGCATGGCCGTGGTAGGCCGCAAGCATCAGCAGCGTGTCGCCGTTGTGATTACGGAAGTTGGCCGGCAAGCCTTTGGCCAATAGCGCTGCGAGCATGGCGGCGTCGCCTTTGCGGGCGACGTCGAAGACTTGCTCGGCGAATTCGGCGGCTTCGTCTTCGGTCATCTGTTTGGGCTGAGTCGACATGTAGGGCTCCTGTGTAATGCTGTATATGGCGCCCAGTGTCGCGATGGAGTTCCCGGCTGTCATGGCTTTTTTGTCAAAAATGCCGATAGGCACAATCAATAGCGAACGTGGTGCCAGCCCTTCTTTAGCTGTACACGCGGGATTTAAACTGAGTCGTCTCCCGATTAGCGCCTGCGGCCTGAATGGAATTTATCCGCGAAACCCACGGTCATAATCGGTAGGGAAAGCGCATTGCGCGTAAAAAGTAACCAGTTGGATAACGCAAAATGCAGGATGCACGATAGCCCTTCATGCAAATTGCACGAAAACGAAAATCCTGAAAAATTATAACTTATTGATTTACAAGGATTTTTTAATACACTCAATACTGGCACAATCACTGCACCTATCACTCCATGCTTGCCCACTTGAGCCAATGGAGCTGATAGACATGAGCCTGATCCAAGATAAATTCGCTTCGGTATTTTCCAACTACGACGTCACCACCCAGCCACGTCCGGACGGCGGCATCCTGTTGACCCTGCGCAACAGCGAAGGCAAGCAGGTCAAACGCTCGATCTCGTATCAGCAGTTGCACACCGCCGACCAGCTCACTTGGGTGATCAGTGCGATCCGCCGCGACCTGGCCGAACAAGCCAGTGAACTGCCGCAAATTTCGATGCTGCAAAGCCAGAACCGCTTTGCCTTGCCGACCTACCACTCGGCATAAGCTTCACCCAGCTAAAAAGGGCTGCGACGCCGTTGAGCGTCGCGGCCCTTTTTTATGCCGTTGTCCCGTCCTGAATAAGGTTTACACCTTCTGACCCATTTTCAGGAGGGAGTAATGAGCACGGGAAAAAGGCGTAGTCAGCGTGACTATTCGCTGACCTTTAAATTGTCCGTTGTCGATCAGGTCGAAAAAGGCGAGTTGAGTTATAAAGAGGCTCAAGAGCGCTATGGCATTCAGGGCAAATCGACCGTCTTAAACTGGTTACGCAGGCATGGTCGACAGAACTGGAGTCAAGGCGCATCAATTCGCACCAAGAGATCCCGTTCCATGGATGAGCCCGATAAGCCGCTGACGCCCGAGCAGCGAATCAAAGAGCTTGAAGAAGCACTCGCCCAGGCAAATCAAAAAGCTCAGTTTTTTGAAGCCGTCGTCGATGTTCTAAAGAACGACTTCGGTGTCTCTGTCGTAAAAAAGCGATCCGGCAAGTCCTCTCCCAAGGAAAAGTCAAAGACCTGAGTATTAGTCGGGCTTGCCAATTCATAGGAATTTCCCGCCAGGCTTATTACAAGCGCAATCGAGCCTGTGATGCCAGGGCCCGTCAGGCCCAGGATGTCATGGTGTTTGTTCGGGAAAAGCGACTCAGGCAACCTCGCCTAGGTACTCGAAAACTGCACAACCTCATGCACTGTGAGCCTGAAGTATCGGTAAAGGTAGGTCGAGACTGCCTTTTTGACATTTTGCGAGACCGGCGCGAATTGGTTCCTCGCAAGCGCGCTTATCACAAAACGACAGACAGCCATCACCGGTTCCGCCGACACCCCAACCTGCTTAAAGAAGGGCCTGCGCAAGTAGTCGCCACTGCTCCTGAGCAAGTATGGGTGGCTGATATCACCTACTTGCCTACTCAGGCAGGCGTGGCTTACTTGAGCCTGGTCACAGATGTCTATTCTCGAAAAATCGTGGGCCATCATGTGCACGAAAGCTTGCATACAGAATCTGTGATTCAGGCATTCAGCAAAGCCCTCAAGCAGCGAACAACTGAGCATCACCTAGTTCATCACTCGGATCGTGGCGTCCAGTATTGCTCAGAGCTTTACCAACGACTGCACGCTAAGCACCGTGTCAGGTGTTCAATGACCGATGGTTACGACTGTTATCAAAACGCATTGGCCGAGCGAGTGAACGGGATTTTGAAAAACGAGCTTCTCTTGCATCGACCTAAAGACGCTGCCGAGGCCCAGCGAATGGTGGACGAATCGGTGCAAATCTATAACAGCGAGAGACCTCATCTAGCACTGAAATACAAAACGCCCGATGCGGTGCATCAGGCGTTTTGAGGCTGAAATGGGTGTAAACCTATTTCAGGACTAGACACGTCAGCACAGGCCCTGGCGCGCCGCCTCATTCATCGCCTGCACGCGGTTATTCACATCGAGCTTGCCGTAGATATTGCGCAGATGGAATTTGACCGTAGCCTGCGAGGTGCAGCGAATCCTGCTCATCTCCCATATGGTCTTACCTTCGGAGGCCCACCGCAGGATCTGCAGCTCCGTCTTGGTCAGGGGCTTGCCGAGTAAACTCAAGCGTCTTCTGATAACCGTCGGTACAACGTCCGGAAAAACGTCCGTCAAAACGTCCAACGGCTGAGATAACTCCTCGGGGCGATTCATTACTTTCTCCTTTTTTTTATATGCTGATGCGCTGTCACCCTTCGGATTCTTCCTATAGACAGCGACATAAACATTGAACGAGGAGAGAGTTACATAACTGGCGAAATGAGAGAGCAAGGCCGAGGATAAACAGCCAAGCCCTACATGTATTCAGGCTTCTTCCCACAGCACATTCCAACGTGCCGGGGTTGAACATCTAAAAGACTTGTTTTAGTCGTCCAGCTTGGCAGCGTCACGGGCGATGTCATTACCGCTCAAGGTCGGCACCGAACCCTCTGCGGTGTTGAACATATGCAGCGCAACAAAATGCGGGTTCTCGCCCATGTCGAACCAATGGGGCGTGCCAGCGGGCACGATCAGCAGATCGTTCTTCTCACACCGCACGCCGTAGACATAATCGCCAATGCGCAACGAGAACAATCCCTGGCCAGCGATGAAGCAGTGCGCCTGATCTTCACGGCAGGTGTGCTCGCTCAGGCGTTCGGCCGGCAGCGTGTCTTTATGGGGATGATCACCGGTCACGCTGATCACCTTGACGCGGGCGTAGCCAAGCGCCTCGATCTGTGACTGATACGCCGCAATCATCTGCGCCTCGCTGGCCCCCTTTTCCAGCGCGGCGGGCTGCCAGCGCTCAAAGCGCACGCCTTTTTCGGCCAGGGTCGGTTGAATGTCGTCGAAGTAGGTCAGCACTTTGTTCGGAGTGTCGGGTGTAGCGAGGGGGTAGACAGCGACGTAGCTCATTGCATGGCTCCTTGGTTCGGCTCTTGCAATCGAAGGCCAATGATAACGGCGGCGGCCAGGGCCGCGATGCTGGCGATACTGAAGGTGAGGGTCGGGCCCAGCAGGTTCCAGCTATAACCGGCATACAGCGCACCCAGCGCACCACCGGTGCCGGCCAGCGCGGCGTAAAGCGCCTGGCCCTGGCCTTGCTCGCGATCGCCGAAACTGCGCTGCACGAAGGCGATGGCCGCCGCGTGAAAACTGCCGAACGTGGCGGCATGCAGCACTTGCGCCAGCAGCAGCACCCAGAAAAATTCGGCAAACGCACCGAGCAGCAACCAGCGCAGTGCCGCCAGCAGGAAACTGGCCAGCAGCACCCGGCGCACGGAGAAGCGCGTCAGGATGCGACTCATGGCCAGGAACATCAACACCTCCGCCACCACCCCGAGCGCCCACAGCAGGCCGATCACGCCACGGCTGTAGCCCAGGTGTTCCAGGTGCAGCGTGAGGAAGGTGTAATACGGGCCATGACTCATCTGCATCAGCGCCACACAGGCATAGAAGGCCAGCACGCCGGGGCTGCGCAATTGGCGGATAAACCCGTCACCGGCCAGGCGCTTGCCGTAGCTGGCGGGCTGCGCGTTCGGCACCCACAGGCTGGCGCCGATGATGCCGGCCATGATCACCACGACCACCACCGGGTAGATATCCACGCTCAGCCAGTCGAACAGGCGGCCCATGATCACGACGGTGAGGATAAAGCCGATGGAGCCCCACAAGCGTATCTGGCTGTAGCGCGACGTCTGTTGCTGCAGATGAGCCAGGGTGATCACTTCGAACTGCGGCAGTACCGCGTGCCAGAAGAACGCGTGCAGGGCCATGACCAGAGCCAGCCAGGCGTAGGTCTTGCTGACGAAAATCAGCGAAAAACTCAACAGCGTGCACACCGCGCCAAAGCGCACGATGGCCAAGCGTCGCCCGGTGTAATCGCCCAGCCAGCCCCAAAGATTGGGCGCCACGCAGCGCATCAGCATGGGGATGGCCACCAGCTCGCCGATACGCGCGCTGGAAAAGCCCAGATGATCGAAGTACAACGCCAGGAATGGCGCCGTCGCCCCGAGCAGGGCGAAGTAGAACAGGTAAAAGCTGGAGAGGCGCCAATAAGGGAGGGCTGTCACCTTCAGCCCTTCACAGCTGGTTCAGTACCGGCGTACTCACCTGCACATCAGCGTTTTGCCCGCGGTTGCGTAGCAGGTGATCCATCAACACGATGGCCATCATGGCTTCGGCAATCGGCGTGGCGCGGATGCCGACGCACGGGTCGTGGCGGCCTTTGGTGATCACGTCCACCGGGTTGCCATGCACATCGATCGAGCGGCCCGGCGTGGTGATGCTCGACGTGGCCTTGAGCGCCAGGTGCGCCACGATCGGCTGGCCCGAGGAGATACCGCCGAGGATGCCGCCGGCGTTGTTGCTGAGGAAACCCTGCGGGGTCATCTCATCGCGATGCTCGGTGCCGCGTTGGGCCACACAGGCGAAACCGGCGCCGATTTCCACGCCCTTGACCGCGTTGATACTCATCAGCGCGTGGGCCAGTTCGGCGTCGAGACGGTCGAAGATCGGCTCGCCCAGGCCCGGCTTGACGCCCTCGGCCACCACGGTGATCTTGGCACCGACCGAGTCCTGATCGCGGCGCAACTGGTCCATGTAGGCTTCCAGTTCTGGCACCTTGTCCGGGTCGGGGCAGAAGAACGCATTGTCTTCGACGCTGTCCCAGGTCTTGAACGGGATTTCAATCGGGCCGAGTTGGCTCATATAGCCACGGATGACGATGCCCTGGGTCGCCAGGTATTTCTTGGCGATGGCACCGGCCGCCACGCGCATCGCGGTTTCGCGCGCCGAGCTGCGGCCGCCGCCACGGTAGTCGCGTTCGCCGTATTTGTGATGGTAGGTGTAGTCGGCATGGGCCGGGCGGAACAGGTCCTTGATCGCCGAGTAGTCCTTGGACTTCTGGTCGGTATTGCGGATCAGCAGGCCGATGGCGCAGCCGGTGGTGCGGCCTTCGAACACACCGGAGAGGATCTCGACTTCATCGGGTTCCTGGCGCTGGGTAGTGTGACGGCTGGTGCCGGGCTTGCGCCGGTCCAGGTCACGCTGCAGGTCTTCCAGAGACAGCTCGAGGCCGGGCGGGCAGCCGTCGACAATGGCGACCAACGCCGGGCCATGGCTTTCGCCCGCGGTGGTGACAGTGAACAGCTTGCCGAAGGTATTGCCGGACATGCAGGGCGCTCCGTGAAGTCAGTTGAAACAAGTCAACCGTAATAACTTAAGGCGGCCAGTATACGCAGGCTAACCCACTAGTTCATCCTCGAAACCTTACCGGTAGACGTTGGTCCAACCGGCACCTCTCCAATGATGGCGCGATGATGCTGCGAGTTTTGCTGTTCACCCTCACCTTGTTTACCGTCGCGGCCCAGGCCGCCTCCCCTGTCGTACTGCAACGGCCGATCAGCCTGGACACCGGCAGCGGTGAGCTGTTTGGCTCACTGCTACTGCCACAGTCCGACCGACCCGTGCCGGTGGTGCTGATCATCGCCGGCTCAGGCCCTACCGACCGCAACGGCAACAGCGCCGACGGCGCGCGCAATGACAGCCTCAAGCGCCTGGCCTGGGTGCTGGCCCGGCACAATATCGCCAGCGTGCGCTATGACAAACGCGGCGTGGCCGCCAGCCTTGCCGCGACCCCTGATGAACGCAACCTGACCCTCGACGCCTACGTGTCCGACGCCGTGGCCTGGGGCAAGTTGCTCAAGGCCGACAAGCGCATGGGCCCGCTGATCGTGCTGGGCCACAGCGAGGGCGCACTGGTCGGCGCCCTCGCCGCGCCGCAGTTGAGTCCGGCCGGGGTGATTTCCCTGTCCGGCAGTGCTCGCCCGGTCGACCAGGTGATTCGCCAGCAACTGGCCGATCACCTGCCCCCGGCCCTGCTGCTGCGCAGCAACGAAATTCTCGACCACCTCAAGGCCGGCCAGGTGGACGCCGATGTGCCGCGCCCGCTGGAAGGTATCTTCCGACCCAGCGTGCAGCCTTATCTGATCAGCCTGTTCCGTGCCGATCCGTCGGCGGCCTTTGCACGGCTGACCATGCCCGCCCTGATCATTCAGGGCACCAACGACATCCAGGTCGGCGTCGGCGATGCCCAGCAGCTGAAAAAGGCCAAGCCGGATGCGCAGTTGACGGTGATCGAAGGCATGAACCATGTCATGCGCATCGTGCCCAACAACGTCAAGCAGCAACTGGCGTCCTACAACGACCCGAAATTGCCCCTCGCCGCCGAACTGGGCGAGCGGATAGTGCGCTTTATCGACGGACTTGCTCCCCGTTAAGCGGCTATTGGCCTCCAGTCCTGGAGAAAACGGCCGATAAGCCCAGAATCGACAGTAAAAAGACTGTCGGCTCGCAGGGCTTGGACAGGATCGCGCCGCATGACAACCACAGAAGCAACCCCAGAAACCACCGCCGATACCCCGGCAGAAACCGAGGCCGCCGCAGCAGCGGCCCTGCCGTGGGCGGACGTGCACGCCGAACATTTCAAGATGCTGCGCCTCGCCCCGTTGGCCACCGACCGTGCGACCGGCGCGCGGCCATTGCGCTTTGTGCAGTTCGGTTATGCCGAGCGCCATGACTCGCATCACAGCCTGTTGCGCATGGTCATCCAATTGCCCGGCCAGCGCGTACGCCGCGAGCAGAACCAGCTGGATATCTGGGTGGATCACGATAAACATCGCGTGCACTTCGGCCCGGGTAACAGCCTGGAAATCGAACCGGTCAACCGCGGTCTTGGGCGCTTCCTGGTCGCCCAGGCCGCAGCCTGGGCCAAGAAGAAGTGGTCACACTACCGCGTCGACGGCGTGGACCTGGCCAACAAGGACGCGCTCAACGAAGCCACGCGCCTGCGCCGCGATCACTTCCTGCGCATCCAGGGTTTTGACGTGGCCTACGCCGACGTGCAGCACCTCAAGGGTAACGTGCAGCCGGGCAAGGTCAGCGAGGTGCTGGACAGTTGGAACACCGAGAAGGTGCAATTCGTCGAAATCCTCGAAGCCGCGCAGATGCTGCAACAGGCCGAGCACAACCTGGCCGAGCACGAAGTGAGACTGCGCAAGGAAGAGGAAAAAGTCACCAAGTTCAAGCGCGAGGACAGCGGGTTGCGCTTTACCATCACCTGCCTGGTGGCGTTTACCGTGTTTCAGGCGGGGCTGTTGATCTGGATCGCCACGCACCGCTAGCAGGGTGAAATGCGATCAAACTGTGGGAGGGGGCTTGCTCCCGATAGCGGTGTGTCAGCTAGCAATGCATTTACTGACACTGCCTCATCGGGAGCAAGCCCCCTCCCACATTGACCGTGTTTCTTCAGTTAGATCCTATCGGTGAAGATTGCTTGATGCGCCCGGCACTGCTCAGCCGTGAGCATGAACACCCCATGCCCACCGCGCTGGAAGTCCAGCCAGGCAAAGTCCACTTCCGGGTACAGCGCCTCGACATGCACCTGGCTGTTGCCCACTTCGACAATCAGCAACCCTTTCTCGGTCAGGTGGTCCGCCGCTTCGGCCAGCATCCGCCGTACCAGATTCAAGCCATCATCGCCGCAGGCCAGGCCCAGTTCGGGTTCGTGCTGGTATTCATCCGGCATGTCGGCGAAATCTTCGGCATCCACATAAGGCGGGTTCGACACGATCAGATCGAAGCGCTGCCCCGGCAGGCCCTCGAAGCCGTCGCCCTGCACGGTGTACACGCGCTCATCGACGCCATGCCGCTCGATGTTCTGGTTGGCCACTTCCAGGGCTTCGAAGGACAAGTCGCCCAGTACCACCTCGGCGTCCGGGAACTCGTAGGCACAGGCGATGCCGATGCAACCGGAGCCGGTGCACAGGTCCAGAATGCGCGCCGGGGGTTGGGCCAGCCAGGGTTCAAAGCGGTTTTCGATCAGCTCGCCAATCGGCGAGCGCGGAATCAGCACCCGTTCATCGACAATGAACGACATGCCGCAGAACCAGGCCTCTTTCAGCAAGTAGGCGGTGGGAATACGCTCATGGATGCGACGATGCAGTAAACGCTGCACATGGGAAATTTCCTCTTCCTCCAGATTGCAGTCCAGGTAGCTGTCGGCAATTTCCCACGGCAAATGCAGGGCGCCGAGCACCAGTTGCCGGGCTTCGTCCCAGGCATTGTCGGTGCCGTGGCCAAAAAACAGGTCTTCCCCATGGAAACGGCTGACAGCCCAACGGATATGGTCGCGCAAAGTGCGCAGGCGGGAAGTGATCACGGGGGCAGACTCCTGGAAAAAACGACTGGCGATTCTAACAGCGTTCACCTGTACCGACGATGTACGAAACGCCTTTGCCATACGTCGGATTTCATCCAAATTGCCACCATGGGCTTAAACAACTCACCCACTTGACAGCGCTGCACGTCAACAACGGCGTACCTTACGATGGTAGCGATTCACAGAACCGCTCAGCCAGTGGACAATGTCACAAAAGCCCCCCTGACAGGAGCCCCAGAATGTCCGTTCCAAAGACGATGTTTCAACTCAGCGGTCGTGGTTACGCAGCTGCCAACCTTGCCCATGCGACGCTCGTGATCATCGACGCCCAGAAGGAGTACCTCAGCGGCCCACTCGCCCTTTCGGGCATGGACGCGGCGGTTGGCAATATCAAACAGCTGGTGGCGGCTGCGCGCAACGCCGGGCGGCCGATCGTGCATGTGCGCCACCTGGGTACCGTGGGCGGCCTGTTCGATCCGCAAGGCGAGCGCGGCGAATTCATCCCCGGCCTGGAACCTGAAGGCGACGAAACCATCATCGGCAAGCTGCTGCCCAGCGCCTTCCACGGCACCGGCCTGGAAAAACACCTGCAGGACCTGGGTTCGCTGGATCTGATCGTCTGCGGTTTCATGAGCCACTCCAGCGTCAGCACCACGGTGCGCGCCGCCAAGAACCTCGGCTTTCGCTGCACCCTGGTGGAAGATGCCTGCGCCACCCGCGACTTGCCCTACAAAGGCGGCGTGCTCAGTGCCGAGCATGTGCAGCAAACCGAAATGGCCATCATGGCCGACAACTTCGCCACCCTGGCGTTGACCAAAGATCTGATCTGATCGTCTCTGGGATGAGCGGCGCACCCTGTTGATTGCCCCGCTCATCCGCAAAGCGTGTTCATTTCGCGCATTTACCCCGGGCACAGGAACATCCTGTGTATCTTCCGGTCGAAGGGCCGATACCCTGGAGGAAAGGTCGGAATGAAGATATCCGATGGTTTTGATGCTCGTCGCTTGCGCCCCAAGGGCCCGAGCAACTGGCGTCTGCGCCTGGTGGCGGGCATTGCCGCGCTGCTGGCGATTGTAGGTGTGGCGTTGGCGGGCGCGGGTGGCGCCGGCCTGTTTGGGCATTCGCCGGCACTGGGCGAGTTGAACGCCAGCCCTGGCGGTTCGGCGATCCTGCTGGGCATCGGCCTGATGGTGGTGTGGCTGGGCGTGTGGTTGTGGCGCCGCAGCCGGCGCAGAATGCGCCAGCCGCTGTCGTTGAACATCGCTTCGCACCTGATGAAAAAACACGACTGATGGCGCTTGGATAGCATTTGCTGCGCCCTGTCCGCCGCGATTTAGGTAAACTGCCCGCCCTTCGCGGAGGCTGACATGCAAGACGACGATTTTTCCCTGTTCAAGAACGAGCTGCGCGGCGTCAAGCCGATCAAGCACGACCGCGCCGACACCGGCAAACCCAAGGCTGATCGGGCGCAGATTGCCAAGCTGCGCCAGGCCGCGACCGTGCGCACCGACGCCACCACCGTGGATGGCTTGTCGGACCAGTTCGTGATCGACGTAGGCCCCGAAGACGAGCTGATGTGGGCACGTGACGGGGTACAGGAAAGCCAGATGCGCAAGCTCAAGGCCGGCCAGATCCCGTTCGAAGGCAGCCTCGACCTGCACGGCATGACCGTCGAAAAAGCTCGGGAAACACTGTGGGCTTTTCTTGCCGAAGCCACCAAGTTCGAAATCCGCTGCGTGCGCGTCACCCACGGCAAGGCCGTGCGGCTGGACGGCAAGCGGCCGATGATCAAGAGCCACGTCAACACCTGGCTGCGCCAGCATGCCCAGGTCCTCGGCTTCACCTCGTGCCAGGCCCGCCACGGCGGCGCCGGCGCGGTGTATGTAATGCTCAAGCGCACCATGATGGAAGGCCGCGACGAGTAACAAGTGCCATCGTCAGGCTTGCAGCGATGTGTCCGCCCCCGTAACCTTGCGCTTTGCGAAAATCCCACAGGTAGTTTCATGTCCCTGGAACAGAATTACACAGAGATTCTCGGCCAACTCGGCGAGGACATCTCCCGTGAGGGCCTGCTCGACACGCCAAAGCGTGCCGCCAAGGCGATGCAGTACCTCTGCCGCGGTTACGAACAGACGTTGGAAGAAGTCACCAATGGTGCCTTGTTCAGCTCCGACAACAGCGAAATGGTGCTGGTCAAGGACATCGAGTTGTACTCGCTGTGCGAACACCACCTGCTGCCGTTTATCGGCAAGGCCCATGTTGCCTACATCCCGAGCGGCAAAGTGTTGGGGCTGTCTAAGGTCGCGCGGATCGTCGACATGTATGCGCGTCGCCTGCAGATCCAGGAAAACCTCAGCCGCCAGATCGCTGACGCGGTGCTGCAAGTGACCGGTGCCCTGGGCGTGGCGGTGGTGATTGAAGCCAAGCACATGTGCATGATGATGCGCGGTGTGGAAAAACAGAACTCGTCGATGATCACGTCGGTGATGCTCGGTGAGTTCCGCGAAAACGCGGCCACCCGCAGCGAATTTCTCAGCCTGATCAAGTAAGTGGTTGTGTAGGAAAAGCCGGCGTTCATCGCCGGTTTTTTTTCGCCTGCAGAATTCAGGTAAGCTGCGACCCCTTCTTCATGGGCAAGAGGCTTTCAGCCATGTTCGTCAAAGCACTTCGAGTGGGCCTCGGCCAGATCATCATCGCCGGCGACTTCCTGACCCGTCCGCGCAAAAAGCAGCGCCCGGCCGAACAACAGGCCAAGGTCAACGCAGCCGCCAAGGACCTGACCCTGTATCAGTTCCACGCCTGCCCCTTCTGCGTGAAGACCCGCCGCACCCTGCATCGCCTGAATGTGCCGGTAGCACTCAAGGACGCGAAGAACAACGAGCACGACCGCCAGACCCTGCTGGAGCAAGGCGGCAAGATCAAAGTGCCATGCCTGCGCATCGAAGAAAACGGCCAGACCACCTGGATGTATGACTCCAAGGTCATCATTGACTACCTGGACAAGCGCTTCGCCGCGATCTGATTGACCTGTGCGATCCAATGTGGGAGGGGGCTTGCTCCCGATGGCGGTGTGCCAGTCAGCAATTTTTCAACTGACCGACCGCAATCGGGGGCAAGCCCCCTCCCACATTTAGTTCGGTGTAAGTACATCCAGGTCCAGCAGCGCCGAGCCCAGGCACTTGCCGTGGGCATCCAGTGCCAGCGAACGCGTGACGCCGCCGCGCAAAATGCCCGGCAGCACGAAGTTCAGCGCCTGTACGTTGGGCAATGCATAACGTTGCACCGGCGCCGCGCCAGGCTCCAGCAGGTCTGCGAAAAACGCGGCGACGCGCTCGGCAGTCAGCTGTTCACACAGCAACGGGTAATCCTCGGCGCGATAAGCAATGATCGAGATGTTCGACGTATCGCCCTTATCCCCGGTGCGGGAATGGGCCAGTGAATGCAACTTCATGCTTCTATCCTCGGTTTGACCCTGTCTCGGGGCAGCAGCAACGACGCCACCGCCACCACCTGGCGCACACTCTTGCTCGCTCCGCCACCGCCAGCAGGGCCGTTGGTGTAGAGGGTTTCCACTTCATTGCCGATGCGCACGGCGTCGCTGCGTTCTTCACACCGGGCGGCGACCCGCAGGCGCACTTCCCAGGGCTCGGCATTGCTGCGCGGGCCATGCAAGGCATCCATGCCGATCAACTCGGCGCGCACTTCCTGCATCTTCACGCCGGTCAGTTCCAGACGCTTGAGCACCACTTCGCGCGCCAGTTGCGCCCGTGCGACAGCGCCCGGGCCGCCGTAGGACATCTGCCCCTCTCCGATCCAGCCGTCAAGATAACCGACGCTGACTTTCAGCTGTTCGGGCCGCGCCCGCCCTGTGGCACCGTGGGCACGCACCCGATCAACGCCCTCCTCGACAAACCCCACCTGTGAAAAATCGGCCGTGACGTCCGGAGTCAAATACGCTTGCGGGTCGTGCACTTCGTAGATCAGTTGTTCGCTGCAGGTGGCGCGGCTGACCTGCCCTCCAGAACCCGCCACCTTGGTGATCAAGGCAGTGCCGTCGGCGGCGATTTCGGCCAACGGAAAGCCCAGGCGCGCCAAGTCATCCACATCCTTGAGGCCTGGGTCCGCAAAATAACCGCCGCTGACCTGCCCGGCACATTCGAGCAAATGCCCGACCAGGGTGCCCTTGCCCAGGCGCTGCCAATCGTCGGCGGCCCAGCCGAATTCGAACATCTGCGGAGCGAGAAACAATGACGGGTCGGCCACACGCCCCGTGATCACTACATCGGCATCGGCGCGCAGGGCTTCAAGGATGCCGTCCACGCCCAGGTAGGCATTCGCCGAAATCAGCCGCTCACCCAGTGCGCCCAGGGTCTGGCCGCTGTCCAGCAACTGCTCGGGACGCAACGCCGCCAGCACGTCATCGCCCATCACGGCCACCACTTTGAGGTTCGTCCCCAGTTCACGGGCGATGCGCCGCACTTCGACGGCGGCCGACACCGGGTTGGCCGCGCCCATATTAGTGATCACGCGCAAACGTCGGCGGCCCTCGTGCAGCCCGACAAAGGGCAGCACCCGGCGCATGCGCTCACTCAACAAGGGGTCATAGCCGCCTGCCGGATCGCTGATGCGCGCCTGTTGGGCCAGGGCGATGGTGCGTTCGGCCAGGCATTCGAACACCAGGTAATCCAGGTCGCCGTGTTCGGCCAGTTCCACGGCGGGTTCGATACGGTCACCGGAGTAGCCGGCACCGGCGCCGATGCGCAAGGTTTTCATCTCAGATAACTCCCAGGAGCAGCGCGGTCAGGGTCATCAACACCGACGCGGCGAACAGAAAAGGAATGGTGAAGCGCTGGTGATCGGCCAGCTCGATCTTGCACAGGCCTACCAACAAGAAAGTCGCCGGGGTCAACGGGCTGACCGGAAAGCCCGTGGTGTGCACCCCCAGTAACGAGGCCTGGGCCACTTGCAGCGGGTCGACACCCAGCGCCTTGCCAACTTCGGCAATCACCGGCATCACGCCGAAATAGTAGGAATCGGGGTCGAACAGCATGCTCAACGGCATGGAAATGAAGCCCACCACCGCCGGGATCAACTTGCCATGACCCGCAGGAATCTGCGCCACCGCCACTTCGGCAATCGCCTTGAGCATGCCGGTGCCTTGCATGATGCCGGTGAACACGCCGGCGGCAAGCAGGATGCTGGCCATGGTCAGGGCGGTTTTCGCATGGGCGTCGATACGGGCGCGCTGGGCGTCGACATTGGGGTAGTTGATACACAGCGCCACCACGGTGCCGAGCATGAACATCACCACCGGGTCGACCCAGCCGGCGATCATCACCACCATCACCAGCACAGTGAGGATCAGGTTGATCCAGAACAGCCGTGGCCGACGCAGCTGGATATCGGCGTCACTGAGCACCCGTTGCGGCACCGCGTCCACGCTGGAGCCGGCCCCCAGGCCCAGGCGTTTTTCTTCACGGTGGCCCAGCCACCAAGCGCAGGCGAACACAAAGATCAGCCCGACGATCTGCACTGGAATCAACGGTTGGAACAGGTCCGCCACCGGCACATGCAGGGCGGCCGACGAGCGCAGCACCGGGCCGGTCCACGGCAGGAAATTGACCCCGGCCGCCATGGCGCAGACACACGCCAGAATGCGTTTGTCGATGCCCAGCCGCGTATACAGCGGCAACATCGCCGGCACCGTCACCAGGAAGGTCACCGCGCCGGACCCGTCCAGGTGCACCAGCAGCGCCAGGGTCGCGGTACCAACGACAATTCGCGTAGGACGCGTCCCTACCGTGCGCAGAATTCGCTCGATGATCGGGTCGAGCATGCCGGCATCGGTCATGATCCCGAAAAACAGAATGGCGAACACAAACATGCCCACCACGGGGGCAACGTTCTTGATGCCGGTGATGATGAAGGCACTGGTTTGCAGACCGAAGCCACCGAGCAACGCGGCAATGATCGGCAGGGCGATCAGCGCCACCAGCGGCGAGAGGCGCTTGCTCATAACGGCAGCAAGCAGACACAGAATGGTAATGACACCCAGGGTAGCGAGCATGGGTTACTCCAGAGCGGCCTTGATGGGCCGGTTATTGTTTTCCCTGGAGTATTGGAATCAGGTTAGGCTTTGTAAATTGGAATATTCACACACCGGTGTTCGAAAAAACAAAATGAAGCCGCCCGTATGAAAAACAGCATCCAACACATCCAGGCATTCCTCGCCGTTGCTCGCACGGGCAGCTTTACCAAGGCCGCCAGCGAGCTGAACCTGTCCCCCTCGGCGCTGACCGTGCAGGTGCAACAACTGGAAGAGTGGCTGGGCGTCGCCCTGCTCGACCGCAGCCCACGCCATGTGGCTATCACCGCCGCCGGCCACGACGCGCGTGGCCCCATGGAAAAACTGCTGCTGGACCTGGACAACATCATCACTGGCTCGCGCGATCTCGCGGCGCTGCGCCGTGGCGTCGTTACGATCGCCGCCCTGCCCTCGGTGTGCGCCGGCAGCCTGCCGCCGGTGTTGCGCCTGTTTCGCGAACGCTTCGCCGGGATCGAAGTGCGCCTGCATGACCTGGTGGCCCACCGCATCCAGGCCCAGGTGCGTTCCGGCGAGGTGGACTTCGGTATCGGCGTGCGCGCGCGCCTGAGCCACGGCCTGGACTTCGTGCCGGTCCTAAATGACCGGCTCTGCGCGTTCGTGCCGCTGGGTCACGCCCTCGCCCACCATCGGCAGCTGACCCTGGAACAACTGGCGGATCAGCCGATCATCCTCACCGGCCGCGGCAGCAGCGTGCGCGAACAGGTGGATGCGTTGTTCGATGAAACGCGGCTGACGCTGAATGCGGGCATGGAGGCCAACTACATGTCCACAGTACTGGCACTGGTGCGCCAGGGGCTGGGGATCAGTGTGCTGCCGGAGTCGGCGGCGGATAGCCTGGAGGGGTTGAAGCGGATCAACATCGATCATCCCGGGGTGAACAGGGAGATCGGCTTGATCAGTCGTAGCGGGATGGCATTGAGCCCGGCGGCGCAGCGCTGCTTTGAACTGCTCAACGCAGAGTTATCTGACACACCACCGGACTAAATGTGGGAGGGGGCAAGGCTTTTTGTAGGAGCGAGCTTGCTCGCGAAGAACTCAGGGCCACCGCGTTTATCCAGAATGAACGCGTTGCCCGGGCGTTTTTCGCGAGCAAGCTCGCTCCTACAGTGAGCCCATCCCACCTTCGGAAGGTGGCTCAGCCCAGCATCGCCACATGGTTTGGATGACTGGCCACGCGCTGCAACCATGCCTGCACCGCCGGATAAGGCGCCAGGTCAAAGCCCCCTTCATGGGCCACATGGGTGTAGGCATACAACGCGATATCGGCAATCGAATACTGCTCGCCCACCAGGTACGGCGTGGCCTGCAGCTGACGTTCCATGACCTTCAGTGCCTTGTAACCGCCCTTGTGGCTGGTCTTGTATTCCTCGAGACGATCCTGCGGCATGTTCAGGTAAAACTGAATGAACCGCGCCACCGCAATATACGGCTCGTGGCTGTATTGCTCGAAGAACTGCCACTGCAACACCTGGGTGCGCAAGCGCGGCTCACCGGGTAAAAACTCGCTGCCATCGGCGAGGAAGTTGAGGATCGCATTGGACTCCCACAGGCAGGTACCGTCTTCCAGTTCCAGCACCGGGATCTTGCCGTTGGGGTTCTTGGCAAGAAATTCAGGGGTTTGGGTGTCACCCTTAAGAATATCAATATCGATCCATTGGTACGGGATGCCCAACAGGCTGAGCATCAATTTGACCTTGTAGCAATTGCCCGATCTGTAATCGCCATAAACCTTGTACATGGGCTCCCCTTATGCCGCTTCGCGCGCTCTGAGCGAACGCTTGCGCCATCAAAGTGCGGGTATCGACGGATTGTTTCAAGGCGTGCGGCAGAATAAATCCAGCCGCACGCTCTGGAAGCAGCCTTTCATCCCTTTCCGCCGAGATAATCGAAAACATTATTTGCTTTATTTGTATACAAAAGCATAATTCGCTTCGTGCGAGTTCCTGACCTAACAGTCAACAAAACCCGCCAGTACCTCAAAGCGCTGTTGCCCACTCATGTGACCGGCGCTGGAAATAACAATAAAACGATTGAGGAGTACTCGCTGTGGATAGCCGCAAAACCGAAGCCCCTATGTTGGATCTCGCCGCGCCCCAAGGCGGCTGGCTGGAACGCCTGTTCAAACTGCGTTTGCATGGCACCACAGTGAAGACCGAGCTGATCGCCGGCCTCACGACGTTCATCACCATGGCCTACATCATCTTCGTCAACCCCAACATCATGGCCGACGCCGGCATCGATCACGGCGCGGCCTTCGTCGCCACCTGCATCGCCGCCGCGCTGGGTTGCCTGTTGATGGGCCTGTACGCCAACTGGCCGGTGGGCCTGGCGCCGGGCATGGGCTTGAACGCGTTTTTCACCTACACCGTTGTCGGCACCATGGGCTACCACTGGGAAACTGCGCTGGGTGCGGTGTTTATCTCGGGCGTGCTGTTCATGGGCCTCACCTTGTCCCGCGTGCGCGAATGGCTGCTCAACAGCATTCCGGTGAGCCTGCGCCACGCCATGGGCGCGGGCGTCGGCTTGTTTCTCGGGGTGATCGGCCTGAAGACCGCCGGCATCATCGTCGACAGCCCCGCCACGCTGATCAAGCTCGGTTCGCTGCACGAGCCCGCGCCCCTGCTGGCGGCGGTGTGCTTCCTGCTGATTGCGATCCTCAGCTACCACCGCGTGTTCGGCGCGATTCTCATCAGCATCATTGCCGTGACCCTGGCCGGCTGGGGCCTGGGCCTGGTGCACTACAACGGCATTCTCTCCACCCCGCCCAGCCTGGCGCCAACCTGGATGGCCATGGACGTTAAGGGTGTGTTCAATGTCAGCATGATCAGCGTGGTATTTGCCTTTCTTTTTGTACACATGTTCGACACTGCCGGTACACTGATGGGCGTTGCGCAACGGGCCGGACTGGTCAATGCCGACGGCAAGATCGATAACCTGTCCCGTGCGTTGAAAGCCGACAGCGCCTCCAGCGTGTTCGGGGCCATGGTCGGCGTGCCGCCCGTGACCAGCTACGTGGAAAGCGCCGCCGGGGTGGCTGCCGGCGGGCGCACCGGGCTGACGGCGGTGACGGTGGGTATTTTGTTCGTGGCAGCGATGTTTTTTGCGCCGCTGGCGGGCATGATTCCAGCCTATGCCACGGCGGGCGCGTTGATTTACGTGGCGATGCTGATGATGGCGAGCATGGCGCATATCAATTGGGACGAGGCCACCGACAGCATTCCGGCCATCGTCACGGCGATCATGATGCCGCTGACCTTCTCGGTGGCCGACGGCATCGCGCTGGGCTTTATCACCTATGTCGCGCTGAAGGCCGGCACCGGTAAGCACAAGGAAATTTCCGTCAGCCTGTGGGTGCTGTGCGTGATTTTTATCGCCAAGTTCGCCTTTCTTTGAAATAGCGGCAAGTTTTCAGCGGCAAGCGACAAGCTTTTAACTTGCCGCTTGAAGCTTGCCGCTAACGACTGGAGTAATGAAATGACGACCGAAACCTGGCTGCTGTTCAGCGGCGCGGCGCTGGTGGTGATCCTGATCCCTGGCCCTCTTTCCCTACTGATGATCAGCAACAGCTTGAACTACGGCCTGCGCCGTTCGTACCCGGCGTTCCTGGGCGGGGTATTTGCCTCGATCTGCCTGCTGAGCGCCTCGGCCTTGGGCCTGGGCGCGCTGTTGCTGGCGTCCGAGCAAGTGTTCAGCGCGCTGAAAATCGTCGGCGCGATGTACTTGTTTTACCTGGCCTGGCAGAGCTGGCAGCAATCACGCCGGCCGGCCGAGGGTGCTGATGTGCCACAGGTGGCGTCGACCCCACGTTTTCGCGTGCTGTTCGGTCGCGCCTTTGTGCTGGGGGCCAGCAACCCCAAGGACATCCTGTTCTTTGCCGCCTTCCTGCCGCAATTTCTCAGCGCGGATCAAGCATTCCTGCCGCAGCTGTTGACCATGATCGCCACCTGGACCGTGCTCGACCTGCTGTGCAAGCTTGGTTACGGCCTGGGTGCGCAGAGCGCCGCGCGGTATTTGCGCAGCGGCTCGGGCCAGAGCTGGTTCAACCGCATCAGCGCCGCGTTGTTCGGCTGCGCCGGCCTGGCCTCGCTGATTAAGGCTCGAGCGCCGCTGGGTTGAATGCACAGCCGAAAAAAAGCCCGCAGTGTGGGCGGGCAAAAAACCAACGAAGAGCTTGGGGGTATGAAGCGAGGTGACGCTCAGCTACCGCGATAGGTCGAATAGCTGTAAGGCGAAATCAGTAGCGGGACATGGTAGTGATCCTGCTCGGCGCTGATTCCGAACCGCAGCACTACCACATCGAGGAAAGCCGGCTCCGGCAACTGCACGCCACGGGCGCGGTAATAGTCGCCAGCGCTGAACTGCAATTGATAGACACCGCTGCGGTAGTCGTCGCCCTGCAGCAACGGTGCGTCGCAGCGACCGTCTTCGTTGGTCACCGCGGTGGCGACCAGCGTTAGTTGCGCGCCGTCGACGCGGTACAGCTCAACCTTGATTGTGCTGCCGGGGCAGCCGTGCGCGGCATCCAAAACGTGTGTGGTCAAACGTCCCATGGCGTTTATGCGCCTCCCGAAGTCAGTCATAAAGAACCCGCACTCTTTCAGAGCATCGAAAAAGCCGGCGATAGCTGATTAAGACATTTTTCAAAAAAATTGTACACAATAAATTCAACAGACTTTAAACCTCTGTAGGAGCGAGCTTGCTCGCGAAAAAGCTCAACGCCAACGCGAATTTCCAGGTAGAAAAGTGGCGCACTCAGGCTTTTCGCGAGCAAGCTCGCTCCTACAGTGAATTTTTTTGTGGTTAGCTGACCGGTTAGGCAAGTTTCTTGCAGCGACCCTGCAAAGATACCTGCAGAAAAAATGCAGAAATGCAGGCTTACAAAGTGAGCAATAAGTTGTATACAATCACTCATCGCTGTGACGCCACCCAGTCTTTCCGCTGTCCGGCCGCCACACACACTTGCTACCACGAACAAGAAGGAAGACTGCAGTGAGCGCTGACTACCCACGCGACCTGATCGGTTACGGCAGTAACCCTCCTCACCCACACTGGCCGGGCAATGCACGCATCGCGCTGTCGTTCGTACTCAATTATGAAGAAGGCGGCGAGCGCAATATTCTGCATGGCGATAAAGAGTCCGAAGCCTTCCTCTCGGAAATGGTCTCGGCGCAACCGCTGCAGGGCGCGCGCAACATGAGCATGGAGTCGCTGTACGAATACGGCAGCCGTGCCGGGGTGTGGCGCATCCTCAAGCTGTTCAAGGAATTCGACATCCCGCTGACCATCTTCGCCGTGGCCATGGCCGCCCAGCGCCATCCGGACGTGATCCGCGCCATGGTTGCCGCCGGCCACGAGATCTGCAGCCACGGCTACCGCTGGATCGACTACCAGTACATGGACGAGGCCCAGGAACGCGAGCATATGCTCGAAGCGATCCGCATCCTCACCGAGCTGACCGGTGAACGCCCGCTGGGCTGGTACACCGGCCGCACCGGTCCCAACACGCGGCGCCTGGTAATGGAGGAAGGCGGCTTCCTGTATGACTGCGACACCTACGACGACGACCTGCCCTACTGGGAGCCCAACACGCCCACCGGCAAGCCGCATCTGGTGATCCCTTATACCCTGGACACCAACGACATGCGCTTCACCCAGGTGCAGGGTTTCAACAAGGGCGACGACTTTTTCGAGTACCTCAAGGACGCCTTCGACGTGCTCTATGCCGAAGGGGCCGAGGCGCCGAAGATGCTTTCCATCGGCCTGCACTGCCGCCTGATCGGCCGGCCGGCGCGCCTGGCTTCGTTGAAGCGCTTTATCGAGTACGCCAAAAGCCATGAACAGGTGTGGTTCACCCGCCGCGTCGACATCGCCCGGCACTGGCAGCACACCCACCCCTGCCCGGGAGCGGCGAAATGACTGCATTCCAAACCCTCAAACCGTCGAGCCTGAGCCGCGATGAATTTGTCGCCGCCTTCGCCGATATCTACGAACACTCGCCATGGGTGGCCGAAAAGGCCTTCGACCTGGGCCAGGATGCGTCGATCGACCAGATCGAAAGCCTGCACCAGCGCATGAGCGATATCCTGTTGAGCGCCGATCACGCCAGCCAGCTGGCCCTGATCAACGCTCACCCGGACCTGGCCGGCCGTGCGGCCGTCCAGGGCCAGCTTACCGCAGCCAGCACTGGAGAACAGGCTGGCGCCGGTATACACCAATGCACGGCCGAAGAGTTCTCGCGCTTCACCGAGCTGAACGAGGCCTACAAGGCCAAGTTCAAGTTTCCCTTCATCATGGCGGTAAAAGGCAGCAACCGGCACCAGATCCTGGCCGCGTTCGAAACGCGCATTCACAACTCGGCTGAGGCCGAGTTCAACTGCGCGCTGGCTGAGATCAACAAGATCGCGTTGTTCCGATTACTGACCCTCTGAATGACCATCCCCAGCCACTCTATCCAAGGCAGACAAGAAGAATGAAAGCGCAACCCGTACCTTTCGAGAAGTTCGTCAACCTCGCCGACGCCCGCCTGGGCACCAAGATCATCGAAGTCACCGATGACTGGTTCGCCGACGCCAACCGCCTGTTCCAGCCGACCCCGGCCGTGTGGAAGGAGGGCGTTTTCGATGACAACGGCAAGTGGATGGACGGCTGGGAGTCACGCCGCAAGCGCTTCGAAGGCTACGACAGCGCGGTGATCCGCCTGGGCGTGCCGGGCTCGATCAAGGGCGTGGACATCGATACCTCATTCTTCACCGGCAACTACCCGCCGTCGGCCTCCCTGGAAGCCTGCTTCCTCGCCTCGGGCGAGCCGGATGCCAACACCCAGTGGGTGGAAGTGCTGTCGGCGGTCGAGCTGCAAGGCAACAGCCACCATTACCACGAGATCCACAACGCGCAGGCGTTCAGCCACCTGCGGTTCAACATCTACCCGGATGGCGGCGTGGCCCGTCTGCGCGTGTACGGTGTGCCGTTCCGCGACTGGTCTGCGGTGGGCGACAACGAACAGGTCGACCTGGCCGCCGCGCTCAATGGCGGGCGTGCCCTGGCCTGCTCCGATGAACACTTCGGGCGCATGAGCAACATCCTCAACCCAGGCCGTGGCATCAACATGGGCGATGGCTGGGAAACCGCACGTCGCCGTACGCCGGGCAATGACTGGGTGATCGTCGCGCTGGGCCACCCTGGCGAGATCGAGAAAATCATCGTCGACACCCTGCACTTCAAGGGCAACTACCCGGACACCTGTTCGATCCAGGGCGCGTTCGTCAAGGGTGGCACCGACAGCCAGATCGAGACCCAATCGCTGTTCTGGCGTGAACTGCTGCCGGCACAGAAACTGGAAATGCACGCCGAACACACCTTCGCCGAGCAGATCAAGGCGCTGGGGCCGATTACCCACATACGGTTGAACGTGTTCCCGGATGGGGGCGTGAGTCGCCTGCGGGTGTTGGGCAAGGTAGCCAAATAAGCGAACCAAGAGCGGACGCAGAGCGTCCAGGGCAGCGTTCCCACGCAGAGCGTGGGAACGATCCAACTCCAGATTAAGAAGACAGCCATGCGCACACTGACGATCGAACCCCTGACCAAAGAAGCCTTCGCCCCCTTCGGAGACGTTATCGAAACCGATGGCAGCGATCACTTCATGATCAATAACGGGTCGACCATGCGCTTTCACAAACTGGCGACGGTCGAAACAGCACAGCCTGAAGACCACGCCATCATCAGCATCTTCCGCGCCGACGCGCAGGACATGCCGCTGACCGTGTGCATGCTGGAGCGACACCCGCTGGGCAGCCAGGCCTTCATTCCGCTGCTCGGCAACCCCTTTCTGATCGTGGTCGCGCCACTTGGCGATGCACCTGTATCAGGCTTGGTCCGCGCCTTCGTCACCAACGGCAGGCAGGGCATCAATTACCATCGCGGCGTCTGGCACCACCCGGTGCTGACGATCGAAAAGCGGGATGACTTCCTGGTGGTTGATCGCAGTGGCACAGGCAATAACTGCGATGAGCATTTTTTCAAAGAGGATGAGCGGTTGGTCCTCGCCCCCCACCAATAAGAGAAGGTCTGATCACCCGACAACAAGGGCGACAGGCGAGAGGTAAAGACTGTGGAAGCACATTTGATGGAATGGCTGAACCTGAGCGTGCGCTGGGTTCACATGATCACCGGCGTCGCCTGGATCGGCGCTTCTTTCTACTTCGTCTGGCTGGAAAACAACCTCAATCGCGTCAACCCCAAGAGCGGCCTGGCCGGTGACTTGTGGGCGATCCACGGTGGCGGCATCTACCACCTGGAAAAATACAAACTGGCCCCGCCGACCATGCCGGACAACCTGCACTGGTTCAAATGGGAAGCCTATTTCACCTGGATGTCGGGCATTGCGCTGCTGTGCGTGGTGTTCTACTGGAATCCGACCTTGTACCTGCTGGCTCCCGGCAGCAGCCTGAGCGGCACCGAAGGCGTCTTGCTGGGCATCGGCTCACTGTTCGTCGGCTGGTTCGTCTACTCCTTTCTCTGCGACTCGGCCCTGGGCAAGCGTCCTGCCCTGCTCGGCTTGATCCTGTTCGTGCTGTTGATTGCGGCGGCCTATGGCTTCAGCAAGGTGTTCAGCGGCCGTGGCGCCTACCTGCATGTGGGTGCGGTGATCGGCACGATCATGGTCGGCAACGTGTTCCGCATCATCATGCCCGCCCAGCGCGCACTGGTGGCGGCCATCGCCGAGAACCGCACACCCGACCCGGCGCTGCCGGCCAAGGGTTTGCTGCGCTCACGGCACAACAACTACTTCACCTTGCCGGTGCTGTTCATCATGATCAGCAACCACTTCCCGAGCACCTATGGCAGCCACTACAACTGGCTGATCCTGGCCGGGATCGCGGTGGCGGCAGTGTTGGTGCGGCACTACTTCAACACCCGGCATAACAGCCAGAAGTATGCGTGGACCTTGCCGGTGGGTGCGCTGGCGATGATCAGCCTGGCCTACGTGACCGGGCCCTCGCCGGCGCCGGAAGTGGCCAAAGCACCGGCGGCGATCGAGTATCAGCCGTTGCCGGAAACTGCCCTGGGCGGAGGCGTGAAACCGGCTGCGCCTGCAGCCCCGGCAGCTGAACCGGCACCTGCCCAAGCCAGCACCGACTTTGGCCAGGTGCACCATGTGATCGAGCAGCGTTGCACCGTCTGCCATTCGGCCAAGCCCACCAGCCCGCTGTTCAGCACCGCACCGGCCGGGGTGATGTTCGACACACCGGCGCAGATCCAGCAACAGGCGGCGCGCATTCAAGCACAGGCCGTGGCCAGCCAGATCATGCCGCTGGGCAACATCACCCAGATGACCCAGCAGGAGCGGGATTTGATTGGCACCTGGATCAACCAGGGGGCGCGTACCAACTGATTGATTCATGGAGATCCAATGTGGGAGGGGGCTTGCCCCCGATAGCAGTGTGTCATTCAAAGCATCAGTGGCTGATGCACCGCCATCGGGGGCAAGCCCCCTCCCACATTTGGTTCTGCTGTGTTTTGAAAATTGCATTACACACAACACAAAAATAAAAAAGATCCGAGGTGTTGCATGACCGAGTTAACCGAACCGCAGATTTGCGCCGCACCCGCCATGGTGCGGCTGCCCCTCTTGCAACTGATTCTGGTAGGCCTGCAACACGTCTTGCTTATGTACGGCGGTGCTGTCGCCGTGCCCCTGATCATTGGCCAGGCCGCCGGGCTGAGCCGTGAAGAAATTGCCTTCCTGATCAACGCCGACCTGTTGGTCGCCGGTATCGCCACGATGGTGCAGTCGTTCGGCATCGGCCCGGTGGGTATTCGCATGCCGGTGATGATGGGCGCCAGTTTCGCCGCCGTCGGCAGCATGGTCGCCATGGCCGGCATGCCCGGTATCGGCTTGCAGGGGATCTTCGGTGCGACCATCGCCGCCGGGTTCTTCGGCATGCTCATCGCGCCGTTCATGTCCAAGGTCGTACGTTTTTTTCCGCCGCTGGTGACCGGTACCGTGATTACCGCCATCGGCCTTTCGCTGTTTCCCGTGGCCGTGAACTGGGCCGGTGGCGGCAGCGCTGCCGCGACGTTCGGCTCGCCGGTGTATCTGGCGGTCGCTGCGCTGGTGCTGGCCAGCATTCTGTTGATCAACCGTTTCATGCGCGGTTTCTGGGTGAACATCTCGGTACTGATCGGCATGGCGCTGGGCTACGCCTTGTGCGGCACGCTCGGCATGGTCGACCTCAGCGGCCTGGCCCAGGCACCTTGGGTGCAAGTGGTGACGCCGCTGCACTTCGGCATGCCCAAGTTCGAGTTGGCGCCGATCCTGTCGATGTGCCTGGTGGTGGTGATCATCTTTGTCGAGTCCACCGGCATGTTCCTCGCCCTGGGCAAGATCACCGGCCAGGACGTCACGCCGAAGATGCTGCGTCGCGGTTTGCTGTGTGATGCCGGCGCGTCATTCTTTGCCGGGTTCTTCAACACCTTCACCCACTCCTCGTTCGCGCAGAATATCGGCCTGGTGCAGATGACCGGCGTGCGTTGCCGCTCGGTCACGATCATGGCCGGAGCGTTTCTGATTGTGCTGAGCCTGTTGCCCAAGGCCGCCTACCTGGTGGCGTCGATTCCACCGGCGGTGCTGGGCGGCGCGGCGATCGCCATGTTCGGTATGGTCGCGGCGACCGGCATCAAGATCCTGCAGGAAGCCGACATCGCCGACCGGCGCAACCAGTTGCTGGTGGCGGTGAGCATCGGCATGGGCTTGATCCCGGTGGTGCGTCCGGAGTTCTTCGCGCAATTGCCAATGTGGATGAGCCCGATTACCCATAGCGGCATCGCCATGGCCACCCTGAGCGCGTTGTCGCTGAACATACTGTTCAACATTCTCGGCGGTGCTGAACGCCCCGCCGTCGAGCACGCCCACTCCTGACGCACGCCCCATCGTCGCCCTGTGCGCGCTGTAACGGCGCACTTGAGCCCCGACGTGGGAGCCAGTATTCTCCGCGCCCGCTTGAAACGACGGTTTTTTACCGCCTTGGCGCGGCTCTTGCTATAGCCATAAAGTTGACCAATCAGACGAGTTCTTCAGCAGATCCAAAGGCGCCACACCAGAGCGCCAGATTAGAAAAAACATAAAACTTTAACTCGGGAGCACCGAATGAAACCTATGTTCAAAGGCCTGATGCTGGCGGGATCCCTGCTGGCCGGTGGCCAAGCCGTGGCCGGTGATTTGCTGCAGTGGCAGAACAACAGCCTGACGTATCTGTGGGGCAAGAGCTTTACCGTCAACCCGCAGATCCAGCAAACCGTCACGTTCGAACATGCCGACGCGTGGAAGTACGGCGACAACTTCTTCTTCCTCGACCGCATCTTTTACAACGGCAAGGAAGACGGCAACGTCGGTCCGAATACTTACTACGGCGAGTTCAGCCCACGTTTGTCGTTCGGCAAGATTCTGGATAAGGACCTGTCATTCGGCCCGATCAAAGATGTATTGCTGGCCTTCACTTACGAGTTCGGCGAAGGCGATAACGAGTCGTACCTGTTGGGCCCGGCGATTGACTTTAATATTCCGGGTTTCGACTACTTCCAGTTGAACTTCTACCAGCGCCAGACCGAAGGCAATCGCCCCGGCGACGGCGTGTGGCAGATCACGCCGGTGTGGTCTTACACCCTTCCCGTGGGCAACTCCGATGTGCTGATCGACGGTTTCATGGACTGGGTGGTGGATAACGACAAAAACGCCCGTGGCACCTATCACGCCAACCTGCACTTCAACCCGCAGGTCAAATATGACCTGGGCAAGGCGCTGCATTGGGGCGACAAACAGTTGTATGTGGGGTTTGAATACGACTACTGGAAGAACAAGTACGGAATCGAGGACAGCGGCGCCTTCAAGACGACTCAGGACACCGCAAGCTTCCTGGTCAAGTATCACTTCTGATTGAACGGCGCATAACCAATGTGGGAGGGGGCTTGCCCCCGATGGCAGTGTGTCAGTCAACCTGTCAGTGACTGAACCACCGCTATCGGGGGCAAGCCCCCTCCCACATTTAGATAAGTGGCAGGCCTAAGAACCGGGTGATCTCCTCGCGCTTGGCCAACGCATCTTGGCGCCCCAACTCGATCAACTCACTGCAATACCCCGCCTCGAACAGCAAGTAACTCAACACCCCTGCCCCACTGGTCTTGGTCGCCCCTGGCCCGCGCAAAAACAAGCGCAATGCCGCCGGTAATTCCTGCCGATGCCGGGCCGCGATTTCGTCGATCGGCTGGCTGGGCGCAATCACCAGCACCTCCACGGCCGCCACCCCCGGCGAGACATGGCTGAATTGATTCAAGCGTTCCAGCAATTCGATATCGCTTTCCAGGCTGTCAATGAACGTGCTGTTGAGCATGTGCCCGCCGATCTGCGCCAGCGTCGGTTCCTGGCCGGTGTAGGTGCGTTGCATCGAGGGTTCATTGCCGCGCGGGTTACCGCTGACGCCCACCACCAGCACGCGACTCGCGCCCAGGTGCAGGGCCGGGCTGATCGGGGCCGACTGGCGAACGGCGCCGTCACCGAAGTATTCCTGGTCGAGCTTCACCGGGGCGAACAGTAAGGGAATCGCCGAACTGGCCAGCAAGTGTTCCACCGTGAGTGGCGTCGGCACACCAATGCGCCGATGGCGCAGCCAGGGTTCGATGGTGCCGCCGCCTTGATAGAAGGTCACCGCCTGCCCGGATTCATAGCCGAAAGCGGTGACCGCCACGGCGTGCAGATGCCGGTGCCGGATGGCGTCGTCAATGCCCGCCAGGTGCAGTTTGTCCTGCAGCAGATCGCGCAGCGGTGAGCTGTCGAGCAACGCCACGGGGAGCTGCCTGCCCAGGCCCAACAGGCTATGAATCAGGAAGCGACTGGCCTGGCGGACCACACCCGGCCAGTCGCTGCGCAGCACCAGATGGCTGCGAAAGCCTTGCCAGAATGCGGTGAGGCGTTGGACAGCGGCGGTGAAGTCCGTCGCGCCACTGGCCAGGGTGACCGCATTGATCGCCCCGGCCGATGTGCCGACGATCACCGGAAACGGATTCGGCGCCCCCGGCGGCAGCAATTCGGCGATCGCCGCCAACACCCCTACCTGATACGCCGCTCGCGCCCCGCCGCCGGAAAGAATCAAGCCTGTGACCGGTTCAGCTGGGCGCATTGCGTCACTCCATATGGGAAAGGTAAGTCTTACCGACGGCGTTTTTCGTACAGCTTGGGTTCACCCGGTGGCCGGCTCTTGAAGCGGCGGTGGGTCCACAGGTATTGCTCGGGGCAGTCGCGCACCGAGGCTTCGACCCACTGGTTGATGCGCAGGCAGTCGATTTCGTCAGTCTCGCCGGGGAAATCCGTCAAGGGTGCATGAATCACCAGTCGGTAACCGCTGCCATCGGCCAGGCGTTCCTGGGTGAACGGCACCACCAGGGCTTTGCCCAGGCGCGCGAACTTGCTGGTGGCCGTGACAGTGGCGGTCTGGATGCCGAACAGCGGCACGAAGATACTTTGCTTGGCGCCGTAGTCCTGGTCCGGTGCGTACCAGATCGCCCGGCCGGCGCGCAGCAGCTTGAGCATGCCGCGCACATCGTCGCGCTCCACCGCCAGGGAATCGAGGTTGTGGCGCTCCCGGCCACGGCGCTGGATAAAGTCGAAGAGTGGGTTGCCGTGCTCGCGGTACATGCCATCGATGGTGTGCTTTTGCCCGAGCAGGGCAGCGCCGATTTCCAGGGTGGTGAAGTGCAAGGCCATCAGGATCACGCCCTTGCCGTCCAATTGCGCCTGTTTGAGATGCTCCAACCCTTGCACATGGGCCAGGCGCGCCAGGCGCGGTTTGGGCCACCACCAGCTCATGGCCATCTCGAAGAAGGCGATACCGGTGGAGGCGAAATTTTCCTTGAGCAGGCGTTTGCGCTCTTTGGCGGATTTTTCCGGGAAGCACAATTCCAGGTTGCGCGCGGCGATGCGGCGACGCTCACCGGCCACGCGGTACATGCCCGCGCCCAGCAGGCGACCAATGGTCAGCAGCACGCGGTACGGCAGTTGGGTGACCAGCCACAGCAGGCCCAGCCCCAGCCATAATGGCCAAAAACGCGGGTGAAGAAATACAGCTCGAAAACGCGGGCGATCCATTACAGATTCCGGTAAAGACAAGGGCCGCGCATTCTACAACGGTTCGACTCGGCTTGCGGCGGGTGAGTGTTCTCGTTATAAGTCTCGACACTTTTCGTGACAAGCCGCTTTGCCGACCATGAGCCAAACCGAACCGCTAGACCAAGATCCCGTGTTCCAGCTGAAAGGCAGTATGCTCGCCATTACCGTGCTGGAACTGGCCCGCAATGACCTCGACGCCCTGGACCGCCAACTGGCCGCCAAGGTCGCCCTGGCGCCGAATTTCTTCAACAATGCCCCGCTGGTGCTGGCCCTGGACAAGCTGCCGGCCGGCCAGGGCGTCATCGACCTGCCCGGGCTGATGCGCGTGTGCCGCTCCCATGGCCTGCGGACCCTGGCGATTCGCGCCAGCCGTATCGAAGACATTGCCGCGGCCATCGCCATTGAACTGCCAGTACTGCCGCCGTCCGGCGCACGCGAGCGTCCGCTCGAACCATTGGTCGGTGAACAGAAGAAAAAACCGGAAAAACCACCGGAACCCACGATCCGGCCGACCAAGATCATCACCTCGCCCGTGCGCGGCGGGCAGCAGATTTACGCCCAGGGCGGCGACCTTGTGGTGGTGTCCTCGGTCAGCCCCGGCGCGGAACTTCTTGCCGATGGCAATATCCATGTATACGGCCCGATGCGCGGACGTGCCCTGGCCGGCATCAAGGGTGATACCAAGGCGCGTATTTTCTGCCAGCAGTTGACCGCTGAACTGGTTTCCATCGCGGGTCAGTACAAGGTGTCCGAAGACTTGCGCCGTGATCCGCTGTGGGGGGCTTCGGTACAGGTCAACCTGTCGGGCGATGTGTTGAACATCATCCGTCTTTAACGGATACTGCCGCATTTTCCAAGCATCTCTAGGCTCTGATAGCAAAGCGAAACCGGCAATACTTGCGTAGGACTAGTTGAAGTTGGTGTTTTCCCCGGGAAAACCCTGGCTTCTCCCTACAAAGGCTGTCCGCCTGCAGCGAGTTTCAAGAGATGTTTTTCAGGGACCAAAAGTCCTTTTTCCTTAGGGGTGAAACACCTTGGCCAAGATTCTCGTGGTTACATCCGGCAAGGGTGGTGTGGGTAAGACCACCACCAGCGCCGCTATCGGTACCGGCCTCGCTCTGCGCGGCCACAAGACAGTCATCGTCGACTTCGACGTGGGTTTGCGTAACCTCGACCTGATCATGGGCTGCGAACGCCGCGTGGTGTACGACTTCGTCAACGTGGTGAACGGCGAAGCCAACCTGCAACAGGCCCTGATCAAGGACAAGCGCCTTGAGAACCTGTATGTGCTGGCCGCCAGCCAGACCCGTGACAAAGACGCGCTGACCAAGGAAGGCGTAGGCAAAGTCCTCGCCGAACTGAAAGAAACCTTCGAATACGTGGTATGCGATTCCCCGGCCGGCATCGAAACCGGTGCTCACCTGGCGATGTACTTCGCCGATGAAGCCATCGTGGTGACCAACCCGGAAGTGTCCTCGGTACGTGACTCGGACCGTATGCTCGGTCTGCTGGCCAGCAAGTCCCAGCGCGCCGAAAAAGGCGAAGAGCCGATCAAGGAACACCTGCTGCTGACCCGCTACAACCCTGAGCGCGTCAGCAACGGCGAAATGCTCGGCGTTGAAGACGTCAAGGACATCCTCGCGGTGACCCTGCTGGGTGTGATCCCGGAATCCCAGGCCGTGCTGAAAGCTTCCAACCAGGGCGTGCCGGTGATTCTCGACGACCAGAGCGACGCCGGCCAGGCGTACAGCGATGCTGTGGACCGCCTGCTGGGCAAGACCGTGGAACACCGCTTCCTCGATGTCAAGAAGAAGGGATTCTTCGAGCGTATCTTTGGAGGCAATTGAACAATGAAATTTCTCGACTTCTTTCGCGCCAACAAAAAGCCAAGTACCGCGTCGGTCGCGAAAGAGCGTCTACAGATCATCGTGGCGCACGAACGCGGCCAACGCAGCACCCCGGATTACCTGCCAGCCTTGCAGAAGGAACTGGTCGAGGTGATCCGCAAGTACGTCAATATCGGCAACGATGACGTGCATGTCGCCCTGGAAAATGACGGCAGCTGCTCGATTCTGGAACTCAATATCACCCTGCCTGATCGTTGATCGAACAGGCGGCCGCCACGGCGGCTCGATCACCTTGATCCCTTTTCGGGAACCGGGTGGGCGAGCCGCCGTTGGCGTTTGTTACGAGGCTGTTTAATGCCGCTGTCCAACATCCATATCCTGCATCAGGACGACGCTGTCCTGGTGGTGAACAAGCCGACCCTGCTGCTCTCGGTGCCCGGCCGCGCCGACGACAACAAGGACTGCCTGATTACCCGCCTGCAGGAAAACGGCTACCCCGAAGCCCGCATCGTCCATCGCCTGGACTGGGAAACCTCGGGCATCATCCTGCTGGCGCGGGACGCTGATACCCACCGCGAACTGTCCCGCCAGTTTCACGACCGCGAAACAGAAAAGGCCTACACCGCCTTGGCTTGGGGCCAACCGGAACTGGACAGCGGCAGCATCGACCTGCCCTTGCGCTATGACCCGCCGACCAAGCCGCGCCATGTGGTCGACCATGAGTTCGGCAAGCACGCGCTGACTTTCTGGAAGGTGCTGGAACGTTGCGGTGACTGGTGCCGCGTCGAACTGACGCCGATCACCGGGCGCTCGCACCAGTTGCGCGTGCACATGTTGTCCATCGGCCACCCGCTGCTCGGCGATGGCCTATATGCCCACGAACAGGCCCTCGCCGCCTGGCCGCGCCTGTGCCTGCACGCGAGCATGCTGAGCTTCACTCACCCGCAAAGCGGTGAGCGCATGCGCTTCGAGTGCCCAGCACCCTTTTAAGCGGTGAACACGGTCAAATGTGGGAGGGGGCTTGCCCCCGATGGCAGTGGGTCAGCTAAACATTGGCTGACTGATACACCGCTATCGGGGGCAAGCCCCCTCCCACATTTTGTTCTGCGTCAGTTCTCGCCACCGAGTCAAACCAATACGGTAAACTCCGCGCATTGCTGTCTGGAGCTATTTATGCGCGAAGCGTTGAATCAAGGCCTGATCGACTTCCTCAAGGCCTCCCCTACTCCTTTTCATGCCACTGCCGCCCTCGCCCAGCGCCTGGAAGCGGCCGGTTACCAGCGTCTCGACGAGCGTGACACCTGGGCCACCGAAGCCAACGGTCGCTATTACGTGACCCGTAACGACTCCTCGATCATCGCGTTCAAACTGGGCCGCCATTCGCCGCTGCAAGACGGTATCCGTATGGTCGGCGCCCACACCGACAGCCCGTGTCTGCGGGTCAAGCCGCAGCCCGAGTTGCAACGCCAGGGTTTCTGGCAGTTAGGCGTGGAAGTCTACGGCGGCGCCTTGCTGGCCCCGTGGTTCGACCGCGACTTGTCCCTGGCCGGCCGCGTCACGTTCCGCCGCGATGGCAAGGTCGAAAGCCAGCTGATCGACTTCAAGCTGCCGATCGCCATCATTCCCAACCTGGCCATTCACCTGAACCGTGAGGCCAACCAGGGCTGGGCGATCAATGCCCAGACCGAACTGCCGCCGATCCTCGCGCAGTTTGCCGGTGACGAGCGCGTGGACTTTCGCGCCGTGCTCACCGAACAATTGGCTCGCGAGCATGGGCTGAACGCCGATGTGGTACTCGATTACGAGTTGAGCTTCTACGACACCCAAGGCGCTGCGGTGATCGGCCTCAATGGCGACTTCATTGCCGGTGCGCGTCTGGACAACCTGCTGTCGTGCTACGCCGGGTTGCAAGCCCTGCTCACCAGCGACACCGATGAAACCTGCGTGCTGGTGTGCAACGACCATGAAGAAGTCGGCTCCTGCTCGGCCTGCGGCGCCGATGGCCCGATGCTCGAACAGACCCTGCGCCGCCTGCTGCCAGAAGGTGAAGAATTCGTACGCACCATTCAGAAATCCCTGTTGGTGTCTGCGGACAACGCCCATGGCGTGCACCCGAACTACGCCGAGAAACACGACGCCAACCACGGCCCCAAGCTCAACGCCGGCCCGGTGATCAAGGTCAACAGCAACCAGCGCTACGCCACCAACAGCGAAACCGCCGGGTTCTTCCGCCACCTGTGCATGGCCCAGGAAGTGCCGGTGCAAAGCTTTGTAGTGCGCAGTGATATGGGCTGCGGCTCGACGATCGGGCCGATCACCGCCAGCCACCTGGGTGTGCGCACCGTGGACATCGGCCTGCCGACGTTTGCCATGCATTCCATCCGCGAGCTGTGTGGTAGCCATGACCTGGCGCATCTGGTGAAGGTATTAGGCGCCTTCTACGCCAGCCGCGACCTGCCCTGATTTGCCAGGCTGACTCGATCAAATGTGGGAGGGGGCTTGCCCCCGATGGCAGAGTGTCAGTCAAAGTATCTGTTGACTGACCTACCGCTATCGGGGCAAGCCCCCTCCCACATTGGTTATGTGTTCACCTGATCCATATCACCTGCATTTCCCATAATCCGACCTAGACTTGTCAGAACTCCCACTCCGACAAGGCCGTCGCCTGATGATCTCCATGTCCTCGTTCCACGCCATGCTTATCCCGATCATGATCGGCATGATCCTGCTTGCCGTCGGCTTCAACTTTCGCGACAAACCCCTTGGCGTATTCGGCATGTGGGTCGGCATGCTGCTGATCCTGGGCACCGTGGTGTACAAGATCCTCGCGAAACTGGTGGAATGACAAATGCGCTCGCATCTGGCATAGCGGCCTCGTACACTCGGTCAATTCGTCGTTTTCAAGGTTGACTGCCTCCGTGCTTTTCCGTCTGTTTGCCCTGCCCTGCTACCTGCTCATCGCCCTGCTCATCGCCCTGCTCACGCTGCTGCCGCTCACGTCCGCCCAAGCCGTGGGCTTGCCCGGAATGCTGGGCAGCTCCAACAAGGCCCAACCCCAGGCCGAGGTGCCCTTGGGGCAGTCGCTGGACGAGGTGATCAAAACCCTGGAGAACGACCAGCAGCGCACCCAGCTGCTGAGCGACTTGAAGAAACTGCGCGCCGCCACGCAAAAAGCCCAACCGGCGGCCGAACTCGGTGTGCTCGGCCTGATCGGCAGCACGCTGTCGGGCTTTGAACAGCAGTTCTCCGGCGCCGACAGCCCGCTGGGCCGCTGGTCCAATGAAGTCGACCTGGCCAGGGACGAACTCAGCGCGCTGATGTTGCCGGCCACTGAATGGCTGCCGATTATCTTTGGTTTTGCGGTGATCCTGGCGGTATGGAGCCTGCTGGCCGCCGCGCTGATCTGGCTCAGCCACCGCGTGCGCGAACGTTTCGGCCTGCCTGAAGAACTTCCGCAACACCCGCGCACCTGGGACATGCTGCGCTTCGCCCTGCGCAAACTCGGCCCGTGGTTGATCGCCCTGGTGATCACGGTTTACCTGAGCTACGCCCTGCCCTCGTCCCTGGGCAAATCCCTGGCGATGGTGCTGGCTTACGCCCTGGTCGTCGGCACTTGTTTCTCGGCAATCTGCGTGATTGCGTTTTCCCTGCTGGACGGCCCGCACCGCCACCGCGCCCTGTATATCCTGCGCCATCAGGCCTTCCGCCCGCTGTGGTGGATCGGCAGTTTCGCCGCCTTTGGTGAAGCCTTGAGCGACCCGCGGCTGGTCACTGCGCTCGGCCAGCACCTGGCTCATACGGCCGCAACCGTGGCCAATGTGATGGCGGCGCTGTCCACTGGCGTGTTCATCCTGCGCTTCCGTCGGCCGATCGCTCACCTGATCCGTAACCAACCACTGTCGCGCCGCCTGACGCGTCGCGCCCTCACCGATACCCTGTCGATCATCGGCACTTTCTGGTACTTGCCGGCATTGTTGCTGGTGGGTATTTCGCTGTTCGCCACCTTCCTGTCCGCCGGCGACACCAGCACCGCCCTGCGCCAATCGCTGCTGTGCACCGTGTTGCTGGTGTTGTGCATGGTGATCAACGGGCTCGTGCGGCGCCACGCCCTCAAGCCGCAACGCGGGCACAAGCGCCATGCGCTGTACTCCGACCGCCTGAAAAGCTTCGTCTACACCCTGGCGCACCTGGCGGTGTGGTTGGTGTTCATCGAACTGGGCCTGCGCGTGTGGGGCCTGTCACTGATTCGCTTCACCGAAGGCGACGGCCATGAAATCAGCGTCAAACTGTTCAGCCTCGGCGGGACTTTACTGTTTGCCTGGCTGATCTGGATTCTCAGCGACACCGCGATCCATCATGCCCTGACCCGCTCGCGCAAAGGCCTGGCCAACGCGCGTGCGCAAACCATGATGCCGTTGATCCGCAACGTGCTGTTCGTGACGATCTTTATCATCGCCGCCATCGTCGCCCTGGCGAACATGGGCATGAACGTCACGCCACTGCTGGCCGGTGCCGGTGTGATCGGCCTGGCGATCGGTTTCGGTGCGCAGTCGCTGGTGGCCGACCTGATCACCGGCCTGTTCATCATTATCGAAGACTCCCTGGCCATCGATGACTACGTGGACGTCGGCGGCCACCTCGGCACCGTCGAAGGGCTGACCATCCGCACCGTGCGCCTGCGCGATATCGACGGCATCGTGCACACCATTCCCTTCAGCGAGATCAAGAGCATCAAGAACTACTCGCGGGAATTCGGCTACGCGATCTTTCGCGTGGCGATCCCGTACAACATGGAGATCGACGACGCGATCAAGCTGATGCGCGATGTCGGCCACGCCATGCGCAATGACCCACTGCAACGCCGCAATATCTGGTCGCCGCTGGAGATTCAGGGCGTGGAGAGTTTTGAATCGGGCAGCGCGATCCTGCGCGCACGGTTCAAGACGGCGCCGATCAAGCAGTGGGAAGTGTCGCGGGCGTTCAACCTGTCACTCAAGCGGCATCTGGATGAAGCCGGGCTCGACCTGGCGACACCGCGCTTGAGTGTGCAGGTGGTGACGGGAGCATCAGGCGCATTGGAGAAAGAGAAGAGCCTCTAGAAGGCGACACTGTCTAAATGTGGGAGGGGGCTTGCCCCCGATGGCGGTGGATCAGTCAACAAATACAGTGACTGACACTCCGCTATCGGGAGCAAGCCCCCTCCCACATTTTTGATCAGTGGTGCTCAGGCGAGTGCAGCGCCATCCATCTTCTGGCGCAAGCTCAGCGGACGCATATCCGTCCAATTCTCTTCGATATAGGCCAGGCACTCTTTCTTCATGCCGCTCTTGCCCACGGTTCGCCAGCCTTCCGGCACGGCCTTGTAGTCGGGCCAGATCGAATACTGTTCTTCGTGGTTGACCACTACCTGAAACAGGATGTCGTCGCGGTCAAATACTGAGGTCATTGCGGTTCTCCGTCGCTCAAAGGCTGGCCGCGCACCATGCGCAGCGCTGATATCTCTAGAAACGTTTCAGGGACCGGGAAAATTAGAGGCTGGCGAGCGCCGCCGCCACGGCGCGCCCGAAGATCTCGGCGACCCGGTCGATCTCGGCGGCAGTGATCACCAGCGGCGGCAGGAAACGCACCACGCCGCCATGCCGCCCGCCCAGCTCGAGGATCAGGCCGCGCTTGAGGCATTCACGTTGTACCAACGGCGCGAGCTGGCGATGCACCGGTGGGTGGCCTTGGATGTCGCGCGTGCCATCCGGGTCAACCAGCTCCACGCCGAGCATCAACCCACGCCCGCGAATATCTCCCAGGTGCGGGAAGTCGCGCTGCAGCAGGCGCAGATGTTCACCCAGGCGCTCGCCCATCGCCGCCGCATGCGCGGCCAGGTCGTGTTCCTTGAGGTAGCGCATCACTGCCGAACCCGCCGCCATTGCCATCTGATTGCCACGGAAGGTCCCGGCATGGGCGCCCGGCAACCAGGTGTCGAGCCAGTCGCGGTACACCACCACCGCCAGCGGCAGGCTGCCACCAATGGCTTTGGACATCACCACCACGTCCGGGATGATCCCCGCGTGTTCGAAGGCGAACATTTTGCCTGTACGGCCAAAGCCACTCTGGATCTCATCAACGATCAGCGCGACGCCCGCCTGTTCGGTGATACGCCGCAGGCCGCGCAGCCAGTCGAGATCGGCCGGGACCACGCCGCCCTCACCCTGCACCACTTCGACAATCACCGCTGCCGGCGGCAACACGCCGCCTTCGGGATCGTTGAGCAGGTTTTCCAGGTAATGCAGGTTGACCCGCACGCCCTGCGCGCCGCCCAGGCCGAACGGGCAGCGGTAGTCGTAGGGGAATGGTAGGAATTGCACGCCATTGCCAAGCAATGCGCCCAGCGGCTTCTTCGGCCCGAGGCTGCCCATCAGGCTCAACGCGCCCTGGCTCATGCCGTGATAACCGCCCTGGAACGACAACACCGTACTGCGCCCGGTGGCGGTGCGTACCAGCTTCAAGGCCGCTTCCACCGCATCGGTACCGGTGGGGCCGCAGAACTGGATTTTCGCCTCGCGCGCCAGTTCCGGCGGCAGCAGGCCGAACAAATCCTGCACGAACTGATCCTTGACCGGCGTGGTCAGGTCCAGAGTGTGCAACGGCAACTCATCGCTCAACACTTGTTGAATGGCCTGGATCACCACCGGGTGGTTATGGCCGAGCGCCAGGGTGCCCGCGCCGGCCAGGCAGTCAATGAAACTGCGGCCTTCCACATCTTCCACATAGATACCCTTGGCCCGCTTGAGCGCCAGGGGAATGCGCCGCGGGTAGCTGCGGGCATTGGACTCCTGCTGGCGCTGGCGGGCCAGCAACGGGCTGTCGTCGAACTGGTAGAGCGTTTCGCTGACGTGCACAGGCGCGGCTTCGATGGGGCTGGTGGCGACTGACATCTCTCGATCCCTCAGGTGGTGGTCCGTGGGATGGGGAGTACGCACGGACTTCATGTTCTGAAGACGCATCAGCGAGAAGAGGATTTAGGGGCCGGTGTTATGTAACTGATGAATGAAATCCAAATGTGAAAGGCGTTCGGCTTTAGAGCCCGCGGTATTTTTCATTCAGCGCGTACAGGATCGCGCAGGTCTCAGCATCGAGAAGCCCAGCGTAATCCCGCGCCCGAAAGTGCATTTGAAACGCCCGGGTCCGCTGTTCAAAGGCTTGGCGGTTCCACGCCGGTTTGTAGCCATACCGCTGAAAGGCCCGCTCTACTTCCACCTCCGGCGGCAAGCTCAGGCAAAACCGGCGTTGGTACATCGCTCGGGTCGCCTCGTCAAACCAGGCGCCTACCCCGGCTTCATACAGGCAGCGCCAGGGCAACTGAGGTCCCGGATCGCTTTTGCGCCAGTACGCCACATCCGAATGCCCGAGAATATCCACCGGTCCGATCTGCGGATAACGCTCCAGGATATCGCGCACCAGCGTAATCAAAACCTCTACCTGTTGCTCGCGATACGCCGGGAAGGTGAACACGCCTTTGTCATCGCGCGCCAGGTTGACGATTTCGATGCCAATCGCGCGACTGTTGAGGTTATCCCGCCCGTCCCAATGACTCGCCCCGGCATGCCAGGCGCGCTTATCTTCGGGCACCAGGCGAAACACGCGCAGTTCGTCATAGCCGGCGGCGCGGTAGGCCGGTTCGTCAGGATCGGGCAGCAGATAGTGAGCGCTGACCCCGTTCTGGGTCAGGGTGCGCAAGGACGATACAAAGGGCGCCGCGGTGTAATGCAAGAGTACTTGCCCCACCGGCTCGCCGTTACGTTCGTTGAAGTCCCTGGCAGGGAAACTGGTATCGATGACCAACATAAGATCCGTCCTTTTCAGTACGGGCCGAATCATTCGGCCCTTTCAAGCGCAAAAAAATTACCGCCATCCTGAAGACTTGCGCTTCGGGCGGGCGGTAATTATTTGGCACTTGTAGAAAAGCGATCAGTGTCGCAACGGCATACCCAACTCAACCCGCAGGCCATCGGCCTGGCTGTCGAACGTCAACGAGCAAGCGCAGCGCTGGACGATCGCTTGAACAATCGCCAGGCCCAGGCCACAGCCTTCGCTGCTGCCATTGCGCCAGAAGCGTTGGGTGAGATATTGCAGGTCTTCGCTGGATATCTGCGGGCCATGGTCACGCACGCGGAATATCACCTTGTCAGCGCTGGACGACACCTTCAGCTCCACCCGGGTATCGGCCGGGGTGTGACGCAAGGCGTTGTCCAGCAGGTTGCGCAAGGCCGCGACGGCCAGGCCCACGGGCATGTCCACCGGTGTGGCGGCAAGGCTGTCCGCCAGGATCAGGTCGATGCGCGAATTGTCCCCGGCGTTGGCGTCCTGGATCGCCAACCTGGCAACGTCCTCGGCGCTGGACTGCAAGCCATCGTCAAACGACAAGCTGCCCTCCACCCGCGCCAGCAGCAACAGTTGCTCCAGGGTGCGATGCAAGCGGTCGGCGCCTTCCTCGGCGTGGGCCAGGGACTGGTCACGGGCCGCGCCTTCGGTCATGCGGGCCACTTGCAGGTGGGTCTTGATCGCGGTCAACGGGCTGCGCAGTTCATGGGCGGCGTCGCCGGTCAGGCGGCGCTCACGTTCGATGGTCTTGGCGATGCGTTGCAACAGTTGGTTCTGGGTGTCGAGCAACGGCTTGAGTTCACTGGGCAGCGGGTGGATCTGCAGCGGCTCGAGCGAGTCGGCGCTGCGGCGCATCAAAGCGTCACGCATACGATTGAGCGGCACCAGGCTCTGGCCGATGCCCAGCCACAGCAAGCACAGGCATCCCAGCAAGGCCACGCCGACCGGCACTGAGGCCGCCAGCAGGATCGACAGGTTCAGCGCCTCGCGCTCCACCTGACGGTCGGCGGTGGTGATCAGCAGGTCGCCACGGGACAGGGTGAAACTGCGCCAGCCCACGCCATCGATTATCTGGTCGCGAAAACCGCTCTTGCGCGACTCCAGCCCCTCATCCGGCGTGGTATGGCTGCGCGCCAGGATTTCGCCATGCAGGGAACTGACCTGGCAGGCCATGCCCCCCGGTACATTGAGTTGTTCGGTGCGCAAATGGGTGCCGGCGCCGACGCTGGCCAGGCCCGGCATCTGTTCGGTCAGCCCGGCCACCATGCGCGCCGAGGCGACCAGGCGCTGGTCGAGGGAAAACATCATCTGGTTGCGCAGGTCGTTGAGCATCCAGGCCGCCGCCAGGGCCCAGATCAACACAAACGCGGCGCCGAGCTTGAACGTCAGGCGCAGGCGCAGGCTCATCACGAAGCATCCTCTCCCGCATCGGCCGGGCCCAGGCGATAGCCGAGGCCGCGCACGGTCTCGACGATGCCATTGCCCAATTTGCGCCGCAGGTGGTGGATATGCACATTGAGCGCGTTGCTTTCCAGTTCGTCGTTGAACCCGTAGACGCTGTCCTTGAGCTGCTCGCTGGAGAGCACACGGCCCTTGTTGTGCAGCAAGGCCTGCAACAGCGCTTGTTCACGGCGCGACAGGTCCACCGGCTGGCCGCCCAGGAAAGTCTCGCGGCTGCTGGGGTCATACGCCAGGCGGCCATGTTCGATCAGGTTGACGCTGCGCCCCGCCACGCGGCGCAGCAGGGTTTGCAGGCGGGCGGCGAGTTCGCGCAGGTCGAAGGGCTTGAGCAGGTAATCATCGGCCCCCGCCTGCAGACCGTCGACGCGGTTGGTCACCGAGTCACGCGCGGTGAGGATCAGCACCGGAATTTCCAGGCCCTGGCTGCGCTGTTGTTGCAGCAGTTTCAGGCCGTCTTCGTCGGGCAGGCCGAGGTCGAGCACCATGATGTCGAAGGTCGCCGCCCTGAGCATCGCCCTGGCCGCCGCCGCTGTGCCCACGCGTTCGACCGTGAAACCCTGGGCGGTGAGGCCGGCCACGATGCCGCTGGCGATCAGTTCGTCGTCTTCACAGACCAGTACGTGCATGCTGAACCCTTCATGAAAGATGCGGGTGATTAGAAAAGGCACGGATTAAGCGCGCATTATGCCGCGAACTTCGCAACACCAGACAATCCCTACACTCTAGAATAGCGCCCGGTTAATCATCGGTTAATCAACGCCACACATTGTGTGCCTCACTTGTATCGAACTAAGGCTGGACCATGCGGCATCTATTGACCTTTCTGCTGGTATTGTTCGCGGGGCTGGCCCAGGCTGCGCCGGGCAACCCTTTCGAGACCAAACCTGATTTCCTGCCGGTGGGCAAAGCGTTCACCTTTACCTCCGAACGTCTTGAAAGTGGCGAGACCCAGCTGTATTGGCAAATTGCCGACGGTTACTACCTGTACCAGCAGCGCATGAAATTCGACGGCCTGGCCAAGAAGCCCGTGTTGCCTCAGGGCGAAGCCCATAGCGATGAGTTCTTCGGCGAACAGCAAGTGTATCGCCAGGGCCTGGAAGTGAAGATCCCGGCCGGCGCTACCGGCAAGGTCAAACTGGGCTGGCAGGGCTGCGCCGATGCCGGCCTGTGCTATCCGCCGCAATCGATCACCGTGGACCTGGGCGGCAACCCGGCGGCCGCCGCCACCGCCCAGGCCCAGGATCAGAGCCTGGCCAGCGGCCTGCAACAGCGCAGCCTGGGTTGGAGCCTGTTGATCTTTTTCGGCCTGGGCCTGTTGTTGGCGTTTGCGCCCTGCTCGCTGCCGATGCTGCCGATCCTCGCCGGGCTGGTGGTTGGCAGCGGTGCCAGCCCGCGTCGCGGCTTTGCCCTGGCCAGCAGCTACGTGGTGTGCATGGCCCTGGTATATGCCGCGCTGGGCGTAATGGCCGCATTGCTCGGCGGCAACCTTGCCGCACTGCTGCAAACCCCGTGGATCCTCGGCAGTTTCGCCGCGTTGTTCGTGCTCCTTGCCCTGCCGATGTTCGGCTTCTTTGAACTGCAACTGCCGGCCTTCCTGCGCGATCGCCTGGACCATGTCAGCCGCAAGCAAAGCGGTGGCAGCCTGATCGGTGCCGGCATTCTCGGCGCGTTGTCCGGCCTGCTGGTGGGCCCGTGCATGACCGCCCCCCTGGCCGGCGCCTTGCTGTATATCGCCCAGAGCGGCAATGCGCTGCACGGTGGCCTGATCCTGTTTGCCATGGGCATCGGCATCGGCATTCCGCTGTTGCTGCTGGTCACCGTGGGCAACCGGTTCCTGCCCAAGCCGGGCACCTGGATGAACGTGCTCAAGGGCATCTTCGGCTTCCTGTTTCTCGGCACCGCCGTGCTGATGATTCGCCCGGTGGTCGACGCAAGCCTGTGGATCGGCCTGTGGGGCGCGCTGGCGCTGGTCATGGCCTATTGTGGCTGGGCCCTGGCCCGTGAATACGGCCTGGCCGCCAAGGTGTGTGGCGCCGGTTCCCTGCTGCTGGGACTGTGGGGCGCGATATTGGTAGTGGGCGCGGCGGGTGGCAGCGATGAGCTGTGGCAACCGCTGAAGGTCTACAGCGGCGCGCAGGTCGCGGCCACCGCCAGCGCGCACGATGCGTTCGTGACCATCAACGACCCCGCCGCCCTGCAAAGCCAGCTCGACAGCGCCAAGGCCCAGGGCCAATGGGTGCTGGTGGATTACTACGCCGACTGGTGCGTGTCGTGCAAGATCATGGAAAAACAGGTATTCGGTAGACCTGAAGTGATGGATGCCTTGAAAGACGTGCGCCTGCTGCGCCTGGACGTCACCGCCGACAACGCCGCCAGCCGCGAACTGCTTGGCCGTTATAAAGTCCCTGGGCCACCGAGCTTCGTGTGGATCGGCCCGGACGGTGAAGAACGCCGCGCCCAGCGCATCACTGGCGAAGTGGATGCCGCCGCCTTCCTGCAACGCTGGACGCAAACCCGAGACGCGCGCTGATGCTGACCCTCACCATCGGCACCTTCGCCATCGCCCTGAATCATATCCTGCTGATCAGCGCGCTGATTCTTGCCACCCTGGTGGGCTGGCGCGTGGCCAAGCGTGGCGGTGAAAACCCCGAATCGGTGCTGTTCAGCCTGTTCCTGCTCGGCATGCTGACCGCGCGCGTCAGCTTTGTACTGATGTACTGGAGCGATTACCGCAACGACTGGCTGCAGATGGTCGACCTGCGCGACGGCGGCTTTCTCGCCTGGCCAGGCGTTATCGCCTTGGTGCTGGGAGCGCTGGCCTACGGCTGGCGGCGCCCGGCCCTGCGCAAGCCACTGAGTGCCGGGGTAATCAGCGGCCTGGTGTTCTGGGGCATGGCCAGCCTGTCCCTGAACCTTTACGACAAGGGCTCGCAACTGCCGGACATCACCTTGCGCGATGCCAATGGCAATGTAGTGCAACTGGCCGATTACAAAGGCGGCCCGCTGGTGATCAACCTCTGGGCCACCTGGTGCCCGCCGTGCCGTCGGGAAATGCCGGTGCTGGAACGCGCGCAACACCAACGCCCGGACGTCACCTTCCTGTTCGTCAACCAGGCCGAGAGCATGCAAAGCGTCAGCACTTACCTGGCCACCCAGGGCCTGAACCTCGACAACGTGCTGTTCGACGCCAGCGGTCGCCTCGGCCAGGCCGTGGGTTCCATGGCCTTGCCCACCACGCTGTTCTATACCGCCGACGGGCGCCTGATCAACAGCCACCTTGGCGAACTGTCCCAAGCCAGCCTGGCCCGTGCCATGGAACCCTTCGACACCGCCCCACAAAGGAAACCGACATGCCTCGCCTCCGCCACCTGCTGACCCTGCTGCCTTTGACGCTCGCCGCCACCCTGGCCCAGGCCGAAGACTGGCCGGCCCCGATCAAACAGATCGAAGCCAAGGGCGCTAAAATCCTCGGCAAATTCGACGCCCCCAGCGGCCTCACCGGCTACGCCGCGCAGTACCAGAACCGCGGCATGGCGCTGTACCTGACCGCCGACGGCAAAAGCGTGATCGCCGGCAACCTGTACGACGCCCAGGGCAATGACCTGAGCAGCGCGCCGCTGGAGAAACTGGTGTACGCGCCGATGGCCAAGGAAGTCTGGGCCAAGATGGAAAAGAGCAACTGGATCCAGGACGGCGACGTCAACGCGCCACGTACCGTCTACCTGTTCAGCGACCCCAACTGCCCCTACTGCAACATGTTCTGGGAACAGGCTCGCCCATGGGTGAAGGCCGGCAAGGTCCAACTGCGCCACATCATGGTCGGCATCATCCGCGAAGACAGCCCAGGCAAATCCGCCGCGCTGCTTGCCGCCAAAGACCCGCAAAAAGCCTTGGAAGAACACGAGGGCGCCGGCAAGGGCAGCAAGTTGCAGGCGTTGACCAAGATCCCAGCGGATATCGAGGCCAAGCTCGATGCCAATATGAAGTTGATGGAAGAACTGGAATTGTCGGCGACGCCGGCGATTTTCTATCTGGATGACAAGGGTGGCTTGCAGCAACAGCAAGGGGCGCCGTCGCCGGATAAGTTGGTGAAGATACTGGGGCCTAAGTGAGTCCCTCGCGAGGGACTCAATAAAAAGGCCTCCATACAGCGGAGGCCCTTGGTTTGCTAAAGATCACTCACTTGAGGCAAACCTCTACACCCTGAGCCAGTCACTCTGAAATCAACAACTCATGGGGTTCGCTAAGCGTATATCAGCAAACACAGCTTACTCGCGGAAGTACATGCTGAAGTTATCGATATACGAGTTGTCTTCTACAAGTACCGTCATCCAGGCCACAGTGGTCCCAGGCGTCGTTTTCAACTCGACCCAGAAACCGGCGTACCAATTATCGGGATAGGTATCTTGCCGGATCACATTGCCGGCGGGGCCATAAAAGGTGACTGTCGCTGGTAGTTCTTTCCAGACCCAGCCGAACCTGAGGGATTCCAGCTCACGACTGAAATCAAATCGATGCAGCTGTGGTGGAATTTGATGACCGGAACCATGGCACATGACAAAGTGGTTACCTGAGTAATAGTTGTTATTACCATAGGGCACTATACCCGCCAGACCCGCCCCCGATTGAAAGGTTATTTTCATCAAATCCGTCTGAATACTACCGCCTGCAGCAAACGTCCGCGGCGCCAGCCCCTCAAAGCGCTCTTCCCGGCAGATCAGTTGGCCCTTCACAATCAGGTTCAACACTGGAAAAGTGACGGAATCCCTTTCTGGATCGTTGCTATCTGGCGCTGTAATGCAGGTGACGGTCAGGGGAGAATCATGTTTCAACAGCAGAATATCTGATCGACTCATCGTTTGAGAGAGCCCCGTCTGGGCCTCCTCAAGGGTAAGCGGCCGGCCCTTCACCACATAGAAAGTATGCCCAGTTCCATTTTTTTTGATACCCGTGCATTTGAGCCAGACACATTGCCCGGCCAACGCAAACCACCAGGTTTCAACTGTGATTAAGGCATCTCCGGGGAAGGTAGTCAGATCGAGAATGCCGTATTGAGTAGCGGGTGGCGTAGCCTGTCTCACAACCGGCGTCGGCAGGCGCACCGGTACGCTGACGTGCAAATTCAAATCATCTGAAGTCTGCACCTTGCAAGCACTGGTGACGGTGTAGTTGATCTTCACCGTTTTGCCGATGCTTTCGATCACCGCCTCTCGAGGTACCAAAAAGGTAGTGCTTCCGCTGGCGCTGCCCGGCTGGGATTCCAGCGGCCAGCACGCTCCGTTTGGCTTCGTCCAGCAAAGACTGAGGGTGTGGTTGGGATGGTTACCGAGGTAACTCACCTCGACATGCACGCCATTTCGTCCATTCCACACGGTCAGCTCGTTGTCCACAGCTTCCTGCACGGTGGGCGCTTTGAGCACTCGCTGTTCCTGGACGATGGTGAAAGTTCGAGCCGGGAATTCGCGGGCGGTCGATCGATCGCACTGTCCATCGAAGCTCGCCGCAAAATGCAGCTTGAAGTCGCTGCAATCCGCCAGTTTTTTCAGAGCATTCCGGGCGATGGGCGTATCCACGCCATCGATTAGCCAGTGCGGCTTCAGTGGCACGTCCTGCAACACATCCAACTGCAAGGCCACGCCTTCCTCATCCACGCCCGTCAGCCACATCCAGCAACATTGGCCCTCTTTGGCATAGTCAAAAAGAGGTACCACACCCGAGGCATCGTTGTTGAACGTAGTGAGATCAACGGTCCCCATCGTTGCTTCTTCGATATCCGGTGTGGTCAGTTGCGGAGCAAGCACTTTGATGTGGCGATCAGGGGAAGATTGGGGTTGATAACTGTTGAACTGGAGGCTGTAGTTGAGCGTCAGCGTCTTGTCGAACAGCGCTGCAACGATATCGGGGGCAACATCGTATGACAGGCTCGTCTCGCCTTTCTTCACGTCCTGGCAGCCGAGGGCCACCGGCGCGTAATTCGGACCCGACGCATAGGCACAGACATGGTCGCCCTCGAACATGCCGTCGTAGCTGACGATTGCATGCCCGCCGTTGACCGTATTGCTAGGGTTGACCTGCCATTGACCTGGGGGTAGCTCCACCGACTCCTTCAAGTGCGGTGGGTTCAGTTCCTGTCCGGGGTCGACCAGCAACAACGAGGTAGTGCGCAGGTGGAAATCCTCGGCGTTCACTGGGAGCGGATTCTCCAGAAGCGGATCGCCAGGCGCAGGATATACGGGGGCGGTGGTGTCCCAAATCACGCCCAGGTGAGCGGTGATCGCCGAATAGTCGTCCAGCCTGGACAGCCAGCCTCGCGAAAGCGTAAAGCGGAAAACATGTTCTGGATGGGCTTCGTGCTCCTGAACCACGTGATCCTTGGCTACCCAGGCGAAGCGATAGGGCGCGACGTGCTGGTTTCCCGCAACAACGACAAACAACCGCTGCCCGGGTTGAATCATCGGCCAGGCCTTGATCGCGACAATTTCATCACCGGGGAACTCCTGCATGCGCAGGTACCAGGTACTCCACTCCTCCTTGGCATGGGTAAACACCGGCCTTGAGACGACGAGATGCTCCTCCCTGATCTGTTGGATTTCCAGCTCAAGCGTCAAGGACTCCAATGCCCGCCCCCCTGCATTGGCCGTGTATTTGATCAATACCGTGTGCCCGATGCAGTAGCTGATCCACTGTGCCGGAATGTCGACGACATTCACGCCATTTTCGACAGAAACTGGCTCGAATCTCGGCTCGTCCTGACCCTTGACCGCCATATAGAACATGACGTTGGTGGCGTTCGCCGGCAGCGTCAGCGTGGCCGTCGTGCCATCAATCGCATCAATGGGATACAGCACGCTGTTGTTCGCAGCGTGCTCGATAATCGCATAGGGCAGTTCCGTTTCAACGGCTGGCAGCGAATTAGCTGTCTGAACGGAACCGGTTTTTTTTGCAGGTATTTTGCTCGCCACGATAAGACTCCTTTCCAGCGTTAGATCATCGTCGGGCCCGGCCAGACTGGCCAGAAACTGCGGTTATCTAACCCTTGGATCAAGAACCTTGCCTACTGTCAGAACTAACAGTTTTGTCGAAAATTCTCGGTATTGTGGACCAACGGTCACCTTATATCCCCCTCCAACTGTGCTGGCTACGTGGCCAGCAACGAGTGCGACACTCGGTAAAGGGGCGCCGTCGCCGGATAAGTTGGTGAAGATTCTTGGGCCGAAGTAAGGTAAGCAGGAACGTAAGAAAAAAACGCCCACGTATCAACATAGGCGCTTTTACTACAGGAAGTGACTACGACCAGAATGTAAAGAAGTCCCAGAACATCCAGTCGCTGGAGCTGATGTCTATTCTCCCAATAGTTGAACTCCCCGTTGCCGAGAAATCTACCCAACCATTCAGAGGGTTTCCATTAAGGCTAACCGCGCCCAAGTAACCACCTTCCGGACTATAGAACGTGATCATTGTAGGATAGTGGTTGTATGTGTAAGCAAATCTCACTCGTTTACAGTTGAAGGTTAAGGTCAAGCGCAGAAGTTGCGGTGGAGATGTCTGCGATATGCCGCTAGAAGTAACTAGGGCCTGGCCTTCCAACATTCCGGGGACCGGATATGAATATGACGAGATACCCGCTTGTCCAGAGCCTGAAATAAAGTCAATGGTCATCGTTGGAATCCTAATACTCTGTCCGGCAGAGATCAGTTTGGTGGCCTGCCCTGTGAAGTTTTCGTAACGTATTTCAGGTGGTGTGACTACGGTCAACACGCGCGATGGACACACCACATTCTCAGTCAAGCCGTCAGTCGACACGCTCCATGTGAAGGTCATGGAGGACTGATCCTTCGCCTTCATCAACTCGGATCGCAGTACAGTCGCCGCCACCTCGGACGCTGCCGCTTCTTCTGCAGCGGTAATCGTTCGAGCCGCATAAACAACAAAACTGTAGGGAGTGCCGCTCTTATCGATTCCGGTCGCCCGAAGCCAGCACTTGTGTCCTGCTCGCAAAAACCACATCCAATCTATGAAGGCGTCGGCATTCCCGGCGAATGTTTGCGTATCCACAATGCCATTTTGCGTTCTGGGAGGCGTAGCCTGCCGCAAGTTTGGCGTTTCCAGGCGCACAGGAAGGCTGATGCTCAAATTCAACGGCGGCGATGTCTGCACCTTACAGGCAGTGGTGACCGTATAAGTGATTTCCACCACCTTACCCATACTCTCGATCACGGCTTCCGGCGGCAACAACCAGATCACCGCGTCCGTCGTGCTGCCAGGTTTGGAGGGCAATAACCAGCATGTATCGTCCGGTCGTTTCCAGCAGACACTGATGGAGTGCTTGGGATTGCTGCCGGCGTACTTCACTTCGACATGTACGCCGTCGCGCCCATTGTAAGCGGTCAAGTTGGTAAGCACCGCTTCCGTCACTGTTGGCTCAACCAGCACCAGAGCTTCCTGCTCGATCTTGAACGTCTGGGCAGGGAATTCAAACGCGCTTGCCAAATCACACGCCTCACAAAAACTCATCGCAAAGTGCAGTTCGAACGTACTGCAATCAGCCAACTCTTGCAGCGCGGCCCTGGCGATAGGTGCTACCACACCATCCGCCTTCCAGGCATCCGTCATTGGTACCCGTTCCAGAATATCGAAGCGGTAAACACTGCCATTTTCATACTTGCCCACAAACCACATCCAGCAATAACTCGAACACAAGCTGTAGGCCGGTACCGGCACGATCGCAGTGGCGTCCTCTTTGAACGTCGTGAGGCAAAGGGTTGTTCCAGTAGCTTCCTCTATCTGCGCATGGGGAAATGTTGGGGTAAGGACGTTGATCACGCGTACAGGTGAAGACTGTTCATTGTCATTGAAGCCAAGGGTGTAACTAAGCGTCATAGGCTTGGTGAAAAAACACGCCACCACACAGGCCGGCAATTTGATAGTGGGCAGAACCCCGCTCTGCTCAACCGTTACCTGACCAAGCAGCTTCTTGGGATAACCGGGCCCGCTGACATAAAACGTCACCTCGTCGCCTTTATAAGTGTCAAGGCCGGGAACGGTGACCTCGCCTCCCTCTTGAGTGTTCTCGGGGTTAAGGCACCACTCATCGTTGTATTGCACAGACTGCCTCAGATGGGGAGGTGGCAGGTCTAACCCTGGCGCCACGATCAACGCAGCGGTGCGGCGACGCTGAACCTCGAGCGCATTTCGCGGTAGGCGCGTTTCGAGATGCGGGTCAACATCAGCAGGGGGTTCGGCCGGCAGACCGCTGGTGATCCAGGCAGACTGGAGCGTAATGGATCTCCACGGTTTACGCCGTGCCAGCCAGCCCCGTGCAATTTCGGGTCGCAGTGCATTACCGCTGGCGACCTCCTGTTCAGTTAACACATGGTCGTAAAGTACAGTGTAGAACGCATGCGGAGGAGCGTCTTGCTCAGTGACCGCAGTGCAGTAAACCTTATCGCCCGCCTTCGCAAGAGGATGGAGCGGCACGAGCACCGTCTCATTCCCTTCATGGTCGTTCATGTCATAGGTAGGCGTGTTATGCAGGACTTTTTCGTGAAGCAGTCGAGGCGCGAGCTCTTCACTTTCACTTGCCGGGTAGAACGATATGCCCACTTCCTTGACCAGAGAAGCGGCGAGCTGGCCTTGTGACCTGCCTGTATATGAAATACGGGCAGTGAACCCCATAAGGCTCGTCAAGTAGCGCAAGGGAATTTCAATCTTCCTGGCCCCTGTCTCACCGCTCGAATCCACCAGATTCTCAAGGACAAGTTCAGGCGCCTCCTTTGCGCTGACCGTGACGGTGATGTCTGACCCGTCCATACGTGAATCCACGGTCAGATAGGAGCCTCTCATTGCCGAGGGAACCACGATCCCGCCGGCCTCGCTGGAAATCGACGGGGCGTTGACTTCCAAAGCATCAGGCTTAGCCGTTTTCGGTTTAGGGCTCCGTGGTTTTGGCGTGCTGTCAGCGCTTAGTGAGGTTTCAGGGGTTTCAGCGGGTGTTTGCTTGGCCATGATGAGAATTCCGTACTCAAGGTGTTTTTATCCCTGGCCAACCTGTCCGGCCAAGGTGCGCCTCTGTAGTAAGTCTTTTTTTCATGACTGCGCCTACTGTCAGAATTGACAGTTCTGACCAAAAGCACTGGATTCAGGATGGCGACGTCAACGCGCCGCGCATCGTCTACCTGTCCAGCGACCCCAACTGCCCCACCTGGAAGAACACGAAGGCGCCAGCAACGGCAGCAAGTTGAAGGGGCGCCGTCGCCGGATAAGTTGGTGAAGATTCTGGGGTTGAAAGTAAGGTAAGTAGGAACGTACGAAAAAAACGCCCACGTATCAACATGGGCGCTTTTACTACAGGAAGTGACTACAACCAGAATGTAAAGAAGTCCCAATACGTCCAGTCGCTGGAGCTGATGTCTATCCTCCCAATAATTGAACTCCCCGTTGCCGAGAAATCTACCCAACCATTCAACGAGGGTCCATTAAGGCTAACCGCGCCCAAGTAACCACCTTCCGGACTATAGAACGTGATCATTGTAGGATAGTTTTTGCCTGTGTAAGCAAATCTCACTCGTTTACAGTTGAAGGTTAAGGTCAGGCGCAGAAGTTGCGGTGATGATGTCTGCGCTACGCGATTAGCAGTAACCAGTGCCTGGCCTTCCAACATTCCGGGGACCGGAGATGAATATGGCGAGATACCCGCTTGTCCAGGGCCTGAAATAAAGGCAATGGTCATCGTTGGAATACTAATGCTCTGTCCGGCAGAGATCAGTTTGGTGGCCTGCCCTGTGAAGTTTTCGTAACGTATTTCAGGTGGTGTGACTACGGTCAACACGCGCGGTGGACACACCACATTCTCAGTCAAGCCGTCAGTCGACACGCTCCATGTGAAGGTGATGGAGGACTGATTCTGCGCCTTCACTAACTCGGATCGCAGTACAGTTGCCGCCACCTCGGACGCTGCCGCTTCTTCTGCGGCTGTAATCGTTCGAGCCGCATAAACAACAAAACTGTAGGGAGCGCCGCTCTTATCAATTCCGGTCGCCCGAAGCCAGCACTTGTGTCCTGCTCGCAAAAACCACATCCAATCTATGAAAGCGTCGGCATTCCCGGCGAATGTTTGCGTATCCACAATGCCATTTTGCGTTCTGGGAGGCGTAGCCTGCCGCAAGTTTGGCGTTTCCAGGCGCACAGGAAGGCTGATGCTCAAATTCAACGGCGGCGATGTCTGCACCTTACAGGCGGTGGTGACCGTATAAGTGATTTCCACCACCTTACCCATACTCTCGATCACGGCTTCCGGCGGCAACAACCAGATCACCGCGTCCGTCGTGCTGCCTGGTTTGGAGGGCAATAACCAGCATGTATCGTCCGGTCGTTTCCAGCAGACACTGATGGAGTGCTTGGGATTGCTGCCGGCGTACTTCACTTCGACATGTACGCCGTCGCGCCCATTGTAAGCGGTCAAGTTGGTAAGCACCGCTTCCGTCACTGTTGGCTCAACCAGCACCAGAGCTTCCTGTTCGATGCTGAAGGTCCGGACAGGAAACTCGACGGCCGTGCCCAGGTCGCACAGCCCATTAAAATTCGCCGCAAAATGCAGTTCAAACTCACTGCAATCGGCCAATTTTTGCAGCTTGGTCCTGGCTATCGGTGTATCAACTCCGTCGCCTAACCAGGCGGTAATCAGCGGCTCTCCTTCCAATATATAAAACTGATAAGCGTTGCCGGCCTCAAGTGTGCCGGTTACCCACATCCAGCAGCAGTCCTGCTCCATGGCGTAATGCCAGATGGGCACTATCGCCGTTGCGTCATCACCAAAAGTATTGAGGTCCACCCGGTTGCCAGTGGCCTGTTCAATCCCCGGTTTTGGCAAGTCCATGATGCCCAGCACCTTCACTCGGCGCTCGGGTGAAGACGAATGGCTGCCATCGCAGCGCGTGACGTTGTAGGTCAACGTAATGGCTTGCTCAAAATTGGCGCGGATCACTGAGGGCGGTACCGCAAACACCAGGCTGGTTTCACCTTCAGCCGGTTGGCGACATTCCAGTACGACTGTGCCCGGCCCTGGGGTGCCGGTAAGTGTCGGGCAAACCATGTCGCCGCTGCACATGCCCTCATAAGCCACCGCGATATGCGCACCGTTCACCGTGTTTATCGGGTTGACCACCCAGCCGTCGAACTCGGTGTGTACAGCTTCCTTGAGCTCAGGGGGCGACAGCTCCAAGTGAGGCTCGGTGAGCAACGTCAACAAAAGCGAGCGGAACTGTCTAGTGGGAGTAGCCAGACTGAAGCGCACGAACGCCACAAGATGCAGTTCGCTGTCATGTTTAAGTTGCTGGAGCAACGCCCGAGGTAGTGCTCGACGCCACCCCAGACGTACGTCTTCGTCGGTAACCGGTTCAACCTCGAATGGATAGAGTCGGGCCTTGGAGCCGTCCGGATAGATGCCGCTTATATAGCAGTTGATCGTTTGGATTGTGCCGGCAAATGCCCAGGGCGGAATGTAAAGAATCGGATCTTTACAGCACAACAAAGAAAGATCCAGTTTGCCATCGATCGCTTCGAGAATTTGCACCTGAGGCAAGTTCGAAGGCAGACTGATCCGTACCATACCCTGTAAAGAGGTTTGACTCTCATCGTTTCTAGTGACGGTGTATGTAAACACCGCGAAATTGTCCAACCACAGGGCTATGTATTCAGAAGGAATATGAAAGTTGATACAACCTGCGTCGTCGCCATGCTGGGACTCTATCGGCGGATAAGGGCTGCCTGCCAACGGCCAGTCCAGAGCGATTAAGTCTTTTTTCTGCATACCGTTGTAGCGGACGCTGACGTTGCCTCCGTTCAGCAGTTTGAGTGAATCGACACTGCCATTTTCGTCAGCCTCAAGCAGCTTTGGCTTGGGCAGGTCAAGGGCATCCGGCAATGACTTGGACATGGTGAACGTTCCTTTTCAATAGACAGGGAATGCCGAAGCCCAGGTGTTGGCCTGATCAGCATCGCCCTATCACACCGAAAAAAAACAGGCGTTTCTACTGTCAGAATTCACAGTTCTGCTGGACAGCCTAGGCGTTTCAGACCAACGGCCGCCTCACAACCCCTCCAACTCCGCCATCAAATCACTCAACCGATCCACCTTCTCGGCACTGATCTCATTCCCCGCCAACCCCTCGATATACTCGGCCAATTCCGCCACTGTGCTGCATTCGAACATCGCCCGCAGCGGCACATCGCGCTGCAGGGTTTTCTGCACCCGCGAGGCAATCTGCGTGGCCAGCAGCGAGTGCCCGCCCAGTTCGAAGAAGTTGTCCTGCACCCCTACCCGCTCGACTTTCAGCACCTGGGCCCAAATGTCGGCCAGGGTGGTTTCCAGCTCATTACGCGGCGCCAGGTAATCCAGGCTGTGCAACTGGCCGATCTCCAGGGCCGGCAGGGCCTTGCGGTCGAGTTTGCCGTTGGCGTTGAGCGGCAGGCGCTCAAGCCACAGCCAGTGCAGCGGCACCATGTATTCCGGCAGTTCGGCGCGCAGGCGTTGCTTGATGCGGTCCAGGCGTTCGCCAGGGTTCAACGCCTCATCCGCAGCCACCAGATAGCCAACCAGGTGTTTGCCATTGACGCCCTCCTGCACAGCCACCGCTGCATCACGCACTTCACGTTGTTCGTGCAGGCGCGCTTCGATTTCACCCAGCTCGATGCGGTAGCCGCGAATCTTCACCTGGTGGTCCACCCGCCCGACATACTCCAACACGCCGTCACTGCGCCGCCGTGCCAGGTCGCCGGTGCGATACAGCCGCTCGCCCGGTGCGCCGAACGGGTTCGGCACGAACACCGGTGCGGTGCGCAACGGGTCGCTGACGTAACCACGACCGACCCCGATACCGGCCACGCACAGTTCGCCGACGGCGCCTTGCGGCACCAGCTCCAGTGCGCCGTCCAACAGGTACAAACGGTTGTTGTCAGTGGGCATGCCAATCGGCAGATAGGTGCCCCGAGTCGAGGCCAGGTCGACACGGTAGAACGCCACATCGTCCGAACATTCCGCCGGACCGTAGGCGTTCACCAGGCCGATGTCCGGGTAGCGCAGCAACCACTGGTGCGCCAGCTCCGGCGGCATCGCTTCACCGGTCGGCAGCATCCAGCGCAGGCCGTCGAGGGTGATACGGTCCTGGGCGAGCATGCCCTGAATCAATGACGGCACGCTTTCCAGCACAGTAATGCCTTGGGCCTGGACGTGAGCCAGCAAGCCCTGAGGATCATGGGCTAGGGTATTGGGCACGATGTCTACCCGCGCGCCGAACAGCGGTGCGGCGAGAAATTGCCACACGGAAATATCGAAGCTTTGCGAGGCCGTCTGCGCGATCACATCGGTCTCGCTCAGTTGCAGGTACGGCACCTTGCTCAACTGGTTATTGAGCATGCCGCGCTGTTCGACCATCACACCTTTGGGCAAGCCGGTGGACCCCGAGGTGTAGATCACATAGGCGAGGTTGCCCGGAGCGCTATAGACACCTGGATTCTCGCCGCGGGCCGGCACTTCTTCCCACACCAGCAACTGGCAGTCGAAGCCTTCGAGCAGTTCGATGGCCTGCTCGCGGCAGGCTTCGCTGCACACCAGCAACGGCGTGCGGCTCAGGTCAATGATGCGGCTCAGGCGCTGGCTCGGCAGGCCTGGATCCAGCGGCAAGTAGCCGGCACCGGCCTTGAAGCTGCCGATGATCATGCCCAGCAGATCGAGGTTACGCTCAGCCAACAACGCCACCGGTTGGTCCAGGCCAACACCCGCCGCCATCAGCGCATGCCCCAGGCCGTTACTGCGCCGGTTCAGCTCGTCATAGCTCCATTGCCGGTCGAGACAACTGGCGGCAATACGCTGCGGATGCTGCGCCACCTGTTCCTCGAACAGCTCGATATAACTGCGCTGCAGCGGGTAGGCGTGTTCGCTCTGGTTGCAGCCATGCACCAGGAACTCGCGCTCCTGCTCGCCAATCAGCGGCAGCTCGGCCATGTCGCCATGGAAGCCCTGCACCAGCGCCAGCAGCAACCGTTTGAACTCGCCGAGCATGCCTTGCACAGTGCTTTCATCGAAGTAGCGCTGGTCGTAGGACAGGTGCAAGCCCAAGTCATCGCCGGGGTAGCACACGGCGGTCAGCGGAAAGTTGGTGTGGGTGCGACCGGAGTCCGAGGTGGCCTTCAGGCTTTGCGCGTGGCTCAGCACCGAGCTTTCCACCGGGGCGTTTTCGAACACGAACAGGCTGTCGAACAGCGGCTGGCCCTTGGGCAGTTCGCTGTGTTCCTGAATCGTTACCAAGGGCAGGTATTCGTACTCGCGCAATTGCATGTTGCTGTCGAGCAGGCCGCTCAGCCAGTCGCGCACGCTGCAGCGCTGGTCGTCTGCCGGCAGCTTTACCCGCAGGGCGATGCTGTTGATAAACAGGCCAACGGTGCGTTGCATTTCGGGCATCTGCACCGGGCGCCCGGCGACGGTGACACCGAACAGCACGTCGCGCTCGCCGCTCAAGCGCCGCAGCACCAACGCCCATGCCGCCTGTGCGAAGGTATTGACCGTCAATTGATGGGCCTGGGCCAGCTCGCGTAATTGCACGCCATCACGGGCATCCAGGCGGGTGTAACAGTCGCCCACCACCATACCGCCGCTGTGGCCGGCATGTTCGCGCAGGAAGGGCCGGTCGCTCGGGATCGGTGTGGTGCGCTCGAACCCTTGCAGGTTGCGCTGCCACCACTGGCGCGCTTCGTCCAGGTCCTGGCGTTGCAGCCAGGCGATGTAGTCGCGATAGCGCGGCGGCGTCGCCAGTTGCGCATCGCGGCCTTCGCCCAGAGCTCTGTAGATTTCGAAAAAATCATTCATCAACAGCGAACGGCACCAGGCATCGATGAGGATGTGGTGGTTGCTCATCATGAACCAGTAGCGCGCCTCGCCCACGCGGATCAGGCGCAGGTGGAACGGCGCCTGGTTGAGCAGATCGAAACCGGCTTCGCGTTCGGCCTTGAGCAAGGCTTGCAGACGCGGTTCGTGCTCTCGCTCGGGATCGGCGCTCCAGTCCAGATAGTCGATCGGCGTGCTGCCCGGCTTGTGGATCACTTGCAGCATGTCTTCGCCTACGTTCCAGCAGAACGAGGCGCGCAAGGCTTCGTGGCGCGCGATCACCCGTTGCCAGGCCTGGGCGAAACGCTCGGGGTCCAGCGCGCTGTCGATGCGGTAGCGGTCCTGCATGTAATACAGGCCGGTGCCGGGTTCCAGCAAGGTATGCAGCAGCAAGCCCTCTTGCATCGGAGTCAGCGGGTAGACGTCTTCGATGGCGCCGGCCGGCACTGGCAAGCTGTCCAGTTGCGCCTGGGTCAGCTGGGCCAGGGGGAAGTCGGACGGCGTGAAGCCGCCGGCATCGTCTTCGAGACAATGGGCGATCAGGCTGTGCAGCTCGGCCAGATACGCCTCGGCCAGTGCGCGGATCGTCTGCTGATCGTGGCGTTCGCGGCTGAAGGTCCAGCGCAGCACCAGTTCACCGCCGTACACCTGGCTGTCGACGCTCAGCTCGTTGGGCAGCGGTGCGTCCGGATCGTGCGCGAGCCCAGCGGATTCATCCAGCGGATGGAACAGTGCATCAGCGCCGAAGCTCTGGTCGAACTGGCCGAGGTAATTGAAGGTAATCGCGGCGCTCGGCAACGCCGCCAGGGTGCGTTTGCACAGGTCGTCCGCCAAGTAGCGCAGCACGCCGTAGCCCAGGCCTTTATGCGGTACGCCGCGCAATTGCTCCTTGATCGCCTTGATCGAATCGCCCGGTTGCGCCTGCGGGGTCAGGCGCACCGGATAAGCACTGGTGAACCAGCCGACGCTGCGGGTCAGATCGATGTCATCGAACAGGCTTTCACGGCCGTGGCCTTCCAGTTGAATCAACGCCGAATCATGGCCGCTCCAGCGGCACAGCACGCGGGCCAGGGCGGTCAGCAGCAGGTCGTTGACCTGGGTGCGGTAGGCGCTTGGCGCATGTTGCAGCAATTGCCGGGTGCGTTCGGCATCCAGGCGCACGCTGACCGTCTCGGCGTCACGGTTGCGCCGTGCACCTTGTGGGCGAGCCACCGGCAACGCCAGCGCCGGGCCCGCCAACTGCGCTTGCCACAGGCTCAATTCTTCGCGCAGGGACTCGCTGTGGGCATACGCCTGCAAACGCGCCGCCCACTCGCGCAACGCGCTGGTCTTGGCCGGCAAGCTGACGGACCGGCCATCGCTCAGTTGGCGATAAACAGTTTGCAGGTCTTCGAGCAACACGCGCCATGACACGCCGTCCACCACCAGGTGATGAATGACGATCAGCAGGCGCTGCTGGCCTTGGGGGCCGTCCACCAGCAAGGCACGCAGCAGCGGGCCGTGTTCCAGGTCGAGGCTGCGTTGAGTGTCGGTGTACAGCGCGGTGCAGTCGGCCATGTCGCGCACTTGCGCCTGCATCAGTACACCGCCTTGCGGCACGGCCAAGTGTTCGGCGTGCCACTGGGCGTCGCGGCGGGTGAAGCTCAGGCGCAGCGCATCGTGATGCTCCAGCACCGCCAGCAGGGCCTGCTCCAGGCGGCGCGGGTCGAGCAGTTGCAGCGGCTTGAGCAGCAGCGCCTGGTTCCAGTGCTGGCGCGCAGGGATGTCGGTATCGAAGAACCACTGCTGGATCGGCGTAAGGCCCGAGGCTCCGGTAATCACACCTTGCTCGGCGCTGACCTGCTCGGCCCGCGTAGCGACGGCGGCCAGGCTTTGCACGGTCTGGTGCTGGAACAGGTCACGCGGGCTGAAATGAATGCCCGCCTGCCGCGCACGGCTGACCACCTGGATCGACAGGATGGAATCGCCGCCCAGCTCGAAGAAGTTATCGTCCAGGCCGACTTGCTGCAGGTTCAACACCGCGCACCAGATTGCTGCCAGGCTGTGCTCCAGTGCGTTGCGTGGCGCCACATACTGTTGGCGATTCGCCTCGGGGTCCGGCTCGGGCAAGGCACGCCGGTCGAGTTTGCCGTTGGCGGTCAGCGGCATGCTGTCGAGCACCATCACATGAGCGGGCACCATGTAGTCCGGCAGTTGCGCCTTGAGCTGGACCTTCACCGCGTCACGCAACGCGCCGTGCTCAGCGTCGCTGACCAGATACGCCACCAGCTGTTTGCCGCTCGGCGAATCCAGCGCCAGCACCACCGCTTCGCGCACGGCGTCATGTTCCAACAGGCGGGTTTCGATCTCGCCCAACTCAATGCGGAACCCACGAATCTTCACCTGATGGTCGATACGCCCCAAGTATTCCACCAGCCCATCAGCGCGTTGACGCACCAGGTCACCGGTGCGGTACAGACGCCCGCCATTCGTCGCGAACGGGTCGGCGACAAAGCGCTCCGCCGTCATCCCCGGACGCTGGTGATACCCCTGGGCCAGGCCTGCCCCGCCGACATACAACTCACCGCTTGCGCCTGGCGGCACCAGGGCCATGTCGGCGTCGAGAATGTAAGCCACGCGTGAGCCGATGATGCTGCCAATCGGCACGCTGGCGGCGCCCTCTTCCAGTTGCTCCGGCGCCAGGCAGGCCAGTGGCATCACCACGGTTTCGGTCGGGCCATAGGCGTTGAAGAACACCTGTGGCTGGAACGCGCTGCGAATGCGTTGCAGGTGTTCGCCGGTCAAAGCTTCACCGCCGGTGATGCACATGCGCACCGGCAAGGTCTGCTGTTGCGTGGCCAGCCACTGCGCCAACTGGCTGCCGTAGCTGGGTGTAAATCCGAGGATGCTGATGCGGTGGGTGCGGATCAGCGCGCAGATTTCCTCGGCATCCCACTGGCCCTGGGCACGCAAAACCACCTGGGCACCGCTGAGCAACGGCACCAATAAGCGCTCGGTGGCGGCGTCAAAGTTGATCGAATAAAAGTGCAGTTCGCAGTCGTCCGGGCGCATGCCGAAACGCTGGATCACCGCCTGGCAATGCATGGCGATTTCACCATGGCACACCACCACGCCTTTGGGCTTGCCGGTGGAACCGGAGGTGTAGATCAGGTACGCCGGGTGTTGCGCCAGGCTGATCATCGGCAGCTCGCTGGCCGGGTAGTTGCTCAGCAGCGGCAGGTCGTGTTCCAGGCACCAGGTCGCGACGCTCGCCGGCAACGGGCCAAGGGCGTCGAACATCGACGCATCGCTGAGCAGCAAGCCGATGCCGCTGTCTTCGATCATGTAATGCAGGCGGTCCAGCGGGTATTCCGGGTCCAGCGGCACGTAGGCGCCGCCGGCCTTGAGGATCGCCAGCAGGCCGATGACCATTTCCAGCGAACGCGGCAGCGCCAGGCCAACGCGCACCTGCGGGCCGACGCCGCGCTCGCGCAGCATCCAGGCCAGGCGATTGGCGCGGGCGTCAAGCTCGGCGTAAGTGAGCGTCACCCCGGCAAAAGTCAGCGCCGGCGCATCGGCACGCTTGCGCGCCTGCTCACTGAACAGTGGGTGAATGCACTGGTCGAGCCGATGCTCACCGGCCTGCACCCCGAGGCTGTCCTGCACGGCGCGCTGCTCGGCGGCGCTGAGCAGGGGCAATTCGCTGAGGCGTTGATGCGGGTTGTCGATCAGCGCTTCCAGCAGGTTGCGCCAATGCGCGGCCATGCGGGCAATGCGCGGCTCGTCGAACAAATCGGTGCTGTAGGTCAGGCAGCAACCCAGCCGATGATCGAGGTCGGTGACTTCCAGGTTGAGGTCGAACTTGGTGGCGCGGGCATCGTTGGCCAGGTACTCGACGCTCATGCCGGCCAGTTGGCGGCTCTGCTGGAACTCCCAGCGCTGCACGTTGCACATCACTTGGAACAGCGGGTTATACGCCGCGCTGCGCGGCGGTTGCAGCGCCTCCACCAGATGGTCGAACGGCAGGTCCTGATGGGACTGGCCTTCGATCACGGTGTGACGCACCTGCTCGAACAGCTGCGCGACATTCATCTGCCCATCGAGTTGGCAACGCACTACCTGGGTGTTGAGGAACGCGCCGATCAGCCCTTCGCTTTCCGGACGGATCCGATTGGCTACCGGCGCGCCGATGCGCAGGTCGGTCTGGCCGCTGTAGCGGTAGAGCAACACGGCCAGGGTGGCGGTCATGGTCATGAACAGAGTCAGGCCATGCTCGGCGTTGAACGCGCGAACACGGGCGGCCAATGCGTCGCTCAGGTCGAAGCGGTACAGCTCGCCCCGGTGACTTTGCACCGCCGGGCGCGGACGGTCGCCAGGCAGTTCCAGCAGCGGATGTTCGCTGCCCAGTTGCGCGGTCCAGTAATCCAGCTGGCGTTGGCGCTCGCCCGCTTCCAACCACTGGCGCTGCCACACGCTGTAGTCCAGGTATTGCACCGGCAGCGGCGCCAGCGGTGAGTCGCGCTCGTCGATGAAGGCTTCGTAGAGCGCACTGAGTTCACGGGCAAAGATGTCCATGGCCCAGCCTTCGGTGACGATATGGTGCAGGGTCAGCACCAGGTAATGCTCTTGTTCGCCGGCCTTGACCAGGCAGGCGCGCAGCAACGGCCCGGTTTCCAGGTTGAATGGCGTATGCGCTTCCTGATCCGCCAGTTGCTGCAAACGCTGCTGACGCTCGGTTTCAGTCAGCGCCGAGACGTCCTGCCAGTCCATGCGCAGGCCGGTCTGTGGCGAGACTTTCTGACAGGCCACGCCATCGACGCTCGGGAAGGTGGTGCGCAGGGTTTCGTGACGCATGATCAAGGCCTGCAACGCCGCCTCGAAACGCCCCACGTCCAGCACTCCGCACAGGCGCGCCATGCCGCCGACGTTATAAGCCGGGCTGTCCGGTTCCATCTGCCAGAGGAACCACATGCGCTGCTGGGAATAGGACAGCGGCACGGGTTGGCTGCGGTCGACCTTGGCGATTGCAGTCTGTTGGTTGCGTTGGCCCGAGGCTTGGATCAGGCCCACTTGCGCGGCGAAGTCGCCCAGCTCGCTGGCGTCGAACAAGGTGCGCAACGGCAGTTCGACGTCGCAGGCCTGGCGGGTGCGGGAGACGATTTGCGTGGCCAGCAGCGAGTGGCCGCCGAGGGCGAAAAAGTCGTCGCGCAGGCCAATACGGGGCAGCCCGAGCACTTCGCGCCAGATCGCGGCAATTTGCTGCTGCAACGGCGTTTCGGGTTCGACGTGTTCGCGGGTTTGCCACACCGGTTCGGGCAGTGCGCGGCGGTCGAGTTTGCCACTGGGGCTCAGGGGCATCGCGTCCAGGCGCATCAGGTAGGCAGGCACCATGTACTCGGGCAGGTCAACGGCCAGGGCGGCTTTCACTGCCTGTGCATCCAGTTCGGTCGGGCCGGTGTAGTACCCGATCAACTGGTCATCCCGCACCTGCACCACGGCGTGGGCGATGCCGTCCAACGCCAACAGGCGGGCTTCGATTTCCTGCGGTTCCACCCGGAAGCCGCGCAGCTTGACCTGCTGATCGAGACGGCCCAGATATTCCAGCACGCCATCGACACTCCAGCGCGCACGGTCACCGGTGCGATACAGGCGCGTCCCGGCTGCGCCCAGCGGGTCGGCGACAAAGCGTTCGGCGGTGAGCCCCGCACGGCCGAGGTAGCCGCGCGCCAGGCCGATGCCGCCGATGCACAGCTCACCCGGCACACCGGCCGGCAACGGGTTGAGCTGGTCGTCGAGCACCCGGCAGATCACATTGCCCAGTGGCCGGCCTATCGGCGAGCGCTCGCCATCCTCTACGGCGCAGTGCCAATGGGTGACGTTGATCGCGGTTTCGGTCGGGCCATAACGGTTGTGCAACTGCACCGCCGGCAGGCGTGCCAGGACACGGTTGCGCAGCTCGGCAGGCAAGGCTTCGCCGCCGGAGAACAGGCGGCGCAGGCTGGTGCATTCGGCCACCAAGGGTTCATCGATAAACAACTGCAACAGCGGCGGCACGAAGTGCAGCGTGGTCACGCCATGTTCCTGCACCAGTTGCGCGATGCGATGAGGGTCACGGTGCTCGCCAGGGCCGGCCAGTACCAGACGGCACCCTGTGATCAGCGGCCAGAAGCACTCCCACACCGACACGTCGAAACTGATCGGCGCCTTTTGCATCAGCACGTCGCTGGCGTCCAACGTGTAGGTGGCCTGCATCCACTGCAACCGCTCGGCCAGCGCCGCATGGGTATTGCCCACGCCCTTGGGCTGGCCGGTGGAGCCGGAGGTGTAGATCACGTAGGCGAGGTTGTCGCCGTGCAGGTGCAGGCCCGGTGGCTGGGTCGGCCAGCGGTCCAGGTGCAGGCTGTCCATGGCGATCACACACACGCCTGCGACCGTAGGCAGTTGTTCCAGCAGTGCGGTTTGGGTCAGCAGCAGGTGCACGCCGCTGTCCTCGAGCATGTAGGCCAGGCGCTCGGTGGGGTAATCCGGGTCGAGCGGCACATAAGCGCCGCCGGCCTTGAGGATCGCCAGCAGGCCGATCAGCAACTGCGGCGAACGCTCGGCGGCGATGCCCACGCAGACGTCCGGGCCGACGCCCTTGTCGCGCAGGTAATGCGCCAGCCGGTTGGCCTGGGTATGCAACTGGGCGAAGCTCAGGCTGCCCGCTTGCCAGACCAGCGCGGTAGCGTCCAAGGTGTGCTGGTTGAGCAGCTCGGGCAACCACTGCCGGGCCGGCGCGCAGGGTGCCTGGCTCCACGCCTGTTGCTCATCCTCTGCGGTCAGTTTCAGCTCGCCCAAGGCTTGCTGCGGTTGTTCGCAGACCGCTTGCAGCAGGTGGATGTAATGCTCGGCCAGGCGCTGCACGGTTGCCGGCTCGAACAGCTCATCGGCGTAGTCGAAGGCCAGGCTCAAGCGCCCGGTGCGGTCTTCTTCGCTGTGCAGTTGCAGGTCGAACTTGGCTTCGCGGCTGTGCCAAGGCAGTTCCTCGGCGAGCAGGCCCGGCAGGCGGCGCAGGGCGCTGAGGTCACGTTGCTGGTGGTTGAACATGACCTGGAACAGGCCCTGTTCCCGCGCCTGGGGGAAGGCCTCCAGCAGTTGTTCGAACGGCAGATCCTGATGCGCCTGGGCGTCCAATGCAGCCTGGCGCGTCGCGGCCAACAGCTGGTTGAAAGGCTGGCGTCCGTCGAGCTCGGCACGCAATACCAAGGTGTTGATGAAGAACCCGACCAGCCCTTGGGTTTCCTGGCGCGAGCGATTGGCATTGGGCACGCCGATGCGGATATCGCGCTGGCCGCTGTAGCGATACAACAGCGTTTGGAACGCGGCCAGCAGCAGCATGAAGGGGGTGGATTCATGAGCCTGTGCGGTCTGGCGAATCGCGTCACTGAGCTTGGCGTTCAGGCGTACGGTATGCCGCGAGGCGCTGTTCAGACGCTGCGCCGAGCGCGGGTGGTCAGTGGCCAGGTCGAGCGTCGGGTGATCGCCCTCAAGCGTTGCCTGCCAATACGCCAACTGCCGCTGGCCTTCACCTGCGGCCAGCCATTGGCGCTGCCAACTGCCGTAGTCGGCGTATTGCAGGCTCAGTGGCGGCAGCTTCTGGGGTTGGCCCTGGGACGCGGCCGCGTAGAGACGGGAGAACTCGTCGATCAGAACAGTCAGCGACCAGCCATCGGCGATGATGTGGTGCAGGGTCACCAGCAACTGGTGGTCTTCTTCATCCAGGCGCACCAGGGTCACCCGCAGCAGCGGGCCTTTTTCCAGGTCGAACGAAGTCCGTGCCTGGTCTTCACGGATTTGCTGCGCGTGGGCTTCGCGCTCGGCGACGGGCAGGTCGCTGAGGTCGATGACGTGCAGGTCGAACGCCGCACTGGACTCGATGCGCTGGAACCCTTCGCCGTCACGCTCATAGAAACGCGTGCGCAGGGCTTCGTGGCGCTGGACCAGGTGCTGGAAGCTTGAGCGCAGCGCGTCTTCATCCAACGCGCCGCGCAGGCGCAGGGCGCCAGGGATGGTGTAGGCGCTGCTGTGAGGGTCCAGCTGCCAGGTGATCCATAAGCGGTTCTGGGCCAGGGATTGCGGCAGCTCGTGCTGGCGCGACAGCGCAGCCATTGCGCCTTGTGCAACGCCGCCGGCCTGCTGCACCTGCGCGACGCTGGCGGCGAAGCCTTGCAGGGTGGACGCCTCGAACAGCAGGCGCAGGTTCAGCTCCAGGCCCAGGGTTTCACGCAGGCGCGCGACCACCTGGGTGGCGCTGATGGAGTTGCCGCCAAGCAGGAAAAAGTGATCGTCGGCGGCAACCGTGGCCACTTGCAGCTGCTCACACCAGATCGCCGCGATCTGCTGTTGCAGGGTCGACGCCAGCGCGACCTCACTCGCCGGCGCTTGCACCTCGGGAAACTGCGCATAGCGGTCGAGGCTGCCATCGGCATGGCGCAGCGCACACGCCGCCCGTTGCACCTTGCCGCTGGAGGTTTTCGGCAGCGCGCCCGGGTTGAGCAGCACCACCACGCTAGGCGCCTCTTGGTAAGCCTCGGCCACCGCTTGGCGAATCGCCTTGATCAGCGCTTCGGGCGGCAGGATTTTCTGCACGCTGCGGCTGATTTCCGCAGCGATGCCGATGCCTTCCAGGCCCTGATCATTCACCGCAAAGGCCGCCACCCGGCCTTTGCGCACCACCTCGACCTCACGTTCGATGGTTTGCTCGATGTCCTGTGGATACAGGTTGTGCCCGCGCACGATCAGCAGGTCTTTCAAGCGCCCGGTGATGTACACCTCACCGTCACGGATAAACCCCAGGTCGCCGGTGCGCAGCCAGGTCCGGTCGGCGTGCTGGACGAAGGTGCTGGCGGTGGCTTCAGGGTTGCGCCAGTAACCCTGGGCGATGCTCGGGCCGCTCGCCCAGAGTTCGCCCACGCAATTGTCGGCTAACTCGCTCAGCGTGTGGGGATCGGCGATCAGCACGGCGTGGTCCGGCTGCTGAGTGCCGCAACTCATGACGGCCCTGCCCTGCCCCGGCGCGGCGCGGTTGGCGGCCAGCGCTTGCTCATCGACGCGCAGCGCGGGGATGCCTTGGCCACGGGTGCCGCCCGCGACGAACAGGGTCGCCTCGGCCAGGCCGTAGGAAGCAAAGAAATTGCTTGAGGTGAAACCGCAGGCGGCGAACTTGTCGGCAAAACGTTCCAGGGTGTCCAAGCGGATCGGCTCGGAGCCGGAATAGGCCACGCGCCACTGGCTCAGGTCCAGGCGTTCCAGGGCCGACTCGCTGACCCGTTCGCTGCACAGGCGGTAGGCGAAATCCGGGCCGCCGCTGATGGTGCCGCCGTAGTCGCTGATCGCTTCCAGCCAGCGCAACGGCCGCGCCAGGAAGTAGGCCGACGACATCAACACGCACGGCACACCGCTGAAGATCGGCTGCAGCAGGCCGCCGATCAGCCCCATGTCGTGGTAGAGCGGCAGCCAGCTGACGATGACATCGTGTGGGTTGAGGTCGATGCCAAAGCCGCGACGGATCAGCACTTCGTTAGCCACCAGGTTGCCGTGGCTGACTTGCACGCCCTTGGGCAGCGCGGTGGAGCCGGAAGTGTATTGCAGGAAGGCAATGTCGTCGGCTTGCAACTCGGGGGCGACCCAGTGATCGGCCAGCTGTGCATCGAGGGTGTCTACGCTCAAGACCGGTGGTGCGTGGTCAATCTGCGCCAGGCTTTCGCCGAGGCTGGCAATGGTCAACAGCAGGCGCGGCTCAGCGTCGCTGATGATCGACAGCAAGCGCTCCTGGTGATGCCGCTTGGTGGATTCCGGCGGGTAGGCCGGCACCGCGATCACCCCGGCGTACAGGCAGCCGAAGAACGCCGCGACATAGTCCGGGCCGCTGGGGAACAACAGCACTGCGCGCTCGCCCATCGCGACATCGGCTTGCAAGGCAGCTGCGATAGTGCGGGCGCGCTGGTCCAGGTCACGGTAGCTGAGCACCACGCTGTGCTCGGCGGACTCGGCCAGAAAGCGCAGGGCTATCTGGTCCGGCGTCTGCGCGGCACGGCGTTGGAGGGACTGGACCAGGGTGCGGGGAAGTTCGAAGGCGTCCATCATGGGGTTCCTGCCTGAAATCGGCTTACGGGAAAGTCGGGAAGTCGGTGAGATTCAGCCGGCGGCCAGTTGCCGCGCCGCGCCAAGGCGCCAGCGGGCCAGGTGCTCTTCGGCATAGCGGCGCACACAGCGCAGCACGGCGCTTTCGTGCTGCACGAGGAAGAAGTGGTGACCGTCGAACATGTCGAGGGAAAAGCCGCTGGCGGCCTCGAGCTGCCAGTCGAGCAATTGGTCGGCGCGCACGCTGTCCTGCTTGCCGCCGAACACATGGATCGGCACACCCAGGGGCTCGCGCTCGCCATAGGTGAAGCTGCCGCAGAGCAGGAAATCGGCGCGCAGGATCGGCAGCATCAACTCCATCAATTCAGGATTGGCCAACGCGGCGTCGCAGGTGCCCTGCAGTTCGCGCAAGCGGGCGATCAGTTGTTCGTCGGTCTTTTCGATGGCGTATTCGCTGACATCGCGCCGCGCCGGGCCGGCGGTGCCGGAGGCGAACAACGCCAGCGGCGCCGGCACATTGCGCGCTTTCAATGCGTGGGCCAGTTCGAACGCCAGCAGGCCGCCGAGGCTGTGGCCGAACAACGCATAGGGGCCATTGAGGTCGCGGCTGATTTCAGTCGCGAGCTGGGCAGCCAAGGCCTTGATATCGCGCTGTAGCGGCTCGCCCATGCGCATGCCACGCCCCGGCAATTCCAGCGGGCACACCTGCAACCAATCCGGCAGCACGCGGCGCCAACGTGCGTAGACCGAGGCGCTGGCGCCGGAATGGGGCAGGCAGAACAGGCGCAGCGGCGTTGGCGTACTCATCACCCGAGGACTCCAAGCTGAAACACGCTGTGTGCACGATAAAAACCCATTTCGCCCTCCTGCGGATGCTGATCCTTGGCCGTTTGTTTACAGGCCTGTCACCCAGAAGAACGGACGGCCCCGGCAAATAATTAGTCGCCGGGGGCAAGCGAGACGTGGTTCACACCTTACCGGAAGGCATAAGATTAGTTCGCCTTCTCATTTGACAATCATTATCATTAATCATAATTTGTTGCCCGATGTGTAGGAGGCCTCAGCAAGGACGCCCTCCCCTAACCTCTTTTGCAACCAGGTGATTTCCATGACGGAACCAGTATCCACAGGCAGGTGCGACTCACCACTTCTCCAGGCGTTCGTCGACAATCGGCTGATCCTGGTGAAGATCGCAGCACGTATTACCGGCTGTCGTTCCCGCGCCGAGGATGTGGTGCAGGACGCTTATTTTCGGCTGCAGTCGGCACCGACGATCACCTCTTCGTTCAAGGCCCAACTGAGTTATCTGTTTCAGATCGTGCGCAACCTGGCGATCGATCACTACCGCAAGCAGGCCCTGGAGCTCAAGTATTCCGGCACCGAAGAGGAAGGCTTGAACGTGGTGATTCACGGCGCTTCACCGGAAACCTCCCATATCAATTTCAACACCCTGGAAAACATCGCCGACGCCCTGACCGAGCTGCCGCAGCGCACCCGCTACGCCTTCGAGATGTACCGCCTGCACGGCGTACCGCAGAAGGATATCGCCAAGGAACTGGGGGTTTCGCCGACGCTGGTGAACTTCATGATTCGCGATGCGCTGGTGCACTGCCGCAAGGTGTCGGGCAACCACAGCGATACGTTCGCGCGCAGGGTTTGAAAGCAGCGGAAACCAATGTGGGAGGGGGCTTGCCCCCGATGGCGGTGGGTCAGTAGCAGATGCATTTACTGACACTCCCTCATCGGGGGCAAGTTGAATCGTCGCACCGCCCCTCCCACATTTGATTCCAGCGCTCTCAGGGGACTGGCATTACATCGATGCGATACGGCTCGAAGATCTTGAGCATCTGGCCATTATCCCGCAGCTGCTTGAGCAACCCGGCAAACGCAGGCCCGGTGATGGGGGCTTTGGGCCGCAGCAACGCGTAATGGTGATAGACCTGGTCGATGCGCTCCGACACCAGGAATGTCCCCGCCATCTCGGCATTGCGCACCATGAAGTCACTCAGGTACGAACGGGTGACCAAGGCGATATCAGCACGGCTGCGGGCGACCATCAGCAAGTTGCTGTCATGGGAGTACGTCAACGTTGCGTTGAAGTGCTCGGCCAGGTACTTGGGGTCGGGGTTGAAGTTCGCGAAGGCGTAGTGATAGCCGCTGAACACCGCCAGGCGTTTGCCGGCAAGGTCGCTGAAATAGCTTTGGTCGCGACCGGGCTCACGCTCGGCGACGAAGATTTCAGCGTCTTCCAGGCCCATGTCGACGCTGGTATGGGCCACGTCTTTCCAGCCCCAGGACGGGTTTTCAAAGATCGCCATGTCGACCCGGCCTTGCTCGAAATCGCGAAAACGCCTGGGAATCGAAGTGGGCACCAGCACAAACTGATAGTCGCTTTGCACGGCGTTCAGCGCTTCGACCAATTGCGGCAGCAATCCGGTATCGGCGCCTTGCTCAGGGCGTACGGTATATGGCGGAAAATGCGCCGCGCCGATCCTCACCAACTGCGCGGCGCTGGCCTGCGTCCACCCTGCGGTACCCAATGCCCAAAATGTCAGTCCTGCAGCCAGCCGCCATGGCGAAAACATCTAGGCACACACCGTGAATTCTATGATGGCGATAAGCTAGGCGTTTTTCCCTGGAGAGACAACGTTCACCCGCAAATTAATAGCCGCACTTCAGTCCGCCTTGAGCACCATCAACAGCGCCTCGTCGGCCAGCTCTTCGAGGGTCAGGCTGCCTTGGGTGCGGAACCACGTGGTGGTCCAGGATAACGCGCCGGTCAGGAAGCGCCGGGTGATGAACACGTCGCCCCTGATATAACCGGCGGCCTTGGCTTCGCCCAGTACCTGCAGCCAGATGTCCTCATACACATCACGCAGGGCCAGTACCTGGGCCTGACCATCGGCAGACAACGAGCGCCATTCATACACCAGCACCGCCATCGCCTCACCGCTGCCGCCCATGATCGACTGCAATTCGCAGCGGATCAGCGCCAACACCCGCTCGCGCACCGTGCTCGCTGCTTCCAGCGCAGCCCGCACCATCGCGGTGTTGTAGAGGATGGTTTCTTCCATCACTGCGCGCAGGATCTCGTCCTTGCTCTTGAAGTGATGAAAGATGCTGCCGGACTGAATGCCCACCGCACCGGCCAGGTCGCGCACGGTGGTGCGCTCGAAGCCCTTGTTGCGAAACAGGTGCGCCGCGGTTTGCAGCAACTTGCCCCGAGCGCTCTCGGGGTCGGTCAATTGTCCAGCGTCGACCAGAGTGCGCATCACCCGCAAGGCTTGGGGGTCGTCCATGCTGCTGTCCCTCATGTCTACTATCGTCTTGGGCGGCAATTTAGGCCGTGGCCGCCACCCAAGCAAGCGCTTGGGCAAAACTTGTGTACGGGGTTTACAAACCAGGCGAATCAGCCCCCTGGGCGGAACTACAAGGCCCGGCTACGCTCTATCCCCATCAGGACAGGAACAGTACGGGAACCTGCGCATGCCTCATTGGCTGATTATTGACCTTGAAGCCACCACGGATGACGGCGGCTGGCCCGTGACGGAGATGGAAGTCATCGAAATTGGCGCAAGCCTGGTCAACCGCCAGGGCCGCGAGCTGGATCACTTCCAGCGCTTCGTGCGACCGCTACGGCGGCCGCTGCTGACGCCTTTTTGCCGCCAATTGACCCATATCACCCAGGCCAATATCGACGCGGCAACGCCGATCACCGAGGTGTGGCCGCTATTCGAGCGCTGGCTGGGCCAGCATCAGACGCGCCTGGAAGGCTGGGCCAGCTGGGGCGATTACGATCGCGTGCAACTCGAGCTGGAATGGCAACGCCATGGCCTGGCCAGCGCGCTCGGCCAGACGCCCCATGTCAACCTCAAGCAACGTTTCGCCAAGGCCCGGCGGCTGGACAAGCCCTTGGGGCTTAATGGCGCGCTGCAATTGGCGGGGATGCAGTTCAGTGGCCAGCAGCATCGGGCGCTGGAGGATGCGCGCAACACGGCACGCCTGCTGCCATTGATTTTGCCGGTCTAGGCAGCTCTGAAAGGCTTGGGCATACTGATCAACCTTTTTGCCTTAATGCTGCCCACCTGTAGGAGCGAGCTTGCTCGCGAAGATCGCCAACGATAACGCAGCGCATCTGGTTTGACGGGGTGCTCTCAGGTTTTTCGCGAGCAAGCTCGCTCCTACAGTGGGTGGCGTAAGTTCTGACCCTTTTTCCGAGGATTCACTCATGTTCAAAGTCAATGAATACTTCGACGGCACCGTCAAGTCGATCGCTTTCGGCACCGCGGAAGGCCCAGCGACCATCGGCGTGATGGCCCCGGGTGAATACGAGTTCGGCACCGACCAGCGTGAAATCATGCACGTCGTTTCCGGCGCGCTGATCGTCAAACTGCCTGACGCCGAGTGGGAAACCTTTGCCGCCGGCAGCCAGTTCAACGTCCCGGCCAACAGCAAATTCCAGTTGAAGGTTGGCGTAGACACCGCTTACCTGTGCGAATACCGCAGCTGAACCTGACTCGGCGCAAAAAATGCCCGTCTCCTGTGAGACGGGCATTTTTTATTCCAGCACCGTTACCGGCATCCCGATTTCCAACTGGCCAACTCCATCGTTGACCAGGTTCTGGCCGAACATCGCGCCCTTCTCGGTGCTGCGATAGGCCTGCAGGGTGGCGAACGGTTCGCGGTCCGGGCTGCGCTCGCCGGTCCGGGGGTCGATGGTCGTGAGAACGCAGCGTGAACAGGGCTTGACCACGCGAAACTCCACCTCGCCGATGCGCAAGCGTTTCCAGCCATCCTCGGCAAACGCCTCGCCGCCTTCGATTACCAGATTGGGACGAAAGCGCAGCATTTCCATCGGCCGGCCGATTTGCGCGCACAAATCGTCCAGGGAAGCCTGGCCGATCAGCAGCAAGGGGTAGCCATCGGCAAACCCCACTTGATCGTCATCCCGGCCAAAACCGGCCTGGGTCGAGCGTGCACGCTCCAGGGGCATATGCACCAGGCGTGTGGGTTTGCCGATGAAGGCGCTGACCCAGGCCGCCGCTTCATCGCCCGCGTCCGGCACGCGCAGGGTGTCGTGCCAGATGGTCACACCGCGCAACGCATCGGCGCCGGGCAATGCCACGTCGAGCGTCCCATAGCCAGGCGAGCTCAGGGTCAGGCCGCCCGCCGCGTTCCACAGCGCGGTCAACTGGCTCATCTTCGCCACGGCGCGTTGCGTGAGGAAGCGCCCACTGGCTTCGTCCACCAGCATCCAGCGTCGATCCCCTGCCAGCCCGAGTTTATCCAGGCCACTCTGCTGCAAGGCCTCGGCCTTGCCGGATTTCAAGGGGTAACGGTACAACGCGCTGAGACGGAGCATGAGCCTGCATTCCTGGGGAACAAAGTGGCATACCCTAGTGTCACGCGGGCACTTCGTCCAGCATCAGTCGTTGACGCACCACATCCACCAGCTTGTCCGGCTGGAATTTGGAGAGGAAATTGTCACAGCCGACCTTCTTGACCATCGAGTCATTGAAGCTCCCCGACAGCGAGGTGTGCAGCACCACGTAGAGGCCACGCAGGCGCGGGTCATTGCGAATTTCGGTGGTGAGACGGTAGCCGTCCATCTCGGGCATTTCGGCGTCGGTGAAGATCATCAGCAGCTTGTCGGTCATCACCTGGCCGGTGTCGGCCCAGGCCTTGAGCATGTTCAGGGCCTTGAGGCCGTCGCTGGCGATGTGCATCTTCACGCCCAACTGGCCCAGGGTGTCCTTCAACTGCGACAGCGCTACGTTGGAGTCGTCCACCAGCAACACTTCACGGCCACGGGCGCGTTCCAGCACTGGGTCCTCGAGTTTTTCCCTGGAGACCTTGGCGTTATAGGGCACGATTTCCGCCAGGACTTTTTCCACATCGATAATTTCCACCAACTGGTCATCGACCTTGCTGATGGCGGTGAGATAGTGCTGGCGCCCGGCGCTGGCCGGCGGTGGCAGGATGGCTTCCCAATTCATGTTGACGATGCGGTCGACGCCGCCCACCAGGAACGCCTGCACCGAACGGTTGTACTCGGTGACGATAATGGTGCTGTTGGGCCCTGGCACCAGCGGGCGCATGCCGATGGCCTGGGACAAGTCGATCACCGGCAAGGTCTGGCCACGCAGGTTGACCACGCCGCAGACGAAGGGATGGCGCTGAGGCATCAGGGTCAGCTTGGGCAGTTGCAGCACTTCCTGCACCTTGAACACGTTGATCGCGAACAGCTGCCGCCCGAACAGGCGGAACATGAGAATCTCCAGGCGATTCTCACCCACCAATTGCGTGCGTTGATCTACCGTGTCGAGAATGCCGGCCATTAAGAGCTCCTGGTGTGCACATGGGTTGCGCGCTGAGAGGGTGTGCAGTTCGTATAGGCAAGTTATCGGCGGCAAGCGCCAGACCTTGACCCCGGTAAAATGCCATGTAAATACATTGATGTCACACTGACATCATGCTTTACTGCATCAGCCCTGTCCTCGGGCTGTGTGGGCCTTGCACGACACTCCAATCGGCGTGCGGTTCCACGACGTAGGGGATTCCCCTATGCGCAATCAGGCCCGACCTGATATTCGCGATATCTAATAGCCATTAATGTGACGCCATTCTCATTGCATGAATGGAGTCAGGCTTTTGTTTGCCATCCCACGCCCTAGGCCCGCGAGCCTTCCAGGCACTCACGTATCGGCAACTGAAGTCGTGTCATCCCGCTCAACTGGGACTACGCACGACTTTCGTGAGCATTTCAATAAATGTCCTACTGAAATATCGGAATCAACCTACAAGCTCCAATCATATTTCAGCGCTAGTTTTAAGCCATTCACCCGGTGCGACATCTCATCACCCGAGCTTGAGTTGCGGAGACATGCATGATGAATAGCGCGAAAGAATGGCAAACGGCACTTCCCGAGTTTCTGCTGGAGGCCGAAATGCTGCTGATCAAGTCCCAAGAGTGCTTGAGCCACCTGCATTTGATCCGCAACGACAGCGACGCCATCGACTGCATGAAAACCAGCCTCGCCAAACTGGCTGAAAAGGCCGACAGCCTGGCGCTGCAGGCGATCAGCGAGTTCTCGCGGCACCTGCAGGACCTCATTGCCAACGCCGAGAACCCGATGCAATTGCATGACCAGGCACTCGATGCGTTACATGACTGCCTCACGCTGCTGGCCTGGCAATTGGAGCTGATCGACACGCGCACCGGCGAGTTGGCCCTGGACGAGACCGAGCAAACGTCGTTGATCGCGACGGTTACTTTGCAGATTCCGCAAAAGGATTTCCGGCATAAACCGCAGCAGCGGTTGCATCATGCGTCCTGAGTCCCAAGCATGTCGCCGACGATAGCTGACCTGTCCAAAAACGACCGATAACGGCGAGAAAGGCAGAAACATCAATTAGCCATCTACGCAATAACGATACAAACCAACTTTACTAATACAACTTTTTCAACTCTGGGATTACCCCCCAGAGTATTTGCGCGGGCCATAAACCAATCAGGCGACCAACGGTAACAGGGGTGGTACTATGCCCCCACTCGAAGTGACTCAACTTCATCATGGTTAAACACGATTCGGCAGCGTATTCCAAACAGAGCCCGGCCAACCGGTCTCCCCGCAGCGAACCTTCAGTGGCTCCATCCGCTATGTACGCCAACCTCAAGCCCCTTTTCTCAAGGTCTGTGTCGCGCAGCAACGCACGCCGCATCGTCCTTGCGCTGTGCCTGTGTTCGTTGTCGGTCAGCGTGTGGGCCTACGCGCATGCTTCGCCCTGGTCGCTGCTGATCCTGCTGGTCAACCTGGCCACGCTGGCGGTGGTGGGCCTGCACCAATGGCGTTCGCGCAAATCCATCAAGTTCCAGCCCCAGGAATTGGCGGACCGACTGTTACAGGTCCAGGAAAACGAACGCCATCGCCTCAGCCGCGAACTGCACGACGACATCGGCCAACTGCTGACCGCCGCCAAACTGCAAAGTGAATGGCTGCAGCGTCGCCTGCCGCCAGAGCTGCACGAGCACTGCACGGTGCTGTGCAATACCCTCGACGAAACCCTGGCCAAAGTGCGCGACGTGTCCGCCATTCTCAACCCGCGCCAGTTGGCCAGCCTTGGCCTGGAAGCCAGCTTGCGCGCGCACCTGCTCAAGACCCTGGAAAACACCTCGGTGTGCTGGAGCCTGGAATGCCAGCAACGCCTGACCGGTATTCCTGAAGAAATGGCCGTGGCGGCGTTTCGGATCACCCAGGAAGCCGTGACCAACATGCTCCGTCACGCCCAGGCACATAACCTGCGGGTGCGCCTGCGACGCCTGCCCGAAGGCTTGTCGCTGATGATCTGCGATGACGGCCAGGGCTTTTCGCCGGTTACCGACCCAGGCCTTGCAGGCCAACGCGGCATGGCCGGCATGGCCGAGCGGATAGACCAACTGGGCGGCACCTTGTCGGTCAGCAGTCAGCCAGGCCAAGGCACGCGGATCGACGCGCTTTTCCCCTGGGCGCCCCGCGCCCTTGAACGGGCCAGTTCCCCTAAGGGTTTCGAGTGACCTGCAATTTACTCCTGGTGGATGACCACGCGCTGATTCGCGCCGGCGTACGTGCGCTGATCCTGGACATGCCCGGCTACGACGTGATCGGTGAAGCCAGCGATGGCGCGCAGGTGCTCGCGCAATTTCGCGCCCTGCAGCCGGACATCGTGCTGCTGGACCTGTCGATGAAACACACCAGCGGCCTGGATGCCTTGCAGGAACTCAAGGGCGCCTATCCCCTGAGCAAAGTGCTGATCCTGTCGATGCACACCGACCCCGACCTGATCATGCGTGCGCTGGAATCAGGTGCCCACGGCTACCTGCTCAAGGACATGACCGCCAACGAGCTGGAACACGCCCTGCATGCCTTGCGCAACAACGAGCGCTACCTGAGCCCGGCGATCGCCCACACCGTGATCAATCAAGCACTGATCCGCAGCAACGGCCCTGCGACGCCCGCGCCCCATAGCCACAACTTGACGGCGCGCCAGTTGGAAATCCTGCGCCTGATCGTGCGCGGCAAGTCCACCCGGGAAATCGCCCACGGCCTGGGCCTGAGCATCAAGACGGTAGAAGCGCATCGCTCGCAGATCATGAAGCGCCTGCAGATTTTCGACGTGGCGGGCCTGGTGTTATTCGCGGTGCGCGAGCAGATCATCAGCCTGGACGACTAGGGGCGAACCCAGCGGCAGGTGCACGCGCAGGGCCTTGGGCAAGGCCTCGAAATGCAGATCATCGCCTTCCAGCGGCTCGCCATCGAGGTTGATGTACAAGCCCTGCGCCACCTTGATATTGACCCACGGCAGGCGTGCCCGCACGAACATGGTGTCCAGGCCCCAGCCATTGCTCATCAATTCGCGCAAGGTGCCGACTACCTCCTGGGGCGCCGGCAGGATGCTGATGTCCAGCAGGCCATCGTCGGCCAGCGCACCCGGGCACAGCACATGCCCGCCCCCGGCCTGGCGCCCGTTGCCGATCCCGAGTGCGAGCAGCTCGCCTTTCCAATGGAAATCCGGGCCTTCCAGCTCACCGTAGGCAGCCTTCAATTCACTGAAGCGTGACAGACCGGTGAACAGGTAGGCGGCACCGCCGAGGATTTTCTTCAGGTCTTCGGAGGTGTTGGCGGTGACCTGGCTACCAAAACCGCCGGTGGCCATGTTCAAGAATATCTGCCCGCCGACCTGGCCCAGGTCAATCGCCCTCGGTTCAACATCCAGCAACGCCAGGGCACCAGCCGGCTCCAACGGCACGCCGGCGGCCTTGGCGAAGTCATTGGCTGTGCCCAGCGGCATCAGCACCAGGCTGGCATCGGTATTGGCGTGAGCCATGGCTTCGGCCACATCGCGCAGAGTGCCGTCGCCACCGCCGGCGATGATGTGGGTGTAACCGTCGGCCAGGGCTTCATTGACCAGGCGCTGGGCATCGCCACCTTCCCACGTCACCCGCACTGCCAGCTCCCAACCCTGCTCACGCCGGGCCAACACGGCCGCGCGCACGTCCTCGTTGAGGGCTTGTTTGCCGTGGAGGATCAACAGGGCTCTGGCGGTGGTCATTTGGGGAACTCTCCTGGGTCAAGGTGCTTGCAGGATGTTGACCCTTGGGGATGAGGAAAAGTCTGTGGCCGGAGAAATTTGGCTGATGGATGGAGATCAAAATGTGGGAGGGGGCTTGCTCCCGATAGCGGTGGGTCAGCTAAAGATTAAGCTGACTGATACACCGCCATCGGGGCATGGTATCTACACAACTTTGTAGCAGCAGCCTACGCTAACCACGATGCGAAGCGAGCCGCTCTTGATCTTGCTCTTGATCTTAGGCGCCCCGTTAAACCACGCTGGCCGGAATTCGACAGTGATTTTGGGGGTAAACCGGCAGGGATGCCGGTTTAGCCGCCCCGCGCCATGGATGGCGCGTGGCGGCGGCCCCCCAAATCAATGTCGGATTACGGGCACACCGAGCCTAGGCGAGGTGCCGAGTGGTGGGGCGAGGACTTTTTGGTTACTTTTGGGTCCTTCCAAAAGTGACACGCTGTAAAAGCGGAACCGCCAGCCGCCGTTACCATAGGAACGGATATGTACTCGTTCTGATCCAACATCCTGGTCGGCTGTCAGGCCGCCATCGGGGGCAAGCCCCCTCCCACATTTGAAACGCGGGGAGTCAGTTAGAGAGGCTTCGGCTCCCGAGCCGTCACAGGTTCAGGGCCATACCAAAGTTATGTGGATACCCAAGGCCATCGGGAGCAAGCCCCCTCCCACATTGCGCCCGGCGCTGATCAGCTTTTGTGCAACTTGCTCATCAACTGCGCCTCGGCCTGGGTCAACCCGCACGACTGGGTCAGCTCATCCACCGTCGCGCCCATGCCCACCAGCTTAGCCGCCTGGGCGAATGACAGGTTCGCAGGATCACGCTGTTCCAACTGCACCAACTTGTCCGGCAGCGGCCCGAGAATCGCGCGCAGTTCATGCACTTCATCCCCAACCCGCACCGCACTCTGCTGGAAATGATCGACACGCTTGACCAACTCCAGAATGCGCCGGTCACGCACCGCATCGCGCTCGGCCTGTTGCAAGGCCAACTCCCGTTGCTGGCGCACGTAGCGCAGCACAAACGCCAAAGTCCCGGCCCACAACAGGGCCAGGACGATCACCGCCGCCTCAAGAAACAATCAAATGCTCTCCAGGTCCGACCACTCTTCTTCGCTCATCATTTTGTCCAGCTCAACCAGAATCAACAGCTCGTTGTTCTTGTTGCACACGCCCTGGATAAACTTGGCGGATTCTTCGTTGCCCACGTTCGGCGCGGTTTCCACTTCCGATTGGCGCAGGTAGACCACTTCGGCCACGCTGTCGACCATGATCCCGACCACTTGCTTGTCGGCTTCGATGATGACGATGCGCGTGTTGTCGTTGACATCGGTCGGCGCCAGGCCGAAGCGCTGGCGCGTGTCGATCACCGTCACCACGTTGCCGCGCAGGTTGATGATGCCCAGCACATAGCTCGGCGCACCCGGTACCGGGGCGATCTCGGTGTAGCGCAGCACTTCCTGCACGCGCATCACGTTAATGCCGTAGGACTCGTTGTCCAGTTTGAAGGTCACCCATTGCAGGATCGGATCATCCAAACCTTGTGCGGACGCTGACTTGTTCATGCTTCTGACCCCTTCAAATGCCGCTATCGACGGCGTGTGTGCTAATGGGCCGCGCAACCGCACGACCTTTATTGTTCAATCAACTGCGTTTGTTCTGCGCCATTTCCTTGACCGCGCCACTGGCGATCAACTCGGCCAGTTCGGCGACGTCGAGCAACGCGCACATGTGTTCGATCACGGTGCCCGCCAGCCACGGCCGTTGGCCACGGTGGCTGCGCCATTTGATTTCGTTCGGGTCCAGGCGCAACGAGCGGCTGACTTGATGCACCGCCAGCCCCCACTCGTAGCCCTGCACGGAGATCACATACTGCAGGCCCTGGCGGAAGTCGTCGCGGTAGCGGTCGGGCATCACCCAGCGCGCGGTGTCCAGCACCTTGAGATTGCCGGCCTGGCTGGGCAGGATGCCGAGGAACCACTCCGGTTGCCCGAACAACGGCGTCAGCTCCTGGCCTTCCAGGGAATAGATCGAGCCCAGGCACACCAGCGGCACCGCCAGGGTCAACCCTGCGACGTCGAACAGCAGGCATTCGAACGGCTCGGCGGCCCACGACGGGCGACCATCGCCGGTCACCGGCGGCGGCGTGATGCTCGGCGGCAGGTGCACTTCCACAATCGGCTCGACCACTACCGGCGCCACGACGTCAGGTGTGATTGGTACCACCAACGGCGTCGCTTCGACGTGCGCATCGCGGGCTTGCTCTTCAAGCACCGCCAACTGGAACTCATCCAGCGCAGCGTCAGGCTCGACGGCCGGCTCCAGCACCAGGATCGGTTCCGGCAGCTCCTCGGCGGTCGCCTCCTGCAGCAAGGCATCCAGGTAGGATTCCAGCGCCAGTTGCGGCCGGGTCTTGAAGTCGAGGGGACGGTTCATCAGGCCACCTGCGCCACAAGCTGCTGGGACAGCAGGTGCTTGAGCAACGCCCGATAAGCCAGCACGCCACGGCTCTTGCCGTCGAATTGCGATGGCGTGAGCCCGGCGCGGCTGGCGTCACGCAGGCGCGTGTCTACCGGGATGTAGCCGTTCCAGATGGTGTCCGGATAGGCATCACGCAGTACGCGCAGGGTGCCAAGGGAGGCCTGGGTACGCCGGTCGAACAAGGTCGGCACGATGCTGTACGGCAAGGCCTGCTTGCGCGAACGGTTGATCATCGCCAGGGTGCTGACCATGCGCTCCAGGCCTTTGACGGCCAGGTGTTCGGTCTGTACCGGGATCACCAACTGCTGGCTGGCCGCCAAGGCGTTGACCATCAGCACGCCGAGCAAGGGCGGGCTGTCGATGATCGCGTAGTCGAAGTCCTGCCACAGCTGCGCCAGGGTCTTGGCGATCACCAGGCCCAGGCCGCTCTGGCCCGGCGACTGGCGCTCAAGGGTGGCCAGGGCGGTGCTGGACGGCAACAGCGAAATGCTGTCATTGCTGGTGGGCAGCAGCAGTTGCCCAGGCAAGTCGCCGGGCACGCTGCCCTTGTGCAGGAACAGGTCGTAGCAGCTGTGTTCCAGCGCATCCGGGTCGTAACCGAAATAGCTGGTCATGGAGCCGTGGGGGTCCAGGTCGACCACGACCACGCGCTTGCCTGCCTCGGCCAGCAAGCCGGCTAAGGCGATGGACGTGGTGGTCTTGCCGACTCCACCCTTTTGATTGGCAACTGCCCAGACTCTCATTCGGTTGATTCCTCCCGGTGGGCACACGCGCGACCGAGACATTGCATAGGTTAGTGAGCCGGTGACGGAGAATTGACGGAGCTGGCCCGCACCAGCGGCTTTGCAGGGGCCGGTGCAGTTTGTGTGCCAGCGCGCCTCAACGCCGCATCCGGTGTTGCATTCGCCGTGCCGGTGCCGGTCAGGCTGCGGCGTACATCCAGGTTGCGCGACACCACCAGCACCACCCGCCGGTTGCGCGCACGGCCTTCGAGCGTGGCGTTGTTGGCCACCGGCTGGAACTCACCGTAGCCCACCGACGCCAGGCGCTGGGGGTTCACGCCCTGCATCGCGAGCATGCGCACGATGCTTGCCGCCCGGGCCGAGGACAGTTCCCAGTTGGTCGGGTACTGCGCCGTACTGATCGGCAGGTTGTCGGTAAAGCCTTCGACGTGGATCGGGTTTTCAAACGGCTTGAGTATCGCTGCCACCTTGTCGATGATGGTGAAGGCCTGGTCGCTCGGCAGTGCATCGGCGCTGGCGAACAACAGGCTGGAGTTCAGCTCGATCTCCACCCACAGCTCATTGCCGCGCACGGTCATCTGGTTGGAGCTGATCAGGTCGCCAAACGCGGCGCTGATATCGTCGGCAATGCTCTTGAGCGGGTCGCTGGTGCCGCCGACACCGGCGGCGGTCTCATCGCTGTCGTTGACCAACGGCTTGGCCGGGGTCACCGTCTTGGGTCGTTCATCGCCGATTGGGATAGGCTTGAGCGCGCGATCGGAGTCGGAAAACACCCCGATCAACGCTTCGGAAATGACCTTGTACTTGCCTTCGTTCACCGACGAGATCGAGTACATCACCACGAAAAACGCAAACAGCAAGGTGATGAAGTCCGCGTAGGACACCAGCCAGCGTTCATGGTTGACGTGCTCTTCAGGCTCGCGACGGCGACGGCTCACTGACGACCTCCGCAAAACGACTCAACTGGTTCATGTGCATCAATCCATGAAGCCCTGGAGCTTCAATTCGATGGACCGCGGGTTCTCGCCCTCGGCAATCGACAGGATGCCTTCGAGCAGCATTTCGCGGTAACGGGACTGGCGCATGGCAATCGACTTGAGCTTGCTCGCCACCGGCAACAACACCAGGTTGGCGCTCGCCACACCGTAGATGGTGGCGACAAACGCCACGGCAATGCCGCTGCCCAGTTGCGAAGGGTCGGCCAGGTTGCCCATCACGTGGATCAGGCCCATTACCGCACCGATGATGCCAATGGTCGGCGCATAGCCGCCCATGCTTTCAAAGACTTTGGCCGCGTTGATGTCGCGGCTTTCCTGGGTGTAGAAATCCACCTCGAGGATGCTGCGGATCGCCTCCGGCTCGGCGCCATCGACCAGCAGTTGCAGGCCTTTGCGGGCGTAGCTGTCGGGCTCGGCATCGGCAACGCTTTCCAGGCCCAGCAGGCCTTCCTTGCGGGCAGTGAGGCTCCAGTTGACCACGCGGTCGATGCCGCCCGGCAAGTCGACCCGTGGCGGGAAAATGATCCAAATCAGGATCTGCATGGCGCGCTTGAACGAACTCACCGGCGCCTGCAACAACGCCGCGCCCACGGTGCCGCCGATCACGATCAGCGCCGCCGGGCCGTTGGCCAGGGCGCCGAGGTGGCCGCCTTCAAGGTAGTTGCCGCCAATAATGGCGACAAACGCCAAGGTGATGCCGATCAGGCTCAAGACATCCATCAGAGGCAGGCCTCCACCAGATGCTTGCCGATGTCGTCCAGGCTGTAGACCGCGTCGGCCAGGTCAGCCTTGACGATCGCCATGGGCATGCCGTAGATCACGCAACTGGCTTCGTCCTGGGCCCAGATTGCACTGCCGCCCTGCTTGAGCAGACGTGCACCCTCACGGCCATCGGCGCCCATGCCGGTCAGCACCACCGCCAGAACTTTGTCACCGTAGGACTTGGCCGCCGAACCGAAGGTGATATCCACGCACGGCTTGTAGTTGAGGCGCTCGTCGCCCGGCAGGATTTTGATCGCGCCACGGCCATCCACCATCATCTGCTTGCCACCTGGGGCCAGCAGCGCCAGGCCAGGACGCAGGATGTCGCCATCCTCGGCTTCCTTGACGCTGATGCGGCACAGCTTGTCCAGGCGCTCGGCAAAGGCCTTGGTGAACGCGGCAGGCATGTGCTGCACCAGCACGATCGGCGCCGGGAAGTTGGCCGGCAGTTGGGTCAATACACGCTGCAAGGCCACCGGCCCGCCCGTGGATGTACCGATCGCCACCAGTTTGTAGGCCTTGCGCTTGGGCGCGGGCGAATGAGCGCTCGGTGCAGCAGCGCGGGTAGGTGCTGTCGGCGCGGGCCGCGCTGCCGGGGCGGGCGCCGGGCGGCTGAACGATGATGTCGGCGCGGCCACGGGTGCAGGTGCAGGTGCAGGAGTCGGCGCGGGCGCGCTGAACAGACTGCGGCGGTTACTGCGCGAAATGCTGTGCACCTTCTCGCACAGCATCTGCTTGACCTTATCGGGGTTACGCGAGATGTCTTCGAAATTCTTCGGCAGGAAATCCACCGCGCCGGCATCCAGCGCATCCAGGGTGACCCGGGCGCCTTCATGTGTCAGCGAGGAGAACATCAACACCGGTGTGGGGCAGCGTTGCATGATGTGACGCACGGCCGTGATGCCATCCATCATCGGCATTTCGTAGTCCATGGTGATCACGTCCGGCTTCAACGCAATGGCTTGATCGATCGCCTCTTTGCCGTTGGTGGCCGTGCCGACTACTTGGATCGTTGGATCGGCGGAAAGAATCTCCGAGACGCGGCGGCGGAAGAAACCCGAATCGTCCACCACCAGGACCTTGACTACCATAAACACTCCGTTAGACGGGGCGGGCGCTACCGCCCTGCCCCGCCAGAATCAAATACGCCGTGCGGCGTAACGCTTGAGCATGCTCGGAACATCGAGAATCAACGCGATGCGACCGTCACCGGTGATGGTCGCGCCGGACATGCCGGGGGTCCCCTGCAGCATTTTGCCCAACGGCTTGATGACCACTTCTTCCTGGCCCACCAGTTGGTCGACCACAAAGCCGATGCGTTGGGTGCCCACCGACAGAATCACCACATGGCCTTCGCGCTGTTCTTCATGCTTGGCCGATGCCACCAGCCAGCGCTTGAGGTAGAACAGCGGCAGGGCCTTGTCACGCACGATCACCACTTCCTGGCCGTCCACCACGTTGGTGCGCGACAGGTCGAGGTGGAAGATCTCGTTGACGTTGACCAGCGGGAAGGCGAAGGCCTGGTTGCCCAGCATCACCATCAGGGTTGGCATGATCGCCAGGGTCAACGGCACCTTGATGACGATCTTCGAGCCCTGGCCCTTGGTCGAGTAGATATTGATCGAGCCGTTGAGCTGGCTGATCTTGGTCTTCACCACGTCCATGCCGACGCCACGGCCGGACACGTCGGAGATCTCGGTCTTGGTCGAGAAGCCGGGGGCGAAGATCAGGTTGTAGCACTCGGTGTCGGTGAGGCGATCGGCGGCGTCCTTGTCCATCACACCGCGCTTGACCGCGATATTGCGCAGAATCGCCGGGTCCATGCCTTTGCCGTCATCGGTGATCGACAGCAGGATATGGTCGCCCTCTTGTTCCGCCGCCAGGATCACCTTGCCGCCCCGCGATTTGCCCGAGGCTTCGCGTTCTTCCGGGGTTTCCACGCCGTGGTCGACGGCGTTGCGCACCAAGTGGACCAGCGGGTCGGCCAGGGCCTCGACGAGGTTCTTGTCGAGGTCGGTTTCTTCGCCCACCAGTTCCAGGTTGATTTCTTTCTTGAGCTGGCGCGCCAGGTCGCGCACCAGGCGCGGGAAACGGCCGAAGACTTTCTTGATCGGCTGCATCCGCGTTTTCATGACGGCGGTTTGCAGGTCGGCGGTGACCACATCGAGGTTCGACACGGCCTTCTGCATGGCTTCATCGCCACTGTTCAGGCCCAGGCGCACCAGGCGGTTACGCACCAGCACCAGCTCGCCGACCATGTTCATGATGTCGTCCAGGCGCGCAGTGTCTACGCGCACCGTGGTTTCGGCTTCGGTGGCAGGTTTATCGGCAACCGGCGCAGCGGCAGGACGCGCCGGAGCTGGCGCGGCAGCCGGTGCAGGCGCTGGCTTGGCGACCGGCGCTGCGGCTTTGGCGGCGGCAACCGGTGCGGCTGTAGCGACCGCTGCGGCGGCGGCCGGAGCCGGGGCCACTTCGGTGAACTTGCCTTTGCCGTGCAACTCGTCCAGCAAGGCTTCGAACTCGTTATCCGAAATCAGCCCGTCACCGGCAGGTGCTGCACTGGCCGCCGGAGCGACGGCGGCAGTGGCAGCGACCTGCGGCAAGGCTTCGGCGACGAACGTGCCTTTGCCGTGCAGTTGGTCGAGCAGCGCCTCGAATTCGTCGTCGGTAATATCGGTACTGGCGTTGGCCGCCGGTGCCGCTGGCGCAGCCGCCGGTGCCACGGCGTCGGCCGCGAACTGGCCTTTGCCATGCAACTGGTCGAGCAGGGATTCAAATTCTGCGTCGGTAATGTCTTCGCTGGTCGGCGTGGCAACCGGCGCCGTTGCAGCCGGTGCTTCAGCCTCGGCCTTGACCGCATTGAGCGAGTCGAGCAGTTGCTCGAACTCGCTGTCGGTCACATCCGCCTCGGCTTCCACCACCGGCTCAGGCTCGGCTTGCACAGCCGGTGCTTGCGCAGCCGGTTCGGCCAGGCGCGCCAGGGCGGCCAGCAGTTCCGGAGTGGCGGCGGTGACCGGTGCACGTTCACGCACCTGGCTGAACATGGCGTTGACCGCGTCCAGTGCTTCGAGAATCACGTCCATTAATTCCGAGTCAACCTGACGCTCACCCTTGCGCAGGATGTCGAACACGTTCTCGGCGATGTGACAGCACTCCACCAGCTCATGGAGCTGGAGGAAGCCGGCGCCCCCTTTTACAGTGTGAAAACCGCGAAAAATTGCATTGAGCAGGTTCGCATCATCCGGACGGCTTTCCAGCTCGACCAGTTGTTCGGACAGTTGCTCTAAAATTTCGCCGGCCTCTACAAGGAAATCCTGAAGGATTTCTTCATCGGCGCCGAAGCTCATGTGGGTGCTCCTTAGAAGCCTAAACTGGACAGCAAATCGTCTACGTCATCTTGACCGGATACGACGTCTTCACGTTTATCGGCATGAATCTGCGGACCTTCACCCTTGGCGAGGTGTTTTTGTGGATCTTTTTCCGAGAGGATCGCTTCGCGGTCATGTTCGATGCCGGCAAAACGGTCGACCTGGCCGGCCATCAGCACCAGTTTGAGCAGGTTGCTTTCCACTTCGGTGACCAGTTGGGTCACACGCTTGATCACTTGACCGGTGAGGTCCTGGTAATCCTGGGCAAGCAGAATGTCGTTGAGGTTGCCGGCCACCGTGCGGTTTTCCTGTTCGCTGCGCGACAGAAAACCGTCGACCCGACGCGCCAGTTCACGGAACTCTTCAGCCCCCACTTCGCGGCGCATGAAGCGGCCCCAGTCAACGCTCAAGGCCTGGGCTTCATTGGCCATGCCATTGACCAGAGGCGTGGCGTTTTCCACCAGGTCCATGGTGCGGTTGGCCGCTGCCTCGGTCAGCCTGACCACATAGGACAGGCGTTCGGTGGCATCGGTGATTTGGGAAATTTCTTCGGCCTGGGGCATACGCGGGTCAATCTGGAAATTGACGATCGCACTGTGCAGCTCACGCGTGAGCTTGCCCACTTCCTGGTACAGGCCGCGGTCACGGGTCTGGTTAAGCTCATGGATCAACTGCACCGCATCGCCGAACTGGCCCTTTTCAAGGCATTCGACCAACTGGTGAGCATGTTTTTTCAGGGTCGACTCAAAATCGCCCTGTGACGTTTCGTTATGGTCCATAGCTCCCCCGTGGCAGCATCAATGGCCGATGCGTTCGAAGATTTTTTCGATCTTCTCTTTCAAGGCCAATGCTGTGAATGGCTTGACCACATAGCCGTTTACCCCGGCTTGGGCGGCTTCGATGATCTGTTCACGCTTGGCTTCGGCGGTCACCATCAACACCGGCAGGCTGCGCAGTTTTTCATCGGCGCGCACATGGCGCAGCAAGTCGATACCGGTCATGCCGGGCATGTTCCAGTCGGTTACCAGAAAGTCGATGCTCCCGCTGTTGAGGATCGGAATCGCCGTAATGCCGTCATCCGCCTCGACCGTGTTAGTGAACCCAAGGTCACGCAACAGGTTTTTTATGATCCGCCGCATCGTTGAGAAGTCATCAACGATGAGGATTTTCATGTTCTTGTCCAATTCGACCTCCAAGCAGTCTTAAACGCGCCCAGCACCTGGACGCGCCACTTCAATCAACAGGCGTTACACAAAAAGGACTGCCCAGGGCACCACGGAGCGAACCCGCGAAGGCCGAAACCTTCGCGGTAGCGTCTGCAGTGTCCCCACACTGCCTGTCAGCGCGCGCGCCACTCTCCCAACCGCCCCCGCAAGCGGGCCGCGCACTGGCTATGCAACTGGCTGACACGCGATTCGCTGACCCCCAGGACCTCACCGATTTCCTTGAGGTTCAGCTCCTCGTCGTAGTACAGCGCCAACACCAGGCGCTCGCGCTCCGGCAAATTGGCAATGGCCTCCGCCAGCGCTCCCTGAAAACGTTCATCTTCCAGATCGCGCGACGGTTCCATATGCGCGCTCGCGCCGTCCTCGTGCAGCCCTTCGTGTTCGCCGTCCTGCAACAGGTCGTCGAAACTGAACAGGCGGCTGCCCAAGGTATCGTTCAAAATCCCGTAATAATCGTCGAGACTCAATTGGAGTTCGGCCGCAACTTCATGATCTTTAGCGTCACGACCGGTTTTTGCTTCAATTGCACGAATTGCGTCACTGACCATGCGCGTATTGCGGTGTACCGAACGCGGCGCCCAATCCCCTTTACGCACTTCATCGAGCATCGCGCCACGGATACGGATACCCGCATACGTCTCGAAACTCGCCCCTTTGCTCGCGTCGTATTTGGTCGACACTTCGAGCAGGCCGATCATCCCGGCCTGGATCAGGTCTTCCACCTGCACGCTGGCAGGCAAGCGCGCCAACAGGTGATAGGCAATGCGCTTGACCAGCGGCGCATAGCGCTCGATCAACTCGCCCTGGCTGTCACGGGCCGACTTTTTGTAAAGGTTGTAGCCGCTGGATGTCATAGCACAGGTCCCGCGCTCGTCTGATGCACCAATCGTTCGACAAAAAACTCCAGATGCCCCCGAGGGTTGGCAGGCAACGGCCAGGTATCGACCTTCTGGGCTATCGCCTTGAACGCCAGTGCGCACTTGGAACGAGGGAACGCTTCGTAGACCGCACGCTGCTTTTGCACGGCCTTGCGCACACACTCGTCATAGGGAACTGCGCCAACGTATTGTAAGGCGACATCGAGGAAACGATCCGTGACCTTGGTCAACTTGGCGAACAGGTTGCGCCCTTCCTGCGGACTCTGGGCCATGTTGGCCAGCACGCGGAAGCGGTTCATGCCGTAGTCACGGTTAAGCAGTTTGATCAGGGCGTAGGCGTCAGTGATCGAAGTGGGTTCGTCGCAGACCACCAGCAGCACTTCTTGCGCGGCGCGTACGAAGCTGACCACCGACTCGCCGATCCCGGCGGCGGTGTCGATCACCAGCACGTCGAGGTTGTCGCCGATATCGCTGAAGGCCTGGATCAGGCCGGCATGCTGCGCCGGGCTCAGGTGCACCATGCTCTGGGTGCCCGAGGCGGCCGGCACGATGCGGATACCACCGGGGCCCTGGAGCAGCACATCGCGCAGCTCACAGCGGCCTTCGATCACATCGGCGAGCGTGTGTTTGGGTGTCAGCCCCAGCAGAACGTCCACGTTCGCCAGGCCCAGGTCAGCATCCAGCAGCATGACGCGACGGCCAAGCTCTGCCAGGGCCAGGGACAAATTCACTGACACGTTAGTTTTGCCGACGCCACCTTTGCCGCCGGTCACCGCGATCACCTGTACGGGATGCATGCTGCCCATTTTATTTCTTTACCTTGTCTTGCTTAGACGCAGGCTACATGGCTTGGTCGCGTGTATCGCTTGCAGACCATCGATGTAGGTACATTTCACGGTGTTCATCCTGCCTTATCCCACCCGCTTTGCCGGGTTGTGATAAAGGTCGGCGAACATATCGGCCATCGCTTCCTCGCTAGGCTCGTCTTGCATTTGCACACTGACAGCACGGCTGACCAACTGATGACGGCGCGGCAGATGCAAATCATCCGGGATCCGCGGCCCGTCGGTCAGGTAGGCGACCGGTAATTCATGACTGATCGCCAGGCTCAGCACTTCGCCGAGGCTGGCGGTTTCATCCAGTTTGGTCAGGATGCAACCGGCCAGGCCGCAGCGTTTATAGCTGTGATAGGCAGCGGTAAGAACCTGTTTCTGGCTGGTGGTTGCAAGCACCAGGTAATTTTTCGACTTGATGCCGCGTCCGGCCAGGCTTTCAAGCTGCATGCGCAGGGCCGGGTCGCTGGCTTGCAGGCCGGCGGTATCGATCAACACCACGCGCTTGCGCAGCAGCGGGTCGAGGGCATTGGCCAGGGACTGGCCCGGGTCGACATGGGTCACCGGCACATTGAGGATACGGCCCAGGGTCTTGAGCTGTTCCTGGGCGCCGATGCGGTAGCTGTCCATGCTCACCAGCGCGATATTCGACGCGCCGTACTTGAGCACATAACGCGCGGCCAGCTTGGCCAGGGTGGTGGTCTTGCCCATGCCGGCAGGGCCGACCATGGCGATTACACCGCCCTCTTCCAGGGGTTCGATTTCCGGGGTGGCGATCATCCGCGCCAGGTGCGCCAGCAGCATGCGCCAGGCTTGGCGCGGCTCTTCGACTTCGGCGGTCAGCGCCAGCAGGTCGCGGGACAACGGGCCGGACAGGCCGATGCGCTGCAGGCGGCGCCACAGGTTGGCTTGTTGCGGCTTGCTGCCTTGCAGTTGGCTCCAGGCCAGCGAGCCCAGTTGCACTTCGAGCAGCTCGCGCAGGCCGTTGAGTTCAAAGCGCATCGAATCGAACACACGCTGGTCGACTGCGGCGGCCGGGGCTGGCGCTGCAGGACGTGGCGGCTCGACAAACGTAGGTTCCACCAGCGGCTCGGCGGCGGTCAGTGGCAAGCCGGCGAACAATTGGCGGTTGGTGGTGGCGTCGCTGTCACCGCGCATGCTCAGTTCGGCCTGGGCCGAGACGATGCGCGAAGCGGTCTTGCGCAGCTCGTCTTCGAGTTCCATGTTCGGCACACGCGGAGCCAGGGCCTGGGGCGTGTAATCCAGGGCAGCCGTCAGCTCGACACCGCCGGCAATACGACGGTTACCGATAATCGCGGCATCGGCGCCCAGCTCATCGCGGACCAACTTCATGGCCTGACGCATATCGGCGGCGAAAAAACGCTTCACTTGCATAACCCACTACCCTCAGCCGTTGGGCCCTACTGTCGCGACGATAGTCACTTGCTTATTGTCAGGAATTTCCTGGTAAGCCAAAACGTGCAAATTCGGTACTGCCAGGCGCCCGAAGCGCGACAACATCGCGCGGACCGGACCGGCCACCAGCAGAATCACCGGCTGGCCCTGCATTTCCTGGCGCTGCGCAGCTTCGATCAACGAACGCTGCAGCTTTTCAGCCATGCTTGGCTCCAGCAGAACGCCCTCTTCCTGGCCTTGCCCTGCCTTCTGAATACTATTGAGCAATATCTGTTCCAACCTTGGCTCCAAGGTGATAACAGGCAGCTCAGACTCAACGCCTACAATGCTTTGCACGATGGCGCGGGACAAACCGACCCGCACCGCCGCCACCAGCGCGGCAGTATCTTGACTCTTGGCGGCATTGTTGGCGATGGCCTCGGCGATGCTGCGAATATCGCGCACGGGCACCTGTTCGGCGAGCAAGGCTTGCAACACCTTGAGCAACTGCGACAGCGACAGCACGCCCGGCACCAGTTCTTCGGCCAGTTTTGGCGAGGCTTTGGCCAGCAAACCCATCAATTGCTGGACTTCCTCGTGGCCGATCAGCTCGTGGGAGTGTTTGTAGAGAATCTGGTTGAGGTGGGTAGCGACCACGGTGCTGGCGTCGACCACAGTATAACCAAGGGACTGAGCCTGGCTGCGCTGGCTGACTTCGATCCACACCGCTTCCAGGCCGAAAGCCGGATCTTTGGCGGTGATGCCGTTGAGCGAACCGAACACTTGCCCTGGGTTGATCGCAAGTTCCCGGTCCGGGTAGATCTCGGCTTCGGCCAGGATCACGCCCATCAAGGTCAGGCGGTAGGCGCTGGGGGCCAGGTCGAGGTTGTCGCGGATATGCACGGTGGGCATCAAAAAGCCCAGGTCCTGGGACAGCTTCTTGCGCACACCCTTGATCCGCGCCAGCAGTTGGCCGCCCTGGTTGCGGTCCACCAACGGGATCAGGCGGTAACCGACTTCCAGGCCGATCATGTCGATCGGGGTTACGTCGTCCCAGCCCAGCTCCTTGGTTTCCTGGGCGCGGGCCGGGGATGGCAGCAATTCCTGCTGGCGGGCGACTTCCTGCAGGGCCTGAACCTTGACAGCATTCTGTTTCTTCCAGAACAGGTAGGCCGCGCCGCCGGCCATGGCCGCCATGCTCAGGAACGAAACGTGGGGCATGCCTGGCACGATGCCCATGACGGCCATGATACCGGCGGCCACGGCCAGCGCCTTGGGCGAAGCGAACATTTGCCGGCTGATCTGCTTGCCCATGTCTTCGGAGCCCGAAGCACGGGTCACCATGATCGCAGCAGCTGTGGATAACAACAGTGATGGCAATTGCGCCACTAAACCGTCACCGATGGTCAGCAAGGCGTAGACCTTGCCCGCATCGCCGAAGGTCATGCCGTGCTGGAAAATACCCACGGCCATGCCGCCGATCAGGTTGATGAACAGAATCAGCAGGCCGGCGATGGCGTCACCGCGCACAAATTTACTGGCGCCGTCCATGGAGCCGTAGAACTCGGCTTCCTGGGCCACTTCCAGGCGACGGCTCTTGGCCTGGTTCTGGTCGATAAGGCCGGCATTAAGGTCGGCGTCGATGGCCATCTGCTTACCGGGCATCGCATCCAGGGTAAACCGCGCGCTCACCTCGGAGATACGCCCGGCGCCCTTGGTGACCACCACGAAGTTGATGATCATCAGGATCGCGAACACCACGATACCGACCACGTAGTTACCGCCGATCACCACTTCACCGAAGGCCTGGATCACCTTACCGGCGGCGGCGTGACCGTCCTGGCCGTGGAGCATCACCACGCGGGTGGACGCCACGTTCAGCGCCAGGCGCAGCAGGGTCGCCACCAGCAGGATGGTCGGGAACACCGCGAAATCCAGCGGTCGCAGGGCGTACACACACACCAGCAGCACCACCACCGACAGGGCGATGTTGAAGGTGAAAAACACGTCGAGCAGGAACGGCGGCATCGGCAACATCATCATTGCCAGCATCACCAGCAACAACAACGGCACGCCCAGGTTGCCCCGCGACAGGTCAGTCAGGGTGCCACGGGCCGTGCTGAGCATTTGAGAGCGATCTACCACCGGTCTTCCTCGTGTCCTTGAAGCAAAGTTTTGACGCTGGGGGGCGTCCTGCAGGCGGTATTGCAAGAAGCCTTCCAACTTTGCTTTTGGGCCCAGGATGACCTTGGAAGCGACGCAGCCTACCGGGTATGACTCAGGTTAAATGTGGGAGGGGGCTTGCTCCCGATGGCGGTGTGTCAGGCCCAGAATAGGTGGCTGATACGCCGCCATCGGGAGCAAGCCCCCTCCCACATTTGCACCCGGGGTGGTCTTTAAATAGGCCGTATATTCGAGGCCTGAACACTTGCCGTTCTCCACACACTTATGGACCCGTCCCGGTATCGTTACGCGCACTGACGGGGAGCGCATAAACGCCCTGGGGTTTATGGATCATTTGAAACGTTAACTTCTTACCAATCGACAGTGCAGCCCCCCGCCAATCGCTCCAATCGATAAAGACGCAGTCATGCCCGTCATCCAGCGCAATCAGCCACTTGCCCCTGGCCAGCTCACGTTTGACTGTACCCGTCGTCACTTTCAATGCCGTTCTCCCTGCATCTCGTTTACAGCCTGCGCGCAGTGCCTGGTGCAATAGAACCGCGAGACGCTGGCGCTGGCTACTGTCAAAGTTGACAGGTAGACGCAAACAACCATGGGTGCTAGCGAGGGGCTTTCGGTGTTTTTTTCCGCTTGCGGGGTTTTCGCATGGTGGGAGCGGCTGGCGGGACTTCACCGCACTTGGCATCTGTCGACTGCACGGCAACCGCGTTGCCATCACGCTCCCGGGCAATAAAACCAATGCCCTTGACCGCATCGAACCACTTGACCGTAGCCCTATCCATCACCGCCTCCCGAGCCGCGCATGGCTGCGCGGCTCATCGCTGTATCAAACAGTGAAGGCGGCGTATTGGCTACTGTCAAAGTTGACAGGTAATGGGCACCCTCCTGTAGGAGCGAGCTTGCTCGCGAAGGTGGGTAACGATAACGCGCAAATCAGGATGAACGCGGCGACTCGGAGTTTTTCGCGAGCAAGCTCGCTCCTACAGAGGCAGACATAAAAGCGCGTTTTCAGGAGTCGCGACGCAAATCCGGCGGAATCGGCAAGTCCTTCAGCGGATCAGGCCGCTTGCCCTTGCCCGCCCGATACTGGCGGATCTGGTAGACGTAGGCCAATACCTGCGCCACGGCCAGGTACAGCCCGGCGGGGATTTCTTGATCGAGGTCGGTGGAATAGAAGATCGACCGCGCCAGCGCCGGTGATTCCAGCAGCAGGATGTCGTTGGCCACAGCGATTTCGCGAATCTTGAGCGCGGTAAAGTCGCTGCCCTTGGCCAGCAACATGGGCGCGCCGCCCTTCTCCGGGTCGTACTTGAGGGCGACGGCGTAGTGGGTCGGGTTGGTGATGATCACATCGGCGTCGGGCACCGAGGCCATCATCTTGCGCTGGGACATTTCCCGCTGCAGTTGGCGGATGCGTTGCTTGACCTCCGGGCGCCCTTCCTGATCCTTGTGTTCGTCACGCACTTCCTGCTTGGTCATCAGCAGTTTCTTGTGGCTTTCCCACAGCTGGATCGGCGCGTCCACCGCTGCGATGATGATCAACCCGGCAGACATCCACAATGCGCTCCAACCCACCACTTGCAGGCTGTGGATGATCGCCGACTCCAGCGGTTCATGGGCGATGCGCAGCAAGTCGTCGATGTCGGACGACAACACCGACAACGCCACGAACAGAATCAGGATGAATTTGGCCAAGGCCTTGAGCAGCTCCACCAGGGCCTTGGTGGAAAACATGCGCTTGAGCCCGGCCGCCGGGTTCATGCGGCTGAACTTGGGCGCCATGCTGCTGGCGGCAAACAGCCAGCCGCCGAGGGCGACCGGGCCGATCAGCGCGGCGAGCAGCAAGGTGATCAGGATCGGTTGCACCGCCAGCAACGCGATCTTGCCCGAATGCAGCAGGTAGAGCCCCATGGAATCCGGGTTGAGCAACACCTCGCGGGGCAAGGTGAAGTTGTGCTTCATCAGCTCCAGCAAGTCCAGCGCCAGGCCACCGCCGTAGATCAGCAAAGCGCCGGCACCGGCCATCATGGTCGCAACGGTATTGAGCTCTTTGGAGCGTGCGATCTCGCCCTTTTCCCTGGAGTCCTTTTTACGTTTCTCCGTGGGGTCTTCTGTCTTGTCCTGACCACTCTCGCTCTCGGCCATGGCTCAGCGCGCCCGTGCCAGGTCACGTAAGAACTGCAAGGCGTCGGTCGCCAGCGGTTGATACTGATTGAGAATGTCAGCCAGGCCGACCCAGAAAATCCCCATGCCCAACACCAGGGTCAAGGGGAAACCAATCGAAAAGATGTTCAGCTGCGGCGCCGCGCGAGTCATTACGCCAAACGCGATGTTGACCACCAGCAATGCCGTGATCGCCGGCAACACCAACAGCAAGGACGCGCCCAGCACCCACCCGAGGCGCCCCACCAGTTCCCAGAAGTGGTTGACCACCAACCCGGAACCCACCGGCAAGGTGGTGAAGCTTTCAGTCATCACCTCGAACGCCACCAGATGGCCGTTCATGGCCAGGAACAGCAAGGTCACCAGCATGGTCAGGAATTGCCCGATCACCGCCGCCGACACGCCGTTGGTGGGGTCGACCATGGACGCGAAGCCCATGCCCATCTGCACCGAGATGATTTGCCCGGCGACCACGAACGCCTGGAAGAACAGGCTCAGGGAAAAGCCCAGCATGGCGCCGATCAGGACCTGTTCGGCGATCAGCATCAATGCGCTGAGGTCGAGAGCGTTGACCGGCGGCATCGGCGGCAAGCCGGGCACGATCACCACGGTGATCGCCACCGCGAAATACAGGCGCACGCGCCGTGGTACCAGGGTAGTGCCGAACACCGGCATGGCCATCAACATGGCCGTGACGCGAAACAGCGGCAGGATGAACGACGCCACCCAGGTACTGATCTGGGTGTCGGTCAAGGCTAGTAACGATTGCATCGGCTCAGCCGATCAACTGCGGAATACTGCCGTACAGCTGCAGGATGTATTCCATGAAGGTTTGCACCAGCCACGGGCCGGCGACGATCAGGGTGATCAGCATCACCAGCAGGCGCGGCAGAAAGCTCAGGGTCTGTTCGTTGATCTGGGTGGCGGCCTGGAACATCGCCACCAGCAGGCCGACCAGCAGGCTCGGCACCACCAGCACGGCGACCATCAGGGTGGTCAGCCACAGCGCTTCGCGAAACAGGTCGACGGCAACTTCTGGGGTCATCGCGCTATACCCCTCCGAAACTGCCGGCCAGGGTGCCGATAATCAGCGCCCAGCCGTCCACCAGCACAAACAGCATGATCTTGAACGGCAACGAAATGATCAGCGGCGAAAGCATCATCATCCCCATTGCCATCAGCACGCTTGCCACCACCAGGTCGATGATCAGGAACGGGATGAAAATCATGAAGCCGATCTGGAACGCGGTCTTCAATTCCGAGGTGACAAACGCCGGCACCAGGATGGTCAGCGGGGCCTGGTCCGGCGTGGCGATGTCGGTGCGCTTGGACAGGCGCATGAACAGCTCGAGGTCGCTGGAGCGGGTCTGCGACAGCATGAAGTCCTTGATCGGGCCCTGGGCCTTGTCGATGGCGTCCTGGGCGGTCATTTTCTCCGCCAGGTAGGGTTGCAGGGCTTGCTGGTTCACCTTGTCGAATACCGGCGCCATGATGAACAGCGTCAGGAACAACGCCATGCCGGTAAGGATCTGGTTCGACGGCGTCTGTTGCAGGCCCAGGGCCTGGCGCAGGATCGAGAACACGATGATGATCCGCGTGAAGCTGGTCATCAGCATGACGAACGCCGGGATAAAACTCAGCGCGGTCATGATCAGCAGAATCTGCAGGCTGACCGAGTATTCCTGCGCGCCGGCCGCATTGGTGCCCAGGGTGATCGCCGGGATCGACAATGGGTCGGCGCCCAGGGCCATCGGCGCGGCCAGCAACAGCATGAGCGTCAGGAACACGCGCATTACTTCTTATCCTTCTGATCCTTGCCCAGCAATTCCATCAGGCGCTGGGCGAATTCTGGCGTGGCGGCCTCGGTCTTGGCCGCGTCCACCGGTGTCTTGAGTACGTGCAACGGGGTAATGCGGCCGGGGGTGAGGCCGAGCAAAATCTGCTCCTCGCCGACCTGCACCAGCACCAGACGATCGCGCGGGCCGAGGGCACGCGAGCCGATCAGCTCGATGACCTGGGCGTTGCCCGGGCCGATACGCTGCACGCGGCGCATCAGCCAGGCCAGTACGAAAATCAGGCCGACCACCAGCAACAGGCCGAGCATCAGTTGCGTCAACTGCCCGCCGACGCTGCCGACCGCAGGTGCCGCAGCCGCTTGCGCGATCGGCTCAGCCGCCAGGGCGCCCAAAGGCAGCGCCAGCAACAGTCCCGCCATGCTGTACTTCATTTCAGCGCAACTTCTTGATGCGTTCGCTCGGGCTGATCACGTCCGTCAGGCGAATGCCGAACTTCTCGTTGACCACCACCACCTCGCCATGGGCGATCAGCGTGCCGTTGACCAGCACGTCCAGCGGCTCGCCGGCCAGGCGGTCAAGCTCGATCACCGAGCCCTGGTTGAGCTGCAGCAGGTTGCGGATGTTGATTTCGGTGCTGCCCACTTCCATGGAAATCGACACCGGAATGTCCAGGATCACGTCCAGGTTGGGGCCGTCGAGGGTCACCGGGTCGTTGTTTTTCGGCACGCTGCCGAATTCTTCCATCGGCAGGCGTTTGCCGGCTGGCGCGGAGGCAGCGTCGGCGGCCAGCAGCGCGTCGATATCGTCCTGGCCGACATCGCCGGTTTCTTCCAGGGCCGCAGCCCACTCGTCAGCCAGGGCCTGGTCTTCGGCGGAAGTGTTTTCGTGTTCGGTAGCCATTACATGTCCTCGGCGCAGCAAACAATCATGAATAGGGGGTGCATCAGCGGCGATTGATCGGCTCAATCACCTGCAACGCCAGGTTGCCCTTGTGGGAACCGAGCTTGACCTTGAACGACGGCACACCATTGGCGCGCATGATCAGTTCTTCCGGCAGTTCGACGGGGATCACGTCGCCCGGCTGCATGTGCAGAATGTCGCGCAGGCGCAGCTGGCGGCGGGCCACGGTGGCGCTCAGGGGTACGTCGACGTCGAGCAGGTCTTCGCGCAGGGCCTTGACCCAGCGTTCGTCCTGGTCGTCGAGGTCGGACTGGAAGCCGGCGTCGAGCATTTCGCGTACCGGCTCGATCATCGAGTACGGCATGGTCACGTGCAGATCGCCGCCACCGCCATCGAGTTCGATGTGGAACGTCGACACCACAATGGCTTCGCTCGGCCCGACGATGTTGGCCATGGCCGGGTTCACTTCCGAGTTGATGTACTCGAAATTGACTTCCATGATCGCCTGCCAGGCTTCCTTCAAGTCAATGAAGGCCTGCTCCAGCACCATGCGCACCACGCGCAGTTCGGTGGGCGTGAATTCACGGCCTTCGATCTTGGCGTGACGGCCGTCGCCACCGAAGAAGTTGTCCACCAGCTTGAACACCAGCTTGGCGTCGAGGATGAACAGCGCGGTGCCACGCAACGGCTTGATCTTGACCAGGTTAAGGCTGGTGGGAACGTACAGCGAATGCACGTATTCACCGAACTTCATCACCTGCACGCCGCCCACCGCCACGTCTGCCGAACGGCGCAGCATGTTGAACATGCTGATACGGGTGTAACGGGCGAAACGTTCGTTGATCATTTCCAGGGTCGGCATGCGTCCACGGACGATGCGATCCTGGGTGGTCAGGTCGTAACTTTTGACGCTGCCGGGTTCGGCAGCCATTTCGGTCTGTACCAGACCATCGTCGACGCCATGCAACAGCGCGTCGATTTCATCCTGGGACAGCAGGTCTTGCACGGCCATGTCGTGGTCCTACTGCAATACAAAGTTAGTGAAGAGCGCCTGCTCGACCACGACTTTGCCGAGCTCTTTCTGGGCCACTTCCTGCACGCTGGCAGTGACCTTCTGGCGCAGCATTTCCTGGCCCACCGCAGTGGCCAGGCTGTCGAAGCTCTGCCCGGAGAACAGCATCACCAGGTTGTTGCGGATCACTGGCATGTGCACCTTGAGCGCGTCCAGGTCCGCCTGGTTGCGCGCCAGCAAGGTAATGCTCACCTGCAAGTAGCGTTGGCGACCGTTCTGGTTGTAGTTGGCGACAAACGCCGGCAGCATCGGCTCGAAGATTGCCGGTTGCTTGACGTTAGTGGCGGCGTCGGCAGCGGGGGCCGGCTTGCTGGCACTGCTGTGCATGATGTACCAGGTGCCACCCACCGAGGCGCCAATGGCCAGGAGCAGGCCCAGCACAATCAGCAGGATCAGCTTGAGCTTGCCTTTGCCTGCGGGGGGAGTTGCTGCGTCGTCGCTCTTCGCCATGCCAATAATCCGTCACTATTCTGGGATTCATAGATCTACGGAAAGGCAAGAGCAAGTGTTATGCCAGAGTTGTCTGGCACCAGGGCAACACACATCAAATGTGGGAGGGGGCTTGCTCCCGATAGCAGTGTGTCAGTCAACAAATCTGTTGCTGATACACCGCAATCGGGAGCAAGCCCCCTCCCACATTTTGATCTCTGTTCGGCTTGGGTCAGGCGTAGTAGTCGACAGCGCTGGAGCCGATCACACTGCTCACCACCGGCGCGACGGCGGCCGCCACTTCGCCAGAGTCGACAACCTCGCCAGCGCTACTGCGGCCGCCACTCACGCCCCGCGCCTGGCTCTGCTGTTGCTGCTGCTCCTGCCCGCGAGACTGGTCGGACACATTCACATCCACCTGCCCCATGCCTTGCTGGGCGAACATCTCGCGCAGGCGCCCGGACTGGCTTTCCAGCGCTTCACGGACCACCGCATGGCCGCTCATGAAGCTCACTTGGGCCTGCTGGTCGGGCGTCATGTTGACCTTGATGTCCAGGCGCCCCAGTTCGGCCGGCTGCAGCTGGATTTCGGCCGACTTGAGGTTGGCACTGGAGAGGTACATCACGCGGTTGACCACTTCTTCGGTCCAGCCGCTCTGGTGCATGGCCAGCGGGGCGTTGGTCACCGGCGGCAAGGCGTTGGCGGTTTTCGGCGTGGCGGCCTGGGTCAGCGCGGCGAGGCGGTTGGCGAAGTCATCCACGCGGGTGTCGCTGCTGGCGTCCTTGAGGTCCTTGAGGCCGTCATCGATCAGCGCGCCGAAGGCTTTGTCACCGCCCTGGCCGGTGCTGTCCTTGGTGGCTTGTTGATCGACCATGGTGGCCATGCCTGCCGCGAAATTCTGCGCGGCGGTCGGTTGATCCAGGGGCGTGGCTGGCGCAGCTTTCTGTGGCGCCTGGCTGCTGGCCGATACATGACCGCCCTGCTCCATCGCCAAGCGTACGGCGGGCATGGCATCCAGGGGGTCGGCTTCGGGGTCGAAGGCGGGTGACTTGGCCGTGTCGACCACTGCGACGGGGGCGGCGGCGGCCGGCTGGGGCTTGTCATCTTCCACGACCGCCACAGGCGCTGGCGTTTCCACCGGCACGGCAACGGGTGTGACCGTGGCGATCAGCGCGGGGTCGACCGGCGGATCGGCCGGCGGCTGTTGCGCCAGGGACGGGTCGGCGGCTGTGTCGGCGGCGTCCTCGTCGGCCTTGGCCGGCTTGGCAGGCAAGGGATTGCCGCTATCGGCAACCGCCGGCGTGCTGGCGGCAGATTGATCGCCGGCTGCCGTCGGCGCCGACTTGCCTGGGGCGTCGGCGGTTTTCAAGGCAGGTTTGGCGCCTTGGTTGGCGAACACTTGAGCGAAGCCAGGGCCCTTGTCCCGTGGGTCCGCAGCCGCTGCCACAGGGGTGGCGGCAGGCGCTTGAGGCTTGGCCGCGGGGGCAGCCTGAAGAAGCGAATTAGGGGCGACTGGCATAGGTAAAGGTCTCCACTGCATGGGGGTCGGGGATGCAGTATCCAGAGATAGAGCAAGAGTCGGGCCAAGTCGCCCAGGGCAGCTAAATCGCGGTTTGAAGCGCTTCAGAGACTGAAACGCTGCCGCTCCGATTCATACAGCGGCCGGACCAAGGCAAACTCATGATCGATCTGATCGACCAGGGCCCCGAGGTCCGCCGTCGTCCCAACGGACTCCACTTCCAGGCGTTGACACAACTGCGCCAGTCGCACCGCCCCAAGGTTGCCGCTGCTGCCCTTGAAGCTATGGGCGATGCGCCCCAGCGCCTTGGCGTCATCACGCGCCTTGCGCAAGGCGGTGACGCGCTCTTCGGAGTCATGAAGGAAAGTCTCCAGCAACCGTGGGTACTCGTCCTCCATCACCTCCTGCAAGCCCGACAGCACGTCGGGGTCCAGATGAATCTCAGCCACTTGCTCGCTCCTTGATCAAGAATCGGCGGATTATGCCAGAGCCTCCCAGCAAAACTCCACGCAGACACTGCGCCCGCCATCGGACCAGCGTACCGCGCTGCTCAGTTGACGCACCAGGCTCAAGCCGCGGCCAGACAGACGGTCAGCATCCAGCGGCCGCGTCAGCACCTCGTCAACATCGAAGCCAGGCCCGCTGTCCTCGACACGCAACGTCATCTTGCCGCCCTTTGCAGTCGGGGACACCTGCACATGTACCCGGATATGGCCGCTGTTCAATTGCGCCAGCCGCTCGTTGCGCAGGCGGTAGTACTGCGCAAACCCTTCGGCATCTTGCTTGAGCTGTGAATCCAGCCCCAGTACCCCATGTTCGAGGGCATTGGCATACAACTCGGCCATCACCGTGTAGAGCGCACCGCTCTGCTCACGCAGGCCGTGGACCTCCAACAGTAATTGCAGCAGATACGGCAATGGGTTGTAGCGCCTGAGGGTCTGCGCACGAAATTCAAAACTCACCGACCAATTCAGCGGGCACGACTGGCCACTGTCGGAATACATCGGTTCCGCCACGCGCAGCGGTTGGCCGGACAGCAAGGTGATTTCAACCATGCTGACATCGTCCCGTGCCTCACCGCGAAAGGCCGCCAGCGCCTGCTCGATATCCTCGAACAAGCGGTCGGGCTCGCGGTTGGCGGCAAACACCTGCTGCAAACGCTCGGCACCGAACAACTGGTCATTGGCGTCGGCGGTGTCCAGCACCCCATCGGAAAGCAGGAACACCCGGTCGCCCAGGGCCATGGGCCAGACTTCGGTGCTGTCATCGAATGCCTGGGCCGACAGCACGCCCAACGGCAAATGCCGCGACATCAACGGCGTGCGCTTGCCGGTAGCGACCTCATGCACATAGCCCTCGGGCATGCCGCCGTTCCACACCTCCACCACGCGCCGCTCGGTGCTCAGGCACAACAGTGTGGCGCAGCAGAACATGTCCACCGGCAGGATGCGCTTGAGCTTGGCGTTCATCTCGCGCAGGGTCTGCGTCAGCCCATAGCCCTTGGCGGTCATGCCATAGAACACTTCGGCCAGGGGCATGGCACCGATGGCCGCCGGCAGGCCGTGGCCGGTGAAATCGCCGAGCAACACATGCATGTCGCCGGACGGCGTATAGGCCGCCAGCAACAGGTCCCCGTTGAACAGTGCATAGGGCGATTGCAGGTAGCGGATATTCGGCGCAGCGTTGATGCAACCCGAATGCGCGACCTTGTCGAACACGGCCTTGGCGGTGCGCTGCTCATGTAACAAGTAATCGTTGTGACGGGCGATCTGGTCGCGCTGCTGCAGCACCGTGGCTTGCAGCCGCCGCAGGCGGTCCATGGCGTTGATCTTGGCGGCCAGAATCAACTGATTATAGGGCTTGGGCAGGAAATCGTCGCCGCCGGCGTCCAGACACTCGGCCAGTGCGGCGCTTTCGCGCAGCGAGGTCAGGAAGATGATGGGGACCAACTGCTCGCCCGCCAATTGCTTGATCCAGCGCGCCGCGAGAAAACCATCCATCACCGGCATCATCGCGTCCATCAACACCAACTGCGGGCGCTCGCGCGCAAACACTTCAACGGCTTGCTCGCCATTGGTCGCGGTGAGCACATGGTGACCCTGACGCCGCACGATGGTCGACAACAACAGCAAGTCGGCGGCACTGTCTTCGGCAATCAGGATGGTCAGCGGCTCGGATAAGGGCGCCAGGACTCTCACGAGATATCGAAAAGCTTGTCGAAATTGGAAATGGCGAGGATTTTGCGCACGTCCGTGTTGCTGTTGGTCACACGCACGTCTGAGTTATCGCCACCGGCATGGTCCCGCAGCAGCAGAAGCATGCCCAAGGCCGAGCTGTCCATATATGTGGTTTCTTTTAGGTCCACGACGTACGACTCAAGCCCTTTACGGTAAGGCTCGTAGGCATCACGAAATGCCTGGTGGCTGCCGAAATCGAACCGGCCCTTGATCGTGATCGTCAACTTCTTCCCATCCAGGGATACATCTGGCTCGATCGACATGTGACTGCTTCCTTGTCATTAACACTGTGCAACAAGGTGTAGCAGGCGAATTCGATCTGAGCAACACAGTAGTTCAAATGTGGGAGGGGGCTTGCCCCCGATTGCGGTGTGTCAGTCAACAGATTTACTGACTGATACACCGCAATCGGGGGCAAGCCCCCTCCCACATTGGTTAGAACTGTTCCTGGCGAGGAAGGCGCTGGGACAGCTCGTCGAGCAGCTTCTGCTCACGCTTATCCTCAAGGGCCCGCGCTTCGTCGAGATAGCGCTGCACCAACTTGCGCAAACCTTCGACGCGGGCGAACGCCGCTTGCCAGCTTTCGCGCGCCTTGTCGAGGTTGTTCTGGTGCCAGGCCAGGCTCTGGCGCTGTTGGCCGACGGCGGTTTCCAGTTGGTTGAGAAAGCCCTGGTACCCCATCAGCCATTGGCCCGACACGCCCTTGCTGCCGCGTTCGATCCACTGCTGCTGATATTCGAGGCGAAAGCGCTCGAGGTCGCCCAGCTTGCTTTCCGCCAGGCGCACCTGGCCCTGGAAAAAGCCCAGGCGCTGCACAGCGGTTTTTTCGGCCTTTTCGGCCATTTCCACCACCGGGGCCAGGCGCGCGGCGCGGCTGTTGGCCATGGTTTAGCCGCCTGGCGCGGGGGCGAAGATGGACTGCAGATGTGCTTCGCTCTCGCCCATGCTGATCTTGTCGTTCAGCCCCTGGCGCAGGTAGGTCACCAACTGCGGTTGCAGCGCAATGGCCAGGTCGGTCTCGCGATCGCCGCCGGCCACGTAGGCGCCAACGCTGATCAGGTCGCGGCTCTGCTGATAACGCGACCACAGCTGCTTGAAGTATTGCGCGCGGGCCATGTGCTCCGGCGTCACCACCGCCGGCATCACCCGGCTGATGGACGCCTCGATATCGATGGCCGGGTAGTGCCCTTCTTCGGCCAGGCGCCGCGACAGCACGATGTGCCCGTCAAGCACGCCCCGCGCCGAGTCGGCAATCGGGTCCTGCTGGTCATCGCCTTCGGACAACACGGTGTAGAACGCGGTGATCGAGCCCCCGCCGGCCTCGGCATTACCGGCCCGCTCCACCAGCTTGGGCAGCTTGGCGAACACTGACGGCGGATAGCCCTTGGTCGCTGGCGGCTCGCCGATGGCCAGGGCGATCTCGCGCTGGGCCTGGGCGAAACGGGTGAGCGAGTCCATCAGCAACAGGACATTCTTGCCCTTGTCGCGAAAATATTCGGCGATGCGCGTGCAATACATGGCGGCGCGCAGGCGCATCAGCGGTGCGTCATCCGCCGGCGAGGCGACGACCACCGAGCGCTTGAGGCCTTCTTCACCCAGGCTGTGCTCGATGAATTCCTTGACCTCACGGCCACGCTCGCCGATCAGCCCGACCACGATGATGTCGGCCTCGGTAAAGCGCGTCATCATGCCCAGCAACACCGATTTACCCACACCGGTACCGGCGAACAGGCCCAGGCGCTGGCCGCGACCGACCGTCAATAAACCGTTGATGCTGCGTATGCCCACGTCCAGCGGCACGCTGATGGGGTTACGGTTGAGCGGGTTGATGGTGGGGCCATCCATCGGCACCCAATCCTCGGCCTTCATGCCGCCCTTGCCATCCAGCGCGCGACCGGCGCCGTCGAGTACGCGGCCGAGCATGCTCATGCCCATCGGCAGGCGCCCGGTGTCAGCCAGCGGCACTACGCGGGCGCCGGGGGCGATACCGGCGAGGCTGCCCACCGGCATCAGGAAAATCTTGTTGCCGGAAAAACCCATCACTTCGGCTTCGACCTGCACCGGGTGGTAGCTGTCGTCGTTGATCACCATGCAGCGGCTGCCCATGGCGGCACGCAAGCCCTCGGCTTCAAGGGTCAGGCCGACCATGCGCAACAGACGCCCTTCAAGGATAGGCTGGCCGGGCAACTCGGTGGCCTCGGCGTAGCTGCCCAGGCGCTTGGCGAAGCTGGTGCGGTCAAGGTGCATCGGTGGCGTCCAGGTCAACGCTCAGGTCAGGCTCGGCCGGGTGCAGCACCTGCTCATGCAACTGGTCGAGCAATTTGGTCATGATCTGGCTGATGCGGGTTTCCACCGTGGCATCGATGCGGCTGTGCTCGGTCTCGACGCGGCAGCCGCCCGGCTGCAAGGCCGCGTCCTCGACGATGCGCCAGGTTTCTTCATGGCGCTCGCGCAAGGCTTTGACCTGCTCGAAATCCTGCGGGTTGATATACAGCCGCACATTGCCGACACCCAGGGGCAGCAGCTTGAGGGCTTCGCGCATCACGCTTTCGATCTGGCTGGAATCCAGCACCAGTTCACGCTGGATCACTTGGCGCGCGATGTGCTGCACCAGGCCGACCATGGATTTTTCCAGCTGCGAGTCCTGTTCGGCGATGGGGTCGAACAGGTTGCCCATCAAGCGCTCCAGGCTGGCCAATTGGCCACTGAGGGCTTCTTCGGCTTCCTGGCGAACCTTGAGGGTAGTGCTGCGAAAGCCGTCTTTTTCACCGGCCGCGAAGCCTTCGTTGTAAGCCTCCTGGCGGATGGCTTCCAACTCTTCAAGGGTCAGCGGCTGGACTTCTTCCAGCGGCACTTCTTCCATCTGCGCCGGTGGTTCCTCCACTGGTTCCGGCTCAGGCTCCGGCACGTGGGGATCGAAGCTGGGCAACGACCAGATGTCGAACCCGCCGACATCCCGCGCGCGAATCAGGTCGCTGGGCGTCTCATCTTTGTTCGACATGCGGGGCGCCTTAAATCATTTCTTCGCCGCCCTTCCCGCCGAGAACGATTTCTCCGGCTTCGGCCATACGGCGGGCAATGGTGAGGATTTCTTTCTGCGCGGTTTCCACGTCGCTGACGCGCACCGGGCCCTTGGCTTCCAGGTCGTCGCGCAACAGTTCGGAGGCACGCTTGGACATGTTCTTGAAGATCTTTTCCTTGACGCCCTCGTCCGAGCCCTTGAGGGCCAGCACCAGCACGTCGGACGACACTTCGCGCAGCAACGCCTGGATGCCACGGTCGTCGACATCGGCGAGGTTGTTGAACACGAACATCAGGTCTTCGATCTGGCCGGACAGGGTGTCGTCGATCTCGCGGATCGAGTCCATCAACTGGCCTTCGACCGAGCTGTCGAGGAAGTTCATGATGTCGGCTGCACGCTTGATCCCGCCCAGGGTGGTGCGCGAGGCGTTCGAGTTGCCCGAGAACTGCTTCTCGAGAATCGTGTTGAGTTCTTTCAGCGCCGCCGGCTGCACGGTGTTGAGCGACGACACGCGCAGGATGATGTCCAGGCGCACTTTATGGTCGAAGTGGCCGAGCACTTCGCCGGCCTGGTCCGGGTCCAGGTAGGCCACGACGATGGCCTGGATCTGCGGGTGTTCGTAGCGAATCACGTCGGCGACCGCGCGCGGCTCCATCCACTTCAGGCTGTCGAGGCCACTGGTGTTGCCGCCCAGCAGGATCCGGTCGATCAGGCCGTTGGCCTTGTCTTCGCCCAGGGCCGAGGTGAGCATTTTGCGGATATAGCTGTCGGAGCCGACGCCCAGGCTGGTCTGGTCGCCGACGATCTCGACGAACTCGCTCATCACCTGTTCGACTTGCTCGCGGTGCACGTTACGCATCTGCGCCATGGCCACGCCGACGCGCTGGACCTCTTTGGGCCCCATGTGGCGCAGCACTTGGGCGGCGTCGGTTTCGCCCAACGACAGCAGCAGCACGGCGGCTTTGTCGACCCGGGAGAGCTTGGCAACAGCGACTCGATCATTCATCAGCGTTAATCCACTCTTTCACGACCTGGGCCACACGGCCCGGGTCTTCTGCCACCAGACTCTTGATTGCGTTCAACTGAGCGTCATAGCCTTCGCTCGGGCTTGGCAACAGGATGCTTTGCGGGCCGCCCAGGCTGACGCGGTCGTTGGCCAACTCGCCGTCCAGGCCACCCATGCCGCCCAACTCGACGTCGCCACCGGCCAATGCCAGTTGTTTCTTGCCGTGCCCGGTGATGTTGTTGAGCACCGGCCGCAGCACACCAAATACCAGCACCAGGATGAACAACACTCCCAGCACTTGCTTGACGATGTCCCAGAACCACGGCTGGGTGTAGAACGCCGGGTCGGTGATCACTTCGCCGCGCTCGGCGGAGAATGGCATGTTGATTACGCTGACGCTGTCGCCACGGCTGGCGTCGAAGCCGACGGCGTCCTGCACCAGGCGAGTAAAGCGCGCCAATTCGTCGGCGCTCCAGGGTGCGCGGGTAACGGCACCGTCAGCGGCATTGACCTTGACCTGGTCATCGACCACCACCGACACCGACAGGCGATTGATCTTGCCCTGCTGCTGCTTGGTGTGGCTGATGGAGCGGTCGAGCTCGAAGTTCTTGGTGGACTGGTTACGCTTGTCCGCCGGGTACGGCGCGAGCATCGGCTGGCCGGTGGCCGGGTCCATGATCTGCTGGCCGTTGGCGTCCAGCAGCGGTTGGCCGGCTGCAATCGCGCCAGCGGTGGCAGCGGCGCCACCGGTGGTTTGCGGGGCGGAAGCCGGTGCCGGTGGCTGGTTGCTCAGGGCCCCCGGTACGCCTTGCGGGCCGTTGCTGGCGGTGCGTTGTTCACTGGTGGACTGCTCGCTGCGCAGGGCGGGCTGGTCCGGATTGAATTGCTCGGACGTCGATTCGACGGCGCTGAAGTCCACGTCGGCGGACACTTCAGCCTTGTAGCGGTCGTTGCCCAGCACCGGCTGCAGGATGTTATGCACGCGCTGGGTAAGCATGCTTTCCATGCGACGGCTGTAGTCGAACTGCTTGCCGGCCTGGGTCAGCGCGGAATTTTCGGCCATGTCGGACAGCAGGTTGCCCTTCTGGTCGACCACGGTGATCTGCGACTTGCTCAACTCCGGCACGCTGGTGGCCACCAGGTTGATGATCGCCAATACCTGGCCAGGCTCCAGGGAGCGGCCGGAAAACAGTTCGACCAATACCGAGGCACTCGGCTTGCGTTCGTCACGCACGAACACCGAGCTTTTCGGGATGGCCAGGTGCACGCGGGCACCCTTGACGTTATTCAGGCTGGAAATGGTCCGCGCCAGTTCGCCTTCCAGGCCGCGACGGTAACGGGTGGCTTCCATGAACTGGCTGGTGCCCAGGCCCTGGTCCTTGTCGAGGATTTCAAAGCCGATATTGCTGTCGGACGGCGTGACGCCGGCGGCCGCCAGTTTCATCCGCGCACGCGCCACATCGTCGGCCTTGACCAGCAAGGCACCGGAGTTGGGCTCCACGGTGTAGGCGATGTCGGCGGCGGCAAGGGTTTCCATGATCTGCTTGGAATCCATGCCCGCCAGGCTGCCGTACAGCGGCCGGTAATCAGGCTGCTGCGACCACAACACCACGGCAAAACCAATCGCCACGCTGGCAGCCAGGCCGACCATCAGGCCCACCTGACGCAACATGGTCATTTCCGAGAGGTTTTCCAGGAACGACAGGCCAAACAGCGGCGGCTTGCCGTCTGTCTTGGCGGGTACGTTGTCCACGACTGCTTCTGCCATGACTTAAATCTCGCCCTTAAACCGGCATCTGCATGATGTCTTGGTAAGCCTGAACCAGCTTGTTACGCACTTGGGTCAAGGCCTGGAAGGAAACACTGGCCTTTTGCGAGGCGACCATCACATCGGTGAGGTCCACGCCGCTTTTACCGATCTCGAACGCGGTCGCCAACTGGCTGGACGCCTGCTGGGTATCACTGACTTTATTGATTGCCTGACCGAGCATGTCGGCAAAACTGCTTTGGCCCAATTCCGGCGCTGGCGCGACAGATTTCGGTTGAGCCATGGCATCCATTTGCATGGAGCGCATATCCAACATCAACCGATTGAACTCAATACCCTGGCTCATGACCTTCTCTCTCCGACGACCCGCAATTTTTTGACACTACGCAGCGGTTACCAGGGGAGGTGCAACAAGGGTGCCAGCTTCGTTGCGACTCGTAAGAAAAGCCGACAAAGCTTGTCAGCCTGGGCTTTGCTCAGGTGGCGAAAAGATACGCTTCCACATCCATGCCCGCGTCGCGCATCTGCGCCAGCTTGTAGCGCAAGGTGCGCGGGCTGATGCCGAGGCGCTCGGCCGCTTCTTTGCGGCGGCCGCGCTCGGCGCGCAGGGTGTCGATGATCATCTGGAATTCGCGGCGGCGCAGGTCATCGCCCAGGGCGCCGGCCGATTCGGCTTCGGCAAGCACCGGTACCGGCGCCAGGCTCGGCAACGGCGCCACGCCACTGCCCATGGCCAGGCAGAAATCCTGGGGCTGGATCAAGCCGCCCTGCTGCAGGATCAGCGCGCGCTGGATCGCATTGTCCAGCTCGCGCACATTACCCGGCCAGGGGTAAGCGACCAGGCAGGCCTGGGCCTCGGCCGACAGCCGCGCCTGGGCGTGTTTCATTTTTTTGACGTGGTTGTTCAGCAGGCGCTCGGCCAGGGGAATGATATCGGCTGGGCGTTCGCGCAACGGGCGCCAGGCCAGCGGGAACACCGACAGGCGATAGAACAAGTCTTCGCGAAAGCGCCCCGCCGCCACTTCGCCCGCCAAGTCGCGGTTGGTGGTAGCGACCACGCGGATGTCCAGCTGGATCGGCTTGCGTGCGCCCACCCGCTCTACTTCGCGCTCCTGCAACACGCGCAACAACTTGGCTTGCAGGCCCAGGGGCATTTCCGAAATTTCGTCGAGCAGAATAGTGCCGCCGTCGGCCTGCTCGAACTTGCCGGCCTGGGCCGCGATAGCCCCGGTGAACGAGCCCTTCTCATGGCCAAACAGAGTGGCTTCGAGCATGTTGTCCGGGATCGCCGCGCAGTTGATCGCGATAAACGGCTGCTGGGCGCGGCTGGATTGCTGGTGGATATAGCGCGCCAGCACTTCCTTGCCAGTGCCGGACTCGCCGGAAATCAACACCGTGGAATCGCTGCGCGCCACACGGGCCGCCAGTTCCAGCAGTTGTGCGCTGGCCGGTTCGAAGGCAATCGGGCCCTCACCCGCCACCGCCGAGATGACGCCCAGGGCATGCCGGGCGACCAGTTCGATCAACGCCTTGGGCTCGAACGGCTTGACCAGATAATCCGCCGCCCCCTGGCGCATGGCGTCCACGGCCCGCTCCACGGCGCCATGGGCGGTCATCAGCAGCACCGGCAATTGCGGCTGGCGCGCGCGCAGCAGGCCGAGCAGCTGATGGCCGTCCATGCCGGGCATGTTCACATCGCTGACCACCAGGCTGAACGCTTCCTGCTGCACCGCCTCCAAGGCCTCCTCGGCAGAGCCGACCGCGCGGTAGTCATGGCCCGCCAACAGCAGCGTGTCAGCCAATGCTTCACGCAGGGCGCGATCGTCTTCAACCAATAAAACCTTGATAGCCATGATCCTTTTACTCCGCGCTCGCCGCGCTGGAAAACAGCGGCAAGGTCATCAATGCACAGGTGCCGCGCCCCAACCGGGAGCGCAACTGCAATTCTCCCTGATGCGCACGGGCCACTGCCTTGACCACGGTCAGGCCCAGGCCGGTGCCGTTGGTCTTGGTGGTGAAAAAAGGTTCGCCCAGGCGCTGCAGCACGGCCGGCGCGATACCGCTGCCGCTGTCGCTGATGCACAGGCGCAGGGTTTGCTCGCGGCAATACAGGTGCACCTTGAGGCGTGCACCGGGGCCGCTGGCCTGGGTGGCGTTTTCGATCAGGTTGAGCAGCGCGCCGACCAGGGTGTCACGGTTGCACAGCAACTCGCCGTGGTGGCTGTCGCACTGCCAGCGCAGGCTGGCGCCCTGGATATGCGTGGCCGCCGCCGCTTGCAGGGCCTGCATCAAACCGGCCGGGGTCAGGCGGTCGGTCAACGGCAATTCGCCACGGGCAAACACCAGCATGTCGCGCACCTGATGTTCCAGCTCGTGCAGGCGCTCCTTGAGACGCCCGGCAAAGCGCTGGTGGGTGGCCGCCGGCAACTGCTCATCAGTCAAATGACTGGCGTAGATCAACGCCGCCGACAGCGGCGTGCGGATCTGATGCGCGAGGGACGCGACCATCCGCCCCAACGACGACAACCGCTCATGCCGCGCCAGTTGGTCTTGCAGATGACGGGTTTCTGTCAAATCGTTGAGCAGCACCAATTGGCCCGGTTCAGCATCCAGGGAGCGGGTGGCGATGGACAGGCGGCGCCCGTCTTTAAGGGACACTTCGTGGCCGTCATCCTCACGCGGCGCGAAGCAGCGGGTGATGACGTGGCGCCAAAGCTCGCCTTCCAGCGGCAGGCCGAGCAAGTCGCAGGCCGCCGGGTTGGCTTCGCGCACACGGCCCTGGTCATCGATGACGATCACGCCACCTGGCAACAGCGAAAGCAGATTCTGCAGGCGGTTGGCCAGGCGTTCTTTTTCGGCCAGTTCCTGCATGCGCTGGGCGCTGACCACCGCGAGTTCGCCTTTAAGCTCGGACACCCGGGCTTCAAGCAGACTGTAGGAATCGGTCAGTTGGCTCGACATCTGGTTGAACTGCGAGAACGCCTGTTCAAGACCCTGGCGGGTCGGCGGCTCTACAGGCGAAACCAGCCCCTGGATGGCAGGGGCCGGAGATAGTTGGGCGGCGTGGGGCATCATGCTCTCTCGCTTGGCTGACCGTCAGTTAAACGGAACGTTGCGAGGGCTGTAGCAATACCCGTGCCGAAAAAAAACTACCTAAGAATCAACCGGTTGAAAAACAGGCGTCAATCATCCGCCTGTTCATCGCCCTCTTTGCGGCTCATACCGTACTTGCGCATCTTTTCCACCAGGGTGGTGCGACGGATACGCAGGCGCTCGGCGGCACGCGCAACGATGCCGTTGGCGTCGTCCAGGGCCTGCTGGATCAGGCCTTGTTCCAGGTTGCCGAGGTAGTCCTTCAGATCAAGGCCTTCCGGCGGCAGCATGGCCGTGGCGCCGAAGTCCGGCGCGTGGCCGTTGATCGCCACGCGTTCTTCCATGTCGCTGCGCAGGCTGTCGACCAGTTGCTCGTCTTCATCGTCGACGTAGCGGAATTTCTTCGGCAACTCGACCACGCCGATCACACCGTACGGGTGCATGATCGCCATGCGTTCCACCAGGTTGGCCAGCTCGCGGACGTTGCCCGGCCAGCCGTGGCGGCACAGCGACATGATTGCGGCGGAGTTGAAACGGATGGAGCCGCGTTTTTCGTGCTCCATGCGCGAGATCAATTCGTTCATCAACAGCGGGATGTCTTCCACACGCTCACGCAGCGGCGCCATCTCGATTGGGAATACGTTGAGGCGGTAGTACAAGTCTTCGCGGAAGCTGCCGACCTCGATCATGCTTTCGAGGTTCTTGTGGGTCGCGGCAATGATGCGCACATCCACACTCTGGGTCTTGTTGCTGCCCACGCGCTCGAAGGTGCGCTCCTGCAACACGCGCAGCAGCTTGACCTGCATTGGCAGCGGCATATCGCCGATTTCGTCGAGAAACAGCGTGCCGCCATTGGCCAGTTCGAAGCGCCCGGCACGGCTGGTGATCGCGCCGGTAAAGGCGCCCTTCTCGTGGCCGAACAATTCGCTTTCCAGCAGCTCTGCCGGGATCGCCCCGCAATTGACCGGCACGAACGGCCCGTCGCGACGCTTGGAATGGTAATGCAGGTTGCGCGCGACCACTTCCTTGCCGGTGCCCGACTCGCCCAGGATCAGCACGCTGGCGTCGGTGTCAGCCACTTGCTGCATCATCTGGCGCACGTGCTGGATCGCCCGGCTGGTGCCGACGAGGCTGCGGAACAGGTTGGGTTCACGGTGACGGCCGCGCTCGCGGGCCTGGTCGTACATCTCGCGATAGACCTGGGCGCGGTGCAGGGAGTCGAGCAGCTTGCTGTAGCTGGGGGGCATTTCCAGGGTGGAAAGTACCCGGCGGCGCTGGTCTTCCGGCAGGTCCACGGAAGAAATATCGCCCATCAGCAACACGGGAAGGAACTCATCCCAGGTAGACAGTGTCTTTAACAAGCCCAAAACAGCGCCAGGAGCGTTTACCGTCCCGATCAGCACACAAATGACTTCACGGCTCGACGCCAACGAGCTGACCGCCTGCTGCCAATCATGGCTACCGCAGGGCAAATTTTCTTCACCGAGAAAATTTAAAATCACCGCTAAATCGCGGCGGCGGACGCTATCGTCATCGATCAGCAGAATTTTGGTTTCACGCCACATGCAATAGCAACTTCCCTAGTAAAACTTCCTGCCCCGGAATGAAGGCAATCAAGACGTCTGTAAGACTTATCTTCTACTAGACGTCTGAAATCTGAAAACAGCACTAGTTAAGTCAAAAATGCTGGCACAGTCAAATATATGACGCGCCGTTCGGACCAACCACGCCCCTATCAGCCGAACAGATGGTAAACCTTTGACGCACTTTTCGCTTGGTTGATCTGCGACATCTCTTCGAAAATCGCCTGGCGCTCGCCGGTCGTCACCTCGAGCAACTGCTGGTACACCGCCAACAGCGCCTCCAGCTTTTCTCGCAACGCATCCTCGTCCACCGGCGCTTCGCTGAGCACGTTATCGATCACGTTGCGACAGCCCAGGTCCAGCTCGCCAATGGCGTCCCAGTTGCGCGCAGCCAGTGCGTCGACCAGGGCTTCACGGGTTTCATCAATGCGTTGCAGTGCGTGGCTCATGACGATTTCCTCAAGGCGCGATGGCCTTATTGTGCGGCGCCCTGGGGCGCGGCGATGGCATCCCAGCCTTCTTTCACGGTAATCAGCAGACGCGCGACTTCGTCGATCATGTCGGCATCGTTGTGCAGATTGGCTTCCATCAAGCGGTTGATCATGTACACATATAGACTTTCCAGGCGCTGAACGTATTCCTTGTTGTCACTTTTTTCCGCATTCAGGCCATCACGCAGACCGATAATAATATCCGTGGCCCTGCCCACCATCAGGCCCTTCTGCGCAATATCACCACGCGCCAGAGCACCCTTGGCTTGCGCCATCCGGTCCAGGCCGCCTTCCATCAGCAGTTGCACCAGGCGATGCGGGCTGGCTTCGGAGATCTGGGCGTGGGAATTGACCTTCTGGTATTGGCGAAGGGCTCTCATGGGATTCATGTTTCTACCTCGTGGAAAGCAACAGCGAGAAGGGTTTCAATAACAATTATGTCGACTCGGTTGCGGAAAACTTTAGCCTGATGACCGCATGAAGAACAAAGCCCAGGTCAAGGGACCTGGGCTTTTTTTTCGACCGCTCAATCAGTTGTCGCTGTTTTTCGAATTACTGATCGCATTGAGCGTGCCGAGAATACTGCTGCTCTGCTGACGCAGCTGCGCGACCAGGGTGTCCATCGCGGTGTATTTGCGGGTGAGGGAGTCCTGCATCGTCGTAATACGCTCATCCAGGCTGGTCTGGTCCTTGATCAGGTCCTTCAAGCTCTCGGATAACGACGCGGTGCGCGTGGCCAGGATTCCAGTCGAGGGCTTGGCATAAACCTCGGTGGCCGCCGTCATACGTGCCAGCAGACCGGTTTTACCGCTGAAAATGCTGGTGAGGTCGGCAGCATTGGTCAAGACCGCCTTGTCCCAGCGCTTGGCATCGATGCTCAGCGCACCGGTATCCTGGTCGCTGGTCACGCCAAATTGCGCCAGCGACTTCAATGTGCCGTTGCCGGACAGCGCGTTGAACTCATTGCGAATCGCCGACTGCAGCGTGCGCATGGTCGCATCGCCGGTCAGCGTCGCAGCAATGGAGTTGCCTGCGGCATCCTTGGTCACCTTGGTCTCGGCGTTCATCGCCTTGAGCAACGCGTTGTAGGTGTCGACAAAGCCCTTGACCCCGGATTTGAGCGCAGTGGTACTGGTGCTGACCGAGATGGTCAGGGCGGTACGGGGCGCGTTTTTATCCGGATCGTTGGCCGTGACCGTTGGCGACAGCGCCAGCAACTTGATGCTTACCCCACTCACCGCATCGGAAATGCTGTTGGTGGTGGATTCCGCGGAAATACCATCAATCGTGTACTTGGCGTTCTGAGGCACATCGACCACTTTGTAGCCGGTATCAATCCCGGAATTGCCCGACATGGTCAGGTCCGAGCCCACCCCACCTTTGGTGGACGTCAGGATCAGACGCGAACCCGTGGAGTCGGTGAGGATGTTGGCACTCAGGCCCGAGGTGCCGAATGTCGAGTTGATCGAATCGCGCACCTGTTGCAAGGTGGATCCGGCCGGCACTTTCAGGTCGAAGTTCTTGCCCGACTGAGTGATGGTCAGCGTGGTTGCCTTGTCAGTGCTGTTGACGACAGTGGACGCGCCCCCGGCGTAAGTGGCGGTCGACAACTTCGAAGGCAGTGCCAGCTGGTTGACGATCAATGCAAAGCTGCCACTGGCCGCGGTCTGGTTGGCGGTCATGGTGGCCACCTTTTCGTCCGAAGACGTACCGGTCAAGCCAGTGAAGCTGCTATCGGTGCCCATGCTGGCCAGCGCACCACGGAAGGCGTCCAGGGCTGCCTGGATCTTGCCGATCGACGAAAGCTGGGTCGTTGCCTTCTGCGACTGCAGGTTGATCTGCGCTTGTTTCGGCGCTCGCTCGGCATCCACCAGGGACTTCACAATTGCCTGGGTGTCGAAGCCCGACCCCACGCCAGTAATCGTTGTACCCGCCATCATCTTTCTCCTAGTCGGTGGCTGCCGTTATCTTGACGAATATCGCTTCAACGGCGACAGCAACAAGTTTCATGCCAGCTCACGCCTTGTCGTCAAACAGCACGTGGCTGGCACTGGACAAGCTTTGCGCCAGCTTCAGGGCTGTTTCCGAAGGGATCTGGCGAATCACCTCACCGGTGTCGGTGGCAATGACCTTGACCACAACCCTGTGAGTGGAATCATCAATAGTAAAATCCAGATTGCGCTGGGCCGCTTGTACGAATTCTTTGATATCAGTGACCGCTTTTTCCAGATCGCCCGGACGGGCTGTATCCGTGGTTGGCGCGGCCGGCTCAACCTTGCTTTTGTCTTTATCTGTAACCACAGGTGCCAAGGCGCTTTGAGGCGCGAGCGGCGGATAAGACGAGTTCAAATTCACGTTCATGTCCATGCCCAATCTCCTCTGATCGGAAAAGACGAAAGGGCACGTAAACGCGCCCTTCCGTCAGTTACCAAGCGCTGTGATTACTGAAGCAGCTTCAGTACAGCCGATGGCAGCTGGTTGGCCTGCGACAGGATCGCGGTGGAAGCCGATTGCAGGGTTTGTTGCTTGGTCAGTTCAGCGGCTTCGGAAGCGAAGTCGACGTCCTGGAGCGTACTACGGGCAGCCGTGCTGTTTTTCTGAATGTTGGACAGGTTGTCTACAGTGCTGGTCAGACGGTTCTGCACAGCGCCCAGGCCCGAACGGGAGCTGGAGATGGTAGCGATGGCCTGGTCGATCACGGAAACAGCGTTCTGTGCCTTGGTGGCATCGGTCACGTCGGTCTGCGATACGGAGGTCTTGGCCGAAGCTGCCGAGGTGGCGGCACCGAACACGCCGGTTACACCAGCGCCTTCCAGGGAGTAGCCCTTGGAGGAGTTCATGTTCACCGCACCGGTGGCGATCAGGCCGTCAGCCAGGGCGACGCCTGTGCCGAAAGCGCCGGCGCCATCTTTGGTGGCGACGGTGATGGTGCCCGCAGCGGTCGAAGCGCTGAACGACAGGTTTTCACCGGTATCGGATTTAACCGACAGGGTCTGTTTGGCTTCATCGTAGTTAACGCTGATACCCAGTTTGGCGGAGTTCGACTTCAGTTGATCAGCCAGACTGGCGGTATCTTTTACGCCAACGAACGTGGTGGCTTGGCCGCCAACGGTCATGGTGAACGAAGCTGGAGCAGCCGCAGCGCCAGCGCCTACTACGAACTGAGCTTCGGTGCTGGCGGTAGCGCTCAGGCCACCGACGGCGCCGTTCAGTTGAGCGGCAATGGTTTTAGCCGCTGCGCCAGCACCCACAGTGATGCTGGAAGTCTGGCCATTACCGGTAACAGCGATTGCGCCGCCAGCGACACCTGTGGTGCTTGGGGCGATACCCAGGCTGTTGATCTGCTGCGAACCAATGTTGTTGGCTGCAACGTTCTCCAGGCTCAGGCCGATGGTTTCGTTAGCGTTGGCGCCAACCTGGATGGACTTGGTACCGTACGAACCGTCCAGCAGCTTCTGGCCACCGAAGGTAGTGGTTTGTGCGATACGGGTCAGTTCCGAAGTCAGAGCCTGGTATTCGTCGTTGTTCGACTTACGGTCGTCGTTGCTCAGGGAGCCAGTCGCCGAAGACAGAGCCAGGGTACGCATTTTTTGCAGAATGTCGGTCGAAGCCTGCATTGCGCCTTCAGCGGTCTGCGCGATGGAGATACCATCGTTGGCGTTCTTGATTGCTTGACCCAGGCCGTTGATCTGGCTGGTCATACGGGTAGCGATACCCAGGTCAGCTGCGCCGTCTTTAGCGCTGTTGATACGCAGGCCGGAAGACAGGCGCTGCATGGAAGTGGCCAGGGCGCCGCCGGCTTTGTTCAGGTTGCCCTGAGTAGTGATCGAAGCAATGTTGGTGTTTACTGTTAAAGCCATGACGAAATCCTCGATGGATGGATACTGCGGCTTCCGGCCCTGGCAACCGCCGGGTGTGGCCTGAGAACCTACGTAATAGTTATCGTCGTGGTAGCCGGTTGCTTGAGGGTTTTTTTGATTTTTTTTACTAGCCCTGTGCCAGCCCTTGCATTTCAAGGGGTTACCACTGCCCAAAACCCAGGGTTTATTGGTTTTTCTGGCGCCAAATAAAAAACGCCGATGATCTTTCGATCATCGGCGTTTTGTTATGCGCCCTTAAAGGGTCATGGGCGATAGAGAATCGCCGAGCCCCAGGACAGGCCCACGCCAAAACCGCTGATCGCCACGCGCTTCCAGGTGGCGTCCATCACGTGCTTTTCCAGCAGCAACGGAATGCTCGAGGACACGGTATTGCCGGTCTCGACCATGTCCTTGATGAACTTGTCCACCGGCGCATCTTCGAAACGCCGCGCCACGGCGTCGACAATCGCCGCACTGCCCTGGTGAATGCAGAACGCATCGATGTCATCGGCCTTGAGGTCCGACTCATCCAGCAGCTCGTGCAGATGCGCCGGCACCTTGAGCAAGGCGAAGTTGAAGACCTGGCGGCCGTTCATGAAGAACACACCATCGCTGACCTTCAGGTGCGGCGCACCGGAACCGTCGGTGCCGAACTTGGATTTGCCCAGCAACCACGGCGCGTCTTCGCCCATCCAGGTGGCGGTGGCGGCGTCGCCGAACAGCATGGTGGTGTTGCGGTCTTCCGGGTCGACGATCTTCGAATACGGGTCGGCGGTGATCAGCAGGCCGTTTTTCAGGCCGGTGGCTTCCATGAAGCCCTTCATTGCGTAGATGCCGTACACGTAACCGGAGCAGCCCAGGGAAATATCGAAGGCGGCCACGTGGGTTGGCAGGCCCAGTTTGTCCTGGACGATGGCGGCGGTGTGGGGCAGCCCTTCTTCATCGCCGTTCTGGGTGACGACAATCACAGCATCGATGGACTCGCGCTTCAAGTCCGGGTTGTTGGCAAACAACGCGTTGACCGCCTCGACACACAGATCGGAAGTTTCCTGCGTGGCTTCCTTGCGCGGCAGGAATGCCGAACCGATCTTGCCAATGATGAACTCTTCATCCTTGGCGAACCTGGCACCCTGGGCGTAGTTATCGATACCGTCCGCCGGCACGTAACTGGCGATGCTTTTTATGCCAATCATTGTGGCTTCCCAATACTAAATAGCTGGAGAACACCCCAGGGCCTGCGCCCGAAGTGCTGACAATAAAGGGGGATGCCCCCATAAAAAATTCGCTGAGCGCCGCGCAGAACGACGGCGGGGCGACTTATCCTTTTTACACAATACAGTGAAGATGCGCTTTATGACTCACAGGTCACTCAATTTTCCATGCATCGGTACGAAATCTGCAAACCCGTCAGCTGCAAAAATGACAACGGCCCAGCCCGTTTCCGGGATGAGCCGCTGATCTACCGCCTGAAATCACATCTTATTGAACAAGCTCAACTGGGAAATTTTAACGAAGGCCAGTTGCGAAGCCTGCAGCATAGTCTGCTGCAGCGTGAGGTTGATCGCCGCCTCGCCCATGTCGATGTTGGCCAGGTCACTCATGGTGCTGGTATTGGCGATACCCACACTGGCGTTTTCACTGGCCTGGATATCCAGGGCGTTTTCCCGCGCACCGATGGAGCCCCGTACGTTCGTGATCTGCGAACTCGAATTGGCGAGGTTGCTGATGGACGCATTCAGAACGTCCTTGAGCTTGATCGTCGCTGCAGGATTACCGTCCGCCGGCACCTCCAGGGCTTTGCGCAATTGACCGAGAGTATCCAGCGCATTCTGGGTTTTCTGGGTATTGGCCCCGACCGAAAACTGATCACCCGGCTGCGGTGGCCCGGCGCTGACATCAAAGGTCACTCCAGCCGCCGTCACCGCGGTACCACCGCCAGTGTCGCCGGTGGTGATTGCCTTGCTATCGGCGGTGTATGGCTGGGCGTACACCTCATAGGCGGTCGCACTGGTGAACTTGATCAGCGCCCCGCTGTTGGTGGGGAAGGTGCTGGCATAGTTGGCCTGATTAGAGACACGGGCGCCTGTCAATTGCACGGTGGACGCATTGCTCGGCGTCCGCGAGACGCTGAAGGTATCCGGTTTGGCTTCAAGGCTGAAGGACCGATCCTTGACCAGCGCATCGGAGTCGGCGCCTGGAGCGACATCCCCCAGACTCAAGGTGATGTCGAACTTCACCCCACGCAATGCCACGCTGGAGCTGCCTTCCTTGGTGGCGTCGAACGTGCCGTTGCCTGGGATCTCCGACGTCACGTCATTGCCGTTCTTATCGGCCACTTTGTATTGGGTGCTGCTGGTGAACGTCAGCTTGTATGGCTGGCCATCAGCAAACGTATTCGAATAATCGGCGCTCGACGTCACCAGCCCGGCCGACAACGCAACTTTGTTGTCGTTGACCGTCGGCGGCACCGTCTGCGGCACCGGCGCTTGCCACACGGCCTGGGTACGGCTGGAGTTGGCTGCGCCTTCCAGGAGGGTTTTACCAGTATCACCGGCGCTGACCGTCAGCGTATTGGAAACCTGCAAGCTCAGCGGGGTCTCGTCGCCCTGATAGCTGTAGGTGCCGTCATTGTTACGTGTGTACGGCGGCGTCTGGGTCTTGGAGCCGGAAAACAGGTAATTGCCCGAAGAGTCCTTGCTGTTAAGCAGGCCCAGTACCTGGTCTTCAATGGCACCTACCTCGCTGGCGATCGATCGCCGATCAGCATCGCTGACCGAACCACCGGCACGCAGGGCCAATTCAGTGGCGCGCTGCATGGCGTCATTGATCGAGCTCAGCACGCTTTCCTCGTTGGTCAGCGAGTTCTTCAAACTGGTGATGTTGCCGTTGAACTGCCCCAACATGTCTTTCTGCTGTTGCAGCAACAACAACCGCGCCGCCGCCACCGGGTCATCCGCCGCGGTTTGCACGCGCACGCCGGAGCTGGCCTGATCCTGCGCCTTGACCACGCTGGAGTAGTTATCCGAATACTTGGCGGAACTGGTTTCGAAATATTGAGCGGTAGAAATACGCATCGTCCCAGACTCCCTTAAAGACTATTGATCAGCGTGCTGAAGGTTTCTTGCGCAGCCTTGATGATCTGCGACGACGCCGTGTAGTACTGCTGGAACTTGATCATGTCGCCCGCCTCTTCATCCAGGTTGACCTGAGACACCGAGTTGCGTGCGTCCTGGTTGGCCTTGAGCAATGCTCCGGTGGCGGTGGTGTCGGTATTGGCCGAGGCAGCCTTGGCGCCCACGGTCGAGACCAGGCGGCTGTTGGCCGCCACCAGGCTCAAGCCGCCGCCAGTGCCGTCGGACAGGCCGACCGTGGTTTTGGTCTGCAGCTCAAGCAGGGCCTGGGCATTACGGTTATCCGATCTGCCCGAGGCGTTGAAGGAAAACGTGGTGCTGTCGCCATCGGCTGGCGAACCGCCGACAGTGGTGTCGAACTTGAAGCTCTTGGCCGGCACCAGCAGCGTGCCGTTGGCATCGCGCATCGGTACGTCGACGGTGATCTTGTTGCCCTGGCCCGGCACGATGGTGCCGGTACCGATCGGATTGCCCTGGGCATCGTTGAGCGTGTAGCCCTGGGTGCCGTCAGCCGCAGGCTTGCCGAACACCATCTTCACCGGCATCGAATGTTCAATGCCGGTACGCAGCTGCGCGGTGTTGGCGCCATCGTGAATATCGATCGGCAGGGTCAGGGTCGGCGGGGTAAAAGTGCCGGTGCCCTGGTTGGTCTTGCTGCCCTCGCCCAGCAATGGCCCGGCGAACGCGATTTTATTGGCGTCCGTCAACGCGGTGCCGATGTTGGCAGCGCCAGTGGCCGTTGGGCTGACTTTGAAACTGTCGCCCGCCGCGATCGGCCCCTTGCCATCCAGCGCCAGCGTGAAGCCGTCGATCACCGGTGGCGGCGTGGTCGTGGTGTCGAACGCGCCCATGGCCTTGCCGTCGGAACGCATGACGGTGTAGTTGTTGCCGCTGGTAAAGGTGACTTTATAGTCGTAGGTCGACAGCTTGCTGGTGTCGGCAATGCTCACGTTCAAATTGCCCGAGCCAGTGCCGTTGCCCATCGAGCCCTGACTGCGCTGGGCAATCGCGGCCGCGCTGTTGATGTCCTTGAACAGCGACGAACCGAAATCACCGTTCAGGTCCAGGCCCTGGCCCAGTTGGCTGTTGACCGTATCGGCGGTCGCCATGGCGATGCGCCCCAGGTCATTGATGGCCGGCATCAGGGCGTCGCTGCGGTAACGCAACAAACCGCCGATGCTGCCGCCACTGAGCACGTTGCCCAGGTCGATCGCCGTACCGCCGCCGGCATTGAGCTGGATGGTGTACTGGCTTGGATCGTTGCTGCTCGATACCGCCGAAATCGTGTTGGACTGATCGCCCAATACCAGGGATTGGCCGGTGCCGGTGCTGACGCTGAACACGCCGTTCTTTTCACTGGTGGTCACGCCGACCAGTTCATTGAGCGAACGCACTGCCTCGTTACGCGCATCCAGCAGGTTGGCCGGGGCGCTGTTGCTGGAGCCTTGGGCCAGGGTGATCTGCTTGTTGAGGGAAGCAATCGAGGAGGTCAACTGGTTGACCTGATCGCTCATGGTGCCCAACTGGCCGTTGATCGACTGTTTTTGCTCGTTCAACTGGCTGGAGATCGAGTTGAAACGGTTGCTCAGGGTCTGGGCGCTGGTCAGCAGCACTTGCCGGGCGGCCACATCGCTGGGGTTGGCCGACGCGGTCTGCACCGCGGAGAAGAACGCGCTGAGTACCGAAGACATGCCGGTGGTCTTGTCCGACAGGGTCTTGTCGATGGCGCTGGCCTGGCTGGCATACGCCTTGGCATCGTTGTTGAGCGCCGTGCTGTTCTGGTAGGCCGCGTCGAGGAATTCGTTATACACCCGGCGCACATCGGCCAGGGTCGTGCCGCTGCCGATGTACACGCCGCCGTAAGGGTTGTTGGCATTGGCATTCTGCGTGGTCTGCTGACGCGAATAACCCGAGGTGTTGGCGTTGGCGATGTTATTACTCAGGACCGACAACGATCCTTGAGCGGCATTGAGCCCTGACATCCCGATACTGAGCAAACTCATGGTTCAGACCTTATAAATGTGTGGTTGCGCCAGCGGCAGCGTAGTTCTGGTAACTGTTCATGTTTTTGGCGATCTGCGAAATCTTGCTGGCATAGGCCGGATCGGTTGCATAACCGGCCTTTTGCAACTCGCGTACAAACTGTTCCGGGTTATCGGCTGATTTCACAACTTCTTTATAGCGATCATTGCTTTGCAGCAGGGTCACGAGGTCATGGAAGCTGTCCTGATAGGAGCTGTAGGAGCGGAACTGCGCCGTCTCCTTGACCATCGCGCCGTCGCGAAACTCGCTGGTGATCGCGCGCGCCTGGCCGCCCTGCCAGCTCTGGCCGGCCTTGATGCCGAACAGGTTGTGGCTGCTGCTGCCGTCCTCGGCGCGCATCACTGATTTGCCCCAACCGGTTTCCAGGGCGGCCTGGGCCACCAGGTACTTCGGATCGATACCGATACGCGCGGCGGCGGCCTTGGCCATCGGCAGCATGGTGGCGACGAATTCATCCTGCGAGCTGAAGGCTTTTTTCGCCGGCGCCAGCGGTGGCTGGGCGATGGCGCGGCCGTAGACCTGCATCTTGCCGCTCGGCACGGCAACGCTGCGGGCGGTGCTGTTGACCACGTTGTCGTCGGCGGCACTGTTGCGCAGTGGCGCGCTGGTAGTTTGCGCAGCGACCGGCGTGCTCGGCACAATGCCGGCGAGCAGGCGATCGGTCAGCTTGCTTGGCAAGGCGATACGGCGCTGGTTCATCAGTTCCATATCGTTGGCATGCGCACTGGCGCCTTCGGGCACCGCCACGCGGTAGGCCCACAACGGGCGTTGGCCGTTGGAGCGACCCAACGGGCCTTGCGCCTGGGTGCCGGCGGCGATTTCCGTCGGCACGTCGGCTTTTTTCGCCGGGGCATCGGCTGCCGGGCCCTGCAAGGTGGCCGCCTGGGCGTCCACCGGTTTGTTCTTCTGCATCTGGCGCATCAGCACGTCGGCCAAGCCGATACCACCGCCTTCGCGGGACATCGACACTGCCAATTGCTGGTCGTACATTTCCTGGTACTGCTTGGCCGCCGGGGTGTTCATCGGGTTGTCCTTGCCCAGGGCCTCGGTGGCTGAGCGCATGGACTTGAGCATCTCACTGAGGAACAACGACTCGAACTCCTGCGCGACTTTGCGCATGTTGCCTTCGCTGTTCTTGTCGGCGCCGACCTTGAGCTGGTTAAGCCGGTTCAGGTCGGAGTAAGACCCCGAGTCCGCCGTGCTGCTGATCCCGCTCTTGCGCATATCCATGACCATGGCCTCAGATCACGATCAGGTCGGCTTGCAACGCGCCGGCCTGTTTCAGGGCTTCGAGGATCGCCATCAAGTCGCCAGGGGCCGCGCCCACTTGGTTCACCGCACGGACGATCTCGTCCAGGGTGGTACCGGGGCCGAACTTGAACATCGGCTTGGCTTCCTGCTGGGCATTGACCCGCGAACGCGGGACTACCGCCGTCTGGCCGTTGGACAGCGGCCCCGGCTGGCTGACAATCGGGTCTTCGGTAATGGTCACAGTCAGGCTGCCGTGGGTCACCGCCGCCGGCGAGACCTTGACGTTCTGGCCGATCACGATGGTGCCGGTGCGCGAGTTGATGATGACTTTGGCCACTGCCTGGCCGGGGTCGACCTCCAGGTTTTCCAGGATCGACAGGTAGTCCACGCGCTGGCTGGGATCCAGGGGCGCGGTCACGCGCACCGAACCGCCATCGATGGCCTGGGCGACGCCTGGGCCGAGCATGTCGTTGATCTTGTCGACCACGCGTTTGGCGGTGGTGAAGTCGGAACGGTTGAGGTTCAGGGTCAGGCTGTTGCCCTGGTTGAAACCACTCGGCACGGTGCGTTCAACCGTAGCGCCACCGGGAATGCGCCCGGCCGACGGTACGTTGACAGTGATCTTCGAACCGTCGCGGCCCTCGGCGTCGAACCCGCCCACCACCAGGTTGCCCTGGGCGATGGCGTAGACGTTGCCGTCGATACCTTTGAGCGGCGTCATCAGCAACGTACCGCCCCGCAGGCTCTTGGAGTTGCCCATGGACGACACGGTAATGTCCACCACCTGCCCCGGCTTGGCGAACGCCGGCAAGTCGGCACTGATCGACACCGCCGCGACGTTCTTCAACTGCACGTTGCCCGAGCCTGGCGGTACTTTGATGCCGAACTGCGACAGCATGTTGTTGAAGGTTTGCAGCGTGAACGGGGTCTGGGTGGTCTGGTCACCCGTGCCATTGAGCCCCACCACCAGGCCATAACCGATCAACTGGTTACTGCGCACGCCGGAAATGCTGGCGATGTCTTTCAGGCGTTCGGCCTGGGCGACGGCGCTCAGGCACAGCAACACGACCGCCGCCATCAACTGCTTGAAGTTCAAAATGGCCACCTAGAAAGGGAACAGCGGGCTAAGGAAGAAACGGTCGAACCAGCCCGGCTGGCTTGCATCAGCAAACGAACCTGTACCCGAGTAGGTAATCCGTGCATCGGCAATCCGCGTCGACGGCACGGTGTTGTCGGTGGAAATATCATCGGCACGCACCATGCCGGCAATGCGCACCAACTCGTCGCCGGTATTGAGGGTCATCCACTTTTCACCGCGTACGGCGATGATGCCGTTGGGCAACACGTCGGCCACGGTCACGGTGATCGAGCCGGTCAGGCTGTTGCCCTGCCCCGCCGCGCTCTTGCCGTTGGTGGCGCGGTCGCCGCTGTAGCCGGCACTGAGGCTCAGGTCACCGTCACCCAACGGGTTATTGGTGGTCAGACCACCGCCGAACAGCGACGTCAGGCCGATACCGGTCTTGCTGGTCTTGCCGATCTGAGAGTTGGCGTTCTTGCTCGCCTGGGTCTTCTCGTTCAGGGTGATGGTGATGATGTCACCGACCCGGAACGCCTTGCGGTCGCTGTACAGGTTCTGCTCGAAACCGGCCTGATAGATCGAGCCATTGTTGGCCGCCGCCGGCAACGGCGTGCGCGGCAACACCGGCGCGTAGTACGGGTCATTGGGTTTCGGCGACGGGGCGACACAGCCCGCAAGCACGGCGATCCCACTCAATGCCAGAACAGAAACAATGCGATTCATGACCCTAACCTCACGGTGTTGCAGGCGCTTTCAAGGGCGCCCCATAGACTGATTACAGATTCTGCGTTACGAACGAAAGCATCTGGTCGGCGGTGGAAATCACCTTGGAGTTCATCTCGTAGGCACGCTGGGTGGTGATCATGTTGACCATCTCCTCAACCGTGCTGACGTTGGAGGTTTCCAGGGTGCTTTGCAGCGTGGTGCCGAAACCGTTCAGGCCAGGGGTGCCGATTTGCGGCGCGCCGCTGGAAGCGGTTTCGAGGAACAGGTTGTTGCCCATGGCCTGCAGGCCGGCCGGGTTGATGAAGTCGGCGGTTTGCAGGTTGCCTATCACTTGCGACGCAGGGTTGCCGGCCACGGTGATGGACACGGTGCCGTCGTTGCCGACGGTGAAGGTCTTGGCGTCTGCCGGCACCACCACGGCTGGCTCCAGGGCAAAACCATTGGCGGTCACGATCTGGCCGTTGGAGTCCAAGTGGAAGGTACCGTCACGGGTGTAGGACGTAGTGCCATCCGGTTGCAGGATCTGGAAGAAGCCACGGCCGTTGATCGCCATGTCCAGCGGCTGGCCGGTCTGTTGCAGGTTACCGGCGCTGAAGTTTTTCTGGGTGCCGACGATCTGCACACCGGTACCCAGTTGCAGGCCCGACGGCAGTTCGCTGTCCTGGGTCGACTGGGCGCCCGGCTGGCGCTTGATCTGATAGAGCAAGTCCTGGAATTCGGCGCGATCACGTTTGAAACCCGTGGTCGACACGTTCGCCAGGTTGTTGGAAATGGTGGTCAGGTTAGTGTCCTGGGCGGACAGGCCTGTCTTGGCAACCCATAGAGCCGGAAGCATGCTGTTCTCCTTCGTGCGCCTGTTTGTTGGCGCCGTGCTGCGCTGTTTATTTAAAAGCCAATCAAGGCTGTTAGCTCATCTGCAAGACGCGGGTCATGGCCTGGTCATCTTCTTTGGCGGTGTTCATCATCTTGATGTGCAGCTCGAACTGCTTGGAGAGCGCCAGTACCGCGGTCATTTCCTCAACCGCATTGACGTTGCTCGCCTGCAGGAAGCCCGAGGTCAGCTTGACGTTCGCGTCGGCCTGGGCCGGCTGGCCATCCTTGGTGTGGATGGTGCCGTCCAAACCTTTGTTCATGTTCTTGAGGTCGGGCTGGACCAGCTTGATACGGTCCACTTCGGCCATCACCCGCGGGCCTTCGCCCATGGCGCGGATGCTGATGGTGCCGTCGGCACCCACTTCTATTTTCTGCTGGGGCGGCACGGCAATCGGGCCGCCGTTGCCCATGATCGGCATACCGTTGCCGGCCCGCAGCACACCGAGCGCATCCACGTTCATGCTGGCGCTGCGCACGTAGGCTTCGCTGCCATCCGGGGTTTGCACGGCCATCCAGCCGTCGCCGCTGACGGCCACGTCCAGGTCACGTCCGGTTTCGATCATCGCGCCGGGCGTGAAGTCGGTGGCCGGCCGTTCGGTCAGGGCAAAAGCCCGCGCCGGAAAGCTGTCACCGAACACCGGCATCGACCGCGCCTGCTCCAGGTCACGCTGGAAACCGTTGGTGGAAATGTTCGCCAGATTGTTGGCATGGGCCTTCTGCGCCAGAGCATTCTGGCTGGCGCCGGTCATTGCCACGTAAAGGTACTTGTCCACGCTCTATCCTCTTTCTGACGGACGCTTGCCGTCCACCGCTGTACTGATGAGGCTTAAGCAATTTGCGAACCAACTTTTCAAAATTGGCTAAAGCGCAGGCGGGACGGGGGTTTGCGGGTATGCGGCAAGATTTAGAGCGTGGATGAGAGTCGAAAAAACGGCGGACTACTGCCGCTCACGGCAAGCCTCGGCCTTGTAGACGACACAAATCCAATGTGGGAGGGGGCTTGCTCCCGATGGCGGTGGGTCAGTTCATCATTCTGTGGCTGACACACCGCTATCGGGAGCAAGCCCCCTCCCACAGTTTTGGACCAATTTGTGCCAGTTGTTATTTGCCAGCCTTGAGGATTTCGTAATCGCGCAGTTTGTTGGCGATGGTGGTGTGGGATACGTCCAGGCGCTTGCCCAACTGCCGGCTGCTGGGATGCTCGGCATACAGCGCTTCGAGCACGGCCTTTTCAAACCGCCCGACGATGGCGTCCAACCCGCCTTCCAGCGAGAAATCACCAAGCGGCTGGCGCACGCCGTAATCCGGCAAGCGAATATGCTCAAGCTTGACCGTCCCGCCCTCGCACAGCGAAACCGCCTGGAACAGCACGTTTTCCAACTGCCGCACATTGCCCGGCCAGTGATAGTGGCTGAGTTTGTCCATCGCGGCCGGCGCCAATTTGGGCAGTGGGCAACCGATCTGCCGACTGGCTTGATCGAGGAAGTGCTCGACCAATGGCCCGAGGCCGTCCAGGCATTCGCGCAAGGGCGGGATATGCAGCGACAGTACGTTCAAGCGGTGATACAGGTCCTGGCGAAATTCGCCACGGGCGCACAGTTCGGACAAATCGACCTGGGTCGCGCAGATCACCCGCACGTCGAGGTACACCTCTTCATCACTGCCGACGCGACGAAAGCACCCGTCCTGCAGAAAGCGCAGCAGTTTTACCTGCAGGCGTGCACTCATTTCCCCCACCCCATCGAGAAACAACGTGCCGCCCGCGGTCAGTTCCAGCAGCCCGAGCTTGCCTTCGGCCCGGGCGCCTTCGAATGCGCCCGGGCCGTAGCCGAACAGCTCGGTTTCGGCCATCGATTCAGGCAAGCCCGCACAGTTGAGCGCCATCAATGGCGACTGGCCGCGCGGGCTGGCGAGGTGACAGGCACGGGCCAGCAGTTCCTTGCCGGTTCCGGTTTCGCCTTCTATTAATAGCGGTGCATCCAGCGGCGCCATGCGCCGGGCTTCGCGCACCACGGCGGCCATCACCTTGGAACTCTGGAAGATGCTGTCGAAGCCGCGCAGTTCCTGCTTGCGCACGTTGTAGATACGCTCGCCCACCCGGTCGGCGCGGTGCAGGGTCAACACTGCGCCGGCCATGGCTTCGCTGTCATCGTGTTCGGAAGATTGCAGCGGCGCGATATCCGCCAGGAACACATCGCCCTTGACCTTGACCCGCAGCCCGTTGATCCGCGACTTGCTGGCGCGCACCAGTTCCGGCAAGTCGAAGTCTTCGGCGTAGCGCGACAGGGGAATGCCCGGCACTTCGTCCACCCGCACCCCGAGCAACTGCGCCGCCGCACGGTTGGCCGCAACGATGGAGCCGCCCATGTCGATGGACAGCACCGGAAACTCCAGGGCCCCCAGCAGCGCATTGAGTTCCATGTGCCGACGCTCGCTGGGCATCAGCCCTACCCTTTTCACGCCGAATACCCCGGCGATCGCCTCGAACTGCGGGCGCAACGCCTGGAACTGCATGTTCACCAGGTTTGGGCAGAACAGGTAGATGGCATTGCCATGCTCGCCGCCGACCTCGCCCTTGGCGACGTTCACGCCGTACTCCACCAGCAGGTTGAGGATGTCCCGCAGGATGCCGATGCGGTTCTGGCAATGCACTTTGATACGCATGAAAAGGCCCGAAAAGTGGGTAGGCGCCGCGTCTTTTTGCTGCTGGGCGCAGATAGTCGTCAAGATTATGTGACAGCTCGGGCGCTTTTCCCAGCCCAAGGCAACGACGAGCGCCGCATCCGTAACGAATAGTTTACAAAATTCGGTATTTTTTCCTACTCAAAGGCCTTTGAAGTCGCTGAAAACCTGCGCTGCGCGGGTTATCAATAGACACACAGCAGGACATAACAAGAACGAATGCCTAGCAGGAGAACCGTATGAAGCAGACGCACTACGTGGCCCGCGAGCCCGATGCGCAAGGTTTTATCCACTACCCGCCGGAAGAACACGCGGTGTGGAACACCCTTATCACACGCCAGTTGAAAGTGATCGAGGGCCGTGCCTGCCAGGAATACCTGGACGGCATCGACAAGCTTGGCCTGCCCTTGGATCGCATCCCACAGTTGGGCGAGATCAACAAAGTGCTGGCCGACACCACCGGCTGGCAAGTCGCCCGCGTGCCGGCGCTGATCCCCTTCCAGACCTTCTTCGAATTGCTTGCCAGCAAGCAGTTTCCGGTAGCGACCTTCATTCGTACCCGTGAGGAACTGGACTACCTGCAAGAGCCGGATATTTTCCACGAGATCTTTGGCCACTGCCCGCTGCTGACCAACCCCTGGTTCGCCGAATTCACCCACACCTACGGCAAGCTCGGCCTGGCGGCCACCAAGGAGCAACGGGTGTACCTGGCGCGCCTGTATTGGATGACCATCGAGTTTGGCTTGGTGGATACCCCAGAAGGCCGGCGCATCTACGGTGGCGGTATTCTGTCATCACCCAAGGAAAGCGTGTATTGCCTGTCGGACGAGCCTGAACACCAGGCCTTCGACCCGCTGGAGGCGATGCGCACGCCGTATCGCATCGACATCCTGCAGCCGCTGTACTTCGTGCTGCCCGAGCTCAAGCGCCTGTTCGACGTGGCGCAGGAAGACATCATGGGCATGGTCGAGCGCGGTATGCAGTTGGGCCTGCACGCCCCGCTCTTTACCCCAAAAGCAGCCGCCAAAGCCCAAAGCTGCGTAAACCTTACATTTTGACGCCAGGTGAGTCTGTTCCCTGGCCCCGCGTTGCTTTAGGGTGACGCCACTGACCTTCAATCATTCGAATTCAGGACACCTTCATGACCACTTTGAACCAAGCCCATTGCGAAGCCTGCCGCGCCGACGCCCCGCAAGTCAGCGATGAAGAACTGCCGGTGCTGATCAAACAGATCCCGGACTGGAACATCGAAGTGCGCGACGGTGTGATGCAATTGGAAAAGGTTTTCCTGTTCAAGAACTTCAAGTTCGCCCTGGCCTTCACTAACGCCGTGGGTGAAATCTCCGAAGCCGAAGGCCATCACCCTGGCCTGCTCACCGAATGGGGCAAAGTCACCGTGACCTGGTGGAGCCACTCCATCAAGGGCCTGCACCGCAACGACTTCATCATGGCCGCGCGCACCGATGAAGTGGCCAACAGCGCCGAGGGCCGCAAGTAATGCATTTCGATGCGATTGGCCGCGTGCCGGGCGACCCGATCCTCGGGCTGATGGACCTGTATGCCCAGGATGCCAACCCGAACAAGTTCGATTTGGGCGTGGGCGTCTACAAGGACGACCAAGGCCTGACGCCGATTCCGCACTCGGTAAAACTCGCCGAGCAACGCCTGGTCGATAGGCAAACCACCAAGACCTACATCGGCGGTCACGGCGATGCTGCGTTCGGCGCACTGATCAGCGCACTGGTGCTTGGCGCCGATTCGGCGCTGCTGCGTGAACAGCGTGCCGGCGCTACCCAGACGCCAGGTGGCACCGGGGCCCTGCGCCTGAGCGCCGATTTTATCGCCCACAACCTGCCCGGCCGTGGCGTGTGGCTGAGCGACCCGACCTGGCCGATCCATGAAACCATTTTCGCCAAAGCCGGGCTGAAGGTCAGTCACTACCCTTATGTGGGCAGCGACAATCGCCTGGATGTGGCGGCGATGCTTGCCACCCTGTCCGGCGTGCCCGAGGGCGACGTGGTCTTGCTGCACGCCTGCTGCCATAACCCGACCGGCTTCGACCTGTCCCAGGATGACTGGCGCCAGGTGCTGCAGATCGTACGCGAGCGTCAACTGCTACCGCTGATCGATTTTGCCTACCAAGGCTTTGGCGACGGCCTGGAGCAGGACGCCTGGGCGGTGCGCCTGTTCGCCGCCGAACTGCCGGAAGTGTTGATCACCAGTTCGTGCTCGAAAAACTTTGGCTTGTACCGCGACCGCGTTGGCGCCTTGATCGTGTGTGCGGCCGATGCGCAAAAGCTTACGGATGTGCGCAGTCAACTGGCCAATATCGCGCGTAATCTGTGGTCAACGCCGCCGGATCATGGCGCCGCCGTGGTCGCGACCATCCTCGGCGATGCCGAGCTGAAACAGCAGTGGAGCGATGAAGTCGAGGCAATGCGTTCGCGCATCGCGCAGTTGCGCGCCGGGCTGGTGGACGCGCTGGCACCCCACGGCCTGGCCGAGCGCTATGCGCATATCGGGACGCAGCGTGGGATGTTTTCCTATACCGGGTTGAGTGCCGAACAGGTCCAGCAACTGCGTGAAAAGCACAGTGTGTATATGGTCAGTACGGGACGGGCCAACGTGGCGGGGGTGGACGCCACGCGCTTGACGCTGCTGGCCCAGGCCATCGTCGATGTCTCCAACTGAATAAACCGGGAACTAAATGTGGGAGGGGGCTTGCCCCCGATGGCGGTGGATCAGCTAGAGATAAGCTGGCTGACATTCCGCTATCGGGAGCAAGCCCCCTCCCACATTTTGACCGAGTCAGGACCTTCAGCTCGTGACCATCTCGGCCTTCAACTGCGCGTCCCTGGCCTGCGCATCCGCCAGCCGATACAACTCGATATGCCCATCCCAGTGCTCGATCAGCGCCGTGCACGACTCCACCCAATCGCCGCAATTGAGGTAATCCACCTCCCCTACCTTGCGGATTTCGGCATGGTGAATATGCCCGCACACCACCCCGTGCAACTCCCGCTTGGTCACTTCGTGGGCGATGGCCTCTTCGAAATCGCTGATAAAACTCACGGCGGTTTTCACCTTGTGTTTCAGGTAAGCCGAGAGCGACCAATACCCGTAGCCATAGCGCGCTCGCCAGTGATTGAGCCAGCGGTTCAAGGTAAGGGTAAACTCGTAGGCCGAGTCGCCCAGGAAGGCGAGCCAGCGGTGATAACGGGTGATCACATCGAACTGATCGCCATGGATTACCAGCAGATGGCGACCGTCGGCGGTCACGTGCACGGCCTCGTCCACTAGTTGGATATTGCCCAGGATCAGCTTGGAATAACGCCTTAGAAACTCGTCATGGTTGCCGGTAACGTAGATCACCTCGGTGCCGCGTTTGGCCATGGTCAGCAGGCGGCGAATGACGTTGGTGTGGGCTTGCGGCCAATACATGCCGCCACGCATTTTCCAGCCATCGATAATGTCGCCGACCAGATACACCTTGTCGGCGTGGTAGCCCTTGAGAAAGTGCGACAAGTGCTCAGCCTGGCAATCCCGAGTGCCCAGGTGCACATCGGAAATCCACAGGGTACGCACCCGTTGCTTGCGGCTGGGCTTGGCGAATTCGGCACGGGTCATGGGGGTCCCTCGACGCTGTTTTCGCGAGCTTGCGCCCCGGCAGTGAATAGCCCATGACAGCTGTGCTTCAGTCTGATGACAGCGCATTCGCCACCAGGCGTTGTAGACTGCGCGCCTGTTACCCCTTGATTCAAGGATCGCAATGACTCCCCGCTCAGCCCTCGGCGCCCTGCATATCGGTGCATTGATGTTTGGCCTCACCGGTGTATTCGGCAAACTGGCGGCCGCCTCACCGTCCATCATCGTATTCGGGCGGGCCGCATTTGCGGTGATTGCCCTGGCGGTCTTCGCGCGCTTTGCCAGCAATGCGCCCTGGAAAAACCTGCAGATGCGCGACTGGCACCGCCTGCTGGTCAGCGGCGTGCTGCTTGCCGCGCACTGGGTGACATTCTTCATCGCGGTCAAGGTCGCCGGGGTGGCGGTGGCAACGTTGGGGTTTGCCGCCTTCCCGGCCTTCACGGTGATCCTTGAAGGGCTGATCTTCCGCGAGCGGATTCGCGCCAATGAAATGGTGCTGGTAGCGCTGGTCAGCATCGGCCTGGTTCTGGTGACCCCGGACTTCAACCTGGCCAGCGACGCCACGGGCGGCTTGCTCTGGGGCATCGCATCGGGGCTGCTGTTCGCCTTGTTGTCATTGAACAACCGCGCCAGCTCCGGACGCATTCCGGCGGTACAGGCCGCGTTGTGGCAGAACCTGGTGGTTGCCGCATGCCTGTTGCCCGTGGCGGCACCGGGGCTTGCGGACGTGCGTGCGCTGGACTGGCTGTGGATCGGCCTGCTGGGCGTGTTCTGTACCGGCCTGGCCCATAGCCTGTTTGTCGCCAGCCTCGCGGTGATCAAGGCGCGCACCGCGTCGGTGGTGTTTGCCATGGAACCGGTCTACGGCATCACGGTGGCCTGGCTGCTGTTCGCCGAGACGCCCACCTTGCGCATGCTGCTGGGCGGCGCGCTGATCATCGTCGCCATCGTGCTTTCCGGCCTGATGGGCAGCGCCAGCCAGGCCAAGCCGCCGGCCGCAGCCTGACTTCACGGCGTACGGTCGTTATGCCCAAGGTCGCGCTGCGGGTCGATCTGATCGCGCACGCGCTGCTTGAGCACCTTGGCCTCCGGGAAGCCGCCATCGGCCTTGCGCTCCCAGATCTGTACGTTGTCGCAGGTGATGCGAAACGCGCCGCCGGTTGAGGGCGCCAGGGACACCTTGGCTAAATCCTCGGCAAACGTACTCAACAATTCCTGGGCCAGCCAGGCGGCACGCAACAGCCACTGACACTGGGTGCAATAGGTGATAACGATCTCGGGTTTGCTTGCGGACATAACGTGAAAGGCTCCTGCGTGACGGCGTCAGTGGATCGCATGGCTATAATACCGGCCTTTATCGCCCAGCCTCGAGATTCATGATGCGCCGCCTGTTGTCTTGCCTGTTCCTCTGCCTGCTCCCCCTTCTTGCCGATGCCGTTGAAAGCCCACGCCCGAAAATCGGCCTGGTGCTGTCGGGCGGCGCCGCGCGTGGCCTGGCCCATATCGGTGTGCTCAAGGCTTTGGAAGAACAGGGCATCCAGGTCGATGCGATTGCCGGCACCAGCATGGGCGCGGTGATTGGCGGGCTGTATGCCTCGGGCTACAAGATCGACGAGCTGGAAAAGCTCGCCCTGAATATCGACTGGCAGCAGGCATTGTCCGACGCACCGCCCAGGGAAGACGTGCCGTTCAGGCGCAAGCAGGATGACCGCGATTTCCTGGTCAAACAGAAACTCAGCTTTCGCGACGACGGCAGCCTCGGCCTGCCGCTGGGCGTGATCCAGGGTCAGAACCTGGCATTGCTGCTGGAAAGCATGTTCGCCCACAGCAGCAACACGCGTAATTTCGACAAGCTGCCAATTCCGTTCCGGGCCGTGGCCACCGACATCACCACCGGTGAAAAAGTGGTGTTCAGCAAGGGCCACCTGCCCCAGGTGATACGCGCCAGCATGTCGATCCCCGCCGTGTTCGCCCCGGTAGAGCTGGACGGGCGCCTGCTGGTGGACGGCGGCATGACCGACAATATTCCCCTGGATGTGGCGCGGGAAATGGGCGTCGACATCGCCATCGTGGTGGACATCGGCACACCGCTGCGCTCACGCAAGCAATTGGCGACCGTGGTCGATGTGCTCAACCAGTCCATCACCTTGATGACCCGGCGTAATTCCGAGGAACAACTCAAGGCCTTGCACCCCAGGGATGTGTTGATCCAACCGTCCCTGGCAGCCTACGGCGTGACGGATTTCGGCCGCGCCAAGGACATGATCGATGCCGGCTACCGCGCCACGCGTGCCCTCGACCTACGCCTGGCGCACCTGCGCCCCGCCGAACCGGTAGACCCGCAACTGACCGCCGCGCGCACGCCCGGCGAACGCACCCCGATCATTACCGCGATCAAGGTGGAAAACGACTCCAAAGTCAGCGACGACGTGATCCGCTATTACATCCGCCAGGAGCTGGGCGAACCGCTCAACCTCGGCCGCCTGCAATCGGACATGGGCACGCTGTACGGCTTGGACTACTTCGAGCAGGTGCAATACCGCGTAGTGAAAAAAGCCAAGGACAACACCCTGGTCATCAGCGCACGCGGCAAGCGCAGCGGCACCGATTACCTGCGCCTGGGTTTGAACCTGTCGGATGACATGCGCGGCGACAGCGCCTTCAACCTTGGCGCCAGCTATCGGATGAACGGTATCAACCGCCTCGGCGCCGAATGGCTGACGCGGGTGCAAATCGGTGATCGCCAGGAGCTGTACAGCGAGTTCTACCAACCGATGGACACGGGCTCACGCTACTTCGTCGCGCCCTACATCCGTGCCCAGGCGCAGAATGTCGAGCTGATCATGGACAACGACCCCATCTCGGAATATCGGCTGGAGCGCTACGGTTTCGGCTTGAACGTCGGGCGGCAGATCGGCAACAGCGGCGAGATTCGCTTTGGCGTGGGCGAAGCCTGGGGCAAGGCGGACGTGCGTATCGGCGACCGCGACCTGCCGAGCATGAGTTTCAGTGAGGGCTTCTATGAGCTGAAATACTCGTTCGACTCTTTCGATAACGTGTACTTCCCGCACACCGGCGAAGACATCGCCCTGGCTTACCGTGAGTTCGAGCCGGGGCTGGGTTCCGACCAGCGCTACCGCCAATGGGAGTTCAAGCTGGACAAAGCCATGAGCCACGGCCCCGACACGCTGATCCTGGGCGGACGCTACGGACGCACCCTGGATAAATCCGACGTGGTGGTCTCCAGCTTCCTGCTGGGTGGCGCACGGCAATTGTCAGGCTTTCGCGAGGACGCGATCTCGGGCCAGAACGTCAGCCTGATGCGCGCGGTGTACTACCGCCGGCTGACACCGCGCTCGTACCTGCCGCTGGATTTCCCGCTGTACCTGGGAGCCTCGGTGGAACGGGGCCGGGCATGGAACAACGACAACCAGTTCGACAGCGGATATATCAACGCGGCGAGTGTTTTCCTGGGCTTCGATACACCGCTGGGCCCGCTGAATTTCAGCTATGGGTTCAATGATGACAACCAGAAAGCGGTGTACCTGAACCTCGGCCAGACGTTCTGACACAACGCAGAATAAAAAATGTGGGAGGGGGCTTGCCCCCGATAGCGGGGTGTCAGGCGCCGACATGGCACTGATACACCGCTATCGGGAGCAAGCCCCCTCCCACACTTTGATCGTTGTTGTGTCAGGAATCAGGACTTTTCCAGATTCGCCAGGATGTGCCCGTGCACGCGCATGCATACGCGCAAATCCTCTTCGTCCACCCCAACAAACAGTTCATGGCGCAACGCCGTGGCGATGGTCTCGATCTGGTCGATGAGGGGCCGAGCGGTGTCACACAACAGAATACGTTTGGCGCGGCGGTCTTCCACTACCGCCTGGCGTTGAACCAGGCCTTGGCCTTCCAGGCTGTCGAGCAGACGCGCCAGGGTCGGTCCTTCTACCCCGACACTTTGTGCCAGTTCACGCTGAGTCGGTGCTTCGGTAAAACGGGCCAGGTGCAGCAGCACCAGCCATCGCGCCTGGGACAAGCCCAGCCCCGCGAGACGGCGGTCCAGCTCGGCGCGCCAACCTCGGGACATTTGCGCCAACTGCATGCCAAATCGGTGTTGATCGGTTAACGGCATAAAAAACTCATGTTTTAGACTGAAAACAAAGTGTGGCTAATTATTAGTCAGCTAAGCATGAGCCATGCCAGTAGGCAAGGCCCCGTATGTACTGATTCGTTACATTGTCGTAATTGGCACACTAAATTTCGAATTCAGACTGCAAAGCGGCGCGTACGCAGTACAAAACGCCCTCGGGAACACGCCCGGTAAACAACGGCGCGATTTCCGCGACAGGTGGCAATTCGCCTTCCCCGTCGAGAAATGCATCCTGGATTTCACCAAGCAAATCTTCAGGCAAATCAAGAGCCTGCTCCAACGACAATTGCTGCTTGCCGATGGCTTCGGCCAGCAACGTGTACACGTTCTTTTCCGAGCATTGCAGCTGGCCGGCGATCTGGATCGGGGTCATGCCGGCGCGAGCCAGGCTGATCAGCTCGTGGCGAATATCGGCGATTTCCTTCGGTGCTTCGACCTGGCCGCCGAGTACTTCGAGGAATGCCTGGCCATAACGCTCCAGCTTGCGCGCGCCCACACCGCTGACCCTGGCCATCTCGGCCATGGTGGTGGGCTGCTCGCGAAGCATCTCCAGCAATGTGGAGTCAGGGAAGATGACATACGGCGGCACGCTGTGTTCCTGCGCCAGTTTGCGCCGCAGGGTACGCAAGGCTTCCCACTGTTCGCGCTCTTCGCCACGCACCAGCTGGCTGGCCTGGCTGGTGCTGCTCTTGGCGGTGGTCTGCGGCTTGAGGTCGCGGCGCAGCTCCAGGCTGACTTCGCCCTTGAGCAAAGGCCGGCAACTGTCGTTCAAGCGCAGGCCGCCGTAGCCTTCAATATCGATGTCGACCAGCCCGCGCGCGACCATCTGGCGGAACAGCGAGCGCCATTCGCCTTCGGCGCGGGCCTTGCCGACGCCATAGACCGAGAGTTTCTCGTGGCCAAAGCTGCGGATTTTTTCGTTGTCCTTGCCCAGCAACACATCCACCAGATGGCCCACGCCATAGCGCTGGCCGGTGCGGTAGATCGTCGACAATGCCTGGCGCGCCGGCTCGGTGGCGTCCCAGGTCTGCACACCGTCGATGCAGTTGTCGCAGTGGCCGCACGGTTGCGGCATGTCTTCGTCGAAATACGCCAGCAGCGTCTGGCGGCGGCAGCGGGTCTCTTCGCACAGCGAGAGCATGGCGTCGAGTTTGTGCTGCTCCAGGCGCTTGTGGCGCTCATCGCCTTCGGAGTTCTGCAGCATCTGCTTGAGCATCACCACATCTTGCAGGCCGTAGACCATCCAGGCATCCGCCGGCAGGCCGTCACGGCCGGCGCGGCCGGTTTCCTGGTAATAAGCCTCGAGGGACTTGGGCAGGTCCATGTGCGCCACGAAACGCACGTTGGATTTGTCGATCCCCATGCCGAAGGCGATGGTCGCCACCATGATCAGGCCTTCCTCGTTGAGAAAGCGCTTCTGGTGTGCCGAGCGCGTTTCATTGGGCAGGCCGGCGTGATAAGGCAGCGCCGGGTAGCCTTGTTCACAGAGGAACGCGGCGACTTCATCGACCTTCTTGCGTGACAGGCAATAGACGATACCCGCATCGCTGCGCCGCTCCGAGAGGAAGGCCAGCAACTGCTTGCGCGGCTGCTCCTTGGGCACGATGCGGTAGAAAATATTCGGCCGGTCGAAGCTCGACAGGAAGCGCTCGGCGTTCTGCAAATGCAGGCGCTCGACGATCTCTTCGCGGGTACGCTTGTCGGCGGTGGCGGTCAGGGCGATACGCGGCACATCAGGGAACAGCTCCGCCAGTTGGCCCAGCTGCAGGTACTCGCGGCGGAAATCGTGGCCCCACTGCGACACGCAGTGAGCTTCGTCGATGGCGAACAGGGCAATTTCCAGGCTCTGCAAGAACGCCAGCATGCGCGGCTGCACCAGCCGCTCCGGTGCCAAGTAAAGCATCTTCACTTCGCCGCGCTTGATCCGCGCAGCCAGGTCGCGCTGCTGCTCGGCACTCAGGGTGGAGTTCAAGGCAGCGGCGGCGACGCCGAGTTCTTCCAGGGTGGCGACCTGATCGTCCATCAATGCGATCAGCGGCGACACCACCACAGCCAGGCCATTGCGCAACAGCGCCGGCACCTGGAAGCACAACGATTTGCCGCCACCGGTCGGCATCAGGACCAGGGCATCGCCGCCATTGGCCACGCGCTCAATGATCGCACCCTGGCGGCCACGAAAACTGTCGTAGCCGAAGATGTCCTTGAGGACGCGTTGAGCCTGCTCGAGCATGTAAAACTCCAAAATGGTGCGCAAATCCCTCTGTACAGGCTGGCCGAAAAAACCCGCTTTCATGGAAAATAATCCGTAAGCGAAGTTTTCCCGGAGTGCTGCGTGGCCTGCAGGGGCATCACAAAACGCGGCAGTATACCCGAGCGTTCACCGGCAAAGGGCGCGACTGACGAATAGACCGCCTCTGTCTAAAACCGCGCAAAAATGCCGTGCGGCTGGCCTGGGCGCTCAAGAAAGCCTAGAATTCAGCATCGTTTATTCCCAAGGTAGCCCTTCAATGTCCTTCGCTGAGCAACTAACCCGCCTGCAAGCCTTCCTCGACGCCGATGAGCTGCATGACGAGGCGCTGGACTACGTGGCCGCCCACGGCTACCTGACCGCCCTGTCGATCTGCTCCGAAGACGTGCCCGAGCGTGAATGGATCGACGCGCTGTTCGCCGAAGAGCCTCACTACGCCGACGACGCCCAGCGCGAAGAAATCGAAGCCACCCTGCTGGCCCTCAAGGCCCACATCGGTCGCCAACTGGCCTCCGATGAAGAATTCGAGCTGCCTTGCGAGCTGGACCTGGGTGAAGACCCGGACGACTCCGACCTTCGCGGCTGGTGCATCGGTTTCATGGAAGGCGTATTCCTGCGCGAAGCCGCCTGGTTCGAAACCGCCGAGGAAGAAGTCAGCGAAATGCTGCTGCCGATCATGGTCGGTTCGGGCCTGTTCGACGACCAGCCGGAGTTTTCCGATATCGCCGCCGACGCCAACCTGATGGACGATATGATCGTGCAGATCCCCGAAGCCCTCACCGCGCTGTACCTGCTGTGCAACGCGCCTGACGAAAAACCGGCGATCCTCAAGCCACGTCATCACTGAGTCGCTTGCCCGTGGACCCCATGGGCAAGCGTTCGCCACTCCTGCGTTACGCGCTGCTGGCCATCGGCTGGCTGAGCGTAGCGCTCGGGGTGATCGGCATTTTCCTGCCAGTATTGCCGACTACACCCTTTCTCCTGCTGGCTGCCGCCTGCTTCGCTCGAAGCTCCCCGCGTTTCTACCACTGGCTGGTGGACCACCCGCGCCTGGGCCCCTGGATTCGTGATTACCTCGACGGTAACGGTATCCCGCTCAAGGGCAAGGTCTACGCCATCGGCTTGATGTGGCTGAGCATCGCCATTTCCTGCTACCTGGTGCCATTGCCGTGGGCACGCGGCTTCATGCTGACCAGCGCGGTGCTGGTGACGATTTACATCCTGCGCCAGAAAACCCTGCCCCCTCGCTGAACACACCTGCGACATTCGCCCTCACACGACCTTGGTCGACACTGACTAACCCCGGGCATCATGCGAGACTGTCCAACCGGGCCCGGAATGCCCGGTGTTCCTATGCTCGGAGTTACCATGACGCTGTCCAGCGGGCTGATCGCCGCCGTTGCCCTGGCCTATATGGCCATCATGTTCGCCATCGCCTTTTACGGTGACCGTCGCCATGCGCCGCTGCCGCCGCGCGTGCGTGCATGGGTCTATAGCCTGTCGCTCGCCGTGTATTGCACCAGCTGGACCTTCTTCGGCGCCGTAGGCCAGGCTGCCGAACAGCTCTGGGCGTTCTTGCCGATCTACCTGGGGCCGGTGCTGCTGCTGGTGCTGGCGCCCTGGGTGCTGCAGAAGATGATTCTGATCAGCAAGCAGGAAAACATCACCTCCATCGCCGACTTTATCGCCGCGCGCTACGGCAAATCCCAATCCCTGGCGGTCGTGGTCGCGTTGATCTGCCTGGTTGGCGTATTGCCCTATATCGCCCTGCAGCTCAAGGGCATCGTGCTCGGCGTGAACCTGTTGATCGGCTCCGGGCCCGACACCACGGGCACCCGGGCCCAGGACACCGCGCTGATTGTGTCGCTGGTGCTGGCGCTGTTCACCATCGTGTTTGGTACGCGCAACCTCGACGCCACCGAACACCACCGGGGCATGGTGCTGGCGATTGCCTTTGAATCCTTGGTCAAGCTGTTCGCGTTTCTGGCGGTCGGTGCGTTTGTGACCTACGGGCTGTACGACGGTTTCGGCGATCTGTTCAGCCAGGCGATGCTTGCACCGCGCCTGGAGGAATATTGGAAAGAGACCATCAATTGGCCGTCGATGGTGGTGCAGACCGGCGTCGCGATGATGGCGATCATCTGCCTGCCCCGGCAATTTCATGTGACGGTAGTGGAGAATATCGACCCGCAGGATTTGCGCCTGGCCAAATGGGTGTTCCCGGCGTATTTGATCCTCGCCGCGCTGTTCGTGGTGCCCATCGCTCTGGGCGGCAAGATGCTGTTGCCCGGTTCGGTGCTGCCGGACTCCTACGTGATCAGCCTGCCGATGGCCGAAGCTCACCCGGCCCTCGCGGTACTCGCGTTCATCGGCGGTGCCTCGGCGGCCACCGGCATGGTGATCGTGGCCAGCATCGCCTTGTCGACCATGGTCTCCAACGACATGCTGCTGCCCTGGCTGTTGCGCCGCTCCAGCGCCGAACGGCCCTTTGAAGTGTTCCGCCATTGGATGCTGTCGGTGCGCCGGGTCAGCATCGTGATCATCCTGTTGCTGGCCTATGTGAGTTACCGGCTGCTGGGCTCCACCGCAAGCCTGGCGACCATCGGCCAGATCGCCTTTGCCGCCGTGACCCAGCTGGCACCGGCGATGCTCGGCGCGCTCTACTGGAAGCAGGCCAACCGGCGCGGGGTTTTTGCGGGCTTGGCGGCGGGTACCTTCCTGTGGTTCTACACCCTGGTCCTACCGGTTACCGCGAAAAGCCTGGGCTGGTCGCTGAGCCTTTTCCCCGGCCTGACCTGGATGCACTCGCACCCGTTCGGGCTTTCCGTGACCTCACTGACCTTGGGCACCGTATTCTCGCTTGCCGGTAATTTCACGCTGTTCGTGTGGGTGTCGATGCTGTCGCGCACGCGGGTGTCCGAGCATTGGCAGGCCGGCCGCTTCATCGGCCAGGAAACCAGCCAGCGCACCAGCACCCGTTCCATGTTGTCGGTACAGATCAGCGACCTGCTCAGCCTGTCCGCGCGCTTTGTCGGCGAAGAACGGGCCCAGCAGAGCTTTATCCGTTTCGCCTATCGCCAGGGCAAAGGCTTCAACCCCAATCAGAATGCCGACAACGACTGGATCGCCCACACCGAGCGCTTGCTGGCGGGCGTGCTCGGTGCATCCTCGACGCGAGCAGTGGTGAAAGCGGCGATTGAAGGGCGGGAAATGCAGCTGGAGGACGTAGTACGCATCGCCGACGAAGCGTCCGAGGTGCTGCAGTTCAACCGCGCCCTGCTGCAAGGCGCGATCGAGAACATCACCCAGGGCATCAGCGTGGTCGACCAGTCGCTCAAGCTGGTGGCCTGGAACCGACGCTACCTGGAGCTGTTCAACTACCCCGACGGCTTGATCAGTGTCGGCCGGCCGATTGCCGACATTATTCGCTACAACGCCGAGCGCGGCCTGTGTGGCCCCGGTGAAGCCCAAGTGCATGTGGCGCGACGCCTGCACTGGATGCGCCAGGGCCGTGCGCATACCTCCGAGCGCTTGTTCCCCAACGGACGCGTGATCGAGCTGATCGGCAATCCGATGCCCGGTGGCGGTTTCGTCATGAGTTTCACCGACATCACCGCGTTCCGCGAAGCCGCACAAGCGCTGACCGAGGCCAATGAAGGCCTGGAACAACGGGTGACCGAGCGCACCCATGAACTGTCGCAACTCAACGTCGCGCTGACCGAGGCCAAGGGCGTGGCCGAGTCCGCCAGCCAGTCGAAGACCCGTTTTCTGGCGGCCGTCAGCCATGACCTGATGCAACCGTTGAACGCCGCGCGGCTGTTCTCCGCCGCCCTCTCCCACCAGCATGAAGGCCTCTCGAGCGAGGCCCGGCAACTGGTGCAGCACCTGGACAGTTCACTGCGCTCGGCCGAGGACTTGATCAGCGACTTGCTGGATATCTCGCGCCTGGAAAACGGCAAGATCAATCCCCAACGCCAGCCGTTTGTCCTCAACGAGTTATTCGACACCCTGGGCGCCGAATTCAAGGCACTCGCCCATGAACAGGGCTTGCGCTTCCGTTTGCGCGGCAGTCGCCTGCGGGTGGACAGCGACATCAAATTGTTACGACGAATCCTGCAGAATTTCCTGACCAACGCCTTCCGCTATGCCGATGGCCCGGTGCTGCTGGGCGTGCGTCGGCGCCAGGGCCATTTGTGCCTGGAGGTCTGGGACCGTGGCCCTGGCATCCCGCCGGATAAACAGAAAGTGATTTTCGAAGAGTTCAAGCGCCTCGACAGCCACCAGACCCGCGCCGAAAAAGGCCTGGGCCTGGGCTTGGCGATCGCCGACGGCCTGTGCCGCGTGCTGGGCCACCGCCTGAACGTACGCTCATGGCCGGGCAAAGGCAGCGTGTTCAGCGTGCGTGTGCCGCTGGCGCGCAGCCAGGTCAGCCCGCAGCCGAAGGCCACCGTAGAAAACGGTGTGCCCTTGAGCGGCGCACGGGTGCTGTGTGTGGACAACGAGGAAAGTATCCTGATCGGCATGCGCAGCCTGCTTACGCGCTGGGGCTGCGAAGTCTGGACCGCTACCGGCCAGGCCGAGTGCGCGGCCCTGTTGGCCGAAGGCATGCGCCCGCAACTGGCGCTGGTGGATTATCACCTGGACCACGGCGAAACCGGCACCGAACTGATGAGTTGGCTGCGGGCGCAATTGGCCGAGCCGATTCCCGGCGTGGTGATCAGTGCAGACGGGCGCCCGGAAATGGTGGCGCAGGTGCATGGAGCGGGGCTGGATTACCTGGCCAAGCCAGTGAAGCCGGCGGCATTGCGGGCGCTGCTAAGTAGGCACCTGCCTCTGTAGGCGGGATGTACTCGATAAAAAATGTGGGAGGGGGCTTGCTCCCGATGGCGGCCTGACAGCTGACCAAGATGCTGGATCAGAGCGAGTACATATCCGTTGCTGCGGTAACGGCTGCTATGGGTTCCGCCCTTACGGCGTCTCACTTTTGAAAAGCGCAAAAGTAAGCAAAACGCTCTTGCCCCACCACTCGGCACCTCGCCTAGGCTCGGTGTGCCCGTAATCCGACAGTGATTTGGGGGGCCGCCGCCACGCGCCATCCATGGCGCGGGGCGGCTAAACCGGCATCCCTGCCGGTTTACCCCCCAAATCAATATCGGATTACGGCCAGCGTGGTTTAACGGGGCGCCTAGATCAAGAGCAAGATCAAGAGCGGCTCGCTTCGCATCGTGGTTAGCGTAGGCTGCTGCTACAAAAATGTGTAGATACCTATGCCCCAATGAGGGAGTGTCAGTCATAGATGTTTCGGCTGACCCACCGCAATCGGGGGCAAGCCCCTAATGCCAGTCAGTTAAGCGTACACCGCCGTCTGTAGGAGCGAGCTTGCTCGCGAAAAACGTCAACGATAACGCGTGCTTCCTGAATAAACGCGGTGCCTGTGAGTTTTTCGCGAGCAAGGGCTAGCCGCCCGCCTCGCTCCTACAAAAAGCCTTAAATGACTGGCATTAGGGCTTGCCCCCTCCCACATTTTGATCATGTTTATTCAGGGGAATGCGCTACGCCATCCGAATCGGTCATCGCGCGTTCGAGCAAATCCGCCGGCAGGCTTTTGCTGGCACGCGCGCCCAGCAGGCGCAGTTGCTCGGTGCGGCTGACCAGATTCCCACGTCCATCGGTCAGCTTGTTACGCGCCGCGCTGTAAGCCTTGTCCAGCTGCTGCAAGCGGTTACCCACTTCGTCCAGATCCTGGATAAACAACACGAACTTGTCGTACAGCCAACCGGCGCGCTCGGCGATTTCCCGGGCGTTCTGGCTCTGGCGTTCCTGCTTCCACAGGCTGTCGATCACCCGCAGGGTGGCGAGCAAGGTGGTGGGGCTGACAATCACGATATGACGGTCGAAGGCTTCCTGGAACAGGTTCGGCTCGGCTTGCAGCGCCGCGGAAAACGCTGCCTCAATCGGCACGAACAGCAGCACGAAATCCAGACTGTGCAAACCTTCCAGGCGCTTGTAATCCTTGCCGGCCAAACCTTTGACGTGATTGCGCAAGGACAGCACATGCTGCTTCAACGCCGCCTGGCCAATCACTTCGTCATCCGCAGCAACGTACTGCTGATAGGCGGTCAGGCTGACCTTGGAGTCCACCACTACCTGTTTGTCGCCCGGCAACATGATCAACACGTCGGGCTGGAAGCGTTCGCCATCCGGGCCTTTGAGGCTGACCTGGGTCTGGTATTCGCGGCCTTTCTCCAGGCCCGCATGCTCCAGCACCCGCTCGAGGATCAGCTCGCCCCAGTTACCCTGGGTTTTCTGGCCTTTGAGGGCACGGGTCAGGTTAGTGGCTTCGTCCGACAGGCGCAGGTTCAATTGCTGCAGGCGCTCCAGCTCTTTGGCCAGGGAAAAGCGCTCGCGGGCTTCGTTCTGGTAGCTTTCTTCAACGCGCTTCTCGAAGGATTGGATGCGCTCCTTGAGCGGGTCCAGTAGCTGCCCCAGGCGCTCCTGGCTGGTTTCGGCAAAGCGTTGCTCACGCTCATCGAAAATCTTCCCGGCCAATTCGGCGAACTGCGCGCGCAGCTCGTCCCGGGAACCCTGCAGATCGGCGAGGCGTTGTTGATGGCTGTCCTGCTGTTCACGCAGCTCGGCGCGCAAGGCGGCGGCTAAGGCGTCAAGCCGGCGCAGCTCGGTTTCCTTGGCGCTGCGGTCCAGGTTCCAGGCATGGGCGGCGTCGCGGGCGTTATCGCGGTCGATCTGCAACAGCTCGACTTCGCGGCGCACCGCAGCCAGGTCGGCCTGCTTGGCGGCATTGGCGTGGCTCAGATCGCTGATCTCGTCGCGGCTGGCGTCCAGTTGGGCAGCAAGCCCTTCCTGGGCCAATTGCGCGGTCGCCAAGCGCTCTTCCAGCAGTTCCCAGCCGGTGGTGCGCGCGGTCAGCCGTCGTTGAATCTGCCAGCACAACGCCAATAACGGCAGCGCGGCGCCAGCAAGCCCCAGGGCGACACTGGTCCAGTCGAAAACCATAGCCATTTCTGCCATCACCAAAAAAGAGCAAGGTTAACTAAGCAATGCCCGGGAGGACAGCTCAGTCTTCGACCTGGCCCAGTTCGCGCTGGGCGCGACGGTCGCCGGCGCGGGCCGCCGAACGCAACAGGTCCTGGCCGATGCGTCGGTCGCGGGCATTTTCGCATTCACGGCACATCAATTGGCCCAGGCGGCTCTGCGCGGCCACCACGCCTTCGCGGGCAGGCTGCTTGAGCAGGCGGCCAGCCAGGTGCTTGACGTTGGTACTTTGTCCCAGGCGCGGGCTGTCGAGGAGCCACAAGGCGACTTTCAAAGAAAAGCGCTTGGGCACGGTAACAGTCTGGGGATTGTCGGTAACAGAAGGTGATACTGAGCGAAACTTCATAAAGCACTGTGGGACAGGACGGAAGGCGCGCCACTCTACTCTTTTTTTCGTACAGGTAAAGCTGAAAAAACCCGGCACGCCCGTTCTAGAGCAAGCGCTTGGGACAATCCACAGAAGCTGTGGATAACTCAGTGGACAACCCGCCTTTAACTCGCGCAAAGGCCCATGGCATGGGGGCCGCAGTCAAACTGACGATTTTTTCACCAATAAAAAAAAGCCAGATTTTTCATTGACTTAAATTTTGATTGCAGGCAAACGAGCAGGCTTGCGGGCTGTCGCCAGGGAAGTTACCGACGCTGCGACTAATGTGCACAAGTACCCAGCCAACGGTTATATCGCTGGCATTTTTTGATCCGACACACTCGGGAAATGTTACTGCCGGGAAGCTGGGCAGTGGACGGCTGATGGTTTTTTTGCCAAGCCACTTCCTTTCCTTGTTTCGATCCGTTACTATCCGCAGCGTTAGTACCAAGCTGAAAGTCAATTCTGGTCGACATATCCCTAGAACTTCATGGGATCGACCACCTCGATGGTTTCCAGGTATCACTTGCGACGACACTGCCTTTGAACAAGCAAAGGGTGCCGCGAAGTCTGCATACTCTGACCGAACCAACCTGCAAATTGATCAGGATCTTCACCCTGGGCCCAGAACCTTTGCCCCTGTTGTGTTGCCTGCCCTCCTAAGTACCTACCTGCCAGCCCAAGCGCGCCTAATTCAATAGCGCTTCAAACTGGCTGCTTTGTTCCAGACTAGGTTCTTTCGTTTGATCAATGGTGATCAGCGTTTCTGGAACGTTTTAACGTTGCACGGTTCTTATCCGTGTCATTTGTAGGAACACCAATAATATGAACGCTCAAATCCACACTCAGGATGCCATCCGCACCCTCACCAACGCTTTTGCCCCAATGAACTGCCTGATCATGGCCGCTCGCAAAGGCTGCTTCAGCTTCACCCTGGTCAACGAACACGGCATCGCACGTCACAGCGAACGCCTGTACCCCGATCAATACTCCAGCGCAGAACCGCTGCAGGCCGTGATCGAGCGTACCCGTCAGGCACTGATTGCCTGATCGACCCGAGTCGCTGAAACACAAAAACCCTGTCTGAAAAACAGGGTTTTTTATTGCCTGGAATTTGCTCGCGGAATTTTTTACTAAGCACGAATAGATATAAACGTTATAACCGGATAAAGAAGATGTTTTAAAAACAGTCCTTTACAGGATGAATATGACACTACACTTCAACTCAAGCGGCATGATCCGCTTGCGACGGGCCTGAGATCCGATCCACCGCTGCCAAGCCCTCCTCTCAGGCTCGTCATTCATTCCCACGGACTGAGGTTTGTATGGGTATTGCCGCCAGCGAATTGTGTCGTTATGTGATCAGGCCGACCTTGCTGTACCTCGGCCGCCATAACCCGACCGCCGAAGCCCTGCTGCTGGGCATCGCCGCCAGCCAGTCGGAACTGGGCTCGGCCCTGCATGATCGACGCGGCCATGGCCTCTACAGCATCACCGAACCACGTCATCGCGCCCTCTGGGATACCTACCTGGCACTCGACCCTGAACGTGCGAGCCTGGTGCGCGGATTGGCCAGCCAACATGCATTCCTCAGTGCGCCCCAGTTGGAACTGACGGTGAACCTGCGTTACGCCACGGCAATCGCCTGGTTGCTGGTGGAACAACACCGTCCTGCCCTGCCCGCGCCCGGCGATGTATTGGCGATGGCACGTATCTGGAAAGAAATATTTCACCCTCAAGGCCGCCTGCGAGATTTCTCACAGGCCTGGCAAAGCTGTGTCAGCCCAATGAAACAGGTGGCCTGCTGACCGGGCAAATTGCAAGATTCGCCAAAAAACCGGAAATCTGGTCGGATTGTCCTACAAAACCGCTCTATCTCCTGCATTACAGCCTATAGCGCGATGTTAAATTTATTGATACTTTCCGCAGCGGTGATCACACGGAGTTCTAATAATGAAAAAAGTAATGCTCAAGACCACACTTAGCCTCGCCGTTGCCATGGCCTCCTCCCAACTGTTCGCCAGCGGCTTCGCCCTGAACGAACAGAGTGTCAGCGGAATGGGTACTGGCTTCGCAGGTCGCTCCTCTTCTGCCGATGACGCAAGCACTGTCTACGGTAACCCTGCCGGTATGGCTCGCCTGAACGGCCAGCAGATCACCGGCGGTGTCGCAGCCATCGATGCCTCTACCGATCTCAGCGACACAAGCGGTCGCTCTCGCGGCAGCAACAAAGGCGACATGGTGCCGTTCACCGCCGTACCTTTTGGTTTCTACACCAATAAGCTCAACGACCAGTGGGCTGTCGGCTTTGGCGTGTATGCGCCGTTCGGCCTGATAACCGACTACGAAAGCGGCTTCCAGGGCCGTGGCTTTGGCAGCAAGAGCGAAGTGAAAGTCATCACCTTGCAACCAACGGTCAGCTACGCCTTCAACGATCGCGTGTCCGTCGGCTTCGGCCCGACCATCAACCGCATTGGCGGTACCCTGGAATCGGACATCACGCTGAACCCTGCCGCGCCGGACACCAATATCAAGATCAAGGGTGACGACACCGCGCTGGGTTTCAACGTCGGCGTGCTGGTACAAGCCACCGATACCACCCGCGTCGGCCTGACCTATCACTCCAAGGTCAGCTACAAGCTGGAGGGCCACACCGAAGTCACCGCGCCGACCGCGACCTCTCCGTTCCTGCGCAGCAACCGTTACGACGCTTCGCTGAAGATCGATACGCCTGAGTCCTACGACCTGTCGGTGACCCAGGACCTGACCGACGCGTGGAAACTCTATGCCGGTGCAACCTGGACCCGCTGGAGCCGCCTGAAAGACATCACCGTCAAGAACGACGGTGTCACCGGCGCAACCGGTGGCGCACTGGCCCCAGCATTGGTAAGCACCATCAAGGAAGACCAGAACTGGCACGACACCTGGGCTTACGCCCTGGGTACTTCATACCAGCTGACCAAGCAAGTGGTGCTGCGTACCGGCCTGACGTTCGATCAGTCGCCGACCAACAACACTGACCGCTCGCCGCGCATTCCTACCGGCGACCGCACCATCTTCAGTCTGGGCCTGGGCTACGAGGTCATGCCGAACATGACCATCGACGTGGCCTACTCCTACCTGAAGGAAGAGGACGTCAAGGTTGCGCGCTCCAACCAATTGGCCAGCTACAACGCCAAGTATGAAAACAGTGCCAACGGTTTCGGCCTGGGCATGACCTACCGCTTCTGATTCGTTGCGGTATAAAAAAGCCCCGCTCTCCTGTACAGGAGGCGGGGCTTTTCAATGGGCGGCGATCAGGGTTTGGACGCCAACGCCTTTTCCACTGCTTCGATCAACTCAGGACTGTCAGGCTTGGTCAGGCTGGAAAAATTGGCGATGACGTTGCCCTGGCGATCCACCACGTACTTGTAGAAGTTCCACTTCGGCGGCGCGTCGGTCTGTTGCGCCAGCACTTTGAACAAATTGACCGCGTCCGGTCCCTTGACCTTCTGCGGTTCGGTCATGGTGAAGGTCACGCCGTAGTTCACGTAGCAGACCTTGGCGGTTTCTTCGCCGGTCTTGGCTTCCTGCTTGAAGTCGTCGGACGGCACGCCAATCACCTCCAGGCCCTGGCCCTTATAGCGCTGGTACAACGCTTCGAGGCCTTTGAATTGCGGGGCGAAGCCGCAGAAGCTCGCCGTGTTGACGATGACCAGGGGCTTACCCGCGAAACGCTCGCACAGGTCAATGGATTCCTTGGCCCGCAGCTTGGGCAATTGGCCCTCCAGCAACGGCGGGCAACTGGCCGCCAGGGCCACGCTGCCAGCAGCCATCAGGATGGGTACAGCGAGCCAGCGCATCAACATGGGAAAAGTCCTTGCATGGGTTCAGACATAGAACTTAACAGATCGCCATGCCCAACTGCATCAACGCCAGGCCGCCACGCTGCCAGCCCCACCAGGCCAACAGCAACAACACCAGCCCTGCCACCAGGGCCATGCACCGCAGTGCTGCACTCATGCCGCCTCCATTTGCGCCTGCACGCGCGCCACTGGCCGTTCACGCACTGGCCAGTTCAGGGCCGCCGCGAGCAGGCTGAGCAGAATCGCCACCTGCCAGATCAAATCGTAGTTACCGGTTCGATCATAGACCACCCCACCCAACCAGCCACCGAGGAACGAACCGAGTTGATGGAACAGGAACACAATTCCGCCCAACATCGAGAGGTTGCGCACCCCGAACAAGGTCGCAACAGTGCCGTTGGTCAGCGGCACGGTAGACAGCCACAGGAACCCCATTGCCATGCCAAACAGGTAAGCCGTGACTTCGGTGACCGGCGCCCACAGGAACAACACGATCACCACCGCGCGCAACAGGTACAAGCCGGTGAGCAAACGCGGCTTGGACATGCGCCCACCCAGCCAGCCGGCCGTGTAGGTGCCGAACACATTGAACAGCCCGATCAACGCCAGCACCGTGGTGCCAGCCGTAGCCGGCAGATGCTGGTCCACCAGATACGCCGGTAAATGCACGCCGATAAACACCACCTGGAAACCGCAGACGAAAAAGCCGAAGGACAGCAGCCAGAACCCGGAATGGGAGCACGCCTCCTTCAACGCTTCGCGCAGGGTTTGCTGACCGACCGTGGTCGGCAGCGGCCGGTCCTTGAGCATGGCCACCAGCGGCAGGATCAGCGCGACCATCAAGCCCAACGCCAGCAGCGCCGCAGACCAGCCCAGCCACCCGATCAAGCCGAGAGTCCCTGGCACCATGGCGAACTGGCCAAAGGAGCCGGCGGCGCTGGCGATGCCCATGGCCATGCTGCGTTTTTCCGCTGGTACGGCGCGGCCGACCACACCGAGGATCACTGAAAACGACGTGCCGGACAGGCCAATGCCGATCAGCAACCCCGCGCTCAGCGACAATGACCACGCAGAGTCCGACATGCCCATCAGCACTAGGCCCACGGCGTACAACACGCCGCCGACGAACACCGCCTTGGTCGCGCCGAAACGGTCAGCCAGGGCCCCGGTGAACGGCTGCGCCAGGCCCCAGATCAGGTTCTGCAAGGCAATGGCAAAGGCGAACGTCTCGCGCCCCCAGCCAAATTCGCTGCTCATCGGTGCCAGGAACAGGCCAAAGCCGTGCCGCACGCCCAACGACAACGCCAGGATCAGCGCACTCCCCACAAGAACCCAGCCACTGGTGCGCCACATCGAGGTCATTTCTTATTCTCCGCTCGCGGGTATATACCCGCTTATAGTCGAACGAACCGCCGTTCAGGCGAGTTCATCCAGCAAGGCCAACAACGTTTCGCGCTTTTCGGCGCCTAGTTGATCGATCAATTTCTGTTGCGCCGCTTCCCATGCCGGCAAGGCCGCAGCCAACCGCTGCTGACCGGCCTCGGTCAACTCCACCAAGCGGTTGCGCAGGTCATCGCCTTCGACCAACCGGACCAGGCCGTCACCTTCCAGTACGCGCAGATTGCGCCCCAAGGTGCTGCGGTCCAGGCCCATGGCTTCTGCCAGGCTGGAAATGCTCGGCTGATCGAGACGTTGCAGGTTGCTCAGCAAGGAATACTGGGCAACGTTGATCCCGAAGCCGTCGAGGGCGCCGTCGTAATACCGGCTGACGCCACGGGCGGCGCGTCGCAGGTTGGTGCACAAGCATTGGGAAGCAAGCATAGAGCGTGTATATACCCGGAGTTAAGCAAATGCAAGGGAGTGTTACAGCGCCAGCCCGATCAGCACGGCCGCTTCGAGCAGTTCCAGCAGGGCGCCGGCGGTATCGCCGGTCGTACCACCCAGACGCCTGATCATTATATGGCGCAAGCCGATAAAACAGCCCGCCGCGAGCAGTACCGCTATCCCACCGCTGAAACCGCCGATCAGGATGCAGGCCAGTCCGCTGAGGATCAGCACCTGCTGGCCGACAATCCTCGGTAAATGATCCGACAACGCCTGGCCCAATCCCCCCGCACGCACATAGCGCGTGGTGAGAAACAGCGCCAGCATCGAAGCCCGGCCGATCAATGGCGCGAGAATCAGCGCGGCGCCATTATGCTGCTCGATCAAGGCCACCAGCGCGGTGAATTTGAGCAGCAACACCAGGCCCAGGGTGACCACGGCAATCGGCCCGCTGCGCGGGTCCTTCATGATGCTGAGGGTGCGTTCGCGGTCGCCGAAGCCGCCGAGCCAGGCGTCAGCACTGTCCGCCAGGCCGTCCAGGTGCAGGCCGCCGCTGAGCAGCACCCAGGCGGTCAATAGCAGCGCGGCGTGCAGCAACAGTGGCACGCCCATCAACAGGCTGTTCAGACCCCATAGCAGCAGGCCAAACAGCAAACCCACCACCGGATAAAACAGCAACGAACGCCCCAGTTCCTGAGGTTGCGGCATGCCTGGCAGGCGTATTGGCAGACTGCTCAGGAACTGCAGGGCGATCCAGAATGGCAGCATGTTCAGGCCCCTTCCTTCAACGTGCCATCGGTGGCCACTTGCAGGCTGAACAGCCCACCGTAGCCGACTTCGACATTCAGCAAGTGCTCACGCGGCAAACCGCGCGCACGCGCCAGTAACAGGCGCATGACGCCACCGTGGCTGATCAACAGCACGCGCTCACCGGTATAGGTCTGCTGTAGACGTAAGACGGCGCCCAGCACCCGTTCGGAAAACGCCTCCACCGGCTCGCCTTCTGGCGGCGTAAAGCGGTAGGGATCGGCCCAGAACAAGCCCAAACCCTCAGCGTCGGTTTCCATCAACGCCGCCGCGCTCTGCCCTTCCCAGGCGCCGAAGTGCAGCTCTTGCAGGTCTTTTTCCAGACTGACTGGAAGGTTGAGACGTTCGCCCAATTCCTGCGCAAAACGCGCGCAGCGTTGCAATGGCGAACTGATCAGCCGGTCCCACGGCCCCTGCCCCAGCACAGCCGCGCGCATCTGCTCCCAGCCCCTGGCCGTTAAGGCATCATCCAGGCTGCCGCGCAGGCCGCCGCCCAGCTCGGTTTCACCGTGGCGCAGCAGGTCCAGGTGCAAGGTCATGCAGGGCGATCCGCCACGGCGGCTTCGGCGAACGTCGCCATCTGGCCGTGCAACGCACAGGCCAGGCGCAGCAACGGCACCGCCAGCGCCGCACCGCTGCCTTCGCCCAGGCGCAAGCCCAGGTCCAGCAGCGGCTGTGCGTCGAGACTGTGCAGCACGTGACGATGGCCCGGTTCGGCACCACGATGGCCGAACACCAGCCAGTCGCGGCAGGCCGGATTCAAGCGCGTGGCCACCAGCGCGGCGACGCTGCAGATAAACCCGTCCACCAGCACCACGATGCCTGCCTGGGCGCAGGCCAGGTAGGCACCGACCAACGCGGCAATTTCAAAGCCCCCCAGGTTGAACAGCGTCTGCAACGCGTCGCCACGCTGGGCCGCGTGCAAGCTCAGCGCGCGCTCGATGACTGCCACCTTGTGGCTGACGCCTTGGGCATTCAGCCCCGTGCCCGGACCGGTCAGGTCACTCACCGGGCAATCGAGCAGCGCACACGCCAACGCGCTGGCGGCGGTGGTGTTGCCAATGCCCATTTCACCACCGATAAACAGCTGTGCGCCGTGCTCCAAAGCGCGGCGTGCGCTGTCTCGGCCGGCCTGCAAGGCCTGGCGCCCCTGCACCTGGGTCATCGCCGGGCCGTGGACAAAGTTGGCCGTGCCCGCGCCGATATTCAGGTGACGCACGCCGGGTAGATCCAGGGAGGGCGTGACCGTGCCGAGGTCAACCACTTCCAACTGCGCATCCAGCTGGCGAGCCAATACGCTGATGGCCGCGCCACCGCTGACAAAATTGTGCAGCATCTGCCCGGTCACGGCCTGGGGAAACGCCGACACACCTTCGGCGACCACGCCATGGTCGCCGGCAAAAATCGCAATCCACAGCTGCTCCACCGACGGTTTGACCCGGCCCTGCAACCCGGCCAACTGCACTGCCAGTGCTTCCAACTGGCCGAGCGAACCGGCGGGTTTGGTCAACTGCTGCTGACGCGCCAACGCCTGTGCTTGCGCAGCGGCGTCGATGGCCTTGCAGGGGTTGAGCCACCAGAAATCCGTCATAACGCAGTACCTTTCAAAGTCAGGGGCAGGCCGGCAACCGTCAGCACTACGCGCTGACACCGTTCGGCCAAGGCTTGATGCAGCCAACCGGCTTCATCCACATAACGGCGAGTCAATTCGCCCAGCGGCACGACACCCAGTCCGGTCTCGTTGCTGACAAAAATGATCTGCCCCGGCAGTGCAGCCAGGGTATCGAGCAACTGGTCGCGCTCCGAAGCAAGGCGCTCGGGATCTTCCAACATCAGCAGATTGGTCAGCCACAGGGTCAGGCAGTCCACCAGCAGGCAACGCTCGGCAGCGGCGTTGTCGCGCAACACCCGCGCCAGTTCGATGGGCTCTTCGATCAGGCCCCAGTGGTCGGGGCGACGCGCACGGTGCAGGGCAACGCGCTGGTTCATCTCACCGTCCAGCGGCTGGCTGGTGGCGATATACGTCACCGGTAAACCGCTGGCGCCGGCGAGTTTTTCAGCCAGACGGCTTTTGCCCGAACGGGCGCCGCCGAGAATCAATTGATGCATGAGCCAATCCTTTTCCAGTCAGCCGACGTCAGATTCCGCACAATCGACGCAACAATTCAGTGTCCAGATGGTTTTCCACCAGATCCGCCAAGCGCTCGATATCCCGCTCACGCAGGGCGTGATAGTCGACTGCCTGCACGTCCTGCAACCCCGCCCAGCGCAACAAAGCACTGCACGCCGCCGGTGTCTCGAACAGCCCGTGCAGATAAGTACCGAGAATCTGCCCGTCTGCACTCTGCGCGCCATCACTGCGCCCGTCGTCGAGCCGCACGGCGGCATTCTCCAGCGCCGGGCCGGACGTCACCCCCGCATGGATCTCATACCCGCTGACCTCGGCATCCTCCAGCAACAAACGCCCGCGCACATTGCGCAATTGCTTCTCTTGCTCAAGCGTCGTGCTGAACGCCAGCAGCCCCAGGCCATCGCTGGAGCCGACGGGCCCTTCCAGGCCGAGCGGGTCATGCACCTGCTCGCCGAGCATCTGCAGGCCACCACAAATCCCCAGCACCTTGCCGCCATAGCGCAAATGCCGCGCCACGGCGGTATCCCAGCCATGGGCACGCAAGTACGCCAAATCACTGCGTACACTTTTCGACCCCGGCAGGATGATCAGGTCGGCGGCCGGGATCGGCTGACCCGGCCCGACGAATTGCAGGTTCACCTGGGGATGCAGGCGCAGCGGGTCGAAATCCGTGTGGTTGCTGATGCGCGGCAGCACCGGCACCACCACGTTGAGCACCTGGGCGGCCTTGTCGGTCTGGCGCTGGTCGATGCCATCTTCGGCCTCGAGGTGCAGGTCCATCACGTAGGGCAACACGCCCACCACCGGCTTACCGGTACGCGCCTCCAACCAATCCAGCCCCGGTTGCAGCAGCGCGATATCCCCGCGAAACCGGTTGATGATAAAACCCCGGACCCGCGCCTGTTCGCTGGGGGACAACAATTCCAGCGTACCGACCAGATGGGCGAACACCCCGCCGCGATTGATATCGGCGATCAACAGCACCGGACAATCCACGGCTTCGGCGAAGCCCATATTGGCGATGTCATTGGCGCGCAGGTTGATCTCGGCCGGCGAGCCCGCGCCTTCGACCATCACCACCGGATAGGCTTGGCTCAACCGGGTGTGGGAAGCCAGCACCGCCTGCATCGCGACGGCTTTGTAGTCGTGGTAGGCAACCGCGTTCATGCTGGTCACGGCGCGGCCATGGATAATCACTTGGGAACCGGTGTCGCTGTTGGGCTTGAGCAGCACCGGGTTCATGTCGGTGTGGGGCGCCAGGTTGGCGGCCTGCGCCTGTACCGCCTGAGCGCGGCCGATCTCGCCGCCTTCAGCAGTCACCGCACTGTTGAGCGCCATGTTCTGTGGCTTGAACGGCGCCACTGCAACCCCCTGGCGCACCAGCCAGCGACACAGCGCAGTCACCAGCGTGCTTTTGCCGGCGTCGGAGGTGGTGCCCTGCACCATCAACGTAGTCATGTCGCTTCCTTGTAGGCGGCCAGTGCCGTCTCGAGACGCTGCCAATCGGCCTCGCTGTCAGGCAGACCGAAACGCACGCTGCTGTCGTGAACGAACAGGCGCAGCAGAATGCCGCGCTGGGCCATGAATTCGTGCAAGCGTTCGGCGTGCGGGGTGATCAACCACTGGAACAAGGCGCAGCCACCCTGGGGCTGAAAACCCTGGCGCTCAAGCAGGTCAGACAGGCGCTGGCCGGCCTCGATGCAACGCGTGCGCTGGCGAGCGTGCCCAGCGCTGTCGCGCAGGCATGCCTGGCCGAGTACCCGTGTCGGCCCGCTGACCGCCCAGGGCCCGACCTGTTCGGCGAGCAATTTGAGCAACCGGCGCTCGGCCAGCACAAAGCCCAGGCGCACGCCGGCCAGGCCGAAGAACTTGCCGAATGAGCGCAGCACGATCAAGCCGACTTGCTGGGTGTGGCTGGCCAGGCTCAAGTGCGGCGTCACGTCCATGAAGGCTTCGTCCACCACCAGCCAGCCGCCGCGCTGGGCCAGCCGCGTATGCCAGTCGAGCAGGCGCTCCGGGGCCAGGCTCAAGCCGGTGGGGTTATTCGGGTTGACCACCACCAGCACGTCGAGGCCGTCGAGAAAGAAGTCGACTTCCTGCTCTTGCACTTCGCGCACCACATAACCGGCACGACGCCAGGCTTCGGCGTGTTCGGCGTAGCACGGCGACAGTACGCCGACCTTGCCGGAACGGCGCAGGCGCGGCAGCAACTGGATCGCGGCCTGGGAGCCCGGCACCGGCAGCACGTGAGCCGCGCCATAGTAGTCGCAGGCGGCTTTTTCCAGGCCGTCATCGGCTTCCGGTAGCCGTGCCCAGGCGCGCAAGGGAATCTCGGGAATCGGCCATGGCCAGGGCGCCAGGCCACTGGACAAATCGAGCCAATCCGCCTCCGCGATGCCGTATTCAATTGCCGCCTTACGCAGCCGACCACCGTGTTCAAGCATAAAATTGCGCCCCCGCGCACAGGACCAGCAGCCACAACCATACGCCGCGCTGCACCAGTTGCCAGCCTCGGTCGATCGCGTCAGCGTCGGCCGGCGGGCCTTCGCCCAATGGCGGGCGCTGGCGCACCTCGCCGTGATAAATCGCCGCGCCACCCAGTTCGACGCCCAGCGCACCGGCGCCAGCGGCCATCACCGGGCCGGCGTTGGGGCTGTCCCAGGTCGGCCCCTGGGTGCGCCAGCATTTGAGCGCCAGGCGAGTCTTGCCCAGCAACGCGTAGGTCAAGGCCACCAGCCGTGCAGGAATATAGTTGAGCCCATCGTCGATCTTCGCCGCCGCCCAGCCAAAGCGTTCGAAGCGTTCGTTGCGATAGCCCCACATGGCATCAAGGGTATTGCTCAGGCGATAGAGCACCACGCCCGGCACGCCGGCGACTACGAACCAGAACAGCGCGGCGAACACGGCGTCGCTGCCGTTTTCCAGCACCGACTCGGTGGCCGCGCGAGCGACCTCGGTGCGATCCAGCTCGCTGGTCTGGCGGCTGACCAGGTAACTCACGCGCCGGCGCGCCTCTTCTAGGTCATCACTGCGCAGGGCCTGAGCGACCGGCAGCACATGCTCGCCCAGGCTGCGCATGCCCAGGGCGCAGTACAACGCCAGGATTTCCAGCACCCAACCGATGTACGGCGCCCAGGACAATGCGGTGGCCAGCAGGGTCAGCGGTACCACCGCGATAAACCACGCGGTCACCCCATGGCTGCGCCAGCCACGACCGCCTGAATTGAAACGCTGTTCGATGCGCCCGGCAAAATTGCCGAACGCCACCAGCGGATGCCAGCGCCTGGGCTCGCCCAGTAGCGCATCCAGCGCTACTGCGGCAACACACAGCAAGGCCACACTCATCGACTCACTCCCCACAGGTTTTGGTACAGCATGTCACTCAATGGCCGCGGCTCGGCCCAGCCTTCGAGCTGCAACATCGGTGCCGGATAGAACTCGGCGACCGGTCCCAGGCACAGCACCGCCAGGGGTTTGGCGCCCGCCGGCAAACCCAGCAGGTCGGCCAGGGCCTGGGGTTCGAACAGCGACACCCAGCCCATGCCCAACCCCTCGACGCGGGCCGCCAGCCACAGGTTCTGGATCGCGCAGGACAACGACGCCATGTCCATTTCCGGCAAGGTGCGACGGCCGAAGATGTGCCGCTCGCGATCGTCCATCAGCGCCGCCACCAGCACTTCGGCGCAGTCGTGGATGCCTTCGACCTTGAGCTTCATGAAGTCATCGGAGCGCTCGCCCAGGGCCTCGGCGGTGCGCAGGCGCTCTTCTTCGACCAGTTGTTGAATGCGGCCCCTAAGTTGACGGTCGCTGATACGGATAAAGCGCCACGGTTGCATCAGGCCGACGCTGGGTGCCTGGTGGGCAGCCTGGAGCAGGCGCTGCAATAACTCAGGCGCGACGCTGCCACCGCTGAAGTGGCGCATGTCACGGCGTTCGGCGATGGCGCGGTAGACGGCTTGGCGGTCGGCCTCGGGGAAGGCGTTGTCGCTCATGGCGTCATCGGGGGCAAGCCCCCTCCCACCTGCGGAATGCAATCCCCTGTGGGAGGGGACTTGCTCCCGATAGCGGTGTCGGGGCCTGGCGCGAACAGTGCAGCCACCGCCGTCGGATTGGACGGAAAGTAAAAGTGCACGTAGGAGGCTGTCATCCGTCCCTGCCGATACACCGCCTCAGCCCCGCGCCCACCATTGGGGCTCATGCCACGGGCGATCGGCTCGCATTCGGTGCTGGTCAGGGAATGGTGATAGGTGTGCCCGCGCAAGGTGCCTTCGGGCAACTCGACGCTTTGCAGCGCCAGCGCTGCCAATTTCTTTTGCATCACTGCATCGCCCTGCAGCAGGCCGAGCAGTTCGGCGCGGTTGCCGTCGACATCGGTAAGCGAGTCCAGCAGGTACAGCATGCCGCCGCATTCGGCGAGCAAGGGCTTGCCGGCTGCATGATGAGCGCGGATGGCGGCGAGCATCGGTGTGTTTTGCGACAGGGCCCGGTGATGCAGCTCCGGGTAACCGCCGGGTAGATAGAGGCTGTCGGCTTCAGGCAATGCGCCGTCATGGATCGGTGAAAAGAAACGCAACTCGGCGCCCATCGCGCGCAACAAGTCGAGGCTGGCACCGTAGGTAAACGCGAAGGCTTCGTCACGGGCCACCGCAATGCGTACCCCGGCGAGCAACGGCTCGGCGGTGATCACCTGCGGCGCGGCAAATGTCACCGGTGGCGGCACGGCGACTTCGCAACTGCTGCCCAACGCTTGGGCGGCGGCGTCCAGACGCAGGTCGAGGTCATTGAGTTCGCTGGCTTGCACCAGGCCCAGGTGACGGCTGGGCAATTCGATACCGGTTTCACGCGACAGCGCGCCGTACCAGCGCAATCCCTCGGTGAGGCTGCCTTCCAGCAACTGCGCATGGCGCAGCGTGCCGACGCGGTTGGCGAGTACGCCGGCGAATGGCAGGTCCGGCTGGTAGCGCGCCAGGCCCAACGCGAGGGCGCCAAAGGTCTGCGCCATGGCCGTGCCGTCGATCACTGCCAGCACCGGCACGCCGAAATGCCGCGCCAGGTCGGCGCTTGACGGGGTGCCGTCGAACAGGCCCATCACGCCTTCGATCAGGATCAGGTCGGCCTCCCCCGCTGCTTCCCACAACAAACGGCGACTTTCCTGCTCGCCCACCATCCACATATCCAATTGATACACCGGCGCGCCGCTGGCGCGCTCGTGAATCATCGGGTCAAGGAAATCCGGCCCGCATTTGAATACGCGTACCGTGCGCCCCAGGTTGCGGTGCAAACGCGCCAACGCTGCGGTGACGGTGGTTTTGCCCTGGCCGGACGCCGGTGCGGCGATCAAGACGGCCGGGCAATGACGGGGCTGATTCAAAGTTCGACGCCTTTCTGTGCCTTGATACCGGCCTGGAACGCGTGCTTGAGCATCCCCATTTCGGTGACGGTGTCACCCATTTCGATCAGCTCAGGCTTGGCGCCACGGCCGGTGACCACCACGTGCTGCATCGGCGGGCGCGCCTGCAGGTCGCCGAGCACCTGGTCGAGGTCAAGGTAGCCGTGCTTGAGGGCAATGTTCAGTTCGTCGAGCACGACCAGGCCGATGGAAGGGTCATTGAGCATCGCCCGGGAGACCGCCCAGGCCGCTTCGGCGGCGGCGATATCGCGCTGACGATCCTGGGTTTCCCAGGTGAAGCCTTCGCCCATCACGTGAAAGCGGACCTGCTCGGGGAAGCGGCGGAAAAACAACTCTTCGCCGGTACTGTTGCGCCCCTTGATGAACTGCACCACGCCGCACTGCATGCCATGCCCCATGGCGCGGGCCAACATGCCGAAGGCCGAACTGCTTTTGCCCTTGCCGTTGCCGGTCAGCACCAGCAGCAAACCGCATTCATTGGGCGAGTTGGCGATGCGTTCATCGATCACGGCTTTTTTGCGCAGCATGCGCGCCAGGTGGCGTTCGTCGCGGTCGGGGGTATCGGTCATGGCAGCTCTCCGTTGGGGCTGGACAAAAACGGCGGGCAGGAAAAAAGAACAACAGACAGCCAAGCATCGCCCACCGTGATGCTGTTGGATGTTTCAGGCCGGTCTCCGGGCTCATGAGTGGCGCCCTGCCTTTTGTAAAAGACATGCCAACGGCGCGCCTTCCCATATCGCCTGCGATACAGTGGCCAACAGCACCGTCTTGACTCATTTACCGTTGCGGGGGCAGCGCCGGAATTGCGGCGGCACTGTGTACAAGTGCGCTCACTCACCGGCTTCCCTGTTTCACTCTGTCGACGCATGCGCCACAGAGCACCTGGAACAAGCCGCGAAGGTTAGTGGGTTGGGGGTGGAGCGTCAATTAAAGCTGGCCCTGTACTTGAACCATCAAGGTGATGTGCTTCTCTACCCTTACAGGTATTCAGGAGAACACCATGCACAAAACCAGACTCGCCCTACTGATCATGCTCGCCGGCACCCTCGCCGCCTGCGGAGAAAGCTCTACCCTGCAGGTAGCCGATGGCACCGGGCCCTCGCCCAGGTTGCCGGAACCGAACAAGACGCTGATCCCCACCGTGAACATCGCGCCGGCTGTCGGTTGGCCCGACGGCGCCAAGCCAACGGCCGCTGCCGGCACCCAGGTCACCGCATTCGCCGAGGGCCTGGAGCATCCGCGCTGGCTCTATGTGCTGCCCAACGGCGACATCCTGGTGGCCGAGACCAATGCACCGCCCAAGCCCGATGACGCCAAAGGCGTGCGCGGCTGGGTCATGGAGAAAGTCATGGGCCGCGCGGGCGCAGGTGTGCCGAGCCCGAACCGCATCACCCTGCTGCGCGATGCCGATCACGACGGCGTCGCCGAAACGCGCACGGTGTTCCTGGAAAACCTCAACTCGCCCTTCGGCATGGCTCTGGTCGGCAACGACCTGTACGTGGCGGACTCCGACAAGTTGCTGCGTTTCCCCTATCAACCTGGGGAGACCGCGATCAAGGCGGCCGGCACCAAAGTCGTCGATTTGCCGGGTGGCAGCCTCAACCATCACTGGACTAAAAACGTGATCGCCAGCCAGGATGGCAGCAAGCTGTACGTCAGCGTCGGCTCCAACAGCAACGTCGGCGAGAATGGCCTGGAAGCCGAAGAAGGTCGGGCGGCGATCTGGGAAGTGGACCGCGCCACGGGCCAGCATCGTATTTTCGCCTCCGGCCTGCGCAACCCCAACGGCATGGCGTGGGAGCCGCAGAGCGGCAAATTGTGGACGGCGGTGAACGAGCGCGATGAAATCGGCAGCGACCTGGTGCCGGACTACATCACCTCGGTCAAGGACGGCGCGTTCTATGGCTGGCCGTTCAGCTATTACGGGCAGCATGTGGATGTGCGCGTCACCCCGCAGAACCCGCAGCTGGTCGCCAAAGCCATTGCGCCGGACTATGCGGTCGGCCCGCATACCGCGTCGTTGGGGCTGACCTTCGCCCAGGGCAACACACTCCCGGCGCAGTTCAGCAACGGTGCGTTCATCGGCCAGCATGGTTCATGGAACCGCAAGCCGTACAGTGGCTATAAGGTGATCTTCGTGCCGTTCGAGGGCGGGCAGCCGAAAGGCAAGCCGGTGGATGTGCTGACCGGGTTCCTCGATAAAGATGAGAACGCCATGGGCCGGCCGGTGGGCGTGGTGATCGATCAGCAAGGGGATTTGCTGGTGGCCGATGATGTGGGGAATAAGGTGTGGCGGGTGTCGGCGGCCAAGTAGCCCCTCTCAAGCACACCACAAAACAATGTGGGAGGGGGCTTGCTCCCGATAGCAGTGTGTCAGCCACTGGAGATAGTGATTGATACACCGCTATCGGGAGCAAGCCCCCTCCCACATTTGGTTTGGTGTTCGATTCAGGGATTGCGCGCCAAGTTTGCCGGCAACACGCGCTTGGCACTCAGGTAAGCATTCTGCCAATACGCCTTCGACAACGTATCCAGCTTCACCGTACCGCCAGTCTGCGGAGCGTGCACAAAACGGCCCTCACCCACGTAGATGCCGGCGTGGCTCACCCGCGAACCACCACCGGTGGCGAAGAACAGCAGGTCACCGGTTTGCAGGTTCTGCTCGCTGACGTCTTGGGCACGCATCACGATCAACTCGCGGGTAGTGCGCGGCAAGGTGATACCGGCCGCATCGCGGTAGACAAAGCCAATCAGGCCGCTGCAATCAAAGCCCGAGTCCGGCGTGTTGCCGCCCCAGCGATACGGCGTGCCCACCAGGCCCAGCGCGCGAAAGAGCACGTCTTCGGCGGCAGGGGAGAAATTCTGGGTGGAATAGTTGAACACCGGCTTAGGCTTGACGGCTACAGGAGCAGGCGGCGGTGGACGGCTTGCGCAGGCGCTCAGGAGTGCGGCGCAAACGAGAAGAAAGAGGCGGGCCGAGGTCGACATGGGCAGAACAATCCTGGTCTGGATGCGGCTTTCGCTGCCGAACGCTGAAAACCAGAACGCGCAAGCAAAGCTCGCGCGAACGGATTACAACAATGTCCAGGGATTCTAGCGCTTACACGTCAAACTTCAAGTATCACTTTAACTTTACTTACTGGCGGTAACCGTAGACGGGGCCATGGCGAGTGCACGCTTGGCTTCGATGAAGGTTTTGCTCCAGTAGCTGTCACCCAGGTTATCGACCCGCACACCACCGCTACGACGGCTGCTGGAGTGGATAAACTGGTTATCGCCCAAGTAGATACCAGCGTGGCTGACACGGCCGCGACCGGCTGTACTAAAGAAAAGCAGATCACCGGGCTTGAGATTGTTGCGTGCGACCAACGGTGCTTTCACGTTGATCATTTCGCGGGTGGAGCGCGGCAGATTCATGCCGGCTTCTTCACGAAACAGGTAGCCGATAAAACCGCTGCAATCGAAACCGGCTTCAGAGGTGCCGCCGAAACGGTAGCGGGTACCGATCAGGGACATGCCGCGTTCGAGAATGCTGTCGGCCAGAACGGGAAGCTGATAAGGCTTGCTGCCGGAGAAGTCGGCCAGCTCTTTTTCGGTTGCCAGCTCTTCTTCATAAACAGAAGCAGACTGTGCAGCAACGAATTTAGCCTGATTTTGAACCTGTGGTTTGGGCTGTTCTACCACCTGCTGAGGGTGGGAGGCGCAACCAAACAACAGGGTAACGAGTGCGAGAGGCACGAGGGGTGCGAAGCGATTTAGCATGGGCACGACCGTGGCTGATGTGTAAAGAAGGCGAGACTATGCCTTCTATCACATCGATTTGCAAATTCAATCGAACTCTTTGTGACTTCCTGTTTGGACCACGCCATCTAAGCCGTTAATCCCAGAGACCTGCCCTGTGCGTGGCCAAACCGGCCAAAACGCAGGTTTTCTGGCGCCTGGAATTTGCCGAAGGCCTGAAAACACAAGGCTTGGCTACCAGCCTAGGGTTTCCTTGAGGAAGGGAATGGTGAGCTTGCGCTGGGCCTGCAGCGAGGCCTGATCGAGCTGTTCGAGCAACTCGAACAACGCGCTCATGCTGCGCGTGCCACGGGTGAGGATGAAGTGCCCGACCTCGTCGGTCAGGTGCAGGCCGCGACGCGAGGCGCGCAGTTGCAGGGCACGGAGTTTGTCTTCATCGGACAAGGGCCGCATCTGGAAGATCAACGCCAGCGTCAGCCGCGACTTGAGGTCGGCCAGCTTCACCGGCAGTTCACGCGGCGACGTAGACGCGGCGATCAACAGGCGGCGGCCACTGTCGCGCAAGCGGTTGAACAGATGAAACAGCGCCTCTTCCCAGTCCGCCTTGCCCGCAATCGCCTGCAAATCGTCCAGACACACCAGTTCGTACTGTTCGAGGTTGTCGAAGATCCCCACACCATGGTCCATCAGCTCAGCCAACGGCAGGTAAACCGCCGGCTCGCCCATCTGCTCGAAACGCAGGCACGCGGCCTGCAGCAAGTGGGTACGCCCGACGCCATGCTTGCCCCACAGATAGATCAGGCTTTCAGTCCACCCGGCGTCGGCTTCGCAGAGGCGCTCGACATAGCCGAGTGCAGCGGCATTGGCGCCTGGGTAGTAGTTGATAAAGGTAGCGTCGTCACGCAGACGCACACCTAGGGGCAGCTGAATCGGTTTCATGCTGACTGAACGGCTCCCATCGAACCGTGAGTGGCCTCTGTGTAAAGTTTGCAAAGTTTATACGCGTGGCGCCGGGCGCACAATGCAGCAGACCACAAGCAAAATCAAAGGTTTGCGTTAACCTGTTGGTTTTGCGCGAATTGTTTGACGCACCCGCCACATTAAACAACAAACCCGGCCATGCGCCGGGTTCGTGATAGCGCGATTACAGATCGGGATCTTCAACGCCCGTGTACACATCCGAATCCTTGTACACATCGTGAACATGCCGCACCAGCACCATGATCACCGCCGCCACCGGCAGCGCCAGCAGGATGCCGGTAAAGCCGAATAGCTCACCGCCCGCCAGGATCGCAAAGATCACCGCCACGGGATGCAGGCCGATGCGGTCCCCCACCAGCAGCGGGGTCAATACCATGCCTTCCAGCGCCTGGCCGACCATGAACACCGCGACGATGCCCAGCATCGGATACAGGTCGCCGCCAAACTGGAACAGCCCCGCCACCAGCGCCGCGCCGATCCCGATCACGAAGCCCATGTAGGGCACGATCGCGGCCAGGCCGGCGATCAGGCCGATCAACAGGCCCAGCTCAAGGCCGATCGCCATCAAGCCGGCGGCGTAGATGATGCCCAGCGCCAGCATCACCAGCAGTTGCCCGCGCACGAACGCCCCCAGTACCTCATGACACTCGCCCGCCAGGGACACGATGCGCTCCTCGCGGTCGCGCGGCAGCAGGCTGCGGATCTTGGCCATCATGATGTCCCAGTCCCGCAGCAGGTAGAACGCCACCACCGGGATCAGCACCAGGTTGGTCAGCCAGCCGATCAGCGCAAGGCTGGAAGCGGTGGCCTGGCTGAGCACCATACTGACGATATCGGTGGTCTTGTCCATGTGTTCGCTGATCGCGGCCTTGACCTTGTCGAACTTCCAGAACCCGTCCGACAGCCCAAGCTTGGCCTGGGCCCATGGCATCGCCGTGTGCTGCAACCAGTCGAGCATCTGCGGCGCCAGTTCGTAAAGTCGATACAGCTGCTTGGCCAGCATCGGCACCAGCACCAACACCAGGGCGGTGATGATCAGGGTGAACAAGGCAAACACCGCGATCACGCCCCAGGTGCGCGACAGGCCGGCCTTCTCCAGGCGATCCACCACCGGATCGAACAGATAGGCGAGCAGCAACGCCACCAGAAATGGCGTCAGGATCGAATGCAGCAAGAACACAAAAACGCACAGCAGGACAATCCCGCCAAGCCACACCCAACGACGCGTATCCGCCATGAACCACTTCCTCTGTTATTTACTTGCCGCCTCTATATAGAAGCCAGGCCACTTACCAACGAAAACGTAACTGCGCCTGGGGCTCAGGCGCGGCAGCCGGTTGTGCGCCATCGGCCGGCGGTTGCGGGGCGGAGGCTTCACCTGCCGGCACTTCCTGCAACTTGGCCAGGCTCAACTGGGTGCGCAACTGATCGGCGCTGCCGTTGACGCGATACACAATACGAGTGCCGTCTACCCGCTGCGGCTGACCACCAAAGGGCTCGAGCAAACGACCCAGGACGGCATAGCGCTCCAGGTTCATGCCCTGCACCTCCAGCAACTGTTCGGCGCTGACTCCCGGCTTGACCGCAAAACGCGGCGCGAGCTTCTGGCTGACTGCGAGCAACACGGCATCAGCCACCGCGCCAGTGTCAGCGCCCTGGACGCTGCCCTGTTCGGTCTTGTCGCCCAGCCATAGGCGCCATTTAGCCTGCCACTGGTTGCCTTCCTGGCGCGCATGCACCGCCAATAACGCATCGGCGCCATAGCGCTCGGAGGCGGCGCGCAGCGGCGTGGCGTCGGCACTTTCCAGGTTCGGCGCGGTGGCGACCACTTGTTCGTCCAGGTCACCCAGCGGCAGGCGCAACGGCAAGCCTCGGTGCTGGGCCGCCCGGCGCAGCGCTTGAGCCACCGCCTGGCCGTCGCCGACCAGGCTGCTGCCTTCGGTAGAGTCGTTCAGCCACCAGCCGAGGATCGAGGGCCGATTGCTGCCCCAGATCGCCAGGCCAGCATCACGCAGGGCGCGATCGGTGCTGACCGGGTCGAAATCCACCTGCAGGCTTTCCGGCGGGCCGGCGTCGTAGCCGTATTGGCTGATGATTTGTTGCGGATCTTTGCGGACCGCCGCCAGGCCCGGGCCCTCGGCGGCCTTGGCATCGCCGGTCAGGCGGATGACCAGGGTCTGCACGGCGCGCTGGGTGGCCTGGTCACGCTCCTGGGGTGACTGGCTGCTGACCGGTTCGAGGACTTGATAGAGGCCATTGAGGGTTTCGGCATGACTCGCCAGGCTGACCAACGACAAACAGCCTACAAAAAAGAATTTACACAGACGCATGGAAGATTCCCGAACGACAAATTTAGCGGCTGGAACAGACCGCGTGATCTCGGTTTGGCAAGGCTGTGACACAGCGACCGGTAAAACATTCACGGGTCTCGGTAAGTTTTCATACTGTCATAACGATAGCGGATTCAAGGCTATACCTTAATACGGTGCATTACCGGGCCGATTCGGTTTTTTTTAGACTCATATGCCCTGCCCGTCGGCCCGAGGATGGCCGCTGCCCCTCAAGCCTGATAAAATCGCGCGCCTTCGCAGACCGTCAACGGCTGGGCCTTCGCCAAAAGTGCCTGCCCGCTCGGTCGTTACCCAGAAATCCCCCTTAAAGGCCTGGATCATGAGCAAGCAACCCTCCCTGAGCTACAAGGACGCCGGTGTAGACATCGACGCCGGTGAAGCATTGGTCGAACGCATCAAGAGCGTCGCCAAGCGCACTGCGCGCCCTGAAGTCATGGGTGGCCTGGGCGGTTTTGGCGCCCTCTGCGAAATCCCGGCCGGCTACAAGCAGCCTGTACTGGTTTCCGGCACCGACGGCGTAGGCACCAAGCTGCGCCTGGCACTGAACCTGAACAAGCACGACAGCATCGGCATCGACCTGGTTGCCATGTGCGTCAACGACCTGGTGGTGTGCGGCGCAGAGCCGTTGTTCTTCCTCGACTACTACGCCACCGGCAAACTCAATGTCGAGACCGCGACCCAAGTGGTCACCGGCATCGGCGCCGGCTGCGAACTGTCGGGTTGCTCCCTGGTCGGCGGCGAAACCGCTGAAATGCCAGGCATGTACGAAGGCGAAGACTACGACCTGGCCGGTTTCTGCGTCGGCGTGGTGGAAAAATCCGAAATCATCGACGGCTCCAAAGTCGCTGCCGGCGATGCCTTGCTCGCTCTGCCATCGTCCGGCCCGCACTCCAACGGCTACTCGCTGATCCGCAAGATCATTGAAGTGTCCGGCGCCGATATCGAGAACATCCAGCTCGACGGCAAGCCACTGACCGACCTGCTGATGGCTCCGACGCGCATCTACGTCAAGCCACTGCTCAAGCTGATCAAGGACACCGGCGCCGTCAAGGCCATGGCCCACATCACCGGCGGCGGCCTGCTGGACAACATCCCGCGCGTGCTGCCAAAAGGCGCCCAGGCGATTGTCGACGTGGCCAGCTGGCAGCGCCCTGCGGTCTTCGACTGGCTGCAAGAGAAAGGCAACGTCAACGAAACCGAAATGCACCGCGTGCTGAACTGCGGCGTGGGCATGGTGATCTGCGTGGCGCAAGAGCACGTTGAAACCGCGCTGAATGTACTGCGTGAAGCCGGCGAGCAGCCTTGGGTCATCGGCCAGATCGCCAGCGCTGCCGAAGGCGCGGCCCAGGTTGAACTGAAGAACCTTAAGGCGCATTGATGCCTGTCACCTGTGATGTCGTGGTGCTGCTTTCCGGCACCGGCAGTAATTTGCAGGCCCTGATCGACAGCACGCACACCGGCGACAGCCCGGTGCGCATCGCTGCGGTGATTTCCAACCGCAGCGATGCCTACGGCCTGCAACGCGCCAGGGACGCGGGTATCGAGACCCGCTCGCTGGATCACAAGGCGTTCGACGGCCGCGAGGCCTTCGACCGCGCCTTGATCGAACTGATCGACGCCTTCAACCCCAAGCTCGTCGTACTTGCCGGCTTCATGCGCATCCTCAGCGCTGATTTCGTGCGGCATTACGAAGGGCGCCTGCTCAATATCCACCCTTCCCTGCTGCCCAAGTACAAAGGCCTGCACACCCATCAACGCGCCCTCGATGCCGGCGACCGCGAGCATGGCTGCAGCGTGCACTTTGTCACCGAGGAACTCGATGGCGGGCCTCTGGTCGTACAGGCAGTGGTTCCGGTAGAGTCGGATGACTCTGCGCAGACGCTTGCGCAACGGGTTCATACCCAGGAACACAGGATTTACCCGTTGGCTGTTCGCTGGTTTGCCGAGGGTCGGTTGATTCTTGGTGAACAGGGTGCATTATTGGATGGTCAGTTACTCGCGGCCAGCGGCCACTTGATTCGAACCTAGGAGATTTTATGCGTCGCGCCCTGCTCTTCGCTTTTGCGCTGTTCGCTCTGCCTGCCGTGCAAGCGGCGGACCTTCACCCCTTCTCCGTCAGCTACACCGCCGACTGGAAACAACTGCCCATGAGTGGCTCGGCTGAACGCAGCCTGACCAAGAACGGCGACGGCACCTGGACCTTGAACTTCAAGGCCTCGATGATGATTGCCAGCCTGACCGAAACCAGCGTGATCCTGTTCGACAAGGACACCCTGCAACCCAAGAGTTACAGCTTCGAGCGCGGCGGTTTGGGCAAGGCGAAGAAGATCAACCTGGATTTCGATCAGGCGACCAAGAAGATCACCGGCTTTGAAAACAAGGACCCGGTTAACGTCACCCTCGAAAGCGGCATGCTCGACAAGTCCACCTATCAACTCGCCCTTCAGCGCGATGTGGCTGCCGGCAAGAAAAGCATGAGCTACCGAGTGGCCGAAGGTACGGATGTGGATACCTATGACTTCCGCGTCATGGGCCCGGAAAAAGTCCAGACCAAGGTAGGCTCCATCGACGCGATCAAGGTTGAACGCGTGCGTGATCCATCCCAGAGCAAGCGCATCACGCAGATGTGGTTTGCCAAGGACCAGGGCGGCATTCTGGTTGCCTTGCGCCAGGTTGAAACGGATGGCAAGGAATACAACATCATGCTGCAGGATGGCACCGTTGACGGTAAGGCTGTCAAAGGGAGCTGATTGCCCTGATGATTCGAAGAAGAGCCTCGCTGAATGCGGGGCTTTTTTTTGCCTGAATTTTTAGGGTTGAAGCTTCTACCGCCATCGGGGGCAAGCCCCCTCTCACATTTTGAAATGCGTTCCAAATGTGGGAGGGGGCTTGCCCCGTCAGTAGGTTGCCCCGAACATGAAACTTTTGTCATTTAAGTCATGCCACCAGCACCAAACGCCACGGTTTACGCGGCCTGCGGGAATGTTGCGTTTCCTGCAATGAATTGTTGCGCGCAAAATCGGTTTACTTAGCAAGCTAACAAACCATATAACAAAGGCCTGCGACGACTTGCCGCAGATCAACCAGAGATTGGAGCAAGCAGATGACTGTAAAAGTAACTGAACGCGACGATGAACATATGTCCTATGAAGCGGTAGGCCACGGGATTCACATCTGGGACGTACATCAACAAGATTTGCTGGTCGGCATGTTTCACAACGAGAGCGATGCCCACAATTATAAAAACGAACTTGAATCGCTTGAAATGAGACGCCAGGCAGAAGGCTCCTGAAACCCTGAAATCGCGTAGACGCCCCGGCCCACGCAGCCAGGGCCGCCTACAAACAGAAACCCCGCCTTTTGAGCGGGGTTTTTCGTTTTCTAAAGTGGCCGTTTTCCTAAAACGTAACAACAAATAGACAATTGGTAATGATTCTCGATAGTATCGCTCCGCTTTTCACTCGGCCCCACGAAAACGGAGTTTGACCTCATGCATGGACACCTCACCACACCGGAACAATCGCTGCTTGGCCGCTGGGGTGAAGCGCTGGCTACGCGTCAATTCCAGGCCAGGCACATCACCCTTCAGACACTGGTCGCCACCTTGGCGCCCGCCTGCGAACGTAGTTTTCAACGCCTGATCCAGGCCCTGTTTCGTGAAGGCCTGCTCGATCCCAACACCCTCAGTTATGACGAACACGACCACTGTTGGCTGGTGCTGCCCGACCAGAGCCGCCTGCGCTTTGAGCACCTGCGCCCCGGCCGCATGGCCAACTGGGATTTGCGAGGCAAGGTCAGCGTCCTGCGGGCTGGGCAGCCCGAACAGACCATCCAGTTCCCGTCGCAGTTGCTGACCTTACTGAACACCCGCCTCGAGTCGCCTGCCGCCCCAGAGGTCCTGGACCGCCTCAACACAGAGATCGACGACAGCTTCATCAACGACACCCTGTGCCTGGCCTTCCACGAGCAATGGACGCTCGAGCTGCACGCCTCGATGGACCCCGTACATCAGCACAACCTGCTCAGCTACCTCAAGCACGATCCAGAGGCTGGCAACCCGACGTCAGTGCTTGAGCAATGGGGCACGCTCGGCCATCCCTGGCACCCCAACTACAAGACCAAGCTGGGTTTGGCGACAGATCAGGTGATCGAATTCTCGCCTGAGTTCGAAGCGCGTTTCCCGGTATTGCTGTGTGCGCTGCACCGCCAGTACGCCCATGTCGAAAGCCTGGCCGGCACGGCAGATTACTGGCAGTGGTGGCAAGGGCAATTCCCGCAAGCTGCTCGCCAGTTGACGGCGCACCTGACCGCACAGGGCCTTGAGGCCCGCGATTATCTGCCGCTGCCTGCCCACCCTTGGCAAGCTCGCCAGGAGCTACCGCAGCTGTTCGCCAATGAAATCGGCGACCAGCTGTTGGTGCTCACCGATATCGTTGCATTCACGGCCCACCCAACCATGTCGTTCCGCACCGTTTTGCCTGAAGGCCGCAGCGACGCGCCCATGGTCAAGCTTCCGGTTTCGCTGCGCCTGACCAGCGTGCAGCGCACGGTGTCGCCACGCTCGGCGCGCATGGGGCCGCGGATCAGCCATCTGTTGCAGACCATCCTGGCGCGTGAGCCCGGGCTGCAGAACATCCTAAGCATCGTCCCCGAGCGCCTGGGCATGCATTTCAAGCCACAGCCGGTGAATGACGAGCACTCCCGCCACCTGGCGGTGCTTTATCGCGACAACCCGCAGAGCCTGCTCCAAACCGGCGAAATGGCCGTCCCGGTGGGCAGCCTGTTTGCCACCGACCAGCATGGGCAACCCTTGCTGAGGCAGTGGGTCCGCCTGAGCCAAGGCGCTGACGATGCGCAGGCCCTCTGTGCGTTTTTCAAGGACTACGCATCCATTGCCGTGCCGGCCCTGCTGGGCATGTACCTGCGCTATGGCGTGGCCTTCGAGGCTCATCAACAGAATTCCTTTATGGTCATGGGTGCGGACGGGCAAGTCAGCCGCCTGCTGTTGCGCGATTTCGGCGATATCCGGATCGACCGCAAAACCTTGCACGCCCAGGGTCTGGATATCGAACTGCATGATCCGAAAATGACCTTGTACGACGATGCAGGTTTCGTACGCGACAAGCTGCTGCACACGGTGTTCATGTGCCACTTGGGCGAGCTGGTATTGCTCGGCGCGCGCCACTTCGAGGTTCCCCAGGCGCTGTTGTGGGATGAACTGTCAGCGCAGGTCAGCCAGTGCTTCGATGATGTGCGCAGCGAGGTCGACCCTCAGCGCTGGCTGACCGAACGTGCCGCGCTGCTGGAACAGGACTGGCCGGCCAAGTCGTTCATGCGCATGCGACTGATGGAAAGCCATGCCGATATCGTCGGGCGCTTGCCCAACCCGCTGAGTAGCGCCGCCAATGTCGGCTAACAGCACGGCGCTGCGCTTGCTGGTGGTGATTCAGCTGGTGTCGATGGGCGCCATGGAAATGAGCGGTCCTTTCTGGCCATTGCAAATCCAGAAGCTGCTTGGCGCCGCCAACGCCCAGTACACCGGCCTGCTGTCTGCGCTGGTGTATGCCGGGCCGATGATGGCGGCGATGGTGCTCACGCCCATGTGGGGGCGCCTGGGTGATCGTACCGGGCACAAGCCGATGATCATCCGCGCGCTGCTGGCGCTGGCGGTATGCCAGGCGCTGGCCGCCATCACCTACGATCCCTGGCTGCTGGTGGCGATCCGGGTAGCGCAGGGTGCGCTGGCCGGCTTTATTGCGGCCGCGCAGGCCTATGCGCTGGCCTACTGCGGCGATGGCGGTCGCGGGCATATCCTGGCGCGGCTGCAATCCGCCACCGCCGTGGGCTCCCTGGCCGGGCCGGTGTTGGGCGGCTGGCTGATGGACATATCCGGTTTCGCATTGCTGTGCTACAGCGCCACCGCAGTCTGCCTGTTGTGCGCAATAATCAGCGCCTTCTTACCCAACGACTCACCACGATCGAGACCCGCGCGCACCTCGACGCCCGCCGCACTCCCCAAAGGCTGGCTCGGCGCGATGCTGGGGATCATCGTCTTGATCCAAGCAGCCAAGATGATGCCGCAACCGTTCTACGCCTTATATGTTGCCGATGTTCTGCATGCGCCCGCGTGGCTGATCGGCGCCAGCTATGCCGCCAGCGCATTGACCCTGGCACTGTCCGCGCCGTTGTGGGGCCGCCTGTTTGATCGACATCAACCTGCACACACGCTGCGCATCATTGAGTGGGTCACCTGGGCCTGCGCCTTCACACTGGCCTTCACGGCATTGGCGAATGAATGGTTTGGCTTCCTCGCCAGCCGGCTGCTGTGGGGGGTGTGGCAAGGCGCTTTGCTGCCGGTGGCCTACACGCTGATCGCCAACACCGTTGCACCCAGCCAGCAGGGGTTCGCCCTGGGCCTGGGCAACAGCGCCGCCAAGGCCGGCGCGTTGTGCGGCGCGCTGCTGGGTGGCATCGGCATGGCCATGGTGGGCCTGGCGCACAGCTTCTGGCTGGTCGCGCTGACGTATGCCCTGGCTGCGCTGGGCATCCGCGCCATTCGTTCGCTCACTCGCACACCTGAGACGTCCGTTTTTTCTGTCACTACTTCTAATAACTCAAAGGCAAGGTCATGAACACATCACAATGGGCCGTTCTGCTGCCCCTGCTCGGGTCGATCAGTGCGCCCGTCTGGGCCGATCAAACTGAAGAAACGCCGGCGACCAGCCTGCAACTACAGGCCACGGTGGTCTCGGCCACGCGCAGTGAGACCAGCATTGCGGCGATCCCGGGCTCGGTGCAGGTCATCAATGAAGAACAACTGCGCCAGCAGACCTCGGCAGGACGCCGGGTTGCCGATATTCTCGGGCAACTGGTTCCCGGCATCGCGCCCTCCAGCGGCGGCATGAGCAACTTCGGCCAGACGCTTCGCGGGCGCAATACGCTGATCCTGATCGACGGGGTTTCCCAGAACGCCACGCGTGACAACTTTCGGCAGCTCAACAGCGTGGCACCGGAAAGCATCGAGCGCATCGAAGTGATTTCCGGCGCCAGCAGCGTCTACGGCGCCGGCGCATCGGGCGGCATCATCAACATCATCACCAAGCGCAACAAAGGTGAAGACCTGGCTTTCAGCAGCAAGATCGGCATGACCGCCGGTGACAACCTCAGTCACAAAGGCTTTTCCTACCAGGCATTCCAGAGCGCAACAGGCCGCCAGGGCCCGCTGGACTGGTATGTGTCGGGCAACGCCGTGCAACGCAACGACCAGTTCGACGGTAACGGCAAGCGCATTCCCCAGGACACGTCCCAGGGCAGCAACATGGACACCGACACCTACGACCTGCAGGGTCGCTTCGGCTACGAGCTGGATGACGACAAAAAGCTCAGCCTGTCGCTGCAAGACTACAAAGACGAACAAGACACCCGCTACACCAAGAACCCACGCATCACCAGCGAGGCCGTCGCGGTGAAAGGCCTGGACCTGGACGACCAGCCGTCCACCCACAACCAGGCGGTCAACCTCAATTACGCCGACAAGGACTTCTACGGCCAGGGCTTGCAGGTCGAAAGTTACTGGCGCCGCGCCGATGCGCTGTTCTTCCCGGACCTGTCCCGGGGCCGAGCCGGGGTATCGGACAACAACAGCGTGCAAGATGTGTATGGCCTGCGCGCCGCCATCGACACGCAAATGCCGGACATCGGCCCGGCGACCGGCAACCTGGTCTGGGGGGCCGACTATGATCATGAAACTTCGCGCCAACGCGGCGACCAGTACCGCGTCAACGGCCTGACGTACACCAAGACGGGTACCACCTTCGAGCTGGGCCCGGACATCCAGACCACCACCAAGGCGATCTTCGGCCAGCTGTCCTATGACATCGGTGACTGGACGTTGCGCGGTGGCGTGCGCCGTGAATGGATCGAGAGCAAGGTCGACGACAGCATCGCCTATGGCGAAATCGTTCAGACCGGCAACCGCGCGACACTGCCGGGCGGCACCCTCAAGTATGACGACACCCTCTACAACCTCGGCGCGGTGTACCACCTGAGTGAAAACCAGGATGTGTTCGCCAACTTCAGCCAGGGCTTTTCCCTGCCGGATATCCAGCGCTTCCTGCGTGACGTCAACAGCACGTACAACATTCAAGACCTCAATGCCCAGGCGTTGAAGGTCAACAGCTATGAACTGGGCTGGCGTGGCAACTGGGACAAGTGGCTGGCCAATGTCACGGCGTATGAAAACACTTCGGATGTGACGCAGTTCTATGATGCCAATGACCGCGTGCTACGCCTGATCAACCAGAAAGAGCGCGTGCGCGGTATCGAAACCAGCCTGACGTACAACGTCACCGACCAGTGGTCGGTCGGCGGCACGTACGCCTATTCCAAAGGCGAGACCCAGCAGAACGGCAAGTGGATCGACCTGCCCGCCACCCGTATCTCCCCGGCCAAGACCACCGCGTTCGTCGGCTATGACCGTGGCGACTACAGCCTGCGCTTGCAGGGCATGCGCTTGGCCAACTATGACGCCGCGTTCAAGGACAACAACGGGCGCGATATCCAGGGCTACACGCTGGTAGACCTGCTGGGCTCGGTAAGGCTGCCGGTGGGTCGCCTCGAAGGTGCGGTGTACAACCTCACCAACCGCAACTACCAGAACATGTTCGCCCAGGCCAACGCCCGTGCGCCGTACCCGAATGCCGAAGGTCGTACCTTCAGCCTGAGCTACGCGGTGGATTGGTAACAGGCTGGCACGGCACGGTAAAAACACAAACCCCGCCTTTTGGCGGGGTTTGTTGTTTTCAGCGGTTTACCACATCAGGTCATCCGGGATCTGGTAGGCGGCGTACGGATCATCCTCATCCGGCACCTGGCTTTCGGTCAGGATATTGAGCTGCACGATACGCTCCGGCGCGCGCTCCTGGATCTTCAGCGCGGCTTCGCGCGGGATCACCTCGTAGCCGCCGCCGTGATGCACGATGGCCAGCGAGCCGTTGCTCAGCTTGTTACGCATCAGCGTGTTGACCGACAGGCGCTTGACCTTCTTGTCATCCACGAAGTTGTAGTAGTCCTCGGTGGTCAACTTGGGCAGGCGCGAGGTTTCGATCAATTGCTTGACCTGGGCCGTGCGGGCCTTGGCCTCGGCTTTTTCCTGCTGCTGACGGTTCAGCTCCTGGTCGCGCTTGACCTTCTCGGCGTGCGCCTCGGCTGCCAGGCGCGCCTGGGTGTCATCGACCTCGGCCTGACCCTTGTGGACCAGCCGCTGCTGTTTCTGCTTCTCTTTGCCGACCTGCTTGGCCTGCTTTTGGTTGACCAGACCTGCTTTGAGCAACTGGTCGCGAAGGGAAAGGCTCATGGTGCTTACTCACTTAGGCAACTGCTCAACCGCAGCTGGAAACATTCTTTTCCTGGCGTTTGGCTTCGCCCCACAGGGCGTCCAACGTTTCGAGGGTGCAATCTTCTATGGGTTGATGCGTCTCGCGCAATGCCTGTTCGATAAATCGGAAGCGTCGCTCGAACTTGGCATTGGCGCCACGCAACGCGGTTTCCGGGTCGACCTTGAGGTGACGGGCCAGATTGACCGCCGCAAACAGCAGGTCACCGACTTCATCGGCAATGGCTGCCGAATCGTTATCGGCCATGGCTTCGAGCACTTCATCCAGCTCTTCGCGCACGTTATCCACCACCGGCAACGCCGACGGCCAGTCGAAACCCACCTGGCTGGCGCGCTTCTGCAACTTGGCGGCACGGGACAGCGATGGCAAGGCAGTGGGCACGTCATCGAGCAGGGACAGTTGCTCGGGTGCGTCGGATTTTTCCGCGCGCTCCTCGGCCTTGATCTGCTCCCAACGCTGCTTGACCTGCTCTTCGCTCAGTTGAGGAATATCCAGCGGTGCATACAGGTCGCCGGTCGGGAACACATGGGGATGACGGCGGATCAGCTTGCGGGTGATGCTGTCGATCACCCCGGCAAATTCGAAGCGCCCTTCTTCCCGCGCCAGCTGGCTGTAATACACCACCTGGAACAACAGGTCGCCCAACTCGCCTTGCAGATGATCGAAGTCGCCACGCTCGATGGCGTCGGCCACTTCATAGGCCTCTTCCAGGGTATGCGGCACGATGGTGGCGTAGGTTTGCTTGATGTCCCATGGGCAGCCGTATTGCGGGTCGCGCAGGCGGCTCATGAGGTGCAGCAGGTCATCTAGTGAATACATCAGTCTCTTTCCGATCAGTTCAGAACGCCGCCGGTCAACTGTGGGAGGGGGCTTGCCCCCGATAGCGGTGGGTCAGTCAATACAGGTGCTGACTGATCCTCCCTCATCGGGGGCAAGCCCCCTCCCACATTTTAATCCGCGTTCATCCAGCTGTTCATGGGGTGCGATTACGCCGCGTCTCAATGATGTTCGGCAACTGCGATATCCGTCCCAGCAACCGCCCCAGCGCGTCCAGCCCCGGAATCTCGATGGTCAGGGACATCAATGCGGTGTTGTCCTCTTTATTCGAGCGGGTGTTGACCGCCAGCACGTTGATCCGCTCATTGAGCAGCACCTGCGAGACGTCGCGCAGCAGACCGGAGCGGTCGTAGGCACGGATGATGATGTCCACCGGGTACGTGAGCACCGGCACCGGGCCCCAGCTGACCTGGATGATCCGCTCCGGTTCGCGCCCGCCCAACTGCAGCACCGAGGCGCAGTCCTGGCGGTGAATGCTCACCCCGCGTCCCTGGGTGATGTAGCCGACGATGGCGTCGCCCGGCAACGGCTGGCAGCAGCCGGCCATTTGCGTCATCAGGTTGCCCACGCCCTGGATCTGGATATCGCCACGTTTGCCGGGCTTGTAGCCGGTGGCCTTGCGCGGGATCAGTTCCAGCTGTTCGTTGCCGCGCTCCGGCTCCACCAGTTGCTGGGCCAGGTTGACCAGTTGGGCCAGACGCAGATCACCGGCACCGAGGGCGGCGAACATGTCTTCGGCGATCTTCATGTTGGCCTTTTCGGCCAGCTTGTCGAAGTCCACCTGGGGCAGGCCCAGGCGCGCCAGTTCGCGTTCGAGCAGGGTCTTGCCGGCGGCGACGTTCTGGTCGCGGGCCTGCAGTTTGAACCAGTGCACGATCTTCGCCCGCGCCCGCGAGGTGGTGATGTAACCCAGGTTCGGGTTCAGCCAGTCGCGGCTCGGCGTGCCGTGCTTGCTGGTGATGATCTCGACCTGCTCACCGGTTTGCAGGCTATAGTTGAGCGGCACGATGCGCCCATTGATCTTGGCGCCGCGGCAGTTGTGGCCGATTTCGGTGTGCACGCGGTAAGCGAAGTCCAGTGGCGTGGCGCCCTTGGGCAAATCGATGGCGTGGCCGTCGGGGGTGAAGATGTAGACCCGGTCCGGTTCGATATCCACGCGCAACTGTTCGGCCAGACCGCCGATGTCGCCGAGTTCTTCGTGCCATTCCAGCACCTGGCGCAACCAGGAGATTTTCTCTTCGTACTGGTTGGAACCGGCCTTGACGTCGGTGCCCTTGTAACGCCAGTGCGCGCAAACGCCCAACTCCGCCTCTTCGTGCATGGCGTGGGTGCGGATCTGCACTTCCAACACCTTGCCTTCAGGGCCGATCACCGCCGTGTGCAGCGAGCGGTAGCCGTTTTCCTTGGGGTTGGCGATGTAGTCGTCGAACTCTTTGGGAATATGCCGCCACAGGGTATGCACGATCCCCAGCGCGGTGTAGCAATCGCGCATTTCCGGCACCAGCACACGCACGGCGCGTACGTCGTAGATCTGGCTGAACGCCAGGCCCTTGCGCTGCATTTTGCGCCAGATCGAATAGATGTGCTTGGCGCGGCCGCTGATGTCGGCATCGACGCCGGTGGCCTGCAACTCGGCGCGCAACTGGCCCATCACGTCGCTGATAAAGCGCTCGCGGTCGAGCCGCCGCTCGTGCAGCAGCGTGGCGATCTGTTTGTATTGATCGGGTTCGAGGTAGCGGAAGGACAGGTCCTCCAGCTCCCATTTGATATGACCGATACCCAGGCGGTGCGCCAGCGGCGCGTAGATGTCGAAGACCTCGCGGGCGACGCGGTTGCGCTTCTCGTCATCGGCGGTTTTCACCGCACGGATCGCGCAGGTACGTTCGGCCAGCTTGATCAGCGCGACGCGCACGTCGTCGACCATCGCTACCAGCATCTTGCGCAGGTTTTCCACCTGGCCCTGGGTACCCAGCACCATCGATTGGCGCGGGCTGAGGCTGGCACTGATGGCCGCCATGCGCAGCACGCCGTCGATCAGCTTGGCTACCACGGCGCCGAAACGCTGGCCGACGGTCGGCAACGGGATATGCCCTTCACGCACACCGCGATAGAGCACGGCGGCGATCAGCGAATCCTGGTCCAGCTTGAGATCGGCAAGGATCTCGGCGATTTCCAACCCGGTACGAAAGCTCGACGTGCCTTCCGCCCACAGGTTCTTGGCCGCATTGTCCTGTTGTTCAGACTCACGAGCGAACTCGCAGGCTGCTTTCAAGGCTTCACGGTCCAGTGCCGGGTCGACACTGACGGCATGATCCAGCCATGCCTCGAGATTGATACTGCCGTCGGTGTTGATCGGCTGGTGTGCTCTCACCTGTACCATCTTGCTTACCTTCCCTACGACGCACCTTGGATGCGCCAAAAATCATCGCCGACCTTGCTGCAGGCTCCCTGGCATTCACGGCCCTGGAGACTGCAGGCCAGTCGGATTAAACGGGCATCCTAGCCCGCTTCAAATAACGCCATGGCCTCGACATGCGCTGTCTGCGGAAACATGTCGAGGATCCCGGCACGCTTTAGCCGGTAACCTTGCTTGACCAACTCAACCGTGTCCCGCGCCAGCGTAGCGGGGTTGCAGGACACATACACCAGGCGCCTGGCTCCCAGGGCGGCCAGTTTGCGCACAACCTCCTGGGCACCATCGCGGGGTGGGTCCAAGAGTACCGCAGAAAAGCCCTGTTTGGCCCATTCCGCGTCAGTCAGAGGCTGGGACAAATCGGCCTGAAAAAACTGCGCATTATGCAAATTGTTGCTGACGGCATTCTCTGCAGCGCGCTCCACCATAGCCTGAACGCCTTCCACCGCAACGACTTCGCGTACCTGCCTGGCCAGTGGCAGGGCAAAATTGCCCAGCCCGCAAAACAGGTCCAGCACTCGCTCATCGGGTTGCGGCGCCAACCATTGCAGGGCCTGGGCGACCATCGCCTCGTTGACCCCGGCGTTGACCTGCACAAAATCTCCCGGCCGGTAAGCCAACTCCAGATCCCACGCCTCAAGGCGGAAACCAAGCGCCCTGCCCGGCTCGACCGGTTGCGGCAACCCCTCGCCCTGCAGCCACAACTGGGCGTCATGGAAGCTGCAAAATTCCTGCAGTACCTGCATGTCCGCGTCAGACAGCGGTGCCATATGCCTAAGCAACACGGCGATGGACGAGCCGCTGAACAGCTCCACATGCCCCAACGCCTGAGGTTTGCTCAAGCGGCGCAGCATGTTCGGCAGACGCTGCATGATCGGTTGCAAGGCCTGTACCAGTACCGGGCAATCGTCGATGGCGACGATGTCCTGGCTGGCCACGGCACGGAAACCCACCTCGAGTTTTTTCGCCTTGGCATCCCAGCGCACGGCCACGCGGGCGCGGCGGCGGTAGCCGAATTCCGGCCCGCTCAAGGGCGCGGCCCACTCTTGCGGTTCGACACCGGCCACGCGCGACAATTGCTCGGCGAGCATGCGCTGTTTCAGGGCAAGCTGTTCGTCGTGAGGCAAGTGCTGCACGCTGCAGCCGCCACAGCGGCCAAAGTGGACGCAGGGAGCCGGGCGGCGCAGTTCGCTGGCCTTGAACACCCGCTCGGTGCGCGCCTCGACCACCTTGCCGTGGGCGCCGAGCACCCGCGCTTCCACCTCTTCGCCGGCCAGCGCGCCGTTGACGAACCAGGTGCGGCCTTCGAAGAACACGATGCCGCGACCGTCGTTGGCCAGGCGTTCGATGGTCAGGCGCTGCTTCTTGCCCACTGGAATCTGCGGAGCCCGGCTGCCGCCCGTCGGTTGGAAGCGCAGGCCTTTCTCGTGCTTGGCCATCAGTTGGGTTCGTCGAAGATGCCGGTCGACAGGTAGCGGTCGCCTCGGTCACAGATGATCGCGACGATCACCGCGTTTTCGACTTCCCTGGACAAGCGCAACATACCGGCCACGGCGCCGCCGGACGACACGCCGCAGAAGATGCCCTCTTCACGCGCCAGGCGACGGGTGGTGTCTTCGGCTTCGCGCTGGGCCATGTCGATGATGCGGTCCACGCGCGCGGCGTTGTAGATCTTCGGCAAGTACTCTTCGGGCCAGCGCCGGATACCGGGAATGGCCGCACCTTCCATCGGTTGCAGGCCGACGATCTGAATCGCCGGGTTCTGCTCCTTGAGGTAGCGCGAATTGCCCATGATGGTGCCGGTGGTGCCCATGGAGCTGACGAAATGGGTGATGGTGCCCTGGGTCTGGCGCCAGATTTCCGGGCCGGTGCTGGTGTAGTGCGCTTCGGGGTTATCCCCGTTGGCGAATTGGTCCAGCACAACGCCACGGCCTTCGGCGGCCATGCGTTCGGCGAGGTCGCGGGCGCCTTCCATGCCTTCTTCCTGGGTGACCAGCACCAGTTCGGCGCCATAGGCGGTCATCGCCGCCTTGCGTTCGGCGCTGCCGTTGTCGGGCATGATCAGCACCATCTTGTAACCCTTGATCGCGGCGGCCATGGCCAGGGCGATCCCGGTATTACCCGAAGTGGCTTCGATCAGCGTGTCGCCCGGCTTGATCTGCCCGCGCAGTTCGGCGCGGGTGATCATCGACAACGCCGGGCGGTCCTTGACGGAACCGGCCGGGTTGTTGCCTTCAAGCTTGAGCAACAAGGTATTGCTGGTTTCACCCGCCATGCGTTGCAAGCGGACCAGGGGGGTATTGCCGACGCAATCGGCGATTGTAGGGTACTGCAAGGTCATGGCGTATTCGCAATCCAGACTGCGGGGCGCATATCATACCGGGAAAGGTCGGCGGGCCATATCACGCAAAGTGCGGTGCTTATGGCTTATAGGAATAAGGCAGAGGTGTGGTGCCTATGAGGGCGCAATCGGGGGCAAGCCCCCTCCCACAGTTGATCGCGTTCCAACATGAGAATGCGGTCGAATGTGGGAGGGGGCTTGCCCCCGATGGCTGCACCTCGATAACCGGCCGGGCTCTAATCCCTACCGCCATGATTTCTCTGAAAAACCTCTTCCCCCATCGCCACAATCTGCCCCTCGATCAATGCTTCAAAGGGTTTCAACAGCGGCTCAAAGGATGTCGGCGCTTCCAGTACCTGCAACGCTTGCACGATCGCTTCGACCGTCGACAAGGCTCCAGGCCCCGGTGCCTTGCGCAAGCGATACCGGGAGACGCCGCCGTTGGCCAGCGTCACCCGAGGCAACGCTGCCAGCAACGGGTTGAGGTGCAGCAACTTGCGCGCCTTGCGCCAGGTGCCATCGGGCACCACCAGCAGCAGCGGCTGATCACCAAGCGTATAGGCTTGCAAAGGCTGCGCATCATCGGCCGGGAACAGCAGACGCGCCTGATAACCGGGCGGGTTCAATAACGTCTCCAGATCATCGAACACCTCCCCCACCACCAATTGCGCATTGATGAGCCCCAACGCCGCCAGTCGCGCGGTATTGAGCGCATGGTTGACCTCGCTCGGGTGCTGCAACAGCAGCACGCGGGTGCGACTGTCGAGGCTGGGGATCAGCGAGCACAAACAGTGGCTGAGAGGTCTCAGGCAACGGGAACACTGGGGTCTGGACATGGTTTTCAGGCCTGGTTGAGCTGGGCTTTGAGTAAATCGCGGAAGGTCTGGATCAGCGGCTCGCGGCTTCGCCCCCGACGCATGATCATCGAAAACGGCGCCTGGTAGCCAAAGGTCGCCGGCAGCAGCACGCGCAGGTCGCCCTTGTCGGCCCAGGCTTGCGCGTAGTGCTCGGGTAAATAGCCGATGTAGGCGCCCGACAGCACCAGGATCAGTTGCGCCTCCATGCTTTCCACCGTCGCGGCGCTGTGCTTGAAGCCATGGCGCGCCAGTTCGGCCTGGCTCCAGTAGCCGCGCCCGACCATGCGTTGCTGGGTAATGACCTGCTCGGGGATGCGCCGCTCGTTGAACAACGGATGCCGGGTGCTGCAATACAGCCAGTGCTGCTCGCGGTACAACGGCATATAGATCAGCCCGCTCATGCGGTTGGAGAACGCGCCGATGGCCAGGTCCAGGCGATTGTCCTGCACCCCCAGTTGCAGTTCATAAGGGCTTAACACCGACAGATGCAAATGTACCGCCGGATGTTCGAGGCTGTATGCGCCAATCACCTCGGCGAACGGCAGGGCTTTATCGCTGACGGTGGAGTCGAGCACACCGAGCTTGAGGGTGCCGCGCAACTCGCCCTTCAACGCGGCGGCATATTGCTCGAAGCCTTCCAGCTCGGCCAATAAACGCAAGGTTTCCTGATGAAACAGCTCGCCCTTGCTGGTCAGGCTGAAGCCGCCCCGCCCGCGGTGGCACAGCACCAGGCCCAGCGCCGATTCCAGCTGGCTCATGTAGGTGCTGATGGCTGACGTCGACAGGTTGAGTTCGTGCTGGGCATTGGCGAACCCCTGGTGGCGCACGACGCTGACGAAGATGCGCAGGAGTTTCAGGTCGGGCAAGGCGTTGGCCATGGGTTCTCCGGATTCAGCTCAAGCGGCGCAGTCTACCCCAGGCTTTAGTTTAGAAAAATCTGAACTAAGTATTTGCCCGTGGCGATTCTTTCGTTTCCATGTATTTCGCAGAATCGGCCCCCAGATAACCACAACAACGATGAGGCAATCCCGTGGACAAGATTTTCCACCAACCACTGGGCGGCAACGAAATGCCGCGCTTCGCCGGCATCGCCACCATGATGCGCCTGCCCCACCTGCAAACGGCCAAGGGCCTGGACGCCGCCTTTGTCGGCGTGCCCCTGGACATCGGCACCTCGCTGCGCGCCGGTACCCGCTTCGGCCCGCGTGAAATCCGCGCTGAATCGGTGATGATCCGCCCGTACAACATGGCCACCGGTGCGGCGCCGTTCGATTCGCTGTCGGTTGCAGACATCGGCGATGTGGCGATCAACACCTTCAACCTGCTGGACGCGGTGCGCATCATCGAAGAGGCCTACGATGAAATCCTCGAGCACGACGTCATTCCCCTGACCCTGGGCGGCGACCACACCATCACCCTGCCAATCCTGCGGGCCCTGCACAAGAAACACGGCAAGGTCGGGCTGGTGCACATCGACGCCCACGCCGACGTCAACGACCATATGTTCGGCGAGAAAATCGCCCACGGCACCACCTTCCGCCGTGCCGTGGAAGAGGGTTTGCTCGATTGCGACCGCGTGGTGCAGATCGGCCTGCGCGCCCAGGGCTACACCGCCGAAGACTTCAACTGGAGCCGCAAACAGGGCTTTCGTGTGGTTCAGGCCGAAGAATGCTGGCACCACTCCCTCGCGCCGTTGATGGCCGAAGTACGCGAAAAGGTCGGCGACGGCCCGGTGTACCTGAGCTTCGACATCGACGGCATCGACCCGGCCTGGGCGCCCGGCACCGGCACCCCGGAAATCGGCGGGCTGACCACCATTCAGGCGATCGAGATTATCCGTGGCTGCCAGGGCCTGGACTTGATTGGTTGTGATTTGGTGGAAGTTTCACCGCCCTACGACACCACCGGCAATACCTCACTGCTCGGCGCCAACCTGCTGTACGAGATGCTCTGCGTACTGCCTGGCGTGGCACATCGCTGATGAGCGTGCCAGCGGTGTTAGAGGCGGCGGCCGCGCTGGTCTCGGCCTTCGCTCGCAACGACCGAGCCGCTTACTTCGGCGCGTTCACGGCCGATGCGAGTTTTGTGTTCCATACCCTCCCCCAGCCACTGCTCAGCCGCGATGCCTACCAGGCGTTGTGGGACTGCTGGCGCCGGGACGAGGGGTTCGAGGTGCTGTCGTGCACCTCAAGCAATGCCGTTGTCAGCCTGCACGGTGACGTGGCGATTTTCATGCATGACGTGGCCACCGAGCTGCGCATGAACGGGGAGCATCACTTCAGCCAGGAACGCGAGACCATCGTCTTCACACGGCAAGGGTCGCGCACAGAACAACAACAAGGCCTGTGGCTGGCCTGTCACGAACATTTGTCCGCTATGCCGGAAGGGCTGCCGCCCCCTTAGCCAATGTGATCGGAGCTGATCATGAATAATAAAAACAACCAAAACAGTATTCGCACCATAGAAACCAACGGGGTCGAACAGATCCCCGACCACGAACGCACCGCCGCCCCTAAGGATCTGTTCCGGCTGATCTTCGGCGGTGCAAATACCTTTGCCACCGCCGTGCTGGGCGCGTTCCCGGTGCTGTTCGGCCTGTCGTTCCAGGCCGGGGTCTGGGCGATTGTGCTGGGCGTGCTGGTGGGCGCAGTGATCCTGGCGCCCATGGGCCTGTTCGGGCCGATCAACGGTACCAACAACGCCGTGTCTTCCGGCGCGCATTTCGGCGTGCATGGGCGGATTGTCGGCTCGTTTCTGTCGTTGCTGACGGCGATTGCCTTCTTCTCACTGTCGGTGTGGAGTTCAGGCGATGCGCTGGTGGGTGGTGCGAAACGTCTGATCGGCCTGCCGGAATCCGACCTGACCCTGGGCCTGGCCTACGGCGTCTTCGCCCTTCTGGTGCTGACGGTGTGCATCTACGGGTTTCGCTTCATGCTGTGGGTCAACCGGATTGCGGTGTGGGCCGCGAGCCTGTTGTTCCTGCTGGGGATCTTCGCCTTTGCGCCGGCCTTCGACAGCCACTTCGCCGGCGGCGTCGCCCTCGGCCAGAGCGGCTTCTGGGCGGCATTTATCGGCGCCGCGCTGGTGGCGATGAGCAACCCGATTTCCTTCGGCGCGTTCCTCGGCGACTGGTCGCGCTACATCCCGCGCCACACCCCGAAGCGCCGGATCATGCTGGCGGTGGTCCTGGCCCAAGTTGCCACGTTGATTCCGTTCCTGTTCGGCCTGGCTACCGCGACCATCGTGGCCGTCAAGGCACCGGACTACATCGCCAGCAACAACTATGTGGGCGGCTTGCTCGCGGTGGCACCGAGCTGGTTCTTCCTGCCGGTGTGCCTGATTGCGGTAATCGGCGGCATGTCCACCGGCACCACCTCGCTGTATGGCACCGGGCTGGACATGTCCAGCGTGTTTCCACGCCTGCTGTCACGGGTCAAGGCCACGCTGCTGATCGGGGTAATGTCGATTGCCTTCATCTTTATCGGACGTTTCGCCGCCAACCTGGTGCAGAGCGTGTCGACCTTCGCCGTGCTGATCATCACCTGCACCACCCCATGGATGGTGATGATGATCATCGGCCTGATCGTACGCCGAGGCTTTTATTGCCCGGATGACCTGCAGGTGTTCACCCGTGGCGAAACCGGCGGCCGCTACTGGTTCAGCCATGGCTGGAACTGGCGCGGGCTGGGGGCCTGGATCCCGAGCGCGCTGGTGGGCCTGTGCTTCGTCAACCTGCCGGGGCAGTTCGTCGGGCCGCTGGGCAACCTGGCCGAGGGCATCGACATCAGCTTGCCGGTAACGCTGGGCCTGGCCTCGGTGGTGTACCTGAGCCTGCTGCGGCTGTTTCCGGAACCGGCTGCCGTCTATGGGCCGACGTTTGTGGCGAGGGAGCTTGCTCCCGCTGGACTGCGAAGCGGTCCTGAAAAAGCCGGCTCCAGCTTCGCTGTCGAACGGGAGCAAGCTCCCTCGCCACAGCAAGCGCCTTCTGCACAATAAAAAATAATCGGAGACTCGCCGTCATGGCTTTGGATTTATTCGTCGTACTCATCTACGCCGCCGGCATGCTCGTGCTCGGCTACTACGGCATGCGCCGCGCCAAGACCCACGAAGACTACCTGGTCGCCGGGCGCAACCTCGGCCCGTCGCTGTACATGGGCACCATGGCCGCCACGGTGCTGGGTGGTGCCTCTACCGTTGGCACCGTGCGCCTGGGATATGTGCACGGCATTTCCGGTTTTTGGCTGTGCGCCGCGCTGGGCACGGGGATCATTGCGCTGAACCTGTTCCTGGCCAAGCCGCTGTTGAAACTGAAAATCTTCACCGTCACCCAGGTCCTGGAAAAACGCTACAACCCCATGGCTCGCCAGGCTAGCGCGCTGATCATGCTGGCCTACGCGCTGATGGTCGTGGTGACCTCGATCCTGGCCATCGGCACCGTCCTGCAGGTGCTGTTCGACCTGCCGTTCTGGATCTCGGTGCTGCTGGGCGGTGGCGTGGTCGTGGTGTATTCGACGATTGGCGGCATGTGGTCGCTGACCCTGACCGATATCGTGCAGTTCGTGATCAAAACCGTCGGACTGATGTTCATCCTGCTGCCGATCTGCCTGTACCGTGTCGGCGGCTGGGACGAACTGGTGGCCAAGCTGCCGGCGTCGAGTTTCAGCTTCACTACGATCGGCTGGGACACGATCATCACCTACTTCATGATCTACTTCTTCGGCATCCTGATCGGCCAGGACATCTGGCAGCGCGTATTCACTGCCCGTGACGAAAAAGTCGCCCAGTACGCAGGCACGTTCGCCGGCTTCTATTGCATTCTTTACGGCCTGGCGTGCGCTTTGATCGGCATGGCCGCGCACGTGCTGATCCCGGACCTGGAGAACGTCAATAACGCGTTCGCCGCCATCGTCAAAGCCTCACTGCCGGACGGCATTCGTGGCTTGGTGATTGCCGCTGCCCTGGCGGCAATGATGTCAACCGCCAGCGCCGGGCTGCTCGCCGCCTCCACCGTACTAACCGAGGACTTACTGCCACGCTTGCGCGGTGGCAAACAGTCGAGCCTGGGCGTCAACCGCCTGTTCACCCTGCTGACCGGGATAGCGGTGCTGGGTATCGCACTGGTGGTGAACGATGTGATCAGCGCCCTGACCCTGGCCTACAACCTGTTGGTAGGCGGCATGCTGATCCCGCTGATCGGCGCGATTTTCTGGAAGCGTGCGACCACTTCCGGGGCGATCACCTCGATGACGCTGGGTTTCGTGACCGCATTGTTATTCATGTTCAAGGATGGGCTGGACGCAAATACCCCGATTTACTACAGCCTCGCGGTGGCGTTGGTAAGTTTTGTGCTGGTGAGTGTGTTGTCGCGTAAACCGGGGGCGGTGGCGGCGGGGGCGGTTTGAGGTAAACAGCTTTAGAGCGGTTTCTTCAGCGGGTGCGACAGCAGATGTCGCACCGGTTTTTTATCATTCACCGTTCATGCGCTCTGGCCTGAATCGTTTCCTGAACCAAAGAGGCCCACACCAACCCCTGTGTGGTGCCCCCTGCATAGGTTCCCCCGGCCGCGATTTGATGGTGGGCGGACCAATACACTATCGACAGCCCATCTGAGGTGCCCGGCCTGGCACATTCGATTATTTGCAGGTCGCCCTTTTCGACCGCATTGCGGTAGGACCGTGGAAAGTGCCGAGATACCGCGGCAAGGCACGCCTCGAGTACGTGTTCCTTGTGCTCCAACGTCGATCCAGGTGCAACCTGCCCGCCGGAGATCAGAATGTGATCCCCGTCCAGGCGGCAATTCATGACACCGATGGGTAGATCGTACTGCAGCTTGAGCCCGCACATTTCGGCCCCTTCATTCTCTTTGGCGCACAGTTTGAAAAACCAGCCAATGACCGCGATGACATTGGGTTCCTCTACGCCCATGGCAGTGACGACAAAGTGATCTTTACTCAGCTCGGCAATTTGTACCGGGTTCAGATACTGGGGCCGAAATTGAACCCCCGAACGCTGCAACAGACGCTCTAACTCCCGCGTCAGATCATTAAACGCTACCTCATAACCCGATACTTCCACGGCCCGACCGACGCCAGGGACGCCATAACTTGCCTGGAATTGCCGTTGGCTGATCTCTGCGACTTCACTTCCCGGTTTGCCGCTCGGCCAAGTCCTTCTTTGGATATCGCGTTGCTCGCGGATCGCGCCCTCTACGTCAGTGGCATCATCCCTATAGGCTCTTACAATCCGCGCGCGTGCACAGGGGGCCAGCGACGGGTTGTCGGCCAAAAGCTTTTCAAACAGTTCAATGCCTGCCCGATTGCACTCAACAGCCAAATGCTGGTTTCCTGACAGCAGGAACGGGTTATGCAGCGGTTTTGCCGTTGTCTCCGTCGCTGACAGATGACGCATGTTCACCTGCTTGTGACTGGCGCCGTCGCTCTGCCGGTTGCCGCCGTATACGTCGACCTGATAATTCGCCAGGCGAAACATCACGGCTTGGAACAGGCCGTTAATCCCTCTACCGATGATCGATACGCGTGGCGCCTGGGGGTCTATCTGTTGAGAGGGGATCGTCAATGGCTGCGCAAGTCTGCGCCTGACGAGGCCGTGCAAAGCCGTCAAGCTCAGTTGAATGGAGACCGCATAATCCAGATCGCACTGGCAGCCTTCGGTAGTTGCCGCCTGCGCAGTCAGCGTCGCCGGGTTGCGCCATGTAGAGACACTGCAACCGAGCTTTTGCGTGCGCACTCGAAACGCGTCCAGTGTTATCGGCCCATAGTCCAATACAAGCTGGATGCCCTCGGCTTGCGCCAGGGTCTGCAAAGCGTCATCGCTGAAGACGTCCGGTTTGGCGACGCAAACCAGGCGGGCCTGCGGGTGCATACAGCGAATAAGAGCGCGGTCAATGCGATGAGTAGAGTCATTCGTCAACGATAAGCAGAGGGCGACTGCACTGGCCCCTCCCACCGCATCCAACCAATCCACCACAAATGACACTCGACTGCCTTGTACTACGTTCCTGTCAGGCGCCAGACGGTATCGGCTCAATACCTTGATTTGAACTTCGGGATCTCGCTCAAGCAGTAACTTGACGAGTTCCTGACCGACATTGCCATATCCCAGTACGCAGATGTCACGGGGTAACGAGCCATCGGCAAGTGTCAGCCAGCGCACCATATAAGCCGCGACGTGCGGCGCGTTGACCCCAGGCGTGTTGACCACTTGAATGCCGCTGAATGCGCACAGATCCAGTTGCACCTTATCCAGACTCGTGCCTCTGCGTATCAGATGGAGGTTTCCGAATGGGTGGGCTGTACGCCACAGGTCTATAACGTCTGCATCCATGGCCTGGTCCCCAACAACGATCGTTGATGGACGCAAAAGCCCGATCTGTGTGAGCAATGCCTGTTTGTTTATTGTCGGGGGGAGAAACACGATGTTGTTGGGAGCGTTAGCCTTCCAGGCTCTGGACACCGGGGCGATATGTAAAATGCTTTCGAGTGTGGCGATCAGGGATGCGGCGACTGGCGGAACGGAAGAGCGCGTCATAGCGTTGTCTCCAATAACTCTGACTTAGTTACGCCTCGCAGAGAGGCTTTCTAAAGTTTGGAGTTACGGAAGCAGCCGCTTTTCTATTCCGATCGCTTTATGGGCCGTTCCATAAACGTTGCAACAGCCCATGAACCATGAGCATGGCTCCGTAACGGAATTCAACCTACGCTCATCCTAAAAAATGAGTAAGCCAGCCAATTCTGACGAACGAGTGGTCCAATTCCGACAGTTGAAAGTGAAGGAGCCAGGTGGCGTAACCGCTTTTCATACCTGCCACAAACAAATGTGGGAGCGGACTTGCTCGCGAATGCGGTAAACCAGTCAACTATCTATCGACTGACTCACCGCATCGCGAGCAAGCCCGCTCCCACAAGAATCCTGGGTTGGCTTGGGATCAGCGCCGACGAGGGCGGCGTTGCTCATCATCGGTACGAATCGGTACCGGCTGCAGCGGCGGCTCGATCAAACCCAGCGCAACGCCAAGGTCATGGAGCCAGGTTTGAATTTTCTCTTTCATGATTTGCCCCCTTTGAGGGTAATGCGAGTAGGCGCCTGTTCTGTCGCCGTTTCCTACATTGATAGTAGCGCTAAGTCTTACGTATTGCTTGTGCGAAAGCACAACGAACTATTACTGAATGGATCTGAATCCTGTCGGATCGTTCAAGCAATTTCACGCCTGTCTTGCAAGCACTCTGCCCGGTCCGACTGCTGCAGCTCGATCCATGCATTGAGGTTAGCGCCGAGCATACCCTTTCGCCACATCAACCAGGTGGTAGCAGTGGCAAAAGGCCCAGTCAGCGGATGAACGGACACGCTGTCCTTGCCTGGCAGGCTGTCGAGCATCGATTCAGACATCAACGCCACGCCGGAACCGGCGATGACACACGCGAGCATGCCTTGGTAAGACTCAATCTCGATGGCCCGGCCCATGGCCACGCGATCGTGGGAAAACCAGCTTTCCAGGCGGGTGCGATAAGCGCAGCTGCGGCGGAACGTGAATACCGAGCGGCCGGCGACGTCTTGGGGCCCGCGTACTGGCGGGTGGTCGGCTTCGCAAATGATCACCAGACGCTCTTCGCACAGCGGCACGCCGTCCAGCGTGGCCAAGGCCAGCGGGCCATCCACCAGCGCCGCATCCAGCCGTCCGGTGATCAAGCCTTCCAGCAGCTCGCCGCTCGGCGCAGATTGCACCTGCAGGTTCACCCTCGGGTAGGCCTTGTGATAACGCGCCAACAGTTTCGGCAAGTGAATCGCTGCCGTGCTGTACATGCTGCCGAGTACAAAATCACCGGCCGGTTGCCCGCCCTGCACGGCGCCGTGGGCTTCGTCGTGCAGCGCCAGTAGGCGGATGCTGTAGTCCAACAGCACTTTACCCGCAGGAGACAGCTGCAAACGCTGGCGTTCACGCACAAACAGCTCGACGCCGAGCTGTTCTTCCATCTGCTTGAGCCGGGTCGACAGGTTCGACGGCACGCGGTGCAGGCGCTCGGCGGCGCGGGTAATGGAGCCCTCCTCCGCCACCGCCTGGAAGATGCGCAGTTGACTGAACTCCATACCTTTCTCCAAAACTGAACAAGTTCATCACTATTATTCATTTTTACAGAAAGTCAATCCGCTTTAGCCTGACGGTCTTCGCTTTATTGCAGGACACCTGAACATGTCACCGCTGATTCGCTTAACCGCCAGCTTTGTCGCCTTGATGATGGCCATGGGCATCGGCCGCTTTGCCCTCACCCCTCAGATGCCGCATCTGCTCAGCGAAGGCCAGATCGACCTGACCGGCGCGGGGCTGATCGCGGCCGCCAATTACCTGGGGTACTTCGTGGGTGCCGTGGACTCGATATTCGCTCGCAGTCATCATCATATTAAGGGGCGCTTGTACGGTGGCCTGTGGCTCTGCGTGCTGCTGACCCTGGCGTCATACTGGGCCCACGGGTTCTGGCCGCACCTGTTGCTGCGTTTCGGCACCGGTGTCGCCAGCGCCTGGGCCCTGGTGATGATCACCAGCCTGAGCCAGCCACTGGCGATTGCCGCCGGCAGGCCGCGCCTGGGAGCGCTGGTATTTGCGGGGCCGGGGGTGGGAATTTTGCTGACGGGTTTGCTGGCGTTGGGCTCCAACCTGCTGGGACAAAGCTCCGCGACGCTGTGGTTGGTATATGGGGCAGTGGCACTGGTGATGCTACTGGCCATCCTGCCCTTCTTGCCGAAACCGAGCGCGTCGGTTGCACCCGCCCCCGGCACCGGCAATAACAGCAGCATTGCGCACTTAGGCTGGATCTACTTCCTGTACGGCCTGGGCTACATCATTCCGGCCACCTTCCTGTCGCAGATGGCCAGCGCGCAGTTCAAAGGCGCCTGGCAGGCCGACTTGTTCTGGCCTTGTTTCGGCCTGGCCGCCGCAACGGGCGTGGTGATTGCCAGCCTGCGCCGCAAGGACCCGAACACCACCCGGCGCTGGCTGATGACCACGCTATGGCTGCAAGCCGCTGGCGTGTTCACTTGCCTGCTGGGCAATGGCTGGGGGCTGGCGCTGGGGGTGTTACTGTGCGGTGCGCCGTTTCTGGCCTGTATGCAGTTGGTCATGGCACGCTTGCGCGAGGTAGCGCCCAATGGCTATCAACGCAACACCGGACTCTTGACCGCCAGCTTTGCGATCGGCCAATTGAGCGGCCCGCTGCTGGCTTCCGTGAGCAGCCACTGGAGCGGCAGCCTGCAACCGGCGTTGGTGATTGCCGGTTGCGGCCTGTTGGTGGCGGGCAGCGTATTGATCAGCCGGCGACCACAGGGGTCGGTACGCGAACCTTCTCGCGCCGCGTCAGCACCAAAAAAAACAGCCCGCCCAGCAAGCATCCGGTAAACCAGGCGAAATTGGCCATGCCCTGCAACGCCGGCGTGAAGGTGATCGCCACGCCCATCAGCGTCGCCGGCACCAAAGCCTTGACCGCCGTCCAGTTCACACCGCCATCGAAGTAATAGCGCCCGCTCGGGCTGTCATCGAACAGCGCATCCACGTCGATGCGCTGCTTTTTGACCAGGTAGAAATCCACCAGCAGGATGCCAAACAGTGGTCCGATAAATGCGGCGAGGATATCCAGGGTGTAATGGATCATCAGCGGGTTATTGAACAGGTTCCATGGCGTGATAAAGATCGATGCCACCGCCGCGATCATCCCCCCTGCGCGCCAACTGATTTTGCTTGGCGCAATGTTGGCGAAGTCGAACGCGGGCGAGACAAAGTTGGCGACGATATTGATACCGATGGTGGCGGTGACAAACGCAAAGGCACCCAACAGGACGGCCATGCTGTTGTCGATACGCGACACGGTGGCAATCGGGTCATGCAGCATTTCGCCAAACACCGGCAGGGTGCCCGAGACGATCACCACGGTAACCAGGGAGAACGCCAGGAAATTCACCGGCAGCCCCCAGAAATTGCCACGGCGCACGTCCTGCATGCTGCGGCAGTAGCGGCTGAAATCACCAAAATTCAAGGTCGGCCCGGAGAAGTACGACACCACCAGCGCCGTCGCCACGATCACCTGGCCGAACGCCTGCCAGCCCGACAGCGATTTTTCCGCCAGGGTAAAGCTGATATTCGCCCAGCCGGCCTTCCAGACAATCCAGCCGGCCAGGGCAAACATCACCGCGTACACCACCGGGCCGGCCCAGTCGATAAAACGGCGGATGGACTCCATGCCAGCCCAGAACACGGCGGCCTGCAATACCCACAGGCTGAGAAAGCCGAACCAGCCCAAGTAGGACAAACCCGCAAAATGCGGCTCGGCATATACGGCCATCGACGGGAAGAAGCGCAGCACCACGATGATCAAGGCACTCGACGCCAGGTACGTCTGAATTCCGTACCACGCTACCGCGATCAGGCCTCGGATCACCGCAGGAATATTCGCGCCAAACACGCCAAATGCCAGCCGGCAGATCACGGGGTAAGGCACCGCCGCTTGCTGACTCGGTTTGGCCACCAGGTTGGCGATCAGTTGCACAATGCAGATACCCGCGAGCAAGGCGATCAATACTTGCCAACTCGCCAGTCCCAGGGCAAACAGGCTGGCGGCGAAGACATAGCCGCCGACGCTGTGCACATCGCTCATCCAGAAGGCGAAGATGTTGTACCAGGTCCACTTTTGCGGCAGTGGGCCCAGATCCTGGTTGTATAACCGTGGGCTGTAGCCTTTGGGCAATTGCTCCGTCATCGCTGGACTCCTCGAAATATCGCCCTGCGCTGACGTAGCGGTATGCATACGGTCGGCTACACGGGTTGTATACGAGGCATTCAGCAGGATGCGTGCCAATGGCACACAATCCCCGTGGAACGGCGCTCCAAAGGGATTATCAAGGTTTAGCTATTATGGATATGCGCAGCAACGGTGCACGACAATCCTGTACACAATCACTGGCGCACCCGTTGTGCACACAGGTAGCCGACGGTGCAACAGATCGCTGTCAGAACCGTGCCCCACGCCATGTCCATCACCGCCAGGCCCGCAGACCAGCCTTGCAGCGTGGCCCAATTGCTCAGGTCGTAAGTGCCATAGGCGACCAACCCGAGCAAGGCGCCCAGACGCGCAGCGCGTTGCCAGCTGGCGCTGGGCAAGACCACGAACACCACGCAACCGAGGACGTACAGCAGATAAAACACGACCGCAGGTAACAGGCGCGGCTGGTCGAGCATCAGCGAGCCGAGCAGGCTTTTATAGGTGGGCCCCATGAGGACGCCTAGCCAAAGGCCGTCGAGCACAAGGAAGGCGAACAGGGTGCCAAGATAGGCAAACAGCGTTTTTTTCGACATTGGACCGGTCCACTGCAGGAGCGAGTTTGCTCCTACAGCAGAGCAAACCGCACTCAGCTTAGTTCAATGCGGTCCGCATGAATCACAATCTGCCCCTGCTTGTAGAGCGCACCAATGGCCTTTTTAAAGTTGCCTTTGCTCACGCCAAACAAGTTGCTGATGACAGCAGGATCGCTTTTATCACTGACCGGCAAGGTGCCGTTGTTGTCACGCAACTTGGCAAGAATCTTCGAGTTGAGGCTGGACGCCGCTTCCTGGCCAACCGGCTGCAGGCTCAGGCTGATGTTGCCATCGGCGCGGATCTCCTTGATAAAGCCTTTCTCTTCCTTGCCTGGGCGCAGGAACTTGAACACCTCGTTCTTGTGGATCAGGCCCCAGTGCTTGTTGTTGATGATCGCCTTGAAGCCCATGTCCGTGGCTTCGGCCACCAGCAGGTCGACTTCCTGGCCCACCTGGTAATTGGCCGGCGTTTTGTCCAGGTAGCGGTCAAGGCGCGCGGTGGCGGTGATGCGTTTGGTGTGCTTGTCGAGGTAGACATGCACTACGCAATACTCACCGGCGCTCAACTGACGCTTTTCTTCTGAGTAGGGCAGCAACAGGTCTTTTGGCAACCCCCAATCGAGGAAAACGCCGATACTGTTGACTTCCACCACTTTTAAACTGGCAAACTCGCCCACTTGAACTTTGGGTTTTTCAGTGGTGGCGATAAGTTTGTCATCGCTGTCCAGATAAATGAAAACGTTAAGCCAGTCTTCATCTTCACTGGGAATATCTTTGGGGATATACCGATTAGGCAAGAGGATTTCACCGTCCTGCGCACCATCCAGGTACAAACCAAAGTTAGTGTGTTTAACCACTTGCAAGCTGTTGTAGCGCCCGACTAAAGCCATTTCCAGATACCCTCATTGCGTGGGCGGTATTCTACCCGGTTTGTGTCAGGCACGCCCGCGCGCCTGAAAAATCCGCAGGCTGACGTGGCGCTACAATGGCACCGCCCCGCTCGTCTGATCATTCCTACAAATTTTACCGGTCGCCAACGCCCCGTCATCACAAGCTTTCGAGTTAAAACAGTAAGTTAGCTGATTAAATCATCGATCAAGTTCGGCGCGTATCCAGACGCTACGTTAATGTTTGAGGGATATTTGCCAAGCAATTGTCAAGTATTTCCTGTACGATGCCTGGCCAAGTTAATTTTCTACAGGTTAGTGGCCGCCATGCGTGTAAAAGCATCCAACAGCAAAGCAAAGCCAGCTCCCGCCGTTGAAACCAGCGAATCGATCAACAGCCAGATTGCTGCGTTTCTCAAGTCCGGTGGCGAAATCCAGCAAATTGCCAAGGGCGTAAGCGGCCAGACTTTCGGCCCGTCCAAGCAGATCAGCCTGGGCAAGAAGTAACACCTGCGCAACGCACCTGGTCCCTAAGCGTCTTGCCTTCAAGGCGCTAGGACTAGAGCCCGAAACACCCTCTGCTTCACCCTTTATTGCGCAAAAACGACGAACGGGCCTCACCTGCGCGCATTCGCCGGTATCCTTGCACACGTCTAGCACGGGCATCCGCCTGATTTTTCGTTACTGCTCCTCGCTTTTCATGGAGTGAAGCATGTTCAAACCCTGCACGTTTCTGATCGTCGCGCTAATCGCCAGTCCGCTTGCCCAAGCACAGATCTTCCAGCGCGAATTGGGCGACTTCGACCTTAAATTGGGCACCACGCCCAGCCGCAGCATGGCCCAGGGTCTGGTCAAGCCCACCGCGCCCGGCAGCGACTCGTTCCACGGTGGCCTGGACTTGAGCCACGACAGCGGCGTGTATTTCGGGCAGTTCTCGCCGAATATGGACCTGTCCTCCAAGAGCACGCTCGAAATTGATTCCTACATGGGTTTCAAACACCCTTTCGACCAGACCCTGGGCTACGAAGTCGGCCTCATCCACTACAGCTATCCCAAGCTCAGCCCCCTGGATAGCCAGGAGTTCTACGGTGGCCTGAACCTGTTGGGCAACCGCTTTGGCGCCTCCTTCAGCAACGACCCCGACCGCCAGGACAGCACGCTGTTTGCCGACCTCGGCGGTACCCAGCCTTTCGGCATTGGCGTCAGCATGAAGTACACCACCCATCAGCTGGGCACCCCGGTTTCGGTGGAAAACGGCTCCATCCGCACGTTCAGCGACTGGTCGGTACAGTTCTCCCGAGAATGGAAAGGCATTGACCTGGACTTGATCTACAGCGACTCCAGCCTCAGCGGCGGGGATTGTTCGGCCTACTCCGGACACAATTCGCAATGTGATGGGCTGTTGACCTTGAAGGCCGTGCGATCGTTTTATTGATGGGCTGAACTGTCGCCCCCGCCGCAGGTTCACATGCATTAACCTCCATCCGTGCAAGGATCCGCCCATGTTGCGTCGGCTCAAATTTCTGGCGTTATTGCTGACCCTGAGCCTGGCGCTCGCCGGCTGCAACCGCGTAGGCCTGGCCTACCGCAATCTCGATGTGATCATCCCCTGGACCCTCAACGACTACCTGGACATGAACGCCGGGCAAAAGAGCTGGTTCAACGACAGCCTCAAGCAGCACCTGGCATGGCACTGCACCACGCAATTGCCGGGTTACCTGGATTGGCTGGACCGCTCGCAAACGATGGTCGACAGCAATCAGGTCACGGACGCGGCCTTACAAACCCGTACCGTCGAAGCCAAGCAGGCCATCGACGAGATTGCGCGTGAAATCACCCCGACTGCGGTGCAATTGCTGCAAGGTCTGGATGACCAACAGGTCAAGGAGATGAACGACGCCCTGGCCAAAGACCTGCGCAAACGCCAGGACGAATACCTCAAGCCGCCACTGCCCCAGCAGATCAAGGAACGCGCCGAACGCATGAGCAAGCGCCTGGACGCCTGGATCGGCCCGCTCAGTACACGCCAGCAAAGCCGGGTGATGGCATGGTCCGTCGCGTTGGGCGATCAGAACACCGACTGGATCGGCAACCGCGCGCGCTGGCAGGCTCAATTCATCGACGCCGTGCAGCAACGCCAAAGCGCCGACTTCCCGCGCAAGATGCAGCAACTGCTGGTCGACCGTGAAAGCCTGTGGACCCCGGAGTACCGCAGCGCCTACGCACAGACGGAGGCCGCCGCGCGCAGCCTGATCGTCGACCTGATGGCTGAAAGCACCGCGCAGCAACGCCTGAAGCTGACTCAGAAAATCGACGCTGTGCGCAATGACTTCAAGGCGCTGAAGTGCCTGAAGGCCACACCTTCCCAATAAACGTGGAAGCGGGCACACCCGCTACCACTCGCGCGTGAACGCTAAATCGCACCACCAGCGATAGCCGCCTCGGACGCGACACGATCAAAGGTTTGTTCATCCAGCGCGTCGTCCTGCTGGTCCAGCACATGACGCGGGTGATTCTCCCCCGGGATTGAGCTATCAATCAGCGAGAGCAGGCTTGCACCTCGCGGGGTCAGAATGAAATTCTCACCATTGCCGCCCTCTTCCTCGGGGCGCGACTCGATAAACCCGCGCTTGAACAACAGCGCTTCATAATCGGCGGCGGTCTTCTTCAACGCATCCAGATTGCCGGTGGGCTCACCCGCCGTGGCCTTCTCGGCGGCTTCCTGCTCAGCGTATTTGCGGGGAGCAAAGCTGCCCTCGCCGTTTTGCACTTCATGCAACAGCCGCTCGATCAGATCCCAGTTGTAAGTCGTCATCCTGATTCCTCCTGCAGGCGTAGAAAAATTAGCCCGTCAGAACTAGTGACCCGCCCGCGCGCTGGCCGTTCAGCTGGATGGACGGGGCGTCATTTCCCTGAACTTTCCAGGCGTTTGCCCCCTCAACCGAACATCATAGCCAAGGAGGTCCGAACTATGAAAACCCTGATGAACCTGGCCATTGCCGCCACGCTGCTGGGCGCCCTGCCCGCCTGGGCTTGCACGCCCGAAGAGGCCACGGCCAAGCGTGAGGCGCTGGCCAAGGAAGTGAGCCGGCTCACTGAGCAGAACCCTGCCAAAGCCAAGGAGATGAATGACCAGTTGCAGAAGATGGATCTGGACACCGAAAGCGCGCAATTTCCCGACAAATGCCAGTTGATCGATGCCCGGCTCAAAGAGTTGAAGGAAGCTGCTGCCAAGACTGAATGAATGAAGAGCGGCGCGGAGCGCCACTGGCTGCGCTCCCACGCGGAGCATGGGAGCGATCAAACTGAGCGCATAAAAAAACCGGACAATGTCCGGCTTTTTTCGTCTGGCGCAGGCCTTACTCGGCAGCGGGTGCTTCCGGCTTGCGGCGCTTGAGCGGGGCCATGCCGTCCTTGCTGACGAGCGACAGGTTGTCGGTCTTCGGCCGGTTGGCGATCTTGCGCTTGGTCGGCGACTTGGCGCCGGCTTTCTTCTTGTCGCCCTTGGCGTCAGTCTTTTTCTTCTTCACGCCGACAGCCTTGCCCGACGCCTTGACCTTCTTCGGCCCAGTGTAGGTGCCTTTGACTTCCTTGATGGTGCGGCGCTCGAACGATTGCTTAAGATAGCGCTCGATGCTCGACATCAGGTTCCAGTCGCCGTGGCAGATCAGCGAGATGGCCAGGCCATCGTTGCCGGCACGCCCGGTACGGCCGATACGGTGAACGTATTCGTCGCCGCTGCGCGGCATGTCGAAGTTGATCACCAGGTCCAGGCCATCTACGTCAAGGCCGCGCGCGGCGACGTCGGTGGCGACCAGGATCTTCACGCCACCGGCCTTGAGGCGGTCGATGGCCAGCTTGCGATCCTTCTGGTCCTTTTCGCCGTGCAGCACGAACGCCTTGTATTCCTGCGCCACCAGGCGGCCGTAGATGCGGTCGGCAGCGGCCCGGGTATTGGTGAACACGATCGCCTTCTGGTAGGTCTCGTTGGCCAGCAGCCAGTTAAGGATCTGTTCCTTGTGCACGTTGTGGTCAGCAGTGACGATCTGCTGACGTGTGGTCGCGTTCAGATCGCTGACGTTGTTGACCTGCAGGTGCTCGGGATCGTTCAGGACCTTGGCGACCATCTCGCGCAGGGTCGAGCCGCCGGTGGTGGCGGAGAACAACATGGTCTGCTGGCGGTTGACGCACTCGGCCACCAGGCGTTGCACGTCATCAGCAAACCCCATGTCGAGCATGCGGTCGGCTTCGTCAAGCACCAGCACTTCGACTTCCTTGAGGTCGAGATTGCCAGCATTGAGTTGCTCGATCATGCGCCCTGGGGTGCCGATCAGGATGTCCGGCACCTTGCGCAGCATGGCGGCCTGGACCTTGAAGTCTTCACCGCCGGTGATCAGGCCGGACTTGATGAAGGTGAACTGCGAAAAGCGCTCCACTTCCTTCAAGGTCTGCTGGGCCAGCTCGCGGGTCGGCAGCAGGATCAGGGTCTTGATGCTGACGCGGACTTTGGCCGGGCCGATCAGGCGGTTGAGAATCGGCAGGACGAACGCAGCGGTCTTGCCGCTACCGGTTTGCGCCGTCACCCGCAGGTCACGCCCTTGGAGCGCGAGCGGGATGGCCGCTGCTTGCACAGGCGTAGGCTCGACAAATTTAAGCTCGGCCACGGCTTTGAGCAGGCGTTCGTGCAGGGCGAATTGGGAAAACACGGGTGCTACCTCGAAGAAATACAAAATATCAGCTGCATAGGGTACCGGTTTCGGGCGTCCAAACCGAGTTTCTTTACGCGAACAGGGCCAATCAGCTGTTTTTTATCAGCATTTTTCTCCCCGTACCGAGGTGCCTGGGATCAAGACTGCCCCGGCTTATAGGCCCACGCCCCGAACATTACGTCCCCGACGTATATCCCACCTGACTGCGTTCGCTCATCAATCAGACGTTGTTCCAGCGTTTCAATGTTGACCTCATCTGGTGTCGCAACCCCCAGCGCGACTATGCGTGGCAAGCAGGCACGTACGATGTAGCCCAGGCCGTAAGGTGTATCAGGGGTTTGTACGACGCACTCGGCACGCACATCCGCGACACGCAATCCGGCAGTGGTGAAGATACCGTGCAGGTTAAAGCCGATATGCAAGTCGGCGCCTTCGCGCGCGATCATCTGCTGTATCCAGCCTTGCGCCGCTCTGTGCAGGGTGAAGGCATCAATACTGGCTGGGGCCATCGTCGTATCATGCTCCTGGAACACCATTACCCCGCCTGGATGAAGATGCTTGGCCAGTGCGCTGACGGTGGCCACGGTATCTGCCTGGTACATGAGCACTCGTCTGCCCACGATGGCGTCGAACATGCCGATAGATTCACTAAGGTCGAGTAACCCGCTTTGAATGAAAGTGGGCACAGGGTACTTATCGGATGCCTCGCGTTTGCGCGCTGTAGCAAGCGCATTATCATCGTGATCAACCCCGACGACTTCACCCGTCTTGCCGACCAGCGTGCTTAGCAGGAAGGAAACGTCCCCCGCTCCGCATCCAACATCCAGAACACGCATGCCATCACGTATTCCTGCATCAATAAGAAGTTGTTTGGTGAAGTCACGCTTGGCAAGGTTCATGTCTTGGCTCCGAAATTCAGCCCGGAGTCTGACGGACGCTTGCTGTTAATAGAACCCCACCCAGCGAGAGGGGTCTGCTTTTGTATCAAAGCTCGGGAATACATCGAATGTCCGCACAACAAGGCCTGGTAATACTCGCTCGGGGAGGCTACGCCGCTCGGGGCGTGCTGTATTTGATCATCGGCATCTTCGCACTGCTGGCAGCACAAGATTCGACAAAGCCGAAAGACAGCCACAAGAGCCTGGAAGCACTGCTTAGCCAACCCTTCGGCTATTTTCTCGTTGGGGTTGTGGTGGCGGGCCTACTCGCATTTGCGGCTTGGCGCGTTCTGCAAGCTACGCGTGATGTGGACCATCATGGCAAAGAACTTAAGGGCTTGGTAATTCGCGCGGGTCTGTTAGCGGGAGGTATGGTTAACGGCGCTCTCGCGCTCTTTGCATTGGGCCTGCTTATTAGCGGCATTAAAAGCTCGGGTAATTCCAGCGGGCAGACCAAAGACTGGCTGGCGCATCTCTTGTCATGGGATCACTCGAATGTGTTGGTGTACCTGATCGCACTCGTTCCGCTGGGTGTGGGTATTGCTCATATCATCAAGGGGTGGAAAGCCTCGTTCGAGAAATATTTTGAGGCCGATGAAGACGTCATGCAGTACGTCCGCCCAGTGTCGCGATTCGGCCTAATTGCCCGTGGAGTAGTTTTTATAGAGATTGCGTTGCTGCTGGCAATCAGCGGTTCCACTTATCAAGCCATGAATCCACCGGGTATGAAAGAAGCCCTGGACGCGCTGCAGAATCTTCCAGCGGGATGGCTGATGTTGATGGTGATGGCCTTGGGGCTGATTGCTTTTTCGGCGTACAGCTTTTCTGAAGCCTTCTGGCGCAAGATCAATATGGATGTGCCGGGGGTGCCGAGGCCGTAGTTCCGTGCCGGCTCAGCGAAGGGTTGGGCCAGCTCTACCTTGTGCCGTGCAGCTCAATGCGGATCCGGTTCAGGTTCAGGTTCAGGTTGAACCTCTGTTGCTCAGGCGCACTCCCAAACCTAAATCCAGGAGAAACGTATGAGCCAGACAGCTTTAGTCGTGGGCGCCAGCGGAATCGTCGGCAGCGCCATCACTCAGTTACTGATCGACAACAAATGGCAGGTCGCCGCGCTGTCGAGGCATCCGTCGCAAGCGCAAGGTGTTATCCCGGTCGCGGCAGACCTTCAGGATCCAGCTTCGCTGCAACATGCGCTGGCGGATTTGAAACCCACGCATGTGTTCATTACTACATGGTCACGGCAAGCAACGGAGGCCGAGAACATTCGCGTTAATGCCGCCATGGTACGCAATGTGCTCACCGCCATTCGCCCAGCCAAGAGCGTTGAGCACGTGGCCCTGGTTACTGGCCTGAAACATTACCTCGGCCCGTTCGAAGCGTATGGTAAGGGCAGCCTTCCGCAAACACCGTTTCGCGAAGAACAGGGTCGTCTGGATATCGAAAATTTCTACTACGCCCAGGAAGACGAACTATTCGCCGCCGCTGAAAAGGACGGCTTCACATGGAGCGTTCATCGCCCGCATACCGTCACCGGGGTTGCGGTAGGCAACGCGATGAATATGGCAACCACCCTCGCCGTCTATGCCTCGATTTGCAAACAAACCCATCGCCCTTTTGTGTTTCCCGGATCAAAAGTGCAGTGGGACAGCCTCACCGATATGACGGATGCACGGCAGTTGGCGAAACAACAACTGTGGGCGGCCACCACGCCGGCTGCGGCCAATCAGGCATTCAACGTCACCAATGGCGATGTATTCCGTTGGAAATGGATGTGGGGCCGAATTGCCGACTATTTCGCCTTGCCTGCTGCCGATTATCCCGCTTCGCTCTCTCCCCTTGAGAAGCAGATGGCTGACGATCAAGCCGCATGGACGCAAATAGTCGCGGAACACGGCCTGAAAGAACCCGATATAGGTCGCCTGGTGTCCCCATGGCACACGGATGCAGACCTTGGTCGCCCCATTGAAGTTGTCACGGATATGTCAAAAAGCCGTGCCATGGGCTTTACCGCCTACCAGGCGAGCGATCAAGCATTTTTCGACGTGTTCGACAAACTACGCGATATGCACTTGATACCTTAGGTCGTCACTTCGCCAGCCAGGATTCAACAGTCGCGGAGCCATGTTCTGCTTTCCAAGCCTTTAATGTTTTGTGATTGCCGCCCTTGGTTTCGACGACTTCACCGGTATGAGGGTTTTTATAAACTTTCAACTGGCGTGGCTTGCGGCTGCCGGCTTTGAATTCGACGGCTGGAGCGCGACGCCCTGCTTGTGGATCAAGCAAGTTGATAACGTCCTTCAGGCTGTAGCTGTATTTTGCGAGTAAATCGCGCAGCTTCGTTTCGAATTCAATTTCTTTCTTGAGGCCGGCATCACCCTTCAAAGCTTCGAGGGCCTGAAGCTGTTCGGCAAGGTGTTTTTCGAGCTGGCGGAATTCTGCGAGTTTAGACATTGGAAACCTCTTCTAGATGTGTTGTTACGTTACACCAAAAAAGCCCCGAGCATGAGCTGATAGAACTGTAAGCGTACGCCCTATTAATAAATTGAATCCGAGGTAACGGACCAGGGTCATTTACTATGAGAGTAGAAGACGGCAAAGCAACGGGGGACATTTATGAGCCTTGCAATGACAATCTTCAGCATCATCGCCGCATGGATGTCGGTAGCCATTTCTATGTTGTGGGGAGTGTTGCGGATCACACGTAGGTATCACTCCCATCGTCAAAGTAACCCTGGCTGGGAGTACCAACCCAAACTGAGCCCGACAGCATAACGAGCCCCTCGGAGCCATTGATGTATCCAAAAACGCCCGATGGCCGCTATTTCGTAGTCAACGGCAAACTCTGGCGATGCAGTAATCCTTTACTACCCTCAGACGTTCGGCAGCGTTTGGTTAACGAACTGATGGACGCGCGTCGTGAAGTAAAAACCGCGAAAGCGTCAGGTGATGAGGGCCAGCTGAAAAGCGCGAGGGCGAAGGTTCAAAAGGCCAAGGTTGATCTGGGTGAGCGCGGGCCCGTCTGGTGGGATGACGGTTCACCCGACTTCAATCAATGTCAGGTGAAAAACACGCCCTATTCGGCCTGGCACACGTCTCTCGCTGCTATGTAAGCGACGCCCGTTTGATCCCCAACCGACTGACCCACACCGCCGCCAGAATCACCAGGCCGCCGAGGGCCAGTCGTCCCAGCGGCTCATGCTGGTTCCAGATCAGCAGGTTCAGCAGCAGCCCCACCGGCACATGCAGGTTGTTCACCACCGCGAGGGTGCCGCCATTGACCAGGCAGGCCCCCTTGTTCCACCAGTACATGCCCAGCGCAGTGCTGACCAGCCCCAGAAACACCAGCACGCCCCATTGCAGCGGCGCCTGGGGCAGGAAGTCCGCCTTGCCGAACAGCAGGAACGCCGGTAACACCACCACCAAGGCGCCCAGATAGAAATAGCCGAAACGCCGGTAGTGCGGCTGATCACTTGGATAGCGCGCCACCAAGTGCTTGTACATGACCTGCCCGGCGGCGTAGGTGAAGTTGGCCAGTTGCAGCAGCAAAAAGCCCATCAAGAAGTGCGGCGTGATCTGGTCGAAGCGGATTACCGCCGCGCCCGCCACCGCCACCAGCGCGGCGACCAGTGCCCAGGGATTGAAGCGCCGGTTGAGCGCGTCTTCGATCAGGGTGACGTGCAACGGTGTCAGGACAGTGAACAGCAACACCTCCGGCACCGTCAGTACGCGAAAGCTCAGGTAGAGGCACACGTAGGTCACGCCGAACTGCAGCGCACCGATGATCAGCATGCTGCGCATGAATGCCGGTTCCACCGCGCGCCAGCGGGTCAATGGAATGAAGATCAGCCCGGCCAGGACCACGCGCACCAGTACCGCGAAGTAGCTGTCGACGTGACCGGCGAGGTATTCGCCGATCAAGCTGAAGGAAAATGCCTGAATCAGGGTAACAACCAGTAAATAGCCCATGTGCGCCTCGTTTCGAATGGGCGCGACATTAAAGCTTTTCGATGTTTGAAGAAACTCGAGGCAAAAAAAACCCGACCTCGCTAAAGCGGCAGTCGGGCAGGAGCACTCAGGAGCAACAAGTGCAAAGGGAGGTTCGGTACGCGTACTTGAAGGGATTGCGTGGCGCTAGATAAACACCGGGGGATTATCTGGCGATTAAAGGATCAAGCCACTTGGGCAAGCAGTGCCTTTGCATGGTTGAGGCCTTTTTCCTGGAAGTCACCGCTCAGGTTCACGCCTTCGGCATGGATGAAGGTGACGTCATGAATCCCGATAAAGGCCATGACCTGGCGCAGGTACGGTTCCTGATGGTCCGATGCAGCGCCGGTGTGAAAGCCGCCACGGGCGGTGAGCACGATGGCGCGCTTGCCAGTCAGCAAACCTTGCGGCCCGGTGGCGGTGTACTTGAAGGTAACCCCGGCGCGCAGCACATGGTCCAGCCAGGCCTTGAGGGTGCTGGGGATGGCGAAGTTATACATCGGCGCCGCCATTACCAGGACGTCTGCAGCGAGCAATTCGTCGGTCAATGCGTTGGAGCGGTCCAGGGAGGCCTGTTCGATCGGGCTGCGCTGTTCGGTAGGCTTCATCCAGCCGCCCAGCAGGTTGGCATCGAGGTGGGGCACCGGGTTGAGCGCCACGTCGCGCACGGTGATCCGATCGCCTGGATGAGTGGCCTGCCATTGACTGATGAACTGCTGGGTCAGTTGGCGGGAAATCGAATCCTGCTGGCGAGCGCTGCTTTCGATGATCAGAACGTTGGACATGGCCATGTAGGCTCCATCGGTAAATGCTGTAAGTCGATGGAGAAAAGATTAACCAGGGCCCATTCGATTAAAAAGCACAAAAAACTGCTATAACCCATCTATAAATTTGTTTATAAGCGGAGTAATTCCTTGGGCATGCTCCGCTTTTGCTTTATTTCGGCCCGCACGTCAGGGCGATGCGCATCTTGATGATCGCGCGGTTGAACTTGACCGTGGTGTTAGTGCTTTTGCCCGCAGGTACGGTGACAGTACGACGACGCGGCGCTTCAGGGCCGTTGGTAAAGACCACCGAACACACCGCCGCTGTCGTGCCGTAGTTGTTGAGCTGAATCGAACTGATATCGCCGTCCACATCGGACGCGGTGTAATCGATGCTTACATCATCGATCTTTTTCGTCACGTCGATGGGATAGGCAAACGCGCTCATCGGCAGCAGCGCCAGCAACACACAACAGAATTTTCTCATTCGGCAGTCTCCAATAAGGACCGCCAGCTTAGGACAAGAGGAGCTCATCTTGAAAGCGCCCCGCGTTACCCTCGATCAATGGCGCACGTTGCAAGCCGTGGTCGACCATGGCGGCTTCGCCCAGGCGGCCGAAGCGCTGCACCGTTCACAGTCCTCGGTGAGCTACACCGTGGCGCGCATGCAGGACCAGCTCGGCGTGCCGCTGCTGCGCATCGACGGGCGCAAGGCGGTGCTCACCGATGCCGGTGAAGTACTGCTGCGCCGCTCGCGGCAACTGGTGAAAAACGCCAGCCAACTGGAAGACCTCGCCCATCACATGGAACAAGGCTGGGAAGCCGAGGTGCGGCTGGTCGTGGATGCGGCCTACCCCAATGCGCGCCTGGTGCGCGCCCTGACCGCATTCATGCCGCAGAGCCGAGGGTGCCGGGTGCGCTTGCGTGAGGAGGTGCTTTCCGGCGTCGAAGAGCTTCTGATAGAAGGCGTGGCCGACCTGGCGATTTGCGGGTTCAGCATCGCCGGTTATCTGGGCACGGAAATGAGCGATGTGGAATTCGTCGCCGTGGCCCACCCCGAGCATGCATTGCACCGCATGAACCGTGAGTTGAGCTTCCAGGACCTGGAAAGCCAGATGCAGGTGGTCATCCGTGACTCCGGCCGCCAGCAACCGCGCGATGTGGGTTGGCTCGGCGCCGAACAGCGCTGGACCGTCGGCAGCCTGGCCACCGCCGCCGCGTTTGTGGGCAGCGGCCTGGGTTTTGCCTGGTTGCCCCGGCACATGATCGAGCGCGAACTTGCCGAAGGCGTGCTCAAGCAACTCCCGCTGGAACAGGGCGGCAGCCGCCATCCGACGTTCTATTTGTATTCGAACAAGGACAAACCCTTGGGCCCGGCGACGCAGATCCTCGTGGAATTGTTGCGCACCTTCGATACCGCCCCGCTGGACGCGCCCTTCGCGGCCCCCCGGCAAGCCTGAAACGGAGTTCACCCATGGCCTGCGTTCAATTGTGCAAGCTCGACGCGATAGTGCACTGTGGCGGCAGGAACAACGCTCCAGAATCACCTGTCCAACCCAGGTCATCAACGCCGACCACGATTACACCCCCGTGGCGCAGAAAGAAATCTATGTAAAACTGCTGCCCAACGCGCGACTGGTGGTGATTGAAGATTCCGCCATGCCACGCCCCTGGACCAACCCGAAGTCTTTAACGCTACCCTGCTCGACTTTCTAAACTCCGTCGATGCCACTACCCAGGATCACTGACCCATGCTGAAAAAAATCGCCTTCTTTGCCGGTTCCGTTCTGTTCGCTGCCAACCTGATGGCAGCCGAGCCCGTCAAGGCGCCCCACGTCTTGATCTCCACCACCAATGGCGACATTGAAATCGAACTGGACCCGGTCAAGGCGCCGATCAGTACCAAGAATTTTCTCGCCTATGTCGATAAAGGCTTCTACACCAGCACGATTTTTCACCGTGTGATCCCAGGCTTCATGGTCCAGGGCGGCGGGTTCACCCAGCAGATGTCGCAGAAGCCGACCGAAGCACCGATCAAGAACGAAGCCAGCAACGGCCTGCATAACGTTCGCGGTACGCTGTCCATGGCTCGTACCAATGACCCGAACTCGGCCACCAGCCAATTCTTCATCAACGTGGCAGACAATGCCTTCCTCGACCCGGGCCGCGATGCCGGTTACGCCGTATTCGCCAAAGTGGTCAAGGGCATGGACGTGGTCGATGTCATCGTCAACTCCCAGACCACCACCAAGCAAGGCATGCAGAACGTGCCAATCGATCCCGTCCTGATCAAGTCGGCCAAGCGCATCGACTGAGGTCTGCGGGTAGACCTGCAAGTAGCTCCGCACGTTGCCCACAAGGCGGCGTGCGCATTTGAAAGGAGAGCCCGCACGGCGGGCGTCAAGCCTAATGCTCTATCGTCGCTTTGAACAACTGATCGACATCTTCCGCGATGCACCCAGCGCGGCCCCTCCCGAAAAAGTCCTGCCCTTCTACCTCTATTACCTGCGCCAGGTGTGGCCCTGCTTCGCCGCATTGCTGGTGGTAGGACTGGTCGGTGCGCTCATCGAAGTCGCGCTGTTCAGTTACCTGAGTCGCATCATCGACCTGGCCCAGGGCACGCCGCCGGCGGATTTCTTCCAGGTCCACAGCGCCGAGCTGATCTGGATGGCCGTGGTCGCGCTGCTGTTGCGCCCGATCTTCAACGGCCTGCACGATTTGCTGGTGCACCAGACCATCAACCCCGGCATGACCAGCCTGATTCGCTGGCAGAACCACAGCTACGTGCTCAAGCAGAGCCTGAACTTCTTCCAGAACGATTTCGCCGGGCGCATCGCCCAGCGCATCATGCAAACCGGCAACTCCCTGCGCGATTCGGCCGTGGCGACGGCGGAGGCCATCTGGCATGTGTCGATCTATGCGATCAGTTCCCTGGTGTTATTTGCCGAGGCAGACTGGCGGCTGATGGTGCCGCTGATCACCTGGATCATCTGCTACAGCCTGGCACTGCGCTACTTCGTACCACGGGTCAAAGAGCGCTCGGTGATTTCCTCCGAGGCGCGTTCCAAGTTGATGGGCCGCATCGTTGATGGCTACACCAATATCACCACGTTGAAGCTGTTCGCCCATACGCAGAATGAGCAGGAATACGCCAAGGAAGCGATCATCGAGCAAACCGAAAAAGCCCAGCTGGCCGCCCGCGTGTTGACCGGCATGGACACGGTGATCACCCTCCTGAACGGCCTGTTGATCGTCACCACCACCGGCCTGGCTTTGTGGTTGTGGACCCAGTCGCTGATTTCCGTGGGCGCGATTGCCCTGGCCACCGGCCTGGTGATTCGTATCGTCAACATGTCCGGCTGGATCATGTGGGTGGTCAATGGCATTTTCGAAAATATCGGCATGGTACAGGACGGCCTGAAAACCATCGCCCAGCCGCTGGCGGTGACAGACCGCGACAACGCCCCGCGCCTGAGCGTGCCCCATGGTCAAGTGCGCTTCGAGCAGGTGGATTTTCACTATGGCAAGCAGAGCGGGATCATTGGCGGCCTCAACCTTGAAATCAAGGCAGGGGAAAAGATCGGCCTGATCGGCCCGTCCGGCGCGGGCAAGTCGACCCTGGTCAACCTGCTGCTGCGCCTGTACGACCTGCAAGGCGGACGCATCCTGATCGACGGCCAGGACATCGCCGAAGTCGCCCAGGAAAGCCTGCGCGCACAGATCGGCATGATCACCCAGGACACTTCGCTGCTGCACCGCTCGATCCGCGACAACCTGCTGTATGGCAAGCCCGATGCAACCGACGAAGAACTCTGGGCCGCCGTGCACAAGGCCCGTGCCGACGAGTTTATCCCGCTGCTGTCGGACGCCGAAGGGCGCACCGGCCTGGATGCCCACGTGGGCGAACGCGGCGTGAAACTCTCCGGCGGGCAACGCCAACGCATCGCCATTGCCCGTGTGCTGCTCAAGGACGCGCCGATCCTGATCATGGACGAAGCCACCTCAGCGCTGGACTCGGAAGTGGAAGCGGCGATCCAGGAAAGCCTGGAAACCCTGATGCAGGGCAAGACCGTGATTGCGATTGCGCACCGCCTGTCGACCATCGCGCGAATGGACCGCCTGGTGGTGCTGGAGAAAGGCCAGATCGCCGAGAGTGGCAGCCATGCCCAATTGCTGGCACATGGCGGGCTGTATGCGCGGTTGTGGCAGCATCAGACGGGTGGGTTTGTCGGGATCGATTGAAGGCATCGACACCCAGGACAAGGAGCAGTCAGCCCTGCCGATAAGGCAGGGCCTCCCTCGCCTCTTCGGCATACGCCAGAACCCCCACCCGCTCGCGTTCGAGGAAATCCTCCACGGCGTTTTTCAACCCCGGATGGCGCAGGTAATGCCACGAACGGGTGATCACCGGTTCAAAGCCGCGAATCAATTTGTGCTCACCCTGGGCGCCCGCGTCGAAGCGTTGCAGGCCGTGGGCGATGGCGTAGTCCATGCCCTGGTAGAAACAGGTTTCGAAATGCAACCGGTCGAATTCGGCCAGGCAGCCCCAGTAGCGGCCGTAGAAACTGCCGCCACCGATCAGGCTGAACGCCATGGCTACCGGGCGTGAGCCCTGTTTGGCCAGTACTACGCGGATCGCCTCGGGCATGCGCTCGGCCAGCAGGCTGAAAAACGCCCGGGTCAGGTAGGGCGACTGGCGACGTACCGCGTAGGTGTTGGCGTAGCAGGCGTAGACGAAATCCCACTGGGCTTCGCTCAGCTCGTGCCCCTGCAGCCACTCGAACTCAATGCCCTGCCCCGCCACCTGCTCGCGTTCTTTGCGCATCTGTTTGCGCTTGCGTGAACTCAGGGCGTCGAGAAAGTCCTGGAAGTCGCGGTAGCCACGGTTCTGCCAGTGGAATTGGCAGCCCAGGCGCTGCAGCCAGCCGGGTTGCCGGGCCAGTGCGTCGTCGGCCAACGTGTCGGTGAAGTTGATATGGGCGCCGGAGAGCCCTTCGATTTCCAGGTAACCGGGCAGGCTGTTCAACAGCTCGAAGCCGTCTTCGACATTGGCGGCCAACAGTCGCGGGCCGCTGACCGGACTGAACGGCACAGCCGTCAGCAGCTTGGGGTAGTAGTCGATGCCGGCGCGCGCGCAGGCGTCAGCCCAACCGTGATCGAACACGTACTCGCCGTAGGAATGCCACTTGCGATAGCCGGGCAATGCGGCCACCAGCCGGTCACCTTCCCAATGCAGCAAATGCTCCGGCTGCCAGCCCGACTGGGGCCCCAGGCTGGCACTGTCTTCCAGCGCGCTCAGGAAGGCATGCCGCACGAACGGCTGGGCCTGCGGCACCAGGGCATCCCAGGCCTGCGGGGTGATTTCGGACAGGCTGTGCAGGCGTTGCAACGGCATCGGCATCCTCTCTGTTTCTGACGTGAAAGCCTGGCGAGTATCGCCTATCACAGCCCTATGCACATCACCAAAAATGGCCGGACACAGCTCTAAACCGATAGTTCCATCGGCAAACAAGTTGTCATGCAGATGAAATCACTTAGCCACTACTCCGTCATAAACCGCCGCGATACTGACGCCTGTTTTCAGAGCACCCGGGTTGCCGGGTGGCATTTTTTCCGTCCGTCATCGGTCGGTTGTGTCCTGGAGGGGTTGTATCCCTCCTCACTTTCGGAGATTGATATGCGTCTTGCTTCCACTAAAACTGCGGCGGCCCTATGTGGCGGCCTGATGCTGGCCCTCAGCGTTCCGGCCAGCGCTGCAGTCGACGCTAAGTTGCTCGACATGCTCAAGGCCAACGGCCAGATCACCGCTTCGCAGTACACCGAATTGCAAAACGAGTTGGCCAAAGACCAGAAAGAACAGCAGATCGCCCGGCAAGCTCAACAAGAAACCAACGAACAGATCGCCGCCACCGCGAAAAAAACCAACGAGCTGAGCAGCTTCGACCAGAAGCTGGCCTGGGCCGCCAAGACTCAGTTCAAGGGCGATGTGCGCTTTCGCCAGGAAACCATCAAGATCGATGGCGAGCCCAACAACGGTGGGCGTGACAAGGACCGTCAACGTATCCGGGCCCGCCTCGGCGCCTACACCGAAATCAACCCGCAAGTGGACACCGGTATCCGTATCGCCACGGGCGGCGGTGACGATGCGCGCTCCACCAACCAGGACCAGGATGGTTACTTCGATAAAAAATCGATCTGGCTGGACCTCGGCTACATCGACTACCACCCGGACCAGATCAAGAACCTGCACGTGATCGGCGGCAAGATGCTGCAACCGTGGGTGAGCATGGGCGATGTGATCTGGGACAGCGACATCAACCCCGAAGGCCTGGCAGTCACTTACAAATATCCATTGGGCGCCAGTGCCGAACTGTTCGGCAGCCTGGGTAACTACAACCTCAAGGACAACGTCGACGGCGACGGCGTGCAATTTCGCCACGACCTGCGCCTGACCTCCGGCCAGTTGGGCACGCGCTTCTCACTCACCGACAACCTGAAAATGACCCTGGGCGGCAGCGTCTACGCTTACCAGAACGACAAGGACAGCCGCTGCACGACCACCACCACGCCTTGCGCACTGGCGGTCAACGGCAACTCGGCCAATAATGAATTCCGCCTGTATGAAGGTTTTGCCCAGGCGGACATCGGCGGCCTGGCAGTGCCGTTGGCCTTCTACGGCCAATACGTGAAAAACAACGATGCTGTGACCGATCAGGACACCGCCTGGTTGGTGGGTGCCAAGTCCAAGGTGTTCGGTTTCAACCTCGACTATAACTACCGCGATACGCAACGCGACGCGGTCGTGGGCGCCTTCACCGATTCGGACTTCGCCAACGGCACCACCGGTTCGCGCGGTCACAAGATGAAGGTCAGCTACGACATCGACAAGAACTTCGCCCTGGGCGCCACGTACTTCCTGACCAAGGCTGACTACGCCAGCCGTACCCAGCGTGACGCCAACACCAACACGCTGCAACTGGATGCTGAAGCCAAGTTCTAACTTCACCCTGTAGGCGCGAGCTTGCTCGCGCCTACACGTCTTTACGTCGTTCGGCGGCGAGCCGTTCGGCCAGTGCGTCCGCATCTTTCACTGGCTCCTGCGGCATGATCCGCAACGTCGCCTGCATCAGGCGCATCTGGCGAATGAAACGCCGGCAGTTCGGGCAGAACATCAAGTGATGACGCACCAGCAGACGCTCACGAAAGGTCAATTGCCCATCGAGGTAGTCACTGGAACGTGCCACTTGTTCTTTACACGTCAACATTCGCCCGTTTCCTCAAAATGCTCCACGGTTGCGAAGACTTTAAGCCGTGCTCGATGCAACAGCACGCGCACATTGGAGAGTGAGAGCGTCAGAAGATTACAGATTTCTTCCAGCTCCAGGCCCTGGCGCTCGCGCAGCACCAGCACGCTGCCCTGCAACTCGGACAAGCTCAGAATCGTATGCTCCAGGCATTTACGCAATTCCTCCTCGGTCAGCAAGGCTTCCGGCGTGTCCTGGTGCCAGGCATAAGGGGCGACAGCCCAGTGGCCATCGTCCGGGGTGAAGCGGTCATCACCGATGGTGCCATGGGGGGAAGGCAGGTCGTCGAGTAGCACCTCGCGACGATTTTGCTTGTAGCGGCCCTTGGCGGCGTTCGCCGTGATGGTCAGCAGCCAGGTCTTCAGGCTGGAACGCCCTTCGAACCGGGCGAGGTTGCGGACCACCGACAACCAGGCATCCTGCACCACCTCGTCGGCATGCCGCTGCCCGACGATGGCATAGGCCACCGCCCGCATCGCACTCTGGTAAGTGGTGACCAGTTCCTTGTAGGCCCGCTGTTCGCCCTTGAGCAAGCGTTCAAGCAGGTGCGCGTCGTCCGCTGCGGCCATTCAACACCTCGATGTAAACGCGCGCATCAGCGTTTGCGCAGGATCACACTGCCGATGGAATAGCCCGCACCGAACGAGCTGAGCACCGCCACGGAGCCCTTGGGCAAGTCGTCCTGATAGGTGTGAAACGCAATCACCGAACCCGCCGAGCTGGTATTGGCGTAAGTATCGAGGATCACCGGTGCTTCTTCCACCGAGGCCTCGCGGCCGAGCAGTTTTTTCACGATCAGGTGGTTCATGCTCAGGTTGGCCTGGTGCAGCCAGAAGCGCTTCACATCGTTGACGCCCAGCTGGTTTTCCGCTAGGTGCGTAGCGATCAGCTCGGCCACCATCGGGCACACATCGCGGAACACCTTGCGGCCTTCCTGCACGAACAATTTGTCCGGCGCGCCGATGCCCTCTTCCGCCGTGCGGTTGAGAAAGCCAAAGTTATTGCGGATGTTGTTGGAGAACTGGGTCAGCAGCTTGGTGCTCACCACATCGAACTGATGCTCGGACGTCGCCAGGTCAGCCCGCTCGAGGATTACCGCCGTGGCGGCATCACCAAAGATGAAGTGGCTGTCACGATCACGGAAATTCAGGTGGCCGGTGCAGACTTCCGGATTGACCATCAGGATCGCCCGGGCCTGGCCCAGCTGGATGCTGTTGGCGGCATTCTGGATACCAAACGTGGCCGACGAACACGCCACGTTCATATCGAAACCGAAGCCCTGGATACCCAAGGCTTCCTGCACCTCAATGGCGATGGCCGGGTAGGCACGCTGCAGGTTGGAACAGGCGACGATCACGCCATCGATATCAGCGGCGGTCTTGCCCGCGCGCTGCAGGGCTTGTTCGGCGGCGCCGACGGCCATCTGGCAAAGCACCGACCATTCGTCGTTGCTGCGCTCGGGCAGGCGTGGGGCCATGCGCTGGGGGTCGAGGATGCCGTCCTTGTCCATCACGAAACGGCTCTTGATGCCCGAGGCTTTTTCGATGAACGCCGCACTGGACTCAGTCAGCGCCTGCACGTCACCGCGCTCGATGGCAGCGGCGTTTTCGCGGTTGAACTGCTGCACATAGGCATTGAAAGACTGCACCAGCTCTTCGTTGGAGATGCTGTTGGCCGGGGTGTACAGGCCAGTGCCGCTGATGACGACGTTATGCACGGTCGTTCCTCTAAATCTGTCAGGCAGAAGATATTGGTACCGTCGTACCAAACTGTGAGTCGTTCGATTCCGTCCAGCGGGCATCGAACTGGCAACGCTTTATTCATCTTGTAACCGCGAAGTTTGCCACAACGCCGGTGATTTGGCGCCATATGCCAGACAAACATCTCATTGTGGGAGGGGGCTTGCCCCCGATTGCGGTGTGTCAGAGCCAGACTCTGCAACTGACACACAGCCATCGGGGGCAAGCCCCCTCCCACATTTGACTCTGTTCAGTTCAGGAAACCGGGAATGCTTCAGGGCTCGACCTGGCTCCATTGTTTGCTCAAGCGCTTATCGGAAATCGGCACCTTGGTCCCCAGTTGTTGGGCAAACAACGACACCCGGTATTCTTCCAGCCACCAGCGATAGAGCTCCAGCTGCGGATCACGCTTGCCCTCCTGGGCGTGTTTATTCAGGCGATTCTGGTACTGCGCCCATAGGCCACTCAACTCGGCGCTCCACACACGGTCCTTCTGCACCTGGCTCGGCAGTTTTTCCAGGCGCAGCTCGATGGCCTTGAGGAAACGCGGCAACTCCTTGAACCATTGGGCCGGCGTCTCGCGCACAAACCCTGGGTACACCAAGTTGCTCAACTGCTGCTTGATATCGTTCAAGGCCACCGCCTGGGCGAGGTCGATCTTGCCTTTGAAGCGTTTTTGCAGGCCGTGCCAGAGTTTCAGTACTTCCAGGGTCAGACGCGCCAGACGCTCAGCCTGTTCGGTCCAACCGCCACGTTTGCGCTCGGCCAACGCGGCCAGCCCAGCGCCATCGCGCGGCAACGCGGCTTCGCCTTCCAATACGCAGGTATCGAGGCTGGCCAGCAGGATATCTTCCACCAGCGCCTCGACACGCCCCAGTTCGCGGTACAGCAGGCCCAACTCGGTCAGGCCCGGCAATTTGCCGCGCAGGAATTTCGCCGGTTCCGCCAGTTGCTGCATCAACAGGCGCTGCAAGGCACGCCGATGCTGGAACTCGGCCTCGGCGGCCGTGGAGAAACGCCCTTCCTTGACCGTGCCGTTTTCTTCCACCAGCGCGGGGTACACCGTCATCGACAGGCCGGCGATGTTTTGCTGGGTTTTTTCGGCCACCGGTGCAAACACCTTGGCGTGCACCGGCTGCTGGCTTTTCGCGGTTTGCGGTACCGCCAGGGCGGCCTGGCTGGCTTCGGCGAAACGCGCGGTCAGCTGTGCCAGGTCACGGCCTTCGCCGAGGAATTTGCCCTCGCCATCAACCACTTCCAGGTTCATCTTCAAATGGTTTTCCACCTGCTGCGCGGCCTCCGCCCAGGCTTCATCGCTGACCCGTGCACCGGTCATGCGCAACAGTTCGCGACCCAATGCCTGGGGCAGCGAACCCTGGCCAAACTCGATGCGCTGCAGCGCCGCCTTGACGAAATCCGGCACCGGCACGAAGTTTTTGCGCAGCGCCTTGGGCAGGTTACGCACCAGGGCGATGCACTTGGCTTCGATCACTCCCGGCACCAGCCATTCCAGGCGCTCGGCGGGCAACGCCGGCAACAGCGGCGCCGGCACGCGCAGGGTTACGCCATCGCGCGGGTGGTTGGGTTCGAAGTGGTAACTCAAGGCCAGCGCCAGGTCGCCCAGGTGCAAGGTGTCCGGGTAATGCGCGGCGGTGACTTCACTGGCTTCGCGGGCCAGCACGTCTTCTTCGCGCATGATCAGCAGTTGCGGGTCTTTCTGGCTGTTGACCTTGTACCAGCTGTCGAAGGTGGCGGTCTGGTGGATCTCTGCCGGCAAACGCGCATCGTAGAAGGCGTAGAGGGTTTCCTCGTCGGCCAGGATGTCGCGACGGCGCGCCTTGGCTTCCAGTTCGTCGAGCTGCTCCAGCAGTCGCTGGTTGGCCGTGAGGCACTTGGCTCGGGACTGGATCTCTCCACGCACCAGGCCTTCGCGAATGAACAGCTCGCGGGACACCACCGGGTCGATCGGCCCGTAATGCACCGGCCGGCGTCCAACCACGATCAGCCCGAACAGTGTGATCTGTTCAAACGCCACCACCTGGCCGCGCTTTTTCTCCCAATGGGGTTCGAAGTGGTTTTTCTTGATCAGGTGACCGGCCAGTGGCTCGATCCAGTCGGCGTCGATCTTGGCCACCATGCGCGCATACAGCTTGGTGGTTTCCACCAATTCAGCGGTCATCAGCCATTGCGGGCGCTTCTTGCCAATGCCCGAGGAAGGATGAATCCAGAAACGCCGCTGCCGGGCACCGAGGTAGTCGCCGTCCTCGGTCTTCTGGCCGATCTGGCTGAGCAAGCCGGACAGCACCGCCTTGTGCAATTTCGGGAAGTCGGCGGGTTCCTTGTTGATCGTCAGTTGCATGTCGCGACAGATCAGGCTCAACTGGCGATGGGAATCGCGCCACTCGCGCAAGCGCAGGTAGTTAAGGAAGTTTTTGCGACACCAATTACGCAGCGGGCTGGCGGTCAGTGCCTGGCGCTGTTCTTCAAAGCCGCGCCACAGGTTGACCAGACCGGCGAAGTCCGAATCCGGGTCTTTCCACTGCGCATGGGCCTGGTCGGCGGCCTGCTGACGTTCCGGCGGGCGCTCGCGCGGGTCCTGGATCGACATGGCGCTGGCCACAATCAGCACTTCCTGCAGGCTGCCGAGCTTGGCGGCTTCGAGCAGCATGCGGCCCATGCGCGGGTCCACGGGCAAGCGCGCCAGTTGGCGGCCGAGCGGCGTGAGCTGGCTGTTACGGTCCACCGCCGACAGCTCTTGCAGCAGGTTGAAACCGTCGCTGATGGCCTTGCCATCCGGCGGTTCGATAAACGGGAAGTCGGTGATTTCACCCAGGCGCAGGTGCAGCATCTGCAGGATCACGGCGGCGAGGTTGGTGCGCAGGATCTCAGGGTCGGTAAATTCCGGGCGCCCGATAAAGTCCTCTTCGCTGTACAAGCGAATGCAGATGCCCGGCTCGACCCGGCCGCAACGGCCTTTGCGCTGGTTGGCGCTGGCCTGGGAAATCGCCTCGATCGGCAGGCGTTGCACCTTGGCGCGGTAGCTGTAGCGGCTGATGCGTGCGGTGCCGCTGTCGATCACATAACGAATGCCCGGCACGGTCAGCGAGGTTTCCGCGACGTTGGTCGCCAGTACCACGCGCCGGCCTGGGTGTGATTGGAAAATGCGCTGTTGCTCGGCGGGTGACAGGCGCGCATACAGCGGCAGGATTTCAGTGTGCTTGAGCTGCGCCTTGCGCAGCATCTCGGCGGCGTCGCGAATTTCGCGTTCGCCGGGCAGGAACACCAGCACATCACCGGGGCTGCGGCGTTCGCTGCGCTCGTAGGCGGCGATTTCGTCGAGGGTGGCGAGGATTGCCTGGTCGACGGTCAAGTCATCTTCGACGCGATTGCCCTCCTCGTCCTGCTCCAGGGTCAGCGGGCGGTACCAGGTGTCCACCGGGAAGGTACGGCCTGATACCTCCACGATGGGCGCATCGTCGAAATGCTTGGAGAAACGCTCCAGGTCGATGGTCGCGGAGGTGATGATGACTTTCAGGTCCGGGCGACGCGGCAGCAGGGTCTTGAGGTAACCCAGCAGGAAGTCGATGTTCAGGCTGCGCTCATGGGCTTCGTCGACGATGATCGTGTCGTAGCGCTCCAGGTAGCGGTCGTTCTGGGTTTCCGCCAGTAGAATACCGTCGGTCATCAGTTTGATCAGCGTATTGGAGTCGCTCTGGTCCTCGAAGCGCACCTGATAGCCGACCAACGCGCCGAGCGGCGTGGCCAGCTCTTCGGCAACCCGGCTGGCAACGCTGCGCGCAGCAATCCGGCGCGGCTGGGTGTGGCCGATCAGGCCGAACTGGCCGCGGCCGATCTCCAGGCAAATCTTCGGCAACTGGGTAGTTTTACCCGAACCGGTCTCACCGGCGATGATCAGCACCTGGTGCTTGTTCAGCGCGGCCTTGATTTCATCGCGCTTGGCGGCAATCGGCAGGCTGTCGTCGTAACGAATCACCGGCAGGCTGTCCCGCCGCGCCGTGACCTGGGCGCAGGACGCCTGCATACGCGATACCCACTGCGCCAGCTTCTGCTCATCGGGCTTCTTGCGCAGCTCAAGCAACTGGCGCCGCAAGCGGTTGCGGTCGGCAAGCATGGCGTGATCGAGGGTTTTAAGCAGTTGGTCGATGGTGGGCGCTTGGTCGGTCATCAGGTACGCAAAGGTCTTTTAATGAGGCAGGTAAGCCTGCGGTGACATGATCGTAGACGGCAATTGTCGCAGATTTCTGTCCTTGTAAACGAGCCAAGCCCTTTCATCACGGCAACACGGCCGCTTCATACGCGTGAGCCGGCTATTTTTAGCTCGACGGGGTCGTGCCACCTACTCTCTCATTCGACTTTTCACGCAGGGCTATCAGAACGCGCATCTGGCCTGGTGACGATCCGGCGCGATTTACTGCGGCACGCGACCCCACCCGCACACCCACCCCACGCGGCTCGCCAAGGAAAAACCTCATGCCCACCGTACCGGAGAAACCATTATGTTCGGATCAAAACCATTGCCCGCCTACCAACCCGGCGCCACCTTGGGCAGGCTGTTCCAGCAAACCCACGCCATCCATGAAGCGGTGGTTGAAAGCCTGATAGGGCAAGGCCAGCGGCACATGCTCGATAAATGCCGGCACCTTGAACACGCATTGTTTGGCCCTATCAGTCGAATGCCCGACCGTGCCGCGCAGGAAAAAGGCCATCAGCTTCAGGCCTGGATGCACAGTTCAAGGATTGATGAAGCGCTTGCAGCCTTAGACCAGGAAAGCCACAAACACTTCGCCGTGCAACCGGATGACAAAACAAGCCTGCACGCCCTCCAGCAGCGCTACGAGCAACTGACCGCTCGCGTGGAGCGCCGCGATGCCCTGCTGGGTCGACGCGCAGCGTGGGCCGCCGCCATTGCGCCACCGTCCTGCGAACTGGACCCGATAACGGTTGCCGTGCTGCCGCCTGCACGCCTGAGCAACCAGCTGAGTGGGCACACTCTGGAACAGGCGGTCAAACATATCAACGCTTTGGAGAAGGAGATTGCTCTGCTGGACAACCACATCAGGCAAGAGCCGCAGCCTCTGTCTCACGCCGAGGAAGACATCTTTCTCAGGCAACGCAACGCCATGACCGAGTCTCGCAATGCATGGGCAACGGGCCGTTTGAAAGGCAGCAGCCAATTCAAGTCCTCCCTTGGCCTGGTCCCGGAGCGTAAACGCCTGGAGCAGAGTCTGGAGCGGCACAAGCAACTGGTACCGGTGGAACTGACACTCCACCGACTGGAACGCACAGTCGAGACCGTGCAGCGCAACGGCCTGGGGGAGAAACTCTCGGCCCAGGCGGTCGATGCCGCACGGGACGTCTTGGTGAATTTGCGCGACGCCTGGCGCAACGGCAACCTTGATGGCAGCTCGATCGAGGGCATGAACCCTGCGCTGCTGCTGACCCCGCCAAACAACCGCCGAATCAAACTGGAATTGGCCGTCATCGAAAAGGCCTTTGTACAACTGAACGCAGTGCCCCGTACGGAACAAGCTGGCATTGCCGAGGAACGTGCGCAGTTCAAGGCAGTGATTGATTCCGCAAACAGCATGCACGTCAAACACGCGGCGATCAGTCAACTTAAAGATCGCAATAAACAGCGAGCGCTGGTCGCTGAACTGAACACCGATTTGCGCACTATCTACACCGATCTGACAAACACGCTGGCCCTTCATCGCTTGACCGCTACGCAACCGTAACGCATAGCGATTTAAACAACCGTACACCAGCTTCAACCCAGCCCGGCCAAAAGAGCCCGACCACGCGCGTCAAAAACAGGCGCCCAGTGGCTGATTGCACATCGCAGTCGGCCACTGGGCCACGCTTAACTCTTCAACTCGCCAGCCCCTCTTCATCACGCGGGTCCTTGCGCCGATACGGAAACACGTCAATCACCTTCCCCGCGCGAATGGCCTCCTGCAGCCCTTTCCAATAGTCCGCGCTATACAGCTCACCATGCAGCTCATCGAACAGCTTGCGCTGGCCGGCGTCGGCGAACAGAAAAGGCGGGAATTCCTCAGGAAACACATCCAGCGGACCAATGGAGTACCACGGTTCGGAGGCCATTTCATCCTCTGGGGTACGCGGCGCGGGAATGTGGCGGAAGTGGGCCTCGGTGAGAAAGCAGATTTCATCGTAGTCATAAAACACCACCCGGCCGTGACGGGTAACGCCGAAGTTCTTGAGCAGCATGTCACCGGGAAAGATATTCGCCGCCGCCAATTGCTTGATCGCCAGCCCGTAGTCTTCCAGGGCTTCGCGTACCTGGGCGGGGTTGGCGTTTTCCAGGTAGAGGTTGAGCGGGGTCATGCGCCGTTCGGTCCAGCAGTGGCGGATCAGCACGGTGTCACCTTCCACTTCGACAGTGTCGGCGGCCACTTCCAACAACTCGGCAAGGCAGTCGGGCTCGAACTTGCTCAAGGGGAAGCGAAAGTCGGCGAACTCCTGGGTATCGGCCATGCGCCCCACGCGGTCGACACTTTTGACCAGGCGGTACTTCTCGATCACCGTGGCGCGGTTGACGTTTTTCGACGGTGAGAAACGGTCCTTGATGATCTTGAACACGGTGTTGAAGCCCGGCAGGGTAAAAACGCTCATGACCATGCCACGCACGCCCGGCGCCATGATGAACTGGTCATCGGTGGTGGCCAGGTGATTGATCAGTGCGCGGTAGAACTCCGACTTGCCGTGTTTATAGAAGCCAATGGACGTGTACAGCTCGGCGATGTGCTTGCCGGGCAGGATGCGCTTGAGAAAGTCGATGAACTCGGCAGGCACGGGCACGTCGACCATGAAATAGGAGCGCGTAAAGGAAAAGATGATCGACACCTCAGCTTCGTCGGTGATCAACGCATCGATCTGAATACCCCGCCCTTCGCGGTGCAACAATGGGATCACCAACGGCCACTGTTCGTCGCGGGTGTAGATACGCCCCACCAGGTAGGCGCCTTTATTGCGGTAGAGCACCGAGGAAAACAGCTCGACGTTCAAGTCCGGGTCTTTGCACACCCAGTCGGGCAAGTTTTCGCGCAGTTGGGCTTCCAGGCGTTGCAGGTCGGCAGGCAAGTCGGCGTAGGGTTCACTGAAGCTGTAGTCCGCAAAAATCTGCGCAAGCATCTGCGCCATGTTGCCTGCAGGCGTGTAGATGCGGGTCTGCGCCGCCCGCGCCAGACGCTGGGTGGGGCGCGTGGTGTGGATAAACATGCAGCCGTCGCTGATCAGGTCATGGCTGAACAGGCTGCAGAAGACCGAGTTGTACCAAGTTTCGGACAGCTCATCGTCAAAGCGCAGGTCGATCAGGCCGATGTAGGCGCTTTTCACCTGGGGCCACAGGTCGATGTCCTGCAACACGCCCGCCTCGAAAGCAGCCCGCAGACGCGCCGTGACCTCACCCACTTTCTCTTCATACAGGCTGATGCGCGCCGCCGAAGCGGCTTGCCCTTGCTGCCATTGGGCCTTTTCGAAACGCTCGCGAGCGCCATCGGTGATCTGGCGAAAGTGCTCACGGTAGTCGTCAAAACCGTCGAGGATCATCCGGGCGATAGCAAGGGCGGACTGCGGCATGCGGAAAACCTCGAACGGGTATCGGGAAGCCCTGAGCTTAGCCAGTGAACCCCGGCAGGAGAAGGAGGATTTTTCATCGGCCGCCGTACTTAGCGATTGTGTCGACCGGAACGCTGGGCAACACTCCCCGGCCTGATCGTGTAGGAGTTTTCCGTGAAACCTGTCGACACTCTGTACTTGCTGGGGCTGGCCGCCATCTGGGGGGCGAGCTTCCTGTTTATGCGCATCATCGCGCCGGAAATCGGCAGCGTGCCGACCGCGTTTTTCCGCGTATCAATCGCTGCCGCCGGCTTGCTGGTGATTCTGGCGATGATGGGTGTGAACTGGGACTTCCAGGGCAAGTTCAAGACCATCCTGCTGTTGGGCGTGATCAACTCCGGGATTCCGGCGACCCTGTATTCGGTAGCGGCACAGGTGTTGCCGGCGGGTTACTCGGCCATTTTCAACGCCACCACGCCCCTGATGGGCGTGCTGATTGGTGGCATGTTTTTCAGTGAACGCCTGACGCCGTCGAAAATCGCCGGCGTGTGTCTGGGCCTGTTCGGCGTGGGCGTGCTGACCCGTGCGGGGCCGGTGGCGTTTGACCTGCAATTGTTGACGGGGGCACTGGCATGTTTGCTGGCCACCACGTGCTATGGCTTTGCCGGATTTCTCGCCCGGCGCTGGCTGGATCAGCGCGGCGGGCTCGACAGCCGCCTGTCGGCCCTGGGCAGCATGCTCGGCGCCACGTTGTTTCTGCTGCCGTTGTTCGCTTACAGCGCCATCCGCCAGCCGCCGGCGAGCTGGGGTGGGTGGCAGGTGTGGATGTCGTTGCTGGGGTTGGGCCTGGTGTGTACGGCCTTTGCCTACATTCTGTACTTTCGCCTGCTGTCCTCCATCGGCCCGGTCAAGTCAATGACCGTGACCTTCATGATCCCGCCGTTCGGCGTACTGTGGGGCGCGCTGCTGCTGGATGAGCCATTGTCCATGGCCCATCTGTATGGCGGAGTATTGATTGCCGGGGCGTTGTGGTTGGTGTTGCGGCCGCAGAAACTGTAGGAGCGAATACGCTCGATCCTACAGCGCGAGCATCAGTCTTTACGGAATACGAAGACCAGGCCGACAATGATTAGCCCCATCCCCAACAGGCTCAACAATGCCAGCTGATTACCGAAGATCAGGTAATCCATCACCGCCGTCACCGCTGGCACCAGATAAAACAGGCTGGTGACGTTCACCAGATTGCCCCGGGCGATCAGGCGATACAGCAACAGCGTTGCCAGCACTGACACCACCAGCCCCATCCACAGCACCGGTAGGTAAAAGCCCGCATTGTGCTCGAAATGGAATGGCTGGAACGGCACGAACACCGCGCACAACAACAGCCCAGACAGGTATTGCAGCGGCAACGTGCCCAAAGGATTGTCGGTGATGCGCTTTTGCATGATCGAGCCAAACGTCATGCTTGCCAGCGCCAGAAGCCCGAACAGCATCCCAGTCAGGGACATTCCGGCCAGTCCGATGCCTTGGTAAACCACCATGATCAACCCGGCCAAGCCCAATCCCAGGCCGAACAATCGCCGCCAGGAGCGCTGGCGCTCCATCAGCACCACGGTGAGGATCGGCTGTACGCCCATGATGGTGGCCATCACCCCAGGGGTGACTTTGAGATCCAGGGCCAGCAGATAAAAAATCTGGTACGCCCCCAATAACACCAGACCCGTCGTTGCGGCATACCGCATGGGTTTGCCAGGACGTGGCAACTGCAACTTGAGGATCGGCACTAGCACCACTAGCCCGACCAGGGCGATGGCAAACCGGATCAGCAAAAAGGCAAAGGGTGAAGCATGAGCCAGGCCCAGCTTGGAGAAAATCGCCCCGCTGCTCCACAACAGGACAAACAGGCTCGTCGAGGCCGCCGCGGCCACGGATTGTTTCGAAAGAACAGACATGAGTTACCACCTGTGATCAGGCAAAAAAGCCGACTCGGTAAATACCGAATTTCAGTAGGTTTTTTCAGGTAGGCACAGGGCTACAGCGAACAGCTGATCAGCCCGAAATGCCAACACCCGGCGGTGATACGACTGCGTACACCGGCGTGCTACTGACAAGTGGGGGGTAGTGACTGATCTGCGCAGGCTGCTTGGCGCCGCACGGCACGACCACAGCGTTGACCGCTGAATCGACTACTGCTATGCGCTGGGAAGCTGGCATGTGCTGATCTTTTTGAAGGGATAAAGACGCGTCGACTATAACCAGCGGCAAACTTATTTGGCAATCCTTTCCCTCACAGCCTTTTGCGTGGAGGAGTTTTCATGCCCTTGAACCGGACCGCTCGCTATAATGCCGCCCGTTTTTTTTCGAAGGATTTCACAATGGCTGCCCTGCCCTGGCTGTACCTCGCGCTGCTTTCCATCGGCTATGTCGTGGCCTTGATCTACGGGCAATTGGGCGTGTTGGCGGCGGTCTCCGTGGCGCTTTTGCTGATCGCAGGATATGCCGTGCGCCAGCAACGCAACCCGTGGGCACGCTACCTCGGCCATGGTCTGTTCATCGTGCTGGCGTTGGGCCTGGCGATGCACTGGCTACCGGGTTTCTACAATGGCCGAGGCATCGCGCCTCAGCGGTTCACCGCCGATGCCGTGCCGTTCTCGATGTACCTGAACCAGGACAAACCGCTGATCGGCTTCTGGCTGCTGCTGGCCTGCCCATGGATCGTGACGCGGCGCTCATTGCGCCTGTCGATGTGCGTTACCGCCCTGGCCGTGACCCTGACGGCAATCGCAGCCTTGGGTGGCGCAGCGCTGCTGGGGATGATCAGTTGGGCACCGAAATGGCCGGACTCGGCGTGGCTGTGGGTGTTGAACAACCTACTGCTGGTGACGCTGGTGGAAGAAGCGCTGTTTCGTGGCTATATCCAGGGCGGTCTGAGCCAGCGTTTCAAACACCTGCCCTACGGCGAGAACCTCGCGCTGTTGCTGGCCTCTTTGTTATTCGGGCTGGTACACCTGGGCGCAGGTTGGCAGTGGGTGCTGCTGGCGAGTATTGCCGGCGTCGGTTACGGCCTGGCGTATCGCTTCGGCGGGTTGGGCGCGGCCATTGCCACGCACTTTGGCTTGAATCTGCTTCACTTCGGGCTGTTCACTTATCCGATGCTGGCCAGCTGAGCTGTAACCCGCTCGTCCGGATTGTTGCAAAAAATAAGTTAAATAAATGCCCGGCATGGCCGATAACCCCTGAAAGCCTTGCGGATTGAACAATCATGCGTAATAACCAACCCGTTACCCAGCGCGAACGTACCTTCCCCGCTCAGCAACGGTTGATCTCCACCACAGACGCCAAGGGTGTGATCACCTACTGCAACGACGCCTTTGTCGAAATCAGTGGGTTCACCCGCGACGAACTGACCCGTGCCCCGCACAATCTGGTGCGTCACCCGGACGTTCCGGCGGCGGTGTTCGCGCACATGTGGTCGACGCTCAAACAAGGCTTGCCATGGATGGGCATTGTCAAGAATCGCTGCAAGACCGGTGACCACTACTGGGTTAACGCCTATGTGACACCGGTCTTCGACGGCAACCAGGTGATCGGCTACGAATCGGTGCGCATCAAGCCCACCGCCGAGCAGATCCGCCGGGCCGAAGCGCTCTATCAACGCATCAACCAGGGCAAGTCGGCCGTTCCCCAGCGGGACAAGTGGCTGCCGGTGCTGCAGGACTGGCTGCCGTTTATCCTGGTCAGCCAATTGAGCTTCATGATCGGTGCCACCCTTACGTCCCAGTGGGGCTTCGCCTTGGCGGCAGCGCTGTCGGTGCCGTTGGGCCTGCTGGGCCTGAGCTGGCAACAGCGCGGCCTCAAGCGTTTGCTGCGCCTGGCCGAGCAGACCACCTCCGACCCGTTGATCGCGCAGATGTACACCGACAGCCGCGGCGCCCAGGCGCGACTGGAGATGTCGATCCTCAGCCAGGAAGCGCGTCTGAAGACCTGCCTCACCCGCCTGCAGGACACCGCCGAACACCTCAACGACCAGGCCGCGCAGTCCAACACCTTGGCGCACAACAGCTCCAGCGGCCTGGAGCGCCAGCGCGTAGAGACGGAACAGGTAGCCACTGCGGTCAATCAGATGGCAGCGACCACCCAGGAAGTCGCCAGCCATGTGCAGCGCACGGCAGATGCCACCCAGGAAGCCAATCGCCTGACCGGCCGCGGCCGCGATATCGCCGGGGAAACCCGTGAGGCGATTCAGCGCCTGTCGGTAGCGGTGGGCGAAACCGGTATCACCGTCACGCAACTGGCCAAGGACAGCGATGAAATCGGCGGCGTGGTGGATGTGATCAAAGGCATTGCCGACCAGACCAACCTGCTGGCCTTGAACGCCGCCATCGAAGCGGCGCGCGCCGGTGAGATGGGCCGTGGGTTTGCGGTGGTGGCGGATGAAGTGCGCCAGTTGGCGCAACGCACCGCCGAATCGACCGGGCAGATCCACACGCTGATCGCCAAACTGCAGCAGACGGCCGCCGCCGCCGTGCAAACCATGGACGCCGGGCATCGCCAGGCCGAAGAGGGTGTGGCACGGGTGATGGAAGCGGATCAGGCACTGGTCGGTATCAGTGAGGCGGTGGCGAATATCACCGACATGACCACGCAGATCGCCGCCGCGACTGAAGAGCAAAGCGCGGTTGCCGAAGAGATCAGCCGCAATATCAGCACCATTGCGTTGCTGGCGGACCAGACCTCGGAACAGGCGATGAATTCGGCGCAACTGAGTGAAGAGCTAACGCATACGGCCAATACCCAGTACTCGCTGGTGGAGCGGTTTAACCGGTAGACCGCTATCGGGGGCAAGCCCCCTCCCACATTTTGACCACATTCCAAATTTGGAACTCGGTCGAATGTGGGAGGGGGCTTGCCCCCGATAGGGCCCTAACAGGCACCAAGAAACCCAGCCACCTTCACCGCAGCAGCCTCCAGATGCTGTGCATGGCTAAACCCGGAAGCCTTCAACGGCTTCAAATCATGATCCCCCGCCACCAGCCACATCAATTCGATGCTAGGCGACAAGTCATACCCCTGCACCGCCGCGCGGTTACCCAGCGCATCACGCTCGCCCTGCACAATCAGCGTCGGCGTCTTCAGTCCGGCTAGGTGCTCTACCCGAGGTTTTTCCGGCTTGCCCACCGCATAGAACGGATAGCCCAGGCACACCAACCCAGCGGCGTCCAGTTCGTCGGCCAATAAACTGGCCATCCGCCCGCCCATGGATTTGCCGCCAATCGCCACCTTGCCCGCGACATGACGCCGCACCAGGGCATACACCTCCCGCCACGCCTCCAGCAGTTTCGGCGCCGGGTTCGGTGGGCGTTTGCCCCCGTCCAACCGGCGCTGGGCCATGTAGGGAAACTCGAAGCGCACGACGTTGACGCCATGCCCGGCAAGGCGCGCAGCCATGTCGTTCATGAACCCCGAGTCCATCGGCGCGCCGGCGCCGTGGGCCAGGATCAACGTGACGGGCTCGCCTGAAACCGCCTGCGCCGCGACATCCCATAACCAGCCGCGTTCACGCACACACTGCGCCCATTGATCCCCGTCAATACTGGCCTTGTGCTCTTTGCCCATGCTTGCCTCGCTTTTTAGTCTGCCTATAACTCCAGCCCAAGTGCCGCACCGGCTTGGGTTGAACCGTGGATGGGGAACCATGAACACTACTTTAAGTACCGCCTATAACTACAAGGTGGTCCGCCAATTCGCCATTATGACGGTGGTGTGGGGCATCGTCGGCATGGGCCTCGGGGTTTTTCTCGCGGCCCAATTGGTTTGGCCTGCGCTCAACTTCGATTTGCCCTGGACCAGCTTCGGTCGCCTGCGCCCGCTGCACACCAACGCCGTGATCTTTGCCTTCGGTGGCTGCGCACTGTTCGCCAGCTCCTTCTACTCGGTGCAGCGCACCTGCCAGACACAGCTGTTCGCACCGAAAATCGCCGCGTTCTGCTTCTGGGGCTGGCAGCTCGTCATCCTGTTGGCCGCGATCAGCCTGCCGCTGGGCTACACCAGTTCCAAGGAATACGCCGAGCTGGAATGGCCGATCGACATCCTGATCACCATCGTCTGGGTGGCCTATGCCATCGTGTTCTTCGGCACGATCATGAAGCGCAACACCAAGCACATCTATGTGGGTAACTGGTTTTTCGGCGCATTCATCATCACCGTGGCGATCCTGCATATCGTCAACAACCTGGAAATCCCGGTCAGCCTGACCAAGTCCTACTCGCTGTACGGCGGTGCGACGGATGCGATGGTGCAGTGGTGGTACGGGCATAACGCCGTAGGCTTTTTCCTCACCGCCGGTTTTCTCGGGATGATGTACTACTTCGTGCCCAAGCAGGCCGAACGCCCGGTGTATTCGTATCGTTTGTCCATCGTGCACTTCTGGGCGCTGATCACCCTGTATATCTGGGCCGGCCCCCACCACCTGCACTACACCGCGTTGCCGGATTGGGCACAGTCGCTGGGCATGGTGATGTCGCTGGTGCTGCTGGCACCGAGCTGGGGCGGCATGATCAACGGCATGATGACGCTCTCGGGCGCCTGGCATAAGTTGCGCAGCGACCCGATCCTGCGGTTCCTCGTGGTGTCCCTGGCGTTCTACGGCATGTCCACCTTCGAGGGCCCGATGATGGCGATCAAGACCGTCAACGCCCTCTCCCACTACACCGACTGGACCATCGGCCACGTACACGCCGGCGCACTCGGTTGGGTGGCGATGATCTCCATCGGCGCGCTGTACCACATGATCCCCAAGGTCTTCGGGCGTGAGCAGATGTACAGCCTCGGCCTGATCAACGCGCACTTCTGGCTGGCCACTATCGGCACCGTGCTCTACATCGCGTCGATGTGGGTCAACGGCATCGCCCAGGGCCTGATGTGGCGTGCGATCAATGAGGACGGCACCCTGACCTACTCCTTCGTCGAAACCCTGGTGGCCAGCCACCCGGGCTACATCGTGCGGCTGGTGGGCGGTGCGGTGTTCCTCAGCGGCATGTTCCTGATGGCTTACAACACATGGCGCACCGTGCGCGCGGTGCAGCCCGCCGACGCCGTGCCTGTCGCGCAACTGGCCTGAGGAGGTTGTGATGAAACACGAAGTCATTGAAAAAAACGTCGGCCTGCTGATGCTGCTGATGGTGCTCGCCGTGAGCATCGGCGGCCTGACCCAGATCGTCCCGTTGTTCTTCCAGGACGTGACCAACAAGCCGGTCGAAGGCATGAAACCCTACACCGCGCTGCAGCTGGAGGGCCGCGACATCTACATCCGTGAAGGCTGCGTGCAGTGCCACTCGCAGATGATCCGCCCGTTCCGCGCCGAGACCGAACGCTACGGCCATTACTCGGTGGCCGGCGAAAGCGTATGGGACCACCCGTTCCTGTGGGGCTCCAAGCGCACCGGGCCGGACCTGGCCCGCGTGGGCGCACGCTACTCGGACGACTGGCACCGCGCGCACCTGTACAACCCGCGCAACGTGGTGCCCGAGTCGAAAATGCCGGCCTATCCGTGGCTGGTGACGGCTCAGGTCGACAGCAGTCACACCGAGACCAAACTGAACGTCATGCGCACCCTGGGCGTGCCGTACACCGACGACGACATTCGTGGTGCGGTCGCCAGCCTCAAGGGCAAGACCGAAATGGACGCGCTGGTTTCCTACCTGCAAGTGCTCGGCACTGCCATCAAGAGCAAGAGGTGAGCCATGGGATTTGAATTCGACGCGGGCACCATCCGCGGCCTCGGCACGCTGGTGGTCGCCATCGCTTTCATCGGCTTGTCGCTGTGGGTGTTCAACAACCGCCGCAACGCGGACTTCGAGCAGGCGCGCCTGCTGCCGTTCGCCGATGAACCTTCTCCCTCCGACGCTCAAGAAGCGCCCGCACCAAGGAGCACTCGGCCATGACTACCTTCTGGAGTACATGGATCTGCGTACTGACCCTCGGCAGCCTGATCGGCCTGACCTGGCTGTTGATCGGCACCCGCAAGGGCGAAACCCACGGCAGCGTCGACCAAACCATGGGCCACGCCTTCGACGGCATCGAGGAATACGACAACCCGCTGCCCCAGTGGTGGTTCATGCTGTTCGTCGGCACGCTGGTGTTTGCCGTCGGCTACCTGGTCCTCTACCCGGGCCTGGGTAACTGGAAAGGCGTGTTGCCGGGCTATGAAGACGGCTGGACGTCGACCAAGGAATGGGACAAGGAGATGGCCAAGGCCGACGCCAGGTTCGGGCCGATCTACGCCAAATTCGCAGCGATGCCGGTGGAAGAAGTGGCCAAGGACCCGCAAGCCTTGAAGATGGGCGGTCGCCTGTTCGCCTCCAACTGCGCGGTGTGCCATGGCTCGGATGCCAAGGGCGCGTACGGCTTCCCCAACCTGGCAGACAGCCACTGGCGCTGGGGCGGTTCGGCCGCAGCGATCAAGGCCACCATCCTGGGCGGTCGCCACGCGGCGATGCCGGCCTGGGGTGAAGTGCTGGGCGAGGATGGGGTAAAGAATGTTGCCGCGTATGTACGCCACGACCTGGCCAAGTTGCCCTTACCGGCCGACAGCACGGCCGACCTGTCGGCGGGCCAGGCCGCATTCAACACCACCTGTGTTGCCTGCCACGGGCCGCAGGGCCACGGTGTGGAAGCCATGGGCGCGCCAAACCTGACCGAGCCTGCAGGGTTTATCTACGGCACCAGCCTGGCGCAGCTGCAACAGACCATCCGTCATGGTCGCCAGGGCCAGATGCCTGCGCAGGAAGTGCTGCAAGGCAATGACAAGGTGCACCTGCTGGCGGCTTATGTTTATAGCCTTTCCCATCAGTAACAGCAGATGAGCTGCAAGTCTTAAGCATCAAGCTGCAAGAGAAGAGCGTCCAACTCGGATCTTGCAGCTGCTTTTACTTGCAGCTTGCAGCTTGAAACTTCCCATTGCCGCTGCGCGGCTCCTTTCCCCTCCTGCCATTCGGGTCTACGCTTGCTTTCAAGCGAAGCGATTGCGGTGCACCCAACGCCCCTCGTCAAGGCTTCGATATTTTCCTGTCCACTTGATCAGCTTTCAATTAGGATTTTATCCTTACGCCAAACATGGAAAGGGCGCAGAATCTGGCGTGGAACGCATTGATACAGGTCAGTCATTGCGTTGCAATGGCCCCTCGCTTTCTACATACTTGCGGCCGATTTTACCTATAAAAAAACCTAAACCGTGGAACCTTAGAATGAGCACAGCAATCAGTCCGACTGCTTATAACTATAAGGTCGTTCGCCAGTTCGCCATCATGACGGTGGTCTGGGGGATCCTTGGCATGGGGCTCGGGGTGTTCATCGCCTCGCAACTGGTTTGGCCGCAATTGAATTTCGACCTGCCCTGGACGACCTTCGGCCGCCTGCGCCCGCTGCACACCAACCTGGTGATCTTTGCCTTCGGTGGCTGTGCGCTGTTTGCCACCTCCTACTACGTCGTGCAACGCACCTGCCAGACGCGACTGATTTCCGATGGCCTTGCCGCCTTTACCTTCTGGGGCTGGCAGGCGGTCATCGTCGGCGCCATCATCAGCCTGCCCCTGGGCTACACCACCACCAAGGAATACGCCGAGCTGGAGTGGCCGATTGCCATTTTGCTCGCCATTGTGTGGGTGACCTACGCCGTGGTGTTCTTCGGCACCATCGTCAAGCGCAAGACCAAGCACATCTATGTCGGCAACTGGTTTTACGGGGCGTTCATCCTGGTCACAGCGATGTTGCACATCGTCAACCACGCGTCCCTGCCGGTCAGCCTGTTCAAATCCTACTCGGCCTATGCCGGCGCGACGGACGCGATGATCCAGTGGTGGTACGGGCATAATGCCGTGGGCTTTTTCCTCACCACCGGCTTCCTCGGGATGATGTACTACTTCGTGCCCAAGCAGGCCGAACGTCCCATCTATTCCTACCGCCTGTCCATCGTGCACTTCTGGGCGCTGATCACCCTGTACATCTGGGCCGGTCCGCACCACCTGCACTACACCGCGCTGCCGGACTGGGCGCAGTCGTTGGGCATGGCGATGTCGATCATCCTGCTGGCGCCGAGCTGGGGCGGCATGATCAACGGCATGATGACGCTCTCGGGCGCCTGGCATAAGCTGCGCACCGACCCGATCCTGCGCTTTCTGGTGGTTTCGCTGGCGTTCTACGGCATGTCGACCTTCGAAGGCCCGATGATGGCGATCAAGACCGTCAACTCGCTCTCCCACTACACCGACTGGACCATCGGCCACGTCCACGCCGGCGCTCTGGGCTGGGTGGCGATGATCTCCATTGGCGCGCTGTACCACATGATCCCCAAGCTGTTCGGGCGTGCGCAGATGCACAGCGTCGGGCTGATCAACACGCACTTCTGGCTGGCCACTATCGGCACCGTGCTCTACATCGCCTCGATGTGGGTCAACGGCATTACCCAGGGCCTGATGTGGCGTGCGATCAACGACGACGGCACCCTCACCTACTCGTTCGTCGAAGCGCTGCAAGCCAGCCACCCGGGCTATATCGTGCGCGCCCTGGGCGGTGCGTTCTTCGCCACCGGCATGCTGTTCATGGCCTACAACGTCTGGCGCACCGTGCGTGCCTCCGACCCTGAGCAAGCTGAAGCCGCCGCCAAGATCGCTGTCGTGGGAGCCCACTGATGAAGCATGAAGTAGTCGAAAAGAATATCGGCCTGCTGGCCTTCTTCATGGTCATCGCCGTGAGCATCGGCGGCCTGACCCAGATCGTCCCGCTGTTCTTCCAGGACGTGACCAACAAGCCGGTCGAAGGCATGAAACCGCGCACCGCCCTCGAACTGGAAGGCCGCGACGTTTACATCGCCAACGGTTGCGTGGGCTGCCACTCGCAGATGATCCGCCCGTTCCGCGCCGAAACCGAACGCTATGGCCACTACTCGGTCGCCGGTGAAAGCGTGTGGGACCACCCGTTCCTGTGGGGTTCCAAGCGTACCGGCCCGGACCTGGCCCGCGTGGGCGGGCGTTACTCCGATGACTGGCACCGCGCGCACTTGTACAACCCGCGCAACGTGGTGCCGGAGTCAAAAATGCCGGCGTACCCGTTCCTGGTGGAACACAAGCTCGACGGCAAGGACACCGCGAAAAAAATGGAAGTCCTGCGCACCCTGGGCGTGCCCTACACCGACGAAGACATCGCCGGTGCGGCAGCCGCCGTCAAAGGCAAGACCGAAATGGACGCGTTGGTGGCCTACCTGCAGGGCCTTGGCACCCTCATCAAAAGCAAACGGTGACCGGCATGGATATCGGAATGATTCGTGGCCTGGGCACCGTCGTGGTGATGGTGGCCTTTATCGGCCTGGCGCTGTGGGTGTTCAGCCCACGGCGCAAATCGGAATTCGACGACGCGACCATGCTGCCTTTTGCGGATGACCCGGAAGCCATCAAGCACGTCGAGCAAGCGTCTAGGAGTAACAAAGAATGACTACGTTCTGGAGCCTGTACGTCACAGTCCTCAGTCTGGGTACCATCTTCGCCCTGACCTGGCTGCTGCTGTCGACCCGCAAGGGCCAGCGCGCCGAACAGACGGACGAGACCGTCGGCCACTCGTTCGACGGAATCGAGGAATACGACAACCCGCTGCCCAAATGGTGGTTCATGCTGTTCGTCGGCACCATCATCTTCGCCCTCGGCTACCTGGCGCTGTACCCTGGCCTGGGCAACTGGAAAGGCCTGCTGCCGGGTTACAACTACCTCGACAACGACAAGCAAACCGCGTTCGCCAACGGCCAGACCGGCTGGACCGGCGTGCACGAATGGGAAAAGGAAATGGCCAGGTCGGAGGCCAAATTCGGACCGATCTTCGCCAAATTTGCGTCAATGCCGATTGAAGAAGTGGCCAAGGACCCGCAGGCCCTGAAGATGGGCGGGCGTCTGTTCGCCTCCAACTGCTCGGTGTGCCACGGTTCCGACGCCAAGGGCGCCTACGGTTTTCCCAACCTGACCGATGCCGACTGGCGCTGGGGCGGTGACGCGGCGACCATCAAGCAAACCATCATGCAGGGCCGCCATGCGGTGATGCCAGGCTGGGCCGAAGTGATCGGCGAGCAAGGCGTGGCCGACGTAGCGGCGTTCGTGGTGACCAACCTCGATGGCCGTAAGCTGCCGGAAGGCGCCAAGGCCGACGTCGCCAACGGCGCAAAACTCTTCGCCGCCAACTGCGTGGCCTGCCACGGCCCAGCCGGTAAAGGCACCCCGGCCATGGGCGCACCGGACCTGACTCATCCGGGTGCGTTCATCTACGGTTCGAGCTTCGCCCAACTGCAGCAAACCATTCGCTATGGCCGCCAGGGCCAGATGCCAGCGCAGGAACAACTGCAGGGCAACGACAAGGTGCACTTGCTGGCGGCGTATGTGTACAGCTTGTCCCATGGGGATAAGAAGGCTGAGGAGCAGTAATTCGTCGAATACAACAAAGCCCCGCGCAGCAAAAACTGGCGGGGCTTTTTGTTTCTGGCGCTCAGAATCTGTCAAACAGGCATGGACTACCACTCGCGGCCTCGGACTTGCCGCACACAACCACAAGTAGTAACGTAACTACATCACATCCGACAAAGGGGGGCCGCCCCATGACCATCACCACCATTTCCAGCCGCGAATTCAACCAAGACACAAGTGGTGCCAAAAAAGCCGCACGCCAAGGGCCTGTTTTTATCACTGATCGCGGCAAGCCCGCCCATGTACTGCTAAGCATTGAGGACTACCAGAAATTGACAGGTCTGAATGCCGACATCGTTGACCTGCTGGTGATGCCGGAAGCGGCGGATATCGACTTCGAAACCGAGCGCGCCGTGATCATTCATCGACCCGTGGACCTTCCCTGATGTATCTACTCGACACCAATGTTATCTCCGAACTTCGTAAACCTCAGGCTGATGCAAACGTCGTTGCCTGGGCAAAAAGCGTGATAGCGCCACGCATGTTCATTTCCGCGATCACGCTCAAGGAACTGGAAACCGGAGTGCTGCGCGTTGAGCGGCGAGACCCGACTCAGGGGAAGGTGTTGAGGGCCTGGCTCAAGCGCCATGTGATGCCCGCCTTTGATGCCCGAATCCTGCCCGTTGATGCGGCGGTCGCGTTGCGTTGTGCGCACTTGCATGTTCCAGACCGGGCCAACGAGAGTGACTCGTTGATCGCCGCAACCGCTCTGGTTCATGGGCTTACCGTCGTCACGCGCAACGTCAGCGACTTCAAATCCAGTGGTGTTGCGCTGATTAATCCATGGGAGGAATGACCTGCCTACCCACAAAACCATCCATACTTCACAAGTCAATTGATCCAGATCACGTACACCATCAATTGATTTCCCCCAACGCGACCAAAGGTCGCACCCTTCACGTACCACCGGGGGCGTATCATTAGGCCACTGCAACATCCTTAATTTGACCCCGGTTGGCACGTACTGGCCGAGGCAAATCTCCACCGCCGTGGGATGCAATGATGAGCAACCAGATACCGGTACACGACGTTACCCCGCCTGCCAAAACCGTCGATCTCTATGCGTCACGAGAGAAAATCTACACCCGCGCCTTCACCGGGCTGTTCCGCAATCTGCGCATGCTCGGCGGTGCCGGCCTGTTCCTGCTGTACTTCGGCACGGTGTGGCTGAACTGGGGCGGTCACCAGGCGGTGTGGTGGAACCTGCCGGAGCGTAAGTTCTTTATTTTTGGCGCAACCTTCTGGCCTCAGGATTTCATCCTGCTGTCGGGCATCCTCATCGTCGCGGCGTTTGGCCTGTTCTTCATCACGGTTTACGCCGGCCGCGTCTGGTGCGGCTATACCTGCCCGCAAAGCGTGTGGACGTGGATCTTCATGTGGTGCGAAAAGGTTACCGAAGGCGATCGCAACCAGCGCATCAAGCTGGACAAGGCGCCCATGGGCGTCAGCAAATTCCTGCGCAAATTCAGCAAGCACACGCTGTGGCTGCTGATCGGTTTTGTCACCGGCCTGACCTTTGTCGGCTACTTCTCGCCGATCCGCGAACTGGTATTGGACTTTTTCACCGGCCAGGCCGACGGCTGGTCGTATTTCTGGGTGGGTTTCTTCACCCTTGCCACCTACGGCAACGCCGGCTGGCTGCGCGAACAGGTGTGCATCTACATGTGCCCCTATGCGCGGTTCCAGAGCGTGATGTTCGACAAGGACACGCTGATCGTTTCCTACGACCCACGCCGTGGCGAAGTGCGTGGCCCGCGCAAGAAGGGGGTCGACTACAAGGCCCAGGGCCTGGGCGATTGCATCGACTGCACGATGTGCGTGCAGGTGTGCCCCACCGGCATCGACATCCGCGACGGCCTGCAGATCGAGTGCATCGGTTGCGCTGCCTGCATCGACGCCTGCGACAACATCATGGACAAGATGGAGTACCCACGCGGCCTGATCAGCTACACCACCGAGCACAATCTGTCCGGACAGAAAACCCATAAGTTGCGCCCGCGCCTGATCGGTTACGCCTTGGTATTGCTGGCGATGATCAGCCTGCTGGTGGCCGCGTTCTTCATGCGTTCGCTGGTGGGCTTCGACGTGAGCAAGGACCGTGTGCTGTACCGCGAAAACGCCGAAGGGCGCATCGAAAACGTCTACAGCCTGAAAATCATGAACAAGGATCAGCGCGACCACACCTACGTGCTCGACGCCGCCGGCCTGCCCGACCTCAAGCTGCAAGGCCGACGCGAAATCAAGGTGGCCGCCGGCGACATCGTCAGCATGCCGGTAGAATTGTCGAGTGCGCCCGAGCAGTTGCCGTCAAGCACCAACGAGGTAACGTTCATCCTTGAGGACGCCGACGACAACAGCGTCCGCATTGAAGCCAAGAGCCGATTCATCGGCCCACAAGTCCGTTAGACAGGGAACACGAGAATGCCCGTAACCACTGCCGCAAGCCCCTGGTACAAGCACCTCTGGCCCTGGATCATCATCGCGATCCTCGCCTGCTCAGTGACCCTGACCTTGTCCATGGTGACCATCGCGGTGAACCACCCGGACAACCTGGTCAACGACAACTATTACGAGGCCGGCAAAGGCATCAACCGCTCCCTGGACCGCGAACGCCTGGCCCAGACCCTGCAACTGCGCGGCAAGCTGCACCTGGACGCGCTGACCGGTGAAGTCGATCTGCACCTCACCGGCTACAGCAACCCGAACACCCTGGAGCTGAACCTGATCTCACCGACCCAGCCGGCGAAGGATCGCAAGATCAACCTGACCCGCAGCGCCAGCGAACCGGACCGCTACATCGGCCAGGTCACCGACAAGGTCGAAGGGCGCCGCTTCGTGGAACTGCTCGGCGTGGAAGGCGACAAGACCTGGCGCCTGTTCGAAGAAGAAGAGGTCAGCCACGACACAGACTTGTTGCTGGGCGATGAGCCGTTGCAGGGTGCCGAAGACCTGAAGAAGTAACTGATCATTCCCACGCTCCGCGTGGGAATGCAGCCCGTGGCGCTCAGCGCCATAAAAGCGGACGCAGAGCGTCCAGCGAGGCGTTACCACGCAGAGCGTGGGAACGATCTGAGATCCCGAACCATGATCACCCCCTGCTACCACTGCGCCCTGCCCGTCCCCTCCGGCAGCCGGTTCACCACACAAATCCTCGGCGAGCGCCGCGAGCTCTGCTGCCCGGGTTGCCAGGCGGTGGCGGAGGCGATTGTGGCAGGCGGGCTGGAAAGCTATTACCGGCACCGCAGCGAAGCCTCGGCCAACCCCGAAGCGCTGCCGGTGCAACTGGTCGATGAACTGGCGCTGTACGATCGCGCCGATGTGCAAAAGCCTTTCGTACGCCACACCGGCGAATTCGCCGAAGCCACCCTGCTGATGGAAGGCATCAGCTGCGCGGCCTGTGGCTGGTTGATCGAGAAACACCTGCGCAGCCTGCCCGCCGTGGCCGAGGCGCGGTTGAACCTGTCCAACCACCGCCTGCACGTGCGCTGGGCCGACGGGCAGTTACCGTTGAGCCAGGTGCTCAGTGAGCTGCGCCATATCGGCTATGCCGCCCACCCCTATCAAGCGGACCGTGCCGCCGAACAACTGGCCGGCGAGAATCGCCTGGCCCTGCGTCAACTGGGCGTTGCCGGCTTACTGTGGTTCCAGGCCATGATGGCGACCATGGCCACTTGGCCTGAATTCAATATCGACCTCAGCCCCGAGTTGCATGTCATCCTGCGCTGGGTCGCGATGTTTCTGACCACCCCCATCGTGTTCTACAGCTGTGCGCCGTTTTTCAAAGGGGCGCTGCGCGACCTGCGCACCCGCCACCTGACCATGGACGTGTCGGTGTCCCTGGCCATTGGCGGGGCTTATCTGGCGGGCATCTGGACCGCGATCACCGGTGTGGGCGAGTTGTACTTCGATGCGGTCGGCATGTTCGCGCTGTTCCTGCTGGCCGGACGCTACCTGGAGCGGCGTGCCCGCGAACGCACCGCCGCCGCCACTGCGCAGTTGGTCAACCTGCTGCCCGCCTCGTGCCTGCGCCTGACCGCAAACGGGCAAAGCGAACGCATCCTGCTCGGCGAACTGACCTTGGATGATCGGGTGCTGGTCCACCCTGGCGCGGTGCTGCCAGCGGATGGCGTGATTCTCGAAGGCCAATCCAGCGTCGACGAATCCCTGCTTACCGGCGAATACCTGCCGCAGCCCCGCCAGGTCGGCGATGCCGTCACCGCCGGCACGCTCAACGTCGAAGGCGCGCTGACCGTCCAAGTGCGCGCCTTGGGCCACGACACACGCCTGTCGGCCATCGTGCGCCTGCTGGAGCGTGCCCAGGCCGAAAAACCGCGCTTGGCGCAAATCGCCGACCGCGCCGCACAGTGGTTTCTGCTGGGTTCCCTGCTGGCGGCTGCGGTAATCGGCCTGGTGTGGTGGGAGCTCGATGCCTCCAGGGCGTTCTGGATTGTATTGGCCATGTTGGTAGCGACCTGCCCGTGCGCGTTGTCCCTGGCCACCCCCACCGCCCTCACCGCCGCCACCGGCACGCTGCACACCCTTGGCTTGCTGCTGACCCGTGGCCATGTGCTGGAAGGCCTCAACCAGATCGACACGGTGATCTTCGACAAGACCGGCACGCTCACCGAAGGGCGCCTGGCGTTGAGGGCCATCCGGCCTCTGGGCGAGCTGGACAGCGAGCAGTGCCTGGGCCTCGCCGCCGCGCTGGAAAATCGCTCCGAACACCCGATTGCCCGCGCCTTCGGCCGTGCCCCCCTGGCTGCCGATGACGTCCTGAGCAGCCCCGGCCTGGGCCTGGAAGGCCGCGTGGGCGAACGCTTGATGCGCATTGGCCAAGCCGCTTTTGTCTGTGAACTCAGTGGCGCCCCCATCCCAACCTCACCAGACGAAGCCGGACAATGGCTGCTGTTGGGGGATCAACGCGGCGCGCTCGCCTGGTTCGTGCTCGACGACCGCCTGCGCAGCGATGCGCCAGCCCTGCTTGCCGCGTGCAAGGCGCGCGGCTGGCGCACGTTGCTGCTGTCGGGGGACAGCTCGCCGATGGTCGCCAGTGTCGCGTCTGAACTGGGCATCGATGAAGCCCACGGCGGCCTGCGCCCCGACGACAAGCTGCAAGTGCTGCAACGCCTGCACCGGGAAGGCCGCAAGGTGCTGATGCTCGGCGACGGTGTCAACGATGTGCCGGTACTGGCCGCTGCGGATATCAGCGTGGCGATGGGTTCGGCCACCGACCTGGCAAAAACCAGCGCCGACGCGGTGCTGTTGTCCAACCGCCTGGAGGCGTTGGTGCAGGCTTTTACCTTGGCGCGACGCACACGCCGGGTGATCATCGAAAACCTGCTGTGGGCCGGGCTGTACAATGGCCTGATGCTGCCGTTCGCGGCCCTGGGGTGGATCACTCCCATCTGGGCGGCCATCGGCATGTCCCTCAGTTCGTTGACGGTGGTGCTCAATGCCCTGCGCCTGACGCGCCTGCCCAGCGCGCAGGCCGCCAGTGCCCCCTTGATAAACCGCCCGCTGCCGGCTTGAACCGCGCGGGCATGGAGTGCAGATGCCAGCTCTATACGTGATGATTCCGGCGGCGCTGCTGTTAGTGGGCGTGGCCATCTACATCTTCTTCTGGGCCGTGGACAGCGGTCAGTACGAAGACCTCGACGGCCCCGCCCACAGCGTGCTGTTCGACGACCTGGACCCGAATCACCTGGCCGCTGTCGACGAAGCCAACCGCACCGAGCAGCCGCCCAAAGAGCCGCCCCATGCTTGAGCTGGCGCCTTTGCTGGTTTCTGCGTTGATCCTCGGCCTGCTCGGCGGAGGCCATTGCCTGGGCATGTGCGGCGGCTTGATGGGGGCGCTGACCCTGGCCATTCCCCCGGAGCAGCGCAGCCGCCGGTTCCGCCTGCTGCTGGCCTACAACCTTGGGCGAATCCTCAGTTATGCTGCGGCGGGGTTGCTGATCGGCCTCGCCGGCTGGGCCGTAGCCAACAGCCCGGGAGCGATGTTCCTGCGCGTGCTCGCGGGGTTGCTGCTGATCAGCATGGGCTTGTACCTGGCGGGTTGGTGGAGCGGCCTGACCCGTATAGAACGCCTCGGTCGCGGCCTGTGGCGGCATATCCAGCCGGTTGCCAGCCGCTTGCTGCCGGTCTCAAGCCTGCCTCGCGCATTACTGCTGGGCGCGCTGTGGGGCTGGCTGCCGTGCGGGTTGGTCTACAGCACCCTGCTGTGGGCCGCGAGCCAGGGGAATGCGCTGGACAGCGCGTTGCTGATGCTGGCGTTCGGCCTGGGCACCTGGCCGGTGTTGCTGGCGACCGGGCTGGCCGCCGAACGTGTCACTACACTATTGCGCAAGCGCAGCGTGCGCATGGCTGGTGGTGTGCTGGTGGTGGTGTTCGGCCTCTGGACCCTGCCTGGGCCGCACCAGCACTGGCTAATGGGGCACTGACACGCCTGTGGCATAGCGCCGCTCCCCGTTGATGCAAATCAACATGCCCTCCCCACCCTGCCCCTAGACTCGGCCGACTAGCCAATCCGGGGGACCGCGCGCATGCTCGACGCCATTCGTTGGGACACAGATCTGATTCACCGCTACGACCTGGCGGGGCCGCGCTACACGTCCTACCCCACCGCCGTACAATTCGACAGCCAGGTCGGCTCCTTCGACCTGCTCCATGCGCTGCGCGACAGTCGCAAGGCCATACGGCCGTTGTCGCTGTATGTGCACGTGCCGTTCTGCGCCAACATTTGCTACTACTGCGCATGCAACAAGGTGATCACCAAGGACCGTGGTCGCGCCCAGGCCTACCTGCAACGCCTGATGCAAGAGATCCAGCAGGTGGCCTGCCACCTCGACCCGAAACAGCCGGTGGAGCAACTGCATCTGGGGGGCGGCACGCCGACCTTTCTCAGCCATGACGAGCTGCGCCAGGTGATGACCCACCTGCGCCAGCACTTCAATCTGCTGGAGGACGATTCGGGCGACTACGGCATCGAAATCGACCCTCGCGAAGCCGATTGGGCAACCATGGGCCTGCTCCGTGAACTGGGCTTCAACCGCGTCAGCGTCGGCCTGCAAGACCTCGACCCCGAGGTGCAACGGGCGGTCAATCGCCTGCAGAGCCTGGAAGAAACCCGCGCGGTGATCGACGCGGCGCGTACCCTGCAATTTCGCTCGATCAATATCGACCTGATCTACGGTCTGCCCAAGCAGTCGCCACTCAATTTTGCGCGCACCGTGGAGGAAGTCATCGGCCTGCAACCAGACCGTCTGTCGGTGTTCAACTACGCGTATTTGCCGGAACGCTTCATGCCGCAGCGGCGGATCCATACCGAAGACCTGCCCTCGCCGGCAGAAAAATTACTGATGCTGCAAACCACCATCGAGCAGTTGACCCAGGCGGGTTATCGCTACATCGGCATGGATCATTTTGCGCTGCCGGATGACGAACTGGCCATCGCCCAGGAAGAAGGCACGCTGCAACGCAATTTCCAGGGCTACACCACGCACGGGCATTGCGATTTGATTGGACTGGGGGTTTCAGCGATCAGCCAGATCGGCGACCTGTATTGCCAGAACAGCAGCGACCTCAACCAGTACCAGAACGCCTTGGCCGGTGCGCAACTGGCCACCAGTCGCGGCCTGGTCTGTACCACCGACGACCGTCTGCGGCGGGACGTGATCCAGCAGTTGATCTGCCATTTCAGCCTGGAATTCGCGGGCATCGAGCAGAGGTTCAATATCGATTTTCGCGGCTATTTCGATGAGCTGTGGCCGCAGTTACAGATAATGGCTGCGGACGGCCTGATCGAGCTGGATGCCCGGGGCATCCGCGTGCTGCCGGCCGGGCGCCTGCTGGTGCGCTCGGTGTGCATGGTGTTCGATGCATACCTCGAGCACCAGAACCGGCAGCGGTTCTCGCGGGTGATCTGATTACATCGACAGCGAGGCGGCTTTCATCGAGTCTTCGGCACTCATGCCCTTCATCGACTTGGCCAGCGACGTCTGAGCGGACATCAGGCCCGCCTGCAGCGAACTGATCTCGCTCTGCAGCGCGCTGGTACGGGCGCGAGCCTCTTCAGGGGAAAGGTTATTGGCGGCGGCTACCGCCGCCAGCTCGGCTTGTTTTTCGGCAATCTGCTGCTTCAACTGGCGGATCATTTTCAGTACCTGCTTGACGTTGTCGTCCAGGCCGCTGTCATCGATGTCCGAATTGCTGCTCTTGGCCGCGCCTGCAGCCTGGAAGGCAGCAGCGGAAATAGTCACGGTTACACCTTCAACCACTTTGGTTTGCGTGGTTTTTTCAATCGCCGGGGCTTTTTCGTCGGCCTCGTTCGAAGCCTCTGCATCAGGCACAAACGGAACGCGCACAGCAGGATTGTAGGCACTGATAACAGACATGATCCAAGCTCCGTCTAATGGATGTGCCCCTGTATCGACCTCAAGCGCAGAATCTTTAGACCGCCGGCGGTTTCTCGTTGGCGCTGGCCTCGCCGCCCTCCAGTGCGTTACCCTTACGTCTTATGTGTGTTTTCCCACAAGGATTTAAGAAATGTCCGAGCCAGTTAAACAGCGCGCTCACGGCCAGGCCCACTGCAAGGATTGCAGCCTGGCCCCCCTCTGCCTGCCACTTTCATTGAATCTGGAAGACATGGATGCGCTGGACGACATCGTTAAACGCGGCCGCCCACTGAAAAAAGGCGAGTTTCTGTTTCGCCAGGGCGACAAGTTCGACTCGGTCTACGCAGTACGCTCAGGGGCGTTGAAGACGTTCAGCCTCAGCGATGGTGGCGAAGAGCAAATCACCGGTTTCCACTTGCCCAGCGAACTGGTCGGGCTGTCGGGGATGGACACTGAGATTCATCCGGTGTCGGCCCAGGCGTTGGAGACTACGTCGGTGTGTGAAATCCCCTTCGAGCGCCTGGATGAATTGGCCTTGCAACTGCCGCAATTGCGCCGTCAGTTGATGCGCGTGATGAGCCGCGAGATTCGTGACGATCAACAGATGATGCTGCTGTTGTCGAAAAAAACCGCCGACGAGCGCATCGCGACGTTCCTGGTCAACCTATCGGCGCGTTTCCGCGCCCGCGGGTTTTCGGCCAACCAGTTCCGCCTGAGCATGTCGCGCAATGAAATCGGCAATTACCTGGGTCTCGCGGTGGAAACCGTGTCCCGCGTGTTTACCCGCTTCCAGCAAAATGCGCTGATTGCCGCCGAGGGCAAGGAAGTGCATATCCTCGACCCCATCCAGCTGTGCGCGCTGGCCGGCGGTTCCCTGGAAATGTGATCCAGGGTCTGCGGCCAAGCGAACCCGCGAGGCCGCAGGTATACTTCGAGTCCGTTTTCCGCCCAGGACTCTTCGACGATGACTTTCGATTCGTTCGACATCAAATCCCTGATCCGCCCCGTCATCGACTTCCCCAAGCCTGGGGTAATCTTCCGTGACATCACGCCATTGTTCCAATCACCCCGTGCCCTGCGCCTGGTCGCCGACAGCTTTGCCCAACGCTATGTCGAAGCCGATTTCAGCCATATCGGCGCGATGGATGCACGCGGCTTCCTGATCGGCTCGATCATCGCCTATCAGCTCAACAAGCCACTGATCCTGTTTCGCAAGCAAGGCAAGCTGCCGGCCGACGTTCTGGCTGAGGGTTACCAGACCGAATATGGCGAAGCCTTCCTTGAAGTGCACGCCGACAGCCTGTGCGAAGGTGACTCGGTGCTGATGTTCGATGACTTGATCGCCACGGGCGGCACCCTGATTGCTGCGGCGAACCTGGTGCGGCGCATGGGCGCAAAAATCTTTGAAGCGGCGGCGATCATCGATTTGCCGGAGCTGGGTGGGTCGCAGCGCTTGGAAGACATGGGCATCCCGACGTTTTGCCTGACGCAGTTTGCCCTGACCGAGCGATAAGTAGTGTCCTGACTGGCCCCATCGGGAGCAAGCCCCCTCTCACACTTTTGACTGTGTCCACAAATCAAACTGTGGGAGGGGGCTTGCCCCCGATGGCTGTGTGTCAGTCAACAGATTCATTGGCTGATACACCGCTACCGGGAGCAAGCCCCCTCCCACATTGGGTATTTGCAGTGGTCGTTAGAGCGCGATCGGCTTACGGCCGGCGAAAGAGTGCGCCAAGGTGCCGCCGTCGACCAGTTCCAGCTCGCCACCCAGGGGCACACCATGGGCGATACGCGAGGTGATCAACCCTTTGTTGCTCAGCAATTGAGCGATGTAATGCGCCGTGGCTTCGCCTTCCACCGTCGGGTTGGTCGCCAGGATGATTTCGCTGAAGGTGCCCTGCTCTTCGATCCGCGCCACCAGCTGCGGGATGCCGATGGCTTCCGGCCCCAGGCCATCGAGCGGCGACAAATGGCCTTTGAGCACGAAATAACGCCCGCGGTAACCGGTTTGCTCCACCGCGTACACATCCATCGGCCCTTCCACTACGCACAGCAGGGTGTCGTCGCGACGGGGGTCGGCGCATTGCGGGCAGAGTTCTTCTTCGGTCAGGGTGCGGCATTGGCGACAGTGGCCTACACCTTCCATGGCCTGGCTCAAGGCCTGGGCCAAACGGGTGCCGCCGCTGCGATCACGCTCCAGCAGTTGCAGCGCCATGCGCTGGGCGGTTTTCTGGCCGACGCCCGGCAAGGTACGCAGGGCGTCGATCAGTTGGCGAATCAGGGGGCTGAAGCTCATGGGCGAAGGGTCCGACAAAACAACGAGACGCGGTTTATACCCGCGCCTCGGATTAGCGTCAAATGCTCAATCCTGTGCGACGCGCACCACCAACTTGCCGAAGTTGCGTCCCTCGAGCAAACCGATAAAGGCTTCAGGTGCCTGCTCCAGGCCGTCGACCACGTCTTCGCGGAACTTGATCTTGCCATCGCGCACCCAAGGCGCCATGGCGCTCAGGAACTCGGGCTGGCGATCACCGTAGTCGTCAAACACGATAAAGCCCTGGATGCGCACACGCTTGGTCAGCAAGGTGCGTTGCAGCGCCGGCAGGCGATCCGGCCCGCTTGGCGCTTCATGGGCGTTATACCCGGCGATCAGCCCGCAGAGCGGAATCCGCGCCTTGGGGTTGAGCAGCGGCAGCACGGCATCGAACACCTTGCCACCGACGTTTTCATAGTAGATGTCCACGCCGCTGGAACAGGCCTGCGCCAGCTCGTTGGCGAAATCTGCGCCCTTGTGGTCGATACAGGCATCAAAGCCCAGCTCATCCACCACGTAGCGGCACTTGTCCGCACCGCCAGCAATCCCCACCACGCGCAGGCCCTTGAGCTTGGCGACCTGGCCCACCACCGAGCCCACCGCACCGGAGGCAGCCGCCACGACCAGGGTTTCACCGGCCTTGGGCTGGCCGATGTCCATCAGGCCCATGTAAGCGGTCATGCCTGGCATGCCCAGGACCCCCAAAGCCATCGATGGGCTCGCCAAACCGTTGGGCACCGGCATCAGGTTGCGGCCATCGCTGATGCTATGGCTTTGCCAGCCGGTGGAGCCCACGACCAGGTCGCCCACTTCGAATTTCGGATGGCGTGATTGCTCGATGCGACTGACAGCGCCACCGGTCATCACCTCGTCGATTTCCACCGGCGCGGCGTAGGACGGCGCGTCGCTCATGCGTCCGCGCATGTAGGGGTCCAGGGACAGGTAGAGCGTCTTGAGTAGCACCTGGCCGTCCTCCAGCTCTGGCAGGGTTACCCGTTCGAGGCGGAAATTTTCCGGGGTTGGCGCGCCTTGAGGGCGTGAAACCAGGACGATGCGTTGGTTGAGCGTCGGTTCTTGAGGCATCAGGGGCTCCTTAGCGAATGCATGCGTATAGGGTGAAGACCCTGATTGTTGCACCAGGGTTCAGATCCAATAGGCACATACAAAAATGCCAGGCACGAGGCCTGGCATTCGGGTGCAGCGCAAAGCCGGTCAATCAGAACGGCAGCTTCATACCCGGTGGCAGTTGCATGCCAGCGGTCACGCCGCCCATTTTTTCCTGGCTGTTGGCTTCGATCTTGCGCACGGCGTCATTGACGGCAGCGGCGAACAAGTCTTCCAGCACTTCGCGGTCGTCATCGCTGACGCCCTCGAGCAGGCTGGGGTCGATGCTGACGCGCTTGATGTCGTGACGACCGGTCATCACCACGCTGACCATATCGCCACCGGCTTTACCGGTGACTTCGGCGTTGGCCAGTTCTTCCTGCATCTTGGCCATCTTTTCCTGCATCTGCTGCGCCTGCTTCATCAGGCCGGCCATGCCACCTTTCATCATGGGAATCACCTCAAAAGTACGTGGATCAAATTAGTCGCCCGGTTCATGATGCCTGGGGCGCCGGGGCTTCGACAGGTTCAATAGTATCGTGACGGACGACCGCACCGAACTGTTGCATCATTTGTTGGATAAGCGGGTCAGCCTGGATCGACGCCTCGGCGTCGCGCTGGCGGTTCAAACGCCGACGCGTCGCAGCCTGGGCCGGGGTTTCCTGCTCGGGCTTGATCAACTCGATGGCGATGGTCAGCGTGCGCCCATGGTACTGGTTGAGCGCGTCGTTGAGCCGGCGCTGCTGAGTGGCATTGAACAAGGCACTGTGGGCCGGGTCCAGGTGCAGCAGCCAGTGGTCGCCGTCGATGGTAATCAACGTGCAGTTGGCGGCGATACTGGCAGTCATGCCGGAGATCGGCAATTTTGGAAACAATTCCAGCCATTGCAGGGCCAGGCCGGTGGCCGGGGCGGCGGCAGGCTCCACCTCCGGCTCGGGGGCCGGCTCGGCGGTGTGTTCGCTGGCAAGTTCGTCCAGGTAGCTGTAGGCCGAATCCATGTCCGGCTCGATGTAGTCTTCGTCCAGCGGCGGTTCGTCGTCGAGGTCGATGCCGGGGGTGGCCGCCTCAACCTGGGCGACAGTCGGCTCGGGCACAGGCGCGGATACCCACTCCGGCGCATCCGGCACCGCGCTGTCCGGGGTTGGCGTGGGCATGGGGATCAACTCCGGCTGCTCGCCGGTGGTGTCCAGGACCGGCTCCACGGCGGGCTGTAGCTCCGGCTCGACGGGCGCTTCAACCGGGTCATTCCAGGGCAGATCGACCACCGGGGCGACTTGCGGCTCTGGCTCCGGCTCTGGCTCGATAACCGCTTCAGGCGCGGCCACCGGGGCGGCCACCACAGGCTCGGGAACCGCTGCGGGCGCAGCCACCACTGGCGCAACCGCCGCCGCGCCAGCCACTGGTTTGGCGGAATCAACTGTGGCCTGGCTGATCCCCACTGGCTTTAGCGGCTGTCTCGGCGCATCCGCCGAGTCGGCGGGCCGGAAGGCCAGCATCCGCAACAGCACCATTTCGAAGCCCCCTCGCGGGTCCGGCGCCAGGGGCAGGTCACGGCGGCCGATCAGGCCCATCTGGTAATAGAACTGCACATCTTCGGCCGGCAGCGCCTGGGCCAGCGCCAACACGCGGTCGCGGTCGCCATGGCCGTTATCGACACCCTCAGGCAATGCCTGGGCGATGGCGACGCGGTGCAGCACATTGAGGATTTCCGAGAGCACGCCGTTCCAGTCCGGGCCCTGCTCGGACAAGTGGCGCACGGCTTCGAGCAACGCCTTGGCGTCGCCCTCGATCAGCGCGTGCAGCACGTCGAATACCTGGCCGTGGTCCAGCGTGCCGAGCATGGCGCGCACATCGGCGGCCAGGACCTTGCCTTCACCAAAGGCGATGGCCTGGTCGGTGAGGCTCATGGCATCACGCATCGAGCCATCGGCAGCGCGGCCAAGCAGCCACAGCGCGTCGTCTTCGAACGGTACATTCTCGACGCCCAGCACGTGGGTCAAATGCTCGACCACCCGCTCAGGGGTCATGTTCTTCAGGGAGAACTGCAGGCACCGCGACAAAATAGTCGCAGGAAGTTTCTGCGGGTCGGTGGTGGCCAGGATGAATTTGACGTAGGGCGGGGGCTCTTCCAGGGTTTTCAACAGCGCGTTGAAGGAATGGCTGGACAGCATGTGCACTTCGTCGATCAGGTAGACCTTGAAGCGGCCACGGCTCGGCGCGTACTGCACGTTGTCGAGCAGCTCGCGGGTGTCTTCGACCTTGGTGCGGCTCGCGGCGTCGATCTCGATCAGGTCGACGAAACGCCCTTCGTCGATCTCGCGGCACACCGAACAGGTGCCGCAAGGGGTCGATGTGATACCGGTTTCACAATTCAGGCATTTGGCGATGATGCGCGCAATCGTGGTCTTGCCCACCCCGCGGGTACCGGTGAACAGGTAGGCGTGGTGCAGCCGCTGGCTGTCCAAGGCATTGATCAGAGCCTTGAGCACATGGGTCTGGCCGACCATTTCGCGGAACGAGCGCGGGCGCCATTTACGTGCAAGAACCTGATAACTCATCGAAAACCGTCGCAACTGGGAAGCGGAAGCCGGTAATGCTAGCGGAGCAGGGGGGAAATTGCATCCGGCACGCTCATAAAGTCGCCTCCCACAGGCTTAAATCTTCGGCGCCACCAAGCGTGCGTACTGTTCCTGGCTGATCCAGCCCGTGAACGAACGGTCATCGGCATTGATGAACTCGACCTGCGCCCAGCCGTCCTTGAAGGCCAGCACCCCCACCACATCATTCTTGACGATGTAAGGTCGCTTGGCGGCTTTGGCACCCGGGGCTTTCAACAGGTAAGCCTTGTCGGCCGACACCGTCACCAGGCCGATCCATTTTTTCCTGGCGGTCTGGCTCAACTCCAGGCCAGTCGCAATCTCTGGCATCAACACATTGATGCAACCTGGGTGCTGACGGCCTTGCGCCACGGTCAGGGTCACGCCGTCGGACGCCGCCGCCACGCTGCCGGGGTACGCCACATCGAGCCAGGTGGTCAGCGCTGCGGGCGTGCCCTGCAGAAAAAACCTGCAGCCCCGCGTCACGCCCTCGCCCAGGCTTTCCGAGTAGAACCCTTCGACCTGCTGCTGCGGCGTCACCGCCAGCATCAGCCCTTCGTACTTACCCGAATGCAACGCGGCCGAGCCTGCCAGGGCAGGCACCACGGCACACAGCGACAACACACCTACCGCCAGAAAACGAATCATCTTATTTCTTCCCTTCCAGTACGTCGTAGGCCTGCTTCATCAGCACGTCGTAGTTGCCATAGTCCTCACCGTTATAGTTGCGGGCCATGGCGGTAAAGTCCTTGGTTTTCATCGCACTCATCAACGCGGTATTTTTGCCGCAAAGGGCCAGGTAGGCCTTGAGCTGATTGCCGGCATTCACTTTCATTGACGCCACGAACTCAAACACCGTCTTGAACCCGCACGACGCAAAATTGAATCCCATGATCTGGAACATGCCCCACGAGGCCGACATCAACGCTGCTTCTTGGTCCAGCGCGAACGCAGTGGCCATGGTTTCCCAGGCTTTGACCTGATCCTTGTTGTTGGCCTGCCACTGCGGGCCGGCTTTTTTCTTGTAGATGTACGACAGCAGCGGGTGCGCCTGGTCGTAGATGTGCTTGGTGTACTTGCGAAATTGATGGCCTTCGAAGGCGATGATCGGCAACTTGGCCGGCCCGAAGCCCACCTTCCCGCCCGACTCCACGGTGGCGAATGCCTTGATGACATTCACCGAGATCCCATTGCCCAGCTGCTTGGCAGCGTTCTGGAAGTCCGTTTCGCTCAGCGTCGTGCCGCCATCACAGGTGGCTTGCATCATCAGCTGCCGGTTACGCCGTTCGGCCTCGATCACCGCGCGCACCTGGTTGAGATAGACATTGACCGTGGCCTGCACCGCATCGGCATTGTTATTGCCGAACGCGTTGAGAAAGCTCGGAATACGCATGCTCGGGAAGGCCTGCACCGGCACCTTCACCGCCTCTTCGATCAAGCTGTTGAACGTACGCCCGGTGGGGTCGATGACGCCATCGGGGTGGGCATATTTGAGATGACGGAACTGGTACTGGCTGATGCACTGCACCAACTGGCCGTCGCATTTGCCGTTTTCGGGCAGGGGGAAACCCATTTTGGGGATGATCAGGTTGAATAAATACTGGATGCACTGAACATCGGCAGGCAAGTTGCGAGCTTTACCGGGCGCGCCGACCGAGGCACTGATAAGACGAGGCAACCCTTGCAGGCTTTTCATGACAAACATCCTTGTGAGTTAAAGAAGTGAGAGCACTTCAATATCAATCCGCGCCGTTGGCATACGCCGAAACAAGCAGCCGGCGCACGCTAACAAGGTGGTTTGGGGTTGTCCAGAGGGGGTTTGGAAAGTTGTGAATCAGCCAGGGTAAATCACTCAGTAGCCATGCACGTCACGGGTCTTCTGGTACTGGTGGTAGTCAATCCACTCCACCACGTCATAGGGCAGATAAAGCTGCGTTGTGGCCCGGGAAATGGCGATATACACCGCGCACAGGCGCTGATCGAACGCATAGGCGTCCTTGAATTTCACATTGGTCAACAGCTCAGGCGTGAGCAACACCTGATCGAATTCCATGCCGCCAGCGTCGTGGGCCAGCATCAATAAACAGCGCTCGCCCGGATGGCCGCTCAGCCTGTTCAAGCGGGTCACGTCGGCAACGTTGAAGCCTTTCTCCAGCTCGGCCTCGACCCACAGAAATGCCTCATCGAACCGGCACGCGTCGCGCACTTGCTGCCAGTCGGCCAGATCGCTGAAAAACGGATGGGGCCCGCGGTCACTGTGCTCGCTGCCATAAAACTCTGGCTTGAACAGCGCGATGACGGTGTCCATGAAGTGCTTGAGGTCCTGCTGCGCTTCATTGTTGGGAAAGGCACAGGCACAGCGCTCTTCGCTCAGTTGAATGAGCCATTTCATGGTGTCCCAGTGGGACGCGGTCAGCACCACGCAGCCGGGTGGCGGTACGAAGCCCTGGGGATACAGCTCGATACCGACGTCAGCGTCCCGCGCACCCTCGAAGAGCACCTTGCTTTTCTCCGAGTGCTGGCTGATCAGCGGATTGACCAGGCGCTCGACGTTGCGCCCGGAACGCACGGAGTAGCTCACATCCGTGTGACGAACCTCACGGGCACGCCTGACCATCACCCCGCTGGCCTGCTGATACTCATCGCCCAGGGTAATCAGCACCTGGCGACCGCGTTCGATGATTTGCAGCAAGGGCGCCGGAATGTCCTGGCTCTCGTCAATCAGCACATGGGTGTAGCGGTCAGGCACCACGCTGCCCGCCAGGCTTGCGCGCTTGATCATCAGCAATGCTTCGAACCCGGTGTGGCTGCTCCAGGCCGCATTCGCCTCCAGGTAGCCCCATAACCGGCTGGAATATTCGACCAACGCCTGGGCATCGACAGAGGACAGCGGTTGCTTGAAATGCGGCAGATGCTTGGCCGACAGACTGTAATCCCAGGAGCGGCAGTAGCTTTCAAGCACCTTGAGGCAAACATCCAGCACCGCCTGCCCTTCCAGGCGACGAAAACCGAAGATGTTCAATTGCTGGGCCAGCGCCTGTTTGCTCGGGACGCGCACTTGCGTATTCACCGGCTGCGGCCTGGGGCCATGCAACAAAGCGTGCGCAAACGCCTGGAAGGTGTGCCCGGCTTTTCTCTCCCGCGTGCCCATCATGCGTGCGCGCAGGGTTTCCAGCTTGGCCGATGTACGTGCCAGCAGCAGCGTTTTTTCGGGGCGCAAGTGCTCCATCAGCGCCACCAGCAGGTGACTCTTGCCAATGCCGGCGTACCCTTGGACGTGCAGGTCTTCGTTCAGGTTGGCGCGAAAGGTCCTGACCAGCTTGTCCTGCTCGGCACTCAACCAGCGCTCGCGGTGCCTGGGCGTGACCATCTGCTGGCGGAACGGGTTGTTGGCCTTGAGGTGACGAACTTTGTATTCGACGTCCCATTTTCCATCGGGCAACAGGTAGGTTCGCGCCAGGACTTCATCGGCCAGCAGAAAACGCAACTTCAGGCTCTTGACCACATTCAGGCCAAAGTACAGCTTGCCTGGATCAAACAGCCGCTGCGCTTCCGACAGCAAGCTCACGGCAGCTGAATGCCTGGCATCCACCGCCCAGCCGATGAGCTTGGCCAGCACCCGTTCAGCGCCCACCGCGCTCAATTCGTTTTCCGGCATTTGCGCAAGATTCTGGATCACCAGCACCGCTGCCAGCTCTGGCTCGCTCAGGGCGACGAGCGCATTGGCAGCGTCGGCACCCAGCAAACCCGCACAGGTTTCATCCGTGATCGGCAGGAATACAGGGCTGGATAGATCAAAATGTTCCGAATGCATACAGCCTCATAGCCAGGGCAGAAACGCTTGGGAGTATGCCACTCGCGGTGAAATAGCCGTCATGAACTGTGCAACAAGCGTCACAGATGATTGGCTGGGGATATGGATTCAGAGAAGGGTACTACAGGAAGGAGCGTTATGGAGGCAACCCCACCAGCCACACCCCGGCACACAATGTTCCCGCTGTGGCTGCTGCCTTCCGGCTCTGACCAGGTTCACGGGTAATCGTTGCGGGGGGACCGATGGGGTCACCATAACGACGCTGGCCTCTCGGCAAGCGGGGCCATTGTACCGATCTCATCGGAAGTTACAACCGTAAAAAATGAGAAGCTTCAAGTACTTGCCATGGCCTTCAACAATGACGCTATCCAATGTGGGAGGGGGCTTGCTCCCGATGGCGGTGGGTCAGCCACTGATGAGTAGGCTGATACTCCGTCATCGGGGGCAAGCCCCCTCCCACACGGGCTGATCATTGTGCCTGTAGGACCTCATCGGCCCGGCCGCCCTCTTCCTGGATCACCAAGTGGATGAAGTGCAGCTTGGCGATCACCGCCGGCGGCAGCACGAAAGGGTAAAAGTCCGGCTGGCCCATGCTGCGCGACAATTCGTTGAGCATGCCGGCCAGTTCGATCCAGGCGTTGACGAAGGAGAGGAACGCCGCACCGCCAGGGTGCTCGGGGTCGTACAGCGTGGTCAGGGGGAACGGCTGGTAATCCAGGTCCATCTCGCGGGCGCTCATGCCGAAGCCCAAGGCGGTGTCGACCGCGTCCATCATATGCAGGTAATGCGCCCAGGTTTCGGCCCAATCTTCCCAAGGGTGCATGGTCGCGTAGGCGCTGACGCAGTTTTGCTGCCAGTCCGGACGTGGTCCGTTCTGGTAGTGCTGGTCGAGCGCGTCGGCGTAACTGGCGCGTTCGTCGCCGAACAGCCTGCGAAACGGCTCAAGCCAGTGGCTGCCTGCGATCAGGCGATCCCAGTAATAGTGGCCGACCTCATGGCGAAAGTGCCCGAGCAACGTGCGGTAGGGCTCGCGCATCTGCACGCGGATCTTTTCCCGATGAGCGTCGTCGGCTTCCTTGATATCAAGGGTGATCAGGCCGTTGGCGTGACCGGTGGTGGGCGTATTGCCTTGCAGGTCGACGCCGACGAAGTCGAACGCCAGGCCGGTGTCTTCGTCGACGCGTTTGGGCACCACCTGCAGGCCCAGGCTGATCAGTTGCGCCACCAGTCGACGCTTGGCGGTTTCCACCTTGCGCCAGCGCTCGGGGTTTTCCGGGACGGATAAGTCGGGGATGGTGCGGTTCAGGCTGCAGGCCACGCATAAGGGCAACGTGCTATGCGCCGGGATCAGCCAGTTGCAGGCGGCCGGGGTCTCGAGGTTGGCGCAACGGCGAAAGGCGCCGGCGTCGAGGTTGTCGTCCATCAGCCAGGTGCCGACTGCGGGGCCGGGCTGCAGTGAGGACAGGCGACTTTGCCAGGGGTGATAGCCCAGCAGCGCCGAGCAGGCCAGGCATTGGCTGTTGCGAAAGAACAACGACTGGCCGCAGCGGCATTGCCATACCTTGCTGTTACGCGAAGATCCGGCCATGAACGGTGCAGCGATACGCGAGCTGAGCTGGTCGAAGTAGCGGAACATGGCGATCTTTCCCTGGGGGCTGACTGAGACTAGATCATTTCCCTCGCAGGATCGTTCCCACGCTCAGCGTGGGAATGCATACGGTGACGCTCTGCGTCATGCCTTGGAAGAGCAGACGCGGAGCGTCCGGGGTGGCATTCCCACGCGGGGCGTGGGAACGATCGTCATACGGGTATGTTGTGCTTGGCCAGGAAGGCGACGAAGGCCTCCTCGTCCAGCACTTTAAGCCCCAGTTCGCTGGCCTTGGCCAACTTGGAACCAGCGCCGGGCCCGGCCACCACGCAATGGGTCTTGGCCGAAACGGAACCGGCCACCTTGGCGCCGAGGCTTTCCAGCTTGTCCTTGGCCACGTCGCGGCTCATCAACTCCAGGGAGCCGGTGAGCACCCAGGTGTGCCCAGCTTCCGGCAGGCCTTCGACGACCTTCTTCTCGCTCTGCCAATGCATGCCGAAGTCTTTGAGCTGCTGCTCGATGGCCAGGGCATGGCGGGCATTGTCCGGATTGTCGAAGAACTCACGCACGGCCTTGGCCTGTTTCTCGGGCAGGGCCTGGCGCATGTCCAGCCAGTCGGCCTTGATCACGCCTTCGAGGCTGCCGAACTTGTCCGCCAGTTTTTGCGCCGCGCCCGGCCCCACGGAGGGCACGTGCAGCTTGTCGAGCAGGCCGCCCAGGGTGGTGCTGGCGGCGAATTCGGCGCTCAGGTCGCCCTGTTCCTGCAATTGCAGGGCGCATTCATCGGGCGAAAGCAGCGCGCCGATCACGTCCTGGTTATGGCTGTCTTCAAAGAAGCTATGGATCTCGTGCGCCACTTCCAGGCCCACGTCCGGCAAGTATGTCAGCACTTCCGGCAATGCCTTCTGCACACGCTCGAGGGAGGCCAGGGAGCGCGCCAGCACCTTGGCGGTCTCCTCGCCCACATCGGGAATCCCCAGGGCGTAGATAAACCGCGCCAGGGTCGGCGTCTTGCTGTTTTCGATGGCGGCGATCAGCTTCTTGCTGGATATATCGGCGAAACCCTCCAGGTCGATGATCTGCTCGTACTTGAGCTTGTAGAGGTCGGCGGGCGAGCCGATGAGTTTTTCATCCACCAGTTGCTCGATGGTCTTGTCGCCCAGGCCGTCGATGTCCATGGCGCGGCGCGAGACGAAATGAATGATCGCCTGCTTGAGCTGCGCGCCACAGGCCAGGCGCCCGACGCAGCGGTACACCGCGCCCTCGCTGACGGTTTCCTTGCCCTTGCTGCGCTTGACCAGCTGCGTGCGCTCCACATGGGAACCGCATACCGGGCAGTGCTCGGGGATCTGCACGGCGCGAGCGTGCTCCGGGCGACGCTCGGCCACCACCGACACCACCTGCGGGATCACATCCCCAGCGCGGCGGATGATTACCGTGTCGCCGATCATCAGGCCCAGGCGCGCCACTTCGTCCATGTTGTGCAGGGTGGCGTTGGACACGGTCACACCCGCGACCTTGACCGGCTTCAAACGCGCCACGGGCGTGACGGCACCGGTGCGGCCGACCTGGAATTCCACGTCGAGCAACTCGGTCAGCTCTTCCATGGCCGGGAATTTATGCGCAATGGCCCAGCGCGGCTCGCGGGCGCGGAAGCCCAGTTCACGCTGGGAAGCGATGCTGTTGACCTTGAACACCACGCCGTCGATTTCATACGACAGGCTGTTGCGCCGCGCGCCGATGTCGCGGTAGTAGTCCAGGCATTCCTGAATGCCCTTGGCCAGTTTCAGCTCATGACTGATCGGCATGCCCCACTTCTGCAACTGCTTGAGGTTACCGATATGGGTGTCACTGATATCCGCCGTCACTTGGCCGATGCCATAGCAGCAGAATTCCAGCGGGCGGCTGGCGGTGATCTTCGAATCCAGTTGGCGCAGGCTGCCAGCGGCCGCATTGCGCGGGTTGGCGAAGGTTTTGCCGCCAACCTCCAGTTGCGAGGCATTCAGGCGTTCGAACCCGGCCTTGGACATGAACACTTCACCGCGCACCTCCAGGGTGGCCGGCCAGCCGCTGCCTTGCAGCTTCAACGGGATGTTACGCACGGTGCGCACATTGACGCTGATGTCTTCGCCGGTGGTACCGTCGCCTCGGGTCGCGCCGCGTACCAACTCGCCGTTCTGGTACAGCAGGCTGACCGCCAGGCCGTCCAGCTTCGGCTCGCAGCTGTATTCGACGCTGGCGAACAAGTCACCGGCCGGCAGGTCCAGCCCCTCGGTCACCCGCCGATCGAATTCGAGCATGGTCGCTTCATCGAAGGCGTTGCCCAGGCTGAGCATGGGGATCTCATGCCTGACTTGGGTGAACGCCGACAGCGCCGCACTGCCGACCCGCTGCGTCGGTGAATCACGCGTCACCAGTTCCGGATGCTCGGCCTCCAGGGCCTTGAGCTCATGGAACAAGCGGTCGTACTCGACGTCCGGAATGCTCGGCTCGTCGAGGACGTGGTAGCGGTAGTTGTGCTGATCCAGTTCAGCGCGCAGTTCGAGGATGCGGGTATGGGCGGCGGTCATGGGTGTTCTCTCATAAAGCAAAAGAGCAGCCGAAGCTGCTCAATATGTTAGTGCGCTTATTCTACTGACAACGCCGAAGCGCAATCCTCAGCGTTTCTGTGTCAGGGCGCGACGCTCGAACTCGACGATGCGCTGACGGTAATGCTCGATGGTCTGGGCGGTGAGCACGCTGCGTTGGTCGTCCTTGAGCTCGCCGTTCAGTTCCTGGGACAGCTTGCGCGCTGCAGCCACCATCACATCGAAAGCTTGTTTCGGGTGACGCGGGCCTGGCAGGCCGAGGAAGAAACTGACCGCCGGGGTGCTGAACAGGTCGATATCGTCCAGGTCGAACGTGCCCGGCTTGACCGCGTTGGCCATGGAGAACAGCACTTCGCCGTTACCCGCCATGCTTTCGTGACGGTGGAAAATATCCATCTCGCCAAAGCGCAGGCCGCTTTCAAGGATATTCTGCAACAGCGCCGGGCCTTTGAAGCCACCGGCATCGCGGCAGATCACACTGATCACCAGCACTTCTTCGGCGGCCGGCTGATCGTTGACCGATTGGCGCGGGGCGTTCTTGCCGGCGTTTTCATCCGGGAAGTCATCGTCGCGGCTGCTGAAGCTCGGGCCTTCGTCGACATCGAGGTTCAAGTCGCCCTGATGCGGCTCGGCCACGCCAGCACCGCCGCGCTTGCCACGCTTGGACGATGGTTCACGGGCTTCACGCACCGGCGCGCTCATCGACGGCAGGTCGTGCTCGTCCAGCTGCGGTTCCTTGTGGGTGTCCAGCACACGGGGAGGCCCCAGCAACTCGGCGCTGCCGTCGTCGTCGGGCAAGTTGGACAGGTTTCGGTCCAGGCGAAATTTAAGCTTGCCCTTGCCACCGCGCATGCGGCGCCAGCCATCAAAAAGAATACCGGCAATGACAATGATGCCGATGACGATCAGCCACTCGCGCAGACCGATTTCCATGTAATCCCGTGCCTCTATAAAAAATGCTGAAAAATAAGGGGTTTAGCACCGTGCAAACCGCTTTAAAACGTGGCGCCAACTCTATGTTCTGACTGACGTTTTGCCCACGCATACGAAAAATTGACATTAAACTAGCACGACCAAAGATAACTTTACACAGTTGCAGCGAAATGTGTCGAATTGCCAGCTTTTCGGCATGGTAGGTAATTTCCTACAGCCAGCTCCAACTGTGGCTACAAGCTCTGAGCTTCAAGCTTCAAGCTGCAAGCTGCAAGCCCACTCACTTGAAGCTTGGAGCTTGGAGCTTGGAGCTTGGAGCTTGGAGCTTAAAACTAACAACTCGCCGCTAGGCGTCCACCATCTTCATCGCCTCTTCCACATCCACCGCCACCAAACGCGAACAACCCGGCTCATGCATCGTCACGCCCATCAACTGATCGGCCATTTCCATGGCGATCTTGTTGTGGGTGATATAGATGAACTGCACGGTCTGGGACATCTCCTTGACCAGCCGAGCGTAGCGTCCAACGTTAGCGTCATCCAGCGGTGCGTCAACTTCGTCGAGCATGCAGAACGGTGCCGGGTTCAGCTTGAAAATGGCAAATACCAGCGCCAGCGCCGTCAGAGCCTTTTCGCCGCCGGACAACAAATGGATGGTGCTGTTCTTCTTGCCCGGAGGCCGCGCCATGATCGTTACCCCTGTATCGAGTAGATCTTCGCCCGTCAGTTCCAAGTAGGCGCTGCCACCACCGAAAACTTTTGGGAATAACGCCTGTAAACCGCCATTAATCTGATCAAAGGTATCCTTGAAGCGATTGCGGGTCTCCTTGTCGATCTTGCGGATCACGTTTTCCAGGGTGTCGAGGGCTTCGACCAGATCGGCGTCCTGGGCATCCAGATAACGTTTGCGCTCGGACTGCTGCTGGTACTCATCGATGGCCGCGAGGTTGATCGCACCGAGTCGCTGGATACGCGCGGCAATCCGCTCAAGTTCTTCTTCGGCGTCTTTTTCGTTGGCCTGGGCGGTCAGTGTGTTGAGCACGCCGTGCAGGTCATAACCGTCTTCGAGCAGTTGATCCTGTAAAGTCTTGCGGCGCACGGTCAGCGCTTGCCACTCCATACGCTGTTGTTCGAGCTGGCCGCGAATCAACTGGGACTGCTGCTCGGCCACGGTGCGGCGCTTTTCGGCGTCGCGCAGTTCGAGGTCGGCGTCTTCCAGGGCGATCTGCGCGGTCTTGAGTTCTTCGTCGACGCTCATGCGTTTGTCGAGCAGTTCTTCAAGCTTGAGGCGCAGCTCTTCAAGAGGCGCTTCGCCCTCCTCCAGGTTGAGGCTCAGTTGCTCGCGCTTTTCGGTGAGGCGTTCCGATTGCATCTCCAGGCGCTCGAGGGCCTGGCGCGTGGAATCATGTTGGGCACGCAACGAGCCCAGGCGCACCGCCAACTGGTGGGCGTGGTCTTTGTGCTGCCGGGCTTCCTGGCGCACGCGGTCGAGGCGTTCGCGCAGGCTGTCGCGCTGGGCCAGCAGCAGTTCGCGCTGCTCGGTGTCCAGGGCCATGCTGTCGAGGGCTTCCTGCAGGTGCAGGCGCGCTTCGCCGACCTGTTCATGCTCCAGGGCGCGCTGTTCGCCCATCTCGGCGACTTCTTCGTCAAGGCGGGTGCGGCGCAGGGTCAGTTGTTCGACCTTGGCCTTGCTCGCCGATAGCTGGGCTTTGAGTTCGCCTTGCTGGCGTGCCTCGTCCTGCAACAGGCGGCGCAGGTGTTCGCGGCCGGTCTCTTGCTGGCGTTGAGTAGCGCGCAGGGTTTGCAGTTCGGTTTCCAGGCTTTCCAAGGTGGCTTCGCGCTCTTCACGCTCGGCGCTCAGGTTGACGATTTCCTGGCCACGGGCCAATACGCCGCTTTCAGCTTCGCTGGCGCGTCGCACGCGCAGAAAGTGCCGGCCGACCCAGTAACCGTCGCGGCTGATCAGGCTTTCGCCGGCCGCGAACTGGCCGCGCTGGGCCAAAGCCTGCTCAAGGGTCTCCACGGGTTTGACCTGGCCCAGCCACGGCGACAGGTCAATCGCCGCCTCGACCTTGTCCAGCAGGCTGCCCGGCACGCGCGTGCCATCGGCGGCCGGGCTGAGCAGACGCAAGTCACCCTGGGCAAAACCGGCCAGGTCGAAGCCGCCAAAATCATCCACCAGCACCGCTTGCAGGTCGGCGCCCAACACGGTTTCCACCGCCAGTTCCCAACCGGCTTCTACTTTCAAACCCTCGGCCAGGCGCGGGCGTTCGGCCAGGTGCTGGTCGCGCAGCCATTCGGCGGTGCCGGTGCCAGGATCCAGCGCGGCTTGCTGCAAGGCTTCGAGCGATGCCAGCCGCCCGTTGAGCCGCTGCAAATCGCCCTGGGCCTGCTGCTGCGCCTGGCTCGCCGTGTGCAGTTGCTGGCGCAATTGCTCCAGGCGTTCCACTTGCTGCGCTTCGCTGGCCTCGAGCTCTTCCAGGGTCATTTCGCTTTCGGCCAGTTGCTCGCTCAACTGCAGGATCGCCGCGTCTTCCGGGTCGGCGGCGAGCAACACGCGCTCTTCCTGCAGACGGCGCTGACGCTCGGCCAAACGCTCCATGCTGGTTTCCAGTTGCTGGATACGCGACTGCTGCACCTCGGCCTGGCGCCGCGGTTCGGCGGATTTGAGGTTGAACGTGTCCCACTGCTCCTGCCAGCCGTGCATGCTGGTTTCGGCCTCTTCCAGCGCCGCCGCGGCTTCTTCGGCGGCGGCACTGGTGATTTCCTGCTCGGGGGTGAGCATGTCCAACTCTTCGCCCAGGGTCAGCAGCAAGGTGCGGTCGTGGCCCAGGTGCGATTCGGTCTCCAGGCGTGCGCGCTCGGCTTCCTTCAGATCGTCCTGCAACTGGCGCAGACGCTGCTGGCCGTGCTGGATGCTCTGTTCGACCCGGGCAATGTCGCCGCCCACCGAATAGAAGCGCCCCTGCACCAGATTGAAGCGTTCGGACAGCTCATGGTGCCCGTCCCGCAGGCGTTCGATACTGGCGTCGGCGTTGCGCTGCTCGGCCACCAGCGCTTCGAAGCTGACCTCCTGGGTGCCGATGATCGCCTCGCGCTGGCCGACCTGATCGTTCAACGCCTGCCAGCGCAGGGCCGACAGTTGGGCCTTGAGCTGGCGCTCTTCGCCCTTGTATTCCTGATACTTCTCGGCGGCCTGGGCCTGGCGGTGCAGGCGCTCCAGCTGGCGTTCCAGTTCTTCGCGCAGGTCGGTCAGGCGGGCGAGGTTTTCATGGGTGCGGCGGATGCGGTTTTCGGTCTCGCGGCGGCGCTCCTTGTACTTGGAGATGCCGGCCGCTTCCTCGATAAAGTTGCGCAGGTCTTCAGGCTTGGCTTCGATCAGCTTGGAGATCATGCCCTGCTCGATGATCGAGTAGCTGCGCGGGCCCAGGCCTGTGCCGAGGAAGATATCGGTGATGTCGCGTCGACGGCATTTGGTGCCGTTGAGGAAGTAACTGTTCTGGCTGTCGCGCGTGACTTTACGGCGGATGGAGATTTCGGCGTAGGCCGCGTACTCGCCGATCAGGGTGCCGTCAGAATTGTCGAACACCAGTTCGATGCTGGCCTGGCTCACCGGTTTGCGGCTGGTGGAGCCGTTGAAGATGACGTCGGTCATCGACTCGCCGCGCAGGTTTTTTGCCGAGCTCTCGCCCATCACCCAACGAACGGCGTCGATGATGTTCGACTTGCCGCAGCCATTGGGCCCGACCACCGCCGCCATATTACTGGGGAAGTTCACCGTGGTCGGGTCGACGAAGGATTTGAACCCCGCCAACTTGATGCACTTGAGCCGCACGCTTAGGCGTCCGCCAACGCTGCGATCACCAGCGTGCTGCTGCGCTGGCAGTAAGCCGACAATACCAGGCGGATCTGCGCCAGATCACGGGCCAGCACGGCAGCGAGCAGCTGTTCGAACAGCGTCAGGTACTCGCTCATTTCCGCCTTGCGCTGCTCCAGGGCCAAATAATAGGCACGGTTCATCGCCGGCTGCAGGTTCTCGACGGTTTCCTGCAGATACGGGTTATTAGCGAAGGGGTACGCGGCGCGCATCACATTGAAGCTTTCTTCGACGAAGGCGCGGATGTCCTGGCGCTCATAGCTGGCCATCAGGCGCTGCTGGATTTGCAGGAAGGGCGCCATGTCGGCCTGGGTCTGCCAGCCTTCGGCAACCGCATTGCCGAGCAGGATGTACATCTCGCCCATCAACGTACACAGGCTCTGCACTTTGTGTGCGCTGAGTTCGGTGACGTGGGCGCCACGGCGCGGCAGGATCGCGATCAGGTGCCGGCGCTCGAGGATCAGCAGGGCTTCGCGCACGGAACCACGGCTGACATTCAGCGCCAGCGTGACTTTCTGTTCCTGGATCCGCTCCCCAGGCTTGAGATCGCCGCGAATGATACGTTCGGCGAGGTGGTGAGCGATTTGCTCGGCGAGACTGTCCGGCGCCTTGAACGTCATGTTTTCCCTTCAAAATCTGCTATCGGTACAAGCGCGGCAGTGTAGCGCATTGGCCCGCTGATGGCGCTACGCCCACGGTGGCGAATTTGGCATGAAACACGCAAGCCTGGAAAGCCACAAGCCCCTGAAAACACCGGTTCCAGAAGACTGAACCATAATTGAATAGGTTGTGACCGCAGTTTCTTGACCCTCAGGTCAGAAAATCATTGACCGAAAAGTCAGACATGACTAGATTCGGCGCAAAGCGGTTAACAACAATAATGAATCTGCGAGGCCTTCCGTGATCCAGTTTTTACTTAACCAGGAACTCCGTAGCGAGCACGCCCTGGACCCCAACCTGACCGTGCTCAACTATTTGCGTGAACATGTGGGCAAATCCGGCACCAAGGAAGGCTGCGCCAGCGGCGACTGTGGTGCATGCACCGTGGTGGTCGGTGAGTTGCACCGCAACGATCAAGGCGTCGAGCAGATTCGTTATCGCAGCCTCAATTCGTGCCTGACCTTTGTCTCGTCGCTGCACGGCAAGCAACTGATCAGCGTTGAAGACCTCAAGCACCAGGGCCAACTGCACAGCGTGCAACAGGCGATGGTCGAGTGCCACGGTTCACAGTGCGGCTTCTGCACGCCGGGTTTCGTGATGTCGTTGTTTGCCCTGCAAAAGAACAGTGACGCCCCCGACAGCCAGAAAGCCCATGAAGCCCTGGCCGGCAATCTGTGCCGCTGCACCGGCTATCGCCCGATTCTGGCCGCCGCCGCACAGGCCTGCTGCAACAAGCCCCAGGACCAGTTCGACAGCCGCGAGGCCCGGACCATCGCGCAGCTCAAGGCCATTGCGCCGACACAAACCGGTGAACTCAACAGTGGCGACAAACGCTGCCTGGTGCCGTTGACCGTCAGCGACCTGGCCGACCTCTACGACGCCTATCCGCAAGCCCGCCTGCTGGCCGGCGGCACCGACCTGGCGCTGGAAGTCACCCAGTTCCATCGCACCCTGCCGGTGATGATCTACGTCGGCAATATCGAAGAAATGAAGCGCATCGAATCCTACGACGATCGCCTGGAAATCGGCGCCGCCACCGCCCTCTCCGACTGCTACGCCGCGCTGCACCACGCATACCCGGACTTCGGCGAATTGCTGCATCGCTTCGCCTCGCTGCAGATCCGCAACCAGGGCACCCTCGGCGGAAACATCGGCAACGCCTCACCGATTGGTGATTCGCCGCCGTTGCTGATCGCCCTCGGCGCACAGATTGTGCTGTGCAAGGGCAATACCCGGCGCACCCTGGCGCTGGAGGACTACTTTATCGACTACCGCGTGACCGCCCGCCAGGACAGCGAATTCATCGAGAAAATCATCGTGCCCAAGGGCCACTCACTGTTTCGCGCGTACAAGGTTTCCAAGCGCCTGGACGATGATATTTCTGCCGTGTGCGCCGCCTTCAACCTCAAGCTCGACAACGGTGTGGTCAGCGAGGCCCGCGTCGCCTTCGGCGGCATGGCCGCCATCCCCAAGCGCGCCAGGCACTGCGAGACGCAGCTGACGGGTGCTACCTGGAACGCCGCCACCGTGGAGAAAGCCTGCGCCGCCCTGGCCGAGGATTTCACCCCGCTCTCGGACTTCCGCGCCAGCAAGGAATACCGCCTGCTCAGCGCGCAGAACCTGTTGCGCAAATACTTCATCGAACTGCAAACGCCGCACATCGAGACTCGGGTGACCGCTTATGTCTAACCATCACGCCGTGGAAAAAACCCAGGCCGAACTGGCCGAACTGTTCGCCCGCGACCTGACCTCCGGGGTCGGCCGCAGCGTCAAGCATGACAGCGCCGCCAAGCATGTCAGCGGTGAGGCGCAGTACATCGACGACCGCCTCGAGTTTCCTAACCAGTTGCACCTGTATGCGCGCATGTCCGACCGCGCCCACGCGAAAATCCTCAGCATCGACACCGCGCCCTGCTACGCCTTCGACGGCGTGCGTATCGTGATCACCCACGAAGACGTACCGGGCCTGAAAGACATCGGCCCGTTGATGCCCGGCGATCCGCTGCTGGCCATCGACACCGTGCAGTTCGTCGGCCAGGTGGTACTGGCCGTGGCCGCCCGTGATCTTGAGACCGCCCGCAAAGCGGCCATGGCGGCGGTGATCGAATACCAAGACCTGGAGCCGGTACTGGACGTGGTCGAGGCGTTTCGCAACAAACACTTCGTGCTCGACAGCCACACCCACCAACGCGGTGATTCGGCCGGCGCTTTGGCAACGGCTCAACACCGCCTCCAGGGCACGCTGCACATCGGCGGCCAGGAACATTTCTACCTGGAGACCCAGATTTCCTCGGTGATGCCCACCGAAGACGGCGGGATGATTGTCTACTGCTCCACGCAGAACCCCACCGAAGTGCAGAAGCTTGTCGCCGAAGTGCTCGACGTGTCGATGAACAAGATCGTCGTCGATATGCGCCGCATGGGCGGTGGCTTCGGCGGCAAGGAAACCCAGGCCGCCAGCCCCGCCTGCCTGTGCGCGGTGGTGGCGCGCCTCACCGGCCAGCCGACCAAGATGCGCCTGCCGCGGGTCGAGGACATGCTGATGACCGGCAAGCGCCACCCCTTCTACATCGAATACGACGTGGGCTTCGACGACGCCGGCCGTTTGCACGGCATCAACCTGGACCTGGCCGGCAACTGCGGTTGTTCGCCAGACCTGTCCAACTCGATTGTCGACCGCGCGATGTTCCATGCCGATAACGCTTATTACCTGGGCGACGCGACGGTGAACGGCCATCGCTGCAAGACCAACACCGCCTCCAACACCGCTTATCGTGGCTTCGGCGGCCCGCAAGGCATGGTCGCCATCGAGGAAGTGATGGACGCCATCGCCCGCCACCTGGCGCTGGACCCGCTGGCCGTGCGCAAGGCCAACTATTATGGCAAGACCGAGCGCAACGTCACCCACTACTACCAGACCGTCGAGCACAACATGCTTGAAGAAATGACCGCCGAGCTTGAGGCCAGCAGCCAATATGCCGAGCGCCGCGAAGCGGTCCGCCTGTACAACGCCCACAGCCCGATCCTGAAAAAAGGCCTGGCGCTGACGCCGGTTAAATTCGGCATCTCGTTTACCGCCAGCTTCCTCAACCAGGCCGGTGCGCTGATCCACATCTACACCGACGGCAGCATTCACCTGAACCATGGCGGTACCGAGATGGGCCAGGGCCTGAATACCAAGGTCGCCCAGGTGGTGGCCGAAGTGTTCCAGGTGGATATCGACCGCGTGCAGATCACCGCCACCAACACCGACAAGGTGCCCAACACCTCGCCGACAGCAGCCTCCAGCGGCGCCGACCTGAACGGCAAGGCCGCGCAGAATGCCGCCGAAACCATCAAGCAGCGCCTGGTGGAATTTGCCGCGCGCAAGTACGACATCAGCGAGGCGGACGTGGAATTTCGCAACGGTCATGTGCGCGTGCGTGAACAGATCCTGAGCTTCGAGGCGCTGATCCAACAGGCGTATTTCGCTCAGGTCTCGCTGTCGAGCACCGGTTTCTACAAAACCCCGAAGATCTTCTACGACCGCAGCCAGTCACGCGGGCGACCGTTCTACTACTTCGCCTTTGGCGCGGCGTGCTGCGAAGTGATCGTCGATACCCTGACCGGCGAATACAAAATGCTGCGCACCGACATCCTGCACGACGTGGGCGCCTCGCTGAACCCGGCCATCGACATCGGCCAGGTGGAAGGCGGGTTTATCCAGGGCATGGGCTGGCTGACCATGGAAGAGCTGGTATGGAACAACAAGGGCAAGCTGCTCACCAACGGCCCGGCCAGCTACAAGATCCCGGCCGTGGCGGACATGCCGCTGGACCTGCGGGTCAAGCTGGTGGAAAACCGCAAGAACCCGGAGGACACGGTGTTCCATTCCAAGGCCGTGGGGGAACCGCCATTCATGCTCGGGATTGCCTCGTGGTGCGCGATCAAGGATGCGGTGGCGAGCCTGGGTGACTATCGTCATCAGCCCAGGATCGACGCGCCGGCCACGCCGGAGCGGGTGTTGTGGGGGTGTGAGCAGATGCGGCAGTTGCAAACAAACGCCACTCAAGCTGCAACCGAGCTGGCTTGATCGTTCCCACGCTCTGCGTGGGAATGCCGGCCTGGACGCTCTGCGTCCGCTCTGGTGACGCAGAGCGTCACGGTATGCATGCCCACGCGGAGCGTGGGAACGATCTACAGACACCACAAGAGGTGACCATGAACAACTGGATCAGCGCCCTCGCCGACCTGCAGAACCAAGGCGAACCCTGCGTGCTCGTCACCATCATCGAGGAGCTTGGCTCCACGCCGCGCAACGCCGGCTCGAAGATGGTGATCAGCGCCGCCCACACCTTCGACACCATCGGCGGCGGGCACCTGGAATACAAGGCGACGCACATCGCCCGCGACATGCTTGCCCGTGGCCAGCAGAACACCCACCTGGAGCGTTTCAGCCTCGGCGCGAGCCTGGGCCAGTGCTGCGGCGGCGTGACGGTGCTGCTGTTCGAACCCATGGGCCAGGTGCAGGCGCAGATCGCGGTGTTCGGCGCCGGCCACGTGGGGCGTGCGCTGGTGTCGTTGCTGGCGAGCCTGCCGTGCCGGGTGCGCTGGATCGACTCGCGCGAGCAGGAGTTTCCGTCACACATCCCCCAGGGCGTGCGTAAAATCGTCAGCGAAGAGCCAGTCGACGAAATCGCCGACTTGCCGGCGGGCAGTTACTGCATCGTCATGACCCACAACCACGCACTGGACCTGGAACTGACCGCCGCCCTGCTCAAGCGCAATGACTTTGCCTACTTCGGCCTGATCGGCTCCAAGACCAAACGGGTCAAGTTCGAACATCGCCTGCGCGATCGCGGCTTCGACACCGCGCACCTGCAACGCCTGCGCTGCCCGATGGGCCTCAGCGAGGTGAAGGGCAAATTGCCGGTAGAGATCGCCATTTCCATCGCCGGCGAAATCATCGCCACCTACAACGCCCAGTTCGGCCAGCACACCGCCAGCGCCGAGCCCATCGCCAAACTGCTGCCGGTGTCACGCCGCAGCCACGCCAAGAATTGAGATCAGCATGCCTTTGACCCGCAAAGCCTACCGCGCCGCCATCCTGCACAGCATCGCCGACCCCGCCGAGGTCGGCATCGACGCGTCCTATGAGTATTTCGAAGACGGCCTGCTGGTGATCGACAACGGCCGGATCAGCGCGCTTGGCCACGCCAGCGACCTGCTGCCGACCCTGCCTGCCGATATCGACGTCACGCACTATCAGGATGCGCTGATCACCCCTGGCCTGATCGACACCCATATCCACCTGCCGCAGACCGGTATGGTCGGCGCCTATGGCGAGCAGTTGCTGGACTGGCTCAACACCTACACCTTCCCGTGTGAAAGCCAGTTCGCCGACAAGGCGCACGCTGACGAAGTGGCGGATATTTTCATCAAGGAACTGCTGCGCAACGGCACCACCACCGCGCTGGTGTTCGGCAGCGTGCACCCGCAGTCGGTGAACGCCTTCTTCGAAGCCGCCGAAAAACTCGACCTGCGCATGATCGCCGGCAAGGTGATGATGGACCGTAATGCGCCGGATTATCTGACCGACACGCCGGAATCCGGCTACCAGGAAAGCAAGGCGCTGATCGAGCGCTGGCACGGCAAGGGCCGCCTGCATTATGCGGTCACGCCACGTTTCGCCCCCACCAGCACGCCGGAGCAACTGGCGTTGGCCGGGCAACTGCTGGGGGAGTATCCGGACCTGTATATGCAGACCCACATCAGTGAGAACAAGCAGGAAGTCGAATGGGTGAAGGCGTTGTTTCCAGAGCGCAACGGCTATCTGGACGTGTACGACCACTACAAACTGCTCGGCGAACGCTCGGTGTTTGCCCATGGCGTGCACCTGTGCGACGACGAATGCGCACGGCTGGCAGAAACCGGCTCGGCCGTGGCGTTCTGCCCAACGTCGAACCTTTTCCTCGGCAGTGGCCTGTTCAACCTGCCGATGGCCGAAAAGCACAAATTGAATGTGGGCCTGGGCACCGACGTGGGCGGCGGCACCAGCTTCTCGCTGCTGCAAACCTTGAATGAAGCCTACAAGGTCATGCAGTTGCAGGGCGCGCGGTTGAGCCCATTCAAGTCGCTGTACCTGGCGACCCTGGGCGGTGCGCGCGCGCTGCGCCTGGAAGACAAGATCGGCACCTTGCAGCCAGGCACGGATGCGGACTTTCTGGTACTGGACTACAACGCCACGCCGTTGCTGAGCTATCGCTTGAAGCAGGCGAATACCATTGCCGAGACGTTGTTTGTGTTGATGACCCTGGGGGATGATCGGACGGTGTTGCAGACCTACGCGGCGGGTCAGCTGGTACATCAACGCTGATTTCAGATACACCACAAAACCAATGTGGGAGGGGGCTTGCCCCCGATAGCGGTGGACCAGTCAACTGATTCAGTGACTGACACTCTGCTATCGGGGGCAAGCCCCCTCCCACATTTTTTATCCCCGGTGAGTCAGGAAAATTACAGTTTTACCGACGTACGCCCTGGCTTCTTGGTCTGCAACAAATGCGAGAACACCGCATGCAGATCATCCGACGCGCTTTCCTCATCGAGGTTGAGCTTGCTGTCGATGTGGTCCATGTGATGCATCATCAGATCCACCGCCAGTACCGCATCCCGGGCTTCGATCGCGTCGATCAATTGGGTGTGTTCATCGTAGGAACAGTGCGAGCGGTTGCCGCTTTCGTACTGGGCGATGATCAAGGAAGTCTGGGACACCAGGCTGCGCTGGAAGCTGATCAGCGGCGCATTCTTCGCCGCTTCAGCCAGCTTCAAGTGGAATTCGCCGGAGAGGCGGATGCCGGCGCCACGGTCGCCACGGGAGAAACTGTCGCGTTCGTCGTTGACCATCTGGCGCAACTGGGCCAGTTGCTCAGCGGTAGCGTGCTGCACCGCCAGCTCGGTGATCGCCCGCTCCACCAGGCGCCGCGCCATGAACACTTGGCGGGCCTCGTCGACGCTCGGGCTGGCGACGACCGCGCCACGATTGGGCCGCAGCAACACCACGCCCTCATGGGCCAGGCGCGACAACGCGCGGCGAATGATGGTGCGGCTCACGCCGAAGATTTCGCCCAGTGCCTCTTCACTCAATTTGGTGCCGGGTGCCAGGCGTTGTTCGAGGATCGCCTCGAAGATATGCGCATACACGATATCGTCCTGGGTCCCGCTGCGACCGGCCTTGCCGGCTCGCGGTTGTTTCTTGAGAGGTTGCAACTGTTCGTTCATGGGCACTCGGGTTTGGAGAACGGCGGCGAATTAACGGTAATACGGCAACAGCGGGTCGCTGGCAAGTATCACCTGAAAACAGGGCACATTGTACACAACCCACTGCGCCAACACACTGTACGGCTGTTTGCGGCGTCGGCTGTATTGCAATGAGTCGTTGCGTTTGAGTTTAGGCTTGATTCCACGATTTCCCACGCGCTCTTTGTAGGAGCGAGCTTGCTCGCGAAAAACCTGAGAACGCCACGGTTATTCAGGAAGCTCGCGTTGTTGACGTTTTTCGCGAGCAAGCTCGCTCCTACAAGAAAGCCTGACACAAGGATCATCTTTCCATGACCGACGCCACCCAAGCGCCTTTGCGCCCGCTGGCCGACACTTCACCTTCGGCCGTCGTCGCCGGTTTCATCGCCATGATGACCGGCTACACCAGCTCGCTGGTGCTGATGTTCCAGGCCGGCCAGGCCGCCGGTTTGACCACGGCGCAGATTTCTTCGTGGATCTGGGCGCTTTCCATCGGCATGGCGGTGTGCAGCATCGGCCTGTCCCTGCGCTATCGCACGCCGATCACCATTGCCTGGTCCACACCCGGCGCGGCACTGTTGATCACCAGCCTGGGCGGGGTCACCTACGGCGAGGCCATCGGCGCCTACATCACTTGCGCGGTGCTGGTGACCCTCTGCGGGCTGACCGGCAGCTTTGAAAAACTGGTCAAGCGCATCCCCGCCTCACTGGCGGCGGCGTTGCTGGCGGGGATTCTGTTCAAGATCGGCAGCGAAATCTTCGTCGCCGCGCAGCATCGCACCGGCCTGGTGCTGGGGATGTTTTTCACTTACCTGGTCATCAAGCGCCTGTCGCCGCGTTATGCCGTGCTGGCTGCACTGGTGATCGGCACCCTGCTGTCGGGCTTGATGGGGCTGCTGGACTTCAGCGGCTTTCACCTGGAAGTCGCGGCACCGGTGTGGACCACGCCGCACTTCTCACTGGCGGCGACCATCAGTATCGGCATCCCGCTCTTCGTGGTGGCGATGACCTCGCAAAACATGCCGGGTATCGCCGTGCTGCGCGCCGACGGCTACAGCGTGCCGGCCTCGCCATTGATCACCACCACCGGCCTCGCCTCACTGGTGTTGGCGCCCTTTGGCTCCCACGGTATCAACCTGGCGGCGATCAGCGCGGCGATCTGCACCGGGCCGCACGCCCATGAAGACCGCAACAAGCGCTACACCGCCGCCGTATGGTGCGGGGTGTTCTACGGGATTGCCGGGGTGTTCGGCGCCACCTTGGCGGCATTGTTCGCAGCGTTGCCCAAGGAACTGGTGCTGTCGATCGCGGCCCTGGCGTTGTTTGGCTCGATCATCAATGGCCTGAGCATCGCCATGAATGAGCCGAAGGAACGGGAAGCGGCGCTGATTACCTTCATGGTCACCGCGTCAGGCTTGACGTTGTTTTCCATCGGTTCGGCGTTCTGGGGAATTGTGGCGGGGGTGTTGACGCTGCTGATCCTGAACGGACGCAAGGCATAAAAAAACGGCGACCCTCAGGTCGCCGTTTTTTTCAGTATCACTTAGCCGCGTTGATCGGCTTTTCCGGATACCACACGTCCAGCAACGGGCTGACTTCAGCCTTGGTCAGCTCGGAACGGGTTTTCAGCCAGGCTTCGACAGCAGCACGCTGCTCTTCGGAGACCGAGCCGCGCTTCTGCAGGCAAACCAGACCGTAGTCATCGCCGCCCACATAGCCCAGACCGTTGGCTTCCATGGCTTCTTTGATGAATGCTTCGAGGAAAGCGTCGATAGCTTCTTCACTCAGGCCTTCTTTGAAGTCCAGGTTCAGTTCGAAACCCAGCTCTTGAAATTCATCAACGCACAGTTTTTTGCGCAGACGCTGGGAACGGTTAGTCGCCATTGGAACAATCCTCATAAGTAATAACGGGCGGCACTTTAGCAGTTTAAGGCGGCAATTGCCCGACTCTCTGGGACGGGCGGCGCTTAAGCGATAAAAAAACCCTAATTCCCCGCTATCGTTCAGCTACACGTAAGCTCCGCTTGGGGCATAATGCCGACACTTTCATGACCAATGAGGGATTTTCTTCCATACCCCTCGCCTTTTTCACCCTTCTCAGCAGTAGGGTTTTATTTCTTATGATCAAATCTTTACGTTCTGTTTTACTCGCCGGTGTTCTTCTGCCACTGGCCGTTTGCGCCACCGCCGCCCCCGTCAACAACACCCTGCCCCCCAGCGTTGCCCAGGCCCTCCAGAAGGCAAAATTGCAAAACACCGCATTGTCCCTGGTGATGCTGCCCTTGAACGGCCCCGGTACGCCGACCGTGTTCAATGCCGACGTGTCGGTGAACCCGGCCTCCACCATGAAACTGGTGACGACCTACGCGGCCCTGGAGATGCTCGGCCCCAACCATCAGTGGAAAACCGAGTTCTACACCGACGGCGTACTCAGCGGCGGCGTGTTGCGCGGCAACCTGTACCTCAAGGGCGGCGGCGATCCCAAGCTGAATATGGAAAAACTCTGGCTGTTGATGCGCGACCTGCGCGCCAACGGCGTACAGCAGGTCACCGGCGACCTGGTGCTGGACCGCAACTTCTTCCACCAGCCGCAATTGCCGGAGTTCAATGACGACGGCAACGACGAGAACAAGCCGTTCCTGGTCAAGCCCGATGCGCTGCTGGTCAACCTCAAAGCCCTGCGCTTCGTGACACGCAACGATGCCGGGCGGGTGATCGTGTCGGTCGAGCCGCCGATTGCGAGCATTCGCATCGACAACCAGGTGAAAGTCTCCAACGCCAAACAGTGCACTGGCGATGTGCGCTACAGCCCGATGACCGCCGCCGATGGCAGTATGACCGTGACCGTCAGTGGCCAGTTGGCGGACGGCTGCAGTTCGCAGACCTATCTGTCGCTGCTCGACCATGCCACCTACACCGCCGGCGCCGTGCGTGCGATCTGGAAGGAATTGGGCGGCACCATCCAGGGCCGCGATATCCAGGCGCCAGTGCCCAAGGATGCCAAGGTCCTGGCCCGGGCATTCTCGCCGGACCTGGCGGAAATCATCCGCGACATCAATAAATACAGTAACAACACCATGGCCCAGCAACTGTTCCTGAGCCTGGGCGCGCAGTTTCGCAACGATGCCGATGGCGACGATGCCAAGGCCGCGCAACGCGTAGTACGTCAGTGGCTGGCGAAAAAAGGCATTACCGCGCCACACCTGGTGATGGAGAACGGTTCCGGCCTGTCCCGCGCCGAACGGATCAGCGCCCGCGAAATGGCGGCCATGCTGCAAGCGGCCTGGAAAAGCCCCTACGCCGCCGAGTACATCAGCTCGCTGCCGATTGCCGGCACCGACGGCACCATGCGTAAACGCCTGAAGACCACCGCCATGCGCGGTGAAGCCCATGTGAAGACCGGAACCTTGAACACCGTGCGCGCCATCGCCGGGTTCAGCCGTGACAACAACGGCAACACCTGGGCGGTGGTGGCGATTCTTAACGACTCCAAGCCGTGGGGCGCGTCGTCGGTGCTGGACCAAGTGCTGCTGGACCTGTATCGCCAGCCGAAGGCGGTTGCAGCCGCACCAGTGCTCTAGCACTATTCAACGCCGCTGCCACACAGCTCCACCCGGTCCCTGCCCGTCTGCTTGGCGGTATACACCGCCGAGTCCGCGCGCAGCAGCAACCCGTCAATGCCTTCATCGACACGCCAGCTGGCCACCCCAAAGCTGGCGGTGACGATGCCCGCCGGCGCCATCGGCGTGCTGCGCAACGACTGCCACAACTGCGTCGCCAAGTGGTAAGCCTGGGCGCCATCGGTGTGCGGGCATAGCACCACGAATTCTTCCCCACCCAACCGACAGAACACGTCGGTGCGGCGCAAGCGTTTGCTGATTCGCCTGCACAGCTCCTGCAACACACCGTCCCCGGCGCCGTGCCCGTACTGGTCATTGACCCGCTTGAAGTGGTCGACATCCAGCATGATCACCGACAGCGCCCCCGACGTGCGGGTGTGGCGCAGCAGTTCGGCTTTCATGCGGTCCTGGAAATAGCGGCGATTGTGGATGCCCGTCAGGGAGTCAGTGATGGACAGCGTGCGCAACTCTTCTTCCACGCGCTTGAGGTCGGAAATATCCGACACATAACCGTGCCACAACGTACCGCCGCCGGGTAATTCCTCCGGCGTGGCCTCGCCACGAATCCAGCGCAGGCCGCGCTGGGGCAACTGCACGCGATACTCTTCGCGCCAATGGCTCAGTTGCAGCGCCGACAAGCGTATCGACGCGCGTACCCGCTCAAGGTCCAGGGGGTGAATGCGTTCCAGGACCTTGCCCGCATCCTGCTGCAACACGCCAAGCTCGATCTCATAGATATCGCGCATGCCTTCGCTGGCGTAAATGAAGCGCCAGCTGTTGTGGGGCTCCAGGGTGAACTGGAAAATGCCGCCAGGCACATGGGCACTGAGCTTTTTCAGCAAGCGATCGCGCGCGGCCAACGCTTCGTAGGCGCGCTTCTGCTCGGTAACATCCAGGTAAATCGCCAAGTGCCCGACCCACAGGCCATGGTCATCCAGCAACACCGTGACCAGCATATTGACGGTCAACGGGCTGCCGTCCTCGCGCACCAACGTCCACTCGCGGGCGTCCTGTTGACCGTCGGGACTTTCCACCAGCATCGCCTGGCTCGGCGCGATACGCTTGCCCAGCGACACACTCAAGCGCGTGGCGCGGGTCTCGAGCTCGGCGGCCAGGTGCAGACTTTCCAACGTCAGGCGGCCCACCACGTGCTCGCCCTTGAACCCCAGCATCCGCTCGGCCCCGGCATTGAACATGTTGATGACACCGCGCAAGTCCGTGGCAATGATTGCGACGTGCGTCGCTGCATTCAGCACGCTGCGCAATTGACCATGCGCGCCCCGTAGCTCCTGTTCACGCATGCGCAACTGAGCGGTACGCTGCTCCACCAGGGTCAACGCCCGCTGGCGTTGGCTGACCAACACATAAAGCAAGGCACTGAGCAGCACACTCAGCAGCACGCCCATAATCAGTATGGTGTTGGTCGAGGAATGGTTGGCCTTGTCGAATACCTCACTGGCACGCAGGCTCAGCGCGTAGACGTGGTCACCGAGGGTAAGACGTCGGGCGGCGACAAGGTCGCTGCCGCCCGGCGCATTGCTGGACGCATACAGCACACGCTGCTCAGTGTCGGAAGTGTCGACGATCTGCATCGCCAGGTTATCCCGGTTTGCCTTGGGCAACCCATCGGCCACCAATTGGCGCATGCTGATCACCGCCATGACGTAACCGTACGGCTGGGCATCGAGAGTCTTGCTGACCGGCGCCACCAGCAGCACCCCTGCGGCATAGGCCGGTTCCACGCCCACCAATTGCATGGGCTGGGACACCGCCACCTTGCCGCTTTTTTGCGCACGCTCCAGCACAGCGCGCCGCAGGGGTTGGGCCAGCAGATCAAACCCCAACGGCGAGCCCAACAGACTTTGGGTCTGGCTGTATAACACCGGTACATATTCATCGCGCTCGGAAGCGGGCGCCAACTCACCTGCCGAATTCAGTTCACGGATGTTGAAAGGTACGCCGCGCTGGCGCGAGATGTCCTGTTCAAACCGGCTGCGCTGATCCCGAAGCACACGCGGCGCCCAGGCATAGGCACGCGCATGCAACAACAAAGGCTGGGCGAAGCCGTCAAACTCGCTGCGAGACACTTCGCCGGAATTGACGAAGAAGCGGCGCAGGCTATCCAGGCGCAGTTCCTGGTCTTCGAAGCGCTCCTGAATCCGGCTGTAGCGCTCATTGACCAGCAACTGGAAGCGCTGGCGCACCTGCTGCTGATTGAGGTCGGCAGCGGCCCACGCGATGACCAGGGTCAGCGCGCTACCGATTGCCAGCACCACCAATGCCACCAGCCAAGCCGATGCCTGTTCACTGATAAAACCAAGGATCTTCGGGCGTACGGCTTGCATTGGCATAGGCGATACTCACAACGCCAGCGTGCGGGGGGTGTCACTTTGGCTGGACGTTAAGTTATAGCCATCGGTGGGGGGTTTGACCAGCGTAAATACCTGCGGTGGCGAGGGAGCTTGCTCCCTCGCCACACGCATCAGCGTGCGGTAATTTTCCAGGCGCGGTGGATCTTGGCGTTACGCGCGAAATCCGGGTCGATGGTCTTGTCGCTGATCTCCTCGACCGCATAGCGTTCGCTGAGGTTGTCTTCCAGCTGGAACTTGCGGAAGTTGTTCGAGAAGTACAGCACGCCGCCCGGCGCCAGGCGCGCCATGGCCAGATCGAGCAATTGCACGTGGTCACGCTGCACGTCGAAAATGCCTTCCATGCGCTTGGAGTTGGAGAAGGTCGGCGGGTCGATGAAAATCATGTCGAACTCATCGCGACTGGCTTCCAGCCACGCCATCACATCACCTTGTTCCAGGCGGTTCTTGTCGGAAAAGCCGTTGAGGGAGAAGTTGCGACGCGCCCAGTCCAGGTAGGTCTTGGACAAATCGACACTGGTGGTGCTGCGCGCGCCACCCTTGGCCGCGTGCACGCTGGCGGTGGCGGTGTAGCAATACAGGTTGAGGAAACGCTTGCCCGCCGCTTCCTTCTGAATGCGCAGGCGCATCGGGCGGTGGTCGAGGAACAGGCCGGTGTCCAGGTAGTCGGTGAGGTTGACCAGCAGCTTCACGCCACCTTCGCTGACCTCGGTGAACTTGCCCTGGGCGCTCTGACGCTCGTATTGCTTGGTGCCGCTCTGACGCTCGCGACGCTTGACCACCACGCGACTTTTGTCGACGTTCAGTGCCTGGGGAATTGCCGCGAGCGCGTCAAACATGCGCGCCGAGGCTTTTTCCGGGTCGATGGACTTCGGCGCGGCGTATTCCTGCACATGCACCCAATCGTGATACAGGTCGATAGCCATGGAGTACTCCGGCATATCGGCGTCGTACACGCGGTAGCAATCCACGCCTTCACGCTTGGCCCACTTGCCCAGCAGCTTGAGGTTCTTCTGCAGGCGGTTGGCGAACATTTGCCCGCCCTCGCTCAAGCGCGCCTGTTCGACTACCGGGGCCGGGGCTGGCTTGATCGGGTTGCCATTCTTGTTGTACTGACGCTCGACCGGTTCGGTCGGGGCCTGGTCGTAAGCCGCTTGCTCACGTTCAGCCTGGCGCTGCTCCGGGGTACGACGCTCGCCGGTGACGAACTGATCCGGGTTGACCTTGATCAGCAACAATTTGCACGGCAACGCGCCGTTCCAGAACGAATACTGTTTGTGGCTGCGGATGCCCATGCGCTTGCCCAGGTCCGGCGCGCCGGTGAACACTGCGGCTTCCCAGCCCATGCAAGCCTGGCGCAGACGCTCGCCAAGGTTCTGGTAGAGGTACAACAGACTGGCCTCGTCCCCCAAACGCTCGCCGTACGGCGGGTTGCAGATCACCAGGCCTTTCTGGTTCTGGTCCGGGCGCGGCTCAAACGTGCCGACTTCGCCCTGGTACACCTTGATCCAGTGGCTCAGGCCGGCGCGCTCGATGTTGTTGCGGGCCGGCTGGATCAGACGCGGATCGGCTTCATAGCCACGCACCCACAGCGGGGTTTTGTTCATGCCGATAGCGGCGCGTTCGGTGGCCTCGGCGTGCAGCTTCTTCCACAACGCAGGGACGTGTCCGAGCCACGTGGTGAAGCCCCACAGTTCGCGATTGAGGTTGGGCGCCATGTCGGCGGCGATCATTGCGCCTTCGACCAGGAAGGTGCCGACGCCGCACATCGGGTCGGTCAATGCGCCGCCTTCGGCAGCGATGCGCGGCCAGCCGGCGCGGATCAGGATCGCGGCCGCCAGGTTTTCCTTCAACGGCGCGGCACCCTGCTGCAGGCGGTAGCCGCGCTGGTGCAGGCTGTGGCCGGACAGGTCCAGGGACAGGATGGCTTCGCCACGGTCCAGGCGCAGGTGGATGCGCAGGTCCGGGTTGATCTTGTCGATGGACGGACGTTCGCCAGCCGGGGTGCGCAGCTTGTCGACGATTGCATCCTTGACCTTCAGCGCGCCGAAGTGGGTGTTGTCGATGCCCGAGCCGTGACCGCTGAACTCCACCGCCAGCGTACCGTCGCTGACCATGTGGTCGGCCCATTCGATATCCAGCACGCCGTGGTAGAGGTCCTCGGCGTCCTTCATCGGGAAGCGCTTGAGCACCAGCAGCACCCGGTTGGCCAGACGCGACCACAGGCACAGGCGGTAGGCGGTTTCCATGTCGGCCATGCCGCGCACGGCCGAGGTGTGCTCGCGGGCGTCCTCAAGGCCAAGCCCGACGGCTTCCTCGATCAGCAGGCCTTCGAGGCCCTTGGGGCAGGTGAGGAAGAGTTCAAAACGGTCCGACATGGGGCATTCCAGGCTTTTCAGCAATCAATGAACGGGCGACGCATCGCCGGTTCGGTTTTCAATCAAGCACTTTTCTTGAAGAGTGCTCGCGTGGCACGAATGTGCCGCTCCACCTCGTCTGACGGGCCTTTGGGCCTTTAGTGACGGGGCAGAAGAAGAATTTGAAGCAACAAAAAGAAATATTCCGACCCTTCGTCGAATAATAACCGACTGCAACAGGTGGGCATTCTCACCAAAGGATTAAACACATTCTCTTCGCAGGGCACATCATAGCTGGCTTTGCCCTGGAAAAGGGGCGAAAAGCCATCCCAGCTTATGGCTATAGCATCGTTATCGTTACGTGCTTATGACAAAACGATCATTGAATCCATGTGACCTATTGGTTAGAACTCAACACAGGTTGGCGCCGTAACGACGCCGACACATCGGCTCGCCACGCCGGCAGCGAGCCCACCAACGGCAGAAAAACTCTGCCCGGCCTCACACGAGGCCGAAGGATATCTAGACAGTCAACAAGTGAGGGAAACACCCTATGAGAAGACTTAAGCGTGATCCGTTGGAAAGAGCATTTTTACGCGGATATCAATATGGCGTTCATGGAAAATCCCGTGAGCTTTGCCCATTTACTCTACCGTCGGTGCGCCAAGCCTGGATCAATGGCTGGCGAGAAGGACGAGGCGACAACTGGGACGGTATGACTGGCACTGCGGGTATCCACAGACTCAACGAACTTCACGCCGTCGGCTAATCAGGGCACTTAATTCCGACACATTAACTTGAATATGTAGCGACTTAACCACGCACGTCCTATCCGGGCGGCGGGCTTCGGCCCAGGGGCTCCTTTATGGAGCCCTTTTTATTGCCTGGCACACAAGCGCCTTCAGCGCAGGGCGGCGATCGCGTCCACCGCTTCGCGAATCAGCGCGGGGCCTTTGTAGATGAAACCGGAGTACAGCTGCACCAGGCTTGCGCCCGCCGCGATCTTTTCAGCCGCGTGCTTGCCTTCGGTTATCCCCCCCACGGCGATGATCGGCAAGCGCCCCGCCAGTTCGGCCGCCAGCACCTTGACGATATGGGTGCTTTTGTCCCGTACCGGCGCGCCGGACAGACCGCCCGCCTCGTCACCGTGAGCGAGGCCTTCGACGCCCACACGGCTGAGGGTGGTGTTGGTCGCGATCACTGCATCCATGCCCGCGTTCATCAGGGCCTGGGCCACCAGCACGGTTTCTTCATCGCTCATATCGGGTGCGATCTTGATCGCCAATGGCACCCGCTTGCCGTGGCGCACTGCCAGGTCTTCCTGGCGCTGGCGCAATGCTTCGAGCAATTGCTTGAGGGAGTCGCCGAACTGCAGGCTGCGCAAGCCCGGGGTGTTGGGCGAGCTGACGTTGACGGTGACGTAGCTGGCATGGGCGTAGACCTTGTCCAGGCAGATCAGGTAATCGTCCACCGCGCGCTCTACCGGCGTGTCGAAATTCTTACCGATGTTGATACCGAGGATGCCCTTGTACTTCGCCGCCTGAACCCGTGACAACAAATGGTCCACACCCAGATTGTTGAAGCCCATGCGGTTGATGATCGCCTCGGCTTCCGGCAGGCGGAAGATCCGGGGCTTGGGGTTACCAGGTTGCGGCCGAGGCGTCACGGTGCCGATTTCGACGAAACCGAAACCCAACTGCGCAAACCCGTCGATTGCCGCACCGTTCTTGTCCAGGCCGGCCGCCAGCCCGACCGGATTGGGAAATTCAAGGCCCATCACCGACACCGGCACCTTCGCCGCAGACTTGCATACCAGGCCATTGAGCCCCAGGCGGCCACCCGCACCGATCAGGTCCAGGGACAGATCGTGGGAGGTTTCCGGGGAGAGTTTGAACAACAGCTGGCGGGCCAGGGTATACATGGGCGGGCTAGACTCGGATGGCGGCGAAAGGTGGCGCGATTATAGCCGGGGACACACGCTGCATGCGAGGCGTGCCGCCCAATCGTCAATTACGATGGGCCATCAGTGCCGCATAACGGGCCCAGACTTTTTCGGCGTAGCGCATGCGCAACGCGTCACGCTCCGCCCCGGCGCCCGCTCCCACATTGTAAGAACCCACCGCCGTCCAGTTATAGCCGAAACGCTGAACGAACCCCGCAAGAATCGAGGCACCGACCTCCACCGACAAACACGGCTCGCTCAACAGCCGCTCTTCGGTAATGCCCAGCTTGAGCAGGCGAGGCAAGTGACTGCTGTTGATTTGCATCAAGCCGATATCATGCGTGCCATTAGCGTTGGCATAGTTGATCGCTTCTGCGCGGTACCCCGACTCTACCGCCGCGATGGCCTGCAGCAACTCCGGCTCGAAGTCGTAACGACGCGCCACTTCATCCCAGCAGTAGGCCAGGGCCTGGTTGCTGCCCATCAGCACGCCCAGCATCAGGCCCCTGCTCCACACTTTAAACACTGCTGATCTGCCCGCACGCCGAACACACGTGCATGACGTGCTTGGGCTCGGCGTTCCGGACCTGCACAGGGCAGGTAAAACGGTAGCCCTTGCCATACACGGTCTTGATAAACCCCTTGTCGGCCTTCAAGTGTCTACGCAAGGCGTAGATGCAACGTGTCAATGACTCATCAGCCACCTCGCCCCGGGGCCAGGCAAGCGCCAACAAGCGGTCCTTGGTCATCAACGAACCGCCGGAAACCAGCAACAGTCGGAGCACGCTCCCCTCTTTGGGCGGCAGTTGAATATCGGTTTCCCTACCCGTGAGCCGACCATCTTCATGCAAGGTCCAGTGAGCGAAAACCAGGGAATTTGTCGATTCTTCAATTCCGATGTCCATAAGGCGTCCTGCACATTCGACTGCTGACATTCAAATCCTTCTTGCTGTGACGGCGCACTCGCCCGATGCCATGACTATAAAAACCTGTCTCACGTATCACGCTAGGAAAAACCCTATTCAGTCAGTGTTTTTCAGCGTCTCGTTGTAAGACAGTTCACCACTCAACCCGAACGAGGTATCCATTCCTGATACACCTCATGCAATTCAACGCCTAACCGGTCCTCCAGCTGCACCAGCTCACCCACAGCCATCAACTGCCCGTTGACCCGCACCTCCACGCAGTGGATGACCTCAGGCGCCAAAGGCAACACTTTCCCCGGCGCAAACGCAGCCAGACGCTTACGGCTGATCAATTGCTCCTGCAGCAGTATTTCCAGGTACATGGACAAACGCCTTTTATTCAGGGGGAACGCTCGCGGCCCGGCCTTACGAACGCACGTTGCACACGCTCATATTGCGCAGCCGTCAACGGCGGCGGCCCGGCCGGAGGCTTCGATTCTTCACGGCCCACATCCACCCGCCATGACGAGATTTCATTCAGTTGCTTGGGTACATCCAATTCATCTACCAGCTTCTCGATCAGGCTCACCTGTGCCGGTTTGCCTTTGATCAAGAGGCTGTTGGTGTCCGCATAGGCGATCAGCGTCAGGTTCTTGTCCGCCAGCGGGCCCTTCTGCTCACTGGCCAGCAGGCCTTGAATGATGGAGGCCATCCCCGGCACGCTGACTTTGCTCGCGCCGCTGCCATACTGCCTGTCCTCGACGTGGGTATTGAACACCTGCACCACACCGAAGGCGTGCGTGCCCACGCGCAGTTCACTGCGTTGGCGGTCCATCAATTGCGCCAGCCGCAGCACCTGGTTGACATAGCTGGGTGGCCCGGACACGTAGAAGGTACGCACCCCGCTGTCGCGCAAGGGATAGCGCGATTCATCCAGCCCCGTTCGGCGCAGGATGCCGCGCAGTCGGTTGACCGAGATGTACCGCAACGCCACCGCAGAGGTTCTCGCTTCAGTCGCGTTGTAGACGTGCACCGATTGCCCGTCGCTGTGCCAGATCAGGCCTTCACGCCGGGCCAGCGCTTCGAGGACCTGTTGGGGCGCCTCGAAATCGAACGTCCCGCTGACACGCCTGGGCGCCGCCTCCCGACTGACCACCACAGGCAGACCCAGGGGCACCGACAATGCAGTGAAAAAACTCGCCAGGCTTTCATCGCTGGCCTGATACGGCTCGCCCCAGGCAACCCGGCTGAGCAGCAATAGCACCACCCACAGCAGCGTGCTACCGAGGCAGTGGCGGTTCGTCGGAATGGGAGATTCAGCATGCACCTTGGTTTTCCTGGGGCGGTAGAACGCGAAAGAGCGGCCATACTGAGAGGCAGGCAAGGTTCAATCATGATGGAAAGCTGATGGCAGCCCCGTGGCATGTGCCTTGCTATGCACTCTCTATCAGAGCGCGCGCCAACGACGGAGCGGGCCTACGGACAAAGGCGTCGTTTCCCTGCAATGGCTGGTATCGCCATCCGAGGGAGCGACGCTTTTTTTTGAGAGAAAAGGTAGGTGTGGATGAACGATTCGGTCGGCAACAGCCCGGTGACCCCGGCGCTGGCCTGGGTAAACGGCAGTGACGCCCCGGAAAAGAGCAGTCTCGACCTGGGGTTCATGGCCTTGACTGATTGCGCCTCGCTGGTGGTCGCCGCCACCCAGGGGTTTGCGCAACCCTACGGCCTCACGCTGAACCTCAAGCGTCAAACGTCCTGGGCCAACTTGCGCGACAAACTGGTCAGCGGCGAGCTGGACGCCGCCCATAGCCTGTACGGGCTGATCTATGCCGTGCATCTGGGCATCGGCGGCGTTGCTCCGAGCCCGATGGCGGTGCTGATGGGGCTGAACCAGAACGGGCAGAGCATCAACCTGTCCCGTGGGCTGCAACAGCAAGGCGTGGTCACTCCTGAGGCATTGGAGCGTCACGTGCACCAAAGCCGCACAAAACTCACCTTCGCCCAGACTTTTCCCACCGGCACCCACGCCATGTGGCTGTATTACTGGCTGGCAAGCCAGGGCATCCACCCGCTGCGGGACGTGGACAGCGTGGTGGTCCCCCCGCCGCAAATGGTTGCGCACCTGCAAGCCGGTCGTATCGACGGCCTGTGCGTCGGTGAACCCTGGTGCGCCAGCGCCGTCAAGCAGAACCAGGGCTTCACCCTGGCGACCAGCCAGTCGATCTGGCCGAATCATCCGGAAAAGGTCCTGGGCTGTACCCAGGCCTTCGTCGACCAATACCCCAATACCGCCCGGGTGCTGGTGATGGCGATTCTCGAAGCCAGCCGTTTTATCGAAGCGAGCACGCAAAACCGTCGCTCCACCGCCCAACTGCTCAGCGCCACCCAGTACCTCGACGCACCGCTGGACTGTATCGAACCCCGCCTGCTGGGCAATTACGAAGATGGCCTGGGCAACCAGTGGCAGGACCCGCATGCGCTGCGTTTTTTCGCCGATGGTGCGGTCAACCTGCCCTACCTTTGCGACGGCATGTGGTTCATGACCCAGTTTCGCCGCTGGGGCCTGTTGCGCGAAGACCCGGATTACCTTGACGTTGCCCGCCAAGTGCAACAACTGGATGTGTACCGTCAAGCCGCCGCCGCCCTCGGCGTTCCGACAAGCACCCGGAACATGCGCAGCAGCCAGTTGATCGACGGCAAGGTCTGGGACGGCTCCGACCCCGCCGGCTATGCCCGCAGCTTCCGTCTGCACGCCATGGCGGACGACACCAGCCGCCAAGCGCTGCGCTGACAGGAGCACGACCATGCTGCGAATCCTGTTGATCAACGACACCCCGCGCAAAGTCGGTCGGCTCAAGGCCGCGTTGACCGAGGCCGGTTTTGAGGTGATCGATGAATCCGGCCTGACCATCGACTTGCCCGCGCGCGTCGAAACGGTGCGCCCCGACGTGATCCTGATCGATACCGAGTCACCCGGCCGCGATGTGATGGAGCAGGTGGTGCTGGTCAGCCGCGATCAACCCCGCCCTATCGTGATGTTTACCGACGAGCACGACCCGAATGTCATGCGCCAGGCGATCAAGTCCGGGGTCAGTGCCTACATCGTCGAAGGCATCCAGGCCCAGCGCCTGCAACCGATCCTCGATGTGGCCATGGCACGCTTCGAAAGCGACCAGGCCCTGCGCGCCCAGCTTCACGCCCGCGATCAACAGTTGGCGGAGCGCAAGCGCATCGAGCTGGCCAAAGGTCTGCTGATGAAAATGAAGGACTGCAATGAGGAAGAGGCCTACACCCTCATGCGCCGCCAGGCCATGAGCCGCCAGCAGAAACTGATCCAGGTCGCCGAACAGATTATTGCCATGAGCGAATTGCTCGGGTGATCTGGCGCGGCTCTTGCTAAAGAACCTCTACAGGTAGCCAACGGCGGTTGCCCAATCCACGACAAAGACGTCGCACACCCGGTTTGCCCTCGCGAACCCGGTGGCGGCGTTTTTTCGTTTTAGACCCAACCGTTGAGGTGCGTGATGAAATCAAGCTTCTGGAAATCCGGGCACACCCCGACCCTGTTTGCCGCGTTCCTGTATTTCGACCTGAGCTTCATGGTCTGGTACCTGCTGGGCCCGCTGGCGGTACAGATAGCCGCCGACCTGCACCTGACCACTCAACAGCGCGGCCTGGTGGTCGCCACGCCGATTCTGGCGGGCGCGGTGTTGCGCTTTCTCATGGGCATGCTGGCCGACAAGCTGTCGCCCAAGACCGCCGGGCTGATCGGCCAGGTGATTGTCATTGTCGCGTTGTTCTGCGCCTGGAAACTGGGCATTCACAGCTACGAGCAAGCCCTGCTGCTGGGCCTGTTCCTCGGCATGGCCGGAGCCTCGTTTGCCGTCGCCCTGCCGTTGGCCTCGCAGTGGTACCCGGCCGAGCACCAAGGCAAAGCCATGGGCATCGCCGGCGCCGGCAACTCCGGCACCGTGTTTGCCGCCTTGCTGGCCCCGGTACTGGCGGCGGCCTTTGGCTGGAGCAATGTGTTCGGCTTCGCGTTGATTCCGCTGATCCTGACCCTGATGGTGTTCGCCTGGCTCGCCCGCAATGCCCCGCAACGCCCGAAAGCCAAGTCGATGGCCGACTACTTCAAAGCCCTGGGTGATCGCGACAGTTGGTGGTTCATGTTTTTCTACAGCGTGACCTTTGGCGGCTTCATCGGCCTGGCCAGCGCCCTGCCCGGCTACTTCAACGACCAGTACGGCCTGAGCCCGGTGACCGCCGGCTACTACACCGCGGCCTGTGTCTTCGGTGGCAGCCTGATGCGCCCCTTGGGCGGTGCCCTGGCGGACCGTTTCGGCGGGATCAAGACCCTGCTCGGCATGTACAGCGTGGCGGTGATCTGCATCGCGGCGGTGGGTTTCAACCTGCCCAGTTCCTACGCCGCGCTGGCGCTTTTCGTCTGCACCATGCTCGGCCTTGGCGCCGGTAATGGCGCAGTGTTCCAACTGGTGCCACAGCGTTTTCGCAGTGAGATCGGCGTGATGACCGGTTTGATCGGCATGGCTGGCGGCATTGGCGGCTTTGTGCTGGCGGCCGGCATGGGTGCGATCAAGCAGAGTACCGGCAGTTACCAGGTGGCCCTTTGGCTGTTCGCCAGCCTCGGCGTGCTGGCCTGGTTTGGCCTGCACGGGGTCAAGCGTCGCTGGAGAACCACCTGGGGCTCGGCTGCCGTGACCGCCGCGCGCGTCTGATGAGCCTGCAACTGAGCGTCGCCCAGGCCAGTGCGATCGGCCCACGGGCAGAAAACCAGGACGCGCTGCGGGTGGTCACGCCCATGGCGGAACTGGCCGCGAGCAAAGGCTACCTGTGCGCGTTGGCCGACGGTGTCAGCCAATGCGCCGATGGCGGCCTGGCCGCACGCTCGACCTTGCAGGCGCTGGCCCTGGACTACTACGCCACGCCGCAGACCTGGGGCGTGGCCCAGGCGCTGGAACGTTTATTGGTCGCGCAGAATCGCTGGCTGCAGGCCAATGGCGGCGGCCAGCCGCTGCTGACCACCCTCAGCGTCCTGGTGTTTCGCGGCCAGCGTTTCACCCTGGCCCACGTCGGTGATTGCCGCGCCTATCGCTGGCTGGACGGCGAGCTGCAGCGCATCAGCGAAGACCATGTGTGGGAGCAACCGGGCATGCAGCACGTGCTCAAGCGTGCCCTCGGCCTGGACCAACATTTGGTGCTGGATTTTCTCGACGGGGAACTGCGCGCCGGCGAGTGCTTCCTGCTGCTCAGTGACGGGGTCTGGGCCACGTTGGGCGACCACAGCATCCGCGCGATTCTGCGCGAGCAAAGCGACTTGGACCTGGCGGTCAACACCCTGGTGAATGCCGCGCACTTGGCAGGAAGCCAGGACAATGCCAGCGCCTTGCTGGTGCGCGTCGACGCACTCGGCGCCGCCACGCTGGGCGACGCACTGGTGCAGTTGCAGCAGTGGCCGCTGCCGCCGCTGCTCAAGGCCGGGCAACGCTTCGAAGATTGGCAGGTGCACAGCCTGTTGGCGCAGAGCCGACAGTCATTGCTGTATCGGGTAGAGGATGATCAGCAGCGGCCCTGGTTGCTGAAAACTCTGCCGCTCAATCGCGAAGCAGACACTGACGCCGCCCAGGCCCTGCTCTCGGAAGAATGGTTTCTGCGCCGGGTCGCCGGCCGCGCGTTCCCTGAAGTGCATGCCGCCAGCGGGCGTCAGCATTTGTACTACGTGATGCGTGAATATCCGGGGCAAACCCTGGCCGAACTGTTCAAGCGCCAGGGCCCATTGCCCCTGGCTCAATGGCAGTCCATCGCCGAGCGTTTGCTGCGCGCGGTGGGCCTGCTGCATCGGCGGCAGATTTTGCACCGCGATATCAAGCCGGAAAACCTGTTGCTGGGGGATGACGGTGAACTGCGCGTGCTGGATTTCGGTCTTGCCTACTGCCCAGGGCTGTCTGAAGACCGCGCGCATGTGCTGCCCGGCACCCCGAGCTTTATCGCGCCGGAGTCGTTCAACGGCGAGCGGCCTACGGCGCAACAGGATTTGTACAGTGTTGGCGTCACGCTCTATTACCTGCTGACCGGCCACTATCCCTACGGCGAAATCGAAGCCTTCCAACGCCCGCGCTTCACTCAAGCGGTCAGCGCCAGCCGCTACCGTCCCGACTTGCCCGACTGGTTGCCCGCGAGCCTCGAACGGGCCGTGGCCGCACAACCGCAGCAACGTTATGAAACCGCCGAAGAATGGCTGCTGGTGCTGGAACAGGCCGACCGCCGTGAGCTGAGCGTGCGCGCCCGCCCCTTGCTGGAGCGTGAACCGCTCAAGGTCTGGCAAACCCTGGCGATGGCTTCGCTGCTGATCAATCTGGTGCTGCTCTACTGGCTATTGCACCACTAACGGGCAAAACCCTGCGGCATTCGCGCTAAATGCCCAATAAAACTGGGGGCATCGGCACTTGGCACAGCTGCTGCATTACCTATCCCAACAACCCACATATAGCCGCTCCTTCAACGTCGAAGGGCCGAGCTTCCCGAGAGAACGGGACCAGGACAAAGGCGTCCTCGCAAGGTAACTAGCGGGGACGCCTTTTTTTGTTTGCGCGTGATTGGTCGGAGAGCGACATGAAAAAACTCAAACTGGTGATGATCGGCAACGGCATGGCCGGGGTTCGCACCCTGGAAGAACTGCTCAAGCTCAGCAGCGACCTCTATGACATCACCGTGTTCGGCGCCGAGCCCCACACCAACTACAACCGCATCCTGCTGTCGCCGGTATTGGCCGGCGAGCAGACCTTCGAAGAGATCGTGCTCAACGACCTGGACTGGTACCTCGATAACAACGTCAAGCTGCTGCTCAACCGCAAGGTGGTGCAGATCGATCGAGTGAAGCGCCGGGTCATCGCCGAAGACGGTACCGAAGCCGAATACGATCGCCTGCTGATCGCCACCGGCTCTACGCCGTTTATCCTGCCCATTCCCGGTAACACCTTGCAGGGCGTGATCGGCTACCGCGATATCGCCGACACCCAGGCCATGATTGACACCGCCAAGACCCACAAGCACGCCGTGGTCATTGGTGGTGGGCTGCTGGGCCTTGAGGCCGCAAACGGCTTGATGCTGCGCGGCATGCAGGTGACCGTGGTGCACATCGGTGAATGGCTGCTGGAACGGCAACTGGACAAAACCAGCGGCCAACTGCTGCAAACCGAATTGGAAAGCCGTGGCCTGGTGTTCCGCCTGTGCGAACAGACCCAGGCCTTGCACGATGCCGGCAACGGCCGGGTCGGCTCGGTGCAATTCAAAAATGGCGACATCATTCCCGCCGACCTGGTGGTGATGGCCGCTGGTATCCGCCCCAACACCGAACTTGCGGAAAAGTCCGGCATCCCCTGCAACCGTGGGATTCTGGTCAACGACACGATGCAAACCTACGACCCGCGCATCTATGCCATCGGCGAATGCGCCAGCCACCGTGGGATTGCCTACGGCCTGGTGGCGCCGCTTTTCGAACAGGCCAAGGTCTGCGCCAACCATCTCGCCCAGCTGGGTTTTGCCACCTACAAAGGTTCGGTCACCTCCACCAAGCTGAAAGTCACCGGCATCGACCTGTTCTCCGCCGGAGACTTCATGGGCGGCGAAGGCACTGAAACCATCACCCTCTCCGACCCCATCGGCGGCGTGTACAAAAAACTGGTGATCAAGGACGACATCCTGGTCGGCGCCTGCCTGTACGGCGATACCGCCGATGGCGGTTGGTATTTCCGCCAGATCCGTGAGAACCACGCGATTGGCGAGATTCGTGACCATCTGATGTTTGGCGAAAATGCACTGGGCGACGTAGGCCATCAGGGCCAGGACAAAGCCATGAGCATGGCCGACAACGCCGAGGTCTGCGGCTGCAATGGCGTGTGCAAGGGCACCATCGTCAAGGCGATCCAGGAACAAGGGCTGTTCAGCGTCGATGAGGTGAAAAAGCACACCAAGGCCGCCAGCTCGTGCGGGTCTTGCGCGGGGCTGGTGGAGCAGATCCTGATCAACACCGTGGGCGGTGCCGCCGACGTCAAACCCAAGAGCGAAAAAGCCATCTGCGGTTGCAGCGACCTCAACCACGGGCAAATCCGCCAGGCCATTCGCGACCAGCACCTGCTGACCATCGCCGGCACCATGAGCTACCTTAACTGGCGCACGCCCAACGGTTGCGCCACCTGCCGCCCGGCGCTGAACTACTACCTGATTTCCACCTGGCCGGGCGAAGCCAAGGACGACCCGCAGTCGCGCCTGATCAACGAGCGCGCCCACGCGAATATCCAGAAAGACGGCACCTATTCCGTCGTCCCACGCATGTGGGGCGGCGTGACCAATCCGTCGGAGCTGCGCCGTATCGCCGATGTGGCCGACAAGTACAACGTGCCCATGGTCAAGGTGACCGGCGGCCAGCGCATCGACTTGCTCGGCATCAAGAAGCAGGACTTGCCCGGCGTCTGGAAAGACCTCGACATGCCGTCCGGGCATGCCTACGGCAAATCCATCCGTACCGTGAAGACCTGCGTGGGCAGCGAGTTCTGCCGCTTCGGTACGCAAAATTCGACGCAACTGGGCATCGAGCTGGAGCACGACCTGTTCAATATGTGGTCGCCGCACAAGGTCAAGCTGGCAGTGTCCGGCTGCCCGCGCAATTGCTCGGAAGCAGGCATCAAGGACGTGGGAATCATCGGCGTGGACTCAGGCTGGGAGATGTATATCGGCGGCAACGGCGGGATCAAAACCGAAGTCGCGGAGTTCTTCGTCAAACTCAAGACCGCCGAGCAAGTGCGCGAATACAACGGCGCATTCCTGCAGTTGTACCGCGAAGAAGCCTTCTACCTGGAGCGCACCGTGCATTACCTGCAGCGGGTGGGCATGGACCATATCAAGAATGCCGTACTCGAAGACCCGGCCCGGCGCCAGGCCCTCAACGAGCGCCTGCAGTTTTCGCTGTCGTTCGAGCAAGACCCCTGGAAAGAACGCCTGGAACAGCCGCTGCTGAAAAAGGAATTCGACGTCATCCCGGTCAAGCAATTGGAGGTGCCAGCATGAACTGGCTGGATATCTGCGCCCTGGAAGAAATCAACGCATTGGGCTCGCGCATCATCAACGGGCCCAAGGGCGACATTGCGATTTTTCGCACTAGCGACGATGAGGTCTTCGCCCTCGATGACCGTTGTCCGCACAAAGGCGGGCCACTGTCCCAAGGTTTGATCTATGGCAAGCGCGTGGCCTGCCCGCTGCACAATTGGCAGATCGATTTGGCGTCCGGCGAAGCCCAGGCGCCGGATATCGGCTGCGCCCATCATCACCTCGCCCGCGTGGAAAACGGCCGAGTGATGCTGGCCCTGCGGGACGCAGGGTGATGGACCGCCAGGTCACCGCGTCCACCTGCTGTTATTGCGGGGTGGGCTGCGGCGTGCTGATTGAGCATGACGGCACCCGGATCCTCGGCGTGCAAGGCGATCCGGACCACCCGGCCAACTTCGGCAAGCTGTGCAGCAAGGGCGCCAGCCTGCATCTGACCGGTGACCTCGACGCCCGCGCCTTGTACCCGGAATTGCGCTTGGGCAAAGACCTGGCCCGCGCCCGTACCGACTGGGATACCGCCCTGGAACATGCGGCCACGGTATTTGCCGAGACCATCGCCGCGCACGGGCCGGACAGCGTGGCCTTCTACATCTCCGGGCAATTGCTGACCGAGGACTACTACAGCTTCAACAAACTGGCGCGTGCCCTGGTCGGCACCAACAATATCGATAGCAACTCGCGGCTGTGCATGTCCTCGGCCGTCGTTGGATACAAGCGCAGCCTGGGCGCCGATGCCCCGCCCTGCAGCTATGAAGACCTGGACACCAGCGACTGCGTGATGATCGTCGGCAGTAACATGGCCTACGCTCATCCAGTGTTGTTCCGACGTCTGGAAGAAGCCAAGGCGCGCCGCCCACAGATGAAAGTGGTGGTGATCGACCCACGGCGTACCGACACCTGCGACCTGGCTGACCTGCACCTGGCGATCCTGCCGGGGACCGACGTCGCGTTGTTCCATGGGATTTTGCATCTGCTGCTGTGGGAAGACTGGATCGACCGCGAGTTTATCCAGGCACATACCGACGGCCTGGTCGAGCTGAAACGCCTGGTGCATGACTACACGCCGCAGATGGTCACGCAATTGTGCGGGATCAGTGTCGAGCAGTTACGCCTGTGCGCGCAGTGGGTGGGCACCTCCAGTAGCTTCTTGTCGTTGTGGTGCATGGGGCTGAACCAATCTACTGCGGGCAGCGCGAAAAACAGCGCGCTGATCAACCTGCACCTGGCCACCGGTACGATTGGCCGGCCAGGCTGCGGGCCGTTTTCCCTGACCGGCCAACCCAATGCCATGGGCGGGCGCGAAACCGGCAGCTTGTCGAATTTGCTGCCTGGGCATCGCGACGCCGCCAACCCCGAACACCGCGCGGAAGTCGCCGCTTATTGGGGCGTCGATCAACTGCCCGCTAGCACCGGCCTCACGGCCATCGAACTGTTCGAGCAGGTCCAGGCGGGCAAGATCAAAGCGTTGTGGATCGCCTGCACCAACCCCGCCCAATCATTGCCGGACCAGAATGCCGTGCGTGCAGCCTTGGCGACCTGTCCGTTTGTGGTGTTGCAGGAGGCGTTTCGAACCACCGAGACCGCCGCCTACGCAGACCTGCTGTTGCCCGCCGCCAGCTGGGGTGAAAAAGAAGGCACGGTGACCAACTCCGAACGGCGTATTTCCCACGTGCGACGCGCCATCAGCGCACCGGGAGAAGCGCGGCCGGATTGGGCGATTACGGTGGATTTCGCTCAACGCCTGGAGCGTCGTCTGCGGCCGGGCCTGAGCAGCCTGTTTGCCTTCGAGCAACCTGCGCAGATTTTTGACGAGTTCAAGCTGTTGACCCGGGACCGCGATCTGGACTTGTCAGGCATCAGCCATGCCCTGCTTGACCGGCTCGGTCCGCAACAGTGGCCGTTTCCAACCGGTGCACAGTCCGGGACGCCCCGACTCTATGTGGAGGGCATTTTCCCCACCGCTAATGGTCGTGCGCAGTTTGTCGCCGACCCTTACCGCGCCGCCAAAGAGCAGCGTGACGCACGCTTCCCCCTGACCCTGATCACCGGCCGCCTGCGCGACCAATGGCACGGCATGAGCCGTACCGGCACGGCGGCGCAGCTGTTCGGGCATGTCAGCGAAGCGCTGTTGAGCCTGCACCCGGACGAGTTGCGCCGTCACCGCTTCAAAGAAGGCGACCTGGTCAGCCTGAAAAGCCGTCGGGGCAATGTCATCGTCGCGGTCACCAGCGATGACAGCGTGCGCCCCGGCCAGGCGTTCCTGCCCATGCATTGGGGCGACCGTTTTCTCAAAGGCGGCGTCAACGTGCTGACCCAGCCGGCGTTCGACCCGTTATCGAAACAGCCGGAACTCAAACACAGCGGTGTGCGCCTGGAAGCCGTGCAACTGCCGTGGCAACTGTTTGCGCTGATCGAGGGCGACGTGCAGCGACATTTCGAAGCCCTGCGCCCGCTCTGTGAGGGTTTTGCCTACGTCAGCCTGAGCCTGTCCGGACGTGAGCGTCCCGCGTTGCTGGTGCGTGCAGCCCATACCGAGGCGCCAGCCCTGCAGTTGCTGAACCGCATCGACCAGTTGCTGGGGCTCAATGACGGCCCGGTGATGGCGTATGACGACCCGCGCCGCTCCATCGGTAAACGGGTGAAAATCGAAAAAGGCCGCATTACCGCGTTGCGCCTGGCCGGCGAAACCCTCGCCCGCCATTGGCTGCAGAGCCTCTGGCTGGAAGGCCGCGCCGACGATCAATTACGCCGCTGGCTATTGGCGCCGTTAAGCGCGCCACCGGGGGGTGCCGCAGCCAGCAGCAAGGTCCTGTGCAACTGCAGAAATGTCAGCGAAAACGCGGTGTGCGCCGGGATCGCCCGTGGCCTGGACCTGAATGGGCTCAAACAAGCACTGGGATGCGGCACGCAATGCGGCTCCTGCGTGCCGGAAATCAAACGTCTGTTGGCCGCCAGCCCGCAGCCAATCGCAATCAGTCTGTGAGGTAACACCATGAGCGCAAAAGTTTGGCTGGTAGGCGCCGGGCCCGGTGATCCGGAATTGCTCACCCTCAAAGCGGTAAGAGCCCTGCATGAAGCGGATGTGGTGCTGATTGACGATCTGGTCAACCCGGCCGTGCTGGAGCACTGCGCCGATGCGCGCGTGATCACCGTCGGCAAGCGTGGCGGCTGTCGTTCCACGCCGCAGGATTTTATTCACCGCCTGATGCTGCGTTACGCGCGCCAGGGCAAGTGCGTGGTGCGGCTCAAAGGGGGCGACCCGTGCATTTTCGGCCGGGGTGGCGAAGAGGCAACCTGGCTGCGCGAGCGTGGCATCGAGGTGGAGCTGGTCAATGGCATTACCTCAGGGCTGGCCGGAGCGACCAATTGCGATATCCCGTTGACGTTGCGCGGCGTAAGCCGTGGCGTGACGTTGGTCACGGCGCATACCCAGGACGACAGCAGCCTGAATTGGCGCGCACTGGCCGAGGGAGGCACGACGCTGGTGGTGTATATGGGCGTCGCCAAGCTGGAAGAGATTCGGCAACAGTTGCTGGAAGGTGGCATGGCTGCGGATATGCCAGTGGCGATGATCGAAAATGCGTCGTTGCCCGAGCAGCGCGAATGCCGTAGCGACCTCGCCGCCATGCATAAAGACGCGCAGGCGTTTGCGCTGAAGAGCCCGGCGATTCTGGTGATTGGCCGTGTTGCCAGCGCAGCCCAGATGGCTTGCATCGCGGCAGCCGCCAGCGCCTGAGGCAAATCACAGGCGAAAAAAAGCCCGGCCTAAGCCGGGCTTTTTGTGAAGCTCGGCTAATTACTTAGCTTGAGCTTCAACCGCTGCTTCTACGCGACGGTTAACAGCGCGACCAGCTTCAGTTGCGTTGTCAGCAACTGGGCGGGATTCGCCGTAACCTACGGAAGTGATGCGGCTAGGAGCTACGCCATCTTTAACCAGGACTTGCTTAACAGCGTCAGCACGACGCTGGGACAGCTTCTGGTTGTAAGCGTCTGGACCTACGGAGTCAGTGTGACCAGCAACTTCTACGTTGGTGTCTGGGTACTGAGCCATGAAGTCGGCCAGGTTTTTGACGTCGCCGTAGCTGTTAGGCTTAACAACCGACTTGTCGAAGTCGAACTTAACGTCCAGCTCAACACGAACAACCTGAGCAACCGGAGCTTCTGGCTCTGGAACTGGCTCTGGAGCTGGTGCTGGGGTAGGAGCTGGAGCAGCTGCGCCAGCGTTACCGCCGAAGTTCACACCCAGGCCAACCAGTGCGGAGTAGTCCCACTTGCCGTTGTCCAGACCGTAGTCAGCTTCAACACCAGCACGAGCGTACAGGTTGTTGGTGAAGTAGTACTTCACGCCGGTACCGATGGTAGCGAAAGTAGTCTGATCGCGACCGCTGTGACCGTCAGCTTTTACGTTGCCACGGCTCTGGTGGCCGAAACCGCCTTCAACGTATGGACGCAGGCTGTCAACGCCAGCTTGACCGAAGTGATATTGGGCAACCAGGCTGCCGGTATCACCTTTGATCTTCTGGCTACCAGTACCGTCGTTCGAACGGGTGTGGTTAGTCTTGTCGTAGGACAGGTTCAAGGACAGGTCGTCGGTCAAGAAGTAACCGATGCGAGCGCCAGGATTGAAGCCGTCTTCGATGTGCTTGACGCTATCGTTGTACTGCTTCTTGTAGAACAGCTCGCCTTCAACTGCGCCTTGGCCTTGTGCCAGAACGCCGAAAGAAGTAGCGGCAATAAGAGAACCAATGGCCAAGCCCAAGGTGTTTTTCAGTTTCATCCGTTAAATCCCCATCTGGTGATTGTAAAGCAGTCCCACAAACCGGGGGACAACTCGGCGACAAGTCTAACAGAACTTGCCTACACGTAAGAGATATTTGCTACGCACTAAGTTTCAGTCTCGCCCGCAAATTTCTCACGTAATTTATCAAGAGCACGTTTGTAACGCATTTTTGTAGCACTCAAGCCCATATGCATGATGTCAGCGATTTCCTGAAATTCCAATTCTGCGACGAAACGTAGCACCAGAATTTCACGGTCAATCGGGTTCACATGCACCAGCCAGCGATCAAGTCCGCCCTTTTCCTCGGGTGCCGGCGCCTTTTCTTCAGACGCCTCCTCAAGGGGGTCCAGACTCAAAGCGTCCATCAAGCGACGCTTTCGCCGTTCCTTCCGATACTGCGTGATGCACTCGTTGTAGGTGATGCTGTAGAGCCAGGTCTTGAACTTCGATTTGCCCTCGAAGTTCTTCAGGCCGTACAGCACCTTGAGCATCACTTCCTGACAGACATCATCGGCATCTCTATCGTTCCCCAAATACCTTGAACAAACGTTGAACAGAGTGCGTTGATACCTGCGCATCAATTCTTCGTACGCGCGTGTTACGTGAAACAGCTCCGTGTGCGACCGCGCGACCAACTCCTCATCAGAGAGCTCACGGGGGTCATAGCGCGTGGACAGCGTTTGGGCTTTATTCAAAACAAGTCGTGCCGGCAGTCAGGTCAATGTCCGCTGCAACCCGGTCAGCCGGGTTCGCGGCGGCGTACATTAGCAGGGTTTGCCGGTTTAGCGGCTACTGACCTGCTGCTCCAGGAGAATCCGGTTGGACAGCGACACCAGTTCTCCGTCATCGGTCAGCACGGTCGTCTTGACTGTGCCGATCTCCTCGATTTGCCCTTCAACCTCGCCCACACGCACTTGTTGCCCAACTTGATATAGCTCACGCACATAGATTCCCGCAAGAATCTGACCGGCAATTTCCCGGCTTCCCAACCCCATGGCCAGCGCAACGGCCAGACCAACGGTAATCAAAACGATCACAATAACGTGGTTCAGCAGGTCAGTCTTGACCTCCAATTGGCTGATCGCGACGGAAATGCTGATGATGATCACCAGCCCCTGGGCAATTCGCCCCAGGCCTGCCGCGTAATCCAGCCCGACGCCTTCAGCGGCTCCGCGCACCAGGCCATTGGCCAGTTGGGCGAGCAAAACACCTACCAGCAACACCAGCGCGCCGCCGAAAACTTTCGGCAAATACAGTGCCAGCATGTCGAGCGTAGCTGAAACTCGCTCAAGTCCAAGGGACTGAGCCGCAGAAACCAGAAAAATCAGTAGAACGAACCAATAAACGATCTTGCCGATCAGCGTAGAAATCGGCACTTGCAGCCCGGCGCGGCCCAGCAGCTTGGTCAGGCCGGTGCCGGCCATCAGGCGATCCAGCCCGAGTTTGGCGAGCAATTTGGACAGCAGGGTGTCGAGCAACTTGGCCACGACAAAGCCCAGCAATACCAGGACCAGGGCACCAAACAGGTTGGGAATGAAATTCGCCACCTTGGTCCACAATGCGGTCATCGCGGTGACCAGGCTCTGGGTCCAGAGATCAAGTTCCATATTCAGTCAGCCTTATCAGCAGTGCGAGCAAGAGGTTTACTACGGGAAACCGGTGACACATGGGCCGAACCGTTGTTCAGGGCCATCATCAATGCCGGCACCCAGCGCCCGAGCAGACCGAACAGGTCACCCGCCCCAACCTGACGGTTGGCGGTTTTCAGTACGCGACCCAGGCAAGCGTCATCATCACGGTTGGATGGCGAAGCATTGAGCATGTCACGCAAAGACTGTTCGAACGGATCGTGCATAGAGACCTCTCGCAAGTGATTTAAAAGACGAGGGTAAAATTCATCGGGTCACATCGGCCCTTTCCTACGTTCAGCTCATATTCAGCTCAAACCCAGCGCAACCGTCGAAACAACCACCATTGCCCCAGGGCCACGCAGACCATCAGCAGGCAGGCAATCATGAATCCGTAGGGGCTGCTGGAAAACGGTATCCCCCCCACATTGATGCCCAGCAGGCCGGTCAAAAAACTCATCGGCAAGAAGATGCCGGTGATGATTCCGAAACGGTACATCGTGCGGTTCATGCGCAGGCTCAAGCGCCGGTCTTCGGCCTCAAGCACAAGCCCCACGCGCTCTCTGGCCAATTCGAGCTCTTCCAGGTAACGGGTCAGGCTGTTGTGCAATTCGTTCCAGTAGTCGGCGTCGTCGTCACAAAACCACGCCAGTTTGATCCGCGTCAGCTGCGCGAAAATATCCCGTTGCGGCGCCAGAAAACGCTTGAGCCCGGCCGCTCGCCGACGGATCTGCAATACGCTGCCGTGCTCCGGGGTATACCGTTCGTCGGCATCGAGTTTTTCTTCCTCGGAATCGACGATTTCGGACAGCCCGGTGACCAGATCCTGCACTTTGTTGGTCAGGTACTGCGCCATATAAAGGATGAGTTCAGACGCAGTTCTTGGCCCCTTACCCTCGGCCAGTTGCACCAGCAGCTCATCGGTCGCGCGTAGCGGGCGCAAACGCAGGGAAATCACACGACTGGCAGCTGCGAAGATACGTACCGAAACCATGTCCTCCGGTTCCGCGCCGGGGTTGAGATTGATCCCACGCAAAAACAGCAGCAGTTCGGCATCCGGCAACGGCAGCAGCCGTGGGCGGGTGTTTTCTTCCAGCAGGAGGTCACACGCAAATTCGCTCAAACCGCTGGATTTGCGCAGCCAGGTCTGGGTTTGAGGGTGGCTGCGGTCCCAATGCAGCCACAGGCTTTCCTGAGGCTGCAGTTGCAACGCGTCAAGCTCAGTCCGGGCAATCGAACGCGCACCGCCTTTACCGTCCAGCACCAGGGCATGCACCAGCCCCCATTGCGCGTTTTCTTCCTCGAACATCCTCACCCCTTTCGGCTACTGCGTTTATTCAGGCATTTTCAGTGGGCTGGGCGAGACGATCACACCGTTGTTATCGGCATACACGTATTCGCCTGGGCGGAACGTCACGCCCGCAAAGGTCACCACCACGTTCAGGTCGCCAAGGCCGCGCTTGTCGGTTTTCATCGGATGAGAGGCCAGGGCCTGCACGCCCAGATCGGTCTGGGCAATCACATCGACGTCGCGGATGCACCCGTAGATCACCATGCCTTCCCAGCCATTTTTCGCGGCTTTCTCGGCGATCAGGTCACCCAGCAACGCACGCCGCAGCGAACCACCGCCATCGACTACCAACACCTTGCCGGTACCCGGCTGCTCGGCCTGTTCCTTGACCAGAGAGTTATCTTCGAAGCACTTGATGGTCACAATTTCGCCGCCGAAGGAATCTCGGCCACCGAAGTTGCTGAACATCGGCTCGACCACCTGTACCAGTTCCGGGTACGCGTCACACAGGTCGGGGGTCACGTAATGGTTCATCGAGAAACTCCTGTCGTCAAAAATGAGGTCGGACATCCCAGGGTGTACATCAGAAAAACGTCTTGCAACAGGCATTCTTTAAGGACTTGGCCGCGAATGCCGGCCATGATCAGACTCACCTGCGCGTAACGCAACGGCCGTTACGCGACTGAATATGACCAGAAGCGCCTGAGGCGTCATATCTTAGCCGCAACCACACAAGAGTGAAACGCCCTCGGTAGAGGGCTTCGTCAAACGACCGCAGCCACCTCGGGCCGGGTGCCGAACACAGGTGTCAGCGGGTCTTTCAACCAACGTTCCACCAACGGCCACACTTGGGCCTGTGCCGCTTTGCTGACCAGCATTTGTACATGCCCGAAATCATCGGTAAAACCCTGCCGACGCCCCAGACACAGGTATTGGCGATGTTCGCTGCCGACTTGCTCAAACAGCTTGCGACATGCCCAGTCCGGGTCTTGCCGGTCGCCCGCCGCGCTGACCGCCAACAGCGGCACGTCAACCTCTGCCAGGCCTTTCCACCAATCGCGCTCGGCGTCGCCAAAGCGGCCGAACAGGCCATTCCAACGCATCGCTTCGATTAGCACGCCGGCCGGTTCATCCTCGGGCCCGCGTTTGAATCGTGGGCCGGACACTTGGGCAAGACGCTTCAAGATAAATCGACCGCCCCATTCCACCGGTGGAATTTTCAACGGCCAATACGTGCGGCTGACCTGGCAACCAAAGATCGCCACCGAAGCCACCCACTGTGCGCCCAGGTATTGCCCGCCCAGCGCGGCAACCAACGTGGTGGCGCCGAGGGAATGCCCGATCCAGTGCGCAGCCTGCCCGCTTTGCTCGTGCACAAACGCACCAATGGCCGGCAAATCGTAACGCGCGTAATCGGCGACACGGTTGCGGGCGTAGTCGTGGTTGCGCTTGGACAGGCCATGGCCGCGCATTTCCGGGATCCATACATCAAACCCCTGGCGTGCCAAGTGAGCCCCCAGACCGATGCCCTTGGGCGAATACCAGAAGCGCCGATTGGAAAAACTGCCGTGCAAGAAAATAACCGGCGTGCCCCGGTTTTCCGGGACATCGGCCAGGCCCAGACGGGTAACCGCCAGTTCGACGGTACCGTCGGGGCTGTTACCGGGCTTGAGGCGGTACACATCTTCACTCAGGTCGCCACGACGTTCAGCGCTGATCAAGGCGACGGGAAACAGGTTGCTGCTGCTTTGCATAATCTTCTTGCACAAAAAAGGGCGGCGTCCGGTAGGAGTTCCGCCCTGTACAGATAAGAATGCCGGTCACCCTCAACGGGTGACCGGCACTTTTGACGTAGCGACGTTAAGCGGGCGCTTGGCCTTCGGCGAGGAAGAACCAGGTTTCCAGCACGGAGTCGGGGTTCAGCGAGACGCTTTCGATGCCCTGTTCCATCAGCCACTTGGCCAAGTCAGGGTGATCGGAAGGGCCCTGACCGCAGATACCGATGTACTTGCCGGCCTTGTTACACGCCTGGATGGCGTTGGCCAGCAGCTTCTTGACCGCAGGATTTCGCTCGTCGAACAGGTGAGCGATGATCCCGGAGTCGCGGTCCAGGCCCAGGGTCAGCTGGGTCAGGTCGTTGGAGCCGATGGAGAAACCGTCGAAGAACTCCAGGAACTCTTCGGCCAGGATGGCGTTGGACGGCAGCTCGCACATCATGATGACCCGCAGGCCGTTCTCGCCGCGCGTCAAACCGTTTTCAGCCAGCAGGTCGACCACCTGGCTCGCCTCGCCCAGGGTGCGCACGAACGGCACCATGATTTCGACGTTGGTCAGCCCCATCTCGTTGCGCACACGCTTGAGGGCGCGGCATTCGAGTTCGAAGCAGTCACGGAACGCTTCGCTGATATAACGCGAGGCGCCACGGAAGCCCAGCATCGGGTTTTCTTCTTCCGGCTCGTAGAGCTTGCCGCCGATCAGGTTCGCGTATTCGTTGGACTTGAAGTCCGACAGGCGCACGATGACTTTTTTCGGGTAGAACGCCGCCGCCAGGGTGCTGATGCCTTCCACCAGCTTCTCGACATAGAAGCCCACCGGGTCGTTGTAGCCGGCGATGCGCTTGTCGACGCTTTCCTTGATGTCCAGCGGCAGGCCGTCGTAGTTCAACAGGGCCTTGGGGTGCACGCCGATCATACGGTTGATGATGAACTCCAGGCGGGCCAGGCCCACACCGGCGTTCGGCAACTGCGCGAAGTCAAAGGCGCGGTCCGGGTTGCCGACGTTCATCATGATCTTGAACGGCAGGTCCGGCATGGCGTCGATGGAGTTCTGCTTGATGTCGAAGCCCAGCTCGCCTTCGAAGATGAAACCGGTGTCGCCTTCGGCGCAGGACACGGTCACACCCTGGCCATCTTTCAACAGCTGGGTGGCGTTGCCGCAACCGACGACCGCAGGAATGCCCAGCTCACGGGCGATAATCGCCGCGTGGCACGTACGCCCGCCACGGTTGGTGACGATGGCGCTGGCGCGTTTCATCACCGGTTCCCAGTCCGGGTCGGTCATGTCGGAGACCAGCACGTCGCCCGGCTGGACTTTGTCCATCTCGGACACGTCCTTGATGATGCGTACCTTGCCGGCGCCGATGCGCTGGCCAATGGCTCGGCCTTCCACCAGCACCGTGCCGGTTTCTTTCAGCAGGTAGCGTTCCATGACGTTGGCCGACGTGCGGCTCTTAACGGTCTCGGGACGGGCCTGCACGATGTACAGCTTGCCGTCGTCACCGTCCTTGGCCCATTCGATGTCCATCGGACACTTGTAGTGCTTCTCGATGATCATCGCTTGCTTGGCCAATTCGCTGACTTCAGCGTCGGAGAGGCAGAAACGCGCGCGCTCGGCCTTGTCGACGTCCACTGTTTTAACGGAACGACCGGCCTTGGCCTCGTCGCCGTAGATCATCTTGATCGCCTTGCTGCCCAGGTTGCGGCGCAGGATGGCCGGGCGGCCGGCCTCAAGGGTGTGCTTGTGCACGTAGAATTCATCCGGATTCACCGCGCCTTGTACGACGGTTTCGCCCAGGCCGTAGGCGCCGGTGATGAATACCACGTCACGGAAGCCCGATTCGGTATCGAGGGTGAACATCACGCCGGCGGTGCCGGTTTCCGAACGCACCATGCGCTGCACACCGGCAGACAAGGCCACCAGCTTGTGGTCGAAACCCTGGTGCACGCGGTAGGAAATGGCGCGGTCGTTGAACAGCGAGGCAAACACTTCCTTGGCCGCGCGGATCACGTTCTCCACGCCGCGGATGTTGAGGAAGGTCTCTTGCTGACCGGCGAACGAGGCGTCCGGCAAGTCTTCGGCGGTGGCCGAGGAGCGCACGGCGACGGCCATATCCGGGTTACCGGCGGACAAGGTGGCGAAGGCGGTGCGGATCTCTTCGTTGAGCTTCTCGGGGAACTCGGCATCCATGATCCATTGGCGGATCTGGCTGCCGGTTTTGGCCAGGGCGTTGACGTCATCGACGTCCAGGGCGTCCAGCGCGGCGTGGATCTGGGCATTGAGGCCGCTCAGCTCGAGGAAATCACGGTAAGCCTGGGCCGTGGTGGCAAAACCACCCGGCACCGAGACACCGGCGCCTGCAAGATTACTGATCATCTCGCCGAGGGATGCGTTCTTGCCCCCCACATGCTCTACATCATGGACGCCGAGCTTATCGAGGGAAACTACGTACTCTACCAAGGTGATCTCTCCACTTTCTGTGTTGGAAAAGCTCAGGACGCGGCTTGCTCAGTAGGAGCGAACGCCAGCGCTTGTGGCCTGGACCTGGAAAATAAGTGAGAATGCGGCCCACTGCGGGACGGCAAAATCGCGCCTATCATATCCAAGATTCGCCATCAGCTTAAGGCCCAGGGCTCAAATGAAACGATCTGCTTTCTTTATTTCCGATGGCACCGGCATCACGGCCGAAACACTGGGCCAGAGCCTGCTCGCGCAGTTCGAAAACATTACCTTCGCCAAATTCACACGGCCTTATATAGACAGCGTGGACAAAGCGCGGGCCATGGTACAACAAATCAATCTGGCGGCTGAAAAAGACGGCTTTCGCCCGATCATTTTCGACACCATCGTCAATCAAGACATTCGTGAGATTCTCGCAACGTCGAATGGTTTCATGATCGACATCTTCTCCACGTTCCTGGCGCCATTGGAACAGGAGCTGAGCGAACATTCCTCTTACTCCGTCGGAAAGTCCCATTCCATTGGGCATAACTCCAACTATATGGAGCGGATCGAGGCGGTGAACTTCGCCCTCGACAACGATGACGGCGCCCGCACGCACTACTACGACAAGGCCGACCTGATCCTGGTCGGCGTGTCGCGCTGCGGCAAGACACCCACCTGCCTGTACATGGCCATGCAATTCGGTATCCGCGCGGCCAACTACCCGCTGACCGAAGACGACATGGAACACCTGACGCTGCCAGCCGCGCTGCGTGCGCATTCGCACAAGCTGTTCGGGCTGACCATCGACCCGGACCGGCTCACTGCGATCCGCAATGAACGCAAGCCCAACAGCCGCTATTCCAGCTACGCCCAATGCGAATTTGAAGTGCGTGAAGTGGAAAATCTGTTCCGTCGCGAGAATATTGCGCACATCAATTCCACGCATTTTTCGGTGGAAGAGATTTCAGCGAAGATTCTGGTGGAGAAAGGTGTGGAGCGGCGGTTCAAGTAGCCTTGGGGAGGTTTGCTCCTGACGGAGGTGTGTCAGTTGGCGAATTAACCGGCTGATCCAGCGCCATCGGGGGCAAGCCCCCTCCCACATTTGGCCGGTGTACATCAGGTCTACAGGTGAAACCTGCCGCCACCCTGGCCCAGCGCGGTCGCCAGCGCATCGAAGCCCTCGCGCAACAACTGATCATCCCCCGACGTATTACAGATACTCGCCCGGATGAACTGCGGCACCGCGGTCTGCCCCACCGCAAACGCCTCGGCGGTCGCGATCAGGTAATTGTTCTGTTTGAGCTCCGCCTCGATTTCCGACGCGCGCCAGGGTTCAGGCACTTCGATCCAGAAGTGTGGGCTGTTGAGGTGAGTGCGGTAGGCCAGCCCATTCAATAAGCCTTCGACCAACGCCTTGCGCCGGCTGATCTCGTTGATCTGCTGGCGCAGCAGGTATTCGGCCGTGCCGTTTTCGATCCACTGGGTCGCCAACTCCAGGGTCACCGGGGTGGCCATCCAGCAGGTCGAACGCAACGCCGCCGAAACCCGACTGACCAGCGCCGGTGGCGCATGCACATACCCGACTCGCAGCCCAGCCGACACCGCTTTGCTCAGGCTGCTGATCAAAATCGTCCGCTCGGGCGCAAAGGCGCTCAACGGTGGCGGGCGGTCTTCCACCAAAACGCCATGGGCCTCGTCCTCGAGAATCAGCAGATTGTGTTCGCGACAGACTTTGACCAACGCCTCCCGGCGCGCCACCGATAACACCGCCGTCGTAGGATTCTGGATGGTCGGTGTGCAGTACAGCGCCGAAACCCGGTGATTACGACAGACTTCATCCAATGCGCCCGGCAACACACCTTCTTCATCCATTTCCAGCCCGATCAGCCGCACACCCAGCATGCGCGCGGCGGTGATCAGCCCTGGGTAAGTCAGTTGCTCGGTGACCACCGTGTCGCCGGCGCGCAGCAACGCCATCATCGCGCAGAGCAGGCCGTGCTGGCCGCCATTGACGCAGATGACCTGCTCGGGAATCGGATGGAAGTCGCGCTGCACCAGCCATTGCGCACCGGCCTCACGGTAGCGCGGCAGGCCTGCATCCGGGGTGTAGGCGCTGATGTCCTGGAGGAATTTGCCGTTGGTCGACAGGGTCTGAAAGCTCTGGGCCAGGAACACCGTTTCCTGCCCGGGAATATGCATGTTGCGGCTCATATCGAAGTACTGGCGTGGCTCCTCGCTGAAATTGCGAAAGCCTTCATCACGCTGGCGCTCCATCCCACGCTTGCGCACGAATGTGCCGTCACCCACACGCGCCACTACCAACCCTAGCCGCTCCAGCTCACCGTAGGCCCGGCTGATGGTGCCGATGGTGACACCCAGATTGTCGGAAAGCACCCGATGGGGCGGCAGTTTTCTTCCCGGTTCAATCGTGCCTTCGAGGATGCCCCTTTCCATGACATCGGACAGGCGCTTGTACTTCACGCCCTGACCGTTGGACAACCCCTCACGCATAATTGACACCATGTCAATATTTGTTTTGACAGTCATCATTCGCCCTAATAGTGTGCTTTTGCGGGTTCAATCACCGGATTGAATCACTTATAACAAGTTCAATATAGAGTTCAATTCCGGCTCAGGGAAGCAATAAACGATGCCAATGTCCGCCGTTCTTGAAAACACTGCAAAAACCAAAACCCAGAAACAGTGGCTGGCCGGCCTGATCACGAGCGTCATGTTCCTGATCGTGTGCCTGAGCTGGGGCACCACCTGGCTGGGCATCAAGATCGCAGTGGAAAGCGTACCGCCACTGACCTCCGCGGGCCTGCGCTTCCTGATCGCCTTCCCGTTGTTCCTGTGTTTCGCCATGGTGCGCCGCGAGCCGATTCTGTTTCCGCGCGAAAGCCGCTGGTTCTTCGTGTTCGTGACCCTGTCCTACTTCAGCATTCCCTATTACCTGCTCAACTACGGCGAGATGCATGTCTCGTCCGGCCTGACCGCCCTGCTGTTCAGCTGCATGCCGGTGTTCATCCTGATCTTCTCCGCGCTGTTCCTGCGTGAGCGCATCTACCTCTCCCAGGTGGTCGGCATCGGTATCGGGTTCGGCAGCCTCTACATGATCATCAAGAGCCAGGGCCTGCACCTGGACCATGCCGAGTTTTTTGGCGTATTGGCGATTCTGACCGCCGCGATCATGCACGCGTTGTGCTACGTGATTACCAAGCAAAAAGGCAGCGCCATCAGTGTCATCACCTACAACACGCTGCCCATCGGCATTGCCGGGCTGATGCTGTTCGTGGCCGGCCTGTGGTTCGAGACCCCGACCTTCGACGACATCACCCTGCGCTCCTGGAGCGCGCTGTTCTACCTCGGGCTGGTGGCGTCGGTGGGCGGCTTCATTGTGTATTTCATGCTGCTCAAGCGCCTGAGCCCGATCATCTTGTCCTTCGTGTTCATCATTTTTCCGGTGTTCGCGGTCATCATCGGCGCCTGGTACGAAGGCGTGGAAATTTCCCGTGACCTGATGCTGTACTCGGCGATCCTGCTGGGCGGTTTTGCGATCACCAAGTTGCCCATTGAAAAACTGCTGGCGAAGAAAAATTGACCCTCAACCCAAGCGAGAGAAACATGGACGTCCTCCGCCCAAAAGCCCTGGAACAGATCTACGCCCACGCAAGCGGCAGCTATCCCGAGGAATGCTGTGGCTTCATCTTCGCCGATGGCAGTGTGTACCTGGGCAGCAATATCCAGAACGAGTTGCACCGCAAGAACCCGCAGATGTACCCGCGCAGCGCGGCCAGCGGCTACACCTTTTCAGTCGCCGACACCTTGTTGATGAACAAGGCGTTTCGCAGCGACAACCCGGTGGTGGTGATCTACCACTCGCACCCGGATGTCGGTGCCTATTTCAGCGAGGAAGACCAGGACAAGGCGCTGTTTCTCGGCGAGCCGATCTATCCCGTCAGTTACCTGGTGGTGGATGTTCGCCAAGGCCAGGCCCTGGGGTCAAAGCTGTTTGCCTGGGATGGCAAGCATTTCGCCCTTCAACCTTTCAACGACCTGCACACGGAGTTGTCCATGAACGCTGTCTCTTTCCCCGACATTCTGGTTCGCGTGGCCAAGCTGCCGGAATCGACCCTCGAGGGCGCCGGATCGACATTGCGCGAAGTCATTGAAAACCTCTGCGACAGTCACCCACAGTTGCGCCAGCATCTGTTTCACGAGAAGAACAACCAGCTCAAGGAACACTTCCTGTTCACTGCCGAGGAAGAGCTGATCGACGCTGACGACAGCTTGCCGGCAAAGGCCCGGATCGAAGTGCTGCTCGCCACCTCAGGCGGCATCGACGTCGAGACCCTGAGCAATGAAGAAGTGCAACGCTACGTCCGCCATATCACCCTGCCCGGCGTCGGCCGTGAAGGTCAGTTGAACCTGAAAAAAGCCAAGGTGCTGATCATCGGTACCGGTGGCCTGGGCTCGCCCATCAGTCTTTACCTGGCGGCGGCCGGCATCGGTACCCTGGGGCTGGTGGACTTCGACGTGGTGGAAAGCAGCAACCTGCAACGCCAGATCGTGCATGGCAACAGCACCCTGGGCATGCCCAAGGTGGAATCCGCCAAGCAACGCCTACAGGACCTCAACCGCCACATCCAGATCAACGCGCACAACACCGCGCTCACTGCCGACAACGCCCTGGAGCTGGTGGGCGCCTATGACCTGGTGATCGACGGCACGGACAATTTCGAGACCCGCTACCTGGTCAATGACGCCTGCGTACAGTTGGGCAAACCCTTGGTGTACGGCGCCATCTACCGTTTCGACGGGCAAATCAGCGTACTCAACTATAAAGGTGGGCCTTGCTACCGCTGCCTGTTTCCCTGTGCACCGCCTGCGGAATTGGCGCCCAATTGCAACGCCGGTGGGGTGATCGGTGTGCTGCCGGGGGTGGTCGGGATGATCCAGGCGACCGAGGCGATCAAATTGCTCATCGGTATCGGTGAACCCTTGTCCGGCCGCTTGATGCGCTTCGATGCGCTGGCGATGAAATTCAGCGAGATCCGCTTCAAGCGCCGTGCCGACTGCCCGTGCTGCTCGGAACGGCGCCACAGCGAAGCCGTCGCACCGACGCTGTGCGCGGATGCGGTGCCGAGCCAACCGTCCCTCGCCGAGGAACGCTACATCAAGCCCCGCGTGCTCAAGCAAGTGATCGACAACCACCGCAGCGCCGACGTCTTGCTCGACGTGCGCGACGCCAGCGAACTGGAAGTGTGCAAATTGCCGGGGGTGGTGCACATCCCCCTGGCAGAGCTGGATGAACAGCTCGACAGCCTGAGCCGCGACAACACCCACTACCTGATCTGCTATGCCGGGACGCGTGCCGAGCAGGCCGCCAGCACCTTGCTGGCCGCAGGCTTCGCCAATACCAAGGTGCTGCAGGGCGGCATGAAGCATTGGGTGCGCGACGTCGAACCCGACATGCCGCTGTACTGATCGGGGGTCGACTGATGCTGCATAACTCCATTCTCGACGTGATCGGCCACACCCCGATCGTACGTCTGGCGCAGTTTTCCGAAGACCTCGGCATCGAGGTCTATGCCAAGCTGGAATCCCTCAACCCGGGCGGCAGCCACAAGGCGCGCATCGCCCTGGGCATGATCCTCGACGCCGAACGCCGTGGCGTGCTGATGCGCGATTCCGGGCAGACCATCATCGAACCCAGCGGTGGCAATACCGGTATCGGCCTGGCGATGGCGGGCAATGTGCTTGGCTACAAAGTGGTGCTGGTGATCCCGGACAACTACAGCCCCGAAAAACAGAAGCTGCTGCGCCTGTACGGCGCCCGGGTGGTGCTGTCGGACAGCCGCCTCGGTAACAATTCCCACGGCGAAAAGTGCATGGAGCTGCAGTTGGAAAACCCCAACTACGTGATGCTCAACCAGCAACGCAACGGCGCCAACCCGCAAACCCACCGCGACACCACCGCGCCGGAAATCATCCGCGCCTTCGGTGAGCGGCGTGTGGACTACTTCGTCAGCGGCATCGGCACCGGTGGGCATATCACCGGTATCGGCGAAACCCTCAAGGCGGCCTGGCCGGCGATCCGCGTGATGGGCGTGGAGCCGGAGGAGTGCGACCTGCTCAAGGACCAACACGCCTCGCACGCCATCCAGGGCCTGTCGATTGGGCTGATCCCGAGCATTCTCAACCTGGACGTACTGGACGGCATGCTCAAGGTGTCGCACTCGGCGTGCCTGGAGATGATCAAACGCATCATGCGCACCGACGCCATCAGCCTGGGGCTGTCCTCAGCCGCCAACATGGTCGCCATCGCCCAACTCGCCCCGGAACTGCCGCCCGAAACGGTGGTGCTGACCATGGTCTACGACAATGCCGACAGCTACCTGCCCAGTTTCGAATAACCGGTTACCCAACCAACCAGAATGCGGGGGTGCCTCCATGGGAGGCTTTATCGACATGCAACAGCTGCATGATGAGTTGCTGACCCACCTCATCCAAACCCTGACGCCTGCGCAGATGAAGCAACTGGAGCCGCACCTGGCGCCGCTGATCCAGACTGCCGCCCAGGCGGTGGCCGAGGACTTGATCGCCTACGCCTATCGCGACCCGGCCTCGCGCGGGCGCGGCGAATTGATCCTGGAATCCTACGCCTCGTTCAAGGCGGTGTTGTTCTACCGGCTTGCGCACCTGGTGTGGAATTTCCCGGAGCCCGCCCCCGGCGTCTTTACCCGCATCGCCCTCAAGCTCAGCAACCAGGGCAAGATCCTCTCCGGGGCCGAGATTCACCCGGCTGCGCGCATCGGCCGGCGCTTCGTGCTGGACCATGGCTACGGCACGGTTATCGGCGAAACCTGCGAGATCGGTAACGACTGCTACATCCTGTGTGGCGTGACCCTGGGCGCGCGCGGTATCGCCAACAACCCGGACGGCAAGCGCCATCCACGCCTGGGCAACAATGTCGAGGTCGGCGCCGGGGCACGGGTGCTGGGCTATGTGCAGATCGGCGACAACGTATTTATCAGCCCCTCCTGTGTCATTACCCAGGACGTGCCGGCGGGCACCAAGGTCAAGGTGGTCAACCAGATCCAGTTGCAGAAAAACGATGAGTCGGATCACAGCAGCTACCTTGGCGCATTCGCCCTGGATGAGCGCCTGCATGTCGTCGGCGAGGTGGATGCCGGCCATAAGGTCACGGTGCTGGACGCCGACTTCCATCCGCTGCCAGGGCTGATGCTCGAACCCACGGTGAAAGAGCGTCATCACCTGCAGTTTCGCCTGCGCCGCCTCGACACCGGCGAACAACTGCCGCGCCTGCCGCTGAACCTGAAAGTCTGCGGGCCGGCGTTCGAAATCACCCTGCTCTCTCCCCCTGGCTTGAGTGCGATGGTGCGTCACCTGTTGCAAGCCAACCCACTGATCGTCGGAGGTTGAACATGTCCGTGCATACCATGGAAACCCTGGCGCTGTTCGACAGCGCGCCCTATCAAAACGCCTTCAGCGCCCGGGTGATTGCGGTCAGCGAGCACGGCGTCGCCCTGGAGCACACGCTGTTCTACCCAACCGGCGGCGGGCAACCGGGGGACACCGGCCACCTCACCCTGGCCGACGGCACCCGCGTGGCGGTCACCGGCACGGTGCGCGACCCGGTGCTGCGCTCGATCATCTGGCATCAGGTGGAACAGTGCCCCGCGCACCTGACCGCCGGCGTCCAAGTAGACGCCGGCCTGGATTGGGAGCGGCGCTACCAGCATATGAAGATGCATACCTGCCTGCACCTGCTGTGCTCGATCATCGACGCGCCGGTGACGGGATGCAGCATCAGTGCAGACAAAGGTCGCCTGGATTTCGACCTGCCGGAAATGACCCTGGATAAAGACAGCATTACCCGCGACCTTAACGCCTTGATCGAACAGGCCCACGCGGTGAAAACCTTGTCGATGCCTGCCTCTGAGTACTCGACTCTGCTGCAGATCACCCGCACCCAGGCGGTAGCACCGCCGGTGATCCAAGGCTCGGTACGCGTGATTGAAATTCCCGGCATCGACATCCAGCCGTGCGGTGGTACCCATGTGCTCAACACCGAGGAAATCGGCCGGGTGTTCTGCGAGAAAATCGAGAAGAAGAGCAAGCACAACCGTCGGGTGATTTTGCGGTTTGAGTCATAACTGAGCCTGACTCGACAGTCATAACACTGCAAAACCAATGTGGGAGGGGGCTTGCTCCCGATAGCGGTGGATCAGCCAATGAACCTGTTGACTGACACACTGCTATCGGGAGCAAGTCGAATCGTCGCACCGCCCCTCCCACATTGGGTTGTGTGGTGTTTTTCAGATCATGAACAGGTCCATGAAGCGGTTGACGGGGGTCGCTTCCAGCCGTGCCTGGTCTTTGCACAACGCAAAGATTTCGGCACTGCGCTGCGCGGTAAACCGCGTCGCCAGGTTGGCCTTGAACTTGTCTTCCAGCAGCGGGATTCCATCCTCCCGCCGACGACGATGACCAATCGGATATTCCACCGCCACCTGCTCGGTGCAGGTGCCGTCGGTGAAGAACACCTGCACCGCATTGGCGATGGAGCGCTTGTCGGCCTGCAGATATTCGCGGCTGTAACGGGGGTCTTCGACGATCACCATTTTCGCGCGCAGCTCATCGATGATCGGATGGGCGGCATGGAATTGATCCTCATAGTGCTCGGCCACCAGGTTGCCGAAGGCCAACGGCACGGCGGTCATGTATTGCAGGCAATGGTCGCGGTCCGCAGCGTTGGCCAAGGGGCCGACTTTGGAAATGATGCGAATCGCCGACTCGTGGGTGGTGATCACGATGCGCTCGATCGCATGCAGGCGGTTCTTCACCAACGGGTGCAAGGTCACCGCCGCTTCGCAGGCCGTCTGCGCATGGAATTCAGCGGGAAAGCTGATCTTGAACAGCACGTTTTCCATCACGTAGGTACCGTAGGGCTGGGACAGGCTGAACCGGCGTTGCTCTTGAGGTTTGAGGGCCAGATCCTTGTTGGTATGGCTGAACAATACGTCGTAGAACCCCCACTGTGGCGCGCTCAGCACGCCGGGAATACCCATCTCGCCGCGCAATGCGATATCCGCCAGGCGCACCCCGCGACTCGACGCATCGCCCGCCGCCCAGGATTTACGCGAACCGGCGTTCGGCGCATGGCGGTAAGTACGCAATGCCTGCCCATCGACGAACGCATGGGATAACGCCGCGAGCAGTTGCTCACGGTCTGCGCCCATCAGCTTGGCGGTGACCGCAGTGGAGGCGACTTTCACCAGCAGCACATGGTCGAGGCCGACGCGATTGAAGGCGTTTTCCAGGGCAATCACGCCCTGGATTTCGTGGGCCATGATCATGGCTTCCAACACCGCGCGTACGGTCAGCGGTGCGTCGCCATGGGCCACGCGTTTTTGCGACAGGTGATCGGCCACCGCGAGGATGCCGCCCAGGTTGTCCGAAGGATGACCCCATTCAGCCGCGAGCCAGGTGTCGTTGTAGTCGAGCCAGCGCACGATGCAGCCGATGTCCCAGGCAGCCTTGGCCGGGTCCAACCGCAACGAAGTGCCCGGCACCCGTGCCCCGAACGGCACCACGGTGCCCTCGACGAGCGGCCCCAGGTGCTTGGTGCACTCGGGGAAACGCAAGGCCAGCAGGCCACAACCGAGAGTGTCCATCAGGCAGTTGCGGGCGGTGTCCAGTGCGGCCTCGGACTCGATCCGGTAGGTGAGGACATAGTCGGCAATATCCTGCAGGACCTGATCGTAGTCGGGGCGATTGTTCTGGTCGACGTTGGCGCTCATGGCAGTTCTCCAAAAAGGGGTTGGGGTCAGTCCTCGGCTTACGGTTATTGAAGACAGATCTTGGATGCCTGCCTTGGAATAGAGATCCCTTGTGGGAGGGGGCTTGCTCCCGATGGGGGTGGGTCAGTTGATGAATGTGTCGACTGGCACACCGCTATCGGGAGCAAGCCCCCTCCCACATAAAGCTCAGTGCCAGGTTTTAGAATGAGTCACCGGGAACGCGCACAAACCCCTCCATCAACACCCGCGCACTGCGGCTCATAATGGCTTTCTTCACCACCCATTCACCGTTCACTTGAGTCGCCTCGGCACCGACGCGCAAGGTGCCCGACGGATGCCCGAAGCGCACGGCATTGCGTTCCACGCCACCGGCCGCCTGGTTGACCAGGGTGCCGGAAATCGCCGCCGCCGTGCCGATCGCCACCGCCGCCGTGCCCATCATTGCGTGGTGCAATTTGCCCATGGACAACGCCCGCACCAGCAAATCCACATCGCCGGCCTTGATCGCCTTGCCGCTGGACGCCACGTAATCCGCAGGCTTGGCCACAAACGCCAGTTTCGGCGTGTGCTGGCGCAGGGCTGCTTCGTCCAGATGCTTGATCAGGCCCATGCGCAACGCGCCATAGGCACGCACGGTCTCGAACATCGCCAGGGCTTTCGGGTCGCCGTTGATCGCGCCTTGCAACTCAGTGCCGGTGTAGCCTAAATCTTGGGCATTGATGAAAATCGTCGGGATGCCGGCGTTGATCAGGGTGGCCTTGAAGGTGCCGACGCCGGGCACTTCCAGCTCATCGATCAGGTTGCCGGTGGGGAACATCGAACCGCCACCGCCCTCTTCTTCCGCCGCCGGGTCGATGAATTCCAGCTGCACTTCGGCAGCCGGAAAGGTCACGCCATCCAGTTCAAAATCACCGGTTTCCTGCACAGCGCCGTCGGTGATCGGCACATGGGCGATGATGGTCTTGCCGATATTGGCTTGCCATATGCGCACCACGGCCACGCCGTTGTGGGGCACACGGCCTGGGTCGACCAGGCCGGCGCTGATCGCGAACGAACCGACCGCCGCCGAGAGGTTGCCGCAGTTGCCACTCCAATCGACAAACGGCTTGTCGATGGACACCTGGCCGAACAGGTAATCCACGTCGTGCCCGGCACGCGTGCTCTTGGCCAGGATCACGGTTTTGCTGGTGCTGGACGTGGCGCCGCCCATGCCATCGATTTGCTTGTCATAGGGGTCGGGGCTGCCGATCACCCGCAACAGCAAGGCGTCGCGGGCTGCGCCCGGTACCTGCGCCGACGGCGGCAGGTCATTGAGGCTGAAGAAAACTCCCTTGCTGGTGCCGCCCCGCATATAGGTGGCGGGGATCTTGATTTGCGCTACGTGTGCCATGGTTAACCCCTCAGGCCGTCGCCGCCGATTCCAAAAAGTCCTGGGCAAAACGTTGCAACACGCCGCCCGCCTCGTAGATCGACACTTCTTCAGCGGTGTCCAGGCGGCAGGTCACCGGCACTTCGACACGCTCGCCATTCCTGCGGTTGATCACCAGGGTCAATTGCGCGCGCGGCGTGCGTTCGCCGACCACATCATAGGTTTCGCTGCCGTCGATCTTGAGGGTGTGGCGGTCGGTGCCCGGCAAGAATTCCAGGGGCAACACGCCCATGCCGACCAGGTTGGTGCGGTGGATGCGCTCGAAACCTTCGGCGGCGATCGCTTCCACACCGGCCAGGCGTACGCCCTTGGCGGCCCAATCGCGGGACGAACCCTGGCCGTAGTCGGCGCCCGCGATAATGATCAGCGGCTGCTTGCGTTCCATGTAGGTTTCAATGGCTTCCCACATGCGCGTGACCGTGCCTTCCGGCTCGATACGCGCCAGGGAGCCCTGCTTGACCTTGCCGTTTTCCTGCACCATTTCGTTGAACAGTTTCGGGTTGGCGAAGGTGGCGCGCTGTGCGGTCAGGTGGTCGCCCCGGTGAGTCGCGTAGGAGTTGAAGTCAACTTCCGGCAAGCCCATTTTCGCCAGGTACTCGCCGGCGGCGCTGCCCGGCATGATCGCGTTGGAGGGCGACAGGTGGTCGGTGGTGATGTTGTCCGGCAGCACGGCCAGCGGGCGCATGCCCTTGAGCGGACGTGCGCCGGCCAAGGCGCCTTCCCAATATGGCGGGCGGCGAATATAGGTGCTTTGCGGGCGCCAGTCGTACAGCGGGGTGACTTTAGGGCCGGTGTCTTCGTGAATCGCGAACATCGGGATGTACACGGCGCGAAACTGTTCCGGCTTGACCGAGGCCTTGACCATTGCGTCGATCTCTTCATCGCTCGGCCAGATGTCCTGCAGGCGGATTTCCTTGCCGTCGACGTCGAGCCCGAGCACGTCTTTCTCGATATCGAAACGAATGGTGCCGGCAATCGCATAGGCCACCACCAGCGGCGGCGAAGCGAGGAAGGCCTGCTTGGCGTACGGATGAATACGCCCGTCAAAGTTGCGGTTACCTGACAGCACAGCGGTGGCGTAGAGGTCGCGGTCGATGATTTCCTGCTGGATCACCGGGTCAAGCGCGCCGGACATGCCGTTGCAGGTCGTGCACGCGAAGGCCACCACGCCGAAACCAAGTTTTTCCAGCTCATGCCCCAGGCCGGCTTCTTCCAGGTACATGGCTACGGTTTTCGAACCCGGCGCCAGGGACGACTTGACCCACGGCTTGCGCGTCAGCCCGAGCCGGTTGGCGTTGCGCGCCAGCAGGCCGGCGGCGATCACGTTGCGCGGGTTGCTGGTGTTGGTGCAACTGGTGATGGCGGCAATGATCACGGCGCCGTCAGGCATTTGCCCCGGTACGTCGTCCCACTGGCCGCTGATGCCTTTGGCCGCCAGGTCACGGGTGGCGACACGGGCGTGAGGGTTGCTCGGGCCCGCCATGTTGCGCACCACGCTGGACAGGTCGAACGTCAGGCCGCGATCGTATTGCGCGCCTTTCAGCTCGTCAGCCCACAGCCCGGTGTGGCGTGCGTACTGCTCCACCAGGGCGACCTGTTCCTCTTCGCGACCGGTGAGCTTCAGGTAGGCGATCGTCTGCTGGTCGATGTAGAACATCGCTGCGGTGGCGCCGTATTCCGGGGCCATGTTGGAGATGGTCGCGCGGTCGCCCAAGGTCAGGGCCGAAGCGCCTTCACCGAAGAACTCCAGCCATGCGCCGACGACTTTCTGTTGGCGCAGGAACTCGGTCAGCGCCAGCACCATATCGGTGGCGGTGATGCCCGGCTGCAGCTTGCCGGTCAATTGCACCCCGACAATTTCCGGCAGGCGCATCCATGAGGCACGCCCGAGCATCACGCTTTCGGCTTCAAGGCCGCCGACACCGATGGCGATCACGCCCAGGGCATCCACATGCGGGGTGTGGCTGTCGGTGCCGACGCAGGTGTCCGGGAAGGCCACACCGTCGCGCACCTGAATCACCGGTGACATTTTCTCCAGGTTGATCTGGTGCATGATGCCGTTGCCGGGCGGGATCACGTCGACGTTCTTGAAGGCCTTTTTGGTCCACTCGATAAAGTGGAAGCGATCTTCGTTGCGGCGGTCTTCGATGGCGCGGTTCTTTTCGAACGCCTGCGGGTCGGCGCCACCGGCTTCGACGGCCAGGGAGTGGTCGACGATCAACTGGGTCGGCACCACCGGGTTGACCTGCGCCGGATCGCCGCCTTGCAGGGCGATGGCGTCGCGCAGGCCGGCGAGGTCTACCAGGGCGGTCTGGCCGAGGATGTCATGGCACACCACGCGGGCCGGGAACCATGGGAAATCGAGGTCACGCTTGCGCTCGATCAACTGGCTCAGGGAGGCATTGAGGCTGGCCGGGTCGCAACGACGCACCAGGTTTTCCGCGAGTACGCGGGAGGTATACGGCAAGGTGGCGTAGGCGCCGGGAGTGATTGCCTCGACAGCCGCGCGGGCGTCGAAGTAATCCAGGCGACTGCCGGGGAGCGGTTTGCGAAATTCAGTGTTCATCGTCAGGACTCGGTCACGGTAATTACAAAAGGAAGGCCGACGCGGACCTGGTGTGTAACGCAATCCAAAGGTGGGAGGGGGCTTGCCCCCGATAGCGGTGGTTCAGTGCCTGCTGTACCGCCTGACAGATTGCTATCGGGGGCAAGCCCCCTCCCACATTTGATTCGGATACCACTTCAGGATCGTCGATCTTCAGCGACGTTCGATTGGCACGAACTTGCGCTGCTCAACGCCGGTGTACTCGGCGCTTGGACGGATGATGCGGTTATTGGCGCGTTGCTCGAACACGTGCGCCGCCCAGCCGGTGAGCCGCGAACAAACGAAGATCGGCGTGAACAGCTTGGTCGGGATGCCCATGAAGTGGTACGCCGAGGCATGGTAGAAGTCGGCGTTGGGGAACAGCTTCTTCTGCTCCCACATGGTCTTGTCGATGGCTTCGGAAACCGCAAACAACACCGTGTCGCCCACTTCGTCAGCGAGTTTTTTCGACCAGCCCTTGATCACTTCGTTACGCGGGTCGCTGTCCTTGTAGATCGCGTGGCCAAAACCCATGATCTTGTCCTTGCGCGCCAGCATGCCGAGGGTGCCTTCGACGGCCTCTTCGGCCGAACCGAAACGCTCGATCATCTCCATCGCCGCTTCGTTGGCGCCGCCGTGCAGCGGGCCGCGCAGGGAACCAATGGCGGCGGTGACGCAGGAATACAGGTCGGACAAGGTCGACGCGCACACCCGGGCGGTGAAGGTAGAGGCGTTGAATTCGTGCTCGGCGTAGAGGATCAGCGACACATTCATCACTTTGACGTGCAGGTCGCTCGGCTTCTTGCCATGCAGCAGGTGCAGGAAGTGCCCGCCGATGCTGGGCTCGTCGGTGACGCAGTCGATGCGCTTGCCCTCGTGGCTGAAGCGGTACCAGTAGCACATGATCGCCGGGAACGCCGCGAGCAGGCGATCGGTGACGTCACGCTGCACGCTGAAGTCTTTTTCCGGCTCGATATTGCCCAGGAACGAGCAACCGGTGCGCATCACGTCCATCGGGTGGGCGTCGGCGGGGATGCGTTCCAGCACTTCTTTCAACGCTTGCGGCAAGTCGCGCAGCTTGCCCAGCCTGGCGCTGTAGGCCGCCAGTTCGGCCTGGGTCGGCAGTTCGCCGTACAGCAGCAGGTAGGCGACTTCTTCAAATTGCGCATCGGCGGCCAGTTCACGCACGTCATAGCCGCGATAGGTCAAGCCGGCACCGGCCTGGCCCACGGTCGACAATGCGGTCTGCCCGGCCACCTGGCCACGCAGGCCGGCGCCACTCAATACTTTTGCTTCAGCCATGGTTGTTCTCCAATTTTGTCGTTATTCAAGGAGGCGCGCTTGCTACTTCTTCGCGGCAAACAGCGCGTCGAGCTTCTGCTCGAAGGTGTGGTAGTCGATACGATCGTAAAGCTCCATGCGGGTTTGCATGGTGTCGATCACGTTCTGTTGCGTACCGTCGCGGCGGATCGCGGTGTAGACGTTCTCGGCAGCCTTGTTCATGGCGCGGAAGGCCGAGAGCGGGTACAGCACGATGGAAACATCGGCAGATTTCAACTGTTCGGTGGTAAACAGCGGGGTCGCGCCGAATTCGGTGATGTTGGCCAGGATCGGCGCTTTCACCCGCGAGGCGAACAACTTGTACATCTCAAGTTCAGTGATGGCTTCCGGGAACACCATGTCGGCACCGGCCTCGATGCACGCGGCGGCGCGCTCCAGGGCGGATTCCAAACCTTCCACGGCCAGGGCGTCGGTGCGGGCCATGATCACGAAGCTGTCATCGGTGCGTGCGTCCACGGCGGCCTTGATGCGGTCAACCATTTCCTGCAGGGACACGATCTCTTTGTTGGGCCGATGGCCGCAGCGCTTGGCGCCGACCTGATCCTCGATGTGGATGGCCGCCGCGCCGAACTTGATCATCGACTTGACGGTGCGCGCCACGTTGAACGCCGAGGAGCCGAAACCGGTGTCCACGTCCACCAGCAGCGGCAGGTCGCACACATCGGTGATACGGCGTACATCGGTCAGCACGTCATCCAGGCCGGTGATGCCCAGGTCCGGAACACCCAGGGAGCCCGCAGCCACGCCGCCACCGGACAGGTAAATCGCCTTGAAGCCGGCGCGTTTGGCCAGCAAAGCGTGGTTGGCGTTGATTGCGCCGACCACTTGCAAAGGCTGTTCACTGGCGACCGCGTCACGGAAACGCTGGCCTGGGGTGCTGTTGTTCGTGGAACTCATGACTCACCTCTATTTATTGGGGAGCGCCGTCCGGAAAGTGACGGGCGATGTTGCGTTTGGAAGCGCCGATATGCCGGCGCATCAACAGTTCGGCCAGTTCACCGTCGCGATCGGCAATCGCGTCAAGAATGCGGTGATGCTCGGCAAAGGCCTGGCGTGGACGATTGGGGGTGGCGGAAAACTGGATGCGGTACATGCGCACCAATTGGTACAGCTCGCCGCAGAGCATCTGGGTCAGGGTGCGGTTGCCGGCGCCCTGGATGATCCGGTAATGAAAATCGAAGTCGCCTTCCTGCTGGTAATAGCCGACACCGGCCTGAAACGCAGCATCCCGTTCATGGGTGTGCAATACCTGGCGCAGCTCTTCGATTTCCGCGTCGGTCATGCGCTCGGCCGCCAGCCGGCACGCCATGCCTTCCAATGACTCGCGGATTTCATAGAGCTCGACCAGCTCGGCGTGGCTCAACGACACCACGCGGGCGCCGACGTGGGGCACTCGCACCAGCAGGCGCTGGCCTTCCAGGCGGTGAATCGCCTCGCGCAGCGGGCCACGGCTGATGCCATAGGTGCGCGCCAGCTCCGGTTCGGAAATCTTGGAGCCTGGGGCGATCTCGCCCTTGACGATGGCGGCCTGGATTCGCCGGAAAACGTTTTCCGACATAGTTTGGGATTCGTCCGACAGCGCCGGCGGAGATTCCGTTTGATCCAGCATATTGTCGACACCTTTAAAAGCAATGCTGCAAAAACTAGTCAATTACCCCTGACTAGTCAAAGAATAAATCAACATTGTCGACAATCGTCTAATAACCTCCGGCGTGGATCCAAGAGCATGGCCGCCTGCCAGCGCTGGCGCCAAAAAAGCATCATGTTAGAATGCCCGCCGCATTTGCCTGACATCGCTAGATGAAATGGCGCACGAGGGAGCTTGCGCAGTAATGCCAGTCGCCTTGAATTTCGCACTGCATCGCCTCAGGAATTATGAGACTCAAGCCCTTCCCCCTACTGTTATGCCTACTGTCCCTACCGAGCCTTGGCGTTGCCGCCGAGAAGACCGTGTATGGCCTGAATGAATACGCCAAGCTGGCGGGCCTCGACCTGGAAGTCGCGGCCAAGCTCGACACAGGCGCCAAGACCGCCTCGCTGAGTGCACGCGATATCAAACGCTTCAAGCGCAACGGGGAATCCTGGGTACGCTTCTACCTGGCCATCGACGCCGCCCATTCCCACCCCATCGAACGTCCACTGGCCCGCGTCAGCAAGATCAAGCGCCGTGCCGATGATTACGACCCCGATGAGGATAAGCAGTACACCGCTCGTCCGGTGATTGCCCTGGATATCTGCATGGGCAGCGCTTTACGCAGCATCGAAGTGAACTTGACTGACCGCAGCACCTTCCAATACCCGCTGCTGATCGGCTCCGAAGCGCTCAAGCGCTTTGATGCGCTGATCGACCCCAGCCTTAAATATGCAGCAGGCAAACCTGCCTGCGCCGCCGACGCTCATACCGCCGAGTAAACCGAATGCGCTCTCTGACCCTGCACCTGAAAATCCTGATCACCATTTTGGTGGTGCTGGGTATTTCGGTCACCGCCTACCAGATCTTCGTGCTGGGCATCCCTGTCACCGAGGACGCCACCGATGACTTGTGGAACATCGACGCGAAGGTCGAGTTCGTCGCCAACCCCAAGGACCCGGTGAAGGTTTCGATGTTCGTGCCGCCGTTGAGCCGCGACTTCGTCAGCCTCAATGAGAGCTTTATTTCGAACAACTACGGGGTGAGCGTCAATCGCGCCGACGGTAACCGCAAGGTCACCTGGTCGGCGCGCCGCGCCAAGGGTAACCAGACCCTGTATTACCGCCTGGTGCTGACCAAGCGCTATAGCGGTGAAAAGGTCAAGATCAAGGGCCCGACGTTCCGCGACAGCATCGCCGTGGAAGGCCCGGAAAAAATCGCCGCCGAAGCCTTGCTCGCGCCGATTCGCCAGCACTCGGCAGACGTCGAGACCTTTATTACCGAAGCCATCAAGCGCACCAACAATCTCAACGACGATAATGTGAAATTGCTGCTGGCGGGGGACCCGTCGACGTCGCACAAGGCCAAGATCGTTGAATTGCTGCTGTCCATCGCCCACGTACCGGTGGAAAAAGTCCACACCATCCGCCTCGTCGCCGACCAGCCGCAATCTCCGGAGCTGTGGTTGCGCAGCTTCAACGGGAACGACTGGCTGTATTTCAACCCGGAAACCGGCGAACAAGGCCTGCCCGCCGACCGCCTGCTGTGGTGGACCGGCGATGAAAACCTGATCACGGTCGATGGCGGCAAGAAAGCCATGGTGACCTTCAGCCTGAACAACAGCGAAATGAACGCGATTCGCCTGGCCAAGCTGACCGACGAAAACACCGACGCCAACTTCCTCGAATACTCGCTGTACGGCCTGCCGCTGCAAACCCAGCAGACGTTCATGATCATGGTGATGATCCCGATTGGCGTGCTGGTAATCCTGATCCTGCGCAACCTGATCGGCCTGCAGACCCTTGGCACCTTTACCCCGGTGCTGATTGCCCTGGCCTTCCGCGAGACGCAACTGGGTTTCGGGATTGTGCTGTTTACAATCATCACCGCGCTGGGGCTGTCGCTCAGGTCCTACCTTGAGCACTTGAAACTGCAGATGCTGCCGAGGCTGTCGGTGGTGCTGACCTTCGTGGTGGTGCTGATTGCCGCCATCAGCCTGTTCAGCCACAAGCTGGGCCTGGAGCGGGGCCTGTCGGTAGCGCTGTTCCCGATGGTGATCCTGACCATGACCATCGAGCGCCTGTCGATCACCTGGGAAGAGCGCGGCGCCAACCACGCGCTGAAAGTGGCGATCGGCACGCTGTTCGCGGCCTCCCTGGCGCACATCATCATGAGCGTGCCGGAGCTGATCTACTTCGTGTTCACCTTCCCGGCGATCCTGCTGATCCTGGTGGGCTTCATGCTGGCCATGGGTCGTTATCGCGGCTACCGCCTGACCGAACTGGTACGTTTCAAGGCATTCCTGAAGGCTGACTCGTAATGTTCGGCTTCTGGAAGACCTGGAAGGCCCTGGAAGCGCGCGGGATCATGGGCATCAACCGGCGTAACGCCGACTACGTGCTCAAGTACAACAAGCGCAGCCTGTATCCGATCGTGGATGACAAGATCATCACCAAGGAACGGGCCATGGCGGCCGGCATCCATGTACCTGAAATGTATGGGGTAATCTCCACCGAGAAAGAAATCGACAAGCTCGACGAAATCATCGGTGGGCGCAGCGACTTCGTGATCAAGCCCGCCCAGGGCGCCGGCGGCGACGGCATCCTGGTGGTGGCGGACCGCTTTGAGGGGCGCTATCGCACGGTGTCCGGCAAGATCATCAGCCATGAAGAAATCGAGCATCAGATTTCCAGCATTCTCACCGGCCTGTACTCCCTCGGCGGCCACCGCGATCGCGCCTTGATCGAATACCGCGTGGTACCCGACCAGATCTTCAAGAGCATCAGCTACGAAGGCGTGCCGGATATCCGCATCATCGTGCTGATGGGCTACCCGGTGATGGCGATGCTGCGCTTGCCGACGCGCCAGTCCGGTGGCAAGGCCAACCTGCACCAAGGCGCGATTGGCGTGGGTGTAGACCTCGCCACCGGCCTGACCTTGCGTGGCACCTGGCTGAACAACATCATCACCAAGCACCCCGATACCACCAACGCGGTGGACGGCGTACAACTGCCCAACTGGGACGGTTTCATGAAGCTGGCGGCCGGCTGCTATGAACTGTGCGGCCTGGGCTATATCGGTGTGGACATGGTGCTGGACCAGGAAAAAGGCCCGCTGATCCTCGAGCTGAACGCGCGGCCGGGGCTGAATATCCAGATTGCCAACGACTGCGGCCTGACTCTGCGCACCCATGCGGTGGAGGCGCGACTGGAAGAACTGAAAGCCGCTGGCGTGAGCGAAACGCCGGAAGAACGGGTGAAGTTCGTGCAAGAGATGTTTGGCCATATACCGCCCGTGGAAGGCTGATCCGGCCTTCGAACTGTCTATCCCCGACATCCCCTCTAGGAGCAAATCCTGCGGGGGACTACAATCCCCTCCCCTCGCGCCACTGGCTGATTCACCCCCGCATGTCGACCTGTTCCGTTTACCCGTTGCCCTATCGGGCCAACCCCGCCGAGTATTTTGCGGCGATTCGCCATGCGCCCGGTGCGGTGCTGCTCGACAGCGGCCGCCCGGCGGCCGAGCGTGGCCGTTATGACCTGCTCAGCGCCTGGCCTGAAGCGACCTTGGCGGTTGAGCCTGACGAAAGCGGCGGCGATTTCCTGCAACGTTTGCGCAAAAGCCTGACGCACTTGGGCGAAGCGGCATTGCCCGCTGGCTTGGAGCTGCCGTTTGCCGGAGGCTTGATCGGCTATCTGAGTTACGATTTCGGCCGACACCTGGAACAGATGCCGCACCTGGCGGTAGACGACTTGCACCTGCCGGACGCGCGCTTGGGACTGTATGCCTGGGCGCTGATCAGCGATCACGCTGCGCAGTCCAGCCAACTGGTGTTCCACCCCAGCCTTGCAGACAGCGAACGGCAACGCCTGATCAGCCTGTTCAGCGCCGCCGTCGTCGACACGTCTGCGGCGTTCAAGTTGCAAGGGCCCATGGCACCGGACCTGACGGCCGAGGCCTATCGGCAGGCCATCGTGCGTATTCAGGACTATATCCAGGCCGGCGATTGCTACCAGGTCAACTTCGCCCAGCGCTTTCGCGCGCCCTGCATCGGTGATCCATGGTCCGCCTATTGCGCGCTGCGCGAGGCCTGCCCGACGCCGTTTTCCGGGTTCCAGAGCCTGCCGGAAGGTGGCGCGGTGCTGAGCCTGTCGCCGGAACGCTTCGTCAAGGTCAGCCAGCGCCAGGTTGAAACCCGCCCGATCAAAGGCACCCGCCCTCGTGGCCCGACGCCGCATGAAGACGCTGCGCACGCCGCCGAGCTCTTGGCCAGTCCCAAGGATCGCGCAGAAAACCTGATGATCGTCGACCTGCTGCGCAACGACCTCGGCCGCAGTTGCCGTATCGGCTCGGTAAAAGTACCCGAGTTGTTCAGCCTGGAAAGCTACCCCAACGTGCACCACCTGGTGAGCAGCGTCACCGGCACATTGGCAGACGATAAAGATGCCCTCGACCTCATCGCCGGCAGCTTCCCCGGCGGCTCCATCACCGGTGCGCCGAAGATCCGCGCCATGCAGATCATCGACGAACTGGAACCGACCCGCCGCGGTCTGTACTGCGGTTCGCTGATGTATCTGGACGTGCGCGGCGAAATGGACAGCTCTATCGCCATCCGCAGTTTGCTGGTCAAGGACGCACAGGTGTGCTGCTGGGGCGGCGGCGGGATCGTGGCGGACTCGCAGTGGGAGGCGGAATATCAGGAGTCGCTGACCAAGGTACAGGTGTTGTTACACACGTTGGAAGGCCTCTAGCACCCAAGCCACTCCTGCCGCTGAGGGCAGCGACTTCGGCACGAAAAAACCTGAATCAGAACGGTAATGGACCAACAGTGAGCGGCGCGATAGCGTCCGACTTCCGCCGCCCAACGGCCGTCTGTGAAGGATCACATATGCCCCTCAATCGTCAGAACTTGTTTCAGGGATTGCACGCTCATCTACTCGGCACTAATATCTCCCAATACGGGAGGAATGAGCGATGCGAATAATCGCCCTCTCAACCTTACGAAGGTTCTGGGAAAGCCACCCGGCTACTGCCGATGCAAAAACGCCCTTGGTCGAGTGGTATCGCCATATGGAAAAGACCCTTTACCCAACACCACAGGCACTCAAGGCCGAGCTCAGGACTGCAAGCATTCTCAAAAGCGGCAGGGTTGTATTCAACGTGGGCGGCAACAAGTACCGGGTGATCATGTCGATCGATTATGAGCGACAGCTTGGCTTCATCCGCTTTGTCGGCACCCACGCGCAGTACGACACAATCAATGCGGAGACCGTGTAATGAACATCAAACCTATTCACTCTCAAGAAGACCTGTCCGCTGCGCTCGCGCGCGTCGAGCAGATTTGGGGAGCGGCCATCGGCAGTGCCGAAGGTGACGAGCTGGAAATTCTTGCTGTTCTGATCGAGAAGTACGAGGCGGAACACTTTCCGATGCCGCCTTCGGACCCAGTGGAAGCGATCAAATTCCGCATGGAACAAATGGGCTTGACTGCCCGCGATCTGGAGCCATTCATCGGCCCCAGCGGGCGAGTTTCAGAAGTGTTGAACGGCAAGCGCAAGCTGAGCCTGGCGATGATCAAACGCCTGCATGAGGGATTGTGTATCCCATATGAACGGTTACTGGCGGGCATTTAGGCGCAGCTGGGAGGGCCATGTGGAGAGGGCTTGCTCCCGATGAGGCCATCAGCCGCGCCAGATAATTTACAGGCTCAACTGTCGGCTGGACGCCTTGATAAACTCCCGCTTCAAATCCTCAAACGTATGCACCGCCGGAAACTGCGGGAACTCGCGAATCACATTCTCCGGCGCGTGGAATAGAATCCCTCGGTCTGCCTCACCCAGCATGGTGGTGTCGTTATAGGAATCCCCCGCCGCAATCACTCGGTAGTACAGCGTCTTGAACGCCAATACCGACTGGCGCTTGGGATCTTTCTGGCGCAGTTGGTAGCTGACCACCCGGTCGTTTTCATCGGTAATCAGGCGATGACAGAGCAGGGTCGGAAAGCCCAGCTGGCGCATCAGCGGTTGGGAGAATTCGTAGAAGGTGTCGGAGAGGATCACCACCTGGAAGCGCTCGCGCAGCCAGTTGACGAACTCGATGGCGCCGTCCAGGGGCTTGAGGGTGGCAATCACTTCCTGGATATCGGCAAGCTTGAGCCCGTGCTCATCGAGGATACGCAGGCGCTGCTGCATCAACACGTCGTAGTCGGGAATGTCACGGGTGGTGGCGCGCAGGGATTGGATACCGGTTTTTTCGGCGAAGGCGATCCAGATTTCCGGAACCAGTACCCCTTCCAGGTCGAGACAGGCAATTTCCACAGGACACTCCGTTCGTATTATTCAAGTTGAGCGAGCAAAAGGACTGCCGAACTCTAGCGACTCAAGCACGCCGCCGCAACGCAGGGTAGATTTTGATACCATCGCCCCCTATAGAGCGCTCAGCGCCACTGACCTGTAGGAACCGTCCTGATGAACCAAGCCTTCGACGTCGTTGAACTCGCCACGACCTATGCCAACAAGTCCGCCCAGGACATCCTTAAGCTGGCGTTCAGCCAGTTCGGTGACGACCTGTGGATTTCCTTCAGCGGCGCCGAGGATGTGGTGCTGGTGGACATGGCCTGGAAGCTGAACAAGAACGTCAAGGTGTTCAGCCTCGACACCGGTCGCCTGCACCCGGAAACCTACCGGCTCATCGAACAGGTGCGTGAGTTCTACAAGATCGACATCGAACTGATCTCGCCGGACCAGAGCAAGCTGGAACCCTTCGTCAAGGAGAAGGGCCTGTTCAGCTTCTATAAGGACGGTCATGGCGAGTGCTGTGGCATACGCAAGATCGAACCGCTGCGCCGCAAACTGGCAGGCGTGCGTGCCTGGGCCACCGGCCAGCGCCGCGACCAGAGCCCGGGCACCCGCAGCCAGGTGGCCGCGCTGGAAATCGATACGGCGTTTTCTACCCCTGAACGTACCCTGTACAAGTTCAACCCGCTGGCGCAAATGACCAGCGAGGAGATCTGGGGTTATATCCGCATGCTGGAGCTGCCCTATAACAGCCTGCATGAACGCGGTTTTATCAGCATCGGCTGCGAGCCTTGCACCCGTCCTGTGCTGCCGAACCAGCATGAGCGCGAAGGTCGCTGGTGGTGGGAGGAAGCCACGCAGAAGGAATGCGGGCTGCATGCGGGGAATATCATCAGCAAGACGAAGGCCTGACACAGTTAACCTGTGGGAGGGGGCTTGCTCCCGATGGCATAGTGTCAGGCACTGTATGGGGTGACTGACCCGGCACTATCGAGGGCAAGCCCCCTCCCACATTTGTTCTGTGTTGGCGATGAAAATGTACACATAGCTGTAACCATAGGTGCCATTTATGTGTGCAATCCAATATGAATCGCACCAAAACGTAACACTTCTTTCCTCTCTATTTTTGCCCTCCTGAGTCTGCTCTCTTCCTCATAAAAATAAATAGCTGTTCAAACGGTCAATTTATATCGCTTTCAATTCAGCCAGTTATTTCAATCAGCGATAAAAACAAAATTAACCGTAGGTTTGATAGTCCCAAAACTGGCACGCATGTGGCTTAAGGTGAAATACGCTTTGTATACAATAAATACAAAACCTACATACACTTTGCCATCTGCCGCTCTGCTGCGGATGCGCTGGAGCCTGCCGGAATGCGTACAAGCCTCTCCAATGACATTGCGCTGGATCTGCCCTCCTCCGTCCTGAATCCCGACGCGGCAAGCCCCGGCCCGTTGGTACTCAGCTCACGCCTGCACAACAAGGACCTCGCCCCGACCAAGATCGAAGGCCGTCGCTGGGGGCGCTACAGCATCTTTGCGCTGTGGACCAATGACGTGCACAACATCGCCAACTATTCATTTGCCATCGGCTTGTATGCATTGGGTCTGGGCGGCTGGCAGATCCTGTTGTCCCTGGGGATCGGTGCGGCACTGGTGTACTTTTTCATGAACTTGTCGGGGTACATGGGCCAGAAGACCGGCGTGCCGTTTCCCGTGATCAGCCGTATCAGCTTCGGTATTCATGGAGCACAGATTCCGGCGTTGATCCGCGCCGTGATTGCGATTGCCTGGTTCGGTATTCAGACCTACCTGGCTTCGGTGGTTTTCCGCGTGTTGCTGACGGCGGTTCATCCAGGGTTTGCCGACTATGATCACAACGCGATCCTCGGCCTGTCATCGCTCGGCTGGGCTTGCTTCGTGGCGATCTGGCTGGTGCAACTGGTGATCCTGGCCTATGGCATGGAAATGGTACGTCGCTATGAGGGGTTTGCCGGGCCAGTGATTCTGCTCACCGTGGCCTCGCTAGCCGGCTGGATGTACTTCCAGGCAGGCGGCAACATTGCCTGGTCGATCCGCGAACCGCTGAGCGGCGGCGAGATGTGGCGCAATATCTTTGCCGGAGGTGCGCTGTGGTTGGCGATCTACGGCACGCTGATCCTTAACTTCTGCGACTTCGCCCGCTCCTCGCCCTGCCGCAGGACGATCCTGGTGGGTAATTTCTGGGGCCTGCCGGTGAATATCCTGGTGTTCGCCGCCATCACCGTGCTGCTGTGCGGCGGGCAGTTCCAGCTCAATGGCCGGGTAATTGAAAGCCCGACTGAAATCATCGCCGCCATTCCCAATACCTTCTTTCTCGTGCTCGGCTGCCTGGCCTTCCTGATCGTTACCGTGGCGGTGAATATCATGGCCAACTTCGTCGCACCAGCGTTTGTGCTGAGCAACCTGGCGCCCAAGTACCTGAACTTCCGCCGCGCGGGCCTCATCAGCGCCACCGTGGCGGTGCTGATCCTGCCGTGGAACCTCTACAACAGCCCGCTGGTGATCGTGTATTTCCTTTCCGGGCTGGGCGCGCTGCTGGGGCCGTTGTATGGGGTGATCATGGTTGACTACTGGCTGATCCGCAAAAGCCAGGTGGATGTGCCGCAGCTGTATAGCGAAGACGCGCAGGGCGTTTATTACTACAGCCGGGGCGTGAATCTGCGCGCGGTGGCGGCGTTCGTTCCGGCAGCGGTGATCGCCATTCTGTTGGCATTGTTGCCGGGGTTTGCCAGCGTCTCGCCGTTTTCCTGGCTGTTTGGCGCCGGTATTGCAGGGTTGCTGTACCTGCTGATCGCCAAGCGCCAGCCGTTCTACGCCGATGTCAGCGGCGAAAGCATTGCAGTCGATAACGTCAGTCATTAAACAAGGACCTTCCATGCGCATCCTCGTGGTCAACGTCAACACCACTGAATCCATCACACAAACCATCGCTCAGCAGGCGCGCAGTGTGGCTTCGCCGGGCACCGAGATTGTCGGGCTCACTCCCTACTTCGGCGCCGAGTCGGTGGAGGGCAACTTTGAAAGCTACCTGGCCGCCATCGCGGTAATGGATCGCGTAATGGCCTACGACCAGCCATTCGATGCGGTGATCCAGGCCGGCTACGGCGAGCATGGCCGCGAAGGCCTGCAGGAATTGCTCAACGTGCCGGTGGTGGATATCACCGAGGCCGCAGCCAGCATGGCAATGTTCCTGGGCCACGCCTATTCGGTGGTGACCACCCTGGACCGCACAGTGCCATTGATTGAAGACCGGCTGAAACTCGCCGGCCTGTACCAGCGCTGCGCCTCAGTGCGCGCCAGCGGCATGGCGGTGCTGGAGCTGGAAGCAGACCCACTGGCCGCCATGCAAGCCATCGTGCGCCAGGCGGAACTGGCCATCCTTGAGGACAAGGCAGAAGTAATCTGCCTGGGATGCGGCGGCATGGCCGGGCTGGACGAGCAGATTCGCCAGCGCACCGGGGTGCCGGTGGTGGATGGGGTGACGGCGGCGGTGACTATCGCTGAGTCGCTGGTGCGGTTGGGGTTGTCGACGTCGAAGATCAGGACCTATGCCACGCCGAGGCCGAAGAAAGTCATAGGTTGGCCCGGCAAGTTCGGCCACTGAAGATCAACTGTGGGAGGGGGCTTGCTCCCGATGCGGCGGATCAGCCAATGAATATGTTGGCTGACACACCGCAATCGGGGGCAAGCCCCCTCCCACAGTTGGAATTCTGTTTACTTTGCGACCGCACTGAATCTGCGGCTCAATTGCTGCTCGACAAACTGCTCGATCACAAAATCCACAAACGCCCGGGTCTTGCCCGGCAGTAGTTTGTGCTCGGCGTAGTAGATGGAGATATTGCCGTCGTCCACATACCAGTCCGGCAACACCCGCACCACCGCGCCGCTGTCGAGGAACGGCACAGCCATCGGCATGCTGACCAACGCAATGCCCAGCCCTTGGGCGCTGGCGCAGCAGGCGGCTTCCGAATCGCTCATGGTCATTGCGGGTTTGAGCACCAGGGGGCTGTGCTCGCGCTCGCGGTGGGTCAGTTGCCATGAGCGCACCCTGCCGGTTTGCGGTGAGCGGATCAGGATGCCATGGCAGCGCGATAAATCCTCGGGCGTACGCACCGCAGGGCGTTGCGCCAGGTAAGCCGGTGAAGCCACCAGCACCCGGTGCGCCGGCGTCAACTTGCGCGCCACCACGCCTTGAGGCAGTTCGAAGCCACCGCCAATCGCGGCGTCAAAGCCCTGGCCGATCAAGTCGACCTGGCGGTTATCGAAATGCCAATCCGGGCTGATAGCCGGGAAGCGTCGCATGAACTCACCCAGCAACGGCACCACATACCGATTGCCAAATACGGTGCCCATGCTGACCTTCAGCGTACCCACCGGCCGCCCTTCGGCGCTGGCCAGGTTGGCCACGGCGTTTTGAATCGTGGTGAGGCTGCCGCTGACCTCGTCGAGGAACAGCTTGCCGGCTTCGGTCAGGGTCAGGCGGCGGGTGCTGCGCTGAAACAGCCTGACGCCCAGGCGCGCTTCCAGCTTGGCCACGCTTTTGCCGACCGCTGCCGGCGTCAGGCTCAGGTGCCGCGCAGCCTCCGCGAAGCTGCCGCCTTCGGCGCTGCGCACAAAGCATTCGATACTGCCAAAGCTTTCCATATCGCCCACTCTAAACTTTTGGTTTACACAGACTATAGCAATCATGCTCTATCGGTATCGGCGAGGGAGGTCGATACTCGGCTCATCAACTACTTGGAGATCGACATGACCCCATCTACCCTCACTGGCAAAGTCGCCTTGGTTCAAGGCGGTTCCCGCGGCATCGGCGCAGCCATCGTCAAGCGCCTCGCCGCGCAAGGCGCCGCCGTTGCCTTTACCTACATCAACTCGGCCGCCAAGGCTGAAGCCTTGCAGAACAGCGTGATCAGCGCAGGCGGCAAAGCCTTGGCGATTCAGGCCGACAGCGCCGATGCCACGGCGATTCGCAACGCAGTCAACGTCACAGTCGACACCTTCGGGCGCCTGGATATTTTGGTGAACAATGCAGGAGTGCTGACCATCGCGCCGCTGGAAGCGTTCAAGCTGGAAGACTTCGATCAGACCCTGGCAATCAACGTGCGCAGCGTCTTTATCGCCACTCAGGAGGCCGCCAAGCACATGGGCGAAGGCGGCCGGGTGATCAATATCGGCAGCACCAATGCCGAGCGCATGCCGTTTGGCGGTGGTGGTCCGTACGCGATGAGCAAGGCGGCGTTGGTCGGTTTGACCAAAGGCCTGGCGCGCGACCTGGGGCCACGAGGTATCACCATCAATAACGTGCAGCCAGGGCCGGTGGATACCGACATGAATCCGGCGAACAGTGATTTTGCCGAGAGCTTGATTGGGCTGATGGCGGTGGGTCGGTATGGGCATGTGGAGGAAATCGCCAGCTTCGTGGCGTACCTTGCCGGGCCGGAAGCCGGATACATCACAGGCGCCAGCTTGACCATCGACGGTGGTTTCAGCGCCTGAGATTTAGCAACACGGCACAACCCATGTGGGAGGGGGCTTGCCCCCGATTGAGGTGGATCAGCTATTGATAAGTTGGCTGATACACCGCTATCGGGAGCAAGCCCCCTCCCACATTTTTTTCCGTGTTCAATCAGGACATGGGCGGCAGGCCATAGGCAGCCAAATCGAAATCCGCAAGTTTGCGGATGATCTGGTCGGCATGCTGATACTTGCTGTCGGCCATGGCCTCATCGGGCACGGCGATGGCGGTCATGTGCGCCGCTTTCGCAGCCGTCACGCCGAACGGCGAGTCCTCGAAGACCAGGCAATCCTCGGGCGCCACACCCAGGCGGCGCGCGGCAGTGAGAAAGATGTCCGGCGCAGGCTTGGCGGCACCGACTTCCGGGTCGTCGGCGGTCACGATGGTGTCGAACAGGCCAAACCACTCGCGGTGCAAGGTGGTCTTGTGGCCGAACGAGTTGCGCGACGAACTGGTGCCCACAGCAATCGGGATGTTATGCGCCTTCAAATGCCGCACCAACGCCTCGGCACCGGGCATGCCCAGAGCTTTGGGGAAACGCTCGCTCATCAGCGGTTCGCGAATCTGCAGAAACTCAGCCGGCGTGATCGGCAAGTCCAGCGCCTTGACCACATAGTCCGCCAGGTCCTGGGCACCGCGGCCAATGATGTGCTGCTTGATGCTCCAGTCATAGGTGCGGCCATAGCGTTCGGCGATGATCTGCGTGACTTCGGTGTAGATGCCTTCGGTGTCCAGCAACAACCCGTCCATATCGAAAATCACAGCCTTGATCGGGACAGCGGTATGCGGTGCGTTCATCACAACAGAACCCTGGAGGAAGGACTAAAAGGATTCAGCACAATAACGGCTCTGGTTGCTTGCGGGCAACCTTCCTGAAGCCTGGATCGGGTATTCATACCAGGCAACAGTTTTATCGACCGGCGCGCGCGGCGCACGTCTAGGGTTTGTGTGTGGCAGCGATCAGCCTTTCACCAAGGCCCGAAAATACACCTTGCAAACCTTATAAAAGACTTATTAACCTCCAATGAATTCGATCCACTGGACCCGTAAATCCGTCAAACAGCTGCTTCGGTTGCATACCTATCATCAGCAACAGGTACGCGATGCGGTGTCGGCGCTTGAGCGCATGCCCGACGCAGTCAATGTCAAGAAGCTGGTTAATTACTCCCACGGCTATCGGCTTCGGGTAGGTCATTACCGCGTAGTGTTCGACTGGGACGGGGACATCCATGTGGTCAGCATTCAAGAGGTCAAGAAACGTGACGAGCGAACCTACTGCCGTACAGATCATCCACAATACCGAGGGCAAGCCAGCCTTCGTGGTGATTCCCTATGAACACTATGTGGCCCAGCAAAACGACCCGAATCTTATTCCTCATGCTGTCGTCAGTCGCTTGGTGGATGGAGCTACGCCTATACGTGCCTGGCGCGAGCACCTGAACCTCACCCAGGAAGAAGTCGCCAAGCGACTGGGCATTTCACAATCTGCATTCGCCCAGCAAGAAGCGGTAAACAAACCGCGTCGGACCACGCGGGAAAAGATTGCCAAGGCATTTGGTATAAACGCCTGTCAACTTGAGCTATGACCTCGTGCTGTACATGCACCTGATCCGACGTTATCGACAGCGTTGAGACAGCTGCACTGGTGAAGAATCAGGCTCCCTCTGCCCCCTCGTAGACGCCGCCATGTCCGAAGCTTTCGAAGTCCCCAGCCCCCACGAAAAGCACCTCGAACACACCACCGAACATGCCCACGGCCGTGGCGACACCTTCGCCAGCCGTATCGCGGTGATGACCGCGATCATGGCCACCGTTGGCGCCATGCTCAGCTACCAGGCCGGCTCCAGCGAAAGCGAGGCGGCGATGGACAAAAACAACGCCGCGATCGTCAAGACCGAAGCCGCCAACCAATGGAATTACTATCAGGCCAAATCCAGCCGCCAGAACCTGGCGGAACTGGCCACGCATATTACCGGCGTGGATGCCGCCCACTACAACGACGAAATCCAGCGCTATAAAAGCCAGAAGGAAGAGGTGCGCAAACAGGCCGAGAAGCTTGAAGCCACCTCCCTGGAATGGGACCGCAAATCCGAAGAAGCGCTGCACCAGCACCATCGTTGGGCCCAGGCGATGACGGCGATTCAGATCGCGATCTCACTGGCGGCGATCACCTTGCTCACGCGCAAGGAATGGCTCAAGCGCATGGCGTATTCGGCCGGCGGTGTGGCCGTGGTGCTGGGTAGCCTGGCATGGCTGCATCTCTGACCGAGCGCGGGCAAATGTGGGAGGGGGCCTGACTGCCGCCACATAAAATGAAACCTTGGCGCGCTGATTTCAATCCGCCCTCTGAGCGATTAAAGTATCGCGCCTCGAGAATTGAATCTCGAGATTCAGCCCATGGAGTTACGCGTGAAGTACGTCAGTAAAGTAGTTGCAGCAGCCGTTCTTGGTTTCACCCTGGCAGGTTGCACCGGCACCGCCATGAAAACCCAGCAATACGACGCCAGCCAATACACCGTGCTCGGCCACAGCGAAGCCAGCGCCACCGGCATCATGCTGCTGGGTATTATCCCGATCGGCCAGAACAGCCGCTTCGTCCGCGCCCAGGATGCAGCCATCAAGGCCAAAGGCGGCGACGCGATGATCAACACCCAAGTGCAGGAAAAATGGTTCTGGGCCTGGGTACTGAACGGCTACACCACCAAAATTTCCGGTGATGTGGTCAAGTTGAAAACCGCGCAATAAGTAAGTTGCCGGGCGCCGAGCCTGGCAAGCGACGTTTCATGGGCCTGACTTCAGGGGATGGCCCATGAACCTCAGTAATATTTACGTAATCGTGGCTGTCCTATCACTTAACAGTACTGGCCTGCTAAGTTGCGTGCTTGATCAAGTTGAAAACGCGGATACACCGATAGTCTAAGGTTCACATTCTTCCGTTATCACACGCCCCCTTATGTGCCCTTCAATTGTCAGCTTCCACTCACGATAACTGGCGGGCATGCATCGAAAGCAGGGGCGATAGCCTGCCAATCGTGCGGTCTGTTCATCGATAAAAAACACACGATCCTTCACATACCCGCCTTTGCTCAATGCCCGCAGTGCAGCCGGGCAGTCCAGGTGCCCGTAGATCTTGCTTCCTTTATGCCCGCCAAACTGACCCGGCTTGGAACTGAGGGCGGGTTTGCCGTGGGAATCGGTGACTTTCCAACGCCTCATTCCGCACCCTCCCCCGGTCCAGTCCCTATCCGGTGCAGTTCATCCGACAACGTGTGCAGCGTGCATGCTTTCTCGCGCTCGATCAACTTGCGCTTACGCTCCACCCCCCAACGGTAGCCAGACAAGGATCCATCACTGCGCACCACGCGATGGCATGGAATCGCCACCGCGAGTTTATTGGCCCCGCATGCGTTAGCCACTGCACGGGTGGCACTGGGCATACCTATCCGCGCGGCGACCTGGGCGTATGTCTCGGTCGTTCCTGCAGGAATATCCCTCAGCGCCTGCCAAACCCGTTCCTGAAATACGGTGCCACGGATGTCCAACGGCAGCGCAAAACCGGTGCCCGGCGATTCGACATAGCCGACGACAGTGGCCACCAGCGCCTCGAACTCGGCGTCGCCGCCAATCAGGTTGGCGTTGGGGAACTGGTCCTGAAAGCTCTCCACCAGCACATTGGGGTCATCGCCCAATAAAATCGCGCAAATGCCGCGCGCGCTTCTGGCCACCAGGATCGAGCCCAGCGCGCTTTCGCCCAGTGCGAATTTGATATCCACATTGGCCCCCCTGCGCGGTACTCGGTGGGTTTCATGCCGAGGATATTTTGCGACGCCTCATAGAATCGGCTGTTGGAGTTATAGCCCGCCTCATAAAGAGCGTCGGTGATGGTGCCACTGAGCGAAAGCTGGTCTCTGACGCGCGAACGCAACGAAGCGACGCTGTAGGCTTTAGGCGTGAGGCCCGTGAGTTTCTTGAAGACTCGATGGAAGTGGAAGCTGCTCATGCCCACCTGTTCGGCCAGATCACCCAGGTTGGGAACCACGTCCGATGCATCGATAAGCCGGCAGGCTTCGGCAACAGCCGCCGCATGCTTCTGGGCGACGGCCGCCGGGTTGCTGCTGTCGCGCTTGGAGGGGCGAAACCCGGCCCTTTCGGCTTCAGCTGCGGTGTCGAAAAACACGATATTTTCTGGCCGAGGCAGCTTGGTCGGACTGAAGGGTTTGCAGTAAACCCCGGTGGTCAGCACGCCGTAGACGAAATCGAGGTCTGCATCAGCCTGGCGGTTGACGAGAATATTCCAGCGCGGATCGTCCTCGGCCCTCAGCACGGGCTGGGTGGTTTGGTCTTTAACGCATTCCATGGCAATGCCCCCATCTTCGCAATTTGCACAAGCCTATCGCTATTGAACCGCGTTAAAACTCCGAGTCTTGCTTTCATATTCGAACGTCTGGCCGTTCCATCACTGCGCATCATGGAATATTACGCCAAGGGTAAACCGCTCCCCCGCTCTGACCTCGCTCACGCCGTGGCGCGTAAATACGGAGTAGAAGCCTCTCGCCCCCTTCACGGGCCTGCGGTTGACGGCAAAAATCACTGCATCGCCCTTGCGCAGCGGCACTACGTTGACCCTGGACTGCATTCGTGGCCGCTGTTCGGTAAGCACGAATTCGCCGCCGCTAAAGTCGTCATTGGGCTCAGACAGGAGGATAGCCATCTGCACGGGAAACAGAATGTCTCCATACAGGTCGCGGTGCAGGCAATTGTAGTCTCCTGCACCGTAGCGCAGCAGCAGTGGGGTGGGGCGCTCTTGCCGGGCGTCATGACACTGGCTTAGAAAGTCTTCGTGGCGTTCGGGATAGGGAGGTTCGAGGCCAAGTTTAGTGTTCCAATAGTTGGCCAGTGGGACCATCTGCGGGTAAACACAGGATCTCAATGTGGCGATAATCGACGGCAGCGGGTAGGCAAAATATTTATATTGGCCTGAACCGAAGCCGTGCCTGCTCATATTGATACACGACCTGAAAATGTCCGGCTCGCAGTAGCTATCGATAAGACGCTGGCAGACGTCTGGGTCGAGCAGGTTCTCGATGACGGTAAAGCCGCTGGCGTTTACGCGATGCAGATGCTCACTCCAGTTTTCGCAAGCGAGCCTTGTTTCCAATGCCGTGTCGACCATTGCCATTCCCTTGTGGATTGCATGATTGTCAACATACCGCAGGCAATCCATGGGAGCCTCCGGTTTGTTGCTATCAAATTAATCCAGTGAACCAGCATGGGTTTCTTGGAGGCTGCAACTATCGCGAACGACCTGACGACAAGGACACCGTTCCAAAATCCGATTGGGGGAACAAAAACCGTAGAATGCAAAAAGGCCCCATTTATGGGGCCTTTAGGTATCAATATGGCGGTGAAGGAGAGATTCGAACTCTCGATACAATTTCTTGTATACACACTTTCCAGGCGTGCTCCTTAAGCCACTCGGACACTTCACCGTATCTCGTCAAACCAGTTCAGTCTGTCGAGGCGCGCTAATGTAGTCGAAAGCCTTTCTGATGGCAAAGGTTTTTTTCAGAATTTTCATGCGCTTAGATAGGTATGCCGGAACACGGCCTGTGCGCGGTGGTGATTGTGCCAATCTCGGGCATGGCTCGGGATGGTCTACGCTGGCTATGGTGCCCTGCCCCAGGCGCTCTGCTGTCGGGTGTGGAGCGAAAGCCTGACTGGGCAGTCAGTCACGGCGCTTTACCCGCGCGGGCGTGGTGGGTAACGTCTGCTGCATCTTCTATAACAAGTCCTACAAGGAACCGCGTCATGAGTGAGTTGATTGCCTACCACCTCGAAGACGGTATCGCGACCCTGACCCTGAGCAACGGCAAGGTGAATGCCATTTCTCCCGCCGTGGTCAGTGCGTTCAATGCGGCGCTGGACCAGGCGGAGAAGGATCGGGCGGTGGTGGTGATCACGGGCACGCCTGGGATTCTGTCGGGGGGTTATGATTTGAAGGTGATGACGGCCGGCCCTAAAGAGGCCATCGGCCTGGTCACGTCGGGCTCGACGCTGGCGCGTCGGCTGTTGGCGCATCCGTTCCCGGTGATTGTGGCGTGCCCTGGGCATGCGGTGGCCAAGGGTGCGTTCCTGCTGCTGTCGGCGGATTACCGGATTGGTGTGGAAGGCCCGTTCAGCATTGGCCTGAATGAAGTGGCGATTGGCATGACCATGCACCACGCCGGTATCGAGCTGGCGCGGGATCGTCTGCGCAAGTCGGCGTTTCATCGGTCGGTGATCAATGCCGAGATGTTTGACCCGCAAGGCGCTCTGCAAGCGGGCTTCCTCGACAAGGTGGTAGCGCCGGAAGAATTGCACGCGGCGGCACTGGAAGCGGCGCGGCAGTTGAAGAAGATCAATATGAACGCGCACAAACACACCAAGTTGAAAGTGCGCAAGGCACTGCTGGATGCGTTGGATGATGCAATCATCCAGGACCAAGGCCATAACCTGATTTAACGTCCCACACTTGCTGTACCGAAGCCCGACCTTGAGTCGGGCTTTTTCTTACAATCCATACCGAAATAACCCGGGCCGCTCTAGACAAGTGTTATCGGCGCACGTTGAAACATGCGCTTAAACATCGCCTATCTCCTACCTCTGCTGGGGCAATTGCCGAATACAGTGCACATCCGTACACTGCGCCACCTTTTGTCCCGGTGGGCCGTGTCGATGCTTTTCCTGCTACGTATGTTGTTGATGAGCATGCACTTTATAGTCGCTGGTGTAGTGGGCGTGCTATTGGGGATCTGCCGGCCGTTCAATCCGGACAACAGCCGTCTGTGCGCACGCCTTTACGCGCTGCCAGCGATGTGGATCCTGCGCCTGAACCTGAAAGCCGATGTCGACTCCCTGCGTAACAAGCCCGGCACTTGCGTGGTGATCGCCAACCACCAGTCCAACTATGATCTGTTTGTGCTCGGCACCGTGGTGCCCCACCGCACAGTATGCATCGCCAAGAAGAGCCTGAAATGGGTGCCGTTGTTCGGCCAGTTGTTCTGGCTAGCCGGCAATGTGTTGATCGACCGCGGCAATGCGCACAAGGCGCGCCGGGCCATGCTCACCACTACCCGCACCCTGCAACACGAAGACACGTCTATATGGGTGTTTCCAGAAGGCACGCGCAACCTGGGCAAAGGTTTGTTGCCGTTCAAAAAAGGCGCGTTCCACATGGCGATCGCGGCCGGTGTGCCGATCGTGCAGGTGTGTGTCAGTAACTACGTTACGCATATGCGCCTTAACCGCTGGAACGGTGGGGATGTGCTCATACGCTCGTTGGCGCCGATTCCTACTACCGGAATGACCGCGGATGACGTTCCGGCGTTGATGCAAGCGTGTCAGGCGCAGATGGATGCGTGCATTGCGCAGATGGATCGTGAGCTGCAAAGCGCTTGAACGCCTGCGGCGTGGTCTGAGGAACGCGCAGGGCGACGCGGAGCGTCACGGGGGGCATTCCCACGCAGAGCGTGGGAACGATCACTCTATGGAACGCCATTCAGGCTAAGCTGCCCAACATTTGTCCTCTTGATAAGAAGTGATCAGCACCATGGGTAGAGTCGTTGCGGCCGCCGTCTACAGCGCCGGAAAGAAAGTCACTGATATCACCCTCGACGAAGGCGCGGCCTGGGCCGCCAAACCCGGCCACTTTGTGTGGATCGGCCTGGAAGAGCCCAGTGCCCAGGAGTTGAACAACCTGCAACGCCAGTTCAACCTGCACGAACTGGCGATCGAAGACGCCATGGAAAAGCACAGCCGCCCGAAGCTGGAAACCTTCGGCGACGCGCTGTTTATCGTCACCTATTCACCGGTGCGCGAGAACGGCAAGCTGGAGTTTATCGAAACCCATATCTTCGCCGGCAATGGCTACATCATCACCGCCCGTAATGGACACTCAGCTTCCTACGGTTTTGTACGCCAGCGCTGTGAGGCGCGTCCGTTGTTGCTGGAGCATGGCGAAGATTTCGTACTCTATGCCTTGCTGGATTTCGTCACCGAAAACTACCAGCCGGTCAGCGAGGCGATCCACGCCGAGATCGATGAACTGGAGCGCAACGTGCTGTGCAGCTCCCTGAGCGAGCGCGACATCCAGAACCTTCACGGCCTGCGCCGCGACGTGTTGCGGCTCAAGCGCTATGTGGCGCCGATGGTGGAGATCAGCCAGGAACTGCAGAAGCTGAGCTTCCCGTTTATCGACAAGAACATGCGCCCATATTTCCGTGATGTGCAGATCCACGTCACGCGGCAGATGGAAGACCTGACGACCCTGCGCGATATCGCCAGCCAGACCATCGAGATCGGCGTGTTATTGGAGGCCTCGCGCCAGAGCGTGGTGCAGCGCAAGTTCGCCGCTTGGGCGGCGATCCTCGCGTTCCCCACGGCGGTCGCGGGGATTTATGGGATGAATTTCCAGAACATGCCCGAGCTGCAATGGCACTACGGTTATTTTGCAGTGCTCGGGTTGATTGCGGTGGGATGCGTCAGCCTGTGGGCAAGCTTCAAGCGTTCGGGTTGGCTTTAGGTGTGTGCGCCACAAAGCGCATCATCCACTCCGCCACGGTCGCGCCGTGGTGGTCCCGCTCCAGGCTGGCCACGCCGTTGGTGTAGACCTTTTCGCCCAGAGTTGTCTGAAGAATCTCAAGCAGTTCGCGGGAATAGTCGTGAACAAATTCCGGATGGCCCTGGAAGCACAACACCTGGTCACCAATGTGATATGCCGCGATGGGGCAAAACTCGCTCGAGGCAATGACCGTGGCATTTTCCGGCAGAGTCGTGACCTGGTCCTGGTGGCTGATCAATAGCGTCAGTTCCGGCACTTGCGGGCTCATCCAGGGTGCCTTGGCATCGAGGGTGTAGTCGTGAATGCCCATGCCCCAGCCTTGGCTGGCGCGTTCGGTCTTGCCGCCGAGCAGCAACGCAAGCAGTTGGTGGCCGAAGCAGATACCCAATAACTTGTCGCCGCGCTCGTAGCGCTGGAGCACGTAGGTCTTGAGGGTCTGGATCCACGGGTCGGTGCCGAACGAGTCGGCCTTACTGCCGGTGATCAGGTACGCGTCAAAGGCTTCGTCATCCGGCGGGTATTCACCCTGCACCACGTTGTAAACCACAAACTCGGCGGCGATCGGCTGCTTGGCAAACAGGCGCTTGAACATCTGCCCGTAACCTTGGTACTGATCGATCAGGCCTGGACGCAGGATATCGGTTTCCAGGATGCAGACGCGTAGCGACATAAAAAATACCTGACACGGCGATGGGAATATTGAACACCCAGAGCGTGCCTTGAAACACCTGTTCAAAGCAAGCCCTCCACCGCCTCATCAGCGGAACGTTTCACCCTGTGCGGCCTTCTCCAGGAGCAGCGCCGGCGGCGCAAACCGTTCGCCATACGCGTCGGCCAGATAGCGCGCCCGGGCAATGAAGTCGTTCAGGCCGTACTGGTTGATGAACTGCAACGCGCCGCCACTCCAGGCGGCAAAGCCAATGCCGAAGATCGAACCGATATTGGCGTCGGCCGTGGACATCAACACGCCCTCCTCCACGCAACGCACGGTTTCGATGGCTTGGATAAACAGCAAGCGGTCGCGCACGTCCTGGGGCGAAATCTGTTTACCGGGCTGTTCGAACCGCGCCTTGAGTTCTGGCCACAGGTGCTTCCGGGCGCCTGCTGGATAGTCATAAAAACCGCCACCGGCGGCCTTGCCCGTGCGCTTGTATTCGTTGACCAGCAGGTCGATCACCGCCGTCGCCGGGTGGGCCTTCGGCACCTCGCCTTGGGCTTGCAGGTCCTTGGCGGTTTGTTGGCGGATATGGCTCATGAGGCTCAGGGATACTTCATCCGATACCGCCAGTGGCCCGACCGGCATACCGGCCTTGCGCGCTTCGGTCTCGATCATCGGCGCGGCCACACCTTCGCCGAGCATGGCGATGCCTTCGTTGGTGAATGTGGCGAACACCCGCGAGGTGAAGAAGCCACGGCTGTCGTTGACCACAATCGGGGTTTTCTTGATTTGCAGTACGAAATCAAAACCCCGCGCCAGGGTTTCGTCGCTGGTGTGAGCGCCCTTGATGATCTCCACCAGGCGCATCTTGTCCACCGGGCTGAAGAAATGCAGGCCGATGAATTTGCCTGGGTCCGGCACCGCAGTCGCCAAACCGCTGATGGGCAAGGTCGAGGTATTGGAAGCGATCACCGCGTCGGCCCCGACCACGCGTTGCGCGGCGGACGCTACCCTGGCCTTGAGTTCGCGGTCTTCGAACACCGCTTCGATCACCAGGTCACAGCCGGCCAAGTCGGCGTCATCCTGTGTAGGGCAAATCCGCGCCAAGGTGGCTTCGCGCTGCTCGGCGGTCAATTGCTCACGGCTGACGTTCTTGTCGAGCAACGCGGCCGAATGGGCCTTGCCCTTTTCGGCCGCCGCGAGGGTGACGTCCTTGAGCACCACGTCGATCCCTGCACAGGCGCTGGCATACGCAATGCCCGCCCCCATCATGCCGGCGCCGAGTACACCGAGCTTGCGCGTCACAAAAGGCGCAAAGCCCTGTGGTCGCGAACGGCCGGCGTTGATTTCATTGAGCTGAAACCAGAACGTGCCGATCATGTTTTTCGCCACCTGCCCGGTCACCAGCTCGGTGAAATAGCGGGTTTCGATCAAGTGCGCAGTGTCGAAATCCACTTGAGCGCCTTCCACGGCAGCGCAAAGGATTTTCTCCGGCGCCGGGAAACAGCCCTGGGTCTTGCTGCGCAGAATCGACGGTGCGATGGCGAGCATCTGCGCGACTTTCGGGTTCGACGGCGTGCCGCCAGGAATCTGATAGCCCTTGTTGTCCCACGGCTGCCGGGCCTCGGGATGGGCGAGAATCCAGGCGCGGGATTTGGCCAGCAGCTCATCGCGGTCTGCCGCCATTTCATCGATCAGACCCGCCTGCAATGCCTGCGCCGGCCGCACTTTCTTGCCTTCCAGCAGATACGGCAGGGCTTTTTCCAGGCCCAGCAGGCGCACCATGCGCACCACCCCGCCGCCGCCCGGCAACAGGCCCAGGGTGACTTCAGGCAAGCCGAGCTGCACAGAGTTGTCGTCCAGCGCGATCCGGTGATGGCAGGCCAGGCAAATCTCCCAGCCACCGCCAAGGGCCGCACCGTTGATCGCGGCCACCACCGGTTTGCCAAGAGTTTCCAGGCTGCGCAGTTGCGCCTTGAGCACGCCGACGTCGTCATAGAAGTGCTTGGCGTGGGCGGTGTCGACCTGGATCAGCTCATTGAGGTCACCACCGGCAAAAAACGTCTTCTTGGCCGAGGTAATGATCACCCCGGCCAGGTCGGCCTTTTCCGCCTCCAGGCGTGCAATGGTGGCCGCCATGGCAGCACGGTACGTGGCGTTCATGGTGTTGGCGCTTTGGCCGGGCATGTCGAGGGTCAGCACCACGATCTGGTCCTGGCCTTTTTCGTAACGAATGGCGTCGGTCATGACAGTTTCCCTAAGGCTCAGAGGCGTTCGATGATGGTGGCGATGCCCATGCCACCGCCGACACACAGGGTGGCCAGGCCGTAGCGCTGCTGACGCACTTCCAGCTCATCGAGCAAGGTGCCGAGGATCGCGCAGCCGGTGGCGCCCAGCGGGTGGCCCAGAGCGATGGAGCCGCCATTGACATTGACCCGGGCGGCGTCGATGCCCATGTCCTTGATGAATTTGAGCACGACCGAAGCGAACGCCTCATTGACCTCGAACAGGTCGATGTCCTCGACGCGCAGGCCGGCCTTGGCCAACGCCTTGCGCGTGGCCGGAGCAGGACCGGTGAGCATGATGGTGGGATCGGTGCTGGTCACCGCCGTGGCGACAATCCGCGCGCGCGGCTGCAAGCCGAGCTCGCGCCCTTTGGCCTCGGAGCCAATCAACATCAAGGCAGCGCCGTCGACAATCCCGGAGCTGTTGCCGGGTGTGTGCACATGCTGGATGCGTTCCACTTGGCTGTAGACCCGCAACGCGGTGGCGTCGAAGCCCATCTGGCCGATCATTTCGAAACTCGGCTTGAGCTTGCCGAGGCCTTCGAGGGTGGAGTCGCCACGAATAAATTCGTCATGGTCCAGCAACACAATGCCGTTCTGGTCCTGCACCGCGATCAGCGACTTGTTGAAGGATCCGTCTGCTCGTGCCCTGGCGGCTTTCTGCTGGGACTGTAGGGCAAAGGTGTCCACGTCCTGGCGGGTGAAGCCTTCCAGGGTAGCGATCAGGTCGGCCCCAATGCCCTGAGGCGTGAAGTGGCTGTGCAGGTTGGTTTGCGGGTCGAGAACCCAGGCGCCCCCGTCGCTGCCCATTGGCACGCGGGACATGGACTCGACGCCGCCGACCACCACCAGGTCTTCAAAGCCGGAACGCACTTTCATCGCCCCGAGGTTGACGGCCTCCAGGCCCGAGGCGCAGAAGCGGTTGACCTGCACGCCGGCAACGCTGATATCCCAGTCCGCTACCAGCGCGGCGGTCTTGGCGATATCGGCGCCCTGGTCGCCCACCGGAGTGACGCACCCAAGCACAATGTCATCCACCTGGCGGGTGTCGAGGTCGCTGCGTTGCGCCAGCGCCCTGAGCAAACCGGCGACCAGGTTGACCGGCTTGACGCTGTACAGGGCGCCGTCGGCCTTGCCTTTGCCTCGGGGCGTGCGTATCGCATCAAAGATCAAAGCTTGGGTCATGATGGCCTCGAACCACAGTGGGTGTAGGCCCCTACCTTAAGCCCGATTGACACGGTTTCAATGACGGATGCGCTCAGTGCTTTTGACCCCCTCGCTCGGACGAACGGTAGGCAGCTACGGAAAACCCCGGGTTAATCGTTTTAGCTGTCTAGCCTCGGGGTTGGCGCCAAGATGGCACTACGCCTCATGCCGTTTTAAGCGGATAAAGTGCTTAGCTGATATGAAATGGATCTATGCGCCGAAGAACGACGGCTCTAAGGTTGAATCTGTAAGAAGCTGCTGCCGGGTTTTGCTGGAGCGGTTGTAAGAAAAGTTTCACGCCAGGTCGCGATACTGGATCAACCGGTACGCATTTGACGTTCAGGAATAACAACAAAAGGCAGTCAGCCATGTTCAAACATTCGAAAGTACGTCAGGCGGGACTTATTCTGTTCGCCACCACACTGATTCTGATCTTGCCCAATTTAACCAAGGTTATCGGGTGACGACTCGACCTAATTATTCCGTGCGCACACAGTATCGGGATTACAGCGTTTGGCAGCACCTGCCGGGGCATTGCGTATAGCCGTCCTGTTGCAGGGGCTGTCTTTTTGCGCGCAGATTTGCGCTATCGTAGTTCTCCCGTCACCTCGAAACGGCCTGCCCCTTGAAATCGATCCTCGCCTTGTTCGCGCTGTTGCTGGCCCTGCCCGCTTCGGCGGCGCAACTGACCATTGAACTGGACCACGCCAGCAAGACTTGGCAGACGGCGGAGCTACTCAAGCACCCGGATGCGCGGACGGTGCAGATCGTCGATGACGTTTCCTACAAGCGCACCATGACCTACCGGGCCGTGCCCTTGGCGAGTCTCCTACCGGGCCTGAAACCTGCGAGCCATGTGCAAGCGGTGGCCCTCGACGGTTTTGCCGCCGAACTCGCCGTCGCGCCACTGTTGGAAAACACCGGCGCTCGCGCCTGGCTGGCAGTCGAAGACCCGGCCCATCCATGGCCTGCGCTGGGAGATGGCAAACCAAGCGCGGGGCCGTTCTACCTGGTGTGGACCGATCCGCAGGCCGGGCATATCAGCCCGGAACAGTGGCCGTTCCAGCTCTCCGGTATCAAGCAACTGGAGACGGTCGCTGAGCGTTTTCCGACGCTGCTGCCCGACCCGCAACTGGCGGCCAACGATCCGATCAACCAAGGCTTCGCGGTGTTCCAGAAGAACTGTCTGGCTTGCCATCGCCTCAATGGGTCGGGCGATGCGCAGATGGGGCCGGACTTAAATGTCCCCTACAACCCCACCGAGTATTTCAGCGGTGATTTTCTCAAGCGTTACATTCGTGACCCGCAGAGCCTGCGACGTTGGCCGCAGGCGAAGATGCCGGCGTTCTCGGCCAGTGTGTTGCCGGACAATGAGCTGGATTTGCTTGTGGGGTATTTGAAGCATATGGCGGGGCGCAAGCAGCAGCCCTGAGGCTCGCGCAGATCAAAAGTGGGAGGGGGCTTGCTCCCGATAGCAGTGTGTCAGTCAGCTTATCGGTAACTGACACACCGCCATCGGGAGCAAGCCCCCTCCCACATTTTGCATTGAGTACAGTCAGTCAGCCCGGCGCACGGCCATGCCGCATTGCAAAACTCCTGAAACAACACAGCCCCCTCCCACACTGGGCGCGGGTTGTATTTAAGATTATTGCTGCTGCACGGAAACCACCGGGGTCGGCGCGACAAACACCTTGGCATGCATCTGCTCATGCCCTCCCCCACGGCGCATGCCACGCACCGGGCAGGCGTCCAGGTAGTCCAGGCCCACGGCGAGTTTCAGGTGCCGCTCCGGCCGGGCCAATTGGTTGGTCACGTCAAAACTGTACCAGGCGTTATCCAGCCAGGCTTCGGCCCAGGCATGGCTCGCCAGGTGCGTGCTGTCTTCGGTGTACAGATACCCTGATACGTATCGCGCCGGAATCCCCAGGCTGCGCGCACAGGCCAGGAACGCATGGGTATGGTCCTGGCACACGCCCGCGCGGCCGGCGAAGGCCTCGGCAGCGCAGGTGTCGACGTCCGTGGCGCCCGGCGTGTAGACCATCGATTGGTTCAGCGCATGCATCAGGTCGATCAGCGCCGTGCGGTCGCGACGCTGGTGGCAGTGTTGCTGGGCAAAACCGCGCAGGGCTTCGTCGGGCTCGGTCAGGCGCGTGCCGCGCAGGAACGGAAAGGCCGACTGGCTCTCGTGTTCAGCCTCACTCAATTCATCGATATCCACCTGGCCACGGGCGCCGATGATGATGGCGTCGTGAGGTTCGTCCAGGGTCAGCACATGCAGGATGTTGCCGAATGGGTCCACTTGCGCGCGTACGGGGCGCGGCAGATCGAGCTGCCAGCTCAATACACGCTGACGCTCGCTGTCGTGGGGCGTCAGGCGCAGATATTGGATGCTGGCCCGCACCTGGTCTTCGTAGTGGTAGGTGGTTTCGTGGCTGATGGAGAGTCTCATGCCGCCTCCAGGTAGGAGCTGTAGATGGCGTCGCCCAACTGGCGGACCAAGGGGATAAAGTCGGTCAGCCAGGCGTGCAGGCCTTCCTCGAGGATTTCATCGATGGCGGTAAAGCGCAGGCGCGCGTCCATCTCGGCAGCCAGGCGCTGGGCCGGGCGACCGTTGAGGCCCGGCAGGCTGGCGAGGATCTGGTCGATCTCTTCGCTGCAGGCCCGTAGCGAGCGCGGAACATCAGCGCGCAGCAGCAACAGTTCGGCGACTTGCCGGGCGCCCGGCGCATCCCGATAGATCTCGGTGTAGGCCTCGAACGACGACAATGCCCGCAGCAACGCACTCCATTGATAGTAGGCGTGGGCCGTGCCATCGCTGACCGTTGCAGCCTGGTCGCCGGCCATTTCGTAACGCGCGTCCAGCAGGCGCAGGGTGTTGTCGGCGCGCTCGATGAAGGTGCCCAGGCGGATAAAGCGAAACGCATCGTTACGCATAATGGTGCCGTAGGTGGCGCCGCGGAACAGGTGCGAGCGCTCCTTGACCCATTCGCAAAACCGGCTCATGCCGTAGCGGCTCAAGCCTTGTTGGGCGATATCGCGAATATCCAGCCAGGTAGCGTTGATGTTTTCCCACATGTCGGCGGTAATTCGCCCACGTACTGCATGGGCGCTGGCCCGTGCGGCGCCAAGACAGCTGTAGATGCTGGCCGGGTTGGCAGCGTCCAGGGCGAAAAAGTGCAGCAGGCGTTCGGCATGCAGTTCACCGTGGCGCTCGTGGTAGTCCTCCAGGGTGCCGGTGATCAACAGCGGCATGGCCAATTCGTGCAGGCCGTCGCCGCGCCCGTCCTGAGGCATCAGCGACAGCGAATAACTGACATCGAGCATGCGCGCGAGGTTTTCCGCGCGCTCCAGGTAGCGCGACATCCAATACAAATCCGAGGCAGTTCTACTCAACATGTGTCAATCCTCGACCACCCAGGTGTCTTTGGTGCCGCCGCCCTGGGACGAGTTGACCACCAGCGAACCTTCGCGCAGCGCCACCCGGGTCAGGCCACCGGGCACCACGCGGGTTTCCTTGCCCGACAGCACGAACGGGCGCAGGTCGATATGCCGTGGGGCGATGCCGTTTTCGACGAACGTCGGGCAGGTGGACAAACACAGGGTTGGCTGGGCGATGTAGGCGTGGGGCTTGGCCTTGATGCGTGCGCGGAAGGCTTCGATTTCCGCCGCCGTGGACGCCGGGCCCACCAGCATGCCGTAGCCGCCGGAGCCTTGGGTTTCCTTGACCACCAACTCGGGCAGGTTGGCCAATACGTGGGACAATTCATCGGGCTTACGGCATTGAAACGTCGGAACGTTCTGCAGGATCGGTTCTTCATCCAGGTAAAACCGGATCATCTCGGTAACGAATGGGTACACAGACTTGTCATCCGCCACCCCGGTGCCGATGGCATTGGCCAGCACCACGTTGCCCGAGCGGTAGGCGGCAAGCAGGCCCGGTACGCCGAGCATCGACGCCGGATTGAAAGCCAGCGGGTCGAGAAACGCGTCGTCGAGACGGCGATAAATCACGTCCACCGCTTTGGGCCCGTCGGTGGTGCGCATGAACACGCGGTCATCACGCACGAACAAGTCGGCGCCTTCCACCAACTCCACGCCCATTTCCCGGGCGAGGAAGGCATGTTCAAAGAACGCACTGTTGAAACGCCCAGGGGTCAGCACTACCACGCTGGGGTTATCCAGGGGGCTGGAACTCTTCAGGGTGTCGAGCAACAGGTTGGGGTAATGGTCAATCGGCGCGATACGCTGGGCCGCGAACAGCTCGGGGAACAAGCGCATCATCATCTTGCGGTCTTCAAGCATGTAGCTGACGCCGCTCGGCGTACGCAAGTTGTCCTCCAGCACGTAGTAAGTGCCGTCGCCATCGCGTACGAGGTCTACCCCGGAAACGTGGGAATACAGGTCACGGTGCAGGTCCAGGCCCTGCATTGCCAACTGGTATTGCTCGTTGGCCAGTACCTGTTCGGCGGGGATGATCCCGGCCTTGATGATGCGTTGTTCGTGGTAAAGGTCGGCGAGGAACATGTTCAACGCCTTGACCCGCTGGATACAGCCGCGCTCGACCATTTGCCATTCGCTCGCCGGGATGCTGCGGGGGATGGTGTCGAAGGGGATCAAGCGCTCCGTCCCTTGCTCGTCGCCATACAGCGTGAAGGTGATCCCGGCACGGTGGAACAGCAAGTCGGCCTCGCGTCGACGCTGGGCCAGCAGTTCGGCAGGGGTGTCGGCCAGCCAACGGGCGAACTCGCGATAATGGGGACGAACCTGCCCTGCCCCATCGTACATTTCATCGTAATAAGTGCGGATCATGCCGTACTCCTTGTCACCCGGACGACAGACCCTTCGCAAGGCCCGTGCCAGCGGCATAAACACTTTAAAATCAAAGGATTGGATAAACTCCGAATTCCCCTCGCACCGTCCTGGTGCGTGGAATGACCACAGCCCCGCTACACGCCTCATCGTAATGCGGCGTTGGCCTATCAACAGCATAGTCAGCGTTGATTTCATTGCCCGCGCGCTTGTGCGGATAATCGCGTCCATCAGCTGAACAGGACATGTCCTACAGCTAAACCCTTTGCACAACCAGTAACGTGCCGGCTCGTGTGATCGGCTCCTCGATCTTCCCCTTCAGCCACCCTTTCGGGTGGCTTTTTTTTGCGTGCAGGAAAGTGCAAATTCCGAACATTTTTACCGAGCCCAAACAAAATCGGCCGACCCAAAAGGTCAGCCGATACGCTGTGTTGCTCATAAACGCTACATCGGTAACCCACGTACCTCCTGCTTGACGCCCCAGCCTTCGATAATTCCGCCCAACGGCTCCACCACTGCCTCAAAGTCCTGCTCGAAGTCTCCTATGCCGTCGTACGTTGCAGACATGATTTTGCTCAGTTCCAGGTACCAGGCACCGTCGTCGCGGGCGCTGACCTGGGCGTTCAGGGATTCTCCGCGAAATCGACCCGCAGCCCTGCGCGCCCGTTCTTCATCCGGGAAAATCGCGTAGAACTCGATGGGGTGAAAACGTGAAAAGTCAAAGCCGCCTTCTTTCATGCGGCGCAGAACGTTGGTGCTGATGTCTTCTTGATAGGCTGTGCTCATGAAACGTCCTCCTCAGACTGATGGATAGACTTTCCGTGCTTCCTGAAACCCGCGCGCTGCTGGCGCGGGCACCACGGCAATAACGACACCGCAGGAAAACAAGCATGTAGCTGACAAGACCAGACCTTAGCGATTCATTCGCTGATCTCGATTGCAGAGTAACGCGAAGCTATCACCTCTACCAGAGGTGCATGAATCGCTTACAGGGAATATTCAGGCGCAGGGTTCGACCTTGAGGTCTTTGATACCGTTTTGATCGTGCAAGCTCTTGACCGTGGGATCAGGGACACGATCGGCAAGATCGTTGAGGTCCAACTTTTCCAATACCGGCGACACACGCACGCGCACCAGCTGTGCAGCTTCTTCCAGCGTCGGCTCATGATCGCAGTCAAACTGCTCGACTACCGGCTCGCCACGGTCATTGATGAAAGAAATGTTCCACTTCGGCATCGGTGCCTCCTCGATAAAACCCATGTGTGGGTTCACATCTATCTGGACCTTGAGGCTTCACCAAACGTTCCACTCAAGGCAGGAGGCACCGGATCAGGCGCGTTTACTTCTCGGCGTGTTCCTTCAGCGCTTTGAGCGTGTTGAACGGTGCGTCCACCACGAACTTGTTGGCCAACCACGACGGCACGCTGCCGCCTGGCTCGGTGTGCACCTGGTAGGTCACTTCGGTCTCGTTGGCGCCTTTGGGCACCAGCTTCCAGAAACCTTCCACCTGGGCGACCCGGACATAGCCTTTTTCTTCAGGCTTGTACGTCGGCACCCCTTGCAACGTGCGTGTAACGCTACCGTCAGCGGCCTTGGTGGTGGTGACATGGATATACGAGTCGCGATCCGTCACAGGGAACGGTGCCTTGAACTGGGTGTAGGTCCAGGCCTCATCGTCTTTCTTGTCGACCAGTTTCTGGGATTTGCACTCATGGATCCACGCGCAAGCGCCAGCGACATCTTCCTGCAGGGCCTGGATCTTCGCCACGGGCGCCTTGATCAGAGCCACACCGCGATACGCCTTGTACTTGGAGCCGGCGACTTCGCTCAGGGACACCTTGATGCCGTCCTCATTCTTGGCGTCTTGCCAATCCTCAGCCTGGGCAGCGCCCGCGAACATCATCGTAAAACCGCACACCACAGCCATTCGTTTCAGCGAACCCATCGTTGTATTCCTTGTTGTTGAAGTTCCGATAGTAAAGCCCATCAAGCCGCCGTCATCTGCTCCCACCAACCGATCAGACGGATCGCGTCGGCCTGGTCGTTGCCGCAGACCTCGATATCTGCCTTGAAATCACTGCACACCGCTGGCCGCTCCGGTTGGCCGAACAGTTGGCATAGCTGTTCGACCGACAAGTGCAGGCAGCGTTCGCCCGCAGGTTTGCCATGGGGCATTCCCGGTAGGGGCGAACTGATGGAGGGGGCGATGCAGCAAGCGCCACAGCCTTCACGGCATTTCATGACCAACAGGTCCTCGACGACTCAATGGGATGGCCGGGCTAGAGTACGCCCTTAAACAGCCGTTTTAAAATGGTCCAACAGGGGTTTTTCGTACAAAACAGAAGTGACCGACCAGTCTACGACCGGTGGTCAGTGGCGCGGGTCACTGATGCTCGGGGGGTTATTGCTTGAATTCAAAATCCAACGCGGCACCTTCCACGTCACGTCGTTCTTCGTTGCGCAACTGCAGCTTCATCTCGTTGCTGAGCAAGCGGCCGTTGATCTGGAACGCGCTGTTGTCGGACGGTTTCTCGCTAAATAAAGGCGGCAATAACGGCACGCTCTTGGGTTTGGGCATGGTGCCGACGGGCTGCAGCAGCCTGACCATGTCCGAGGGCAGGGACAGGTCCAACTGTGCCGGTGGCAGCTTGGTCTGGGCGACTTCGTGGGCGGACTTGGACTTGCTCGCAATCGGTGCGCGCTTCTTTACCTTGGCGGTTTTTTTCTTCGCCTGCGCTGCCGGTTTTTTCGCAGCGGTCTTCTGTTCGGCGCTTGCAGCAGGCTTGGTGTCCGTCACAGACGCGGCCGCCAGCGCAGTGCCAACGTTGCAGAGACTTAACCAGCCAACCATCCAGACAGCGCGAAAAATAGAGGTCATATCGCCAACAGCATTAACGGCAGAAGGCCATATGCTCGCTTGTTGTGCGTGGCATGACAAGCACAGAGATCAATGTTGTCCCCTTTTATGCCCCTCAAAGGCCCGCCGCCGTCTCCTGGCATAATTGGCTGGCAAGCATCCCCAGGGTCATCAGCGCACGCTCTGCCTCGCGGTTCCACGGGGTGCCGCAATTGAGACGGATACAGTGGTTGAACTGTTCCGTATTACTGAAGATCAGCCCCGGAGCGATACTGATGCCCTGTTGCAGGGCACGCACATGCAGTTCCTGGGTATTGACCCGTCCGGGCAAACTGACCCACAAAATGAAGCCGCCGGTCGGACGGGTCATCTGGGTACCTTCGGGGAAATATTGCTGCACCGCCAGCTGGAAAGCGCTGAGGTTTTTGCGGTATTCCTGGCGAATGTAACGCAGGTGCCGGTCGTAACCACCGTTTTCCAGGTACGCCGCAACGCCCATCTGTGTGACGCTGCACGCGGAGTGGGTGCTGAACATCTGCAAACGCTGGATTTCCTGCTGGTACTTACCGGCAATCATCCAACCGATGCGCACGCCGGGGGATAAAGTCTTGGAAAAACTCGAGCAATAGATGACCCGGTCAAGACGGTCATAGGCTTTCAAAGCCTTGGTGCGGCCCAGTTCGAACATCAGCTCGCCGTAGATATCATCCTCGACAATTTGAATATCGAAATCCGAAGCCAGGCGCAGCAACTGTTTCTGCCGCTCTTCGGGCATCGTGCCGCCCAAGGGGTTGCTCAGGCGCGTGGTCAATACCAGCGCCTTGATCGACCACTGGTTGGCGGCCAGTTGCAGGGCCTCCAGGCTCATGCCGGTGGCCGGGTCGCTGGGAATCTCGATGACCTTGAGGCCGAGCAGGTCGGCCAGTTGCAGCAAGCCGTAGTAGGTCGGTGACTCAGCGGCAATCAGGTCACCGGGACGCGTCAGCACGCGCAGCGACATTTGCAACGCGTCGACGCAGCCGTGGGTAATCACCACTTCGGACGGGTCCACCACCACGCCGGCATCGCGCATGCGAATCGCCACCTGGCGGCGCAGCGGTTCGAAACCGGGGCTGAACATGTAACTGAATGCACGCGGGCTCTGGAAGCGCGTGACCTTGGCCAACTGCTGGTGCAACGCCCGTACCGGCAGGTAATCCACGCTCGGCACCGCCGCGCCCAACGGGAATACGCCTTCACGGCGCGACTCGACCAGCACTTGCTGGATGATGCTGCTGCGGGTGACCAACCCTGGGCGTTCAACCCGCGCGATGTCCGGCGTTGGCGCCGTGAGTGCTGGCGTCTGGTGCACGTAATAGCCCGACTGCGGCCGCGCCCGGATCAGCCCCTGGTCTTCCAGGTTGGCGTAGGCCTGCAGCACCGTGGCATGGCTCACGTTGAGCTGGGAGCTCATCTTGCGCACCGAAGGCACACGCTCCCCCGGCTGATAAACACCACGCCGAATATCCTCAGCCAGTTGCTGGGCGATACGTTGGTAGAGCAACAGATTGGTCATGACGCAGCACTCGATTTCACGGGTATTTTATTTTTGTGTGAAACATACCGGCACAGTTTAGAAGTGTACGGGGACAGTTGCCACAATAGTCGAGCGCGGGAAGGAGTGACAGAAAAAACTGTAGGGGTCGTGAATAGAATTTTCAGGTGTCTACAAAAAAATGTGGGAGGGGGCTTGCCCCCGATGGCAGTAGTTCAGTCAACACTTCAGTGACTGACACTCCGCCATCGGGGGCAAGCCCCCTCCCACATTTTGAGTTGCGCCAGACTTCAGCGAGCGGCGCCGAGTTGGCCTTTTTCGTCGGAGAACACAATTTCCACGCGGCGGTTCTGCGCGCGGCCACGTTCGGACGCATTGGCCTCCACGGGGTATTTGTCGCCATACCCTTCAACCTGAATGCGTTTTTCGTCGATGCCCAGGTCAATCAGCACGTCTGCCACCGATTGCGCGCGGTCATGGGACAGAGTCAGGTTGTCGTGCTCGCCCCCGGTGTTGTCGGTGTAGCCCTCGATGCGCACCTTGCGCCTGGGGTTCAGTTGCAGGAACTGCACAATCTTCAACACCGTGCGGTTGGCCGAGTTCTGCAACTCGGCTTCGCCGGTATCGAACAGTACGTCGCCCAGAGTCATCACCAGGCCACGGTCGGTCTGGGTGGTCAGGCTGGCGATTTGCTGTTCGACCCACTTGCCCTGCTGTTGCACGCTGGCCAGCTTGCTCTCACGCAAGGCCAGTTGCAGGCGTTGACGCTCCAACTCGAGTTTGGCCAGGCGCTCGGCGTTAAGCCCTTGCTCGGTATGTTCTCGGGCAATGGCACTGTAGCGTTGGCTCAGGTAGGCGTAATGCACCACGTCGGCGCCGCTGCCCCAGTAGCTGGACAGGCGATCGGCACGCGCCAGGGACTCACCGGCGCGGATCACATCCTTGGGCGCGAAACGCAATACATTGGCGTCTTCCTTGACCCGCTGAAAGTCACTGCTGGCCTGTTGCAGTGCCTGCTCGCCAGTGGGCTGGCTGGCGCAACCGCCCAACGCTACGCTGCTCAGCAGCAATACAGCGCTCAAACCACGCATCGTCGGGCTCATTGGGCTTCTCCCAGCTGCAACTGCTTGCGCAGGCGGGCGATGCGGGTGTTGACCACGTTCAATTGCTCCTGGCTCTTGCCGGTCAGCACCTTGGCCTCAGCCAGGCGCGCATCCAGCTCAGCCTGTTCGGCCCGCATACGCGCGTGTTTGTAGGACTGGTCGGCCATGTCGGCCCTGGCTCTGGCAAATTTGTCTTCGGCTTGTTTCAGCTCGGCCGATTCATCGGCATTGGCACCGACCGCTGTGGCTTGTTCCAGGGCTTGCTGGGTCAGGCGCATTTGTTCGGTCGGCGCAGGATCGGTGGCGCATCCCGCCAGAGCGACAACGGCAAGGGCCGCGAAAAGAGGTCGAAGAGTCACTGAAAATCCCTACTTTGTTGGGGTGCCGACGGGTTGTTGCAATTGCGCCTTCCAGCGCTCGAGATTGCGCTGCAACGCGGTTTCCGCCACACCGGACGCGGGCAATTCTGTCATCTTTTTGGCCAGCTGTCCGCGCAGCCACGGATCATTGCAGGCGGAATTGTGGGAAATCGCCAGGTACAGGCCAGGCTGGTCGATCGGAATGTCGCGCGCCACCAGGTCATCGCTCATGCCCAGGGTCTGGGCCATGGCCATGCCGGAATAGCGGCTGGCGAGCACATAGTCCACCTCTCCCAGCAACAGTTTCTGGAATGCCGGCGTCAGGCCAGGCAGACGCTGCAGGGTCAATTGCTGGCTGGCAACGGTTTCGAACCCCGCACTCAAGCGCGCGCGCTCCGATACGGCCCCCTTGTGGCCCTGCAAGTCGGCAGCGATGCTATAGACCAAAGACGAGTCCTTGCGCGTCCAGACCAGGTAATCGATCTGCATCAAGGCCGGGTGTATGTAGTCGAGGGTTTGCAACTCGCCGAGGTTCAACGGCGCATCGGCGAGCATATCCATGCGTCCACTGCGCACTTCATCCAGAGCCAGGGAGCGTTTGCCGCCGTAAAGCAGGTCGATTTTCAGGCCGAGGTCTGTGGCCACCTGTTGCAGCACATCGGCGGTGGCGCCGATCAGGTGGGTCGGGTCCTGCGGGTCGCGCCACAGCAACGGCGGTGCATCCGGGCTGCCGGTGATCACCAGGCGCTCGCATTTGCCCGCCGCCAGCGACAACGTCGGCAGCAGCACAAGACCCAGCAAGATCAAAGGACGCAATTGCATGGCGAGGTGCTCCCACACGTCAAAAAAAACCCGGTCACAAGACCGGGCTCTTTATAAGTGAAGCGACTGGATTAGACCAGCTTCTCCAACTCGGGGATGGCTTCGAACAAGTCCGCCACCAGGCCGTAATCAGCTACCTGGAAGATCGGTGCTTCTTCGTCCTTGTTGATCGCAACGATCACCTTGGAGTCTTTCATACCGGCCAAATGCTGGATCGCGCCGGAGATACCGACAGCGATGTACAGCTGCGGCGCAACGATCTTGCCGGTCTGGCCGACCTGCATGTCGTTGGGTACGAAACCTGCGTCGACAGCCGCGCGCGAGGCGCCGACCGCTGCGCCAAGCTTGTCGGCCAGGGCATACAGGTGCTTGAAGTTGTCACCGTTCTGCATGCCACGACCGCCGGAAACGACGATCTTGGCAGCCGTCAGCTCTGGGCGATCCGACTTGGCCAGCTCTTCGCCGACAAAGCTGGAAGTGCCAGCGTCGTGGGCTGCGGCAACGGCTTCAACGGCAGCCGAACCACCTTCAGCGGCAACCGGGTCGAACCCGGTGGCGCGTACGGTGATGACTTTGACCGCAGCGTTGGACTGTACGGTAGCGATGGCGTTACCGGCGTAGATCGGACGCTTGAAGGTGTCGGCGCTTTCAACCGAGATGATCTCGGAGATCTGGTCAACGTCCAGTTGCGCAGCAACGCGAGGCAGGATGTTTTTGCCGTTGGACGTGGCGGCGGCCAGGATGTGGCTGTAGCCAGCGCCCAGCTCTGCAACCAGAGGGGCAACGTTTTCCGGTAGCTGATGCGCGTAGGCGGCGTTGTCTGCATTGAGCACTTTGCTCACGCCAGCGATTTTCGCGGCTGCCTCAGCGACTGGACCCGCGCCTTGGCCGGCTACGAGTACATGAATATCACCGCCAATCTTGGCAGCAGCAGCAACGGTGTTCAGGGTGGCCGGAGCCAGCATCTTGTTATCGTGTTCGGCGATTACGAGGATAGTCATTATCAGATCACCTTCGCTTCGTTTTTAAGTTTCTCGACCAGTTCAGCCACCGACTTGACCTTGATGCCCGCGCTGCGTGCAGCCGGTGCTTCAACCTTGATGGTCTTGTTGGTAGAGGCGGTGGAAACGCCCAAAGCGTCTGGAGTCAGCACTTCAAGAGGCTTCTTCTTGGCTTTCATGATGTTTGGCAGGGACGCATAGCGCGGCTCGTTCAAACGCAGGTCGGTGGTGACGATGGCCGGCAGGTTCAGGGAAACCGTCTGCGCGCCGCCATCGATTTCACGGGTCACGGCAACCTTGTCGCCGCTCACTTCCACTTTGGAAGCGAAGGTGCCCTGGCCGTAACCGGTCAGTGCAGCCAGCATCTGGCCGGTCTGGTTGTTGTCGCTGTCGATCGCTTGTTTGCCAAGGATCACCAACTGAGGCTGTTCCTTGTCGACAACGGCCTTGAGCAACTTGGCCACGGCCAGGGAGGTCAGCTCTTCAGCGGACTCGACCAGAATGGCGCGGTCGGCGCCCAGTGCCAGGGCGGTACGCAACTGCTCCTGGGCAGTGGTCGGGCCGATGGAAACCACGACGATCTCAGTCGCCACGCCCTTCTCTTTCAGGCGTACGGCTTCTTCCACGGCGATTTCACAGAATGGGTTCATCGACATCTTGACGTTAGCCAGGTCGACGCCGGAATTGTCCGCCTTGACGCGAACTTTCACGTTGTAATCGACAACGCGTTTGACAGCTACAAGAACCTTCATGGATTCCTCGTTACTCTCCGGTGAAAAGAAAGTCGCCTGGGCAAGCCTGGCGGTTGATGCTCATCGGCACACAAGGGCACCTCCAAAAACGTCAGCGGATGACTCGGCGATGGGAAAATGATGACCGTTCGTCAGGGGTGACTGAGAAGTCATTCTTTATCGCAGTGTGTAAACTGCGCGCCAGCATACGGCGCGCGTCACCTGTGGTGCTTTTGGACGTGCTCTTGAAACCTGCAGTCTGCCTACGGTAAGCGCAAAACCGACCGTATATTGACCGGAACGCCTATTCTGGTCAATACGGCAAAATGGTCAGTCATAAGCCGCGTTGCTTTGATTTACCTAGGCTGCGGGCAATTCAAACAAACGTTTGTATTGGACGCTGCCAGTGGTGTAGATATAATGCGCCACCTAGAGAGAAAGGTGGGTCTTGCCGTTGCTGCAGGGCCGTACCGAACCTCCACCCATTAGAAAAAAAGCCTGTTGAGCCTTGAGTAGGAGATAGCCTGTGGAACGCGAATACATGGAATTCGACGTGGTCATCGTTGGCGCTGGCCCGGCTGGCCTGTCCGCCGCCTGCCGACTGAAGCAGAAGGCCGCCGAAGCCGGTAAGGAAATCAGCGTCTGCGTGGTCGAGAAAGGCTCCGAAGTGGGTGCACACATCCTCTCTGGCGCGGTCTTCGAACCGCGCGCGCTGAACGAACTGTTCCCGGACTGGAAAGCTCTCGGCGCGCCGCTCAACACCCCCGTGGTGCGTGACGACATCTATGTACTGCGCAGCAGCGAGACCTCCACCAAGGTTCCGGACTTCTTTGTGCCCAAGACCATGCACAACGAAGGCAACTACATCATCTCCCTGGGCAACCTGTGCCGCTGGCTCGCCCAGCAGGCCGAGAACCTCGGCGTGGAAATCTACCCGGGCTTCGCCGCCCAGGAAGCGCTGTTCGATGAAAACGGCGTGGTGCGTGGCATCATCACCGGCGACCTCGGCGTCGACCGCGAAGGCAAGCCCAAGGAAGGCCTGTACACGCCGGGCATGGAATTGCGCGGCAAGTACACGCTGTTCGCCGAAGGCTGCCGCGGGCATATCGGCAAGCAACTGATCCAGCGTTTCAACCTGGACAGCGACGCCGACGCCCAGCATTACGGCATCGGTCTCAAGGAAATCTGGGACATCGACCCGGCCAAACATCAGCCAGGCCTGGTGGTGCACACCGCCGGTTGGCCGCTGGATATCATGGGCAACGAGAACACCGGTGGCTCGTTCCTTTATCACCTGGAAAACAATCAGGTGGTGGTCGGCCTGATCGTCGACCTGTCCTACAGCAACACTTTCCTGTCGCCGTTCGATGAATTCCAGCGCCTCAAGCATCATCCGGTGCTGGCCCAATACCTGGAAGGCGGCAAGCGTGTCAGCTACGGCGCTCGCGCTATCGCCAAAGGCGGCCTGAATTCGCTGCCGAAGATGATCTTCAAAGGCGGCGCGCTGATCGGCTGCGACCTCGGCACCCTGAACTTCGCCAAGATCAAAGGCAGCCACACCGCGATGAAGTCCGGCATGCTCGCCGCCGACGCCGTGGCCGACCGCCTGTTTGCCGAATCCGAAGGCGGTGATGAACTGACCGCGTATGTCGACAGCTTCAAAGCCAGCTGGCTGTACGAAGAATTGTTCGCCAGCCGCAACTTCGGCCCGGCCGTGCACAAGTTCGGCGCCATCGTCGGCGGCGGGTTCAACTGGCTCGACCAGAACATTTTCGGCGGCAAGCTCCCTTTCACGCTGCACGATACCAAGCCGGACTACGCCTGCCTCAAGCTGGCCAAAGACAGCCAGAAGATCGACTACCCCAAACCCGACGGCAAGCTGAGCTTCGACAAGCTGAGCTCGGTGTTCATCTCCGGTACCAACCACGAAGAAGAACAGCCGTGCCACCTGAAACTCAAGGACCCGAGCATCCCGATCGGCACCAACCTGCCGCTCTACGATGAACCGGCGCAGCGCTACTGCCCGGCCGGCGTGTATGAAGTCGTGACTAAAGAAGACGGCGAGAAACGCTTCCAGATCAACGCCCAGAACTGCGTGCACTGCAAGACCTGTGACATCAAGGACCCTTCGCAGAACATCACCTGGGTGACACCGGAAGGTGCGGGTGGGCCGACTTACCCGAATATGTAAGCCAAAACGAGGCTCCCCAAGTGGGAGCCTTTTTTATGGCCAGCATCAATTAAAAATGTGGGAGGGGGCTTGCTCCCGATGGCGGTGGGTCAGTCACAATTTGGCTGACTGATGCACCGCTATCGGGGGCAAGCCCCCTCCCACATTTTGATCCCATGAAGTCAGCAAGCTCTATGCAGCCCGCTCTTCGCCGGGGTTGCGCAGGAAGTAGCGTTTGTACTCGCGACTGAACTGCGACGTACTCTGATACCCCACGCCATGCGCCGCCTGCGCCACGCTCACCCCCTCCACCAGCAGCAGTTGCTGGGCCTTCAATAGCCGCAAGCGCTTGAGATACTGCACCGGCGACAACAGCGTGCAGCGCTTGAAGTGTTCGTGAAAGGTCGATGCACTCATGTGCGCATAACCGGCCAACGTCTCGATGTTCAGCGGCTCGGCGTAATGGGCATGCAGGTGATTCAATGACGTGGCGATGCGCGAAAACTGCCCCTGCTGTTCCACCAACGCACGCAACACATCGGCCTGGGGCCCACGCAACGCCGTGAACAATAATTCGCGCACCCGCGCCGGGCCCATGATCCGGCTCTCCAGCGGATCGTGCAGGCACTGCAACAGCCGTTCGACGCACCCGCGCATGGCGTCATCGAGCACCACCGAACTCATCGATTCCAGGGTCTGCGCCGCCGGCGGCGGTCCGGCTTGCATGCCCATCGCCATGACCAATTCCCCCAGCACCACGCGATCAATGCCCACCGTCACGCCGAGCAAAGGCGCCCCGGGGGCCATGGCAAAGGTCTCGCACTCGAACGGCACCGGCATGGCCTGGATCAGGTAGTGACCGGCGCCGTACTCCAGCGTACGCGGGCCCAGATAGGCGACCTTGCTGCCCTGAGCCACGAACATCAGGCTCGGCTCATAGATCTGCGGCCCACGCGCCACGTCGCAACTGGCACGCAACACCTTTACGCCAGGCAAATGAGTCGGCGAAAAGCCGTCGCGGGAGGCAAGCCCCTCGATCAAGGAAACCAGGGTGGCGTTAGCGTCGAGATGGCGGGTCAGCAGCATAAAAGCGGTTCTCGGGAGGGCTTAGGTTTGAGCGCCAGCGAGCTGCAAGCTGCAAGCTGCAAGCTGCAAGCGCGTACAGTTTATAACTTGCAGCTTGTCGCTTGCGGCTTTTCGCTGCTCCTCCAGAGCTTTAGGCATAAGACTCGGAGCAATCGCCATGGCCGCTGATTCGGTCGGCAGGGAGAATGGCCCGCCTCACTGTTCATTGCTTTTTGCGAGGTTTCTCCATGTACACCGCCATCGGTTACGCCGCCCAGTCGGCCACTACTCCCCTCGCCCCCATGTCGTTCGAGCGCCGCAGCCCGCGTGCCGATGACGTGGCTATCGAGATTCTCTACTGCGGCGTGTGCCACTCCGATATCCACCAGGCGCGCAACGAATGGGGCATTGCCGTTTACCCATTGATGCCCGGCCACGAGATCGTCGGCAAAGTCACCGCCGTCGGCGCCAGTGTTACCGCGCACAAGGTCGGTGATCTGGTCGGCGTGGGTTGCATGGTCGACTCATGCCGCCACTGCGAAGCCTGCCAATCGGACCTCGAGCAATACTGCCTCGAAGGCCCGACCATGACCTACGCCACCCCGGACCGCGTGGACGGCAGCAACACCATGGGCGGTTACTCCGACAGCATCGTGGTCAGCGAGCACTTCGTGGTGAAGATCCCGGCCAAGCTCGACCTGGCCAGCGCTGCGCCGATTCTCTGCGCGGGCATCACCACGTACTCGCCGCTCAAGCACTACGGCGTCAAAGCCGGCGATAAGGTCGGGATCCTCGGCATGGGCGGCCTGGGCCATATGGGCATCAAGTTCGCCAAGGCCATGGGCGCCGAAGTGACACTGTTCACACGCTCGGCGAGCAAAGCCGAAGAAGGCCGTCGCCAGGGTGCCGACCATGTGATCGTGTCCACCGATGCCGAGCAGATGAAAGCCGCCGCCGGGCATTTCGACTTCCTGCTCGACACCATTCCGGTGCAGCACGACCTGAACCCCTACCTCGATGTACTACGCTTTGACGGCGTGCATATCCTGGTCGGCTTGATCGAGCCGGTAGACCCGCCCGTCAATGCCGCCAAACTGGTATTGGGCCGCAAAGTGCTGGCCGGCTCGCTGATCGGCGGCATTGCCGAAACCCAGGAAGTCCTGGATTTCTGCGCCGAGCATGGGATCACCTGCGACATCGAGATGCTCGACATCCGCCAGATCAACGAGGCTTACACGCGGATGATCGCCGGTGATGTGAAGTATCGCTTCGTCATCGACATGGCGACCCTGAAGGCCTGATCAGGCTTTCGCGCCCAGTTCCGCCGAGAGCCGAGCCGCGACCTGTTTGATCACAGGGATCAGCTCGGCCATTTTCTCCAGCGGCATGTAGGGCACGGTACTGGCGATGCTGATGCCGGCGACGATTCGCCGGCTGGCATCGCGCACCGGTGCCGCGACGCAACGGATCGACGGTTCGTTGTCTTCCAGATCGAACGCATAACCGCCCACCACGTATTCATGCATGCGCTGCTCGAACTGCGCCCAGGATTGCTCGGGGTGCTGCGGCCACTGCAGGTTCTTGCCCCCCGCCGGCAAGCTGACGTGGTACAGGCGCTGCCACTCTTCCACGCCGTCATCCAACATCAACGCCTTGCCGATGCCGGTGCGTGCCAGTGGCATGCGATGGCCCACCCGCGAGCGCATTTCCGGTCCGTTACGGCCGGGATTCTTGTGCAGGTAGAGCACCTCGTCGTATTCGCGAATCGCCAGGTGGATGGTGTCGCCGGTGAGGGCTGACAACTCGTCCAGGTAAGGCACCGCCAGGTTGACCAAGGGCAGTTCTTCGCGGGCCTGGAAGCCCAACTCGATCAGCTTCGGCCCCAGCAGGTAACCGACTTGCGGCACCACGCGCAGGTAACGCTCCTCCACCAGGCAACTGGCCAGGCGGTGCGTGGTACTGCGGGTGGTGCCGATGCGCCGGGCGATCTCCTTGAGATCCCGCGCGCCCGCCGCCACCGCTTGCACCACGCCCAGTCCGCGCAGCAGGGTCTGGGTGCCGGTGGGGGCGGTGTCTTTGACGGGGGTGTGGGGGTTTTCCAGCATATCGGGCCTATAGGTATGAAAGCGGGGACATTATGGCAAATACCGATCTTCAATACAGTGGAGATCAAAATGTGGGAGGGGGCTTGCTCCCGATGGCGGTGCTTCAGAAGCAAATGTGCTGAATGGCACACCGCTATCGGGAGCAAGCCCCCTCCCACATTTAGTCCTCATCCGACTTTTAATCAGCGTTGCTTCATGCGGTCGATGATCACCGCCAGCAACAGGATCGAACCCCGAATCACGTACTGGTAAAACGTGTCGATGTTTTTCAGGTTCATCGCATTCTCGATGATCGCCAGAATCAACACCCCGGCAATCACATGGCGGATCATGCCAATACCGCCGCTCAGCGACACCCCGCCCAGCACGCACGCCGATATCACCGTCAGCTCGAAACCCTGGCCGATCATCGGCTGGCCCGAGGTCATGCGCGAGGCCAGAATCACCCCGGCCAGTGCGCCGATAAGACCGTGCACGGCAAAAATGATGATCTTGGTACGGTCAACGTTGACCCCGGCCAGCAGCGCCGCTTCCTGGTTGCCGCCAATTGCCATGGTGTTGCGCCCATAGGTGGTGTAGTTGAGCAGCCAGCCAAAGAACACAAAACACAACACGGTAATGATGATCGGCACCGGCACGCCCATCAGTTGGCCGTTGCCGAACACAAAAAAGCGCTCGTCCATCACCCCCACCGCCTTGCCGTTGGAGAAGATGTAGGCCAGGCCGCGCACAATCTGCATGGTCGCCAGGGTGGTGATCAGCGCGTTGATGCGCAGCTTGGCGATGACAATGCCGTTGATCAGCCCCACCAGCAGGCCCATGGCCAAAGCCGCTGACACGCCGAGCACCACGCTGTCGGTATCTCGAATCACGATCCCCGCCACCACGCCGGCGCAGGCGATCACCGAGCCCACCGACAAGTCGAAGTGCCCCGAGGCCAGGCAGAACAGCATGGTGCACGCGGCGATACCCACGGTTGAAATCGCCAGGCCCAGCCCGCGCATGTTCAGCGGCGACAGGAAGTTGTCGATAAACAGCGCGCTGAGCACAAAGATGCCCAGCGCCGCCAATAGCATTACCCAGTCATCCAGGAATTTGCGCTGGTTGAAACCCGGCCAGAAGCCTTTTGCAGTTTTTACCTCAGACATACCCGTACCCTCGAATTCTTCAAGCCCGCGTACGCGGGAGTGCCAGTTGCAACAGCCGTGCTTCATCCGCCTGTTCGCGGGGTAGCTCGCCGGTGAGGGTGCCTTCGCTCATCACCAGGATGCGGTCGGAGATGCCCATCACTTCCATCAGGTCGCTGGACACCACGATCACCGCAATGCCCTGCGCCGCGAGGTTGTGAATGATCTGATAGATCTCCGACTTGGCGCCGATGTCGATACCGCGAGTGGGCTCGTCCAGCAGCAGCACTTTCATCGGCATCGACAACCAGCGGCCGAGAATGGCCTTTTGTTGGTTGCCGCCGGACAGGTACATGATCTTCTGCTCGGCGTTCGGCGTTTTCACCCTGAGCGCCTTGATCTGCGTGTCGGCGTTGCCCTTTTCCCAGTGATCGCGCAACAGCCAGCCAAATGCCGCGTGGGCGCCACGGGCACTGATGTTGATGTTCTCGGCGACACTGGCCAGCGGAATGATGCCCTCCTTTTTGCGGTCCTCAGGGCACAGCAGTACACCACCGGCGATGGCATCGCGCGGGGAGCGCAGGCGCAGGTTTTCTCCGCAGAGTTCCAGCTGCCCCGCCGTCTTGCGTTCAAGGCCGCTGAGCAGGCGCAGCAGTTCGGTACGCCCTGCGCCGACCAAGCCAAACAGGCCGAGAATCTCGCCCTTGTGCACCTGGAAACTCACCGGTTCACGCAAGCCCGGCCCGAGCAGGCCGTCGACCTTGAGCGCGACGTCGCCCTGCTGCCGTGGCCGGTAGTCGTAGATGTCCTGAATATCGCGGCCGACCATGCAGGTCACCAACTGGTCGTGGGTCAATGTGCCCATGTCGTCGAAGGTGCGCACAAAGCGGCCATCCTTGAATACCGTCACCGCGTCGCAGATGCGGAACACTTCTTCCATGCGATGCGACACGTACAGCACCACTTTACCTTCATCGCGCAGGCGCGTGATGATCGCCATCAACCGATCGATTTCGCGGGCAGACAAACTGCTGGTCGGCTCGTCGAAGGCGATCACATGGGCGCCACGGGACAGCGCCTTGGCGATTTCCACCAGTTGGCGCTGGCCCAGGGACAGGCGACCCAGCTTCTCCTGGGGGTCGATTTCATCGGCCAGGCCCTTGAGACACGCCAGCGCCTGCTGGCGCAGCAAACCACCGTTGACCACACCAAAGCGCGACGGCATATGCCCGAGGAAGAGGTTTTCGGCCACGGTCATTTCCGGCACCAGGTGCAGCTCCTGGTGGATCACCGCGACGCCGCTGGCAATGCTGTCGGCGGCGCTCTTGAACGCCATGGTCTGCTCGCCAATCTGCAGCGTGCCACTGCTGGGGATATAGGCGCCGCCGAGGATCTTCAGCAGCGTCGACTTGCCCGCGCCGTTCTCGCCCATCAGCGCATGCACCGAGTGCGGCCGCGCTTCAAAGCTGATCTGCGCCAGGGCTTTCACACCGGGAAACTCCTTGCCGATGCCGTTGAAACGCAAGGCCGCGCCGGTCATTTCCAGAGGCCGATTTTGGTCAGTTCTTCCTGGAAGTTGGCGCGGGTGATCAAGGTCACTTCGTCCATGGCGGTGTATTTAGCCGGCTCCTTGCCGGTGGTGACCCACTCGTACATCGCCAACGCGGTGTTGTAGCCCTCGATATGCGGGCTGGGCAGCATCGAGCCGAAGAAGCCGCTGTCGGCTTTCTTCAATTCGCCGATGGCGTCGGTGCCATTGATGCCGATACCGATCACGTTGGCGGCCTTGAAGCCGGCGCTTTCGGTAGCGCGTACGCCGCCCAGCACGGTGTTGTCGTTCATGCCGCCGATGATCAGGTTTTTCGCGCCGCTGGGCAGCTTGACCAGCGCCGAGTTGGTGGCGTCCATGCTGCCTGGCACGTCGAGGGTTTTCAGCGCGGCGGTCAGGATATGGTCCTTGGGAATGCCGGCTTCTTCCAGGGATTTGATCGAGCCGTCGGTGCGTTTCTTGCCGGTGTCGAGTTCGTTGAAAGTGTTGATCACCGCATAGGTGTCCTTCCAGTCCCAACCGCGTTTTTTCGCTTCAGCGGCCATGGCGGCGCCCTGCTTCTGGCCCACTTCGAAGGCGGCCATGCCCAGGTACGGCACGTCCTCCATGAAGTTGCCCTTGGCATCGACGAAGCGGTCGTCCACGGCCATTACTTTCAAGCCGTTGACCTTGGCCTTGGCGACGATGGCCGGGCCCAGGGACACGTCCGGCGGGCAAATCACAAAGCCCTTGGCGCCGTTGGCGGCCAGGCTGTCGATGGCCGAAAGGGTTTTTTCACCGTCCGGCACGGCGATCTTGATCACGGTAAAGCCGTGTTCCTTGCCGGCTTTTTCGGCGAAGGCCCATTCAGTCTGGAACCAGGGTTCTTCGGCCTGTTTGACCAGAAAACCGATCTTCACTTCCTCAGCGGATACGAACCCACTGAACGCCATCGCAAGCGCCACAGCGCCGAGTGTTTTCTTGAACATGGACCACCTCATTGTTGTTATTGGAAAACGCTTTAGTCGTGGTACATCACCGACCGCCCGCCATCAATCATCAGGCAGGTGGCATTGATAAAGGGCGCCTCGTCGGTCGCCAGAAACAGCGCGGTCATCGCCACCTCGATGGGCTGGCCGATACGCTTGGGCGGGTGCAGGTCGAACGCACGCTGACGCTCCGCAGAGGGGTCAAGGAACCCGTTCCAGTAGTCGACGTTGAGCTGGGTTTCGATATAGCCCGGTGCAATGGCATTCACGCGAATACCCTTGGGCGCGTATTCGATGCCCAGGGCGCGGGTAAGGCCGAGCAGGCCGTGCTTGGCGACAGGGTAAGGAAAGCAGCCGGGAATGATGTGGCTGGAATGGGTAGAAGCAATGTTGATGATGTTGCCGATGCCCTGCTCGATCATGTGCGGCAGCACCGAGCGACAACCGTACCAGGCGCCGTCAAGGTCAATGGCGAAGCAGCGGCGCCAGTCTTCGTCGGTCATTTCCAGCGGGTCGCGAAACACATTGACCCCGGCGCAGTTGACCAGCACGTCCACACGGCCGTAGCGCTCGATGGCCACATTGACCAGCGCCTGCCATTGCTCCTTGGAGGTGATATCGACGGCCTGCGCGACAATCTCGGCGCCACGCTCGCGCCAATGGGCCGCGACTTTTTCGACTTTGTCCGCCTGGATATCCGCGATCACCAACCGCGCCTGCTGCGCCTGGAAGCAGGCGACGATTGCCTCGCCAATGCCTTGTGCGGCGCCGGTGATGATCACCACCTTGTGCTTGAGGCGCTCGCCGTAAGTCGGCTCGGGCACGGCGGGTAAGGACAACGGTTGTGCCTGCATCGCTTCACCTGTTTTATTTTTGGCAGTGAGTGCTGATGCAGGCGACTATAAACCCAGACCTTGAAATATCTCAATATATAAATTTACGTCCCACAATGTGAGTAAACACATTAAAAAGCCGGCCATGAATGGCCGGCTCCGGGGCGCCTGTCAGCCTTGGGCGAAATCCCTTAGCGCATCGCCTTCCATGCGATAGCGCACCCATTCTTCCTGGGGCTGCGCGCCAATGGATTTGTAGAAGGCAATCGCCGGCTCGTTCCAGTCCAGCACGCTCCATTCGAAGCGGCCACAGCCGTTGTCGCAGGCGATCTTGGCGAGGTGGCGCAGCAACTTCTTGCCCGCCCCGCCGCCACGTTGTTCGGGGTTGATATAAAGGTCTTCCAGGTACAGACAGTTGCTGCCCAGCCAAGTGGAATAACTGAAAAAGAACACCGCAAAGCCAATCGGCAAGCCGTCGCGCAAGCAGATCAGGCCGTGGGCGGTGGCGCCCTCACTGAACAGGCTGCGCTCTATATCCACCACGCTGGCGATCACTTCGTGCCGGGCTTTTTCATACTCGGCCAGTTCCGTGATGAAGGTCAGAATCTGCGCAGCATCGCTGGGTACGGCGGGGCGAATCTCGATGGTCATGGGTGCGCCTTGGGCAAGTTCAAAGCCCACATACTAAGACGCTTTGATGACCGATTGCAGCGCATTTTCCATGTGGTGGGCACACAAAATCTTACAGGTCACGCAAGACCGTTCGTCGCCATCAAGGCACGAACCGCAATTTGGGGCTGACCAATACAGGGTAAGGACATCAATCATATGGAGACACCCTCATGAAAAATTCCAAATTGGCTGCCCTCGCTCTCACCGGCCTGTTGTCTGCAGCGTCGCTGAGCGCTATTGCCGCGACTTCGTCCACCGGCACGACGGACCCAGTCGGCTCCCCACCAAGCCCTGCCACCCAGGAATCCCAGGATTCCATGGGCACAGGCCTGGACACCAATGGCGGCGCGATCATCGACAACACCAACGGCGCCGACCCTCGCACTCAGGGTCACGATACCCAGCGCCAGGCACCTGCCGCCGTCGGTAACGGCAAAATGGGCCCTTCGGTCAACGAGCCGAAGATCAATAAAGGCGACGACTCGAATCTGCCGGGCGCACCGAAGCAACCAGCGCCTTGATGCATCCCTGGCACGATCAACACCCGATCATTTCCCAGTGAAGAGGTACACATGAACGTCGATACAAACCTTGAAAAAGAAGTCCTCACCCGCCTGCTGCATGCCCATCCGCAAGGCTTGGGCAAGGAGGTGCTGGACAACTACCGCGGCGAAAAAGAAGTCGCCAGTGTCTTGGCGCACTTGCAGGACCGCGGGCTGATCAGGGATGGGCATGTGACCACCGACGACGCCGGTGAATATTCGTTGAACCTGCCGATCAAGTTGACCGCGTCGGGTGTAGAAGAAGCGCGCAAGCTCGAAGAACCATCCGTTCAGTGATTCATTTCTGGTCTGGCCCCGCAGCTGGGGCCAGAAGGAGTTTTAGCGATGCCTCGTGGAAGCAAAGCCAAATACACCACCGAACAGAAACGCAAGGCCGCTCATATCGAAGACAGTTATGAGCACAAGGGCGTGTCCAAGGAAGAAGCCGAAGCCCGTGCCTGGGCCACCGTCAACAAGCAGTCTGGCGGCGGCGAAAAGGCTGGATCCGGCAAACGCAAAGCACCGGCTAAGAAGGCACAGGATCGCCAGGATTCGGCAAAGCGCGCAGCAGCCAGTCGCGAGGGACAGCCTCGCAGCAGCCGCGCGTCGCTGGGCACGCAAACCAAGGAAAGCCTGATGAAAGAAGCGCGGGCCAAGGATATTCCCGGGCGTTCGACCATGCGTAAGGATGAGTTGATCGAAGCGCTACGCAAGGCCGGTTGAAAAAAACACCGAACAAATGTGGGAGGGGGCTTGCTCCCGATAGCAGTGGGTCAGTGATAAATGAGCTGGCTGACATACCGCTATCGGGGGCAAGCCCCCTCCCACATTTGGATTCGTGTTTATTCAGTGAGCAGTGCATCGACTTCAGCGGTGCCGGGGGATGTCGCCGGCCCCCAGCGCGTCACCGCCAACGCCGCTGCCGCATTCGCTCGACGGGCCGCCTCAACCGGTTTCAAGCCCTTTGCCAACCCGGCAATGAACACCCCCGCATGCGCATCCCCCGCGCCATTGCTGTCCACCGCCTGCACCTTGAAACCCGGCACATGCTTGATATCGCCCACCTGCCCGACCCAGCAACCATTCGGCCCATCGCGCACCACCAACAGCGTCTCGGCCGGCAGGTGTCGACTCAACTCGGGCAACGCGGCGGCGATTTTCCTGGCCCCGGTGAATGCCAGGGCTTCAGGGCCGTTGCTGGTCCAGATATCGATACGCGGCAACAACGCGCGCATCAAGGCCGAGTCCGGCGCCTTGACCAGCGGGCCCGGATCGAACACCACCATCACCTTGCGCGACAGCGCCAGCAACCAGTCGATCAGTGGCTGCGCCTTGCCTTCAAGCAGCAGGCTGTAACCACTGACATACACGTAATCGTCGGCACGCGGGATGATGCCGGCGAGGTCTTCGGCACTGAGTTCACCCTCGGCACCCAGATGGGAAATGAACGTGCGCTCGGTGGTGGCCTCGGTCAGGGCCACGCACAAACCCGTGTCCTTGCCGCTGCTCGCCGGCAGTGCCATTTCGATCCCTTCGGCCTGCATCGCAGCGCGGGCCAGGTCACCGAACCGGCCGCTGCCGTGCCGCCCCAGGTAAACCACCGGCAGACCATTGCGCCGCGCCGCAGCCATGACGTTAAAGCCGCCACCCGTTTCAAAGCTGGCAGAGCTGGCCAGCACGTCGCCACCGCTCGCCGGTAAGGTATCGAGGGCCATGACCAGGTCGACGATGACCTGCCCGGTGTGCAGCAATCTAGACATTAGGGCTCTCGACTAACGCCGCACGCCGATCGGCCGCGCCGCCCAATACTGCGTACACCCCGCCGGCTACCAGGAAGGTGACGACCCAGCCGAGGCCGTTATGGCCGAGCCAGGAGTCGGACAGCGGCCCGGCAAACCAGATGTTGTCCGCAGTGGTGCCGATGGTGGTGAAGCTGAACCCCAGCACGATGGCCAACGCCCACGCGCCAAATGCGCGCCACTCCACACCGCCGCGATACCAGTAGGCGCTGCTCGGGCTCACATCCAGCAAATCCGTGGGGCTGTAGTAGTGACGGTGAATCAGGTCGACCACGAAAATCCCCACCCAGGCGGTGATCGGTACCGCCAGCAACGAGATGAAGGTAATGAACGGGCCGTAGAAGCTGTCGGCGATCAGCATGAAATAAATGGAGCCGGCAAAAATCGCCACGATGTCGACGATCACCGCATGCACACGCTTGACCTTCAAGCCCAGGGTCAGGGTGGTGAGGCCGGCGGAATACACCGACAGGTTGTTCGACAACAGCAGCCCGCCGAACGCGGTGATCAAGTAAGGCACCGCCATCCAGGTCGGCAGCATGTCGCGGATCGCAATGATCGGGTCCGTGGCCGACGCCAGGTCGTTGTTACCCACCGACAGCAGACCACCAAGGGTGATCAGCAACACCAGCGGAATGCCCGCGCCGAACGCGGCGGAGGCCACCAGGCGCACCGCCTTGACGCTGCGATGCTGGTAACGCGACATGTCGGCACCGGCGTTGGCCCAGCCGATACCGGTGCCGGCCGCCATGGTGCCGACGCCGATGATCATGGCGCTCAGCGGCGCCGGGGTGGCGTTGAACACCGCGCTCCAGTCGATGGTGGCGCAGAGGAAGCCGCCCACCAGGATATTCAGGGCGCCGAACACGTAGGTCGCCCATTTCTGGATCACCAGCAAGGTGGCATGGCCCAGGCCGGAAACGGCCAGGGTCAGCAGCACGAAGAGGCCGATGAAGATCAGGGTCAGCAACGGCGCGCTTTTCGCTTCCACCGGGGAACCGAACAGGATCGAGCACAGCGACAGCAACACGAAGGCGGCCGTGGTGGTGTTGACCGTTTCCCAGCCCAGGCGCGACATCAGCGACACCAGGGTCGGCCCGATATTGCCGCGTACGCCGAAGATGGCGCGGGACAAGGTCAGGCTAGGCGCACGGCCACGACGACCGGCGACGGAAATGATGCCCACCACTGCAAAAGAACCGGCAGCGCCGAGGACCGCGACGATGATCGCCTGCCAGATGGCCAGGCCACGAAACGCCACCAGCGTGGCGCCAAGCGGCAAGCCGAGGATGCTGATATTGGCCGCGAACCATACCCAGAACAGCTGCAGCGGATGCCCGTTGCACTCGTCTTCCGGGACCGGTTCGATGCCGCGCGTTTCCAGTTGCCCGGCGCCTTGGCCGGAAGAAGGGCTGCTCATGTGGGGGCTCCTGATGCTTTATTGTTGTGGTTGTGGCAACGCGTCAATGACTCAACGCAACGCGAGCAGACTTTGCACCAGCGGTTGCAGGTCCAGGCCATTCACGCGTTTGACCTTCTCGACCAGCGCGTGCGGCCAGCACTGCATGCCCAGACAGGCACCGAGCATGGCGCCGAGGATTGCGGCGATGGTATCGGTGTCGCCCCCCAGGCTCGCGGCCAGGCACAGCGCCTCGAAGGCGTTCATGTCTCCCGACGCCACTTGCTGCGCGAGGGCGAATGACACCACCACCGATTCCTGGGACGCGACGGAGGTGCCGATCAATTCATAGAGCAAGTCGGCGAACAGCGCGTTGTCGCCGCTGCCGACGCTCAGGGTGCGGGCCCAACTGATGCGGGTGGCGATGCGTCCGCCGGCTATCCAGTGGCCGTGGTGTTCGGCCTGTTGCGCAACCTGTGTGCCGATGTTGAGCGCTTCGCCCAAGTCGACGCCGTTGATGCCGGCCGAGACCACCGCCGCGACTGCTGCCGCGCTGGCAATGCCCAGGCTGGTGTTATGGGTGACCTGGCAGGCCTGGATCACCGCCTGGATAAACCGGGCCGGGTCACTGACATCGGCGGCGATGCCGACCGGCGTGATGCGCATGGCCGCGCCATTGGTGGTGCCGTAGCGCCCGGATTCTTCCGGAGTGTGCCCGGCGAGAATCATGTCGATCGCACGCTTGGTGGACGGCCCGAGCAAATCCTGGGAGCCCTTGGCGCGCATGGCCGCTTCCCAGTCGATCAGGCGTCGGGCGAGCACGCTGGGTTCGATGGTGCCGTGGCCTTCCACCAACAACTCACCGACCAGGATCGCCTGTTCGGTGTCATCGGTGATGGAACCGGCGGGCATGTTCGGCGCGATGGGCTGATCGGGGCCAGCGTCTTGCAGGGCGGTGATCGCACCGAAACGCTGCCGGACTTGCTCACGGCTCAAGGATTGGGTGGGCATGCCCAGCGCATCGCCCAGGGCCAGGCCATAGAAAGCGCCAAGCGCGCGAATGTCAGCAGTCATTTGGAAGCCCCGAATTGCAGGTGCAAACGAAAGTGCAGCGGGTCGAGCAAGCTTTCAACATGCTCCATGAAACGCTCACGACGGTCATAGGTTGTGCGCGAGGCCTTGAGAAATACCGTGCCGGCCGGATGTCCGAGCAACAGTGCGTCGTCATCGCTCAGGGCCTCGGCGCCGAGCCATTGGTCGCCTGCGGCGCCTACATAGCCATAGGCCGCCAGGGTGATGGTCAGGGAATTGTCGATCAGGCCGATGCGGGGCAGGCTTTCCAGGTCTCCGGTGGCAGGCATCAGCGAGCGTTCCAGCGACACCGCCGTACCGTCGGCCGTGCGTCGCAGGCGGTCGAGGGCAACGAAGTGTTCGCTGCCGAAACGGCTGGCCAACTCCGGGCGCGTCACCGCTTCGAAGCGCAACACCTCGGTGCTCACCTGCGCGCCGGTGTCCGCCAGGGCCTGGGCCCAACCGTGGCGTTGGTCGAGCCCCATGCCGTCAAACGTGACGATAGAGCCAACACCGCTTTGGGTGGCGATGTAGTTGCGGCGCTTGAGCTCAGCCAGCGCTTCGCGCAGCGTGCCACGACTGACCGCAAACTCTTCGGCCAGTTGATGCTCACCGGGCAACAGGAAACCGTCGGCGATCACCCCACCCTCGATACGGCGGATGAGTTCGTCAACGACGCGTTTTTTCTTATCGAATCGAACATGTCTAATCATGTACAAATTGATACCCGAAAGCCGACCTTCCCAGCAAGCGAATTATTGCAGGACAGTCAGAAAACCGGCCTCAGGGCTCCAGGCCAATCGGGTAAAACTCCCCGCTGCTCCATACGCCAAGCCAGTTTTGACCATTGATCGGACGGCTCACGGCCAGCTCGACCAATTGGTAAAACGCGTTGCGGTGCACCAGGGCCTCGAGGTTGCTGCGCACCCGCAGGTAAGGCGCCGGCTCCTCGGTGAGCGGATCGATCACCACACGCAGCGGGTGTTCAGGGCCGGCGTCGATCTGTTCGTCGACATTGGTGGTAAACGTAAGCACCTGGCTTTCGCCCTGCCCTTGCACCTCGAGCGTGACGGCTACGAAGGGCGCGTCATCGACGCGGATGCCGACCTTCTCCACCGGCGTCACCAGGAAATAATCATCGCCATCGCGGCGGATGATGTTGGAGAACAACTTGACCATGGGTTTGCGCCCGATAGGCGTGCCCTGATAGAACCAGGTGCCGTCACGGGCGATGCGCATGTCGATATGGCCGCAGAAATCCGGGTTCCACAGATGCACCGGCGCCGGCCCTTTACCTTTGGGCAGTTGCGCCAACAGGTCGTTGGCCTTGGCGGTATCGGTCATGGGGGTCTCCTCAGGCTTACTGATCACTCATGCCCAGCAAGTTCCGGGCGTACTGGGCCAGGGGCCGGGCGATCAGATCTTGTGGCGAGTTGTCGTGGAACGTCAGTAAACCGCCACGACTGCGAATACGTGCAGTATCAATCAAATACTGGGTACTGGTCTCGATCAACATGATTTGGATCACGCCGCTGTCCAGGCCAAGGCGGTCCAGCGCTTGCTGGTCGGTCCACTCATCGGCGTTGCCGATACGGTCGTCGGCTGCCGCAAAACGGCAATACAGCAAGTAGTGAGCCCCCGCCGCGCGCGCTTCGGCCATGGCCTGCTCAAGGCCTTCAGGCTGACGGGAGCGACGCACCATGGGGAAATATTCGACGAAGCCGTTGAAGGCTTCCTCGGCTACTACGTTCGGTCGCGGATACGCGCTGCCAGGCGGCACGAACGCGCCCTGGGCGATAAAGATGAAGGAATCCGGCTGCACACGGACCGACGCGGTGCGGCGCGTATCGCTGTGGTCGAGCAAGCCGGCGTCGCTCATCTGATAGCGGGTGCCTTCGGCCATATCGCTGACGGTCATGCAACCACTCAGCGCCAACGACGCCAGCAACAAAACCAGACTACGCATCCTATTCCTCCAGAAGCCGGTGACGGAAAACCGGCGAATGGGCGTGAGATGCAGAATCTGGGCCAGGGGAGCAACTGCAAGCTGCAGGCTTCAGGCTTGTAGCTTGCAGCTTATAACTTGCGCTCGACGTCAGCCGCCAATGATCTTCATCACCGTCGCGCCGCCCGAGAACGCTACTTCCTGCTTGTCGCCCAGGGCCTTCATCAACAGCCCCTGCAACGCCGGTAGTGCCTGGTGGCGCGGCTGGTCCAACAGGTCGCCGACGTAGTGACGGTTGCTCGACGACAGGCAGCCGTGCAACCAGCCCGTGGAGGACAGGCGCAAGCGCGAGCAGGTACGGCAGAACGGCACGCTTTCATTGGCGATCACGCCAAAGAAGCCCTTGCCCGGCACTTCATAGCGCACGGCCGTGGCGTCGACGGGCGCATTGGCTTGCAGGTATTCGTGGTGTTCGCCGATCAGGCTGAGCAATTGTTGCAGGCTGACGAATTGCTGCAGGAACGCGTTGGAGTCCTTCGCCAAGTGCCCCATGCGCATCAACTCGATAAAGCGCAGCTCGTAGCCCCGCTCCAGGCAGTAATCGAGCAACGGCATCACCTGGTCCAGGTTCTGGCCACGCAGGGGCACCATATTGACCTTGATCTTGATCCCGGCCGCGCGGGCCTGGTCCATACCGTCGAGCACAGTGGCCAGGTCGCCACCGCGGGCGATACTGCGGAAAGCGTCGGCGTCCAGGGTGTCGAGGGAAACGTTGATGCGCCGGATGCCCGCGTCCACCAGCAGCGGCAGCTTGCGCGCCAGCAACTGGCCGTTGGTGGTCAGGCTGATATCGCTGAGCCCCATCTGCCCTACGGCGCCCATGAAGGCTTCCAGCTTGGGACTTACCAGCGGCTCACCACCGGTAATGCGCAGGCGATCGATGCCGGCCGCTTCGATCAGGTAAGCCACGCCTCGCGCCATCGCCTGGGCCGAGAGTTCGTCCTGGGCAGCCACCAGCCGCTTGCCGTTGGGCACGCAGTAGGTACACGCGTAATTGCAGGCGGAGGTCAGGCTGATCCGCAAATTGCGAAACCGCCTGCCTTGACGATCAACGATCATGAACCACTCCGGCAGAGGATATTTCGGGCGTGCTAGAAGCTGACTTATAAATCAGCTTTTAGCAAGATCCTTGCCTGAGTATATTCCTAGGGTACTGCGCCTGGCAGAAAATCATTGAGCCATCAGCGTGATGAATGACTCAGGCAGCAGGCGCTTCGCCAGCTTTTTCAGGGCCCGGCAACTCAGCGCTGTGTTTGCGCTTGTTGCCCATGCGCACGCCAATGTCCATCAAGAACTGAAAAAAGCCTTCCTGGTCTTCCAGCACATTGCTCCAGAACGGCGAGTGGTACAGCGCGACGGCGCCATGTACCAAGGCCCAGGCGGCGCAGTAGTGGAAGTACGGCGGCACGTCTTCGAGCTTGCCTTCACTGATACGGCCCTTGATCAGCAAGGTCAGGCGTTCAAAGTTCGAGGCGCGGATCTTGTGCAGTTCCTCGACCATTTCCGGCACTTGATGGCCTTTGACGACCTTTTCTTCCAGGCGGTCAAACAGGCGGTAGCGCTGCGGGTCGCGCATGCGGAACTCGAAATAGGCTCGGGACAAGGCTTCTTTGTCCTTGTCGACATCGGCCGAATGCAGCAGCTCGTTCAAGTCGCGCTCGTAGTCGAGCATCAGGCGCAGGTAAATCTCGGCCTTGGACTTGAAGTGCTTGTAGATCGTGCCTTTGCCGATACCCACGGCATCCGCGATCATCTCGACGGTGACGCTGTCTTCGCCTTGTTCGAGGAACAATTTGAGTGCGGTGTCGAGAATTTCCTGCTCACGGCGGCGAAACTCACGGACCTTACGGGGTTCTTTATGCATGAGGAAGAGGTCTGCAAAGGTCGGAATAGGGAGGGTTTCGCGCGCCATGGATACGTGGCGATACGATTTACCCGATGCGAGGGATTATCCCGACTGAACGGTCGTTGGGCAACGCCTATGTGAACCCGTTATGCACTTTACTTTCAATACGCCAACGATTTTGGCGATATCAGTCAGAAACAATACGCACCACTCGACCCGAGCATCCTGTGCAATGAGAACTCAAGCGAAGAGCGCGTATTCCAAATCTGTTTAAAAAACGACCAATCGACACTGGACTGAATCCGATAGTGATCAATACTTCAAGTGTCGGCGCGACATCTCCCCCAAGTGACGCGTCGGCCTGGGTACCGACGGACTGTGTGCCCTTGTTTTACTCCTAATGGTCTTAGCCCGGATTCACCCCCCAGAACCCGGGTTTTTTTTGCCTGGGATTTGAGCGCGATCAGCAGGCCACATGGGCCAGCGGAAACAAACGCCTGAAGTTCTCAGTGGTCTGCTCGGCGAAGCGCTCGTAGGACTCACCGCGCAGCATTGCCAGATAATCCGCCACGTCACGCACGTACTCGGGCAGGTTCGGCTTGCCGCGATGGGGGATCGGCGCCAGGTACGGCGAGTCGGTTTCCACCAGCAGCCGGTCAGCAGGCACCTGGCGGGCGACATCACGCAGCGCGTCGGCATTGCGAAAGGTAACGATACCCGACAGGGAAATATAGAAGCCCAGATCCAGAGCGGCCTTGGCCATCTCCCAATCCTCGGTAAAGCAATGCAATACACCCGCCTGGGGCAGCGCGGCTTCACGCAACAGCGCCAGGGTATCGGCGCGAGCCCCACGGGTGTGGACGATCACCGGTTTGCCGGTCTGTTGCGCGGCCTGCAGGTGCAGGCGGAACGAGGCCTGCTGCAGGTCGGCGGCTTCGGGTTCGTAGTGGTAATCCAGACCGGTTTCGCCAATGGCGACGACGCGCGGGTGATTGAGTTCGCCCAACAGCCAGTCCAGGGCCGGTGCTTCGCCGGGTTTGAGATCCAGCGGGTGGATACCCACCGAACAATCCACGTCGGCGTAGCGATCGGCGAGGGCTTTGACGTCGGCGGCGTTTTCGGCGCTGACGCCGATGCACAGGAAGTGCCCTACCCCGCGCTGGCGCGCAGCTTCAAGGGCGGCGTCAAGGGAGCCGCCGTGCTGAGCGAGGTCGAGTCGATCAAGGTGACAGTGGGAATCTACGAGCATGGGTCTCTACAACTTGAGTTACGGAACGTGTCTAGCCAACGATACACCCGCTGGCCACGGAAATTAACGCCGGCCGAGCAGACCGACCCACTGCACCAGCAGCGCTTCGAGCAAGAGCACGCGGTTGAGGTTGGCCTTGCCGAGCACCTTCTGGCGCTGGGCGAGGATCCAGTCCTGAATGCTCAACACCTTGTCCTGGGCACTTTTCTGCGCCAGGTATTGCACCACCTTGCGCATGTCCGGCAGGCCCAGGCCGTTCTCGTCCTGGGTCAGTTGGTAGCGCAGGATCAGGCTGGACCAGTCGCAGAACCAGTCGAACAGCAGCAACAGGGGAATGTCCTTCCACGCAGTTTCGGCCAATTGCGTGGCGGACAGTTCCTGTTTGATCAGCTTCTTCACCCCGTCCACCACCAGTGCACGTTGCTCGCGCACGCCCTGGGCCTGCAGCTTCACCGCAGCCAGTGGGGAGCCTGCGGCCAGGGTCAGCAATTCGACCCGCTCTTCTGCCGAGCAGTCCGGCAGCGCCTGCGCCAGCCATTGCAGACTCATGGCCTCGCTTGGCAACGGGCACGCCTGCTGCACGCAACGGCTGCGGATAGTCGGCAACAAGCGGCTGGACTGATGGCTCACCAGCAATAGCACGGTGTTGCCGGACGGTTCTTCAAGGCTTTTGAGCAAGGCGTTGGCGGCGTTGATGTTCATCGCCTCCACCGGCTCGATCAGCACCACCTTGCGCCCGCCCATCTGCGCGGTCTGCACCACGAAGCTGACGAGGTCGCGTACTTGGTCGACCTTGATCGCTTTGTCCGCTTCCTCAGGTTCCAGCACATAGTTGTCAGGGTGGCTACCCGCCTTCAGCAGCAGGCAGGATTTGCATGCGCCGCAGGCCTCCAGGCTGACCGGGCGCTGGCACAACAAGCTGGCCATCAAGCGTTCGGCAAGGGCGCGCTTGCCGATGCCTGTCGGGCCGTGCAGCAAATAGGCGTGGGCGTGCTGGGCACGGCCGGCCAATTGTTGCCACAGGCCGTCCTGCCATGGATAGGCATCAGCCACGGGCGCGCTCCAGCAGGGTGGGCAATAGCGCATCGATGGCGTGCTGCACCTGCGCCAGCGGCTGAGCCGCATCGAGCAGGTGATAACGCGCAGGCTCCGCCTTGGCACGCGCGAGGAATGCAGTGCGCACAGCGTCGAAAAACCCCTGGCCTTCCAGCTCGAAACGATCCAGGCGGCCGCGTGCACTGGCGCGAGCCATCCCCACTTCCACCGGCAGGTCGAACAGCAGGGTCAGGTCTGGACGCAGATCGCCCTGCACGAAGGCTTCCAGGGCAGCGATACGTTCCGGGCACAACCCACGACCACCGCCCTGGTAGGCGTAGGTGGAGTCAGTGAAACGGTCGCAGATCACCACGGCGCCGCGTGCCAGCGCCGGTCGGATGACCTCGGCCAAATGCTGGGCACGGGCGGCGAACACCAGCAGCAGCTCGGTATCCGGGTTCATTGGCTCATCACCCGGCGCCAGCAATACTTCACGGATGCGCTCGGCCAGCGGCGTACCGCCGGGCTCACGGGTCAACACCACTTCGATGCCCGCAGCACGCAGGCGCTCGGCCAGGTGGTCGCGGTTGGTGCTTTTGCCGGCGCCTTCCGGGCCTTCGAGGGTTATAAACAAGCCAGTCACAGGCAGTCCTTAGTCAGAGTCATTGCGGGCTTTGCGGGGCGCTGGTGTCCGGCGCAGGCTCTGCCGGTACGTCAACCGGTGGCACCGCGTCGTCCAGCGGCTTGACCGCCGGTGCCGGGCTGGAACGGTAATCGGCACGGCGCTTGAGTTGAAACTCACGCACGGCGGCATTATGCGCATCCAGGTCATCCGAGAAAATATGGCTGCCATCGCCACGGGCGACGAAATACAGGCTGCTGCCCGGCACCGGGTTCAGTGCGGCATGAATCGCCTCGCGGCCGACCATGGCGATGGGTGTCGGCGGCAAGCCGGCGATCATGTAGGTGTTGTAGGGGTTGGCTTCCTTGAGATGGGCGCGGGTCAACTTGCCGTTGTAGCGCTCACCCAGGCCGTAGATCACCGTGGGATCGGTCTGCAACATCATGCCCATCTTCAGGCGACGCACGAACACACCGGCAATTTGCCCGCGCTCTTCGGGCACACCGGTCTCCTTTTCTACAAGAGAGGCCATGATCAGCGCTTGATAAGGCTCAGTGTAAGGCGCATCAGGCGCGCGCTTGCTCCACTCCTGGGCCAGTACATCATCGAGGCGGTTGTAGGCCTTCTTCAGGAATTCGACATCGGTCATGCCGCGCACGAAACGGTAGGTGTCGGGAAAGAAGCGGCCTTCAGGGAACACGCCAGGATGGCCGAGCTTGTCCATCACTTCGCTGTCACTGAGGCCCGAGAGGCTCTGCACGATCTTGTCATGCTTGGCCAGCGCCGAGCGTACCTGGCGGAAGTTCCACCCCTCCACCAGGGTCAGGCTGTATTGCACCACTTCCCCACGCTGCCACAGGCCGATCAGGCCTTCGGCGGTCATGCCTGGGGTCATCCGGTATTCGCCGCTGTGCAGCGGCTGGCCCTCAAGGTTGAAACGCCAATAAAGACGCAGCCAGAAGGCACCGTCGAGCACGCCATCGGCTTCCAGACGATTGAAGGTGCCAGTGGGCGTCGCCCCTGCCGGCACATCGAGCAATCGCTCCTGGGTCAAATGCAACGGCTGTTTCAAAGCATCGTTGTATTTCCAGGCGCAAAAGCCCGCCAGCAAAGCCGCCGAGCACACACCGATCAGCAGCAGTACAACCAGTTTTCGTATCACTCAAATATCCAATAGCGCGCGAACAATGCCCTGCAGTTTACGGGTGAGCGGGCCAACCGACCAGCTCATCCCAGCGCACTCGCATACCGGCCAGATGCCATAAACGCTGTTGCACACAAAGACTTCGTCGGCCTGCTGCAACTGTTCGAGACTGATGTCGGCCACGGCCACCGGGACGCCCAGCACTTGCGCCTGGGCCAGGAGTTCGGCGCGCATCACGCCGGCAACGCCGCAACGCTTCAGATCAGCGGTTAGTAACAAGCCGTTGCGCACCAGGAACAGGTTGCTGAACACACCTTCAATGACACGACCGGACGTATCCAGCATCAAGCCTTCGGCATGCTCGGCATCCCGCCATTCGGCGCGGGCGATCACCTGCTCAAGGCGGTTGAGGTGTTTGAGCCCGGCCAGCAGCGGTTGTTGGGCCAAGCGGGTGACACACGCAAACAGGCGGATGCCGTCGGTTCCATGGGTTTCGGGATAAGCGGCAGGCGGACTGCCCTGCAAGATACGGCGCGCAGCGGCCTCGGGGTCGATGCCATAACCGCGCTGGCTGTCGCCACGGGTCAGGATCAACTTGAGCACGCCATCGCCAAGGGCTGTGGCATAGGCCAGCACCTCGCTACGGACCAGCCCGTGATCTGCGGCTAACCCGAGGCGCCTGCAGCCCTCATGGAGGCGCTGCAGATGGCGGTCAAGCAGCACCGGCTGCCCGGCCTTGACCGCGATGGTTTCAAACACCCCATCGCCATACGCCAGGCCGCGATCTTTCAGGGGCACGCTGTCCGCTGGCTGACCGTCGACCCAGCTGTGCATCACTCGGCGAACCGGCGGAACACCAGCGAGCCGTTGGTGCCACCAAAACCGAACGAGTTGGAGATCACCACGTCGATCGGCATCGGTTGCGCTTCGTGAGGCACGAAGTTCAGGTCGCAACCTTCGTCCGGCTCATCAAGGTTGATGGTCGGCGGAGCGACCTGGTCCTTGATGGCCATGACACTGAAGATCGCCTCGACCGCGCCCGCCGCGCCCAGCAGATGGCCGGTCATGGACTTGGTGGAGCTGACGGCCAGCTTATAGGCATGCTCGCCGAACACCGACTTGATGGCCTCGGCTTCCGCCAGGTCGCCGGTTGGCGTCGAAGTGCCATGGGCATTGATGTACTGCACCTGGTCGGCGTTGACCTTCGCATCGCGCAAGGCGTTGGTGATGCAACGCGCGGCACCGGCACCGTCGGCCGGTGGCGAGGTCATGTGGTAGGCGTCGCCGCTCATGCCAAAGCCGATCAGCTCGGCATAGATGGTGGCACCGCGCGCCTTGGCATGCTCCAACTCTTCCAGCACCAGGGCGCCGGCACCGTCGGACAGTACGAAACCGTCGCGGCCTTTGTCCCACGGACGGCTGGCACGGGTCGGTTCGTCGTTGCGGGTCGACAGCGCACGGGACGCGCCGAAGCCGCCCATGCCCAGGCCGCAGGCAGCCATCTCGGCGCCGCCGGCGATCATCACGTCAGCTTCATCGTAGGCGATATTGCGCGCCGCCATGCCGATGCAGTGGGTGCCCGTGGTGCACGCCGTTGCGATGGCGTAATTAGGCCCCTGTGCGCCCAGGTGGATCGACAGGAAACCGGAAATCATATTGATGATCGAGCCCGGCACGAAGAACGGTGAAATTCGACGGGGGCCGGAATCGTGCAGCGTGCGGCTGGTTTCTTCGATATTGGTCAGGCCACCAATACCCGAACCCATGGCCACGCCGATGCGCTCACGGTTGGCGTCGGTGACCTCCAGGCCGGCATTACGCACCGCCTGAAAACCGGCTGCCAGGCCGTACTGAATGAACAGGTCGAGCTTGCGGGATTCCTTGATCGAGAGGTATTCCTCGACATTGAAACCCTTTACCGAGCCGCCAAAACGGGTGGAATAGGCAGAAAGGTCCGTGTGTTCGATCAGACCGATACCACTGTGGCCAGCCAGAATGCCCTGCCAACTGCTTGGCACATCCGTGCCCAGTGGCGACAACATACCCATACCGGTGACTACGACGCGTCTACGCGACACAGCACTCTCCTTTTTCTAATGACGACACTTTGCTTCGCAGCGTACTTTTCGTCACCGCTTAAAGAAAAAACCGCACGCCGTTACAGCAGTGCGGTTTTTCCCTGACAGCAAGCGACGACTACAAACTATTACGCCTGGTGGGCAGTAACGTAGTCGATAGCAGCTTGAACAGTAGTGATTTTTTCAGCTTCTTCGTCCGGGATTTCGGTCTCGAATTCCTCTTCCAGAGCCATCACCAGCTCAACGGTGTCAAGGGAATCGGCACCCAGGTCTTCTACGAAGGAAGCAGTGTTGGTCACTTCTTCTTCTTTGACGCCCAGTTGCTCGGCAACGATTTTCTTGACGCGCTCTTCGATGGTGCTCATACCTTGTTTAACTCCTAATGGACAAATTCAGGCAGCTGGCCAGTGGGTAAGTGTATAGAAAGCCATTTCAGCTTTTCAACTGAAAGCTTCACCCTGTACCCGCCCTGCCACCTGCCTATAAATTAAGTTGCAGCTTTATAACGGATTTTAGACAGCTCGTATGACATATTTTTGAAGCGATCCGTCACAATTTAACTCATGTACATCCCGCCGTTCACTGGAATTGTAGCCCCAGTCACGTATGCCGCACCGTCGGATGCAAGGAAAGTGACCACATTCGCGATCTCTTGAGCCTGGCCCAGACGGCCCAGCGGAATCTGCGTCAGCAAGGCTTCACGCTGTGCTTCCGGCAGTTCGCGGGTCATATCGGTGTCGATGAACCCTGGAGCCACCGAGTTTACCGTAATCGACCGCGAACCGACTTCACGCGCCAGTGCACGGCTGAAACCTTCCAGACCGGCCTTGGCGGAGGCGTAGTTTACTTGGCCGGCGTTGCCCATGGCACCCACTACGGAGCCAATATTGATAATTCGGCCCCAACGCGCCTTGGTCATGCCGCGCAAAACGCCCTTGGACAGGCGGAACAGACTGTTCAGGTTGGTATCGACTACGTCGTACCATTCGTCGTCTTTCATGCGCATCATCAGGTTATCGCGGGTGATACCGGCATTGTTCACCAGAATCGACGGCGCACCGAACTGAGCGGTGATCTCGGCCAGCACAGCCGCCACAGACGCATCACTGGTCACATTCAGCTCAAGGCCGGTGCCCTGCACGCCGTTTTCCTTGAGGGTCGCGGCAATACGCTCGGCGCCCGAAGCGGAAGTGGCGGTGCCGATCACAACGGCGCCCTGACGGCCCAGCTCCAGGGCGATGGCCTGGCCGATGCCACGGCTTGCGCCGGTAACCAGTGCAACTTTACCTTGCAGACTCATGCAGGCTTCTCCTAAGTACAAAATCGGGATTAAGCGTTCAGGCCAGTGCCGCGAGCGGCAGCGAAGGCTTCAGGGGTATTGAGGTTGGCAGTCGACACACCGTCGGCGCAGCGCTTGTTCAGGCCGGCCAGGACTTTGCCCGGACCGCACTCGACCAGCTCGGTGGCGCCGTTGGCGGCCAGGGTCTGCACCGATTCCACCCAGCGTACCGGCTTGTAGAGCTGCTCCAGCAGGTCGCGCTTGAGGGTGTCCAGGTCAGGGGCAACCGTCGCGCTGACGTTCTGCACCAGCGGGATCTGCGGCGCCTGCCAGTTGATGGCAGCGATAGACTCGGCAAAACGCTCGGCGGCCGGGCGCATCAGTTCGCAGTGCGACGGCACGCTGACCGGCAACGGCAGCGCACGCTTGGCGCCACGCGCCTTGCAGCCTTCGATGGCGCGTTCGACCGCCGCCTTGGCACCGGCAATGACCACTTGGCCAGGGGAGTTGAAGTTGACCGCGCTGACCACTTCGCCCTGGGCCGCTTCGGCACAGGCTTCGATCACCACGGCGTCGTCCAGGCCCAGGATAGCGGCCATGCCGCCCTGCCCGGCCGGAACGGCTTCCTGCATCAATTGGCCACGACGCTCGACCAGCTTGACCGCTTCACCGAGGGTCAGGCTGCCCGCCGCGACCAGCGCGCTGTATTCGCCCAGGCTGTGGCCGGCAACGAACGCCGGGCGCGTGCCGCCTTCGGCCAGCCACAAGCGCCACAGGGCGATCGAAGCGGTCAAAATGGCCGGCTGGGTTTTATCGGTTTGATTGAGTTGCTCTTCCGGCCCCTGCTGGGTCAACGCCCACAGGTCGTAACCCAGTGCGTCGGAAGCTTCCTTGAAGGTGTCCAGGATCAGCGGGTATTGCGCGCCCAGCTCGGCCAACATGCCGAGGGACTGCGAACCCTGCCCTGGAAAGACGAATGCGAGGGATGTAGACATGTAACAAGCCCCTAATGATCTTGTCGTCGGAAAGAGGCGCCCCTACGGTGGGAGCGCACGAAACTGACAGATTGGATGGTCAATTGAACTGGCCGGTCACATTTAAGCACTCCCGGGCCAATTCGCCTAAGGCAACAGATCATCGAGACGGCCGTGCAAACGTTGCGGCAGGTTTTCCTGAATCTCGATCACGGCCCGCGCAATGGCACTTTGAAAACCTTCCACACCAGCCGAACCGTGGCTTTTCACCACAATGCCCTGCAAACCCAGAAAACTCGCGCCATTGTGCCTTGCCGGGGCCAGGTCGGCCTGCAGACGGCGCATCAATGGCAGCGCCAGGGCGCCAACAGCCCGCGACGCCAGGTTCTGTTTGAACAGCGCTTCGATGCGCGTGGCGATCATGGTCGCCAGGCCTTCACTGGATTTGAGCAGGATATTGCCGACGAACCCGTCGCACACCACCACATCCGCCTCGCCACGGTACAAACCGTCACCCTCGACAAAACCGATGTAGTTCAAGCCTCGCGAGCCCTGCAGCAACGCAGCGGCGAGCTTGACCTGCTGGTTGCCCTTGATGTCTTCGGTGCCGATGTTCAGCAAGGCCACGCGTGGCCGTACCACGCCCAGCGCTTCGGCCGCCACCGAGCCCATTACGGCGAACTGGAACAGGTGCTCGGCACTGCAGTCGACGTTCGCCCCCAGGTCCAGCAACTGGCAATAGCCCTTCTGCGTCGGAATCGCCGCCACCATCGCCGGCCGGTCGATGCCCGGCAGCGTCTTGAGCACATGCCGCGACAGGGCCATCAGAGCGCCTGTATTGCCGGCACTGACACAGGCTTGCACCTTGCCGTCGCGCAACATTTCCAACGCCACGCGCATGGACGAGTCGGGCTTCCCGCGCAAGGCCGCTGCCGGCTTTTCGTCCATGGTGATGGCTTCGCTGGCCGCTGTAACCGTCAGGCGCGCGCGATCCACCGCCGGATGGCTGGCAATCAGTTCTTCAAGTAGGGAGGGTTGACCGACGAGGGTCAGGTGCAGCGAGGGCGTAGCGGTCAGGCTGGCAATGCAGGCCTGAACAATGCTGCGGGGACCGAAGTCCCCGCCCATTGCGTCAATCGCGATGACTTGAGCAGACAAGTGATTACTCGTCAGCGCCCTTGTCGATCACTTTACGGCCACGGTAAACGCCTTCTGGCGAAACGTGGTGACGCAGGTGAATTTCACCGGTGGTTTTTTCTACAGACAGAGTGCTTGCCGTCAGGGCATCGTGCGAACGACGCATGTCACGGGCAGAGCGGGATTTTTTGTTCTGCTGAACAGCCATAATTGATTAACTCCTAAACGTTTGGGTCACGCTTTAACTGCGCCAATACACTGAACGGGTTGGACCGCGTTACCTCGTCCTCGCTCGGTTCGGGCTCGTCATCGAGACCCGCCGGCTGCTGGCATTCTTCCGGATGATGAGCAGGCACAATGGGCAAGGCGAGCAAAAGCTCCTCCTCGATCAGTGCATGCAGATCCAAAGGATCTTCGCCCAGTTCCAGCACGTCATAACCTTTCGGCAACGACTGGGTATTCGCACCCTCCTTCACCACGGCATAACTGCATTCGCTGTGGATCGGCAGGGTGACCAGCTCAAGACAACGCTGGCAAACCATCTTGACTTCGGTGTCGATAAAACTGTGGATCACCACAGACTTACGTTCATCTCGTTCAAAAACGAATTTGGCCTGGACCGCACCGACAGTGTCGGAAAGCGAGTCGCAGAGTCTCTCCAAATCGGCCAGCGGCAATTCACCTTGAAGGGAAGTGCCACGATCAGCCAATTTGCGCGGGTCAACGTGAGGTGGAATCGGGTCATTCAACATAGGCGCAGCATTATAGGGATGCACCCAGCCATGTCAAAGGAAATTCAGCCCTGTGCGTCAGCCGGTCACGCCGCTAGAATCTGCGGCTGCCTTGAGGAGACGTCCATGCTGCCTTTATTACTTGCGTCCAGCTCGGTTTATCGCCGGGAATTACTGAGCCGCCTGCACTTGCCGTTCACCTGCGGCGCGCCGGATATCGATGAAAGCCATCGCCCGGATGAATCCGCCATTGAGCTGGTCAAGCGCCTGGCCGAAGAGAAAGCGCGCGCCCTCGCCGCCAGTCATCCAGGACACCTGATCATCGGCTCGGATCAGGTGGCTGCGCTTGAAGGACGGATTATCGGCAAGCCGCACACCTTCGAAAACGCCCGCGAGCAATTGCTGGCAGCCAGCGGCAAACGTGTGAGCTTCCTCACCGGACTGGCGCTGCTCAATAGCGATACCGGGCACTGCCAGGTGGACTGCATCCCTTTTACGGTGCGCATGCGCGAACTGAGCATTGAACGCATCGAACGCTACCTGCGGATCGAGCAGCCGTATGACTGTGCGGGCAGCTTCAAGGCCGAAGGCCTGGGCGTGAGCCTGTTCCAGAGCACCGAAGGGCCGGATGCGACCAGCCTTGTGGGCCTGCCGCTGATTTGCCTGGTAGATATGCTGCTGGCGGAAGGCGTGCAAATCCCCTAGATACACCACAAATCCAAATTTGGGAGGGGGCTTTCTCCCGATAGCAGTGGATCAGTCAGCTTATCTGTAGCTGGCCCACCGCAATCGGGAGCAAGCCCCCTCCCACATTTTGAGCTATGCCAGCCTAAGGATTTCAGCGCAGGGTCGGGCCCTGGAAGCCCATGTACAGGGCCAGCTTCTCAGCCACGCTGGCGCCGAGCTTCTTGGAGAAGCGGTCAAACGGCGATTCCTCAACCGTAAAATCCACCAACTCCTTCTCGCCAATCACATCTCGCGCCACCGAACTGGCACTGCCCAGGCCGTCGATCAAGCCCAGCGGCAGCGCTTGCTCACCCGACCACACGAGGCCGGAGAACAGCTCTGGATGGTCCTTGTCCTTGAGCCGATCGCCGCGCCCTTGCTTGACGCTGGCAATGAACTGACGATGGGTGGTATCGAGCACGCCCTGCCAGAACTGTGTTTCATCGGCCTTTTGCGGCTGGAACGGGTCGAGGAACGCCTTATGCTCCCCCGACGTGTAGGTGCGACGCTCCACGCCCAGCTTCTCCATGGTGCCGACAAAACCGTAGCCGGCCGCCGTCACGCCAATGGAGCCGACCAGGCTGGCCTTGTCCGCATAGATCTGATCGGCGGCGCTGGCGATGTAATAGGCACCCGAGGCCCCCAGGTCCGAGATCACCGCATAAAGCCTGGTATCTGGATGCAGGGCGCGCAGACGGCGGATCTCGTCATACACATAACCCGACTGCACCGGGCTGCCACCGGGGCTATTGATGCGCAGGACCACGCCTTTGACCTTGGGGTCTTCGAACGCGGCGCGCAGGCTGCTGACGATGTTGTCGGCGCTGGCGGGTTCCTTGTCGGCAATCACCCCGCGCACTTCGATCAAGGCGGTGTAGTGGCTGCCACGGGTGGCGCTTTTTTCCATGTCCATCAGCGGGCTGAACAACGCCAGCATGCCCAACAGATACACGAAGGTCAGCAGCTTGAAGAAAATCCCCCAACGCCGTGAACGACGCTGCTCCTGCACGCTGGCCAACAAGGTCTTTTCCAGCAACTTCCAGCTTTTGTCGTCGCTGCTATCGGCCTTTTCAGGCGCTTTCCACTCGTCACTCATGCCATTAACCCCAGCAAAGACTTATTGAGCCCGACCGAGCCAGGCCTGCAGTTCAGAAAAATGATCGATCGTCAGCCTGGGCTCATATTGCTGCAAGGCTTCGGCCGCCTGGGCGCCGTAGCTGACCGCCACGCTGTCCATGCCCGCATTGCGCGCCATCATCAGGTCGAAGGACGCGTCCCCCACCATCAGTGCCTGGCGCGGCGCTACCCCGCAGTGAGCCAGGATCTGCTCCAGCATCAGAGGGTGGGGTTTGCTGGCGGTTTCATCGGCGGCACGGGTGATGTCGAAATAATCGTCCCAGCCATGTGCCTTGAGCACGCGGTCGAGCCCGCGCCGGGCCTTGCCGGTGGCCACGGCAAGGTAATAGCCTTGGGCACGGAACGCCTCCAGGGACTGCCTCACACCGTCGAACAGCGGGGAAGGCTCGGCCTCCAGGGCGATGTAGTGATCCGCGTAGTGCTGTCGAAACGCGATCAGTTGCGAGTCGTCGATCTGCGGGTACAGGGTGCGGATGGCCTCAGGCAAGCCCAGGCCGATGATGCCCTTGACCTCAAGGTCGCTGCACGGCTCGAAGCCGGAACGGGTCGAGGCCATGTGCATCGACTCGACAATCCGCCCTATGGAGTTGGCCAGCGTTCCATCCCAATCGAAGATCAGCAGCTTGTAATCAAGGCGCGACACTCAAACGCTCCACGGTCTTGGCCCACATCTCATCGACTGGCGCCTGCAACTTCAACTCACCGCCATCGGGCAGCGGCACGGTCAGCATATAGGCGTGCAGGAACAGGCGCTTGCCACCCAGGTCGCGAATTTCCCTGGAGAAATCCTCGTCACCGTATTTGGTATCACCGGCAATGCAGTGACCGGCGTGCAAGGTGTGCACGCGAATCTGGTGGGTACGCCCGGTCACCGGCTTGGCCTCGACCAGGGTGGCGAAGTCGCCGAAGCGGCGCAGCACCTTGAACAGGGTCAGGGCCTCTTTGCCCTCCTCGTCCACTTCCACCATACGTTCACCGGAGCGCAGGTTGCTTTTCTGCAACGGCGCTCGCACGCTCTTGATCGAACTGGCCCAGTTACCACGCACCAACGCCATGTAGCGTTTGTCTACGCCATCGCCACGCAGGGCGGTGTGCAGGTGGCGCAACATGCTGCGCTTCTTGGCGATCATCAACAGGCCAGAGGTGTCGCGGTCCAGTCGGTGGACCAGTTCCAGCTCCTTGGCATCCGGGCGCAGCTGACGAAAGGCTTCGATCACGCCGAACGTCAGGCCGCTGCCGCCGTGAACGGCAATGCCGCAGGGTTTGTTGATCACGATGAGTTTGTTATCTTCGAACACGATCGAGGCTTCCAGGCGCTGCAGCAGGCCCTGGGCCAGCGGCACCGGCTCGTCGCGCTCGGGCACACGCACTGGCGGCACCCGGACGATATCGCCCGCCTGCAACTTGTATTCGGGCTTGATCCGACCTTTGTTCACGCGCACCTCGCCTTTGCGCAAGATGCGGTAAATCAAGGTCTTGGGCACGCCTTTGAGCCTGGCCAGGAGAAAATTATCGATGCGTTGGCCGGCATATTCCGGCGAGACCTCGAGCAGCTGGACGCTGGGGGTCTGGGGGGCGGTAGTCGTCATGGCGGCGATGATAACAATTTTTTATGGAATTGAAGCACTTAATCATTGCTGCTATAGTCGCGAACGCCGCCAAAAGCGGCCTGGACAGAGGACTTGCGGCAAACTGCCGGCCCTGACCATCGCAATTCATCAGGACGCGAGGCCGTCCTACGGGGCGTTCGCCACCTTGGAAGGCTTGAGATTGTAACAAGCGCAGGTGACATGAGGCCTGAAGCGAGTGCGCAAAGCAGAGTGAATACTCGCCTTGCGCGCCGATATTTACGGCCAGTTCACAAAGTGCAGTCAGTCTCGGGCCAGACCATGGCGAATGCTTCGGAAACAACGCCTGTTAAGAGCTGAGTGCGAGCGCAGTCGCCCACACCTAGTCTTGTTTAGCCATGAGCGTGGACTCCCCATTGGAGAACACGGTAAATGCCAACCCGCTGCGGATTCTGCGCGCGGCAGCACCCGAATTATCAGGGATACGTGTAGGGTGGAGATGCACAACCGTCGGACCGTGTAGCACTAGGCTTATATTTAGACGCTTCATCTCGTCCACAGTCGCCGGTTGATTCCTCCTCCTGACCTTAGCTTTTGTTGAAGTGGTGCCTTTGTCACCACCGCTAACAAGCAGGACGCGTCCGTCGCGATACCCGCCCAATTGGCAGGTTTTGCTGGACACTGGAGTGGCCAACCACTCTTGACGCACCTGACACCGACCGTGAGAAGTCGTGTGTGCCGAACGCCGTTTCCGGCAGCCCGGAAACCGACGGTACAACATGAAAAGAATGCTGATTAACGCAACCCAACCCGAAGAGTTGCGTGTTGCACTGGTAGATGGCCAACGCCTCTACGACCTGGATATCGAATCCGGTGCCCGCGAGCAAAAGAAGGCCAACATCTATAAAGGCCGTATTACTCGCATCGAACCTAGCCTTGAGGCTGCCTTTGTCGATTTCGGCTCCGAGCGCCACGGCTTCCTGCCCCTCAAAGAAATCTCCCGCGAATACTTCAAGAAGGCCCCCGAAGGCCGGGTGAACATCAAGGACGTCCTGAGCGAAGGTCAGGAAGTCATCGTTCAGGTCGAGAAAGAAGAACGTGGCAACAAGGGCGCCGCCCTGACCACCTTCATCAGCCTGGCTGGCCGTTACCTGGTGCTGATGCCGAACAACCCTCGTGCCGGCGGTATTTCCCGTCGCATCGAAGGCGAAGAGCGCAACGAACTGCGTGAAGCGCTCAACGGCCTGATCGCACCGGCCGACATGGGCCTGATCGTGCGCACTGCAGGCCTGGGCCGCAGCAGCGAAGAAATGCAGTGGGACCTCGACTACCTGCTGCAGCTGTGGACCGCCATCAAAGAAGCGTCCCTGGATCGTTCCGCGCCTTTCCTGATCTACCAGGAAAGCAACGTGATCATCCGCGCCATCCGCGATTACCTGCGCCAGGACATCGGCGAAGTGCTGATCGACAGCGTGGAAGCCCAGGACGAAGCCCTGACCTTCATCCGCCAGGTGATGCCGCAGTACGCCAGCAAGATCAAGCTGTACGAAGACAGCGTTCCGCTGTTCAACCGTTTCCAGATCGAAAGCCAGATCGAGACCGCTTTCCAGCGCGTAGTCGAACTGCCTTCCGGCGGCTCCATCGTGATCGACCCGACCGAAGCCCTGGTGTCCATCGACATCAACTCGGCGCGCGCCACGAAGGGTAGCGACATCGAAGAAACCGCCCTGCAGACCAACCTGGAAGCGGCTGAAGAAATCGCCCGCCAGCTGCGCCTGCGTGACATCGGCGGCCTGATCGTGATCGACTTCATCGACATGACCCCGGCCAAGAACCAGCGCGCCGTGGAAGAGAAAGTCCGCGAATGCCTGGAAGCTGACCGTGCCCGCGTGCAGGTCGGCCGCATCTCGCGCTTCGGCCTGCTGGAAATGTCCCGTCAGCGCCTGCGCCCATCCCTGGGTGAAAGCAGCGGCATCGTTTGCCCGCGTTGCAATGGCACCGGCATCATCCGTGACGTTGAATCGCTGTCGCTCGCGATCCTGCGCCTGATCGAAGAAGAAGCCCTGAAAGACCGCACCGCCGAAGTTCGCGCACAAGTGCCGATTCCGGTTGCGGCCTTCCTGCTCAACGAAAAACGCAACTCGATCACCAAGATCGAACTGCGCACCCGCGCCCGTATCGTGATCCTGCCGAACGATCACCTCGAGACGCCGCACTTCGAAGTGCAGCGCCTGCGCGATGACAGCCCGGAAGCCCACAGCGGCCAGTCCAGCTACGAAATTGCTGCTGCCGCTGCCGAAGTGGAAGAAGTCCAGCCAGCCGCTGCGACCCGCACCCTGGTCCGCCAGGAAGCCGCCGTGAAGACCGCACCGGCCCGCGCCAACGCACCGGTTCCGGCTGAAGCCGCCGCTCCGGTTGCCGCGCCGGCCGCCCTGCCTGAGCCAAGCCTGTTCAAAGGCCTGGTGAAATCCCTGGTCAGCCTGTTCGCCACCAAGGAAGAGCCCGCCGCGCCGGTTGTGGTTGAAAAAACCGCCGCTGAACGCCCTGCGCGCAACGAAGAGCGTCGCAACGGTCGTCAGCAGAGCCGTAACCGCAACGGTCGCCGCGACGAAGAGCGCAAGCCGCGCGAAGAACGTGCTCCGCGTGAGGAACGCGCGCCCCGTGAAGAGCGTGCACCTCGCGAAGCCCGTGAAGAAACCCCGACCGTAGCCCGTGAAGAACGCGCACCTCGCGAGGAGCGTGCACCGCGTACTCCACGTGCCCCACGTGAAGACCGCAAGCCGCGCGGCGAGCGTGAAGAACGTGTGCGCGAACTGCGCGAGCCTCTGGACGCGGCACCTGCCGTTGCCGCAGCCGCAGCCACAACCACCGAAGAACGCCCGGCCCGTCAGCCGCGTGAAGAACGCGCGCCACGTGAGGAACGCCAACCACGTGCTCCGCGTGAAGAGCGTCAACCGCGCGCCGAACAAGCCGCTGCCGCCAGCGAAGAAGAAGTGCTGACCGGCGAAGAGCAACTGCAGGAAGAGGGCCAGGACAACGCCGAAGGCGATCGTCCACGCCGTCGTTCCCGTGGTCAGCGTCGTCGCAGCAACCGTCGTGAGCGTCAACGTGATGCCAACGGCAACGTGATCGAAGGTTCGGAAGAAGCCGGCGAGCACGCAGAAGCTGGCAACCACGAACCGACCGGTGACGAACTGGCTGCCGGCCTGGCCGTGACTGCCGCCGTGGCCAGCTCGGTCATCAGCGCACCAGCTGAAGCCCAGGCTCATGAGCAGGCTGAACGCGCTACCGCCGCTGTCGAAGAGACTGCTGCTTTCGAAGAGACCGCTACGGTAGAAGCGCCTGTTGCCGAGACTCCAGTGGTTGAAGCACCGGTGGTGGAAGCCGCTACCCCAATCGAAACCCCAGTGGTTCCGGAAGTGGAAGTGGCACCGGTTCGCGACGCTCAACCCGTGACCGAAGTGGTTGCCGTTGAAGTCGCCCCGGTCGTCGAGCCTGAGCCAGTGGTTGAAGCTGCAGCTGAAGAAACTGTGGTTGAAACACCGGCTGCCGAAGAAGCCGCCCCGGCCGTGCGTGAAGTTCGCGAAGAACAGACCGCCTTCCAATGGTCCGCCGAACCTGCCGCCCCGGTTGAAGCGCCTGCGCCTGCGCCGGTGGTAGAGGAAGCGCCAACTCCGGTTGCCGAAGTCGTGGTTGCCGAGCCTGCCCCAGTGGTTGAGCCGCCCCCTGTGATCGAGCCAACGGCGGTCGTAGAGCCTGCGCCAGTCGTGGAAGCCCCGGTGGTAGCCGAAGTCGCCGCTCCGGTGGTTGAAGCTGCACCGGCAAGCGCCCTGACTGAAAACGGCCGTGCACCGAACGACCCACGTGAAGTGCGTCGTCGCCGCAAGGAAGCCGAGGCTGCCGCCGCTGCTGCCGCGTCGGTAGAGCACAAGGCCCAGGAAGAAGAGCACGAGCCTAAACCCTTCGTCTGATTCCACCAGCCAATAAAAAGCCCCGCCTGAGCAATCAGGCGGGGCTTTTTTTGCAAAAAAATCGAACACACGGTTGTTCAAAGGTGGGAGGGGGCTTGCTCCCGATAGCGGTGGATCAGCCAACACCTCCATGAGCTGACATACCGCTATCGGGAGCAAGCCCCCTCCCACATTCAGTCGGCGCTGAAACTCAACTGTTGCGGCACATCCACATCCCATAGCACGCCAGGATCATCCACCGGCACGCCTCGCACCTGTGCCAGTGCAAACAAAGCTTTCGCGCCACGGTCGCCGGCCAATGCCATCAATGCAGGCCCAAATACACGGCCGAAAGCGACTGGATGCCCATACTGTCCGGCATGCACCGGCACAGTGATGCTTCCCGGATCGGCCAGCACACGCTCGATCGTCGCGGAACGAATAAACGGCATATCCCCCAGTACCACTAGCCAGCCCTCTGCCGAAGCACTGGCCGTGACAGCGGCGGCAATGCTATCGCCCATACCGGCCGATTCCAGCAGCAGGACCTTACAACCATGTGCCTCAGCCAACCGAATCACCTCAAGGCGTTCCGGTGACGTCACCACCCAACGCTCAACAAGCGTCGTCGGCAGGTTCACCAATACCTGCTCGATCACAGGCCGCGTCACGCCGTCCAGGCCGACGCAATCGGCCAGCAATTTATCGCAGTCGGCGCCGGCCTCAGCACGGAAGCGACTACCCTGCCCCGCCGCCAGCACTATTGCCGTCACTGTCACTGGGCAGCCACCGGCAGCGGCTTTTTCTGCAGGGGCGCCACGCCGTTCTTGATCGCGACGATTTCCGCCATGAGCGACAGTGCGATTTCCGCCGGCGTATGGCTGCCGATGTGCAAACCGATGGGCCCATGCAAGCGCGCGATTGCGTCCGCCGACAAGCCCAGCGCCACCAGGTTTTCCCGACGTTTCAGCGTATTGACCCGCGAGCCCAGGGCGCCAATGTAGAACGCGCTGGAATTCAACGCCGTAAGCAACGCCATATCGTCCAGGCGCGGGTCGTGGGTCAGGCAGACAATCGCCGTGCGCTCGTCGGTCTGAATATTCAGCACCGCTTCATCGGGCATGCCCGGCACAAAGCGGCCGTGTTGTTCCTCCCAACCGTAGACAAACTCTTCGCGCGGGTCGCAGATCAGTACTTCGAAGTCGAGCAGGCGCGCCATTTCCGCAACGTAGCGCGACAGCTGCCCAGCGCCAATCAATAACAGGCGCCAGCGCGGCCCATAGATGGCGCGCAAGCACTGCTCGTCAAAGGTCACCACGTCGGTCTTGCTCGCAGGGGTGAGGGTCACTTCGCCGGTGGCCAGGTTCAGCTCCCGCGCGACAATCTGATGATCCTCGCAGCGCGCCAGCAATTGCTCCACCCAGGCCCACTCTTCCACCCGTTCTTCGGTCAGGCGCAACGTGCCGCCGCAAGGCAGGCCAAAACGCGCCGCCTCATCGCGGGTGACGCCGTAGGTAACCAGTTGCACGGGCGGGCCGTCGGCGGGTAAACGGCCATCCTGCAGGCGTGCGATCAAGTCGTCCTCGATGCAGCCGCCGGACACCGAGCCGATCACCACCCCGTCGCCGCGCAAGGCCAACATCGCCCCCGGTGGGCGCGGCGCGCTGCCCCACGTCTGCACCACGCTGTACAACACCACGCGTTGCCCTGCGCGGCGCCATTGCAGCACGCTGCGCAAGACATTCAGATCCACACTGTCCATCAGGCTTTCGCCTCCTGCCAACCCTGCAATTGATAGCGTACCGGCAGGTTACGGATGCGCTGGCCGGTCGCTGCGAAGATCGCGTTGCACAACGCCGGCGCAATCGGTGGTACGCCGGGCTCGCCGACACCGCCCAACGGCACCTCGCCGGTCGGAGTCACCAGGTGCACGGCGATCTGCTTGGGCGCCAGGGACATACGCGCCACTTCGTACATATGAAAATTGTCCTGCTGGACCTTACCGTCCTTGAAGCTGATCTCGCCCAGCACCGCGTTGCCCAGGCCCATCACACACGCGCCCTCGAACTGCGAGCGGATGCGTTCCGGGTTGATCTGCGGGCCGCAGTCCACGGCGATATCGGCCTTGTGCACGATCAGCGTGCCGTCGTCTTTGACTTCCACCTCGATCACCGCTGCCACATAGGTGACGAAACTGTAGTGCACCGCCAGCCCCAGCCCACGCCCCTTGGGCAGCTTGCGCCCCCAGCCGGCGGCCTTGGCGGCGGTTTCCAGTACGCCACGCAGGCGCGCGGTGTCGATCGGGTAACGCTCGGGGGATTCGCCGTAGTTCCACTCGTCGCTCAGGGTCTTCGGATCGATCTGACGGTCCGGGCCGAGCAACTTGAGCTGGTACTGCAACGGGTCCTGGCCGGCCTTGTGCGCCAGCTCATCGACAAAACTCTGGATGGCAAAACCGTGGGGAATGTTTGATACCGAACGGTACCAACCCACACGGGTATGCGCCGCCGCTTCAGGGTTTTCCAGGCGCACGTTGGGAATGGCATAGGCCATATTGGTAAAGCCCATGCCCAGTTCGAATGCCGCTTCGTGGTTCATGCCCGGAGCGAACAGCGCGGTAATGCTCGGCGCTACCGTCCGGTGCAGCCAGGCGGCAGGCAGGCCGTCCTTGTTCAGGCCGGCTTTGAGGTATTCGGCCGACACGGTATGAAAGTAGGAATTGTGGATATCGTCTTCACGGGTCCACTGTACCCGCACGGCTTTGCCCGGAAACTGTTTGGCAAGCACGGCGGCTTCGATGATGAAGTCCGGCTTGGATTTGCGCCCGAAACCACCGCCCAGCAAGGTCACGTGCACCGTGACGTTATCGAAGGGCACGCCCAGGCGCTCAGCGATACGCTCGCGAGTGACTTGCGGTGCCTGGCTCGGCGCCCAGGCTTCGCACTGGCCCTTGTCGAAACGGGCAACGGCGACCATCGGCTCCATCGGCGACTGCGCCAGGTGCGGCAGGTAGTAGGCCGCCTCCAAGGTGCTGTCGGCATCGCCCATGGCCTGGTCGAGGGTGCCGGTGTTGCGCACCACTTTGCCGGGCTGGCGGGCGGCGGCCTCCAGCTCCTTGCGGTAATCGACGGAGTTGTAGCCGGCGTTGACGCCGTCGTCCCACACGATGTTCAGCGCGTCACGGCCCTTGATCGCCGCCCAGGTATTGCTGGCCACCACGGCCACGCCACCGAGAGGCTGGAATTCGGAGGGGATCGGCCGGCTTTCGATTTCCAGCACCCTGATCACCCCCGGGACTTTCATCGCGGCACTGGCATCGAAGGATTTGACCTTGCCGCCATATACCTTCGGCCGTGCGATGGTGGCATAGAGCATGCCGTCGATATGCACGTCGGCACCGTAGATGGCGCTGCCGTTGACGATGTCGACGCCATCGATGGCCTTGACGCCTTCTTTGCCGATATAGCGAAATTCCGTCGGCTGCTTGAGCCGCAGGCTGTCGCGTGCGGGAACGGCCAGCGCACCGGCCGCGGTGGCCAACTCGCCATAGCCCAGCTCACGACCGCTAGGTTGGTGGATCACCTTGTGCAATTGCGCACGGCACTCGCTGACCGGCACCTTCCACTGCTCGGCAGCGGCCTGCTCCAGCATCGCCCGCACACTGGCGCCGCAACGCCGCATCGGCTCGTACCAATGGCGCATGCTGCGCGAGCCATCGGTGTCCTGGTTGCCATAACGCACCTCATCACCCGGCGCTTGCTGGACCTTCACCTTGGCCCAATCGGCCTCCAGCTCATCGGCCACCACCAGGCTGAGGCTGGTGCGCACGCCCTGCCCCATCTCCGAACGGTTGCAGACCACGGTCACCGTGCCGTCGGTGGCGATGCTGACGTAGACCTTGGGGTCATCGATCAACCCATGGGGCATTGCATCGCCGCCATATGGCTTGACCGCATCAGCCGCGAAGGCGTCAGGCAGACCCCAGCTGGCAGCGATCACCAGCACACCGGTGGCCCCCGCGCCTTTGAGAAAGCCGCGACGACTGAGGTTATTCAGTACGAAATCAGCGGGTAACCGGCTCATGCCTTGGCCCCCAGGTGCGTGGCCGCCTGACGGATCGCGGTTTTGATCCGGTTGTAGGTGCCGCAGCGGCAGATATTGCCGACCATGGCCTCTTCGATCTGTTCATCACTGGGGTTGGGGTGGGTTTTCAGCAACGCGGTGGCCGACATGATCTGCCCGCCCTGGCAATAGCCGCACTGGGCCACGGCGGTGTCCAGCCAAGCTTGCTGCACCACCTGGCCGACAGGATCGGTGTGCAGGTTGTCGATGGTGCTGATGGCCTGGCCTTTGACCGCACCGATCGGGGTGATGCAACTGCGTGCGGGCGCACCGTCGATGTGGATGGTGCAGGCACCGCACAGGCCCATGCCGCAACCGAACTTGGTGCCGTTGTAGCCCGCTGCATCGCGAATCGCCCACAACAGCGGCATATCTTCGGTGACGTCCAGTTGATGGTCTTGGCCGTTGAGTTTCAGGGTAATCATGGGCACGCCCGCCTGTTCATTGCATGGTTAGGGGCGAGCAATCTGTTGCAAGAGGTCACGCGGTTCGGTGCGCACAGATTGGCTCAGGCTGAGGAGGCTCTCTTGTGAAGACAGGTCTTCACCGGGCCTTTGGTGGAGCATCCACGTAATGTAAACCAAAACGCTCGAAAGTCAGCGGCGCAAACGCAAACGCCCCGAACGGATCGGGGCGTTTGCGGATAACCGAGCGGCGCGGGTTCACGCCATCAGCGGCTTACTTGATGACAGGTGCAGGGCCTTCGGCCACGCCCAGGTCGTCTTCCTGGCGGGTGTCGGAGATACCGGTACCGCCGGATGCCAGCTCGCTTTGCAGCTTGTCGGTGTCCAGTTCCTTGACCCACTTGGCCACAACGAGGGTGGCCACTGCGTTACCCACCAGGTTGGTCAGCGCACGGGCTTCGGACATGAAGCGGTCGATACCCAGAATCAGCGCCAGGCCGGCAACTGGCAAGTGGCCGACGGCCGACAGGGTAGCAGCCAGTACGATGAAACCACTGCCCGTCACGCCCGCAGCGCCCTTGGAGGACAGCAGCAGCACCAGCAGCAGGGTGATCTGGTGAGTGATGTCCATGTGGGTGTCGGTCGCCTGGGCGATGAACACGGCGGCCATGGTCAGGTAGATCGAGGTACCGTCAAGGTTGAACGAGTAGCCGGTTGGGATCACCAGGCCGACCACGGATTTCTTCGCGCCCAGACGCTCCATCTTGATCAGCATGCGTGGCAGCGCAGACTCGGAAGACGACGTGCCCAGTACGATCAGCAGCTCTTCACGGATGTAGCGGATCAGCTTGATCACGCTGAAACCGTGGGCGCGGCAGATAGCACCGAGCACCACCAGCACGAACAGCAGGCAGGTGATGTAGAAGCAGATCATCAACTGGCCCAACTGCACCAGGGAACCCACACCGTAAGCGCCGATGGTGAATGCCATGGCGCCCAGGGCGCCGATTGGCGCGAGCTTCATGATCATGTTGATGATGTTGAACATCACGTGGGCGAAGCGATCGATGAAGTCCAGCACCGGCTTGCCATAGGCACCCAGGCGGTGCAGGGCGAAACCGAAGATCACCGAGAACATCAGCACTTGCAGGATGTCGCCGTTGGCGAAGGCGCCGACGATGGTGTTAGGGATCACATTGAGGATAAAGCCGACGATGCTCTGGTCTTTACCGGCCGTCACGTAGGCGGCGACTTTGGAAGCGTCCAGGGTTGCCACGTCGATGTGCATGCCGGCGCCCGGTTGCACGACGTTGACCACGATCAGGCCGATCAGCAACGCGATGGTGGAAACCACTTCGAAGTACAGCAACGCATAGCCGCCGGTCTTGCCGACAGATTTCATGCTTTGCATGCCAGCGATGCCGCTGACCACGGTGCAGAAAATGATCGGGGCGATGACCATTTTGATCAGCTTGATAAAGCCGTCACCCAGTGGCTTGAGGGCCACGCCGGTCTGCGGGTAGAAGTGACCAAGCAAAATACCGATAACGATTGCAACGATCACCTGGAAATACAGGGATTTGTAGATTGGCTGACGAGTCGTCATTGCAAAGTTCCTCAATCGTCCCGTGTGGCAAATATCCGCCATTGCCCACGGCACTTGAATTGCGAACCCTCCTGCACTGGAGGGATTTGTTGTTTGCGAGGTTTGTAGAAACAAGCCTGCGCTGTCATCCTTACTGCAAACGGCGCGCCACTTTGCGCTAAATACCCTGAAGGCCTTTAGGCATCAGGCCCGAAGGTTTACCGGGGCCTGCTCGGGTCACGAACCAGGTGGCGGATTTCCGCCTACCTGCCCAATCGCGTCCTGCAATTTGGCGGATATCCGCCTTGTCGCCTCGTCGGGTGATGACTACCATCGCCACTCCCATGGACGAGGCCCTGTCATGCGTGAACGCACCATCGCCAGTCACTTCGCCCGCGCCGCCCTGGAGGGCGCGCGTCGGTGCGGTTACGACTACTCGGGCCTATTGCAGCAGGCGGGCATCACCCCCGAACTGCTGAACGAACCCCGTGCACGTATCGCTCCGGAGCAATTTACCCGGTTGCTGCAACTGCTCTGGCAGGCGCTGGATGACGAATACCTGGGTTTCGCCGACGGGCCAAGCAAGCGCGGCACCTTTGCCATGATGTGCCATGCGCTGATTCATTGCCGCACGCTGGAAAAAGCGCTGGAACGCGGCTTATTGTTTTATAGCCTATTCCCACACGGCCCGCGCTGGCAGCTGACACGGGAAGGCGACATGGCCCGCTTGAGCCTGGACGACTCGCAGCTCTGGGACCCCGACCACTTTCTCAGCGAATGCCTGCTGGTGATCTGGCATCGCCTGGGCAGTTGGCTGATCGGCCAGCGCATCCGGTTGCACCAGACCACGTTCAGCTACCCGATGCCGCCACATGCCAATGAATATGACCTGTTGTTCCCCTGCCCTCTGGTATTCGGTGCACCGAACAGCAGCCTGGTGTTCCCCGCCCGCTACTTGAGCCTGCCGCTGTTGCAGGACGAGCGCACCCTCAAGCACTTTCTCGAGCGCTCCCCCGCCGACCTGTTGTCACGCCCGGATGAAGGCGACAGCTTGAGCAGCCAGTTGCGCCGCCTGTTGAGCCGCGACCGCACGCCCTGGCCAGACCTGGAAGCCGTTGCCCAGCATTTGCATATCAGCCCACAGACCCTGCGTCGGCATTTGCGCGAAGAAGGCAGCAGTTTTCAGGCACTCAAGGATGAGCTGCGGCGGGACATCGCCATCTACCACTTGGGGCGAGCGGATTTGTCATTACAGGAGATCGCCGAACAACTGGGCTTCTCCGAGCCGTCGGCGTTTCATCGGGCGTTCAAGAAGTGGACGGGGCTGACGCCGGGGGCCTATCGGGCGCAGGAGAGTTAGAAGAGTGTTGTGGCAGAGGGCCTCATCGGGGGCAAGCCCCCTCCCACATTTGACTGGGTTCACACAGTTTGACTTGTGAATACATTCACACTGTGGGAGGTGGCTTGCCCCCGATAGCGCCAGCCCAGCCACTACCGATCACACGGTGGGAAAATGAATCCTGAACGCCGCGCCACCCAGCGCCGAATCACCCAGGGTCAGTCGTGCGTGATAGCTTTCAATGATGTCCTTGACCACCGCCAGCCCGATCCCCTGCCCTGGATGCTGACGGTCGAGCCGCTCGCCCCGCTGCAGAATCCGCGCGCGCTGATCCGGTGGCACGCCGGGGCCGTCGTCTTCGATGCACAACTCAATGCCCTCGAGGTTTTCCACCAGGCTGATGCGCACTTCGCTCAGGCATAGGCGATAGGCGTTTTCCAGCAGGTTGCCGAGCATTTCGAGCAGGGCGCCTTTCTCGATGGGCACGTCGCACTCGTCGGGCAGCTCGAGGGAGACGGTGACGCGTTTGTCCCGGTAGACCTTGTCCAACGTGTCGCACAGGCTTTGCAGCACCGGTTCCAGACGGACCTGGTGGCGTACCAGGCCGCTCTTGCGCAGGCTGGCGCGCTGCAATTGATAGCCGATCTGCTGGCTCATGCGCTCGATTTGCGATTGCAGCACCCAGGCCTGGCTGCGTTCTTCGGGGCGCTGGGCCATGTCTTCGCTGACCCCCTGCAGTACCGCCAGCGGGGTTTTCAGGCTATGGGCCAGGTCATCCAGAGAGTCGCGATAGCGCGCACGCTGCTCGCGTTCGCTGTGCAGCAAACGGTTGAGGGAACCGGTGAGGCGCAGCAGTTCCCGGGGATGTTCTTCGCTGAGGCTCTCCCGGGTGCCGCCTTCGATCTGGTCCAGCTCCTGGCTCAGCCGCCGCAAGGCCTGCAGGCCCCAGGTCAAGCCAAGCCACAGCAACGTCAGCAGCACCAGCAACGCCGCGCCGAACCCCAGGTAGAGATTCTCGCGCAGGCCTTCGAGGGTCAATTGGTACTCGCGCACCGGTTGCAGGGCGACGATGCTGAAGGCCGCACTTTTGCCGCCCAGCAACCGGACCTCGACGTCGTAGACGAAAAATTCCTGGCCGTTGGCCTCGCGAATGCGCGCAAATTCGTTGCCGCGCCCATCGTAGCGCGGCTTGTAGTTGATGTTTTCTTCCTGGGTCGCCCGCGAACGCCACACCAGGTGGCCTTCACGGTCGTAGATATAGCCGAGCAGGCGGCTGTCGGTCAGGTTGAAGCGCTCATCGGGCAACTGCGCCGGCATCAGCAGCCGGTTATTTTCCACGCGTGCCGCAGAGATCAAGGTGGTCACATCCGACGCCAGGCGCTGCTCGATGGAATCCTGCAGCGCCAGGCTGAACGCGCCTTGCATGGCGGGCAGCAAGCCCAGCATGAACAGCACCGCCAGGGTGGCGGCGGCCAGCATCAGGCGCACGCGTAGCGAGCGAATCAACGGCAGCGCTCATTGAACAGGTAGCCCAGGCCCCGCACGGTGTCGATCGGCTTGAACCCGGCCGGCCCTTCCAGCTTGCGGCGCAGGCGACCGACCAGCACTTCGATGACGTTCGGGTCGCGCTCGTCGTCATCGGGATACAGCTGCTCCATCAAGCGGTCCTTGGCCACCACTTGTTGATGATGGCGCATCAGGTACTCGAGGATCCGGTATTCATAGGCGGTCAGCGCCAGCGGCTGCTCATCCAGCGAGGCTTGCTTACGATTGAGGTCCAGCAGCAGCGGGCCGGCAACGATAGTGGACTGGGTAAAGCCGCTGGAGCGGCGCAGCAAGGCGTTCATCCGCGCCTCCAGCTCTTCGAACTGGAACGGTTTGACCACGTAGTCGTCGGCACCGGCAGCCAGGCCTTCGACTTTGTCCTGCCAATTGCCACGGGCGGTAAGAATGAGGATCGGAAAGGTCTTGGCCTGGGTGCGCAGTTGCCGGATCAGGTCCAGGCCGCCCATGCCGGGCAGGCCCAGGTCGATGATCGCCAGGTCATGGTTGAATTGGCCGGTCTGGTACAGGGCTTCCTCGGCATTGGCCACAGCCTCGACGACGTGGCCGCTGTCGGTCAGGCGGGTAAACAGGTGATGACGCAACAGCGCCTCATCTTCCACCACCAGCAATTTCATAAGGCTCTCCAAGGCAATTCAACAGTCCGACCGAGGGATATCATAGCGGCCCTGCACGTCTTGCGGGCGCAGTTTAATGCCATTGTAGTGGCCCGACTCAAGCGCGTAGCCGGTGCGGTAGCCCGGTTTTGGGGCGCCGGCGCTCAGCGACTGGCCCCACGGGGCGGCCTGAATGCTCACTTCTTCGAAGCTGACACGCTGGATCAGGTTGCTGGATTTCCTGTTCTTCTCGCGGCCAAAGCCGGCAAAGCTGCTATCGCTGGCTTGCACACCGGCGGTGGCACTGAGCATGGTCAACGCCAACATCAGCTTCTTGATCGCAGTCATGGTCGTTACCTCGTACGCGTTTAGGCTGTGACGTCCAGACTACGCAAGCGCCCCTGAACTCCCCCTGAACAGGCTCTGAACCCGGCCTTAACCGCAACGGGCTATGCACTGGCGCGCCAACTCGGCAAAATGTCGCGCATGATGCCCCTACCCGCCTGTTGTACCCCACTCGATGCCCATTGCCCGCTGCCTGCTCCCTTGCCCGGCACCGTATTCTTGAGCACGCGTTTCGACCCGGCCTTATTGAACCCTGAGGATTTTCAGCGCAGCGCCGTGCCACCACCGGCGAGCATCCAGCGCTCGGTGGCCAAGCGCCAGGCGGAATTCCTCGCCGGCCGCCTGTGCGCCCGCGAAGCGCTGCAACGGCTGGATAATCTCGATTGCATCCCGGCCATCGGTGAAGACCGCGCGCCGATCTGGCCAGGTCATATCAGCGGCTCCATTACCCACAGCACCGGGCACGCCGCAGCAATTGTCGGGCATAAGGCGCAGTGGCGCGGGCTGGGGATGGACCTGGAGAACTTGCTGGCGCTGGAACGGGCGGAACGCCTAGCGGGCGAAATTCTCACCGTGGATGAACTGCAGCGCATGGCGGCCCTGCCCCGTGAGCAAATCGCCTTGCTGGTGACACTTACGTTTTCAGCCAAGGAGAGTCTGTTCAAGGCGCTCTACCCGATCGTGCAGAAGCGCTTCTATTTTGAGCATGCCGAGGTGGTGGAGTGGTCACTGGCGGGGCAGTTGCGGCTGCGGTTGCTGACGGACCTGTCCAGTGAGTGGTGTCATGGCAAAGAGCTGGTGGGGCAGTTTGCGGTGAAGGGGGAGCAGTTGTTGAGCCTGGTGGCTGTCGGCGCTTGATAGACCGCCATCGGGGGCAAGCCCCCTCCCACATTTGGAATGCATGGCAATATCAGGGTTTCTCCTGATCCCTGGGCCAGCTCAGACTGAAGCACGCGCCGCCCAGGTTGTTGCTCTTGCTGATCAACGCCCGCCCGCCATGCCAATGGATAATCCGCCGCACAATCGACAAGCCCAGGCCATGCCCGCCCGAGGCGCGGGTGCGGCTGTCGTCCAGGCGCAGGAAGGGTGTGAAGATGCGTTCCCAGGCGCTTTCCGGTACGCCGGGACCATCGTCTTCCACATCGATACGGCAACGCACCTGCCCTACCTGATAACTGATCAGCACCTGGCCCTTGGCGTGGCGCATGGCGTTACTCACCAGATTCTGCAACGCGCGATGCAGGTAGCGGGGTTCGGCATCGACCCAGGCATCCTGCCAATGCGCCGATGACAGGCAGGTACCCCGGCTGACGCTGACCTGCGGGCGCAGTGGCGACAATTCGCCGACCACCTGATCAATTAACGCGTCGAGATCGACGCGCTGGAAGTTCAACGCCGGCGCGCCCTGCTCCAGGCGCGCATAAGTGAGCATTTCATCCACCAGGCCGTCCAGGTCCTGGATATCCCCGTCCATGCCCTCCAAGTATTTGCGCCGCGCCTCGGCCGTGGTGGCATCGCCCAGCATCTCCAGGCCGAAGCGCAGGCGCGCTACCGGCGTGCGTAGTTCGTGGGACACCGCACGCACCAGTTCACGCTGAATCGCCAGCAATTGTTGCAGGTGCTCGGCCATGCCATTGAACGCGGCCGCGAGCCGCCCTACCGAATCGGCGCCACGGGCCGGTACGCGAACTTCCAGATTGCCCTTGGCGATCCGCGTGGCCGCCGCCTCCAGCCCCTTGAGCCGGCGCTCGAGCTGACGCACCAACAGGTAGACGATCAAACCGATCAGGGTCAGGCCGATCAGGGCGATCAGGATCAGCCATTGCGCGGGGTACGGATTCATTTGATACAGCGGGCCGATTTCCAGCACCCACGGCGTGCCGACCATGCCGGCGAACACGCGGATCGAATCACCGCCCTTGCCCAGGGCCATCACCGTATCGCCTTCCGCCACGCGACGGCGCTGGTCGTCGTCCATATCGGCCTGGTCGAGGGCCATCAGATGCATCTCGAAACCGAAGCCCTTGGCCTGCTTGAGGTCAGCCAAACGTTGCGGCTGCTCGGCCACCGGGAACCGCACCAGTTCGTCGGCCAGCAGGTAGATCGTGGCGCGGGCCAATTGCTCGCTGATTTGCTGCACTTCGCCGGTGAGCACCAATTGCTCCGGTTCGCTGACCAGGCGCACTACGCGCGCGGCATGGGGCCCGGTCTGTTCCACCAGGACCTGGCCACGTTGCAGACGCTTGCGCTGGCTCAGGTCCAGCTGTGCATCAGCGAAGGTGCGCAACTGCAGCGGGATGCCCAGCAATCGTTCCCACACCGCCAATGCACGCTGGCGCTCGAGGGCGCTCATGGGCTGCAGGTTGTCGCCCATCAGCGCAAAGGTGCCGTGGGCCAGGCGCTCGCGGTATTGGTCGCTGCGCACATCGTTGAGCAAGTGCAGCGCCAGTACGCCCAGCAGCGCGACCAGGATCAGCGCGGCGCACATGCCGCCGTAGATGCGCAGGAAGATCGAGTTCACAGGGGCATATCGGCGGCGGCTTCAGGCACGAACAGGTAGCCTTTGCTGCGGATGGTCTTGATCAGGCGCGGGTGGATCGGGTCATCGCCGATCTTCGGGCGAATACGTGAGATGCGCACATCAATCGAGCGATCCTGGCCGTCGTAGCCAACGCCACGCAGGGCAATGAAGATTTCTTCGCGCGAGAGAATGCGCCCGGCATTCGCCACCAACAACCACAGCAGGTCGAACTCGGCACTGGTCAGTTCGATACCCTTTTGGTGCAACCAGGCCTCGCGCAAGGCGTTGTCCACCACCAGCGGGCCGAATTGCAGGCGGCGCTGGTTTTCCACCACAACCGGTAACGCCGGCTCGCTGCGCCGCAGCAGGGCCTGGATGCGTGCCAGCAACAAGCGCGGGCGCACGGGTTTGCACACGTAGTCGTCGGCGCCCAGGTCCAGGCCGAGCACTTGGTCCACCTCATCGGTACGCGCCGTCAGCATCAGAATCACGCCCTCATAGCGCTCGCGCACCTTGCGGCAGATGCTCAGGCCGTCTTCGCCCGGCAGCATCAGGTCGAGGATCACCAGGTCCGGCTGTTCGGCGACGATGCGCGCTCCGGCCTGGGCGCCGTCGTTCTCCACTGACACCCGCAGGCCGTTGCTCTCCAGGTATTCGCGGGTCAGCTCGGCCAGCCGCTCGTCGTCCTCGACAATCAATATCTGCCAGGGTTCTTGCTCCACGCGGTGTCCTCATTGTTATAAGAAATGCTGATGGTCGACACGGTCGAGGCATACCCTGGTTGTCATGTATTGAGGGCATAACGAGGGTCGATTGTAGCCACGGGCTAACCCCTGAACACAAGCCTGGAAATCCATTCGGTCATGGCGTTTTTTTGTGATAGGGTTCGCGCCCTCAAAAATCCAACCGACAGTTTTTGCCTGGAAATATTCGGTGACAGGCGGCGTAATCCAGCAGTACTGCGGCCTACACGGGCGTTCCATGATTCATACACATTTTACCCACAGCGTTATCCACAGGTAGTGCGTTGCTAAGCCCCCCAAAACGCATTATCTTGTACCTCGGCACTTCCAGAGACCCTACATGTAGGGTTTTGGAAATAAGCGCCCAACCACATAAGCAGCTCGAAATTCAAGCGTTTTATTGCTAGCACAGCGTGGAACCAACCGATTATCAGTAGACCAAACCGCTCACGCGGATGGCAGCTGTTTTTCATCCAAGTCATGGAAAACGGTACGGGTGTTGCAGGAAAGCCTGGCACTCGCAATCAAATATAGAACGTGGAGACAACCCCCCATGCAAACCGACACAACTCGCGAGAACCCGCAGGGCTCCGTGCCGCAGGCCGCTGATTCGAATATGGATCTGGCCGCCACTGCACCTGGCCAATTGCGCGTGATCAAGCGTAACGGCACTGTCGTTCCTTACACCGATGACAAAATCACCGTCGCCATCACCAAAGCGTTTCTTGCAGTTGAAGGCGGCACCGCTGCCGCCTCGTCGCGCATCCATGACACGGTTGCACGCCTGACCGAACAAGTGACTGCGACCTTCAAGCGTCGCATGCCATCGGGCGGCACTATCCACATCGAAGAAATCCAGGACCAGGTCGAACTGGCCCTGATGCGTGCCGGCGAGCAGAAAGTTGCCCGTGACTACGTGATCTACCGTGATTCCCGGGCCAAGGAACGTGCCGTGCACGCGCCGGCCGCCGAATCCGTCCAGGCGCATCCTTCGATCCGCATCACCCTGGCCGATGGCAGCTTTGCGCCGCTGGACCTGGGCCGCCTCAACACCATCATTACCGAGGCCTGCGAAGGCCTGGAAGAAGTCGACGGCGACCTGATCCAGCGCGAAACCCTGAAGAACCTGTACGACGGCGTGGCCCTGACCGACGTCAACACCGCCCTGGTGATGACTGCCCGTACCCTGGTCGAGCGTGAGCCGAACTACTCGTTCGTCACCGCGCGCCTGCTGATGGACACCCTGCGCGCCGAAGGCCTGGGTTTCCTGGGCGTGGCCGACAGCGCCACCCACCACGAGATGGCTGACCTGTACGCCAAGGCGCTGCCCGCCTACATCGCCAAGGGTATCGAATTCGAATTGCTGAACCCGATCCTGGCCACCTTCGACCTGGAAAAACTCGGCAAGGCGATCAACCACGAGCGCGACCAGCAGTTCACCTACCTGGGCCTGCAAACCCTGTACGACCGTTACTTCATCCACAAGGACGGTATCCGCTTCGAACTGCCGCAAGTGTTCTTCATGCGCGTGGCCATGGGCCTGGCGATCGAAGAGAAACATAAAGAAGACCGTGCGATCGAGTTCTACAACCTGTTGTCGTCCTTCGACTACATGTCGTCCACGCCGACCCTGTTCAACGCCGGTACCCTGCGTCCACAGCTGTCGAGCTGCTACCTGACCACCGTGCCGGATGACCTGTCGGGCATCTACCACGCGATCCACGACAACGCCATGCTGTCCAAATTCGCCGGTGGCCTGGGTAACGACTGGACGCCGGTGCGTGCACTGGGTTCGTACATCAAGGGCACCAATGGTAAATCCCAGGGCGTCGTGCCGTTCCTCAAAGTAGTGAACGATACCGCCGTAGCCGTAAACCAGGGCGGCAAGCGCAAAGGCGCTGTGTGTGCCTACCTGGAAACCTGGCACATGGACATTGAAGAGTTCATCGAGCTGCGCAAGAACACCGGTGATGATCGTCGTCGTACCCACGACATGAACACCGCCAACTGGATCCCTGACCTGTTCATGAAGCGTGTCTTCGATGACGGCAAGTGGACCCTGTTCTCGCCATCCGAAGTTCCGGACCTGCACGACCTGACCGGCAAGGCCTTCGAAGAGCGCTATGAGTACTACGAAGCCCTCACCGAGTACCCAGGCAAGGTCAAGCTGTTCAAGACCATCCAGGCCAAAGACCTGTGGCGCAAAATGCTGTCCATGCTGTTCGAAACCGGCCACCCATGGCTGACCTTCAAAGACCCGTGCAACCTGCGCAGCCCGCAGCAGCACGTCGGCGTGGTCCACAGCTCGAACCTGTGCACCGAGATCACCTTGAACACCAACAAGGACGAGATCGCCGTTTGCAACCTGGGCTCGATCAACCTGCCGAATCATATCGTCAACGGCAAGCTGGACACCGCCAAGCTGGAACGCACTGTCAACACCGCCGTACGCATGCTCGATAACGTGATCGACATCAACTACTACTCGGTGCCACAGGCGCAGAACTCCAACTTCAAGCACCGTCCGGTCGGCCTGGGCATCATGGGCTTCCAGGACGCCTTGTACCTGCAGCACATTCCTTACGGTTCCGATGCTGCCGTCGAGTTCGCCGACAAGTCCATGGAAGCGGTCAGTTACTACGCAATCCAGGCGTCCTGCGACCTGGCCGACGAGCGCGGTGCCTACGAGACGTTCCAGGGTTCGCTATGGTCCAAGGGCATCCTGCCGCTGGATTCGCAACAGATCCTGATCGAGCAACGTGGCCAGAAGTACATCGATGTTGACCTGGAAGAATCCCTGGACTGGGCGCCAGTACGTGCCCGTGTGCAGAAAGGTATTCGTAACTCCAACATCATGGCCATCGCACCGACCGCGACCATCGCCAACATCACTGGCGTTTCGCAGTCGATCGAACCGACCTATCAGAACCTGTATGTGAAATCGAACCTGTCGGGCGAATTCACCGTGATCAACCCGTACCTGGTCCGCGACCTGAAAGCCCGCGGCCTGTGGGACTCGGTGATGATCAACGACCTGAAGTACTACGATGGTTCGGTGCAGCAGATCGAGCGCATCCCGCAGGAACTCAAAGAGCTCTACGCCACTGCGTTCGAAGTGGACACCAAGTGGATCGTTGACGCCGCCAGCCGTCGTCAGAAGTGGATCGACCAGGCGCAGTCCCTGAACCTGTACATCGCCGGCGCTTCGGGCAAGAAGCTCGACGTGACCTACCGCATGGCCTGGTACCGTGGCCTGAAAACCACGTACTACCTCCGTGCCCTGGCCGCGACCAGCACCGAGAAGTCGACCATCAACACCGGTAAGCTCAACGCTGTTTCCAGCGGCAACCATGGTGATGATTCGGTACTCGCTGCGCCTGCCGGCCCGGCACCGGTGCCGAAGGCTTGTGCGATTGACGAGCCGGATTGCGAAGCTTGCCAATAAGCTGAGCCGACCCTGGGTTTAACAGCTCAAGGTTGTAAGGCCCCCGATGCGCTTTCAGTGTATCGGGGGCTTTTTTCATTCAACAAAATATTCCCTAGAACAATATGGTCGCAATACCCGACTGGGGCACACCGCCGCGGCGCCCCCACAGTTCAATCCTGCCGTTGATCACGGCCATTGAGTGACCGCCGTACTCTACGGTTCCTACCTTGCTATTTCTCAAGTCGGCATCGGTCGCAGGCCGGTAATGACCTTTCAGACCCAAGCGGTCAAGACCCTCGCGTGAATACTCACCGTTGTTAAGGCTGTTCATCGCAGCCTGAAAGCTGCGCCCGGCGGTGCCATCATTGTTTTCCATCTGCGCCCGCTTGGCACTCGCGGCGTACATAAAATTGGCATTTGTCATCATCGCGGGGTCATCGCCCTTGAAACGAGCGTGTGTCGCCGCCTGCCTCACCTCATCCTTGGTCAGTGAAAGCTTGAAGCCATCTCGCATCGTGACGTCATACCCCTTGCTCGTCTCTTTAACGTCCTTGAAGACGTCTGTAGGTTTTTGACCGAACTGCATCATGGCGGCTTTTATGGCAGAAACGGTGACACAGTTACCATCAGGTCCTTGGCTGAAACCGCTCCAGATATTGTCGGGTTTCTTCCCGGGATTACTGTTGTCGGGCTTGTAATTGAAATGCCTCGAGCCTTCGGTGATTGGCTTGTTACTCGTAGACTCGCTGGGCCCGAACCCACCCGGGTTGACTCTACGTCCACCCCCACCGCCTCCACGGCCGCCTGGCGGCGTGGGCGATGGCGCGGGTGGCGTTACATCTTCATCGGGAAACAACTCCTTCAACAGCCGCCGTAGAAATTCGAGAAACTTGTCATCGTTGTTGTCGATGAGCTTGTTAAGCATCTCCTCGAGTTTTTTATCACCCAGCTGTTCACGCAGCTTGTTCAATTTATCCCGGGCGTCTTGCACCGCTTGCGTCTTACCTGTTTGCTGCGCATCAAACATGTCGTTGAGCAGCTTCCTGACTGCGGCTACCTCGTCAGCCGGCGTGGCGGATGCCTGCCTGTGCGCGCCCCTGGGCCCAAGAACTGCGCGCCCTGCCTCTGGACCGAAAACCCCTGAACACCACATACCGCGCCCCCATGATTGGTGAACCTCTCAGGCTCTGGTCCGATCAGTGGCAAGACGGGTACGGTGCGTTCCTCGCCAAACAATTCAGCGCATAACCTTATGGGTCGGCGGATGTTTTCTTACACGCACAAAAAAGCCCCTCTTACGAGGGGCTTCTTGTGGAGCGCTAACGCATCACGTCATCTGAATGATGGTCTGCATGATGGTGCTCTGGGTGGAGATGGTTTTGGCGTTCGCCTGGTAGTTGCTTTGGGCCTTGATCAGGTCCACCAGTTCGTTGGTCAGGTTGACGTTGGAGTTCTCCAGGGAGTTGGCCACGATCGAACCCAGTGTGCCGGCTTGCGGAGTGTCGTACCCAGGCTGGCCCGAAGCGAAGGTCTCTTTCCAGGTGGTGCTGCCGCCGGGTTGCAGGCCTTGTTCGTTGTTGAAGCTGGCCAGCGAAATCTGGCCGATGGCCTTGCTCTGCTGGTTGCTGAAGGTGGCGAACATTACGCCGTTGCCGTCGATCTTCAGGCCGGTGATCTGGCCGGTGGCATAGCCATCGGTGACCGGAGGGTTACGGTAGGTGGCCGAATTGTATTGGGTAATGTTGGCCATGTTGACGGCAATCCCGCCCGGGTTGGCGTTCGCGCCGTTAGCCTTCCACACACCATTAGTCACTGTGCCCGGCACCCAGCCTGCAACGGTGAGCGTCTTATCGGACACACCACCGGTCACCACGCTGGTGAGTTTGCCCGCGCCATCGAAGGTCAATGTCGACGCCACAGGGGGGGTCGATGGGGTGCCCGTCGGTGCCGAACCATCAGGATTGCGACCGTCGATCAGGGTGTAGGCATTCCATTTGTTGCCGTCGGTTTTCACCAGGTACTGCACCATTGGGTGCGCGTTGCCCTGGGAGTCGTACAAAGTGGTGCTGTATTGAGTGGTGAAGGTATCGGTCTTGGTGGGGTCGAACGGCTTGGCCGTTTGGTCGATCACCGGCTCCGAGGAATTCAGGTTACTGGTGGAGTCCACCTTGGTGGACGCCTTGGGCGGCAGGTTAGTCAGGTTCAGTTGCAGGTCGGTGAGCCCGCCCTTGATGATCTTGCCGTCATCATCCGCCGCGTAACCCTGCAGGCGCGAGGTACCCGTGTTGTTGGTGATGAAGCCGTCTTTGTCGGCACGGAAGGCACCGCTGCGGGTGTACTCCAGCGAACCGTCGCTGCCCTTCTGTACGAAGAAGCCACCGCCCTGGATCGCCATGTCCAGGATACCGCCGCTGCCGTTGACGTCACCCTGGGTGAATTGCTGGGATACCGCCGCCAGGTTCACACCATTGCCGATGCTGTTCTGGCCGGTGCCCAGTTTGGACGCTGCGTAGATATCCGCGAACTCTGCACGAGACGACTTGAAACCCGTGGTCGCGACGTTGGCGATGTTGTTGCCGGTCACGTCCAGTTGTTTGTTGGCCGCATAGAGGCCGCTAAGGCCGATATTAAAAGACATGTTTCTCTCCCTCTGCCGTATTTAGCCGGCTCTATGTACCGATAGTCTGAATTTGCGACAGCTTGACGCTGCCCATGCCGCCTGCCAGGTTCAGCAGCATCTCGCCGCCGGTCTTGCTCAGCGTCACGCTGGTGACGGTTGCCGGCAGCGAAGTGGCCAGGGCAACCGCGTCGCCCTTGTCATTCTTGGTGGAGGCCGCGAAGGTGTAAGTACCGGCTGAAGCCACCTCACCCGCTTCGTTCTTGCCATCCCAGATAAAGTCCGAAACCCCTGCGCTTTGGGCGCCCAGATCGAGGGTGCGCACCACGTTGCCGTCTTTATCGGTGATCTTGACCGAGACGTTGCCCGTCGCCGCTGTCACCGCCACCGAACCGGTCATGCTCTTGCTGGTATCGACCAGCGCCTTGTCGGTCTGGGTGATGATCGAGCGTCCGACCAGCGACGAAGCCTGCAGCGCCTGGGAAGAACTGAAGTTGCTCGAGATGTTATTCACCGAGTCATTCAGGGTGTTGATGCCTTCCAGGCTGCTGAACTGCGCCAGCTGGGCCACGAACGCACCGTTATCCTGTGGCGACAAGGGGTTCTGGTTTTTCAGCTGGGTCACCAGCAATTGCAGGAATGCATCCTTGCCGAGGGCCTGGTCGCCGGTGGCGGCCTTGGAAACATTCGCTACATTGTTTGAAGCGTCCTTGACCTTGGAATTGAAGAGGTCCTGGACTGCCGTATTGTTCGACGTATCAACGATGGCCATTATTTGGCGCCCCTTATCACTGACCCAGGGTCAGGACCTTCTGCATCATGGTTTTGGCGGTGTTCATCATTTCCGCGTTGGTCTGGAACGAGCGACTGGCGGAAATCATGTCGGCCATTTCCTCGACCACATTGACGTTGGGGTAATAGACGTAACCCTTTTCGTTCGCCGCCGGATGGTTGGGCTCGTAACGCGCTTCGAGGTTGCTCTGGTCTTCGACCACGCCCAGCACCTGTACGCCTTGACCGGCGGCATCCTGGTTCTGGAACAACGAATCACTGCCACCGCTCTGGCCGCCCTGGAACATGGTGGCGAATACTGGATGCCGGGCGCGGTAAGTCTGGTCAATGCTCGAAGACACAGTCTCGGCGTTGGCGATGTTACTGGCGACGGTGTTCAAACGCGTGGTCTGCGCGCTCATGCCACTGCCGGCAATATTGAAAACACTGGACAGGGACATGGCTTATTCTCCACGCAGGGCTGACATCAGCCCTTTGAATTTGCTGTTGAGCAGGGTAAAGCTGGCCTGGAAATTCACCGAGTTTTCGGCGTAGTTCGATTGTTCCAGCTGGGCATCGACGGTGTTCTGGTCGATCGATGGCTGCATTGGCGTGCGATACAGCAGCGACTCGTCACCACTGCTCAGGCCTTGCGCTTCGATATGACGGCTGTTGGTCATGTTCAAGGCGAAGGTGCCGTTCTTGGTCTTGTCCTGCTGCGCGGCGAGCACGGCGGAGAAGTCCAGATCCCGAGCCTTGTAGTTCGGGGTATCGGCGTTGGCAATGTTGTTGGCCAGGACTTCGGCACGCTGGGCGCGGAAGCCCAGGGCTTGTTCGTGGATACCGAGCGCTTTATCGAAGCTGATGCTCATGGCGGAAACCTTTAGGCTGACCTGCTATTCGTTAACAGGGCTATAGCAAGGTGCATGCCAATCTGCGGGGGTCCCGTATATCAAGGGCTGGCGGGGAGGTTGCCGGCGGCAATGCCAGAAAAGCGGCAAGTACTTTCCGCGTGGCGCCAGTAAAGCGGCAATACAATTTGCCGCTTCCGGTGGGATGGTGGCAAACAAATGTGGGAGGGGGCTTGCCCCCGATAGCGATGTGTCATGTCATGAATAGCTGACTGACCCACCGCCATCGGGAGCAAGCCCCCTCCCACATTTTTACCGCGTAAACTTTGTTATTTGGCCTGGTAGATGATTCCCGGGCTGCACTGCACCATCTGGTAGTGATCCGGCAATCCGTTCAAGGCTTCCGAAGCGCCGAGGAACAGATACCCGCCACGCTTGAGCGTGCCATGGATGCGCAACAGGATGTCCTTCTTCACTTCGGCCGAGAAATAAATCAGCACGTTGCGGCAGAACACCATGTCGAACTTGCCCAGGCTGGCGTAGCTGTCGAGCAGGTTGAACGAGCGAAACTCCACGCGATTCTTGATCGGCGCCTTGATCGCCCAGCGCCCTGCCCCTTTCGGATCAAAGTAGCGCTGCAGACGCTCCGGGGACAAACCCCGGCCCAGGGCCAGGCTGTCGTATTCACCCGTCTTGCAGTTGGTGAGCATGGTGCCGGACAAGTCGGTCGCCACGATTTGCGCGCCGGCCTTTAACTGTCCCATGTTGGTCCGTTCGAACTCGTCGATGGACATCGAGATCGAATACGGTTCCTGTCCGGAAGAGCACGCCGCCGACCAGATACGCAGGCGCTGGCCCGGGCTGGCCTTGATGGCCGCCGGCAGCACTTTGTTCTTGAGCACCTCAAACGGGTAGGTATCGCGAAACCACAGGGTTTCGTTAGTGGTCATGGCATCGACCACCATCTCCTTGAGCCCGCTGCGCGGCTGCCCCTGGATCCGCTGGACCAACTCACCCAGGGACTTGATGCCCTGCTGTTCCATCAGTTTGTTGAGACGGCTGGATACCAGGTATTGCTTGTTTTCACCGAGCAATATGCCACAGGCTTTTTCCAGGAAGACCCGGAACTGTTCGAAATCCAAATTACCCGTAGACAATGATACCGCCTCTTAAATCGTGTGACCGCCAGGGGAAATCCCCCTAGCCGTGATCTGCTGCCTTGATCCGGTCGACTACCCGGGATGCGAGGTCATCAGGCCGGAATTTAGCCAGGAAGTCATCTGCGCCGACCTTCTTGACCATTGCCTGATTGAATACCCCCGACAACGAAGTATGCAGGATGATATGTAATTTTTGCATGCGTGGATCGTTGCGTATTTCAGCTGTAAGGGTATAGCCGTCCATTTCCGGCATTTCAATGTCGGAGATCATCATCAGAAATTCTTCTTCCGGCTTCTTGCCCTCATCGACCAACTTGCGCAGGTAATCCAAGGCTTGGCGCCCGTCATTGAGGGCCACCACATCGACGCCGATGGTTTGCAGGCAACGCGTGACCTGCTTGCGGGCGACAGAGGAGTCGTCCACGGTCAACACGCGCAGGGACACCGCCTTGTGCGCTGTCTCGGCATCCACCACACCGACCGAAATGGTCTCCGACGTGGGCGCGACTTCGGCGAGAATTTTCTCTACGTCGATGATTTCCACCAACTGGTTATCAACCCGCGTCACGGCCGTCAGGTAATGATCGCGCCCGGTGCCCTTGGGCGGCGGATGGATCTCTTCCCAGTTCATATTGACGATACGTTCCACCGAGCGCACCAGGAACCCCTGGGTCTTGGTGTTGTATTCGGTAATGATAACGAACGGGTTCTGACGGTCCTGCAAACCAGCGGAGCCGGTGGCCATTGCCAAATCAAGAATCGGAATGGTCGCGCCACGGATATTGGCTACGCCGCACACCACCGGGCTGGATTTAGGCATGATCGTCAGCTTGGGGCACTGCAACACTTCCCGCACTTTGAACACGTTAATGCCGTACAGCTGCTTGCCGTCCAGGCGAAATAGCAACAACTCCAGGCGATTCTGCCCTACCAGCTGTGTGCGCTGGTTTACTGAATCCATTACTCCTGCCATGCCCAGACTCCTAAATCCCAGAGGTACGATGCGTACCCAACACTAAACGGCACGAGCTTTGCTAAGTTTTGCTATTCGGTTGGCTTTGGATATTAAAATGACAGTTTCCCGACATCCCTGCCGCCCAAAGTACCGCAGACTGCTCTGCGCCGCGATGGCGCTGCTTGTCTGGGGCGTGGGCGTCGCGGCTCGTGCCGACAACGTCACCCTGCCTGATCTACTTATCGGCGTCACCCAGGGCTTTCTTGAATTCACTGTAGAAGATTATCTGGCAACCACCCAGACACCGGGCCGCTATGAAATCCAGGTCAACCCATTGGACCCGCGCCTGCGCCTGCCAATGTGCGACAAGGAATTGACAGCCACCCTGGAAAGTCCCGCCCAGCCCATCGGTCGGGTAACCGTTAAAGTCCGCTGTGAGAGCGCCTCCCCCTGGACGGTGTTTGTGCCGGCCCAGGTCAAATTGTTCCGCGACGTGGTCGTGGTGGCGCGCCCTTTGAAGCGCACCGGCATTATTGGCTATGACGATGTTGTGCTGCGTGAGCGGGATATCAGCCTGATCAATCAGGGTTACCTGACCTCCCTGGACCAGGCTATCGGGCAGCGACTCACCCGACCAATGGTCACCGATCAGGTGATCACGCTGGTGCATCTGGAGCAGGCGGAAGTGATTCGCAAGGGTGACCAAGTGGTGATTTCCGCCAGCAGCGGCGGGTTGAACGTAAGAATGCCGGGGGAAGCGCTGTCCAATGGCGGTATGAGCGAACAGATCCGGGTCAAGAACCTCAACTCCAACCGTGTGATCAAGGCGCGGGTGACGGCCCCCGGCCAAGTCGAGGTGGCGCTATAGATGACTGGAATCAATTGCCCGCTTTTCCTACACTGTGGGTTGGATGCCGCGCCGTACAGGTTTATTGTCACTAAAGCCTAAAGTTTGTTTGGGTATGGCCGAAAACATGGCAAGCGTCCACTACCCAGAGGTTTTTTTATCATGGTCATTGATTTCAATCGTTTGAACAGCACTCAGCCCTTACCAGGCAATACGCGCACCAACGGTACCAAGGACAGCGTAGAAGCCAAGTCTCAGCCCCTGCCCGCCAAGGCAGAGCAAGCGGGCGCGAGCCAAAGTGGGGAATCGGTACACCTGAGCAATGAGGCTCAACAGTTGCAGAAGGTCACTGACTCGCTGCGCGATCAACCGATTGTCAATAAAGCCCGTGTGGCCGAGTTGAAACAGGCAATCGCCGATGGCACTTATACGGTCGACAGCAACCGTGTAGCCAGCAAGCTGCTTAACTTCGAAGCCGAGCGCTAGGCAAAGGCCTGCGCTGGGCTTCTGGACGCTTAAAACCCAAGGCCAGCCATGCACCACGACGAACATTTGCTTCAACTGATCATTGATGATCTGGCGCCGACGCAGCAATTGCTCGAGCTGCTCAAAGAGGAATCCCTGGCCCTGTATGGCCGGGATATGCCTTTGCTCGAAGAAATACTGGCGCGCAAACAGTCGCTGATTGTGCTGCTCGAACAGCACGGCAAGAAGCGCAGCGAAATCCTCACCAGCCTGGGCCTGCCCGCCGATCACGACGGCCTGGCACAGCTGGCGAGTCATTCTTCGGTCGGCGATCAATTGCTGGCGCAAAGCAAAGAACTCAATCAGTTGCTCGCCCAGTGCCAGGAAGCCAATCTGCTCAACGGCCAGTCGATCCAGCTTCAGCAAGCCACCACCGCCAACCAGTTACGCATCCTTCACGGCGGCGAGCCACCGGCCCTGTATAACGCCCAAGGTTCCACTTCACGCCTGGTCAAGCCAAGCACCCGCAGCCAAGCCTGACGCCGGTTTACAGCGCGAGCTATCCAAGGTGCGCTACATACTGGCAAAATGCCGGTTCTTGCGTGTAGTCGTATTTTGCCTGGAGATGGAACAACCGTGTTCAACGCCCTTAATGCGGAAGATGCACCGCAGCCACCGAAGGTCCTCACCACGCCTCTGGAAATCGCCAGCACTTTGCGAATGCTCCAGGAAAGCCATGATCCATTGATCATCACTTTCCACGAACGCAGCCAACGTTTCCAAAGCTATCTGGTGGATATCGATCGGGATAACAAAACGCTGGCACTGGACGAAATGATCCCGCGCGATGGTGAACGTTACCTGGAAAATGGCGAGCCCTTCCGCATCGAGGGTTTCCATGATGGCGTGCGGGTCGCCTGGGAAAGTAACGGCACGCTGAGCGTCAGCGAAAAAGACGGCCACCGCATTTACACTGGCGGCATGCCCGGCGAGGTGGTTTACCATCAACGTCGTAACGCATTTCGCGCTGCATTGAAGCTGGCGCAATTGGTGAACATCGAACTGGGCGGCGAGAAGCTCAAGGCACCGTTCAATGGCAAGCTGCTGGATATCTCGGCCACCGGATGCAAATTGCGCTTTGAAGGCGACATTTCCGACCGCTTGCAACTGGGCCAAGTCTATGACCGCTTTGTCGCCGCGCTGCCGTTCGGCAACATGACCACCGCTGTCGAGCTGCGTTACCTGCATTTCGAAGACAAGATCAACACCACCTTCGCGGGTGTGCGTTTCCATAACATGAGCGGCCTGGTGCAGCGCCAGGTGGAGCGTTTTGTGTATCAACTGCAGCGCGAAGCTCGACGCTTCGACAAGGATGACGATTTTTAAGCCTTGGACGCAGCTGTAAAAAAACGGGCAGATCCTGATAGGATCTGCCCGTTTTTTTCGTTCAGGGGCGTGCCCTGCTCAAATCATGGGGATGATCGTCCGGGTCAGTTGACTCCGGTGGCGTCTGCGCAGCCGGCTCGTCCACCGTGGGTTCGGGCTCTGGCTCAGGAACAGTGGCCTGCATCTGCTCCTGTACCACCTGCTCATCTACCCGTGGGTCAAGGGCGGCCACCAACGGCGAACTGGACATGCTGTCAGGCATCGCCACGTGATGCAGCGGCGCATCGTCTACCTGGTGCAGGTTAGTCACCGCCTTCGGCCGAATACGCCATACCAGGATCAACGCACACAAACTGAAGAAGGCGTACAGCATCTGGCTGCCGAACAGCTTCATCAGCACGCCCGCCAGAAGCGGCCCGATACTGGCCCCAATGCCGTAAGTCACCAGCAACATAGCGGTCAGCGACACCCTGCGATCACCTTCCACATGATCGTTGGAAAACGCCACTGCCAACGGGTAAAGACAAAACTGCACGAGTGAACATAGGAAGCCCGCCACGAACAGCATTTCCAGAGGGACCTGGGTCATGATCGCCAAGGGCAGCGCGGCTACGGCCAAGCACAAGGCAAAGCAGCGAATCAGCAGTGCGCGGTCATAGCGGTCCGACAACCAGCCCAGCGGCCACTGCACGAGCAGTCCCGCGAAAATACAGGAGCCCATGAACAAACCGACCTGTTCGGTCGTCAACCCCTGCTGGGAGGCATAGAGCGGTGCCAAGCCGTAGAACGAGCCGACGATCAGCCCTGCCCCCAGCACTGTGCTGAGCGACTGGGGCACACGCTTGATAAAGAAACGCGGCTCCATCGGCGCCGGATGCAACGGCGCCGGGTGAATGCGGCGGGTCATGGCTACCGGCACCAGGCAGAGGGCGAAGCACAGCGCCACCAGCATCAGCAGTTCAAGACCCAGGTGGGGATGCATGACCAGGATCAGCTGGCCCAGCACCAGACCGAGGTAAGAGGCGATCATGTAGCCGCTGAACACTACGCCGCGCTGCTTGGCATCGGCCTGCTCGTTGAGCCAGCTTTCGATGACCATGTACTGGCACATCATCCCCAGGCCCACGATCACCCGCAATACGATCCACGCCGGTAGCCAGTCGATCAAGCCATGACCCAGCACGGCCGCGCCGACGATACCGGCGCAGGTCGCGTAGGCGCGTATATGGCCGACACGCGCAATCAAACGGTGCCCGATCTTGCCACCCAGCACCAGGCCAAAGTAGTTGGCCGCCATCAGCGCACCGACCCACAGGCTATCGACGTTATCCGCCGCCAAACGCAAGGCCAGATAAGTACTGAGCAGGCCGGAGCCGATCAGCATCATCAGGGAGGCGAAATAGAGGGCTCGAAAAGATTTCCAGATTTGGCGCATCGGCGTTCCGAGCGGCTCCTTGCAGTGAGGGGACAGGGCTATCGGCATGATAGTCCGCAGTGGTCGGGTCCGGACAGGCGGCATGAGCCGTTTCCGGGATTATTTTGCTTAACCGTTCAGACGCTGTATGCGCGTCTGCGAGGTACATGAAGTGGAGATAAATATACAACGCACCACCTGTGAACCCTGATCATAGGCAAGGTTCGACTGGTCTTTGGGTAAATGCCATAAAAGGCCCGAATAGAGCGTTCTATAGGATATAGAGCCTTCCTGGTACGTTCGCGTCGGGGTTGGAGTTCTCGCGAGCAGGCTTGTGTCTGCAAGAGATGTGGGTTTCGACCGCGCAAAACAAAACCCCATCTGCTTTCGCAAATGGGGTTTCGGAATTTAATCTTGACGATGACCTACTCTCACATGGGGAAACCCCACACTACCATCGGCGATGCATCGTTTCACTACTGAGTTCGGGATGGGATCAGGTGGTTCCAATGCTCTATGGTCGTCAAGAAATTCGGGTACTGAGTCGTGGCCAGATGGCCTCGCTTCAGCAAATTGGGTATGGGATAGAAGTCGGTGTTTTGTGAGCCTCGAACTTTCGGTTCATTGCGTCTTCACACACCGCAATCTGTTGCTTCTGCTTTTTTAAAGTCAGGAGTAGTCAAATTGCTTGGGTGTTATATGGTCAAGCCTCACGGGCAATTAGTATTGGTTAGCTCAACGCCTCACAGCGCTTACACACCCAACCTATCAACGTCGTAGTCTTCGACGGCCCTTCAGGGGACTCAAGGTCCCAGTGAGATCTCATCTTGAGGCTAGTTTCCCGCTTAGATGCTTTCAGCGGTTATCTATTCCGAACATAGCTACCCGGCAATGCCACTGGCGTGACAACCGGAACACCAGAGGTTCGTCCACTCCGGTCCTCTCGTACTAGGAGCAGCCCCTCTCAAATCTCAAACGTCCACGGCAGATAGGGACCGAACTGTCTCACGACGTTCTAAACCCAGCTCGCGTACCACTTTAAATGGCGAACAGCCATACCCTTGGGACCGGCTTCAGCCCCAGGATGTGATGAGCCGACATCGAGGTGCCAAACACCGCCGTCGATATGAACTCTTGGGCGGTATCAGCCTGTTATCCCCGGAGTACCTTTTATCCGTTGAGCGATGGCCCTTCCATACAGAACCACCGGATCACTAAGACCTACTTTCGTACCTGCTCGACGTGTCTGTCTCGCAGTCAAGCGCGCTTTTGCCTTTATACTCTACGACCGATTTCCGACCGGTCTGAGCGCACCTTCGTACTCCTCCGTTACTCTTTAGGAGGAGACCGCCCCAGTCAAACTACCCACCATACACTGTCCTCGATCCGGATAACGGACCTGAGTTAGAACCTCAAAGTTGCCAGGGTGGTATTTCAAGGTTGGCTCCACGCGAACTGGCGTCCACGCTTCAAAGCCTCCCACCTATCCTACACAAGCAAATTCAAAGTCCAGTGCAAAGCTATAGTAAAGGTTCACGGGGTCTTTCCGTCTAGCCGCGGATACACTGCATCTTCACAGCGATTTCAATTTCACTGAGTCTCGGGTGGAGACAGCGCCGCCATCGTTACGCCATTCGTGCAGGTCGGAACTTACCCGACAAGGAATTTCGCTACCTTAGGACCGTTATAGTTACGGCCGCCGTTTACCGGGGCTTCGATCAAGAGCTTCGCGTTAGCTAACCCCATCAATTAACCTTCCGGCACCGGGCAGGCGTCACACCCTATACGTCCACTTTCGTGTTTGCAGAGTGCTGTGTTTTTAATAAACAGTCGCAGCGGCCTGGTATCTTCGACCGGCATGAGCTTACGGAGCAAGTCCTTCACCCTCACCGGCGCACCTTCTCCCGAAGTTACGGTGCCATTTTGCCTAGTTCCTTCACCCGAGTTCTCTCAAGCGCCTTGGTATTCTCTACCCAACCACCTGTGTCGGTTTGGGGTACGGTTCCTGGTTACCTGAAGCTTAGAAGCTTTTCTTGGAAGCATGGCATCAACCACTTCGTCGTCTAAAAGACAACTCGTCATCAGCTCTCGGCCTTAGAATCCCGGATTTACCTAAGATTCCAGCCTACCACCTTAAACTTGGACAACCAACGCCAAGCTGGCCTAGCCTTCTCCGTCCCTCCATCGCAATAACCAGAAGTACAGGAATATTAACCTGTTTTCCATCGACTACGCTTTTCAGCCTCGCCTTAGGGACCGACTAACCCTGCGTCGATTAACGTTGCGCAGGAAACCTTGGTCTTTCGGCGTGGGTGTTTTTCACACCCATTGTCGTTACTCATGTCAGCATTCGCACTTCTGATACCTCCAGCAAGCTTCTCAACTCACCTTCACAGGCTTACAGAACGCTCCTCTACCGCATCACTTACGTGATACCCGTAGCTTCGGTGTATGGTTTGAGCCCCGTTACATCTTCCGCGCAGGCCGACTCGACTAGTGAGCTATTACGCTTTCTTTAAAGGGTGGCTGCTTCTAAGCCAACCTCCTAGCTGTCTAAGCCTTCCCACATCGTTTCCCACTTAACCATAACTTTGGGACCTTAGCTGACGGTCTGGGTTGTTTCCCTTTTCACGACGGACGTTAGCACCCGCCGTGTGTCTCCCATGCTCGGCACTTGTAGGTATTCGGAGTTTGCATCGGTTTGGTAAGTCGGGATGACCCCCTAGCCGAAACAGTGCTCTACCCCCTACAGTGATACATGAGGCGCTACCTAAATAGCTTTCGAGGAGAACCAGCTATCTCCGAGCTTGATTAGCCTTTCACTCCGATCCACAGGTCATCCGCTAACTTTTCAACGGTAGTCGGTTCGGTCCTCCAGTTAGTGTTACCCAACCTTCAACCTGCCCATGGATAGATCGCCCGGTTTCGGGTCTATTCCCAGCGACTAGACGCCCTATTAAGACTCGCTTTCGCTACGCCTCCCCTATTCGGTTAAGCTCGCCACTGAAAATAAGTCGCTGACCCATTATACAAAAGGTACGCAGTCACCTAACAAAGTAGGCTCCCACTGCTTGTACGCATACGGTTTCAGGATCTATTTCACTCCCCTCTCCGGGGTTCTTTTCGCCTTTCCCTCACGGTACTAGTTCACTATCGGTCAGTCAGTAGTATTTAGCCTTGGAGGATGGTCCCCCCATATTCAGACAAAGTTTCTCGTGCTCCGTCCTACTCGATTTCATGACTAAGAGATTTTCGCGTACAGGGCTATCACCCACTATGGCCGCACTTTCCAGAGCGTTCCGCTAATCTCAAAGCCACTTAAGGGCTAGTCCCCGTTCGCTCGCCACTACTAAGGGAATCTCGGTTGATTTCTTTTCCTCAGGGTACTTAGATGTTTCAGTTCCCCTGGTTCGCTCCATACACCTATGTATTCAGTGTAAGGTAACCATCTTATGATGGCTGGGTTCCCCCATTCAGACATCTCCGGATCAAAGTCTGTTTGCCGACTCCCCGAAGCTTTTCGCAGGCTACCACGTCTTTCATCGCCTCTGACTGCCAAGGCATCCACCGTATGCGCTTCTTCACTTGACCATATAACCCCAAGCAATCTGGTTATACTGTGAAGACAACATTCGCCGAAAATTCGATCATACTCAATTAAGAGCGACTCACAAATTTTACCTTAGCCTGAGCCGTTACCAGTGAAAGTAACGTTCAGTCTATCTTTCTATCACATACCCAAATTTTTAAAGAACGAACTAGTCAAAGACTAGAAATCAACATTCACCATCACAACGATGGAATGCTCATTTCTAAGCTTTCTACAAACAGAAGCAGTAGTGGTGGAGCCAAACGGGATCGAACCGTTGACCTCCTGCGTGCAAGGCAGGCGCTCTCCCAGCTGAGCTATGGCCCCGTATTTCTACAGGCGTTTCCCACACAAAATTGGTGGGTCTGGGCAGATTCGAACTGCCGACCTCACCCTTATCAGGGGTGCGCTCTAACCAACTGAGCTACAGACCCAATTTCGGGCTGCTTCTTTTCGTCTTCTTCAATGAATCAAGCAATTCGTGTGGGAACTTATGGAGCAGCTGATGTCGTCGATTAAGGAGGTGATCCAGCCGCAGGTTCCCCTACGGCTACCTTGTTACGACTTCACCCCAGTCATGAATCACACCGTGGTAACCGTCCTCCCGAAGGTTAGACTAGCTACTTCTGGTGCAACCCACTCCCATGGTGTGACGGGCGGTGTGTACAAGGCCCGGGAACGTATTCACCGCGACATTCTGATTCGCGATTACTAGCGATTCCGACTTCACGCAGTCGAGTTGCAGACTGCGATCCGGACTACGATCGGTTTTCTGGGATTAGCTCCACCTCGCGGCTTGGCAACCCTCTGTACCGACCATTGTAGCACGTGTGTAGCCCAGGCCGTAAGGGCCATGATGACTTGACGTCATCCCCACCTTCCTCCGGTTTGTCACCGGCAGTCTCCTTAGAGTGCCCACCATTACGTGCTGGTAACTAAGGACAAGGGTTGCGCTCGTTACGGGACTTAACCCAACATCTCACGACACGAGCTGACGACAGCCATGCAGCACCTGTCTCAATGCTCCCGAAGGCACCAATCCATCTCTGGAAAGTTCATTGGATGTCAAGGCCTGGTAAGGTTCTTCGCGTTGCTTCGAATTAAACCACATGCTCCACCGCTTGTGCGGGCCCCCGTCAATTCATTTGAGTTTTAACCTTGCGGCCGTACTCCCCAGGCGGTCAACTTAATGCGTTAGCTGCGCCACTAAGAGCTCAAGGCTCCCAACGGCTAGTTGACATCGTTTACGGCGTGGACTACCAGGGTATCTAATCCTGTTTGCTCCCCACGCTTTCGCACCTCAGTGTCAGTGTTGGTCCAGGTGGTCGCCTTCGCCACTGGTGTTCCTTCCTATATCTACGCATTTCACCGCTACACAGGAAATTCCACCACCCTCTACCACACTCTAGTCAGTCAGTTTTGAATGCAGTTCCCAGGTTGAGCCCGGGGATTTCACATCCAACTTAACAAACCACCTACGCGCGCTTTACGCCCAGTAATTCCGATTAACGCTTGCACCCTCTGTATTACCGCGGCTGCTGGCACAGAGTTAGCCGGTGCTTATTCTGTCGGTAACGTCAAAACAATCACGTATTAGGTAACTGCCCTTCCTCCCAACTTAAAGTGCTTTACAATCCGAAGACCTTCTTCACACACGCGGCATGGCTGGATCAGGCTTTCGCCCATTGTCCAATATTCCCCACTGCTGCCTCCCGTAGGAGTCTGGACCGTGTCTCAGTTCCAGTGTGACTGATCATCCTCTCAGACCAGTTACGGATCGTCGCCTTGGTGAGCCATTACCTCACCAACTAGCTAATCCGACCTAGGCTCATCTGATAGCGCAAGGCCCGAAGGTCCCCTGCTTTCTCCCGTAGGACGTATGCGGTATTAGCGTCCGTTTCCGAACGTTATCCCCCACTACCAGGCAGATTCCTAGGCATTACTCACCCGTCCGCCGCTCTCAAGAGAAGCAAGCTTCTCTCTACCGCTCGACTTGCATGTGTTAGGCCTGCCGCCAGCGTTCAATCTGAGCCATGATCAAACTCTTCAGTTCAAACATCTTTGGGTTTTTAAGAAACCCTAAACTTGGCTCAGCAATCGTTGGTTACATCTTTGATTTCTCGCGGAGTAACTTGTGATGCTGACAATCTTGTTGACTATCAGTCTGACTCCACAAGCACCCACACGAATTGCTTGATTCAGTTGTTAAAGAGCGGTTGGTTAAGAGCTATTCGTCTCAACCGAGGCGCGCATTCTACAGCAGCCTCATTTGCTGTCAAGCGGTTATTTTCAGAAGTTTTCGAAGATTTCTTCAACAACTTCAACCACTTGCGCTTGCGATCTCTCGTAAGCGGGATGCGAATTCTACAGTTTTAAGCAGCAGCGTCAAGCAGTTAAATCAAAAACCTGGGAATTCTTTTCCATCCCACCGCCCTTCTATATATAGAGGAAACAAAAGGACGACCCAGGGACCATTGCCATCCGATTGCCCATCAACCAGCGACTGAATACCGCCGCACTTCTTACGGCTACAGTCAGGACGCTAAGGGAGCAATGGCTTTGATATTGACGAACGCAACAAGACAACAGCTGAGGGGATGGTGTCCCAGGGCCGGTTCGAACGGCCAACCTTCCCCTTAGGAGGGTCAATTTCGACCCAACAGACACAGCCACAAGCCCAGTATTACTGGGCCTTTTAGTCCCATTGAGTCCGTGAACATCGAGCGGTATAGTGCTTTTTGCTGCTACCCTGCTGTCACGGTCGAACCCTTGAAAACCAAAATCACTCAGAAGCTAATTGGCAGCCTAGCCGCCGAGGCGAAAGCATACCGCGTGCATGACACCGTGCAACCCGGTTTCTTCATTCGCGTACTGCCCAGTGGTCACAAGTCCTATATGGTCACTTGGGGCCGAAACAAGAACGCTACGCTTGGGCGTGTCGGCGTGCTTACTCTTGACCAAGCCCGAACCGAGGCCGCCCAGTAATTAGCCGATGCCCACGCCCACGGCGAGCCCCTGGCCATCGCCCAGGGCCGTAAGGGGTCAGCCCTGCCCTCTCTGCGCGACTTCATCGACGACACCTATGATGCCGTGGTTCAAGGCTCATCACAAAGGCCACGAGAAGACGCAGCACACCCTCAGTAATAACTTCGACCCAATCATGGCCCAGCGCCTGGACGCGATCACCGGACGAGACCTGGAGCAGATCCGCACAGGATGGATGCAGGCCGGCAACAAGCGCTCCACGGTCAACCGGAAAATGGGCTCTATCAGCGGAGTATTCAGCCGGGCGGTCGAGTGGGATTACATCGATGAGCACCCTCTGGCCAAGCTGAAACAGCTCAAAGTCGATTCAAAGGGGGTGATTCGCTACCTGGCTGCCGACGAGACCAAGCGTCTACGCGCTGCCCTGGACGCCCGACAGGATGAAATGAGGGCCGAGCGCGAGAGTGCAAACGCCTGGCGGACGGATCGCCACAGAGAGCCGATGCCAAGCCTGCTGGAACTGGCCTTCACCGATCACCTGAAGCCAATGGTGTTGGTATCGTTGAATACAGGCATGAGGCGCGGAGAGCTATTTGACTTGAAATGGTCAGCGGTGAACTTCGACACGAAGACAATCACAGTCGCCGGGGCCACCACCAAGACAAGCGATACGCGCCACATCCCGATGAACAAGGAGACTATAGGTGTGCTGGAAGCCTGGAAGAAGCAGGTGAACAAGTCGCCGTATGTCTTCCCAGGTCAGGGCGGCGGTCGCTTTGAGGACGTCAAAAGCGCCTGGCTCAAGTTACTTGAGCGGGCTCAGATCGACGGGTTCCGTTGGCACGATATGCGTCACGACTTCGCTTCACGCCTTGTAATGGCCGGCGTACCGCTCAACACGGTACGGGATCTGCTGGGGCACGCCGATATCAAGATGACTTTGCGCTACGCACACCTTGCGCCGGGGACAAAAGCCGCTGCAGTGGAGTTGATCTAGAAAGGGATTGGTTCAAAAAACTGTTTCACGTAGCTGCTAGTTTTGTTCTCTTCCACGTGCAGCATAAGTTCTTCCCAGTTCTCGCGAAGAAGTGGCACGTTCAGTTTATTCGGATAAAGGGCCGATCCTTCCTTTACACCCCAGAAATATCGAGAAACCTTAATCGTCTCCCAAATTCTGAGCTCGTCGTACGTCAAAGCTTGAGGCATCCGCTCAGCGAGGTTGACTAGCCGATTAATCTCGTCCGTGGACCAAATCTGATCTATCTCGCTTGATAGGTTTGTGTGCTGGTCAAGATATTCTCTTTCTAAGGTATTGAGGATCGCCCACTCAATCACCGCAGTCAGAGAGCGCTTTTGCAGGCGCCCCATAATATCGAGCGCGAACTTGATTTTCGGGTCAATCCGAATCCCAACGCTCACAGTAGTGCTCGTTTCGCCCGCGCGTTTGCTCGTCTTAGTAGCCATACCCTTCCATCTGCTCTGATGAGGTCAGCCTTACTGACCTGACATTCACAGCTTGCGTGACACGCAAACCGCTGTCAATCCGTGCGAGTACGAGTTTGTTTAGCATTTGCTTGCACAAATAGATTTATGCGTTGTAACCTAGCAACAGCCGACACCCGCTTCGGCGTCGGAATTTAGGGAGATAACCATGGAACAAGCTCAGCAACAAATGGCACCGCTATCGGTGGGCGTCGAAGAGTCTGCCCGCATTCTGGTATCTCGCGCTCGGCCACTTACGAGCTAATCGCTCAAGGCGAAATCAAGACTTTCAAAATCGGCCGTCGGCGCCTGGCATTGGCATCCGAGCTGAAGGCCTCCATCGAGCGCGCAGCAAAGTTCGGCGCACGGTGAAGTGCGAAAAGAATAAGGATTGGGGGTTGCGCATGGCTGCGCGAGAGGTTGCCAAGGCGGTGCTCGAACACCGCCTTAGTGAAAACACACTGGATAGCACCAACGTGAAGGGCAAACTATGATACGTCATTCTTCAACTGAGCAAGACCGCAAGATGATGGAGGCCCTGCGACACGGGCCGGTATCGACCATCGAAGCCGCCAAGGACCTGGACATCGTCCAGCCACCCAATACCATTCGGCGCCTTAGAAAAAAGGGGCACGAAATCCGCACCTACTGGACGCATCAGTCCACCGAGCCAGGCCGCCCACCTCACCGCGTCGCCAAGTACATCCTGATGCGCGAAGCGTCGTAATCCAGAGTTCGCAGAGGTCTCCCCAGTATTGCGGCGACCTCTTACGCCTGCCTGTGAACTGCTTCTGGGCTTCGGCCCTCTGGTTATCCAGCCGAGTTACGCTGAGGTCGATTCAGTGGAATGCCTAGCCACAAAACTACTTAGCCGTGGACACACGGTTAGCATTGAGCTTGGGCAGCTCGCCATTCAACCGGCGAGCGGCAAGCCCGTACCGCCGGAGTGGATCAGTACCAACCGGGCCAGAATTTGCCGTGAAGTGCTTATGTCGGTAGGCCTGGATGCATTCGAGTACGTAGGCTATTCAACTGGGCACTACGGCAAAACCCGGAGCGCCGGTATCACGCTTCAGTTTGTCTCGATGCTGTCGGGCCAATCTGTCTACGCAGTGTTCAACGCCGATCTGACGCGTCAGCGGAACACCGCTACGGCTAAGGCTGGCGCTCTGCTACCAAAAGGACAATTCCGCATCGGCAAGCGCAGCCACTTCTACAAGTTCTGGATGGGGACCGGCCTGCCTTTTCCTCGGCGGCTGGCGGCTATGCACGATTACATGGGGAAGCTACGTAGCGTCCTGGTGACTGGATCAGTGACTGATGACCGCTTCAAAGTCGGCACCCTGGTACCTGTCAGTCTGACCGCAGAACAATTCAGAGCAGCAATTTTGCCGGACAACATCCGGACAATTTCCGGACAAGCGCCGGACAACTCCCGGACAAAAGTACCGGACAAGGAAATGCCTACAGACCACGAACCACAAGGGTTACAGCCGTTTCCAACTACGTGTGCTTCAAACTACGGAAACAAGGTAATAAGGGAGGACGGTTACAAGACCTTTCCTTACTCCCCCATACACACCCCTAAGCCACCACAGGACCAGAGTGTTGATGAGTGGTTGGAGGCATACAGCTCAACCTGATCTACTTTGCTGAGAAGGCACCGACCGCCAGCAAATGAAAAAGGGCACCACCCTGTTTCGGGGTAGTGCCCTCGATGCCGCGGAGGTATCGTTGTTTGTCAGCCCTATTCCAACACCACCGCGCGGTATTGCTGATCGCCGCCCAGGTCATCCGAGCCGAACAGAGCCTGATTGACGGCCTTCCTACTCTCAAGCAGCAGGTCATGCTCATCATGAGTGCCAATGTCCGCTGCAACCCACTCAGGGAGCTCCTTACGCCGCCGCATCTCACTTAGGTGCGTCCACCACCGAGTAGCGTAACGCCGCTCTGCGAGAATGAGCTCAACCACTAAGGTTCGTTGCTTCTCGGTGAAGAGGGGCAGGTGTAAGGCGCTAGAGTCGCTTGACTCAAAATCTGCCGAGCGCTCCACTTCAAATTCGGGCTTATCTTGGCCTTTCAGGGCGTTACTGATATTTTGGTAAAGTTGCATGACGTTGGCCTCTAAGCGTCGTCGTGTGATAGCCGGCCCGGTGGTTACACACCGGGTTGGCACCTCTTCAATATCGGCGAAACATCCCGCCGATTACTGCTTACCCTTCTCACTTATCCAGCCTGCGGCCCAGCTCAAAGGGTCTTTCGACTCCATAGGCGCCAAGGGTTCTCCTTCTCGCGCCGCCCGCCGGCCCTCTTCCTCTGTTTCGCCGTGAATCCATACAGTAGTCTGCCTGAATCCCGCTTGGCGCTGACGATCCTTGTAAATCCTCTGACGATCAGCCGCAGATAGCGGACCTCTCGAATTCTCGTTCTTCATCAAAATATCCGTTAGCAGTCACGACTCCAATAATGCAATATCGTTAGCAGTTACGCAATGGAAAAGTGTAAAATAATTGCAGCCGCCTTCCGCTCCAACAGTGACTATCGTGGAGCGGTAACGAACAACCAAAGGAATCAGAGGCCGGGAGGAAAAGCAAAGAGGGCGTCAGCGAAGGGCAAGAGCGCGATGCTTTGAATGCCCCCCCCCTGCTCCAATTCCCCGCTAGGTCGATAAGCAGTAAATTAGCTTACCTATGACTGCCGTTTTGAATAAAATAGCTGATTATAGTGGCAGCAAAACTAAATGCTGAAAGCAAGTTGAAAGCAACCGCCGCAGGAAAACAAGGAAGAAGCCGTGACATCAGAGTCCAATAGAATTTCAGTTCTCAGCACAAATTTTGTACAGAGCGTTGCCGCAGTTTGGGGGTGGACCTGCCAAGCAATGGCACAGGAAAATGACGACGGCTTCGATGGATATCTTTACATCAGAACAAAACAAATAAACAAAAAAAGGCCACAAGATAGACGCTCATGGAGACACTCATTTACGGGAGGGATGATTCACATCCAAGTAAAAACAGGAGACTCTTTAATTACAGAATCACAAGATCATTTCGTTACAAAAATTTCAGACCTTGAAGTCAAGAAGGAGCTATGGCAGCTGTCTCCTGTTCCTTCCATATTGATCTATGTCAAACAAGTTCAGCAAGGGGTACCTACGGAAGCTTGGTGGGTAAACTTAAAATCTGAAGAGACATACTTCACAGAAACTCAAATAAAAATACCTAAGATCAATCGATTTCAACCTTCACTTGAGTGCAGATCCCCACTAGCACGGCTGGCAAGACGTCAAATTTTCTCGGCACAATTACCAGTCATAAAACTTCCAGCAGGGACATATCACAAAATGGGAGCGCTGAACAAGTCAGCTAAGTTCAACGCTTGGGGGTTCTATACAAAATGGAGAGAAAGCTTACCGACTAACCCTTCGCTGGGACCAGTAATTATTAATCGAACTGGTTGGTCTCATATTACTCGAAGAGGAAGGCCTATAGCGCGAATCCTAACAAGTTTTGACCTGCTGCCTATTGCTGCCAAAATAATTGCGGAGATAAAAGACTGGCGAGTATTAGCACGAAGAGGAGAGCAGAAAAACAGCGATGGAAGCCTGTCTGTTATCGAGTACTTAGGGATTTCAGCATGGGTTGAAGGCCCCTCTCGAATATCCTCAGAAGTAATGGTGATATTGAAAAGAAGGACTACATATACTGAGGAAACCAGTAAGTCAACGAGCCCTGAGCAACCAGAACAACTCATTACCAAGATAGATATTATGCGCAAAGAGCTATGGTTTTATACGGTCTACCAACCAGGTCGCTCGAAAAAATAAATGTGGTCGATGCGATGCTCTCAGACTGATCCAGACACATTGCTACTCACTAGAAGTATCAAGCCGGCGGACCTCATGCGAGGTTTCTTCTCTCTTGCACGCATCGACCACCAGCAGATCCTACAAAAAAAAATCACTGAGCGCCAGTACAGATTTCGGACGTGTAGAAAAACCGAGTTCCGTATGTTGACAAGCAGAAATTCATAGCGTCCATCGATCAAAAAAAAAACATCAGCCATGCGAACGAGTGCCACGGCAGTCCCGCCCACTTGGAGAACCGATGATGGAGGGTACTACGCTGACTCAACAAGCATCTGATGCAACGCGATCCAACAAGCGAAATGGTTCGCCACATTTCAGATATTCCGATACAGATTTCTCCTTCCAGACAATGAGGGCAGCTTTGAATGCCTCGTTTCCAGGAGTGGTACGACTGACACCGCCAATTTCGCAAATTGGTGCGCCACCTCCGCCAAGTAAAAGTCCCGCAACACCACGCGTCTACATGGAAATCTCCCAATGTGTGACGTTTTGGTCTCACTGAGACGATTTGGTCTCTCACGCGTTGCTATAGCCCGTGCCTACCCTGCGCTGATTCGAGAGCCCTAGTGACTTGAAAGCAAGCAGCCATTAAATGTACTTTCGCATAAGGGATGTCCCTCATATCAAAAAAGGATCAGAGCTATGGCTGAAGGAAATGAGTTTGCCACCGGAGACTTTGTCAAGCTGAAGTCGGGCGGCCCTGTGATGACAGTGAAGGGATATCGAAAAATTAGCGATGCATTCATTTGCCAATGGTTCGCAGGGAAGAAGCTTGAGCAGGGAGAGTTTTTTCCAGATAGCTTGGAAGCTACAACGATAGAGCAAAAGGTGAATTGATGGACGCTGACTCGATTGCGGTTTGGATGCTAGCTCAAATTTACACTGAAGCGTGCGTCTACCAAGACGATGTCGTCGATCACCTGGTGAAAGCAAAGCGCGAAGATTTGCTAACAACAAACGCCGATGGTAATCAGGTCATCGGCAAAGGAGTACTCGCTGCTTTCCGCAAGCTGACTCCAGATATTGTGGTCTGGGTGAAGCCAGATCGATACTGGCGTTTCAGGGTTGCTGAAGATGAGCCGGGGCGAGACGCACGGGGTTAAAGAGCAAACCCAATAGTTCTGACTCCGGCGAGACAGACGGCCCCATATCGCAGAAAAGCTTCAGCATTTAACGGCATTCCTATTAGCTACAAACAGAACATGCATGGAGGGCAGATGAAAGAACTATTTCCAGAATACGATCATTCAGAATCACTAAATTATCCGGACGTATGGGAAAGTGCGTTATTCGTATTCGACACGAACGTTCTTCTGAATCTTTATCGATATCATGAAAGCACACGTAGAGAGCTTTTAAAAATCCTGAAGACATTAGAGGATCGTATATGGATACCACATCATGTAGCTTTAGAATTCCAAAGAAACCGGCTCTCAGTTATTGCAAGTCAAGGAAATGGCTTCAAGGAAATGAGGACGATACTAACCACAACAAAAAACAAACTGAAGGATGATATTTACAAACTAGGCCTTCACAACAGACACACACTTATAAATGCTGAAAAACTGATCAACGACTTCGAAGAGCTGACTAATAACTTTTCCAAAGAGCTAGAAACACTAGAATCTTCCCAACAAAAAATCAATGAACATGACCCTATAAAAAAACTCATTGAAGAGCTTTTTTCAGGCAAGGTAGGTTCTGCCCACAAATTGCAAAAGGAAGTTGATGACCTTAGCAAAGAGGCAGAAACAAGGTATAAACTTAAGATTCCACCGGGGTACAAAGATGATGAAAAAGACAAAAACAAACCTGATGACTTTATGCACAAGGGGATTTTCTATAAGCGTAAATATGGCGACTATATAGCTTGGTCGCAGACATTAGATAAAGCCCAGACCCTTACCTCAAAGAAATTAATCTTTATAACGGATGATGGCAAAGAAGATTGGTGGCAAAAACTCAATGGGGAAGGCTCAAGCAACAACGTTGGACCTAGAACCGAGTTAATTGATGAAGCCCTTCGCATCGGAAAACTTGAAGCCTTTTTAATGTACAGGCCAGAAGGTTTTCTAAAATATGCAAAAGAGTCGTTGCAGGCAAGCGTCTCCGAAGACGCAATGAACGACGTAAGAAAAATCTCAATCAGCAATACGGTCACACACTTAACAGACTCATACGTGGATTTGACATCTACAAATGCCGAGTACGCAATTAAGGATTGGCTGTCGACGACTTTTCAGTACGTTGAGGGCGTTCGCGCAAACTTTCCAGATTTTATAGTTCATCATGAAGAAGAAATATTAGCTTTTGAGATTTTTCTATTTACTCCAGACCGCCTCGACAGAGAGCTTCGTATCTTTAATGACATCTGCGAGACTGAAAGCTTTTTCAATGAAGATCTATTTGACGACCTCACTATCATATGGGTAGTAAACAAGGAAAGTGACTTACCAGCACTGTCAAAAATTCTAAAAAAACACACTAATTTTAACCACAACCGCAACATATCAATACAAGCAGCATTAATGGAGTCCACTGGAAACTTCCCAACAATCACAAAACTCTGGCCGATTAACACTTGGTAACATTCCAGACAACGTCACAAGGTGGAGAAACCCTCAGGCCCAAGGGGTCCCTAGCGCTAGGCCAAGCGCTCAGTTGTGGCAATTTTGATTACTGCGAGACAGACCAAAGGAGCCGACTCGGACCGTTTGGTCTGCTTGGCTCCCGCTTCTCCTGACAGCAGGCTGGAGCAGGTATTGCGATGACAGCAACACCTGAACTGGCCTAATGATCCCGGACACCTCTTAAGGGCGATATGATTCGCCCAATCAGGAGGTTCCATGAAACAGCGAAAGACCTACACCCACGAGTTCAAGCAACGTGCTGCAAGCATGGTTCTTGATGATAACTGCTCAGTTCCCGACGTCTGTGCATCGATGGACGTTGGCCCTACGGCTCTGCGCCGCTGGGTTGATCAGGTTCGTAAAGAGCATCACAAAGGGCAGCCAGTGGCAGGTACCAAGGCTATCAGCGACGAACAGCGAGAGCTTCAACAGCTACGAGCCAAGGTCAAGCGCCTGGAGAGTGAGGCTGAAATCTTAAAAAAGGCTACGGCTCTCTTGATGTCGGATCCCGATCGTTTTTCCTGATCGAGGAACTGAGGGAGTCGAGTTCATATCCGACCAGCCTGCTTTGCAGTGCACTAGGCGTTTCTCGCAGCGCGTTTTATGACTGGATTAAGCGTCGCTCAGCGCCAAATACCAAGCGTGACGCGCTTAGAGCAAAAGTCGTGCAACTGCATGTCGAAAGCCGAGAAAGCGCAGGCGCGCGGATGATCTCTCAGCGCCTGAAGGCCCAGCAGATCAAGGTGGGGAGGTATTTAGTCGCAAGACTCATGGCGGAGGCAAATCTGGCCAGCAGGCAGCGCCGCCGCCATCAGTATCGCTCTAGAGGCGTCGAAGCATTTGTGGCCAAGAACTTGCTTGAGCGTAACTTCGAGCCAACCGCAATTAATCAAGTCTGGTGCGGCGACGTTACCAGCCTGATGGTTGGGAAACGCTGGTATCACTTGGCAGTGGTCATTGATCTGTTCGCCCGCCGAATCGTTGGTTGGGCGTTTTCTCTGATCAATGACGCCAACCTGGTTAGCAAGGCGCTGAGAATGGCGGTGGAGGTTCGAGGCAAACATGCAGGCTTGATGTTTCATTCGGATCAAGGCTGCCAATACACCAGCCAGCTCTTTCAGTCCGCGTTGCTGGAGTATGGGATAACCCAAAGCATGAGCCGCAGAGGGCAGTGCTGGGACAATGCACCAATAGAGCGTTTCTTCGGGACGCTCAAATCAGAGTGGGTGCCCACCAAGGGCTATATGACGGTTGAAGAAGCCAAGCAGGATATGACCAGCTTCTTCATGCGATACAACCGAATCAGGCTCCACAGCTACAACAAATACCTGTCGCCAATAGCCATGGAGCAAAAAGTGGCATAAACACCGTAATCGGTGTCCGGGATTACTTGACCAGTTCACACCTTCGCTCAATCGTGCTCCTTGCTCACCTTTAAGCGGTGGGGTGGTGAAGCGCCACCTCGTCTAAATCTGTCTCACGGACAGAATTGCATCTGATCAGCCAGATTTGCCTCACTCCAAAGCAGGAAATCCTGCTTTTAAATTCCCCCGATCATGGATGTTCCACCACTGGTGGAAGATGCACCCAAAACTGGATGCATCAAATCCGCGCCACGTTTTCACATCTCACAAAACGTGGCGCGGAAACCTGACATCCCGAAACGGTAGGTCAGCCCTCCCCGCTCGATCCTCAATCAGTGGTTGGACTAAGCCGAAAGCATGGCCATGTATCACTTTGCTTACCCTAGACTTAATGCAACAAAAATGCCCTCTTCAATCCATCCAAAACTAACTATTTCAGTCCCGTTTAATCCGGTTATGTGTATCACCTAGAGTGCACCTAAAAAGCACTGGATAAATGATCAGATCATGCTTAATGTGAGTTTTTGAGCCAATCAAAACCCATTCGAGGCAGCACCTATGAACACAGCTAAGCCCGCCCGAGGACGTCAGCACAAACCAACTCGCTCCGAAGTTGCTGCCGCCTGGGGCCGCCTTCGCGAAGCCGCAGCAGACGGAAGCGTTCAAGCATCCGCCCTGCTGATAGCGCTCGCTGAAAACAAACCGGTCATCGCCATCGAATCGCCGGCCGCATGACTGATCGCGATAAAGCCGGCAAATGGAAGCCCGGACAGTCGGGTAATCCCGGCGGCCGATCCGGCCAGACGCAAGAGCTGCGCGCCCGACTCGCGGAAGGTGCAGACGCCGTGACAAGAAGGTTCTGACAGCAGCCAAGAAGGGCGATATGCAGGCTTGTCGGCTGATCCTTGAGCGCCTGGTACCACCAATCAAGCCAACTACCGAGACAGTGTGCTTCGAACTCGACGACACCGACTTACCCAGCGCAGCCAAATCAATCCTTCGCGCAGTTGCCGCCGGCGAGCTACCGCCCGACCAGGGCAAAGCATTGATCGAAGGGCTAGGCGCTGTTGCCCGGGTCATTGAAGTTGCCGAGCTACAGAAGGCCGTCGAAGAACTCCGCGAGCAGATGGAGGGAATGCGGCAATGAGCATTAAGTGGATGCGGGCCGAGCTCAAGCGAATTGCAGAAAAGATCGGCGCCGACGACGAAGAGACAGTTCTCGTTATGTTGACGGTGGTGGACTGCAGGGTTGACGCGGTTGAGGACGAGATGGACTACCTAAAGACCGTGGGCCATTCATTCAACTATCCAGTCCTGGGCGTGCAAACGGTGATGCACTTCCCACTATGCACCATGAACAGCAGCGACGCGGCCAATCTGGCAGAGGCGTTCATTCTCCACGTCCGCGCAATTGAAAGCCTCCGCCGTCCCGCTCCGGTAGGTGTGATGGATATGCGGCCATTCCCAAGTCCGGGTGCCTGGATCTTCCCGCCGCTGGCTGATGGGCGAGACATCAAAGACCACGTCGCAGAACAGTACCAACTGATCATTGAGGCCCGCCATGAGCATCCGTAGCCAGGTGGCCAAGCTGCGTCAGCAATCCGGGCTCATTCAATTCACTCGTGACGTGCGAGAGATCAGCGCCCTTATGGACGAGCTGCACGAAGCAGCAGCCGGCGTTAGCGCCCGAGAAAACGTGTCCCTACTCCAAATCCTGAGCGAATCATCAGACCAAAAACCGGCCGAACCATGGCCAAACAATCAAAAGGTAACCCAATGAAAATCGGCAAACGATCCGTCCTCAAAGTTGGCTTGGCCAACCTCCACTACTCCGAATACGAGCACTCTCAGGTAGAGGCAAGAACCTTCAATATTCAGCGCCCCGATGGCACCAAAGGAACTTGGCAGGCCGGTGGCTTGCTGAAGTCGGTTCGCCATTTGCAGGGCTTGGCGCTGGAGACTTTCAAGGACCTTGGAGAAGAAATTCTCTCGATTCGTGGAAACAAAGACCTCAACGCCGCGGCCATCGAGCGCAAGGGCAAGGAGCAGATCGACGGGATCGTTCCTGTCTTGATGCCGGCTATGGAAAAGGCGGCAAAGGATATGCTGACGCCGGCCCAAACAGTGGTCAACGGCTTTGCTCCGGTCACGCCTCGCGCAAGCTCGGACGTTGTTGGCTTCCTGGCTGATCAGGAGCTACGAGCCATCGTGCGGAGCCTTAAGCCGGAAGAGCGCCAGCGACTGGTCGCTGAGGCGCGTGCAGGTAGTCATCCCGACGTGTAGAGGCGGTGCTCAGGGCAAACCCAATGCTTTCCGGACTATCGCCAGAGGCGGCTGACAGCCTTTCGCGTGCAGGTATTGCAGCGTCCCGCGCCGAGGAGATTGAAGGGCTCAAGCAGATGCTAGCGATCTACGATGACGTGCTGGCCACCGCCTCCAATGCTGGTGTCGCACTGAGCGGTATGGTCGCCAATTCGAATGGGTACACCGGCCGGTTTGAGAAGTGGCGATCGGGCTGTGAGGGCTCCGAAGCACTTCGCGAATGGCTGGCGAAAATGCCCACTCGCACCTCTGCAAAAGCGACCCCTGATCAATCTGAAGCGGCCTAACTGCCCATCCGTGCGCTACGCAAGTATTGGTAGCGCCGATCAGCGGCAGACTTTGTGAGTGTGACGATATGACCTTTCAAGAGCGCTTTACCGAGGCGTGCAAAACGCAGAAATTCAAACCCTACGAGCTGATCCAAGGGCCGGACGCCGGCTACACGGTGTGGGAGGTCCAGCACGTCAGTGGTGGCCAGCAGGTAACCGTCGACGGCCCCTTCTTCACCGAGGAAGAGGCCAGGGTTTCGGCCGATCTGCTGAGGGGAGCATTCCGCGGCGCCCGGGCCAGCGAGACGATCTACAACCGGGTGTGGAACTACGACCCACGCCAGGAACAACTGACCATCGACCAGGCGCATATGTCGCGCGCAGTGCTCGCCATTCGCCTTGGGGCTTCCAGCCCCTTCCACCAATCCATAGGAGGCCCCATGGCCGCTACAGCAATCGAATACGCCCCGCTCACCACCATCAAACTGTACGGGCAGCTACGGCAATTCGGTAAGTCCTACCAGTTCTCCGTCCGCACGCCGGCCGAGGCCATCAAAGCACTGTCAGTGCAGATCCCAGGGTTTGAACGGTTTCTGTCTAACTCAAAGTCTCGCGGGCTCGTGTTCGCAATCTTTCGAGGCAAGAAAAATATCGGTGAGGGTGAGCTTGGATTTCAGGGCAAAGGCGACATCATCATTGCCCCTGTAATCGTAGGCAGCAAACGCTCGGGAGCTCTGCAAACCGTCATCGGCGCCGTGCTGATCGCAGCGTCATTCTTCACGTTCTGGGCGCCTCCAGTATCAGCCGGTCTGTTTGCATCTGGCGTGGGTATGGTCGTCGGCGGCGTCATTCAAATGCTCAGCCCCCAGGCCGGCGGTCTAAAGACCAGCGCAGCACCCGAGAACACCCCCGGCTACGCCTTCGGCAGCGCCAAGAACACCACGGCATCTGGTAACCCAGTACCACTCTGCATCGGCGAGCGCCGCTGGGGTGGGGCAATCATTAGTGCCGCGATTTATGCCGAAGACAAAATGTAAACTTGATATACCAACCCATAGCGAGTGAGCGCTTACTTCTCACGTCTCCTTAAAGCGCGCAAGAAGTCGCTTAGAGTAATCTATCTCTGAACAAGCGATCTCAGCTTTTAGTTTCCTAACCAGTTCATTAACTTGATCCTCGTCACAAGCCTCCATATTTTTGTATAACTCAATCGTGCGAAGAATGGCATCCTCGGCTCTGCGTTCTTCCTCTTGACGAAACTCCTCAAGAATTAGAGCGCTTCGTTGATGCCCCGCTCTACGAGTAGCGGCCGAAATCTGTTTTGAGAGCAGCTCAGCCTCCGTTCTTTCAATCCCTGCCACAGAGTCAAAATATTCCGTAGCACCGGAATTAACAATGCTCACTTGAGGTGCAAGATGAAGTAAAAAAGACGGAACATCTCTTAGGCTAGGGTTTACAATCTCTATAGAACGATCCGATGAAAATTCCAACCACTCCTTCAGCACCTCATTAACATGATGATCACCGAATCCGTATCCTACGCACACCAACTTACTAATAAAATTAATGTTTGCTTTAAAATGCTTGAGCATTGACTTAGGTAAAACTTGTGTAGAGTGCTCATGAAACTTTCGAGCGCCGGAAAGCAAGCTTCGACGTAGGAACTGCATTTCCCCATCCGAATCAGCATAAGCAATTTCATTCAAAGCCTTCACTTTCCCACCAGGCATTCCGGGCGCTAGGTACACAAGCTCTTCATTCGCAGCCCTTAAAACTGAAACTACGGCCTCTGGTGTCTCTCCATCAGGCAACAGCTTCATTAAATCATGGCCATCATTAAACGTGAAAACGTCAAGAGCCCCATGAAGCTTCAGTAAATATATTCCTTTTTTTGCAGGATTTGGAAAGTTCATCGCGCCATGATCGAGTGTCTTTTGATCAATAGTTTCCACGGCTATATAACCAACGATATTCCCCTCCATATCCCTACGAGGCAGCTTAATATCGCTAGCACAAAGACCAGAAAACAATGGAATGGCGTATTTTTGTGCGACCATTTCAATGACAGAGTCGTGATTTAGAGAAAAAACCCAGAGAGGCTCGTTTTCTTCGTACAGGTGGACAACCCCTTTATACCACTCCAAGTGACCAACAATAAACTCAGCACCATGTATGTGCCTAAAGTAAAGCTTGTAATAAATAATCTCGACGAGCCAAGTATATAGACTGTGATACTCTGAAGCCTTAGATGACCGTCTTCTGGCTTGCACATCCAAATAACCTAGCACGCTTTCGTAGTGCAGATCTTCCCTTGCCAATACAGATAGTAAATCCTCTATGACCTCATCCGAATGCCCTTCACCCTGCTGTCTCCAACCTGCATTTAAAAGTTTCAACTTTTCAGCGGTTAACCACTCCTTTAGTTCAGATGTGAGTTCCCAAACGAGAGGCATACTGACGTCATAGGAAGCACCGGCCCCAAGAAACAATCCTGTTAAGCTGCGATTCATAATTCCTCCCTTAGTACCCCAGGTGATAGCCACCCCCTCAGAGTCGGGGCAGGGCATACGTAGTATCCCGAATTGTGGCCCAGGTGCCGAGCATCGTTTTTGCGTATGCCTGAGCTGATACGCGCATATTTGCGTATATCCTCGCTTTTCGCTTGATAAGTAACACCCAAAGTGCAACAGTATTAGTAGAACGCCCTAACTGATACAGGCACCCATCATGTTCATCCGCGCATACCTCCGAGCCTCCACCGAAGAGCAAGACGCCGGCCGCGCCCGCGCCTCGCTCGAGCAGTTCGCCAGCGACCATAACAAGGTCATCGCCAGCGTGTACTTGGAGAACGCCAGCGGCGCCACCGCCGACCGACCGGAGCTGCTGCGCCTGCTGAAGGATGCGCGCAAGGGTGACGTGTTGCTGGTGGAGTCGATAGACCGTCTCTCCCGCCTGCCGGTGGAAGACTGGCAAAAGCTCAAGGCTGCGATCGATTCCAAGGGCCTGCGCATCGTCGCGCTCGACCTCCCGACCAGCCACCAGGGAATGCAGGACACCAAGGGCGACGAGTTCACCGGGCGGATGCTGGGGGCTATCAACTCAATGCTGGTGGAAATGATGGCCGCGATCGCGCGCAAGGATTACGAGCAGCGCCGCGACCGCCAGGCCCAGGGCATCGAGAAGGCCAAGGCCGCCGGCAAGTACCAGGGGCGCCCGGTGGACGCCGATCTGCACAAGCGCGTGACCGAGTTGCTCGGTGCCGGCCTGGGCATTCGCGCGACGGCCAGGCACGCCAATTGCTCCACCACCACGGTGCTGAGGATTAGAGGACTAGCCACAGCTTGACGCTGAACCTTATAGGTCCTGGAAGGTGTAGGTCCCTCCTGGCTCGACTTCTCTTGCAATTGCTCGCACTCCATTGAAGGTCATGATCCCAACGTCGAAAACCCGCGAAACACTAGGGCTTACCTGTGCGACTTGGTCGACTAGCCAGCCAAAATGAGAGATCGCTTGATCAAGGACGCTTTTAGTCCCGGCGGAATGATCAAGAGAGGCCATTCGGGCCCGAATTGCTTCGCTCCACTCAATTGCCTGAGATTCGGACGTTCCTCCAGGATAGATCGGAAAAGTCTGCTCAATAATCGAGAAAAGTGATTCGTTGAGATAGGGGTGATATAGGGCAAGCCTTACGATCGGCTCGTCATTTTCATCCACCGTGCCGTAGCAGAGTAACCACGATGTGGTTGACAGCGCATAACTGGCCCAAGGGGTACCCGCCTCTGCGGTTTTAAACCGCTGCCGCTCCGAGGTGATGACCTCAAGAATCTCATCGCTGTTTGAAACGTCCATTCCAGCTAGCCGGGACTTCACTGGCGACAATAGGTCCACAGCTCCGCAGGCAGCGATGATTCCAGCTTTGGTCGATACGATCTTGTCGGCATCGTCTGACGAGTAGACGATCTCGCCGTCGACGCAGGCGATTTCCCTCTTGTCAGAAGCAATCAGAGCAAAAGCGCCCAAATTAACGCCAATTAACAACGTCATGTTTCACCACCGAGATTCAATCCATGAGGTTCGAATTTAGCAGTTATCGGCGTTCCGGAGGTTTTTTCGCAAGGCTGTACGAGGTCGCTTGCTGTCACCCTGCTGTCACGGGTTGTAGCGTTGCGAGAGGGATAAGGCTGAAAGCCGCATAGAATGTGGTGTCCCAGGGCCGGTTCGAACGGCCAACCTTCCCCTTAGGAGGGGGATGCTCTATCCAATTGAGCTACTGGGACAAATCGCAATCAACAAGCCAAAGGCTCAACGACGGACGGCGTGCATGTTAACGGGCAAGGTAGTTTTTGTCATGTCATCCCTTGGCTTTTTGATCGTAAGCCAACGCTTGCAAGCATGCGGTAGTGCAGCCCAATACAATCCGGGCGACCTATGCTGTCGTGCAAAATGCACTCTCCCAAAGTGCCATCATTGCAAATTGCACTACACGACACCCCATAAAACAATATAACTCATTGATTATATTGAATAAATCAGTTGGCACGCGACCTGCAACACTTCTCCCACAACCCCATTTGGCCAAGGCATACGGAGAAGAAGACCATGAACAGCGCCCTACTACTCGCCCTCAACACAATGGCACTGGCTGCGCTGGTAACTTTTCATTTCTTCCCAGCCAAATTGCAAGACCCAGCTCAAATCACCCAGGCCGTACCGCACCACCTGCAGCAAAGACCACAGCTGGCGGTGATGACAGCCGACCCTCAATCCCCTATTCGTTTAACCCAAGGCACCCAAGCCACCCCAACATCCGAGCACTGGGTTTTCTGAGAGCGCTACTCATGTCCAAACCTGCGTGGCTTTTTCTGTGCCTGACGCTCGCGACCGCCCTACTGGGCTTTTGTAATGCTATGCAAGACACTCGCACCCTGACGTTCATCGCCAGTGCTGTTTTTGGATGCCTCTTGGTCCTGACGCTCGCCCTCGGGCGGCGGATAAAATTCGACCCCATACTGCGTTAACCCCCCTCCAGCCGACCTTATGTCGCTTTGCGCTAGCAAATCAGCAAAAACTGCCACTACCCTTACAGATGAGGGCAAAAGGCCATGTTGCTTAAGGCGTGCGCTCTTCAACCCGATTTCGGATAAGGCTTGCGTGAAGATCAGGAATACCCGATCCAACGCGAAAACTTTTCCAACCAGTCCGCAAAAATGCAAATCAGTGCTGGCATAAAGCCTTTAGGCGGTTCAATATTTGTCACAGAATTGACGCCAAGGAAATGTCAAATCTGAGGCATGATGCGGCCTCTTTGCAATTCGGGTTGAACTTTGGTCGTGAGCCTTGTCTTAACACTCATCTTGCGGCCAATTCCAAAAACCGCTCCCCTGAACTAACCGGTTAAATATATGCGCCCATTGAAACAGGCAATTTATTCCAGCCGTACGGCTGACAAGTTCGTCGTACGTCTGCCAGACGGAATGCGGGAACGCATTGCCGAGGTGGCTCGCAATCATCATCGCAGCATGAACTCCGAAATCATCGCTCGCCTGGAACAGAGCCTTATTCAGGAAGGTGCCTTGGGTGAAGAGTTGAGCATGCGCCTGGACAGCCCAGAGCTGTCACTGCACGAACGCGAACTGCTGCAGCGTTTTCGTCAGCTTTCCCACCGCCAGCAAAATGCTCTCGTCTCGCTGATCGCGCACGACGTAGAGGCGGCCGCAGAAGCCAATTGATTTACAGCTGAAAGCCGAAGCCAGCCATGTGCTGGCTTTTTTTTGCGTGGGATTTGAGCAAGAAAGCAATGCGAGGGCAGATTTGCCCCCGCAGGTAAGGTCAGAGCAGGAAGATCGTAGCCAAGCCCAGGAAGATGAAAAAGCCACCACTGTCAGTCATGGCCGTGATCATCACGCTGGCCCCCATGGCAGGATCGCGCCCCAGACGCGCCAGGGTCATAGGGATCAAAACCCCCATCAAGGCAGCCAAAAGCAAATTGAGGGTCATGGCAGCGGTCATCACCACACCCAGCGACCAACTGCCATACAGCAAGTAAGCCACCACGCCGATTACGCCTCCCCACACCAGGCCGTTGATGAGGCCCACAGCCAGCTCCTTGCGCAGCAGGCGCGAAGAGTTGGCGGTACTGACCTGATCCAGCGCCATGGCGCGTACGATCATGGTGATGGTCTGATTACCGGAGTTACCGCCGATGCCGGCCACAATCGGCATCAACGCCGCCAGGGCCACCAACTTTTCGATGGAGCCTTCAAACAGCCCGATCACGCGGGACGCGATAAATGCAGTAATCAGGTTAACGGCCAGCCAAGCCCAACGGTTGTGCAGCGAACGCCAGACTGACGCGAAAATATCTTCCTCTTCACGCAAACCCGCCATGTTGAGGACTTCGGTTTCACTCTCTTCGCGAATAAGGTCAACGATTTCATCAATCGTCAGACGGCCAATCAGCTTGCCGTTCTTGTCCACCACCGGGGCAGAGATCAAGTCGTAACGCTCAAAAGCCTGGGCTGCGTCGTAGGCATCTTCATCCGGGTGAAAGCTCACGGTATCGCTGGCCATCAGGTCAGCAACTCTCTTCTCCGGATCATTTACCAGCAGGCGCTTGATGGGCAATACGCCCTTGAGAATGCCTTCGTAGTCGACCACAAACAGCTTGTCGGTATGCCCCGGCAGCTCTTTGAGACGACGTAGGTAGCGCAGTACCACTTCCAGGCTGACGTCTTCGCGGATGGTGACCATCTCGAAGTCCATCAACGCGCCGACTTGGTCTTCATCATAAGACAGTGCGGAACGCACACGCTCACGCTGCTGGGTGTCCAACGCCTCCATCAGCTCATGAACAACATCGCGCGGCAATTCAGGCGCCAGGTCGGCCAGCTCGTCCGCATCCATCTCCTTGGCCGCAGCCAGGAGCTCATGATCGTCCATGTCGGCGATCAGGGTTTCACGGACCGAATCGGATACTTCGAGGAGAATGTCGCCGTCGCGATCAGCCTTGACCAACTGCCAGAGCGTCAGGCGATCATCCAGCGGCAAGGCTTCGAGAATATAAGCAACGTCGGCGGAGTGCAGGTCATCGAGTTTGCGTTGCAGCTCGACGAGATTTTGCCGGTGAACCAGGTTTTCGACGCGGTCGTGGTGCGGTCCTTCCTGGCGGTGCGTGAGGTCTTCGACCACGCGCTGGCGCTGCAGCAGCTCGATAACTTGAGCCAGGCGATCCTGCAGGCTTTCTTGTGTTTTCTTTACTTCTACTTCGGTCATAGGCGAACTCCACTCCCAGCAGCGGAGCGCGCCGGAAGAATCAATCAGTCAATTCATGATTGGTAAAGCGGGATACTGAGTAACTACTGGGTAAGTCCATGGAGGCATTCCACAAGCCCCGGCGGGGCTGACCGGCGCATGATACACCGCTCGGCCGCTTTTAACGTCAAAAAAAACTGGAAAGAACAAGCGCTTGCAAGCCAAAGCTGAGTGTTGGCTACATCTATGAACTGCGACGACGCAGCGGGAAGGGAAAACACAAGGGAAACAGAAAAAGACGTACGCCAGGATAAAACCTACACAAACCCCAGACGGCAAAAAGCCCGCACTAGGCGGGCTTTTTGTTTGTATGGTGCACTCGACAGGATTCGAACCTGTGACCGCTCGGTTCGTAGCCGAGTACTCTATCCAGCTGAGCTACGAGTGCAGAGTGTGTTTTTTAGACCAGATCACAACTGGTTGAAACCAAGCCATTTGCATCGCTGCAACTGACTCTTAAATGGTGCACTCGACAGGATTCGAACCTGTGACCGCTCGGTTCGTAGCCGAGTACTCTATCCAGCTGAGCTACGAGTGCATTTGTTGCCGCGCATTATAGGCCGTTCAATCTCTATGTAAAGCTATTTTTTCGATCAATTTCAACAACTTACCGAAAAAACCAGATTGCAACGTACTAAGCAAATAATGGCGGAGAACGGGGGATTCGAACCCCCGACACCCTTTTGAGGTGTACTCCCTTAGCAGGGGAGCGCCTTCGGCCACTCGGCCAGCTCTCCGCAACACGGGGCGTATATTAACCACGTTCCTCCCCGTTTGCAAACATAAAAAACGATAAAAATTAAAGGCTTGGTTCTTCGTCCTTCTCTTTCTTGATCCGCAGGTAGATTTCCTCGCGATGGACCGCTACCTCTTTCGGAGCGTTAACCCCGATACGCACTTGATTGCCTTTGACGCCGAGCACGGTCACGGTGATTTCGCCATCACCGATAATCAGGCTTTCTGCGCAACGACGAGTCAGAATCAACATACCTTTCACCTCACGCAATTCATTTCAGGAACAACAGTCTGCAAAAAAAAGGCATTCGACCTACAACCAAAAGGCCGTAGCCCTACCGCCTAAGTATTGTCGAGCCCACGCAAAAGAACATGCGCCCTACAAAAAAATGAAAGGCGCGGTAAGCCGCGCCTTCCTGGCATCGCATCACTCGCCCTGTCGGGCCGGAGCGTCCAGCTCAAAAGCGGTATGCAGCGCGCGCACGGCCAGTTCCAGGTACTTTTCTTCAATCACTACCGAGACTTTGATTTCCGACGTGGAGATCATCTGGATGTTGATGCTTTCCTTGGCCAGCGCCTCGAACATGCGGCTGGCAACACCGGCATGGGAGCGCATGCCCACACCCACGATCGACACCTTGGCAATTTTGGTATCGCCGATCACTTCACGGGCGCCGATCTCGCGTGCAGTGTTCTGCAGGATACGCTCGGCCGCATCGTACTCGTTGCGGTGCACGGTGAACGTGAAATCGGTGGTGTTATCGTGCGAAACGTTCTGCACGATCATGTCGACTTCGATATTCGCGCCGCTGATAGGACCGAGGATCTTGAAGGCCACACCCGGAGTGTCTGGCACGCCACGGATCGTCAGCTTGGCTTCATCGCGGTTGAAAGCGATGCCGGAAATGATCGGCTGTTCCATGGATTCCTCTTCATCAATAGTAATGAGGGTGCCCGGACCCTCTTTGAAGCTGTGCAATACGCGCAGCGGAACGTTGTACTTGCCGGCGAACTCCACCGCACGGATCTGCAGCACCTTGGAACCGAGGCTGGCCATTTCCAGCATCTCTTCGAAGGTGATCTTGTCCAGGCGCTGGGCCACGGACACGACGCGCGGGTCGGTGGTGTAGACGCCATCCACATCAGTATAGATCTGGCATTCGTCAGCCTTGAGAGCCGCTGCCAGCGCCACGCCCGTGGTGTCCGAACCGCCACGCCCAAGCGTGGTGATATTGCCCTGCTCGTCAACACCCTGGAAACCCGCTACCACAACCACGCGCCCAGCTTTCAGATCAGCACGAATCTTCTGATCATCGATCTGCAGGATGCGCGCCTTGGTATGTGCGCTGTCGGTAAGAATGCGCACCTGACTGCCAGTGTAGGACACCGCTGGCACACCACGCTTGTTCAGAGCCATGGCCAGCAGCGCAATGGTTACCTGCTCACCGGTGGACACAATCACATCCAGCTCACGCGGGAGCGGTTGTTGATCACCGCTGATGGCCTTGGCCAGGTCGATCAGGCGATTGGTCTCGCCGCTCATGGCCGACAACACCACCACCAGGTCGTCGCCAGCATCACGGAACTTCTTAACCTTGTCGGCCACCTGCTCGATTCTTTCGACAGAACCGACCGAGGTGCCTCCGAATTTCTGTACGATCAAAGCCATTTCTAAGCCGCCTCAGCCCGTAAAGGGGCGCCCAATAAACGAATCTTCCAGCAACCGAGCGAGCCCACGACTAGACTATGGGCTCATTAACAGCGCCTTAAATACCTGCCTCGACAAACGGCACGGTCAAGGCCAGCGCCGCGTCCAGGGCGCCGGCATCTACACCACCGCCTTGCGCCATGTCCGGACGACCACCGCCCTTGCCGCCCACTGCCGCAGCGGCTTGCTTCATCAAATCACCGGCTTTGAGTTGGCCAGTCAGGTCCTTGGTTACACCGGCAACCAGCACGACCTTATCCTCATGGACACTGCCGAGCAGGATCACTGCGCGGCCGAGCTTGTTCTTCAACTGATCGACCAAGGCCAGTAACGCCTTGCCGTCCTGACCGTCCAGGCGCGCCGCCAGGACTTTTACGTCCTTGACGTCAACCGCCGAGGCCGACAGATCGTCGCCCGCAGCACTGGCCGCCTTGGCTTGCAACTGCTCCAGCTGTTTCTCCAGCGCACGGTTGCGCTCAAGCACGGCGGACAGCTTGTCGATCAGATTGTCGCGGCTACCCTTGACCAGGCCGGCCGCTTCCTTGAGTTGTTCTTCGGCTGCATTGAGGTACGCCAGCGCCGCGGCACCGGTGACTGCCTCGATACGACGCACACCGGAGGCCACACCGCCTTCGCTGATGATTTTCAACAGGCCGATGTCACCGGTGCGGTTGGCGTGGATACCGCCACACAGCTCCACCGAGAAACTGCCGCCCATGCTCAGTACGCGTACTTCATCGCCATACTTCTCGCCAAACAGCGCCATGGCGCCCTTGTTCCTGGCGGTTTCGATATCCGTTTCCTCGGTTTCAACCGGGGTGTTCTTACGGATTTCGGCGTTGACGATATCTTCCAGCGCCTTGATCTGATCAGGCTTGATCGCTTCGAAGTGGCTGAAGTCGAAACGCAGGCGCTGGCTGTCGACCAACGAGCCCTTCTGCTGCACATGCTCGCCCAGCACCTGACGCAATGCAGCGTGCAGCAAGTGAGTGGCCGAGTGGTTCAACGCGGTCGCATGCCGTACATCGGCATCGACCTGAGTCTCGACTGGCGCGCCGACGACCAGGTTGCCCAGCACCAACACACCATGGTGCAGGAACGCGCCACCGGTCTTGGTGGTGTCGCGCACGTCGAAACGACCGGACGTCGAACTGAGGAAACCACAGTCACCGATTTGCCCGCCCGACTCCGCGTAGAACGGCGTCTGGTCCAGGACCACCACCGCTTCATCGCCCTCGTTCAGCACATCGACTGACTTGCCGTCTTTATAAATGGCAACGATTTTGGCCGCGCCGGCGGTAGCCTTGTAGCCGATGAACTCGGTAGGCACATCAACCTTGACCAGGGTGTTGTAGTCCAGGCCAAACGAGCTGGCGGAACGCGCACGCACACGCTGGGCTTCCATCTCACGCTCGAAACCGGCCTCATCGACGGTCAGCTCACGCTCACGGGCGATGTCGGCGGTCAGGTCCATCGGGAAACCATAGGTGTCGTAGAGCTTGAACACCACATCGCCCGGCACCACGGTGCCTTTGAGTTCAGCCAGGTCCTGCTCGAGAATTTTCAGGCCGTGCTCCAGGGTCTTGGAGAACTGCTCTTCCTCAGCCTTGAGCACCCGCTCGATGTTGGCTTGTTGCTGCTTCAATTCCGGGAAGGCATCGCCCATCTCGGCTACCAGCGCAGCCACGATCTTGTAGAAGAAGCTGCCGGTAGCGCCCAGTTTGTTACCGTGACGGCAGGCGCGACGGATAATGCGGCGCAGCACATAGCCACGGCCTTCGTTGGACGGCAGCACCCCATCGGCAATCAGGAAACCGCAGGAGCGGATGTGGTCCGATACGACCTTGAGCGAAGACTGGCCTTCATTGGCGCAGCCAATGGCCGCAGCCGATGCACTCAACAGGTTGGTGAACAGGTCGATTTCATAGTTGGAATGAACGTGCTGCATGACCGCACTGATCCGTTCCAGCCCCATGCCGGTGTCCACCGACGGTGCCGGCAACGGATGCAACACGCCATCAGCGGTGCGGTTGAACTGCATGAACACGTTGTTCCAGATTTCGATGTAGCGGTCGCCGTCTTCATCCGGCGAACCCGGTGGGCCACCCCAGATGTCGGCACCGTGATCGTAGAAAATCTCGGTGCAGGGGCCGCAAGGGCCGGTGTCGCCCATGGTCCAGAAGTTATCGGAGGCATACGGCGCACCTTTGTTGTCGCCGATGCGGATCATGCGCTCGGCGGGCACGCCGATTTGCTGGGTCCAGATGTCATACGCTTCGTCATCCGTGGCATAGACGGTTACCCAGAGCTTTTCCTTGGGCAGCTTCAGCACGCCGGTCAGGAAGGTCCAGGCGAAGGTGATCGCGTCTTTCTTGAAATAATCGCCGAAGCTGAAGTTACCCAGCATTTCGAAGAAGGTATGGTGGCGCGCGGTGTAACCCACGTTTTCCAGGTCACTGTTCTTGCCGCCGGCGCGTACGCACTTCTGACTGCTGGTGGCGCGGGTGTAGGCGCGTTTTTCCTGGCCCAGGAAACAGTCCTTGAACTGGTTCATCCCCGCGTTAGTGAACAGCAGGGTGGGGTCATTGCCTGGGATCAAGGAGCTTGAGGCTACACGGGTGTGGCCTTGCTCTTCGAAGAAGCGAAGGAAGGCTTCACGGATTTCTGCGCTTTTCATTAGGTTCTTCCACGGAGGCTGCGGCCAAAGGCCAGTGCGCAACATCATCAGACGAAGCGACGGCAAAGGGCCGCATTATATCGGCCCTTTGCCGGTGGTACAGCGTGTTTATGTGATAGAAGCAGTCAATTAGACGGCCTGCACTGTCATTTCTGCGAAAATGCGACGAATGTCTGCACGACTTGCTCAATCTGCGCCCGGCTGACGTCCAGGTGCGTCACCATGCGCAGGCGCGGAGCGGCGCTCAACTTGATCCCGCGCTCGGCGGCAAACGCCTTTAACGCCTGGGCCCGGTCACCGATCTGCACATAGACCATGTTGGTTTGTACCGGCTCCACGCTGTAACCGGCCTTTTGTAACTCATCCCCCAGCCATTGCGCGTTAGCGTGATCTTCAGCCAGGCGCTGCACCTGATGATCCAGGGCATACAGGCCTGCCGCCGCCAGTGAGCCGGCCTGGCGCATGCCGCCGCCGACCATCTTGCGCAGACGCCGCGCCTTGGCGATCAATGCCGTGGAACCGCACAGTACCGAGCCGACCGGCGCGCCGAGCCCCTTGGACAGGCACACCGACACCGAGTCGAAATGCCCGGCAATTTCACGCGCGTCCACGCCCAGCTTGACCGCTGCGTTGTAGAGCCGCGCGCCATCCAGATGCAACGCCAGGCCATGTTCACGGGTAAACGCCCGCGCCTTTGTCAGGTATGCCAATGGCAGCACCTTGCCTTGCATGGTGTTTTCCAGCGCCAGCAAGCGCGTGCGGGCGAAGTGGAAATCATCGGGTTTGATCGCCGCCAGCACCTGGTCGAGGTCCAGGGACCCGTCTGGCTGCACCTCCAGCGGCTGCGGCTGGATCGAACCCAGCACGGCCGCCCCGCCCCCTTCGTATTTGTAGGTGTGGGCTTGTTGCCCGACGATGTATTCCTCACCGCGCTCACAGTGAGCCATCAACGCCAGCAGGTTACTCATGGTGCCAGTAGGCACGAACAAAGCGGCCGGAAAGCCCAGGCGCCTGGCCAACTCAGCCTCCAGTCGGTTGACGCTGGGGTCTTCGCCGTAGACGTCATCACCGCTGACGGCGCTGGCCATCGCATCGAGCATACCGGGGGTAGGTTGGGTCACGGTGTCGCTGCGCAGGTCGATCACGGTCATGAAGGGGGCCTCTAACGGAATGGATAAGTCCTTTTGTGAGTGATTACTGCGGGCAAAGCCACGCAATATCAAGTCCCACCGCATTCAATCGCATACCCACCAAACAAACCGATATAGCTTATCGATACGGCAACCGTGCAGTTTTTGAAAAAGCATGTTAAAAACTCTCCGCCGCCAGGGTTCTGGCGGCAACGTTCTCAGGGCGGGGTGCAATTCCCCACCGGCGGTAATTGCGCGCAATGTGCATAGCCCGCGAGCGCTTGGCGCCTCGAACTGCTCAGGCAGGACGGCGACAAGGTCAGCAGACCCGGTGTGATCCCGGGGCCGACGGTCATAGTCCGGATGAAGAGAGAACGGGATTGGCACCTAAGGGCCGCACGTTGAATTCATGCCTGCATGAAAACAGCGGTGCGTACCCTTAAATCCCATTCGATTCATAACGCCCTGTTTTTTTCTTAAACAGGAGTCAGAACATGCAACCCACCGCAATCGACAGCAAAAGCAAAAACCACCACGGCGAGCGCGTCGCATTTATCCAGGCCTGCTGGCACAAGGATATTGTCGATCAGTCGCGCAAAGGTTTCCTCGCCGAAATGATCGCCCAGGGCTACCAGGAATCGGATATCGACTTCTTCGAAGTCGGCGGCGCCTTTGAAATGCCCCTGCACGCCAAGCTGCTGGCCAAGACCGGACGTTACGCCGGTATCGTCGCCGCCGCGCTGGTGGTGGATGGCGGCATCTACCGTCACGAATTCGTCGCCCAATCGGTGGTCAGCGGCCTGATGCAGGTGCAGCTCGAAACCGAAGTGCCAGTATTTTCGGTATCGCTGACCCCACACCACTTCCACGGCGGCAGCGAACACACCACGTTCTTCTACGAGCACTTCGTGCACAAGGGCCAGGAAGCTGCGCGTACGTGTGCCGACACGCTGCACAAGGTCCGTGCGATCCGCCGCAGCGAGCCACGCGCTGTAGCGGTGTAAGCCACCCTGAAAAACCAATGTGGGAGGGGGCTTGCTCCCGATTACAGTGTGTCAGTCAGCTCATCTGTAACTGATACACCGCTATCGGGAGCAAGCCCCCTCCCACATTTGCATAGGGTCAGGCCTTGAAAACTACACTAGGTCGGCGTCCGTGGTCGGCACGATCAATATCCCCGCGCGCAAACCATTCTTCACCTTCGGGTTGGGGAAGATGATGCGTGCGCCCTCTTCCTCGATCACCCAGCGGGTCTTGGCTACGTCTTCGGCCAGCAGGTAGCCTTTTTCCAACTCCGAAAAGTTTTCCACATCCGCCGGCAGGTGCAGCAGGAAGGCGTCACTGTGCTTGATCACTTCACGCGCAACGGCGAACAGCTGCATACCGTCGAGGCTGTCCGTAGCAGGCTCGGTGCCCTCGATGATCTGCTTGAGGCGCAGCTCCAGGCGGGAAACATCCACGCCCTCGTTATGCCCGAACGGCCGCGCCTTGCCCAATTCCAGGGTGAAGGCTTCGGCGTCCAGTTGCTCGTAGGTAAACGCAGTGAAGGTGATCGAGGTTTTGTTTTGGAGCAGCACGGCCTGCATGCCGGCAGCGCAAAGGCGGGCCAGTTCGTGGCGTGAATGCTGGCGCCCTTCCTTCCATGGGTACAACGCAAACTGCTCGATCTTCGAGCCACGAATCGCGGTGTGCAGGTCGTAATGCAGGCGCGAACGGCCAGGCTGGCTGAAAAAGCTGCGGGCCAGCTGTTCCAGTTCGGCGGCGCGCATGGCTTCGGGGCCGATGTTGCTTTCATGCCGGCCGTTGAACAGCCGGTTGACGTCCAGTTCAAGGTAACGCTCGCCGCGACGCATGGCCTCGGGGTTGCCGAACAGGAACAGAATACGGGTGCGGGGTTTGATTTCCCCACGGGCGATGCCATGCAACAGACGGTCGAGCAACTCGATCGGCGCGGTTTCGTTGCCATGGATGCCGGACGACAACAGCAGGTCGCTGCCATTGTCCCGTGCTTCAGGAGGACGCACTTCAAGCGCGCCCTCACTGAGCCAGCGCATCTGCACGCCGTCGACAGTCAGTTGAATTTTTTGCGCCGGTTCACGACCGGCGAGGGTCAGTTCAAGCAGTTTGCCGAGGGCGAGCATAAGCAGCTTCCTTAGTGGTTGCAGCCAGGGCCATGGACGTGATCGTCGTCGCCTTCAACCTCGGCCGGTTCCATTTCCAGTTGCAGGCTCATCAGGTTGGTCGCCAATGGCCGCATCAGCAGGTTGGCGTACTCGGCGTCACCCTCCTCCACATCCACGCCGATCAGCAGTTGGCCACGGCCGTCGTGCTGGATCCAGATCTCCTTGCCCTGCCAGACCACGGCAACGCGGGTGCAGGAGGTTTCCAGCTGGGTGCCGTCGGTGTCTTCAAGGATCAGCTTCAGGGTGTCGGTCATAAATAAAATATCTCAGCCGTAGGGCGTTAATGGGTCTGGAAAGGATAAACCGAGCCCAGTTTAAGGATTTGCGTCAGTTCATCCAGTGCCGTCCGGCACTCAAGCAGCAGTTGCGGGTCAGCCAGGTCGGTTTCGCGCAGGCTGTCGCGGTAGTGCTTGTTGACCCACTGGGTCAGGGTGTCGTACAGCGGCGCGGTCATGATAACGCCTGGATTCACCGCCGCCAGTTCGGTTTCGTTCAGCGCCACACGCAAACGCAGGCATGCCGGGCCGCCGCCGTTCTGCATGCTTTGCTTGAGGTCGAATACGTTCACTTCGCGGATCAAGCCGCCAGAGGCCGTGAGCTGTTGCAGGTACTGCCAGACGCGCTCGTTGGCGCGGCATTCTTCCGGCACGATCAGCAGCATCGAGCCGTCAGGACGGGTCAGCAACTGGCTGTTGAACAGGTAGGAGCGCACCGCGTCCTCCACACTGACCTGGGCACGCGGCACGCAGACCGACTGGAAATTGCCGCCCAGCTTGCCCAGTTTGCCCTGCAACTCAGCGAGCATCTGTTCGGTATGGAGGAACGCGTCCTCGTGGTAGAACAGCACTTCGCCGTTGCCTACCGCGATCACGTCGTTGTGGAACACACCGGCATCAATCACTGCCGGGTTCTGCTGGGCGTAGACCACGCCTTCATCCTTCAGGCCGTGCAAACGCGCAACCGCCTGGGACGCCTCGAGCGTCTGGCGTGCCGGGTATTTCTGCGGCGCCGGGTAACGAGCGTCGAACGCACTGCGGCCGAAGACAAAGAACTCTACGCCCGCCTCGCCATAGTCACGGCAGAAACGCGTGTGGTTCGCCGCACCTTCATCACCGAACTGCGCCACCGCCGGTAACGCGGCGTGGTGCGCGAAGTGCTGCTGATCGGCAAACATCGCCCCCAGCACGCGGCTGGTGGTCGGGTGTTCGATGCTGCGGTGGTATTTGCAGTTGAGGTTGGCCGCGGTGAAGTGCACGCGGCCGTCCGCCGTATCGGCGCTGGGGCTGACCGTGGCGGCGTTGGCCACCCACATGCTCGACGCCGAGCAGCTCGCCACCAGCAACGGCATGGCCTGCTTGGCCGCCTGCTGAATGACCTGCGCGTCGGTGCCGCTGAAACCGAGGCTGCGCAAGGCGGCCACGTCCGGACGTTCCTGGGGGGCAAGCACGCCTTGCACAAAGCCCATGTCCATCAGCGCTTTCATTTTCTGCAGCCCCTGCAACGCCGCTTCCTTGGGGTTGGAGTGTTGCTGGCTGTTGCTCTGGGACGCAACGTTGCCGAAGGACAAACCACCGTAGTTATGGGTCGGCCCCACTAGACCGTCAAAATTGACTTCATAGGATTTCATCGGCGAGGCTCCACGAACATCTGTTTTTATAAGCAATCTTCAACACATCACAGATTCAGTGTGGGAGGGGGCTTGCTCCCGATAGCTGTCTGTCTGTTGATAAATCAGGTGACTGGTCCACCGCTATCGGGGGCAAGCCCCCTCCCACATTTAGACCAGTGTTATGCCCGGGGTCAGAGTGGCTGGAACCACCAGGCTCGGGGTTTCCAGCGACGCCACCGGGTACGCGCAATAATCCGCCGCGTAATACGCACTGGCGCGGTGGTTGCCCGAAGCCCCTACCCCGCCGAACGGTGCGGTGCTGGCGGCGCCGGTCAGCTGTTTGTTCCAGTTGACGATGCCGGCGCGGCTTTCCAGCCAGAACTGCTGGTAACGCTCCTCGGAATCCGAGAGCAAACCAGCGGCCAGGCCGTACTGGGTGTTATTGGCCTCAGTGATTGCCGCAGCAAAATCTGCGTAGCGAATCACCTGCAACAGCGGGCCGAACAGTTCTTCGTCTTCGCGCTCGGCCACCGCCGTCACGTCGATGATGCCTGGGGTCAACAAGGCGGCCTGATCTCGCGGCTGGGTCATTTCCAGCAGTGCCACGGCGCCATTGGCCAACATCAGCTCTTGGGCGTCCATCAAGGCTTTGGCGGCCGCCAGGGAAATTACCGAGCCCATGAACGGCGCCGGTTGCTGGTCGAACGCGCCCACTTCAATGGCCGCGCTGACCGCCACCAGACGCGCCAGCAACGCATCACCCCAGGCGCCTTGTGGCACCAGCAAGCGACGGGCGCAGGTGCAGCGTTGGCCGGCGGAGATAAACGCCGACTGGATGATGGTGTACACCGCCGCATCCATGTCGGCCACTTCGTCCACTACCAGCGGGTTGTTGCCGCCCATCTCCAGGGCCAGGATCTTGTCCGGACGCCCGGAAAACTGCTGGTGCAGATGGTTGCCGGTGCGGCTGGAGCCGGTGAAGAACAACCCGTCGATGCCTGTGTTGGCCGCCAACGCGATGCCGGTTTCCCGCGCACCTTGCAACAGGTTCAACACGCCCGCTGGTAAACCCGCTTCGACCCAGCACTGCACGGTCAACTCGGCCACTTTCGGCGTGAGCTCGCTCGGCTTGAACAGTACGGTGTTGCCCGCCAGCAGCGCCGGGACGATATGCCCGTTCGGCAAGTGGCCAGGAAAGTTGTAAGGGCCGAACACCGCTACCACGCCGTGGGGCTTGTGACGCAGCACAGCGGTGGCGTCGCCCAGGGGGCCGCTCTTCTCGCCGGTACGCTCGCGATAACTTTGCACGGAGATCGCGATCTTGTTGGCCATGCTGGTGACTTCGGTGGCCGATTCCCACAGCGGCTTACCAGTTTCCTCACCGATGCAGCGGGCGATTTCATCGGCGCGGCTTTTCAGGGTACTGGCGAAGGTTTCGAGCACACTGATGCGCTCTTCCAACGAGCGCCGCGCCCAGCCTGGAAATGCCTGGCGTGCGGCCTGCACGGCGGACTCGACCTGCTCGGCCGTCGCACCGTTGCCGCTCCACAGCACCTGCTGGGTCACCGGGTTACGCGATTCAAACAGTTCACCCTGGCCGGCCAGCCAGCTACCTGCGATATACAACGAATTCATTATTTCGCCTCCCGGGCTGCGGACAACGGTACGGCACGCACTTGATCACCGACCACAAGCTGCAGACGCTTGGCGGTCAGCGGATCGACCACCAACGTGCCCGCCGCCAAGCGAGCCGGGGCAGCAGTGATGCGGCAGTCTTCGCGTTTGCGGTTATGGATCAGGAACGGCGTGGCGTCGTCCCCCGGCGTGCCGATGGCCAGCACCAGCGCCTGGCTGTCGCGCACCGCACGAATCTTGCTGGTTTCACACTCAACCGCCGGGCCGGCATCGAAGATATCCACATAGCCCTGGTAGCTGAAGCCTTCGCTCTTGAGCATGCTCAGCGCCGGCTCGGTATCCGGATGGACCTTGCCGATCACATTGCGCGCGTCTTCGGAAAGAAAGCAGCTGTACAGCGGAAACTTGGGCATCAGCTCAGCGATAAACGCTTTGTTGCCGACACCGGTGAGGTAGTCGGCCTGGCTGAATTCCATTTTGAAGAAGTGCCGGCCCAGGCTTTCCCAGAACGGCGAGCGCCCCGCGTCGTTGGACACGCCGCGCATCTCGGCGATGATCTTGTTGCCGAACAGTTGCGGGAATTCGGCAATGAACAGCATGCGCGCCTTGGCCAGCATGCGGCCGTTGAGGCCGTTGCGGTAATCGGCCTGCAGGAACAACGAACACAGCTCGGAGTTGCCGGTGAGGTCGTTGGCCAGGAACAGCGTCGGAATTTCGCGGTAGATGTTCAATTCCTGGGAGGCGCTGACCGTCAGGCCGACCCGGAAGTTGTACCACGGCTCGCGCAGGCCGACGGCGCCGGCGATGGCCGAGATGCCCACCACGCGGCCTTCGTCGTTCTCCAGCACGAACAGGTAGTCGGCATCGCCGCGCCCGGCTTCGCCGCGAAAGGTTTTCTCGGCCCAGCCCACGCGGTGGGTCAGGCGCTCTTCGTTGGCCGGCAAGGTGGTGAGGCCGGTGCCGGTGCTGCGCGCCAGATCAATCAGGGCCGGTAAATCGCTGCTGCGTACGGGACGAACGATCATGCTATCTCCTCGAACGGGCCGCTTTGCAGCCACCCGCGAAACTCTGTTTTATACCGGCTCTCAAACTGCAACAAGACGCACGCTCGCGCCTTCGCCAACGCCCAGGGCTTCGGCGGCGGCGAGGTCCAGCGTCACCGGTTTGCCGGGCGCGTAGTCCAGCTCCAGCATCACCGCACGGTAATCCTGCAACTGCGCGTTGCTGACCAGGTACTGGCGGCCGACACCCTTGAGCATCTCGCCGATCTTCACCGGCACCACGCGGCTCTGGGCGATCGAGCGGATGCCCGAAACCCGCGCGTGCAGGGTCGGGCCGCCGTCGAAGATGTCGATGTAATGGTCGGTTTCGAAGCCCTCGCGCATGAGGATATCGAAGGTGATCTGCGCACGCGGGTGCACCTGGCCCATGGCTTCCTGGGCTTCGTCCGGCAACAGCGGCACGTAGATCGGGTAATGCGGCATCAGCTCGGCGAGGAACGTACGGCTTTTCAGCCCGCACAGGCGCTCGGCGGCAGCGTAATTGAGGTCGAAGAAGTTGCGACCGATGGCGTCCCAGAACGGCGAATCACCGTTCTCGTCGCTGTAGCCGACGATCTCGGTCACCACTGAATCGGCAAAGCGCTCCGGGTGGCTGGCGACGAACAACAGGCGGCCACGGGAGTTGAGCTCCGACCACGGCGAACCGACCAGCTCAGGCACCACGTAGAAACTGGTGAGCAGGCTGTTACCGGTGAGGTCGTGACACTGGGACAACACGTGGATCTTGTTGTGGATCTTCAGCTCGCGGGAGGCGTGCACGAAGGTTTCATTACGGAAACTGTAGAAGGGCTCCGAGTAGCCGGCCGACGCGACGATGGCTGAGCAGCCCGCGAGCTTGCCCGTCTCGGTGTCTTCGAGCACGAAGAAATAGCTTTCTTCACCGTTGAAACTCACCTCGGCCGCGAAGGACGCTTCGCTGGCCGCGATCTTGTCGCTCAGGCGTTCCACATCATCCGGCAAGGAGGTGACACCAATCGGGCTGTCCGCAGCCAGACGCTGTACCTCGCCCAGATCAGCCATTTGCGCGGGGCGCATCACCAGCATGGTGTCACTCCTTAACTCGAAAAAATCATAGGGAAAAAATACCGCAAGGCCAGGCACACCATAGTTCCCAATGTGGGAGGGGGCTTGCCCCCGATGGGGGTGGGTCAGCTACAGATAACCTGGCTGATACACCGCAATCGGGGGCAAGCCCCCTCCCACATTTGACCCGGGTCCAGCCGGCAGAGGGTGTAGTTATCAGGCTTGGGTCAGCGTTTTTACGGCACGTTCGAAGCGATCCAGACCTTCGTTGATGTCCGCCTCTTCCACCACCAGGCTCGGCGCGAAACGCACCACGTCCGGGCCGGCTTGCAGGATCATCAGGTTTTCTTTCTCGGCGGCGTTGAACACGTCCTTGGCCTTGCCCTTGAACGCATCGCTCAACACGCAACCGATCAGCAGGCCCATGCCACGCACTTGGGTGAAGATGCCGTACTGCTCGCCGATCTGCTCCAGGCGCGCCTTGAACAGGTCGTGCTTGGCATTCACGCCGGCCAGCACCTCGGGAGTGTTGATCACGTCGATCACCGCTTCAGCCACCGCGCACGCCAGCGGGTTGCCGCCGTAGGTGGTGCCGTGGGTGCCGACCACCAGGTGCTTGGCCAGGTCTTCACGGGTGAGCATCGCGGCAATCGGAAAACCGCCGCCCAGGCTCTTGGCGCTGGTGAGGATGTCTGGCACCACGCCGTAGTGTTGGTAGGCGAACAGGTGGCCGCTGCGGCCCATGCCGGTTTGCACTTCGTCGAACACCAGCAGCGCGTTATTGGCGTCGCACAATTCGCGAGCACCTTGCAGATAAGCCAGCTCGGCCGGCAGTACGCCGCCTTCGCCCTGGATCGGCTCCAGCACCACGGCGCAGGTCTTGTCCGACACGGCGGCTTTCAAAGCCTCCAGGTCGTTATAAGGAACGTGGGTGATGCCGGTGATTTTAGGCCCGAAACCATCGGAGTACTTGGACTGACCACCGACGTTGACGGTGAACAAGGTACGGCCGTGGAAGCTGTTCAGCGCGGCGATGATCTCGTACTTCTCGCTGCCGAAACGGTCGAACGCCACGCGACGGGCCAGCTTGAAGGCGGCCTCGTTGGCTTCGGCGCCGGAGTTGCAGAAGAACACACGCTCGGCAAACGTGGCGTCGATCAGCTTGTGCGCCAGGCGCAGCGCCGGCTCATTGGTGAACACGTTGGAGACATGCCACAGCTTGTTGGCCTGTTCGGTCAGTGCGCCGACCAGCGCCGGGTGGGCGTGGCCCAATACGTTGACCGCGATACCGCCGGCAAAGTCGATCAGCTCGCGACCCGCCTGGTCCCACACGCGGGAACCTGCGCCACGCACGGGAATGAACGCGGCAGGTGCGTAGTTAGGCACCATGACCTGGTCGAAATCGGCACGTTGCACCGGGGCTTGCTCAACGGACATCGGAGTCTCCTGAAGAGGAACGCCTGCCTGGAACTGGCGGGCGATGCAGGGATTGTAAGGACAGTTTTCAGTGCGGCCTTGCCGCCAAGCGACAACTTCTTATAGCGCCAACCCGCGTTTTACGCGGGTTTACGCCAATGCGACAAATAGCGTCGCAATGGCGCAGTTTAAACCGTGCGCCCGCTCCATGGGCAGGTGATCTTCGCAAATTGGCCGAAGCACACCGCGCCAACTATCTACCGCCGTTAATCGAGCCTCGACTGGTCTGCTGGAAACAAACCAACACCGTCAAGGATCGATCCCATGCCGCACCGCGCCACCCCCGACGCCCACCTCGCCATCCTCATGCAGGCCGTTCCCCCGTGGCTGGGCGACGCCTCGCCAGCCCGGCGCACCGCCCTGGGCGAGCATTCGCCGAACTTTCCCGACTGGTACACGCACGCCAGCGCGGCCCAGCACAAAGAACTCAAGCGCCTCAACGGTGAGACCTGGACCCATCAGAATCGCCTGGACAAAGCCCTGGCCGGGCTCAAAAGCGCGGAAACCTTTGGCGCCGAGTTGCTGCAAACGGCGCTCAAGCGCCAATACGGTCTTGACCTGGATGTGCGCAGCACCTGGCTGCAGCTTTACGTGCCCTTGACCGTCGCCGGGTTTCGCGTGAAAGCCGGGGCTTCGCGCACCTGGAGTGTGTCCCTGCTCAACGCAGCCCTGCACAACTTCGAACCGGATGAGGCGAAACCCAATGCCTATGAACGCAATTCCGGCTTCAGCACCCAGCCCAATGCCGTGGGGCAGTTCCAGACACTGCCGGCGATTGCCGAAAAAATCAGCACCGCGCAATTCGCCACGCTGTGCCGCGACCTCGATATCGGTGGCCGCTACCAGCACTACCTCGAAGATTACCTGGGGATGACCAACCCAGTGGCCAAGGCCGTCCTGCAAACCCGCGTGGAACAGACCCAGGCCAGCGCGCTCAAGCTGTCGTTGTACATGGCGCTCCTCAAGAGTGATATCACGCAAGCCGGGTATGACGCGGTCCATGGCCTGATTGATCGCGGCAATAACCTCTCGACCCTGGTCGCCCATGAACTGGTGATCATGTCCAGCCGCCTGACCGGCATCGTGCTGTTTGCGCAGAATCTGGAGGCAAGCCGTGAAGCCGTACCGGTGATCGCCTATATCCCCGATGACCCGCAACATCCGATCAAGCAATACGCCAGCGCCCAGGCCTTTATTCAGGCGCTCACCACGCGGCTGCGCTCCACGGATTTCCAGCACTTCTTCAGCCGTTTCGTCAGCCACGCCGACCTGGGACGTTTTTTCGCCGACCTCACCGGCCGCTTGAGCGAAGTGACCTGGCATCCGCATACACCGGGCGACCCCTTGCCCAGCTGGCGCAAAACCGACGTCGAACGGCCCGATCTGCAATTTCGCGGCATCGCCATCCAGCAGCCCCTGTTCCAGCACCTGCACCAGATGAAGTTGAGCAAGCTGCTCGACGACGCAGGCAGCCAAGCCGTGTCCACCGCAAGCGTCAACCGCAAGGCCCGCTGGGAGCGCTGGGACCTGGTGAAGAAAATCGCCTCGGTGGTCCTGCAAGTGGCAGCCTTGATTGCCACCCCCTTTGTCCTGCCCCTGGGCCTGCTGACGCTCGGCTATACCGCCTATCAACTGTTGGACGAAGCCTTTGAAGGGGTTATCGACTGGGCTGAAGGCCTGACGCGTGAAGCCTTCGGGCACACGCTGGCGTTCGTCGAGCAACTGGTGCAATTGGGGTTGTTTGCCAAGGGAATCCCCATCGCCCAAGACCTCCTGCGCAAAGCATTGCCCGCCGCCAGCCAGCGTTTTATCGACGGCCTTATACCGGTGACGACGCCCGACGCAAACCAGCGCCTGTGGAAGCCGGACCTGGCGCCCTATCGCCATACATTGACGCTGCCCAAGACCGTGCGCCCCGACCCGCAAGGCCTGTACCGCTACAACGCCAAGTGCGTATTGCCCCTGGGCGAGCACCTTTATAACGTCGGGCAGGACCCCGCCAGCCAGCGTTATTTCCTGCTCCATCCCACACGGCCGTCCGCCTACCAGCCACGGGCCATGACCAACGGCCAGGGTGCATGGCTCACCGAAGTCGAACACCCCCTGAGCTGGGACAGCGCCACCCTGATGCGACGCCTCGGCTACCCGGCCGAGGGCCTGAGCCCCGCTCGGCTGCAACAGGCACGCAGCGCCAGCGGCACCCACGACAACGCCTTGCGCAAGATGCACCTGGGCCAGCAAACACCACCGCCCCTGCTGGCCGATACGCTCAAGCGCTTCCAGATCGACCAGGCCCTGCAAGACTTCATCGCCCAGATGAACAGCGACGATCCGACGGTTTTCAGCCAGGCGGATACCCAGACCCAGCTGCAGGTCTTGACCTATCACGAGCTGTGGCCAGCCTCCAGGACCTTGCGTTTTCTGGACGACAGCGGCAATACCCAATGGGAATTTGCCGGCCAACCCGGCGCCAGCGTGGTGCAGGTCCACGAAGCCCAACTGGAAAAGGGCGATTTATTGCACATTCTGCTGGAAAGCCTGACCGAACCTGAACGCAAGTTACTGCTGGAAGAACCCGCCGACCAACCAGCACCTCACACCCACCTGCGCGTTGCGGCCTTGCGCAAAAAAATCGCGCGCCAGGCCTACGACAAACGCTTCTCCCTGTTCGACTCGCACTACCGCACGGCAGAACGCGTCCATAGCCCGTCACTGCAAAAGATCATCGATGCCGCGCCAGAACCCGGCCTCCCCACCGCTGTAGCCGAGGAGCTGCTGGCCAATGCCAGCGGGGAGGAGTGGCGGGCCATCGACCAGGGCAAGGTACCGCCACAGATTGTCGCGCAGGCCGCCGCGGCCCAGTTGGATGTGCGCACCACCCGCGCCTATGAAGGCTTGTACCTGGACGCCGTCGACAACCCGGACACACACCTGCTCACCCTGTTGTCGCTGGAACGCCTGCCCGGATGGTTGGGCAACCTACGCCTGGAAGTGCGCCAATACCGGGTCGACGGCCCACTGCTGGAGGCCGTCGGGGCCGAGGATGCGCCCCTCAAACGAACCATCATCCATACAGACACAGGCCGCTACACCCCTGTCGATGAAAAAGGCCCGGTATTTGGCGACGGCGATTTCTACACCGCCATTCTCCAGGCCATCCCGGACAACCAGCGCGACGCCCTGAACATCCACATCGCTCAAGGCGAACGCCTGCGCCAGGCCGTAGGCGAACATGTAATAGGGCGCGACCGCTTGCGCGCATTGCTGGGTAAGGACACTTACCGCAAGCCCACCTATGACCCCAAGGTCATGCGCTTGCGCGGCGGTATGGAAGGCTATCGCGCAGGGCCATCAGCTGCACCGGAACCGACCCTGGAACAGCGCGCTCACCATCTACTTCCCAGCCTCAACCGGGAGCAGATCAGCGAACTGATACAAACCCTGGAAGGTCGGCCAGATGGCGCCCTGTCAAGCCTGATCACGCTGCAAGCCGAATACAACAAACTGGACACCGACCTGGCCGTCTGGGAGCACACCACGTCGCCCTTCCACCCCGTGACAGAGATACTGCTCACGCCCCAGGAGTATCAATACGCCCGGCGCAATCGCGCGCTATGGGCTCAGGAGATCAGGCGCGGCTGGCGTCAGGAAACCGATATCGATCCGTATCATGAGCAGCTCGCCCTCAATGGCCATACATTGCAATTGACGATGCCCATCTACGGCGAGCTGCCCTTGCTCACCGCGCGCTTCGAGCACATCACTCTGTTGGAAATGAGGGGCGAAGGCACCGCATTGGAGATCAACGATTTTGTGCAGTTGTTCCCTCGGTTGCGCCACCTGAACGTCAGCCGTTTTTCCCTGGGGCGCCTTGCCCCGAGCATTCCGCAACTGCGCCACCTCAACGCACTGATATTAATTGACTGCAACATCACGCTGACCGAAGAAAGCCAGGCAGCCCTGGGCGGTATGACCCGGTTGGTGGCCCTGGACCTGTACAACAACCCCCTGGGCCTCACCCCCAGCGTCGCCAACATGCCCCAGTTGCAAGACCTGGACCTGAGCCGTACCGGCATCAGCGAGCTCCCAGCGGGCATACTCAATCGGCCCGAGCTGGAGCTGGCGGTGCTTTCCAATAACCAGATCCACGAGCTGCCGGCAGCGCTGTTTGATTTGCCGGTTGCCACCAGCCGCAAATTCGACCTCTCCAGCAACCCGCTATCGCGAATGACCCTGCAACGGGTCAAGGCCTACCACCAAAGGACCGGCGGCCGCTGGGAGATTGACGCCCCCCGCGCAGACATCGAGCAGGCCAGACGCCTGTTACCCACCCTGAGCGACGATGACATCAACCAGCTCATCTTCGAGCTGCCGGGGGACCTGGATGCTGGCCGCGCCGCGCTGGCGCAACTGGAAGTCGACTATCTCAGGATTCGCCAAGACCTGCTGCCGTGGGCTGAAGACACGCAAGCCTCCGCCCAGGAGCGCACTTATCGCTCACTGTTCGTGGACATGCTTGAGGCGGCCTGGCGCCGGGAAACCGAACTGGATGAACATGCCCATGGGAACCACCCGTGCTACAACCTCAGGCTGCCATACCCCATCAACGGCGATATCCCCACCCTGCGCACGCCGCTCACCCACATCTCATCACTGGCAATGACCGGCAATGGCGCCACCGTGCAACTGGGGAACTTCCTGCGCAGCTTCCCTCGGCTGGAGCGGCTGTCCATCGAACGCTACGCCCTGGGTCATCTGCCCAAGTCCCTGCCCCAACTGGCGCAGTTAACCCATCTGCGCCTGGACCGCTGCGGCCTTACACTCAACCCCGTCAGCGCCCAGGTGCTGTCCGGCATGACCCAGCTCAAACACCTGGACCTGGCGAACAATCGGCTGAGCTGGCTGCCGGACTTTAATCGCCTGACAAACCTGGGCAGCCTGTCGCTCAGCAACACCGGCCTGCGGGAGATCCCGTTGGCGCTGCTCTCCCGCACCGTCGTGCGGACACGGGTGGATCTGAGCCTCAATGCCGTCGAGCACATCCCCGCACAAGGCTTCGGGCTGCCCGCCACCCTCAGCGCCGCCTTTGACCTATCCGGTAACCCACTGTCCCGACAAACACTGGAACGTCTGAAAGCCTACTGCCAAGTCACCGCCGAACACTGGAATGTCCAGGCACCTCAACCACAGCTGCAGCAGTTACAGGCGCTGTATCCGACGCTCGACAGGCGCGAAGCCAGCCGTCTGTACTTCCAACTGCCCGGCGACCTGAACGCCGCCGCCCCCGAAATCGCGCGCCTGGGCGACGAATATCAGCAGATGCAAACCCGGTTGCAGGCCTGGGCCCTGGACGTTCCGCAAAGGGATCCTTTGCTCGATACTCCGCTGGACGAAGACACCCGAGCGCAAGAGCAGATCCGTCGCCTGCACTTCAAAGACCTGCTCGAACGCTGTTGGCGCCGGGAGGGCGAACTGGATGACTCCAACGGCGTTACCCGCCGCCGCTACAAGCTGGTGTTTCACGGGCAATTATTGGGGGATCTGCCGGCGCTGACCGCGCGCTTCAACCATGTCAGCCTGCTGGAGATCATCGGCGACGGTACCAATCAACAGGTCGATGGCTTGCTCAGGTGCTTTCCCAACCTGATCAGCCTGACCCTGGAGCGCCACACACTGGGAGACATCCCCGCCACAGTGTTCCAACTCGGGCGCCTGCGCGACCTCAAGCTGGCAGAAAACCATATTCGCATGACGCCCGAGAGCAAGGAGCAGCTCTCACGCCTGGTCCACCTGGAGTACCTGGACATGAGTGACAACCCGCTGAGCCTGACACCTGATGTTCGCAACCTGGGACGACTGACGTCGGTCTACCTGCATCGCTGCGGGCTGACACTGGTGCCTGAAGGGCTCTTCAGCCTCGACCGCCTGCGCGTCGTGGACCTGAGTGATAACGAAATCGTGGAATTACCCAGCGATCTGCTGGAAATGCCCCTGCCGCTCGATGACGATTCCGACTTGAGCGGCAACCCGTTGTCCGAGCAAAGCATCACGCTGCTGCGCAACTACTATCGCCAGACCGGTTACGAATTGGGCGTAGACGAAGCGATGTTCGACGAGTTCGGCGTGGCGCTGCAGGTTCCAGGTACACCGGTACCGATGGAGGAATAAACCGCGCGTCTCAGCCGCGCTCGGACGGCACCGACGAGAGTTCGAACGGGCTGCTGCTGCGCCGCTGGTTGCGGTCTTCACGCGGGGTGGCGCCAAAGAAGTTGCGGTAGGCGCTGGAAAAATGCGGCCCCGAGGAGAAGCCGCAGGACAGGCCGATCTGGATGATCGACTTGCTGGTTTGCATGAGCATCTGGCGGGCTTTGTTAAGGCGCAGTTCCAGGTAGTACTGGCTGGGGACGCGATTGAGGTACTGCTTGAAGATCCGCTCCAGTTGTCGTCGCGACACGCACACGTGCTGGGCGATTTCATCGGTGGTCAGCGGCTCCTCGATATTGGCTTCCATCAGCAACACCGCCTGGGTCAGCTTCGGATGGCTGGAACCCAGGCGGTTTTGCAGCGGGATGCGCTGGCGCTCGCCGCCTTCGCGGATGCGCTCCACCACCAGTTCTTCGGAGACCGCACCGGCCAGTTCGGCGCCGTGGTCACGGGCCAGCACCGCCAGCATCAGGTCGAGTACCGACATGCCACCGCAGGCGGTCAGGCGATCACGGTCCCAGTCGAACAGATGGCTGGTGGCGATGACCTTGGGGAAACGCTCGGCAAAATCATCCTGCCAACGCCAGTGCACGGCGGCGCGGTAGCCGTCGAGCAGGCCGAGCTGGGCCAACGGGTACACACCGGCCGACAAACCGCCGATCACACAACCGGCGCGCACCAGCTGCTTGAGCGCCGAACTGAGCTGGGAAGCAATGACGGTCGGCGGCTCGTCGGCCAGCAGGAACAGTTTCTGGAAGCCTTCCAGCTTGCCGGCCCACGGTTCGCCCGGCAGTTGCCAGGCGCCTTCGGTGGCCGGCTCTGCGAGCAAAAACGACAGCTCGTAGACCACGTCCGGATGCACCCGCTGAGCAACGCGCAAGGCCTCCTCAGCCAGCGCAAGCGTGAGTGCTTTTGTGCTGGGCCAAATCAGGAAACCAATTTTATGGGCGGTCATGGAAGGCTATCCGAAGCGAGTAACGGTAATGAAGACAAAGGCCAATGCTAGCCCGTAAACCAACACAAATCTCAAAAACCATGAAGATCCCATGTGGGAGGGGGCTTGCTCCCGATAGCGGCGGATCAGTCAGCAAATGTGTATCTGATGTACCGCTATCGGGAGCAAGCCCCCTCCCACAGGGTGCAGCGTCTCCAGTGAAGTGGATTATTTCAAGCTGCCGGAGAGGAACTGCTGAAGACGCACAGACTGCGGATTCACCAGCACTTCACGCGGATTGCCGCGCTCTTCGACGATGCCTTTGTGCAAGAACACCAACTGGTTCGACACCTCACGGGCAAAACCCATTTCGTGGGTCACCACCACCATGGTGCGGCCTTCCAGAGCCAAATCCTGCATCACCTTGAGCACTTCGCCGACCAGCTCCGGGTCGAGGGCCGAGGTGGGTTCGTCGAACAGCATCACCTCCGGCTCCATCGCCAGGGCACGGGCGATCGCCACGCGCTGCTGCTCGCCGCCGGACATGTGGCCAGGGAACGCATCCTTGCGATGGCCCACGCCAACCTTGGCCAGATAATGCTCGGCCTTCTCACGGGCGTCTTTTTTCGACATGCCAAGCACATGCACCGGCGCTTCCATCACGTTTTCCAGCGCGGTCATGTGCGACCACAAGTTGAAATGCTGGAACACCATGGACAGGCGCGAACGCATGCGTTGCAGTTGTTTAGGGTCGGCGGCTTTCATGGCGCCGTCTTTGTTCGCGACCAGTTTCAGCTCTTCGTTATTGAGCAGAATCTTGCCGGCGTGAGGTTGCTCGAGCAGGTTGATGCAGCGCAAAAAGGTACTTTTGCCCGAACCGCTGGAGCCGATGATGCTGATCACATCACCGGCAGCGGCGGCCAGGGACACGCCTTTGAGCACTTCATGACTGCCATAGCGTTTATGCAGGTCTTGGACTTCAAGTTTGTACATGCGGTCGGTTCTCACAAAAACAGGTGGTCAGTCGTTGAGCAAGCGCCCGTGACGCAGCGCTTCGCGCCCCGCCACCTTGGCCAGCCAGAAACCCGCTTGGGCATAACGCAGCCGTTCAACGGCGAACAACACCCCGGACGTGCCCGCGCAGACGATGCTGACGCGGTCGGTCAGAGGATCAATCACTTCAAAAATCGGTTCGCCGGTTTCAACCCAGTCACCGGCTTCACGCAGGTAACTGATCACGCCGGCGTGGGGTGCGAACAGCAACTCGGTGCCCTCGAAGGGCATGCCTTCACACGCCTCGTGCTGCGGCGCGGGCCACTCGCCCTTGATCAAGCCTTGTTCGGCGAGGAACGCCAGGATGCCCTCGGCATGGAAGATCGCCTCGTCGCGGCCGGTGTCGGCCTGGCCGCCCAACTCCAGGGTTGTCGCCAGACAGGCCAGCGGGATCTGCGCCTCGGGGAACGCCCGGGACAAGCGCAGCCACGGCAGCGAACACGCCTCGTCAAACGAACTGCCACCGGAATCTTCCGCCAGCAGGCCGACCTTCACATTCAAATGCGCCGACAGCGAACGCCACTGCGGCCAGTGCTGAGGCAGCGCGTACATGTGCAGCGCGGCTTCGGCGTCGCAGTGCAGGTCGAGGACGATGTCGGCGGTGCAGGCATGGCTCAGCAGAATGCGTTGCATGCCTTGCAACTGACTACTCGGCGGCGGCAAGGCGCTGAGCACGTCGCTCATGGCCTGACGGATCAGGCGCACATTGGCGTGGGGGTCATCGCCCAGTTTGCCGTGCAGACGCTCAGCGACGGGCGCGCTCAACTCAACAAAATCGCGGTTGAAATTCTTGCCGCTGCCAATCTCGAAACGCCCCTGGTGGCTGCCCTGCAGCAATTGGCCCAGGCCCATCGGGTTGGCAACGGGCACCAACTCGATCACGCCATTGAGCGCCCCTTGGCGTTCCAGGTCGGTAAGGCGTTTTTTCAACTCCCAGGCGGCGCGCATGCCGGGTAACTCATCGGCGTGCAGGCTGGCCTGGATATAGGCCTTGCGCTCGCCACTGCCGAAACGGAACACACTCAGTTGGCGCTCACAACCCAGGTGGCCCCAGGGCAGCAGGTGATCGATACGTTCCATATCAATGCTTCCGTGGAGCCAGGTAGCTCAGCCAGCGGCGCTCGGCCAACTTGAACAGGCGCACCAGGATGAACGTCAGGCACAGGTAGAACGCGCCGGCGGTGATATAGGCTTCAAACGGCAGGTAGTACTGGGCATTCACCGTGCGCGCGGCGCCGGTGATGTCGATCAAGGTGACGATGGAGGCCAGGCTGGTGGTCTGCAGCATCATGATCACTTCGTTGCTGTACTGCGGCAGCGCGCGGCGCAGGGCCGACGGCAACAGGATGCGACGGTACAGCTTGTAGCGCGACATGCCCATGGCCTTGGCCGCTTCGATCTCGCCATTGGGCGTGGCCTTGAGGCTGCCGGCGATGATCTCGGCGGTGTAGGCGCTGGTGTTGATCGCGAACGCCAGGCACGCGCAGAACGTGGCGCTGGACAGCAACGGCCACAGGAAGCTTTCCCGCACGGACTCGAACTGGGCCAGGCCGTAGTAGATCAAAAACAGCTGCACCAGCATCGGCGTGCCGCGGATCACATAGGTGTAGAGCCACGCCACGCCGTTGACGATCGGCTGCTTGGACACGCGCATCAAGCCCAGGGGCAAGGCGGCGAGCAAGCCGAAGAACAGCGAGATGGCGAGCAGTTTCAGGGTGGTCAGCAAGCCGCCAAGGTACAGCGGCATGGCCTCCCAGATGACGTTGTAGTCGAAGATCATAGATCAGCCGCCCTTACGCCTACCGAGTAGCGCTTCTCAAGATAGCGCAGGGCCAGCAACGACACGCTGGTGATCACCAGGTACATCGCCGCCACTGCGAGGAAGAAGGTAAAAGGCTCGCGGGTGGCGTCGGCCGCCTGCTTGGCCTTGAACATCATGTCTTGCAGGCCCACCACTGAAATCAGCGCGGTGGCCTTGGTGAGTACCAGCCAGTTGTTGGTAAACCCGGGGATTGCCAGCCGAATCATCTGCGGCACCATTACCCGGAAAAACACCTGAAAGCTGCTCATGCCATACGCCAGGCCGGCCTCGGCCTGGCCCTTGGGAATGGCCATGAAGGCGCCGCGGAAGGTTTCCGACAGGTACGCGCCAAAGATGAAACCCAAGGTGCCGATACCGGCGGCCAGGGGGTTCAGGTCAATATATTCGTCAAAGCCGAGCATCGGCGCGACGCGGTTAAGCAAGTCCTGGCCACCGTAGAAAATCAGTAGGATCAGCACCAGGTCGGGGATCCCGCGGATCACCGTGGAGTACAGGTCGCCCAGCCACGCCAGCCAGCGCACCGGCGACAGGCGCAACGCGACCCCGATCAGACCCAGAACAATGGCCAGGGCCATGGACGACAAGGCGAGCTGAAGCGTCAACCATGCGCCATCGAGGATGACGGCCCCGTAGCCTTTCAACATGATTCAGGTCCTCGAAAAGGGGGATGAAAAAATGGCGCAAACTTCAGAGTGTTCTGTTGCTTGCGCCATTTCGGACAGACAGCTGCGACTATTTACTTGGCATCAGCGCCGTAAATATCGAAGTCGAAGTACTTGTCCTGGATCTTCTTGTATTCGCCGTTGGCACGGATCGCGGCGATAGCGGCGTTGATGCGCTCCAGGTTTTCCTTGTCGCCTTTGCGAACCGCGATGCCTACGCCGTCGCCGAAGTATTTGACGTCGGTGAACGCGGGACCTGTGAACGCGTAGCCCTTGCCGGCGTCGGTTTTCAGGAAACCGTCCTGCAGCAGGGTGGCGTCGGCCACGGTGCCGTCGAGGCGACCGGCTTCCACGTCCAGGTAGATTTCGTTCTGGGTGCCGTAGGGAACGATGGTGGCGCCCTTCGGTGCCAGGACTTCCTTGGCGAAACGGTCATGGATCGAACCACGCTGCACACCGATCTTCTTGCCTTTCAATTCATCCAGGCTGTCGCTGACGGCAGTGCCTTCCTTCATCACCAGGCGAGCTGGGGTCAGGTAGTAGCGGGTGGTGAAGTCCACGGATTTCTTGCGGTCTTCAGTAATGGACATGGATGACAGGATCGCGTCGATCTTGCGCACTTTCAGCGCCGGGATCAGGCCATCGAATTCCTGCTCGACCCACGTGCACTTCACGTCCATCTGCTTGCACAGGGCGTTGCCGATGTCGTAGTCAAAACCGACGATGCTGCCATCCGGCGCCTTCGAGGCAAACGGAGGGTAAGCGGCTTCGATACCAATTTTCAGCGGTTTGCCTTCAGCGAAAGCCTGCATGGACAGCACGGACAGCGCCAGGGCGCCCAACAGCACGAGTTTCTTCATCTTGGGACTCCATCGGTATAGGGCAAAACAGCAGTATGAGCCATGGCCCACGATGCGGCGAAGGTGAAACCGAAAGCGGTGCAGCGTCCTGCGCCAGTGCGTGCCAGCGACGACGAGCGAGTGATCGGCATTCTAACGACAGGCTGGAAGCCGATATTTCCTCAATGCGACAACAATTTACAGAAGCACCGAGAAAGCGGTTCCAACTCATTGACAGCCTCTGAATTTTATGCAGAGACAAAAGATATTAAACCAGCTGATGCTGCAAATTGCGGGCCTATTATTCGCAAACCCTTCTAGCACGGCAAGGGTGGCGTTTAATCTTATTTCAAAGGGTGTCTGAAATGCGGTTTTCCTGGGCGTGAGCGTAGCCGTTTGCCTCATGCCTGGGCGCGGGGTTACACATTTGCGTTAACCGGTAACATTCAGAAACGTCCTACTGTGCAAACCGATATTTATTTGCCAGCTGGCTATGCAGGCAGCAGCTGTACATGCCTTGAAATGCAATCCAAATGTGGGAGGGGGCTTGCTCCCGATAGCGGCAGGTCAGTGACAGCTGTATCAACTGACCCACCGCTATCGGGAGCAAGCCCCCTCCCACATTGATTTTTAGTGTTTTCGAGAGCGTATGAAAAAGCCCCACCCGGCCTGCGCCGAATGGGGCTCTTTCCCACCAACCCCGCCTTACGCGACGTTCATGGTCTTGTGCGTCTCGATCAAATGCGCCACCACCCCTGGGTCGGCCAGGGTGGAGATATCCCCCAACCCGTCATACTCCGCCGTGGCAATCTTGCGCAGAATCCGCCGCATGATTTTCCCCGAACGCGTCTTCGGCAAGCCTGGCGCCCACTGAATCACGTCCGGTGAGGCAATCGGGCCGATTTCCTTGCGCACCCAGTTTTTCAGCTCCAGGCGCAGTTGTTCGGTCGGCTCTTCGCCACCGATCAAAGTGACATAGACATAAATGCCCTGCCCCTTGATGTCATGCGGCACGCCGACCACCGCCGCTTCCGCGACTTTTGGGTGTGCCACCATGGCGCTTTCGATCTCGGCCGTGCCCATGCGGTGGCCGGACACGTTCAACACGTCGTCCACACGCCCGGTGATCCAGTAGTAGCCGTCCTCGTCGCGCCGCGCACCGTCGCCGGTGAAATACATGCCACGGAAGGTCTTGAAGTAGGTATCGACGAAACGGTCATGGTCGCCAAACAGCGTACGCGCCTGGCCCGGCCACGAATCAAGGATCACCAGGTTGCCCTCGGCCGCGCCTTCGATCAGGTTGCCGAGGTTGTCCACCAACGCCGGCACCACGCCAAAGAACGGCCGCGCCGCTGAACCCGGCTTGAGCGCATGGGCGCCCGGCAGCGGGCTCATCATGTTGCCGCCGGTTTCGGTCTGCCACCAGGTGTCGACAATCGGGCAACGGGATTGGCCAACATTCTTGTAGTACCAGTCCCAGGCTTCCGGGTTGATCGGTTCGCCCACCGAGCCCAACAGGCGCAGGCTGCTGCCATCGGCGCCTTCAACGGCGGCGGTGCCCGATGCCATCATGGCGCGGATCGCGGTGGGCGCGGTGTAGAGAATATTGACCTTGTGCTTGTCGACGATCTTCGCCACCCGGGTGATGTCCGGATAGTTCGGCACACCTTCAAACAGCAAGGTGGTCGCGCCATTCGCCAGCGGGCCGTAGACAATATAGGTGTGGCCGGTGACCCAGCCCACGTCGGCGGTGCACCAGTAGATTTCGCCGGGGCGGTAGTCGAACACGCGCTCATGGGTCAGGGCTGCATACAGCAGGTAACCGCCGGTGGTGTGTTGCACACCCTTCGGCTTGCCGGTGGAGCCGGAGGTATAGAGGATGAACAGCGCTTCTTCGGCGCCCATCTCTTTGGGCGCACACACGGTGCCCGCCACTTTCATCAGGTCTTCGTACCAGATGTCGCGATGCTGGTTCCACTTGATCGTGCCATTGGTGCGCTTGCACACGATGACCTTCTGGATGCTGCTGGTTTCCGGGTTGGTCAGCGCGTCATCGACGTTGGCCTTCAGCGGAATCTTCTTACCGGCGCGGATGCCTTCGTCGGCAGTAATCACCACCTTCGACTTACAATCGATGATGCGACCGGCCAGGGCTTCCGGCGAGAAACCGCCGAACACCACGGAATGAATCGCACCGATGCGGGTACAGGCGAGCATGGCGACCACGGCTTCGGGGATCATCGGCATATAGATAGTCACTACGTCGCCGCGATGCACATCCTGGCCGCGCAGGGCGTTGGCGAATTTGCAGACTTGTTCATGCAGCTCGCGGTACGTGATGTTGCGGCTCTCGGCAGGGTCATCGCCCTCCCAGATGATCGCGATCTGGTCGCCACGCTCGGCGAGGTGACGGTCCAGGCAGTTGTAGGAAACGTTCAGGGTGCCATCGGCGAACCACTTGATGTCGACATGGTGATCGTCGAACGACGTCTGCTTCACCGTGGTGAAAGGCTTGATCCAGTCAAGACGCTTGGCTTGCTCGCGCCAGAAACCATCGGGATTGACCACCGATTGCTGGTACATCGCCTTGTAGGTCGCCTCGTCGGTCAGCGTGTTGGCTGCTACTTCGGGGCGAACGGGGTACAGGGAAGCCGCACTCATCTTTCTTACCTCGGTGACATAGTTGTTGTTGTATGGCCCCTGTTGTAGCCGGGGTGGGCCTATAGAACCATTCGACGATGGTAGTAACAAGACCCTACAAATTACCCAGCTATGCCCAACTGCCGCTCTGGCCCGCGCCCCGTGGCGCTTCGCGGGTTTCTGAAAAAACCTTCATCGGGGGATTGTTACAAAAACTGCCAAAAGTGTTTATCAAAACCACGGGTATATGAATATAAGCCGCAGGCCTAGAATCAACCCCGTCAACACGACACCGAGATTAACACCGCAACAGCCCCCACGAAGGCAACGTTAATCCGAACTTCCCAACTCTCAAGTTACACACGCGGCCTCACAAGGGCCCCGTGACCCCTTTCGCCCTGAAGAAGGTAAATAGAGAAATGAAAGCGTTATTAGTTTTAGCCCTCAGCAGCCTATGCGCCACCGCCGCCCTGGCCGACGAGGCCCCGACCGAGCTGGCTGGCCAGAACGCCCCGATTGTTGAGGACTATACCTACAGCACCCACTTGGACGTCGCTAAAGTAGTCTCCATGAGCAACATCCCGGAAGTATGCGAAGTTGTACCGGCGAAGATGGAATATGAGGATTCGCAAGGTCAACGTCATATTCTTAATTATCATGTAATGGGTAACGGCTGCTCTAACGGCTGATTATTGGTTAGTGGATTCTTGTTCGCCGCAAGAAATCGTTCTTGCGGCAAAGAGCCGGTCCTTAATCCACCGCCCTCCCCTCCACAAAAAAACATCCCACCGCCCGTCAAAAACTTCCTACCCCGCCAACCCCCTGCAAACCCTCGCCCTGGCCCAAATAGCAGCCTTTTTGTCCGCTCACCGGGACAATCCGCCACAACACAAACCCGAATTTTTCCCTATAATGCGCGGGTAAATCGGGCCTGCAATATCCCTTTACACAGGGACGAAGAGCCAGACCTGAGGCCTCCGCTGGAGCAAGCCCCGCCGCTCCGCACCTCAAGCCTCATGCAGAACCCGTAGCCCAATTGCGTTTAATGCCTGCGCTAGCTGCTGCAACAAACGATTCCTTAAGATCCACCGCGGCCCGAGGGCCGTGTGAATACCCAACCATCCGGTTTCACACGGGCACCTTTGAGCCCTCACGCAGGAGACGACACGTCATGCTGAGCTGGGACGAATTCGACAAAGAAGAAGAAGGCGAAGTAGCCACCAAAGGCGCCAACGCCGGCCACGCCACCGAAGCCAACATGGACCGCCTCGACGGTGCCGGCGCTGCTGCCGCCATCGAAGCCCGCGCCGTCACCGCCAATGACTCCGCCGCCATCGTGCGCGCCAAGGCTGCCCTGGACAAACTCGACGTCGCCGAAGGCCTCGCCGAACTTGAAGGCGCCTCCGCCCGCGTCGCCGTTGACGAAAAACGCATGATCAACTGCCGCGCCGACCTCAACCAACTTGTGCCCTTCAAGTACGACTGGGCCTGGCAGAAATACCTCGACGGCTGCGCCAACCACTGGATGCCGCAAGAGGTCAACATGACCGCCGACATCGCCCTGTGGAAAGACCCCGAAGGCCTGACCGACGACGAACGCCGCATCGTCATGCGCAACCTCGGCTTCTTCTCCACTGCCGACTCCCTGGTTGCGAACAACCTGGTGCTGGCCGTATACCGCCTGATCACCAACCCGGAGTGCCGCCAGTACATCCTGCGCCAGGCCTTCGAAGAAGCGATCCACACCCACGCCTACCAGTACTGCATCGAATCCCTGGCCATGGATGAAGGCGAGATCTTCAACATGTACCACGAGATTCCATCGGTGGCCAAAAAGGCCGCCTGGGGCCTGAAGTACACCCGTTCGATCTCCGATCCGAAGTTCGAAACCGGCACCGTCGACACCGACAAGGAACTGCTGCGCAACCTGGTCGCCTACTACTGCGTGCTGGAAGGCATCTTCTTCTATTGCGGCTTCACCCAGATCCTCTCCATGGGCCGCCGCAACAAAATGACCGGCGTGGCCGAGCAGTTCCAGTACATCCTGCGCGATGAGTCGATGCACCTGAACTTCGGTATCGATGTGATCAACCAGATCAAAATCGAAAACCCGCATTTGTGGGATGCCGAGATGAAGGAAGAAGCGACCCAGATGATCCTGCAAGGGACGCAGCTGGAGATCGAATATGCGCGCGACACCATGCCACGCGGCGTTCTCGGCATGAATGCAGCGATGATGGAGGACTATCTGAAGTTCATCGCGAATCGTCGGTTGTCGCAGATTGGGTTGAAGGAAGAGTACCCAGGCACGACCAACCCGTTCCCGTGGATGAGCGAGATTATGGACTTGAAGAAAGAGAAGAATTTCTTTGAGACCCGTGTGATCGAGTATCAGACGGGTGGGGCGTTGAGCTGGGATTGATTCCCAAGCTAAGCAAACTTGAGAAGCCCTGACTTGTTCAGGGCTTTTTTACGCCTCCATGAATAGGAAGTGTCTTACACCTTGATCATCCACAAAATGATTGATGCGAATTTCGATACTGATAGCCTCGTCTGCCGGTGCCTAAGAAACGCCCAACGTAGACGCTAGCCCTGATCGAACAGTAGAAATCCGCCTGATCTTTGGTCATGTGGGTGTAATGCTGCATTGATGGCGAGCCTGTTGGAGTTTCTTGAATCCGCTCTCTACGTTGGGCCCTAGCCCTCCTGAAAATCACGTAGAGGTCATAGGAAATGCCTAACCCATATCCGCTCGACTTACCGGCGGCCAAGAATGCAGTAATGCCTGAGCCTTCTATTGCTGTCGTGTTCACCAGACATCATCTTCCTCTACACGCCCTCCTTTTAGAAAACCAACCATGGTTCTGTGCGCGGGATCTCGGGCGCTTGATGGGTTACTGCTTGGATGAACGAACGACTCGTAAGCTCGATGCCGATCAACGGCAATACTTGAAATTGCTGTTCCACGGTCAACCGGAAGAGATGCTGATGGTCAGCGAGTCCGGTGCATATGCACTGCTGGTCTATCACTACGCCCCAGAGAACAGGCTGTTACGGAGTTGGCTCACTCATGAAGTCGTCCCGACGTTGCGTGACGAGCACCAACCCCGAACGGTGGAACGACCGCTATTGAGCATGTTGGACTGGCCGGAGATGTCGTTGAACTTGCTGCACTGGCAGGATGAAGGCTGGATCCGCCTCAGAGACATGCCATATCTGTTGGTTAATCGAACCTACCGGAAAGAGTCAGCAAGGACTCCGTGGTGGCGCAAGGTCACTCAACCTTTCCGAATGAAGCAGCGAAACTACTAACGCGAACGACCGCCGAATCCTACCAATGCGTAGGAAATTTCGTAGACTCAATAGTGGCTACTCAGTATCGTCCGAGGGTTTTCTACCCTCGGCAGCTGTATGGACATTACGAAAGACAAAACGGACTGGAACGACGCAGAGTTGGCCGCAGCGGTCGAGGCGTACTTGAAGATGTTGGCCTGGGAAAAGAGCGGCCAACCTTTCAACAAAGCTCTCGAAAACCGCCTCCTACGCGAAGGCCCGGTGGCAGGTCGTGCAAAGGGTTCCATCGAATTCCGCATGCAAAATATCTCCACCGTGCTTGTGCGTATGGGCTGGGACCGCATCGAAGGCTATAAACCTGCGAAGAACGTGGGCACAGGCGTGGAGCAACGCATCCGCCAAGCGCTGGCCGCACAGGGTGTATTCGAGTCCGAAGACGCGGCCCAAACAGCGGACGAGCAAATGCTTATCCGCCGCGCGTCCAAACTGCAGCAACAACCTTTCCCTAAGCTACCGGACGGCATTGCCCAGCCGCAGAGGGTCTCGACCGTCAGCACCGCTTTTGTTCGCGACCCAAAGGTACGCGCCTGGGTGCTCAAGCAAGCCAACGGCATCTGCGAAGGCTGCGGTTCAAACGCACCTTTCGAGGTCGACGGTTTGCCATTTCTTGAAGTACATCACGTCAAGCACCTAGTCCAGAAGGGTTCGGATCGCATCAGCAATGCTGTAGCCTTGTGCCCCAATTGCCATCAGCGTTGTCACCGGTCGAGTGACCGGGAGGCGTACACCGAAGGGCTTTACGCCAAGATCGGAAGATTGGCACGGGAGTAGACTCCTGCTGTCACACCTGATGCACATTCAAAAAAATACTAGATAGGACCGAGGCCAACCCGTGAACCCAGACATGCTCGAAGCCGGCCCCGTTGACGCCAAAGTACTTTCCGTCTTTGACTTCGACGGCACCCTCACCCACCACGACAGTTTCGTGCCCTTCCTCAAGTTTGCCTTTGGCACTGGCGCTTTTTACGGCCGGATGGTGAAGCTGGCGGTACCGGGGCTGCGCTTTTTGGTGCGGCAGATCAGCCGGGATGAGTTGAAGGCGCAGTTGATCCGCACCTTTATGACCGGGGTGGAGAAGGCGTGGGTGCAGCGCAAGGCCGAGGAGTATTGCCAGCGCAATTGGGCGCGGTTGATGCGCCCGGCGGGCGTGTTGTCGGTGGAGCAGGAGTTGGGCTCGGGAGCGGTGGTGACGCTGTGTTCGGCGTCGCCGGCGCTGGTGTTGCAGCCGTTTGCCGATCGGCTGGGGATCCGCTTGATCGGGACTGAGCTTGAGGTGGTCGACGGGGTGTTGACCGGTAAGCTCACCGGGAATAATTGCCGCTGTGAAAATAAGGTGCTGCGGCTTGAGGCGGTGTATGGGGATTTGGGCGAGTATCGGCTGCGGGCCTGGGGCGATACGCGCGGAGATCGGGAGTTGCTGGCGGCGGCGCAGGATGCGCATTTTCGGCATTTTCATGCGAAGAAGAAAAGGCGGGCCCGGTTGCAGCGGTGATGCGGGCACAGGGGTGGCTGGGAGACTGAGGTGATCCCATCGGAGCCTCGCTAAAGCTCGACACCTCCCACATTTGATTGTCATCGGTCCGGTGATTTGCGGGTACCTGCTGATCAATGCCGCGCTGGCGAGCATGGTGTATGCCCTGGCGGCATTGACCGCAGCCGGGGGAACACTGTGCTTCCTGAGTGGACGATGGGTTGCAGGTTCTTGCTGATATTTGCGCAGGTTCTCGCTATTAATAGCCAAACCTCTCACGGACCCGAGCCCCATGAAATTCGACACGGCCTACAGCCTGAGTCTCGATGACAAACTGTCAATCTATGACGTACGAGACCTGAATTTCGACGAAACCGCCGATTTCGATTCCGACAAGGAGCGCTTTCTCTGCCCCAACGATGTGTGCCGTGCGGCGTTTGATGAGGGCAATACGCTGAGCACCTTCAACGCAAAAAACCTCAACTACCAGCGCACGCCCCATTTCAAGAACAAGACCAGCACCCTGCATATCGACGGTTGCCGCTACGCCAGCACGCATAAGAACGCGACCGGTGAAAATGATGACGAGCGCGAGGAAAATTTCCCTTCGGAGTTTGTGCTCACACCACGTCAATACGCACGTAGGAGCCCGCTGACAGGCGCCGAGAACGTCGCCCTGCAAGACCCAACGAAAGCCCCTGCAAATCAAGTCGCCACATCCCACGCCAACAACGACACCACCCCGGATAAAACCAGCGTATTCGCCCACCCGGTGGAATGCTACGTGTCGAATATCGACGACAAGGACAAGCTCAAATCAATGCCGTTGAAAATCGGCGAGCACACGGCGACGTACTGGACGTTTTTCAAGAAAATCGAATACCTGCAAGACAACCAGGGCCTGATCTATTGGGGCAAGATCAAAGCCATCAAGGACTACACCAACAGTGTTCGCATCGATTTCGAAAAGAAGGTATGGCTCGACAAGAAGCCCTACTCAGTCAATGTCTACCTGAGCAAGAAACTGCTCGATAGCTACCGCAAGCGCACGGCATTCCTGGCGCAGATCAAGGCTGCGGCGGGCAGCGAACGACCGTTGTATTGCTTTTTCTATGGCGTGACGCCGCAGCTCAAGCAGGTACCGAGCCAGAAGAACCCCGAACAGACGTTCGGGGTATTCAGCGCGAATATTGAAAACCTGGATCATTTGATCATCCGGGAGGCGCCGGGGATGGAGTAAACGCACACTGAAAAACACCACCCATTGCCCTGAGTTGATGAGCGGTACAAACAACTGTATAAAAACACAGTATAGTTGTGCCTCCCCTGTCGAACCTGGAGAAATCCCATGTCCTCTCTGGCAATGAGCTCTTACGTAGAACAGCAGATCGTCCTTCATCAATTCACCGCCAAACACAGCGCCCAGGCGCGCCTCATGTTGGGCTGGAGCCGCGAAGCACTGGCCCGCGAGGCTGGCGTGGCGGTGCAAGCCGTTCAACAATTGGAAAGCCACGGCGACGTGGATGATGACACTCGATTGGCCCTGGCATTTTGCCTGGAAGCGCAAGGGCTGGTGTTTTTCCCGGGGTTCGCACCGGGGTGGGGGATGAGTAAACGCCGGTTCGACAGCGCGTCGGCCGAACCGGCGACGCCGGGCCTCCTCTCTCGGTTGCTGGGCTCACCCGCTGCATCAAATGAGTCACCCACTCCCCAACCGAATGGTGCGTAGAGTCCAGCCTGATCACCGGCAACGCAATGGATTAACCCGCGTTCATGCTGCTTCAAGCAGAAACTGAATCATATTCAGACGTTGCCTGCAGGCCCCTCAACCGCGTTATCTGTCATTACGGGTGCTGGCGTAAAGGGCGCGCCAGGGCGGAATGCCGGCTGTTTAATCGCCTGTGTGGCTTGCTCATAAACATAGGCAGCCGACAGCACTGTGGCTTCGTTGTTAGCCGACCCGTAAAGGTAAAGCGCCGTGGGCATCCCTTCATCATCCATCCCGGACGGAACGGACATTCCCGGGTAACCTGCCGCAGCGCTGAAAAAATAGTTGTTTGAGAGGAAGTTCGACGCCAGGGCATCGAGCCTGTGTTTGTTCATCGGATCATCGATGGTTTTCTGGAAAACCGGAATGACGGCCGCCCACAGCTCATCGCGCTGGTCCTGAGTGCTCACCAGGCCATTGATAAGCTCCAGCAGGTTCTGGTCGGGCTCACCGGGCTGCTGGTGACGCTTATTGAAAGCAATCAGCTCCGAAAGCGATTTGACAGGCAAACCCTCGCGCCCGGCGAGATACTCTTCCAGTTGGTGCTTGACGTCTGAAAATAATGCCTCGTTGTAATCGGCGTAGGTTTGCTCAGCGACGCCATCCTCCAGCGTTCCCACGGGCACCAGGATCGCACCTTGAGACTTCAACACCTCAAGCGCATCCGCGTAATGCTTACGGTCCGCCCGCTTCGCGGGGTCTTTGGCCTCCTCTACGGACAATTCAGGCACAGGCGTGTAGCCAATTCGCTTGCCTTTCAAGGCATCGGAGCGCAGTCCCTCGGTGTAAAGCGTGGTCTCGGTCATGGCGTTGAGCGCTTCTGCCGCATCGCAGACATTGCGCGTGAACGTGCCAATCGAATCCATGCGTGAACTGGTCATGACACCCTCGGTACTCAGCAAGCCCACGGAGGTTTTCAAGCCAAAAACGCCGTTGTAGGCCGCGGGAGTAATGATCGATCCGCTGGTTTCCACCCCTAACGCCAGCGGCACATGCCCCTGGGCTACCGCCACGGCGGAACCTGAACTCGATCCTGCTACCATCCCGCCCAGGCGATGCGGGTTCAGCGTCTGGCCCCCTCGGGAACTCCAGCCATCCACCGGTAATTCAGAGCGGAAGTTCGACAGCTCGCTCATGTTGGTTTTACCTACAACCACCACGCCGGCCTTCAGCAAGTTGTCCACGACCTTGGCATTTTGAGTGGCGGCCTTGCCCACCAGAGCCTTGGAACCGGCGCTTGTCTGCATCCGGTCCTTGGTTTCGAATACATCCTTGAGCGCGATCGGAACGCCGTGCAAATACCCGCGCACCTGGCCTTTTTCACGTTCAAGGTCCAGCGCCCTGGCTTGCTGGAGCGCATCCGGGTTGGTTTCTATGAACGCGTTACCGCCCTGCAGCCCATGATCAATATTGGCAATTTGTCGGAACGTGTCTTTCACCAGCGATTCTGAGGTGACCCCGCCGCGGCTGGCCATTTCCACAGACATTTGACATGCGCCCTTGAAGCCCTGCGGCGGATTTGAAAGCGCTTGCAACAGGCCTGTCGCCCACCCACCTGCCGAAACTGGTCCGATCATGGAAATACCCCTAATTGACTGAAAGAGAGCTATCGGCCGATAACCCAACACGAGTCTAAGAGGCTGTTCCGGCGTCGCTATCCAGGCGAATCCTGCTGCCCGGTATGATCATTCCGTACCCGGTGTAGGCGCGACAGTTGATAGAAGCTGGCGGTAAGTTCGCAGCAGGACCTGCACGCGATCAGCCGCCCAGCGGGCCCCGTAAAACCAGAGTTGGGTACCATCCTCCAGCGCCTGACAGGCGCTGGGGTATCCACTTCTGCGCGCTGCATGAAACGCCGCACTCTGATCGTCTGACACCAGGGCATCCAAACGATGACTGGCCACGAGCGCATCGATGGCCGTACCGGATTCGAGCGGGTCGTCCGTACGCTGCGCGTCCACTGCGACTAATTGCACACCCGCTTGGCCGAGGATAACGAAGGCACGGTGCAAGGTTGCACGCTGGTCCGTGGGTTCAACATGCCCACCGCGTACGTAGCGGATGGCATAGCCGATGCGCCACCCCGCCAGCACAGGAGAGGCAGTAAAAGCGCTGTTGTTTTGCACCAGGGGCACTTCAACCATCACGGGCCCAGTGGGGTCGACACCACTGAGGGCAACCAGTGATAACGCGGGGTCTCGCGTGGGCTTGATCATTGGAGGCAAGGCGTTATAGCCGGGTATGAGTACCGTCCCCTCAGCACGTCCGGCACCGAAAACGATAGCACCGGTGCTGGCGTTATCGGTTCGCGCCTGGATGACGGTTGAAGAACCAGGATCGGCATGCTCGCCTGATACGGCGAGCGACGATGCTGAGAGGCACGGCATGCCCAGTCGCCAGAGTTTCTTGCAGTCCTCGTTCATTGCAACGCCCCTCGAAATTAACTTTCCGACGGATCATCGCACTCTCTTCTGACGTTTGTCGCAGAGTCGAAACACCCTGAAAAACACCTTTTTCACAGGCTCTTTAACTAACCCGCAGCCTGTTCTTTCACATCCTGAGTCTCTACCTCCAACCACCACGCATGCCCTCGTTCGGGCTGGTTGAGCCGGAACGCTTGCCCCATCGCCGGCGTAGTAATAGACACATTGCGCTCCCAGGCCAGCGCCATGATGCGGTCGAACGGCTCGTGCCAGGCATGAAACGCCAAGTCGAAGGTGCCGTTGTGAATCGGTAGCAACCAGCGGCCCCTGAGGTCGATATGCGCCTGTAACGTTTGCTCCGGCTGCATATGCACATGAGGCCAGTCGACGTTATAGGCGCCGGTTTCCATCAGGGTCAGGTCAAACGGTCCGTATTGCTCGCCGATCCGCTTGAAGCCGTCGAAATAACCCGTGTCGCCGCTGAAAAAGATCCGCCGCGCGTCATCGATCATCACCCAGGAACACCACAGGGTCTGGTTGCCGTCAAACAGGCCACGCCCGGAAAAATGCTGCGCCGGCGTGGCAACAAAACGAATGCCATCAACCTCGGTGCCCTGCCACCAATCCAGTTGCCGCACCTTGGCGGCGTCCACCCCCCATTTGACCAAGGTGTCTCCCACGCCTAAGGGCGCAAGAAAGTACCGCGTCTTGTCGGCCAATTGGATCACAGCTGTGCGGTCGAGATGGTCGTAGTGATTGTGGGAAAGGATCACCGCTTCCAACGGCGGCAACTCTTCCAGGCTGATCGGGGGTTGGTGGAAGCGCTTGGGGCCGGCCCAACTGAACGGTGAGGCGCGCTCGGCGAACACGGGGTCGGTGATCCAGAATTTACCGCGCATTTTCAACAACACGGTTGAATGGCCCAGGCGGAACACGCTGTGATCAGGGGCTGCCGCCAAGTGTTCGCGGGTCAGGGGTTGTACCGGGATGTTGCCCACCGGCCTTGTGGTGCGCGGCTTGTTAAACAACATGTTCCAGAAGATACGCAAGGTCTTGCCAAAGCCACCGTGGGGCACCAGCGCGTCGTTGGTGAAATGCCCCTGGTCGCGCTCGGCAGGCCTGAGCGCAGTGGATGTCGGGCCAACACGTGTTGAAATCGTAGCCATTACAGAGTGACTCCTGCGTCCGCTCATAAATTACACTGCACAGTGTAGTTTCTACATTGCAACAAAACTCGAAGCAAGTAAACTGCCGAGTGTAATTTCATTTTTGAGCCGAACCTCCTCCATGACTGCCTCCCAACGCCTCACCGACCGTAAACGCGAAGCCATCGTGGCAGCGGCCATCGCCGAATTTCGCGAGCATGGCTTCGAGGTCACCAGCATGGACAGGATCGCCGCCACGGCCGGGGTTTCCAAGCGCACGGTCTACAACCACTTCCCCAGTAAAGAAGAGCTGTTCGCCGAAATACTGCACCAATTGTGGGCCAGCAGCGCCGCGCAACTGGATGTGGCGTACAGCAGCGACCAACCACTGCGCAATCAACTGCGCGGGTTGCTGGAAGCGAAAATGAAGATGATGGCGGATGCCAACTTCCTCGACCTGGCACGCGTGGCCATCGCGGCCACCATTCATTCGCCGGAACGGGCCCAAGACATGGTCAACCGCTTGAGCGAGCGCGAAGAAGGCTTTACCCAATGGGTTCGTGCCGCCCAGGAAGACGGCCGCCTGAGTTGCAAAGACCCGGCGTTCGCAGCTCACCAGATACAAAGCCTGCTCAAAGCCTTTGCGTTCTGGCCGCAGATCACCCTTGGCCAGCCTACCCTCGACGCAACGTCCCAGGCTCATGTGATCGAATCGGCGATTGATCTGTTCCTTGCAGGCTATGAGGTCAGTCCGCCGCAGTAGCACAATGCCGCCATTGGTCGCCTCGCCAGAAATGTGCCGCCCCGAAGGCGAACTTCCTGGCAGGCCGATCACTCTGAACCCGTTGTTCCACCCCCCTCTGTCAGCACAAGGAGCTGACAATGAGCAAGTCAACCGTGAGGCCCAGGTGCCCTACGGGGTCAGGCGCATTTACATGGATCCCTCATACGCATGCCTGCTCGAGCTTCCGATCATGCTATTCAATGCTTACAAAAAAACCATCACCGCCTTGCAACACACCAGTGCGCAACAGGCCAGCCTGCTGGACGCGATCGAGCGCTCGATGGCGGTTATCGAATTCGATGTGCAGGGCACCGTGCTGCGCGCCAATGACAATTTCTTCAAGACCCTGGGCTACCGCGCCGACCAGATCCTGGGCCAGCCCCACCGGATGTTCTGTACACCGGCGTTCGCGCGCAGCGCCGACTACAACCAGCTGTGGACACATCTGCGCAACGGCCAATTCCAGTCCGGCACCTTTGAACGGGTAGGCGCCAACGGCGCATCGGTGTGGCTGGAAGCCAGCTACAACCCGGTACGCGATGAAGCCGGTCGCGTGGTCAAAGTGGTGAAGTACGCCATGGACGTCACCCCCCGCCTGCAAGCCGAAAGTGAAGCCAATGCCAAGCTGCAAGCCATCGACCGCGCCATGGCGATGATCGAATTCAACCTCGATGGCACCATCATCACCGCCAATGCCAACTTCCTGCAGCGCATGGGTTACAGCCTGGCGCAGATCCAGGGCAAGCATCACCGCCTGTTCTGCACCCCGGCGCTGGCCAGCAGCCCAGCCTATAGCGAGTTCTGGAAGCGCCTGAACCAGGGTGAACTGTTCAGCGGCCAGTTCGAGCGGGTGGACAAGCACGGCAATACGCTGTGGCTGGAGGCCAACTACAACCCGGTGTACGACGCCAGCGGGCGCCTGTGCAAAGTGGTTAAGTTCGCTTCGGACGTTACGGCCCGTGTGCAACAGCATGCGGCCGACGCGCAAAGCGCTGCGCAGGCTTATCACCTGTCGCTGAACACCCAGGACATGGCCGAAAAAGGCGCCGAGGTGATTCAGAAAACCGCCACCGGCATGCGCGACATCGCCGTTGATATCGACGCTTCTTCGCAACTGATCGCCAAGCTGGGCGAGCGGTCGCAACAGATCACCACCATCGTCAACACCATTCGCGGCATCGCCGACCAGACCAACCTGCTGGCCCTCAACGCCGCAATTGAAGCGGCCCGCGCGGGCGAGCAAGGCCGTGGCTTTGCCGTGGTGGCCGATGAAGTACGCCAATTGGCGGCGCGTACCAGCGGCTCCACGGCGGAAATCTCCGGCATGATCGCCATGATCCAGGACGAAACCCGCCAGGCCATCGACAGCATGGACGCCACCCGCGACCGTGCGGCCCAGGGCGTGGAACTGGCCAACCAGGCCGGTACGGTGATCCTGCAGATCCGTGAAGGCACCAGCGAGGCGGTACAGGCGGTGAGCGCGTTTGCCAACGAGCGGGGCAACCGCTGACGGCTTCTTCATGTGCGGGCCGAGGGCTGGGTCTATAGTGCGTGATGCCTCACGCCACCGACTCGAGCCCGCCATGACCGATAAACCTGACCCTACCCCTGTCGACCCCTTGCGCTTCCACCGACATCACGCCCACCTGGCACCGACCTTTGGCAACGATACCTTTGCCCTCAAGGCCGAAGCCTTTGCGCGGTTCTTTGGCACACCGACCTTCCTCGGCGCGCAAACCGCCATTGTGGTGCTGTGGGTGGTGCTGAACGCTACCGGCATTACCCACTTCGATGTATACCCATTCATCCTGCTCAACCTGGCCTTCAGCCTGCAATCGGCTTACGCCGCGCCGTTGATCCTGCTGGCCCAGACGCGCCAGGCTGCGCGCGACAAAGCCCAGTCCGACGCCGACGCACAACACCGCGAAGCCCTGGCCACCGCCAACACCGCACGCCAGGCCCAGGCCGCACAAACCACCAAACAGTTGCTGGAGCTACTGGAACAAAACACGCGGCTGACGGAAATGACTAAACAGCTGACCGAACGTATCGAAACGCTGACGTGCGAAATACATGAGCAATTTGTGCGCAAAACCTAATTGCGCAACCCGCTTACATGTCGCCCCAGCTCATCAAACAGGGTCACCACTGAACGCAACGCCCGGCAGTCGGGGCGCGTCAACAGCCATAGCGCCGTGTCATGCCCTGCCAATGCGCAGCCCAGTGGTTGCAGGCCATCGCCTATCAGAAAATCCGGCAGCGCCGCCACCCCCAGCCCGGCGCGCACCAACTCGGCCACCGACTGCATGCTGTTGCAACGATAACCGGGACGCACGCCCGGCAGATGCTCACGGCGCCAGGCCACTGTGGGATGGTCGGGTAAAAAGTCGTCCGGCGCGATCCAGGCCAGGTCAGCCAGCTCCTGGCCTGCATGCCGACGCGCATAGTCGGCGCTGGCGCACACCTGATACGTCACCGTCCCCAGGCAACGTCCGACAAGATGCTCCGGCGGCTTGCTGGTCAGACGCAGCGCGATATCGGCATCGCGGCGGCTGAGGTTGGCGAAATCATTGGAGGTGCTCAGTTCCAGGATCAACGCCGGATAATTCGCCATGAACTTGGCCAGGGCCGGCAGCAGCAGACCTTGCAGCACAGCGTCGGTGCAGGTCAGGCGCACCGTGCCGCTGATCACTTCCCCGCCCTGCTCCACACCGATGCGCGCGGCCTCTAGGGCAAGTTCTGCGCGCTCGGCCTGTTGCGCCAAGTGGGTGGCCAATCCGGTGGGCAGATAACCGGCACGGTTTTTTTCAAACAACGTCTGGCCAAGGGCAGCTTCTAGGCGCCGCACCGCCCGGAACACTGTGGACACATCCACCCGCAGCAGCCCGGCAGCCCGCGCCAGGGTGCCGCCGCGAACCAGGGCGAGGACCAGCGACAGGTCGTTATAGTCGACTTGATAGTGCACGGCTGCATTGAGCATGTGGGCAAATGCCAATATTGATTGCGTGAGCGCCAATCTATAGTGCCCCTCAGGACACCACAAGCCATGGGATCACACGATGAAAGACGCCCCGCTGCACCTCGCTCTGATCGGCGATTACAACCCTGACGTGATTGCGCACCAGGCCATTCCCGTGGCGCTGCAACAAGCAGCCCAAGCCTTGAAGCTGAGCGTCAAGGTGCAATGGCTCGACACCGACACCATCACCGCCACGGCCTCGCTGCACGGGTTCGACGGTTTCTGGTGCGTGCCCGCCAGCCCGTATCGCGACACCGAAGGCGCACTGCGAGCCATCCGGTTCGCCCGCGAACAGCGACGGCCTTTCCTCGGCACTTGCGGTGGTTTTCAGCACGCGGTGCTGGAATATGCCCGCAACGTGCTGGGCTGGGCGGATGCCGAACACGGCGAGTTGGTACCGGGCGCTAAACGTGCCGTCATCACGCCGTTGAGTTGTGCGCTGGTGGAGGCCAACGACACCGTGCGCCTGGAGCCCTACACCCGTATCGCGCAAGCCTATGGCAGCCTGGATATCCACGAAGGTTATCGGTGCCGCTACGGCATCAACCCCGAGTTCGCTCATGCACTGCTTGAAGGAGAGATGATTGCCAGCGGTCACGACGCTGCAAACGACCTTCGAGCGGTGGAGCTGCTGAACCACCCGTTTTTCGTCGCCACCCTGTTCCAACCCGAACGCGCCGCCCTCAAAGGCATCACGCCGCCGCTGGCGATTGCCCTGCTCACGGCGTGCCAGGAGGCCTCGGCATGATCGCCAGAACGCCTGCGCCGCCCTACTACGCGGTAATCTTCAGCTCACTGCGCACCGATGGCGACCAGGGCTACGGTCAGGCCGCCACGCGCATGCTGGAACTGGCGCGTGAACAGCCGGGATTTCTGGGCGTGGAATCGGCGCGGGAAGAGGGCCTGGGGATCACCGTGTCTTATTGGAGCAGCGAAGCGGCGATCCTGGCCTGGAAACAGCAGGCCGAACATCAGCAGGTGCGCGAGCAAGGGCGCTCCCTCTGGTACACAGCGTTTCATACCCGCGTGTGCAAGGTGGAGCGGGCCTATAGCTTCCACACTGAATGATCGTGCGTCTGCAAAATGCATAGGTATCTACACAAGTGTGTAGCAGCGGCCTACGCTAACCACGATGCGAAGCGAGCCGCTCTTGATCTTGCTCTTGATCTTAAGCGCCCCGTTAAACCACGCTGGCCGCAATTCGATAGTGATTTGGGGGGTAAACCGGCAGGGATGCCGGTTTAGCCGCCCCGCGCCATGGATGGCGCGTGGCGGCGGCCCCCCAAATCACTGTCGGATTACGGGCACACCGAGCCTAGGCGAGGTGCCGAGTGGTGGGGCAAGAGCCCTTTGGTTACTTTGGGGCTCTTTTCCAAAGTGACCCGCCGTCAGGGCGGAACCCTAAGCCGCCGTTACCGCAGCAACGGATATGTACTCGCCCTGATCCAACATCCTGGTCGGCCCTGAGGCCGCCATCGGGAGCAAGCCCCCTCCCACATTTGGAACGCGGGGCATCAGTTAAAGAGACTTCGGCTCCGAGCCGCCACTGGTTCGGGGCCGAACCAAATTTGTGTAGATACCTACGCTGCAAATGGCCTGCGCTTAACTGACCAAACTACGCACCGCACTGATCTGCGGGATCTCAACCCGGCGCATATACACCCGCAGCGGTTCGCTGATGTTGATGCGATCGTCAATGTTCTGTGCGAGCAGCAACTGAATGCGCGCTCGGGACAGGATCATGCTGTGGTCGGCAGCCGGCTCCCAGACGAACTCGGCTGTGGGGATGATGCCGTCATCGGCCACGTCCATGCCGAAGGCGTCTTCACTGAAACGCACGATGTACTGGCCAGTTTTGCGATTCAGGCCTACAAAACCGTGGAGTTGGTCGGCGGCCTGGCAGATAAGTTCGGAAGTGATGCGCATGGTAAACCTCACTGAAAAGTCCTACTGGGACTGGAAAGATGGTTTACACGCGTGGCAGAAAATACCGTCCTCTAACGGGACAGCTTCGGCTAAGAGTACTGCAATGCATCACAAAAAAACCGACGAAATTGGCCCGCGCACACGTTAATGTCGGTTTGGTGATAGCGCCTTTCGCAATCAATTGTTAAAAAGGACACCTTCTCAAAGTTACCTCCACGAAAGGACTTCGCATATGCCTGTCACGTTAACCAACGGCCCGGTACCCGCCACTCTAGGGAGTGCCCTGCTGCTGGCGCTGATGCTCGGCCTTGGCCCTGCACAGGCTGCCGACCCCATCAGCCCGGCTGAATTGGCGACAAACGAAGGCATTCCCTACCCTGCCGTGATCGCCCACCGTGGCGCCTCCTATGACGCCCCCGAGTCCACCGCCGCCGCTTACAAGGTCGCGCGCGACCTGGGCGCCGACTACCTGGAGCTGGACCTGCAGCGCAGCAAGGACGGCGTATTGTTCGCCCTGCACGACAACAACCTGCAACGCACCACCGACGTGGCGACCAAGTTCCCCGAGCGCAAAGACGCGCCGGCCAACGAGTTCACCTGGAAAGAGCTGCAAACCCTCGACGCCGGCAGCTGGTTCAACGCCGCCTACCCGGACCGCGCACGCCCTGGTTTCGTCGGCCTGAAAATCCAGAGCCTGGATGACATCATCAAAATTGCCGAAGGCAACCCGCAACACAAACCCGGCTTGTACATCGAGACCAAGGAGCCCAAGCAATTTCCGGGCATCGAGGCCGACCTGAAAAACAAGCTGCTGGACAAGGGCTGGTTGAGTTCCGCCGGCTCCAAGCTGGGCAAGAGCAACACCGGTGTCGGCCAAGGCAAGGGCCGCGTGGTGCTGCAAACTTTCGAGGTGGCCAGCCTGAAAGAACTGCAGAAAGAAATGCCCAACACGCCGAAGATCCTGCTGTTGTGGGTCGGTGAAGGCAGCATCGAACCGAAGTCCAAAGTGCCCTTCGCCGAATCCGGCGAGCCGACCAAAGCCGCCTATTACGCTAAGCAGGAACCAAAGGACGCGGCCGAGTTCGAAAAATGGGTCGACCAGGCCAAGAGCCTGGGCGCCATCGGCACTGGCCCTTCGGCGGAGCTGACCGACCACGGCGACCAGAGCTACACCGACCTGGTCAAGCCTGAAATGAACCAGCTGACCCACGACAAGGGCCTGCTGGTGCATGTGTACACCGTGGATGAACCGGTTGATTTCGACAAGGTGATGAAGGCCGGCGTCGATGGCATCTTTACCAACCGCGCTGCCGAACTGCTGAAGTTTTACAAGCGCTGGCCGTCGTCCAGCGTGCAGGACCTGCTGAACGACCATAAGTACTGAGGCGTTTGTGGCAGTCAGCCATTAAGCATGAGTTAAGTTGCGCCGGTTAATCTGGCGCCACTTAAACAGTTCAACCAGAAGGACACACACCATGAAAACCTTGACCACTCTGTTCGCCGCCACTGCCCTGACCCTGACTGCCGGTTTGGCACAGGCTGATGTTCGTCCGGATCACATTGAAGGCCTGCTCAAGTCCGGTGCCGTGATGAAGTTCGATCAACTGAACGCTGCGGCCGTCGCCAAACACGCTGGCGCAACGATCAACGACACCGAGTTGGACCACAATAACAGCGGCGTATTGGTCTACGAAGTGGACCTGACCGACACCACTGGCAAGAAATGGGAAGTGAAGCTCGACGCCAAAACAGGCGCCGTGCTGGAAGACAAGCTAGACACCTGAGTTCAAACTCAAAAACGCGCCACCTCCGGGTGGCGCGTTTTTTTATGGGCGCTCGCCAGACCGTCACATAACCGTCATCGCGCCTTGCAATGATTCGCGCATGCGAACCTGTGAAACGTCCTACAGGCGCTTTGTCTGCGAGCCTCCATGAACCACAGCATCGATCACGCCCATCAGGATCCCGATCTGTTTGGCCTGCTTTACGGTTTCCGCTTTCTGCCCGGCGAAAAGGGCGAGCAGATTGACTCGGCCACCGCGCTTGCGTACCTGCAACAACCCGGCGATCCGCAAGCATTTCTCTGGCTGCACCTGAACCTGGCCCACGCCGCCTGTGAGCGCTGGATGCAAGCCCACCTGGAATTGCCCGAAGAGTTCTTCGAAGCATTGCACGAAGGCTCGCGCTCCACGCGCATCGAGCACGTCGATTCCGCCCTGTTGGCGGTGGTCAACGACGTGGTATTCAACTTCAGCAGCATGGTGTCGTCGGATATTTCCACGTTGTGGGTGTGTGCGCGCAGTCGCCTGCTGATCAGTGCGCGCCTGCAACCGCTGCACTCGGTGGATAAATTGCGCTCGTCGGTGAAAGCCGGTGAACGCTTCCGCTCGCCGCTGGAGTTGCTGGTGCATTTGCTGCGCGACCAGGGCGAAGTACTGACGCAAATCGTGCGCAAGACCAGCCTCAGCGTCGACCAGATCGAAGACCAGTTGCTGTCCTCGCGCCTGTCCACCAACCGCGCCGAACTCGGTGCCGCGCGCCGCGTGCTGGTGCGTTTGCAACGCTTGCTGGCGCTGGAACCGGGCTCGCTGTTGCGCCTGCTCAACCGGCCGCCGCAATGGCTGCAAAAGGAAGACGTGAAGGAGTTGCGCAAATCCACCGAAGAGTTCGCGCTGATCATCAACGACCTGACGGCCCTGGGCGAGCGCATCAAATTGTTGCAGGAAGAGATCGCCGCCAACCTCAACGAACAGAGCAACCGCACCCTGTTCACCCTCACGGTGGTGACGGTGCTGGCGCTGCCGATCAATATCATCGCCGGTTTTTTTGGCATGAATGTGGGTGGGGTACCGCTGTCCACCGACCCGGAGGGCTTCTGGATCCTGGTCGCGCTGGTGGCGACCTTTACCTTGATTGCCGGGCGCTGGGCATTCAGGAAGCGCAAGGATTACTGAATGACGATCGTTCCCACGCTCCCGCGTGGGAATTCAGCCCGTGACGCTCTGCGTCCCCGTGCGCGGTTTTGGCGGTGCCTACCTAATAGACCAGCGGCACCCGCATATCCCTTAAACACTGACCTGCCGCAGCATCTCTGTAACATTCTGCAATGATCATGGGCGACATCCTCATCACACTGGATGCTCCGGCATGGCCACCCCTTCCCTGACTGCCTCCCCCCACGCCTCACCCACCGCCTCCACACCCCGCCTGGACACCAAGCCCGGCCTGGTGACGGTGATCATGTTCTTCGCCGTACTCGCCATGGGCCTGTTGTTCACCGCCTATAGCCTGATGCATGACATGCACGAACTGGGCACGGTGGTTACCACCTGGACGCCGTTCCTGTTGCTCGGCGTGGCGCTGTTGATCGCCCTGGGCTTCGAATTCGTCAACGGCTTTCACGACACCGCCAACGCGGTGGCGACGGTGATCTACACCAACTCGCTGCCGCCGCATTTCGCGGTGGTGTGGTCGGGCTTTTTCAACTTTCTCGGCGTGCTGCTTTCCAGCGGTGCGGTGGCGTTTGGCATCATCGCCCTGCTGCCGGTCGAGCTGATCCTGCAGGTGGGTTCATCGGCCGGCTTCGCCATGATCTTCGCCCTGCTGATCGCCGCGATCCTGTGGAACCTCGGCACCTGGTGGCTGGGTTTACCGGCGTCGTCGTCCCACACCCTGATCGGTTCGATCATTGGCGTGGGCGTGGCGAATGCCTTGATGCATGGCCGCGACGGCACCAGCGGTGTCGACTGGAGCCAGGCCACCAAAATCGGCTACGCCTTGCTGTTGTCGCCGCTGATCGGCTTCGCGTTTGCCGCCTTGCTGTTGCTGGCCCTGCGCGCCTTCGTGAAAAACCGCTCGCTGTATAAAGCGCCCCAAGGCGATACCCCGCCGCCCTGGTGGATTCGCGGCATGCTGATCGTCACCTGCACCGGTGTGTCGTTCGCCCACGGCTCCAACGATGGGCAAAAAGGCATGGGCCTGATCATGCTGATCCTGGTGGGCACCCTGCCGATGGCCTACGCGCTGAACCGCACCATGCCCGCCGATCAGTCGCTGCAATTCGCGGCGGTCGCCGAGGTAACCCAGGCCGCATTGGTGAAGGCGGTACCGCAGCCGGCACCCGCCGACTCCCGCGCAACCTTGTCGACCTATGTACGTACCAAGGAAGCCACACCGGAACTGGTGCCCGCCCTCGCCGCCATCACCGGCCATATCGGTGCCGAGGTCAAAGGCTATGGCTCCCTGGCCGCCGTACCGGCTGAAGCGGTAGGCAACGTGCGTAACGACATGTACCTGACCAGCGAAACCATTCGCTTGATGGACAAGGGCAAGGTCGGCGGTTTCGACGCCGACACCCAAGACAAGCTGCAGCTGTTCAAGCAACAGATCGACAGCGCCACGCGCTTCATCCCGCTGTGGGTCAAGATCGCGGTGGCCATCGCCCTGGGGCTTGGCACCATGGTTGGCTGGAAGCGCATCGTGGTGACGGTGGGCGAGAAGATCGGCAAGACCCATCTGACCTACGCCCAAGGCGCCTCGGCCGAAACCGTGGCGATGCTGACCATCGGCGCGGCCGACATGTTCGGTCTGCCGGTGTCGACCACCCACGTATTGTCATCGGGCGTGGCGGGAACCATGGTAGCTAACGGCGGCGGCTTGCAGATGCGCACCATCCGCAATTTGCTGATGGCCTGGGTGCTGACGTTGCCAGCGGCGATTGTGTTGTCGGGCAGCCTTTACTGGCTGTTCACGCAACTGTTCTGAGCCACGTTCGCCTCTAGAGATGCGCGTGCAGCGTGGCCGCCAACCACTCCATGAACACCCGCACGCGCAAGGGCAAATGCCGCTGGCCGGCGTAGAGCAACGACACGTCCAGCGGCGGCGCAGGGTAATCCGGCAGCACCGCCACCAGCTCGCCGCTGCCCAACAATTCGCAGATGCCCAGGCGTGGCACTTGAATGATGCCAAAGCCCCCCAGGCACGCCGCCTGGTACGCATCGGTGCTGTTGACGGTCACGCGCCCGGCCATCGGCAGCCGCTGCACCTTGCCGCCTTGCACGTATTCGAACCCCGCCGAGCGTGCGCCCAGCGGCCTTACGTAATGCACCAGTTGATGGTGCTCAAGGTCCGCCAGGGTTTCGGGCCTGCCGTAGCGCTGCACATACGCCGCGCTCACGCAGTTGACCATGGGCAGGCTGCACACCCGCCGCGCCACCACGCTTTGATCGGGCTGGGCGCCCACGCGCACGACACAGTCGAAGCCTTCGGCGATCAGGTCCACCTGGCGGTCCGAGCTGCTGATCTGCATGTCGATCAGCGGATGCCGCTCCATGAACGGGGGCAAGTTGGGCACGATCAAGGTGCGCGCCATCGCGTTGGGCATGTCCACCCGGATGCTGCCGGCCAATTGTGTTTCGTCCTGTCGGAACAGCCCTTCCAGTTCCTCCATATGCGCCAGCAAATCCTTGCTGCGCTCATACAACACCCGACCGTCCTGGGTGGCCTGCACCCTGCGCGTGGTGCGTTGCAACAGGCGCGCACCGAGCAGTTCTTCTAGAGTCCGCACCTGCTCGGAGACGGTGGAGCGCGGCAGGCCAAGGCTCTCGCCAGCCTGGGTGAAACTCGACAGTTCGGTGACACGCACGAACGTGCGCAGCAGCTCCAGTTTATTCATGGGATTGTTCGCCTTGCCCGACCAGTGATTCCGATATAGCCATGTTTATCACGTTGCCGGCGTACAAATACACTCAGTCCCACCATCACTTCAGAGGACTGCAGCATGACCCCACGTAAAATCGCACTGATCACCGGCGCCAGCCGCGGCTTGGGCAAAAGTGCTGCACTGCACCTTGCCGCACAGGGCGTCGATATCATCGGTACCTACCACAGCAAGGCCGACGAGGCCCAGGCGTTAGTGGCGCAGATCGAACAACTGGGCGGCCGCGCCGCCATGTTGCAACTGGACGTGAGCCAGAGCGCGACGTTCGCAGGGTTCGTCGCTGAAGTTACCGGCGCGCTCAAGGATGTTTTCGCACAGAACCACTTTGATTTTCTGATCAACAATGCCGGCATCGGCCTGCATGCAAGCTTTGCCGAAACCACCGAAGCCCAGTTCGACCACCTGGTGGCGATTCATTTCAAGGGACCGTTTTTTCTCACACAGAAGCTGTTGCCGTTGATTCGCGACGGTGGGCGCATTCTCAATGTGTCCAGCGGCCTGGCGCGTTTCAGCCTGCCGGGCTACGCCGCCTACGCGGCCATGAAAGGCGCGATGGAAGTGCTGACCCGCTACCAGGCCAAGGAACTGGGCGCACATGGCATCAGCGTCAATATCCTAGCCCCCGGCGCGATTGAAACCGACTTCGGCGGTGGCGCGGTGCGCGACAACGCTGACATCAATGCCATGGTCGCCAATAACACCGCCCTGGGCCGCGCCGGTTTACCCGACGACATTGGCGGCGCCATCGCGCTGCTGCTGGCCGATGGCAGTCAATGGATCACCGGCCAGCGCATTGAGGCTTCAGGCGGCATGTTCCTGTAGGCGCCTGGCGCTTACAGGGAAATCGGGGTCTTGCTGGCAATCCTTTCGCGTATCACGTCATAGCCCCAGTGATAGACGTAGGTGTACGGCAGGAAAAACAGCAGCACCCCGATGTCGAGGATGAAGGCTTCCAACAGGCTGATCTTCATCAAGGCGGCAATCAATGGCACCGCCAGCAGGATCAAGCCACCTTCGAACAGCAGCGCGTGCAGCACCCGCGTCCAGCCGCCGCTGGGCAGTTGCAGGCGCACTTTAAGGCGGTCGAAGAAGCTGTTGAAAATGACGTTCCAGCTCAGCGCCAGCAAGCTGATGCCCAGGGTCACCGCGCCCATTTCCAGGGCCGGTCGGCCGGTCACCCAGACCAGCAAAGGCGTACAGATCAACAAAGCCAAACCCTCAAAACCCAGGGCTTGCAGAACGCGTTCAGTCATCGATTTGGTAGGGTTCATGACCCGGCTCCGTGAAGGACGATGGTTGCCATGATTACCCCTTGAGCCGATACTTCATAACTAATAACCATCGATCAAGGCGATACTCATGGCGTCCCATGAAGTGCTCCAGGCGTTTGTCCAGGCGGCGACCCAAGGCTCGTTTTCCGGGGCGGCGCGTAAGCTGGGCAAGAGTCAGTCCACCATCAGTGCGGCGGTGGCGAGCCTGGAGATTGATCTGGATGTGGTGCTGTTCGATCGCAGCAGCCGCAAACCGACGCTGACCCCGGCCGGCCAGGTGTTGCTGCAGCGTGCGGAGCAGGTGCTGGAGGCCAGCAGCCGGCTGGAGCTGGCGGCGAGCCAATTGGGCCAGGGCTTGGAGCCGAAGCTGAGTATCGCCATGTCCGATACTTACCAGTCCGACCACTTCGAGGTTGCCCTCAGCGCCTTTGAACAACGCTACCCGGACCTTGAGTTGGAATGCCTGATCGCTGAATGCGAAGACTTGATCGCCTTGGTGCAAAGTGGCCGCACACACATCGCGTTTATCGAACAGCAGGAGGTCTACCCGCCGGATCTGACGTTTGCCCCCCTTGAAGAACGTACCGAAATCGCGCTGTTCGTTTCGCGTAAACACCCGTTGGCATGCCTGGCCAAGGTTCACCCGCAGACGCTGCAGCTGCACCGGGAGTTGCGCTTGGCGAGCATCATCAATCCCAATGAAAGCCGCAGCAACCAGCGCGTATGGTCGGCCCCCAGTTACCTGATGTTGATGGAGATGGCGCAACTGGGCTTCGGCTGGGCTCCGATCCCGCGCTGGCTGGTGGAGCGTTTTGGCGGTGGGCAATTGGTCGAACTCAAGGTGCGCAGCTGGCCCCGCTCGGTGGCGGTGGATGCGGTGTGGTCGCGACAAAACCCACCGGGACCGGCGGGTAGTTGGTTGCTGGGCAAGATGCTTGAGTGAGTCACTGTTGATGGGCTTGGAGTTCGGCCAGTAAATCACGCGCTGCACGCTGTCGAGGCGCTCGGGCGACTCGGCCAGGAACGCACTGCAGGCAAATCGACAGTCCGCACAAAAATAATGTCGCCTCCGGCAAAAACGCTAGAATCCGCCCCTCTTCGTAGGATTTCGGATATGCCGCACATGGAAACCCGCCTCGTCCCCTATCAGGCGCTGAATGCTGTACAAAAACAGCAGCTCGACGGACTGGAAGTCAATCCAGAACAACTGGCGTATTCCGGTGATATCTATTGCGCGCTGAACAGCCTGCTGGTCAATCCCAACCCCGACGCTATCAAAGGCTTCGCCCTGCTCGCCGACGAGCGGCCGGTAGCCTTCCTGCTCCTCAAACGCCCACCTTGCCTGCCTCATTGGGCCGACGAACACAGTGCGACGCTGCATGCGTTGCAGGTCGATCGGCATCAGCAGGGTCGTGGGTTTGGCAAGGCCTGTTTGCAGGCGCTGCCGGAGGTGGCGCTACAGGCGTGGCCGCAGATCAAAGCACTGGAATTGTCGGTGGATGCGGACAATGAAGCGGCGATGGGGTTGTATCTGGCAGCCGGTTGGGTGGATAGCGGTGAGGCTTACAGGGGAAGGATTGGGTATGAGCGCAGGTTGAGATGGGTGTTTAGTCAGCCTGGTGTTGACAACGCCAAAATGTAACGTATACATAACTTAACAACAGCAAAGTAATGTATACGCGACATGGACACTTCTGTAATTACTCAACGACTCGGCGTCCAGCTGCGCACCATGCGCTTGAATCGCGGATATAAGCAGGTGGATCTGGCGAAGTTGGCCGGAATTACCCGGCAAAAACTGATCGAAATCGAAAAAGGCAGCCTCTCGGTCTCGATGAATGCCTATGCTCGTGTGGTCGCCGCCTTGGGCAGCGAATTCAAATTGGTGCCTGTGACCTTGCCGACCCTGGAGGAACTGGAGGACTTGTTCAATGAATAGCCCCACGCTACGCGTTCATACGCCTCAAGGGGACAGCGGCAGCGTGCTGGTCGGTGCTCAAGACTATTTGTTCCGGTATAGCGATAACGCAAAAGCCGACAGCGCAATCAGCCTGTCGATGCCCGTCCGCGCGGAAGAATACCGTCGCCGGGACCTGCACCCTATCTTTCAGATGAATTTGCCCGAAGGCTACGTGCTGGAGCAACTGCGCAATCGCCTCGCCAAAACGGTGAAGGTCGACCCGATGTTGCTGTTGGCGCTCTCGGGAAGCAGCGCGCCAATCGGTCGGGTTTTCGTATCTTCTGAACAGGTGAACGAGCTGATCCATCGCAACAGCCCCCACACAACCGGAGAAAACCTCGACGAAATTCTTGCGTGGGACGGCGCGGAAGATCTGTTCGCCGAGCTGGTGGATCGCTACATCCTGCGAGCAGGTATTTCCGGTGTGCAACCCAAAGTATTGGTGCCGGAAAAACCACAAACGCCCGAACAGAAATTCACCTCGAAAACCGACGATCTGATCATTAAAAGCGGGCGCGACGAGTTTCCGGGGTTAGCCATCAATGAATACCTGTGCATGTCCATTGCCCGAGACGCGGGCCTGCCCGTACCGCAGTTTTATCTGTCCCGCAACCATAAGCTGTTCATCATGCGGCGCTTCGATCGGGACGCACAGCTCAACCCACTGGGCTTCGAAGACATGACCGCGCTGATGGGCCTGTCCGCCGAGCAAAAGTACACCAAGAGTTACGCCGCCATAGCCAAGGCTGTACGCGTGTTCTGCGCCCCGGCGCATCAACGCAGTTCGCTGGATCAATTGTTCGATAGCGTAGCGCTGAGTTGCATCGTGGGTAATGGCGATGCCCATCTGAAGAATTTCGGCGTGCTCTATAGCAATCCGGTGAAATCAGATACGCGGTTGGCACCGGCCTACGACATCGTGAACACCACCGCTTACATCCCGGAAGACTCACTGGCATTGGACCTGGGCGGAAATAAATCGTTATTCGCCTCGCGCCTGGGCATCCTCGAATTTGCCAGGACCTGCGAAGTCGAACATCCCGAGGAGCGTATCCAGGCGCTGTTGCAGACCCTTGAAATGGTGCTCAAGCGCGAAGATGACTACTGCCGGTTGGCACCTGAGGTGGCGAGCGCGATACGTCAATCCGCTCAAGGTTATCAAAATAGCTTCGGGGGCTGAGTCGCCCCCGGTTTTGGCTCTCAGGCTTTCTGTCCAACCGGCAGCCAGATTTCCACCGTTCCGGTGCCCTTTTTCCCGTCAAAGTCCGCGCTATAACGCTCGAAATCCGCGCCCATCACCTTGTAGCCCGAATGCGGCAGCCATTCGAACATGATGCGCTCGTACGTCTGTTCCAGCGCCCGCACAGGCCCGTAATGCGTGAACACGGCGTAATTGAGCGGCGCAATTTCGATGAACTGGAAATTGCTCGGCACATCGCCCTTGGTCGGGACTTCAACACCGGCCATGTAGTCGAATTCGCCGTGCTTGGGGTTATGGCAAACACCATACGTCACGCCGCCGACGCGCTTTTTGATGTCCTTGATGCACGTGTCGAACAACTCCCACAGATTGGGGATATCGCCCACGGTAGCCTTCGAATAGCGCCCCTGAACGCCGGCGATCACCATGGCCTTGCCGGCTTCCATGCGTGGCTCCAGCGGTTGTTTTGTCTGCTGATCCATACGAACAGTCTCCTTCTTATGAGGGAACAAACCCGCATCGAGTATAGGGGCATATCCGCGTCGCGCTCCATGTGGAAATTTTTCCTACGCATCTGGACAACTGGCCATCATCGACCGTATTGTCTGCCCGCAGGCCACCGCAGTGGCCGACGTCGCTCGGACGGTTCCGGGCGCTTACGTACCTCGAGGCAACAATGGCAGACCAAGGTTCGCCGCGCCGCTTTGCGCGCATAGATCGACTCCCCCCCTACGTGTTCAATATCACTGCCGAGCTGAAGATGGCTGCGCGTCGGCGCGGCGAAGACATCATCGACTTGAGCATGGGTAACCCCGACGGCGCCACGCCCCCGCACATCGTGGAGAAAATGGTCACCGTCGCCCAGCGTGAAGACACCCACGGCTACTCCACGTCCAAAGGCATTCCGCGCCTGCGCCGGGCGATTTCGCGTTGGTACAAAGATCGTTATGAGGTGGACATCGACCCCGAGTCGGAAGCCATTGTCACCATCGGTTCCAAAGAAGGCCTGGCGCACTTGATGCTGGCCACCCTGGACCAGGGCGATACCGTGCTGGTGCCCAACCCCAGCTACCCGATTCACATCTACGGCGCCGTGATTGCCGGCGCCCAAGTGCGCTCGGTGCCGCTGGTGCCCGGCGTGGACTTCTTCGCCGAGCTTGAGCGGGCGATTCGCGGCTCGATCCCCAAGCCGAAAATGATGATCCTCGGCTTCCCGTCCAACCCCACCGCGCAGTGCGTGGAGCTGGATTTCTTCGAACGCGTGATCGCCCTGGCCAAGCAATACGACGTGTTGGTGGTGCATGACCTGGCCTACGCCGACATCGTCTACGACGGCTGGAAAGCCCCGTCGATCATGCAGGTGCCCGGCGCCAAGGACATCGCGGTGGAGTTTTTCACCCTGTCCAAGAGCTACAACATGGCCGGCTGGCGTATCGGCTTCATGGTGGGCAACCCGGAACTGGTCAACGCCCTGGCGCGGATCAAGAGCTACCACGACTACGGCACCTTCACGCCGCTGCAAGTGGCCGCGATTGCGGCGCTGGAAGGCGATCAGCAGTGTGTGAAAGACATTGCCGAGCAGTATCGTCAGCGCCGTAACGTGCTGGTAAAGGGTCTGCATGAGCTGGGCTGGATGGTGGAAAATCCGAAGGCGTCGATGTATGTCTGGGCCAAGATTCCCGAGCAGTATGCCGCCATGGGCTCGCTGGAGTTTGCCAAGAAACTGCTGCTGGAGGCGAAGGTGTGTGTATCGCCGGGGATTGGCTTTGGTGAGTATGGTGACGATCACGTGCGCTTCGCGCTGATCGAGAACCAGGACCGGATTCGCCAGGCGGTGCGGGGGATTCGCGGGATGTTCCGGGCGGACGGGCTGGTAGCAAAACCCGGCGTCTGACTCGGTCAAAAAGTGGGAGGGGGCTTGCCCCCGATGACGGTGAATCAGTCACCACATGCAGTGGCTGACACCCTGCTATCGGGGGCAAGCCCCCTCCCACATTGGATTGGGTTTCCAGCTTTTGTTGCGGGGTGTGGCTTAGACCGCCAACGACAGCAACATGCCGAAGATCAGCGCCCGACTCGGTCAAAATTGTGGGAGGGGGCTTGCCCCCGATGGCGGTGGATCAGTCACCACATACAGTGGCTGACACCCTGCCATCGGGGGCAAGCCCCCTCCCACATTGGATTGGGTTCCCATATCTGCTGTGGTGGTGTGGCTTACACCAGCAACGACAGCAACATGACGAAGATCAGCGCCCGACTCGGTCAAAATTGTGGGAGGGGGCTTGCTCCCGATGGCGGTGAATCAGTCACCACATGCAGTGACTGACACCCAGCTATCGGGGGCAAGCCCCCTCCCACATTGGTTGAGTGGTGTTGCTTACACCACCAACGACAGCAGCATGATGAAGATCAGTGCCACCACGGACAGAATGGTCTCCATCGCCGTCCAGGTCTTGAATGTCTCGGCCACGGTCATGTTGAAGTACTGCTTCACCAGCCAGAACCCCGCGTCGTTGACGTGCGACAGGATCAACGACCCCGCCCCCGTCGCCAACACCAGCAGCTCGCGGTTAACCCCTGGGATCATGCCCACCACCGGCACTACGATGCCCGCGCCGGTAATGGTCGCCACGGTGGCCGAACCGGTTGCCACACGAATCACCGCCGCCACCAGCCACGCCAGCAGGATCGGGTTGATCTGCGCGTTCACCGCCATGTGGCCGATCACGTCGCCCACGCCGCTGGTCACCAGCATCTGCTTGAAGCCGCCACCGGCGCCGATGATCAGGATGATCGCGGCGGTCGGCGCAAGGCTGGCGTCGAGCAGTTTGAGGATCTGCTTGGAATGGATGCCCTGGCGATGGCCGAAGGTGTACAGCGAGAGCAGCAACGCCAGCAACAGGGCGGTGATCGGGTGACCGATCATGTCCATCCAGTTGCGCACTACGTTGCCTTCGGCAAACGCGATGTCGGCGAAGGTTTTGAGCAGCATCAAAAACACCGGCAGCAGCACGGTGACCAGGGTGATGCCGAAGCTTGGCAGCGATTTGTTATCGGTCTCGCGGGCCAGTTGATCCACCAGTTCCTGGGACGGATTGCCCGGAATGTACTTGGCGATGAACGTACCGAAGATCGGGCCGGCGATAATGGCGGTGGGCAGTGCGACGATCAGGCCATACAGGATGGTCTTGCCGATATCCGCGCCAAACACGCCGATGGCCAGCAGCGGGCCCGGGTGCGGCGGCACCAGGCCGTGCACCGCCGACAGGCCGGCGAGCAGCGGAATACCGATTTTGATCAGCGACACACCGGTGCGGCGCGCAACGATAAACACCAGCGGGATCAGCAGCACAAAGCCAATCTCGAAGAACAGTGGGATGCCCACCAGGAACGCGGCGAACATCATGGCCCACTGGACCTTGTCCTTGCCAAAAGCGCGGATCAACGTCTGGGCGATCTGATCGGCGCCGCCGGACTCGGCCATCATCTTGCCGAGCATGGTACCCAGCGCGAGGATGATGCCGACAAAGCCGAGCACCCCGCCGAAACCGTCCTGGAACGCCTTGATGATCTTGTCCACGGGCATGCCCGAGGTCAGGCCGAGGAAACCGGCCGCGATGATCAGTGCAATGAACGGGTGCACCTTGAACTTGGTGATCAGAACGATCAACCCGATGATAGTGACTACTGCGTCTAGCAGCAGGTATGACTCGTGGGACATGCCAAACATGGGGGGTCTCTCCTGTTTGTTGTTGTTATTAAAGCGGGTGTTGAACTTCCTGCCGGGGATAGCGCTATCTTTCCGGCAAAAAATTAGTGATTAGGTTCAAAGCCGTGCTTGAGCCACCAGGCGTTGGTCTGCTCGGCCAGCTCCTCGACGCTGTCTTCGCTGGCGTTGAGGGCCAGGGTCAGCGGCTCGCCCTTGGGCGATTCAAGGGTGGCGAACTGGCTGTCGATCAGGCTGGCCGGCATGAAATGGCCCGGGCGATGGGACACGCGGTCGGCGGCCACTTCACGGGTCAGCTCCAGGAACACAAAGCCCAGGCCCGGCGCGGCTTCGCGCAGGTGATCGCGGTATTTCCTTTTCAGCGCAGAACAGGTCAGCACCGGATGCTCCCCGGCCTTGAGCGAACGGCGCAGTTCATCGCAGAGGATGTCGAGCCAGCCGGCGCGGTCGTCGTCGTTGAGGGGGTGGCCGGCGCTCATCTTTTCGATGTTCGCGGCGGGGTGAAAGCTGTCGCCTTCAATGGCGGTGGCGCCGTTCAGACGGCACAGGGCCTCGCTGACGCTGGTTTTGCCACAGCCGGCAACACCCATGATGACCAGGGCAGTAACAGGTTGACTCATAAACACCTCAGGACGCAGATAGCGCTACCTTTGCACAGCGTAAGGCTAGTGCAAAAACAGGCTTTTCCCGCGCCGTCTTGTCTTTTTTTATGGAGTGACGCGTGCATCCGCTCCAATCATTTGAACGGGATCAGGCAACCCAACGTTCAAGCATTTGCAGCCGTTTGGAGACAGCGCTACCTTAGTGCCTCGATTTTTGTTTGGCAAGCCGCCTGATGACCTCCAAGAACGATAAAAATACCCGCACCACCGGTCGCCCCACCTTGAATGAAGTTGCCCGTCTGGCCGGCGTCAGCCCGATCACCGCCTCCCGCGCCCTGCGCGGTATCAGCACCGTCGCCGCCGAACTGGTGGAAAAAGTCCAGCAAGCCGCCGCCGAACTCAACTACGTGGTCAACCCCGCTGCCCGTGCGCTGGCGTCGGCCCAGAGCCATTCGGTAGTGGTGCTGGTGCCGTCTTTGTCCAACCTGCTGTTTATCGAAACATTGGAAGCCATTCATCAGGTGCTGCGGCCCAAGGGTTTTGAAGTACTGATCGGTAACTTCCACTATTCCCGTGACGAAGAAGAAAACCTGCTGCGCAACTACATGGCCTACCAGCCTCGAGGTCTGCTGCTGACCGGGTTCGACCGCACCGAAAGCGCGCGACGGATGGTCGAGGCCAGCAACGTGCCCTGCGTATATATGATGGACCTGGACCCGAATGCCGGCGTGAACTGCGTAGGCTTCTCGCAGTTGGCCGCCGGGGAAACGGCAGCGGCGCATCTGCTCTCCCGTGGGCGCAAGCGCCTGGCCTATATCGGCGCGCAGTTGGACCAGCGCACCCTGCTGCGGGGTGAAGGCTTTCGCCGCGCCCTGCAACAGGCCGGCCTGTACGACCCGGCGCTGGAGCTGCTGACACCGCGCCCCTCCTCCGTGGGCCTGGGGGGCGAACTATTCTTGCAACTGCTCGCCGCCCATCCGGATGTGGACGCGATTTTCTTCGGCAACGACGACCTGGCCCAGGGCGCCCTGCTCGAAGCCCTGCGCCACGGCATCAATATCCCGGAGCGCGTAGCGGTGTTGGGCTTTAACGACTTGCCCGCATCCTCCTTCATGGTGCCGCGCCTGAGCAGCATCAGCACGCCCCGCGAAGCCATCGGCCGGCGTGCGGCGGAGCACTTGCTGACGATCATGGCGGGTAACAAGATCGCCAAGCCGGTGGTGGATATGGGGTTTGAGTTGCAGGTGCGGGAGAGTACGTGAAGGCTCGCGCTTAGTCGGACGGAGGGAGCCTGTAGCCGCCGCCCTCTGCGCCTTCGTGCAACGCTGCCTGGATACGCTCGTATAGCGCGTTGGCCTCCCGCGAACCGATGGATCGCGAGCAATCGCGTAACACGATACGAAGCAGGATGTTCTCTTGCCCAGGCAACAACCCCAGGCGAGCGATTGCTTGCGCTGGCAACTCATCTCGAGACCAGCGCCCCTTGATCTGCATTTCTTCCACCCACGCTGCGTCCTCACCTGCGGCGAGCAGCATCTTCTCAGTGATAACTTCTTCGCTTTGCCCCGGCGTCACCGCAAGAGAAATGTCTCGGGTAATCGAAGGCAATCGAGAAATCGGCTGCCACGGCTTCAAGTCGAACATTTGCGCCCTGACGCGGGGATGGGTATCACGCAAGAGTCGAATATCCGGAATGCCCTTGCGCAGCATGGTCAAACGATCCAGGCCCATCCCCAAAGCCAAGCCGCCGTGGTGGTGCGGATCGATATTCAAGCGTTCAAGTAACGACCGGGCGATGCACCCGCACTCCAACACCTCGATCGGTTCTCCATCAAGGATCAAGTTCACCTCGATACCACCTTCGGTGTAATGGTGGGGGCTGTCCGAGAACACCCATTCCATGGCGGGCACCGCAATGTCCAGGATGTCTCCCACCAGGCGCAGTAGCTGGTCCCGCTCAGCAAGCTGCGGCTCGCCCAATACCCACAGGTCCATTTGATGCGGTTCCGCGCAATGCCAGCGATCACGGCTATCACGTCGAAATGTCATGCCGGGCGCCGCCAACAGCCTCATCTGCCCAGGCTGGCGGTTTTCACTGGCCCGCTGTAACGCTGCCGGAATCAAACTGGTGGTTTGAGTACGCAGCAGGCTGATGTCATCAACCCACCGGGTGTGGGCACTGCCCAGGGTAATTTCGCGGGTGTCGTAGCCGAGCAGGCCGTAGTTATCGTGGGCCGAAACCACACGCGGCCCTTCCAGCCACTGAGGGTCAGGCCAATGACGTGAGGTCAGGCCTTGGAGAATTTGATCAAGCAATAGTCGCACTGCGTGCGGCTCGAGGTTGAGGTCGGTTAGATCCTCTAATGTCAGGGCTCGTTTCAGTTCGGCGGCACTTATAACTTTTCTGCTTGGATACATATCTGCATCTCCTGCACCGTAAAAGCCAGAAGTACAAAAACTACGCCTTGAAACTTTACGAGCGCAACAGCCAGACACGAGAAACTATATTTTCAGATGCTACGTACAGACGTTACTTACAGACTTCGTAAAAAATCATAAAGACCTCTGACTTAAAATAAATACATATAAAAACCATCATTCAATACTTTCAATCTGCCCCCTTTGGAGAGCTAATGTTTTCACCCCGCCCAACGGGGTGCTTACAAACAGAACCGGATCAATAAGATAGGAGGCAAAATGAAAACCTTAGATCAATCGAACGAACAACAGCTCAATCGAAAAACGCCTGATTCAGAAGCGTTTACCTGGCCACCGCTGCCGTGGCCTTAATTGAAGCACTGAAGCGCCAAGGCTTAGGCTTTGGCGCCTTCGCAAGTAGGAGCCCACCCTATGATAGCGCCCAAAACCACAGTGCTGGACAAGGGAAACCTTGTGATCACTTCCGACTCACCACAGTTTCTTGAGTACTGTAGTCTTCAGCACTTTACGACAAAAAATATTATGCAAGCTCAGTCACTGGATCAAAATAGCCTGGTGTTTTCGTTTAGTGACTGCGCTGCAAAAAAGACATTTGACCTAGCTAGGCTCACCGATAAAAAACGCTGTGTATTTTTCCCTATACATGTTTTTGAAAACACAATCAACAATGCACTATATAGCTTAGAGTGCTTTCTAAAAAGCGACATTACACAAGCGCTCAAGGAGCAGCGAAAAGCCTTAGAACTGATTAACTGTAAGTCCCCCTTGCCCTGACAGGACCTTCAACCCAATCCACTGTAAACGTTTTATCCAGCGCGGTGCCCTATGCAATGCTTGACGGAGATTTAAAGGATAACTTCGTTCACTCAGCCGCCGAGTTTTTCGAAGTCCACCTTGCTCATATGCAGCCCCAAACGGCTTGCCCTTTCACTGTCAATGGAGAGTTCCGAGTGAGTGGAATTCTAACCGTTCTGAGAAAAGCGCAAAGCGCGCCTCCTGACATCACAAACTCACTCACTACACTGATTGGTGAAGTTGCTTCAAAACAGGCCAGCCTGAAGGTCGAAAGCAATAAGGTCAGGTCATTCACGGTAGACAACCGAGATTATGCCGACCTGATTAAACGCGCGGCGGGAAAAAGAGGAGCACACCTCACCGAGTTCGCCATAGGCGTAAATCAGGCGATTACACCCATTATAGATTTCAGCATTAACTCTCAGATGAACGAGGGCGTCAGTGGCGTTCATGTGGCTATTGGCGATGGTACTAATGGCTATCACATTGATTTTCTATGCCCGGATGTCGTTGTTCTTAAGGCGGTCACATGATCTGTGCCAAGCAGGGCGTAGGAACGATCACGCGCACGTAGGATGCCTGTAGGAAGCGGCTGACATCACGCCAAGTGCCTTGCTCCATTACCTACGGTTACGTCAGAATCCGCCGGCTTGTGTGACGGGGTGGCGGTCTTTAAGGTTTGCCGGTCGCTGAATTCCTCGGTGATCGGGTTTAGTAGCCCATTTTTGGACCTCCTAAACCAGGAGCATTGCAATGTTCAAAGAAATCGACACGCCGCCAAACACCCTCTTCACCGTCTTCCCCGATATTTCTACCGAAACCCTACTGATCAACAGCTACGAAACCGTGTGCTCCGTCAGCACCCTGCTGCTCGACCTGTCCGATGACCTCACTGGCAAGCAACGCGACGTAGCCCTGGCCATCCACCAATTGAGCGAGCTGAGCGTCTTGCTGGTGGGCAAGGCCATGGACCAGCACACACCGTTGGCTTAACTGTGAAGGGGGGCAATTTTTCTCTCTGTACGCTCGTCGAAAAAGCGACCCGAACGCCTCCCCCTACCTGTCAACCTTGACAGTAGGCAAGTGTTTGACGATGTCCTATAAGTGAGTTGTTGGCTGCATTGTGCTCCACAAACCGCTACTAAAAAGGACTTCGTCATGCACACATTAAAAACACAGAAAAGGTCACTTGCCCAAGGCGTAGTGAGTTGCAACGTCTCACTTATAGCTGCTCCATTCACGTCAGATAGCGTAGATTTTTTCGACTCAACCGCGACCCACTATGGCGTCACGGCATTTGATAGAAAAGCAGGTGAGCGCATGTTTTTTATCTCGCTGAAAAAAACTATTGTGCCAGGCACTTATGAGTTTAAACCCGAGTCAGACGTGTACGGTTATTACTACCACGAACATGAAAGTTTTGGATGGATTTACTATCCCGAGAAAGGGGAATTTTTACTGAAGAGCGTTGATTTTGAAAAGCTTGAGATAGACGCAACGTTCGCATTCACGTCAACGAGGACACCCGACCAACAACCCGTGACGTTCGAGAACGGCGTCTTCACACTGACCGGACCGGGTGCCTGAGATAATGTTGTTTAATTCCTTCGGTTTCATGCGACAAGGGCGGGCAGTGAGTAAGAGCACTGCTATTCATGACTACATTGACTGCACGATATCTGAATTATAAATGCAACAAATGGCCCATCCCCGCTGAACCTCTTCCCATGTTAAGGCGACATTGCCGTAAACGGGCAATTGCTCGCCTTTTCTTGCTGACGGCACTCCCTCGCTATCGTCACCAAACGTCTGTTAAATTGCCTCTGCCATTCACGAGCGCAGGGAAGCACCATGGGACACTCACTGAAAATCTTGGGCCGCGCCTCCTCCATTAACGTACGAAAAGTACTGTGGACCTGCCAGGAACTGGGTATCGACTACGTGCGTGAAGACTGGGGCATCGGCTTCAAGCCTACCCAATCCCCCGAATTTCTCGCCTTGAACCCCAATGCTCAGGTGCCGGTGCTGATCGACGACCATGGCGTGCTGTGGGAGTCCAACACCATCTGCCGCTACCTGGTCGGCCTCTATCAACGCACTGACCTGCTGCCCGTCGAGCCCGCGCCACGGGCGCGCGTCGAACAATGGATCGACTGGCAAGCGGTCGAACTCAACCGTGCCTGGGGCGATGCGTTCACCGCGCTGGTGCGTAACAATCCCGACGGCCTGGACGCAACACAGATTGCCGCCGCAGTGCAACGCTGGAACAGCGTGATGGGCATTCTGGAACAACAGTTGGCCAAGACTGGCGCTTACGTAGCGGGCGATGAATTCACCCTCGCCGATATCCTGATCGGCCTCTCGGTACACCGCTGGCAAGTGACGCCCATGGAGCGTCCGCCCTACCCCGCCATCGCGGCGTATTACCAACGACTCGGCGGGCAGCATGCAGGCTTCAAGACCTTCGCGCTCGACGGCCATAATTAAACAAGGACACACCATGAACGGACTCAACGTATTACTGACCGGCGCCTGCGGCAAAATCGGCAAGACCTTTTTCGAGGCGTCGAAAGACCGCTACCGCTTCACCCTGACCGACCGTGTCGAGCCGGATTTCGCGCTCGGCGAACACCGCTTTGTGCACGCTGACCTGAGCGACAAATCCGTCCTCGCCAGCCTGCTCGAAAACATCGAGGTGGTTGTACACCTCTCGGGTATCCCAGACCCCAATGCATCGTTCGAGGAGCTGCTGCCCAATAATATCCTCGCCACCACCTACCTGTTCGAGGCCGCCGTGGCCGCCGGCGTGCAGCGCCTGGTATATGCCAGCAGCGCGCAAGCTGTCGAAGGTTATCCGGTAGACCGTGAGATCACCCCCGACATGCAAGTGATGCCCGCCAACCTGTATGGCGTGACCAAATGCTACGGTGAGGCGCTGTGTGGCTATTACGCGGCCAAAACTCCGCTCTCGACCATCGCCGTGCGCATTGGCGCGTTTGAGTTTCCCCAGCACGCCGACCTGAACAACGCCCGCGACCTCAGCGCGTGGCTCAGCCCGCGCGATGCGGTGCAACTGCTGCAGTGCGCGGTGGACACCCGCGATGTGAAACATTTGGTCGCCCATGGCATTTCCAATAACCGCTTCAAGCGCCTGGACCTGAGCGAAACCACACGAGTGTTGGGTTACCAACCGGTGGATGATGCGTTCCAGGTCTTTGAAATCCCCATCACTTACTGAGTGTTCTGACCCATGCCTGCACGCTCCACCACTGACGGCATCGACCCGACCCGCGCCGCCCACATCAGCGCACGTATCGACCGCCTGCCCGCCGTCGCCAGCATCTGGCGCCTGGTGGCATTGCTGTCGATCGGCGGTTTTTTCGAGCTGTATGACCTGTTCCAGACGGCTTATATCAGCCCAGGCCTGATCAGCGACGGGGTTTTCCACACGGGCAGCGAGGGTGTGTTTGGCTTTTCCGACCAGGCCGCGTTCGCCTCGGCCACCTTCCTCGGCCTGTTCCTCGGCGCCAGCCTGCTGAGCCCCATCGCCGATCGTTTCGGGCGCCGGGCGATCTTTACCTTTGCGCTGATCTGGTACACCGTCGCCACGGTGCTGATGGGCATCCAGACGTCCGCCCTGGGCATTATCTGCATGCGCTTTCTGGTGGGCATCGGACTGGGCATTGAACTGGTAACGATCGACGCCTATCTGTCGGAACTGGTGCCCAAGCGCATGCGCAGTTCGGCGTTTGCCTTTGCGTTTTTCATCCAGTTCCTGTCGGTGCCGGCGGTGGCGCTGATGTCATGGTGGCTGGTGCCCCAGGCGCCGTTCGGGATTTCCGGTTGGCGCTGGGTGGTGCTCAGCAGTGCAGTCTTTGCGTTGTTTATCTGGCAACTGCGCAAGCGCCTGCCGGAATCACCGCGCTGGCTGGCGCAGAAAGGTCGTTTCGAGGAAGCCGGCACGATCATGGACACCCTTGAAGCGCGCTGCCTGAAGGATCACGGCAAGCCTCTGGATGAGCCGGAACCCGAGGCTGTCAGCGTGCAGGGCAGCGGCCGTTTCGCCGATATCTGGCAACCGCCCTACCGCCGTCGCGCCTTGATGCTCATCGTCTTCCACGTGTTCCAGGCCATCGGTTTCTTCGGCTTTGGCAACTGGTTGCCCGCCTTGCTGTCGGGCCAGGGCGTCAGCGTAACCCACAGTCTGCTCTACGCGTTTATCATCACGCTCGCCTATCCGCTGGGCCCGCTGTTGTTCGTGAAGGTCGCCAACCGTTTTGAGAACAAGTGGCAGATTGTCGGCTCGGCCTTGGGCGCGGTGATCTTCGGCAGCCTGTTCGCCGTGCAAACCACGGCGGTGGGGCTGATCTTCTGTGGGGTGATGATCACCTTCTGCAACGCCTGGCTGAGCTTCAGCTATCACTCGTATCAGAGCGAATTGTTCCCCACCAATATCCGTGCGCGGGCGGTAGGGTTCTGCTACTCGTTCAGCCGCTTGTCCACGGTGTTCAGCAGCCTGCTGATCGGTTTTATCCTCGAACACCTGGGCACACCGGGCGTGCTGGCGTTTATCGCGAGCAGCATGTTGATTGTGATGATCACCATCAGTTGGTTTGGGCCGCGAACACGTAACCTGCCATTGGAGAATATCGCCCGCTGACGGCAAGGGTTGGCCGTCGACGGGACAGTGTTTGCCGCGACGGCGGCCACTACCCCAATAAAAACGGGCACGTCGTGCCCGGCATGCTAATTGCTCCAGCTGTCACACCGACACATTTCCCCAGGTGACCGATCATGCTGGTTAACAACGACACCCAAGCCGCGTCGACCGTCCAACAGCTCAAGCGCTCCGACATGGACCCGGCCAACGCCTCTGCCAGCGCGCTGTACAGCGGTGCCCTGCAAACGGCGCAGCAAAGCGTGACGGTGCCGGCCGCCCAGAAGGACCTGGACAAGGCGAGCGATCGCATCGACGAGGCCTTCGCCAAGACCCGCGTGCAGTTGCAAGCCACAGCGACGACCTCCGGGGCGCGGGCTGAACTCAGCGAATACATGAGCAAATCCCCGGCCGAGCGCATCCGCGAGCAGTTGCTCAAGGAGCAGGGGATGACAGAAGAGCAAGTGCAGGCCCTGCCGCAGCAACAACAGGACGCGATTGCCAGGCAAGTGGCGGAGCGCCTGAAGGAACAGCAACTGCAACAGGTGGCGGCAAAGACAGCCACTCCACAGGCTGAGGCGGTAAAAGAAACCCTCGCCGCGATCTAAGCCAAGCCAACCAAGGCGAACTCGCGGCGTATCGGCTTATGGACCTTTGAAGACAACCTGCTGCACATCGACCTTTTTCGGGATCAAGCCATTGGCGAAAAACAAATCGGCGGTGCGTTGCTGATTGGCGATGTCGACCGCCTGCAGCGGCCGGATCGGCTCTGGCGAGCGGTGCTCGAAGTAGCGTTTGACCACCGCCGGTTGCAGGCCCAGGGTCTTGGCCATCAGCGCGATGCTGTCTTCGGGTTGGTCCAGGGACAGACGCTGCGCTTTGCCGAGGGTTTGCAGGATGGTGGCAATGGCCTGGGGATTTTGTCGGGCAAACGCGCTGCTGGTCACGAAGAAGCTGCCGGCCGGATTGAGGCCCTCGCCGGTGCCCAACACGCGGGCGGCACCGTCGACCACGGCGGCCGAGTAGTAAGGGTCCCACACCACCCAGGCGTCCACCTTGCCTTGCTCGAACGCGGCGCGCCCGTCGGAAGGCGACAGGTACACCACGTTCACATCTTTCCACTGCAAACCGGCGCGCAGCAGGCTCTTGAGGAACAGGTTGTGCGCACTGGAACCCTTGAGCAGCGCCACGCGCTTGCCTTTGAGCTCAGCCACGCTCTGAATGGGGCTGGCTTGAGGCACCAGCACGGCTTCGGTTTTGCCCTCATTGGGCTCGACGGCGATGTACTGCAATTCAATCCCGGCGGCCTGGGCAAAAATGGGTGGGATGTCGCCGATATTGCCGATGTCCAGGCTGCCGGCGTTCAGCGCCTCGATCAGCGGCGGGCCACCGAGAAATTCGATCCACTGCACCTGGGTGCCGGGCAGCGCGGCTTCGAACAGCTTGTGTTCACGGGCGAGGACCATGCTCACCGAGCTTTTCTGATAGCCAATGCGCAGCGTGGCTGGATCGGCGGCCAGGGCATTTGCTGCGACCAGCGAAAGAACGGCGACAGTAATAATTTTCAGCATAAGAGCGCTTCCTTGACCTTGACGGCGGGTGCGGTTGGGCACGGTATGTCGGGTGCTTCGAAGCAGCGATCCTAGCAAGCCCTCTTATTCATTAATAATATTAAAAAGTCATCTATTTATAACTTTATATGCGGACTCGCAGGCCGATGTTTGCGCCCTGCCGGCAAAGGCTACAATGCCCGCCTCGCCCTTTCATTGGTTTGAACATGCACATCGAACGCTTGGCAGCGCCGCTATGGCCGCTGCTGAACAAGTTTTACCGCAGCCACAACTCGTCGATGAAGGCGCTCAAGGACGGGCAGTTGTGGGTGGCGAGGGACACGCAGATCGTTGCCGGGTTATGCCTGACCCCCGTGGTCGGTGGGCAATGGCTGACCGGCGTGTTCGTTGACCCGGCTTATCGCGGCCAGGGGCTGGCGGCGCGGTTGATCCACCTGGCAGTGGCTGAAGTGGACGGCACAGTGTGGTTGCTGTGCCACCCAGACCTTGAAACGCTGTACCAGCGCATGGGGTTTTCCCAGCACACCGTGTTGCCGCAGTCGCTCAGTGAACGGCTGGTGCGCTACAAGCGCAACAAGCCGATGATTGCGATGGGCCTTCGATAACCTGGATGGCTTGCGCCGATAGCGGTGGGTAGGAGCGAGCTTGCTCGCGAAAAACTCACAGGCACCGCGTTCATTCAGCAAGCACGCGTTATCGTTGACATCTTTCGCGAGCAAGCTCGCTCCTACAGGGAGCAAGCCCCCTCCCACATTTGGACCTGTTGCAGTCTGCTGCTCATTCGTCGGCGGTTGGGTCCATTTCCGGGAACATCACTTCGATAAACCCGAACTTGCTGAAGTCGGTAATCCGCGACGGGTACAACCGGCCGATCAGGTGATCGCACTCATGCTGCACCACCCGTGCATGGAAGCCGTCGGCGAAGCGTACGATCGGCTCGCCCTTGGGGTCGAAGCCTTCGTAGCGGATCTGCTGATAGCGGTCCACAGCGCCGCGCAGGCCGGGGACGGACAGGCAGCCCTCATACCCCTCTTCCAGCACCGGGCTGAGCGGTGTGATCAACGGGTTGATCAGGATCGTCTGCGGCACCGGCGGCGCCTCCGGGTAGCGTTCGCTGGCCTCGAAACCAAAGATCACCAATTGCAGGTCCACACCGATCTGCGGCGCAGCCAGGCCGACGCCGCCCACGTGTTCCATGGTCTGGAACATGTCGTCGATCAGTTGCCACAGCTCGGGGCTGTCGAACATTTCCGGCGGCACTGGCGGGGCGATGCGCAGCAGACGTTCATCGCCCATTTTCAGGATTTCACGGATCATTGATCAGGCTCAACGGTGAGAGGCTTGGAATGGTCCCGGCCCAGGCCTGAGACATGTTGTTTTTCACCGGCATGGCCCGGTTCGTCGATTTCTTTTTCGCCGGGGTCCTTGCCTTCGGCGGACATGTGTTCGATCACGGCGTTCATCTCCGCGCCAAGCAACAGCACGGCGGCGGAAATATAAAAGTACAAGAGCAACACGATGATCGCGCCGATGCTGCCGTACATGGCGTTGTAGTCGGCGAAGGTTTTAACGTAGTAGCCAAAGCCGAGGGAAGCGACGATCCACACCACCACCGCCAATACGGAACCGGGGGTGATAAAGCGAAACTCCTGTTCAACATCCGGCATCACGTAGTACATGAGGGCCACGGCAAACATCAGCAGGATCACGATCAGCGGCCAGCGCAGGATGGTCCACAGGGTGACAACAAATTCCTGCATACCGATCTGCCCCGCCAGCCATTCCATCACCTGCGGGCCGAGCACCATCAGCGCGGCGGCGGCGAGCAGCATGCCGGCGATGCCGATGGTGTAGAAAATCGACAGCGGGAAACGCTTCCAGATCGGCCGCCCCTCCACCACGTCATAGGCCGCGTTCATCGCGCTCATCATCAGGCGTACGCCAGCGGAGGCGGTCCACAGGGCGATCACGATACCCACCGAGAGCAGCCCGCCCTTGGATTGCTGCAACTGGTCGATCACCGGGTTGACCTGCTCCAGTGCCTGGGGCGGCAATACCAGCTCCGACTGCAGGCGCAGCCAGGTGAAGAAATCCGGCAGATGCAGAAAACCGATCAGGGCAATCAGGAACAACAGGAAGGGAAACAACGAGAACAGCATCTGGTAGGCCAACGCCGAGGCGTAGGTGGGCATCTCGTCGTCGACGAATTCCGTAACGGTGCGCACCAGCACCTTGTGCAGCTTGAGACCATCGAGTACCGGAAAAATCATAGCGTCTCCTTTCGCCGCAAAGAGGGTGAGGTCGCGGGCGACTCAGGGGCCGTTTTCTACATCAAAGTAGCCCATTTGGCGACTTTGAAACAATTTCTAAACTTTAGTTGCAGCCTTGGATACAAAAACGGCCATCCGTAGATGGCCGTCGGGCTGCTGGGATGAGCCAGCCGGACCGTCTTACTCGGTCGCTTTTTTCACTGCGTCCTTGGTCTTGCCCACTGCCTGCTGAGCTTCGCCTTTCTTCTCTTGAATCACGCCTTCAACCTGCATTTTGTCGTTATCCGTGGCTTTGCCGACACCTTGCTTGACGTTACCGACGGCTTCATTAGCTACGCCTTTTACCTTATCGGAAGTGCTGCCCATGGTATTACTCCTGATAACTATCAAATGGTTTTAGGTCACTACGTAGCGGTTGACTCGAAGCCAAGCGACAGAGTTTCAATTATTTTTCAGTGCGCATTTCATCGAAAGGGGCAGGTTTGCCTTTATGTTTTGCGGCCAACCCACGAGAATGCCCGGCAGATTCAGGCTCGAACGCTGAATAACAGATCCCGTAGGAAGGTTATGAAACTCAATAAAGCACAGGCCATCGCCCGCAGAAACCAGGAACTGGGCGGTGCCGTACTCGGCGTCAACAACTGCCATTTCACCGACCTGGACCCCAAACGCAATATCTGGTGGTTCGACTTGCCAGTGGCGCGGATTGGCCTGGGCCAGTACGAGTGGATCCACCTGTTGATGCACAACGCCGAGACTGACCAACTGCTGCACCTGAAAGTGCCAACGGTGTTCCTGCGTGAGAACCTCGAAGGGCTGGTGGTGCGCAATGCCGGCAAGCGCAAGCCGGAAATCACCTTGGAACTGAGCGCCGACAAGGACTCGTTCCTCAAGGATGTGCGCCCTGCCGGTGCAGGAATCAGCTTTGCGCAGTTCGCCCTGTAATAACGCAGTCATAAATGTGGGAGGGGGCTTGCTCCCGATAGCTAAGTGTCAGTCACATTATCTGTGACTGGCCCACCGCTATCGGGAGCAAGCCCCCTCCCACATTTGAAGTGCGTTACTTTTTGAGACCGAGTTTCTTCAGTTCTTCATCGCGCAATTCACGCCGCAGAATCTTGCCCACATTGGTGGTCGGCAGCGCATCGCGGAACTCAACGGCCTTGGGCACCTTGTAGCCGGTGACGTTGGCGCGCATGTGTTCCATCACCTGTTCCTTGGTCAGGGTCGCCCCTGGCTTGACCACGATGAACAGCTTGATGTGCTCCCCGGACTTTTCATCCGGCACGCCGATGGCTGCGCACTGCAACACGCCCGGCAGGCCTGCCAGCACGTCTTCCAGTTCGTTGGGATACACGTTGAAACCCGAGACCAGGATCATGTCTTTCTTGCGATCGACAATACGCATGTAGCCGTCGGGCTGGATGATCGCGATGTCACCGGTCTTCAGCCAGCCTTCGCTGTCGAGCATCTCGTCGGTAGCGTCCTGGCGCTGCCAGTAGCCCTTCATGACCTGGGGGCCCTTCACGCACAGCTCGCCGGTTTCGCCCAGCGGCAGCTCGGTGCCATCGTCGGCGATCACTTTACACACGGTGGAGGGCACCGGGATGCCAATGGTACCGATCTGGATATGCTGGATCGGGTTCACCGTGGCCACCGGGCTGGTTTCGGTCATGCCGTACCCTTCGCAGATGCCACAACCGGTCACGGCCTTCCAACGCTCGGCGGCCGCCAACTGCAGCGCCATGCCGCCGGACAGGGTGACCTTCAGCGCGGAGAAATCCAGCTTGCGGAACGCTTCGTTATTACACAACGCCACGAACAGGGTATTGAGGCCGACAAAGCCGCTGAACTTCCACTTCGAGAGTTCCTTGACCATCGCCGGCAGGTCGCGGGGATTGCTGATCAGGATGTTGTGGTTGCCGATCAGCATCATCGCCATGCAATGAAAGGTAAACGCATAGATGTGGTAGAGCGGCAGCGGCGTGATCAGGATCTCGCAGCCTTCGTTGAGGTTGGAGCCCATCAGCGCCTTGCATTGCAGCATGTTGGCGACCAGGTTGCGATGGGTAAGCATTGCGCCCTTGGCCACGCCAGTGGTGCCACCGGTGTATTGCAGCACTGCTACATCACCGCTGGCCGGGTTGGCATCGCTGACCGCCTGGCCTTGCCCCTTGGCCAGCACGTCATTGAACTTGATCGCTTGCGGCAAATGATAGGCCGGGACCATTTTTTTCACGTACTTGATCACGCTGTTGATCAACAGGCGCTTGAACGGCGACAGCAGGTCGGCCACTTCGGTCACGATCACGTGTTTGACCGCAGTCTTGGGCACGACTTTTTCAGCCAGGTGCGCCATGTTGGCCAGGCAAACCAGGGCCTTGGCCCCGGAGTCATTGAATTGGTGTTCCATTTCCCGCGCGGTGTACAGCGGGTTGGTGTTGACTACGATCAGCCCGGCACGGATGGCGCCGAATACGGCGACCGGGTATTGCAGGACATTGGGCAGTTGCACGGCGATTCGGTCGCCAGGCTTCAAGTCGGTGTGCTGTTGCAGGTAGGCAGCGAATGCGCCGGACAATTCGTACAGTTCACCGTAGGTGATGGTCTTGCCCAGGTTGCTGAAAGCCGGTTTGTTGGCGAAGCGCTGGCAGGACTGCTTCAGTACCGCCTGAATATTCGGATACTCGTCTGGATTGATTTGTGCAGCAATCCCGGCGGGGTACTTATCCTTCCAAAAGTCTTCGTTCATGGAAGCCCACTCCTCAGCGACGCGAATTCATCATCGCATTTGATGCGATTATTATTGGTGTATGTTTTTTTAAGGTGAATCTGGCGCTTCAAGCAGGCCTAGACGTCACAAAGCGCGCCGAGAGTAGCAGCTTTGCCAAGGGCCGACTAGAGCCAAAAGAGGGCCCTACGGTCACTAACACGACTGTCCTACAATAATTGGTCACACTTTTAATGCAGGCAAAATAACCCACTGAAAGGCTCTGGAATGGGGCTTAGCGGGCAATACAAAACAATGTGGGAGGGGGCTTGCTCCCGATAACGGAGTGTCAGTCACTGCATCTGTGCCTGAAACACCGCAATCGGGAGCAAGCCCCCTCCCACATTTTGTAGCTATTCGGTTCAGGCGATGTCGCGCAGCTCCCGCCGCAGGATTTTCCCCACCGGCGTCATCGGCAGCGAATCCCTGAGCACAATATGCTTGGGCACTTTGTACCCGGTGAAGTTGGTCTTGCAGTAGGCCTTCAGTTCCTCAAGGCTCACACCTTCGGCACGCGCGACCACAAACAGCTTCACCGCTTCCCCCGTGCGCTCATCCGGCACGCCGATCACCGCGCAGTTGGCCACGGCCGGGTGGGCCATCACCACGTCTTCGATCTCATTGGGATAAACGTTGAAACCCGAGACGATGATCAGGTCTTTCTTGCGGTCGACGATGCGTATAAAGCCGTCGGTATCGATCACAGCGATATCGCCGGTCTTGAGCCATCCCTCGGCATCCAGCGCCTCGGCCGTGGCCGCCGGTTGCTGCCAATAGCCCTTCATCACCTGCGGGCCCTTGATGCACAGTTCGCCGCGTTCGCCCAACGGCAACTCAGCGCCCTCGTCATCGACCACCTTCATGGCCGTGGCCGGCACCGGAATGCCTACTGTGCCCAGCCGCGATTGATTGCCATAGGGGTTGGTGCTCGCCACCGGTGAGGTTTCGGTCAGGCCGTAGCCCTCGCCGATTGCACACCCGGTGATCTGCTGCCAACGCTCGGCGGTGGCCTTGATCAGCGCCGTGCCGCCGGAATTGGTCAACTTGAGATGGGAAAAATCCAGGCTCTTGAAGTCCGGATGCTCCATCAGCGCCACAAACAGCGTGTTGAGCCCCAGCAGCCCGGTGAAGCGCCACTTTTTCAGTTCCTTAATGAACCCGCCGATGTCGCGGGGGTTGGTGATCAGCACGTTGTGGTTGCCGGACACCATCATGCACATGCAATTCGCGGTGAACGCATAGATGTGGTACAGCGGTAGCGGCGCAATCATCACCTCCTGCCCTTCCTTGATCAGCGGATGGCCGTCGTCCCCCAGTTGCGACATGCACGCCCGCGCCTGCTGCATATTCGCTACCAGATTGCCGTGGGTGAGCATCGCGCCCTTGGCCTGGCCGGTGGTGCCACCGGTGTATTGCAGCACGGCGATATCCTCGAGGCTTACCGGATGTCGCGTCACGCCCAGGCCCGCGCCCATGTGCAAGGCGCGCTTGAACGACACCGCACGCGGCAGGTGGTAGGCCGGGACCATCTTCTTGACTTTGTCGACCACGGTGTTGACCAGCCAGCCTTTGGCGGCGGGCATGAAATCGCCCATTTTGGCTTCGATCAGGTAGTCGATCTCGGTGTCGGTACACACCTCCTGTACCCGCGAACCGAACAGGTTGAGGTAGACCAGCGCACGCACGCCCGCGTCCTTGAACTGGTGGCGCATTTCACGTGGGGTGTACAACGGGTTGGTATTGACCACGATCAGCCCGGCGCGCAGTGCGCCAAAAACCGCAATCGGGTAATGCAACACGTTGGGCATCTGTACCGCGATGCGCTCGCCGGGCTTGAGGTCGGTGTGCTGCTGCAGGTAACCGGCGAACGCCGCACTCTGGCGCTCAAGCTCGGCGTAGGTCAGGGTAATGCCCATGTTGCTGAACGCCGGACGGTCGGCAAAGGTCTTGCAGGAACGCTCGAAGACTTCGATCACTGACCGATAGGCAGTAAGGTCGATGGCGTTGGGCACACCCGCCGCGCGTTTGTCATTCCAAAAATCAGGTTGCATTATTCTTGTCCTCTTTACCTGAGTGTGTCCGGCCGCTTTTCTATGCAGCTACAAAGAGCGGAGCTTTGAGGACGTTAGCAGTAATGACCAAACAGGCAATACACTGAACTGTGTCATTGATTGTATGAATCTTGTTGCTGAGGCGCAGGCAGATACCCCGCCCCCCACCCGATGAGCTATACACTGCAACGACCCTGCGCAAAGGAACCGCCATGAACCACAGCACTTTCTGGCTGACCGCGAACGACCACAGCCGCCTGTACGTCAATCAATGGATGCCCGCCGAGCCCCCCAGGGCCCTGGTGATGCTGTCCCATGGCATGGCCGAGCACAGCGGCCGCTATGGGCGCCTGGCGCAGGCGTTGTGCGGCGCTGGCTATGGTGTGTATGCGCTGGACCAACGTGGCCATGGCCGTACCGCCGACGAAGGCACCTTGGGGCTGTACGCCGAAGAGGATGGCTGGAACAAAGTGGTGGGCGACCTGGCCAGCCTTAACCAGCACATCGGCCAGCAGCAACCGGGGCTGCCGATTATTTTGCTCGGCCACAGCATGGGCAGCTATATCGCTCAGGCCTATCTGCTGCATCACAGCGCCAGCCTGCATGGGGCGATACTCAGCGGTTCGAATTTCCAGCCGGTGGCGTTGTATCGCGCGGCACGGGCGATTGCCCGTACCGAACGCGCGCGCCAGGGTTTGCGCGGGCGTAGTGCATTGATTGACTTTCTATCGTTCGGCTCCTTCAACAAAGCGTTCAAACCCAATCGCACCGCCTTCGACTGGCTCAGCCGCGACCCGGTTGAAGTCGACCAATACATTCATGACCCGCTTTGCGGTTTCCGCTGCACCAACCAGCTGTGGGTCGATCTGCTCGGCGGCTTGCAGCAAATCAGCAAAGCGTCCAATCTCGCGCAGATCGATCCGGGCCTGCCAATTCTGATAATCGGCGGCGAATGTGATCCGGTGAGTGAAGGCAAGCGTCTCAAAAGCCTGGCCCATGCCCTGCGCGACGCGGGCTGCCAGCACCTGCAATTGACGCTCTACCCGCAGGCACGTCATGAAGTGTTCAACGAAACCAACCGCGACGACGTCACCGCGGATGTGCTGACATGGCTCGATCACGCCCTGACAGTGCGCAGGCCCACCCGCTGCGAATAATTTTTCGTTTAAAATCAGCCAATTAAATTATCGATTAGCCACAGGATGCACGTTTAGATGACCCAGGTAACCAATACCCCCTACGAGGCCCTAGAAGTCGGCCAGACCGCCAGCTTCAGCAAGACTGTCGAAGAACGCGATATCCAGTTGTTCGCCGCCATGTCTGGCGATCACAACCCGGTGCACCTTGATGCCGAGTATGCCAAGGCGACCATGTTCAAGGAGCGTATCGCCCATGGCATGTTCAGCGGTGCGCTGATCAGCGCGGCGGTAGCCTGCGAACTGCCCGGCCCGGGCACGATTTATATCGGCCAGCAGATGAGCTTTCAAAAGCCGGTCAAGATCGGCGACACCCTGACCGTGCGCCTGGAAATCCTGGAGAAGCTGCCCAAGTTCCGTGTACGCATTGCCACGCGCGTGTTCAACCAGCGCGATGAGTTGGTAGTGGATGGCGAAGCGGAGATTCTTGCTCCTCGCAAGCAGCAAGTAGTGACCTTGACCGAACTGCCGCCAATCAGCATTGGCTGAAAATGACGCAATACAAATGCGGGAGGGGGCTTGCCCCCGATGGCGATCTTCCAGCCACTGAATTCATTGACTGGTTGACCGCTATCGGGAGCAAGCCCCCTCCCACATTGTTTTTACAGCATGTACAACCCAGGGCTTACGACTGAGCGCGAGCCTGGTTACGCAGGGCTTTAACCTGGTCGTGGTTGCGCTGCACGCCGTGGTACTGACGTTCAACCAGGTCACGAATGCCCAGCAGGTTGTGCTTGTTGATCTTCTCGATCGCTTCCTTGTAAGCCTTCAATGCGTGGTCTTCACCGCGCTCGGCTTCGTTCAGCACGGACTCTTCGTCCTTACCGGTCACCATCGATTTTACGTCAACCCAACCGCGATGCAGCGCACCGGCCATGCTGCCGGTGTCTTCCGGGTCGCCACCCAGGGCACGCACGGCAGTTTTCAGCTCGGCGGCAGCAGTGGCGCAATCGGCGGAACGCTTGACGAACAGGGCTTTGAGCTCTGGGTGCTTGATGTCTTCAGCGCACTCCTGGAAACCCTTTTGGCCGTCGATGCTGGTTTCGATCAGGTCGTTCAGTACGGAGATGGATTCTTTATTGATGTCAGTCATTTTTCAATTCCTTATGTGGGTTGAGAAAGTTGTCTTAATGATTGCAGCGCTCGTGCCAGGTTTTGAAAAATTACTTATTTGTTTTATTTCAATGACTTACGAATTATTGAACCATCTGTATCGACGTTATTTGCATGATCTGTCATTTGGCCTTCATGCAGAATGCCTGTATTTTTCCCGCTATCGAATCAAACGCTGAAGCCCATGAACCCCGAAAAACTCGAATTGCTGATCACCCGCGAAATGCCCTTCGGCAAATACAAAGGGCGGATCATCGCCGACTTGCCAGGCCCGTACCTGAACTGGTTCGCCCGTGAAGGTTTTCCCCACGGGGAACTGGGCGGCTTACTGGCACTGATGCAGGAAATCGACCACAACGGTTTGGCCGAATTGCTTGAACCGCTGCGCGTTAAACACGGTAAACCCGCCCCTCGCCATTAATTAAGAGCCTCGCCATGCCAAGGAATGCAAACAACGAACGTCACTGGCAGGCCATCGCCCAGCGCTATGAGCTGGAGCCGGGCCCGATCAATCTGGAAAACGGCTACTTCGGGCGCATGAGCCGTGCAGTCCAGGCCCAGTACCTGGAACACGTTGCCTTCATCAATCGCAGCAACTCGGTGTACGTGCGTCAGCGTTTCGAGCAAGGGGAAAATCTCGAGATTCGTCGCCAACTGGCCGCTTTGATCGATGCGGACCCCAACTCGGTGGCCTTCACCCGCAACGCCACCGAAGCCTTGCAGTCGCTGATCCGCAACTACAACCGCCTGCAACCCGGCGACCAGGTGCTGATCAGTGACCTGGAGTACGACACGGTCAAAGGCGCGATGCGCTGGCTGGCCGGCATGCGCGGCGTTGAAGTGATCGAGATTTCCCACGCTCACCCGGCCAGTTTCGACAGCCTGGTGCAGACTTATCGCGATACTTTCAATCAGTACCCGCGCTTGAAGCTGATGGCGCTGACCCATGTCACGCACCGCACCGGCCTGGTGATGCCGGTGGCGGCGATTGCCAAGGCTGCGCGTGAACAGGATGTTGATGTAATCCTCGACGGCGCCCACGCCCTCGGCCAGATCGATTTCAACCTGGCCGAGTTGGGCATTCAGTTCGCCGGCTTCAACTTGCACAAATGGATCGGCGCCCCGCTGACCCTGGGCTTTCTCTACATCGCCCCCGAGCGCCTAGCGGATATCGACCCGGACATGGGTGAATTCCACTACCCCGCCACGGATGTACGCGCGCGTACGTCCTACAGCACACCTAACTTTCCGGCACTGATGAGCCTGCCGTTGGTGTTTGAAGAACACCGGCAACTGGGCGGCGCGGCGGCCAAGGGCGCACGGGTCAATTACCTGCGCAATCTGTGGGTGAACCAGGTGCGGGCTGTGCCGGGAATTGAGGTGCTGACGCCGGATGATCCGAGGCTGTATTGCGGGATTACCGCGTTCAAGTTCATTGGGCGCGATCAGCAGGTGATGGTCGACAGGTTGCTCAAGGAGTATGACTTGTTCACCACGACACGCTCAGGCGCGGCGTTTGGCACCTGTATTCGAGTGACGCCGGGGTTGGTGACTACGGCTACGGACATCAATGTGTTGGTGCATGCGATTACCCAGCTCAACACAGATTAAACTGTGGGAGGGGGCTTGCTCCCGATGGCGGTGTATCAGTCAGCACATGTATTGACTGAACCACTGCTATCGGGAGCAAGCCCCCTCCCACATTGGTTTTGTGGAGTGCTCCAGGTTTTCTACAGGCAAAAAAAGCGGTACACCGACCAAGTGCACCGCAAAAATGCCGTTAAGCACAGCAACAACGATTCGATGAATCAGATCAGTCCAGCAGCGCCAGCGCCTCGGCGGTGACTTCCTGGATACGCGCCCAGTCGCCGTTCTTGACCCACTCAGGATCAAGCATCCAGCTACCGCCCACGCACATCACGTTTTTCAACGCCATGTAGCTTTTGATGTTGGCCGGACCGACGCCACCGGTCGGGCAGAATTTCACTTCGCCGAACGGGCCACCGAGGGCCTTGATCGCCGCCACGCCGCCGCTGACTTCCGCCGGGAACAGCTTGAAGCGGCGATAGCCCAGGCCATAGCCTTCCATGATGCCGGAGGCATTGCTGATGCCAGGCAGCAGCGGGATCGGGCTGTGCACCGAGGCTTCCAGCAGGTCGCGGGTGATGCCGGGGGTGACGATGAACTGCGAGCCGGCCACTTCTGCCGCTTCGAGCATATGACGGTCCAGCACAGTGCCGGCACCGGTGCACAGCTCAGGGCGCTGCTCGCGCAATACCTGGATGGCCTTGAGGCCGAACTCGGAACGCAGGGTCACTTCCAGGGCGGTCAGGCCACCGGCAGCCAGGGCATCGGCCAGAGGCAGGATGTCCTGTTCGCGGGCGATGGTGATCACCGGCAGGATCCGCGCCTTGGCGCAGAGGCTGTCGATCAGGGCAACTTTATCCGCCATGGACACGGTCGGTTGAGGGCTTTTCATAGCGGCTGATCCTTGGCTCATGGGCACCAGTAAATCTCTAAAGTAGGTTGCAAAAACGCGCGAATCGGCATGGCGGCGACATCGTCACCGGCCAGCGCGGCGCTCAAGGTAGTCAACTTCGAACTGCCGGAAATCGACAGCACGGTGTAGTGGGCCGTGGCCAGCAATGCACGACTCATGGTCAGGCGCTGGTGCGGCACGGTCGGCGCCAGCATTGGCCAGCAACGGCGGGTGCCGTCGGCCTGCAACGCTTGGGCGAGGTTCGGGCTGTTGGGAAACAGCGATGCGGTGTGGCCGTCATCGCCCATGCCCAGCACCAGCACATCGATCGCCGGCAGTTCGGCCAGCAGGCGATCAGCCTGCTCGGCCGCCTCTTCAAGGTTGGCGGCCGCGCTGTACAGGCTCAAGAATTTCGCCTTGGCCGCCGGGCCCTGCAGCAGGTGCTGCTTTAACAAGCCGGCATTGCTGTCGGCGTGCTCCACCGGCACCCAACGCTCGTCGGCCAGGGTGACCGTGACCTTGGACCAGTCCAGGGCTTGCCTGGCCAGGTTCTGGAAGAACGCCACCGGGCTGCGGCCACCGGACACCACCAGGGTGGCCGCGCCACGGGCGCTGATAGCCGCGCGCAATTGTTCGGCCACGTCATTGGCCAGGCCGTCCGCCAACAGCACGGGCGTACGGTACTCATGGGCAGCAACGCCCTGAGGCAGTTTCAATTCAGATATCGCCATACCACGACCTCCCATCCCGCGTGATCAGTGCAATCGAGCTCATCGGCCCCCAGGACCCCGCCGCATACGGCTTGGGCGCATCACCGGATTTTTTCCACCCAGCGATCAACTGGTCACACCACTTCCACGCGGCTTCAATTTCATCTTTGCGAACAAACAGGTTCTGATTGCCGCGCATCACTTCCAGCAACAACCGCTCGTAGGCATCGGGAATCCGTGCGCTGCGATAAGTGTCGGAAAAATTCAGTTGCAGCGGCCCGCTGCGCAGTTGCATGCCCTTGTCCAGGCCCTGCTCCTTGGTCATCACACGCAGGGAAATACCTTCGTCCGGCTGCAGGCGGATGATCAACTTGTTGCTGATCTGCAAGCGCTGCTCGGGGGCGAAGATATAGTGGGACGGTTCCTTGAAGTGGATGACGATCTGCGACAGCTTTTGCGGCATGCGCTTGCCGGTACGCAGGTAGAACGGCACCCCGGCCCAACGCCAGTTGCGAATATCGGCCCGCAGGGCGACGAAGGTCTCGGTGTCGCTCTGGGTGTTGGAATTCTCTTCTTCCAGGTACCCCGGCACGGCTTTACCGGCGCTGTAGCCGGCAATGTACTGGCCGCGCACCACCTGGGTGGTCAGGCCTTCCGGGCTGATTGGCGCCAGGGCCTTGAGCACCTTGACCTTCTCGTCGCGAATGCTGTCGGCAGACAGATCGGCCGGCGGGTCCATGGCGATCAGGCACAGCAGCTGCAGCAGGTGGTTCTGAATCATGTCGCGCAGTTGGCCAGCCTTGTCGAAGTAGCCCCAACGGCCCTCGATGCCAACCTGCTCGGCCACGGTGATTTCCACGTGGGAAATGTAGTTCTGGTTCCATTGGGTTTCGAACAGGCTGTTGGCGAAACGCAAGGCGATCAGGTTCTGGACGGTTTCTTTGCCCAGGTAGTGGTCGATACGGTAGGTGCGGTTTTCCGGGAAAAACTGCGCGACGGCGTCGTTGACCTTGCGCGAGGATTCCAGGTCCGAACCAATCGGCTTTTCCAGCACGACGCGGGTGTTTTCCGCCAGGCCGACCTTGGACAGGTTTTCGCAGATCGCGCCATACACGGCGGCCGGGGTGGCGAAGTAGGCGATCAGGCGCTGTTCGCTACCGACCTTTTCGGCAAGGGCGACGTAGTCGTCGGCCTTCATGAAGTCGACATGCACATACGCCAGGCGCGCCAGGAAACGCTGGGCCACGGCTTCGTCCAGCTCCTTGCCGACGTATTTGCGCAGTTCGGTTTCGATATGGGCCAGGTGCTGCTGCTCGGAACCGGCTTCGCGGGCCAGGGCCAGGATGCGCGTGTCATCGTGCAGCAGGCCGGCGCCATCGAGTTGATAGAGGGCAGGAAATAACTTGCGCAGCGCCAGATCACCCAAGGCGCCAAACAGGGCAAAGGTGCAGGGTTCTACGGTTATCAAAGGCATGATGTTTGTTCTTTTATCAAGTTAAGCTACAAATACCTTTTTTCAAGGCATCACTCAAGGAAAAATGTAGTAATAACCACAACATTTTCCGCAAATACGCATTGCGAGTGGTGGTGTTCGGCTACCCTCAGTAGGATAGGCCACCGTGAAAAGCCACTCATTGACTGGTTACCGCCTTTTTATTTGCATCGTCGCCCGAAGGAAAGACTGAATGGACCGCGTGCGAAATCTTCTGGAACAGATCCGGAACCGCCTCGAAGAATTGAACAAGGCCGAGAAAAAAGTCGCCGAGGTCATCCTGCTCAACCCGCAGCAGGCCACCCGCTTCTCGATCGCTGCCCTCGCCCAAGCCGCTTCGGTCAGTGAACCGACGGTCAACCGCTTCTGCCGTTCGTTCGGCGTCAGTGGTTACCCTGAACTTAAATTGCAGTTGGCGCAAAGCCTGGCCAGTGGCGCGGCGTATGTCAGCCGCGCAGTGGAAGCCGATGATAACCCGGAGGCCTACACCCAGAAGATCTTCGGCAGCGCCATCGCGTCCCTGGACAGTGCCTGCCAGGCCCTCGACCCGGCCCTGATCAGCAAGGCCGTGGATCTGTTGATCCAGGCGCGGCAGATCCACTTCTTCGGCCTGGGCGCCTCGGCCCCGGTGGCCATGGACGCGCTGCACAAGTTCTTCCGTTTCAACCTGGCGGTGACCGCCCACGCCGACGTGCTGATGCAACGCATGATCGCCTCAGTGGCGCATACCGGTGAGTTGTTCGTGATCATTTCCTACACCGGGCGTACCCGTGAGCTGGTGGAAGTGGCGCGTATCGCGCGGGAAAACGGCGCGTCGGTGCTGGGCGTAACGGCCGAGAACTCACCACTGGCCAAGGCCAGCACGGTGAGCCTGAACATTCCGCTGCCGGAAGACACCGATATCTACATGCCGATGACCTCGCGGATCATTCAGCTGACGGTGCTGGATGTGCTGGCGACCGGGATGACATTACGCCGCGGAGTGGATTTCCAGCCGCATTTGCGCAAGATCAAAGAGAGCTTGAATGACAGCCGGTATCCGGTGGGGGATGAGTTCAACTGAGCCTGATCGTTCCCACGCTCCGCGTGGGAATGCCTCTTGTGACGCTCCGCGTCACGGCATCAAAAGCAGACGCGGAGCGTCAAGGGCTGCTTTCCCACGCGCAGCGTGGGAACGATCACAGCAGCACCACTAAATCCCAGCCCGAGCCTGCAGACTCAAATGCGCCCTCTCCCCCGGCGCCAGGCTCGCCCCGGCCATCGCCGACTCCACGCACACAAACCCCGACGCCTCGTTGAAGCTCACACCCAGCAACGGCCGGCTGCCGGGATGCCACACCACGGTGTCGGCGCTGTCGCCGGTGTCGATACACAGTTCCCGCTGCCACGCATGATCCTTGAGGTGCAACTCACCCTCATGCTGGAACACCCGCTGGCAGCCGCCATCCACCCGCAGCTCGCCTTCCTGCTGGCAAGCCTGGCGGTTGAGCTGGTCATAACCTTGCGCGCCGTCGAGCCCAGACAGCGCTACCTCGTCAACGTGACCGATACGCCAGTAGGCGTGCAAAGCGTGGCTCAACTGGCACGGCAGCTCATCTTGATGCTCGGTGCTCAGGCGCAATTCCAGGGTTTCACCCAAATGCGCGTGCAGGTCCACCTGCCAGTCACACAACTGCAGCTGCCAGTGCAGGCGCACGCCATCGTCTTCGGTGCTGCTGTCGAGCAGTTTCCAATCGATCAAGCGCGCCCAACCGTGGGAAGGCCACGCGTTTTCGCTGGGGTGACGGCCATACCACGGCCAGCACACCGGCACGCCACCCCGGATGGCACCGACTTGCGGCCACTTGGCGGCGCACCACAGCCAGGGTTTCTGGCCGGTGGGCTGAAAGTGCAGCAATTGCGCGCCCTGGCGACTGAACACCGCCTGGCACAGCGGATGGTCGATCACCAACACGTCACGCATCTGGAAGCGCTCCCAGGCGAACACCGGACGCTCGCGCAAGGATTTGAAAAAACGTTGCAGCGGTTGCTCATGCATGTGCACAGGTTCCGAATATCACAGTGCCACCCAAAAAAAAGCGGATAGCCATGGCTACCCGCAAAATGCGCACAGAGAGAAGGAGCTTATCGCAACAGCGTTAGAACGTAGACTGGATTTTCAGGCCCGCTACCAACGCGTTGTCGACTTTGTCCACGCCACCCGGCTGGACAACGTATTGCAGGTTCGGACGCACGGTCAGCCAGTTGGTGACGTGGAAACCGTAGTTGAGTTCGACGTTGTACTCAGTCTCACGAATGGGCGTGTAGAACGGATTGTCATAGTCGCTCACACCATTGGCGGCGTTGAGCAGTTGAGAGTTCTTCTTCACGTCATCGTTGACATGCAGGCGAGCGACGCCAATGCCGACGTCATCTTTTGGACGCGCGTCGAAGGGGCCTTTGTACACCAGCATCAACGACTGGTAGTTGTCGACCAGGTTGGTTTCCTTGTCGTGGAAGGTCGCGTTGGCGGCGATGTTCAGGCCACGGGTAGCGTCGCCGTTATGCGTGGTGAGTTGCTGTTGCGCAACGAACCAGTAGCCTTTCTTGCTGCTGTGGGTACGGTAGGCGGCGCCAGTAGTGGCGGCATCGTTGCCGTTGACGTCTTCGCGTACGTCAGACGCATCGGCAGCGCTTTTGTAGTAACCCACACGGTATTCGCCCGGCAGGTTGTTGACCTTCGGCGACCAGACCAACTCCACCGGAATCACGGTGCCTTTGGTACCGCTGCCGCTGAGTTTGAAGCCGTTACCGTGCTCAAGTTGCGACGGGTTCTGGTTGTAGGCACCAATCTGCGCATACAGCTCAGGCGTGATGTTGTACTTCACGCGGATAGCGGCCTGGGCGACTGGCCAGTTGTACCAGGTGTTTACGTAGTTACCGACCTGGGAGCCGCAGAACGACAGGTTCTGGAAGTCGCACGGGAAGGTGTTGAAGTCTTCGCCTTCACCGAAGTAGCCGAGTTTCACGTCCAGTTTGTTGTCGAACATCTGGTGCTGAACCCAGAACTGGGTCAGACGCACCATGTGGCCACGGCCATACACTTCCTGAGACGAACTCAAGGTGCCGGCGCGCGGATCGCCAATACGGTCATTGGAGATGTTCTGGCCATTACGGTTGGTGAACTGGATCTTGGCCTGGGTGTTATCCCAGCCCCACAGTTTTTGCAGGTCCAGCGCCACGCCCAGACCGAACTGGTCGGAGTAACGGCCGGTCTTGTCATCGTTGTAGCCACCGTGGGCGTTGTAGCCCATCTCACCTACGTAGTCGGCCTTGATGTCGATACCCTGCTCGATCAGCTTGGTACGCTCGCCGCCCCAATCGCCGGTCATCCACTTGGAATCGGCGCTGAACGCATCGGCCGCCATCGCATTGGCGGACAATACAAGGGCTGCTGCTGCTGACAGTTGGCAGAACAGCCGGGTGTTGTTGTGTTGCTTTTTCATCCCTACATCCTCGTCTTTATTGTTATTAAACTGTTTTTATCTAACGCGGGTTACATTTTTTAATTAAAACAACCAGTTATCTCGATTAACGACCTTTGAACTGGGTCACATTGCCGGCATGCCCCTGTGCCGGCAATGCAGCAACGGTGCCCAATCGCTCACCGGTCGCGGCATCGAACAGCAATACCTTGGCCGGGTCGAACTGCAGGGTCAGGGTCTCGCCGACCTGCGGTGCCACGTCCGGCGCCAGACGGCAGCAGACCTTGGTGTCATTGAGCTGCACGAACACCAGGGTGTCCGGGCCGGTGGGCTCGGTTACCTGGACTTCGGCACGAATGCTCGAAGCACCATTGCCCTCGCCCGCCGCCAGCACGATCTGCTCCGGGCGCAGACCCAGGATCACATCGCGGTCTTCCAACCCAGCGTCATTCATACTCAGCGGCAGCTCGCAACGGGCCTGGCCGCTGTCGAGCAGCGCCACCAGGCGACCGTCCTTGCGTTGTAGACGCAAAGGTACGAAGTTCATGGGAGGTGAACCGATAAAGCTTGCCACAAACAAGTTGGCCGGGTCGTTGTAAATTTCTTTCGGCGTACCAAATTGTTGGATGATGCCGTCCTTCATCACCGCCACTTTGTCGCCCAGGGTCATTGCTTCGATCTGGTCGTGGGTCACGTAGACGGTGGTGGTTTTCAGGCGCTGGTGCATCAGCTTCATTTCGGTGCGCATCTCGACGCGCAGCTTGGCGTCAAGGTTCGACAACGGTTCGTCGAACAGGTAGATCTTCGGCCGACGCGCCAAGGCCCGGCCCATCGCCACGCGCTGTTGCTGGCCACCGGACAGCTGGCCCGGCTTGCGGTTGAGCAAGTGTTCGATCTGCAGCAGCTTGGCTACGCGCGCGACTTCGGCGTCGATGTCGGCCTGGGGCATCTTGCGGATCTTCAGGCCGAACTCGATGTTCTCGCGCACGCTCATGGTCGGGTACAGCGCGTAGGACTGGAACACCATGGCGATGTCACGGTCCTTGGGGCTCATGCCGCTCACGTCCTGATCACCGATCATGATCGCGCCGCCGGAGATGGTCTCAAGGCCGGCGATGCAGTTCATCAACGTGGACTTACCGCACCCCGACGGGCCGACCAGGATCAGGAACTCACCTTCCTTGATCGACAGTTCGATGTTCTTCAAGGTGTCGGGCAGGCCGGCGCCATAGGTCTTGTTTACATTGCGAAGTTCAAGCGTAGCCATGATTACCCCTTGACCGCGCCGGCCGTCAGGCCGCGCACGAAATACTTGCCTGCGATCACATAGACCAGCAGGGTCGGCAGCCCGGCGATCATCGCCGCCGCCATATCCACGTTATATTCCTTGGCCCCGGTGCTGGTGTTGACCAGGTTGTTCAGCGCTACCGTGATGGGCTGCGAGTCGCCGCTGGAGAACACCACACCGAACAGGAAATCGTTCCAGATCTGGGTGAACTGCCAGATCAGGCAGACCATGATGATCGGCGTCGACATCGGCAGAATGATCTGACGGAAGATGGTGAAGAAACCGGCACCGTCCAGGCGGGCCGCCTTGATCAACGCATCCGGAATGCTCACGTAGTAGTTACGGAAGAACAGCGTGGTGAACGCCAGGCCGTAGACCACATGCACGAACACCAGGCCGGTGGTGGTGCTGGCCAGGCCCATCTTGCCGAGGGTGAACGACGCCGGCAGCAGCACGGTCTGGAACGGCAGGAAGCAGCCGAACAGCAACAGGCCGAAGAACAGCTGCGAACCGCGAAAGCGCCAGAACGACAGCACGTAGCCGTTCAACGCACCGATGGCCGTGGAGATCAGCACAGCGGGCACGGTGATCTTGATCGAGTTCCAGAAGTAACCGTCCACGGTGGCCCAGGCCTTGACCCAGCCAATGCCGCTGACCACGGTCGGCCAGCTCAGCAGGTTGCCGGTGCTGATGTCTTCAGGCGTCTTGAAACTGGTGAGCAGCATCACCACCAGCGGCACCAGGTACAGCAGCACCGCAAGGATCAGCACCGCGTAGATCGCGATGCGACTCAGGCTGATGGCAGGTTTAGCGGCGAGACTAGTCATTACGCTTGGTCCTCAGCTCGGAATACAGGTACGGCACGATGATCGCGAGGATCGCACCGAGCATCAGGATTGCACTGGCCGAGCCCATGCCCATCTGGCCGCGACTGAAGGTGAACGAGTACATGAACATGGCCGGCAGGTCGGAGGAATAGCCCGGGCCGCCAGCGGTCATGGCCGCCACCAGGTCGAAGCTCTTGATCGCAATGTGCGCCAGGATCATCACCGCACTGAAGAACACCGGACGCAGGCTTGGCAGCACCACGCTCCAATAGATGCGTGGCAGGCTCGCGCCGTCGATCTGCGCGGCGCGGATGATCGACTGATCGACGCCCCGCAAGCCCGCCAGGAACATCGCCATGATAAAGCCCGAGGCTTGCCACACGGCGGCGATCACCAGGCAGTAGACCACGCGATCAGGGTCGATCAGCCAGTCGAGACGGAAGCCTTCCCAACCCCAATCGCGCAATAATTTGTCCAGGCCCATGCCCGGGTTGAGCAGCCATTTCCAGGCGGTACCGGTGACGATCATCGAGAGCGCCATCGGGTACAGGTAAATGGTGCGAATGAAACCTTCACGACGGATTTTCTGGTCGAGGAAAATCGCCAGCAGCACGCCGATCACCAGGGTGATACCGATGAACATCCCGCCGAACACGGCGAGGTTCTTGCTCGCTACCCACCAACGATCGTTGTCGAACAACCGCTCGTATTGCGCCAGGCCAGCCCACTTGTAGCTGGGCAGGAAGGTGGAGGTGGTGAACGACAGCACGAACGTCCACAGGATGTAGCCATAAAAGCCCACCAGCACGATGAACATGCTCGGCGCCAGCACCAGTTTAGGGAGCCAGCGCTGCAGTGCATCGAACGGCGAGGCCTTGCTGAACACAGCAACAGAACTCATGGGAAAATCCAATACAAGGAAAAGGACTGACAGGTGAAACCATGGCGCTCCCCTGTAGGAGCGAGCTTGCTCGCGAAAGTCTTCAACGATGACGCGGGCATCAGGGATGAACGCGGTGACCTTGAGTTTTTCGCGAGCAAGCTCGCTCCTACAGAAAAGCGCTTTTAGAGCGTGTTACTTCGCAGACTTGATCGCAGCGCCCAATTTCTTGGCGGTGTCGGCCGGGTCGGCTTTCGGATCGTTGATGTAGTTGGTGACCACGTCAAAGAACGCACCTTGTACCGCCAGGGTGGTGGCCATGTTGTGCGCCATACTTGGCTGCAGGCCACCGGTCTTGGCATCGGTCAGGAAGTCCTTGGCCGCCGTCTGGGCGCAGGAGTCGAAACCGTACGAATCCATTTTGTTCAGCATGTCGTTGCGCACAGGGATCGAACCCTTGTTGATGCTGAACACTTTCTGGAAGTTTTCACCCAGCACGACTTTGGCGATGTCCTGCTGGCCAGCGGCAGTGCCTTCGTCTTTCTGCTTGAACACCGCCAGGGAGTCGATGTTGTAGGTGAAGGCTTTGTCGGTGCCCGGGAAGGCTACGCACTCGTAGTCCTTGCCGGCGACTTTCTTGGCGGCGGTCCATTCGGACTTGGCCCAGTCACCCATGATCTGCATGCCGGCCTTGCCGTTGATGACTTTACCGGCTTCGAGGTTCCAATCCTGGCCTTTGCCGTCAACGTCCATATAGGTCGCGACTTTCTTCAGCTCGGTCAGCGACTTGACCATTTCCGGGCCAGTCAGTGCGCCGTTATCCAGGTCGACCAGGGCTTTCTTGTAGCCATCGGCACCCATCACCGAGAGCACCACCGCCTCGAACACGGTGCTGTCCTGCCAAGGCTGGCCGCCGTGAGCGAGCGCAATGAAGCCCGCCGCTTTCAGCTTGTCGCCGGCGGCGTAGAATTCTTCGAGGGTGGTGGGGTTCTTGGTGATGCCGGCTTTCTTGAAGACTTCCGGGTTGATCCACAGCCAGTTCACGCGGTGGATGTTGACCGGTACGGCGACGTAGTCACCGTCGTATTTCACGGTATCGGAGACTTTCTTGTCGAGCAGGGAGTCCCATTTTTCTTCTTTGGCGACGTCTTTGAGCACGTCGGTGTCGAGCAGGCCGGTGGACGCCCATTCCTGGATGTCCGGGCCTTTGATCTGGGCAACGCCAGGTGGGTTGCCGGCGACCGCACGGCTCTTCAGCACGGTCATTGCAGTGGCACCGCCACCACCTGCAACAGCGCCGTCTTTCCAGGTGAAGCCGTCTTTCTCGACTTGAGCCTTCAAGACATCGACAGCCGCTTTTTCACCGCCCGAGGTCCACCAATGCACCACTTCAACCGTCCCTTTCGAGTCGGCGGCAAATGCACTGAGGGGAAACAACGAGGCAACGGAAATAGCTACGGCGAGGCGATTAATCGCGTTCATCTGAATACCTTTTCTTGTTGTTATGCATGCAAGTCTAGAGCTTGCGCTGCACGGAGTTTAAACAGGGATTTTCCGGGCGCAGGTAACAAAGGGACGTACAAATGTCACCACTTGGTGACATAGCGTCCGCTGCCCAATGCACTGGCCAGGCTGGGTGCCAAGGGTAGCGCCGGCAACACGACGGCTTGCCAGGCATGGTACAGGTCCGGTTTGCCCGCCCAGATTTTGCTGCCGGGCTGGTTGTGCGGGCTGAGTTCGTGGTGCCAACTGCCATGGAGCCGGTCGATGAAATGGGTTTCGCAAAACTCCCAAAACCGCCGGTACCAGATTTCATAATGCAACTCACCGGTACGCTTGAGCAGCGCCTGGGCCGCAGCGCTGGCTTCGGCATGGGTCCAGTGCAGGCGTTCGCGAACGACCGGGCGGTTGTTCCAGTCCAGGGTGTAGACAATGCCCGGCGCACCATCCACGGCCCAGGCATAGTCGCAGGCGCTGGCAAACAGCCCTTGGGCATCGCTCACCAACCAGTCCGGCGTGAACAGCCCGGCTTGCAGGCGCGCGGCCTCCAGGTGCAGTACCAGCCGCGCCCATTCGAAGCCATGGCCGGGGGTGATGCCGTAGGGACGGAAACCGTCGGCGGGGTTGTCTTCATTGTAAGCGGGCAAAGGCTTCCACTGGGCGTCGAAGTGCTCGATCACCATAAAGTGGCTACCGGCGGCGTGGGTGTGGATAACGCGCTCGACGATACGCAACGCGCGGTCCAGCCAGCGCGTGTCACCGGTGACATCGGCCAGGGCGAGGAACGCTTCAGTGGCGTGCATGTTGCTGTTGGCGCCGCGATAGGCTTCGACGCCGCTCCAATCGCGAGCGAAAGATTCGAGCATCACGCCCTCCTCTTCGCTCCAGAAGAACTGGTCGATGATATGGACCGCATCGTTCAACAGGGTGTGTGCACCGGGGGCACCGGCCACCACCGCCGAGCTGGCGGCCAGGGCGACGAAGGCATGCAGGTAAGCGGCCTTGCCAGTATTGCCATCGATGGCATCGGGCGCGGCGAACCAGCCACCGTGTTCGCTATCGTGCAACGGGCCACTGAGGGCCGCGACGCCGTGGGCTACCAGCTCGGCGTAACCGGGCAGCCCCATGGCGTGGGCCATGGCGAAGCTGTGGGTCATACGGGCAGTGTTCATGGTTTCGGCATGGGCATCGGCCGGCAGCTGACCTCGCTCGTCGAGGTTGCCAAAGCCGTGCGGCAGGCGCGAAGCCTTGGCAAATGACAGCAAACGCTGGCCTTCGGCCGCGAGCCAGGCGTGATGGGCAGGTGCGTTCAGCCAACTGCTGGCAGGCAGTGGTTGCATGGTCATGGGTAGCCCTTGTTATTTTTTATGGGTGGCCGGAGTCTAAACAAGGGCATGGAAGCGGCAAGTAACGAAGGCGAAGATAAATGTCACCGAACGGTGACAAACTTGAGCACGACAGAGATTTACTTAACTAATACAGATTCAAATGTGGGAGGGGGCTTGCTCCCGATAGCGGTGCGTCAGTCAATATTTTAGTGACCGACTCACCGCTATCGGGAGCAAGCCCCCTCCCAAATTTTGATTTCATTCACAGCTCACAGACCAAGTCATTGACCCAGTGGCGTCGCCGCCGCTGGCGCATTGAGACGTTGATTCAGGTTCTGCACCTGGCTTTGCAAGGTCGTGATATTGCGCGTGGTCTGGATGCGGAACACGTCGAATTCCTTGTTGGTCGGCGCATCAGTGGTGACGGGCTGATTCTCCTGCGCGCTCTTGAGTACCAGCACGTCCTGCTCAAGACGGGCGATGGCCGCCGTCGGATTGCCTTGCTTCTTCAAGGCCGCCACGTCGTTAGCCAGGTCCTTGGTCTCACCCTGTGTCGCCTTGAGGCTGGCGACCGCATCGGTCAGGGCCTGCACCTGGCCCTGCAATTTGGCATTCGCATTCGCAAGCTCAGTGGTGCTGGCGCTCATCTGTGCCAGGCGCTGGTCCAGCGCGGTGGCTTGGCCGGCCACGCCCACTTGTTGCTTGCCCTGCTCGAGCAACTGGGCTTCCAGCTGTTTGATCTGCAATTTCAGGGCTTCGCTGCCGTTGTTCACATTGGCTTCGCTGGCCACGACCTTGCCGGAAATATCCTGCAGGCGCCCCGCCGCTTCTTCGCTGATACGCGCAAAGCTTTCCTGGGTGGCGACCAGTTGCTGGCCCATCAGGGAAATCTGCTGGAAGCTCCACCAGGCAAGGCCGGCAAAGGCGATCAGCAATGCGCCGACCAACGCCCACAACGGGCCGGTGTTGGCCCGTTTAACCTTGACCACAGGCGTCGTCCGCGAGCGCACCGAGGTGGCGGCAGTCGGCACGAAATCATCATCGTCCCCGGGATCAGCCCGCAGGCTGGGAACGTTGTCGAAGTCGTCTTTAGCATCGTTACGCATGAATCTACCCTGAATCAATGAGATGGCCGGCTGGAAAGCCGAGCGGCGCGAGTATAAACCCTGCGCCCGGCGCATGGGTCGACACGCAACCGGCAATACGGTTCCCGATGTGTTGCTGGTTGTGAGCTTAAGCGTGGCCCTGGGCCTGGGCCTTCCACCAGGTACAGAACTCGTCGAGGGCGCTCCACAGGCTGACCTTGGGCTCATAGTCGAGATAATGCCGCGCCCGGCTGATGTCGAGGGTGAAATCTTTGTTCATGACCTGCATGCCCAGGCGTGACAACGACGGCTCCGGCCGCCCCGGCCACATTGCGCAGAACGCCTCATTCAAAGCCGCCATGCTGTAGGACAAACCATAGGAGCGATAGCGGGTGACCTGCGGCAGGTCCATTTGTCGCATCACGTAGTTGACCACGTCCCACACCGGCACCGGCGTGCCATTGCTGATGTTGTAGGCCTTGCCTAACGCCGACCCAGGCGCCAGCAAACTGCTGAGCAGCGCCTCGTTAAGGTTGTGCACGCTGGTGAAATCAACCTTGTTGAGGCCGTCACCGACGATGGCCAGGCGGTTCTTGCGCTGCATTTTCAACAGGCGCGGGAACAGGCTCATGTCACCGGCACCGGTGACGAAACGCGGGCGCAGGGCCAGCACTTCCAGACCGAATTCCTGGGCCCCGAAGACCTTCTGCTCCGCCAGGTATTTGGTCGCCGCATAAGGATGCTTGAAGCGCTTGGGCACTTGCTCTTCGGTCAGCCCCAAGTGGTCGCGCCCATCGAAATAGATGGAGGGCGAGGACAGATGCACCAACCGCCCGACCCGCTGCTTGAGGCACGCTTCGACGACGTTCTCGGTGACCAGCACATTGCCCTGATGGAAATCCTGATACTTGCCCCACAGCCCGACGGCACCGGCGCAATGCACCACGGCCTCGACATCACGGCACAGCGCGCGCACCAGGTCGGCATCGTTAAGATCACCCTGGATAAACTCGGCCCCGCGCCGCACCAGATGTTCCACACCCTCGGCACGTCGCCCGTTGACCCGCACGTCCAAGCCCTGCTCCAGGGCGAAACGCGCAAAGCGCCCGCCGATGAAGCCGCTTGCGCCGGTGACCAGAATCTTCATGGTGTCTCCTACGGATACAGCTGCAAGCCTCAAGCTGTCAGCTGTAAGTTAAATACGGTCCGCAAGCTCTTCTCTTGCCGCTTGCAGCTTGACGCTCGTCACTGCTGATAGGGCACCAACCATTGCCCACAGACCTGTGCCAGATGCTCGGTCAACAGGCCCAACAGTTGCCCGCCGCTGCGCCAATGATGCCAGTACAGCGGCACGTCGATGGGCTTATCTGGCAGCAATTCGACCAACAGGCCGTTTTGCAGTTGGTCGCGGACCTGCAGTTCGGGTACCAGGCCCCAGCCCAGGCCGGCTTCCGTCAGGCGGATAAAGCCTTCGGACGACGGGCATAAATGGTGCTCGAAACCACCGTTCACCCCGAGCGAAGCCAGGTAACGGTGTTGCAGGAAATCATCCGGCCCGAACACCAGGGCCGGGGTACTGGCCAGTTGGTCGGCCTGCACGCCAGCGGGGAAGTGCCGCGCGATAAACGCGGGGCTGGCCAATGCGCGATAACGCATGGCTCCAAGCACAAGGCTGCGGGCGCCGGCCACCGGGCGCTCGCTGGCGCAGATGCAGGCCGCCACTTCACCGGCGCGCATGCGTTTGAGGCCGACAGTCTGGTCCTCTACCACCAGGTCCAGCAGCAAGTGCTGTTCGGCGCAGAAATCACTCACCGCCAGCGCCCACCAGGTGGCGAGGCTGTCGGCATTCAGCGCGATGCGCAAGCGCTCGGGCATGCCTTCTTCGTCCAACGCAGGCACCTGGCTTTGCAGGTCGCGCTCCAGCAGCCGCACCTGTTGCACATGGTTGAGCAAGCGCCGGCCGATATCGGTGGGGGTCGGCGGCGTTGCCCGTACCAGTACCGGTTGGCCGACGCGCGCTTCCAGCAGCTTGATGCGCTGGGACACGGCCGACTGCGACAGCCCCAGCACCTGCGCGCCGCGCTCGAAGCCCGCCTGTTCCACTACGGCCGCCAACGCGGAAAGCAATTTATAGTCGAACATCAGTTTCTCTAATGAGCGATCAGCAATATTGATTTTTCTTATACAGCCTGTACCCAGAGAATAGCCAGCATCGCTTCTCTTTATAAGGAACCTTCCATGGTTGGCGAAACTTCCCTGGCAACCCTGTTGCGCAGCATGAGCCCTCAGCTCAATGACGGTGACTACGTATTCTGCACCCTGCCCGATCACCGCATTCCGGCCGGTTGCGAGGTGATCGGCAGCTTTCGCGAGCCAGAAGGCCTGACGTTGATCCTGGAGCGCCGGCACGCCGAGCAGGCCGGCCTGGCCTTCGACTATGTGGCGGCATGGATCACCTTGAATGTGCATTCGGCCCTCGAAGCGGTGGGTCTGACCGCTGCGTTCGCCAGCGCGCTGGGTAAGGCCGGTATCAGTTGCAACGTGATCGCCGGTTATTACCACGACCACCTGTTTGTCGGTCGCGCGGATGCCGAGCGCGCCATGCATGTGTTGCACCAATTGGCGGCGGACGCGGAGTAAACCCTATGTGGCAAAGCTATCTGAATGGGCTGTTGGTGTCCCTGGGTCTGATCATGGCGATCGGCAGCCAAAACGCCTTTGTCTTGGCGCAAAGCCTGCGCCGTGAACATCACCTGCCGGTGGCCGCGTTGTGCGTGGTGTGTGATGCATTGCTGGTGGCAGCCGGCGTATTCGGCCTGGCGACGGTGCTGGCGCAAAGCCCGCTGCTGCTGGGCATTGCCCGTTGGGGCGGCGCGGCGTTCCTGCTGTGGTACGGCACCCTGGCATTGCGTCGAGCGTTTTCGAAACAGAGCCTGGAGCAAGGCGCACACCTCAAGGTGCGCTCATTGCGCGCGGTGTTGCTCAGCGCCCTGGCGGTGACCCTGCTCAACCCCCACGTGTACTTGGACACCGTGCTGTTGATCGGCTCACTGGGCGCGCAGCAAACCGAACCGGGCGCGTATGTAGCGGGCGCCGCCAGCGCTTCGTTGCTGTGGTTCACAACACTGGCCCTCGGCGCGGCGTGGTTGGCGCCCTGGCTGGCGCGCCCGGGCACCTGGCGCCTGCTGGACCTGCTGGTGGCCGTGATGATGTTCAGCGTGGCCTACCAATTAATCAGTGCGCCATGAACTTATTCCAAAAGGCTCTGGAACCTCTATCCCACACAGTTGTTGCGTGGTTTTGCCGCACCCCCGGTGCTATGATCCCGAACTTGCGCCGCAAAGAGTACAGACTCGCCGGCGCTTGTTTGGCCGCCCGTGATCGGCCTTGCGCTCACCGCAACTGACCTGATTAGGAGAATCATCATGGCTTTCGAATTGCCGCCGCTGCCCTACGCACACGATGCCCTGCAGCCGCACATCTCCAAGGAAACCCTGGAGTATCACCACGACAAGCACCACAACACCTATGTCGTGAACCTGAACAACCTGGTGCCAGGCACCGAGTTCGAAGGCAAGACCCTGGAAGAAATCGTCAAGTCTTCCTCGGGCGGTATCTTCAACAACGCCGCTCAGGTCTGGAACCACACGTTCTACTGGAACTGCCTGGCGCCAAACGCCGGTGGCCAACCTACCGGCGCACTGGCTGAAGCCATCAACGCTGCGTTCGGTTCGTTCGACAAGTTCAAGGAAGAGTTCAGCAAGACGTCCATCGGCACCTTCGGTTCCGGTTGGGGCTGGCTGGTGAAGAAGGCTGACGGTTCCCTGGCCCTGGCCAGCACCATCGGCGCAGGCAACCCGCTGACCAACGGCGACACCCCGCTGCTGACCTGCGATGTCTGGGAACACGCCTACTACATCGACTACCGCAACGTGCGTCCGAAGTATGTAGAAGCGTTCTGGAACCTGGTCAACTGGAAGTTCGTGGCCGAGCAGTTCGAAGGCAAGACCTTCACTGCCTAAGCAACGCTTGCAGTAGAAAGAGCCCGGCGATTGCCGGGCTTTTTCATGGGCGCTGGAAAGTAGCGAGTTGGTTGGAATCGTGGAACTCGCCGAAGGGAATTTGCCACGCACTGAGTGAGAGGAATAACCCTCTCGCGCTCTTCTGGAGAAAAAAGATGGAAGAAATCGGAAAAGCAGGCGGGCAGATGGCGATGCAACTCATCAGCGGCCTGATGAAAGGTCTTGCCGGTGGTGCAGGTGGCGGCGGCGATGAAGGTGGCGCGAAAGCACCAGAGCGCCCCGGTGAGGACAACATGCCACCGCCACCGCCGAAGATTGATTTTTCAGTCAGTTAATCAATGCGTTTGAAATGCCAAGCTACCGTTGGCATGCAGCGCGTTAGTCAAACAGTCAGACGGCGGAACGAATCCGCCGTTTTTCTGGTTTTTTCCTTTCTGTCAGGTGTGAAGTCGCCTTGCGCGCCAATGTTCCTTTGACTGCCATCGCCCGATTGCCAATACTCATGGCATATTGAAGGCCACCCGCATGAGACAAGGAATGCCCCTTTGAAGCTGGAACTCAAAAACAGCTTGTCGGTGAAGTTGCTACGGGTTGTCTTGCTCTCGGCATTGATCGTGGGCGTAGCGCTGAGCGTGGCGCAGATCGTGTTCGATGCCTACAAGACGCGCCAGGCCGTGGCCGGTGATGCCCAACGTATTCTCGACATGTTTCGCGACCCCTCGACCCAGGCCGTGTATAGCCTGGACCGCGAAATGGGCATGCAGGTGATCGAAGGATTGTTCCAGGATGACGCCGTGCGCGTCGCGTCCATCGGTCATCCCAACGAAACCATGCTCGCGGAAAAAAGCCGCGCCTTGCAGCACTCTTCCAGCCGCTGGTTGACCGACCTGATTCTTGGGCAGGAGCGCACTTTCACCACCGCACTGGTCGGCAAGGGCCCCTACAGCGAGTACTACGGCGACCTGAGCATTACCCTCGACACCGCCACCTACGGCGAAGGCTTTATTGTCAGCTCAGTGATCATCTTTATTTCCGGCGTGCTGCGCGCCCTGGCCATGGGCCTGGTGCTGTACCTGGTGTATCACTGGCTGCTGACCAAACCGCTGTCGCGGATTATCGAGCACCTGACGTCGATCAACCCGGACCGGCCCAGCGAGCACAAGATCCCGCAGCTCAAGGGGCATGAACGTAATGAGCTGGGCCTGTGGATAAACACCGCCAACCAGTTGCTTGAATCCATCGAACGCAACACCCACCTGCGCCACGCGGCCGAGTCCAGCCTGTTGCGCATGGCCCAGTATGACTTTCTCACCGGCCTGCCGAACCGCCAGAAGTTGCAGGAGCAACTGGACAGGATCCTGACCGATGCCGGCCGTCGCCAGCGACGGGTGGCGGTGTTGTGCGTGGGGTTGGATGACTTCAAGAGCGTCAACGAACAATTCACCTACCAGAACGGTGACAAACTGCTGCTGGCGCTGGCCGATCGTTTGCGCGCCCATAGTGGTCGCCTCGGCGCGCTCGCGCGCCTGGGGGGCGACCAGTTCGCCCTGGTGCAAGCCGATATCGACCAGCCCTACGAAGCCGCCGAGCTGGCGCAAAGCATCCTGGATGACCTGGAAGCGGAATTCGCCCTCGACCAGGACCAGATTCGTTTGCGCGCCACCATCGGCATCACCTTGTTCCCGGAAGACGGCGACAGCACGGAGAAATTGCTGCAAAAGGCCGAACAGACCATGACCCTGGCCAAAAGCCGCTCGCGCAACCGTTATCAGTTCTATATCGCCAGCGTCGACAGCGAAATGCGTCGGCGCCGTGAGCTGGAAAAAGACCTGCGCGATGCCTTGAGCCGCGACCAGTTCCACTTGGTGTACCAACCGCAGATCAGCTATCGCGACCTGCGCGTGGTCGGTGTAGAGGCGTTGATTCGCTGGCAGCACCCGGAACACGGCCTGGTTCCGCCAGACCTGTTCATCCCGCTGGCGGAGCAGAATGGCACCATCATTCCCATCGGCGAATGGGTGCTTGACCAGGCGTGCCGCCAACTGCGCGAATGGCATGATCAGGGTTTCACCGAGCTGCGCATGGCGGTCAACCTGTCCACCGTGCAGTTGCACCACACCGAGTTGCCGCGGGTGGTCAACAACCTGATGCAGATTTACCGCCTGCCGCCGCGCAGCCTGGAGCTGGAAGTCACCGAAACGGGCCTGATGGAAGACATCAGCACCGCGGCCCAACACCTGCTGAGCCTGCGTCGTTCGGGGGCGCTGATCGCCATTGATGACTTCGGCACCGGTTATTCATCCCTCAGTTACCTCAAAAGCCTGCCGCTGGACAAGATCAAGATCGACAAGAGCTTCGTCCAGGACCTGCTGGACGTAGACGACGATGCGACCATCGTGCGGGCGATCATCCAACTGGGCAAAAGCCTGGGCATGCAGGTGATTGCCGAAGGTGTGGAGACCGCCGAACAGGAGGCCTACATCATTTCCGAGGGCTGCCATGAAGGCCAGGGTTACTACTACAGCAAACCGCTGCCGGCCCGGGAGTTGGCGGCTTACTTGAAACAATCGGAACGCAATAACGCGGCGATTCTTTGAGCGGGCCGAACGATTCCAAATATTTCACGCGTATAAGCCTTTACACAAAATGCAAATCTTTCGCATTATGTCGCAGCTTTTGCGCCCGCGCGCGCGCCCTATCAACAACCGAAGCAGGATGTTCGCCATGATTCGTATGCCCCTGGCCACCGCCAGTCTGCTGGCTATCGCCATTTCTCTCGCCGGTTGTGGCGAAGGTAAAGACAAGGCCGCCGCGCCTCAGGCGCCTGCCGCTGCCAGCACTACCGCCCCAGCGCCCGCCGCGCCTGCGGGCCAGGTCGACGAGGCTGCCGCCAAGGCCGTGGTCGCGCATTACGCAGACATGGTGTTTGCGGTGTACAGCGACGCCGAGTCCACCGCGAAAACCCTGCAGACCGCCATCGACACCTTCCTGGCCAACCCGAACGACGACACGCTCAAAGCGGCCCGTACCGCCTGGATCGCTGCGCGCGTACCTTACCTGCAGAGTGAAGTGTTCCGCTTCGGCAACACCATCATCGACGACTGGGAAGGCCAGGTGAACGCCTGGCCCCTGGACGAGGGGCTGATCGACTATGTCGACAAATCCTACGAACACGCACTGGGCAATCCAGGCGCCAACGCCAACATCATCGCCAACACCGAGGTCCAGGTCGGCGAAGACAAGGTCGACGTCAAGGAGATCACCCCGGAAAAACTCGCGAGCCTCAATGAGCTGGGCGGTTCCGAAGCCAACGTCGCCACCGGCTATCACGCCATCGAATTCCTGCTCTGGGGCCAGGACCTCAACGGTACCGGTCCAGGCGCCGGGAACCGCCCGGCCTCGGATTACATGACCGGTGACGGTGCCACCGGCGGCCACAACGAGCGTCGTCGTACCTACCTGCGCGCCGTAACCCAGCTGCTGGTCAGCGACCTGCAGGAAATGGTCGGCAACTGGAAGCCCAACGTCGAAGACAACTACCGCGCCACCCTGGAGTCGGAACCGGCTACCGACGGCCTGCGCAAAATGTTGTTCGGCATGGGCAGCCTGTCCCTCGGCGAGCTGGCAGGCGAACGCATGAAGGTGTCCCTGGAGGCCAACTCGCCGGAAGACGAGCAGGACTGCTTCAGCGACAACACGCATAACTCGCACTTCTATGACGCCAAGGGCATCCGCAACGTCTACCTGGGCGAGTACACCCGCGTCGACGGCAACAAGCTGACCGGCCCGAGCCTGTCGTCCCTGGTCGCGAAAGCCGACCCGGCGGCCGATACAGCCCTCAAGGCTGACCTGGCGGCGACCGAAGCGAAGATCCAGGTGATGGTTGACCACGCCGCCAAGGGCGAGCACTACGACCAGTTGATCGCAGCCGGTAACGATGCGGGTAACCAGATCGTGCGTGACGCAATCGCCGCGCTGGTCAAGCAGACCGGTTCAATCGAAGCCGCTGCGGGCAAACTGGGCATCAGCGACCTGAACCCGGACAGCGCTGATCACGAGTTCTGATCGAGGCGCAGTTGAACGAGGCGACCTTTGGGTCGCCTTTTTTGCGCCATCTTCACCACAAAACCTATGTGGGAGGGGGGCTTGCTCCCGATAGCGGTGTGTCAGTGACAAATGTATTTGCTGACCCGGCGTCATCGGGAGCAAGCCCCCTCCCACAATTTGCTCTATGTCGCTTCCAAACCCTCGGTTTACAAGACCGGCACCGCAGGTAGAATGGCGCCACCCCCACACCTGAGCGAACTTCATGGCGTTGCCGACCCTGCGCATCATCGGTTTCATCATCGGCATCTTCCTGATCACGCTTGCGATCGCCATGGTCGTGCCCATGGCCACCCTGGTGATCTTCGAACGCACCGGCGACCTGCCGTCTTTCCTGTGGGCCAGCATGATCACCTTTATCGCCGGCCTGGCCCTGGTCATTCCCGGTCGCCCCGAGCATGTGCACCTGCGCCCACGGGACATGTACCTGCTGACGGTGACAAGCTGGGTGGTGGTGTGCGTGTTCGCGGCGCTGCCGTTTTTGCTGACCCAGCACATCAGCTACACCGACTCGTTTTTTGAAAGCATGTCCGGCATCACGGCCACCGGGTCCACGGTATTGAGTGGGCTGGACAGCATGTCGCCGGGCATCCTGATGTGGCGCTCGCTGTTGCACTGGCTCGGCGGTATCGGCTTTATCGGCATGGCGGTGGCGATCCTGCCACTGCTGCGCATCGGCGGCATGCGCCTGTTCCAGACCGAATCTTCGGACCGTTCGGAAAAGGTCATGCCACGCTCCCATATGGTGGCGCGGCTGATCGTTGCGGCGTATGTGGGCATCACCATCCTCGGCAGCCTGGCGTTCTGGTGGGCCGGGATGGGGTTGTTCGATGCGATCAACCACGCCATGTCGGCGATTTCCACTGGTGGGTTTTCCACCTCCGATGAATCCCTGGCGCACTGGAAGCAACCGGCGGTGCACTGGGTGGCGGTAGTGGTGATGATCCTCGGCAGCTTGCCGTTCACCCTGTATGTGGCGACATTGCGCGGCAACCGCCAGGCGCTGATCAAAGACCAGCAGGTGCAGGGTTTGCTCGGCCTGCTGCTGGTGACCTGGCTGGTGCTCGGCACCTGGTATTGGTGGACCACCAACCTGCACTGGCTGGACGCCCTGCGCCATGTGGCGTTGAACGTCACCTCGGTGGTAACCACCACCGGTTTCGCGCTGGGGGACTACAGCCTTTGGGGCAATTTCTCACTGATGCTGTTCTTCTATCTGGGCTTTATCGGCGGCTGTTCGGGCTCCACTGCCGGAGGGATCAAGATCTTCCGCTTCCAGGTTGCCTATATCCTGCTCAAGGCCAACCTTAACCAGCTGATTCACCCACGCGCGGTGATCAAACAGAAGTACAACGGCCATCGTCTCGATGAAGAAATCGTACGCTCGATCCTGACCTTTTCGTTTTTCTTCGCCATCACCATCTGCGCCATCGCGCTGGCCCTGTCACTGCTGGGGCTGGACTGGATGACCGCGTTGACCGGCGCGGCCAGCACTGTATCCGGCGTCGGCCCCGGCCTGGGTGAAACCATCGGCCCGGCCGGCAACTTCGCCAGCCTGCCGGATGCGGCCAAGTGGATTCTGTCGCTGGGCATGCTGCTGGGGCGGCTGGAAATTATTACGGTGTTTGTGCTTTGTATTCCGGCGTTCTGGCGTCACTGACGCTCGACGCTTGCAGCAACCGCGCCCGGTATTCGCCGGGCGTGGCGTCGAACCAGCGGCGAAACGCGCGAAAGAAGTTGCTCGGGTCGGCGAACCCCAATAGGTAGGCAATTTCCAGCAAGGTCATGCTCGGCTGCGCCAGGTATTGCTCGGCCAGCTCGCGGCGGGTGTCATCGAGCAGGGTCTGGAAGCTGGTGCCCTCCTCCTGCAAACGCCGCTGCAAGGTACGCTGGGACAGGTGCAACGTCTGCGCCACCACTTCGCGCTTGGGTTCGCCCTGGGGCAGCAGGCGGCACAGCACTTGCCGTGCCTTGTGAGTCACGCGGCTTTCGGAAAAGCGCGCCAGGTATTCTCCGGCAAAACGATCATGCAGCAGCGCCATGGCCTCGTTGGCCGTGGGCAGCGGGGCATCCATGTCAGCCTGTTCGAAAATCAGCGCGTCATAAGGCGCATTGAACTCCAGCGGCGCATGGAACACCTGTTTATAGGGCGCCAGGTCAACCGGCTGAGCGCCTTGCAACAGTACTTTACGCGGTTGCAGGGTTCGCCCGGTGAGCCAGCCGCACAGCGCCAACGCGCTGGCCAGCGAGGCTTCGGCGCTTTGCCGGGTGGGCGGCAGATGGTCGCCGTGCACTGTCAGAATCAGCGCATACCCCTCGGGTAACAAGCGGAAGCTCAAGTCGGCGCTTTCGGCGATGATGCGCTGGTAACGCACCAGGCGCCCGAAGCCTTCGGCCAGGGTGTTGCTGGACATCAAGGCATAACCGGCCACATGAAACGATGCCGGGCGCACCACTTTCCCCATGTTCAGGCCAATCGCCGGGTTGCCCGACACCTCCACCGCGCGCTGCCACAAACGGGTCATGGCGTCTTGCGCAAACCGTGCGTCGGGATCACTGAGGGCGACGTAGTCCAGCCCCAGTTGTTGGAACAGGGCCCGGCAATCCAGGCCGTCCATTTCCAAGGCCTTGACTATCCCCATCGCCCAGCTTGCAGAAGTTGTTCGTTCGCTCATGGCGTCTTCTTGAATAAAGCGGGCCTGAATGGCAGGCCAGGAAGGCAAGGATACTAAAGTGGCATCTATTGTCACTGGCTGTAACCATTGATCACTCTAGACTCCAATAAGCTCCCCGCCGAACATCTGTTGGGCGGCATAACAATCAAAGGGCCGGCCACAGTGGAAAATCTCAAGCGATTCAACAGCTTCGCCGAGTTTTACCCGTATTACCTGGCAGAGCATGGCAACAGCACCTGCCGGCGCCTGCACTTTATCGGCACCACCCTCGTGATCGGCATTCTGGCGTATGCCCTGGGTCGCGGCTCGCCGGGCCTGCTGCTGGCCGTGCCGATTGCCGGCTACAGCTTTGCCTGGATCGGCCACTTCTTTTTTGAAAAAAACCGCCCGGCGACCTTTCAGCACCCGTTTTACAGCCTGCTGGGTGATTTTGTGATGTACCGCGACATGATCCTGGGCAAGGTGCCGTTCTAGTTTTCGTGGATATAAAAGTCTATTTGTCATTTACGGTGCTGTATCCTGCCAAGGCTTTTTGAGAGCGCGCAATCACCCGCGATTTAAAACAGACCTTGCGAGGAGCGACGACGATGCACGAGATACCTAATCTCCCCTTCCCAAGCCTGCACCCAACAGAGCAGCCAACACCGCAGCAGGCCAGCCCAAAGCAGCCTGAAGCCAAACAAGCCAAACCAGTCGACAGCAAACGCCAGGACTGACGCCGTACCAGACCGTGTGGAAAGCGCCACTTCAAGCGTTTTCCACACTGCCTGAACTCTGGGATACCCGCCATGACCGACACCCTTCCCGATTCCCCGGACACCGCCGTCCTCGACGCTGCCTTGCACATGATCGAGGTGTGGAACCGCCTCAGCGCGGACAAACAAGCCACGTTGCTCAAGCGCTTCGGTACCCAGGAAAACGCCTTGGCCGCCCTAGTCACCACCCAATTGCTGGCCCCTGCGCAACCCTGAGGTCTTCCCGGTCTGAGGTTTTTGCGCTTTAGCGCCCTACGCGAGCCCAACCACCGGTATCATTAGCAGCCTATCTTTACCTGCTGCGACAGTGGACCTCTCCCATGCCAGATACCCAGCGCCCCATGGCGGTCACGCTGCAAGTCGTTTCCATCGTGCTGTTCACCTTTATCGGTTACCTGAACATCGGCATCCCCCTGGCCGTTTTGCCGGGCTATGTGCATAGCGAACTGGGCTATGGCGCGGTGATTGCCGGCCTGGTGATCAGCGTGCAGTACCTGGCCACCCTGCTGAGCCGCCCGTATGCGGGCAAAATCATCGACAACCTGGGCAGCAAGCGCGCGGTGCTGATCGGCCTTGCGGGGTGTGGCTTGAGCGGTGTGTTTATGCTGCTCGCGGCATGGTTTTCAAGCCTGCCGGCCTTGAGCCTCGCCAGCCTGCTGATCGGTCGCCTGGTGTTGGGCAGTGCTGAAAGCCTGGTGGGCTCGGGCGCCATCGGGTGGGGAATCGGCCGGGTCGGTGCGGCGAACACCGCCAAGGTCATCTCCTGGAACGGCATCGCCAGTTATGGCGCCTTGGCGGTCGGTGCGCCGTTGGGCGTATTACTGGTAAGAAATTTCGGACTGTGGAGCATGGGCGTGAGCATCCTCCTGCTGGCGGCAATCGGCCTGTTGCTGGCCTGGAACAAGGTCGCCGCGCCCATCGTAACCGGCGTGCGCCTGCCGTTCATGAACGTGCTGGGCCGCGTATTGCCGCACGGCTGCGCGCTGGCGTTGGGTTCTATCGGCTTTGGCACCATCGCAACCTTTATCACTTTGTATTACACCACCCAGCATTGGGATAATGCGGTGTGGGCCTTGAGCTTGTTTGGCGCCAGCTTTATCGGTGCGCGCCTGCTGTTCGGCAACCTGATCAACCGTATCGGCGGGTTTCGCGTGGCGATTGCCTGCCTGTCGGTGGAGATCCTTGGGCTGTTGTTGCTGTGGCTGGCGCCGGACGCCAACCTGGCCCTGGCGGGCGCGGCGTTGAGCGGGTTTGGCTTTTCCCTGGTATTCCCGGCGCTGGGGGTGGAAGCGGTCAACCTGGTGCCCGCCTCCAGTCGCGGTTCTGCGGTGGGGGCCTATTCGCTGTTTATCGATTTATCCCTGGGTATCACCGGGCCATTGGCCGGGGCTGTGGCGGCAGGCTTCGGCTTTGCGTCGATCTTCCTGTTCGCCGCCCTCGCCGCCCTGGGTGGCTTGCTGCTGAGTGTGTACCTGTACCGCCAGGCGCCCAAGGCCCGCGAAGCACGCGAGGCCTAGAAGTCGACCTTGCCGCGCCCGGCCTTGATGCTGCCGCGCTTGGTCTTGGATTCGAGGCGACGCTTTTTCGAGCCCAGGGTCGGCTTGGTCGGGCGGCGTTTCTTCTCGACCTTGGTGGCGCTGAGAATCAACTCCACCAGGCGCTCCAGCGCATCGGCGCGGTTCTGTTCCTGGGTGCGATATTGCTGGGCCTTGAGCACCAGCACGCCATCACTGGTGATACGGCTGTCGCGTAATGCCAACAGCCGCTCCTTGTAGAATTCCGGCAGCGACGATGCCGGAATATCAAAACGCAGGTGCACCGCGCTGGAAACCTTGTTGACGTTCTGCCCCCCGGCGCCCTGGGCGCGAATGGCGGTCAGCTCGATTTCGGCGTCGGGCAAGTGCACGTTGTTGGAAATTACCAGCATTGGAACAGGTCCGTGATTCAGGCCGACCAGCATACGCGAACACGCCCCTTCACGGCATCGGCATCACCTATACATCGCCATACAGACGCGGGTTACTGACGGTTGGTGAACGCCGTCTCCAACTGCGCCTGTGCCAGCTGTGTCGACCTGATCATGGCGCCACGGTCTGTAGGTTTTTCATTGTTGAGCGTCATTTCAACCCCAGATACCACTTCCGGGTAGGAATGAGAAAAGATCATCGAAGGCTCAACATGCTTGGGCGGCAAACCGTGTAGATCATGACGCATCTCGTCGTAGAACCCTTGAGCGGTATCCGCGATTTTGTTGCGCATCAGATTAAACATCAGTCCGGTCAAGCCTTCGCGCCCCTGGGTTTCAGTCATCCCCTGCGGCCACATTGACTGGCCCTGCGAACGGGCAGCGTAACGAAGGGTAGAGGCGACATCTGATGCGCTACCCGACGTCCCCAACATGACCGAGGCGCCCAAGGCGTCCCGCACTTGCGTGCCCAAGTCGTTGCGCAAATCGGTGCCATGAAGATCATCGAAGTGATTGGTCTTTTTACCGTCTACCAATCGATTGGCAGAAACACGTCCCTGGGAGGCGTTTGCGTCGATATTCGCAAGCAGCGGGTCATGTTTTTTCAGCGTCTCGCCAAGTATCTTGATGCCGAACGTTACCTCCGCACCCTCGCGCGCTTGCTCATGGGTCAGCGGTCCCTGCTCTGCGTTGACCAGCATCGCATGCAGGCTTTTCATCCTCATCAGCGTCCCCGGATGATCCTTGCCAGCCAGAAAAACGTTATCGGGATCATTGTCCGGCGCGAGCAGCTCTTTATGTAATTGCTCGCGAAAAGCAGGATTGGTCGTCGACTCGGCCCACAACCCGCGAATCAGATGCACCATGTGAGAAGACAACTGCGTTGCTGGCGAGTCTTCACGCAGCAGGTCCTTTTCAACGCCCAAATCAACGGCCATTTCGGCCTCTATATTTTTGAAGAAATTCTTCGCACGGCGCTCGAGATTTTCTTTGCTTTCATAGTTTACGTTCTGCAACGTATCGTTGATAAAAGCGCTGACCAGCGAATGCTTGTCTGCCGGTGTGTAATTTTCCCCAGCGACAGAAACACCCGTATGGGGTGTTGAAACCACTTTCTTAGCGGTATCAGCCGCTTGTTCATACGCAGAGACGGCTATGAATGGGTGGGCGGGAACAGCGGATAATTCCGGCATTTGATACTCCAGAAGATTAAAGATCGTAAAGGCTCCACGACCCTATTGGTCACCTACCCGCACCAGGTTCCTCGGCCTGCCCCCCGCGCTGTAACAAACATCAACATCACTTGGCCTTGGCGGCCGCCATAAAAAACCCGGCGATGCGCCGGGTTCTTTTATTCAAGGGTTGCCGCCCTACTCCAGTACGGTCTGTGATGTGCCCAAGGCGGCCAGTGCCTTACGCTTGTTTTTCAACCAATAGCACAGAGCCATAAACGCTACCCACACCGGAATCGCATACACCGACACCTGGATACCCGGAATCATCAGCATGATCACCAGGATAAACACCACGAACGCCAGGCAGATGCAGTTGCCATATGGGTACCACAGCGCCTTGAACAGCGGCACCTGGCCGGTGCGGTCCATGTGCTGACGGAATTTGAAGTGGGAGAAGCTGATCATCGCCCAGTTGATCACCAACGTGGCCACTACCAGCGACATCAGCAACTCCAGCGCGTGTTGCGGGATGAAGTAGTTCATCAACACCGCTACCAGCGTAACGGCCGCCGACGCCAGGATCGAACGCACCGGCACCCCACGCTTGTCGATCTTGGCCAGCGCTTTCGGCGCGTCACCCTGCTCGGCCATGCCCAACAGCATGCGGCTGTTGCAGTAGGTGCCGCTGTTGTAAACCGACAGCGCCGCGGTCAATACCACGAAGTTGAGAATATGCGCGGCGGTGTTGCTGCCCAGCATCGAGAACACTTGCACGAAAGGGCTGCCGCTGTAGGCATCGCCCGATGCATTAAGGGTGGCCAGCAGGCTGTCCCACGGCGTCAGCGACAACAGCACCACCAACGCGCCGATGTAGAAAATCAGGATGCGGTAGATCACCTGATTGATCGCCTTGGGGATCACGGTGCGTGGCTGGTCCGCTTCGGCGGCGGTAAACCCGAGCATTTCCAGGCCACCGAAGGAAAACATGATGATCGCCATGGCCATCACTAATCCGCCCACGCCATGGGGGAAGAAGCCGCCGTGGTCCCACAGGTTGCTCACCGAAGCTTGCGGACCACCGCTGCCACTGACCAGCAGGTAGCTGCCCAGGGCAATCATGCCGACGATGGCCACTACCTTGATGATCGCGAACCAGAACTCGGCTTCACCGAAGACTTTGACGTTGGCCAGGTTGATCAGGTTGATCAGCACGAAGAACGCCGCCGCCGAGACCCAGGTCGGAATCTCCGGCCACCAGTAGTGCACGTATTTGCCGACTGCGGTCAGCTCCGACATCCCCACCAGGATGTACAGGATCCAGCAGTTCCAGCCCGACAGGAAACCGGCGAAACCGCCCCAATACTTGTGGGCAAAATGGCTGAAGGAACCGGCGACCGGCTCTTCGACGATCATTTCGCCGAGCTGGCGCATGATCATGAAGGCGATAAAGCCACAGATGGCATAGCCCAGGATCATCGACGGGCCGGCAGACTTGAGTACCCCGGCCGAGCCGAGGAACAGGCCGGTGCCGATGGCGCCACCGAGGGCGATCAACTGGATATGCCGATTTTTCAGGCCGCGTTTCAGCTCGCCTGAAGAGGAATGGGGTCCACTCATGAAAAAGGTCTCACGCAAGGTTTGAAGAGGTTGAATGCAGGTTGCTGCCTTGAATTACCGACTCAAGCAGCGCCGCTCAAACCCCAGCGCAGGCACCAGGAGTACAGCGTCTTTCTAGCGGTCATGCGTCACCTGTTTGTTTTTATCTGTGACGAAATCGAACCCGTCTGGCTCGTGGCCGGACGGAGTGATCAGGGCGGATACACCCTGGGTCTTGGCCTTTGCGTGGATACGCAAGAGGAGGTCACAGTAAAACGCGGCGCATTGTACACCGCTCGACAGCTTCGGCACGCACCAGGAACGTGCACCCGACAATCTGTCAGGTATTCCTTACAGGGGATTTCCAACCAAAGTGGGCAGGCCGCCAACGTAAACTTAACGTTACGCAGCGGAAAATTGGCTTTACGGGCAGGCTCAAATGACGGTTTACGGAAAATTGTCAGTCAGACTCATCTGAAGAATCGGTTCAGCCAATCCGCTGTTTTACCTGGATAAAAAATAACGTCAAAAAAACCGAAGAAAAAATCCAAATGAAACCGTGTCAATAAATATTTTGCATTTTGAAACACTCTCTCCTAGGTTCTCTTCACTTGCCTGCGAGCCGCTGGCAAGCCGTTCTCAAACAACGTCCTCTAGGAGATACACCATGCAAGCACTGGAAAAAGACCTGGAAACTGAACTGCAACTCGACGATTGGTTTGAAGCGCCGACCCATGAGGCCGCCGTTGAAATGATGCAAGCTGATGCCGTTGTGCCATTTGGCACCGCGATGTGGCCTTTCTAACACCCGGCAGGCATCCGGCAGGTGTCGTGCACGGCACCTGCCCCCTTACCCAAGGCACAGAAGGACACTCGTCATGGACAAGGCCCGCGCTGTCGAACATTTTCTCTATTACCTCGCTCACCATCCGGCTCTTCAGGGCCTGAGCCGCCCTACCGTGCTGCTGGGCCATACCGAACGCTACGATGCCATCGCCCAGGCAATCACCCAAGGCAGCGCCGCCCGTTTCAATTTCCAGGTGCAGCGCCTGGACCTGAGCGCCAGCGAATCCCTGGCCCAGGCCATCGAAGCCTGCGACCTGTACCTGTTTCTCTACGATTCCTCGACCCTGCCCAACCCGCGTGCCGAAGGCCCGGACTTCATCCGCGCGTTGCACGGCGTCATGGCCGAACATTGGAAAAAGTCGCTGCTGTTCAAGGACTACGGCGACTATTTCTACGACACTTTCAGCGTCGAACCGCAGCGCATCGCCGACCTCAACGCCACGTTGATCCGGCGCATGTCCGAGGCCAGCGTGCTGAGCTTCACCGATAAGCACGGCTCACGCCTTGAAGCACCGATGAGCAGCATCAAGAAGTGGACCAATATCAACGGCGTCGGCAACCACGACCTCGCCCCTGGCGAGATCGCCACCCACAGCGAAGCCATCAACGGGCAAGTGCGGTTTGTCGGCACCTTTCTCAGCACCATCCCCTTTGCGCGCAAATACGGCGTGCTGGAGTCCCCCCTGGAACTGTGGATCGAGAACTCCACCATCTGCAGCGTGGCCAGCGAGGTGCCGGGGCTGGCGGATGACTTCAACAAGTACCTCAACGCCAACCCGTCCAACCGCCGTGTGGAGGAATTGGGGATTGGCACTAATGAAGGCGTGAAGGATTTGTATGCGCGCAACGCAGGCTTTGAAGAGCGCCATTGCGGCTTGCACCTGGGGTTGGGTGGCGGGCAGAAAGGCAGCCATCACCTGGATTTGATCTTTGCCAGCGGCGTGTTGGCGCTGGATGACAAGCCGGTATTTGATGGGACGTTTGCGTTCTGACCATCGGTCTCGAAAACACTGGAGACCCAAATGTGGGAGGGGGCTTGCTCCCGATTGCGGTGGTTCAGCCGATGCTTATGCAAGCTGATACACCGCTATCGGGAGCAAGCCCCCTCCCACAATTGAGCGCATTTCAAATTTAAATCAAAAAAAACGCCAACCCGAAGGTTGGCGTTTTTTGTGCAGCGCTTAAAACATCACTGCGGCTTCTTGCGACCAAACCCAGGACGCTGACCGGAACCGGCCGGCGCGCCACGGCGCTTGCCCGATGGCTCGTCCGCCACCAGTTTCGGCCCAGGGCGCTTGTTAGCCGCTGGCTTGGCTGGACGCTTGGTGCTGGCGTTGTCGGCGGGGCGCTCCGCTTCACCACGGTTGCTGCGACCACCGGTTGGGGCTGGGCGCGGCGTACGTGGCGTGCGGTCACCTTCCTGACGCGATGGCGCGGTTGGACGACGCTCACCTTCGATCTGCGGCTCACGCGAGATGCGACCACCAGTGGCCGGGGCGTTCAACGCCGGACGCACGGTGCGCGCAACACGTTCGGTACGGGCCACCGGGCGCGACGACTTACGCTGCATACGCTCGAGCTTGTCTTTGCTCTTGGCGTTCATCTGCGGCATGGCCACCGGCGTCAGGCCAACTTCGGCACTGAGAATGTCGACTTCGTACTGGCTCATTTCGCGCCAGCGGCCCATCGGCAGGTCGGAGTTCAGGAACACCGGGCCGAAACGCACGCGCTTGAGGCGGCTGACCACCAGGCCCTGGGATTCCCAGAGGCGACGCACTTCGCGGTTACGGCCTTCCATCACCACGCAGTGGTACCAGTGGTTGAACCCTTCGCCACCTGGCGCCTGCTTGATGTCGGTGAACTTGGCCGGGCCGTCTTCCAGCACCACGCCGGCCTTGAGGCGTTCGATCATCTCGTCATCGACTTCACCCCGCACACGCACGGCGTATTCACGGTCCATCTCGTAGGACGGGTGCATCAGGCGGTTGGCCAACTCACCGTCGGTGGTGAACATCAGCAAGCCAGTGGTGTTGATGTCGAGGCGACCGATGTTGATCCAGCGGCCCTCTTTGGGCTTGGGCATCTTGTCGAACACGGTCGGACGGCCTTCCGGGTCGTCACGGGTGCAGATCTCGCCATCGGGCTTGTTGTACATGATCACGCGGCGTACCGATTCGGCCGCCTCTTCACGCTTGATGACTTTGCCATCGATGGTGATTGCATCGTGCAGGTCGACGCGCTGGCCAAGGGTGGCCTCGACGCCGTTGACCTTGATGCGCTTCTGGGTGATCCAGGCTTCGACGTCGCGGCGCGAGCCCACGCCGATACGAGCCAGCACCTTTTGCAGTTTTTCGCCTGCTGGGCCGATTTCCTGGCTGTCGTTCTGGTCTTTGTCGTTCATCTTAAGCACCTCCCGGTGGGTCGATTCAGGCGTGGCCTGAAGAGTGTTGAAAGCGGGGCTTTGGCCGAATAGCTCGGCAAAGGGTCGCGAATCATACGCGCATGCTGCGCGTTGCGCATCAGAGACTAGCCGATCCAGGCACAATCATTTGCTTTTCCGCCGGCCGGTGGCGCCCAGGGCCAGCAGGCGCAGCTCGGCTTCGGCCAGCACCGCGCGTTTGTCGACTTTGTCGAGTTTCTTCCAGGCACGAATTTCGCGCTTGCTGCGGCCACAGCCGACGCAGATGTCGTGGTTGAACTTGCAGATGCTGATGCAGGGGTCTTTGGTGGAAGTCATCGCTAAGGCTCTCGTTCCCACGCTTCGCGTGGTAATGCATCCCGTGACGCTCCGCGTCACAGCGGACGCGGAGCGTCCAAGGCGACATTCCCACGCGGAGCGCAGGAACGATCATTGCGTCAGTCTTCGAATTGGCGGCGTTCGTTTTCGATGGCTTCAGCCAGCGCTCGAGCTTCGTCTTCCTCGTCGCTCAACGGCGGCTGTTCGAGGGCGGCGACGGCGGCCAGCAGTTTTTCCCGGGCATCGGCAACACCGAGGATGTCTGCTTCGACGTCAGGCTCGGGCTCAACGTTCACCTGAATCTCAGGCTCTACGGCGCCATCGCGCAGCACATCATCAAAATCGGTCTTGATGCCCTGCTCCATGTCGTCCAGTTCCAACAGCAACGTATGGAAACTGGTTTCGTCTTTCGGCTCTTCCGGCTCGGCGCTGGCGTCGGCCAGTTCCTGCAAGCTGGCCGGTACCGGCGCGTCGTCGAAGTCGAGCACCGGTTCGGCTTCCATCTCGCGCAGTTCGGCCAAGGGCGGCAGGTCGTCGAGGTTTTTCAGGTTGAAGTGGTCGAGGAACACCTTGGTGGTGGCGAACATCGCCGGTTTGCCCGGCACGTCACGGTAGCCGACGATGCGGATCCACTCGCGCTCCAGCAACGTCTTGACGATATGGCTGTTGACCGCCACGCCCCGCACATCTTCGATCTCGCCCCGAGTGATCGGCTGGCGATAGGCGATCAACGCCATGGTCTCCAGCATCGCCCGTGAATAACGCTGCGGGCGTTCTTCCCACAAGCGCCCCACCCAAGGGGAAAATTTCTCGCGGATCTGCAGGCGATAACCCGACGCCACTTCACGCAATTCAAAGGCGCGACCGTCACAGGATTTGCGCAGGATCTCCAGCGCCTTCTTGAACACCGCAGGTTCGGGACGTTCGGCCTCTTCAAAGAGTTCGAACAGGCGCTCCAAAGATTGCGGCTTGCCCGAGGCCAGGAGAAAAGCTTCCAGCAAGGGTGCCAGTTCGCGGGGTTCAGTCAGATTCATCGATTCAGCTCGTTATTCGGCTCGCGCCCGCACATGGATAGCCGCAAACGGCTCATTCTGGACCAGCTCGACCAAGGACTCCTTGACCAGCTCCAGGATCGCCATGAAAGTCACCACCACGCCCAGGCGCCCTTCCTCTGCGGTGAACAGCTCGATAAACGGCACAAACCCGCCGCCCTTGAGACGCTCCAGCACATCGCTCATGCGCTCGCGGGTGGACAGGGCTTCGCGGCTGACCTGGTGGCTTTCAAACATATCGCCACGGCGCAGCACCTCGGCCATGGACATCAGCAATTCCTCCAGGCTCACGTCGGGCAACAGTTTGCGCGCGCGGGCTTCCGGCGCATCCAGCTTGGGCACCACCACATCGCGGCCTACGCGGCTCAAACCGTCGATCCCTTCGGCGGCCGCCTTGAAGCGCTCGTATTCCTGCAGGCGGCGGATCAGTTCGGCGCGCGGGTCATCTTCTTCGGCCTCGACCGTCTCCGCGCGCGGCAGCAGCATGCGCGACTTGATCTCGGCGAGCATGGCGGCCATCACCAGGTATTCGGCGGCCAGTTCCAGGCGCACCGACTGCATCAATTCGACATAGCCCATGTACTGCCGGGTGATTTCCGCCACGGGAATATCGAGGATGTTGATGTTCTGTTTGCGGATCAGGTACAGCAGCAGGTCCAGCGGGCCTTCGAAAGCTTCAAGGAAGACTTCCAGGGCGTCCGGCGGGATGTACAGGTCCAGGGGCATTTCCAGGACCGCCTGGCCATAGACCATCGCGAAGGGCAGTTCCTGCTGGACCCCCGCCTGGGAATCGACGGTTTCCACGACCGACATTCAGGCCTCGACCATGAACGGCGTCGGGTCGCCGCACCCTACACGCACCACTTGCGGCTCGCCATCGGCCAGGTTGATCACGGTGGAGGCTTTGTTGCCGCCGTAGCCACCGTCGATGATCAAGTCGACATGTTTCTCCAACAGGCGGCGCATTTCGTAAGGGTCATACAGCGGCTCGGTTTCGCCGGGCAGGATCAGCGACACGCTCATCAGCGGCTCGCCCAGTTCGGCCAGCAGCGCCAGGGCGATCGGGTGTTCCGGCACACGCAGGCCGATGGTGCGTTTTTTCGGGTGCAGCAACAGGCGCGGCACTTCGCGGGTGGCGTTGAGAATGAAGGTGTACGGCCCTGGCGTATGCGCCTTGAGCAAGCGGAAGGTGCCGGTGTCGACCTTGGCGAACAGCCCAAGCTGGGACAAGTCGCTGCAGATCAGCGCAAAGTTATGCTTGTCATCCAGTTGGCGCAGGCGTCTTACACGCTCGACCGCACCCTTGTCGCCGATCTGGCAACCGATGGCGTAGGACGAATCAGTTGGATAGATCACCACGCCGCCGGCGCGAATGATTTCCACGGCCTGTTTGATCAGGCGCGCCTGGGGGTTTTCCGGATGAATCTGGAAGAATTGACTCACGAGCTCTACCTGTTCAGACGGTGGCAATAATGGGGTCATGCTTGAATCGCCCCCACAACAGCGGCAGGTCTTGCGGAACCTGGCGATACTCGCCGATCTCGGACCAGCCGCCTGGGCCATGAAAATCACTGCCGGCACTGACCAGCAGACCAAATTCGCGGGCAAGGATCGCCAGGCTGCCGACCTGATCGGCGGGTTGATGCCCGTTGACCACTTCGATCGCGTGGCCGCCCGCTCCAATATAGTCACTGATCAGCTTGCGGCGCTTGCTGCGGGTGAAATCGTAATGCCAGGGATGCGCCAGGCTGACCCAGGCCCCGGCGGCCCGCAGGGTCTGCACGGTGTCCTCCAGGGTCGGCCAATGTTGCTTCACATCGCCCAACTTGCCCGCGCCCAACCATTTACGGAAGGCTTCGGCGCGGTCCTTGACGAAACCTGCTTGCACCATCCAGTCGGCGAAGTGCGGACGGGCCGGTGCATTACCGCTGTCGCCCAACGCCTGCTGGATGGCCCGGGCGCCGTCGAGGGCGCCCGGCATGCCTTTGAGGCTGAGCTTGCGGCTTATTTCTTCGGACCGCAGCCAGCGGCCATCGTGCAATCGGGCGATGGCCGCCACCAGGGCCGGGGCGTTTTGCTCGAAACCGTAGCCGAGCACATGAATGGTGGCGCCGCCCCAGGTACAGGACAATTCCACGCCGTTGACCAGTTGCATGCCCAAGGCCTGGGCCGCCGTGCGGGCCTCATCGAGGCCTTCGAGGGTGTCGTGGTCGGTCAACGCGAGGACTCGCACGCCTTTTTCAAACGCACGCGCAACCAGTACCGCGGGCGCCAAGGCGCCGTCGGAGGCCGTGCTGTGGCAGTGCAAATCAACATTCACGGGAGTGTGTAACCTCAAGTCAGCTGGCGCTATCGCAACCAAGGATGTTTGTTATTATGCCGCCACATCCAGCTTCTGGCTCTTACTGTGAAACAATTCATCGACTTCATCCCGCTGTTGCTGTTTTTCATCGTTACCAAACTCGACCCCAGGGTCATCGACATCGCCGGTCACGAGCTCTCGTTCGGCGGCATCTACAGCGCCACCGCCGTGCTGATCGTCAGCTCCATCGTGGTGTACGGCGCCATCTTCATCTCCCAGCGCAAGCTGGAAAAAAGCCAATGGCTGACCCTCATCGCCTGCCTGGTGTTCGGCGGCCTGACCCTGGCCTTCCACAGCGAAACCTTCCTCAAATGGAAAGCCCCGGTGGTCAACTGGCTGTTCGCCCTGGTGTTCATCGGTAGCCACTTCATTGGTGATCGCCTGCTGATCAAGCGGATCATGGGCCACGCGCTGAGCCTGCCGGACCCGATCTGGGTGCGTCTGAACGTGGCCTGGATCGTGTTTTTCATCTTCTGCGGTGCCGCCAACCTGTTCGTGGCCTTTACCTTTCAGGAATACTGGGTCGACTTCAAGGTGTTCGGCAGCCTGGCCATGACCCTGCTGTTCCTGGTCGGCCAAGGTATCTACCTGTCGCGCCACCTGCATGACACCGCCGCCACCACGCCGAAAACCGAGGACTGACATGCTCTACGCCATCATTGCAACCGATGTTGCCAACTCGCTGGAAAAACGCCTGAGCGTGCGCCCGGCCCACGTCGAGCGCCTCAAGCAGCTGCAAACCGAAGGCCGCATCGTACTGGCCGGCCCGCACCCGGCCACCGACAGTAACGAGCCGGGCGAAGCGGGTTTCACTGGCAGCCTGATCGTTGCCGAGTTCGCCTCCCTGGCCGATGCCCAGGCGTGGGCCAAGGCTGATCCTTATGTGGCGGCGGGCGTCTACGCCGATGTCGTGATCAAGCCGTTCAAGCAAGTCCTGCCGTGACCCCGGTGGCGCCGAACCCAAACGGTTCGGCTCCGCTCCACCGGCTCATCATTCCCGGTAACCTGCCGACAACGTTCTGAATATCCGTGTGGAATCAGGAGTTCCGATGCGCTTACGTCAGTTGTGTCTGTTGGCAGTGTTTACGATCGGGGCGACGGCCCACGCTGAAGAGACCTCGAGCAGCGGCAGCTCCACGCCGCTGTCCTTGAGTGCCGGCAGCCAGATCACCGAATTGCAGCAACGCTTGAAAGAAAGCGAAGGGCTACGCGAAGCGCTGAGCAAGCAACTGCAAAGCACGCAGGCTACCCGCGAAAGCGCGCAACTGAGTCGTTTGCGCCAGGAGAACCAACGCCTGGCCCAGCAACTCAAAGAGACACAAGGCGGTGCCTTGACCCGATGGCTGACCGAGCAGCAGCAATGGTTTGTCACCGGCGCGGGCGTCGCCCTGATCGCCTTGCTGTGCGGCATCTTTGCCAGCGGTGGGCACCGTCGTCGTCGACAATGGCTAAATTGAGTGAGTCATGAGCGAGCTGTTACTGATAGATGATGACCAGGAGCTCTGTGAGCTGCTGACCAGTTGGCTGAGCCAGGAAGGTTTCCAGGTACGCGCCTGCCACGACGGCTCCAGTGCCCGCAGGGCCTTGGCCGAAACTGCCCCGGCGGCGGTGGTGCTCGACGTGATGCTGCCCGATGGCAGCGGCCTGGAGTTGCTCAAGCAATTGCGCAACGACCACCCGGAATTGCCGGTGCTGATGCTCTCGGCCCGGGGCGAACCCCTGGACCGCATCCTCGGCCTGGAGCTGGGCGCCGACGATTACCTGGCCAAGCCTTGCGATCCGCGCGAACTCACCGCTCGCTTGCGTGCCGTGCTGCGCCGCAGTCATCCGGCAGCCGTGTCGACCCAACTGGAACTGGGCGACTTGTGCTTCAGCCCGGTGCGCGGCGTGGTCAGCATCGACGCACAGGAATTTACCCTGACCGTCTCCGAAAGCCGCCTGCTCGAAGCCTTGCTGCGCCAGCCCGGCGAACCGCTGGATAAACAGGAGCTGGCGCAAATCGCCCTCGGCCGCAAGTTGACCCTGTACGATCGCAGCCTGGACATGCACGTCAGCAACCTGCGCAAGAAAATTGGCCCACACCCGGACGGCCGTCCGCGGATCGTGGCGCTGCGCAGCCGTGGTTACTACTACGCGCCTTGAGCGATCGTTCCCATGCTCCGCGTGGGAATGCCGCCTGGACGCTCCGCGTCCCGCCTTGCGCTTGGGTGACGCGCAGCGTCACGGGATGCATTCCCACGCAGAGCGTGGGAACGATCGGGGCCGCCGCCTCACCCTTACCAAACCTTTACCCTCCCCTGACCGCCGCTGACCTTGTCCTGCGTAACCTACTCACATCCGGACTCACCGGAATAGAGACAGGAGAATCCCCATGCGCAAGACCCTTATCGCTTTGATGTTCGCCGCTGCACTGCCTACCGTCGCAATGGCCGCCATGCCGGAAGGTCCAGGCCCGATGGGCGGCCCGGAAGGCCATATGATGGGTGGCCCAGGCCACGGTGAACATGGCCCGCGTGGTAAAGGTGGCCCGTTCGCCCAGTTGGATTTGAGCAAAGAACAACGCGAGCAGATTCGCAAGCTGATGGGTGATCAGTGGCACGCTCGCAAAGACCTGACCCAAAAGTACCTGGCCAAACTGCCGGCCGCTGACCAGAAAGCCATGCAGGACGAGATCGCCGCCGGCAAGCAGAAAACCCAGGCCGACATCCGCGCAGTGCTCAAACCCGACCAGCAGAAGAGGTTCGACGAGATCGTCAAGCAGCAAGAGCAGCGTCGTGCCGAATGGAAAGAATTCCAGGCCTGGAAAGCGCAACAACCGCAAAAAGCGCAATAATGCCCTCGCGTTAATGCTCCCAGCCCAGTGGCCCCGCCACTGGGCTTTTCCTATTTGAGGGTTTCCCGTGCGTTCATTGTTCTGGCGCATCCTGGCGAGTTTCTGGCTGGCCATCGCCCTGGTTGCCGGATTGTCGATCCTGCTTGGGCATATGCTGAACCAGGACGCCTGGATTCTCAGCCGTCACCCCGGTCTCAACAACCTGGCGCAAGAGTGGACGCAACTCTACGAAGCCCAAGGCGAAGACGCTGCCCAGGAGTTGCTGCAGCAACGCAAGCGCCAGTATCACATTGACGTGCAAGTGCTGAACGAAGGCGGCGAGCCGGTGGTACGCGGCACGTTCCCACGCCGCGCCGCCGCCTTCGAAGCCCGGCAGAATGACAGCCAGGACGGCCATCTGCCCTGGCGGCGCCTGACCGCCGAGTACACCAGCGAAAAAACCGGCGACACCTACCTGCTGATTTACCGCATCCCGCACCCGGAACTCGACGCCTGGCACCGCAGCAGCCTGTTGTGGCCGTTCAGCGCCCTGGCCATTGCCTTGGTGGTGCTGACCCTGTTCAGCCTGTTGGTGACATTGTCCATCACCCGTCCGCTGAGCCGACTGCGCGGCGCGGTGCATGACCTGGGCCAAGCGACGTACCAGCAGAACAGCCTGGCGCAATTGGCCAACCGCCGCGATGAATTCGGCGTGCTGGCCACCGATTTCAACCGCATGGGCGCACGCCTGCAAAGCCTGATCGCCAGCCAGCGCCAACTGCTGCGCGACGTCTCCCACGAACTGCGTTCGCCCCTGGCCCGCTTGCGTATCGCCCTGGCCCTGGCCGAGCGCGCCAGCCCCGAAGAACGGGAAAAACTGTGGCCGCGCCTGACCCGCGAGTGTGACCGCCTGGAAGCCCTGATCAGCGAGATCCTGGTACTGGCCCGGGTGGATGCCGACAACGCCAGCGCCGAAGAGGTCGACCTCAACCTGTTGCTCCAGACGCTGCAAAAGGACGCCCAGCTCAGCGCGCCCGAGCAAGCCGTGCAACTGACCACTGAACCCGACCTGCGCCTCAAAGGTTGGCCGACCATGATCGAACGCGCCGTGGATAACCTGCTGCGCAATGCCCAGCGTTTCAACCCGGCCGGCCAGCCCATCGAGCTGCAGGCACAGCAGCGCGGCGAGCGCATTTTGATCAGCGTGCGCGACCATGGCCCCGGCGTTGAAGCCGAGCACCTGAGCCAACTGGGCGAGCCGTTCTACCGCGCCCCGGGCCAGACAGCGCAAGGTCACGGCCTGGGCCTGGCGATCGCCCGTCGCGCCGCCGAACGCCATGGCGGCAACCTGATCCTGGCCAATCATGCCGACGGCGGCTTTGTCGCCAGTATCGAACTGCCGTTGGTGCCGGGGGTTGTCACACCGGCCTGACGATCTTCTATAGTGGCCCTTCTCTCACGGAGGGCCTTAGATGACTGACCTGCTGACACCCATCCAAGCGGCACTCGATCTACCGCACACCCCGCTGCCTCTGAACGAGCCCGGCGCCCTGCCCTCGGCCTTCGCCGTGACTGACCTGGCCGCCGCCAGCATCGGCGCCGCCGGCCAGGCCGTCGCCGAGCTTATCCGGCAACAGACCGCACGCTTGCCCAGCGTCAGCGTGGACCGCCGCCTCGCCTCATTCTGGTTTGCCTCATCGATTCGCCCGCTGGGTTGGCAGGTGCCCCCGCTGTGGGACCCGATAGCCGGTGACTACGCCAGCGCCGACGGCTGGATTCGCTTGCATACCAACGCGCCCCATCACCGCGCGGCGGCCGAACGAGTGTTGGGCAAGGTCGCTGAGCGTGCGCAAATGGCGCGTCACGTCGCCAAATGGAACGCCGCCGAACTGGAACAGGCGATTGTCGACGCGGGCGGTTGCGCGGCGCAGATGCGTTCGTGGCACGCCTGGCAAAGTCACCCTCAAGGCTTGGCAGTGAATGCCGAGCCACTGGTACAGCGTCAGGCCTGCGAAACCAGTCGTGACACACCTTGGCTCGGCACAGCGGCCCGCCCACTGGCCGGCATCAAGGTACTGGACTTGACCCGCGTATTGGCCGGCCCCGTCGCCAGTCGTTTTCTCGCGGGTTTGGGTGCGGATGTATTGCGCATCGACTCGCCGACCTGGGACGAGCCCGGCGTGGTGCCGGAAATGACTCTGGGCAAGCGCTGCGCGCGGCTGGATCTGAAAAGCGCCGAAGGCCGACAGGTCTTCGAAGCGTTGCTCAAGGACGCCGATATAGTGTTCCACGGTTACCGCGCCGATGCGTTAGAGCAGTTGGGCTATTCGGCCGACACCCTGCAACGCATCGCGCCGGGCCTTATCGACGTCAGCCTCAACGCCTATGGCTGGAGTGGCCCGTGGCGTAACCGCCGCGGCTTCGACAGCCTGGTGCAGATGAGCAGCGGCATTGCCGATGCGGGCATGGCCTGGAAGCACGCGGATAAACCGCTGCCGTTGCCGGTGCAGGCGCTGGATCACGCCACCGGGTACCTGATGGCCGCCAGTGCGATCCGGGCCTTGACCGAGCGCCTGGCCTGCGGCCGGGGTGAGTCGGCGCGCTTGTCATTGGCACGCACGGCGAAACTGCTGGTGGAGGCAGGGCAAGTGCCGGAGCAACCGCCGCTGCGGGCCGAAGATACGCGTGATCAAGGCCTGGTGGTTGAGCAGACTGCCTGGGGCCAGGCGCATCGCTTGTTGGCGCCGCTGAGCATCAGCGGCGCGCCACTGCAGTGGGATTTGCCCGCCGGAGAGCTGGGGGCGCATCGGCCTCAGTGGTGACTTGAAGCCGCCATCGGGGGCAAGCCCCCTCCCACATTTGAACTGTGAATGCATTCAAAGTGTGGGAGGGGGCTTGCCCCCGATTAGGCCCTCACAACGACAACACCCCGCTATACAGCCCATAGGCCGCCAAGCCGGCCCCTGCAACCACGCAGCCGAAAATGCCTTTTTCCACAACGGTGAACAACGGCTGGCCCTGTTCGCGCTTGGCCTGGGCGAACAGGATCACCCCGGGCGCATACAACAGCGCCGACAGCAGCAGGTATTTCAGGCCGCCTGCATACAGCAGCCATACGGCGTAAACCAGGGCGATCAGGCCCACCAGCAAATCCTTCAAGCGCCGACGCGGGGCGCCTTCGTAGGTTTCGCCACGTCCGCTCAACAGCACCGCATAGGCCGCCGACCACAGGTAGGGCACCAGAATCATCGACGAGGCGAGGTAAATCAGGGTGGTGTAGGTGCTGGCGGAAAACAGTGTGATCACCAGGAATGCCTGGATCATCACGTTGGTCAGCCACAGCGCGTTGACCGGCACCTGGTTGGCGTTTTCCTTCTTCAGGAATGCCGGCATGGTCTTGTCCTGGGCGGTGGCGTAGAGAATTTCCGCACACAGCAACGCCCAGGACAACAGCGCGCCCAGCAGCGACACCGCCAGGCCGAGGCTGATCAATATCGCCCCCCAGCGCCCGACGATATGTTCCAGCACCCCGGCCAGGGACGGGTTTTGCAATTGCGCCAGTTCCGGCTGGCTCATGATCCCCAGAGACAGCACATTCACCAGCACCAGCAGCGCGAGTACGCCGAGAAAACCGATCACGGTGGCCCGGCCCACGTCCGCGCGCTTCTCGGCCCGCGCCGAGTAAACGCTGGCGCCTTCGATGCCGATAAACACAAACACCGTGACCAGCATCATGTGGCGCACCTGGTCCGTCACACTGCCCATTTGCGGGTTGCCCAGGCCCCAGATATCGCGGCTGAAGATATCCGCCTTGAACGCCACGGCGGCAATCACGATAAACATCAGCAGCGGCACGATCTTCGCCACGGTGGTCACCAGGTTGATGAACGCCGCTTCCTTGATCCCGCGCATCACCAGAAAATGCACAGCCCACAGCAACAGCGACGCACAGCCGATGGCCAGCGGCGTGTTGCCCTCGCCAAACGCCGGAAAAAAGTAACCGAGGGTGCTGAACAGCAGCACGAAGTAACCCACATTGCCCATCCACGCACTGATCCAGTAACCCCAGGCCGAGGAGAACCCCATGTAGTCGCCAAACCCGGCCTTGGCGTAGGCATACACGCCAGAGTCCAGTTCCGGCTTGCGGTTGGCCAGGGTCTGGAACACGAAGGCCAGGGTCAGCATGCCCACCGCCGTGATTCCCCAGCCGATCAGCACCGCGCCCGCACCAGCGCGTGCGGCCATGTTCTGGGGCAGGGAAAAAATCCCACCGCCAATCATCGAACCCACCACCAAGGCGATCAGGGCACTGAGCCGAAGTTTCTGTGCGGGGTGGGACATGACGATTCCTCGAATTAAATTTTTCAGCGGACAGCTGCGCATTCAACTAATTCAGTTTAATGAACATAGCCTTCATAACATAAGGGCATGTAATAACAGGAAGTTTAGGCGTATTTAGAATTTAAATAAGTGCAGCATAAACCACTCGTCAAACCTTACTCAAAAAGTTTGCACATTGGTAAATACCAACTAGCGTCATACATCCATGCACCACCAAATGATTAATCAGGAGGGAGGAAGCGCTCTGCAAAGCGCCTCTTCGGGTTTCTCATCGCCCACGAACCTTAACCCCCAAGTCATTAATTCATAATGAAATGTACCGATGATGTGATCTAAGTCAGCTGTTTGATCAGCCCACGGAATTATTCTGTGATCTCTCTCTCCTGCATTGGAGTCACGCAATGTCTGATTCACCCGGAAAACTTAGGCTTGGCGCGTTGGTGGCGCTGGTCGTGGGCTCGATGATTGGCGGCGGGATCTTCTCACTGCCGCAAAACATGGCCGCCAGTGCCGATGTGGGCGCGGTGTTGATTGGCTGGGTAATTACCGCCGTCGGCATGCTGACCCTCGCGTTCGTGTTCCAGACCCTCGCTAACCGCAAGCCGGACCTCGACGGCGGTGTCTACGCCTACGCCAAGGCCGGTTTCGGCGACTACATGGGTTTCTCGTCGGCCTGGGGTTACTGGATCAGTGCCTGGCTGGGCAACGTCGGTTACTTCGTGCTGCTGTTCAGCACCCTGGGCTATTTTTTCCCAATCTTCGGCGAGGGCAACACCCCGGCCGCCGTGATTGGCGCCTCGGTGTTGCTGTGGGCCGTGCATTTTCTGGTGCTACGCGGAATCAAGGAGGCGGCGTTCATCAACCTGGTGACCACCGTCGCCAAAGTAGTGCCACTGGTGCTGTTCGTCTTGATCGCGCTGTTCGCGTTCAAGCTGGACATCTTCACCGCTGACATCTGGGGCGTGAAAAATCCGGACCTGGGCAGCGTGATGAACCAGGTGCGCAACATGATGCTGGTCACCGTGTGGGTGTTCATCGGCATCGAAGGCGCGAGCATCTTTTCGTCCCGGGCGGAGAAACGCTCCGATGTGGGCAAGGCCACGGTGATTGGCTTTATTACCGTGCTGTTGTTCCTGATGCTGGTGAACGTGCTGTCCCTGGGGATCATGACCCAGCCGGAACTGGCCAAGCTGCAGAACCCGTCGATGGCCGCCGTGCTGGAGCATGTGGTGGGTCACTGGGGCGCGGTGCTGATCAGCGTCGGCTTGATCATTTCGCTGCTGGGGGCACTGCTGTCGTGGGTGTTGCTGTGCGCGGAGATCATGTTCGCCGCCGCCAAGGACCACACCATGCCGGCTTTCCTGCGCAAGGAAAACGCCAACCACGTGCCGGTCAACGCCCTGTGGCTGACCAACGCAATGGTGCAAGTGTTCCTGGTGATCACGCTGTTTTCCGCCAGCACCTACCTGTCGCTGATCTACCTCGCCACCTCGATGATTCTGGTGCCGTACCTATGGTCGGCGGCGTATGCGCTGTTGCTGGCGGTGCGCGGCGAGACTTACGAAAACGCCCTCAAAGAACGCAAGAAAGACCTGTTCATCGGCGCCGTCGCCCTGATCTACGCGATCTGGCTGCTCTACGCCGGCGGTACTAAATACCTGCTGCTGTCCGCCCTGCTCTACGCCCCCGGCGCGATCCTGTTCGCCAAGGCCAAGCGTGAACTGGGCAAACCGATATTCACCAACGTCGAGAAGCTGATTTTCGCCGCAGTGATCGTTGGCGCCCTGGTGGCTGCCTATGGCCTCTACGACGGCTTCCTGACGCTGTAATTGCATGTCCACTGGAGGATCTGAAATGACCACGGAAAAAGTGAAGTACGGCGTTCATTCCGAAGCCGGCAAACTGCGCAAAGTCATGGTGTGCTCCCCAGGCTTGGCCCACCAGCGGCTGACCCCCAACAACTGCGACGAGCTGCTGTTCGATGATGTGCTGTGGGTCGCCCAGGCCAAGCGCGACCATTTCGACTTCGTGACCAAGATGCGCGAGCGGGACATTGATGTGCTGGAAATGCACAACCTGCTGACCGACATCGTCGCTATCCCCGAAGCGCTGGACTGGATTCTGCAGCGCAAGATCACCGCCAATACCGTCGGCCTGGGCCTGGTTGACGAAGTCGGTTCCTGGCTGCGCAGCCTGGAGCCGCGCAAGATCACCGAGTTCCTGATCGGCGGCGTCTCGGCCGATGACTTGCCGAGCAGCTTCGGCGGCCGGACCATCGAGATGTTCCGCGACTTCCTCGGCCACGCCAGTTTCATCCTGCCGCCGCTGCCCAATACCCAGTTCACCCGCGACACTACCTGCTGGATCTACGGCGGCGTGACGCTCAACCCGATGTACTGGCCGGCGCGACGCCAGGAAACCCTGCTGGCCAGCGCCATCTACAAATTCCACCCCGAGTTCACCAACGCCGACTTCCAGATCTGGTACGGCGACCCCGACCAGGACCATGGCGCCGCCACACTGGAAGGCGGCGACGTGATGCCGATTGGCAACGGCGTGGTTTTGATTGGCATGGGCGAGCGCTCGTCGCACCAGGCCATCGGCCAACTGGCGCGCAACCTGTTCAAGAACAACGCCGTGGAACGCGTGATCGTGGCCGGCCTGCCCAAGTCCCGCGCGGCAATGCACCTGGACACGGTGTTCAGTTTCTGCGACCGCGATCTGGTCACCATCTTCCCCGAAGTGGTCAACCAGATCGTGCCCTTCACCCTGCGCCCGGACGACAGCAAACCCCACGGTATCGATATCCAACGGGAGACTACCAATTTCCTCGACACCGTTGCCGCAGCGCTCAACCTCAAGGCGCTGCGCGTGGTCGAGACCGGCGGCAACAGCTTCGCCGCCGAACGCGAACAATGGGATGACGGCAACAACGTGGTGGCCGTGGAGCCGGGCGTGGTGATCGGCTACGACCGCAACACCTACACCAATACCTTGCTGCGCAAGGCCGGGGTGGAAGTCATCACCATCAGCGCCGGTGAACTCGGTCGGGGCCGTGGCGGCGGCCACTGCATGACCTGCCCGATCATCCGCGACCCTATCGACTATTAAGGAGACTTCATCATGGCTTTCAATATGCGCAACCGCAGCCTGCTATCGCTGATGCACCACACCACCCGCGAACTGCATTACCTGCTGGACCTGTCCCGCGACCTCAAGCGCGCCAAATACACCGGCACCGAGCGTCCGCACCTCAAAGGCAAGAACATCGCGCTGATCTTCGAAAAGACCTCGACCCGCACCCGCTGCGCGTTCGAAGTGGCGGCCCACGACCAGGGCGCGCACGTCACCTACATCGACCCGGTGTCGTCGCAGATCGGCCACAAGGAAAGCATGAAAGACACCGCCCGCGTGCTTGGGCGCATGTTCGATGCCATCGAGTATCGGGGCTTTGAACAGGAAATCGTCGAAGAGCTGGCCAAGTTCGCCGGCGTGCCGGTGTTCAACGGCCTCACCGCCGAATTCCACCCGACGCAAATGATCGCCGACACCCTGACCATGCGCGAACACAGCGACAAGCCGCTGCATGACATCAGCTACGCCTACCTGGGCGATGCGCGCTACAACATGGGCAACTCGCTGCTGATGATCGGCGCCAAGCTGGGCATGGACGTGCGCATCGGCGCGCCGAAAGCCCTGTGGCCCCATGACGATTTCATCAAGCAGTGCCAGGCGTTCGCACAAGAAAGTGGCGCACGCATCACCATCACCGAAGACCCGGCCGAGGCGGTCAAGGGCGTGGATTTCATTCACACCGATATCTGGGTGTCGATGGGCGAGCCAGTGGAAGCGTGGGACGAGCGTATCGAGCAACTGCTGCCGTACCAGGTCAACAGCAAGATGATGAAAGCCTCGGGCAACCCGCGCGTGAAGTTCATGCACTGCCTGCCGGCGTTTCATAACAGCGAAACCAAGGTCGGCAAAGACATCGCCGCGCGCTATCCGCACCTGGCCGGTGGCGTGGAAGTCACCGAGGAAGTCTTTGAGTCGCCGGCCAACATTGCCTTCGAGCAGGCGGAGAACCGCATGCATACCATCAAGGCGATCCTGGTGTCGGCGTTGGCGGATATCTAACTGATCGTTCCCACGCTCTGCGTGGGAATGCCTCACTGGACGCTCTGCGTCCGCTTTTGTGGCGCAGAGCGCCACTGGCTGCATTCCCACGCAGAGCGTGGGAACGATCATTTCAGAAGGACATTCTTTATGCGCATCGTCGTAGCCCTGGGCGGCAACGCCCTCCTGCGCCGTGGTGAACCCATGACCGCAGACAACCAACGCGCCAATATCCGCATCGCCACCGAACAGATTGCCAAGATCCACCCCGGCAACGAGCTGGTGATCGCCCACGGCAACGGCCCGCAGGTCGGCCTGCTGTCGTTGCAGGCCGCGGCCTACACCAGCGTTTCGCCGTACCCGCTGGACGTACTCGGGGCCGAGACCGAAGGCATGATCGGCTACATCATCGAACAGGAACTGGGCAACCTGCTGGATTTCGAAGTGCCCTTCGCCACCCTGCTCACACAAGTGGAAGTCGACGCCAACGACCCAGCGTTCCAGAACCCGACCAAGCCAATCGGCCCGGTGTACGCCAAGGCCGAAGCGGAAAAACTTGCCGCCGAAAAAGGCTGGGCCATCGCCCCCGACGGCGACAAATACCGTCGCGTGGTTGCCAGCCCGCGCCCGAAACGCATCTTCGAAATCCGCCCGATCAAATGGCTGTTGGAGAAGAAAGCCATTGTGATCTGCGCTGGCGGCGGCGGTATCCCCACGATGTATGGCGAAGACGGCAAGCTCAAAGGCATTGAAGCGGTGATCGATAAAGACCTCTGCTCATCGCTGCTGGCCGCGCAACTGGACGCCGATTTGCTGGTGATCGCCACCGACGTCAACGCGGCGTTCATTGACTTCGGCAAGCCCACCCAGAAGGCCATCGGCCAGGCTCATCCCGACGCCATGGAACAACTCGGCTTCGCCGCCGGTTCCATGGGCCCCAAGGTGCAAGCGGCCTGCGAGTTCGCCCGCCAGACTGGCAAAACCGCGGTGATCGGTTCACTCTCGGACATCGAAGCCATCGTCCAGGGCAGCGCCGGCACACGCATCAGCACGGCAACCGCTGGCATCAGCTATCTGTGAAGTAGAGGAGATTTGCCTATGGCTACCTTTGAACCGGGACACTTGCACGTCGAACGTCACGCGCTGAACAAAGACGACTACAGCTACAACCTGTGCATCGACTATGAGGTCAGCCAGGACCCCAAGGAAGGCAAGGGCATGTTGTTCAAACTGCACGGTTCGGTGCAGGGCAAGGACCTCAAGGAGGAGTTTTTCCTGCCCAAGGACCAGGCCTTCGACTTTGCGCGGCATGCGATGAATATCGCGCAGAAATACGGCATGCCGAAAACGGCCGTGTTGAATGGCTCGATGCACAAGCAGTACGACTTGATGTTCGAAGATGTGCGGCACCAGCTGGATGTGAAATCGGGCGACCCGATCAAGCCTGAGCACCTGACATAACGCGCCTGCATTGACACAACACTGTTCAAAAATGTGGGAGGGGGCTTGCTCCCGATAGCGGTGGATCAGCTGATAAATCTTTGGCTGACACACCGCTATCGGGGGCAAGCCCCCTCCCACATTTTTGATCTCCATCACCTGTCAGGCATACTTGCCGTCTCTCGCACGCCAGAACCCAACACCATTCCATGCGTATCCACGTCAGCTTCATCGATCGCGTCGGCATCACCCAGGAAGTCCTGGCCTTGCTCGGTGGGCGCAATCTCAACCTGGATGCGGTGGAAATGGTGCCGCCCAACGTCTATATCGACGCGCCGACCTTGAGCGCCGAGGTGCTCGAGGAACTGCGCGATGCGTTGTTCAGCGTGCAGGGCGTGCAGGCGGTGACCGTGGTCGACATCCTCCCCGGCCAACGCCGCCACCTGCAACTCGACGCGCTGTTGGCGGCCATGACCGACCCGGTACTGGCCCTGGACAGCGCGGGCAAGATCCTGCTGGCCAACCCGGCGCTGATCGCTCTTTACGGGCGCGAACCGGCCGGGGAAAGCATCGCCGAGCTGTTCAACGATCCAGGGCTACTCAACACCTTGCTGGAGCACGGCTTCCGCCTGCCGCTACGCGAGATCAGCGTGAACGGCCAGACCCTGCTGCTGGACGCCACACCGATCACCGATGCCGGCGCCCTGCTCACCCTCTACCCGCCCAACCGCATCGGCGAGCAATTATCGGCGCTGCACCACGACCATGCCGAAGGCTTCGACGCGCTGTTGGGCGAATCCCCGGCGATCCGCACCTTGAAAGCGCGCGCGCAGCGCGTGGCCGCGCTGGATGCGCCGCTGTTGATCCAGGGTGAAACAGGCACCGGCAAAGAGTTGGTGGCACGCGCCTGTCATGCGATCAGCGCCCGTCACAGTGCACCCTTTCTGGCCTTGAACTGCGCCGCGCTGCCGGAAAATCTCGCCGAAAGTGAGCTGTTCGGCTACGCCCCCGGTGCCTTTACCGGCGCGCAACGGGGTGGCAAGCCGGGGCTGATGGAGCTGGCCAACCAAGGCACGGTATTTCTCGACGAGATCGGCGAAATGTCGCCGTACCTACAAGCCAAGTTGCTGCGCTTTTTGAATGACGGCAGCTTTCGCCGGGTGGGCGGCGACCGCGAAGTGAAGGTCAATGTGCGCATCCTCAGCGCCACCCACCGCAACCTGGAAAAAATGGTCAGCGAAGGCACCTTTCGCGAAGACCTGTTCTACCGTCTCAACGTGCTCAACGTCGAAGTGCCGCCCCTGCGCGAACGTGGTCAGGACATCTTGTTGCTGGCCCGCTACTTCATGCAGCAGGCCTGCGCGCAGATCCAGCGACCGGTGTGTCGCCTGGCGCCAGGCACCTATCCGGCGCTGCTGGGCAACCGTTGGCCGGGCAATGTGCGCCAGCTGCAGAACGTGATCTTCCGCGCCGCCGCCATCTGCGAAAGCAGCCTGGTGGATATCGGCGACCTGGACATCGCTGGCACCTCGGTGGCCCGCCAGAGCGACGGTGAAATCGACAGCCTCGAACAGGCCGTCGAGGATTTCGAACGCAGCCTGCTGGAGAAACTCTACGTCAGCTATCCCTCCACGCGGCAGTTGGCCAGCCGCTTGCAGACCTCCCATACCGCCATCGCCCATCGCTTGCGCAAGTACGGCATTCCCGGCAAACCCTGAACCCACCCTTCACCAGAATGAGCGTCGTCCGCGGTGCTTGACTGAACCTTTAGCGCTGAAAAACAGTTGCTCGGCCATGGGTGCGCTGATGCGCGAATAGTAGATCGCGATGACATCCCGGTCGGTCTTGTCAGCGAGGCTGCGGAAACTCATGAAGCGCTGCTCCGGCCGCTTCAAATGGCCGGCGTTGTAAGCGCTGTCGGGTGTGGTGAGCGTCGTGTAATGAAAGTGTGCATACGCCAGGACCTTGCCCTGCTTGTCCTTGACCACATACTCCTGCAAAAAATCATCGACGCGCTTGAGTGCGATACGCCCCTCGATGCGTAGTATCAGCACCTGATCCTGGGCATGGAGCCAGGCAATCCCGTCCTCATCGAGAGGCAAACGCTTGAGCATGTCGATACGCAACAGTCGCCCCTGTTCCAGGTAACGGCGGGAGACCTGCTCCAATTCATCGAGCAGGGCCTGCGATACGGCATCGGGCGCTTCAGGCAGCGCCTTGCGAATCTTCTCGGCAACGGCCCTGATCGCTTCGGACTGCCGCGTCAACCGGGCCTGGACGTTGTCCGCCACGTTGGAGGCAAGCGCTTCGGCACGGGCCTGCTGCTGCACAATGGGCTCTCTGTCCAGCAGCCGACGGGCATCGCGCTTGAGGTTTTCCAGGGAGCGTATCGGGCGTGGCACCACGGCGACCGCCTCGGGAATCGCTTCGAACTCCGCCGAACCCACCCGCTGATGCAAGCTGACAACCACCGTCTGGTCGACAGGGCTGATGAGATCCACGATGTCTTCGCTCGCCTGCGGCGTGCGCGCACGAACCCGCCCCAACTGATAGCGTCTCTTTGAGTCACGTACCAGCCATTGACCTGCACCGGGCGTGCGCACGGTGGCGGGTTGGGGGTTACGCTCTTGCTCGCGGAGCAGTTTGGCCAACGCTATTCTCGATTCCTGTTCCAGGCTGAGGATCGCCTCTTCCACCGGCACCTCGATGTCCCCATGAATCAAGTCCGGCGCGGCTGCACGGTATTCATCCAGTATCGCCCGCGATCCGGCGTACTCATGCAGAATGGCCTGGATCCCATCGATGCGCTGCTGCACGCTCAGCACGCCGGCTTCGTCAATAGTCTTCTGGGATTGGGCCGATTGAATCGCCTCGTCAATCGCCACCTTGACCCGACTGACATCGTCGCGCTCTTCAGGCAGGGGCTGCCGGCGCCATATCAGCTGTTTCAGCGTCTGCAGCTGCAAGGTCCTCCAGTCCAGTGGCAAGCCATGGGAAGAAGGCGCCAGTTCGCCGATGTACGATTTATATCCAGGAATGCTCAGCAACCGCTCGTAAAAGACGCGCTCCCAAAAACTCAAGTTGACCATCTTGTCCTGGAATTCGCCGATCTTTCGCGCTTCCTCGGTCAGCGCACCGTAAGCCGCCTGGACGGCGGCCACGTCCTCGTGTTCCAACTGCGCCGTCAATTGATCCAGACTCACTTTGGAAAACTGCTCTTGCATGCGATTGAACTTCAATACGTACATTCGCCGGCGCATGGTTTTAAGCATGTCCTCCAATTGCAAACTGTGCTCTCTTTCAAAACCATCCACGGGCCTATTGGCGTTTTTTTGCACCAGCACATTAAGTTTTTTTAGTTGCACCTCCTCTTTTTTCTCCAGTTCCTTCAAAAAGCGCGCCCTGGCGTTTTGCCGCAGTGAGTCGGTGAATAGACCTTCAGCACTTAAATGCGCCTTTTCGCACAGGTTTTCGGCGGCAATGACCACGCGTTCAGCGTTCGTCAACTCGGCGCTCACTTCGTTGTACGCCTGCTGCAGCGCGAGGTTTTTCTGTTCGATTTGCGCACGCTGCCCGATGGCGGTGTTCTTGAGTTGACCACCGATCAAGCGCAGGCCCAGGTCGACTTTCCAGGCACCGCGCGCATTCTTCCTGAGCCAGGGGCCAAGGCGCTGGGAGTTCCTGAGGTCAAATAGACGCCAGCCCGCCTCAACAGCCCTCACGCCATACAGCTTGCCGTCTATCAGCGTGTAGTTTTCAACGCTGGCGACGGCACTGTCACTCAGCACCTGGACCCCACCGCGCACAGGGCTGTCGGCCGAGACAATCGTGGGCCGCTCAGGCCAACGTTCTCCACGCTGGGGTGACCATTGGAACGTCTCCAACTGCGCCTGCTGCTGCGGGGTAAGCCTGAACCGTGAGTTGGCCCAGGAATAATCCATGGCGGTTATATCGGCGAGTGAACGCTGCCAGGCAAACGTCGACGCCGACTGGCGAACGTGGTTGGGCGGGATCACCTCCGGAGCTGACACCACGCCTGTCGTAACGGTTTTGATCGCGCGCAGGCGTAAACGCTGATCCAGGGTGACCACGGGGCTCAGCAGCAGGCCGGCCACACTGCCCATCAATTCGGCGAGGGCATTGGCCGTGTCTTCACGACTGGCCTGGGCCGGTAAAGCCAGGACTGTCCGAAAGGTCCTGAAGGTTTGGAACAGCCAGCCCGCGACCGCCACGGGCCCTCTGATCATGGGCAACAACGCATTGAACAATTGCCAGAGATCATTCTTGAACAAGGTCCAGCGCAATGCCTGGTTCGACGCAGACTGCTTCACCGCGAGCTGCCACAGGCTTTGGGCGTTGTCATCGAAGACGGCCGCCAGAAAATCGCCCTGCACCGGCTCATCGCTGAGCAGCGCCGGACTTGAGCTGGGCTGCACGTCGTATTCATCGCCTTGAAGAAAACGCTGAACGTGAGGACGCAAAAAGCCGCCATTGCCAAACACGGCCCGGCTGTCCTCCGGCAGGCGCTGCAGCACCACGCTTTGCAGGTCGCTGCCCATTCGCGCGATCTCGTCGAGCAACGCCTGGCGGCTGGGGAATTGTTGCAACACGGCTTCGGTTTGATCCGGCCGATAAAGAATATGGGGCAATTGGCTGTTGTCACGCGGGCCGATGACAAACAGGTTATCCGCTCGATGGGCAAGCCCCCCGGCATGGATCAGAAATGCCAGAGGCCGGGCCGCTATCACTTCACCGTCGATCACACGCTTTTGCGGATCGTCCTGCAGCACCGCTCGCACCACCAAGGCGCCAGCCCGAGTAAAGCCATAGCGCCGGCGCAGGCTGTTTTCAAGGGCGCGCATCGGCAGTTGGATCGCCATCTGATCAACGAACAATCGACGCCGCCGTGCGGACTCCGCCGGGTCGGCTATCAGCGCATGTTCAAGCAGTGCGGGGTAGTGCTTGCCCACATCCACGCGTTCGATCAGTTGCTTGAGGTACGCCGGCGTGATCCATCCGGGCACCTGACCCGGCGTGGCCTGATTGCTGATCTGCACGCGGGCATAGGCCGTGGCGAAGGGGTTTTCCAGCGACCATTGGGTCAAGGTCCTGGAGGTGCGTTGCGTCCAGCCGACGGTTGCGCCCTGGGTGTGTTCGAAGGTTAGAAGGTAATCGTCCGGGTTGATAAGCGCTTGCGTGGGGTGGTCCAGGCGCATTTGCCGTTGCAGGGCTTTGTGTGCATACACATCGATAGGGTCAAGGCCATCCAGGAATGACGCACCACCGGTGACTCGCTGCGAGCGCTCCAGGCGTTCGAGCCACTGACCATACACCAGGCGATCGGCCCTGTTGGCCTGTTGCAGCCAGACAGGCAGCTGCTCTTCGTGAGGTTGCTGGAGGTAATCCGGGTCGAACCAGGCCAAGGGCGACGTGAGGGTGATGAACAGGTTTTCATAGCTGCCAATGTCGGGAAGTGCCGACCAGTCGAGCCGATACAGGGTGCGAAGCTGACGCTCGAGCAAGGTCTGGGCCAAAGCCTCGAACACATCGCACATCGGCTCACGAAGCACCCAGTTGACGGGCACTCCGGGCAGGTAGTGGTTCATGTAGCGAGGTAACAGGTTACCCAACGCGTCCGGGGTATCGAGCTTCAGCAGGTTCATCGCCGGAACGTAGACCAGAGTGATTTGCTGGCCCTGGACCTGCCGCTGCAGGACCAACAGCGGCAGCCATTCGCCACCGTGACCATCCTGGGCGGCATAGACTTGATAGATGCGCAGCACATGAGGTTTGTCCAGCGCCTCTCGGTCCGCTTGGTACGCCCAAAGTTCCTGGTAATCATTGCCCAGCCCCAGCAGCCATCCCGCTTGCTCCGGTGTCAACGGCGGATTCTGCCGCGCCGTGAGCAGGCATGCTCTTAATTGCTCGCGGACTGCATACCAGCGACTTCTGGCCACACCGGGCACGTCAGCATTCCAGTACTCCACCAACCGCTCGCAAAACCCCGCGAGCACGCCGAGTGCCAGGGTGTTGAGCATCAATTCAATGTCATCCACGCTGATGGCTTCGGTCACCGGTTGGAAAACCTCCGCTCCCGACCGGATCAACAATTGATGATGCCCTGGCGTGTAGTTCAACGCTTCGCCACTCATGCAGCGTTTAATCAGCGCATCGCTCAAGGCGATGAGTTGCGTGTAGTGACCGCCCGGCTGTGTCACGCCGATCCAGCTATTGCTCGCCTGGAGGCGGGAACCGGCAAACCATTCGCTTATCCACGCCTGGATCATCGATTGGGCCACCTCGGTCAGGCTCAGGCGGTGGGCAAACACTTTGGCCAAGTAATCGCGGGACTTCCGGGCCTGGGTGAGTTCCGGGGAATTTGCAGTTGAAGCACACATGGGACGCATCCTGATAACGGGATGGCGCACGTTAAAGCGCGGTCGGGCATCCGTTACGGTAGATAGATCGCGCAGGCAGACGCCAAAAGCGACGCCTATCCGTACTGAAAGCGCTACAGCGTAACGATTTCGCTACAACCCTGTTTTTTGCGCGCCATGCAAGGCTTTGATCCACATAGGCTTTTTTTCGCACGTCTGGCTGTAGCGAAATCGCTACAGCCGAAACACATCACCCTATAGCCATACTTAGTAACCAACTGATTTATAAAGAATTAATGGAACTGGCCGCAATATTGCTAAGCAACTCCTCATTATTCCAATCCCGTCCACCAGACGAATCTGGCCCTGAGGAGTTTCCATGAGCGAGTTGCGTTTCACTGAAGATCACGAATGGCTGCGCGCCGAAGCCGATGGCAGCGTCACCGTGGGTATCACCGCTTTCGCGCAGAACGCGCTGGGTGATGTGGTTTTCGTGCAACTGCCGGAGTTGCAGGCCTACGACAAGGGTGCTGAAGCCTCCACCGTGGAGTCGGTCAAGGCCGCCAGCGGCGTGTACATGCCGTTGGACGGTGAAGTGCTGGAGGTGAACGACAAACTCGATGGCAGCCCGGAGCTGGTCAACGAAGACCCGATGGGCGAAGGTTGGTTCTTCCGCTTTAAACCGGCTGATGCCGAGGCGGTCGCTAAACTGCTGGATCAGGATGCGTACGACCGCCTGATCAAAGCCAACGCCGAAGCCTGAGGAGCGCGCCATGACGATCAACTTGAGCACCGCCAACGAATTCATCGCCCGTCACATCGGCCCGCGCCAGGAAGATGAGCAGCAGATGCTCGCGAGCTTAGGCTTCGATTCCCTGGAAGCCTTGAGCGCCAGCGTGATCCCGGAAAGCATCAAGGGCACCAGCGTGCTCGGCCTGGAAGACGGCCTGAGCGAAGCCGAGGCCCTGGCCAAAATTAAAGCCATCGCCAGCCAGAACCAACTGTTCAAGACCTATATCGGCCAGGGCTACTACAACTGCCATACGCCGTCGCCGATCCTGCGCAACCTGCTGGAAAACCCGGCCTGGTACACCGCCTACACCCCGTACCAGCCAGAGATTTCCCAGGGCCGCCTGGAAGCGCTGTTGAATTTCCAGACCCTGATCAGCGACCTCACCGGCCTGCCGATCGCTAACGCCTCCCTGCTCGACGAAGCCACCGCTGCCGCCGAAGCCATGACCTTCTGCAAGCGCCTGAGCAAGAACAAGGGCAGCAACGCCTTCTTCGCCTCGATCCATAGCCACCCGCAAACCCTCGACGTACTGCGCACCCGTGCCGAGCCATTGGGCATCGACGTGGTAGTGGGCGATGAGCGCGAACTGAGCGACGTCAGCCCATTCTTCGGTGCCCTGCTGCAGTACCCGGCCAGCAACGGCGATGTGTTCGATTATCGCGAGCTGACCGAACGCTTCCACGCCGCCAACGCCCTGGTCGCCGTGGCCGCCGACCTGCTGGCCCTGACCTTGCTGACCCCGCCGGGCGAGTTCGGCGCCGACGTGGCCATCGGCAGCGCGCAACGCTTCGGCGTGCCATTGGGCTTTGGCGGCCCGCATGCGGCGTACTTCTCCACCAAGGACGCGTTCAAGCGCGACATGCCGGGCCGTCTGGTCGGTGTCTCGGTAGACCGCTTCGGCAAGCCGGCCCTGCGCCTGGCCATGCAGACCCGCGAGCAACACATCCGTCGCGAGAAAGCCACCAGCAACATCTGCACCGCCCAAGTGCTGCTGGCCAACATCGCCAGCATGTACGCCGTGTACCACGGCCCCAAGGGCCTGACCCAGATCGCCCAGCGCATTCACCAGCTGACCGCGATCCTGGCCAAGGGCCTGACCGCCCTGGGCTTGAAGGTCGAGCAGCAACACTTCTTCGACACGCTCACCCTCAACACCGGCGCCAACACTGCCGTCCTGCACGACAAGGCCCGTGCCCAGCGCATCAACCTGCGCGTGGTGGACACCGAGCGTGTCGGCCTGTCGGTCGACGAAACCACGACCCAGGCGGATATCCAAGCCTTGTGGGCGATCTTCGCCGATGGCAAGGCGCTGCCTGCCTTCGCCGCCACTGAAAGCACCTTGCCAAGCGCCTTGCTGCGCCAGTCGCCGATCCTCAGCCACCCGGTGTTCAACCGCTACCATTCGGAAACCGAGCTGATGCGCTACCTGCGCAAGCTGGCCGACAAGGACCTGGCGCTGGACCGCACCATGATCCCGCTGGGCTCGTGCACCATGAAGCTCAACGCCGCCAGCGAAATGATCCCGGTGACCTGGGCCGAATTCGGCGCCCTGCACCCGTTCGCCCCGGCCGAACAAAGCGCCGGCTACCTGCAACTGACCTCGGACCTGGAAGCCATGCTCTGCGCGGCCACCGGCTACGACGCGATTTCCCTGCAGCCGAACGCCGGCTCCCAGGGTGAATACGCCGGTCTGCTGGCCATCCGCGCCTATCACCAGAGCCGTGGCGAAGCGCGTCGCGACATCTGCCTGATCCCCTCGTCGGCCCATGGCACCAACCCGGCGACCGCCAACATGGCTGGCATGCGCGTGGTGGTCACCGCCTGTGACGCCCGTGGCAACGTGGACATCGACGACCTGCGCGCCAAGGCCATCGAGCACCGCGAGCACCTCGCCGCGCTGATGATCACCTACCCGTCCACCCACGGCGTGTTCGAAGAAGGCATCCGCGACATCTGCGCGATCATTCACGACAACGGTGGCCAGGTGTATATCGACGGCGCCAACATGAATGCGATGGTCGGCCTCTGCGCGCCGGGCAAGTTCGGCGGCGATGTGTCCCACCTGAACCTGCACAAAACCTTCTGCATCCCCCACGGCGGTGGCGGCCCGGGCGTTGGCCCGATTGGCGTCAAGTCGCACCTCACGCCGTTCCTGCCTGGCCACGCGGCCATGGAACGCAAGGAAGGCGCCGTGTGCGCAGCGCCTTTCGGCAGTGCAAGCATCCTGCCGATCACCTGGATGTACATCAGCATGATGGGCGGCGCCGGCCTCAAGCGCGCCTCGCAGTTGGCGATCCTGAATGCCAACTACATTTCCCGTCGCCTGGAAGAGCACTATCCCGTGCTGTACACCGGTAGCAATGGCCTGGTGGCGCATGAATGCATCCTCGACCTGCGCCCATTGAAAGACAGCAGCGGCATCAGCGTGGATGACGTGGCCAAGCGCCTGATCGACTTCGGCTTCCATGCGCCGACCATGTCGTTCCCGGTGGCCGGCACCTTGATGATCGAGCCGACCGAAAGTGAATCCAAGGAAGAACTGGACCGCTTCTGCGATGCCATGATTGCCATTCGCGAAGAAATCCGCGCAGTGGAAAACGGCACCCTGGACAAGGACGACAACCCGCTCAAGAACGCTCCGCACACTGCGGCGGAACTGGTGGGCGAGTGGAACCACCCGTACAGCCGCGAGCAGGCGGTGTACCCGGTTGCGTCGCTGATCGAAGGCAAGTACTGGCCGCCGGTGGGCCGGGTCGACAACGTGTTTGGCGATCGCAACCTCGTTTGCGCATGTCCATCGATTGAAAGCTACGCGTAACTTCGGGGGTGTACTCGCTTAAAAGGTGGGAGGGGACTTGCTCCCGATGACGGAGTGTCAGTCAACAGATAGGTTGAATGTACAACCGCCATCGGGAGCAAGCCCCCTCCCACACTGACCGAGTACACCCGATACATAATAAGAAACCGGAGAACAACTCATGTCTTTAAGCGTGTTCGACCTGTTCAAGATTGGCATCGGCCCTTCCAGTTCCCACACCGTCGGCCCGATGCGCGCCGCCGCTCGTTTCGTCGAAGGGCTCAAGCGTGACAACCTGCTCAGCGCCACTCACAGCATCAAGGTGGAACTCTATGGCTCGCTCGGCGCCACCGGCAAAGGCCACGGCAGCGACAAAGCCGTGCTGCTCGGCCTGGAAGGCGAACACCCGGACACCGTGAATACCGAAACCGTGGCCGCACGCCTGGCGCAGATGCGCGGTGATGGGCGCCTCAACCTGCTCGGCGAACACAGCATTGCATTCAACGAGAAAGCCCACCTGGCGATGATTCGCAAACCCCTCGCCTACCATCCCAACGGCATGATTTTTCGCGCCTTCGATGCCGCCGGCATCCAGGTGCGCAGCCGTGAGTATTACTCGGTCGGCGGCGGTTTCGTGGTGGATGAAGACGCGGCCGGTGCTGATCGAATTGTCGAGGATGCCACCCCACTGACCTTTGCGTTCAAGCACGCCAAGGACTTGCTCGGCCATTGCGCCACCTACGGGCTGTCCATCAGCCAGGTGATGCTGACCAACGAAAGCGCCTGGCGTCCGGAAGCGCAAACCCGTGCCGGCCTGTTGAAGATCTGGCAGGTCATGCAGGATTGCGTGGACGCCGGCTGTCGCAATGAAGGCATCCTGCCCGGTGGGCTGAAGGTCAAGCGCCGAGCCGCCGCGCTGCACCGGCAATTGTGCAAGAACCCCGAGTCGGCCCTGCGCGACCCGTTGTCGGTGCTCGACTGGGTCAACCTCTATGCGCTGGCGGTCAACGAAGAAAACGCCAACGGCGGGCGCGTCGTTACCGCGCCCACCAACGGTGCGGCCGGGATCATCCCCGCCGTGCTGCATTACTACATGCGCTTTATCCCCGGCGCGAACGAAGACGGCGTGGTGCGCTTTCTGCTCACCGCCGCCGCTATCGGCATTCTGTACAAGGAAAACGCCTCGATCTCCGGCGCCGAAGTCGGTTGCCAGGGCGAGGTCGGCGTGGCCTGTTCCATGGCCGCCGGCGCACTCTGCGAAGTGCTGGGCGGCAGCGTGTCACAGGTGGAAAACGCCGCCGAGATCGGCATGGAACACAACCTCGGCCTGACCTGCGACCCGATTGGCGGGCTGGTGCAGGTGCCCTGCATCGAGCGCAATGCCATGGGCTCGGTCAAGGCGATCAACGCCGTGCGCATGGCCTTGCGCGGCGATGGGCAACACTTTGTGTCCCTCGACAAAGTGATCCGCACCATGCGCCAGACCGGCGCCGATATGAAGAGTAAATACAAGGAAACCGCCCGTGGCGGTTTGGCGGTCAACATTATCGAGTGCTGACGCCTGACCGCGCCGGCACGTTTTTCAGGAGCTGAACATGTCCACCGAAACCCTGTTGAAAACCCCATTGCACGCCCTGCACATCGAGCTGGGCGCGCGCATGGTGCCCTTCGCCGGCTACGACATGCCGGTGCAGTACCCGTTGGGCGTAATGAAGGAACACTTGCACACCCGTGAACAGGCCGGGTTGTTCGATGTGTCGCACATGGGCCAGATCCGCCTGACCGGCGCCAACGCCGCCAAGGCCCTGGAAACCCTGGTGCCGGTCGACATCATCGACCTGCCGGTGGGCATGCAGCGCTACGCGATGTTCACCAATGACCAGGGCGGCATTCTCGACGACCTGATGGTGGCAAACCTTGGCAACGACGAACTGTTCCTGGTGGTCAACGCCGCCTGCAAGGATCAGGACCTGGCACACCTGCGCGCGCACATCGGCGACCAATGCAGCATCGAACCGCTGTTCGAAGAGCGCGCGCTGCTGGCCCTGCAAGGCCCGGCGGCGGTGAAGGTGCTGGCGCGCCTGGCACCGCAAGTCACCAAGATGACATTCATGCAGTTCGCCTCCCTGCGGCTGCTGGGCGTGGACTGCTACGCCAGCCGTTCGGGCTACACCGGGGAAGACGGTTTTGAAATCTCCGTGCCGGCTGAAAACGCCGAAAGCCTGGCCCGCAGCCTGCTGGCCGAGGCCGAAGTACAGGCGATCGGCCTGGGCGCTCGTGACTCCCTGCGCCTGGAAGCGGGCTTGTGCCTGTACGGCCATGACATGAACACCGACACCACCCCGATTGAAGCCAGCCTGTTGTGGGCCGTCTCCAAGGCCCGCCGTGCCGATGGCGCGCGTGCCGGCGGCTTCCCGGGTGCAGACCGGATCTTCACCCAGCAGCAAACGGGCGTAGGCCGCAAACGCGTAGGCTTGCTGCCGCAGGAGCGCACCCCGGTGCGTGAAGGGGCGCAAATCGTTGATGAACAGGGCACGGTGATCGGCAGCGTGTGCAGCGGAGGCTTTGGTCCAAGCTTGGGCGGCCCGCTGGCGATGGGGTACCTGGACAGTGCATTTGTCGCACTGGATACCGAGGTCTGCGCATTGGTGCGTGGGAAAAAGGTGCCGTTGCGTGTAAGTAAAATGCCATTCGTGCCGCAGCGTTACTTCCGCGGCTGAATGTCTGTTTCAATAAGTAACGCGCTTGCGTGCCGTGCACTAAACTGTAACGCAAGCGCCATATAACAGTGCACGCGTGATAGTAATTGTTCGGGGTTTTTCCCTATAACAAGTGATCGAATCTATCGAATAAGACAGCTGCGCAACTTCAACAAAACTGTCATCAGCCCGAGCAATCTCGGGCTGTTTGGCAGGGCTTGTTTTTTTCATATTAGTTGGCGTAGAGTTTCTCCACTGTGTTTGCATGGGTCGCTTGGAACCTGGACCTGGGCAGTAGCTGAAGTAGTAGTGCTACAACCCGTTCGACGTCTCTTACTTTCCTGCAACCCAGCCCAGTACTCTTTCATGTGAAAGGGGCTGTCATTAATTTTTAGCGTCAAAGGAAAGAAGAAAATGTCTGATCGTCAGAGCGGTACCGTCAAGTGGTTTAACGACGAAAAAGGGTTTGGTTTTATCACACCAGAAAGCGGTCCGGATCTGTTCGTGCATTTCCGCGCTATCCAGGGCAACGGCTTCAAGAGCCTGAAAGAAGGCCAGAAGGTCACCTTCAAGGCCGTGCAAGGCCAGAAAGGCATGCAAGCTGACGAAGTACAAGCAGAAGGCTGATCCTTCCTGCGACAAAAAGCCCCTGATATGACATCAGGGGCTTTTTTATGGGCGCTATTGCGTAAACTGCAGTTTTCCCCAGAGAGCCCTGCCATGCCCAAAGCCCTGTTGAGCCCCCAAGGCGAGTTTCCCGCAGTTGGCCTGGGCCGTCGCCTGGCAGCGATGTTCTATGATTTTCTTTTATGCACCGCGCTGCTGATCGTCACCGCGTTTATCTACAAGCTGATATGGATCGCCTTCGCCGGCGAAGCGAAGATGCGCACCCTCACCGAATCCGGCGCACTGGACGGCGACCCGCTGCTGTCGACCCTCCTGTTGTTTGTGCTGTTCGGTTTCTTCGCCAAATTCTGGACCCATTCGGGGCAGACCCTGGGCATGCAGGTGTGGGGCGTGCGCGTGCAGAACGCCGATGGCTCGCGCATCAGTCTGTGGCAGGCGCTGTTGCGCTTTGTGGTGTCGATCGCCTCGTGGCTGTGCGTAGGGCTGGGATTTATCTGGTCGCTATTCGATAAGCACAAGCGCAGTTGGCATGACATCTATTCGGACACGCGGCTGGTGCGGATCCCGAAGCAGAAGAAATAACTCCCTGCCTGGTGCAGATCAAATGTGGGAGGGGGCTTGCTCCCGATAGCAGTGTGTCAGGACTTTATATGTCACTGATATACCGCCATCGGGGGCAAGCCCCCTCCCACATTTTTGACCGAGCCAGTCTCAGATCAGGCGTTGCCGGCCAGCCTCAGGCGCGCAGCCTGGGTGAAATCGAGCATGCGCTTGAGCGGCCTCACGGCATGGGGAATCACTGACGGCTCGACGAATATCTCATTACTGCCCTCGCGCAGACATTGCAGCGTGCGTTCCAGGGTATTCATCGCCATCCACGGGCAGTGCGCGCAACTGCGGCACGCGGCGCCGTTACCGGCGGTAGGCGCTTCGATGAAGACCTTGTCCGGGCACAGCTGCTGCATCTTGTAGAAGATGCCACGGTCAGTGGCGACGATGAACGTCTTGTTCGGCAACCGTTGTGCCGCGGCAATCAGCTGGCTGGTGGAACCGACGGCGTCCGCCAATTCGATGACCGCTGTCGGCGACTCCGGGTGCACCAGGATCGCGGCATCCGGATACAGCGCCTTCATGTCTTCCAGCTGCTTGGACTTGAACTCTTCGTGCACGATGCACGCACCGTCCCACAGCAGCATGTCGGCACCGGTCTGGCGCTGGATGTAGGTGCCCAGGTGTTTGTCCGGGCCCCAGATAATCGTCTCGCCGTTATCCATCAGGCTTTCGACGATCTCCAGCGCGCAACTGGAGGTCACCACCCAATCGGCGCGGGCTTTGACCGCCGCCGAGGTGTTGGCGTAGACCACCACCGTGCGCTCGGGGTGTTGATCGCAGAAGGCGGAAAACTCATCCACCGGGCACCCAAGGTCCAGGGAGCAGGTGGCTTCCAGGGTCGGCATCAGGATACGTTTTTCAGGGGTGAGAATTTTCGCGGTTTCGCCCATGAAACGCACCCCCGCCACCAGCACGGTCTTGGCCGGGTGAGCAGCGCCGAAGCGCGCCATTTCCAGGGAGTCGGAAACGCAGCCACCGGTTTGTTCGGCCAAGGCCTGAATCACCGGGTCACAGTAGAAGTGGGCGACCAGCACCGCGTCCTGCGCTTTAAGCTCGGCGGCGATGGCGGCCCGCAGGCTCGCCTCTTCATCGGCGCTGAGGGCCTTGGGCTGCTTGGCGTCGAGGTGGGCTTGAACCAGTAGGCGTTCGGAAATGTGCGTCATGTTCGCAAGACCTGCAGGCGCAGTAGCGCGAAAGTCGAGTGTACCACCGGCTCAGGAGCCCTTCGGGCGCCGCCGGACGAAGTGTGTAGTCATCAAGCACGGGTAAAGCTGAAGCTGCGCAAGGCTACAGAATATCGAATGGATTCAAAAGCCTAATCTGGCCTTGCACGGGGCATTTTGCGGGGGGATGACGGCGGGATTGGTGCCCCGCGAATACACAGGTATTCGCGGGGTGGTGCAAGTGGTCAGGCAAACAGCTTCTGGACATTGCTCATCGCATCATCGGCGAACCCTTGCAGGAACGCCTCGAACGCCGGCACGTCCTCCGGGCCACCGGTGTAGGGCTCACCGATGATGGTCCAGGTCGCCAGGCTTTGGTTCGCGCCTTGCGGCTCCACTTGCATGACGGCCCACAGGTTGCCGATATTCAGTGAGGTGTAAATCAGCGACCAGGTCATGGTCATGCCGTCGTCGTCATGACTGTTGAGTTGCTCGATCACCACGTTGCCGTCCTTGAACAGCTTCTTGCGTACCGAGCGCACGCCCTCCCCGGTCATTTCAATGTGGGACAGCGCCGGAATGAATTTCGCGAAACCGGAAAAGTCACCGACGATATTCCACACGCTGCGCGCGTCGCCATTGACGGTGACGCTGGCGACCACAGGGTTGCCCACGGGGTTGCGCACCAGGGTATCGGGTTCAAAATGTTGCATGAGACAGCTCCTTGTTTGTGCTTTAGATGAAATCGATTTGCTTGAGGTAGTCGCAGCCTTTTTGCAGCAGCGCACTGTTCTTGGCCGGGTAGTCTTCACCCATGCTACGGATGCCTGAGAGCGCATTGCGGTATTCGATCATCGAGATATCGCCGATGTCTTCCTCAAACCCATTGAGGTAAAAGCCGACTACACCGAATAACGCGTTGTCACTGTCGATCGCCGACAGGCGCTGCTGCCATTGTGTCACCGGGACCATCTGGAAATCGTGACCAGCGGCGCGAAACGCCTCCAGGTAGTGCGCCCAGCTCAGGGGCAACGGGTTGTGCAAGTTGAAGACCGCCTTGGAGCGGTTATGCCGGCTGGCATGAAACGCAATGAACCGAGCGAGAAAGTCCACCGGCATCAGGTCGAAGTTCAGCGCCAGCTCAGGCACTTCCTTAAGCTGCAATGAGCCTTTGAGCATCAGCATCAACCGGTTCTGATGGGGCTGGCACACACCGGTCCGCGTATTGAAGGCAATGTTGCCGGGACGATAGAGGTTGACCCACACCCCCGACTCACTGGCGTTCCACAAGATGCGCTCAGCCACCCACTTGGAAAGGTTGTAGCCATTGCGAATGTAGATCGGCGGCGTGAACGCCGGCGGTTCTTCCAACACGCGCCCCTGCGCATCCACCGTGCTGGAAGCCGACAAGGTGGAAATGAAATTGAACACCTTCTTGCTGCGCCCTTCACACAGCTGCAGGCATTCCAGCACGGGGGTGACGTTGTCCTTGACCAGCGACTCATAGTCGAGCACATGGTTGACGTTGGCCGCGTTATAGATCAACACGCCGTATTCACGGTCCAGCCACTCATAATCAGCCTGCGACAGCCCCAGTCGAGGCTGGCTGATATCCGCCGCCAGCACCCTTACGCGGCTCAAGTCCAGGTGCTCCAGACGGTTCTGAATCAAGGCCTGCTCGAAACGCTGCTGGGCGCTCATCCCTGCTGATTCGCGCACCAGGCACGCCACTTCGGTGCTGCCCAGCTCCAGCAACGCTTCGACGATATGCACCCCCAGAAACCCATTGGAACCGGTGACGATGACCTTGTGCAGGTTGCCCAGGCGGCTGATCGGCAACACGTCCAGCTCGGGTCGCAGCATCGCGTCACGCAAGGCCTGAGGGCTGACCGTGGCCGTGGCCTCCACGTCCTGGTCGATGAGCTTGGCGAGGTTGATCAGGGTAGGCTGTTCGATAAAACGGTTGATCGAAACGCCCTTGCCGAACTTCTCGCGAATGCCCATGAGCATTTGCGACAACAGGATCGAGTGGCCGCCAAGGTTGAAGAAGCTGTCATCCACCGAGATGTCGGCACCGGGCATGTCGAGCAGTGTGGCCCACAACGCGAGCAACGTTTCCTGGGTAAGGTTCTGCGGCCCCTGGCGTGGCCCTTGGGTTTTGTAATTGACGGGAAGATTCTTCAAGGCCTTGCGGTCGACTTTGCCGTTGGCCGTGGCCGGCAGGCGGTCCAGCAGGCAGTAGGCGCTGGGGCGCATGTAATCGGGCAAGTGCTTGAGTGCGTAAGCCTGCAACTGTTCGCTGGCCGCGTGTCCGTCACCGCCGTGGGGTTGGGAGAAAAACGCCAGGATGCGCCGCTGCTGATCGATCACCACCGCCAATTGGCGAAACAACTGGCTCGATTGCAGCAAGTGCTCGATTTCTTCCGGTTCGACGCGAAAACCGCGAATCTTCACCTGGTTATCCAGGCGTCCGATGATCTGGATGCCGTCTGACGTCCAGCGCGCGAGGTCGCCGGTGCGGTACAAACGCAACAGCTGACCATCGGGCAATTCGTGCAGGCGGTAACGCTCGGCAGTCATTTGCACGGCGTCCAGATAACCCAGGCCCACCCCTGGCCCGGCGATGTGGATCTCGCCGCTGCCACTTTGCCCTACCGGCTGCCCCTGCTCATCGAGCAGGTAAATCGCGGTATTGGCGATCGGCACGCCAAGGTTGCGATTGTTGTCGCCGGGCAGGAAAGTGCGGCATGTGGCAAGCACGGTCGTCTCGGTGGGCCCGTAGATGTTATGCAATTGGCACTGCCCCGCCAGTTGCTCGATGACATGGGGCTCGCACACATCGCCGCCCGTCACCAGATGCTGCATGCCGTACAGCGATTCGAGCGCAAGGATGCTGAGCAAGGCCGGTGGCAGGAAGGCATGCGTCACGTGCTCCTGCTGAATCAATTCGGCCAGCGCCACAGGATCACGGCGCTGATCCTCGGTGGGTACGATCAACTCCGCGCCCTGGATCAGCGTGGGGAAAATGTCCAGCAACGAGGCATCGAAATTGATCGTGGAAAACTGCAAGGCGCGGCTGTGGCGATCCAGTTCCACATAACGGGCATACCATGCGCAAAAGTGGCTCAGGTTGTCGACCGTCAGTAATACGCCCTTGGGTTGCCCGGTGGTGCCTGAGGTGTAGATCGCCACACAAGGCGCCGCCCCTGCCAGCGGCACGCGCAGCAGGCTTTGATGCGGAGCCAGGGCCACGCGGCTGTAACCTTTGGCGCCATGGTGGAAGAAATCCAGGTGGCTGATGTCCAGGATCGCCAGGCCCGGGAGCGGGTTGCCAGCGTCGGTGTCCTGGATCAGCAAGCTGGCTTTGGCATGCTTGAGGATCGCCCCGCGGCGCTCTTCGGGATGGTTCGGGTCCAGCGGCAGGTACACGGCCCCACAGCCAATCACTGCGAGAATCGCGGCATACAGCGCCGTTCCTTTGGGCAAGGAGATGCCGATCACGGTCAACTCCCCGGCCTGGGATTGAAGCAAAGGCTGCAGGCGCTCCTGGATGGCCACGCTGTAGGCGTGCAGTTGCGCATACGACATGCCTTGCCCATCGACTTTCAAGGCAGTGCGCTCGGCATTGGCCAGCAGACTGTCCGCCAGGCGCTGTACGAAGGGTTGCCGGGCGTCCTGCAGCACCCCGATGTCGGCAGTGGCATTGTGGCGATGCTGCCAGGCCAATTGATCAAGCCGGGTCAGGCTCAGCAGGCGGTCGAGCGCCTTCACTGGTTCGCGCGGCGCCTCGAGGTAGTCGGCACTGCGCGAGTAGCGGCCAATGTGCATGCTGGCCAGTTCCACCATTTGCACGATGGCTTCCTGCGCCTGGTCCGCACCATTGCCGGCCGTATCGGCGCCAACTTCACGGCGCCCCAGCGTCATCCAATCGCCCTCCCCCGCGCGCCACAGGCATTCGAGGTGCAACGGCGCGGACACATCGCCGGCATCGTCGGACTGCATCCGTAACGATAGATGGTGACACGCCGGATAGTGAGGGAACCCTGTCGTGCTGGCATCATCGATCAGCAAGTCCGGCGACGGTAACCGGCAGTGCTCATTAGCATTATCATTGCGCAGCAGATGCGTCGTATGGCCCATCTGCTCCAGCTCTTGCGCAAGGCGGGCGAGCGCATGGCTGCGCCCGCACAGAACGATATCAAGGTGTCTCATGGCAGTTCTCCTCTAGCGCAGATAATCGGCGAGCGCTTCCTGCATGCAGGGAGCGTCGAGCATGGCGCTGTGTTTGAAGAATCGGACGATGTTGCCCACCAGCGGATGCGTCGGGGTGATCGGAAAACTCATGCCTTCGACCTCCTCACGCAACGCCGCCTTGACCGTAGGGCTCACCGGCAACTGCTCGATCAAGGCGAAATCGAACCCCTGCTGGATGTCGTTGGTCAGGTACTCGGCGAGGAACACCGGCATGATCGCGGCCAGCGCGCGCTTGTCCTCCTCGCTCGCTGTGCTCCAGTAAATGCGCGTCAACTTGGCCCAGAAGCCGGAGTGCCGCCCCTCGTCCGCCAGATGGTCTGCCATCAGCCCTTTGACCGATGCCTTGACCGAATCGTCCCGGGCAAATGCCGCGACATCATTGGTCAGGGTATTTTCGGCAACCGCAACGCAGATCAGCTCGACCGCTGCTTTGAGGTGCTCGGGCGCCATTGCCAGGGCCTTGGGAATCGACCGGCTGAGTTCGATTTCCGCAGGCAAGGTGATGGGCTCGATCCCGGTCAGTTCGATGGTTTGTTGCATGTAGTCCATCGCCACCAATGCGTGGTAGTCCTCATCGACTACCACCGTCATCGCGTCATACCGACACGCAAACGGAAAGCGGATGGCAAAGTTATCTTTCGCAATGCTTCTGGCCGTTCTGTCGACAATTTCCGTTTCGAAAATCACTACATCGTTAATGAACTTGTACAAGCTTTGAACGAGTACGAAGTGCTGCAAGTGAGCACACTCGCGAATAAACGTTGCCCCCATTACCAGCGGTTGGCGACTGATCGGGAATATTAACTTTTCATCATCTTCCAAACGACGCCTCGGTCGCGTGCGAATCGTCGCCCGCTCCTCCCACGCCTCGGAAAATGATTGATATTCTTCAGCTCTCATGAAGCGTTCCCTTTGTTCATGATGATCAGTAGTAGTGCACTTCAAACAACAAACAGCCGTCTTCGGAATGGAACGGCCCGTGTTCGGTGTGCGCCGCCCTGAAGAAGTAACCGCCATCGCGATAGGTTTTCTCGGGGCGATCTTTACTGGCTGACTCTGTCTGGTCGCCTTCAATCAAATACACTTCTTCGTGATAATCGTGCGTGTAAATCTCACGGGTGCCACCGCCCGGATGAAAGCGCACCAATCGCGTGCGAATACCGGTTTTATTGATAGGGTCCAAGGTGTCCTTGAATACCGTCAGGGTAATACCGCGCTCAGACGTCACCTCGACCCATTTGGCCTGGTCAGCTTCGATAACTGCTACGTTCATGCCACGCACTCACTGACATTTTCACGCATGGCGACACGCAAGTTGTCCCACAAGGCCAGACGACTTTGCACGGCAGCGATGGCCGACTCATACACTTCTTCCTGGCGTTGCGCATCACCGTTGACCAGGCGCGCGAGCAGGCTTTCCGCCGCCGGGCCGTGATCTTCGGAGTCGACTTCAATATGGCGTTGCAGGTAGTAGCGGAACGTCGGGGCATCGTCGGCAGTGATGTCCCAGTCATCGAGAATGCGCTGGAACATCTCTGGAATCACGCTCTCGCGGCCATGCAGGAACGCGGCGGCGACACTGTGCGTCGACGCATTGATTGCGGTTTCGATGGTATCGGTCACGAACGCGGAAGCCGCCAGGCCTGCTTCACAACGGTCTAACGCGGTCTGCAGATCGACGCCTTCACGCATCAGCTTGACGAAGAATTCGATCTTGTCGGTGCTGGCGCCAACCTCACGCATGGCATGCAGGTAGAGTTCGAAATGACTGTAGTGACCGCCCTGCAGGTTCTGGTCGGACTCTTCGCCGAGGATGATTTCGTTGATCAGGTGAGCTGCCGCCGGGTCCAGTGGTGGGAGCCAAGGCAGGCGAGTACACGTCAGGTCCTGTTGCAGGCGCTTGGCCAGGGACATGAAATCCCACACGGCAAAGACATGGGTTTCCATAAAGGCGCGCAGGACAGGCAATGAATTGATTTCAGCAAAAATCCGATGATTGCCCAGTTCCGTTTTCTTTGCGTTCAATAGCGACTTTTTATCTTCCATGGTGCTTTCCTTATCAGGCTTAGTTGCGTTCAGGCCACGCGACATATACCGACCTGCCTTTTTTCAGGCATGAGCAGGCTTATCTCGCCATTACCGGCCAGCACGGTATATATGTTAATTAAGTTACACGGTGAATCTTCGGCAGACCGAGCGGTCACCCGCCGAAGCAAGACGAAACTTAGAGGAAGTTCATAACGATCGGCAAGTGTTTTCTGGAAAAATAATACTAAATATTTCCAAACTACAAAACACACAACAACAGAAGCCCGAGCAAAGTTTTAAATATCAACTTTGTCGGGCGATAGTTTACCTACTCGCTTTTCGCGAGCATTAGCAAACTGCATGTCATTGCTAAGTTAGCAATCCACTAAACCGTCAACAGGCCTGTCGCCTTTTTTCCATTCAAGTTCCCTCTTGTTTGCTGAGAAGCGCCGCGCATCAGTTGCCGGCCAAGTGCATTCAATTCTTTGCTTGCTGACGTAATGCCAATGCCGCCACACCACACAGGACCAAGGCGATACAGGACACGTAGAACGCATCGCTGTAGGCCATCAGGTAGGCCTCGCGGCGCACGGTACGCATCAAGCCCTCAAGGACTTGCTGCTGGGCGGGCAGCAGTTGGTTGAAGACGAAGGCTTCGCTGTCTGCCATGCCGGCGCGCAGGCGCTCCTGGAATGACGGGGAAAACAAGGTGATCGACTCGCCGACTCGCTCTGAATGAAAGCGCTCGCGCATGGCGACAATCTGCGTCAACCCGGCAGTGCCCACGGCTCCGCCCAGGTTGCGCAGCATGGAAAACAGGGCAGAGGCAGAACCGGCTTCATCCTTGGCCAACCCGGACACGGCCAGCACCGAAAGCGCCACCATGATCAACGGTTGCCCGATGCCCCGTACCACAGTGGACGGGATGATCACGTTGGCGGCGCTGTCCATGTCCAGATGCGCGCCGAGATAGCAGCCCAGGGCCATGATGAAAAAGCCGCTGGCAACCATCAGTTTCGGGTTGAGCCACTTCATCAGGCGCGGCATGAACGGCGCCAGCACCAGTTGCACCATGCCGTAGGCAATCAGGCTGATCCCGATTTCCCGGGCGTTGTAGCCCTGCAGTTGGGACAGGTAATTAGGCACCAGAAAGACCAGGCCGAACGTGGCCCCGCCAAAAATGAACATCGCTGCGCTCGCCACGCCGAAGTTGTAGCTCTTGAGCAGGCGCAGGTTGATGAATGAGCGGCTGCCGTAGAGCTGTGACAGCACGAAATACACCAGGGCGACGCCGGCGGTGAGCGACATCCATACGATGAAATCGGAGCCGAACCAGTCCTTGCGTCCGCCTTCTTCAAGCACGATCTGCAACCCGCCGAGGCCGACAATCATGGCCAGGATGCCGCCCCAGTCGCCGCGCTTGAGCAGGCTCAACTGCATGGGTTTGGCATCGATGGACCATGCCACCGCCAGCAGCAGGAGAATGCCGGGGGCCAGTTGCAGGTAAAAAATCCAGCGCCAGGAATACGCATCGGTCAGCCAGCCGCCGATGGACGGCCCGGCGGCCTGGGCCACGCTGTTGGACAGGGCGAACAGGGCCATGCCCATGGCGATCTTGCTGGGCGGCAGTTCCGTGATGATCAGTTGGAACGACAACGGGATCAGCACCGCGCCGGCGGCGCCCTGGATCACCCGAATGATGATCATCACTTCCAGGTTGGGTGCCCAGGAGCAGGCAATGGAAGCCACTAGAAATACAAACGAGCCCACCAGCATCACCCGGCGCAGGGAGAACACCTGCACCAGCCAGGCGGTCAGCGGGATCATGACGATTTCCGCAACCAGATACGCCGTGGAAATCCACGAGCCTTCTTCAAAGGTCGCCCCCAGCGAGCCTTCGATTTCCGGCAGCGCGGCGCTGGTCACGTGCACGTTCATGCCGGCCATGAAACAGCCGAACAGCCCGCCGATCACGGCCACCCAGGCGCGAAAGGAGACGGTTTTCTCGCCAATCTCAGTCATGCGCGGCGCCCTGGGCAGTAGGACGGGTATCCACCGTCGTGACCACCGACATGCCCGGCAGGATAGGGCCGCCGTCATCGTGCTGATCGATCACGATCTTCACCGGAAAACGCTGCACGATCTTGGTGAAGTTGCCGGTGGCGTTGTCCGACGGCAGCAGCGCAAATACCGCACCCGAACCGGGCGAAAAACTCACCACATGGCCCTTGAGCTTGCGCCCTGAATAGCTGTCGACGCTGATATCCACCGTTTGCCCGGCGCGCATGTCACGCAATTGGGTTTCCTTGTAGTTGGCCACCACGTAGGCCTGCTGCAAGGGCACCACGGCCAGCAGCGGCAGGCCCGGCGCGACATATTGGCGGGTGCGCACCTTGCGCTGCCCCACTACCCCGTCGATCGGCGAGCGGATCAAGGTGTCTTCGAGCGCATGGGTCGCCAGTTTCAACTGGGCCTCGGCCTGGTCGCGCCGGGCTATCTGCTGCTGCAGCGAGGCATCGGCCAATTGCCGGCGGGTAGTGGCGACATTCAGCCGGGTCTCCTGCTGGCGCTGCATCGCCCGGGCAATGTCCACCGCGGCGCTGGCCTGGGTGTAACTGGCCGCGGCGCTTTCCAGGCGCTGGGCGCTGGCGGCATGCTCGCGGACCAGGCCTTCATAGCGATGTTGATCCAGACTGGCGCGGCGCAACTCCGCCCCCACGCTGCGGGTATGCGCCTCGGCCTGGGCGACACCGGCCTTTTGCTGTGCGATCAGGCTGTCGGTAACGTGCAGGTTGGCCTGCTCGGCGGCAATCGAGGCTTGTGCTTGCGCCAACTCCGCACGGGCTTGGGCCAAGCGCGCCTGGTAGTCACGGTCCTCGATGCGCACCAGCACATCCCCGGCCTTGACGGGCTGGTCATCCTCCACCAACACCTGGGCTACGTACCCGGACACCCTTGGGCTGATGGGAATCCAGTCGGCACGCACGTAGGCGTCGTCAGTCTGTTCCAGGTAACGCCCGACGGTCATCCAATACACGCCGAACGCCACCGCTGCGATCAACAACGCAGCACCACCGAGCAGGATCAGATTGCGTTTGCGGCGTTGCTTGCGGGCGTGCATGAGCTGCTCGAGCACATGCTCCTGCTCATCCTGCACAGCGGTTTTTTCATCAACAGCGATATTCATGGCTGGGTACCGGAAAAATGGGCGGAAGCGTGGGTAAGTGCAGCGGCCGGAGCCTGGGCGGAAGCGGATTGCCAACCGCCCCCCAGGGCGCGAAACAGGCTGATCTGGCGCTGCAGCAATTGGCCATCGGCATCGGCGCGCGTGGCTTGCAGGCGGATCAGCTCACGCTCGCTGTCGAGCACATCGAGAAAGTCGATGGAGCCGGCGTTGTAGTTGAACTGCGCCAGCTTGTAGGCATGCCGACTGCTATCGAGTGCCTGACTCAAGGCGGCGTGGCGCTGGCGCTCGCCGTCGTACAGCGCCAGGGCCTGGCGTACGTCCTTGAGCGCCCTGAGCACGCTGTTTTCGAATTGCGCGACTTCCACCTGCTCGAGCGCGCGCGCCTGGTTGACCCGCGCACGGTTGGCACGCCAGTTGGGGAACTGCCAGGTAATCAGCGGACCGATGCCAAACATCACCGCGCTGCTGTCCCCCAGTTCATGGGGTTTGCTGGCCGAGGAGGACACGGAGGCGCCAAAAGTCACCTTCGGATACAGGTCGGCCTGGACGATATCCACTTGCAAGGTGGCGGCTCGCAATGCTCGCTCGGCCTGACGGATATCAGGGCGGCGTGCCAGTAATTGCCAGCCATCGCCCACCGGCAGCGCGGCACTGAGTTGCGGTACCACTTCGCACGTCGCCGCGCCTGAACCCTGCTCCAGGTCAGCCACGCCGGTCAGCATCGCCAGCTCGTACAACGCCGACTCGCGGCGCGCCTCCAGCATCGGCAACAGGGCCAGGGTTTCGCCCTGCAGGGCCTGCATGCGGCTGTATTCAAGGTCTGTCACTACGCCGGCCTGACGCTGGCGATCGGTCAGCGCCAAGCTGCGCCCGACCACTTCCAGCGAATGGCGCTGCACTTTGGCGCGCGCGCCCAGGGCGCAGGCATTCACGTAGGCGCGGGTGGTTTGCGCGGCGACGGTGATGCGCAGCAAGTCTTCGGCGTCCTGAGCCGCCGCCGCTTGCACCTGCGCCCGCTCAATGCTGCGTTGAACCTGGCCCCACACATCCACTTGGTAAGCCAATTCGAAACCAGGGTTGAAGGCCCACTGCGACGGTGCGTGGCTGTCGGTGGCCTTGGCCAGGGTCTGATCGTCGGCTGTCTTGCCGTAGACGGCGCCCAGTGACGCCTGGGTTGACGGCCAACGCTCGGCGTCGGCCTGCATGATGCCGGCCAGCATCGACTGCACATGGGCCTGCGCCGCCGCCAGGTCGCGGTTATGTTCCAGCGCTTGCTGCACCAGCGCGTCGAGCTTGGGATCGTTGTACAACTGCCACCAACGGTCGGGCAAGGCCTGGGCCGACACACCCTGCGGCAGGCGGCTCAAGGCATCGATGCGCGAAGGGTGCGGTTGCGCCGGCACATGGGTGACCCAGGAAGAACATCCTGCCAACCAGACGACAGCCACGCCCAGGAGCGAAAGACGGCAGTGCCGCGTGGAAAATGAAGGCGAACCCATCGCAGAAATCCAGAGTGCTGAGTAGAGACGCAGGTTAAGAGAGCACCGTGCTGCGCATCTCCCGAGTTCCAGACAACCATCGTTTCGATTGGGACAACTTGGCTGCGCAGCCGGATCCAGAGCGCCCGCCGTCCAGGCGCACGTACGCATGGCCCTGCGCAAAGGCGGGCCATGTCCAGTAGGTGGGGGTAGCGCGGGGTCGATCAGACCAAACGGCAGTTGCTGGGTGTATAGCCCATGGTGCGTTTGAACATTGCCGTGAAAGCGCTGGGGCTTTGGTAGCCATGCTCAAGCGCCACTTCCAGAATGGACACGCCGCAGGCCAGGCGCTGCATGCTCAGCAGCAGGCGCGTGCGCTTGCGCCACTCGCCATAACTCATGCCCAACTCTTTCTGGAACAACCGAGCCAGGGTGCGCGAACTCATATTGAGTTGCACCGCCCAGCTCTCCAGTTTCGATTCCTGGGAAGGGTTGTCGATAAAGTCGGCACACAGCGACTTGAGCCGCGGCTCGTCTGGAATCGGCACATGCGCCAATACTTTCTGTGCCCTGTCGAGTTCAGAGAAGATCAGGTCGACAATCTGCCTGTGACGCACCACCGCCGGCTCGCTGTCAGGTGTTTCGGCGGCGGCGATGATCAACTCACGCAGCAGCGGCGACACACGGATGACGTGGCATTCCTCCGTCAAGGCGCGGTGGGCGCCGGGGCTGATCAGCAACGTGCGCATGCGCACCTCGCCCGTCATGCGGATCTGGTGCTCCTGCCCGGAGGGGACCCACAGCGCGTGCCCGGAAGGCACCACCCAAGTGGTGCCGACGACCGATACCAGCATGACGCCGTTGATGGCGTAGACCAACTGGCCTTCGTCGTGTCGATGCGAGGCAACGATATCGCCGTGACCATAGTTACCGGTAAGCGCCGCCAATGCGGTATGCGCATTCATCTCAGGAAGGCACCGCAGCACTCGCCACGCTGAGCAGGCCCAGACGCGATGCGCGATTGACGGCACTCGTCACCGCCTTGAGGGACGCCAGCAAGATGCTGCCATCGCGGGCGGCACCGAACAGCAACTGGTTGTTCACGCGGATCTCCACATAAGCCAGTGCTTCAGCCTGGGCACCGTCACGGGTGGCATGTTCGTGGTAATCGGCGATATCGAAGTGGATGCCACGTTGCGCGAATGCGTCGACCAGCGCCGCCAGCGGGCCGTTACCTTCACCGCTCAGTTCAAGGGGGCTCGCGCCGCCGATCAGCGTGCCTTCCAGGTAAGTCACGTTGCCCTCGCTGACCAGTTTGGGCTGCAACAAAGTGTAAGGCTGGCCTTGGTCGAGGTAGTGCCGGGTAAAGCAGGCCAGGATCATCTCGCCACTGACTTCCTGACCGGAGGCATCGGCTTCCTGCTGCACCAGACTGCTGAATTCCATCTGCAAACGGCGTGGCATCACGATGCCATGTTGTTCCAGCAGATACGCCACGCCACCTTTGCCCGACTGGCTGTTGACGCGAATCACCGCTTCATAGCTGCGTCCCATGTCGGCGGGATCGATCGGCAAGTACGGCACTTCCCACAGCCCATCGGGATTGGCCTGGCGGGCCGCGAAGCCTTTTTTGATCGCATCCTGGTGCGAGCCCGAAAACGCCGTGAACACCAGCTCCCCGGCGTAGGGATGGCGCGGGTGCGTGGGCAGTTGGTTGCAGAACTCGACTTCACGCTGCACGTGGATGATGTCCGAGAAATCCAGTTGCGGGTCGATACCGCTGGTGTAGAGGTTCATTGCCAGCGTCAGGATATCCACATTGCCGGTTCGCTCACCGTTGCCGAACAACGTGCCCTCGACCCGCTCGGCTCCGGCCAGGCAAGCCTGTTCGGCGGTAGCGACCCCGGTACCGCGATCATTATGCGGGTGGACACTGATGACTACGCTGTCACGCCGGCTGAAATGGCGGCAGAACCACTCGATCTGATCGGCGAAGACATTGGCCGTGGAGACCTCCACAGTGGTGGGCAGATTCAGGATCATTTTGTTCGACGGGGTCGGGCCGAAAGCATCGGTCACCGCTTCGCAGACCTCCAACGCAAAGTCCAGTTCGGTGAAGCAGAAGGTTTCAGGGGAATACTGGAACGTCCACTGCGTATCTGGATTGTTGTCCATGTGGCGCTTGATCTCACGCGTTGCCTGGGTGGCAATGTCGATGCAGCCGGCCCGGTCCACGCCGAACACCACCTCCCGGAACACTGGCGCGGTGGCGTTGTACACATGCACGATCGCGCGCGGAGCGCCTTTCAAGGCTTCAAACGTACGCTCGATCAAATGGCTGCGCGCCTGCGTCATCACTTGGATAGTCACATCGTCGGGAATCGCACCACTGTCGATCAATTCACGCACGTAATCGAAATCGGTCTGGGAAGCGGCAGGAAAGCCTACCTCGATCTCCTTGAACCCCACCTTGACCAGCAGCTCGAAGAAACGGCGCTTGCGCTCGGCATTCATGGGTTCGATCAATGCCTGGTTGCCGTCACGCATGTCGACACTGCACCAGGTTGGCGCTGCAGCCTGCACGACACTTGGCCATTGGCGTTCCGGGAGGTCCACGGTAGTGAAATGGCGGTATTTGCTGGAAGGGTCCTTGAGCATCATGTCGCTTCTCCTTTTTAGAACTGATCGGCGGTAGCGTAGACAGCCTTGCTGAACGCATCCGACATTGGATCCAATACTAAACACAGAGAGCTTGACATGAATTGCGTATTTGGCGCGACAACATGAAAGAAATTACATAAAAAATCATAAATTGAAAAAATAGTGGTGATTTCTTTCAATATACGAATTTATAGGGCAATAAACCCTTTAAGAGCAGGGTTTAGACGATGATCGAAATTGAGCGCGACGGGGCGCGGAAAATAGCAAAAAGGCTACTGAGGAGGATAGGTGATGGCGGTTGAGCCGTTCGCTGAGAGGTAGCGACTATGTACGTGGCGCATAGAGCGCATGTTCAGCATATTTCAGGCAAAAAAAAACCCGGAAATCCTCACTTGCGTGGGCCTTCCGGATTTTCTAAACCGCCAAAAATGGTGGGTCGTGTGGGATTCGAACCTACGACCAATTGGTTAAAAGCCAACTGCTCTACCAACTGAGCTAACGACCCGCTGTGTGGTGGCGCGTATAATACTGATTTCTAAGGATTATTCAACACCTTATTTGAAAATAATTCAAAATTATACGCAGGGGCCATAATTCAGTCGGTTGAACGCCTCGCATCACCGCCTGATCAGGCATATCAACGCCCCGGCTCGTCGTTCCACAGGTATTTGTGCAACTGCAATTGCAGGCGCACTGGTAGGTTGTCCGCAACGATCCAGTCCGCCAATTCACGGGCGTTCAGGTCGTGATGGCTTGGGGAGAACAGCACCTCGCCTGCACGACGCTCGAGGCCATACTGGATCAGCTTGGACGTCGCCCAGTCATAATCCTCGCGCGAACAGATGACGAACTTGACCTGATCGTTGGCCGTCAGCAAGTCAATGTTCTCGTAGCGGTTGCGGTGAGCTTCTTTGGAATCGGGGGTCTTGAGGTCGACCACTCGGCTCACACGCGGGTCTACCGCGGAGATATCCAAGGCGCCGCTGGTTTCCAGCGAAACCTCGTATCCGGCGTCACACAGCTGCTTGAGCAAGGGGATGGCATTGGGTTGCGCCAACGGCTCGCCGCCTGTCACACAGACGTAGCGCGGTCGGTAGCTGGCAACCTGCTCCAGGATGTCGTCCAGGGTGCGCACAGTGCCGCCGCTGAAGGCATAAGCACTGTCACAGTACTGGCAACGCAAGGGGCAGCCGGTGAGTCGTACGAATACGGTGGGCAGCCCTGCGGTGCGCGTTTCACCCTGTAACGAGTAAAAAACTTCGGTAATACGTAATGTGTCTTGCATAGTCGCCACGGGCGTAACAGCTAAACAGGCTGTCCGCCTCCGTCAGGCACTTCAAGGGATCGCGCCAACGCGTCAACCCCAGGAAGCGTGTGTCATAAAAGGGCGTGGATTCTAACGAAAAAACCCGCGCCAGGCGCGGGTTTCTTCTAAACGGACTGCATTGCTTACAAGCGCTGCAGATCCCGTTGAGCCAACTGCGCAGCGGAAGTACCCGGATACTGGGCGACGACCTGCTGCAAAATGCCTTTGACCTTGTCGGCATGGCCTAGGCGGCGTTCCACGTCAGCGAGTTTGTACAGCGAGTCCGGCACCTTGGCGTGCTTGGGGTACAGCTGGCTGACCTTGGCAAACGCCTGGCCTGCCCCCTGCAAATCACCCTTTGCCAGGTTGACCTCACCCAACCAGTACTGGGCATTGCCCGCGTATTGGCTGTTGGGGTACTTGCGCAGGAATGCGGTAAACGCCTGGCTGGCCTTATCGAAGTCCTTGGCCTTGATCAGGTCGAAGGCTGCATCGTAATACAGTTTTTCCTTCGCCGGATCACCCGGTTCACTGCTGGCAGCCGGGGCCTGGCTGGCTGCCGCGGCCCCCGCTGCTGCGCCACCGGCGGCAGCACTGGGCGTGCCACCGGCAGAAGAATTATCAGGAGTAGCGGCAGGTGCAACACCGGCTCCAATACGTCGATCAAGATCCTGGTAACGCTCCAGGCCTTCTTGCTTAAGCTGGTTCACTTGATTCTGCAGAACTTCAATGGCGCCTTGTTGCTGGGCCAATTGATCCTGCATGCGTTGCAGTTGGTTGAACAGTTCGCCCTGTGCCGAAGGCGCGGCCGTAGCCGCCCCCCAGCATAGGCGCCGTTCGTGCCATAACCCGCTGGCGGATAACTGCTGCCGCTATTGTTATAGCCAGAGTTGCTATCCGTTACAGGAACCGCAGCCCACACCGCAAGCGGTGTGAGGCTGAAAGCCAATACAGTTAGAGCACGACGGCACGTTCGCATGACGAATTACTTACGCAGTTCGACGCGACGGTTCTGAGCCCACGACTGTTCGTCGTTGCCAGTTGCAACTGGACGCTCTTTACCGTAGGAAACCAGTTCCAGTTGGCCTGGAGCAACACCTTGCAGTACCAGGTAGCGCTGAACGGCTTTCGCACGACGCTCGCCCAGTGCCATGTTGTACTCACGAGTACCACGGGCGTCAGTGTTACCTTCCAGAACAACGCGAGCGCCGTTAGCTTTCAGGTCCTTGGCGTGAACGTCCAGAGCGCGCATGGCTTCTGGCTTCAGGTCCGAACTGTCGTATTCGAAGTAGAAAGTGGTGATCGCGCGCAGAGCAGCTTCTTCGCTCAGGGAGCCGTCGACTGCACCAGTGTTAGCGCCGTAACCAGCGTTTGGATCAACAGCTGCGCCTTCACCGGCATTGTCGCCGCCTTTAGAGGAGCAACCAACGGCTACGGACAGAGCCAGAGCCAGAGCAGCAAACTTACCAAACTTCAGCATTTCCATCGTGAAACTCCTAATGAACCCCAGTGTGTTAAGTACTTCTTTTTGTAGCGCCGCGTCAGTTCAGGTAAGGGGACCAGGATGGTTCTCTGACTTCGCCTTGTGCGGTAGGAAGCGGGAGCCTTACGCGTCCATTAATGGACACGAGCATCAAGACTCCCCGGCCCTGCTGGCGGGTGGCGTAGATTACCATGGTGCCGTTGGGCGCAACAGTGGCTGACTCATCAAGGTTGGTATCTGTAAGGATTTTTACGGTTCCGCGCTGCAAATCCTGGGCCGCAACCCGGAAATTAGTGAAACCATCCTGACGGTGAATCATTACCAACGTCTTTTCATCGGCCGAAAGCTTGGGGTTGGCGTTGTAGTTACCGATAAAGGTCACGCGTTCCGCGCCACCACCACCCACGCTGGCTTTGTAGATTTGAGGCTTGCCGCCACGGTCGGAGGTGAAGTAGATGGTCGAGCCATCCTTACCCCAGAACGGTTCGGTATTGATGCCCGGGCCGCTGGTCACGCGAGTGATTTGGCGCGAAGCCATGTTCATCACGTAGATGTCCGGGTTACCGTCCTTGGACAGCACAAATGCCAGGCGCGAACCATCCGGCGACCAGGCTGGTGCACCGTTGAGGCCTTCGAAGTTGGTGATCTGCTCACGACGGCCGGTATCGATGTGCTGGACGAAGATACGCGGACGCTTCTGTTCGAACGACACATAGGCAATACGCTTGCCGTCCGGCGCAAAACGCGGCGACAGGATTGGCTCGCGCGATTGCAGCAGGGTCACGGCGCGTGCGCCGTCATAGTCGGAGCGCTGCAGGGTGTAACGCGTGTTGTCTACGGAGAAACGCTCAGCGGTGACGTACAGCATGCGTGTGGAGAACGCACCCTTGATACCGGTGAGCTTTTCAAACGACTGGTCCGAAATATAGTGGGCCATGTCACGCAGTTGCTCGGCGGTGCCCGAAACGTTGCCGGTCAGGACCTGCTGTTCGGTGGCCACGTTGAACAACGTGTACTGGATCTGCAGGCGACCACCGGCCGGTGTGATGCTGCCGACCATCAGGTACTGCGCGCCCACGGCCTTCCAGTCGCGGAAGATGACTTCGCTGGCCTGGGTCGGCTGGCTGATCATGTTGCCTTTCGGAATCGGCGCGTAATAGCCGGAGTTGCGCAGGTCGTCGCTGACGATCTGTGCCATGTCGTCCGGCAGCACGCTGCCGCCCTGCCAGCCGAACGGCACTACCGCGATCGGGGTAGCCCGATCGCTGCCGCTGGTAACCAGGATGTTCTTTTCATCCGCCGCCGCTATCCCTGCCATGCAGCAAATAACGACAAGCATTCCTCGAAGAAGGTTTCTCACAAGGCTAGATCCTCAGGTGTGAATGTCATCTTGAATGAACGATAGGGAGCGAAGTCGCTTGGTTTCATTCCCTGCATCTCGGTCAACCGGCCAATATTCTTGACTGCGGCAACCGCCGAACTGTCGAACGAACCGTCACCACTGGACTTGGCCACGCTGACCGAAGTCACCGTACCGTCCGGCAACATGCCGATCTGCAGCACTACTGTCATGCCTTTACGTGCCGAAGGTGGACGTGTCCAGCCTTCCGCTGCCCGCGCCCGGATCAGGTCGTCGAAACTGCCCGCGACTTCATCGCCACGCTCATCGGCCAAGGCTTGCTGACGCTGCGGCGTGTCGGAAAGCAAATCTGCCAGGGCCTGGGCCTTTTTCTCTTCGGCGGATTTACGGGCTGCTTCCTGGGCCTTTTTCTTGGAGGCGTCGGCGGCAGCTTTCTTCTTCGCTTCGTCGGCGACTTTCTTTTTCGCCTCGTCTGCTTCAGCTTTTTTCTTGGCGTCTTCGGCGGCTTTCTTCTTCGCGTCTTCGACGATCTTTTTCTTGGCTTCTTCGGCGGCCTTTTTCTTGGCCTCTTCCTCGGCAGCTTTCTTGGCTTCTTCTTCGGACTTCTTCTTGGCTATATCAGCCAATTGTTTCTCTTCGGCCTTTTTGGCTTCGGCAGCTTTCTCGGACTTCTTGGCTTCATCAGCCTTTTTCGCCTCGTCAGCTTTCTTCGCTTCGTCAGCCTTTTTCGATTCCTCGGCCTTTTGAGCCGCCTCTTCTTTCTTTTGTTCCGCAGCCGCCTTCACCGCTTCCTGCTCGACCTTCTTCTGTTCCATCTGCTCGACTTCGGTCTGGCGCGCAGCCGACTTCTGGGCCTCACCCGCAATCTTCTGATTGGTCTGGGTGGTGGCCTGACTTTTCGATTTCAGCTGATACAGGGTCGCCTGCACGATCGGCTTGGCTGGCGGCAGGTCCGGGGTCATGGCAAAGCTGACGAACAGCATGCCGAACACCAGGATGTGCAGGGCAATTGCCCACACGCCAGGCCAGAAGTAGCTTTCCGAGGCGGACGGCTCTCGCTGTTGCTGCATCAGGGCGCCTCGGTAATCAAGCCAACGTTACCGACGCCGGCCTTCTGCAGCCCGCCCATGGCGCCCATGACGGAGCCATAGTCGACCGACTTGTCACCGCGAATGAACACCTGGGTGTGCTTGCCGCCTTCGTTGCCGGAGCGAATGATCTTGGTCACGGCGTCAGTCATTGCCGGCAAGGTCAGGGCCTTGTCCTGCTGCTTCTGCGTGTCGACTTCGCTGCCAAGGTTCCAGTAGTAGGTCTTGTCAGCCTTGATCGAAATGGTCAGGACCTGAGTGTTGTTGTCTTGCGGCAGGGCTTCACTGGAAACCTTGGGCAGATCAACCTTCACGCCCTGGTTGAGCATCGGCGCGGTCACCATGAAGATCACCAGCAGCACCAGCATCACGTCGATGTAGGGCACTACGTTCATCTCGGCGACCGGCTTGCGCTTTTTGCGAGCTCGAGCGATTAAAGCCATTGGGAATTACCTGCTTATTCTTCGCTGGTGTGCACTTTACGGTGCAGGATCGCCTGGAATTCATCGGCGAAGGTGTAGTAACGGCTGATCAACGTTTCGCTGGTAGCGGCAAAACGGTTGTAGGCAATTACTGCGGGGATAGCGGCGAACAGGCCGATCGCGGTGGCGATCAGGGCTTCGGCGATGCCCGGGGCCACGGTGGCCAGGGTCGCTTGCTGGGCCTGGGCCAGGCCACGGAAGGAGTTCATGATGCCCCATACGGTACCGAACAGGCCGATGTACGGGCTGACGGAGCCCACAGTCGCCAGGAACGGCAGGCTCTGCTCCAGTTTCTCTTCTTCGCGGGAGATGGCGACGCGCATGGCCCGGGCCACACCTTCCATCACCGCTTCCGGGTCAACGCCCGGTTGCTGGCGCAGGCGCGAGAACTCCTTGAAGCCGGCGCGGAAGATTTGCTCGACGCCCGAATCCGGGTCCGGATTGCTGCCAGCCTGGCGATACAGCTTGGACAGGTCGATACCCGACCAGAAGCGCTCTTCAAAGCTCTCCAGGGCACGTCGACCGGCACGCAGCAAGTTGCTGCGCTGAAAAATCATGACCCAAGAGGTAACCGATGCGGCTACCAGGGTCAGCATGACCAGTTGCACCACGACACTGGCATTGCTGACCAGGCTCCACATGGAGGAATGGTCGACGACGGTAGGTTCCACGCTAAATCTCCTGCTTTGATTGTTTACCCGCGCCGCTCACGGCGGCAAAGGCCGCACGTAGAGTTTCGGGAATGGCCCGAGGTTTCAAACTGTTGGTGCGTACACACGCCACCAGGAACTGCCCCTCACAGAGCAGCGTTGCATCCGTAGCCCGCCTGACCTGCTGTTTGAATCGCAGGCTGGCACGGTTCAATTCGATGACTTCAGCGCTGACCAGCAGTTCATCGTCCAGTCGCGCCGGTGCGTGGTAACGCGCCTCGCTGGAATGCACGACGAATAACAGGTCCTCCCCTGCCAGCAAGGATTGGGCAAAGCCCAGCTCCCGTAGCCGCTCGGTTCGAGCCCGCTCCATGAATTTCAGGTAATTGACGTAATAAACGATGCCGCCGGCATCAGTGTCCTCGTAATAAACGCGACAGCGATGTGCGAACGACTGATCCCCGTTTTGCGCGCGCATACTCTAGTGCTTACTCCTCAGGTTGCCAATCCGGCTGGACAACTGTTTTTTCAATACCTGAACACATTTGCATTGCCTGAATGACGACGCCAGACACTGGGACAGCACAAACTTCAGATAAATCACCCCACATGACAAATACCCTGCAGGAGCGAGCTTGCTCGCGAAAAACCTGAGCACGCCGCGTATAACCAGACATACCGCGTTATCGTTGACGTTTTTCGCGAGCAAGCTCGCTCCTACAGTTTTTTAATCGTCCACTGCATCGAGGAATTCGTCTACCACAGGCATCTCTCCCAATCGTGACGGAATATTTAGCCCGAAGTGCAGGTAGGCGTGGCGCGTCACCACCCTGCCCCGTGGCGTGCGCATGATGTAGCCCTGCTGGATCAGGTAGGGTTCCAGCACATCCTCAATGGTGTGCCGCTCTTCACTGATGGCGGCGGCCAGGCTGTCTACGCCCACCGGGCCACCGTCGAATTTCTCGATCATGGTCAGCAGCAGGCGCCGGTCCTGATGATCGAAGCCATGTTCGTCCACATCCAGCAGGTTCAACGCCAGGTCCGCGACCGCCTTGGTGATATGCCCCTTGGCCCGCACCTCGGCAAAATCGCGTACGCGGCGCAGCAAACGATTGGCGATCCGTGGTGTACCGCGCGCGCGTCGGGCGATTTCGAACGCGCCTTCAGGGTCCAGCGGCAAGCCGAGGATACTCGCCGAACGGCTGACGATCGTCGCAAGGTCGGCGGTGCTATAGAACTCAAGACGTTGAACGATACCGAAACGGTCTCGCAGCGGGTTGGTCAGCATGCCGGCACGGGTGGTCGCGCCGACCAGGGTGAACGGTGGCAGGTCGAGTTTGATCGAACGGGCCGCCGGGCCTTCGCCGATCATGATGTCGAGCTGGAAGTCCTCCATCGCCGGGTACAGCACTTCCTCGACGATGGGCGACAGCCGGTGGATCTCGTCGATAAACAGCACGTCGTGAGGCTCGAGATTGGTCAGCAGCGCGGCGAGGTCGCCGGGGCGCTCCAGCACCGGGCCGGACGTGGACTTGATCGACACGCCCATTTCCTGGGCGATGATATTGGCCAGGGTGGTTTTACCCAGGCCCGGCGGGCCGAAGATCAGGGTGTGATCCAGCGACTCGCTGCGCCCGCGCGCGGCCTGGATGAACAGTTCCATCTGCTCGCGCACGGTGGGCTGGCCGATGTAGTCGGCCAGGCTCAAGGGGCGGATGGCGCGGTCCTGGACTTCTTCACGGTCGCGCGGGCCGGTGGCCGCGATCAGACGATCAGCTTCAATCACTTAAATCATTCCCTTCAGGGCTCGGCGGATCATGTCTTCGCTGCTCAGGTTCTTGTCCTTGATGGCCGACACCGCTTTGCTGGCCTCCTGCGGCTTGTAGCCCAGGGAGATCAACGCACTGACAGCATCGCTTTCGGCACTGGCAACCTGAGTCGCCGGCATATCCGGTTGATTGGGCACCAGGGCGAACATGCTCGGCACCACTTCCCAGGCCTTGAAACGGTCCTTGAGCTCCACCAGCAGGCGCTCGGCGGTTTTCTTGCCGACACCGGGCACCTTGGTCAGCGCCGAGGTGTCCTGGGCCGAAACGGCACGCACCAGCTCATCCACTTCCAGGCTCGACATCAACGCCAGGGCCAGCTTGGGCCCTACGCCGTTGAGGCGAATCAGTTCGCGAAAGAAGTCACGGTCGCGCTTGCCAATGAAACCATAGAGCAGTTGCGCGTCCTCTCGCACGACTAAATGCGTGTGCAAAGTTATCGGCTCGCCGACCGACGGCAGGCGATACAGGGTAGTCATGGGCACTTCAAGCTCATACCCCAATCCATTCACATCCAGAATCAGGTGCGGCGGCTGTTTCTCAGCCAGGGTGCCGCGCAAGCGTCCAATCACGGTTCAGATCCTTAAAGCTTGGGGTCAGAACAGGCCTGACCGGAAATAACGATTGCGCTGATGCTATCAGAGACGCAGGCGTCCGCCACGACTGCGTGCCGCGCCCAGACCATGGGGCAGCAGGCTGGAGCGGGTGTGGGCGTGGCAAATGGCAATGGCCAGGGCGTCGGAGGCGTCGATCTGGGGTTTTGAGGTGAGCTTGAGCATGTGCATGACCATCATCTGCACCTGTTCTTTATTCGCCCCACCCGTGCCGACGACGGCCTGCTTGACCTGGGTCGCGGTGTATTCGGCGATTTCCATACCCTCCTCGGCTCCCGCCACAATGGCCGCGCCACGGGCCTGGCCGAGCTTCAACGCCGAGTCGGCATTCTTGGCCATGAAGACTTTTTCGATGCCCATGGTCACCGGGCCGTAGGTCTGGATGACTTCACGCACGCCGCGATAGACGATCTGCAGGCGCTCGGCCAACTCCCCCGCGCCGGTGCGAATACAGCCCGAGGCCACATAAACGCAGCCACGCGGAGTGTGTTGCACCACGCCAAAACCGGTAATGCGCGAACCGGGGTCGATACCTAGGATTAAAGTCATAACGCCTGCAGGTTGGATAAACACATTTGTGATACGCCGAAGCTCAAATGTGGGAGGGGGCTTGCCCCCCGATGGCGGTGGATCAGTCAGAATTTTTTTGGCTGACCCGCCGCTATCGGGGGCAAGCCCCCTCCCACATCTGGATCTATGTAGTTCTTCAGCTTAGCTGTTCGGCCACGGATTCCGGAATGTCGGCGTTCGAATACACGTTTTGCACGTCGTCCAGGTCTTCGAGCATATCCAGCAGCTTCAACACTTTTTGCGCACCGTCCAGGTCCAGTTCGGCGCTGGTGGTCGGCAACATCACGATTTCCGCGTCGGTACCGTTGAAACCAGCGGCCTCCAAGGCATTGCGCACCGCGTAGAAGCTGGCGAACGAGGTGAACACGTCGATGGAGCCATCTTCGTTTGTGACCACGTCGTCGGCATCTGCCTCCATCGCGGCTTCCATCAACGCGTCTTCATCCGTACCGGCCGCAAAGGTAATCTGCCCCTTGCGCTCGAACAGGTAGGCCACCGAACCGTCGGTACCCAGGTTGCCGCCGCACTTGCTGAACGCGTGGCGCACCGCAGCTGCGGTACGGTTGCGGTTATCGGTCATGCATTCGACCATCACCGCCACGCCGCCTGGCCCATAGCCTTCGTAGGTCAACTCGACCATGTCGTCGGTGTCGGCGGCGCCGGCACCACGGGCCACGGCGCGGTCGATGATGTCACGGCTCATGTTGGCGCCGAGCGCCTTGTCCAGCGCCAGGCGCAGACGCGGGTTGGAGCCCGGGTCACCGCCACCCTGGCGGGCGGCGACGGTCAGCTCGCGGATCCACTTGGTGAATATCTTGCCTTTCTTGGCATCCTGACGCTCTTTGCGGTGCTTGATGTTCGCCCACTTGGAATGGCCAGCCATAACACAACTCCGAAATTCTATAGAAACCGTATCAATCCCGCCGGGCAGGATTTCCCTCTTTTAAACGCAAAGGCGCATCCGAAGATGCGCCTTTTTGACTGCGTACCACCTTATCGCGCTTTCACGCAGCAGCCTTACTCAGCCTTCGGCGTCTCGCGCAGACGGATGTGCAATTCGCGCAATGCCTTGGCATCCACGACGCCCGGCGCCTGGGTCATGACGTCCGCAGCACTCTGGGTTTTCGGGAACGCAATCACTTCACGGATCGACTGGGCGCCGGTCATCAGCATCACCAGACGGTCCAGGCCGAAGGCCAGGCCACCGTGCGGCGGCGCACCGTACTTGAGCGCGTCGAGCAGAAAGCCGAACTTCTCTTCCTGTTCCGCTTCGTTGATGCCCAGCAGACGGAACACTGCTTGCTGCATCTCTTTGCGGTGAATACGGATCGAACCGCCACCCAACTCAGTGCCGTTGAGCACCATGTCGTAGGCACGGGACAACGCGCCGGCCGGGTTGGCTTCCAGCTCGGCCGGGGAGCACTTCGGCGCGGTGAACGGGTGGTGCAAGGCGCTGAAGCTGCCGTCGTCGTTCTCTTCGAACATCGGGAAGTCGACAACCCACATCGGGGCCCACTCGCAGGTCAGCAGGTTCAGGTCGTGACCCAGCTTGATACGCAGTGCGCCCAGGGCTTCGCTGACGATCTTGGCCTTGTCGGCACCGAAGAACACGATATCGCCATCGACCGCACCGACGCGATCGAGGATCGTGTTCAGGTTGGCTTCGGGGATGTTCTTCACGATCGGCGACTGCAGGCCGTCAACGCCATTGGCGCGCTCGTTGACCTTGATGTACGCCAGGCCCTTGGCACCGTAGATGCCGACGAACTTGGTGTAGTCGTCGATCTGCTTGCGCGGCATGCTCGCGCCGCCAGGCACGCGCAGGGCGGCGATGCGGCATTTCGGGTCGTTGGCCGGGCCGCTGAACACCTTGAAGTCAACGTCCTTGAGCTGGTCGGCCACGTCGACCAGTTCCAGCGGGTTACGCAGGTCTGGCTTGTCGGAACCGTAGCGACGCATGGCCTCTTCGAAGGTCATGTGCGGGAATTCGCCGAACTCCAGGTCCAGCACTTCCTTGAACAGGTTGCGGATCATTTGTTCGGTGAGGCCCATGATCTCTTTTTCATCGAGGAAGCTGGTCTCGATGTCGATCTGGGTGAATTCCGGCTGGCGGTCGGCGCGCAGGTCTTCGTCACGGAAGCACTTGGCGATCTGGTAGTAACGGTCGAAGCCGGCCACCATCAGCAGTTGCTTGAACAGCTGCGGCGATTGCGGCAAGGCGAAGAAGCTTCCCGGGTGGGTACGGCTCGGTACCAGGTAGTCGCGTGCGCCTTCCGGCGTGGCACGGGTGAGAATCGGCGTTTCCACGTCGAGGAAGCCGTTCTCGTCGAGGAAGCGGCGGATGCTGGTGGTCATGCGCGAACGCAGACGCAGCTTCTCGGCCATTTCCGGACGACGCAGGTCCAGGAAGCGATAGCGCAGGCGAGTTTCCTCGCCAACGTCGGAATATTCGTTCAGTGGGAACGGCGGGGTTTCCGACTCGTTCAGCACTTCCAGCTCGTAGCCCAGCACTTCAATGCCGCCGGACGCCATGTTCTTGTTCACGGCACCGGCCGGGCGCAGGCGCACCTTGCCAGTGATCTTCACGACGTATTCGCTGCGCACGCGGTCGGCGGCGGCGAAGCTCTCGGCGCGATCCGGGTCGAACACTACCTGGGCCAGACCATCACGATCACGGATATCGAGGAAGATCACCCCGCCGTGGTCGCGGCGACGGTGAACCCATCCGCAAAGGGTGATTTCCTGACCTTCCAGGGTCTCGTTCAGTTGGCCGCAATAGTGGCTGCGCATCATGGTCGTGGTTTCACTTCTCGTAATTCGAAATTCGGTGGCAGGCGTGCCTCGTCACCGTACATTAAAGCAGGGGACGGATAATGCAGGAGCCTGCGCGTAGAGTTCAACTCAGTCTGCTTTGTCGCCGCCCGCCAGGTTCTTCTTGGCGCCGGTCTTGAAATCGGTCTCGTACCAGCCGCTGCCGCTCAGGCGGAAGCCCGGCATGGACAACATCTTTTTCAACTCAGGTGCCTGGCAGGCTGGGCAATCGACCAGCGGCGCGGCGCTGATCTTCTGAATGGCTTCCAACTGATGACCACAGGAAGCACATTGATAGTCGTACATGGGCATGGAGTTGTCTCGGCGATCAGATCGTTACTGCGCTACGCCCTGCCGATGTGCATAAAGCCCGGCATGCGCAGCAAAGCGTGGGATTATATCTGGTAAATCGAGGCAGCGCAGCCGGCTTTCTGCCCGAGGCGCGGCCCGCCGGAAGGAAGGGCCGCGCCCTGCAGCCTCCGATCAGACGGGGCCAGAGGCGCTAAGGCGGTCTTTCAACAGGTGAACGACACACACCACCCGCACCAGCCCGCTGAAGTTCTTCACACCGCCATAGCGCAAATGCACTTCCCGATCGACATAGGACAACAACGCACTGACCGAGCAGGTGTTGATCCTGGCCATTTCCGTCAGGATATTCCAGTAGATCTGCTCCAGCCGCAGGCAGGTGGAAAACCCGTTGAGCCGCACCGACCGCGATAATGGCTTGGCGAGCCCCATGTCGAACCCTTTCGCGAAGGGATCGACCTTTATCTTGTGAAAACCACCGGTTTCCACGCCCTTACCACATGACATACACCTGACACTCCCTTGCCAAAACAGCAGTCCATGGGTTTTTCCCATTGGACGGTCAGCCTATAAAACCGCAGGAAGCGACGAGCAGCCAGAAGACGCGGGCGCCGGGCGTCGTAGGACAACGCCAGCAAGCGCAGAGAAACCAGTGAGCGGCGCCCCGAAGACGCCGCACGGGTTCGACGGTTATTGGTTTTCGAGCAGCGAACGCAGCATCCACGCGGTTTTTTCGTGGACTTGCATCCGTTGCGTCAACAAGTCCGCCGTCGGCTCATCGCTGACCTTGTCGAGCAACGGGAAAATGCCACGCGCGGTACGGGTGACAGCCTCCTGGCCCGCCACCAGCTGCTTGATCATCTCTTCGGCGCTCGGCACACCCTCTTCTTCCTTGATCGAAGACAGGCGGGCGTAGATCGAATAGGCACCCGGTGCCGGGAAGCCCAGGGCACGGATACGCTCGGCAATGGAATCCACCGCCAGCGCCAGCTCGTTGTACTGCTCTTCGAACATCAAGTGCAGCGTACGAAACATGGGGCCCGTGACGTTCCAGTGGAAGTTGTGGGTCTTCAGGTACAGCACATAGGTATCGGACAGCAGCCGTGAAAGTCCGTCGACGATGGATTTACGATCTTCTTCACTGATACCAATATCGATTGCCATGTTTTTCCCCTTCAATTGACGAGCATTCATTGATCAGGTGCAGGATCACTCTAGCAAGAGTGCTGGCCGCGTGCAGCCCAACGCACCCAGGCAATGTGCGGCAAATTGCCCCGCACCGCTTGCGAGGGCAGCGGCGGAAGAGCCGGTCATCCTGTAAGAAAAACGCTCGAAAGGCCGCTCAAATTACCTGCACCTGTCTAGGACAAGCCTTAGACGCAAAAATGCCACCTCGATTGCAACACCCCGAAATGCTTGATTTGAGTAGGCACAGCCTTTGCTGTTAAATAGGCGGCGTGTGGCTGCCGTTCATTTCTGCGGCACGTCACATAGGCTGCTACCCGCGCACGTGCCCAACGCCTCCCATTGTTCAGAAGCGAACCGTGCCAGTCAGCTCTTCCTTGTGATCCGTCTTAACGTGAGTTAATCAAAATGTTGAAAATCGTCCACCTGCTAACGGGCGTTGCAGCTTTGCTGCTGTCCTTTATCCCGAGCCTGCAGCCTGAAAGCCTGCCCTACCTGCAACAACACGACGCTCTATACCTGGCCTTGTTCGGCCTTCTCAACCTGACCCTGGCACCGGTAATCCCCTACTGGAACAAAGGCACGCGTCATCAACTGCAAAACCTGGTCAGCGCGCTGCTGGTACTGACCGTCGTTGTTCAAACCCTTACCCTGCTGGCACCCATGCCTGAAGTGGGCGGCCACCCGGCCATCCTGCTCAGCCTGGTGATCGCTGTGGTCGCCATCGTTCTTCACCTGGCCATCAGCTTCTATCGTTCGTCCCCAGCGGCCGCGTCGCAAAACTACGACATGACCAACCGGGATACCGGGACCGTCAAGTGGTTCAACACCTCCAAAGGCTTCGGCTTTATTTCGCGCGACTCGGGTGACGATATCTTCGTCCACTTCCGAGCTATCCGCGGTGAAGGCCACCGCGTCCTGGTCGAAGGCCAGCGCGTGGAGTTCTCGGTGATGAACCGCGACAAAGGCCTGCAAGCTGAAGATGTCATCGCTGCCCTGCCGCGTCGCTGATTCCAGCCTGCGCTGCAAAAAAAACCGCGATCCGGCGTAGGCCGGATCGCGGTTTTTTATTGCACGCTCATTTAATAGTGCGGCGGCGGGGCTTCTTCTTCCGAGGTTTCGAACTGGCCGCCCATTTCTTCCTGGCGCTTGAGCAAGGCGATCATCTGCAATTGCAGGCGCTCCACCGCTTGCTGCTGGGCGACCAGAATGTCATTGAGGGTTTCGATGGTGTCGTCCTGGAACGCCAGGCGGCTTTCCAGGTCGGTGACGCGATCTTGCAGGTCCATGGTTCAGTCCTGGGTAAAAATGAAGTCGGCAGGCAATAATTCACGCAATCGGCTACGGATCGCCGCCACCTGCTCTGCGCTGTATGGACGGGCCGGATGCTTGCCCCACACCGGCGCCGGCCATGCCACGTCATCGCGCTTGCGCACGATGACATGCACGTGCAACTGGCTGACGACGTTGCCCAGCGCGCCGATGTTCATCTTATCGGCGGCCAGGCCTTCGTTCAGCAACTGTGCGAGTGCAGTCGTTTCTTGCCACAGCGTCTGTTGCTCAGCGACATCCAGTTGAAACACTTCGCTGATACCGTCAATGCGCGGTACCAGGATGAACCAGGGATAATTCGAATCATTGGACAGCAGCAGGCGACAGAGCGGGAAGTCCCCAATGGCCAATGTGTCTTGTTGCAGGCGTTGATCTAAAGCGAACACGTGGGCACTCCGTTCGGCAGGTCAATTACAGGCGCCCAGCATACCGCCGAATGCGCGAGGCTTCACGGCGAATGCGCGAGCAGCCTGAGGCAAGCCAATTCCATGGATGCACCCTTTCGAGGCAGTCGGACGTGTGAACCACGCTAACTCGGGCTTCAACGGGATGCACCAAAATGACCCACTTGTGCTTCAAAGGGAGTCGGCCGCTACCCACTTATGAGGGTCAATCGGTAACGTTTTGCCAAGGCGCAGGTTTTTCGGGCTACCACATGAAGGTAACACCCGAATGTCGCGCCTGAACCAAACTGCCCGAGAGGCCCGTGTTTATGCGGTTTTTACACTGCCGTAACGTTTTTCACGAAAAAATGACATTCGGTTGGCGCTTTGTGCACGCTTGTTGCATTCACCTCGCTATCGTCGGCAACGACACCTGGGTGGATGCCAGGGTTTCGCGATAAGAAACAATAGCGTTTCAATGGGTACCAAGGACGATTTCAAACTTTGAAGGCGTTTGAAAAGAACATTGAAGTTGTCAGCCTAATTACCATCGGGCTGTGATTTGCGACACGGAGCTAGCAATTTACGACAGCCTCGTAAAAGAAGCTGAAAGGATAGTTGGGCAAGTATCGTCAATAGCGCCGGTGTGAGATAACTTTGCGCCGACACACATAAAGAAAGAGCCGCCCAGATAAAAATACAGGTGGGACGGCAGTACTCTTCTAAACCAAAGGAGCAAATCACGATGCGCGTGATGAAGTGGAGCATGATCGCCCTGGCTGTTTCAGCAGGCACCTCGCAGTTCGCAATGGCGTCCGCCCAGGACGATTCCAAGGGCTTTGTTGAAGACAGCACTTTCAGCATCAACACTCGCGCTTTGTACTTCAGCCGCGACTTCCGCAACAACCCGTCGGGCCCGGGCTCCAAGAGCCGTGCGGAAGAAAGCGGCCTGGGCTTCAACGCCTTGTACGAGTCGGGCTTCACCCAAGGCACCATCGGTGTCGGCGTTGACGTGATCGGCCTGATGGGCCTCAAGCTCGACAGCGGCAAGGGCCGTGCCGGCACCGGTCTGTTCCCTACCGGTTCCGACGGTCGTTCGCAAGACGAGTACTCAAAAGGCGGCGGCGCGGTTAAGTTCCGCATTTCCAATACTGTGCTGAAAGTCGGTGACCAATACACCACAGCGCCTGTATTCGCCTCCGATGACAGCCGTTTGCTCCCAGAACTGCCACAAGGTATCTCGATCACCAGCAACGAGATCAAGGGCCTGAAGCTCGAAGGCGGTCACTTCACTTCCAGCGTCGCGCAGAACCAGACCTACCATGACAGCCTGGGCCTGACGAAGACCGACTTCGTCGGCGGCGTCTATGCCTTCACCCCGGAAGTCACCGGCAGCCTGTACTACGCGAAAACCGAAGACTACTTCCGCAAGTACTACAGCAACCTGAACTGGACCCACGCTTTGAGCGATGACCAGTCCTTCGCGCTGGACTTCAACATCTACGACACCAAGAGCGAAGGCGCCGGCCTGCAGCGCGCTGAGAAAGATGGCGTGACCAAGCTCGACAACCGCGCATTCAGCTTGCAGGGCGCGTACACCATCGGCGCTCACACCTTCACCCTGGCCGCCCAGAAGGTTACCGGTGACGGCGACTACGGTTACGGCGTAGATGGCGGCGGCACTGTGTTCTTGGCCAACTCCATCGCCCGTTCCGACTTCAACGCCGAAGGCGAGAAGTCGTACCAGGCGCGTTACGACATCAACATGGCGACCTTCGGCATTCCGGGCCTGAGCTTCATGACCCGTTACGTGACCGGTAGCGGCGCCAACACGGGCACCACCAGCAACGGTAAAGAGTGGGAACGCGACATCGAAGCCAAGTACGTGGTTCAGAGCGGCCCGGCTAAAAACCTCAGCCTGCGTCTGCGTCAAGCGACTTATCGTTCCGGTGATGGCGTTTACTACGGTTCGCCTTCGATCGACGAACTGCGTCTGATCGCGAACTACCCGCTGAACATCTTGTAATCACGCAAGTAATTACAACGATGACTTAAGGTTTCGACCTTGAATAAAAAGCCGCTCCCCTGTTTGCAAGGGAGCGGCTTTTTTATTTCAGTTACATTTCAAAAACAATATAACTAGCAAGCTAAGTAACTATATACAACTGTCGCATTTAACCTGACCTTTCGGCCAACTTAAACGCGACACTGTTTCATGCCTTCGCCGGAGCTTCCTGCATCACGCGAATAACGCGCTGCGGGAACGGAATATCAATCCCCGCCCCTTTCAAACGGTCGCGCGCCAGTTCATTGAGCATGAATACCACATCCCAATAATCCGCCGTATTGGTCCAGCAACGCAGGGACACGGTGATGGAGCTGTCGCCCAGGGTCGATACCACTGCGACGGGCGCCGGGTCGACCAGCACGCGCGGGTCTTTGGCCAGTTCCAGCAACACTTCACGGGCTTTCTGCAGGTCAGCCTCGTAGTCCACGCCCACATCAAACACCACCTTGCGCGTCGGCTGGCGGTTGGTGTTGGTGATGATGCCGTTGGACAGGATGCCGTTCGGTACGATCACCGTCTTGTTGTCGCCGGTACGCAGCACCGTGTGGAAAATCTGGATACTGTCGACGGTACCCGAGGTGCCTTGGGCTTCGATCCAGTCACCGATGCGAAACGGACGGAACAACAGGATCAGCACGCCGCCGGCGAAATTGGCCAGGCTGCCTTGCAAGGCCAGGCCGATCGCCAGAGTAGCGGCACCGATTGCGGCGACGAACGAGGTGGTTGCCACGCCGATCATCGAGGCCACGCTGACGATCAACATGACTTTCAGCGCAATGTTCGCAAGGCTGGTGATGAAGTGCTGCAGCGCCAGGTCGGCGTTACGCAGGGCCAGCAAGCGCCCTACTCGGTGGGTAAAGACGTTGATCAGCCACCAACCGATGGCCAGGGTGATAACGGCCAGCAGTACCCGGCTGCCGTATTCCATGATCATCGGGATCCAGGACTGCGAGGTCTTGATCAAGTGATCCACTTCAGCGTTCAAATCCATCTATCTTCTCCTGTTGTGCGGAAATGCGGCTTCATTGACTGCCTGAAAACGCAAATGAGCCCCGTAGGGCTCAATTGTAGGCATTGTTGCTGCGGCGTGGGACGTCGAAAACGGCCACAGGTTCCGCGAGCTGCCATCAGTCGCGGAAGTTGTTGAACTGCAGCGGCATGTCGAAGGTCTTGGCGCGCAGGGCCGCAATGGCCTCTTGCAGGTCATCACGCTTCTTGCCGGTAACACGCACCTGTTCACCCTGGATGGCCGCCTGGACTTTCAGCTTGGCATCCTTGATGTGCGCGACGATCTTCTTCGCCAGTTCCTTGTCGATGCCTTCCTTGAGCACGGCTTCCTGCTTCATCAGTTTGCCGGAAGCGTAGGCGTCCTTGACTTCAAGGCACTGCACGTCGATCTTGCGCTTGACCAGGGCCAGCTTGAGGATCTCGATCATCGCTTCCAGCTGGAAATCGGCTTCAGCGGTCAGGTTGACGGTCAGTTCCTTTTCCTTGAATTCGAAGCTGCCCTTGCCTTTCAAGTCATAGCGACGGTCCAGTTCCTTGACGGCGTTCTCGACGGCGTTGGTGACTTCGTGTTTGTCCAGTTCGGATACCACGTCGAACGAAGGCATGTCATTTCTCCAATATAAGGGGCGGGCTCAGTAGAGATGGAGCGCGCCCGAGCTAAAATGCCGGGGCATTATAGCGGTTCTTTCGCCGCGTTCACCGCTGGCGACCTTACGGAGCACATACTGATGTCGACCACCTGGCATATTCTCGGCGCCGGTAGCCTGGGTACCCTCTGGGCCACGCGACTGGCGCGCGCAGGCGTGCCGGTGCGGCTGATCCTGCGCGATCAGGCGCGCCTGGCCAGCTATGCGTCGAGCAACGGCCTGACCCTGGTTGAGCAAGGCGTTGCGCACACCTACCCGGTAATCGGCGAAACACCCGACAGCCCGGAGCCGATCCAGCGCCTGTTAGTGGCGTGCAAAGCCTACGATGCCCAAAGTGCCGTCGCACAGTTACAGCATCGCCTGGCGCCGAACGCGGAACTGATCCTGCTGCAAAACGGCCTCGGCAGCCAGGATACGGTAGCCGCCCAGTTGCCACAGGCGCGTTGCATCTTTGCCTCCAGCACCGAAGGCGCGTTTCGCGAGGACGAATGGCGTGTGGTGTTTGCCGGCCATGGCTACACCTGGCTGGGGGATGCGGCTCATCCTACCGCGCCGCTGTGGCTGGAGGACTTGCAGGCCGCCGCCATCCCCCATGAATGGAGCATCGATATCCTCACGCGCCTGTGGCGCAAGCTGGCGCTCAATTGCGCGATCAACCCGTTGACCGTGCTCTACCAGTGCCGCAACGGCGGCCTGCAGGCCCATCAATGTGAAGTCGCCACCCTGTGCGCTGAATTGAGCGAATTGCTGGAATGCTGCGGCCAGCCTGCGGCTGCGCAAGATTTGCACAGTGAAGTGCAACGGGTGATCCAGGCCACTGCGGCCAACTATTCCTCCATGTACCAGGACGTGGCCAACGCACGGCGTACCGAAATCAGCTACCTGTTGGGCTACGCCTGCCAGGCGGCCGCCCGCCATCAACGGGTACTGCCGCATCTGCAACTGCTGCAAGCGCGCTTGGTCGAGCAGTTGGTTGCACGCGGATTGCCCAGCGACTAAGGCACGCGCTACCCTGCCGTATGTCTATTGCCTGCGAAAAACCTGATGCCACTGCGCCAGCGTCTTGAAAACCTACCGGTAGGGCAGAAACTGCTGGCCGCCCTGCTGGTACTGCTGACCACCGTGTTGCTGGTGGCCAACCTGACCTTTATCAGCGCCGCCTACTGGATCTCCCAGGAAAGCATGGCGCCCCAGGCCTTGCAGGCCATCGGTCGGCTGGTGTCCAACCCGGCACTCGCCGCTGAAGCCCTGCAGTCCCCGGCCAAGGCCAACGCGCTGCTCAATGAGCTGACCAGCTATTCACCGCTGCGCGCCGCCGCCCTGTACGACGGCGAAGGCAATCGCCTGGCGCAGATGCAACACGGTGACCGCCTGCACCTGCCCGACAACTACCGGCATATCGAGGCCTGGCGCCTCACCGAGTTTCGCAGCAACCAAGTCATCACCCTGCCCCGCACCGACCAGCCTTCGGGGCATTTGCTGCTGGTGGCCAGCAGCGAGCTGCCGGTGGCGTTCTATACCGGCACCCTCACCGCAAGCCTGGGCATCCTGATTTTCAGTGTGTTGCTGTGGCTGGTCATCGCCCGGCAGATCAAACGCCTGATCACCCGGCCGATCCATGAACTCGAAGAACTGTCGCGCCAGGTGACTCGCGAAGAGAACTACGCCCTGCGCGCAGGCCCCGGCAACCACGATGAAATCGGCAGCCTGGCGGAAGCGTTCAACACCATGCTGTCGCGCATCGAAGCCCGTGAGCAGCAGCTCAAACGCGCGCGGGACGATTCCCAGGCGGCTTACGACCAGGCTCAGGGCCTGGCCGAAGAAACCCGCCATACCAACCGCAAGCTGGAACTGGAAGTGCAGGTGCGCAGCAAGATCGAGAAAAAGCTCACCGGCTTTCAGAACTACCTCAACAGCATTATCGACTCGATGCCCTCGGCGCTGATCGCCCTGGATGAACAGCTCTACGTCACCCAGTGGAACCAGGAAGCCACCGCGCTTTCGGGCACGCGCCTGGATGAAGCCCTCAACCAGCCGATCTTCCTCGCATTCCAACCGCTCAAGCCGTACCTGCCGCAAATCAAGGCCACGGTGGAACAGCACACGGTGGAGCGGATCGAGCGGGTCACCTGGGTCAAGGACGACGAGCCAAAGCATTACGCCCTGACGTTCTACCCGTTGATGGGCGGTGCCGGGCGCGGCGTGGTGATCCGTATCGATGACATCACCCAGCGCCTGTCCCTGGAAGAAATGATGGTGCAATCGGAAAAAATGCTCTCGGTCGGCGGCCTGGCTGCCGGCATGGCCCACGAAATCAACAACCCGCTGGGGGCGATCCTGCACAACGTGCAGAACATCCGGCGCCGCCTGTCACCCGAGCTGCCCAAGAACCTGGAACACGCCGAACAGGCGGGCATCGAGCTGGCGCTAGTCAATCAATACCTGCAAGCGCGCGAAGTCCCGCAGTTGCTGGATGGGATTCAACAGGCCGGCGCGCGTGCAGCGAAAATCGTCACACACATGCTCAGCTTCAGCCGGCGCAGCAACCGGCAAATGGCCCCCTGCGACTTGCCAGCCCTGATCGACCAGGCCGTGGAGATCGCCGGTAACGATTTCGACCTGGCCATCGGTTTCGATTTCAAGGGCCAGGCGATCATCCGCCAGTTCGACCCGCAACTGGGGCCCGTGCCCGGCACAGCCAACGAACTGGAGCAGGTGCTGCTCAACCTGCTGAAAAATGCCGCCCAGGCGATTCACCTGCGTGAAGACGGCAGCGAACCTGGGCGCATCACCCTGCGTACCCGCCTCAACCCGCCCTGGGCCGAGATCCAGGTGGAAGACAACGGCATCGGCATGAGCGAAAACGTGCGCAAACGCACCTTCGAGCCGTTCTTCACCACCAAAGAGATCGGCCAGGGCACCGGGCTTGGGCTGTCGGTGTCGTATTTCATCATCACCAATAACCACAAGGGCCAGATGGAAGTGCATTCCACTCTGGGCCAAGGCACCTGTTTCACCTTGCGCCTGCCCCTGGCCGGCAGCCAATTGTCCCCCGCAGAACTCACCCAACTGGAGCAATGACCATGGGCTTTCGCCTGTCGAAGATCTACACCCGCACCGGTGACCAGGGCGAAACCGGCCTCGGCGACGGTCGCCGCGTGCCCAAGGATCACCCACGGGTGGAGGCCATTGGCGAGGTGGATACGCTGAACAGCCAGTTGGGGTTGTTATTGGCCAACCTGGAGGAGCAGAGCGGCAAGCACCCCGAACTGGACGATGTGGTGGAAGTGCTCACACCCTGCCAGCATCGCTTGTTCGATCTGGGCGGCGAGCTGGCCATGCCGGTGTACAAGGCGTTGAATGCAGCGGAAGTGGATCGGCTGGAAGCGGCGATCGATCGCTGGAATGAAGAGGTGGGGCCACTGGAAAATTTCATCCTGCCCGGCGGCTCAGCCTTGATCGCCCAGGCCCATGTGTGCCGCAGCCTGGCGCGCAGTGCCGAACGCCGCTGTCAGCAATTGAATGCGGTGGAGCCGTTGGAAGGGGTTGGGTTGGCGTATATCAATCGACTGTCGGACCTGCTGTTTGTAGCCGCCAGGGTGATTGCCAGACGCCAGGGGGTTGCCGAGGTGTTGTGGCAGGCGGCGGCGAAGCCCCATTGATCGTTTTCAGGTGCCTGTTGATCGTTCCCACGCTCTGCGTGGGAATGCCGCCCGAGACGCTCCGCGTCCGCCTTTAAAGTCATGACGCAGAGCGTCACAGCATGCGTTACCACGCGGAGCGTGGGAACGATCAACATCAATCTCCGGGCCAAAACGCCCGAATCCCCGCAACACCTTGCGCTCCAGCCGCCCAAGCCTGCTCCCGCTGCGCAGGCCCTACCCCGCCCAACAGAAACACCGGCTTGCTGAACCCACGGATCAGCTCGGCCGCCTGTTCCCAACCCAACGGCTGAGCCTCGGGATGAGTCTCGGTCGGCTGAACCGGCGACAGCGTGACGAAGTCCACATCCATCAACTGCGCCAGCGCCAGTTCTTCAGCGTTGTGACACGAGGCCGCCAACCAACGGTCCTTCGGCAGCGGTCGGCCCTTGCTCGCGTATTTACGCAATTGCGCCGAGGTCATGTGCCAGCCTGCCGCTGGAAAATCCCCCAGCCATTCGAACGGCCCCTTGAGCATCAACTGCGCCTTGCCCGCACACAGCCCCACGGCGTCCACGGCGAGGTCGCGGTATTTAGGGTCGTAACCGTTGGGCGCGCGCAGTTGAACCAGTTTGATGCCACCGGCGATGGCTGTTTGAAGGCCACGCAGCAAGGGCGCGGTTTCCAGTTCACCGGGCGTGATCAGATAGTCGGCCGGCAGACGGGCTGCCGCGACAATGGGCGCGTTAGCCGCTGGAAACTCATAGTTGACCAGATCCCGCGGGGTCACCCACTCCAGGGGCTGCCCTTCGACCCCATGGGGCTCGCCGGTAAACGCCGAGACCTCCCAGACATCCAGCAACACCTGCTTGTCCGGGTAGTCATGCTGCACCTGGATCAACGGCCGCGCCGTGGTGACCTGGATGCCCAGCTCTTCCTGCAACTCGCGGGACAAGGCCGTGGCGACTGACTCATCAGCCTCCACCTTGCCGCCGGGAAACTCCCAGAGGCCACCTTGATGCTGGGTATCGGCGCGGCGTGCCAGCAGGACCCTGCCGTCGACACCGCGGATCACCGCTGCTGCTACATGCACTCGTTTCACCGCCACTGTTTCCTCTCGTTATAGCCCTTGTAGGAGCGAGCTTGCTCGCGAAGAACGTCAACGATAGCGCGTACATCCTGGATAAACGCGGTGGCATTGAGTTTTTCGCGAGCAAGCTCGCTCCTACATTCAGGTGCGATATTCCGCGTTGATCTTCACGTATTCGTGGGACAGGTCCGTGGTCCAGATGGTTTCGCTGCAGTCGCCGCGCCCCAACTCGATGCGGATGGTGATTTCTTCCTGCTGCATCACCGCCGAGCCCTGGGCTTCGGTGTAGGTGTCGGCGCGGGCGCCACGGCTGGCAATGCACACGTCGCCGAGGAAGACGTCGATCTTGCTCACATCCAGGTCAGGCACGCCGGCACGACCAACGGCCGCGAGGATACGGCCCCAGTTCGGGTCGGAAGCGAACAAGGCGGTCTTGATCAGCGGCGAGTGCGCTACGGTATAACCCACGTCCAGGCACTCCTGGTGGTTGCCGCCGCCGTTGACTTCAACGGTGACAAACTTGGTAGCGCCCTCACCGTCACGCACGATGGCCTGGGCCACGTCCATGCACACTTCGAATACCGCCTGCTTCAGCGCCGCGAACAGCGGGCCTTCGGTGGAGGTGATCTCCGGCAGGTTGGCCTGGCCGGTGGCGATCAGCATGCAGCAATCGTTGGTGGAAGTGTCACCGTCGATGGTGATGCGGTTGAACGACTTGTTGGCGCCGTCCAGCATCAGGCGTTGCAATACATCACGGGAGACTTTGGCGTCGGTGGCGATATAGCCGAGCATAGTGGCCATGTTCGGACGGATCATGCCCGCGCCCTTGCTGATACCGGTCACGGTGACCGTCACGCCATCGTGCACGAACTGCCGGCTCGCGCCTTTGGGCAAGGTGTCGGTGGTCATGATGCCGGTAGCCGCAGCCGCCCAGTTATCCACAGACAAATCATCCAGCGCGGCTTGCAGGGCGCCTTCGATTTTTTCCACCGGCAGCGGCTCACCGATCACGCCGGTGGAATACGGCAGCACCTGGCTTGCGTCCACGCCGGTCAACTGGGCCAGCTTGGCGCACGTGCGCGCAGCAGCCACCAGGCCAGGCTCGCCGGTACCGGCGTTGGCATTGCCGGTGTTGGTCAGCAGGTAACGAATCGACCCGGCCACACGTTGCTTGGCCAGGATCACCGGCGCAGCGCAAAAGGCGTTGAGGGTGAATACACCGGCGACGGTCGAGCCTTCGGCACAGCGCATCACTACCACATCCTTGCGCCCCGGGCGCTTGATGCCGGCCGAAGCGATACCGAGTTCAAAACCGGCGACCGGGTGCAATGTGGGCAAAGGACCAAGACCAACAGCCATGTATGCGCTCCTTGAAATAGATGATGTGTGTGCCGTCGCTATCGACGGTGGGAATTAATGGCAAAACGCCGCGACGGCTGTTGCCGGTCGCGGCGTGGGGTGTTGCAGCGTCAGGCGAAAATCTTATTCGATCTGGCCGTGGCAGTGTTTGAATTTCTTACCCGAACCGCAGTAGCACAGCTCATTGCGGCCCAGCTTCTGATCATTGCGCACCGGGGTTTGAGCCAAGGCCACATCGACCTCTTCGCCCAACACCTCAGGTGCTTCCAGGCCCGGCGCTTCGTCGTGCTGGAACTGCATGCGCGCAGCCAGTGCCTCGGCTTCCTGGCGCAGGCGCGCTTCTTCCTCGATCGGGTCTTCGCGACGCACCTGAACGTGGGACAGCACGCGGATCGAATCGCGCTTGATCGAATCCAGCAGCTCGGAGAACAACGTGAACGACTCGCGCTTGTACTCCTGCTTCGGGTTTTTCTGGGCGTAGCCACGCAAATGGATACCGTGGCGCAGATGGTCCATGGTCGACAAGTGGTCTTTCCACAGGTCGTCCAGCACGCGCAGCACGATTTGCTTCTCGAAGGTGCGCAGGGCTTCGGCACTCGCCTGCTCTTCCTTCTCGTTGTATGCGGCCAGCAATTCGGCCATCAGTTTTTCGCGCAGGGTTTCTTCGTACAGGTGATCGTCTTCGTCCAGCCACTGCTGAACCGGCAAGTCGACGCCAAAATCGCTCTTCAACGCGGCTTCCAGACCGGCTACATCCCACTGCTCAGGCAGCGACTGTGGCGGGATATGCGCGCTGACGGTGGCATTGAGCACGTCCTGACGGAAGTCAGCGATGGTCTCGCCAATGTTGTCGGCGGCCAGCAACGTATTACGCATGTGATAGATCACTTTACGCTGTTCGTTGTTGACGTCATCGAACTCGAGCAGTTGTTTACGAATGTCGAAGTTACGCCCTTCTACCTTGCGCTGGGCCTTCTCGATGGCGTTGGTCACCATGCGGTGCTCGATCGCTTCGCCGGACTGCATGCCCAGGGCCTTCATGAAGTTCTTCACCCGATCCGAGGCGAAGATACGCATCAGGCTGTCTTCCAGGGACAGGTAGAAACGGCTGGAACCGGCATCACCCTGGCGACCGGCACGACCGCGCAACTGGTTGTCGATACGGCGCGATTCGTGACGCTCGGACGCGATCACCTGCAAACCACCGGATTCCAGCACGGCCTGGTGGCGTTTCTGCCAGTCAGCCTTGATCTGGGCGATCTGCTCAGGGGTCGGGTTGTCGAGCGAGGCCACTTCCACTTCCCAGTTACCGCCCAACAGGATGTCGGTACCACGACCGGCCATGTTGGTGGCGATGGTCAGCGCGCCGGGGCGACCGGCCTGGGCGATGATCTCGGCTTCTTTTTCGTGGAACTTGGCGTTGAGCACCTTGTGCTCGATGCCTTCCTTGTTGAGCAGGTTGGACACGTGCTCGGACGTCTCGATGGTCGCGGTACCCACCAGGATCGGGCGGCCCTTGGCCAGGCCGTCCTTGATGTCATTGATGATCGCCGCGTATTTCTCTTCGGCGGTCAGGAACACCAGGTCGTTGTAGTCTTTACGCGCCAGGGGCTTGTTCGGCGGGATGACCACCACCGACAGGCCATAGATCTGATGGAATTCGAACGCTTCGGTGTCGGCCGTACCGGTCATGCCGGACAGTTTGTTGTACAGACGGAAGTAGTTCTGGAACGTGGTGGACGCCAACGTCTGGCTTTCGGCCTGGATGTTGAGCATTTCCTTGGCTTCGATGGCCTGGTGCAGGCCTTCGGACAAGCGACGACCGGGCATGGTACGGCCGGTGTGTTCGTCAACCAGGACGACCTGGCCGTCCTGGACGATGTATTCGACGTTGCGATGGAACAGCTTGTGGGCGCGCAGGCCGGCATATACGTGGGTCAGCAGGCCCAGGTTATGCGCCGAGTACAGGCTTTCGCCTTCGGCCAGCTCACCGATCTGGGTCAGCATTTCTTCAACGAACTGGTGGCCGGCCTCGTTGAGTTCGACCTGGCGGGTCTTCTCGTCGATGGTGAAGTGGCCGTCTTTGGTCACCACGCCTTCGACTTCCTCGATGTGCTGCTCAAGGCGCGGGATCAACTTGTTGATCTCGGTATACAGGCGCGAGCTGTCTTCGGCCTGGCCGGAGATGATCAGCGGGGTACGGGCTTCGTCGATGAGGATGGAGTCGACTTCGTCGATCACGGCAAAGTTGAGTTCGCGCTGGAATTTTTCATCCATGCTGAACGCCATGTTGTCGCGCAGGTAGTCGAAACCGAATTCGTTGTTGGTACCGTAGGTAATGTCGCAAGCGTAGGCGGCGCGCTTCTCTTCCGGCGGCTGGAACGGCGTCACTACGCCGACGGTCAGGCCGAGGAATTCATACAGCGGGCGCATCCAGTTGGCGTCCCGGCGAGCCAGGTAGTCGTTCACCGTCACAACGTGCACGCCCTTGCCGGACAGTGCGTTGAGGTAAACACCCAGGGTTGCCACCAGGGTCTTGCCTTCACCGGTACGCATTTCGGCAATCATGCCTTCATGCAAGGTCATGCCGCCGATCAACTGGACGTCGAAGTGGCGCATGCCCATGACGCGCTTACCGGCTTCACGGGCGACCGCAAAGGCTTCGGGGAGCAGCTTGTCGAGGGTTTCACCTTTGGCTATGCGGGCCTTGAACTCTTCGGTCTTGGCGCGCAATTGCTCATCCGACAGGGCAACCATCTGCTCTTCGAAGGCATTGACCAGCTGCACCGTCTTGAGCATGCGTTTGACTTCGCGCTCATTCTTGCTTCCAAAAAGTTTCTTTAACAAAGGCGCAAACATATCGGCAGGTTCTTCCACACATAGGGATGGAGGGCGCACCGTGAGTGGCCCGAGCAGCCCTCACGGCCGCATGCGAACGCGCATTCTACCCGGAATCGTGGGTGAGGAAAGTGGCGTTGTTCCCCGATGCGGGCACGGCGCTGTGAGAGGGCTTGTTTAAAATAAGGGCTTTTGCCGGAACTTCAACCCATCAAAGGCAGAAGTTACTTATTGATTTCATGAGAAAAGCCCTGCCCTTGCAGGGTCTCGGGGCTCACCGGCGCTTTCTGCTAAGATGACGGCTCTGTTACTTAAGGTGTCTAGACATGGCATTTCGCCCTCTTACAGCCCGCGCTCCCGGCGTGTTGCTTCGCGAAGCCAAGCCGCTCAAAGCCATCTTTGGCCACGCGCAACGCCTGGCGCATTTGCAACGCCTGCTCGAAAGTCAGCTGCAACCGGCCGCACGCGAACATTGTCATGTAGCGTCCTGGCGTGAAGGCAACTTGCTATTAATTGTCACTGACGGGCATTGGGCCACCCGTTTGCGTTATCAGCAAAAACGCTTGCAGCGCCAATTAATGGTGTTCGATGAGTTCGCCGGCCTGACGCGCATCCAGTTCAAAGTGCAGCCGCCTGCCGTGCTGCGAAGCACGGCCGGACATACGCTGGACCTGTCGGAACAGGCAGCCGAAACCCTCCAGGCCACCGCCGAAGGGATCAGCGATCCGGCTTTGCGCGCGGCGCTGGAACGGCTGGCCGCCCATGCCAGGCCCAAACCCTGAGCCTTACTTGCGCTTGCTGCCACCCAGCAGCGAGCCCAACAAGCCACGCACCAACTGCCGCCCCATCTGATTGGCGGCCTGCTGCATGGCGGATTTCAGCGCCTTGCCTGCCGCGGTGCCCAGGAACGCACCGGCTTTGTCGGTGAAGCTGGGTTCTTCGGTCGCCGGCTTGGCCTCCTCGGTCGGCCCCAAGTCTTTACGCGCCATCAGCACTTCATAGGCTGACTCGCGGTCAATCGGCTTGTCATAGCGGCCCTGCAGCGGCGAACTGGCGATCAACGCCGCACGCTCGGCCTCGGTGAGCGGCCCGATCCGCGACTGCGGCGGCGCAACCAATACGCGCTGGACTACCTCCGGCGTGCCTTTTTCCTGCAAGGTACCCACCAACGCCTCACCGGTGCCCAACTCGGTCAGCACCGCCAAGGCATCGAATGCCGGGTTGGGCCGGAAACCGTCCGCCACCGCCCGCAGGGATTTTTGCTCTTTGGTGGTGAATGCGCGCAGGCCATGCTGGATACGCAGCCCCAGCTGCGCCAGCACCGTGTCAGGCAAATCCCCCGGAGATTGAGTGACGAAGTACACCCCCACTCCTTTGGAGCGAATCAACCGCACCACCTGCTCCAGACGGTCCTGCAACGCCTTGGGCGTATCGGCGAACAACAGATGCGCCTCGTCGAAAAACAGCGCCAGCAGCGGCTTTTCGGCATCACCGCGCTCCGGCAATTGCTCGAACAGTTCCGCCAACAACCACAGCAGGAACGTGGCATAGACCTTCGGCGCGTCATGCACCAGGCGGCTGGCGTCCAGCAAGTGGATACGGCCGCGCCCGTCGCTGGCGGGCTGCAAAATATCCTCTAGCTGCAGGGCCGGCTCACCAAACAGGGCTTCGGCACCCTGCTGCTCCAGCACTGCCAGGCGTCGCAACAACGCCTGGCTGGAACCGGTGGTCATCAACGCCGCATCGTCGCCCAACAGTTCAGGGTGATAACGCAGGTGGTTGAGCAGTGCCTTGAGGTCTTTCAGGTCCAGCAGCAACAAGCCTTCACGGTCGGCCACCTTGAAAGTCGCGTACAGCGCCGACTGCTGGCTGTCGGTGAGTTCCAGCAGGCTGCCGAGCAACAACGGGCCCATTTCGCTGATAGTGGTGCGCAATGGATGACCGGACTGCCCGTGGATATCCCACAACGTAACCGGATAAGCCTTGGGCGTGTAATTCAGGAAGGGCATCCCGGCAATGCGTTCGGCGACTTTGCCCTGGGGATTGGCCGCTGCGCCCAGGCCGCACAGGTCACCCTTGATGTCGGCGGCGAATACCGCCACGCCGGCATCACTGAAGGCTTCCGCCAGGCGCTGCAAGGTGACGGTCTTGCCGGTGCCCGTGGCGCCGGCGATCAACCCATGCCGGTTGGCCAGGCGCATGGGCTGGGCGATGGGCTGGCCGTCTGGGCCGGCACCGATAAGCAGTTGTGTGGAGTCAGGCATTTCGTCACCTTTGGTTAATCTTTAATGCAGCCAGGTCGATACAGACACTGTGAAACCCACAAAATCTAAAAACAGGACAGATATTTCCCACAGAGCCCCCTGGCGCTAGCACTCGAAGTATCACACCTTTTTTTGACGCTGCCATTTTTGCGCATCCCCTAAAGACGCGCCTCGGATATCAAGACCTTAGCGGACCCTACAAGCCATGAATAAAAACCTGCGCTTCAGCCATAAAATTTTGCTTGCAGCCTCCCTTATCGTCATCGCCGCCTTCGCGTTATTTACCCTCTATAACGACTACCTCCAACGCAACGCGATCCGTGACGACCTCGATAACTACCTGCATGAAATGGGCGACGTCACCGCCGGCAGTATTCAGACCTGGCTCACCGGGCGCATCGCCTTGGTAGAAAATGCCGCGCAGAATATTGCCCTCAACCCCGAATCGTCGGTGGTTGCCAGCCTGCTGGAACAGAAAGCGCTGACATCGTCATTCATGGCAACCTACGTCGGCGACAGCCAGGGCACCTTCACCATCCGTCCTGACACCAAGATGCCCGACGGTTTCGACCCGCGCGTTCGCCCTTGGTACAAAGGCGCCCAGACCAGCAACGGCTCGACCTTGACCGAACCCTATATTGACGCGGCAACGGGGCAACTGATTATTTCCATCGCCACCCCGAGTGCCAAGGCCGGCCAGAGCATCGGCGTGGTGGGCGGCGACCTGAGCCTGCAAACCCTGGTGGACAACATTGGCGCGCTGGATTTCGGCGGTATGGGTTACGCATTTCTGGTCAGTGCCGACGGCAAAGTGCTGGTGCACCCGGACAAGGCCCTGGTGATGAAGACCCTGGCTGACGTGTACCCGAAAGACACACCGAAGATCAGCGCTGCCTTCAGCGAAGTGCAGGCCAATGGCAAGACCAATATCGTCACGTTCACCCCGATCAAGGGCCTGCCTTCGGTGAACTGGTACCTGGGTATTTCGGTGGATAAAGCCAAGTCGTTCGCCATGCTCAGTGAATTCCGCACCTCGGCGGTCATCGCTACCATCATCGCCGTGGTGATCATCATCGCCTTGCTGGGCATGTTGATCCGTGTGTTGCTGCAACCGCTGCACGTGATGACCCGGGCCATGCAGGACATCGCCGACGGCGAAGGCGATCTGACCCGACGCCTGACCATCCAGAACAACGACGAGTTCGGCACCCTGGGTACTGCGTTCAACCGTTTCGTGGAGCGCATTCATACCTCGATCCGCGAAGTGTCGTCGGCTACCGGGCAAGTCAATGAAGTGGCACTGCGGGTGGTCAGCGCGTCCAACTCGTCGATGGTCAATTCAGACGAACAGGCCAACCGCACCAACAGCGTCGCCGCTGCCATCAACCAACTGGGCGCTGCCGCCCAGGAAATCGCCCGCAACGCGGCGCAAGCCTCCAATCAGGCCAGTGATGCGCGGCATTTGGCCGAAGACGGCCAGCAGGTGGTCGAGCGCAATATCAAGGCAATGACCCAGCTGTCGACCATGATCAGCGCCTCCAGCACCAATATCGAGGCGCTGAACAGCAAGACGGTGAATATCGGCCAGATTCTTGAAGTGATCACCAGTATTTCCCAGCAAACCAACTTGCTCGCGCTCAACGCTGCCATCGAAGCCGCGCGTGCCGGTGAGGCCGGCCGCGGCTTCGCGGTGGTGGCCGATGAAGTGCGCAACCTGGCGCATCGCACCCAGGAATCGGCGCAACAGGTGCAGAAGATGATCGAGGAGTTGCAAGTCGGCGCCCGAGACTCGGTGAGCACCATGAGTGAAAGCCAGCGCCACAGCCAGGACAGCCTGGAGATCGCCAACCTGGCCGGCGAGCGCTTGAACAGTGTGACTCAGCGCATTGGCGAGATCGACGGCATGAACCAGTCCGTGGCCACCGCCACCGAGGAGCAGACCTCGGTGGTGGAGTCGATCAATATGGACATCACCGAAATCAACACCCTCAACCAGGAAGGCGTGGAAAACCTGCAATCGACTCTGCGCGCCTGCTCGGACCTCGAACGGCAAGCCGCACGCTTGAAGCAAATGGTGGGCAGCTTCCGCATCTGAGGCGAATGTGGGAGGGGGCTTGCGCCCTCCCACAGCCAATCTCGATCGAACATCTATCCCTTGCTCAGGTCCACGTAAAGGAGAGCAATGGATCGGAGGGATGTTCATCGTGCATATCGCTGACATAACCATGTTCTACGCCCCGGCCAGCGGTGGCGTACGCACTTATCTGGACGCCAAGCACCGGCGCCTGGCGCTCAAGCCCGGGATTCGCCACAGCCTGTTGGTGCCTGGCGCCCATTTGAGCGAGCGGGACGGGATTTTCGAGGTGCCGGCGCCACCGCTGCCCTTCGGCAAGGGTTACCGCTTCCCCCTGCGCTTGGCTCCTTGGCGAAATGTCCTGCACGATTTACAGCCGGATCTGATCGAGGTCGGCGATCCGTACCTGACCGCCTGGGCCGCCCTCGACGCACGGCGCCAGCTGGATGTGCCAGTCATCGGTTTTTACCACTCCGATCTACCGCTGCTGGTGCGTAACCGCATGGGCGCCTGGTTTACCCCCAACGTCGAAGCCTATGTCAGCAAACTCTATGGGAACTTTGACCGAGTACTGGCGCCCAGCCAGGTGATGGCCGACAAACTCACCGGGCTTGGGGTGAAAAACGTCTTCGTACAACCCCTGGGCGTCGACCTGCAAACCTTCACCCCCGCTGCGCGCGACCCCGGCCTGCGCGCCGAACTGGGGATTGCTGAAGACACCCGGCTGCTGATTTTCGCCGGGCGTGGTTCCAAGGAGAAAAACCTGCCGGTGCTGCTCAATTGCATGAAACGCCTGGGCGAGGGTTACCACTTGTTGCTGGTGGGCTCCGGCATGCCGGCCAGCATGCCGGACAACGTCACCGTGGTCGATGGCTTCGTACCGGCCAATCATGTTGCCCGCTTGATGGCCAGCGCCGACGCGTTGTTGCACGCTGGCGACCAGGAAACCTTCGGCCTGGTGATTCTGGAAGCCATGGCCTGTGGTATCCCCGTGGTCGCCGTTGCGGCGGGCGCCTTCACTGAGATCGTCGACGAGCGCTGTGGCCTGCTCTGCGCGCCCAACAACCCCAAGGCGATGGCCGATGCGGTACGCGAACTGTTTGGCGCCGACAGCCAGCGCCTCGGGGAACAGGCTCGGCGCCATGTCGAACAGCAGTATGCGTGGGATGCAGTAGTGGACAGCCTGCTGGGGCATTACCACGCCGTGCTGGGCACGCACAAACCGATGCTCGCCCATGGCTGAACGTTCGGTCATGCTGGTGCTGCACGATGTGGCACCGAACACCTGGGCCGATTACCGGCCTTTTGTCGAGGCCGTCGATGCCATCGGCAATATCCCTATCACTTGGCTGGTCGTCCCGGACTTCCATCACCGTAACGCCCTGGGCCCCCACGGTGACTTCCGGCGCCTGCTTGATAGCCGCGTAGCCAGAGGCGATGAACTGACCTTGCACGGCTACTACCACTGCGACGAACAACCCCGGCCGCGCACGCCAAAAGAGTGGTTCATGCGACGCATCTATACCCATGAAGGCGAGTTCTACCAGTTGTCCGAGGCCGAGGCGTTGCAGCGCCTGACTGACGGCATTGAGGTATTCCAGCGCAATGAGTGGCCGCTGCAAGGGTTTGTCGCACCCGCCTGGTTGATGAGCGAAGGCACCCGACGTGCGCTGCGCCAATTACCGCTGGGCTATACCAGCGACCCGCAGCATCTGTATCGACTGCCTGACTTCACACGCATCCATGCCCCGGGCCTGGTGTGGAGCGCGCGCAGTGCGTGGCGCCGGGGCCTGTCCAAAGTGCTCAGCGACCGCCGCGAACAGCGCTGGCAGACGGCCCCGGTGATTCGGCTCGGCTTGCACCCCGTGGACATGCGCCACGGGTTTTCCCGTCATTATTGGCTGCAAACCCTGCAGCGCCTGCTCGACGACGGACGCACGCCACGGACCAAGGCCGCCTGGCTGTCGACGCTGCCATGCGCCGACTGATCTGGCTGGTGCTGGCGCTGATAGTCGCGCTGGTGATTCCCGTGTGGCTGGGGGGCGGCGAAACCGTTGCGCGCCTGCGGCAGTTCCCCTTGCCCCAGTTACTGGCGATGTTTGCCATGATCATCGGCTGCTGGTTGATCAACAGCCTGCGCCTGCGCTTGTTGCTTGGCGAACAGCGCGGCCGGTTGGGATGGCGTAAAAGCCTGGGCGTGGTGATATCGACCGAGTTCGCGATGTGCGCGACGCCTGGGGGCAGCGGCGGGCCACTGACGTTGATGGGCCTGCTGGCACGCAATGGCATACGACCCGCCCACGGCAGCGCGGTGTTCGCCATGGACCAACTGAGCGACTTGCTGTTTTTTCTCTGCGCACTGGTGGGCATCGTGCTGTATGCGCTGTTCCACAGCCTCAGCCCGCGCCTGGAGTGGCTGCTGGGGCTGAGTGTCGTATCGATGGTGGGTGGCGTCGTTGTTGGCCTGCTGGTGGTGCGCTTTCATCGTCGGCTGATTCGCCTGGCCGGGTTGGCACTCAAGGCCTTGCACGTGCGTGCCAGCACCCGTCGGCGCTGGGCCCGCCGGCTGCTGCGCTTCCTCGCGGCATTCAGCCAAACCCTGAAATTGCCCTGGCACACGCTGCTCGGGGTGTTTGCGCTGACCAGCCTGCATTGGCTATTACGCTATAGCGTGTTGTACCTGGCGCTGCGCGGCCTGGGGGGTGATGTGCAGTGGGCCTGGAGTTTCCTGATCCAGATGCTGTCGTTGACCGCAGGGCAATTCAGCCTGTTGCCAGGCGGGGCCGGGGCGGCGGAGTTGACGTCGGTGGCATTGCTGGCGCCCATGGTGGGCAAATCCACGGCGGCGGCGGCGATTCTGATCTGGCGGGCGGTGACCTACTACTTCTATCTGCTGGCCGGTGCGCCAGTGTTTTTGCTGATGGTGGGCAAACCGCTGCTCAAACGTCTTTTTCATGGGCCTCGGGCGGCTTTTCAGGCGCCTGTAACTGCTCCCACAACTGGGCAGCGCCAGGAAAGTCAGTACCATCATCGGCACCCAGCGCGTCCGGGTCGTAGCGACTCAGACACCCCTCGCCCAGGGTAGCCGGTGACCTGGAAGTCGCCTTATCGAGTGGGTCGGTCATGGTCGCGTCCTGAAATAAAAAAGGGCCCGGAGAGTTTTACTCCCGGGCCCCCGCTTATTCAATCAACACGCGTCGATCAGAACACCACGGTCTTGTTGCCGTGCACCAACACGCGATCTTCCAGGTGATAACGCAGGCCGCGCGCCAGCACCATCTTCTCGACGTCACGCCCGAAACGCACCATGTCTTCGATGCTGTCGCTGTGGCTGACGCGTACTACGTCCTGCTCGATGATCGGACCGGCGTCCAGCTCCTCGGTAACGTAGTGGCAGGTCGCTCCGATCAGTTTCACGCCGCGCAGGGACGCCTGGTGATAAGGCTTGGCCCCTACGAACGAAGGCAGGAAGCTGTGGTGAATGTTGATCACCTTACCGGCATATTCGCGGCACAGTTCCGGCGGCAGGATCTGCATGTAGCGCGCCAGCACCACCACATCGGCGTCGTGCTGCTTGACCAGGCGTGACACCTCGGCGAACGCCGGTTCCTTGTCCTGCGAGTTGACCGGCACGTGGTAATACGGGATGCCATGCCATTCGACCATGCTGCGCAGGTCATCATGGTTGGAGATCACACAGGCGATCTCGCAATCGAGCTCATCGCTGTGCCAGCGGTGCAGAAGGTCCGCCAGGCAGTGGGATTCACGGCTGGCCATCAGGACGACACGTTTTTTCTGCTCCGTGTCGGTGATGTGCCAGGTCATCGAAAACTCTTCGGCGATCGGCGCAAACGCCTCACGAAAGGCTTCCAGACCAAAAGGCAGTGTATCGGCACGAATTTCGTGACGCATGAAGAACCAACCGCTGAGATCATCCGAGTGATGGCTCGCCTCGGTGATCCAACCGTTATGAGAAGCCAGAAAGTTACTGACCTTGGCAACGATGCCAACCCGGTCCGGGCAAGCAATCACCAGCCGAAAAGTGCGCATTAGGGGGAAACTCCAGAACTTCGCAAAGGCCGCCATTCTAGCGATTGCGCAGAAAAACTGCAGTACTCCTTGCGGCTTATTCTGAGCCCCGGCCGTGGCAACAGCCCTTAATAGCGTAAGGTTTTACCACCGCTATATGTACGTGCACGGCTAAGCTCAGCACTTAGCCGCATTAAGCTGATTATTCTCAGCCACTCACCTGATAATTAACTCGACCGCAGCGCATTGCCACAAACATTCAATGTAATTCACATAAATAGCTGCTTAAATGTTTACTTGGTGAAATTGCCTGACTATTATTGGGCCACTCACCCTGTCAATCAGCGTTCTACATAAGGTAGTCCACATGTCCCTGATCAACGAATACCGCGCCACCGAAGAAGCTATCAAAGAGCTGCAAGCCCGTTTGAAGAACCTGTCGCAAGACGACAAGCTGAAAACCGAGCTGGAATTCGAAGGCAAACTGCGCACCCTGATGGGCGAATACTCAAAATCCCTGCGTGACATCATCGCACTGCTGGATCCGGAATCGAAAGTTAAAGCACCTCGCGGCGCTGTGAAAACTACCGGCACCAAACGTGCTCGCAAGGTCAAGCAATACAAAAACCCGCACAACGGTGAAGTGATTGAAACCAAAGGTGGCAACCACAAGACGCTGAAAGAGTGGAAAGCCAAGTGGGGCGGTGACGTGGTTGAAGGTTGGGCGACCCTGCTGGGCTAAGCCTGGTCGGCGTCACACCCGATACGCGATACATTAAAAACGCCAGCTTGCTGGCGTTTTTTATTGTCTGGATGTTTTGCAGTTATGCAGCTACAGACTCAGGCGAGCCGCTAAAGAGTCGGCATAGTCTTGCCATTCACCCAGTACCTGGCACTGAAACGCTGTCGCATTGTTTTGCAACTCCTGGCGCGCCGCCTTAAATGCCGACAGGGTATTGGGTGCGCCCCACACCGGGTCTGACAAACGTTGCTGACAGAAAAGTCTCCAGCGCTGTTGTTCCTCATTGTTCAAGGTTTCAGGAAAGTTACGCGCGCGGTAGCGAAATAATAATTCCGGCAACCGATGATCATCGAAAGGCCATTGCTGACGCCCTAGTTGCAGCGGCTCTGCCAGGCGAACTTGTTCACATAAGCGTCGGTCACGGTCGCCGATAAAACCCTCGTAGAGCTGCTGCTCCGGATCGGCATTCGGCGCAAATTCCTCCTCGGCGTAAACGCTCGCCAACTTGTCACGCCAAACTTCCTGTGCGTCAGTTAGTCGCAGCGCCCGCACCTGATAAACGTCCATATCCAATTGCAGGCGCTCGCGATCTTCCGCGCGCAGCACCTTCAAGGGCGCGACGACCGGGCAGCGGTTGATGTGCAGCAACTTCAGGGGTACCGGCAGCTCGCCTTCCGCCAGTTCATCACGCCGCGTATAGAGGCGCTTGCGCAACGTGTCGGCATCCAGTTCGAGCAGGCCCTGCGGGTCGAGCCCCAGGTCACAGACAATCAATGCATTGCGATTGCGCGGATGCCAAGCCAGAGGCAACACCACACCGAGGTAATGGCGCTCGGCGCTGAAGCGTCCGGAAATGTGCACCAGCGGCTGCAACAATCGCACCTGGTCCATCACCCGTTGCTTGCTGCGCAGCTGGAACAGCCATTCATACAGCCTGGGTTGTTTCTCCCGGACCAATCGCGCCAGGGCAATAGTTGCACGCACATCAGACAATGCATCGTGGGCCTGGCCGTGGTCGATGCCATTGGCTTGGGTCAAGCGCTCAAGCTTGAGCGTCACGCGCCCGTCCTGCTCGGGCCACACAATCCCTTCCGGGCGCAGGGCATAGGCGGTACGCATCACATCGATCAGATCCCAGCGGCTGTTGCCGCCTTGCCATTCGCGCGCGTAAGGGTCGAAAAAGTTGCGATACAGACTGTAGCGCGTCATTTCATCGTCAAATCGCAGGGTGTTATAACCCGCGCCGCACGTACCGGGTGCAGACAGTTCGGCATGCACCCGCGTCATGAAATCCGCTTCGGCAAGGCCCTTCTGCGCCAGGACCTGCGGCGTGATACCGGTGATCGCACACGCCGCTGGGTGGGGCAGGATATCGTCGCCGGGCTGGCAATAAAGATTGATCGGCGGACCGACCTCGTTGAGCTCGAGGTCGGTACGAATGCCGGCCACCTGCAGCGGGCGATCGCTGCGTGGGTTGATCCCGGTGGTTTCGTAGTCGTACCAGAAAATGGAGGTCACGGGCTGTTCCTGTGCTGAAGACCGGCAAAGTCTAGGCGCTGCGAGGTGTCAGGGGCCAGCGATACCTTACTGGACAAACATCCAGCAAAAGCTTGAAGGGTTGCTTCCAGCCTCGACACTGCTAGCATCCGTCTCTCTCAGTCGCTTCGCACTGCCAAGGATCGCAATGCCAACAGCTCCTCTGGATACCTGCTACCAGATCGAGACCCCCGAGGGTATCGACCTGCCCTTGCGCCCTGCCGGCCTGCTGCCAAGGGCCGTGGCCTTTGCCTTCGACCTGCTCGTGCGCGGCGTGATCATGGGCGTTCTGCTGGTGCCCCTGGCGCTGCTTGGCAACCTCGGGCTCGGCTTGGGCTCCCTGCTGCTGTTCCTAGTCAGCTGGTGGTACATGGTGCTGTTCGAAGTGTTCAATCAGGGCTGCTCTCCCGGCAAGCAGGTCATGGGCCTGCGAGTGGTACAGGACGACGGCACGCCCATTGGCTGGTCGGCGTCGCTGATCCGCAACCTGCTGCGTTTTGTCGACATGCTGCCCTTCGGCTACTTCTTCGGCGCCATCACTTGCCTGCAACATCCCCACTTCAAGCGACTCGGCGATCTGGCAGCGGGTACGCTGGTGGTCTACCGTGATCAGGCGTCGGCCCGCCCGCGCATCCCCCAGGCAGCCGCCCTGCGCCTGCCCTTCGCACTGGAGCTGAGCGAACAGCGGGCCATACTCGGTTTCGCCGAACGCCAGGCTGAATTGTCTGCCGAGCGGGTCCATGAACTGGCTGCCATCCTCGCCGCGCCCTTGCAGGTGTCTCCGGCTCGCGCCGTGGAGCAACTCAACGGTGTGGCCCACGGTTTGTTGGGGCCGACATGAAGCAGAGCCTTTTTGAAAGCCGCCACCAGCAGCAATGGCAAACCTTCGCCGAACTGCTCAAACAGGTAGAGCAAGGCAAAGCCTGCGAGGCAACCGACTTCCCTTATCAATACCGCCGCCTCTGCCAACATCTGGCCCTGGCCCAGGCACGCGGCTATAGCAGCTACCTGGTAGACCACCTGCAACAACTGGCGCTGCGCGGTCACCAACAACTGTATCGCCATCGCAGTCAAACGACAGCCAACGTACTGGCGTTCATCCTCGCCGGTTTCCCGCGCCTGGTGCGCGAACAATGGCGCTTCGTACTGATTTCCAGTTTGCTGTTCTTCGGTAGCCTGCTCGGCATAGCGTTATTGGTGTACCTGTTCCCCAACCTGATCTACAGCATCGTCAGCCCGCAACAAGTGGCCGAGATGCAAAGCATGTACGACCCTGCCGCCAGCCGTCTGGGGCGTGCGGCCGAACGGGCCTCCAGCGAAGATTGGATGATGTTTGGCTATTACGTGATGCACAACATCGGCATCGCCTTCCAGACCTTCGCCGCCGGCTTGCTGTTCGGCCTGGGCAGCGTGTTCTTCCTGGTATTCAACGGCTTGATCATCGGCGCGGTCTGCGGGCATCTCAGTGAAATCGGCTACGGCCAGACGTTCTGGTCTTTCGTGATCGGTCATGGCGCCTTCGAACTCAGCGCCATCGCACTGGCCGGTGCAGCAGGCCTGCAACTGGGCTGGTCGCTGATCGCGCCTGGGCCCCTGGCACGTAGCGAATCCCTGCGCCTGGCGGCCCGCAAAAGCGTGCAGATGCTGTGCGGGGTCATGCTATTGCTGCTGATCGCAGCATTCATCGAAGCCTACTGGTCATCCACCACGAGCATTGCGCCCTGGATCAAATACCTCGTGGGCAGCGCACTTTGGCTGTTCGTGGCCGCCTACCTGATCTTCGCCGGCAGGACTCGCCATGCGCCTGACTGACTCCAGCGTGGTCATCCGCCCCCGCACCTCCTGGGAAGCCATGGACCTCGGCGTACTGATGGCCCGGGAACATCGTGTATTGCTGATGAGCAGCTGGGCGCTGGTCAGCCTGCCGGTGTTCGTGCTGCTCAGTGCGCTGCTGTGGCAGTACCCGTCCTACGCCATCTTCTTGTTCTGGTGGCTGAAGCCGGCCTTCGAGCGCTTGCCGCTGTACATTCTTTCCAAAACGCTGTTTGGTGAGACGCCCAGTCTGAAACAGTCCGTTCGCCAGTGGCCGCGCCTGCTCAAGGGGCAACTGCTCGCCAGCCTCACCTGGCGCCGGCTGAGCCTGAGCCGCAGCTTCGTGATGCCCGTGAGCCAGCTTGAAGGCCTGGAGGGTCAAGCGCGTCAACAGCGCCTGGGCGTACTGCAACAGCGCAACGCGGGTGGCGCGCGCTGGCTGACGATCATCGGGGTGCACCTGGAAATCGGCCTGTGGTTCGGTTGCATGGCGCTGTTCTATCTATTCATCCCGGAGCAGGTCGAACTGGATTGGGACTGGCAGCGGCTGGCATTGGCGACCGGCCCGCAGGGACTATGGCTGGAGCACCTGAGTAATGCCTTCTATGCGCTGATCCTGGTGTTCTGGGAACCCCTCTACGTCGCCTGCGGTTTCAGCCTGTATCTCAACCGTCGCACCGTCCTGGAGGCTTGGGACCTGGAGCTGGTGTTTCGCCGATTGCGCCAACGCCTGAGCAGTGTCGCACCGCTGTTGCTGCTGGTCGTCGGGCTGACGCTGGCGCAACTGAGCCCAACGGCGATGGCAGATGAACCGGCTGATCCAAAGCCGCTCAGCACCCAGGCGGCCAGCCAATCGATCAAGGCATTACTGGAAAAACCGCCGTTCAAGAATCCGCAAACCGTGACCCGCTATCGTTTTGGCGAAGAAAAACCCGCCACTGACCCCAAAGCCCAGGGCGGCGACGGTAAGCTACCTGGCTGGCTCCAGCACTTGCTCGACAACCTCAACAGCAACACCTTCAAGCACGTGGCCCAAGGCCTGGAGATACTGCTATGGGGCTTGCTGATCGGCGGGCTGGCCTGGGTGGTGTGGCGCTACCGTGAATGGCTGCGCACGTTTGTCAGCCGCAGGCGCCGACCTCACCCCAACGCCGCAAAACCTGCGCCTGCCCAGTTGTTCGGGTTGGATCTGGGGGTCGAGACGTTGCCCGACGACATCGCCAGCACCGCCGAACAACTGTGGCCCACCCAACCGCGGGTAGCCCTTGGCCTGCTGTATCGCGGCCTGCTCAGCCGGCTGCTGCATGAGTTCAACCTGCCGCTCAAAAGTGCCGACACCGAGGGCCAGGTACTGGAGCGCGTCCATCAGTTGCAGCAACCGCAGTTGCTGGCATTCAGTCACGAATTGACCCGGCACTGGCAAAACCTCGCTTATGGCCACCGGCTGCCTCCCGGCGCAGCCCAGCAAAAGCTCTGCAGCGACTGGCGCGCACTCTTCAGTGGCGGGGCCAGCCAATGAAGCGACCCTTACTATGGATGGCCCTGCTGCTGGCTTGCCTATTGGGAATGGGCGGTCTGTATGCCTGGCACAAGGCAATTCCCTATGAGGAGGTTGTAGATCACGGCCCGGCGCCGGACGCGCTGGCTAATCCTTACCTCGCGGCCGAGCATTTCCTGGGCCAGCAAGGTTTGACGGTAGCGCATGCCAACGGCCTTGAGCGGCTTGCCGACCTGCCTGCCCCAGGCCATAGCCTGCTGTTGCTGGGAGAACGCGGCAACATGACCCCACGCCAGGTCGAACAGTTGCTGGCCTGGGCCAAAGCCGGGGGCCACCTGCTACTGGTGGCCGAGGCGTTATGGGATGAAGAAACCGGCAAAAGCGGCGACCTGCTGCTTGATCGTCTCGAGCTTCGCCAGGCCTTGAGTGATGACTTCGACGAGCCGGCGCCACCGCGCAAAAAGCGCGCGCCAGACCTCACCAAACTGTATGTCGACAATGAAACCAAACCTGCGTATTTCAGTTTCGACACCGACTTCAACCTTACCGACCCCAGGCACCTTGCGCAGTTTTCAGCCAACAGCGCCAAGTCCAGCCACCTGATGCAACTGGACCTGGAGCTGGGCCGCGTCACGGTGATCACCGACAGCGACCTGTGGAAAACCCCGAGCATCGGCAAACACGACAACGCCTGGCTGCTGTGGTACCTGAACCAGGGTACCGACGTCACTTTGCTGTTCAACAGCGACGTGGACAACCTGCTTACCCTGCTGATCCGTTACTTCCCCCAGGCCCTCGTCGCGCTTGTTGCACTGGTTGCCCTGGCACTCTGGCAAGCCGGCATGCGCCAGGGCCCGATCCGGGCGCCCGCGCCCAAGGCGCGTCGACAGCTGCAGGAGCATTTGCGCGCCAGCGCCGACTTCCTGCTACGCCGCAACGGCCAGGGCGCATTGCTGCAGGCCTTGCAGCACGACCTCCTGCGCACCGCCCGGCGACGCCACCCCGGCTTTGAACACCTCGACACGGCGGAACAATGCCAGGTGCTGGCACTTCTGACGCGACAACCTTCCCCTATCATCAGCCAGGCACTCGGCGCACCTGCGCTGAAACGGCTGTCCAGCGCCGACTTCAGCCGACAGGTGGCGTGCCTGCAAACCCTCAGGAATGCCCTATGAGCGATTCTCCACTGGCCACTGCCCTGACCGCAGAAAAAACCTTTGAATACGCCAGCCAACAGGCCCAGGCCCTGCGCGTTGAATTGCGCAAGGCAGTCATTGGCCAGGACGCGGTGATCGATGACGTACTCACCGCATTGATTGCCGGTGGCCATGTGTTACTCGAGGGCGTACCCGGCCTTGGCAAAACGTTGCTGGTGCGTGCGTTGGCCCGTTGTTTTGGCGGTGATTTCGCCCGCATCCAGTTCACCCCGGACCTGATGCCCAGCGATGTCACCGGCCACGCGGTGTACGACCTGCAGACCGAACAGTTCAAGCTGCGCAAGGGGCCGTTATTCACTCACCTGCTGCTCGCCGACGAAATCAACCGCGCCCCGGCCAAAACCCAGGCGGCACTGCTCGAAGCCATGCAGGAGCGTCAGGTCACGCTGGAGGGCGAGGCATTGCCCATCGGCGAGCCGTTCATGGTGCTGGCCACCCAGAACCCCATTGAGCAGGAAGGCACCTACCCATTGCCCGAAGCCGAGCTGGACCGCTTCATGCTCAAGGTGCGCATGGACTATCCCGAGGCGCAACAGGAAGTGGACATGGTGCGCGAAGTGACCCGCTCGTCCAGGGCCGACATGCTCGATGTGCAGCCTTTGCGCACCGTGCTGCAAGCCGAAGACGTGGTGCAGATGCAGCAGATTGCCAGCGGCATGCCTCTGGATGAACAGGTCCTCGACTATGCCGTGCGCCTGGCGCGGGCGACGCGCAGTTGGCCAGGCCTGACCATCGGTGCCGGTCCACGAGCGTCTATCGCCCTGGTTCGCGGCGCGCGTGCGCGGGCGCTGTTGCGCGGCGGCGAATTCGTGATCCCGGATGACGTCAAGGGTTGCGCCCTGGCGGTACTGCGTCACCGAGTGCGTCTTTCGCCGGAGCTGGATATCGATGGTTTGGAGGTGGACCAGGTGATCAAGCAGTTGCTCGACCAGATCGCGGCCCCCAGGCAGTAACGCCGGTATGAAACCGACCCGTCTGCTTCTGACCTGGCTGGGTGTTCTGCTGACTCTCAATATTCTGCTGGGCGCGTCGGCGGCGTTGCAGTTCAAGGTGCCCGATACCTTGCACGCAATCGCCTGGGGCCTGCTGTTGGCCCTGCTGTTGCTGGCGATACTGGATGCCATGCGCTTGCGCCGCCGCCCTTCGGCCCGTATACAGCGGATGTTGCCCGGTAGCCTGGCGCTGGGGCGCTGGGGAGAAGTGCGCCTGTCACTGGAACACGATTATCCACAGCCGCTGACCGTGCTGGTGTTCGATCACGTGCCCGAAGGACTGGTAGTGGATAACCTGCCGCAATCCATCTCACTGCGCGCCGGTGAGCGCGGCGAGTTGGGCTATCGCGTGCGCCCCCTGCGACGTGGGCATTTCAGTTTCAGCCGCTGCGAAATCCACTTGCCCAGCCCCTTGGGGCTGTGGTCGGCGCGGCGCTGGATCGAAGCCTCGGATGCCACCCGCGTGTACCCGGATTTCGCGCGTTTATCCGGTGCCCGGTTGCAGGGTGTGGATAACTGGCTGAGCCAACTGGGTGTACGTCAGCACCAGCGGCGCGGACCAGGCCTGGAATTTCATCAATTACGCGAATTTCGCGACGGTGACAGCCTGCGTCAGATCGACTGGAAAGCCACGGCACGCCAGCGCACGCCGATTGCCCGCGAGTATGAGGATGAGCGCGACCAGCAGATTGTATTCATGCTCGATTGCGGCCGACGCATGCGCAGCCAGGACGACGAGTTGTCCCACTTCGACCACGCGCTGGACGCCTGCCTGTTGCTGAGTTATGTCGCCTTGCGCCAAGGCGATGCAGTCGGGCTCTGTACCTTTGCCAGCGACCAGCCGCGTTACCTGGCGCCGGTCAAGGGCAGCGGCCAATTGAACGTCTTGCTCAATACAGTCTATGACCTGGAAAGCACACGCCAGACCGCTGACTATGAGGCCGCCGCCAGCCAATTGCTGGCTCGGCAAAAGCGCCGCGCCTTGGTGATCGTGGTGACCAACCTGCGCGATGAAGACGATGCAGCACTGATGAGTGCCATCAAGCGGATCGGTCGACACCATCGGGTACTGGTCGCCAGTCTGCGAGAGGAAGTACTCGACCAACTGCGCCAGGCCCCGGTACAAACCCTACCCGAAGCACTGGCTTACAGCGGCGCGGTTGACTACCTCAACATGCGCAACCAGCTGCATGATCGCCTGGGCGCTCATGGGTTGTCGGTGTTGGATAGCCTGCCATCGGAGTTGGGCGCCGCGTTGGTGACACGTTACCTGCACTGGAAAAAAGCCGGGGTGTTCTGACGGCAAGCGCACGGCCACGGTAGGCACAGGTCCCCATGGCCGACTGCACATGATAGTCAAACGGGTGCCTGTAAAGGATCGAAACTGAAGTAATGCAACAAGGCGCTGATCAGCTGCGCGTATTCTTCGCACGCCTGACGCACGCGGAACCCCGAGTCGTAATGCTGCGGGTTGACATCTTCACGGCTCCACAAACAGGTTGCGGTGAGGTCAACAGCCTGGAACTCGCCGTCCGGCCCTGGAATCTTCAGGCGCAGCTCAAAATCTGCGCCGATCATCATTGGTAGCTGGCTGATCAGCATCAGCCCTTCTTCAGAAACGTCGCCCAGATAGCCGATTGGCTTGTCCGTAAGCCGATTGAACACCTGCAGGAAATAAGGTAGCTGATGCCGTTCGATCCGTCGTTCGATAAACATGGTGAGGTCGCCATCCAATAAAGCCAGTGATTCGGAACAAGCCCATCGCTCGCTCTCCCTGGATATCGGTGTGACAAGAAATCGTTGCCACGAGACAGCTGCCGAATCCGGGCATTACGTTCTTTTGAACAGAAAGTTGTACAAACATCTATTCAAAGAATAACCCAAGACTGGAAAGAGGCCAGTTATGAAGCGACGAATACCCTCATAAAGACGCCGGCCGTGGTTGCGCCGCGGTCACGCCAGAGAAATGCCCCAGCTGGCGCAGGGTATCGAGCCGGGCTTGGGCTCGGTAAGCGTACTCGCTTGATGGGTATTGGCTGATGATGAATTGGTAGGTTTGCGCAGCATCGACGAACAGTTTCTGGCGCTCCAGGCACTGCCCGCGCAACATCGAAACCTCGGGCTGCACATAGCGGCGGGTGCGGCTTTCACGGTCTACCTGGGACAATTCCAGGGTAACCCGTGCGCAGTCACCCACCCCATAGGCGCGGTAAGCGTTGTTCAAATGATGGTCCATCGACCAGCGGGTGCAGCCGACAACACTGACGGCCAGGGCAGCAACGAGCAAAATTCGCATGGGGGTTCTCCTGTCTTGTGCAGTGTATCGACCTATCGTCCAAAATCTTCAAGGGCGTTCACCTTTCCACCGCAGCAAAAACAAGCCGATCGTCGATAAGTAGTGCAAACGAACAATGACTACAACGAAAGAGCATAGTAGCCTTCCCCAGCGCTTGAACTCAGGAGTCTGTGCATGTCCGTCCGTCGTACCAAAATCGTCGCCACCCTTGGCCCGGCCAGCAACTCGCCGGAAGTCCTCGAACAGCTGATTCTGGCTGGTTTGGACGTTGCCCGTCTGAACTTCTCCCACGGCACCCCGGACGAGCACAAGGCTCGCGCCAAGCTGGTGCGGGACCTGGCTGCCAAACACGGCCGCTTCGTGGCGTTGCTGGGTGACCTGCAAGGCCCGAAGATCCGTATCGCCAAATTCGCCAACAAGCGGATCGAGCTGAAGATCGGTGACAAATTCACCTTCTCCACCAGCCATCCGTTGACCGAAGGCACCCAGGACGTCGTAGGCATCGACTATCCGGATCTGGTCAAGGACTGCGGCGTCGGCGACGAACTGCTGCTGGACGACGGTCGCGTGGTGATGCGCGTCGACACCGCTACCCCGACCGAACTGCATTGCACCGTGATCATCGGCGGCCCGCTGTCCGACCACAAAGGCATCAACCGTCGCGGCGGTGGCCTGACGGCACCGGCCCTGACTGAAAAAGACAAGGCCGACATCAAGCTCGCCGCCGAAATGGAAGTGGACTACCTCGCCGTGTCCTTCCCGCGCGACGCCGCCGACATGGAATACGCACGTAAACTGCGCGACGAAGCCGGTGGTACCGCCTGGCTGGTGGCCAAGATCGAACGTGCCGAAGCCGTGGCTGATGACGAAACCCTGGATGGCCTGATCAAGGCTTCCGACGCCGTCATGGTTGCCCGTGGCGACCTGGGCGTCGAAATCGGCGATGCCGAGCTGATCGGTATCCAGAAGAAGATCATCCTGCACGCACGCCGCCACAACAAAGCGGTGATCGTTGCGACCCAGATGATGGAGTCGATGATCCAGAACCCGATGCCGACCCGCGCCGAAGTGTCCGACGTGGCCAACGCCGTGCTCGACTACACCGACGCCGTGATGCTCTCGGCTGAAAGTGCCGCTGGCCCGTACCCGCTGGAGGCCGTCCAGGCCATGGCGCGTATCTGCGTCGGTGCTGAAAAGCACCCCACCAGCAAGACCTCCAGCCACCGCATCGGCAAGGTCTTCGAAAGCTGCGACCAGAGCATCGCGTTGGCCGCCATGTACACCGCCAACCACTTCCCGGGCGTTAAAGCGATCATCGCCTTGACTGAAAGTGGTTATACGCCGCTGATCATGTCGCGCATCCGCTCGTCGGTGCCGATCTACGCGTTCACCCCCCACCGCGAAGCCCAGGCCCGTGCGGCGCTGTTCCGTGGCGTGTACACCATTCCGTTCGATCCGGCCTCGCTGGCCCCGAACGAAGTCAGCCAGAAAGCTATCGACGAGCTGGTCAAACGCGGCGTCGTCGAGAAAGGTGACTGGGTCATCCTGACCAAGGGCGACAGCTATCACACCACCGGCGGCACCAATGGCATGAAGATCCTGCACGTGGGCGACCCGCAGTTCTGAGTGACACGCTGAAAAAACAAAAGCCCTGCCATGAGAATGGCGGGGCTTTTTTGCATTTCAAATGCCGGTTGAGGTGTTGAACCATCAGGCCTCATCGGGGCATAGGTATCTACACAACTTTGTAGCAGCCAACAGTAACCACGATGCGAAGCGAGCCGCTCTTGATCTTGCTCTTGATCTTAAGCGCCCCGTTAAACCACGCTGGCCGGAATTCGACAGTGATTTGGGGGGTAAACCGGCAGGGATGCCGGTTTAGCCGCCCCGCGCCATGGATGGCGCGTGGCGGCGGCCCCCCAAATCGCTGTCGGATTACGGGCACACCGAGCCTAAGCGAGGTGCCGAGTGGTGGGGCAAGAGCGTTTTGCTTAATTTTGCGCTTTTCAAAAGTGAGACGCCGTAAGGGCGGAACCCATAGCAGCCGTTACCGCAGCAACGGATATGTACTCGCCCTGATCCAGCATCCTGGTCGGCTGTCAGGCCGCCATCGGGAGCAAGTCGAATCGTCGCACCGCCCCTCCCACATTTGGATCGCGCGGCATCAGTCAGATAGCTATAGGCCGCCAAGTCGCCACGGGAGCAAGCTCCCTCGCCACAGGTTCAGGGCTACGCCAAAGTTGTGTAGATATCTATGCTCATCGGGGGCAAGCCCCCTCCCACAGTTAATCGCGTACACCCGCAAAGCATATGCTCGACTGTCAGTCGCTCAACCACGGGGCAGGAACACATCGGCCAGCAGTTGATTGCGCGGCAGTCCTGCCAGAAACAAGCGCTTGGAAAGGGCTTCGACGCTGTCGGGATGCCCGCAGACTAAGGCCAGCGTTTGCCGCGAAATAAGCCGCAGGTGCCCCAATGCCTGGGCCAACTCATCTGCGGTCCACAACTCCACCGTAAGGTTCTGATGCTGCGCGGCCAGCGCCGTCAGGGGTTCGGCCAGGTAGTGAGCCTGGGCATCATGAGCCAGGTGAATGACGCGGATGGCACCTTGGTGATCCTGGCGCAACGCTTCACGCAACACCCCCCACAACGGACCCAGCCCAGTGCCGGAGGCCAGCAGCCACAGCGGCCGGGCTTGCCAGTCGGGATCATACTGCAGCGCCCCACCCCGCAACTCACCCAGGTTTAAAGCATCACCGATCTTGAAGTGGCGAGCGGCATCGCTGAATGCCCCGGGTTGACGGCAATCGATATGAAACTCCAGGTACGGGTCCTGCTGGGGCAAGCTCGCCAGGGAATACGGACGTGCCACCTGCCCTGCCCACAACACCAGATGCTGCCCGGCGCGGTATCGCAGGCCACGCTCGGGTTGAAGGCGCAGGCGCAGCACCGTCGGACTCAGCCAATCCGCACCCACCACCTGCGCCGCCATGCCGTCGCGCAGCGGGTCAAAGGCTTCGACCCGCAGATCGCCGCTGACCCGACACTGACACGCCAGGCGCCAGCCGTCCTGGCGTTGCGCCGGGCTCAACGCCTGAGGTTGCTTGTCTTCAACCTCGCCCTGGCAGCGCACCAGGCAGGCATGGCAACTTCCGGCGCGGCAACTGAAGGGCACGGCCACCCCCGCCTGGTTCAAGGCGTCCAGCAGGTTGCTGCCGGTAGTCACCGGCCAATGGCGTTCGCCGACGTACAGTTCAGGCATACAAGGACTCAATCACAAGGGGCGCGCACAGGGAATCATGCCTGCGACAGTTTGACCATAGTCGGGTGTATCAGCCACCGTGCCGGGTTATACTGCCGCGCCTTTTTAGCGTCGCGCCTGCACCAGTGGCGTGCCTTGGAAAGGTGGTTTCAGCCGACCGATGCACCCTCACTGAAGCCACCTTATTGAATGTTCCCTTATAGAGGAGCGCGACTCATGACCGTGATCAAGCAAGACGACCTGATTCAGAGCGTTGCCGACGCCCTGCAATTCATTTCCTACTACCACCCCGTTGATTTCATCCAGGCGATGCACGAGGCCTATCTGCGCGAAGAATCGCCGGCCGCCCGTGACTCCATCGCCCAGATCCTGATCAACTCGCGCATGTGTGCCACCGGCCATCGGCCAATCTGCCAGGACACCGGTATCGTGACCGTGTTCGTGCGCGTGGGCATGGATGTACGTTGGGATGGCGCCACCATGGGCCTGGACGACATGATCAACGAAGGCGTGCGTCGCGCCTACAACCTGCCGGAAAACGTCCTGCGCGCTTCCATCCTTGCCGACCCGGCAGGCGCGCGCAAGAACACCAAGGACAACACCCCGGCGGTGATCCACTACTCCATCGTCCCGGGTAACACCGTGGAAGTGGACGTGGCCGCCAAGGGCGGTGGTTCCGAGAACAAGTCGAAAATGGCCATGCTCAACCCGTCCGACTCGATCGTCGACTGGGTGCTCAAGACTGTTCCGACCATGGGCGCCGGCTGGTGCCCACCGGGCATGCTCGGCATCGGCATTGGCGGCACCGCCGAGAAAGCTGCGGTGATGGCCAAGGAAGTGTTGATGGAATCCATCGACATCCACGAGCTGAAAAAGCGCGGCCCGCAGAACCGCATTGAAGAGATGCGCCTGGAGCTGTTCGAAAAGGTCAACCAACTGGGCATCGGCGCCCAGGGCCTGGGTGGCCTGACCACCGTGCTCGACGTGAAGATCATGGACTACCCGACCCACGCCGCGTCCCTGCCGGTGTGCATGATCCCCAACTGCGCCGCCACCCGCCATGCGCACTTCGTGCTTGACGGTTCGGGCCCGGCGTCGCTGGAAGCGCCACCGCTGGACGCCTACCCGGAAATCGTCTGGGAAGCCGGCCCATCGGCCCGTCGCGTCAACCTCGATACCCTGACGCCTGAAGAAGTGCAAAGCTGGAAACCGGGCGAAACGGTGTTGCTCAACGGCAAGATGCTCACGGGTCGCGACGCGGCGCACAAGCGCATGGTCGAGATGCTGAACAAGGGCGAAACCCTGCCGGTGGACCTCAAGGGCCGTTTCATCTACTACGTCGGCCCGGTTGATCCGGTGCGCGAAGAAGTGGTTGGCCCGGCGGGCCCGACCACCGCGACGCGGATGGACAAGTTCACCCGTCAGATCCTCGAGCAAACCGGCCTGCTGGGCATGATCGGCAAATCCGAGCGCGGCCCGACCGCCATCGAAGCGATCAAGGACCACAAGGCCGTGTACCTGATGGCCGTGGGCGGCGCCGCTTACCTGGTGGCGCAGGCCATCAAGAAATCGCGCGTCGTCGCGTTCGCCGAACTGGGCATGGAAGCGATCTACGAGTTCGACGTGAAGGACATGCCGGTCACCGTTGCGGTGGACAGCAAGGGCGAATCCGTACACATCACCGGTCCTGCGATCTGGCAGAAGAAGATCAGTGAAAGCCTGGCGGTAGAAGTGCAGTAAGCAAAGGTGGGAGGGGGCGTGCTCCCTCCCACACAAGTTTCGGGCAGCCCATGCTATGGTGCTCGCCCCCACTGCGCCTGTTCATCCTCGTATGATCGCAATCCCTCGCCCCCTGCGCCTGACCTTCTATTCCCTGCTGATCGTCGCCGGTGCGGTGCTGGCGGCAGCTCTGGCCACGCGCCATGCCGAACGCCAGGCCTTGGTGGACGACGCCGCCCGTGCCAATCAACAGCTGGCGCTGTATGCCAACTCGCTGCACACCCTGATCGAACGCTACCGTGCCCTGCCCGCCGTGCTGGCGCTGGACTCGGAAATGATCAACGCCTTGAAAGGCCCGCTGGACGCCACCACCCAGGACCTGCTCAACCGCAAGCTGGAACGCATCAACGGCGCCGCCCAGTCTTCCACCCTCGAATTGATGGACCGCACCGGCCTGGCCGTGGCCGCCAGCAACTGGAACCTGCCCAGCAGCTATGTGGGGCACAACTACGCGTTTCGGCCGTATTTCAGCCAGACCCTGAGCCAGGGCACCGGGCGCTTTTACGCGGTGGGGGTGACCACCGGCATACCGGGTTACTTTCTTTCCAGCGCCGTGGTCGACGAACACGAGCAGTTTCTCGGCGCCATGGTGGTCAAGCTCGAATTCCCCGAGCTGGAGCGTGAATGGGCCCAGGGTAACGACCTGCTGCTGGTCAGCGACGCGCGCGGGATCGTGTTTATCGCCAACCAGCCGGGCTGGCGCTACCGCAACCTGCGTGCGCTGTCGGCCAGCGACCTGGCCGAACTCAAGGCCACCCGCCAATACGACAAAAAGCAATTGCAGCCGCTGGAGACCAACACCTTGCAGCGCTTCGGCGACAACAGCCACCTGATGCGCGTCAACGGCCCCGACGGCAACGCCAACTACATCTGGGAATCGCTGCCGCTCAAAGCCGAAGGCTGGACCCTGCATCTGCTGCGCAAACCCCAGTTCCCGTTTGAAGACCAACGCAACGCCGGCCTGGCCGCCGCCGGGTCCTGGCTGGCATTGGTGTTCCTCGTGCTGTTTTTGAGCCAACGCTGGCGCCTGGCGCGTCTGCGTCAACGCAGCCGTGAAGAGCTCGAGCAATTGGTCGAGGAACGCACCCGGGCCCTGCGCACCGCCCAGGATGGCCTGGTGCAGTCGGCCAAGCTGGCGGCACTGGGGCAGATGTCCGCTGCCCTCGCCCATGAAATCAACCAACCGCTGACCGCCCAGCGCATGCAATTGGCGACCCTGCGGCTGTTGCTCGACCACGGCCGCGTGGACGATGCCTACAAGGCACTCACACCACTGGATGACATGCTCACCCGCATGGCCGCGCTGACGGGCCATCTCAAGACCTTCGCGCGTAAAAGCCCCAGCGGCCTGCGCGAACGCCTGGACCTGGCCACCGTGGTCGATCAATCCCTGCACCTGCTCGACGCACGCTTGCGAGATGAAGCCATCGGCGTAGTGCTGGACCTGACCCGCCCGGCCTGGGTACGCGGCGACGCGATCCGCCTGGAACAAGTGCTGATCAACCTGCTGCGCAACGCCCTGGATGCCATGGCCGACAAGCCGCGCAAACGCCTGGAAATCCGCCTGCACGCCGACCAGCAGCTCTGGCAGTTGAGCGTCAGCGACAGCGGCGGTGGGATCGCCGAAGAACACTTGAACAATGTATTCGACCCCTTCTTCACCACCAAGCCGGTGGGTGACGGGCTCGGCTTGGGGCTGGCCGTGTCCTACGCTATCGTGCATGAACTGGGCGGACGCCTGATCGCCGGCAACCGGGGCGACGGCGCGATATTTACCCTGACCTTGCCTGTCGCGCTGGAGACGCCCGACCTATGTTGAACGCGGTGATTGTGGTGGATGACGAAGCCAGCATTCGTACGGCCGTCGAACAATGGTTGAGCCTGTCCGGGTTTGCGGTGCAGTTGTTCAGCCGTGCCGAGGAATGCCTGGCGCAGTTGCCCAGGGACTTCCCCGGCGTGATCCTCAGCGACGTGCGCATGCCCGGCCTCAGCGGCCTGGAGCTGCTGGCCGAAGTGCAGCGGCGCGATGCCGACTTGCCGGTCATCCTGCTCACCGGCCATGGTGACGTGCCGATGGCCGTCGAAGCCATGCGCGACGGCGCCTACGACTTCCTGGAAAAACCCTTCAGCCCGGATGCGCTGCTCAATAGCCTGCGCCGCGCGCTGGATAAACGCGGGCTGGTCCTGGAAAACCGCCGCCTGCATCAGCAAGCCGATCATCGCGCCCAGCTGGAATCCAGTCTGCTCGGAGTATCCAAGAGCCTGCAAACCCTGCGACGCCAAGTGCTGGACCTGGCAACGCTGCCGGTCAATGTATTGATCCGCGGTGAGACCGGCAGCGGCAAAGAGCTGGTTGCGCGCTGCCTGCATGATTTCGGCCCGCGAGCGAAAAAGCCGTTTGTCGCGCTCAACTGCGCCGCGATCCCCGAGCAGCTGTTCGAAGCCGAGCTGTTCGGCCATGAAAGCGGCGCGTTCACCGGCGCCCAGGGCAAGCGGATCGGCAAGTTGGAATACGCCCATGGCGGCACGCTGTTCCTCGATGAAATCGAAAGCATGCCCTTGGCCCAGCAGGTAAAACTGCTGCGCGTGTTGCAAGAGCAGAAGCTGGAGCGCCTGGGTTCCAATCAGAGCATTCATGTGGATTTACGCATCATCGCGGCCACCAAGCCGGACTTGTTGGAAGAGGCCCGCGCCGGGCGCTTTCGCGAAGACCTGGCGTATCGTCTCAACGTCGCGCAACTGCGCCTGCCGCCGTTGCGCGAGCGGCGCGAAGACATCCCGCTGCTGTATGAACATTTTGCCCAGGACGCTGCCCAGCGTTTGGGCCGCAGCGCCGAGCCGCTAAGCGGTCCGGCGCTGGGACGCCTGCTCAGTCATGACTGGCCAGGCAACGTGCGCGAGCTCGCTAACGCTGCCGAACGCCAAGTGCTGGGGCTTGGCGAGCCGGAACCGGAGGGCATCGAGGCCGGGCAATCCTTGGCGGCGCAGCAGGAAGCCTTCGAGGCGCATTGCCTGAAAGCTGCGCTGACCCGGCATAAAGGCGATATCAAGGCGGTGCTGGCCGAACTGCAACTGCCGCGCCGGACTCTCAATGAAAAGATGCAGCGGCATGGGTTGGCAAGGGAGATGTTTCTCTAGCGGTCTTCAGATCGCCATCGGGGGCAAGTCGAATCGTTGCACCGCCCCTCCCACATTTTGACCTCATTGTTCCTGAATAAACGCGGTCCACTGTGGGAGGGGGCTTGCCCCCGATGAGGCCAGCAGCCATAAGCGGATTTCCGCTCATCAGTCCAAAACCATCAGCGACATTCCGCTCAAAAAAATTCTGCAACCCTTCTAAACCGGGCCTTCAACCACCTGGCACAGCTCCTGCTACAGCCCGAACCAGGCTGCGCACGCGCCGCTCCATAAAAACAACTAGATGAAGGATCCTTCAATGGATAACACCAACACCCTGCCTCTGGGGTCGGCGGCCGCGCCGGCAAAAGAACGCACAACCTCCAGCCGGATCAGATCGATCTTCAGCGGCTCCGTCGGCAACATGGTCGAGTGGTACGACTGGTACGTCTACGCCGCTTTCTCGTTGTACTTCGCCAAAGCCTTCTTCCCCAAAGGCGACACCACCGCCCAATTGCTCAATACCGCCGCCATCTTCGCCGTGGGCTTTTTGATGCGCCCGATCGGCGGCTGGTTGATGGGCCTGTACGCCGACAAGGTCGGGCGCAAGAAAGCCCTGATGGCCTCGGTCTACCTGATGTGCTTCGGCTCGCTGTTAATTGCCCTGAGCCCAGGCTATGAAATCATCGGTATCGGTGCGCCCATCCTGCTGGTGTTTGCCCGCCTGCTGCAGGGGCTGTCGGTCGGTGGCGAATACGGCACCTCCGCCACTTACCTCAGCGAGATGGCGACCAAGGAGCGTCGTGGTTTCTATTCCAGCTTCCAGTACGTCACCCTGATCTCGGGCCAGCTCATCGCCCTCGCGGTGCTGATCGTGCTGCAGCAAGTGCTGACCACCGAGCAACTGTATGCCTGGGGCTGGCGCATTCCGTTCGCCATCGGCGCGCTGTGCGCAGTGGTTGCGCTGTACCTGCGGCGCGGCATGGAAGAAACCGAGTCATTCACCAAGAAAGAAAAAGCCAAGGAAAGCGCGATGCGCACCTTGATGCGCCACCCCAAGGAACTGCTCACCGTGGTCGGCCTGACCATGGGCGGCACCCTGGCGTTCTACACCTACACCACCTACATGCAGAAATACCTGGTGAACACCGTCGGCATGAGCATCTCCGACTCCACCACCATCTCGGCGGCGACGCTGTTCCTGTTCATGTGCCTGCAACCCTTGGTCGGCGGCCTGTCGGACAAGATTGGCCGTCGGCCGATCCTGATCGCCTTCGGCATCCTCGGCACTCTGTTCACGGTGCCGATCCTCACTACCCTGCACACCATCCAGAGCTGGTGGGGCGCGTTCTTCCTGATCATGGCGGCGCTGATCATCGTCAGCGGCTATACCTCGATCAACGCAGTGGTGAAAGCCGAGCTGTTCCCAACTGAAATCCGCGCCCTGGGCGTAGGCCTGCCCTATGCCCTGACCGTGTCGATCTTCGGCGGCACCGCTGAATACATCGCGCTGTGGTTCAAGAGCATCGGCATGGAAACCGGCTATTACTGGTACGTGACCGCGTGTATCGCGGTGTCGTTGGTGGTCTACGTGACCATGAAAGACACACGCAAACACTCGCGCATCACCACCGACTAAAAAATGTGGGAGGGGGCTTGCTCCCGATAGCGGTGTGTCAGTCAGCTAGTGTGTAGCTGATACACCGTCATCGGGGGCAAGCCCCCTCCCACATTAGTTTGTGTTGTTTGTTCAATCAGGAAAGCTCTGCGACCTCGCGTTGCCCATAGCGCCGCTGCGCATACGACGCGCCGGCAATCATCACCACCAGCACCGCTGCCAACACCGCCGACGAACCAATGGTGCCAAAATCCAACCCGCCCTTTTCATGGGGTTTGGTCAGGAAGTCGCCCAGCGTCGCGCCAAACGGCCGGGTCAGCACGAACGCCACCCAGAACAACAGCACCGACGAGATCCGGGTGAAGTACTTCAGCGCCACCACCACAGCGATGGTCGAGCCGATCAACAGCGCACCGCCGGCAAAGCCGAGCCCCGAATCGTCCGCCAGGAAATCGCCCAATGCCGTGCCCAAGGTGTTGGAGAACAGGATCGCCATCCAGTAAAACAACTCGCCCCGGAAGGTCTGCACCTTGTTCACGTTCAGTGAATCACCGCTGAGGTGCCACATCGCGAAGATGATCATCAAGATCACGATCAGGATCATCGACCCTGTGGCGTATCCCAGGCCGAGGGTGCGGTCCATGAAGTCCGACATCGTGGTGCCGGCTGTGCTGGTGGACAGGATCACGATCCAGTAGAGCACCGGGTTGTAGGTTTTCGACCAGAGTTGCGTCACCAGGGTGACCAGGAACACGCTGATCAGGATCATCGAGCTGATGGCGTACCCGACATTCAGCGTCATCGACAGCAAATCCCCGGCGGTTTCGCCCAGGGTGGTTGCGCAGATTTTCATGACCCAGAACGCCAGGGTGATCTGAGGAAGTTTATTCATAGGTGGGAAGGCTCCGAAGCTCAGTCATTCAATGGCCGACTTATAGGGGTGTCGACCTGGCGCGCAGACTGAACGGGGAGCTGTGAAAAATAGGTGGGCGAGGAATGAAAATTCCATATTGTCGATGGAAATTGGCCGTCATGGATTGCACTATGGCTGCCTCCCAGATCCCGCAGCAGGAACCCCGGCCCATGTCCGACGATATCCATTTCTACGAACCCGCCAACGGCCACGGCCTGCCCCATGACCCGTTCAATGCCATCGTCGGCCCACGCCCGATCGGCTGGATCTCATCCCACGACCGCGAGGGCCGCCTTAACCTGGCGCCCTACAGTTTCTTCAATGCGTTCAACTACATTCCGCCGATCATTGGATTTTCCAGCGTGGGGCGCAAAGACAGCCTGAACAATATCGAGCAGACCGGCGAGTTTGTGTGGAACCTAGCGACCCGCCCACTGGCCGAGCAGATGAACCAGAGTTGCGCAGCCGTTTCGCCAGAGGTGAATGAATTCGAGTTGTCCGGCCTGACGCCGGTGGCGTCGAAAGTCGTCGGCGTACCGCGAGTGGGCGAGAGCCCGGTGTCGTTCGAATGCAAGGTGACGCAGATTATCCAGCTGCAACGCGCCGACCAGCAGCTGGTACCCAGCTGGCTGGTGCTGGGCGAAGTGGTCGCGGTGCACATCGCCAAATGGCTGCTCAAGGACGGGATCTACGACACAGCCGCCGCCGAGCCGATTTTACGCGGTGGCGGCCCGGCGGATTATTTCCAGCTGGGGCCGGAGGCGCTGTTCAAGATGTACCGCCCAGGCGCCAAAAAGCCTGACTGAAACACAGTCAACCTGTGGGAGGGGGCTTGCTCCCGATTGCGGTGTGTCAGTCAACTAATGTGTAGCTGATACACCGCTATCGGGAGCAAGCCCCCTCCCACATTTGGATCGTCGGTGGCCTTTAGTTGGAGGCAGTTGCCCAGGCAAGTTGACCCTCTGCATCCACGTCGACCAGGCATTCAAGCTGCACCGCCGCCGCATCATCGGCGTCGGAAGCCGTCTTGAACGTCTGCCCATCGAGAATCTTGTGAAAGCGCGGTGCACCCATGCCGTCCAGTGCCTTGACGGCGATGGCGGCACTGTAGCCGCCCTCTCCCGGTACTACGGCGGAAACGGCTTCGTGGTGGGCAAATTGTTTACGTGCCATGTTTGAACGTCCTGGCCAATGAAAAGTCGGCCATTCTAACGCTCTAGCCGGCCAGTTGCAGGTACTCGCCGTAGGCTTTGACGGCGGATGCATCGGTGAAGGTCTGGAAGTCCATGCTGCGCACGACCATGTCGTTCAGCAACTCGGTGAAGATCATCAGGGCCGGAGAATTGAAGTAGGCGCTCATCGCCTGCTCGCTGCTCCAGAAGCCCGAAATCAGCCATACATCGGGATCGGTCTGGGAATGCTGCACGGTAAATTGCAGGCAACCCTGAGCCTGTCGGCCCGGTTCGATCAAGCTGCTCAAGCGTGCACCGAGTTCGGTGCTGCACCCGGTACGGGCACGGACAAAGGCCATATGGCTCGCGGGAATGGGGGTGGACATGTTCGACTCTCCCGTTGAGAAGTGATGCTCGGCAAGCACTGTGAGGGCGTGTTGCCACAGGATCAAAGATAGCGGCGCCGGTGTGGTCACGGTTAGTCAATTCCTGCCGGCTTATTGCACAATCCTGCGAGAAGCGTAGGCATGACGTTCCGGCGCTGGATTTATTCCAGGCCCGAACGGCATATTTCAGGGAGATGACAGCCGCCTTGCTTGCCTGATTCACGATAAGCCGCAGGATCAGGCAAGGATTGTGCAGAATCGACGTAACACTTTTTGAATACCCACCACTAAGCTGAGCACCATTCAACCAGTGTGTAGAGGACGCCCCATGTCGTCGCCCGACCTCAAGCCCATGCCCCTCGATGCCGAGATGGAAAAGCAGCGTGCCGAACTGGCCAGCATCGTGCACCGCCATACCTGGGAAGATGGCTCCTACGGCACGGCGATCACTTCGCTGTACCTGAACCGCCACAACACGCCGCGTGACTTCATGCCGGTGCTGGTGGAGCCGGCACTGTGCATCCTCGCCAGTGGCAGCAAGGAAGTGCGCCTGGCCGACGAAATCTTTGCCTACGACCCGCTCAATTATTTGGTGTTCTCGGTCGCCATGCCGGTGGCCGGGCGAATTATCGACGCCACCCCCGAAGACCCCAACCTGTCGGTGCGCATCAATATCGACCCGGCCCAGCTCACCGCACTGATCGCCGAAGCCGGCCCGATGGGTGTGCCGTCGCGTCCAACTTCCCGAGGCATGTACGTCGACCGCATCGACCATCAGTTGCTTGATGCCGTGCTACGCCTGACCCGCCTGCTGGATACGCCCAAAGACATCGCGATGCTCGCCCCGCTGATCAACCGCGAAATTCTCTACCGCTTGTTGCGCGGGCCCCAAGGCTATCGCCTGTATGAAATCGCCGTGGCCAACAGCCAGAGCCACCGAGTGAGCCAGGCGATCAAATGGTTGAACGGCAACTACGAACAGCCGCTGCGCATCGATGACCTGGCTCGGGAAGTGAACCTGAGCGTCTCGACCCTGCACCACCGTTTCAAGGCGATCACCGCCATGAGCCCGCTGCAATACCAGAAACAACTGCGCTTGCAGGAAGCTCGGCGGCTGATGATTGCCGAAGGACTGGAGGCCTCGGCGGCGGGGTATCGGGTGGGATATGAAAGCCCGTCGCAGTTCAGCCGGGAGTACAGCCGGTTGTTTGGCGCGCCGCCGTTAAGAGACTTGGCCAGACTGCGTCAAAGCATCTGACCTGACACAGACAAAATGTGGGAGGGGGCTTGCTCCCGATAGCGGTGGGTCAGTCAGCTGATGTGTAGCTGATAGACCGCCATCGGGAGCAAGCCCCCTCCCACATTGGGTCCTGCGTGTATTCAGTCTAATCCGCGCGGTAGCTGGAGGGTCACCCGCAACCCACCCTCGCGCAAATTCTGCAAACTCACCTCACCGCCATGGCTATGGGCGATATTGCGTGCAATCCCCAACCCCAGCCCATAGCCCTGCTGCTGCCCGGCCAGGCGAAAGTGCGGTTCGAACACCTGCTCCAACCGCTGTTCCGGCACGCCGGGGCCTTCGTCGTCCACATGCAGGATGAACTCGGCGCCATCGTCCTCGATGTGCAAATGCGCGTTCTGCCCGTATTTCAGCGCATTGTCGATCAGGTTGCCGATGCAGCGCTTGAGCGCCAGCGGCTTGCCCGGATAGGTGGTCAGGGCCTGCCCATGCTGGGTCACCCGCCCATTGCCGTTGGGCGCAAGGTAAGGCTCCACCAGGCATTCGAGCACATGGTTGAGGTCCACCGGCTGGATGTTCTCGTGGATATCGGTGTCTTTCACGCATTGCAACGCGCCTTTGACCAGCAATTCCAACTCATCCAGGTCGCGGCCGAATTTGGCTTGCAGGTTTTCGTCTTCGAGCAATTCCACGCGCAGGCGCAGGCGTGTGATGGGTGTGCGCAAGTCATGGGATATCGCGCTGAACAACTGGCTGCGCTCAGTCAAGTAACGGCTGATGCGCTCACGCATGGCATTGAACGCACGACCGACTTCCACCACCTCACTGCCGCCGCCTTCGGCCACCGGCTCAACATCCGCGCCCAGGGACATGTCCCGCGCCGCCCGCGCCAGGCGCTTGAGCGGGCGGCTCTGCCAATGCACCAGCAAGCCGATGAACAGCAGCAGGAAACCGCTGGTCAACACGATAAACCACACCTGCTGGGCTGGCAGGCCTTGTTCTTCAAGGCTGGTGTAGGGTTCGGGCAGCAGCGAGGCGATGTACAACCATTCACCGGGAGCGAGCTGGATCTGGGTGACCAGCACCGGCGGGTTGACCGGCTCCAGGGTCAATGCGTAGTGAGCCCAGGAGCGCGGCAGTTCGTCGAGCTTAAGCCCGGCATTGAAGATGCGCAGGTCTTCGGCGCTGACGAACTCCACCGAGATATGCACATCGGCGCCGAGGGTCTGGCGCAGCACGTCGTCCACGGCCACCAGCACCGCCTGCTTGCGCGGGGTTTCGGGCAAGACCTGCATGTCCAGCGGGCGATCGTTGAGGGTCACCACAAAACGCGTGCCGCCCATGCTGCGCAACTGGTCGAGCACCAGCGGGCGATAGGCCACCGGTAATGAACGAAAATAACTCACGCTGGCGGTCATCGAATGCGCCAGGCTGCGGGCAGCCGTCACCAGGCCTTCGAGCTGGGTAGCGCGCAGTTGCGACACCCAAATCACGCTGGATAACGCCTGGGCAAACAGCACCGCCAACAGGGTCAGCAGTAACATCCGCCCCAGCAGCGAACGCGGTACCGGGATCCGCCGGCGTAGTTCACGCAGGCGTTCAGTGGGCATTGCCGGCAACCACGCTGGCTGCCAGTTGATAGCCGCTGCCGCGCACGGTGCGGATCAGCCGGGGTGGTTTTTCGGTATCGCGCAGGCGCTGGCGCAGGCGGCTGACGGCCATGTCGACGATGCGGTCCAGCGGCATCAGGTCGCGGCCCCGGGTAGCGTTGCCGATGGTGTCGCGGTCGAGGATCTGTTGCGGATGGTCGAGAAACAACTTGAGCAAGGCAAAGTCGGCGCCAGAGAGGATCACCTCTTCGCCGTCCACGTGAAACAGGCGATGGCTGATCATATCCAGGCGCCATTCATCGAACACCAACACCTCGCCGCCACTGCTGCGCTCCTGGCCGAACTGGCAGCGTCGCAGCAGCGCCTTGATCCGCGCCTGTAGCTCGCGGGGGCTGAACGGCTTGCCGATATAGTCATCGGCGCCCAGTTCCAGGCCGATCACGCGGTCGGCTTCGTCGGAACTGGCGGTGAGCATGATGATCGGCACCTGCGCCTGGCGCGGATGCTGGCGGATCCAGCGGCAGAGGCTGAAACCGTCTTCATCGGGCAACATCACATCCAGGATGACCAGGTCGCACGGCGCCTCGTTCATCGCCTGGCGGAACCCCGCGCCATCGGCCACGCCACGGACCTGGAAGCCGGCGCGACTGAGGTAGGTTTGCAGCAATTCGCGGATTTCCTGGTCGTCGTCGACGAGGAGAATCGATTTACTGATTACGCTCACGGGGTCCTCCTTGTTGTTATGAGGTGCTCTTGATGGCCTCATCGGGGGCAAGCCCCCTCCCACACCTTGAATTGTGAACGCCTTCAAATGTGGGAGGGGGCTTGCCCCCGATGAGGCCGTCACAGCCTAAGCAAATGCCTGCTCAAGCGCCACACCCGCGCCGGTCAACCCGGAATACGGCGCGGTCACCAGCCACACCGGGATGCCCTTGAAGTAGTCACTCATGCAGCCTTTGTCGGCAAAGCTCCTGGCAAAACCGCTGCGGATAAAAAAGTCGGCAAACCTCGGTATCACCCCGCCCACGATATACACACCGCCACGCCCGCCCGTGGTCAGCACATTGTTGCCGGCCACTCGGCCCAGCCAGATGCAGAACTGGTCGAGCACTTCCAGCGCCACCGGATCGCCCGCCAACCCCGCCGCCGTGATGGCCTCGGGCGTGTGCAGTACCGGTGTGTGCCCGTCCACCGCACAGATCGCCCGGTACAGGCGCGGCAAACCGCCCCCGCTCAACGCAGTTTCAGCGCTGACATGGCCGATCTCGCTGTAGATGTGTTGCCACAACTGGGTTTCACGCGGGCTGCTCAGGGGCAGGTCGACATGGCCGCCCTCCCCCGGCAACGCCGCCCAACGGCCTGCGCCGAGGTCCAGCAAGGTACCGACCCCCAGCCCGGTGCCCGGGCCGATCACCACGGCCGGGCGCAACGGCTCCGGAGTACCCTCGCACACCACGCGAAATTCATCGGGCTGCAGGCGAGTCATGCCCAGGGCCATGGCCGAGAAATCGTTGACCAGCAGCAATTCGTCCACCTGCAACGCCTGGCAGAAAGCCGTCTTGCTCAGGCGCCAGTGATTGTTGGTGAACTTGAATTCATCGCCGCTCACCGGGCCGGCCACCGACAGGCACACCGCACCAATGTCACCCAGCACCAGGCCTACCTCCTTGAGATAGACCTTGATGGCCTCCTCAGGGCTTGCGTGATCCACCGTGGCCTGCACGCGGATCGAATGCAGTGCCTGATCTCGCCACAACGCAAAACGGGCGTTGGTACCCCCGATGTCACCGACCAGCGCTAACTTCACTTAAGCGTCTCCAAGGCACAGGTAAAGGCGCTGGCGCCTTGCTCTGCGGAGCTTGCGGCCAAGCGCATGAATGCAAACAACTCGCGACCGGCGCCCACGTTATTGCCCAGCAGGCCCGTGGCCGGCGTGCGCGCGGCAAATTCTTCGGCGTCCACCTTAAGCTCCAGGGTGCCGGTAACGCCATCGACGCGAATGATATCGCCATCCTGGACCCGCGCCAGCGGCCCGCCGCTCTGGGCTTCGGGGTTGACGTGGATCGCGGCGGGAATCTTACCCGAGGCGCCGGACATACGCCCGTCTGTCACCAGGGCGACTTTGAACCCACGGTCCTGCAACACGCCAAGGAACGGCGTCATCTTGTGCAATTCGGGCATGCCGTTGGAGCGCGGGCCCTGGAAGCGCATCACCGCGACAAAGTCTTTTTCCAACTGGCCCGCCTTGAAGGCGTCAGCCAGGTCCTGTTGGTCCTGGAACACCACCGCCGGCGCTTCGACCACTTGGTGCTCGGGCGCTACTGCCGAGACTTTCATCACGCCACGGCCGAGGTTGCCTTCCATCACCCGCAGGCCGCCTTCGGGCGAAAACGCACGGGCCACGGGGCGCAGGATGGTTTCATCGAGGCTTTCGATGGGGCCTTCGCGCCAGATCAGTTCGCCGTCGACCAGGAACGGTTCCTGGGTGTAACGGCTCAAGCCCTTGCCCGCCACGGTGTTGACGTCTTCGTGCAGCAGGCCGGCTTCGAGCAGTTCGCGGATCAGGAACGACATGCCGCCCGCCGCCTGGAAGTGGTTGATGTCAGCCTTGCCGTTCGGGTACACGTGCGACAGGGTCGGCACCACTTCGGAGAGGTCGGCCATGTCCTGCCAGGTCAGGATAATGCCCGCCGACATGGCGATAGCCGGCATGTGCAGGGTGTGGTTGGTGGACCCGCCCGTGGCGTTGAGGGCGACGATGGAGTTGACGAGTGACTTCTCGTCGACGATCTCGCCAATCGGCGTGAAGTTGCCGTTGGCCTTGGTCAGGCGTGTGACCTGGTGCGCGGCCTCGCGGGTGAGTGCATCGCGCAGCGGCGTATACGGATTGACGAACGAGGCGCCCGGCAGGTGCAGGCCCATCACTTCCATCAACAGTTGGTTGGTATTGGCGGTGCCGTAGAAGGTGCAGGTGCCGGGGCTGTGGTAGGACTTCATTTCCGATTCCAACAGCTCTTCGCGGGTGGCCTTGCCTTCGGCGTAGCGCTGGCGCACATCGGCTTTCTGCTTGTTGGAGATGCCCGACGGCATCGGCCCGCCGGGCACGAAGATCATCGGCAGGTGGCCGTAGCGCAGCGCGCCCATCATCAGGCCGGGGACGATCTTGTCGCAGATGCCCAGCATCAACGCGGCGTCGAACATGTTATGGGACAGCGCGACCGCCGTGGACATGGCGATCACTTCACGGCTGAGCAGGCTCAGCTCCATACCCGGCTCGCCCTGGGTCACGCCATCGCACATGGCGGGCGTGCCGCCGGCGAACTGGCCGACCGAGCCGACTTCGCGCAGGGCTTTCTTGATTTGTTCAGGGAAGTGTTCGTACGGCTGATGCGCCGAGAGCATGTCGTTATATGAAGAAACAATTGCCACGTTGGCGGCATTCATCATGCGCAGACTGTTTTTGTCTTCGGTGCCGCAACCGGCCACGCCGTGGGCGAAGTTGGCGCACTGCAGCTTGCCGCGCATCGGACCGTCGCTGGCTGCGCCGCGAATGAGCGCAAGGTAAGCCTCGCGTGTGGCGCGGCTGCGGGCGATAAGCCGTTCGGTGACCTCAAGGACGCGGGGATGCATGTATAGAACTCCAGGCTAACGGATGTGGCGACCTGAGTGTCTATGCTGATCAAACGCCCGCAGCGCATGGATGGCAGGCAGTCGTTTGGATCATCGGACCAGTTGATTCAGGTCACTCGTTGTAGATTGAACAAAATATTGCCACTAAAAAGGCTTGTTTTCTATTTTTATGCGAATAATCTTGTAATTCTTACAACAAATCGACGATAGGCACTTTCCAATGACTCTACGTATCGCAATCAACGGTTTTGGCCGTATCGGCCGTAATGTTCTGCGCGCACTGTATACCCAAGGCTATCGCCAGGATTTGCAGATCGTCGCCATCAATGATCTGGGCGACAGCTCGATCAATGCCCACCTGCTCAAATATGACACCGTGCATGGCACATTCGAAGCAGAGGTAGCCCACGATCAGGAAAGCCTGACCGTCAATGGCGACCGGATCGCCGTGAGTGCCATTCGCAACCCGGCCGACCTGCCGTGGGCCGCACACAAGATCGACGTGGTGTTCGAATGCACCGGCCTGTTCACCGACCGTGACAAGGCCGCCGCCCATATTAGCGCCGGTGCGCGCAAGGTGATCATCTCTGCCCCGGCCAAGGGCGCGGATGCGACCGTGGTCTACGGTGTAAACCATGACATTTTGCGTCAATCGCACCAGATCATTTCCAACGCGTCGTGCACCACCAACTGCCTGGCGCCGGTGGCCCAAGTGCTGCACCGCGAACTGGGCATCGAAAGCGGCCTGATGACCACGATTCACGCCTACACCAACGACCAGAACCTCACCGACGTCTACCACACCGACCCGTACCGCGCACGTTCGGCCACCCAGAACATGATCCCGAGCAAGACCGGCGCCGCTGAAGCCGTCGGCCTGGTATTGCCGGAACTGGCGGGCAAGCTGACCGGCATGGCCGTGCGCGTGCCGGTGATCAACGTGTCGCTGGTGGACCTTACGGTGCAGTTGAAAAAAGAAGCCACGGCCGATGAAGTCAACGCGCTGTTGAAGCACGCCAGCCAGCATTCGAAAATCCTCGGCTACAACACCCTGCCGCTGGTTTCCAGTGACTTCAACCATAACCCGCTGTCTTCGATCTTCGATGCCAATCACACCAAGGTGAGCGGCAAGTTGCTTAAAGTGCTGGCTTGGTATGACAACGAGTGGGGCTTCTCGAACCGGATGCTGGATAACTGCCTGGCGCTGTGCAACGCCGAGTAACACGACCTGCTCATTCCCACGCGCTGCGTGGGAATGCAGCGCCGGACGCTCTGCGTCGCGCTCCGGAGGTTGTGACGCGGAGCGTCACAGGATGAATTCCCACGCAAAGCGTGGGAACGATCAAGCCACTTGCCATTTGAGTTGATGATAAGCATTATCATTAACTGCAAATCGGTCTGGTATCACTGTGAGCCAATCTCGCTTCAACCACGTCTTTCTCACCCAACGGGTGATTCTGCTGCGCACGCTGCAACGCATGGTGAATAACCACAGCACCGCCGAGGACCTGTTGCAGGAAACCTACCTGCGCGTGACCCGGGCCCTGAGTGAGCGGCCGATCGACCACCTTGAACCCTTCGTCTACCAGACCGCGCGCAACCTGGCGCTGGATCATTTGCGTTCACGCAGGATCCAGGCCCGCACCCTGCAGGAAGATGTCCCGCTGGATATCCTGCAAAGCGTTGCCGCCCCGATCAGCACACCCGAAGACGCGACCCAGGCCGAGCAATTGCTCGAGCACCTGAGCGTCAGCCTGGGCCAGTTGAGTGCTCGCCAGCAGCGGATCTTCATCCTCAGCCGCCTGCACGGTTGCAGCTACCAGGAAATCGCCGATCAGCTGCAGGTGTCCTTGAGCACCGTACAAAAGGAACTGAAGTTGATCATGGCCATCTGTGTAGGTGTGGCCGAACGGCTGGATCAGCCTTAAGCTTCACGCCGACAGAAGTGTCGATCCAGGCTGTAGGAAAAATGAATAGAACGTGGCGAAGACCCGAGGAACACCGTGACGGACCCGAATAAACTGCGCCCCCACGAGCTGGCTCACGAGGTGCTGCAAGACACGGCCATGGACCAAGCCCTCGATTGGCTGATCGCCTTGCAGTGCCCGCAACCCGGCCAACAAGCTGCGTTCCAAGCCTGGCTGGCCGAGGACCCCGCGCACGCCCACGCCTTCAGCAAAGCCCAGGCCGCCTGGGGTGCCGCGCCCGTACACAGCGCCGCCGTGGCCCTGGCCGCGCCACGCAGGCCGAGCGCCTGGCGCCGGATCAAACCGCATTGGAAACCCTTGGCCACCGCCGCCGTGCTGCTGCTCGGCCTGTTCAGCTTCAGCAACCTGCCGGTACGCCTGCAGGCCGACCACCTCACCGTGGTCGGTGAACGCCAGCGCCTGCAACTGGACGAGGGCGCCAACGTATTGCTGAACACCAATTCGGCGTTTTCCAGCCGCATCAAGGACCACCAGCGCATCGCCCGCCTCTACCAGGGCGAAGCGTTTTTCGACATCGCCCCCAGCCGTGGCCTGCCGCTGGAAATTGACGCCGGCCCGGTGCGCGCCAGCGTGCGCGACACAGCGTTTGCCGTGCGCTATCTCGACGGCGAAGCCCAGGTGCAAGTGCAGCGCGGCGATGTCGACCTGAGCAACACCGTCGACGACGCCCGGGTGCGCCTGAGTGCCGGTGAAAGCATCCGCATCGGCCCCAAGGGCTTTGGTCAGCCGGCCAAGCTGGACGCCGGCAAGGACCTGGCCTGGGTCCAGGGCCGACTGGTGTTCGAAAACTGCCCGATGGGCGAAGTGCTGACGGAGCTGCGTCGCTATTATCCGGGCTGGATCGTCAACACCAACGACAAGCTCGCCGGTGTCGCCGTCACCGGTAACTATCGGCTCGACCAACCGCTGGACGTGGTGCGTTCCCTGGCCCACATCACCTCGGCCAAGCTGTCGGAATACCCGGCGCTGGTGATCTTGAACTAAATGAGAATTATTTTTACTCGATGCTGAACGGCGATACGTCTTGTTATAGCCAATGCAACTGATTCCTATTTGGTTCGGTTCGCAACTATAAGATTCGTATCTCCGGAGCGCTCTCGATGTCCTCTCGTTTCAACCGCCGGTCTTGTTCGCCCGTCCTTTCTCTGCTGACCGCCGCCATACTGATGGCCGGCGCGCCGGCAATGGCCGCCACTGCCGCCGAACCCGCACCGCGCAGCCAAGGCAATTACACCTTCAGCATCGAACAGCAGCCCTTGGTATCAGCGCTGAACGCTTTCACCGGCGTGACCGGCTGGCAAGTCGGCCTGCCGGCTGAGTTGGGCCAGGGTGTGTCGTCCCCTGGCGTGCGCGGAGCGTTGTCGCCGGAGAAAGCGCTGGAGCGGCTGTTGGTGGGGACCAACCTGAGCTATCGCAAGCTGGGCAACAACAACATCGTCCTGGAGAAACGTGCCGCCGGCGGCGCCCTCAACCTGCAGCAGGTGACCATCAGCGCCACTCGTACCGAGCAGGATGTGGGCAGCGTACCGAGCATGGTCAGCGTGCACGACCGCCAGGAACTGGACCGCCAGAACGTCAACACCACCCGTGAGCTGGTGCGCTACGAACCGGGCGTGTCGGTGGGCGGCGCCGGTACGCGCTCGGGCAATGCCGGCTATAACATTCGCGGTATCGACGGCGACCGCATTCTTACCCAGGTCGACGGCGTGGAAGTGCCGGACAACTTCTTCAACGGCCCCTACGCCAAGACCCGGCGCAACTACGTCGACCCGGAAATCGTCAAGCGCGTGGAGATCCTGCGCGGGCCGGCCTCGGCCCTGTACGGCAGCAGCGCCATTGGCGGCGCGGTGAGCTACTTCACCCTCGACCCGGATGACATCATCCAGCCCGGGCAGGACGTCGGCGCGCGCCTGAAGACCGGCTACAGCTCCGCCGACGAAAGCTGGCTGACCTCCGCCACCGTCGCCGGCCGTGTGCAGGACGTCGAAGGTTTGCTGCACCTGAGCCAGCGCAACGGTCACGAAACCGAAGCCTATGACGGCAACAACGCTACCGGCCTGGCCCGCACCGGCGCCAACCCGGAGGACGCACGCACCACCAACGTGCTGGCCAAACTGGGTTGGAATTATGGCGACGATAACCGCCTGGGTCTGACGTACGAGAAGTACAAGGATGATCGCGACGTCAACCTGAAGAATGCGGTGGGCGGCCCGTTCATTGGCGGGCGTGGTTTCAACCTGTACCGTGACCGTCGCGGCAACGACACCATTACCCGTGAACGTTTCGGCCTGGAAAACAGCTTCGCCCTCGACTCGCCGATGGCCGACCGCATCAAGACCAGCCTCAACTACCAGATCGCCAAGACCGACCAGACCACCGCTGAAATCTATCAGCCGGGCCGTCGCGTATTGCGCACCCGCGACACCCTGTACGAAGAAAAGCAGTGGGTCTTCGATGCACAGCTGGACAAGGCCTTCAGCCTGGGCGACACCGAGCACCAGGTGACCTACGGCACCACCCTCAAGCAGCAGAAAGTCACCGGTTCGCGTGAAGGCAGCGCCACCTGCCTGGCGGTCGGCAGCGGCTGCACCGCCATCGGCGCGCCCAGCCCGTCGGCCGGCGACAGCGTGAAGAAATCCAGCGATTTCCCCGACCCGACCATCAACACCTACTCGCTGTTCGCCCAGGACCAGATCAGCTGGAATAAATGGACCTTTCTGCCCGCCGTACGCTACGACTACACCCGGCTCAAGCCCAAGCTGACCGAGGAATTCCTCAGCACCGTAAACCCCACCGGTGAATATGCGGTCGACGGCAAGGACAAAACCTGGCACCGCGTCACGCCCAAGTTCGGCCTGACCTACGCCCTGACCGATCAATACACCTGGTTCGGCCAATACGCCGAAGGTTTCCGCACACCGTCCGCCAAGGCGCTGTACGGCCGCTTCGAAAACCTCAACCTGGGCTACACCGTGGAGCCCAACCCCGACCTCAAGCCGGAAACCAGCAAGGGCATCGAAACCGGGCTTCGCGGCAAGTTCGACGCGGGCTCGTTTGAAATCGCCGTGTTCTACAACAAATACCGCGACTTCATCGACGAAGACAACGCGGTGGTCGGCGGCACCGTCGAGCAGTTCCAGGCGGTGAATATCAAACGCGCCACCATCAAGGGCGCCGAAGCCAAGGGCCGCCTGAACCTGGACGCCTTCGGTGCGCCGCAAGGCCTGTATACCCAGGGAGCGGTGTCCTACGCCCATGGCCGCAACGACGACAACGGCCAGCCGCTCAACAGCGTCAACCCGCTCAAGGGCGTCTTCGGCCTGGGCTACGATCAGGACAGCTACGGCGGCCTGCTGAGCTGGACCCTGGTGAAAAAACAGAATCGCGTCGACAGCAGCACCTTCCACGCCCCGGACGGTGACACCAGCGGCCCGTTCAAGACGCCAGGGTTCGGCATTCTCGACCTGAGCGCCTACTACAAAGTCACCCACGACGTGACCATCAACGGCGGCGTCTACAACCTCACCGACAAGAAGTACTGGAACTGGGATGACGTGCGCAGCTACGACAGCGTCGGCGAAGCCGCGGTGACCGGCCCGGCCAACCTCGATCGCCTGACCCAGCCGGGTCGCAACTTCGCGATCAATGTGATCTGGGACATCTGACGCCAACCGCTGCATCTCGCCGCGATGTTCGAGCGGCGAGATGCGGAATTTTTACTGTGCTGCGTCTTCCTGTTCGTCTAGTTGATAACCGCTCTCTTCAGAGCCAGAAAGGCGCTCCCCCTCTCAAGGACTTTTTCATGACCGCTTCTCCTACCGCAGAACGTCCAAGCCTGCGCTCCCAGCGCCTGAACCAGATCACCCACGCGCCACACACCAGGCTCGATGCGTTGGTGAAGGCCCACGCCCCGTTTGCAACCCAGGCCAACTTTGCCCGCTTCGTGGTGGCGCAATACCTGTTCCAATCGGAGTTGGTGGCGCTGTACAACGATGCCGAACTGAACCGGATCATCCCCAACCTGGCCGAACGCTGCCGCGCAGACGCCGCCAGACTCGACCTGGGCGACCTCGACACCGACGTGCCGGCCCCGGTTGCCGGGGCGGTGAACAATCCGAGTGTGGCCGAAGCCTTGGGCTGGCTGTTCGTCTCCGAAGGCTCCAAATTGGGCGCTGCCTTCCTGATCAAACGGGCCGTGGGCCTGGGCCTGAGCGAAACCTTCGGCGCGCGTCACCTGGGCGAGCCGGCGGGCGGCCGTGCCGAAGGCTGGAAAAGCTTCACTCGCACCCTCGATGCAATGCAATTGAGCGCCGAGGAAGAAGCCGCCATGGATAAAGGCGCCATCGATGCGTTTGTGCGCTTCACCGTCTTGCTGGAACAGGCGTACGCTAGCGCCCCTGAACTGGCCTGATCTTGAATTGAAATGCAATCAACTGTGGGAGGGGGCTTGCTCCCGATAGCGGTGTACCAGCAACGAATTCCATAACTGACCCACCGTCATCGGGAGCAAGCCCCCTCCCACATTTAAACCGCACTTCAATGCTGACTTTTTGTTACCTCCTGATTGCACACACCATGACCGGCAAACCCCAATCCACCTCGAAAATCGCGCAGATCCTCTACGGCCTGCTGGCCTACGTCAGCCTGGGGATCGGCTTGGTGGCGATTGTCATACCGGGTTTGCCCACCACCGAATTCATCCTGCTTGCCGCCTGGGCCGCGACCAAAAGCTCGCCACGCCTCAGCGCCTGGCTGGAAAACCACCGCCTGTTCGGGCCGATTCTGTTCAACTGGCGCAATGGCAAGATCATCGCGCGCCGGGCCAAAGTCAGCGCCACCGTCAGCATGTTGCTGTGCGCCGCCCTGATGCTGGTAATGCTTGATCATGGCTGGCCGATCTACCTGGCGATCGCCGGCATGAGCCTGGGCAACCTGTGGATCTGGTCGCGCCCCGAACGGCTTGCACGGCCCGTATAACGTGTGTGTAGGGGTTTTCCTACCGCTCATCGCCTGTCACTCATGAATTGATTTGTTACGCCGATGTTTCAGACATGGCGCCGAATGGACTTGGCTCTGCGCATCTCAACAAGTCCATTCGTGAGTGAACCTATGTTCGACACCCTCTCTATCCGCTTGAAAATCGTGCTGCTGTCCGGCCTCTGCCTGTTAGGGGTGATCGCACTGGTGGTCGGCATCAACATCTACAACACCAACCAGAACGATCAATTGGTCAGTGACTCAAGCTCACGAATGCTGACTGCCAGCGTAGAACAGCTGCTGCAAGCCAAGGCGGCCGAACAGGCCGTGCAGTTGCAGAAAACCTTCAACGAAAACCTGCTAGTGGTCACCGCTCTCGCCGATCAAGTCAAAGACCTGCGCACCCTGGGGGCCAAGCGCTCGCTGGACGCGGGTGCCTTGCGCGAAGACATCAACCAGAGCGTAAAAACCGCTTTTGAGCGTAACACCAAGGTGCTGGGCATCTGGCTGTCGTTCGAACCCAACGGACTGGATGGCAAGGACAGCGAGTTCGTCGACGACAAAGCACGCGTCTCCAACGAAAAAGGCCGCTTCTCCAGCTACTGGAGCCGGGCCGGCGGCGCCAGCCTGAACACGATCATGGTTGAAGATGACCTGACGAAAACCAGCCTCAACCTCAGCGGCACGCCCTACAACATTTGGTACACCTGCCCACGGGACACTCGCACTACGTGCCTGTTGGACCCCTACGAAGACACGGTGGCCGGCAAACCCGTGCTGATGACCACCATCTCCCTGCCCTTGATCGTGGATGGCAAGGTTATCGGCGTCGTCGGTGTCGATATCGCCCTCAACGCCCTGCAAGCGGTCACCGATGCGGCGCAGAAAGACCTGTTCAACGGCGCGGCGCACTTGGAGGTGCTGTCCAGCACCGGTCTGATCGCGGCCTACAGCGGTGAACCGGCCAGAGTGGGCAAGAACCTGATCGACACGCTCGGCGCCGAAGGCAAGGAGATCGTACAGCTGCTCGCCAGCGACCGCCCCATGATCCGCGAGCAGGACGAGACCATTCGCGCCGTGTACCCCGTCAAGCCGATACCCGACGCCAAATCCTGGGGCGTGGTGATCAAACTGCCCAAAGCGGTGATGCTGGCCGATAACGTGAAGCTGCAAGGTGTGCTTGATGAGGCACAGGCCACAGGCACCCTCAAGGCCTTGCTGGTAGCGGCTGCCGCCGCCCTGGTAGGCCTGCTGCTGATCTGGCTGACGGCCACTGGCGTGACCCGCCCGATCAACAGCGTGGCGGCCATGCTCAAAGACATCGCCAGCGGCGACGGCGACCTCACCCAGCGCCTGGCCTACTGCAAAAAAGACGAACTGGGCGAGCTGGTGAACTGGTTCAACCGCTTCCTCGACAAGCTGCAACCAACTATCGCGCAGATCAAACAAAGCATCACCGAAGCGCGCGGCACTGCCGACCAGTCTTCGGCCATTGCGCGCCAGACCAGCGAAGGCATGCAGGTGCAATTTCGCGAAATCGACCAGGTGGCCACCGCGTCCAATGAGATGAGCGCCACCGCCCATGACGTCGCCAACAGCGCCTCCAATGCCGCCAGCGCGGCACGCGGCGCGGATCAGTCGGCACGCGAAGGCATGTCGATCATCGAACAAAGCACCCGCGATATCACCACGCTTGCCGAAGAAGTCAGCAAGGCCGTCGGCGAAGTCGAGGCGTTGGCCGTCAACAGCGAACAGATCGGTTCAGTCCTGGAAGTGATCCGCAGCATTGCCGAACAGACCAACCTGCTGGCGTTGAACGCGGCGATCGAAGCGGCGCGCGCCGGGGAAAGCGGACGTGGTTTTGCGGTGGTGGCCGATGAGGTGCGTAACCTGGCCAAGCGCACCCAGGATTCGGTCGAGGAAATTCGCGTGGTGATCGAACGTATCCAGAGCGGCACCCGTGGCGTGGTGGCGACCATGCATTCGAGCCAGCATCAGGCCCAAAGCAATGCCGGGCAGATCCATCAGGCCGTGCAGGCCCTGGGCAAAATCAGCGACGCGGTGACGGTGATCAGCGACATGAACCTGCAAATCGCCAGCGCCGCCGAACAGCAAAGCGCGGTGGCAGAAGAGGTCAATCGCAACGTCTCCGCGATCCGAACCGTCACCGAAACCCTCACCGGCCAAGCCACCGAATCGGCAGCCATCAGCAGCCAGCTCAATGCCCTGGCCAGCCAGCAAATGAAGTTGATGGATCAGTTCAAGGTTTAAATAACACCACACCTCAATGTGGGAGGGGGCTTGCCCACGATGACAGAGTGTCAGTCAAATTGTTTGTAACTGACACCCCGCCATCGGGGGCAAGCCCCCTCCCACATTTGGACCGAGTACCGCTTGGGGCATCCGGTCAGCCAGCAAATGAGGTTGATGGATCAGCCTGATATCCAGACAACACCACAGACCCACTGTGGGAGGGGGCTTGCTCCCGATGACGGAGTGTCAGCCAACTTATCTGTCACTGACACAACGCCATCGGGAGCAAGCCCCCTCCCACATTTGGACCGAGTACCGCTTGGGGCATCCGGTCAGCCAGCAAATGAGGTTGATGGATCAGCCTAAGATCCAGACAACACCACAGACCCACTGTGGGAGGGGGCTTGCTCCCGATGACGGAGTGTCAGCCAACTTATCTGTCACTGACACAACGCCATCGGGAGCAAGCCCCCTCCCACATTGGGATCACTTTTGTCTTAGAGACCGGTCCAGCCTTGGACGAACGGTGTCAGATCTTCCTTCGGCGCGGTGCGCGGCGGGTTCTGGGGGGTACCCAGGTAGAGAAAGCCAATCACTTCCTCGCCGGGTACCAGCCCCAGGCCCTTGGCGACGTGGGCCGAGTAGGACAACTCACCCGTGCGCCACACGGCACCAATCCCCTGGGCATACGCCGCCAGCAGGATGCCATGCGCCGCGCAGGCAGCGGCCAGCAATTGTTCGGATTTGGGCACCTTGAAGTGCTCCTGCAAACGCGCAATCACCACCACTACCAGCGGCGCGCGCAACGGGCCGTTCTGGGCTTTGTCGATGGCGGCTTGCGGGGCGTCGGCATCCTGCAGGCGCGCAGCTTCGGCGAGCAGCGTGCCCATCCGCTCACGGGCCGTGCCTTCCACGGTGAGGAAGCGCCACGGGCGCAGTTGGCCGTGGTCGGGCGCGCGCATGGCGGCAGCGAACAGCACGTCGCGCTGCTCCTGGGTCGGTGCCGGTTCCAGCAAACGCGGCACGGAAACACGGTTGAGCAAAGCGTCGAGAGCCTGCATTGGCCACCTCCAGAAAAAAATGTGCGCTCATTCTAGCGGAATGAATCGGGATGCCACCAAACGATAATTGCTCTTATTCAAACTGCCCCGCCCTGTTAGACTTTGCCCCCACATTTTCCGCCTTCGTTCAGGAAACTCGATGTTCCGTTCGCTACTTCACCTGTGCGCAGCGTTGATGGCCCTGGGCCTGACCGCCTGCGACGACGCCCCGCAGTTTACCCAGGCCGAACCGGGTGAAGCGCGCGCCGGCGGTGCCACCACGGTGAACAAGCGCGACCAGAACGCGTTTTCCCTGCCCTCGGCCAACCTGGCGCCCACCCGCCGCCTGGACTTCAGCGTCGGCAACAGTTTCTTTCGCAGCCCCTGGGTGATCGCGCCTTCGACCACCACCGCGCGTGACGGCCTGGGTCCGCTGTTCAATACCAACGCCTGCCAGAACTGCCATATCAAGGACGGCCGGGGCCACCCGCCGCTGGCCGATGCGCCCAATGCCGTGTCGATGCTGGTCCGCTTATCTATCCCGGATGCAGCACCTTACGCCAAACTCATCGAACAGCTCGGCGTGGTGCCCGAGCCGGTCTACGGCGGGCAACTGCAGGACATGGCCGTGCCCGGCGTAGCGCCGGAAGGCAAGGTGCGGGTCGATTACACACCGGTCAACGTCCAGTTCAAGGACGGTACGGTGGTCGAGTTGCGCAAGCCCGACCTGCAGATCACCCAGCTCGCCTACGGCCCGATGCACCCCGACACGCGTTTCTCTGCGCGCATCGCCCCGCCAATGATCGGCCTGGGGCTGCTCGAAGCCATCAGCGACGCCGATATCCTGCGCAACACCGATCCGAAAACCGCTGACCGTGAGGCCATCATCGGCCGGGCGAATCAGGTGTGGGATGACGCCGCGCAAAAAACCGTGCTGGGGCGATTTGGCTGGAAAGCCGGGCAACCCAACCTCAATCAACAAAATGTTCACGCGTTTTCTGGTGATATGGGCCTCACCACCTCCCTGAGACCCTTCGATGACTGCACCGACGCCCAAGTCGCCTGCAAACAGGCACCCAACGGCAACGGCCCCGAAGGCGAGCCGGAAGTCAGCGACAACATCCTGCGCCTGGTGCTGTTCTATACGCGTAACCTCGCCGTGCCGGTGCGCCGCGACGTCGATGCGCCGCAGGTGCTGGCCGGTAAAAACCTGTTCTTCCAGGCCGGCTGCCAGGGCTGTCATAAGCCGACGTTCACCACGGCCGCCAACGCCGCCGAACCTGAGCTGGCCAACCAAGTAATCCGCCCCTACAGCGACTTGCTGCTGCACGACATGGGCGAAGGGCTTGCCGACAACCGTACCGAATTCAAGGCCGGTGGCCGCGACTGGCGTACCCCGCCGTTGTGGGGCATCGGCCTGACGCAAACCGTGAGTGGTCACACCCAGTTCCTGCATGACGGCCGCGCCCGCAACCTGCTCGAAGCCGTGCTCTGGCATGGCGGGCAAGCGCAAGCGGCGCAGCAGCATGTGTTGTCGTTCAACGCCGAGCAGCGCGCCGCGTTGCTGGCATTTCTGAATTCTCTATAAGCTTTGCCCCAATTACAGAAGGGAGCTCGACATGTTCCGTCCCAAGTTGTTGTTCACCAGCCTGGCCGCCCTTGCCCTCGGCGCCTGCTCGCCCCAGGACCCGCAAGCGGTGACCTCGGCGGCCATCGCCAAGCAAGTCATCCTGCCCACGTATAGCCGCTGGGTTGAAGCCGACCGCCAACTGGCCGTCAGCGCCCTCGCCTACTGCCAGGGCAAGGAAAGCCTGGACACCGCCCGCGCCGACTTCCTCCACGCGCAAAAAGCCTGGGCCGAGTTGCAACCGCTGCTGATCGGTCCGCTGGCTGAAGGCAACCGCGCCTGGCAGGTGCAGTTCTGGCCGGACAAGAAAAACCTGGTGGGTCGCCAGGTCGAACAGCTGGTCGCCAGCCAGCCACAGATCGACGGCGCCGCCCTCGCCAAATCCAGTGTGGTGGTGCAAGGCCTGTCGGCCTACGAATATATCCTCTACGACGCCAAGCCTGACGTCGCCGACGAAGCCCAGAAAGCCCGTTACTGCCCGCTGCTGATGGCCATCGGCGAGCGTCAGAAAGCCCTGGCCGGAGAGATCCTGGCCAGCTGGAACAGCACCGACGGCATGCTGGCGCAGATGAGCAAGTTTCCGAACCAGCGCTACGCCGATTCCCACGAAGCCATTGCCGACCTGCTGCGCGTGCAAGTGACCGCCCTGGATACCCTGAAGAAAAAACTCGGCACGCCGATGGGCCGCCAGACCAAGGGCATCCCGCAACCGTTCCAGGCCGATGCCTGGCGCAGCCAGTCGTCCCTGCAAAGCCTGGAAGCCAGCCTCGCGGCAGCCCAGACCGTGTGGGTGGGCGTCGACAACAAAGGCCTGCGCGGCCTGTTGCCGGCCGATCAGAAAGCCCTGGCCGACAAGATCGACGCTGCGTATGCCGCGTCACTGAAACTGTTCGCCAGCAACCAGCGCTCCCTCAACGAACTGTTGAACGATGACGCCGGGCGCCAGCAGCTCAACGATCTCTATGACAGCCTCAACGTGGTCCATCGCCTGCATGAAGGCGAGTTGGCCAAGGCGCTGGGCATCCAATTGGGCTTCAACGCCAACGACGGTGACTGATGATGCTCAGGCGACAGGCTTTGGCGGTTGGCAGCGTGCTGCTCAGTGCACTGACGTTGGGCGGCTGGACGCTGTTCAAGCAAAAAGACAAGGGCCCCCTGCTGCTGTCGGCGCGCGATGACGCCGACGGCAAGCACTACGCCGTCGGTTATCGCCTGGACGGCACGCAGGTGTTCGCCACCCAGGTCGGCCAGCGCTGCCACGACATCGTCAACCACCCGACGCTGCCGATCGCGCTGTTCGTCGCCCGCCGCCCGGGCACTGAGAGTTATCTGGTCGACCTGCGTGATGGCACGCTCCTGCAGACCATCACCTCGAACCCCAATCGCCACTTCTATGGGCACGCGGTGATCCACAAGAGCGGTGACTGGCTGTACGCCACCGAGAACGACACGTCCGATCCCGGCCGTGGCTTGCTCGGTGTGTATCGGTTCGAAGGCGAGCGGTTGGTGCACAGCGCAGAAATCTCCACCCATGGCATCGGCCCGCACCAGGTCTCCTGGATGCCCGATGGCGAAACCCTGGTGGTGGCCAACGGCGGCATTCGTACCGAAGCCGAAAGCCGTGTGGAGATGAACCTCAATGCCATGGAGCCGAGCCTGGTGCTGATGCACCGCGACGGCCGCCTGATCAGCAAGGAAACCCTGGGCCAGCAGATGAACAGCGTGCGCCATATGGGAATCGCCAGCGATGGCACCATCCTCACAGGGCAGCAGTTCATGGGGCCGTCCCAGGAGCGGTCCGAGCTGCTCGCGATCAAGCGTCCGGGCCAGCCATTCGTGGCCTTTGCGGTGGCCGATGCGCAGTTGCAGGCGATGGGGCACTACACCGCCAGCGTCGCGGTGCACAGTGAGCTGCGGCTGGTGGCGTTGACGGCGCCGCGTGGCAACCGCTTCTTTATCTGGGACATGGACAGCGGCGAGTTGCGCCTGGATGGGCCATTGCCCGACTGTGCCGGTGTGGGTGCGGTAGCGGACGGCTTCGTTGTCACGTCAGGCCAGGGGCGTTGCCGCTTCTATGATTGCCGCCAGAAACAGTTACTGGCCAAACCGTTGGAATTGCCGGCGGGGTTTTGGGATAACCACCTGCACCTGATCTGATTCACGCTCACCCAGGCAAAAAAAAGGGCCTCGCATCGCAAGGCCCTTTCCGGGGGGTTCAATCGCTTCAACTCTGCGGCCTCATCGCTTGAGACATCCCGAACATGAATAACAGCAATTCATGATCGGGCTTGGCCGCCACACTGACCTTGGCGACACGTGGCTGCAGGCATAGCCCACCGCCTTGCGCCGCACTGAGTACCTGTGTGCGAGGCTGTTCCCACGCAGCCAGGGCGAGGGCTGCAATGCCCAACGCCCCGACCAGGAACACACCTCGTGCTATTTCTAGCTTCATCTGGTTAAACCCTTGATAGCGCTGCCAAACGCCGTCTCGTAAAAGTAGCTGAGTTTTTTCCAGTCGGTGTCGTTCCACGACGAATGGCGGCGCAATTGCAGCATGTCATGGGAGGCGGCCCGATAAGCGGTCAGACGCTGGCGACATTTTTCAAAGTCCAGCAACGCCACTTCCACGGTCACCGCATCGCCCTCGCCGGTGACCCGTACGAAGATGTGCTTGATATACAGGCAACCATGCTGCCAGCGCCCTTTGTGCATGCGCGCCAGGGTCCCGGCCAGCTCCTTGAGCAGGCGTTCATGCACCTCCTCACCGTATTGCTCACGGCCACCGGCGGCGTACCAGTTTTCGATCTCGTCGAAACCGTCCAGCGAAGCGGTCACCAGCAAGGCTTTCCATTGATGCTCAGGGTCGCGTCGCGCCTCGCAAAACACCATCTCCGGCACCCGTACATCGAGCAAGCGCAGGCCCCTGAGGGCATCACGTTCACGCAACACGGTCGGACGTCCAAACGGATGCAGCCAACTGCGGTAGATGTGGCCGGTCTGGCGCTTGCAGTAGAGCAAACGGCCATTGGAACTGACCACCCGCTGTACGCCACTTTCACCGCCACGCCGACGATTGGGCTCTTCTACCCATTCGCCCTGCTGGCGCCAGAAAAAATCAAATCGTTCTTCGGGAGCTACATGACTGCCGACTACGCACTCAACTGCCATCCTGTTACCTCTTACGCAATACATAGACTCGCCACATGGCGTAGAGCGGCATGAAGTCCAGGGATTCCTGAACCCGGAAACCGGCCTGCTCGAATTCTGCCTCGACAGTAGCAGCCGGTAACACAAACCGGTTTTGGTAACCTTCCTGCTCACCTTTCTTACGACGACGCACTTCGGCGCGCTTACGCTTCCACGCCTTGAAATTGCCATCCACCCACAGCGAGATAATCACGCTGTCACGGGTAACACGTTGAAACTCCCGCAGTATTGTCATCCTGTGCGCTGGGTCACCGATGTGGTGCATCAGGCGCATGCAGAAAATACTGTCGACCGAATTATCTGGCAAATCGATATCAAAGGCAGATGTCTGCAAAGGACGTACCCGTTTCACCACTTCCGGGGGTTGGGCCACCGTGGCGACCTTCAACATCGACGCCGAATTGTCGGCCCCGATAATCACGCGGTTGGGTTTCTCGGCCAGCAACGGCCAAAACCGACCGGCACCACACGGCAAGTCCAATACCAGGCTTGGCTCACCGGCCATGGCCAGCGCAGCGCGCGCCAGCTGCTCGTCGCGTTTGTGGGACCACCGGCGGGCCAGATTGTCCTGATGCTTGAGCAAATAGCGGTGAGCGTGGTTATCGTCGTACTTTTCAGAAAACTCTAACTTGATCGGCGAAGGCATCTTACATCTCCAATTACTGATGCCTACAACCCTAAGCAGCGAACTGTGATCAACAAGTCAACTCGTTGTGAAAAACTTGTCCTGTCCAATTGCATACATTTCAAGACTTTACAGAAACATTCAGTAGCATCGGGCCATCTTCGCTGAAAAACCGGCGTCGTGCAGCAGCAAATTGTCAGACTGAGCGGTCAGGTTTTGACTTGATCCAATTCGACATGAAAACGGCAACCATTGGGCTCCATGGTGCTCAGGGTCACGCTCCAGCCTTGGTTCTCACAGATGCGCTGCACCAGCGACAAGCCCAACCCTAGCCCCTCGCCGCGCTTCTCGCTGCCCCGCACAAACGGCTCGAACATCGCCTCACGCTTGTCTTCAGGAATGCCCACACCGGTATCCTCCACCACAAAACCGCTGGGCTCCAGGGTGAGGCGGATAAACCCTTGCTCGGTGTAATGCAGTGCATTGCGCAACAGATTGCCCATCACCGCATGCAGGAAGGTCGTGTTGTAGCGTGTGTCCAGCGGATTGCCTGGGCAGTAGATCAGTTCAAGGCCCTTTTGCTCGATGGGCCCGCGCCAGATCCCGATCAGGTCCTCAGCCACCTGTGTCAGGTTGACCTGGGCCGACATGGCGGCATCGTCATGCTGGGCACGGGCCAGCATCAGGAAGGTCTGCACCAGCTCGCGCATTTCTTCACAGGCCCGGGCGATTCGCTGGACCTGGTTACGCCCCCGTTGATCGATTGCCGGGTTTTCCAGCAGCAGCTCGCAGGAACTGGCCAGCACCATCAAGGGTGTGCGCAACTCATGGCTCACATCGCTGGTAAACAATTGCTCGCGAGACAGCGCCTGGCGCAAGCGACCCAGGGTGGCATCGAACGCCACCGCCAACTCGCCGACTTCGTCGGCGGCATAATCCGGCGCCAGAGGCGGGGCAAGCCCGAGCAACTGGTCGCGATGGCGCACCTGGCGCGCCAGCCGTACCACCGGCGCCATCACCTTGCGCGCCAGCACCCAGCCAAGAAACACCGCCAACGCCAGGCTGAGCACAAAGCCCACCAGCACCACGGCAAACAGCACGCGCTCGCGCTCTTCGAAATCGCTTTGGTCCTGCAGCAGCACATAACGTCGGCCATCAATCACTTCGACCATGGCGTGGTAAGACAGCGACTCGCGAAACACTTCATGAAAGCCTGGGTCCAGATGCCGCAGGTCCTTGGGCAGCTCGAAATCGCCGGGGCCGCCGCTGAAATAAAACAACTGGTCAGGCTCCGGCCGGTGTCGCCAGTCTTCCATGCTGTCCATCAACAGCAGCCGTTGCAGATCGCCGCCCAGGCCCGCCGAAATCAACTTCTCTTCCACCAGGTGCACCGTCGCGACGATGCCCATGGCGAAAGCCCCCGCTACCAACGCGCTCATCAAGGCAAAAGCGATGATGATCCGCTGGGCAAGGCTTTGCTTAAACTCCATCACGTCCCTCGGCGAGGCGATAACCCACACCGTGCACCGTTTGCAGCAGCGGCTTGGCGAAAGGTTTGTCGATCACTTGGCGCAATTGGTGGACGTGGCTGCGCAGGCTGTCGCTGTCCGGGCAATCATCGCCCCACAAGGCTTCTTCGAGGATTTCCCGACGCAATACGTGCGGGCTTTTCTGCATCAACACTGCCAGCAGCTTCAGGCCGACCGGGTTGAGCTTGAGCATGCGCCCTTCGCGCGTGACCTCCAGGGTGTCGAGGTCGTAATGCAGGTCGCCCACTTGCAACACACGCCGCCCGCCACCCTGGGCCCGGCGCAGCACCGCTTCGATGCGGGCGGCCAGTTCGGACAAGGCGAACGGCTTGAGCAGGTAGTCATCGGCCCCGGACTTGAAGCCCTGCAGCCGGTCGTCCAACTGGTCGCGGGCGGTGAGCATGATCACCGGCGTGTCGCGGCGCGCATCTTCACGCAGACGTTTGCACAGGGTGTAGCCATCGATGCCAGGCAGCATGATGTCGAGCACGATCAAATCGTAATGCTCGGTGGCGGCCAGGTGCAGGCCCGACAAACCGTCCTGCGCACAGTCCACTGTGTAGCCTTTGAGCCCCAGGTAATCGGCCAGGTTGGCCAGAATATCGCGGTTGTCTTCAACCAATAAAATTCGCATGGGCAGTGTCTCCGTACGCGGTAACGGCCGTGTTGGCTCGCGCAGCTTAAGGCCAAGTGCCGCTCAGGGATAGAGCGGCGAGGCCTGTCGATAGAGGTTTTCAACGGGTTGCACAGCCAAACGAGTTTTTCACTATAGCTTCACAAACTGATTACAGCGTCAGCGCGAAGATCGCCGCCATTGATAAAAGGAAATTTGACATGGGGCTCCCCAAAACTGCGCCTGTGCGCTATCTGCTGTTGATAACCGGCGCCTGGCTGGTTGTTTTCCTGTTGACCCGCAGCGTGCTGCTCATCACTCACCTGGATGAAGTCGGCGGTAACCTGCTGCCGGTGTTCGGCGTGGGCTTGCTCTACGACCTCGGCTTCCTGGCCTACGCGGCGTTACCGCTGGGGCTGTACCTGTTGCTGTGCCCGCCGGCGCTGTGGCGCCGCCGCGGTCATCGCTGGTTCCTGCAAGCGCTGCTCACGGTGAGCCTGTTCGCGATGCTGTTCACGTCGGTGGCCGAATGGCTGTTCTGGGATGAATTCGGCGTGCGCTTCAACTTTATCGCCGTTGATTACCTGGTGTACTCCGATGAGGTGTTGAACAACCTGCTGGAGTCCTACCCGATCGGCAAGCTGCTCAGCCTTTTGGCGATGCTCGCGCTGATCCTCAGCGTGGCCCTGCGCAAGCCCTTCAACGCCGCGATGGCCGCGCCCCTGCCGGCGCTGCGTGGCCGGTTGGTGAATGCAGTGGCCTTGCTGGTGGTCGCCGGCCTCAGCCTGCAATTGATCAGCCAGGACAGCCCGCGCACCCAAGGTGGCAACGCCTACAAAAACGAACTGGCCAGCAATGGCCCTTATCAGTTCTTTGCCGCGTTCCGTAACAACGAACTGGATTACACGCAGTTCTACAAAAGCCTGCCAACCGATGTGATCGCCAAGCAATTGCGCGCCGAACTCAGCGAACCTAACGCCCGTTTCATCGACCAGGACCCCCTGGATATCCGCCGCGCCATCACCAACCCCGGAACCCTGCGCAAGCCCAATATCGTGCTGGTCACCATCGAGAGCTTCAGCGCCAAATACATGGGCAGCAACGGCGACGAGCGCCACCTCACGCCCAACCTCGATGCGCTGCGCCAACAGAGCCTGTACTTCAATAACTTCTATGCCACCGGTACGCGTACCGACCGTGGCCTGGAAGCCATCACCCTGGCAGTTCCTCCTACGCCTGGGCGCTCTATCGTCAAGCGCATCGGCCGCGAAAGCGGTTTCGCCAGCCTGGGGCAGCAGCTTTCCGCCATTGGCTACGACAGCGTGTTCGTCTACGGCGGGCGCGGTTACTTCGACAACATGAATGCGTTTTTCAGCGGCAATGGCTATCGCGTCGTCGACCAGAGCAGCGTGCCCGAAGCGCAAATCTCGTTTAAAAACGCCTGGGGCATGGCCGACGAGGACCTGTACAAACAAACCCTGAATCTGGCCGATGCCGACTACGCCAAGCAGCAGCCGTTTTTGCTGCAGTTGATGACCACCTCCAACCACCGTCCCTACACCTACCCGGACGGGCGTATCGATATCAAATCCGGCAAGGGCCGTGACGGCGCAGTGAAATATACCGACTACGCCATCGGCCAGTTCCTCGACGCGGCGCGCCAGAAGCCCTGGTTCGATAACACGATCTTTGTGTTCGTCGCCGACCACACCGCCGGCAGCGCAGGCAAGGAAGATCTGCCGATCACCAACTACCAGATCCCCCTGTTCATCTATGCACCGAAGCTGATCGACGCCCGCGAAACCACGCAACTGGCCAGCCAGATCGACCTGGCGCCGACGCTGCTGGGCTTGATCAACCTGAGCTACGAGTCGACGTTCTTCGGCCGCAACCTGTTGCAAGACAACCCGCTGCCACCGCGCGTGGTGGTCGGCAACTACCAGCACCTTGGCCTGTTTGACGGCACGAACCTGGCGATTCTCAGCCCGCGCAAAGGCCTGCGTCGTCATGACCAGGCGCTGGGGGACAGCCAGGAACTGCGCGTCGGCAGCGACGACCCGTTGATCCAGCGGGCGATCACCTATTACCAAGCCGCCAGCTACGACTACAAGCAACAACTGCTGAGTTGGAGAGCCCCCAAGGAAGTGGCCCCAGCCCTGAGCACACGCTAATCAAAACGTCCCGTGCGGGTGAGTACGGGACGTTTTTTACCAAGGTTCGTCATGAAGCCCCCCGCCTTCCTACCCGTTTCTAAACCGCTTAATTTTTGGCTGTGTCTGGGCCTCCCCGTCGGCGCCGCATTGGTCTTGCTGCTTCTGCAGCTGACCTCGCTGGACATGGACCTGGCCAAACGCTTCTACGATGCCGAGCAAGGCGGCTTCATCGGCCGCTATAGCTTCTTTCTCGAAGACATCCTGCATGATCGCGCCAAGCAACTGGTGATCCTGTTTTCGGTACTGGCGATTCTCGGGCTGGTGGGCAGCTTCATCCTGCAGCGACTCAAGCCATACCGCCGCGAACTGGTCTGCCTGGTGCTGTCCCTGGCAATGGCAACGGCCTTTGTGGCGCCGTTGAAAACCATCACCGCCGTGCAGTGCCCCTGGAGCCTCAAGGAATTCGGTGGCCAGGAAACCTACAGCGAGCTGCTTAGCGCTCGCCCGCCGACCGATAAACCCGGTCGCTGCTGGCCCGGCGGACATGCGGCAACCGGGTTTGCCTTGTTCGCCTGGTTTTTTGCCCTGCGCGATCGCCGGCCACGCATGGCGCGCAACGCGTTTATCTTCGCGGTGGGCTTGGGCAGCGTGTTTTCAGTGAGCCGCATGCTGCAAGGGGCGCACTTTTTTTCCCACAACGTCTGGACGGCGATATTTTGCTGGCTGATCTGCCTGGGCATGTATTGCCTACTGTTGTACCGGCCATCGAAGCCCGCCACGTCCCGTTGACGGCTTGCGCAACACCCATAAAAAACCCCGCCTGCATCGCTGCAGGCGGGGTTTTTTAACTAGCCGGGTAAGGCTGGCTTACATCATGCCGCCCATACCACCCATGCCGCCCATGTCTGGCATACCGCCGCCGCCAGCGCCTTCAGCCTTAGGCTTGTCGGCGATTGCAGCTTCGGTGGTCAGGATCAGGCCGCCGATGGAAGCTGCCGCTTGCAGCGCGGAACGCGTCACCTTGGTTGGGTCCAGGATGCCCATTTCGATCATGTCGCCGTAGACGCCAGTCGCAGCGTTGTAACCGTAGTTACCTTTGCCGTTCTTGACTTCGTTGACCACAACGCTTGGCTCGTCGCCGGAGTTGGCAGCGATCTGGCGCAGCGGTGCTTCAACGGCACGACGCAGTACAGCGATACCAACGTTCTGGTCAGCGTTGTCGCCGGTCAGGTTGGTCAGGGCTTCCAGAGCACGGATCAGCGCAACGCCACCGCCAGGTACCACGCCTTCTTCAACGGCTGCACGGGTTGCGTGCAGGGCGTCTTCAACGCGGGCCTTCTTCTCTTTCATTTCGACTTCGGAACCGGCGCCAACCTTGATCACTGCAACGCCGCCGGACAGCTTGGCCAGACGCTCTTGCAGCTTTTCACGGTCGTAGTCCGAGGAAGTCTCGGCTACTTGAGCGCGGATCTGAGCGATACGCGACTCGATGTCACCTTCAACGCCAGCACCGTCAACGATGATGGTGTTTTCCTTGGAGATGGTCACACGCTTGGCGCTACCCAGGTTTTCCAGGGTGGCGCTTTCCAGGCTCAGGCCGATCTCTTCGGAGATAACGGTACCGCCGGTCAATACGGCGATGTCCTGCAGCATGGCCTTGCGACGGTCGCCGAAGCCTGGAGCCTTGACGGCTGCAACCTTGACGATGCCACGCATGTTGTTCACAACCAGAGTCGCCAGGGCTTCGCCTTCAACGTCTTCGGAAACGATCAGCAATGGGCGGCCGGCTTTGGCAACGGCTTCCAGCACTGGCAGCATTTCGCGGATGTTGGAGATCTTTTTGTCGACCAGCAGGATCAGCGGGCTGTCCAGCTCGGCAACCATGGTGTCTGGCTTGTTGACGAAGTACGGGGACAGGTAGCCACGGTCGAACTGCATGCCTTCTACAACCGACAGTTCGTTTTCCAGGCCCGAGCCTTCTTCAACGGTGATCACGCCTTCTTTGCCGACTTTTTCCATGGCTTCGGCAATGATGTCGCCGATGGAGCTGTCGGAGTTGGCGGAGATGGTACCTACCTGAGCGATAGCCTTGGTGTCAGCGCATGGCTTGGACAGGTTTTTCAGCTCGGCAACGATGGCGATGGTCGCCTTGTCGATACCGCGCTTGAGGTCCATTGGGTTCATGCCGGCAGCGACGGCCTTGTAGCCTTCGTTGACGATGGCCTGAGCCAGTACGGTCGCGGTGGTGGTGCCGTCACCGGCGTCATCGTTGGCACGGGAGGCAACGTCTTTGACCAGCTGCGCGCCCATGTTTTCGAAACGGTCTTCCAGTTCGATTTCTTTGGCGACGGAAACGCCGTCTTTGGTGATGGTCGGAGCGCCGAAGCTCTTCTCGATGATCACGTTACGGCCTTTAGGGCCCAGGGTCGCTTTTACTGCGTCAGCCAGGACGTTGACACCGGTGAGCATTTTTTTGCGGGCGGAGTCGCCGAATTTAACTTCTTTAGCAGCCATGATCGATATTCCTTAAATACTTTGGAGTAAACGGAAAATGAGCGGGGAAATCAGTCTTCCAGTACGGCGAGAATTTCGTTCTCAGCCATTACCAGCAGGTCTTCGCCGTCGATTTTCACAGTGTTGCTGCCGGAGTAAGGGCCGAAAACAACCTTGTCACCCACTTTCACGGCCAGCGCACGTACTTCACCGTTTTCCAGAGCCTTGCCTGGACCCGCAGCAAGAATCACACCGTGGTTGGCTTTTTCAGCAGCCGAACCTGGCAGGACGATCCCGCCGGCGGTTTTCTTTTCTTCTTCACTGCGACGGATGACGACGCGGTCATGCAGAGGACGAAGCTTCATTGTCGATCTCTCCTAATTGTGTTTTTCATCGGCCGGTATCAATTCCGGCGGGTTAAATTCCGGCGGTGCCGGTCGCGGCTCGCTGGGCGAACCGCGGAAGTCTGTCTAGTGTCACCACCAGAAACCTTGCGGTGACCGTTACATAAGGGCGCCCAGGCTTATTACAAGGGCCAGCGCCGGAAATTTTTTTGGATTGACTCAAGGATGAATGCAACACGGCACCCGAAGGTGCCGTGCCGGTGAAGCGGTTATTTGTTGTCGCGGTGTTCGAATTCGCCTTCGATCACATCGCCTTCACGCCCCAAGGGCTGGCGCGGGGCCGGGCCGCCACGGGGTTGCAGGTCGTCGGCAAAAGCACGCTGGCGCAGGGCCGCTTCTTCGGCACGCTGGCGCATCTTGCCGGCCAGCAATTTGCGCGTGACCGGCAGCAGCATGACCAGGCCCACCACGTCGCTGATGAAACCCGGCAGGATCAACAGGCCACCGGCCAGGGCCATCATCAGGCCTTCGAGCATGGTCTGGGCGGGCAGCTCACCACGGTTCAGGCTTTCACGGGCACGCAGTGCCGTCGCCAGCCCAGCGACGCGCAGCACCAGCACGCCGAGCATCGAGCCGAGAATGATCAGCAGCAGAGCCGGGAAAAATCCAATCGCACCGCTGACTTGAACGAATACGAACAGCTCCAGCACCGGGAACAAGAGAAAAAGCAACAAAAAAGGGCGCATCAAATGGTTCCTCAACGCAAGAATGCCTTGCTAGTTCACCTTAGATGACGTCGCCTTTTCGTGAATTCAAGCACTAACGTCTGATTTTTTCGGCCAGGATTCGGCGTGAGCCAATGAAACCAAGGCTTCGCGTACTTGTGTCGGCGTGTTGCAAGGTTCGCCAAACGGCAGCCAGTGCAGGGACTGGCCGACACGCAGGTGCATGCCTTCGCTGTCGATGCCGGCCAGTTGCGCAGGCTCAGTCGTCGGTAAACCAGCAAGGTTGACGTAATGGGCGATGGCCTTGGCGTGATCGCTGTTCATGTGTTCGATCATGCTGCGTTCGGCGTTGCCCGCGAACGGATTGGCCAAGGTCAGGTGGTCGACCCAGTGGATCGCGCCGAACCCGCCGATATACCGGTGGCGCACCGGCTGGAGCACCCAGAAATCGAAATCGTGGGCCTTGTGGTAGTTGGCCGAGTCCGGGAAGTAGCGGTAGTAGCGCTCGGCAGCGGCGTCGATGGCGGCTTCGTCTTCCAGCTTCCGGGCTTGCGCCAGGTAGGTCAGGCGTCCGACGGCCTGCACATCGGCCGCTTCGCGCTCACCCACCAGCAACGAACACTTGGGGTCGTTCTGCAGGTTGTGGGTGTGCTGGGCGATGCGGCTGATCAGGATCAGCGGGTGGCCCTGCTCGTCGAGGCAGTACGGCACGACCGAACCGAAGGGAAAACCGGGCATGGCTTTGGATTGTGTGGCCAAGGCCCCACGGTATTCCTTGAGCAACAGCTCTCGGGCGTTCCTGGCAACGTGCGCGCTCAATGTATGACTCCTGGGTTGTTTCGCCGCCCATGGCATATGGGAATGGATCTCAACACAAGGTAATCAATATCCGCGCAGGTTGCCAGGGTGCTCGATGCCGCGTTACCAGGCCACGCCAAACCCTGCGGTGTAGCGGGTCTTGCTCAGGCTGCTGTCGGAATCGCCGCTGATGACGTCGCGCTCGGCCTTGAGATTGAGCGAGGCCCATTCGGTGACCTTGTAGCGCAGGCCCATCTCGGCATCCAGGGAATACTCGGCCGGACCGTCGATCGGCTTGCCCAGCTCGCCGTTGGTGAAGAATTCCACGGTCTTGCCTACCAGGTAGCGGTTGTAGTTCCACTTCATGGCCAGGGAATAGAAGTTGTCCTTGCCGCCATCGGCGTATTCGTAATCGGTGCGGTTGATCAGCGAGCCGAGGGAGAACGCGCCCAGTTCATCGTCCCAGAACTGATAGCCCGGGCCGGTACCGACGGTGCGTTGGCGCGCCAGGTCTTCTACCTTGTCGCGCTTGTAGGTCAGGCGGCCTTGCCAGAACCAGTGCTCGGTGATGAAGCGGTCTAGATCGTATTCCAGCGCCCAGTTATCGGTGGTGGTGACGTCGTCCTGGAATTCGCGGTTGTATTCGCCCTTGCCGGTGTGGCGCCACTGGCCGTGACGGGCCGAGGTCTTGAAGTCGACGTCGTAGTCGTTGGTGTCTTTGTCGGCACGCTTGTAGTCCAGCGCCAGGTCGATGTTGCCCTTCCACACCAGGTCTTCGATCACAGGCTTGGGCTTGAGGATTTGCTGGATACTGGCCAGGTCCACGGTCTTGGGCGCTTCGCCGTTGGCCAGCACGACTTTGCCATCCTCCGCCGGCTTGAGGGACTTGGCCTTTTCACCGGCATAGGCGTCCTGCTTGACCAGCAACTCCTGGTCGCTCTCCAGGGTTTTCACCTGCTTCCAATCCACCGGGATGGCGCCCCCGTAGCTGGTTTGGATCAGCAACTTGCCGCCGTCGAAGACTTTGATCTTGCCGGTCAGGCGGTCACCGTTCTTCAACCAGACGGTATCGGCGAGCAAGGGCGTGGAAGCACTGAGAACAGCGAGGCACAGCAGGGTTCTGGACAACATAAGCAGATACGGGGCTCGGGGTTGGCGAAAGGAAGACGCTATCGTGTGAGATAGCCTGAACTGACTCAACTATTTATATTGAGTTCAATACGCGACACCAAGTTTACAGACGTTTCTTACAAAAACACCGACGTTCTCAACGGATAGCCCCACAGTGAATGAACCTGCCGACACCCCGCAAAGCCCTGCCGACATGCGCCGCACCGCGCTGTACCTGACCTTGGCGCAAGTACCGGCAGGTTGCGTCGTAAGCTACGGCGAGTTGGCGCACCTGGCCGGGTTGGGGCGCGCCGCACGCTGGGTCGGGCGTACCCTGAGCCAGCTTCCGGCGGACACCCGCCTGCCCTGGCATCGGGTGCTGGGTGCCGGTGGTCGGATAAGTCTGCCGGTGGGCAGCGCCTCAGGTGACGAGCAACGTGCGCGTTTACGCAGCGAAGGTGTCAGCATCCTGAACAATCGCGTTGATATTCAGCGCCATGGCTGGCGCCCGGTAGAGCACAGCGGTTAGAGTGCGCGCTTTGTTTCCGCAAATCTGAGGCAGACTCCAGCCCATGCCCCGTAAAACCTGGCGCGCCGCGCTCGCCGCCTATGCCAGCCCCTCGACGTTAGTGCTGTTGTTGCTCGGTTTCGCTGCCGGCATGCCGTATATGTTGGTGTTCTCGACGCTTTCCGTGTGGCTGCGTGAAGCGGGTGTTGCCCGCGAGACCATCGGTTATGCAAGCCTGATCGGGCTGGCCTACGCCTTCAAATGGGTCTGGTCGCCGCTGCTCGACCAATGGCGCCTGCCATTGCTCGGAAAACTCGGGCGCCGACGTTCCTGGCTGGTGCTCGCCCAATCGCTGGTGATCCTCGGATTGATCGGCATGGGCTTTTGTGACCCGCAAAAACACTTGTCCTGGTTGATCGCCATTGCCGTCGTCGTTGCCTTCGCCTCGGCCACCCAGGACATCGCCGTCGATGCCTACCGCCTGGAAATCGCCGACGACAGCCGCCAGGCCGCCCTGGCCGCCAGCTATATGTCCGGTTATCGCATCGCTGCCCTGCTGGCCACGGCCGGCGCGCTGTTCTTTGCCGAAGGCTTCGGCTCCACCGGTTTCAACTATAAGCACTCGGCCTGGACCGGCACCTATGTGCTGTTCGGCGTGTTGATGGTTCCGGCCCTGCTCACCACTCTGTTGATGCGCGAACCCAACGTGCCGCTGCGCACCCAACTGCAGGCCGGGCGCTATAGCTTCGTGCATCAGTTGGCGTCAGTGTTCGTGCTGATTGTGCTGCTGGTGTCGGTGCCTGCCATGTTTACGCAGCTGTACAACACGGATTTCGCCAGCGTGCTGTTCCAGGGCGTGAGCCTGTGGGAACTGCTGATGGAAGACCGTGCCTTCCTGCGGGCCATCCTTTATATCCTGCTCACCGCCCTGTGCCTCTCGGCCATGGGCCGCCGTGGCCTGGCGCCGGTACTGACGCCGGTTAACGACTTTATCCTGCGCTACCGCTGGCAGGCGTTGCTGCTGCTCGGGTTGATCGCCACCTATCGCATGTCCGACACCGTCATGGGCGTGATGGCCAACGTTTTCTATATCGACCAGGGTTTTACCAAGGACCAGATTGCCGGGGTCAGCAAGATCTTCGGCCTGATCATGACCCTGCTCGGCGCCGGCATGGGCGGCCTGTTGATCGTGCGGTTCGGGATTCTGCCGATCCTGTTCATCGGTGGCGTGGCCTCGGCCGGCACCAACCTGTTGTTCGTGATGCTCGCCGACATGGGCCCCGACCTGCAGATGCTGATCGTCACTATTTCCCTGGATAACTTCAGCTCCGGCCTGGCCACCTCTGCCTTTGTCGCCTACCTGTCGAGCCTGACCAACCTCAAGTTCTCCGCCACCCAATACGCGCTGCTCAGCTCGATCATGCTGTTGCTGCCGCGCCTGATCGGCGGGTACTCAGGGGTGATGGTGGAGAAGTTCGGCTATCACAGCTTCTTCATGATCACCTGCCTGCTGGGGGTGCCGACGCTGTTCCTGATTGCCCTGCACTGGTTCCAGGAAAATCGGCGGATTCGGTTGAATCCCCCGCAAGAAGACTGACAATGTGGGAGGGGGCTTGCCCCCGATAGCGGTGGGTCAGTGACACATAAGCGCCTGACACCCTGCTATCGGGGCAAGCCCCCTCCCACATTTGGATCTCCTACAGTCAGTCAGATCCCCCGCAATGTCACGCCTGTACTCCAGCAGCAAGCGCCCGTACAATCCCAAGTCATTTCAAGTCCAAGCAACCGACAACGGCCTACCATGCGTACCAGTCAATATTTGCTCGCCACACAGAAAGAAACGCCTTCCGACGCGGTTGTGATCAGCCATCAGCTGATGCTGCGCGCCGGCATGATCCGCAAACTGGCCTCCGGCCTGTACACCTGGCTGCCCATGGGCTTGAAGGTGATGCGCAAGGTCGAAGCCATCGTTCGTGAAGAAATGAACGCTGCCGGCTCTCTGGAAGTGTTGATGCCGAGCACCCAACCGGCTGAACTGTGGCAGGAATCCGGACGTTGGGAAGAGTACGGCCCCGAGCTGCTGCGCTTCAAGGACCGTCATGGCCGCGATTTCTGCGCCGGCCCGACCCATGAAGAAGTCATCACCGACCTGATGCGCAACGAGTTGAGCAGCTATAAACAGCTGCCTCTGAACCTGTATCAGATCCAGACCAAATTCCGTGATGAAATCCGCCCACGCTTCGGCTTGATGCGCGGCCGTGAATTCATCATGAAGGACGCCTATTCGTTCCATGCCGACCAGGCGTCCCTGCAGGCGACCTACGACCGCATGCACCAGGCCTACTGCAACATCTTCACGCGCCTGGGCCTGAAATTCCGCCCGGTTGAAGCGGACAACGGCTCCATCGGCGGCGCCGGCTCCCACGAATTCCACGTGCTGGCCGAATCCGGCGAAGACGACATCGCGTTCAGCAACGGTTCCGACTACGCGGCGAACATCGAGAAAGCCGAAGCCATCCCACGGGAAACCTCGCGCCCTTCGCCAGCCGAAGAACTGCGCCTGGTCGATACTCCGGACACCAAGACCATCGCGGCCCTGGTGGAAAAATTCAATCTGCCGATTGAAAAGACCATCAAGACCCTGATCGTGCGCGCCGAAGAAGAAGGCAAGCTGATCGCCCTGGTGATCCGTGGCGACCACGAGCTCAACGAAATCAAGGCGGCCCAGCAGCCTGGCGTGGCCAGCCCGCTGGTCATGGCCACCGATGCCGAACTGCGCGACGCCATTGGCGCCGGCGCCGGTTCCCTCGGCCCGCTGAACCTGCCTCTGCCGATCATCATCGACCGTTCGGTCGAGCTGATGAGCGACTTCGGGATCGGTGCGAACATCGACGACAAGCACTACTTCGGCGTGAACTGGGAGCGTGACCTGCCGGTTCCGACCGTGGCCGACCTGCGCAACGTCGTGGCCGGCGACCCAAGCCCGGATGGCAAGGGCACCCTGGAGATCAAGCGCGGCATCGAAGTTGGGCACATCTTCCAGCTGGGCAACAAGTACAGCAAGGCGATGAAGTGCGAAGTGCTGGGCGAGAACGGCAAGCCGATCACCCTGGACATGGGCTGCTACGGCATTGGTGTGTCCCGCGTGGTCGCCGCTGCCATCGAGCAGAACAACGACGAGAAAGGCATCATCTGGAGCGACGCCCTGGCGCCGTTCCAGGTTGCGCTGGTGCCGTTGCGCTATGAAACCGAGCAAGTGCGCGAAGCCACCGACAAACTGTATGCCGAACTGACGGCCGCCGGTTTTGAAGTGCTGCTCGATGACCGGGACAAGAAAACCAGCCCGGGCATCAAGTTCGCCGACATGGAACTGATTGGCATCCCCCACCGGATCGTGGTCAGTGACCGCGGCCTGGCCGATGGCAATCTGGAATACAAGAGCCGGACCGAAGCCGAGGCCCAACCGTTGCCGGTGGCTGACGTGCTGTCTTTCCTTCAGGCGCGTATTCGTCGCTGAAAACCAAATCAAGAGAAGTCATGTTCAAGCGAAACACCAGAGCTCTGGGGGGCGCCGCCTTGTGCGGCGCCCTGCTGGTCAGCGGCTGCGCCAACCAGATGTCGCAACGCAGTGAGCACGAGGAGCGGGTCGAGCGTAAGTTACTCGACCACAGCCTGCAGATCGATGTAGGTGAGCCCAAAGTGCTGGAGCTGCCGCAACGTCGGGTTCGGATTCACGAGCAAAAGACCTTTGAAGTTACCGAATTCGAAGTCACTCGGCGTTACGACCGCTACACGCCCTATCAGCCCTGGCGCAAACTCTACGAGATGCCCCTGGGTGCGGTGGCGCTGGTGGCTGGCGCGGGGGCCAATGTGGTGAACATCTTCGCCCTCGGCAACCTGCCCGCCAGCATGACCCGCGATTGGCTGAGCTACGGCGTGGACGGCATTAACCCGTTCATGAACGTGCAATCCCACGGCCGTGCCCAGCAGAACCTCGCGGGCATCGATGAAGTCCAGCGTGACAAGCGCCTGGAGTATTCGAGCCTGCCCTGGAGCGAACGCCCGGTACAGGTTACCGCCGGCAAGCAGACCCATGAACTGACCACCGACCGCGACGGCGTCCTGCGCCTGAACCTGCTGGACAGTCCGTTTGCCGAGCAGGACCTGAACCGCATCACCACTTTGAAGATCAGCGTGGAAGACGGCCAGGACGACGTGCACACGGATTCGACCCTGGCGATCAGCAGCACCCTGCGCGGAAAATTGCTGGAAGCCCATGGCCTGATCTACGACGATTTGGAAGACGACGAAGTCAACCAGTGGGTACACCGGGTCAAGCGCCTCTCGGAGCTGGGCCTGGAAGAAGAAGCCAGCGAACTGGAGCAAAGCCTGATTGAACTGACACGCAATGACCCGGAGTTGCAGCAGGAGTTTTTGCAGGCGCTGGCCAAGGATGCCGGGCGGTTAGTCGCAGACCCTGGCGCACACTGAGCTTCAAGCCATGTGAAGATCCAAATGTGGGAGGGGCGGTGCGACGATTCGACTTGCCCCCGATGGCAGTGTGTCAGTCAGTACATCTGGCACTGAAACACCGCCATCGGGAGCAAGCCCCCTCCCACATTTGCTCCGGTGTCTACCAGGAGAATTCGAGCTGTTCGTTACCGCTGCTCAAATCCAGCAAGCGCACGCCAATCCCCAACAACCGCACCGGCTTCCCACCACGGTTGAACGCCTGGGTCATCAGCTGTTGATAACTCTCCAGGTCCCGCCCTGCCCCGGCCTGCTCCAAAGTGGTCTGGGTAAAGTCATGAAACTTGACCTTCACGAACGGCTTGCCAGCCCGGTAGGTGCTGTCAATACGCGCCATGCGCCCGGCCAGGGTGTCCATGAGTTCGGGCAGCTTTGCCAGGCAGCTTGAAAGATCCGGCAAGTCCACATCGTAGGTATTTTCCACGCTGATCGATTGCCGCCGGCTGTCGTTCTGCACCACGCGGTCATCGATCCCACGGGCGAGGCTCCAGAGGCGCTCACCAAAACTGCCGAATTCGCGCACCAGCGCCAGCTTGTTCCACTCCCGCAATTGCAGGCAATCTTCAATGCCCAGGCGCGCCAGCTTGTCGGCAGTGACCTTGCCGACCCCATGCAACTTACTCACCCGCAACTGGGAGACGAAATCTTCGACCTGGTCCGGGGTAATCACAAACAGGCCGTTGGGTTTTTTCCAGTCGCTGGCGATCTTGGCCAGAAACTTATTGGGCGCCACGCCCGCAGACACGGTGATGTGCAATTGATTGGAGACACGCCGGCGAATGTCCTGGGCGATGCGCGTGGCACTGCCGCCAAAGTGCGGGCTGTCGGAGACGTCGAGGTAGGCTTCATCCAGCGACAACGGTTCGATCAAGTCGGTGTAGTCGCGAAAGATCGTCTGGATTTCCTTCGATGCTTCTTTATAGGCATCCATGCGCGGCTTGACGATCGTCAGGTCCGGGCACAACTTCAACGCGTGACGGGATGACATCGCCGAGCGCACCCCATACGCCCGCGCTTCATAATTGCACGTAGCGATCACCCCCCGCCGGTCTGCCGAGCCGCCGACAGCCAAGGGTTTTTGCGCCAGGCTCGGGTCGTCGCGCATCTCGATGGCGGCGTAGAAGCAATCACAGTCGACGTGGATGATTTTGCGCTGCGTCATATAAACGGGGTGTGAACCAACGGGTGGCCAGTATCGCATTCACCCCTGTATATAGCACCAGTAGTTTGAATCTTCTGTCTGAGCGGTACGAAATATCGCAGATGAATTTGTTTTCTCAATCGAATTCGGCCCTCCAATAGAGCTGAAAGCCTCGGCCCGACTGGCTCCGCGCCCCCACCACGCTCGCCTTGGAGAGCTAAGCAATTGAACCACAAGCGCTTTTCTTCCATTTTCGGGTTGACACACTCGCGATCCTCTGTAGAATGCCGACACACAGACGCGGGATGGAGCAGTCTGGTAGCTCGTCGGGCTCATAACCCGAAGGTCGTCGGTTCAAATCCGGCTCCCGCAACCAAACATCAAAAAAGGCTACTCGAAAGAGTGGCCTTTTTTGTGCGCGCCTGTTTTACCTCCCTCCCCTGTAGGAGCGAGCTTGCTCGCGAAAAACTTCAACACACCGCTGGCTACCTGAAGCGCTGCGTTATCCTCGACGCCTTTCGCGAGCAAGCTCGCTCCTACAACGGAGGTGCCAAGGCCTTGATTTTGAATAAATCAGCGTTAATTTGAGCCATCGACTCATTAACGGTTGACACCTCGTCGCTGGACTGTAGAATGCCGCCCACAGACGCGGGATGGAGCAGTCTGGTAGCTCGTCGGGCTCATAACCCGAAGGTCGTCGGTTCAAATCCGGCTCCCGCAACCAAACATCAAAAAAGGCTACTCGAAAGAGTGGCCTTTTTTGTATCCGGTGAAAAAGTTCTTCTGAAACAATGGCATGGCATCTTTCATGAAACCGTAGACGGTTTGTAGAGTCCATCCCATTGCACGCTATGCTCGATGCTCAAGCGCTACCCTCTACGACCAATGGCCGCAGTCGCCGCACTCGGTGATCCGCGTTAATATTTGTAATTATTTTGTCCATAGGGATTGGTAACTTGGCTGGATACCTCCATCCTGTCGCGCACAATCCACGAGGTGATTGATGCGCGCCAACTCGTCTGAACCACACGACACTGTCACAGCGGAACAACCGATCGCTCCCACTCGTTTGCGTTGGCTGGATCTGTTGAGCAAATACCGTCAGCCCATCGGCCTGGCCGTTACGTTGCTGCTGTTTGCAATTGCCCTGATCGCCTGCCGACACCTGTTGTTGGAACTCGACCTCTACGCGCTCCACGACTCGATCCTGGAGGTGCCTAAACCGGCCTTGCTCGGCGCGTTCGCGGCAGCGGTGGCCGGCTTCATCATTCTGTTGGGCTATGAATTTTCCGGCGCACGTTACGCCGGCGTGAAACTGCCGGCCAAGACCCTGGCCCTGGGCGGCTTCACTGCCTTTGCCATCGGCAACGCCATTGGCCTGTCGATGCTCTCGGGCGGCTCGGTGCGCTACCGTTTATATGCACGCCACGGCATTGGTGCGTCGGAAGTCGCCCACATGACCGTGTTCGCCAGCCTGGCGCTGGGCTGCGCGCTGCCGCCACTGGCCGCGTTGGCCACGCTGAGCAACCTGCCGGCGGCATCGACCTACCTGCATTTACCGCAGAGCCTGCTGGGCGGTGTCGCCGGTGCGGTGCTGCTGTTGTCGGCCATGCTGTGCATCGGTATCTATCGCCGTCGCCTGCCGGAACAACCCTACCCGGATAACCTGCTGGTCAAGGCCGGGCGCCGCACCCTGCGCCTGCCTGGCCGTCGCCTGACGTTCCTGCAATTGGTCATCACCGCGCTGGACGTCGCCGCCGCAGCCGCTGTCCTTTATCTGCTGCTGCCCGAAGCACCGCCCTTCGGCCCGTTCCTGTTGGTGTACCTGCTGGCCCTGGCCGCCGGCGTGCTCAGCCATGTACCGGGAGGCGTAGGGGTTTTCGAAGCGATCCTGCTGGCGGCCTTCGCCGACACACTCGGCGCTGCGCCACTGGCTGCGGCCCTGCTCTTATACCGGATGATCTACGTGGTGTTGCCGCTGTTGATCGCCTGTATCTTCCTGCTGATCAACGAGGCCCAGCGCCTGTTCCAGACTCAGCAGAGCCTGCGCGTCGCGTCCGGCCTTGCGGCACCGGTGCTGGCCGTACTGGTTTTTTTGTCCGGCGTGGTCCTGCTGTTTTCCGGCGCCACGCCGGAGATCGATTCACGCCTGGAAAACATCGGCTTCCTGATTCCCCACCGCCTGATTGACGCGTCGCACTTCGGTGCCAGCCTGATCGGTGTGCTGTGCCTATTGCTGGCCCAAGGCCTGCGTCGACGTTTGTCAGCCGCCTGGATGCTGACCATGGTGTTGCTGCTGGTCGGCGCCCTGCTCTCACTGCTCAAAGGCTTCGACTGGGAAGAAGCCAGCCTGATGACCATGACCGCCGTGCTGCTGGCGATCTTCCGGCGCTCGTTCTACCGCGCCAGCCGCTTGACCGAACTGCCCTTCTCGCCGCTGTACCTGGTGGCCAGCGTCTGCGTGTTGGGCGCGTCGATCTGGCTGTTGCTGTTTGCCTATCAAGATGTGCCTTACAGCCATCAACTCTGGTGGCAGTTCACCCTCGATGCCAACGCCCCGCGCGGCTTGCGTTCCTTGTTGGGTGCCGCCGTATTGTTGGTGATCGTGTCGCTGACCTGGCTGCTGCGTACTGCGCGCCCGGTGATCCACCTGCCGACCCCGGATGAGCTGGAACGCGCCAGCAAGATCCTGATGGCCTCTTCCCAACCCGACGGCGGCCTGGCGCTGACCGGCGACAAGGCGTTGCTGTTCCACCCCAACGATGAAGCCTTCCTGATGTACGCCCGTCGCGGGCGCAGCCTGGTGGCGCTGTATGATCCAATCGGCCCGACTCAACCGCGCGCCGAGATGATCTGGCAGTTCCGCGACCTGTGCGACATTCACCACGCAAGGCCGGTGTTCTATCAGGTGCGCGCCGAGAACCTGCCGTACTACATGGATATCGGCCTCACCGCGATCAAGCTGGGCGAAGAAGCCCGGGTCGACCTGAAACGCTTTGACCTGGAAGCCAAGGGCAAAGAGATGAAGGATTTGCGCTACACCTGGAACCGTGGCACCCGGGACGGCCTGTCCCTGGAGATCTGCGAGCCGGGCACGGCGCCGATGGATGAATTAAAAGTTATCTCGGACGCCTGGCTTACCGGTAAGAATGTGCGTGAAAAAGGCTTCTCCCTGGGCCGCTTCAGCGACGACTACCTTAAGCACTTTCGGATTGCGATCATTCGCTTCGAAGGGCGCCCGGTGGCCTTCGCCAACCTGCTCGAGACGTACAACCATGACCTGGCCAGTCTCGACCTGATGCGCGCCCACCCGGACGCCCCGAAGCTGACTATGGAGTTCATGATGGTCGGCCTGATTCAACATTATAAAAACCACGGCTACGCCCGATTCAGCCTCGGCATGGTGCCGTTGTCAGGCCTGCAACCACGGCGTGGCGCGCCACTGACCCAACGCTTGGGCTCGATGGTGTTCCGCCGTGGCGAGCAACTGTATAACTTTCAAGGTTTGCGCCGCTTCAAAGACAAGTTCCAGCCTGACTGGGAACCCCGTTATATGGCCGTGCCCGCAGGACTTGATCCGCTGGTGGCACTGGCCGACACCGCCGCCCTGATCGCGGGCGGCTTGACTGGATTGGTGAAACGCTGATGATTCGACGCTCCTGGCGGTATGTATTGGCCTTTGTTGTGCTGCTCGCGCTGATCCTGGGCGGCGGCTATTGGTACTGGAACCGCCCTGCCCCACAGCCGACCCTGGAGCAATTGCCCCAGACCGACGGTTCGACGATGACCCGCGTGACCCCGGCGAGCACCGCCAAAGCCCGCGTGGCGGTAGCCGTGATGGCCGACGAAACCCTCACCGACAGCCAATTGGTCGCTCTGAGCCAGGGCGGCTCGGCGCAGATCGTGCAAGTGGTGCTGCCTAAAGATGACTGCGCCCTGCAGGAGAAGGCGCTGCAAAGCGCCCTGGGCCAACTCAAAGGCCCGGCGACCCTGGTCAGCGGCATCGGCCCTGGCGCGGCGCTCGCCTGGCGCTGGCTGGCCACACAGACCGACGACAAGGCCAACGCCATCTCCGTCGGCTTCGCCCTGAAACAGAAAGGCTGCAACGACCCGCTGCCGAAAACCGCCGCCCATGGCAACTGGCTGGTGGCGTGGAACGACAACCCTGACGATGAAAGCGCCAGTTTCGTACGCGACACACCGCGTGCCACCACCAGCATCAGCGACTACGACATTCATTACCCGCAAGTGCTGAACAACGAGTTGCGCAAGCAACTGGTAGGTTCGGACAACGGCGGCCTGGCAATTCCGGTGGTGGAAGTGCCGGCAGGCCAGGCCAAGGACACCGTGACCCTGTTCCTCTCCGGTGACGGCGGCTGGCGTGACCTGGACCGCGACGTGGCCGGCGAGATGGCGAAGATCGGCTACCCGGTGGTCGGCATCGACACCCTGCGCTATTACTGGCAGCACAAGACCCCGGAACAAAGCGCCAAGGACCTTACCGAGCTGATGCAGCACTACCGGCAGAAATGGGGCACCAAGCGCTTCGTGCTGACCGGTTATTCGTTTGGCGCCGACGTGCTGCCGGCCATCTACAACCGCATGCCGGCAAACGAACAGCAACGGGTCGACGCAATCATCCTGCTGGCCTTCGCCCGCACCGGCAGCTTTGAGATCGAAGTGGAAGGCTGGCTGGGCAACGCCGGCAAAGAAGCCGCGACCGGCCCGGAAATGGCCAAGCTGCCAGCAGACAAGGTGGTGTGCATCTACGGCGCCGAGGAAGTCGACGAGAGCGGCTGCACCGACAAGACCGCCGTGGGCGAAGCCATCAAGCTGCCCGGCGGGCATCACTTCGATGAAAACTATCCGGCGCTGGCCAAGCGGCTGGTGGATATCATCGTCAAGCATCAGGCCAAAGCCGAGTAATTCCAGGCTGTACACGCAACCAAATGTGGGAGGGGGCTTGCTCCCGATAGCTGACTGTCAGCCAATGATGCTGTGACTGATCCACCGCTATCGGGAGCAAGCCCCCTCCCACATTTATATCCCGGTGTCAGTTGGATCTAACGCGGTTCGATATGCGCAATCATCAACTGCACCGTTTCATTCCCGCGATACTCGTTCACGTCCAGCTTGTAGGCCAACTCCACCCAACGCACCGTCGGGTTCGGCCAGACTTCACGGTCGACTCCAAACGCAATGCCATCGAGCTTCACCGAGCCGCATTCGCTCTTGAGCACCACCTTCAAGTGCCGCTCGCCGACCACTCGCTGCTCCACCAACTGGAACACGCCGTGAAACAATGGCTCGGGAAAGTGCTGCCCCCACGGGCCGGCATGGCGCAGTGCGCGGGCCAACTCCAGGTGAAACTCTTCCACCGCCAGGGTGCCGTCGGAGAGCAGCCGACCGGTGAGGTCTTCTTCGCGCAGTTGCCGACGCACTTCGGCATCGAAGGCTTGCGCAAATAACGGAAAATTCGCTTCGGGCAGGGTCAGGCCAGCCGCCATCGCATGACCGCCATATTTGGCAATCAGGTTGGGATGCTGGCTGGCAACCACCGCCAGCGCGTCGCGGATATGAAAGCCCGGCACAGAACGCCCGGAGCCCTTGAGCAGGCCATCACCGGCATCGGCAAAGGCGATGGTGGGACGGAAATAGCGCTCTTTCATGCGCGACGCCAGGATCCCGATCACCCCTTGGTGCCACTCCGGGTCGAACAGGCACAAGCCGTACGGCATCGATTCGACCGGCAAATCCTTGAGCTGGGCCAGGGCTTCGCGCTGCATGCCTTGCTCGATGGATTTGCGATCCTGGTTCATGCCGTCCAGTTGCGCGGCCATTTCCCGTGCGGCGGCAATGTCCGTGGTGAGCAGGCATTCGATGCCCAGGCTCATGTCATCCAGGCGCCCGGCCGCATTCAGGCGCGGGCCAAGGATAAAACCGAGGTCGGTGGAGGTGATACGGGCATGGTCGCGCTTGGCCACTTCAAGGATTGCCTTGATCCCCGGCCGCGCCCGACCAGCACGAATACGTTCCAGGCCCTGATGGACGAGGATGCGGTTGTTGGCGTCCAGCGGCACCACGTCGGCAACGCTGCCAAGGGCCACCAGGTCGAGCAACTCACCAATGTTCGGCTGCGGGCTGTTGTCGTACCAGCCCAGGCTGCGCAAGCGCGCACGCAGGGCCATCAACACGTAGAAGATCACGCCGACACCGGCCAGCGCCTTGCTGGGGAAGGTACAGCCCGGCTGGTTCGGATTGACGATCGCGTCCGCCGCCGGCAGTTCATCGCCCGGCAAGTGGTGATCCGTCACCAGCACCTTCAACCCCGCCGCCTTCGCCGCCGCCACGCCCTCGACGCTGGAGATGCCGTTATCCACGGTGATCAGCAACTGCGGCTCGCGCTGCAGCGCCACCGCCACGATCTCCGGCGTCAGGCCGTAGCCATATTCGAAACGGTTGGGCACCAGGTAATCGACGTGGGCCGCACCGAGCAAACGCAGGCCCAGTGTGCCGACGGTACTGGCGGTGGCGCCGTCGGCGTCGAAGTCACCGACGATCAGGATGCGCTGGCGCTGCTCCAGCGCCGTCACCAGCAGGTCGACAGCGGCATCGATGCCCTTGAGCTGCTGATAGGGAATCAACCGCGCCAGGCTCTTGTCCAGCTCGGCTTCCGATTGCACCCCGCGCGCGGCGTAGAGACGGGTCAGCAGCGGTGGCAATTCACCGAGGAAAGGCAGGACGGCGGGCAAGGGACGGGGTTCGATACGCATACGGTGGGGATAACTTCTCTACTGATACAAGGGTTAAAACGACAATTCAAAATTCAACAAAGATCAAATGTGGGAGGGGGCTTGCTCCCGATAGCGGAGGGTCAGTCAATGATGGTGTGACTGATCCACCGCTATCGGGAGCAAGCCCCCTCCCAAATGTTCAATCACGTCCGCCAACCAGCCATTCCAGCTGCACTTCGTGCTGGCCACGGTCATCGGTGACGAAGATCGTGCCTTCGCTGATCATCACATCCCACTTGATCACGCGAGGCATGTCCTTGGCCAGAACCTCGAGGATTTCCTGGGGCACGGCAGCGATGTGCACGTTTTTCAGGTTTTTCGCCACCGGCACGACCTTGCCTTCCCACACGCGAAGGCTGCCATACGCCAGCAGGCTGGTACGTTCGGTACGGCGCGAGCACCAGGTCAGGCGGTCGGCATCCGGTTGGCCGACTTCGATCCAGTGCAATACCCGGTCATCCAGGCTCTTTTCCCACAGGGCCGGCTCGTCGACGTCCGACAAACCACGGCCGAACGCCAATTGCTCGTTGTACCAGAGGGCGTAGGCCAGCAGGCGCACGGTCATGCGCTCCTCGGTTTCCGAAGGGTGACGGGCGATGGTCTGTTTGACGCTCTCGTACACCGAACGGTCGAGGTCGGTGAGATTGAGTTCGAATTTGTAGGTCGTGGACGGCTGGGCCATGAACGGGCTTCTAGGACAAGGAAAGGCGACCAGTCTAACCGATGGCGAGGGCATTCAACGAATACTGCGCGACAGCATGACCCGTTTGCGTTCGCAGGGCGCGCTGTGCCAAATCCCAGGCAAAAAGAAACCCCGAGGAGTGGGGAGACAACTCGGGGTTAAACGTGATCTACAAAGACCAGTACAACAAGCCACAAACACCGGAGCACAATGTTTGCTCTTGCTGTTACAAACTCTGACCGGCCGTGTTGTAGGAAGTTTCGAAGGATAAATAATTCTTCATGCGCAGACCGGGTTTCGTGTCATGGCGGCATTTCGCAAGGCTGCGATGACCGAGGGCTCGAGTCGACCTTCAGCGATTTTCAAATCGCGCAGCAGACAATCCACCACATCCACCAGCGCGCGCTTGTCGGTCAGCTGTGCGCGGTTGACTTCGCGCTCGACCATGATGGCGCCACCGGGGTTCTTCACGGTCACCAGGCATTCGCCCTGCACACCAGAGGTGGTCAGCGTAACCAGATAAGGGCTCAGTGCTTCTTCGAGCAACAGGCTGATACTTTCCATCTCGATCACCACTCAATAGTTCGGGAACAATCGTTTCAACGGGTGCTGCATCTCTCCTAAGTGACCGGTCGTAACGTAGGAAAGTTCGCTTTTTCGTCTTTCAAGGGTTGTGCGGGGATGACGTATCCAGCATGCGCTTGCAACATGACAGGTAAAAAACGGCAGCACATAACTGCTTACGCAATGGGTTGCGGTTCTGGGGTACGCCGAGCGCGCAGGCCAGGAGTGAATCCTATACTCGGTGAGCGCTGATCACCCTGCCGTGCGGGCAGAGTGCATGTCATAAGGCCCTTATCACAAAGGATGAAGAGGATGCTGGAACAAAATGAACAACAAGCTTCGATCGAGAAAATTCACGCGGACATATCACGCATCTATGCCGAACAACGCAAGTTCAATGCTGAAGTCCACAAGATAACCCGTGAGATCTTCTGGTACCCCGTGGGCATCGCAATAGGCTTCTTTACGGCTGTTGGCACGGTAATGGCGCTGGCCCACAAGCTACTCACGTAGACGATATGACTGGCGGGCCTGCCAGAAACAAAAAAACGCCGCTGACCCTGGGAAGGGAAGCGGCGTTTTTGTCTATGTGGTGCGCCTTACAGCGGCTTACCTCGATTGCCATGCTGGCTGACAAACGCCTGCACCGTCTTCAGGTCGTTAGCCAACACCGTGTAACGCTCTTCGCGCTCAAACAGATCAGTCAGGTGCTTGGGCAGCTCCAAGGCCTTTCCAACACCGGCCTGCTCCACCGCTTCCGGGAATTTGACCGGATGCGCGGTGCCCAGGATCACCATCGGGATATCCAGGCTGCGACGGCACTCGCGGGCGGCTTTCACTCCGATGGCGGTGTGCGGGTCGAGCAGCTCGCCGGTCTGGGCATAGACTTCAGCGATGGTTTCGCACGTCTGCGCGTCGTCCACTGCCAAGGAGTCGAACAGCTTGCGGGTTTCGGTCCAGCGCTCTTGCTCGACGCTGAAACCGCCACCTTGCTTGAAGCTGTTCATCAGCTCGGCCAGCGCCGCGCCATTGCGACCGTGCATGTCGAACAGCAGGCGTTCGAAGTTCGACGAGACCATGATGTCCATCGACGGCGACAGCGTGGCGTGCAGGGTTTCCTTGACGTACTGGTTGCCGCTCATGAAGCGGTGCAGGATGTCGTTGCGGTTGGTTGCGACGATCAATTGATTGATCGGCAGGCCCATGTTGCGTGCCAGGTAGCCGGCGAAGATGTCGCCGAAGTTGCCGGTCGGCACCGAGAACGACACCGAACGCGCCGGGCCGCCCAGCTGCAGGGACGCGTGGAAGTAGTAGACGATCTGGGCCATGATCCGCGCCCAGTTGATCGAATTCACCGCCACCAGGCGTGTACCTTTGAGGAAGCTCTGGTCGGCGAAGCTGTTCTTGACCATTTCCTGGCAGTCATCGAAGTTGCCGTCGATGGCGATGTTGTGGATGTTCTCACCAAACAGGGTGGTCATCTGGCGACGCTGCACCTCCGACACGCGCTTGTGCGGGTGCAGGATGAAGATGTCGACGTTTTCGCAGTGCTTGCAGCCTTCGATGGCCGCCGAGCCGGTGTCGCCGGAGGTGGCGCCGATGATCACCACGCGCTCGCCGCGTTTCTCCAGCACGTAGTCCAGCAGGCGACCGAGCAATTGCAGGGCAAAGTCCTTGAACGCCAGGGTGGGACCGTGGAACAGCTCAAGCACCCATTCGTTGCCGTTCAGCTGGCGCAGGGGCGCGATGGCGCTGTGGGAAAATACGCCGTAGGTTTCTTCCAGGATCTTTTTGAAGTCCGCATCCGGAATGCTGCCGGTGACGAACGGGCGCATTACACGGAACGCCAGTTCGTGGTACGGCAGGCCGGCCCAGGAAGCGATTTCTTCCTGGGTGAAGCGCGGCAGGTTTTCCGGCACGTACAGGCCGCCGTCGGTGGCAAGGCCTGCCAGCAGAACGTCTTCGAAATTCAGGGCCGGTGCCTGGCCGCGGGTGCTGATGTAACGCATAGGAGGCAAACCTTCGGTTTGGGCTTCAAGCTTCAAGCTGCAAGCTGCAAGTCAAGAGCGAATAGGCTCTTACTTGCAGCTTGCAGCTAATAGCTTGCAGCTGAATTAATTCAAATGTTCGACGCGGATACGGACGACCGGCCCAACCACGCCTTGGAGAGCTTCGAGGGCTCGGATGGCATCGTTGATATGCTGTTCGAGCACGCGGTGGGTCAGCAGGATCATCGGCACCTGGCCGTTCTGCTCCTCGACTTCCTTCTGCATGATCGATTCGATGTTGATTCCGCGCTCCGACAGGATGCTGGCCACCTGGGCCAACACGCCTGGATGATCCTGGGCCTGGATGCGCAGGTAGTAGGCACTTTCGCAGGCTTCGATCGGCAGGATCGGGTGGGCCGACAGCGAGTCCGGCTGGAAGGCCAGGTGCGGCACGCGGTTTTCCGGGTCGCTGGTCATGGCGCGAACCACGTCCACCAGGTCGGCGATCACCGATGAAGCGGTCGGCTCCATGCCGGCGCCGGCGCCGTAGAACAGGGTGGAGCCGGCGGCGTCACCGTTGACCATCACCGCGTTCATCACGCCATTGACGTTGGCGATCAGGCGGTCGGCCGGGATCAGCGTCGGGTGCACACGCAATTCGATACCGGCCGGGGTGCTGCGCGCCACACCGAGGTGCTTGATGCGGTAGCCCAGGGCTTCGGCGTAGTTCACGTCGGCGGTGGTCAGCTTGGTGATGCCTTCGGTGTAGGCCTTGTCGAACTGCAGCGGAATACCAAAGGCGATGGACGCCAGGATGGTCAGCTTGTGGGCCGCATCGATGCCTTCCACGTCAAAGGTCGGGTCGGCTTCGGCGTAACCCAGGGCCTGGGCTTCGGCCAACACGTCTTCGAAGGTACGGCCCTTCTCGCGCATTTCGGTGAGGATGAAGTTACCGGTGCCGTTGATGATGCCGGCCACCCAGTTGATGCGGTTGGCAGACAGGCCTTCACGGATCGCCTTGATCACCGGGATGCCACCGGCCACCGCTGCTTCGAACGCCACGATCACGCCCTTTTCACGCGCCCTGGCGAAGATCTCGTTGCCATGCACGGCGATCAGCGCCTTATTGGCGGTGACCACGTGCTTGCCGTTATCGATGGCCATGAGCACCAGCTCGCGGGCCACGGTGTAGCCGCCCACCAGTTCGATGACGATATCGATTTCAGGGTTGGTGGCCACGGCGAACACATCGTGGGTAATCGCAATACCGGTCGTTTCGAACTGAGGCTTTGGCGAACGCGTGGCAATCTGAGCCACTTCAATCTCGCGCCCTGCACGGCGGGAAATTTCTTCAGCGTTACGCTGAAGTACGTTGAAGGTGCCGCCACCGACGGTCCCTAACCCACAGATGCCTACTTTGACCGGTTTCACTGAAGAACTCCCCATGAAACGGCCGACTCAAGGTCGGCCGTGGAACACAGCCGCACAACTGCGGCTCTCAATTAATGACCCGCCGACGGTTCGGCGGGCCATGCTCGTCAAAGGCTCGACGATAAATACTTACTTGGCACCCAGTGCCAGTTTGGCAACTTGTGGTGCCGGCTGGTAGCCCGGAATCACCTGGCCGTCGGCCAAAACGATGGCCGGCGTGCCGTTCACGCCGATGGACTGGCCCAGGGCGAACTGCTTGGAAACCGGGTTGGCGCATTTGGCCGCCTTGATTTCCTTGCCGTCGACCATCTTGTCCATGGCCGCCTTCTTGTCGGCCGAGCACCAGACCGCTTGCAACTGCTCATCACCCGGCGAGCCCAGGCCCTGGCGCGGGAACGCGACGTAGCGCACTTCCACCCCCAGCTTGTTCAGCGCAGGCACTTCGGCGTGCAGCTTGTGGCAGTACGGGCAGGTGGTGTCGGTGAACACCGTGATGTGGGTCTTGGTTTCACCGATGGCCGGGTACACCACGGTTTCAGCCACGGGAATACCGTTGATCAGCTTGGACACGCCAAGGCGCTCGGCTTTCTCGGTCAGGTTGACCGGCTTGCCGTCCTTGAGCTGGAACAGGTAGCCCTGAACGATGTACTGGCCGTCGGCACTGGCGTACAGCACGCGGCTGCCCTTGAGCTTGACTTCATACAGGCCGGCCATCGGGCTGGCGCTGATGCTTTCGATGGGGGTGTCGAGCTGCAGGTTGACCAGACTCTTGCGAATGGCCTGCTCGGCCGCATCATCGGCGACAGCAAAGGTGGAAACCAACGCAATGGCTGCGGCGGCAATAATCTGGGTCAAGCGCATGGGAACTCCTGAAGGCAGATGCAGGGACGGTGCAGGTACGCCGATTGGAAAATGGGGGTGTGACCGTCGCCTTTGCGAACCGACAAAGCCTACCACAGTTGGGCCGCAGGGCAGCCCGTGGCAGGGTAAATTGGGATTTTTCAGCCGCGCGGATGGTGCTTGGCGTGCATATCCTGCAAGCGCGCACGCGCGACATGGGTGTAAATCTGCGTAGTGGACAGGTCACTGTGCCCGAGCAGCATCTGCACGACACGCAAATCCGCGCCATGGTTGAGCAAGTGCGTGGCGAATGCATGGCGCAGAGTGTGCGGCGACAGCGTCTTGCCGATCCCGGCAACCTTGGCCTGATGCTTGATGCGGTGCCAGAAGGTCTGGCGGGTCATCTGCTCGCCGCGCAGGCTGGGAAACAGCACATCACTGGGGCGGCCGCCGAGCAATTCGTTGCGCGCATCGCGCATGTAACGCTCGACCCACACAATCGCTTCCTCACCCATCGGCACCAGGCGCTCCTTGCTGCCCTTGCCCATCACCCGCAACACACCCTGGCGCAAATTGACCTGCTCCAGGGTCAGGCTGATCAACTCGGTCACCCGCAGTCCGCAGGCGTAGAGCACTTCCAGCATGGCGCGATCGCGCTGGCCGATGGCTTCACTGAGATCGGGAGCAGCCAACAGCGCTTCTACGTCAGCTTCCGACAAAGACTTGGGAAGAGGCCTGCCCAATTGCGGCATATCGATTTGCAGCGTTGGATCGGTTGCGATGAGCTTTTCGCGCAACAAATAGCGATAAAAGCCGCGCACTCCGGAGAGAAATCTCGCAGTCGAACGGGGCTTGTAATGCTGTTCGAGGCGCCAGGCCAGGTGGTCGAGGATCAACTCACGCCCGGCATTGGCCAGCTCCAGGTTTTTCTCCTGCAACCAACCGTTGAACAGGGCCAGGTCACTGCGGTAAGCCTGGCGGGTGTTGTCCGACAGGCCTTTCTCCAGCCAGAGCGCATCAAGAAAGCGATCAATCAAAGGGTGGTCAATGGCAGGCATGGGAACTCAAGCAAGGGACTGGTCGGACAGATCCTATCGCAGACCTTGAATCGCGGGCACAAAAAAGCAGCCCGTAGGCTGCTTCTTTCTGCATCGGGAAGCTGGACTTAAGCCAGTTTTTCCTTGATGCGAGCTGCTTTACCGGACAGGTCACGCAGGTAGTACAGCTTGGCTTTGCGTACGTCACCGCGACGTTTCACAGCCATGCTGTCGATCTGCGGGCTGTAGGTCTGGAAAGTACGCTCTACGCCAACACCGTTGGAGATTTTACGAACAGTGAAAGCACTGTTCACACCACGGTTACGCTTGGCGATTACCACGCCTTCGAACGCTTGCAGACGCGAACGGTCGCCTTCCTTCACTTTCACCTGAACGACAATGGTGTCGCCCGGGGCAAAGGTAGGGATCTCTTTGGTCATCTGCTCTGCTTCGAGTGCAAGGATGATTTTGTTAGTCATGCTGTGCTCCTAAGGTAAGTCAATGGACCTACCATCGATACGTTGTTAACTATCGTCCCGCGCGAGGATGTATTCCTCGAGCAGCTTCTTCTCTTCTCCAGAAAGCGAGCGGCTTTCCAGAAGATCGGCGCGTCGTTCATAGGTCCGACCAAGGGACTGCTGTAAACGCCAACGCCGGATGTGTGCGTGATTGCCACTTAGCAATACGTCGGGAACACGCTGATCCGCATACACCTCCGGACGGGTGTAGTGCGGGCAATCCAGCAAACCATCCGTGAAGGAATCCTCCTCCGCAGAGTCCGCATGCCCTAAAGCTCCAGGCAGCAGTCGTGTAACCGCATCTATCAGGACCATCGCCGGCAGCTCACCGCCAGACAGAACATAGTCCCCAATCGACCACTCTTCATCGACATGAGCTTCAATAAACCGCTCGTCAATGCCTTCATAGCGGCCGGCAATCAGGATCAGTGCTTCCTCATTTGCCAGTTCGCGTACCGCAGCCTGTTTCAGCTGACGGCCTTGAGGGGACAGGTAAATTACCTTCGCCTTCTCCCCGGCGGCGGCTTTGGCCTCAACCAACGCGTCTTCCAGGGGTTTGATCTTCATCACCATGCCCGGACCACCGCCAAATGGGCGATCGTCCACAGTGTGATGCCGATCCGTCGTGTAGTCTCGCGGGTTCCAACAGGTAAGCTGCAACAGCCCCTGTTTCACCGCCCGACTGGTGATGCCGTACTCGCTGATGGCGGAAAACATCTCGGGAAACAAACTGATCACTTCAATGCGCAAATTAGCCACGCTTAGAAGTCCGCGTCCCATTCCACCTTCATCTCGCCCGCTGCCAGGTCGACGGCCAACACGCACTGCCCGGTATAGGGCAACAGGCGTTCGCGATCATCCAGGCTGCCAGCGCAAGGCTTGACCACCATTACATCATTGGCGCCGGTTTCCAGAAGATGATCGATTTTCCCCAGCAATTGCCCGAGTTGATCAATAACCTTCAGACCTTCCAGTTGGTACCAGTAGTACTCGCCGTCGGTCAATTCAGGGAACAGGTTGCGCGGCACGCAGATCTCATAACCGGCCAGAAGACGAGCTTCTTCACGATCATCAAGACCCTTGAGCTTTGCGACCAGGAACTTGTCGTTCCCGCGTCCACTGACCAGCTCGACCTGTTTCACACTACCCTCGCGCTTGAGCGTCCAGGTTTTGTACTGCAACAGGTTTTCAGTCGGATCAGTAAAGGAATACACCTTCACTTCGCCGCGAACGCCATGAACAGAGTAAATCTTGCCGATAACGATCAAATCATCAGCAACAGCTGGCGTCGCGTTCATATTGCTCAGGCTGCGGCCTTAGCCGAGTCCTTCAACAACTTTGCAACGCGCTCGGATGGCTGTGCACCCACGCTCAGCCAGTAGGCTACGCGCTCTTGGTTCACGGACAGACGAACTTCTTGACCACGAGCAACAGGGTTGAAGAAACCAACCTGTTCCTTGTGCGAACCGTCGCGCGGGTTGCGGCTGTCGGTTACGGTCAAGTGGTAAAACGGGCGCTTTTTGGAGCCGCCAAGGGCAAGACGGATTGTTAGCATGTGAACATCGTTCCTGTAGTCGGTGCTGCAAATCTAAATGCACAGCGGGCATAGGTGCCCGAAAGGCCGCATATTCTAAGGAATATCCGGACTTTTGCAAATGTCTTTTTCTGGCGCCTATCAGCGTGCCATTCAGATCTGCTATAGAGCCGTCGGTTAAAACGGCAAGTCAGCGCCCGCCAACGGCGGGTTTGCTGGAGATCCCACATCCCTGTGGGTCGGAGCGCAAGCGAAGGCTTGCGCTCGAATACTTTACATTTTCGGCATACCGCCGCCGGGCAACATTCCGCCCATGCCGCGCATCATCTTGGCCATACCGCCCTTGGCGGAGAACTTCTTCATCATCTTCTGCATCTGCTTGTGCTGCTTGATCAAGCGGCCGATGTCCTGCACCTGGGTGCCGGAACCCATGGCGATCCGACGCTTGCGCGAACCGCTGATCAGCTCAGGGTCGCGGCGCTCGGCCGGGGTCATGGAGTTGATGATGGCTTCCATCTGCTTGAACTGCTTCTCTGCCGCGCCCTGGGCGTTGCCCATTTGCGCCAGGTTCACGCCGCCGATGTTCGGCAGCTTGTCCATCAGGCCGCCGAGGCCGCCCATGTTCTTCATTTGCTGCAGCTGGTCGCGGAAGTCTTCGAGATCGAAGCCCTTGCCCTTCTTCAGCTTTTTGGCCAGTTTGTCGGCCTTATCTTTATCGAGCGTGGCTTCGGCCTGTTCGATCAGGCTGAGCACGTCGCCCATGCCGAGGATACGCGAGGCGATACGCTCCGGGTGGAACGGTTCGAGCGCTTCGCTCTTCTCGCCCATACCGATGAACTTGATCGGTTTGCCGGTGATGGCACGTACCGACAGCGCGGCACCGCCACGGGCGTCGCCGTCGACCTTGGTCAGGATCACGCCGGTCAGCGGCAGTGCGTCACCGAAGGCCTTGGCGGTATTGGCGGCATCCTGGCCGGTCATGGCGTCGACCACGAACAGCGTCTCGACCGGGTTGATCGCGGCATGCAGCGCCTTGATCTCGCCCATCATCTCTTCATCGATGTGCAGGCGACCGGCGGTATCGACGATGACCACGTCGATGAATTTCAGCCGGGCTTCTTTAATAGCCGCAGTGGCGATATCAACCGGCTTCTGGCTCAGGTCCGACGGAAAGAAGGTCACGCCCACTTCGCCCGCGAGCATTTCCAGCTGCTTGATCGCGGCCGGACGGTAGACGTCGGCCGATACCACCATCACCGACTTCTTCTTGCGCTCCTTAAGGAAGCGCGCCAGCTTGCCGGCGGTGGTGGTCTTACCCGCGCCTTGCAGGCCGGCCATCAGCACGACGGCCGGTGGCACGGCGCTGAGGTTCAAATCTTCGTTGGCCGCGCCCATCAGGCTTTCGAGTTCGGCCTGGACGATCTTCACGAACGCCTGGCCCGGGGTCAGGCTGCGCGACACTTCAGTGCCGACCGCACGCTCCTTGACCGAGTTGACGAAGTCCTTCACCACCGGCAAGGCCACGTCGGCCTCCAGCAACGCCATGCGCACTTCACGCAGGGTGTCTTTAATATTGTCCTCGGTCAGCTTGGCCTTGCCGGTTACGTGGCGCAGCGTCTGCGAGAGACGGTCAGTCAAGTTTTCAAACATGCGCGATCCTTTCAGGCCCTATTCATCGAAATGCATTGGTAGACCGAGGTAATGGCGGCCCAGGCTGTGGTAAATCGCTATTAAAAACAGCGCTCGGCGAGCCTGCGGCGTGGGCAGGTCGCGGATTATAGCGAAGACTGCGTCCATGCACACCCGCTGTCTGGCCCGGGAGTCTTTCGTGCAGCGCAGGTGTGTGCCAAACTCAGCGCCTTTCGGGCTTGCCTATCAGGATTTATGCTCCCCTTGTCACCCAGTTTGCTACCCAGCCTCGCCGCCGCCATCGTGTATGCCGCTGCGACTCTCTATCAGGGCTCTCGTCTGGCCCAAGGCGCCAAAGCGGACAAACGTCTGCTGGTCGGCCTTGGCGTGCTGGCCCTGCTGGCCCATGCGGCCAGTCTGTTTACCCACCTGCTGACCCCGGTTGGCCTGGGCCTGGATTTTTTCAGCGCCGCCAGCCTGATCGCCGCCGCCGTGATCGCACTGACGCTGCTGGCGTGCTACCGGATTCCGGTCGAAAACCTGCTCGTTCTTTTATTCCCGCTGGGCATGCTCACGGTGCTGCTGGCGCAGTTCGCGCCCACCGGCACCGTCCAGGTGATCGATGAAGAGCCGGGCATCCTCGCCCATATCCTGTTGTCGATCCTGGCCTACGGCATGTTCACCATCGCGGTGTTCCAGTCGCTGCTGGTGCTGTTGCAGGACCACCAGCTCAAGCACAAGCACCCGTCCGGGCTGATCAAGAACTTCCCGCCGCTGCAAACCATGGAAAGCCTGCTGTTCGGTTTTCTGTGGGCCGGCTGGACCTTGTTGTCGCTATCGCTGATTTCCGGCTGGCTGTTCGTCGAAAACCTGTTCGCCCAGCATCTGGTGCACAAAACCTTGCTGGCCTGCCTGGCCTGGGTGGTGTTCAGCGTATTGCTGTGGGGCCGCAACCGCCTCGGCTGGCGCGGGCACAAGGCCATCCGCTGGACCCTGGCCGGTTTCTGCCTGCTGATGCTGGCCTATTTCGGCAGCAAGCTGGTTCGCGAATACATCCTGCATATCTGACGGGCGGCGATCATGGACAACTTGCCCCTTGGGCCGATGCTCGCCGTAATTGCCCTGCTGATTTTATGGGCGGCACTGTTTACCGCCATCGAAGCCGCGCAACAACACCTGCTGGCCCTGCGCCCCGGCACACGCCAGGGTGACAAGGCCGCCGCGCGCCTGAGCTTCCCGCGCCACAGCCTGATCCTGTGCAACAGCCTGTGTCGTGCAGCCGTCGTGATTCTCTGCACGCTGCTGGCGATCTATGCCTGGGCCCAGAACGGGCCGTGGCTCGGCTGGTTGATCTCATGCGCGTTGCTGCTGATCCTCGCCGACTACCTGCCCCGCGCCCTGGCTACCCGTTATCCACAGGCCATACTGGGCTTCGGTAACGCCCTGCTGGGCGTGCCGCTGAAAATCCTCTATCCCGCTGCCTGGCTGCTCAATGGCATCAGCCTGCTGTTGCTGCGCCCGTTCGCGCGCAAGCCGGGCATAGTGAAAAAGAGCGACGAACCTTCGTCCGACCACGACGACGAGCCGCAGCACGACGCCGACCAAGAGCGCATGCCCAGCATGCCGGGCATCCATGCCCTGGACAACATCACCGTTAACGACATCCTGGTGCCACGCAGCGAAGTGGACGGAATCAACCTGGATGACCCGATCGAAGACATCATCGAGCAACTACGCACCTCCCAGCGCACGCGGCTGCCGGTGTTCCACAGCGATATCAACCAGGTCGAAGCGGTGCTCAACACCCGGCAGGTCCAGCATCTGCTGCCCGATGCCAGCCTGACCAAGGCAGCGCTGCTCGCCGCCTGTCACGAACCCTACTTCGTGCCGGAGAGCACGCCTCTGCAGCTGCAACTGCTGAATTTCCATAAGCAGCAGCGGCGCCTGGGCATGGTGGTGGACGAGTACGGCGAAGTGCTGGGCATCGTGACCCTGGAAGATATCCTCGAAGAAATCGTCGGCGAATTCGAAAGCGACCAGGCTGTGGATAACCCCCATGTCGAAGCCCAACCCGATGGCCGCTACATCATCGACGGCGCTGCCTCGATCCGCGAACTGAACAAAAGCCTGGGCTGGCACCTGCCCAGCGACGGCCCCAAGACCCTCAACGGCCTGGTGACCGAAGCGCTGGAGACCATTCCGGACTGCGCGGTGTGCCTGAAAATAGGCCGCTACCGCCTGGAAATCCTCGAGACCGAGGACAACCGGGTGAGCAAGGTGCTGATCTGGCATACCAGCCACGTGCCCGTCGCCGCATAACCTCCTGACACACAAGAACTCAATGTGGGAGGGGGCTTGCCCCCGATGGCGGTGTATCAGTCTGCTCATCTATAACTGATCTACCGCAATCGGGGGCAAGCCCCCTCCCACATTTTGATTTGCGGCGCTCCAGCTACTTGTTGTATTTCCAAACCCCTTCCTATAATCCCTGCGGCTTACCCAAGCCCCCGCCCGACCGCGTGCTACCCGCACTCAGCGCGTCCAGGCAGCGCTTTACCCTGTCCGAGCGGTGTTTGCTCCCATCCCGAGCCACCCCGCGCAAAACCCTGATCCATGGGTGTTCGACCAATAATAATCCGCGTCCAAACGCGCAATGACCAATCCGGGATACTGCCATGAGCACCACCTATAACAACGAGGCCGCAACCGCCGCCCCGACCAACTCGACGGCCCGTGTGGCCACCGCGAGCATCGTCGGCACCGCCATTGAGTTCTACGACTTCTATATCTACGCCACGGCTGCGGCACTGGTCATCGGCCCGGTGTTCTTCCCGCAAACGTCCGGCACCGCGCAGATGCTCGCGTCGTTCCTGACATTCGGTATCGCGTTCATAGCACGCCCACTGGGTTCGGCGCTGTTCGGTCACTTTGGCGACCGTATCGGCCGCAAGTCGACGTTGGTGGCCTCACTGCTGCTGATGGGCGTGTGCACCACCTTGATCGGCTTGCTGCCGGGCTACGACAGCATTGGCGCCTGGGCACCGATTCTGTTGTGTGTATTGCGCTTCGGCCAAGGCCTGGGCTTGGGCGGGGAATGGGGCGGCGCGGCATTGCTGGCGACCGAGAACGCCCCCAAGGGCAAGCGCGGCTGGTTCGGCATGTTCCCGCAACTGGGCCCGTCGATCGGGTTCCTGGCGGCCAACGGCTTGTTCCTGATCCTGGCCATGAGCCTCAACGACGAGCAGTTCCGCAGCTGGGGCTGGCGCATTCCGTTCATCCTCAGCGCGGCGTTGGTGATGGTGGGCCTGTACGCACGGCTCAAGCTGCACGAGACGCCGGTGTTCGCCAATGCCGTGGCCAAGGAAAAACCGGTGAAAGTGCCGCTGGTGGAACTGTTCAGCCAGCATTGGCTGCCGGTGCTGCTGGGCGCTGCGTCGATGGTGGTGTGCTATGCGCTGTTCTATATCACCACGGCGTTTTCCCTGAGCTACGGGGTGTCGACCCTCGGCTACAGCCGTGAAACCTTCCTCGGCCTGTTGTGCTTCGCAGTGCTGTTCATGGGCCTGGCGACGCCGCTGGCAGCGCTGGCCAGCGACCGCTACGGGCGCAAGCCGGTGCTGATTGTCGGCGCGGTCCTGGCAATCCTGTCGGGCTTTACCATGGAGCCGCTGCTGACCCACGGCTCAACCTGGGCCGTGGCGCTGTTCCTGGCGCTGGAGCTGTTCCTGATGGGCGTGACTTTCGCGCCGATGGGCGCGCTGCTGCCGGAACTGTTCCCGACCCGCGTGCGTTATACCGGTGCGTCGGCGGCGTATAACCTGGGTGGAATCGTGGGGGCGTCGGCCGCACCGTTCTTCGCGACCAAGCTGGTGGCGATGGGCGGGTTGAGTTATGTCGGTGGGTATGTGTCGGCGGCAGCGTTGCTCAGTCTGATTGCTGTGCTGTGCCTGAAAGAGACGCGGGATAATGATTTGAACAGGGTGGCCTGACTGATCGTTCCCACGCTCTGCGTGGGAATGCAGCCCAAGACGCTCTGCGTCCCAAAGCATGACGCAAAGCGTCACAAGAGGCATTCCCACGCGGAGCGTGGGAATGATCAAGCTGAGGTTACAGCTCTACAACTACAGCCTTGGAAGCCCGGGTCGCCTTGGCTCGAGCCGCTTCAATCGACTCATCCCGCGCCAACGCCACGCCCATGCGGCGCTGACCATTGATCTCAGGCTTGCCGAACAGACGCAACGCCGTATCCGGCTCGCTCAAGGCCGCGCCGAGGTTGGCGAATGCCGTCTGCGTCGACTGCCCTTCCACCAGGATCACCGCCGACGCCGAAGGCCCGAACTGACGGATCAATGGAATCGGCAGGCCCAGGATGGCGCGGGCGTGCAGCGCAAACTGCGACAGGTCCTGAGAAATCAGGGTCACAAGGCCAGTGTCATGCGGGCGCGGCGACACTTCGCTGAACCACACCTGATCCCCCTTGATGAACAGCTCCACGCCAAACAAACCACGGCCACCCAGGGCTTCGGTCACCGCTTTGGCAACCCGCTCGGATTCGGCCAGGGCAATCGGGCTCATGGCCTGGGGCTGCCAGGATTCCTGGTAGTCGCCCTTCTCCTGACGGTGGCCGACGGGCGCACAGAACGTGGTGCCACCGATGTGGCGCACGGTCAGCAGGGTGATCTCGTAGTCGAAGTCGATAAAGCCTTCGATGATCACCCGGCCCTTGCCGGCCCGACCGCCTTCCTGGGCGTAATCCCAGGCTTTGCGCACATCGTCCGCGCTGCGCAGCAGGCTCTGGCCCTTGCCCGAGGAACTCATCACCGGCTTGACCACACAGGGGAAGCCCAGGTCTTGCACGGCCTTGCTGTAGTCCTCGAAAGTGTCGGCGAAGTGGTACGGCGAGGTTGGCAGGTCCAGCTCTTCGGCGGCCAGGCGACGGATGCCTTCGCGGTTCATGGTCAGCGATGTGGCACGCGCGGTCGGGATCACGGTGAAGCCTTCGGCTTCCAGCTCGACCAGGGTAGCAGTGGCGATGGCTTCGATTTCCGGCACGATGAAGTGCGGCTTCTCCGCCTCGATCACGGCACGCAACGCGGCGCCATCGAGCATGTTGATCACATGGCTACGGTGTGCAACCTGCATCGCCGGCGCGTTGGCGTAGCGATCCACGGCAATCACTTCAACGCCCAAGCGTTGCAGTTCGATTACCACTTCCTTGCCCAGCTCACCGCAGCCACACAGCAAAACGCGGGTCGCGGTTGGCGACAATGGAGTTCCGATTCGGGTCATCTCAAGTCCTCAGGGGAGCGGATCAGGGGGAGAAAGGCCGGCATTTTACATGAACTGCACACCTTGGCCTCAGTTGGCGACGGCGCGCCGGCGGATGCGCCAGGCCATGATCAGCCACACCACGGTGACACCGGCGAATTTCGACACCAGCGCCGTGCCCGCCACGGCCGGCGTCAGCGCACCGATCAAGCCGAAGAAGATAAACGTATCAAGGGGAATGCTCAGCGCCGAACTTATCCACAGGCGGTCGTGCAGCGGGCGCCGGGTGATGCTGAACACCAGCCAGTCGATGCACTCGGACACCGCAAAGGCCGTGGCGCTGGCCAGGGCGATGGACGGGTCGGAGGTGATATACGACAGCACCAGCGCCGCCAGCATGGCGATGATCGCGCCGTGGCCGAAGCGGGTTTGCACCATGTCACGCAGGATAAACACCAGGCCGCCCCAGGCGGACCAGATGACGTCCAGGTGTGGCGCGGTGGAAAAGGCGAAGTTGATCAGCACGACGCTGCTGATGTAGGCGACCAGGAAGAGCATGGGGGATGGACCTGTGGATAAGATTTGGAAATGTGTTGTTTGGGAGGGCCTCATCGGGGGCAAGCCCCCTCCCACATTTTGATCTGTGAATACATTCAAGTGTGGGAGGGGACTTGCCCCCGATAGCAATCGATCAGCCGCCCGAGCGCTTGGGCATCATCCACACCACCCCACTCGCCACCGCCCGCTCATGGCACAACCCCAGCACCGCCCGGCGTTCGGCATTGTCCATGCGGCTCCACCGCGTAATCTCATCCACGTTGCGCTGGCAACCGATGCAAATATCGTCATCGTCCAGCGCACAAATGCTCACACAGGGCGAGGCAACAGGCCTTTCAACTGCACTCATTATTCCTGCTCGACCAAGTCACGCGCATACCGCTGCGCGTTATGCACATAGTGCGCGGCACTGGCTTCAAGCATGCGCTTCTGCGCCTCGGTCAGCTCACGCACCACCTTGCCCGGCGAGCCCATCACCAGCGAGCCATCGGGAATTTCCTTGCCTTCGCCGATCAATGAATTGGCGCCGATGATGCAGTGTTTGCCGATCTTCGCGCCGTTGAGGATCACCGCGTTGATGCCGATCAGGCTGTAGTCGCCTACCGTGCAGCCGTGCAGCATGGCGTTATGGCCGATGGTCACGCCGGTGCCGAGGGTCAGTGGGTAGCCCATGTCGGTGTGCATCACGCTGCCGTCCTGCACGTTGCTGTTCTTGCCGATCAGGATCAGTTCGTTGTCGCCACGCAATACCGCGTTGAACCACACGTTGGCGCCCTCCTCCAGCCTGACCTTGCCCACCAATGTGGCATTGGGCGCCACCCAGCTCTGTGTATGGGTCTCGACGCAGGCATCGTCCAGACGGTATTTCATGGTTGTCCCTCACGGCTTGCCATTCAAACGACGGCTTAGATATTGATGAAGCTCTTGGGTGGCTGGTGCAGGCTGATCTTGGCATCGTCATAGAGCAGATTGATCAGCTCGACGATCATGATAGCCGTCAGCCCCCAGATCTTGTATTCGCCGAACCTGTAGCTTGGCACATACCAACTGCGGCCCTGGTAGTCGATGCGGTGGGTGTGCTCGCGCGGGTCCTGGCGGAAGAAATCCAGGGGCACGCTGAAGACCGCTGCGATCTCGGCGTCGTTGGCCAGGTATTCGACGTAGTCGGGGATGACGCCCACGTACGGCGTTACGCGGATGCCGTGCAGGGAGATCAACGGGCTCAACGGCCCGATGACTTCGACCAGCCCCGGCGGCAGGCCGATTTCTTCTTCGGCTTCGCGCAGGGCGGTAAAGATCAGGTCCGGGTCTTCGGGGTCGCGGCGCCCGCCGGGAAAGGCCACTTCGCCACCGTGGGTCGACAGGCCGCTGGCGCGCAGGGTCAGGATCAGCTCGGGTTCGTCACTGCGAGTAATCGGTACCAGCACCGCGGCCTCGGGGAAACGCCCGTCAGTCTCCAGGGTGTGGGGAGTGTGATTGCTTACCCGGCGAAGTAGCTCGTCCAGCATGAGTCATCTCGGTCTGTTGGCTACCTTGCATCATGCACCAAAGCGGGCGGGCGCCCAAGCCCAAAACCAGCGGCATGTCGCTAAACGACAACTTGCAGCGCCCTGCCTGCCAAGCCAAGATAGGCCCACTCTCCAGGAACCCCAGCATGAACTTCTGCAGCCAGTGCGGTAAACCGGTTACCCAACGCATCCCCGAAGGCGACGCACGCCTGCGCTATGTCTGCGATCACTGCGCGACCATTCATTACCAGAACCCCAATATCGTTGCCGGTACCCTGCCGGTATGGGGCGACAAAGTGCTGCTGTGCCGTCGCGCCATCGAGCCGCGCCTGGGTTACTGGACCCTGCCCGCAGGCTTTATGGAAAACGGTGAAACCGTGGCCCAGGCGGCCATGCGCGAGACCCTGGAAGAAGCCTGCGCCCGCGTGCGCAACCTCAGCCTCTATACGCTGATTGACGTGCCGCACATCAGCCAGGTGCATATTTTCTATCGCGCCGAGCTGGTCGACCTGGACTTCGCCGCAGGCCAGGAAAGCCTGGAAGTGAAGCTGTTCGCTGAAGCCGATATCCCTTGGTCCGAGCTGGCTTTCCGCACGGTCGGGCGTACCTTAGAATGCTTCTTCGCTGACCGTCGGCAACAGCTGTTCCCGGTGCGCAGCGAGTCGGTGCCACCCCTGTCCAAGCCCGCCCAATAACAAGCCGGCCACTCATCGCCAAAGGGAAACCGTTTCAATGCGTTGGTTGCTTGCTCTTCTCTGCCTGTCGTTCGCTACCCTGTCCTCGGCCTCCACGGTGGAAACACTCGGCGGCAAACCCGTCGAAAAAGTCCTGGTGCTCAAATCCGCCCACCAGTTGCAGCTGATCAACGACGGCAAGCCCCTCAAGACCTATCGCATTTCCCTGGGTAAAAACCCCAAGGGCCACAAGCTGTTCGAGGGCGACCGCCGCACGCCCGAAGGCCTCTACTGGATCGACTGGCGCAAGACCAGCGAACGCTTCAACCTGGCCATGCACATCTCCTACCCCAACATCAGCGACGCCGCCCGCGCCCGCCGCGAGGGGGTCAAACCGGGCAGCATGATCATGATCCACGGCACCCCGGACACCGAGGATTACCCGGAACAGTGGTTCCACACCCTGGACTGGACCGACGGCTGCATCGGCATGCGCAATGTGGATATGCGTGAGGTCTGGAGCCTGGTCAAGGACGGCACCCTGATCGAGATTCGGCCCTGATCTGCGACCACTCGTAAAATAATTCGAAAATATTTCCTGCCCCGAGCAGCACCTGCCGGTGAATACCAGTTCACCGCACGGGCTGCGCCGTTGCGTGCGGCATAAAGACCTTTCTAATACCACTTGATGCCAGGCACCGTTGCGGTGCCTTAATCCATTGAATGCACCGTTGAGGCTGCATTGACATGGTATTTAAGTGGTATTAATTTCCGACCCATACCGGGCGACAACACTCCAATAACCGCATCGGAAACCTGACAGATGAATCCCATTCTGGCCTTGCGCCCTGACGACAAACAATCCACGCCGCTGTACCTGCAATTGGCGCGCAAGCTCGAAGCGGCGATCCATGCCGGCCAGTGGACCTCCGAGCAAGCCCTGCCGTCGGAACGCGCGCTCAGCGAGCAGTTGAGCATTTCTCGGGTCACCGCCCGCAAAGCGTTGGAAGTGCTGTTTGACCAGGGCCTGATCCGCCGCAGCCAGGGCTCCGGCACCTTTATTACGCCACGCCTGGAACAGCCGCTGTCACGCCTGTCGGGGTTCAGCGAGATGCTGCGCCTCAAGGGCTTTGTGCCCGGCTCCCAATGGCTTGAACGCGACATCACCCCGCCGACCCATGAAGAACTGATCCGCCTGTGCCTGTCGACCAATGACAAAGTGGCGCGCCTCAAGCGCCTGCGCAAAGCCGACGACACAGTCATGGCCATTGAAATGACCGCTGTCCCCGCTTCGGTGCTGCCACAGCCGCAGGCTTTGGGCAGCTCGCTGTACGAATACTTCGACAGTATCGGCAAGCCCATCGTCCGTGCCCTGCAGCATGTACAGGCGATCAACGCATCGGATGAATTCGCCAAGCTGGTGGGCATCGCCCCCGGCACCGCCATGCTGCTGATGACCCGGGTCGGCTACACGCTGGATAACACCCCCATAGAAATCACCGACACCTATTGCCGCAACGACTACTACGACTTTGTCGCAGAGCTGCGTAGGTAAGACTTGCCGCCGCGTCGCGGCTTTAGAGAACTGCCCATGTCCGAAGACAACATCCTTACGCCCAGCGGCTGGATCCGCGGCCGCCTGGTGCACGAGCACGGCAAGGTCGTCGCCATCGAAGGCACGCCTTGCAATCCGGCCGACAACGACCTGCCCTATCTGCTGCCCGGCTTTATCGACCTGCATGTGCACGGCGGCGGCGGCAAAGACATCATGGAAGGCGTCGAGGCCTTCGAGACCATCACCCGCACCCATGTGCGATTTGGTACCACCTCGCTGCTGGCCACTACCATGACCGCGCCGGTCGACGAAATCTCCCGCGTGCTCGGCCAGCTCGGCACCTTCTGCGAGCAGCGTCCTACCGGCAGCGCTCGCGTGCTCGGGGTACACCTGGAAGGCCCCTACATCAATCCGGGAAAACTTGGCGCCCAACCCAACTTCGCCCACACCGCCTTGATGGCCGAAGTCGAAGCCTACCTGCGCCTGGCGCCGATCCGCGTGATCACCATTGCGCCGGAAATCGCCGGCCACGACAGCCTGATCCGCGCCCTCAGCCAACGCGGCGTGCGCATGCAGATCGGCCACACCCTGGGCAGTTATGAAGAAGGCGTCGCCGCCCTCGCCGCCGGCGCCACCAGCTTTACCCATTTGTACAACGCCATGAGCCCGCTGCATCACCGCGAGCCGGGCATCGTCGGCGCCGCACTGGCCCACGCCACCTACGCCGAGTTGATTCCCGACCTGCTGCACGTACACCCCGGCGCCATGCGCGTGGCGCTGCGCTCGATCCCCTGCCTGTATTGCGTCACCGACTCCACCGCCGCCGCCGGCATGCCCGATGGCGAATACAAGCTGGGCAGCCACACCGTGACCAAGTGCCTGGGCGGCGTACGCCTGGCGGACGGCACCCTGGCCGGCAGCACCCTGACCATGGACCAGGCGCTGCGCAACCTGGTGAAGATCGGCCTGCCAATCAGCGAAGCCTCACAACGCTTGTCGCAATTTCCTGCGGACTACCTGGGCCTGGAAGAACGCGGTCGCCTGCAACCGGGCAGCTTTGCCGACTGCGTGCGCCTGGACCGCTCCCTGACACTCACCGACGTAATGGTCGAAGGAGAAGCCATTGACTTCAAAAATGCTTGAAGAGGCGCTGGCCTCCTGTGACGCCGTCGCGGCGCAACTGCAACGCCTGGAGCCGATACTCGAAGACGTCGCCGGTCGCCTGCGCCGCCAGCCGCCGCAAGTGGCGATGACCGTTGCGCGTGGCAGTTCGGACCATGCCGCCAGCTACTTCGCCTACCTGGCCATGCAGCATGTGGGCATTCCGGTGGCGTCGCTGCCGATGTCGGTGGTGACCTTGCTGCAGGCGCCATTGAAGGTCAGCGGCCAGGTGGCGTTTGGTTTCTCGCAATCGGGGCAAAGCCCGGACTTGGTCAACAGCCTGCGCCTGCTGCGCAAACGCGGGGCCTTGAGCATCTCGATGGTCAACGCCGAAGACTCGCCGCTGCAAGCCGCCTGTGAGTTCCATGTGCCGCTGTGTGCCGGGCCGGAACTCAGCGTGGCCGCCACCAAGAGCTTTATCGCCACGCTCAGCGCCAGCGCGATGCTGGTCGGCCACTGGAACCAGGAAGCCGACCTGCTGCAAGCCTGCAAGGCGCTGCCCGACGGCCTGCGTGACGCGGCCAAACAGGATTGGCGCGCGGCCATCGAGGCGCTCAAAGGCAGCCAGCGCTTGATGGTGATCGGCCGTGGTGCCGGTTTTGCCATCGCCCAGGAAGCCGCGCTCAAGCTCAAGGAAACCTCGGCGATCCAGGCCGAAGCCTTCAGCAGCGCCGAAGTGCGCCACGGGCCGATGGCCTTGATCGACGCAGACTACCCCTTGCTGGTGTTCGCCCCACGCGGCGCCGAGCAGGCCGGCCTGCTGACCCTGGCCGCCGATATGCGCCATCGCGGCGCCCGTGTGTTGCTGGCGGCGCCGGACGATGTCGCCGAACGCGACCTGACCCTGAGCCGCGCCGAACACCCGAGCCTGGACCCGATCCTGGCCATCCAGAGTTTCTACGTGATGGCGGCAGGCCTGGCGCTGGCCCGGGGCATGAACCCCGACCAGCCCCGTCACCTGAGCAAAGTCACTCGCACTCACTGAGTCGATTGCCGTGTTTTCCTGATGAGTACCGTGCCCATGTCCAACAACAATAACCGACTGACCCTTAGCGCTCCCTTGAGTGGGCCGGTGCTGGCCCTGGGCAGCGTCCCCGACGAAGTGTTCGCCAGCGGCGCCATGGGCGACGGTATTGCCATCGACCCATTGAACGATTGCCTGCACGCGCCGTGTGATGGGGTGATTATCCACGTCGCCCGCACCGGACATGCGCTGACCCTGCGCGCCGACAACGGTGCCGAAGTGCTGATGCATGTCGGCATCGACACCGTGGAACTCAATGGTGAAGGTTTTGCCTTGCTGGTAAAGGAAGGCGCGCGGGTGAGCCAGGGCCAGGCGCTGGTGCAATTTGATCTGGACCGCATTGCGCGCCAGTGCAAGAGCCTGGTGAGCTTGATCATCCTGACCAACAGCGACCGCTTCGAACTGACGCCCTGCCCGCTCAGCACGGTCAAGGTCGGGGAGCCGTTGATGCGGGTGACGCTGCGTTCGAGCGCCCCGGTCCAAGCGGCTGTGGATAACTCGAGCGCCGAAGCCAGCGCCAGCGTACGCATCACCCATCGCGGCGGTTTGCATGCGCGCCCCGCGGCGCTGATCCGCAAGACCGCCCAGGGTTTCAGCAGCCAGGCGCACCTGCACTTCGCTGACAAGTCGGCATCGTGTGACAGCCTGATTGGCTTGATGGGGTTGGGCATTGGCGAAGGTGACGAAGTACGCGTGACCTGCCGTGGCAACGATGCCGATGCGGCGCTGCAAGGGTTGATCGCGGCGTTGTCCGTGGCGATCCGCGAAGATCACCACGCTCCTGCAGTGGCGGCCGTACCACGTCGCGCCAGTGTGGAAGCCGATGTGTTGCAAGGCGTGTGCGCAGCCCCCGGCCTGGTGTGCGGCCCGCTGTTTCGTCTGACCGGCATTGAGCTGCCGGAAGACACCGGTAACCATTCGGCCGACGAACAAAAGCAGCGTTTCGACACGGCACTGGAGCAGGTGCGCGGCGAAATCCGCAGCACCCTGGACCACGCCCGCCAACGCAACAACGTCGACGAAGAAGAGATCTTCGCCGCGCACCTCGCGCTGCTGGAAGACCCGGCATTGCTGCAAGCCGCTGCCGACGCCATTGCTCAGGGCAGCGCCGCCACCCATGCCTGGCGCGATGCGATCCAGGCCCAGTGCGCGGTATTGCTGGCACTGGGCAAGCCCTTGTTTGCCGAACGCGCCAACGACCTGCGCGACCTGCAACAACGCGTATTGCGTGCGCTGCTGGGTGAAGCCTGGCACTTCGAATTGCCCGCCGGAGCGATTGTCAGCGCCCATGAACTCACCCCCTCGGACCTGCTGCAACTGAGCGAACAGCATGCCGTGGGGATCTGCATGGCCGAGGGCGGCGCCACGTCCCACGTCGCGATTCTGGCGCGGGGCAAAGGCTTGCCTTGTGTGGTGGCGTTGGGTGCCGAGCTGCTCGAGGTGCCCCAGGGCCAGCGCGTGGTGCTGGACGCCGCCAATGGCCGCCTGGAACTGGCGCCCAGCGATGCTCGCCATGCTGAAGTCCACCAGATTCGTGACGCGCAGAAAGTCCGCCGCCAGCAGCAACAGGCCCAGGCCCGATTGCCGGCGCGCACCCTCGATGGCGTGAGCATTGAAATCGCCGCCAACGTCGCCTCCAGCGCCGAAGCCCAACTGGCGTTTGCAAACGGCGCCGATGGCGTCGGCCTGCTGCGCACCGAATTTCTCTTCGTCGACCGCCGCACCGCGCCGGATGAACAGGAGCAGCGCCAGGCCTATCAAGCCGTGCTGGATGCCATGGGCGACAAGTCGGTGATCATCCGCACCATCGACGTGGGCGGCGACAAACAACTCGATTACCTGCCGCTGCCTGTCGAAGCCAACCCGGTGCTGGGCCTGCGCGGCATTCGCCTGGCCCAGGTACGCCCGGAACTGCTCGACCTGCAACTGCGCGCGCTGCTGCAAGTCAGCCCGCTGCAGCGTTGCCGCATACTGCTGCCGATGGTCAGCGAAGTGGATGAGCTGCTGCAGATCCGCCAGCGCCTGGATCAATTGTGCGAAGAGCTGGCACTGACCCAGCGCCCCGAACTGGGGGTGATGATCGAAGTGCCCGCCGCTGCGCTGATGGCCGAGCAACTGGCCGAGCATGCGGACTTCTTGTCCATCGGCACCAATGACCTGTCCCAGTACACCCTGGCCATGGACCGCGACCACGCAGGCCTCGCCGCCCGCGTCGATGCACTGCACCCGGCCTTGCTGCGGCTGATCGCCCAGACCTGCGCCGGTGCGGCGAAACATGGGCGCTGGGTCGGCGTATGCGGCGCCCTCGCCTCTGACCCACTGGCTACGCCGGTGCTGATCGGCCTGGGCGTCAGCGAGCTGTCGGTGAGCCCACCGCAGATCGGCGAAATCAAGGACCGCGTCCGCCACCTGGACGCGGCGCAATGCCGGCAATTGAGCCAAGGATTGCTCGACCTGAGCAGCGCCAAAGCCGTTCGCCATGCCTGTCAACACCACTGGCCGCTGAGCTGAAAACAACAAGAATAGGGAGACACGCCATGTATCAACATTTCATCGAAGGCCTGCAACGCCTGGGCCGCGCACTGATGCTGCCGATTGCGATCCTGCCGATCGCCGGCCTCTTGCTGCGGCTGGGCGACACCGACTTGCTCAACATCGCGGTGATGCACGACGCCGGGCAGGCCATCTTCGCCAACCTGGCATTGATCTTCGCCATCGGCATCGCCGTCGGCTTTGCCCGCGACAATAACGGCACGGCCGGCCTGGCAGGGGCGATTGGCTATCTGGTGATGATCTCCACGCTCAAGGTGATGGACACCTCCATCAACATGGGCATGCTCGCCGGTATCGCCAGTGGCCTGATGGCCGGTGGGCTGTATAACCGCTTCAAGGACATCAAGCTGCCGGAGTACCTGGCGTTCTTCGGCGGGCGGCGATTCGTGCCGATTGTCACAGGCTTTTCGGCGGTGGGACTGGGCGTGATTTTTGGCCTGATCTGGCCGCCGATCCAGCACGGCATCAACAGCTTCGGCGTGTTGCTGATGGAAAGCGGCAGCCTCGGCGCGTTCGTGTTTGGCGTGTTCAACCGCCTGTTGATCGTCACCGGCCTGCACCACATCCTCAACAACATGGCGTGGTTCGTGTTCGGCAGCTTTACCGACCCGGTGACGGGCGCGGTGGTGACGGGCGATCTGACTCGATATTTTGCCGGCGATCCGAAGGGCGGCCAGTTCATGACCGGCATGTTCCCGGTGATGCTGTTCGGCTTGCCCGCCGCGTGCCTGGCGATGTACCGCAACGCAATGCCGGAGCGCCGCAAGGTGATGGGCGGGATCTTCCTGTCGATGGCGCTGACCTCGTTTTTGACCGGGGTGACCGAGCCGATTGAATTTGCCTTTATGTTCCTGGCGCCGTTCCTGTATCTGATCCACGCCGTGCTCACTGGCCTGTCGATGGCCATCACCAATATGCTGAACATCCACCTGGGCTTCACCTTCTCCGGTGGGTTTATCGACATGGTGCTCGGCTGGGGTAAATCCACCAACGGCTGGCTGGTGGTGCCGGTGGGGCTGGCGTATGCGGCGATCTACTACACGGTGTTCAGTTACTGCATCCGCCGCTTCAACCTGAAGACACCGGGCCGTGAAGATATCCAGGTGGCACCGGCTGAAACGATGAGCGATAACCAACGCGCCACGGCTTACATCCGCGCATTGGGAGGTGCGGACAACCTGCTCAGCGTCGGCGCCTGCACCACGCGCCTGCGCCTGGACATGCTCGACCGCAACAAGGCGATGGATGCCGAACTCAAAGCGCTGGGCGCCATGGCCGTGGTGCGGCCGGGCAATGGTGGGAGTTTGCAGGTAGTGGTCGGCCCGATGGCGGATAGCATTGCCGATGAGATTCGGTTGGCGATGCCGTCTTTTGTTGCCAGTGCGTCGGTGACGGTTGCGCCTGTGGATAAGCCGGTGGCGGTGGATGTGCAGGAAGCCGAAAAGTGGCTGAGCGCCTTGGGTGGCCGAGAGAATGTGCGGCAGTTGGAAACCGTGGCAATGACGCGATTGCGGGTGGAGTTGGGGGATGATTCGGTGTTGTCAGAGGCTGATCTCACTGCACTGGGTTGCCAGGGCGTCAGTCGGCTGGACAGCGGCGTTTGGCATCTGTTGATTGGTGACAAGGCGCCGGGATTGGGTGATGCGTTGGAGCGGTTGGTCGGTGCTCGGCAGATCGGCGCGGGCGCTTAACGCTTCATCGCCTGATCCCGCTACTTATTTACGGCCTGCTCCCAACCACGGTTCTCCATGCTGAGGGTTCTTACCCTCGGCATGGAGCCCGTACCCGTGAGCACTTCCACTCCCCCCCCGTCCTTTGATGAAATCAAAGGCTCGCTCAACCTGATCGGCCATCACCTGCTCAAGGTCGATACGCCGTTGCTGCCGGACCAGAAAGCATCCACCGAGTTGGCTTATCTGGAGCGCTTGAATGTTCAGTTGAAACAGCACCGCGAACAGTACCTGCGCAAAGGCCGTGCGCTTTACCAGGCACTGACCCGCAGCAACCTGGCCAGCCCTGAAGGGCAGACGCTGCTGAGCGTTCTCAAGACCACACTGAACACCCGGTTGCAGGCGCTTGATCTTCGTGAGCAAATCGATGGCAAGAGCCAAAAATCCTTCATGACGTATGAAGCGGGTTACACGGCCCTGACCCACGAGGCCGCCCTGGGAGAGATGGACCGCCTGCTGCACCCGCAAGAGCGAGCAATGCTCGATCGCCTCCCATTGGGCCCGACGCAACGTCCCGGCCAGTACGCACTGACCATGGAGTACCAGGACCAAACCGTCGAACTGGCCGGGGCCTTTGTCCTCACCGAAAAATCCAGCCCCGTGGTGAGCGAAATGACGGCCAACGCGGCAGTGGGCAGGGTGCTGTTGTTCACACCGTCACGCGGCATCGAAACCTTCGACTCATTGACCGACTTGAATACCCGGTTGCGATCACGCCTGGATAACGCCGGTGAGCGCCATGAAGTTTTGAGCCTGCTTGCGGTGCGTTACCACGCCATCACCCCAGAGGCGATCTGGCCACTGACCCTGGCCCCCATCGACGACGCGCCGCTGTTCGAACATACCTACAACGCCCTGATCACCAAACGAGGCGAGGACATCGACCGGGCCTTGAGCCTGGTCAACAATCCTCACAACGACGCGGGCCTGCTGATGGACGCGCTGGACCGTGCCATTACCGATGCCCTGCCCGACCTTACTGCTCGCTTTGAATGGCGTGCCCAGGTGCTTTTGGACAGATGGCTGCGCCACAGCGCGCCGGACTGGTACCGCAGCGCCAACGAGGCGCGCCGGACGACGTTGGCCGACCATTTGCGCCGCTATAACGAAGCGCGACAGCACCTGCTGGACTTGCTGGGGCCGGTCACCACGCCCCACGCCCTGGCTCGTTACCAATGGCTGGAACGCTTGAGCGACGACCTGGAAATCCACGACCTCGACCCGCAGCGGATAGAGGTCAACACTCGCCGTGTGCTCGACCCCATCGGCGAATATGAGCACGACCGAAGCCTGGTCGAATTGGCCCTGCGCGGCCCGCATACCGGCGATGAGAACGTCGACTCCGACTTCCTGAAAAAGACCACGCTGACCTACAACGGCGCAGCGCTGGAGCAGGAGTACAACCACCTGACGCCCGCCTGGCTGCTGGAACAGTTGGGTACGCTGCAACCACGTATCGACTTTGGCGACCTGCAAAAACAGATGCATTCCAAGCCTGAAGTCAGCCGAGCCATCGAAGCCATGCTTGATCTCAGAATCAACGCATTGGCCTATGCGGCGCTGTTGCAAGGTCACCTCAGCGAGAACGACTACAGCCTGATCCAAAGCCTGCGCCAAGGCACCGGTACCGGCCTGAGCGCCTCGACCGTGTCACTGCATGAAGCCCAGTTGCAGGACCTTTGGGTGCTGCGTCAGCGCAACGCCGAGGATGTGGTCATACGTGTGCTGCTATGCACGCCAGAAGCTGCGCGTGAGCAACAATTTCAGGCATTCAACAGTGATGCGGCCTGCCAGAGCCATGTCCTCGGCTGGGCTCTGGACAACGGCATCAAAACGCCCCCCGGCACCCTGACCGATTACCTGATCAACCGCGTTGCCCTGCGTTTTCGCAACACGATGACGCAGGTACTCAGAGGCTTGAGCTTCAAGCCTCAGGACCTTGAGCACGAAGAAGTCACCTTCAGTCCGAGTCGCAGTCACGCCGATTGCCTCAAGGACATGGCGGCCCATGTACTGGCCACCCGTGTCGATGACTACGAGTTCAGTACGCCAGGCTGGTACCGCTCCGCGCCTGCCGACACTCGTCGTAAACTGCTGAAACTGGCGGAGGACGCCGAAGGTGGGCTGCGTACCTATAACGACTTTCCGCTGTCCGAAGCGAGCGTCCCAACCTTTACCGACTATTTGCATGAACAGGCCAAGATACGTCTGAACACACTGCTCGGTCACCCTCGCAACGCGGTCGACCCTGACACTGTGTGGGCCTACTCGCCGCCTTCGTTGAAAGGCACGTCCACACCCGCGCCTATCTCCTACACCCAGCTCTACCGCGATGGGTATGCGGATGGCATCGGCTTCCTCGACGAGAAATTTTCTCGCTCCGCACGCTTCAAAGGTCCGGACAAGGTAGACCTCAGCCTGCTGACGGCGGAAAATGTCGCGCGTTCGGTCACGGGTGTCTGGATCGGTCAACGCTATACCAACGAGATCAAGGCCAGGCTATTGAACGCTGGCAGCCCGGACTATGACCTGCGGCGCAATGCCACGCTGGTCCTGGCCCAAACGCAAATGCAGAACGCAGCCCTTGAATGTCAATTGCAGGGCCATATCGCCAGCGTCGACTTGCCCTGGCTGGAACGCAGCATCGCAACGATGGGCAGTACATCGGCGCAAACCCGTCTCGACTATGCCATTCACCGCCTGATGATCGACGGCGATTGGGTGATAGGCACCTACCTGTTCAGCCATGGCGACAATCCCACGCTGCTCTATACCCCCAATGCACCGGACGGTATCCGCTGGCGCGAAGCCAAGTTGTTCAACTACCTGCTGATAAAAACGCCGGGGATGATCCAGTACCTCATCGCGCGCGTCCCCACCCAATCCAGGATCAGGGTCCAGGCCTTTCTGGAAAAGGCCAAGGAGCAACTGCCCGAGCATCTGGACAGAACCACTGTCAGCCCCGCACGGTATGACTCGACTCACGCACAGGCGCCGCTGCTCGATCTACGCAAAGACCTGTACAACATGAAGCTGCAACGCATCATCGACGATGTGGCAGCCACCACCGTCAACCGCACACACATGATCACCGAAATCTTATGGACCTGCGTGGAATGGGTTACGGCCATCGCCACCGCGCCATTCCCCATCCTGAGCCTGAGTGCCGGCCTGTTGCTGGCGTTCAAGGATGGCATGCTGGCACTGCACGCTTATCATCAAGGTGATAACGCCAAAGCGCTGGAACATTTCATGGGTTATCTACTCAACAGTGCCGGCGCGGTATTCACCGACCTGCGACCGGCACTGGATTCAGTGAAACGCCTGAGCCAGCCTCCCAAACGCCTTGCAAACACACCGTCGTTAAAACTGATCAGCCCGCTCGAACCCACCCCGCTCGCTCCTGCCGGTATGCAGTCCGCCTGGTTTAATGGAGAACTGCTCTGGGCCCCCAAGACTCCTGATCCGATTGGTCGCTACTTGCTGTATCGCCTGGACCCGGCCACCGGCAAACTGGTGTCGACCACTCGCCTGGCCGCACCCGATGCCCAAGGCGTATGGAAACGCACCGGCGTGACAGGTGGTGCACCGAAGTATGAAAAAGTCGCGGAGTCTCCCGACAGGCTGAAAAACTATGAGATACCGGCCAAGTACCAGGGCAAGATGCAGGCGGTTGTGAACCCCAACTCGAAGGAGATGCTCACGGCTGCCGATGATTGGTTGGATGATCCAGGGCTCATGCGGGACCTCGCCGCCATGGACCTGAAAAAAGCCCATACGGTTTACCAACAGCAAGTGAACCACTTGACCAACGATGCACAGGATTTCTTCAACGCTCGTCCGCTCGGAGCTCCTCGCGTGGAGGTTCCAGCCGTCGAAGTGACGACTGATGTGTCCGCGCTGACCGACAGCGCCCTGTTCACTGCCAACCCCAATCTGGTCATTGGCGCCGTCCCGGGTTCCATCGCCAGCAAACAGCTGTTGATCGAAAACATGGACGCCCTGATTAAAAAAGGCTTCAGACGCTTGTATGTGGAGTACCTGCCCAACGATGTCTTCCGCGAAAAACTGAAAAAGCTCAACCGTGGAGGCTCTTGGAGGAATATCAAACAGCACTTGAAAGCCATCGACAAAGCCTTGGGCTTCGCCGAAGACGCCAGGTTCTCTTACGTGGGCCTGGTTCACGAGGCGCAGAAAAAAGGCTTGAAGGTACGGGCGCTGGACGCCTCAACCTCCTACCAGCTGGACGATATGCTGAGCCTGGGGGATACCCCACCCACCACACCGCGAGACAGCGCCCTGAGAAACTTCTACTCGCACAAAGTCCTGGAAGCCGATATCGAGGACCTGCCGGACGAGCGCTGGATTGCCTTGGTCGATCCTGCGCGCATGACCACCTTCAATCAGAAGCCAGGGCTCGCCGACCTGCACAAGGCGGTAGCTATGCGGGTTGAAGATGTGGGCCTCGACCAGCCCGTGGGCATCTGGGTCGACAGTCCGGGAAACATCGCCGGTGATGCCCTCGCCAAAGGCGATTACCGCCTGACTATGCAAACTCCCTACAAGGCTGTCGAGCAGCCAGGCCCATCCGCTGCGGCGGCACTCCCCGCCGTTGGGCATTACAGCGAATACGATATCGCCCCCTCCCTGCGTGACAGCATCCGCACCCAGTCGCAACAGCCCTATGGCCTGGATACACACTATGTGCCAGGCCCAAGCCAGCGCGAGGCGTTCTTTGCCTTCAAGAGCATCCGGGAACGCCTGCACAAGGATGCCAAACAGTTTCTGAGCAGCCATGAACTACCGGCCCGCCCGGATCTTTCCGCGCTGGGTACGAAAACACAGGCCGAGCCTTTCCTTGAAACGCTCAACAAGAGCACGCTGCCCGGACTGGTCATTGGTGAAGCCCACGAGGCACAGTCCAGCAAGGCGTTCCTTATAAAACACATGAAAAAACTCAAGGCACTGGAGGTCAAAACTCTCTACGTTGAGCACCTGCTCACCGACCTGCACCAGGCAGACCTGGATACGTTCTTTCGAACAGCGCACATGCCGCGCAACCTGCAAAGCTATCTAAGATCTCAGGACGTCGGTCACATGCCGCTCTACAGCGGGCCCAATACCTATTCACAGGTCATCCAGGCCGCCAATAAATACGGCATTCGGGTGCGTGCGCTCGACTGCAGCGCCAGCTACCACGTAAAAGGCGCGGGTTCCGACGCCCGCAACGAGATGTTCAATTACTTTGCCTCACGCGTCATCAACGCTGACCAGGCGGCAAATGGTCCGCACAAATGGGTGGCGTTCATCGGCAGCGGCCACACCAACACCTTCCAGCAAGTGCCTGGCCTGGCCCAACTGCAAGGTGCTGTAAGCCTGCATATCCGCGATGTCGCGCCCAGCCTGTCAAGCAACATCCGCCCCGGCCGTTGGGAGACAAACCTGGAAACCCGCTGGACGGCGTTACGCAGTGACTTTACGTTGAACGTCGGCGTGCCCGGCAAGCATGAACCGGCCGCCTTCGTGCCGCTGGACAGAACACGGCTGAAAGCTACCGGGCACTTTCTGGTCGAGCACCCGTCGATGGCAGAAACCAACCTGCTGCACAAATCCAGAAGCGGCGAAATCGTCTCGACCCCAATCCAGGTGGACGATCAGGGGATGTTCTACATTGATCGCTGGGACATGGCGCAGCAGCGCTTTGTCTACCAGACAGCCTTGATCGATGCCATTCGTGACCAGGTGAAACTGATCCCTGCGCCGTACTGAGTTGAAAGCCCTGGGCGCCATGGCGGTAATGTGCAGGAGGCCGAGAAATGGCTGAATGCGCTGGGTGGCCGAGCGAATGTGCGCCAGCTGGAAGCGGTGGCGTCAGCGCCAGGGTTTAGAGAGGTAGTGGCTGTTTTGGCCTCATCGGGGGCAAGCCCCCTCCCACATATGACCGCATTGCCAAGTCTGGCACCGATCAAAATGTGGGAGGGGGCTTGCTCCCGATGAGGCCCTCGCAGCCAACAAAAAACCCGCCGGCCAAACGGGCCCAGCGGGTTTCTTGTTTATGCAGCCAACAGATCAAAAATCCGCCAACTGCCACACTTCATACGCTGGCGTTTCGTACGGGTGACTCAGTTTGAGCGCAGCCACAACAGCCACGATCCACTCATCCGCCACCACCAGCTCAACCTTCCATTCTTCCACCACTTCAACTTGGCCCACCTGCCCGATAAACGGCTGGCTGCCGTCCAACGCGCGAAATTGGCCCTGCCCCAGCACTTGCCAGGCGCAGTTGTCGTAGTCGCCGATGCGCCCGCCGCCGGCTGTGAAGACGGCGGTTTTCACCGTCTCCACGTGGCTGTCAGGTACGAAGAAGGCGAGCTTGTACATTGCCTTAGTTCACCCAAACGCGGGCGTTGCGGAACATGCGCATCCACGCACCGTCTTCATCCCACTCTTCCGGGCGCCACGAGTTCTGCACGGCGCGGAATACGCGCTCCGGGTGCGGCATCATGATGGTCACGCGGCCGTCGCGGCTGGTGAGGCCGGTGATGCCGCGCGGCGAGCCGTTCGGGTTGGCCGGGTAGTTCTCGGTGACCTTGCCGTGGTTGTCGACGAAACGCAGGGCCACGGTGCCGGACAGGTCGGCTTCGAGCAGGGCTTCTTCGCTGGCGAACTCTGCATGGCCTTCACCGTGGGCGATGGCGATCGGCATGCGCGAACCGGCCATGCCTTGCAGGAAGATCGAGTTGGACTCCTGCACCTGCACCATGGCGACACGGGCTTCGAACTGCTCGGAACGGTTACGCACAAAGTGCGGCCAGAACTCGCTGCCCGGGATCAGTTCGCTGAGGTTGGACATCATCTGGCAACCGTTGCACACACCCAGGGTGAAGCTGTCGTTGCGCTCGAAGAAGCCCTGGAACGCATCGCGGGCGCGGCTGTTGAACAGGGCAGACTTGGCCCAGCCTTCACCGGCACCCAACACGTCGCCGTAGGAGAAACCGCCGCAGGCGACCAGGCCTTTGAACGCGTTGAGGTCAACGCGACCGGCGAGGATGTCGCTCATGTGCACGTCGATCGCATTGAAGCCGGCACGGTCGAACGCCGCCGCCATTTCCACCTGTCCGTTGACGCCCTGCTCACGCAGTACGGCAACCTGTGGGCGAATGCCTTTCTTGATGTAGGGCGCAGCGATGTCCTGGTTGACGTCGAAGCTGAGCATGGTGCTCAGGCCCGGGTTGTCTTCTTCCAGGATCACGTCGAATTCCTGCTCGGCGCAGTCGGCGTTGTCGCGCAGGCGCTGGATCTGGTAGCTGGTCTCGGACCACTGGCGTTGCAGCAGGCGGCGCTGGCCGGTAAAGACCGTGTCACCGTTGAACGAGATATTCACTTCGCCGTTGTTGATCGGCTGACCGATCACCGCCACGCACTCAGCCAGGCCAGCGGCGCTGAACTGTGCCAGCACGTCTGGAGTCGCGTCCTGACGCACCTGGATCACCGCACCCAGCTCTTCGTTGAACAGGATGCCGTTGATTTCGGCAGCGTCCTCGGCAACGCTGTCGAGCACGATGTTCAGGCCGCAGTGACCGGCAAAGGCCATCTCGACCACGCTGGTCAGCAAGCCGCCGTCGGAACGGTCGTGGTAAGCCAGCAGGTGGCCGTCGGCATTGAGGCCCTGGATCACGGCGAAGAAGGCTTTCAGGTCTTCAGCGTCGTCGACGTCCGGCGCGTGCTTGCCGAGCTTGCCGTGGGTCTGCGCCAGGATCGAGGCGCCCATGCGGTTCTGGCCACGGCCCAGGTCGATCAGGATCAGGTCGGTGGTGCCCTTGTCCATGCGCAGTTGCGGGGTCAGGGTCTGGCGAATATCGGTGACCGGTGCGAACCCGGTAACGATCAGCGACAGCGGCGAGGTGACGCTCTTGTCGGTGCCGTCTTCATTCCAGCGGGTGGCCATGGACATGGAGTCCTTGCCCACCGGAATGGTGATCCCCAACTCAGGGCACAGCTCCATGCCGACAGCCTTGACGGTGTCGTACAGGCGCGCGTCTTCGCCGGGGTGGCCGGCTGCGGACATCCAGTTGGCCGACAGCTTGATGTCGGACAGCTTGCCGATGCGCGAGGCCGCGATGTTGGTGAGGGTTTCGCCAATGGCCATGCGGCCCGACGCCGGCGCGTCCAGCAAGGCCAGCGGCGTACGCTCGCCCATAGCCATGGCTTCACCGGTGTAGACGTCGAAGCTGGTGGCGGTGACGGCAACGTCGGCCACCGGTACCTGCCACGGGCCGACCATTTGGTCACGGGCCACCAGGCCGGTGATGGTGCGGTCGCCGATGGTGATCAGGAAGCTTTTGCTCGCCACGGCCGGGTGGTGCAGCACGCGTTCGATGCTGTCGACCAGTTCCAGGGTGCTTGGGTCGAAATCATCGCCCAGCTCGGCTTCACGTACCGCCGAACGGTGCATGCGCGGGGCTTTGCCCAGCAGCACTTCCAGCGGCATGTCCACCGGGCTATTGCCGAAGTGGCTGTCGGTGACGGTCAGCTGCGGCTCGGCAGTGGCTTCGCCGACCACGGCAAACGGGCAGCGCTCGCGCTCGCAGATGGCCTGGAAGCGCGCAAAGTCTTCAGGGCCGACCGCCAGTACGTAACGTTCCTGGGATTCGTTGCTCCAGATTTCGTGCGGGGCCATGCCTGGCTCGTCGTTTGGAATGTTGCGCAGTTCGAAACGGCCACCGCGCTCGCCATCGTTGACCAGTTCCGGGAACGCGTTGGACAAGCCACCGGCACCGACGTCGTGGATGAAGCTGATCGGGTTCTTGTCACCCAATTGCCAGCAACGGTCGATAACTTCCTGGCAGCGACGTTCCATCTCCGGGTTTTCGCGCTGTACCGAGGCGAAGTCGAGGTCGGCCGAGCTGGTGCCGGTGGCCATGGAGGAAGCCGCGCCGCCGCCCAGGCCGATCAGCATCGCCGGGCCGCCGAGCACGATCAGCTTGGAGCCAACCAGGATCTCGCCTTTCTGGACGTGTTCTTCACGGATGTTGCCCATGCCGCCGGCCAACATGATCGGCTTATGGTAGCCGCGCACTTCATCGCCACGCGGGGTGGTGATGGACTGCTCGAAGGTACGGAAATAGCCGGTCAGTGCCGGACGCCCGAATTCGTTGTTGAACGCGGCGCCGCCGAGCGGGCCTTCGATCATGATGTCCAGTGCGGTGACGATGCGCTCGGGTTTGCCGTACGGCACTTCCCACGGCTGTTCGAAGCCCGGAATCTGCAGGTTGGACACGGTGAAACCGGTGAGGCCCGCCTTGGGCTTGGCGCCACGGCCGGTCGCGCCTTCATCACGGATTTCGCCGCCGGAACCGGTGGCTGCGCCGGGGAACGGGGCAATCGCAGTCGGGTGGTTGTGGGTCTCGACCTTCATCAGGATGTGCACCGGTTCCTGCACCGCGCCGTACTGGCGGGTTTCAGGGTCCGGGAAGAAGCGGCCGGCGACGGAGCCGACGATCACCGAGGCGTTGTCCTTATAAGCCGACAGAACCCCTTCGCTGTGCATCACGTAGGTGTTCTTGATCATGCCGAACAGGCTTTTTTCCTGGCTTTCGCCGTCGATGTCCCAACTGGCGTTGAAGATCTTGTGACGGCAATGCTCGGAGTTGGCCTGCGCAAACATCATCAGCTCGATGTCGTGCGGGTTGCGCTTCAAGCCGATGAAAGCGTTGACCAGGTAGTCGATTTCGTCTTCGGCCAGGGCCAGGCCCAATTCGGTGTTGGCCTTCTCGAGGGCGGCGCGGCCACCGCCCAGCACGTCAATTGCGGTCAGCGGCTTGGGTTCGGCGTGGCTGAACAGGCCGGCAGCCTGTTCCAGCTGGCTGACGATGATCTGGGTCATGCGGTCGTGCAGGCTGCTGGCGATCAGCTCGGCCTCGGCGTCGCTGAACTGGCCGGCAACGTAGAACGCGATACCACGCTCCAGGCGCTGGATGCTCGAAAGGCCGCAGTTACGGGCGATGTCGCTGGCCTTGCTCGACCAGGGCGAGATGGTACCGAACCGTGGCAGAACCAGGAACAAGCGGCCGGTCGGCTCTTGAACGGGAACGCTGGGGCCGTACTTCAGAAGGCGTGCGAGCACTTGCTGTTCGTCGGCGGTCAAGACGCCGGCTACGTCGGCGAAGTGAGCAAATTCAGCATACAGGCCTGTAACAGCTGGAACCTTCTGGCTCAGTTGCTTGAGGAGTTTGCTGTGGCGAAAGGCAGAAAGGGCAGGAGCGCCGCGCAGGATCAACATCTTCGGGACAGCCTCGGGAAGGGGTGTGCTTTGAGGCCGTGCATTCTAGCGTAAACCTTCGCCAACGGCACCCGAAACGCTACCGTTGGCCGCTGCCGAACGTCAGTTGGCACGGTTTGCATGGGGCCCTGGGGTGTTCCCCGGCAGCGGGCGCAGATATTTTAACCGTCACAATCGGGCGCCAAGCCACGTTTCTGCGGGCTGCAGCACAGTTTTGGCGGCGCTAGCAGACAAGTCCACCGCTGTCGAGATATGGCGCCGTGGGCCGTTTGCGTATACTGCGCAGATGTTCTCCCCAACTGTTTTGCGCCCGCGATGCGCCAAATGGCTCATCGCCACCGGACTCTTCCTGATGCTCAGCGCCTGTGTTGATAAACCCAGCACGCTCGAGCGAATCAAGGAGGATGGCGTATTGCGGGTGGTTACCCGGAACAGCCCGGCGACGTATTTCCAGGACCGCAACGGTGAAACCGGTTTCGAATACGAGCTGGTAAAGCGCTTCGCCGATGACCTGGGCGTTACGCTTAAAATCGAAACCGCTGACAATCTGGATGACCTGTTCGGTCAGTTGGGCAAACCCAACGGCCCGGTGCTGGCCGCCGCCGGCCTGGTCAGCAGCGAACAGCGCCAGCAGCAGGTGCGCTTCTCCCACCCGTACCTTGAAGTCACGCCGCAGATCATCTACCGCAACGGCCAGTCACGACCGACCAACGCGGCGGACCTGGTCGGCAAGAAGATCATGGTGCTCAAGGGCAGCACCCACGCCGAGCAGTTGGCGGCGCTGAAAAAGCAGAATCCTGCCATCGAATACGAAGAGTCCGACGCCGTTGAGGTGGTCGATCTGCTGCGCATGGTCGACGAAGGGCAAATCGACCTGACCCTGGTGGACTCCAACGAAGTCGCCATGAACCAGGTGTACTTCCCCAACGTGCGCGTGGCGTTCGACCTGGGCAACGCCAGCAACCAAAGCTGGGCGGTGGCCGCCGGTGAAGACAACAGCCTGCTCAACGAAATCAATAGTTACCTGGACAAGGTCGAGAAGAACGGCACCCTCCAGCGTCTGAAAGATCGCTATTACGGGCACGTCGATGTACTCGGCTACGTCGGCGCCTATACCTTCGCTCAGCATCTGCAGCAGCGCCTGCCCAAGTACGAGAAGCACTTTCGCGCCTACGCCAAGGAAGAAAAGGTCGACTGGCGACTATTGGCGGCCATCGGCTATCAGGAATCGCTGTGGCAACCGGCAGTCACCTCCAAGACCGGCGTGCGCGGCTTGATGATGCTGACCCAGAACACCGCCCAGGCGATGGGCGTGTCCAACCGCCTGGATGCCAGGCAAAGCATCATGGGCGGCGCCAAGTACCTGGCCAAGATCAAGGACGAGCTGGACGACAAGATCGCCGAGCCCGACCGCACCTGGTTTGCCCTCGCCGCCTACAACGTCGGCACCGGCCACCTGGACGACGCGCGCCTGCTGGCGAAAAAGGAAGGCCTGAACCCGAACAAGTGGCTGGACGTGAAGAAAATGCTGCCGCGCCTGTCGCAGAAGCAGTGGTACAGCAAGACGCGCTACGGTTATGCCAGGGGCGGCGAGCCGGTGCATTTTGTGGCGAACATCCGGCGCTACTACGACATCCTGACCTGGGTGACCCAGCCGCAGTTGGAGGGTAACCAGGTGGTCGAAGGCAATTTGCATGTGCCGGGTGTGGATAAGACCAAGCCGCCGGAAGATAACCCGCAGTTGTAAACACGATTACCAAACACCGCAAAACAAATGTGGGAGCGAGCTTACTCGCTCCCACATTTTTAGTCCGCGTACACCCGTCTGGTTATTTCCACCAGTATTCGACCTGCACACCAACATTCAGTCGAAAAACTCCACGGCGCGGTAACTTTTGCTGCTCTTACCCAGGAAGGTATTGCCGGTGTAAACCAGGCCAGTGCCGGGGCCTTCGCCGTACTGCAAGGCAACCGCCTACGCTCAGCGCACCATCGAAGCCCTGCCCCGCGGCAAGAACGACCAGGCACACCTCGACCTCGAGGGCCAAAGCCATGTGATCGTGGTGAGCAACCAGACGTTTTTGCAGGATGGGCGGCAGTACGAGTACACCGAGTCGCGGCATACGCTGGATAAGTTTACTTTTCGGATAGTGTGCGGGACTGAGTATAGGTCGGGAAGATCATTGCACTGCGATGCTTTTTGCCAGCCCTGCCGTCCATGCAGCAGTCATCTTCTCTCCTACCGCCGCGAACTCTGGGTGAGTGCTCCCTGGTAGCTTCCGTCGTACTTCTTCGCGGTTCCCCATCCCGATAAAACGCACATGTCCTCGAAACCGAGGTAGGCGCTTTCACTGATGTCGAACCGTTTCACCACAAGGAGCTTACCGTGCTCGCTGAGCTGGAATTCAGGCACCTCCAGGCCGCAATGGAATGCAGCCCGCATGCAGAAAAATTCGTTGGCTGCCAACTGAGGAAAGTCAGACTCGTTGAACGCCTTCACCAAATGCGTCGCGCCCCGATGGGTGAGACGTTCAATACCGGGGGCCATGTCGTCAACGTCGCGTACCAACACTTTGGGTTGAACACCCGACACCCCCGAGTAGGCTGCGTAGGTTTTCAGAAGATCATCAAACAGGTCTTTCGCCCCGTCATAAACCAATAGCTCGGACAGTTTGACCCCAGGCAGTGGCTCACCACCCGCATCATGGGCAACACTGATGCGACCTAACTGGTGTGGGCCCACGATACCCAGCAAAGCGAAGTCGTCAAAGCCGCGCACTGACTTGCTGAAACGCCGCACAAGCTCATCCTTGAGATGCCCCTCGGGAATGTGCATCTCGAACAGAGGATGGATCCCATACTCCCAGTTGTAACTCTCCAAGCGCACCGGCATCGTCAGGGATACGGCATTCTCTTCGCTGACAGTGTCGTTATACGAGAAAATCGTATCGCGCCGGTTCTCTGCACCCCGCCCGAGCGTTCCAGCAGGCACACCGCCTACGCCGATATATAGCCGTTCACTTTGACTCGTCATGGATGTTTCCCGATTTCAGCTCATCAAGGGTCATGCGCCGACGCTTGGGGATGGCGGTCAACTCATATCCCAAGCCTTCAAGAATGGCTGCAACCTTGCGAATCCCGATTTCCGGGATGGTATTGTTCTCAATCCCCGAGATGGTGGCGCGACTCATGCCATGCCGCTGCGCGAGCTGGCTTTGTGAAAGGCCAGCCGCCTTGCGGAGGTTCTTGATCAGTATTCCTAGATCGCCCATACCAAAATGCATCCAATACAATGCAAAAATAAATAATTTTGCCTAAATGCACGCTATACGATGCATTTAATCTTGAGCAGTCCTTTTATACACTTATGGCTTTTAGTTGAGTGTTTACACACCAGAAACACAAACCTCCCGCCAAGCAGACTGTGCAAAAACGTAGCCTGTGAAGCAGCTTGTTACCGTTGAGATATGCCGCTACTTGGCAAACAAATACAACCTTCCGTAGGATGCGTTCGTGGCTATGGAACACCTTCCTTCTAACCTCCGATGACCTAGGGGTTTCGCTCTCCACACTGCGCCTGCTTCTTGCAGGCGTTTTTACATCAGCTGTAAAACCATACTGCAACTCGTCCACGACGGCGGCCAAGGGAGAAAAACAAGCATGAATCAGGGTCTTTTCCTGCGTCGCCGTAGCAAAGTTCACGTCCCGATGGGAACTGGCGGTGCCACGCGCGCTCAGGTCGCGTCGGCTGTCCGGGAAGTCGCGGCATTCCGATGCGTACTATCAGAACCTCTGATTGAGCAAATCGGCATGTTGTCAGCGACAGAGCTCAAGCACTGGTTGCGCGAAATTGTCGGAGTCCTGCGGCGGCAAACTGGCGCTCATGTACACCACAAGCCATTTTATCCTGACTTTCCAGAGCAGGTTCTGACGGCCTCAGAGGCGGAGTTATACCTTAACGCCGTCATCCACTACCTCACGCTTTGGCGTTTACCGCCGTCTGAACACTCTCGACCTGCGATGCTTGAGGGCAACTTCATATCCCGCGTGATCGAACCGGGAAGCGTCTCTGAGTTCGAGTCACTGCTCGAACCACTCGTGTCATCGCGCACTTCACTCTCCGAGGAGGACGCTGCCGATGTCGCCTGGTTTATCCGAACGTACAAAAACGATGTGTTCCGCCTACTGCCTGAAGCTATTCCGTTCCGGGAGATCCGTGCACAGGTTGGCGGCGCACTTATCCTGCAGGTAGCCGGCGATGCACGGGTGGACGCATTCCTTGAGAAAAACGTCGAAACGGCGACTGACGTGCTACGACTCGCGGTCGCTCTGAGTGGTGGAGACGTGTCACTGGCGACAGCTTCGACGCGTTTCACAGCGATGAAGCGCTCGATACGCCGTCTGCTTTTGCGCCTACTCGACCAAATACCCAACGCTGTAGAAGACGTGATGCGCCATGCTGAGCACTGGAAACGCCTGGCTGAAGTACTGCATCCGGGCGACTACGCGGATAAACACCCACGAGCGCTAGCCGCCATCACGGCAGCACGCCGCAACGAAGCGCCAGCCTCATTTGGATCACGTGTCGAAACATTGCTTGCCTTGCGTCACATTTCCACGCTTACGCCCCTACTACAGAGTCGTCCTGGTGAGTTCGCACGAAGGCTGGACGCGACCCTGCGGCGCGCGACGGACCCAGAATCGGTTCTCGACGCGTTCGAGTCGGTTGCGACACAAGTGTCCTCACCTGTGCTGCTGCAGTTACTGGCCCAGGTACGTGCGTCACGCCCCCTCCCCCTGCGAGCCTTTACGCCGAAAGGTGCATTTGCCAAAGTTTATGGCATCAAGGATCGACGCGAACCTCTCGCTCCCGCCGTATTGGATCGTGCAGCCAGAATCTGCGAGGGCGCACTCATAACGCGTTTTGCGTCGCTACCGCCACTAGGCCGCTGTTTCATCGATCCAGCATTACGCGAATACAGAGTGCCGCTGGCACAGCGTGCCTCATCGAAATCGCTACGTACGCTGGTGCGGGGCAGTCGATTGCCTATGCCTGACACACGTTTCATTCGCCTGTTCCTATGGTGGAAGAACGGTCGTGGACGCACAGACATCGACTTGTCTGCCGCCTTTTTCGACGCCAACTTCGCGTTCAAACAAACGGTCGCGTACTACAACCTGAAGGATTTCGGCGGCTACCACAGCGGCGATATAGTCGATGCGCCCAAAGGGGCTTCGGAGTTCATCGACCTCGACCTCGATGTCCTCGTCGAAAAGGGTATTCGCTATGTCGTCACGTCTATCAACTCATACACCGAGCAACCGTACTGCGATCTTCCAGAATGCTTCGCCGGCTGGATGGCCCGTGTCGACGTGGCATCGGGTGAAATATTCGAACCACGCTCCGTGTTCGACCGTATCGATATCGCATCCAACACAGGGATCTGTCTGCCATTCGTAATGGACTTGCAGGAACGACGCATGATTTGGGCCGATCTGGGACTCACTGCATCTGCGCGGTGGAACAACGTCCGGAACAATCTCAGTGGGGTATCGTTGATGCTGCGAGCTTTGGTACATACACCAAGGCCGGATTTGGAGACCCTGTTCGATTTACATGTTCGAGCACGAGGGGAACGAGTGGCTTCACCGCAGCAGGCACAGGCGGTATTTGCGCCTGATCAAGGGATAACACCGTTCGATACGGATTTGATTCGATCACAGTTTCTCTAATACCTACGCCAGGCTGTGCCGTGGCGCCCAGCGCACTCAGCACATCTGCCGACAGCCCACCCGGCAGTTTCAGCAATGCTTCCAGAATCTGCCAGACCCAAAAAGCCAAAAGCCCGCAATTACGCGGGCTCCAGGGCATTTCTTGCTAGATCGTGCCGGACAATGCCGGACGTCTAATCATTCCCACTCAATCGTCGCCGGCGGCTTGCTCGACACGTCGTATGTCACGCGCGAGATGCCTTCGATTTCATTGATGATACGGCCGCTGACGGTTTCCAGCAGTTCGTACGGCAGGTGTGCCCAACGGGCGGTCATGAAGTCGATGGTTTCCACCGCACGCAGGGCCACGACCCATGCGTAACGACGGCCATCGCCTACAACGCCTACGGATTTGACCGGTTGGAACACCACGAACGCCTGGCTGACCTTGTGGTACCAGTCGGCCTTGCGCAGTTCTTCGATGAAAATGTGGTCGGCGCGACGCAGCAGGTCGGCGTATTCCTTCTTCACTTCACCCAGGATGCGCACGCCCAGGCCCGGGCCTGGGAATGGGTGGCGGTAGACCATGTCGTACGGCAGGCCGAGTTCCAGGCCCAGACGGCGGACTTCGTCCTTGAACAGTTCGCGCAGCGGTTCTACCAGCTTGAGGTTCATTTCCTCAGGCAGGCCACCGACGTTGTGGTGGGACTTGATCACGTGGGCCTTGCCGCTCTTGGCGCCAGCCGACTCGATGACGTCGGGGTAGATGGTGCCTTGGGCGAGGTACTTGATGTTGTCCAGGTGTTTGGCCTGGGCATCGAAGACGTCGATGAAGGTGCGGCCGATGATCTTGCGCTTCTTCTCCGGGTCGGACTCGCCGGCCAGGTTGGTGAGGAACTGCTCTTCGGCGTTGGCGCGGATCACCTTGACGCCCATGTTCTCGGCGAACATGGCCATCACTTGCTCGCCTTCGTGCAAGCGCAGCAGGCCGTTGTCGACGAACACGCAGGTCAGTTGGTCGCCGATGGCTTTGTGCAGCAGTGCAGCAACCACGGAGGAGTCAACACCGCCGGACAGGCCGAGCAGCACGTTGTCGGTACCGACCTGGGCACGCACCTGGGCGATGGCGTCTTCAGCGATTTTCGACGGCGTCCACAGGGCTTCACACTCACAGATGTCGAGGATGAAGCGCGACAGGATGCGCCCGCCTTGTTTGGTGTGGGTCACTTCAGGGTGGAACTGCACGCCGTAGTAGCGACGCTCATCGCTGAACATGCCGGCGATCGGGCAGCTCGGGGTGCTGGCCAGGACGTGGAAGTCTTCCGGCATCTTGGTGACCTTGTCACCGTGGCTCATCCACACGTCGAGGCCGAACAGGCCGTCGGCGTCGATGTGGTCTTCGATACCGTCCAACAGGCGGCTCTTGCCGACCACGTCAACCCGCGCATAACCGAATTCACGCAGCTCGGAGCCTTCAACCTTGCCGCCCAGTTGTTCGGCCATGGTCTGCATGCCGTAGCAAATGCCGAAGACCGGTACGCCCAAGTCGAACACCGCCTGCGGGCAGCGCGGGCTGTTGGCTTCGTGCACGGACTCGGGGCCACCGGCGAGGATGACGCCTTTGGGTGCGAATTCGCGGATCGCGGCGTCATCCATGTCGAACGGGTGCAGTTCGCAGTACACGCCGATTTCACGCACGCGGCGGGCGATCAGTTGGGTGTACTGGGAACCGAAGTCGAGGATCAGGATGCGGTGGGCGTGAATGTCGAGGGCCATGAAGTCAGTCTCGTCTAATGAATCAGAAACAACTCGGGGCTGAAAGAACAGCCCCGGTTACTTAACGTTTTGCTGGAAGCCTCAACCTACGCGGTAGTTTGGCGCTTCCTTGGTGATCTGCACGTCGTGGACATGGGATTCAGCCATGCCGGCGCCGGTGATCCGCACGAACTCTGGCTTGGTGCGCATTTCTTCGATGTCGGCGCTGCCGGTGTAGCCCATCGAGGAACGCAGGCCGCCCATCAGTTGATGGATGATCGCGCTCAGGGTGCCTTTGTACGGCACACGGCCTTCGATACCTTCCGGGACGAGCTTCTCGGCGCCTGCCGAGGAATCCTGGAAGTAGCGATCGGACGAACCTTGCGCCTGGGACATGGCGCCCAGCGAACCCATGCCACGGTAAGCCTTGTACGACCGGCCCTGGAACAGTTCGATCTCGCCCGGCGCTTCTTCGGTACCGGCGAACATCGAGCCCATCATCACGCAGGAAGCACCGGCAACGATGGCCTTGGACAGGTCACCGGAGAAACGGATGCCGCCGTCGGCGATCAACGGCACGCCGGTGCCTTCAAGGGCCGCGGCGACGTTGGCGATGGCGCTGATTTGCGGCACGCCGACACCAGCGACGATACGCGTGGTGCAGATCGAGCCAGGGCCGATACCGACCTTGACCGCGTCAGCACCCGCTTCGGCCAGCGCCTTGGCGGCAGCGCCAGTGGCGATGTTGCCGCCGATCACCTGCACGTCAGGGAAGTTCTGCTTGACCCAGCGCACGCGATCGATCACGCCCTTGGAGTGACCGTGAGCCGTGTCGACCACCACCACGTCAACACCGGCGGCGACCAGGGCCGACACGCGGTCGCCGGTGTCTTTACCGGTACCAACGGCAGCGCCAACGCGCAGACGACCTTGGTCATCCTTGCTGGCCAGCGGGTAAGCCTTGGCTTTTTCGATGTCGTTGACGGTCATCATGCCCTTGAGGGCGAATTTGTCGTCGACGATCAGCACGCGCTCGATGCGGTGCTTGTGCAGCAGTTCACGCACGTCGTTCTTGTCGGCGCCTTCCTTGACCGTGACCAGACGCTCTTTAGGCGTCATCACTTCGCGGACGGTGACTTCAAGACGGTTCTCGAAACGCACGTCACGGGACGTAACGATGCCGACCAGGTCGCCATCGTGCAGTACCGGAACGCCGGAGATGTTGTGCAGCCGGGTCAGTTCGAACAGATCGCGTACGGTGGCGTCAGCTTCGATGGTGATGGGATCTTTCACCACACCGGCTTCGTAACGCTTGACCTTGCGCACTTCGGCAGCTTGCTGCTCGATAGTCATGTTCTTGTGGATGATGCCGATGCCGCCTTCCTGAGCCATGGCGATGGCCAGACGGGCTTCGGTGACGGTGTCCATGGCAGCGGAAACCAGGGGAATATTCAGCTCGATGCCACGGGTTAGGCGGGTCTTGAGACTGACTTCGTTAGGAAGCACCTCGGAATAACCGGGCACTAGGAGAATGTCGTCGAATGTCAGAGCTTCTTGGCTGATACGCAGCATCGCGGGGGCTCCCGAGCGGGAAAATGGAAGCGCGCCATTATACTCAGACACCCCTCAGGTCTCAACGTAAAACTCTGACATATTTGGGAATAGTGATAGATGGAGAAATCTGGCTTCGCCTGATCGTTCCCGCGCTCTGCGTGGGAATGCCGCCTTGGACGCTCTGCGTCCCACCGTTGAGGTGACGCGGAGCGTCACAGGATGCATTTCCACGCGGAGCGTGGGAACGATCATCGGGGGCAAACCTACAGCTCGACCTTGACCCAAGCGATCTTCTGGTCCAGCCAATCGGCAAATTCGTCGATAAAGCTTTGCTTGAACCCCGCCTCTGCCCAATTGTTGAAGATAAAGCCCAGATTGGAAAACCCGCATTCCTGCAGGAACAGGAAGCCGTTGATGTCGTCTTCGTGCCCACACAGCGGGCAGGTAAAGTTGTCGGTGTGGCCGGGCATCCAGTCTTCCAGGCTGTCGAACAGGGCTTCACCGACTTCCTTGCGGCACTCCGGGCAGCCGGCTTCTTCAAGAAACCCCTTGGCCGGCGTATAGATGCAGCGTTTGTAGATGATTTCCAGGCCATTAACCGGTTCGTTGAACGGCAGCGCCTGCGGGTGCAGCACCACCGCACGGGCGCCGTCGGCCAGGGCGTAGGCCATGCGATTGCCGGTGCGGCCGCAGGTGGTCAGTTCTTCCTTGATGATGTTCTTGCGCACCAGCCAGCGCACGATGGCCCGCGCGCGCGGCTCGTGGACGGGCAAGGTGGAGATTTTCGGAACAAGGATGCTTTGGGAGTTCATGGGAGTCCTGCGGTGTGGCTGCTGACGCTATCGGGGGCAAGCCCCCTCCCACATTTGAATTGTGAACACAGTTAACTGTGGGAGGGGGCTCCCGAGGGCGCCCTGAAGGCTGGCAGCTTAATCCCTGCTCCACCCAGGTCAAGTACTCAAATACCGCCCAATCAACGCAATCCCGCTGGCCAGCACCAACCACGTCACCAACCGCACAAACGCCTCACGGGACATGCGCATCGTCAACCGGCGCCCGCACCACAGCCCCAGGGCCATCGCCGGCAACAGGCACACCGCCAACATCAGCAAGGGCAAATCGGCATACACGCCGGCGATCAGGAACAGGCTCAGGCGCACCACCGTGCTGCAACTGATCAACGCGCTTTGCGTGGCCCGCGCCGCGTCCTTGGGCAAACGGCTGTTCAGGTAGATCGCATATAAAAAGCCGCCGCTGCCGAACAACGCCCCGAACAAGCCGCCGACCGTCCCCATGGGAATCGACCAGCCCGCCGCCAACTGCGTGGGCCGCGCCTTCACCGCCAGGCTGTAGATCGCGTATGCGCTGATAAACAGGCCCATCAACAACAGCAGCAAGTCCGAATGCAGGTTGAGCAGAAACACCACACCCAGTGTGCAACCAATCGCCATACACGGCAGCAGTCGCAGCAACTCCGGTTTGCTCACGTCCCGACGTGTTTGCAGCAAGCCACCAAAGGCTGCGACAAAATCCAACAAGACCAACAGTGGGATGATCTTCGACAACGGCATGAACAGAATCAGCACAGGCCCTGCCACCAGCGCCGTACCAAATCCGGCGATACCGAAAACGATATAGGCCACGACGATACCGAGGCCGATCACCAGCCACTCAACCGCGCCGAACGACCACTGGCCCATCAGCTCAACCACATTCATGGGCAATTCCTTGAAAGAGAATGCCGACACTTTAGTCATCCGTGAGCATTGCGCCAGTACGAAGGGGTGCGCTGGTAGAGCAATTCTGCCAAACCTTGCGCGAATGCCTATAAACTGCGGCCCATGATTAAAGATCCTTTTGCCCGACTGGGCCTGGACCGCGAAGTCCTGACTGTCAGCCAGCTCAACGGCCGCGCGCGGGTGTTGCTCGAAGACGTGTTCACCAATATCTGGGTTGAAGGCGAAATCTCCAACCTCGCCCGCCCGGCCTCCGGCCATGTGTATTTCACCCTCAAGGACAGCGGCGCCCAGGTACGTTGCGCGCTGTTTCGAAACAACGCGGCGCGGGTGCGTCAGGCGCTGAAGGATGGCCTGGCGGTGAAGGTGCGCGGCAAGGTCTCGTTGTTCGAGGGGCGTGGCGACTACCAGTTGATCCTCGACACCGTGGAGCCGGCGGGCGACGGCGCGCTGCGCCTGGCCTTCGATGCCCTGAAGGAAAAGCTCAGCGCAGAAGGCCTGTTCAGTGCCGAGCGCAAGGTGCCATTGCCGGCGCACCCTCGGCGCATCGGCATTATCAGTTCGCCGACCGGCGCGGTGATTCGCGACATCATCAGCGTATTCCGCCGACGCGCGCCGAACATTGAACTGACGTTGATTCCGACCGCCGTACAGGGCCGCGAGGCGATCGCGCAGATTGTGCGTGCGCTGAAACTCGCCGACGCCCGCGGCTTCGACGCGCTGATCCTGGCCCGTGGCGGCGGCTCGCTGGAAGACCTCTGGTGCTTCAACGAAGAAGCCGTGGCCCGCGCGATAGACGCCTGCGTCACGCCCATCGTGAGTGCCGTCGGGCATGAAACCGATGTGTCGATCAGCGATTTCGTGGCAGACGTGCGCGCGCCTACCCCGTCTGCCGCCGCTGAACTGCTGGCCCCGGACGCCAGCCACCTGGTGCGCCAAGTGGAGAACCTGCATCGCCGCCTGGTGATGTTGATGCGCAACCGCCTGAGCCACAGCCGCCTGCGCCTGGAAGGCATGGCCCGCCGCCTGCGTCACCCGGGCGAACGTCTGCGCCAGCAGGCCCAGCGCCTGGACGACCTGGACATGCGCCTGCGCCGCGCCTTCGAGCGCAGCCTCAATACCCGTCGCGAACGCTTGATCCGCCTGGAAACCCGCCTCGCCGGCCAGCACCCAGGCCGCCAGCTGGCCCTGCTGCGCCAGCGCCTGGACAGCCTCGCCGAACGCCTGCCCCGGGCCATGCGCGAGGGCCTCAAGGCGCGGCGCCTGCAGCTGCAAAGCCAGGTGCAGACACTGCAGGTGGTCAGCCCGCTGGCGACCCTCGGCCGTGGCTACAGCATCCTGCTCGACGAGCGCGGCCAGGCGATCCGCAACGCCGCGCAAACCCACACCGGCCAGCGCCTGACCGCGCGCCTCGGTGAGGGCCAACTGCAAGTGCGGGTGGAAGACAACCACCTGACACCCGTCACCCTTTCGTTACTGGATTGACCGATGCCACGTTTCCTCAGCCTGTTGATGCTCGTTTGCCTGACCTTCAATGCCCACGCCGACAGCTACATCACGCGCCTGTTGAACAAGCCGGTGCCCGGTGGCGTAGCGGTGGTGGACCTGGGGCCTGCGGCAACCGCGCCCAAGGCCACCTACCTGAACAGACCGGTGCTGGTGGTAAAAGAGCAAAACAACTGGCTGGCGATTGTAGGGATCCCACTGACGGTCAAGCCCGGCACCGAACGCATCGTCTACGGCGGGCAGCAACTGCCGTTCGTGGTGGGATTCAAGAAATACCCCGAGCAACGCATCACCTTGAAAAACAAAAGCCAGGTCAACCCGCAACCGGCGCAACTCAAACGAATCGAGGCCGAACTGGCCGTGCAGCTCAAGGCCTATCGCAGTTTCAGCCCGACTACGCCGAGCAACCTGCTGCTGGACAAGCCGGTCAACGGGCCGCTGTCGAGCAAGTTCGGGGTAAGACGTTTCTTTAATGGCGAGGAGCGCAATCCGCATTCGGGTCTGGATTTTGCCGTTGGCGCAGGTACGCCGATCAAGACCCCGGCGGCTGGCAAGGTGATCCTGACCGGCAACTACTTCTTCAACGGCAACACCGTGTTCGTCGACCATGGGCAGGGCTTTATCAGCATGTTCTGCCACATGTCGAATATCGATGTGAAAGTCGGCGACCAACTGACGCGTGGCGCGGTGGTGGGCAAGGTCGGCTCGACCGGTCGGGCAACCGGGCCGCATATGCATTGGAACGTCAGCCTTAACGACGCACGAGTCGACCCGGCGATCTTCATCGGCGCTTTCCAGCCCTGAATGGGCCAATTGCGCAGTCAATAAAGGCTGCGCAATTAAAGTCAGTCAACGCCGAGTTTTCAGCCATAAAATCTCTATTCCTACGCGAATAGCAGAACTTATCTCAATTTTTCGCGACTGCTTGCCATCTTTCACCCCGACGGTTAGGGTTGGGCTTATGAAAACCTCTCACACCCTCATTCAGCTTCGTCAGCACCGCAGCCTGTGCCTGGTCAGCGCACGACTGCCAAGCTGAATCGATCTGCCTCGTCTTAAGCTTTATCCCCAATAACAGTTCTACGGCAGGCCGCCTTTTCTCGGCCCCTACAACAAAGGATTTCCCGATGAGCATGCTCAAAGACCCGTCTTCGAAATACCGTGCGTTTCCGATCATCGATATCCCGGACCGCACCTGGCCGTCCAAAACCATCACCACTGCGCCGATCTGGTGCAGCTCGGACTTGCGTGATGGCAACCAGTCGCTGATCGAACCGATGGATGCCGCGAAAAAGCTGCGCTTCTGGAAGACCCTGGTCGCCGTCGGCGTGAAGGAAATCGAAGCGTCCTTCCCCGCCGCGTCGCAAACCGATTTCGATTTCGTACGCACCCTGATCGAAGACAACCACATCCCCGAGGACACCACCATCCAGGTGCTGACCCAGGGCCGTGAAGACTTGATCGCACGAACCTTCGAATCCCTGCGCGGGGCTAAGAAAGCCATCGTGCACTTGTACAACGCCACTTCGCCGTCGTTCCGCCGCATCGTGTTCAACCAGGACAAGGACGGCGTCAAGGCCATTGCAGTCAACGCCGCCAAACTGTTCGTCAAATACGCCGCGCAGCAGCCGCAAACCCAGTGGACCTTCGAATACTCGCCGGAGACCTTCAGCGCCACTGAGCTGGAGTTTGCCAAGGAAGTCTGTGACGCGGTGATCGAGGTGTGGAACCCGACGCCCGAGCACAAGATGATCCTCAACCTGCCGGCCACTGTTGAGTGCGCTACGCCGAACATCTATGCCGACCAGATCGAGTGGTTCGGTCGCCATATCAACCGCCGTGACAGCGTGATCATCAGCCTGCACACCCACAACGACCGTGGCACCGGCGTCGCCGCCACCGAGCTGGGCCTGATGGCCGGCGCCGATCGTGTCGAAGGCTGCCTGTTCGGCAACGGCGAGCGTACCGGTAACGTCGACCTGGTCACCGTGGCGCTGAACATGTACACCCAGGGCCTCGACCCGCAGCTGGATTTCTCCGATATCGACGGCGTGCGCAAAGTCGTCGAGGAGTGCAACCAGATCCAGGTGCACCCACGTCACCCCTACGTTGGCGACCTGGTGCACACCGCGTTCTCCGGCTCGCACCAGGATGCGATCCGCAAGGGCTTCTCCCAGCAGAAAGACGATGCGCTGTGGGAAGTGCCGTACTTGCCGATCGACCCGGCAGACATCGGCCGCAGCTACGAGGCGGTGATCCGTGTGAACAGCCAGTCGGGCAAGGGCGGTATTGCCTACCTGCTGGAGCAGGAATACGACATCAGCCTGCCACGCCGCATGCAAATAGAATTCAGCCAGGTGGTGCAGGCTGAAACCGACCGCGTCGGCCTTGAAATGACCGCACCGCAGATCTACGCCTTGCTGCAACGCGAATACTTGCAGGCCAACACCCCGTACGCGCTGGTCAGCCATCGCCTGCAGGAAGAAAACGGCAACAGCTATGTCGAAGTGGAAGTCTCCGGCAAGGGCCAAGGCGAAACCAACCTGCACTGGAAAGGCAAAGGCAACGGCGCGCTGGAAGCGCTGGTGGCGGGCTTGCCGATTGGTGTGGAGATCATGGACTACAACGAGCACGCGATTGGGGCGGGTACCAACGCCAAAGCGGCGGCGTACATCGAACTGCGCGTAAATGGCGAGCGTCCGGTGCATGGCGTGGGGATTGATGAAAACATCACCACCGCGAGCTTCAAGGCGCTGTTCAGTGCGCTGAACCGCTCGCTGAGCCAGCAGGAAGCGAAAGCGGCGTAAGCACCAGCCCTGATCATTCCCACGCTCCGCGTGGGAATGCAGCCCTGGACGCTCTGCGTCTGCCCTTAAAGTCGTGACGCGGAGCGTCACAGGAGGCGTTCCCACGCAGAGCGTGGGGACGATCTAGCCCCCGATGGCGGTCCGTCAGACAAATTGAAAGCTATCGGCATCCAGGTTCGCCGGAAAGCGCGTGCGATACGCCGCCAACTCAGCCGCATCCAGCTTCACCTGAAACACCCCATCCGCCTCCCCCGCACTCAGCAACGTCTCGCCCTGGAAGTCCAGCACCTGGCTATCGCCGGTGTAGGCAAAACCCTTGCCGTCGGTACCCACCCGATTTACCGCAGCCACATAGCACAGGTTTTCAATAGCCCTCGCCGGCAACAGTCGATTCCAATGCTGACGCCGCGCCCCCGGCCAATTGGCGGTGTAAAGCAACAAGTCGGTGTCCTGGGCATCGCGACTCCACACCGGGAAGCGCAGGTCGTAGCAAATCAACGGCCGAATACGCCAGCCCTTCAACTCGAACTGCACCTGACGTTCGCCGGGGGTGTAGTGATCGTGCTCGCCGGCCATGCGGAACAGGTGGCGCTTGTCGTAATGCAGCACCTCACCGTCAGGCCGCGCCCAGAGCAGGCGGTTACGGTGGCTGCCGTCCGCCGCCTGAATGATCACACTGCCCGTGATCACGGCGCTGTATTTCGCGGCCTGGGCCTGAAGCCAACGGTGCGTCGGGCCGTTTTCCGGTTCGGCCAGGGAAGCCGATTCCATGGAGAAACCGGTGGTGAACATTTCCGGCAATACAATCAGGTCGACGCCGCTGGCCTGCTCCAGCAACAGCTCGAAATGCTCAAGATTGGCCTGGCGGTCGTGCCACGCCAGGGTGGTTTGGATCAGGGCAATGTTCAGGTCTGGCAAGGCGCTCAAATCACGCATAGTTTTTCCGCCGCCTGTTGCAGCGTTTCCTCGCGTTTGGCAAAGCACAGGCGCACCAGGCGCTGGCCTTGGGGTGGGTTGCGGTAGAACACAGAGATAGGAATCGACGCCACGCCGTGTTCGCGGGTCATCCATTCGGACATGGCGACATCATCCAGGTCCGGGCGAATCCGGGAATAATCCACCAGTTGAAAGTAAGTCCCTGCCGATGGGCTGAAGCTGAACCGCGACGGCGCCAGCAACCGGCAGAACAGGTCGCGCTTGGCTTGGTAGAACGCCGGCAGCGCAGCCACGTGCTCCGGGTGCTCGGCCATAAAGTCGGCCAGGGCGTACTGCAACGGCGTCACGCCACAGAAACTGACGTATTGATGCACCTTGCGCAGTTCGGCAGTGAGGGCCGGCGGTGCAACCACATAGCCGGTTTTCCAGCCCGTGACGTGATAGGTCTTGCCGAACGAGCTGACCACGAACGCACGCGGGTACAGCTCCTCGTGGGCGAGCACGCTGACGTGGGGCACGTCGTCGAACACCAGGTGTTCATACACTTCATCGCTGAGCAGATAGATATCGCGTCCGCGAATCAGCTCGGCCAGTTGGTCCAGTTCCTCACGGCTGACCAGCGCGCCGCTGGGATTGTGCGGGGTATTGAGCACAATCATGCGCGTGCGCGGCGACAGCGCGGCCTTGATGCGCTCCAAGTCCAGGCTGAAATCCTGCAGGCCCAGCTGCACATGCACGCAGCGCCCGCCGGCCAGCTCTACCGAGGGCGCGTAGCTGTCGTAGCAAGGGTCGAAGATGATCACTTCGTCACCGTTGCGAATAACCGCCTGGATAGCGCAGAAAATGCCTTGGGTGGCGCCCGGCGTAATGGTTACTTCACGGTCGGCATCGACGCTGACACCGTAGCTGCGGGCAATCTTCGCCACCACCTGCTGGCGCAGCGCGGGCAAACCGCTCATCGGTGCGTATTGGTTATGGCCGTTGGCGACGTGCCGACCCACGGCGTCGAGCAAGTCTTGAGGGCCATTGAAGTCAGGAAAACCCTGGGACAGGTTGATTGCGCCGGTTTCGGCCGCCAACTGCGACATGCTGGTGAAAATGGTCGTGCCGACATTCGGCAGCTTGCTGGTGATCATGGGAGCGCCCCTCGGGTGAGCTGCAAGTTTTAAGCTTCAAGCTACAAGCTGGTCAACCGTCGCGCACAAAAAAGGGCTCGAACGGAGCCCTTTCTTGCAGCTTGTAGCTTACAACTTGGCGCTGCCGCTATTTCTTATCACGGCGCTTTTTATCGGCTTTCTTGTGATGCGTCATCATCCGACGCTTCTTGTTGACCTGGCGGTCGGTAAGGCTGTTCTTGTTGCCTTCGTATGGGTTCTCGCCGCCCTTGAACTCGATACGGATCGGCGTACCGACCAGTTTCAAGACACGGCGGTAGGTGTTTTCCAGGTAACGCACATAGGACTTGGGCACCTTCTCGATCTGGTTACCGTGGATCACGATAATCGGCGGGTTGGCACCACCCAAGTGGGCGTAACGCAGTTTGATGCGGCGGTTGTTGACCATCGGCGGCGCGTGCTCGCCCACCGCGTCTTCCAGGATCTGGGTGAGACGGTTGGTCGGCCAGCGGGTGACCGCGGACTTGAACGAGTTCTGTACGGACGCGTAGAGGTTGCCCACGCCAGTGCCGTGCAGTGCCGAGATGAAGTGGATATCGGCGAACTCAACGAAGAACAGGCGACGCTGCAGCTCGATCTTGACGAAATCGCGCTCGCTCGGCGTCATGCCGTCCCACTTGTTGATCGCGATCACCAGCGCACGACCGGCTTCCAGGGCGAAGCCCAGCAGGTTCAGGTCGTGGTCCACTACGCCTTCGCGGGCGTCCATCACGAAGATCACCACGTTGGCGTCTTTGATCGCCTGCAGGGTTTTGACCACGGAGAATTTTTCAACTTCTTCGTGGATCTTGCCGCGCTTGCGCACACCGGCGGTGTCGATCAGCGTGTACTTCTCGTCGTTACGCTCGAACGGGATGTAGATGCTGTCGCGGGTGGTGCCGGGTTCGTCATAGACGATTACCCGGTCTTCACCGAGCATACGGTTGACCAGGGTAGACTTGCCGACGTTAGGGCGGCCGATGATGGCGATCTTGATACCGTCTTTTTCGCTCGGGCCAGGAATGCGCTTGGCTTCCTCGCCTTCGGCGACGATCTCCTCCTCACCCTCCTCTTCCTCATCGTCATCCTTGGGAAAGGTGCTGAGGGCAATTTCCAGCATCTGCGTGATGCCACGACCGTGGGCACCGGCAACCGGGATCGCATCGCCCAGGCCCATCGGGCTGAATTCGGCACGGGCCGCCTCAGGATCGATGTTATCGATCTTGTTCGCGACCAGGTAGGAACGCTTGTTGCGCTTGCGCAGGTGCTCGCCAATCATCTGGTCGGCAGCGGTGTAGCCCGCACGGGCGTCCACCAGGAACAACACGACATCGGCTTCTTCAATGGCCAGCAGCGACTGCTCGGCCATTTTTTCATCCATGCCATGTTCGTCACCGGAGATACCACCGGTGTCGACAATAATGTAGGAGCGCCCTTGCCACTTTGCCTCACCGTATTGGCGATCACGGGTAAGACCGGACAAGTCGCCGACGATGGCGTCGCGAGTCCTGGTCAGGCGGTTGAACAAGGTGGACTTGCCGACGTTAGGTCGGCCCACCAGGGCAATTACGGGAACCATGCGGCTCTCCACTTCGTTATTTCAGAAAATACAAAAGCCGCTGCAGGGCAGCGGCTGGTGCTCGACTGTAGGAGCGAGCTTGCTCGCGAAAAACGCAAAGGCTCCGCGTTTGTTCAGACAGCACGCGTCATCGTTGACGATTTTTCGCGAGCAAGCTCGCTCCTACAGGTGAAGCTGCCAGAGGGCTAAGCCCCCAAGCATAGTTCTTACTTTATGGTCAGGGCTTCCAGCTTGCCGCTGTTGCCATACACATAAAGCATGTTACCCACCACCAGCGGACGCGCACGCAAGCCGTCGCTGTCGATACGCTCGCGACCTACAAAGCGACCGTCCACCTGGCTCAGCAGATGCAGGTAGCCTTCGAAGTCACCGACCGCTACGTAGCTGGAAAAGACTTCCGGGGCCGACAGTTGACGGCGAGCCAGGGAGTCGTTGCTCCACAGTGCCGTGGTGGAACGCTCGTCGACACTTTCAACGGTGCCGGACGCCAGGCTCACATAGACGCTGCCAAACCCTTGGGCGACACCGGCGTAGCTGGAAGCATCACGCTGCCAGTTGACCCGACCGCTCTGCAGGTCCAGTGCCGCGACACGGCCCTGATACGTGGCGACGTAGAGGGTCTCGCCGGACAGCAACAGGCCGCCGTCGATGTCCACCACGCGATCCAGCTCGGAGCGACCTTGCGGGATAGCCACACGAGTTTCCCAGGCAGGCACGCCATTCTGGGTATTCAGGGCGACCACTTTACCGGTCGACAGGCCCGCAACGGCCAGATTGTTGGTCACAATCGGACCGCTGGTACCGCGCAAGGTCAACACCGCCGGGGTGCTGTCGTACAACCAGCGCTGGTTGCCGGTAGTCGCATCCAGACCGATCACGCGGTCATCCTGGGTTTGCACCACGACGACATCGCCGTTGGTGGCAGGCGGTGCGAGGACTTCACTGGTCACGCGAGCGCGCCATTTCTCTTCACCGGTGCTGGAATCCAGGGCCACGACCTCACCCTTGAGCGTGCCGAGCATGACCATGCCGTAACCCACGCCTACGGCGCCGGAAACAGGCAACTCAAGGTCTTTCTTCCACTTCACGTCACCGGTCATGCGGTCCATGGAGGTCACGATGCCAGTGACGTCAGCGGCCACAATGTTGTCACCGTCAATTGCCGGTACCAGCATGTTGTAGGTTTCACCCTGACCGTCACCGATGGAGCGGCTCCACTGCTTTTGCAGGACCACTTCTTCCTTGAAGCTGGTCAGCTCCGCAGGCGGCAGTTCTTTTTTACTGTTGCTGCTGCAACCCGCGGCCAGAACGGCCAGAGCCAGCAATGCTGCATGTTTCCAACGGATCACGTCACGCATCCCCTTTGGCCAAGTCGTCCAGCTTGATTTGTAAGCCACCGACCGCCGCTTCATCAGACAGCGCCGCCTTGGCTTTTTGGTACGCAGCATTGGCTTCGTCGGTACGGCCCAATTGGACCAACAGGTCGCCCTTGAGCTCTTCGCGAGTGGCTACAAATGCCTTGTCAGCATCGCCGTCGAGCAGTTTGAGTGCTTCGTCAGCCTTGTTCTGTGCCGCCAACACCTGTGCCAGGCGCTGACGTGCGATTTCACCCAGGGTCGGGTTGGTCGGTTTGTCGGCGATGGCCTTGAGCTCAGTGGCTGCATCATCGAGCTTGCCGGTATCGACCGCGACTTTCGCGACGAACAGGCTGCCGTACTGCGCGTAGGCAGTACCGCCAAATTCGTTCTTCAGCTTGCCGGCCAGGTCTGCCACTTGGGCAGGGTCGGGCTTGCCGTCCGGCGTCAGGGTAGTTCCCAGCAACTGCTGATAAACGATCGAGGCGCCCTGGGACTGGTTGGCCTGATACTTGGTCCAGGCCTGCCAGCCGAACACCACCACTAAAGCCAGCAGACCGCCAGTAACCAGGGGCTTGCCGTTACGCTGCCACCAGTCCTTGAACTCGGCCAGTTGCTCATCATCAGTACTCGACACCCCAATACTCCTTAATCGCTAAATTCGGCTGTTCGACAGCTTCAACCCTGCACGACGCAGGTGGCCAGGTGCGCAGCGAGCGCATCAAAGGCAATGTTCTGTTGTTCGCCCTGACCACGCAGGGGTTTGAAACCTATCACTTGCTGGGCCAATTCGTCATCGCCGAGGATCAGCGCATACAACGCGCCGCTCTTGTCGGCCTTCTTGAACTGGCTCTTGAAGCTACCCGCACCGGCATTGATCTGCAGACGCAGGTTCGGCAGCTGGTCGCGCACTTTTTCGCTCAGGGCCAACGCAGCCAGTTCGGCGGCCTCGCCAAAAGCACAAAGATACACGTCCACCTGACGGGAAATCTCTTCGGGCACTTGCTCCAGGGTCTCCAGCAGCAGGATCAGCCTCTCGATGCCCATGGCGAAACCCACGCCTGCGGTCGGCTTGCCGCCCATTTGCTCGACCAGGCCGTCGTAACGACCACCGGCACACACGGTGCCTTGGGCGCCGAGTTTGTCGGTGACCCATTCGAACACGGTCTTGCTGTAGTAATCGAGGCCGCGCACCAGCTTCGGGTTGATCACATACGGGATACCCGCCGCATCCAGGCGAGCCTTGAGGCCCTCGAAGTGCGTGCGGGATTCTTCGTCCAGGTAATCGGCCATTTTCGGCGCATCGAGCAGCACGGCCTGGGTGTCGGCGTTCTTGGTATCAAGCACGCGCAACGGGTTGGTCTTCAGGCGGCGCTGGCTGTCTTCGTCCAATTTATCCAGGTGGGCAGACAGGTACTCCACCAGGGCGACCCGGTAGCGGCCACGGGACTCACTGGTGCCCAGGCTGTTGAGTTCGAGCTTGACCGCGTCGCGGATGCCCAACTGGCCCCACAGGCGCCAGGTCAGCACGATCAGTTCGGCGTCAATGTCCGGACCGTCCAGGTTGAAGACTTCACAGCCGATCTGGTGGAACTGGCGATAACGGCCTTTCTGCGGACGCTCGTGGCGGAACATCGGGCCGATGTACCACAGTTTCTGGGTCTGGCCGCCACCAGTGATGCCATGCTCCAGCACTGCGCGAACGCACGCGGCGGTGCCTTCCGGACGCAGGGTCAGGGAGTCGCCGTTACGGTCTTCAAAGGTGTACATCTCTTTTTCGACGATGTCGGTCACTTCACCGATGGAGCGCTTGAACAGCTCGGTGAATTCAACGATCGGCATACGAATCTGCTTGTAACCGTAGTTATCCAGCAGGCGCGCGACCGTGCTCTCGAAATAGCGCCACAGTGGCGTCTGCTCCGGCAGGATGTCGTTCATGCCACGAATGGCTTGCAGAGACTTGCTCACATCAAATCCTTAAATTCGTTCAATCAGCCGCGAGCGATCAGCGCTGCATCAGCGGCGACCTTTTCGGCCGCTTTCTGGCGGATCAGCTTTTCCAGCTCATCCACCAGATTGTCATTCGTCAATTTCTGCGACGGCTTGCCGTCGATATAAATCAGGTTCGGGGTACCGCCGGTCAAGCCCACATGTGCCTCTTTGGCTTCGCCCGGTCCGTTGACCACGCAACCGATCACCGCCACATCCAGCGGCACCAGCAGGTCTTCGAGACGCAACTCCAGGTCGTTCATGGTTTTCACCACGTCGAAGTTCTGCCGCGAGCAGCTCGGACAGGCAATGAAGTTGATGCCACGGGAACGCAAACGCAGGGATTTGAGAATGTCGTAACCGACCTTCACTTCCTCTACGGGGTCTGCCGCCAGGGAGATGCGGATAGTATCGCCAATCCCTTCGGCGAGCAGCATACCGAGACCCACCGCAGATTTCACTGTGCCTGAGCGTAAACCGCCCGCTTCAGTGATGCCCAGGTGCAGTGGCTGTACGATTTCCTTGGCCAGCAGGCGGTAGGCTTCTACGGCCATGAACACGTCGGAAGCCTTTACGCTGACCTTGAAGTCCTGGAAATTCAGGCGTTCGAGGTGCTCAACGTGGCGCAGGGCCGACTCGACCAGCGCTGCCGGGGTAGGCTCGCCGTATTTTTTTTGCAGGTCTTTTTCCAGCGACCCGGCATTAACGCCGATGCGGATGGGGATGCCGCGATCACGGGCCGCATCGACCACAGCGCGCACACGGTCTTCACGACCGATGTTGCCCGGGTTGATGCGCAGGCAGTCCACGCCCAGTTCGGCTACGCGCAACGCAATCTTGTAGTCGAAGTGAATGTCGGCAACCAGTGGCACCTTGACCAATTGCTTGATACGGCCGAACGCTTCAGCAGCGTCCATGTCCGGTACGGAAACCCGCACGATGTCCACGCCGGCCGCTTCCAGACGATTGATCTGGGCGACGGTGGCAGCCACGTCATTGGTGTCGCTGTTGGTCATGCTCTGCACCGCGATGGGGGCATCGCCGCCCACCGGCACCGAGCCGACCCAGATCTTGCGCGATACGCGACGTTTGATTGGAGATTCGCCGTGCATGACTATTGTCCCAACTTGAGGCGAGCTGTCTCGCCACTGGTGAACGGCGCCACGTCCACAGGCTGGCCGTTGTAGGCCACTTGCGCGCCACGGGCGAAGCCCAGACGCAGCGTCAGAGGAGGCTTGCCGCCCTGGTCAAGCGTATCTCCCTTACGCTTGAGACCGCTGAACAGCACTTTGCCGTTGCCATCGGTGACTTGCGTCCAGCAGTCGGCAACGAAGGTGATCTGTACGCGCCCGTCACCAGCGATCAACGCAGGCGTGGTGGGCGGCGAGATGGCTGGCGCAGTCGGTGCGGCTGGCGCTGGCGCCTGTGCCGGAGCGGCTGCAGCAGGGGCCTGGGCGACAGGCGATGCTGGGGCCGGAGCAGGTACGGTCGCAGTGGCAGCAGGTGCGCTGGCGGCGTCTGGAGCCGGCTGTTCGACGGGGGCAGACGCTTCTGGGGCAGCTTGTGATTCGGCAACCGCCTGGTCTTCCGGCTCATCCAGCGGATGAATCTGCGTGGTGCCGTCGGCGCTTTCGACTTCGACGTGTTCCAAGGCGTTGCTGGTCAGGTCTTTATTGCGCTGGGAGGCCTGGTCTTGCCACCAGACGAAGCCACCGCCGATCACCGCAATCAACAGCAACAGGCTGACGATGCGCAAAATCGTGTGGGAAACCCGAGTGGGCTCTTCGATACGCCCAAGGCCATGGACGTTACTGCCCTGGGAGTCGGTGCCGGTGTACTGGTCGAACGCCTGGACCAACGCGGTCTGGTCGATGCCCAGCAATTTGGCATAGGCGCGGATATAGCCGCGGGCAAACGTGTGCCCAGGCAGTTTGTCGAACGCGCCAGCCTCGAGGTTGGCCAGGGAGGTGCTGGTCAAATTGAGCTTGAGGGCCACTTCCGCCAGCGACCAACCATTGCTTTCGCGGGCCTGACGCAAGGTCTCGCCTGGGTTGACGCGATTAGCTGCTACAACTTCCGGGTGCGCGGCTTTCATCATTGCTCCGACAGGTATTGCTGATATTCCGGCGTACCGGGATAGAGTCGTTCGAGTTGCTGGCCAAAACGTGCGGCCGTGTCGCGTTCCTCATGAACCGTCGCCAGGCGCACACCGAGCAACAGACTACGTGCATTGTGCCCGCTGAGCCGGCTGAAACGCTCGTAATAGTCGCGTGCCGGCACATAATGCCTGTCTTCGTAAGACAACTCAGCCATTTCAAGCAAAGCGCGTGGCTGGCGAGCGTTCAGAAGCAGGGCTTTTTCCAGTTGCTGGCGCGCAAGCTCGCGCTGGCCGAGGTGTACCGACGTCACCCCAAGGTTCTCGAAGACGCGCGAACGCTCAGGATAAAGGGTATCGGTACTGGCCTGCCGGAAATAAACGGCTGCCTGCTCATAACGCTTCTGCTCGAACAGGAAACTGCCGTAGTTGTTCAGCAACCGGGCGTCGCCAGGACGGGAAGCCAGCGCCTTGGTGAAATACTGATCGGCCAACTCGGGCTCGGCCTGCGCCTTGAACACCAGCGCCAGCGCGGCATTGGCATCAGCATCATCGGCCTCCAGCTCGAGGGCCTTTTTCAAGGGCACCTTGGCCTGCTCGTTCATGCCTTGTTGCAGATAGCCCAAGCCCAGTTGCACATAGGCCGCTCGCGCCGCGTCACGGCCCTTGCCGGTTTGCAAAGGGCTGTCATGGCCCGATGAAACACAACCGGTCGCGAGACCGGTAACAAGCAAAAGCAGCGCAAGGCGCAAGGGCATAGAGGTCCTCTCTCAGTTTCGATTTGCAGCGCTTTGCGGTGCATCGTCGGCGGCGCTCAATTCCCGCACGGCGATGTAGCGCTCACTGCGACGGGTGCGATCCAGCACCTGCCCTACCAATTGGCCACAGGCGGCGTCGATATCTTCACCGCGGGTGGTGCGGACGGTGACGTTGTAGCCGGCCTGGTGCAGTTGATCCTGGAAACGGCGGATGGCGTTGTTGCTCGGCCGCTCGTAGCCAGAATGGGGAAACGGGTTGAACGGAATCAGGTTGATCTTGCACGGGGTGTTCTTGAGCAGCTCGATCATCTCGACCGCGTGCTCGACCTTGTCGTTGATGTCCTTGAGCATGGTGTACTCAATGGTCAGCACACGCTTCTCGCCCAAAGTCGCCATGTAGCGCTGGCAAGATTCGAGCAGCATCTTAAGCGGATACTTCTTGTTGATCGGCACCAATTGGTTACGCAATGCGTCATTCGGTGCGTGCAGCGACAACGCCAGGGAAACGTCGATGTGCTTGGCCAGCTCATCGATCATCGGGACCACGCCGGAGGTCGACAGGGTCACACGGCGCTTGGAAATGCCGTAGCCCAGGTCGTCCATCATCAGGTGCATGGCCGCAATCACGTTGTCGAAGTTCAGCAGCGGTTCACCCATGCCCATCATCACCACGTTGGTGATGGCACGGTCGACGGTCGCCGGGACGCTGCCAAAGGATTTGTTGGCAATCCACACCTGGCCGATGACTTCGGCGGCGGTGAGGTTGCTATTGAAGCCTTGCTTGCCGGTGGAGCAGAAACTGCAGTCCAGGGCACAGCCTGCCTGGGACGAAACGCATAAGGTGCCGCGCTTGCCCTGGGGAATGTACACGGTCTCGACGCAGCTGCCGGACGCCACGCGCACCACCCACTTACGGGTGCCATCGGTGGAGATGTCTTCGCTGACTACTTCAGGACCACGCACCTCAGCAATAGCCTTTAGCTTATCGCGCAAGGCCTTGCTGACGTTCGTCATGGCGTCGAAATCGTCGACGCCAAAGTGGTGAATCCACTTCATTACCTGACCGGCACGGAAACGCTTCTCCCCGATTGAGTCGAAGAATTTCTCCATTTCCGGCTGAGTCAGACCCAGCAGGTTGGTTTTAACAGTCGATGTTGTCATGGATTCACCCTCACTCTTTAAGCCGATGCTTAGCGAGCGGTTACTTCGGTAGCTGCGAAGAAGTACGAGATTTCGCGAGCAGCAGCGGCTTCGGAGTCCGAACCGTGTACAGCGTTAGCGTCGATGGATTCAGCGAAGTCAGCACGGATGGTGCCGGCAGCAGCTTCTTTAGGGTTGGTAGCGCCCATCAGCTCACGGTTCAGAGCGATAGCGTTTTCGCCTTCCAGAACCTGAACAACAACAGGACCGGAGATCATGAAGGCAACCAGGTCGCCGAAAAAGCCACGAGCGCTGTGCTCAGCGTAGAAGCCTTCAGCTTCAGCCTTGGACAGTTGCTTGAGTTTCGAAGCTACAACCTTCAGGCCGGCTTTTTCGAAACGAGTGGTGATCTCGCCGATGACGTTTTTTGCAACAGCGTCAGGCTTGATGATGGAGAAAGTACGTTGAACAGCCATGGTGTAACTCCAGAAACGGTAATTTACGAAAAATTAAACCCGCGAATTATACGCGGGTTATTGGGTATTGCCTAACTGCGTAAAAAGGCGGCTCAGTCGTCTGCTTCTTCGATCCACAGACCTTGAATCGCCTCCAGAACCTTTTCGCCACCCCGGTCCGGGATGTCGTCGAATTCCGGCAGCGCCATCACGAGGTTGCGCAGCTTGACGAAGTTCACTGCCAGAGGATTGACCTCAGGATGAGCTTCAGCAAGTTGTATAGCGATTTCTTGTACATCAACCCATTTCAGGCTCATGACATTTCCTTGAATCAATGCGGCGCTTCGGCCGCATGGTTGAGCGAATATTTCGGGATTTCGACCGTAATGTCTTCAGTGCCGACCTTGGCCTGACAGCTTAGGCGAGAAGTCGCTTCCAGGCCCCAGGCGCGGTCAAGAAAGTCCTCTTCCAGCTCATCGGCCTCTTCCAGGCTGTTGAAGCCTTCGCGGATGATGCAGTGGCAGGTGGTGCAGGCACACACACCGCCGCAGGCGCTCTCGATCTCGATGTGGTTGTCGTGGGCGACTTCAAGGATGGACTTGCCGGTCTCAGCCTCCACGACCATACCGTCCGGGCAATGCTCGGCGTGTGGCAGAAAAATGATCTGCGGCATCAGTTAATCCTCAAGTTCATTCAGGTTGCGTCCCGCCAGGGCGGCTTTTACCGACTGGTCCATACGACGGGCGGCAAAAGCATCGGTCACTTGCGACAGACGCTTGGTCTGCTGCTCGATGGCGTAACCATCGGTGCCTTTCACGAGTTCGGCCAGCTCCTGCATCTGCAGGTCGATGACCATGCGCTCCTCGCTATCCAACAGGCGCTCGCCGTCAGCCTCAAGGGCGCCCTGCACCGCTTCGAGCAGGCGCTGGGCGTCGACTTGCTGCTCACGCAACACACGGGCGACCTTGTCGTCGCTGGCATATTGGAACGAGTCCTTGAGCATCTTGGCGATTTCGCCGTCAGTCAGCCCGTAGGACGGCTTGACCTGGATGCTGGCTTCAACGCCCGAGGCCAACTCGCGCGCAGCCACGCTGAGCAGGCCGTCGGCGTCCACTTGGTAGGTCACGCGAATCTTCGCCGCGCCCGCAACCATGGCCGGGATACCGCGCAATTCAAAGCGCGCCAGGGAGCGGCAGTCGCTGATCAGCTCGCGCTCGCCTTGCAGCACATGGATCATCATGGCCGTCTGGCCATCTTTGTAGGTGGTGAAGTCCTGGGCGCGGGCGACGGGAATGGTGGTGTTGCGTGGAATCACCTTTTCCATGAGGCCGCCCATGGTTTCCAGGCCCAGGGACAACGGAATCACATCAAGCAGCAGCAATTCGCCACCATCGCGCTTGTTGCCGGCCAGGGTATCGGCCTGGATCGCGGCGCCAATGGCGACGACTTGGTCCGGGTCGATTTCAGTCAACGGCTGGCGGCCAAAGGCTTGGGCGACGGCTTCACGCACGCGCGGAACACGGGTGGAGCCGCCCACCATGACCACGGCACCGACGTCTTCCAGTTCGATACCGGAATCCCGCACCGCGCGGCGGCAGGCTTTCAGGCTGCGGGCGACCATGGGCTCGATCAACGCATCGAAAGCTTCGCGCGTCAGTTGGGCCGACCAGGTGCCGTAGGAAACTTCAACAGTTGCAGCATCCGTCAGCGCTTCCTTGGCGGCGCAGGCGGTTTGCAGCAGGCTGCGCTGCGCGCCTGGGTCGAGATCGGCAGACAAGCCCGCACTGCTGATGATCCAGCTCGCGATGGCATGGTCGAAGTCGTCACCGCCGAGGGCGCTGTCGCCGCCGGTGGCCAGCACTTCAAAGACGCCGCCGGTCAAACGCAGGATTGAAATATCAAAGGTGCCGCCGCCCAGGTCGTAAATCGCGACCAGGCCTTCAGCATGCTGATCCAGGCCGTAAGCCACGGCAGCCGCAGTCGGCTCATTGAGCAGGCGCAGCACGTTCAGACCGGCGAGTTTCGCCGCGTCCTTGGTGGCTTGGCGCTGCGCGTCATCGAAATACGCCGGAACGGTGATCACCGCACCGACCAGTTCGCCGCCCAAGGTGGTTTCCGCACGTTGGCGCAGCACCTTGAGGATATCGGCTGACACTTCCACCGGGCTTTTCGGGCCTTGGACGGTGTCGATGAACGGCATATGGGATTCGCCGCCGACAAAGCGGTACGGCAGCTGGTCGCCCAATTGCTTGACGTCGGACAACCCACGGCCCATCAAGCGCTTGACCGACAGCACGGTGTTCAAGGGGTCGGTAGACGCTGCCAGCTTGGCCGACTCGCCCACTTCGATGCGGTCGGCGTGATAACGCACGGCGGATGGCAGGATCACTTGGCCATCGGCATCGGGCAGCGGCTCGGACAGGCCGCTGCGCAAGGCGGCGACCAGTGAATTGGTGGTGCCCAGGTCAATCCCGACCGCCAGGCGACGCTGGTGCGGTTGAGGGCTTTGGCCGGGTTCGGCGATTTGCAGTAGAGCCATGGTAATCAGGTCTTATCTGTCTATCAGGCGTGCATCACGGGCAGCACTGGGTTAATCGTCGAGGCGCTCTTCTAGCTGGCGCACTTCGTAGGTGAGCTTGTCGAGAAACTGCATGCGCCGCATCAGGCGCTCGGCCTGCTCGCGTTGCGCCGCATCATCCCAACAGGCTGCGAAGCTTTCGTTGAGCTCATCCTGGGCGGTTTTCAGACGCCGCTTGAAGACCGCGACTCCAGCCACATCGGCTTCGTCCTGCAACTCTTCAAGTTCTTCGCGCCACTGCATCTGTTGCATCAGGAAGTCCGGGTCATGCACGGTGACTTCCATCGGCAACTCACCGCCCTTCATCGCAAGCAAATAACGCGCGCGCTTGGGGGGGCTTTTCAGCGTCTGATAGGCTTCGTTGAGGCTGGCCGATTGCTCCAGCGCCAGGCGTTGCTCACGCTCGGAAGCGTCAGCGAAACGGTCCGGATGCACGCCACGCGCCAATTCTCGGTAGCGCGTGGCAAGCTGCTCGAGGTCCAGCCGAAAGCTCGGTTGCAACTCGAATAAAGCGAAATGACAAGGAGTACCCACAAGAAGCCTCAGATGTTGAAGCTTTCGCCGCAGCCACATTCACCGCGTACGTTGGGGTTGTTGAACTTGAAGCCTTCGTTCAACCCTTCCTTGACGAAATCGAGCTCGGTGCCGTCCAGGTAGGTCAGGCTCTTTGGGTCGATGATCACTTTCTCGCCGTGACTTTCGAACACCTGATCCTCTTCAACCACCTCGTCGACAAACTCCAGCACGTAGGCAAGGCCGGAACAGCCCGTGGTGCGAACACCCAGACGAATCCCCTCACCTTTACCGCGCCCATTCAGGGAGCGGCGAATGTGCTGCGCAGCCGCTTCTGTCATGCTGATAGCCATCGTTGACTCCTTACTCGTCGCCAAATACTTAGATCAAGCCTTTCTTCTGCTTGTAGTCGCGAACGGCCGCCTTGATGGCGTCTTCGGCGAGTACCGAGCAGTGAATTTTCACCGGTGGCAGGGCCAGTTCTTCGGCCAGCTGGGTGTTGCTGATAGTGACAGCCTCATCCAGGGTCTTGCCTTTCATCCATTCGGTCGCCAGGGAGCTGGAGGCGATGGCCGAACCGCAGCCGTAGGTCTTGAACTTGGCGTCTTCGATAACGCCAGCGTCGTTGACCTTGATCTGCAGGCGCATCACATCGCCGCACGCCGGAGCGCCAACCATGCCAGTGCCGACATCAGGATCTTCCGCGTTCATCTTGCCGACGTTGCGCGGGTTTTCGTAGTGGTCGATGACCTTTTCGCTGTAAGCCATGGTACTGAATCCTCACTCATCAGGGCCGCTCTGGAACCCTGTAGAAACGCCTGCGTTTACCGCCACGTTCCTACAGAGCTTGGGTGGCGGCTTCTATAGTTAGTGTGCCGCCCACTCGATCTTGGAAATGTCGACACCGTCTTTGTACATGTCCCACAGCGGCGACAGAACGCGCAGCTTGTTGACGGCTTCGCAGACTTTCTGCGCGGCGTAGTCGACTTGCTCTTCAGTGGTGAAGCGGCCGAAGGTAAAGCGGATCGAGCTGTGTGCCAGTTCGTCGTTGCGGCCCAGGGCGCGCAATACATACGAAGGCTCAAGGGACGCCGAGGTGCAGGCCGAACCGGACGATACCGCCAGGTCCTTGAGCGCCATGATCAGCGACTCGCCTTCGACGTAGTTGAAGCTCAAATTCAAGTTGTGCGGTACGCGGGCAGTCATGCTGCCGTTGATGTACAGCTCTTCAAGGTTCTCGACCTGCTTGTAGAAGCGATCGCTCAGGGCCTTGATGCGCACGTTTTCGGCCGCCATGTCTTCCTTGGCGACGCGGAAGGCTTCGCCCATGCCAACGATCTGGTGGGTCGCCAGGGTGCCGGAACGCATGCCGCGCTCGTGACCACCGCCATGCATGGTCGCTTCGATACGCACCCGTGGCTTACGGCTCACGTACAGCGCGCCGATGCCTTTAGGGCCGTAGGTTTTGTGGGCCGAGAACGACATCAGGTCGACTTTCAGCTTGGACAGGTCGATGTCGACCTTGCCGGTGGACTGAGCGGCGTCGACGTGCAGCAGAATGCCCTTGGAGCGGGTCAGTTCGCCAATCGCTTCGATGTCGTTGATGGTGCCGATTTCGTTGTTCACGTGAATCACCGAAACCAGGATGGTGTCTTCACGCAGCGCGGCTTCGATCATGGCCGGGGTGACGATACCGTCGGTGGTCGGCTCGAGGTAGGTGACCTCAAAACCTTCACGCTCCAGTTGGCGCATGGTGTCGAGGACAGCCTTGTGCTCAATCTTGGTGGTGATCAGGTGCTTGCCCTTGGTCGCATAGAAATGCGCCGCGCCCTTGATTGCCAGGTTGTCGGACTCGGTGGCACCGGAGGTCCAGACGATTTCGCGCGGGTCTGCGCCAACCAGGTCGGCGACCTGGCGACGAGCGCTCTCGACCGCTTCCTCGGCTTTCCAGCCGAATACGTGGGAACGGGAGGCCGGGTTGCCGAAGTTTCCGTCAACCAGCAGGCATTCGCTCATTTTTTGCGCGACACGCGGATCAACCGGGGTGGTCGCTGAGTAATCAAGGTAAATCGGCAATTTCATGGACTTTCTCCTAAATCAGGCTGGCTGGCGTGCCGTTAGCTCTGCGGCTGTCACTCGACGGCGGACGCTTCGATCTTGTCCAGACGCGGCGCCTTGGTGTTGCAACGGCGCTGGTCCTGACGCTGGGCTACTTCTTGCACCTCACGGCGAGTCACAAGATCAGCCAAGCTGATACCACTCAAAAACTCATGGATCTGCAGGCTCAAGTCACACCACAAGTGGTGCGTGAGGCAGGTGTCGCCGGCGTGGCAGTCACCCAGGCCCTGGCATTTGGTGGCATCGACGGATTCGTTGACCGCGTCGATCACCTGGGCCACCTGAATGCCCTGCATGTCGCGGGACAACTGATAGCCACCACCTGGCCCCCGCACGCTGGAAACCAAGTTGCTACGGCGCAATTTGGCGAACAGCTGCTCGAGGTAGGACAGGGAAATGCCTTGGCGCTCGGAGATATCGGCCAGGGACACCGGCCCAGTTTGCGCGTGCAAAGCCAGGTCGAGCATGGCAGTCACCGCGTATCGGCCTTTTGTAGTCAGTCTCATGGACAAGTACCAAGGTGTTTCAGAATGGGAGCAAGTATGCGATTCCCGAGTATTTAAGTCAACTATAAGACCTAGTACTTTAGTCAGGATTACCCGTAAAAAGGGCGCGCGAATCATAGCAGGATGGGGTGGGGAGGAACAGCGGGAACAGGGTTTGGCAGAAATTCCCAGACCAATGAGGATCAAATGTGGGAGGGGGCTTGCTCCCGATAGCGGTGGATCAGCCAAAACTCTGGTGGCTGACACTCTGCTATCGGGAGCAAGCCCCCTCCCACAGGGTTATTGCGGCGGGTCTTAGACCTCAGCTGGCCTTGGTAGCGGTTTCGCTCTTGATCTCGGCGAAGTCTTCTTCGCGCAGCTCAGGCAGGTCTTTTGCGCAGTAGCTGCTGCCCAATTCCTTCAGCGCGCCGCACATCCCATCCAGCTTGCCATCCACCGCTTGCAGGTGGTCAAGCAACTGGCCGATGGCACGCGCCACCGGGTCGGGCATGTCTTCGCTCACGCCGTAGGCATCGAAGCCGATTTTTTCGGCCATGGCCTTACGCTTGGCCTCCTGCTCGTCGCCCACTTCCGGCTTGACGATGATCCGTCCAGGAATGCCCACAACCGTGGCACCGGGCGGCACTGCCTTGGTCACCACCGCATTGGAGCCCACCTTGGCACCGGCGCCTACGGTGAACGGGCCGAGCACCTTGGCGCCCGCGCCCACCACCACACCGTCGCCCAGCGTGGGGTGGCGCTTGCCTTTATTCCAGGTGGTTCCGCCCAGGGTGACACCCTGATAGAGGGTCACGTCATCGCCAATTTCAGCCGTCTCGCCAATCACGATGCCCATGCCATGGTCGATAAAGAAACGACGGCCGACCTTGGCGCCCGGATGAATCTCGATCCCGGTCAACCAGCGCCCGAAGTTCGACACCAGCCGCGCCAGCCATTTCCAGCCCATGCCCCACAAGGCGCCGGACAAACGATGAATCCAGATCGCGTGCATGCCCGGGTAGCAGGTCAGCACTTCAAAGGCGTTGCGCGCCGCCGGGTCACGGTGGAAAACACTCTGGATATCTTCTCGCAAACGCTCGAACATTTTTAATCCTTCCGCTTAAGGAGCTCGCCACGGGCCGCTTTCTGGGTCTCCGTGAGGATGCCACGCAATATATTCATTTCCGCCCGGCTGACCGAGCTGCGCCCGTAAAGGCGACGCAGGCGCGCCATCAAGTGCCGTGGTTTTTCAGGATCGAGGAACTCGATGGCCACCAGGGTTTGCTCCAGGTGCTCATAGAAGCGCTCCAGCTCGTCCATGGTGGCGAGCTCGCCACTTTTGGTCGATGCAACCTCGTCCTTTTCCATCTTGCTTGGCTGACCGGCAGCCGCCAGCCAGGCCATGCGCACCTCATAAGTCAGCACCTGCACCGCCGCGCCGAGGTTCAGCGAACTGAACTCAGGGTCTGATGGAATGTGCACGTGGTAATGACATCGCTGCAGCTCTTCATTGGTCAGACCGGAGTCTTCACGACCAAATACCAACGCGATTTCTGCACCGCCCGCCGCCTCTTCCACCACTTTGGTGCCGCACTCACGCGGGTCCAGCAGCGGCCAGGGAATGCGACGGTCACGGGCGCTGGTGCCGAGCACCAGGTTGCAGCCGACCAGGGCATCTTCCAGGGTGGCGACAACCTGGGCGTTTTCCAGGATGTCATTGGCACCGGATGCGCGGGCATCGGCCTCGTGGTGCGGAAACACACGTGGCTCGACCAGCACCAGGCGCGTCAGCCCCATGTTTTTCATGGCTCGCGCCACCCCGCCGATGTTGCCGGGATGACTGGTATTGACCAGGACGACACGAATGTTTTGCAGCAAGGGAGGCGCTCTCGGACACGGGAAAGGGGAGCAAATCTTACAGAACCGCCCAAGGTTATGCCATGAAAGCTAACGTCGTCCTTCACCTGAAGAAAGTTTCTGCTAGAATGCCCGGCTTTCTTTAACAACCTTAGGTGACACATCCATGCAGCCCATGCTGAATATCGCGCTGCGCGCCGCCCGCAGCGCCAGTGAATTGATCTTCCGCTCTATCGAGCGCCTGGATACCATCAAGGTCGACGAAAAAGACGCCAAGGATTATGTATCCGAGGTGGATCGCGCCGCCGAACAGAAAATCATCGACGCCCTGCGCAAGGCCTACCCTACCCACGGCATCCTCGGTGAAGAAACCGGCCTGCACAAAGGCAGCGGTGAAGGCGAAGACTACCTGTGGATCATCGACCCACTGGATGGCACCACCAACTTCCTGCGCGGCATCCCACACTTTGCTGTGAGCATCGCGTGCAAATACCGTGGCCGCCTGGAACACGCCGTCGTTCTCGACCCGGTTCGCCAGGAAGAATTCACCGCCAGCCGTGGCCGTGGCGCCCAGCTCAATGGCCGTCGCCTGCGCGTGAGCGGGCGCACCAGCCTGGATGGCGCCTTGCTGGGTACTGGCTTCCCGTTCCGTGACGATCAAATGGACAACCTGGAAAACTACCTGGGCATGTTCCGCGCCTTGGTTGGCCAGACTGCGGGTATCCGTCGCGCTGGCGCAGCGAGCCTGGACTTGGCTTACGTTGCCGCCGGTCGTTTTGATGCATTCTGGGAGTCGGGCCTGTCGGAGTGGGACATGGCGGCGGGCGCCCTGTTGATCCAGGAAGCGGGCGGCTTGGTGAGCGACTTCACCGGCGGTCATGACTTCCTTGAGAAAGGCCATGTGGTTGCCGGCAACACCAAATGCTTCAAGGCAGTGCTGACGGCGATCCAGCCGCACCTGCCGGCTTCGCTGAAGCGCTAAGCGAGCGAGCACAAAAAAGCACCCCGCGGGGTGCTTTTTTTATGCCTGGGATTTGAGCCAGGCCCATCTATCAGCAGCAATACAGATCAAATGTGGGAGGGGGCTTGCCCCCCGATTGCAGTGTGTCAGCAAATGATTAGCTGACTGACCCACCACTATCGGGGGCAAGCCCCCTCCCACATTTTTGAATTGCACAGATTTTTGAACCTGCGCCAGACTCAGATTACTGCTGATTCTGACCAAGGATCAGACGCCCTTCCTTGTCCACCGGAATCTGACCACCCGGATCACGCTCCATACGCACCGTACCCTCCTTGCCATCCAGGTTGTAACGCACGTCATACCCAACCACCTTGTCACTGATGTCATTCACGGTGTTACAACGCGTCTGGGTCGTCGTGTAGGTATCGCGGTTCTGCATGCCTTCCTGAACCTTGTTACCGGCATAACCACCACCGACCGCACCCGCTACGGTAGCGAGCTTCTTGCCGTTACCGCCGCCGATCTGGTTACCCAGCAGGCCACCGGCAAGGGCGCCGACCACGGTACCGGCGATTTGATGCTGATCCTGCACCGGACGCTGCCGGGTCACTGTGACGTCCTTGCAGACCTCACGCGGGGTTTTAATCTGGGTTTTTACCGGCTGCACCGCCAGCACTTGCGCATACTCAGGGCCGCTTTTTACCAGGCTGTAGGTGGCAACAGCACCCCCGGCAGTCACACCGACAGCACCCAATACCGCACCAACCAGCAACGACTTGTTCACGTTGAACCTCCTGACCATCACAAACGGACCGAAAGATCCGCGCTATACCCAGCCTTGGAGCCAAAAAAAAGGCGCGAGTTCAATCTCGCGCCTTTCTTGTAACCGCTGATCAACAAACGCCCATCAAGGACGGTCGTCGACCTCCTTGCCAGTGCTGGCCGGAGGGATCAGGTCTTCGCTGTTCAGGTTCAGCCAGATCAGCACCACGTTGGCGATGTAGATCGATGAGTAGGTACCGGCCAAAACACCAATGAACAGTGCCAGGGAGAAGCCCCACAGGTTGTCGCCACCGAAGATCATCAGTGCTGCGATCGCCAGCAAGGTGGAGATCGACGTGGCCATGGTCCGCAGCAGCGTCTGGGTGGTGGAGATGTTGATGTTCTCGATCAACGTTGCCTTGCGCAGTACGCGAAAGTTCTCACGAACCCGGTCGAATACCACGATGGTGTCGTTGAGCGAGTAACCAATGATCGCCAGCACCGCCGCCAGCACCGTCAGGTCGAAGGTGATCTGGAAGTAGGCCAGGATACCCACGGTCACGATCACGTCGTGGATCAGCGACACAATGGCGCCGACACCGAACTTCCACTGAAAGCGGAACGCCAGGTAGATCATGATGCCGACCAGCGCCATCAGCATGCCGAGGCCGCCCTGGTCGCGCAGTTCTTCACCCACTTGCGGGCCGACGAACTCGACGCGCTTGACCGACGCCGGGTTGTCGCCACCGACCTTCTGCAAGGCCTCGGCTACCTGGTGACCCAGTTGCGGGTCTTCGCCAGGCATGCGCACCAGCAGGTCGGTAGTAGCGCCAAAACTCTGCACCACCGCCTCGTGATAGCCGGCCTTGACCAGCTCGTTGCGCACCAGGGTGACGTCGGCCGGCTTCTCGTAGGTCAGCTCGATGAGCGTACCGCCGGTGAAGTCCAGGCCGTAGTTCAGGCCCTTATGGAACCAGCTGAACAACGCCAGAACGGTAAGGAGCACGGTGACGCCGAACGCAATGTTGCGAACGCCCATGAAGTTGATTGTACGTAACATGGCAGCCCCTTAAATCCACAACTTCTTGAAGTCACGTCCGCCAAAGATCAGGTTGACCATTGCGCGGGTCACCATGATGGCCGTGAACATCGAGGTAAAGATACCGAGGGACATGGTCACCGCAAAACCTTTGACCGGGCCGGTGCCCATGGCAAAGAGAATCCCGCCGACCAGCAAAGTGGTCAGGTTGGAGTCGAGAATCGCGGTGAATGCCCGGCCGAAGCCTTCGTTGATTGCACGCTGTACGGTCATGCCGGCGGCGATCTCTTCACGAATCCGCGAGAAGATCAGCACGTTGGCGTCGACCGCCATACCCATGGTCAGCACGATACCGGCGATACCCGGCAGGGTCAGCGTAGCGCCCAGCAGCGACATCAGCGCCAGCAGCATCACCATGTTGCCCGCCAGGGCCACGGTGGCGATGATGCCGAAAAAGCGATAGATGGCGATGATGAACAAGGACACGAACAGCATGCCCCACAGCGCCGCATCGACACCCTTGGTGATGTTATCGGCACCCAGGCTCGGGCCGATGGTGCGTTCTTCAGCGAAGTACATCGGCGCGGCCAGGCCACCAGCACGCAGCAGCAGCGCCAGCTCGGAGGACTCGCCCTGGCCGTTCAGGCCAGTGATGCGAAATTGCGCACCCAGTGGCGACTGGATGGTCGCCAGGCTGATGATCTTCTTCTCTTCCTTGAAGGTCTGCACCGGCACGTCTTTCTCGACGCCGTTGACCATCTGCTTGGTGTAGGTGGTGATCGGGCGCTGCTCGATGAAGATCACCGCCATGCTGCGACCGACGTTGCTGCGCGTGGCGCGGCTCATCAGTTCGCCGCCATGACCATCCAGGCGGATATTCACTTCAGGGGTGCCGTGCTGCGAGTCGAAACCAGCCTTGGCGTCAGTGACCTGGTCACCGGTGATGATCAAGCCACGCTCGATCAGTGCCGGAGGACGGTTGCCTTCACGGAATTCGAATTCCTCGGACGTCGCGCGCGAAGCACCCGGCTCAGCCGCGAGGCGGAACTCCAGGTTGGCAGTTTTACCCAGAATACGCTTGGCTTCTGCGGTGTCCTGCACGCCCGGCAATTCAACCACGATGCGGTTGGCGCCCTGGCGCTGCACAATCGGCTCGGCCACACCCAGCTCGTTGACGCGGTTACGTACCGTGGTCAAGTTCTGCTTGATGGAGTACTCGCGGATTTCCGCGATCTTGGCCGGGCTCATCGCCAGACGCAGCACCGCCTGACCATTCAAGTCGGCTGGCACGATGTCGAAATCGTTGAAGTTCTTGCGGATCAGCGCACGGGCCTGTTCGCGGGATGCTTCGTCAGCAAAGCCCAACTGAATGGCGCCATTGAGCTGCGGCAGGCTGCGATAACGCAGCTTCTCTTTGCGCAGCAGGCTCTTCACGTCGCCTTCATAGACTTTCAGGCGTGCGTCGAGGGCTTTGTCCATGTCAACTTCCAGCAGGAAGTGCACACCGCCGGACAAGTCCAGACCCAGCTTCATCGGGTGCGCGCCAATGCTGCGCAACCATTGTGGCGTGGTCTGTGCCAGGTTGAGTGCGACAACATAGTCATCACCCATGGCCTTGCGCACGACGTCCTTGGCCGGCAATTGGTCTTCTTGCTTGGTCAGGCGCAACAAGCCACCCTTCGCACCAGCCGCCAATGTTGCCGCTTTAACCTGGATGCCCGCGTCGTTGAGCGCTTTGCTCGCGCGTTCCAGATCAGCCTGGTTGACCTGCAGCGAAGTGCTGGCGCCAGAGATCTGGATCGCCGGGTCATCAGGATAGAGATTGGGAGCGGAATAAATAAAACCGACCGCCAGCACCGCCAGGATCAGTACGTATTTCCACAGAGGGTATTTGTTCAGCATCACGCCGCCCGCTTATAACGCGGGGCGCCTTGCGCGCCCCGTCGATTGGTAAAGGTTGTTACTTAGATCGCTTTGAGCGTGCCTTTAGGCAGCGTGGCGGCGATGGCGCCCTTCTGGAACTTCATTTCCACGGTGTCGGATACTTCCAGTACCACGAAAGCATCGGAAACCTTGGTGATCTTGCCGGCGATACCGCCAGTGGTCACGACTTCGTCGCCTTTCTGCAGGCTGCCCAGCAGGTTTTTCTGCTCTTTGGCGCGCTTGGCCTGTGGACGCCAGATCATCAGGTAGAAGATGACCAGGAAGCCGACCAGGAAAATCCACTCGAAACCACCGCCCATCGGGCCGGCAGCGGCAGGCGCAGCGGCGTCAGCCATGGCGTTAGAGATAAAAAAGCTCATTTAGCACTCCAGTTGCAAATAGTGAATCTTAGGGTCGGGAAACTCAGTCCAAGGGCGGCACAGGGAGCCCGCGCTTGGCATAGAAGGCATCGACGAAGGCGGCCAATGTACCCTGTTGAATAGCCTCGCGCAAACCAGCCATCAGGACTTGGTAATGACGCAAATTGTGGATGGTATTCAACATGCTACCCAGCATTTCCCCGCACTTGTCCAGATGGTGCAGATAAGCACGGGAGAAGTTCTGGCAGGTGTAGCAGTCACAGGTGGGATCCAGCGGCGAATCATCATGGCGATGGAACGCGTTACGGATCTTCAGCACGCCTGTATCGATGAACAGATGCCCATTGCGGGCATTACGGGTTGGCATCACGCAATCGAACATGTCCACACCGCGGCGCACACCCTCTACGAGATCTTCCGGTTTGCCAACGCCCATAAGGTAACGAGGTTTGTCAGACGGCATCAGGCCCGGCAGGTAATCCAGCACCTTGATCATTTCATGCTTGGGCTCGCCCACCGACAAACCGCCGATGGCCAGGCCGTCAAAGCCGATCTTGTCGAGGCCTTCCAGCGAGCGCTTGCGCAGGCTTTCGTGCATGCCGCCCTGGACGATACCGAACAACGCCGCGGTGTTATCGCCATGGGCATTCTTCGAACGCTGGGCCCAACGCAACGACAGCTCCATGGAAATACGCGCGACGTCTTCGTCAGCCGGGTACGGCGTGCACTCGTCGAAAATCATCACGATGTCCGAACCCAGGTCGCGCTGCACCTGCATCGATTCTTCCGGGCCCATGAACACCTTGGAACCGTCCACCGGCGAGGCGAAGGTCACGCCCTCTTCCTTGATCTTGCGCATGGCGCCCAGGCTGAACACCTGGAAGCCACCGGAGTCGGTGAGGATCGGGCCCTGCCACTTCATGAAGTCATGCAGGTCGCCGTGCTTCTTGATCACTTCCGTGCCCGGGCGCAGCCACAGGTGAAAGGTGTTGCCGAGGATGATCTCGGCGCCGGTGGCGACGATGTCACGCGGCAGCATGCCCTTGACGGTGCCGTAGGTGCCGACCGGCATGAACGCCGGGGTCTCCACGGTGCCGCGCGGGAAAGTCAGGCGACCACGACGGGCCTTGCCGTCGGTGGCCAATAATTCAAACGACATACGACTCATAAGTTGTCCTCAGGGCCGCGCGGCGCCGGGTTGCGGGTGATAAACATCGCATCACCGTAGCTGAAAAAGCGGTACTCGTTGGCGATAGCCGCTTGATAAGCAGCCATGGTTTCCGGGTAACCGGCAAATGCCGACACCAGCATCAACAGCGTGGATTCCGGCAAATGGAAGTTGGTCACCAGGCAATCGACCACATGGAACGGCCGGCCTGGATAAATGAAGATATCGGTGTCGCCGCTGAACGGCTTGAGCACGCCATCACGCGCCGCGCTCTCCAGCGAGCGCACGCTAGTGGTGCCCACGGCCACCACACGGCCACCGCGCGCCTTGCACGCATTGACCGCATCCACAACGTCCTGGCTGACTTCCAGCCATTCGTTGTGCATGTGGTGGTCTTCGATGTTCTCCACACGCACCGGCTGAAACGTACCGGCCCCCACGTGCAGGGTCACATAGGCGCTTTCGACGCCCTTGGCGGCGATGGCATCCAGCAGCGGCTGATCGAAATGCAACCCGGCCGTCGGCGCCGCCACAGCACCGAGGCGCTGGGAGTACACCGTCTGATAGCGCTCGCGGTCCGCGTCTTCGTCGGGGCGGTCTATATAAGGAGGCAACGGCATATGGCCGACGCGCTCCAGCAGCGGCAACACCTCTTCGGCAAACTTGAGCTCGAACAACGCATCATGGCGCGCGACCATCTCGGCCTCGCCACCGCCATCGATCAAGATGACCGAGCCCGGTTTCGGCGACTTGCTGGAGCGCACATGGGCCAGCACACGATGGCTGTCCAGCACCCGCTCCACCAGAATTTCCAGCTTGCCGCCGGAGGCTTTCTGGCCAAACAGCCGCGCCGGAATCACCCGGGTATTGTTGAACACCATCAAATCGCCCGGGCGCAAATGCTCAAGCAAATCAGTGAATTGACGGTGTGCGAGGGCACCGCTCGGCCCGTCCAGGGTCAGCAGTCGACTGGCGCGACGCTCGGCCAACGGGTGGCGAGCGATCAGCGAATCAGGGAGCTCAAAAGTAAAGTCAGCAACGCGCATGATGGGGTTCGTCTAGCAGGGCCGGGAAGTCTAGCGGAAATAGTCAAAATTGACCATGAAACGTGATTGACCAACGGTAATCTCATCTCTATACTTCGCCGCCATTGAGCCCTGATGGCGGAATTGGTAGACGCGGCGGATTCAAAATCCGTTTTCGAAAGGAGTGGGAGTTCGAGTCTCCCTCGGGGCACCATCTTAAAAAAAGACCTTGAAATTCAAGGTCTTTTTTTTCGTCTGTAGAAAAGTGGGCGGCCGGCGGCTTCATCGCCCACCACCCCCTTTCAACCTGAAACACGATCCAAATGTGGGAGCTGGCTTGCCTGCGATTACGCCAGTCCCAACACCCTCAAAACCACCTGCCTACACACCAACCGCTTCCCCCTCCTCCACCACCCCATTCGGCAACATCCCATTCGCCAAATCATCCACCACCGCCTTCGCCATCTCCCCCAAATAATGCGCGGCCCAGGCATAGCGATCGGCGCTTTTGTCCATGGCTGCATCCAATGCCAGCATTTTTGAACAGTGGAGAAGCTCGGAGGCATGCTCCAGGGCATCGCGGATCGGTACGCCGGAATTGACGCGGAATAGACGGTGGAGGTTGGGCTGTTTGCCGCAGGTGGAAAAGGTGATGACGCCGAGGGTTTTATTGAGGGGTGGGTTGATCATTGGGCACCTCCCAGGAGGGTGGGGGTGGTGGGATTGCGAGGGTATGACCTATCAGAAACGCTCATGCTTTAGCTCCTAATGTCGAGAAGCTGCCACATTCGTTATCAGGCGAAAGGGTGGCAGCTGTGCGCAGGCTGATAAACCGGGACAATAGGAACCCGGCAGGCCCGAAGGCCTCCCGCGCACAGCCGCCATAACACGGATGTGCGGACGCAAAAAAGCGTCGGCATGGTGCTGGAGACGCTTGAGCGCCTATTGTTCCACGGGTTATCAGGCCCGGTCACTGATTTTGCAGTGACGGTGGGAAGTTAGCTCAGAAGCGTGCGGGTCTAAAAGCTGGGATCTGTGGCGAGAAGTTTCTGATAGCCAGGCTGAGGTTATCAATTCAACAACATCGTGATCTGCCCCCTGCTACCTCGCCTTAGCCGGTGAGTGATGCTCCGACAGGCCGCAGTCGGTCGATTTTGTTGAAAAAAATCGGCTTCGGTTTTTCACGGCTGAAAAGTTCGCGTCTTAGATTGAAATCGGTGTTTTGGGTAGGAATTCATGGCTCGGATTTCACGTAGCAGCACGCAAAAGAGGTTTATACCCATCAATTCGGGCGTTTTTGACAAACCGAGTTTTCAACAGAATTTAGCCAAAAGCAGTCATCGACCGGCTAAATCACAGGGTCTGTTTCGTCACGTCCGCCAAGACCAAATGAACCATTTCAAAAGAAGTACAACGAGTAAAAAATACATCTAGGTAGCAGGTATCAATCCTAGTTTTTGCACTCCAAGAAGAAGCATGTAAACGCAGGTGAAAAGTCCAATGTAGAACATCGTGGTAAAGACGCGGATTTGGAATCGGCTAATGACTTGCATGGGATGCGTCTCCACATATTCAGCAACCGCTTGATCGCTTCTAACCGTCGTGAGCATTGGAAGTTCTCCATTCACGGCCAGAATATGTATGCTTATGTTTTCTTTCGGAGAGAGGCTGTCAAACACAATGGCATAGCGATTATCTGGCATCACGTGTTCAGTGTGATGCCTCAAGGGCCAAATGTTACATATCGGTTTCCAATTGAAGACAATTTCGACTTTTGTCGAGGTTTCGCGACCAGCGTTGTACACAATGAACGATCTCGTGTTAGCGGTTTGCACTTCACGAACAAGTTCTCCGTCCGGATTAAAAAGTGGCTGTTGTACTAAAAAATTATGACTATGCGACTGAGAGTACTGGAGGCGAGCCTTCCCTTTGAATCGATCAAGTAACCAAGGAACTGCAGCTACGATCACCGCAAAGATCTCTTTACCATACGTTTCAAGAAAGCTCATGTACACGTACCCGTTGAATAATGGCCTTATCATAGCACTCAGTCAGGTGCAGGTAGGGACATTCACTTGACTACACGCTTCGTATTCTGAACCACAATAAAGTGCTTCACCTCGGCTGGACACGACAGACGGTAGTCGGCAATTTTGTTGAAAAAGTCGGCTTTGGCTTCCACGGCGGAAAAATTGGCGCCTGAGACTGAAATCTGTATTTTGGGCAGTGGTTCACGACTCGGATTTCTCGTAGCCGCACGCAAAAGAGGTGTTTTTACCCAATCAGTATTCGCGCGTTTTGGGCAAACGACTTTTCAATAGAATCGGCCGATGGCCGCCCTTGGCTAACGGATCCAGCGTCAATAGCTGCGCTGGTTTCTTCCAATCCGGCCTCCCACGTTGCTATCTACGCGATAACCACTCGATCCATACCGATATGCGCGGTTGCCGAGACTGCAATGCTTACCAACTCAAGCCGCGGTATTAGGTAGTAAATTTAACGTTCATGATCGTTCCCACGCTCTGCGTGGGAATGCCACCCCTGACGCTCCGCGTCCTGCTTTCAGCGCAACATCCGGCACTTGCGCGATGGTGACGCGGAGCGTCACGGGATGCATTCCCACGCGGAGCGAGGGAACGATCACGCTGTCCCCTTTTCGGGCTATTCAGTAGTCACATCCGTCCGACCCACCAAATCGGGTCTCCCGCAGGCAAACATGCCGCCAGCTATTGAGCAACAGTGGGGCATAGCTGCAAGACGCACCGGTTTTATTGATCGCGACTTGCACCGACTCCATGTCACCGCGACTGACAGGGACGGATATTGCGCAGCAGTCCGGGGTTTTTGAACAGGCTGAAATTGTCGTGTCATTTCGCGTGCGCCCATTCACAGATACGGCCAACGCAGTGCTGTCACAGTGACCAGCCAAACCTTCCCCCGTGACAATAAAAGAGGTGGTTGGCGGGTTACCAGTCCCTCCCCCAAACCCTAGCGGAATAAGGAACAGAGAATGAGCGTAGCTTTCCCCGGCACTTACCGTTGAGATCGTGACGGGTGGGTTACAGGACTGATTGACCCACGCCACGTGGGACACCGGTTTCCAATCGCGGTCGTCTGTGAGGTTCCAATGTTTGCCACTGCGGTAGTCATAGCAACCGTTCAGGCCTGCGACGGCGGTGAATACCAGAAGAATTGCCGCCCTTGTTGTTTTCATGGTTGACCCGCTTTTCCAATAAGGTTTTGATTGCCTGCACTCAGTTAAACCGGACATTAAAAGAGGACGGGGTTTCCAGAAAAAATAATCCGTTCCCTTTTCGGGTTTCCGATTGCGTCCACCGGTCTTTCGACGAAGTAACATAGGAAATCATGGCATTCACTTTTACCTGCGTTGTGTCCCTGGTTTTTTGGACTGTTGTTTCAGCAATCACAGGAACCAAGGAGCCTTGGGACCTGGCTAGTTATTGGACGATCATCTATCCCGCCGCGCTTGCTTTGTCAGTGATTCTTGGAGCCGTGCTAAAAAGCGCCCAGTGGTCCGCAGGCGCCATGGTAATGCTTGCTCAGATCCCGGTGATTTTAGTTACTTCTGGTGCTTCCCCGTTGCTGGCTGCCGGTATCCTGTATGCGGCTGTTCTCTCAATTCCGGCGATAACGCTATCTTGGCTCGCCGGCAAAGTGCGGCAGGCTTACACGTCATAAAGCCTTGATGGTTCTTTCTTGAGAATTGGACAAAAAAAGGGAACGGATTTATTTCCAGGAAATAAACCCGTCCCCTTTTCGCTTCTGTTTTCTATTACGGCACCGAAATCCCATACTCAGCAAGCTTGGCCGTGTTCTCTTCCTTCACGTACTTTTTTTTGACGATCTGCGAGAACTTCAGGAAATCGGCCTTGGCGTACTCCCTATCGCCCAAATGATCGTACGCGATCCCGCGCGCATAAAAGGCCCACGCAAAGTCCGGCTGGCGCTGGAGGCCGGTGCTAAACGCCTCAGCGGCTTCTCGGTACTGACCCAGGTCTGTCAGCGCGAGGCCCAGATGATAGTAGGTCGGCATGTGGAAGCCCGCCCCCTTTCCGGCTTCTCCCAAATTGTTGTCCAGGTTGTACTGCACAAGCTCAAGGGCTTTTTTCGGGTTACCCACGTCGCGATACATGGCGCTCAAGTCCAGGTTGTCGCGCGGATCAGGCTTGACCGCCAGATGCATGGATTTTTCCTTGGCGACCACGGCTTCGGGAAAACGCTTGAGGTTGCTGTAGGCGTCGGCCTGAACTGCGTAAATCAAACTTTGCAGCGAGGGGGGCAGCGTATTTTTCTGCAGGCATAAGTCACCTTCCTGCAGCACCAGCGGGTAGTTTTCGGCTTTGGACGCCTTGAACTGATTAGCGCAGTGGGCGAGGTTGGCTTTTTGCGGGTTTGGCGTTCCGGCGCATCCGGTGAGGATGAAGATGCCTGTGATCAGTGCGGGCCAGCGAGCATTCATGAAGACTTCCTTGTTAGTCGAACAAGCGAGCGTTGAGGTCAGGGCGATAGACCTGCAAGAGCGGCGCGGTCACGGTGCCTTGCAGCGAGCAGAACACCGTGGTGCGGCCTGCCAATGGCGGTGACGCGTCACCCGTGTCGACCATCAACACACGGTCTACGAAGCCAAACGGCGTGGCAACGCCGGGGCCGGTCAAGCCTTCGGTGCGCCATTGGCCGATCGGGTCACCGACGCGGCGAATTTCGGCGCGGGTGATGGCTTTGCCCTGACTGACAAAGCGTGTGTTGTCGACAATCAGCGGCTTGAGTTTTGCGGCGACCTCTTGCGGCGAGCCGTCGGCTACGAACCCCCAGAACAGAAAATTGCCCACGTCCTTCATGGTTTGGGCCTGGTTGTAATAGCCGACCATACGCACGCCGTTGACGATCAGGGGTGTGTCGAACTGTTGGTAAGTGCCACCTTCCTGCAGCGGATTCAAGATGGTCGGGGCCTTGACCGAGCCGTACTGACTCAGGCGCACGGTATTAGCCGGCAGGCGGGCGTTGCTCAGGCTCTCGAAAAAACGCGCGTCGCAACGAGAGAACTCGGTCAGCAGCTGTTCGGGCGTGGTGACGGTCTGGGTCTGGGCTTGGGCATTAGAGGCCGCGGCGACGGCGAGCAAGGCAATGCCGGAAAAGACGAAGCGGAGCATTTCAAATCATCCGTGAGATGGGAACTAAGGCTGTCGGCCCATGGGTAGCGAACTTTAGCAAAACCGGCGTGCCGGAGGTGGCCAGCTTCTTCTTTTAGCTGAAAACAGGCGTTGAACATGGGATGGCGAAATCGTCCACCGCCGTCCTGCAAGATCGTACAAGCCCTCCCACGCCGTGCGCCACTAACCTGACCACTCTCCCACATCCGAGCATCCGTCATGGTCCAGCGTTCCCCCATAAACCTCACCCAAAAAGCCTCACTCATCGATCAACAATGGAGCCCACGCTTGGTCGCCGAAATGAACGACTACCAATTCAAGGTAGTACGCATCGAGGGCGAGTTCATCTGGCACTCCCACCCCGAAACCGACGAGGCCTTCCTGGTACTGGAAGGAACGTTGCGTATCGACCTTCCAGGTGGCCCAGTTTATGTAGAGCCAGGTGAACTCTATGTGGTCCCCCGTGGCGTAGAGCACCGAACGGCCGCCGAAGGCGAAGCCAAGTTGATGATGATTGAGCCACGCGGCATTTTGAACACAGGCCATGAAGGCGGTGACCGTACCGCAGTGAATGATCAGTGGATATGAAGGCCGGCATTTATTTGAAGTGCCCACGCTGAGCCCAATAACGGCTGACCATTACCCGGTGCAACGATGACTGAGCCGCAAATACTTCAGGGATGGCGACACTTACTCCACGTATCCCATAAGCCTCTAACAACTGCCAAACGCTTCACAACAAGGGGTCTTTTTTTTCACGCGCAGAACAGTGATCATCGCCCTCCCCTAAAGCCCCAGGAACAGAGACCATGGAATTGACGCTGGAAGCGGTTGCGCTCTTTGCACTGAAGCTGGTGCACGAGACAGACGGCGGCAGTCCGGTTTTGCGGGATGATCCGGTGATGCAAGCGTATGACCGCGAGGTGTTTGGGTTGTTGGTGCGCCAGGGGGATGTAGAGACGATTCAGCTCAAAATCGATGAGTGCATCAGGCAGGCGCTGACTGCACTGGGTGGAACCGATACGGTAATGGGGCGCGAACTGCAACGACTGGCAACCGCCGTACACAATACGGACCAGCTCGACGCACTGGTCGCACCGCTAACCACCCTCAAGGACTACCTGAAAGACATCCAGTGAATCGGTGATCAGCATTCCGGCGAGATACACCATCAACACCGCCACCCCCGCATCCAGCCAGCGCCACACCACCCGCGTCCGAAACAACCCCGTCAAGCGTTGACAGCCAAGCGCCAACACTACAAACCACAATAGCGACGCGGTCATCGCCCCCGTCGCAAAGAGTGCTTGCTGGCCTGCCGGTTTAGCGGCGCCGATCGAGCCGATCAGCACGACGGTATCGAGCCACGCGTAGGGGTTGGCAAAACCCAGCACCATTGCCGCACGCAACAGCCCTTGTTGCGAATGGCCGACTTGGGTGTTCGGCATGGACTGGTCACGCAGGCAAGCCAGCAGGCGCTGTCCACCGAACCACAGCAAATAGGCCGCACCGGAAAGTAGCAAGAGCGCTACCAGATTGGGACGGCTGTCCAATAGCGAACCCAAACCTGTGATGCCTACGGCGATCAACAGCATATCGGAGACGACGCAGACGGCGACCACTCCCCAGATGGGACCACGGCTGACACCTTGGCGGATGACCAAGGTGTCTTTCGGGCCTGGGGCTGCGAACAGACCGATGCCCAGGAGCAGGCCTTCGAGGTAGAGCGCGTTGAAGTAAGGAAACATGGAATGTTCGACTCCCGACGGGAAAAGCTCGTCAGTGGCTGTTCCGGCAGATGTAAAGGAATGCAACACACACTAGGTTCGCAAGCATGTGAGAAACCGCGACACTGGATATAGCCAACCAAAAATAGGGACCTATCCATGTCCTTCACAACGTCGCCAGCTGGGAGTAAGTGTGCCTTGCTCATTACGCGTAGTGGCGAGCAGGTTGTTCTTTTTGGTGAACAAGGTGAGCAGCCTCACCGAGGACTGGGGGATCACAACCGAATATGAGTATCAAGACACGCGACACCCTCCGAGCCCTGGTCGTACGGCGCAGCCGGGAACTGGGTAAGTCCATGACAACCCTGGCCAAGGAGGCCGGCATTTCCCGGACCTACCTATATGGGCTGGCAGGCGGCGCCTCACAAGATCCGTCGGTACGCACATTGATCAAACTGGCCAAAGTGCTGCAGGTTTCCCCGCTGCTGCTGTTCCGTTACTTCGCCGATTTGGCGGGCGCTCCGGTTGACTCCAACTCAATGGCGACCACCAACCGGGCTGTAGGCCTGCGTGATTCAAGCGACATCGCCGTCTTCAACGCAGACGTCACCACGCCCGACCAGACCGTCGTGCTGCCTGGCGAAATTTTTCAGAAAACATGGGAGATCCAGAACCTCGGCACACGCCCGTGGCTGGGTCGAAAACTGGTACGCGTTGACGGTGAATATGTCATAGCCCGACGCACCGCCATGGGCGCGCCATTGGAAGTCGTGATGGACACGTACCTGCGCAGCCTTAACAACGAAACCCTCATCGCAGAAACACTGCCTGGGCAACCGATGCATATCACTGTGGAATTCGCCGCGTCCAAGGAAACCTGCGCAGTCACTTTCATCTGGCGGATCGAGGATGAACACGGGCAACCGTGCTACGCGCCTGAGTTCATTTTGCATGTGATCGTAAACGTGATGGCGCGCGGAACTACGATTATCAATTTATGCGCGTCACAACAAGCATTTGACTTTTAAACATCTCTAAACAAAGCAACAAAAAGTTTAAAAGACCTTAAACCCATGAAACATACTCACATCAAAAATATCTTTTTTGCACATCTGCGAAGTTATTCAGAGTGCAGGCAGTTTCCGCTCAACAGTTTTTATTATTGAAGTATTGGTATCGGCTAATCGCGTCATCTGCTGGAGGGTTTGATCCAGGTGCTGTACAGAATCAACATAAAGATGACAGACAAAACTGTCATCACCCGTGATTTTGTAACAGAGGACACACTCCTCAAGGTTCTTGATCAACTCCTCAATCTCTTGAAACTTTCCCGGCAATGGTTTTACCCGAACCAGTGCCTGTAGCGCATATCCTAAAGCCTGCGCATCCAGTTCGACACTGAACCCGGAAATGACCCCCGCGACCTCCAGACGTTTGAGACGCTCGCTGCAGCCGGGAGCAGACAGACCCACTTGACGACTGAGCGCTCGGATGGAGGTCCTAGAGTTTTCGTAGAGAGCCAAAATAAGGGCGCGATCAATGGGGTCCAATTTTTGAGCGCTTTTTGTAAGCTTTTTCATACGATGGGCCTTACGAAAATTAAAGAAATCACATGAAAACCTTACATACCATGGATTCATAAAAAAATAATAGATTTTTTGTAAATTGGCTCCTATTGTTTTTTCAAACGGTCACCCGCAGTACCGCCAGGCAGCAAGGCATACATTGCCTATATTTCAGTTTAAACCTTTAGAGGAATTGAAATGAATCATGCACTCGATGCTACTACTCTGCAAAAACACCACGACGACAATTTCCCTGAAGAGCGGATATTCTTACTGCGCAATGAGTTTGCCCGAAATGGATTTATAAAATTGCGGGATATCGTAGACGACACCTTGCGTCAGCGCATCACCAATGAAGTCCATGGACTTATCGACCGTCAGATTGAAAGGAGGGACTTACACCTGGCGACTACCGATAATACACCGCGATACATGAGTGTCGTTCGCAGCGAGTTTATATCGGAAAACAGCGCAATTATAAGCACTCTATCCAAAAGTGAAGTATTACTCAACACACTGTCCTTGATTGCAGATACCAATATTGTCGCTTCAGTCTCCAAGGATGAAGAATACCTGATCACCAGACAGGAGCGTAAAGGTGACACTCATGGCTGGCATTGGGGCGATTACAGTTTTGCACTGATCTGGATTATCGAGACGCCACCCATTTCCAAAGGCGGGATGCTTCAGTGCGTTCCTCACACCACGTGGGATAAATCCAATCCCAGGATTCACGAAATCCTGTGCAATAATCCGATTGCCACTTATGGCTTTACAACTGGCGATATTTATTTTCTGCGTACTGACACGACCCTCCATCGCACTATTCCACTCAATGAAGATGCCATTCGAATCATTCTTAACATGACATGGGCAGATGAAAAATACCTCGACAGAAACCTGCACGGTAATGATCGGTGGTGGGAGAACCAACATGCTGAGGCTGCTAAAAGCCTGACTTGAAACATAGCCTTCTGATTATCCATAAGCCCCACAGGATTAAGATATGCACGATGCCCAATGCCTTCAGAACGCCAGCGTGTTATTAAAACAAGCTCAGTCACACTCCGCCATGGCCGACCTGGTAAGAGCCGCCGTTACACGAAATGAGCAGTGGCGTGGGCAACAGTGCATCAACCTTGTGGCAGCTGAGTCACCGACCAGCCCGTCCGTGCGCGCACTCCTTTCCAGTGAAGTGGGAACACGCGCATCGGGCGGGCATATCGGCCGGGACAATCGTTTTTTTTCAGGGATGAAGAATATCGATGAACTGGAATCGTTGTGTGTGGAACTCCTGAAGATGACATTTGATGCCAAGTACGCCGACCATAGACTGATGGGTGGGATGGCAGCGGTACTTGCTGCTTACACTGCACTGACTCGACCCGAAGACAACGTCATGACGGTGCCAGTGATAAGGGGTGGAGATACTAGCAACAGGACAAATGGTCCTCCGGGCGTCAGAGGGCTGAAAGTCTGGGACATTCCGTTTATCCACAAAACCGGCGAGATCGACCTTAATCGGTTTAGTGAGATTGCCCATGATCTGAAACCAGCTGTAATCGGACTAGGAATGACGCTCACGCTGTTTGCGCTTCCTATCAAGGACATAAAAGGTATCGTTTCGCCCTGGGGTGGGAAAGTGTATTTCGACGCTGCCCATCAACTCGGCCTGATCAGTTCTGGTCTATTTCAAAATCCCCTCGAAGAAGGAGCGGACTTGATGACTGGATCTTCCGGAAAAACATTCAGTGGCCCACAAGGAGGGATTATTGCCTGGAACGATCCCGAATTGACAGCGCCCATCAACACGGCGATTTTCCCTACTCTGACTGGCAGCCACCAAATCAATCGCGTGGCCGCGCTCGCCGTGGCGGCAACCGAATTGCTGGAGTACGGGACCGTCTACATGGCGCAGGTGGTTCGCAACGCCCAAGCACTTGCAAGCTCTCTTGATAAGCTAGGGGTAACGGCGTTTTATCGGGAGCAAGGCTATACCCAAACTCATCAGATTGTTATTGATTCAAAACCTTTTGATTGCGGTCGCGATGCTGTCCAACGCCTAGAGGCAGCCAATATCATTGCCAATGAAATGCCCCTACCCTGGGATATCGACCCTTACAAAGAAACAGGTATTCGATTAGGCACCGTTGAAGTGACTCGCCTGGGAATGAAAGAGATAGAAATGGAGTGGATCGCCGAGAAGATTGCAAAGATTTTACTACACCGGGAAGACCCGATGGCGGTGGCAAATAGTGTAATCGATTTCATGAAGAATTATAGAACGGTGTACTACTGTCACGAACATGGATTACCCCACTAGCCGCTGTTATTCGCGTACTCAGGAAACGTAAATGCCCGAAACTCTATTTTCTATTTATCAGGCGACGCTGACATTCGCCATTGCCGCCATCGCGCTTCTCGCCAGTCCCGGTCCGGCCACCCTGGCCCTGGCTGCGAGTGGCGCCGCCTATGGCATGAAGCGCTCTATTCAATTTTTCGTGGGTATTACCGTGGGATTGGTCATCGCCATGGCAGTAGTCTCCACGGGGCTGTATGTCTTTGTGCACAGTTTTCCCTTATTGGGCGTTGGTCTCGCTGGAGTATCCATTCTTTACATTCTTTATCTGGCTTATACCATTGCTGCGGCCCCCCGATTAACGATGAGCAAACAGCGGTAAGTCCAGGGCTGGGTGCGGGTTTTGTGCTGGGTGTAGCAAACATTAAAGCGTACGCTGCCTTTGCTGCGTTACTAGGCAGTTTTACGTTAGGTGTTACGCCAACATGGGAGCTGTTTACCAAGGCGTCTATCTGTCTATTGGTTTGCGTGATATTCGATTTTTTCTGGCTTTTTGCGGGGAGCAAGCTCCGTAAATTATTCATTCACCCCACTTGGAGCCGAATACTTAACGTCAGCTTCGCGGTGCTAATGGTCGCGACGGTAGCGTGGTCATTTATGCTGACGGATTAACTCTATAGATAAACCAGAAAAATACAGTATGATCGTTTTCTAAGGAGGATTTCCGCATGCTAGCTACCCTTTCCGCCCTTTTACTACTATTAATAATACCCGGCCCCACTAACACGCTATTGTTCCGTGCAGGGGTGCTGTATGGGTTCAGCGTGTCGCAGCGCCTTGCCTTTATCGAATCTCTTGCTTATCTGATTCAGGTATCGCTGTGGGGATTCACATTACTCTACCTATCGGCATACTCTCCTTTGACCGTGAAAATCGTCCAATTTAGCGCAGCATGCTATCTCCTTTATATTTCTTATAAGCTGTGGCAACGCGAAAACAGCATAACCAACACAGCCAAGGATCGGTTCTCCGGGCCTTATTTTTTCCTGCTGACATTGATGAATCCTAAAGGCCTTCTGACCGTTTCATTTATTGCTCCAATTCATACCTTCACTGAGTTGGAGAGCTACGTAGAATTCATGGCGGCTCTCTTGTTGGTGACTATTTCGGTGGGATCTGCCTGGATATTTTTTGGTGCTCGATTTAAAGGCTTCCATCAAACGCGGTTTACCACTCTGAAGATCAACCGGGTCACGTCTGTCACCCTCTTTTGTTTTGCCTCAACGCTTATTGGTCGCCTGGCCGGTTCGGTTTTGAACTAAGATTTTTTCCGTTTCTCGTACGCTGCTTCTACCATTCAAAGCCACCTACCCCACCGTCAAAACGTATACTTGAAACTCGTCATAAAGTTACGCGGCGCCCCATAGCCTACCGCCGCCCTTCCACTGCCATCCGCACCGCCAACCCCATCAACACCGACCCCATCAGCAAGCGCTGCACCACCTGCCACCCCGGCCGTGTAACGAAGAACACTGCGATGGACCCCGCCAGCGTGGCAATCACCGCATTCACGCTCACGCTGATGAGAATCTGCGTGAAACCCAGCACCAGGGATTGCATCAGCACGCTGCCGTGGCCGTTCGGGTCGATGAACTGCGGCAGTAACGACAGGTACATCACCGCCACCTTGGGGTTCAGCAGGTTGGTCACCATGCCCATGGTGAATAGTTTGCGCGGGCTGTCCTGGGGCAGGCGCTGCACCTGGAACGGCGAGCGGGCACCCGGTTTGATCGCCTGCCAGGCCAGATAAACCAGGTACAGCGCCCCGCCAAAGCGCAGGGCGTCGTACGCAAAGGGCACCGCCATCACCAACGCCGTAATGCCCAAGGCCGCGCAGAGCATATAAACCAAAAAGCCCAATGCAACGCCGCCCAGGGAAATAAACCCGGCGGTGCGCCCCTGGCAAATCGAGCGCGAAATGAGATAAATCATGTTCGGGCCGGGCGTCAGCACCATGCCGAGTGATATCAGCGCATAGGCAAGCCAGCTGGACAGTTCAGGCATGGTCGGGCTCCCGAAATATGTGGTCAACGTTGCAGGGTTGGACGCCATGGTAGGGCGTTCAAAATGTGCGCGTCAGATACAGATTCGTGATCAAAACGTCATACACCGACCACACCGTTCACCCAGGGGCAGGCACATGATTGACTTCAATAACAAAGGCTTCTTCAAGCTCAAACAAAACAACGAGTACGCCGAACGCGTGGCTTCATTGCTGCTGGATGGCGAAGAGGTAGTGGACGCGTACAAGGCCATGCGCGACGGCGTGGTGTTCACCACCAAGCGCATCATTGCGGTGAACGTGCAGGGGATTACCGGCAGCAAGAAGGATTTCACGTCGCTGCCCTATAAGAACATCGTGGCGTATTCGGTGGAAACGTCGGGGACGTTTGATCTGGATTCGGAGTTGGAGATTTGCTTTTCGTCGCTGGGAAAGGTGAAATTCGAGTTCACCGGCAAGACGTCGATTGTGGAAATTTCACGGTTGATTTCCAAACATCTGCTGGGCTAAACCACTGGCGCGATTCAACCCATGTACACCGCTCAACCTGTAAGAGCTGGCTTGCCTGCGAAGGCCATGGGTATCTACACAACTTTGGCGTAGCTTGAACCTGTGGCGAGGGAGCTTGCTCCCGTGACGGCTCGGGAGCCAAAGACTATTCTTCTGGTGCCCGAGACCTAAGTGTGGGAGGGGGCTTGCCCCCGATGGCGATAAGTCATTAGCAGATGCATTTACTGAGACTCCCTCGTCGGGGCATAGGTATCTACCCACGATGCGAAGCGAGCCGCTCTTGATCTTAGGCGCCCCGTTAAACCACGCTGGCCGGAATTCAACAGTGTTTTTTTTTGGGGGGGGCAAACCGGCAGTGATTTGGGGGAGCGCCGTCAGGGCGCAATCCTAAGCCGCCGTTACCGCAGCAACGGATATGTTTTCGCCCTGATCCAGCATTCAGGTCGGCTGTCAGGCCGCCATCGGGAGCAAGCCCCCTCCCACATTTAGCTCGCGGGGCATCAGTTAGGTAGTCGTCGGCTGCAGAACCGTCACAGGTTCAGAGCCGTGCCAATTTGTGTAGATACCTATGCTGCGAGGCGCCAGCCCAAACGCCGCCAGACTCCCCACTTACGCCTCAGCAGTTCGCGCCAGGAATGGCTTCACTCAACTGACTTTTCCCACGTAGGCCATCGAACAAAGCCAATATCAGCGGCAGATTCTCCCCCGTAGGCTCACTCCCTCGCACAAGGAAGTGAGCCGGTCATGTCAGAACGTTTTTATCCACCGACTGAAGAACAGCTACGCAGGCAACGAATCCTGACCCCGCAACCGTCACGCGTGCCCTATTCGCCAGCGATTATTCCATTCGAGCCATCTCCTGCCCCTACGCCAGTCACACCTCCCGGCTGCGTCTTCATCAAGCCCTGCCAATTGCCTGACGGCTTCACCCGTTACGCTGACTCCACCGGTTATGTCCCGCTGGAGTTGGTCAAGGAGTACGCGCATTTAAGCCTGTTGGGCGGGCGCGAGGTGGACGGGCGAGGAGCGGTGGCCTTGCGCAAGATCGGCGGGAGCGCATTGCCCACTGGTTTGGGGCAGTTGGCGTTGCGTTCGGCGGCTTGGGAGTCGGCGGTGACTGCCGCCGGCTCTGTCGCTGGTGGTCTGTTGACGGGGTTGGTGGCGCTTGCTTGGCCTTCTGAACTGGGTGATAGCGCGCTCTACAGCGAAGAACAGCTGCGCTCGATGGCGCAGGCGCGGTCGCAGATGCGTTTGCATATCGAGCAACGCGAGGACGGTACGCTCAAGGGGTATGGGTTTTACACCGGCAACCATCCGAACTGGCAGATGATCGATGTGGTGCAGTTCCAAAGCCGTGGCGATCAGTTTGTGGCGGATTTGGGCGAGGGCGTTGAGCTGATCTGGACGCCTGCGGTTGATCCGGGGGACACGCTGGGTATTCCTGCATTGGAAGCGGCGCCGCAAGCGCCAGTGATCTGGATTTACCCGCCGACGGAGAAGGCGGCGCAGATTCTGGTGAACCCAGTTTATCCGCCGGAGTATCGGGATTTTATTCTGGTGTTTCCGGCGGAGTCGGGGGTTCGGCCGTTGTATGTGGTGGTTAATGAGCCAAGGAAGGGGCTAAGAAGCCCAGATCATGATTACTTCCCTGCGCCCGAAACCGCAGACATAACAGGCTTCCCTGGTTTAATTCCCCAAAAGCCTGTGACACGAAGAAAAGGCGGAGCGGGCTTACGTGAACGATGGATAGACGCAAAAGGAAGGAAAATACTTGAATGGGATTCCAAGAAAGGCGAGCTGGAAGTCTATCGAAACAGTGATTTAGAACACCTCGGTGCCTTTGACCCCTATACCGCCGAACGCCGAGGACCGGCTGACCCAAAACGCCGAATTTACCGATAAAGAGGAACATGGAAAATGGTGATGAAAATCAGACTGCGGTGGTACGAAAAACACAGTAATAACTTGAAGGCGGATGAGTATTCAGCGGATATCGAGGACTCAGACAGCATTCTCAAAGCGTTGGGTTTAGGCGAGGAAACCGCGATATATGCCGATGTATTCAATGTGCTGCCTAACTGGATAACGATTATTCAGCCATATTTCCAGCACATGATCGAACCCGACCACCTCGACTACCAAATTTCCTTCCGTTACCAAGGCGCGTGGCCACCGCCTCCAAATCAACCTAAGACGGGGTCTTGATGCAATGAGACTTCCACTGCAAAAGCCTCTGCTCTATCGCTCAGTCAACACCCGAACCCATGGCGTGCGCCATGGGAGTTGCTGTGCTCACAGATATGAACGACACAGCAAAAGCGAAAAGCGAGCGCTATCAACCCGTGGTTCAATGCACAGCCATCAAAGACACGGGTTCGATTACACCCCCCTATTCCGGTTCCTCCTGTCCAAAGTCGGCCACCCCTGGAGCAAGGTTTTCAGCGAAGCCAACGCCCGCCTGGATCGTCCGGAGCCGGTGTTCTGGATGGTTGCGCTGCATGAAAGTGACAAGCAGGAATACGTGAGTACGGGCGAGAATAGCTACTACAGCGGCTTGTGGGTGGACGAGGCTGGTCTGTTGCAAAAGGTCAACCCACAGCTGACGCCCGAGCACATGAAACCCTTCTGCGACTGCTGCACCCAAACGTTCAACGGCGTGGTGTTCGCACAGGCTTCACCGCGCGAACGGTAGGCAGTCGGGCACGACAGCTTCCAAAGGTGTTCCGCCTTGCCTCAGCGATCACTTGGACTGAAACGTCTCCAAATACGCCAATATATTCTCAATCTTCTCCTGATCACTGATCCCCCAAAAAATCATCCGCGTGCCGCTCACCACTTTCTTCGGCGCTTCGATGTAGGCGGCAAGTTTGTCGCGGGTCCAGACCACGCCTGAGTTTTTCATCGCGTCGGAATACTGATAATCCGTAGTAGTGCCCGCTGGCCGGCCGATGATGCCGTTGAGCTGCGGTCCGAACCCGCCGCGTGCGCCTTCGCCCACACTGTGGCAGCCACCGCAAGTCTTGGTGAAGAGCTTGCCGCCCGCCTCGGCATCGCCGGCAGCAAAGGCCCCGTGTGTGTTGAAGATCAGGGCAAGGGTCAACCAGGCGTACTTCATCAGAGGGCTCCGCATCGAGTGTTGCCGACAATTATGCCCGTTTAAATGGCCGTTTCCCCAGCCGCTTTACGATAACCGTGCGGGCCTGTGCTATGAACCGGCGCCCCCCCAGCCACGTTCCTGCAGACCACCAAACGACCACCCATCGTTTAAAAAACATCCAATCGAACCTATATGCCCCGCCTCCACTCCACCCTACTGAACCCTGATGGTGGAGTAAGGATCATGGCTCAGCCATCGATTTTAGTATTGGAAGACGACGAGATCATTCGGGCGTTGATGGTGGATGTGCTGGAGGACTTCGGCGCATTGGTAAAGTCGTTCCCTTCGGCGGATGAAGGGATGATTTATCTGGAGCGGGGCGATGACCCCGTGGACCTGATTGTCAGTGATATTCAGATGCCCGGCTTGCTCAATGGTTATGACTTGAGCCGAGTGGTGGCGCATCGTTGGCCAGAGGTTCAGGTGGTGCTGACGTCCGGCAACACCACGATAGCGTCGCAACTGGGTGGCTCTGTGCGGTTTTTGCCCAAACCCTGGAGTACCGACCACTTGCTTGAGTGCGTGCAAAAAGCATTGACCCAGCAAGGTTCGTCTGTGCATTAATAGCGCGGCGATATCATTCAACCCGAACTTCGTGCCAAGGCCTGTGGTCGTTTTACCTACAAGGAGTGACTTTTCTGATCTGATGGCCAGCCTTTTCGCTTGTTGCGTAAGCTGACGACAATGAATTGTGTAGAATCGTCGCCCATTTTCATGCGTCATTCATGGCCGAGAGGCCCACAGTTCGAGCTCATTAATGCACTCAGAAGCCCATGACGTTGGTGCGCCATCCTTGTTGGAAACGTTGCGCACAGGCACCGGGCTGTTGCATGTCGCGCTGGAAAAGCGCCTGCCGTTTTTTTCCGAGCGCCTGGATACAGACTGGTACCGGCGCTTGCTCCAGGCCTACTACGGTTTCTATCAGCCGATGGAAGCGGCGCTGTATGACGGCCGCCTGATTCCCCATGGATATGACGCCGCATTGCGTACGAAAACGCCGACGCTGTTCAGTGATCTCCGCGCCCTCGACCTGAATGAGCACACCATCAGCACCCTGCCCCGTTGCACCCGACTCCCGCCCCTGGACACACCCGCTGCCTGCCTTGGCGCCTTGTATGTGCTGGAAGGCGCGACCCTCGGTGGGCAAGTGTTGCGCCGCGAAATAGCCCTGCGCCTGGGGATCGATGCCGACAACGGCGGTGCGTTTCTCGATATTTATGGCGCCGAGACCGGCCGACGCTGGAAAGAGTTTCTCGACTACCTGGGTCGCCTGCCGCTGGACACAACAGCCAGGGCTCGCGCAGTAATGGCCGCCCGCTCCACATTCAGCGGCTTTGAGCAATGGCTCGACAGCCAGGAGGTACTGCTATGAAACCTGAAGATTTTGAAGAGCTGCTTGCCAACTGCGCCGACGAGCCCATTCGCTTTCCCGGAGCGATCCAGCCTCACGGTGTGCTGCTGACATTGTCGGAACCCGGCCTGGATATCATCCAGGTCAGCACCAACGTCGCCAGCTTGTTCGGCCATGCGCCCAAAGCGCTGCTCGGCCAGCCGCTGCACAGCTTGATCGGCGCAGAGCACGCCCAGGCGGTGCAGGTCATGGCACAAACCGACACGTTCTTCGACATGCCACCGTTGCACGTCACGCTCAATGGCGCAGCGTTCGAAGGCTTGCTGCACCGCCACCAGAACGTGCTGGTGCTGGAGTTCGAACCGCGGCTCAAGGATTTTCGCCCACGCGCACTGAACGGTCGCACCAGTAACCTGGGCAAGATGTTGCAACGCTTGCAGGCGGCGAAAACCCTGCAAGCGCTGTACGAAATCAGCGTGAATGAAATCCAGGCCATGACCGGTTATGACCGCGTGCTCATTTACCGCTTCGAAGACGAAGGCCACGGCCAGGTAATTGCCGAAGCGTCAGCGCCGTCCATGGAGCTGTTCAACGGGTTGTTTTTCCCTGCCTCCGACATCCCGGAACAGGCCCGCGAGCTGTATCGCACCAACTGGCTGCGCATCATCCCCAACGCGGCCTACGAGCCAGTGCCGTTGCTGCCCAAGCTGCGCCCAGACACCGGCGAGCCGCTGGATTTGAGCTTCGCCACCCTGCGCAGCGTGTCGCCGATTCACTGCCAATACATGAAGAATATGGGCGTACTGTCGTCCATGAGCATCTCGTTGATGAAGGGCGACACGCTATGGGGCCTGATCAGCTGCGGCAACCGCGAGCCGCTGCTGGTGCCGAACGAGTTGCGCACCGCCTGCCAGACCATCGGCCAAGTGCTGTCGTTGCAGATCAGCGCCATGGAGACCCTGGAACTGAGCCGTCAACGCGAGGAAAAAGTTCAGGCGCTGGCACTTCTCGATCAAGCGCTGAAGGCCTCGCCGGACAGCGTGTTCGACGGCCTTGCCCAACAAAGTCAGTTGCTGATGGAGCTGACAGAGGCAGGCGGCGTGGCGATCATCGAGGGCAAGCAATTGCATTGCTACGGCCACTGCCCGGAACCGGCGCAGATCCGCGCACTGCACAAGTGGCTGCAAGAGCGCGACGAACCGGTATTCGCCAGCCACAACCTGGCCTCGGTATACCCGCCGGCCGCCGAGTTCCAGCAGTTGGCCAGCGGCGTCCTGGCCATGCAGCTGCCCAAGCCTGTGGACAACGGTGTGCTGTGGTTCCGCCCGGAGGTGAAGGAAAACATCCACTGGAGCGGTGACCCACAAAAGCCCCTGGACCTGGAAAGCTCCCACGCTGGCCTGCACCTTCGCCCACGCACCTCGTTTGAAGTGTGGAAAGTGGTCATGGCGGGCATTTCCACCAAGTGGAGCCATGGCGACCTGTTCGCCGCCAACGACCTGCGCCGCTCGGCCCTGGAAAACGACCTGGCACGCCAGGTAAAGCGTGAGCAGCAGGCCGTGCGGGCGCGTGATGACCTGGTGGCCGTGGTATCTCACGACCTGCGTAACCCGATGACCGTCATCTCCATGCTCTGCGGCATGATGCGAAAAGCGTTCAGCTCCGAGGGCCCACACACCTCGCGACGCATCTCCTCGGCTATCGACACCATGCAACAGGCGGCCGGGCGCATGAACACACTGCTGGAGGATCTGCTCGACACCTCGAAAATCGAGGCCGGACGCTATGTCGTCAAACCTGTGGCGCTGGAGGTAAGCCATATGTTCGATGAGGCTTATTCGCTGCTCGCACCGTTGGCGCTGGAAAAAGGCATCGACCTGTCGTTCAACGCCGAGCCCGGCCTGCTGATCAATGCCGACCCGGAGCGCTTGTTCCAGGTGTTGTCGAACCTGATCGGCAACGCCATCAAGTTCACCCCGCGCCTGGGCAATATCGGCGTCAGCGCCATGAGCAACGGTGCAGAAATCGTGTTCTCGGTGCGCGACTCCGGTGAAGGCATTGCACCGGAGCAGTTGCCTCACGTGTTCGAGCGCTACTGGACAAATACCGAAAACAACCCCACCGGCAGCGGTTTGGGGTTGTACATCACCCAAGGCATCGTCCAGGCCCATGGCGGCGAAATTGTTGCCGAAAGTGAGGTGGGCCGGGGCAGTGAGTTCCGGTTTACCCTGCCCAGGGTGATTGAAGTCTCGCCTACCTGATACGTCTTGTGAATGTCATACCGGCAATATCACCACGGCTTCCAACCCACCCCCCTGGCGCTCGGCCAGGGTCAGGGTACCGCCATGTTCCAACACGATTGCTCGTGCGGTAGAGAGCCCAAGCCCTACGCCGCCGGTGCTTTTGTTGCGTGACCCCTCCAGGCGATAGAACGGCAGGAATACTTCCTCCCGATGCGCTGCGGGAATGCCCGGGCCACGGTCCAGCACGCGAATCACCACCGTATCCTGCTTGTGCTGCAACTCGATTTCCGGCGCCGCACCGTAGTGGATCGCATTGTCCATCAGGTTGGTCATCACGCGTTTGAGGCCCAGGGGCCGGCCGAAATACACCAGACGTGGCGGCCCGTTAAACGTGAAGTCGATGGCCTGGTCGCGATAATCGTCGATCAGGGTCTGCAGCAACTCCGCCAGGTCCAGTTGTGTGGCCTGTTCCAGGCGCGCGTCATCGCGGAAAAATTCCAGGGCGGTGTTGATCATGGCCTGCATTTCGTCCACGTCGCGAAACAGTCGCTGTTGCTGGTCGCTATCCTCGATGAACTCACCGCGCAGGCGCAGGCGGGTCAGCGGCGCGCGCAGGTCGTGGGAGATGGCGGCAAGCATTTGGGTACGGTCCTGGATGAAGTGGCGCAACTGCGCCTGCATGCTGTTGAAGGCAAGAATCGCCTGGCGGATTTCGTGAGGCCCCACCGGCTCGATCGGCGGCGCGCGAAAGTCGCTGCCAAAACGCCGCGCACCTCGGGCGAAGTGTTGCAGCGGGTGGGCCAGGCGTCGGGTCGCGACCAGGGTGACCAAGGCGGTGGAGACCAGCACCAGCAGCGCCACAATCAGGCTGCGCACACCATCGTCCAGGCCCCAGCTGCGTGTACCGGTGCTGAACATCAGCCAGGATCGGTCGGTCAGTTGCATCAACAGTACGTACTGGCCGTTGCCGTCGGGCCAGTCGGCAGGTTCATAGGCCTCCATGGGGCGCGTCGGGCCTTCAAGCAGGTGCTTGAACACCTGCTCGCCCGTGTTGAAATCCGGGTCAGCCAGCACCGGCAGATTAAACGCCGCCCGCTGCGCCGCCCACGTCACCCTGAAGGACCCATCCCCTATCACCTGGGCAAGTCGCGCTCGCTGCGCCGGTTCGGACGCCTCGATCACGCGCACCACCACCGCCACTTTTTCCAGCAGGCCGGTTTCAGCCAACGGCGGCCTGGCCCATACCCCCGCCAGTTGCACGAACAAGGCATTGAATCCCAGCGCGGTGATCATTGCGACCAGCACGGTCAGCGCGATCCAGCGCGCCACCGTGTCGCGCGGACGCTGGATCATGAACGGGTCACGCTGGCGGTGAATTGATAGCCGCCATTGCGCACGGTGCGGATCATCGCCGGGCGCTTGGTATCGAATTCCAGCTTGCGGCGCAGGCGGCTCACCTGCACGTCGATGCTGCGGTCAAAGGCATCATGGCTATGGCCGCGCGCCAGGTTCAACAACTGTTCACGGGTGAGCACGCGTTGCGGGTGTTCGAGAAACACCAGCAGCAGATCGAACTCGCCGGACGACAGCGGAATCATCACCTGGTCGGGCGAGCGCAACTCGCGGCGCATAACGTCCAGTTGCCAGCCGGCAAAACGGATCAGCGGGCGCGCGGCCTCCCCCATCGGCGGCCGGCTTTCACCCGCCCGGCGCAATACCGCACGCACCCTGGCGAGCAGTTCGCGGGCATCGAAGGGTTTGCTCAGGTAATCGTCGGCGCCCATTTCCAGGCCCACCACGCGGTCGCTGAGTTCACCCATGGCCGTGAGCATGATCACCGGCGTAGCGTATTGCTGGCGCAGGCGCTGGCACAGCAGCAGGCCGTTGTCGCCGGGGAGCATCAGGTCGAGGATAATCAGGTCGGCAGGCTGGCGCTCCATGGCGGCCCACAGCTCAGCGCCACTGGCCGCGGTCTCTACCGAATAGCCATGGCGCAGGAAAAATTTCTTCAGCAGGGCGAGGACTTCAAGGTCATCGTCGACGATTAACAGGTTGCTCACCGGCAGGCTTCACTGGACTGGGTCAAGGCGCCATCTAAAACTATTCGACGCGCTCCGTCATATATTTCAATCGTGCAATAAAGCGTCAGCAACGCAATAAAGCAGACATCTTTGCGCAAGGCGGCAATGCCAGCATCGGCCTCCCTTTTGCGGAGACTGTGCCCATGCACGCGTTGACCAACCCACGGCACCTGGCCCGCCACGCCGTGCTGTTACTGACTATGTCTTACCTGGCGGGCTGTGCGAGCCCTCCACCCGTGACACCCACCACCCGCTGCGCGCAGGTGAACAATCCGGTGTATGACCCTGCCGAACCGGTCAACCGCGGGGTATTTGCGTTCAACCGTGCTGTGGATAACTACGCCCTGGCGCCTGTGGCGCGCGGTTACCGTTACCTGCCGGAATTTTTCCAGGCGGGTGTGCATAACTTCGCGAGCAACTTCAGTGAGCCGCAGGTGTTTATCAACGACCTGCTGCAAGGCAACCCGCGGCGCTCGGTCAACACCCTGGGGCGCTTCGCCGTGAACACCACGGTGGGCGTGGTGGGGCTGTTCGATGTGTCGGATCGCCTGGGCATCCCACGCCATACAGCCGACTTCGGCCAGACATTCGGCGTATGGGGCGTGGGCAATGGCCCCATTGTCGAACTGCCACTGCTGGGCACCCACAACAGCCGGGATGCGGCGGGCAAAGTCTTGAGCTTCCTGGTTTCGCCATTGGGCGACAGCGATACGGTGCAGACCCTGGGCACCATCAGCCTGGTCGGCGGTACTGTCGACACCCGCGCATCGCTGTTGCCGCTCACCGACAGCCTGCAAAAACTCCCGGACTACTACAGCGCGTTGCGTAATGTGGTGGCGGAACATCGCGCGGCCTTTGTGCGGGAGGGCGAGGAAGGCGCGACATCTGCGGGAATGGACAACTGCGCTAACCGCCCTGCGGATGACTTCTGAAGACGCTCTTCAGCCACAGTCATATCTTGCAGCAGTGCGTTTATAGCAGCCTCGCTTCTGCCGCGATTAAGGTTGGCCTACTTCGCTCCGATGGGCGAAGTCATCCTCTCCTGATAGAAGGAAACATCCATGGTCAGCGGAATCAACCCCTCACTGGGCAGCTTTCAATACCCACCTCTGCAACAGGATGATGCAGAGCCCCAGCGTAGGAAACGCAGCACCGACACCACACACATGCAGCTCAATGCCGCCGAGCCTGAAGGCATGGCGAACAATGACCGAAGCAAAAACAGAGGCGGCGGGCTCGACAGCCTGGGTCGAGGCAACCTCCTTTAACTAGCCGTGTACGAAGGGCAGTGCACGGCCCTTCGTACATCCCTCCTTAACAAAACCATCACATTCACTCGCTTAAACTCGCCGGTTCAATCCAGCCTGGGGCCACTGCCTGCATGCCGCACTCCGACACACTGCCCGCCGTATTAGCCGGCCCACTGCTGCGACGTCTCGAAGCTCGGCGCCTGGTGTTGTGGCTGGTAGGAAGTCGAGCACTGGCACTGACGCTGAAGCTGCACCTGCCGGCGCAAACACTGGAAATCGCCCTGGACCAGTGCCAGGTGGTACCCGTGGGGCGCCAAGCGTTTATTCATTTGATCGATGTGGCGCTGGACGAAGCGCTGCCTTTGGACGTGGAGATCAGCTACGACCTGCTGTTTGACGACACCGGCATCGCCGACTGGGCACCGCACCTGCTGTACGCGAATGCTCAATACCCCAGTTTCGTGTTGCATAGCCGTATCCATCAGTTGGTGCACGGCTCATGCCGCAAACCCCATCACAGTGCCGACGAAGGATTGCTGTGCGTCGACCGTCTGCTGGCCGAGGCCAAAACCCCGGCCGAACGTCCGGCCCTGTTGATGATGAGCGGCGATCAGGTCTATGCCGACGATGTCGCCGGGCCGATGCTGCGGGCGATTCATGGGTTGATAGCACGGCTGGGCCTGTTCGATGAATACCTCGAAGGCGCTGTGGTCGATGACAGCGCCAGCCTCTATGGGCATCCGGCCAGTTATTATCACCGTGCCGATTTACTGCCGGCCTTGGACAGCAACGAGACCTTGCGCGAGCGCTTCTTTGGCGGCGTGAAAAAGCCGATTTTCACCAGCAGCACCGCCGACAACCACCTGGTGACCTTTGCCGAAGTCATCGCGATGTACCTGCTGGTGTGGTCGCCCACGCCCTGGGCGCTGACCACGCTTCAGGGCCCACCACTGAGCCTGGAACGACAGCAGCGCTACGCCCGCGAAAAGGTCCAGATCGAGCGATTCCGCGACAGCCTGCCCGGTGCCGCGCGGGTATTTGCCCACCTGTCGACCTTGATGATCTTTGACGACCATGACATCACCGACGACTGGAACCTCAGCGCCCAATGGGAAGAAACCGCCTACGGCCACCCCTTCTCCAAACGCATCATCGGCAACGCCCTGTTGGCCTACCTGTTATGCCAGGGCTGGGGCAACCAGCCGGATGCGTTTGTCGAACTGGTGAGCCAGACCCAAGCGTTGACCACCCAGGTCCAGGCCAACCACCTGGACGCAGCCGCGCAGAACGAATTACTCGAGGCGCTGCGTAAATTCCAACACTGGCACTACGTACTGCCTACCACCCCCGCGTTGGTGGTGCTCGACACCCGCACCCGACGCTGGCGCAGCGAGTTCACCCTCAAGCAACCTTCCGGCCTGCTGGATTGGGAAGCCCTGAGCGAATTGCAGCAGGAGCTGCTCGACCACCCTTCGGCCATCATCGTCTCGCCTGCACCGGTTTTCGGCGTGAAGCTGATCGAGACCGTGCAAAAGGTATTCAGCTGGTGCGGTTACCCGCTGCTGGTAGACGCTGAAAACTGGATGGCCCATCGCGGCGCCGCCCAGGTGATTCTCAACATCTTCCGCCATTCCCGCACACCGGGTAACTACGTGATTCTGTCGGGCGACGTGCATTATTCGTTCGTCTACGAAGTGTTGATCCGCCACCGAAACGGTGGCCCCAGGATCTGGCAAATCACCAGCAGCGGCATCAAGAACGAATTCCCACCACGCCTGCTCGAATGGTTCGACCGTCTCAACCGCTGGCTCTACTCCCCACGCTCGCCGCTGAACTGGTTTACCCGGCGCCGCACCATGCAGGTGGTACCGCACATTCCGGAACATGCCGAAGCCGGCGAGCGGCTATGGAATTCAGCCGGGATCGGCCAAGTGTTTTTCAATGGGCAGGGCCAGCCCGAGGCGATTTACCAGCACAACGCGGATGGCAAACCTCGGACGGAAATGATTGCGCCACGCCCCTGAAACAGTCCGCCTGCCCTATTCAAAGCCCGCCAACCACGCTGTACAGTAGCGTCAGCCACGGAGTATCGGCGTCAACGACAGCTGGCCTTGAAAGCCCGCTCATGCAGGAAGCGTGTAATGGACGATACAGCCGACACCGAACCGCTGCGTAATGACCTTGCCGATATCAGCACCGACATGTTGCATGCCATCATGGAACTGGTCAGCGACGGGATATGGGATTGGAATGCCAATACCGGGTTCGTCTACCGCAATCCCGGCTGGTACGAAATGCTTGGCTATCCGCGTCACTCCCTGGAAAACAGCGTATTCACCTGGGAAAGCGTGATCCATCCCGAGGATTATCCCCATGTGATGGCCGGATTTGATGACTATGTCTGCCAACGCGCGCCCCAGTACCGAGCCGAATACCGCTGTCGAAAACACGACGGTACGTTCCTCTGGATCGAGGACCGTGGCTACATCATTGCGCGCAATCCCGACACTTCGGTAGCGCGCATGGTGGGCGCACACCGCGATATACATGCACGCAAATGCTCGATTGAACGTCTTCAAAAGCGTAACCGCTCCCTTGAGACCTTGGTGCTCGAGCGCACCCTTGAATTGTCGCGCGTCAATCAGCAGTTGCAATTGCAACTGGTCGAAAACCGCTCCCTGGCCGAACGGGATGCCCTGACGCGCATCGCCAACCGTTATCGCCTGGAAAAGTGATGCTCCAGGAATGCGACCGCGCCGAGCGCTTTCGCTTGCCATTGGCGCTGGTGGCTATGGATATCGATGACTTCAAGCCGATCAATGACCGATACGGCCATGGCGTAGGCGACCAGACGCTGATCCAGGTAGTGGAAGGCCTGGAAACCTGCGTACGTGCCGGTAATTTGCTGGCCCGCTGGGGCGGCGATGAATTTATGCTGGTCTTGCCCAACAGCTCTCTGCAGACGGCGAAGGAACAGGCCGAACGTGTGCGCCACACAATCCAGAACCTGTTCGCCGCCGCTGATCCCAAGATAACCCTGAGCCTGGGCGTGGTGGAACGGCGGGTGGGGGAGTCACCGGCAGCCCTGATGGCGCGCGCCGATCAGGCGTTATATCGATCCAAGGCGGCGGGGAAGAATGGAGTCTCGGAATGAATGATCCCGACTTTTAATAATGACCCGGCGACTTTATTTCGTTTGCGGCAGAGGCGCTCACGCAGCTTAGATAAACCGAGCCCATTACTGCCGAGTCAACGATTCATGAGCCGCGAAACGATCAGCCAATCGATTTCCATCGTCCATCCCATCAACCTCAGCCATGGAAAAAACGCTGAGGTCTGGGACACCGCAGGTAAGCGCTATATCGATTTTATCGGCGGCATCGGCGTACTCAACCTAGGCCATTGTCACCCCACCGTGGTGGACGCGATTCGTGAGCAGGCGACCAGACTCACCCACTACGCGTTCAACGCCGCGCCGCACATGCCCTACATCGATTTGATGGAGCGCCTGACCGCGTTTATTCCGGTGAGCTATCCAGTCAGCGGCATGCTCACCAACAGCGGCGCTGAGGCCGCGGAAAATGCCTTAAAGATTGTGCGCGGCGCCACTGGCCGCACGGCGGTGATTGCTTTTGACGGCGCGTTTCATGGGCGCACCCTGGCCACCCTCAACCTCAATGGCAAGGTCGCGCCGTACAAGCAAAAAGTCGGCGTACTACCCGGCCCGGTGTATCACCTGCCCTACCCCAGCGCCGACAACGGCGTCACCTGTGCCGAAGCGCTGAAGGCCATGGACCGTCTGTTCAGTGTGGAAATCGACGTCAACGATGTAGCCTGTTTCATCATTGAACCGGTACAAGGCGAAGGCGGTTTCCTCGCCCTGGATACCGAATTCGCCCAGGCCCTGCGCCGTTTTTGTGACGAGAACAATACCCTCTTGATCGCCGACGAAATCCAGTCCGGTTTCGGTCGCACCGGGCAGCGATTCGCCTTCTCGCGCCTGGGCATTGAACCTGACCTGATCCTGCTCGGCAAAAGCATCGCCGGCGGTGTGCCGCTGGGGGCGGTGGTGGGACGCAAGGCATTGATGGACAACCTGCCCAAGGGCGGTCTGGGGGGTACCTATTCCGGCAATCCCATCGCCTGCGCCGCCGCGTTGGCAACCCTCGATGTGATGACCGATGAACACCTGCAGGTATGGGGCTCCCGGCAGGAGGAGGCGATCGTGCGACGTTACCAAGCGTGGCGCGCACAGCACCTGTCGCCGTATCTGGGCCGCCTCACCGGTGTCGGCGCGATGCGCGGCATTGAACTGGCGCATGCCGACGGCACGCCCGCCGCCAAGCAACTGACCCAATTGCTGAGCCTGGCGCGGGCTGCCGGCCTGCTGCTGATGCCCAGCGGCAAGTCACGGCATATCATCCGCTTGCTGGCACCGCTGACCATCGAGCCGGCCGTGCTGGAGGAAGGCCTGGATAAGCTTGAAGCGTGCCTCAAGCAGCTGGACTGATTGCATACGTTCGCTGAGCCGTCTGACGCAGGCGCCTTGACCTGACTCCCCGGCCCCCTGAAAATGCCCGACGCTTTTTTGTCTCTCCGTTTACTGAAGTAGTGAAATTTCAATGTCCGATGCGTACACCGCTGAATCCGCCGAAGCCTCCGTCGTCGTCTCGCACGCCAAAGCCGAGTATGAAAACGCCATCAATCTTTCACAGCATGTGCCAGCGGCCAAGATCATCAGCGAAATGGTGCTGGACGCGTTTCACACTTCCAAGGAAAGCGACCAGATCCGCGAGTTGCGCGTGGCCATTCGTCAGGCCCATGACGCCTTCGACGATGACAAAGCCTACGACCTCATGGGCCAGCTCAAGCAATTGAAGGACGCCGAAGCCGCCGACAACGCTGCCCTGGAAGACCTGAGCAGCAAGTTCTCCATCAGCCGCCTGCTGTCCAGCTTCAAGGACGACCCCGAATTCCAGGAGCTGGTCTACGGCCTGGCCCTCAAGGTGCTGAACCAGTCGCACCAGGCCATCAGCAACCCGAGCGCCGGCAAGGGCAAGGCTGCACGCGCCAAGAAGGACGCCGAGGTATTTGTGATCAGCAAGGATGGCATCAGCGTCACCCTGCCGCTGCGCACACCGCGTTCCAAGCTCAATGTGGACCGCGAAGCGCTGGAGTTCCTGGGCCTTACCTTTGTAGGTGAAGGCAGCGAGGCGGAGCTGGAAAGTGACACCTTCGTTGATAACAGCGGCGTGGAGCAGCCGGTCACGCGCAAGAGCATTGTGACCGCACTGCAACAGCAAAGCGCTTTTGACGGTTACTCCATCGCCGCCCAGTAAGCGCCGAAGCTATAGGCTGCGCAGGATGACCAGCGCCTGCTCGACTTGGGCGAGGGTGATATGCCGGCCCACCGAGGCACGCACGAAGTGGCTGACGCCCAGGTCCTTGAGCAGCAACGGGGTATGGGCGGCAGTTCCGGCCCAGAGGTTGAGCCCCTGCGCACGGGCCTGGTCGACAAATGCCTTGGCCGGCACGTTGTGTGGCACGAACGAGACAATCCCGGTCTGTTCGAACTGGTCACACATCAGCGTTAACTGCGGCAGGCGCCGCAACGCCTGCGCCAGCAGCGCATAGGGCTCCGTGCTCACCTGCCCGCCGCCTACTTGCAGGTATTCCTGCACCGCCGTGTGCAAACCCACCAGGGCCGAAAGGCTCTTTTCTGCGATCTCCAGCACCCGAGCGCCGGACGCATCCACCTGGTTGACCTGACCATCGGTGCTGGCGGCGTGCAGGTCTGCAAAATTCAGCTGCAATTGGCTCAGCAGGCGTGGCGACACATAAGCAATCCCGCTGCCACGGGGCCCACAGAGAAACTTGCGCCCCGCGCCTGTCAATAAATCACAGTGCATATCACGCACATCCAGCGGCAACTGCCCCAGCGATTGGCACGCATCCACCACATACAGTGCGTTCGAACCTTGGAGCAGCGCGCCCAGCGCTTCCACCGGGTTGATCACCCCGCAGCACGACGGCAGGTGCGACACGCTGACAAGAAACACATCGTCGTCCAGATGACGCCGCACCCAATCCAGGTCCAGCGGGCTGGTGGCCGTGGTTGGGATCACTTCAACGCGAATCTCACGCGAGAGCTTGAGGTAGTTGAAAAAGATCAGGTTCGCGGCGTATTCCGAGGTCGACACCCACACCCGCTTACCTCGGGGAAATTGCAGCTTGCCGAGAATGCTGGTCCAGGCCTCGGTGGCGCTGCTGAAAAAGCCAATCTGCGCAGGCTCTGCATTCAACAGCTTGGCCACCAGGCGGTACAGGTCGACGTTGAGCAGCGCCTCGTAGGCCAGCTCGGTTTCATAGCTGCCCATTTGCGCTTCTGTGGCGGTAAAACTCTGGATCGCATTCAGCGTGGCCGGTGACATCAGGCCCGCGCCAGCGGTGTTCAGATGAATCCTGTTCATTTCATGCTTCCTTGTTCCACAAGACAGCCGAGCCTTTCATCACGCCTACCGCCACCGCGAACAGCAGCAATATCGTGCCCGCCAGCAGCCACGGCGAAGGCAGCGAGGGCTGTGACACCAGCATGAACGCCAGCGAAGGCGTGATCATCACGCCGATGTTCACCCCCGCCGAGTAATAGCCGAGGTTGCGGTCCACGGTGTGACGGCTGGAGATACTGCTGACGTAATGGGTGATGCCGGGAAAGACGATCATCTCGCCCAGGCTCCAGAGCACCGTAGCCACCAGCAACAGCGCGCCGATATGGCTGAAGCCCATCAGGAAGAACCCCACGCCAGCGACGAGAAACCCAGCCACCAGCGACCGGCTGCTCGACAGGTGCGACATACGTTGGTTGATCGGCACTTCGAACAGAATCACCAGCAGTGCATTGATGAAAAAGATGATCCCGACGTAGTACGCCGGCAACTCGGTGTAATTGATGATGTAGGCCGACAGAAACGTCGGCGGCAGCGCATAGGCCACGTGCACCGGCAATGCCGCCAGCAGAATCACCAGCAAGCGCGAGCGCTCGTGCACTGCGCTCTCCGGCAAGCCGTTGCCCTTGCTGACGACGGTAGCCCCTTGCACCACCGGCACCGCTCGCCCGAACCGCAGGCAGGCAACGAAGGCCACCAGGGACAACGCCGCGTTGAGGTAGAACACCGCGTCGGCGTTACTCAAGAAAATCAGGCTGCCCAACAGCGGCCCGATCGCCATGCCGATGTTGATCGCCAAACGGTTGCAAGAGAACGCCACTTTGCGCGATTCACTGCTGCTGTGAGTGACCGTTTCGGAGAACGTCGCCGGCGTGAATGCCTCGTAGCAGGCCCCCCACAGAAACGACAGCACAAACAGCAGCGCCGTGTTATCCACCGATGGAATGATCAGCAGCAGCAGCGCGTTAAGCAGCAACGAGCCGAGGATCACCCGATTGGCGGAAAACCGCTTGATCACCCCGCCGATGATCAAGTCCACAAACAGTGCGCCCGCGCCATAAACGCCCACCAGCAACCCTGCGGTTGCCGCCGACACGGCGTGCTGATGAATCAGATACGCCGCATAGAAAGGGAACGCCATGGTGCCCATGCGGAACACCAGGGTGATCAGGAACAGCAACTGCAAGCGAGCGTTGAGCCCGCGCAACGCGCGATAAGTGCCTATCATCAGCGAATCACATAGACGTTGTCTTTGTACTGGCGGATCTGCTCGTAATCCTGGTCGATAGTGCCCTGGCTATCCGATACCAGAAACACCCGCAGCGGGCTGCTGAGCAGGTCCACGGTCTTTTTCATCAGCTTGCCGGCCTTGTATTTGACGCTTAGCTTATGCACCGAAGGCAACGCCTCGATCCGGTGAATGGCCGATTCATTGAATCCGGTGACCTCGCCTTGCAGCGTGGTGTCGGTGTTGATGACACAAGCCTCCTTGAGCTTGTGGTAGCGCTTGCCGGCGTAGTTGGCCTTGAACGCCTCACCGTCGCAGTACGCCAGGTAGGTGAGCTGCGCCTGGTTGCCGCCCAGGCTGATGTCATGGAACCTTGGTTCCATGTTGCCGTTCAGGCGAGCACCGACTTCCACCAGCGCGGGGCCGGCTTCGGTGAGGATCACTTCCGAATGGGCCGGGCCGTTATCGATACCCAGCGCCTTGAGCGCCTTCACGATGTAGTCCACCAGCACGTTGGCCTCGGCGCTGTCCGGGGCAATCAGCACGTCGCGGTCGTAGATGTTCTTGCCGCCGCTGATTTCACGCTTCACATAGCGCCAGATCCCGCACACGTAAGTCTGCCCATCACGGCTGACGGTATCGACGATGTACTCCGGACCCTTGAGGTAGGACTGACAAAGAATTTCCGTGTTGGGCAGACCGAAGATATCCGGGTTGGACACCACCTCCTCACAGGCGCGCTTGACGTCCTCGAGGTTGTGGCAGATCGAAACCCCGTCGGTGGATGCCGAACTCAGCGGTTTGATCACGCAGGGAAACACCTGACCGGCCTCGACCCAGGCCAACAGCTCGGCGGGGTCCGAGGATTTGATCTGGCGTGCGGTCAACAGGCCTGCGGCGGCGACTTTGTTGATCATTTCAAACTTGTCGCGGCGAGCGCGTGAGCCTGCACTGCCGTTGGAGGTGGACAGTTGCAACTGTTCACTCAAGTAATCGGCGAATGGCACGCCCGGCTCCTGGCCGGCAATGACGGCGACTACGTTGAACTCACGCAAGCGTCGCACTATATCCTCGGCGTTGTCGTTGAGTGCCAGGTTGTGCTCGAACTCAGACAGGTTCGGCCCGAGCATGCTTGGCATCAGCTCGGGTGTACTCTGTACATGGATCAGGCTGAAACCGGCATCCCGGAAATACTGCGGCAGGAAATTACCGCTCGAGTAGACATCCACCAATGCGACGTACTGCTTCATAAGAATGTCCTTTTCAGTAATGAGTGGCGGTTTCAGAGGCCCGTGGCGAAGCCACGTCATCCAGCGCCAGGAAAATGTTCTGCGGGAACTCAGCCACACGGTGCAACAGGTGCAAGTACCAGTTGGTGCCGTAAACCGCCGACACCCGGGCCTTGACCTGGCCCTGGTCTTTTACCGCCTTGATCAGCTCAGGACGCACACCGTGGAGCATCTCCAGCTCACCTCGGTCAGCGATGTGGCTGGTGAGGATTTCTTCAATCAGCAGCGGGTCCTGGGTGGCGAAAGCAAACTGCCCGCGGCCACCATTGATGCGGTCCAGCAGCCCCAGGTAACGCTCGTTGAGCGCCTCGCCACGGGGTAAAGCAATGGCGGCAGGCTCAGCATAGACGCCTTTGACCAGGCGCACCTTGCAGCCGGTTTCCAGCACCGCTCCCAGGTCATCCGGGGTTCGGTTCAACTGCGCCTGGAGGGTGATGCCCACGTTGGGAAAACGCCCGCTCAGGTGCAGGAAGATCTCAAGGATCGAATCCGTCCATTGGGAGCGCTCCATGCTGATGATCACACCGACATCCTTATCGGCTGCATGGGCCAGGATCTTCGAGCAGTTCTCGACTGCCAGCTCGCGGGAAATGATGGTACCGACGTTCGACAAATCGAACCCCAACTGAGGAGGTTCGCCGAGCTTGGGATGCTGGGCGATCAAGTCGATCAGCTGCAGGTATTCATCGGTTGCCGTGGTCACCTCGGCCAGCGTCGTCGCTTCCTCACCGACGAACTCGACACCGGTGCGATAGCCTTTGGCCAATAGGGCCCCAAGTTTGTCGAGCATCTCCAGGCGGTCTTCGGAAATGATGTAGCGGAGCGCCGCAGGTCGCAGGAAATCACGCAGCGTCTCGCTCTCCAGGAACAAGTCGCGGTAGGTCTTGTTCGCCGCCAGTTTCTTCAGGGCCAGGGTTGCCAGCAGGCTGTTATCTGTCGTGTTCATGGCATTAAACCCCGTAGGACTGGTTGAGCATGCGACGTGCGAAACTCGAATCGTCGTTGTGGTTGGCGATCTTGTGGGCGCGGAATTTGGCCGCGTAACTGAGCAGGGTTTCCTTGTGGCGGCTATGCCGGTCACGGGTAAAAATCCCCGCCCACAGGTTGTCCCAGCGTGCGTACTCGGGGTGCGACATCAGCAGTTTATGGGCCTTGCGCATGTTCCAGTGGGGAATCGACGGGTGCAGGTGGTGCACAAGGTGGTAGTTATCGTCGTGGCGGCCGAAAAAGAAGTTTTCCAGCGCGTTGCCTTTACGGTTACGGGTCAGCAGCAGCTTTTCGCTTTCAACGGCGGGCAACGGATAGTGCTCGGCCAGCTCGATGATCCAGCCCACAGCCACGGCGGCCGTGAACAGCGGCACGAACCAGAACAGCACCAGTTCAACCGCAAGGCCAAACCAGGCAACCACTGCAAAAATCACTGCCCAGTAGGCCCACATCAGCACGCGTTCCTTGCGGATGCGTGCGTCCTGGCCCTGGAGCCGGTCCTTGACGATGTACTTGATGTATTGAAGGGTGCGGTAACCCGATAACGCCATCACCACGTTCTTCAGGAAGAACTCGCGCTCGCTTTGCTGGAGGTCGTACAGGCCGCACTTGAGATGGAAATTGTAGTCCGGGTCTTTTTCCGGGTGCCCCAGGTGCACATGGTGGTTTTTGACGTGCGAGGTGCTGTAGGACTGGTAAAGATGGAAGATCAGGTACCCCGAGAGAAAGGTACCGGCAAACCAGTTGATCGCCCGGTTTTTCGCCAACAGTTTGTGACTTGACTCGTGCAACACGTTCGCCAGGGCACGTTGAGTGGTGCCGATGAGAAACAGCGAAACGGGATAAAACCAATAGCTGACGCCCACGGACAGATAAATGGCAAAGGCGATGATTGAATAATCCTTACCCAGTGCGATGGCCCAATGGTAGTTATCTTTCTTGCACAGGTGCTTGAGCATCCCGAAGGTTTCACGGGAAATACCCCCGGCGTAATCGCCAGCAGGTTCTTTGTTTTTATCGACCAGCATAATCACTCCATAATTAAGCGGCACGCTGCAACACGCCTATCGCCTAGAGCGACGATGATTTTTTGGGATGTTGCGGCTCTTGTTTTTTTTTGCCTGAGCTAAACTCATTGGCTGCAAAAAAACTAAAGCACCGCTTGAAAGTGAACAAGCTGCCCTTTTAGACAGGTAGCGCCAAATCACACGCGCACGCGCACGCCCGCCGGTAATAAATCATCGGCGGGCGTGGCAATGGAAAAAGAAGTACCGGCGAATCAGGCCTGTTCGCGGATATAGCCCAGCTGCAAGGCTTTGCGAATGGCGGACTTGCCGTTGGGCACATTCAGCTTGCTGAAGATATTCTTCATATGGAACTTGACCGTACGCGGGCTCATTGAGACCAGAAGCGCTATTTCGTTATAGGTCTTGCCCTGACTGGTCCAGGACAACACCTGCGTTTCCCGAGGTGTCAGCACGGTTTCCGGTACAACCGGCGGGAGCACGGTGGTGCTTTCCAACGCCTCGTCGTAAACCGAGACCAGCAGCATCTGCAGTTCACTTTTGTTGGCCAGCACTCGTTCGCGAAACTGTTGATGTTCGCCAAAGCTGCACAGGTTGAGGATGGAATAGAAGCCCCGGTTACCATGCACGATAAAACTGGCGCCCTCGCCGACGGGGGCACAGGGCCCAGGCACCGGGACCGCGTCTGCAGCGGGCGCAAGGATGTTTTCATCGCTCCAGAAAAACGGTTTTATGCGGCGTTTGGATAAGGACAGCAATTGACCGCGTTGGTAAAAGTCATCTGCAGCGTCACCACGGTCCAGCGCGTCGGGGTAGTTAGTGATGATTTCCGCTTCATCCAGCGTCGGCCCACACTGATAGACCTCGAAATGCCCGAGGCCGCGTCGGCTCAGCTCAACATCGAGCAATTGGCGCACATCGGCGGGCTGCATGAGCGTATTGTTATTGGCTTGACCATCGCTTCGCATGACTATCGTCCCTGATGAGTGACAACGGGTGAGGTTAGCGACCTGACCGGAGTGCTTCAATCCGTAAGCTTCCGATCAAAATCGACCTACACCGTAGGAAAATTCCTCTATATCAGGGAAAGAATGAAACATGCCTACCAACCTTGTCCAGTGCTTCCAGCGCTGAGCCGACCGCGAGCAGGCGCAGCAGTGTCTGGTCAGGCTATCTGTGTCGCAAACACCTCGCGAAACCGCTGCATTTGCTGCTTATTACCTACCGTCACCCGCACCCACTGCGGCCAATCCTTCCAGACGCGCCCTACCAGCACATTCTGTGCAGCCAGGCGGGCAACCACCTGCTCTGCCGGCTGCTTCACGTCGATCATGAAGCAATTGCTCTGGGAAGCCGTGCAGCTATAGCCCCGGCCCTTCAGCCAAGCGATGGTCTCCTCACGCACATCGGCATTGAGCGCCTTGCGCTGGCCCAGTAGCTTGACGTCTTCCAGGCTGGCATGGGCACCCAGCAGGCTGGCACCGGCCGGGACATTGTCGCCGCCAAACACCGCGAGGCGCTCCAGCAGCGAGGGATGGCCGATCGCCAAACCGAGGCGCGCACCGGCCATGCCGTAAATTTTCGAGAAGGTGCGCAGTACCAGCAGATCGTCATGGTCCTTGATCCAACTCACGCAACTGGGGGCGTCGCAGAAGTCGATATAGGCTTCGTCCACCACCAGCACGCTGCCTTTGGGTTTGTTCTCCAGCGCCTGGCGGATAGCCTCGGTCGGCGTCAGGGTGCCGGTCGGGTTATTGGGGTTGCACAGGTACAGCATGCCGGCCTGGGGATCAGCCGCGAGCATCGCCGGTACATCATGGGCATGCTGGGCATCGAGGCTGACTTCGTGTACCGGCGCCTTGTTTGATTCGGCCGCCTGGCGCGGAACTTCATAGGACGGCGCGGCCATCACCAGGCCACGGGTTGGGTGGGTGAATGCCAATACGGCATAGCGCAACGCGGCCATGGAGCCGGCAAACACCGCCACGTTGTCTTCGCTGATGCCTTGCTGTTGGGCAAACAGCGCAGCCAGCGCGTACATGTGCGGGTAGGGATAACGCCCGGCTGCCGCAATACCACGCTGCATCGCCTCAAGCGCCGCTTTCGACGGCCCATAAGGGCTTTCGTTGTAGTTGAGCAATACATCGTCAGAGGCCGCCGGCGCAGGGCTTGCGACTGCCCAATCGAGATGCCCGAGCACAGGCAAGGCCGCGCCCAGGGCGAGAAGGGATCGACGACTGACGCTGACCATGGTGACTACTCCTTGTAGGCGGACGGGGGATTCGTACGGGTCATACAAAGAGTATGACGAGGAAAATGTCGCCCGATTTAGCACCACCGGATTAGCCGCCGTTACCGCAGCAACGGATATGTACTCGCTCTGATTCAGCATCCTGGTCGGCTGTCAGGCCGCCATCGGGAGCAAGCCCCCTCCCACATTTGGAACGCGGGGTGTCAGTTAGCGAGGCTTCGACTCCTGAGCCGCCACAGGTTCAGGGCCCTACCGCGAAACTTATGTGGGAGGGGCGGTGCGACGATTCGACTTGCTCCCGATGGCGGTGTGTCAGTTACACAGGCATTCACTGACACTGCCTCATCGGGGCTTGCCCCCTCCCACACTTTGATCGTCCTCTATCAGGTAGACCTCACCTGGCCCTGGATCGAATTACTTCAACTGTAACTTGTGCTTCAGGCTCTGCATCACATCCGCCTTGTTTTGCAGATATTCATTCAGGCCCCGGGCGCGCAGGTTGCACGCATCACACTCGCCACAGCCGGTGCCAATGACGCCGTTGTAGCAGGTCAGTGTCTGCTCGCGCACCAGCTCCAGTTGCCCGTGGTAATCGGCCAGGGCCCAGGTCTCGGCCTTGTTCAGCCACATCAACGGGGTGTCGAGACGCACGTCGTATTCCATGCCCAGCTTGAGGGCCTGGTTCAGTGCCTTGACGAACTCGTCACGGCAATCCGGATATCCCGAGAAGTCGGTTTCGCACACGCCGGTGATGACGGTCTCAGCCTTCACTTGATAGGCGTAGATCGCGGCCAGGGTCAGGAACAGGATATTGCGGCCCGGCACGAAGGTGCTCGGCAGGCTTTCGCCTGAGCTGTTCACGGTCGGCACCGGAATGTTGTCACGGGTGAGGCTGCTGATCGCCAGTTCATTGAGCAGCGACACGTCCATCACTTTGTGCACGGTGGCGCCCAATTGCTTGGCCAACTTCTGGGCCACTTCGATTTCCGCCACATGGCGCTGACCATAATCGAAGGTGATGCAGTGCACTTCGTCATACAGCTTCAGCGCCTGGATCAGGCAGGTGGTCGAATCCTGCCCGCCACTGAACACCATCACGGCTTTTTTACTCATTGCTTTGCTTCCTGCCTTCGAAGAATGGGGAATAGTTTAAAGGCCACTCAATAAAAAACCCCGCGCTCTTTCGAAGGCGGGGTTTTTCACTGCCAGACCACTCAGTGCGCGTAAGTCAGCAACAGCTCTTTCGGTACTTGGAAATCCAGGGACATCATCACGCTGAGCGCGGTGATGGTGAAGATCGAGAACACGAACAGCTTGCGCGCCCAGACGGTGTCATCCACCGCCTTGTAGCCGGTCCAGGCCATGTACAACCAGTACATGCCCATGGCCGCGGCGACGGCGAGGTAGCTCATGCCGGCGTAGCCACTGAAGGTCAACATCAAGGTCGCCACGAGGAAGGCCAGGATGTAGAGCAGGATGTGTTTCTTGGCCACCTGGATGCCACGCTTGACCGGCAAAACCGGAATCGACGCAGCCAGGTAGTCATTGAAGCGGAAAATCGCGATGGCGTAGGAATGCGGCATCTGCCACAGGCTGAACATCACCAGCAGCACCAGCGCGGCCATGTCGAAGCTATTGGTTACAGCCACATAACCAATCACCGGCGGCATCGCCCCCGACAGACTGCCCACCAGCGTGCCGTGTACCGACTTGCGCTTGAGGTAGAGGCTGTAGAGGCCGACGTAGATGACAAAACCGATCACGGCAAACAGCGCCGCCAGCGGGTTGGCCACCTTGTACAACAACACCACGCCCGCAACACCCAGGACGGTCGCGAAAATCAGTGCCAGCTTCAGGGAGATAAGGCCCTGGACCAGCACGCGATTCTTGGTGCGCTCCATCTTGACGTCGATGTCACGGTCGATGCAGTTGTTGAACACGCATCCGGAAGCTACCACCAGGGACGTGCCGATCATTGCAGCCAGGAAGATGGCCAGATCGACATGTCCCTTGGAGGCCAGGAAGAAACCGCCCGCCACAGAAAGCACGTTACCGAAAATGATCCCCGGTTTGGTGATTTGGATAAAGTGCTTAAGCGACATCGGGTTTTACCTCACTTCGCCATCATGTAGGTGTGGATGCTGAACATGATCCACAGCGACAGACCAACCAACAGAACGATCACCAGGCCTGCGAACACGAACGCAATCACGTTCTCGCGCTGCTCTTTGGAACGGTCCAGGTGCAGGAAGTACACCAGGTGAACCAGGACCTGAATCACCGCGAACGCCAACACGATCATCAAGGTGATCGACTTCGGCAGGGTTGGGTACATCACCAGGCCGAACGGGATCAGGGTCAGGATGACCGACAGGATAAAGCCGATGGCGTAAGACTTTACGCTGCCGTGGCTTGAATCGTGGCTGTCATGGGAGTGTGCATTAGCCATTACAGAGTCCCCATCAAGTAAACGACGGTGAATACGCAGATCCAGACCACGTCCAGGAAGTGCCAGAACAGGCTCAGGCAGCTCAGGCGGGTCTTGTTGGTGTTGGTCAGGCCGTGTTTATTGACCTGATACATCATCACCGCCATCCACAGCAGGCCGGCGGATACGTGCAGACCGTGGGTACCGACCAGCGTGAAGAACGCCGACAGGAAACCGGAACGGTGCGGGCCGTAGCCTTCGGAGATCAGCAGGTGGAACTCGTTGATCTCCATGCCAATGAAGCCCAGGCCGAACAGGAAGGTCAGTGCCAACCAGCTCAGCACGCCTTTCTTGTTGCCCTTGTAGAAGGCCAACATGGCGAAGCCGTAGGTGATCGAACTGAACAACAGCAAGGCGGTTTCGCCGAGCACGTAAGGCAGTTCGAAGATGTCGTGGCCCGACGGGCCACCCGCTACGTTGTTTACCAGTACCGCGTACACCGCGAAGATCGATGCAAACAAGATGCAGTCGGTCATCAGGTAGAGCCAGAAACCGAAGACGGTTATTGGCCCCGAATCGTGGTGATGGTCATCGTGCCCATGGTCATCGACATGGGCGTGTCCAGCATTGGTCACTAAGTTCGACATGGTTTAAGCCTGTTCCAACGAGGTTTCTACACGGTTGGCCGGGATCTTCTTCTCGGCTACCAGGCGAGCGTGCTGCTCGGCTTCGATGCGTTCGATCGTTTCGACCGGCACCATGTAGCCTTGATCATCACGGGCAGCGTGAATGATGAAGTAACCGATAGTGCCCACCAGGCTCGCGATTGCCAGCCACCAGATGTGCCAGATCATCGCGAAACCGAACACGGTCAACAGCGCACCCATCACCACGCCAGTGGCGGTGTTGTTTGGCATGTGGATCGGTTCGTAGTGCTTGGGTTGCTGGTACGCAGTACCGTCTTCCTTGGCTTCGGTGAACGCATCGATGGTGTTCGCGGTAGGAATCACGGCGAAGTTGTAGAACGGCGGTGGCGACGAGGTCGACCATTCCAGGGTGTGGCCATTCCACGGGTCGCCCGATTCGCACAGGTTCTGCTTGCGATCACGCACGCTGACATACAGCTGGATCAGCTGGCAGGCGATGCCCACAGCGATCATCACCGCACCGAACATGGCGACGTACAGGTACGGCACCCACTCAGGGTTGGTGGTAGCGTTCAGACGACGGGTCATGCCCATGAAGCCCAGTGCATAGAGCGGCATGAACGCGACGAAGAAGCCCGAGATCCAGAACCAGAATGCAGCCTTGCCCCAACCTTCGTGCAGCTTGAAGCCGAACGCTTTCGGGAAGTAGAAGCTGAAACCAGCGATGTAGCCGAATACCGCACCACCGATGATCACGTTGTGGAAGTGAGCGATCACGAACAGGCTGTTGTGCAGCACGAAGTCAGCACCCGGGATGGCCAGGAGTACGCCGGTCATGCCGCCGATGGCGAAGGTGACCATGAAGCCCAGGGTCCACAGGACCTGGCTGGTCATGCGCAGACGACCGTGGTAGATGGTGAACAGCCAGTTGAATAGCTTCACCCCCGTCGGGATGGAAATCAGCATCGTCGCCAGGCCGAAGAAGGCGTTGACGCTGGCCCCCGAACCCATGGTGAAGAAGTGGTGCAGCCACACCATGAAGCCCAGTACCGAAATCGCGCCCGATGCATAAACCATCGAGTGGTGACCGAACAGGCGCTTGCCGGTAAAGGTCGAGATCACTTCGGAGAAGATACCGAACGCTGGCAGGATCAGGATGTACACCTCAGGGTGCCCCCATGCCCAGAACAGGTTCACGTACATCATTGGATTGCCACCAAGTTCATTGGTGAAAATGTGGAAATCCAGGTAACGGTCAAGCGACAGCAGCGCCATGGTAGCGGCCAGGATCGGGAACGAAGCCACGATCAGCACGTTTGCCCAGGTGCAGGTCCAGGTGAAGATCGGCATGTCCATAAGTTTCATGCCAGGGGCGCGCATTTTCAGCACGGTGGCCAGGAAGTTGACCCCCGTCAATGTCGTCCCGAGTCCTGATAACTGTAGCGCCCAGATGTAGTAGTCCACACCCACGCCCGGACTGTATTGCAGGCCCGACAATGGCGGATACGCAACCCAACCGGTCTTGGCGAATTCGCCGACGCCCAGGGACACGTTGATCAGCACAACGCCGGATACCAGCAGCCAGAAGCTCAGGGAGTTCAGGAACGGGTAGGCAACGTCACGCGCACCGATCTGCAGCGGCAAGGCCAGGTTCATCAAGCCGGTGAAGAATGGCATCGCCATGAAGATGATCATGATCACACCGTGGGCGGTGAAGATCTGGTCATAGTGTTCAGGTGGCAGGTAGCCAGGCGAACCCTCGGTGGCCATGGCCAACTGGGTACGCATCATGATGGCGTCGGCAAAACCACGCAGCAGCATGACCATGGCAACGATGACGTACATGACGCCGATTTTCTTGTGGTCAACCGAGGTCAGCCACTCGGTCCACAGGTAGGTCCACTTCTTGAAGTACGTGATACCTGCAAACAGTGCCAGACCACCCAGCGCGATCATGGCGATGGTAATCATCACAATCGGCTCGTGGAAAGGGACCGCGTCCCAACTTAATTTACCAAACATCGTTTACTCCTCTGCCCCAGCAGTTGAATGCGCGCCTGTGTCAGAACCTTCAACCACGGCCACTTCTTTCTTCTCGTGCTTGACCGGCTTGCCTGGCTTCATACCTTCGTACTTGTCGACGATTTTCTGAAACAGGTTCGGCTCAAACGCGGAGTACAGGGCGACAGGGTTGTTCTGGCTTGGTTTGGTCAGGGCGTCGTATTCAGCTTGATCAAGCTGTTTAGGTGCGGCCTTGACTTCGGCTACCCAGGCGTCAAATTCTTCCTGGCTCGTCGAGATCGCTTTGAATTTCATGCCGGTGAAGCCAGCGCCGCTGTAGTTGGCAGAGATGCCTTCCATTTCAGCTTTCTGGTTGGCGATCAGGTGCAGCTTGGTCTGCATGCCTGCCATCGCGTAGATCTGGCCGCCCAGGGCTGGGATGAAGAACGAGTTCATCACGGCGTCGGAGGTGATCTTGAAGTTAAGCGGAGTGTGCTCCGGGAACCGGATCTGGTTCACAGTGGCGATACCCAGGTCCGGGTAGATGAACAGCCACTTCCAGTCCAGCGCGACCACTTCGATGTTGATCGGCTTGACGTCGGATTCCAGCGGACGGTACGGGTCCAGTGCATGGGTGGACTTGTAGGTCACATAACCCAGGGCAATGATGATGAGGATCGGGACCAGCCACACCGCGATTTCGATCTTGGTGGAGTGCGACCACTTCGGCGCGTAGGTAGCGCTGGTGTTGGACGCGCGGTATTTCCAGGCGAAGGCGAAGGTCATGATGATCACAGGGATCACGACCAGCAGCATCAGCAGGGTGGCGGTGATGATCAGGTTTCGTTCATCCAGACCGACCTGTCCTTTTGGGTCGAGCAAGGTCCACTTGCAGCCTCCCAGCATTAACATCATGCCAAGCAGCGGCAAAAAGCCTAGTAATCGGGGGTACCTGTTTTTACTCATCTCACGACCTCTAAAGCAGCTTGCGCAATGCAGTTGGGTTTTGATCGCCAACACTTCACCCTGCCAAGGGTTGGCATTTCTCTTCGATTGAATAAGAGCCTGCCCGTTACGTCATAGCTGTACGTCGCACGGACCTGCGGTGAGTTCTTATTCGATTTCGTGGCTAAAGGCCTTGTTACAGACCAATTCCATTTGGTGCGGAAAGTTGAAAGGCTGCCGGAACCTGGGATCGCACAGAGCCTTCCATCTGCTCCTCGACCGCTCCAATGCTCAAATATTGAACAGCACCGGACATTCAGTGCGGGCGATTGTAGTTAGCTAGCGATGTATAAACCATGTCTGATAAAGAAATAATTTTTATCGATTACAGCAATAATACTTCACCATTCCTGCAAGGGTTCGCGATGTTATCGCGTTCAATTCTCAACAAAAACCACAAAAATTGCGCTGTTATTGGGCAGATTGCCACTCCCCTTACGCTGTGTAAGGGCATGGCAAACGTGGCAAAGTCCCCATAAAACAAGGCATTTGCAGAGCGCTCATCGGCTCAAACCTCACACGCCCGGCGGTGTCTTTCAAACCACGAATTGACAGCACGTTTTGTGCCCCGGATGCAAATTCAGCGGCCGGTTCGGCCATTCAGAAATGCCCTGCGACAGCCTCCGTGTGACAACATGTCGCACGCTGCGCGCACTATTCGTTGCCGCTCGTCACGGCTCTTTCACAAATCCCTACACACAAAAACGCCCCGGCCTTCACTCAAGAAGACCGGGGCGTTTTAGTGAACGGGTTCAGGCTTTAGGGTGACGATTACGATAGATGCACAGGGGCACCAGGATTGCCGTCAGCACGAACGCGACCAACGCCCATTGCGCCAGGGACAGGCCGAGGATCGGCGGATAGGGCGTGCTGCAGAAACCATCGACCTGAAAGCCCAGGGGAAACACTTTGGCCAGGGGCAGGTCATCGACGATCGGCTGCAGCACATCGATGCCGCAGCTGACCTGAGGGAAGAACTGGGTGTACACATGATGACCGGCGGCGGCCACACCGCCCAGGGCGCTGAGGACCACCAACCCTTCAAAGAACGTGACCGCCCCCTTGCTGCGCATGGCAGCGCCGAGGAAGGCGAAGATCGCGATCAACAGCAAGGCATAGCGTTGCAGGATGCACAGCGGGCACGGCGCTTCGCCCAGCACCACTTGCATGTACAGCGCTCCGCCGATCAGCGCCAGGCAGATGATGCCCAGCAACACCAGAAAGCGCCGCTCCCTGCCCAAACGCAATTCGTCACTCATCTCTGGTTTCCTTTGTCTGTTTGCCCAATGGCAACAAGTTTACACACAGGCACCCGTTAAAACAGAGAGGGGTTAACAACGGATTAATCAGGAAAAATGAAGAGCTAAATGTGGGAGGGGGCTTGCTCCCGATAGCGGTGGATCAGTCAGCTTATCTGTCACTGACATACCGCTATCGGGAGCAAGCCCCCTCCCACATTGGTTCACTGTTGCTGTGAAGAACTTACTCCAGCGACGCAGCCGGGCCGAAGAATTCGTAGCGGCTTTGTTTCTCGGGCACACCCAGGGCCTTGAGGTGGCGCTTGATCGCCGCCATGAAGCCTTTAGGCCCCAGGAAGTACGCATCGATGTCGCGCCCCTCGGGCAGCCACGCCGCCAGTTGTTCCTGATTCAACAGGCCGACCTTGTCCGCCGCCGGGCTTACGCCGTCATCCTCGGCATAGCAGTAGAAGCGCTTGAGCTGCGGGTGCCTGGCGGCCAGCGCGTCTACCCAGTCACGGAACGCATGCACCCCGCCGTTACGCGCGCAGTGGATGAAATGCACGGGGCGCTCGGTGGCCAGGGCCGCTTCGAGCATCGGCAGGGTTGGGGTAATGCCCACCCCGCCGCTGATCAGCACCAGCGGCTTGTCGCTGGCGGCCAGGGTGAACTCGCCCGAGGGCGGGAACAGGTCAATACTCGCGCCGACGTGCAACTGGTCATGCAGGTAGTTGGACACTCGCCCACCGGCTTCGCGCTTGACGCTGATGCGGTACAGGCCGTCATTGCTCAGGGCCGACAGGGAATAGTTGCGCCGTACTTCCTCGCCGTCGAGCACCAGCTTCATGCCGATGTATTGGCCGGGAGCAGCGCTGAGGATCGGGCCGTTGTCCACCGGGGCGAAGTAGAACGAGGTGATCTCGTCGCTCTCCTCCACGCGCTTGACCAACCGGAACGGCCGCGCACCGCGCCAGCCACCGGGCGCCTGGGCTTTCTCGTCGTAGATAGCCGCTTCGGCACCGATCAGGATATCCGCCAACTGCCCATACGCCGCGCCCCAGGCGCTCATCACCTCAGGGGTGGCAATCTCGCTGCCGAGCACTTCGGAGATCGCCCGCAGCAGGCAGGCCCCCACGATCGGGTAGTGTTCCGGCAGGATCTGCAAGGCCACGTGCTTGTTGATGATCTTGACCACCAGGTCGCCCAACTGGTCCAACTGGTCGATATGCCGCGCGTACATCAGCACGCCATTGGCCAAGGCGCGCGGCTGGTCGCCGCTGGCCTGGTGGGCCTGGTTGAACAGCGGGCGAACTTCGGGGTATTCGGACAGCATCATGCGGTAGAAATGGGTGATCAACGCTTCGCCACCGCTTTCCAGCAGCGGCACAGTGGATTTGACGATGGCACGGTCTTGGGCGCTCAGCATGGGAGACTCCTGGGTCTTTTCATTCGTTGCCCTCAGGTACTCAGTAATCGTGCCAACTAATAAATCCAGTTTTTTCAGCAACTTAAATACCGCGTAGTCAGAATGACCTCCTACAGTTTATAGTCATAAGGACTACAAGGAGTCATTATGACTGCACAATCGCTGCTCACCACCCTGCTGCCCCTCGTGGCCGACCTGTCACGGGACTTGCCCGAAGGCGAGCGCTATCGACGCCTGCTGCATGCCATGCGCGCCCTGTTGCCGTGTGATGCCGCCGCCTTGCTGCGTCTGGAGGGCGAATGGCTGGTGCCGTTGGCCGTGGATGGCTTGAGCGCCGATACCTTGGGCCGACGCTTCAAGATCAGCGAACACCCGCGTTTTGCGCTGCTGCTGAGCAGCCCCGGCCCTACCCGCTTTGACAGCGACAGCGAATTGCCCGACCCCTACGACGGCCTGGTGGAGGGCCTGCACGGGCAGCTGGAAGTGCACGACTGCATGGGCTGCCCGTTATTTATCGACGACCAGCCGTGGGGCCTGCTGACCCTGGACGCCCTCGACACCGAGCGCTTCGAACGGGTCGAACTCGACGCCCTGCAAGCCTTCGCCAGCCTCGCCGCTGCCACGGTCAACGTCGCCGAGCGCATTGAGCGCCTGGCATTGCGCGCCGAAGACGAACACCAGCGCGCCGAGATCTACCGCCAGGCCAGCGGCCAGCAGCACAAGGAAATGATCGGCCAGAGCAAGGCGCACAAGCGCCTGGTCGAAGAGGTCAACCTGGTGGGCGGCAGTGACCTGACCGTGCTGATAACCGGTGAAACCGGGGTCGGCAAGGAGTTGGTCGCCCAGGCGATCCACGCCGCGTCGTCGCGTGCCGACAAACCGCTGATCAGCCTCAACTGCGCCGCGCTGCCCGAAACCCTGGTGGAAAGCGAGCTGTTCGGCCATGTGCGCGGCGCCTTCACCGGCGCACTGAATGACCGGCGGGGCAAATTCGAACTGGCCAATGGCGGCACGCTGTTTCTGGATGAAGTGGGCGAGCTGTCGCTGAGCGTGCAGGCCAAGCTGCTGCGGGTGCTGCAAAGCGGCCAGTTGCAGCGCCTGGGGTCGGACAAAGAGCATCAGGTGGATGTGCGCCTGATTGCCGCCACCAACCGCGACCTGGCCGAAGAAGTGCGCCATGGCCGCTACCGCGCCGACTTTTACCACCGCTTGAGCGTCTACCCGCTGCAAGTGCCTGCGCTGCGTGAACGCGGGCGCGATGTGTTGCTGCTGGCCGGTTTTTTTCTGGAACACAACCGCTCACGCATGGGCCTGGGCAGCCTGCGCCTGACCAGTGATGCCCAGGCGGCGCTGCTGGCCTACGACTGGCCGGGCAATGTGCGCGAGCTGGAACATTTGATCGGACGCAGTGCGCTCAAAGCCCTGGGGCATTGCCGCGAACGTCCGAAGATTCTCAGCCTGAGCGCGGCGGATCTGGACCTGCCTGATGTCAGCGCAGCCGCCATCGAAGCACCGGCCGCTGTCGCCCGCGACGTCACCGGCGACCTGCGCCAGGCCACCGAGCATTATCAGCGCCAGATCATCAACGCCTGCCTGGAACGCCATCAACACAACTGGGCCGGCGCCGCCCGAGAACTGGGCCTGGACCGCGCCAACCTTGGCCGCATGGCCAAGCGCCTTGGCATAAAATAGCGAGTTCAACTCGTTCAAATGTGGGAGGGGGCTTGCTCCCGATAGCAGTAGATCAGTCACCTTATGTGCAACTGATATACCGCTATCGGGAGCAAGCCCCCTCCCACACTAGACAGGCTTTGCATCGAAAATTGGGTTGGCAGGCCGAGGCTTGCGAAACACCAACACATTACCCAACATCACCAGCACCAACCCCGCCAGGGCCGGTGCCGTCCATTGATAACCCTCGGCAAAGGCCGATACGTTCAGCGCGACTACCGGAAACAACACAGTGCAATACGCCGCCCGCTCCGGCCCCATGCGGCCGACCAGTGTCAGGTAGGCGGTAAAGCCAATCACCGAGCCTGGAATCACCAGGTACCACAAGGCGCCGATGTAGCGCGTGCTCCAGTCCACCTCGAACGGAATACCGCGCACTGCGCAATACGCCGCCAGCATCGCCGCACCATAGGCCATGCCCCAGGCGTTGGTGGTCAAGGGCCGCAGCCCGGCTTTCTGTTGCAGGCTTGAGAGCATATTGCCCGCCGAAAAACACAGCGTGCCCAGCAAGGCCAGGCCCAGGCCGAGCAAGGTCTGTGGGCTGGCGGCGTGCCCTGCCAATTCGGGCCAGAACAAACAGCCCAGGCCGAGCAAGCCAAGGCCGCCGCCCATCAATACATTGCGCGCGACCCGCTGGCCGAAAAACACCCGGGCATTGAGCGCGTTCCACAAGGTCGCCGTGGAAAACACCACCGCCACCAGGCCGCTGGGAATCCATTGGCTGGCGGTCAGAAAACACATGAAGTTGACGCAGAACAGGCACAGGCCCTGGGCCAGGCAAATCAGGTGCCCGCGCCGGTTCATCACCTGCAGCCGGCGGCTGAGCAGCAACAGCACGAACAGCACCAGGGCCGCCAAGGCGAAGCGGTAAACGATCGACACGGGAATCGCCACCACGCCCAACTGCCATTTGAGCGCGATCCAGGTCGTGCCCCAGATCAGCACAGTGAGTACATACAGGAAAAGGTTCATAGCGGGCTCCGGTGAGTGAGCCACAGTGTCGCGTTTTCCCTGTGCGACGCTCTTGCACATTCTTGCGCTTTTGTCGGGGGCGGGGCTCACAGCGCCATGACGGCGGAGTAGGATGCAAAACGTCGGAGAACACACCATGCCAGAGCTGCAATCGCTGCACGTCTTTCAAGCCCTTAACCGCTCGCCCAACGCACGCCTGGAAGCCTGCGCCGAGCTCGGTGACGGTTTGTCTGCGGCGTTGTGGAGCAACCACCACGATGCCCAGGATTACCAGGCGCCCAGCCATCACACCTTGTCGTGCTACATCGGCGGCGGCACCGGCACTTTTCGCCGTGACCAACCGGGCACCAAGGGCGGCCCCGACAAACTGTGCATCCTGCCGGCCGAGCACCAATCGGCCTGGGTGATCAATGGCCAGATTCGCCTGGCCCATGTCTATTTCAGCCCCGAACAATTCGCCCTCGGCTGCGTCACCCTGCTCGACCGCGAGCCCCGTGAGCTGCAGCTGCGCGAAAGCACCTTCCTCGAGGACGCCAGCCTGGCCGCACGCTTTCACCAGTTGATCGCCCTCAACTGGCAGGAGCCCGGTGAGCGCCTGCTGACCAGCAGCCTGGCCCATGAAATGCTCAGTCATACCCTGCTCAGCCAGGTCGGCGCCCGCGAAGGCCTGCGCGTCAAAGGTGGGCTGGCCGCGCACCAGCGACGGCGTTTGGTGGAGTACATCGACCATCACCTGCAGGACGCCATCAGCCTTGGCCAACTGGCCGGCCTGTGCGCGCTGTCGGAATACCATTTCGCGCGCATGTTCAGGCAAAGCTTCGGTCTGCCGCCCCATCAATACCTGCTGGCGCGCCGGCTGGCCCGTGCCAGGGCGCTGTTGCGCAACAGCGCCCTGGCCGTGGGTGAGATTGCCTGGCGGTGCGGGTTTTCCAGCGCCAGTCATTTCAACCAGCGCTTCCGCCAAGCCATGGGGGCGGCGCCTGGGGACTATCGCCAGGCCTTTCGCACTTAGCCCATCAAGCCCAGCGTCTTGGCCTTGGCCACTGCCTGGGTGCGCCGCTCTACCCCGAGTTTGCTGTGGATACGCCGCGCATGGGTCTTGACCGTGTGCAGGGAGATATACAGGCGCTCGGCAATTTCCAGATTGGAGTTGCCCAGGGCGATCAACTGCAGCACTTCCAGTTCGCGCAGGCTCAGCGGGTTTTGCGTGGCGCCGACTGGCGCGGCCTGCGGTTCCAGCCCCAACTCACTGAGCAACCCCGGCGCACGCAAACGCAACTCGCGCACCGCCTGCTGCACCTGGCAACGCGCCGCCAGTTCCAGGCCGGCTTGCAGGGCCACACGCGCCCGCGCCGGCTCGCCCAGCCGCCAGGCCACCTCCCCCAGCACCAGCTGCAGTTCGGTTTCCAAGCAAAGCATCCCGCGTTGGCGAGTGCTGTCGAGCAAGGCACCAAGCCGCTCGAGCGGGTGTTCGGCGCAGCCCAGCCTGACCTCGGCCAGCACCAACAGGTACTCAAGACGCGGGACCAATTCCAGCGTGGCCGGCGGCGCCTGCTTGGCGCAGGGCCCATGGAAGTGACGCAACACGCGGCGCATCGCTTGCACCGTCAACTCCGCGCGCCCTTGCTGCAACCAGAAATGCGCGCTGACCAACAACAGGACCGCGCGGTACACCAGGTCGGGGACGTGACGCTGCTGCATCAGCCGCTCGGCATCGCGCAACTGGATAAACGCCTGGGCGTAATCACCGCGATTCGCCGCCAGCAGCGCCAGCCCGAGAAACCCGTAGAGCACCCGCTTGTCCTGGCTGTGCAGGCAGATGTTCAAACCGGCCTCGAAACACTCGCTTGCCAACGCGTCCTGACCTTGACGCAAGGCGAGATGCCCGCGTCGCAGGGCGATACGCCCCATCAGCGGCCCAGCCTGCAAGCGCTGCTCGACCAGCATCGCCTGCAGGCTTTCCAACAGGCTCTGCGCCCGGTAAGGCGCGCCGCGTTGTTCCAGCAATTGGGCGTGATCCAACTCAAGCAAGGCCTCCAGCACCAGCGAACCGTGGGCGCGGGCCAGGCACAGCGCTTCGCGATTCAGCGCTTGGGCCACGTCCAGCTCACCGCGCAGCATGGCTTGCTGGGTCAGGCCCGACAGGCACATCAAGCGCGATGTCCAGGCACTCTCGGGCAAGGCTTGCAGGGCCTCGAGGAAATGCTCGCGGGAACCTTCGGCATCGCCGCTCAGGTGCAGTAACCAGCCGACTTGCGCCTGCCAGCGCGCCACCAGATGACGCTGCGCCGCCGCCGTCGGTCGCGGCGAGAATCGAGCCAACTGGTCGATGCACACCGCCGCCTGCTCGAACCGCCCGGCAAACAGCAATGCCGCCGTGACCAGACCCACCAGCGGTGCCGAGCCGAGCATCAGTTCATCGCCATGCTGCTCATGCAGGCGCAACAGCAGCACCGCATTTTGTCCGCGGAACAAGTCTTCGAAACTGAAGTGCTGCAACAGGCTCACTGCGCCCTCATATTCCTGCGCCAGCAGCGCCTGCTCAAAGGCCGCCTGCCAGTCCTGCTCGGCGCTGAACCACTGGCACGCGCGCCGGTGCCAGGCGCGCTTGGCCGGCCAGGGTTCTTCGCGCAGCAAACGCGCCAGGGGCGCAAAAATGTGCAGCCAATCGGTGGTGCCTTCCCAGGGTTGGATAAACGCACCGAGCGCTTGAAGCTCGCGCAGGTACTGAGCGCCGTCACCCGAGCCGAACAGGTGTTCACACAGGCCGGTATTGAAGCGCGGCAGGTTGGCCAGCACCCGCCAGGCTTCGGCCAATTCCGCTGGCAAGCTGCTGAACACTTCGTGTTGCAGATAATCGAGCAGGGTTTTATCGGGATGGCCGTCACCGAGCAGCGCAATACGCACCCCGGCGCACCATCCGGCGCTGAATTGCATGATGTTGTCGACGCTCTGCCCTGGGCCGAGCAACGCCTGGATTTCCGTCGCGCTGAACGAAAGTTCGGTACTGCCGCACTCCAGCAATTCGTCATCGAGCAACAGGCGCGGCCAATTGCACGCCGGCCGCCGCCGCGCGCCCAGCCACCAGGTCAGCGCCGGGCTGCTGGCGGTGAGCAACCGGTCCAGCAAGGCGTCCAGTGCAGGCGCGGGCAGCCGGCAAAAATCGTCGAGGAACAGCCACGCCGAGTGTTGCCAACGCCCCAGGTCCAGCAATAACGTCGCTTCATCGGTGTAAGACAGCCCAAGGCTGTGGGCCAGGCGCCGGGAGAAATCCACCGGGCATGCAACTACGCCATTGAGCGCCAACCAGTGAACCTGGCACCCAGGCGGCGCCTGCAACGCGCACTCGGCAAGCAGCGCGCTCTTGCCACTGCCGCCCGGCGCGCACAGCAGCTTCACCCGCGCCGGTGCCGCGAGCAAAGGCGCGGCCAGGCGCGGGCGCAGCAGATGGTGAGCGGACAGCCGGGGCATGAATCCAGGACGGTCCAGGCAGCGTGTCATGGCGGTCATTGCTGCATCCTGCTTTTTATTGTGATGCAACCCTAGTCCTGTGGTGGGCGGTTGTTGAAGAAGTATTCAGCGGGGTGATTGAAAGACATGCGCAAAACCCAATGTGGGAGGGGGCTTGCCCTCGAATGATCATTCCCACGCTCTGCGTGGGAATGCCTCCTGGGTCGCTCCGCGTCCCGCCAACCGTCGCGCACAGGTGACGCAGAGCGTCACGGGCTGCATTCCCACGCGGGAGCGTGGGAATGATCTTTAGCGCACGCCTTCGGACCTGAGCGCCGCGGGGGTGTAATCCGCTGCCTTGGCCGCGAAGCCGAAGACGAAGCTGCTTTTCTCTTCGTTCTTCATGCCCAGCGCGAGGTAACGCCCGGCGATCAGGTCGTACAGGGTTTCCACGGTGTAGGCCGGTACCTGGTGGTCGTAATAGAACTGCGCATGGCCTTCGGCGACGCGCCACAGTTGGCCGCGACCGTCGTAGTGGTCCACCAGGGCGACCTGCCAGCTGTCTTCGTCAATGTACATGTGGCGCTTGGCGTAGATGTGGCGCTCGCTCGGCTTGACGGTGCCGACCACTTCCCAGACGCGATGCAGCTCATAGCGGGTCAGGTCCTGGTTGATATGCCCGGCCTTGATGATGTCTTCGTATTTGAGGGTCGGCGAATCGAGCTTGTAGCTGTTGTAAGGGATGTACAGTTCCTTCTTGCCCACCAGTTTCCAGTCATAGCGGTCGGGCGCGCCGGAGAACATGTCGAAGTTGTCGGTGGTGCGCAGGCCGTCGGAGGCGGTGCCCGGCCCGTCATACGAGACCTGCGGCGCCCGCCGCACACGGCGCTGGCCGGCGTTGTAGATCCAGGCCAGGCGTGGCTCCTTCACCTGGTCGAGGGTTTCGTGCACCAGCAGCACGTTGCCGGCCAGGCGCGCTGGCGCCGTGACCGATTGCTTGAAATAGCTCAGCACGTTGGCCGCCTTGGCCTGGTCGATATCGGGGATGGCCTGCGGCACCGCCACTTCCTCTTCGAAGCGGATCGGCGTGTAGCTGCCATTGGTCTGTGGCGTGGCCTGGGTGATGATGCGGCGCAGGTTGCCGCCGTGGTAACGGGTGATGTGATTCCACAACACCTCCACACCGTTTTTGGGAATCGGGAACGCGTAGTAACGGTTACCTGTGAAGTTCTCCAAGCCGTTGCCGTCGTTGATCGCCTTGACGTTCAGTGCGCTGCGCTTGATCGACTCGTAGATATCCGCCGGCAGGTTGACCGTACGGTGGCTCGGGTACACCGGGATCTTGTAGGTCTCGGGGTAGCGCTTGAACATCGCCACCTGGCCGTCGGAGAGTTTGTCCTTGTACTTGTCGACGGTGGCGGCGGTGATCACGAACAGCGGTTTTTCACTGGCAAACGGGTCGGCGAGAAAGCCCTTGCTGTCCACCGCGCCGGCGTTTTTCGGAATGCCCCCGGTCCAGGCCGGGATCGAGCCATCGGCGTTGCCGGCTTTTTCGGCGCCCACCGGGGTCAGGCTGGTGCCGAGCTTGGCGGCTTCTTCCGGCGATACCGCGGCCATCACGTGGGCGGCCAGCAGACTCAGGGCCAACGCTGCAATTGTCTTACGCATAGTTCTTGTCCTTCTTTAAGCCAAGTCAGAAGTTCACGCCGAAGCTGAGGGCGAGGAAGTCACGGTCGGTCAGGGTGTTGTAGTCGCCGCCAAAGAAGTCGGTGTAGCTGAGGCTGGCGGTGTAGGTGCTGCGGTAATCCGCATCCACACCGACGCTGATCGCCTTGGCACCTTTGTTGAACAAGCCGTTGGGGCCGTAGCCGGCCACGTCATGGGACCAGGACAGGTTGGGCTTGAGGTTCACCCCGGCAATCGCGTTGTTGTAGTCAAGGATCGCCCGCGCGCGGTAGCCCCAGGAGGTGGAGGTGACGAACCCGTCGGTGTCACCCTGGAAACCATAGGCGCCGTACACCGAGTCACGGCCGTAACGCAGCCTGGTTTTGTCTTCCAGGCCAGCGACGTGCACGACGGCCGCTTCGCCCACCAGCGTCAGGCGCTCGGCGCCCAGCACCTGGTCGAAGAACTGGGTCATGGTGCTCTGGATCTGGGTGATTTCCTTGCGACGGTAGCCTTTGTTGTCGGCCCCAAACGAACTGCGGATCGGCGACGCGGTGTTGCCGGCAATCGGGTTGACCAGCGCCAGGGTCAGGTCGGTGGTGTTGAGTTGCACGGGCGCATTTGGCCGATAGCTGATTTCGCCGGTCCACGCCGTACCGGTGGGCAAGGTGGTGGAGAAGCTGGCACCGAACAGACGGATATCTTCCGGGTAATCCAGGTAGTACTGGCCACGCCCGAGCATGGTGCTCTGGGCCAGGGCCCCACCAAAGCCCGGCGGAGCGGCGGCACCAATGGCGCCGATGGTTGCCAGGTTGGTATTGGCGGTAATCGTGCCCACGGTCGGGGTGCGGCTGTGGTAGTTCATGAAGTACAGACCGTATTCGGTGTCGTCACCCAGCCAGCGCAACGCGGCGCCGAACTGGCCGGAGTCACGCGCATCACGGTCCGCGGCGCGCTGCACCACCACACCCTCGCGGGTGACCACAAAGCCTTGGCCGCGTGCCGCTGCAATCGGTTGCAGCGGTGCAATCCCCGGGCTGCCCACCGTGTAGTTACCGGTGCAGCCATCCGCCGCTACGTCACCGCCGAAGAAGGTGCCGCAGTTGTCCAGTACGGTCTGGTCCCATTCCAGTTGGTAGAAACCTTCTACGGTGAGCTGATTGGTCAGGCTCTGGGAGGCGAACAGCATGTTCACCGGGATCAACCCTTCCTTGATCTCGGCCCCCGGACGACGGAACGCCGACACGTCGATCGGGTTGATGCTGTTGATGGAGTTACCGATGAAGGTACTTTCGCCCCAACTGACCACTTGCTTGCCGGCGCGCACGGTGCCGGGCAGGTCGCCCAGGGAATAGTTGTGGTAGACGAAGGCATCGAGAATCTGCGCACCGCTGGATTTGGCGCCCTCCTTGCGGTTGTGGTCGCTGATCTGCTTGAACTCGCGGTCCTCGTCCTTGAGCTCGAAGTCGTACCAGTACTTGCCGCGCACGAACACACCGGTGTCGCCGTATTTCAGTTCAAGATCATGCAGGCCCTTGAAGATTTTCGAGAAGGTCTCGCCCTTCTTGAAGTTCAAGCGCCCGTCATCCCCGGTAGACGCCTGGCCCGTGCCGCCGTTGACGGTGCCGACCAGGCTTTTGTCGGCGTCCCGCGTGCCCCAACTCGCACCGACCGATAGCGAGGAATCGAATTGCCCTTCGATCTCGCCGATGTTGAACGAAACAGCGTGGGCCTGGGCACAGCAACCCAGAGCAACCGCAGCGGCCAGCGCCTGTGGCGTGAAGATGGCGCGCATTGTTGTTTTTGTCATGCGTCTTCCCCGGTGAGTGACAGAAGGCCCCACCCTACTGCCGCCCAGGAGGAGCGATAAGCGCACCAAGGAGGTATTCGTGTTGTCGCCCGAAAGGATGACGGGCCGCGCGGGCCATGGGTGCGGCGCGCGTCATGGATTGGATGGATGGTGGCCTATCAGAAGCATCGATGGCATGCGCTCAATTATTGTCGTTTTGGTAACAGTCCTTGTCCTGAACTGCTATTACTCATTCTGTTACAACCGACTATGCTTATTTCGCTTTCAGGGCAAACAGCCCGCTCCGAGGCTCTGGAGAAAAGCTTGAATTCAACGGATTACCAAGACATTCAATCTGTTACCAGTGTTCACTGACGTTGATTTATCGCTCCTTGATCCAACGTCTTACTTCGGCCGCTGCCTGTGCAGCGGCCTTTTTTATGCCTGGAATAAAAACGGGGCGCCATTGACGCCCCGTGGGATTGACTATTTTTACGGCAACGATCAGAGGCTGAACTTCTGCAAGTTGGCCATCATCTCCTTCAATGCCTCGATCGTGTCTTTGGGGTGCGCCGCCCCTTCGAAGTCGCAGATCTGCTGCCAGTGCGCCGCCACGTCATCGGGCGAAAAGCCCGCTTCGGGGTCAAAGCCTACGCCCAGGCTGCGCTCCCAGCGGGTCTTGCCGATCCAGCCGCCGCCCACTTCGAACAAGCCTGAGGTTTCCTGGCAGGCTTCGCTGCCCAGGTACACCACCAACGGGCTGACCAGTTCCGGCTTGAGACGCTCGAACACTTGCGGCGGGATCAGCCCTTCGGTCATGCGCGTGGCGCCGGTGGGCGCAATCGCGTTGACCAGGATGTTGTTCTTGCGCCCTTCCAGCGCCAGGGTTCGGGTCAAGCCATACAGGCCAAGCTTGGCCATGCCGTAGTTGGACTGGCCAAAGTTGCCGTAGATGCCCGAGGTGGACGCGGTGAAGATCACCCGGCCATAGCCCTGCTCGCGCAGATGCGGCCAGGCGGCGCGGGTGACTTTGTAGGCGCCTTCGACATGCACCCGGTAAACCAGGTCCCAGTCGCTGTCGTCCATCTTGTGGAAGGTCTTGTCGCGCAGGATACCGGCGTTGTTCACCACCACATCGATACGGCCGAAGGCATCCAGTGCGTTCTGTACGATTTTATCGCCATCGGTGACGGAGTCATGGTTGGCGTGCGCAATGCCACCCGCTGCGCGGATTTCGGCCACCACCCGATCGGCCGCCGAGGCATTGGCGCCTTCGCCCTGGGTCGAGCCACCGAGGTCATTGACCAGCACCTTGGCCCCGTGCCGGGCGAACAGCAGCGCGTGGGCGCGGCCCAATCCGCCGCCGGCGCCGGTGACGATCACGACCTTATCCTGCAACTGCACTGACTGACTCATACCGAACTCCTTGGGCGACAATGGCAATGGGCAGAGTGTCCGGCACCGGGCCTTGGGTCACAATAAATACGGCCGCCGCTGAATGGTGCTCGATAAGGCAGCGGGATGATGCCGCCTGGGGGCGCAAGGCTCAGGAATAGGCCGCACGCGCTGACCGCAGGCCAATACGCTCGCGAAACGCCTGGTAATGCCTGAGCACCTGGACCGGCGCCTCGAGTTGTGGGTAATGGCCGATATCGGCCAGCAAGATCGCATCGGCATTCGGCACTAGCTGTTGATAGCGCTCCACCATATGCGCGCCGGAAATGGGGTCGACCTCACCGTCGATGACCCGCAACGGCACGTCCCCGCGCTGCATTGCCGCCACCCAGCGGTCACGCAGGCGACGGCGCTGGGGAATGTAGTTGATCAGCTTGTGCAGGATGCGCGGGCCGTCGTTGTGTTCAATCAAACTCCAGAAATCATCCAGGGCGCTTTCGCTCGGTAGCGTCCGGGGACCAAAAATCTGGTTAAAACTGTTGGCCAAGCTACTTCGTCCAGAGGCTCGTCCGATCATCCAGCCCAGGGGGCTGAGCAATAACTTCTGCACCAAGGTTGCGCGATGGGTTTCGGGGAACAGCCCACCGTTGAGAAACGCACAACTGGCCATCTGGAACCGCCCTTCGTAATGCCGGGCCAGGAGTTCCTGGGCAACGCTGTCGCCATAGTCATGGGCCAAGATATGCACCGGCTCTGCCACCCCCAGGTGTTCAAGCAACGCCTGTTGCAGGTCGGCTTGCTCCAGCAGGCAGTACTCGTGATCAAGCGGTTTGGCAGATTCGCCGAAGCCGAGCATGTCGCAGGCGATCACCAGGTTGCGCTGGGCCAGGGGCTGCCACAGGTAATGCCAATCCCAACTGGCCGTGGGAAAGCCATGGATCAGCAGCAGCGGCTCGCCCTGCCCGGCCACCCAATAACGAATGGAGCGGCCGCGAAAGACGAAATCCTGGCCGCGTTTGCGCCAGGCGCTGAGCGGTATTTCGGCAAGTGGCATCAGCTTTTATACCCGGGGTCCTGGTTATCCAATGTGCGCAGCAGCGCCGGCCAGGCCAGCGCACCGCCCATACCTTGGGCGCTTTTTGTGACAGCCGCCACCATCGCCTTGGCACCGGCCAGAATCTGCGGCTCGATGGCAATCAACTCGGCAGCGCCGTTCTGCGCCAGTACCTGGATGTCACAGGCGCGCTGGAACGTGAACATCATCAGAAAGGTGTCGGCGATGGTCGCGCCGCACGTCAGCAGGCCATGGTTGTGCAGCATCAGGAAGTTGTGTTCGCCCAGGTCCGCCTGCAAGCGCGCCTTTTCATCGTGATTCAGTGCGACGCCTTCATAGGCGTGATAGCCCAGGCTCGACAGCACAAACAGCGATTGCTGGCTGATCGGCAACACGCCCTGCTTTTGCGCAGACACGGCGACGCCGGCGGCAGTATGGGTGTGCAGCACGCAGGTCACGTCGTGGCGCACTTCGTGGATGGCGCTGTGGATGGTGTAGCCCGCAGGGTTGATCTCGTAAGGGCTGTCCATGCGCTTGTTGCCGGCCTGGTCCACCTTGACCAGGCTTGAGGCGGTGATTTCGTGGAACATCAGCCCATAGGGGTTGATCAGGAAATCATCGGTGCCCGGCACCTTGGCGGAAATATGCGTGAAGATCAGATCATCCCAACCGTGCATCGCCACCAGGCGATAGCAGGCCGCCAGGTCGACACGGGCTTGCCATTCGGCCGCGCTGACCTGATCTTTGACATTCTGTGACGATAAAACGGGGGCTAGGCTCACAATAATGACCTCCTTGGCGCATTTATTATTATTTTTTAAGTGATGAGCCAGTCTAGTCAGACGCCCTGGCTTGCGGAGTTGCCTTCGCAGCCAGCTTGATGACTGAGCGAGTCAGCCTGGAGAATAGTACAAACGGTGTCAGAGAAGCGCCGTCAATAAAAACACGCGGACAGCGCCTCACGGGGTCGGTCAGCGCTGCAGTGCAGTAATCAACTCGGCCAGCCACGGCTCGGCGTCGGTCTCCGGGGTCACGCTTTCGCTGGCGTCCAGGCGCAGCATCGGCAGCACTTCGCGCAGGCCCAACTCACTGAATACTTCGCGCATTTGCTCGCCGCCGCCGCAGAAGGTATCGCCGTAGCTGGCGTCGCCCAGGCCAATGACCGCACCGGGCAGGCCGCGCCAGGCGGCGGGCAACTGGTCGCGAATGCTTGAGTACAGCGGTTGCAGATTGTCGGGCAGCTCGCCCATGCCGGTGGTCGATGTGACCGCCAGGAACGCCTCGGGCGCGAAGGCCTGCACGTCGGCCAGCGTGGCACGCGGGTTGTGCCAGGCTTCAAAACCCGCTGCTTTGAGGATTTTTTCGGCGTGGCGAGCGACTTCTTCAGCTGTGCCGTAGACCGAGCCGGAAAGGATGGCGACTTTCATCAATCTGATCCTGTAATTGAGCGAAAGCGTAGGATATTAGCAGCTGGCGCAGATTTCTCAGCGCGCGCCGTGCAACATTCAAGACGTGTCATAAACTTCAGACCTCAACAACAAGCCATGGACCGCTCAATGATCAACGCCAAGCTGATGCAAATGGTCATCAACGCCTCCAACGACGGGATTGTCGTCGCCGAACGAGAAGGCGAAGACAAGCCACTGATCTACGTCAACCCGGCCTTCGAACGCCTGACCGGCTACACTCTGGACGACATCCTTTATCAGGATTGCCGTTTCCTGCAGGCGGGCGACCGTGACCAGCCAGGCCTGATGGCGATTCGCGAGGCGCTCGACAGCGGTGGCGCGTGTCGGGAAATCCTGCGCAACTACCGTAAGGACGGCACGCATTTCTGGAACGAGTTATCACTGTCAACGGTGTACAACGCGGCCGACCAGCAGACGTATTTCGTCGGCGTGCAAAAAGACGTCACCGTCCAGGTAAAAGCGCAGCAACGCGTCGCCCAGCTGGAAGCCCAGGTAGCCGAGCTTAAAGCTGAGCTGGCGGCGCTCAAGGTGACGAGTGGAATTAACAAGCTGTAAAAATGGCGCTCTTTAGAGCGATAATGGCCTTTTAACGCCCAACTTTGAGCTATATCCATGCACCGCGATGCTCTTTTGACGCAGGACGAACTGGCGTTTATCCAGGACATGCAGCACAACCCGCAGCTCAACCTGCGGGATGCATGGTCGAGCCTGACGGTGAATGGCGGTGCGCAGATTCGCGATTTGCTCACGCGGTTGGCCGCTCACGACCAAGTCACCATCCAGGCGCAGTTCGATAACCAGCAACTGACCTTTCCCCTGCACCTGGTGGAAGATGAGTTTCATGCGGTGCATCTTCGCCTGGGCGTGCCGAGTATCTTTGAAGACGGGCCGATGATCCGCCCGTGGCGCCTGGCCCTTGAAACACCGGTGGCCCTGGAGAACATCAAGGGCTACGCCAGTGCGCTGTGGGTGCACGAAGTGTCATTCAAGGGTGTGCTGGTGGAAGGGCGTGGCCGAGCCAAACCGCCGAAAACCTTTTCTTTGTGGTTCAGTCCGTCCGGTTACGAACGCATTGCGTTGCGTGGCACGCTGGAACGGGAAACCGCACGGGGCCTGTTTGCCTACCGTCTGAATCAGAGTGACGCAGGTGAAATCGAGCGCCTGCGCCAATTCATCCTGCACCAGCATCGTCTGGTGCATCCCCATGTACATGCCTGAGATCAGGTATCCAGACCGCCACTGAGAAACTGCTGCAAACGGCGCTGCATCTGGCGCCCTTCGCTGCCGAGGCAGCCGATGGACGTGCCGGCCAGATCGGCCTGCAACAGGTCCGATGCAGCGCCTGCGAGAAACAGCGGGCAGTCCAGGGTCAATGCCAAGCGGCTCAGCCGTGCAGCCAGGTCATGCTTATGCAAGTGATTGGAGAACATGACCAGCGCCTGGGGGCGGATCTTTTCACAGACCAGGGTCAACTCATCGACCGGCTGGTCCAAGCCCAGCACCTTCACGGGCGAATCCTCCCGGCTCATCAACAGCGCCGCCACCAGTAGCTCCAATTTGCGGCACTCGCCCGGCAGGGCGCTCAGCAATACCTGGGGGGCGGGCGATGCGCTTGCCACCTGCAGGCGCAGCAACGTCTGCATGCACAGAAAAGAATCGAAAAACAGCCATTCACTGGCCTGGCCGAAACGGCCCTGGTAGCGCAGCAAGTCGCGCCACAACGGCATCAGAATGTCCTGAAACGCAATGCTCAGGGGATAGGTCGAGAACACCTGGCCGTACACGCTCTCCAACTGACGATCGTCGAACGCACTGATGGCATGCATCAGCCGGGCTCGCCACTGCGGCCATTCGCTGTCTTCGGCCGCGTCGCGCTCGGCACGAATCGCTTCGATCTGTTGATCGTCACGCGCCAGGATCTTGCCAACCTTGCTCACCGCTACGCCGCGTTCAGTCCAATCAAGAATACGCTTGACCGTCTCAATATCGGCCGTGGAGTAGAGACGGTGCCCGCTTTCGGTGCGCATGGGCTGGATCAGCCCGTAGCGCCGCTCCCACGCTCGCAGGGTGACCGGGTTTACGCCTGTCAATCTCGAGACTTCCCGAATCGGAAAAAGCTGATCTGAATCTGTCGAAATCAGACGCGAAATGCTATCAATCGGAGCGGTAATCAAGGGCATTGGTGACCAAATGTGGCAATGCTGGCTGAAGGGTATTTAACGCTTATCGACCTGTCTTTTTCAAGGCCGTACTTATCGGACCAACGTCTCTGGTGTATTTCGGCAAAAGAGGAATAATCCTTGCCTGTTTTTTAAGAGAGCGGCCTCACCCGGCCGCCTCTTTGTGCGCCACCTACCCGGTTCAGCGCACCCGTACATTTGGAGATATACCATGTCTACCTCACCCGTCACCTTGATGGTCGCGCGCCGCGTGGCCAAAGGACGCTATGAAGAGCTGATGGCCTGGCTGCGCGAAGGCGAACAACTGGCCACCGACTTCCCCGGTTACCTGGGTTCCGGCGTGCTGGCCCCGCCGCCCAATGACGATGAATTCCAGATCATCTTCCGCTTCGCCGACGAAAAAACCCTGCATGCCTGGGAGTTTTCCGCTTCGCGCAGTGCCTGGCTGAGCCGTGGCAGCGAACTGTTTGCCGACCCTTCCGAGCACCGCGTGAGCGGCATCGATGGCTGGTTCGGCGCTGTGGGAGCCCGCCCACCCCGCTGGAAACAGGCGGTGGCGATCTGGCTGGCGTTTTTCCCGGTGTCGCTGCTGTTCAATTTTGGCCTGGCACCCTTGCTCGGCGAACTGGACCTGTTCAGCCGGGTGCTGGTCAGCACCTTGGCGCTCACACCGCTGATGGTGTACTTCTTTATTCCGTTGTCGACGCACCTGCTGGCGAACTGGCTGCATCCCACGCCACCACGCAAGGCCAGCGAAGCCGCTGCCTGAGTACAGGGGAGACGGGTCGCTGGTATAGTTTCCACCTGCCAGCGACTAGAGCCTCCCATGACTGCAACCAACGCCCCGATCCTGATCACCGGTGCCGGCCAGCGCGTCGGCCTGTATTGCGCCGAACGCCTGTTGGACGCAGGGCGATCGGTCATCTTCAGCTACCGCAGCGAACGCCCAGGGGTGCAGCTGCTGCGCGAACGCGGTGCGGTCGGCCTGTTTGCCGATTTTTCCAGCGAAGCGGGGATTGTGGCGTTCATCACTGAGCTGAAGGCACATACCGACTCGCTGCGCGCGATCATCCACAACGCCTCGGCCTGGATCGCGGAAACGCCTGACGACGAAAGCCACGCCTTTACCGACATGTTCAGCGTGCACATGCTTGCGCCGTACCTGATCAACCGGCATTGTTCACCCCTGCTGCAACGTTCAACACCGGCCGATATCGTGCATATCAGCGATGACGTGGTACGCAAGGGCAGCCGCCAGCACATCGCGTATTGCGCCACCAAGGCCGGGCTCGACAGCCTTACCTTGTCGTTTGCCGCAGAGTTCGCGCCGCTGATCAAGGTCAACGGCATCGCGCCGGCCATGGTGATGTTCAATGAAGGCGACGACGCGGCCTACCGTGCCAAGGTCCTGGCCAAGTCGGCACTGGGCATCGAGCCCGGGCCTGAGGTGATCTACCAGAGCGTGCGTTACCTGCTGGACAACCCCTATGTCACCGGGACCACCCTGACCGTCAACGGCGGGCGGCATATCAAGTAAGCCGTTTTGAGGATGTTGTATGACCTTGTCCCTGCCCCACCATTACCGCGAAATCCTCAAAGGCCTGGGCGAAGACCCGGAACGCGAAGGTTTGCTCGACACCCCCAAGCGCGCCGCCAAGGCGATGCAATACTTGTGTCATGGCTACGAGCAGAACCTGGAAGAAATCGTCAACGGCGCGCTCTTCGCCTCCGATAACGACGAGATGGTGATCCTCCAGGACATCGAGCTGTACTCGCTGTGTGAGCACCACCTGTTGCCCTTTATCGGCAAGGCCCATGTGGCCTACATTCCGACCGGAAAGGTGCTGGGCCTGTCGAAACTGGCGCGCATCGTCGACATGTATGCCAGGCGCCTGCAGATCCAGGAAAACCTCACGCGGCAAATTGCCGACGCCATCCAGGACGTGACCCAGGCCGCCGGCGTGGCGGTGGTGATCGAAGCCAGGCACATGTGCATGATGATGCGCGGCGTGGAAAAACAGAATTCAACCATGAACACTTCGGTGATGCTCGGCGCGTTCCGCGAGTCGAACACCACGCGCATGGAGTTCCTGCAACTGATTGGACGGAGCAAGTAGCAATGCCACAACTTCAACCAGGCATGGCGCGCATTCGGGTCAAGGACCTGTGCCTGCGCACCTTTATCGGCATCAACGAGGACGAAATCCTCAACAAGCAGGATGTGCTGATCAACCTGACCATCCTGTATGCCGCCCAGGAAGCCGTGCGCGATAATGACATCGACCACGCGCTGAACTACCGCACCATCACCAAGGCCATCATTGCCCACGTCGAAGGCAACCGCTTCGCCTTGCTCGAACGCCTGACCCAGGAGCTGCTCGACCTGGTGATGAGCAACGAGTCGGTGCTGTACGCCGAAGTCGAAGTCGACAAACCCCATGCGCTGCGCTTTGCCGAGTCGGTTTCGATTACGTTAGCTGCAAGCCGTTAGCTGCAAGCTTCAAGCTAAAAGCCACACGCATTCCAACTTGCAGCTTGAAGCTTACCCGCTTGAAGCTATCTCGGAGAGATTCCATGAACGACCAACAACGCCTCGAACTCGAAGCCGCCGCCTTTCGCCGGCTGGTGTCACACCTGGACAGCCGCAAGGATGTACAGAACATCGACCTGATGAACCTGGCCGGCTTCTGCCGTAACTGCCTGTCCAAGTGGTACAAGGCCGAGGCCGACGAGCGCCAGATCGAGCTGAGCCTCGATGACGCCCGTGAAGTGGTGTACGGCATGCCGTACGCCGAGTGGAAAGCCCAATACCAGAAAGAAGCCAGCGCCGACCAACATGCGGCGTTTGCCAAAGGAAAAGCCCATGACTGACCTGAACACCCTGCGCGCCAGCCTTAACAGCGGCGAACACGCGTTTGCCGACACCCTGGCCTTTGTTGCCGCAGGTTACGACTACCAGCCACAAGCCTTCACCAACGGCGAGGTGGAAAATGCCGCCGGCCAGAACGAAGGTTCGTGCAAGACACTTGGATTGGCGTTGCTGGAAGGGTTGAGCGATCAGGAAGCGTTGCTGGCGTTTGGTGAGCATTACCGCTCAGTGGTGGCTACGCCTGACGGCAGTGACCATGGCAATATCCGTGCGTTGATCAAACACGGCCTGGCCGGAGTGAAATTTGCAGCACAACCCCTGACCCGCAAATCCTGAGTCAAACACAGATCAAAATGTGGGAGGGGGCTTGCCCCCGATAGCGGTGTGTCAGTCAGTACATTGGGTACTGGACCACCGCAATCGGGAGCAAGCCCCCTCCCACATTTGTTTTGCAGTGCTGCTTAGAACGAGGCGTCTTTCAGACCGTCAAGGTAACGCTCGGCGTCCAGGGCCGCCATGCAACCGGCGCCGGCCGAGGTGATAGCTTGGCGGTAGACGTGGTCAGCCACGTCGCCGGCCGCAAAGATGCCGTCGATGTTGGTGGCGGTGGCATTGCCTTCACGGCCGCCCTGCACCACCAGGTAACCGTCTTTGGCTTCCAGCACACCTTCGAACAACGAGGTGTTCGGGGTGTGGCCGATGGCGATGAATACGCCGTCGACTTTCAGCTCGTCGAAGCTGCCGTCATTGTTCTTCAGGCGCGCACCGGTCACGCCCATGTTGTCACCCAGCACTTCGTCCAGCGTGGCGTTGAGCTTGAGGATGATCTTGCCTTCAGCGACACGCGCGTGCAGCTTGTCGATCAGGATCTTCTCGGCGCGGAAAGTTTCGCGGCGGTGCACCAGGGTCACGGTGCTGGCGATATTGGCCAGGTACAGCGCCTCTTCCACGGCGGTGTTGCCACCACCGACCACAGCCACTGGCTTGTTGCGATAGAAGAAGCCGTCGCAGGTCGCGCAGGCGGAAACACCCTTGCCCATGAACGCTTCTTCCGACGGCAGGCCCAGGTAACGGGCGCTGGCGCCGGTGGCGATGATCAACGCGTCACAGGTGTACACGCCGCTGTCGCCCGTCAGGCTGTAGGGCTTCTTGGAGAAGTCGACCTTGTTGATGTGGTCGAACACGATCTCGGTTTCAAAGCGCTCGGCGTGTTCTTTCATACGCTCCATCAGCACCGGGCCGGTCAGGCCGTGGACGTCGCCCGGCCAGTTGTCGACTTCGGTGGTGGTGGTCAGCTGACCGCCCGCCTGCATGCCGGTGATCAGCAGCGGCTTGAGGTTGGCCCGGGCAGCGTAGACCGCAGCGCTGTAACCGGCAGGGCCGGAACCGAGAATAATCACTCGCGAATGACGGGTATCAGACATGACTCACTCCTATCGACCGCCCGGACAACAAGACGGCTGGAATAAAAAAGGACCGCGAAGCACTTGGGGAAGGCTTGAACTCGCAGATCCTGAAAATAATGGGTGCAGCGTATAGAGGGGGGCAAGATTAAGGAAATACGGAATAACAATCCAGCTCATAGGTGGTCTCTATGCAGTCGACCGGTTTGATCGACCTTCTTGTCCACTCAGGTGTAACCGCTGATGTCGCCACTTTCACCGCCACGGCAAAGCCGGTAAGGTCGGCGCGTTCGCCCTTCTGCTCGGAGTCTTCCATGCCTGCCCCCGCTCTTTCCGGCCCGCAATACCTGCGCGAAGGCCTCAAACTGGTGTTGAGCCCCGGCCTGCGCCTGTTCGTACTGCTGCCGCTGGCGATCAACCTGGTGCTGTTCGTCGGCCTGATCTACTTTGCAGGCCACCAATTCAGCCTGTGGGTCGACCACCTGATGCCCACGCTGCCCGGCTGGCTGAGCTTTTTGAATTACCTGCTGTGGCCGCTGTTCGTGGTGCTGGTGGTGTTGATGGTGTTTTTCACCTTTACCATGCTCGCTAATATCATCGCGGCGCCGTTCAATGGTTTTCTCGCGGAGAAAGTCGAGATCGTGGTGCGTGGCACCGACGACTTCCCGCCGTTCAGCTGGGGCGAGCTGATCGCGATGATCCCGCGCACCCTGGCCCGGGAAATGCGCAAGCTGGGCTACTTCCTGCCACGGGCCATCGGCCTGTTCATCCTGTCGTTCATTCCCGTGGTCAACCTGATCGCCGCGCCATTGTGGCTGCTGTTCGGCGTGTGGATGATGGCGATCCAATACATCGACTACCCGGCCGACAACCACAAGCTGGGCTGGAACGAAATGCTCGCCTGGCTGCGCCAGAAGCGCTGGCAGAGCATGAGTTTTGGCGGGATCGTCTACCTGGTGCTGCTGGTGCCAGTAGTCAACTTGCTGATGATGCCGGCAGCAGTCGCCGGGGCCACGTTGTTCTGGGTGCGCGAGCAAGGTGCCGAAGCGATGGCCGGGCAACAGGTGGCTCGGTCATAAATCCATCATCCCAGTGACACAATGAAGACATGGCCCGCAGCGACACTGTGGGTCATGACGACAGCTTCGCTCCACATCACCCTGATCACCGAAACCTTCCCGCCGGAAATCAACGGGGTGGCCAATACCCTTGGCCGCCTGTGCGACGGTTTGCGCGCGCGCGGCCATCAAATCGAACTGGTGCGCCCCCGCCAAGGCGTCGACCAGAGCCGGCCGAGTGACGATGAGTTGCTGCTGTGCCGCGGCTGGCCGTTACCGGGGTATCCAGGGCTGCAGTGGGGCCAATCGTCGATGCACAAACTTCTGCGCCGCTGGACCCGCCAGCGTCCGGATGTGTTGTACATCGCCACCGAGGGCCCGTTGGGCTTGTCGGCGTTACGCGCGGCGCGGCGCTTGGGCATCAGCGTGGTCAGCGGCTTTCACACCAACTTCCAACAGTATTCGAACCAGTACGGCTTGAGCGTGTTGAGTCGCCTGGTCACCCATTACCTGCGCTGGTTTCATAACCGGTCGACGTTGACCCTGGTTCCCAGCGCGAGTCAGCGCCTGGAGCTGGAGCGCCGGCACTTCGAGCGTCTTGGGACGCTGTCGCGGGGGGTCGATAGCCAACTGTTCCACCCGGCCAAACGCGATGATGCTTTACGCGCAAGCTGGGGGTTGGAGAACGACGACATTGTGGTGCTGCACGTAGGACGCCTCGCCCAAGAGAAAAATCTCGGGCTGCTCAAACGCTGTTTCTACACGTTGCAGACCACCTATCCATCGCGGCGGCTCAAGCTGGTGATTGTCGGCGACGGCCCGCAGCGCAGCCTGTTGCAGCGCGATTTGCCCGACGCGGTGTTCTGCGGCGCCCAGCGCGGTGAAGCACTGGCGCGGCATTACGCTTCGGGCGATCTGTTCCTGTTTCCCAGCCTGACCGAAACATTTGGCAATGTGGTGCTGGAAGCCATGGCTTCCGGGCTGGGTGTGGTGGCCTACGACCAGGCAGCCGCGACCCAGCATATTCGCCACGGTTACAACGGTGTGCTGGCGATGCCGGGGGATGAGAACGCGTTTTGCGATGCGGCCGTGTGGCTGCTGGAAGAGCGCGAGACGCTGCGCCGAGCGCGGCTCAATGCCCGGCAACACGCCAGTCGCCAAGGGTGGCCGGCGATCATCGAGCAATTCGAGCGTCAGTTGCGCGATGTATGCAAGGACGGGCCTCCGGTGCCCGCCCTGGCGTCGCTTACACCAGGCTCGTCAACGCCTCACGACTGAACGGCAGAATGTCGGCCTCGCGACCTTCGCGCACCTTCACGGCCCAATCCGGATCCACCAGCAGCGCACGGCCCACGGCGACCAGATCGAACTCGTCGTTATTCAAACGCTCCAGCAGGTTCTCCAGGCTGGCCGGCTGCGCGACCTTATCGGTGTTGACCATGAACTGCAGGAACTCACCATCCAGGCCGACACTGCCCACGGTGATCGTCGGTTTCCCCGTCAGCTGGCGGGTCCAGCCGGCCAGATTGAGGTCGGAACCTTCGAATTCCGGCTCCCAGAACCGGCGCGTTGAACAGTGGAAAATATCCACGCCAGCGTCGGACAACGGCTTGAGGAATTCGCCCAACGCCTCGGGGGTTTGCACCAGGCGCGCGGTGTAGTCCTGCTGCTTCCACTGGGAAAAACGCAGGATGATCGGAAAATCCGGGCCGACCGCAGCACGGGTGGCCTGGATCAACTCGATAGCGAAACGTGAACGGTTGGCCAGGCTGCCGCCGTACTCATCGGCACGCTGGTTGCTGCCTTCCCAGAAGAACTGATCGACCAGGTAGCCGTGGGCGCCGTGGATTTCCACACCGTCCATGCCGATACGTTGAGCATCTTTGGCTGCCTGGGCGAACGCCTCGATCACGTCCTTGATGTCCTGGCTGGTCATGCCGTGGACGACTACCTTGCCATCCTTGAGCTTCTCCATCGGGCCGTAGGCTGGCACGCTGCCGTCAGGTTCGGTACCGATACGGCGCACACTGCCCACATGCCACAACTGCGGAACAATCTTGCCCCCTTCGGCGTGGACCGCATCGACCACTTTCTTCCAGCCGGCCAACGCCGCTTCGCCGTAAAAATGCGGAACGTTGGGGTAACCGTTGGAGGCTTGATGGCCGACCACGGTGCCTTCGGTAATGATCAGCCCTACACCGGCGGCGGCGCGACGGCGGTAGTACTCGATCACTTGGGCATTGGGCACGCCACCCGGGGAGAACGAGCGGGTCATTGGCGCCATGACCACGCGGGTCGACAGTTGCAGTGCACCGAGCTGGAACGGTTTGAACAAGGCTTGGACGGGCATGAAGCACTCCACATAAGACGGATTTATGATGTGGATAATATGAAGAGGTGACGGCGCTGCGTAGCACTATTGATTTGGGTGATTAAGGAACATCTAAGCGGCGGGTAGCTGCAAGCTTCAAGCTGCAAGAGGAACACTGATGCGTTCTTGGGGCTTGAGGCTTGAGGCTTGAGGCTTGAGGCTGCACTGTAAGTGCGTTTAGCCTAGGGCTTTTTCGATGGCCTGGACGATCGATGGATCTTCCGGTGGCGTACGTGGCGAAAAACGCGCCAGCACGCGGCCATCTTTGCCGAGCAGGAATTTTTCGAAGTTCCAGGTGATATCCCCAGGAAATTCAGCGCCCTCGCCCGCCAGCAGGCGGTAGAGCTGGTGACGCTCTGGCCCGTTCACCTCGAGTTTGCTGCCCAAGGGAAAGGTCACGCCATAGTTGAGGCTGCAGAATTGCTGGATCTCTTCCTCGGTGCCCGGTTCCTGGCCCGCAAACTGGTTGCACGGCAGGCCGAGCACGGTGAAACCCTGGTCCTTGTACTGCTGATAGAGGTTTTCCAACGCCGCATATTGCGGGGTCAGGCCGCATTTGGAGGCCACGTTGACCACCAGCACAACTCGCCCCTTGTAAGGCGCCAGCGGCAGCTCTTGCCCATCCAACGCTTTGAGTTTCAGGTCGTGGAAAGCACTCATGACGAACTCCAGATATCCTATTTTTCTACGCCTCGCGACGCCTTGAGCTTACAACCCGCAAGCCCGCAATTATAGACGCCCGTAACAAAACCCGCCTGCAGGTTACTGAGCGGTCGGCCACGGCAGGATCGGGATCGCCGTCACCGCGTTCTGCGGGCTGCCTTCGATCAGGCGGTCGCTGTAGACCAGGTACACCAACGTGTTGCGCTTCTTGTCGAGGAAACGCACCACCTGCATGGTCTTGAACACCAGCGAGGTGCGTTCCTTGAACACTTCGTCACCGTCCTTGAGCTCGCCCTTGAAGTGGATCGGGCCGACCTGGCGGCAGGCAATCGAGGCTTCGGCGCGGTCTTCGGCCAGGCCCAGGCCGCCTTTGACGCCACCGGTCTTGGCACGGGACAGATAGCAAGTCACGCCATCGACCTTGGGGTCGTCAAACGCTTCGACCACAATCCGGTCGTTGGGGCCGACAAACTTGAACACCGTCGAGACCTGGGCAATCTCTTCGGCCGAGGCCAGCAGTGGCATGGCGAGCAACAGGCCAAGCAGTCCCTTCATGATGCGCATCGGGTATTCCTTTCGTTTAAACCAGGATGAGGTTATCGCGGTGCACCAGTTCCGGTTCCGCCATGTAGCCCAAGAGTCCGACAATCGCTTCAGACGATTGTCCAATAATCTTCTGCGCCTCCAGGGCACTGTAGTTGGCCAGGCCGCGGGCGATCTCACGACCATCCGGCGCCACGCACACCACCATCTCGCCGCGGCGGAAGCTGCCTTGCACTAACTTGACACCCACCGGCAGCAGGCTCTTGTTGCCCTGGGACAACGCCGACACCGCTCCCGCGTCGAGCACCAGGGTGCCACGGGTTTGCAGGTGCCCGGCCAGCCACTGCTTGCGCGCCGCCAGCATGCCGCGCTCGGGCGACAGCAGCGTACCGATACGCTCCCCGGCCTTGAGACGGTCCAGCACGCGCTCCAGGCGCCCGCCGACGATGATGGTGTGGGCACCGGAGCGCGCGGCCAGGCGGGCGGCGCGCAGCTTGGTCTGCATGCCGCCACGGCCCAAAGCGCCGCCGACACTGCCGGCCACGGCGTCCAGCGCCGGGTCATCAGCGCGAGCTTCATGGATAAGCTGGGCATCAGGGTTGTTGCGCGGGTCGGCGTCGAACATGCCGTCGCGGTCGGTGAGAATCACCAGCAGGTCGGCTTCCACCAGGTTGGCTACCAGGGCAGCCAGGGTGTCGTTGTCGCCGAAGCGGATTTCGTCGGTGACCACGGTGTCGTTCTCGTTGATCACCGGGATGACCTTGAGCTCCACCAGCGCACGCAAGGTGCTGCGGGCGTTGAGGTAGCGCTTGCGGTCGGACAGGTCGTCGTGGGTCAGCAGGATCTGCGCCGTGTGGCGGCCGTGCTCGGCAAAGCTCGATTCCCAGGCTTGCACCAGGCCCATCTGGCCGATGGCGGCGGCGGCTTGCAGTTCGTGCATCGCGCTGGGTCGCGCGGTCCAGCCGAGGCGGCTCATCCCGGCGGCAACCGCCCCGGACGAGACCAGCACCAACTCCACACCGGCCTCATGCAAGGCCACCATCTGCTCGACCCAGACGCTCATGGCTGCGCGATCGAGTCCCTTGCCATCGGCCGTCAGCAACGCGCTGCCGATCTTTACGACCCAGCGCTGCGCACCTGTCACTTTGCTCCGCATCATCTTCAACCTTAGAGTGAGGGCCGCGCGACCCAGCGCCGCCCATAACGTTATACCCGGATACCAAAACGCCGCTCCAAAGGAGCGGCGTTCAAGTTTATCGCAACGAATCAGTCGCGCACGTAAATGATTTCCGGACCGTCTTCATCATCCACGTCTTCCTCGTCCCAATCATCGTCGCCGATGTCATGCACCGACTTCACGCCGCTGCGGCGCAGGGCACGCTGGTCGTCCAGCGCTTGCAGCTGGGCACGGGCTTCGTCTTCGATCTGCTGGTCGAGCTCGGCCAGTTCTGCCTTGAATACCGGGTCGGCCGCCAGGCGGTCGGCGCGGTCTTCCAGATAACGCATGATGTCGCGGCAAAGGCGCTCGGTGCCTTCTTTGGCGATGGCCGAGATCACGTAGACCGGACCTTCCCACTCCAGGCGGTCGACGATTTCCTTGACGCGCTCTTCGTGCTCTTCTTCAAGGATCTGGTCGCACTTGTTCAGCACCAGCCAACGATCACGCTCGGCCAGGGCCGGGCTGAACTTGGTCAGTTCGCTGACGATCACTTCGGCGGCATCGGCAGCATTGGTTTCGTCCAGCGGCGCCATGTCGACGAGGTGCAGCAGCAAACGGGTGCGCGACAAGTGCTTGAGGAAGCGAATCCCCAGGCCTGCACCATCGGAAGCGCCTTCGATCAGGCCAGGAATGTCGGCGACCACGAAGCTTTTCCAACGGTCGACGCTGACCACCCCCAGGTTTGGCACCAGGGTGGTGAACGGGTAATCGGCGACTTTCGGCTTGGCGGCCGACACCGAGCGGATGAAGGTACTTTTGCCGGCGTTCGGCAGGCCCAGCAGGCCTACGTCGGCGAGTACTTTCATTTCCAGCTTGAGGTCGCGCTGCTCGCCCGGTTTGCCCGGCGTGGTCTGGCGCGGTGCACGGTTGGTACTGGACTTGAACCGGGTGTTACCCAGCCCGTGCCAGCCGCCCTGCACAACCATCAACTTCTGGCCGGCCTTGGTCAAGTCGCCGATCACTTCCTGGGTGGCCGAGTCGATGATCGTGGTGCCGACCGGTACACGCAGTACCAGGTCTTCACCTTTTTTGCCGGTGCAGTCGGTGCTGCCGCCGTTGGAGCCACGCTCGGCATCGAAGTGCCGGGTGTAACGGTAGTCGACCAGGGTGTTGAGGTTTTCGTCGGCCATCATGTAGATGGAACCGCCGTCGCCGCCGTCACCGCCGTTTGGGCCACCGTTTTCAATGAACTTTTCGCGACGGAAACTCATGCAACCGTTACCGCCGTCGCCTGCTTTTACTCGGATGGAAACTTCATCAACGAACTTCATAACAAAACGCCTCTCGCCGCACGGACGAGCTTAAGAAACCAAGACATAAGACTCTTGCAAAAATGAGCGCAGCGACCTCAAGCAACGACTGCAAAACCTGCTGCCCTCGCCATTACAAACAGCTTTGCAAGAGACTCACTCCACAAACGAAAAAGCCCCGTCGCAAGACAGGGCTTTTCCAGCGATCTCGCAATTAAGCTGCGACAACGCTCACGTAACGGCGGTTGAACGCGCCCTTTACTTCGAACTTGATCACGCCTTCGATTTTCGCGAAGAGGGTGTGATCTTTACCCATGCCAACACCGTAACCGGCGTGGAATTGGGTGCCGCGCTGACGCACGATGATGTTGCCCGGAATGATTTTCTGGCCGCCATACATCTTCACGCCAAGGCGTTTGGCTTCTGAGTCGCGACCGTTACGGGTACTACCACCAGCTTTTTTGTGTGCCATGAGTCAATTCTCCTAGTGAGGAATTAGGCTGAAATTAAGCCTGAATACCGGTGATTTTGATCTCGGTGTACCACTGGCGGTGGCCCATACGCTTCATGTGGTGCTTACGACGACGGAACTTGATGATGCGGACTTTATCGTGACGACCTTGGGAGATCACTTCAGCCACAACGGTAGCGCCAGCAACAACTGGAGCGCCGATGTTCACGTCATCGCCATTGGCGACCAACAGAACGCGATCAAAAGTAACGGATTCGCCAGTAGCGATTTCCAGTTTTTCGATCTTCAGGTATTCACCTGGGGCGACCTTGTATTGCTTGCCACCAGTAACAATTACTGCGTACGACATGGTATTTCTCCGATAATCCTGCTCACCCAGCGCTTTATAAGAAGAGGTATTGGCTGGCATGGCTGCATGGGATGGACGTCCCGAATGCAATTGCGTAAGGCAGGTGCTGCCCAGGAAGTTCAGGGTGCGCGATTGTACGCAAGCAATAGACGCGTTGCAAGAGGCCGTCCATCGCGCCTTGACACCCAGGGGCATGGGTCCTAGCATGCCGCGCAACCCTTCTGGAGCGACTGTCGCTGATGCAACCCCAAGCTTTCTACCGCGCGGTCGCGGACGATTTTAGCGCCGTCGACGGCATCATCAAGCAGCAGCTGACGTCTAAAGTGCCGCTGGTCGCCAAAATTGGCGACTACATTACGTCGGCGGGCGGTAAGCGCCTGCGTCCTTTATTAGTGTTGCTGTGCGGCAAGGCCCTGGGCCGCGAAGGCGATGACCTGCGCCTGCTGGCGGCCACCATCGAATTCCTGCACACCGCCACCCTGCTGCACGACGACGTGGTCGACATGTCCGGTATGCGCCGTGGTCGCGAGACCGCCAACGCCATGTGGGGCAACGCCCCGAGCGTGCTGGTGGGCGACTTCCTGTACTCGCGCTCGTTCGAAATGATGGTCGAACTGGGCTCGATGCCAGTGATGAAAATTCTTTCACAGGCCACGCGCATCATCGCCGAAGGCGAAGTGTTGCAGCTGTCGAAGGTACGCGATGCCAGCACCACCGAAGAAACCTACATGGAAGTGATTCGCGGCAAGACCGCGATGCTCTTCGAAGCCTCCACCCACAGCGCCGCCGCGCTGTGTGGCGCGACCGCCGAACAGGCCGAAGCGTTGCGCACCTTTGGCGATCACCTGGGCGTGGCGTTCCAACTGGTGGACGACCTGCTCGACTACCGTGGCGACGCCGAGACCCTGGGCAAGAACGTCGGTGACGACCTGGCCGAAGGCAAACCGACCCTGCCGCTGATCTACACCATGCGCGAAGGCACGCCGGAACAGGCCGCCCTGGTGCGCAAGGCGATCCAGAAAGGCGGGATCGAAGACCTGGAAGCCATCCGTGCCGCCGTCGAAGCGTCCGGCTCGCTGGAGTACACCGCGCAACTGGCGCGTGACTACGTAGCCCGTGCGATCCAGTGCCTGCAAGCCCTGCCCGCCAGCGAATACCGGGATGCATTGGTTGAGCTGAGTGAGTTTGCGGTGGCGCGTACGCACTAAAATACACCCGGGCCAATGTGGGAGGGGGCTTGCCCCCGATAGCGGAGTGTCAGTCGCCGAATATATCGACTGGCAAACCGCCATCGGGAGCAAGCCCCCTCCCACATTTGGATTTCATACAACCTGTAAGACCACAATCCCCTATATAATGTGCGACTTTTAGCCATCCTGACTCTCAAGGAGCTTTAGTGAGCACGTTGCCACCCTGCCCGAAATGCAATTCCGAATACACCTACGAAGACGGCGCCCAGCTGATCTGCCCGGAATGCGCCCATGAGTGGTCCGCCAATGGCGAGGCCGAAGCCGCCGGCGATGAAACCGTGAAGAAGGACTCTGTGGGCAATGTCCTGCAGGACGGCGACACCATCACCGTGATCAAGGACCTCAAGGTCAAGGGCACTTCCCTGGTGGTGAAAGTCGGCACCAAGGTCAAGAACATCCGCCTGTGCGACGGCGACCACGATATCGATTGCAAGATTGACGGCATCGGCCCGATGAAACTCAAGTCCGAGTTCGTGCGTAAAGTCTGATCTTGCTGCAACCATCCCACGCCCGCCGTGGGATGGCGTTTCGCCCTCTTGCTTGACCCGCCTCAATCTCCACACAGAAAAAAGCGCAAACCGCCAATAGGCACTTGCTATTCTACGAATAAGAATTATTCTCATTGAAACCCATCAAGGAGAACGACCATGACTTATTTGATAGACGCCTGGCTGGACCGTCCACACCCCTACCTGCGGATCCTGCATCGGGAAACCGGCGAAGTCTGTGCTGTGCTGGAAGAAGAAGCGCTGAATGAGCTGCAGGACCAGGGCGACCTGGACGTGAATGGCCTGAGCTCCAGTGAGCCTGGGGTGCTGAAGGAAGTGGTGAGGAATCTGTTTTTGTTCTGCTATGCCCGAGCGTTGCGCCCGGCGACGGAGCTCAATGGCAAGTTCCACCCATGAACCACCCTGCAAAACGCTGTAGGAGCGAGCTTGCTCGCGAAGACCGCATAAACAACGCGCTCATCCAGAATGCCCGCGTCATCGTTGACGTTTTTCGCGAGCAAGCTCGCTCCTACAGGTGATCAACAGCAGGTCTTACAGAACGTCGAGCAGCTCGACGTCGAACACCAGAACGCTGTGCGGCGGGATGCTGCCAACGCCTTGAGCGCCGTAAGCCAATTCGCTCGGCACGTACAGGCGCCATTTGCTGCCGGCATTCATCAACTGCAGGGCTTCGGTCCAGCCGGCAATCACGCCGCCCACCGGGAATTCTGCAGGCTGGCCACGCTCGTAGGAGCTGTCGAATACAGTGCCGTCGATCAGAGTGCCGTGGTAGTGAGTACGCACTTGGTCTTCACGGGTCGGCTTGGCGCCATCACCGGCAGTCAGCACTTCAAATTGCAGGCCCGAAGCCAGGGTGGTAATGCCGTCACGCTGGGCGTTTTCAGCCAGGAATGCCAGGCCGGCGCCTGCAGCGGCTTCAGCTTTGGCCGCGGCTTCAGCTTGCATGATTTCGCGGATCACCTTGAAGCTGGCCGCCATTTGCTCTTGGTCAACACGGCTTGGCTTGCCACCGAACGCGTCGGTCAGGCCGGCCAGGATTGCATCGAGGTTGACGCCTGGTGGCGGGTTGTCGCGCAGTTGGTCGCCCAACTGACGGCCGATACCGTAGCTGACGCGGGTTTCGTCGGTGGACAGATTAACTTCGGACATGAAGAGGCTCCGCTGTAGGACAACACGGTTTCCCGTGCCGTCCAAAACTAAAAGGGCCCGCAGACTAGCACACAAGACCGGCCCATGATCAGCCCTCTCCGGCTCCCAGAGCGCCGGGGCGTAGCTCTGGCATCCGATCATTGTCCCCGTCCTGGCATGGATCGAGCGCCCTTTCGACGGCCAGCGAGAAAAGTATTTCAGAATTGCCCTTTGCCGCCGATACAGCCCTACACATCTTGGCTGGCTCAAACAACAACACCCCGTCCAGCAGACAGACATCACTCTCAAGGAGCTTTCGATGAACAGCTGGTTCGGTAACATCAGCGTCAACCTCAAACTCGGCCTGGGCTTTGGCCTGGTACTGGTCCTCACCTCGATCCTGGCACTCACCGGCTGGACCAGCCTGGGCGGCTTGATCGACCGCAGCAACTGGATGAGCGACATCACCCAGCTCAACGCCTCGCTGACCAAGCTGCGCATCGTGCGCCTGCAATACATGCTGGCCAACGGTGACGAGGCCGTGGCGCAGAACGTACAGACCAGCCTCGACGCCTTCGTCGGCCAGCAACAAAAACTGCTGGACAGCTTCAAGAGCCCGGAAAACCTCAAGCTGCTCAATGAACAGAAAGCCGTCATCACGGCCTATCAGCAGTCCTTGAACAAAATGCGCGAGGCCTATCGCAACGGCAACGCTGCGCGCCAGGTCATGGGCGACAAAGCCGACATCGCCAACGCACAAATCAACGCCCTGGACACCAGCGTGCAGCAGATGCCCGACAGCCCGGAGCGCTTCGCACAGTTCCAGGCCGTGACCGACGCCAAGGAAGAGTTCATGCTGGCGCGCTACGAAGTGCGTGGTTACACCAACACCGTCAACGCAGAAAACGAAGCCCGCGCCGCTGCACAAATCGACAAAGCCATCGCGAGTTTGAAAAGCCTCAACGCCGTCTTCGGCACCAGCCAGCAAACCGCGCTGGCCTCGCTGGACACCGCACTCGGTGCCTATCGCAGCGCCGTGCAGAGCTACAAGGCCGCCAACACCAACATCGTCACCGCCCGTGCCGAGATGACCACCCAAGGCACCGATATCGTCACGATCAGCGACAAGCTGTACGACATCCAGCTGGAACGTCGTGACGCCGAAAGCGCCCAGGCCCGTAGCCTGCAATTGATCAGCACCTTGCTGGCCCTGCTGGTGGGCATCATCGCGGCGCTGGTGATCACTCGCCAGATCACCCGTCCGCTGCAAGACACCTTGGCGGTAGTCGAACGCATCGCTTCCGGCGACCTGAGCCACAACATCCAGGTGACTCGTCGTGACGAACTGGGCGTGCTGCAACAAGGCATCCAGCGCATGGGCACCACCTTGCGTGAACTCATCAGCGGGATTCGTGATGGCGTGACCCAGATCGCCAGCGCCGCCGAAGAGTTGTCGGCCGTGACCGAGCAGACCAGCGCTGGCGTCAACAGCCAGAAGATCGAGACCGACCAGGTCGCCACGGCGATGCATGAAATGACCGCCACCGTGCAGGAAGTGGCACGCAACGCCGAACAGGCCTCCCTGGCCGCCGCCGATGCCGACGGTCAAGCGCGCGCGGGCGACAAAGTAGTGGCCGAGGCCATCGCCCAGATCGAACGCCTGGCGGCTGAAGTGGCGCGTTCCACCGACGCCATGGCCCATCTGCAACAAGAGAGCAACAAGATCGGCAGCGTGATGGATGTGATCAAGGCCGTGGCCGAACAGACCAACCTGCTGGCCCTCAACGCAGCGATTGAAGCAGCGCGCGCCGGTGAAGCCGGTCGTGGGTTCGCCGTGGTCGCCGACGAAGTGCGCGGCCTGGCCCAGCGCACACAAAAATCCACCGAGGAAATCGAAGGCCTGGTGGCCGGCTTGCAGAACGGCACCCAACAAGTGGCCAACGTGATGAACAACAGCCGCAGCCTCACCGACAGCAGCGTCGAGCTGACGCGCAAGGCTGGCGTGTCGCTGGAAAACATCACCCGTACCGTGTCGAATATCCAGTCGATGAACCAGCAGATCGCCGCCGCCGCCGAAGAGCAGAGCGCCGTGGCCGAAGAGATCAGCCGCAGCATTGTGAACGTACGCGATGTGTCGGAGCAGACCGCTACGGCGAGCGACGAGACGGCCAAGTCGAGCGTGGAATTGGCGCGTTTGGGCAGCCAGTTGCAGCAGATGGTCAGTCATTTCCGGGTGTAAGAAATCAAAAAAAGCCGCCTCGGGATTAACCGAGGCCGCTCCACTTCTCAAACCTTAATGGTCGTCGAAGCTGTCCCGCAGAAACTTCCATACGTGATAAGCACGCAGGCAGTTCACTACGAGGTTCCATGTACGTCGTGCAAACTTAGACATACTCGGCCCTCCGTGAGTTGGGCCTTACCTCCAGCGCACTTACCGGAACATGTGGGCCTTTGGATGCAGGTCAATGCATCTTTGAGGCGGCCGGGTTGATGGGCCTTCCGCTTGAATCCGGCACGGATTACTAGCCCGTGGCGGTCGGTCCGAAAATCGCGCGCATACCCGGCGCACCCAAAAGCGACAAACGCGGAACGAAGGAGAGACTACCCAAAACTCCACGTGAAGGTGTGACAAGCAGTGGCCAAATATCCAGTATTGTTCGTGGGATCTATTGCAGAATTTTTCGACTGAGAGAGAAGTTTGATAATCGATGGGCACTGGCCACCGGTCAATCTTGCGTGATGATAAGACCAAGGTTAATATCCGCCTGCAGGTCAATGCATCTTTGAGATCGCGATCCAGCCACTCACTGGATTGCAAAAAAAACCGCCCTACTAAGGCGGTTTTTTATTGTCTGCAATTTACCTCTCAGCTCTCCCCCTCCTCGACAAACACCAGCCGATTCCCAAACGGGTCCTTGATACTCATCTCCCGCGAGCCCCAAGGTGTTTCCTCCACGCCAGGCTTGGCATAACGGTAGCCCTTGGCCTGCAATTGCTGCTGGTACGCGTCTATCCCCTGCGCCTGGATCCGCACCGCTGCGCCCGGCGACGCATCGCCATGATGCTCGGACAAATGCAGCACGCACTCGGCCAGCGACACCTGCAGGTACAACGGAAAATCTGCCTCGAAACGATGCTGCCAATCGACCTTGAACCCGAGGAAGTCGACATAGAATTCCAGCGCCTTGGCCTCGTCGAAAATCCGCAGGATGGGGGTGACTTTTCCTAAGTGCATCGCGATGGCTCCCTGTTTGAAAGCACCCACTATAGAGGCGAAAAACCCCGGCGCAAATCCCCGTTGCGCGCCAGGAATCGACCCGAGCGCTGCCCCGTCGCCTGCCCTTCGCTGTAGCTCAACACACCGTTGACCCACACGCCATCAATGCCCTCGGCTGCCCGCTGTGGTTCTTTGAAGTCCGCTACATCCCGCACGCGTAACGGGTCGAACAACACCAGGTCAGCCCAGTGCCCTTCACGAATTTCGCCTCGCTCGGCCAGGCCAAAACGCGCCGCCGACAGCCCGGTCATCTTATGCACCGCTGTGTGCAACGGGAACAACCCGACATCCCGGCTGAAATGCCCCAGCACCCGTGGAAACGCACCCCACAAACGCGGATGGGGAAACGGGTCTTCAGGCAACCCATCCGAGCCGACCATCGACAAGGGGTGCGCCAAAATGCGCCGCACATCCGCCTCATCCATCCCGTAGTACACCGCCCCCGCCGGTTGCAGGCGGCGGGCTGCGTCCATTAAAGGAACATCCCACTCGGCGGCAATGTCCTGCAGGTCACGCCCGCCCATTTCAGGATGCGGTGTAGACCAGGTGATGGTGATACGGAACGCATCGGTGACTTGCTTGAGGTCCAGAGTCGAAGAGCTGGCCGCATAGGGATAACAATCACACCCTACCGGATGGGTTTTCGCCGCCGCTTCAAGTGCCGCCAGCAGTTGCGGGCTACGTCCCCAGTTTCCCGCACCGGCACACTTGAGGTGGGAAATAATCACCGGGACCTTGGCATGCAGGCCGATCAGGAACGCTTCATCCATTGCCTCCAGTACCGGCTCGAATTCACTGCGCAAGTGAGTGGTGTACACCGCGCCATAAGCCGTCAGTTCTTCGCTCAGTTGCAGCACCTCGTCGGTGTCTGCATTGAATGCGCTGGCGTAGGCAAGGCCAGTGGATAAACCCAGGGCTCCGGCCTCCAGACTCGCCTGCAACTGCATGCGCATGCCCGTGATTTCGTGGGCCGTGGCCGTGCGGTGCAGGTCGTCCATATGATTGCTGCGCAGTGCCGTGTGGCCGATCAGGGCGGCGACGTTGACCGCAGGGTGGGCTAGTTCCACCGCCGCGCGATAATCGACAAAGCGCGGGTAGGCAAAAGCCTCGGCATTGCCCAGCAGGTTCATCGGGTCGGGCGGATTACAGCGCAGGCTGACCGGTGAGGCGCTGATGCCGCAGTTACCGACAATCACCGTGGTCACGCCCTGGCTGAGTTTGGGCAGCATCTGCGGATGGCGGATAACCACCGTGTCATCGTGGGTGTGCACGTCGATAAACCCCGGCGCCAATACGCGGCCTGTCGCGTCGATTTCATACTCGGCCATCGCTGTGGACAAGTCGCCGATCGCCTCGATGCGCCCATCACGCACGCCCACGTCAGCGACATAACCTGCACGGTTGCTGCCATCAATGATCTGCGCCTGGCGAATCAGCGTGTCGTACTTCATATCAGTCTCCGAGCGGCAGGCTGTCGGGGCCGCCGCGATAGTCATCCAGGGCCAGCTTGATCCGGCGCAGGCGCTCCTGGTTGGCGTCAGGCATGGCCAGCGCCAGCTCGGTGGCAAGCAGGTCGATAGCCAGCAGCATGCCGTAGCGCGCAGCCGTGGGTTTGTAGATAAAACTGGTTTCAGCCGGTTGCAGCGGCAACAGCACATCCGCCAACTCGGCCAGTGGGGAGTCGGCCAGGGTGATGGCGACAACGCGTGCGTCGTAGTTGCGCGCCAGCGTCACCACATCCAACAGCTCAGGCGTAAGGCCGGTCAGCGAGCACACAATCAGCGCGTGTTCCGGCCCCAGGGTCGCAGCGGTCACGCGCATCATCACCGGGTCATGGCAGGCTGCAATCGGATAGCCCAGGCGTACCAGGCGCACCTGTAACTCATCGCTGCACAGGCTCGATGGGCCGCCCATGCCGAACGCGTGGATCATCCGCGCCTTGCCCAACAGGCTCACCGCATCGACAAAGCTGTCTTGATTGAACCCTGACAGGTGCTGGCGCAGCGTCGCTTCGATATCACCCAGAATCTGCCGATGAAACGCCGACTGTTCCGGCAACCCCGCCGGGTCGAGAAAGCGGCTGCCCACGCCGCTGGCCTGGGCCAGTTGCAGGCGCAGGTCACGCAAGTCGCGGCAACCGACACTGCGGGCAAAGCGCGACAGGGTCGCCGTACTGACCTCGGCCCGTTGCGACAACGCTTCCAGGCTGGCCGACGCGGCAAAGCCCACGTCATCGAGCAGCAGCTTGGCGATACGCCCTTCGCCGGCGCTGAAGGACGCCTGGCGGGCGCGGATCTGGTAGAGGATGTCCATGGGGCTCCGAGTGACAGGATGCGGCTCATAAAACCAGAGACAGGCCGTAGGTGAGAGCGAAGGCAACCACCGAAATCAACGTCTCCAGCACGGTCCAGGTCTTGAAGGTCTGGATCACCGTCATATTGAAGTATTCCTTGATCAGCCAGAAGCCGCCGTCGTTGACGTGGGAGAAAATCACCGAACCCGCACCGGTCGCCAGTACCAGCAATTCCGGGTGTGGATAACCCAGGCCCAGGGCGACCGGCGCGACCACGCCGGAGGCCGTGGTCATCGCCACCGTGGCCGAGCCCGTGGCGATCCGCATCAGCGCGGCGAACAACCAGCCCATCACCAGCGGCGAGAGCTGGAACGCATTGGCCAGGCCAAGGATTTCGTGGGTGACACCGGCGTCCACCAGGATGCGATTCAAGCCACCGCCCGCGCCCACCAGCAGGGTGATGCTCGCCGTCGGCGCCAGGCACTCATTGGTGAACTTGAGGATCGACTCACGGTTGAAGCCCTGGGCCAGCCCCAGGGTCCAGAAACTCACCAGGGTCGCCACGAGCAGCGCAATCACCGAGTTGCCGATGAATAAAAGGAACTGGTTGAAGCCGGTGCCCGGCGTGGAAATCACATTGGCCCAGCCGCCAATCATCATCAGCACCACCGGCAACAGGATGGTGCCCATGGTCAGCGCGAAGCTCGGCAGACGGGTACGCGGTTCGCGCTCGATGAACTGGCGTTCCAGCGGGTTTTCCGCCGGCAGGTGAATGTGCGGCACGATGAACTTGGCATAGACCGGGCCGGCGATGATCGCCGTAGGAACACCGACCAGGATCGCATACAGCACGGTCTGCCCAACCGAGGCGTTATACGCCAGCACCGCCATCATCGCCGCCGGGTGCGGCGGCACCAGCGCATGCACCACCGACAGGCCGGCGACCATCGGCAGGCCGACCATCAGGATCGACACGCCCACGCGCCGCGCCACGGTAAAGGCGATCGGCACCAGCAACACAAAGCCCACCTCGAAAAACAGCGGCAGCCCCACCAGAAACGCGATGCAGACCATGGCCCAGTGGGCATTGCGTTCGCCGAAACGGTTGATCAACGTGCGCGCCACCTGCTCGGCGCCACCGGACTCGGCCATCATCTTGCCGAGCATGGTGCCCAGCGCCACCACCAAAGCGATATGCCCCAGGGTCTTGCCGACCCCCGCTTCGTACGAGCCCATGATGGTGTCCGCCGGCATCCCGGCCATCAGCGCCAGGCCAATGGACACCAGCGTGATAACGATAAACGGGTTGAGTCGGTAACGTGCAATCAGCACGATCAAAGCAATGATGGCGATGGCAGCGTATGCCAATAGCCCGAAGCCCGGTGATGCGGCCATGCGGTACTCCTCGGAAAGGGTCACGTCGAATAGGTTGTGAAACTCATAAATCATTACCGAGGAGGATTTTCAAATTATATGAAAGTAATTTTCGCCCAGGGATAAGCGCTGTCGCGGTGGGATATGCCCGACACTGTCGTATGAAAATTCGAGGAGTGTTCTTACATGAGGATCAGAAAAGGCTGGAAACTCAACCCACGCGGTTGAGTCATAGAATGCACATCCACTGCTGCCAGGAACCGAACATGATGCGTTTCACACTTGCCGCCCTGCTGATTACCCTGTGCGGCAGCGCCGCCGCCGCCGATAACCCGGCACTGAAAAAATGCATGGACGGCGCCAACACCACCGCCGAGATGGTCGGTTGCAACGTCAAGGAGGCCAAGGTGCAGGATGCCCGGCTGAACAAGGCTTACAAGACCGCGCTGGCCGCTCAGGAAGGCAACCGCAAGGACCAGTTGCAAGACCTGCAGCGCCTGTGGATCAAATACCGTGACGCCAATTGCGCCTTTGCCGGCAGTGCCACCGGCGGCACCATCGACCAGGTCAACGGCTCCGGCTGCGTACTGGACATGACCCAGACCCGCGCCCAGGAACTGGAAGACCTGGTCGGGCCGTAACCCTAGTCGTGATGAACCTTCGCCCGCTTGAGCAGCTTCTTGCAGCGCTCCGACAAATGCAGCACGCGCACCTGCTTGCCCGCCTTGCGGTAGCGCTCGCGCAAGGTCATCAGCGCGGCAATCGCTGAATAATCGACGAAGCTCAGGTGCCGGCAATCGAGCGTCACCTGGGCCGGGTCGTTGGCTGGGTCGAATTGATTCAGGAACGGCGTGGTCGAGGCAAAGAACAACGTGCCGTGCAGACGATAAAGTTTGCTGCCGTCGGCTTCCAGGTGTTCATCGGCATACAGCTCGCGGGCCTGTTGCCAGGCGAAGTTCAGCGCCGCGATCACGATGCCGCACAGCACTGCGGTCGCCAGGTCAGTGAACACGGTGATGACCGTCACCGCCATGATCACCAGCACGTCATTGAGCGGCACCTTGTTGATCACCCGCAACGACGCCCAGGCAAAGGTCTGCTGTGACACCACGAACATCACCCCCACCAGCGCCGCCAGCGGAATCCGCTCGATCAGCGGCGACAGAAACAGAATGAACAGCAGGATCATCACCCCGGCAAACACCCCGGAGAAACGTCCACGCCCGCCGGAACTGAGGTTGATCACGGTTTGCCCGATCATCGCGCAACCGCCCATGCCGCCGAACAGGCCCGAGACCATATTCGCCGCGCCCAGGGCCACGCTTTCGCGGTCGGGGTAGCCACGGGTTTCGGTGATCTCGTCGGTGAGGTTGAGGGTCAGCAGGGTTTCCAGCAGACCGACCATGGCCATCAGGAACGCATACGGCGCGATGATGCCGAGGGTTTCGAAGGTCAAGGGAATCTGCGGTAGGGCGAAGGTCGGCAGGCCGCCCGCGATGTGCGCCATATCGCCCAGGGTGCGGGTGGGCAGGCCGAGCAGGTACACCGCCAGGCCCACGCCGAGGATCGCCACCAGGGCCGGTGGCACGGCGCGGGTCAGACGTGGCAGCAGGTAGACGATGGCCATGGTCACCACGACCAGCCCGGCCATCACGCACAACGGTGTACCGCTGAGCCAGGTTTCACCGTTCTTGAAGTGCTCCAACTGCGCCAGCGCAATGATAATCGCCAGGCCGTTGACGAACCCCAGCATCACCGGGTGCGGCACCATGCGCACCAATTTGCCCAGGCGCAACAGGCCGAAAGCGACCATGATCAGCCCGCCCAGCAGCACCGTCGCAAGCAAATATTCCACGCCGTGTTGCACCACCAGCGCCACGATCACCACCGCCATCGAACCGGCTGCCCCCGACACCATACCGGGGCGACCACCGAACAATGCGGTGAGGGTGCAAATGATGAAAGCGCCGTAAAGCCCCATCAACGGATTGAGATGGGCCACCAAGGCAAAGGCGATGCATTCGGGCAGCAAGGCAAATGACGTGGTGAGGCCGGCCAGGGCATCGGCGCGCAGACGGGTGAGCTTCATGGAATACCAGGGAGTTGCGGGGGATAAGGCGAGGAATGGTACGGAATTGAGCGGCGCGGAGCTAGCCTTCGGGACCGAGGCGCGGCCAATCGGGGGCAAGCCCCCTCCCACATTTGACCGAGTACAGCCGGTGCGACGCGGTCTAGTGTGGGAGGGGGCTTGCCCCCGATAGCCTCACCTCAATATCAAGCGAACATCACACCATCTCGTGGCGAATCCACTCCACCACCGACGTACGCTTCGGCGCCCAGCCCAGCAGCTCACGGGCATGCTTGCCGCGCACCCGGCTGTTGGAGCCCAGGCCGTAGTTGGCCATTTCATAACCCCACTCGGCCTCAGCCTCGGCCAGCGGCCAATCCTGCGGTTCGCCCAGTTCAAGCGCTTGCGCGATGGCCGTGGTCATGTCGATAAACGAGGCTTCGCCGCTTTCGACGAAGTAGAAAGTGCCCGGCACATTCTTCGTCAATGCCAGCAGGTACAGCGCAACCACGTCTTCGATATGCACGTTGGACCAGATGTTCTGCCCTGGTCCCACGTGGCGCACGACTCCACTCTTGCGGGCCTGCTTGAGCAAGCGTGGCAATTGCACGCTGTCACGCTTCACGCCCAGGCTGTGACCATAGATCAGGGTGTTACAGATCACCGCCGAATTCACACCTTCCTGGGCAGCGGCCAGGATCAGGTTATCGATCGCCACGCGAGCGGCCTTGTCGACGGTCGGCTCCGGCAGGTTGCCCTCAACGTAAATGACCTCACTGGCCTTGCCGCCCGACGCATCGCCAACGATGCTCGAACCGCTGGTGTGCAGGAATACCTTGTTGGAACCTTTCAAGGCAGCCAGCAGGGTTTCGACGGCCGCATGGTGGTCGCTGCTGGCGGCATTGATCACCGCATCGGCGTGCTGCGCCTGCTCGGTCAATACAGCGGCGTCATCCAGGGTGCCGATCACTGGAGTGATGCCCAGTGCCGTCATTTGCGCGGCTTGCTCGGCGCTGCGCACCAGGCCGGTGACGGCGTGGCCGGCCTTGACCAGGCCGGTGGCGATGGAGCCGCCGATAAAACCGGCTGCGCCGGTAACGAATACATTCATGGAGAGTGCTCCTGACTGGGTAAGTGATGACCCAAGTATCAAGCACGCCCTGGCGTCGAATAACCCCGTACAGGCCAATTCACTCTTGCGCGCCAGTCACGAATCACACCGCATAACGTGCCAGCTTGGCCTGGATAAAATCCAGGAAACACTGGATACGCAACGCCAGTTGCGAATTGCGGTAATACACCGCATGGATCGGCTGGCGATAGCCGCTGTTGAATGCTTCCAGCAGCGGTACCAGGCGCCCGGCCTCGATGTCTTCGTGGGTCATGAAGTTGGACAGGCAACAAATGCCCTGCCCCTGCAAAGCCAGATGGCGCACGGTTTCACCGCTGGACGCGGCAATGCCCGGCTGGATCAGCCAGCTATCGCCCTCGCCATGGCGCAGCGGCCAATGGTTGAGAGTGTCGGTCTGGGTGAAGCCCAGCAAGGTATGCTCGGCCAAGTCGGCGACGGTGCTCGGTGTGCCATGTTGCTTGAGATAGTCGGCGCTGGCCAGGATGTGCAGCGGCGTGCTGCCCAGCGCGCGGGCATGCAGGGTCGAGTCGGCCAGGGCGCCGATACGAATGGCGATGTCGGTGCTTTGCTCCAGCAGGTCGATGATCACGTCGTCGCTGTTGAGCTCCAACTGGATGTCTGGGTACAGGTCACGAAACTCGCCGACGTACGGCAGGATCCCGTGCAGCATGAACGGCACCGCCGCATTGATGCGCAGCCGCCCGGCCGGTTTTTTCTGGCGTGACGACAGGCGTTCTTCCAGCGCCTGCATCTGCGCCAGGATCACCTTGGCCTGCTCGAAGAAATACCGGCCCTCCTCGGTCAGGTCCATGCGCCGCGTGGTGCGGTTGATCAGGGTGGTGTCGAGCTTGGCTTCCAGGCGCGACAAGGTGCGGCTGACCGCCGACGGCGTCTGCCCGACCTGCTCGGCGGCGGCGGAAATCGAGCCGCATTCAATCACGCTGACAAATATCTGCAGTTCATCTGATCGGGCTTTCACGGGCGGTCCTGGTTATCGGCTCGGGCTCATTATTGACCACTCAGCAACAAATGGCCTCCCAACAGCGCCATGCCGGTGAAAAAAACCCGCTTGAACCACAGCGCACTGATGCGCTGGCGCAACGCCTGGCCCAGCCACATTCCCAGCAATGCCGGCACCAGCGCCAACAACGATGCACCGACTTCGCCGCCGCCGAGTGCACCGCGCCAGGCCAGCCCGGCGGCCAACGCCAGGGTCGACACGCTGAACGACAGCCCCAGCGCCTGCACCAACTGATCACGGCTCAAGCCTAGAGCTTGCAGATAAGGCACTGCGGGAATCACGAACACACCGGTGACCGAGGTGATGAGGCCCGTGATTACCCCACACAGCGGGCCCAGCCAGCGCTCGGTTCGCGGCCCGACCTGGAAAGTGGGCAGGCATAATCCACTCACCGCATACAGCAACAACGCCCCGCCCAATGCGCGCACCACCCACGGCCCGGCGTCCATGCCCAGCCACAGCGTGCCCAGGCCGGCACCGAAAAAAATCAGCGACAGCATCGGCCACAGGCGCTTGAGCAAAGTGCCCAAGTGACCGCCCAGCGCCAGTTGCCAGAGGTTGGTGACCGTCGAGGGAATGATCAGTAACGCCGCAGCCTGTGCCGGCAACATAGCCAGGCCGAGCATGCCCATGGCCACGGTGGGCAGGCCCAGGCCGATCACGCCCTTCACCGTGCCGGCCAGCAGGAAAGTGCCGATCACCAGCATGGACAGTGCCGGGCCGAGGGTTTGGTAGAAAGCCAGTAAAGTCGTCATAAGCAGAATTGTGCGGTTTTGATGAGCGGTTGGAAATTCGCCATATACTGAGGCAGCCTCTTGTTTTGTGTGAGGCAGAGGAAATCTTGAGCCATGCACTTTGACCTGATCGACCTGCGCCTCTACCTGCACATACTGGACGCCGGCAACATCACCGCCGGCGCCGCCCGCAGCCATTTATCCCTGGCCGCCGCCAGCGCACGCATTCGGGCGATGGAGGCTTCACTGGGCGTCGAATGCCTGGAGCGTGGCCGCCGTGGCGTCACCCCGACACCCGCCGGCAAAGCCCTGGGCCGCCACGCCCGCCTGCTGCTGCAACAAGCCGAGCATCTGCAACAAGACCTGGCTGAATACGCCAACGGCGTCAAAGGCCAGGTGCGCCTGCTGTGCAATACCACGGCCCTGAGCGAATACCTGCCGGAGCGATTGGCGGACTTTCTGTGCGAGCACCCCAACCTCGATATCGACCTGCAGGAGATGCCCAGCCTGCGGATCACCCAAGCCCTGCGCCAAGGCACGGCCGACCTGGGGATCATCTCCGATGCGGTGGACAGCTCCGGGCTGCAGACCCTGCCCTTTCACGACGATCCGCTGGTGCTGATCATGCCCGTGGAGCATCCGCTGGCAGCCGGCACAGCGAGTTTCATCGACAGCCTGCAACACGACTACGTGGGCCTCGCCGCCAGCAGTGCGTTGGCGGTGTATCTGGAGGAACAGGCGCTGCATGCGGGGTTTCGCCTGCAAACGCGGATCCGCGCCGAGGGTTTCGATGGGGTGATTCGCATGGTCGCCCGGGGCGCGGGCCTGGGCATCGTGCCCAAGGCCGCCCTGGACCGCTGGCCGCCGGACGTTCGCATCAAGGCCCAGCCGCTCAAGGAGGACTGGGCCTGTCGCCACTTGCTGCTCTGCGCACGCTCGTTCGACCACCTGCCGGGTTATGCCAGGGCCTTGTTCGATGCCTTGGCCCTGCCCTTGCGGAACAACCCGTAGTACACCGCGCTCAGGATCAGCAAAAACGGCACGCCAAACACCAGGGTCATCTTGAACGCCTCGGTAAAATACGTGGTGATCATCACCGCGCCCATCAGCACCAGGCCCAACAGTGTGCTGTAGGGAAACAGGCGCAGCTCGAAGGACAACTTCGCCCCACCGTGGCGCTTGCGGTAGCGCCGAAAAAACAGGTGCGTGAGAAAGATCATGAACCAGGTGAAGATCGCGCCGAACATCGAGATCGCCATCATCAGCGTGAACGCGCTTTCCGGGTACACCAGGTTGAGCAAGGTCGCCAAGGCGATACCGGAGCTGGACAGCAGCAAGGCATTCAGCGGGATACCGCTCTTGCTCAACGCGCCCATGGACTTGGGCGCAAAACCCGCGCGGGACAGGCTGAACATCATGCGCGTGGTGATGTAGAGCTGGCTGTTCATCGCCGACAACGCCGCGATCAGGATCACGAAATTCATCACCCCGGTGGCACCGGGAATGCCGATGGTCTGCATCACCGTGACGAACGGGCTCTGGGCTTGGCCGGCCTGGTTCCACGGCACGATGGCGAGCATCAGCGCCAGGGTCAGCAGGTAGAACACCACCAGGCGCACGATGGTCGCGCGAAAGGCTTTCTTCACCGCCCGCTCCGGGTCGGCCGCTTCGCCGGCCGCCACCGCGATCATTTCCACGCTCAAGTAGCTGAAGATCGACACGATCACCGCCATCCACATACCGCTTAACCCATGGGGGAAAAACCCGCCGTGGGCCGTGTAGTTCTGCACGCCGTAATCCGGATTGCCGGAGCCGAACACCACGTACACCGCCAAGATGATGAAGCCGACAATGGCGCTGATTTTGATGGTGGAGAACCAGTATTCGAAGGTGCCGAACGTCTTCACGCTGATCGCATTGAGCAGGATCAGCACGCTGGAAAACGACACGATCCACACCCACTCCGGCACGTTGGCGAACCAGTACTTCATGTACATCGCCACCGCCGTGACCTCCGCCCCCACCGCCAACACAATTGCCGCCCAGTAGGCATACCGCACCAGGAACCCGGCCAGCGGGCTGATGTAGAACTCGGCGTAGGCACCAAAGGAGCCGGAGGTGGAATGGGCCACCGTCATCTCCGCCAGGCACCCCATCAAGATCAAGGTAATCAACGCCCCAATGGCGTAGCTCAGCAACACGCTGGGACCGGCATAGCCGATGGCGTAGGCGCTGCCCATGAACAGCCCGGTCCCAATAGCGCCGCCGATGGCGATCATGCTCATCTGGCCCGAAGTGAGCTGGCGCCTCAGGCCCAGTTCGCGGTGGGTAATGTCTGCAAAGCCGTTGCTTTCTGGCCTGGTCACGTGGCGTGCCCCTTTATTATTGTGATTGCTGCTGTTGCCACAGATCCCCTGTGGGAGGGGGCTTGCTCCCGATAGCGGTGTGTCAGTCACTGATATGCCTACTGACACACTGCTATCGGGAGCAAGCCCCCTCCCACATTGGTTTTGTGGTGCTCTTAAGTAACGCTGTTACGCACCTTGAATTGCGGCTGGTCCCAGGTGGTGTTGTCGAGAATGTCAGCGAGGATCTCCACGGCGTCCCACACGTCGGTAAAGCGTGTGTACAGCGGGGTGAAACCGAAGCGCATGATGCGCGGCTCGCGGTAGTCACCAATCACACCTCTGGCGATCAGGGCCTGGATCACTGCGTAGCCTTGCGGGTGTTCGAAGCTGACATGGCTGCCGCGCCGGGCATGTTCACGGGGTGTGATCAGCACCAGGTGATGGGCCGCACAGCGCGCTTCGACCAGGGCGATAAACAGGTCGGTCAGGGCCAGGGATTTGCTGCGCAGGCTGCTCATATCGGTGCGCTCGAAAATCTCCAGGCCGCACTCGACCATGGCCAGCGAGGCGATTGGCTGGGTGCCACACAGGTAGCGGGCGATGCCGGCACTCGGCGCATAGTTGGATTCCATCGCGAACTGGCGGGTATGCCCGAACCAGCCCGACAGCGGCTGGCGCACCAGGTCCACCAACGTCGGGTTGACCCACACGAACGCCTGGGAGCCGGGGCCGCCATTGAGGTATTTGTAGGTGCAGCCAATCGCATAATCGGCGCCGGCCGCGTGCAGGTCGATGGGCACCGCGCCCGCCGAATGGGCCAGGTCCCAGATGCTCAGCGCGCCGCATTCATGGCTCAAGGCAGTGAGCGCACGCATGTCGTACATGTAGCCGGTCTTGTAGTTGACGTGGGTAAGCATCACCACCGCCACGTCCTCATCGATGGCCTGGGGCAGTTCGTCCGGGCTGTTGACCAGCCGCAACGAGTAACCCTGTTGCAGCAACTCGGCGAGACCCTCGGCGATGTACAGGTCGGTGGGAAAGTTGCTCGCTTCACTGACGATTACCTTGCGCGCCGGCTGGCGCTGGCGCTGCACGGTCAGCGCGGCGCTGAAGACTTTGAACAGGTTGATGGAGGTGGTATCGGTGATCACCACTTCGCCCTCCCGCGCACCGATCAGCGGCGCCAGGCGATTGCCCAGGCGCTGGGACAAGTCCGCCCAGCCCGCGCTGTTCCAGCTGCGAATCAAGCCATCGCCCCACTCCTGCGCGATCACTTGTTGCGCCCGCGCCAACGCCGCCACCGGGCGCGCGCCCAGGGAGTTGCCGTCGAGGTAAATCACGCCCTCGGGCAAGGCAAATTCGCGGCGCAATGGCGCCAGCACGTCCTGGGCATCGAGGGCTTGGCAATGGCTTCGGGTGGTCATGGGTGGTCCTGGTTTTTATCGGGAATATGCAGCAAATAATGAACGAACTTTTAGAGAATTTTCGTGCAAAGTGGTGGGCGAAGGGCTATTTAAGCTGTAGGAAATTCGAATTTAACCTGCAAACACGCGGATTTATGCCAACCATGATTCTTGACGCCACCGACCTGCGCCTCCTGCATTTCCTGCAACAGGATGGCCGTATCAGCAACCAGGAACTGGCGGAAAAAGTCGCGCTGTCGCCCTCCGCCTGCCTGCGCCGTTTGCGCCTGCTGGAAAGCGAAGGCGTGATCAGCGGCTATCGCGCGGTGCTCAACGCCGAGCAGTTGGGCATTGAGCTTGAGGCCATCGTGCACCTTTCGCTGCGCCAGGATGTGGAAGACTGGCATGAGACGTTCATCCAGAAAGTGCAGGGCTGGCCGGAGGTGGCCAGTGCCTATGTGATCACTGGCGCCAGCAACTATGTGCTGCGGGTACAGGCGCGCAACCTCAAGCATTTTTCGGACTTTATCGTGAACCACCTGAACCGCACGGCGGGGGTGATGGATATCCGTTCGGAGATTGTGCTGCAGAAGATCAAGGATCGGGATGAGGTGCTGGATCTGGTGGTGCGCAAATAGCACCTGCAACAAAGTTCCAATGTGGGAGGGGGCTTGCTCCCGATGGCGGCGTGTCAGTTGACCTATTAGTGACTGACACACCGCTATCGGGAGCAAGCCCCCTCCCACATTTTTTTGACCGCGTTCAGTCCTCGAGGGCTCGGACTCGCTGCATGCGCTGTTGCTCCATCGGCGCCGTGGCGGGCTGCAATTCAAAGTCAAAATCAATCTGCGCAAACCGACCCTCCACGCCAAACTCCCGCGCCAGTTGCGGGTCGTCACTGAAGCGAATTTCGGCGATCAATTCATCGCGCGTGGCGTAGGCAAAGTCATCATGCAGATACGGGTCGTCCGACAGGTTGATCTGGGTGGTCAGGTGCCGATGACCCGGCGCCGAGATGAAGAAGTGAATGTGCGCCGGGCGCTGCCCGTGACGCCCCAATTGGTCGAGCAGCTGCTGGGTCGGCCCGGTCGGCGGGCAGCCGTAGCCAGAAGGCACGATGCTGCGAAAACGGTAGTTGCCCTGGGCGTCGGTCTCGATGCGTCGGCGCAGGTTGAACTCCGATTGCGTCGGGTCGAACCACGAATACGTGCCGCCGGTATTGGCCTGCCACACATCGACAATCGCCCCCGCCAACGGCTTGCCGTCGGTGTCGCGCACCTGCCCGCGCATGAACAGCGGTACGGCATCGTCCGTGCCATCATCCAGGCGCGCTTCGTACTTGGACAACGGCGCACCGGCCACGTACAGCGGGCCTTCGATGGTGCGCGGCGTGCCACCGGATTTGCCGGCTTCGATGTCGGCGGCGTCCATCAACAGGTCCAAGTAATGCTCCAGGCCCAGCCCGGCGGCGAGCAAGCCGGCTTCCTGGTGTTTGCCCAGTTCGTTGAGGTAATTGACCGCCTTCCAGAACTCTTGCGGGGTCACTTCCAGGTCTTCGATGATGTTCACGGTGTCGCGCAGGATCCGGTAGATCAGCGTCTTGGTGCGCGGGTTGCCGCCATCATTGAGATTGCCGCTGGCTTGTTCGAGAAACTGCTGGGCGTGGGCCGTCTGGGACAGTCGGATGGACATGGTGCAATCCTCATCTTGTAATTATCGGGTGCAAAAAAAGGCTCAGCGGTCGTCGTCATGGATCGACGACGGGTGCCGACACAGCGCATTCACTTCTATAGCCATATAGGGAAACAACGGCAGTTGCATCAGCGTGTCATGCAGGTCTTGCACGCTCTCCACATCGAACACGCTGTAGTTGGCGTAGTGCCCGGCGATGCGCCACAGGTGGCGCCATTTGCCTTCGTGTTGCAGGTGCTGGGCCAGGGCTTTTTCTTCGGCCTTGAGGCTGGCGGCGCGCTCGGGGGGCATGTCGAGCGGCAGGTTCACGGTCATTTTTACGTGGAACAACATGGAAGACGCCTCTTAGTGTTTATCCCGACGGAAGAACGCCAGGCGCTCTTCATCGATCGCCAGGCCCAGGCCCGGCGCGGTGGAGACATGCAGCTCGAAGTCGCGATACAGCAGCGGCTCGGTGAGGATGTCTTCGGTGAGCAGCAACGGGCCGAACAGTTCGGTGCCCCATGCCAGCGTGCCCAGCGTGAGGAACGCGTGTGCCGAGGCCAGCGTGCCGATGCCGCCTTCGAGCATGGTGCCGCCGTAGAGGCCGATGCCCGCCGCTTCGGCAATCGCCGCCGTGCGCAATACCGCACGCGGGCCGCCGTTCTTGGCGATCTTGAGGGCGAACACCGAGGCAGCGCCTTCGCGGGCCAGGTTGAAGGCATCCTCGACGCATTCAATGGATTCATCGGCCATGATCGGCGCCGGGCTCGACAGGTTCAGCCGCGCCATGCCGCCTCGGTTGTTGCGCGAGATCGGCTGTTCGATCAGGTCGATACCGCTGTCTCCCAGCACCTTGCAGGCGCGCAGGGCCACGGCCTCGTCCCAGGCCTGGTTGACATCGACGCGCACACTGGCGCGCTCACCCAGCGCGCGCTTGATCGCGAGTACATGGGCCAGGTCACGCTCGATTGCACCGGCACCGATCTTCAATTTGAAGATGCGATGGCGGCGCAGGTCGAGCATCTTCTCGGCCTCGGCAATGTCCTGGGCGGTGTTGCCGCTGGCCAGGGTCCAGGCCACCGGCAAGGCATCGCGCACGCGCCCGCCGAGCAGTGCGCTGACCGGCAGGTTCAGGCGCTTGCCGAGGGCATCGAGCAACGCGCTTTCGATCCCCGACTTGGCGAAGGTGTTGCCGCGAATGCTGCGCTCCAGGCGCAGCATGGCGGCGTTGATATTGCTCGCGTCCTGGCCGATCAGCAGCGGCGCGACGTGCTGGTCGATGTTGACCTTGATGCTCTCGGGGCTCTCGTTGCCATAGCTCAGGCCGCCGATGGTAGTGGACTCACCGATACCCTCGATGCCATCGGCGCAACGCAGGCGGATGATCACCAAAGTCTGGTTTTGCATGGTGTGCATCGCCAGCGTGTGCGGGCGAATGGTGGGCAGATCGACGATGATCGTTTCGATCGACGTGATGGGGCAAATCGGCATGGCAATACCCGTTGGGTTCTTTATAGGTTTGCGCCGATTCTGTGCTGCGTGGTTGAAGGGTTCCAATATAGAATTGGTCTGGTTCAATACCTTGAAGGTATTAAAGGAGCCAACATGGAACTGCGTCACCTGCGCTATTTCCAGATGCTGGGGCAGACCCTCAACTTCACCCGTGCCGCCGAACGCCTGCACATCGCCCAGCCGCCGTTGAGTCGGCAGATCCAGCAATTGGAAGACGAATTGGGCGTGGTGCTGCTCGAGCGCGGCCGGCCGCTGCGGCTGACCGAGGCCGGGCGGTTTTTCTATGAGCACGCCAATGTGCTGCTCGAGCAATTGGGCACGGTGTGCGACAACACCCGGCGCATCGGCCTGGGCGAGAAGACCTGGCTGGGCATCGGCTTTGCGCCGTCGACCTTGTACGGCGTGCTGCCGGAACTGATTCGGCGGCTGCGCACCCATGAGTCGCTGGCGTTGGAACTGGGCTTGTCGGAAATGACCACCGTGCAGCAGGTCGAAGCGCTCAAGGCCGGGCGCATCGATGTGGGCTTCGGGCGGATCCGCATCGACGACCCGGCCATCGTCCAGCGTGTACTGGTGCAAGACCGACTGGTGGCGGTGTTGCCCAGTGGTCACCCATTGCTCGGCGCGCCCGCGAGCCTTGCGCAATTGGCCGCCGAACCCTTTGTGCTGTACCCCGGCAACCCGCGACCCAGCTACGCCGACCACGTGATCGCGCTGTTCGACGCCCATGGCCTGAGCCTTAACGTCGCGCAGTGGACCAACGAGCTGCAGACCGCTATCGGCCTGGTGGGCGCCGGCATGGGTGTGACGCTGGTACCGGCGTCGGTGCAGGTGCTGCACCGGGCGGATATCGGCTACACGCCGATTGTGGAAGCGACCGCAACCTCGCCGATCATTCTCAGCCGACGGGTGAATGATCAATCGCCGGGGCTCAGTCATTGCCTGCAACTGGTTGAAGAGCTGCTCTGAATTATCCCAGACGCTGCAATTCAAATGTGGGAGGGGGCTTGCCCCCGATAGCAATGTGTCAGCCAGTGATTTGTTTACTGACATACCGCCATCGGGGGCAAGCCCCCTCCCACATTGGATCTTCATGGCGTTTAGAGACTGCGCAGGCGCTTGCGTTGCAGGGTTTGGCTAGGGGCCTCATCGAACAGTTTGCGGTACTCCGCCGAGAACCGTCCCAAGTGGGTAAAGCCCCAGCCCAGGGCGATTTCGGAGATGGTACGCGTGGCACCCTGCTCGAGGATTTCCTGACGCACCGCCACCAGCCGGTGCTTCTTCAAATAAGCCATAGGCGACAGCGCGAAGTATTTGCGAAACGCATCGAACAGCTTGAAGCGCGACACGCCGGCCACTGCCTCCAGGTCTTCCAGGTGCACCGCCTCGCGCGCATTGTCGTGCAGGTACTGGCGCGCCCGGATCAGGTAGTGCGGCAACTTCACGCCCAACACGTCGCGCAGTTCTTCGGAGTAGTTGTTCGGCTGGGCCAGGATCAAGCCCTTGATCAGCGAGCTTTCCAGGTCCCGGGTAAACGCCGCTTGCTCGTACAACTCGCTACGGTGCTCAAACTCGGCAATGAAGTAGCGTGCCATGCGCCACCACGAGGCCGGGGCGCCGTCCACCGCGTCCATCACCGGTTCGAAGCGCAGCGGCGCCTCGATCGGCCGTTGCAGCAAACCTTCCAGCGACTCGCTCATGGCCGCGCGCGTGATCACCACCTGCAGCTTGCGGCAGTCACCGGAAATCGCCAGCACCTGATGCTCGTTGGGCGCAATGATCACCCCCTGGTCGCGGTTGGAACTCAGGCGCTCACCGTTCTTGCTCAGCTCCTGTTCGCCGATCAACGGCAGGCTCAGGCTGTAGCTGCTGAAGTGCTCGGCGTCTTCGATGTCGATGGTCACGTCGGTGCCGTATTCGATCACGCCCAGGGTGGTGGCGCGAGACTTGAACACATTGGCGCTGTGGTGAAAACGCAGGCGTTCCGGCGTGGCCGTCGCCAAACGATGGGGCCCGCAGATGCCGCACATCCAGCTGCAGGCACCCTCCAGGTCGAAGCGTTGAATACGGATATCGCGTGTCTGGCTATTCATCAGGTGCACCCACGGCGGTCAGGCGTTTGCGCGCTCTGGCGGCGCGTCGTCAGGGATCGACAGCAAGTTCCACGCCACGCCAGCGCGATGCTCACTGGGTGGATAGCAAAGGTCGACTAAGTGGATAACGCCCGGCGGTTTTCGGCCCTTACCCGCACTGACAGTAGCGCATCACGTCACCGCTGCGCACCGTGTTGGGTATTTGCCGCCCAACTTTGCGGCCCATCTTCCCCAATTAAGCGGATAGCCCGCACCCTGCACCGCTGCCTCTAATGAACCACCGATTAGCCCCGATCAAAAGGTGCCTCCCATGAGTGGTGCAAGAAACGTCGAGCAGTGGAAAACCTTTATCGAAAGTTGCCTGGACTTTCGCCCGGCCGATGAAGTGTTCCGCATCGCCCGCGACATGTTCACCGAGCCCGAACTGTTCGACCTGGAAATGGAACTGATCTTCGAGAAGAACTGGATCTACGCCTGCCACGAAAGCGAACTGGCCAATAACCACGATTTCGTGACAATGCGCGCCGGGCGCCAGCCGATGATCATCACCCGCGACGGCGAAGGCCGGCTCAATGCGCTGATCAATGCCTGCCAGCATCGCGGCACCACCCTCACCCGCGTGGGCAAGGGTAACCAGTCTACGTTCACCTGCCCGTTCCACGCATGGTGCTACAAAAGCGATGGCCGCTTGGTGAAGGTCAAGGCGCCGGGGGAATACCCGGAGGGTTTCGACAAAGCCACCCGCGGCCTGAAAAAGGCGCGCATCGACAGCTACAAGGGCTTTGTATTTATCAGCCTCGACGTGAACGGCACTGACAGCCTGGAAGACTTCCTTGGCGATGCCAAAGTGTTCTTCGACATGATGGTGGCGCAGTCTGCCACGGGTGAGTTGGAGGTGCTGCCGGGCAAGTCCGCCTACACCTACGACGGCAACTGGAAGCTGCAGAATGAAAACGGCCTGGACGGGTATCACGTCAGCACCGTGCACTACAACTACGTGGCCACGGTGCAGCATCGCCAGCAGGTGAACAGCGAAAACGGCGCCAGTGCCGGCACCACCCTGGACTACAGCAAGCTCGGCGCCGGCGACGCCAATACCGATGACGGCTGGTTCGCCTTCAACAACGGCCACAGCCTGTTGTTCAGCGACATGCCCAACCCCAGCGTGCGCTCCGGCTACGCCACCATCATGCCGCGCCTGGTGGCCGAACACGGCCAGCAGAAAGCCGAATGGATGATGCACCGCCTGCGCAACCTGAATATCTACCCGAGCCTGTTCTTTCTCGACCAGATCAGCTCCCAACTGCGCATCATCCGCCCGCTGGCATGGAACAAAACCGAGATTATCAGCCAGTGCCTGGGGGTGAAGCACGAGTCCGACGCCGACCGCGAAAACCGCATTCGCCAGTTCGAGGACTTTTTCAATGTGTCGGGCATGGGCACGCCGGATGACCTGGTGGAGTTTCGCGAGGCCCAGCGCGGTTTCCAGGGCCGCCTGGAGCGCTGGAACGATATTTCGCGCGGCAGCCATCGCTGGCAAACCGGGCCAACACCCAACAGCGAAGCCATCGGTATCCAGCCGGCCATGACCGGCACCGAATTCACCCACGAAGGCCTGTACGTCAACCAGCACCGCAACTGGCAGCAATTCCTGCTCAACGGTCTGGACCAGCAAGCACTGAAACTGCGGGAGGTGAAGTGATGAATGCGCAGTTGCAGTACCAGATCGAGCAATTCTTCTACCGCAAATCCGCACTGTGCGACGCCCAGGACTGGGATGCCTATGTGCAGCTGTTCGACCCACAGAGCGAATTCCACCTGCCGCAATGGGACTCCGAACATGTCTACACCCAAGACCCCAAGCGCGAGATGTCGTTGATCTATTACGCCAACCGCTCAGGGCTGGAGGACCGGGTATTCCGCCTGCGAACCGGCAAGGCCGCCTCGGCCACGCCGATGCCGCGCACCTTGCACCTGATCAACAACGTGCGCATTGCCGAGTTGGCGGGCGGCGAGCTGAACGTGAAGTTGAATTGGCACACGCTGTTCTACCGGCTGGCGACTTCGGAGCAGTTCTACGGGCAGGCCACTTACCGCCTCAAGCCACACGGCGACAGCTGGCTGATCACCCGCAAGCACGCGTTATTGCTGAACGACACCATCAACTCGGTGCTGGATTTCTATCACCTTTGAAGCACACCCCACCTGTGGCGAGGGAGCTTGCTCCCGCTGGGCTGCGCAGCGGCCCCAAAAAGCTTGGGAGCGCTGCGCACTCCAGCGGGAGCAAGCTCCCTCGCCACAGATCATGTGCTAGCCATACACGCGTGGAGTTTCGCGAATGAATCACAAAGTGGCCTTCAGTTTCGCCGACGGCAAGACCTTGTTCTTCCCGGTGGGCGCCCATGAACTCCTGCTGGACGCTGCCTTGCGCAACGGCATCAAGATCCCGCTGGACTGCCGCGAAGGCGTGTGCGGCACCTGTCAGGGGCGCTGCGAATCCGGCGATTACACCCAGGATTATGTCGACGAAGAAGCGCTGTCGAGCCTCGACGTGCAACAGCGCAAAATGCTCAGTTGCCAGACGCGGGTGCAGTCCGACGCCACCTTTTACTTCGACTTCGATTCGAGCCTGTGCAACGCGCCGGGGCCGGTGCACGTGCGCGGCACGGTAAGCGAGGTGCAGTTGGTGTCGGCCGGTACGGCAATCCTGCGCCTGCAAGTGGACGCTGCGCTGGATTTTCTGCCGGGCCAATATGCGCGGCTGGCGGTGCCCGGTACCGACAGCTGGCGCTCCTATTCCTTCGCCAACCTACCGGGCGATCAAGTGCAGTTCCTGGTGCGCCTGTTGCCCAATGGGGTGATGAGCAACTACGTGCGCGAACGGTGCCAGGTGGGCGATGAGGTGTTGATGGAAGCGCCGCTGGGGGCGTTCTACCTGCGGCACGTCACCCAACCGCTGGTGCTGGTAGCTGGCGGCACCGGGTTGTCGGCGTTGCTGGGCATGCTCGATGAGCTGGTGGCCCGCGGCTGCGATCAACCGGTGCACCTTTACTATGGCGTGCGCACTGAGCAGGACCTGTGCGAAGCCGCGCGCATCAATGGCTATGCGTCGAAGATCGCGAATTTTCGCTACACCGAAGTGCTCAGCGACGCCTCAGCGCAGTGGACCGGCAAGCGCGGCTACCTCACCGAACATTTCGACCTGGCCGAATTACGGGACAGATCGGCGGATATGTATGTGTGTGGCCCGCCGCCAATGGTCGAATCGATCCAACAATGGCTGGCGGATCAGGCACTTGATGGCGTTCAGCTGTATTACGAAAAGTTTACGCAGAGTAATATCTGACCCTCAGCACTTCTGAGGGGCTGATGCGGCCTGCGCTCACCCTTAAGAAAAACAAGTAGAAGGGAACGTTAATGGCGGATGACATGGTTAACCCGGTGGGCCTCAAGCGCGGCCTGAAAAACCGGCACATTCAACTGATCGCCTTGGGAGGGGCGATCGGTACGGGGTTGTTCCTCGGCTCGGCCGGGGTGCTCAAGTCGGCGGGGCCGTCGATGATCCTGGGTTACGCGATCGCCGGTTTCATCGCCTTCCTGATCATGCGCCAGCTCGGCGAGATGATCGTCGAAGAGCCGGTGGCCGGTTCCTTCAGCCACTTTGCGCATAAATACTGGGGCGGCTACGCGGGCTTTCTCGCGGGCTGGAACTACTGGGTGCTCTACGTGCTGGTGGGCATGGCCGAACTGACGGCCGTGGGCAAGTACATCCAGTTCTGGTGGCCGGAAATCCCGACCTGGGTCAGCGCGCTGGTGTTCTTCGTCGCGGTGAACCTGATCAATACCCTGAACGTGAAGTTCTTCGGTGAAGCCGAGTTCTGGTTCGCGATCATCAAGGTGGTGGCGATTGTCGGCATGATCGTGCTCGGCTGCTATCTGCTGTTCAGCGGTACCGGCGGCCCGCAGGCGTCGGTCAGCAACCTGTGGAGCCACGGCGGGTTCTTCCCGAACGGCGGCATGGGGTTGTTGATGTCCATGGCGTTCATCATGTTCTCGTTCGGTGGCCTGGAGCTGGTGGGCATCACCGCCGCCGAGGCCAGCGAGCCACGCAAGGTGATCCCGAAGGCGATCAACCAGGTGGTGTATCGGATCCTGATTTTCTACGTCGGCGCCCTCACCGTGTTGCTGTCGCTGTACCCGTGGGACCAACTGCTGCAAACCCTCGGCGCCTCGGGCGATGCCTACAGCGGCAGCCCGTTCGTGCAGATCTTCTCGCTGATCGGCAACGACACCGCGGCGCACATCCTCAACTTCGTGGTGCTGACCGCGGCGCTGTCGGTGTACAACAGCGGCGTGTACTGCAACAGCCGCATGCTGTTCGGCCTGGCCGAGCAAGGCGACGCGCCCAAGGCGCTGATGAAGCTCAACAAGCAAGGCGTGCCGTTGCGCGCGCTGGCAATTTCGGCGGCGGTGACCCTGCTGTGCGTGGTGGTCAACTACGTCGCGCCGCAAAGTGCCCTGGAGCTGCTGTTTGCGCTGGTGGTTGCCTCGCTGATGATCAACTGGGCGCTGATCAGCATCACCCACATCAAGTTCCGCAAGGCCATGGGCGAGCAAGGCGTGACGCCGTCGTTCAAGACCTTCTGGTTCCCGTTCAGCAATTACCTGTGCCTGGCGTTCATGCTGATGATCATCAGCGTGATGCTGGCCATTCCGGGGATACGTGAGTCGGTGTATGCGATGCCGGTGTGGGTAGCGATTATTTACGTTGCGTACCGCTTGCGTCTCCGAAACACGAAACTCGTAACAGCGCAGTAACCATGTGGGAGGGGGCTTGCCCCCTCCCACATTTGGATTGTGTTTAGAGCGTAGAGCGCACTCGCCACAACTCGGGAAACAGCACCGTATCGAGCATCTTGCGCAAATACCCCACACCTTCGGTGCCACCAGTGCCCGGCTGGAAGCCGATAATCCGCTCGACCGTGGTCACATGCCGGAAGCGCCACTGGCGGAACGAATCCTCCAGGTCGATAAACTTCTCGGCCAATTGATACAAATCCCAGTACCGACTCGGGTCGCGGTACACCTCACGCCACGCGGCTTCCACGGAGTCATCGTGCACGGTAGCGGCCGTCGGGTCGCGTTCGGCGCGCTTGGGGTCAATCGCCAGGCCCGCCTTGAGCATCAGGTTGATCGCCTCGTCATACAGCGACGGCGTGGCGATCGCCACCTGCAATTGCAGCAATAACTCCGGGCGATGGGCATGGGGCCGCAACAGCGCCGGGCTTTTGTTGCCGAGGATGAATTCGATCTCACGGTACTGGAACGACTGGAACCCCGACGACTGCCCGAGGAACGGGCGGATCGCCTTGTATTCCGACGGAGTCATGGTCGCCAGCACCGCCCAGGCGTGCACCAGTTGGTCGAAGATCCGCGAGACCCGCGCCAGCATCTTGAACGCCGGCGGCAGCTCGCCCAGGCGCACATGTTCGCGGGCCGCCTTGAGTTCGTGCAGCATCAGCTTCATCCACAGCTCCGAGGTCTGGTGCTGGATGATGAACAGCATTTCGTTGTGATCCGGCGACAGCGGGTGCTGGGCGCTGAGGACTTTGCCCAGGTCCAGGTAGTCGCCGTAGCTCATGGACTCGGAAAAATTCAGCTCAGCGTTGTGCCAATCCTGCGGGGGTTGGTCGCCGGCAGGCTTATATTCTGGCGAAAAGGGACATTGGCTCATCGCGTGGGCTCCAAAAGCGGGCGCAGGATTGCGCGGACCGGGCTGGCATCCAGGTGGGCAAAGCGCAGCGGCAGCGCGATCAGTTCATAGTCGCCTTCCGGCACGTCATCGAGCACGATGCCTTCAAGGATCGCCATGCCATGGCGCGCCACGGCGTTGTGCGAATCCATGGTCTTGGACTGTTGCGGGTCCAGGGACGGGGTGTCGATACCGATCAGGCGCACGCCAAGGCTGGCGAGCAGCTCGATGGTCTGCGGGGCGATGGCGGTGAAATTTGAATCCCAGTGCGTCACTGGCGCTTGTGGATAAGTGCGCAGCAGGACCCGTTCCGGCAGGTTATCCACACGCCCTTGCAGTTGATGGGGCTGCACCAGAGCACCGCTACCCAGGCAGTGCAATACCCGGCACGGGCCCATGTAAACATCCAGCGACACCTCGCCAATCGGCGCGCCGTCGGCGCTGTAATGCAGCGGCGCATCCACATGGGCGCCGGTGTGCGGCGAGAAGGTCACGCGCCCCACATTCACCGGGCACTCCGGACCGAACTGCCACACGCGCTCTTCCTGGAACGGCGTATCGCCCGGCCAGGTCGGGGTCGCCGCGCTCAAGGGCGGGCTGATATCCCACCACGTTTTTATTGGGTTCATTTCAAGGCTCTCGGCTGTCACTAAGGTGAATGATACGAGGGCCAGCTGTGAATTTTCTTGCGAATTCTGGCGCAAAGCGGGAAATCTTTCGCACTTACTGCGAAGAAACGGTCAATTCAGGCTCGGAAATTCGCAAGATGACCTATGTGGGAGGGGGCTTGCTCCCGATAGCGGTGGTTCAGGTAATAAACCACTGACTGACACACCGCTATCGGGAGCAAGCCCCCTCCCACCGTTGACTGCAGTGTGCCTGCTGGATCGCCTTGTGCTGCGGTTCTGGGCATCCCGATGTCGAGTTCAGACCACTGGCAAACAGCTCGGCGCTATAGGGTTCAACTTCTGTTTCCTTGCCTCGGAGTCATCATGCCCCAGCCGATCACTGTTCTGCGCGACACCCATCCCCTGCCGGTCCTGGATGCCTGCAAATGGGAAAAACTCGAAGGCGACCCGCACACCGTCAACCTCAACGCCTACACCAGTGAAGACGGCAGCAAGATCATGGGCACCTGGATCTGCACGCCGGGCAAGTGGTATGTGGAATACGTGAAGTGGGAGTACTGCCATTTCCAGGAAGGCTACTGCGTGATCACGCCTGAAGGCATGGCGCCGATTCATCTGCGGGCTGGGGATATCTTTGTGGTGGAGCCGGGAATGAAGGGCACGTGGGAGGTGGTCGAGACAGTGCGTAAGTACTTTGTGTTTGCTTGAGCCACGAAAACTGGGTTCATAACGAAAAAACCGCCCTTAAAGGCGGTTTTCTTTTGTGCGAATCAGCGAACTTGACCAGCTAAGGGACCTGCTGGCTCCATGTCCCTGCCGTGCTGAATAGCTACGCTGAAAAATCTTTTTTGATTGGCAGATGCCGACTCACCAAGTTTTTTATTAGCCTCGGCACAAAATATCTCGACCAACTGTGCTCTTGCTTTGCGGGTAGCTGTTTTCATAAGTTCAAGCCTCCGTAAGCCTTGTAGATGCGCCTCATACTAGGTGGCCTCCACTGAAATCACAAGGCGCCGCTGTTCATCATAATTGAAGCCGAGTCGCTCATAAGTGGGCACGGCATCAGGTCGCGGCTCTTGAATTTCGATGCGAGAGCACCCGATGGCACGTGCGTATGCATCGATAGCGCCCAAGGCAAGTGCGGCTATCAAGCCTTTCAAGGGATGTTTACTATCCGAGCAGCCCTCGAGGAGCACGATCTTAATCGTGACTTTACTGTCACGAGGCGTCGCATAACAAAGGCCGCATAGTTGTTCATCATGCCAAATCGACAAATCAAAACCTTTGGCATCCAGCGTCTTCCAGGCAGCAACATCCTCCCATGGAAATTGCGCGTCACCTCCCCAGCGATGACACGCCTCAAGGGCACGGTTATCAATCACGTCGAAACGGACTTTTGTTGCGTCTAGCCATTGGTAGTCCAAGGCAGTCCACTGATCGACGAATGACGCCAGCGCCTTCTTTCTCGATTGAGATTGGAAGATCAGGTACTTGAGGGAACGCAAGTATCGACGTGCCATAACGATTAAAGTCTTACCCGTGCTGTGGAAACATCAGAAAGCCGCGCTTGCAGCGAATGGGCGCAAACGGTAGCAAGGACGGGGGTAGCCTTGGGCCAATGATGAATTCAAGATTTTTCAGCCGATTCGCCACGCACAACGGAGCCACTCCATGACGGCTGACTTCGATAGACGGCGATGAATTCATGCAAGGAAAGGCATCAATCCTGATGCTTACGTGGTGGGATGCTGGCAGGAAAACCAGAAGGCTCGCTGAGCCGAAAAAACCGGGAGCCCACGCATAGCAGGCCCCCGGAGAACGCTCTATTGCGGCTTGCGATAGCTGTTGATAATCGCCGAGAAGTCCTTGCCCCCTTCCCCACGCTGGCTCATCGACTGGTACAACTGCTGGGCCACGGCTCCCAGGATCACGGGTTGCTTGGCCTGCCGCGCGGCTTCAGTGGCCAGGCCCAGGTCCTTGAGCATCAGGTCGGCGCCAAAACCGCCGGTATAGCCGCGCGACGACGGCGCCGTTTCAATCACGCCTGGCCACGGGTTGTAGGTGTCCGAACTCCAGCAGCGCCCGGTGGAGCTGTTGATGATGCCGGCCAGCACCTGGGTATCGATGCCGAGCGCGTCTCCCAGGGCCATGGCTTCACTGACGCCGATCATGCTGATGCCCAGCAGCAGGTTGTTGCAGATCTTGGCGATTTGCCCGGTGCCGACTTCGCCGCAGTGCACAATGTTGCGGCCCATTTGCGCCAGCACCGGTTGCAGGGTGGCGAACAGGTCGGGGGTGGCGCCGACCATGAAGGTCAGCGTGCCGGCTTGCGCCCCGCCGGTGCCGCCGGAGACCGGGGCGTCGGCCATCACCACACCTTGCCTGGCGGCGGCGGCGGCCACATCGCGGGCGGTTTGCGGGTCGATGGTGCTGCAGTCCACTGCGGGAATGCCTTCGCCGATGCCGGCGAGCACACCGTCTTCATTCAGCCACACGCTGCGTACATGCGCGGCGGCCGGCAGCATGGTGATCACCAGTTCAGCGCCCTGTGCCGCGTCACGCGGTGAGTCGCTGATGCGGCCGCCCAATTCGGCCAACTCCTTGAGTACGGTCTGGTTCAGGTCGAACAGGTTCAGCGCGTGCCCGGCCTTGATCAGGTTGCGGGCCATGGGTGCGCCCATGTTGCCCAGGCCGATAAATGCAATCTTCATGGTCGTCTCCCGGAGTCAGCGCAGGTTGATGGTGGTGTTGACGCCGTCGTTGACCGTGTCGTCGTCGAACCAGCGGCTGGTGACGGTTTTGGTCTGGGTGTAGAACTGCACCACTTGCTTGCCGTACGGGCCGAGGTCACCGAGCTTGGAACCGCGGGAGCCGGTGAAGCTGAAGAACGGTACCGGCACCGGAATCGGAATGTTGATACCGACCTGGCCTACATCGATTTCGCTCTGGAACTTACGCGCCGCCGCGCCGCTCTGGGTGAACAGGCCGGTGCCATTGCCGAACGGGTTGGCGTTGACCAGCGCAATGGCTTCATCGAGGGTATCTACCTCCAGCACCACCAGTACCGGGCCGAAGATTTCCTCGGTATAGATGCGCATGTCGGTGGTCACGCCCGAGAACAGCGTCGGGCCGACAAAATTGCCGTGCTCAAAACCCGGCACCTTGATGTCACGGCCGTCCAGCTCCAGCTTCGCCCCTTGTTTCACGCCGCTTTCGATCAGCTCCAGGATGCGCGCCTTGGCACGCTTGGAAATCACCGGGCCGACATCGGTGCCCGCTTCGCTGCCCGCGTTGACCTTGAGTTTCTGCGCCAGCGCCTTGAGGTCCGGCAACCATTGCCTGGCCGCGCCCACCAGCACCACCACCGAGGTGGCCATGCAACGCTGGCCCGCAGCGCCGAAACCGGCGCCGACCAGGGCATTGAGGGTGTGCTCGCGATTGGCATCCGGCAGCACCACCGCATGGTTCTTGGCGCCCATCATCGATTGCACACGCTTGCCGTGTTTACCGGCCAGGTCGTAGACATGCGTGCCCACGGCGGTGGAGCCAACGAACGAAACCGCCTTGATATCCTTGTGGGTGCACAGCGCATCCACCACGTCCTTGCCGCCGTGTACCACATTAAGCACGCCGGCCGGCACACCGGCCTCCAACGCCAGCTCCACCAGCAGCATAGTCGACAGTGGATCCTGCTCGGAAGGCTTGAGTACAAAGGTGTTGCCGCAGGCGATGGCCATCGGGAACATCCACAGCGGAATCATCGCCGGGAAGTTGAACGGCGTGATGCCGGCGCAGACGCCGATGGGCTGGCGCAGGGTGTAGGTGTCGACGCCACCGGCGACGTTCTCGGCGAATTCACCCATTTGCAGGGTGCCGATGGAACAGGCGTGTTCCACCACTTCAAGCCCACGGAAAATATCGCCCTCGGCGTCGGCAATGGTCTTGCCCTGCTCGGCGCTGAGCACCACGGCGATGCGCTTGGAGTGTTCGCGGATCAAGGCTTGCAGCTTGAGCATGATGCGCATGCGCGCGCCGATCGGGGTCAGCTTCCAGGTCTGGAAGGCGCGATGAGCAGCGTCGATGGCAGCGTTGACCTCATCGGCCGTGGCGAACGGGACTTTGGCCAGCACCTGCTGGGTAGCCGGGTTGACGATGTCTTGCCATTCGGTGGTCTTGGACTCGACCCACTCGCCGTTGATCAGCAACTTGACCTGTTGGACGGAAATATCGGCAGATGCGTTCATGAGGGTCTCCGGAGTCTTGTTGTTATGCAGAGAGTGAATCGCCTTGAAGAAGGAGGCGTTCGGACTGTTTTTGGAGTATAGATGTGCAAATCTCTAATAAGAACGCACATAAAAGCCGGTCCAATATGCAAAAAAACATCACATCATTGGGCTCCCTGAACTGGGATGACCTGAAGTTTTTCCTCGAAGTGGCCCGCACCCGCAAGGCCAGCGTGGCCGCCAAGCGCCTGGCGGTGGACTACACCACCGTGTCGCGGCGCATCAGTTCATTGGAAGTGTCACTCGGCACCCTGCTGTTCGAAAAATCCCGGACCAACGGTTTTGTGCTCACCGCCGAAGGCCAGCGCTTGCTGGGCTACGCCGAATCCATCGAAAGCACCTTGCACATGGCTTGCGAGCAAGTCTCCGGCTCTGGCGTGGCGCTGTCCGGGCATGTGCGCATGGGCTGCACCGAGGGCTTCGGCAGTTTTTTCATCACCCCGCAACTGAGTCATTTCGTCGATACCTACCCGGCGATCTCGGTCGACATCCTCCCCCTGCCGCACTTCATCAGCCTGTCCAAGCGCGAAGCCGACATCGTCATCGCCCTGGAGCGCCCGGAACACGGGCCCTATGTGTGCTGCAAACTGTGCGACTACAAACTGCAGTTGTACGCAACCCAGGACTACCTCGACCAACACCCGCCGATCCAACGCCCGGCGGATCTGGCCGAGCATCCGTTTATCAGCTATGTGGATGATTTGGCGTTCAGCTCGGAGCTGCTGTACCTGGCAAATGTAGTGCCCGGCGCCAGCGCCAGCCTGCGCAGCACCAGTGTGATTGCCCAGTACGTGGCGGCGCAGCAGGGGCGGTCGATGGCGATATTGCCGTGCTTTCTGGCGGCGCAGGACCCACGGTTGCTGCCGGTGCTGGGGGAGCAGATCGCGATTACGCGGCAGTTCTGGATGTATTGCCGGGAAGATTTGCGCAAGTTGAAGCGGATTACGTTGTTGTGGGACTACATCCGCGAGGTGACGGAGCAGAATCGGGGGTTGTTGATGGGGGAAACGCGGCAGATGCGGTTTGCCGATTGATAGCACCGCACAAGCGCAAATGTGGGAGGGGGCTTGCTCCCGATGGCGGAGTGTCAGTCACCCGATGTAGTGGCTGACATGCCGCAATCGGGGGCAAGCCCCCTCCCACATTTGGAGTGCATTTCAGGTTGAGGTGGGGGAAATGCTTTAGTCCGCGATGACTACGATCGACACGCGACGGTTCTCGGTGCGCCCCGCCGTGGTTGTATTTGCCGCCACCGGCTCGCTGCTGCCCAGGCCGCGCAGTTGGATGTTTTGTTCTTTCATGCCCACCCGGGTCAGCACCTCGCCCACGCTTTTGGCGCGGCGCAGGGACAAGGTCTGGTTGTAGATCTCTTTGCCCGACGCGTCGGTGTGGCCGTCGACGCGTACGCGTTCGATGCCTGCGCCCACCAGGGCCTTGCCGATGCGCTCGACGATGTCGGTGCTGGCCTTGTTGAGGCTTTCGACGTCGCTGCCAAACAGCACCTTGCCAGACAGGCCGAAGGCCCAGCCTTCGTCAGTCAGCTCGAAACCCTGCTGTTTGAGCACGGTGACTTGCGCCGGGGTCAGGCCTTTGGCCGGTGGGGTCTGGCAGCCGCCGAGGGCCAGGCAGGCGACGAGCAAGGTGATGAATAGAACGCGTAGGTTAGAAAACAAGGGATCAGCTCCTGTGTTGGACATTAACGACGGAATGCTCCGACTCCGCCGTTTGCCGGCTGCCCGAGGACAGCCGTTTGGCCTGGTACATCGCCGCGTCGGCGGCATTGAGCAGGGTGCCGGGCGTGGCGCCATGCTCGGGATAAATGGCGATGCCGATACTGAGGGAGGTCACCACCTGAGTGTTGCCGGGCAGTGGGATCGGCGCGTCCATGCTGGCAATGATCTTGTCGGCGATGCGCTGTGCATCTTCGGCTTTGTGCAGCGGCGCGAGCAGCACGGCGAACTCATCGCCGCCCAGCCGGGCCACCAAGTCGTCTTCGCGCAGTTGTGCACGCACGTGCTCGGCGACGGCCATCAGCACCGCATCGCCGGCGGCGTGGCCGAAGTTATCGTTGATGTCTTTGAAACGATCGCTGTCGAGAAACAGCACCGCCACCCGCTCATTGGTCTTGGCGGCGCTGCGCAAGGCACGAATCAACCGGCCTTCGAAGAACGCACGGTTGGGCAGGCCGGTGAGGCTGTCGTGGCTGGCCTGGTGGGCAAGGGTTTCGTTTTCGCTTTGCAGGTGGTTCTGCCAGGCTTCCATCTCACCAAGCAGGGCGTTGAAGTCGCTGCCCAGACTGTCGAGTTCAGCGATCTGCGCCGGCGGCACGCGGCGGTCGAAGTCACGTTCGCTGCGCGCAGCGTGGGCCACGGCGGCGAGGCTTTTAAGCGGCCCGGTGATACCGTTCAACAGGCGCCGCGCCAGGTGCAACGCGACCCAGGCGCTGAGCGCGGTGCAGATCACAATGCCCGCCAGGCCGCTAAGCAGGAAGCGCAGCAGGCTGCCGCCATGCCCGGTCAGGTGGATGCTGCCGACCGTTTGCCCTTGATGGAGGATCGGTTGGCTGATGGGCTGTTCGAGCAAGGCATGCGCCAGCTCCAGCTCAACCCGTGACAACATGCCGGTGTTCGGCCGGACCCACTGCGCCAGTAGCTTGCCATTTGCATCGAAGACTTCGGCCTGGGCCACTTCTTCGGCCTGGGCAATCAGGCTGAGGGCTTCGGTGGCTGCGGCACTGTCGTCGAACACCACCGCCGCTTCCACGGTGTAATTGATCGAGCGGGCGATCAAGTGCAGGTTATGTTCGGCGTACACGCGTAGCGCCAGCACGCCGAGCAGGGTCAGGGACACACTGGCCAGGGTCACCGCCACCAACGCCAGAATCAGGTGCCCCCGGCCGATGACCGAACCCAGGGTCGGCCGCGCCTTAGCAGGCTTCATGGCGCCGGCGCTCGACGGCGCGACAGTTGCAGCACGCTGGGGTGAATGCGTACGCCGCTGCGGGCGACGGAGTCCAGGTTCACCTCGAACGACACTTGCGCATCGCTCACCCGCAGGCAGAACAGGCTACCCACGGTGCATTGGTCACCGCCTTCGCTGATGCTGAGCACCGGATGGCCTATCAATGAGGTAAACAATGCGCTGCGTTCGTCAGCGCTGAGTTTGCCGATGTAAACGGCGTCGCAGGCACTGACGATATCGGGATGGCTCGCCAGCAGGCGGCGCACCGTCACCGGACGGCCGGTCGCCTGGGTGGTGCCTTTGATCAGGTCGTCGGTGTATTGGGTAGGCCCGACGATGCACAAGCGCAGTTGCGCAGGCTCCACCGGCCAGCGGGCGTAACTGAGGATACCTAGCACGACTTGGGTCACCGCCTGGGCGCGCTGTTCAGCCAGGCTGGATGTTTGAGCCCATGCCTGCGGGGCGAGCAGGCATAGCACCGCCACCCGCAGCAGGCGTCTCCAGCTCAAACTACGCTCGGTGAGCGAGACAGCCACGTTCATGCAGCAATTCTCTCAAGAAATTTCAAGGTAATGCCGCAACGATAGCACAGCGGCGGAAAATCCCACGACGCACGGGTTTTCGCGGGGCTGACTATTTTTTCAGAAAAATCAGTCATCTGAATCAGAAATCTTACATGACCACTCAGTCAGCTTCTGCGGGCGTGGCGTCCAACTCCAGCATCAGCCCGCTCAAGCGTTTGACCCTGCGCCGTACGGCTTCCTCAAAGACTCCGGCACGGGGTTCGATCAGGCTGAACCAGCGCTTGGCACGCGTGATACCGGTGTAGATGAGTTCTTTGGTCAGCACCGGGTTCAGCGCGTCCGGCAGGATCAGCGCGGTGTGAGTGAACTCTGACCCCTGGGATTTGTGCACGGTCATGGCATACACGGTTTCCACGTCGTTGAGCCGGCTGGGCAGCACGAAGCGCACGCCCCCCTGGCCGTCATTGCGCGGGAAAGCCACGCGCAGCACCTGGGGCCCGCCGTCGCTTTCGGGCAATTTCAAGGCGATGCCGATATCACCGTTCATCAGGCCCAGGCCGTAGTCGTTACGAGTCATCAACACCGGGCGGCCTTCATACCACTGCTCGTCGCCTTCGATCAGCCGCACCTTGCGCAAGGCGGCGGTGATGCGCAGGTTCAAGCCTTCGACGCCCCACGGGCCTTTGCGCACCGCGCAGAGCAGCTGGAACGCGTCGAAGGCTTGCAGCAGTTGTTGCGCCCAGTGGGTCCAGGCGTGGTCGTCACGCGGGGTGTTCAGTGCAGGCCGCGCCGAGTGCAGCAGGTTCAGGTAATAGCGATAGCCCTGGGCGCCGGCGCCCTGCCCGTCCAGTACCAGGCGCTCAAGGGCATGATCATGCTCGCCCTTGAGGCTGAGGCAGAACAGGTCGTCATGACTGCGCGCGGCCAGCAGCTTGCGCGCTTGCTCAGCGTTCTGCTGGTTCACCCAGCGCGCCAGTTGGCCGATGCCGCTGCCCTCGCCGAAACGCCGCGAGTAGCGCAGCATCACCACCTGCTGGGCCAGGGGATGAGTTCCGTCGAGGTCCTCCTGCAAACCGCTGTCGGCGAGATTTTCAGCGCTGACCGCTTGCAGCCATTGGCGCGTGGCCGGGCTGTACCAACCGGCCTCGGCGTCGCGGCACAAATCGCCGAGCACCGCGCCCGCCTCTACCGAAGCGAGCTGGTCCTTGTCACCCAGCAGCACCAGGCGAGCATGGGGTGGCAAGGCGTCGAGCAGGTTGGCCATCATTTCCAGGTCGATCATCGACGCTTCGTCCACCACCAGCACATCCAGCGGCAATGGGTTGCCGACGTGATGACGAAAATGCCGAGTACCCGGGCGACTGCCCAGCAAGCGGTGAACCGTGGTGACCTGGGTCGGGATTTTTTCACGCACAGTGTCGGGCACTTTCAGCGACAGCACTTGCTGGCTGATGGACTCGGTGAGACGGGCAGCGGCTTTACCGGTGGGCGCGGCCAGGCGGATACGCAAGGGATTGCCGCTTTCCACGGCCGGCGCCTGCAACAGCGCGAGCAGGCGCACCACGGTGGTGGTCTTGCCGGTGCCGGGGCCGCCCGTGACGATGCTGAACGCGCCACGGGTGGCCAGGGCACAGGCCAGTTTTTGCCAGTCGATCACGCCATCGGGCGCCGGTTGATCGAACAAACCATTGAGCCGCTGCGGCAAATCGGTGGCGACGCTTTCGTGGCTGGCCAGCCGCAGGCGCAAGGCGCTGTCGATGCGCCGTTCATACGCCCAATAGCGGCGCAGATAGAGGCGCTTTCCGGACAGCACCAACGGACGGCTTCGGGCCGACTCACTGCCATCGACGGCCAGCGCGACCAAGGGGCTGGCAGCCAGGGCATGACACCAGGGGGCGCCGTCCAAACCTTCGAGCAATTGCGACGGCAACAGCATCGCGCCGGTTTGCAGGTCGCCTTCAGGCGGCAGCGACAAGGCAAAGTCCGGCGCCTTGAGGGTTTCGAACAGGTCGAGGCACACATGGCCGTGACCCAATTGGTGGCTGGTCAACGCCGCCGCCAGCAACACCAAGGGATCGGCTTGTGGGTCAAGCTCATGCAGGAAGCCGACGAAGGCTTTGTCCAGGGCCCGTAGCCAACCACGCTCGACCCAACGCTCGAGCAATTGCACCAGGTCGGCGGCGCGGCTGAGGGGTGTCAGCTCTTGCGGCAGTAACGGCGACAGGCTCATAGCAGCACTCCTTGTTCCCAGGCGGGCTCGGCTTTGGGCGGGATCGGCTTGCCTTGGAACAACAGGTCCAGCCCTTCGATCAGTTCTCGCGGTGGCCGGGTGAAATACGCGCCCTGGCTCACCGATTGCGTACCGCGCAGGAACAGGTACAGGGCGCCGCCGATGTGGCGTTCGTAGTCGTAATCGGGCAGGCGCGCCTTGAGTTGGCGATGCAGGGCCAGCAGGTAAAGTACGTATTGCAGGTCGTACCGATGCTCGAGGATCGACTGTTCCATGGCTTCCAGGGTGTAGGCCGAATCGTCAGGGCCGAGCCAGTTGGATTTGTAGTCAGCCACGTAATAGCGACCGTCGTGCTCGAAGGTCAGGTCGATAAAGCCCTTGAACATACCGTTGAGCAACACCGGTTCGGCCGCCACGCGGGAGACGCCGTGGTGGGTGTACTGGCACACCAGCTTGTCGAGGGCGAGCACGTCGACTTTATGGCTGGCGAACCAGAACTCCATTTCGATCTGGTACTGCTGCAGGGCGCTGAGGCTGACGCGGGCGTCGTACACAGGCAGCGGCGTTTGCAACACGTGGCCAAGCCAGGCGCTGAGGGTGATGATCCAGCCTTCCCAATGGCGGCGGTTACAGCGGGCGCCGACGGCCTTTTCGATGGCCTCGGGGCTCAGGTTGAAGCCTTCTTCACCGGCCCATTCCAACAAGCCGTGAAGGAAGGTGCCTGGATTGGGACCGCGTGGGAAACGATGAATATCGCCGCCGGACGCCGCCACTTCCCGTGGTGCATCGGGATCAAGGCGTTCGTCATCGAAGAGTTTCTGGGCCTGTGGGCTTTCAGGCGCTTCGAGATTGGCGGCGCTCATGCTATCGCCAATGCGCAAGGCGCTGTAGGAGGCAATCCACCAGTTTTCTGCGGCCTTGCGTTTAGGCAGCAGCGGGGCCAGCAAGGTGGCGTCGTTGCGCGGTGGATGAAACACAGTGTCTTGCGCTTGCGGCACATGGGCATAGCTGATGGTCGGGCAGCCTTCCTGCAGCGCCATCAACCAGCGCGCCAGATCGGCGGACGCCCCCAGCGGTGCACCGGCGCCGAGCAAATAGCCCAGCGCCGAAAGGTGCAGCACGGAGCTGCTGCTGTTGCCGCGCTTGAGGTCGGCGATGCCCAGCCAGCAGGCGTGTTTGGCGCGGGTCAGGGCGACATACAGCAAGCGCAGGTCTTCGGCCAGGCGCTCATCGTCGGCCTGGGCGATCAACTCTGCAGTGGGCCGCAGGCTGACGTGGGATTTACCCTGCTCGTCGTGGTAATGCAGCGGCAAACGCGTGCCGTCCACCGGTTTGGCCGAACAGATGAAGGGCAGGAACACCAGGTCGTATTCCAGGCCCTTGGATTTGTGGATCGTCACCACCTTGACCAGTTGCTCATCGCTTTCCAGGCGCAGGATCTGCTCTTCACCGGCCTGACCCGACAGCGCCAGGTGCTCGGCAAGATGGCGAATCAACGCCTGCTCGCCGTCCAGTTCCGACGCCGCCTGTTGCAGCAGTTCGCTGAGGTGCAACAGGTTGGTCAGCACTCGCTCGCCATCGCTGCGGGCGATCAGGGTTTGCGGCAGCTTGAAGTCATGCAGCAGGCGGCGCAGCATCGGCAGCACGCCTTGGGTGCGCCAGATCGTGCGGTAGCCACGGAACTGCATCACGCGGCTTTCCCACGCCAGTTCGTCCTGGTTCAGACGCTCCAGCTCCGCCAATGACAAGTTCAAGGTGACACAGGCAAGGGCCGCGCGCAGCGGGCGTTCGACGTCCGGTTCGGCGCAGGCCTTGAGCCAGGCCAGCAGGTCGTGGGCTTGCTGGGCGGCGAAGACCGAGTCTTTATCCGACAGGTACACGCTGCGCACGCCCCGCGCCGCCAACTCGGCGCGCACGGCCTGGGCTTCCTTGCCGTCTCGCACGAGGATGGCGATGTCTGACGGCAGCACGCCGTTGAAGGTGTTGTCTTTGACAAAACCCGCGCTGCCTTGCTGCCCGCCATTGAGCAACGCGACGATGTGCGTGGCGCAGGCGGCGGCCAGTTGCTGGCGATACAGCACATTGGAAATCGGCTGGTCGGTGGGCAGGTGCCAAAGGTTCATCGCCGGCAGCGTTTGGCCGTCGACCTGCAGCTGTTCCTTGCGGCCCTGGGACAGCACCGGGTGAAACGGCACCGGGTTATGGCCGTCGGGCTCACGAAACAGGAAGGCGCCCCGGCCGGTTTCTGCACGCTGGAACACATGGTTCACCGCTTCGACCATCGCATGGCTGGAGCGAAAGTTGGTGCCCAGGGTGTGATGGCGCCCGGTGGTGGACTGCCGGGCGCGCAGGTAGGTGTAGATATCCGCGCCGCGGAAGGCGTAGATCGCCTGTTTGGGGTCGCCGATCAGGAACAGGCCGCTGTCCAGGTGGTTTTCTTCGATGCGGTAAATGCTGTCGAAGATGCTGTATTGCACGGGGTCGGTGTCTTGGAATTCATCGATCAAGGCCACCGGGAATTGCTCGCGGATCACACTGGCGAGGCGCTCGCCACCGTCGGCCTGGAGCGCGGCGTTGAGGCGGATCAGCATGTCGTCGAAGCCCATTTCGGCGCGGCGCCGCTTCTCTTCTTCGAAGCGCTTGCCCACCCAGGCGGCGGCGTGTTGCAACACAGCGGCGTCCGGGGTGGGCAGTGCGTCAAGGGCGGCTTTGAGGCCGGCCATGGCGTCGATGCCGGGATGCCGTGGCGGCTCGCCTTTCCAGGCTTCGGCCATGCCGTCGGGGGTCAGCCGGATAAAGCCGGTGCCGATATCCAGTTGTTCCAGGGTTTCGTCGGCGGCCCAGGCGCTGATTTTTTCGAACCAGGGCTCGAAGTAACGCGCCTGCATTTTGCGCCCATCGACCGCCTTGGCAGCAACGGCTTGCAGGCACAGCTCGCGCAGCTCGGCGGCCCATTGCAGCCAAGGCGCCTTGATGCGGGTCAACGCCTCGCGGCGCTCCTGCAGGCAGGCGGTGATCATGTCGGCCGGCTTGCGGCTGTCCTCGGCGGGTCGCTCACTGCCGAACAGCGCGCGCACCCGTGGCATCAACGCGGCCGGCCCCCCCCAGTTGCTGCGCACCCAGTTGAGTGCGTCGTCGTGCATCGGGTAGCAGAACAAGCGCCAGTAGTCGCGCAGCACTTCACCGAGCAGGTCGCTGTGATCGGTCTCCAGGGTCTGGGTAAACAGGCTGCCGCTGTCGAAGGCGTGCTCGCGCAGCATACGCTGGCACCAACTGTGGATCGTCGAGACGGCCGCTTCGTCCATCCATTGCGCAGCGATGTCCAAGCGATTAGCGCAGGCGGGCCACTGCTCCTCGGGGTATTGATTACGCAGGTCGGCGATCAAGGCGTCAGGCGGCTCGATTTCGCCACGGAAGAACCGCGCCGCTTCGGCCAGGCGGATACGGATACGTTCACGCAACTCCTTGGTGGCGGCGTCGGTGAAGGTCACCACCAGAATCTGCGGCGGCAGCAGTTCGCGGCCGAAGCCAGACTCCTCACCACCGTTGCCGAGGACCAGGCGCAGGTACAAGGCCGAAATCGTGAAAGTTTTGCCGGTGCCGGCGCTGGCTTCGATCAGTTGGCTGCCTTTGAGCGGGAAGGCCAGGGCCAAGGGCTTGTTACTCATGCGCCGGCCTCCGCGCTGGACAGTGAACGCCAGGGGGCGCTGATCAGGGGGCGATACAGGGTTTCGCACCAACCTTCGAATTCTTCGCTGGCGACCAGCGTGGCGTAGTCGGGGAACTGACGAGTGAGCGCGGGCGTTTCACGGCGCTCACCGTCGGTGGTGATGCCGTCGCCCTCGTAGGCTTTGCTGGCAGCAGCGTGGGCCTTGGCGGGGTCGGTCTGGCCGAGCCAGGCAAAGGCGGTTTTTACCGCGACGGGCAGCGGTTTGCTCATGCCGGTGTGCCAGGCGAGCAGCAGGTCGGCGAGGATATGCTGCGCGGTGGCGGTGTCCAGTGGGGCCAGCAGCAAGGTGTCGTCACTGGCCACCAGCCCGGTGCTCAACGGCACGCCACACGCACAGGCGACCACGTGATTGACCCAGGGCCGAATCAGCCGGTGCCACTTGCGCGTCTTGATCGAACCGATGCTGTTGGGAATGGTGGTCACGCTTAACAATCCGCCATCACTGCGTCGATGCAGGCCGCTGATCCAGCCTTCAAGCTGAATGCCTTGGTACTCGAAACTGATCGGTTCCGCGCCGGCGTGCGGGGTTGGCCAAAGCGCCAGGAGGTGTTGGTAGCGCTGCAACAGATCCGGCAACGGCTCGATCAGCTCATTGCGCAGGCATTCGCCGAAACCGACCATAGGCAGCAGGCCACTGCCTTGCAGGCGTAAAGCTTGGGCGTTGAGGGCCTGATCAAGCTGGTCGGGCCGGGCCAGTGCGGCGCTCAGCAGACTGTCGCTGAGGCTGTAGCGTTGCAGTGCGTCGAGGACGAAGGGTTCTTCGTCGGCCAGCGGTACTTCGGCAGCTTCGAAGAACACTTTCAGGCGTTGGCTGAAGAAATGCTTTACCGGATTGCGCAGGAAATCCTGCAACTGGCCTAGGCTCAGGGGCTCTTCCTGATGGTGCGGTGCCAGCGCGTGGTCGTGGGCCATTGCGGCCGGCGCTTCGTGCAGCAGTTGCCATTCGCGGGCGTAACTGAACAGCGGGTCGCCTTCATGGAAGTAGCGGGCGCTGAACGGTTGGAGCGGGTGTTCCTGGGTCATCGCTTCGATCAGGGGTTCTTGGCTATCGGCGTTATGCCAGCCGCTGGCGAGATGGTCGCGCAGTTGGCCGATCAGCACCGAGGCCGGGCGCTCACTGTTGTCGCGAATGCTGCGGCCGACCCAGCTGATATAGAGCTGGTCGCGCGCGGAAAGCAGGGCTTCGAGCAGCAGGTAGCGGTCGTCCTCACGGCGGGAACGATCGCCGGGCCGGTAGTCGCTGCCCATCAGGTCAAAGTCCAGCGGGGGCTGGGCACGCGGGTAGTCACCGTCGTTCATACCGAGCAGGCAGACCAGCTTGAACGGGATTGCGCGCATGGGCATCAGGGTACAAAAATTGACCGCACCCGCGAGGAAGCGCTGGGACAGGCGGCCTTGGTCAAGCCCGGCTAACCACGCCTCGCGAACTACAGTGAGCGGTAACTCGTCCTGCAGGCCAACAGACTCGCAGGTTTCCAGCCAGGTTTCTCTTAACTGTTCGAGTTGACCCAACAGGTAGTCATCGTGCTCGCTGCTGGGCATGAAAAACTGCTGCATCAAGCGTTGCAGACGCTCGCCCCATTCGTGGGGAGGGGCTGGTTGTGACAGCGCTTGATGGGCGTCGTTTAATGCGTCGAGCAAGGCGACCAGTGGGCCGATCAGCGCCGCATCGAGCCCACCGATCTCGTCGTAGGGCTCGATGCCATCGCACGCGACACCGGTGCCGACGGCGTAACCCAGCAGCATCCGTCGCAGGCCGAATCGCCAACTGTTCTGCTCCAGCGCCTCGGGCAGCCCCAGGCCTGCACGCTGCTCGGCGTTGAGACCCCAGCGGATACCCGCGCCTTCAATCCAGCGGTGCAGCGTCGGCAGGTCGCGTTCATTGATGGCGAAACGTTCGCGCAGGGCGGGAACATCCAACAGGTCGAGAATCTCGCTGACGGGGAAGCGGCTGTCGGGGAGCTTGAGCAGGTGCTCGACGGCAATCAGCAGCGGGTCACGACCGCGTTGGCCTTGGTCTGTCAGGGTGAACGGAATGAAGCGTGGGTCGTTTCTTTCCAGTTGGCCGAAAACCGCGCGAATGTGCGGCGCATAGCTGTCGACATTGGGGACCATGACGATGATGTCCCGAGGGCGCAAGGTGGGATCGGCGCTGAAGCGTTGAAGCAATTGGTCGTGGAGAATTTCCACTTCGCGTTGGGCGCTGTGGGCAATGTGAAAGCGAATGGATGAGTCGCGCTTCAGGTCGACTGCAGCCCAGCGTTCGCGGGTTTCGTCGAGTGGGCGCAGTTCAAGGATATCGTCCTGAAGCTGGTTGAGCAGCGTGGTGGGCTGGCTGTCGCTGAACAGGTCGATACGCCCATCACGGAAGGCGGCGCGGTAGCTATTGGGGTCGTCGTAACTGTCCAACAGGCTGATGTAGTCACGGCCCTGCTTGCCCCAGGCGGCGAGCAGCGGATGGGCATGTTGGTGCAGAGTTTGTGGGTCGATGGTGACTGGCATGCCCGCCTTGCGCGCTTGGCGCTTGTATTCGTTACGCAGCAGGTCCTTGTCGGCCACGATGTCTGACCAATGATGGCGGCAAGGGTTGTGCACGCATAGCAGCACTTGGCTGAAACGGGCCAGGCCCGCCAGGGCTTCAAGCGCTTGGGCGGGCAGTGATGAAATGCCGAAGACGATCACGCGGGAAGGCAGGCCAGGCGGCGCTTGCTCGAGCGTGTTGATGCGCTCGATAAAACGCTGATGAACGCCGGCACGACTCTCGGCCATGCCCTGCGCGCCTACGTCGAGCAGCAACGCGCGCCATAACTCGGCCTGCCAACAGTTCGCAGTGTTAAGGGGTTTGGATTCGCCGCGTCCATTGCGTAACTGATGGCGCCCTGCGGCCCAGTCTTCCAGCCAATCGGCACGATACACCTGGTATTGGTCGAAGAGGTCGGCCAGGCGCTCGGCGAGCTGGTAGCGCTTGCGCAGGTCAGTGTCGTGAGTCAGGAAGCGTTGCAGCGGCTCGAAATGGGGTTGGTCGATAAGCTGCGGGAGCAGGCGCATGAGTCGCCACGTCAGCGGTGCCTTATCAAGCAAAGACTTAGGGGGGATTTCGTCACGACCCAGGACCATGCGATAGAGCTGCCACATGAAGCTGCCGGGCAGTTGCACATCGATTGCCGCTGCAATACCACAGCCGCCCATATCGTCCTCTTGCGGATCTTCGGCCAAGGCGAGCTTGAGCCATTGGGCGATGCCGTTGCTTTGGACCAGAGCGATTTCGTTTTCCAAGGGCGCCAGGGGATAACGGCGCATCCAGCTGACTACCAGGCTGCGCAACTCGTCCAGGCGGTTACCGTGAACCACCATGAATCCAGCGCTGAGGGACGTCGCACCCGGCATAACGGTTTCCTTGGGAAAGCAAGAATCGAGGCGTGGACTTTAGCACTGAAGGCCACTGCAATGAGCGTCTTGGCACTTTTCGACCGCCCAAAACAAAACCCCACCTGCTTTCGCAAATGGGGTTTCGGAATTTAATCTTGACGATGACCTACTCTCACATGGGGAAACCCCACACTACCATCGGCGATGCATCGTTTCACTACTGAGTTCGGGATGGGATCAGGTGGTTCCAATGCTCTATGGTCGTCAAGAAATTCGGGTACTGAGTCGTGGCCAGATGGCCTCGCTTCAGCAAATTGGGTATGGGATAGAATTCGGTGTTTTGTGAGTATCGAACTTTCGGTTCATTGCGTCTTCACACACCGCAATCTGATGCTTCTGCTTTTTTAAAGTCAGGAGTAGTCAAATTGCTTGGGTGTTATATGGTCAAGCCTCACGGGCAATTAGTATTGGTTAGCTCAACGCCTCACAGCGCTTACACACCCAACCTATCAACGTCGTAGTCTTCGACGGCCCTTCAGGGGACTCAAGGTCCCAGTGAGATCTCATCTTGAGGCTAGTTTCCCGCTTAGATGCTTTCAGCGGTTATCTATTCCGAACATAGCTACCCGGCAATGCCACTGGCGTGACAACCGGAACACCAGAGGTTCGTCCACTCCGGTCCTCTCGTACTAGGAGCAGCCCCTCTCAAATCTCAAACGTCCACGGCAGATAGGGACCGAACTGTCTCACGACGTTCTAAACCCAGCTCGCGTACCACTTTAAATGGCGAACAGCCATACCCTTGGGACCGGCTTCAGCCCCAGGATGTGATGAGCCGACATCGAGGTGCCAAACACCGCCGTCGATATGAACTCTTGGGCGGTATCAGCCTGTTATCCCCGGAGTACCTTTTATCCGTTGAGCGATGGCCCTTCCATACAGAACCACCGGATCACTAAGACCTACTTTCGTACCTGCTCGACGTGTCTGTCTCGCAGTCAAGCGCGCTTTTGCCTTTATACTCTACGACCGATTTCCGACCGGTCTGAGCGCACCTTCGTACTCCTCCGTTACTCTTTAGGAGGAGACCGCCCCAGTCAAACTACCCACCATACACTGTCCTCGATCCGGATAACGGACCTGAGTTAGAACCTCAAAGTTGCCAGGGTGGTATTTCAAGGTTGGCTCCACGCGAACTGGCGTCCACGCTTCAAAGCCTCCCACCTATCCTACACAAGCAAATTCAAAGTCCAGTGCAAAGCTATAGTAAAGGTTCACGGGGTCTTTCCGTCTAGCCGCGGATACACTGCATCTTCACAGCGATTTCAATTTCACTGAGTCTCGGGTGGAGACAGCGCCGCCATCGTTACGCCATTCGTGCAGGTCGGAACTTACCCGACAAGGAATTTCGCTACCTTAGGACCGTTATAGTTACGGCCGCCGTTTACCGGGGCTTCGATCAAGAGCTTCGCGTTAGCTAACCCCATCAATTAACCTTCCGGCACCGGGCAGGCGTCACACCCTATACGTCCACTTTCGTGTTTGCAGAGTGCTGTGTTTTTAATAAACAGTCGCAGCGGCCTGGTATCTTCGACCGGCATGAGCTTACGGAGCAAGTCCTTCACCCTCACCGGCGCACCTTCTCCCGAAGTTACGGTGCCATTTTGCCTAGTTCCTTCACCCGAGTTCTCTCAAGCGCCTTGGTATTCTCTACCCAACCACCTGTGTCGGTTTGGGGTACGGTTCCTGGTTACCTGAAGCTTAGAAGCTTTTCTTGGAAGCATGGCATCAACCACTTCGTCATCTAAAAGACAACTCGTCATCAGCTCTCGGCCTTAGAATCCCGGATTTACCTAAGATTCCAGCCTACCACCTTAAACTTGGACAACCAACGCCAAGCTGGCCTAGCCTTCTCCGTCCCTCCATCGCAATAACCAGAAGTACAGGAATATTAACCTGTTTTCCATCGACTACGCTTTTCAGCCTCGCCTTAGGGACCGACTAACCCTGCGTCGATTAACGTTGCGCAGGAAACCTTGGTCTTTCGGCGTGGGTGTTTTTCACACCCATTGTCGTTACTCATGTCAGCATTCGCACTTCTGATACCTCCAGCAAGCTTCTCAACTCACCTTCACAGGCTTACAGAACGCTCCTCTACCGCATCACTTACGTGATACCCGTAGCTTCGGTGTATGGTTTGAGCCCCGTTACATCTTCCGCGCAGGCCGACTCGACTAGTGAGCTATTACGCTTTCTTTAAAGGGTGGCTGCTTCTAAGCCAACCTCCTAGCTGTCTAAGCCTTCCCACATCGTTTCCCACTTAACCATAACTTTGGGACCTTAGCTGACGGTCTGGGTTGTTTCCCTTTTCACGACGGACGTTAGCACCCGCCGTGTGTCTCCCATGCTCGGCACTTGTAGGTATTCGGAGTTTGCATCGGTTTGGTAAGTCGGGATGACCCCCTAGCCGAAACAGTGCTCTACCCCCTACAGTGATACATGAGGCGCTACCTAAATAGCTTTCGAGGAGAACCAGCTATCTCCGAGCTTGATTAGCCTTTCACTCCGATCCACAGGTCATCCGCTAACTTTTCAACGGTAGTCGGTTCGGTCCTCCAGTTAGTGTTACCCAACCTTCAACCTGCCCATGGATAGATCGCCCGGTTTCGGGTCTATTCCCAGCGACTAGACGCCCTATTAAGACTCGCTTTCGCTACGCCTCCCCTATTCGGTTAAGCTCGCCACTGAAAATAAGTCGCTGACCCATTATACAAAAGGTACGCAGTCACCCAACAAAGTGGGCTCCCACTGCTTGTACGCATACGGTTTCAGGATCTATTTCACTCCCCTCTCCGGGGTTCTTTTCGCCTTTCCCTCACGGTACTAGTTCACTATCGGTCAGTCAGTAGTATTTAGCCTTGGAGGATGGTCCCCCCATATTCAGACAAAGTTTCTCGTGCTCCGTCCTACTCGATTTCATGACTAAGAGATTTTCGCGTACAGGGCTATCACCCACTATGGCCGCACTTTCCAGAGCGTTCCGCTAATCTCAAAGCCACTTAAGGGCTAGTCCCCGTTCGCTCGCCACTACTAAGGGAATCTCGGTTGATTTCTTTTCCTCAGGGTACTTAGATGTTTCAGTTCCCCTGGTTCGCTCCATACACCTATGTATTCAGTGTAAGGTAACCATCTTATGATGGCTGGGTTCCCCCATTCAGACATCTCCGGATCAAAGTCTGTTTGCCGACTCCCCGAAGCTTTTCGCAGGCTACCACGTCTTTCATCGCCTCTGACTGCCAAGGCATCCACCGTATGCGCTTCTTCACTTGACCATATAACCCCAAGCAATCTGGTTATACTGTGAAGACAACATTCGCCGAAAATTCGATCATACTCAATTAAGAGCGACTCACAAATTTTACCTTAGCCTGAGCCGTTACCAGTGAAAGTAACGTTCAGTCTATCTTTCTATCACATACCCAAATTTTTAAAGAACGAACTAGTCAAAGACTAGAAATCAACATTCACCATCACAACGATGGAATGCTCATTTCTAAGCTTTCTACAAACAGAAGCAGTAGTGGTGGAGCCAAACGGGATCGAACCGTTGACCTCCTGCGTGCAAGGCAGGCGCTCTCCCAGCTGAGCTATGGCCCCGTATTTCTACAGGCGTTTCCCACACAAAATTGGTGGGTCTGGGCAGATTCGAACTGCCGACCTCACCCTTATCAGGGGTGCGCTCTAACCAACTGAGCTACAGACCCAATTTCGGGCTGCTTCTTTTCGTCTTCTTCAATGAATCAAGCAATTCGTGTGGGAACTTATGGAGCAGCTGATGTCGTCGATTAAGGAGGTGATCCAGCCGCAGGTTCCCCTACGGCTACCTTGTTACGACTTCACCCCAGTCATGAATCACACCGTGGTAACCGTCCTCCCGAAGGTTAGACTAGCTACTTCTGGTGCAACCCACTCCCATGGTGTGACGGGCGGTGTGTACAAGGCCCGGGAACGTATTCACCGCGACATTCTGATTCGCGATTACTAGCGATTCCGACTTCACGCAGTCGAGTTGCAGACTGCGATCCGGACTACGATCGGTTTTCTGGGATTAGCTCCACCTCGCGGCTTGGCAACCCTCTGTACCGACCATTGTAGCACGTGTGTAGCCCAGGCCGTAAGGGCCATGATGACTTGACGTCATCCCCACCTTCCTCCGGTTTGTCACCGGCAGTCTCCTTAGAGTGCCCACCATAACGTGCTGGTAACTAAGGACAAGGGTTGCGCTCGTTACGGGACTTAACCCAACATCTCACGACACGAGCTGACGACAGCCATGCAGCACCTGTCTCAATGTTCCCGAAGGCACCAATCCATCTCTGGAAAGTTCATTGGATGTCAAGGCCTGGTAAGGTTCTTCGCGTTGCTTCGAATTAAACCACATGCTCCACCGCTTGTGCGGGCCCCCGTCAATTCATTTGAGTTTTAACCTTGCGGCCGTACTCCCCAGGCGGTCAACTTAATGCGTTAGCTGCGCCACTAAGAGCTCAAGGCTCCCAACGGCTAGTTGACATCGTTTACGGCGTGGACTACCAGGGTATCTAATCCTGTTTGCTCCCCACGCTTTCGCACCTCAGTGTCAGTGTTGGTCCAGGTGGTCGCCTTCGCCACTGGTGTTCCTTCCTATATCTACGCATTTCACCGCTACACAGGAAATTCCACCACCCTCTACCACACTCTAGTCAGTCAGTTTTGAATGCAGTTCCCAGGTTGAGCCCGGGGATTTCACATCCAACTTAACAAACCACCTACGCGCGCTTTACGCCCAGTAATTCCGATTAACGCTTGCACCCTCTGTATTACCGCGGCTGCTGGCACAGAGTTAGCCGGTGCTTATTCTGTCGGTAACGTCAAAACAATCACGTATTAGGTAACTGCCCTTCCTCCCAACTTAAAGTGCTTTACAATCCGAAGACCTTCTTCACACACGCGGCATGGCTGGATCAGGCTTTCGCCCATTGTCCAATATTCCCCACTGCTGCCTCCCGTAGGAGTCTGGACCGTGTCTCAGTTCCAGTGTGACTGATCATCCTCTCAGACCAGTTACGGATCGTCGCCTTGGTGAGCCATTACCTCACCAACTAGCTAATCCGACCTAGGCTCATCTGATAGCGCAAGGCCCGAAGGTCCCCTGCTTTCTCCCGTAGGACGTATGCGGTATTAGCGTCCGTTTCCGAACGTTATCCCCCACTACCAGGCAGATTCCTAGGCATTACTCACCCGTCCGCCGCTCTCAAGAGAAGCAAGCTTCTCTCTACCGCTCGACTTGCATGTGTTAGGCCTGCCGCCAGCGTTCAATCTGAGCCATGATCAAACTCTTCAGTTCAAACATCTTTGGGTTTTTAAGAAACCCTAAACTTGGCTCAGCAATCGTTGGTTACATCTTTGATTTCTCGCGGAGTAACTTGTGATGCTGACAATCTTGTTGACTATCAGTCTGACTCCACAAGCACCCACACGAATTGCTTGATTCAGTTGTTAAAGAGCGGTTGGTTAAGAGCTATTCGTCTCAACCGAGGCGCGCATTCTACAGCAGCCTCATTTGCTGTCAAGCGGTTATTTTCAGAAGTTTTCGAAGAATTCTTCAACAACTTCAACCACTTGCGCTTGCGATCTCTCGTAAGCGGGAGGCGAATTCTACAGCGTTACACGCTGCTGTCAACACCTCTTTTTCAACTCCCTTTTGGCCTCGATGAACTGAAGCAACTTACTGTCAAAACTTACTTAACTCATTGTTTACCAAGAAGTTTTCCGTTTCGACTGCGCCGGAAGTGGGGCGAATTATAGGCGCACAGAATCTGCCGTCAAGGGTTAATTACGCTTTTGTTGCTGGCGATGCTTTTTTAGTAATAAGACGCGGGATCCGACGCATCACTGGAGGTAAGCGCAGCAACAGAAGCAGTGCACCTATGGAAGCATAGATAGCCCACTCCTTAAGATCAGCCCGCACTATCCACAGCATGTGCAGCAAACCGAGCCCTAGAATCACGTACACCAGGCGATGCAATTTCTTCCAGCGACTGCCCAGCCGGCGCTGACTGTAACGATTGGAGGTCAGAGCCAAAACCAGTAGAGACAAAAACCCCAAGGCGCCGACAATTATGTACGGACGCTTACGCAACTCCACGCCCAGTTGCGACCAGTCAAGCCCAAGGACAAATACGCAATAAGCCGCCAGGTGCAGCACCACATAGGCAAAGCACCACAAACCCAGCTGCCGGCGCACGGCGATCCACCCCGCCCAACCGCTGAGCTTCTGCAGCGGTGTCATCGCCAGCGTGATCAGCAACAGGATCAAGGTGCCCAGACCCAGGCGATCCACCAGCACCTTGCCCGGGTCGGGCCCCAGGGCAAAACTCCAGGCTTCATAGAGCCAGAACAACGGCCAGACAGCGGCGGCTATAAAGACGCCGATGCGCCAGATCGGATAGCGCATCAGTAATTCTTCTTCAGGTCGAGGCCCGTATAGAGAGCAGCGACCTCATCCGCGTAGCCATTGAACATCTGCGTCTCACGCACGTTCGGGCTGAAAAGGCCGCTCGGTAGACGACGCTCCCGTGCCTGGGTCCAGCGCGGATGGTCAACCGTAGGGTTCACATTCGCATAAAACCCATACTCATCGGCTGCAATACTCTGCCAGGTCGTTTTAGGTTGCTCGCTGACAAGACTGATCCGCACAATCGACTTCACACTCTTGAAGCCATACTTCCAAGGCACGACCAAACGCAGGGGCGCCCCGTTCTGGTTAGGCAACTCCCGCCCGTACATGCCCACGGCAAGGATCGCCAATGGATTCATCGCCTCGTCCAGACGCAGCCCTTCTATATAAGGCCAGTCGATCAAGCCGAAACTGGAGCGCTGCCCCGGCATGCTCTTTGGATCCTGTAGGGTTTCGAAGCGGATGAATTTCGCCTTTGAAGTAGGCTCAACCTGCTTGAGCAAGGCGGAAACAGGAAAGCCGATCCACGGAATCACCATCGACCACGCTTCGACGCAACGCAGCCGGTAGACGCGCTCTTCCAATTCGTAAGGTTTCATGAAGTCTTCCAAGGCGTAGCGACCCGGCTTCGCAACTTCACCATCAATCACAACACTCCAGGGCTCAGTCTTGAGCGAACCCGCATTTGCCGCCGGATCGCCCTTGTCTGTGCCGAACTCGTAGAAGTTGTTGTAGTGGGTTGCATCCTTGAACGGCGTGATGGCCTCGCCCTTGACCGTCACAGCCAGCCACTTGGTGCCTGGAAGCTTTTGCGTAAACCAGTCAGGCGCCCTGCCCGGCTCGACATCGGCATAACGTGCCGCCTCTTCGGCACTGGCCCAACGTGGCAAGCTGCTCGCGGCAATACCGGCAAGCGCACCACCGAGCAAGCTGCGGCGAGAGAGGTAGAACGATTCAGGCGTGACATCCGATTCGTGGCAATCGGACGCTTTGGGGATCTTGATTAACATGGCAACTCCGCAGCATTGGAGGACAGGTGCACCAATAGACTGCGGAGTATGGGGGAAATTACATTAAGACAATGTTTTGTCCCGGCGAAGATGCAGCAGGTACTGCACTGGCCCGGAAGCGGCGTAGACCAGGAAAGCTAACAATAGAATTCTCGGCGGGTCGCTGAACACCACCGCAAACACCAGCACCACCACAAGAATAGCCACGAAAGGCACACGCCCCTTGAGGTCGAACTCCTTGAAGCTGTTGTACTTGATGTTGCTGACCATCAGCATGCCGGCTGCCGCGACCATCAAGGCGACCAGGAACGACATCTTCGAACCCTGGATGCCGTAGTCACTGAACGCCCAGACGATACCCGCCACCACACCCGCAGCAGCCGGGCTGGCCAGGCCAATGAAGTAGCGCTTGTCGGCAGTACCGACCTGAGTGTTGAAGCGCGCCAGACGCAACGCCGCACCCGCCACATAGATAAAGGCCACCATCCAGCCGACCTTACCCATGTCACCCAGCGCCCAGGCAAACGCCAGCAGCGCCGGGGCGACACCAAAGGCAACCATGTCCGACAACGAGTCGTACTCGGCACCGAAGGCGCTTTGAGTATTGGTCATGCGCGCCACACGACCATCCAGGCCATCAAGCACCATGGCGACGAAGATGGCGATGGCAGCAAAACCGAAGTACTTGCTGGCATTTACGGCATCACCCGCCGCCAATGCGCTCTGGGCACTCATCGAGTTGATGATGGAATAGAAGCCGGCAAACAGGTTCGCCGTGGTGAACAGGTTGGGCAGCAGATAGATGCCACGATGCCGGACCTTGCGGCCTTCCGCGTCATGCCCTTCTTCGACATGTTCATCGATCGGCAGCAGGCTTTCGGCGTCAGAAGCCTGGCTTGGCTCTTCGGGACGTTCGCTCATGGACTTTACCTTGCAACGGTGTGAAAAAAATTCGACAGATACTTGCGGCGAGTGTTCGCCCGCAAACGATGCAGCTTTATACCAGAACCCGCTTACCCAAACGAAAAAACGCGGCCGAAGCCGCGTTTTCCCTTGATACGTGCGACTTAGTTCTTGGCTTTGTCGACGATCTTGTTGGCACCGATCCACGGCATCATGGAACGCAGTTGCTCGCCGATGATTTCGATACCGTGGGCGGCGTTGTTACGACGCTTGGCGGTCATCGAAGGGTAGCCGGTAGCGCCTTCGCTGATGAACATCTTGGCGTATTCGCCGTCCTGAATACGTTTCAGGGCGTTGCGCATCGCCTGACGGGACTCGGCGTTGATCACTTCCGGGCCGGTCACGTACTCGCCGTATTCGGCGTTGTTGGAGATCGAGTAGTTCATGTTGGCGATACCGCCTTCGTACATGAGGTCAACGATCAGCTTCAGTTCGTGCAGGCATTCGAAGTAGGCCATTTCCGGCGCGTAGCCAGCTTCAACCAGGGTTTCGAAACCGGCTTTCACCAGTTCAACGGTACCACCGCACAGTACGGCTTGTTCGCCGAACAGGTCGGTTTCAGTCTCGTCCTTGAAGGTGGTTTCGATGATGCCGGTACGACCACCGCCGACACCGGCAGCGTAGGACAGTGCAACGTTCTTGGCGTTGCCCGAAGCGTCCTGGTAGATCGCGATCAGGTCAGGGATACCGCCACCCTTGACGAACTCGGAACGTACGGTGTGGCCCGGAGCCTTCGGCGCGATCATGATCACGTCGAGGTCAGCGCGCGGCACAACCTGGTTGTAGTGGATCGCGAAACCGTGGGAGAAGGCCAGGGTGGCGCCCTTCTTGATGTTCGGCTCGATTTCGTTCTTGTACAGCGCGGATTGGAATTCGTCCGGGGTCAGGATCATGACCAGGTCGGCAGCCGCCACAGCGGAAGCAACGTCGGTCACTTTCAGGCCGTGGGCTTCAGCCTTGGCAACGGTCGCCGAGCCTTTGCGCAGGCCAACGGTGACGTCAACGCCGGAATCTTTCAGGTTGCACGCTTGAGCGTGGCCCTGGGAGCCATAACCGATGATGGCGACTTTCTTGCCCTGGATGATCGACAGGTCACAATCTTTATCGTAATAAACTTTCATGAGGTTCCTCTATATATCCAGGCCGTAAGGCCATTCGCTAATTGGGTTAGATGCTGAGTACTTTGTCGCCACGGGCAATCCCGGTGACACCACTGCGTACGGTTTCCAGAATCGAGGCCGTCCCGATCGACTGGATGAAGCTGTCCAGCTTGTCGCTCGTACCGGTCAGTTGAACGGTATAAACGCTGGCGCTCACATCGACGATCTGCCCGCGATAAATATCGGTAGTGCGCTTGATCTCGGCACGCTGGGCACCTGTGGCCTTGACCTTGACCAGCATCAGCTCACGCTCGATGTGGGCACTTTCCGACAGGTCGACCAGCTTGACCACTTCGATCAGCTTGTTGAGGTTCTTGGTGATCTGCTCGATCACCTCATCGTGGCCCACGGTGGTCAACGTCAGGCGCGACAGCGTCGGGTCTTCGGTCGGGGCCACGGTCAGGCTTTCGATGTTGTAGTTGCGTTGCGAAAACAGGCCGACAACACGAGACAGAGCGCCGGGTTCGTTCTCCAGAAGCAGGGAGATAATGTGCCGCATGATTAAGTACGCTCCGTCTTGTTCAGCCACATGTCGCGCATCGAGCCGTCTTTGATCTGCATCGGGTAGACGTGCTCGCTGGTATCCACCTGAATATCGATGAACACCAGGCGGTCCTTCATGGCGAACGCCTCTTCCATCTTCGGCTTCAGATCTTTCAGATCGGTGATGCGCATGCCGACGTGGCCATAGGCTTCAACCAATTTGACGAAATCCGGCAACGATTCCATGTAGGAATGGGAGTGACGGCTACCGTAGCTCATGTCCTGCCACTGGCGAACCATGCCCAGCACGCCATTGTTCAGGCAGACGATCTTCACCGGAAGGCCGTACTGCAGGCACGTCGACAGTTCCTGAATGTTCATCTGGATGCTGCCTTCACCGGTCACGCAGGCAACGTCGGCATCCGGAAAGCTCAGCTTCACGCCCATGGCCGCCGGAAAACCAAAGCCCATCGTGCCCAGGCCACCGGAGTTGATCCAGCGGTTAGGCTTGTCGAATTTGTAGTACTGCGCGGCGAACATCTGGTGCTGGCCCACGTCGGAGGTCACAAAGGCGTCGCCCTTGGTCACTTCGCAGAGGGTTTCGATCACGGTTTGTGGCTTGATGATGCTGCCGTCGCCCTTGTCGTACGGGAACAGGCCGCGGTCACCGCGCCATTCGTCGATCTGCTTCCACCAGCTGGCAACGGATTCCTTGTTCGGCGTTTCGCCGATGTCCTTGAGCGCGGCGACCATTTCAGTCAGCACGCTTTCCACCGGGCCCACGATTGGCACGTCGGCCTTGATGGTCTTGGAAATGGACGCCGGGTCGATGTCGATATGGATGATCTTGGCATTCGGGCAGAACTTGCTCGCGCCGTTGATCACGCGGTCATCGAACCGTGCGCCGACCGCCAGAATCACATCGGCGTGGTGCATGGCGAGGTTGGCGGTATAGCTGCCGTGCATACCGAGCATGCCGACGAATTGACGGTCCGAACCCGGGAATGCGCCAAGACCCATCAAGGTATTGGTGACCGGCAGGTTGAGCAGCTTGGCCAATTCTGTGAGCGGTGCGGAGCCGCCCCCCAGAATCACGCCGCCGCCGGAGTACAGCACCGGGCGCTTGGCCGCGAGAAGCATTTCCGCCGCCTTGCGGATTTGTCCCGAGTGCCCACGCACGGCCGGGCTGTAGGAGCGCAGCTTGGCTTTCTTCGGGAAAATGTATTCGAATTTCTCGGCCGGGTTGGTCATGTCCTTGGGAATATCCACCACGACAGGTCCCGGACGACCGGATTGTGCGAGGTAGAACGCCTTTTTCATGATTTCCGGAATTTCCGACGCGTGCTTGATCATGAAGCTGTGTTTCACGATCGGGCGGGAGATACCGATCATGTCGGTTTCCTGGAACGCGTCGGTACCGACCATGGTGCTGGCGACCTGGCCGGAAATGATCACCATGGGAATGGAGTCCATATAAGCAGTCGCGATGCCAGTGATGGCATTGGTTGCGCCTGGGCCGGACGTTACCAGTACCACGCCGGCTTTACCGGTGGCACGGGCATAACCGTCAGCCATATGGGTTGCGGCCTGTTCGTGGCGAACCAGGATGTGGGTAACAGCCGGTTCCTTGAACAGTGCGTCGTAGACATGCAGCAGAGCACCACCTGGGTACCCGTAGATATAGTCGACGCCTTCGTCACGCAAAAAGCGGACGAGCATCTCACCGCCAGATAAAAGCTCCACGTTGTTCACCTCTAAAACGCCAGAATACCGTCCGTTAAAAACCGACGGGTCTTAATAGGTTTACTTCTCAACAGAGCATGAGCGACGGTGGTCGCCGACTACGTCAGCACTGACTGAGCAAGTATTGGGATCGTCCCAAGTGTTGCGGGCTTTTCCCACCCAGCGCGAGGTAACGCGTTGCGGGTGTTACAGGTCGGCGCGGGTGTGCGCCTCATGATCTGCCGAGCGGGCCTGCTTCTGGCAGTCCCGATACAGCGGACTTTGGATTCTTCTGTTTCAGGCCCTTCAAGTCAAGCAATAATTGCGCTTTTTTCCAACTAAGCGCATGAGAACGCAGGAGAAAGGCCTGTGAGGAGGGATAAAACTCGCCTGAATGTCGTCAAGCGGTAGAAATATGCGCAAGACTGCCGGAAAAACCGACAGTCAGGCAATTAACCAGCGTCAGCGATCAGTTGGTCGAACTTTTTCAGCGCATTACGCAAGCCAAGGCTCTCTCGCGGACGGTCGGCATAGACCATCTCGGCCATTTCCAGAATTCCAGAAGCGTTGGGCAGAGGCAGGTCCTGTTCGAGGATCTGCTTCATGCGTACCAGGAATATCCATTGCAGCCATTGGTGAAAATCCAATGTGTCGACCGAAAAAGGCTCGACGCTGCTGAGCGCTTCGGCGCTGGGGGGCACTTCATCCCACCAGCCCTGCACGCGCAATTCTCGCTCGATCAATAACAACTGCTCGGCAATCGCCGGGAACCGCCCATCCATCAGAGGCTGACCTTGGCTTTTGCCCGAGCCTGGGCAGCGCCGGCAGCGTCGCCTTGGGCGGCACGCGCGTCACCGATCAACCCCCACAGGCTGGCTTGCAGGTCGGGGCGACCGTTGGCCAGGGTCAAACCACGGCGAGCGAACTGCTCGGCTTGCGGCGCATCACCCTGGGCCAGGCGTACCTGGGCCAGGCGATACAACACTTGTGGTTCGCGAGGAGCAACGCGTTGAGCACGCTCGAGGCTCGACGAAGCGCCATTGAGATCACCACCGGCCTGCTGTTGCTGGGCGGTGGTAAGCAGCGCCAGTACCGGGCCATCCAGTTGTTCGTCAGCCGACAGGCCGCCGGCACTGGACGACGAAGGAATACCGCTCGGCGTCGATGGCATGGTGTAAGTGCCCTGGTTGACCGGCGCCGTCTGGATCGGCGTGGAATCGATCGGCGCCGAAGTGCCTGGGCCTGGTGTCCAGGGTTCGGCGCTGATCGGGGCCGCGGTTGCAGCGCCACTGCCAGGCACCATCACCACCACGCCCGAATCCTGTGGCATTGCCTGAGGCTTGGCCTGTGCCGGGCGGTTGGTCACGGTTTGACGAAACCCGCCATTGGCCGAAATCCGGTCGTTATTGGAGACGTTAGTACTCGAATCCACCACCGGAATCGAGCCGCGTTGCACGCTGGAGCAACCGCCGAGCAAAGCCAGAACGGTAATCGCTGGAATCCACAACTTGTTCACTTGAAACCCTCTTTGCTTAATTCATCCAGCCCTTGACCCAATCCATCACCGAGTCCGCGTCAGCAGGGGCGCTGCCCCCGCACGCGGCACCCGGTGGTGGCTCGCTGCCGCGAATATACGGCATCTGCACCGCTCCCGGGCAGTTGGCATCCGAACCTTGGCCGGTGTGCGGATCAATCCAGGCCTGCACGATATTGTCCGGCTGCGGCATGTTGAGTGGCAACGGGTCTGCCTTGCGCATGAAGCTGGTCCAGACCTGCAGCGCGCCGGTCGCTCCGGTGAACGGCGTCTTGCCATTATCGTCACGGCCCAACCACACCACGGCCAATACGTCCTGGCCAAAACCTGCGAACCAACTGTCGCGCGAATCGTTACTGGTGCCGGTCTTGCCCGCCAGCGTCAGGTTCGACGGCAGCACGCTGTAGACCGAGCGCCCGGTACCTTCACGCATCACGCGCTGCATGGCGTTCTGGATCAGGTAGATGGAGCCCGCGTCGAAGCGTTGCTGGATCTGGAACGGGTAGCGCTTGAGCGGTTCGCCCTCGGCGGTCAGCACGCTGCGAATACCGCGCATCGGAGTATTGAAGCCACCGTTGGCCAAGGTCTGGTACATGGTGGCCACTTCCATCGGGCTCATGGCCGCCGCACCCAGCAACATCGAGGGGAACACCGGGAACTCGCGTTCGATACCCAGTCGCGCCAGGGTTTTCAGCACATTCGGCACACCGACTTCCAGCCCCAGGCGCGATGTCGAGATGTTGTAGGAATGCGCCAGCCCCTGATACAGAAACACGGTGCCGTGGGAGCGGCGGTCGAAGTTCTTTGGCGTCCACACCTGGCCATCGGCCCCTTTGATCGACAGCGGGTCATCCGACAGCCAACTGGTCAGTGTGTACTTGCTCGGTTTTTCCAGGGCGGTCAGGTATACCGCCGGCTTGACCAGCGAGCCGATCGGGCGCACGGCATCCAGCGCGCGGTTGAACCCGGCGAAGCTGGCCTGACGGCTACCGATCATGGCCTGGACTTCACCGGTTTCCGGGTTGGTCACCACCATCGCGGCTTCTACTTCATCGGAGCCTTTACGGCCTGTCAGGCGCTTGAAGGTGTCATTGACCGACGCCTCGGCCTTCATCTGCAGAATGGGGTCGAAGCTGGTGAAGATTCGCAGGCCTTCCTCGGTCAAGTCTTCGTCGCGATAGTCTTCGCGCAGTTGGCGTTTGACCAGGTCGATAAAGCCAGGGAATGAGCTATCTGCCAGCTTGCCGCGGGTGGTGACACCCAGCGGCATTTTCTTCGCGGCCGCGACCTGCTCGGCCGTGGCGACGCCCTGCTGTTCCAATACATCGAGTACCAGGTTGCGGCGCTCGAGCGCACGCTCAGGGTTGCGACGCGGGTTGTAATAGGACGGCCCCTTGACCATCCCCACCAGCAACGCAACCTGGTGCAGTTTCAATTCCGACAACGGCTGCCCGAAGAAGAACTGGCTGGCCAGGCCGAAACCGTGCACCGCGCGCTGACCATCCTGGCCGACGAAGACTTCGTTGAGGTACGCCTCGAGGATTTCCTGCTTGCTGTAATGCAACTCCAGCAGCATCGCCATCATGGCTTCGGTGAGCTTGCGGGTGAGGCTGCGCTCATTGGTCAGGTAGAAATTCTTCACCAATTGCTGGGTGAGCGTGCTGCCGCCCTGGGTCATCTTGCCGCCGGAAGTATTGACCCACACCGCGCGGGCAATCGATTTGGGCGAGACGCCCCAGTGGCTGTAGAAGTCGCGGTCTTCTACTGCTACCAGGGTTTCCAACAGGTACGGCGGCGCCTGATCGAGCTTGATCAGGATCCGGTCTTCAAGATTCTTCGGGTAGATACCGCCGATCATCAGCGGCTCAAGGCGTACCACCGGCAGCTTGGCGCCGTTAAGCGACGACAACTCAGCCACGTAATCGCCGGAAAAACGCACGCGTACCGGCTGAGCTTTTTCCAGGCCTTCGTAGAACTGAAAGCCGCGGGTGTTCAGGTCGACGGTGTTGCCGCTGACGGCCGCCGCGCCCGGGCCGTTGCTCACGGGTTCGCGGCGATAGCCCAGCGCATCGAGTTCGGTGAGGAAGTCCTCCTTGCTCAACTTCTGGCCGGCGAACAATTCCAGCGGGCGTGCGTACACCTTGGCCGGGATGGTCCAGCGCTTGCCGGAGAACTTCTCCTGGACCACGGCGTCGAGATACACCGCCACGCCGGCGAGCGCCACAAGGCCAACCAGGCCTAGCTTGAGCGCCCAGCCCAGCCACGGGCGCAGGCTGCGCGAAGGAGGTTTTTTACGGGAACGGGGAGATCGGGTTCGAGTCATGGCGGCGGATTATACGCACTTTATTGATGATCAACATGAGCCGGACAGCGGTTTGCACGACCGCCCGTAGCGGCCATAATGCTTGCCATGATTTCTCCCAGACTTTGAAGGATCGCCCGTGAGCCAGTCCCTGATTGCCGCCCTGCAAAACCCGGCGTTGTACCCGCATCCGGTGGAAGCGTTTCAAGTCATTGAAACCCATATTTCCTGGGTGATCCTGACCGGTCCCTATGCTTATAAACTGAAGAAACCGATGAACTTCGGCTTCCTCGATTTCACCGACCTGGAAAAACGCGGTCACTTCTGCAACGAAGAGCTGCGCCTCAACCAGCGCCTGACCGAAGATTTGTATCTTGAAGTTTTGCCAATTACCGGCACTGCCGACGCACCGCAATTGGCGGGCGACGGCCCGGTGATCGAGTACGCGCTGAAAATGCGTCAGTTCCCGCAAAGCCAGATGCTGAGCACCTTGCAAGCCAACGGTGAACTCACCAGCGCGCACATAGACGAAATGGCCAGGCAGATTGCGCACTTTCACCTCAACGCGCCCAAGGTCCCGCAGGAGCACCCGGCCGGTACTCCGGAAGAAGTGATGGCACCGGTCCGCCAGAACTTCGAACAGATCCGCCCTTTCCTGAGTGACAAGGCCGACCTCATTCAACTGGAAGCCCTGCAAGCCTGGGCGCAAAGCAGCTTCGAACGCCTCAAGCCATTGCTGGAGCAGCGCAAGCTCAACGGTTTCACCCGCGAATGCCATGGTGATATCCACCTGGGTAATGCCACGCTGATCGACGGCCATGTAGTGATCTTCGACTGCATCGAATTCAACGAGCCGTTCCGCTTTACCGACGTGTACGCCGACACCGCGTTCCTGGCGATGGACCTGGAAGACCGTGGCCTCAAATGCCTGGCACGCCGATTTATCAGCCAGTACCTGGAACTGACCGGCGATTATCAGGGGCTGGAGCTGCTGAATTTCTACAAGGCTTATCGCGCACTGGTGCGGGCGAAAGTCGCCCTGTTCAGCATGCCGAGCGAAGCCGACCCGGTGCAACGCGCCACCACCCTGCGCCAGTACCGTAATTATGCCAATCTGGCGGAAAGCTACAGCACGATTCCGTCGCGCTTCCTGGCCATCACCCACGGGGTTTCGGCTGTGGGCAAAAGCCATGTGGCCATGCGCCTGGTCGAGGCCTTAGGCGCTGTTCGCGTGCGTTCGGATGTGGAGCGCAAGCGCCTGTTTGGCGAGCAGCAGGTTGAAAACACCCCGCAAGCCGGCATCTACAGCGATGACGCCAGTGCTGCGACGTACACGCGCCTGAATGAAATAGCCGACACCGTGCTGCGCGCAGGTTTCCCGGTGGTGCTGGATGCCACCTTCCTCAAACGCGCACAACGTGACTCGGCGGCCCGGGTTGCCGAAGCCACCGGCGCCCCGTTCCTGATTCTGGATTGCAACGCGCCCCAGGCCGTCATCGCCAGTTGGCTGGCACAACGTCAGGCAGATAAAAACGATCCGTCCGACGCAACGTTGCTGGTTATTGAAGAACAAAACGCCAGTCGTGACCCGCTGACCGCTCAAGAGCTGCTGTTGAGTAAACGCGTCGAGACCAATGAAAGCGGGACGCTCGATGCATTGGTCGGACATATTCGTCAACGCTTGCCCGGCCTGTAAGAAATATTTCTCGGTCGTGTCGTCTACGTTGGCGCACGACCACTGCAATAGTGGCACTATAATGGCGCCATAATTCCAACAGGAGTCGCCGTCATGAGTCAGCCCAAGCTTCTTGATACCCCACTCTACGCGCTCCTGCATAAGGACGACATTCGGGGCTTCAACCAAGAGCGCCCCGAAGGCGGCGTTATCGACATGCGCGGCGGCGACTTCCGAGGGTTGGACCTGCGCGAACTGAACGCTGCGGGGATCGACTTTACCGACGCCTATTTCCGCTCCGCCGACCTGCGCGGGCTGGATTTACGCGAATGCTCATTGGAAGGTGCCAGCCTGGCCCATGCGCAGATTTCCGGTACTTACTTCTCACCCGACCTGACGGCAGACGAGATTCTGATGTCGGTGAATTTCGGTACCCGCCTGCGTTACCGCACCAAATAACCTCAAAACTCCGGCTCCCGGCTGCGCTTCAGCTTGCCGGGCGTTTTCCCGTGCCTGACACGTAGGGTCATTCTTATAAGCTTTTCAGCCGTTCTCGAGCAAAGAATCACGCTTTTCCTACTGAGCGCTACACTCATTTTCAGGCTTGCCTGGTCACGATACCCACCGCACCATTCGGCCGTCGCAAGGAGGCTTGATGAACGATGAGCTGCAACACCTGAAGAATCTTGGCAAGACGTCGGCGCAGTGGCTGCATGCGGCGGGCATCCACAGCGCGTCCGACCTGCGCCGCCTGGGCGCGGTCGATGCTTACCGAGCCGTGCGAACTCGCGGGTTCCGGGCATCAAAAGTGTTGCTGTATGCGATTGAAGGCGCGTTGATGGACGTGCATTGGAACGACATTCCCACGGAGCGCAAGGAAGCGTTGAACCGTCAGTTGGAGGCGCTCTCAACGCGCCAGAAGATGTAGATCCACCAATCAATCCAGTATTTTCAGGATTTTTGAGAAAAGTAAGGGAATGTTGTTGACTCTCAAATGAGAATCGTTATGATTATCACAACTGGTCGCGAGATCAGCCGATAACTGAAAGACCATTGGTTCGGACTCTCAGATTATCTCCTCATCAGGCTAATCACGGTTATTTGACCCGGCTCTTGCCGGGTCTTTTTTTGCCTGCGAAACGCCGGTTCAACGCGCGATGATCAACGGATGACCACGCTCCGGATGCAACTGCACCAACACATCCAGACCAAACACCGCCTTGAGCGGCTCGGGGCGCAGCACCTGTGCGGGCGTGTCCAGGGCGCGCGGGCATCCGTTCTCCAGCAACAGAATTCGATCACAGTAACGTGCGGCCAGGTTCAGGTCATGCAGGATCACCAATACCGCTGCGCCACGATCGGCAAAGCGCCGGATCGCCTGCAAGGTCGTGTGCTGATGCAACGGATCGAGCATCGATGTCGGCTCATCCAGCAATAGCGTCTGGCCCGCCTCGCCCGGCCATAATTGCGCCAACACACGGGCCAGGTGTACCCGTTGACGCTCCCCGCCCGACAAGGCCAGGTAACTGCGACCACTCAAGTGCCCTACATCCGCCGCCTGCAGTGCCGCGCTGATGATTTCCTCATCGCGTACTCGCCCGGTCTGATGCGGCAAACGCCCCAGTCCTACAACCTCTTCGACACGGAAAGCGAAGTCCAGGGTCGAGCTCTGGGGCAGTACCGCCAGGCGCTGGGCTCGTTGCGCGCCGCTCCAATGCTTTAACTCTTGCTGATCCAGCCAAACCTTGCCCTGATCAGGGGTCAACTCGCCGCACAGCGCGCTGAGCAAGGTACTTTTGCCTGCACCATTGGGCCCCAATACGCCGAGCACTTCGCCCGGCAGCAGCTCCAGGGTGACATCTGCCAGTACGGTTTTACGCCCACGACGGATCTGCAACGCTTCCACCCGCAGCATCAGGCGCGCCCTCGCAGCAATAAATAGAGAAAAAATGGCGCGCCAATAAACGCAGTGACGATACCGATCGGCAGTTCCGCCGGCGCCATCGCCAAACGCGCCACCAAATCCGCCAACAGCAACAAACTCGCGCCCGCCAGCACCGAAGCCGGCAATAACACCCGATGGTCCGGTCCGGCCAGCAACCGCACCAGGTGCGGCACCACCAACCCGACAAAGCCGATCATGCCCGCCGCTGCCACCGCCGCACCAACGCCCAGCGCCGTACAGAACACCAGCTCACGCTTGAGCTTTTCCACATCAATGCCCAGGTGGCTGGCTTCGGACTCACCCAGCAACAGCGCATTCAAGGCCTTCGCCCGGCGCGGCAACCACAGCGCCACGCCCGCGCTCACCAGCAGCAACGGCCATAAACGTGAATAGCTGGCACCATTGAGGCTGCCCAGGTTCCAGAATGTCAGGGTACGCAAGGTGGCGTCGTCCGCCAGGTAGGTAAACAGACCTACAGCAGAACCGGCCAGGGCTGTCAGCGCGATGCCGGCGAGCAACATTGTTGCGACGTTGGTCTGACCATTGCGTCGCCCCAGTCGATACACCAGCGCCGTGACGCCCAGGCCGCCCAGAAACGCGCAAATCGACAAAAGATACGGCCCGAGCGCCTCCGGCAGCCCGCCAAACAACGAGCCGCCGACGATGGCCACCGCAGCCCCCAGCGCCGCGCCACTGGACACACCCACCAAGCCAGGATCGGCCAGCGGGTTGCGAAACAAGCCCTGCATCGCCACCCCCGACAAGGCGAGCACACCGCCCACGGCCAGGCCCAGTAACGTGCGCGGCAAGCGAATCTGCCCCAGGATCAACTCTGCCTGTTCGAGCCCCTGGGCCTCAATCGGCACTCCGATCATTCGCAGCGCAGCCCTGAGCGTGTCGAACAGCGGCAGGCTGACCGGTCCCAGGGCCAATGAAAGCCAGATCGCCAGCAGACATAACAGCGCAAGCCCGATAAACAGCGTTTTCGGTTTAACCAACCGGGTCATGGGGCGGGTTCAGCCTGGGACGGGTAAAAGCCTGCGGACAACTGCGCCAGGCTCTGCGGCAGGCGTGGCCCAAGCCCGCCCACCAGCAGCGTCGGGTCCAACTCCAGCACCCGGCCGTTCCTGGCCGCTGGCGTGGAAGCGAGGATGGGGTTTTCCTTGAACAACGCCACCCGGGCCGCTTCACCACTGAGCGCCCGATCAGCAACTACCAGCACATCCGGGCTCAACCCGGCCAGCGACTCCGCCGAGAACGGTTTGTAACCACTGTGAGTCGCCAGATTACGGCCGCCGGCCTGCTCCAGCATCCAGTCAGCGGCGGTGTCTTTACCGGCGATCAACGGCTTGCCGCCGGCATGCCCGAGCAACAGCAACACACCGGGCGCTTTCTGCGTCAACCGGGCCTTGGTCACCCAGGCTTTCTGCTGATCCAGCGCCTGCTCATATCCGGCAAACAATTCGTTGGCCTTGGCCTCGCTGCGCAGCAGCTTGCCCAGGTGCGCCAGGTTGGCTTTCAGGCTGGGTAAATCCGGTTGTGCCGAGAACATCTCTACCTGTACGCCCGCGTTGCGGATCTGCGCCAGCACCGGTGGTGGCCCCATCTCTTCGGTCCCCACCAGCACCTGCGGGCGCAGGCTGAGAATGCCCTCGGCCGACAATTGGCGCTGATAACCAATACTGGGCAATGCCTTGAGCGACGCTGGATGCTGGCTGGTGGTGTCCACGCCGACCAGCTTCGGCTCGCCCCCCAATGCCGTCACCCATTCCGATAACGCGCCGCCGGCGCTGACCCAGCGTTGCGGCAGGTCCAAGGCTTGGGCCGCGTGGCTGACCAGCAGTCCGGCAACTAGCGCAATAACGCTGGCACTCAGGCGCATAACAGGGTTTCCTTCCAAGGCAGGGCCGCTCAAGCACTCATTGATGTGACAGATAAACCCTGCCCGGCATCGTAGTGAGCACCCGATCAGCTGACGGGCGAAGCGGGCATTTGATAATTGTTTGCATTTGAACGTCAAGGCACTTAAGGATTGAAATGAAGTTTCTCTGCCCCTCCGAGGCCTTGGCGCCCGACAGCAGCCTCGGTTTTGATATCGACGGTTGCAAACTGTTGGCCGTGCGGCGCGCTGGCGTTGCCTACTTCTATGTCAACCGCTGTCCCCATCGCGGCATCCCACTGGAATGGCAGCCGGACAGCTTCCTCGACTCAAGCGCCAGCCTGATTCAATGCGCCACCCATGGCGCGCTGTTCCTGATCGAAAGCGGCGAATGCATTGCCGGCCCGTGCGCAGGCCAAAGCCTCACCGCCCTGCCCGGCCGCGAAGACGCACAAGGCCTGTGGGTGCAACTCTAGTTGCCCAGCAGCACCTTCAACGGCCGTTCGATACAGATTTCTTCAGGCGTGACCCGCACGCCGTACGCCAGCACCTCCACACCCGCTGCCTTGGCCTCACGCAACGCGGCGGCGTAGCCCGCGTCAATTTCCACCGCTGGGCGCACCGCATCGATCCCCGACAAATTAACGCAGTACAACTGCACCGCCCGCACGCCTTCGCGCGCCAGGTGGGCCAACTCCCGCAAGTGCTTGGCACCGCGCTGAGTCACCGCATCGGGGAACGCCGCCACAGAGGTGCCATCAAAGCCCAAGGTGACACTTTTGACTTCGACAAACGCCGGACCGTGCGGGTAGTCCAGGCGAAAATCGATCCGGCTTCGTTCCTGCCCGTAAGGCACTTCGCGTTTCAACGCGGTAAAGCCGTTGAGTTCAGTGATCAGTCCGGCGCGCAGTGCCTCTTCGACCAACTGATTGGCGCGTGCGGTGTTGACGCAAGCCAACCGACCCTGGGGCGTTTCGGCGATTTCCCAGGTACCGGGCAATTTGCGCTTGGGGTCGGCGGAACGGCTGAACCAGACCTGGCCGCCTTCGACCATGCAGTTGAGCATCGAACCGGTATTCGGACAGTGAATGGTGAGCAACTCGCCGGTAACGGTTTCGATATCGGTGAGAAAACGCTTGTAGCGGCGGATCAGCCGCCCTTCTTCGAGGGGAGGATGAAAACGCATCAGCCTTGCCAACTCCGCAGGCCACGGGCAATTCGCTCCACCGCCTCTTGTAGCCGGTCGAGGTTTTGCGTGTAGGCAAAACGCACATGATGACCCGCCTGATAACGGCCGAAATCCAGCCCGGGGGTAAAGGCCACATGTTCGGTTTCCAGGAAATGGCGGCAGAACGCGAAGGCATCTCCACCAAACGCGCTGATATCGGCATACAGATAGAACGCGCCTTCGGGCTCTACGGCGATACCAAACCCCAACTCACGCAGGGCCGGCAGCAGGAAGTCGCGGCGCCGGCCAAACTCGGCGCGGCGCTCTTCCAGAATGCTCAGGGTTTGCGGGGTGAAACAGGCCAGGGCCGCGTGCTGGGCCATGCTCGGCGCGCTGATGTAGAGGTTCTGCGCCAACTTCTCCAACTCAGCGACCGCTGCAGGTGGCGCCACCAGCCAGCCCAGGCGCCAGCCGGTCATGCCGAAATACTTGGAAAAACTATTCAGGACGAAGGCATCGTCGTCGACTTCCAGCACGCTCGCGGCGTCAGTGCCGTAGGTGAGGCCGTGATAGATCTCATCCACCACCAGATGGCCGTCGCGCGCCTTGATGGCGTTGGACAGGTCGGCCAACTCGTCCCGCGTCAGAAGCGTCCCGGTCGGGTTGGCCGGGGAGGCAAACAGCGCGCCGACGCTGTCCTGGTTCCAGTGTTGCGCCACCAGGTCGGCGGTCAATTGGTAGCGTACTTGCGGGCCGACCGGCACCAGCTGCGCCGCGCCCTCGATCAAGCGCAGGAAATGCCGGTTGCAGGGGTAGCCCGGATCCGCCAGCAGCCAGTGCTTGCCCGGATCCACCAGCAGGCTGGTGGCCAATAACAACGCACCGGAGCCGCCGGGCGTGATCAGAATGCGCTGCGGATCGATGCTCAACCCGTAGCGGTGCTGATAGAAACCGCTGATCGCCTCGCGCAATTCGGGCAGCCCACGGGCGGCGGTGTAACGGGTTTTGCCATTGGCCAAGGCGGCCTGGCCTGCCTGGATAATCGGTTCGGCGGTGGTGAAATCCGGCTCGCCGATTTCCAGATGGATCACGTCGTGGCCGGCTGACTGCAGCTCATTGGCGCGCGCCAGCAATGCCATGACATGAAAAGGTTCGATGGCGCGACTGCGCGCACTGTAGGGCTGAGCCATTAGCCTTCCTAGACGGTGAGGACAAAATCAGGATTCTACCGAACCCTCGCGATAAAACATGTTCTATTGCCTGCCCGGCCGACTTCACGGCCAGGCAAGCGCCGGCAAAACGACTAAAATCAACATTCGAGACGGGACATACCCAGCCACGACGGGCCGCTGCAGTTTGCAACCCCCGACGCGACAGGCTCGACAACCGGGAGTGGCGCACCCCGAATCTATCTGGTAAGTTCGCCCGCTTGCAGCCGCAGGGCCGGCAGGTGTCGGTGACGTTGCAATCCTGCGCAATGGATTAGAAGAGTGAGAGGCGGTCTATTCATGTCCACCCAAGCAAAGCAACAGCAGACTCAAGGCCTCGGCGGCTTCGAACCCTATGTGGAAAAAAAGGGCGAGGAGTACATGGGCGAGCCCATGCGCGAGCACTTCACCAAAATCCTGAACAAGTGGAAACAGGATTTGATGCAGGAAGTCGACCGCACGGTTGACCATATGAAGGACGAAGCAGCCAACTTCCCTGACCCGGCCGACCGTGCCAGCCAGGAAGAGGAGTTCGCCCTCGAACTGCGCGCCCGCGACCGCGAGCGCAAGCTGATCAAGAAGATCGACAAGACCCTGCAACTGATCAAAGACGAAGAATACGGCTGGTGCGAATCCTGCGGCGTTGAGATCGGTATTCGTCGCCTGGAAGCCCGTCCGACCGCGGACCTCTGTGTAGACTGCAAGACCTTGGCCGAAATCAAGGAAAAACAGGTCGGCAAGTAATGCTTGTCGAGCTGAACGAATGGGGCGTGCGAACGCCCCATTTTTGTTGCTGGCGTTTACCGATTTTCCAGTAGTATCCGGCCCATGACTGCCTCTACCTATATCGGGCGCTTCGCCCCCACGCCCAGCGGCCATTTGCACTTCGGCTCCCTGGTCGCCGCCCTCGCCTCCTACCTCGATGCCCGCGCCAATCAAGGCCGCTGGCTGATGCGCATGGAAGACCTCGACCCACCTCGTGAAGAACCCGGCGCCCAGACGGCAATCCTGCATGCCCTGGAAAGCTACGGCTTTGAGTGGGATGGCGAACTGGTCCGCCAGAGCGAGCGGCACGACGCCTACGCCAAGGTGCTGAACGACTTGTTCAACCACGGCCTGGCCTACGCCTGCACCTGCTCGCGCAAACAGCTGGAACCCTACAACGGGATTTACCCCGGGCTTTGTCGCAATGCCGGACACGACCAGCAAGATGCGGCTATCCGTCTGCGCGTGCCCGAGCTTGAATACCATTTTACCGACCGCGTACAGGGCGAGTTCCGACAGCACCTGGGGCGCGATGCAGGCGACTTCATCATCCGCCGCCGCGACGGCCTATATGCCTATCAATTGGCCGTGGTCCTGGATGACGCCTGGCAAGGCGTTACCGACATCGTGCGCGGCGCCGACCTGCTCGATTGCACGCCACGCCAGCTTTACCTGCAGGAATTGCTCGGCCTGCGCCAGCCGCGTTATCTGCATGTGCCGCTGATCGTCCAGCCGGACGGTCACAAACTGGGCAAGTCGTACCGTTCGCCACCGCTGACCGCCGACCAGGCCACGCCATTGTTACTCAGAGCGCTACGCGCCCTTGGCCAGCCGGCCGGTGACGAGCTGCTTTACGCCAGCCCCAGGGAACTGCTGGATTGGGGCATTCGGCAGTGGGATGCCACACGGATCCCGCGCACACTCACCCTCGCCGAAGCGCAATTGAACTGAAGGCGCTTGCAGCTTGCCAGCCATCCGTTACCATCGCCGCAATTCTTCAATCAGAGGCCAACATGTACATCTATCGATTGGTCCTGCTGCTGGTCGTCGGGATCTACCTGTTTTCCCCCGCCATCATGGACTGGTGGATCGATGCCACGGGCGCCTGGTACCGTCCTTATCTGCTCTGGCTGATCCTGATCGTCGTGACCTTCATCCTGCAGAGCCAAAAAGATGCCGATGAGCTTTAGCCTCACCCAGATGCTGCTGATCAGCGCCGCCTACCTGGCGGCATTGTTCGGCGTCGCCTGGATCAGTGAGCGTGGAATGATTCCGCGGGCGATCATTCGCCATCCCTTGACCTACACCTTGTCCCTGGGCGTATACGCCAGCGCCTGGGCGTTCTACGGTACGGTGGGCCTGGCCTATCAATACGGCTACGGTTTCCTCTCCAGCTACCTGGGGGTGTCCGGTGCGTTCCTGCTGGCGCCGGTGCTGCTGTACCCGATTTTGAAAATCACCCGCACCTATCAGTTGTCCTCCCTGGCGGACCTGTTTGCCTTTCGTTTTCGCAGCACCTGGGCCGGCGCACTCACCACGATTTTCATGTTGATCGGCGTGCTGCCGTTGCTCGCCCTGCAGATCCAGGCAGTGGCCGACTCGATCAGCATCCTCACCCGCGAGCCGGTGCAACATCGCGTTGCCCTGGCCTTCTGCGCCTTGATCAGCCTGTTCACCATTTTCTTTGGCTCACGCCATATCGCCACCCGCGAAAAACACCAGGGCCTGGTGTTTGCGATTGCCTTTGAGTCGGTCATCAAGCTGGTCGCCATCGGCGGCGTCGGCCTTTATGCGCTCTACGGCGTGTTCGACGGCCCGCAACAGCTGGAATTGTGGCTGCTGCAAAACCAGACCGCCCTCGCCGCCTTGCACACGCCCCTGCAGGAAGGCCCCTGGCGCACGCTGCTGCTGGTGTTCTTCGCCTCGGCGATCGTGATGCCGCACATGTACCACATGACCTTCACCGAAAACCTCAACCCGCGTTCATTGGTCAGCGCCAGCTGGGGTTTGCCACTGTTCCTGCTGTTGATGAGCCTGGCGGTGCCGCTGATTCTGTGGGCCGGCCTGAAACTGGGGGCCACCACCAACCCTGAGTATTTCACCCTCGGCATCGGCATTGCCGCCAACAGCCCGGCCCTGGCGCTGTTGGCGTATGTCGGCGGTTTGTCGGCGGCCAGTGGCTTGATCATTGTCACCACGCTGGCACTCTCCGGGATGGCGCTCAACCACCTGGTGCTGCCGCTGTACCAACCACCGGCCGAAGGCAACATCTACCGCTGGTTGAAATGGACGCGCCGCGCGCTGATCGTCGCGATCATCATGGCCGGCTATGCCTTTTACCTGCTGCTGGGCGCCGGGCAAGACCTGGCCAACCTCGGCATCGTGGCGTTTGTCGCCACCTTGCAGTTCCTGCCGGGCGTGCTCTCGGTGCTGTACTGGCCGACCGCCAATCGCCGTGGCTTTATCGCCGGGTTGCTGGCGGGCATCCTGGTGTGGCTGGTGACCATGCTGCTACCGCTGGTCGGCAACCTGCAGGGTTTCTACATACCGTTGCTGAATATGATTTACGTGCTGGATGACACCAGCTGGCACATGGCCGCAATCGCTTCGCTGGCCGCCAACGTCCTGATGTTCACCCTGATCTCGCTATTCACCAACGCCAGCCCCGAAGAAACCAGCGCCGCCGAAGCCTGCGCGGTAGACAACGTGCGCCGCCCGCAACGCCGCGAGCTGCATGCGGCCTCGCCCCAGGAATTCGCCACGCAACTGGCCAAGCCGCTCGGCGCCAAGGCCGCGCAAAAGGAAGTCGAACAGGCCTTGCGCGATCTGTACCTGCCGTTCGACGAGCGCCGTCCCTATGCGCTGCGGCGCTTGCGCGACCGTATCGAAGCCAACTTGTCCGGGCTGATGGGCCCCAGCGTGTCCCAGGACATGGTGGAAACTTTTCTGCCTTACAAGGCCGGTGGCGAAAACTATGTGACCGAAGACATCCATTTCATCGAAAGCCGGTTGGAGGACTATCACTCACGCCTCACCGGCCTCGCCGCCGAGCTTGATGCCCTGCGCCGTTACCACCGCCAGACCCTGCAGGAACTGCCGATGGGCGTGTGTTCCCTGGCCAAGGACCAGGAAATCCTGATGTGGAACAAGGCCATGGAAGAGCTTACCGGCATCGCCGCGCAACGCGTGGTCGGCTCTCGCCTCAATACCCTCGGCGACCCCTGGAAAGAATTGTTGCAAGGTTTTATCAACCTGCCCGACGAGCATTTGCACAAGCAGCACCTGGCCCTCGACGGCCAGACCCGCTGGCTCAACCTGCACAAGGCCGCCATTGACGAGCCCCTGGCCCCAGGCAACAGCGGCCTGGTGTTGCTGGTGGAAGACCTCACCGACACCCAGATGCTCGAAGACAAGCTGGTGCACTCCGAGCGCCTGGCCAGTATTGGTCGCCTGGCCGCCGGTGTGGCGCATGAGATCGGCAACCCGATCACCGGCATCGCCTGCCTGGCGCAGAACCTGCGGGAAGAGCGCGAGGAAGACGGTGAAATCACCGAGATCAGCGGGCAGATCCTCGAGCAGACCAAGCGCGTGTCGCGCATCGTGCAGTCGCTGATGAGCTTCGCCCACTCCGGCGCCCATCAGAATCAGGACGAAGCGGTGTGCCTGGCCAAAGTGGCGCAGGACGCCATTGGGCTGCTGGCCTTGAACCGGCGCAATTTCGAAGTACAGTTCTTTAACCTGTGCGATCCGGACCACTGGGTCGATGGCGACTCACAACGCCTGGCCCAGGTCCTGATCAACTTGCTGTCCAACGCCCGCGATGCGTCCCCGCCGCACAGTGCGGTACGCGTCAAGAGCGAGGCTTTCGAGCACACGGTCGACCTGATCGTGGAAGATGAAGGCAGCGGCATTCCACAGAACATCATGGACCGATTGTTCGAACCCTTCTTCACCACCAAGGACCCAGGTGAAGGTACCGGTCTGGGCCTTGCACTGGTCTATTCCATCGTTGAAGAGCATTATGGACAAATCACCATCGACAGCCCGGCTGACACCGAAAGCCAACGCGGCACCCGTATCCGGGTGACCTTGCCGCGTCATGTCGAAGCGACGTCCGCTGTGAACTGAGACCGTCGAGAGAATTGAATCAATGCCGCACATTTTGATCGTCGAAGACGAAACCATTATCCGCTCTGCCTTGCGTCGCCTGCTTGAACGTAATCAGTACCAGGTCAGCGAAGCCGGCTCGGTGCAGGAAGCCCAGGAGCGGTTCAGCATTCCCACGTTCGACCTGATCGTCAGCGACCTGCGCTTGCCGGGCGCTCCGGGTACCGAATTGATCAAGCTGGGCCAGGGCACTCCGGTGCTGATCATGACCAGCTACGCCAGCCTGCGCTCGGCGGTGGACTCGATGAAGATGGGCGCGGTGGACTACATCGCCAAGCCTTTCGACCATGACGAGATGCTGCAGGCTGTGGCGCGCATCCTGCGTGACCGCCAGTCGGCCAGCAGCGCGCCAGCCGAACCCCGTCCGGCAGGAAAAGCAGCCGACAAACCGGGCGTCGATAACAGTAACGGCGAAATCGGCATCATTGGCTCCTGCCCGCCGATGCAGGACCTTTACAGCAAGATCCGCAAAGTGGCACCGACCGACTCCAATGTATTGATCCAGGGTGAGTCGGGCACCGGCAAGGAACTGGTGGCCCGCGCGCTGCATAACCTGTCCAGGCGCGCCAAGGCCCCGATGATCTCGGTGAACTGCGCGGCGATCCCCGAATCCCTGATCGAGTCGGAATTGTTTGGCCACGAAAAAGGCGCGTTCACCGGTGCCAGCGCCGGGCGTGCGGGCCTGGTCGAAGCCGCCGACGGCGGCACGCTGTTCCTCGACGAAATCGGCGAGTTGCCCCTGGAGGCCCAGGCGCGCTTGTTGCGAGTGCTGCAGGAAGGCGAGATTCGCCGGGTCGGTTCGGTGCAATCGCAAAAGGTCGATGTACGCCTGATCGCAGCGACGCACCGTGACCTCAAGAGCCTGGCCAAGATCGGCCAGTTCCGTGAAGACCTGTATTATCGCCTGCATGTGATTGCGCTCAAGCTGCCGCCATTGCGCGAGCGTGGCGCCGATGTCAACGAGATCGCCAGCGCGTTCCTGCTGCGCCAGAGCGCGCGCATCAACCGTACCGATCTGAAGTTTGCGCCGGACGCAGAGCAGGCGATCCGGCATTACGCATGGCCGGGCAACGTGCGTGAACTGGAGAACGCCGTCGAGCGCGCGGTCATCCTGTCGGAAAGCCCGGAAATATCCGCCGAGCTGTTGGGCATCGATATCGAGCTCAGCGATCTGGACGACGACGACTTCATCGGTCTGGCGCCACAACAGGGCGCAGGTAGCGCGACCAGCCATGAGCCGACGGAAGATTTGTCCCTGGAAGACTACTTCCAGCATTTCGTCCTCGAGCACCAGGACCACATGACCGAAACCGAACTGGCCCGCAAGCTTGGCGTAAGCCGCAAGTGCCTGTGGGAACGTCGCCAACGCCTGGGCATTCCACGGCGCAAGACCGGTGTTCCCAGCGAGAGCTGAGGTAACACCTGCTAATGTGAAAAAACTGTTACCGCAGATATTTCACGTAACAAAAACCGGGGCTTACGGTAACGAAGCCCCGGTTTTTTTTCGCCCGCAAAACCCCGCAAATCACCTCAAACCCCTGCGTTTGCTGGGCGGCGCAAAAGTTGGCACGCACCCTGCTATATGCTTAGTACAAAAACAATAACAAGCTTTGTACAAGACAATAAAAATAAGACGAATCGACTCACGCATAACAAAAACAACACGGCGGAGGCGCAGCTAACTGATTCTTTTGGAGAGGCGTTGCATTTGGGGCTTGCCCCGCAACCAGGCCGAGAACAACAAAAACTGCCCTAAGGCAGAGCCTGAACTGGTTGGATCGTAGATCAGCAACACAGCGACCAAAGCAATCCGTTTGCTCTTGGCTCCCGATTGGGAGTGCCATGAAGGTGAAGCTTCCTGGCGAGGGCGATCAACAAAAACAAGAAGCCCGACACCATAATAAAAATAGAGTACGCAACTACTTCTGGGGGAGCTTCGGCTCCCCTTGTAGTTTCCGACAGTTAGCCCCTGGATTTGCCTTTTAAACGCTTATGGCGCAACGCCTGCAGCTTGTTCCTACACCATCCCCTGACTAAATGCTAGAATCCCGGCCCATCATGCGGTCATTCTTCGTTATGGCCGAACATTCCTTCAAACAGTGCATCCCATGCTGAAGAAGTTGTTCCAGTCATTCCGTTCTCCCTTGCGTCGTACGCAACACATTCGCAGCACGCCTGAAGTGCTTAACAGCAATCAGCATTCATTGCAGCGCGCTCAATTCAGCCGTTATGCGGTGAACATCGTCGAACGTTTGCAGAACGCCGGTTACCAGGCCTACCTGGTGGGCGGCTGCGTACGTGACATGCTGCTCAATATCACGCCGAAGGATTTCGACGTCGCCACTAGCGCCACGCCTGAACAGGTGCGTGCCGAATTCCGCAATGCGCGGATCATCGGGCGCCGCTTCAAGCTGGTGCATATCCACTTCGGTCGCGAAATCATCGAAGTCGCGACGTTCCGCGCCGGCCACCCGCAAAACGATGAAGAGGAAGACACCAATCAGTCTTCTCGCAACGAGAGCGGGCGCATCCTGCGCGACAATGTCTACGGCACGCTGGAAGAAGACGCGCAACGCCGCGACTTCACCATCAATGCCCTGTATTACGATCCAGTCAGCGAGCGGATCCTCGATTACGCCAATGGCGTACACGATATCCGCAACAACCTGATCCGCCTGATCGGCGACCCGACGCAGCGCTACCAGGAAGACCCGGTGCGCATGCTGCGCGCCGTGCGGTTCGCCGCCAAGCTCAACTTCGGTATCGAGAAACACACGGCCGCACCGATTCGCGAACTGGCACCGATGCTGCGGGAAATCCCGTCGGCACGCCTGTTTGAAGAAGTGCTCAAACTGTTCCTTTCGGGCTACGCCGCCGACACCTTTGAAATGCTCGTCGACCTGCAGTTGTTCGATCCACTGTTCCCGGCCAGCGCCGAGGCATTGGAACACAACCCGACGTACACCCACACGCTGATCAGCGAAGCGTTGATCAACACTGACTCGCGCATCAAGCAGAACAAGCCGGTGACCCCGGCGTTCCTGTTTGCCGCGCTGTTGTGGCCGGCCCTGCCCAAACGCGTACTGCGCTTGCAGGACCGTGGCATGCCGCCGATTCCCGCCATGCAGGAAGCCGCCCACGAGCTGATCACCGAACAGTGCCAGCGCATCGCCATTCCGAAACGCTTCACCTTGCCGATCCGCGAAATCTGGGACATGCAGGAGCGTCTGCCGCGCCGCAGCGGCAAACGCGCCGACCTGTTGCTGGACAACCCGCGCTTTCGCGCCGGCTACGACTTCCTGTTGCTGCGCGAAAGCGCCGGCGAGCAGACCGACGGCCTGGGTGAATGGTGGACCGACTATCAGGATGCCAATGACAGCCAACGCCGCGAGATGATTCGTGAGCTCGGCAGCAAAGGCGATAGCCTAGGCGAAGGGCCGAAAAAGCGCCGCCGCAGCTCCAGCAAGCGTAAACGCAGCGCCGCCGATGCCTCGGGCGCAACAGGCGAATAATCGTGGAACGTATCTACATCGGCATGGGCAGCAACCTGGCGGCCCCGCAGCAGCAACTGCGCAACGCTATCGAAGCCCTGGCGCACTTGCCCGACACGGCCCTCGTCGATGTATCCGCTTTCTATCAAAGCGACTCCCTGCTGCCAGGCCAACCGCGCTACACCAACGCGGTGGCGGCCGTGGACAGCAACCTCACGCCGCTGGACCTGCTCGACGCGCTGCACACCATCGAAAACGACCAGGGCCGCGAGCGCACCGAGCGCTGGGGGCCACGCACGCTGGACCTGGATATCCTGTTATTCGGTAATCGCCTGATTGATGAGCCGCGCCTCAAGGTGCCGCATTACCAGATGCACCTGCGGGCGTTCGTGCTTTATCCCTTGGCTGAGCTGGTGCCTGCCGACTTTCAGTTGCCCGAGGGCCAAACGCTGGGTGAACTGCTGACAGCCTGCCCATTCGTCGGCCTGGAACGCTTGCCTCTGTAGGAGCGAGCTTGCTCGCGAAAATCGTCAACGATCACGCGCTCAGCCTGATTGAACGCGGTGCCCTTGGATTCTTCGCGAGCAAGCTCGCTCCTGCAATCGCGTCCGTAACAGCGGTAACACCGCCATCGTAACAAGGCGGTAACACATCCAATTGACTTCCCGTGTCCTCCTCACGACTATAGGCGTCCCGCCGCCGCCAACCCGGCGCTGAAGGGCGCAATCCAGGCCATATAAGCACTGCTATCAAGACGGTGCGCCTGTATAAACGAAGACTCACGCGCGTTACTCGCTGTTTCCAAGCGCCTGAACGAGGACCCTTTTCATGCCAGACATTACCCTGACCACCTTGCAGAGCCTCAAGCTCAAGGGTGAAAAAATCACCATGCTGACCTGCTACGACGCGACCTTCGCCCACGCCTGTTGCCAGGCCGGGGTCGAGGTGTTGCTGGTAGGCGACTCCCTGGGCATGGTTCTGCAAGGGCATGACAGCACGCTCCCCGTCACCACCGATGAACTCGCGTACCACACCGCCAGCGTCAAGCGTGGCAATGACGGTGCGTTCATCATCGCCGACCTGCCATTCATGGGGTATGCCACGCTCGAACAGACCTTCCAGAACGCCGGCAAACTGATGCAGGCGGGTGCGCACATGATCAAGGTCGAGGGTGCCGTATGGCTCGCCGAGTCGATCCGGCTGCTGGCTGAGCGCGGCGTACCGGTCTGCGCGCACATGGGCCTGACGCCCCAGTCGGTTAACCTCCTGGGTGGCTACAAGGTCCAGGGCCGCAATGAAGCCCAGGCACGCCAGATGCGCGCCGATGCCATCGCCCTGGAACAAGCCGGCGTCGCGATGATTCTGCTGGAGTGCGTGCCCAGTGAACTGGCCGCCGAAATCACCCAGGCCGTCAAAGTACCGGTGATCGGCATCGGGGCTGGCTCCGCCACCGATGGCCAGGTGCTGGTGCTGCACGACATGCTCGGCCTGTCGATCAGCGGCCACGTGCCCAAGTTCGTGAAAAACTTCATGGCCGGCCAGCCCAGCATTCACGCTGCTCTGAGCGCTTATGTCAGCGAAGTCAAGGCCGTGACCTTCCCTGGCGCCGAACACGGATTCTCTGCATGAACACCGTTAAAACCCTGCGCGAACTGCGCGCCGCCGTGACCCACGCGCGCAACGCCGGCAAGCGCATCGGCTTCGTGCCGACCATGGGCAACCTGCACAGTGGCCACGCGACCCTGGTGAGCAAGGCTGCGCAGCAATCGGATTTCGTGGTGACAAGCATTTTCGTCAACCCGCTGCAATTCGGCGCCGGCGAAGACCTCGACAAATACCCGCGCACCCTCGCCGCCGATCAGGAACGGCTGCTGCAAGCCGGTTGCAACCTGCTGTTCGCGCCAACGGTGGAGGAAATGTACCCCGGCGGCATGACCGGCCAGACCCGCGTCAGCGTGCCGCTGCTGTCCGAAGGACTGTGTGGGGCCAGCCGTCCAGGGCATTTCGAAGGTGTCGCCACGGTGGTCAGCAAGCTGTTCAACATGGTCCAGCCGGACATGGCCGTATTTGGCCAGAAGGACTATCAGCAACTGGCGGTGATCCGTGCCATGGTGCATGACCTGAACATGCCGATCCAGATCATCGGCGAGCCGACCGTCCGCGCAGCCGATGGCCTGGCGCTGTCATCGCGCAATGGCTACCTCACCGAAGAGCAACGCGCGATTGCACCGGTGCTGTACCGCAGCCTCAGCCAGATTGCCGCCGCCATCAAAAGCGGTGAGCGTGATTTCGCCAGGCTGCGCGCCGAGCACATCCAGCAGATCGAAGCCGCTGGTTTGCGCGTGGACTACCTGGAGGTGCGCCAAGGCGTACACCTGCGGCCAGCTACTCCTGAGGATCGGGACATTGTGATTCTGGTTGCGGCCTATCTGGGCGCGACTCGCCTGATCGACAACCTGCATCTGACCCTCGACTGACCCCTGCCAACAGCCCGCCGATTGCCCTGATCGCTGTGCCGGTATAAAAAAGTACCGGCTACAGCGCAGACAAAGCCAAGACATATCGACACGCTAGGTTTAATGTAATCGCCCTGCGCGTATGGTTAGCGCTGTCCGGAACCCGTGGCCAGTTAAAAGACTGGATGTTCCGGATTTTGAAGTGTCCTAAAAGGCAGTCCCTGTAATAAAAAGGAAACCCGCAGCGATGGCGTACTACCGCACCCCTCATGACGTTACCGCGCTGCCCGCCTGGCAAGCGCTCAATCAACATCGCCAAGCCATGCAGGATTTCAGCATGCGCGAGGCCTTCAATGCCGACCCCCAGCGTTTTTCAGAATTCACCCTGAGCAGCTGCGGGCTTTTCCTCGATTACTCGAAAAACCTGATCACCCGCGAAACCCGCGACCTGCTGGTGGGCCTGGCCAACGAAGTCGGCCTTAAAGACGCGATCAACTCGCTGTATGCCGGCGAGCCGGTCAACTCCTCCGAAGGCCGCCCAGCATTGCACACCGCCCTGCGCCGTCCGGTAGGCGACAAGTTGTCGGTCAACGGCGTGAACATCATGCCGGACGTGCACAAAGTGCTGAACCAGATCACTGACCTGGTTGGCCGCATCCACGACGGCCTGTGGCGTGGCTACACCGAGAAGCCGATCACCGACGTGGTGAACATCGGCATCGGTGGTTCGTTCCTCGGCCCGGAGCTGGTCTCCGAAGCGCTGCTGTCCTACGCCCACAAAGGCGTGCGCTGTCATTACCTGGCGAACATCGACGGCAGCGAGTTTCACGAGCTGACCATGAAGCTGCGCGCCGAGACCACGCTGTTTATCGTCTCGTCCAAGTCCTTCAACACCCTCGAAACCCTGAAGAATGCCCAGGCCGCCCGCGCCTGGTACTTGGCGCAGGGCGGCTCGGAAGCCGAGCTGTACCGCCACTTCATCGCCGTGTCGAGCAACAACGCAGCGGCCGTGGCGTTCGGTATCCGCGAAGAAAACATCTTCCCGATGTGGGACTGGGTCGGCGGTCGTTACTCGCTGTGGTCCGCGATCGGCTTGCCCATTGCCTTGGCGATCGGCATGTCCAACTTCAAGGAACTGCTGTCCGGTGCCTACACCATGGACCAGCATTTCCAGAACGCGCCGTTCGAAGACAACATGCCGGTGCTGCTGGGCTTGCTGGGCGTGTGGTACGGCAATTTCTGGGGTTCGCAGAGCCATGCGATCCTGCCGTACGACCACTACCTGCGTAACATCACCAAGCATTTGCAGCAGTTGGATATGGAATCCAATGGCAAGAGCGTGCGCCAGGACGGCACGCCGGTCGCCACCGATACTGGCCCGGTCATCTGGGGCGGCGTGGGCTGCAACGGGCAACACGCTTATCACCAGTTGCTGCACCAAGGCACCCAACTGATCCCGGCTGACTTCATCGTGCCGATCGTGAGTTTCAACCCGGTCTCCGACCACCATCAGTGGCTCTACGCCAACTGCCTGTCCCAGAGCCAGGCATTGATGCTTGGCAAGACCCGCGCCGAAGCCGAAGCCGAGCTGCGCGAAAAAGGCATCCCCGAAGCTGAAGTTCAGAAACTGGCGCCGCACAAGGTGATCCCGGGCAACCGCCCGAGCAACACCATCGTGGTCGAACGCATCAGCCCCCGTCGCCTCGGCGCGCTGGTTGCCATGTATGAACATAAAGTGTTCGTCCAGAGCGTGATCTGGGGCATCAACGCCTTCGACCAATGGGGCGTCGAGTTGGGTAAAGAGCTGGGCAAAGGTGTCTACAACCGCCTGACCGGCGCCGAAGAAACCTCGGCCGAAGATGCTTCGACCCAGGGCCTGATCAACTACTTCCGCGGCCGTCACCGCGGCTGATCCGGCGACTTCAAGGCCAATGTCCGTTTGGACGTTGGCCTTGAACCCTCTCTCCTCAGGGTGCATCTTTATGACTTGTCGCAAAACAAGAATAAGGAGCGCTCATGTTCGATATCAGCCAATTCCCCCGCGCCGATGCCGTCCGCCGGGCTGCGCAACTCAGTCAAGATGAGTATCAGCGTCTCTATCGCCAATCCATCGAACAGCCGGACACCTTCTGGGCCGACCAGGCCAAGAGCTTTCTCGATTGGATAACACCGTGGCACACCGTCCATAGCGCCGACATCAACACCGGCGCTGCGCAATGGTTTGCCGGCGGCCAACTGAACGTCAGCTACAACTGCATCGACCGTCATCTGCCCCAGCGTGCCGATCAGCCGGCCTTCATCTGGGAAGGCGATGATCCGACACAATCCTCCACCATCACTTACCGCCAACTTCATCAAAACGTCAGCCGCCTGGCCAACGTACTGAAGAGCCGTGGCGTAAGCAAAGGCGACCGGGTGTGCATTTATATGCCAATGATCCCGGAAGCGGCCTACGCCATGTTGGCCTGCACACGCATTGGCGCGGTGCACTCGGTGGTATTTGGCGGATTCTCACCGGACGCCCTGCGCGACCGCATACTGGATGCTGACTGTCGCACGGTCATCACAGCCGATGAAGGCGTACGCGGCGGCAAACCGGTCGCGCTGAAACACAACGTGGATAAAGCGCTGGCCAGTTGCCCGAACGTCAGCACCGTCCTGGTGGTCCAGCGCACCGGCGCAAACGTGAACTGGAACGAAGGCCGCGACCTCAAGTATCAACAGGCCCTGGAGGCCGCGAGCGATGATTGCCCGCCCGAACCGATGGACGCCGAGGCCCCGCTGTTCATTCTTTATACCTCCGGCAGTACAGGCAAACCCAAGGGCGTCTTGCACAGCACCGGCGGCTATCTGCTGCACGTGGCGATGACCTTCAAGTACGTACTGGACTACCGCGAGGGCGAAGTGTTCTGGTGCACCGCCGACGTGGGCTGGGTTACCGGCCACAGCTACATCGTCTATGGCCCCCTGGCCAATGGCGCTACGTCGTTGATGTTCGAAGGTGTGCCAAGCTACCCGGACAGCTCGCGCTTCTGGCAGGTCATCGACAAACACCAGGTGAATATTTTCTACACCGCGCCGACCGCATTGCGCGCCCTGATGCGTGAAGGCCACGGCCCGCTGCAAAGCACTTCCCGCGCCAGCTTGCGCCTGCTGGGCAGCGTCGGTGAGCCGATCAACCCGGAAGCCTGGGACTGGTACTTCAACGCCGTCGGCGAACAGCGCTGCCCGATTGTCGATACCTGGTGGCAAACCGAAACCGGCGGCATCATGCTCAGCCCGCTGGCCAGCGCCCAGCTTATCAAGCCAGGGTGTGCCACCCAGCCGATGTTCGGCGTGCAACCGGTGCTGCTGGATGAACAAGGCAAGGAAATCAGCGGTGCCGGCAGTGGCGTGCTCGCGATCAAAGCCAGCTGGCCGGGGCAGATTCGCAGCGTCTATGGCGATCCGCAACGCATGCTCGACACCTACTTCAAACCCTACCCCGGCTACTACTTCACCGGCGACGGCGCGCGGCGCGATGAGGACGGCGATTACTGGATCACCGGGCGGATCGATGATGTCATTAATGTATCGGGCCATCGCATCGGGACGGCCGAAGTCGAAAGCGCCCTGGTGCTGCATGACCTGGTCGCCGAGGCCGCGGTGGTCGGCTACCCCCACGACGTCAAAGGCCAGGGCATTTATGCGTTCGTCACCCCAATGAATGGCGTCGAACCCAGCGACGCGCTGAAAAAGCACCTGCTGGAGTTGGTCAGCAAGGAAATCGGCAGCTTCGCCAAGCCGGAACTGATCCAATGGGCGCCCGCCCTGCCAAAAACCCGCTCAGGCAAGATCATGCGCAGGATTTTGCGCAAGATTGCCTGCAACGAGCTCGACAGCCTAGGCGATACCTCGACGCTGGCCGACCCGAGCGTGGTGGATGGCCTGATCAACGCACGCCTGAACCGATAGCAACGCTTGAACGGATAGCAACACCTGAACCGATAGCCTCGAAATAACCCCCGGCCTGTTCAGGCCGGGGCTGTTAAACTGCGCGCCCCCTTTGTACTCATTTACCCGCAAGCAAGGCGCGCTCCATGACTCCCTTGAACCAGGCGCTGCGCGCCGCTCTCGATCATCGCCAAGACCTGATCAGTGAACTGCATGCCCAAGGTACCGATTGCTACCGTTTGTTCCACGGCAGCCAGGAAGGCGCCGGCGGCCTGACAATCGACCGCTACGGTCCGCAATTGTTGGTGCAGAGCTTCCACCAATCCCTGCAAAGCGCTGATCTGTTGGACCTGCACCAACTGATCAACCACTACATGGGCCTGGAGTTGCTGCTGGTATACAACGACCGCTCCCGGGGCAATTCGCGCATCGACCGTGAAGACGCGGTATACCGCGCCGAACCTGCCGCACTGGAAGACCTGGTCGGTCACGAATGGGGCCTTAATTACCGTGTGCGTGGACGGCATGCCGGGCAGGACCCGCTGCTGTTTCTCGACCTGCGCAACACTCGCGGCTGGGTCAAGGACCACAGCGCCGGTAAAAGCGTGCTCAACCTGTTCGCCTACACCTGCGGCGTCGGCTTGAGCGCCGCTGCCGGTGGCGCACGCGAGGTCTGCAACCTGGACTTTGCCGAGGGCAACCTGGCCGTAGGGCGCGAGAACGGCCTGCTTAACCCGCACTTGCCGACGATGGAATTCGTGCAGTCCGATTATTTTCCGGCCATTCGCCAGCTGGCCGGCCTTGCGATCACCCAGCGCCGTGGCCAGAAACTGCCGAGCTATCCGCGCCTGGAACAGCGCCAGTATGACCTGGTGCTACTCGATCCCCCCGCCTGGGCCAAAAGCGCGTTCGGCACCGTCGACCTGTTGCGCGACTACCAAAGCCTGCTCAAGCCGGCATTGTTAGCCACCGCCGATAATGGTGTGCTCATTTGCTGCAACAACCTGGCGAAAGTGAGCATGGAGGACTGGCGCGAACAGGTGCTGCGTTGCGCGGAAAAAGCCGGACGCCCTGTACGCGATTGGCAGGCTATGGCGCCGGGAGCCGACTTTCCGTCGAAAGATCAGCAACCTCCGCTGAAGACCCTGATCCTGCAATTGTAGGAAGTTTCCCAAGCCCTGCGGTTCTTCGGAACCGAAATCCCGTGCCATACTCCAAGGCACTCTCGTTCGACATAGATGGCGTCACCCATGCCCAAAGGATTGATCCGCGCCCTAGGCGCCTTGTTGACCGCCCTTGCGTTGTACAGCTTGCTGGGCTTCCTGATTCTGCCCGGCATTGCCCTTCGCATTGCCAACCAACAGTTGGCCGATTACGCGACGGTACCGGCGCGTATCGAGCGTATCGAGCTCAACCCCTTCAGCCTGGAGCTGACGCTATGGGGCCTGAAGATCGGTGAACCGGGCAAGGAACAGCTGGGTTTCGAGCGCCTCTACGCCAACCTGCAGATCGACAGCCTCTGGACCCGCGCCCTGCACCTGGCCGATGTGCAACTCGATCAGCCCAAGACCGAACTGCTCTTCGACAAGTCCGGTCAACTGAACCTGGCGCAGTTGTTCAAGTTGCCGCCGAGCGAACCAACCCCCGCCGACCCCGATGCCAAGCCTTTCCCGCTGCGTATCGACAGCATCAAGCTGGCGCGCGGTTATGTGCACTTCCAGGATCTGCGCCCCAGCGAACCCATCGAATTTCTCTACGACACACTCGACTTCGAGCTGAAAAACCTCAGCACCTTGCCGGAAGATAACGCCGACATGACCCTGGTGGCCGCCGGCCCCGAGGGTGGGCAGATCGACTGGAAAGGCAACTTCAGCCTGGTACCGATCACCTCCGAAGGCTCGCTGAAAGTCACCGACGGCAAGATGAAAGCCTGGTGGCCGTACGTGCGCGATGCGTTGCCGCTGGTGCTCGAGGACGGTGTGCTCAATTTCAGCACCGACTATAAATTCAGCCTGGCCAAAGAGACCGAACTGAACCTGACCAACACCGCCGCCAGCATCGCGCCCTTTGCGATCAAGGCGCCGGATGGCCGGCCCTTGGCACGCCTGGAACGCCTGGACGTCAGCGAGACCACGGTAGACCTGGCCAAACAGAAGGTGGTGATCGGCAAGATCCGCAGCAACAAGCTGGAAACCTGGGCTGCCCGCGAAGCCGATGGGCAACTGGATTGGCAAAAACTGTTCGCCAGCCAACCCGGCAAACCGGCCAAACCCCCGGAGCCCGCCTCCGCGCCAGCCACGGCCGATTCGCCTGAAGCGCCACCGGCGGCGCCGAATAAACCCTGGCAAGTGCTGCTCAAGGATGTGCAACTGCGCAATTACCAGGTGCACTTGGCTGACCGTCAGGCCAACCCTGCGGTAGCCCTGGAGCTGGGCCCGTTGAACGTCGACGTGCAGAACTTCGACAGCCTCAACCAGAGCCCTTTTAGCTTGAAAGTCGACACCGGCCTTGGCAAGCAGGGCAAGATTCAGGCAACCGGCGAGGTCAACCTGAACCCGGTCAGCGCCAAGCTGAAGGTGAACACCCAAGACATTGACCTGCGTGTCGCCCAAGCCTACATCAGCCCGTTCATCCGCCTGGAGCTGCGCAGCGGCATGCTCGGCAGCAACCTGGACGTGAACCTGAAAAGCACCGAGCCGCTGGCCCTCCAGGTCACCGGCCGGGCGCAGATAGATCAGTTGCACACCCTCGACACCCTCAAGTCCCGCGACTTTCTCAAATGGCAGCGGCTGATGCTGGAGGGCGTCAATTACCAGCATGGCGACAGCCTGACGATCGACAAGGTCAACCTGCTGCAGCCCTATGCGCGCTTCATGATCAACGATGACCGCACCACCAACATTGACGACCTGCTGATTCCACAGCCGGCCGACAGCGGTACCAAGCCAGCGGCCAAGTCGGCATCAAGCAAAGACAAACCGCTGGGCATCCGCATCGGCCAGATTGCGATCAACGACGGCTCGGCCAATTTCGCCGACTTCAGCCTCACGCCCAACTTCGCCACCGCGATTCAACAACTCAACGGCCAGATCGGCACCATTGACAGTCGCCAGGCCAAGCCGGCCAGCGTCGACATCAAGGGCAAGGTAGACCGTTATGCGCCAGTGACCATCAAGGGCAGCGTAAACCCGTTTGACCCCATGGCAGCGCTGGACATCGCGACCAGCTTCAAACGCGTCGAGTTGACCACCCTGACCCCCTACTCGGGCAAATTCGCAGGCTTTCGAATCCGCAAGGGTCGCCTCAACCTGGACTTGCATTACATGATCACCAAAGGCCAGTTGAAGGCCGAGAACAAGGTGGTGGTGGAGCAGCTGCAACTGGGTGAGAAGGTCGACAGCGCCGATGCCGTGGACTTGCCGATTCGCCTGGCAATTGCCCTGCTCAAGGACAGCGACGGCAAGATCTCCATCGAATTGCCGGTCACCGGTGACTTGAACAATCCACAATTCAGCGTGATGCCGATTGTGTGGCAAACCCTGCGTAACCTCGTGGTACGCGCAGCCACGGCGCCCTTCAAGTTTATTGGCGGGCTGGTCACCGGCGGCGGCTCGGAAGACCTGGGTAATGTGTCGTTCGCCGCAGGCTCCAGTGAATTGAATAAAGACGCCGAAGGCGCCCTCAACACGCTGGCCAAGGCCCTCAAGGAACGCCCTGCCCTGCGCCTGGAAATCGAAGGGACCGCAGCGGCCAGCAGTGACGGCCCGTTGCTGGCCGCACAACGGCTGGAGCGTGAGTACCAGTACAACTACTACAAAATCCTGCAGCGTCGCGGCGATAAAGTCCCGGCCCAGGCGTCATTGCTTGTCGTGCCGGAGAAGGAAAAGCCGCCTTTGCTGGAAGGCATTTACCGTACCCGCCTGAAACAGCAACCGCCGGCCGAATGGAAAGACCTGGGTAACGATGAGCGCACAGCCAGGCTCAAGGACGGCGTGATCAAGTTCTGGAGTGGCAGTGACGTGCTGCTGCGCCAGCTGGGCCAGGACCGCGCCAGTACCATCAAGGATTATCTGGTGGATAAGGCGCAGCTGGAAGACGACCGCGTGTACTTCATTGATGCGCAGTTGGGGCAGGCCGAGAAGGATGGCCGGGTCGTTACGCCGATGCACCTGGATGCTGAGTAACTAATGTGGGAGGTCCCACTAAGTCTTCGACGTAGCGCTGTCGCGCATCAAACTGGTTCATCGTAAGGTTGAAGAACGCGTGCGGGGCAAAGGCCGTAGCCAACACTGGTGTGACAGCACCCGAGTGGGAGAGTGGCCTGCACGGTATCGGCGTGGAGTCATTGTCGGCACAGCAAAGCTGTGACCACGTATAAGAGAGTGAATCCGCTCGCCACCGTGTACCCCGCCCGCGTCGTTCAATCCTGCGAGGAATTGTCATGACGCGCAAGAACCAAAAGCGTTTTGAGGTTATCCATCCGGACTGCGCTGCCGTTGATGTGGGCGGCAGTGAGCATTTGGCCGCTGTTGATCCGACCAAATGCGATGATCCGGTTAAGCGGTTTTCAACCTTCACCGATGATTTGCATGCCATGGCCGATTGGTTTGAATCCATGGGCGTCAAGGTGGTGGCGATGGAGGCGACTGGAGTTTATTGGATCCCGCTCTTTGAAATACTCGATAGACGAGGGTTTGAAGTCTATCTCGTGAATTCCCGTGCGACCCGGCAAATAACCGGTCGCAAGTCCGACGTACTGGATTGTCAGTGGATCCTTCAGCTCATGACGCACGGGCTGCTGCGAGGCGCTTTTCGGCCCTCGGACGATGTGTGTTCATTGCGCTCACTGGTCCGTCAGCGTGGCAATAAGGTCCGCGACCAAGCCAAGGCCCTCAACCGGATGCAAAAGGCTTTGGTCCAGATGAACATCCAACTGGCTCAAGTCATCAGCAACATTGCCGGGGTGACAGGCATGAGTATTTTGCGGGCAATCGTTGATGGAGAACGTGACCCCGAAGTACTTGCCATGCTTAGAGACAAGCGCGTCAAAGCCGACCAGGCCACTGTCGCCCGAAGTTTGCGGGGTAACTGGCGAGCTGAGCATTTGCATGCACTGAGTCAGGAACTGGCGGCTTACGACTTCCTTGAAAAACAGATTGGTGAATGCGACCTAGCCATCGCCTTTGCACTTGAACGGTTGCCTGTTCTTCAAGACGAGGTCGTGCTCCCAGCTAAAACGCTGCGCAACCCACACCGCTCCACTGAGCAGCAATTGACCCTGCATCGAGCGCTGAATAAGGTGATGGGGGTAGATTTAACCGCAATTCCTACTATCGGCATCGATACGGCGTTGGTTTTGGCTAGCGAATTGGGATCGGACTTGTCGCGGTTTCCGACCTCACAGCACTTCTGTTCCTGGCTGGGCCTCGCGCCGCCAACGCGAATTTCGGGAGGAAAACCCTTGCCCGGGAAATCTCTAAAAGTGATTAACCGAGCTGCACAGGCTTTAAAGCAAGCCGCTTCTATCGCACGCAATGATAAAAGCTTTATCGGAGCAAGCCATCGGGCGCGCCTAACCCGAATGGATACTTGCTGCGCAATCAAGGCGACAGCGCATCAACTGGCCCGGCTGATTTACGCGATGCTGACTAAAGGTCAACCGTACGTTGAAAAAGGAATCGAGGAGTTTGAAGAAAAAAGCCGTGACCGGCAGATGCGCGCCTTGGAGCGCAAGGCGCGTAAGTTAGGAATGCAGCTGGTTAAAGCGGCTTGAAATTAAGAGCAAAAACAATGAGTTATTTTTTGTTTGATAAGAGGGGGCTTGCCCCCGATGGCGGTAGTTCAGTCAATGATACGTCGACTGCTACACCGCTATCGGGGGCAAGCCCCCTCCCACATTTCTAGCCTCGCCTGGCCAGCAAATTATTGCGCGCCACATAGAACAGGCCCCGACACAGAGTGCCGGGGCCTGTAATGACCACATCCGTGTGGTCGGTCGCATGAACTCCAGAGGTGCATGGGGTGGATATCTGACTCACCCTACGCCGCCGCCATCCAGTTCAGACGAAACCTGCAGCGTTACTCTGCTTTCAGGCCATCGGCCGATACAGCTTTAACGCCTTTGATTTTCTTGGTGATCGCAACAGCCGTTTCTTTCTGCGCGGCGGTCACTGCGGTAGGGGAAGACAGGGACACAACGCCTTTGTTGGTTTCAACCTTGATGTCGGTGCCAGGAATACCTTTCTCGGTAACCAGGTCAGCTTTCACTTTGGTGGTGATCCAAGTGTCGCTGGTGGCGCCTTTGGCGTCAGCCGCTGCACCTTTGGTTTTGTCGATGCCGTCAGCCTTGGTAGCGCCGCCAGCCAGCAGGCCATCAGCAGAAACAGCGGTCACACCTTTGATTTTCTTGGTGATCGCTACGGCAGTCGCTTTCTGCGAGTCAGAGATAGCTACGTCGGAGGACAGGGAAACCACGCCTTTGTTGGTTTCAACCTTGATGTCCGAACCTGGGATGCCTTTCTCAGTCAGCAGATCAGCTTTGACTTTAGTGGTGATCCAAGTGTCCGAGGTAGACTCTTTGGCTTTGGTCACTTCACCTGCCGCCAAGGTCATCGGGGCTTGGGAAGTGTGAGCAAAGGCTACGTTAGCACCCATGGCCAGAGTCAGAGCGGTAGCAGTAGCGAGAGCGAACTTCTTCATACGAGTAACTCCTGTTTTATTAAAAGACTGCAGTACATAAATCTTGGTGCTGCAGCGCTACTAGGGTTAGTGCAGGCAGTGTGCCAAGTCGCCAAACAGCTAAAACTCCTTATAAAACAACAAGTTAAAAAAACATCTGATTTTCGTAATCGTGCAACTTGCATGAAGGTCATCGTGCCTGCATGCAAGTTGCGGCTTTTGGGAGGGGCTAAACAGCTGATTCCGCTTCACTTTCTCGCACGCATAAAAAAAGGACTCCGTAGAGTCCTTTCTTTCAGCGTGAAGCTTGCGGGTAATTAAACGCCCGAAGCCTTGGCTGCTGCTACGTCCTTGATGGACAGTTTGATACGGCCGCGGTTGTCCACGTCCAGCACCAACACTTCCACTTCCTGGCCTTCTTTCAGAATGTCGGTCACTTTCTCAACGCGAGCGTCGCTCAGCATGGAGATGTGAACCAGACCGTCTTTGCCCGGCAGGATGTTGACGAAGGCACCGAAGTCGACGATGCGCTCAACCTTACCGACGTAGATCTTGCCGATTTCGGCTTCAGCGGTGATACCCAGGACGCGCTGACGTGCAGCTTCAGCCGCTTCCTTGGTTTCGCCGAAGATCTTGATCGAACCGTCGTCTTCGATATCGATCGAGGCCTTGGTTTCTTCACAGATCGCACGGATGGTCGCGCCGCCTTTACCGATGACATCACGGATTTTGTCGGTGTCGATTTTCATCGCGATCATGGTCGGAGCATTTTCCGACAGCTCGGTACGCGACTGGCCAATGATCTGGTTCATCTGGCCGAGGATGTTCAGGCGCGCTTCCAGGGCCTGGCCCAGAGCGATTTCCATGATCTCTTCGGTGATGCCCTTGATCTTGATGTCCATCTGCAGCGCGGTCACGCCTTTGGCAGTACCCGCCACCTTGAAGTCCATGTCGCCCAGGTGGTCTTCGTCGCCCAGGATGTCGGTCAGGATGGCGAACTTCTCGCCTTCTTTAACCAGGCCCATGGCGATACCGGCAACCGGCGCCTTCATCGGCACACCGGCGTCCATCAATGCCAGCGAAGCACCGCAAACGGAAGCCATGGAGCTGGAACCGTTGGACTCGGTGATTTCCGATACAACACGAATGGTGTACGGGAATACGTCAGCGGCCGGCAGCATGGCCTGGACCGAACGACGGGCCAGACGGCCGTGACCGATTTCGCGACGACCAGCACCACCCATGCGACCACACTCGCCCACCGAGAACGGAGGGAAGTTGTAGTGCAGCATGAACGGGTCTTTTTTCTCGCCTTCCAGGGTGTCCAGCAGCTGTGCGTCACGGGCGGTGCCCAGCGTCGCGACTACCAGGGCCTGGGTTTCACCACGGGTGAACAGCGCCGAACCGTGAGTCTTCGGCAGAACGCCGACTTCAATGTTCAGCGGGCGCACGGTGCGGGTGTCGCGACCGTCGATACGCGGCTTGCCGTTGACGATGTTTTCGCGAACGGTGCGGTATTCGATTTCACCGAAGGCTGCTTTGACGTCGCTGGCGGAAGGCTGGCCTTCTTCACCGGACAGCTTGGCCACGACCTGGTCCTTCAACTCGCCCAGGCGAGCGTAACGGTCGGCCTTGACGGTGATGGTGTAGGCATCGGAGATGGCAGCACCGAACTCTGCGCGGATAGCGCCCAGCAGTGCGGTGGCTTCTGGCTGTGGAGCCCAGGCCCAGGTTGGCTTGGCGGCTTCGGCAGCCAGTTCTTTAACCGCATTGATCACAACCTGGAACTCGTCGTGAGCAAACAGTACGGCGCCCAGCATCTGGTCTTCGGTCAGCTCTTTGGCTTCCGATTCCACCATCAATACCGCTTCCGAGGTACCGGCAACGACCATGTCCAGGCTCGAGGCTTTCTGTTGCTCGTAAGTCGGGTTCAGCAGGTAGCCGGTGCTTTCGTGGAAAGCAACGCGAGCTGCGCCGATCGGGCCATCGAAAGGAATGCCGGAGATGGCCAGTGCAGCCGAGGTACCGATCATCGCAGCGATGTCCGGATCGGTTTTCTTGCTGGTGGAAACGACGGTGCAGACAACCTGCACTTCGTTCATGAAGCCTTCTGGGAACAGCGGACGGATCGGACGGTCGATCAGTCGGGAAGTCAGGGTTTCTTTCTCGGAAGGACGGCCTTCGCGCTTGAAGAAACCGCCAGGGATCTTACCGGCAGCGTAAGTCTTTTCCTGGTAGTGAACGGACAGAGGGAAAAAGCCTTTGCTCGGGTCAGCGGTCTTGGCGCCAACCACGGTCACCAGTACGGTAACGTCGTCGTCAACGGTAACCAGCACTGCGCCGGAGGCTTGACGGGCGATACGGCCTGTCTCGAGGGTAACGGTCGACTGACCGAACTGGAATTTTTTGATAACCGGGTTCACGGTGTCCTACCTTCTTTGTGGCTCTTGGGGAACTTGTTTTCTTGCGAAATTCTTGGGCAATGTCGGGAATCGGCCCAACCCTTGTCCAGGGTAAAACGTGTATCCAGATAAAACTTGAGGCTGGGAGCCTGCCATGGGCCAGCGGGAATCCCACTGACACACGGCAGACAACCAACCTCTAGCGCAATCGCTGATTAGCGACGCAGACCCAGGCGACCGATCAGAGCCTGATAACGACCCAGATCCTTGCCTTTCAGGTAGTCCAGCAGCTTACGGCGCTGGTTTACCATGCGGATCAGACCACGACGGGAGTGGTGATCTTTACCGTTGGCCTTGAAGTGACCTTGCAGTTTGTTGATGTTGTGGGTCAGCAGTGCAACTTGCACTTCTGGCGAACCAGTGTCACCAACAGCTTGCTGATAGTCAGCTACGATTTGTGCTTTTTCTTGAACGTCGAGAGCCATGAGGCAATCCTTTTTTTCAGGAAACCATCCAAAGGATGATCTCAATAGGCCGAGGGCATACCCTCGTATCTATAAATGAGAAGTGACCATGCCTATTAACAGCCACCCTCGTTCGGTCATTCTGACCGAATCAGTCGACGCGGCGCGATGCGCCCGTCTTCGCTCACTTCACCGATACCGATAAAGCGACCGTTATGATCCTGTACTCGCACCATGCCGAACTTCGGGGCATCCGGGGCGCGTACCGGCTGGCCGTTGAGCCAGTAGAACGCGCTGTGTTCCGAGAAGTGCAGCAATGGCCAATCCAGCAAACCGCTGTCCGAGGGCATCAGGAAGCGATCTACCGCTTCGTTGCCGCCTTCGGCGTGTACCGCTTCGAGCTCTTCCAGCGTGACCGTCTGGGCCAGGGTGAAAGGGCCGGCTTGTGTACGTCGCAGTTCGGCAACGTATGCGCCACAGCCCAGTTGCTCACCAATATCTTCCACCAGGGTACGGATATAGGTGCCTTTGCTGCAGTCCACTGCCAATCGGGCGGTGTCACCTTCACAGGCGAGCAATTCCAGCCGGGCAATAGTAACAGAACGCGGTTCACGCTCCACCACTTCACCCGCACGTGCCAGCTTGTAAAGAGGTTGCCCGTCACGCTTGAGAGCCGAGTACATCGGCGGTATCTGGCTGATTTGCCCACGGAAAGCGGGTAAGGCGGCTTCAATATCGGCACGACCAACGGTCACATCGCGAACCTGCAACACATCACCTTCGGCGTCGGCCGTGGTGGTGGTCTTGCCCAGTTGCATCAGGGTTTCATAACCCTTGTCGGAATCGAGCAGGTATTGCGAGAACTTGGTCGCCTCGCCAAAGCACAACGGCAGCACGCCAGTGGCCAGCGGGTCGAGGCTACCGGTGTGCCCGGCCTTTTCGGCATTGAGCAGCCAGCGAACCTTCTGCAACGCGGCATTGGAGGTAAAGCCAATGGGCTTGTCGAGCAGAATGATGCCACTGACGTTACGGCGGATACGTTTGACCTGAGCCACCGCTTACTCCTTGGCGTCTTCAGGTGTGGACGGGTGCTGGCTGTCTTCAGCCACGGCGCGCTCGATCAGTGCCGACAAATGTGCGCCACGTACGACGCTTTCGTCGTAGTGGAAGTGCAACTGTGGAACGCTGCGCAATTTCATTTCACGGGCCAACTGCATGCGCAGGAAACCTGCGGCCGAGTTGAGCACCTTGATGCTTTGCGCGATTTCTTCGCTGTTGTCCTGGCCCATCACGGTAATGAAGATTTTGGCGTGACCCACGTCACGGCTCACTTCAACGGCGGTGATGGTGACCAGGCCAACGCGCGGGTCTTTGACTTCGCGACGGATCAGTTGAGCCAGCTCACGCTGCATCTGATCGCCGATACGTTGGGTACGGCTGTATTCTTTTGCCATGTCTTGTTACCTGTTGCTGCCACACGGTGAAACCCGTGGGGTCTGAAAGCGGCAAACGCCCGGCCTGACAAAAGCCAGACCGGGCGTTGCGTTTAGAGTCCGTACGCTGCGCGGGGCATTTGCATGCCCACACGCGGCGTGGCTCCGGAAGTGCGCGAGTTAGAGGCTGCGAGCAACCTGGACCTTCTCGTAGACTTCGATCTTGTCGCCAGGCTTGACGTCGTTGTAGCTCTTGACGCCGATACCACATTCCATGCCGGCACGTACTTCAGAAGCGTCATCCTTGAAGCGGCGCAGGGATTCCAGCTCGCCTTCGAAGATAACGATGTCTTCACGCAGTACACGGATTGGACGGTTACGGTGCACAACACCTTCAATAACCATGCAACCGGCGATCGCGCCGAATTTCGGCGAGCGGAACACGTCACGCACCTCGGCAACACCCAGGATATTCTCCCGAACGTCGCTGCCAAGCATGCCGGTAAGGGCTTTCTTGACGTCTTCGATGATGTCGTAGATGACGTTGTAGTAACGCATGTCCAGGCCTTCCTGCTCGACGATCTTGCGAGCGCCAGCATCGGCACGCACGTTGAAGCCGAACAGTACAGCGTTGGAAGCCAGTGCCAGGTTGGCGTCGGACTCGGTAATACCACCGACACCGCCACCGACAACGCGCACTTGCACTTCGTCGTTACCCAGGCCGTTCAAGGCGCCGTTCAACGCTTCGAGGGAACCGCGTACGTCAGATTTGAGAACGATATTAAGCGTCTTCTTCTCTGCCTGGCCCATGTTCTCGAAGATGTTTTCCAGCTTGCCGGCGTGAGCACGAGCCAGTTTGACTTCGCGGAACTTGCCTTGACGGAACAGAGCCACTTCACGGGCTTTCTTCTCGTCGGCAACCACGCTCATCTCGTCGCCAGCGTCCGGGGTACCGTCCAGGCCGAGGATCTCGACAGGGATGGAAGGACCGGCTTCCTTGATTGGCTTGCCGTTCTCGTCGAGCATGGCACGCACGCGGCCATAGTTCGAACCGACCAACACCATGTCGCCTTGGCGCAGGGTACCGTCTTGAACCAAGACGGTTGCAACCGGGCCGCGACCTTTGTCGAGACGCGATTCAACCACAACACCACGGCCTGGAGCCGATGGAGTTGCTTTCAGTTCGAGTACTTCAGCCTGCAGCAGGACTGCTTCGAGCAGTTCGTCCACGCCAGTACCGACTTTGGCCGAGACCGAAACGAACGGCGTATCACCGCCCCACTCTTCGGACGTCACGCCGTGAACCGACAGTTCGCTACGGATGCGATCGAGATCGGCGCCCGGCTTGTCGATCTTGTTCACTGCAACAACCAGTGGAACGCCAGCGGCCTTGGCATGCTGGACAGCTTCAATGGTCTGCGGCATCACGCCGTCGTCCGCTGCAACGACCAGGATCACGATGTCAGTCGCCTTGGCACCACGGGCACGCATTGCGGTAAACGCGGCGTGACCTGGGGTGTCGAGGAAGGTGACCATGCCGCGCTCGGTTTCAACGTGGTACGCACCGATGTGCTGGGTGATACCACCGGCTTCGCCAGCAGCTACCTTGGCACGACGGATGTAGTCGAGCAGGGATGTCTTACCGTGGTCAACGTGGCCCATTACGGTCACGACTGGCGCGCGGGAGAACGTCTCGCCTTCAAACTTCAGGGACTCGGCCAGGGAATCTTCCAGGGCGGTGTCGCTGACCAAGGTCACTTTGTGGCCCAGTTCTTCGGCTACCAGCTGAGCAGTTTCCTGATCAAGCACCTGGTTGATGGTCGCTGGAGTACCCAGTTTGAACATGAACTTGATGATTTCAGCAGCCTTGACCGACATCTGATTGGCGAGATCGCCAACGGTGATGGTCTCGCCGATCTGCACATCACGCACGACAGGGCCGGTTGGGCTCTGGAAACCGTGGGCGTTGCGTTTTTTCAGCTTGGCCTTGCCGCGACCACCGCGACGGAAGCTATCGCTCTCTTCGTCGGTAGTACGTGGGGCAACGCGCGGAGCAGGCGCTTTCTCTTTGACCGAGGCACGATGTGGAGCGTTTTTACGCTCGCCATCGCCACCACCACCGCGACGATTGTTATCGTCGGCACGTGGTTTGTCCGGACGACGAGGTTCGTCGCGCTTGCGGGCATCTGCTGCAGGAGCAGGTGCGGCAGCCACCGGAGCGGCCTCACGCACAGCTTCAACAGGCGCGGCAACCGCGTCAGTGTTAGCAGGTTGCGCAGCAGTAGGCTGGCGACGCGCTTCTTCTTCGGCGCGACGCTTGGCTTCTTCTTCAGCCTTCTGACGAGCAGCATTTTCTACTGCGCGACGCTCTTCAAGTTCGCGTTTGCGCTCGGCTTCGATTTCTTCCGGGCTGCGCTGTACGAAGACTTTCTTCTTGCGTACTTCAACGCTGATGCTCTTGCTACCCGCTACACGCAGGGTGCTGGTGGTTTTGCGCTGCAATGTAATCTTGCGCGGTTCTTCCACTTTCGCCTTGTGGCTGCTCTTCAAGTGAGTCAGCAAAGACTGCTTCTCACTATCGCTCACACCTTCATCGGCGGCGGTGTGCGGCAGACCTGCCTCACGCATCTGCTGCAACAGGCGCTCTACCGGTGTTTTGACCTCATCGGCCAGTTGTTTCACCGTGACTTGCGTCATGCACTTCTCTCCTCAGGCCGCGCCTAATTACTCGAACCAATGGGCTCGGGCGGCCATGATCAACTTGCCGGCACGATCTTCGTCAATGCCGTCGATGTCGAGCAGATCGTCAATAGACTGCTCGGCCAGGTCTTCGCGGGTAATTACGCCGCGCACCGCCAGTTCCATCGCCAAATCCTTGTCCATACCCTCAAGCGAGAGCAGGTCTTCGGCCGGATGGGCGTCTGCCAGCTTTTCCTCAGTAGCGATGGCTTTAGTCAACAAACGATCCTTGGCCCGAGCGCGAAGCTCGTTGACGGTGTCTTCGTCAAAGCCGTCGATGTTGAGCATTTCTTCCAACGGTACGTAGGCAATCTCTTCCAGGCTGGTGAAGCCTTCATCTACCAGCACCTGAGCCAGGTCTTCATCGACTTCCAACTCTTCGATAAAGTTGCGCAGGATGTCGCCGGTTTCAGCTTGCTGCTTAGCCTGGATGTCCGATTCGGTCATCACGTTCAGGGTCCAACCGGTCAGTTGGCTGGCCAGACGCACGTTCTGACCACCACGACCAATGGCCTGAGCCAGATTGTCTGCGCCAACGGCGATGTCCATTGCATGGGCATCTTCGTCAACGATAATTGCCGCCACTTCAGCTGGCGACATGGCGTTGATCACGAACTGCGCCGGGTTATCGTCCCACAGGACGATGTCCACACGCTCACCGCCCAACTCACCCGACACTGCCTGGACGCGCGAACCGCGCATACCAATGCAAGCGCCCTGCGGGTCGATACGTTTGTCCTTGGAGCGGACCGCGATCTTGGCGCGCGAACCCGGGTCGCGGGACGCAGCCATGACTTCGATCAGGCCTTCGGCAATTTCCGGCACTTCGATACGGAACAGCTCGATCAGCATTTCCGGCGCGGTACGCGACAGGATCAACTGAGGGCCGCGGTTCTCGGTGCGGATTTCCTTGAGCAGCGCACGCAAGCGCACGCCGACACGGAAGGTTTCGCGAGAGATGATGTCTTCACGGGCCAGCAACGCTTCAGCATTGTTGCCCAGGTCGACGATCACGTTGTCGCGGGTGACTTTTTTCACGGTGCCGGAGATGATTTCACCCAGGCGCTCGCGATAGGCGTCGACGACTTGAGCACGCTCGGCTTCGCGAACCTTCTGCACGATGACCTGCTTGGCGGTCTGTGCAGCGATACGGCCGAACTCGATCGATTCGATCTTCTCTTCGACGACATCACCGACGTTGGCGCCAGGGTGCGTTTGCGCAACCTTGCTCGGCCAGGTTTCAATCGCCGGATCATCAAGATCGGCTTCTTCGACGACCGTCCAGCGACGGAAAGTCTCATAGGCACCGGTGTGGCGGTTGATTTCCACACGCAGATCAACTTCATCTTCAAAACGCTTTTTGGTAGCAGTGGCCAGGGCCAACTCCAGCGCTTCAAAAATCACGTTTGCCGGTACGCCCTTTTCATTGGATACCGACTCAACAACCAGCAGTACTTCTTTGCTCATCGTACGCCTCGCCTTTCGCAAGCCATTGGATCCGCGGGATCCGCGTCTCAGCCAAAACTGGGAATAATGTTGGCCTTGTCGATCATATCGATCGGCAACAGGAACTCATGGTCTTCTACCTGCACCACGACATCCTGCTCTTCTACACCGCGCAGAAGGCCCTGAAAGTTGCGTCGCCCTTCGAAGGGGGAGCGCAGCTTGATCTTCACTTGTTCACCGGCAAATTTTGCAAACTGCTCAATAGTGAACAGTGGGCGTTCCATGCCTGGCGAGGAAACTTCAAGGGTGTATTCAACGGCGATTGGATCTTCAACATCCAGGACACCGCTGATCTGACGGCTGACAATGGCACAATCGTCCACCAGCACGCCGCCCTCTTTATCGATATAAACGCGCAACATTGAGTGGCGACCTTGAGCCGAAAACTCAATACCCCAGCATTCATAGCCTAGGGCCACGACCACCGGGGCCAGCAAGGCCTGCAACTCTTCTAGCTTGCTCGACACCTGAACCCCCTCGTGCATGTATGTGCATGCTGTGCAAAATAAAAAAATGGGCGAAACGCCCATCCTTGAAACGCCGTCGAACAGCGGCGTTGAAAGTGTCCAGCTAACAAAAAGCCCCTTAAAAGGGGCTCCGCTAAAACTGGTTGCGGGGGCCGGATTTGAACCGACGACCTTCGGGTTATGAGCCCGACGAGCTACCAGACTGCTCCACCCCGCGACAAAGCTGGGGCGGAAGTATACGACCGATCCTTTACAGGGTCAATGTAACCTTCCACCTACAAGAAAGCCCGCAACAGCGGGCTCTCCTGATAATTGGTACCGAGAAGGGGACTCGAACCCCTACACCCTATGGGCACAACCACCTCAAGGTTGCGTGTCTACCAATTCCACCACCTCGGCAATACAGCGTTTACAACCTTCTTACTTCTGCTCTTGAGCTGGAGGCACGTCAGTCGCTGGAGTAGCCGACTTTTGCTCTTGAAGCACCGGGACATCATCAGAAGCCGGTTTTGCTTTTGGTACTTCCAACACTGCTGGGTTTGGCAAACCTACTTGAGTCAGCACATGAGCTTTCTCTTTAGCAAAGTAACCTAACCCTAAGCTGGTTATGAAGAAACCGGCGGCAAGTATAGCAGTAAACTTACTAAGAAAGGTAGAGGAACCTTGGCTTCCGAATACAGTATTTGAAGCACCTGCACCGAAAGACGCACCAGCATCCGCACCTTTGCCCTGTTGCAACAAAACCAGGGCAACTACGCCCAGGGCAGCCAACAGATGAAAAACGACTACGACTGTTTCCAGCATTTTTTCAGTTTCCCGCGGCGCGACAGATCGCACCGAACTCATCTGCATTCAGGGAAGCTCCACCAATGAGCCCCCCATCGATATCCGGCATGCCGAACAGTTCGACCGCATTGGCCGCCTTCACGCTGCCGCCGTATAGAAGACGCACACCTTGTGCGACTTCAGAATTCTCTGCCGCCAACTGCGCGCGGATGGCTGCGTGCACATCCTGCGCCTGTTGCGGTGTAGCAGTCAGCCCGGTGCCAATGGCCCAGACCGGCTCGTAAGCAATGACCGCTTTTGCAAACGCACCGACACCCAGCTCTTCGATGATGCTGCCCAGCTGACGCGAGACAACTTCAAGTGTCTTGCCCGACTCACGCTGCTCAAGGGTTTCCCCAATGCACAACACTGGAATCAAGCCACAAGCCTGTGCCGCTGCGAACTTGCGGTTGAGGGTCCCATCACGCTCGCCCATCATCTGACGACGCTCGGAGTGCCCGACAAGCACATAGGAACAGCCTGCATCAACCAGCTGACTCGGCGAAATCTCACCGGTCAACGCACCTTGCATGGGCTCCACCGCAGAATTCTGCGCGCCGACCTGAATCGACTTACCCTTCAAGCCATCAACCACCTGGTTGATATGCAAGCAAGGCGGGAACACCGCGACATCAACACCGCTAGGCAAGGCCAAGTGACGAAGGCCATTGATCAGCTCAGCGACACTGGCGCGGGTACCGTGCATCTTCCAGTTACCAGCTACCATAGTGCGACGCATGCTGTACCCCGTCGGTCAAAGTGGGCGCAGATGTTACCCAACCACATCACCACTGGCAAGCCGAATTCAGGCGCAAACTTCAGTTACCAGTTTTGCCAGGTCTTCGGCATGGCCGCGAACCTGTGTTTCGTCCTCGCCCTCGACCATCACCCGCACCAGAGGCTCTGTGCCGGACTTGCGCAATAACACACGCCCACGCCCAGCCATCGCCTGGGTCACGCGCTCGCACGCTTCTTTGACAGAAGGGTGCTCGATCGGGTTTGCGCCACCGGCGAAACGTACGTTGAGCAGTACCTGCGGACACTTGCGCAGCGCCTGTCGCGCTTGGGCTAGGCTTTCCTGACGGCGACGCAAGGCCAGAAGCACTTGCAGCGCAGCGATAATAGCGTCGCCCGTCGTGGTGTGCTGGAAGCACACCACATGACCCGAATTCTCGCCGCCCACCAGCCAGTTGCGCTCCAGCAGCTCGGCGATCACATAACGATCACCGACATTGGCCCGAATGAACGGAATGCCCAGCTCCGCCAATGCCAACTCAAGCCCGAGATTACTCATCAGGGTGCCAACGACACCGCCCTGCAGCTTGTTTCGCTCATGCAAGTCTCGGGCAATGATGAACAGCAGATCATCGCCATCCACGATCATGCCGGTGTGATCCACCATCAGCACGCGGTCGCCATCGCCATCGAATGCAATGCCCAGGTCCGCATGCTCAGCCAGAACGGCCGCCTGCAACTGCTCCATGTGCGTGGAGCCGCAGTTGTCGTTGATGTTCAACCCGTTAGGCTGGGCCGACAGCACGGTGACCTGCGCACCGAGTTCCTTGAATACGCTCGGCGCCACTTTGTAGGTCGCGCCATGGGCGCAATCGACGACAATCTTAAGCCCGGCAAAACTGGTGCTGCTCGGAACGCTGCTCTTACAGAACTCGATGTAGCGGCCGGAGGCATCATTGATGCGCGACACTTTGCCCAGCTTGCTGGACTCCACCACCGTCATCGGAGCATCCAGCAGCTCTTCGATCATCAGCTCGATCTCGTCCGGCAGTTTAGTGCCCTGCCCCGAGAAAAACTTGATGCCATTGTCATCATGGGGGTTGTGCGAAGCACTGATCACGATACCGGCTTCAGCGTGAAAGGTACGCGTCAGGTAGGCGATCGCCGGCGTCGGCATAGGGCCCAGCAGCATTACATCGGCGCCGGCAGCGGACAACCCGGCCTCCAGCGCGGATTCAAACATGTAGCCCGAAATACGCGTGTCCTTGCCAACCAGGATGCGGCACGCGCCCATGCTGCGGAACGCCATACCTGCCGCCCAACCCAGCTTGAGCATGAAATCCGGTGTAATCGGGTATTCACCGACCCGACCACGGATACCGTCGGTGCCAAAATATTTTTTAGTCATGAGTGCTCCATCATTCTTATTCGGCTGATTCTACAGCGGCGATCATGCGCACCACGTCCACCGTCTCGGCAACGTCATGCACACGCAAAATACGAGCGCCCTTGGTCACGGCAAGCGCAGCCAGCGCGAGGCCGCCAAACAAGCGCTCACCCACCGGGCGATTCAAGGCCTGCCCTATCATGCTTTTGCGCGAAACGCCGACCAACAGGGGCCGACCGAGGGCATGCAGGGCTTCCATATGTTTGAACAGGCTTAAATTATGTTGCAGGGTCTTGGCGAAGCCAAACCCCGGATCAAGGATGATCTTTTCAGGACCAATGCCCACGCGGGCACATTGAGCGACCCTGTCGGCAAGAAAACCACTGACTTCGCCCACCAGATCCTCGTAGTGCGGATTATCCTGCATATTGCCGGGCTCGCCCAGCATATGCATCAGACACACAGGCAGTCCAGTCGCCGCAGCGGCGTCGAGAGCACCGTCACGCCGCAACGCACGCACATCATTGATGAGCCCCGCCCCCAGGCGCGCAGTCTCACGCATCACTGCCGGCGTTGATGTATCCACGGAGATGATCACATCCAGCTCACGGGCGATGCGCTCGACAATCGGCGCCACCCGTTCCAGTTCCTCCACAGGAGAAACAGCGCGAGCCCCAGGCCGAGTCGACTCGCCGCCGACATCGATCAACGTTGCACCGGCAGCCACCATCGCCTCGGCATGACGCAGCGCGGCATCCTGCTGGCTGAAGCGGCCACCATCGGAAAACGAGTCTGGAGTGACGTTAAGAATGCCCATGACATGTGTATGGGCCAAATCAAGAACCCGGTTGCCGCAAGGCAACCGGGTGGAGGACGACGCGAAAATCATTTCAAACCTTAGTGGTCAGCTGCAGGGCCGCCGATCGGGGCTTCAGGACGCTCATTCTGCACCACTGGCGGAGTGCCCGAGGTACCCGAACCACCTTCCCAATCGCGCGGCTCCCGAGGTGTACGACCGGCCATGATGTCGTCGATCTGATCGGCATCAATGGTCTCGTACTTCATCAGCGCATCTGCCATCGCGTCCAGCTTGTCGCGATTGTCGGTGAGGATCTGCCTGGCCGTGCCGTAGCACTGGTCAATGATGCTGCGCACCTCGGAGTCGATCAGCTTGGCTGTCTCACCCGAGAAACTGGCGCTTTGACCGCCACCGCCACGTCCCAGGAATACCTCGCCTTCTTCCTCGGCATACATCAATGGACCGAGTTTTTCCGACAAGCCCCACTTGGTCACCATGTTCCGTGCGATCTGGCTGGCACGCATGATGTCGTTGGAAGCGCCGGTAGTCACCCCGTCGAAGCCCAGGGTCATTTCTTCCGCAATTCGACCGCCGTACAGCGAGCAGATCTGGCTGATCAGGGCGCGCTTGGAGAGGCTGTAACGATCCTCTTCCGGCAGGAACATCGTCACACCCAACGCACGACCGCGTGGAATGATCGACACCTTGTAGACCGGGTCATGCTCAGGCACAACGCGGCCAACAATGGCGTGACCTGCCTCGTGATAGGCGGTGTTCTGTTTTTCTTTCTCGGACATGACCATGGATTTGCGCTCAGCGCCCATCATGATCTTGTCCTTGGCCAACTCGAACTCTTTCATTTCAACGATGCGCTTGCCGGTGCGGGCCGCGAACAACGAAGCCTCGTTCACCAGGTTGGCAAGGTCGGCACCGGAGAAGCCTGGCGTACCACGGGCAATCACGCCCGGAGCCACGTCGTCGCCCATCGGCACTTTGCGCATGTGGACTTTAAGTATCTGCTCGCGACCACGGATATCCGGCAAGCCCACGACCACCTGACGGTCGAAACGGCCTGGACGCAGCAGCGCAGGGTCCAATACGTCCGGACGGTTGGTTGCGGCGATGACGATAATGCCGTCATTCATCTCGAAACCGTCCATCTCCACCAGCAACTGGTTGAGGGTCTGCTCACGTTCGTCATGACCGCCGCCCATGCCGGCGCCACGGTGGCGACCAACAGCGTCGATTTCGTCAATGAAGATGATGCATGGCGCGTGCTTCTTGGCCTGTTCGAACATATCGCGAACACGGCTGGCACCGACGCCGACGAACATCTCGACAAAGTCAGAACCGGAAATGGTGAAGAACGGCACCTTGGCTTCGCCGGCAATCGCCTTGGCCAGCAAGGTTTTACCGGTACCCGGCGGGCCGACCATCAGCACGCCGCGAGGAATACGCCCGCCCAGGCGCTGGAACTTGCCCGGATCGCGCAGGAACTCGACCAGTTCGCCCACTTCTTCCTTGGCTTCGTCGCAACCGGCGACATCCGCCAGGGTCGTTTTAACCTGGTCTTCCGAGAGCAGGCGTGCCTTGCTCTTGCCGAAGCTCATCGGCCCGCCCTTGCCTCCCGCACCACCTTGCATCTGGCGCATGAAGAACATGAACACGGCGATAATCACCAGGATCGGGAAGCTGGCTACCAGGAGCTGGGTCCAGATGCTCTGCTGCTCGGGCTGCTTGCCTTCCACGACGACCTTGTTGTCTACCAGGTCGCCGATCAGACCGTTGTCCTGAATGGCCGGACGAATGGTCTTGAAGCTGTCGCCATCGACACGCTTGCCGGTAATCACATAGCCATCAACCGCTACGCGCTCGACCTTGCCATCCTTAACTTGCTGGATGAAGTCGGAATAGTTGAGGGTCTGCGGCTCGTTAGGGCTGGAGAAGTTGTTCATCACTGTCACCAGGACAGCCGCGATGATCAACCACAGGATCAGATTCTTTGCCATATCGTTCAATTAACTACCCTCTGAAGCAAGCTCCGCTACTGGCGCGCGCTTCGCATGATATTCACCGGCCTAACTTACTACATTACCTACACCACTGGCAGGCGCCGTCTGTAACCCTTTGTGAAACTTTAACTACACAATATTCGTAAAGCTTCGTGACGAAAGCGACATAAAAAAACCTATCGCCCTCCTCGAATTCCTCAAAAACGCTCTTCGCTCGCCGCGCCTTCCACACCGCGAAAGCCGCGGCAGAGCAGGTATTGCTCACGGGACCTGTCCCGGGAAGAGTCAGGTTTACGCGTTTGAACCTTGTCAAACAGCTTGCGGATGTTCTTGTGGTACTCGTCAAACCCTTCACCCTGGAAGACCTTGACCAGAAAATCACCACCCGGACGCAACACCCGTCCAGCCAGATCCAGTGCCAATTCGCACAGGAACATGGCGCGTGGCATATCAACAGCCGGTAATCCACTCATATTGGGGGCCATGTCGGAAATCACAAGGTCTACCTGCGAATTTCCGACGGCCTCGAGGATCTGCGCAAGCACGGCGTCCTGAGTGAAGTCCCCATGAACAAAGGTCACATCCGGGATGCTGTCCATTTCCAGGATATCGGAAGCGATCAAGCGGCCCTGCCCACCAATCAGACGACTGGTCACCTGGGACCAGCCACCGGGAGCAGCACCCAGGTCGATAACGCTCATGCCAGGCCGGATCAGTTTGTCCTTGTCCTGGATCTCCAGCAGCTTGTAACTGGCCCGGGAACGGTAGCCGTCCTTCTGCGCCTTTTTGACGTAAGGATCGTTGAAATGTTCTTGTAGCCACTTAAGGCTGGTTTTGGAACGGGCCACGGGCCACCTCGAAAATAAAACGGGTCGTGATTAACTGGGCGGTCCCGGACTCGCTCGGGTAAACTGGCCGCCGCTTTTTACAAGATCAGACGCAGGGGTCAGATTATGCCGCTCACTCAAGAGCAGAAGAAACAGTACAAATCCATTGGCCACCATTTGAAACCAGTTCTGATTGTGGCAGACAACGGTTTGACTGAAGGTGTGTTAGCCGAGTTCGAACGCGCACTCAATGATCATGAACTGATCAAGATCAAGGTCAACATCCTTGATCGCGAAGCGCGCCTGGCCGCCATTGCAGAACTGTGCAAGGTTGGCAAAGCGGACCTGGTTCAGGTTATCGGCAAGATGGCGCTGCTGCATCGCAAGAACTTCAACGTCAACAAGCAATTGTCGAACGTTCATCGCTTCAAATGATGACAAGGGTCAAGGGCGTGCTTCGCGCGCCCCGCCACTCCATCCCGGCGCAGGCTGTATCGCCAGCACCAAGCCAGAAAACCCTAGCACAAGATAGCTGAACAACTGCCAGCGCAACGCTTGCGGCAGCCACACATGCACAATGCAATACATTGCGCACGCATACAGCGCCATCAACAGCAGTTGGCCGCGAATATCCCGCCACAAACTCCCCAAGCCTTCAGCCTTGACCAGCACCAACGCCTGGAGCGTCACGCATGCTGCGGCAAAACTCACCAGCAACGTAGTCAGCAAGCCGTCGATCTCATCGATCAGCAAGGGTGCCAGGCCTATTAAACCCAGCGCCGGCAACATGCCAATATGCAACAACCATAGGCCACCCACCCAAAGCATCTGGGAAAGTTGCCACAGCATGGCGCCCGCACGAAGCGGGCGCCGTCTTTCAGATGTGACGAACTTCGACAATCTCGTACTCGATCACGCCGCTCGGCGTTTTTACGGCAACCACGTCGCCTTCTTCCTTGGCGATCAGGGCGCGGGCCAGCGGCGAACCAACAGAGATCTTGCCGAGTTTGAAGTCAGCCTCGTCTTCGCCCACGATTTGGTAGACAACGCGCTCATCCGTCTCCACGTTGGCGATTTCCACCGTGGTGCCGAAAATCACCTTGCCGGTGTGCGGGATGGTCGTGACGTCGATGATCACCGCATTCTGCATGCGGCCTTCGATGTCACGGATCCGCGCCTCGACCATACCCTGCTGCTCGCGAGCAGCGTGATATTCGGCGTTTTCCTTCAAGTCACCCAGTTCGCGGGCCGTACCGATGTCCTGGCTCAGCTTTGGACGTACGACCTTGGTCAGATGGGCGTGCTCCTCTTCCAGGGCCTTGGCGCCCTGGACGGTCATTGGATATTTGATCATGCCTTCAATCCTGCGTGTAGATCCTGCAAGCGACGCACGGTCTTTTCCGGACCGAACTTGAGCGCTTCGCAGATGGCTTCGCCTGCAGCAATGGTGGTGGTGCAGTAGATCTTGTGCTGCAAGGCATTACGGCGAATGGAGTAGGAGTCGGCGATCGACTGGCGACCTTCGGTGGTGTTGATGATCAGCGTGACTTCGTCATTCTTGATCATGTCGACCACGTGCGGACGGCCTTCGGTCACCTTGTTCACGCGGCGCACTTTCAGGCCGGCAGCCTCGATCAGCTTGGCGGTCCCGGCGGTAGCCACGACTTCAAAGCCCAAGTTGATCAGATCACGGGCTACACCCGCAACCAGTGGCTTGTCGTCATCACGCACGCTGATGAACGCAGTACCGCCGGTCGGCAGCACTTCGCTGGCGCCCATCTGAGCCTTGGCGAACGCTTCGCCGAAGGTGTCACCCACGCCCATCACTTCACCGGTGGACTTCATCTCTGGGCCGAGGATCGGGTCCACGCCAGGGAACTTGGCGAATGGGAACACCGCCTCTTTCACGCTGTAGAAGTTCGGAATGATTTCCTTGGTGAAGCCGATTTCCTTCAATGTCTTACCGGCCATTACGCGGGCAGCGATCATAGCCAGGGAAACACCGATACACTTGGAAACGAACGGCACGGTACGCGAAGCGCGCGGGTTGACTTCGATGACGTAGATGTCTTCGCCTTGCAGCGCCAACTGTACGTTCATCAGGCCGACCACACCCAGTTCCAGGGCCATTTTCTTGACCTGTTCGCGCATCTCGTCCTGGATATGCGCAGGCAACGAGTACGGCGGCAGCGAGCAGGCGGAGTCACCGGAGTGAACGCCAGCCTGTTCAATGTGCTGCATGATCGCGCCGATCACCACGTCAGTGCCGTCACACACCGCGTCCACGTCCATCTCGATGGCGCAGTTGAGGAAGTGGTCGAGCAGCACAGGGCTGTCGTTGGACACTTTCACCGCGTCACGCAGGTAGCGCTTGAGTTCGTCTTCTTCGTAGACGATCTCCATGGCACGGCCGCCCAGTACGTAGGACGGACGCACCACCAGCGGGTAGCCGATCTTGCTGGCTGCGCGGATGGCTTCGTCTTCGCTGCGCACGGTGGCGTTCGGCGGCTGGCGCAGGTTCAGGCGCTCGACCATTTGCTGGAAGCGCTCGCGGTCTTCAGCTCGGTCGATGGCGTCCGGGCTGGTACCGATGATCGGCACGCCAGCCGCTTCCAGGGCACGCGCCAGTTTCAACGGGGTTTGCCCGCCGTACTGGACGATTACGCCTTTTGGCTTCTCGACGCGGCAGATTTCCAATACGTCTTCCAGCGTTACCGGCTCGAAATACAGGCGGTCGGAAGTGTCGTAGTCAGTGGAAACAGTTTCCGGGTTGCAGTTGACCATGATGGTCTCGTACCCGTCTTCGCGCAGTGCAAGGGCGGCGTGTACGCAGCAGTAGTCGAACTCGATGCCCTGGCCGATACGGTTCGGACCACCGCCCAGGATGATGATCTTGTCGCGGTCCGACGGCGCGGCTTCGCACTCTTCCTCATAGGTGGAGTACATGTACGCCGTGTCGGTGGCGAACTCGGCAGCGCAGGTGTCAACGCGCTTGTAGACCGGGAAGATATCCAGCTTGTGGCGATGGGTACGCAGGTTCTTCTCGGTCACACCCAGCAGCTTGGCCAGACGTTGGTCGGAGAAGCCTTTGCGCTTGAGGCGGAACATCAGGTCGCGGTCGATCGACGAAAGACCGAGGGTCTTGACCTTCTCTTCTTCCTTGATCAGGTCTTCGATCTGCACCAGGAACCACGGGTCGATCATGTTCATGCCGAAGATATCTTCGACGCTCAGGCCGGCGCGGAAAGCGTCAGCCACGTACCAGATACGCTCGGCGCCCGGCACGGTCAGCTCGCGCTTGAGGATGCTCATGCTTTCCGGGTTGCTCAGGTCGAGCTTTTCGTCCAGGCCGCAAACACCTACTTCCAGGCCGCGCAGGGCTTTCTGCAGGGATTCCTGGAACGTGCGGCCGATTGCCATGACTTCACCGACAGACTTCATCTGGGTGGTCAGGCGCGCATCAGCCTTGGGGAATTTTTCGAAGGCAAAGCGCGGCAGCTTGGTCACAACGTAGTCGATAGACGGCTCGAAAGAGGCCGGCATGGCGCCGCCCGTGATTTCGTTTTGCAGCTCGTCCAGGGTGTAACCGATCGCCAGCTTGGCAGCGATACGCGCAATCGGGAAACCGGTCGCTTTCGAGGCCAGCGCCGACGAGCGCGATACACGCGGGTTCATCTCGATAACGACCATGCGGCCTGTGTCCGGGCAGATGCCGAACTGAACGTTGGAACCACCGGTTTCAACGCCGATCTCACGCAATACCGCCAACGAGGCGTTACGCATGATCTGGTATTCCTTGTCCGTCAGGGTCTGCGCTGGAGCCACGGTGATCGAGTCACCGGTATGCACGCCCATCGGGTCGAAGTTTTCGATGGAGCAGACGATGATGCAGTTGTCCTTCTTATCGCGGACAACCTCCATCTCGTATTCTTTCCAGCCGATCAGGGATTCGTCGATCAGCAGCTCTTTGGTCGGCGACAGGTCCAGGCCACGGGCGCAGATTTCTTCGAACTCTTCACGGTTGTAGGCAATGCCGCCACCGGTGCCGCCCATGGTGAAGGACGGACGGATAATGCACGGAAAGCCGAGCTTTTCGAGAACAGCGTTGGCCTCTTCCATGCTGTGGGCGATACCGGAGCGCGGGCAATCAAGGCCGATGGACTTCATCGCCTTGTCGAAACGCGAACGGTCTTCAGCCTTGTCGATGGTGTCGGCGTTGGCACCGATCATCTCTACGCCGAACTTTTCCAGGACGCCTTCGCGCTCCAGGTCCAGGGCGCAGTTCAGCGCGGTCTGGCCGCCCATGGTCGGCAACAGCGCGTCCGGACGCTCTTTCTCGATGATCTTGGCCACGGTCTGCCATTTGATCGGTTCGATGTAGGTGGCGTCGGCCATGGCCGGGTCGGTCATGATGGTGGCCGGGTTGGAGTTCACCAGGATGACGCGGTAGCCCTCCTCGCGCAGGGCTTTACAGGCCTGGGCGCCGGAGTAGTCGAATTCGCAGGCCTGGCCGATCACGATCGGGCCAGCGCCGAGAATCAGGATGCTTTTTATGTCTGTACGTTTTGGCATGGGTTTGTCACTCCGCAGGTCAGTCGGCAAGCCGTCTTGAACAATCCTTGAAGAGCCTGCGGGGGCCACCGAAATCAGGGGCCGCCCGCACGCCGCTCAGTCAGCGTCGCTTGGCCATCTCATTGATGAAACGGTCGAACAGCGGCGCTACGTCGTTCGGGCCCGGGCTGGCTTCAGGGTGGCCCTGGAAGCTGAACGCGCTCTTGTCGGTGCGCTCGATGCCTTGCAGGGAGCCGTCGAACAGCGACTTGTGAATGGCGCGCACGTTAGCCGGCAAGGTCGCTTCATCCACCGCAAAACCGTGGTTCTGGCTGGTGATCATTACAACGCCAGTATCCAGGTCTTGCACCGGGTGGTTGGCGCCGTGGTGGCCGTGCCCCATTTTCAGGGTCTTGGCGCCGGAAGCCAGGGCCAGCAACTGGTGGCCCAGGCAGATGCCGAATACCGGGATCTCGGTTTCCAGCACTTCCTTGATCGCCTGGATGGCGTAGTCGCATGGCTCGGGGTCGCCTGGGCCGTTGGACAGGAACACACCGTCCGGCTGCAGGGCGAGCACTTCACTGGCCGGGGTTTGTGCAGGCACCACGGTTACGCGGCAGCCCCGTGCAACCAGCATGCGCAGGATGTTGTATTTGACGCCGTAGTCGTAGGCAACCACATGGTATGGAAGCTCGGCCGCGTCGATGGTCGCGTGACTGTCGGTCTTCAGGTCCCAAACAGTGGAGCGCCATTCGTACTGCTCTTTGACGCTGACGACTTTCGCCAGGTCCATGCCCTTCAGGCCAGGGAACCCTTGCGCCGCGGCAATCGCCGCCTCTTCGGAAATATTGTCACCGACCATGATGCAGCCATTCTGCGAGCCTTTTTCACGCAGGATGCGCGTGAGGCGGCGCGTATCGATACCGGCGATCGCCACCACGTTGTTGGCCTTCAGGTAATCGGACAGCGACATCGTGTTACGCCAGTTGCTCGCCACCAGAGGCAGGTCACGAATCACCAGACCTGCCGACCAGACACGATCAGACTCGACGTCTTCCGGTGTAGTACCGGTGTTGCCGATGTGCGGATAGGTCAGGGTGACGATCTGTTGGGCGTAGGAAGGATCGGTAAGGATTTCCTGATAGCCGGTCATGGCAGTGTTAAACACCACCTCTCCAACGGTTTGACCGTCGGCTCCAATGGCTTCGCCGCGAAAAATGCTGCCATCAGCAAGGGCGAGTATGGCTGGCTTAGTCAAGAAGACCTCCCGTAAATAAAGCCTGAAAGGGCGATCGCAGGTTGTAAAAAAGCGGAGTGACGTATGGACACGTCACCCCGCTTCTTCACCGAATAATTCTGCGCGCTTTTAGTGGACACACTAAAGCTGTAGCTTACAGAAAAAGGCTTTTTGGGTCCACCGCTAATGAGCCTTAAAGGCAGGAGAATGCGACAGGGCGTCGCCTAGCGGGTAAAAACGGGGCCTAAGCATAAGCTTGAGGCCCTGTTTAAGCTACTGATTAGTGCAGGTCGAGCACGTCGCGCATGTCGTACAGCCCAGGCTCGCGCCCCTCCAGCCAAAGCGCAGCACGTACCGCACCCTTGGCGAACGTCATGCGGCTGGACGCCTTGTGCGTGATCTCAAGGCGCTCGCCCTCAGTGGCGAACAGCACAGTGTGATCACCCACCACATCACCACCGCGCACCGTCGCAAACCCGATGGTGTCGCGCGCGCGCGCACCGGTATGCCCCTCGCGGCCATACACCGCCACTTTCGACAGGTCACGCCCCAATGCATCAGCAATGGCCTCGCCCATGCGCAGCGCAGTCCCGGACGGCGCATCGATCTTGTGACGATGATGGGTTTCGATAATCTCGATATCCGCCTCATCACCCAATACGCGAGCGGCCAAGTCCAGCAGCTTGAGGGACAAGTTCACACCCACGCTGAAGTTCGCAGCGAAGACCACCGGAATATCCTTGCCCGCCTCTACCAGCAATTGCTTCTGCTCAGCCGTCAAACCGGTGGTACCGATCACCATCGCCTTTCCCGCCTTTCGGCAGAACGCCAGGTTTTTCAGCATCACCTCCGGCAGCGTGAAATCGATCAATACGTCGAACTCGTCAGTCACCCGCTCCAGGTTGCCGGACAACGAAACGCCGATACGGCCCAGCGAGGCCAACTCACCGGCATCCGCACCGATCAACGTGCTGCCCGGGCGAACGATCGCCGCGGTCAGCCCGGACGCCGGCGAGCGCTGCTGCACCGCTTCGACCAGCGTCTTGCCCATGCGCCCGGCAGCGCCCATTACGGCTATACGTCGCATATTCAATTCCTTACAGGTCGCCGAAGAAGCGCTTCACGCCATCGAAAAAGCCCGTGGTTTTTGGCGAGTGGGAGTCATCACCCGCTAACGAACTGCGGAACTCTTCAAGCAGCTCGCGCTGACGACGATTCAAATTGACGGGCGTTTCTACCGCCACACGACACATCAAGTCGCCCGCCCCACCACCGCGCACTGGCGCAACGCCCTTGCCACGGATACGGAACTGCTTGCCGGTTTGCGTGCCCTCAGGAATCTTGAGCTTGACCCGACCATCGAGGGTCGGAATCTCCAGCTCACCGCCCAGTGCCGCATCGACAAAGCTGATCGGCACTTCACAGAACAGATGCTTGCCATCGCGCTGGAAGATCGAGTGCTCGCGCACATTGATGACCACGTACAGATCGCCGGTAGGACCACCTTGAGCACCCGCCTCGCCCTCGCCCGACAGACGAATGCGGTCGCCGGTATCCACGCCCGCCGGCACTTTCACCGACAGCGTCTTGTACTCTTCGACACGGCCTTCGCCATGGCAGGAGTCGCACGGATCGGAGATGATCTTGCCCTGGCCATGGCAGCGCGGGCAGGTTTGCTGCACCGAGAAGAAGCCCTGCTGCATACGCACCTGACCGATACCACCGCAGGTCGGGCAGGTGATGGGCGAAGAGCCTTTCTTTGCACCCGAACCGTCGCACGGCTTGCAGTTGACCAGCGTCGGTACACGGATGTTGACGCTGGTGCCGCGCACGGCTTCTTCCAGGTTCAGCTCCAAGGTGTAGCGCAAGTCGCTGCCGCGCTGGGCGCCGCCACGCTGGCCGCCACGGCCACCGCCGAAGAAATCACTGAACACATCGCCGAAAATATCGGAGAAGTTCTGCCCACCAAAACCGGCACCGCCGCCGCCCATGCTTGGGTCGACACCGGCATGCCCATACTGGTCGTAGGCTGCACGCTTGTTGGGATCAGACAGACATTCGTAGGCCTCATTGGCCTCTTTGAACATTTCTTCGGATTCTTTGCTATCCGGATTACGGTCCGGGTGGTGCTTCATTGCCAGGCGGCGGTAAGCCTTTTTCAGGTCCGCGTCGGCGCAGCCACGCTCCACACCCAATACTTCGTAATAGTCACGCTTTGCCATAAGTCTTTGCACTCTTAAGGACGTTCAGCCAGACCCTCCTGAGCCTCGCCAAACTCGTTGAGCCCCAATGCAGGCCCGGACCCAACTCACGTCAATTCAACGATCCTGGTCATTACTACTCTTTAGCCGGCCACCCGACTAAAAACGCGGCATTTACTGCTCGGAAAGCAGGAGCATTTCCGATCACACCGCCAGCATCCGAACGCTGTCGCATACTGTAAAAATTCGCATACCCCAGACACGCCAACGCGGGAGCAAGCTCCCGCGCGGCGACATCCTACCAGTCACCGCTTGTGAGCGGTCAACCGGGCGACCAAGTTACTTCTGGTCTTTGACTTCTTCGAACTCGGCATCGACCACATCGTCGTGCTTGGCTTCAGGCTCTGCTTGTTGTGCAGCACCCTCGGCCGGCTGGCCTTGCTCGGCGTACATTTTCTGAGCCACTGGCGCGGACACCTTCGACAGCTCCTCAACCTTGGCTTCGATAGCGGCCTTGTCGTCGCCTTTGATAGCGGCTTCCAGGGCAACCACGGCAGCTTCGATTGCAGTTTTCTCTTCGGCAGTCACTTTGTCGCCAGCGTCAGCGACCATTTTGCGCGTCGAGTGAACCAGCGCATCACCCTGGTTACGGGCGCCAGCCAGCTCGGCAAACTTGGCATCCGCATCAGCGTTGGCTTCAGCATCACGAATCATCTGTTGAATTTCTTCATCAGACAGGCCGGAGTTGGCCTTGATGGTGATCTTCTGCTCTTTGCCGGTAGCCTTGTCTTTCGCACCAACGTGCAGGATACCGTTGGCGTCGATGTCGAAGGTCACTTCGATCTGCGGCACACCACGTGGAGCTGGTGGAATCTCGGCCAGGTCGAATTTACCCAGGGATTTGTTCTGCGCAGCTTGCTTACGCTCGCCTTGCAGCACGTGAATGGTCACGGCGCCCTGGTTGTCATCGGCAGTCGAGAACACTTGGGATTTCTTGGTAGGAATCGTGGTGTTTTTCTCGATCAGCGCGGTCATTACGCCACCCATGGTTTCGATACCCAGGGTCAGCGGGCTGACGTCCAGCAGCAGCACGTCTTTCACGTCACCGGCCAATACCGCGCCCTGGATGGCAGCACCCATGGCAACCGCTTCGTCCGGGTTCACGTCTTTACGTGCTTCTTTACCGAAGAACTCGGTGACTTTCTGCTGTACCAGCGGCATGCGAGTCTGGCCACCGACCAGGATCACGTCGTTGATGGAACCAACGTCGATACCGGCGTCTTTCAGCGCAATGCGGCAAGGTTCGATGGTGCGCTGAACCAGGTCTTCAACCAGCGCTTCCAACTTGGCGCGAGAGATCTTCACGTTCAAGTGTTTAGGGCCGGTAGCGTCTGCAGTGATGTACGGCAGGTTCACGTCGGTGGACATGCTCGACGACAGTTCGATCTTGGCTTTCTCAGCAGCCTCTTTCAGGCGCTGCATCGCCAGCGGGTCACCCTTGAGGTTCATGCCGCTTTCTTTCTTGAATTCGTCAACGAGGTAGTCGATCAGACGGATATCGAAGTCTTCACCACCCAGGAAGGTGTCGCCGTTGGTGGCCAACACTTCGAACTGGTGCTCGCCGTCAACTTCAGCGATTTCGATAACCGAAACGTCGAACGTACCGCCACCCAGGTCATAAACGATCACAGTGTGGTCGCCTTTGGCCTTGTCCATACCGTAAGCCAGGGCAGCTGCGGTAGGTTCGTTGATGATACGTTTTACGTCCAGACCCGCGATGCGGCCGGCGTCTTTGGTCGCCTGGCGCTGGCTGTCGTTGAAGTAAGCCGGAACGGTGATCACCGCCTCGGTCACGGTTTCACCCAGGTAGTCTTCGGCAGTTTTCTTCATCTTTTTCAAGACTTCAGCCGAGATCTGCGGCGCAGACATCTTGTTGCCATTTACTTCAACCCAGGCGTCACCGTTGTCAGCCTTGGCGATTTTGTAAGGCACCATCTTGATATCTTTCTGTACGACTTCTTCGTCGAACTTACGACCGATCAGACGTTTTACCGCGTACAGGGTGTTGTGCGGGTTGGTAACAGCCTGACGCTTGGCCGACTGACCGACCAGGATCTCGCCGTCGTTGGCGTAAGCGATGATTGACGGCGTGGTACGCGCGCCCTCAGCGTTTTCGATAACCTTGGCCTTGCCGTTTTCCATGACCGAGACGCACGAGTTGGTGGTCCCCAGGTCGATACCGATAATTTTGCCCATGATTCACTCTCCCGAAACTTGAATTTGGATGCCGCAGCAGTTGTGGCTAACTGCGGTAGCACTTAAACGCTTGACTTATAAATGGGGGCCTTGCGGCGGATTTCAAGCCTGCTCATCAATAGAAGGCGAAACGGGTGCAGGCGCCTTGCTCACCACGACCATCGCCGGGCGCAACAAGCGACCGTTGAGCAGGTAGCCCTTCTGGAACACCTTCAATACGCTGTTAGGCTCGAGGTCATGACTTTCCTGCATCGCCATTGCCTGGTGGTGCTCCGCGTTGAACGGCTCACCGCCTTGCGGATCGATAGCTTCCAGCTGATAACGCTTCAGGGTGTCCTGGAACATTTTCAGGGTCAGTTCGATCCCTTCGCGCATAGGGCGGATGTTTTCGTCGTCCGGGTTGGACAATTCGAGGCCACGCTCCAGGCTGTCAATAATTGGCAGCAGGTCGTTGGCGAATTTTTCCAACGCGAATTTGTGCGCCTTTTCTACGTCCTGCTCGGCACGACGGCGGACGTTCTGCAGATCGGCGGCAACACGCAACGACTGATCCTGCGCTGCGGCCAGCTGCTCTTCGAGCACTTGCACACGAGTTCCCAGTTCATCACCGGCAGCCGAATTGGCGTCTGGCGTTTGCGTATCCTGCGTCTGTTCGTCAGCCATAGATTTCTCCTTTCAAAATCATGCGCGAACTCAACTCGCGCTTCTATTTCGGTATATGGGGCCACAATTTTCAGGTTCAAGGGCGCAGGCGTTACCAAAAGTCTTTCGCATGACTTGGATCATTTCCTGCCTCTACATTCCTAATCGCGCTAAAAAAACACATCGATCAAGCAAATCGAGCTAAGCGCCAGGATTGTCAGCCCAGAACAAAACACTGTATAAATAACCAGACCTAAAGCCTGGGAGCGACCTTCATGCTCGTGCACCTGTCCGTACATAACTACGCCATCGTTGAACATCTGGATCTCGAACTGGATCGCGGCATGAGCGTAATCACAGGCGAGACCGGCGCCGGCAAGTCGATCATGCTCGACGCCCTGGGCCTGACACTCGGCGACCGCGCCGATAGCGGCGTGGTGCGCCCCGGTGCCGACAAGGCCGATATCCTGGCCACCTTCGACCTGGCGGACATTCCCGAAGCCGAGGCCTGGCTGGCCGAGCGCGACCTCAATAATGAAGGACCGTGCATTCTGCGCCGGGTGATCACCGCCGAAGGACGCTCACGCGGCTATATCAATGGCACGCCCTGCCCCCTTGGCGACCTCAAGGCCTTGGGCGAATTGCTGATCGATATTCACAGCCAGCATGAACACCAATCCCTGCTTAAAACCGACACCCATCGCCGCTTGCTCGATGAGTACGCCGGCGCCACCGAACTTGCCCGCCAGGTTCACCTGGCCGCTCAACGCTGGCGGCAGACGCGCCAGGAACTGGAACGCCTTTCCAATTCCGGCGACGAGCAACGCGCTCGTCACCAACTGCTCAGCTATCAACTCGAAGAGCTGGAAAGCCTGGGCCTGGGCGAGACCGAACTGGAGCAGCTTGAACAGGAACACAAGAACCTGACCAACGCTGAAACGCTATTGGGCATCTGTCGCCAGGTAGTCGAGCAATGCAGCGAAAGCGATTCCGGCAATGTGCTTAACGCACTGACGGCGAGCCTCAATCGGCTGTCCAGCGTGAATAACGCATCCGGCTCACTGAGTGAAGCCACCACGTTGCTGACCAGTGCGCAGATCCAGGTGGAGGAAGCGGTCGGCGAGCTGAATCGCTTTCTGGATCATTTCGATGCCGACCCGGCGCGCCTACAGGAAATAGAAGAGCGCCTGGACACCATCTACACCCTGGCGCGCAAGCATCGAATCCAGCCAACCGAAGTGGCGGCGATGCAGCAAAAACTGCTGGATGAAATCGAAACCCTGAACGCGAACGACGAGTCCATTGAACGCCTCGGCGAAGAACTCGCCTCCTTCGCTCGCCATTACCAGGAAAAGGCTCGCGAGCTGAGCGACCTTCGCCAGCAGGCCGCCACCCGCCTGGCCGGTGCCGTGGAACAGGAAATCCAGCGCCTGGGCATGCCCGGTGGCCGTTTCACCATCCAGTTGAACGCCAACACCAGCCATGAGCTGCAACCCCATGGCCTGGAACAGGTGGAGTTGCTGGTCAGCGCCAACCCGGGGCAACCGCTCAAAGCCCTGGCAAAGGTCGCCTCCGGCGGCGAGCTTTCGCGGATCAGCCTGGCCATCCAGGTCATCACCGCGCAAACCTCGCGCGTACCGACACTGGTGTTCGATGAAGTGGACGTAGGCATTGGCGGGCCGACTGCGGAGATTGTTGGCCAGTTGTTGCGACGCCTGGGGGATCGAGGCCAGGTGCTTACGGTGACCCACTTACCGCAAGTGGCAGCCCAAGGACATCAGCATTTGTTCGTGCATAAGGTGCGAGGCAGCGACGCGACGCGCACGGCCGTGTCCAAACTGAACAAGTCGGAGCGCGTGGAAGAAGTGGCGCGGATGCTTGGCGGTATTGATTTGACCAAGGAGTCTCTGGCTCATGCGAAGAAAATGGTCGTCGCCGCGAAGGCTTGAGGCGAGCATTTTGCTTCTTATATAAAGCACGAAGGCGACCCTGGGGTCGCCTTCAATCGTTTAGCAGAGCAGATCTGCGTCGATTTTTACTTTTTCTTACGGATGTACAGCACCAGATTATGGTCGACCAAATCGAAGCCATGCTCCTCAGCGATCTTATGCTGCAGCGCTTCGATCTCAGGGCTGGTGAACTCGATAACCTCATTGGTATCCAGGTCAACCATATGGTCGTGATGCCCGCCGTCGGCCAATTCAAACACTGCATGACCGCCGTCGAAATTATGACGAACCACCAGCCCTGCGGCTTCAAACTGGGTCAGGACACGGTAGACCGTGGCCAGGCCGACGTCTTCATTAGACTCCATCAGCGCCTTGTAAACGTCCTCGGCACTCATGTGGCGCTGCTCAGCAGAATCGAGCATTTGTAGAATCTTGACTCGGGGCAGAGTCACTTTGAGACCGGCTTTGCGTAGTTCGCTATTTTCAACCATGGTTAGCTTTCTCGCGGATGCTGCTTCGCAGCTTCTCTTAATACGGGTATGATCGGCGTTTACGTTGTCCCAGCCAAGATAGTGGAAGTCGCCCACCGATGCAAAACACCAAGCTCTTGCTAACCAGTTTCACCTTTGTGGGACTGCTCGCACTCGCCGGTTGTTCATTCCCCGGGGTTTACAAAATCGACATCCAGCAGGGCAATGTCGTCACGCAGGACATGATAGACCAGTTACGCCCGGGAATGACCCGACGGCAAGTACGGTTTATCATGGGCAATCCCCTGCTGACCGACACTTTCCATGCCGATCGCTGGGATTATCTCTACAGCCTCCAGCCTGGCGGCGGTGAGCGCCAGCAGGAGCGTGTCAGTGTCATCTTCAATGGCAATGACCAGCTTGTCAGCCTGTCCGGTGACTTCATGCCCGGCGTAAGCCGCGATGAAGCGCTGATGGGCAAGGACAGCGGTACCAGCGTGACCGCCCCTGCACAGGAAGCCGAGAAGCCGAAATCCGAGGTGCCGGCCAAGCCAGGCTCCTTGCTGGACCAGATCCAGAAAGACGTCGATGGCGTGGAAACCGTGCCAGTCCCGACGCCACAGCCTCTGGACACCAGCCCGCAGTAACAAGGCGACACTCAACAAAAAGCCCGGCATGCCGGGCTTTTTGTTGCTTGCTGATTTATGAGCTTTGCTGCCTGGCCTTCGCCGCTTTGGCCGCACGCTGCCTGCGCACTTCCTTGGGATCTGCCAGCAACGGCCGGTAGATCTCAATTCGATCACCTGGCTGCACCACACGCGTATCAGCGTCGGCAACCACCTTACCGAAGATTCCCAACGGGCATTCAGCCAGTTCCAACTGCGGGAATTGCTCAGCAATCCTCGACACGTGCACCGCCGCCCTCAGGCTTGTGCCCTCCGGCACCGCCACCGCCAGTAACACTTGGCGCTCAATGGCGGCATGCACCACTTCAATGTCAATCATGCAGCTGCTTGGCTCGCTGGCAGAATGCATCCACCAGCGTATTCGCCGCTTGGTTGAATAAAGGTCCCAACGTCGCCCGGACAATAGGCCCGGCGTAATCGAACGACAGATCCAGGCTGATCTTGCAGGCCTTGTCCGTCAGCGCCTTGAATACCCATACCCCATGCAACTGAGTGAACGGCCCCTCCTGCAGATTCATCTCGATGGATTTTCCAGGTACCAGCACATTGCGCGTAACAAAATGCTGACTAAGCCCACCCTTGGCTACGCCGACGCTGGCCACCATGTACTCATCACCGCCCTCCAAAACCTCGGCAGTCGAGCACCACGGCAGGAATTCCGGGTAACGCGCCACGTCGTTGACCAGGTCATAGAGCGCCTGCGCGGGATAGGGCAGCAGGGCCGAACGTTGAATATGCGTCGTCATGTGAGCGTTATTTCCACAGCTGAGCGGGCAAACATCGCGAAAGAACAGCCAGATCCGCGAGAGAAAAAAACCAAAGAACTGCCGGCATTGTCCGGGATTCATCGAACACGCTCAAGCACGCAGGTTGACCGTAGCCGACTCGCTCGCAACTCCCTATAATGCCGCCCCTATGGCTAAACAAAAGAAACACCCCACAGGGACCATCGCGCAAAATAAAAAAGCGCGACACGATTACTTCATCGAACATCGGTTCGAGGCTGGTCTGGTCCTGGCCGGCTGGGAAGTAAAGAGTCTGCGTGCCAGCAAGCTGCAGCTGGTCGACAGCTATGTGCTGCTCAAGGATGGCGAGGCATGGCTGCTTGGCAGTCATATAACCCCGCTGACCACCGCGAGCACCCACGTGATTGCCGACCCGGTGCGCACGCGCAAGCTGCTGCTCAACGCCCGCGAGCTGGAAAAACTCGCTGCGGCAGTGCAACAGAAAGGCTACGCCTGCATCTGCTTGTCCTGGTACTGGAGCAAGCACCTGGTCAAGTGCGAGATTGCGCTGGGCAAGGGCAAGAAGGAATACGACAAACGCGATACCGAACGCGAGCGCGACTCCAATCGCGAATTGCATCGCGCGGTGCGCAACAAGGGCAAGGAAGAATAACCTTGTGACCCTGTAGCCTCGGGCAACTCGCCCGAGGCTACATGCCTTTACGTCGCTCCGCCCGGGCCACGCGCTGAACCTCCTGACGCACCTCCTCCAGCACTTCCTGCACATACAGCAGGTGACGTGTTGAAATTTCGCGCGCCTGCTCGGCCCGCCCTTCGATAATTGCCAAATACAGGTCGCGATGCTGACTGATCAGCATGTCGCGGGTCTCGGTGCGCTGCTGATACATGCCGCCAATGTTGGTCACCACGTTACGCTTGAGCAAATCGAACAGCCCGCGAATGGTATGCAGCAATACGGCGTTATGACTGGCCTCGGCAATGGCCAGATGAAACCGCGCATCCGCGGCGCCCTCCTCCACTCGACTCACCTCATCGGCCCGGGCATAACAATCCTGCAACGCTTCGAAAGCCGCCGTCAGCCGCTCACGGTCAACTTCCGTTGCTCGTAATGCCGCGTAATACGCGCAAGAAGCTTCCAGTGTTTGGCGAAACTCCAACAGGTCCCGTTGAGCTTCAGGATTGTTTTCCAACAGATTCAACAGAGGATCGCTGAAGGTCGACCCAAGGGATTCCACGACATAGTTGCCACCGCCCTGACGGCTGACCAGCAACCCTTTGGCCGCCAGCTTCTGGATCGCTTCTCGCAGCGATGGCCGTGACACGCCAAATTGCTCAGCCAAAGCACGTTCGGCCGGCAAGCGCTCGCCCGACTTCAACGTGCCCTCAAGGATCATGCCCTCGAGCTGCTCGACGATATCGTCAGACAAACGGCGCTGACGCACCTGATCAAACCCCATAACCCACTCTCCACCATCCCGACCACTCGCCGGGGCTTCTATTCTGGCCTATCGCCGCGCTCGCGGCACCTATCAGAACGCCTTCGATTCACCCCATCAGAACAACCACGCCCGGCTGTACGACCAAAGTTTCGCGGGCGGCAAATTGACACACCCCCAACAAGCCTCTTAATCTAGCCCACAGCGGTTGTAAATTGGTATTACCAATTATCCAAGCCATACAAACAACAACAATCAGGGGCCACCCCATATGCAAACCTGGCAACAGCTCTACAGCCCTCTCGGCAGTCTCGGTGTATCCGCACTGGCCGCCGTTATTCCCATCGTATTTTTCTTCCTGGCCCTGGCCGTGTTCCGTCTCAAGGGGCACGTGGCTGGCAGCATCACCCTCGCGCTGTCGATCCTGGTCGCCATCTTTGCCTTCCAGATGCCGGTAGATATGGCCCTGGCCGCTGCCTGCTACGGCTTTGCCTATGGTTTGTGGCCGATTGCGTGGATCATCGTAGCCGCAGTATTTCTCTACAAGTTGACGGTCAAGAGCGGTCAGTTCGAAGTGATCCGTAGCTCGGTCCTGTCGATTACCGACGATCAACGTTTGCAGGTACTGCTGATCGGCTTCTGCTTCGGCGCGTTCCTCGAAGGTGCGGCCGGTTTCGGTGCGCCCGTGGCAATCACCGCCGCGCTGCTGGTCGGCCTGGGTTTCAACCCGCTCTACGCCGCCGGCCTGTGCCTGATTGCCAACACCGCCCCAGTCGCCTTTGGCGCGCTAGGCATCCCGATCATCGTTGCAGGCCAAGTCACCGGCATCGACGCCTTTAAGATCGGTGCCATGACCGGCCGCCAACTGCCGCTGCTGTCGTTGTTCGTGCCCTTCTGGCTGGTGTTCATGATGGACGGCCTGCGCGGCGTTCGCGAAACCTGGCCCGCAGCCCTGGTGGCGGGCCTGAGCTTCGCCGTCACCCAATATTTCACATCCAACTTCATCGGCCCGGAACTGCCCGACATCACCTCGGCACTGGCCAGCCTGATCGCCCTGACCCTATTCCTGAAAGTCTGGCAGCCCAAGCGCAGCGCCGGCGCGCAGATTGCCGGCGCTACCTCGAGCACAGCGGTTACTGCCAGCGCTGGCGGCTTCGGCTTGCCGCGCAACACCGTTGTGTCGCCGTACAGCCTGGGGCAGATTTTCAAGGCATGGTCGCCGTTCCTGATCCTCACCGTGCTGGTCACCATCTGGACACTCAAACCCTTCAAAGCGATGTTCGCCGCAGGTGGCTCGATGTACAGCTGGGTCTTCAACGTTGCGATCCCGCACCTGGACCAACTGGTGATCAAGGTCGCACCGATTGTAACGAACCCCACCGCCATCCCGGCCGTATTCAAGCTGGACCCGATCTCAGCAACCGGTACCGCGATTTTCTTTTCTGCGCTGATCTCAATGGCAGTCCTGAAAATAGACTTCAAAACTGGTCTTACCACTTTAAAAGAAACTTTCTACGAGCTGCGCTGGCCAATCCTATCCATCGGCATGGTGCTGGCCTTCGCCTTTGTCACCAACTACTCGGGCATGTCCTCCACCATGGCCTTGGTCCTGGCCGGCACCGGCGCTGCCTTCCCCTTCTTCTCACCTTTCCTCGGCTGGCTTGGGGTTTTCCTGACAGGCTCGGACACCTCGTCCAACGCACTGTTCAGCTCGTTGCAAGCGACCACCGCGCACCAGATCGGCGTTAACGACACCTTGCTGGTAGCGGCCAATACCAGTGGTGGCGTGACCGGCAAAATGATCTCGCCGCAATCCATCGCCGTGGCCTGTGCGGCGACCGGCCTGGTGGGCAAGGAATCCGACCTGTTCCGCTTCACCCTCAAGCACAGCCTGTTTTTTGCCACCCTCGTCGGGTTGATCACCCTGGCGCAGGCATATTGGTTCACCGGTATGCTGGTGCACTGAGACCTGCACGCAACAGGGTAAAAACCGACGCCGGGCAACGGTTCCGGCGTCCGCTATTTCTGGAGGACCGATGAGCCTGCCTGCAGCATTCCTGAGCGACGTCGCACAGCTGATTCCGAAGGATCGGCGATTCGACGATCCACTTTCCACCCTCGCCTTCGGCACCGATGCCAGCTTTTACCGATTGATCCCACAGCTGGTGATTCGCGTTGAATCGGAAGACGAAGTCGTCACGCTGCTGCAACTGGCCCAGCGCGACCGCGTCCCCGTGACCTTCCGCGCGGCGGGCACCAGCTTGTCCGGCCAGGCCATCAGCGACTCGGTGCTGATCGTGCTGGGGGAGCAGTGGGATTGCCGCGAAATACGCGGGCATGGCACGCAGATCCGCCTGCAACCGGGCGTCATCGGCGCCCAGGCCAACGCCTGGCTTGCGCCATTCGGGCGCAAGATCGGGCCGGACCCGGCGTCGATCAATGCCTGCAAAATTGGCGGCATCGTCGCTAACAACGCCAGTGGCATGTGCTGCGGTACGGCACAAAATACCTACCACACCCTGGCCGGTATGCGTCTGGTGCTGGCCGACGGCAGCCGCCTGGACACCGAAGACCCCGCCAGCGTCCAAGCCTTCCGTCAGACCCACGGCGCGCTGCTCGAACGCCTGGCAACACTGGGCCGCGAAACGCGGGCAAATGCCGATCTGGCCGCAAAGATCCGCCACAAATACCGTCTGAAAAATACCACTGGCCTGTCGCTCAATGCCCTGGTGGATTTCGATGACCCGTTGGACATCCTCAGCCATCTGCTGGTGGGCTCCGAGGGCACGCTGGGGTTTATCAGCGCGGTGACCTACGACACGGTGATCGATCACCCGAACAAAGCCTCGGCGCTGATCGTGTTCCCGGATGTCGAGACCTGCTGCAACGCGGTAACTGTGCTGAAAACCCAACCGGTCTCGGCGGTTGAGCTGCTGGACCGGCGCAGTCTGCGCTCGGTACAGGACAAACCGGGTATGCCGGCGTTCGTACAGCACCTGTCGGAAAATGCCTGCGCACTGTTGATCGAATCCCGCGCCGCCTCCCCTTCATTACTGCATGAACACATGGCGCTGATCATGGCCTCCCTGGCAGCGTTTCCGGTGGAGAAACAGGTCGACTTCACCGAGGACCCGCTGGAAAACGCCCGGCTCTGGGCAATCCGCAAAGACACTTTTCCCGCCGTGGGCGCCGTGCGCAAAACCGGCACGACCGTCATCATCGAAGACGTCACCTTCCCGGTTGAACAACTGGCGATTGGCGTTAACCGTTTGATCGAACTGTTCGACAAGCATCACTACGACGAGGCCATCCTTTTCGGACACGCGCTGGAAGGCAATCTGCATTTCGTCTTCACTCAAGGCTTCAACAGCGCGGAAGAAATCGCACGCTATCAGGCGTTCATGGACGACGTTGCACAGCTGGTGGCGGTTGAATTCGGCGGCTCGCTGAAAGCCGAACACGGCACTGGCCGCAACATGGCGCCGTTTGTCGAGCTGGAATGGGGCAGCGATGCCTATCAGCTGATGTGGCAGCTCAAGCGCCTGCTCGACCCCAACGGCATCCTCAACCCGGATGTGGTGCTCAGCGATGACCCGCAGATTCATCTCAAGCACCTCAAGCCCCTGCCCGCCGCCGACGAGCTTGTGGATAAGTGCATCGAATGCGGCTTCTGCGAGCCAGTGTGCCCGTCCAAAGGCCTGACCTTGAGCCCGCGCCAACGCATTGTGATCTGGCGCGATATCCAGGCCAAACAACGCGCCGGCGTCGACACTACCGAATTGGAAACCGCCTACCACTACCAAGGCATCGACACCTGCGCCGCCACCGGGCTGTGCGCCCAACGCTGCCCTGTCGGCATCAATACCGGCGACCTGGTGAAAAAGCTGCGCAGCCGCGACGCCGACCGTACGAAAACCGCCGAATGGCTCGCCACCCATTTCGCCACTGCGCTGCAAGGTGCGCGCTTCACCCTGCATGTCGCCAACGGCGCGCGCATGCTGCTGGGAGCGCCGCGCCTGGCGAAGTTATCGGCCACCGTCACCCGGCTGTCCAAGGGCCAGGTCCCACAATGGACCAACGCCATGCCGCAACCGGAAAAAGCCATTCGCTTCAGCCCGGCCGTCACCGACGAGCGACCACGAGTAGTCTACCTGGCGGCCTGTGTCTCACGCGCCATGGGCCCGTCGGCGGGGGATAAAGAGCAAATGTCGCTGTACGACAAAACCCGTGGCCTGCTGGAAAAAGCCGGTTACCAGGTAGTCTTTCCCGACCATCAAGACAACCTGTGCTGCGGCCAACCCTTCGCCTCCAAAGGCTATGCCGAACAGGCAGAGCACAAGCGCCAGGAACTGCTCGGCGCCCTGCTCCACGCCAGCCGTGGCGGCCTCGACCCGATCTATTGCGACACCAGCCCGTGCACCCTGCGCCTGATGCAAGACCTGGGCGAGACACGCCTGGACCTCTACGACCCGGTACGCTTTATCCGCACCCACCTGATGGACCGCCTCGACTTCACGCCGCAAGAGGCGCCGATTGCCGTCCATGTGACCTGCAGCACCCAACACCTGGGTGAAAGCCAAGCGCTGATTGACCTCGCCCGGCGCTGCGCCAAAACCGTCGTCATCCCCGAAGGCATCCACTGCTGCGGTTTTGCCGGCGACAAAGGCTTTACCACGCCAGAACTCAACGCCCACGCACTGCGCACCCTCAAGGAGGCGGTGCAACAGTGCAGCGAAGGCATCTCCACCAGCCGCACCTGCGAGATCGGCCTGAGCCAGCACGGCGGCATCGATTATCACGGTTTGGTATACCTCGTAGACCGCGTGACCCAGGCCCGCGCCCACTAGCCTGCAAAAAAACCGAACCCCTGCGCGCCGGCGTAGTCATCTGCATAGGCCTCGACAAACGAGGCTCATCAGTGATGTCGCTGGCAGGCACCCAACGCCGGCAGCGTCAAGCCCAATCGTGCAAGGAGATACCCTATGAAGCGTTCCGCTCTTGCTGGCTTGTTCATTACCGCTGCGATGCTGGCGTCCCCTGCTTTTGCGGCCGGTGATAAAGATCTCTGCCAGATCAACCTGGACAAAATCAACAACGGTAAAGCGCTACTCGCCACCGACACCAGTGGCAAAAGCGGCGAAATAGACACCGCCGTCTCCCAGGCGAAAGCAGCCAGCGCCGCCGGCGATCACAAGAAGTGCATCGAAATCACCTCCAAGGCCCTGCAAGACCTGCAGAACAGCGACAAAGGCGGTCAGTAAGCGATAGGGCCGACCTTCGGGTTGGCCTTTCGTGAAGGTTTGGCGTACACTACACAAGCTTGTCACTCACTAGAAACAACGAGTTACAAGCACGGGGCCGTTTAGGATTCGACGCCGGTCGCGAAACTTTAGGTGCATGCCGAGTTGGTAACAGAACTCGTAAATCCACTGTTGCAACTTCTTATAGTTGCCAATGACGAAAACTACGGCCAGGAATTCGCTCTCGCTGCGTAAGCAGCCTTAGCCCTGAGCTTCTGGTACCTTCGGGTCCAGCAATCACCAGGGGATGTCTGTAAACCCAAAGTGATTGTCATATAGAACAGAATCGCCGTGCAGTACGTTGTGGACGAAGCGGCTAAAACTTACACAACTCGCCCAAAGCACCCTGCCCTTCGGGTCGCTGAGGGTTAACTTAATAGAAACGGCTACGCATGTAGTACCGACAGCGGAGTACTGGCGGACGGGGGTTCAAATCCCCCCGGCTCCACCAATTCAACGAAAAAAGACGTCCATGGACGTCTTTTTTTGTGCCTGAAATCCAGTAAATACGGGGTTTCAGGGCGACGGGAGGCTTTCCAGGCGTTGTGAGTTCCAGGCAGTTTGGTATTCCCAATGGTATTCCCGGCTACCCCGGCGCTAATCTTGGGAATACCAAAGGTGTCATGGAGTACTTCTCATGTGCACTCAAACCATCCGCCTCTCCGACCGCCAGCAAGGCGGTCAAACCGAAAGACAAGGATTACGTCCTCACAGATGGCGACGGGTTCCAACTGCGAGTCAGGGTCAATCGCTCGATGCAGTGGAATTTCAACTACCGGCATCCCGTCACCAAAAATCGAATCACATGGCACTCGGCTCTTATCCCGAGGTTTCTCTTGCGCAAGCGAGGAAGAAAACCGTTGAGGCCAGAGAGCTGCTTGCACAGGGCATCGACCCAAAAGCTCAGCGTAATGAGCTACAGGAGGCCAAACGAGCGGAAACGGAATACACCTTCGAGAACGTGGCCACCGCCTGGTTCGAGCTGAAGAAGGATTCCGTCACGCCGGCGTATGCCGAAGACATTTGGCGCTCCCTCACACTGCATGTTTTTCCGAGCATGAAATCAACGCCTCTCTCCGAAGTCAGCGCCCCAATGGTCATCAAGCTCCTTCGTCCGATTGAGGCCAAAGGCAGCCTCGAGACAGTTAAGCGAGTGAGCCAGCGCCTTAACGAGATCATGACCTACGGGGTCAATTCCGGAATGATCTTTGCCAACCCTCTCAGCGGCATTCGAGCGGTGTTCAAGAAACCTAAGAAAGAGAACATGGCAGCGCTACCACCAGATGAGCTTCCGGAGCTCATGATGGAAATCGCGAACGCCAGCATCAAGCGGACGACCCGCTGCCTGATCGAATGGCAGCTACACACTATGACCCGCCCTGCCGAAGCGGCGACTACCCGATGGGAAGACATCGACTTCGAAAAACGCATCTGGACCATCCCTCCGGAGCGAATGAAAAAGCGTCGTCCGCACACAATCCCGCTGACCGAACATGCACTCTCGTTATTGGAGACGCTTAAGCCCCATAGCGGCCACAGGGAATATGTGTTCCCGTCAGATAGAAATCCGCGCACCCACGCGAATAGCCAGACAGCCAACATGGCATTGAAACGAATGGGCTTTCAGGACCGCTTAGTCAGCCACGGCATGCGCTCCATGGCCAGCACAATTCTGAATGAGCATGGATGGGATCCGGAGCTAATCGAAGTCGCGCTGGCGCATGTCGATAAAGACGAAGTTCGAAGCGCCTACAACCGGGCGGATTACATCGAACGCCGGCGTCCGATGATGGCCTGGTGGAGTGAACATATCCAGAAGGCAGCTACCGGCAGTCTGTCGGCATCCGCCATCAATCAAACCAGGGACCGTAACGTCGTGCCGATACGCTGAGCAGGCGACAATTCGTGCCGTGCAGCAGGGCGACTGAAGTGGCGACTGTTGCTAAATCAGCCGCATTCCTGCGCTTCTTCGGCCAAGCCCCTAAGTATGGGAAGGCTCCGCATTCCCATACTTAGGGGCTCACGCTTAAAGATCTATCAGACAACCACGAGTTGCGCCTTTCTGCGGCGGATCAGCCCTGCTGTTAACTCATAGTAATAGATGGTCGCTGGTGCTGAGCAACGCAGGTATTGCTCTAAAAACCATCTGGTGTGCTTTTCCTTCCAGGACCAAGGGGTCGCACAACTCCAGCGCTCACGAATCGCCTCGTGCATCCTTTCTGCCTGCCTGATATGCCGCTGCCGCGTGGCATGCGCACCTTTGAGCACGGGGCTCAGAAACAACGCCATATCGAACTCGGACTTCATCGACGACCTCCGATGTAGGCACTCACCACGTCGATGCGGTTATGCCCAACTCGTGGCTGATCTGCTGACGTGCACGCTGATCGAGTGCTCGATCCTCTCGTTGACCACGACCGCCATTGATGGGCGCGGAGAAGCCGGTCAGTTGTTCATAGCGCTCACAGGCGTAAGCCGCCCGCAATTCATGAAAGCCTTTCAATCCATGCTCATGCATGATGTCCCGCGCCGGTCGTACGATTGTCTGTAAGAAATCTTTGTAGCTTTCATCAGGTGTTAATAAATTCCGACTGCCCTTGGGTGAGGCCTCGCTGGCCCTGTCGAGGGCGCCACGAACTTGATCCGTGACCGCAATCCAACGCGGTGCCGATGCTCCTGATCGACCGCCTTTGGTGCCGTCCTGAATATTGATCTTGCCCAGTTGCCGAGCCTCACGTTGCAGCCGGGGCAAGTCCGCCAAGATCGCTTCACGCAGACGCATGCCGGTCTCCCGAGCGAGGAGCACGATGGCACTCGCTCTCAGTTGCTGTCGCTCTGACAGCGCTTGCGCAATCAGCCTGACCTGCACACGGTCTTGGCCTTGTGGCGCCTCACTACGCACGCTTGAGCGCTGCAAGCCAAGCGCCTTACTTGGACTCGGGATTTTGACGTATTGATCACCGCGCAGCGCAGCCATCGTTCGGTTCACGCTGGACAGTCGGTTCTGCGCGGTAGCGATGCCGACGTTGCCCTGATCAACCTGCTCCCGCACGTGGAAGGCGTACCGCATTAGGACTTCGCCGTCGATCTGTCGCGCATCATTGAGCCTCGGCCCTTCCTCGGATAAACACCAACGCACGAAGGCCTGCCAGCGATCACTATGGGCTTTGGCGGTAGCAAAATGGCCGTCGCCAAACAGGTCTTTCAGTGCTTGCGGTCCGGCATAGCTGAGCTGGCGACCGAAGCCGAAATTGCGCCCTGCTCGCTTACCGACCCGAGCCATTTTTCTGTTCCTGATCGGCTGCTGCGAGATCATGCAAAAGGGCTCGCCAGTGCGCACTTACAATCGCGAACTGAGCCCAATCAGTCGGGCGAAAACACAGCGTGTTGTCGGTGACGTAAAGATGCGCGCCCTGCTCTTCCAACCATTGGATAATGGAGGTCGTCGAGGTGATAGTTCTATGGAGGGTGGCGACACCGGCGACACCGGCGACAACCCTTGCCTTGCCTGCCTTTGAGCGTGGCGACAAAGTGGCGACAGTACCGGCGACAAATCGCACTTTCGGCTCCTTTTGGCGTTGAGCCAGATGGTTGCGCAGCGCTTCATCAAGATTGAACATGGCGCACCTCGAAGGTGTGGCCGTCGGAGATCAACCACTGATGATCAATCAACTCGACCAGCAGCTTTGCGGCATGACGACTGCTCTTGCGGGCAAAGCGGGGACCGTTGCGATTCAGATCTCGAATACTGAAGCGCTTCCAATCCTTGACCTGCAGCCAGCGCAACAGCCGGTCCGCCTCTTCTTTTACCCTGCACACCGGCTCCTGCTCGGTCAGGCGCTGGATCTCGGTGAGGTAGTAGCCAACTAAGGCCGATGCCCGCTGGATATGGTCGACCTCCACGACACTGCTCTCCTCCACAACGGCCAAAATGCCGGCGACGCGCAAAAGGTTGTCGGCGGCCTTCGAACCGCTGGGCCGCACGCTGGCCAGCTCGCCAAACTCACCCAGTTGAGCTTCGATAGCATCATGCAAATCAATCCAGCGACGACGCGCCAGCGGACTGAGGCTCAGCTTTGACAGTTGCAAGGCTCCGTCAGCGGAAAGTGACCAAGGCTGATAAAACAGAGCCGAAAGGCGATGATGATAGCGCTTGAGGGCAGCGTCTTTGGACAAGTCGACAGCCTGGTAGCTACGTTGCCCGGCTAGACTGGTGGGCCAGGTCATCAAGCAGCGTCCTAGAATGACTTGCCCCTGCAGCAACGGGTCACTGAGTAACTGCATGGCCAAATACGGTTGCAGCATCAGGTGCAGGCTCAAGCGTCGGTCATAGGCTCGCAAGCTTTCACCAACCATGGAACGCGCGCGATCTATCGGGCTGCCATGCCAGAGTGACGACAAGGTCGTGACCGCTTTCAAACGGTTATCCCGACTCATGGTGCTGCTGCCGAGGAATTGTCCACCCTCATCACAGAACAGACCCATGCTAGGCAGGTCATGACAGAGCCCCTTGATCAGGGCCTCGATAGTCGGGTCGGTGGTGATCAGTCTAGGGGCTGAGGGCTCCGCTTCGAGCGACATTCCGTTTGCGGGCTCAGGATCGTCAGGCTTGATACGCTGCGCCTGTCCCTGTGCGGCACGGTACCGGGCAAGTTGTTCGCGATAGCGCTGCCACTGTTCACGCTCCCATTGCCGTGCCGGCAGCAATGCACATCGGTCTGCGGCGGTCTTGCGATCACCTGACGCGGCCACCGTGATCAGGTACAGCGACAGGGGATAATTTCTCCCGTCGAGCTGTAAGCCCGCATGACCTTGAGTGGCCAGCGCCGAGGCAGCCAACACTGATTGCGCGGCCAGTGCCTGGGGCACGCCGATGACCTCGGCCATTCGCTCTACCGCAGGCCCAAGAATCCCACCCAGTGCCTGCACCGGATAAGGCTGGGCCACGGGATTCGACTCAATCAGCGGTCGAGGTGGTTGCGGTAGTTCAAGCTTCGGATCTAACTGCTGCATGGGCCCTCTCCTCGTTCATTGCTGGTTGCCCTCACGTAGTCCCGCCACGGATGTTGAGTGTTATCAGGGATCAAGGCCCCTGCAGCCTGTGAGGTGTTCACTGACGTGGAACGAACGGCTCCTTACGACCGGGAGCAAGGGCATGACCCCATGAATCTGACCTCCTTAGACGCATCCGAAGATGCGGGCGGGTGGAGGCTGTGCCGACTGACGAGTTCGACACCTGGAGATCCTGAGCGGGAGAAGGCAACAACATCGACACCTGGGGCATGCCTGACTGTCAGTCAGGTGCAGTCTTTCCATAGGCTGCGGCACCGGCGCCTGTGTCGTTGCGGATGGCGACGAATCGGATTTGTCAGGCCGATTGTCACGAGGAGAGATGCGGCAATGCCTTTTGCGACGTGGCTTGCAGCAGTGGTACGAGCGCCCGTCTCTTTCCTGGAGAAAGAGACGGGCGAGGTCTGGCGCAGCGAAGTGTGCCAAGAGGTGAGGTTGCTGCAATGCAGCCAGGTAGGTCCATCATCTGCCGCAGTGGGCAGATTGGTCGAGTAGGCATCCATCACTCTTGGGGAGTGACCGTGCGAGCCGCCGGACGCTAATCGCACTTGGGGAAGAACCACCACGCGGGTGGCGTAGCCTTAAAGGTTCTGACTACCTGGGCAGGTGCTGTCAACGACAGCGATCCGTGCACCAATTTTTATACCCACTCGAAAAGGCGGTCAAGCGTCACGACCAAGGCATGAAAAAAATGGCGACTGTCGCCACTTTTGTCGCCATGCTCCAGGCCACGTTCTACGTAGGTTGTCGCCGGCGTCGCCGCTGTCGCCACCCTAATCCATGCCCAACGAAAAGATTCGCACACACACTGAATGGCGCTGCGCCCGAGGAAGATCGCGGGGAATTACTGACGAGTGAAAGCAAACGTGGCGTTAATCAAATTTGAACGAGAGGGTGGAACGCGGCGGCTTCAAGAAAAAGCGAGTGAACCCTCCGATCGGCGCGATCAAAGATCGCTTGATCGGAGGGTTTGGCGGGAAAAGCAAATCTCAAACGTCAATTACAGACTCAGGCATCAAAGCGGGATGATTGGGAAGTGACGGCCTCACGTCGCATGATCAGCGTCTGCTGCAACCGCAGCAAAAAACCTGCTTCAAATGCCTCTTGTGGATCACCTGGACGATGACGTTTTCGGTTCTGAGACAGCGCCCACCATAACGGTAATGATGAGCCCTCAAGCCAAGTCTCTGCGCAACGAACGCCCTCCTTGCTTACCGGAGCGAACTCATCGCCCCACGGAGTTTGGATCGCGTGAGCCCCTTCAACTGACGGGACAGAGACATATTCATGGATCTGTTGATGGACGCTTTGAGCTGGGATGCCAGTCAGATTCCGGAACGCCCTGTCGTACGACACCGCGGCGTCATCCAGCAGCTCTACTGCCAGCTCAACGTCTTGCGGAAAATGAAGCAGAATACTCTGGGCTCCGTTAAGCCGGAGAGTGGCAGCCTGCCGCAGTTTAATCGCTGCATCTTCAGGGGTAAGCACTGAAGTATCGATGCTGTTGGGTTTCGGGAGGCCGATGAGAAGCGAAAGATCAAACATCACGGAATCCTCCGAGATAGTTTGCAGCCTGAACCATTTGGCCGGGGTGGCGCACGAGCTTAAAAAGGGGGACATGCCATTTTCCTTATCTCCTTGGTTTGATTAAGGAATGCCATCCACCGTTGCGACACGAATGGGTGGCACACCGTACAGGGGTCGCAAACCGGAAACCAAGGAACCCGGCCAGGCCGAAGCCTGCCCTGCACGGTGCGCCATAGAAAAGCAGCAGCTAGCACTTGGAGTGCTGACTGTGCGATATGGCACATACCGCGCCTTGGTTTCGATTCAGGTTGCGACACCCGGTCGCGGGATTGACCGCGACGGAGCAAAGCGTAAATGTGAAGCGGCGACAACACAAGCATGAGTATCAATAAGGCTGCATTCGAACAAGCGCTCAGGGTAGAAACTCACGCACGTTCGGATTTAGTGGCGATGGCAAGTCAGATACCACGTCAAGCCTTCTTATTTCCGACTCTGTCCGAAGTGATAGAATCGAAAACGCTATACACGACCCCCTCTCGAGAAATGGTATGACTACAGATCTGACGGAAGAAGAAATGCGTCGGGCGCTATTCGGTGCGCCAGAGGCCCCTGCATCACTAATCGACACCCATGAGCAAGATACTGCACCGGAAATCGTGATCGCGGAGCAGACAAAGGTAGTGAAGAAAAATAAACTTTCAAAATCCTTTACTCCCAGATTGAAAGTCACACTGAGGGTGGGGAATGAATTCGAAGGCAAGATGCACGAGATCGTACATGAAGCCGATACGCTCAGTTCTCTAGTTGCAGAGCAAGAAGCTACAAAGTTAGCCAAGAAAAAATTCAGATTTGTGGAAGTTATCTCGGTCAAGTCGATGGAAGCGGGCATGCTAACGTCCGATTAAAGCGCATTTCATCCCTGCGGCCCGCCCGGCCGACTAGTTCGTGTGAAGTGAGGGTCTTAACCTCGATTACCGTAGCCGTTCGCAGGCTTCAAAGCTAACGGACAATCCAACGTTTCAAGGCATAATGGAATACCAGCCGTCCCCTGCTGACCTCGGTCTGCGACGGGCAGAAACCGGCCAAATTCGGTTGTTCAGCATCTACAAAAATAGGGGCTACTCACTTAACGCAACTGCCACTTGTTCATTAGTGCCTTCGCCATTTCCGCGTCCACCAAATGCGGGGAGTGGGGCCTCGCGTGGATGATGACGCGTAGCTCATCAGGTGTAATGCTGTCGAATGTAAATCCTACTTTTATACCGTGACCTTTTTCCAGCTCTCGCTTCATAGCCGCCACAACATTGAAACATCCCATGCAAATATGCCCTTGAGATTTCCAAGCTGGGCTATGCAGGGTCGGCAAGTGAGTGTGAAAGCTGATTTTTCCTTTTTTATAACTTACAACTTCATACTTAGAGCGTTCACATACGGGGCATTTCCAACTATCTGCAAGCTCTGCCCACATTCGAGCACATCCCGGCAGCGACTCTATAATCACTAAGAAATTTGGGGGTGGTTTGTCTCCCGGACGCTGCTCTTCCGTGCGCCACCGACTGTAGTTTGACAAGTGTTTAACAGTGCTTTTAGCCATTTCACGAACGAGCGCCTCACCACTAACCAACTCCAGTCCGTTGTATCGCTGGAATCCATTGGACAGGGTAGGCACCGCCATTGCTTCGCCTTGATATCTTTCGAACCAATAGTCTTGTAGCACCGCTGCCTTTGCCACTTCGTATACGAGGTTCATTCGCGCAACGTAAGCGGGGCGAACGAGCCCCCAGAGTTCTAAAAATTTGGCTACATCAATACTATGTGGAGCGTGTTCCCTGATGATGATGAAACGACGAATTTGTCCAATTGAGAACGACTGCCATTCGATCTTGCGCCCTGCATTCGATATAATCTTCTTTGCAGCAGCATCTGCGTTATTACAATCTTCGCAAATTAAAACCGGAGGGTAAGCTGAAAACGCAGGTGCCATTCGTTCAATAAGTGCTAAGCCGGTACTCGTAGGCTTGTCGGTACCACTCACAACAAACACTTTATTAAAGGCAGCTTTCAGAGCATCAGCCATATGATCATGATGCTCGACTAATTTCGCTAAAATCTGCCTCTTACCACCAATTCTCGAAATTTCAAATTTGCCTCGATCGCAGCATGGGCACTTCCAGGCCTGTGCTGTTTCAACCCAGTTTCTATTCATCTCAAATAGATCAACTCCATGATGAGCTTGAATTTTTCGCGACAGCGGCGATTCGACACTATCAAGCGAATCTATCGAGCCATCAGCGATCCCTTCAATTGCCAACCTCAGAGCAATCTCTCTTTTTTCTTGAATAATTTCCGGGGATAACTCGTTCTCCTTGGCCCATACGGCCAAGGCATACTTAGGACTTTTTTGAATCAGCGTTTTCTTGTCCTCCGCAGCTTTATCGTGGTCCCTCACAAACGACTCCTGCCATCATTTACTTGAAATTCTTACACTCGTCTCGATGTCTGTACAACCTTCAATTGCAGAACAGGGTGTAATTTGACACACGCCCTTCGGGCCCAGCTCAGAACCCCGCCCAAAAAGGCCGAAGAATAGAAACCTACCACGCCACCAGTCCTGCCAGTAAAATCGCAGAAGCCGTCTTCAATTTTTGTATCGGGCAGTTACAGCGTCAGGTATCCCGATCTCAGAGCCCTCTTATCTGCCGACACAAGCCATAATGGCGAGTAGTCCCGGAGTCGCTGAATTCCGAAGGCTCGAGTCAGGAATCTGCCCCCCCTAGAGACGGTCTATACCAACAACGAGCCAGGAAAACCCGGGGCACGTTGAAGCTGCCATTCAATTTGTCGGCGTGCTGTGGAAATAATGTCTGTAAACAATAGGCAGCTGACTCCAGGTTCAAGCTCTCGGGTCGGGAAGCCATCAATCCGCCCTCCTATTACTAGAACTTTTATTGGCTTAGCGCTATACCCGGTAAGCTCATGCCGATACCGAGTTGCTTGCTGGTAATCCGCAAAGCTCAAAGGATGCGAGGGACGCTTAAACTCGATCAGTAAGAACTCCCCCAGCAGGCTTTCATTCAACAGCAAGTCTGGACGGGTCGTGCCTTGCGCTCCGGAGTACTTCTGTTTCAGCAGCTCCTCAATCTGCCGTTTCAAAGTGATATTGGAACTAAAGATCGTGAATGCAGCACCCAAAATCCAAAGATTTACTTCTATAGCTTTGTGTACCGTTGACTCAAGGCAGCCTTCATTTCGGACTAGGCGCTCCAAGTCATCCAAGAACTGCAGTCTGGCTTTAGCTTGGTCGACCAGAACGGCCATGTCGGCAAGGCCAAAGCTCTCCAGCGCATCAGCAAGGTTAACGATATCGCCGCGATTTGCTTCAGCGAGATGCTCGATGATAGAGCGGTATTCGGTACGTTCTACGGCCTCAAGAACGACAAATGCGAGAGCCTGTACCTTGTGGGCAGGTTCGTCGTAATACTTTTTCAATACCTTCTTTATTGCTCGATCTGCAAACTCGCGCTTGTGCTGGGGCAGTTTTTCCAATCGGCCGGCGACCGCTTTTTGCAAGCGAGCATGCGCCATCCGCATTTCCATACCGTGTGTAGAGCGGAAAGCCTCAACCAAATTTGCCTGCACGAAGGTGACGATCTGTAGGTAAGCCTCGCTGTTTTCGATTACGGAGTTCCAACCGGCAGTTACATAGTCCATCAGCCCGTCAGCTTCGACCTCGCCATACAGCTTTCTCAGCAGACGAGCAGGAATCTCATCACTGTTCTCCAAGCCAAAATAACTAGGCTTACCGACTGCCTTTCCTTCCACCATCAAAGTAATGCCGGGGCGTCTCAGACCACTTTTCTTTTTGCTAATGGCAAAACGAAGAGTTGCATCCCCCGCATCAGGAAACGTACCTTGCACCTCAGTGAATTCGCCTTCAAGATCGTCAATGCCCAGCGGTTTACCATTGATGATAATTTTGAAGTCCTTCTGACGACCGTACTCCATGATCAGTTCTTGGCGTAGTCGATCAGCACTTGGGTAACGTAGCCCTTGGCGAAGATGCGTAAGTGTTACGCAGGTTCCATGATCTTCGGAGCCGCATTCGCTCACGTCTAACGGTAGCGTCAAGTTTTCGATGTCAGAGGCCGACTCAAGGTCCTGAATACCGAGCGTGAACGAAATCTTTTGGCCTCGGGCCATTGTGGTGAGACACATCACCGAAGCGGACATCAGACCAGCAAATTTCCCGATCCCTTTCTTACCTTTGATCGGACGCCTTTTTTTTGATGTACGTCCATCAGTCCGCATCCGTCGATCAGATGCAATTTTCAGATAATGAGACTCAAGCTCCTGGCGAGTCATCCCGTTGCCATCGTCGCGCACAACAATAGGGCCATCGGTCAATGGCTCAGGTAGTTCTATTACCACCTCTTCTGCATCTGCATCCCATGCGTTATCAACTAATTCTTTAAGAGCTTTTTCTGTCGTTGAGTAATCTTGGCTGAGCAACGTTGCCAGTCGGGAGTCAACCTGAAAATTTGCTTGCTGCATCTCACATTCCATCATGGAAGGTTGTCGGTCCCGAGCACATCAACGACATGCACGAAAGGTTATTTCCGCTCATTCTACACAAGAGTGGCCTAATGATGGCTCGCCGAGTAAGCAAAGCTCGGTTCGCCACTCCAGCCTGGCCTTTGGTCAATCGGTCCGAACCTCTCTCCAACCGCCGAATGTCTCAGCAGGCAGTATCAGGCTTATCTGGAACGGCGAGACCTGATTCTGATCAAGGCGACAAACGTATTCGGCAGCTCAGATCTGGTCGCAGAATGGTTCATCAAACCCGCCCGGGGCCTGAATTAACGACCACCCTGCAGCGTTATCATGGATAACCACGGCTATAAGCTGGTCTATGAATACCTGGATCGCATCGAATATGGCGTTTATTGAACAACCTCCGACGCCTTCCTGTTATCGGCTCAGCCGAGCGCTGTCATTGGTGGAGGGGAAATGGCCAGCACGATCAAAGCAGTCGCCACACTGATCGGTAACGCGAAGCGAATCGTGGTGTTCACCGGCGCTGGCATTTCGGCCGAAAGCGGCATACCGACCTTTCGCGAGCCGTTGACGGGCATCTGGGCGCGTCATAATCCGGAAAAGCTGGAGACCGCCAACGCGTTTCGCGAGGACGCAGCGCTGATTTGGGGCTGGTACGTGTGGCGACGGGCCCAAGTCGGAGCAGTTGCGCCGAATGCGGCACATCTCGCCATCGCGCAGTTGGCCAGATACAGAGATGTGACTGTCGTTACCCAGAACATCGACGATCTTCATGAGCGCGCCGGCTCAACAAATATCATCCATCTGCATGGAAGCCTTGGGCAGCCAAAGTGCTTCGCCTGCCATTGAACCCCGGCTATCTCCCCTTCGAAAAGCCGGTCGCCAGTGAGGGCCTTGGGATCGAGCCGCCACGCTGCCCCCGCTGTAACGGAAAACTTCGCCCAGGCGTCGTGTGGTTCGGTGAAGATCTGCCGACCGCAGCTTGGAAGAGCGCAGTTCTAGCCGCGAAAGAATGCAATGTTCCACTCGTCGGGCGTGGTCCTCCCGGCCGCCAAGATTCCCATCATTGCGCATCGCGCCGGTGCCTGCGTCGTGCACGTCAACCCTGCACAAGTTGCCCAGCCGAGCACCCGGGAACTGTGCCTGATCGGACGCGCAGTAGAGCACGTCCCTGCCCTCGTTTCGCTCTTTGGGTAAGCTGACCTAACTAGTTGATAACCGCTGCGACGGCACTGGCCCTTAGAACAGCGAAACCTTCGGGTTTTCGTGCTGGCTCTTAGATATTTTTTAGTTGTAAACCATTACCACAGACAAAACTATTAGCGTTTTGGTCTACAGCATTTTACAGCGTTGCCGACACGCTAATAATAAGGCTTCAGCAACTGAGCCTTATATACCCTTAGATCGCTTTCGATGTTTAAAAGGACTCTGTTCATGCGTGTTATTGAGCGTTTCAAAAAGCTGTCACCGGTCATGAAAATCGTGGCTTCCGTCACATCCTTCTTCAGTAGCGCGGCGGGCATCGCCGCCCTATATTTTATCTTCCATCCGCTCACCAACTTCAACCCGGATGTCGTCGGTCGATGGGACAGCGATTACTCCTATCCGATAACCGATGGCACCCTGCACTTCAAAGGTCGCACCAACCTATTTCATGAGGGGAAATACAACGTTTCTGGCGTCATCACGCTAGAGGGCAAGATCAAGGAGCAAGGCTATAAATTTAGCTACAACGTTATAGGTGCCGGCAACTGGACTGCTGACAGCGAGCGGATGTCGATTACATTGCAAAATATACACTCGACTACCAAATCCATCGAGGTAGCGGGAATAGACATCAGCCCACAGCTGGTAGAAAAGCTATCTGGTAAACCTACCCCCGAACTGAGCGACGCCTACCCTAGCGGTATGTCCGATGAATACAGCCTAGAGTTCGTCTCCTCTGATATCGTCGTACTTCAGGCAACGGATCCGTTTGGCAAGCCTTTCAAGATCCAGATGCACCGCCAGTCGTAATCAGCCAAGCTTCAGTGGTCGGAGGGCATGCTCTCCGACACCAGCGAATAGCCATAAAGCGATATCCGCTCTTGAAGCAAGAGAGTGAACGACGTCTTTGTAACTGAGTATGTCAGCAGCACGACTCTCCGTCCGAATCACCAGCTCAGGACTTGAACAACTCACATTGGATCCATCATGATGATATCAAATCGACTTCACGGCGCTGACAGTCGAGCCTGATATCTCAGTTCAGCCGGAGGCCGCATGGACGCGCAGACTTCACCTTCATCGAAAGAAATTTTCGACCCGTCAAAGACGCCTGAACAATTCGTAATCCTGCCATCAGAGATACGTGATGACCGGATTAGCATCAGCACATACCAGCGCATTGCGCACACGACCGACAAGCTGCCAGATGCCGGATTGGAGCTCACGATTCTCGGGCTTTTCGGTGAGGTCGGCAGCCTGTTGAGCGCCTTCAAGAAACTGCAGCGAGATAGGGCAGCCTTTAAGCGCTACAGCGCAACCATCCTCGAGGAGCTTGGCGACACACTCTGGTATTTCTCAACGCTGGCCACGCGAGCCCAGCTCGACCTGCCTACGATCGCTCAACAGGCGTTTCGCGGTCTAGAGGACTGGGAGAGCGTGATGCCTGAGGATCCCAACCTGGGTTTTGCCGACCTGCAGAGCCGAGATGGCAAAACGGTTTCGGAAGAGTCGTTCAGCACACAGGTCCTTGCGCTCGCCGGCTGTGTGGGCGATCTGCTCAATGACTACAAAATCGGCACGTTCAAGCGCAACCGCGACCAGCTTTCTGCTCACATGGTAGAGATATTCCGGGCACTGGTCGCCGCGGCGAACTCAGCCGATGTGGACATGGGCGCCGCGGCGCTTGGAAACCTCAAAAAGACTTTCAGTCGTTGGCCGGCAGAGACGACCTACCCGTCGCGCTTTGATGCCGAGATGCCCAAGAATGAACGATTCCCTCCACGGCTGGAGTTCTACATTGCCGAAGAGACTGCAGGCGAGAAGCAGTACGTCATTCAGAAGTGCAACAAGATCATCATTGGCGATCGCCTAACCGACAACAAAATGGAGCGTGATGACTACCGCTTCCACGATGTCTTCCACCTGGCGTTTGCAGTTCATCTGGGGTGGTCCCCGGTGCTCCGCGCACTCCTCCATCTGAAGCGCAAATGCGTTCCTGAAATTGACGAAAACCAAGACGGCGCCCGGGCCATCCTCATCGAGGAAGGGGTTGCGACGTTTATCTTTGGCCGCGGGCTTGAGTGCGAGCTGTTCGAGACCGTCGATCACGTCGACTATGACCTGCTGAAGTCCATTCAGGATTTCGTCAGGGGGTACGAGGTTGCCTGGTGCGCACTGTGGCAATGGGAGAAGGCGATCATGGACGGCTTCAGCATCTTCCGACAGCTCGTTAATAAGCGAAAAGGCTACGTGATGGCGGACTTCGAGAATCACACGATCAGCTTTCGCGAAGGCAATGACGACGATGAATAGCCGCCGTCCGACTATTGCGTCTTGGAACGCTGGCTACAGCGGTTCCCTTCAATCCGTCCAACTACCCACACACCCGGTTGAGGAGTTTCACTCATGAGCGATAAGGCGTGCATCGTCTTCACGACAGGGCTCGAACATAAAGCCCAGACCGTGTCACAACAATTGAACGAAAGAGGTTTCGAGGTCTGCATGACCGGAGCCGAGCAACCTGAAGTTGAAGCTGCTCAGGCGGATCTGCCTGCCTCCTATGAGATCCAGAGCTGCATTGACAACGCCGTGATCAGCATTTTCCTGATCCCGGAGGAAGGCTATGAGTGCCTGGAAGGTGCCGCGGAACATGCTGCAACACGCGGCACACGTATCGTGGCCATCGCCGAAGACGTCGAGTCACTACCTCAGGTATTCGATGAACACGCCTACTCCGTACTTACGATCGACAGTCCGCGACTGCATGAGGTCATCGGAGGAGAACCGGTCTGGGAGCGCGCAGACGGCAGTCCACGAGAAGAACGCGACATCGATCGGGTCGAGTGCCAATGAGTGATCTACCGAAAGTATTCTCCTACAAGCTCGTGAGGGATTACGGCTTTGCACCAAACCCGTTTCATGGCATCTGTACTCTGGGCACCTGCAAACCACAAATCAGGGAGGGAGCCCAGAGAGGAGACATCATCATTGGCTGTGGCAGCAAAGCGCTGAAACTAGAAGGCAGGATGATCTTCGCGATGCGAGTGTCCCAGAAAATGTCCTTTCAAGAATACTGGGAGCACGAAGCGTTCAAAACAAAGCGACCCAATCTGCGTGCGAGCAAAAGCATGGCCTATGGAGATAACATCTACCGTCGGGACGGCGATGGCTGGATTCAAGAAGACTCACATCACAGCTTCGCTGGAGGAGCATTGAACCGGGACAACCTGAACAGGGATACCGGCTCGGACAACGTTCTGATCGGTGAAGAATTTATTTACTGGGGGGCGAGCGCAGTAGAGATTCCTGAACACCTACGAGACTTCGAAGGAGACGATCTCTACCCACATTCGAGAAACTACCGGAACGGGTTTTCGAAAGACTTCAGGGCCGAAATCGATGCCTGGTTCAAGGAGATCACCGATCGGGGCCGCAGAGGCCGACCAGCTTCCTGGGGATAATCTAACCGGTAGCATTCGAAGGATCACGCCAGCGTTGTATCCCAGTGAAAACTAGGGAAGACGCTGGCCATGCCCGTCAGTACGGCATCCACCCTCAAGCGCCATTTCAATCCCTTCCAGAAAATGACGAATTAACCCCTCACTTTGCGGCCATGAGCGAATGATCGCCTGCACCGTGTCGACCACGCTTTCGGAGGGGACGAGCTGACTATCCGGCGCATGTGAAATGTGCAAAAAATTGCAAATAGTTAGCAAGTTTTTACTCAGCAATTTGCAACCGCCCCGCTCCATCTTGGAGATCTGCGTGTAGTGAACCCCCGTGTTTTTTTGCAGGTACTTCAAAGTAAAACCCCTCTGCCTACGTACTGCCTTTATGCTTCTACCGAGGTCTGATGCATTCATTTCGATTGAGTTTTTTTGCCAAATGTGTGCAAAATATTTGCACATTTTTCTGTTCAAGGCGAGGACCATGGCGGTCTATGTTGATGCAGAGGGAATCAAGTGGCGTGGCCGTGAATGGAGCCATCTGGTCGCCGATTCTTTGGAAGAATTGCATGCCTTCGCCGATAAGCTCGGCTTGAGACGCAGCTGGTTCCAGTCCAAGACGTTCTATCCACACTATGATGTAACCAAGTCTGTCAGGACGCGGGCACTAGCAATGGGGGCGTACAGTGCTGATAGAGAGAAAATTGTCAGTTGCGCAAGGCAGATGCGATCCGAGATGATCCAAGCTCATCGAGATGCTCACTCTGGCATCTGACAATGGAAAGGGAGCTTCCATGCCGGTACCAACACCGCAACTACCCTCGCTGTCGATCCCTCAATACCGACTGAAAGCTGGCGGTACCAACCAGTTTCAAACGGATGAAGGCGGTTACCAGAAGCTGAAGTTCGGCTACTTCGGTGAAGTGGGAGGACTACTCTCCGCAGTCAAAAAGGTTGGTCGTGACCGTCTAGCAGCTTCCGTCAACGACTTGGCTGCAGAGGAGCTGGGAGATGCACTGTGGTATCTGATCAACATCGCGGCATCCGTCGATGTTGGCCCGGATGAAATAGGTGCAAGCTGCATCGCCTATCTGCGTTCGGAGTTTGGGGAAAGCGAGAAGCCTCCTATCCTGCCCGTGACTTTCCGGCATATCGACAGCCTCATGGAAATGCGCAGAAGCCCGGACAATGTCGACCGCTCCACTCAGCTCGCCAGATTGGCGAACCGGGCAGGCGTGCTAGCCGAGGTTTCGTTTAACTCTATGCGCGCCTTGGCTCCCGCAGCCCGCAGCCTGAATCTCGGCATTCATTTGGCAGAGCTGGCCATAGCCTGTGCCAGTTTCGATCTTAGATTTGAGGACGTGGCCCGGAGCAACATCGACAAAATCCTCAGCCGATGGCCGGATGACGAAGCCGTTTATCCCCCAGCGTTTGATCTCAAGTGCCCTGATCATGAACAATTCCCCACCGAATTGGCCATGGAGTTCAACGAGCGAGGCACCCGGGAGAACGGCTATGTGGTTCAGAGCCTGAAGGGGGTATTCATTGGGGATCGGCTCACAGATAACAGCAACGAGCCGGACGACTACCGCTTCCACGACGTTTTCCATCTTGCCTACGTTGCGTTCTTAGGCTGGTCGCCAGTATTGCGAGCGCTGCTCAAACGCAAGCGCAAGTCTGACCCTAAGAAAGACGAGAACGAAGACGGTGCCCGTGCGATGATCATCGAGGAAGGCATCGCGACCTGGATATTCAACCATGCTAAGAGCCGCAAGTTTTATATCGATGCCAACCCAGGCGCGCTGGATTACAGCGTGCTAAAACAGATTGAAAGCATGGTTGAAGGCTACGAGGTCGAGGCGTGCAAGCTGTGGCAGTGGGAAAAAGCGATCCTGACCGGATTTCAGGTTTTCCGCGAATTGCAGGAGCACAGAGGCGGAACCGTACATATCAATGTGCAAGAGCACACCATGCACTTTGAACCTTTGGAAAAAAAAGAGCAGCCATGAACCCTACCGCCTTTGTGAATGCCCTGTCTGAACTGCAATTGGACAATGTGTTCAATCCCTACGCTGACAAGTGCCCCGTCCATGACCGCAGCGATGCTGTCGCTGCCCGCCGGCGCAATCTGCGAGGCTATCTGAAGGCCGCGACCGATATCGGTGTCGACACCATATGGATGGGACGAGATCTGGGCTATCGCGGCGGGCGGCGGACTGGACTTGCGCTCACCGATGAATTTCACCTGCCGGAAATGATGCAGCGCTACCCGGGCTCTAGCTTCAAGCAGGCAACGGTCGGCCCTGCAGTGGTCGAGCGCACCGCCTCCGAAATCTGGTCAGTACTCAGAGCGCTCGCCCTTCCGCCGCTGCTATGGAACGTTTTCCCGTTTCATCCGCACGAGCCAGGCAACCCATTCACCAATCGCAAGTTCACCGCGCGCGAACTGCAGAAGGTAGACCTGCTCAACGAAACACTGATCAAGTGGCTAGGTGTGCGCCGGGTGGTGGCCATTGGCGGAGATGCCTTTAACTACGCAAGCCGTTTCGATGTCGAAGTTATTGCCATTCGTCACCCTAGCTACGGCGGTATCAAGGACTTCCGCAACGGAATGAGCGCCCTATACAACATCCCAGTGGAAACGTTTAGCTCGAAGCGACAGGGTTCGCTGTTCTAGTCAGGGAATGCGGCAAGCATCTGCTTAGCGGCCTTCGCACCACCCAGCGATTCCACATCCAGATAGGCATGCGTTGCGATGCAGGTCAGAACTCCTCTCTCGAATTCGGACTCATCGCTGACAAACTTATGCAGGTTGCTCAGCCCGATCAGATTACCCAAAGCTCTCTGACCGTACCAATGAGACCGATACACCGCTGTCAGATCCAGCTTGTCGCCGGTCACCTTGAAACTGAGATGGCTTAGGCACGGCATATTCATCGGTTTGTTTCGATCGGCAGCAGGATCATACAACGGCAACTCAAATCCGAATCCGTCGTCATGGATGTCGTATTCGACATCCACCACACCCAGCTCGTAGACCGCTTGGAAGCTGCGTCCGGTCTTGGAGGCCTGAAGTTTGCGGACGATAACCTCCAGTGGATTGAAGGCTGTCTTGCCGTCACGACTGACTCTACACATCATTCGATAGGCGTAGGTGCCCCATGTCCCGCCCTTCATCCCGCGAGCCATTGCGTTCAGATAAGACTCATAGAACGCCGGGCGCCCTTCTCGGCGGTACATCTCGTTCGGAAAAATAGTGCCCGCTACCGTCTGCACGCTGAGACCCGACCAGCGCTGGCGAAGTGCGTTATCGACTGCGCCAATGACATCTCTGTCCTGCGCCTCCAGGACCCCAGGCGAAGTGATCTCTAACACCAAGTTTCGAGCCACGTAATCTGGGCATGTCACCAGATGGCGGGCAGCGGCCTGCCACGCGGATACCACTCGGTCACGCTGAATCAGGACTGCCATGTTCCACTCCAAATGCGCATGTAGCATGCGCAGCAATATATGCAACCGGGATCCAAGCATGTCCGTTCTGCCCCCACGCCGCCCCCCAACTGTTGCGGGTCAAAAACCAGGTCTCGCCCTGGGCGTCATGCCCTAAACCGACAGCCACCACTGCATGCTGCATCGCTCCGGGAAGTAGCGAATTGCTGAACGTGATTACTCCATTGACAGGCAAATAGAACTCATAGGTGAGCCGCAGAGCTAGACCAATAGGCACTCCCATCCGCATGCGAATGATGAGTTCGTCTACATCGACGTTGAAGAAGCGGATGGGGTGACCAAACAAGTCCAGGGTGTCAGGTAAGGCCTCTAGAGGAACAACGGGCTCATCGACCTGATAAGGAAAGTCGGTCTCCCGGGCATGACCAGCCCGCGACGCTTCAGCCGCAGCAGCGACCTGAACACCATCACCGGGCTGCCAACCGGGAATCCTCCGGATCGTCGCACGGTAGAAATATTCAGGTCCCAAGTCATCATCAGCAAAGCGGCGATTCAAGTCGGTCACCGCGAAAGCCACGCAGGTCGGACGATTACCCTGATTTCTTGCCCTGACCGGAGAGTTGTCAACCAGACACTCGATGGTGATCACGAGCCAGCGACCTCTCGAATCAAAGCGGCCTTCGATTCACGGCTCAGCCCTTCTGCGATCGGCTCGAAATGCGTCTTGGAATAGAATGAAGCGTCGCCGGCCTGCTTGCCCATCCATGGTCGCACTTCGGAAAGCGTTACTGCATGAGATTCTTCGGTATCCACCTCCTTCGCTGACAGCAAGTAATCCAGCGTGGAATCGGCTCCAAATACCACCCTCTGCGGCCCCACAGGTAGCGCAACTGATAATGGAGCCAGCGTGAACCCTTGCTCGACCACTTGCTCCGCAGAATCTGCCTGCCACAGATAGCCAGCGGACGCGTGGCTTTTCAGGCGCACCACCAAGTGATCTTCCGGACGCGGCTCCAGCACCGAGGATTGATCGGTTTCGTCGAATAGCCAAACATCCTTCGTGGCGTCCGGCAAACACCCCTGAAGCAAAGATTGCTTGATCGAGGCAGGCGGAATTTTTAACAACCCCTGAACAACGTCATACGTCAGAACATTGTGCCGAACCAAAGACCAAGCCGCGGCGGAGTAGCTGACGCCCAAGCGAAGAGACATCTGATAGAGCACATGAGGATTGGTCAGCGATGTCCTGCTCCATCCTTTTCGCTTGCAGATGATGCTCAGCAAAGGCTTCGGAACCAGCAGGTGGTAGCCGAAGGTTTCAGCCTCCTGCTCCATCACTACGGCATTGCCACCGTAGTCTATGGTTTCGTCCATCGCACTCTGATGTCCCATGAAGTAGTGGCCTAATTCATGGGCGCAGGTCATGTGAATAAGGCCGGCAGAGCGAGCCGAGTTCACCAGAATCCCCGGCCGTTCCTCACGCAGGAAGGCTCCGAGCAGCTTATCCATGGGCCGTAACAACACCGAAACGCCTTCGCCTGCAGCGATACGAAAAGGATCGATGCGCGTGTAGCCGTCCTGCTCGATGCGCTCCATGGCGCGAGAGGATGCAAAGACCTCGGCAGCCACCTTGGCTGTCGCCACCGCGATGTCGCGTGCACCCATGACTTACTCCCCGCGGTTACGCAACGATTGCTTCAGAAATTCAGCAAAGCGTGCCACTTCTTCCAGATCTTTCTCGGACAAGCCCTTCACCGCCCGCGCCAGGAATGCCAGTTGCTCCGGCCCGTTCGGGGCTGGCTCGACACCTGTCAACAGGTAGTCAAGTGTCCGCCGGTACAGCTTGGCCAGCTTACCAAGCTCCGCCGCCTCAACCTTTCTGGCGCCCAGTTCGATATTGGTGATCGACGGACGAGACAGTCCTAGCGCCGTCGCAACTTCTTCTTGCGAAAGCCCTACATATTCACGGGCTTGCCGCAGGCGATTACCGAAGTCATTGCCTCCCGACGACATAACATCACTCATTTCGGCTGCTCCTTGAGATGGCGGAGAACCTTATCGGTAATTTCAGTGATGAACTGGACCTTGGAGTTGTATCCCCCGTGGCGAATGATCAGCTCGACGGGCAGCTTACGCTGGACCAGCTTGTCGATCCCGACAAAAGCGTCGACAGCAGAGATGGAGTCCAGAGGAGCACCCAGTTCATCGGTCGACAAAGGATCATCGATGATGTCCTGCGCTCGTTTGTCCCAAAAGTTACTCAGCAATGTCTCGATTTGCGTCTTGATATCCATCACGCACTACCCGTAAGAAAATCAAACCATATACGTAAGAAAAAAATACGTCAAAGCCAAACGTATGCAAAAGATGCGTCATCGCCCGGAAGCCGATATTAACATTGGATCCCAAGCAAAGATCAATTTGCCACTATCACCTGTAAGTTGGAGGCATCGACTTGACACTATTTGCGAGGGAGGAGCGAAGCCCGAGGCAGAAAGCGTTGAAGGCTCGGAAAGACTGCCAGTCAGTTTCACCCAGCTTTGGGATGCAGACGAAACCAAGGTGGGCGCCCGTCGGGAGAAAGTGATCAGGCCGCTGCGAGAGAATTACTGCAGTCTGAGTACCGGAAAACGATCGAGCGCTGAGGATGGGACAAGTACCATCCTCAGCAGGCTATGGGCTTAGTTGGTCGGTACATGGAAAAGGACGCCGAACGGACATCATCCTCGCTGCCATAGAAGACGGGGATGGTCTGAAGTGCCTGATCATGGAGAGCCGGGAGAGCCGCGGGTTTATATCGTCACAACCAACCCGCCGACGTAGTTTTCCTGAGTCCACCACCGCTGGCCTATTTTCACAAAACTGCCGCAACAATGAACGCGCAGCACTATCGACCTGACACCCGCAGCTCCTCTGCCCGGTTTCAAGTGATGATCGCGGCGTCCTGGCTGTACTGATCGGAGCGCATAAAAACGGATATCAAGATGCTTCATATTTCCCGGTAGTGCGTTGGCAAATCTCCCAAGGCTACAGGGTCCATCCAGTCGAGGCGCGATAGGCATACGGCGCAGATCGCATCACCACCCCCTTCCTGGTTGATTGGCTGAAACACCCGTTGGATCAGACCGCAATCAACGCACTCGCCTCGCTCCGCCCGAAACAGGACAACCAATGAGGGCTCACCCCCTTCACGAGGAGGCAGAGACCAGTGTGTGGCCCCCCAATCCAGCGCATCCTTCACCGTCGTGGTCACGAATTGAAAAGAAGGAGTCAAACGAAGTGGCTGCCCGCTGCCAACAAACTCTCGCGCTGAAGCAAATTGCAACAGAACTGACAATCGCTCACGGGCTTCCCCCTCCAGCTTAACGCCGCTCTCATGCGCTCGCTACAACACATTGAGCGCGTTGGCTACTTGACGAGCGCGAACGACCTCAGCGCTAACCCTATGAGCCTCGTCCGCCTTAGCGGCAAGTTTTTGTAGGAGTACCTGAATCAGGGGAGAAGGCTCGAACTGAACCGATGACTTTGTTCCATTGCACACGCTGCAGGCCGGCAGCCAATTTTCAAAAGAATTCAGGTCGAACGAAGCGGGAAGGCCAAGTTTCGCTTTAGCGGCGCTGCAAGCTGAGGGGCTATCGAGCAGGTACTCGGGCAGCACATGGTCGACCACCATCGTGCTGAGGTCGATCGGAACTTTGCACAGATAGCACTTCATGCCATGTACAAGAAAAATCGCCCATCGTTCTGTACTGGAGAATTTATACCTCGACATGATGCAATCCTAGCCCTCTCACCAATGTGTAACTGCGTAGCTTAGCCAAAGCTACAAAGCCATTTGATTAATCAGTTTTCAATCGATTGGAACGCTGGCAAATGACGGCCGATCTACTGGACTGGGGACCCAGTACTGAATCGCCCCGGATTCTCTAGACACCTTGCAAGCTCAATGGCCGGTTTCTACCATTCACCACCTTCATTTTCTTATCAAGCGTAACCTGTGTTCTGAAAGCGGCAGGAAGATCACCCCAAATCATAAATGAGAAGCAAGGCCGTAAAAGCGACGTGCCAGACCATGCATATGCTCGTGGGGTATTCCAATTGGTATTCCAACGAAAATCAAAAAGTAAATTTAATAATAAAAATCAATATGTTAGTAGACGAGTTCAGATTACCCCGGCCCACCACCTCAACGAAAAAAGACGTCCATGGACGTCTTTTTTTGTGCCTTGAATTCAGTAATTACGCGGGCGGGTTTCAAGGCTATTGGCTGCCAGAGAAGCTTTTGAGTTGGGCATAACCCGATCAATGTCATTTCGGCCTGCATTTGGAGGTCGAGCGTAACCAAACTCTTCAATATGGAGCTGTTCCTGAGCGGCGTAATGACTGGTTCAAAGGTCACGCAGCAACGTCACCTACGGCAAGCTCAAGTCATGCAAGCGGCCATTCAAGAGCGCTGGCAGCGTAATAATCCATGGACTTGGCAGCTTAAGCATGTGCGCTGGTTTATCACCCGGTACCTGAAAGACCATTCAGACGCCACCCGGTATTATTACCTACTTACGGCTTCATTGGTCTGGAAGCGATTATGGGAAGGACCGAGCCTTGGTAATCGCCCCTGCCGTGTGTCGCAACTTGCTGACAGTGGTTTGCTCAGGTGATTGTAAAAGCGCGGTGGAGCAAGTAGCCCTGCAAGCCGTACGCGACTGAGAGATACAGCAAGTGGGTCATTTTTGCGGAACAGCTCAATGCTCAACGCGCTGCAATGAGCATCAGCGCGAATCACCGACATGAAAAAGTCAGTACAGCTAGCGCTAGACGCCCAACCTGGCCCGTGTAACCGAGACTGCTCAGTGCCGAGCTCGGATTGAGATACAATCCCCGGCATTTAATACCATGGGGACCGGCATCCGCTCCCTGGGTGCTCACAAGAGATTCCGCAATGCCCCTCACGCTGCAACAACTGGAACGCCATCTGTTCAAGGCTGCTGATATTCTTCGCGGCAAGATGGACGCCTCGGAGTTCAAGGAATACATTTTTGGCATGCTGTTCCTCAAGCGCTGCTCCGACGTTTTCGAAGAGCGCTATGAGCAGGTCGTTGCCGATGAAATAAACACCGGCAAGAGCAAGGCCGAGGCCTTTGTCACGGCGGAAAATCCGCGCTGGTACAAGCGCGATGGCAATTTCTGGGTGCCCAGCCACTCACGCTTTCACTATTTGCTTAACGAAGCGCACATCAATGTCGGCAACTTGCTTAACAAGGCGCTGGGCGGCATTGAGGAAAATAATGTCTCCCTGGAAGGGGTGCTGGAGCATATCGACTTCACTCGCAAGGTCGGCCAGAGCAAGATTCCCGATCAGAAGCTGCGCCAACTCATCACCCACTTCGGTGAAGTGCGCCTGCGTAACAGCGATTTCGAATTCCCCGACCTGCTCGGTGCAGCCTACGAGTACCTGATCGCAGAATTCGCTGACTCAGCCGGCAAGAAAGGTGGCGAGTTCTATACCCCACGCTCGGTAGTGCGGCTAATGGTGCACTTGCTCAAGCCGACTCTGGCACACGATGTGTACGACCCCTGCTGCGGCTCGGGCGGCATGTTGATTGCTGCCAAGGAATATATCGACGAGCACGGCGAGGACGGTCGCAAGGCCAACCTGTTCGGCCAGGAATTCAACGGTACCGTCTGGTCCATCGCGCAGATGAATATGCTGCTGCACGGCATCAGCAACGCCTGGCTAGAGAACGAAGACACCCTAGCCGACCCTCGGCATATCGAGGGCGGCGAACTGCGCCGCTTCGACCGAATCCTCACCAACCCGCCTTTCTCCATCAACTGGGGCCACACCGAGAAAAGCGCGGATGGCAGCCTGGCTTGGAACCCGACATTCCGCGAGCAACGCTTCTGCTTAGGCGAGGTGCCGCTGGGATCGAAAAAGGCCGACCTGATGTTCCTGCAACACATGCTCGCCGTGACCCGCGATGAGGGCATGATCGCTACCGTACTGCCCCACGGCGTGCTGTTCCGGGGCGGTGAGGAACGCGGAATCCGCGCTGGCATTATCGAAAACGATCTGCTCGAAGCTGTGATCGGCCTGCCGGCCAACCTGTTCTATGGCACCGGTATTCCCGCCTGCATCCTGATCCTGCGCCAACAAAAGCAGGAAGGCGCCAACCGTGTCAGCGCCAAGCCTGCCGAGCGCCAGGGCAAGGTGCTGTTTATCAACGCCGACCGCGAGTACTTCGAGGGCCGTGCGCAGAACTACCTACTACCCGAGCACATTGAGAAAATCACCACTGCCTTCGACGAATTTCGCCGGATCGACGGCCTTAGCGACGTGGTGGATATCGCCACATTGCGCGACAACGACTACAACCTGAATATCCGCCGTTACGTGGATAACGCACCACCACCCGAGCCACATGATGTGCGTGCTCACCTGCTGGGTGGTGTGCCCAAGACCGAAGTCGAAGCGAAAACGCCGCTGTTCGCCGCCCACGGCCTCGACCCTCATGACCTATTCATCGCACGCGATGCGCAGTATTTCGACTTTCGCGGCGAGCTGACCTGCCGCGCCGACCTCAAGCCAGCCATCGAAAGCAACCCCGGCCTACAGGCGAAGGAAGCCGCCCTGCGTGATGCCTTCGAAACCTGGTGGCACGTACACAGCCCGCGGATCACCACCTTGGCTGGGAAGCTGGATAACAGCGCTGCCCTGGTCGAATTGCGCGGCGAGCTACTGGCCAGTTTTAGCCAGACGCTGGAAGGCATAGGCCTGCTCGACCCTTTCCAAGTCAGGGGCATCGTCGCGGGCTTTTGGTACCAGAGCAAATATGACTTCCTTGGCTTGATGGCCCGCGGTTGCCGGGGCGTAATCGACGCTTGGCGCATCAGCATCATCACCGCTCTGGAAGACAAGGCCAGCAAGCAAAGCCCGTTGGAGCACAAGCTGGTGAAATTCCTGCTCGGTGATTTCGTTGCCGAGTTGGCCGAGCTGGAAGCGAAAAAGGCCGAACTGGATAGTCAGCTCGAGGCCGCATTCCCAACCAAGGGGGAAGAGGCTGACGAAGCCGACAGCGCTACGGATACCGATAACGAGGAAAACACCGTCGACGAAGCCCAGCTCAAGGCCTGGAAGGCCGAGTTGACCATGGTGAAGAAACAGCTCAAAAACTGGCAGGAAAACTTCGCCAGCCACCTGAATCAGTCCGTCGACGGGCTGGACGAGCAGCAAGCCGCCACGCTGCTGCTGACCATCCTGCACAACGATATGCAGGCCATCGTTGAGCGCTATATCGCCGCGCAACGCAAGCAGATCGTCGCCGCCTATGAGAATTGGTGGAACAAATACCGAGTGACGCTAAATGACATTGAGCGCAAGCGCGATGCGGCGGCAGTTGCGTTGCAGGGATTCCTGAAGGGGTTGGGATATGTCTGAGCAGCCAACGCCAAGCCAGTTCCCATCTGTTCCTTTACGTGAGCTAGCCAGCCGCATTACCGACGGCTCTCATTTCAGCCCTACCCCACAGGAGCATGGTTACCTCATAGCCAACGTTAAGGACATGAAATCGGGGTTCATCGATTTCAGTTCCTGCACTCGAATCTCTACTGCGGCTTACCGCGAGCTCAACGCTACTGGATGCACTATCCGCAATGGAAACGTATTGCTTTCAAAGGATGGTACCGTCGGGCGTGTCGTGGTCTATAAGCAGGATGAGGAAATTGGGGCGCTCTCGTCTATCTGCATCATTGTGCCGACCGAGGAAATCGACTCGGCTTACCTTGGCCATGCCTTGCAAAGCCAGATTTGTGTGCGGCAGTTTGAAAACTTCATGTCCGGTAGCGCTCTCCGTCGCCTGGTTTTGCGTGACATTCGGGAAATTGAGATACCAGTCCCAAGCGTTGAACAGCAGGCGTCCATCGCCAAAATCCTCGACACCCTCGACACCGCCATCCGCGAAACGGAGTCCCTGATCAACAAACTCAAGGCCGTCAAGCAGGGCCTGTTACACGACCTGCTGACCCGTGGCATCGACGCCAATGGCCAACTGCGCCCCCCACAGAGTGACGAGCCGCAAGTCTACAAAGAGTCGCCGTTGGGGTTGATTCCTAGGGAATGGGAACTGCAAGAGCTCGGAGATTTAGCAGATGTCTCGCGCGGAAAATTCACGCACAGGCCGAGGAATGACCCTGCTTTCTTTGGAGGAGAATATCCATTTATCCAAACTGGAGACGTCGCGCTAGCTCAGGGAGGTTACATATCTAGTTACTCCCAGACGCTAAGTGAGCGGGGCATTTCCGTGAGCCAAGAGTTTCCAATTGGCACTATCGCCATTACGATCGCAGCCAACATCGCCGATACCGCCGTTCTAGCGCGCCCGATGTTTTTTCCGGACAGCATTGTAGGGGCGGTGGTTGCTCCAGAGCACAACATCCGCTTCGTTGAACTGTCGATTCGTCGGGCTAAGAGAGCCCTGAATGCTCGTGCACCTCAGAGCGCACAGAAAAACATCAATCTCCAAGACCTGCGTCCCCTCCTGATAGCCATGCCAAGCAGGAGTGAGCAAGACTCCATCACTGCGCGATATGATGCCTTACAGGTAAGGCTGGAAGCGGAGCAGATCGCTGTGAAAAAGCTGCTTCAGGAGAAATCCGGTCTTATGGACGACCTGCTAGCCGGCCGCGTGCGTGTCACCCCGCTGCTGGAATCCATGCAACACACTGCTGCACTAACGGAAGCCTGATATGCCCCAGCGCCTACCGCCCCGGGAATCCCTTACCGTCGAGTTCAAGAGCGACCGCAGCAAGCTCTCCGACCGCGAGCTAATTGAGGCGCTGGTCTGCCTGGCCAATGCCGAGGGCGGCGAGCTATGGCTGGGCGTCGAGGATGACGGTACACCTACCGGCCTGCATGCCGAGCATCGCCTGCTGGAGGGCTTGGCCGGCATGGTCGCAGCGCGCACCTCGCCGTCGCTGAACTTACGGGCCGAGGCACTCGACCTGGATGGCGTGACCGTGGCGCGTATCTGTGTACCCAAAACCCAGGGAGAGGTGGCTACCACCAGCGGCGTCTACCTGCGCCGTCGCTTGAAGCACGATGGCACCCCCGAATGCGTAGCCATGCTGCCCCATGAGCGCAGCAGCCGCGCAAGCAGCTTCGGCCTGCTCGATGTCTCCGCCCAGCCGGTGGCGGACGCCACCCTGGGGGACCTCGACCCGTTGGAGCGAGAACGCCTGCGCCAGGCCGTGCAGCAATACGGCGGCGACCGCGTGCTGTTGGAACTGGACGACGAAGCCCTAGACGGCGCACTGCTGCTCACAGCGCGCCAGCCGGACGGTACGCGTGTGCCGACTCTTACCGGCCTGCTATTGATCGGCCGGGAAACCTCCGTGCGCCAACTGGTGCCCACCCATGAGTTCGCTTTCCAGGTTCTGGCCCAGCAAGCAGTGCGCTTCAACGAATTTCGCCGCTTCCCATTGCTCAAGGCACTGGACTGGTTGGAAACCAACTTCCGTCCCTACAACCCCGAGGAAGAACTGCAGGTCGGCCTGTTCCGCGTGCCAGTGCCCAAGGTTGACCTCGGCGCCTTCCGTGAAGCCGTAGCCAATGCCTTGGTGCATCGCGATTACCATGGCAGAGGCGCGGTGCATGTGCGCCTGGAGGACGATGCACTAGTGGTCAGCAACCCCGGTGGCTTGGTCGATGGCGTGACCCTGGCCAACCTGCTGGTGACCGAACCGCGCCCGCGCAACCCGGCCCTGGCCGACGCCATGAAGCGCGTCGGCGTGGTCGAACGCTCCGGCCGAGGCGTGGACAAGATTTTTCGCGGCATGCTCAAGTTCGGCCGGCCGGCCCCGGACTACAGTTACACCACTGCCCAGAGCGTGGTGCTGCGCCTACCCACCGCAGAGGCCGACCTTGACTTCCGCCGCCTAGTAGTCGAGCAAGAGCGCGCCACCAACGCCGAGCTGCCAATCGACAGCCTGATCGCCTTGGCCGCCCTGCGTGAGACCAAGCGCGTCACGGCCGACGAACTGGCCGTACAGATCCAGCGCGACACCGCCAGTGCCAAACGCACCCTGGAAGCCCTGACCGAAGCCGGCTTGGTCGAGGCCCACGGTTCTACTCGAGGGCGCAGCTACACTCTGTCAGCCAGTTTGTACCAGGCCGTGGGCGACAAGGCCGGTTATACCCGCCAGGCAGGCTTCACACCCATTCAACATGAGCAGATGGTGTTGAACTACGTGCAGCAACATGGGCAGATTCAGCGCGCTGAAGTAATGGATCTTTGTCGGCTCTCGCCTGATCAAGCGGCAAAACTGCTCAAGCGCATGAAAGACAAGGGCACACTGATACAGCAAGGTGAACGACGCTGGTCGGTCTATAAGCTCGGCTAAAAATTCTATGAGCCGCTATGAGCCGCTATGAGCCGCTATGAGCCTGTATGAGCCTGTATGAGCCCATACACGCCTGAACTGGATTAAAGGAGTAATCGTGGGCTGGGAATTGGATGACGTCGAAAAACCCTTTGTGGCTCAGTTACAGGGGCTGAACTGGAAGCATATCGAGGGCAGCCTCGACGACCCGGCCATCACTGGTCGCAGCAGTTTCAGTGAAGTAATTCAGCGAGCTGCACTGGCCGAGCGCTTGCTTGCCATCAACCTGCGCGACGGTCAGCCCTGGCTGGATGAGCAGCGCATTGCCGAAGCACTGGCGGCCATTACCCGCCTGGGCGCCGGCAAGCTGATGGAAGCCAACCATACAGTCACTGAGCTGCTGCTCAAAGGCATCACGGTCGATGGCCTTCAGGGCTGGGAAGGCGGACGTGGTCAGACCATCCAGTACATCGACTGGGCCAACCCGGCCAATAACCACTTCCGCGTGATCAACCAGTTCCGAGTGGATTGCCCACCGGGGTACAACAGCGGCAAGAAATTTATCGTCCCGGATCTGGTGTTGCTGGTGAACGGCATCCCGCTGGTGGTGGTGGAATGCAAGAGCCCATCCATCCCAGAACCGCTGGCCGAAGCTGTCGATCAATTGCGCCGCTACAGCAACCAGCGCAAGGCGGCCTTCGAGGTCGAGGAAAACGAGGGCAACGAGACTCTGTTCGCCAGTGTGCAGCTATTGGTCGCCAGTAGCTACGACGAAGCACGGGTGGGCTGCATTGGGGCCGGCTTCGGGCATTTCTACCAATGGAAAACCGTGGTTGGCCCGGAAGGTAGCGGCAGCGAGCAGTCAGTCGCCGAGCAGCTAGGCAAAGCCAAACTGTCCGAGCAGGAGCGCCTGGTGGCAGGCATGCTGACGCCGGCCCACCTGCTCGATCTGATCCGGCATTTCATGCTGTTCATGCAGGTTGGCGGGCAGACCATCAAGACGGTCTGCCGCTACCAGCAGTACCGCGCGGTGAACCGCACGGTGATCCGCATGAAACGCGGGCAGACACGCCTTGAGCATGGCGAGAGCGACCAGCGCGGCGGCATCGTTTGGCACACTCAAGGCTCAGGCAAGAGCCTGACCATGGTATTTCTGGTGCGCAAGATGCGCACGGATACACAACTGCGCCGCTTCAAAATCATCGTAGTCACTGACCGTAAAGACCTGCAAAATCAGCTCTCCGCCACCGCCACGCTGAGCGGTGAACTGCCGGAGGTGGCCTCCAATATCGAGGGTGTTAAAGCCATGGCACGTCGCCAGGGCCCCGGCTTGGTATTCGCCACCATCCAGAAGTATCGCAATCCCGAACAGGAAGAAGATGGGGAGGCGTCGATCCCTACGCAAGCTACTGCCCTCCTCAAAGTCGCAGAAAAGCGCGCGCTCTACCTGATAAGCAAACCCTTCGAGGTACTCAACCACGACGAGAGCATTCTGGTATTGATCGATGAGGCGCACCGCACCCAGGCCGGCGATCTGCAAGCGAACCTGCTGGCGGGCCTGCCCAACTGCGTGCGCATCGGCTTTACCGGTACACCGATCATCATGGGCGATAAGAAACGCACCCACGAAATTTTCGGCGCGTTCATCGACAAATACACCATCAAGGAAGCTGAGGCAGATGGCGCAATAGTGCCGGTGCTTTACGAAGGGCGCACTGCCCAGGGCGCATTGAAAGATGGGGCGAGTCTGGATGAACTGTTCGAGGATTTGTTCCGCGAGCACAGTCAGGACGAGCTGGAGCTGATCAAGAAAAAATATGCCACCAAAGGCCATATCTTTGATGCCCCCGCGCTGATCGCTGATAAGGCGCACGACATCCTCAGACATTACGTCACCAATATCCTGCCCAATGGCTACAAGGCGCAGGTGGTAGCCTATAGCCGGATTGCGGCAATCCGCTATTTCCACGCACTGCAGGCCGCCCGGGATCAGTTGCTGGCCGAAGCCGAAGCGTTGCCAGCAGCCGACAAAGACCTCGACGATGAAGCACTGTGCCAGCGTCCACCTAAGTTGCAGGCGCGCGTGCAGGCGTGGCGCTATCGCGGCAGGCTACGCAGCCTGGAATTCGCACCGATTATTTCTGGCTCAAATAACGATCCGGCCGAGTGGAAAACTTGGACGGACGGCAGCAAGCACGAGCTGCTGATTCAGCGCTTCAAGAAGCCTCTGAATCATGAGCAGCCGGGCAAGGCCGACCCGCTAGCTTTCCTGATCGTTAAGTCTATGTTGCTCACCGGCTTTGATGCGCCCATCGAAGGGGTCATGTACCTTGATCGGCCAATCAAGGAAGCCGAGCTGCTGCAAGCCATTGCGCGGGTCAACCGTACTGGTTTCGGCAAGCGCTGCGGCATCGTGGTCGATTACTACGGGGTCGCCAACCACCTGCGCGAAGCCCTGGCAGCCTATGCCGACGAGGATATCGAAGGTGCGCTGAGCAGCATCAAGGACGAGGTGCCGGTGCTGCGCGATCGTCATCTTCGCGTGGTGGATGTGCTGCGTCGCCAGGGCATCGAGTCGCTGGAAGACGCCGAAACCTGCATTGCCGCACTGGAGTCGGAAAAGGTGCGCGCCGAATTTGCGGTAAAACTCAAAGCGTTCCTCAACTCATTGGACACCGTGCTGCCACGCCCCGAGGGCCTGCCCTTCGTCAAGGATGCCAAGCGCCTGGCCTATATCCACGCGCGGGCACGTGGGCGCTACAAGGACCTGCCGCAATTGGGCAAGGATGTCGGTGCCAAGGTGCGCAAACTGATCGATGATCATGTTATCTCACTGGGCATCGACCCGAAGATTCCGCCGATCCAGCTCACCGATGCAGACTTCGAGAAACAGTTGTCGCGAAGCGTCAACGACCGCGCCAAGGCATCAGAGATGGAGCACGCCATTCGCTCGCATGTGCGCAAGCATACTGATGAAGATCCGGTGCTCTATCGCAAGCTGTCAGAACGCCTGAACGAGCTGCTCAAGTCGCTGGGCGAGCAGTGGGATCAGTTGGTTGAACAGATGCAGAAGATCATCAACGAACTGCGCAGCGGTCAAATGAGCGATAGCTACAGCCCCCTGGATTTGCCCGAACACTATGCTCCCTTCCTGCGCACCCTGCTGGATTTGGTGTGTGCCGACGCCAATCCGCAGCCCGCCGAGCTGCTGCGTTTGAAGGATGTGACAGTGGAACTGGTCGATCTGTTGGTGGGCGAACTCCAAAGCCACCGCGATATCTGGAGCCCGCGCAAGCGAGCGGCACAGGAGGAGCTGGCCGGGCAGCTATTCGATTACCTGATGCGACTGCGTCCGCCCTTGGTGGATAGCGATATGGCGGGGGTGCTGTCTGACCGCCTGATGGATCAGACCAGAGCCTGCCATGAACGGTTGATGCAGCTGTGAGCAATCAAACCCTCACTGTAGACGACCTACAACTGACGCTACGCCGCAGCGCGCGGCGCAAGACGCTACAGATCACTGTCGAGCGTGACGGCGCACTTATCCTGTCTGCTCCGCCAGAGGTTGAGGAGCAAGCGCTGCGGCAATTCGTAGCGGAAAAAAGCTTCTGGATTTACTCGCGTCTTGCCGAAAAGGAACGCCTGCAGCGCTCAATCCCCACTAAGGAATACGTGGACGGAGAGGGGTTTCTGTATTTGGGACGAAGTTATCGCCTCAAACTGGTTGATGAGCAGGATGGGCCATTAAAACTTTCTGCTGGTCGCTTCCGCCTGCTGCGTAGCGAACTGCCAAGAGCCCGCGAACATTTCATCCGTTGGTATAGCGAACATGCCCGCAGCTGGCTCGCCTTACGAGTCGAGAACCACCAAGCGCGAATGGACCTGACCCCCAGCGGTGTGCGTGTGCAGGATCTGGGCTATCGCTGGGGCTCATGTGGTAAGGGCGCACAGCTCTATTTTCATTGGAAAACAATCCTACTGCCCAAGCCCATTGCGGAGTACGTGGTGGTGCATGAGATGGTGCACCTGCAAGAGCCACATCACACCCCAGAATTTTGGCTCCGCCTGGAACGCGTCATGCCTGACTATGCACAGCGCAAGACATGGTTGGCAGAACACGGGATAGAAGTCGAAGGAGTCTGAAGCTTTTCCCCTGTTCGTGACCTTCCAACTTCGGTTCGGCCTTAAGGTCAATCGCACTTAAAAAAGGTTCTCCACGGACTGCCGGAGAAAGTCATTCTTGATCCACGCACAGCCCTCTGGCACCAGTTCCTCGAAGAAGGTCTGACAGCGGCTCGACAGCGGCCTTCGCCAATTCAGAGCGCCCGGCGGATATCGGCATCCAGCACCACTCTGGCGTAGCGATACCTTTGAACAGACCAAACTCATCCATCGCCAAGCGTCTAGGCTGGCCCTTCGGTAGGTTCTCCTGTGCGGCTTGTCGCCCTGTCGCTCCAGCAAGCGTACGCAGTCCCAATACAAATCAAATAGCTCGGCGACGTTCAAGGTGGGCAGTCGTTGGCGTGCCTGGATCACGGCTTCGGCGAGGCGTTTGGGCATTCTCGATAGCGGTCCAGCCATCTGGCCGACTTCACTCGCCTGCAGCATGCGTTATACCCGACACGCCGCAGTTTCACATTAAACTGCACCGCGCGGCCGAGAATAGGTAAGTCACGGATTGAGCACTAGCAGTACTTGTGGAAAGTGGTGCTGAGCTGATGGCAGCCGCTGCTGGCAGGGAATCTGGAGGGCTGAGGATCAGGTCGATCAGCAGGTCATCGCCATCAGGCCTGATGGCGATGACCGGAAAAAACCTTCCCCAAAAGGTATCTCGCCTCCAACCAACCGTACGGTTCCTACTAACGCGACAAGTTATAATGGCTCAAAGCCACTAATCACTAACAAGGATGTTCCCTTGAAGTATCTGCTTGATCTATTTAAAACCCACGCAGCCACCGTACTGCAAATCACCAGCACCATTGGTGTGATCGTGGTATTCACGTATTGGGCCTTCATCATCAACTTCTTTCCAGCCGGCATCACCTTGAGCGAAAGCTTGCTGTTCATCTTCGCCGCGTTGATGTTCGGGCTTTTCTACAGCTTGTGGTACCTGATTGCAGTCGGTGCTCTGCACGGCTTGTTCCATTGGCGCTCAAAAAAGATCAAGTTCGATTGGGGGATGTTTTCCCTAGGCCTCATAGCGGCGGCTCTGTTGGCTGTTACGGCCTTGGCCTCAGGAAGTGTGAAGATTTTGGCACCATTAATGGGGGCGCTCATCCTGCTCATGATATCTTGGTACTGGGAACCTCTTCCGCTCTACACCCCAGTAGCTAAAGTAAAGAAACGAGAGCGCGACAAGGTGTTGATCAGCCTTACGGCAATCTTGCTGCCTATGATCTTGGTACCTGACCTCACCGCAAAAATCATCTCTAGTTCGATGCAACGTCTTGGGTTCCGTCAGATGGATGTATCCGTGAGCCTGGATGCCGCGAATCAGAAAATCGTCAAGGATGTAGTGAACGAGTTCGAGCTAAAACTCCATAGTTGCGGCAGTGGCAGTAACTCTGAACAACTCCTCCACCACGTGAATGTCCTATGGCACGGCCTCGGGGAGCGAACCTTGATCGAGATGCCGTTCTTGACCGAGAACAGCGGCTCCCCCTATCAGATTGAATTGAACAGATCGGGTGTCAACATCGTCAGGCGGCCGGGCGACAAGGCTGGCATTCCGTTATGTTTTATCCTTGGTGACAACCTCTTGTTTGACAGCAATGCGTCCATACTGCCTCCGGAAGGCATAGCGGCCATTGCTGCATTTACTGCCAAGGTAGACACCTATTTGGGAGACGCCAAGCGCCAGATCACAGCGATCAGCGTAACTGGCCATACTGATCGAAACCCAGTACAAGCTGCCAACGACAGCAACAAGGAGCTGTCACGCCGCCGTGCTGAAAGCGTCGGCGAGCAGCTCAAAACGTGGAGGCCGAATGTACCACTGAGCATAAAAGCGGCAGGCTCGCGCACGTCAGTATCCAGCTGCGCGCGCGATCTCCCTAAACCAGAACTACGTGAATGCCTAGCAATGGATCGCCGCGTGGAGATCGTTGTTCAGACCCAAGCAAAGTAGCAAGCGCTTAGTCTGAAATGCGTCCAGCCAGTAGCTCGCATTCGGCGCGCTCTGGCCACCGATTCTGCCTATAGGAAGCGTCAGGGTTCCCGCAATCTAGTTATCATTGGATGACGACCATTGAATCCAAAAGTTTTCATTTCTCATCCTTCGTCGTTGCCGGATGCACGCTCGGGCTTTCCGTGTGGCAAGGATATGTTCATGCTTCAGATGTCCAGATCGATCAGCCTTAGGCGTCCGATACGGTGATGTAAGGTAAAAAGTTTGGCTACGATTCCCAGTCGCGATCGGAAAGTTCTTATCGCTTAGGAATGGCAGAACCCTTGGCCTAAAAGGCGAGGACCCTACGTAAAATCACGTCCCCATAAGCTCCGACGACGTTTCAAAAGTTTCATACAGAGCTCAGGCAAGCCATGCACCTGGATTTTCCCATCCTTTGAATCTTCAGCGTCGATGAAAATCGCCGAGGGCACATTTCGCCGACTTTGATTTGCTAGCAAGGGGAACGTATCAGGGCCAGGCCCCTCCCAGACGCGAGGCGGTGTAGGCAGACCAACTGCCCAGATACGGAATCCAATTTAGACCCTTCAACCGCAGGCATTGATAGCACAGACTTGAGGAAACGCATTCCATTTGGTATTCCAATCAAGATTTCCATTTTTTATAGTTATTAAAATTAGTATGTTACATGTCTAACTCAACTTACCCGCCTCACCTATCCGAAGCATCAACAGAACCCGTCTTGTGCGGGTTTTGCTGTCTTCGGGGTATAAAAAGCCCAACTGACAGACCCTCAGAATTTTCCCACAAGAACTCGCGCCATCGATGAACTCCCCCTTCACCCCCCACCCCGCTAATCTCCTCCAGTCGCTGCAAAATCAGCGACCGGGGTTAGCAGCTCGGTTAATATCAAGGCCTGCAAAGCCACCTTCCTTTCAAGCGATGCTTTCAGCATCCGCTGGATTGCGTTATGGCGGCTGTGCGTGGGGCACTTTCGGGTGCGCTGGGTTCCTTGATTCCTGGTCTGCTAACCCGCGTACAGTCGCCACCCTTTTCGTTTAGCAGCGATGTCTGGCGACTCCATCAATCAAGGAGTTTCAGTCATGAAAAAGATCACCCCCAATCCCCCAACAACCCTCTTCACCCTCGCCCCAGACATCCCCGCCGAAACCCTCCTTATCCAAGCCAGTGAAACCCTCGCCTCGCTGAACGCCATGACCACCGATCTGGCCTTTGAACTGGAAGGCTCGCATCGCCAGAAGCTGCTGGGGGCTCAGCAACTGATCGTGCTGGGTGAGTTGCTGCTGGAGCGGATGCTGGACGCTCAGTTATTCACCATGCAACCCCCTGGCGCAAATCCATAAAACATCGCTGTCAGTTGAACAACCAACCCGTACCTATGGCGAGCAAGCTCCCTCGCCACAGGTACGCTATTGAACCCCACCGCTTCGCAGCCTCCTGTACCCCTTCAACTCACCGCTCATAGACCCCATCGATCAACCAGTCGCTAAGAGTGATTAGACGCCCGCAGAAAACACCGTTAGCCTCGCCTGAATCACCCGCCTATATAAGCGCCAGGGTATATACCCAATGTCGCCGCCGAGGTTTTTAGTGACCGATCAAATCCTGATGGATAGTTTTTCCCGCCGGGTCGACTACCTCCGGATGTCCGTAACCGACCGTTGCGATTTCCGTTGTGTGTATTGCATGGCCGAAGACATGGAGTTCCTGCCGCGCCAGCAGATCCTGTCGCTGGAAGAGCTGTATCAACTGGCACACAGTTTCGTCGCGCTGGGCACCCGCAAGATCCGTCTGACCGGCGGCGAGCCCTTGGTTCGTCAGGGCGTGGTGGATCTGTGCAAGCGCATTGCCGCGCTTCCCGGTCTGCGCGAGTTGTGCATGACCACCAACGGTTCGCAACTGGGCAAACTTGCCGCGCCGTTGTTCGATGCCGGGCTCAAGCGCTTGAACATCAGCCTCGACAGTCTGGACCCCAAGCGCTTTCGTGAACTGACGCGCACCGGTGACTTGGCCAAGGTGATCGAGGGTATCGATGCGGCGAATGCCGCGGGTTTTCAGCGCACCAAGCTCAATTGCGTGGTGATGAAAGGTCGCAACGACCACGAGATCAACAACCTCGTGGCCTTCGCCATTGATCGCAGCCTGGATATTTCATTTATCGAAGAAATGCCATTGGGCGTGATCAGCGAGCACAGCCGTGCCGAGGCGTTTTATTCCAGTGCGCAGGTACGCGAGCGTATCGCCGAACGCTACACGCTGATCGACTCCGCAGAATCCACCCAGGGGCCGTCGCGCTATTGGCGCCTGGCCGAAGCGCCGCATATTCGCCTGGGCTTTATTTCGCCCCACAGCCACAACTTTTGCGGCACCTGCAACCGTGTGCGCCTAACCGTCGAAGGCCGGCTGTTGCTGTGCCTGGGCAACGAGCATTCGGTCGACCTCAAGGCGGTACTGCGGCGCTATCCGGGCGAACCGCAACGTTTGGAGCGCGCGATTGTGGAGTCGATGAAACTCAAGCCCTATCGGCACAATTTCACCCTCGACGATGAGGTGCAGGTGGTGCGCTTCATGAACATGACGGGCGGCTGACCGACCCGGTTTCAACCCATTGCACTAGGCTATTTCCATGATCGTCAGAGCCAAACCCAACCTGATCGGTGTATTGACGTCGCTCAAGGGCTCCGTGGCCCGGCGCATCGCACTGCGCAGCCTGCTGGTGACACTGCTGGCCTCGGTGATTGTGCTGGTGGAAACCCTTCATCCGGCCTACTTCTCCAAGGTCAACGCCACGCCTTTCACGCTGTTGGGTTTGTCACTTTCGATCTTCATGAGTTTTCGCAACAACGCCTGCTATGACCGCTGGTACGAAGGGCGCAAAGCGCTCGGTACCATGCTGATGGATGTGCGCGCCATGATCCGGGAAACCCAGGTGATCCAGGACGCTCGCCAGCGTAGCGAGATCCTGCGCAACCTGTGCGGGTTCGCCCATGCCTTGAACGCCAGGCTGCGCCATGAAAACGAGCCCGGCGCGGCAGCCCCCTGGCTCGATACGCCGCCGCCGGCCAATACGCCGAATATCCCGGAAAGCATCGTCGGTCGCGTCACCCAACAATGTTCGGCGTTGGTTGAGTCCGGGGGACTCAGCGAATGGCGCTATCAGCTGATGGCCGGGCACTTGAGCAGCCTGACTCGCACGCAGACCATTTGCGAGCGCATCAAAAGCACCCCGCTGCCCTTCCCCTACACGCTCCTGTTGCACCGCACCAGCTACATGTTCTGCATCTTGCTGCCCTTCGCCATGGCTGAGCCCTTGGGTTGGCTGACGCCGGTATTCACCGCCATCGTGAGCTACACGTTCTTTGGCCTGGACGCGATTGGCGACGAGTTGGAAGACCCCTTCGGCTACGACGAAAACGACCTGCCGACCAATGCCATCGTGCGCACCATCGAACGCGAAGTGCTGCACGCCAACGGCGCGACAGAACTGCCGCCTGTCCTTGAACCCGTCGACTGTGTACTCAATTGAAGCCGTACACACAACGCATCCGACGTTACGCTCATGTCTTTCTCCAGCAGGCCGCCATCAATCGATTGCCATGAGGCTCAAGCGCCTAAACAATGGCTGCCTATTGTTACGGCTGACTGGCAGGTGTGTTGATGGACATAAAGCAACTCAAATTCCTGATCGCGCTGGAGCAGACCCGTCACTTCGGCCAGGCGGCTGCGCGCTGCCATATCACCCAGCCGACGCTGTCGATGCGCCTGCGCAATCTGGAGGATGAGCTGGGCCTGGAGTTGGTCACCCGGGGCCAGCGCTTCGAAGGGTTCACCGAGGCCGGTGAGCGTGTGCTGGCCTGGGCCAGAACCCTGCTCGCCGCCCATGACGGGTTGTTCGCCGAAGCGGCGGCGTGTCGAGGGCAGTTGGTGGGTAACTTGCGCCTGGGCCTGGTGCCACTCAGCGGTTTCAACCCGATCAGCTACATCCAGGGCCTGTCCCACACCTTCCCGGAACTCAAGTTCAGCCTGACCTCCATGAGTTCGGACAAGATCATCGAAGCGCTGGGCACCAATCAGCTGGACCTGGGGGTGTGTTACCTGGACCACGTAAACTCCAGCTACCTGGATTTTTTCGAACTGGGCGAAACCCGCGTCGGCCTGCTGTACGACACACGTCACTTCCACTTCGAAGGCACCGAAATGAGCTGGGAAGACGCCGCCCAATTGCCCCTGGGAATGATCAGCACGGGCATGCACTATCGAAAGTCCATTGACCTGAGCTTCCGCAGCCGCGGCCTCGCCCCCCAGCCCATGCTCGAAAGCGATTCAACCTATCAGCTGTTCCAGGCAATCCACGAAGGTTTTTGCTGCGCAATCATGCCGCTGGACAGCGCCCTGGAAAGCCCGATCGAAAACCTCGCGTTTATCAACCTGCCGGACGCCAGCGTGCTCGCACCACTGGGCATGGTGATGCGCAAGACCGAACCGCGCTCGGCGATTGCTGAGAAGTGTTTTGCTGAGGCTAAGAGATTGTTTGCTGCCAAAGACGCGGTTTAACGTGTCGGAGCACAGTACCCAATAAGGCGATATACCTTTAAGTAAATCACCGGAAAGCTCCTACAAGTTGGCGTGCATCAGGTGAACTGGCGTGGAATGAATTGTACGGATACGCTTTGGACTACAGCTCGTCTCCCCAAGGTTGAACGAGATCACATAAGCCACCAGACTTCATCGCCCGACTCAACGACAAGGAGGCCATCCATGCAAACGACTTCGCCCAGCCCTCTTGTCGGGGTGGGTCTCTATACCCCTGGCGAGGCATCGTTATATACCGGCATCCCCGCCGCAGACATACGCCGTTGGCTATTCGGCTACAGTGCCAATGGCGTTCAGCATGCCGGGCTCTGGCAATCGGAACTGACAGGCATCAATGATTGCATTCTAGGTTTTCATGACCTGCTCGAAATTCGCTTCGTGCATGCATTTCGCCAGCATGGGCTGAGCTTGCAGGCCATACGCAACGCTTCACGCCAGGCTAGTGAGCTGTTCGGCCAGCCCTATCCGTTCACCTGCAAGCGGTTCCAAACAGATGGCCGTAGTATTTTTGCCACTGTGCTGGATGAGACGGGTGACGAGACACTGCTGGACCTGATCAAAAAACAATATGCGTTCAAACAAGTCATCAAGCCCTCGTTGTACGAAGGGATCGATTACACCGGCAAGGGGTCGGCGCAACGCTGGTATCCGGTCAAACGTAGCAAAGCGGTAGTGCTGGACCCTGCCAGAAATTTTGGTAAGCCCGTGCTGACCGGGGCCGGCATTGATACCGCCGCCATTTTTAATGCGTATGAAGCAGAAGGACGTGATGCCAGGCGCGTAGCCATGCTCTACGAGGTTCCAGCGGCTGCAGTAAAAGCAGCTGTCGAGTTCGAGCAAAGGCATGCTGCTTGAACTTTCTCCTGGATCATAACCTTCCTCCCGCGCTGGCACGCGCCTTGAACGAACTATCAAAAGTTCATGAACATGGCGTGTTCCCGCTCCGGGATAAATTCCCCCAAAATACCAGCGACATTGCTTGGATATCAGCGCTGCGTGAAGAGGGAGGCTGGGTAGTGATCTCTCAGGATCGATTTATGAAAGGGCATGCGGAGAAGAAAGCCTTTCGAGATTGCGCACTGCCTATTTTCTGTCTGGCAAAACATTGGAGTGGTGAAAGCTACTGGAGCAAAGCGCACAATCTCGTGCGCTGGTGGCCAGCCATCTTGAAACAAGCTGAGTTGATACGTGGAGGGGCGGCTTTCAGTGTTCCCTGGCGTTTCTCTGCTCCGGGAAAATTCGATCAGATCAAACTGTAAGCCTCGTACCCGACCGCACAAAAAACCCACACTCGTTCACGAATCGTTAAGAAACCCATCCCTATACTGGCGGGCAGCCACGGTCGCTCTCCCGAGCGGTCTCCTGCCCGGTAGCCACCCCATGACGCGTCCCGTTCCCCTGCTGTTCCTGCTCGCTGCGCTGTTGTTCTTCTTCGCCCTGGGTAACCATGAACTGCAAGGCTCCACCGAAGCCCGTGTTTCCGGGATCGCCATGGCCATGCACCTGGACGATGACTGGGTGGTGCCGCGCCTGTTTCGCGAGCCTTTCCTGGAAAAACCGCCGCTGAGCCTGTGGCTGGATGCCGGGGCGATTCGCGTGTTTGGCGCGAGCACCGGGGCTGTGCGCCTGGCATCGGCCTTTGCCGGATTGTTCAGCGTGATGCTGCTCTACGGCATGCTGCGCCGGTTCGGGCGGCCAACCACGCTGGCGTTCAGCGCCGCGTTGATCCTGGCGACCATGGCCAGCTATTGGGGCAATGTGCGTGGGGTGGGTGAGGATTCGTTGCTCAGCCTGGGCGTGACCGCTGCGTTGCTCGGGTTCTACCAGGCCATGCGCCCCGCGTCCGAACGCCACGGCTCCGCTGCCTGGGCATGGGCATTGTTTACGGCGGGGATGGTCATCGCGACGTTGAGCAAGGGCGTGCTGGGCCTGGCGATGCCGGGGAGTGTGATATTCGTTTACCTGGCCTGCACCAGCCTGATGGATAAACGCTTGCGCCTTGGCGACTGGCTCAAGCCCGCGCTGTTCACGCTGCTGGCCTTGGTGCCGTTGCTGATCTGGCTGGGGTTTCTGTTTCAGCGCGGCGGCATACAGGCCGTCGGTGAGGTGCTGTGGACCAACAGCGTCGGGCGCTTCAGCGGCTCGTTTGTCGAAGCCGGGCATTACGAGCCGTTCTACTATTACCTCGCCAAACTGCCCGAGGCCTTCCTGCCGTGGAACATCCTGGTGTACCTGGGCCTGTGGCACTTTCGTAAAAGCCTGGTGCGCAACCGCTACCGCCTGTTTTTCAGCGTATGGCTGGTGGCGCAGTTCACCCTGCTGACACTGGCCTCGAGCAAACGCACCGTCTATTTGATGGCACTGACCCCGGCCGCCGCCGTGCTGGCCGCAGAATATGCGCGGGTGCTGCTGGAATGGGTGAAAGCCCACAAACCGGCGCTGTACCGCTACCACCGGCGCATTGTCTTCGGCGTGTTCACCCTGGCCATCGCCTGCTACCTCAGCGCAGCCTTCTGGTTCGCGCCCAAAGCCGATGTGCGTCAGTCATTCGTGCCCGTGATCAGTCAAGTCCAGGCATTGCAAGACGAAGGTAGGGAGGTGGCGCTGTTCCAACCCAATGAGCGGATTGCCGGCGCCAGCGTGTTCTATCTGCAGGCCTATTTGCCGATTTTGCAAACCGAGCCCCAATTACGTGCATTTCTCGGCGCCAAACCCGGCAACGTTGCGCTGCTGGACCACACGGACCGACTGAATGAGAAAGTGAGCGTGATCAAGCAAATGGCGATCAACCGCCAGCCTTACTACTTCGTCGAGCAGTAAGGCGAGCGCGCGCCATCAGTGCTTGGTCAGCTTGTCCAGGTAACCCATGGCAAACGCCGAGACCACGAAGGTCATATGGATGATCACGTACCACATCAGGTGTTGCGGATCGACGTTCTTGGCGTCCATGAAGATGCGCAGCAGGTGGATGGAGGAAATCGCCACGATGGACGCCGCCACTTTCATCTTCAGCGACGAAGAGTCCATGGTGCCCAGCCAGTTGAGCTTTTCCTTGTTCTCATCGATATCCAGCTGCGAGACGAAGTTCTCGTAGCCGGAAATCATCACCATCACCAGCAGGCCACCGACCAGGGCCATGTCGATCAACGACAGCAACAGCAGGATCACCTCCGACTCCAGCAAGGTGAAAATATTGGGGATCACATGAATGATTTCCTGGAAAAACTTGATCGCCAGGATCAGCAACCCCAGGGATAAACCCAGATAGATCGGCGCCAGCAGCCAGCGCGCGGCATACATCGTGTTTTCGATAAAGCGTTCCATTGAATCTCACACAGCTTGGCTAAAAATGGTGCCGAGTATACCAGCCGCTACCGGGCACCTGTCACCGCGAGAAAACTGACTTGAAGTGGCATCTGTAAGGGCGTTTTTCTGCTAGTGTCGAGACCCTCAACTCGGCTCGATGATGTCGGACAGGAAGACTCTGATGATGGATGTGCGATCCCCTTTGGCCACTCTCGGCCTGTGCGCGGCGTTGCTGATGACCAGCGGCTGCTCCCCCAAAGAAGAGCAGAAGCAGGCCACCCTCGAAGAGAAAACCAGCCAGTTCGAGCAGTCCCTGGACAGCATCCAGGACCCCAAGCTGCGCGACGCCATCGCCGACCTCGGCGGCTCGCTGCTGTTGCTCGAACGTGCACGCCTCAAGCTCGCCGCCAAGCCCATCGAAGCCGAATACGGCGAAGACACGCTGGCCCTGCTCAAGCATTACCCCACACCCCAGGCCTTGGTGGACACCTATATCAACGGCCTGTTCGTACTGCGCAGAGCCTCCCATTCCGACTACCTGACGGATCTGCAGCCGGTCTTCCCGTTCACGTTCAACGCCCCTGACCAGTTCCCCTTTCCCCATGGCCTGGAATGGCAGTCGGTGACCTTGAGCAACAACAAAGTCATTCCTTTCCAGCCGGAATGGTCGGAAACCGACCCCGGCATCCAGCTCAGCCCGAGCAGCTCCAACCTGACCAACCCCGACGACCTGACGGTGACCTACCCGTTCATCGAGGGCATCGAGACGGAAAACAAGAGCCAGCCGCAGCCTGTCAGCCTCAAAGGTGCGATTGAGGTTGCTGCGCCAGGCAAGGTGCTGACCTTCGACCTGTCGAAAAAAGACCTCGGCCACCCGCGCACCGAGGGCAATATCACCCTCAACCTGGTGTCGCTGGACAAGAATTACGCCGAGCTTGAACTGACCAACAGCGCGCCCCTGGCCGCAGAGCTGGGCGACGACTCGCCCAACCCGCTGCTGGTACAGGCCCGGGACGGTACCGGCCAATTTCTCACGCGCTCAGGCTCGATCAACGAAAATGCCGCGCAAGTGGCGTTCTATGAGAAGCAACTGGCCGAGATGCAAAAACAAACGACCTGGTCCGAAGCGTTCGAAAAACACCTCACAGACGCGCAAAAAGCCTTCGAACACACACAGAAGAGCCACTACGCCAAGGTGTACTTCAATGGATTGATCGACACCCTGCAGGTCAATGTGCTGGATTTTTCCAAGACCACGGTGACCCGCAAGGAGCTGGACCTGCCCGTGATGCGCTTCGACAAAAACAGCCTGCAACACTCCGTGCAACCCTTGCCGATGCCGGTCACGGTGTATGACGACGCTGCGGCCAGCTGGCTCAAAGACGCCTCGTTGACGGAAGAACAATTGAAAGGCAGCGTCACCATCAGCCAGTCCACCGACGACGCCAGTGCCGCGAAAATCGTGTTCGACCACCCTTTCACCTTCAATGACGACCTGGTCGGCGCCGAGCGCAACAACAGCGACGCGCCGATCACGTTTTTCACGGCCGACGATAAAGGCGAGCGCGGCGAACCCATCGAGTTGCCCACCGAGGCGTTCGAGATGAATGCGGCCAGCGGCACGCTGACCTACGACCTCAACCTGTTCCCGGAAACCCCGGCGTTTGTGGTCGGCTCGGTGCCCTTGTTCCTCGCCACCATCGAGAAGGCCTCGATAGACACCAGCAAACTGCCCAAAGGCCTGGTGCTCAAGGACAACGCGTTGATCGTCGACCAGCGCGCGTTTCCCGCCGACAGCTGGCGCTTCTACGCCAAGGACGGCAGCGGCAACTACCTCAAGGAAATTCTCGGCGTGAGCCACCGCGCCGAGGAGTACGGCACGGCGCTGTTTGACGTGCATTATTTCTACGGCCAGCCGACCACCCTGGAAAGCTACCAGCGCACCGACCTCGACACCGTGCAATATGGTTTCGAGGTCAAGCTGGACAAACCGGAAAGCAAATAGCCCGATTACAGGGCCAATTGCTCATGGCCGCCATTGAGTTGGCGCAGATGGGCCTGCAGGTGCAGGCACCAGATCTGCGGCTCGTCCAATTGCTCGTAGCCATGCAGGGTCAGGTTGTCGACGATGGAGCCCAACATGGTTTCTGCCACGAATGGCCCGTGAAACGGGCCTTGGGACTTGACCGTAGAAGGCTGTTCGCCCGACATGCCGGCGGCGAACAATAATGTCCACAACCCGTTTTCCCCGGCGAGGGGGCGAATGGAGCATTCGATACGGGTTTCCAGGCCCAGGCACTGGCGGGTAAGGCAAAGGTTGCGCGGCATGGCGGCGACCCTCGGTAGATCGGCGTTCAGCCCCAGCGCAAAGGCGAGGCTGTTTCTATCCTGCGACTCCTGTGGATATCCCTGATTCTCAGAATAGAATAAAAACGCGACAGACCAAGGTGGTAGGGACCAACGGCATTGGATTGCGGACGGTCGTCAATTTAATGGCACCCACTAAACTAAATGTGGGAGGGAGCTTGCTCCCGATGGCGGTGTGTCAGCCTCAGTATGTTTGACTTTGATCGTTCCCACGCTCTGCGTGGAAATGCCTCTTGGGACGCTCCGCGTCCCGCCACCGCTGCAAGTTTCGGTAATTGCGCAAAAGTGACGCAGAGCGTCACGGGGTACATTCCCACGCGGGAGCGTGGGAATCATCGTATCGTATCTAAATGTGGGAGGCGGCAAGCCCCCTCCCACATTTTTGCTCCAGGTGGCCTTAAGAAATCAGCTGGGCTTGGCCTCAGCCAGCGCCTGCTGCGCCAGTTCCTTTTCCGCCTCCTTCAGGTCTTCCTCGCTGATCATCTCCGCAATCGCGCGCAAACGCTCCACCACGCGGGCATTGACCGTACCTTCCGGGAACTGCCCCTCGGCGTCCGGTTCACCGGCATCCTCGCCCACCAGCAGGCTCAACGCTTCATCCGCCTGGCGTACCGCATAAATATGGAATTGCCCGTCGCGCACGGCTTGCAAGACCTTTTCGTCGAGCATCAGCGTGGCCACGTTGGCCTTGGGAATGATCGCGCCCTGTTCACCGGTCAAACCGCGCGCTTCGCACAGGCGGAAGAAGCCTTCGATCTTCTCGTTAACCCCACCCACTGCCTGCACTTCACCAAACTGGTTGATCGAGCCGGTGATGGCAAAGCACTGCTTGAGCGGCGTTTTCGACAAGGCTGAGATCAGGGTGCAGGCTTCGCCCAGGGACGCGCTGTCGCCGTCCACGTAACCGTAGGACTGTTCCAGCGCGATGCTCGCCGAGATCGCCAGCGGGAATTCCTGCGCATAACGGCTGCCCAGGTAACCGGTGAGGATCATCACGCCCTTGGAGTGAATCGGCTGGCCGAGGTTGACCTCACGTTCGATATCGACGATACCGCTGCCGCCGGGGTACACCGTGGCGGAAATCCGCGCCGGTACGCCGAACGCCGAATCACCGACTTCCAGCACCGTCAGCCCGTTGCACTTGCCCACGGCGGCGCCGGCGGTGTCGATCAGGATCACCCCGGCGAGCATGTCGTCGAGAATCCGCGCCGACACGCGCCCGGTGCGCGTGGCCTTGGCCTTGAGCGCGCGCTCGATATGCCCGGCATCGGTCATTTCGTCGCCTGCCAGGTGGCGAATGAAGTCCGCCTCGCTGACCAATTGGAACAAATCGCCGATACGCGCCGACAAACGGCCCTGGTGCTCCGCCAGGCGTGCGCTGTAGGTCGCCAGCCGCGCTACCGCATCCGACGTCAGCGGCGCCATGCCTTCTTCCGAGGTGCGGGTTTTGAGCAACTGGGCGAACTGCTCCAGGCTTTCGTCGACCATCGGGATGTCTTCGTCGAAGTCCACCAGCACCCGGAACATTTCCTGGAAGTCCGGATCGGCATCCTGCAACGCGTAGTACAGCTGGCGCGAGCCGATGATGATCACCTTGACCTGCAACGGGATCATTTGCGGGTTGAGCGTGACGGTGGCCAGGCGCCCGAGTTCGCCAAGCGGCGACTCCATCTTCAATTTGCGCGATTGCAAGGAACGCTTGAGCGCATCCCACACAAACGGCTCGCTGAGCATTTTTTCCGCTTCCAGGATCAGGAAACCACCATTGGCACGGTGCAGCGCGCCTGGGCGCAGCTGACGATAGGTGGTGTAAAGCGCACCCTGGTCGGTGCTGTATTCGATACGGCCGAACAGGTTGTCGTAGGTCGGGTGCGGCTCGAAGACCACCGGCGCGCCGCCGTTGACCGGATGGCCCACCACCAGGCTTGGGCAGTACTGCTCTTCCAGCAGCTTGCGGGCCTGGGCGTCGGTCTTGGCGTCGTCGACCAATTGCTCGACCACGGTTTTGAGCAGATACACCTGCATGGCCTGCAGATAACCGCAGACGGCGGCGTTTTCTGCGTACTTTTCCGACAACGGTGCGAGCAAAGGCTGCAGGGCCAGGGTGATAGTTTCTTCGTTGAACTGGCGCAGTTGATTGTTCGACTCACGCTTCCACTGCGGCAGGCTCGCCAACTCTTCGTTGAGGCGCTCTTCCAGCTCGGAAATATCCGTGTGGAAACGCTCGCGGTCGATTTCCGGCAACTGCGAGAACTCGGCCTCGTCCAGGGCCTTGCCATCGAGCATCGGGGTAAAGGCAATGTTGGAGCTGTCGCGGTACAGCGCCACGTCTTTTTCCAGGGCCAGGCGCTCGATCACATCCAGGGCCTTGTCGTAACGCTGGTTGAATGCCCGGTCGATGGCGCTTTTGCGCTGTTGATACGTCGGGTGTTCGAAGACGGCCGGAAAGGTCGCCACCAGGTTGTCGACCAACCCGTTGATATCGGCGATGAACGCCGCCGCAGCGCCGCCTGGCAATTCCAGGGCACGCGGTTCGCGCGGCTCATCGAAATTATTCACGTACACCCAGTCCGACGGGGTTTGCAGGCGCTTGCCTTCGGCCCTCAGGTAACGTTTGACGAATGAAAAGCGACCGGTACCGGGTTCGCCCATGACAAACACGTTGTAACCGGGACGTGGCATTGCCACGCCGAACTGCAATGCTTCAACTGCACGTTCCTGGCCAAGCACACCGCGAAAGGGCTCCAGATCATTGGTGGTCGAGAAGCTGAACTGTTCAGCGGAAAAAGGGCGAGTCAGCGCTTCGGGCGCTAGACGCAAGCTGGCAGCAACAGGATCAGGCATCGGGCTTCCTTACATCAGGCGGGGCAGATGGGCGCATTCTGGCTCTCGGTTGCGCGCTCTGGCAAGGCGCGCTTTTGGGAAAGCATAGACAGCCCGCACGGTGTACAAAAAAATCGTTCGAGACTGAATGTTTTATAAAAAATCACGGAACCCCAGGAACGTGCCTAAACTCCAAACTGCGCGGGTTGGACTAATAACTGGCCCCTAGGGTGCTGCGAAGCGCCTGAACCCTTGTCCATTGGTTTGCACACAAAGAGAACAAAGCTATGAAACGGATCCTTCTTGGTACTCTCTTCACCGTCGTCTCCCTCAATGCAATGGCAGAAGCACCAGGTGGCCCGAACTGCGGTTGGGGCAACATGTTGTTCGAAGGCCAGCGCGGTACTCCGGCCCACTTCCTGGCCTCCACCACCAACGGCACTTCAGGTAACGCCACCTTCGGCATGACCTCGGGCACCAACGGTTGCAGCACCAACAGTTCCCTGACCTACGGCGGCAAGTCCTGGATTGCCATGAATGGCATGATGAACGAGCTGTCCGAAGACATGGCCAAGGGTAACGGCGAAGCGCTGACTACCTACGCCGTGGTACTGGGCGTGGCGCCGGAAGATCGCGAGCACTTCGCGGCCGTGACCCACGAGCACTTCCAGCAGATCTTCAGCAAGGCTGACGTGACCGCTGACGACGTGCACAACAACACCATTGCCGTACTGAAAAGTGATGCCCGTCTGGCGAAATACGCTACCCAGGCTTAAGCTCGACCCACCCGCGCCTTTCGAGGCGCGGGTTTTGTTTTTTCGACCTGCCCCCCTTGGGTCTTTTTTTCAGTCCGACTTAAGTAGCCCCCATGCTCAAACGCCTCGCTTGCCTGGCTTTCTTCGCCTGCGCCCCGCTGCATGCGGCACCGCACCTCGACGATCAACGTTTGCAGCAACTGGCCAATGACCCGTTCTGGCTGTCGCTGGGCCATTACGAAGCCGGCAAGATCAGTGGCTGGCGCAGCTATGTCAGCGACAAGAAATTCTTTCTCGCCGCCGACGGGGCGCATCATCCGGACGCCGAACTCAAGGCCACTGTGGATGCGCTCTATGCACCGGCCAGCCTGGGTGAAAAGCACGTCCAATGCGTCTACCCCGCCCGCACCCGCTGGCTCAAGGACCAGTTGCAACTGACCGACCTGCCCGCCGTGGACTGCAAGGAATTCAAACAATGGTTCACGGACGTCGCGCCCCACAGCGCGGTGATGATTTTCCCGGCGGCGTACCTCAACAGCCCGTCGTCGATGTTCGGCCACACCCTGCTGCGCATCGACCAGGCTGACGTGCAAAGCAACAACACCGCCCTGCTCAGCTACGCGATCAACTTCGGCGCCTATATCGAAGGCTCGGACAACAGCATTCTGTATGCCTGGAAAGGCCTGATGGGCGGCTACCCCGGCCTGTTCGCGCTGGTGCCCTACCAGGAAAAACTCTCCGAATACCGCAGCCTGGAAAACCGTGACCTGTGGGAATACCGCCTGAACCTCACAGAAGTCGAGACCAAGCGCATGGTCGAGCATGTGTGGGAACTCAAGCAGATCCAGTTCGACTATTTCTTTTTCGACGAAAACTGCTCCTACCGCTTGCTGGAACTGCTGCAAGTGGCGCGTCCCGGCCTGCGCCTGACCGAGCAGTTCCCGCTGACGGCGATCCCCACCGACACTGTCAAAGCGGTCAAGGAGGCGGGCCTGGTGGAAAAGATCGACTATCGCCCCTCCCGTGAACGCGAACTGCTGGAACGTGCCAAACCGCTGGACGGCGATGAGCAACAATGGGTGCTCAACATCAGCGATGACCAGCAGCAATTGCAGGCGCCGGCCTTCAAAGCCCTGTCCCGCGAGCGCCAGGCGCTGATCGTCGACGCCGCCTATCGCCTCGGTCGCTACCGCGCCAACGGCCTGGAGCGCGACACTGCGCGCTCCCAGCGCAGCTTCGAACTGCTGCGCGCGATCAACCAGAACCCTGCGCCCGACCTGAAGATCACCCCACCCGGCCTGCCCGAGAACGGCCACGAATCGCGCACCTGGCAGGCCGGCATCGGCACCCGCGGCGACAAAGCCTTCGGTGAATACGGCCTGCGCATGGCCTATCACGACCTAAACGACAACGCCGAAGGCTTCCCCCTGGGCGCACAAATCGAAATCCTGCAGATGAAACTGCGCCAGTACGAAGGCAATCACTGGCAATTGCAGCAACTGGACCTGGCCACCATCCGCTCCCTGACCCCACGCAACGCCCTGCTGCAACCCTGGTCATGGCAAGTCACCGGGGGCCTGGAGCGCGTACCGGGTAAACACGACGACGAAACCCTGGTCGCCCACGTCAACGGCGGCGCGGGCGGCACCTGGCAGTTGAGCGACGACATGCTCGGCTTCGCCCTCGGCACGGTGCGCGTGGAACACAACAATGACTTCAGCGAAGCCATCTCCCCCGCTGCCGGCTTCAACACCGGCCTATTGTGGAAGAACCCGCTGGGCAACCTGAGCCTGGAAGCCAAGGGCGATTTCTTCACCAATGGCGAAGTGCGGCGCAGCATCAGCCTCAACCAGCAATGGGAGCTGTCACGCAACCTGGGCCTGCGCCTGAGCGCCCAGCGCGAGTACAGCCACTTGTCGACACCGGTGAATGAAGTGATGCTCGAAGTGAAGTGGTACCACTACTGATTCATACCCCCTCCCACACTTATTTATGCATGAACAAAATTTGCCGGAGAAGATCGTTCCCACGCTCCCGCGTGGGAATGCAGCCCGTGACGCTCCGCGTCACCTGTGCGCAGTAATCCAAACGTGCAGCGGTTGGCGGGACGCGGAGCGACCCAGGAGGCATTCCCACGCAGAGCGTGGGAACGATCACTTTGCACAACCCACATCCCGCCGACTCCCCTTTCACATACATCTGACAAATCCCTGACTAGACTTCCCCCTATCAGCCGTAAATCGGCCAGGGAGTACGCCATGTGGCGGTCTGCGCTAATGCTGTCTGTGGTGGTGTGGTTGTCGGGCTGCCAGACAACCCATCAGGATTTGCTGGCCAAGGGTTATCCCCCGGCCTTTGCCGATGGCTTCGACGACGGTTGCAGCAGCGGTCGCCAGGCCGCTGGGGTGATTACCGGGGAGTTTCGCAAGAACGTGCCCCGCTATCTGAAAGACCGGCAGTACGCCGAAGGCTGGGAAGACGGTTTCCGCCAGTGCAAGGCCATGCGCGAGAACGAGGAGCTGCGGGACTACCAGGACAACCGCAGGGATGACCGCGAGCACGAATGGCAGCAGGAGAAAGATCGCGATGCGGCCAAGGCTTATCGCTCGCAATAGCGCGCCGCGTTAGAAGCGGACGCAGAGCGTGGGAACGATCGCGCGGCGAACATGGCCCAAGCTCCATTGAGGGAGAACATCATGAGCCGAGCTTTTGTAAATGAAGACAACGCCGCCGCCCAGGCTGATCAGCCGGTGGAGCGCCAGGTCAGTGCCCAACCCAATCGCTTGACCGCGCAGGGATTGGAGCAGTTGCAGGCCAAGGTTGCGCAGTTGCAGCAGGAATACAGCACCGAATCCGCCAAGGGCGAAAAGGCTGACAAGCAACGCCAGGCCGACCTTGAGCGGGATTTGCGCTACTTCAACCAGCGGGTACAAAGCGCCCAGGTCGTCGTGCCAGCCACTTCTACGGACAAAGTACAGATCGGCAGCTGGGTGACCTTCGCCAACGAGCAGGACGAGCAGCAGCGCATCCAGTTGGTCGGCGAAGATCAGGCCGATGCCAACGCAGGCTTGATCAACTGGGGTTCGCCCCTCGGGCGCGCGTTGCTCGGCGCCCAGGTGGGGGACGAGGTGCTGTGGCAGCGCCCCGTTGGCGATCAGTTGATCGAAGTGTTGCGTATCGAGCCCGGGGTCTAGACGATGCCCTGGGCCAGCATCGCTTCGGCGACTTTGACGAAGCCTGCGATGTTTGCGCCCTTCACATAGTTGACCCGGCCATTTTCTTCGCCGTAATGCACGCAGGCATGGTGGATCGACTGCATGATGCTGTGCAGCTTGCTGTCCACCTCGCCGGCGGTCCATAGCAGGCGCATGGCATTCTGCGACATCTCCAGGCCACTCACGGCCACGCCTCCGGCATTCGACGCCTTGCCCGGCGCGAACAGAATGCCTGCCTCGATAAAGATATCCACCGCTTCAAGGGTGGTCGGCATGTTGGCGCCTTCGGCGACGCAGATGCAGCCGTTGCGCAACAGGGCGCGGGCAGCGTCGGCGTCGAGTTCGTTCTGGGTGGCGCAGGGCAGCGCGATATCGCACGCCAGCGCCCAGGGGCTTTGGCCTTGGCGAAATTCCAGGCCGAAACGCTCGGCCAGTTCACTGATGCGGCCGCGCTGCACGTTTTTCAGCGCGAGCAGGGCTGACCATTGCTCTTCGGTCAACCCGCTCTCGGCGTACAGCGTGCCTTCGGAGTCCGACAGGGAAATCACCTTGCCTCCCAGGTCCATCACTTTGCGCGCCGCGTATTGCGCCACATTGCCCGAACCGGAGATGGCCACGCGCTTGCCTTCGACCCGCTGGCCGTCGCGCTTGAGCATTTCTTCAGCGAAGTACACACAGCCAAAACCCGTGGCTTCCGGGCGGATCAGACTGCCGCCGTAGGTCATGCCCTTGCCGGTCAACACCGAGGTGAACTGGTTGCTCAGGCGTTTGTACTGGCCGAACAGGAAGCCGATTTCACGGGCGCCCACGCCGATATCTCCGGCCGGTACGTCCACGTCGGCACCGATATGGCGGTACAGCTCGCTCATGAACGCCTGGCAGAAACGCATGACTTCGGCGTCGCTCTTGCCCTTGGGGTCGAAGTCCGAGCCGCCTTTGCCACCGCCCATGGGCAGTGAGGTCAGGGAGTTCTTGAAGGTTTGCTCGAAGGCGAGGAATTTCAGCACGCCCAGGTTCACCGAAGGATGAAAGCGCAAACCGCCTTTGTAAGGGCCAATGGCACTGTTCATCTGGATACGGAAACCGCGATTGACCTGGACCTTGCCCTGATCGTCCACCCACGAAACCCGAAAGCTAATCGCACGTTCCGGCTCGCAGATGCGCTCCAGAATTCCCGAGGTCAGGTAGTGGGGGTTGGTTTCAAGAAACGGCCACAGACTGCGCAGGACTTCTTCTACGGCCTGATGGAATTCCGGTTGGTCGGGGTCGCGTTTCTTGAGGCGGGCAAGGAAGGATTCGACGGATTCGTGCATGAAAAGTCTCGGCAAAATGATTGTTGTTAAACAGAGATTGAGCCGGACTGTAGCAATTCATTTCGCACCGCGACAGGGCAAAATGTCGCTTTTATGAATTTAAATGGTGCATTTCTATAAATAACTGGCGTATTTCGCCCTGAAACAGGGATTTCAACCCGACACATGCACCAATGAGTGAAAGGTTGGACGACAGCCCCGCGCATCGCATTACCGCGTCCCGGGCACCAGATCGAGTATCTCGTTGATGCCCAGACAGCGCGGCTCCAGCTCCAACGTCCTGCCATGGGCGAGTATGCCCAAAGCGGTATCGCGCATGGCCAGGTAGGCACTGCGCAACATATGGTTGGCATAAATCACCGCGTTGAAACCTGCCTGCTCCAGCACCTCGAATTTCAGGTGAACATAACTGGTCGGCACGCAAATCAGCGGAACCTTGGGCCGTTGCAGACGAAACTGCCTGGCGAACTCAAGGATTTCCAGGCCATCCTGCCTGCGACTGTGGATCATGATGCCATCCGCCCCCGCCTCCACATACGCCAGGCATCGCGCCATCGCTTCCTCCATGCCGCGATCCAGGATCAGGCTTTCACACCGCGCAATCAGCATCAGCCCTGAGCCAGTGCGACTGGCGCAGCCGGCCTGGAGCTTGGCGCAAAATACCTCGATGGACTCCTGCGCCTGGTCGACCTCGGTGCCGAACAATGAGTTTTTCTTCAAGCCGCACTTGTCTTCGATCACCACCGCCGAGACGCCCGCGCGCTCCAGCATCTTGATATGAATCGCGAGATGCTCGGCCTTGCCGCCGGTATCGGCATCGAATATCAGCGGCAGCGAACACACATCAAATATTTCGCGGATCCCGGGCAAGCGGTTGCTGGGCGAAAGAATCTCGATATCGGGTAACCCCCGCTGTGTCGAGTCGGTCAGCGAACTCGACCAGATGGCGTCATACCCCACCGTATGCCCTGGGCTGATTTCCAGCCGAGCGCGCTGCGCGAGCAATGCCGATATCGGGCTATGGGCTTCGAGTACGCGCAGGCAACGATTGCTATCCAGTAGCGCCGACAGAGGGCGTCGGCGCGCGTCGGTATCCATCATAGGTTCAGGCTCCATGTCAGCGGCACAACGGGAGTTATCGGACAGCTCAATCCCAGGCGGGCTGTTCACACTTGAGTACAGATGCCATTTTCTGCAGATGTTCACAGGCCCTGGCCACGTACTCCCTGGATAGCTGCGCGATACGGCTGTAATCCACGGCCTGCCCGGTGGCGCTGGCGTAAAGCCGTAACGCCTCTGCCGCGTGCCTGAAATGGCGCGCTTCCACGCTGCCGCAGTGCACGCTGAGAAAGCTCGCCACGCGGCTGGCCTCACCAGCGCTGTACCCGCGCACATCGCGCAACCATTGTTTCCATAACGGCGTCATCAGGTTGTACTCGCCGGTGTTGAACAACTCCGTCATGGCCATCATTTCCAGCGCTTCGATGAGCTGCGGCGCCAATGGGCGTTTTTCCCCGACCCAACCGGAAAACTCCTTGGTGATCGGGTCCAGGAACTTGTCCTGCAGGCGCCATTCATCCGAGCCGCAGATCGCCGAAGCCATGCGGTAATACAGCTTGGAGTGGTGCGGATGCCCGTGCATTTCGCCCAGTCCGATGTCCTCGACGATGATCTCCCCACAGTGGGCCGCCGCTTCGAGCATCTTCAGCCGAGCGTCATCGGCCAGGGATGCCGACTCCTGAAGGATGCGCACGATGATGCTCGAGACGGCATGGGCGGCGCCGTCCGGGCTGCGCCAGCCACAGAAGAACGTACACAGCGACGACTCGCTCCAGTTACTGGAGGTCATGTCGACATAAGTCTCGCAGTACCTGTCCAGCTCGGCGGGCTGGCTGTTGAAACCGCTGAGCAGGGCCTGGGCCAGATGTCGGTCCTCGACATCCACCAGTGCCTGGTTCACGTACCCGATAAATTGGCGGCTCAGATTTTCCACGGCTCATATCCTTTTGGGTGGGGTTAATGCGCAACGACTTCTGACATGAAGCGGGCAAAGCGCGTGAGGCCTTCGATCAACGCTTCATGCTCAACGGCGTAGGAAATGCGGATGCTGTTGCGGTCGCCACAGCCGGAGCCGGGCACCACCGCGATATGGGCCTCGGTCAATAACAGATCGGCCAGGTGGTCGACGTCACGGATAACGGTGCCCAGGTAGCGGCCACCCAATTTGCGCGACACATCGATAAACAGATAGAACGCGCCCTCCGGCGGGGCGCAGGTAATGTCATCCACATGCCCCAGGCAAGTGCAGGCTGCGAGCAACTGCTGGTCGAGGAAGGCATTGATCTGCTGGGTAAAGTGCGGCGCGTCAGCCATCAGGCTGCCGAGCGCGGCGTATTGGGACAGGCTGCTGGGGTTTGACGTCGTGTGCCCTTGCAGGTTGTGCATGGCGGCGATGACCGGGGCGGGTGCGCACGCATACCCTACCCGCCAGCCAGTGACCGCGTGGCTCTTGGAAAACGAATCGACCAGCACCGTCTGGTGCTTGAGCGGCGCAAACAGCGACACGATGTTGTGATGTTCATGGGGCGCGCGCACCAGCTTGCGGTAGCACTCGTCGAACACCACCCAGAGCCGGTGTTTGAACGCGAGCCGGGCAATCCCCAACAGTTGTTCACGCTGATAAACCGTGCCCGTCGGATTGTTCGGGGTGTTGATCACAATCATGCGGGTGCGTGGGGTCAGGGCGTTTTCCACCGCCGCGCAGGTGAGGCGGTAGTCATCCGCAGCGGTATCGACATAGACCGGAACGCCACCGGCGAGCTGGATCTGGGTGGGGAAGGTTTCCCAGTACGGCACCGCAACGATGACTTCATCCCCCGGATCGAGCAGCACCATCGCGGCGTTATACAGCGCCTGCTTGGCTCCGGCGGTCACCGCCACTTCATCGGCGGCGTAATTCACCTCGCAGCGCTGAGTGACCTGCTGCGCCAGCGCCTGGCGCAGTTGGGGCAGGCCGATGGGCGGCGTATAGCGGTTGCGTGCATTGGCCAGCGCATCGCTCACGGCGGCTTTCATCGCCGGGCAGGCATCGAAGGACAATTCACCAGCGGCAAAATTGATCACGTTGACGCCGGCTTCTTTCAAGGCATTGGCTTTGCTGCGCATGCTGGACGTGCCCGGTGCGCGCAGACGTTGCGCACGCCGGGACAACGGCAATGACACGGCAGACGGTTCACTGTTGTTCATTGTTATACCTGCCAGAACACGCTGAAAAATTCGTTCGCCCTACCGGGCCTGAGCCTCCAGCCCTCGTTGAACCCGCCAGGACAGCGGCAGGGTGAGCAACAAGGTGGCGGCCAGCAGCAAAACGGCCAGGGGCACGCCGGTGGCATCCCCCAGGCTGCCGAACAGCACCGGCGCCAAGGCGCCGCCGCCGATGGTGCCGGTGTAGAACACTGCAAAAGCCTGGTCGCGCCTGCCCGGCCCCGCCAGGTCCGGCACCGCGCCGTAGAGCACCGACGACGTGCCATTGAGCACCAGCCCCAGCAGCGGCAACATCACCATCAAACCGGCGTAGGGCAGGTATACCGCCATGACGATCAGCAGCGCCGTGGTGAACTCCGTGACCCACACCGTCTTCATCATGCCGATACGCGCCCCCAGGTAACCGCACAACAGTTTGCCGAAGGCGCCTCCCACGAACAGCATCGTCAGCGCCAAACCGATCCCCGCAGGCCCGACCCCCTTGGCCTTGAGCAAAAACGGCAGGAACGTGAGAAATCCCATGCGCACCGCGCTGTCCAGCGTGCCGGTCAGGATCAGCGCACGCAGGCCGCTCACGGAGCCGGTGCCGCCGCCCGCACGGGTGGCTTTGGGCGGCGCCGCCAAACCCTCGGTGCGCGCCGGAATCAGCCACCACAACAAGCCTGCCGCCAGCAGCCCGAGTACACCCAGCAGGGTGACACTGGCGCGCCAACTGATGACCGCCAGCAACAGGCCGATCAACCCGGGGATCAGGGTTTTGCCGATATCTCCACTGAAGTTGTACTGCGACAGCGCTTGCTTGACGCCCCCGCCCGCCTCCCCGCCCGCCTCGTGGGCATCGGTGATCAACGACGAGGCCAGCGGGTGCTGCGTACTTGCGCCCAGCCCGCCCAGAAGCAGCGCCACCAGCAACACCGCCAGCCCACCGGCCTGGCCCGCCAGCAGATAGGCCAAGCCCGCCAGCGCAGTGCCGCCCACCAGCAAGCGCTGGCGCCCCCAGCGTGCCGCAGCGCGACTGGCCAGTAACTGGAAGCCGGCCATCATGCCCGCATAGGCCCCGCGCAACAGGCCGACCTGGGCGTAGCTGAGGCCGAACTGCGCCTGCCAGATTGGCAACAGCACATAAATTACATCGGTCAGGCCGTCGTGCACGGCATGCGCGCCACAACCGGCCACCAGGGAGCGGCGGCGCACAGTTGCCTGGTCAGGCGGTGACAACGACGGGGCTGCGGTTTGCTTCAGGGTGTTCATCCGGGTCAGTGGCTCTCAGGTAAAACGCCGGGTCAACCCAGCAATTGCGCGCAATCGTTCATCACGCCGGCTTTACGCTGCAGGTATTCGGCAAAAATACCGCGCGCCGTGGCGGGGTCCGCCTCAATCTGCAGGGCGGCGGTGAACTCGTTCACCGCCGCCACCGCATGGGCGAAATGGTCGCTCTCGGTGCCGCCGGTGTGCACGGTGACCCAGGCCACCGTCGCACGCGATCTTTCCGGCGGCACGCCCATGTCGCGCACGAACCACTGCGAGTACAACGGATGGATGAACTCCACTTCGCCGTGGGTGTACACCTCGTGGATCAGCGTGGTCAGCAGCCCCTGCAGCAGGTCGCGATCACGCAGGCGACGGCTGTCGGTCCAATCCTTGAACGCCTGCGCCGAGGGCAGGCAGTTGTCCTTCAACATCCACTGGTCATCGCCGCACAGCGCGGTCGCCATGGTGTAGAAAAGGTCCGCGTGCACGGTGTTGCCCAACGCGCCCAAGTCTTCATCGGTAATGCGCTGCAGGCTGCCGCAGGCACGGTACAGCTGCGCCGCGGCGGTGGAGCCGGCGTCGGAACGCGCCAGCAAGGTAATCCGGTTGGCCAGGCCGGACACACTGGCCGCAGAATTATTGGTCTTGGACCAACTGGCGAAGAACTTGCGCAGCACCGCCGGCGAATGCCGACGCGAGGTGAGTCGCGCAAAAGCCTCTTCGATAACCATCAGCGCCTCTTCCTGAGCCCAAAAGGCTTCGAACAGGGCATGCCGCAAGGTACTGGCCGGCATGTCATTCAATACCGGTTCGACGATCTTCAGCAACTGGCTGCGCTTGATCACGGTGTCAGTCATATTCACCTCTCATAGTCCATTATTGGATGAAACATCAGGCCGGTTTGCCGCGTTGGCCGGCGATCAGCGCCTGGGTGTCTACCGGTTTCCAGCCCAGCAGGGCGATTACCAGCGACAACAGTTGAAAGCCTGCGATCAATGCCACGCAGCCCGGCCAGCCCCACTGCTCCCAGAGCAGCGCCGGGGCCACTGCACCGGCGCTGCCGCCCAGGTAATAGCCGGTCAGGTACAGGCCCACGGCGCCGGACTTGTCCTGCCCGGCCGTGGTGGCGATGTACGCATTGGCACAGGCCTGGGCCAGGAATACGCCGGTCGAACTCAGGGCCAGGCCCAGCACGATCAACCACAGGGACGGCAACAAGGTCAGGGCCGAACCGCAGAGGCCGAGCGCCACGGCGCCGCTCAGTAGCTGAGATTGCGGTCGCGACTTGCTCAAGCGCCCCGCAATGGGAATGACCACCAGCGCCAGCAGGAACACGGCATACAGTGTCCCCAAGGCTGCGGCGCCCAGGTTGAACGGTGCCTGGCTGAGATACAGCCCGGCATAGGTAAAGGTCGCGACTTGTGAGAACAGCACGCAGAAACCGACGCCATAGGCCGCCATCAAGGGTTTGCGCAGCAGCCAGCGTACCCCGCGCGCGCCCACGCCCCCGACGCCGGGACGCGCCACTGGATTGGCCGGCAGCAGCAACAGGATCAGCAGACCGACCGCCAGGCTGATCACCGCCAGCAGCTCGAAGGCTTCCCGCCAACCGACATACTGGGTCATGACCCCCGAGACAAAGCGCCCGGCAAACCCGCCGAGTACCGTACCTGCGACGTAGAGGCTGGTGATCTCGGTGACGCTCGCTGCGCGCCAGCGGTCGCCGATATAGGCCACGCTGGTGGCGAATACCACCGGGATCAACATACCCTCGATAAACCGCCACACCAGCAGCTCGGCAAAACTGTCCACATAGGCCGTCAGCAGCGCCGGCAGCGCCAACAGCAACGCGGCCACGACAATCACGTTGCGTTGCTCGAAACGCCCGGTCAGGCGCCCGACAAAAGGCGCAGCCAAAGCCACTGCCAGGGTAGTCACCGTAATGCTCCACCCGGCCTGCCGGGCGCTCACCTGGAAGCTTTCGGCAAACACAGGCAGGATGCTCTGGGTCGCGTAGAGATTGAGAAACGCCGCACAGCCACACAGAAACACGGCAAAGCGGGCATGATGCAGGCGCGGGTTCATGGGACCTCTCGTCTTATTGTCGAGGATCTTTATAGAATGCGCAGCGTGGCGAATACCAATACCGAATTCGGACCGATCAATACCCAGGAAACAGAATGCTTGATCTACGCAAGTTACGTTACTTCCTGACGGTCGCCGAAGAGCTGCACTTCGGTCGCGCGGCCCAGCGCCTGCACCTTGCCCAGCCGCCCCTGACCCGGCAGATCTCGGCCCTGGAAACCGAGCTCGGCTTTCGCCTGTTTGACCGCACCAGCCGCACGGTCACGCTGACCGCCCAGGGCCGGCACTTTCTACCCTATGCCCGCGCGGCGCTGGAGCACGCCCGGCTTGCGCAGGACATTGCCGCCAAGCTGGCCGCCGGCTCGACCGGCCAACTGGTCGTGGGGTATGCCAGCTCGATCGCGCTGTCGGAGCTGTTCAGCCAAACCCTGCAAGCCTTCGCCCAGCGTTTTCCCGAGGTGCAACTGACCCTGGTGGAAAGCGCTTCCGGCAGCCTGCACGCGCATGTGCTGGACGGCCGCATCGACATCGGCATGAGCCGCCTGCTGCCGGAGCCCGGGCAAGCCGACGTCGAGGTGTTGTCGTTGGGGCAAGAACCCCTGGTGGCGGCGCTTTGCAGCGACAACCCATTGGCTGGCCAGGCCGAAGTCACCCTCGCCCAGCTCAGCGAGTTCCCGTTGATTCTGTTCCCCAGCGATTACGGTTCAGGCCTCAACGGTTCCATCGAGCACCTGTATCAACGCCACGGCCTGGCGCTGCGCCCGGGCCCTGCGGGGCGCCAGATCACCTCGATCATCGCCCTGGTGGCGGCAGGCCAGGGTGTCTCGCTGGTGCCCCAGTGCACCCGCACCCTGGCCAGGCAAGGCGTGGTCTACCGACCGTTGGCAGACCCCGAAGCCTGGGTGCACCTGCTGATCCTCACTCGCTCACAGTCACGCTCGCTGTTGGTCGAGGCGTTCATGGGGGTGGTCGGTGAATTGCTGCAAGGCCGGCCGGCGCTGGCGCCGCCGGCATAATCCGGGCAAAAAAATACCCCTGCGCGAGGGGTATTTTTCTACAGGCTGCTCCGTACAGGCGCTGCCGAGGCGGCGCCTGTTGCCGAATCAGGCCAGTTTCTTGTGGCGTACCCGGTGCGGCTGGGCCGCCGCGTCGCCCAAACGCTTCTTGCGGTCGGCTTCATACTCGGTGTAGTTGCCCTCGAAGAACAACGCTTGCGAATCATCCTCGTAAGCCAGGATATGGGTGGCAACGCGGTCAAGGAACCACCGATCGTGAGAGATCACAATGGCGGCGCCCGGGAAGTCCAGCAGAGCTTCTTCCAGGGAGCGCAGGGTTTCAACGTCGAGGTCGTTGGACGGTTCGTCGAGCAGCAAGACGTTGCCGCCTTCTTTCAAGGTCAGGGCCAGGTGCAAGCGACCACGCTCACCACCGGACAGGTCCTTGACGAACTTCTGCTGGTCGCCGCCCTTGAAGTTGAAGCGGCCGACATAGGTGCGCGACGGGATTTCGTAGTTGCCGATACGGATCTGGTCGGATCCGTCGGAAATCTGCTGGAACACCGTCTTGCTGCCGTCGAGGTCGTCGCGGCTCTGGTCCACACAGGCCAGTTGCACGGTTTCGCCGATCTCGATGCTGCCGGAGTCCGGGGTTTCCTTGCCCATCAGCATGCGGAACAGCGTGGATTTACCCGCACCGTTACCGCCGATAACGCCGACGATTGCGCCTTTTGGCATGGAGAACGACAGGTTGTCGATCAACACACGGTCGCCGTAGCCTTTGCTCACGTTCTTGAATTCGATGACCTTGTCACCCAGGCGCGGGCCGGCCGGGATGTAGATCTCGTTGGTTTCGCTGCGCTTCTGGAATTCCTGCGACTGCATTTCTTCAAAGCGCTGCAGACGGGCCTTGGATTTGGACTGGCGAGCCTTGGCGCCCTTGCGCACCCACTCCAGTTCTTCCTTCATGGCTTTTTCATGGGCCGATTGCTGCTTGGATTCGGCGGCCAGACGATCAGACTTGGCTTCCAGCCAACCGGAGTAGTTACCCTCGTAAGGGATACCGGCGCCACGGTCGAGCTCGAGGATCCAGCCGGCGACGTTGTCCAGGAAGTAGCGGTCGTGCGTGATCGCAACCACGGTGCCTGGGAAGTCGTGAAGGAAGTGTTCCAGCCAGGCGACAGAATCGGCGTCCAAGTGGTTGGTCGGTTCGTCGAGCAGCAACATGTCGGGAGCCGACAGCAGCAGGCGGCACAGGGCCACACGGCGTTTTTCACCGCCGGACAGGAATTCGACCTTGGCGTCCCACGCCGGCAGGCGCAGCGCGTCGGCGGCGACTTCCAGCTGGCGCTCCAGGTTGTGACCGTCGCTGGCCTGCAGGATCGCCTCGAGCTTGGCCTGTTCAGCGGCCAGCTTGTCGAAGTCGGCATCTTCCTCGGCGTAAGCGGCGTAGACTTCGTCCAGGCGGGCCTGGGCGTTCTTGATCACGGCGACCGCTTCCTCGACCACTTCACGTACGGTCTTGGTCGGGTCCAGGATCGGCTCCTGGGGCAGGTAACCGATGTTCAGTTCGGGCATCGGGCGGGCTTCGCCTTCGAACTCGGTGTCGACGCCGGCCATGATTTTCAGCAGCGTGGACTTACCCGAACCGTTAAGGCCAAGCACGCCGATCTTGGCGCCCGGAAAAAAGGACAGTGAAATGTTTTTCAGGATTTCCCGCTTCGGCGGAACAACTTTTCCCAGCCGATGCATGGTGAAGACGTATTGAGCCATGGTGAACCTAGCGTCAGTGACGGATGAATTAAGCGGACGAAGCCCGTGCCAGGCCATGCGCCGCGCGGGCCGTTGACTATTATCAATGCCGGCGAGCGGAAAAAGCCTGAATGTCTGGGGCTGGAACGCCCCCGCGTAACCGGCAAAGCTACCTGAATGCGCTGGGGCAGTCCAGCCAGGCGGGACTGGCACTTTGCCACAACTCAAGGCATGCTAGCCGCCCTCCGGGCGTCCGGCTTATAGTGCACGTCGCGCGCCAGTCCAGCCAAACCGCAGGATTACAGCTTGTCCAAAGTCACGTCGCCTACTCCCTTGCGCGCCGCTCATATAGCGCCGGGAGCGCCCCTGCACGGCACCCTCAAGGGCGCATTGGCGACGCTTGTGCTGATGTTGCTCGCGTTATTGTTCTGGCAACTGCTCGATCAATTGCAGCAAAACCAGAAAAACCAGCAGCAATACACCATCGACTACAGCGCCGACCTGGCCGAGCAGATCAGCCAGAACATGGCCTTGAGCGCACAGATTGCCCTGAATCTGCTGCCGATCGTCGAGCCGCCGCGCAACGCCGAACAACACCAGGCCCTGATCCTCACGTTGCAGCGCTCATTGCCCGAACTGCGCAGCGTCGCCCTGCTCGCCCCCAGCGGTGCCCTGATCAGCGACACCGCCAACGACAGCCAGGACAGCGCCCTGCTCCAGGAACTGGTCAAGCGCAGCCACGCCCAATCCTATTACCTGAGCAACGACAACGACGGCAACGTGATTTATCTGTTGCTGCACCAGCCCAGCGGCGGCTCGAAGATGTACTGGGCGCTGCGCCTGGCGCCCACCTACCTGGCCAACCTGACTCGCCAGGATGCCAAGGGCCAGCGCCCGATGTGGGCGATCGAGAACCGCCTGAACCAGCGCGTGGTCAGCCGTGACAACGGCATGCCGGCACCGTGGGCCGGTGCGTTGACCCCGGACGAATTGAATAAAAGCGTGCTGGTCACGCCGTTGAGCAAGAGCGACTGGCAACTGCGCGGGCTGTTCGACCGCAGCGCGGTGCTCGAACAACTGCTGCCAGCGTTTATCGGCAAATGCCTGCTGGGGCTGGCGTTTTCGCTGGTCCCAGTAATCGTGCTGCTGAACATGCGCCGCCGTCAGCGCCAGGTGCACGAAGGCCGGCGGCGTTATCAGGATATTTTCGAAGGCACCGGCGTGGCCCTGTGCGTACTCGACCTTTCGGGGTTGAAGGCGTTCTGCGACAAGACCCAGGTGCAGGGCCGCGAGCAATTGCACGCCTGGCTGCGGGCCAACCCCGCTGAGCGGCGCAAACTGCTCAAAGAGCTGCGCGTCACCGAGGTCAACCAGATGGCGGTGCGCCTGTTGAACGTGGCTTCCTGCGAGCAGGCCTGGGAGCGCCTGATTGACGATTGCCCGAGCAATGCCACGTCTATCGGCCACCAGGTGCTCGAAGCCGTACTGACCCGGCAAAAACAGCTGGAGCTGGAAATCCAGCTCAACGATGTGGCGGGCAATGACCAGTACCTGTGGCTCGTGATGCGTTTGCCGGAACAGCAGGATGACGTCAAGGCGGTGATCCTCAGCATCAGCGATATCACCAGTCGCAAGCTGATCGAGCTGTCGCTGGTCGAGCGCGAGAGTTTCTGGTCGGATGTGGTACGCACCGTGCCCGACCACCTGTATGTGCAGGACGTTATCAGCCAGCGCATGATTTTCAGCAACCATCACTTGGGCCATACCCTCGGCTACGACAAGGCCGAACTGCACGAGATGGGCGAGTACTTCTGGGAAATCCTCTTGCATCCCGAAGACGCCGAGCATTACCACGACTTGCGTCAACAGCAACGCCAGGCGGCCTACACCACCCAACTGCACTGCCAACTGCGCTTTCGTCACCGCAATAACCAGTGGCGACGCTTCGACATCCGCGAACAGGCCCTGGCCAGGGACACGTCGGCGGTGGTCACACGGATCATCGGCGTGGCCAAGGACATCACCGACCAGATCGAGGCCAGCGAATCCCTGCGCGACAGCGAACAGCGCTACCGCATGCTGGCCGAAAGCATCAGTGACGTGATCTGTTCCACCGACAGCCAACTGGCCCTCAACTACGTCAGCCCCTCGGTCAATGCGGTACTGGGGTATAACGTGGACTGGGTGTTCAAGAATGGCTGGCAGTCGATCATCGCCAACCCGCAACAGCTCAGCGGTATTTATGGGCTGATGGAACAGGTCAGCCGCGCGGTGGGCAATCCCGAAGCGCTGAACAGCCTGCGCGACGAGGTGCAGACCCAACTGTTCCTGTTCGACTGCCTGCGCGCCGATGGGCGTAAAGTGCCCATCGAGCTGCGCGTGGTGCTGGTGTGGGACGAACATGGCGCGTTTGAAGGCATCCTCGGCGTGGGCCGCGATATCAGCCAGCAACGCCGCGCCGAAAAAGACCTGCGCATGGCGGCCACAGTGTTCGAACACTCAACCTCAGCCATCCTGATCACCGACCCGGCCGGCTATATCGTGCAGGCCAACGAGGCCTTCAGCCGGGTCAGCGGTTACGCCGTGAGCGATGTACTCGACCAGTTGCCGAACATGCTCACCGTCGACGAACAGCAAGAAGCCCACCTGCGCTACGTGCTCAAGCAACTGCACCAGCACAGTACCTGGGAAGGCGAAGTGTGGCTCAAGCGCCGCAATGGCGAGCACTACCCGGCCTGGGTCGGCATCACGGCGGTGTTCGACGATGAAGGCGACCTGGCCAGCTACGTGTGTTTCTTCAGTGATATCAGCGAGCGCAAGGCCAGTGAACAGCGCATCCACCGCCTGGCCTATTACGACGCCCTGACCCACCTGCCCAACCGCACCTTGTTCCAGGACCGCCTGCACACCGCGCTGCAGTCGGCGGAGCGGCAAAAGTCGTGGGTGGTGTTGATGTTCCTCGACCTCGACCGTTTCAAGCCGATCAACGACTCCCTGGGCCACGCCGCCGGCGACCGTATGCTCAAGGAAATGGCCACGCGCCTGCTTGGTTGCGTGGCCGAAGACGACACCGTGGCGCGTATGGGCGGCGACGAGTTCACCTTGCTGTTGCAACCGCGCGTCAGCCGTGAACTGGCGCTGAACCGCGCGATCACGGTGGCCGAGCAGATTCTGGCCAGCCTGGTGAAGCCATTCGTGCTGGAGGGCCGCGAGTTCTTTGTGACCGCCAGCATCGGCATAGCCCTCAGCCCCCAGGACGGCAACGAGCTGAGCCAGTTGATGAAAAACGCCGATACGGCGATGTATCACGCCAAGGAGCGCGGCAAGAACAACTTCCAGTTCTACCAGGCCGACATGAACGCCAGCGCCCTGGAGCGCCTGGAGCTGGAAAGCGACCTGCGCCACGCCCTGGAACAGAACGAATTCGTGCTCTATTACCAACCGCAGTTCAGCGGCGACGGCAAACGCCTGACCGGCGCCGAAGCCCTGCTGCGCTGGCGCCACCCGCGCCGAGGCCTGGTGCCGCCGGGGGATTTCATCCCGGTGTTGGAGGAGTTGGGGCTGGTGGTGGACGTGGGCGACTGGGTAATCAGCGAAGCCTGTCGCCAGCTCAAAACCTGGCACCAGAACAAAGTGCGGGTGCCGAAAGTCTCGGTCAACATCTCGGCGCGGCAGTTCTCCGACGGGCAACTGGGCACGCGCATCGCCACCATCCTCAAGGACACCGGCCTGGCGCCGGCGTGCCTGGAGCTGGAGCTGACCGAAAGTATCCTGATGCGCGAAGTCAACGAAGCCCTGCAGATCCTCGCCAGCTTGAAAAACCTGGGGCTGAGCATTGCAGTCGATGATTTTGGCACCGGTTATTCGTCGCTCAACTACCTCAAGCAATTCCCTATCGACGTGTTGAAGATCGACCGCACGTTCGTCGATGGCCTGCCCTCCGGCGAGCAGGACGCGCAGATCGCACGCGCTATCATCGCCATGGCCCACAGCCTGAACCTGGCGGTCATCGCCGAGGGCGTGGAGACCCACGAGCAGTTGGACTTCCTGCGCGAGCATGGCTGCGATGAGGTGCAAGGCTACCTGTTCGGGCGGCCGATGCCGGCGAGCCGGTTCGAGGCGCAGTTCAGTAATGATGCGCTCTTCATGTTCGACTGAGATTTTGTGTGGGGCTGATGCCCCCGATGAGGCCGGCACAATCACCGCCTACCCCAGATGAGCCCCGCTTGTCCGAGACATGATGTCCTTTCATATGCCATCTAAAACCCATTGGGTTAGAATGCCCTCCTTTTCTGCCCCGATCCTTGAGGACCGCCATGTTCAGCCGTGATTTGACTATTGCCAAGTACGACGCCGATCTCTTCGCCGCCATGGAGCAAGAAGCCGTGCGCCAGGAAGAGCACATTGAGCTGATCGCTTCGGAAAACTACACCAGCCCTGCGGTGATGGAGGCTCAAGGTTCGGTCCTGACCAACAAGTACGCCGAAGGCTACCCAGGCAAGCGCTACTACGGTGGTTGCGAGTACGTCGACGTGGTTGAGCAGTTGGCCATCGATCGTGCAAAAGAGCTGTTCGGCGCCGATTACGCCAACGTCCAGCCGCACGCCGGTTCCCAAGCCAACAGCGCGGTGTACCTGGCCCTGCTGCAAGGTGGCGACACCATCCTGGGCATGAGCCTGGCCCACGGCGGTCATCTGACCCACGGCGCCAGCGTTTCTTCCTCGGGCAAGCTGTACAACGCCGTTCAATACGGCATCGATGCCAACGGCCTGATCGACTACGACGAAGTCGAGCGCCTGGCGGTCGAGCACAAGCCAAAAATGATCGTGGCCGGTTTCTCTGCCTACTCGCAGATCCTGGATTTCCCACGCTTCCGTGAAATCGCGGACAAGGTCGGCGCCTACCTGTTCGTCGACATGGCCCACGTCGCCGGCCTGGTTGCGGCTGGCGTCTACCCGAACCCGGTGCCTTACGCTGACGTGGTCACCACCACGACCCACAAGACCCTGCGCGGTCCACGTGGCGGCCTGATCCTGGCGCGCGCCAACGCCGAGATCGAGAAGAAGCTGAACTCTGCGGTATTCCCGGGCGCCCAGGGTGGCCCGCTGGAGCACGTGATCGCCGCCAAGGCGATCTGCTTCAAGGAAGCGCTGCAGCCTGAGTTCAAGACCTACCAGCAACAAGTGGTCAAGAACGCCAAGGCCATGGCCGGCGTGTTCATCGAACGCGGTTATGACGTGGTGTCCGGCGGGACTGAAAACCATCTGTTCCTGCTGTCGCTGATCAAGCAGGACATTTCCGGTAAAGATGCTGACGCTGCCCTGGGCAAAGCCTTCATCACCGTTAACAAGAACTCCGTGCCGAACGACCCACGCTCGCCATTCGTCACCTCCGGCCTGCGCTTCGGCACCCCGGCTGTGACCACGCGCGGCTTCAAGGAAGCAGAGTGCAAGGAACTGGCCGGCTGGATCTGCGACATCCTGGCGGACCTGAACAACGAAGCCGTGATCGACGCGGTACGTGAGAAGGTCAAGGCTATCTGCAAGAAGTTGCCGGTGTACGGCGCTTGATAGCAGTGGTTTGAACAAGAAGCCCGGCTCTTAAGCCGGGCTTTTTTTATGGCTGTTTGAATGTGAAATGCGATCAAATGTGGGAGGGGGCTTGCTCCCGATAGCGGTGGGTCAGTAATAGATAAGTGCCTGACACACTGCCATCGGGGGCAAGCCCCCTCCCACATTTTTTGATCGCATTTCAGGTCAGGGTTGGTGGACCTTGGCGAAGCCTCCGCGAATCTTGTCCTCCGGCAACTCATCGGCAATAAACACAATCACACTCTCCCGTGCCTCGCCTTCGGCCCATTCGGTGTCCCAGTCGAAGCCATAGAGCTTCAGCACGCCCTGAAACACCATGCGCCGCTCTTCCCCGGCAATGTTCAGCACGCCCTTGTAACGCAGCAATTGCTTGCCGTGGTCTTCCAGCAACTCGTTCATGAACTCACTGAGGCGGTCGATATCCAGCGGCTGGTCGGTGCGCAGCACCAGGCTGGAGATACGGTCGATGGACGGCGCTGCGCTGACCGGGCGCAGGCTCATGCCGGCGTTGAGGTTGAAGCCTCGCACATCGAGCAGTTCGGCCAGGTCGATGGCGCCATGGTCCACCACTCGAATCGGTGCGCGGCGGTTGATGCGGGTCAGGCGTTCGCTGAGGGCGTCGAAGGTGGCATCGTCCACCAGGTCACGCTTGCTCACCAGCAGGCGGTCGGCAAAGCCGATCTGTGCCTGGGCGATGGTTTGGGCCAGGTGTTGCTCGGCGTGGGCGGCGTCCACCAGCGTAATGATGCCGTCGAGGATGTAGCGGTCGCGCAGTTCCTCGTCGATGAAAAACGTCTGCGCCACAGGCGCGGGGTCCGCCAGGCCGGTGCATTCGATCACCAGGCGGTCGAAGGCGATCTCGCCGCTGTCCAGGCGCTCAAGCAGCAGGTAGAGGGCTTTGGTCAGGTCGGTGTGGATGGTGCAGCACACGCAGCCGTTGGACAGGGTCATGACTTGCACCGGCTCGGCGCCCAGCAGTTGGGTGTCGATGCCGGCGTCACTGAATTCGTTTTCGATCACGGCGATCTTCAAGCCGTGTTCGGCCTTGAGCAGGTGGCGCAGCAAAGTAGTCTTGCCGGCGCCGAGGAAGCCACTGAGAACGGTGACGGGAATGGGAGAGGACAAAAGAAATTCTCCTTGAAGAAACACAGAAACAAATGTGGGAGGGGGCTTGCTCCCGATAGCAGTGTGTCAGGCACTTATGTGGCACTGATACACCCTATCGGGAGCAAGCCCCCTCCCACAGGGGTATTGCACTAATTCAGCAGCACTTGGGCCCACCCTTGCCGCCGTAACGGGCTTCCTGGCGTTCCCGGAAGAACGCCTTGTAGTCCATCATCGGCTTGTCCGGGTGTTTGGTTTGCATATGCTCGACGTAAGTGTCGTAGTCGGGCATGCCGACCATCAGGCGCGCAGCCTGACCGAGGTATTTACCGAGGCGACTGATGTCATTGAACATGGGTGCAATCCTCGATTATGCGTCCGGTACAGCCTGGAACGGGGCTTCTTTATCCGTACGCTCTTTGTTGCCCCAGGCGGCAATGCCGACCTTGAGCGCATAGAACAGGATGCTGAACACCACGAACAGGAACAGCGCCGTCAGCGTGGCGTTGGTATAGGCGTTATAGATCACATGCTGCATCTGATCGATGCTCTTGGCCGGGGCCAGGATCTGGCCATTGGCCAGGGCATCACTGTATTTCTTCGCCAGCGACAGGAAGCCGATCGCCGGGTTGGCGTCGAACAACTTGATGAAGCCCGCCGTGGTGGTGCAGATCAGCAGCCAGACCGCCGGCAGCAAGGTCACCCAAATGTAGCGCTGGCGCTTCATTTTGATCAGCACAACCGTGGCCAGCATCAGCGCGATACCCGCCAGCATCTGGTTGGAGATACCGAACAACGGCCACAAGGTGTTGATGCCACCCAGTGGATCGATCACGCCCTGGTACAGCAGGTAACCCCACATTGCCACACAACCGGCGGTGGCGATCAGGTTGGCGGTCCAGGATTCGGTGCGTTTGAGCGATGGCACGAAGGAGCCGAGCAGGTCCTGCAGCATGAAGCGACCGGCACGGGTACCGGCGTCAACCGCCGTCAGGATGAACAGCGCTTCGAACAGGATCGCAAAGTGGTACCAGAACGCCATGGTGTTTTCACCCGGCAGTACGCTGTGCAGGATCTGCGCGATACCGACCGCCAGGGTCGGCGCACCGCCGGCACGCGCCAGAATGGTGGTTTCACCGATGTCGTGGGCCACGGCCGACAGCGCCTCGGGGGTGATTGCAAAGCCCCAGCTGCTGACGGTCTGCGCCACGGTAACAACGTCGCTGCCGACGATCGCCGCCGGGCTGTTCATGGCGAAGTACACGCCAGGCTCGATCACCGACGCGGCAACCATCGCCATGATGGCCACGAATGACTCCATCAGCATGCCGCCGTAACCGATGTAACGGGCGTGGCCTTCATTGGCCAGTAGCTTGGGCGTGGTGCCCGAGGAAATCAGCGCATGGAAGCCGGAGACCGCGCCACAGGCGATCGTGATGAACAGGAACGGGAACAGGCCGCCCTTCCACACAGGGCCCGTGCCGTCGATGAACTGGGTGAGCGCCGGCATTTTCAGGTCAGGCATGGTGACCAGGATGCCAATCGCCAGGGCGATGATGGTGCCGATCTTCAGGAAGGTCGACAGGTAGTCACGCGGTGCCAGGATCAGCCACACCGGCAACACTGCCGCGACGAAACCATAGCCGATCAGCATCCAGGTGATCTGGATCCCGGTGAAGGTGAAGGCCTTGGCCCAGACCGGGTCAGCGGCAATCTGCCCGCCCAGCCAGATCGAACCGAGCAGCAACAGCACGCCGATGATCGAGATTTCACCGATGCGCCCCGGGCGGATGTAGCGCATGTAGATGCCCATGAACATCGCGATCGGGATGGTCGCCATCACCGTGAAGATGCCCCACGGGCTCTCGGCCAGGGCCTTGACCACGATCAGCGCCAGCACCGCGAGGATGATGATCATGATCAGGAAGCAGCCAAACAGCGCGATGGTCCCCGGCACGCGGCCCATTTCTTCGCGGACCATGTCGCCCAGGGAACGGCCGTTACGCCGGGTGGACAGGAACAGGATCATGAAATCCTGCACCGCACCGGCCAGCACCACGCCGGCGATCAGCCACAGGGTGCCGGGCAGGTAACCCATCTGCGCCGCCAATACCGGGCCGACCAGAGGGCCTGCGCCGGCAATCGCCGCAAAGTGGTGACCGAAAAGGATGTGTTTGTTGGTCGGCACATAGTCCAGACCATCGTTGTTGATCACTGCGGGGGTGGCCCGCCGTGGGTCCAGTTGCATCACGTTATTGGCGATGAACAGACTGTAGTAACGGTACGCAACCAGGTAGATGGCCACTGCAGCGACCACAATCCACAAGGCGTTGATCGCCTCGCCGCGGCGCAAGGCCACTACGCCAAGGGCGCACGCTCCTACGATTGCCAGCACCAGCCAGGGTAGATGGCGTAGCAGGCTATTATTATTTTTCATTTTTATATTCCAGCCAGGGTGGACAGAAAGGACAGCCAGCCCGAGTTTAGCGCTGTTGGCCTTAAAGGCCACCCCCCTACGTTGGTCTAGAGCCTTGCCGGCGCAAAAAAAGCAGAAATAACTGCCGAATGATGGCGTAGGGCTACAATTTGCCTATTCGGCATTGCTGGAAAGCTAGAAGCCAACACAGATCAAAATGTGGGAGGGGGCTTGCTCCCGATGGCGGTGTATCAGTGACCTATATGTGCCTGACACACTGCTATCGGGGGCGAGCCCCCTCCCACATTGGTTTTGCGGTGTTGTTGATTATTCGAACAGTGCATCCAAGGCTTGCTCCAGGCGCGTGACCCCAATCACCTGCAACCCCGACGGCATTTCCTTTGGCGCGTTGCCCTTGGGCACGATCGCGCGTTTGAAGCCGTGCTTGGCCGCTTCCTTCAAGCGCTCCTGGCCACTGGGCACCGGGCGCACTTCGCCCGACAGGCCCACTTCACCAAACACCAGCAAATCATGGGGCAAGGGCCGGTTACGCAGGCTGGACATCACCGCCGCCATCAGCGCCAGATCAGACGCGGTCTCCAACACCTTGACCCCGCCGACCACGTTAAGGAACACGTCCTGGTCGTGGGTCGGAATACCCCCATGGCGGTGCAACACTGCCAGCAGCATCGCCAGGCGGTTTTGATCCAGTCCAAGTGTGACCCGGCGAGGGTTGGCCAGATGGCTGTCATCCACCAGCGCCTGGACCTCCACCAGCATCGGCCGGGTGCCTTCCCACGTCGCCATCACCACGCTGCCGGGGACTTCTTCCTGGGCGCGGGTAAGAAAAATCGCCGATGGATTGGAGACTTCTTTCAGCCCCCGGTCAGTCATGGCGAACACACCCAACTCGTTCACCGCGCCGAAGCGGTTTTTCACCGCCCGCAGCAACCTAAGGCGGCCATCGGATTCACCTTCGAAATACAGCACGGTATCCACCATGTGTTCCAGCACGCGCGGCCCGGCCAGCGCGCCTTCCTTGGTCACGTGGCCCACCAGGAAGATCGCCGTACCGCTCTGCTTGGCGTAGCGCACCAACAGCGCCGCACTTTCACGCACCTGGGAGACGCCGCCAGGGGCAGATTGCAGTTGCTCGGTGAAAATCGTCTGGATCGAGTCGATCACCATGACCTTTGGCTTCTCGATCCGCGCCGTGGCGATGATGGTTTCGATGCAGGTTTCGGTCATGACCCGCAGTTGGTCCTGGGGCAAGCCCAGACGACGAGCGCGCATCGCCACTTGTTGCTGGGATTCCTCGCCGGTGACGTACAGCGCCGGCATGCGGCTGGCGATGCTGCACAGCGTTTGCAGCAGGATCGTGGACTTACCGATGCCTGGGTCGCCGCCGATCAACACGACGGAGCCGTCCACCAGGCCACCGCCCAATACCCGGTCCAGCTCACCGGAGGCCGTGGAGAAGCGCGGCACCTCTTCGACGCTGACTTCGGCCAAGGTCTTGATCTGCGCTTGTTGCCCGGTCCAGCCGGTGCGCCCGGCAGGGGCCGCAGCGCCGCCGCTTTCAATCATGGTTTCAGTCAGGGTGTTCCACGCACCGCACTCGCCGCACTGGCCCGCCCACTTGGGAAAGGTCGCGCCGCACTCCGTGCAGCCGTACATGCGCTTGGCCTTGGCCATTCGAGAACCTCCAACCGAAAAACCGCGATGATAGCTCAGCGCGGCGCCGGGGTCCGGATTTCGCCGTTGGCCAAGCGTGAAGCCGTGTTACCGATGGGGTCTTCGGCGTTGAGATCGGCGCCTTTGGCCTTCAATTCGCCCAGCAGTTCGACCCGCTTGAACAGCCCGGCGTACATGGCGGCGGTCTGCCCCGCGCCATTGCGTTGGTCAGGGTTACAGTCGGTTGCCAGCAAGCGCTGGGCGATGCTCAGCTCGCCTTTGAAGATGGCTCCCATGAGCGCAGTGTTGCCGCGTTTGTCCTGCACGCACGCGTCGGCACCGGCGGCGAGCAAACGCTCCACGTAGGCACCTTCGCCGTGATAGGCGGCCAGGATCAGGGCAGTGTAGCCCTTGTCGTCCTGAGTATTCAGGGCGTAGCCCGATTCAATGAAAGTGTTGAGCATGTCGAGATCGCCACGACGGGCGGCGTCGAAATAGTAGTCCTGAAGCTGCGCCTTGAGCGCACCAGGGTCATTGGAGGGGGGTTGTTCGGCCAGCACACTGAACGAACAGCCGGCCAGAAGTGCCCATATGAACGTACGCATGATCAAAATCCTTGAGAAATATCCCCTTGTAGGAGCGAGCTTGCTCGCGAAAAACGTCAACGATAACGCGTGCATCCTGGATAAATGCGTTGCCTTTGAGTTCTTCGCGAGCAAGCTCGCTCCTACAGGAGGGCGCGGTTAGTCGCTCAGTTTTTCAGCCAGTGCTTTCACACGAGCCAGGTCGCCCTTGGCCACCTTGGCCACGCCGGTGCCGTATTCCGGATCGGCCTTGTAGAGGAACGAGAGGATGATGTGCTTGCTCTCATCGTCCGTGGTCGCCAGCGAGCCGCCGAAGTTGTCGATCAGGTCCTGACGCTCTTTCTTGCTGTAGGAGCGATACAAGTCACCGGCCTGCTTGAAGTTCTGCTCACGCTGGATCTTCGCCTGCTGGGTGCTGCCCGACAGCGGCGATTGGCTGTAGCGCGCAGTTTGCGGCTCATCCCGTGGCAGCAGGCGGCTTGGCTGGTAGTTCACGCCGGTGGTGGTCTTGCCGAAATTCAGCGCACCGTCCTGGTTACCGTTGTTGACGGTCACCCGTGGCGCGTTGATCGGCAGTTGCAGCGCGTTGGCGCCCAGGCGGTACATTTGCGTATCGGCGTAGGAGAACACCCGCCCTTGCAACAGGCGGTCTTCCGACGGTTCGATACCCGGCACCAGGTTGGCCGGGGCCATCGCCACTTGTTCGGTCTCCTGGAACACATTGGCCGGGTTGCGGTTGAGCACCATTTGCCCGACTTTGCGCTCCGGCACATTCGGCCAGATCTTGGTGGCATCCAGCGGGTCGAAATCGAACTTGGCCAAGTCTTCAGGTTTCAACACCTGCACATACAAGTCCCACTTGGGGAAGTCGCCCTTGTTGATGTGGGTGACCAAGTCGTTGGTCATGTGGCTGTAGTCACGCCCTTGCACTTCGGTGACTTGCTTGGGATCAAGATTCTTGATGCCTTGCAGGCTCTTCCAGTGGAACTTGACGTAGTGCACTTCGCCCTTGGCGTTGATCAACTTGTAGGCATGTACGCCATTGCCGTCCATTTCCCGATAACTGGCCGGCGTGCCGGAGTCCGAGTACAGCTCGGTCAGTGTACGAGTGGATTCTGGAACATGGGAGAAGAAGTCGAAACGACGCGAGTCGTCGTCCAGGTTAGTACGCGGGTCCGGTTTGAACGCGTGGACCATGTCCGGGAACTTGATGGCATCGCGAATGAAGAAGGTCGGGAAGTTATTGCCGACCAAGTCCCAGTTGCCTTCGGCGGTGTAGAACTTGGTCGCGAAGCCCCGTGGGTCGCGCAGGGTCTCGGGGGAATGGTTACCGTGGACCACGGCCGAGAAGCGCACGAATACCGGCGTGGCTTCACCGGCGGCGAACACCTTGGCCTTGGTCAGGTCGCTGAGGTTGTCGGTGACGGTGAACGTGCCATGGGCGCCCGTACCACGAGCGTGAACCACGCGCTCGGGGATGCGTTCGCGGTCGAAGCGCTGCAGCTTCTGAATCAGTTGGACATCCTGCAGCAGCACAGGGCCATTGGCGCCGGCGGTCTGCGAATTCTGGTTATCCCCAACGTTGGCGCCGTTATCGCGGGTCAGGTTGGCGGCTTGTACGGAGAGGGTCAGCAGGCTGGCGGTCACCAACGCCAGCGCATGGCGCGCGGACACGGGCCTGCGGTTGATTGAAATGTTCATCAAGGTTTCCTCTGGTTTTTTTAGTGCACATTCAGTTGTGCTTGCCAGAGGCTAGTGACCTGCGGGTCAGAAGATAAATAGAAAAACACCACAGGGCCGATTGAGAAAAAAATATGGTAACCCGCTGAAATACGGCGTATTTCGCGCGCGATTGGTGGCACTTTGCAAACTAATTGCGATTTAATGTGTCGATAAAAACCAACAGTGTTAACGGTTGTGTCGCGCTAGCCCGCTACGACTGACTTACACTGACCTCCACCCTTCTCATCTGTAACAAGGAATAACTTATGGGCGTGATCAGTGAGTTCAAGGCCTTTGCGGTCAAAGGTAATGTGGTCGACATGGCCGTCGGTATCATCATCGGCGCCGCGTTCGGCAAAATTGTTTCCTCATTTGTAGGGGACGTGGTGATGCCGCCGCTCGGCCTGTTGATCGGTGGCGTGGACTTCGGCGACCTGGCAATCACGCTTAAAGCCGCGCAAGGCGATGTACCCGCCGTGGTGCTGGCGTACGGCAAGTTCATCCAGAGCGTGGTCGACTTTTTGATCGTCGCTTTCGCCATCTTCATGGGTGTAAAGGCCATCAACCGCCTCAAGCGCGAAGAGGCCGTAGCCCCGAGCTTGCCGCCGACGCCGACAAAGGAAGAGGTGCTGCTGGGCGAGATCCGCGATCTGCTCAAGGCACAGAATGACAAACCGCTCTGAGCTGCGGCTCAACGTAAAAGGCGCCTCGTGAGGCGCCTTTTTTTTACCAGTAGTTTTCCACCGCCACCTGGCCCGGGCGTCGGCTCAGGCTCAGTTGCATGTCGCGCTGTTTGAGCAACTGGCGAGTGTCGTCGACCATCTGCGGATTGCCGCAAATCAGCACGCGGGAATGCTCCGGGGTCAGCGCGACGCCGGCTGCGCTCTCCAGTTCGCCGTTCTCGATCAACGTGGTGATGCGCCCATTCAACGCGCCCGGATGCCGTTCACGGGTGACGATAGGGATGTAGGTGAGCTTGTGGGCATAGTCGGCCAGGTATTCACGCTCGCCCAGTTCAGTGATCAGCGATTGGTACGCCAGCTCCTTGGCCTCTCGGGCGCTGTACACCAGGACGATACGCTCGAATTTCTCCCATACCTCGAAATCCTGCAGGATCGACAGGAACGGCGCCACACCGGTACCGGTGCCCAACAGCCACAGATCACGCCCGTCTACAAAGCGGTTCAAGGTCAGGAAACCGGTGGCCTGGCGCTCCACCAGCAAGGTATCGCCCACCTTAAGACGGCTTAACTCACTGGTGAACTCGCCCCCCGGAACAACAATGGAAAAGAAATCGAGGTGTTCGTCAAACGGCGAAGACACGATGGAGTAAGCGCGCCATACGGTACTGCCATCCGCCCTGGTGACGCCCAGGCGCACGAACTGGCCGGCGGTAAACCGAAAACCGGCGTCGCGCGTGGTACGCAGGGTGAAGAGACTGGGGGTCAGCGATTGCACGTCGAGCAAGGTCTGGCGGGTAAATTTTTCAGCACTGGCCGTCATGGGAGGCTCCGTTTTGCACAGAGCCTTAGTGTCCCCCAAAGCAGGCCGCGCAAACACCGTTGATTTGTACTGGCATTACCGCCATCCCAACGGCGACGCTGTTTCAGCGTTATGACAAAAGTGGCAAATCAGCGCCGCGCTGCATCGAACTAAATATTTCGCTATTAACGCACTTGCAGTACACCACAAGTTGAAGTCGAGCCTGCAAGAGATGTCATTTTGACAGCATTTACAAGCTCTTGAAAAAACAAGCCCTCCCCCACTAACGCCTACAAAAGCTGACTCCTTGTTCAGCGTTGAAGGCCTAAAACAAGCCAACAAATGAAAACATTTTAAGGCTCAATTGTAGGAGTTCTCCTACACTTGGTTTCGAGCAGCATTGGGATCCGGGCGTACCCAAGGCACATGGAAACCTATGGAGAGTTACCGATGGTCAGATGGCGAAATACACGGCTGCCCAAGCTGGAAGACGAGAATGAAATCACCAGCGTGTTTGAAATGGTCGTCAACCACACCTACGAACTGGGATTCCGATATTGCTCATTTACGATGAGTCCCCAAGCCCAAAGCAATCAAACAACGCCCGTTCACCTTAGTAATCATCCAATTGAATGGAGGAGTCTTTACCAACAAGCGCACTTCTTCGATATAGATCCCGTTGTAGCCCATTGTAAAAATAGTGTGCTGCCCGTTGTCTGGGACAAGAAGACCTTTAGGAACGCCCCTCATTTGTGGGAATTGGCCCGATCGTTTGGCGTTCACTTAGGCTGGACCCAAGCGGTCCATGACTTCCGGGGTGTGTTCAGCATGCTGACCCTGGCGCGTGACAAAGACGAGGTCAGCCCTGAAGAGCTTTACGAAAAAGCCGGGCAAGTGTTGTGGCTCTGCCATGCGATGCATGCGGTCGTGGCAAAAAAATACGCCGACAAAACCCATGTCAACGCGCCCAGCAAGTTAACGGCACGCGAAACGGAAGTGCTCAAGTGGTCCGCCATGGGCAAGACCGCTTCCGAGATTGCCGCGATTCTCTGCCTGTCCGAGCGCACGATAGGCTTTCATATCAGCAGTTCCTTCAAGAAGTTGGGGGTTCACAATAAGATCCAGGCCGTGCTCAGCGCCTCTAAAGCAGGACTGTTTTAGCCCTGACAAGAAACACCGCATGTCATCGCAGTCAAAAAAAAGTAACATTTACGGCCAATTCTGAGTGTTGATGCTGCCCTTTCAGAGGTTGCTTCGCTGTTCACTTAGACGGTTCCGTCGATTACCCAGAGCCTCCCCCGCCATGCCCCTGCTTGACAGCCCTTTCGCCCAACTCGATTTGATTCGTCAGCCCGAGCAATCCAATGACCCGCTGCAAGCCTTCGATGCCGCCGATGAGTACCTGCTCAGCCATCTCGCCAGCCAGCAACCCAACGCGGCAACCCGTGTGCTGGTGCTCAATGACAGCTTCGGTGCGCTCGCGGCCAGCCTTGAAGGCCAGGTGCAGGTGACCTCCAGCGGGGACTCGTTCCTCGCCGCCCAGGGCCTGGAGAAAAACCTGGTGCGCAACGGCAAAGCGTTTGATGCGGTGACGTTCGTGCCGGCCAGCCAGGTGCCGGTCGGGCCTTTCGATCGGGTGCTGCTCCGGGTGCCAAAAACCCTGGCGCTGCTGGAAGAACAGTTGATTCGGCTGCACGGGCAGTTGGCGCCGGGCGCCGAAGTGATCGCCGGGGCCATGCTCAAACACTTGCCACGCGCCGCTGGCGAGCTGCTGGAACGTTATATCGGGCCGATGCACGCCACGCTGGCGGTAAAAAAGGCCCGGCTGCTGATCGCCAGCGTTGCCGATCGACCGGCGCCAGTATCGCCCTACCCTACCCGCTACACGCTGGATACACCGGCCATCGAATTGCTCAACCATGCCAATGTGTTCTGCCGCGAAGGCCTGGACATCGGCACGCGCGCCTTCCTGCCCCACTTGCCGAACAACCTGGGCAACGCCCGCGTGGCGGACCTGGGCTGCGGCAACGGCGTATTGGCGATTGCCAGCGCGCTGCACAACCCCGACGCGCAGTACACCCTGGTGGATGAGTCGTTCATGGCGGTGCAGTCAGCCACCGAGAATTGGCAGGCCGCCCTGGGGGCACGTGACGTGATCGTGAGTGCTGGCGACGGCCTGGCCGGCCAGCAAGCGCAGTCGTTGGACGTGGTGCTGTGCAACCCGCCGTTCCACCAGCAGCAGGTGGTGGGCGATTTCCTCGCCTGGCGCATGTTCCAGCAGGCACGGGAAGCCCTTGTGGTAGGCGGCGCGTTGTATATCGTGGGCAACCGTCACCTGGGTTATCACAGCAAATTGGCGCGCCTGTTCCGTGGCGTCGAACAGGTGGCGGCCACGCCCAAGTTCGTCATTCTCAAGGCGCGCAAATAAAAAAAGCCCTGCCTTCTATAGAAGAACAGGGCTGAAAGAGCCGGACCGCAAGGCCCGGATCGGGATGTCAGTGTGTGGTAAGGCCCGCCGCATTCATGAACATGCGCATCAGGCTGGCGACGATAAACAGGGCTAGCACACTGCCGGTCCAGATCATCGCCAACCACCCAAGGCGCCGCCACAGCGGCTGTTTCTCGGCCTGTTCGATGTCGTGCAACGAAGGTTTGCCCGCCATGTCGCGACCCTCCTAGTGATAACCGTCTTCGTGGGTGACCTTGCCGCGGAACACGTAGTAGCTCCAGAAGGTGTAGCCCAGGATGAACGGGATGATGAACAAGGTGCCCACCAGCATGAAGCCCTGGCTTTGCGGCGGTGCGGCGGCGTCCCAGATCGATACCGACGGTGGGATGATGTTCGGCCACAGGCTGATCCCCAGGCCGCTATAACCCAGGAAGATCAGTACCAGCGTCAGCAGGAATGGCGTGTAGTGCGCATTGCGTGCCACGGCGCGGATCAGCCCGTACATGGTCACCAGTACCAGCACCGGCACCGGCAGGAACCAGAACAGGTTCGGCAGGGTGAACCAGCGCGAAGCGATTTCCGGGTGGGTCAGCGGTGTCCAGATACTCACGATACCGATCACCGCCAGCACCACGAAGGCCAGCGGCCGCGCCAGGTTGTGCATCTGTTCCTGCAACTTGCCTTCGGTCTTCATGATCAGCCAGGTGCAGCCGAGCAGCGCATACGCCACGATCAGTGCCACGCCACAGAACATCGTAAACGGCGTGAGCCAGTCCAGCGAGCCTCCGGCGAACTGGCGGTTGACCACCGGAATCCCATCGATAAACGCCCCCAGCGCCACGCCCTGGAAGAACGTGGCCGTCAGCGAACCGCCGATAAACGCCTTGTCCCACAGGTGACGCTTGTGGTCCTTGGCCTTGAAGCGGAACTCAAAGGCCACGCCACGAAAAATCAGTCCGATCAGCATCAGGATCAGCGGCAGGTACAACGCCGACAACACCACGGAATAGGCCAGCGGGAACGCACCAAACAGTCCCGCGCCGCCCAATACCAGCCAGGTTTCATTGCCGTCCCACACCGGTGCCACGGTGTTCATCATGACGTCGCGGTCGGTCTTGCCCGGTACGAACGGAAACAGGATGCCGATCCCCAGGTCGAAACCGTCCATGACCACGTACATCATGATCCCGAAAATGATGATCACAGCCCAGATCAGCGGCAGATCAATGCCCATCTCAATTCCCCTTGTGCTGGATGTCGTCGTGATCGTTGTCGGTGCCATCATCGGCAGCGGACAGCGGACGGGCCGGTGTGCGTTTCTGGCCAGGACCACCATGGGTCGGCTCAGTGACTTCGTGAATCACAGGCCCTTTGCGCACCAGACGCATCATGTAACCCAGGCCCGCACCGAACAGCGCGAAGTACACCACCACAAACAGCACCAGGGTGATGGTCATCTGCGCCAGGCTATGCCCGGAGGACGCATCCGCCGTGCGCATCAGCCCGTAGACCACCCACGGCTGGCGACCGATTTCGGTGGTGAACCAGCCAGCGAGAATCGCGATCAGGCCGGACGGGCCCATCCACAAGGCCAGGTACAGGAACGGCTTGGACGTATACATCTTGTCGCCCCGGCGTAGCCACAGGCTGAACAACCCGGTGAAGATCATCAGGAAGCCCAGGCCGACCATGACCCGGAACGACCAGAACACCACGGTCGAATTAGGACGGTCTTCAGGCGGGAATTCCTTGAGCGCCGGCACCTGTTTATCCAACGAGTGGGTCAGGATCAGGCTGCCCAGGTAGGGAATTTCCACCGCGTACTTGGTTTTTTCAGCCTTCATGTCCGGCCAGCCGAACAGGATCAGCGGTGTGGGTTCATTGCCGATGTTTTCCCAGTGGCCTTCAATCGCGGCAATTTTTGCCGGCTGGTGCTTCAAGGTGTTGAGGCCGTGGAAGTCGCCGATCACCGCCTGGATGGGCGCGACGATCAAGGCCATCCACATCGCCATCGAGAGCATCTTGCGGATCGCCGGATTGTCCTTGCCGCGCAGCAGGTGCCAGGCCGCCGACGAGCCGACGAAGAACGCCGTGGCCACGAAGGCCGCAGTAGCCATGTGCGCCAGGCGGTAGGGGAACGATGGGTTGAAGACCACGGCGAACCAATCGGTGGGGATCACTCGGCCATCAACGATTTCAAAGCCTTGGGGCGTCTGCATCCAGCTATTGGATGAGAGGATCCAGAAGGTCGAGATCAGCGTACCGATAGCCACCATCACGGTGGAGAAGAAGTGCAGGTTGCGCCCTACCTTGTTCCAGCCGAACAGCATCACGCCAAGGAAACCCGCCTCGAGGAAGAAGGCGGTGAGCACTTCGTACGTCAGCAGCGGCCCGGTGACGGCGCCGGCGAAGTCGGAGAAGCGGCTCCAGTTGGTGCCGAACTGATACGCCATGACCAGGCCGGAGACCACGCCCATGCCGAAGTTGACGGCAAAGATCTTCGACCAGAAATGGTAGAGGTCGCGGTAAGTGTCGTTACGGGTCTTGAGCCACAAACCCTCCAGCACCGCAAGGTAACTGGCCAGGCCGATGGTGATCGCCGGGAACAGGATGTGAAACGAGATGGTGAACGCAAATTGAATTCGGGCGAGATCTAGCGCCTCCAAACCGAACATAAGTCTTCCTCTGTCAGGTAATACCGGCTGCGGGCTCGGAGCCTGCACCCACTGCCCCCACGGATATGGAGTGTGACGAATTTCAATTCGTTTCTTTTTTTACCCGTCACGTAGGGAATCTGGCCTTTCGGCCGCCAGAACAATCCCGGTGCGGGTGTTGATCTGGATCAAGCATCGTTGAAAGAGTAGTCCCATTTGCGCTGCCCGGTTGTGTGGTCTTTTGCCGCGTGACAGCTTGCCTCACCAGGGTTATTGCAACTATTTGTTACAACACAATGCTAATCTCGCCATTCCTTTCGGTCTCGACCTGTACTCCCAATGCCTAGTGAACCTGCGTTGCTGTTACGTCACCACCGCCCCTTCATCGCGTTCTGGCTGGCGCGGATCTTTACCGCCAGCGGCTTCCAGATGCTGACCGTGGCCATCGGCTGGAACCTCTACCAACTGACTGGCAATGTGCTGGACCTGGGGCTGGTCGGCCTGGTGGAGTTCGTGCCGCGCGTGCTGTTCATGCTGCACACCGGGCATGTGGCCGATCGCTATGAGCGACGCAAAGTCGCTGCCATCTGCCAGACCGTACAGGCGCTGATTGCCCTGTCCCTGGCCATTGGCGGCCTGACCGGCAACGTGACCCGCGAGATGATCTTCATCCTCGCTTTCCTGCTGGGCGCCGCGCGTTCATTCGAAATGCCCACCACCCAGGCATTGCTGCCGAGTATCGTGCCCAGCGCGCTATTCCCCCGGGCCGTGGCCTCGTCGCAATCGGCCCAGCAATTGGCGACCATCGTCGCCCCGGCCCTCGGTGGTTTGCTCTATGCGTTCGGCAGCGTTTGGGTGTACGGCCCGACGGTGGTGCTGTACCTGATCGCCTGCGGCTTGACCCTGAACCTGCCTGCGCGCCAGACGCCGCTGAACAAAGGCAAGGCCACCCTGGATTCGCTGCTGGCCGGGATTCGCTTTATCCGCAGCCGGCCGGACATCCTCGGCGCCATTTCCCTGGACCTGTTTGCCGTGCTGCTGGGCGGCGCCACCGCGTTGTTGCCGGTGTTCGCCAAGGACATCCTGCTGACCGGCCCCTGGGGCCTGGGCCTGTTGCGCTCGGCACCAGCGGTGGGGGCGCTGTTGATGTCGTTGTGGCTGGCGCGTTTCTCGGTGGACCGCAAGGTCGGCCGCGTGATGTTCACCGCAGTCGGGGTGTTCGGCGTGGCAACCATCGCGTTCGGGCTGTCGACCTCGTTCTGGTTTTCCCTGGGGGTGCTGGTGGTGCTGGGCGCGGCGGATATGATCAGCATGGTGATCCGGGCTTCGTTCGTGCAGTTGGAAACGCCGGATGAGATGCGCGGCCGGGTCAGCGCAGTCAACGGCCTGTTTATCGGTGCTTCCAATCAATTGGGTGAGTTCGAATCAGGGATCACCGCCCATTGGTTCGGCACCGTGCCCGCCGTCGTCATGGGTGGGATTGGTACGCTGGTGGTGACCGGGGTGTGGATCAAGCTGTTCCCGACCCTGGCGAATCGAGACCGGATGCATGTGCCGGTGGAAGAGCCCGGGCTGAAGCCCACCGCATAACCTGAGCCTTGAACAGGATAAATGTGGGAGGGGGCTTGCCCCCGATAGCGGTAGATCAGTCACATCATCCTCGACTGATACTCCGTCATCGGGAGCAAGCCCCCTCCCACATGAGTTACGCGGTGTGTTTTAGAGCACTTTGTCCAGGGTGATCGGAAACTCCCGAACCCGCTTGCCAGTGGCGTGATAGATCGCATTCGCCACCGCCGCCGCCACCCCGACAATGCCGATTTCGCCCACGCCCTTGGACCCGAGCGCATTGACGATTTCGTCGTGCTCTTGGACAAACACCACGTCAATCTCACCGATATCGGCATTCACCGGGATGTGGTACTCGGCCAGGCTGTGGTTCATGTAGCGACCCAGCTGATGGTCGACCTGGGTCTCTTCGTGCAGCGCCATGCCGATGCCCCACACCACCCCGCCGAGGATCTGGCTGCGCGCCATTTTCGGGTTGACCACGCGCCCGGCCGCAATCGCGCTGACTACGCGGCTGACCTTGATGGTGCCCAAGTCTTCATCTACCCGTACTTCGACGAACACCGCCGAGTGGGTCGCCGTGGCATAGCCCTCGCGCTTCTTGTCGGGCTCGCTGTCTATCTGCACCTCAAGCGCGTCCTCGCCGCTGTCCTTGACCAGTTGGGCCAACGACACACTCACGTCGCCGGTGTGCAGTTGGCCGTCTTCAAAGCGCACGGACTCGGCATCCTTGAACACCGGGTAGGTCTGCCGGGCAACGGCCAGCAGTTTGGCGGTCAAGGCCTCGCAGGCTTGCTGCACGGCGGTGCCGACGGACGACACGGTAAACGAACCGCCTTGCAGCGGCGCGGTAGGCAGTGAGGAATCACCGAGCAGAAACACCACGTCCTCCATCGCCACACCGCTGGCCTGCGCCGCGATCTGGGTCATAACGGTGTAGGTGCCCGTGCCGATATCGGTGGTGGCGCTGCTGACGGTGAGTTTGCCGCTCGTATCGAGGCGCGCCTTGGCGCTGGCTTTCATCTGCATGGCTTCCCACACACCACCGGCCATGCCCCAGCCGATCAACTGGCGGCCGTCGCGCATGCTGCGTGGTTCGGGGTTGCGCTGGCTCCAACCAAAACGCTCGGCACCTTCGCTGTAACACTCGCGCAGGGCTTTGCTCGACCAGGGCTTGTCTTCGTTCTGGTTACGTTCGGCGTAGTTGATCAGGCGCAGTTGCACCGGGTCGATGGCCAGGGCGCAGGCCAGTTCGTCCATGGCGCATTCCAGGCCGATCACGCCCAGGGCGGCGCCGGGAGCGCGCATGTCCAGTGGGGTGAAGACGTCCAGCGGCACCAGTTTGTAGGTCAATTGCACGTTATCGCAGTGGTAGAGCATGCCGCTCCATTCCACCACGTGTTCGCTGAAATCCTCGAAGCGCGAAGTCTGGCCAATCGCGGTATGCCCCAGGGCCAGCAAGCGCCCGTTGGCGGCGGCGCCCATCTGCAAGCGCTGCAAGGTGCGCGGGCGGTAGCCGAAGGTGAACATCTGTTGGCGGGTCAGGGTCACGCGCACCGAGCGCTTGAGCGCCAGCGATGCCATCACCGCCAGCGGCAATTGGTACTGCGGGCGCAGGCCCGAACCAAAGGCGCCACCGACGAACGCGGCGAAGATGCGTACCTGGCTTTTGTCCAGGCCAAAGACTTTTTGCACATACGCCTGGCAGTTCTGCGGGCCCTGGGTTTTGTCGTGGATATGCAGGGTGCCGTCGGGCTGGTACAGCACGGTGCTGGCGTGGGGTTCCATCGGGTTATGGTGTTCGATGGGCGTGCTGTAGTGCAGATCGAGGCTGATGGCGGCACCGGCCCATTCGGCCTGGAAGTTGCCACGCGGCCCGGGCGGCGTCTGAGGTGAAGGGTGAGCCGATTGCTGCTGGGCGATCAGGTCGGTTTCGAAACCTTCCGCCGCGTACTCGATGTCGACCAGCGAGCCGGCATGCCGCGCCAACTCCAGGTTATCGGCGATCACCAGGGCCAGGGGCTGGCCGCTGTAGAGCACGCGGTCGTTATACAGCGGGCGAAATGGCGAGCCGTCGGCAGCATCCGCATCGGCGAAGGCATCGTCGTAGCTGGCGATTTTCGGGCGATTGAGGTGATGAATGACCTCCACCACACCCGGCAGTGCCAAAGCCCTGGAGGCATCGATGCGCAGGACACGGCCTTTGGCGATGGTGCTCGACACCACGCTGCCATGCAGCAGGCCGTCCTCGGGAAATTCACCGGCATAACGCGCTTTGCCGGTGACCTTGAGCAGACCGTCGACACGGTCCAGGGGTTTGCCGATGGCGCTCATGGCTGTTCTCCTGCGACCGCAGCGTCGCTCAGTGCACGAATGATTGCGCGGCGCGCCAGCTTGACTTTGAAGCCGTTGTGTTGCAGCGGCTCGGCATCCTGCAGCAGGGCATCGGCAGCATTACTGAAGGTTTCGCGGCTGACGCTGCGACCTATCAGCGACGCCTCTACCGCGCGGTCGCGCCAGGGTTTGTGCGCCACACCGCCAAGGGCCAGGCGGGCGTCGATGATCTCGTCGCCGTTCAACTCCAACGCGGCGGCAACCGACACCAGCGCGAACGCGTAGGACGCACGGTCGCGAATTTTCAGGTAATGGCTGTGGCGGGCCAGGTTATCGGCAGGCAATTCAATGGCGGTGATCAGTTCGTCGTCGGCCAATTGGTTGTCGCGTTGCGGTGCATCTCCGGGCAGGCGGTGGAAGTCGGCGAACTCGATGACCCGCGCCCCGCCGCGCCCTTCGACATGCACCCGCGCCTCCAGCGCCGCCAGGGCCACGCACATGTCCGAAGGGTGGGTGGCGACGCACTGCTCGCTGGCGCCGAGGATCGCATGGATGCGGTTCAAGCCGGTGCGCGCCGGGCAGCCGCTGCCGGGCTCACGCTTGTTGCACGGCACCGTGGCATCATAGAAATAGTAGCAACGGGTGCGTTGCAGCAGGTTGCCACCGGTACTGGCCATGTTGCGCAGTTGCGGCGAGGCCCCGGCAAGAATGGCCTGGGACAGTAACGGGTAACGCTCCTCGATGAGCGGGTGCCAGGCCAGGTCGGCATTACTGACCAGCGCGCCGATACGCAGGCCGCCCTCGGCGGTTTCTTCGATGGCATTGAGCGGCAAGCCGGTGATATCGATCAGGTGTTCGGGGCGGCTGATGTTCTCTTTCATCAGGTCCAGCAGGTTGGTGCCCCCGGCAATAAAGCGCGATGCCGCGCTGCTCAGGTGCACCGCCTCGTGCACGTCGGCCGGTTTGCTGTAATGGAAGGGGTTCATTGCTCACCTCCCCGGTTGCTGCACGCCGGCAGCGCCTCTTCGATGGCCGCGCGGATATTGCTGTAGGCACCGCAGCGGCACAGATTGCCGCTCATCAATTCCTGCACCTGGGCACTGTCGTGGGCGCGGCCTTCGTTGGCCAGGCCGACCGCCGAGCAAATCTGGCCGGGGGTGCAGTAGCCGCATTGGAAGGCATCGTGCTTGATGAAGGCTTGCTGCATCGGGTGCAGTTGGTCGCCGTCGGCCAGGCCTTCGATGGTGGTCAGCTCGGCGCCGTCGCACATCACGGCCAGGGTCAGGCAGGCGTTTACGCGCTTGCCGTCACGCAATACAGTGCACGCGCCGCACTGGCCATGGTCGCAGCCCTTTTTGCTGCCGACCAGGTCCAATTGTTCGCGCAGCAGGTCCAGCAAGGTGGTCCAGGGCAACACACTCAATTGGCGATCCTGGCCATTCAAGGTCAAGCGTATCGGGTGGGCGACGAACGGCTGGGCCGCCGCGCCATTGGGGGTCGCGCTCATAAACACCTCACGGGTTGATGTACATCCGCGGCGTTCAGGGAAATCGCCGTCTCAGGGGTACGACTTCCCAGGGTTTTGAGCGTTCAAGCCAATTGATCAGCGGATATTGAGCTGGGCTTTCAGGGTGTTTTGCGGAGGATTGATCGAGGTATTGGTGAACTCGAACCAACCCTGGGCTTGCACGTTGAGGTCAAACACATAGATGTAGCCCATCAGTGTGCCCACGCCGTTACAGGCCTCACTGATGTTGCCCACCTGGCACACCGCCGTGCGCTGCCCGTTCAACTCGGCGCCATTGAAGCGGCCCATCGGGCTGTTGCCCAGGCCGACCTCCATCACCGAGACCTTCGTGGGCCCACGATGCTCGCACATCTGGGTGGTCTGTACACGGTCCGGGATGGCCTCGCTGCACTTCGCCGATTCGACCTTGAACACCCGCACCTCGCTCAACGCCGGTGCAGCCGCGCCCCACACCGGTGCCGCGCCGAGCCACAGGCCCAGACAAGGGATCAGAGCTAGACTCCATGCGTTGGCTTTTTTCATGCTGTCGATGACCTGCTGTTGAACGTCGGCGCAGTATGCCTCAAGGCCATGCGCCACACAGCCTCGGCTGCTGGTATGATGCGCCGCTTTTTCCGATCCTCTCTGAAGCCACAAGCGCTTGGCGCAGTTTGTGCTTTGACTTAGAGGTCAACAAATCACGACGCAAGATAGCGTCACAGGGAGCCGGCATGCTGGAAAAGCTGTTTCAACTCAAAGCCCACAACACCAACGTGCGCACCGAGATTCTCGCGGGTATCACGACATTCCTGGCCATGGCCTACATCCTGTTCGTGAACCCGAGCATCCTCGGCGAAACCGGCATGGACAAAGGCGCGGTATTTGTCGCGACCTGCCTGGCGGCGGCCATCGGTTCGACCGTGATGGGCCTGATCGCCAACTACCCGATCGCCCTCGCGCCGGGCATGGGCCTCAATGCTTTCTTTACCTACACCGTGGTCCTGCACATGGGCCACACCTGGCAGGTGGCATTGGGCGCGGTGTTCATTTCGGCGGTGCTGTTCTTCCTGCTGTCGATCTTCCGTATCCGTGAGTGGATCATCAACAGCATTCCCCTGCCCCTGCGCTCGGCGATTGCCGCCGGTATCGGCCTGTTCCTGGCGCTGATCGCCTTGCACAACGCCGGTATCGTGGTCGCAAATCCGGCCACCCTGGTGGGCCTGGGCGACCTGAAACAACCGGCGCCGATCCTGGCCACCCTCGGTTTCGTGCTGATCGTGGCGCTGGAAGCCCTGGCCGTGCGTGGTGCGGTGCTGATCGGCATCCTGGCGGTGACCATCGTGTCCATTGTGATGGGCTTCACCCCATTCGGCGGCGTGACCTCGATGCCACCGTCCCTGGCCCCGACCTTCCTGCAACTGGACATCAAGGGCGCGCTGGACATTGGCCTGGTCAGCGTGATCTTCGCATTCCTGTTCGTCGACCTGTTCGACAACTCCGGCACCCTGATCGGCGTCGCCAAGCGCGCCGGCCTGATGGGCAAGGACGGCCACATGCCGAAAATGGGCCGTGCGCTGATCGCCGACAGTACGGCGGCCATGGCCGGCTCGCTGCTGGGTACTTCGACCACCACCAGCTACATCGAATCTGCCGCTGGCGTGAGCGCCGGTGGCCGTACCGGCTTGACCGCCATCGTGGTCGCGATTCTGTTCCTGCTGGCACTGTTCTTCTCACCGCTGGCGGCCAGCGTACCGGCCTTCGCCACCGCGCCGGCGCTGCTATTCGTGGCCGTCTTGATGACGTCCGGCCTGGCCGAAATCGACTGGGATGACATTACTGTGGCCGCGCCGGTGGTAATCACCGCCCTGGCGATGCCCTTCACTTACTCCATCGCCAACGGCATCGCCTTCGGTTTCATCGCCTGGACCGCCATCAAGCTGCTTTCGGGCCGCTACCGTGAGCTGAACCCGGCCCTGGTGATTCTGTCGATTCTGTTCGTGATCAAGCTGGGCTGGTTCAACGCATGACTTTCGACGCCGCACACTACACCGCTCAACTGCAAGACAAGGTCACGCGCCTGCGTGACCTGCTGGCACCGTTCGACGCCCCCGAGCCGCAGGTTTTCGACTCGCCGCTGCAGCACTTCCGCCTGCGCGCGGAGTTCCGCCTGTGGCGCGAAGGCGGCGAGCGCCACTACGCGATGTTCGCCCAGGACGACAAGCGCACGCCGATCCTGATCGAAGCGTTTCCCATCGCCAGCCAGCGCATCAACCAGTTGATGCCGCAGCTCAAGGCCGCCTGGCAAGCCAGTGCCGCCCTGAGCCACAAACTGTTCCAGGTGGAGTTCCTCACCACCCTGGCCGGCGACGCGATGATCACCCTGTGCTATCACCGCCCGCTGGATGAACACTGGCACACCGCAGCGAACAAGCTGGCGGCTGAGCTGAACGTGAGCATCATTGGCCGCTCCAAGGGCAAGCGCGATGTGATCGGCCGCGACTACGTGGTGGAAAAACTCGAGGTCGGTGGCCGCACCTTCAGCTACCGCCAACCCGAAGGCGCCTTCACCCAGCCCAACGGCACGGTGAACCAGAAGATGCTCAACTGGGCGTACGACGCCCTGGGTGGTCGCCCGGACGACTTGCTGGAACTGTACTGCGGCAACGGCAACTTCACCCTGCCGCTGGCGACCCGCGTGCGTAAGGTGCTGGCCACTGAAATCAGCAAGACCTCAGTGAATGCGGCGTTGAGCAACCTCGATGAAAATGCCGTGGATAACGTCACCCTGGTGCGCCTCTCCGCCGAAGAACTCACCGCGGCCCTGAATGAAGTGCGCCCGTTCCGCCGTCTGCACGGCATCGACCTGAAAAGCTACGCATTCGGCAGCGTCTTCGTCGACCCGCCCCGCGCCGGCATGGACCCGGACACCTGCGAACTGACCCGGCGCTTCGACAACATCCTGTATATCTCCTGCAACCCCGAAACACTGGCAGCGAACATCGCGCAGTTGCACGACACGCACCGCATTACCCAATGCGCAATGTTTGACCAGTTTCCGTGGACACATCATATGGAGTCCGGTGTATTGCTGACCCGCCGATAAGCGCAGGGCACCGCTGAAAAAAATGGGGAGCGAGTTTGCTCGCTCCCCAGCGGACCCTCCCCGCACAAGCGATTAAAAGTTCGATAATCGAACACATCCGCTAGGTTTAATTGACCAAATTAACCAACCAGTACATTTTATCCGCATAACCAATAAGAACTGCGGAGACCCCTCTATGCCACCCATTGTGCTGGTGCTCAACGGCCCCAATCTCAACCTGCTCGGTACCCGCGAGCCTGCCACCTATGGTCACGAAACCCTGGCCGACATCGCCGCCCTCTGTGGGCGCAGCGCGGAGAAGCTCGGGCTGACCATCGAGTTTCGCCAGACCAACCACGAGGGCGAACTGCTCGACTGGATCCACGCCGCCCGCGCACGTTGCGCCGGGATCGTGATCAACCCGGCGGCCTGGACTCATACCTCGGTGGCGATTCGCGATGCGCTGGTGGCCAGCGAAGTGCCAGTGATCGAGGTGCATTTATCCAACGTGCATGCCCGTGAGGCGTTTCGTCATCACTCCTTTGTCTCGCCCATCGCCAAGGCGGTGCTGGCCGGGTTTGGCAGCCATGGCTACCACTTGGCCCTGGAACATTTCAGTCACTCGTTGAAAGGATGCGCCTGATGAAACCCCGCGTTCTCGCCGGCCTGATCGGCGCCGGCATCCAGGCCTCCCGCACGCCCGCCCTGCATGAGCAGGAAGGTGACGCCCAGGGCCTGCGCTACCTGTATCGCCTGATCGACCTGGAAACGCTGGGCCTGGACAGCCACGCCCTGCCCGAGCTGCTGCGTGCCGCCGAGCAGATGCACTTCACCGGTTTGAACATTACCTACCCATGCAAGCAGGCGATCCTGCCCTTGCTCGATGAATTGTCCGACGAGGCAAAGGGCATTGGCGCGGTCAACACCGTGGTATTCAAAGACGGCAAGCGCATCGGCCATAACACCGATTGCCTGGGGTTTGCTGAGGGTTTCCGACGCAACTTGAATGACGTGCCGCGCCAGCGCGTGGTGCAGATGGGCGCCGGCGGTGCGGGCGCGGCGGTGGCGCATGCGCTGCTGGCCGAGGGCGTTGAACAGCTGAGCATTTTTGACCTGGACAGCCTCCGCGCCCGCGAGCTTGTGGATAACCTCGCCCGGCGTTTTGGCACCGGTCGTGCCCAGGTCGGCAGCGACTTGACCAACGCCATGGCGGAGGCGGACGGCCTGGTCAACACCACACCGATGGGCATGGCCAAGCTGCCCGGCACACCGGTGCCCGCCGCGTTATTACATGCAGGGCTGTGGGTGGCGGAAATCGTGTATTTCCCATTGGAAACCGAGTTGCTGCGCGACGCACGCGCCTTGGGTTGCCGCACGTTGGATGGCGGCAATATGGCGGTGTTTCAGGCGGTGAAGGCGTTTGAGTTGTTCAGTGGCGAGGCGGCGGATGCGGGCAGGATGTTGGCGCACTTCCAGAGCATGAATAAGCCACTGTAGAAACCGAAATCCAAATGTGGGAGGGGGCTTGCTCCCGATAGCGGTGTGTCAGCCACCCCATGTTGCGCTGACAGACCGCTATCGGGAGCAAGCCCCCTCCCACATTGACCGCGTACAGCCAGTTCTCAGGCTTGCAGGTAACGCAACACCGACTCGCAGATCATCTCCCGGTGCCGCTGCTTGATCGCCTCATCCGACAGTTCAATCTGAAAGATCTCACTGAAGGTATGCCGGTTGGAGACACGGTAAAAACTGAACGAGTTGATCAACAGGTGCACATCCAGCGGCTCCAACCCTTCGCGAAACAGCCCCATTTCAGCGCCGCGACGCAGGGTCTCACCGAGCCCCTCAAGAATTTTGCTGTTCATGTCCTTGATCGTACTGGTGCGCTTTACGTACTCGGCGTTGTGGATATTTTCGATGCTGACAATGCGCACGAAATCCACGTTCTGGTCATGGTGGTCGAAGGTGAACTCCACCAGCCGGCGGATCGCTTCGCGCGGCTCCAGGGCCGTGAGGTTCATGCGGGTTTCGGTGTTGCGAATATCGCCGTAGAGCTTCTCCAGCACCTCGACGTAGAGCTGCTCCTTGCTGCCGAAGTAGTAATAGATCATGCGCTTGGAGGTGTGGATGCGCTCGGCGATGGCGTCCACGCGGGCGCCGGACAGGCCCTGCTGAACGAACTCGACAATGGCTTCCTGGAGAATATTCTCGCGGGTCTTTTCCGGATTGTTCTTGCGACTCTTGCGCGGTGCATCTGACACGGCAGAGAGGTCGGGAGTCAGGGTCATAGTGCGCTCACGGCGTTTTTATGCAGGCCCGATTATGGGCCGAGGCGCTCCCCGAAGGAAGCACCTCCCCACCGTTATAAACGCGCCTGACGCACCGCACCGCTGCGCGACTTGGCCATCGCCGCCAAACGCACCGCCACGTTGGCCGCGCCATAACCGGCATAGCCGTTCTTGCGCTGGATGATCTCGAAGAAAAACCGGCCCTCGAAGGCTTCGGTGTAGACATGAAACAGCTCACCGCCCTGGGCGTCGCGGTCGTACAGCACGTTGTAGTACGCCAGTTCGCTGAGGAACTCATCGTCGAAATCAAAGCGTGCAGCCAAATCGTCGTAGTAGTTGAGCGGGATATCCAACAGCGGCACCCCGGCCTCCTTGGCCCGGCGCACCTCGGCGAAAATATCCGCGCAATCGAAGGCAATGTGGTGCACGCCCGAGCCGCGATAGCTCGAAAGCGCGTGGGAAATGGCGGTATTGCGGTTCTCGGAAATATTCAGCGGCAGGCGAATCGAACTGCAGCGGCTGCGCAGTGCGCGGCTTTTGACCAGGCCGTAAGGGTCGGGCAGCACCACTTCGTCATCGGCTTCAAAATCCAGCAAGCTTTTGTAGAACAGCACCCAGCTGTCGAGGCTGTCGGCCGGCAGGGCCATGGCCATATGGTCGATGCGCAGCAAGCCGCCGCTGGTGGTCACGGGTTGCAGGTTGAAATCGGTGTCGTATAGCCCGCCTTCGCTTTGGTCCACCAGGTAAATCAAGCTGCCGTCCGGCGCGCGCACGGCCGCCAACTCCAGCTCATTGGGCCCGACCAGGCCGCGATAGGGCTGGCCCTTGTAGGCCACCGCCCGTTCCAACGCCTTGGCGCTGTCCTTGACCCGAATCGCCGTGGCACACAACGACGGCCCATGGGCCTCGAAAAAGTTGTGGGCAAAGGAATAAGGTTCGCAATTGAGGATCAGGTTGATATCGCCCTGGCGCAACAGTCTCACGTTCTTGGAACGATGCTGGCCGGCCTTGGCGAAGCCCAGGCGTTCCAACCAATGGGTCAGCTTCGCGCCGAGGCTTTCATCCACCGCAAATTCGAGGAATTCGATGCCGTCGTACTCGCTGGCCGCCGGGGTCTCGAACAGGATATCCACGGGCGCGGCGGGTTGTTCCGCCGCCAGGCGCTGGCGGGTTTTCTCTTCCAGGTACAGCAACGAGCGCAAACCATCTGCCGCATTGGCCCGAGTCGGTGCGGCGCGAAAGCCGTCGTTGAAAATCTCCAGGGACAACGGCCCGGTGTAGCCACTCTGGATGATCGGCGCGAGAAACCCAGCCAGGTCGAACTCACCCTGGCCGGGGAAGCAGCGAAAATGCCGGCTCCACTCCAGCACATCCATGGCCAGGATCGGCGCGTCGGCCATTTGCACGAAGAAGATTTTGTCGCCTGGGATCTCGGCGATGGCACTCGGGTCGCCCTTGAGCGATAAGGTGTGGAAGCTGTCGAGCAGCACACCCAGGCTGGGATGATCCACCTGACGCACCAGGTTCCACACTTGCTGCCAGGTGTTCACATGTTTGCCCCAGGCCAGCGCTTCATAGCCGATTCGCAAGCCACGGCGGCCCGCGTGTTCGGCCAGCAGGCTGAGGTCGTCCAGCAGGATGCGTTCATCGCCCACGCAATCGGCCGAGGCATTACTGCACACCAGCACCAGGTCGGTGCCCAGCTCCTGCATCAGATCGAATTTGCGCTCGGCGCGCTCGAGGTTGCGCGCCAGACGATCACGGCGGCAGCCCTCGAAGTCTCGAAACGGCTGGAACAAGGTAATGGCGATGCCCAAGTCGGCGCACATTTGCCGGACTTCACGCGGGCTGCCGTCGTAGTACAGCAGGTCGTTTTCAAAGATCTCAACGCCATCAAACCCGGCGGCGGCAATGGCTTCGAGCTTTTCCGGCAGGGTGCCGCTCAACGACACGGTAGCGATGGAACGTTGCATGGGTCACTCCCGGCAATTGTTGTTTATGGCAAATTATTCGCCCACAGCCTACACGCGGCAATTAAAATGTACGAACCGGTTAGTTTTTGGTGCGATTATCGAACACTATGCCCCTTTGGCGAATTGACGACTTTTTAACCACTGCGCACCATCGACCTTGCACCAAGACCCAGATCACACCATAAAAATTTCAAAAACGGGTACGACCTCATGCCTCTGCAAAATTCCGCCCTGGCCGCGCGCCCCGGCACCCCGCACGCCGGCATCGGCGACAAGATCCGCGGCGCCCTGGCCGTGGGTAAAACCCGCTGGGGCATGCTGGCCCTGGTGTTCTTCGCCACCACCCTCAACTACATCGACCGCGCCGCCCTGGGCGTGATGCAACCGATTCTGGCCAAGGAAATGAGCTGGACGGCGATGGACTACGCCAATATCAACTTCTGGTTCCAGGTCGGCTACGCCATCGGCTTTGTGCTGCAGGGCCGCTTGATCGACCGGGTAGGCGTCAAGCGCGTGTTTTTCTGCGCGGTGCTGCTGTGGAGCCTGGCCACCGGCGCCCACGGCCTGGCTACCTCAGCCGTCGGCTTCATGGTCTGCCGGTTTATCCTCGGGTTGACCGAGGCCGCCAACTACCCGGCGTGCGTGAAAACCACGCGCCTGTGGTTCCCGGCCGGCGAGCGCGCGGTGGCGACCGGTATCTTCAACGCCGGCACCAACGTCGGCGCGATGATGACGCCCATGCTGCTGCCGTTGATCCTGCACGTGTGGGGCTGGCAGGCGGCGTTCCTGTGCATGTCGGCGCTCGGGGGTATCTGGCTGGTGTTGTGGGGCTTGAAGTACTACAACCCGGAAGAGCATCCCACCGTTAAACAATCCGAATTGGACTACGTGCAACAGGAAGTCGAGCCGGAACAACCCCGCGTACCGTTCAGCCGCATCCTGCGCATGCGCGGCACCTGGGCCTTCGCGCTGGCGTACTCGCTGACCGCGCCGGTGTTCTGGTTCTACCTGTACTGGCTGCCGCCATTCCTGAACCAGCAATACAACCTGGGCATCAACGTGACGCAGATGGGCATTCCGCTGATCATCATCTACCTCACCGCCGACTTCGGCAGCGTGGGCGGCGGCATTCTGTCCTCGTTCCTGATCGGTCGCGGGATGAACTCGATCAAGGCACGGCTGCTGTCGATGCTCTTGTTCGCCTGCTGCATCGTCGGCGTGATCATGGCGGCCGGCTCCAGCCAATTGTGGGTCGCGGTGTTCGCCATCTCCCTGGCCATCGGCGCGCACCAGGCCTGGACCGCCAACATCTGGAGCCTGGTGATGGACTACACGCCCAAGCACATGATGAGCACGGTGTTCGGCTTCGGCGGCATGTGCGCGGCCATCGGCGGCATGTTCATGACCCAGATCGTCGGCCATATCCTGACCGTGACCAACAACAACTACACGCTGTTGTTCACCCTGATTCCGGCGATGTATTTCATCGCACTGGTATGGATGTACTTCATGGCGCCGCGAAAGATTCCTACGGTAGAGGTGTAATCAACGCCGCCGCTGCTGCCAGGCAGCGGCCAAGCCGCTCATGCAGATCACCCCGATACCGACCACCGTGGTCATGTCGGGGGTATGGCTGAACACCAGCCAACCCAACAACCCCGCAAACACGATCTGGCAATAGCCGAACGGCGCCAGCAAGGCCGGCGCCGCGAAGCGGAACGCCTGGGTGAGCATCAAGTGCGCGGTCATCCCACAGGTGCCCAGCGCCAGCATCATCACCCCATGCCACAGGGTCGGTACCTGCCAGAAGAACGGCACCATCGCACTCATCACCAGGGTGTTGCACAGGCCGGCGAAGAAGTTGCTGGTGGTGGGGCTGTCGTATTGGCTGAGGATGCGCGTGAGCAGTTGGTAGAAGCAGAAGAACAGCGCCGAGCACAGTGGCAGCAGCACCGCCGGGGTGAACAGCTCACCGCCCGGATGGATGATGATCACCACGCCGACAAACCCGCAGATCACCGCCAGCCATTGGCCACGGGTGACATGCTCGCCGAGCAGGGGCACCGAGAGCGCGGTCACCAGGATCGGCGCAAGGAAGTTCACCGCCGTGGCTTCCGCCAACGGGATGTAATGCAGCGCCGTGGTGAAGAACAGGCTGGTGCCCAACAAGCACAACGCCCGCACCACCTGCATCCCCGGCCGCTTGCTGCGCAGCACGCGCAGGCCCGATTGCGGCAGGAAGATCCCGGCCATCAGCAAGGTGTGCACCATGTACCGCGCCCACACCACCATCACGATCGGGTAGAACCCGGCCAGGTATTTGGACAGGGCGTCGTGGCTGGAGAACAGGAACGTCGCCAGCACAATCAGCAGGATGCCTTTGAAGGGATGGTTGACGCCGGAAAGCGGGGTACTGACAGTCATTGAATTCTCTTGTGTGGCGAGCTGAATACGGTGGCACTCAACCGAAGTAATCTAGCAGCCGGGCATGCGTCTGCCCCAAGAGCATAACCAAACACCGGGCGAACAGCGCACTAAATCAGTGGATTTGAGTCCAACCCTGCACGCGCGCCCCGGCGTTGCACACTTTTTAATCAAGGCCCTGCCGCTATGAAAAAAATCCTGTTTGCCCTGTCTGCCCTCGCCTTGCTCTCTGCCTGCGATAAAACGCCGAAAGAAGCTCCCAAGCCCGCCCCCGCGTCCGTGCAAGCGACCCTGGTACCGGAAACGCCACCCACCGATAAATGGGTGGGCAAGTGGATCGGCGTCGAAGGCTTGAACCTGAGCATCGCCAAGGACGACAGCATCGGCCGCGGTCATTACATCCTGACCATGCAATATGGCCTGGATGCCGATGCGTCCGGCACGTTCAAGGGCCAGGCAACCGACGAAGGCATCGCCTTCACCCGCCCGGACGGCCCGCAGGTGCTGCGCGCCGGGGATGGCGCAGCCACTGGCTTGAAATGGCTGGCCGATAAAAAAGACTGCCTGATTGTCGCCAGCGGCGAAGGCTATTGCCGCTGATTACGACCATACTCCATCCATATTTTTGCCGGACCGTTAACAAGAGGATTGCCCCATGCTATGGAAAAAAGGCCGACGCAGCGACAACGTGGTCGATGCCCGCGATGACAGCGGCGGCGGCGGTGGCGGGATGCGCTTCGGTGGCGGCAAGGGCCTGAGCCTGACCGCTATCGTGCTGATTGTCGGCATCGGCTGGCTCACCGGCCAGGACCCGATGCAGATCCTCGGCCAATTGACCGGCCAGATGGAGCAGGCGCCGTCGGTCAGCACGCAATCGCGTCAGGCTCCGCCGGCCAACGACGAGCAGGCCGACTTCGTGCGCGCGGTGCTGGGCGACACCGAAGACACCTGGGGCCAGGTGTTCCAGGAGAACGGCCTGGCTTACAAGAACCCGAAACTGATCCTGTTCCGTGGCCGGGTGAACTCCGCCTGCGGGGGCGCCACCTCGGCCAGCGGCCCGTTCTACTGCCCGGCTGACCAGCAGGTGTACCTGGACCTGGATTTTTTCCGTGAAATGTCGCAACGCTTCCAGGCCGCCGGCGATTTCGCCCAGGCGTATGTAATCGCCCACGAAGTCGGGCACCACGTACAAACCCTGCTTGGCATCTCGTCCAAAATCCAGGCCGCGCGCCAGCAGGGCCGGCCGATGCAGGGCGACGGCGGCCTACTGGTCCGCCAGGAGCTGCAGGCTGACTGCTTTGCCGGCGTCTGGGCCAACCGCGCGCAAAAACGCCTGAACTGGCTGGAACCCGGCGATATCGAAGAAGCACTGAATGCCGCCAACGCTATTGGCGATGATCGCCTGCAGCAACAGGGCCAAGGGCGCGTGGTGCCGGACTCGTTTACCCACGGCACGTCGGCTCAGCGCGTGCGCTGGTTCAAGACCGGCTTCGCCCAGGGGCAGATCGCCCAGTGCGATACCTTTACGGCCAAGAGTCTTTAATGCATAAACGCGTGGGCTGGCTGCTGGCGTGGTTGATGTCCTGTTCAGCGTTGGCTGCCGAACACGGCGTCAACCTGGTCAGCCCTGAGCGTTTTCATGTGGATGCGGGCGAGCTCAGCCTGGGCCTGAGCCAGGATTGGCGCCAACCGCTGCCGGAGGTCACGCGGGCGCTGATTATCGTGCATGGCCGCCTGCGCAATGCGCAGACCTATCTGAAAAGCGGTATCGATGCCGCCGCCCATGCTGGCGTTGGGGCACATGTGCTGGTGATCGCGCCGCAGTTTCTCAACCAGTCGGACATTAAACGTCACCACCTGGATGACCAGGTGCTGCGCTGGAAGGGCAATGACTGGATGGCCGGCGCGCCGTCCATCGGTCCGGGCCAGGTCAGCTCTTTTGGCGCTCTCGACCAGATCATCAAGCACCTGGGCAACCGCACCCTGTTCCCGGCGCTCAAGGAAATCGTCGTCGCTGGGCATTCCGGTGGCGGCCAGGTGGTACAGCGCTTCGCTGTCACCGGCCACGCTCACCCGATGCTGCAGACCGAAGGCATCCGCCTGCGTTATGTGGTGGCCAACCCATCGTCCTACGCCTACTTCAGCCCACAGCGGCCAGTGCCGTTTGAAACGGCGAGTTGCCCTGGCTTCAACGAGTGGAAGTACGGCATGCAAGGCCTGCCGGACTACGCCAAGGGCCAGGGCGCCGAGCAACTGGAACAGGCCTATGTGTCACGCGATGTCACTTACCTGTTGGGCCAACAAGACACCGACCCCAACCACCCGGCGCTGGATAAAAGCTGCGAAGCCGAAACTCAGGGCGCGTATCGGCTGATTCGTGGGCACAATTACTTTGACTACCTCAAGCTGCGCCATCCGCAGTTGAGTCACAAGCTGGTGGAAGTGCCGGGGGTGGGGCATGACGGGGATAAGATGTTTACCTCGCCGCAGGGGCAGAACGTGTTGTTCCCGCACTGACTGAAGAAACCGGATTAAAAATGTGGGAGGGGGCTTGCCCCCGATGGCGGTGTGTCACCCAGCACATATTTAGCTGACAGACCGCTATCGGGGGCAAGCCCCCTCCCACATTTGATCTCTATTGGCTGGGCTGGATCATCTGGCGCAATACCGTGCAATCCTCGGCATGCCAATCCGCCAACTCGGGCCACGGGTTATCCGGCAGGTTAACCAACACAGTCCGTGCACCGGCCGCTCGGCCGCAATCCAGGTCGAAGCGGTAATCGCCCACCATCACCATCTCGCTCGGTGCGACATCCCAGGCCGCCGCCAGCTTCAACAAGCCTCCCGGATCCGGCTTGGGCGGCGCGTCCTCACGCCCTAGCACGTCTTCGGCGGCAAAACAGTCCGCCAGGCCAATCGCTTGCAGGGTGACATGCGCCAGTTCCTGCGCGTTGCGCGTCAAAATGCCCAGGCGATAACCGCGTCCGGCCAGCTCGCGCACCAGTTCCACCGCGCCCTCGGCGGCGACAGACCCCTGCGCCAGTTCGCGCTCGTGTTCCAGCAACCAGGCGTGCTTGGCCGCCGCGATATCCACCGGCAAAGCGGCAAGGTGCGTGAGAATATCGTCTTCGGCGGGAATCTCCAGCGCCACGCGGATGGCCGCGAAATCATGCACGGCCACCGTGAGGGTGCCGTCCATGTCAAACACCCAATGCCGGACGTCGGCCAGGCTCATGCCCAGTCCTTGCGATGGCGAATCAAGCCTTCCTGGGTCACCGACGCCACCAGTTGCCCGGCGCGGTTGTACACGCTGCCCCGGGAAAAACCTCGGGAATTGCCGGCCCATGGGCTGTCCATGGCATACAGCAACCAGTCATCGGCGCGCAGGTCGGCGTGGAACCACAGCGCGTGGTCAAGGCTGGCGACCTGCATGTCTTTGTGCCACACGGTCTTGCCATGGGGCAGCAGTGAGGTGGTCAACAGGCCGAAGTCCGAGGCGTAGGCCAGCAGGTATTTATGCAACGCCGGCGCATCGGCCAGGGCGCCGTCGGCACGAAACCACACGTACTTGACCGGGTCGGACGGCTGCGGGTTGAACGGGTCTTTTTCGGTCACCGGGCGCACTTCGATGGGCTTGGGGCACAGCAGCTTGTCGCGCATATGCTCGGGGATCAGGTGCGCGCGCTGCTGGGTCAGCTCCAGCTCCGACGGCAGGTTCTCCGGGCCGACCACCACGGGCATGGTGGTCTGGTGTTCGAAACCTGCTTCGTCGTACTGGAACGAGGTGGTGCAGGTGAAAATCGGGTGGCCCTTCTGGATCGCCGTGACGCGGCGGGTGCTGAAACTGCCGCCGTCGCGCACGCGGTCCACCGAATACACCACCGGCAACGCGGCGTCGCCTGGACGCAGGAAATAACCGTGCAGCGAATGTACGTGGCGCGCTTCTTCGACGGTCTGGCTGGCCGCCGACAGCGACTGGCCGAGCACCTGGCCACCGAACAGTTGGCGAAAACCCAGGTCCTGGCTGCGGCCGCGAAAGAGGTTTTCCTCGATCGGCTCCAGGGTCAGCAAGTCCACCAGATCTTCCAATACTTGGCTCATAGAGCAACTCCAAAACTCGATAGGGCATTCCGGGCTGCTTATCCGTGCAGCGTGTCCAACCATTGGGCGCGGGTGATGCGGTATAAAACATGCGGACGCAGCAGGTCATCGGCTGCGACCTTGGGGTGTTCGAAATCTGCCTGCGGATCGTAATGCATACCGATGGCCTGCATGACTTTTTGTGATGGCAGATTGGCCTCGGTGGTGAAGGCGACGACCTCATCCAGGCTCAAGCGATCGAAACCACAGCGAAATGCGGTCCAGGCCGCCTCGCTGGCGTAACCCAGGCCCCAGTGCTCGCGAGCCAGACGCCAGCCGATTTCCACCGCCGGGGTGAAATTCGCTTCAAAACTGACGTTCTGCAGCCCGGTGAGGCCGATGAATTCACCGGTGTCCTTGCGCTGCAAGGCCCAAAAGCCAAAACCATATTCGGCGAAGTGGCCGCGGATCCGGCCAATCAGTGCAGCGCTTTCCAGGTGGCTCAATTTAGCCGGGAAATAACGCATCACCTGCGGGTCGGCGCACATCTGCGCAAAGGCCTGCAGGTCGCTGTCACGCCATTGGCGCATGATCAGACGTGCGCTTTCCAATTCCAGTATCGGCTCCATGGGTCCCCTCCCTTGCCATGTGCGTGAGTGTACAGCGCTGGTAAGATCCGACGCAGATTCCAGTCAGAAAATCCCATGCCCTTGCCATTGATCTACCACGATGACTACAGCCCCGAGTTCCCGGCGGACCACCGCTTCCCCATGGACAAGTTTCGCCTGTTGCGCGATCACCTGGTGGACAGCGGCCTGACCGAGGACAGCCATTTGCTGCGCCCGCAGTTGTGCCCGGCAGAGATTCTGGGCCTGGCCCATGAACCTGGGTATATCGAACGCTATATGAGCGGCGAGTTGTCTCGCGAGGACCAACGGCGCCTCGGCCTGCCGTGGAGCGAAGCCCTGGCGCGACGCACCGTGCGTGCGGTGGGTGGCTCGATCCTCGCGGCGGAGCAGGCGCTGGAGCACGGCCTGGCCTGCCACCTCGCCGGGGGCACTCATCACGCCCACTACGATTACCCGGCGGGCTTTTGCATCTTCAATGACCTGGCAGTGATCAGCCATTACCTGCTGGCCAGCGGCCGGGTCAACCGTGTGCTGATCTTCGACTGCGACGTACACCAGGGCGACGGCACCGCGCGCATCCTGCATGACACGCCGGACGCCATCACCGTATCGCTGCACTGCGAAAAAAACTTTCCGGCGCGCAAGGCGCAGAGCGACTGGGACATTCCATTGCCGATAGGCATGGGCGATGCCGACTACCTCAAGGTGGTGGATGACGCGCTCAACTACCTGCTGCCGCTCTACCAGCCGGACCTGGTGCTGTACGACGCGGGCGTGGACGTACACAAGGACGACGCACTCGGCTACCTCAAGCTGACCGATGCCGGCGTCGCCGCTCGCGATGAAAGCGTGATGCGTCACTGCCTGGGCCGCGACATTCCGCTGATGGGCGTGATCGGTGGCGGCTACAGCAAGGACCGCCCTGCCCTGGCCCGCCGCCACGGCATCCTGCACCACAGCGCGCAGCGCGTGTGGACGTCATCAGGTTGTCATTGAACTGTGGACGTTACCCACAATGCCTGTGGAACCAGCTGTGGATAACTTGAGCGTAACGGTCTGAAAGCGGTTAGCCGTATGGCTTGTAGGAAAGTGTACGTTTTTTGATCAGGCAGCTGCGCCTTCGTCGGGTAGAATGCTCGGCCTATTCACAGCACCGTAGCCCTGCCCATGCCTCAGACCTCTCCCCACACTGTCTCTATCATCGGCGGCGGCCCTGCCGGGCTGATGGCCGCAGAAGTCCTGAGCCGGGCGGGCGTGCGCGTGGAGCTGTACGACGGCATGCCTTCAGTGGGGCGCAAGTTCCTGCTGGCCGGCGTGGGCGGCATGAATATCACCCACTCCGAGGCCTACCCGGCGTTCCTCTCACGCTATGCCGAACGCGCGCCGCACATGGCGCCGTTGTTGCGCAGCTTTGGTGCCGATGCGTTATGCGAGTGGATTCATGGCCTGGGCATCGAAACCTTTATCGGCACCTCCGGCCGTGTATTTCCTACAGACATGAAAGCCGCGCCGCTGCTGCGGGCCTGGCTCAAGCGCCTGCGTGAACAAGGTGTGGTTATCCACACCCGGCATCGTTGGCTGGGGTGGAATGCTGAAGGCGATTTACTTATCCACAGCCTGGAGGGCGAGAAAACCGTGCGCAGCGCTGCGGTGCTCCTGGCCTTGGGCGGCGGCAGCTGGTCGCGCCTGGGCTCCGATGGCGCCTGGCTCAATTTATTCGAAGAGCGTGGCGTGCCCTATGTGCGCCTGCAGCCGAGCAACTGCGGTTTCGAGGTGTCGGCGTGGAGCGACTTGATGGTCAGCAAATTCGCCGGGGCGCCGTTGAAAAACGTCGCCATTGGGCTGGGCGACGATAAACCTCGCCTGGGCGAATGCGTAGTGACGACCACCGGTATCGAAGGCAGCCTGATCTATGCGCTGTCGGCGCCGATTCGGGAAACGATCAACCGCGACGGCGTCGCCACCGTGCATATCGATCTGCTGCCGAGCAAGCCGTTGCACAAGGTGCAGGCGGCACTGGCCAAGCCGCGCGGGTCGCGGTCGATGAGCAAGCATTTGCACAGTCAACTGGGCCTGGATGGGGTCAAGGCGGCGCTGCTGCGCGAGCTGGCTCCTGCTGAGCACTTCAATGACCCGGCGCAGTTGGCGGTGGATATCAAGGCGTTGCCGTTGAAACTGGTCAGGACGCGGCCACTGGACGAAGCCATCAGCACCGCCGGCGGTGTGCCGTTCGAAGCGCTGGATGAGCGGCTGATGCTCAAGCAAATGCCGGGCGTGTTTTGTGCCGGGGAGATGCTGGATTGGGAGGCGCCGACCGGGGGGTATTTGCTGACGGGGTGTTTTGCCAGCGGCCGGGCGGCTGGGCTTGGACTGTTGGAGTGGCTTAACCGCTGAGAGGGGTGGTGGATTCGAAGCCGCCATCGGGGGCAAGCCCCCTCCCACATTTTGATTTGTGAATACAGTCAAGTGTGGGAGGGGGCTTGCTCCCGATGAGGCCATCAGCCACACCGCAAAATCACTTCTTCTTACGCGGCCCGGTGTTGAAAACCGGCACCTTGCGCACCGGCTTGATCGAAGGCTCCGCCGGCGCCACGTCGCCGCTTTCCACCCACTTGCCCAAATTGCGCTTACCACCGCCACCCGACGTTTTGGGCTTCTTCGGCTTCTTCGGCTTTTTCGGCTTCTTCACCACCTGCCCGCTGGCATCGGTATCCGGCACGCGGTGTTCCGGCTCGAAGTCCGGTTCCATGTTGCGGGTCAGGGTCTGGCGGGTCAGCATCTCGATCGCCGAGAGCATGTTCACTTCATCGGCACACACCAGCGAAATCGCCTCGCCGGTGTTGCCCGCGCGACCGGTGCGGCCGATGCGGTGGATGTAGTCTTCCGCGACGATCGGCAGGTCGAAATTGACCACCAGCGGCAAGTCTTCGATGTCCAGGCCACGGGCCGCCACGTCGGTGGCGACCAGGATCTGCACGTCGCTGGCCTTGAAGCGGTCCAGCGCACGCTGGCGGGTGGCCTGGGGTTTGTCGCCATGGATGCCGTCGGCGTTGATGCCCAGCCCCTGCAACTTATCCACCAGCGCATCCACGCCGTTGCGGGTTTTGGCAAACACCAGCACCTGCTTCCAGCGGCCCTTGCGCATCAGGTGCACGAACAGCTCTGCCTTGCGCTTTTTATCCACCGGCACCACCCACTGTTTCACGGTGTTGGCGGCGACGTTGCGCGGGCTGACTTCGATGCTCAGCGGGTCATTGAGCATCTGCCCGGCCAGCAGGCGGATGTCGTCGGAGAAAGTGGCGGAGAACAGCAGGGTCTGGCGCTTTTTCGGCAGCATGCGGTAGATGTTGGCAAGCTCTTCGGAGAAGCCCAGGTCGAGCATGCGGTCGGCTTCATCCAGTACCAGGGTTTGCAGCTGATTGAGTTTCAGCGCGTTCTGGCGGAACAGGTCGATCAGGCGACCGGGCGTGGCAACCAGAATGTCCACGCCCTTGCGCAGCTTCATCATCTGCGGGTTGATGCTCACGCCGCCATACACTGCGTAAGTGGTCAATGGCAGGTGTTGGGCGTACTCGGCAACGCTGGCATGAACCTGCTCGGCCAGTTCGCGGGTGGGGCACAGGATCAGCGCGCGCGCCGAATTGGCGGCGACCTTCGGCCCTTCCATCGTCAGCAGCTGCAGCAGCGGCAAGGCAAAGCCTGCGGTCTTGCCGGTGCCGGTCTGGGCCGCGGCCATCAGGTCACGACCGGCCAGCACCGCCGGAATGGCTTGCGCCTGCACCGGCGTCGGGGTCTGGTAGCCAAGCGTCTCAAGGGCGCGCAGCAAGGGTTCGATCAGGCCAAGGGAGGCGAAAGTCATGTGTTTACCGTAGGAAAAATTCAGCGCATGGGCGTAATGCGCGGCAGTTTACCTTATTTCCGGCTTAGGCTTGCGCCACTGCGGCAGGCTGATCAGCAGCACGGCGCTGATGATCACCAACATCGCCAGGGCTTCTTCCAGGCCGATGGACTCGCCGACGAACACAATCCCCAGCAACACCGCCACGGCGGGGTTCACATACGCATAGCTGGTCGCCGCCGCCGGACGCACATGCTTGAGCAGGTACATGTAGGCATTGAAGGCGATGATCGAGCCAAACACCGTCAGATAGGCCAGGGCCAGCCAACCCTCCAATGGCGGCATCGCCTGCAAGTGCTCACCCGACACGCCGCTGACGATCAACAATGCCACGCCAGCCACCAGCATCTCCGCAGCACTCGCCATCGCACCCCGGGGCAGTGGCAATTGACGGCTCCACACCGAACCGAACGCCCAGGAAGCCGCCGCCATCAACAGCAACACCGCGCCCATCGGGCTTGATTGCAGGGTGCTGCCCATATTCAGCATGGCGATGCCGATAATCCCCAGAATCACCCCGGCCCATTCCAGCCGCGTATTGCGCGCGCCCCAGAAAAAACCGAACAACAGGGTAAACAACGGCACCGTCGCCACCGCCAACGCGGCCACGCCGGACGACACGCCCATATGTTCGGCCACGCTGACGCCGCCATTGCCCACGGTGAGCAGCAAAATGCCGATCATCCCGGCAGCCTTCCACTGCGCCCACGTCGGCGCGGGTGCGCCACGCCACCTGAGGTAGCCATACATCAACGCGCCCGCCGTGCAAAACCGAATCCCCGCCAGTAACAACGGCGGCCAGTACTCCACGCCGATGCGAATCACCAGGTAAGTGGAACCCCAGATCACATACAACGCAAAAAAGGCGGCGATCAACGGTAAGGGAAAGCGACGTGTGCCAGGCATTGGGCGGCTCTATGGCGGGAAATGGGAGGCTTATTCTAGAAAGGCAAGTGGATAAACATAAGTTACAAAACCTGTTTAAAGAGCCCATACACTTTTCAAAGCATGGTTATGGAGGCTATAAACCGTGCTTTCGAAAGCCACGCGTAACCGGCGACCCGTGCGTGATCATGCAGGCAGCAGTGGGCACCATGCCGCAGTTGAAGACCTGATTAATCGGGTGGCGAAGTTCGGGTTCAGCAAGACTTCGATTATTTTGTCCAGCGCCATAGAGCGGCGTGTGCCGCTGAGGCAATTGGAAGGGAATGGCAAACATGGCGGTTAAACAGCTGCAATTTCAGCAGGTCATTAGTCTCAGCCATCCAATCAACCCGCGCATCCCGCTGTGGCCTGGCGACCCGCCAGTGGCGTTCGCGGACGTTGCTTCATTGGAGCGGGACGGCTATTACCTGCGCCGCTTCAGCATGGGCGAACACAGCGCCACTCATATGAATGCGCCGAAGAGCTTTTATACCGATGGAATGGGGATTGAGGGTTACTCGGCAGAAGCGCTGGTGCGGCCAGCGGTGGTGATCGATGTGCGCAGTAAAGCCATGGCCGATCCGGATTACCAAGTCAGCCCGCAGGATATCCACGCTTGGGAACACCAACACGGCCCTATCGATACGGGTTCGGTGGTGCTGGTGTACACCGGGTGGCAACACCTCTGGAACGATCCGACCGCCTTTTTCGGCCACGACGCGCAAGGCTCGCACTTTCCTGGGATTGGCGAGGCAGCCATTGGCTTTTTGCTGGAGCAGCGCCAGATTGCCGGCGTGGGCATTGATACCCATGGCGTGGATTATGGGCAAAGCAGCACCTTTGCAATCAATCACGCGGTACTGGCCGAAAACGGGATTGTGTTGGAGTGCCTGACCCAGCTCGACCGACTTCCGGCCACTGGGGCAACTCTGGTTATCGGGGTATTGGCGCTTGAAGATGGCTCGGGGTCACCGGCCTCGGTGATGGCCTTTATTCCCTGACATCATCGCTGCCTACACCGACCGCCCACAGGTGACCGCGTGTAGGCCGGGCAACGCCGACGACCGTGGGAGGGGGTTGCTTCCGATGGCGTCAGTGGCTGCGCTTGGCTATAGACGGGAGAATGGGCAATCCAGAAAAGTCTGACGAGACAGGCGGACTATGCCTACTGACCATTCAGAAAGCAGATAAAGCCCCCAGAAAAAAGCCGACGTTTCTATGGCCAGCAAGACCGATCCCTTTCATTTGCGGGACGTTTCCGAGAGAATCCCACGGCCTTGTTTCCGTCGGATTCGGTAGCTAGTCTCGCCCTGTCATCGAATGTTCGGTGACCGGACGTGCAAGTCCAATGGCAAGCAAGATCATAAATAAACCTACAGCCGATATGCCTGTTATGGCGGCTGTGCGTGGGAGGCCTTCGGGCCTGCTGGGTTTGGATCCTTGCCCCGGTCTTGCACACCTACGCACAGTTGCCACCCTATTCGCGTGCAAGCGAACGGTGTCGACTTCTTCCAGCAAGGAGTTTCACCATGGTCAAAGTCACCCCCGATCCACCCAGGTCCAAAGCCGACTTCCTCAGCGAAGACGCCCTGCTCCACCGTCGCGCCATCGACTACTACCTCAAAGCGTCCGCCCCGGATGCGCCCACTTTTATCCTCAATGACAACCTGAGCTTTGAAGACGCCCTGGCGCACGCGGCGGATTTGTTGCATTGCGCGGTGGAGACGGCGCACACCTCAGGAGACGTGATGAAGGCGCCGCAGCGGGCGGTGATGCATTTGGTGGAGATGGCGAAGGGCGTGGTGGATCAGGCGTTGGAGTGCACGCAGGCTCGATAGGCGACGCATCACCAAATGTGGGAGGGGGCTTGCCCCCGATGGCAGTGGGTCAGCTACACATAAGCTGGCTGACCCACCGCTATCGGGGGCAAGCCCCCTCCCACATTTGGAGCTTCAGTGTTCTTGAAACCGCGCCCAGGCTCAGAACCCGCGATGCTTCTTCAAATGCTCATTGATCTTCGCCGCCGGCACTTTCTGCAAGGTGCACAGCAAATCATGTGACAGCTCACGCAGGCCATGGGTCTGGCGCAGTTCCTGGGCCAGGTGCGCGGTGAGGTTGGCGGCCATTTCCGCATCCGCCAGCGCCCGGTGAGCCTTGCCGGTGTGGGGCAGTTGGGCGTAGGTGTTGAGGGTGCCGAGCTTGTGGTTTGGCGCCGAAGGCATCAACCGACGCGCCAGCAATAAAGAACAGGCGAATTTCTGCAGGCGGGTGCGGCGGATCAGGCTCAGCTCAAAGTCCCAGAACTTCTGGTCGAACGCGGCGTTGTGCGCCATCAATGGCGTGGTGCCGACGAACTCGTTGACCTCGTTCATCACCCGCTCGGCCGGCGGCGCGCTGCGCAGCATGGCATTGCTGATGCCGGTGAGTTGTTCGATAAAGCCCGGCACGCGTACGCCGGCATTCATCAGGCTCTGGTAGCGGTCGACGATTTGCCCGCGCTCAAGGATGACCACGCCAATTTCCGTGGCCCGGCAGTGGCTGCTCGGGGTGATGCCGGTGGTTTCAAAGTCGATGACCGCTATACGTTCCAAACCTGTTCCAACTCCGTCTGACAATTGAGTGAGCCACTGCGCTTATTTAAGCAGCAACGCGCCTTCGATCGGCACGTAGCGGCTGGCGGCGCGTATCAGTGAGTTGGCCGTCAGCCCCGGCACGCCGTAGGCCACGGCCTGCACGCCATGCTTGTGGATGATGCGGTCGAGCAGCATGTCGAAATCGCCATCGCCGGAGGCCAGCACCACTTCGTCGACGTTCGCGGCGGCGTCCATGATGTCGATGGTGATGCCGACGTCCCAGTCGCCCTTGGCCGAGCCGTCACTGCGCTGGATGTAAGGCTTGAGCTTCACGGTAAAACCGAGGTTGCGCAGGATCTGCTGGAACTGCTGCTGTTTGCTGTCGCCACGGTCGATGGCGTAGGCGTACGCCTCCACGATCTGCCCATGGGCACTGATATCCGCCCACAGCGCGGCGTAGTTGAAATGGCAGCCATAGGCCTGGCGAACGGTGTAATAGAGGTTTTGCACATCGGCGAACACTGCAATTTTCTTCACCGCACTTCCTCAATGACCGCCAGGCGCCAGCGCCCGGAAAGGGTGCCAGTATGCCAGCCAAGGGAAGCTTTCCGGGAAAAAATCAGACCGGAGCGCCGTAGCGCCCCGGCCGGGCGTGTCAGACGAAGGAATCGTCATCGCCAAAGGAGGAGGAATCGTCGGAATAATCGCTGTCGGCGAAGCTGTCCGCGTTGTTGCTGCCCCAGCTGTCATTGCCTGCGATTTTCTGATCATCGTTGCCCCAGCCACCTTGATCACTGGCAGGCGCCGGTTGCTCGATGATTTCTTCCACCACCTGCGGCTGCTGGTTGTGGTGGAACAGGCTGCTGATGCCTTCGGCGAGCAACACACCACCGGCCACGCCGGCGGCGGTTTTCATCGCGCCACCCAGGAACCCGCTGCCCGCAGGCGCGGCGGCGGCCGCTGGTTGCGGCTGTTGATAATTCTGTTGCGGTGCCGGCTGGTTGAAGGCTGGTCGCGCCGGTTCACGCCAACCGCCGCCCGCGTTGCTCGGCGCAGGCTGCGCATCGCGCGAACCGCCGCCGCCAAAGATGCTCGAGAGAAACCCGCCACCGCTCGCCGGAGCCGCTGGCGCGGACTTGGCGCGCTGCAGCTCTTCCTGCAATTGCTGGATCTGCTGGGCCTGCTGCTTGTTTTGCGCATCGAGGCTCTGCAGCGCGTGTTCCTGCACCAGCAGCGACTGGGTCATGTAGTAGCCGGCGGCCGGTTGGCGAGTCATGTGTTCCTTGATCCGCGCTTCGGCCTGGGCGTCGCGGGGGGCTGAGTCCGTTTCGGCTTGCTGCAACCGTGAAAACAGTCCGTCGATCAGGGTTTGTTCTTCGCTGTTCATGGCGACCTCGTTAGATTGCCGGTAAAAATCAGGGTCCCGCCTGGCGTCAGGCAAGGTACGCCCTAGTTATGGGGCTGTTACCAATTGTTTCAATGGTCTTTACGCAAGGTTTACGTTTGCTTGCCCAGGCCCGCTATCGGTTAAAGTGTGCCCCTGCTTTTTCGGCCTGTGATGACTCTGATGAATCCGTTAGACGTGCTGCGCGACTCCTTCCGCTTCACCCAACGCAACCTGGGCGCCATCGTCCAGCTGTGCCTGCCGCTGGTAATCCTCGAAGCCCTGCTGCAACAAGTGCTCGACCACACGCTGGGCCCGGATGCCTTCAGCGGTTACAGCGTGGTGGTGGGATTGCTCGTGTACCCGTTGTACACCGGCGCGCTGATCCTGTTTCTCGACGCGCGCACCCGTGGCGAGTCGCCACGCACCAAGGACGTGTGGGCCATGGCATTGGCGATGTGGCCGCGCTTCGCCCTGCTGACCGCCATGAGCACGCTGCTGATTCTGCTCGGGCTGTCGCTGTATTTCCTGCCGGGCCTGTGGCTGATGGTGGTGCTGGCGTTTGCCGAGTACCTGCTGGTTTTGCGCGGCATGTCGGCGCTTGAAGCGATGAAGGAGAGCCTGCGCCTGACCCGTGGGCACTTCTGGCGAATCCTGGTGTGCCTCTTGTGCGTGATGACCCCGCTGTGGCTGCTCAAGGGCGCGAGCGTGGCGGCCTATCCCGAACCCGCGCCATTGCTGGGGCTGTTGATGGACAGCGCCCACAGTTTCCTGCAGCTGTTCACCAGTGTGGTGCTGTTCCGTTTATTCATGTTGATCGGTGGCGACGCCGACGTGCGGTGATATGCTCCGTGCCCATCCTGAAACGCACATAAGCCGAGCCGATGACCCGTTTATTGCGCATCACCCTGTTGAGCCTGCTGTTGATTGCGGGCTTGCTGACGGCCCTGGTCTACAGCCTGACCTGGCGCCCCGTCGCCAAGGAAACCCTGCCCGTCAGCTGCGTCGCGCCGCGTGCGCCGACCCTGCTGCCGGGGCAGGCACTCAAAGTGATGACCTGGAATGTGCAATACCTGGCCGGCAAGAACTACGTGTTCTGGTACGACACCGCCGACGGCAGCGGCCCGGACGAGCGCCCCACGGTTGAAGACATGGCTTTCAGCCTTGACGAAGTGGCGCGGGTGATCCGCGACGAACAGCCCGACATCCTGCTGTTGCAGGAAATCGACGAAGGCGCCAAGCCCTCCCATTATCAGGATCAGCTGGCCCTGTTGCAGGAGCGCCTGGTCGACCTTTACCCCTGCAGCGCCCAAGCCTTCGACTGGAAAGCTGACTTTGTGCCCAACTTGCGTATCTTCGGCAGCGTCGGCCGCAAATTGGCGACCCTGAGCCGCTACCAGATCGAACACGCCGAGCGCCTGCAATTGCCGACCCCGCAGGCCAATTTCATCAGCCGCCAATTCCAGCCCAAGCCTGCCCTGTTGTTGACTTACCTGCCGCTGAGCGACGGTGGCCAACTGGCGGTGCTCAATACGCGCCTGGACGGCGGCATGCCTGGACGCAGCGCCGTGCGGGAGCAAGTGCAGGCCACCGTGAAGTTGTTGGATAAACTGGAAGGTCGTGGCACGCCCTGGGTGATTGGCGGGGATTTCAATGCGCTGCCGCTGGGCCAGTTCCTGCGCCTGGATGCGCAAAAACGCGGCCAATATTCGCCGGACAGTGAGCTGCATCTGCTGTGGGACAAATACCCGATGATCCCGAGCAACAGTGAATCCAGCGGGATCGACCGAGAGAAATGGCTGACGCACTTCCCCAACGACCCAAGCGTCGAAGGGCCGGACCGTACGCTGGATTACCTGTTCTACAGCGCGCGGATCAAGCGGGTGGCGGCCAAGGTAAGGCAGGGAGACACGTTGCGTATTTCCAATCATTTGCCGGTGATTGGCCGGTTCCTGCTGCCTGCCGCGCAATAACCCCCAGCTTTTCAACACCTAGACATGCAGCGGCTTAAGCCACTCAAGGCTGGCAACAGTGGTGCCGGATGGGCGGTATTCACAGCCGATCCACCCTGGGTAGCCACGCTGCTCCAGCGCCGCGAACAAGGCGGCAAAGTCCATGTTCCCGGTGCCCGGCTCATGACGCCCCGGGTTGTCGGCGATTTGTACATGGACGGTCCTGTCGTAAAACTGCGCCAGCACCCCGGCTGCGTCGCCGGTCAACAGCTGAGCATGGTAAAGATCCAGAATCAGTCCGACACTCGTAAAGGTTTCCAGCACCTGTTGGGCCTTGCTGAAGTCGGACATGTAATAGCCTGGCATCGCCTGCGGGCTGATCACTTCAATCAGCGTTCGCAAACCCTGATCTTCGAGGTACTTGACCGCGTATTCCAAGTTCCTTGCATAGGCAGGCGCGCTCTCATCCTGGGCCGTGGTCACGCCAGACATGATGTGCACATCCGGGCAGTTCAGCGCCTTCGCATAGCGGGCCGCCTCGCGCAGCCCATCGCGAAATTCCTGCTCCTTGCCCTGCAAGGCAGCGATGCCTTTGGTAACACCAGCCGGTGCTGCGAACTGAATCAACGGCAGGTTGTATTGGGCCAGGTGGTCGGCGAGCAGGCTCGCGTCGAATTCATAGGGCGATGGGAACTCCACCGCCCTGAAACCGGCAGCGGCAGCGGCTTCGATGCGTTGCAGAAAAGGCAATTCGTTAAATTGAAAACCGAGGTGAGCATTGAATTTGAGCATGGGTAAATATCCATCCTGGGAATAAACAAATCATCAGCCTGGAGCCTCCTTCGCGGCTCCAGCGCCAAGCTATCGAAAGTGGTCAGTGCAAATACTCATGCTCTTCGTATGGTATTTTCCCACTCCAGTGCGGTGGGGGCATCTGCCCCGACGGGAACGGACTGAAGCTAACCATTCGGAATAAAACCTGTGATCAAGAAAGACCTCGCCCTGCAGTTGGCCCCACGCGTCATCGACATGGTTCGCGCCCGTTCGATGAAAGCCGGTGAGCCCTTGCGCGAGCAGATATTTGCGCAAGCGCTCGGGGTGTCGCGCTCGCCGATCCGGCGGGTTTTTGCTTTGCTCGCCCAATGGGACATTGCCATTCAGGAGCCCAATCGTGGCTACTTCCTCAAACAAGGTGCCGGGCAGATTCAGGAAGCCGCAGTCCCTTGCGCCAGCGATCCTTTCGAGGACTTTTACCTGCGTGTGGTAGACGACATCCTGAGCGGGGAAATACCTGCGCACTTTTTCGAAGCGCAGTTGTTGCGGCGTTACGAGGTGCCCCGGGGGCAGTTGCTCAAGGTGCTGAACAGGCTGGCCAGCGAAGCCATGGTGGAGCGTAAGCCGGGCCAAGGGTGGGGCCTCAAGGACTTCGTGCATAACACGCAGGCGCACATTCAAAGCTACCGTTTCCGAATGGCCATCGAACCGGCGGCGCTGCTTGAGCCCGGTTACCAGATCAATCACGCCGCGTTTGCCCAGGCCAGGCAACAGCAACAAGCCCTGATCGACGGTGAGATCCAGACGTTGTCTCGCGCGCAATTGTTCCAGGTGGGCGCCCAGTTTCACGAAATGATCGTGCAATGTTCCGGCAATGTGTTTTTCATCGACGCCATACGCCACCAGAATCAGCTCAGGCGCTTTATGGGCTACAAGGCCAACATCGATCGCACACGTCTGAAGGCGCAATGCCAGGAACACATCCATTTGCTCGACCTCATCGAGTCTGATCGGCGTGAAGAAGCCGCACAGTTTCTCTGGCGCCACCTGGATCAAGTCGGCCGACTCAAGACTGATCAGCGCGTCATGCCAGAAGATAGCCAAATCTAGAGCACTTCACTGACTGCCCATCAGTGCCGTTGCTTCGCCATCACCCCGTCCAATAACGGGCCAAGCAGCCTAACACAATTGCTTCCTCTCAAAACAAAATACAAAAAAATCACGAAACAGTTAATTTTTTCACCTTATATTGTATTTCATTACAACAATAGGCAATCATGCGCGCCGCTCGGACACGGATCCGTATCGAATCGCACAGGGATGGTACGTTTCTGAAAGAGCATGGATATTACGTCATCAAGCCTCAAGACCACTCTCTGGAAGCCTTTAGGGAGACCGCCGGCAAGTTCGGGCTGATTCAGTTTCATACCAAGTCCGATAAACATGGTGTGGTGGGCGGTGGAGAGCCAATCAACAAGGACTGGCAACGTTTCAAGGATGATTATCACGGCGAACTGTCGAGCGATTTTTTCCCGCATACCGATGGGACATTCTGGTAATGGATAACCTGCGGGTCCTGCATGCCCGGCATAAATTCATCGATGGCAACCAGCAGAGAAAAACAAGAAGGCTGTGGATCGCTGATGACGCAAGCACCACATTCAAAAATATCCTGGATCAGTCCCCAGTGCGCAGGGCCATGCAGCCCTTTGAGAACTACAATATTGCCCAGTCTGAAACCGCCGAGCGTTCTTTTATCGAGTACACCTGCGGCATCCACGCCCTATCGAGCAAGTCGTTGCTAAACGCGCGCAAGGAATTTGATAGCGCGTCTGAAGAGCTTTAAGTCCTTCAAGACACCCTCTGCTGTGATTCCACGCTTTCAGGTAAACACCCCAGTCATCAAAAAGACTGGGGAGTTACTTACACTCAAGGCTTTCTAGGTTTGATCCGCGCCGTCGCTTCGGCCACCAGCGGATCATCCGGCCAGTAGTGCTTGGGGTAGCGCCCCTTCAAATCCTTCTTTACCTCCGCGTAGGTACTGCGCCAGAAGTTCGCCAGGTCCTGCGTCACTTGCACCGGCCGCCGCGCGGGCGACAACAGGTGCAACTTCACCACCTGGCGCCCGCCGGCAATCCGTGGCGTATCCGCCAGCCCGAACAGCTCCTGCAGGCGCACCGCCAGGATCGGCGGGTGTTCGCTGTAGTCCAGGCGTACTGATGAGCCAGACGGCACTTTCACATGCTGCGGCGCCAGTTCGTCGAGGCGCTGGGGCAGTGGCCAGGGCAGCAGGTTGTGCAGGTAGCTGGAAATATCCAGGTTGGCGAAATGGCTCAAGCGCGAGACTTTTCCCAGGTAGGGCATCAGCCAGTGTTCCAGGCCCGCGAGCAAAGCGCTGTCGCTGACGTCGGGCCATTCGCTGGTTTTGCCGGCATCGAGCTGGCGCAGCAGCAGGACGCGTGCCTGCCATTGGCGCAGCTCCGGTGTCCAGGGCAACAGCTCCAGGCCCTTGCGCCGGACCAGATCAACCAGGGCCTGGCTGCGTGTGGCCTCGTCGAGGCCGGTGAGCGCTTCACGACTGAGGACCAGCTCACCGACCTTGCGCTGGCGTTCGGCGCGCAACACGCCTTCGCGCTCGTCCCAGTCGAGCTGGTCGACGTTGCGCACTTGCTCGGCCAGCACCGTGTCGAACAGCGCCGGGTCGAAGGCCGCCGCCAGGTAGATGCGCTCTTCACGCTGGCCCTGGCGACTGCCCAGGTCGGCGATCACCAGCCAGGCGTGTTTCATCAAACTGTCAGCTTCGGCAAACAGTGCGGCGCGCCCATTGGCCAAACGGTATTCGGCGCCACCGGGGCGACGCTGTTGGGCGACGCGGTCCGGGTAAGCCAACGCCAGCAAGGCGCCAAGCCAACGCGGATGATCGGGATCGGCCACCGGCTGGGTGGCCTTGCCTCTTAAATAGCCGCGATATTGGCGGGCCAACTGCTTGGCCCGTTGCACACCACCCTGGGTACCACGGGCGCGCTCTTCGCCGGACAACAGCGCCAGGCGGCTGTGCAAGTCGGCACCGGCGCCGCGCAGGATATCGCGCTCACCCAACAACGCCGCGACATCACAGGCCATCGCGGCGAGGCCCAGGTCCTGTCCGCGCAGCAGCAAGTGGGCGATACGCGGATGGGCCGGCAACTCGGCCATCTTCTGGCCATGGGCGGTGAGTGTGTCGTCATTCAAGGCGCCGAGGCGCACGAGTAAATCCTGGGCCTGGGCGTAGGCGGCGGTCGGTGGCCGATCCAGCCACACCAACTGCGCGGGCGTGACGCCCCAACGCGCCAGTTGCAAGGCCAGGCCGGCGAGGTCGGCGGCGAGAATTTCCGCGCTGCCATAGGCGGCCAGCCCTTCATGCTGGTCCTCGGACCACAGGCGATAACACACCCCCGGTTCCAACCGCCCTGCCCGGCCGGCACGCTGGGTGGCGCTGGCGCGGGAGATGCGCTGGGTGTCGAGGCGCGTCATGCCGCTGCCGGGGTCAAAGCGCGGCACCCGCGCCAGCCCGGCGTCGATCACCACGCGCACGCCGTTGATGGTCAGGCTGGTCTCGGCGATGTTGGTGGCCAGTACCACTTTGCGTTGACCGGCGGGCGCGGGGTCGATGGCGGCGCGTTGGGCATTGAGGTCGAGCTCGCCGTGCAGCGGGCACAGCAAAACGGTGGGGTGATCCCCTAAGGCGTCGGCCAGTTGTTGATGCACCCGGCGAATCTCCGCCTGCCCCGGCAGAAACACCAGCACGCTGCCGGTCTCGTCATGCAGGGCTTCGAGGATTGTCTGCACCACCCGCGGCTCGATAAATTCCCCCGCCTGATACGGCCGCCCCCAGCGCATCTGCACCGGGAACATGCGCCCTTCGCTGCGCAGGATCGGCGCATTATCCAGCAGCTCGGCCAGGCGCTCGCCTTCAAGGGTGGCGGACATCAGCAGGATTTTCAGCGGTTGGTCGTCGCGAAACAACTCGCGGCCGTTGAGGCTCAGGGCCAGCGCCAGGTCGGCGTCGAGGCTGCGCTCGTGGAACTCGTCAAAGATCAGCAGGCCCACGCCGTCCAGCGCCGGGTCGTCCTGCAGGCGCCGGGTGAGGATGCCTTCGGTGACCACTTCTATGCGAGTAGTGGGGCCGACCTTGCTGTCGAGGCGAATGCGGTAGCCGACCGTTTCACCGACCTTCTCGCCCAACTCGCTGGCCAGGCGCTCGGCAGCGGCCCGCGCGGCGAGGCGCCGGGGTTCGAGCATCAGGATGGTTTGCCCGGCGAGCCACGGCTCATTCAACAAGGCCAGGGGCACGCGGGTGGTTTTACCGGCGCCGGGGGGCGCTTCCAGCACGGCTTCATGGCGAATCGCCAAGGCGTCACGCAGGGCGGGTAAAACATCATCAATCGGCAACGAATTCATACTGGCTCCAAAGCAGAGCGGCGAGTATAACGGCGAACTGCCGGATGCTTGCGCGGGTCTGAATAACATCGTTCCCATACTGAGATCGTTCCCACGCTCTGCGTGGGAATACCGCCCGGAACGCTCCGCGTTCCAATACCTGCGCAAGTTGACGCAAAGCGTCACGGCATGCATTCCCACGCAGAGCGTGGGAACGATCAGGCAGTGCGATATAGTCATTTATCAATTGTGTTCAGGAGACTTTTTCATGCGTATCGCTTCCCGTGTCATTGGCGGCGTCTTGGCCGTCACCCTGCTGAGCCAACTCACCGCCTGCGGTTCGATTTTCTACCCGGATCGCCGTGGCCAGATCGACGGCAAGATCGACCCGGCGATTGCCGTGCTCGATGCGGTCGGCTTGCTGTTCTATGTGATCCCCGGCCTGATCGCGTTCGGCGTCGACTTCGCCACGGGGGCGATCTACTTCGAACCGGGCAAGACCGCCCAGGTCGCGCCGGAAAAACTGCACGAAGCCATCGGCGCCGACGGCACGGTCGACAACGCCAAGCTGCAAGGCATCATCCAGAAGGAAACCGGGCACACCCTGCCGCTGGACGATCCACGCCTGATCCAATTCAAGGGCAGCGTGCAACAACTGGCGTCCCTGGGCCTGCAGCCTGCGGCATAAGGACAGCGCCATGACCAGCAGTCCCGAACACGCCAGGCTCCTGCGCCTGGCTACCCGCGCCTCGGTGGGCGTGGCCAGTGCGTTGATCATCACCAAGGCCATCGCCTGGTGGTTCAGTGGCTCGGTGGCCATGCTCGCCGGGTTGACCGACTCGCTGCTCGACGGCGTGACCTCGCTGCTCAATCTGCTGGCGGTGCACTATGCCCTGCGCCCCGCCGATGACGATCACCGTTACGGTCACGGCAAGGCGGAGTCGCTGTCGGGCATGGCCCAGGCGCTGTTTATCGGCGGCAGCGCAGCGTTGATCGCCTTCCAGGCCTACCAACGCTTGCAACACCCGGAGCCCGTAGGCGCGCCCTGGCTGAGCATCGGCGTAATCGTGTTTTCACTGGCGCTGACCGTGGCGTTGTTGATGCTGCAACACCGGGTGATCCGCGAAACCGGCTCCAACGCGGTGCGCGCCGATTCGCTGCATTACCGCTCCGACCTGATGCTCAACGGCAGCATCCTGGTGGCGCTGGTGCTCGCGGGCTTTGGCTTCCATCAGGTGGACGCCTGGTTCGGCCTGGGCATCGCCGCCTACATATTGTGGAGCGCCATCCAGATCGCCCGGGAAAGCTTTGCCGTATTGATGGACGAAGAACTGCCGGCGGATATCAGCCAGCATATGCTCGACCTGGCCCGCAGCGTACCGGGCGTGCTGGGCGCCCATGACTTGCGCACGCGGGTTTCCGGCAACCACTGGTTCGTGCAGTTGCACCTGGAGTTGCCAGGTGAATTGACGCTGTCGGTGGCCCACGGCATCAGCGACCAAGCCGCCGATGCCATTCATCAGGCCTACCCGAAGGCCGAGGTGCTGGTGCACGCCGACCCGCAGGAAGTGGTCACCGGCGCCAGCGCTTAATACTGGACCTGATAGCCGCGACTGCTCAGGCAGTTGCCCTGGGCCTGGCGGTAGGTTTGCACCACCGCCGGGTCCGGGGCGTAGGTGGCGGTCTGCGGGTCAAAGCCGCTTTGCTGCGCGGCCCAGCGATAACAATCGTAACCGTCCTGCTGCACCTGAGCCGGGGATTGCCCGTTGGCCGGGTAGGCCACTACGTTATAGCCATTGCCTTGCGGCGCAGGCTGAGGCGCCGGCACCTGCGCCGGCGGTTCCACCACCACGTATTGCTGGGTGTTCTGTTCGTAGGCGTAGTAGGCGCCAGCCGCCAGGAACAATAGCGAACCGCCCACCCAAACTTCACGCGCGTAGTCCGGCAAATACTGCACCCGGATGCCATACGGTGGCCTCACCACCACATAGCGCGGGCCTTGCGGGCGATACCAGTAGCCGCCGGAATAGAAATAGTCTTGGCCACGGTAGGGCACGCGGTAATTGCGATCGGGGAACCGGTCGACGATATAGCCTGGACGATATTGCGGGCCCGCCCCCCAACCGTTGCCGTGCCCATCGGGACGCCCCGGCCAGCGGTTGTCGCCGGGACGGCCATGGTCACCAGGCCGCGAACCTGGACCGCCCGCTTCCCAATGCCGGTTGTCGTCGTTCCGCCGTGGGATATCACGGTAGTAGCCCTGGCGCGGTTCCTGGGTCTGGCGCACGGTATCGGGCCGCCCCTGGATCGGCAGGTTGTTCGACGGCTGTGGCTGCGGTTGCGGCCGCCCCTGTTCATTCGCCTGCGGGCGCCCCTGCCATTGACCGCCGCCATTCTGGCCGCCGCGATCAATATGCGGGTTCTGCGGGCGTGGCTGGTTGTTCTCCGGACGCCCGCCTTCCGGCCCGCGCTCATGCTGACCGCCGCCGCCCTGTGGGCGCTGCCCCTGGCCCGGAGAGTTATCGCGTTCGTCGGCCACCGCCTGGGCGCCGACGCTGACCACCAGCAAACCAACACCTGCCATACGCCAGATGCGCTTCATGCTTTTCCTCACTGCGGGTTAGGGCTCGATCATGAGACTGGAAAAGCCTCGCCCGGTTCTGAGACAGGTTATCAGTCACAAGAACTATTTTCTTGAACGCAAAAGAAAAGGGGTGACCCGTCGGCCACCCCTTGAGAATTTCGTCCTGGCTCAACGCTTTTGACGTTGGCTCACCTCACGCCGTCTTGTGGACAGTGTGCAGCCTGGAGGCCGGCTCAACCCTGCTCGGGTGGCGGCCGCAGCGGGCCTGATTGGGCCCGCTGTGAATGGACTGTTGTCCAGGCGGTGATTCTGTTGATAAAGATACAGGCCCGGGCCCGACGGATGATTGCGAAGATTGCGTCAATAAACAGTGCTTGCGCAATTTTTAACCCTTCATGGATAATTCACCGCAATAGTTACGACAAAGGCCAACCCAATGAGCAAGCTTGATCGATACGACCTGAGTATTTTGGCGGAATTGCAGCGTGACGCACGGATCTCCAACCAGGAGTTGGCCGAGCGCATCGGCCTGTCGCCTTCGCCCTGCTCGCGCCGGGTCAAGCAATTGGAAGACGACGGCTACATTGCCCGTCAGGTCGCATTGCTCGACCGCAAGATGCTCGGCCTGAGCCTGACCGCCTACGTGTTGATCGGCATGGACCGGCATACCCCGGAACGTTTCGAAAATTTCGAAGCGGCCATCCGCACATTGCCCCAGGTACTGGAATGCAGCCTGGTGACCGGGATGGACGCCGACTATCAGTTGAAAGTTGTGGTGCCGGATATGGATCACTACCAGAAACTGCTGCTGGGGCATCTGACCCGGATTGAAGGCGTGACCAGCGTGCGCTCAAGCTTTGTGCTCAACCAAGTCTTGAATAGCACCGAACTGCCCCTGACACACCTGCGCACCTGAGAACACTGAAGTTCAAATGTGGGAGGGGGCTTGCCCCCGATGGCGGTGGATCAGTTGATAATGTACCGACTGACACTCAGCTATCGGGGGCAAGCCCCCTCCCACATTTGGATTGCACTTCGATCCAGGTCAATGTTGTGCCTGTGACGCTGCCGTATACTTCCCGCCTGCCTTAGTAGGAAGCCCCATGAACAACATCGACCCCGCCCTGTTCGAAGAATGGATGATGACCGGCCTGGTCACGATCCTGATTATCTTCATGGGCTTTATCGTCTGGGACTTGGCGAAAAAATCCAAGGCCGGGCGCTTTGGCTCGTTCATTCTGTTTTTCGTGCTGGGCCTGGGCGTGGCCGCGTTCATCATTAAGAGCGTAGTGATCGGCCTGATCGAGTCCGGTGCCTTATAAACGCGGCGGTACTGCCTTCCACTGGCCCTGATCGAGGCCTTCGATAGACCAGTCGCCAATCCGTACGCGCACCAGGCGCAACGTTGGCAAGCCCACCGCGGCGGTCATGCGCCGTACCTGGCGGTTACGCCCTTCACGAATCACCAGTTCCAGCCAGTGGGTGGGCACGCTTTTGCGAAAGCGCACGGGCGGGTTGCGTGGCCATAAATCAGGCTCCTCCAACCGCCGGGCCTCGGCGGGCAGGGTCATACCGTCGTTAAGCTCCACGCCGTCGCGCAGACATTGCAGCTGTGCTTCGGTGGGTTCGCCTTCGACCTGCACCCAGTAGGTTTTCGCCAGCTTGTGCCGGGGGTCGGCAATGCGCGCTTGTAGCTGGCCGTCGTTGGTCAGCAGCAACAGGCCTTCGCTGTCACGGTCCAGGCGGCCTGCCGGGTAGATACCGGGAATGTCGATAAAGTCCTTGAGGGTCGCGCGCCCGCCTTCGTCACTGAACTGGGTCAGCACATCGAACGGCTTGTTGAACAGGATCAGCTTCGGCTCGGCCGGCGGTGCCTTGGCGACACGGCGCGGGCCCGCATGCGGGGGTTTCACGCCAGGGCGGCGCGAATCGGGACGGGTAGGACGGGACATGGCGAAGGAACATCTAACGGTCAGGACCGACAATGCTAGTGGCCTGACCGCTAAATGACCATCCCCACCGCTTAGCGGAACGGCGGCTCGTCGAAGCTGCGCAGTTTGCGCGAGTGCAGCGCGTTGAGTTCGGTACGCAGCAGATCGACGGCTTCGATGCCGATCTTCAAGTGCTGGCTGACGGCCCGCTCATAGAAGGCGTTGGCCGAACCCGGCAATTTGATCTCACTGTGCAGCGGTTTGTCCGACACACACAACAACGTGCCGTACGGCACGCGCAGCCGGTAACCCTGGGCGGCGATGGTGCCGCTTTCCATGTCCACCGCCACGGCGCGAGACAGGTTGATCAGCGGCCGCTCCTGGGCCCAGCGCAGCTCCCAGTTGCGGTCGTCATAGGTCAACACGGTGCCGGTGCGCAGGCGTTTTTTCAGCTCTTCGCCTTTTTCGCCGGTGACGTTCGCCGCCGCTTGCTGAAGCGCCAGCTGCACCTCGGCCAGGGCCGGAATCGGGATGTTCGGCGGTACCACGCGGTCGAGAATCCCGTCGCGACGCATATAGGCGTGGGCCAGTACGTAGTCGCCGATGGTCTGGGATTGGCGCAGGCCGCCGCAGTGCCCGATCATCAGCCAGCAATGCGGGCGCAGCACCGCCAGGTGGTCGGTGATGTTCTTGGCGTTGGACGGGCCCACGCCGATATTCACCAGGGTCACGCCGTGGCCGTCAGTGGCCTGCAGGTGATAGGCCGGCATCTGATAGCGGTGCCAGACCACGCCTGCGGCAATCGCCGACGCTTCGCCGTGGTCCATGCTCTTGTCGATCACCACGTTGCCCGGCAGCACCATGCGGATAAAACGCGGGTCGCTGCGCAGTTGCTCCAGGCCATGCACGATGAACTGGTCAACGTAGCGATGGTAGTTGGTCAGCAGAATCCACGGCTGCACATGGCGCCAGTCGCTGCCGGTGTAGTGCACCAGGCGGCGCAGCGAAAAGTCCACACGGGCCGCGTCGAACAGGGCCAGGGGCAGCGGGTCGGTGTTTTCCCAGTCATAGAGGCCGTCGGCGATGCCATCGGTGGCGGCCGACAAGTCGGTGCTGGGAAACACGCGGGCCAGGGTCGCGGCGGTCACGCCGGAACCGGCCAGCTCATCGCCCTGCTCCACCACGTACGGGTACGGAATGTTCTGCTGGCTGACGCCCACTTCCACCGTCACGGTGAAGTCGTGCATCAGCGGCACCAGTTGCTCCAGCAGGTACTTACGGAAGGCCGCCGGATGGGTGACGGTTACGCTGTAGGTACCTGGCAACTGCACCTTGGCATACGCCCGGGTGGTCTGTGGGACTTCGCCGTGGCAGCGGTAAGTCAGGCGCAGTTCCGGATAGCGAAACAGCGCACGTTGTGCGGCGTCGGGTTCGACGCGGTCCTTGAGGTACTGCTTGAGGGCTTGATTGAGCGCGCCAGTCGCACGCTCATGCAGGGCCGCCAGCCGATCCACGGCCTCTTCAGCGGTTTGAACGACAACAAAAGCTTCGGTCACGGTAAGCATCCTGTGTTCTGGACTTGCAGGCCTTTATCTTGCCTGTATCCCTGCCTCACTGAAACACCAGAGTTGGAATGCCCTTTAAAATGTGGGAGGGGGCTTGCTCCCGATAGCGGTGTGACAGTCACTGGATTCTTGGCTGACATACCGCTATCGGGAGCAAGCCCCCTCCCACACTTGACCGCGTTTATTCAAGGAGATAGCGGGGTTGAACGGGCGACAAGGGCCTGCACATCCACCCCGCGCGGCAAGGCGCCGTAGACCCGCCCCGACGACTCACCCAACCGACTGGCCACAAACCCATCGCTGACCGCCGCATTCCCGGCCTCCAGCAACAGCTTGGCCTGCAGCGCCAGGGCAATATCCTCGGTAAGTTGACGTGCGCGGTATTGGATATCCTGGGTGTCCATGAACGCTGACTTCAACCCCTCGATATGCCGCGCCAGCCGGGGGTCGCCATGCCCATCGCCCAGTTCGACAAACAACGCCTCCAGCACACCCGGTTCCTTGGACAATGACCGCAGCACATCCAGGCATTGCACGTTGCCGGAACCTTCCCACGTCGAATTCACCGGCGCCTCACGGTACAGACGCGGCAGGATGCTGTCCTCGACATACCCGGCGCCGCCCATGCATTCGGCGGCTTCATTGATCATGGCCGGCGCGCGTTTGCAGATCCAATACTTGCCCACCGCCGTCACCAGCCGGGCGAATTTGGCTTCCTGTTCATTCCCCAGGTGATCCAGTGCCCGCCCCATGCGCAGGCTCAAGGCCAAGGCCGCTTCGCTTTCCAGGGCCAGGTCGGCGAGCACGTTCTGCATCAACGGTTGTTCGCTCAATACGCGGCCGCCGACCGAACGATGGGCGCAGTGGTGGCTTGCCTGGGTCAAGGCCTGGCGCATCAGCGCGCTGGAACCGACCATGCAATCGAAGCGGGTCATGGCGACCATCTCAATGATGGTCGGCACGCCGCGCCCCTCTTCACCGATCATCCAGGCCAGGGCGCCACGGAACTCCACTTCGCTGGAAGCGTTGGAGCAGTTGCCGAGTTTGTTCTTCAATCGCTGAATGTAGAACTCGTTGCGCGTGTCATCCGGGCGATGCCGGGGCAGCAGGAAACAGGTCAGGCCCTTGTCAGTCTGAGCCAGGGTGAGGAAGGCGTCGCACATGGGCGCGGAGCAGAACCATTTGTGGCCGACCAGTTCGTAGGCCTGCCCCGGCCCACCCGCGCCCACCGCGTAGGCGCGGGTGGTGTTGGCGCGCACGTCGGTGCCGCCCTGTTTTTCGGTCATGGCCATGCCGATTGTGGCACCGCCTTTGTGGGCAATGCCGAGGTTGCGCGGGTCGTATTGGGTCGAGAGGATCTTCGGCAGCCACAGCTCAGCCAGGTCTGGCTGCAACTGCAGGGCCGGGACGCAGGCGAAGGTCATGGTCAGCGGGCAGCCGCTGCCGGCTTCGGCCTGGGTGTGCAAGTAGGTCATGGCGGCGCGGGCCACGTGGGCGCCGGATTGCGGATCGGTCCACGGCAGCGACGGCAGCCCATGTTCGACGGCGGTGCGCATCAGTTCGTGGTAGGCGGGGTGAAACTCCACCAGGTCAATCCGATGACCATAACGGTCATGGCTGCTGAACACCGGCTTGTTCTGATTGGCCAGGAAGCCGGCTTCCATCAACGGCCCGCCGGCCAGGGCACCATAGGCATCGATGCGCGACTCGGCCCAGCCAGCGCCAAAGCGACGCGCCCACTCTTGCAGGGGCAGGTCGATGCGGTACAGGTTGGTACCGTCCAAAGACGGTGGCTGGTTGGTGACGTCGTGGGTTTCGGCAAACCGGTGCAGGTTCATGACGGGCCTCTTGGAAAAAGGCCACGTGACATCGAGGCCTTGATTTCAGTTAAGCACCGACCCAGGCCTTAAAAAAGTGGCATACGCGCCGAATGTTCGGCGCTTTCGCCCTCTGGTGGACACAGCACGAGCCGCTCCAGCGTCGCCTGCAAAGCCTCGAAACGTACTGGCTTGGCCAAGTGATCGCTCATGCCGATGCCATGGCAGCGCTCACGGTCCGCGACATTGAGCGCGCTGCTCAGGCCGATCACCGGTAACTCACCGCCGCCCGGCAAGGCACGGATCTGACAGCACAATGAGAAGCCGCCCTCAGGCACATCCAGCACCACCGCGTCGAACCTGTGCTCCTGCAACGCCGCCAATGCCGACGGGCCGCCATCCACGGCCTTGACCCGGTAACCCAGCTTGAGCAGCATGCCGCGCACCGCCAGTTGCGCCACGCTGTTGTCATCCACCAATAACACCGTGCAATCCTGCGGCGCGCGTTGTGCGGGCCGCAACTGTGCGGCGGGCTTGGGCTCGGGCGGCACCGGCTTGACGTCCATTTCCAGCTGGAAGCGACTGCCCTTGCGCGGCTCCGAATGATGGGTGAGGCGACCGCCCATCAGCTCGATCAACTGCCGGCAAATTGCCAGGCCAATGCCCAGGCCGCCGTATTCGCGGGTCATCGAGCCATCGAGCTGGAAGAAGCGCTGGTACAGCGTGGCCTCGTCGAGAAAGGCGAAGCCGATACCGGTATCGGTCACGATAAAGCTCAGGCGCAATCCGCCATCCGCCTGGGGGACGCCCACCACGCGTAAGCGCACCGCGCCGTCGTGGGTGAATTTGAATGCGTTGTCCAGCAGGCAATCCAGGCACTGGATCAGTTTGTCGGCGTCGCCCATCACGCGGTCCGGCACGGCATCGGCGACGTCAATGGAAAACGCCAGGCCCTTGGCCTGGGCGCTGGCCGCGAACTGTTGCCGCACGGTTTCCAGCACGCCGCGCAGGCCGAACACCTGCGGGCGGGCAGCCAGGCGGCCGGCCTGCAACTCGGTCAGGGTGAGAATGCCGTTGACCATGCGCATCATGTCCCGCGCCGAACCGGCGGCGGTTTGCTGGTACTGCGCCAGGTCATCGTCCAGGGACACGGTTTGCATCAGTTCAAGGGAGCCGATCACGCCGTTCATCGGCGTGCGTAATTCATGGGTCAAAGTGGCAAGGAATTCATCCTTGAGCCGATTGCTGCGGGCCAATTGCTGGTTGAGCACTTCGAGTTTCTGGCTGGCGTCGAACAGGATCTGCGCCTGCTGCTCGCGCATGCCGTTGATGCGGTCGGCCAGGGCCAGGGACAGCAGCGCAACTTCAATGGCCGAGCCGATCTGGCTGGCATACATCGTGAGGAATACGTTGGGCAAGTAGCCCAGCACCATCAGCGTGTTGACTACCCCGCCGAGTAAAAACGCCGACCAGGCAATGATGAAATAGCGCGCCATGCGCTGGCCGCAATACCAGGCCTTGATTGCAGCAATGAAGATGGTCACGGTAAACACCAGGGCCAGGCCGGTGGCCAGGCGCAGGGCCACCGCGTAACTGGTCAACAGCGCCAGCGCCATGACCACCCCGCCACAGGCCGCCAGCGCCAGCAAGATACGGTCGAGCCAGCGGCTGTGTTGCGCGGTGTGCAGGAAGCTGCGCGCGAACAGGCTACCGAACAAGGCCGCCGAGCCGATCAGAAACGGCACCGCCGCGTTCGCCCACCACGGGTTGTTCGGCCAGAAGTACTCCACGGCCACGCCATTGACCGACAACTGGTACAGGCCGAACGAGGCAATGTAGAGGATGTAATACAGGTAGCTGGTGTCGCGCACGCTCAAATAAATGAACAGGTTGTAGACCAGCATACCCAGCAACACGCCGTAGATAGCGCCCAGCACATACAGGCGCAGCGGCTGTTCTTCCATATAGGCCGTGCCTGCCCAGAGGGTCAACGGCGCCTGGATCGAGCCTTGGCTCTGCAGGCGCAGGTAGATCGTCTGCTGCTGGCCGGGCAGGAAATTGAGCTTGAACAGGTAGTTGGCCTGGCGCACTTCACGGCTGGAAAACGGTAACGCGCTGCCGGTGCGAGTGGTGAGCCGATAGCTGCCGGTGCCGTCGTTCTGGTAAAGCTCGAGGCGATTGAGTGGCGGGTAAGCCAGCTCCACAAACCATGTCCGCGGGGAGCGGGGGTCAACGGCGGTGTAATGCAGGTTGACCTTTAACCAGAACACCGAGTGCGAATAACCGGCATTGAGGGTGGGTGTGTCATGGGGTTTGAATTGAGCGGCGTAGGCAGGGGAACTGACGTCGGCGATGGTGAGGGTGCCGGTCGGGTCTTCGAGCACTTGCATGACCCGGCCCAGTGGCAGGCTTCGGGTGCTCTGATTGAACTCGGCGGCGCCGGCCAGCAGCGGCAGCCCGCACAATAATAAAATCAGCAAATAGCGCATAGAGCCCCAGCGTGGCCTGTCCGGTTATGGCAAAAAGCTCCCCCGTTCCTTTTGAGAAGACGTACACCGGCAATACAGTAAGTTGTTTGGATCCACTTTAGCATAGCCGGTAAAGGCCATTGGACACCATGGTAACTATTTTTCAGATGGCCCTGGGACGAGGCTTTCAGCGTATTTGCAGAGGATGTTCAGCCACCCCGAAAGCGTCACCCCAGGGCAACATTCCCTCATCGCCGGACGGCCACGCAAAAAGCGTTTGGTGGTAAGCTCGCGCACCATGAATATCTACAGCTCTCGCCCCGTTGTTCTCTGTCTCTCCGGCCATGATCCCAGTGGTGGCGCCGGCTTGCAGGCCGATATCGAAGCCCTGCTTGCCCAGGGCTGCCACGCCGCTGCGGCCGTCACCGCGCTGACCGTGCAAAACACCGTCAATGTCAGTGACTTTCGCGTGCTCGACCGCGAGTGGGTGCTGGCCCAGGCCAACGCGGTGCTCATCGATTCCGAAGTCGCCGCGGTCAAGCTGGGCATGCTCGGTTCCACTGCGATGGTCGACACCGTGGTCGAATTACTGCAGGCGCACCCGCACCTGCCGGTGGTGTGCGACCCGGTACTGCGCGCCGGTGGCGGTGGCAGCCTGGGCAAGGATGAAGTCGGTTATGCGATGCGCGAGCGGCTGCTGCCCCTGGCGCTGATCGCCACGCCCAACCTGCCCGAAGCCCGCATCCTGGCCGAATTGCCTGACGGCAGCGCCGACGAATGCGCCGAGAAGCTGTTGCCCTACATCAAGCATCTGCTGATCACCGGCGGCCACGGCGACGAGCACGAAGTGCACAATCGCCTGTACAGCCGCGATGGCAGCCGCCATACCTACACGTGCCAGCGTTTACCCGGCAGTTATCACGGCTCGGGGTGCACGCTGGCCAGTGCGCTGACGGGGCGGCTCGCCCAGGGCGAAGGCCTGGCCAGCGCCGTACAGTCGGCGCTCAACTACACCTGGCGCACCCTGCGCGATGCCGAACGACTCGGCCAGGGCCAGTTCGTACCGCGTCGTTTACCACTGGATTTCTGCTCGTAGTTCACCTTTCATCATCACTTACCGCTCGTCACAGCAAGGGGCTTGCCCGATGAAACTACGTGGCCTTTACGCCATTACCGACAGCCAACTGTTGGCCGGCAAATTCCTCGCCTACGTCGAAGCGGCGTTGGACGGCGGCGTGACATTGCTGCAGTACCGCGACAAAAGCAGCGACGAAGCGCGCCGCCTGCGTGAAGCCGAGAAACTGCGGGAACTGTGCTCGCGCTACAAGACCCACCTGATCATCAACGATGACGCCGAACTGGCCGCGCGCCTGGGCGTGGGCGTGCACCTGGGCCAGACCGATGGCCCGCTGACCCCGGCGCGAGCGCTGCTCGGCTCCAAGGCGATCATCGGCGCAACGTGCCACAGCCAGATCGAGCTGGCCGAACAGGCCGCCCGGGAGGGCGCCAGTTATGTCGCCTTTGGCCGCTTCTTCAATTCCACCACCAAGCCCGGCGCACCGGCCGCCAGCCTTGAAATGCTGGCCGAGGCGCGCCAACGCCTGCACCTGCCGATCTGCGTGATCGGCGGCGTCACCCTGGAAAACGCCGAGCCGCTGGTGGCCCACGGCGCCGACTTGCTCGCCGTGGTGCACGGCCTGTTCGGCGCCGACAGCACCCAGGAAGTCACGCGCCGCGCCCGTGCGTTCAACGATATTCTTAAATCTTCAGTGTAGAGAGCCCGATCATGTCCCGTTCCGAAACCCTGTTTGCCAATGCCCAGAAACACATCCCCGGCGGTGTGAACTCCCCCGTGCGTGCGTTCAAGAGCGTGGGCGGCACGCCGTTGTTCTTCAAGCATGCCGAAGGCGCCTATGTCACCGACGAAGATGACAAGCGCTACGTCGACTACGTCGGCTCTTGGGGCCCGATGATCCTCGGTCACAGCCACCCGGACGTGCTGGACGCCGTACGCCAGCAGTTGCAGCATGGTTTGTCCTACGGTGCCCCAACCGCGATGGAAACCGAGATGGCCGACCTGGTCTGCTCGATCGTGCCGTCGATGGAAATGGTGCGCATGGTCAGCTCCGGCACCGAGGCCACCATGAGCGCAATCCGTCTGGCCCGTGGTTTCACCGGTCGCGACAGCATCATCAAATTCGAAGGTTGCTACCACGGCCATTCCGACAGCCTGCTGGTAAAAGCCGGTTCCGGCGCGCTGACCCAGGGCGTACCGAGTTCGGCCGGCGTACCGGCGGCGTTCGCCAAACACACCCTGACCCTACCGTTCAACGACATCGCCGCGGTCGAGCAGATGCTCGGTGAAGTCGGCCAGGACGTGGCGTGCATCATCGTCGAGCCGGTCGCCGGCAACATGAACTGCGTACCACCGGCCCCAGGCTTCCTCGAAGGCCTGCGCGAGCAGTGCGACAAACACGGCGTGGTGCTGATTTTTGACGAAGTGATGACCGGCTTCCGTGTCGCCCTCGGTGGCGCCCAGGCGCATTACGGCGTAACGCCAGACCTGAGTACCTTCGGCAAGATCATCGGTGGCGGCATGCCAGTGGGCTGCTTCGGCGGCAAGCGCGAGATCATGCAGCACATCGCCCCACTGGGCCCGGTCTACCAGGCCGGCACGCTGTCCGGTAATCCGCTGGCGATGGCCGCCGGCCTGACCACCCTTCGCCTGATCAGCCGCCCAGGCTTCCACGCCGAGCTGACCGACTACACCACCCGCCTGCTGGACGGCCTGCAAGTGCGGGCCGACGCTGCCGGCATCCCGTTTGTCACCACCCAGGCCGGCGGCATGTTTGGCCTGTACTTCAGCGGCGCCGACGACATCGTCACCTTCGATGACGTGATGGGCAGCGACGCGGACTTGTTCAAGCGCTTCTTCCACCTGATGCTCGAAGGCGGTGTGTACCTGGCGCCCAGTGCGTTTGAAGCCGGCTTCACCTCGATCGCCCACGGCGACGCCGAGCTGAAGCTGACCCTGGACGCTGCCGAGCGCGCCTTTGCGGCCCTGAAATAAGTGACGGCATCCTCTGACGTTGCCCGTGCCAACGTCAGATTTGCTACTTTGCTTACAGCCATTTCTCGCTTTTTCGAGAATTGCCCTGCAATCCGGCAGATAACTTGCCCAAGCAGCAGAAAAACGAGTAAAGACTTTGTAAGCAGAGGCCTGCTTATTTCATAATGCGCGCTTATTGGACCCCGCGAGGGTCCGCGCGCCCCGTCAGAGGTAAGTCGATTCCCATGAAACGCACCGGCCGCACCCTGGTTCTGGGCTGCCTGTTGCTCCTTCAGCCGCTGCTGGCGCATGCACAAGCAGGCGGCAACTCGTTGTTAATCCCAGCGATGGGTCGTTGCACCCTCAATACCCAGCCCGACACCCAGGCCGAAGCCCTGAGCGCGTGCCAGAAACAGGCTGATGAAGGGGATGCGCAAGCGCAATACGAGTTGGGCGAGTACTACCACGACAGCAAGAACCCGGCCGTCGACCTCAACAAAGCGTTGAGCTATTTCGAGAAGGCTTCGCTACAGGGCCACGCCCAGGCGCAATTCCAGCTGGGCAACATGTTTTTCCGTGGCGAAGGTGTACCGGCCAATAACGTCCAGGCCTACATCGTGCTGAAAATGGCGGCGGTCAACGGTGCTGAAGACGCGCTGGACACCGCCGACGAAGTGGCCGAGCACATGCAGCGTGATGAACTGGAAGTAGCGACCCAGGTGCTGGGGCAGATTTTCCGCAATTACCTGCAGGAATTGCAGAGCGCCGATGGGCGTTCGCCCTTTTCACCCCTTCCCTGATTCAGCGTTGCCTTACTTCTCAGGCATTGGCATCGGAAACGGCATCACATTGCTGGTGCCCCGCGCCTCGCTGATCTTCGGCGTGCCCAGGCGCTCGACTTCGTCGATGCGCACAATCGAATGCATCGGCACAAAACTGCGCACCACGCCTTCGAACTGGGCCTTGAGCTTTTCCTCGCCTGGATCGACGACCAGCTGCGTGCGCTCGCCAAAGACGAACTCTTCCACTTCCAGGAAGCCCCACAGATCACTTTGATAGATCTGCTTGGCGTACATTTCGAACACCTGGCCCTGGTTAAGGAAAATCACCTTGTAGATTGGAGCTTCACGTTTGGTCATGGGGGGCGGGTAGCACATCGGCGGATATAAATGAGGGCGCGAACTATAGCATGGCACCCGATGCACAGTGCTAGGAACCAATGGACATGCCGCCTATAATGCGCGGTTCTTTACCACCAGTTGACGATTCCCATGGCCAAGAAGCTTTACATCGAAACCCACGGTTGCCAGATGAACGAGTACGACAGCTCGCGCATGGTCGATCTGCTGGGTGAACATCAGGCCCTGGAAGTCACGGCTCGCGCCGAAGATGCTGACGTGATCTTGCTCAATACCTGCTCGATCCGCGAACGGGCCCAAGACCGCGTCTACTCGCAGCTGGGCCGCTGGCGCGAATTGAAACTGGCCAATCCGGACATGGTGATCGCCGTTGGCGGTTGCGTGGCCAGTCAGGAAGGCGCGGCCATTCGTGACCGCGCGCCCTATGTCGACGTGGTCTTCGGCCCGCAGACCCTGCACCGCCTGCCGGAAATGATCGATGCCGCACGCGCCACCAAGCTGCCGCAAGTGGACGTGTCGTTCCCCGAAATCGAAAAATTCGACCATCTGCCCGAGCCGCGCATCGACGGGCCAAGCGCCTATGTATCGGTGATGGAAGGCTGCAGCAAGTACTGCACCTTCTGTGTAGTGCCCTACACCCGTGGCGAAGAAGTCAGCCGGCCGTTTGACGACGTGCTGGCGGAAATCATCCACCTGGCCGAAAACGGCGTGCGCGAAGTGACCCTGCTGGGCCAGAACGTCAACGGCTACCGCGGCCAGACCCACGACGGACGCCTGGCCGACCTAGCCGAGCTGATTCGCGTGGTCGCTGCCGTCGATGGCATCGAGCGCATCCGCTACACCACTTCACACCCGCTGGAATTCTCCGACAGCCTGATCCAGGCCCACGCCGACGTGCCGGAGCTGGTCAAACACCTGCATTTGCCGGTGCAATCGGGCTCAGACCGCATCCTGTCGGCAATGAAGCGCAACCACACGGCCCTGGAGTACAAGTCCAAGCTGCGCAAACTGCGCGCCGCCGTGCCGGGCATCTGCATCAGTTCGGACTTTATCGTCGGCTTCCCTGGCGAGACCGAGAAGGACTTCCAGCAGACCATGAAGCTGATCGAGGACGTGGGTTTCGACTTCTCCTACTCGTTCGTCTACAGCCAACGCCCCGGCACCCCAGCGGCCGACCTGCTGGACGAAACCCCGGAAGCGTTGAAAAAGGAGCGCTTGAATGCGCTGCAACATCGGCTGAATCAGCAGGGTTTCGAGATCAGCCGACAAATGGTCGGTTCGACCCAGCGCATCCTGGTGACCGATTACTCGAAAAAAGACCCCGGCGAATTGCAGGGCCGCACCGAGAACAATCGCATCGTCAACTTCCGCTGCGACAACCCGACCCTGATCGGCCAGTTTGCCGATGTGCACATCGACGCGGCGCAACCGCACTCGTTGCGCGGGTCGTTGATCCAGTAATTCTCCGATCAACACATATCCAATGTGGGAGGGGGCTTGCTCCCGATGGCGGAGTGTCAGCCACCGCATATACTGGCTGATACGCCGCTATCGGGGGCAAGCCCCCTCCCACACTGGAATTACGCCGGATAAGTGCTTTCGCACACCGGCGCGTGGCGTTATTCTCTCTTTCACCTCAACAGCCAAAGGGCGGCTAAAAGCGACCTTGAACGCACCTACAGTAGAACCCCATCGTTTTCTCCTCGAGCCGTTTGAGGCTCGCCGTTTCGCCAACCTGTGCGGACAGTTCGACGAGCACCTGCGGCTGATCGAACAACGCCTGAGCATCGAAATCCGCAACCGCGGCAATCAATTCGAGCTCATTGGTGAACCTCAACACACCACGTCTGCGGAAAACCTGCTGCGCCGTCTCTACCGCGAAACCAAGGGCAGTGAGCTGTCGCCGGAAACGGTGCACCTGTACCTGCAGGAATCCGCCGTGGAAGACCTGGCCAACAACCCGGTGGCCGAAGCCAGCGTGGCCCTGCGTACCAAAAAAGGCATGATTCGCCCACGCGGCTTGAATCAGCAGAAGTACGTCAAGGAAATCCTCGGCAACGATATCAACTTCGGCATCGGCCCGGCCGGTACCGGCAAGACCTACCTGGCCGTGGCCTGTGCGGTGGATGCCCTGGAGCGCGAACAGGTTCGCCGCATCCTGCTGGTGCGCCCGGCCGTCGAGGCGGGCGAAAAGCTCGGCTTCCTGCCCGGCGACCTGGCCCAGAAGATCGACCCGTACCTGCGCCCGCTCTACGACGCGCTCTACGAAATGCTTGGCTTTGAATACGTGGCCAAGCTGATCGAACGCCAGGTGATCGAAATCGCGCCGCTGGCCTACATGCGCGGTCGCACCTTGAACAACAGCTTCATCATTCTCGACGAAAGCCAGAACACCACGGTCGAGCAGATGAAGATGTTCCTCACCCGTATCGGTTTCGGCTCCACGGCCGTGATCACCGGTGATATCACCCAGGTCGACCTGCCCAAGGGCACCAAGTCGGGCCTGGGCCAGGTGATCGAAGTGCTCAAGGATGTGCCAGGTATCAGCTTTACGCATTTCATGCCCAAGGACGTGGTGCGCCACCCGCTGGTGCAGCGCATTGTCGAGGCCTACGAGCGCTTCGAACACCGCGACGACGGCCTGTCCAAGGACGTGCGCCGCGATGCTTGAGCTTGACCTGCAACTGGCCACCGAAGCGGCCGCGCCCAGCGAAGCACAGTTCCGTCAGTGGTGCGAGCTGGCCCTGCGCCAGCGCACCGCCGATTCGGAGCTGACCATTCGTCTGGTGGACGAGCCCGAAGGCCGTGAGCTGAATCACACCTGGCGCCAGAAAGACTACGCGACCAACGTGCTGTCTTTCCCCGCCGACGTGCCCGACGAGTTTCTGGATATCCCGCTGCTGGGCGACCTGGTGATTTGTGTCGCGGTGGTCGAGCGCGAGGCGCGGGAGCAAGAAAAGGAACTTGAGGCCCACTGGGCCCATCTAGTCATCCACGGCTGCCTGCATCTCTTGGGTTACGACCATATAGACGATGACGAAGCCCTGGAAATGGAAGCACTGGAACGAACGTTGCTTGCAGAACTGGGTCATCGCGACCCGTATGCCGACGACGAAAACCAATCGACACTCAACTGAAACAATCAAGGATTTAGAGTAATCGCTATGAGCGAAGACCGATCGAGCAACGGGCAAAAGTCCTGGCTGGGTAAACTGACCCAGGCTTTTGCCCACGAGCCGAAAAACCGCCAGGAGCTGCTGGAGCTGCTGCGCGAGGCCCACCAGAACAAGTTGCTGGACAGCGAAGCGCTGGCCATCGTCGAAGGCGCCATCCAGGTGGCTGACCTGCAAGTACGCGACATCATGGTGCCGCGCTCGCAAATGATCAGCATCAGGGCGACCCAGACCCCGCGCGAATTCCTCCCGGCCGTGATCGACTCGGCGCACTCGCGCTACCCGGTGATCGGTGAAAGCCATGACGACGTCATGGGCGTCCTGTTGGCCAAGGACCTGTTGCCGCTGATCCTCAAGGAGAACGGCGACAACTTCAACATCAAGGACCTGCTGCGCCCGGCCACCTTCGTGCCTGAGTCCAAGCGCCTGAATGTGCTGCTGCGCGAATTTCGCGCCAACCACAATCACATGGCGATCGTGATCGACGAATACGGTGGCGTGGCGGGCCTGGTGACCATCGAGGACGTGCTGGAGCAGATCGTCGGCGACATCGAAGACGAGCACGACGTTGAAGAAGACAGCTACATCAAGCCACTGCCCAGCGGTGACTTCCTGATCAAGGCATTGACGCCCATCGAGAACTTCAACGAGTTCTTCGACAGCGAATTCTCCGACGACGAGTTCGACACCGTCGGCGGCCTGGTGATGAGTGCGTTCGGGCACCTGCCCAAGCGTAACGAAACCACCGAGATCGGCGCCTATCGCTTCCGCATCCTGAATGCCGATAGCCGCCGGATTCACTTGATCCGTTTGACCCCTATTGCCCGTTAAGGACTGAAATGCGCCGTCTGATTGCACCCGGCTGGCCCGGTAACTTGCTGGCCGTGGTGGCCGGCGCCATCACCACCCTGGCGCTGGCGCCGTTCGATATCTGGCCGCTGGCGCTGGTGGCGGTCGGTGTGTTCTATATCGGCCTGCGCGAGCTGACACCCCGCCAGGCCCTGGGGCGCGGCTGGTGTTTCGGGTTCGGCCTGTTTGGCGCCGGCACCAGTTGGATCTACTACAGCATCCACCACTTCGGCGGCGCTTCGGTGCTGCTGGCGGGTTTCCTGATGCTGCTGTTCACCGCCGCCATCGCCTGGTTCTTCGCCCTGCCCGCCTGGCTGTGGGCGCGCTGGCTGCGCCGCAATGAAGCGCCCTTGGCCGATGCGCTGACCTTCGCGGCGTTGTGGGTGGGCCAGGAGGCCTTTCGTGGCTGGTTCCTCACCGGTTTTCCGTGGTTGTACTCCGGCTACAGTCAACTCGACGGCCCGCTGACCGGCCTGGCGCCCTTGGGCGGGATGTGGCTGATTTCGTTCGCCCTGGCGCTCACGGCCGCCGTGCTGTGCAACCTGCCGCGCCTGTTGGCAAGCAAGCGCAACAGCTTCATCGCTGCCGGCCTGGTGCTGCTCGTTGCGCCTTGGGCCATCGGCCTGGCGCTCAAGCACCATGCCTGGACCTCGCCCTCCGGCCCGCCTTTGAGCGTGGCCGCCATCCAGGGCAACGTCGAACAAAGCATGAAGTGGGACCCCGAGCAGCTCAACGCGCAGCTGGCGCTGTACCGCGATATGAGTTTGAGCTCCAGGCGCGTCGACCTGCTGGTATGGCCGGAAACCGCCGTTCCGGTGCTCAAGGAGTCGGTCGAAGGCTATCTGGGCATGATGGGCAAGTTCGCCGCCGAGCGTAATACCGCGCTTATCACTGGGGTACCGATTCGCCAGGAAGTACGCCATGAGAAGCGCTACTTCAATGGCATCACCGTGGTCGGCGAAGGTGATGGCACCTACCTCAAGCAAAAGCTGGTGCCCTTTGGTGAGTACGTGCCGTTGCAGGACATGTTGCGCGGGTTGATCGCCTTCTTCGACCTGCCCATGTCGGACTTCGCCCGCGGCCCCGCCGACCAGGCGATGCTCCAGGCCAAGGGTTATCAGATTGCGCCGTTCATTTGCTATGAAGTGGTGTACCCGGAGTTCGCCGCCGGCCTGTCGGCCCAGAGCGACCTGCTGCTGACCATCAGCAATGACACCTGGTTCGGCCGCTCCATCGGCCCGCTGCAGCACCTGCAGATGGCGCAGATGCGCGCGCTGGAAGCCGGCCGCTGGATGATCCGCGCCACCAACAACGGCGTGACCGGCCTGATCAACCCGTTTGGGCAGATCACCGCACAGATCCCGCAATTCGAGCGCGGCATTCTCTATGGCGACGTGGTGCCAATGCACAACCTCACGCCTTACCTGCAATGGCGGTCGTGGCCGCTGATCATTGTCTGCGTGCTGTTGTTCGGCTGGGCGCTGCTGGCGGGTCGAATGGCCAAAACCGTCTGACAGACACCATAAAACCAATGTGGGAGGGGGCTTGCTCCCGATAGCAGTGTGTCAGTCAGTACATCTGATACTGATACACCGCAATCGGGAGCAAGCCCCCTCCCACACTTGGCCTGCGGTGCTACTTGTAGAACAACCGATACCCCACCTGCCCCACCGCCTCATTGATCAACTGCCCGCTCTGCCATACCGCCTTGACCTCCGGCATCCAGCCGCCCAGTGGACGCGCGTTGTCCACGCCCAGAAAACCCACTGGCGCGGGCACCACGGTAAAGCCGGCCTTCTCGAAGCTCCACACCGAACGCGGCATGTGCCAGGCTTGGGTCACTACCACCACGCGCTTGATGCCTTGAGGCAACAGGATCTCGGCGCTCATCTGGGCGTTTTCCCAGGTGGTGCGGCTACGCTCTTCTTTCCAGCGCACCGTCACGCCGAAGTCATCCTGCATTGACACCGCCATCAACTGCGCCTCGCTGGGTGGGGTGCCGTAATGCAGGCCACCGGTGGTCAGCACCGGCAACCCGGACGCCTTGGCCAGCCGCGCCGCATAACGCTCACGCTCCAGGCCGATGCCGGTGGGTTGATCGGTGCCCCAGGCAATATCACCGCGCTCGCGCCCGGAACCCAGCACCACAATCGCATCGGCGCGCTGGGCCAGGCTTGCCCAGTCTTCGCGGGCCAAAGGCGGCGCTGTCTCCAAGGCGTGCGCGCCCCACTGCACCATTACCGGCAGGCTGATCAGCCACATCCCGCCCAATCCCAAGGCAAAGCAACACCCCGCCAAGCGCGGTCGACTGCGGCGAAACCACCAGGCAAGCGCCAGCAACAGCAAGAAAATACCGGGCGGCAGCAACAATTGTTTGATGAAATAACGAAAAGGCATCGGGCATCTCCAAAGATGCCCGAAGCCTAGATGCAACGGGGTTCGGCAACAATCCTTACCAGCACATTTTGCAAAGTGGCGGATAACGCGGGTTACTTACACCGTACGGATCGGAAACGTTCCGGGCCGCGGCCGGCCGGCAGGTCCTTCAGCCAGATCACCTTGGCCGAACGGGAAGGCGCCTGGACTGGCGGGGAGGCCTGCCCATCAGAGGCGCGTTGGTGGTGCAACGCCAGATAGTTCTCGATCAGTTCAAGCTCTGCCTGGCTCAAGCCTTGCAACTCCAGCTCCAGAGGCCGTTCACCACGCAATCGGCCTGCGGTTCTTGCGGCATCCAATGCCCGACCCAAACGGTCGATCAATCCTTCATATAATTGCGGTTTAGTTAAAGTTCGCTGCGATTCAGCCATCCCCTCACCTCATTGAAGAAATACATGCTCCCCAATAAACAGCGTAGCCCCCGTGGCTGCGCCTGCCCGATGCCGCGACAGACGGCCCTGCCTGCGCAATCAGGGTTTCCCTCGATAGAGTGGGGTCATGTATGCTACGGCGCTTCCTGTAACTCCACTTCCCGCAGGGTTTGGGCACGGACGCGCCGCTTTCTGGTGTCGAACAACCCGGACACTGCACCGAAGAGGATTAGGCCACCCTTATTCAGTTCAAAAGTAGCCATGCACGAACAATATCAGCCCCGTGAAATAGAAAATGCCGCACAAACCTTCTGGGACGAGCAAAAGTCCTTTGAAGTCAGCGAACAGCCAGGCAAGGAGACTTTCTATTGCCTATCGATGTTCCCTTACCCCAGCGGCAAGCTACACATGGGGCACGTGCGTAACTACACCATCGGCGACGTGATTTCCCGCTACCAGCGCATGCTCGGCAAGAACGTCCTGCAACCCATGGGTTGGGACGCTTTCGGCATGCCGGCGGAAAACGCCGCGATGAAAAACAACGTAGCCCCCGCCAAGTGGACCTACGAAAACATCGCCTACATGAAGACCCAGCTGCGCAGCCTGGGCCTGGCGGTGGACTGGTCCCGCGAAGTGACCACCTGCAAGCCGGACTACTATCGCTGGGAACAATGGCTGTTCACGCGCCTGTTCGAAAAAGGCGTGATCTACAAAAAGAGCGGCACCGTGAACTGGGACCCGGTCGACCAGACCGTGCTGGCCAACGAACAGGTGATCGACGGCCGCGGCTGGCGCTCCGGCGCGCTGATCGAAAAGCGCGAAATCCCGATGTACTACTTCAAGATCACCGCCTACGCGGATGAACTCCTGTCGAGCCTCGACGACTTGCCGGGCTGGCCCGAACAGGTCAAGACCATGCAGCGCAACTGGATCGGCAAATCCAAGGGCATGGAAGTGCAGTTCCCGTACAACGTCGACTCGATCGGCGAAGCCGGCGCACTCAAAGTATTCACCACCCGCCCCGACACCCTGATGGGCGCGACTTACGTCGCCGTGGCCGCCGAACACCCGCTGGCCACGCAGGCCGCACAGAACAATCCTGAGCTGCAGGCGTTCATCGCCGAATGCAAAGGTGGCAGCGTGGCTGAAGCCGATGTCGCGACCCAGGAGAAAAAAGGCCTGCCGACCGGCCTGTTCGTCGAGCACCCGCTGACTGGCGAGAAGCTGCCGGTCTGGGTCGCCAACTACGTGCTGATGCACTACGGCGACGGCGCGGTCATGGCGGTGCCGGCTCACGACGAGCGCGATTTCGAATTCGCCACCAAATACAGCCTGCCGATCAAGTCCGTGGTGCGCACCAGCGCGGGCGAGACCAACCCGGCCCCGTGGCAAGACGCCTACGGCGAGCACGGCACCCTGATCAATTCCGGCGAATTTGACGGCCTGGACTTCCAGGGCGCGTTCGACGCGATCGAAGTCGCGCTGATCAAGAAAAACCTCGGCGCCTCGCGCACCCAGTTCCGCCTGCGCGACTGGGGTATCAGCCGCCAGCGCTACTGGGGCTGCCCGATCCCGATCATCCACTGCGAAAGCTGCGGTGACGTGCCGGTGCCGGAAGACCAGTTGCCGGTGGTCCTGCCCGAAGACGTCGTCCCGGACGGCGCCGGTTCGCCTCTGGCACGCATGCCGCAGTTCTACGAATGCAGCTGCCCTAAATGCGGCGCGCCGGCCAAGCGTGAAACCGACACCATGGACACCTTCGTCGAGTCCTCGTGGTATTACGCCCGTTACGCCTCGCCGCACTATGAGGGTGGCCTGGTCGAGAAATCCGCAGCCGATCATTGGTTGCCGGTGGACCAGTACATCGGCGGCATCGAACACGCCATCCTGCACCTGCTGTACGCGCGCTTCTTCCACAAGCTGATGCGTGACGAAGGCCTGGTCAGCTCCGACGAGCCATTCAAGAACCTGCTGACCCAGGGCATGGTGATCGCCGAGACCTACTATCGCCGCGAAGCCAATGGCGCCTACACCTGGTTCAACCCGGCGGACGTCGAACTCGAACGTGACAGCAAAGCCAAGGTCATCAGCGCCAAGCTCAAGTCCGACGGCCTGCCGGTGGAAATCGGCGGCACCGAGAAGATGGCCAAGTCGAAGAACAACGGCGTCGACCCACAATCGATGATCGATCAGTTCGGCGCCGACACCTGCCGCCTGTTCATGATGTTCGCCTCGCCGCCCGACATGAGCGCCGAATGGTCCGATTCCGGCGTCGAAGGCTCACACCGCTTCCTCAAGCGCGTCTGGCGCCTGGCCCATGCCCACGTCAGCCAGGGCTTGCCGGGCAAGCTGGACGTCGCCGCCCTGAACGATGAGCAGAAGGCCATTCGCCGCAGCACCCACCTGGCTATCCGCCAGGCCAGCCAGGACGTAGGGCAGAACCACAAGTTCAACACCGCCATCGCCCAGGTGATGACGCTGATGAACGTGCTGGAAAAAGCCCCGCAGGCCACGGAACAGGATCGCGCATTGATCCACGAGGGCCTGGAAACGGTTACCCTGCTGCTGGCGCCGATCACCCCGCACATCAGCCACGATTTGTGGAACCGCCTGGGCCACAGCGGTGCCGTCATCGACGCCCGCTGGCCGCTGCAGGATGACAGCGCGCTGGTACAGGACACGCTGCAACTGGTGATTCAGGTCAACGGCAAACTGCGCGGCCAGATCGACATGCCGGCCAGCGCCAGTCGTGAAGAAGTCGAAGCGGCTGCACGCTGCAACGAGAACGTGCTGCGCTTTACCGAAGGCCTGACGATCCGCAAAGTGATCGTAGTGCCCGGAAAACTGGTCAATATCGTCGCCAGCTAAATCGGATCGGGCGCAGGGCTTGAGCCCTGCGCCGAACTAAACCTTCAGGGCCTCGATACGGCCCGCCTGGTTTCAAGGGGAGCAACAAACATGATCAAACGCAATCTGCTGGTAATGGGCCTGGCCGTTCTGTTGAGCGCGTGCGGCTTCCAGCTGCGCGGCACCGGCACCAACGAATTGTCGCTCAAGGAACTCGACGTCAGCGCACGCAATGCCTACGGCGAGACCGTGACTCAGCTGCGCCAGGCCCTGGAAAACAGCGGTGTGCGCGTCTATACCGGGGCCACCTACAAACTGGACCTGGTCGATGAGCGCGAAACCCAGCGCAACATCAGCTACGCCAGTGCGGGCCGCGCGTCGGATGTCGAGTTGACCACCACCGTCAACTTCGAAGTACAAGGCCGCGATCACTTGCCACTGATGGGTGACAAGATCCAGGTGCAGAAAGTCGTGAGCCACGACGGCAACAACCTGGTGGGTTCAGACTCCGAGACCCTTCAGGTGCGCAAGGAAATGCGTCGTGAGCTGGTCCAGCGCATGATGACTCGCCTGCAACTGCTGACCCCGGAAAAACTCGCGGAGCTGCAGCAAATCGCCGACAACAAGGCCAAGGCTGACGCCGATGCGCTGAAAGCCGCGCAAGAGTATGAAGACAACACGCCGAAACAGTCGCCTGTTGAAGTCCCTGTCGAGTAAGCCAAACGGGGCGCTCCTGGCGCCCCGTTCGCCCTGCCTATGAAACTCGCCCCCGCCCAACTCGCCAAACACCTGCAAGGTAGCCTCGCGCCTGTCTATATTGTCAGCGGCGATGACCCGTTGCTGTGCCAGGAAGCGGCCGACGCCATTCGCACGGCGGCGCGCCAGCAAGGTTTCGATGAACGCCAGGTGTTCAGCGCCGACGCCAGTTTCGACTGGGGCACGCTGCTGCAGGCAGGCGCGAGCATGTCGCTGTTTGCCGAAAAACGCCTGCTGGAACTGCGCCTGCCCTCGGGCAAGCCGGGCGATAAAGGCGCGGCGGCGTTGATGGAATATTGCGCGCGCCCTGCTGAAGACACGGTGCTGCTGGTCAGCCTGCCCAAGCTCGACGGCAGTGCGCAGAAAACCAAATGGGGCAAGGCGCTGGTCGAAGGCCCACAGACCCAGTTCATCCAGATCTGGCCGGTGGACAGCAGCCAGCTGCCGCAATGGATCCGCCAACGCTTGTCACAGTCCGGCCTGTCGGCCACGCAAGACGCCGTCGAGCTGATCGCCGCCAGGGTCGAGGGCAACCTGCTGGCTGCCGCCCAGGAGATCGAAAAGCTCAAGCTGATGGCGGAAGATGGGCAGATTACCGTCGAAACCGTGCAAGGCGCGGTGGCTGACAGTGCGCGGTTCGATGTCTTCGGGCTGGTGGACGCGATCCTCAACGGTGAGCCGGCACACGCCCTGCGCATGCTCGAAGGGCTGCGCGGCGAGGGTGTGGAACCGCCGGTGATTCTCTGGGCCCTGGCCCGGGAACTGCGGGTGCTGGCTAACATCGCTTTGCAATACAGCCAGGGCACACCTCTGGACAAATGCTTCAGCCAAGCCCGACCGCCAGTGTGGGACAAGCGCAAGCCGCTGATGAGCAAGGCCCTGCAACGACACTCGGCGCAACGCTGGGCGCAACTGTTGCTGGAAGCGCAGCGCATCGATGCACAGATCAAAGGCCAGGCGGCCGGTTCGCCGTGGATGAGCCTGAGTCGTTTGTCACTGTTGATGGCCGGCCAGCGCTTGGCGTTGCCTGCCGAATAGCTCCCCCAAGAACACCACAAATCCAATGTGGGAGGGGCTTGCTCCCGATAGCGGTGTAACAGTCAAAAAATCCAGTGACTGACACTCCGCCATCGGGAGCAAGCCCCCTCCCACATGTTGATTGTGTTTACAATTCTCAGGCTTTACAGCGCCGCGATATAGGCAGATTATTTTCGCCGCTCCACCCAACCTAACGAGAGACCCAATCATGAGCAAAAAGCCATCCAAGCATGGCCCGAACAAGGCCAAATCCATCATCGCCCAGCCACTGTTCCGCAGCCGTCAGGAACGCGCCGGCAAGGGCAAAGGCAGCTACCGCCGCGAAGCCTTCCAGTCTAATAGCTGGGAGGCTTCTTACTTTCTGGCTGCCTGAAGGCAAGCGCCCCTCTGGCATGATAAGGTCTGCACTGGATTTGTAACCCCCTGGACCTGTGCATGCCCTCTAGTCTTTCCCGTCGTTGGCACCTTCGCCAATTGATCGCTGCCTCCAGCCTCATTCTGCTTGTCGCCTGCGCGGAAAAACCCACCGCCGCGGATGCTCAACCCCTGCCCACGCTCAAGACTGTACCGGCCGTCGCGCCTGCCGTCGTTGCGCCGTTGGCGGTAGACAACCTGAACATCCAACCGACCCAGACCTTCGCCGAATGGCAGGCCGGTTTCCGTGTGCAGGCCCTGCAAGCCGGAATCACCGCCGACGTCTTCGATAATGCCTTCGCCGGCGTCAGCCCGGACATGGCGGTGATTCGCGCCGACCGCAGCCAGCCGGAGTTTTCCCGGCCAGTGTGGGAATACCTCGACGGCGCGCTGTCGCCGCTGCGCGTGCGTAATGGCCAGGCCTTGCTGGTCAAGTACGCCGATATCCTGCAGCGCATCGAAGAGCGGTATGGCGTCGATCGCCAGGCACTGGTCTCGGTGTGGGGTATGGAAAGCAACTTCGGCCAGTTCCAGGGCAATAACTCGGTGATCCGCTCCCTCGCAACCCTGGCTTATGAGGGTCGCCGCCCGGCGTTCGCACAGGCGCAACTGCTGGCGGCGCTGCAGATCATCCAGCACGGCGATATTGCGGCCGACCAGATGAAAGGTTCCTGGGCCGGCGCAATGGGCCAGACCCAATTCATCCCCACCACCTACAACACCCATGCCGTGGATTTCGACGGCGACGGCCGCCGCGATATCTGGAACAGTCCCGGTGACGCCCTCGCGTCCACTGCCCATTACCTGCAAAGCTCCGGCTGGCAGAAAGGCCAGCCGTGGGGCGTTGAGGTGCAGCCACTGCCAACGGGCTTCGACTACTCCCTGGCCGATGGTGGCATCCGCAAGACCGTTGCCGAATGGCTGAAACTGGGCATCCAGCTGCCGCCTGGCGCAAGCCTGCCAGCCAATGTCGACCAACTGTCCGCCGCCCTGCTGTTGCCGGCCGGCTACCGTGGCCCGGCGTTCCTGGTTTTGGATAACTTCCGTGCGATCCTGAAATACAACAACTCGTCGTCCTATGCGCTGGCCGTTGGCCTGCTGTCGGAGCGATTTGGTGGCGGTGGTGTGATTCGCGGGAGCTGGCCGAAGGATGAGCTGCCCCTGAGCCGCTCGCAACGTATCGACCTGCAGACGGCGCTCAGCGCCAAGGGTTATGACGCGGGCAATGCCGACGGGATCATTGGCGCCAACACACGCAAGGCGATTCGAGCGGCGCAGCAAGCACTGGGCTGGCCGGCGGATGGGTATCCGACGGTGAAGTTGCTGGAGGCGCTGCAAGAGCGCTAGATCTGCTCAGGGCAACTACCGCCATCGGGGGCAAGCCCCCTCCCACATTTGACCGCATTCCAAATGTGGGAGGGGGCTTGCCCCCGATGCGGTTTAGCAGGCGCCGAAAACTCAGCGGCTAAACACGACATCCTGCTCCAACACCACCCGCTGCTCCCCCGCATCCAAACGCACCAACGCCCCCATCGGCAACGTCAGGTTCGGATCGCAATGCCCACTGCGCCAGCCAGCCAGCACCGGAATGCACAGCGGCTCGAAAGTCTGTTTCAACAGTCTTTCCAGCCCCACCTGATCCACACCGGCCACATCCCCCACCAACACCCCCGCCACCTGATCGAGTTTGCCCGCCAGGCGCAGGTGCGTCAGCAAGCGGTCGATGCGATAGAGCGGTTCGTTGATGTCCTCGATAAACAGAATGATGCCTTCAGCGTCAATGTCGTAGGCGGTGCCCATCACCGCCGCGATCATCGAGAGGTTGCCGCCCAACAGACGCCCGCAGGCGATGCCAGGCTCAATGGTGGTCAAGGGGTAGGCCACCGGGTGCGTCAACAGGCTGCCGGCGCCAAGCTGGCCACGCAGCAGGCTGAACAGTGATGACTCGGTGGGGGGCTGCTTGCCACCGAGCAAGTCGGCATTGAGCATTGGCCCGTGGAAGGTGACGAATCCCGCGTAGCGGTTGATCGCCAGGTGCAAGGCGGTGATGTCGCTGTAGCCGACGAAAGGCTTGGGATGTGCGCGCAACAGGTCGAAGTCCAGCGCATCGAGCAAGCGTGGCGTGCCGTAGCCGCCGCGCAGGCAGAAAATAGCGTCGATTTCGGGGTCGGCGAAGGCAGCATGCAGGTCGTTGAGACGCACTTGATCACTGCCGGCCAGGTAGCCGTCGCGCTCATACACACCCGGGAAAATGCGCAGTTCGTAGCCACGGGCGCGCATCCATTGCCCGGCTTTTTCGACGTCCAGCGCGGCAGGGCCGGCGGGAGCGATCAGGCCGATGGTGCCTTCGGGGCGCAGAGCGGGTACGGCGCTAGTCATGCACAATTCTCCTTAATATGACGCATAACGAAATGTGGGAGGGGGCTTGCTCCCGATGGCGATGTATCAGTCACTCGTGTATTGACTGTCACACCGCAATCGGGGGCAAGCCCCCTCCCACATTGGACCTGCGGCGTTACATAGCTCGGTGTTACGACACCAGGCTCGCCTTGACCAGCTTGGCCTGCTCGTCGGCGTGGTACGAAGAGCGCACCAATGGACCGGAGGCTACGTTCTTGAAGCCCATCTTGTACCCTTCCTCGGCGAACCAGGCGAAGGTATCCGGGTGCACGAAACGCTGCACCGGCAAGTGGCTACGGGACGGTTGCAGGTACTGGCCCAGGGTCAGCATATCGATGTCGTGCTCGCGCATGCGCTTCATGACTTCGATAACTTCTTCGTCGGTTTCGCCCAGGCCCAGCATCAAGCCGGATTTGGTCGGAATGTGCGGCATCATCTGCTTGAACTTCTGCAGCAGGGTCAGCGACCACTGGTAATCCGAACCCGGACGCGCGGCCTTGTACAGGCGCGGAACGGTTTCCAGGTTGTGGTTGAATACATCCGGCGGCTCGGCGGCGGTGATTTGCAGCGCCACATCCATGCGGCCACGGTAGTCGGGCACCAGGGTTTCAAGCATGACGTTTGGCGACAGTTTGCGGATTTCGCGGATGCAATCGGCAAAGTGCTGGGCACCGCCGTCGCGCAAGTCGTCACGGTCGACTGAAGTGATCACCACATATTTGAGTTTCAGGTCGGCGATGGCGATAGCCAGGCTTTCCGGCTCGTTGACGTCCAGGGGCTTCGGACGGCCGTGGCCGACGTCGCAGAACGGGCAACGACGGGTGCAGATGTCACCCATGATCATGAAGGTGGCGGTGCCGCCGGAGAAGCATTCGCCCAGATTCGGGCAGGAGGCCTCTTCGCACACGCTGTGCAACTTGTGTTTGCGCAGCAGCGCCTTGATACGGTCGACTTCCGGCGAGACCGGGATGCGCACGCGAATCCAGTCAGGCTTTTTCGGCAGTTCGGTGGTCGGGATGATCTTGACCGGGATGCGTGCAACCTTCTCGGCGCCGCGCAGCTTGACGCCGGCTTCCACCTTGGCACGCGGGGCCGGGGCTGGACGCTCGGTAACGTCCAGCGTCGGGATCATGGTTTGCACAACATCAGTAGTCATATCAATCGATTCCGCCCGTCAGGGTCGTCTGCTCAGCATAGTCGAGGTGTTTGACGAGCTGCGCGCGCAGCCGGGCACTTACCTCGGCAAATTCTATGGGTGTTGCATGGTCGCTCAACTGGGTCATCGCAAGCCCCGCGTAGCCGCAGGGGTTGATGCGCCGGAACGGGGCCAGGTCCATGTCCACATTCAGGGCCAGGCCATGAAAGGAACACCCGTGACGAATGCGCAATCCCAGGGAAGCGATTTTCGCGCCATCCACATACACACCCGGTGCATCAGGCTTGGCCGCAGCGGTCACGCCGTAACTGGCCAACAGCTCGATCAGGCAAGCTTCCATGCGGCTTACCAGGTCACGCACGCCAAACCCCAGCTTGCGCACATCCAGCAACAGATAAGCGACCAGTTGGCCAGGCCCATGGTAAGTCACTTGACCCCCTCGGTCGACCTGCACCACCGGAATATCCCCCGGAAGCAGCAGGTGCTCAGCCTTGCCGGCCTGTCCCTGGGTGAACACCGGTAGGTGTTCGACCAGCCAGATTTCATCCGCTGCCGAGTTGCCGCGCTCATTGGTAAAGCGCTGCATGGCGTGCCAGACCGGCTCGTAGGCCATCCGGCCGAGCTCGCGAAAGCCCAGGACCTGTGGCATCACAACACCATGTGCACGAAGCCGGTGGCCCGCAGTTCGCTGTTGATGTCGTAGAGCTGGTCTTGACCGATTGCAACGATGTGCAATTGGATCGTGGTGTATTTGCCTGTGGAGCTGGATCGCTCGTCCACACGCTGATCATTGATCGTCGCGTGCTTGCGCACTATCTCGAGGATCAAGTCTTTGCGGCCTACACCGGTATCGCTGATTATCTTGATGGGGTAGTCCACCACCGGGAATTCGATTTTTGGCGCCTTTACTTCGGTATCGGTCATGGCGTAACGGCCTCGTAAGCGGTAAGCCGTGGCGACGGCAAAGCCCCGCGTCGGATCAACGCGGGGCTTTGCAGGTGCACACAATCAGTTGAACAAGCCGTAGAAGAATAGACGGATGCTATCCCACACGCGGCGGAAGATACCACCTTCGTCGACGGCGTCCAGTGCGATCAGGTCGGCGCTGTGCACCACCTTGTCGTCCAGTTTGACTTCGACTTTACCGATCACGTCGCCCTTGGCGATTGGGGCAACCAATTGCGGGTTCATGGTCATGCTGGCAGCGAGCTTTTTCAGCTGGCCTTTAGGCATGGTCAGGGTCAGGTCATCAGCCAGGCCGGCCTTGACCTGGGAGGTTGCGCCCTTCCATACCGGCGCGGTCGCCAGCTCCGTACCCTTCTGGTAGAAGGTCTGGGTTTCGAAGAAGCGGAAGCCGTAGGTCAGCAGCTTTTGCGTCTCGGCCGCACGGGCCTGCTCGCTGTTGGTGCCGAATACCACGGCGATCAGGCGCTGGCCATCACGTACAGCGGACGACACCATGCAGTAGCCGGCTTCGTCGGTGTGGCCGGTTTTCAGGCCATCGACGGTCTTGTCGCGCCACAGCAACAGGTTGCGGTTAGGCTGCTTGATGTTGTTCCAGAAGAACTCTTTCTGGGAGTAGATGGCGTAGTGCACCGGGTCGACGCGGATGATCGCGCGGGCCAGGATCGCCATGTCGTGAGCCGACGAATAATGCTCAGGATTCGGCAGGCCGGTCGGGTTCATGAAGTGGCTATTGGTCATGCCCAGGTCGCCGGCCGTCTTGTTCATCATGTCGGCGAACGCGTCTTCGCTGCCGGCGATGTGCTCGGCCAAGGCGACGCTGGCGTCGTTACCGGACTGGATGATGATGCCGTGCAACAGGTCGCTGACGGTGACTTGCGAGCCGACCTTGATGAACATCCGCGAACCACCGGTACGCCAGGCGTTTTCGCTGACGGTCACCGGGTCGTTTTCGCCGATCTGGCCGCGACGGATTTCCAGGGTCGCGATGTAGGCGGTCATCAGCTTGGTCAGGCTGGCTGGCGGCAAGCGCACGTCACCGCCGTTTTCGACCAGCACGTTGCCACTGGCGGCATCCATGAGGACCCAGGCCTTGGCGGCCAGTTGCGGGGAAGCCGGCACCATCTCAACCGCCCAGGCGGCCGGAGTGATGATCAGCGAGATAAGCAGGCACGTACGTTTGGCTAAGGTGGTGATGTTCATCCGTCTCTCGAAATTGCTTATGGAAACTTGCCCTCGCGGGCAAAACTATTCAGACAGCCCGCTTCCAGACTGTCACGTGTTCGGTTGCCCGCTCACCCCTTGCCCCTGGGTTTTATTGTTCAACGAGCCAACAACCAGGGCCCAGGCATGCGCCTGAACCTGCAGTCCTTTATTGCCTTATTCTGCGGTCACTACGCTGGGTTGCCCCAGGTTCGCCAGGCGTACGCTGTTCTGCACTTGCGCCACCTCGCTCGGCGAGCCGATCGGCCCCATGCGCACACGGTGCAGGGTTTGCTGGTTACGCACGATGGAGCTGATGAACACTGGCGCGCTGACCATGCCGCTGAGCTTGGACCTTAACAGTTCTGCCGCATCCGGGTTGGCGAAAGCGCCCACCTGCAAGTACTGCCCGCCCACGGTGGAGGCACCCGGCGCGGCACGGGGCACGACGACAGTATCCGGCGCATGCTGCGCGGGCGGCGGCGTCCATTGTTCGATCTTGCCGGTCGATGCCGTCACTTGCGGTTGCGGGGTTTGCGGTTCGTTGAGCATTAACGGCGCCGGCTTGCCACGCTGGGCCCAGTACTGCGCCGGGTCGATGCCTTCGACCTTGACCCGTGCGGTACCGATTTCGGCGTAACCGAGTTTCTTCGCGGCGGCGTAGGACAAGTCGATGATCCGGTCCGAATAGAACGGCCCACGGTCATTGACCCGCAGGATCACCGTGCGGTTGTTGTCCAGGTTGGTCACGCGCACATAGCTGGGCAGCGGCAGGGTCTTGTGCGCCGCGCTCATGCCGTACAGGTCATACACTTCGCCGTTGGCGGTGTTCTGGCCATGGAATTTGGTGCCGTACCAGGACGCCGTGCCGGACTGCACGTAGGTCTTGGAGTCCTGCAGCGGGAAGTAATTCTTGCCCAGCACGGTATACGGGTTGGCCTTGTAGGGGCCGGAGTGCAAGGTGGGCGTGGCATCGGGGATCTTCGACACATCCACATCCCACCACGGCGCGCCATCTTTGTGCGCACGATTGATGTCCAGGCCCGGCTGGGCGCGAACCACAGCGCCACCGGCCTTCTTGGCCGGCGCTCGGTTCGGCGTCGTGGAGCAACTGGCGATCAGCAGGGACAACGCGGCGAACGCCACCAGCTTGAGCGGTTTTTTGAACGGCGATACCCGCATTACTTGTTGCCCCGTGCTTGAACCAGCTCGTCTGACAGCTGATGCACGGCCATGGCGTACATCACACTGCGGTTATAACGCGTGATTGCGTAGAAATTCTTCAGGCCCATCCAGTATTCCGGGCCATTTTCACCTTCAAGGCGGAACGCCGTCACCGGCATGTCATCGCGTGGCGCATTCTGACTCGACCAGCCCAGCGCTCGCAACTCCCCGACGGTCTTCACCGGGTCGATACCCTGGGTCAGGCCTTCGTCGGCACGCTCGCCCGTCACATCGGCGCGAACGACCACCGGTTCACCGCCGACCCAGCCGTGACGCTTGAAATAGCTGGCCACGCTACCGACGGCATCATCGGGGTTGCTCCAGATATTGATATGCCCGTCGCCGTCAAAGTCCACCGCGTAGGCGCGAAAGCTGCTCGGCATGAACTGCGGCAAGCCCATCGCCCCGGCGTACGAGCCCTTGAGCGTCATCGGGTCGACCTGTTCTTCGCGGGCCAGCAGCAGGAATTCGCGCAGCTCCTTGCGGAAGAACTCTGCGCGGGGTGGGTAATCGAAGCCCAGGGTCGACAACGCGTCGATCACCCGGTAACTGCCGGTATTGCGCCCGTAGAAGGTTTCAATGCCGATGATCGCGACGATGACCTGGGCCGGCACACCGTATTCCTGCTCAGCGCGGGCCAGTACCGCCTCATGCTGGCGCCAGAAGTCCACGCCCCGCGCCACACGGGCGTCGGTGAGGAACATCGGGCGATATTCCTTCCACTGCTTCACGCGTTCGGCGGGGCGCGAGATGGCGTCGAGGATCGCCTGCTTTTTCTGGGCTTCGCGAAACACGCCCATCAGTTGTTCACCGGCGAAACCGTAGTCGCGGGTCATCTCACCGACGAATTCGGCGACCTGAGGTGAGCCATCGTAGTCACCGGCCTGCACCTCTTGCGTTGCGCCCAGCAGCCCAATCAGGCCCATCCAGGACGCATGCCGAGTTGCCCAGCCGCGCATTACTTGCATTGACATCTTCACCTTATTCAAACCTGTGCGATCCATTTGCGATGCGTATGAATCGACATCAAAACCCCAAACGCTGACAGCAATGTCACCAGCGAAGTTCCGCCGTAGCTAATGAATGGCAACGGCACACCTACCACCGGCAGCAGGCCACTGACCATACCGATGTTGACGAAAACATAAACAAAAAAAGTCATGGTCAGGCTGCCGGCCAGCAACTTGCCGAACAGCGTCTGCGCCTGCGCGGTAATCACCAGCCCGCGACCGATCAACAGCAAATAGATCAGCAGCAGCGCGCAAATGCCGACCAGGCCGAACTCTTCGCCCATCACCGCAATAATGAAGTCAGTGTGGCTTTCAGGCAAAAAGTCCAGGTGCGATTGGGTACCCAGCAACCAACCCTTGCCGAACACGCCGCCGGAACCGATCGCTGCCTTGGACTGGATGATGTTCCAGCCGGTACCCAGCGGATCGCTCTCCGGGTCGAGGAACGTCAGGATCCGTTGCTTCTGGTAGTCGTGCATAAAGAAGAACCACATGGCCACGGCCACGGGCACAGCAGCGGCCAGCACGCTGAGAATCCAGCGCCAGCGCAAGCCACCCATGAACAGCACGAACGCGCCGCCCGCCAGGATCAGCAACGAGGTGCCGAGATCCGGCTGGCGCACGATCAGAATGAACGGCACGCCGATCAGCACCAGGCTGATCCCCACATGCTTGAGCTGTGGCGGCAACGTGCGCTTGGACAGGTACCAAGCAATGGTGGCCGGCATGAGGATCTTCATGAATTCCGACGGCTGGAAGCGAATCACCCCAGGGATGTTGATCCAGCGGGTAGCGCCCATGGCGTTGTGGCCCATCACGTCCACCACCACCAGCAGCAAAACCCCGGCGACATAACCGAGCGGCACCCAGCGCGCCATGAAGCGCGGTTCGAGTTGGGCGATCACCACCATCGACAACAGGCCCAGGCCGAACGAAGACGCTTGCTTGATCAGCAGGTCCCAGTTCTTGCCGCTGGCCGAATACAGCACGAACAGGCTGCCCGCAGCCAAGATCAGCAGCAGCACCAGCAGCGGGCCATCGATGTGCATGCGTTGCAGCAACGTCGCACGGCGACGCATCACATCCTCACTGGAGAGGATGCGGTCAAAATTACTCTTCACGGGCCGTAACCTCGGGGCTTGAAGGGGGGCCGCCATATTCGGGCTTGAGCTTGCCGTCGGCGGTCAGCAGCCAGGCGTCCATCACTTGACGCACCACCGGGGCCGCGACGCCGGAGCCGGACTCGCCGTTCTCCACCATCACCGCCACTACGATTTTCGGGTCATCGGCTGGGGCAAAACCGACAAACAAGGCGTGGTCGCGGTGGCGTTCCTGAACCTTGGAGCGGTCGTACTTTTCACCCTGCTTGATCGCGACCACCTGGGCGGTACCACTCTTGCCGGCGATACGGTACTGCGCACCGATCGCCGCCTTGCGTGCGGTGCCACGGGCGCCGTGCATGACCTGCTGCATACCGTGATTGACCTTGTTCCAGTCGGAAGGGTCGCGCAGCACGATGTCGGGGATCGGGTTCTCATCCAGCGGTTTCTCGCCCTCGATGGTCCGGGCCAGGTGCGGACGGTTCCAGATGCCCTTGTTCGCCACCAGCGCCGTCGCCTGGGCCAGTTGCAGCGGGGTGGCCTGCATATAACCCTGGCCAATACCGAGGATCAGGGTTTCGCCGGGGAACCACGCCTGGCGGCGCGTCGCCCGCTTCCACTCCCGCGACGGCATCAGGCCTGGGGATTCTTCGAACATGTCCAGGGAGACTTTCTGACCGAGGCCGAACTTGCCCATGTAGGTCGACAGGCGATCGATACCCAGCTTGTGGGCCAGGTCATAAAAATAGGTGTCGTTGGAGCGCATGATCGCGGTATCCAGGTCGACATAGCCGTCACCGGTGCGGTTCCAGTTACGGTATTTGTGATCGTAGTTGGGCAGCATGTAGTAGCCGGGGTCATAGACCCGACTCGACGCCGTGACCACACCCGAATCCAGGCCGGCAATCGCCACGGCCGGCTTGATGGTCGAACCCGGCGGGTAGAGGCCGCGCAACACGCGGTTGAACAGCGGCCGGTCGATGGAATCGCGCAGCTCGGCGTAGGCCCTGAAGCTGATGCCGGTCACGAACAGGTTGGGGTCGAAACTCGGCTGGCTGACCATGGCCAGCACTTCGCCGGTCTTCGGGTCCAGCGCCACCACCGCACCGCGACGACCGCCCAGTGCCATTTCGGCGGCTTCCTGCAACTTGATGTCCAGGCTCAGCACGATGTCTTTGCCCGGCAACGGATCAGTGCGCTTGAGCACGCGCAACACGCGGCCGCGGGCGTTGGTCTCGACCTCTTCGTAACCCACCTGGCCGTGCAGCTCGGGCTCGTAGAAACGCTCGATGCCGGTTTTGCCAATGTGATGGGTGCCGCTGTAATTGACCGGATCGAGGGTTTTCAGCTCTTTCTCGTTGATGCGCCCCATATAGCCGACCGAGTGCGCAAAGTGCGGCCCCTGGGGGTAATGCCGCACCAACTGCGCCACCACCTCCACGCCCGGCAAGCGGAACTGGTTCACCGCGATCCGTGCGATCTGCTCTTCGTTCAGCTCGAACAGAATCGGCACCGGCTCGAAAGGCCGGCGCCCCTGCTTCATGCGCTTCTCGAAGATGACTCGGTCTTCCGGCGTCAACTGCAGCACTTCGACGATCACATCGAGCACCTGTTGCCAGTCGCCGGAACGCTCGCGGGTCATGCTCAGGCTGAAGCTGGGCCGGTTATCCGCCACCACCACGCCATTGCGGTCGAAAATCAGCCCACGGGTCGGCGGGATCGGCTGCACATGCACCCGATTGTTTTCCGACAAGGTGGAGTGATATTCGTACTGGATGACCTGCAGGTAATACAGGCGCGCGATCAGCACCCCGATCAGCGCCACCACCATGATCGCGCCAAATACCACGCGCGCACGTACCAGACGTGCGTCTTTCTCGTGGTCCTTGATGCGGATCGGCTGGGTCATCGGGAATGGCGCAGATTATTTGTGATAAGGATGCCCGGACAGAACTGTCCAGGCGCGATACAGCTGTTCACCGATCAGAATCCTTACCAACGGGTGCGGCAGCGTGAGCGCCGACAGCGACCAGCGCTGATCGGCCCGCGCACAGACTTCCGGCGCCAGCCCTTCGGGGCCGCCGACCATGAAGTTGACGGTGCGCGAATCCAGGCGCCAGCGGTCCAGTTCCACCGCCAACTGCTCGGTGCTCCAGGGCTTGCCGTGCACTTCGAGCGTAACGATGCGCTCGTTGGGCCCGACCTTGGCCAACATGGCTTCGCCTTCCTGACGGATAAAGCGCGCCACGTCGGCATTCTTGCCCCGGGTATTGAGCGGTATTTCCACCAGCTCCAGCGACAGCTCGGCAGGCAGACGCTTGGCGTACTCGTGCCAGCCCTCTTCCACCCACTTGGGCATGCGTGAACCGACAGCGATCAGACGCAGGCGCACAGCCGTTCCTTATTCCTGGTCTTTGTTGAGCTTGTCGAAGTGCGCGTGGCCCACTTCCGGGCTGTGGTGCTTGCCATCGGCGGCACGGCTCTGCTCGGCGCCTTTCCACAGACGCTCCAGGTCATAGAACTGGCGGGCGTTGGAGGTCATCATGTGAACGATCACGTCGTCCATGTCCAGCAGTACCCAGTCGCTGTCGCCCTTGCCTTCTTCACCCAGTGGCTTCACGCCCTGGGCTTTGACCGCTTCGCGAACCTTGTCCAGCATCGCGCCGATCTGGCGGTTGGAGGTACCGGTGGCGATGATCATGAAGTCGGTGATGCTCTGCTTGTCGCGCACGTCGAGCACCTGGATGTCCTGGGCTTTCACGTCTTCCAGGGCAGCCACGGCAACTTTTACCAGCTCTTCGCCAGCCAGTTCCGGGCCAACGTGGGCTTCTACCGGCAGCGGCGCGCTCTTGAAGGTACCTTTGCGCTTAACTTTGCTTACGTCTTTGTTCGTCATATAAAACTCGTTTTGCTCGTATGTTCGGGCGCTCGCTGCACGACGGTGCGTAGCGACAAGCGCGCCTTTTCAGTTCGACGCACGGTAAAGTCCGTGCGCATCGATGTAGGCCAGGACCGCGTCAGGCACCAGGAAACGTACCGACTTACCGCTGGCCAGCAGTTGACGGATCTGGGTGGCGGACACCGCAAGCGGGGTCTGCCAGACGAATGCAATATTCCCGTTCGGCCCGGTCAGGGCCAAGGGGTCACTTACCGACCGCGCGGCCAGCAGGTTGCGCAAGGCATCCGGCGGTTCGCTGTCGGCATCCGGGCGTTGCAGAACCAGGATGTGGCAATGCTGGAGGAGTTCCTCCCAGCGGTGCCAAGAGGGCAGGCCGCAAAATGCGTCCCAGCCCAAAAGCAGAAACAACTGGTCATCGGCGGCCAGCTCGGCGCGCATCAGTTCCAGGGTGTCGACAGTGTAGGACGGTTTATCGCGCTTGAGCTCGCGATCGTCCACCACCAACGGCGATATACCCTCCACGGCAACGCGCACCATTTCCAGGCGCTGCTGCGCTGACACCTGCGGCGTATCGCGATGGGGCGGCCGGAAATTGGGCATCAGGCGCAATTCATCCAGCGCCAGGGCATCCGCGACTTCCAGGGCACTGCGTAAATGGCCGATGTGCACGGGGTCGAAAGTACCGCCGAGCAGCCCGATGCGTTTAGCCATCAAGTGCGCACGTGACCGTCGCCGAACACCACGTACTTCTCGCTGGTCAGGCCTTCCAGGCCAACCGGGCCACGGGCATGAAGCTTATCGGTGGAGATGCCGATTTCCGCCCCCAGGCCGTACTCGAAGCCATCGGCAAAGCGCGTCGAGGCGTTGACCATCACCGAAGCGGAGTCCACTTCATTGAGGAAACGCCGGGCATCGCTGAAATGCTCGGAGACGATGGCATCGGTGTGCTTGGAACCGTATTTATTGATGTGCTCGATGGCCTGATCCAGGTCGTCAACCATGCGGATCGACAGGATCGGCGCCGTGTACTCGGTGTACCAGTCCTGCTCGGTCGCCTCGATCACGTCCGCGCCCAGCAACGCGCGGGTACGCTCGCAACCGCGCAGTTCCACGCCCTTGTCGCGATAAATGGCGGCCAGCGGCGGCAGCACGCGCTCGGCGATGCCGGCGTGCACCAACAGGGTTTCCATGGTGTTGCACGGCGCGTAGCGGTGGGTCTTGGCGTTGTCGGCGATGCGGATGGCCTTGTCGAGGTCGGCGGCGATGTCGATGTAGACGTGGCACACGCCGTCCAGGTGCTTGATCACCGGCACCTTGGCGTCGCGGCTGACACGCTCGATCAGGCTTTTGCCACCGCGCGGCACGATCACGTCGACGAATTCCGGCATGGTAATCAACGCGCCAACCGCCGCACGGTCAGTGGTTTCCACTACTTGCACCACCTCGGCGGGTAACTCGGCCACGGCCAGGCCCTGCTGAATGCAGGCAGCGATGGCACGGTTGGAGTTGATGGCCTCGGAACCGCCGCGCAGGATGGTGGCATTGCCCGACTTGAGGCACAGGCTCGCGGCGTCGATGGTCACGTTCGGGCGCGACTCATAGATGATGCCGATCACGCCCAGGGGCACGCGCATCTTGCCGACCTGAATGCCGGATGGCAGGTAACGCATATCGCGGATTTCACCGATGGGGTCAGGCAGCTTGGCCACCTGACGCAAGCCTTCGATCATGTCGTCGATACGCGCCGGGGTCAGCGCCAGGCGATCCAGCAGGGCCGGCTCCAGGCCATTGGCGCGGCCGTTGGCCAAGTCCTGTTCGTTGGCGGCGGCGAGCGCTGGGCGCGAAGCATCCAGCGCGTCGGCGGCGGCCAACAACGCGCGATTCTTCTGCGCAGTGCTCGCACGGGCGATCAACCGCGAGGCCTGACGGGCAGCGCGACCCAGGCGGGTCATGTAGTCAAGAACGGACTCAGTCATGGGTCAGGTAGTCTTGGCAAAGAGGAAAGCGGCAGATTATAGCTGTGACGCCGCCCGACTGACAGCGGTGAGGGGCGGATGGTCGAAATGAACTGTAAAAACCTGGGGTTCAGCAGTAATTAAGGTGGGAGTTGTTATGATTCCGTCACATTTAGCCGTAATTACCTTGAACGTTATGCCCACAATGACGCCCGAACTCCCTGCCAGCGCCCTCCCCGACAGCTTCTTCGACCGCGATGCACAGTTGCTCGCGCAAGAACTGCTCGGAAAAGTCATCCGTCATCGTGTCGGCGGAATTTGGCTTTCAGCCCGAATTATTGAAACCGAAGCCTATTACGTGGCCGAAAAAGGCAGCCACGCCTCACTCGGCTACACAGAAAAGCGTAAGGCTTTGTTTCTGGATGGCGGGCATATCTATATGTATTACGCCCGTGGCGGTGATTCGCTGAATTTCAGCGCCCATGGCCCGGGCAATGCCGTGCTGATCAAATCGGCGTATCCCTGGGTCGATGAGGTTTCCGGCCCGGCGAGCCTGGCGCAAATGCTGTTGAACAACCCGAACCCCGACGGCAGCCCGCGCGCCACGCAGAAACTCTGTGCAGGCCAGACGCTGCTGTGCAAGGCGCTGGGCCTGAAGGTGCCGATGTGGGATGCCAAGCGCTTCGATCAGGAACTGTTATATGTGGAAGACGTAGGCCAGGTGCCCACGCAGATCATCCAGACCACGCGACTGGGCATCCCCAGCGGGCGCGACGAGCATTTGATGTACCGATTCGTCGATGCTGGCTATGCGCCTTATTGCACACGGAACCCGCTGCGCCGGGGACAGGTCGAAGGCCGCGATTATTTTTTGATTTGATGCTCCATGTGGGAGGGGGCTTGCCCCCGATAGCGGGGTGTCAGTCGGACCATTTGATACTGACCCACCGCCATCGGGAGCAAGCCCCCTCCCACAGTTTGATCATCAGCGTTTCAGATTACGTATGGAGTGGAGTGTATGGGCCATTGGCTCGATAGCATTACCGACTGGCTGACCCTGAACCCACAATGGCTGGCGGCGGCGGTGTTTATCGTTGCGTGCGTGGAATGCCTGGCCATCGCCGGACTGATCGTGCCGGGTACGGTGCTGCTGTTCGCGATTGCCGCACTGGCCGGCAGCGGCGCGCTGTCGTTGAGCGAAACCCTGCTGCTGGGATTCCTCGGCGGCTTATTGGGCGATGGGGTTTCCTACTACCTGGGCCGGCATTTCCACCAGAACATCCGGCGCCTGCCCGGCCTTCGTCAGCATCCCGAGTGGATGAATGGCGCCGAAACCTACTTCCATAAGTACGGCATCGCCAGCCTGCTGGTCGGGCGCTTCATCGGCCCGCTGCGCCCCATGCTGCCGATGGTGGCCGGCATGTGCGACATGCCGTTCCCGCGCTTTGCGGCCGTGAGCGTTATCGCGGCAGCGGGTTGGTCGGTGGCTTATCTGCTGCCGGGATGGGCCGCTGGCGCTGCGTTCCGCCTGCCACTGCCGGAAGGTTTCTGGCCGGAAGCGGCCATTGTCGCGGCCTGCCTGGCGGTGCTGCTGGGGTTGAGTTTGAACAGCAGCCTGCGCGGTCATCGCCGCGCTACCCTGTGGATTGGTTGCGCCAGCCTGACCTTGCTGGTCGCGCTGTTCATCGGCTACCCGCACCTCAACCATTTCGACCAGGGCCTGAGCGCCCTGGTGCAGGAACATCGCAGCCCGTGGCTTGACGAAGTGATGGTGCGCATCACCCAGCTGGGCGAGTTCAAGAAAATGTTCGTGGCCAGCGCGGTGTTCACCGGCCTGCTGTTACTGGCGCGACAGTGGCGTCATGCCCTATTCGTTGGCGCCACACTGGCGGGAGCCGCCGTGATCAACACCGGCACCAAGCTCTTCTTCGCCCGTGGCCGCCCGGAAATCCTCACCGAACCGCTCACCAGCTTCAGCATGCCCAGCGGCCATGCCTCCGGCGCGTTTGCGTTCTTCCTGGCCCTGGCGGTACTGGCCGGGCGCGGCCAACCCACGCGGTTACGCCTGACCTGGCTGCTACTGGGCTGCATACCCGCCGCGTTCATTGCCTTGTCGCGGGTGTACCTGGGTGCTCACTGGCCCACGGACATCCTGGCCGGCACGCTGCTGGCGATGACCGTCTGCGCGTTCAGCCTCAGCCTCAGTCAGTACCGCAGCCCCTTGCCCGCGATGACGCAAAAAGCCTGGTGGCTGGTGTTGCCTGCCGTGGTGGCCGTGCTCGGTTTTATCGCCCTTACCGGCACCTCGCACGCGTTGCTCAGGTACGCCTATTGAGCGTCGGCCGGGATTTCAGGTGAACAACTCACCTTGCAACTCATCCAGCAGCATTTGGATCGCATCCAGCCGCTGCTGCGGATCGTCGAGTTGCAGCAGGTCGAGCTTGTCGGCCTCGGTGAACGGCAGCAGATACGCCAGCTGATTAGCCAGGGCCTGCTGGCCCTCGGCACGAGCGTCCATATCCAGCGAAGCGACCATCGGGTGCTCCGCCAATGCCTGCAGCAGCGCCAGCAGGTCGGCATCCTCTTCTTCCAGCGGCTGGTCCGGCAGCTCTTCGAGCCACTGCACCTCGGCCACCAGCAACTGGTCCTTGTGCACCTGGGCGTCACGTACGCGGAAACGCCGCCCGCCTTCGACACGAATGCCCAGCAGGCCGTTGTCCTGTTGCTTGAAGTCGCGAATCAGCGCCTCACAGCCAATCAGCGCATAGCCGTCCGGGGCCAGGCCGACTTCCTTGCCGTCAAGGATGCACACCACGCCGAAGCTTTCGCCCTTTTTCATGCAGCGGCTGATCATGTCCAGGTAGCGCGCCTCGAACAGTTGCAAATCGAGGGTGCAGCCAGGGAACAGCACAGTGTTGAGCGGGAACAGCGCCAGACTCATAAAGGTTTCCTTAAACCCGGTTCAAACGATCACCGACACGGCCAGCGGCAGGAACACCGCCGTGGCCACGCCCATCAGACTCATCGCCAGCGCCGCGAAGGCGCCGCATTCTTCACTTTCCTGCAGGGCCACCGAGGTGCCAACGGCATGCGCCGTCATACCCAGGGCCATGCCGCGTGCTTCGGGGCTGTGCACGCCCAGGCGCGACAGGAGCGACGGGCCGATCATGGCGCCGACCACCCCGGTGATCAACACGAACACCGCAGCCAATGCCGCCACGCCACCGATCTGCTCGGCCACCAGCATGGCAATCGGCGACGTCACCGACTTGGGCGCCATGGTCATCAGCACCCTGTGTTCAGCGCCGAACCACCAGCCCAACACCACGCACAGGCCGGTGGCCAACACCCCACCTATCACCAGCGTAGTAAAAATCGGCCAGAACAATTGGCGAATCCGGCGCAGGTTCAGATACAGCGGCACCGCCAGGGCTACCGTCGCCGGCCCCAGCAGAATGCCCATGATCTCGGTGCTTTCGCGGTATTCGACGTAGCTCAGGCCGCAAGTGAGCAACACACCAATCACCAGCAACATGGAGACCAGCACCGGCTGCAGGAAAATCCAGCGGGTTTTCTCGAAAGCCGCCAGTACCAGTTGATAAGCACCCAGGGTGATGCCGATCCCGAACAGCGGGTGATGAATGACGGCCGTCCAGGCGCCCTGCCAGTCGAACATCATTGGCCCTTCTCCTTGCGCTTGAGCATCTGTTGCATCAGCACGCCGACGACCGCCATGGCGATGATCAGCGACAGCACCAGCGCGCCGACAATGGCCCAGAAGTCTGCAACGATGTCCTTGGCATACACCATCACGCCCACGGCCGGCGGCACCAGCAGCAACGGCAGATACCGCAGCAGGCTGCCGGCCGCCAGGCTCAGCGGCTCGCTGACTTCGCCGCGCCAGATCAGAAAGCCGAGCATCAGCAGCAGGCCGATGATCGGCCCCGGCAATACCGGCAACAGCAGATGATTGATCGCTGTGCCGATCAGTTGAAACAACACCAGCCAGGTCAGGCCACGTAACAGCATCCGCTTTCTCCCCCTTAAAGCTCGCGCGCATTATAAGCACGCCCGCCCTATGCTCCGGCATTCGCCAAAAGCATGTCGTTGACCGGGCTGATTGCCCATGATGATCTACATTGGTTCTCTGTATCCCATAAAAAAACCCTCATCAGCGGGGGATAAAAACGATGAAACCAGGAGAGATGCAATGCCCCAGGTACCCGTAGCGCAGCTCAAAGAGTATGTCGGCAAGGAACTCGGACGTTCCGAGTGGCTCACCATCGACCAGGCGCGCATCAACCTGTTCGCGGAGGCCACCGGCGATCATCAATTCATCCACGTCGACCCGGTCAAGGCGGCGCACACCCCGTTCGGCAGCACCATCGCCCATGGGTTCCTGTCGCTGTCGCTGATGCCCAAGCTGATGGAAGACATCCTGATCATGCCCGAAGGCCTGAAAATGGCGGTCAATTACGGCCTCGACAGCGTGCGCTTTATCCAGCCGGTAAAGGTCGACTCCAAGGTGCGCCTGAACGTCACGCTCACCGATGTCCACGAGAAAAAACCCGGCCAATGGCTATTCAAAGCCACCGCCACCCTGGAAATCGAAGGCCAGGAGAAACCTGCCTACATCGCCGAGTCGCTGTCACTCTGCTTCGTGTAGGACGCCGCCTGTGGTGAGGCAACAAACCTTGCCACAGTGTATGTAAATTTATGTATGAACCTCGCGGCTGCGGCATACTCGGCGCTCAATTATCCGGATCCCGCTATGCGCCCACTCGCCCCCCTTGCCCTTGCCCTGTTGCTCACCGCGTGCGGAGACGGCGAATCGCTGTTGCCGCCCGACGCGCGCCTGCCCGATGGCGGCCGCTACCGTGGCGATGTGGTCAACGGCTTGCTGCAAGGCCAGGGCCGTGTCGACTACCCCAATGGCAGTTGGTACGCCGGCGAGTTCGATAAGGGCCAGTGGCATGGCCAGGGCGAATGGCATGGCAGCAACGGCGAAGTCTACCAGGGCCAATTCAAGCAGGGCCTGTTTGACGGCCAGGGCCGCCTGACCACAGCGGGCAGCAGCTACGTCGGCGGCTTCAAGAACGGTCGACGCAACGGCGAAGGCACCCTCAAAGAGGGGCAGATGACCTACCGCGGCGAATTCAAGGACGACCAGTACTCCGGCCTCGGACGCCTGGAGCTGGCCGACGGCAGCCAATACCAGGGCCAATTCGCCCACGGCAAGCCCAATGGCGAAGGCCAGCGCAACGACGACAGCGGCAATCAGTTCAGCGGCCACTTCGTCGATGGTCAGCTGGAAGGCAACGGCACGTTCAACAGCGCGGATGGCGATATCTACGTCGGCCAGTTCAAACAGAACCAACTCAACGGCAAGGGCCGCTATGAAAATGCCGACGGCGACGTGTGGATCGGCCAGTTCAAGGAAGGCGCGCTCAGCGGCAAGGGCGAATTGATCGGCGTCGACGGCAGCCACTACGTCGGCCAGTTCATCGATTGGCGCTTCAGCGGCGAAGGTCGCCTGAACCTTACCGATGGCAGCTTCTATATCGGCGGCTTCGACAGCGACAGCTACCAGGGCCGCGGCACGCTGGTGCTCACCGATGGCACGGTTCAGGCCGGCACCTGGGTCAACGGCATGCGCGTGCGCGATGCCGAGGGCAAGCTGCTGCCCGACCCGCTGGAAATCGGCGTATTGGCCCAGGGTCGCTTGCTGGCTGACGCCCTCGCCGCCGTGCCCGCGTCTACGCCTGCCGTCGAGCTGTATACCCTGGCACTGGCCGGTGACGGCAAGCAAAGCGTATTCCTGCGCGAAGCCGATTACGTCAGCAATATGCTCGCCACCCGCTTCGGTGCACATGGGCAGATTCGCCTGGTCAACCACCGCGACCATATCGCCGACCGCCCCATGGCCACCCGCGAAAATCTGCGCCGTGCCGTGCAAACCCTGGCCGAACGCAGCGGTCCGGAAGACCTGGTGTTCATCTATATGACCAGCCACGGCACTCATGAACACGAATTGGTGCTGGACCAGCCGCGCATGGAACTGGCCGACCTGCCGGCCGACGAGCTGGCCGCTGTGCTCGCGCCGCTGAAAAACCGTGACAAGATCATCGTGATTTCCGCCTGTTACTCCGGCGGATTCATCCCGGCATTGAAGGATGAACGCACGCTGATCATGACCGCCTCGCGCGCGGATCGCGTGTCGTTCGGTTGTTCAGAAGAAGCAGACTTCACCTACTTTGGTGATGCCCTTTTCGCACAAGCTTTCAGCCAAACGGACGATTTGCAACAGGCGTTCAAACTGGCACAACTGCACGTGGCCGAACGCGAACAGGCGGACAATTTCGAAGCCTCCGAACCGCAGATCTGGGCCCCCAAGGGCGTGATCGCCCATTGGCAATTATTACGCAAACAGCAGGCACGAAAGGCGCTCGAAAGCGTCTCAATGAATAGCAAGGAAGCCAAAGGCAACTAAGCTGTAACGTGTAACAAGGGGGAAACACCATGTACCTGACACCGCAGCATATCCTGCTGGCCGGCGCCTCTGGCCTTACCGGCGAACACTTGCTGGACCGCCTGCTCAACGAACCTACCGTGACCCGCGTACTGGCACCCAGCCGCAAACCACTGGCTGAACACCCGCGCCTGGAAAACCCGGTGGGCGACCCGGCAGTGGTCCTGCCACACCTGAGCGGCCAAGTGGATATCGCTTTTTGCTGCCTGGGCACTACGATCAAGAAAGCAGGTTCGGAAGCGGCGTTCCGTGCGGTCGACCTGGATCTGGTGGTGACCTTCGCCAAGCGCGCACGGGAAATGGGCGCGCGGCACCTGATCGTGATCAGTGCGATTGGCGCCGACCCGAAATCCTCGGTGTTCTACAACCGGGTCAAAGGGGAAATGGAGCAGGCGTTGAGAGCACAGGATTGGCCGCAATTGACGATCGTGCGGCCATCGTTGCTGTTGGGCGATAGACTGGAGCCGCGCCTGGCCGAACAGCTGGCAGGGCCGCTGTCACGCCTGATTCCGGGCAAGTACCATGGGATTGAAGTCTGCGAACTGGCCCGCGCCATGTGGCGCCTGGCGCTGGAAGAGCAGGACGGAGTGCGCGTGGTGGAGTCGGATGAGCTGCGCAAGCTTGGTAAATGAATGTGAAACCACATGATCGTTCCTACGCTCTGCGTGGGAATGCCTCACCGCGACGCTCCGCGTCCGGCCAACCGCTGTACGTTTCAGCTACTGCGCATGTGTGACGCGGAGCGTCACGGGCGGCATTCCCACGCGGGAGCGTGGGGACGATCAATCAGTCACTGATGAGTTGGCTGGCTACCGCCATCGGGAGCAAGCCCCCTCCCACATTTGGTTTTGTGGTGTTGTTGAGGTTTGCGTTATAGGCCACCGGTGGCGTTGAAGCCGACACCCAGCACGGTCAATAACGACAATGGCAACAGCAGCGTGTCGAGCAACGCGCTGGCTGGCAGGTCGACCTGCGGATAGGTTGGCGCCTCGGCGCCGAACCGGTCCTTGGCACAACAGCCTCCATTGATCGCATACAGGTCCAACCGCGTGCCGGCATACACCACCGGCGCGCCAGGTTGCGCGGCATCCAGCGTGCGAGCGGTGGCGCAGCCCGCCAATAGCAGCGCCAGCACGACCAGCAGCGCCTTATTCATCGCCGCTCAAGTGATGCTCGCCCCAGCGTGGCAGCATGTCTTGCGGGATATTAAGCAAGTTGAGAATGCGCGCCACCACAAAATCCACCAGGTCGTCGATGGTCTGCGGCTGATGATAGAAGCCTGGCGATGCGGGCAATATGGTCACGCCCATGTTCGACAACTTGAGCATATGCTCCAGATGGATGCTCGAATAAGGCGCTTCACGCGGCACCAGGATCAACTGCCGGCGTTCCTTCAAGGTCACGTCCGCCGCGCGCTCGATCAAATTATTACAGGCGCCCGTGGCAATCGCCGACAGCGTGCCGGTGGAACAGGGCACCACCACCATCGCCGCCGGCGCACCGGAGCCGGAAGCGACCGGCGACATCCAGTCCTCTTTGCCATAGACCTTGATCTGCCCCGCCGCCGCGCCGGTGTATTCGGTGAGAAAGGCCTGCATCATCTGCACCTTGGCCGGTAATGCGACATCGGTTTCAGTCGCCATCACCAACTGCGCCGCCTTGGAGATCAGAAAATGCACCTCACGGTCTTCACGCACCAGGCAATCAAGCAAACGCAGGCCGTAAGGCGCACCGGAGGCGCCGGTCATCGCCAGGGTGACGCGTTCCGGGCCGCTCACGTGAGCGCCTCGGCCAGCTTGCCGTGCAGGCCGCCGAAGCCGCCGTTGCTCATGATCACCACATGGGTGCCTGGCTTGGCCAGATGCTTGACGTGCTCGATGATGCCTTCCAACGAGTCACAGACGGTCGAAGGCACACTGCACCGCGCGGCGATCGCCGGCAGGTCCCAGCCCAGGTTGGCCGGTGCATACCAGACCGCCTGGTCGGCGTCATTGACGCTTTCCGGCAGGCCATCACGGTGTGCCCCCAGCTTCATGGAGTTGGAACGCGGCTCGACGACAGCAATGATCTGCGCATCACCGACGCGCTTGCGCAGGCCGTCCAATGTGGTGGCAATCGCCGTGGGGTGGTGGGCAAAGTCATCGTAGATGGTAATCCCATTCACATCGGCGACCTTTTCCATGCGCCGCTTCACGCTCTTGAATGCGCTCAATGCCGCGATACCCATGGAAGGCACCACCCCCACATGCCGCGCAGCCGCCAGGGTGACCAAGGCGTTGGCGACGTTATGCTGGCCGGTCATGTCCCACTCGACCGTGCCTTGGGCCTCGCCTTCGAACAGCACTTCAAACCTGGAACCATCATCACTGAGCAATCTGACCTGCCACTGCCCGCCCGCGCCGGTGGTTTGCACCGGAGTCCAGCAGCCCATCTCGATCACGCGCTGCAACGCCGGTTCGGTGGTCGGGTGAATCACCAGCCCTTCACTTGGAATGGTACGCACCAAGTGGTGGAACTGCCGCTCGATGGCCGGTAGATCCGGGAAGATGTCGGCATGATCGAATTCAAGGTTGTTCAGGATCGCCGTGCGCGGACGGTAGTGGACGAACTTGGAACGCTTGTCGAAGAACGCGCTGTCGTACTCGTCGGCCTCGATCACGAAGAACGGCGTCTCCCCCAGGCGCGCCGACACCGAGAAGTTCTGCGGCACACCGCCAATCAGGAAACCCGGGCTCATGCCCGCATGCTCCAGCACCCAGGCCAACATACTGCTGGTGGTGGTTTTGCCGTGGGTGCCGGCAACCGCAAGCACCCAGCGCCCTTGCAGCACATGGTCGGCCAGCCACTGGGGGCCGGAGACATACGGCAAGCCTTTATTAAGGACATACTCGACCGCAGGGTTACCCCGGGACATGGCGTTGCCGATCACCACCAGATCGGGGACCGGGTCGAACTGCGCCGGGTCGTAGCCTTGAGTCAGCTCAATGCCCTGAGCTTGTAGCTGAGTGCTCATGGGCGGATAAACATTGGCATCGGAGCCGGTAACGTGATGGCCCAGCTCTTTGGCAAGTACCGCCATCGAGCCCATGAACGTGCCGCAGATACCCAGAATATGAATGTGCATAGTTGACCTCGTAAATCATCGAGGCAGGTTAGCGCAGGGAGTAGGAAATGGCACTCTTTAGGTCACTCAGCCAAGTGCGCCGGCAGTAGGCAGGCCAGTGGAGCAACCCATGGACTTCATGGTGAACTGCACTTTTCACGGCTAAACGACCAAACTGCGTGAAATTTCATACTTTCGCAACTTTCGGTAAAGCGTATTACGGCTCACCCCTAACTGCTGCGCCGTATGGCTCATGTGCCAGCGTTGCTGCTCCAGCGTTACCAGCAAAGCCGCCCGCTCGGCGTCGTCCAGGGGCGAACGTGCAGGGCTCTGTTCACTCGATTGCGCGCGAGCCTGGCGGATGTTTGCAGGTAAATCCTCAAGCCCGATCAGGCTTGTGTCGCACAGCGCGACCAGCGTGCGCAACACCGTACGCAGCTGTCGGATATTGCCCGGCCACGCGTACGCCAACAGCACTTCACGCGCTGCAGGCGTCAGGCCAACAGCCTGCTTACCCGCCTCCTGCGCCAGCAGGAAGTCCAGCAGTTGCGACTTGTCACTGCGCTCACGCAACGCCGGAAGGGCGACTTCCAGGCCGTTCAAGCGGTAATACAAATCCTCGCGAAAGCTGCCGTCCTGCACACGTTCAAGCAGATTTCGGTGCGTGGCGCTGATAATTCGCACGTTCACCGCCTGGGGCTCACCGCCGATAGGCACCACCAGGCGGTCCTCCAGCACTCTTAACAATCGGGTTTGCAGCGCCACCGGCATATCGCCGATTTCATCCAGAAACAGCGTACCGCCATCGGCTTGTTGCAGCTTGCCGCGCATGCCTTCCTTCAGCGCTCCGGTGAAACTGCCACCGCGATAGCCAAACAACTCGCTTTCGATCAGGTTTTCCGGGATGGCCGCACAGTTGAGCGCGACAAAGGCCTTATCGGAACGCTGGCTGGCCTGGTGCACGGCCTTGGCGAACGCTTCTTTCCCGCACCCGGTTTCACCGTTGATCAGCAGTGGCACATCGCGCTCGAACACCCGCAGCGCCTTGCGCATTTCGTGTTGCAGCGCCGGGTCGCCCAGGCAAATCCCTGATGGCCGTGGCGATGCTGGCCGGGTAACCGGCGTGGGCACACGGCGCGGCTGGCCTCTCAATGCCGCAAACAGGCTGCGCCCCTCACGGGTACGCAATGGCCAACTGGCGGTCGCACTGGCGCTGGCGCGGCTCAGCAGTTGGTCCAGCGAACAATCGAAAAAGGCCTCCACCGGCTGCCCCAGCAAACCGCTACGCGTGCATGCGAGCAGATTGAGCGCGCTCTGGTTGGCCGCGCAAATGCGCCCCTCACCGTCGAACGCCAGCAGCCCTTCACTGAACAGGCCCACGGACTCGGCTTGCAGGTGAAAACGCAGTAGCCAATGGTGCTCGAAGTGGCGCAGGAAATAGCAACTCTCGATCATCTTCGCCGAGAGATTGACCAGCGCCATAGTGTGGAATTGGCTCTGGCGCGACACCGCTTCCCGAGCCGACGACACGTCCAGCACCGCCAGCAGTTCACCGTGGGGATCGAATACCGGGCTCGCCGAGCAGGTCAGCCCCGTGTGACGGCCGCGAAAATGTTCGTCGCGATGGATCGTCACGGACTGGCGCTCAACCAGGCACGTCCCGATGCCATTGGTGCCCTCGCGGGCCTCACTCCAATCGGCGCCCAGCCACAACCCGGCGCGCTCGAAAATCTTGCGCTCGGACGGCGCGGTGACGCAGTTGAGGATCACGCCGCGCGCGTCAGTGAGCAGCACCGCGTGGCCAGCGCCGGAGAGCTGTTGATGCAGGCTGTTCATCTCGTTGCCGGCGATGTGCAGCACCTGCTGCAGGCGTTCGCGACTTTCCAGCAGGCGACCCTGTTCGAGCACGGTAGGGGCGATAGTTTGCGCGGGATCGAGGTGGTAATCCTCCAGGCAGCGCAACCAGGAGCGGGCAATGGACGGATCGCTGCCGGGGCCTTGGGAGCATTCATGCCCTCGTGTGACGGTCAAGACTTGCCGGGCATGGCGACTGAACTGATCGTTGTGCATGTTCTTATTATTCTCCCTGCGTGAGAACGCCCAGCATCCTCCAGGCACCCAGCCATTGCAATCCCGTCCCGACCCGCCGGTCACAGGCTGTATCGTTTATGGCACACACTGTCACCCCGCCTGTACCGACGGGGTGACAGCAACGCCCGGTAAAAATAATAACCCTTTGATTTCCCTGGCCTGCAACGCAGTGGCCCAACCCTTGCTCTACGCTTTACTACGCGCTTGCCGCGCTGTACTCCAATAAACATAAAAGCAGGAGATGCCCACCATGCGTTATGCACACCCCGGTACTGAAGGCGCCATCGTTTCGTTCAAGGCCAAGTACGGCAACTACATCGGTGGAGAATTCGTTGCCCCGGTCGATGGCAATTACTTCACCAATACCTCGCCGGTCAACGGCAAGCCCATCGCCGAATTCCCGCGCTCCACTGCCAAGGATATCGACAAAGCCCTGGACGCCGCCCACGCCGCAGCTGACGCCTGGGGCAAGACTTCGGCCCAGGACCGCTCGCTGGTCTTGCTGAAAATCGCCGACCGCATCGAACAGAACCTCGAACTGCTGGCCGTCACCGAAACCTGGGACAACGGCAAGGCCGTGCGCGAAACCCTCAACGCCGACATCCCGCTGGCCGCCGACCATTTCCGCTACTTCGCCGGCTGCATCCGCGCCCAGGAAGGCAGCAGCGCCGAAATCAACGAACTCACCGCCGCCTATCATTTCCATGAGCCGCTGGGCGTGGTCGGCCAGATCATCCCGTGGAACTTCCCCCTGCTGATGGCCGCCTGGAAGCTCGCCCCAGCCCTGGCCGCCGGTAACTGTGTGGTGCTCAAGCCCGCCGAGCAAACGCCGCTGGGTATCAACGTGCTGATGGAGCTGATCGGCGACCTGCTGCCGCCCGGCGTACTCAACGTCGTGCACGGTTTCGGCAAAGAAGCCGGCGAAGCCCTGGCCACCAGCAAGCGCATCGCCAAGATCGCCTTCACCGGCTCCACCCCGGTGGGTTCGCACATCATGCATGCGGCGGCCGAGAACATCATTCCGTCCACCGTCGAACTGGGTGGCAAGTCGCCGAACATCTTCTTCGCCGACATCATGAAAGCCGAACCGCAATTCATCGAAAAGGCCGCCGAAGGCCTGGTGCTGGCGTTCTTCAACCAAGGCGAAGTGTGCACCTGCCCATCGCGCGCGCTGGTGGAAGAGTCGATCTATGAAGACTTCATGAAAGTTGTGATGAAAAAGGTCGAGTCGATCAAGCGCGGCGATCCGCTGGACACCGACACTATGGTCGGCGCCCAAGCGTCGGAGCAGCAGTTCGACAAGATCCTGTCCTACCTGGAAATCGCCAAGGGTGAAGGTGCGCAACTGCTCACCGGCGGCAAGGTGGAGAAGCTCAGCGGCGACCTGGCCACCGGCTATTACATCCAGCCGACCCTGCTCAAGGGCACCAACGAAATGCGCGTGTTCCAGGAGGAAATCTTCGGCCCAGTGGTAAGCATCACCACCTTCAAGGACGAAGCCGAAGCCCTGGCCATTGCCAACGACACCGAGTTCGGCCTGGGCGCCGGCCTGTGGACCCGCGACATCAACCGCGCCTACCGCATGGGCCGTGCGATCAAGGCCGGCCGCGTGTGGACCAACTGCTACCACCTGTACCCGGCGCACGCCGCATTTGGCGGTTACAAGAAGTCCGGTGTGGGGCGTGAGACGCACAAGATGATGTTGGACCATTACCAGCAGACCAAGAACTTGCTGGTGAGCTACGACATTAATCCGTTGGGCTTCTTCTAACCCACAACACCCTCCCACCCTTGCAATGCAATCAAAGGTGGGAGGGGGCTTGCTCCCGATAGCGGTGGATGAGCCAACAATTCAGTAGCTGACACACCGCCATCGGGAGCAAGCCCCCTCCCACACTTAGAACTTCACAAGTACTTGCGAACTGCATTCGGCTCAAAGAGGCCGAGTTAAAAACAATAACAACGAAAGGTACTTCCCCATGCCTAGCGAACCCACTGGATCGTCTGTCGACTTCGAAAAAGTCGGCACCGATTACTTCCAACAACGCGAACTCAAAAAAGGCGCCGCCGGCTGGGTGCTGCTGGTTGGCCTCGGCGTCGCCTACGTCATCTCCGGCGATTACGCCGGCTGGAACTTCGGCCTGGCCCAAGGCGGTTGGGGCGGCATGTTTCTCGCCACACTGCTGATGGCCACCATGTACCTGTGCATGTGCTTTTCACTGGCCGAACTGTCTTCCATGATTCCCACCGCAGGCGGCGGCTACGGCTTTGCCCGCAGCGCGTTTGGCCCTTGGGGCGGGTTTCTCACGGGCACGGCGATCCTGATCGAATACGCCATCGCGCCCGCCGCCATCGCGGTGTTTATCGGCGCGTATTGCGAGTCGCTGTTCGGCATTGGCGGCTGGATGATCTACCTGGCGTTCTACATCATCTTTATCGGCATCCACATTTTTGGGGTGGGTGAAGCGCTGAAGCTGATGTTCGTGATCACCGCCATCGCGGCCATCGCCCTGGGCGTGTTTCTGGTAGCGATGGTGCCGCACTTCAATGTCGCCAACCTGCTGGATATCCCGGTGACCGAAGCCAAGGGTGCCAGCCCTTTCCTGCCGTTCGGCTACGTCGGCGTGTGGGCGGCAATCCCCTATGCGATCTGGTTTTTCCTCGCGGTAGAAGGCGTGCCCCTGGCCGCTGAAGAAACCAAGAACCCCAAACGCGACCTGCCACGCGGGCTGATCGGCGCGATTGTGGTGCTGACCAGTTTTGCCCTGTTGATTCTGGTGATCGCGCCGGGCGGTGCGGGCACTTACGCCTTGATCAAATCCGGCAACCCACTGGTGGAAGCGTTGGCATTGTCCTACGGCGGCTCGACCTGGATGGGCAGCTTCGTCAACCTGGTGGGCCTGGCCGGCTTGATCGCCAGTTTTTTCTCGATCATCTACGCCTATTCGCGACAGATCTTTGCCTTGTCCCGCGCCGGCTACCTGCCGCGCAAACTGTCCGAGACCAACAAGAGCAAGGCACCGGTATTGGCGCTGGTGATCCCCGGCATTATCGGTTTTGGCCTGTCGTTGACCGGCCAGGGCGACCTGCTGATTCTGGTGGCCGTGTTCGGCGCCACCATCTCCTATGTGCTGATGATGGCCGCCCACATCACCCTGCGCATCCGTCGCCCCAAAATGGATCGCCCCTACCGCACGCCGGGCGGCATCTTCACCTCGGGCGTGGCGCTGGTATTGGCCTGCGTGGCCGTGGTGGCGGGCTTTCTGGTGGATCCGCGCGTGGTCATTGGCGCCGCGATCATCTATGGAGTATTAATTGCTTACTTTGCTTTCTACAGCCGGCATCACTTGGTAGCGGGCACGCCGGAAGAAGAATTCGCGGCGATCCAGGCCGCAGAGGCCGCCTTGCACTAACTGCCGTAAACCTCGACGCGGGCGCCTTGCCCGCGTCGTCAAGGAGACACTGTATGGCAAGCTTTTCCCACGCGGTGGGTGCACAGACCTACCGCTTCGACAGCCTCAAGGACCTGATGGCCAAGGCCAGCCCGGCGCGTTCCGGCGACTTCCTGGCGGGCGTGGCGGCGCACAATGATGGCGAACGGGTCGCGGCCCAAATGGCGCTGGCGAACACCCCGCTCAAGCACTTCCTGGAAGAAGTGTTGATCCCCTACGAAAACGACGAAGTCACCCGGCTGATCATCGACACCCACGACAAACAGGCCTTCGCCACGGTCAGCCACCTGACCGTCGGCGGCCTGCGCGACTGGCTGCTCAGCGACGCCGCCGATGAACAATCCCTACGCGCACTGGCGCCAGGGCTGACACCGGAAATGGCCGCCGCCGTGTCCAAGATCATGCGCGTGCAGGACCTGGTACTGGTGGCACAGAAGATCCGCGTGGTCACCCAATTTCGCGGCACCATGGGCCTGCGCGGGCGCCTGTCCACACGCCTGCAACCCAACCATCCCACCGACGAGCCGGCCGGCATCGCCGCCAGCATTCTCGACGGCCTGCTCTACGGCAACGGCGACGCGATGATCGGCATCAACCCGGCCACCGACAGCATCGCCTCGATCTGCGCCATGCTGGAGATGCTCGACGCAATCATCCAGCGCTACGACATCCCCACCCAGGCATGCGTGCTGACCCACGTCACCACCTCCATCGAAGCGATCAACCGTGGCGTGCCGCTGGACCTGGTGTTCCAGTCGATCGCCGGCACCGAAGCGGCCAACGCCAGCTTCGGCATCAGCTTGAGCCTGCTGCAGGAAGGCTATGACGCGGGCTTGAGCCTCAACCGCGGCACCCTGGGGCAGAACCTGATGTATTTCGAAACCGGCCAGGGCAGCGCCTTGTCGGCCAACGCGCACTTCGGCGTCGACCAGCAAACCTGTGAAACCCGCGCCTATGCCGTGGCCCGACACTTCAAACCGTTTCTGGTGAACACCGTGGTCGGCTTTATCGGCCCCGAATACCTGTACAACGGCAAACAGATCATCCGCGCCGGGCTCGAAGACCACTTCTGCGGCAAGCTGCTCGGCGTGCCGATGGGTTGCGACATCTGCTACACCAACCACGCCGAAGCCGACCAGGACGACATGGACACCCTGCTGACCCTGCTCGGCGTGGCCGGGATCAATTTCATCATGGGCATCCCCGGCTCCGACGACATCATGCTCAATTACCAGACCACCTCGTTCCACGATGCGCTGTACGCCCGCCAGACCCTGGGGTTGAAACCGGCGCCGGAGTTCGAGCAATGGCTGGCGAAAATGGGCATCTTTACGCAAGCCGACGGCAAGGTACGCTTCGGCAACAGCCTGCCACCGGCGTTCCGCCACGCGTTGGCGCAACTGGGATGAAGGAGCCGCCTGTGCAACTCGACCTGCCTGACAATCCATGGCTGCAATTGCGCCGCCTGACCCCGGCGCGTATTGCCCTGGGCCGCACCGGCACCAGCATTCCCACCAACGCGCAGCTGGATTTCCAGTTGGCCCACGCCCAGGCGCGGGATGCGGTGCATCTGCCCTTCGACCATGAAGCGCTGAGCCGCCAATTCGCCGAACGCGGCCGCGACAGCCTGTTGCTGCACAGCGCCGCCACCGACCGGCATATGTACCTGCAACGGCCGGATCTGGGACGCCGCCTGAGTGATGAATCGGCGCAAACCTTGCGCGATTACGCGTCGGCGCATCCCGATGGCGTGGACCTGGCGATCGTGGTGGCCGATGGGCTGTCGGCGCTGGCCGTGCATAAACACACCGCGCCTTTTCTTACACGCCTGGAAGAACAGACCCACGCCGAAGGTTGGTCCCTGTCACCGGTGATCCTGGTGGAACAGGGCCGCGTCGCCGTGGCCGATGAGATCGGGCAGCTACTCGGCGCCAAAATGGCGGTGATCCTGATCGGCGAACGGCCGGGGCTGAGTTCGCCGGACAGCCTGGGCTTGTATTTCACCTACAACCCCAAGGTCGGCCTCACCGACGCCTATCGCAACTGCATCTCCAATGTGCGCCTGGAAGGCCTGAGTTACGGCATGGCGGCCCATCGCCTGCTGTACCTGATGCGCGAGGCCTGTCGCCGGCAACTCTCCGGGGTCCATCTCAAGGATGAAGCGCAACTGCAGACGATCGAATCAGATGACCCGGACCTGATGAAAGGCAATTTCCTGCTCAGCCCACCTGTGGATTGATCGCGACACGATTGCGCTTTTTCGCGGCATTAGGCAGCATCGAGCCACCACCGCGCGCGTGGTCATACCCATTTGGATGTTGAGGCCTGGCATGCGGATTACTCAAGCGACCCTGGAACACCTGGACCTGCTGACCCCGTTGTTCGTCAAATACCGCGAATTCTATGGTGCCCTGCCGTTTCCGGACTCCTCGCGGGCCTTTCTGGAAAAGCGCCTGCGCCGTAAAGAATCGGTGATCTACCTGGCGCTGGCCGATGATGATGACAAACGACTGCTGGGGTTCTGCCAGCTATATCCGAGCTTTTCCTCGCTGTCGCTCAAACGCGTGTGGATCCTCAATGACATTTATGTGGCCGAGGACGCGCGTCGACAATTGGTCGCCGACAACCTGATGCGCACGGCGAAGAAGATGGCCAAGGAAACCCACGCGGTGCGGTTGCGGGTGTCGACCAGCAGCGACAATGACGTGGCGCAGAAGACCTATGAGTCGATAGGGTTTCGCGAAGACACCGAGTTCAAAAACTACGTGCTGTCGATCAACGAAGAATAGCCCGCAAATACCACAGATCCCTTGTGGGAGGGGGCTTGCTCCGGATAGCGGTGGGTCAGCCAATATCCATATCACTGACCCACCGCAATCGGGAGCAAGCCCCCTCCCACATTTTTAAACCGGGTCCCACTGCTTCACACTTTCACGACACTCCCCGCTACAAAAGCCACACGCTTTTCACCATTCAATCCGTATAATGCCGACCTTTCAGGGTTGTAAGAATCTCGACATACACGTGTAGCCTTATTTCCCGTCGTCCCCGCACTGGCCTGCTGAGCCGGGCCATTCACACAGGTGCCATCCATGGATTTCAACCCGCTTGACCTTATCCTGCATCTCGACGTTTACCTCGACATGCTGGTAACCAACTACGGTCCGTGGATCTACGCCATTCTGTTCCTGGTGATTTTTTGCGAGACCGGCCTGGTGGTCATGCCGTTCCTGCCGGGTGATTCGTTGCTGTTCATTGCCGGCGCCGTCGCCGCAGGTGGCGGCATGGACCCGGTGCTGCTGGCCGGCCTGCTGATGCTGGCAGCCATCCTCGGCGACAGCACCAACTATGTAATAGGACGAACCGTGGGCGAGCGCTTGTTCAGCAACCCGAACTCGAAAATCTTCCGCCGTGACTACCTGCAGAAAACCCACGACTTTTACGACAAGCACGGCGGCAAGACCGTGACCCTGGCGCGCTTCCTGCCGATCCTGCGCACCTTCGCGCCGTTCGTCGCCGGCATTGCCAGGATGCCCTACCCGCGCTTCTTCGGTTTCAGCGTGCTGGGCACCATTCTCTGGGTCGGTGGCCTGGTGACCCTGGGTTACTTCTTCGGCAACGTGCCGTTTATCAAGAAGAACCTGTCGTTGCTGGTAGTGTTCATCATCCTGCTGTCCCTGGTGCCGATGATCATCGGCGTGGTGCGCAGCCGCTTTGGTCGCACCTCCTCCGAAGCCAATCCGCACTGATCGCCCATGTGGTCCCTCAGCGCCTGGCGTCGCCGGCGCCTGCTGGCCAAGCACCCGATTGCCGATGACACCTGGCAACGGGTGCGTCACCACCTGACCTTCCTCGACGGCATCACCGCCGAGCAAGACCAGTGGCTGCGCGAAGCCTGTGTGCTGTTCCTCGCCGAAAAACACCTCACCGCCCTGCCCGGCGTCGAACTGCATCAGGAACAGCGCTTGCTGCTCGCGGCCCAGGCGCAACTGCCGCTGATGAACCTGGGTGACCTCTACTGGTATCAGGGCTTCCATGAAATCGTGCTGTACCCTGACGACTTTCTCAGCCCGCAACGCCATCGCGATGCCAGCGGCGTGGAACATGAGTGGGACGGCGAGCACAGCGGCGAAGCCTGGCAACAAGGCCCGGTGATCCTCGCCTGGCCCGGCGTACTGGCCAGCGGCCATTGGGCAGGCTACAACCTGGTCATCCATGAGCTGGCGCACAAACTGGACATGCTCAACGGCGACGCCAACGGCCTGCCCCCACTGCACAACGACATGCGCGTGCAGGAATGGGCCAGCGTGATGCAAAGCGCCTTCGACGACCTCAATCGCCAACTCGACGCCAACCCGGACGCCGACACCGAGATCGATCCGTACGCAGCGGAAAACCCGGCGGAATTCTTTGCCGTCACCAGCGAGTATTTTTTCAGCGCCCCGGATTTACTGGCCAGCCATTACCCACAGGTGTACGCCCAACTCAGCCGCTTTTACCGCCAGGACCCGTTGGCCCGCCTGACCCAACTGCAAGCCCACGACCCGCGCTACCAGCCACAGGGCGAATGACCGTACGACGCTTGGCGCATGGCATCGGCGTCAGAATATGCCTATAATCGCCGCCACTTTTAGGCCAATCCGGCCATGTCATATGGCCAACTACGGGGGCAACGCCCAATGAGCTACAGCAAGATTCCGGCTGGCAAAGACCTGCCGAACGACATCTACGTCGCCATCGAAATTCCGGCCAACCACGCGCCGATCAAATACGAAATCGACAAAGACAGCGACTGCCTGTTCGTTGACCGTTTCATGGCCACCCCGATGTTCTACCCGGCCAACTACGGTTTCATTCCCAACACCCTGGCTGACGACGGTGACCCCCTCGACGTGCTGGTCGTGACCCCTTACCCGGTCACCCCAGGCTCGGTCATCCGCGCACGCCCGGTCGGCATCCTGAACATGACCGACGACGGCGGCGGCGATGCCAAAGTTATCGCAGTGCCACACGACAAGCTGTCCCAGCTGTACGTCGACGTGAAGGAATACACCGACCTGCCGCCACTGCTGCTGGAACAGATCAAGCACTTCTTCGAGAACTACAAAGACCTCGAAAAAGGCAAATGGGTGAAGATCGACGGTTGGGGCAATGCAGACGCTGCCCGCGCCGAAATCATGAAGTCGGTAGCCGCCTACAAAGGCTGATACTTGCGCCTCATTGCCACGGCAATTAAAAAGCCCCGATTATTCGGGGCTTTTTTATGAATACTAAACGCCGAGTTCAATGTTTAATTTTTTATGTTTAACTAACACTAATAGATGAAGAATCAGACTACAACTAAGGAAAAACCTACATGCGCAATTCAACGCATAGTTTATTTGAATAGTTTTCCTGGCCGGTAAACTCTGCGTTTATGAATACATCAGGTGATCGTTTAAAAGCGCTATTACGGGAAGTTCATCTTTCCGCCTCCGACTTCGCCAAGAATCGCGGCGTCACGCCTCAGCACGTGAACAACTGGTTCAAACGCGGCGTCCCCATGGGCCGACTCAACGAGTTCGCAGAACTGCTGTGCGTTTCCAGTCGCTGGTTAAGCGACGGCCGCGGCCCCAAACACCCACCGGTCAACTACCTGTTGGACGGCCCCACCGCAAGGATTGCACCGACCCGCGAAGACATCGGCAAATACCTCACAGGCCCTGCCTGCCGCCCGGATAATACCGACGTGGAGATCCCCCTCCACCCCACATTCACCTCAACCGAACGCATCCGCGTCACCCAGCACACCCTCGAAACCCTCAACGTAAATTCCGACCGCGCGGTAGGCGCCTACATGGTCGACAACAGCATGATCGACATCATCCAACAAGGCGCCACCCTCGCCATCGATAAAGGCCGCACTCAAATCATCGACGGCGAAATCTACGCCGTCGAACACGACGGCATGCTGCGCATCAAATACCTCTACAACCGACCTGGCGGTGGCCTGCGCATGCGCAGCCACAACGCCAGCGAACACCCGGACGAATACCTCACCTACGACGAACGCTTCGAGCAGAACTTCCAGATAGTCGGCTGGGTATTCTGGTGGTCCACCCTCAACAACCGCCGCCCACCGGTGCCGCTGGACGAACACCTACTGGGCTGGGAAGGCTCCGAATCGGAACCGGAGGTGGGCAACTGAGGTGAATGTGGGTATCATGCGCCGCACATTTGGCAGGGGATGGTTTCAGGCTGTTGCCCTGCCAGGCGATGCGGAGGAGTTCCCGCGGATGCCCCTACTATTCAGCCCGACGCAACGTGGGCTGAGCGATTTGAAGGCTGGTGAGGTTTGTCAAAAACAAGCTGAAACAGTCCCCGAGAAGCCGGCCACAAGCCGGCTTTTTAATGCCCGTCTATCTCAGATCAATTGTCCAACAGCTGCTAGACAATTGAATGGTCAAAAGAGGCCGCTTAGCGACTTGCTGGCCTTGCACGTCATGAGGCCTGCAAACATTCCACAGCCCGATCGGCCACCATCTTGGCCATCTCCACCAAATGCATCACCGCCCTCTGCGGCGCAGCCACTGGTTCGCCGAGCACCTGCGACGTAGCCACCGCACAATGCAACAGCTCAGCCACCTGAGCCCAGGCATCCTCGAAACTCAGTTCTTCGCTGACCGTAAACGGACTGGTCACATCTGATGACGGCGAATCCGAACAAACGTTATCCATAGCAAAACTCCAATCGATAAGTTGGAGCTGCCATTTCCCGCGACTAAACGAAAGGCGGCAGCTGTACGCAGGTTAGTCGACCGGTCGATTGGGAACCCGGCGCACCCGGAGGTGCCCTGCGCACAGCCACCATAAGATGCAGGCGAAGAGGTGCCTGACTCATGAGTTGCTTATGCGCCAATCGAATCCGAGCGACTAAACCCGATCACTGAATGTGCAGTGACAATCCGCAGCCTAGTCACCCATTTCCGCTGGCGCAATGCGGTTGGGATTCTCTCGGAAACGTCCTGCGAATGAAAGGGATAGGACCTGCTGGCCCTTCAAAGTCAAATCCCCCATCGCTCTTCGCATTGATTTATGCAACAGGTGCTGCACAAGCCAGAAAAAACCATCGTCCTTTTTAAGTTGACAGTAAGACTCCTCCCACCCGATTTATCCGTCACGATCCACCCATTAATCTGTGCCCATGTTGAACACAACGCCCAACCAACCTAAACAAAAAAAGGATTCAACCATGAGCACTCCAACCTACAACCGCCTGAACAAAGACGACGCCATCGTGCTGCTGGTCGACCACCAGACCGGCCTGATCTCCCTGGTGCAGGACTTCTCCCCCAACGAGTTCAAGAACAACGTGCTGGCCCTGGCCGACCTGGCCAAGTTCTTCAACCTGCCGACCATTCTCACCACCAGTTTCGAGCAAGGCCCCAACGGCCCGCTGGTGCCGGAGTTGAAGGAAATGTTCCCGGACGCGCCGTATATCGCTCGCCCAGGCCAGATCAACGCCTGGGACAACGAAGACTTCGTCAAGGCGATCAAGGCCACCGGGCGCAAGCAGATCATCATCGCTGGCGTGGTAACCGATGTGTGCGTGGCGTTCCCGACCTTGTCGGCGCTGGCGGAAGGGTTTGAGGTGTTCGTGGTAACGGATGCGTCGGGCACGTTCAATACCACGGTGCAGCAGGCGGCATGGAGCCGGATGACCCAGGCCGGTGCGCAGTTGATGAACTGGTTCTCCGTGGCGTGTGAGTTGCACCGCGACTGGCGCAACGATATCGAAGGGCTGGGGAATCTGTTGTCCCAGCGCATTCCTAACTATCGCAATTTGATGAATGGGTATGCGGCGCTGACAGCTCAGCAGAAATAAGTCAGCCCAGTGTGACGATAAGCCTGCCCTGAAAAGGCAGGCTTTCGGTGCTTGAACCGGCTTACCCCGCCAGTTCTCTCTCTATCTGCTCAATGCTGGGCAAACTGGTCTGCAGTTCTGCCGACAAAGACTCTACCCACTGATATTCCGCCACACCGATAGGCCGGTTGTTATCGCGCAGAGCATATTCAGCCACCACCTCATTTTTACCCTTGCACAGCAACAGGCCAATGGTCGGGCCATCCTGTGGGTGCTTCAGTTCGGCATCTACAGCCGCGAGATAGAAGCTCAACTTGCCCAGATGCTCGGGCTTGAATTTACCCGCCTTGAGTTCGATCACTACGTAGCAGCGCAGTTTCAAGTGGTAAAACAACAGGTCAACGAAGAACTCATCACCGCCAACATTCAGCAGTACTTGCCGGCCAACGTAGGCAAAGCCTGCGCCCAACTCTAATAAGAACTCAGTAACATGTTTGATCAAGGCATTTTCGATATCACGCTCTTTCGCATCCAGGCCCAGGCTTAGGAAGTCAAAGCGATAAGGGTCCTTGAGAGATTCTCGTGCCAGATCGGATTGTGCCTTTGGCAAATGGCTTTCGAAGTTGCTGACTGCCTTGCCACTGCGCTCCAGCAAGCAATTTTCGATGTGCAGTACCAGCGTGTTCCGCGACCAGCTGTGTTTAACTGCCTGGGTGATGTACCAGCGACGTGTTTCCGGGCCGGGAAGCTTTTCGAGCAACACCACGTTGTGACCCCAGGGCAATTGTGCAGCAGCCTGTTGCACAAATTCCGAATCCGGCCACGCCTCGGCAAAAGCGCGCATATACTTGAGATTGCGCGGCGAAAAACCCTTAATGTCGGGAAACGCTGCACGCAGATCCTGCGCAAGGCGGTCGATCACTTTGCTCCCCCAGCCTTGATCGCTCTGACGGGCCAAAATTTCGCGTCCAATCTGCCAGTAGAGCATCACCAATTCACGATTGACCGCGATTGACGCGCGCTGCTGTGCGTTATGGATGCGGCCCTTGAGGTCTGTCAGCCAATCGGTATAGCCCTCGGGTGGCGCGGACAACCCAATAGAGGTTTCGCTCATGCCTGGTTCACTCTTGTGTTTTCGGCAGGCTAGTCAGGCAGCTGTGCCGTCACAAGAGCTCATGAATGCTCCAGGAAGGCTCCTGCGGCCTTTGCGGAACGGTCCTGCTGGCACTCTTCGCTACTGATTCAAAAACAACGATGGCGCCGGTCCCTGCTTTCCCCGATAGGCCCCCCTACCCTGAAACCACTTGCGGACAATGAGATATATGTTTCGCGCTTCGGGCAAGCTGAAACGTGGTGAGCCGAATAACGCCGCTAATCGGCTCACCGCCTGCACGCTCCCACTCATTTGCCCCAAATCCCCATGTCTGCTAGTGTCGCGCCGGTTTACCGTCTACCGGAATTGCCGCCATGGCCCGCAAAAAAGTTGCACTCGATTTCGAACAATCCCTCGCCGACCTGCAAACCCTGGTCGAGCGTCTGGAGAACGGCGAGTTGTCGCTGGAAGACTCGTTGACGGCGTTTGAGCAAGGCATCGGCCTGACCCGTGACTGCCAGAGCGCGCTAGCGCAGGCTGAGCAGAAAGTGCAGGTATTGCTTGAGCGTGATGGGGAGTTGGCCGAAGAACCTTTCGATGCGGAACAACCCGAATGATCGATGCGTATCAGGCCAGTAGCCAAGCCCGGGTGAATGCGGCGCTGGAGCCCTTGTTTGTTGCGCCAAGCCCGGAAATGAAGCGCCTTTACGACGCCATGCGCTACAGCGTGATGAATGGCGGCAAGCGCGTGCGCCCGTTGCTGGCGTATGCGGCGTGTGAAGCGCTGGGTGCGCCGGCCGAGGACGCGAATGGCGCGGCCTGCGCGGTAGAACTGATTCACGCCTACTCCCTGGTACACGACGATCTGCCGGCGATGGATGATGACGATCTGCGTCGCGGCCAGCCGACCACCCATAAAGCCTTCGATGAAGCCTATGCGATCCTGGCCGGTGATGGCCTGCAGAGCCTGGCGTTCAGCGCGTTGCTCGACCCGCGTTTGAGCCGCGTGAATGCCGAGATCCGCCTGCGCATGGTCACCGCCCTGGCCCTGGCGGCAGGCCCGGCCGGTATGGTCGGCGGGCAGGCGATCGACATGGGTTCGGTCAGCCTCAAGCTGGATCAAACAGCCCTGGAACACATGCATCGCCACAAGACCGGCGCGTTGATCGAGGCTGCGGTGCAGCTCGGTGCCCTGGCCAGTGGCCGGGCCGAAGCCGCGCAATTGGCGGCGCTGCACACCTATTCACGAGCTGTTGGCCTGGCGTTCCAGGTGCAGGACGACATTCTCGACGTGGAAAGTGACACCGCAACCCTCGGCAAACGCCAAGGCGCGGACATCGCCCGGGACAAGCCCACCTATCCTGCGCTGCTCGGGCTTGCAGCTGCCAAGGCGTATGCCCTGGAACTGCGCGACCAGGCCCTGGACGCCCTGCGACCTTTCGACGCGGCGGCTGAGCCGTTGCGTGACCTGGCGCGGTATATCGTCGAACGCCGCCACTGATAACCGTGGCGATCAGCGCCGCATATCGGCCAAGTTGGCGCCCCTGCGTGGGCAGTTTGCAACGCTTGAGGTAAACTGCCGCCTCTTCTATACCTATAACGATTCGCCTGATGCCCACGACGTTCCAAGAGATTCCCCGCAAGCGCCCGTCCACGCCCCTGCTCGACCGCGCTGCCACGCCGGACGGCCTGCGTCGACTGGGTGAAGCCGAGCTGGAAACCCTGGCCGATGAACTGCGCCTGGAATTGCTCTACACGGTCGGCCAGACCGGTGGGCACTTCGGTGCCGGGCTGGGCGTGATCGAGCTGACCATCGCCTTGCACTACGTATTCGACACCCCGGACGACCGGCTGGTGTGGGACGTGGGCCATCAGGCGTATCCGCATAAAATCCTCACCGGGCGGCGCGAGCGTATGGCCAGCCTGCGCCAGAAGGACGGTATCGCCGCCTTCCCGCGTCGTTCCGAGAGCGAGTACGACACCTTTGGCGTCGGCCACTCCAGCACCTCGATCAGTGCAGCGCTGGGCATGGCGATTGCCGCTCGCCTGCAGAACAGCGATCGCAAGGCGATTGCGGTGATCGGTGATGGCGCGCTGACAGCGGGCATGGCCTTCGAAGCGTTGAACCATGCGCCGGAAGTGGACGCCAACATGCTGGTGATCCTCAACGACAACGACATGTCGATTTCGCGAAACGTCGGCGGCCTGTCCAATTACCTGGCGAAAATCCTCTCCAGCCGTACCTACGCCAGCATGCGCGAAGGCAGCAAGAAAGTGCTGTCGCGCCTGCCCGGCGCGTGGGAAATTGCCCGTCGCACGGAAGAATATGCCAAGGGCATGCTGGTGCCCGGCACGCTGTTCGAAGAATTGGGCTGGAACTACATCGGCCCTATCGACGGCCATGACCTGCCGACCCTGATCGCCACGCTGCGCAATATGCGTGACCTCAAGGGCCCGCAGTTCCTGCATATCGTCACCAAAAAAGGTAAAGGCTTCGCGCCGGCGGAAGTCGACCCGATTGGTTACCACGCGATTACCAAGCTGGAACCACTGGACGCTCCCGCCGCTGCGCCGAAAAAGGCCAGCGGGCCGAAGTATTCCGGTGTGTTTGGCGAATGGCTGTGCGACATGGCCGCCGCCGACCCGCGCCTGGTGGGGATCACCCCGGCGATGAAGGAAGGCTCCGACCTGGTGGCGTTCAGCGAGCGTTTCCCGTTGCGTTACTTCGATGTGGCGATTGCCGAGCAGCACGCAGTGACCTTCGCCGCCGGCATGGCCTGCGAAGGCGCCAAGCCGGTGGTAGCGATTTACTCCACCTTTCTGCAACGCGGTTATGACCAGTTGGTGCATGACGTGGCGGTGCAGAACCTCGACGTCTTGTTCGCCATCGACCGCGCCGGCCTGGTGGGCGAAGACGGCCCGACCCACGCCGGCAGCTTCGATCTGTCTTACCTGCGCTGCATCCCTGGCATGCTGGTGATGACGCCGAGCGACGAGAACGAACTGCGCAAGATGCTCAGCACTGGTCACCTGTACAACGGCCCGGCGGCCGTGCGCTATCCGCGCGGGAATGGCCCGAATGCGCTCATCGAGAAAGACCTGGAGCCTATCGAGATCGGCAAGGGCATCGTGCGCCGCCAGGGCAGCAAGACGGCCTTCCTGGTGTTCGGCGTGCAATTGGCCGAAGCCCTTAAGGTAGCGGAGAAGATCGACGCCACCGTGGTCGACATGCGGTTCGTCAAACCGCTGGATGAAGCGTTGGTGCGCGAGATTGCCGGTAGCCATGAGTTGCTGGTGACGGTCGAAGAAAACGCCATCATGGGCGGTGCCGGCGCGGCGGTCAGCGAGTTCCTGGCGCGGGTGAATATCCTCAAGTCGGTGCTGCACCTGGGCCTGCCGGATATGTACGTCGAACACGCCAAACCGGCGCAGATGCTGGCTGAATGCGGGTTGGATGAAGCCGGTATCGAAGCCTCGGTGCGCGAGCGCTTGGCGCTCTTGAATCCGTAACCGGATCCAAATGTGGGAGGGGGCTTGCTCCCGATAGCGGTGTATCAGTTGTAGCTATTTTGACTGAAGCACTGCAATCGGGGGCAGGCCCCCTCCCACATTTTTTGATGTGTGCAACCTTCAAACGCTACGGACGGCCCATGAAACGCCTGTACCTTGCATTGCTGCTTCTGCCAGCCTCGCACCTGCTCGCCGATACCCGGGACCAGGCCCTGAAGCTCTCCGACGTGGTCATCAGCGCCAACCGCCAGGTGCAGGCGCGCAATGACAGCAGCGCCGCCAACACCGTCTTCACCCGCGCCGATATCGACCGCCTGCAACCTTCCAGCCTGACCGATCTGCTCAGCCGCGTGCCCGGCGTGCAAGTTGCGCCCACCGGCGGCCGTGGCAGCTTGCCGGGCATTTACATTCGCGGCACGAAGTCTGCGCAAAGCCTGGTGCTGGTGGATGGCCAGCGCATTGCCAACACCACGTCCGGTGACAGCGGCCTGCAATACCTGAACGTCGACCAGATTGAGCGCGTGGAAGTGCTGCGCGGTTCACGTTCGGTGATCTACGGCAGCGATGCGATTGGCGGGGTGATCCAGGTGTTTACCCGGCGCAACGCCGCGCAAGGCCTGCAACCGCGCCTGAAGCTCGGCGTTGGCAGCAACCAGACGTGGCAGCGCAGCCTTGGCCTGTCGGGCGGCGATGAGCAGACGCGCTTCAACCTGGGCGCAAGCCTGGATGAAACCGCCGGCATCAATTCAACCCATCAGTCGTTTCCCAGCGATGGCGACCATGATGCCTACCGCAACCAGTCCCTGAGCCTGAACCTCAGCCATTCGTTCAGCGACGAGCTGGAGGTGGGCTTCAACCTATTGGATAACCGCGGCAAGTCAGAGTACGACAACAGCTTCGGGCGCTATGACTTCGCCACCGGGCAAAGCCTCGGCCAGAAACCCTACACCGACTACACCGTCAGCAGTGCCAGCGGCTACGTCGACGCCACCCTCAGCGAAGGCTGGCAGTCGCGCCTGGAACTGGGCCACAGCGAAAACCGCGACACCAAGCGCGATACCCTCAGCGACGATTTCAGCGTGTTCGATACCTACCGCGACTCGGTCAACTGGCAGAACGACCTGACGTTGAACGACCGCAACAGCTTGATCGTCGGTGGCGACTGGTACGAAGACCGCTTCCACGGCTCCACCACCTTTACCGAAGACAGCCGCTGGAACCGCGCCGCCTTTGTGCAGCACCGTTTCCAGGGTGAATGGTTTTCCACCGAGCTGGGCCTGCGCCGCGACCAGAACCAGCAGTTCGGCGGCCAGAACAGCTGGAGTGGCACGCTGACGGTGCCGATCAATCCGGACAACGATGTGTTGCTCAGCTACAGCGAAGGCTTCCGTGCGCCCACCTTCAACGACCTGTATTACCCCGACACGCAATACAGCAATCCCAACCTGCAACCTGAGCGCTCAAAGAGTTACGAGCTGCAATGGCGCAGTCAGTTAACAGACAGCACCCGCCTCGAGGCCTCGCTGTACCGCACCGACCTGAGCGATGCGATCATCCTCGACGGCGGCAAGCCGCAGAACGTGGCGTCGGCGCGGATCAATGGTTTTGAGGCGGCGCTCAAGCAGGAGCTGTTTGGCTGGCAGGGCAACCTGGGTGTGTCGCTGATCGACCCGCGTGATCGCGACAGTGGCCATACTTTGGCTCGTCGTGCACGGCGCACGGTGAACCTGGATCTGGACCGGCAGTTCGATAAGTTCGGCGTAGGTGCAAGCTGGCAGGCGATCAGCAGCAGCTACGATGACGAAGCCAACCGTAATCGCTTGGGCGGGTACGCCTTGCTGGGCCTGCGCAGCAGTTGGGCGTTGAGCCACGCGGTGTCGCTGTCGTTGAAGGTCGATAACCTGTTGGACAAGGCCTATTCCCGTGCGCGCTACAGCTATAACGATCCGGCGTTCCTGAACAATCAGGATTACCGGGAAGAAGGCCGGGTCTGGATGTTCGGCGTAACGTGGACGCCGCAGATGTGAGGCGCCACAAAATGTGGGAGGGGGCTTGCCCCCGATAGCGGCCTCACACGTTCGGCGCAATCACCTGACACAACCGCGCCAGCGCTTCCAGCATCTGCCCGCTGGGCCGTTCCAGGCCCTTGTCCGGCACCAAGCGCACGCGTGCCATCATCGTTGGCCACACCTTCCAAGCCTCCAGTTGCGCCTGGTCGCCCACCAGAATCAGCTCGGGATCACGCTGCAACACTGATTCGATACTGACCTGCGGCGCCGGCAGCGTGAGGTCGTCGAACACGTTACGCGCCCCGCACACCGTCAATGCATCACTGATGATCTGCCCACCGCCCACGGTGTACAGCGGCTGGTTCCATACCTGGTAAAACACCCGCACCGGCTCGGCGCGCTGATAGCGCTGGCGCAGGTCGGCGAGGCGTTGGCGCAGTTTGTCGGCAAGTACTCGGCCGGCCTCCCCGCGCCCCAATTGCTCGGCAATGGCTTGGACCTGAGCGGTCAGTTGTTCAAGGCTATGGGGCTCGGCGATGTACACCGGCAGGTTCAGGCGCTGCAACTGCTCGCGCTGGGCCGCGCCGATGCTGCCGGGCCAGAGCAGGATCAGATCGGGCTTGAGGCTGAGCAGGCGTTCCATGTCCAACTGGCCGTAGCGGCCGACCGATGGCACGCTTGCCAATTGCGCCGGACGATCGCCGCCATCGAGCACGCCGACCAATAAGTCACCAGCACCCAACTCGACCACGATTTCGGAAAGCGACGGCGCCAGGCTCACCACCCGCTCGACCGCCACCACCTGGGCGCTCAATACCAGCAGCAACGCCAGCCCGTAGCGCTTCATCCCAACTGACGCGGTATGCGATAGAGGTAAAACAGCACCATCGTCGACAGCGCCAGCAAGAACAGCGGCACCGCTTCCAGGCCGACGAATACCGCCAGCGCACCGATCCAGGCTGGCAATGCCGCCACCAGCAAGGCCGTGCGTCGACGCGCCGCGAGGGCGATCCAAGCGGCGGGTTCTTCCGGGGTGTCGAGGGCCTTGGAGGTGGCGATCAGCGCGTGTTTATAGGCGTGAAAATAACGCAGGCTGAGAAACATCGAGGCCACGCCGGCGATAAACAACGGCATGGCCAGTACGGGAAGCAGCGACTCGGCGCGGCCGAACACCAGGTTGATCACAAACAATGGCAGCAATGCCAGGGCCAGGTACTGCCACCAGTTGAAGGACAATCGCCGTTTCACCTGGCCGCGGGTCACGCGCGGTCGACCTCGCCTTGATGCTCATTGCCCATCATGTGGTCGAGCTTGCTGGCTTTGGTGGCCAAGTAGAGTTTGTTGTGCGGGTTGTGCCCGGTGTGCAGCGGGACGCGCTCGGCCACGGTGATGCCCATTTCGGTCAAGGCTTTGACCTTGCGCGGGTTGTTGGTCATCAGGCGCAGGGATTTCACGCCCAGGTGCTCGAGCATCGGCAGGCAGATGGCGTAGTCACGCTGGTCGGCGGCAAAGCCCAGGCGCTCGTTGGCTTCCACGGTGTCGGCGCCGCCATCTTGCAATTCATAGGCGCGGATCTTGTTCAGCAGGCCGATGCCACGGCCCTCCTGTCGCAAGTACAGCAGAACGCCACGGCCTTCACGGGCGATGGCCTGCATCGCGGCTTCCAATTGCGAACCGCAGTCACAGCGCTGGCTGAACAGCGCGTCGCCGGTCAGGCATTCGGAATGCACGCGGCCCAGCACCGGCGCACCATCAGCGATATCGCCCAGGCTGAGCACAACGTGCTCGCGCCCGGTGGCTTCTTCGAGAAAGCCATGCATGGTGAACGTGGCAAAGGGGGTAGGCAGCTTGGAAGCGGCGACGAAAACGACGGGCACCGTGTGCTCCTGATTTCAGATTTCACAGAGGCGGGCATTGTAACAGCCTGTTCCTACAGACGCTTAAGCTGAATGATCGCTGATAAAGATCAATAGGTTCGATTGGCCTTCGGCTTGGTTCTATGCAGGTCAGAACGGATACGGCTGTTTCCAGCGTTCGAAAATCGGCTTCAACTCGCCGTTTTTCACTAGGGCGGTCATGCGCCGGTCGTAGACTTTCATCAATGCCCGCCCGCGTTCGTTATCGGCAAAGGCTATATAGAGCGGCAGTTCCATGATGTGGGTGAGGGTGAACCGGGACGGGTCGTCGGCCTGACTGAGCACGTACTTGGCCTCGGTGAGGGCCTCAATGTAGAAGTCTGCATGGCCGTATTGCAGCATCGCTAAAATGCCGCTGCGGCGCTGAATCTGGTTGAAGCGGCGCACATTCGGCAAATATTTCTCGTATTTATAGCCACGCACCCAGGCCAGGCGGTGATCACCGAGCGTCGCCAGGTTGGGCGTGGGCAACGTGGCCAGCCCGAGGGCATAGATAGGGTCGGAATCGAAAGGCCAGTGCGGGTACAGCACCTGGTCAGCTTCGTCGCGATAGACACCGACGCAGCCATCCACCTCGCCACGCTGGGCCAGGCCAATCGAACGGGTATAGGGCGCGCTGTAGATTTGCAGGGTGACGCCTGCCGGTTCAAACACCCGGCGCAACACGTCCCAGGCCAGGCCGCTGCCATCCTTGCCGGTATAGTCGTTCCACTCCTCGCTGGCCAGCATGATCTTGCCAGGCACCGGGACTTCATCCGCCTGGAGCACAGCGGTAAAGGCGCACAGCATGACCAGCAACCAGCGGCGCACACTCATAGTGACGGCTTCCTACGTGGAGATATTCATATGAAGGGTAGCCCAGAGCGTCGGCTACGGCAGCTCGCGGAAATGCTGATAGCCGTGCACTGCCGGGGTAATGTCCTGGCCGTGGCTGTCGAGCAGCGTCACGCCCTGCCCCGCTTCGGCCCGTCCGATCACATGGATCGGCCAGCCATTGGCCCGCAACGGTGCCAGTTCGGCCTGGGGTAGCGTGAACACCAGCACATAGTCGTCGCCCCCACTCAACGCGGCCACACGGGCCTCGTCGTTGCCGACAAACGCCAGCAATGCCGCCGACAACGGCACCGCATCGCGCTCGATCAACAGGCTGACAGCTGATGCCCTGGCGATATGCCCGCAATCGGCCAATAACCCGTCGGAGATATCCATGGCCGAGGTTGCTTTACCGCGCAGGGCCAGGCCCAACGCCAGTTGCGGCTGCGGCGACCAATAGTGGGCGAGCAGCGGTTCGGCGATGGCGGCTGCCGCGCTGCGCTGACCCAATACCAGCGGCAAGGCCCCGGCCGCATTGCCCAACTCCCCACCGACGCACAGCAGATCCCCCGGCCGCGCACCACTGCGCGTCAAGGCAAGCCCGGCCGGCACGCGGCCAAACACGGTCAAGGTCAGGCTCAGCGGCCCGCGCGTGGTATCGCCGCCCACCAGGCCCACGTCGCAGCGTTGCGCCATGGCGTTCAAACCCTGGGCATAGCGTTGCAACCAGTCGGCATCGACAGTCGGCGTGGTCAGGGCAAGGGTAAACGCGAGGGGGTGGGCGCCCATGGCGGCCAAATCGCTCACCGCCACGGCCAGCGAGCGCTGGCCGAGCAGGAACGGGTCACACGGGTCGGCAAAATGCACGCCGGCCACTAAGGTGTCTGTAGAAACTGCCAGCTGCTCCCCGGCAGGGAGCGCGAGCAAGGCGCAGTCGTCGCCGATCCCCAGGGCAATGCCTTCGCCGCCTTGCGCACAGGGCGCGGCGGCGAAGTAGTTGCGGATCAGCTCGAACTCGCCCACGGGACTCAAGCGCAACTCAGCGCTTGTGTTCCTTCACTTCGGCTTCACGCAGGCGCGGAGCCAGCTTGTCGAGCACGCCGTTGACAAACTTGTGGCCGTCGGTCGAACCGTAGACTTTCGCCAGTTCGATGCCTTCGTTGATCACCACGCGGTACGGTACGTCGACGCGCTTGAGCAGTTCCCAGGTGGAAAGGCGCAATACGGCCAGTTCAACCGGGTCCAGCTCTTCGAGGGTCAGGTCCAGGCATGGCGACAGCGCGGCATCGATCTCGGTCAGGTTGGCCGGAACACCGTGCAGGATGTCGTGGAAGTAGCTCTGGTCGGCGAAGGTGAAATCGTTGTCGACGCGAAATTGCGCTTCGATTTCGTTCAGCGACGTACCGGCCATGTGGCGCTGGTACAGGGCCTGGGTCGCGAGCTGACGGGCCGCGCGACGCTTTTCGCTTTTCGACGGTTTGCCGGCGTCGGCTGGACGCTCGTCGCGAGGGTTGAAACGATCGCTCTCGTCGGAAATCACTTGGCCTCCAACTGCGACAGCAGGCTGACCATTTCCAGGGCGGACAGGGCAGCTTCAGCGCCTTTGTTACCGGCCTTGGTGCCGGAACGCTCGATGGCTTGCTCGATGGAATCCACGGTCAGCACGCCGAATGCGACCGGCACGCCGAACTCCATGGACACCTGGGCCAGGCCCTTGGTGCATTCGCCCGCCACGTATTCGAAGTGCGGGGTACCGCCACGAATGACCGCGCCCAGGGCGATGATCGCCGCGTATTCACCCTGCTGGGCAACCTTTTGCGCAACCAGTGGAATTTCGAAGGCGCCAGGGGCACGGATAATGGTGATGTCGCTCTCGCTCACACCGTGGCGAACCAGGGCGTCAACGGCACCGCTTACCAGGCTTTCAACCACGAAGCTGTTGAAGCGGCCAACCACCAGGGCATAGCGGCCTTGGGGGGCGATGAAGGTACCTTCGATGGTCTTCAGGGTCATTCGACAAATCTCTTAAAGAGCCGGGACGCGAAAAGTGCGTCCCTCAGTGATGATTTAACCGCGAACAAGGGGCAAAAAATCGCCAGCCTTTATTCGGAGGGCACGTATTCTACAACTTCCAGATCGAAACCGGATATCGCATTAAATTTCATCGGTGCGCTCATCAGGCGCATTTTGCGCACACCGAGGTCGCGCAGAATCTGCGAACCGGCACCGACAATGCTGTAGGTGGTCGGTTTTTTCACCGGCGCGTGCTCCGCCGTTTCGCGGATATGCGCCAGCAACACGTCGCCATCCAGCGGGTGACCAAGCAACAGCACCACGCCACTGCCCGCCTCGGAAACCGCGGCCATGGCGGCGCGCAGGCTCCAGCGGCCGGGCTGCTTGACCATCAGCAAGTCGCGCAGCGGGTCCATGTTGTGCACGCGCACCAGGGTGGGCTCGTCGGCGCAGATATTGCCCAGGGTCAGGGCCATGTGCACGTCGCCTTCCACTGAATCACGGTAGGTCACCAAATTGAATTGGCCCAGTTCGCTGTCCAGCGGCTGCTCGGCAATCCGCTGAACGGTACGTTCGTGAATCATGCGGTAGTGGATCAGGTCGGCAATGGTGCCGATCTTGAGGTTGTGTTCGGCGGCAAACGCTTCGAGTTCGCTGCGACGGGCCATGGTGCCGTCGTCGTTCATCACTTCACAGATGACGCCGCTCGGCTCGAACCCCGCCATGCGCGCCAGGTCGCAGGCCGCTTCGGTATGGCCGGCGCGGGCCAGGGTACCGCCCGGTTGGGCCATCAGCGGGAAGATGTGGCCCGGGCTGACGATGTCTTCGGCCTTGGCATCCTTGGCGGCGGCGGCCTGCACGGTGCGGGCGCGGTCAGCGGCGGAGATGCCGGTGGTGACGCCGGTGGTGGCTTCAATCGATACGGTGAACTTGGTGCCGAAACCCGAGCCATTGCGCGGCGCCATCAATGGCAGCTTGAGCAGTTCACAGCGTTCGCGGCTCATGGGCATGCAGATCAACCCACGGGCGTGCTTGGCCATGAAGTTGATGTGCTCAGGCAGGCAGGCCTCGGCGGCCATGATGATGTCGCCTTCATTCTCGCGATCTTCGTCATCCATCAGGATGACCATCTTGCCTTGGCGGATGTCTTCAACCAGTTCTTCGATACTATTGAGCGCCACGCGGCACCCCCTTGGTCAGGATTTCAGGTAGCCGTTAGCGGCCAGAAAACTTTCGGTGATGTTACCCGGTGCAGGCTCTGCGGCCTTTTCGCCGAGCAACAGGCGCTCCAGGTAACGGGCAAGCAAGTCCACTTCCAGGTTCACCCGGCGACCTGGCTGGTAGGCGGCCATGATGGTTTCGCTGAGGGTGTGGGGAATGATGGTCAGTTCGAATTCGGCGCCATTGACGGCGTTCACGGTCAGGCTGGTGCCGTCGACGGTGATCGAGCCTTTGTGGGCGATGTACTTGGCCAGCTCCTTCGGCGCGCGGATACGAAATTCCACGGCGCGCGCGTTTTCGCTGCGCGCCACGACTTCGCCGACGCCATCGACATGGCCGCTGACCAGGTGGCCGCCCAGGCGTGTGGTCGGCGTCAGGGCTTTTTCCAGGTTGACCGGGCTGCCGGCCGCAAGATCGCTCATCGCGGTGCAGTCCAGGGTCTCGCGGCTGACATCGGCGGCAAAGCCATTGCCCGGCAGATCGACGACGGTCAGGCACACACCGCTGACGGCGATGCTGTCGCCCAGCTTGACGTCGCCCAGATCGAGCTTGCCGGTTTCAACCAGCAGGCGGATGTCGCCGCCCTTGGGGGTCATGGCGCGGATGCTGCCGATGGCTTCGATAATGCCGGTGAACATGTCGTGCTCCTGAAAACGGGGGGCTGACGCTTGCGCGCAGGCCGGGAATTATACGCTCGCTGCCGGCAGCGGGACGGCGGTGATTCGCCAGTCGTCGCCAACCGCGCGCATGTCAGTGATCTTGAGGTGTGGGGCGTCGACGAGTTTCTCAAGCGGCCAGTCCAGCAAGGGCCGGGCAGCGGAGCCGAGGAACTTGCCGGCGACGAAAATCACGTATTCGTCGACCAGGCCCTGCTGGGCAAACGCGCCAGCCAGGCTTGGGCCCGCTTCCACCAGCACGTCGTTGACGCCACGGGCGGCCAGTGCCACCAACGCTGAACGCAGGTCGACCTGGCCCTCCACGCCTGGCACCACCAGGCACTCGGGGCCACGGGGAAACTGGTTTTCCGCGGTCACGCATGTGATGACCAACGCCGGGCCCGCCTTGAAGAAAGGTGCATTGAGCGGCACGCGCAGGCGACCGTCGATCAATACGCGCAGCGGCGGACGCGACATGGCCAGGGCGGTGGTGTGTGCATCCAGGCCCAGCTCGGCGGCGCGCACGGTCAGGCGCGCGCCGTCGGCCAGCACCGTATCGGCGCCGGTCAGCACCACACTCGCTTCGGCACGCAGGCGCTGGACGGCGGCGCGGGCGGCAGGGCCGGTGATCCATTGGCTTTCGCCGCTGGCCATCGCGGTGCGCCCATCCAGGCTCATCGCCAGTTTGACCCGCACAAACGGCAGGCCCTGTTCCATGCGCTTGAGAAAGCCAGGGTTCAGCGCGCGCGCTTCAGATTCCAGCACGCCGCTACGAATCTCGATCCCGGCCTGGGCCAGGCGCTGCATGCCGCGCCCCGCCACTTCCGGGTTGGGGTCCTGCATGCCGGCCACTACCCGAGCCACACCGGCGCTCACCAGCGCATCGGCGCAGGGCGGCGTGCGGCCGTGGTGGCTGCACGGCTCGAGGGTCACGTACACCGTAGCGCCACGCGCCTTGTCACCGGCGGCGCGCAAGGCGTTAGGTTCGGCGTGGGGCTCGCCGGTACGCTCATGCCAGCCTTCGCCGACAATCTGCCCATCGCGCACGATCACGCAGCCCACCCGTGGGTTGGGATGGGTGGTGTACAGGCCCTTGCGCGCCAATTCGAGGGCGCGGGCCATGTAATGGGCGTCGAGCACAGCCTGTTCAGCGGTCATTGTTTGGAAGGCTCACGGGCCAGGCGGTCGATTTCTTCGCGGAACTCATTGAGGTCCTGAAAGCGTCGATACACCGAGGCGAAACGGATATAGGCGACTTCATCGAGCTTTTGCAGCTCACCCATCACCAGCTCGCCCACCACCAGGCTCTTGACCTCGCGCTCGCCGGTCGCGCGCAACTTGTGCTTGATATGCGCCAGCGCCGCTTCCAGCCGCTCGACACTCACCGGGCGTTTTTCCAGGGCGCGCTGCATACCGGCGCGCAGTTTTTCTTCGTCAAAAGGCTGGCGGCTGCCGTCGGACTTGATCAGACGTGGCAATACCAGTTCGGCGGTTTCGAAGGTGGTGAAACGCTCACCGCAGGCCAGGCATTCGCGCCGGCGACGCACTTGGTCGCCCTCGGCGACCAGACGCGAGTCGATGACCTTGGTGTCGTTGGCACCGCAGAAGGGACAGTGCATGGTTGGCAGGCAACAAAAAATGGGAGGGCCATGGTAGCGCATCCCCGTAGCAAGACAAGCCATAGCCTTTACGGTATATAGGCAGGCTTATATGTTTCATATTTTTAAGCCACGGATTTTGTCCTTTCTGGAGCCGTACATGCAGTTACGACCACTTGTTTTGATCACCCTGTTCAGTTTTCTGGTCGCCTGCAGCAGCGAAGCCCCCAAGCCTGCCGCGCCGCAGCCAACCCCTGCACAAGAGAAAAAAGTCCCCGGCATTGAAGACCTCGGCCCCCTGCCCGCCTACCAGCGTGAAATCAGCGGCAACCTGACCAACGTGCCGGCCGGCGCCGAAGTCGAAATGGCGCTGCTGGTGATCGACGACCGCTCGCGTCCGCAACAACTGCTTGCCAGCAGCGTGTTGACCGGCAACGGCAAGCCCCTGGCCTTTCGCCTGCGCTTCAACCCCGAAGCGTTCCCGGCCGGTGCGCGGGTGGAATTGCGCGCTCGCGCCAGCCAGTCCGGCCAGTTGATCCTGCACCTGCCCGCCGTGCGCATCACCCAGGCGATTACCCAGACCACCGGCCCCCTGCAGCTCGTCAAGGCACCATGACGCCACCGCTGCACCTGCAACGCGCCCTGAGCGAGTTGATCGGCGACGCACAGCTGGTGCCCTGCACGCTGCCGGGCACCGAACTGTCGTTGTGGCTGCTCGACGCCGGCAACATGGACCGCGCCTTCAGCCAGGAAGAAACCCGGCGCATCCTGCATGAGCCGCCCTACTGGAGCTTCTGCTGGGCCAGCGGGCTGGCGCTGGCGCGCTATCTGGCCGCGCATCCCGAGTGGGTCGCGGGCAAGCGCGTGCTGGATTTCGGCGCCGGTTCCGGCGTAGCCGCGATTGCAGCGGTCAAAGCCGGGGCATTGGAGGTGGTGGCCTGCGACCTCGATCCGCTGGCGCTGGCCGCTTGCCGGGCGAATGCCGAACTCAACGGGGTGAAACTGAGTTATTCGGCGGACTTCTTCACCGAAGCCGATCGCTTCGACCTGATCCTGGTGGCCGACGTGCTTTACGACCGCGCCAACCTGCCGCTGCTGGACCAGTTCCTGACCCGTGGCCGCGAAGCCTTGGTGGCCGATTCGCGGGTGCGCGACTTCCAGCACGCAAGTTATCAGCGCCTGGACGTGCTGGACGCACTGACCCTGCCGGACCTGGCCGAGCCTTGGGAGTTTCGCAAGGTGAGCTTGTACCATTCGCGGCGCACTTGAGGCCTTCGCGGGCAAGCCCCCTCCCACATTTGACCGCGCTCGCTTTCAGCCAACCGCGCCAGCCCTTATAGTTGCCCCCATTCCCGCTTTATTCGAGACGCCTCATGAGTGAGCCCACGCCGTACATCTTCGACGTCACCACCGCCAACTTCGACCAAGCGGTGATTCAGAACTCTTTTGAAAAACCTGTGTTGGTGGATTTCTGGGCCGAGTGGTGCGCGCCTTGCAAGGCGTTGATGCCGATGCTGGCGCAGATCGCCGAGAGTTATCGCGGTGAATTGCTGCTGGCCAAGGTCGATTGTGAGGCCGAGCAGGACATCGTGGCGCGTTTTGGTATTCAGAGCCTGCCGACCGTGGTGCTGTTCAAGGACGGCCAGCCGGTGGATGGGTTTGCCGGGGCGCAGCCGGAGTCGGCGGTGCGGGCGATGCTCGAACCCCATGTGCAGATGCCGCCACCGGCTGCGGCGGATCCGCTGGAGCAGGCACAAGCATTGTTCGCCGAAGGCCGCATCAGCGATGCCGAAGCCGTGCTGGTGGCGCTGCTGGGCGAAGACAACACCAACGCCGCCGCGCTGATCCTGTACGCGCGCTGCCTGGCCGAGCGCGGCGAACTGGATGAAGCACAAACCGTGCTGGACGCCGTAAAAGGCGATGACCACAAAGCTGCCCTCGCCGGGGCCAAGGCGCAAATCACCTTCCTGCGCCAGGCGGCCGACCTGCCGGACGCCGCCGACCTGAAAAGCCGCCTGGCGCAGAACTCGCAGGATGACGAAGCGGCCTATCAGTTGAGCATTCACCAACTGGCGCGCCAGCAATACGACGCCGCGCTGGAAGGCCTGCTCAAGCTGTTTATCCGCAATCGCAGCTACAGCGAAGGCCTGCCGCACAAGACCTTGCTGCAGGTGTTCGAACTGCTGGGCAACGATCACCCGCTAGTCACGGCGTACCGCCGCAAATTGTTTGCTGCGTTGTATTAATCGCCAATCCAGCTGTACAGCGGCGTGTCTGCGCCGCTGGTCACCTTCACCTTGGCGCTATGGCGCAGGCGCACCAGCAGGCGTTTGCCCGCGGCGGCATCGCCGGCCAACCCTTCCAGTTGATCGAGCAGCTCCAGGCCGCTGAGCTGCCCGGCGTTGCGCAACAGATCCTGGGCGTTCTGCCATAGATCCTCACTTTGCCTGAGCGGTACCGCAGTCGACTCGGTAGGCACCGGGGCGGCCTGCAGTTGTGCGCCCAACCGCGCCCAATCGCCGTCGTCCAGCTCCAGGGTCAAGTCCACCGGCAGGTCGCCAACGGTTCCACGAATTCGCAACATCGTCCTTACTCCTGCATTTTTTCTGACGGGCATGCTCCCATGCAGCTTGCGCAACGCCAAGCAGGCGGTCAAACTCTCGACGCTAGTGTTATAAGATCACATAACAAAATTTTCATCTCTGGAGTCCTGTCATGCGCCGTCTGCTGCTCGCTTTGCCGTTTGCCCTGCTGCCACTGGCGGTCGCTCATGCTCACGAAGATCACGACCATGAGCACGCCAGCCTCGGTGCCCATGAACATGGCGTGGGCCGTCTCAATGCGGTGCTCGACGGCCAGTCCCTGGAGCTGGAACTGGACAGCCCGGCCATGAACCTGGTGGGTTTCGAACACGTCGCGACCAGTGCCGCCGACAAGGCCAAAGTCGCCGCTGCGCGCAAACAGCTGGAAAGCCCGCTGGTGCTGTTCAACCTGCCCAAGGCCGCCGGTTGCGTCGTCAGCTCCCAGGAACTCAACAGCCCGCTGTTCGGCGACAAACCAGAAGCCGATCACGATGACGACGATGGCGATGGCGATGACAATGACCACGCCACCGACGGCAAAGGCGTCGCCGCCCACGAACACCATCACGACCACAGTGAAATCCATGCCCACTACCAGTTCACCTGCGCCACGCCAGAGGCACTGAGCAACCTGGACCTGAGCCAAGTGTTCAAGACCTTTCCCGCCACCCAGAAGATTCAGGTACAACTGATCGGCCCGAGCGGCCAGCAAGGCGTTGACGCGACCGCCACTGCAGCCACCCTGAAGTTCTGAGTTCACATGACCCATGCATTGATCCAATTGTCCGACCTGGGTTTCAACTGGCCCGGTCACCCGCAGTTGCTGGACATCCCCGCGTTCCGCCTGGAGCCGGGAGAGACCCTGTTCCTCAAGGGCCCCAGCGGCAGTGGCAAAACCACCTTGCTCGGACTGCTCGGCGGTGTGCAGACGCCCAGCCGGGGCAGTATCCGCCTGCTTGGCCAGGAGCTGACCAAACTCTCGGCCGGCGCCCGCGACCGGTTCCGGGTGGACCACACCGGCTACATCTTCCAGCAGTTCAACCTGCTGCCGTTTTTGTCGGTGCGCGAGAACGTTGAGCTGCCGTGCCACTTCTCCAAACTGCGTGCGCAGCGAGCGATCCAGCGCCACGGCAGTGTCGACCAGGCCGCGGCGACCTTGCTGGCACACCTGGGCTTGAAAGACCCGGACCTGCTCGAGCGCCGCGCCGACTCGCTGTCCATCGGCCAGCAACAACGGGTGGCCGCCGCCCGTGCGCTGATCGGCCAACCGGAACTGGTGATCGCCGACGAACCCACCTCGGCCCTCGACTACGACGCGCGCGAGGCATTCATTCAGTTGCTGTTCGCCGAATGCCGCGACGCCGGGGCCAGCCTGTTGTTTGTCAGCCACGATCAAAGCCTGGCGCCGCTGTTCGACCGCAACCTGTCGCTGGCCGAACTCAATCGCGCCGCCGCGCCCGCAGAGGTTTGAGATGTATCTGTTTCGTCTAGCCATGGCCAGCCTGGCTAACCGCCGCTTTACCGCGATCCTCACCGCCTTCGCCATCGCGCTTTCCGTGTGCTTGTTGCTCGCGGTGGAACGCGTGCGCGTGGAAGCGCGCAACAGCTTCGCCAGCACCCTCAGTGGCACCGACCTGATCGTCGGTGCCCGCTCGGGCTCGGTGAACCTGCTGCTGTACTCGGTGTTCCGCATCGGCAACGCCACCAATAACATCCGCTGGGACAGCTACGAGCACTTCGCCGCCAGCCCCCAGGTGAAATGGGCGATCCCGATTTCCCTCGGCGACTCTCATCGCGGTTACCGGGTGATGGGCACCAACGAATCGTACTTCGAGCATTACCAGTACGGTCGCAAACAAAACCTTGAGCTGGCCAGCGGCCGCGCCTTTGCCACCGACCCATTCGAGGTGGTGCTCGGTGCCGAAGTCGCCGATGCCCTGCACTACAAGCTCGGCGACAAGCTGGTGCTGGCCCATGGCGTGGCGGTGGTCAGCCTGGTCAAGCACGATGACAAGCCGTTCACCGTGGTCGGCATCCTCAAGCGCACCGGCACGCCGGTGGACCGCACGCTGCATATCAGCCTCGGCGGCATGGAGGCGATCCACATCGACTGGCACAACGGCGTGCCGGCCCAGGGCAAAGGCCGTATCAGCGCCGATCAGGCGCGCAATATGGACCTCACCCCGCAAGCCATCACCGCCTTCATGCTCGGCTTGAACAACAAGATCTCCACTTTCGCTCTGCAACGGGAAATCAATGAATTCCGTGGCGAGCCGATGCTGGCGATTCTGCCGGGCGTGGCGCTGCAAGAGCTGTGGAGCATGATGGGCACGGCCGAAAAAGCCCTGTTCGTGATTTCGCTGTTCGTGGTGCTGACCGGCTTGATCGGCATGCTCACAGCGATCCTCACCAGCCTCAACGAACGCCGCCGCGAAATGGCGATCCTGCGCTCGGTGGGCGCGCGGCCGTGGCATATCGCAACGCTGCTGATCTTCGAGGCTTTCGCTCTGGCCCTGGCCGGCGTGGTGGCAGGTTTGGGTTTGTTGTACCTGTGCATTGCCGCATCGCGGGGTTATTTGCAGGCCAATTACGGCCTGGACCTGCCGATGGCGTGGCCGAGCGAATATGAATGGACGTTGCTCGCCGGTATCCTGGCGGCGGCGTTACTGATGGGCAGCGTGCCCGCATGGCGTGCCTATCGCCAGTCGTTGGCCGATGGTCTGTCGATTAGGCTGTAGAACAGCCGCTGCAAGCTTTTAGCCTCAAGCTGCAAGCGAATCGGCTTTTACTTGAAGCTTGCAGCTAGTAGCTACCCACTGAGGAGTCTTCATGCGTCGTGCCCTGTTTGCCCTGTTATTGCTGGTGGCCGTGCCTGCCTGGGCCGAGGAGCAGCCCAGGGATTTGTCGTGGCAGGAAATGATCCCACCGGATGCGCCACCGGAAGTGCCCAATATGAAACCGCTGCATGACCTCTCGAACATGGCCGATGCCTTGTCCGTCGAAGCCGCGCCGGCTGCCAGGCAGGACCTGCCCAACGCGCCGGTGGTGCAGAGCCTGGACGGCCAGCATATTCGCCTGCCGGGCTACATTGTGCCGCTGGAGGTGAGCGAAGAAGGCCGCACCACCGAGTTCCTGCTGGTGCCGTATTTCGGCGCGTGCATCCATGTTCCGCCGCCGCCGTCGAACCAGATCGTGCATGTGAAAAGCGAAGTCGGCGTGAAACTCGATGAGCTGTACCAGCCGTACTGGATCGAAGGTGCGATGCAGGTCAAGCCGTCGTCCAGTGAGTTGGCCGACGCCGGTTACCAGATGGATGCCGAGAAGATTTATATGTACGAACTGGAGGAATAACCCCTCCCTGCAAACACACCGCAGATCAAAATGTGGGAGGGGGCTTGCTCCCGATAGCAGAGTGCCAGTCAACAGAGTTATTGGCTGACCCACCGCCATCGGGAGCAAGCCCCCTCTCACAGTTTTTACCGCGTGGTTGCCCTTTCATTGAGCTGAGTCAACAGATCGAGCGGAACGATCTTTACCATTGGACGTACAACTTTTAACGTCCTTTTGGAGCTCCCATGAACAAGTCCCTGCTCGGCGCGTCCCTGTTCGCGCTCGCCCTCGTCGCCCCTGTCGCTCACGCTCACCAAGCGGGCGACATCCTGATTCGCGCCGGTGCAATCACCGTGAATCCGAAGGCCGACAGCAGCAGCGTCAAGGTTGACCAGGGCCCTTTGGCGGGTACCAACCTGGGCGGCAAGGCGACCATGAGCAGCGACACCCAACTGGGCTTGAACTTCGCCTACATGCTCACCGATCACGTCGGTATCGAACTGCTGGCCGCCACGCCGTTCGAGCATGACGTAAAAATCAAGAACACCGCCCTCGGCGCCGCCAACGGCAAGCTCGGCACGCTGAAACACCTGCCGCCGACCTTGAGCGTCGTGTACTACCCGCTGGACCACCAGTCGGCGTTCCAACCGTATGTGGGCGCCGGTATCAACTACACCTGGATCTACGACGAGCACGTCGGCAGCCGTGCCGAACAGGCCGGGTTCAGCAACTTCAAGGCCGAGAATTCCTGGGGCTGGGCCGCGCAGATCGGCGCCGACTACATGATCAACGACAAATGGATGATCAACGCGCAGGCGCGCTATATCGATATCAGCACCAAGGCGACGGTGGATAACAATGCGTTGGGCCAGGGCACCCGGGCCAAGGTCAACGTGGACGTCGACCCGATGGTTTACATGGTAGGTATCGGCTACAAGTTCTAAGCAACACGCATAACCAAAATGTGGGAGGGGGCTTGCCCCCGATGGCGGTGGATCAGTCAATGAATCTGTTGACTGACACTCTGCTATCGGGGGCAAGCCCCCTCCCACATTTGGTTTTGGGTTGTTTTCAGGTGTGGCGGTAGAAGCGGTCGAGCAGCGCCGGCAAGCCCGCCCGCCACGCCCGTGGCTTGATGCCAAAGGTGTGCAGGATTTTCTTGCAGGCCAGCACCGCGTGTTGCGGTTCTTCTGCCGCATCCGGCCGCGCCGCGTGGGCTTGGGCGGTCGGCGACTCGATGGCCAGCGGGTGGAAGTTGCGCGCTTCGGTGAGGATCGCCTGGCCCAGCGCCAGCGGTGTGGTCGCCTCGTGGCCGGCGTAGTGGTAGGTGCCCCACAGCGGCGCCGCGCAATCGAGTTGCTTGAGCACGGAAATGATCACCCGCGCCGCATCGTCCACCGGCGTCGGGTTGCCGCGACGGTCGTCCGCCATCAGTAATTCATCCGGCTGTTCGGCCCGGGCCAGGAAGCGCCCGAGGGTGCCGTCGACGCTGTCATCGAGCAGCCAGCCAAAGCGCAGCAGCACGTGTTGCGGGCAGGTGGCGCGTACGCTCTGCTCGATACGCCACAACGCCTGACCACGCAGGCCCAGGGGCACCGGCTCGTCTTTTTCGCTGTAGGCGGTGGCGCGGGAACCGTCGAACACGCGGTAGCTGGATGGTTGCAGCAGGGTAATGCTGTGGTGCTGGCACAACTCGGCGAGGCGTTCGATGGCGAATTCCTGGGAGGCCAGGCGGGTTTCGCTGACCGCTTCGGCCTGGAACCAGTCGAAATAGTAGGCGAGGTTGATCAACGCATCGGGACGGGTGTCGTCGAGCAACTGGGTGAGGCTTGCGGCATCCCAGCCGTCTTGGGGCGGTTTGGGGGCGAGGAAACCGATGTCTTCCTCTGCACCGAGGCGAATCAGCGCCTGCCCGAGGGCATTCCCGCCGCCCAGTAACATAAGGCGCATTCGCATAGATTGAGCAGGCCCGGTCTGTTTGGAACGATGGTTGTATCGGCAGGCGCGTGAGCCTTGCCGTAGGTTTATTCCAGAATCGTTGCATTTTGCGGGTTTGTAGCGCAACCGTCACGGACAAAGTAGGTGTTTGCAACTTGTTGGAGCAGGTGGCATCAATCACTACATGAACTTTCCCGAATCAACGGACAGGGCTTTGGACGGCTTCCACCCCGCCGTCAGTACCTGGTTCCGCAGTACCTTCCCCTCGGTGACGGGCGCGCAGGCCCAGGCGTGGCCGCTGATCCGGCAGCGCCGCTCGACGCTGATCGCCGCGCCGACCGGTTCGGGCAAGACCCTGACCGCCTTTCTCGCGGTGCTGGACGACCTGGTCCACCAGGGTCTGGCCAATGGCGGCCAATTGCCCGATGAAACCCTGGTGGTCTACGTTTCGCCCCTCAAGGCACTCTCCAACGATATCCAGATCAATCTGCAAAACCCACTGGCAGGCATCACCGAACACCTCGAGAAACAAGGCCTGCCGCCGTTGGTGATCCGCACCGCAGTGCGCACCGGCGACACCCCGCAAAAAGACCGCGCCCAGATGCGCAAGCGCGCGCCGCATATCCTGGTCACCACCCCGGAATCGCTCTACGTGCTGCTCGGTTCGGACTCGGGCAGGCAGATGCTCGCCAGCACGCGCACGGTGATCGTTGATGAAATCCATGCGATTGCCGCCGGCAAGCGTGGCAGTCACCTGGCGCTGAGCCTGGAGCGCCTGCAAGCGTTGTGCGCCGAGCCGCTGACGCGCATCGGCCTGTCGGCCACGCAAAAGCCCATCGAAGCGGTCTCGCGGTTTTTGGTCGGCACCGGGCGCGAATGCGCCATCGTCGACATCGGCCACGCCCGCCCGCGCGACCTGGATATCGAAGTGCCACCGGTGCCGCTCTCGGCAGTGATGGCTAATGATGTGTGGGAACTGGTCTATAACCGCCTCGCCGAACTGGCCCGTGAACACCGCACCACGCTGATATTCGTCAACACGCGACGCCTGGCCGAACGCCTGGCGCGGCACCTGAGCGAGCGCCTGGGCAAAACGGCCGTGGCCGCCCACCATGGCAGCCTGGCCAAGGAAATGCGCCTGGACGCCGAGCAACGTCTCAAGGCCGGTGAGCTGCAGGTGCTGATCGCCACCGCGTCCCTGGAACTGGGGATTGATATCGGCGATGTGGACCTGGTCTGCCAGATCGGCTCGCCCGGCTCCATCAACGGTTTTCTGCAACGGGTCGGTCGCTCCGGGCATCAGGTCGGCGGCACGCCCAAGGGCCGCCTGTTTGCCACTACCCGCGACGACCTGATCGAATGCGCCGCCCTGCTCGATTGCGTACGCCGTGGCGAACTCGACACCTTGCACATTCCCGTGGCGCCGTTGGACGTGCTGGCCCAGCAGATCATCGCCGAGGTCAGTGCCCGCGAATGGTCGCAAGCGCTCCTGCTGACGCTTATTCGCCGCGCCGCGCCCTATGCCGAGTTGGATGAGCGCCACTACCAGGCGCTGTTGCACATGCTTGCCGATGGCTACAACGGGCGCCAGGGTATCCGCAGCGCTTATCTGCACCGTGACGCCGTGACCCATACCCTGCGCGGCCGCCGTGGCGCCCGGCTCACGGCGGTGACCAGCGGCGGCACCATCCCCGACAACGCCGACTACAGCGTGCTGCTGGAGCCCCAGAGCCTGAACATCGGCAGCGTCAACGAAGACTTCGCGGTGGAAAGCATCGCGGGCGATATTTTCCAGTTGGGCAATACGTCGTACCGCATCCTGCGGGTAGAAGCCGGCAAGGTGCGGGTCGAGGACGCCCATGGCCAGCCACCGACCATTCCGTTCTGGCTGGGTGAAGCGCCAGGGCGCAGCAATGAGTTGTCGGCGGCGGTGGCCCGTTTGCAGGGGCAGCTGGATCAGCTGCTCGGCGCCAGCCCCGGCGACCTGCTCCCGGCGCAGGCCTGGCTCACTGGGACGCTGGGTTTGAACCGCGCCAGCGCCGAACAAATACTGGATTACCTGGCCCGCGCACGCCTGGCCCTCAGCGCGTTGCCATCCCAGGACACGTTGATCATGGAACGGTTTTTCGACGAGTCCGGCGGCACCCAGTTGATCATCCACACGCCCTTTGGCAGCCGCATCAACCGCGCCTGGGGCCTGGCCCTGCGCAAGCGTTTCTGCCGCACCTTCAACTTCGAGCTGCAAGCGGCGGCCAGCGAAAATGCGATTGTGCTGTCGCTGTCCACCAGCCACAGCTTCGCCCTTGATGAAGTGTGGCGTTACCTCAACAGCAATAGCGCTGAACACCTGCTGATCCAGGCGGTGCTGGATGCGCCGCTGTTCGGCGTGCGCTGGCGCTGGAACGCCGGCGTGGCGCTGGCGTTGCCGCGCTATACCGGCGGGCGCAAGGTGGCGCCGCAGATCCAGCGCATGAAAAGCGAAGACCTGATCGCCAGCGTGTTTCCCGACCAGATTGCCTGCCTGGAAAACCTCGCCGGCGAACGCGAAGTGCCCGACCATCCGCTGGTGGAACAAACCCTCGACGACTGCCTTCACGAAGCCATGGACAGCGAGGGCTGGCTGGCTTTGCTGCGGCGCATGGAAGCGGGCGACATTCGCATGGTCAGCCGCGACCTGCCCGCGCCCTCGCCGATGGCCGCCGAGATTCTCAGCGCGCGCCCCTACACCTTTCTCGATGACGCGCCCTTGGAAGAGCGTCGAACCCAGGCCGTGCTCAACCGCCGCTGGAGCGACCCGCAAAGTACCGACGACCTCGGCGCACTGGATGCCGAGGCCATCGCCGGCGTACGCGAAGAGGCTTGGCCGACGCCCCAGGGGCCGGATGAAATGCACGAAGCGCTGATGAGCCTGGCCTGCATTGCAAGCCAGGAAGTCACGCCGCAGTGGGCCGAGTGGCTGCAAGCATTGACCGAGGCCGGACGCGCTTACCCGCTGCCCAACGGCCTGTGGGTGGCCGTGGAACGCTTGAGCTGTTTGCAGGCGATTTACCCGCACACCCTGGCGCTGCTGCCCGGTTTCGATGAACCGTGGACATTCGATGAGGCGTTGGTGGAAGTGCTGCGCGCACGCCTGGGCGGTTTCGGCCCGTTGACGCTGCCCGAGATTGCCGCGCCGCTGGCGTTGCCTGCCGCCACCGTGGCCCAGGCATTGGCGCGGCTGGAGCAGGAAGGCTATGTGCTGCGCGGGTACTTCAGCCCCGGCGCCGTTGAGGAGCAATGGTGCGAACGGCACCTGCTGGCGCGTATTCATCGCTACACGGTCAAGCGCCTGCGCCGGGAAATCGAACCGGTGGCGCTGCAGGATTTCATGCGCTTTCTGTTCGACTGGCAGCACCTGTCCGACAGCACGCGCGGCCAAGGCAGCGCGGTGTTGCCGCAAATCGTCGGCCAGTTCGAAGGCTATGCCGCCGCCACCTCGGCGTGGGACAGCGACCTGCTCAGCGCGCGGATCAAGGACTACTCGTCAACCTGGCTCGACGACTTGTGCCGCAGCGGCAAGCTGGTGTGGACGCGCCTGAGCCACAAGGCCAGCGCCATGGCCTTGCGCAGCACGCCAATCGTGCTGTTGCCGCGCAGCCAGGTGCCGCTGTGGAGCGGGCTGACCGAACAGACGGACAGCACGACGCTGTCGCCCAAGGCGCAAAAAGTCCATTTGGCCCTGCGCGAACAGGGCGCGTTGTTTTTCGATGAGCTGGTGCATGAAGCCCATCTGCTGCGCAGCGAGCTGGAAACCGCGTTGCAGGAGTTGGTCGGCGCGGGCTTGGTCAATGCCGACAGCTTCGCCGGGCTGCGCGCCCTGACCACGCCCGCCAGTAAACGCCAGGCGCGCAGCAGCCGGCGGGGGCGCGGCGCCTTTATCGGCGGCATGGACGACGCCGGGCGCTGGGCCTTGATCCGCCGCGCGCCAGGCGAGCCCGGTGCGCATTCGGCCGAGACGCTGGAGCATGTGGCGATGACCCTGCTGCGCCGCTATGGCGTGGTGTTCTGGCGCGTGCTGGAGCGCGAGGCGGACTGGCTGCCGAGCTGGCGCGAATTGCTGCGCACTTTCCATCGGCTGGAGGCCCGAGGCGAAATTCGCGGCGGGCGGTTTGTCAGCGGGTTGGCGGGTGAGCAGTTTGCTTTGCCGGAGGCTATCCCGTTGCTGCGCGAAGTAAGGCGGCGCCCTCATGACGGCAGCTTGATTGCCGTGTGTGGGGCGGATCCGTTGAATCTGGTGGGTACGCTGTTGCCAGGCAGCAAGGTGCCGGCGGTAAGTGGCAATCGGATTGTGTATCGGGATGGGGTGCCGGCGGCGGTGATGGTGGGCGGTAAGCAGCAGATTTTGTCGGAGGTGGATCAGCAGGCGGTGCAGGAGAAGTTGGTCAGGCATTGAGTTTGAGGGCCTCATCGGGGGCAGCTCAGCCACACCATCATTGTGAGCGAGGCTGCTCGGTCAACATCACCGCCTCCGGCTCATCCACCTGTGCAGTGCGCTTGGGCAACAACACCTGCTGTGGATAAGTCTGCGCGAAATGCACCTCATCGCAGTTATCCACAAGCTTTTTCAGACGCTGGTTAAACGCCCGGCTCACCGCATATTGCCCACCCGACACGGTACGGAACTGCGCCGTCAGCACCACGCCGTTGAGGTCCATCTTGTCGACGCCAAACACCTCCAGCGGCCCTTGCAGGTTGTACTTGAGGAACACATCGTCGCGGATCGACTGCCCGGCCTCGCGGATCAGCTCCACGGCTTTGTCCACGTCGGTGTCGTAGGTGAACTGCACCGAGAAGAACGCATAAGCGAACTGCCGCGACTGGTTGGTGACGGCCTTGATCTGCCCGAACGGCACCGAATGCACGAAGCCCTTGCCGTCGCGCAGGCGCAGGGTGCGGATGGTCAGACCCTCGACGGTGCCGGCATGGCCGGAGTCGAGCACCACCCAGTCGCCGATCGACAGGGTGTCTTCGATGATGATGAACAGGCCGGTGATCACGTCCTGCACCAATTGCTGCGAACCGAAACCGATGGCCAGGCCGACCACACCAGCACCCGCCAGCAGCGGCGCGACGTTGATGCCCAGGTTGGCCATGGTGGTGATCGCACAAATCACCACGAGAATAATCTTCACCGCGTTACGCAGCAGCGGCAGGATGGTTTTCACGCGGGTGCTGGGCTGGCGGCTGGAGCGCTTGTTCACCGGGGGTTTGAGCGCTTCCTGAATCGCGGTATCGAGCACCACCCAGAACAGCCAGGTCATGAGCAGGATCAGGCCGATGCTGCTGAGGGAATCGCTGATCGCTCGGCCCACCGAGTTGCGCTGGGCAAACTCGAACAACGACACGCCCCAGATCCGCCCGAGGATTTCGATAAAGGCGATGGCCATGACGATGCGCAATATCGCGTGCAACAGGCTGAGAAAGCGCTCCTTGTAGGCGCTGCTGCGCTGGATCGCCACTTGGCTGCGCGACTTGAACAAGTGTTGCAGCACGGTGCTGAGGAACACGGTGCCGATCAGCAGGATCGTGGTGAACAAGGCACAGCGCAGGGCCTTTTGGTTGTCGTCGCCGGCACCGATCAGGTTGATCGCCGATACCAGCACCATCAGCAGAATCGGCCAATACCAAAGCCCGGAAAATACTCGCAATGACTGTTGCAACGCCGGGTGCTTGAGGCGCTGGGCCAGCGGCCGATTACGAATCAGATGCGCCACCGGACGCCGCAGGCGCACCACCAGCACGCCGAAGATCAGCGTGGCGAACAGGCCGGTAAACACTGCGATGCTGCTGGTGATATTGCCGCCGAACTGGCGGGCGATCTGCGGGCTGGTCAGTGCATCGCTGAGGGCAGCGAGGAAGCCGATCAGAAACAGTGGTTTGGGGCAGTAGTCGCGAATGATCTGCACCGCCGGGCGCTTGTGGCCGAGGTTGAACATGACAATGACGCACAGCAGCATCGAGGTGGAAAAGATGCCGCTACTGGTGGCATAGGCAAAACACAGCGCCAGCGCCCGGCCCACGGAGTTGACTAGAAAGTGGCTGACAGACAGCGTCAACGGCAGGCAGATAACCGCCGGGATGGTGTAAGGCACCACGTACCCCAGCACCGCCAGCAGGCGCGCCCGGCGCTGGAAAAACACCCGCTGGCTCAAGCGCCGGACGATCAGGCGCCCCAGCAGAGTCAACAGCGCAAAGGCGCCGATCCACACCGCCGAAAGCAACAGGAAATCCCCGGCCACGCTCCACGGCGAGCGCGCGGCCGTCTGGTTGACCAGCCGCCCTACTTCGTTGGCGGCGCGGTCGGCGCGCAGGCGCCATTCGTCGATGAAATTCTGGTTGAGGTCCAGCTTCTGCTGCACATCATCGATGCTGGAGCTGATGGCCCCCAGCAGGCCGCCTTCCACCAGCAATTCCGGCTTGGCCGGGGCTTCGGGCTCAGGCGCGGTGGCCGCGGCATACAGTGCGCCATTGCCGCAGAACAGCAGCGCGCCGAGCAGTAATGCAGTCTTGAAATTCAGCAAAACACCGGGCTCCTTCAGAGGGTCTGTTAGGAACTGACGGGTTTGAGCCGTGATCGTTCCCCTGATTCAACCACCTGCTTCCTACCTTCGGACGCTCGACCGTTTGTAGGAATGTGGAAACTTTCGGTCAAAATTCACAGTCATCCCAAAACGCAGGGCAATCGACCCTACCTCAATGGGAGTAAGCATGGCGGCGATTCATATCGGCATTTCCGGCTGGCGCTACACGCCCTGGCGGGGCGATTTCTACCCCGAAGGCTTGACCCAGAAACGCGAGTTGCAGTTTGCGTCACGCGCCGTCAACGGCATCGAAATCAACGGTTCGTTCTATGCGCTGCAAACGCCCAAGCGCTACGCCGAATGGTATGCCGACACGCCTGAAGGCTTCCTGTTCAGCGTCAAGGCCCCACGCTATATCACGCACATCCTGCGCCTGCGGGATGTGCACAAGCCCATGGCGAATTTCTTCGCCTCTGGGATACTGGAGTTGAAAGAAAAGCTTGGGCCGATCCTTTGGCAGTTCCCGCCCAGCTTCAAGTTCGACCCGCCCCTGTTCGAAGCATTCCTCGCCGAACTGCCCACCGACACCCAGCAGGCGGCCGCCCTCGCCCATCAGCATGAGCCGCGCCTGAATGGCAAGGCGAGCATGAAAGCCTACGGCAAGCGGCCCATGCGCCATGCCGTGGAAATTCGTCACGCAAGTTTTGCGGTGCCTGAGTTCGTGCAGCTGTTGGATAAGTACGGCGTGGCCCTGGTGGTGGCGGACACCGCCGGCAAGTGGCCGTATGCCGAAGACGTTACTGCCAACTTCATGTACCTGCGTTTGCACGGCGACAAACAGTTGTACGCCAGCGGCTATACCGACGAAGCCCTCAAGCGCTGGGGCGACCGCATCGAGCGCTGGCGTCACGGCAAACAGCCCACGGATGCGCACCTGATCGACCCGAAACACAAGCCACGCGCCCGCAAACAGCGCGACGTATTCTGCTTTTTCGACAACGACATCAAGGTGCGCGCACCGTACGATGCCCGCCAATTGCTGCAGCGCTTCGGGCTGGATAAACAGCTGCTGACCGAGCCCGGACGACTGCCCGAGCCGGGGGTTCTGGCATGACCCAGCCTGAGTTGATCCCCACCACGCCCACCACTGCCATCACGCGCTTTACCGTGCTGACGGTCAATATTCACAAGGGCTTCACCGCCTTGAATCGACGCTTCATCCTGCCCGAACTGCGCGAAGCGGTGCGCAGCGTCGGCGCCGACATGGTGTTCCTCCAGGAAATCCACGGCACCCACGAGCGCCATCCCCAGCGCTACAGCGACTGGCCGAAGATGCCGCAGTACGAGTTCCTCGCCGACAGCATCTGGCCGCAGTTCGCCTACGGGCGCAACGCGGTCTACCCCCACGGCGACCACGGCAACGCGTTGCTGTCGAAATTCCAGATCGTCCGTCACGACAACCTCGACATCTCCCAAAGCGGCCATGAAAACCGTGGCCTGCTGCATTGCGTCCTGCGCCTGCCGGGCACCGGGCAGCAGGTGCATGCGATCTGCATCCACCTGGGCTTGCGTGAGGTGCATCGCCAGCAGCAATTGCGCTTGCTGGAGCAGCGCATCAGCGAGATTCCGGCTGACGCGCCGCTGGTGGTCGCCGGCGATTTCAACGACTGGCGCCAGCGCGCCGACCTCAGCCAAAGCGGCCTCAAGGAGGTCTTCGCCGAAACCCTGGGCAAACCGGCGCGCACGTTTCCGGCGCGCCTGCCGCTGTTGCCGCTGGACCGCATTTACGTGCGCAATCTGACTGTGCATAACCCCCGCGTGCTGACCACGCGTCCCTGGTCGCACCTCTCGGACCATGTGCCGCTGTCGGTGGAGATTGAGCTATGAGCGTTGCTGTAGAACATATCGCCACCGATCAACCGCCGGATGACGCCAAGGCGCGTGACCTCGATTACGGCTGGCAGAGTGGCAATCAAATCGAACTGCTGGAGAATGGCGAGGCCTACTTCCCCAAGGTGTTCGAGGCCATGCGCGCGGCACAGCGCGAGATTCTGCTGGAGACGTTTATCCTCTTCGAAGACAAGGTCGGCTTTGAGCTCAAAGACATCTTGATCGAGGCGGCGCAGCGCGGGGTAAAGGTGGTTGCCAGCCTTGATGGCTTTGGTTGCGGCGAATTGAGTGTTTCGTTTTTGCGCGAGCTGGCCGAGGCCGGGGTGGCGGTGCAGATGTTCGATCCGGCCTCGAAAACGCTGGGCATTCGCACCAACTGGTTTCGCCGCCTGCACCGCAAAATCGTGGTGGTGGATGCCGCTGTGGCCTTCATCGGCGGCATCAACTTTTCCGCCGACCACCTGGGCGACTTCGGCCCTGAAGCCAAGCAGGATTATGCGGTGCAAATCGTCGGCCCGGCGGTAGCCGACCTGCACCACTTCGCCCTGGCGCAAAGTGGTCGTCAGGTGCGCACCCGACGTGGCTGGCGCCGGCGCCCGCAACGCCCTGCGCCGTGGGCCACGTCTGAGGAAGACGGCCTGGTCCGCTTGATTTATCGCGACAACGTGCAGCATCGCGATGACATCGAAGAAGCCTATATCCACGCCTTGAGCAAAGCCCGTACACGCGCCGTGATCGCCAATGCGTATTTCTTCCCCGGCTACCGCCTGCTGCGCGAAATTCGCAACGCCGCGCGCCGTGGCGTACACGTCCAACTGATCATGCAGGGCCAGCCGGATGTGCTGCTCGCCAAGCTGGCGGCGCGCATGCTCTATGACTACCTGCTCAAGGATGGCGTGGTGATTCATGAATACTGCCAGCGCCCGCTGCACGGCAAGGTCGCCCTGGTGGACGATGACTGGAGCACCGTGGGCTCAAGCAACCTGGACCCGTTGAGCCTGGCACTGAACCTGGAAGCCAATGTGCTGATTCGGGATCGGGCCTTCAATCAGCAGTTGTACGAGAGCCTGGAAGCACTCGCCAGAAACCACTGCCAGACCATGCCGGAGAAACGTAAACCCCGCCTGTGGTTGTGGCGCCTGACCGTGGGTTTCCTGGTGTTTCATGTGATGCGCCACTTCCCGGTCCTGACCGGCTGGCTGCCGGCGCACAAGCCGCGTTTAAAACCCATCGAGAGTCCGGCCCATGACGTCTGAAAAAAAAGGCTCACGGTTCCAGCGCTGGAAGAAACCCCTGACCATTGCGTTCTTCCTGCTGCTGATCGTGCTGTTCACCCTGCTTGCCCGGCGCATCGACTGGAGCGAAGTGCTGCAGACCCTGAGCGAATTCAAAGTGCGCACCTTGCTGATCGCCAGCGCGCTGACAGTGTGCAGCTTTATCGTCTACGCCTGCTTCGACCTGATCGGCCGCACCTACATTCGCCAGCCGTTGCGCTGGAAGCAGATCCTGCCGGTGGGGATCATCAGCTACGCGTTCAACCTCAACCTGAGTGCATGGGTGGGCGGCATCGCGATGCGTTATCGCCTGTACTCGCGCCTGGGGGTAAGCACCAGCAATATCGCCAAGATCCTGGGACTGAGCCTGGCGACCAACTGGTTCGGCTATATGGCGATCTCGGGGGTGATTTTCAGCAGCGGCCTGGTCACCATGCCGCCGGGCTGGAAGGTCAGCACCACGGCATTGCAAGGCATCGGCGCACTGCTGGTGCTGGCCAGCCTGGGCTACCTGGCCGCCTGCCGGTTTTCGAAAAAACGCGCGTGGACGATTCGCGGCATGGAAATCAACCTGCCGTCGCTGCGCATGGCGTGTTTGCAATTGATGTTGGGCGCGCTGAACTGGGCGCTGATGGCGGCGGTGATTTTCACACTGCTGCCGTCGAAACTGGATTATCCGCTGGTGCTTGGAGTGCTGCTGATCAGCGCGATTGCCGGGGTGCTTACGCATATTCCGGCGGGGCTTGGCGTGCTCGAAGCGGTATTCATTGGGCTGTTGCAGCATGAGGCGTCACGCGGGAGTTTGCTGGCCGGGTTGATTGCTTATCGGGCGATCTATTTTATTTGCCCGCTGCTGATCGCACTGGTGATGTATTTGGGTGTGGAAGCGAAGGCCAAGGCGTTGCGGGTCAAGAAGACGGCCTGATACGACGTTGAAACAGACAGACTGATCGTCCCCACGCTCCGCGTGGGCATGCAGCCCGGGACGCTCTGCGTCACCCGTGCGCATTAGCTTGGCTGGACGCGGAGCGTCCCGGGCGGCATTCCCACGCAGAGCATGGGAACGATCTACGTCACTGGCTTATTGCGACTGAATGATGCTCAACCGTTCGCCCACTACCATCTCGGTGATCCAGTCCACCAGGATCGAGGTGTAGGCCTGTTGTGACACCGGGTCGCTCAATGAATGGTCGGCGCCGTCGATGATGCGGTGGGTCAGGGAATGGGTTTGCTGGCACGCAGCGCGGTAACTCATGATGGTGGCGTGGGGCACGTGGTCGTCGGTTTCCGATTCGACGATCAGTACATCGCCGGTAAATTGCGCGCAGGCGTGCAAGGCGCGATTGGTTTCGGCACGCACCAGGGTGCTGCGGTAGTCCATCAGGTCAGCTTTATCCAGGTCACGCTTGGGCTTGAGCCATTCCTGGTCGCGGTACAGCGCCGGCACACGCAACGCCAGCCAGCGCACCGGGCGCAATGAGGTGAGGATGGCGGCCAGGTAGCCGCCGTAGCTGGTGCCCACCACCGCCACCGCCGAAGTATCGATCGCCGGGTGGGACAGCAGGCGGTCATAGGCGGCCAGCAGGTCGCGCAGGTTATCTTCACGGGTCACGCGGGACAGCGGGATCCCGGTGCCGGCGTGGCCGCGAAGGTCGAAGGTCAGACACACGCAACCGAGCCCCGCGATGCCTTTGGCCCGTTCCAGGTCGCGCTCCTGGCTCCCGCCCCAGCCATGCACGAACAAAACGCCCGGCACTTTGGATTTGGGGCTCAGGAAGGTCCCACTCATCTGTTCGTCGTCTATATCGATCGCAATGCTCTCGCTTCTAGCCGTCATAAGCCTCAACCGTCACGTATTTGAGTAAAAAATCGCTGTTTTCAGCCGGGCCTCGGTACACCTCGATGGCATCCGCCGGCAGCGCCTGGTCCACGTAGGTTTCCACCGAGGCCACACGGATCGCCGTAAGGCTCGGGTTGTTGATAAAGCTCTGCAGCGCCGCGACTTCCGCGCTGCTAGCCCCGCCCATGCGCCAGGATTGCTCGAGCACGCCACTGCGGCGCTGGCCGTCGCTGTCCAGGCCCTGGGCGATGTCGTAGTTGCGCCGCGAGGCATAGAAGCCTGGGTAGGCTTCGTCGGCAGCTCTGTCGAAGACCTGCGCTTGCCTGACGGCTTCACGCACATCGTCGGGCAGGTCCAGCGTGAGTAAATCATCATAGCCACCGGGCACCACCAGCAGTTGGGAGCCGCCATAAACGTCCTCGCCCTGCCCGTCCCGGGTCAGGTATTGCTCGCCGCAGTAGCTCAGCACCTGATCGCCAATAAAGCTCTGGCCTACACTGTGAGTGACCACGTCGTGCAGGTCTTGTTCCAGCACCACGCCGTCATCGAATATCCCGGCAGCCTCAGGACGCGCCAACAGGGCGTCGAATTCGTCGAGGCTGCGGATGACTTGCTGGCCGCGCCCAGCGCAGGCGTTCACCGGTTTCAAGCGAATCGGCCCGCTGTAGAGCAAGCGCGTGGCGGCGGGCCGTGCATCCTCCATAGCGAAGACACTCAAGCCATCGAGCACCACGTCGCGCACCCGCTCACTGAACAACGGTGACCAGCCCTCCGGCGCCTTGGCTTCAGGGCTCAACAGTCCATGACTGATGGCTTTGGTGCAGATGAACCCGTGATCGACATAACCGCCCCACAGGTCTTGCGGGCCTTTGATATTGAGTGCGCGGGCCTGGGCCGCCCCCACCAGAGTTTGTGTGGGAAGCAGGTACAGGTCGCGGCCGGCATGCTTCTGTGGATCGTAGCTGCCGCCGAACTTGAGCCCCAGTATCTGCGCCAACCAGCGCGCCAGGGCGCGATTGGTGTCGACTTCATGCTGGGGTGCGCCAGCGCGTGTCGAGTGAGCGACTACCCATTTTTCCGGTGAAATTGGGGTCATGCATCCCCCTTGGCATTCGGCCATGTGTGTAGGGGAAGCGTAGCAGGGATCAGGCCAATATCTGGCTGAGGAGGATCGTTTTAAAATCAATCACTTGGGGCAAACGCAATAGCAGTTAGCCTGCGTCATTCTGCACGACGCTGCTGCGGGTACGCGGCGTTCTGCACGATTCACATGAATCGCACCCGATATCCGGCGACGGCGCCAGCTAAGATACTGGGCCTATCAACCCATCACGAGGCAATCCACATGGCCAAGCAAGCACTCATCCTGATCGATATCCAGAACGACTACTTCCCCCAAGGCAAGTGGCCGCTTGATGGTGTGGAGGCCGCCGCAGACAACGCTGCGCGAGTGCTGCAGGCCTTTCGTCAGGCCGGGGATACCGTGATTCACGTTCGTCACGAGTTCGAAGGCGATGACGCGCCGTTCTTCACGCCGGGCTCAGAAGGTGCTCATCTGCATGCCAAAGTGCTGAACCAGGGCAATGAGCCGGTGGTGCTCAAGCATTTTGTGAATGCTTTTCGCCAGACCAACCTGCGCGAGTTGCTGGAACAGCGCAGCATCACCGACGTAGTTATGGTCGGCAGCATGAGCCATATGTGCATCGATGCGGTGGTGCGGGCAGCAGCGGACTTGGGCTACAAGGTCACGGTGATCCACGATGCGTGCGCGACCCGCGACCAGGAATTCAATGGGCAGGTGATTCCCGCCGCCCAGGTGCATGGCGCATACATGGCGTCGCTGGCCTTCGGGTATGCGGGCGTGGTGTCGACAAATGACTATCTGAAGGCCCAAGCGGCGGTGGCTTGACCGCCGCTGAGTAACCTTAGCGCGTGGCGATGATGAACAGGCGCGGGAATGGCAGCAACACGGTGCCGTCGCTCAGGGCTGGGTAAGCCTGGCTAATCTGCGCCTGGTACTCCTGCAGGAACGCGGCTTGTTCGCCATCGTTCAGGGGGGCCAGGAAGGGTCGCAGCGCTGAAGCCTTGAACCACTCCACCACGGCCGCGTGGTCTGCCAGCGGGTGTTGGTAGGTGGTGCGCCATACATCGACGGTAGTGCAGTACCGACTCAGCAGCTCGTAGTAATAGCTCGCCGAATGCCGCTGGTTATGCTTGACCGCGCCGATCTTTGCAGCCCATGGCCCCTGCGTCGCGACTTCGCGGGCGAGCCGGTGGGCAGGCTCGTCGAGGTTGTCCGGCGTCTGTACCGCCAGCGTGCCGCCGGGGGTCAGTTGATGCACCAAGTGCGGGTAGAGCGTAGCGTGGTCAGGCAGCCACTGCAGGGACGCGTTGGCGAGAATCACGTCGAACTGCTGCGCCGGACTCCAGGCGCCGATATCCGCCAATTCGAAGCTGAGCGTCGGCAAGCGTTTGCGCGCGTCGATCAACATGTCGTCGGAGCTGTCCATGCCGGTGATGTGCGCATGGGGAAAGCGCTCGGCCAGCACCTGGGTAGAATTGCCAGGGCCACAGCCCAAATCGACGGCTGTGCCCACGTCGGTATTGGGAATCGCCGCCACCAGGTCGCGGACGGGGCGCGTGCGTTGCTGCTCGAACATCGTGTATTGCTTGGCGGACCAGGTCATCACAGTTCTCCTTCGTTGGCGGTTAAGCATGCCCCATAAAAAACCCCCGATGCCAGGGGCTATCGGGGGTTTTGGGGGTTCTGGGTCTCAGACCTTAAAATGGTAGTTCACATAAGAACCGCTTAAAAAAATAAGATTTCTCTATAGCCCTTACACCACGAGGGGCACAGCGAAATTGGTAAGCGCAGAATTCTGCAAAACGTAAAGAACGACACGACATCCTCGGTCGAACGGTGCCACTTACGCTTATCTGACAAATCGCTGTAAAGATCACGCTTTACGTTTTTTCCCGCAGATGGCTGGTCAATTCAGAAATCAACCATGATTTCGACTTTGTGTAATGGTGAGTTTTCGCGTAACGGACGGTACGTCACGCAAAAAAATCAGTGTTATCTCAGCAGTGTTCATCACCCTTTCCGCCACTACCAAAGTCGACCTAACATAACTGTCCGCTAGGAGTCAGAAACGGCCCCGCTCGCAAATTAGCCAGCTTCCTGATCCTTTTCGATAGGCAAATCTCTCCGTCCTACTGCGGTAGATCGGGTATTGCACATCTATGCCATGGTGACTTTTAATTGGGACTCAGAGGCGTAATGCCTGATAAGAGCTAGCCTGTGTATCACGATCTCGGAGTTAGTATATGTCTAGCACGCAGGAAGACCTGGAATATAACGAGCAAACACGCCCAATCACCTTTTTTGAAATCTGGGGCCCCTGGCGAGAGTCAGTTATCGAACAACATCGTTTTTATGTCGACCAAGGCAAAAATAAGTTGCTTGCTCAATTCAATAACATGGAGCAGGAGGCGGAAGAGGCAGCAGAGCACTGGATGGAGAAACAATCTCAGCATTTTGATCCCGACCGAGACGATCCCGGAAGCGTCGCAGAAGATGCATACCATGAAGGGGTCGAGTATTACCGGTTGCTGAGTGAACTGAGAGACCAAACCAGACTAAGCATTGTCGCTGGAATGTATCACGCCTGGGATAAAGAATTGCGTCGGTGGCTTTTGAAGGAAATTGAGCACTGGCATAGAGGTCCTAACGTCACAGATATGTTGTGGAAGGCTACATTCGAGGAAATTGTCGAGCTATTAGACATCTCGAAACTTGCCAAGCGTAGCGCAGGCTACCTTCAAAAGCTAAGCGCGTGTCGATACGTAGTGAATGTGTATAAACATGGTGAAGGCCTTTCTTTGAAAAAACTAAAAGCCAGCCACCCAGAATATTTGCGAATACAGTCTACATTTGGAAACACTCCCGATATGAGGTGGATAGACCACACCCACCTATTGGTTACTGATAAGCAGCTTGAAGAATTCTCCTGCGCTATTGTGGAGTTTTGGCGAATGATCCCAGCGAGGGTTCGCAGCGAAACTCTTAACGTGCCAGCATGGTTTGAAAAAGCTATGGAAAAAGACCGAAAAATGAGTTCGCCCTAAATTCGTGGGTAGATTCAAGCCGCAGCGTCTGACTGAAAGTGCCGGTCGTGGATAGCGACAATCAGCAAAACACGGCCCTCCGACAGTCGTCATATCAATCCGACAACAATCAAAGGAAGACTCTGATAATGGGAGCCTGGCTTAGGGTTTAGATTGGGTCCCACGTGAACGATCATGGCTTGCTGTGAATCCCTAAACACTCAGTGAAATTCGTCGTAAATATGGCATATCGAGTTCTCGGGCTTGCTCTACTAGGGTGCCTAAGCTGCGTGTAGTCGTGGACGGAACAGTGGCATTCTGCTAGCGTCGGACAACCCCGCACGGACGATTGTTAAACCGGGGGAGTAAAAAGACAATCGGCACCTTGGATACCTAGGTGCCACTGCTCCAACATGGCAGGCGAGCATAGTGATCTCTGACATCGATCTACAAGAAATTGCCCCGAGGGGACGCACGTCGTCTGCATCCGCGACGCATGTTGTAAGTGGTATCCCACTACCTAAGCCCCTTCGAGTTAGAAGCTTCAGCCCAGATGAATGGGAGGAGTTCGTAGAGGAGTGGGCGAGTAGCCTGGAAAGTGAATACGCGAAAGTCCGCCGTTTTGGTGGCTCGGGAGACTTGGGCGTGGACATCGCAGGGATCTGCTCTCAGGATGGGTTCAAAGGGCCTTGGGATAACTACCAATGCAAACGCTACGATCACCCACTTCGGCCTAGCGATATCTGGGTAGAGATTGGCAAAATCATCTATTACTCGTTTAAAGGGAAATATATCCCGCCTCGCAAACACTATTTTGTGGGATCTCAAGATATTGGCACTACCCTTGAGCAACTCTTGAACGACCCTGCTGAACTGCAATTCAAGACGGAAGACAACTGGGAAAAATATTGTAAGACAGGGATAACATCCACGATGGAAACTCGTCTATCGGGAGAACTGTTTGATTACTTCCATAAATTCGATTTCACCATATTTTCGTCAAAATCCATTGTAGAGCTTATCAACGATCATAGTTATACCCATTACCATGCCGTAAGATTTGGCGGAGGGCTACCTTTTAGGCCCGACTCGCTGAAACCACCAGCAATACCCTCTGGCACTGAGAGCCGTTACATCAGGCAAATACTAGACGCATATGCACATCATCTAAGCACCAAAATATGTAACGAGGCCGACCTTGAGCCCTTTAGTGCGTTGAAAAGAGATTATCTTCGGCAAAGAGAACGATTTTATCACGCGGAGTCTCTGAGAAATTTCTCAAGAGACACAGTTCCCGAAGGTACATTTTCGGCATTGCAAGATGAGATATTCTATGGGGTTGTTGATGTCTGTGAGGATAATCATGCGGATGGCTTTGCACGAATGAAGGCAACTATCACTCACTCATCAAGTATTGCTGCTTCAGCAAATCCCTTAGCATCAGCATTCAAAACCCAAGATCGTCAGGGGATTTGTCACCAACTGGCAAATGATGATCGACTTACGTGGGTGCCCGAAAATGAGTGAAGTAAAGGTGAGAAGCCCCTTCAATGGTCCTCTGGAGACCGGCGTAAGATCTCTTGCGATTTTAACCACAGCCTTTCCAATGGCGATGGACTTACAGCGCCTAGTAGAAATGGACTACTTAGTAGTGCATTCCGAAGATGCTAGCGGCCCCAGTAGCCTTCATACACCGCTGCCTTTAAGAGGGGGGGAACTCCTCGTCCGGAGAGGTTTGATAGAGTCAGGGCTGAAGCTTATGGTCAGGCGTGGTTTATTAAGCCGGATAGCGTCATATGACGGCTTTAGTTACATAGCAACGGACGCCGCAGGACCATTCATATCGTCTCTGATAACAAGCTACTCAATTAAGCTCATTGATAGAGCTAAATGGGCATATGAGGTATATGGAAATACTCCTACAGATGAAGTCCGATTGGTAACTCACCGTATCTTTAAATGGACCAGTGAGTTCCAGACTTTTGATCAGAGGGGCTCTGAGTGATGAGTGAGTTCACCTTTCAATTAAGATGTGTCCAGTTTTCCGGACCTAATGCCCAAAGCCAAGTGGATTTTTTCGAAGGCGTTAACGTCGTCTGCGGCTCGTCAGATACTGGAAAATCCTATTTGGCCGAAGCGATTGATTACATGCTGGGAGGGGCCGAACTTAGAACCTTTGATGAGGTGAAAGAATATGATCGGATCAGCCTATCTATAGAATCGGGGTCTGGCGACCGATGGAGTCTGCAACGGGCGCTAAGTGGAGGAGGTTTCAAACTTGTCGAGAATGATCAAGACCAATCGATTGTATTAAAATCTAATCATTCTCATGGAACCACAGACAACCTCTCTGGATTTCTGCTAGAAAAGCTTGGGCTACTCAATAAAAAAATCTTGAAAAGTGGTGCAAAATCGACACTGCAAAGTTTGAGCTTTCGAAACATTGCTCGACTAGTAATAGTTCAGGAAGAGGAAATTGTCTCCAAGGGCTCCCCATTCTGGGGCGGCCAATTCACCACGAAAACATCAGAATTAGCGACGGTCAAACTACTTTTAACTGGAGTAGATGACTCAGCTATCAATACTCCAACAGTAAAATCAATCGACAACTCAGGTAAAATCGCCTTACTAAATGATTTGATAGTCGAAATTACTGCGGATCTCGGCACTGTTGACCGTGTAGACCTTGTGAGTCAAATGGAGAAAATAGGTGCCTCCATAGAAGTGCAGAGGCAATCCATTGTTCTTAATGAAAAGCTTCTCGCTGAGCTTCTGAAAAACCGCCAACACAACATACTCCAGCGACGGGAAAGATCTGAGCGAACAGACGAAATTGTTGATCTTCTTACAAGATTTGACCTTCTACGCGACCATTACGATGTGGACCTTGAACGACTGGAAGCTATAGTAGAAAGCGGATCACTGCTGGTTTACGTAGATAAGATTGATTGCTCCATGTGCGGTGCCGCACCATGTAATCAACACTTCGAGGATGAAGAAGAGTCTGACGTAGCTTCGGTTGTACAAGCAGCCTCCGCCGAAATGATTAAAATTGGAAAGCTAAAATCAGATCTCGTTCGAACTATTGAAGAACTTCAGTTAGAGCATGAGAAACTTATAAGAAATCAACTGAATAGCCAGAAAGAATATGAAGAGATTGAAAGATCATTGAGGGATGCGCTTTCGCCAGCAACAGGCGAAACAAAGGCTAGCTTTGAAAGCTTGGTCGAACTTCGTCAAGATGTATCAAAAAAAATTAGCAGCTTTGAGCGGATCGATCAGCTTAGCCAGCGAAAATCATTACTTGAAAAAGAAGGAACCTCAACTAGTGGCAACACAGCTTCAATAGTCCGTATTCCAGAGATCATCGGTAACTCTTTATCGATGAAAATCTCATCAATTCTCACTGAGTGGAATTTCCCAGGAGAATGTATAGTCAGCTTTGATAAAGGCTCAAGCGACTTCATCATCGACGGGAAACCTCGGGGTAGCCGCGGTAAGGGCTTACGGTCCATTACCCATGCCGCGGTCAGTCTTGGGCTACTGGAATATGCGCAGGAAAACTCTTTGCCCCACCCTGGTTTTCTAGTGCTTGACTCTCCACTTTTAGCATACTTCAAGCCAGAAGGTGATGATGACTTGCTTCTAAAGGGAAGTGATCTTAAAGAAAAATTCTACGAATATCTGATTACACACCATAGCCGCGACAGCCAAATCATAATTATTGAGAACCAGCACCCCCCTATGGATGCTCTCCAAGGAGTGCACCTAACTGTGTTTACTAATAATCCAAGCGAGGGACGAGCGGGATTGCTTTGATATTTTTACGAATTACGCGAGAATCATTCAAGGCATGTTAGTTACTACGATTTTGCGATATTAGGATCACTAGCAAAATTAATCGTATCGCTCTGAAATGTGATAAACATGATAAATAATATTAGAAGGGCTTAAACCATGCCATGGAAGCTATCCAACAATACTCTTGAGCAGCAGCTAGAGAAGCTTTTTCATAAAGATGAAATAGATTTCGGGAAGCCTGGATTTTACGACGAGCCCAACTTTTTAAAAAATGAGGAACAAGATCCAAGATACTTGGAAAACTATGCACGTTATGTCGAAGCTCGCGCCTACGATACAAATTATTTGGCAGAAGCGAAGCGAAAAATTGAAATTGCCGTCCAAGTACTATTTGCAGCGGTAAAAAAAGATGGGCGTCTAGGCGCATGTGTTGATGTTTCTGGAATGCTCGGACGGATGCTTGATCGCCTCGGTATCTGGAACTATGTTGCGACGACAACGTTGACCATTGACTTCCCGGCCAGCGCTGAACGCTCCACTCAACATTTCTGGACCTTTGATGTAGGTTCTTTCACTGCGGCTCATGCGATCGTTGTGGCTCCACCGTTCTACGTGGTAGATGTTACCGCTGCGCTCCAGGCGTATGAGCGACCAGTCCTCAATTTTCTTCCGAATTTCATTGTTTCCGAAACTTTCACTTCGACTAGTTGGAAACCTGAAGACCTTATGAATCATCAAATGTTGCGTTCTATACCAACACAGTTTGGGAACTTTAATAACTTTCTCAAACGGACCAACCCTCAGATGTTGTCGGTAATGAATGCACTACCGGCTAGGCAGGTTTCACACGGCGAGACAACCCTCAGGTACGTCATTGTCGCCGTAGGCGGAACCATCGAACCTCTAGAAGGAGTCGTGGGCTACAAACCCTGCGGACGTACAGCCCTCACTATTTTCGACCACGATATATTGCCGCTGGTTGAATGCTCCTAATTTAACAAATAGTGATTTCTCGACAATTAACCAGAGAGCCCATAACTCTGCTTGAAGCAGAAGCCGTCACTGCTTTTGTGAGCATGAATTTATACCTATTCCACGCGTTCCTGGCCGCCTTCATCCTCCAATATCGGGCCTTCATCAAGGTCTGTTTCGGCTGATAGCGGTCTGCGGCTCACTTCAGCTTAGGCCCTTTTCCTGAAATGCAAAGGTGAGCACCTGATGAGCCAGCCTGCGAGAAGCAAATATTCAGCTACTGAAACCTCACGGTAAACGCCTATTGTGACATTTTGACGGAAAATTCATTATGGCCGCCCTGGGCGCCTTATTTTACGGGGCCTGCGTACGGAATCGGGAAAACTCGACCTACACTTGTTTACAAGTAGTATAAATAGCGCTGTGTGACATTTAAGGTGCCCATCATGACCGACAGCCATATCGCGGATCTCCTCAAACACGAAGGACCGATGCTGAGCAGTGACCTATCGAAACTGCTAGAGCAGCGGTATGGCTTGAATCCGACGGCAGCCAGAAAACGCGTTGAACGCGGCGGTGATGGGATTAACAAACTGAGTCAAATCGTTTTTCCTCACCGGGCTCGCTTTGTGTATCTAGAACAAAGTTATGGCTCCCCGTACTTTTTCCACAACCTGATGGAAGCTCTGAAGAAAACGCGGAGCGCGTATTACTTGGCTTTGAGGGCGCTAGAACTGCGCGACAACGTGATGCCTCGGGCGCATTTCCTCATTGCGTGCGGCGCTCCCATCGCGCAGAAAAGACACATCTCTGCCGAAAGCCTGCTGGAACGATTGATTAAAGCTGGGCTGGTGAAGGAAGTTGATCTTCCAGTTGGACAGATTTCCATTATGCGATGCGATAGGGAGCAGCTGTCGGACATTCCATCCATGTGGGGGAAAATGAAAGGCCGCCTAATCGCAGAGAAGGTCACGCTCCTGGCTGTCAAGGACTGGGCGAGAAACCTTGGGATGGTGAGCTATGATTCTGTCGAGACTAGGGAGGATGAGGATCGCGAATCGTTACCTAAGGTCGGCACTTTCAATTGGGACCTGGCAGGTCCCTCCTACCTACATCCAATGCGGACTTACACCAGCACAGCCTTGAAACCTGGCTTTTTCGTTTGCGATATAGCGCTAAACGGATGGATCTCACCTGACGATATCGGCGCGTTCCTGCACAAATGCGTCACCCTCCGCAGCTTACCGAAAGTCGGCAGATGCCTTCAGGTGTTCGTGGCTGAGGCCTATCAAACCGAGGCATTTGCGCAGCTAAAAAGTGAAGGCGTAATCCCGGCGACCACTGAAAGCCTATTTGGCCACGACGTAGCTCTTGCGTTGAAAAACTTATGCAATGTGCTGAACGACACAGCCAAGCTCATAGAAAGCCCAGCTGCACTAGATAAAGTCTTCAACGACCTATCCCGCATAGAGGGGGCGTCCTACTCCTTACGTGGGAGCCTTTTCGAATTTGCAGTGGCACAGATCGCTAGGTCTACGTTCGCCGGCTACGATCAAGAGATGAATCGCATCGTGAAGGACGTTATGGGGAAACAGGCCGAAATCGACGTTCTTGCGGTACGCAAAAATCATGAGGTCATCTTCATTGAGTGCAAGGGTATCCATCCGGCGAGCACCCTTGACGACAGAGAGGTGATCAAATGGCTGGATAAGCGAATCCCTGTCCTAAGGGGAGCTGCGAAAATTCATTCGGACTGGGCAACTCTGACCCAGCGCTATGAGCTGTGGACTAGTGGCAGGTTTTCAGAGGAAGCAGTAGCCCTCGTGAGCGCTAGACAGGAAGAGAGCAGCAAGCTGGTGATTCAGATCCGCGACGCTGAATACGTTCTCGCCGAAGCAAAGGCTAGTAAGGAGGCCGGTCTGCTGAAGACATATGAACAACATTTCGTTAGACATCCTATGCAGGAATTCGAGGCCGAGAAGAGACGACAACAGCGCAGGGAGGATCGAGCAGCTAAGCACCGCTTGGCAACCCCTGCCACTCCGCCGCCACTTCCTGCATTGCCTACATCGGCCGAGGCCGCAATGTGCGTTTCTGTGAATCCCGAACGCTAAGGAAGACTCAGCACTTTGCCGTCCGACTTCCGGCCGATATGAAATAGCAAATGTTAGCTTCCGAAGGAGGCTTGGCACCAAATGGCCTTTCAGTAACACGGGTACTCATGGGGTATGCGCTCTAAAAGCAGGTGTTCATAACCGCAGGCCCAGATCTTTATTACCAGTTTTAAAGGAAGGTGACATTATGGAAGTTGAACAAGCCTTAAAAAACTCGCATCAGTTTCTGGACAGCGCTTTTCGTGATGCGCGTCTGGCCGTGTCGATCTCCCATAACGAGGCCCAGCGAATTATTTTTCTTTTGATAGAACGTCAACAGAACATGCCAGCTGATCTCCGCTTAATGCCATGCTTTGCCCAATTCATTTTCGCAACCGAGGCGCTTTACAACGCTTACGAAAGTTATGAATTGACTGAAATGGGAGACTGGATTGGTTGGGCATTTTCTGAAGACTTGGTGGAAAGTCATACCAAGGAACTACACATTGGCAGAATAGTCGATTTTTATTCATCCCCAACACTCATAAGCTGGCCTGGATTCATGCCCACAATGGTAAAATTTTTTGGGGCATTTTACTTTTACGCCCGAGAGCGGACAGCGATGAATGATATTGCGCGAGATCTTTGGATCAGCGCAACTTTAAGCTTTAAGAAAACAATGAATACGCCCGCTCAGCATATTCATCTTTCTGAGGTTTTTCTTGGATTAAATCTAGCGTGTTGGGCCGCAAAAGAGGCCCCCGAATTGGCTAAGGTATTCGTACCTCAACTTGAGTCTATCTCTGAAAATGAATCACTTCCTAACCAATTTCGCGCTCTGCTTTACTCTGGTTTGTCTACATCAGCTGGCTTTTATTCAAGCAAAGCTTCATCTAAATGGGCGCAAAAAGCGCTTGCTGAATGTGCCGACTCCCTAGCTGACGCACATAAGGTACAACTGCTATCGACAGTCTACGCAGGCACTGAAGATGGAGATCCTACCACGCTGCTCAGTCAGATAGACTTGGTACAACGGCACTTGAAATCGCAGCTGGAAGAGATCGCATTTTTCCGAGATGCTGCCATACGAAGCGGTGCAATACAGCCTTTTATCGTCAAAACTATTGACGCCCCCGATACTGAACTAACACTTCAGGGCCTACGGCTCTGGTATCAATTACCGTCAGATGAATTCAGTCTCAATGCAAAACACCTGTATATTTCCATACCATTTGGAGAGCACGGCTACTCGTCAGTGGTGGGTTCTGAAAAAACATTCATATATCGGGATTCTCAGGCGCTTCTCGAAGGTCTAGTACATGCGAGCAACAAATTTCTTGGTGTGGCAAAGTCAATCGCTTACGCTGATAATTCAGGATTAAGAATTCCGGAGCGTATTGGGATACCCATGTATGGCGACTCCACAGATTACGAATCCGCAATGAAAAAAGGTTATTGCCCAAGTCGTTACTTGTTCAATTCGGAGCCGTTGTATCAGTTAATTTTAGACAATGAGTGCAATCCGGTGCAGGCGATCCAGCTTAAAGAATGGGGGAAAACATGGCCGATTGCCTCATCCTTTTCTATCCCAAAACCCGATAGAAAACCGAAGAACGTATTGATATGGTGCGGTGGCGGAAGCCTTACAGAAGAACTTGAAGCTGAGGCGATCAAAAAAATCTTTGAAAGAGCTGAAGCCATAGTTGAAGTAGTTTGCTTTGAAGAGTCAGCGCAACGAGATTTTACCACTGTCTATGGAGACGATCTTTATGACGTGATATGGGTCGCATCCCACGGTACCTACGATCACTGGTCTCCTAAAAAGGTAACTATGCACGTTGCAGAAGGCAGGTCCGTTTCTTTGGCGGATCTTTGGAATAAGGCACCCATTGGGGAAGAGCGCCGCCTGCTGTTTTTAAACATTTGCGACGGAGCGCGTTTTGAAGAAAGAGGATACCTCCCTAAAATCGGACTGGCACCAGGTTTAGCCTGCGCCGATCAAGCGACAATCTCTCATCTATGGCCTGTACAAGGTTACCCAGCTGCCGCATTCGGAGCATACCTCGCATACCACATAGCAGAGGGCACGTCATTTTTTGAGGCGTATAAGCTTGCAGTGCTCTCAGTCCGAAAAACAACATGCGCGATAGCTGAGGACTTAACATCCAAGATAGGTGACGGATTCGAACTCATCCAACAGCTTAGTCGTAAAGAGGACGATTACTCATCGATTGAGTTCTACGGATCGGCGGCCTTTTATCAATAAGTTCCAGAGGCTCATCTCTGGCATCTGCTAACAAACTGGGTGAGTAAAAGAATGTCATCAACTCCTTGTCTCAGGATGGCTTTCTCGAAACATTAGAATTTCATCGATGACAGACACAAACTGTACGTTAGTGCATGACGGTCCTGAGGTTCAGGGTAATTGCGCTCGCTTAAAATACGCGGACACAATCGTCCTTATGGGCCGGCTCGAAAAGAGTGTTCACCGGCCCTTACCCTCCTCATGGCCTAGAGGCCGCTTATTTAGCTTCATAGCCATCCAGGCAGCCTCCGCATCTGTCTTAACGTAATGCCCTTCGACGTCACTCCCCGTAACGGAACATCGTATGGATACGTTGTTCGCGGTGCCCAAGAGGGATCGCTTCGTCGCGAACCTTTGCTACGGTGACCATATCTGCTCTTAGGAAGGCTCCAGGCAACCGCCATCCAGCTTGGATCTCACTCTCACGCTGCATGACTCGATATCACAAGTCACGACGCGCAGTGTGAACGCAGGGGCCAGTGACCACGTCACCGTACAGCCGTTAGGGGCACCCGGCATCACTTTGATATTACGACGGCTCGTACCTCAGCTAAGCTGCTTTAAACAGAAATTAAAGCTAGCGGAGGCGAAGTGAAGATTAGGAAAATTGTCATTCGAAATTTTCGAGGCATCAAGCTCCTCGATTGGAATGTACCTGATGAACGAATAGTTTGTTTGATCGGGAAAGGAGACTCTGCAAAGACAACAATACTTGAAGGCATACGTTGCATTTTTCATCCTCAATGGAACCTATCCTTTAACGACTCAGACTTTCACCTGTGCAACGTTAACGATCCAATAGACATCACCGTGGTTTTCGGAGAGATACCGAATGAGTTTTTGTCCATACAAAAATATGGAGGACTTTTGCAAGGCTGGGACGCAGCGAAATCCAAGCTGAATGATGAGCCTGAAGACAACGACGAGATTGTACTGAGCGCTAATCTAACCGTAGGGCGGGATTTGGAGCCAAAGTGGAAAATAAAAGCTGACCGTAACATTGACGGAGTCGATTTCCGGGCGACAGACCGGGCGAAGCTCAACGTAGGGATCATAGGCTCATATAGCGAGAAACACCTCACCTGGGGGGCAGGTAGCGCTCTGGCCAGAATTACTGAGTCAGACAACCTTGCGGAATCCCTAGTCGACGCCAGCCGTGCTGCACGCGGATCATTAGATGGTGAACGAGCAAACGCCTTGGTCAAGTTTGACGCCGCCGCCACCAAATCTGAAGCCGTGGCTAGAGGGCTGGGCGTACCTATCCATCAAAACTATCAAGCGCATCTGGATACGGCTTCTATCAACATCCGAGTAGGTGGCCTAAGCCTACATGACGGTGAGATGCCATTGAGGCAATTAGGGTTAGGCTCTAGACGAATGCTAATGTGCGGCATTCAGAAAGAAAACCTTCAGAAGAATCACGTTACCCTTTTTGACGAGCTTGAAATAGGTCTTGAGCCACACCGGATCGCTCGGTTAGTTAAATACATCAAAGATGACAAAACCGGACAGTACTTTATAACCACGCACTCACCATCAGTATTAAGAGAACTTAGCACTTCAGATCTCCACATCGTTCATCGTCTGGTAGATATGGTGACAGTCGTGAACACAAACTCCCTAGAACTATCCGAGCTAAATGTCCAGGGACATATCAGATCGAGTGCTGAAGCATTTCTGTCTAAGAAGATTGTAGTTTGCGAGGGGGCCACTGAGGTCGGGTTCCTACGAGGGCTGGACGACTATTGGCTCGGCCAAGACTTGGACGCTTTCTCATACTTGGGCACGGCGGTTCTTGACGCCAAGGGAGCTAGCAAGGTCAAAGGCCTAGCAATGGCGTTTAAAAAATTGGGATATCAGGTCTGCGTTATCGCTGATGGCGATGCGCCAAAGGACTTTTCGGACAAAGACAGCCATGACTTAGAAGTAAATGGCGTATCAGTAATGGTGTGGTCAGAGCAGCTAGCCTTGGAGCAAAGAGCAATGTTCGACTTGCCATGGAAATACGTTAAGGCAAGCTTAAAACTTGCCGAAGAATCAGGCAATCCTGTTCGTGATAACGTGCGATCTAAACTTGCTATTGCCCAGCCCCAGGATCTGATGGAATGGCAAGACTCACCGGAGTTGCGTCAAGCTATAGGTGACGCGGCCAAAAGCTCCGCATGGTTCAAGTCCATCACTGGTGGCGAGGCCTGGGTAGAAGTGATTGCTGACGCTTTTTCCGATGCTAAATTCGTGCTAAGCGATCTTGGCAAAAAACTGTTACAGGTTCGCGCGTGGGCTGATCATGACTGAAAATCTGCACACGATACTGGCCGAGACTCAAAAGAAAGGGTATGTCATAGCACCTGCGGGTTATGGTAAGACCCACCTAATAGCCATGGCAGTGGGTGCCGCTACCCATCGGCAGTTGGTCCTAACACATACCTATGCTGGAGTAAGCTCCCTCAAAAAGAAGATGCAGCAGTTGGCGGTTCCGTCATCGCTCTACCAAGTAGATACCATCGCAAGCTGGGCTCTGCGCATGTGCCTTAGTTTCCCCGCTACGTCCAAGTGGTCCGTTGAGTACCCCGACGACGAAGATTGGGACAAACTTTACTTAGCATGTGCACCTTTATTGGACAGGCCGTTCATTAAAAAATTATTGGGAAGCTCTTACTCAGGCTTATATGTCGATGAGTACCAAGACTGTTCGGTACAGCAGCATATGCTCGTCGAAGGGATCGCTAGAGTTTTACCTTGCAGGATATTGGGCGACCCACTACAAGCGATTTTTGATTTTGCCAATCAGCCTGTTGAATGGGAAAAACATATATATCCCCAATATCAAAAGCTGGGGGAGCTGAGTATACCTTGGCGCTGGCAACTGGCGAAAGCACCGGAACTAGGTCAATGGCTAGACAACATCGGGACTAGGCTTCGCACGAACGAACAGTTTTCAATTCAGGCGCCGTTACCAAGGGGTATCACCCGCATTTCAGTGGACCTAAATGACTTCGCAGATCGTAAGAGGCTTAATTTCCTGTATAAGTTTTTGAACGATGAAGACTCTGTGATTGCAATATACTCCGGAGATCAAAAGTCCAAGAATAAAGCACACAAGCTTGCGCAGGCTTTAGCCGGAAAATTCTCTAGCATCGAGGAGGTGGAAGGAAAAGACTTATTTAGATTCATCAAAAAGATCGAAGCGGCAAAAACACTAAGCAAAAAAATGATCCTGGCAATTGAATTCACTAAAAAGTGTATGACAGGGGTAGAAGGAGTATTGACTACTGGGACTAAACGAGGTGAAGTTGCAAAGGCTACTCAAGCCACCAAGCACCCCCAAATTCTCAGAGTTGCGAATAAATTTCTCTCCTCAGCGACAAGTGCTCATCTTCTAGCCTTCCTGCAAGCTATCCAAAAAGTAAAAGAAACGTCGACGTACCGCCGAGACCTTCTTAACAGATTGATTAAAGTCCTACAGAGCAACGTCGACAATCCAGAAAAAACACTTATGGAAAGTGCCAATAATTTCCAGCGTGATTTTCGCCATACTGGCAGACCTGTCCGATATAAGAAGCTCATAGGCACAACTCTACTTGTGAAAGGCTTGGAGTACCAACATGCAATCATTTTAGAGGCGGACACCATGACCCCAAAAGATCTTTATGTTGCACTCACACGCGGGGCAAAGACGCTCACAATCGTCAGTTTGAGAACAGTGCTCCCGAGCTGAATTTGCTCAGGCTAAATGGCGAACGCCTTAAGACTTGTTTGATACCGTCCAGATAGAGTGAATCGCCCCGAATCCCGGTATCACCTGGCCAGATCACTCCGTTGTTAAAGATGGTCGTGTTTTCCGCAAACACGAGTCCTATGCTACGCAGTGCGCGAACCCGTAGTACACGCTATGGGAATCAGTGACGCAGCTCGCTAACACACCATTCGCGTCGATGGTCGACGGAGTCCAAGGAAACTATGATAACGGCTTCGCCGAAACTATCCACGAGGAGCGGTCCTAGCGCTTTGTCGGATGGAGGCTCGGGCGCGTCTGGAGGCAGACTTCGCCAGTGCGGGAATTCGACGACTATGGATCTATACGCCTCGAAGCGCTCCACGCTCGCACCTGCAACACGCCCCCCTCTCGTTGAACGGCCACTGCCCTTCACTGTATATTAATACAGCTAATTATCCTCACCCTGCCCTGAAGCGACGATGAGCAAGCCAGCAAGCTGAATCTGCCTTTCAAAATGGAAAATCATGTCGATTTATTTGCCTTTCACAGAAAATAATTTCTTGGAACACGTCGATAACGTGATCAAAAAGTGGGGACGGTGCACGGCGCCGCTGTTCATCGAACAGGTCAGCAAAAGCGGCAAAATCACTGGAGCTGCTGATCTGATCGGATCCAGTTTTTTCGCAGTCCGAAGAGGCCATTATTTTCTAGTGTCCGCAGCCCATGTCTTCGAGGGGCAAGATCCTAAACGTCAGTTTGGCCTTAATATTAATGGCCAGGGAGCATTGCTAAACGGCATGCCAATCGTCAGGTGCATTGTAGATGACATCGCTGTAGCCCTTCTGCCTGAGACTTGGTTTATGAAGGCCAAGATCGAACGAATGAAATTCGTACCTCTTGACGATCTTGTAACCCACTACGTTCCAATCGGGCTTTGGGTTGCCGTAGGGTATCCAGCCTCAAAAAATGGGCTTAACCCGCGTCTTAACCAGACCCAAATCGTTACCCATGGAACGAGCTTCACTGAACGAATTGAGTCTCCTGCTGCAAAGTCGCACATCTCCAATGCTGTTGGCTTCCGCTTCGATAAGAAGCGCGCAATTGATACCAATAAGAAGCGCGCGAACCCTCCATGCTTCAGTGGGACAAGCGGAGGACCAATATTTGAAGTGCTAGCGGACGTGGAGTCTGACGGGGCATTCAGGTGGAAATGCCGCCTGGAAGGTATTTTTCTAGGCTGGCATAACCGAGAGAAAGAAGCACACGCGGCTCGTGTGCAGCCGGTAAAGGATCTGATGGACGCTATTATTGACCACATGAGTACGTAGGAGCAGTTCGATGCATAGTCTGCCAACGAACAGTTCAATACTCATGCCCAAAATGGAAAAGCATAAATGACTGGTTCAGACACCGAATTGGGGTGGGGTAAAGCTTACACGGAAGAAATCACTCGAATTTGAGTCAGGGGTAGCTCACGGGTGAACGCTATCGCTCAAATTTGAGCTAGGGATGGCTCAACCGTGAACGTTATTGCTCAAATGTGAGCTATGGGTGGCTCACCCTCCCAAATTTGAGCAAGGAGGGCTCAATTTCAGTCATCATCGTTTATGAAGCTTGCGCAGGCTCAACAAAGCGTGGACTCGCCCAAATTTTAGCCAGTTTCCGAAAGAATCCATTCACACTCACCTTTCACCTGATCCATAAGGGTTTCCAAAGCTGCAGAGTCTTTGATTGTGTATGCAATCGCCAAAACGGTCAGAGGGTGAACATTCAAAAATGCAGCAAGATCTTCGACTTTCTCAATGGTCGGACACTTCAGCCCCCTTTCGAGGGAGCTGAGATAGGTCCTGCTGCTGATTACACTAAAGTCTTCCTGGCTCATCCCCCTTCTATTGCGTATGAGTTTGAGAGCCGTTCCGAACGCAGGCTTCAGTTCCATGATCCATCCTAAAATGAAACATGAAGCCTCCGAGAACCCTATAGGGCTACAATCTATAGGACTCATTTTGCCAAGGAGCGTTTCTCATGTTCATCACCCCACGGTGGGCGCTTCTTAGCGAGCACGGTTCAGAAAGCGACGCGCTCCATTGGACTGCAGTCGAGCACACTCTCAATCTCCCATGGTTTTACCTAAGCCTGCTACGCGTCATACCGACCGGTACTAGAAAATCGATGATCCAGATAATGGATCCGACCCTCCTATGCAGACTAATACAGACAAGACCACCACACACAGTGATTGAAACAATAAAACTTGTTAGCCCAGATTATTTAAATGGGTCAGGAGACTGGAAGATGGAAACATTAGTAGAGCTAACTATTTATCACAGCAGCGCCTACGGCACCATTGAGGCATACTCAGTTGAAGGTGATAAAACTTACTATCTACCAGACAATCATATATCGGCTACAGACTTAATATCCAAGGCGACAGAAAAGCAGATCATATACAAAAAAAACACTATTTGAATCACATTTAGATGCGCAATGGTGCCATATCTATTATTTATATTTGGACCGACTTCCAAGTCTCAATACTGACTGCATCCAGGCGCCTGCCAACCGCATTTCCTTACGCAATGATTCCAACTCAACGGGGGTGAGTGTCTGTGATTGCTGTGAAATACAAATAGCTTCAACCTTTTCACTAGAAGAGCATAGACGTCTAACTGTTTCCGTTGTGCAAAAAACGTTTCCTTCGCGCCAACTGGAAATATATTTAAAAAACATCATATTTCATCCCTACCCAATGCATGCTTGCCAAGCTTACACCCTCCGTCTACCACTGCAAATTCAACCGAGAGATTTCAGCCTCGTAGAATCCCCATTGAAATCTGATCTTGATCAATCCATGGCAGCGCAAATAGACCTTAATTGGACTACCCATCCACACTAAGTCGCTCCATATAATTTAGAGAAAAGTCATTTTCACGCGGCTAAAACACTAATCGGTATTAGCATCCGAGCTCCCCACTGGAGGAATGGGGCTATCAAGGTGCTTAAGGATGCTCTCCGTGGTACGCAGGTTTGGAAGCCCCTCTCGCGAACCGCCAGACATATCAATGCCGCTCATCTGAGCGCCAAACCTTACCCTGATGGTGTAGGCTATTTGCTGCCATCTCAGCAGCCATTTGGCTTCACGATCCTTGTAGGTCTGTAGCTCCCTCTCAAGCTGCGCAACCCGAAGCACCAGCTCGTCAGCGCTCCGCGCCGCATTTTTCTGTTTAGCAGCCAGGCCACCTGCAAGAGACGCCTTGGCAGCGTCGAACGCAACCTTGATTTCAAGACGAGCATTCAAAGCCTGGCGCGTGAACCCAAACTGGTCTTCAAGCGTCTTCCACCGCAGGCCCGAACCCAGCTCACCTAAACCCCAGCGATCCAATTCCCTTACGATAGCTTTGACATCCCCCGAGTCCATCCTCTTACCAAATTTGCTCATGGCTGTGCTCCAAGTGCTTTCGCTTTGATGGCTTCAGCGTCCATCTGCAAATCAACCAGCATGGCGGTGAGGGTTTCGATTTTCTTCTGTGAATGGGCCATCCATTGGTGGCTCTCGCCCTGCCTATTCGATTGAGACTTGGTTATCGCATTCTCGTATTGAACGACCTCGATCTCGAAAGCGCGCACTACGCCTGCTTTCTTACCGTCGTTATCCTTCTCCCAGGAAAAATCCGAACATTTGGCATGGCATTCGAGATGATTCGGGCAAGGCGATTGCGACAGGTTACGCGTACACATACCGGTCCCAAGCTCATGGACTCCGGTAATCTTAGCCTTGAGATAAGCATCTTTGTACTCAACAGGAAGTTGGATGTAGTTGTCGGCCACCACTCCGCCAATCTTGCCTTCTCGAATTTTTTCTTGATAAATTAATGCTCTCTTTTCACGGGATGTGTGCTGATAAGCCTTTGTGTCATTTGCATACTTCCGCCCAAACCACTTAGTTTGTACGTAATCGCTCATTCCACCGTCATTCAAGAGAGTATTAATGGTGTGTCTAAAATCGTGGCTTGAGAAGTCGGGTTTGACGTTGCTTCCACCGTACTCGGACGCAAGCGGCTCAAGATGATCTCGTATAAATGTCGTGAACATTGAGTGGGTGACTGGTGCGACCACACACACAGAGACGCCCCCGGAAGACATACCCGCGTATCGCACGAAGAAAAGATCTTCTTGGTAATACACCTTACCGCTGGTAGCGATCCGGACAGGATCATTCAATCGTGGGTCAAACATGCTCTTGCAATAGGAAACTAAGGCCTGCTTCGTGGTGAAGCGAGATGGCTTAGCTGGACGAATGCCCTGAACTGTCAGCTTATCCGGATCTGGAAACGTGAGGCCATTTTTCGTAAGCCAACCCGCTGGGCGCAAGACATTGAAGCTAAAACCCAAGGCTTCAAGGTCGGCAATGTAGAATCGATGATCTTCAGCAAAAGGTACGATCCAACGTAGATCAGGGCCACCAGTGATCCGCATCTCCTGCGCTGTCGACCTGGCAGCTCCGGTAATATCTGTTAGCTCAGCGATTACGTCCTCAACAATCGAAACGGCATCAGTAGGAAGCCATGTTCTGTCAATGGGATGAGAGTTATCTCCTTTGCTTGTTTTCATCAAAAAAAAGCGTAAGTATTTTCTTCCTTCCGAGTCAAAGCCGACCCCCTGCAACGGCAGTGTAGCGATTTCGCTAAAACGCCTTCCAATGCACGCCAACAAAACGAGCATCAGGATGTACATCCGGTACTTATGGTTGCTCGGTACATGTTGGTACAGCAAACCAATAAGCTCAAACACCTCCAGGTTGATGAGTCGGTCCCCGGAGGTCTGTTCCAGGTTTTCAGGTGCGTCCAATCGTTTTTGAGCTGCACTACCGGCGTTTGCAGGGCGCTTCAGCCCAGAGTACTTATATTCAAACCTAACATTACAAAGCTGATTAGCGTCGCAATGCGCTGCGAATTCGTTTATAGCCTTATGTAGGTTATAAGCGGTTGACTCTTGGTAATCACTCGAAATGATCCTACATGCAGAATCTAAGTCTTCGGGCATCAGCTTTGATAACGGACGACTCGCTCCGCCTACGCAGTGACTTATATAACTTATGGCAGTTACAAATGTTTGCTGGTTGCTAATTTTTTGATTTGACCGGTGCGCCCGCAAACAAAAAAGAGATTTCGCCACAGCAGCCCAATCGCCTTCCATGGGCTGTTCGCCGATGTTAGGCGCGTGCCGAAAGTAGATGCTAGGAGAGCCAGAACGTTTAGCCGACAGTATTGTCATGGGGCCGGCTGTAAACTTCCACTTCGGCTCATCCCAGACAATACTTTCAAAACCGAGCATGCCGAGCATCTTCGCCTTTTCCACCAAAAGCGATAAGTTAGCGACACGATCTAGCTCAAGCTTGCTTAAGAACGCTGCTACCTTTGCCATTATGTTGCTCCCGCTTTAACTTCTTTGCATTTCTCAACAACTTGAGCTACAGCGAAGATGATTTCGTCGAGCTGGCTGGCTATTCGCTTGTCAGCGGACTGAAATTTCTCTTCGCGCTCACTTATCAAATGTTCCAACACGGCTTGATGATCAGCTTCAAGGTAAGCCTGAAACTTTGGACATTTGTAACAGGAATACGGAGGGTGCAAGGAGCAAAGTGAGTGTTTCCCACACACGCCCAAATCGATGTTCGGAGCAGTCTCAATATAAACAAACGGAATATGCTTACCTATGTCTCCTTCATTTACGGCTTTCTGCCCGGGCGCGATGAAATCACCCTTGAAGAAACGGAGAATCTGCGCGTAAGGACCAATTAGCGCCTTGTCTAATAACTCTACGATATTGCCAGCCAGGTCAAAATAAACCTGTACGTGCTGAAGATCAGTATGGTCAAGAATCTGGGCCAGCTGCCGCTGCGTTGCCCCATCTTTAACTAAGTTTGTTGCCAACGTGTAACGAAGACGCCTAGGACTAAGATGTATCAACATCTTGGTCAAAGGCGATACTATACGATGCCTTAGTACGAAATTTTGAAGCAGCGTTGCAAAGTAACCAGACTCGTAATTGAAATATGCATCGCGCTGGCCTGACGCGGCAGCTGCCGTATTGATGTTGTGATTGAAAAATAACGGCCTGTCAAAACCTACAGGATCAACTCCCATCCAATCGAACGGTTCAATATCACGATTGACGGCGATTAGGTCTTGAATATAAGGCGCAAATTCCGTAGGGAGTTGCACCTCAACGAAGTCATCCCGAGGGCTCAACAGTCGTTTTTTGATTCTTGGGTATCTTATTACCCAGCACGGCTCATCTAGTCCTGGAGCTACGTTGATCAGATCGCTTTCTCGCAGCCACGACAGGTTCGCCGGGTTTCTACCGTGAGCAATGAACAATGCCAGTGCAGCTCGCTGCTCGCACTCTGCGACATCGGCACAAGTCGTAGTTTGAAGAGCGTTGTAGAGTGGCTGCAATTCATAGATACGATGAAGTGGACCGGCATCTACGTCTTCGTTTTTAACCGCCTCCCCCTTGGGACCTCCGGGTATTTTGAGAGCTTCCAACACGCTGCCATATTCGGCATTGAAGCCTATTTCACTTAGGTACTGGCATCCCCAGAGATACCACGACTTAGCACGCGAGACTTGATATAGCTTATGGTCTCGTCTCGTAGTTGCTATCATTCGCTCGTAATAACTAACCAGCTCAACCTCAAAATCGGCAATTTCTTCCCGATTAAACTCAGGATAAGGCAAAAGAAGAAACCTATGACAATCTACCCAAGTGGTGTAAGCATAGCCCGCCGACGAGGTTCTCATCACATACACACAGTAACGCATCAGTGCATACCGAAACCTCAAATTACGTATACGTTGAAACTTAAGTGTAGCGTATCTGCCACTGGTCGTTGGCATGTGCCATTGTAAACCACTCGTGTCAACTACATGTCCTTCTCTGCTTATAACAGATTTAGGAATGGACTCCCACAGCTCAGCTTCATCAGGCTGAGGTCTAAACGCTTGACTCATCACTGGAGTACTCCAAGAAAGTTTCCATTAATGTATCATGATATTTAGATTGAACAGCGGTGGCCTGGCGAATGATCTCACCAATGATATACACCTCTTGAGAACGCACGCTACTATCACCCCTTAAGTACGCCAAAACCTGTTTACGCTCATCTTCAGGAACGCCACGCTCAGCCATTTCACGTTCAGTTCTACTAGAGTATGTATGCCGTAGGGCCTTAGGAGTTAGATTTGGAGGTAACGCTTGCTTGAACTTCTCGCGGATAATCTGAAAATAATTAGACACGCTATTTCCATGCAACGGGTCACCCTCATCTGAAACAATCAAATAGTTGTGATCTTTTCCAAAGCGCTCCATAACGCTTTCGCGATGAACTTCAATGTACTCTTCAATCAGGCGTATGAGCGTAGGCGTTTGCATTATCATGTCTCGACCATTCCGCTTGACTCTAGGCCGGGGGCTCCTTACATCATTCGGATCCGAGACACGCCTTAAGACACGCAGAGCAGTGACGCCACCAAACTCGACATCTCCTACTCTAAGAGTCAAAAGCTCTGCTGGTCTTAAACCAAAGGTCAGCATAATCATCACAATGATGAAGTTCCTAAATCTTACATGTTCGTTTAAGCCATACGCTTCTGGATTTCTAAAATCTACACACCAAATGAGAGCTGTTACTTGATGATCCCGCAGGCCTTTAGTAATAGATTTATTCTGGGGAGGATTATTGATTTCTTGATCGCTGAGAACTTTATCGACATGCTCTTTGTGTGCTTGAATTCTGAGAAGCGCGGGATCTCCAGACTCCATCGCCCCCATCTTGAATCGAAAACACCACCCCATGAATTGCCGCACAGTGATCAGGCGCAATTTATATGTCAGAGGTGACACGGCTACCTTCTTGCCCTGATTTATAGAAATCCCCCCCGCTTGCAAGGCGGGGACCTTCACCGCTATGCGTAGGTGCTCACAGAGACTTCCCGCTAACTCAGCCTCGGTAAACATGCGGTCACCAGCCATGCATGCACCAAGATCAATGCGAAGAGAATCAAGCCAAGCAAATAGAATCGCCAACTCCCTGAGGTTTCTCGTGAGAGTGTTAGGGCTTAGGCCTCGCCTTTGCAAGATCCACTCATTTGCAAGCGGAACCGGCAGGCCATCATCGTCAAGGAGGATTGGCAGGTTCAACCCAGAAGGATGTCGTACCATTTTCACATCCACAGCACACTCCTCCTTTACGTTTAGTAATGTAGACTTTTATCTCTACACTCCTCTCTTGTGTAGTTAAATTATTTGTAGCTTTACACCGGGCAAAAAAAAGCCCTCTTAGCTTTACAGCAAAGAAGGCTTTGGCTTACTCACGTAAGGTAATGATTTAGGTACTTAAACCCGCCGAGCCAATCAATCACCTTTACGCTTTGCTTTTATGTAGGTTAGAACGGGATATCGTCATCAAAGCTGTCGAAATCCGGAGCTGGCTGCGGCGCGGCCTGTTGTGGCGCTGGACGCGACTCACGCTGCGGCTGCTGGCTTGGCTGCGGACGCGATTGCTGTGGACGCGGTGCCGAGTTGGACATGCCGCCCTGGCCCTGTTGGTCGCCCTGTGGACGGCCGCCCAGCAGTTGCATGGTGCCTTGCATGTCGACCACGATTTCGGTGGTGTAACGCTTGATGCCGTCTTTTTCCCACTCGCGAGTCTGCAGTTTGCCTTCGATGTACACCTGCGAACCTTTGCGCAGGTACTCACCGGCGATCTCGGCAACCTTGCCGAACATCGACACGCGGTGCCATTCGGTTTTCTCGACCTTCTGGCCAGTCTGCTTGTCGGTCCACTGTTCGCTGGTCGCCAGACTCAGGTTGGTCACGGCGTTACCGTTCGGCAGGTAGCGAACTTCGGGATCCTGGCCGCATGTACCGACCAATATGACTTTGTTAACCCCACGGGCCATAACGTTCTCCTAGGCTGGGCGCGCTGTCGGCACTGGGTTGACCAGTTGCTCGAGCGTCGCGCGATCCAATAATTCGGTGTCCAATTTGATGTAAATCGCAGCTTCTTCCGCGATCACTACTGCATCCGTTACTCCAACGACGGCCTTGAGGCGCTCGGCCAGGCCAGCTTCGCGCATCGCTTCAGGCGATAACGGCAGGCGCAGGCTCGTCACATACGGAGGTTCGCGCATGGTAACAGCAAAGGCCAGCCAAAGTGCAGCCAGCCCGGCGCATCCGAGGAACACAACCGACAAACCGCCATGCTGGAACATCCACCCGCCCATGATCCCACCCAGCGCCGAACCGAGGAACTGGCTGGTGGAATACACGCCCATCGCCGTGCCCTTACCGCCGGCCGGTGAAACCTTGCTGATCAGCGAAGGCAATGACGCCTCCAGCAGGTTGAACGCGGTGAAGAACACCACCGTACCGATCACCAGCGCCCGCAGGCTGTCGCCGAACTGCCAGAAGAATAGTTCAGTGAGCATCAATGTCGCGACGGCGCCGAGTAAAACTCGTTTCATTTTGCGTTTCTTCTCGCCGTAGATGATGAACGGGATCATGGCGAAGAACGAAACCAACAGCGCGGTCAGGTAGACCCACCAGTGCTGCTCCTTGGGCAACCCGGCTTTTTGCACCAGGGCCAGGGGCAAGGCGACGAAGCTGCACATCAGCATTGCGTGCAACACGAAGATACCTAAATCCAGGCGCAGCAGGTCCGGATGCTTGAGGGTCGGCAACAGCGCCTGGCGCGCGACCCCGGATTCACGGTGCTGCAGCGTGCCGGTAGAGCGCGGCACCATAAAGGCCACGATCACGATACCGAACAACGCCATGCCGCCGGTGGCAAGAAACAACCCATGCAGGCCGAACGCGCGCGTCAGCAGCGGGCCGACCACCATTGCCACGGCAAACGACAAACCGATGGTCATGCCGATCATGGCCATGGCCTTGGTACGATGCTGTTCGCGGGTCAGGTCCGACAGCAGCGCCATTACCGCGGCGGAAATCGCCCCGGCGCCCTGCAGGATACGTCCGGCGATCACGCCCCAGATCGAATCGGACTGCGCCGCGAGCACACTGCCGAGGGCGAACACGATCAGCCCCAGGTAAATCACCGGGCGCCGGCCGATACGGTCGGAAATGATGCCGAACGGAATCTGGAAGATCGCCTGGGTCAGGCCATAGGCGCCGATCGCCAGGCCGATCAATGCGGGGGTCGCGCCGGCGAGATCCATTCCATAGGTCGCCAGCACCGGCAACACCATGAACATGCCCAGCATACGGAAGGCGAACACCAGGGCCAGACCGCTTGCCGCTCGGGTCTCGCCGCTACTCATGCGTTCGCTATGGGGATCGTGCATGGAAAAACCTCGTGTGAACCGGCGGCGATTCTACCAGTCCCATCGATTGAGGGGGTATATGCGGCGCTTTGCCGCGCAGCTTTCATGTAAGGCTGCAAGCGGCCTTTTGACAGTGTATATTCATCCAGTCTTTAGCCGTATACTCCGGCATTATTTACGCCCGCCGTGCGAGGCCATCTTGGACAAGATCCTGATTCGTGGGGCTAGAACCCACAACCTGAAGAACATCGACCTGACCCTGCCCCGGGACAAATTGATCGTTATCACCGGCCTGTCCGGCTCGGGCAAATCGTCCCTGGCGTTCGACACGCTGTACGCCGAAGGCCAGCGGCGCTATGTGGAATCGCTGTCGGCCTATGCCCGGCAGTTCCTGTCAATGATGGAAAAGCCCGACGTCGACACCATCGAAGGTTTGTCGCCGGCCATTTCCATCGAACAGAAGTCGACGTCCCATAACCCGCGCTCCACCGTGGGCACCATTACCGAAATCTACGATTACCTGCGCCTGCTGTATGCACGGGTGGGTATTCCCCGCTGCCCGGACCACGATATTCCGCTGGAAGCCCAGACCGTCAGCCAGATGGTCGACCTGGTCCTGACCCAGCCGGAAGGTGCCAAGCTGATGCTGCTGGCGCCCGTCATCCGCGAGCGCAAGGGTGAGCACCTGTCGGTCTTTGAAGAGCTGCGGGCGCAAGGTTTCGTGCGCGCCCGCATCAACGGCAAGCTCTATGAGCTGGATGAAGCGCCGAAGCTCGACAAGCAGAAGAAGCACTCCATTGACGTGGTAGTCGACCGCTTCAAGGTACGTGCCGATCTGCAGCAGCGCCTGGCGGAGTCGTTCGAGACCGCATTGAAGCTGGCAGACGGTATTGCCCTGGTGGCACCGATGGACGACGAGCCGGGCGAAGAGGTCATCTTCTCTGCGCGCTTTGCCTGCCCGATCTGCGGCCACGCCATCAGCGAGCTGGAACCCAAGCTGTTTTCCTTCAACAACCCGGCCGGCGCCTGTCCGACCTGCGATGGCCTGGGCGTTAAGCAGTTCTTCGACATCAAGCGCCTGGTCAATGGCGAACTGACCTTGGCCGAGGGGGCGATACGCGGCTGGGACAGGCGCAACGTCTATTACTTCCAGATGCTGGGGTCGTTGGCGTCCCACTATAAGTTCAGCCTGGAGGTGCCGTTCAACCAATTGCCGGCTGACCAGCAGAAGGTCATCCTCAATGGCAGTGGTTCGCAGAATGTCGACTTCAAATACCTGAACGACCGGGGCGATATCGTCAAACGTTCGCACCCGTTCGAAGGCATCGTGCCGAACCTGGAACGTCGCTATCGCGAGACCGAGTCGGCTAGCGTACGTGAAGAACTGGCGAAATTCCTCAGCACCCAACCTTGCCCTGATTGCCGCGGCACTCGCCTGCGCCGTGAAGCGCGGCATGTGTGGGTTGGCGAGAAGACATTGCCGGCGGTGACCAACCTGCCAATCGGCGATGCCTGTGAATACTTTGGCGTGCTCAAGCTGACCGGCCGCCGTGGGGAGATCGCCGACAAGATCCTCAAGGAAATTCGCGAGCGTCTGCAGTTCCTGGTCAACGTCGGCCTGGACTATCTGTCGCTGGATCGCAGTGCCGATACCTTATCGGGGGGCGAGGCGCAGCGGATTCGCCTGGCCAGCCAGATCGGCGCGGGGCTGGTGGGCGTGTTGTACATTCTCGACGAGCCGTCGATTGGCTTGCACCAACGTGACAATGATCGCCTGCTGGGTACGCTGAAACACCTGCGGGATATCGGCAACACGGTGATTGTGGTCGAGCACGATGAGGACGCTATTCGCCTGGCGGATTACGTCGTTGATATCGGCCCGGGGGCTGGCATACATGGCGGGCATATTGTCGCCGAAGGCACACCCGCCGAAGTGATGGCTCACCCGGACTCCCTGACCGGTAAATACCTGTCTGGCCGGGTCAAAATTCAAGTGCCGGCCAAACGTACCCCACGCAACAAGAAGATGGCCTTGCACCTCAAGGGTGCCCGTGGCAACAACTTGCGCAATGTGGACCTGGAAATTCCACTGGGCCTGCTGACCTGTGTGACCGGTGTTTCGGGTTCGGGCAAGTCGACGCTGATCAACAACACGCTGTTCCCGTTGAGTGCTACTGCCCTGAACGGCGCCACTACCCTGGAAGCGGCGGCCCACGACAGCATCAAGGGCCTGGAACACCTAGACAAGGTGGTCGATATCGACCAGAGCCCGATTGGCCGTACGCCGCGCTCCAACCCAGCGACGTATACCGGGCTGTTCACGCCGATTCGCGAGCTGTTTGCCGGCGTTCCGGAATCCCGCTCGCGGGGTTATGGGCCGGGCCGCTTCTCGTTCAACGTCAAGGGCGGTCGCTGTGAAGCCTGCCAAGGCGACGGCTTGATCAAGGTAGAGATGCACTTTCTGCCGGATATCTACGTGCCGTGCGACGTGTGCAAGAGCAAACGCTATAACCGCGAAACCCTGGAAATCAAATACAAGGGCAAGAACATCCACGAAACCCTGGAGATGACCATCGAGGAAGCTCGGGTGTTCTTCGATGCGGTTCCGGCGCTGGCGCGCAAGCTGCAGACGTTGATGGATGTTGGCCTGTCTTATATCAAGCTGGGGCAGTCTGCGACCACGCTATCGGGTGGTGAAGCGCAGCGGGTGAAGTTGTCGCGTGAGTTGTCCAAACGAGATACGGGCAAAACCCTGTATATCCTTGATGAACCCACCACGGGCCTGCACTTTGCCGATATTCAGCAACTGCTGGACGTGCTGCACCGCTTGCGTGATCACGGCAATACCGTGGTAGTGATCGAGCACAACCTGGACGTGATCAAGACGGCCGACTGGCTGGTAGACCTTGGACCGGAAGGCGGTTCCAAGGGCGGTCAGATCATTGCGGTCGGTACACCGGAACAAGTCGCCGAAATGTCACAGTCCCATACTGGCTACTACCTGAAGCCGTTGTTGGAGCGTGACCGGGCCTGATTTATCGGGCCCAATAAAAAGCCCCTGTCACCTCATCGGTGGCAGGGGCTTTTTTGCAGCCGGAATCAGAACTGCGATTGCAGGTAATTTTCCAGGCCGATCAGCTTGATCAAACCCAACTGCTTTTCCAGCCAGTAGGTGTGATCTTCTTCGGTGTCATTCAACTGCACTCGTAGGATTTCACGAGTGACATAGTCGTTGTGCTGCTCGCAGAGCTCGATGCCCTTGCAGAGCGCGGCCCTGACCTTGTATTCCAGGCGAAGGTCAGCAGCGAGCATATCCGGCACCGTGGTGCCCACGTCCAAGTCGTCGGGGCGCATACGCGGCGTACCTTCGAGCATGAGGATACGGCGCATCAGTGCGTCAGCGTGCTGCGCCTCTTCTTCCATCTCGTGATTGATACGTTCGTAGAGCTCGGTAAAGCCCCAGTCTTCGTACATGCGCGAATGGATGAAATATTGGTCACGAGCTGCCAGTTCGCCCGTCAGCAACGTGTTGAGGTAATCGATTACGTCGGGGTGACCTTGCATCGCCCTACATCTCCCTGCTTGAAAGCCTGTAGTTTGAACCATGCTGACTTGAAGGTCACGGGATCAACGGCAGAAAAGCGAAGATTTCCGGAGAAAAGTAGCTGAAATAACGCAAAAACCGCCCAAATGAGGGCGGTTCTGCTTATCGTTTAGAGTCAGTTAAGCGATACACCCAGTGCCTTTGCGATTGCTTCTCCATAAGCGGGGTCCGCCTTATAGAAATGCTGCAGCTGGCGCTGGACCACATCGCTGGAAACGCCGCCCATCGCACCGGCGATGTTGCTGGTAAGCAGCGCTTTCTGCTCGTCGCTCATCAAGCGGAACAGCGCACCGGCGTGGCTGTAGTAATCAGTATCTTCGCGATGATCGTAACGATCTGCTGCGCCGCTCAAGGCCAGTGCAGGCTCCGCGTAGTGTGGCGCCTGCTTTGGCGCATCGGCGTAGCTGTTTGGCTCGTAGTTGGGCGCTGCGCCACCGTTGCTGCCAAAGGCCATCGAACCGTCACGCTGATAGCTATTGACGGGGTTACGTGGGGCGTTCACCGGCAGCTGCTGGTGATTGGTGCCAACGCGGTACCGATGAGCATCTGCGTAGGCAAAGACGCGACCTTGCAGCATACGGTCTGGCGACAGGCCAACGCCCGGAACCATGTTGCTTGGGCCGAACGCGGCTTGTTCCACTTCAGCGAAATAGTTCTGCGGGTTGCGGTTGAGTTCCAGCTCACCCACCTCGATCAGGGGGAACTCCTTCTGCGACCAGGTCTTGGTTACATCGAACGGGTTCTCGTAATGAGCATTGGCCTGGGCTTCGGTCATGACCTGGATGCAGACGCGCCATTTCGGGAAGTCACCGCGCTCGATTGCGCCGAACAGATCGCGCTGGGCGTAGTCTGGATCGGTACCCGCCAGGCGCGCAGCTTCAGCCGGTGCCAGGTTCTTGATGCCTTGCTTGGTCTTGTAGTGCCACTTCACCCAGTGGCGCTCGCCCTTGGCGTTAATAAGGCTGTAGGTGTGACTGCCGAAGCCGTGCATGTGGCGGTAGCCGTCCGGGATGCCACGATCCGAGAACAGGATGGTGACCTGGTGCAATGCCTCTGGGGAGTGCGACCAGAAATCCCACATCATCTGCGCGCTTTTCAGGTTGCTTTGCGGCAAGCGCTTTTGGGTATGGATGAAATCGGGGAATTTCAGCGGGTCGCGGATGAAGAACACCGGCGTGTTGTTGCCAACGATGTCCCAGTTGCCTTCCTCGGTGTAGAACTTCAAGGCGAAACCGCGTGGGTCGCGTTCAGTGTCAGCCGAACCGCGCTCGCCACCCACAGTGGAGAACCGCAGGAAGGTCGGCGTTTGCTTACCTACTGACTCGAACAGCTTGGCGCTGGTGTATTGAGTAATGTCTTGGGTAACGGTGAACGTACCGTAGGCGCCCGAACCTTTGGCGTGTACACGGCGCTCCGGAATATTTTCACGGTTGAAGTGAGCGAGCTTCTCGATCAGGTGAAAGTCGTCGAGCAGCAGTGGGCCACGGGGGCCAGCGGAACGGGAATTCTGATTATCCGCAACGGGAGCACCGCTGGCGGTGGTAAGGATTTTATTCTGGCTCATGCGCAATCTTCCTCAGGTCGGACTTGAAACTGCCGGCTAATCGGCTTGGAGGGAGTATTGATCAACAGCATGACACCCACAAATTTATTAAATTGCGGACTTCAATAGAAAATTACTACCAACCAAGGCAGCACACATAGTGCCCGCTGCTTCACTGAGAAACTTGTACCTAGCGCGCTTTTGTTACGCGCACAAAAAACCGGGCGCTAGGCCCGGTTCTTCGTTACAGACTGACGTCTTACTCGGCGCTTACAGCTTCGCCGGCAGTAGCACGATCAACCAACTCGACGTACGCCATAGGCGCGTTGTCGCCAGTGCGGAAACCGCACTTGAGGATGCGCAGGTAGCCACCCTCACGGGTAGCGTAACGCTTGCCCAGGTCGTTGAAGAGCTTACCAACGATAGCTTTCGAACGAGTACGGTCGAAAGCCAGACGGCGGTTAGCCAGGCTGTCTGTCTTGGCCAAAGTGATCAGCGGCTCAGCAACGCGACGCAGTTCTTTAGCTTTCGGCAGTGTAGTTTTGATCAGCTCGTGCTCGAACAGCGACACCGCCATGTTTTGGAACATGGCCTTGCGGTGCGAGCTGGTACGGCTCAGGTGACGACCACTTTTACGATGACGCATGGTTCATTCCTTACCAAACTCACGTTCGGTGATTACGACGATCAGGCAGTCGCCTTGTCGTCCTTCTTAAGACTTGCAGGCGGCCAGTTGTCGAGGCGCATGCCGAGGGACAGACCGCGGGAGGCCAGAACGTCCTTGATTTCAGTCAAGGATTTCTTGCCCAGGTTCGGAGTCTTCAACAGTTCTACTTCGGTACGCTGAATCAGATCACCGATGTAGTAAATGTTTTCCGCCTTAAGGCAGTTAGCCGAACGTACAGTCAGTTCCAGATCGTCAACCGGGCGAAGCAGGATCGGATCGATCTCGTCTTCCTGCTCGATTACCACTGGTTCGCTGTCACCTTTGAGGTCGACGAACGCAGCCAACTGCTGTTGCAGAATGGTTGCAGCGCGGCGGATAGCCTCTTCAGGATCCAGGGTACCGTTGGTTTCCAGATCAATAACCAGCTTGTCCAGGTTAGTACGCTGCTCGACACGGGCGTTTTCCACCACGTATGCGATACGGCGAACCGGGCTGAACGAAGAGTCAAGCTGCAAGCGACCAATGCTGCGGCTTTCGTCTTCATCGCTCTGACGCGAGTCGGCCGGTTCATAACCACGACCACGAGCTACGGTGAGCTTCATGTTCAGGGCGCCGTTAGACGCCAGGTTAGCGATTACGTGATCGGGGTTAACGATCTCGACATCATGATCCAGCTGAATATCGGCAGCGGTAACCACCCCCGAACCCTTCTTCGACAAGGTCAGCGTAACTTCGTCACGGCCGTGCAGCTTGATAGCCAGACCTTTAAGGTTCAACAGGATTTCAATTACGTCTTCCTGTACACCTTCGATGGCGCTGTACTCGTGGAGCACACCGTCAATCTCGGCCTCGACTACTGCACAGCCGGGCATTGAGGACAACAGGATGCGGCGCAGCGCGTTGCCCAGGGTGTGGCCAAAACCACGCTCGAGAGGCTCGAGAGTAATTTTAGCGCGGGTTGGACTGACAACCTGCACATCAATGTGGCGGGGTGTCAGGAACTCATTTACCGAAATCTGCATGGATGCACCTATTTTCTAGCCCTTACTTGGAGTAGAGCTCGACAATCAGGCTTTCGTTGATGTCGGCGGACAGATCACTGCGAGCAGGAACGTTCTTGAAAACGCCCGACTTCTTCTCAGTGTCTACTTCTACCCATTCTACGCGGCCACGTTGGGCACACAGATCGAGAGCTTGGACAATGCGAAGTTGGTTTTTTGCTTTCTCGCGAACTGCGACCACGTCACCAGCACGAACCTGGTAGGACGGAACGTTTACGGTCTGACCGTTAACGCTGATCGACTTGTGCGATACCAGCTGACGGGATTCGGCACGAGTCGAACCAAAGCCCATACGGTATACAACGTTGTCCAGACGGCATTCGAGCAGTTGCAGCAGGTTTTCACCGGTTGCACCTTTTTTGCCAGCAGCTTCTTTGTAGTAGCCGCTGAACTGACGCTCGAGAACGCCGTAAATACGACGGACCTTCTGCTTTTCACGCAGTTGGGTGCCGTAATCGGACTGGCGACCGCGGCGTTGGCCGTGGATACCAGGTGCTGCTTCAATGTTGCACTTCGATTCGATCGCGCGCACGCCGCTCTTCAAGAAGAGATCGGTGCCTTCGCGACGAGCGAGTTTGCATTTTGGACCAATGTAACGAGCCATTCTTTACAATCTCCTGGATTACACGCGGCGCTTCTTCGGCGGACGGCACCCGTTGTGCGGGATTGGCGTCACGTCGGTGATGCTGGCGATCTTATAGCCACAGCCGTTCAAAGCACGGACAGCAGACTCACGACCTGGACCTGGACCTTTGACGTTAACGTCGAGGTTTTTCAGGCCGTATTCCAGCGCAGCTTGGCCAGCACGTTCAGCAGCTACTTGAGCAGCGAACGGGGTGGACTTGCGGGAACCGCGGAAACCCGAACCACCGGAGGTAGCCCAAGAAAGCGCGTTACCTTGACGGTCGGTGATGGTCACGATTGTGTTGTTAAAAGATGCATGGATGTGGGCGATGCCATCAACCACTGTCTTTTTAACTTTTTTACGAGGACGAGCAGCAGGTTTTGCCATGATAATTTTCCTGTCGATTCGCGTGGGCGATTACTTGCGGATCGGCTTACGCGGACCTTTACGGGTACGCGCGTTAGTCTTGGTACGCTGACCGCGTACTGGAAGACCACGACGATGACGCAGACCACGGTAGCAACCGAGGTCCATCAAACGCTTGATTTTCATGTTGATTTCGCGACGCAGGTCACCTTCAGTGGTGAACTTCGCCACTTCGCCACGCAACAGCTCAATCTGCTCGTCGCTCAGATCTTTGATCTTTGCGGCTGGGTTTACCCCAGTATCTGCGCAAATTTTCTGCGCAGTAGTGCGACCAACACCATAGATGTAGGTCAGCGAGATAACAGTGTGCTTGTTATCTGGAATGTTAACGCCTGCAATACGGGCCATTCAGTGGGACTCCAATTGACAGCTACCTACGCCCCGGAAGCCAAGAAATAGGGCGCGAGATAATATCGCTGTAATAACAAATAATCAACCCGGCAGCGCACTAGCTGCCGGGCTTCAAGCGGATCACACTCAGCCTTGGCGCTGTTTGTGACGCGGTTCCGCGCTGCAAATTACTCGAACAACACCTTCGCGGCGAATAATCTTGCAGTTACGGCACAGCTTTTTCACCGATGCACGAACTTTCATCACCAACTCCTCGAACCTTATGGGGTACTCAGCGCAACATGCCGCTGCCGTAGCCCTTCAGGTTGGCTTTCTTCATCAGGGATTCGTACTGGTGCGAAACGAGGTGCGATTGTACTTGGGACATGAAGTCCATCACAACCACGACCACGATCAGCAACGAGGTCCCGCCAAGGTAGAACGGAACGTTTGCTGCAACCACCAGGAACTGGGGAAGCAGGCACACGGCCGTCATATATAGAGCACCGAACAGGGTCAAACGAGTCAGAACGCCATCAATGTAGCGCGCAGACTGCTCACCTGGACGAATACCCGGAATAAAGGCACCGGACTTCTTCAGGTTTTCCGCTACGTCTTTCGGATTGAACATCAACGCCGTATAGAAGAAGCAGAAGAAAATAATCCCTGCACTAAACAGCAGAATATTCAACGGCTGACCAGGAGCGATCGACTGAGAGAGGTCCTGCAGCCAGCCCATATTTTCGGACTGACCAAACCAGGTACCCAACGAAGCCGGAAACAGCAAGATGCTGCTCGCGAAAATTGCCGGAATAACGCCGGCCATATTCACCTTCAGCGGCAAGTGGCTAGTCTGCGCAGCAAAGACCTTACGGCCCTGCTGACGCTTGGCGTAGTGAACAGCAATACGACGCTGGCCACGCTCAATGAACACCACAAAACCGATAATCGCTACTGCCAGCAAACCGATGGCAACCAAGGCGAAGATATTGATATCACCCTGACGCGCAGACTCGAAAGACTGCCCGATTGCTCTCGGAAGACCGGCGACGATACCTGCGAAAATCAACATCGAGATACCGTTGCCAACACCACGCTCAGTAATCTGCTCACCCAGCCACATCATGAACATCGCACCAGCCACAAAAGTGGATACCGCGACGAAATGGAAGCCAAAGTCACCAGTGAACGCAACGCCCTGCCCAGCCAGGCCAACGGACATGCCGATAGCTTGAACCAGAGCGAGGACGACAGTGCCGTAGCGGGTGTACTGGCTAATCTTGCGACGGCCAGCTTCACCTTCCTTCTTCAACTGCTCCAACTGCGGGCTGACGGCGGTCATCAGTTGCATGATGATCGATGCCGAAATGTACGGCATGATCCCCAGTGCAAAGATGCTCATCCGTTCCAGCGCGCCGCCGGAAAACATGTTGAACAAGCTAAGAATGGTCCCCTCATTCTGTCGAAACAGGTCTGCGAGTCGGTCCGGGTTGATACCTGGAACCGGGATGTGTGCGCCTATTCGGTAGACGATAATCGCCAGGAACAGAAAACGCAGACGAGCCCAAAGTTCAGACATACCGCCTTTGCCGAGCGCTGAGAGAGCACCTTGCTTAGCCATTTATTCCTCGAACTTGCCGCCAGCTGCTTCGATAGCCGAACGCGCACCTTTGGTGGCGCCGATTCCCTTGCCGATAGTGACAGCGCGAGTCACTTCACCGGACAGCATGATTTTCACACGCTGTACGTTGACGTTGATCACGTTGGCATCTTTCAGGGTCTGCACAGTAACGATGTCGCCTTCCACTTTAGCCAGCTCGGACAGACGCACTTCTGCGCGGTCCATGGCTTTCAGGGATACGAAACCGAACTTAGGCAGGCGACGATGCAGCGGCTGTTGACCACCTTCAAAGCCTGGAGCAATGGTGCCACCGGAGCGGGAGGTTTGACCTTTGTGGCCACGGCCACCAGTCTTACCCAAACCGCTACCGATACCACGGCCCGGACGATGCTTTTCGCGACGGGAACCCGGCGCTGGACTCAGATCATTGAGTTTCATCGATTAACCCTCTACACGCAGCATGTAGTAAGCCTTGTTGATCATCCCGCGATTCTCGGGAGTATCCTGGACTTCTACAGTGTGACCGATGCGACGCAGACCCAGACCTTTAACGCACAATTTGTGGTTAGGGATGCGGCCGGTCATGCTTTTGATCAGCGTTACTTTAACGGTAGCCATGATCAGAAGATCTCCTTGACAGTCAAGCCGCGCTTGGCAGCAATGGACTCAGGAGATTGCATAGCTTTCAGACCCTTGAAAGTGGCGTGAACCACGTTTACCGGGTTAGTCGAGCCGTAGCACTTGGCCAGAACGTTCTGAACGCCAGCAACTTCGAGGACAGCACGCATAGCGCCGCCAGCGATGATACCGGTACCTTCAGAAGCAGGCTGCATGTACACCTTCGAAGCGCCATGGGCAGACTTCATTGCGTACTGCAGAGTGGTGCCGTTCAGATCAACTTGGATCATGTTGCGACGAGCAGCTTCCATTGCCTTCTGGATCGCGGCAGGCACTTCACGTGACTTGCCACGGCCGAAGCCAACACGCCCTTTACCATCACCAACCACGGTCAACGCGGTGAAAGTGAAGATACGGCCGCCTTTAACGGTTTTAGCTACGCGGTTAACTTGAACCAGCTTCTCAATGTAGCCTTCGTCGCGCTTTTGGTCGTTATTTGACATAACTTAGAACTCCAGCCCAGCTTCACGAGCAGCATCAGCCAGCGCTTTAACGCGGCCGTGGTACTTGAAGCCAGAGCGGTCGAAAGCCACTTGCGAGACGCCCACGGCCTTAGCACGTGTAGCGACCAGCTGGCCAACCTTTGTGGCCGCGTCGATGTTGCCGGTGGCACCATCACGCAGTTCTTTATCCAAAGTCGAGGCGCTTGCCAGGACTTTGTTGCCGTCGGCCGAGATGACCTGGGCGTAGATATGCTGCGACGAGCGGTACACGCAGAGACGCACGACTTCGAGTTCGTGCATTTTCAGGCGTGCTTTGCGAGCGCGACGCAGTCGAGTAACTTTTTTGTCGGTCATTTGCTATGCCCTACTTCTTCTTGGCTTCTTTACGACGGACGACTTCGTCCGCGTAGCGCACACCTTTGCCTTTGTACGGCTCTGGTGGACGGAAGTCGCGGATCTCAGCGGCCACCTGACCTACCAGCTGCTTATCGATGCCCTTGATCAGGATATCGGTTTGGCTAGGGGTCTCAGCGGTGATGCCTTCCGGCAGTTCGTAATCCACTGGGTGCGAGAAGCCAAGGGCAAGGTTCAAAACCGTGCCTTTTGCTTGCGCTTTGTAACCAACACCGACCAGCTGGAGCTTACGCTCGAAGCCTTGGCTTACGCCTTGGACCATATTGTTTACCAACGCACGCGTGGTACCGGCCATTGCGCGAGTTTGTTGATCGCCATTGCGAGCAGCGAAACGCAGCTCACCAGCTTCTTCAACGATCTCAACGGACGAATGGATGTTCAGTTCAAGAGTGCCCTTGGCACCCTTCACCGAAAGCTGTTGGCCTGCGAATTTGACTTCGACACCGGCTGGCAGCTTAACGGGGTTCTTAGCGACGCGAGACATGCTTATCCCCCCTTAGAACACAGTGCAAAGAACTTCGCCGCCGACACCGGCAGCGCGCGCAGCACGATCCGTCATCACACCTTTGTTGGTGGAGACGATAGACACGCCCAGACCGCCACGAACTTTCGGCAGATCTTCAGCGGACTTGTACTGACGCAGGCCTGGACGGCTAACGCGCTTCACTTCCTCGATGACCGAACGGCCTTCGAAGTACTTCAGCTCGATGGACAGCAACGGCTTGATTTCGCTGCTGATCTGATAACCCGCAATGTAGCCTTCGTCTTTCAGGACTTTGGCAACAGCTACCTTCAACTTGGAAGATGGCATGCTTACGACGGACTTTTCAGCCATCTGGGCATTACGGATACGAGTTAGCATGTCCGCTAACGGGTCCTGCATACTCATGGGCTAGACGCTCCTAATACACAAAAAATTAGCCTTGCGGCTACATATGTCGCCGAGAATCTCCGAGCGTAAAAAACACGGGCTCAGGCGAGCCGCGTATTTTAGACACAGTCCGGAAATGAAACAAGCCCCAAAAGGGGCTTGTTCCAGATTCAAGGTCACCGGCGGTCAGTATCTTGCGATACCAACCACCTTGACGCTGAAAGTACTTACCAGCTAGCTTTAACCAGACCTGGTACGTCACCACGCATTGCCGCTTCACGCAGTTTGTTACGGCCGAGGCCGAACTTGCGGTAAACGCCGTGTGGACGACCGGTCAGGCGGCAGCGGTTACGCATGCGCGAGGCGCTTGCGTCACGTGGCTGCTTCTGCAGAGCAACTGTAGCTTCCCAACGCGCTTCTGGACTTGCGTTCAGATCAACGATGATTGCTTTCAGTGCTGCACGCTTCTTGGCGTACTTGGCAACCGTGAGCTGACGTTTCAGCTCGCGGTTTTTCATGCTCATCTTGGCCATGGTCCTACTCCAATCAGTTGCGGAACGGGAATTTGAAAGCACGCAACAGGGCGCGACCTTCATCATCGTTCTTGGCAGTGGTGGTCAGGGTGATGTCCAGACCGCGGAGAGCATCGATCTTGTCGTAGTCGATTTCCGGGAAGATGATCTGCTCTTTCACGCCCATGCTGTAGTTACCACGACCATCGAAGGACTTGGCATTCAGGCCGCGGAAGTCGCGAACCCGAGGCAGGGAGATCGACAGCAGACGATCCAGGAATTCGTACATACGCTCACGGCGCAGAGTCACTTTGACGCCGATCGGCCAGCCTTCGCGGACTTTAAAGCCAGCGATGGATTTCCGAGCGTAAGTCACAACGACTTTTTGACCGGTGATCTTTTCCAGGTCAGCAACAGCGTGCTCGATGACTTTTTTGTCACCGACCGCTTCGCCCAAACCCATGTTCAGGGTGATTTTGGTAACGCGTGGAACTTCCATCACGTTCGAAAGCTTAAGTTCTTCCTTAAGTTTCGGTGCGATTTCTTTCCAGTAAATCTCTTTTAGTCGTGCCATGGTCTTCTACCTAGCAGTGTTCAAGCATCAACCGCTTTTTGGGTCGACTTGAAGACACGAATTTTCTTGCCATCTTCTACTTTGAAACCAACGCGGTCAGCCTTGTTGGTTTCGCCGTTGAAAATGGCGACGTTAGAAGCGTCCAGCGGAGCTTCTTTTTCGACGATACCGCCCTGCACGCCCGACATCGGGTTAGGCTTGGTATGACGCTTGACCAGGTTCAGACCGCCGATAACCAGACGGTTATTAGCGAGAACCTTAAGCACCTTACCGCGCTTACCTTTGTCTTTGCCGGCGATCACGATGATCTCGTCGTCACGACGAATCTTTTGCATGTCGGATCTCCTTACAGCACTTCTGGGGCGAGCGAGACGATCTTCATGAACTTCTCAGTACGAAGTTCACGGGTCACTGGCCCAAAGATACGGGTGCCGATAGGCTCTTGCTTGTTGTTCAGAAGAACAGCAGCGTTGCCATCAAAGCGGATAATGGAGCCATCAGCACGACGTACGCCGTGACGAGTGCGGACTACAACAGCAGTCATCACTTGGCCTTTTTTCACTTTACCGCGAGGAATTGCTTCCTTGACGGTAACCTTGATGATGTCACCGATACCAGCGTAACGACGATGGGAGCCACCCAGCACCTTGATGCACATAACGCGGCGAGCGCCGCTGTTATCGGCCACATCGAGCATGGATTGAGTCTGAATCATATAATTTCTCCGACCCCTAGTCCTTAGACTTCCACAGCGCGTTCGAGAACATCAACCAATGCCCAAGACTTGGTCTTGGCCAGCGGACGAGTTTCACGAATAGTGACTTTGTCGCCGATGTGGCACTGATTGGTTTCGTCGTGCGCGTGCAGCTTAGTCGAACGCTTAACATATTTACCGTAGATCGGGTGCTTAACGCGACGCTCGATCAAAACGGTGATGGTTTTGTCCATCTTGTCGCTGACAACACGGCCAGTCAGCGTACGGACAGTCTTTTCGGCTTCAGCCATGATCACTTACCTGCCTGCTGGTTGAGCACAGTCTTCACGCGAGCGATGTCGCGCTTAACTTGCGAGAGCAGATGAGACTGCCCCAACTGGCCAGTTGCTTTCTGCATACGCAGATTGAACTGGTCGCGCAGCAGGCCGAGCAGTTGCTCGTTCAGCTGCTGTGCGGATTTTTCACGAAGTTCATTCGCTTTCATCACATCACCGTCCGTTTAACAAAGGCGGTGGCGAGCGGCAGCTTTGCAGCAGCCAGGGCAAAAGCCTCACGCGCCAGCTCTTCAGTTACACCCTCGATTTCATACAGGACTTTGCCTGGCTGAATCTGGGCTACCCAGTATTCCACGTTACCCTTACCTTTACCCATCCGAACCTCGAGAGGTTTTTTGGAGATCGGCTTGTCCGGGAATACACGGATCCAGATCTTGCCGCCACGTTTTACGTGACGGGTCAGAGCACGACGCGCTGACTCGATCTGACGAGCGGTGAGACGACCACGAGCTACAGACTTCAGCGCGAACTCGCCGAAGCTGACTTTGCTACCGCGCTGAGCCAGACCACGGTTGTGGCCTGTCATCTGCTTGCGGAACTTCGTACGCTTTGGTTGCAACATTTGGCGTACCCCTTACTTAGCAGCTTTTTTACGAGGCGCTGGTGCTTGTGGTTTCAGTTCTTCTTGGCGACCACCAATTACTTCGCCTTTGAAGATCCAAACCTTTACACCGATCACACCGTAAGTGGTGTGAGCTTCGTAGTTGGCATAGTCGATGTCGGCACGCAGGGTGTGCAATGGCACACGACCTTCGCGATACCATTCAGTACGTGCGATTTCAGCACCGCCGAGACGACCGCTCACTTGGATTTTGATGCCTTTGGCACCAATGCGCATGGCGTTCTGTACAGCGCGCTTCATAGCGCGACGGAACATGACACGACGCTCCAGCTGCTGAGCTACGCTCTGCGCAACCAGCATACCGTCGAGCTCCGGCTTGCGGATCTCTTCGATATTGATGTGCACAGGCACACCCATTTGCTTGGTCAGGTCCTGACGCAGCTTCTCAACATCTTCACCTTTCTTCCCGATAACGATACCTGGACGAGCGGTGTGGATGGTGATACGTGCGGTTTGCGCCGGGCGATGGATATCGATACGGCTTACGGACGCGCTTTTTAGTTTGTCTTGGAGATACTCACGCACCTTCAGATCAGCGAACAAATAGTCCGCATAAGTCCGGCCGTCTGCATACCAGACGGAGGTGTGTTCCTTGACGATTCCCAGGCGAATGCCAATGGGATGTACTTTCTGACCCATCTCTTCGACTCCGTTACTTGTCAGCAACCTTGACAGTGATATGGCAAGACCGCTTGACGATGCGATCAGCACGGCCCTTGGCACGTGGCATGATGCGCTTCAGCGAACGCCCTTCGTTGACGAAAACGGTGCTGACCTTCAGGTCATCAACGTCTGCGCCTTCGTTATGCTCGGCGTTGGCTACGGCCGACTCCAGCACTTTCTTCATGATCTCGGCGGCTTTCTTACTGCTGAAAGCCAACAGGTTGAGCGCTTCGCCCACCTTCTTCCCGCGGATCTGGTCGGCGACCAAGCGGGCTTTCTGGGCGGAGATTCGAGCGCCCGACAACTTAGCGGCTACTTCCATTTCCTAACCCCTTAACGCTTGGCTTTCTTGTCTGCCACGTGCCCACGATAAGTGCGGGTACCGGCAAACTCGCCCAGTTTGTGGCCGACCATGTCTTCGTTAACGAGAACTGGGACGTGTTGACGACCGTTGTGTACTGCGATGGTCAAACCGACCATTTGTGGCAGGATCATCGAACGACGCGACCAGGTTTTAACTGGTTTGCGATCGTTCTTTTCCGCCGCCACTTCGATCTTCTTCAGTAGGTGAAGATCAATAAAAGGACCTTTTTTCAGAGAACGTGGCACTGTCGTATCCCTCTATTTACTTGCGACGACGGACGATCATTTTGTCGGTACGCTTATTACCACGAGTCTTCGCGCCCTTAGTCGGGAAGCCCCATGGCGATACCGGATGACGACCACCAGAGGTACGACCTTCACCACCACCGTGTGGGTGGTCAACCGGGTTCATGGCAACACCACGAACGGTTGGGCGAACGCCACGCCAGCGTTTGGCACCAGCTTTACCCAGCGAACGCAGGCTGTGCTCGGAGTTCGAGACTTCGCCCAGGGTCGCACGGCATTCAGCCAGTACTTTACGCATCTCACCAGAACGCAGACGCAGGGTCACGTAGACACCTTCACGAGCGATCAGCTGAGCCGAAGCACCAGCGGAACGAGCGATTTGCGCGCCTTTACCTGGCTTCAATTCGATGCCGTGTACGGTGCTACCAACTGGAATGTTGCGCAGTTGCAGAGCGTTGCCCGGCTTGATCGGTGCCAAGGCACCTGCGATCAGCTGGTCACCAGCACTCACGCCTTTAGGGGCGATGATGTAGCGACGCTCGCCATCTGCGTACAGCAGCAGAGCGATGTGAGCAGTACGGTTTGGATCGTATTCAATACGCTCGACAGTGGCGGAGATGCCATCTTTGTCGTTGCGACGGAAATCGACCAGACGATAATGCTGCTTATGGCCACCACCGATGTGACGAGTGGTAATACGACCATTGTTGTTACGACCACCAGTCTTCGATTTCTTCTCGAGCAGCGGTGCGTGAGGAGCGCCTTTATGCAGCTCCTGGTTGACCACCTTGACCACAAAACGGCGGCCAGGGGAAGTCGGTTTGCATTTAACGATTGCCATGATGCACCCCTTCCTTACTCAGCACTGCTGCTGAAATCGAGATCTTGGCCTGGCTGAAGGGAGATAACCGCCTTCTTCCAGTCATTACGCTTGCCCAGACCGCGAGCAGTGCGCTTGCTCTTACCCAGAACATTCAGGGTAGTAACACGCTCTACTTTCACGCTGAACAGGCTTTCGACGGCCTTCTTGATTTCCAGCTTGGTTGCGTCAGTTGCAACCTTGAAAACGAACTGGCCTTTCTTGTCAGCCAGAACCGTAGCCTTTTCGGAAACGTGCGGGCCAAGCAGAACTTTAAATACGCGTTCCTGGTTCATCCCAGCAGCTCCTCGAATTTCTTCACGGCCGACACGGTGATCAACACCTTGTCGTATGCGATCAGACTAACTGGATCGGAACCTTGCACGTCACGTACATCAACGTGAGGCAGGTTGCGAGCAGCCAGGTACAGGTTCTGATCAACAGCTTCAGACACGATCAAAACATCGGTCAGGCTCATGTTGGTCAGTTTGCCCAGCAGTTCTTTGGTTTTTGGACTTTCAACAGCGAAGTCCTGAACCACGACCAGACGATCAGTACGCACGAGTTCAGCAAGGATGGAGCGCAGTGCTGCGCGGTACATCTTCTTGTTGAGCTTCTGAGAGTGATCCTGTGGACGAGCTGCGAAAGTGGTACCACCGCCACGCCAGATTGGGCTACGGATAGTACCGGCACGAGCACGGCCAGTGCCTTTCTGACGCCAAGGGCGCTTACCGCCACCACGTACGTCGGAACGGGTCTTTTGCTGCTTGCTACCTTGACGGCCGCCGGCCATGTAGGCCACGACTGCTTGGTGAACCAGCGTCTCGTTGAATTCGCCGCCAAATGTCAGTTCGGAAACTTCGATCGCTTGAGCGTCATTTACATTTAATTGCATGTCAGCTTCCCCTTAACCGCGAGCCTTGGCCGCTGGACGTACAACCAGGTTGCCGCCAGTAGCGCCAGGAACAGCACCCTTGACCAACAACAGATTGCGTTCAGCGTCGACGCGCACTACTTCGAGGGACTGCACGGTCACGCGCTCAGCGCCCATATGACCGGACATTTTTTTGCCCTTGAATACACGACCAGGAGTCTGGCACTGGCCAATAGAGCCCGGGACGCGGTGGGAAACGGAGTTACCGTGAGTGTTGTCTTGACCACGGAAATTCCAACGCTTGATCGTACCCTGGAAGCCTTTACCTTTGGACTGACCGGTTACATCAACCAGTTGACCAGCGGCGAAGATTTCAGCGTTGATCAGATCGCCAGCCTTGTAGTCGCCGTCTTCAAGACGGAACTCCATGACGGTGCGACCAGCTGCAACGTTTGCTTTAGCGAAGTGACCTGCTTGAGCAGCAGTCACGCGCGAAGCACGACGCTCGCCGACAGTGACTTGCACTGCACGATAGCCATCGGTTTCTTCAGTTTTGAACTGGGTGACGCGATTCGGCTCGATCTCAATGACCGTGACCGGAATGGAGACACCTTCTTCGGTGAAAATACGGGTCATACCGCATTTACGACCGACTACACCAATAGTCATGTTGTAAACCTCATGAGTGTACGGGGCTTTCACCCGCTATGGCCGCCCATTTCAGAGCGTTACACGACTAAGACCCAAGTCTTAGCCGAGGCTGATCTGTACTTCCACACCGGCCGCCAGATCAAGCTTCATAAGTGCGTCAACGGTTTTATCCGTTGGCTGGACGATGTCCAGTACACGCTTATGAGTGCGGATCTCGTACTGGTCACGCGCGTCTTTGTTGACGTGCGGGGAGACCAGAACGGTGAACCGCTCTTTACGGGTAGGCAGTGGAATTGGACCACGCACTTGTGCACCAGTACGTTTCGCGGTTTCCACGATTTCCTGGGTGGATTGGTCGATCAGGCGATGGTCAAAAGCCTTCAACCTGATACGGATTTGCTGATTTTGCATTGGATTTCAGACTCCGGCTGCTATTCCCAGCGAGCGCAATACGCCCGTTAAAAGGAGGCGCAATTCTATAGACGGCCCTGATAGGTGTCAACCCAATAAAAAAGGCCCCCGCTGAGCGGGGGCCTTTTCAAAACATCAGAACTATCTCAGAAGAGATAATTACTCGATGATTTTAGCTACAACGCCAGCACCAACGGTACGGCCGCCTTCACGGATTGCGAAACGCAGACCGTCTTCCATAGCGATGGTTTTGATCAGGGTGACAACCATTTTGATGTTGTCGCCTGGCATTACCATTTCTACGCCTTCCGGCAGTTCGCAGTTACCAGTCACGTCAGTAGTACGGAAATAGAACTGTGGACGGTAGCCTTTGAAGAACGGAGTGTGACGGCCGCCTTCTTCTTTGCTCAGCACGTACACTTCAGCTTCGAACTTGGTGTGCGGCTTAACCGAACCTGGCTTGACCAGAACCTGGCCACGCTCAACGTCGTCACGCTTCGTACCACGCAGCAGAACGCCGCAGTTCTCGCCAGCACGACCTTCGTCGAGCAGTTTACGGAACATTTCAACACCGGTGCAGGTGGTGACGGTAGTGTCACGCAGACCAACGATTTCCAGTGGATCTTGAACCTTGACGATACCGCGCTCGATACGACCAGTTACAACAGTACCGCGACCGGAGATCGAGAATACGTCTTCGATTGGCATCAGGAACGGCTTGTCGATAACACGGACTGGATCTGGGATGTAGCTGTCCAGAGTCTCAACCAGCTTACGAACGGACGTGGTGCCCATTTCGTTGTCGTCTTTGCCTTCCAGAGCCATACGAGCAGAACCGATGATGATCGGAGTGTCGTCACCTGGGAAGTCGTAAGTGCTCAGCAGGTCGCGCACTTCCATCTCAACCAGTTCCAGCAGCTCAGCGTCGTCTACCAGGTCAGCCTTGTTCAGGTAAACCACGATGTACGGAACGCCAACCTGACGGGACAGCAGGATGTGCTCACGGGTTTGTGGCATCGGACCATCAGCGGCCGAGCAAACCAGGATTGCGCCGTCCATCTGGGCAGCACCGGTGATCATGTTCTTCACATAGTCAGCGTGACCTGGGCAGTCAACGTGAGCGTAGTGACGGATCAGCGAGTTGTATTCAACGTGCGCGGTGTTGATGGTGATACCACGAGCTTTTTCTTCTGGTGCGCTGTCGATTTTATCGAAATCAACGATTGCGGAACCGAATACTTCGGAGCAAACGCGAGTCAGAGCAGCAGTCAGAGTGGTTTTACCGTGGTCAACGTGACCGATAGTGCCAACGTTGACGTGCGGTAGGGAACGATCAAATTTTTCTTTAGCCACGACAATTAACTCCTTGCCTAAAGGACTGAATCAGCCTTGTTTTTTGGATACAGTTTCAGCGATGTGCGCCGGAGCTGTGTTGTATTTTTTGAATTCCATAGAGTAGCTTGCGCGACCCTGAGACATGGAGCGAACGTCGGTCGCATAACCGAACATCTCACCCAACGGAACCTCGGCGCGAATCACTTTGCCGGAAACCGTGTCTTCCATACCCAAGATCATGCCGCGACGACGGTTAAGGTCGCCCATGACATCACCCATATAGTCTTCAGGTGTAACAACTTCTACCGCCATGATTGGCTCAAGCAACTCACCACCGCCCTTCTGGGCCAGTTGCTTGGTTGCCATGGAGGCAGCCACCTTAAACGCCATCTCGTTGGAGTCGACGTCGTGGTAAGAACCGTCAAAAACGGTTGCTTTCAGGCCGATCAGCGGATAGCCGGCAACAACACCGTTCTTCATCTGCTCTTCGATACCCTTCTGGATAGCAGGGATGTATTCCTTAGGAACAACACCACCTACTACTTCGTTCACGAATTGCAGACCTTCCTGACCTTCGTCAGCAGGAGCAAAACGGATCCAGCAGTGACCGAACTGACCACGACCGCCGGACTGACGAACGAACTTGCCTTCGATTTCACAGCTCTTCGTGATGCGCTCACGATAGGAAACCTGAGGCTTACCGATGTTGGCTTCGACGTTGAACTCACGGCGCATCCGGTCAACCAGGATGTCCAGGTGAAGCTCGCCCATGCCCGAGATGATCGTTTGACCAGTCTCTTCATCAGTCTTGACGCGGAAAGATGGATCTTCCTGAGCAAGCTTGCCCAGAGCGATACCCATTTTTTCCTGGTCATCCTTGGTCTTAGGCTCAACAGCAACCGAAATAACCGGCTCCGGGAAGTCCATGCGAACCAGGATGATTGGCTTGTCAGCGTTGCACAAGGTTTCACCGGTGGTGACGTCCTTCATGCCGATCAAGGCCGCGATGTCACCAGCGCGTACTTCCTTGATCTCTTCGCGGGCGTTTGCGTGCATTTGCACCATACGACCCACGCGCTCTTTCTTGCCTTTAACCGAGTTGATTACGCCGTCGCCGGAGTTCAACACGCCCGAGTAAACGCGGACGAAGGTCAAGGTACCCACGAATGGGTCAGTGGCAATTTTAAATGCCAGAGCGGAAAACGGTTCTGCGTCGTCTGCATGACGCTCCAGCTCGATAGTCTCGTCATCCGGGTCGGTACCCTTGATGGCAGGAATATCAACCGGTGCCGGCAGGTAGTCGATCACAGCATCGAGAACCAGGGGAACGCCCTTGTTCTTGAACGAGGAGCCACAAACAGCCAAGACGATCTCACCAGCGATAGTACGCTGACGCAGAGCAGCCTTGATTTCCACGTTGGTGAGCTCTTCACCTTCGAGGTACTTGTTCATCAGCTCTTCGTTGGCTTCGGCCGCAGCTTCAACCATGTTGTTGCGCCATTCGTCAGCCAGTTCCTGCAGTTCAGCAGGGATAGGCTTGCGAACAGGAACCATACCTTTGTCGGCATCGTTCCAGTAGACAGCTTCCATGGTCAGCAGATCGATCTGGCCCTGGAAATTATCTTCGGAACCGATAGCCAACTGGATCGGCACCGGAGTGTGACCCAGACGCTGCTTGATCTGACCGATCACGCGCAGGAAGTTGGCACCAGCACGGTCCATCTTGTTTACGTAAACAAGACGTGGAACGCCGTATTTGTTGGCTTGACGCCATACGGTTTCCGACTGTGGCTCAACACCCGAGGTACCACAGAACACAACGACAGCGCCGTCGAGTACGCGCAGGGAACGTTCAACTTCAATGGTGAAGTCTACGTGACCCGGGGTATCGATTACGTTGAAGCGGTGCTCGTCTTTGTACTGCTTCTCGGAACCTTTCCAGAAGGCGGTAATAGCAGCAGAAGTAATGGTAATACCACGCTCCTGCTCCTGAACCATCCAGTCTGTGGTCGCGGCGCCGTCATGCACCTCGCCCATCTTGTGACTTTTGCCGGTGTAAAACAGTACGCGCTCGGTGGTGGTGGTTTTACCAGCATCCACGTGAGCGACGATACCGATATTACGGTAGCGGCTAATCGGAGTAGTACGAGCCATAAAGCCCTCGCAAAATTAGTGAAGCTAAAATTAGAAGCGGTAGTGCGAGAAAGCTTTGTTAGCTTCAGCCATACGGTGCACGTCTTCACGCTTCTTAACAGCAGCACCTTTACCTTCAGCAGCGTCCAACAGTTCGCCGGCCAAACGCAGGGCCATAGACTTCTCGCCGCGCTTACGGGCGAAGTCTACCAACCAGCGCATTGCCAGAGCGTTACGACGGGACGGACGAACTTCAACCGGAACCTGGTAAGTAGCACCGCCTACACGGCGCGACTTCACTTCGACCAGCGGAGCGATGGCGTCGAGAGCTTTCTCGAAGATTTCCAGGGGGTCGCTGTTCTTGCGTTCTTTAACCTTTTCCAGCGCGCCATAAACGATACGCTCGGCAACGGCTTTCTTGCCGCTTTCCATTACGTGGTTCATGAACTTGGCCAGAATTTGGCTTCCGTATTTTGGATCGTCAAGCACTTCGCGCTTGGCTGCTACGCGTCTTCTTGGCATGGATAAGCCCTCAAACGGTCTTCAGGTTCGCTCGGAATCGGTGCCCTTTCGGGACGCCTCCGACCTTACTCTTATCGACTCAGAAAATAAGATGATTCAGGTTTACAAAAAGCCGTTACTACTTAGGCTTCTTGGTACCGTACTTCGAACGACCCTGGTTACGACCTTTAACGCCGGAAGTATCCAAGGAGCCGCGTACGGTGTGATAACGAACACCTGGCAAGTCTTTTACACGACCGCCGCGGATCAGTACCACGCTGTGCTCTTGCAGGTTGTGGCCTTCACCGCCGATGTACGAGGAAACCTCGAAACCGTTGGTCAGGCGCACACGGCATACTTTACGCAGTGCCGAGTTAGGTTTTTTCGGCGTGGTGGTATACACACGGGTGCATACGCCACGACGTTGCGGGCAGTTCTGCAGCGCAGGCACGTCGGATTTCTCGACGATACGCTTACGCGGCTGACGTACCAGCTGGTTGATAGTTGCCATCTACTAGCTCCACTGTTGTCTTGCGACGCTATTGTCTTGCAAGAAAAGCAAAATGGCAGGAACGAATTCCCGCCAAATTTAGGGGTACAAGAGTCTAAAGAGGATCTTGCCCCCAGTCAAGGCAAGGCCCCGACCTCCCCGCCCGTCGAACCGGGGCAAAAATGCCTCGATCCGACGAATGGGGCTGCCAGGGCCCGGACTTATTTATCGCAGAACTCAGTTACCGCTTGAGTTCAGCGCTTCGGTCAGTGCAGCTTCCACTTCACTGGCGCTTACGCGCAACGGCTTGTCAGCGTCACGGCGACGTTTACGCTCGCTGTGATAGGCCAAACCGGTACCGGCCGGGATCAGACGACCCACGACCACGTTTTCTTTCAGGCCGCGCAGGTAATCGCGCTTGCCGGTTACCGCTGCTTCGGTCAGTACGCGAGTGGTCTCCTGGAAGGAGGCCGCCGAGATGAACGACTCAGTGGACAACGACGCCTTGGTGATACCCAGCAGCACGCGAGTGAACTTGGAAACGAATTTCTCGTCGCCAGCCAGACGCTCGTTCTCTACGAGTACGTGAGTCAATTCCATCTGGTCGCCCTTGATGAAACTGGAATCGCCGGATTCAGCGATTTCAACTTTACGCAACATCTGACGCAGGATGGTCTCGATGTGCTTATCGTTGATCTTCACGCCTTGCAGACGATAAACGTCCTGGATCTCGTTAACGATGTACTTGGCCAGCGCACTCACACCCAGCAGACGCAGGATATCGTGTGGGTCGCTCGGGCCGTCGGAGATAACTTCGCCGCGGTTTACCTGTTCGCCTTCGAAGACGTTCAGGTGACGCCACTTCGGAATCAGCTCTTCGTACGGATCGCTACCGTCGTTCGGGGTAATGACCAGACGACGCTTGCCCTTGGTCTCTTTACCGAACGCGATGGTGCCGCTGACTTCAGCCAGAATCGACGCTTCTTTCGGACGACGAGCTTCGAACAAGTCGGCAACACGCGGCAGACCACCGGTGATGTCTCGAGTCTTCGAAGTTTCTTGCGGGATACGCGCGATAACATCACCGATCGCGATCTTCGCACCATCCGCTACACCGACCAGGGCGTTGGCTGGCAGGAAGTACTGAGCGATTACGTCAGTGCCTGGCAGCAACAAGTCCTTGCCGTTGTCATCGACCATCTTCACGGCAGGACGGATGTCTTTACCGGCAGCTGGACGATCTTTCGCGTCGAGTACTTCAATGTTGGTCATACCGGTCAATTCGTCAGTCTGACGCTTGATCGTGATGCCTTCTTCCATGCCCACGTAGGTCACGGTACCTTTCATTTCGGTAACGATTGGGTGAGTGTGCGGATCCCACTTGGCCACGATTGCGCCAGCGTCGACCTTGTCACCTTCTTTAACCGAAATCACAGCACCGTACGGCAGCTTGTAACGCTCACGCTCACGACCGTAGTCATCAGCGATTGCCAGCTCACCGGAACGGGACACAGCAACCAAGTGGCCATCCACTCGCTCAACGTGTTTCAGGTTGTGCAGACGGACAGTACCGCCATTCTTCACCTGAACGCTGTCGGCTGCGGAGGTCCGGCTTGCCGCACCACCGATGTGGAACGTACGCATGGTGAGCTGGGTACCCGGCTCACCGATAGACTGGGCAGCGATAACGCCGACCGCTTCACCGATGTTCACCTGGTGACCACGAGCCAAGTCACGACCGTAGCACTTGGCGCAGATGCCATAGCGGGTTTCACAGCTGATCGGCGAACGAACGATCACTTCGTCGATGCTGTTGAGTTCGATGAACTCGACCCACTTCTCGTCTACCAGAGTGCCGGCAGGAACGATAACTTCCTCGGTACCCGGCTTGAAGACGTCACGGGCAATAACACGACCCAATACGCGCTCACCCAGTGGCTCTACAACGTCACCGCCTTCGATGTGCGGAGTCATCACCAGGCCATGCTCGGTGCCGCAATCGATCTCGGTTACAACCAGATCCTGGGCAACGTCTACCAGACGACGTGTCAGGTAACCGGAGTTAGCGGTTTTCAACGCGGTATCCGCCAGACCTTTACGAGCACCGTGAGTAGAGATGAAGTACTGGAGTACGCTCAACCCTTCACGGAAGTTCGCTGTAATCGGCGTTTCGATGATGGAACCGTCCGGTTTGGCCATCAGGCCACGCATACCGGCGAGCTGACGGATCTGCGCAGCAGAACCCCGTGCGCCCGAGTCGGCCATCATGTACATCGAGTTGAAGGATTCCTGGTCAACTTCGTCGCCGTGACGGTCGATGACTTTCTCTTTCGAGAGGTTGGCCATCATCGCCTTGGAAACTTCGTCGTTGGCCTTGGACCAAAGGTCGATCACCTTGTTGTACTTCTCGCCCTGGGTTACCAGGCCGGAGGCGTACTGGCTCTCGATCTCTTTCACTTCATCGGTTGCAGCCGCGATGATGCGAGCTTTTTCATCTGGGATAACAAAGTCGTTAACACCGATGGAAACGCCGGAAATGGTCGAATAAGCAAAACCGGTGTACATCAACTGGTCAGCGAAGATCACGGTCTCTTTCAAACCAACCACGCGGTAGCACTGGTTGATCAGCCTGGAGATCGCCTTTTTCTTCATTGGCAGGTTGACGACGTCGTACGACAAACCTTTTGGTACAACCTGATACAACAGCGCACGGCCGACAGTCGTGTCGACGATACGAACATTGCTCACGCTGCCGCCGTCACGGTCGTTGACGGTTTCGTGAATCCGCACTTTGACCTTGGCGTGCAGTGCGGCTTCGCCGGCACGGAACACACGGTCAACTTCCTGCAGGTCAGCGAACACACGACCTTCACCCTTGGCGTTGATCGCTTCGCGGGTCATGTAGTACAGACCCAATACAACGTCCTGCGACGGAACGATGATTGGCTCACCGTTGGCTGGCGACAGGATGTTGTTGGTCGACATCATCAACGCACGCGCTTCCAACTGGGCTTCCAGTGTCAGCGGAACGTGCACGGCCATTTGGTCGCCGTCGAAGTCGGCGTTGTACGCAGCACAGACCAGAGGGTGCAGCTGGATAGCCTTGCCTTCGATCAGTACCGGTTCAAACGCCTGGATACCCAGACGGTGAAGGGTCGGTGCACGGTTGAGGAGAACCGGGTGTTCGCGAATCACTTCAGCGAGAACGTCCCAAACCTCTGGCAGCTCGCGCTCGACCATTTTCTTGGCCGCTTTGATGGTGGTCGCGAGACCGCGCATTTCCAGCTTGCCGAAGATGAACGGCTTGAACAGCTCGAGCGCCATCTTCTTAGGCAGACCGCACTGGTGCAGACGCAGGGTCGGGCCTACGGTAATTACCGAACGACCGGAGTAGTCAACACGCTTACCGAGCAAGTTCTGACGGAAACGACCTTGCTTACCCTTGATCATGTCAGCCAGGGATTTCAGAGGACGCTTGTTGGAACCCGTGATAGCGCGGCCACGACGACCGTTGTCGAGCAAGGCGTCGACCGCTTCTTGCAACATACGCTTTTCGTTGCGCACGATGATGTCCGGAGCGGACAGATCAAGCAGGCGCTTCAAGCGGTTGTTACGGTTGATCACGCGGCGGTACAGGTCGTTGAGGTCGGACGTCGCGAAACGACCACCGTCCAACGGTACCAGCGGACGCAGATCTGGCGGCAGAACCGGCAGAACGGTCAGCACCATCCACTCTGGCAAGTTGCCGGAACCCTGGAAGGCTTCCATCAACTTCAGACGCTTGGACAGTTTCTTGATCTTGGTTTCGGAGTTGGTTTGCGGAATTTCTTCGCGCAGACGGCCAATCTCGTGTTCCAGGTCGATAGCGTGCAGCAGTTCGCGGACAGCTTCGGCACCCATGCGGGCATCGAAATCATCACCGAACTCTTCCAGCGCTTCGAAGTACTGCTCGTCGTTCAGCAGCTGACCTTTTTCAAGGGTGGTCATGCCTGGGTCGATAACGACATAGCTCTCGAAGTAGAGAACGCGTTCGATATCACGCAGGGTCATGTCCATCAGCAAGCCGATACGGGACGGCAGCGATTTCAGGAACCAGATGTGGGCAACCGGCGAAGCCAGTTCGATGTGCGCCATGCGCTCACGACGAACCTTGGCCAGCGCAACTTCAACGCCGCACTTCTCGCAGATCACACCACGGTGCTTCAAGCGCTTGTACTTACCGCACAGGCACTCGTAATCCTTTACCGGGCCAAAGATCTTGGCGCAGAACAGGCCGTCACGCTCAGGTTTGAACGTACGGTAGTTGATGGTTTCCGGCTTTTTAACTTCACCGAACGACCACGAACGGATCATCTCAGGCGATGCCAGTCCAATACGGATGGCGTCGAACTCTTCGACTTGACCCTGGTTTTTCAGCAAATTCAGTAGGTCTTTCAAGGCCTTTCCTCCTGGCGGAGCAGAGAGCGGGCATCACTGCCCCGCTCTCGATTCGCGTCACGTGTTATTCGGTTTCCAGATCGATATCGATGCCGAGGGAACGAATTTCTTTGATCAACACGTTGAAAGACTCGGGCATGCCCGGCTCCATACGGTGATCGCCGTCCACGATGTTTTTGTACATCTTGGTACGACCGTTCACATCGTCCGACTTCACTGTGAGCATTTCTTGCAGAGTGTATGCAGCACCGTATGCTTCCAGTGCCCAGACCTCCATCTCCCCGAAACGCTGACCACCGAACTGAGCCTTACCACCCAGCGGCTGCTGGGTAACCAGGCTGTACGAACCGGTAGAACGAGCGTGCATCTTGTCGTCTACCAAGTGGTTCAGCTTCAGCATGTACATGTAGCCAACAGTAACCGGGCGCTCGAACTTGTTGCCGGTACGGCCGTCGAACAGCTGCATCTGGCCGCTTTCCGGCAGGTCTGCCAGTTTCAGCATGGCCTTGATTTCGCTTTCCTTGGCACCGTCGAACACCGGGGTAGCCATTGGAACGCCGCCGCGCAGGTTCTTCGCCAGATCCAGGATTTCCTGGTCGGTGAAGGTGTCCAGTTCTTCGTTGCGACCGCCGATCTCGTTGTAGATCTCGTGCAGGAACTTGCGCAGGTCTGCGACCTTGCGCTGCTCTTCGATCATACGGTTGATCTTCTCGCCCAGACCTTTGGCCGCGAGGCCCAGGTGGGTTTCGAGGATCTGACCAACGTTCATACGCGAAGGTACGCCCAATGGGTTGAGGACAACGTCGACCGGGGTGCCATTGGCATCGTGCGGCATGTCTTCAACCGGCATGATCACGGAGACCACACCCTTGTTACCGTGACGACCGGCCATCTTGTCGCCCGGCTGGATGCGACGACGGATTGCCAGGTAAACCTTGACGATTTTCAGCACGCCTGGAGCCAGGTCATCGCCCTGCTGCAGTTTGCGCTTCTTGTCTTCGAACTTGTCGTCCAGCAGACGGCGGCGATCAACGATATAGGCCTGGGCCTTCTCGAGCTGCTCGTTCAGAGCATCTTCAGCCATGCGCAGTTTGAACCACTGGCCGTGCTCAAGACCGTCGAGGATTTCGTCGGTGATGTCCTGACCTTTCTTCAGACCTGCGCCGCCTTCAGCCTTGTGGCCTACCAGAGCGGAGCGCAGACGTTCGAAGGTCGCGCCTTCAACGATACGGAACTCTTCGTTGAGGTCCTTGCGGATCTCGTCGAGTTGAGTCTTCTCGATGGACAGCGCACGAGCATCACGCTCAACGCCGTCACGGGTGAAGACCTGTACGTCGATGACAGTACCCTTGGTACCGGTAGGTACACGCAGGGAAGTGTCTTTAACGTCGCTGGCTTTTTCACCGAAGATGGCACGCAACAGCTTCTCTTCCGGAGTCAGCTGGGTCTCGCCTTTCGGAGTGACCTTACCGACCAGGATGTCGCCAGCGCCAACTTCAGCACCTACATAAACGATACCGGCTTCGTCCAGCTTGTTCAGTGCAGCTTCACCCACGTTCGGGATGTCTGCAGTGATTTCCTCTGGCCCAAGCTTGGTGTCACGCGCCACACAGGTCAATTCCTGGATGTGGATCGTGGTAAAGCGATCTTCTTGAACAACTCGTTCCGACAGGCAGATGGAGTCTTCGAAGTTGTAACCGTTCCAGGCCATGAACGCGATGCGCATGTTCTGACCCAGTGCCAGCTCACCCATGTCGGTGGACGGGCCATCGGCCATGATGTCGCTACGCTGAACGCGGTCACCCTTACGCACCAGCGGACGCTGGTTAATGCAGGTGTTCTGGTTCGAACGGGTGTATTTGGTCAGGTTGTAGATGTCGACGCCGGCTTCACCGGTTTCAACTTCGTCATCTGCAACACGAACCACGATACGGCTGGCATCAACGGAGTCGATCACGCCGCCACGACGAGCCACGACGCAAACGCCGGAGTCACGGGCTACGTTACGCTCCATGCCGGTACCTACCAGCGGCTTGTCGGCGCGCAGGGTCGGTACAGCTTGACGCTGCATGTTGGAACCCATCAACGCACGGTTGGCGTCATCGTGCTCCAGGAACGGGATCAGCGACGCTGCAACCGAAACTACCTGCTTGGGCGATACGTCCATCAAGGTGACGTCTTCCGGCGCCTTGACGGTGAACTCGTTCAAGTGACGAACGGCTACCAGCTCGTCGATCAGGACTTTCTTGTCGTTCATCGTGGCCGAAGCCTGAGCGATCACGTGATCAGCTTCTTCGATGGCGGACAGGAACACGATCTCGTCAGTGACCAGACCCTCTTTCACCACACGGTACGGGCTCTCAAGGAAGCCGTACTGGTTGGTGCGCGCATAAGCGGCCAGGGAGTTGATCAGACCGATGTTCGGACCTTCCGGCGTTTCGATCGGGCATACACGACCGTAATGCGTCGGGTGTACGTCACGGACTTCAAAGCCAGCGCGCTCACGAGTCAGACCGCCCGGGCCCAGTGCAGAGACACGGCGCTTATGGGTGATCTCGGAGAGCGGGTTGTTCTGGTCCATGAACTGCGAGAGCTGGCTGGAGCCGAAGAACTCTTTCACCGCTGCAGCCACTGGCTTGGCGTTGATCAGGTCTTGCGGCATCAGGCCTTCGCTTTCAGCCATCGACAGACGCTCTTTGACCGCACGCTCAACACGTACCAGGCCAACGCGGAACTGGTTCTCGGCCATTTCGCCTACGCAGCGAACACGACGGTTACCCAGGTGGTCGATGTCATCGACAATGCCTTTGCCGTTACGGATGTCGACCAGGGTCTTCAGTACCGCGACGATGTCTTCCTTGCACAGCACGCCCGAACCTTCGATTTCGGTACGACCGATACGACGGTTGAACTTCATCCGGCCGACCGCAGACAGGTCATAGCGCTCAGGGCTGAAGAACAGGTTGTTGAACAGGGTCTCGGCAGCGTCTTTGGTTGGCGGCTCACCAGGACGCATCATGCGATAGATCTCGACCAGCGCTTCCAATTGGTTGCTGGTGGAGTCGATCTTCAGCGTGTCGGAGATGAACGGACCGCAGTCGATGTCGTTGGTGTACAGGGTCTCGATGCGAACGACCTGGGCCTTGGCAATTTTGGCCAGGATCTCGGTGTTCAGCTCGGTGTTGCACTCAGCCAGGATTTCGCCTGTAGCCGGGTGAACGATGACCTTGGCGGTAGTGCGGCCCAGGACGTAGTCCAGCGGCACTTCCAACTCTTTGAGGCCGGCTTTTTCGATCTGGTTGATGTGGCGCGCGGTAATACGACGGCCAGCTTCAACAATGACCTTGCCTTTTTCATCCTGGATGTCCAGGACGGCAATTTCACCACGCAGACGCGAAGCGATCAGCTCCAGCTTGAGGGTTTCATCCTTCAGGCTGAATACGTTGGTGGTGTAGAAGGCGTCCAGCACTTGCTCAGTGGTATAGCCGAGCGCGCGCAGCAGTACCGAGGCCGGCAGCTTGCGACGACGGTCGATACGCACGAACACGCAGTCTTTCGGGTCGAACTCGAAGTCCAACCACGAACCGCGGTACGGAATGATCCGCGCGGAGTACAGGAGCTTACCGGAGCTGTGCGTCTTGCCGCGGTCGTGGTCGAAGAACACGCCCGGGGAACGGTGCAGCTGGGAAACGATTACGCGCTCGGTACCGTTGATAACGAAGGTACCGTTTTCAGTCATCAGTGGGATTTCGCCCATGTAGACTTCTTGCTCTTTGATGTCCTTGATCGCTTTGTTCGACGATTCTTTGTCGAAAATGATCAGACGGACTTTTACCCGCAAAGGTACGGCGTACGTAACACCGCGCAACACGCATTCTTTGACATCAAATGCCGGTTCGCCCAGGCGATAACCGACGTACTCCAGCGCAGCATTGCCGGAGTAGCTGATGATCGGGAAAACGGATTTGAAGGCCGCATGCAGGCCCACGTCGCGGAACTGATCTTTGGTCGCTCCCGCCTGCAAGAATTCACGATACGAATCCAGCTGGATAGCCAGAAGGTACGGGACATCCATGACGTCCGGCAACTTGCTAAAGTCCTTGCGGATACGTTTTTTCTCAGTATATGAGTAAGCCATCAGCGTTCCCCAGCTTGGTCACCTGCTTGTTTGGCCCTCCCGACGGGAGCAGCCAGAAAATCTTGCAAACCCCATGGTTTGCACCACCGCATCGGGTGGCTACAGCGCGTTAATGGCGGCGACCGAGTCGTCAGCCAAGAACGGAAAAAGGCCGGTGGCAAGAGCCACCAGCCATCAGCCTTCAGCTTAAAGCGTGGGCTGGAGACGCAAGGTCGATGCTTACTTCAGCTCGACTTTAGCGCCTGCTTCTTCCAGAGTAGCTTTGGCTTTGTCAGCAGCGTCTTTCGACACAGCTTCCAGAACCTGGGCAGGAGCGCCGTCAACTACAGCCTTGGCTTCTTTCAGGCCCAGACCGGTCAGTTCACGTACTGCCTTGATCACGTTTACTTTCTTCTCGCCAGCTTCCAGCAGCATGACGTTGAATTCGGTTTGCTCTTCAGCAGCGACAGCAGCAACAGCTGGGCCAGCGGAAGCAGCGGCAGCGGAAACGCCGAATTTTTCTTCGAAAGCTTTGATCAGCTCAACAACCTGCAGAACCGACATTTCAGCTACGGCGTTGAGGATATCGTCTTGGGAGATAGACATTGCTGTATTTCCTGAATTGGGGGACGGCCTACGCGGCCATCGAAATAAACAAAAATACGCGAGAGACGTTGCTCAGCCTTAGGCTGCGGCAGCTTCTTTTTGCTCGCGAACTGCAGCCAGAGTACGAGCCAGCTTGCTGGTAGCGCCTTGAATCACGCTCATCAGCTGCGAAATGGCTTCGTCGCGGGTCGGCAGTGTTGCCAGTACGTCGATTTGGTTAGCTGCGAGGAACTTGCCCTCGAACGCAGCTGCCTTGATCTCGAACTTGTCCTGACTCTTGGCGAATTCCTTGAACAAACGGGCAGCAGCGCCTGGATGATCTTTGGAGAACGCGATCAGAGTCGGGCCGGTGAACACGTCGTTGAGCACACTGTATTCAGTGTCAGCAACGGCGCGCTTGAGCAAGGTGTTACGTACAACACGTACGTACACGCCAGCTTCACGAGCCTCTTTACGGAGTCCGGTCATAGCGCCTACTGTCACACCACGGGCATCAGCCACGACAGCGGACAGAGCAGCTTTGGCAGCCTCGTTGACTTCAGCGACGATGGCCTTCTTGTCTTCGAGATTAATTGCCACGGGTTTAACTCCTGCTTGTTACCGTTTCATCCGGCCTAGGCCTGATGTCGTTTTGGTGTCTGATTCGGTAAGGAACCGGGAGCACCATCTGCGTAGGCTTGTTGGTTTAAGACTTGCGTCGCCTACGGTCTTGGATAGCCCCCGCCAGGCAGGGACCCCAATCTTTCAATTGGCGCAATCACTTGCGCCAACCTGTGTCTTATACGTCCAGCGAGCCTTGGTCGATGACCAGACCTGGGCCCATAGTGGTGCTCAGGGTAACGCGCTTGACGTAGATACCTTTCGAGGAAGCAGGCTTGATACGCTTCAGATCAGCGATCAGAGCTTCAACGTTTTCCTTCAGCTTGACGGCATCGAAGCCGACCTTGCCAACGGAGGTGTGAATGATGCCGTTTTTGTCGGTGCGATAACGAACTTGACCAGCCTTGGCGTTTTTAACCGCGGTAGCTACGTCTGGCGTTACGGTGCCGACTTTAGGGTTAGGCATCAGGCCACGTGGACCCAGGATCTGACCCAACTGACCTACAACGCGCATTGCATCCGGGGAGGCAATAACGACGTCATAGTTCAGGTCGCCGCCTTTCATTTCGGCAGCCAGGTCGTCCATGCCAACGCGATCGGCGCCAGCGGCCAGAGCAGCTTCAGCGGCCGGACCTTGGGTGAAGACAGCAACACGTACGGTCTTGCCAGTACCGTGTGGCAGCACAGTAGCGCTACGAACGACCTGGTCGGATTTACGTGGGTCAACGCCCAGATTCACAGCAACGTCAACGGACTCGCTGAACTTGACAGTCGACAGCTCGGTCAGCAGAGCAGCAGCGTCTACAAAATTGTAGGCCTTGCCCGCTTCGATTTTGCCGGCGATAGCCTTTTGGCGCTTGGTCAGCTTAGCCATTACACACCCTCCACGTTAAGGCCCATGCTACGAGCAGAACCGGCGATGGTACGCACGGCTGCATCCATATCAGCTGCAGTCAGATCCGCGTTTTTGGTTTTCGCGATTTCTTCCAGCTGAGCACGAGTTACGGTGCCAACCTTAACGGTGTTCGGACGAGCGGAACCGCTAGTCAGACCGGCAGCTTTCTTCAGAAGAACCGAAGCCGGAGTCGACTTGGTTTCGAAAGTGAAGCTACGGTCGCTGTATACAGTGATGATCACTGGAGTCGGCAGACCTGGCTCAAGACCCTGAGTACGGGCGTTGAAAGCCTTGCAGAACTCCATGATGTTCACGCCGTGCTGACCCAGAGCTGGACCGACGGGTGGGCTAGGGTTGGCCTGAGCGGCCTTCACTTGCAGCTTGATGTAAGCGGTAATCTTCTTGGCCATGAGGCACTCCAATTACGGGTTCGAACGCCTCGAAAGGCTCCCCGGTTACTTGCGCGTTTATCCCAGTGACGACAAAACCCCACAGCCTAGGCTGCGGGGTTGGGATGCTTGCTCAGCTAGACCTTTTCGACCTGACTGAACTCCAACTCTACCGGAGTAGAGCGACCGAAAATGAGCACTGCCACTTGGATCCGGCTCTTTTCGTAGTTAACTTCTTCGACAGTGCCGTTGAAATCAGCGAACGGACCGTCTGTAACACGAACAACCTCACCTGGCTCGAACAACGTCTTCGGCTTAGGTTTGTCGCTACCGTCAGCAACACGACGCAGAATTGCTTCCGCTTCTTTGTCAGTGATCGGCGCAGGCTTATCAGCGGTACCGCCAATGAAACCCATGACACGAGGAGTGTCCTTGACCAAGTGCCAAGTACCTTCGTTCATGTCCATCTGTACCAGCACGTAGCCAGGGAAGAACTTGCGTTCACTCTTGCGCTTCTGACCATTCCGCATTTCAACCACTTCTTCAGTGGGAACCAGAATTTCGCCGAAGCCATCTTCCATGCCTGCCAGCTTTACGCGCTCCAGCAAAGAGCGCATAACATGCTTCTCGTAACCCGAGTAAGCATGCACAACGTACCAACGCTTAGCCACGGGACACCCTTAGCCAACAATCAAGGAAACAAGCCAGCCGAGCAGGGAATCAAGCCCCCACAACAGCAACGCCATAACCAGAACAACAGCCACGACAATCAATGTGGTCTGTGTGGTTTCTTGGCGAGTCGGCCAAACGACTTTACGAATTTCGGTGCGAGCTTCCTTTACCAGGACCGCGAAAGACTTGCCTTTAGCGGTCTGCAGACCTACAAAGGCAGCTACAGCAGCAAGGGCAAGCAAAGCGAGAACGCGGTACAGGATCGGCGAAGCAGAATAGTACTGATTGCCAACAACGCCTACGACCACCAAGGCAACTACGGCGAGCCACTTGAACAGATCGAAACGAGAGCTTTGAGCTTCAGCCTTAGGAGTCATCTATGAAGATCCTGTGAAAAGAAAGCCAGACACACCACGTGAATCTGGCAGGTCAGGAGGGAATCGAACCCCCAACCTACGGTTTTGGAGACCGTCGCTCTGCCAATTGAGCTACTGACCTAAAACAAAATCAGGCCGACCATTATGCAGGCCCGAAAAAGACTTTACAACAACCAACCCCAACAGACTTGAAATCAACTGACAACCAACGCCAGAAACAACATGATACAAGCCGAGGCAGCCGTTAAAACAAAGGCAGATATTTTCATATCTGCCTTGTTATATGGAGCTCTTGAGCGGATTTGAACCGCTGACCTCACCCTTACCAAGGGTGTGCTCTACCAACTGAGCTACAAGAGCAAAACACCGTGCACAACCTGCAAACTTGGAGCGGGTAGCGGGAATCGAACCCGCATCATCAGCTTGGAAGGCTGAGGTTCTACCACTAAACTATACCCGCGGAGCTTGCAGCTCACGCTAAAATGGTGGAGGGGGAAGGATTCGAACCTTCGAAGTCGTAGACGTCAGATTTACAGTCTGATCCCTTTGGCCGCTCGGGAACCCCTCCTAAGCGAGCCGGCATTTTACATCACGCCGACCTTCTGTCAAGCATTTTCTCATTTAAATTATGAGGTTAGCTGCATTGACGTCGCTTCCCACCAAAGCCTCTGAAGGTCTTCACTGCGAAGCGGGCGCCATTCTATGCAAACTATTCGAGAGTTGCAATGCCTTCGCACAGCATTATTTTGTGTTTTAACTCATTGAATTCCTTAGCAAGGTTTTCAAAGGGCAGATCATCCGCCAAGCGCCTGCTTTCAGGGGCCACTCGAAGCCAGTAACCGCTGGCCTCAGGCATGTTCAGCAATTGAACCTTGACCTTTATATCCAGGCTGGTGAGGCGCTGCTCGACAGCTTGCGCCTGACGCTGATCGGTAAATCCTCCGATGTACAGGCAGGAATTTTGCGTGTCGGGCGTTTTTGCACGATCTCTTCGAGCCATCGTTTCGGAAGATTCACTCAGCAATCGTATGTCCTGCTGGGAGCCACGATAAAGGCTCAGGGGGGTGACGTCCTTGGCGCGCAATGGCGCCTCTTGCTGATGCCATATGTAATAAAAGACGTTGAGGATCAGTAGAAGCAGGAACAGCCAACGCATAAACACCTCATAACAACGGACATGCCATTGCCAGACCAATAAATACCAGATCAGGAACAAGCCGCGCCTGCGGCACAGCGTCGAACACCAGGTCAGCATCTCCACCCGTCAGGAACACCGTGAAGTCTTCTCCCCAATAACCTCTGGCAAGCTCGATCTGTGTCAACACAAACCCCCTTAGCATCAGTGTACAGCCACGCTCGACGGCCTCGGCGGTTGTACGTCCAGGCGATAGACGTTCCAGAGCACGCTCAGCAGCAGCGTCGTCGTAGCGTATCTTGCGCGTATGCGTGCGCAGCTGGTCGCGCATAAGAGGCAGACCAGGGCAAATGAAACCTCCCAAGTGTTCGCCATGTGCATCGATAAAATCGGCAGTCGCCGCAGTGCCAAAATCCAGCACCAGGCAAGCGCCTGACGCCAACTTGTACCCACCAAGGATCGCCAGCCAACGATCAAGACCAAGCCGCTCGAAATCGTCATAGCCATTGCGAACGCCCGCCATCTGCGCAGCTGATGTCGCGCACGAAACAGTGATGCCAAAAGCCTCGACCAATGTCTCGACCAGCTTGTTTGTTTCCTCCAGCGCACGAACGCTCACCAGCCGGCAACGGGTGAGCGACATGTCCGGCACCGCATTCAGACTTTCAATCAATGCGAGATTCGAACCGACAACGCCCTCCGCCACGGCGGCCACCCTGTCGACACCCAGCACTCGCCATTTGATAAAGCTATTCCCACAGTCGAGTTCAAGAATCATCACGCAACCTCAGGCTTAGCTCACCACCGCTGTAAGTTTTCTCAACACCGTCAACGCTCAAGCGCAACGCACCTTGACGGTCAACACCGAGTACCACTCCATCAATACGACTCACACCGGCGATAAGCGATACCGCCCGCCCTTGCCATGCATGATTGCTCTCCCATTCCTCCTGGAGAGCTGAAAAGCCAGACTCCCTGTGCCGATCCAGGTAGCGCTGGAGCTGTAAGCTGACTTGGGCCACCAAGGCATTACGATCAGCAGCAGAACCCGTCTCAAGCTGTACCGACGTCCATTGCTGGTCAACCTCGGCCTTCTGCATATTCACGTTGATGCCGATGCCGACAACCACGTGACAGATGTCTGCCGGATCCCCCACTAACTCCAGCAATATTCCAGCAATCTTCTTCTGCCCGACCAATACGTCGTTTGGCCATTTCAAGGCTGCGCCCTGCACACCCGACTCTCGCAAAGCCTGGATGACCGCCAAACCCACCACAAGACTCAAGCCCTCCAATTGCCCGAGGCCATCCTCAATACGCAGCACGAGACTGTAATAGATATTTTGGGCGAATGGACTGACCCACTTTCGGCCACGCCTGCCTCGGCCAGCTGTTTGCTGCTCAGCCAATACCAGAACCGGCGCGGCTTGCGCAGCACCCACCAAGCGCAACGCCTCAGCATTGGTGGAATCAATCGAGTCATGAACGTGGATAGGCCACGGCGCCGACGGCACACTTCGCGCAATCTCTTCTGCATTCAAAAACACCAGCGGCGCTGCTAGCTGGTATCCCTTACCACGCACCTTATGAATAGGTAGATTCAATTCAGCCTCAAGAAGCTGAAGCTGCTTCCACACGGCACTGCGGCTAACGCCCAGGGCGGCACCCAGCGCCTCCCCGGAATGGAATCGGCCATCTTTCAGAAGTTCTAACAGCGTAAGCATGCAGGTATCGCCTCACAATGAGGCACGCATAATAGCCATGCGAAGAGGCATTGCATAGAAAGGCCGCACATCCCCAGCCGGAGATATATACCCCTGGCACTTTCGACCGCCCAAAACAAAACCCCATCTGCTTTCGCAAATGGGGTTTCGGAATTTAATCTTGACGATGACCTACTCTCACATGGGGAAACCCCACACTACCATCGGCGATGCATCGTTTCACTACTGAGTTCGGGATGGGATCAGGTGGTTCCAATGCTCTATGGTCGTCAAGAAATTCGGGTACTGAGTCGTGGCCAGATGGCCTCGCTTCAGCAAATTGGGTATGGGATAGAATTCGGTGTTTTGTGAGTATCGAACTTTCGGTTCATTGCGTCTTCACACACCGCAATCTGATGCTTCTGCTTTTTTAAAGTCAGGAGTAGTCAAATTGCTTGGGTGTTATATGGTCAAGCCTCACGGGCAATTAGTATTGGTTAGCTCAACGCCTCACAGCGCTTACACACCCAACCTATCAACGTCGTAGTCTTCGACGGCCCTTCAGGGGACTCAAGGTCCCAGTGAGATCTCATCTTGAGGCTAGTTTCCCGCTTAGATGCTTTCAGCGGTTATCTATTCCGAACATAGCTACCCGGCAATGCCACTGGCGTGACAACCGGAACACCAGAGGTTCGTCCACTCCGGTCCTCTCGTACTAGGAGCAGCCCCTCTCAAATCTCAAACGTCCACGGCAGATAGGGACCGAACTGTCTCACGACGTTCTAAACCCAGCTCGCGTACCACTTTAAATGGCGAACAGCCATACCCTTGGGACCGGCTTCAGCCCCAGGATGTGATGAGCCGACATCGAGGTGCCAAACACCGCCGTCGATATGAACTCTTGGGCGGTATCAGCCTGTTATCCCCGGAGTACCTTTTATCCGTTGAGCGATGGCCCTTCCATACAGAACCACCGGATCACTAAGACCTACTTTCGTACCTGCTCGACGTGTCTGTCTCGCAGTCAAGCGCGCTTTTGCCTTTATACTCTACGACCGATTTCCGACCGGTCTGAGCGCACCTTCGTACTCCTCCGTTACTCTTTAGGAGGAGACCGCCCCAGTCAAACTACCCACCATACACTGTCCTCGATCCGGATAACGGACCTGAGTTAGAACCTCAAAGTTGCCAGGGTGGTATTTCAAGGTTGGCTCCACGCGAACTGGCGTCCACGCTTCAAAGCCTCCCACCTATCCTACACAAGCAAATTCAAAGTCCAGTGCAAAGCTATAGTAAAGGTTCACGGGGTCTTTCCGTCTAGCCGCGGATACACTGCATCTTCACAGCGATTTCAATTTCACTGAGTCTCGGGTGGAGACAGCGCCGCCATCGTTACGCCATTCGTGCAGGTCGGAACTTACCCGACAAGGAATTTCGCTACCTTAGGACCGTTATAGTTACGGCCGCCGTTTACCGGGGCTTCGATCAAGAGCTTCGCGTTAGCTAACCCCATCAATTAACCTTCCGGCACCGGGCAGGCGTCACACCCTATACGTCCACTTTCGTGTTTGCAGAGTGCTGTGTTTTTAATAAACAGTCGCAGCGGCCTGGTATCTTCGACCGGCATGAGCTTACGGAGCAAGTCCTTCACCCTCACCGGCGCACCTTCTCCCGAAGTTACGGTGCCATTTTGCCTAGTTCCTTCACCCGAGTTCTCTCAAGCGCCTTGGTATTCTCTACCCAACCACCTGTGTCGGTTTGGGGTACGGTTCCTGGTTACCTGAAGCTTAGAAGCTTTTCTTGGAAGCATGGCATCAACCACTTCGTCATCTAAAAGACAACTCGTCATCAGCTCTCGGCCTTAGAATCCCGGATTTACCTAAGATTCCAGCCTACCACCTTAAACTTGGACAACCAACGCCAAGCTGGCCTAGCCTTCTCCGTCCCTCCATCGCAATAACCAGAAGTACAGGAATATTAACCTGTTTTCCATCGACTACGCTTTTCAGCCTCGCCTTAGGGACCGACTAACCCTGCGTCGATTAACGTTGCGCAGGAAACCTTGGTCTTTCGGCGTGGGTGTTTTTCACACCCATTGTCGTTACTCATGTCAGCATTCGCACTTCTGATACCTCCAGCAAGCTTCTCAACTCACCTTCACAGGCTTACAGAACGCTCCTCTACCGCATCACTTACGTGATACCCGTAGCTTCGGTGTATGGTTTGAGCCCCGTTACATCTTCC